>CAVWYG010000001.1:0-50090 GCA_963759215.1 uncultured Acidobacteriota bacterium
TGCGGAGACCCTCTTTCATCGCGACACCCCGTGGCCGGAGCCTGGCGAAGACGTATCGTTTTGCGCGGTTGCTATATGGATACCGAGGGTTGCTGTGCAGCTACCCTGTAAGGGGTGGCGTGTCATGCTATATGGGCTTGGCTTTTTGTGGCTTACGTTATTGAATGGGATGACGTAGATGGAGCGAAAGTCCGAGGCACAGAGCTGCAATGGCATAGCGTGACTATACCAAATATCAATACTATGTATATGACTAATATGATTGGCCTGGGGGGAGGGAATAACTTACCTTGGTCACATGAAGACAACTGCACCTGAAATAGGGTTCGGCGGAATCGGTTCTATGGCTTGTGAGGACGCTTTTGGCGTCCTCAGGAGCCGAGAATTCTAGTTGCTCTCCTCTGGGGAATCCAGCAGGCTCTTGAGAATCTCGCCGGAAGTTCGCTGGATCGCCATCAAGCTTTCGGTCAGAGTTTCGGCGTTCCCGCTATAGAGCAGAATGGTAATCGGCTCGACGCGGACCCAGTCTCCAAGCCAATCGCAGAATATACGATGAATGAGACGCCCTCGGCTTCGGCCTCGCGGACTGTCTTGGTTGTTTCCGCGTGGCGGCTTGCGTGCTCCAGCAATTCGTGCGCTACCTCGTGCGTCAAAGTTGCAAACTCCTCGGCCTTGTTCTGCCCTGGGAGCAGGACACAATCTGACCACCCTTGGAAACCCCAAGAGCCGGTGCAATAGCTTCGTCGTATGACAAGTCTGGATTCCCTGCCGGGCGACAAACTCCACAAGGCGGTCACGATATCCCCGGACATCGCCGGAAACGGTCGCGGGGGGCGGGCAGTTTTTCTCCATTTGGTCCGGCTCACGTCGAAACGGTACACGCGCTCGGAAAGCGGAGGTAATATATTCGCCGCGCTCCTCGCCGTCGTCCGGGTCGTTGCTGCGTTTGTTGCGAATGACCGGCGCAAGAATTTGGATTCCCTTCTGGTCTTTTCCGACATGCCGCCCAAATCCGTTCCACGTATGAAAACCAGCCACCCGAGTGGCGTCCGGGCGCTGTGTTGCGATGAGCACGACGTCGCCTAGGCTGTATTTATGAAAACGTGCCATGGCGCACAAGTAGGAAGTCAACGCCTCGCTCTTCCCATCCTGCAATTGCTCAATCAGGTGCTGCACACTTTGAGAGATAAGCTGTGCGGATCACGGCTCGCACTGGAATTGCTGTTGCTCCTTACTAACATTGTTTTTTTCCTTGGCTGCCCGGTGGGCTGGTTTTGTTTCTCACAGCGAATGCGGACAAAACCGGGCCGACTGGGAGCCAAGGAGGACGGAGCGCAGTGAAGGCGGGAGGCTGGAGCGGGCGCGGCAAGTGCCAAACGAATTTCTGTTTGGCGCGCGGGCGGCGCTTTTGCGAACGGCAGGAAAAGGCTCGTATTGTGTAGCTTGCCGCCTGAACGAAGAGCAGTGGAACAATGCCCGCGAATGCGAGCCTGGCCTATTTGGTGTGCGCCCGCTGGGGGATGGTGCGAGAATCGCAGCTGAGGTAAACTTTCGGCACGCCTCGGCAGTTGCGGTGAGGTACTTCGCACCGTCAATGAAAAATGGGGCTTTGCGGCTGAAGCCGTAGAAGTAGCCAACCGATCCAATTTACTCCACAGGGATAAAATGCTGCGTCGATCAGCTCTTCATCGAGAAACGGGAAGTGTTCGAATGGTTGTTAGCGCGAGCGAGCCAGCATTGATGTCCGGTTGAAATCTACCCCAACCGGACATCAACCCCTGCAGGACGGGCAGTGCCTGCTTCCGTAAGGCCCTACTTTACTCAGCGTACGACTTCTTCCGTTTTGTGAGTTGACCTCTAGTTGCTAGGCTTCATCTGGCTAGGCGTAATGACTGGTCGAAGTCCACATTCCTGTTCCGTTCTGTCGCGAAGTTCGATCTTCACAGCTTGCGCGCTCGTCGAGGCGTTAAGAGAGAACAATCACTCTGCGGCAGCATCTTCTTCTACCTGTCTTGCTCGAATTTCATCCTCATACCGTTCAACCTTCCGCTCAAGCTTGCCTATCTTCTTTGCTTCTCGCTGAGCAAAGGCACCGATCAAGGCCCCACCTAAAGTACCAACAACGGCAACGACTGAAGAAACAACTTGGGTATCCATGCTTCAATCTCCTAATACGGCGAAGAGGTTTTATGACTTCTTTTTCCGAAAGACGCCGATCCACTCCCCATTTTTACCCTCACGCAAGCCGTGCAGCTCGAGGTCGGGTTGCCCTTGGATCTGTTCAACGATGGATCGCAGTCGCGCAATTTCTTCAGTTATGCGAGGGTCATTCAAGATCAGCGGAACCTCGCCGTTCGATGTGTTTGCCATAACAATTCTCCATGTTGGTTGTGGGCCGAGCAGCGGAGAGAATTCCCCCGCTACATCCAGCTACTCAAACGGCAAAACGCCTTCCTACTGCACGGTCACCGCAATCGTCGAACTGATGCCACCTGTTCCGGAGATCGTCACCGTGTAGCTGCGTGGTGACGTTGGGGTACTGCTGCCACCTCCGCCGCCGCATGACATCAGGAACCCGAGCGTTGTAATTGCCAGCGCCGTCAGCAGCACTGCCACCAACCGCTTACGCCGCCGTGCCAGAGGTACTCCCAGTACCGCACCAAAGGCAATCAGTCCACCCGTCCACGGCAGCCGGGGAGCGTGGTTTGTCGCCGAACTGGATGCTGTGATGGTCAAACTAGCCGTGCTGCTGCTGTTGGCTGATAGCGTGGCCGTGCCGCTCGATGGACTCACCGTAATCAGCGGCGAGCTTGTTGTCACCGTCCATGTCGTGATGTCCGCGAAAGTAGTGGACGCCAGCGTGACTGTCACCGACTGCGAACCGCCTTTGCTCAGCGAAACCGTCGTGGGTGACGGAGTGATTGTGTAAGCCGGAGCCGTCACCGTCAGAGTTTGCGTTCCACTCGATGCGACGAAACTAGTGCCTGTCGTCGGTGTGTAGCTTACGGTAACGGTGTCGCTGCCAACTGTAAAACCGTTCGCCGTCGTCGGAGCAATTCCGTTCAAGGTTGCGCTTCCGCCGCTATAAGCCGCCGAACCCACCGTTACGGTGCCAACCTTGAATGTCACGGTTCCCATCGGAGTCCCGCTGGTCGTCGTCACCGTTGCCGTCAGGCTCTGTGTCGCCGAAGAGCTACCCAGAGCAATGGAAGAAGGGCTGACTGTTACCGTGGTGCTGGTACTCTCCGTCACCGTCAGCGTCGCTACACTGCTGGTCGATCCCGCGTCATCGCTGTCGCCTGCATACACCGCCGTGATCGAATCCGAGCCCACAGCGAAACCGTTGGCGGTCGTTGCCGCCAGGGTCAGGGTCGCCGTGCCGCCCGAGAGCGTGCCCGTGCCCAGCGTGGTGCTGCCGTTCTTAAACGTCACCGAACCAGTCGCCGTTGCCGGACTTACCGTCGCCGTCAGCGTGGTCGATGCGCCTAGCGTCACCGAGTTCGCAGGCGACAACGTAACCGTTGTCGCCTCCTTGTTTACCATAAACGTCACGCTGCCCGGAGTGGCGGCAAAATAATTGGCGTTACCGGCTTGATTGGCTTGGACCGTTACTGATCCAACGCCAGTAAACGTCAGTATGCTGCCGCTCACAGTTGCAGGCCCGGTCACCGTGTAGGTGATCGGGAGCCCAGAAGACGCCGTTGCAGTCAACATCAGCGGAGTCCCATAGGTCTGGGTCCCAGGATTGGTGAACGTGATCGTCTGCGTGCCCTGACTGCCTGTGCCCAGCACCGAGATTGTCTGCGTGGATGCCGCGTTCAGCGCGTTGTCCAAGACATTGACATACCCCGTCACAGATTGTCCCGATCGCGCGGGGGCAAACTCAACGCCAAGCGTGCACGCTGTGCCTGACACCAACTGCAAATTGCTCAACGCCGTGCAATCCGTTGGGCCCGAGGAAGTCAGCACCGCATCGAGCAGATTGCCTGTAGCGAAGGGCTGGAAAGCCAACGTCACGTTGCCGATGTTCTGGACCGTGACCGTCTGCGCGCCGTCCGCCGTATCCGTCGATCCAACAGGTGTCGGCGTTGCGAAGGTCAGACTCGGTGCGTCCGCGTAATCCAATTTGTATAAATTGCCGGAGGAAGAGGTGAAGTAGACGTTTCCACTCCCGTCCACCGCAACCCCCCATGGGCTATTCCCGTCCCATGGGCCAGTTAGAGCGCTGAGCGTTACCGGAGGACCGTAAGCGTTGCCCGTCCATGGCAGCTTCACCACCTGATAGGTTGTGGTTTGAGCGATAAAGAGGTTGTGACTGCCGTCAACTGCTACGCTTTGGCCATTACCAATTGCGCCGGGCAGCACGGTGCTAAAGATAATGCTCTCGATGTAGCCATTACCTGATGGTTTCTCCTCAGCTAACCGGGAATCTTCGTCCGTAACGTAAATAGTCCCGTTTCCATCCACTGCAATTCCCATAGGGTAGTTTAGGCCAGTCCCTATTACGCTCTGGATGTAGCTTCCCCCAGACAGCGTTTCCTTCAGGATGCGATTGTTCGGAGCATCCGTGACGTAGACGTTTCCACTTCCGTCCACCGCAACCCCGATGGGCCAACTCATACCAGGGGTTGGAATCTCGCTTTGGATATAGCCGCCCGTCGTAGGCGTCTCCTTAAAAACCACTTCCGCGCTGGAATCGGCGATATAGACGTTTCCAGCCCCATCCACCGCAACTCCAGTCGGACCGATAATTCCGCTACCTATGGTGCTCCGCGTGTAACTCCCACCCGTTAGCGTCAACTTAACTAGCGAGCCACCGCTCGCATAGGGCGCGGTGGGATAATTGGCAACATACAAATTGCCCGCACCATCCAGTGCAACCGCCCAAGGCTGAATCCAGCCGCTGCCTATTGTGCTCTGGATACCCGGCGTGAAGGCTACTTGCGGGCCAGTGCCGGTGCCATACACGTAGCTGGTTGCCAGCACATTGCCCGATCCGTCATCGAGCAGAACGCCGCCATACCGGATTCCCGCGAACTTCGGCGTATAAGTTACATTGACCGTGCAGGTAGCATTGGCTGCGTAAGCGGTTCCGGTAGCACAGGTTCCCCCACCAGCGTTGGTAAAGTCCAGCCCAGCAGTTCCTTGAGTGAGAACCTGGATGCTGCCCAGTGTGCCTGCACTGAGAATGGTGATATCTACAGTAGCCGTCGTGCTGCTGCCGACATTGACAGAGCCAAAGCTCGCAGTCTGTGCTTGTAACCCGACGAACAGCCAAGGTAAGAGCAGTGCCACACAAAGCGACCTGACATTGTGGCGAATGAATAAAGCACTGCTAACCATGAAGAACCGAATAGAAGTACGGCGGGGAGATAGCTTTAGCACCGGGATTCTCCAACTTTGAAATGCACAGATTGCACAATAGTGCTGCCCAGAATTCGGGAGACTTCAACCTAACCGACTGCTGGCGACCACTCGACTTTGAGTGGAGCCGAAGTGACCGTTCCGATGGCTCTTGGCGGACAGCACAATCAGGACGGCCACGCGAAACGAGCCTTTGTAGCTGGTTAATGTATCCCTTTGTAGCTGATTTATGTATCCGGCGCTGTGCGCTGCATCACTTTGTGTAGTATCTGTGAGAACGCGCCTTGGTACTCTAAGCTGTGGCCGTCAAGACACATACGTCCAGACGAAGCAGTCCTGGGGGCCCCTTTAGGTGGGGACGATTGTGTATTTCTTGACCTGGCCTACGACGGCGAATTTGTTCTGGATTGCGAAGTAAGCGATCAATATCCGCACGGCCTCGCTTCGATTGTTCGAACTGAGGAGATGTTTAGCGTAGATGAGTAGCAAAGCATTTTCCTCTGGCGTCCAGTCAAGGCGCAATTGCGAGAAGCGCTGTCCGCTCTCAAAAGAAAGATTGTTCCAGACCTCCTGGTAGAACTTCGTAACGTCCGCCAGCTTGATCTTTTTTTCGAGTGCGAGTCCCACAATCATTTTCGATGCTTTCACCTTGGTCAGGTGGAACTTGTGTCTGATCTTCTCAAGCAGAGTCAGCGTCAGTTCGTCCAGAGAGGTACAAGCCTTGATGAGCTGTGGTGCGTCGGGGTCTTTGGTTCGTGGCATAGTGCGCGATTCCTTGCCGGGTAAAATCTATTGCAATCATAGCTAGTATATGACACATGGTACAGACTGTTATTATGCTGGTTGAAACGTTTGGTTCCGCGCGGTCATCGCGCAATGTCATTGCAAAATCAGGTGCTTGCATGTTTGATGGGTTTGTCTCTCAAGAATCTAACCAAACCGCTTAGGTTTATGCTAATATGCCAAAAGTTGCCGTGATAGACGGACTGCGGGTTGTCGTCTATCCGAACGATCATAGACCCGCCCATGTGCACGTCATCGGCAATGGCTGTGAGGCTGTTTTCAAGCTGAATTGCCCCGACGGGCCGCCAGAGTTGCTAGAAAACTACGGTTTTTCGCCCGGTGATCTGGCGAAAATCAAGGCGGCCTTAATAGCTACAACAGCGCATCTGTGCGCGGCGTGGAGCAAGATTCATGGTGAACCGTAAGGACGAATTCGAGGCAGCAAACCTTCGGGCGGCGGCTGTATTAGCCAAGACTCCAACGGCGGTTGCGGCTCGCTATGACCGCCGGACTGACCGCGTGGTCGTCGATCTCAGCAGCCGACTTACTGTCTCTTTCAAGCCGCAGGATGCCCAAGGGCTTGAAGAGGCAAAACCCGAACAGCTTGCCAAAATCGAGATTTCCCCATCTGGGCTCGGGTTGCATTTCCCGAAGCTCGATGCCGATCTTTACTTGCCTTCGCTCCTGGAAGGGTTCCTAGGGTCGCGGCGGTGGATGGCAGCGCAGTTGGGCAAGGCAGGGGGGCAAGCACGCTCCGTTGCCAAGGTGGCGGCTGTGCGCGCTAATGGCAAACTCGGCGGACGCCCCAAGAAAGTGGCTGCCTCGTAGATGATCTGGGGACCTAAGCTGAAAGCGGCTTCTGCTCCGTTGGGACGACACGTGATGGCATCGAGGTGGAGGCGGGGGAGTTCGGGGACGGAATCGAAGTGGAGGCGGGGGAGTTCGAACTATTTGCGAAGCTTTTTCGTTATTTTGTACGCGTTTTGTACTTTCGACCTACTTTTTGATCGTTTGTACCGTTTTTCGATTATTTAGAATCTGTAACTTACTGATTATATATATACTTACAGCGTTCAACTCCCCTCGCCTCCACCATATTTTTCTTGTCCCACAAACAATGCAACTGCCCACTCAAGCCAAACAGAGGCTTGAATGGGCCACCCGTTGACATTCCATTCCTTGTCTCTGGTGACAGCCAACACAATCGACAAAGTTAAGGTTGGATGGAGCATAGGCTCTGTCCGGCCTTTTTGTCGTTTAAACAGTGTGTCTGATACCAGACAGTAACTTGACCAGAATTGTGTTCTAATCGCCGATAGACTCAATCTTCTTTTCAGGAATCAGGACACCTGTGACCAGAGTGCTTGTGGTCGATGATGAACGTGTCCTTGCCGATACACTGGTTGTCATACTCAATCAGGCTGGCTTCCTTGCTTCTGCCGTCTACTCAGGCATGGAAGCTATCGAGGCCGCTAAAAGCCTGAAGCCCAGTCTCATCATCAGCGATATTTTCTTGGTGGGTATGAATGGGGTCGAAGCCATGATTCTCATTCGCAGCATCCTTCCCGACTGCAGAATACTTCTCATTTCTGGTAATGCCTACACTGCCACTGCCGCCGATCTACTGGAAAGTGCTCGTGCGCAGGGACATAATTTCGAGATTCTCGCCAAGCCTGTCCACCCCAAGCAACTCCTCGCAATGCTGACTGCCTGATTCGATCAAAGCAATCCTAAACGAAGATACTCATCCAGCACGGTGCGATGGCACTCGCAAGCGACGCGCTCCAACTCTGGACGGTTCTTGATCGTTACATGGCCGCGAGCGTAGTCGATCAGACCGGCTTCATGCAGCATCCCTGCCGCCAGGGTCACGGTGGTTCTGGGAGCGCCCAGCATCTGGCCGAGGAATTCGTGGGTGAGCGTCATACGGTCGGACTGCACACGGTCGTGACAGGTCAGGAGCCATCGCGCCAGGCGCTCGCTGATCGTGTGCAGCCGATTGCACGCGGCGGTCTGAGCGGTCTGAATCGCATACGCCATGATGTACTTCTGCAGATGACTCCGGAGCTGTCCCTCGCGCTCAAATTCATCTTTCAGACGTTGCGCTTCGATGCGAAAGCCGGAGCCCTCAACCTGAATGAAGGTTTCTCCTGGCATCGTCCCTGCTCCCAGAAGGATGGGTAGCCCGACCACGCCGTCGATGCCGATTATGCCAATCTCGACCGTCGATCCGTCGGCCAGAGTCAGGACCACGGAGGCGAGTCCTTCTTCCAGGAAATATGCGTGGCTGGCTTGACCGTCCAGCAGTTGAGTGCGGGTTTTCAGGGGGACTGGTGAAAGGTGCGGGGCGAGGCGTTCAATCTCATTTTTTGGTAGTGCTGCCAGCACACGATTCTTGTACTGCGTTGCAGGCGGGTTCATAAGCTGCTCCTTCTGCCGAAACGGCATCTGGACGCGCATATGAACCAGCTTCTCGGCTAGCGGAGATGCGTATGAAGATGTGGACTTAATTCTACGCCATTTTGGACTAAGAGGTATGTCTGAGCCAGACAATTGCGCAAGGTATTCGTAATACTTGACATGCAGGACTTGAGAGCTACTTACGCGCAACGTTTGATTGAGGTGACACTTACTCCGGCCATCGCTTTGATTTTGCCAATGAGGATCTCTGGGTGGATGGGTTTAGCCAGGATCTCCAATTCGGCCGCGCCGTCGTTCTTCCACTTTGCGAGTAGCTCAGAGGAGTATGCATTGCCGGAAATTAGCAGGATCTGGCATTTGGGAAACTGCTCCCGAAGTTTATGGGCAAGGATAAATCCATCCATCTTCGGCATTACAACATCGCTGAGGACGATGTCGGGAGTTTCCTGCTGCGCGTATTCGAAGGCGGCCAGTCCGTCATAGAAAGTGCGCACCGTGAATCCCTCGCCGCGCAGAATGAAGCCCAGGGTGTCAGCGATGAGGGCTTCATCGTTGACTACAAAAACAAGCTTTTCGCATAGGGTGACAGTGGGATCCATGGGTATAACCCTCCTGCTCATTCCTTACGACAGACGCACGGCAAGTAACCCACCCTGCTAATGTGGACCATCATTGTGGCATATTCGCCGGAGCCGGATTGTCTGTTACCAGACAGACGGGTGGGGTTTCTTAAACTAATTTGCTGGCAACGGGTGGGTAGGGCAAGCACGCACTCCTTCATACCCTATTCTTTATTCTTATGCGCGCTAACCCCTTATACCCATGCATTGTACTTATGCTGCCTGAACGCTGATTGCAACCGCCTCAACCCTCTCTGGTTGCTCCTCTGCCGATGAAACTCGACCGCCAGAGATTATCGAGAAGCTCGCGCGTCCGCCTAGTGCTGGGAAGCAAACCCCCATCGCGATATCCATGCTGCGTTCCAACACTTCGACCGAAGGGGCTGCGATATCGGTTAAGACCTGAGGCGTCAGCAGGGAGAGCCAGCTCATCTGCAATTCCGCGTAACAGGCAACGGCCTGGGCCGCCGCCTCTTGAAGGTTGCTGAATTCGGGTAGGAACCAGATGCTATCGAGTATGCATGAATTCCAACGGGCGACCATGTCGAGCGCTACCTTCTGAACCTCTAACGCCTGATGCATTGCGAGATCGCAGAAGTCTTTGGAATCGTGGGGGACACTCGTATCCGAACGTTGACGAGTAGGCGGCACGTGACTGGAATCCATGGCTCCTCCTTGAGGTGAAATAAGAAATGGACTGCCGGCTCAATTTTGAGCAAGCGGCTGGTGGGTCCGTCCTGCTTTCTTTCGTGAGTTAACTAGATTCCAGATGCGCTTCACAGGTTGTTTGAAGCAGCAAGGGATGCTCGACTTTCACGAGCTATTAACGTCTAAACTTTGTGGTCATAGTGTGATGATTATGGCTGGGATAAAACCTTTGAATAAGACAAGAGAGACAGCGCGGGCTTGCGATCGATTCAGCTGAACTGCTTTGACGGGAGCGCGGCAGTTTATGCGGCGCGCGCGCCGATCGCAATATCCATACTGCGCTTGAGGACATCCGCCGGCGGGCAGGTTTGCCGGCCAGAGCTGCTCGTCAGCGGCAACCATTTCCAGGCATGAGGGGCAATCAGATTCAGCCACGCCATTTGCAATTCCACGGAGAATCCAAAGGCTTGAAGCGCCGCGTCTATCAGTTGAGCGACTAGGGGTGCGAGACACGCCGTATTCCTATAGCAATCGAATACGGATGAATTGAAGCGGACGAGGGAGGCGAGCGATGCTTCTTCTATCCCCAATGCCCGATCAATTCCGAGGCTGTGCCGGTGCGGGAGATCAATGGCATAGGCTGCATCGAACAACCGCTCGGCATTGCTGGCTGACATGATTGTTGGATTCACCGCTCGTCCCCGATAAAAAAGAATTCTCCGCGTCCCCGGCTCATCGCCGGATCAAGCGGTTGCGTTACCATTCTTTCTTGGTTAGATAACTCAAAATCAAGATACATCATTGGGGAGTTGCGAGAAACAGAAGCGTGCTCGAAATTCACAACATTTTTTTACCGTAACGAGAGCTCATGGCTGAGGCGGAATCGAAGCCACGCTTTCATATGGTTGATCTGGTTATCTATGTCTTGTGACCGAGGATTTTGCCAATATTTAATTTGCGCAGTTCGCTGGTGAATGTCTCCAGGGAGGAGAGCGCGCGGCCAGCGTCACTATCTACGTTAGGCAGCTTGCCGGTGCGCTCCTGGAATCCCTTTACGGTCTCGCACAGCCGTTCGAGTTCGTCGAGGGCTGCCTGAAGTTTTGAATTTGTCATCGTGTGTACCTTGCTATTTGAGAAGTCATTCCCGGGCCTTCCGCGTACTGTTTCGCGCAATGAGCGACACTATGGTAGCGGCAGCCATGTCTTCGCTTACACGCTCATCCTACTACAAAGAAGGACGGTGCGCTGTTATCTGGCGGCCTGGATGAAAGGCGAAACGTTTCTTGTCGAATGGTTTTCTTACTCAGTGAGTATGGAGGGCTAGGAGACGCTGAGGAGAACGGTAGCTGTGTTATTCGGTCTGGTGCTGGCGATGGCGTTTATTACTCCGCCTAAGGCGAATGCTGCGGTCGCTGTGGAAGTGGGTAGGCTCCGTGGACTGGGTATGGATATGTTGTCGCAAGACCGCGACCTTTTGTATATGTGGCACCAGCACCCTACGTGTCGTGGGCAGCAGGTTACGTTTATCGTCCGTATGTTTATCCGCCTTATGTTTATCCGGGACGGGTTGTAGTTGGGCGCGGGTACCGATATGCCGGGCCGCGTGGATACGGCTGGCGGCGTTAAGATCTTCGCGCGAAAACCCCTCAGCTGAATCGAACTGAGGGGCCTTCTTGTTTCGCGGATACTTCGAGTAACAATAATGACTTCGAGTTCATCGTAAGACCAATTTCGGAGTGTTAATAGTTCCTTTTCAGGTAATCTTGGGGCCGGAACTTTTTCCACAGCATCAGCTAAGTTCTTCATTTTCAGCTTCGATTAATGGGAGATAAACGTGCAGTACTCAATTGAAACAATAAGGCGAACGAGAGTAGGAGCACGGTCACGATGGCTTCAATCAGATGGAAAAGTGCCACCCATGATTCCAAAGTCAAGGGTCCGATTCGGTGCCATAAGTGCCAGTTGAAGTGCGAAGATGCAGGTCATTATCTAAACCACGAATGTAAACCCATGCCGTCTTTCTTTTTGACATTCCATCGAGTTCCACGATAGCTAGGATGCGGCGGCTCACCAAATAGGATTTTCAGATCGATATGTCATGTCATTCCAGGCGGAGCCGTTATCGGGGAGCTTGGGACAAGTGGCGGCGTCATCCGCTTGAGATATGCAATCGGGCTGGCTGGCTCGGCAACGCCCGATTTTATTTTTCGTAGACAGGCATCTCTGAATGGATACAGCAGCATCTATCAAAATAAGCGAATAAACACCGGGCGCTTTCCCGCAGACTAGGCAGCTTTTGTAACGGCTGCTTCTTCAACTGAGCTCTTCCACACTGAAGTTTTCCCCTCATGACATTCCCGCCAAAACTTCCCCCGCCCGGGGTGTGTGCGGACAATGTTGCCGGAGCATCCTTGATTCCGCTAGGGGTCGAGCGGCGCAGCACGGGGGGGCTGGGCGCTGGGTTCGGTGCTGGTTGTTGCGGGCATTGGCTCGCGGTTGGCGATGCCGGGGATGGTCACTGGGAGGTGACCGCGGGCCGGTATTTCTCCGAAGAGGAATTTGACCGCGCTCTGCTCGGAGACCGGAGCATTGGAGAAGGTGCAGATGTAGTTCCGGATGGCGGGATATTCGAGGATCACATAAGGATTGCCGAGAGCGACAACTACGGTTTTGTCATTGGCAGACTTGAGAACGTTGGCCAGCACCGTCGAGGGTCCACGGTCGAGCGCGGGTGACCCGGGATCGCCGGCTACGACGCGGCCCGCCGAAGGTATGACGTAGACGGCTGCGATGACCCGCTTGGCGGCGGCGACCGCCTCGAAGAACGTGCGGAGCGAGCGCGGGGGCAAGTGGATCGTCCACGTAGATGACACGCGCGTCGGGCACACGGTCGCGGATTTCGCGCACCAGAGCGCGTCCGTTTTCGCTGCGCGCATCGTCGGTGAAGACCAGCACCAAGAGATGATTTCCGGCGGCGTGGCGGCGTGGTAGGCGAACTTCGGAGCGATGTCGACGCCGGGAGGAAGCGGCAAAAGTTTCTGGCTGTCGCGCACGACGGTCACGGCGTCATCGGCGATCTGCTGGGCGAGGGCCACGTTTTCCGGACGAGAGACGATGTCGTTGACCGCGTTGAGATCGACGAGGCGGTTCTTATGCAGTCCGAGGGCGGCTTTGGCGCGCAGGATCTTGAGGACGGATTGATCGATGCGGCTCTCGGGAATCTCACCGCTCCGGGCCGCTTCCAGAACTCCGTTGTACGCACCGTCGAGGTCGCCGGGGATGAGGACGTAATCGGTTCCGGCCTTGATGGCCTGGACGGCGGCACGGCCTGCGCTCTGCGGGGTGTTGCCGCCGAAGATGCGGGTGACGCCGTTCATATCCATCGCATCGGTGATGACGATTCCGCGGAAGCCAAACTCATCCTGGAGCAGACGGGTGCTGATGTTGTAGGAGATGAGTGGCGACGCGGAGGGGATCGGACTCAAGCGATGGCACGAGCAGGTGGCCCACCATCACCGCATCGACGCCGGCGGCGATGGCGGCGCGGAAGGGTGGCAGCTCAACTTGATCCAGGCGCTCGCGGGTGGCATCGACGCGGGCGAGTGAGAGATGGGAATCGGTGGCGGTATCGCCGTGGCCAGGGAAATGCTTTGCGGTGGCCATGCCGTGCCCGTCATGCACTCCATGGATGAAGGCTTTGACAAGCTCGCTGACTTCGCCTGGGTCTTCTCCGAAGGCGCGGGCATTGATGATGGGATTTTCGGGATTGGAGTTCACGTCGGCATCGGGATAGAAATTCCAGTGCACGCCGATGGCACGCGCCTCTTCGGCGGAGATGCGTCCGAACTGATAGGCGTACGCTGTGTTGCCGGTGGCGCCAATGGCCATGGCATGGGGGAATACGGTTCCGCCGCGGAATCGCATGGGCAAGCCGCGCTCAAAGTCGGCGGCAAAGAACAGGGGCAGGTCGCTATCCCGCTGCAACTGGTTGGTAAGGGCAGCGGCGTCGAGCGGGCTTGCCTTGAGCAACAGGCCGCCATCGATGGGAGAGGTGATGCCAAAGGCGCCGAGGTGGTACCTCTTCATCTCGTCGCGCAGCTTGAGGTACTCCGGGCCGCCGAAGTTCATGAAATCGACCTTGGCCCAGACCATGAACAACTGGCCGATTTTTTCTTCCAGCGACATCTGGTTCAGAGTCCGCTCAGCCCAGCGCGCGCCGGATGGATCGTTGGCTGCAGCGGCGGCGGCTACCTCGTCGGGCGAGGTGCTGCGCTCATGGTTGCGCTGACAACGAGGAGAATGAGGAGTGCGCGTAAAGAATTCCGCATCATGGAAACCATAGCACCGATATTCATCTGCGGCGCGCCAATCCTCTATCAAGGCTTCGGCATGTGCTTGGGGGCCTGCTGATACACTGGCGGTTGCAATTTTCTACCTATAACCCATAGATGACGACACCCAAGCATAGCGGCCTTCTTCCCTTCCTCGGGATGGCGAGCGGCGCGAGCGTAGCAACGATCTATTACAACCAGCCGTTGCTGCTGGAGATAAGCCGGACCTTCCACTGCACCTCAAGCCAGGCAGGGATGGTGGCGGTGGCGACGCAGATAGGCTATGCGGCGGGGATTCTGGTGTTTGTGCCGCTGGGCGACGTGGCGGAGCGGCGCGGATTGATTGTGAAGCTTTTTGCCGCCGTCTCTGCGGCACTGCTGGCGGCAGGACTCGCGCCATCGCTGTGGACGCTGGTGGCGGCCAGCATAGCCATCGGCATGACCGCCTCGGTTACTCATGTGCTGGTACCCATCGCTCCCGAGCTGGTGAGACGGGGCGAGAGCGGGCGCGCCATTGGAACCGTGATGGCCGGGTTGCTGCTGGGAGTCCTGCTGGGACGGGCGGTGAGTGGTTGGATTGCGGCGCTGCTGGAATGGCGCGCAGTCTTTCTGGTGGCGGCGGGCTGTACCGCGATGTTCGTGCCCCTGCTGTGGTGGAGGCTTCCGGAGCTGCCTCCGGTACAGGCGGTGAGTTATAAGGAAGCGCTGCGCTCGCTGTTGCGGCTGGTGGTGGAGCAGCCGGTGCTGCGCGAAGCGGCTATCGTGGGCTTTCTGGTGTTTGCGGCATTTTCCTCGTTCTGGACGAATCTGGCATTCCTGCTGGGGACTCCGCATTACAGACTGGGAGCTGGCGTGGCAGGCAGCTTCGGCGTGCTGGGCGCGGCGGGAGCCCTGGCTGCATCGTTCGCCGGACGCCTGGCCGACCGCAAAGGGACGCGCTGGGTGATTGCGCTGGGACTGGCAACGTTGGGCATTGGATACCTGGCGCTGTGGGTGGCGGGTTATCACATGGCGGGATTGATCGTGGGCGTGCTCGTCCTCGATGTAGGCAGCAGACCATGCAGATTGCCAACCAGACGCGCATCTTCAGCCTGGTGGAGGGCGCACGCAGCCGGGTGAATGCCATTTATATGATCGTTTTTTTTCTCGGAGGTGCGGTGGGTTGGGCGATGTCCACCGCCGCCTGGGCACACTGGCAATGGAATGGAGTGTGTGCACTCGCGCTGGGAATGTTGGCATTGGCGGGAGTTCGCCATGCCTTCGGCAGCAGAGAAAACGTAGGCAGCCAGTAGGCAGAGACAGATTCGCCACCCCACATTCGCCAAATGCGGGCGGATGTGGGCCACCGACTGACTTTACAGGCGCTTGGTCATGAAGATGGCGTCCACTTCGCGGTTGTAATAGCGTTCCAGAACTTTCACGCGTTTGAAGCCATGCTTGTCATAAAAGGCGAGGGCTGCGTGGTTGTTGACCGCGACCTCCAGCACCACCATGAACGCCGTCATCTTGCGCAACCGCTCGCAGACGGCATTGAGCAGCAGGGTGCCAAGGCGGTGGCGGCGGGCGTCAGGATGCACGTCGATGGTGATGATGTGGCCGTATTCCTGACGCTGGTAATGAAAGGTGACGAAACCGGCGATGGGGACGCGCGGTGGGCGCGGCTGGTTTCTGGAGCGAATGACGTTGCGCCGGGCGCTGGCTGAACGGGCTCATGCTCTGCCGGTCCTCTGGGGCAGTCTGGTTCCATTCGGCGACGACGGTGTAGGCACGGCGCTGCTCGATGTAGCTGGCCAGTTCCGGACGGCTGTAGGCAATGCCGGGATCAAAGCAGAGACGATCCAGCTTGAACACCGCCTCGAAGTCGCGCTTGTCATAGTCGCGCAGGGTGAACATGGGAACCGTTACAGGCATAGGCACAGACTAATGGTAGCAGATGAAAAGGCGGGAATGACGAGAGCCACTGGAGCAGGATTGCGACGGGAGGCGCGGGCTCGATATGCGCTTCCCGTCTACAGCTTCGGCGTCTTGGAGCCAGCGTTCTGTGCGGCCGGCTGCCTTCGAATCCGGCACTCTTCGCCGAGCAAAAGTTCGCGATCTGCCCGCAATCAAGTCGTTCGACGATCAGGCTGCGATGCGGGAGCGGGCTTGAGTTTCGATGAAGAGGTTCAGCATCGCCTGGTTGAAATGAGGAATGTCGGAAGGCTTCCGGCTGGAGACCCAGTTGCCGTCAAGCACTACCTCCCTATCGGTCCAGAAGGCTCCAGCTTTGCGAAGATCGTCCTGAATGGCGGGGTAGCTGGTCATGTGGCGTCCTTTGACCAAGTGCGCGGAGGCCAGAAGCCAGCCACCGTGGCAGATGACAGCAATCGGGCGGCGAGTCTGGTCGAAGTGGTGGGCAAATTCCTGCGCCAGACGCTCATTGCGCAGAGCCGCAACGTTCTTGGCTCCTCCCGGGATTAACAGCGCGTCAAACTGCTCGGGATCGGCATCGGTCAGCGTCTGATCGACCTTTATCTTGTGGGTTTTCTTGTCGTGCTGCACGGCTTGGATTTCACCGCCATGGGGGGCGATGACAGTTGTGATTGCTCCCTCCTCAACGAGCGCCTTGCGCGGCTCGATGAGTTCTGATTCTTCAAAGAGGTCGGTGGCGAGGATGGCCACTCGGAATCCTGTAAGGTGCTCGGACATATTTTTCCTCCATCGCTTGCATGAGGTGGGATGCTCCGATCCGTGCTGGAGGCAGCAAATCTTTACAGGCTTCAGGCAAGAGAAATCAGAGCGGTGGTACGCTTCAGTTGTCCACAGGCGGCGTATATGTCGAGGCCGCGCGGGCGGCGCAGGTAGGTGGGAATTCCGGCGGCGATGAGTATCTGCTGAAATGATTCGACGGCCGCCGGGGATGGAGTTTGGAAAGGGATCTCGGGACCGGGATTGAGGGCGATGAGATTGACTTTGGCGCGGATTCCGCGCAGTAGTTCGACCACCTCGCGGGCGTTGCCGGCTGCGTCATTGACACCGGAGAGCAACACGTACTCAAACGTGAGTCGCTCATGGGAGCGCAGCGGGAACTGGCGCGCGGCCTCCACGATGGCCGCCAGACTCCACTTGCGGTTGATGGGCATGACGCGCTCGCGGACTTCGTCGTTGGAGGCGTTGAGGGAGATGGCGAGATGGGGACGGATCGGCTCGCGTCCGAAGATGGCAATGCGGGGGACGATGCCCGAGGTTGAAACCGTCATCCGCGATTCGGGAATCCCGGCACCTTGAACCAGAAGCTGAACGGCGCGAATAAAGTTTTCGTAGTTCAGAAACGGTTCCCCCTGCCCCATGAAGACCAAATTAATCCGGTCGCGACCGATTTCGATCCGATGGTCATTGAGAACCAACAGCACCTGGCCCACAATTTCCCCTGCCGTGAGATTTCGTTGCAAACCAAGCAAGGCGGTCATGCAAAACTTGCAGTTAACGGCGCATCCTGACTGGGATGAAAGACAGATAGTTGCGCGGCGATTGGTCGGGGGGCAGGAGGGTCGGCGGGCAGGAGGATTGCCCGCCGCGCCTGCAGCCCACCCGGGAAGCAGTTCCTCGGTCTCCTCCACGCCATCGCCATCCGGCATCCAAACGGTCTCCACGCTTTGGCCATCGGAAAAGCGGACGAGGTAGCGCACGGTGCCATCGAGGGAGACAAAACGCTGGTCAATGGCTGGCAATCCAGCGGAATAGCCCTCGGAGGCCAGACGTGAGCGTAAGGATTTGGGTAGGGTCGAGATGTCGTCCAGGGCAGCGAGGCGCTGGCGGTAGAGGGCATCAAAGAGTTGGCGGGCGCGGAAGGCAGGTTCGCCGAGTTTCCCGGCCAATTCCGTAAGCTCTTGAAGGTTAAGGCCCAAAAGTTCGAATTGTGGAAGCATTGCCATGCATCTAAAGAGTGACTGCTCCAGAAATCCCGGACCGTCGATCTCACTTCAAAGATTGTACAGCGCCTATTGTTGAGAAGCTGCGAACACCCGGCAAGCCGGCGAAGTAGCCATAATAGACCTGTGCGGATCAACGCCGCGAAAGGGAGTCCCGATGAACAAAGAGACGAGTTTGAACTCCGCACTACGGAATGTGCGCAGGACGGTCCTTCCCAACGGACTCACGATTATCAGTGAAGAGATGCCCCATATCCGTTCGGTATCGGCGGGGGTATGGATTCGGACCGGATCACGCCACGAGGAGCCCGAGGTGAACGGGATCTCTCATTTTGCCGAACATATGGTCTTCAAGGGCACAACCACGCGCACGGCGGAGATGATTGCCCGGCAGGTGGATTCGTTCGGCGGCAACCTCGACGCCTTCACCGCGAAAGAGTGCGTTTGCTTCAACGTCAAAGTTCTGGACGAGCATCTGGGCGACGCCATGGACGTGCTGACCGACCTGGTGCTGAACCCTTCCTTCAATGACACGGACGTAAAGAAAGAACGTGGCGTCATTATGGAAGAGATCAAGATGGATGAGGACAATCCGGATTACCTGGTCCACGAGATATTTGTGCAGAACTTCTGGAAGGATCATCCGCTGGGCAGACCGATCCTGGGGACTCGCGAGACGGTGAAGAAGTTTGGGCCTGCGCTGCTGTTTGATTACTACCGGCAGCGCTTCCAGGCCGGAAACATCGTGGTGGCAGCGGCCGGAAGCCTACAGCATGATGAGTTCCTGGAGTTGGCGACGCGCAAGTTCGGACACCTGCCAGCCGCCAGCAGCGAGCTTCAGGATATGGCGCCCAAGCCAACAGCAAAAATCTCGATGCGAAACAAGAAATCGCTGGAGCAGGTGCAGCTCTGCATCGGGGTTCCCTCCTACTCGATCTCGCATGAGAACCGGTATGCGTCGTTTGTTTTGAACACCTTGCTGGGGGGCGGGATGAGTTCACGGCTCTTCCAGAATGTGCGCGAAAAACAGGGCCTAGTGTACTCGATCTTCAGCGAACTGAATCCTTATCGCGATACCGGATGCCTGGCGGTGTATGCGGGAACCTCCAAGGAGTCCGCGCCCAAGGTGGTGCAGTCGGTGCTGAAGGAATTCCGCCAGCTGAAGGAAGTGCCGGTAACCGGGGAGGAACTGGTTCGTGCCAAGGCGCAGTTGAAAGGCAGCTTGATGCTGAGCCTGGAATCTTCGATGGCGCGGATGAGCAACTTGGCGCGTCAGGAGATGTACTACGACCGCTTCTACGGGATGAATGAGATTACCGAGCGAATCGAAGCGGTGCAGGCGGAAGACGTTCAGCGGGTGGCTCAGGAGTTCTTCATTGCCGACCAGATCGCAGTCACAGTACTGGGAAATCTGAATGGGTTGAAGCTCTCACGTGAGCAGATCGATTGCTGATGGCGAAGCCAATACCTTGCCCGGACCGGTCAAACCCGCTGTTCATTGCGGCGGGTTGCCGGTCGCCAGAGCCAGTCCGGTTTGCGCAGAGCTGCTCCTCGGAAAATTGCGCAGTTCCTCCCGAAACTCTTGGGCAGCTCCCGTTCGGTCGCCTTTCGCCAGTAGGACCGCGGCTACCGCAGCGTGCGTGCCCGCGCCGATGGGATTCATGACGACCGACCGCCGGGCGGCAGCTTCGGCTACGTCCACTTGGTTCATGTTCAACTCCACTTTCGAGAGGTGTAACCACAGGTCGTAGGTTGGTCGAATGCGTATCGCACTCACGAAATAGTCCGCTGCAGTCGAATCGTCTCCCTGCTGCGATGTAATCTGCCCCATGTAGAACAACGCGATGCTGTCCAAAGGATCAATCTTCAGCGCACGCTGCAGAAGAGGTATCGACCTCGCATAGCTGCCGTCCACCATGTAGGCACCCGCCAGGCAAACGAGCGCCTTCGAACATCCGGGGGTCACAGCCACCGCGCGGGTAAACAATGTTTTGTTGTTCTGCCACCACAGCATCTGGTTCATGGTTTCAATGCTGAACAGAATAATCAGAGCGACGGCCACGAGCGAAAAGACACGCCCTTCTCCTCTTGCCTCTATGTGTCCCGTGATCCATCGCAATACCAAGACCGCCGCGATGCAGAAGCCCACCAGCGGGGCGTAGAGGAAGCGATCATGCACCAACTCGAACGGGGCCAAGGCTTTCATGTAAAGCGCAGGGGCGAGAGGAATCAGAATCCAGGTTAGGCAGACATAGAAATTTCGCCGCTCAGTCGACCGCCATAGCAAATACCCCAGCAGAGCAGACGCAGCAATCAGCACGCTCAGCGGCCCGAAGAACTGCAGGGATTTCCAGTCGCTCACTATGAATACCGGATAGAAAGGAACCACCGCCGACGGCCAGAACATGTGACGCAGATAGAATAGGAGCGCCGAGGGCCAGGTGAAGATCATCTGCGGGCTAGTGGCAGGAGTTAGGGTATGGGAAAAAGATTGCAAGACGTTCTGGCGTAGGCCCAAAAAGACAATCATGCTTGCGAAAAATGGAATCGTTGCGGCAAGCACCGGCAGTCCAGGCTTTGCGCGGGAGCGGAGCGCCAACACGGTTGCGAGCAGCACAACCGGCAGCACCACACCGGTTTCTTTCGTAAAGATGCCGGCTGTTCCGGTCACAAACGAAGCGAGCCACCAAACCCATCTTCCCTGCTCCATCCAGCGCAGAAACGCGAGCACCGAGAGCAGCATGAACACAGTCATCAACGGATCACCCAGTGCGGAGGCCCACGAGATAGCTTCTACGTGCGCCGGGTGAACCCCGAACAATGCGGCAGCTGTCCACGCCGCTGAGAAATCGTCAACTAAGACAAACGCAAGGCGAAATACGAGTAAGGTGCAGATGACGTGCACGAGAATGCTGGTCACGTGCCATGCCATAGCATGGGTTCCAAACAACCCGAACGATATTTCGTACCAGATGTTTAAAATTGGCCGGTAAAAATTTGATCCATAGAAAGCGGAGTGATTGGTTGTAAAGAACAGGGGGATGTGCGACCAGTCTGCCGGGGGACGGTGTACGATGCCCTCCACATCGTCAAACACAAACTCCGCCAGGATGCCGGGAGCGCGTACCGCAAAAACCAGAAGAGCCAGGCCAAAGATCCAAAGACTGCGCCCTCCCTGCACAGTTCCCGCGGCTTGACCGGACTTGGCAGGTGAAGCAAGTTCCTCCGGATCATGATTGCTGGTTTCCGGGGAGGGAGTCTTTGCGTTCAATTCGTTTTCCATCTTGCGCTCCTCGATGATTTTACCTGAGCCCTTCTGGCGTAGAAGACATTTGTCAGCAAAGCACCGCGGAACGAAATTGAAAATGGAATAGAGAGACTCCTTCCGCTGAATAATCAGCGACTCCGGATGACAAATATTGTCATCCGGTGATAACGGATGTCGTCACATCCTAAAGAAGATACCTTACAGGATCTTAGGCTGGCTTCGTCGAACACATATAACTATTGCTTTGTCACTGGTTTACCGATATACCTGCGATCAGTAATGTTCTGAACCCTGTTGGCATTCAAATTGCAGGGGTTGCATTGGGCTTACAGAGAAGTTGATGGGAGTATTTTAGATTTGCTGCAACTGTTGTGACGAGCACTGCCGGAGCCTATAAATTGCGTAAACAGAATGGTTTTTCCATCATAGAGCTTCTCGTCGTTGTTGCGATCATCCTGATCATCGCCGCGATTGCTGTCCCGAACCTTTTGCGCGCGCGCATGGCCGCCAATGAAGCGTCGGCTGTCGGCTCAGTGCGCACCATTAACACCGGCGAGGTGACCTACGCGGCAGCTTATCCAACCGTGGGTTACGCATATGCGCTGGCAGATTTGGGCGGAGCCGCTCCCTGTGCTGCCCCGTCCTCCTCAGCAGCATGTGTCATTGACGATTTGTTGGCCACCGCTGCCACGAAGAGTGGATACGGTTTTAGGGCTGTCGGCTCGGGTGGTGCCGGCGGCAATATTACGCCTACTTCGCCTAACACCGGTTACCTGGTCACGGCCCTACCGACTATGGACGGCGTAACCGGAACGCGCGGCTTCTGCAGCGACCAGACTGGAGTGATCTACTACAACATTGACGGCTCGGCAATTGGCACGGATGCAGTTTGCGTCGCTCTTGCGATAGCGCAGTAGCACAATGGAGGAACTAAAAGCATCTCTTTACAAGACTTTGACTCTCCGGCAAACCGGGGAGTTTTTTGCTGGTGGCATATGCCCAGATATGCCTCAACAACAACTTCACCCTAGAGGAGCCCCGCCCCTCCTAACTTCACCCGACAGAATCAGGCACGCTTGACAAAATATGTCACGCGAAGGTAACACTTCTTGTCATGCACCGACAGAACACTTTTGGAAAACATAGTGCGGAGCATGGAGCATGAATCTAAAGGATTGATTCTACAGGACAAGCAGCGTTGGGTGCCCGACCGCCATAGCGCGCTCGATGATGGCACATGAATTGCTTTAGACTAGGTGTACAGCACTTTAGATACTTAAACACACGAAATACCGGAGACCATCAAAATGCGTAAACAGAAGGGCTTCTCGCTGATTGAGCTTCTCATCGTTGTGGCGATCATCCTGATCATCGCGGCCATCGCCATCCCGAACTTGCTGCGCTCGCGCATGGCAGCTAACGAAGCATCCGCCGTCGGATCGGTCCGCACCCTCAACACCGCCGAAGTCACCTATGCTTCGACCTATCCTAGCACTGGCTTTTCTGGCGTCTTGGCGAACCTGGGCGGTGCGCCTCCCTGCGCCACCCCGTCTCCCACGAGTGCATGCATCATCGACAACGTTTTGGCGAGCGGTACCAAGAGCGGATACACTGTGAACGTAACCGTGCCGGGCGGCGATGTCGTCAATCTCATCAACACCGGCTTTGTGTCAACGGCAGTACCGCAGACCCGCGGCACAACCGGTACGCGCAGCTTCTGCGGCCTTGCAACTGGCGTGATTTACTACGATGCAGCAGGCGGCGCAGCCCAAACCACCGATCTCGGCTGCTACGGCCTCGTCCCGCTTCAGTAACAACATCAATGCAGCGCAGTTCCTTGAAACGGGGACTCGACAAAGAAGGCACCGGCGCAACCGGTGCCTTTTTTGCTTTTCAGCGCTCCTTGGTTGCTCTAAAATGATGAAGAAGCTCTTGAATCACACTGGAACCATGATTGCGATAGAGACACTCTCGCTCGAAAAGGTATATGCGACAGGCTTCTGGCGAAACCAAAGGAAGCATGCGCTGAAGCCTTTGAATCTCCGAATCGAAGAAGGCGAAGTCTTTGGCTGCCTTGGCCCCAACGGAGCGGGGAAAACGACGACTCTGAAGCTGCTGCTGGGATTGGTCTTCCCGACGGCGGGCACCGCCAAGATTTTGGGCCACGAGCTAAACGACATCAGCGTCAAGCGCTTTATCGGCTTCCTTCCTGAACAGCCCTATTTCTACGATCATCTAACTGCGCTGGAGCTGCTGGACTACTACGCCCGATTGAGCGGAGTGGATCCGCGCGAGCGGAAACGCAAGGTGGAAGTGGCGCTGTCCCGGGTGGGAATGAGCGATTCGGGCAAGACACAGTTGCGCAAGTTCTCAAAAGGTATGTTGCAACGGGTGGGAATTGCGCAGGCAATCGTCCATGATCCAAAGCTGGTGCTGCTGGATGAACCGATGAGCGGACTGGACCCCGTGGGGCGGCGCGAGGTGCGTGACCTGGTGCAGGAGTTAAACGAAGAGGGCAAGACGATCTTATTTTCCACCCACATTTTGAGCGATGCTGAAACCCTCTGTGACCGAGTTGCGGTGCTAAACAAGGGCGAGTTGAAGGGAGTTGGAATCGTGGCAGACCTGCTGCGACAGGTAAGCGGAGACGTTGAAGTGGTGTGGAATGGCGTGCAGGCGATTCCCTCGCTCTCGGCGCTAGGTGCACGCTGCCACGCAACGGGCGATGTGGTGCGGGCGCTGCTGCCCGAGCGTTCGCTGGAAGCAGCTCTGGACGCAGTTCGCAAGAGCCAGGCTCGCCTTACCAGTGTGACCCCGGTGCGCGCGACGTTGGAGGACTACTTTCTGGCACGCGTTGGAGAGGCGAAACCGAACGAGGTGCATGCATGATCGGACGGCTTCTGGCTATTGCCTGGAACACCTATCGCGAGGCGGTGCGCGACCGCGTGCTCTATAACCTGATTCTGTTTGCGTTGCTGATCGTGGGCGCTTCCGTGCTCTTCGGCCAGATCTCACTGGAGATCAACCGGATCGTATTGATCAACCTGGGTCTGACGGCGATCTCGCTATTCGGCATTGTGATTGCGATTTTCATAGGGATTGGATTGGTCTCGAAGGAGATTGACAAGCGGACACTCTACACGGTTTTGGCAGCGCGTCCGGTGCGGCGCTGGGAGTTCATAACGGGCAAGTTTCTTGGCCTGGTGATGACCTTGACGGTGAACGCACTGCTGATGAGCGTGGGTTTCTTCGCGGCCGTGATGTACGTGTCCCACGGACTGGGGCGCGGCGATCTGCAACTGCTGACTGCGATCTATTTCATTCTGCTGGAATTCGTGCTGATTACCGCGCTGGCGCTTCTGTTCTCCACGTTTTCAACACCGGTGTTCTCCTCGATCTTCGCATTCGCGATTTTTGCTGTGGGCACGTTCGCCGAAGATCTTCGTGGGTTTGCCCGGATGGCCCGGGGAATGACGCGCTGGCTGATGACCGGCGCGGCCTATCTGGTGCCAAACTTTGCGGCACTCAACGTAATCAGCCAGGTGGCTCACAACACGGCGGTGGAACCGAAGTTGATCCTGCTGAATACTCTTTACGTGGTGGTGTACACGGCCGCGGTGCTGACCGCATCGGTCTGGATCTTTGAGCGGCGCAACCTGAAATGACCAGAGATCTACGAGTCCAGACGAGTTATGCGCTGCTGCTGGCGGCGCTGCTGGCAGCCAGCGCGATGCTGGTGCGCCAGATTGACCGCGTGCGCGGCGACGAGCCATTGCAGGAGGTTCTTTACATTCCTTCGCCAAAGGTGGTGAAGCGGATGAGCCTGGGTTACTCGGGAGTGCTGGCTGATATCTATTGGACTCGCGTGGTGCAGTATTTTGGCGAGAAACATAGGGCGAAAGCGAAGCAGTACCTCATTCTGGAGCCCCTGCTGGATATGACCACGACGCTGGATCCGAAGCTGCTTCCGGCCTACCAGTTCGGCTCGGTGTTTCTGGCGCAAAAGCCGCCCGAGGGAGCCGGCGATCCGCAGGCGGCGGCGCGGCTGGTGGAAAAAGGCATTCAGGAAAATCCGCAGGCGTGGCGACTGTACTATGACCTCGGCTACATTTACTGGCTGGAGTTGAAAGACCCTGCCAAGGCTGCCGATGCGTTCGAGCGCGGCTCGAAGGTTCCGGGAGCCCATCCCTGGATGCGTGTGATGGCAGCGGCTCTGGCGGGGCACGCCGGTGAAACCGAAACTGCAGTCTACATGTGGACCAACATCCTGAACAGCACCGAAGATCAAGCACTGAAGGCCAACGCCATCAACCGGCTGCGCTGTCTGCGAGTGGACGGCGAGGTGAAGACTCTGCAGGACCGGGTTGACCAGTTCACGAAAGTAAAGGGGATGCAGCCCTCGGGCTGGCCGGAGTTGATCTCAGCAGGAATGTTGCGGCGCGTGCCGGTTGATCCGAAGAACAATCCTTACCGGCTGTTGCAAGGGCGGGTGCAAGTTGCGCAGCCCGATCTGTTTCCTTTCATTACGCGCGGACTGCCACCAGGAGGAGAACTCCGAGACCTGCCCGGAAAAGGATTAAGGTCGTAAAGAAACAATGATCACCAGACCAACATAGCGCTCTTTCTTGCTGTTGACCTGTGGTCACGGCCTCTGCGGCTCAGACCGCTGGCTCGGATGCACAACAGGTGGCGGCCAGAATCGATGCCCGCTACAACGGCATGAAATCGCTGCGCGCAGAATTCACGGAAATTTATTCTGGCGGAGGGATGCGGCGCAGCGAGAGCGGAACGCTGTGGATCAAGAAGCCGGGAAAGATGCGCTGGGACTACGCTTCCCCACAGAAGAAGGTCTTTGTGACCGATGGAGCCACGGCTTGGTTCTATGTTCCGGGCGAGCGCCAGGCGCGGCGAACAGCTCTGAAAAAGCTGGATGACCTGCGCTCCCCGCTGCGCTTTCTGCTGGGGCGCACCAAGCTGAACAAGGAGTTGCGCGGACTTTCGCTGGCGCCGGACGTGCCGCCGGAAGTAGCCGGAGACGTGGTGCTGCGGGGCATTCCGGTGGGGATGGAAGACCGCATCTCACAAGTGTTGCTGGAGAGCGACGGGCAGGGTTATCTGCGGCGGATCGTGATGGAAGAGCTGGATGGAAGCAGAACTGAGTTCCGGCTGGAAAATCAGCAGGAGAACGTTGCGGTCAGCAACGCGGAGTTCAGCTTTCAGCCTCCGGCAGGCGTAGAGGTTTTGCAAAGCGATCAGTTAGAGCCGTGACGCAATCGGCACAAGAGGCTCTTACGCAGCGAGTGCGAGGATAGGAAGTTGTGTGGTTGGGATAAAAGCTGGTTCTCAGGGCAACAATCCTTGAGGTTTCATAATGTTACACTGAAGGCCGGGCTCGCGCCGAGCGTGCTTGCCGTGAGTGGAAACATATGGCCGAATTTGTAATTCGCATGGCGGATGAGCGCGGCAAGGTGCTGGAAAAGGCCGAAGCCGGGTACTCCGCAGCGGAAATTCGCGACCGCTACCAGCAGTCCGGCTACTTGGTTTACTGGGTCAAGCCGCGCGGACTTATTTCCGGCGGCGAGATTCGGCTGCCGCACGCGACGCCGCGTCACCCTGGAACAGTTCGTCATATTCAATCAGCAATTCCTGACCCTGGTGCGCGCCGGTCTTCCGATTGTGCAGGCTCTGGAATTGCTGGCAAAGCGGCAGCGGAACCAGTACTTCCGCATGTTGCTGGAAGACGTTCGCGACCGCACCAAGGGCGGGGAACTGATCTCCGACGCCTTTGAAAAGCAAGGCGCGTTCCCGAAGATTTATTCGACGACTTTGATGGCGGGCGAGAAGAGCGGCAACCTCGACGAGGTACTGTCGCGCTATGTTTCCTTCCAGCGCCTGGCTCTGAGCTTTCGCAAGAAGCTGATTTCTTCGCTGGTCTATCCGGTAATCCTGGTGCTGGGCGTGTTCGCATTGGTCACCATGCTGGTGACATTCGTGATCCCAAAGTTTTCCGACTTGTTCTCCGATCTGGGCCAGAAGCTGCCGCCGATGACGGAGTTCACAATCACCACGGCACTGGCCGCCAAGAAGTATCTGCCGCTCATCGTGATTGTGTTGGTTGCGACTTACCTGCTGCTGAGGCGCTGGGCCAAAACGCAACAGGGCGCGGAGATACTGGACAAGATCAAACTGAATATGCCGGTGGTGGGAAGCATCTGGCAGCGCTATCAGATTGCGGTTTTCTCGCGCATGATGTCCACCCTGCTCTCTGGCGGACTGCCGCTGGTTACGGCGCTGGAAACGGCGGGCCAATCAATGTCCAGCCGCCTGATCGTGCGCGGCATCAGCGAAGCATCCAAGAGCGTACGCGAAGGCAGGTCACTGGCGCACAGCCTGGAGCAGACCGAGGTGTTTCCGGACCTTGCCGTGGAGATGGTGGAGGTGGGCGAAGCGACGGGCGCACTGCCGACCATGCTGAGTTCCATTGCGGAGTTTTACGAAGAAGACGTTCAGTCGGCGCTGTCAGCGGCAATGTCGCTGATTGAGCCGGCAATTCTGGTATTTATGGGCGTGGTCGTCGGGTTTATTCTGATCTCGCTTTACCTGCCGATTTTCAGCTTTACGGCAGGCTGAACGAGGGGAGGACACAGAGCACAGGATTCGCACGCGCAGCGGTTTCGCGGGCAATCGCAAAGAACGCAACGAGGGTTATGCCACAACAGCTTTTTGTAGAACCGATCACAGACGCGAACGACGAGCAGAAGCGGGCGCACGAACTGGCACGCCGCTATCGCTGCGAATATGTTGAGTTGAAGGAATTCAAGATTCAGCATGAGCTCTTCCGGAAAGTTCCGGTTGAGTTGATGTTCCGGTTTAACTTTATTCCGCTGGAGGAGTTGGAAGACGGACGGCTGGCGATCGCGCTAGCCGATCCAAGCCAGTTGATGGTGATCGACGAGATCAGCTTGCTGCTGAACCGCAGGGTGATTCCGCGGGTCGCGACCCTGACCGAGATCACCGACATCCTGAAGAAAACCGAACAGTCGCAACGCGTGCTGGACGAGGCTGGCGAAACCTTTACGCTGGACGTGATCCACGACGACGACGCCAATGGCGACGAAACCATCTCGATCGAGAAGCTGACCCAGGAAAGCGACATCAGCCCGATCATCCGGCTGGTGGATACCACTATCTTTACCGCCTTGCAGCGGCGCGCCAGCGATATTCACATGGAGACGCGCGACGACTGCGTGGTGATCAAGTACCGCATCGACGGCGTGCTGCAGGAGGCGATGAAGCCGATCGCCAAGGAACATCACTCGACCATCATTTCGCGTATCAAGGTGATGAGCGAGCTGGATATCGCGGAGCGGCGCGTGCCTCAGGATGGGCGCTTCCGGGTGCGCTACAACGGACGCTTCATCGATTTCCGCGTCTCGATCATGCCCAGCATCCACGGAGAGGACGCCGTGCTCCGCGTGCTGGACAAAGAGTCGATGAGCGAGAAGTTCCAGAAGCTGACCCTGGACGTGGTGGGCTTCAGCGATTACGACATCAAGAAGTTCCGGCAATACATTGCGGAGCCCTACGGCATGGTGCTGGTGACCGGCCCCACCGGCTCGGGCAAGACGACAACGCTGTA
Organism: uncultured Acidobacteriota bacterium; assembly: GCA_963759215.1. Classification (GTDB taxonomy): domain Bacteria; phylum Acidobacteriota; class Terriglobia; order Terriglobales; family Acidobacteriaceae; genus TOLSYN. Next base: position 28,986 of record CAVWYG010000001.1, read on the forward strand.
CGCCGCGCTGAACGAGATCAAGTCCGACGAAGACAAGATCATCACCATCGAAGACCCGGTGGAGTATCAGTTGCGCGGCATCACGCAGATTCCGGTGAACGAGAAAAAGGGGCTGACCTTTGCCCGCGGACTGCGCTCGATTCTGCGCCACGACCCGGACAAGATCATGGTGGGCGAAATCCGCGACCAGGAGACGGCGCAGATCGCCATCAACTCGGCCCTGACCGGACACCTGGTGTTCACCACGGTACACGCCAACAACGTGGTGGACGTGATTGGACGCTTTCTGAACATGGGCGTGGAGCCGTACAACTTTGTTTCTTCGCTGAACTGCATTCTGGCGCAGCGGCTGGTGCGGTTGATCTGCTCGCACTGCAAACAAGAGGTGCAGTACAGCGACGAGCAATTGGAAGCTGCCGGGCTGAAGGCCGGAGGAGTGGCGCGGCATTCCGTTCTACGAGGGGCCCGGATGCATCGAGTGCGGAGGAACCGGATTCCACGGACGAACCGCGATTCACGAGTTGCTGGATTTGACCGATCACATCCGCGAACTGATTCTGGAACGGCGGCCCAGTTCGGAGATACGGCGCGCGGCACGGGAGGAAGGAATGCACTTCCTGCGCGAGTCGGCGCTGGATAAAGTCAGAGCCGGAATTTCAACGTTGAAGGAAATCAACAAAGTCACGTTCATCGAGTCAACCCGCTAATGGCCGAAAAAAGAAGCGCAATTCGCCTGCCTCACATCGCCTGCGAAGTCACCGCGCAGGGTGTAGCCGCGGTTCGCTCGGAGGCAAGTCCGGCACGATCGGGGCAATGCACACCCAAGCCTTGGCGGCCGGGAGTTGTGACGCCTTCGCTGGGCGCGCAAAACGTGCAGGATGCGCACGCCCTCAGCGAAGCGATTGAACGTCGCCTTAACCGCCGTGGGTGGGCGCGGCCAGGACGTGATTGCGGTGCTGCCGGATTCGGCCGTGCGGGTGACCCTGCTGGATTTCGATTCTCTTCCCGAGCGGCGCCAGGAGGCCGACGCCGCGGTTCGCTTCCGGCTTCGCAAGTCGCTGCCGTTCGATATCGAAAAAGCCGCGCTGAGCTTCGATGCGCAACGGACGCCGCAGGGCTTGCACGTGGCGGCCGCCGTTGTGCTGCACAGCGTGCTGGAGGAGTACGAGTCTGCATTCCGCGCCGCTGGCTGCTCGCCGGGCGTGGTGCTGCCTTCCAGCCTGGGAGCGCTGGGCGCGGTGGATGAGGAACAGCCCACCATGCTGCTGAAGATAGGTCGGGACGCGACTTCGATCGCCGTGGTAAATGATGGCCAGCTATTGCTCTTCCGAATCCTTGAAGGGCGGAGCCGGGAGCACTGACCGCCGAGCGCATTGCCGACGACATCTATCCCTCGCTGGTGTATTTCCAGGACAACTACGGTGTGAGCGTAGAGCAGTTGCTGGTGAGCGGAGTGCGCGAGTTGAACGAGTTGTCGCGCGCACTGGAGCAGCAGACCGGCGTAAAGGTCAGAGAGCTGATCGGAGCCAGGCGTAGTGTCGGAAGATCTGCGCCACGATTTTGCAGGAGCAATTGGAGCGCTGCTCTAGGAAGAGAGGAATGTAACGGTGCGACTGAACATCAATCTGGCAACGAAGCCGTACCAGGATGTGCGCCGCTTCCTGTTGCAATGGGGCGGGCTGGTGCTGCTGCTTGCGGTGTGCACGGTGGCGCTGGTGTGGACTGCGGTTTCCACCTGGCGGCAATCGCGCGACGTGAACGCAAAGATTTCCGCACTGAAATCGGAGATCGCCGTGCTGGACCGGCAGCATGACCGAGGCGATTGACGATGTTGGGGCTTCCGCAGAATAAGTCGGTGGTGGAGAACTCAAGGTTTCTGAATGGATTGATTGCGCGCAAGTCGTTCTCGTGGACCCGGGTGTTCATGCAGTTGGAACAAATCATGCCGCCAAAGCTGCACGTGGTTTCGATTTCGCCAGAGCTGGAGCGCAGCACCAATACCGATGGAAGTGCACATGGAGGTTGCGGGAACCTCGCGGGAGGCCGCGGTGGAACTGGTGAAGCGCTTGGAGAAATCGCCGTCATTCCGCAATGCACGCATCACAGAAGAACGCGCGAAACATGACAAGGACAGCCAGGACACCGTGAGTGTTCCTGTTGACAGCGCTCTATGTACCTACCGCCACTGCGGACACGCAAGACGGCAGAAACCAGGGTTGCGGAAGCCAGAGGAGGGGCGCGATGAGCGTTGATCTGCGGGATGTGCGGACCCAACTGCTGGTTGTGGTAGGAGCGTTGCTGTTGCTGGGCGTGGCCGCGATTGCTCTGCTGCTGTCTCCGGCGGGCCGTTCGCGCGAAGCGCGAGAGCAAGAATATGAGCGCCTGCGGATGGAAAAGATTGAGAAGACAAAGGCCGCGGCTCCAGTTCAGGGCATGGACAAGAAGATTGCGGCGGCGCGCGAACAGGAAGCGCAATTCAACAGCGAGCGGCTGGCCCAGCGTTACTCGGCGATGTCCGAACAACTATCACGCATCGCGAACGAAGCCGGGGTGAATGTCTCCACCGTGAAGTACGACGAGCGCGCGGACAAAGACGCCCCACCGGGATACGACGGGCGTCGGCATCACGATTCAAGTGCAGGGCAGCTACGCAACAGGATATGCGGTTCATCAACGCGGTCGAACGGCAGAAGATGATGCTGTTGATCGACGCGGTTAGCTTTGGAGGAATGCAAGGCGACACATTGACGGTCTCGGTTCACCTGTCCACCTTCCTGCGGAGCGCGGCATGAAGGCGGGAACAGAAAGCAAGACCAAGATGCGGATTGCGATTGTGCTGTGCATAGTCGCGATCCTGACCGTGGCTTGGACGCTGATGCCGAGTAGCGAACCGAATCCGGGGCCCGCGCCAGTGACGGCAGCTTCTCCGGAGAAAGGAAAGGTCTCCACGCTGAAAAGTGAGTCGCTGGATCCGCGGCTTCGTCTGGATCTGCTGGCGAACTCTGAAAATGTGAAGTACGAGGGCAAAGGAACGAACATATTTCGCGCAGGCCCGAGCAGGTGGAAATTCCCCGGGCCAAGGTATCGCCTCTGCTGAGCCAGCAAGAAATCGCACGTCGCGCGAATATTCCTCCGCCTCCGCCGCCAATCACCTTGAAGTATTTTGGAATCAGCAACGGCAATGGTGAAAAGCCGAAGGCATTCCTCTCCCAGGGCGACGACGTCTGGATTGCGCGCGAGGGAGACGTGGTGAATCGGCATTACAAGATCGTGCGCATCTCGCCGAACGCCGTGGAAGTGGAGGATTTGCTGAACAACAACCGCCAGAGCATTGCTCGAACACAGGGGTAGTATCCACGAATAGGGCAGGAATGATGTGCGAGATCATAGTGCGGCGAGCAGGCGGCAGAGGCAAGGACTCCGGCTACATGCTGCTGGTTCTGATGCTTGCGGTTGCGGTGCTGACGATTACGATGCTGGGAGTGGCGCGCAATTACCGGCGCAGCATTGTGCGCGACCGCGAAGTGGAGATGATGCACCGTGGCGATCAGTACGCTCGGGCAGTCAAGCGTTACTACAAGAAAAATGGCAGCTATCCGACTTCGCTCGAGCAACTGGAGAAGACCAACAACATCCGCTATCTGCGCAAGAGATACAAGGATCCGATGTCTCCGGACGGAGCGTGGAAGGCTGGTCCATCAAACCGACATCAAGCTAACGGCCGGTGGTGTGCTAGCGGGGCGGCGCAACTACAGGCAACCCGCTGAATCAGAATCCGGCGAATGCTGGCGATCCGAACAGTGCTGCGACCACGGCAGCAGCCCAGAACCCGGACACCAGCAACACTGGGACTGCGCGGGCCGGGCGGCGGAGCGACCGCTACGGGAACGAACCCCGGCACGACAGGCACTCCAACCCCAGGAACAAGCGACACCGGCGGAGCCCTCGGCAGCACGGGAACGAACCCCACTACCTCCGGGCAGGTGCTTGGTGGTGGACCGGTGCTGGGTGTTGTGAGCAAGCAAGCTGCCGAAGGAATTCACTCCTTCGGCGAGAAGAAAAAGTACAACGAATGGTTTTTTATCTACGACCCGAGTCAGGATAAAGGCCAGTTGCTGGTGGGACCATACAATCCGAAAATGTTTCTTGGCGCGGCTAACGCAGGACTTGGTAATCCCCCCAGTCCCGGGACCGGGCCCGGCGCAGGCGGCGCCACGACACCGGGACCCGGTTCGTCGAATCCGCCTTCCACGCCCGCGCCTTCTGCACCAATGTCTCCCACACCGATGCAATAAATCTGCTGAGCGGCTGAACGCAAAACAAACCCCGTCACTCGAGGACGGGGTTTTGACTTTTGCCTGCAGGGCTGGAACTATACGCTGAAGGAGGAACCGCAGCCGCAGGTGCTCTTGGTGTTCGGATTTTCGAACTTGAAACCAGCGCCTTCCAGGGTCTCGATATAATCAACGCTCGCGCCCTGCAGGTACATCAGCGAGGTCGCATCGATATAGACCTTCAGGCCATCGAACTCAAAGGTCTTATCCATGGCTCCTGCGCCATTTTCAAACTGCATGCTGTAGGAGAATCCAGAGCAGCCGCCACCCACAACGCCCACGCGAAGACCGGTGGGAACGGGAGTCTGCTGAGCCATGATCTCCTTCACTTTGGTGATTGCAGCCGCAGTAAGGGTGAGAGGGGCGTTCTTAACTTCAGGAGTCGATGTGGGTGTGGACATGGCGGTTTATCTCCTCGAAATGAAGTGTTAGTATAGCAAAACTCCGGCGATGCGATGTCACACCTATGCACTGCCTAACCGGAGTCGATCTCTGCTACTGATTTGATGCAAGCAGAAATGGGGCGGTCGCAAAATAGCGCTCCCATATGGGCGGCTTCGCCCTGCTGTGCGGGATCAGGGCAAAAATAAAGACCGAACACCTGAGGAAATCGTGCCTATAATACCTCCGGCTCGGCTTGCTCAACTCCGGGACCAAGCGCGAGTCACTCCCGTGAAGGCGACGTTTGGCGCCGAAGGTGGCCGTATGGAACCGATGTCCGTTCTTTTGACGATCTGGGCGGTGCTGACGACGGCGCTCGTGGTAGTGCTGATTTATCGCAGCGTGCTCTCCATGCACGAAGACGATCAACTCTTTCTGGACAACGCGGAATCGCACCTGGAGAAAGAACAGGAGCAATTGGTGGTGCGGATGAACCGTCTGCGCCCGTTCGTTGCCATTCTTGGCACATCCAGCGGCCTGCTCGTGCTGGTGATGGCGGGCCTGTGGCTGTGGCGCGGGTGGAATAGGATTTAGCTCCGCCAAGCAGCTCTCTGGACGGGCTAGTCCTTGGAAAATGGCTCGAAGATAAGTGGGTTGGGGCGGCGAACGTTGCCGACCCGGATTACTCTTTTGCCCTCGAGAAAGCCAATCAGCGCCTCCTGCAGAATCTCGCCCCGCCACCCTTCCAGCACCTCGGGGTAGGGGACGCGATCTTTGTCGAGAAACCAGCGCACAATTTCCTGCAGATCGCTGGTGGTCGCCAGCAATGCTGTATCCACGTCGGTTTCCGCGGCAAGGTTGGCCACCGCCACCGAGAGCAGTTTCGTCAGCACCGCAACCTGGGCGGGGTCGTCGCGCCGTTCGTTGCTGGGCAGATCGGCTTCCGGTATCGAGCGGGCGACGGCGACGGCGTCCACCACATCCTGCTCCGCTTTGCGCAGTAACCTGCTGTCAAGACCGCGAATCGAGAACAGGTCCTCGACCGTTGCCGGTGAGCGGCGCGCCACTTCGATCAACATACTGTCACCGAGCACACGCGCAACCGGAACATTGAGTCCGCGCGCCTGCCGGTCGCGCCAGCGCCACACTTCCCTGAGCACCGCGAGCTGACGGCGGCTGAGCCGGGCACTGCCGGAGATTCTCCAGCGCTCGTCCTCGCGCATCACTGTCTTGACCAGCCGGTCGCATTCGCCGCGAACCCAGTTGGTGCGGTCCAGCTTCTGCGCGCGACGCCAGGATCTTTTCGCGCATCGGCAGCAGATAGCGCACATCGTCGGCGGCGTATTCAAGCTGCACCGGACGCTAGCGGACGCTTGCGCCAGTCGGTGAAACTCTCGCCGCCGTTGACCCGCGCATTCAGAATGCGCAGGCAGAGATTGGTGTGCGAGAGCGGGTATCCGTAGCCGAGCAAACCGGCGGCGACCTGCAGATCGAGCACGCAGGCCGGAGCTGCGCCCGCGCCTTTGGCGCAGAACTTGATCTCCTGGCGCGCTGCGACGGTAACAATTTCGCGGCCGGGCGCGGCGAGCAACTCCCACATGGGCGCAAGGTCAGGCAACACAATGGGATCGACGATGAAAATGTCTTCCGCGGTGGAAAGCTGCACCAGGCAGAGTTCAGGCTCGTAGCGGCCCTCGGAGATGAATTCCGTGTCGAGGCCGATGACGGTATGGGAGGAGAGCTTACGCAGCAAACCTTCGAACTTCTGCGCTGAATCGATATAGAAAGTTTGATCAAATGACATCGGAGAGCAACATTCTAAAAGAAGAAGCGCTCCGCTGACCAGCACGGAATGTAGTGTGCAAAGAAAGAAAGATAAACAAAGGCGCTTCGCGAGCGACCCTCGCGGGCTAACGCAGGAGCTACACCTTGACGCTGGCCACGTTCTGCACCGAGGGGAGCTTGGCGCAACGCGGTGAGCACCTCGGGAGAGACGCACTCATCCACCTGCACGATGGCCAGTGCCCGGCCGACCTCGCGGCCGAGCGAGAGGCGGGCGATGTTGATTCCGTGACTTGCCGAGCAAGGTTCCGATGGAGCCGACGACGCCGGGCGCATCCAGATTGGAGACCACGACGAACTTTCCCTCCAGGTGCGACTCGATGTCGATGCCATTGAGTTGGATAAGGCGTGGCGAGGAGCCGTGAACGATGGTGCCGCTGCATTCGACCGAGCCGGTGGGACCGGCGAGTTTGAGATGAATCAGGTTGACGCGCGCATTGGGCTCGGCGCGAGTCTCGCGGACGACCACGCCGCGCTCCTCGGCCGCCGCCTGGGCGTTGATGATGTTGGTGGGCTCTTCGGTATCGGACTGGAGAATCGCGGCGACGGCGGCGCTGCGAATCAACTGCGTCTTCCATGCCGCCAATCTCGCCCTCGAACTTCACGATCGATCTCGGCCAGGTTGGAGACGAACAACTGCGCGGCAAAGCGGCCCAGCTTGCCGGCCAGACTCCATGTAGGGCTTGATCTGCTTGTACTCGACATCGGAGAGCGAGGGCAGGTTCACCGCATTCTGCGCAATTCCCTGCTGCAGATAGTCGCGCACCTGCTTGGCAATCTGAATGCCGACCGCCTCCTGACCCTCCTTGGTGGAAGCTCCAAGGTGCGGCGTGGCCAGCAGGTTGGGCGCAGAGAGCAGGGCGGTGTTGTGGGTTGGCTCCTCGCGGTAGACATCCAGCGCGGCGGCGGCGATGTGTCCGGAGCGCAGGGCGGCTTCCACAGCGGCTTCGTCCACCAGTTCGCCGCGAGCGCAGTTCACCAGGCGCACGCCGGGCTTCATCTTGGCGATGGCCTCGGCGTTGATCATGCCGGCGGTCTGATGGGTCAGCGCCAGGTGCAGGGTAATGTAGTCGGCCTGGGCGTAAAGCGCGTCGATGGAGACCAGTTCGATGCCAAGCTCCTTGGCGCGCGCGGGAGAGAGATACGGATCGCTGCCGATGAGCTTCATGCCGAAGGCGTGCGCGCGCTGTGCCGTCTCGGTGCCGATCCTGCCGAGGCCGATGATGCCGAGGGTTTTGCCGGCCAATTCGGTGCCCTGCAGATTCTTCTTCTCCCACTTGCCGGCGCGCGTCGTCTGGTCGGCGCGCGAGATGTGGCGGGCCATGGCGAGCATCATGCCGAGGGTGAGTTCGGCCACCGAGACGGCGCTGGCACCGGGGGCGTTCATCACCACGATGCCGCGACGGGTGGCGACCTCGACATCGATGTTGTCCACGCCGACCCCGGCGCGGCCGATGACGCGGAGATTTTTGCCGGCTTCGATGAGCGCTGCGTCGGCCTGCACGGCCGAGCGCACGATCAGCGCATCGGCGTCAGAGACGGCTGCCGCGGGATCCAGCGCAAACTGCTCCGGGGTGATGACGGTGCTGTCGGGAATCGACTCCAGCACCTTCATCGCGGCTCCGGCAATTTTCTCCGCGACGACGATCTTCAATGCTTTGTCTCCGTTCTGGCGGGCTTTGGCGTAGACGAGCTGCGCGGCGCGAAGGCCGTCGCCAAACTGGAAGCTCTCCGGCTTGAGCTGAGCCAACACCTGTTCGAGCCCGGCGATGATGGCGATGCAGTCGAGGTAATCGAGATAGCCGATGTGGGCGATGCGGAGGATCTGCCCTTTCATCTCGCCCTGTCCGTCGGAGAGCACTCCGGCGAATTCTTTCTTGAAACCTTTGACGATATCGCTGGAGCAGATGCCTTCGGGCGCTTTGAGGGCGGTCACGGCGGCAGCGTGCGAGGCGGAGAACAGTTCCAGTGCCAAGCGCCGCGGCAGCGGTCCTCATGCACAGGGCACTCAGCTCGGCATTGGCAACCAGGAGGTCGCGTCCCTTGGCGAGGTCGCCGCTTCCCTGCTGCTCCAGGTAGTCGAGCGCCGCACCCATGGCGGCGATCAGCGCCACCGAGGGCGTGTAGGCGCTTTCGCCCTTGGCGGCAGACTTGCGCTCCTTGCGCAGATCGAAGTAGTAGCGCGGCTGAGTGCTGGTCTCCATGCGAGCCCAGGCGCGCTCGCTGGCCGCCAGGTAGGCAAGGCCCGGAGGAATCATCAGCGCCTTCTGCGAGCCGCCGATGATGACGTCAATGCCATCGCCGTCCACGTCGAATGTGGTGGTGCCGAGTCCGGTGATGGCGTCGACGACGAGCAGCGCGTCGGTTCCCTTCACCAGCTTTGCCAGCGCCGCCACATCGTGGCGCACGCCGGTGGAGGTTTCCGTGGCCTGCACAAAGACGGCCTTCACGTCGGGAGTAAGCAGGGCCTCGACTTCCTTGATCGGAAAAGTTTGGCCGTAGGGCTTGGAGAGCACAACCGTTTCGCAATGGAAGGCCTTTGCGAGCGAGACCCAGCGCTCGCCGAACTTTCCCGCGGTGAGAACCAGAACCTTATCGCCGGGGCTGGTGAGATTGCTGACCGCGGCTTCCATGGCTCCGGTGCCGGAGGAGGCGAGCACGACCACGTCATTGCTGGTACCGATGAAGACCTTCAACTGCGCCAGAACCTTGAGGTAGAGCGCCCGAAACTCGGGCGTGCGGTGATGAAGATCCGCTGCCGCCATGGCAAACTGCGCCGCCGGAAGCAGAGGTGTCGGGCCGGGGGTGAAGAGACGAGTCTTACGAAACATGAAGCCTTCTCCTGAGAGTGAATGCGCGGTAAAGCCGCGCGGACTCAACTACCAACACGTTGGATCATCATTATAAAAGCTTTGCGTAACTACGGCGCGGCCCATACCGCAACCAAAGCTTTCTCTCCCGCACAAGTTCCACTCGTAGCGGCGGTCATTACTCGTAGAGGCGCACCAGCAGCCCCGAGCGCAGCTTGGGTTCGAACCATGTGGACTTAGGCGGCATCACCTCGCCGGCATCGGCTACGTCGATCAATTGATCCAGCGAGGTCGGATACAGCGAGAAGGCGACTGCGTATCCTTCTTTCACCCGGCGTTCCAGCTCGTCCATGCCGCGAATTCCGCCGACGAAATCGATCCTCTTGTCCGTGCGCGGGTCGTGAATGCCGAGCACCGGAGAGAGCAGGTTGTCCTGGAGAATGCTGACATCGAGCCGTTTGATCGGGTCCTCAGCCGGATAGCTTCCGGCGCGCGCCTTCAACGTGTACCACTTCCCTTGCAGGTACATTCCAAAGCTCGCAGCCTGGGATGGTTGCCGGGACGCTTCCGTCGGCGTCAGGGCTCACTTCGAACTTCTCCCCGATCTTGGCCAGAAACTGTTCCGGCGTGAGGCCGTTCAGATCTTTGACGACGCGGTTGTAATCGAAAATCTTGAGCTGATTATGTGGGAAGACCACGGCCATGAAAGACTCATACGGCTCGTTGCCCTGTGGGGTGCGGATTCCGGGCGCGGCAGGCTTCGCCGTAGCGAACGGCGGAGGCCGTGCGGTGATGGCCGTCGGCGATGTAGAGCGCCTCGACGCCACGGAATAGTTCGATCAACTTCGCCATCATCGCCGGGTCGGCAATTCTCCAGACGGTATGAGCGATCCCATCCGGCGTCGTGATGTCATACAGAGGCGCGGAGGCCGCGGACAGCCATCCACCATGGCATCGATCTCTGTCCTGGGCCCGGTAGGTAAGAAACACCGGCTCGGCATTGGCGTTCTGCTCGGTGACGTGCCGGGTGCGATCGTCTTCCTTATCGCGCCGCGTGAATTCGTGTTTCTTGATGCGATTCTCCTCGTACTCGCGAACCGAACAGAGTGCGACCAGACCGGCCTGTACGTGCTCTCCCATGCGCTGCTGGTAGACGTAGAGTGAATCCTCCGGCCTCGCGCGCAAGAATGCCCTCGGCGATGAACTTCTTCAGATTCGCGGCACCCATGGCGTATACACGATCCGTCGTGCTCATCGATGCCTTCAGGGAGATCGATCTCCGGCCGGCAGACGTGCAAAAACGAGTACGGATTGCCGTCGGCCAACTGGCGCGCCTCAGCCGTATTGACGACGTCATAAGGAACAGAGGCCACGCGGGCCGCAAACTCGGCCTTGGGCCGATACGCTCTGAAGGGTTGAATCAACGACATGAAATACCTTTCCACGATGAAATCGGTCTCGGCCTCGCGGCGGGGATCAACTTACCTGATTGTACCTTCCCCTTCTCCTATGCAGTTTTGCTACTCCCATGCAGTAGCAGAATAACTGGCGTGAGCCCGATAACTTTCCCGTAAGCTGCTCGTCTAAAGCATTATGCTGGGCTTCATAGGATTCGTGCTCCTGATCGTTATTCTGTCCTCTAGCCGCCGAACCGCGGTGATGACGGATGCACGAACCTCTGTCCATCCTGGGCCGCCGCGCTGAAGACAATCGGTCGCAGGTATTGAAGTCGGGAAGACGGGGCGTTCAAATTGCGGTACAGTTGTGGGCTACTTCTTCCGCAGGCGCTTAGCGTTGGCGGTTGCTTTGCTGAGCCAAGGCGCCATCAATGAGGCCATTGAGGCTTGGCCGTAGCTGGACATTAGCGTGAGGCCGGATGCCGTCGCCGCCTGGGCCTTCTCGCTGGCCATGCGCAGGTATTCTGCCTGAGAGCATTTGTTCTGGGAAATCAGGAGCATCCGGCGCGCGACCGTCTCCCAGGACGCCAGCATTAGATTGGTCATTGCGAAAGGAAAGGATAGTGCTTCGACGCTGGGCGTCTTCTTTTTGGTGGCCATACTGCTCCTTTGATGCTCGATGCTATGTCACGGATTCGCAATCGTCCAAATCGCGGACCGTGAAATTTCAGTCTATGTCGAAATTCAGAGCCTCAAGGCCGACACCCTCGTGGTGAACTCTACCCTCGCAGCCATTTCCACCATGCGGCGGTGAACTCCCGCTAGAACTCCGCGTGGGCGCGGAAGGTTGGCACGACGACCGGCCCGCGGTCGCGGTTGTAGCCGGGATTCACGATGTACTGTACTCCCGGACCGAGATAGATCCCGCGCCAAACGTGCAGCGTGTAATACGATTCGAGGATGTTCTCCCGCCCGTAGTCCAGTCTTCCGTCGCCGAGCAGAAAACCCAAGCCGCCGGCCGCCAGATAGTCCTGGTGATCCTTCTTGATCCCATTCGACACGAAAGCGATGCCGGCACGGTCGTGCCTGCGATGCCACTGTCCGCCATTCAATCCCGCGCCCCCGGCGCAGGTCATATCAACCTCGGTGTAGGCAAATGATTCTGTCTTGCCGTTATTCCAACCACAGCGGACAAAGACCGCAAGGCTCTGGCTGAGATTTTGTTCCAGGTTGACGCCAAATCCGTACTTGCGCGTAATGTTCCAAGGGTGGTTCGCGATATCCGGGACCGTTTCTGGGACCACCAAGTTCTGTCCGCTTTAAAATCAGCGATAGCATCGCGATAGATGCCCATATTGGCGTAGTTCGTGTATGCCAGCAGGCGGATCACCCCGGTTTTCCCCGGCACGATGCCGTGGCGCAGTTCATATTCCCAATTTTCCGCATGAACCTGCCACGGCCGCCATACGAGGTCGGGCCCGTTTGCCACCTTCGGCATCAACGCCTCGGCGAAGCGGAAACCCCAATTGCGATCTTCGTAGTCTGCCACTATGCCTACGGTATAGCCGCGCGTATCGGCGGCGTAGTCCCAGGCGCCATCATTGTCTATGGTCCAGTTCTCGAATTGAAAATGTGAGTCGGAGCCGACCGCATTCACATCAAAGAAATCCGGCATACTGAACTTGCCAAAGCGAATTTCCAGGCGGCGGCGCGGCAGTTCGTCGAATAGCGACAGAAAACTGCGCTGGTTCTCGATTTTGTCTTTGCTTAATGCGAATACCTTGTGAATCATGCCGCGCCCGAGGTACACCCCTTTGCTCAACGACGGAGTGCGCACGATGTCCAGATCCGTATTCCCGGCAAGGCCAAAGCCGGTACTGAGCGCCGAGCCGCCAGCTTCTTCAAGATCAATCAGGAACTCGGTCGAATCGTTCGCCCGCACGCCGGTGTAGAGCGTCATCACACGCGACGTAGCTTTCTCATAATCAGGGCTAAGACTGTGTGGCCCGCTATAGGAGGCGTGAAAATCAGGATGAGTTTGGAAGATGAAGTTCGTCTGCCCAGAGAGCCAGAAACGCGTGTCCTTGAAAGGCGGGAATATGGTTTCGGGCTCGGGACTATCAACGCTCGGCGCTGCCGTGCCTGGGTTTGGCTCAGGCGGCTCAGAGCGCTGGGCGTATGCGGGAATGATAGAGGTCAACCACAGTAGGGCCAGGAGCGTCCGTACACTCCCGCGAATTGTTTTACGACTTAGCTTCCGCATTCGGCCACAGCTATCCATCAGTGTGCGCTGGTGTAAGCAAAAAAAGAATGTTCTAGTTGCAATCAGATTGGAAACAGGCAGTTGCCGCCGCTACACACTGATACACGTAACTCAATGATTATGAACAACTACCGGATTATATCGTGTTTAGACACAATGGTCGCCGAGAAAGCGAAATTCGCCTTCAGCCCCCTGCATCCGTACCATTCCATCATTCGAATGCGTACTGGCGAATGTCTTGCCCGACTTTCCGATTACATTTACCAGTACGCATTGTCGATCTCTGCTCAACCACGCACAGTTAGGGTCGGACAATGCGCCCTACACGCAACCATGGAAGCGATTGCCCATGGCAGATGTGCAGACACCGAAGGCACCCCGTGGCGCGCACCCATCACGATCAGATCCGCCTCTTTGTCTTCTGCAATGGTGAGAATTGTCTCAGTCGGTAAACCACGCTCGACAATAATCTCGGGCCTTAACTCCCGCATGGTTTCGGGCGGAATCAGCTCTCGCATTCGCCGCTCGGAAAACCCGAGATCGGGGTTTTCAAGACTGTCCGCCACGGCATGTAACAAAATTAGGCGAGAATTATTAGCCCGTGCCATCAATACCGCATATGCCAGGGCGTGCTGAGAACCGGAGTCAAAATCAGTCGCGAAAAGAATCGTCTTAAAGTCCGCAACTGCCGCTCTTTCTGGCATCACATGTGGACCAACGGTGAGCACCGGACATGGAGCGAGGCGAAAAACTTCCTCCGCTACGGAGCCGAGTACCAGTTTCTTCAGCCCACGCCGGCCATGCGTACCTAACACGATCAGATCGATGCTCTTCTCTTCGATGAACAATGCGAGACCTTCCCATAGCGGTCCTTGTTCTACCGTTACTGTGTAGGCAGCCCTGCCGAAAGGCTTGCTGGCTAGCAAAGTTTTCATCGTAACTTCGGCTTCCTCTTTTTCTGTAATGAGCTCTGGAGCCCTGTACAACGGCATCTCGATTGCCGGTTCGGGAGCTACAACGTGGACCATGTGAACGGTAGAGTCATAACGTTCCGCGATGGCACGCGCATATGAGAGGGCGGTCTGGGAGCATGGTGAGAAGTCAGTGGCGAAAAGAATGTTCTTCAGCGCTGGAGTAACCGGAGCTTGTAAGGAACTAAACATGGTATGCCTCCCGGGAAAGGATACTTTCACACTTCCCCACGGTGAAGAATGCATCCAGTCGAAAGCAAACACAGTGATTTCTATCACGTCAGAGCTCGGTTGTCGTCGATGGCGTGCACCCGTAGTTCCGGGAATTCTTACGTGCGATCTTTTCGTCTCCGAGTCAGGCTTCGTTTTTTTATATAATGCCGACGATCGACGATCATGGACTCTGGAGCCAAGTCCGCGGGGAGTGCTGAAATCGGGCCTCGTTCGCCCGCACGGGCTTCCATAATCCGCAGGCTCTTCGCTTCGGAGCACGGAGCATCGGATCGCTTAATTCCTCGCTGGATCTTCCTTCGCGCGCTCGGTCTCATCTATTTCTCAGTCTTCTACTCTCTAGTGTTTCAGATTCGAGGATTGATTGCTCCCGATGGGATTCTTCCGGCCGGCGAATACCTGCAACAGGTCGCTCGTTCGTCCGTGGGACATCTACGTCTCTGGTACGCTCCTTCGCTGCTCTGGATTTCCAGCAGCTCGCAGATGCTGCTTGCGCTGTGCTGGGTTGGCATGATCGCCTCACTGCTGCTGATGCTGAATGTTTGGCCACGAGCCATGCTGGTCGCGAGCTTCGTCTGCTTTCTTGCCTTCGTCGCCGCCGCCGGCGAATTCTCTGGCTACCAATCGGATGGAATGCTGCTCGAAGCCGGATTCCTGTCGCTGTTCTTTGCTCCTCCTGGGCTGCGCCCCGGCTTAGGAGCGGCGAATCCGCCATCACGCTTTAGTCTGTTTCTTCTTCAGTGGGAGTGGTTCCGCATCTACTTCGAGTCCGGAATTGTGAAACTGGCGAGCGGTGATCCGCAGTGGCGCAACTTCACGGCCATGGACGAGTATTACCAGAACTGTCCGCTGCCGACCTGGATTGGATGGTACGTGCAGCACTTGCCTCACTGGTTCCACGCTGCAACCGTGGGCGCGACTTTGTTGATGGAACTAGGTTTTGTGTGGGCGATTCTGCTGCCGCGTCGCTTTCGCGCAGGTCTGTTTTTCCTTGTTACATGCTGGGAAGCAGGTGTGATCCTCACCGCAAACTATGCATTTCTCAATTACCTGGTACTCGCTCTCGGCATTCTGTTACTCGACGATCACTTCCTTCTCAACCGAAACCCGCACCGTATTCCGCAAACTTGGAAATCGCACGTGACCGCGCCGCACGCTTCGAACTGGTACAGCCCGCTCGGGCTGGCGGTTTCAGCGGTGATGCTGGCTTGGGTTTTCTACGCCTCGACCGCAAAACTGCTTTGGTTGCTGGTGCCGCGTGCTCCTCTGCCCATGACCCCGGTAACCATGCTGGAGCCGTTCCGGATCGCGGATCAGTATGGGCTTTTCGCGGTAATGACGCGGGCGCGTTATGAGATAGAGTTCCAGGGCTCGCGAGACGGCAAGACCTGGATTACATATCCGTTCCGGTACAAGCCGCAGGCGTTGAACGAGGCGCCGAGGATCTATGCTCCCTACCAGCCGCGATTCGATTGGAATTTGTGGTTTGCGTCGCTGGGAAGCTGGCGCGACAATGCAATCGTGCCCAACACTGAAATTCGCTTGCTGTCGAATGACCAGGACGTTCTGAGCCTGTTTGCCGGCAATCCGTTTGCGCACGCCGCGCCCAACCAGGTCCGCGCTGTGCTCTGGCAATACTGGTTCACCACCATGAGCGAGAAGCGCACCACCGGAAATTGGTGGCGCCGCGAATTTCTGGGACTCTACGCACCGACTCTCGAAGTGCAACCGGATGGCAGGATCGGGGTGATGGCGATGCCCGAATTGGAGAGCCCAAAACGATGAAGGCCAACGGCAGGGCCGTCGTGGTTGGAGCAGGCCCCAATGGCTTGGCCGCAGCCATCGTCCTCGCTCAGGCGGGCATGCAGGTTGAAGTCTTTGAAGCCGAGGAGCAACCAGGCGGAGCAGCCAGAACAATGGAACTTACATTGCCTGGTTTTCATCACGACTTCGGCTCCGCCGTGTATCCTATGGCCGCCGGTTCACCCTTCTTCTCGTCGCTGCCCTTGCGCGAGCACGGCCTCGAATGGATTCACTCTCCCGCGCCCCTCGCCCATCCCTTCGATGACGGCACGGCGATTACACTGGAGCGCGATCTGGCGGCAGCGGTACGAATGCTTGGCCCGGACGGCAATGCATGGCAAGAGCTGTTCGGTCCCTTGGCAAAGCAGTGGGCGGAATTTGCACCTGAGATTCTAACTCCGCTGATTCACCTGCCGCGCCACCCTTTCATGTTGGCAAGCTTTGGAATGAATGCCCTGCTTCCAGCCGCGTCGCTTGCAAATCGATACTTCCGCAGCAAACGGACAAGAGCTCTGTTTGCCGGATTGGCTGCGCATTCGTTTCTCGCTTTGGATGAGCCGCTGAGCGCTGGATTTGGCATCGTGCTCGGCACGGCGGCTCACGCCGTGGGATGGCCGATTCCTCGTGGCGGAGCGCAATCCATTACGCAGGCACTGATCGCCCATTTAGGCCGGCTCGGCGGTACGGTTCGGACTGAGAGCCGAGTGGACAAGCTGGCTTGTTTGGGAGAGTTCAAGACCGCGCTTTGTGATGTGGTTCCACGGCAGCTTGTGCAGATCGCCGGAGAGCGTTTCACTCCCGCGTACAACCGCCTGCTCGGGCGCTATCGCCAGGGGCCAGGAGTGTTCAAGGTGGACTACGCGCTCTCGCAGCCGATTCCATGGAAAGCCGCCGACTGCGCGCGGGCGGCAACCTTGCACCTGGGAGCAAGCCTGGAGGAGATCGCCGCCTCCGAAGATGCGATGCGGCGCGGACGCCACGCCGAGCGGCCGTTTGTTCTGCTCGCGCAGCCTACCCTGTTCGATCCCGATCGCGCCCCGCAAGGCAAACACATCGCCTGGGCATATTGCCACGTTCCCAATGCCTCGACGTTTGACATGCTGCCCCGGCTTGAAGCACAAATCGAACGCTTTGCTCCAGGGTTTCGCGATTGCATTCTGGCGCGCCACGCTTTCAAATCCGCCGACCTGGAAGCGATGGATGCAAATCTCGTGGGAGGAGACATCAATGGCGGAGCCGCAGACTGGCGGCAACTCGTCTTCCGTCCCACATGCAGGCAGTATGCAACGCCAGACCGCAGTATCTATATTTGCTCATCGTCCACTCCGCCCGGCGGTGGAGTGCATGGCATGTGCGGGTACAACGCGGCAAATCTCGCATTATCACGGCTACCGAAGTAACGCTAAACTGCCGCGCTGCCGCTTGGTCCCGCTTACATCTCGCCGCTTACTTCAAACTTCAAAGTCTTGAGACTTCAAAGCTACGCCGCAATTTTGCTGCTCTTGTAACGCAGCAGGAATTCCTCATGCACAAAGGTCTCGAAAGTAGTAGGCGTCGTGTTGCGCGCACTCCGGGGCTCCAAGGCCTTCATGTAACCGGCGTTCAGCGTCGCGGCCATCTCGAGAATGAGGTTCACGAAGTCTGTCGACATTCCCATCTGCTGCATCGCGGCGCGAATCTGATCTTGCGGCGGCTGCACGTACTTGAGGTCTGGCTTGCCGATGGCTTTGCCGATGATGGTTGCGCATTCGTTGTAAGTGATGTCGCGCGCACCAAGCAATTCGCGGGTGTGGTGCGACTGAAAATCCAGCTTCAGCAACTCGTCCGCCGCCACTGCTCCAATATCGCGCGCCGCAATCATCGGAAGCTCCAACTCCGGGGAGACGGGGCCCATGGCCATGCCCAGCTTCTGAATCGGCGTAATCTGCGCCAGCGTGTTTTGCATGAAGTATCCGGCGCGCAGATGGAGGACATTGAGGCCGGCGATCTGGTTGAGCCGCTCCTCCATTCGGTGCAGTCCGACCACCGGCCCGGTCCTCTCCGGCTTGTCGGCGCCAATGCTGCTGAGCGTGACCGCGTGGGTCACTCGGGAGCGCTCCATCGCAACGGCAATCGACTCGGTCATGGCGTCCTGGTGCGCACGGATATCCGAACTCGACACATCGGGAGGGAGCATCACGTACACTCCCTCAGCACCGGCAAACGCCTGATCCAACGCCTTCATGTCGGTGACGTCGGCGACGAATGGATCGCCGCCCTTCTGGACAAGCCACTGCATACGTTCGGCGCTCCGGCCAATTCCCCGCACCTTTTTTCCTGCGGCAAGTAAGCGCTTCGCAACCACACTTCCGGTGTTTCCGGTGGCTCCCGTGACTACGTACATGACGGCCTCCTCATTTGGATTAAGCGTCGGATGCGACATCTGCGGGACAAGATTGCTCAGCGCGCAAACACAACAAAGCCCCACATTCCGCAAAGAAAGTGTGGGGCTATGTCAGCTTCCGGGGCGTGCTTCCCGTCTCCCCGCGATCGCCTTCAAGGTTTTTGCAAGGTCGCGGGGTGGGCGGAATCCTATTTAGAAATCGTTGAAATCCAGCGCGATCGGCTGGCCGTCCTCGTCATACTGGATTACCGGTTCACCGCTCCGCTCCACCGGTTCAGCCTGCTTCTCCTGTTTGCGCTGCTCCATCTTCTGTGACTTCTCTACCCGCTTTTCCTGCCGGGCCCGTTCCTTGGAGCGCTTTGTGAAAGTAGTTCTTGAGTTTCCTGCCATTAATACTCCAATCGGTAAATGTTTGTTTCGATCCGATCCGAATCGATTGCCAGCTTCCCTGCCCTTCCAGCGTTCGCATCTCGTGAACGGGCGAAAAGCATCGGCCAAGCCATCGTCAACCGCTCAACATCGAAATAACATTCCTGAGCTGAAAATCGTGAAACTGCCGATCTTTGGGCGCAAACTGCCGCTGCGCCTTGCCAGAGCGCGGAACCCTTGCTCGAAGGGAATACGTCTTCCCTATCCATTGTATTCCTTCCGGGCGATTTCGTTTTCCGCCGTAGCCTGCTGTTGAAAGAAATTCATCATGCGGGAACAGTTTCTGCACTGCCAGCAATGGCAGGGAGCCGCAATGAACGAGAGAATAACGGCAGATGGCAGTGCGAAACTTTTTCGTGGGCCATGGGTTAGTGAACATTACAGGCATCGAGGTCTGTAACAATGATGAAAAAAAGGGTGATCGCCTTCCTATTCGGCTCGGTCATCGCACTCGCCCTGGTCGCGCCGCCCAAGGCAAGCGCACAGGTGGGAATCGGAATTGGCATCGGCGTCCCCGCCCCCGTCCCATACGGCGGATACGTTTATGGTTGCGACCCCTACTACTACCCGGCGGGCTGCTACGCTCCATACGGCTATGGCTGGGGCGGGCCGTATTTTGGCTGGGGTGGCTACGGCTGGGGTGGCTGGGGTGGCTACGGACGCGGCTATTACGGACGCGGCTATTACGGACGCGGCGGATTCGGTGGCGGTGGATTCGGCCGGGGCGGTGTCGGCTTCGCGCGGGGCGCTAGTGGCTTCGCCCGTGGTGGTGGCTTCAGTCATGGCGGCGGAGGTGGCTTCGCACGCGGTGGCGGCGGATTCGGCCATGGCGGCGGTGGCGGTCATGGCGGCGGTGGCCACAGATAACTGCACACCTGTTCTGCTCTCTGCCCCTTCAGTCAACACCATTTTAAGGGGCAGTCACTTTCGGGCGAGTCCTAGAGCAAACCACCCGTCTGCAGAGTCAGGGCACTCAGCGCCAGTTCCAGTTTCGTGATGGCCTCGTCAAGCTCCGGATGCTGGTCTAGCCGCTCCCGAAGGGTCTTCAGGAGCTGGTGCGCTTCTGCCACCTGCTCTACGACCTTGCTCTGGGACGTCCCTGGTGTGGGTACTTGGTTCGAACTCATTGGGCACTCTCCATATCACGTAACGATGTCACTAACAGTATTATCATCGCTCCTGCCCGCTTCATACACAGAGTCCTTATGAAATTTAGCGACGAGTTCTTATGTTGGCGGCAATCTTCAGATCGCGTAGATTTCGTCGCGGCTGGAGTTGACCTGCGTACTGTGGCACAATTAACGAGACACTGGACGACGACGCAGTATCGCGCCGGATCATCCGCGGTTGAAAGTAATGTGCGGGGATGGTGAAATGGCAGACACACTAGCCTTAGGAGCTAGCGCCGCAAGGCATGGGGGTTCAAGTCCCCCTCCCCGCACCACGAAAACGTCCAACCAGTAGTCGACCCGAGCGTGCAAACGTCTTCATCGTTCTGGGTCTGTTCATCCTCCCCTGAAAGGTTCCGAATTGGACGTGCTCTGACGTAGTACATTCACAAAAATGGTGACTTGCACCCGGCATCCGGCATCCATAGCTACTAGAACTTATACCCTGGAGGTCAGTGATGAAGAGGAACGTCGCCTCCGCGTCGCCCTCCTGTGCCGGACGCCGTGAATCAGCTTGATGCCGGGCCACACGCCGCCGGAATCCTGCCAGCCGCCGCCCGAGCCCCCCAGCCATTCGCCCAGAATGGCGCGTGCGGCCACCAGGCGGCGGTCGTTCTCGGCCAGGCCGCCGGTGAGCGTGCGGATCTGGTTGGTGGCGCGCATGCACAACGAAATGAGGCAGGCGAGCAGGTTGGTGGAAACTGCCAGGCGCGAGCCGCGCGGAATATCATTCACCTTGCTGACGATTTCGATGCCGTGGCCCGGCCGGCCGGTCAAGTGGGCGAGAACGTCGGTGAGCGGCTGAGTGGCGCCCTCCATGCCCGGCGGCACGATGCCGGAGGCAATCACCGCCGCCTTGAGCAGGCCCAGGTAGTCGTGGGCGAAATCGAACACTTCCGCAATCGAGTCGAGTTCCGCGCTGCACTGCAGGTCGACGCTCGACCAGGCGCAGGACGGGCTGATCGATGACGCGAAGCCACGCTTCCACGGGAGGCTTGGGAGCGCCTGCGCCGCGCACGCTCAGATCGATGGAAACGTTCAGCACGCGCGCGCCTTCGGGAAAGTCCATGCCCAGAAAGAAAATATCGCTCC
>CAVWYG010000002.1:0-34941 GCA_963759215.1 uncultured Acidobacteriota bacterium
ACGATGGGCGCGGACACAGACAAGCGGGACGCGGCTGTCTGGCGCGGGTTTGCGGAACTTCACTAGGAGGGCCTTGATGGCCGACACATTGAACCTCAGCCTCTGGTTTCCGGGCTTTGATGCAGAGCTGATGCTGCCCCGTCTAATGGAGGTGTTGCGGCACTTCCCATTTTCCGAGAGCAACGGAGGCGTGCAATATGCTTCGGTGCAACCGATGAATTGGGCTGAGCCTACCCTCTTCGAGGAGAGCTTCTCGCCCGGAGTCACGGGCGAGGAAGCGGCAGAGGCGCTGCGCGAGTATGCACAGACAGACCTGGCCTTGAGCCTGGAGGCGTACTGGGATTTATGGATGCTCGACGCCGAAACCAAGGAGTGGGTGCTCCGGCCCGAGAAAGTTATTTTCACCGCACAGGGACTGGAGTTCGACGAAGGAGCGTTCGCCGAGAGCGGACACATCCTGGTTGACTTCGGGCTGGACTTTCCGTTTCTGCATGAGGGCTTGGATTTGAGTGCGGACGACGCGCTGCGGGTGAAGGCCAACGTGGCGGCGCTGATCGAGTTCACCCATCGGGTGGAGCGCGACTGCAATACGACAGGACGCGTGCTGTGGTCAGAGAGCGAAGAGAACCTGGCTCAAAAGCTGATTGCGCGGTTACAGCAGGTGCAGTAGAGCTCTGGGATTCCGACGCGGAGCCGGCCATGGCCGACTCCGTTGTTTTTGCGCCAAAGCTTTGCGGCAAAGAACCCTCCCTCTCCGGTTGACTATTACAGCAACGGTTGAAGAGGTGGGGAGTAGCTGTGTGGTGAATCCTTCGAACGATTGGCTTCTCTGCCAATAGTTCGGGAGTTCAGTAACTGAGAGGTAAATCCAGCGGGTGCCTGCCTGAAAACGAATTCCGCATCCCGTACGGAGCTGAGTTTCGGATGACGGCAAAAGCAGAGTTTGCCGAAGCTCATGCATGCCCAAAAAGCCAAGCTCCTTGCAGAAATCAGCCAACCCGATTCCCAGAAACAGGCTCAAGTACAGGAGGTTCCCAAGACAGACTTTGTTTGATAGCGCGCGGCACACACGTTGCGCCGAGAGCTGTTAAACGTGAACGGAAGCAGCGAGGTTGATAAGACCTCAGAGTAAGACGTGAACCGAGGAGGTATCCCATGTCTGTGCAAACCATAACCGATTTCGATGAGACCAAGAAACACTCGAACTGGAGCATTTTCACCGGCGTGCTGATCGCGCTGCTGGGATTGTTCCTTATTGCGTACCCTTTGCTCACAGCGGCGATTACGACCCTACTCTTCGGTGGGATATTGATCTTCGTGGGCATCGCACAGTTCTTCTTTGCGCTGAACTCGCGATCGGTCGGGCAATTCCTATTGAAGGTTTTGCTTGCGGTCCTCTACACGGGCGTCGGCGTTTTGATAGGGTTCTTTCCCATTGCAGGCGTAGCGGCGCTGACGCTGATGCTTGGATCGTTGCTTCTGGCTGTTGCGGTACTTGAAACAGCGACGGCCTTCCAGTTGCGCCCGGTTAAAGGCTGGGGATGGTTCCTGCTAAACGCCGCCGCCAGTCTCCTGATGGGAATACTGATTCTGGCGAAATGGCCCGTTAGCGCGGTTTGGGCGATCGGCATGTTGGTCGGGGTAGCAGTGCTGATGCACGGAATCACCAGAATGATGATTGGCGCAAGGATGCGAAGGGTCGTCACCAGTATTGAACCCGAAATCCGGAGAGCCGCGTAGCACGAGAACTTAGATTGCAAGCCGCTGGAGAAAATCCATTGTGCCGAAAGGAAGAAGAGCATGAATCCGCAGAGCGGAACGATCAAAGAGTATCAAGAAAAGCTAAGCGCCCAGTTGCAACAAGCCAAGTCACAACTTGAGGAGTTCGAAACCCGCGCTAAGAGTGGGCTGACTCGGACGGAGACCGAGTCCATCAACCATCTGAAGACGATGAGGCAGGAGATAGAGAAGAAGAGCCAGCAGTTGAAGACCGCGGGCGAGGCAAAGGTACAGCAAATCAAGACTGAACTGGACTCGGAGATGAGCAAGCTAAAGAGCTCGCTGCAACAGCTCGCCACGAAGCTGAAGGGTGAGCAGCATAAGAAAGCGAGCTAAACGCAGGTCGAGATAGAAGCGTTCGCTGTTTCTGAGACCCGCGCAATTGGGCCTCCCACGATGGCGAAGCGGGAGAGCAAGGTCAACCACCCCACTCAAGCAAAAGAAGCTTGAGTGGGCCACCTGTCCAATCAGTTCGTTCAGCTTTCAATTCAGATTTCTTTCGCGTCGTGTCTGTTATCCGCCGGGGCGGGAGAGGACGTGAGTGAAGCGCTGCTTGAGCCTGAGGAAGGGCGTCTCCAGCCAACGGTAGCTGATGGCCGACAGTGCCACGGTGATGGCGAAGGCTACGGAGTCGCGGAGGAAGTAACGGCCGAGGCTGGAGTCCTGATGATGGATGGTGTAGTCGCTGATCATGAGGCCGAGGACGTGGAAGACGTAAAGGCCATAGGAGACGCGGCCGAGGTATACAAGAGGGCTCAGTTCCCAGATTCGCCACCTACGGTTCACAAGACCCACGTCTGCTGACTGCGGCAGATGTGCGGTCCGAGCGATCTTACATTCGACAGCTACTGCTATCCCACATTCGCCAACTGCAGGCGGATGTGGGCCACCCTCGCGCGGGTTTTCACATTCGCCTTCGCCAAGTACTGCGACCCCACATTCGCCAACTGCGGGCGGATGTGGGCCACCCACGTCTGCCGACTGCGGCAGATGTGCGCCACTTAGAGCTTGGTCGCGGAGGGTGGCCAGGAAGAGCGCGACGGTTCCGAAGGCCATGATGGGGTAGCCAACGAGAACGCGGGACATGGTGAGCGGATCGCCTTTGATCTGGAAGTAATTTGCGGCGAGGGCAAGGCAGGTGAAGCCTCCGGTGAAGAGCGCCACTCGATGGAGCGGTGCGAGTCGCGGAGCGCGTCCGGCGAGGAGCACGGCGAGGAAGATGCCGAGGGCTATGGCATCGAGTTGGACGAAGGTGTTGGCCCAGATTTTGGATTCCCATGTGTGGAGCGAGGCGAGATACCAGCGGGTAAGATTGGCCACGGCAAGCATGACAGCGGCAGCGATGAGCAAGCCGCGCTGCGATAGCTTGCGCATGGTGGCGGGCCAGAAGATGTAGAACTGCTCCTCAATGGAGACGCTCCAGAGGGGAAAGATTACAGACGAGGGAAAGCCGACGAAGACCAGCCACCAGTTGCCGCTGAGCAGGGTGAAGGCGAGGCCGGCGCGCCATCCGATGTGCTGGCCGGGAACGTACCACTGCATCACCCAGGCGAACGACAAGAAGGCGAAGTAAAGCGGCCAGATGCGCAGGATGCGGCGAATGTAGAAAGACTTGAGATCGACGTGGCCGAAGCGGGCACGCTCACGGATGAGAAGCTCGGTAATGAGATAAGAGCTGAGCAGGAAGAAGAGATTGACGCCGAAGGCTCCTGTGGCCCCAAGGGCCGCCAAGGCTGATGCGAGGATGGGCGCGGCGCCCATCTTGGTGTAGAAGGCCGGGTCGTGCGGGAGCGCGTGGTGAAGAAAGACGAGGAAGAAGGCGAAGAAGCGGAGGCCATCGAGTTCTGGATGATAGAAGCTCGCGGTGAGCGAGCGGATAGGGTTCGAGGACACTGGGCGTTTCCGACAAAAATGGCGATGGAGATATGGTAGCAGAGCAAGGTTTCAAGGGTTTCAAAGTTTCAAGGTTAAGAGCAAAGACCAAAATAACGGCAACGGTTCGCACGTGGTCACTGGCCAAAAGACCCTAGACGTTCGAGATGCAACTTTTCCAGCAGCTTGGGTTCTACTATGAAGAGAGCAATGGAGGGTTGAGGATGTTGAAAAAAGCCGCACTGGCAATATTTGGTTTGGTTCTGGCTGTTACGTTGACGGCTCCATCTAAAGCAGTGGCACAGGTAAATATTGGCGTTACGATCGGAAGGCCAGCAGCAGTTGTCGTCCAGCCAGTTCCTTATGTGGTGTATGGCGGGCCCTACCTTGCCGCGCACTATTGGGTCTCCGGATACCACGAAGGCTACTATTATGACCACGGCGCGCGGTATCGCCTGGACCATGGGCATAGACGCTATGACGACAGATACAGAGAAGCACGACTGAGATATGATCGGGACCACCACGAGCATCATGATCATGGGCACGATCATGCGCATGAGAACCGCTAGAGATCGCTCATCGCGTAGGTAGATATCTGGCTCCTGTACTGCATAGGAGCCAGAACTGCGTCTAGAGGATGAATACCGGAATCGTTGCGGCGCATTTCGCCGGGGTTCCGACATATCCCATCCGGATGATCCGGATGGACGAGATAAGGGGGATGCCATGGCATCCCCCTTAGGATTGGTACGGGCCGAGTTACTTGGTGGCTCCGCCGGCTCCGCCTTTTTCTTCCAGAGCGGCCTGAGCGGCGGCGAGGCGCGCGGTCAGGACACGGAAGGGTGAGCACGAGACGTAGTTGAGGCCGACGCGGTGACAGAACTTGACCGACTCGGGCTCGCCGCCGTGTTCGCCGCAGATTCCGACCTTGAGATTTGGGCGGGTCTTGCGGCCTTTTTCGGTTGCCATCTCGACGAGTTGACCAACGCCTTCCTGATCGAGCGAAGCGAAGGGGTCCTGCTTGAAGATTCCCTGCTTCATGTACTCGGGGAGGAACTTGTTGATGTCATCGCGGGAGAAGCCGAAGGTGGTCTGGGTGAGGTCGTTGGTGCCGAAACTGAAGAACTCGGCCTCCTCGGCGATTTGATCGGCGACCAGAGCGGCGCGGGGAAGTTCGATCATGGTTCCGACGAGATACTCGACGCGCGCGCCCTTCTCGGCGAACACTTCTTCGGCGACGCGGCGGACGATGTCAGCCTGATTCTTCATCTCCTTGATGGTCGAGGTGAGAGGAATCATGATCTCGGGGATAACTTCGATGTTCTGCTTCTTGAGCTGGATGGCAGCCTCGATGATGGCGCGCGCCTGCATCTCGGTGATCTCCGGGTAGGTGATTCCGAGACGGCAGCCACGGTGGCCCAGCATGGGGTTGGTCTCATGCAGATCTTCGACGCGGGCGAGGATGACGCGGAGTTCCTTGAGCTTGGGCGAGCGGGGCTTGGTGAGTTCAAGCTCCTTGATTTCGACGAGGAGATCTTCACGCTTGGGCAGGAACTCGTGCAGCGGCGGATCGAGGGTGCGGATGGTGACGGGGAAACCCTTCATCGCCTTGAACAGACCGACGAAGTCGGCGCGCTGCATGGGGAGCAACTTCTTGAGCGCGAGCGCGGCGATCCTTCTCGGTGCTGGCCATAATCATGGCGCGCATGAAAGGGAGGCGATCCTCGGCGAAGAACATGTGCTCGGTGCGGCAGAGACCGATGCCTTCGGCGCCAAAGGCGATGGCGGTCTTGGCGTCGCGCGGAATGTCTGCATTGGCGCGGACGCGGAGACGGCGATGGGGGTCGGCCCAGGCCATGAACTTGACCAGGTCCTTGTCATCGGGCGAGGCGTCGAGGGTGTTGAGCTTGCCCTTGATGACGCGTCCCGTGGTGCCGTCGAGCGAGATCCAGTCGCCTTCCTTGAAGGTCTGACCCTTGACGCGCATCTCTTTCTTCTTTTCGTCGACGACGATCTCACCGGCACCGGCGACGCAGCACTTGCCCATGCCACGGGTAACGACGGCAGCGTGGGAGGTCATGCCGCCACGCGAGGTGAGAATGCCAGATGCGACTTCCATACCGTGAATGTCTTCCGGCGTGGTCTCGCCGCGGACGAGGATGATGGACTTGATCTTGCCCTTTTGGTAAGCGGCGACGGCGTCATTGGCGGTGAAAACGATCTGGCCGACGGCGGCTCCGGGAGATGCGGGCAGGCCCTTGGTTAGAACCTCGACCTTGCTTCCCTTCTCGTCGAGACGGGGGACGAGGAAGTCATAGAGCTGGTTGGGCTCGACCCGGAAGATCGCCTCTTCCTTGGTGATGAGACCTTCCTCGACCATGTCAATGGCTACCTTTACCGCGGCCAGACCGGTACGCTTGCCGTTGCGGGTCTGCAGCATGTAGAGCTTGCCGTCTTGAATGGTGAACTCGAAGTCCTGCATGTCATGGTAGTGCTTTTCCATGCGGGTGGTGATTTCACGGAGCTGGTGATAGACGTCGGGGAGAATCTTTTCCAACTCGGTGATGTGCTTGGGGGTGCGCACGCCGGAAACGACATCCTCGCCCTGTGCGTTGAGCAGGAATTCGCCGTAAAACTCCTTGGAACCATTGGCGGGATTGCGGGTGAAGCCGACGCCGGTGCCGGAGGTATCGCCGAGGTTGCCGAAGACCATGGCCTGCACGTTGACGGCGGTGCCGAGCATGTCATCGATGTTGTTCATGCGGCGATAGTGCTTGGCGCGATCATTCTGCCAGGAGCGGAAAACCGCATCGCGGGCCATGACGAGCTGATCGTGCGGGTTCTGCGGGAAATCGATTTTGGCGTGCTTCTTGACGACCTTCTTGTACTCGGCGATGACTTCTTGCAGAGCGGCGGCGTTGAGGTCGGTATCGAGCTTGGCTTTCTTCTGCTTCTTCTTGCCGTCGAAAACCTCTTCGAAGTGCGACTTCTCGATGTCGAGGACGACGTTGCCGAACATCTGGATGAGCCGGCGATAGGAGTCATAGGCGAAGCGCGGGTTCTGGGTGCGCGCGGCAAGGGCCTTGACGCTCTCATCGTTGAGGCCGAGGTTCAAGATCGTATCCATCATGCCGGGCATGGAAAACTTTGCGCCGGAGCGGACGGAGACGAGCAGCGGGTTGTCGCCGGTGCCGAGCTTCTGGCCCTGGAGCTGTTCAAGCTGCGCGAGGGCGGCGTTCATTTCCTTGTCAACGTCATCGCTGACTTTGCCGCGCATGTACTCGCGGCAGGCTTCGGTCTGAATGGTGAATCCCGGAGGAACCGGGAGACCTGCATTGGTCATCTCAGCAAGACCGGCACCCTTGCCACCAAGGGTATCCTTCATCTTGCCGTTGCCCTCGGCCTTGCCGCCGCCGAAGGAGTAGACATACTTGACTGCACTGATTGTGGGAGTAGCCATAGCCTCACTCTCTGCGTGTTGAAGAGATTATCGTACTTATTTTTACTGCAGCCGTAACGGGCTGCTTATTATTCCGCTACATAAATAACAAATCCTAGTGCCTAGTTCCCACATTCACCAAGCAAAGGCGGATGTGGGCCACCCGAACAAAGCTTCCCTCAGGAAGCCTTTCCTCCGGTGACGACCTCACTGAAATCGGCGATGGACTGGAAGGTGGAAGCAACTGTCTGCAGCAGAAAAAGACGAGAGCTTCGGATTGCTTCATCGTCCACCATGACCATGACCTTGTCGAAGAAATCGTCGAGCGGGCGGCGAATGGTGGCCAGCGCGGCGAGAGCTTCATCGTACTGTTTTTGATGACAGAGCTGCGCGGTGCTGGAGGCAAGCTCGGCGGTGCGCGCGGCGAGAATGCGCTCGGCTTCGTTATCCGCTGGCACTGCGCTTGACAACGGGAACACGGCAACAGATGCCACTCCGGCCGCTGGCGCTCGGGCCGCAACAGATGCCTCTCCGGCGGCTGGCCACTTCCCTGCTTCGGTGGCCTGGCGGAGGATGTTCTTGATGCGCTTGACCGACGCCGAAATCGCATCGAAATCTTCACTGCCGCGCACCTTGGCAACGGCCTGGGCACGGGCGAGCGCGTCGACGACATGATCAGCTCCGGAGGCAAGCACGGCATTGGTGACATCGTAGGCGAAGCCGCGGGCATCGCGCAGATAGAACTCGATACGCTCGCGGAAAAACGCTGCGACGTTTTGCTCATATTGGGCAACGGCTGTAAAACGGGACTCGGCCTCACTGCCCTTGTACTGACGCAGCGCATCGGCCATAAGCTGGCTGAGGCTGAGGGGAATGTTGTGCTCGACCAGGATGCGGACGATTCCGTTGGCGGCGCGGCGCAGAGCAAAGGGATCTTTGGAGCCGGAGGGAATCATGCCGAGAGCAAACATTCCGGCGATGGTGTCGGCCTTGTCTGCGATGGCGAGGACGGCGCCTTCAAGCGAGCGCGGCACATCATCCTCCATCGAGGCCGGCTTGTACTGATCGTAGATGGCCTGGCCGATGGCCGTGGCCGCAGACTCGGGAAGGTCCATGCGCTCGGCCTGATGGATGAGGTAAAGGCCGCCGATGATGCCCTGGAGTTCGGTGAATTCCTTTACCAGCTCGGTGGTGAGATCGCACTTGGCCATGAGCGCGGCCTTGTAAACCACGCCGGGGCGGTGCTCGGGATGATATTCGGAGATGGCGGAGCTGAGGAGGCTGCCCAGGTGCTGGGTGCGGGTTGCCTTGTCATGGTAGCTGCCAAGTTCCTTCTGAAAAGTCACCGACTTGAGCATGGGTACGCGATCTTTGAGGGTGAGCTTTTGATCGGTGTTCCAGAAGAAGCGCGCGTCGTTGAAGCGGGCGCGCAAAACACGCTCATTGCCGTGGCGCACGATGGCTTCGCCTTCGGCGTCGGTGACGGTGTTGAGCACGGCGAGGAAGTGCGGCGCGAGTTTGCCGTTGGCGTCTTCCACCGCGAAGTACTTCTGGTGGTCGCGCATGACGGTGACGAGCACTTCCTCGGGCAGGGCAAGAAACTCAGCGTCGAAGTTGCCGAGGATGACCGAGGGCGCTTCGGTGAGATTGACGACCGTATCGAGCAGCGCCTTGTCTTCACGCCAGCGCAGGCCTTTCTGTTCCCCACATTCGCCAACAGATGGCGGATGTGGGCCACCCGGTTTACGTACCGCGGCATCGAGGGCTTTGCGAATCTTGTGCTCGCGCTCGGCGTAGCTGGGCAGAACGTTGGCGGCGCGGAGCTTTTCGGCGTACTCGGCGGGCGAGGCGAGCGGGACCGGAGCGGGGGCTAGGATGCGATGTCCACGCGAGGTGCGGCCGGCGGTGATGCCGCCGAACTCAAGGGGGACGATTTCGCCATCGAGCAATGCGACCAGCCAACGCACGGGGCGCACAAAGCGCTCGGGCTTGCCGGGACGCCAGTACATATTCTTGGCCCAGTAGAGTGCGGCAATTTCCTTGGGGACGAGTTCGGTGAGGAGCTCGAGCGCGGGCTTGCCTTTGCGAAGCACGTTGGCGGCGAGGTACTCACCCTTTGGCGTGGTGGCGGTGGTGAGCTCGGCGAGCGGGACTCCGGCCTTTTTGGCGAAGGCGATGGCGGCCTGCGTGGGCTGGCCGTCCTTGTAGGCATGGGCGGCGGCGGGGCCGAGCAGTTGCTCGGCAACGTCGGGCTGCGATGCGGCCAAATTGTGGACGAGCACGGCGATGCGGCGGGGCGAGGCGAAAACTTCAGAGGCGGGAGCCTCCGATGCCGGGGTCTCACCGTTTGCAGAAGAAGAGAGACGCTCGCGGGTGATGAGCTCGCCGATGCGGCGCTGCAACTCTTCAGTGGCAGAGGCGATCATGCGCGCGGGAATTTCTTCGGTACCGATCTCTAACAGAAAATCTGACATGAGGTCGAAAGCTTTCCTTCTATTTTGAGCCTAACTAATTGTGAGCCCAATTGCTTGCTGCCGGTGTAAACCGAGTCATTAAAGAGCAGCATAATGCAAAAAATCGATTGCTGGTTGAAAAGCCTGAAACCGCACGGGAGGTCTGGGCGGCGCTGGGGCCCTTCACTTCGTTCAAGGTGACACCTCAAAAACAAGAACAAAGACAAGAACAAGAACAACTAACTTTCCTGCGCCGATCAAACCTGCGCGGCGGTCGCACTCACTGCCCGCCCAGACTGCTGATCGACCCAGGCGCGGGCTACAGCAACAGCGAGGTTACGCACGCGCGCAATTACGCCCACGCGCTCGGTAACACTGATGGCACCGCGAGCGTCAAGCAGGTTGAACAGGTGCGAGCACTTGAGACAGAGATCGTAGGCCGGGAGCAGCGGAAAACGGCGGCGCTCCTCGGGGGTGAACTTTATCACAGGGGCGGGGTCGGGTGCGTTCTTACTGTTCTTCTTGGGCTCGGTGGTCGCGTATTTGCTTGCGTACTCGGAGACAAGGGCCTGGCACTCGGCCTCGTAGGCGTTGAGGTGCTGCCATAGCTTGTCCACGTCTGCCTTTTCGAAGTTGTAGACCGAGAACTGCTCCTCGTCGGGAAGCCGGATATCGCCGTAGGTGACGTCGCCGTGGGGGCCGTGAACCCAGACGATGTCGTAGATGGAGTCGACATCCTGCAGGAAGGCGGCGATGCGCTCAAGGCCGTAGGTGAGCTCGGCGCACATGGGATCGAGATCGATGCCGCCGCACTGCTGGAAGTAGGTGAACTGGGTGATCTCCAACCCATCAAGCATGACCTGCCAGCCGACGCCCCAGGCAGCGAGGGTGGGAGCTTCCCAGTTGTCCTCTTCAAACTTAATGTCGTGGCGGGTGAGGTCGATGCCGATAGCCTTGAGCGACTCAAGGTAGAGCTCCTGCACGTTCTCTGGCGGAGCTTTGAGTATGACCTGGTACTGGGTGTGCTTGTAGAGGCGGTTGGGGTTCTCGCCGTAACGGCCGTCGGCGGGACGGCGCGAGGGCTGCACGTAAGCGACACGGTAGGGCTTTGGGCCGAGGACGCGGAGAAAGGTATCCGGAGACATGGTGCCGGCGCCGACTTCGACATCGAGTGGCTGCTGTAAGACGCAGCCCTGGCCGGCCCAGAAATCCTGCAGCTTGAGGATGAGTTCCTGAAACGTAAGAGGTTTCACAGTCATGAATGAAATCCGATCTGGAGAGTAATTGTAAACGCTAGGTCAATAAGGGGAAAGAGGGGTTTGCTCGGGTACCGCAAAAGACGCCGGGAAAATCGATTGCGGGGGAAAAGCTTGGAGCGGTGCGGGAAATTTGGAGCGGGGTCCCACCCTGGCGCCGAAAAAGCGGCGCGAAGGTGGGCACCTGGCAGTCTCAGGGGTGACAGTTCAAAAGACGCTCCACTATCCGACTTCCAAGCCAAACTCAATTGTGCCCAGGAAGATGCCGACGCCGCTTACAGAATCGATTTCAGCCTCCACGATGGCTTCGTGTCCTTCCTCGACCTCTACGAAACCCTTGAAAAGCTGTTGCCCGTCGCCGTCGAGCGTGCTGACCATTTCTCTGTAGAACTGGCTGGTCTTTCGTTCGGCCTCCAGGGCCTTTTTCAGCAACTCAAGCTCGACAATCAGTTTAGTCGGCGTCGGTTTTACGGTTTTGCGCAGGTCCTGCAGGCTCTTGTTGATGGCTTCTTTGGAGGGAACTGAGGTCTCCAACTTCTTCACGTGGATCTTGCCTGTTTTTTGCCACTCGTCAAGGCGATCCTGCAAGTACTTGATGTGCCCCATCTCTTCTTCGGCCAGGGCCCTGAAGATGCGCTTCCCTGTTTCATTGGCCGTCTTATTCACGGCATCGAGATACGCTTTGTGAACACCGGCTTCGTGCTCTAAGGCTGTTTTTATGGCGTCATCCAGCTTCATTTCCACGCTCCTTCTTACCTTGTAATGGATCCCTGCGATCAAAACCCAGCTTCGAGACTATATCTGCGAATTCTGAAACTCGCAAGGATGCTCCTACGTACTGGAGCAAGAGCAACCATGAAAGCAGAGATCTCAGTCGAGGCGTTCGAGCTGGGCGGAGGTTTGGAGTTTGCGGTCGAGATGGCGGGCGAGGATCTGCATGAGGAACTTGCGCAGGTCGGCAAGGCGGGATGGGGGACAGGGCTCGTCACTGAAGTGATCGACAGGGTTGCGAAACATGCGGGCGGCGAGTTCGCGGGACTCCGGAGACATCTCCGAGCTGGCGATGCGGCGGTCACTCTGGCAGACAAGGCCATCGCGCAGGGCGTGGAACCAGGCTGGTTGGCCGGCGAGCGACTCGCCACACTCGATGCACTGTTCAAGCGAGGGAAGAAAGCCCATGAGACGGAGCATCCAGAGATCGAAGTAGGTGATGGGGAGCCAGATGGAGCCGGATTCCAGCGATTGGAGGACGGCCCAGGCGAGGCGGAAGATGGAGTCGTTCGATTCGCGGTCAGGGAGGAGCTCGTCGAGCATTTCGGCGACGTGGGCAAGGGCGACACAACGCGGGTAGTCGATGGCGGCTGAGAGCGGGGAGAGGAGAACGTCACAGGAATCAAGGCGGGCAAGCTCGCTGCCTTCGCGCTCCTGCCAGTAGGCGCGAACGCAGGTGAGGGGTTCGAGGGCTCCGCCGAAGCGCTTTTGCGAACGCTTGGCGGACTTGGCGATACCCTTCAGCTTGCCTTCGGCGCGGGTGAAGAAGGTGACGAGAAGATCGGCCTCGCGAAGCGGGTAGGTGCGGAGGATGATCGCCTCGGATTGCTTGAGGGGCATGGGAAGGGATTGTACAGGAAGGGTCGATTTTGATTAAGAACAGCATAGGCGAGGGGGAATCGATTCAGATGGAAAAGCTTGGAGCGGCTCGGGAGATTTGAGCGGGGCGGGGGCCCTTCACTTCGTTCAGGGTGACACCTCACAAACAAGAGCAAGGGCGAGAGTAAAGTCAAAAGCCCCACTTCTGCCAAAAGAAGGCAGAAATGGGGCACCCGACTCTTTATCGCTTTCGGCTAGGCGACGGTGGGTTCGGCCTCGGGTTGGGGTTCGGCGATCTTCTTGGAGAAGTCGCAAGAGCCGGGTTCGACTGCGGCGGTTTGGGCTGCGGCTTTGGCCTTGGTTTTCGCGACCTTGGCGGACTTGGCCGCGGTTTTTGATTTGGCTGGAGCTTTGCTATTGGGGCAGATGAGGAAGGTGCCTTCCTTGGTCACTTTCTCCAATAGATAAGGGCTGCCGCAGTCGGGACAGGTTTCGGCCACAGGTTTGGTCGGGGCGGTGAAATCGCACTTGGGATACGTGTTGCAGCCGTAAAAGAAGTTTCCGCGGCGGGCTTTCTTCTCGACGATTTCGCCGGTTTTGCAGACAGGGCACTTTACGCCAATGAGATTCTGCTTGATGTATTTGCACTCGGGGTAGCCGGAGCAGGAGACGAACTCGCCGAAGCGTCCGTTGCGCAGCACGAGGTTGCGTCCGCAGTCGGGACATTTTTCTTCGAGCGGGGTGTCGGGCTTCTTCTGGACCGAGTCAAGACGGCGTGTGGTTTTGCACTCGGGATAGCCGGTACAGGCCATGAAGGTGCCGAAACGGCCGCGCTTCAAGACCATCGGCTTGCCACAGTTTTCGCAGAACTCCTCCTCGTTGTTGGAGGAGATTTCGGCGTCACCGAGATCGGTGAGATTGATCGGATTTTCCTTGGTGAAGGAGCAGGAGTTGGGGTCCTTCTTGTCAAAGGTAGAGCAGGCGAAGAAGGATCCGTGCTTGCCCCACTTGAGGACCAGGGGCGAGCCGCAGCGCTCACACTTCTGGTCAGTGGGCTTCTCCATGCGCTTGATGTTTTCCATGTGCTCGCCGGCATACTCGAGATCCTCCTCGAACTTGCCGTAGAAGTCATGGAGCGCGGTGGTCCACTTCATCTTGCCATCTTCGATCTCGTCGAGGTCTATCTCCATGCGGGCGGTGAACTCGAAGTCGAAGATGTCCTTGAGATTTGCCACCAGCAATTCAGTGACGACGAAGCCGATTTCAGTGGGGAAGAACTTTCCTCCGCGGCCGGGAGTTTTCTGCACGTAGCCACGATCGACAATGGTGCTGAGGATGGCGGCATATGTGGAGGGACGGCCAATGCCGCGCTCTTCGAGCTCCTTTACCAGCGAGGCTTCATTGAAGCGCGGAGGCGGTTCGGTGAAATGCTGCTCGGGCTTGAGCTCCTCAAGGCGCAACGTCTGGCCTTCTTCCAGCGGCGGAAGCTTGTGCTTGAGTGACTCGTCTTCTTCATCCTTGGCGTCTTTGGCTTCTTCGTAGACCTTGAGAAAACCTTCGAACTTGAGGATCGATCCGGTGACGCGGAAGTTGTAGCGTGTAGCACCGTTGGCCGCCGCTTTGGGGGTGGCATCGATGTCCACGGTGGTCTGGTCGAAGACGGCGGCTGACATCTGGCTGCTTACGAAGCGCTGCCAGATGAGTTTGTAAACCTTGAACTCATCGTCCTGGAGGAAGGGACGCACATCGTCCGGAGTGCGCAGGGCGGAGCTGGGACGGATGGCTTCGTGGGCTTCCTGCGCGTTCTGCGCCTTGGTCTTGTAGACGTTGGCCTGCTCGGGCATGAATGGCTTGCCGAAGTCACGGTCGATGAGAGTGCGGACTTCGATGAGCGCATCGTTGGAGACTCGGACCGAGTCGGTACGCATGTAGGTGATGAGGCCGACGGTGCCTTCCGAGCCAAGTTCGACGCCTTCATAGAGGCGCTGGGCGACCATCATGGCGCGCTTGACGGTCATGCCAAGTTTGCGCGAGGCGTCTTGCTGGAATTTGGAGGTAGTGAAGGGCGGTTGCGGGTTGCGCCGGCGTTCGGCACGTTTGACGGTGGCGACGGCCCAGGCAGCGGCTTCCAAGGCCTCGACAATGCGCTTGGACTCTTCCTCGTTGTTGATCTCCTGCTTTTCGCCGTTGACGCCGAGGAAACGGGCGTCGAAGGCCGGAGCTTTGGCGGCGTGGAGATGGGCGTCGAGGGTCCAGTATTCCTTTTTCTCGAACTTCTGGATCTCGCGCTCGCGCTCGACGATGAGGCGGAGAGCTACGGTTTGGACGCGTCCGGCGGAGAGACCACGGCGGACTTTGTCCCAGAGCAGGGGCGAGACCTGGAAGCCGACCAGGCGGTCGAGGATGCGGCGGGTCTGCTGCGCATCGACGAGGTTCCAATCGATCTCACGGGGATTCGCGAAGGCCTCCTGCACGGCCTTCTTGGTGATTTCGTTGAAGGTGACTCGATAGACGGGCTTTGCCTCGTGTTTGTGGCTGCGGCCACCATCGGCGGAGCTGCCGAGTTCTTCGGCGAGATGCGCGGCAATGGCTTCGCCTTCGCGGTCAGGATCAGGCGCAAGGTAGATGGCATTGGCGGTGCGGGCCAGCTTTTTGAGGTGCGCGACCACCTTCTCTTTGCCGGGGATGACCTCATACTCGGTGGAGAAATCATTGTCAACATCGACACCGAGGCCCTTCTTGGGCAGATCTTTAATATGACCGAGCGATGCTTCTACATCGTAACCATCGCCAAGATATTTCTGAATCGTCTTGGCCTTGGCGGGCGACTCGACGATAACTAAACCTTTAGCCAATGGAACCTCTTCTGAATGTAGGGAAACTGGAACGTAACCTAGCACGAAGGGAGGCACATGGCAAAACGCGGAGCCCGGGGAATGGCCCTCAGAGCAGGGTAGGATAATCGTTAAGATGTTGATTCCACAATGGGCTGCGGCGATGTTCACTTTTGTGAGGGGAGCTCATTGGCGGAGCGCTTGTGCAACACTGCTGGTTGAGACGGAGGGCGAAGCGATTCTGGCTGAGGGGCCTATGGTGCCGCGCTGGAGATTTGAGCGGGGCGGGGGTGCTTCACTTCGTTCAGCATGACACCACAAAAAAGGCAGGAGCCTGTTCTGATGGAGTATGGGTATTTGGCTTGATAGAGTTTGGGCATTAGACTAAACTAGGTGAACTTAGTTTATCGAGGGAGCCTATGAACACAGTTAACATCCATGAGGCCAAGACTCAGCTGTCCCGCCTGGTGGATCAGGCGGCAAACGGGAAACCCTTCATCATCGCCAAGGCAGGCAAGCCCATGGTCAAGGTAGTAGCCTTGGATGCTCCGGTCGGCAAGCAGATAAATCGGTTTGATTTTCTCGCCGGACAATTCTTGATGCCAGACGATTTTAACGAAATGGGCAGCACTGAAATCGAGAAGATGTTCAATGGTGAGGAATGAAACTGCTGATAGACACTCAGTTGCTGATCTGGACTGCACACCAATCGAAGAAACTACCGAGACCTGCACGCCTTTTGATGCAGGAGCCAAAAAACGAACTGTTCTTCAGCGCGGCCAGCATGTGGGAGATCACGATCAAATGCAGTCTCAAACGAAAGGACTTTCAGGTGGACGCGCGCCTACTTCGGCGTGGATTGCTGGATAACGGCTACATCGAGCTGCCCATCACCAGCGAACACGCTGTCAATGTCGATCACCTGCCGGCAATCCATAAAGATCCGTTCGACCGCATCCTTGTGGCGCAGGCTACGGTCGAGGGCATAACGCTGGTCACCAATGACCGTAAAGTTGCCGAGTATCCGGGACCGATACGGAAGGTGTGAAACTAGCTAGCGAGCAATCCAATCTTCTGCGCCCTTCCGGCCACATTCCCTTTGTGCGCACCTTTTGAGCTTGCAATGTCCTGATTTGATAGATAGCATCGCCGCTCCCCATGCGCGAGCGCGGGTCATTATCCCACTTAGTTGGCCGACAACCACCATCCGTCAGAATACCCGGACGTAGTTTTTGCCGGGAAGCTGGCGGATTTTGTTGCTCATCTCCAGTTCGAAGAGGGCCGTGAAAATCTCTGAGCTGGAGAGCTCGGAGTCGAATTTTTCGGTCAGCTCGTCGATGTGGATGGACTCGTCGGCCTTGACGGCGGAAAAGACCTTCTGCTGTTCGGCGGGCAGAGCGGCGGCGGGCGGCGGATCGAACAATGATGCGGCCTGTGGAGCAGGAAGCTCGGATTGGCGCTGCTGAAGTTTGAGGCGGATTTCGGTAGGAAGTTCTTCGAAGACATCCTCCCAGGTGGCGACCAGTTTGGCTCCCTGCTTGATGAGGGTGTTGGGAGTCCATGCCTGTTTGTTGGTGACGTTGCCGGGGACGGCGAAGACTTCGCGGCACTGTTCGAGGGCGCAGCGGGAGGTGATGCGGGTGCCGCTGAACTCGCCGGCCTCCACCACCAGGACTCCGCGCGAGAGGCCGCTGATGATGCGATTGCGCAAAGGGAAATTGTGCGGAATGGGGCCCGTGGTAAGAGGAAATTCGCTGACCAGCGCGCCGCCGAGTTCGAGGATCTGCTCGGAGAGCTTGCGATTTTCGCGCGGGTAGATGACGTCAACGCCGGTGCCGAAGACGGCAATGGTGCGCCCACGCGCCTGGATCACTCCCTTGTGCGCAATGGAATCGATGCCGCGGGCCATGCCGCTGATGACGACGAGGCCGCAGTTGGCGAGGTCCTGGGAGAGTCGCTCGGCCATTCCGAGGCCGTATGGGGTGGGGTGGCGGGTGCCGATGACGGCGATCCCGACCTCGAGCAGAACACGGGCATCGCCGCGGACGTAGAGAATGAGCGGGGGATCGTAGATCTCGGCAAGATGCTCGGGGTAATACTCGGAGCCCATGGCGATGAGCGAAACTCCGGGGGCTTTGGCCAGCTTTTTCAGCTCTTCGTCGGCAAGGCGCAACGAGTGTCCGAGGGCGATGGACTGGGCGCTTGCGGCGGGCAGGCCGATGGATTCAAGCTCGGTGAGCGAGGCGCGAAAGATATCTTCCACCCGCGGGAGGCGCTCAAAAAGGCGGCGGACACGGGTGGGGCCAAGCTGCGGAGTGAGCGAGAGTGCGAGCATTTCGCGATCGCGCGCGGAGACGGATGGAAGAGTTGCTTCAGCCATAAAAGGGATCGATGGAGGCGAGTGTAACGGAGTGGACGGCGTGAGTCACGAAAAATGACGCGCTCTCGACGGGCGCGCTTGCGCGAGGAGAGCACGATCTGCAATCGTAGACTAAGAATATATGCGCGCACTGAAGATTTCGGCCATTTCATTTTTGAACACGGTTCCGCTGATGTGGGACTTTGAACACGCGCCCTCGCAGGAGATTCGCGAGAATTTTGAGATCGAGTACACGTTGCCCTCGCTGTGCGCACAGGCGCTGTGCCGTGGCACGGCAGACATCGGCATCATTCCGGTGATCACGACGGCCCAGATCCCGGGACTGGTGGTGCTGCCGGACGTGGCGATTGCCTCGCTGGACAAGGTTCGGTCGATTCAGTTGGTGAGCAAGAAACCAATCGCGGAGATTCGCTCGGTGGCTGTCGATACTTCATCGCGAACCTCGGTGGGACTAGTGCAGGTGCTGCTGACGAAGTTCTTTGGCGGAGCACGCGAGTTGACGCCCATGGCTCCGGAGCTGGGTCCGATGCTGGAGAGCTGCGACGCGGGACTGCTGATTGGCGACCCTGCGATGATGGTGAAGTCCGACGGCCTTTATGCATACGACTTGGCCGAGATTTGGCGGGCGAAGACCGGGCTGCCATTTGTGTTTGCAGTGTGGACAGTGCGCAAGGCCGCACTTTCCGAGATGCGCGCGGGATTGGATCTGGGCAGCATATTCAGGCGCTCGCGCGACCACGGGCTGCTGCCGGAAAACGTAGATGCGACGGCAAAACAATGGTCGCTGCGGATGGGACTGAGCGAAGCTGAGATCGCAAGTTATCTGCGCGACAATATCCACTACACGCTGGATGCGGAGTGCAGGAAGGGACTGGCGCTGTACTTTCAATTGGCGGCTGAGTGCGGCGTGATTGAGCAGGCGCCGGAGCTGGAGTTTCTGTGAGGAAACGATGTGCGAAGCTCGAGGCGAATGCCAGGTTCGTGAATCTTTCAGGGTCTTTGCCGCATCTACTAGGTAGTACGATGTAGCTTCTACGGTAGCTTCCGCGACCCTTAGGGTGTAGAGTGGAAGCAGCTCTTTGAGAATGGTTTAAGACCTTTCGTGTTCGCGGCGAACTTGCTGCGAACAAGCCGGCAGCTCAACCGATTGAATTCGGCACCGAGTTGCCACGACGCAGAAGATTTCCGCAAAGCCGCTGATCGAAACTGGCGCGGCACGCGGAGCCCGACCGGGACTCAAAAACTGGGGTCTCGGCTGGGTACAGTTTTTATGGGGGCGTCACGGCTTCGACGGAAACGGTTGCGGCCAGGAGGCATGCAGGGGTTCACGCACCCTTAATCGTGTGAAAAACAAACAGTTGCCAACACTGAACTGGCTTACGCAGCTTAATTAATTAAGTTGCCGTTCTCCGCGGCTTTGCCTACGGGCTTCGGTCAGGACGTCGCACAGTAGACTGGCTCATAACTCTACGTCTGGGGGTTGGAGCGAGATTAACAGGCTAGCCAACTAAGTTTCTTGCCGATTCTTAGCGTAGTTGGTGAACGTTGTGGTTAATGACCACGGCAGGAATCGAATAAGCATGTAGGCTCCTCGCTTTCAGCGCTTTCGGACAGGGGTTCAACTCCCCTCGCCTCCACCATTATTAAGCTGTTTATTATCAATAACTTAGAGGCAGACGAAAAGAAACATACACGTTTTGTACCTTCAGCCGGGCTATAATGTTCGGCATGAATCCTGCCAGTGTCCCCGCCGTTGAGGCGTACGTCCGCCACTCCGATGATTGTCCCAAAGCTCATGTTCGCGACTGGAAGCGCTGTAAGTGCCCGAAGTGGCTTTCCTGGAGGCAGGACGGCACCACTGTCCGCCAGAGTGCAAAGACTCGCAGTTGGGAGAAGGCGCTGGACGCTGCTCGCCGCCTTGAAGAGAAGTTCCGTCTGGCTCTCAACGGAGGGCCGACCGCCGTTCAGGACGCCATAACGCTGGAGAAGGCGGTAGAGCAATACCTTGCTGACAAGAAGAGCCAGAAGATCGGCGCTCAGTGGCAGGGCAAGATCGAACACACGCTGCAGAAGCAGCTCCTCGGATGGGCTAAGCTCCACAACGTGTACTTCCTGACTGACCTCACGCTCCAGAAGTTGCAGGAGTTCCGGCAGACGTGGACGGTCGCGGACATTACCGCCGCGAAGACTCAGGAACGTCTGCGCTCATTCTTTCGATGGTGCCAAACTCTCGGCTGGATCGCGAACAACCCTGTCGCTCAACTTAGCCGAATCAAAGTCCGCCAGAAGCCGACAGACTGGTTCACTGACGCGCAGTTCACCAAACTCCTCGACGCGGTTTATCTGTATGACAAGCGCGACACGGCGAGTCCTGGTCTCAGTCCAAACGCCGAAAGATTGCAGACGCTGCTATCGCTCATGCGCTATTCCGGCCTCGCAATCGGTGATGCTGCGACCCTTGAGCGCGAACGTCTCAACGAAGATGACACCCTCTTTCTCTACCGGCAAAAAACCGGCGTGCCCGTTTTCGTTCCGCTTCCCCATGACGTTGCCGAGACTCTGAGAAATGTTCCGCCCGGACCAAAGCCGAACTCGCGCTATTTCTTCTGGTCCGGCAATGGTGAGAGGAAAAGCACGGTGGCCGATTGGCAGCGTGCTTTTTATCGCCTGGTTGAGCTAGCGGACATCAAGAATTCCGATGACACGCCGAAACGATGCCATCTGCACATGCTCCGCGATACATTCGCAGTGGACCTACTCCTGAACGGCGCGAAGCTACAGGATGTGTCACTGCTGCTTGGCCACAGTTCAATCAAGATCACGGAAAAGCACTACGCGCCGTTCGTGCGTGAGCGCCAGGATCATTTGATAGAGGAAGTGCGAAAGGCGCGCGCCAAAGCTGAAGAAAAAAGAGCGAAGGTAAAAGCTTCAGGGCAACGGTAGCCATTTGCTTATATGGCTTACTTCACGGGAGGAGGCTTTGACGATGAAACTAGACCCGAAGTACACGGACCTAATGCAGGAGATCAAAGAGCGTCTGTATACGATTGAAGATGTGTTGAGCGGTCGAACGCAACTCCACGGACCGCTGGCACACGAGTTTTGTTTTCTGCAGCTTCGCATCATCTGTGAATGCATTTCCTATGCGTGCGTCTTCGCGCACGCATACATCAAGGATTTGCAGACCCCAAAATTTCAAAAGGAGTGGTCGGCGGATGCGCTGATGAAGCAACTCGACAGGCTGCATCAAGACTTCTACCCAAAGCCAACGACGATGACCGTTACGAAAGGCAGAGTCCAATTGGATGAGATCGACGCCCCGTATCTGACAAAGGACAACCTACTGAGATTGAACGGTATTTGTGGCGATAAGCTCCACCGCGGGTCTCCCGAGAAATACGCCTTCAACCCAACACCGGAGCGCCTAGCAGCGGATCGACAAACAATCATCGATTCTGGCAACAAGGTTTTCCGGCTGATGGAGTCGCACTTAATAATAAAGCACCAGGGTGATGCGCGGTACATCCTGTGTCAGTTTCGGGAGCGCGGCGTGCCGGTAAATGTGTTGTTGGCCGCAGCAGGCAATGAAGTCACAGCGGCCAGCATGGCATGACTCGGGCGACAAGCAACGGCCCTTCGAGGCCGCTTCAACTATTTTTGCTTTCTTGCAATTTGGCAAAGCATGTCAAACGCCTTTTCAAAAGGTGAATTGGAAACTATCTTTCTTTCAACATCCTCCGGTGGCGTGCTTTGCATCGCCATGCCGCTACGATTTTTCCCCGCAAAAAAGAGGGAACCAAGCACATGATAATGTCTTGTCCCACAGTTACCCTCGACATCGTTCATTACTGATCGAGGGGCTCCGACAATGGTGCTCTCTGGAAGGTTTGCGACTATGTAGGTATGAAACATACCGCCTGAATAGTATCCATTTGTCATGACGAAGATTTCCCGACCGCCACTCTGAATCTTCTGCCATTTGTCGTCTGCTCGGCCTCCCGCCATGTCGTCCCTGCCCATCTTCGGAGGGTCCTGTTGTGTTTTGGGTTCAATCGGGTGAGGCTGCGACGGAGCATTCGAGGCCGCAGGCTGCTGCTGACCGGGAGCTACGTCGAACACCACCACAGCGGTAGTTCGCCGTCCGGTTTCATCCACTTTCATTCCGCAAAAAAGTTCAGACAAGTGCCGGTTCTTAGAAAAGAGCTTGCACGATCCGTCGCTGACCGTCGTCGCTTGCCCTGGTGCCAAGTAAACGCTGTCAACGTGAATCATCGTTCCAACATCCCCGGGCTGGCGAGCCTCGATCCGGCCAGCAAAGCCAAGGATCGGAGAATGTTGGGATTCTTTCTGCGCAAACTGAA
Source organism: uncultured Acidobacteriota bacterium (assembly GCA_963759215.1). Taxonomy (GTDB): domain Bacteria; phylum Acidobacteriota; class Terriglobia; order Terriglobales; family Acidobacteriaceae; genus TOLSYN. Next base: position 21,968 of record CAVWYG010000002.1, read on the forward strand.
TCATCACATGACCTGGATAGTCGTCAAAAAATGTGATGATGGCTGAATCGCAGTAGAACCGCGACTGCCGCTTTGTCAGGTCACTGCCGAGCGGCCCTTCGGCAGTATGGCTAGAAGAACTGCATGTGCCGTTAACATCCTGGATGTTGCTAACCCCGGCATAGGCTGGGATTGTCAGCCCTATGCCCGCCAGCAAGACGGCGTTCAGAACAGCCACTCGGTAGATCATCGCCACTCCTCCAGCCTAGCCTGAAGTCCAAAAAACCAGCAGAATAGCTGCAATCACATATCTTCGCATCATGCCTCCGATCTTCAAAGCCGGATTATCACAACCATTCCGGTGGATTCAGTGGCAGATCGGAATACTCGGCATTGTCACTTGCGATGAGTGGTGAGCTTGGCATAGACGCGCCGGATTGCAGATTCGCTAATGCGCATGTTGATGTAGCCGCGTTTGTAGCGGCTTTCCTCGCACCCTTCCATAATCACGCCGGGCTCGTCACGGAAGAGTTCCCTTACCTTGTCAACCCCGAAGTTCCATAAATCTGCGACGTGCTGCACGGAGTAATGCTTTTCAAACGCCACCCCAGAAGGGTTGCCGCACGTCTCCGAGGAGCCGACGCTGCCGGACACATCCCCGACTACATTGCTGCCGTCATTGAAACGATGCATTACCTGGCCCGACTCCCCCTGGACTCTATTTAAGTTGGCTGCTTTAGCGCGGCAGCGCGCGCAATTCTTACTCCCCGAATCCCCCGCCATGTCCAGCGCCCGTTCCGTGCCCATGTCCAATTCCAGCCGCCTGCCCAACTGAGTGTTCCTGCTGGTTAGTTTCTTTCTGTAGGGCGGACGAGTGCGATACATCGCGGCTCAACTCATGGCCTAGCGATTCCGCGTCGTTGGTGAATATGTGAGCGTCCTCCCGAGCCCGTGAAACCGCCACATAGGCCATGCGGTTGTTGATGAGCCCCTTGTGGGCATGTTCGGAATCCACATGGATCAGAACACGGTCAGCCGTTTCTCCCTGGCTGCTGTGGCTGGTCACGGCGTAGCCAAAATCCAAATGGGGATGCTGCCGCAGATTGAAGCCAATGATGCGGCCTGAGTCCATTTGCAGCTTCAGATTGCCCATCGCGTCAATTTCTTCAATCGTGCCCAGCTCTCGATTGGCGATTCTCTGGGGATGGAACGCGGTGGTGAACTGGATGCGGTCGCCTTCGGCGAAGCATCGATCCGACTCACGGTAAGCGGTTACTCCCTGCACCCGGCGTGGATCGTAGGTGATGAGTTCGCCGTTCTCGCGCGCCACGGTGATCAGGTTCTCTTTCTCATCGGTGGCATGGACGCGGACTAATTCTCTGGCGGCAACATCGATGGTCATGCTGCTCTTCGTGTAACGGAGAACGTCGCCTGGCTCGTAGTTCTGTGCCCAGCGGCGATCCTCGCTGGTCAAGTCCTGGCGCGTCACAAGCACCTTGATAGCGTGCTCATCCTGGCTGACTATTCCGATTCCTTTCATCTCCTCATGGATTCTCCTGGCAATTTCCATGCGAGATTCGTTGTCCGGAGAAATGACCAGCGTGTTCGCGGGCTGTTCGACGTAGGCGCGCGCAATCGCCTGGATGCGCTCGTCGCGCTCAACGATTTCATGGACGCGTCCCTGTCTACTCAGGTTTTGAATTGCGCCCTCGGCGTCGCCCATGGAAAGCTGCTCCACGGCTGCCTTCAAGCCCGCATCCTTCTGCCGGATGATTTCGGTCAGCCGTGCCGTATGCATGCCGGCCTCCTGCAATTGGGCATAAGGCCGGCCAGCATCCACGGCTTCGTGCTGCCTGGTGTCGCCAACAAAGAGCACGCGGTCCTGATCCCGGATGCTCTGGAGAAAATCGTGCATCTGCCGGGTGCTTGCCATGCTGGACTCGTCCACCACATAGAGATGTTTCAATCCCGTCGCGCTCTGTTGATCCTGTGTCAGATGGCGCGCCACGGTCTTGGTCTCAATTCCTGCACCTTCGAGATTGAGTGCGGCGCGGGACGTTGGCGCTAAGCCTTCCACCTGAAATCCAGCTTGCTTGGCGGCATCGCAGACTGCCTCCAGCGCCGTAGTCTTTCCTGTGCCCGCCACGCCCTCCAGTCCCGCGACCTGGTCATGGCAACTGAGTATCTCCAGCACAACGGACTTCTGGGCGTCGCTGAGGTGTGCATGTGATTCAAGCGCCGCTTGCTGGATGCTGCCCGGCGCAAGCGCTTCACAACCATCCTGCCCTCGTCTCATGTGCTGCACAATGTCGGTCTCATAGCGCAGCATCTCCGGCGTAGTAAAGACTCGCCCGGCTCTCCCCGGTTTTTGGGCAACCTCGATGAGTTCACCGGCTGCAATGCTCCGCTCGAACTCGGCCCGTAAATCAGCCGTGAGCACCGTCCCCATTCCGTGCCGTAGCGCATCGGCGAGAATGGCGCGCTCGCCGACCACGGCTTCCCGTTCGATGTTGCGGTCCTTTCCGGTCGCAACTGATCTATTTACCTGCTCTGCAGAGCTGCGCTCGAATCTCTCAGAGTCGTGGCGTTCACGCGCTAAGGCCACGACCGCTTCCGGCTGATTGCCGTGCTTCTCCGCCATCGCCTGGTGCTGCGCAAGTACCTCCTCGCGCGACAAATCCAATTTCTTTTCTCTCGTTTGGTGGGCGGCAATCTGCGCGGCTTCGGGGCCAGAGACGCCGTGCTCGGCCATGTGATCTTTGATCTGTTGGCGGCGCGGGCTGGACGCTTCAAGGTATTCCCTGGAGTATCCCTTGATTTCGGGGCTTCCATGCTCGCCCCGCTCCACCTGGTAGCCGAGATTCTGCAAACGGATCGCCAGTTCGGCGCGATACACGGCGGTCGCGTACCTCTGCGTACGAAACAATTCCTGCGGCTGGAGGGCGTGAGCATTCCCATCCGGCGTCTCTGCGATGTTGAAGATGACGGCGTGAGTATGGAGTTGGGGAGCGGAGTAGCCGTCAACCGGGCGGCTGGAATCGTGCTCGAACTTGGCGACAATCCATTCGCCGGTAGTCTCGGAAGGAAGATTGCCTCCCAGACGTGCCTGCACAAAGCGCTCCATCTCGTCGAGCGCGATCTTCACGCTCTCGCGATGTGCGACCTGAATTCGTTCATCGCCTCCGGGCAGAGCCGAGAGAGAAACACTTTTCGGCGCTGAGAACGTCGCATCCCATCCGGCGCGATGTTCCATCGTGCGAACGATCTTGCCATCGGGGTTGAAGTACTCCCGCTTGGTTTGGTGGAAGACAAGTTGCTCGCCCGTAAAAGGGTGTTGGCCCTCGCTTAGGCGAGCATACTGTGCCTCGTTCACTCCGCCAGTGAGGCCCAAGCGGGCGGCGAGACCCCCCTGCCACTCGCCGCGCACCCGGTCGTTGTCGGTGTAATAGTTCTCTTTGGCATTGGAGAACTCTTCCCGGTGGTAGGTCTGTGCCTGACCGGCACTGATCGGTTTGGATATGGTCAGCACCGGCGGTCCCTCACTCGAAGAACACTCCACGGCCATTCTGCTGGTCGCTGGGTGGGATGCAAGGACCCGGATTGTTTCGTGCGATATCGGCGCTCGGAGGATTCTGCGGACGCGCGATGAACTTCTCACAGCGTTCCGCCAGATCGACGAAACGCGTGTGCAGTTCAACAACCAAGTTGTCGTGCTTAAGAAATCCTTGAAGCCTCGATAAGCCGGTGATTCTGGAGTAAGGGATCAGCGGCTCTGGTCGCGGCGCGTCTATTGACTCACTGACCGACCGTTGACCGTCCGGCGCTGTTGACGATGTCTCGCGCAGCCGTTCGATGTAGACCTGGCCAAGTGCCTTCTCGATCCACTCGGCGGCGTCCGGTTCGCCGGTCTTGAGATAGATTCGCGTGCTTGGCTGCGACAGCATGGTTTTGCCCATCCTGCCGTAAAAGGTCTCAACCTGATCTTTGCCTTGAAAGCCAAGAACCATCGGGTTATTCGACTTGCGGTTCTGCGTCATTGCCTTCGACAACTGCGGCAAGTGTTTCAGGTCTGCCGCTTCGTCCAGCACAAACCATACTGGCGTTTTGGTGGTGTGGCCTTCATTCATGAGCCTTAGCATCAGCAGGTCTAGCCACATGCTGATGAGCGGCTGCAATCGCTCCTGGACGGTCGCCTGGGATGTGATGAAGATCCAACCCCTGCGCTTCTTTGCCCACTCCACCGCGCTCCATTGCTGCGTGGTGTCCGCTTCCTTTGGCAGCAACTTGAGGGCGCTGCCTGCCATATTCAATGAGCCAAGCACGCCCGCCCGCTGTGGACCGGCGTGAGGATCGATCATCGCCTCTAGCTCCGTTCCTTTGACGCGGCGGTCTATCTCCTCGACATGGCACATCCATTCGGTCAGCTCCTGGGGCGTTGGCTTCATGCCGATCAGGTGCGCGAAAATCCGGCGAACGGCGTCTACGAAGAATTGATTGCGCTCGCTTTGTTCCGGGAAAAGGCTGGTTGCAACCGTCAATGCCTCGGCTTCGTTGACGATCTCCGAGCCGGGCGACCAGAACGGCGAGCGGGCATCGAGCGGGTTTAGGATTACGTCGCCGCGAGCCGGGTCGTAAAACTGCGGAAGGTATTCCATCGCGGGATCGTAGATAACAGCGCCCTCGTCCCGGTCGCGTATCTGTAACAGCAACTGGCGAATGATCGCGCTCTTCCCGGCCCCAGTGTCGCCCACTACCATGAAGTGGAGCTTCTCCGAGTCTTGCGGGATGCGGAGCTTAGCGACTTTTTTTCCGCACAATCGTCTGATCCAGCCATTCTCCACATGATCAAATCCGGCACCGTCCGATTTCATCCGGCGGTTGAATTCTGCGACGGTGACCAGTTCCGGCCCGCTGATTACTCGGCCTTCGCGGCGCACTCGCGCTCTCGCGGCGTCCTTGGGAATTGCAAAGATGAGCCCGGCAAGCAGCATGATTAGCGCTCCGTAAGCCGGATAGGAGACGAAGTCCCAGAGCGTCTGGTCATCATAGATATAGTGGCCAAGAAATGCGTGTAACTTCTGGTCGTTGTAAACCTCATCGTCCAGTTCAAGCTTCACGAAGCCTTCCTTTCGCGCATATTTTGTGAGCGCGAAAGTTTTCGTTCCGTCCGCCAGTGTGAATGGCCTAATCTCATCATCGCTTCCTATCCGTCGCTCGCCCCGTGCATTCACGACATACAGCAATTCGTGTTTCGAACGGCTGATTGGCAACAGACCGCGCCACCATGTCGTCACATAGGCGCGCACGTATAACCTCTGCTCAAACGTCCATTGCGTTTCGTAGGACAGCCACATTAAGAACAAAAAGGAAACAATTGCTATGGCGCTAACGCTGGCTTGCCAGACGCGAACACGGCTTGGAAATTCACGCGGTTTATTCATTTTCTCCTTTTGTTGATCCCGCTTCTGTCTCATGGAGGCGCTGTTGTGCTTTCTGGGTTTTGTCCTGGTCGGCGCGACGGATTAGGTCGAGCACGTCCTGTTGGTTAAGCTTTTCCCCGGCATTAGTCCGGAAGGAGAGATTGAGGATGATTGCCCGTAATGCCAGAACCTCGGCGAGCAGGACCTCGTGTTCCGCAGCGGATGTTGACTGGCCAAACTCCCGGAACAAGCACTCACGCATCCACTCGCTGACGTTGCGATTGCTTGCCCCGGCCATCTGGACGATGCGCTCGTACTCCGTCTCCGTGATTTTTGTAGTCACGGATTTGCTGCGGAGACCCTCTTTCATCGCGACACCCCGTGGCCGGAGCCTGGCGAAGACGTATCGTTTTGCGCGGTTGCTATATGGATACCGAGGGTTGCTGTGCAGCTACCCTGTAAGGGGTGGCGTGTCATGCTATATGGGCTTGGCTTTTTGTGGTCTACGTCATCCAACGGGATGACGTAGATGGAGCGAAAGTCCGAGGCACAGAGCTGCAATGGCATAGCGTGACTATACCAAATATCAATACTATGTATATGACTAATATGATTCTGGGTGGACGGAATAACTTACCTTGGTCACATGAAGACAACTGCAACTGCAATAGGGTTTGGTGGATTGGTTGGATGGCTTGTGAGGACGCTTTTGGCGTCCTCACAAGCCGAGAATTCTAGTTGCTCTCCTCTGGGGAATCGAGCAGGCTCTTGAGAATCTTGCCGGAAGTTCGCTGGATCGCCATCAAGCTTTCGGTCAGAGTTTCGGCGTTCCCGCTATAGAGCAGAATGTAATCGGCTGACGCGGACCCAGTCTCCAAGCCAATCGCAGAACAGACGATGAATGAGACGCCCTCGGCTTCGGTCTCGCGGACTGTCTTGGTCGTTTCCGCGTGGCGGCTTGCGTGCTCCAGCAATTCGTGCGCTACCTCGTGCGCTAAAGTCGCAAACTCCTCGGCCTTGTTCTGCCCTGGGAGCAGGACAATCTGACCACCCTTGGAAACCCCAAGAGCCGGTGCAATAGCTTCGTCGTATGCAAGCTCGATTCCCTGCCGGGCGACAAACTCCACAAGGCGGTCACGATATCCCCGGACATCGCCGGAAACGGTCGCGGGGGCGGGCAACTCTTCTCCATCGGTCTGGCTCACGTCGAAAACGTACACGGCGCGGAAACCGTAGGGAACAGATTTGCCGCGCTCCTCGCCGTCGTCCGGGTCGTTGCTGCGTTTGTTGCGAATGACCGGCGCAAGAATTTGGATTCCCTTTTCGCCCTTTCTGACATGCCGCCCAAATCCGTTCCACGTATGAAAACCAGCCACCCGAGTGGCGTCCGGGCGCTGTGTTGCGATGAGCAGGACGTTGCCAAAGCTGTATTTATGAAAACGTGCCATGGCGCACAAGTAGGAAGTCAACGCCTCGCTCTTCCCATTCTGCAATTGCTCAATCAGGTGCTGCACACTTTGAGAGATAAGCTGCTGCGGATCACGGCTCGCACTGGAATTGCTGTTGCTTCTTACTAACATTGTTTTTTTCCTTGGCTGCCCGGTCGGGCTGGTTTTGTTTCTCACAGCGAATGCGGACAAAACCGGGCCGACTGGGAGCCAAGGAGGAACGGAGCGCAGTGAAGGCGGGAGGCCGGAGCGGGGCGCGGCAAGTGCCAAACGGATTTTTGTTTGGCGCGCGGGCGGCGCTTTTGCGAACGGCAGGAAAAGGCTCGTATTGTGAGCCGTCCGCCTGAACGAAGAGCAGTGGAACAATGCCCGCGAATGCGAGCCTGGCCTATATTTTGTGTGCGCCCGCTGGGGATGGTGCGAGAATCGCAGCTGAGGTAAACTTTCGGCACGCCTCGGCAGTTGCGGTGAGGTACTTCGCACCGTCGATGAAAATGGGGCTTTGCGGCTGAAGCCGTAGCAGTAGCCAACCGACCCAATTTACTCCGCAGGAATAAATCCTGCGTCGATCAGCTCTTGGTCGGAAACGGGAAGTGTTCGAATGGTTGTTAGCGCGAGCGAGCCAGCATTGATGTCCGGTTGAAATCTACCCCAACCGGACATCAACCCCTGCAGGACGGGCAGTGCCTGCTTCCGTAAGGCCCTACTTTACTCAGCGTACGACTTCTTCCGTTTTGTGAGTTGACCTCTAGTTGCTAGGCTTCATCTGGCTAGGCGTAATGACTGGTCGAAGTCCACATTCCTGTTCCGTTCTGTCGCGAAGTTCGATCTTCACAGCTTGCGCGCTCGTCGAGGCGTTAAGAGAGAACAATCACTCTGCGGCAGCATCTTCTTCTACCTGTCTTGCTCGAATTTCATCCTCATACCGTTCAACCTTCCGCTCAAGCTTGCCTATCTTCTTTGCTTCTCGCTGAGCAAAGGCACCGATCAAGGCCCCACCTAAAGTACCAACAACGGCAACGACTGAAGAAACAACTTGGGTATCCATGCTTCAATCTCCTAATACGGCGAAGAGGTTTTATGACTTCTTTTTCCGAAAGACGCCGATCCACTCCCCATTTTTACCCTCACGCAAGCCGTGCAGCTCGAGGTCGGGTCGCCCTTGGATCTGTTCAACGATGGATCGCAGTCGCGCAATTTCTTCAGTTATGCGAGGGTCATTCAAGATCAGCGGAACCTCGCCGTTCGATGTGTTTGCCATAACAATTCTCCATGTTGGTTGTGGGCCGAGCAGCGGAGAGAATTCCCCCGCTACATCCAGCTACTCAAACGGCAAAACGCCTTCCTACTGCACGGTCACCGCAATCGTCGAACTGATGCCACCTGTTCCGGAGATCGTCACCGTGTAGCTGCGTGGTGACGTTGGGGTACTGCTGCCACCTCCGCCGCCGCATGACATCAGGAACCCGAGCGTTGTAATTGCCAGCGCCGTCAGCAGCACTGCCACCAACCGCTTACGCCGCCGTGCCAGAGGTACTCCCAGTACCGCACCAAAGGCAATCAGTCCACCCGTCCACGGCAGCCGGGGAGCGTGGTTTGTCGCCGAACTGGATGCTGTGATGGTCAAACTAGCCGTGCTGCTGCTGTTGGCTGATAGCGTGGCCGTGCCGCTCGATGGACTCACCGTAATCAGCGGCGAGCTTGTTGTCACCGTCCATGTCGTGATGTCCGCGAAAGTAGTGGACGCCAGCGTGACTGTCACCGACTGCGAACCGCCTTTGCTCAGCGAAACCGTCGTGGGTGACGGAGTGATTGTGTAAGCCGGAGCCGTCACCGTCAGAGTTTGCGTTCCACTCGATGCGACGAAACTAGTGCCTGTCGTCGGTGTGTAGCTTACGGTAACGGTGTCGCTGCCAACTGTAAAACCGTTCGCCGTCGTCGGAGCAATTCCGTTCAAGGTTGCGCTTCCGCCGCTATAAGCCGCCGAACCCACCGTTACGGTGCCAACCTTGAATGTCACGGTTCCCATCGGAGTCCCGCTGGTCGTCGTCACCGTTGCCGTCAGGCTCTGTGTCGCCGAAGAGCTACCCAGAGCAATGGAAGAAGGGCTGACTGTTACCGTGGTGCTGGTACTCTCCGTCACCGTCAGCGTCGCTACACTGCTGGTCGATCCCGCGTCATCGCTGTCGCCTGCATACACCGCCGTGATCGAATCCGAGCCCACAGCGAAACCGTTGGCGGTCGTTGCCGCCAGGGTCAGGGTCGCCGTGCCGCCCGAGAGCGTGCCCGTGCCCAGCGTGGTGCTGCCGTTCTTAAACGTCACCGAACCAGTCGCCGTTGCCGGACTTACCGTCGCCGTCAGCGTGGTCGATGCGCCTAGCGTCACCGAGTTCGCAGGCGACAACGTAACCGTTGTCGCCTCCTTGTTTACCATAAACGTCACGCTGCCCGGAGTGGCGGCAAAATAATTGGCGTTACCGGCTTGATTGGCTTGGACCGTTACTGATCCAACGCCAGTAAACGTCAGTATGCTGCCGCTCACAGTTGCAGGCCCGGTCACCGTGTAGGTGATCGGGAGCCCAGAAGACGCCGTTGCAGTCAACATCAGCGGAGTCCCATAGGTCTGGGTCCCAGGATTGGTGAACGTGATCGTCTGCGTGCCCTGACTGCCTGTGCCCAGCACCGAGATTGTCTGCGTGGATGCCGCGTTCAGCGCGTTGTCCAAGACATTGACATACCCCGTCACAGATTGTCCCGATCGCGCGGGGGCAAACTCAACGCCAAGCGTGCACGCTGTGCCTGACACCAACTGCAAATTGCTCAACGCCGTGCAATCCGTTGGGCCCGAGGAAGTCAGCACCGCATCGAGCAGATTGCCTGTAGCGAAGGGCTGGAAAGCCAACGTCACGTTGCCGATGTTCTGGACCGTGACCGTCTGCGCGCCGTCCGCCGTATCCGTCGATCCAACAGGTGTCGGCGTTGCGAAGGTCAGACTCGGTGCGTCCGCGTAATCCAATTTGTATAAATTGCCGGAGGAAGAGGTGAAGTAGACGTTTCCACTCCCGTCCACCGCAACCCCCCATGGGCTATTCCCGTCCCATGGGCCAGTTAGAGCGCTGAGCGTTACCGGAGGACCGTAAGCGTTGCCCGTCCATGGCAGCTTCACCACCTGATAGGTTGTGGTTTGAGCGATAAAGAGGTTGTGACTGCCGTCAACTGCTACGCTTTGGCCATTACCAATTGCGCCGGGCAGCACGGTGCTAAAGATAATGCTCTCGATGTAGCCATTACCTGATGGTTTCTCCTCAGCTAACCGGGAATCTTCGTCCGTAACGTAAATAGTCCCGTTTCCATCCACTGCAATTCCCATAGGGTAGTTTAGGCCAGTCCCTATTACGCTCTGGATGTAGCTTCCCCCAGACAGCGTTTCCTTCAGGATGCGATTGTTCGGAGCATCCGTGACGTAGACGTTTCCACTTCCGTCCACCGCAACCCCGATGGGCCAACTCATACCAGGGGTTGGAATCTCGCTTTGGATATAGCCGCCCGTCGTAGGCGTCTCCTTAAAAACCACTTCCGCGCTGGAATCGGCGATATAGACGTTTCCAGCCCCATCCACCGCAACTCCAGTCGGACCGATAATTCCGCTACCTATGGTGCTCCGCGTGTAACTCCCACCCGTTAGCGTCAACTTAACTAGCGAGCCACCGCTCGCATAGGGCGCGGTGGGATAATTGGCAACATACAAATTGCCCGCACCATCCAGTGCAACCGCCCAAGGCTGAATCCAGCCGCTGCCTATTGTGCTCTGGATACCCGGCGTGAAGGCTACTTGCGGGCCAGTGCCGGTGCCATACACGTAGCTGGTTGCCAGCACATTGCCGATCCGTCATCGAGCAGAACGCCGCCATACCGGATTCCCGCGAACTTCGGCGTATAAGTTACATTGACCGTGCAGGTAGCATTGGCTGCGTAAGCGGTTCCGGTAGCACAGGTTCCCCCACCAGCGTTGGTAAAGTCCAGCCCAGCAGTTCCTTGAGTGAGAACCTGGATGCTGCCCAGTGTGCCTGCACTGAGAATGGTGATATCTACAGTAGCCGTCGTGCTGCTGCCGACATTGACAGAGCCAAAGCTCGCAGTCTGTGCTTGTAACCCGACGAACAGCCAAGGTAAGAGCAGTGCCACACAAAGCGACCTGACATTGTGGCGAATGAATAAAGCACTGCTAACCATGAAGAACCGAATAGAAGTACGGCGGGGAGATAGCTTTAGCACCGGGATTCTCCAACTTTGAAATGCACAGATTGCACAATAGTGCTGCCCAGAATTCGGGAGACTTCAACCTAACCGACTGCTGGCGACCACTCGACTTTGAGTGGAGCCGAAGTGACCGTTCCGATGGCTCTTGGCGGACAGCACAATCAGGACGGCCACGCGAAACGAGCCTTTGTAGCTGGTTAATGTATCCCTTTGTAGCTGATTTATGTATCCGGCGCTGTGCGCTGCATCACTTTGTGTAGTATCTGTGAGAACGCGCCTTGGTACTCTAAGCTGTGGCCGTCAAGACACATACGTCCAGACGAAGCAGTCCTGGGGGCCCCTTTAGGTGGGGATGATCGTGGATTTCTTGACCTGACCAACGACGGCGAATTTGTTCTGGATTGCGAAGTAGGCGATCAATATCCGCACGGCCTCGCTTCGATTATTCGAACTGAAAAGATGTTTGGCGTAGATGAGTAGCAAAGCATTTTCCTCGGGAGTCCAGTCAAGGCGCAACTGCGAGAAGCGCTGTCCGCTCTCGAAGGAAAGATTGCTCCAGACCTCCTGGTAAAACTTCGTAACGTCCGCCAGCTTGATCTTTTTTTCGAGGGCGAGCCCCACGATCATTTTCGATGCTTTCACTTTGGTCAGGTGGAACTTGTGCCTGATCTTCTCAAGCAGGGTCAGCGTCAGGTCGTCCAGAGAGGTACAAGCTTTGATGAGCTGTGGGGCGTCGGGGTCTTTGGTTCGTGGCATAGTGCGCGATTCCTTGCCGGGTCAAATCTATTGCAATCATAGCTGGTATATGACACATGGTACAGACTGTTATTATGCTGGTTGAAACGGTTTGGTTCCGCGCGGTCATCGCGCAATGTCCTTGCAAAATCAGGCGCTTGCATGTTTGATGGGTTTGTCTCTCAAGAATCTAACCAAACCGCTTAGGTTTATGCTAATATGCCAAAAGTTGACGTGATAGACGGACTGCGGGTTGTTGTCTACCCGAACGACCATAGACCCGCCCATGTGCACGTCATCGGCAATGGCTGTGAGGCTGTTTTCAAGCTGAATTGCCCCGACGGGCCGCCAGAGCTGCGAGAAAACTACGGTTTTTCGCCCGGTGATCTGGCGAAAATCAAGGCGGCATTAACAGCTAGAACAGCGCATCTGTGCGCGGCGTGGAGCAAGATTCATGGTGAACCGTAAGGACGAATTCGAGGCAGCTAACCAGCGGGCGGCGGCTGTGTTGGCCAAGACTCCAACCGCTGTTGCGGCTCGCTATGACCGCCGGACTGATCGCGTCGTCATCGACCTCAGCAGCCGCCTTACCGTTTCCTTCAAGCCGCAGGATGCCCAAGGGCTTGATGAGGCGAAGCCCGAACAGCTTGCCAAAATCGAGATTTCGCCATCGGGGCTCGGGTTGCATTTCCCGAAGCTCGATGCCGATCTTTACTTGCCTTCGCTCCTGGAAGGCTTCCTGGGGTCGCGGCGGTGGATGGCAGCACAGTTGGGCAAGGCAGGGGGGCAAGCACGCTCCATTGCCAAGGTGGCGGCTGTGCGCGCCAATGGCAAACTTGGCGGACGCCCGAAGAAAGCGGCTGCTTCATAAATGATCCGGCCACCTGAGCGGAAAGCGACTTCTGCTTTAGTGGGATGACACGGGACGGCGTTTTGGTGGTGGCGGGGGAGTTCGGACGGCGTCGAAGTGGAGGCGGGGGAGTTCGAACTATTTGCGACGCTTTTTCGCTATTTTGTACGCGTTTTGTACTTTCGACCTACTTTTTGATCGTTTGTACCGTTTTTCGATTATTTAGAATCTGTAACTTACTGATTATATATATACTTATAGCGTTCAACTCCCCTCGCCTCC
>CAVWYG010000003.1:0-744569 GCA_963759215.1 uncultured Acidobacteriota bacterium
CCGATGTTCTCTTGCAGGCGCTCTAGCTTCGTCGTGCCTGGGATCGGGACGATCCACGGCTTTTGTGCGAGCACCCAGGCGAGTGCGATCTGAGCAGGAGTCGCTTTCTTACGCGCCGCGATTCTGCTGAGCAGTTCAATGAGGCCCTGGTTCGCCTTGAGAGCCTCCGGCGTGAAGCGAGGAAGTGTGCTGCGGAAGTCAGAGCTGTCGAACCTCGCATTTTCGGCGATCTTGCCGGTCAGAAAGCCCTTGCCTAGAGGACTATACGGCACAAAACCAATCCCGAGTTCATCGAGCGCCGGTATCACTTCCTGTTCCGGCTTCCTCCACCACAGCGAGTATTCGCTCTGGACTGCAGTGAGCGGCTGAACGGCGTGTGCGCGACGAATTGTTTTCACGCCTGCTTCGGAGAGTCCGAAGTGCTTGACCTTGCCGGCTTGAATCAGTTCCTTCACCGTGCCGGCGACATCTTCGATGGGCACGTTCGGGTCAACCCGATGCTGATAGAGGAGGTCGATGCGCTCGACCTTGAGCCGTTTGAGCGAGCCTTCAAGGGCCTCCTTGATGTGCTCCGGCCGGCTATTCAGCCCAGGCGCTCCTTTCATTCCCCGGGCATCGAAATTAGGACTGAGGTCGAACCCGAACTTCGTAGCGACAGCCACTTTGCCGCGGTACGGAGCGAGCGCTTCGCCCAACAGCTCTTCGTTCAGGAACGGCCCGTACACTTCGGCGGTGTCAAAGAATGTGATGCCGAGATCCACGGCGGCACGAAGAAGGGAGGTCATCTCCTGCTTGTCTTTGGGCGGCCCGTACGAAAAGCTCATTCCCATGCAGCCAAGTCCTATGGCGGACACTTCCAGATTGCTCTTTCCAAGTTTCCGTTTCTGCATTGTTGCTCCTTGCGTTGTCACTGGCGCGCATTGCCACGCCGCCGACGATGATTTCGATGCCTCAACACTATCAGCCGACTGCCATTGCTCGATATTCCGCCGCTTCCGAATGAGCGTGGTAAGCCAAGTCGTCGTAGCAGGCGAACAGGTCCCCCTCTCGATGCGCTTGGCGCTCGAATGGCCGTTCCGCATGGAAACACTTGCGGAAGCTGCACATGGGCACCGGACAGCGGATCAGTACCCACAGACGCTCTTGCATCGCACTCTTCCCGAATGTCGGCGAACCGGAAACTGGCTCACTGCCAAAAGAGGGCAGATGCGGGCCACCTCTGGGGAGGGATGGGCCTCACAACACTGACGCTGTGTAACTCGCGTGTTAAAATTTCCACAGCAAACCCTTGACGAAAGAGAACAATTTGATCGAGCTTGCGCCATCGATTTTGTCGGCCGATTTTGCCCGCCTTGCCGAGCAGGTGCTGCCCGTGCTGGATGCGGGGGCAACCGTGCTGCACGTGGACGTCATGGACGGCCACTTCGTACCCAACATCACGATCGGGCCTGGGGTGGTCGCCGCGCTGCGCAAGCATGTCCCGGCGGATGTGCCGCTCGACGTTCATCTGATGATCGAGAACGCCGACTTCTATATTCCTGCCTTTGTGGATGCCGGAGCCAACTGGATCAGCGTGCATCAGGAAGCCTGCGTGCATCTGGACCGCGTGGTGGAACATATTCGCTCGCGTGGTGCGCTGGCCGGAGTTGTGATCAATCCGGCGACCCCGGTGGCAACCCTGACCGACATTCTGGACGTTGTGGATTATGTGCTGGTGATGTCGGTGAATCCGGGCTTTGGCGGCCAGAAGTTTATTCACCGGACGCTGGGAAAGATTCGCCATCTTGCGGAATTGCGTGCCCAGAGGCATCTTGGCTTCCGTATTGAGGTCGATGGCGGCATCGCTCTTGATACCATAGGTGCAGTGGTGGAAGCTGGCGCCGAGATTCTGGTTGCTGGCAATGCCGTCTTTGGCCGCGGCGATTCGGGCCACAATGTTCAACAACTTTTGCAGGCTGCCCGTTCGGCCACCCTGCGGAAGGCTTAACCGCTGAGTTCAAGTTCTCCCGAGGTGTCTCCGGCATGTTCCGTCGCATTTTGATTGCCCTGTTGCTGGCCGCAAGCCTGCTGACCGGCGTGGCCTGTAGCAGCAAGAAGGCCGCCAACCCGCTGGCCCAAATCAACTCCAAGCAGCCGGACAAAGTGCTCTATGACCGCGCTATGGAGGCGATGAAGCAGCACAAGTACGATGTGGCGCGCATGACTCTGCAGACGCTGATCAACACCTATCCGGATTCGGAGTACGTGGCGCGCGCCAAACTGACGGTAGGCGATGCCTGGTATCAGGAAGGCACCACGGCGGCGCTGTCCCAGGCCGAGACCGAGTTCCGCGATTTCATCACCTTCTTCCCCAACATGCCGGAGGCGGCCGAAGCGCAGCTGAAGATTGCCGATATTCACTATCGCCAGATGGAGAAGCCGGACCGCGATTACATGCACGCCCGCCGGGCCGAGGACGAATACCGCCAGGTGTTGCTGCAGTATCCTGACAGCAAAGTGAGCGACACCGCGCGACAGCGTTTGCTGGAGGTGCAGGAGGTGCTGGCCGAGCGTCAGTTCCGTATCGCGCACTTCTATTTCCAGCAGCAGGCGCTGCTGGCCGCCATTGCGCGGGCCAAGACGCTGACCGACACCTACCCGCTTTATAGCCGCTCCGACGAAGCCCTGTACCTTCTGGGCCAGGCCTATGAGCAGCAAGCGGAGCGCATCCGCACCGCCAAGATGTCAGACGCAGTGAAGCAGCGGCTGACCAAGGATTGCCTGGACAATGCGGCCGATGCTTACAGCAAGATTGTGACTCGCTATCCTGCGATGGCGCGGTATCAGGATGCGCGGCACCGCCTGGAGGCGCTGAAGCGTCCGGTGCCGAAGCCTACGCCGGAGGCGATCGCTCTGAACAAGAAGGAACTAGCGAGCCGCGTCCGCAAGACCCGTTACGAGCAATTCGTAACCGACATGGGCAAGCATCCGGACCTGAGCACGGCAGCCAGGACCGGCGAGCCCACGCTGGTCGACCCGAAGGAAACGGATGCGCCGATGCTGGTGCGCGAGATCAATTCCGTTGCGCAGACCGACACGGAGGCGAAGTCCGGGAGCGGCAAGGCTTCTTTGGAGCCGGTGAAGGATAGCGGAAAGGTTGCGGAAAATCAGCCTGCGCCGCGCTCGGTGGAACCGGCGGTGAATACCAGTGACGTTCCCGCGCCAGCGCCTACCCAATTGAATGAGAGCGCGCCGAGTTCATCGGACTCAGCGACTGCGAATACCTCTTCTTCCGCCGATGCGACTAAGGACGACACCAAGGACGCGTCCTCGAGCCGCAAGGCGAAAAAGAAGCACCATTTCCACATTCCTGTTCCGTTCTAGTTCATTGCGGAGGGACGAATCTTGCCCGCTCGAGGTTACTATCGGGCGGGCTTTCGCGTTCCCTTCAGGTTGAGAAAAAGCTTCTATCCATTGACCTTGGCGTGGGAAGGCGTTAACGTGGCATTGAGTTCACCCCAGACTCCTCTTTGTCAGGATCCGCTAACGTGCCCCTGAATATCCTGCTTGCCGATGACAGCGTGCCCGCCCAGAACATGGGTAAAAAGATTCTTATGGATGCCGGCTACGGCGTCGTGACCGTCAGCAACGGTCTTGAGGCGCTGCGAAAGATCGCCGACGCGGTGCCGGATATGGCCATCCTGGACATTTTTATGCCTGGATATACCGGGCTGGAGATCTGCAAGCGTCTGCGCTCCAGTGCCGCCACGGCCAGCGTTCCGGTCATCCTCACCGTGGGCAGACTGGAGCCGTACCGTCCTGAAGATGGCGAACAAGTCCAGTCCAACGCGGTGATCGTGAAGCCATTTGCCGCCGCCGAGCTGATTTCCGCAGTGCGCAGCCTGATTGGAGGGCCGCTTGCCGACACGCAGACCTCTGCAGGGCCTGAGGCAAAGAGTGAACCAGAGTCGGCGATAGATCCGTTGACTGCTGATCACCCTGCAACTCCGGAGGAGCCCGCGGGAGCATTCCAAGGAGGGCCGTCGGACGAGCCGATATTTGCCAACGCAGCATCCGAGGTTGGCAGCGATTCAGAGCTGTTGACCGCGCAAGCGTCAAGTGCCTATGGCGGCGCCTTCCTTCTTTCTGGCGCTGACTCGACCGCTTCTGATTCGAATGGCGCGGCGAACCTGGCCTTCGATCCAGATGCTACACACACACCCTTCAGCGCCTCTGTGATCGAAACTCTGGCCCCGGCGTCATCGCAGGCGTCGGAGAATAGCGCGTATGCGGTCGGAGAGTTTGAGCTGGAGACGGTGTCGTCTGCGTATTCCGCGGCTGAGCCGGAAATATCTACGGTAGAGGAGCCATCGCTTTCGTCCTCGCCTGCGCACGAGGCCGCGGTACGCGAAGCCACGGCAACGGCTGAGTTGGAATCGCGCGGGCTGGAAGTTTCGGCTCTCGATCCATTGCTGGAGCTGTCGGCGGACGCTGCTGCCGCGGAGTCCGACGCGACTTCCGATGCAGTGCAGCTTTCCCCGGAGGAAGAAGCTCGAATGGCAGCATTCGAGGCGCTTTTCAATTCGCCCGAGCCGCTGCCTCTGGATTCCGAGCTGCTAACTCTGGATGACTTTGCTGCGCCGCAGACTGAGGCCGCTCCCGTCGCGATGGCGAGCATTCTCGATGCGCCAAACCTCGATGCGCCTAACGAAGATGCGCCAATTGAAAATGCTTACGCGATTGAGCCTGAGCCGGAGAGCGAGGCGATGGCCAATGACAACCAGGAGCATTTCGCAACCCAATTCACCGCGACCCATTTCGCGACAGATTTCGCGCCCCAGGGTCTTGGTCCGGATCCGCTGGGCTCAGCGCCATATCAGTTTGAGGAGCCGGAGAGCGATCCACTGAGCGCAATCGGAACGATTCCTGACCCTGTGCCTGAGTTGTTGGATGAGGTGTTGGCGCCCACTGAACTGCAACCCGCGCCGGAGCTCGCGCCGGAAGCATCACAAGCTGGCCCTGCTGAGATTGCCCCGCTTGACGCAGCGCCGCTCGAAGCTGTGCTAACGGTAGCCGTGCTGCCTGGGGTTGTTTCGAGCGAAGTTGTGCTAAGCGAAGTTGTACTGCTTGAGGCGCCAGAGCCCGCGCCAGAGCTCTTGTGCTCCGAGCTGGATTCGCCTTTGGACAATGTCGCGCCAGTGCAGGTCGAAGCCGCGCCAGTGCAGCTCGCGGAGCCTGCAGCGCTTGAGCCACTTGAGCCGACCCAGCCTTCTCCCGAACAGCAGCCCGAGTTCCAGCCCGATCCGCAGCCTGAGCCGTCGATAGAGGAAGCGGAGATCTCTTCGCCGCCGGGACTTTCGTCGCGGCTCAATGAAGCCGAGCGGATTCATCACGCGATCGAGCTGGTTTTTGACCGCTTCAGACCTTTGCTGGTTGCGGCGATTGTGCGCGAACTGGCCCGCCAGGATTAGTCGCGCGATAATCGAACGAGTGTCGGAAAAAGAGACAGGGCACGGATAATTCCGTGCCCTGTCTCTTTTGTGACTGCATTCAACCTAAAAACGGCAGTTACCTTGCGAAACGCCATTTGCTTCGAGGAGCCTTGGTGGTAGAGCTGGGGTGATTTTAGCCACAACATAGTCCAGCAGGGTCTTCCATCGGTCGGTCGCCGGAAACTGCTCCGCAACTGTTCTCACATGACTCAGAGCCTTGTGGATATTGGCGATCATCAGGATCAGAGATTTCCTGGCAGCATGCATGGGCGTCAGGTAGAGCGTTGTCTTTCCGGCATGTTTGGTCGCCCTGCCCACGGCTGCCAGTAAGAGCGCGCGACTGGTAATGGCTTCCATCCTCGCCCCCGGTTTGGCCGCACGGCAGTACCAACTCCACCAGTTGTAGACCAACGCTACGGCACGGGCGCTGGTCTGGCAGCGCTCCATGTCCTGAGTCGTAAAGCCGCCCCAGCCCCACTGGTTCTTCAACTCATCGAAGCCGTTCTCCGCATCGGCCCGGTCGCGGTATAACTGCGCCATCGCATCCAGCGGGTAGCTGCTGTTGGTCACCAGAACTGCGTACTCCCAGAGCTGCACGTCCTCGTCAGGCAGCAGTAGCTCGATCTGTTCATCCTTGGTCTTTCGACTCAGCGCTAAGTCGGACTTTGTAAGTCGACGCAGGATCACTACCCGGCGTGACTTATCCCACCCCGCAAGCCGCAGTGTGTCCTCCACCGCACTCCAACCCTGATCGCGAGGGCCGGGCGTACTCCAGTCATCGCGGGCAAACTGGCGCGCCAGCAGCCGTTGCACCCCTTTGGTCTGGCGTAGCTTGAACAGATAGCTCTGGCTGCGATCTTCCAGTTCGCCGATAAACGGCTCGTTGCCATAGCCGCAGTCTCCACGTATCAAGGCTGGCAGTTGCTCGCGGCTCAAGCTATCCAGCACGGCGCTCAGTCCAGGTCGCGCGTGCATGGAACTGTGCTGCTTTCCAGAGGAGACGACGACATCGAGAACCAGTCGCAAGTTGCCAACCCAGTACGTGTGCAGTGCGTGACTGGGACGACCAGGCTTGTGCGGGTTGTAGCCGACCTCGGCCCCGCTTTGTTTGCCGAACAGCGTCTTGATCGTCGTGTCAATGTCCAGGATCCATGGCGTGTTCAGCGCAGCCTGCACACTGGCAAGCAGCTGCGGCCGGAGCCAGTCTTGGCTTTGCTCGGCGCTCATCCGCGCCAACGATCGGCGCAGCGAATCCTCGCTGACGATCTTACTCATTCCAAGGATCTGCGGACTGACTCCATCGCCCCGCAGCCCGGTAATGTGAGCATAACGTCGGTGTCCTGCCAGAATGGATAGAAACCAGGTGCCAAGAACGTCTCGCTTGTCGGGGGCGTTGCCGCTGCTATAACTGAGCGGGCAACTTTCCAGCCAAGAGTCATACACCCCGGTGGTGGCAAGGAACTCCGCGAAAAAGGCCAACTGCGCATTCGGCGTGGCGCTGGCTTCGTAATCCCAGCGAACATGAATCCGCCCACCCGGCGTGTCCACCGAAAATGCTTCCAGTTCCTGCTCACGTACGGAAAGTTCCACCCCACGCGACTCACCCATCTGGTGAAGGCCTCCATTCAGCTCAAACCCGCTTCCAGTCTACAGACCTCTATAGTTTCGGGATTCCAACTGCCGGAAAGAGGTTCAAGTGAACCGGGCTCAGGCAGGCTCGATTCTCATGCTCAGGTTCACGAAACGGGCGGAGTGGGTCAGCGCGCCGACGGAAATATAGTTCACTCCGGCTTCGGCATATTCACGCACATTCTCGACGGTGATTCCGCCCGACGATTCGATCTTCATGACGCGGGTCTCCTGACGAATTCGCGCCACGGCCTCGCGGGTCTGCGCCACGTTCATGTTATCCAGCAGGATCGACTCAGCCCCGTACTTCAGAGCGGCTTCCAACTCCTTCATGTCGCGCACTTCCACCTCGACCCTCTGCTCGCCCTTGCGATTTGCCAGCGCGCGCTCGATGGCAATGCGCACGCCACCAGCAAGATCGATATGGTTGTTCTTGACCAGGATTCCGTCGGAGAGATCGAGACGATGGTTGAAGCCGCCGCCGCAGCGCACCGCGTACTTCTCCAGCAGGCGCAGGCCGGGCACGGTCTTGCGCGTGTCGAGGATCTTACGCTTCGGTGCCCTCGATCGCGTCGACGTACTTGCGGGTCATGGTGGCAATTCCGCTCAAATGCTGCAACAGGTTCAGGATCAACCGCTCGCAGCTGAGCAGCACGCGCCCATTGTGGCGGATGGAGGCGACGGCCTGCCCCTTGCGCAAACGGACGCCATCGAAAATCTCCTGAGGAATGCTTACCTCGGGATAGGCCCGCGGACTCGCCCTCAAGTTCGGCAAAGACTTCAAAAATGCGCTGTATGGATGCGATGCCGGCCAGCACGCAATCCTCTTTGGCCAGGATGGTTGCCATCGCCTTCTGTTGCGGATCAATCGTCGCCAGGGTCGTCGCATCGCGAGTGGCCTGATCTTCAAGCAATGCATTCGATAGGATGGCGGTGATCCGTCTGCTATTCCAGTTCATTTGCGTCCCTTTCCACTACTTTGCCACGCCTAATTCGGCGAGCCTTGCCTTCGATTTTTCGATCAGCGATTCCAGTTCGGCACGGCGCGTCTTCAAGCCTTCCACCACCTTTGCCGGAGCCTTGGCAAGAAAGGCTTCGTTGCCAAGTTGGTTGCGGTTGCGCTGAAATTCAGCTTCCAGCTTTTCAAGCTCCTTGGTGGAGCGCGCGGTTTCGGCGGCAACGTCAATCTTCTGCTCGTAGACCAGACGCACCTCAAAGCGTGCCGTCGCGCGGGAGTTGGTGGCCTTGGCCAGTGATTCATCGACAAATGTCAATGCAGAGACGTTGGCCAGCCGCTCCAGTGCAGCGGCGTTGGCTTCGATGATGGCGCGGACTTCCGCGTTGGCGAAGACCTCGACCGGCAGCGCCTCTCTTTGCGGAACCTTCAACTCCGCGCGAACGTTGCGCACCGAAACGATCAGGTCCTGCAGAATCGCCATGTCGCGTTCGGCATCGGAGTTCAGTTGCGCCGCATCGCTCTCGGGATAGGCGGCCAGCGCAATCGACTTGAGCGGCGGCTTGCCGTCATAGACCGCGTGCCAGATCTCCTCGGTGATGAAGGGCATGAAAGGCGCAAGCAGGCGCAGCGCGCCCTCAAAAACTCGCACCATGTTGGCAAAGGCGGCCCGTGCTTCGTCACGATCCGGCGAGAGCAGGCGCGGCTTCAGCAACTCAACGTACCAGTCGCAATACTCGTCCCAGAAAAAGTGATAGACAACGTGCGCCGCCTCATGGAAGCGATACTCGCGGAGCGCCGCGGAAACTTCGCCGGCCACGCGATTGAAGCGCGAGAGAATCCAGCGGTCTTCGAGCGTCGCGGCGACAAAGCCCTTCAGTCCGACAGCATGTTTCGGCGTTGCCTTCGGCGGCAAATTCGCTGAGCGACCAGACATTTTGCTCCGCCGCGCGATCCACGTTCATGAAGAGGAAGCGGGCGGCGTTCCAGATCTTGTTGGCGAAGGCGCGATAGCTGTCGGTGCGGCTCTCGCTGAAGGCGATGTCGGTTCCCGGCGCGGCCATGGCGGCCAGGGTAAAGCGCGCCGCATCGGTGCCGAACTTCTCGATGACTCCGATGGGATCGACCACATTGCCCTTGGTTTTGGACATCTTCTGCCGGTCGGCGTCGCGCACCAGCGCGTGGATGTAGACCTCGCGGAAGGGCACAATGTCACGCTTGTCGGCCTTCTGCTCGTCCATCAGATGGCAGCCCAGCATGATCATGCGCGCGACCCAGAAGAAGAGAATGTCAAAGCCTGTGACCAGCGTCGAGGTGGGATAGAAAGCGTCGCAGTCCGGCGTTTTTTCCGGCCAGCCGAGGGCCGAGAACGGAAGCAGGCCGGAGCTGAACCAGGTGTCCAGCACGTCGGTGTCCTGCTCGATGTTCGTCGCTGCCGCAGTGCGCGCATTGGGTTGGATTGGTGCGTGCGACGGTGATCTGCATGACAGTCTGCGCAGTGCCAGGCCGGGATGCGATGACCCCACCAGAGCTGACGCGAGATGCACCAGTCGTGAATGTTTTCCATCCATTGCAGGTAGATCGCCTTGTAGTTTTCCGGCGTGAAGCGGATGCGTCCATCGTTGACCACATCGCGCGCCACCTGCGCCAGCGAAGCGCGGCCATCGTTTGTCTTCTTGTTGACGGCCAAGAACCACTGGGTCGAGATGCGCGGCTCGACCACGGTCTTGCAGCGGTCGCACTTGCCGAGCGGAACCAGATAATCCTTCACGCTGACCAGCGCTCCGGCGGCTTCCAGACCGGCGACCACGCGCCTCGCGCGCGGCGTAACGCTCCAAGCCCTTGTATGGGCCGGCGTTTTCATTCATGTGCGCGGTCTCGTCCATGATCACGAGTTCTTCGAGTCCGTGGCGCTTGCCGGCCTCAAAGTCGTTGGGATCGTGGGCGGGCGTGACCTTGACGGCTCCGGTGCCGAACTCGGGCTGCGCAAGCTCATCGAAAATGATAGGAATCTCGCGGCCCACCAGCGGCAGCATCACCTTTCGGCCGTGCAGGTGGGCATAACGCTCATCGCGCGGATTGACCGCAACGGCCGTGTCACCGAGCATGGTCTCCGGGCGCGTGGTGGCAACGACGATGGATTCGCCGGGCATACCGACGACGGGGTAGCGAATCTCCCAGAGCTTGCCCTGGGTCTCGTCGTGGACGACTTCCAGATCGCTGAGCGCGGTCATGCAGCGCGGACACCAGTTGACGATGTAGGTGCCGCGATAGATGAGGCCCTCTTCCCAGAAGCGCACAAAGGCTTCGCGCACCGCGCGCGAGAGTTGCTCGTCCATGGTGAAGAATTCGCGCGACCAATCGACCGAGTCGCCGAGGCGCTTCATCTGTTCGAGGATGTAGCCGCCGTACTGTTCCTTCCACTGCCAGACGCGTTCGAGAAACTCTTCGCGTCCGATGTCCTGGCGCTTTTTGCCCTCGCTGGCCAACTGTCGCTCGACCATCATCTGGGTGGCGATTCCGGCGTGATCGGTCCCCGGGAGCCACATCGTATCCTTGCCCAACATGCGCTGCCAGCGGGCGAGAATGTCCATCTCGGTGTGGTTGAGCATGTGTCCCATGTGCAGGCGTCCGGTGACGTTGGGCGGCGGCAGCAGCAGGGAAAAGACGTTAGCACCATCCTTGGGCGTGGGGGTGTGGAAGAGATTCTCGCGGACCCAGTACTCGGCCCAGCGCTTTTCAATCTCAGCGGGATCGTAAGCCTTCGGTAGCTCGTGCGGCATGATACAAAAATTTCCTCAGCGATAAACTGCAATTTTATCAGAGCGGGTCGGGAGAGCAGCGCGAGCGCGGCGAATGGGGCTGGAAAAAGCGGCAGTAAAAAAGAAAAGCCCCCTGGCGAGGGTCGTGAGTTAGTTTCCGAATCGCGAACTTCCAATCCAAACATTCCGTTCAATGCGCCCTGTCCGCCGCGCTATGTCGGAAAATGCCACCGTTCTAGCTTTGGCAGGGCCAATTTTTCTCGATGGCATTCGCGGTTTCATTCGAGTATTCTCAGACGACTTTGCCTCCCAGGAACCACACTCCCGCTTCCACCCGGCGTTTCAGGTTAGGCCCTGGCACAATCGCACTTTTGTACGCAGCGTTCTCGGCTGTATGGATCGCCACGACCGACCGGATTGTCAATGCCATTCCAGAGCCGCATTTAAGGCTCTTCCTGGACACAACCAAGGGGTTGGGCTTCGTAGCCATCACTGCCCTGTTTCTGTATGTGTTGATGAAGAAACTGGTAAGGCAGATGCGACAGGCGCAGGAGTCGCTCGCAGCAAGCGAAGCAGAGTATCGCAGCGTGGTGCAGGCGGCGCACGAAGGCGTTTGCCGGCTTAACCGGCAGGACCGGATCGGGTTTGTGAATCCGCGAATGGCCGCTTTGCTGCAACGTAGCACGGAGGAGCTGATCGGATTGGCGCTCTCCGACTTCCTGGAGGATGAGGAGAAAAGTGCTTTTGTAGAGCAGCTTCATCGTTGGCGTTGTGGAGCAACGGAGCAGCATGATTTCCGCTTTCGCGGGCTGGACGGGACTGAAATTAGAACAATCGTCTCGGGAACTCCCCTGTTCGACCAGGAGAAATCCTACTCCGGCTGTGTCCTGATGCTGATGGACGTCACCGAGAGGCAGCGGATACAGGAACAACTCCAGCAGTCGCAAAAATTGGAGGTTGTGGGCCGCTTCTCGGGTGGCATCGCCCATGACTTCAACAACATTTTGGGCGTCATCGTCAGTTATGCCACGCTTCTGAAATCCCATCATCATCGAGGATGACCGGGGCAGAGAATACGCCAGCTCTGTACTCCACTCCTGTGATCGCGCCGCCGCGCTTGTCAAACAATTGCTGGCATTCAGCCGCAAGCAGCCTCTTAAAATGAGCGTGATCGATCTGAACACTGCGGTGGCTCATTTCGGAAAGATGCTGCCGCGTGTCATCGGCGAAGATGTTCGCATCGCGATTCGATCGGATTACGAGTCCGGCTACCGTCCTAACCGACCCGGTGCAGATCGAGCAGGTGCTGATGAACCTGGCGGTGAACGCGCGCGATGCCATGCCGAAGGGCGGTGAGCTTTTGATTGAGACCGGGAGGACGCAAGCCAGTTCGATCTCTGGCATCGAGGACATCCGCCCGGGTGTTTACTCCTACTTGCGGGTTACGGATTCTGGGATCGGCATGGATGCTGAGACTCAATCCCATATATTCGAACCGTTTTTCACCACCAAGGAAGTGGGCAAGGGAACCGGCTTGGGGCTGTCCATGGTGTACGGAATCGTAAAGCAGAGTAATGGTTACATCGGGGTGGAGTCGCAACCAAACCAAGGGACCACGTTTTCCATTTACTTTCCACTTGCCGATGCGGCACCGCAAACGCCCGCCTCACCAGAGTCGGCGCGTCCTTCCGGGCGTGGCAGCGAAACCATCCTGCTGGTCGAAGACGATCAAGATCTCCGCATGGTCACCACGTACATCTTGACCCAGCACGGATACCGGATCATTGAAGCCCAGAATGGATTGGACGCTCTCGCAATTTGCGAAGAACAACTGTCGGAGATTGACCTCGTCCTGACTGACCTTGTAATGCCGCACATGGGAGGCCGCGAGCTGGCATCGCTGGCTTGCGCAACTCAAGCCGACTTTGAAGATGGCTTTCGTCTCCGGCTATGCGGACGAATCCAGCCGGGGAGAGCCGTCGAATGCCTGCAATCATCATCGAGAAGCCAATCAGCCCCGATCTACTCTTGAAAAAAATCAGGCTGATACTCGACAGCGGCAGGAGCCGAGGCGGTGTTGTAGTTGCATTTTTCAGTTCGCCTGCCCGACTCTCGCCTCTGCTATTTCTTCCCGTCCTTCTGCAGCTTCCGATACACGTCGCTCTTGCTGACGCCCATCTCTTTCGCCACCCGCTTCATCGCTTCTTTTTCGTCGACTTCCTCGGCCTTCATCAGCTCGCGGATGCGGGTGCGCGTATTTTTCTGCGTCACTACCGGCAAGCCGTGTTGTTCCTCGGCGCGGCCCACCAGCAGCGTGATCTCGCCGCGCACCTCGTCGCGCTTCTTGAAGTCTTCCAGCGCCTCGGCGGCCGTGACGCGCACAAACTCCTCGTAAATCTTCGTCACCTCGCGCGCCACCACCACCCGGCGATTCGCGCCCAGCACCTCGACAATATCCTCCAGCGCTCCCAGCAGCCGATGCGGCGCCTCGTAAAAGATATGCGTCTGCGTCGAGTGTTGAATCTCCTCCAGCAGCTTGCGGCGCTGTCCTAGCTTGGAAGGCAAAAAGCCGTGGAAGACAAACGAGTCGGTCGGCAAGCCGCTCGCCACCAGCGCACTCAAAAATGCCGAGGCGCCCGGAATCGGCACCACCGGAATCTTGTGCCGGATCGCCAGCGACACCAGCCGGAAGCCCGGATCGGAGACGCCGGGCATTCCCGCGTCGGTCACCAGCGCAATCGAGTGCCCCTGCTCAAGGTGCATGATCAGCTCCGCCGAGCGCGTCAGCTCGTTGTGCTCGTGATAGCTGATGGTGCGGGTTTCAATGCCGTAGTGGTTGAGCAGCTTCGCCGTCTGTCGCGTATCCTCGCAGGCGATCAGGCCAACCTCCTTGAGAATGCGCAGCGCGCGCAGCGAAATATCCTCAAGGTTGCCGATCGGCGTGCCGACCAGGTACAGCGAGGGTTGGGTTGCAGGCATGGTCTATTCTCCGAAACAATGGCCCCTGGGACGGTGCCCCATACTGCCGCAGTCAGCAGATGTGGGGAAGGTTGCACCAAGCGCGGCACCAAACGCGAAGTGTACCAGAGCCCGCGCAAGATTGACCGCATCACCCCGAGGAACCTAGAATCAAAGTATTCACAACAGGAATCGGCGCGCCGCAGCCGGGTCTTTCCCGGCGCGGTCAATCCAGAAGGAACCATGCCTCTATACGAATACCATTGCAGTGCTTGCGGCCATCGCTTCGAGCGCATCGTGAAATTTTCTGACGCTCCGCTGACAGACCTGCCCGGAGTGCGGCAAGGAGACGATCGAACAGTTGATCTCCGCCCCCGCCATACAATTCAAAGGTTCCGGCTGGTATGTGACCGATTACGCCCGCAAAGGCGCGTCCAGCCCATCTTCAAACAAGTCGGAAGGCGGTTCGGGGAGCGCTTCGGCCAGCAAAGACAGCGGCGGCGCGGAGGCAAACTCCAGCGCTTCGTCCAGTTCCGGCAGCGCGGATAAACCTGCAACCAGCAGCGCCTCAAGCACGAGTAGCGCAGGTAGCAACAATGCCGCGGGCGGAAACTCAAGCAGCGGTGCCAGCGATAGCGGAGCAAAGAACAGCACTTCCAAAGACAGCAACTAGCGCAATCGCTCGGCCCAGCTGTTGGGCGGGTGGCCCACATCCGCCTGCTGTTGGCGAATGTGGGATGGCGTACCTCACGCCGCCTTGCGTCCTCGCTTCTGCGGAACCTTCACACCCGATCTGCGCGCCTCCGAAAGGCCGATCGCAATCGCCTGCTTCGGGTTATGAACCGTCTTGCCGCTCCGCCCGCTCTTGAGCTTGCCTTCCTTCATCTCCTCCATCTCTTCTCTCACAAACTCGCCGGCCTCAGGACCGTACTTGCGCCGTGCGCTGCTCGTCTTCTTCGTCCCCGCCTTCTTTGTGGTGTCCGCTGTCTTGCGTCCGGTGCTGCCTCGCGTGCTGCTTTTTGTGGGTGACATTAGGATCTAGCCTCCTGCGCCTATGAGACGCGCCGCAGGCCAAAACTGGTTGCGCGGCCGCTCTATCCGAACGTGGAGGGTGGCCCACATCCGCCATCTTTTGGCGAATGTGGGGTTGAGGAATGTGCCGGGTGCCCCAGGTTCGCGCCGACGCTTTCTTCGGCGCTAACCTGGGAAGCGATGACCTCCCCGCAGCCTTTTGCCTTTGCTCGCGGCCGCCGAACTCACGTCGCCAGCGTCGTCTCCTCCGATTGCGGCGCTGCTTCCGCCTCTCTATGCTGTACTTCGAAGGTCAGATTGCCGTCCTTGGAATCCACCGCGACATGGTCGCCGTGCAGCACATCCCCATCGAGAATCTTCATCGCCAGCGGATCTTGGATCAAGCGCTGAATCGCCCGCTTCAACGGACGCGCTCCATAAGCCGGATCGTACCCGCTGGTAAACAGCGTGTGCTTGGCGGCATCGGTGAGTTCCAGCGTAATCTTGCGGGCGTGCCAGCAGCTTTTCTAAATCCTGCAAACGCAGGTCCACAATCTTCGTCAGCTCCTCGGTTCCCAGCGGTCGGAAGACCACAATGTCGTCAACCCGGTTGAGAAACTCCGGCTTGAAGTGTCCACGCAGCGCGGTCATCACCTGCTCAGTCGCGCGCTTAAAGCGCTCCGGCGAAGTCAGGTCTCCGGCAAGCGACAGCGATCCGATATTCGAGGTCATGATGAGGATCGTGTTTTTGAAATCCACCACCCGCCCCTTGCCGTCGGTCAGCCGTCCATCGTCCATGATCTGCAGAAAGATGTTGAACACATCCGGATTCGCCTTCTCGATCTCATCGAACAGCAGCACCGAGTACGGACGCCGCCGCACCGCCTCCGTAAGCTGACCGCCTTCCTCGTATCCCACATAGCCCGGAGGCGCGCCGATCAGCCGCGCCACCGAGTGCTTCTCCATATATTCACTCATGTCGATACGAATCATGGCATGCTCGTCATCAAACAGGAACTCCGCCAACGCACGGGCCAACTCCGTCTTGCCCACGCCCGTGGGGCCAAGGAAGATAAACGAGCCAATCGGACGACGCGGATCGCTCAAGCCTGCACGCGAGCGCCGAATCGCATTGGCGACCTTCTCCAGCGCCTCCTCCTGCCCAACCACCCGCAGCCGCAGCCGCTCTTCCATCTGCACCAGCTTCTTCACCTCGCCTTCCAGCATCTTCGACACCGGAATCCCCGTCCAGCGGCTGACAATGCGGGCCACATCTTCCTCATCCACCTCTTCCTTCAACATGCGCGACTGATTCTTTTCCGCCTCTGCCGTCAGCTTCGCCAGCAACTGCTCCGCCTTGGGAAGCTCGTCGTACTGCAGTCGCGAGGCGCGCTCGTATTCGCCGCGTCGCGCCGTCTCCTGCGCCTGCAGTTTGAGCTGCTCGATCGATTCCTTGAGCTTGCGGACCTCGGCAATGCTCTCCTTCTCCGCCTTCCAGCGTGCCTTCAGCGCGTTGGTCTGCTCGCGAATCCCCGCCAGCTCCCGCTCCACAATGGCGAGCCGTTCCTTCGAGTTCGGATCGCTCTCTTTCTTCAGCGCCTGGCGCTCAATCTCCAGGTTTGTGGCACGGCGTTGCAGTTGGTCGATCTCGGTCGGCACCGAGTCAATCTGAATGCGCAGCGATGCCGCCGCCTCGTCGATCAGGTCAATCGCCTTGTCGGGCAGAAAGCGATCGCTGATGTAGCGATGCGAGAGCACCGCCGCCGCAACAATCGCCGAATCCTTGATCCGTACTCCGTGATGAACCTCGTATCTCTCCTTCAGTCCACGCAGAATCGCAATCGTGTCCTCCACCGAAGGCTCGCCCACGTACACAATCTGAAAGCGGCGTTCGAAGGCCGCGTCCTTTTCGATGTACTTGCGGTACTCATTCAACGTGGTGGCGCCGATGGCGCGCAGCTCGCCCCGAGCCAGCGCCGGCTTCAGCATGTTGCTGGCGTCCATTGCGCCTTCCGCCGCTCCGGCCCCAACCAGCGTATGCAGTTCGTCGATAAACAAAATGATCGTGCCCGCGCTCTCTTCAATGTCCTTGAGCACGGCCTTCAAGCGGTCCTCAAACTCTCCGCGATACTTCGCTCCGGCAACCATGGCACCCAGATCGAGCGCGACCACCCTTTTGTTCTTTAGCTGCTCCGGAACGTCTCCGGAAACTATCCGCTGCGCCAGCCCTTCGACAATCGCCGTCTTGCCCACGCCGGGTTCGCCGATCAGCACCGGATTGTTCTTGGTGCGCCGCGATAGAACCTGAATGGTGCGCCGGATCTCTTCATCGCGCCCAATCACCGGATCGAGCTTGCCCCGCCGCGCCAACTCCGTCAGATCCCGCGCATACCGCTCCAACGCTTGGTACTTCGACTCGGGATTCTGGTCGGTCACCGTCTGATTTCCGCGCACCGCCGCCAGCGCCTTCAGCAAAGTATCATGCGAGATTCCAAGATCGCTCAGCATCTTCTTGGCGGAGTCGCGCTTCAGCCCCATCATCCCCAGCAGCAGATGTTCGGTGGAAACATACTCGTCCTTGAAGTTCGCCGCCGACTTGAACGCCAGATCCAGCAGCTCCGACATTGCATCCGACAACGCCGGTTGTGCCGCCGCGTTGGCCAGCTTCGGCAAGGCCGCAATCTCCCGCGCCACCCCAGCCTGCAACGCCTGGGCCTGTACCCCAGCGCGTGCCAGCAACGGCACAACAATGCCCTCGCGATCTTCCAGCAACGCCGCCAGCAGGTGTATCGGAACCAGTTCAGGATTGCCGTTTTCGCCCGCAATCTCGCTGGCGCGCTGCATCGCCTCCTGCGCCTTCACGGTCAACCGATCCCATCGGATTGCCATATACGTGCTCCTCGCGCCGCCTGTGGTCCTTCGTTCAACTCGACTCACTCGCCAGATCGCGGCGGACAAATTCTATTCCGGAAATTGAGAAGGGGAGCTGGAGGATTCCATTTGAATCCCAGCTCCCCTATTTGGATGCCTGCGCTTCCACTTCCGGAACCGCCGCATCCGAGACTGTCATTTAACTTATGCAGCCTTCTCACTAGCCTTTTTCGCAATCTCAGGCGTAACGTCCACCTTGATCTGCTTCGGACGTGCCTCGGCGCGTTTGCCTAGCTGCACGGTCAGCACGCCTTTGGCATAGCTTGCCTTCACCTCTTCCGGGTTCACCGTGTTCGGCAGTGTGAAGCTGCGTGTGAAGGTCCCGTAACTGCGCTCGATGCGATGGTAGTTTTCTTCTTTGGTTTCGCTCTCCAGCTTGCGTTCGCCGCGAACCGTCAGCAGATTATTTTCAAGACGAATATCGATGTCTTTCTCGTCGATTCCCGGAACTTCCATCTTCAACTGGATCCCGTGCTCGTCCTCATACACATCGACTGGCGGTACAAACGAACCCGCCGCCAGCGTCTCCTGACTGGTGACAGGGCCGAACGAACCACTGAAGAGCCGGTTCATGCGCTCCTGAAGATTTGCAAGTTCGCGGGCTGGTTCCCAACGCGTTAATACGGTCATACTCTTACCTCCAAACTGCCTGTGTGTTTGGCCGGCGTCACCGACCTCCAATACAGGCTCGCGATAGTGTCACTACAGGAGAATCATGAAATATGAGCGTGTCGTTGTCAAGTGATTTCACCAAGGGTACTCACGATTTTTCCGAAAAAAGGAAACCGTTTGCACTCAATCGCTTAAGAGACAGTTTCACCACAGAATGCACTCGCCTCCTAGCTCTTCCACCATGCAACTCTAGCAATCTTCACCCATCCAGACGCCAACGCCAACCCAGTACGCTACGATGAACTGTGCTCTGCAAGACGATCAATCTCGAGGAGGGCCGCCCGACCGTGAACGTCGGCCTCCTGCGCCTGGATCGCGCGGTGGTCAACGCCCGCGCCGAAGGCATTCCGCTCCTCAAAGTGATTCACGGATACGGCTCCAGCGGGGTTGGCGGAAGGCTGCGCGAAGAGGTCTGGACGGCGCTCGACCGCTTCAAGCGCAACGGCCTCATCGCCGACTTCATCCCCGGCGAAGATTTTCGCCTCTCCAACGAGGCCAGTTGGGAGCTGGTGAAGCGCTACAAGGCAATCAAGGAAGATCGTGACCTCGGCCGAGCCAACCGCGGCATCACCATCGTCGTCCTTTAGCCCCTTGTTGATATTTGAGTGTTATTTGTTGGTTGTCATCCTGAGGTGTAGCCGAAGGATCCTCGCACGGTTCAACCCTTCCGTGCCGTCCCAGGCTTTTCAACCAGCCATCTTGTTTCTGAGCGATTCCCAGACGAGAAACGGCGTCGGGCTCCACCATTCCGCCCGAAATTCAAGCTGGAAAAGCCGGCCCGCGATGGGCCGGCCTGTGTCGCGAGAAACCGAGACTACTTCGTTTTCTTCGCCGGAGCGATTGCGTCTTTTACAGCCTTGCCGACGTAGAACTTCACCACGGTCTTGGCCGGGATCTTGATCGGTTCACCGGTCTGCGGATTGCGGCCAATGCGCGCCTTGCGAGCCGACTTCTTCAAACGGCCCAGGCCGGGAAGAACAAACACATCGTTCTTCTTGGTTTCCTTCACGGCGATTTCAGCCAGCGTGGTCAAAAAGAGTCCTGCGGTCTTGTTGCTGGTTTCCAGCTTTTCCGCCAGAAGACGGACGAGAGCAGTCTTGGTCAAGCCTGCAGCCATGTTGGGTATTCCTCCTTGAAAGATGAAGTGCGACAAACACTTCGATCCCGCACATCTTAACTCAGTGATTTTGCGGTCGACAAGCACTTTCGCCTGATTTTATGCGGGTTTTTCCACAGGCCTGTCGTTTTTGCGCTGTATTCATGCACCTTCCAGCCTTCGCGCCTACCCAACCGATTGTGTATTGCCGAATCCATCCGCTTATCCATACTATCTATTGTGGCGGCGCGACGGCGCCTCCGGCCCTTTGTTTCCGCACCTGCCGTCATAATTGAGCACGGCACTTGGAGCGCACGAAAGTACATGGAGCAAGTCTTCCTATCGATGGGTTCGAACCTCGGCGACCCCCTCGGCAACCTGCGCCAGGCCGTCGCCGCGATTCGCCAGTTCGCAGAGGTGGTCGCGATCTCCGATGCCTTTGAGAGCGAGCCCGTCGAGTTCACCGCCCAGCCCTGGTTTGTCAATGCGGTAGTGGCCCTGCGAATCGACTCTATCGACTCTACTGACAACGCTCGTCCCGACTGCGCTGTTCACTCTGACGATGCTCCGCAGCGCCTGCTGCAGCGTCTTCTTCTCATCGAGCGAGCCATGGGCCGCCAGCGTGCCTCGGCCGGCTACGTTCCCAAGGGGCCGCGCCTCATCGATCTTGATATTGTGTTGTATGGCAGCCGCGTGATCCATACTCCGGAGCTTACGATTCCGCACCCGGCCATGCATCTGCGCCGCTTTGTCTTGCAGCCGCTGGCCCAGGTCGCGCCCGAAGTCGAGCATCCGCTGCTGCACCGGAGCGCGCTGCAACTGCTGGAGGCTCTGCCCCAGCCCGGGCCCTTGGTGCGTAGGCTGGCCGCTTTGCAGTCGCCGGAGGAGTAAATGCGTCGTCTCGCCGAATCGAGTACAGAATTGAACACCGAATTGAGTGTAGAGTGTGTGGCACCGCGGCTCTGCCCGCCGAGCGCCCGCCTCGCCGCCCGCAGCCGGAGCGGCATCTGTCGCCGCGTACCCGTCAAGGCGCCCTCATCCCGAATGCTGGAGGATGGTTTGTTGCAAAGTGTCAGTTCGCATCGCCGTCATCGCCGCATTGCCGCCGTCCTCTTCGCACTTTGTTTTATTCTTTCCGCCCCGCTTTTTTCCACGCCGAATCCTGCCGCCTCCGTCAACGCCGCTTCGCCCACCTCCGGTGGCGACGTGCAGCTTCGATTGGCCCAACAGCAGGGAAGCGCCGAGACCGCGATTCTCGACTGGGTGCTCGCCAACTCCGGCCCGCTCACCGGCGACACCCGTGCCGGAGCCGTGCGCGTAGCCTTCACCATCACTCCTGCCGAAGGCTGGTGGGACAAAGCCGGCGGCGGCAAACTCGCCTGGCATGAGGCTCCCCCCGGCAACGTCCATCTCCGCATCTTCGTTCTTGACCTCGCAGACGGACGACTGATTCCCGGCCTCACCCTGCGCGCCACCCTCATCGACGCCAATGGCAACGAGCAATCCGCACCCGCCGACTTCGGTTGGTATCCGCTGATCAACGCCTACGGAGACAACGTTCCCATCGCCGCCGATAGCAGCTACACCCTGCGCGTGGCCATCGATGGCCAATTGCCGCGCCAATACGCTTTCGGCGAGCACCCCGGGCACACAACCATCGCTCAGTTTTCCCCTGTGCCTATCACCTTGCCAATCATGCAGCCGAACACGTCGCCCACGCAGCCGGCAGCGTCGCCCATCGCACAGCCCATCGCACAACCGCTCACACAGCCGATAGCTCAGCAGGTCGCGCAGGATGCCCCGTCGCAACTTCCCCTGGCAACCGCCACCGCCGCAGCCCATGAGGCTGAACTGCTCAAGCCCTGTAACGCCGCGCTCACCGCGGCCATCACCGCTCTCTGGCAGCAGTCGGTCGCCGGAGCCGAGCAGCCCGACGGCGATTACTTCGTCGGCTACGCGCTCGATTTCCGCGGGCTGGCTGTTCCCCTTGCCCGCTCCAAACTCCACTTCAACAGTCTCTCCGCCTTCACCGGAAAAGACGACGTACGGCTGGAGCTGCTGGCCCGCGATTCGCGTACCGGACGCATCATCCCCGGCCTCCGGCCGCAGGCCACGCTCATCGCCGCCGATGGCGAATCCTACGGTCCCAGCGAGTTGTTTCTCACCTGGTATCCCTGGCTCACCCATTACGAAGGCAGTGCCCGCATTCCCCGCAAGGGCCTCTACACCCTGCGCGTGCACTTCGATGCCCCCGCTTACCGGCGTTGGGGACGGCAGAGTGATCGCTTCGCCGCTCCCGCCGATGTCGAGTTTGAAAATGTCTCGTTGAAACCAGCAAAGGTGGACTAGTCTTGGGCGCCGCAGAAGATCCCGAGGAGATTACAGCCCTCATCTCCAGCTACATCAGTGAACACCCCGCCGCCGTGGTCGTCGAAGACGGCAAGATGCTCTTTGATTTCTCCGACGCGCATTACTCCGCCGCGCCCGAGCGTGACCGCTGCCTCTTGCAGATCTGGTCTGAGGAGAGCAACATCGTCCGTCGGGCCATCCGCGCCGAAATCAAAAATAGAACGCTAAAGCTCTCGGTCCTTCGCTTTGGCCAGGCCAAACCCTCGCGCATGGAGATCTGCTCCAAGGCCGAGCGCCAGTCCCCCTCGGCGCTCAAAGCCATGCGCGCCGCCTACCGGCGAACCCTTGAGCGTACCGTGGCCCAAGTCTTTCCCGGCTGGACGCTCGACCACCTCACCACCTCCGCCGATCTCGAGCACTCCTTCGGAGCCGTCTGCGCGCGCGGTCTGCTGCGCCGCGGCCAGGAGCGCATTGCCCTCGTAGGCTGCGGCGAAGGCGAGTCCCAGGCCACCATCGACAACTCGGTGGCCGTCGCCGTCCTCTGGCTCGACTACTGCCGCCAGCATCTCGCCGCCAAGTCCCACACCGGCGCGCTCGCGCTCTTCGTTCCCCCAGACCGCGCCCGCACCGTGCAACTGCGCCTCTCGCACCTCAATCGCGAAGCTGCGCAGTGGCGTCTGTTCTCGCTCGACGAGCACACCGCGCAAGCCGAGGAACTCGACCTCGCAACCGAGTTGAATCTCAGCACCCGCCTCGTGCAATGCTTCAACCCCGCGCTAACCCTCGAGCGTTTCGCGCAATCCGTGGCGCAGATGCGCGCCCTCTGCCCCCAGGCTGAGGCCGTCGCGCAAAGCGCCTCCGCCGTCAGCTTCCGTTTTCACGGACTGGAATTCGCCCGCGCCACACTCGAACCCGACCATCACTTCCGCATCAACGAGCGCATCGTCTTCGGCGCCCCACCCGCCGAATACGAGTGGAACGAGGATACCGAGCCCCTGTTACGAAAGTTAATCGAGCGCCTCATGCTCAAGCGCGTCGGCCGCGACCGCACCCACCCCTTCTATCGCCTGCAGCCCGAGCGCTGGTTGCAATCCGTGGTCGAGCGCGACATCACTCAGCTTGACGCGCGCCTCGATCCGACTGAGTTCTACGCACAGGTGCCCGCCTTCGCCGCCTCCGACCGCGCCGTCATCGATCTGCTCGGAATCACCCGCGATGGCCGCCTCGCCGTCATCGAGCTCAAGGCCGCCGAGGATTTCCATCTCCCCGTGCAGGGCTTGGATTACTGGGCGCGCGTCCGCCAGCATCATCAACGCGGCGAGTTCCAGCGTGCCGGATATTTCCCCGGACGCATCCTCTCCGAGCGCGATCCCATCCTCATCCTCGCCGCGCCCGCGTTGCACGTGCACCCTTCCACGGCAACCATGCTGCGTTATTTCTCCCCCGAGCTGGAATGGAAGCTGGTCGGTCTCGACGAGCGCTGGCGCGACGGCATCCGCGTCATCTTCAACAAGCAGAAAGAATAGAGCTCTTCCAGAGTCGATGTACTGTTCTATTCACTGCTCTATGCACTGGTCTATGTACTGTAAGAGAAATGTCCTTTTTGGGGAGTGTAAGAGAAGTGCCGGGTGCCCCAGGTTCGCGCCGATGGTTTTTTCGGCGCGAACCTGGGAAGCAACACCCTCCACCTCTGCAATCTTTTTAAGTTGCTTTTGATCTTGTTTTCCCCGCAGGGTACGCCAGCCTACAGCTTTCCCAGCTTGTTGCGAAAGATCCAGTAATCCCCCGCCGTCTCGCTCAAATCCCCCGCCGGTTTTTCCCCTTTGAAGACCCGGCCCACGGCGCGCACCACCCGCCGCATCGGCAGCGCTCCACGCTCGTCTTCAAAGAAAATCTCGCCCACCTTGTTCGTGCGATAGTACCAGCGTTTCAGGATGGCCAGATGCTCCATCCACTCCTGCGCGCTCTTCGGAGCCGCAGGCTGGCACGCGCGCAGCAGCTCCTTGATGCGCGCCTCCATGCTTTGCGTCGAAGACGAAGCGCCCTGCTGAGAAGACGGGTGGCCCACATCCGCCATCTTTTGGCGAATGTGGGGATCGAGTGCGTCCACATGCGAGTCCGGCTCTTTCGGCTCCGCCTTCGGAGCCCGCGCCCGCAGGTCAAACGCAATGGGTCCGTGCAGCATTCCTCCGGCAATACGGAAGAGCGCAATGTGCCCGGCCAGGTGCGAAGGTTGCAGCAGCAATCCATTCAGCCGGTCGATGCGGTGCACAATCTCGGCGATCCGGCTGCGCACCGCCTTCACCTTTTCCAGCCGCGCGTGTGCCGCCGCAGCCGCCTCAAACTCCAAGCGCTCGCTGGCTTCGTCCCGTGCCCGGCTGATCTCCACCAGCAGCGAGTGCCCTCCGCTTTCGAAATACCGCTCCACCCGCGCCGACTCTTCCGCATAACGTTCATCGCTGCACCCCCTGAAGCAGGGTGCCAGACACATCTTCATCTCGGAATAAACGCAGCCCGGAAACTTCGGGTCCGGTGCAAGCTCCTCCGTGCAGCGCCGCAGCAGAAAAAAATCCAGCGAATCGTTGGCATACTGCTCGGCCTCAACCCGCGAGGCAAACGGACCGAAGTACGCGCCGCCCCAGCGCAGCGAACGGATGCGCGAGGTGACCGCAACCCGCGGGTAAGGATTCTCGCGCAGCAAGTGCACCAGCGCCGCGGGCCGCAGATGCAATCGCTCGGCGTACTTTGCCGGAAACTCCTCGCGCATCAGCCGGTACAGCGCAAATCCCGCCTCGAAGTCTCCGCCCACCTCGCAAAACTCCACTGCACAGACGCGCTCGCGCAAGCTCAGCCTTCGTCCCTCTGCCGCCGTGAGCAGCCGCTGCAAGCGGCGGCGCAGGTTGGCCGTCTTGCTCACATACGGTTCGCCGCCCGGCAGGTTTGCACGCAGCACAAACACCGCCGGAGTGGCCGGCAGTGCCGCGAAAAACTCGGCGTCATGCTCGGGAGCGAACTCGAAGCGTGTCAACACAGCCGACAGTTTATCGCGAAGCCTGCACCCGCGCTGCAATTGCTTTTTGTGCTTAATCTTAATGTTGTCGTTCTTAAGTTGTCATTCCGAGCTCCGCGAGGAATCCCCGCATCGCTCAAATCTCATGTGCGGCCCCGGAGGCACTTCAGCCAGCGGGGGGCCCACATCCGCCCTCTTTTGGCGAATGTGGGATCGCAGAAATCCCCGATGCAGTCCGGACTGCGTCTCGCAACGGATCTAAACTTCCCACGAATTTTCACTTGAGAATCGCTCTTTAAGTGCCGATGTACTATGTGACGCGCCGATGTAATTTGTGACGCGCCGATGTACTTTGTGACGCGCCGAACATCCGGAGGCGGAGCGAAGTCACTGCCCAGCCTTCACGTGTTTTGCGAGACTACGCGCACTAGGAGGGTGCGAGAGATGCCAGTCATACCCATGCCGATGGCGCAAGGCAATTCGAAACGCGACTTGAGCGCAAAGCTTTGGGAGCTGTGCCGTTTTCTTTCCGCGTTTCCCAACATTCAAATGAGTCAACAGGAGTGTGAGGCTCTGGCCATCGCCGCCATCAGCGGCCACCCCGAGGCCGAGTTCATGATCGGCAGCCTCTTCGATGCGGCCGACGAGCCCGCCCGCGCTAACGAGTGGTATTTTCGCGCCGCCACCCGCGACTACCTGCCCGCCATGTTGCAGTTATTCGCCGTGCGCGAAGCTTGATTCACTGAGCCTTCTCGACGTACTGCGCCTCGCCGTTGCCGAACGACCAATCTTCCCGGTGTACTTCCACCAGGTTGATAAAAACATCTTCGCGTCGCAACTTCACCACCTCGTGCAAGCCATCCGCCACCGCTTTGTAGAAGCGCTGCTTGGTCTCCACCGTTCGCCCCGCGCTCAGCGTAATCTGCACAAAGATGCAGTCGTCGGTGCGATGAATCCCAAGATAGTCCCGATCGAAGTTTAATCCGGCCAGCTCATGTTCGGTGATAATTTGGAAGCGGTCGTACTCGGGCACGTTCAACGTCTCGATCATCGCGCGGTAGATAGTCTCGCTAACTAGCACCACGTACGCCGGCGACTTTCCCTTCACTAAATCGATTCGCACCAGCGGCATACTTTCTCCTCTGCTGAATCTTTCGTGCGCTCAGCGCAGGCTGGCGCTCTTGTACTTCATGCGGAAGTCCTCGCCCTCCACCCGCACCACGCGGCACATCTCATGCAGACGCGATCGCATGCGTTCCCCGATGCGGTCTCCCAGCGTCTCCTCGCGCGAGGCGCGCACTACTCGTCCCTCCGGCTCGGCTCCCGCCGGTGGCAGGTCCTTGTAGTTGGTCGTGATGATCGTGGTCCGCTTGTCGTTGTATCGCGTGTTCAGAATGTGCGAAACCGTATCCCACACCCACTCCGTCGGCTTGGCCGCGCCCAGTTCATCCAGCACCAGCACCTCGGCGTCAAACACCGGACGCAGAACTTCCATCTCCGTCGCCTGCACCGAGGCGTTGTAGGAGTTCTGAATCTGCTTGAGCAGCTCGCGATAGTCGTAGAACAGGCACGCCGTACGCCTTCTGCGAAATCAACTCCTTGGCAATGCCCACCGCCAGATGCGTCTTGCCGCAGCCAATTGGCCCGGTCAGCAGCAGTCCGGCGCTCTCCAGCGGAAACTCTGCGACGAAACGCAACGACGCCATGTGCGCCGAGGCCAGCGAGCGGAACGGCCCTTCATGCTCAAAGTTTGAGAGCTCGCAGTGCCGGTAGCGGCGTGGAATCCGCGCCGCCTCCAGCAGCCGCTCGCCCAACTGCCGGCGGATGCATTCGCAGCGCGCCGCCTGCTCCACGCGTGCGCCCGTTGTGCTCCACTGCAACCATGCGCCAGCCCGTGCCGGAGCAGACGGCACAGCGCGCGGCGGCTTCAGTTTGCTTTCCAGTCGGCATACCAAGAGCTTGAAGCAGCCGCGCCAAGGATGCAAGTCCTAACCGCACCTTAAGCCGCCCGAACTCTGTGCGGAAGCTGTGGAAACGCCGGATTCTTCACAGGTGACGGGTGGCCCACATCCGCCCCGTGTTTGGGCGAATGTGGGGACAAAGACCATCCGGCTCCATAGTGGAATTGCTTTTCGTTTTCTTTTTCGCGCCATCTTCCCTAATAAAGTGCAACCGGAGTTCTCCGTTTTGCCTCTAATCCCCATAATGGACGGTACGCGGACCAACGCTTCTCCGGCGTACTGCTCTCCTAAACCGAACTATCAGTTGTCCTCTGGCCCCAGGCATTGTGGGCCCTTCTTTCGAACCGGCGTCAACCAGCGCCGCGTTCCAAGTAGTTCGATTCTCTGAACTTGAGCTTAGGCGGGGTGTATCCGGCCGGCATGGTGTCGGCCGGCTTGCTCATGTGAGTCGGCCGGCACAGGCGTCAGCTCTGCCGGCATATTTGCCTCATCGAACCTATTTCACTGGAAGCACACAGCGCGAACGGTACCAAGTGCGGCAGGACGCGAAATGCCGCAGCAACCTGCAAGCTAATTATCATCAAGGACAAAGAAGGGGAACAACGACAGTGACTGCAAACAATAACGGCTTCGACATCACCCGAACTTGGAAGACCGACCCGCGCTGGAACGGCATTGAGCGTACCTACACCGCCGCCGATGTGGATCGGCTGCGCGGCACCATTCACGTCGAACACACGCTCGCCCGCCTCGGCGCCGAACGTCTCTGGGAGATCCTGAACTCGCGCACTCACGTGCAGGCCCTCGGCGCGATGACCGGAAACCAGGCCATCGAAATGGTCGACGCCGGGCTCGACGCCATCTACGTCAGCGGCTGGCAGGTCGCCGGAGACGCCAACTCCGCCGGCCAAGTCTATCCCGATCAGAGTCTCTATCCATCCGACTCCGTCCCCCAGCTCTGCCGCCGCATTAATAACGCTCTGCTGCGCGCCGACCAGATCTGGCACCAGGAGGGCAAGAACGGCAAGCACTGGCTTGCCCCGCTCATCGCCGATGCCGAAGCCGGATTCGGTGGAACCCTCAACGCCTTCGAGTTGATGAAGGGAATGATCGAATGCGGAGCCGCCGCCGTTCACTTTGAAGACCAGCTCAGCTCGGCGAAGAAGTGCGGGCACATGGGCGGCAAAGTTCTCGTTCCCACCCAGGAAGCCGTGCAGAAGCTGATCGCCGCGCGTCTCGCCGCCGATGTCTGCAACGTGCCCACCATCCTCATCGCCCGCACCGACGCCAATGGCGCCACGCTCATCACCAGCGACATCGATCCCCAGGACCGCGCCTTCCTCACCGGCGAACCCCGCACCCGCGAGGGCTTCTACCGCATCCGCAGCGGCCTCGATACGGCCATCGCGCGCGGCTTGGCCTACGCCCCTTACGCCGACATGATCTGGTGTGAGACCAGCGAGCCCAACCTCGAAGAAGCCCGCCGCTTCGCCAATGCCATCCATGCCCGCTTCCCCGGCAAGATGCTGGCCTACAACTGCTCGCCCTCGTTTAACTGGAAGAAGAAACTCGACGATGCCACCATCGCCAGCTTCCAGCGCGAGCT
The DNA here is from genome assembly GCA_963759215.1 of uncultured Acidobacteriota bacterium. GTDB lineage: Bacteria > Acidobacteriota > Terriglobia > Terriglobales > Acidobacteriaceae > TOLSYN. Next base: position 28,412 of record CAVWYG010000003.1, read on the forward strand.
GGCTGCGATGAACTACAAGTTCCAGTTCATCACGCTCGCTGGCTTCCATGCCCTCAACTACGCCATCTTCGACCTCGCCCGCGCCTACAAGCAGGACGCGATGTCGGCCTACTCCGTTCTTCAGCAAAAGGAGTTCGCGGCGGAACCCGAAGGCTATCGCGCCGTCAAGCACCAGGGGTTTGTCGGCACCGGATACTTCGACGACGTCGCCCAAACCATTGCCGGAGGCCTTAGCAGCACCACCGCTCTCCACGGTTCCACCGAGCAGGAGCAGTTCCAGCATTGCGGTCGAGTCGAATGCGAGGATCGTATTCCACTGGGTTCCAACGACGACGAACCGGCCAAGAACGTCTTATCATCGGTCAAGACGTCCTCTGGCAAGCCCTCCTCGGCGGCATAGCCACGAAACAGCCTTATCGGGTAGGAGGCGGGGTTACCCCCGCCGTCCTCCCACACCACCGGACGTGCGGTTCCGCATCCGGCGGTTCATGAAACAGGCGAGAAGCGCCGCTGAGTTTCCAGCAGCGAAACTAGCCCCATGCGGTCGAACCAAGACTTCGGATAGGCTTCATTCATGTGCGAGGCACCGCTGTTCCACCACGGACCGTGTCCGTTGGTGGCCGATTGCCACGCACGTTGCTGTTGTAGTCCACGTCGCATTAGGTTCTTGGCCCGTGTGTGATTGCGCTTCCATTGCCGCCAGAGCAGCGCTCGCAGCCTGTGTCTGATCCAGCCATCGAGTTCCTCCAGCACACCTTTTACTTCGGTAAGCCGGAAGTACGAGATCCATCCCCGTAGTTGGGGATGGAGCTGCTCGACCGCCTGTTTCAGGCTTTTGCCACGTGCCTCCTGTAGCGCCTTGCGGACCTTTTCCGCAAAGCGCTCACGGCTCTGTTGCGCGATCTTCAGCTTCGGTTTCTTGTGCCACGTCATGCTGTAGCCCAGAAACTTCCGCGGCCACGGACGCGCCACCGCGCTCTTGGCCGCATTGACCTTCAGCTTCAGTCTTTGCTCCAGAAACGCTGTGATCGCCGTCATCACTCGCTGTCCACTCCGCTTGCTTCCGACATAGATATTGCAGTCATCCGCATAACGGCAGAAGCGATGCCCGCGTCTCTCCAGTTCGCGATCCAGATCGGTCAGCAGGATGTTGGACAGCAGCGGCGACAGTGGTCCACCTTGCGGCGTGCCTTCCGTTCGCGCACTCACCACCCCGCCTTCCATCAGCCCCGCTTCCAGATAGCGCCGGATCAGCTTCAACACCCGTTCATCCTTCACCTTGCGCACCACCCGCGCCATCAGCACGTCGTGGTTCACCCGGTCGAAGAACTTCTCCAGATCGAGATCAACAGTCCAGCGCCTGCCTTCGGCAACGTAGCTCCGCGCGGCTTTGACCGCTTGGTGCGCGTTGCGTCCGGGACGAAAACCGTAGCTCGACTCAGAAAACTCGGGTTCGAATAGCGGTTGCATCACCTGATGCAGCGCCTGTTGAATCAGACGGTCCAACACCGTCGGAATGCCCAACGTGCGAACCCCGCCTTGCGGCTTCGGTATCTCCACCTTGCGCACCGCCGACGGCACGTACTCGCCTGCCAGCAGCCCTTGTCTTACTCTCGGCCAGTGCGCCTGGAGCCATGGTTTGAATGCGGCCACCGTCAGTCCATCGACCCCCGGTGCGCCTTTATTCTTCACCACGCGCTCGTAGGCACACAGCATGTTGCTGCGTGCCACTGCGGCTTCCATCAGCCGCAGTGCTTCTGGTTTCGTTCGCCCAACAGCCGCCGTCCGAACCTCCGCGCCCGCGCCAGTTCCCGGCAGGTCCCGCCTGCCTTTGCCTGTGCTGGCCGTACTCGCGTACGCTTCTGCATCATCGGTTCGCATCGAGATCTGTTGTCCTACTCCCGTATTTCATGTTCGGCCCTTCGTCCCGCTTGCGCGGTACTACTATGGCCTCGGCTGACTTCTGGTGATCCTTCCCAACATCTCTCAATGCCGGTAGCACAAGGCAGACCACCAGATCTCCCCGGGTATTGCGCACCCACCTTCACGCTTATGCCTGTCGGATATACGTCACGGCGTTCCGTGCAAGAACTGGGCTTTGCGTCTAATGGCCCGCTTACCCCGCCGTGTCGCCTCTATCCGCTTCCTGTTCGTCAGGCCAGCGCTTTGCCTCCGGCTTCCTTCGGATCCCGCCTCGCGACGGACACCCTTGCCGTTCAGCTAACACTTCCCCTTGCCGGGTGTGTAGAGGACTTTCACCTCCAAGTGAGTGCGCCCTGCCGGGCGCACCACGCAAACGCCCGGCTCACAAAGCCGGGCGTTTCTGGTGAGTGGGTGTAGAGAACCCCAATCCAACTTCTTTGCAAAAACTGTGCTTACTTCAGAGTGAGTACATAGGCTGCAGTGGCGCTGATGTCTTCACCGCTCATCTTGCCAGCAAACCCCGGCATCTTGCCCTGTCCGTTGGTAACGATCTTAGTCACTCCGGGCATACCCATCGCTTTTACCGCCGGGGTGTTCAACGGCTTCACGCCCATCGCAGGTATGGCTTTGGCGCCATTGGCTCCGTGGCAACCGGCGCATTTTGCCATATAGGTTGCGGCACCATCGGCCGCAAAAAGAGGCAGTGCCATGGTGGCAACGATCCCGAGTGCAAATATTTTCTTCATCGATCCTCCTAATATTTTTCAGCTCTACTGAACTATACGCGTAGCTCAGGACGCTAGCACGCCTCTCTTAAGATGACGGGTGGCCCACATCCGCCCTCTTTTGGCGAATGTGGGGACAGCGTGCCCCCTCCGGTTTGCTTCTCCCCGCCGCATTCTTTAGACTTGAATCTCTAAAAATCTTTTCTGCATTGCGCCTTGTACACGCGAGCGGAGACCTACCCTATGTCTGAAATAAAAATTCAACTCCCCGACGGCAGCATCAAGGAAGTACCCCAGGGCACCACCGCCCTCGACATCGCGAAGTCCATTTCGCCGCGTCTGGCCGACGCCGCTCTGGCCGCCAAACTCGCGCCCCTTGTCCCTGCCGCGAATGAGGCTTGGGGTAGCGCCGTTGCGGTTGCCGATGACGCCTTTGCCGTCATCGATCTCACCCGTCCCATCGAGCAGGATTCGCGCCTCCGTCTGCTCACCGAGAAGGACCCTGAATCGCTTCAGGTCTTCCATCATTCCTCGGCCCATCTTCTTGCCGCCGCCGTGCTGGAACTTTTTCCCGAGACCAAGCTCGGCCACGGCCCCGCCACCGAGACCGGCTTCTTCTACGACTTCCTTCGCGAAACCCCTTTCACTCCCGATGACCTCGCCAAGATCGAGGCCAAAATGAAGGAGATCGCCGATCGCAACGAGCCCTACGCCCGCGACTTTCTCGACCGCGACGAAGGTCTCCAGCGCTTCCGCGACGAAGGCGACTTCATGAAGTGCCACTTCATCGAGCAGTTCACCAAGCCCGATGAAAAGATCTCGCTCTACAAAACCGGCAAGTTTGTCGATTTCTGCCGCGGCCCGCACATCCCGTCCACCGGCAAGATCAAGGCCTTCAAGCTGCTCAACATCGCCGGAGCCTACTGGCTCGGCAAAGAGGGCAACCCCCAGCTCCAGCGCATCTACGGAACCTCGTTCTACTCCAAGAAAGAAATGGACGAGTACATGCGCCAGCTTGAGGAAGCCAAGCGCCGCGACCATCGCGCCATCGGCCAGCAGCTTGACCTCTACTCCATTCAGGAGCTCGCCGGCCCCGGCCTCATCTTCTGGCATCCCAAGGGCGGACTCATCCGCACCATCATGGAAGACTGGCTACGCGCCGAATATCTCAAGCGCGGCTACTCCCTGGTCTACACCCCGCACGTCGCCCGCCGCGCCCTCTGGCAAACCTCAGGACACGAAGGCTTCTACGCCGAAAACATGTTTGACACCATGGAGCTCGACGACGCCGAGTACCGCCTCAAGCCCATGAACTGTCCCTTTCACATCCTTATCTACAAGGATCAGCTTCGCTCCTACCGCGACCTGCCCGTCCGCCTCGGCGAGCTCGGAACCGTCTACCGTTACGAGCGCTCCGGAGTCATGCACGGCCTCATGCGCGTCCGCGGCTTTACCCAGGACGACGCGCACATCTTCTGCACTCCCGCCCAGATCGAAAGCGAGGTGGAAGGCTGCATCGACTTTGCCCTCAGCGTCCTCAGCACCTTCGGCTTTGACGATTTCAAGGTCGAGCTCTCCGGCTGGGATCCCGAGGACCGCGCGCACTACGTCGGCACGCCCGAGCAGTGGGAACTGGCGCAGAACTCGCTCAAGACCGTGCTCGAGCGCAAGCAAATTCCCTACAAGTTCATCCCGGGCGAAGCCGCCTTCTACGGCCCCAAGATCGACGTAAAGCTCGTCGATGCCATTGGCCGCCTCTGGCAGCTCTCCACCGTGCAGTTTGACTTCAACCTTCCCCAGCGCTTTGAGCTTGAGTACGTTGGCGAAGACGGCCAGCGTCATCAGCCGCTCATGGTGCATCGTGCCCTGTACGGCTCCGTCGAGCGCTTCTTCGGAGTCCTGATCGAGCATTACGCCGGAGCCTTCCCGGTCTGGCTCTCGCCCACCCAAGTTGCCATCGTTCCCATCGCCGAGCGCCACATCGAGTACGCCAACAAGGTCGGCGACGCCCTCAAAGCCGTTGGCGTCCGCGTTCAAGTCGATGGACGCAATGAAAAGATGAACGCAAAAATCCGCGAGCACGCCTTGCAGAAGGTCCCGTTCATCCTCGTCGTCGGCGACAAAGAGTCCGAGATCGGCGAGGTCAATGTCCGTGTCCGCGGCCAGGAAAAAGGCGAGGGCAGCGTACCCATCGCAACCTTCGCTGCCCGTGTCCAGCGCCTCATCGAATCCCGCAGCACCAAGCTCGATTAAGTTCGTCGTTCAAACTTGCTGTTCAAAAAAAAGTTGGCGGGTGGCCCACATCCGCCTTCTTTTGGCGAATGTGGGGTTGCAGAAAAGCCCCGCGCTCACATTTTATAGGTCGTACTCGTCGTCATCCCAGTCGAACAGCGCCGCCATCGCCCGCGGCGATACCACAACGTAGTCAGCCCGCGGGCCAACCGCTTTTGCAACGCACTGCTCATAGCTGGGCGGGACAGGCAGAACGGCGCCGCCAAACTCCATCGGTTCTAAATCCATGGTCAAACTCCTCCGCTGATATCCTGCCCCGTATCCGCGCAACTTCCAACCTCTAGCTCGCCTCGCAAAATCATTCCCTTCCAGTTTTGGCGCTCACGTGAAATTCAGGAAATGGCTCATGAAACCTTCAGCAATTTCAGCGGCCCTGCCTATCGTCCGCCCAGGGTGGCCCACATCCGCCCGCAGTTGGCGGTGGGGTGGCGAAAATGTGGGCTGCGAATGTGGGGCTCCATCCTCGCGCTTCCGCTATCATGTTGCCGTGCTCAAATGCCTCGAACACTACCTGCGCAAGCATCGCCTCGTCCATCCCGGCGAGCGCATCGGTCTCGCCGTCAGCGGCGGAGCCGACTCCGTAGCCTTGCTGCGAGCCTTTGCTGAACTCGCCCCCAGCCTCGGCGTAGTGCTCTTCGTACTCCACCTCAACCACAACCTTCGCGGCGCGGCCTCGGATGCCGATGCCAACTTCGTTCGTGAGCTCGCTTCCGGGCTATCTCTCGACTCCGCCATCGAAACCGAGGATGTTGCTGGGCTCGCCGCCCTGCTTCATCTCTCGATCGAAGCCGCCGGACGCCGCGCCCGCTACGCTTTTTTCCATCGCGCCGCCGCCGTTCATCGCCTCGACTGCATTGCCACCGCTCACACCCGCGACGATCAGGCCGAGACCGTCCTCCTGCGACTGCTCCGCGGAGCCGGAACCAGCGGCCTCGCCGGAATCCACCGCTTTTTCGATCTCTCCCAACTTCTGCCCCAATCCCCGGCGTCCTTGTCCCAATCCCCGCGTCTGATCCGTCCCCTGCTCTCCATCACCCGTCAGCAGGTCGAAGAGTTTCTCCGCTCCCTCGGCCAGCCATTTCGGCAGGACGCCTCCAACCTCGACCCACGCTTTCTGCGCAACCGGGTGCGCGGCGAGCTACTGCCCGCGCTCGAGCGCGACTACAATCCGCGTCTCCGTCAGGCGCTCTCGGAAACCGCAGAAATCGCGGCCGCCGAAGACGCATTCCTCGACTCACTGGTCTACTCCATCCTCGGCCCCGAGACGAATCCCGAGCGCGGTATCGAAGTCAAACTTCTGCACGCGCAGCCTCTCGCCCTGCAACGACGCATCCTGCGCCGTCTCTGCCGCCCTCACGGTCTTGCGCTGGATTTCGCCCAGATCGAAGCCCTCCGCGAGTTCTCGCTCGCTGGCCACGTCGGCCGTCTCAATCTGCCGCGCGGATTCGTCGCGGAAATTGTTCGCCAAAAGCTTCTCCCTCCGCGCCTCTTCCTCCTTGCGCCCAAGCCAAGCCTTCCGTCCCAGGCGGTCCCTGAGTCTTCTTGCGCCCAAGAAAACTCACGGGAGACCTACTGTCTCGAACTCCCTGTCCCCGGTTCGGTTGCGCTGCCAGGCTTCTCCAATGGCAAGGACATGTACATTCGTGCAGCCGTTTTGAACCACGGTTCGCACACCACGGTACCTGGGGGTTATAATTACGCGAGCTTTCTTAGCCTTGCGCGGGCAGGCCGTCGTCTCACCATTCGCAACCTATGCCCGGGGGACCGATTTCATCCCCTGCATAGCAGCGGCGAACGTAAGATTAACCGCCTCTTACAGGAGCTATCGATCCCTCCCGCGCTCCGCCGACGTTGGCCCGTGGCTCTGGCCGGAGGACGCATCATCTGGGTTCCAGGATTACCCGTTGCTAGCCATGCCGCCTGGACATCAGGCGAGGCGAAGCAGTCGTCCTCGGGTTGCACGACGGAGAGGGTACGGTGGTATATGGGTGAGTCGCCTGTGGCGAATCAAGACGGGAATCATGCCGCGAATTATCAAGTCATCATTCCGAAACTCAATTCGCCAGCGCATCGTCGCCATGGGCCGTCAGATATCAGAGATTACCAGGGCCGGTCGTGTATTGCGTCGGCATTCTTGGACGACGGTTTCGTCTTCCTCGCCGACCTGGTTCGTGCGATCACCGGCGATGTCCTTTGCCAGTTCGTCAAGCCCCACACGCATGGCTTCCGAGCAGCAACGGTCGAAACCAAGAAGATCTTTTATGCCCCGGAGGTGGACGTCGAAGGCCAGCACGTCCTGCTCTGCCATGGCATGCTCTCCACCGGGCAAACCACCGATTTTCTGATCCGCAACTTTCAGGCCCGCGGCGCGGCCTCCGTTGCCGTCTGTGCCCTGCTCGACCGCCAGTCCGCTCGCCGCGTTCACCTGGAAGTCGACTACTGTGGTTTTCTGGTCGGGCCGGAGTGTCTCGCCGGTTTCGGTCTCGGCGCGCCGGCCTTGAATCGCAACCTTCCTTTCATCTATGCTGCCCAGGAGATAGTCGCTAGTTGACCAGTTGGAATGAGAGTCGCTTTTTCTCCAGCGAATCTATATACTGTTCGGTTAATAGGGTTTCCGCTATTGTATCTTCTGCTTACCTGCTCGATCTCTGCCAAGCTTTGTTCGCGGCGCGGATTCTGCTATCCCGTACGGGGATTTCAAAAAACGGTTAAAATTCAATGTGGCGGAAAAAGCTGGTTCCGGCAACCCGGACGGGCATCTAATCCATTGAGTCGTCTTGTGTAGAGATTCTCTCGCTTACGATGTTTCCGCTCTACATAGAGGAGCTTTTAGGTGAATTCGACGGTCAAACAGGTCGTGTTCTGGCTCGTGATTCTGCTTTCTGGCGTATTGCTCTGGTCGGTGGTCAAGAACAATAGCACGGGAGTCAAAGAGCGTGAAATCAACTTTTCGCAGTTCTTGCGGAAGTGGATCAGGGCAAGATCAAGGACGTAACAGTCTAGGGTCCCGAGGTCCGCGGCGACTACCGCGATGAGAAGGCGGGCTTCCACACCACCGTGCCGCCCAATTATACCGACATGTACAAGAGCATGCGCGACAAAGGCGTGCACCATCACCGTCAAGGATGTCAGCGGCGGCGGTTGGCCCAGTTGGCTCCTCCAGATGCTTCCCCTGGTCGTCATTCTCGGCCTCTGGTTCTTCATGATTCGCCAGATGCAGTCCGGCGGCAACAAGGCCATGTCGTTCGGCAAGAGCCGCGCCCGCCTGCTCTCCATGCAGCAGAAGAAGGTGACGTTTAAAGATGTCGCCGGCGTCGATGAGGCCAAGGAAGAGCTCCACGAGATCATCGAGTTCCTGCGCGAAGCGCAGAAATTCCAGAAGCTCGGCGGACGCATCCCCAAGGGCGTGCTGCTGGTCGGACCTCCCGGAACCGGCAAAACCCTGCTCGCCCGCGCCGTCGCCGGCGAAGCCAATGTTCCGTTCTTCTCAATTTCCGGCTCCGACTTCGTCGAAATGTTCGTCGGCGTCGGCGCCAGCCGCGTCCGCGACCTCTTCGAGCAGGGCAAGAAGAACGCTCCCTGCATCATCTTCATCGATGAAATCGACGCCGTCGGCCGCCATCGCGGCGCCGGACTCGGCGGTGGCCACGACGAGCGCGAGCAGACCCTCAACCAGTTGCTGGTCGAGATGGATGGCTTCGAGTCCAACGAAGGCGTCATCCTCATCGCCGCCACCAACCGTCCCGACGTGCTCGATCCCGCGCTGCTCCGCCCCGGCCGCTTTGACCGCCGCGTCGTAGTCGCCCGTCCTGACGTGCGGGGACGCGAGGAGATCCTCCGCGTCCACACCCGCAAGATTCCCATCAACGATGACGTCGATCTCTCGATCCTCGCCCGCGGCACACCGGGCTTCAGCGGCGCCGATCTGGCCAACATGGTCAACGAAGCCGCGCTGCTCGCCGCCCGTCAGAATCGCAAGACCGTGCTGATGTACGACTTCGAACTCGCCAAGGACAAGGTGCTCATGGGCGCCGAGCGCAAGTCCATGATCCTCACCGACGAGGAGAAGAAGAACACCGCCTATCACGAGGGTGGACACGCTCTGGTCGCCGCCAAGGTTCCGCACGCCGACCCCTTGCACAAGGTCACCATCATCCCGCGCGGAATGGCCCTGGGCGTTACCATGCAGTTGCCCATCGACGACAAGCACACCTACGACCGCGTCTATCTTGAGAGCCAGTTGGCGATCATGATGGGCGGCCGCGTCGCCGAGGAGATCTTCCTCAAGACGATGACCACCGGCGCCGGAAACGACATCGAGCGCGCCACCGAAATCGCCCGCAAGATGGTCTGCGAATGGGGCATGAGCCAGCTTGGTCCGCTCACCTTCGGCAAGAAGGAGGAGCAGATCTTCCTCGGCCGTGAGCTCTCCCAGCACCGCGACTACTCCGAGGAGACCGCCCGCGAGATCGATGCCGAGGTTCGCCGCTTCATCGATGCCGCCTACAAAACGGCCTTCGATGTTCTCGACGGCAACCGCGACGTTCTTGAGCGCATCGCGCATGGCATTGCTCGAACGCGAGGTTCTCGACGCCAACGAGTTGCAGATGATCATCCAGGGCAAGACGCTTCCAGCACGCGTCCAGCCACCTCCCGCCGATGACTCCGGCAGCGTCCAGCAGGTGCTTCGTCCGGAGCCCAACCGCCAGCCCGGCCTCAACCCCGGCGAGCGTCCCAGCCCCGCATAACCACAGCAAGTTCCGCGAAAGGGTGGCCCACACGGCCACCCTTTTTTATTGCTCTTGCTCCTCGATTTGCTCTTTGACGGCGGGTGGCCCACATCCGCCCTCTGTTGGCGAATGTGGGGACGACGCGCGCTTGCTCTCACACGTCAAGCCTCTGCTCTTGGGCGTTGCTGTCGAGTTCCGCCTCGGTCTTGTCCTTCAAAGGCTGCGCCCCCTCAGCCCTGCCCGGCCCTTTCCAACTCCGCAATGTCGAGCTTCTTCATCTTCAACATCGCCTGCATCGCCTTCGGATTTTTGATCAGCGAGGGCAGCCGCGCGGGCACGATCTGCCAGGAGAGTCCGAACTTGTCCTTGAGCCAGCCGCACTGACTCTCGCTGCCTCCCGCCGACAGCTTCGACCAATACTCGTCCACCTCCTGCTGCGAGTCGCACCGCACCACAAACGAAATCGCTTCGGTGAACTTGAACGTCGGGCCGCCGTTGATCGCCGTGAACTTCTGCCCATCGAGTTCGAAAGCAATGGTCAGAATGCTGCCCTTCGGCACGCGCCCGTCCTCGGCAGTGCGCAGTTCGTCCAGCCGCCGCGAGTTCTTGAACACCGTCAGATAAAACTCCACCGCCTCTTCGGCGTTCGAGTCAAACCAGAGAAACGGCGTAATACGTGGGAAGTTTTCGAGAGCACTCATTCCATCCACCTGACTTTCTGCTTCTAACATCCGCGTACGACCTTGGCGAAAGACCGGTTCCATATAGATGCATCTAACTTCCCCGAAAGGAAGAGCACGCACGATGAAGCTACACACCTATCTCAACTATGGCGGAAACTGCGAGCAGGCTTTCCATTACTACGAGCAGAATCTCGGCGGAAAAATCATGATGATGATGACCTATGCCGACCAGCCCGATCCGAAAAACATCCCGCCCGACTGGCAGAAGAAAATTCTTTTCGCTCGCATGACCCTCGGCGAGACCGACCTCATGGCGAGCGACGTGCCGCCCGACCGCTTCGAGCCCATGCGCAGCGTCTATCTTTCACTCGGCGTCACCAGCACACCGGAAGCCGAGCGCATCTTTGCCCTGCTCGCCGACAGCGGCAAGGTCTTCATGCCAATGCAGGAGACCTTCTACGCCTTTCGCTTCGCCATGCTCCGTGACAAGTTCGGCACCTCGTGGATGATCATTCACGAACGTCCGATGAGTCCGCCGCCTCACAAGGCATAACGTTTTCGATTTGCGGGCGGGCCGGGTGCCCCGGGTGCCCCAGGTTCGCGCCGAGCTTTTTTCGGCGATAACCTGGGATGCCGATGACCGATGCGATGACCTCCACCTCTGCCGGTGCCCCCTTCAAGCAACTTTTGCTTGGGCGGGGTTGTCAACCTTGATTTCAGTGCTTCCGGCCACCTGCTCCGACGTTCCCATGCTGCCTGGCGTCCCGGCTGGATTCTGTGAGTCCCTTGGCGATGTATAGCCAGCCATCGAGCGAATGCGGCTACTGTGGGTCGGAATCGTCAGTATCGATCCGCTGAGGAAATGTGAGGTTGCGAAAATACGCCCGGCTCACGTTCTTCAAGCGGACGCACTCGTGCATCCGCTTCCTACAGCTGACGCGACGGCCAATCAAATCAATGAATCATTCCGCATTGGATCATTTTGTCAACTACCTGGTCAGCGGCAATGCTGACGAATTCGTGGCGCATCTCCGGATCGGTGCGCAGCAGCTCCATGAGCTTCTGCTCTGTCGGCAACATAGGCGTGTTCGCGTGCTGGGCTTGCTGCTGCCTCAACTGCTCGCAGCTGGACGTCTGGTAATGCTGGACCACCTTTTTTGCCGCGGCATCCAGGATCGGGTGCTGGCCTTGCTGAGCAGCGGCGGCAGTCACGTAGAGCAACGCGACCGCCGCTGCGAACCGATAAGAATATTTATTCATGTTCTTCTCCCTATCTCATGTTCAAGATGTCCAGCGGTTCCCATTCAAGTCTCAGAACGAGGATGTATATGACATTACTGGGCATCCGCGAACGCTAGTCCTCAACCCGACACCATCCCGAAGACCAGCGCAGCTTATAAGCATCGTGTCGCACCGGTAACTGGCAAAACTGGCAGTCCGCACGTCGATCTATCCGAGCCTCTTGGGTGTGTTCCCGAGTCACGGGCTTACCCGGAAGGCATTCCTTGCGGATACTTGGCGATAACGGGCCAAGTAACTCACTATCCCAAACAGCCGCAACCCGCGTGCCTCCATCCCGCCTCTCACCCCTAAGATCGCTATGCGCCGCTCCCGCCTCCCCACCCTCGTCTGCCTGCTTCTGCTTTCATCCACTCTGCTTCTCGCCCAAAAACACTCTCGCCTCGCCAACCACGTCCGCGGCGAAATGACTTTCCTCGCCTCAGACGCTCTCCGCGGACGCGGCAGCGCCACGCACGACGAGTTCGTCGCCGCCACCTACGTCGCCTCACAATTCCAGTCCTTTGGTCTGGAGGCCGCTCAAGTCCAGCTCGTCCCACTCCCATCCGGTGAAACAACGTACAACGCCGTCGCCCTCCTCCGCGGCTCCGGCCCCTCTCTCGCCGGCCAAACCATCCTGCTCAGTGCGCACCTCGACCATCTCGGCACCCGCACCACTCCCGACGGCAACGTCATCTATCACGGTGCCGATGACGACGCCAGCGGCACCACCGCGGTCATCGAGCTGGCCCGCGCGCTCGCCTCATTCCCCGGGCGCCCTCGCCGCACCATCGTCTTCGCCTGCTTCGGCAGCGAGGAGACCGGTGGTCAAGGCGACGAATATTTCTTCGCGCACCCGCTCGTTCCGCTCTCCTCCATCGTCGCCAATCTCGAGTTTGAGATGATCGGCCACCCCGATGCCTCCATCGATCCCGATCAGCTCTGGCTCACCGGATGGGAGCGCACCAACCTCGGCCCGGCTCTTGTCAGCCACGGCGCGCCGCTCGTCCCCGACCCTCATCCCGCTGAGCACTTCTTCCAGCGCTCGGACAACTACAACCTTGCCCGCCGCAGCATCGTCGCCCAAACCGTCTCCAGCTACGGCCTCGGAGCCCACTATCATCAGCCCACCGACGATCTCGCCCACATCGACTTCGACCACCTCACCCGCGCCATCCGCTCCATGATCGCCCCCATCGAGTGGCTCGCCAGCACCCGCTGGAGACCCGCATGGAATCCCGGCGGTCGCCCCTGAATCCTCCACGCCGGGTGCTCGAGGTTCGCGCCGACGCTTTTTTCGCGATAACCTGGGAGGGCGATGACCTCCTAAGGGCTTTCGTAGTTGCTGTTCGACTCCCTGGGCGACCATGATCCTGCCGCCAGCCGCACTCGATTTCGCAAGCTGGTTGCCGTACCCGCCTCCCCTGTGCGACATTGTTAATCGCCCGGCGCGTGGCATCCGCTCCCAAGGGAGCGCCCCCGTCCGGCCCAAGTCTGTAAGCCATCATCTTCGCGAGGTACAGAATGTCGTCTCATTTCGCTCCCTTGAAGACCGTCACCCGGAAGTTCGAGAACGCTTTGCAATGGCTTTCCGACAACGGCTTCCAGATCACGAATCCCCCGTCCGGCAGCAGCGTCTACACCGTAAGCAAGGATGAGTGCGTCGCCCAAATCGAAGTTGCCAAAGACGGCAGCACCCGCATCGTTGGCTTCCCCTCCGCCCTCGTCTGCGACGAGCCTACCGTGCTCATCGATCGCGGCTACCAGAAGTTCTTCCAGACCAGCAAGGTTGAGATTCCGGCCACCGCCGAACGTCTTCAGGCCCTGCATCGCTTCAGCGAAGAGCTGAAAGAAGCGCTCGGCTACACCAGCCTCTACAACGAAGGTCTCGGAAGCGTCAGCGCCAGCTACCAATACGATCGCGTTACCAGTCGCGATCTGCCGCCCGCCGAGCGACCTCTGCGCCCCTGGCAGAAGTAGCTCGCCGCCCGCTCACCTGAGCGTCTTGGGAAGGCCAAAAGTCAGCCGCCACAGCCAGCGAGCGCCCGCAGCTGGAGCGGCATCCTTTTCCGCCTACCCGGCTGCAAAACTCGGCTTTTTTTGCCCTGCACCTGCCTCCAGCTCTCGTTTTCAGCTTCGCGACTGTAAACCTTCCGCACGCTTCCTTAATCCAAACAAATGAAAGTTCCCCAGTCCATGGCAGCTTCTTGAGTTAGTTCTCATCGGGCGCGGGAACCAAACAGCGCTTGCCTGCCAAATGGTTTGCGCTTTAAGGGGAAACAGTTATGAAGCATGCACTTAGGTTTTTGCTGGTGTTCGCGCTCATTTCCTCGCTGCCCGCTTTCGCGCAGAAAACAGAGCCCGCATCCGGCAACCAGAACCAGACCGAAGTAACCAAGCGCCTCAACGACGCTGCCGACGATCTCAGCAAACTCACCAACGCGCCCGACAAAGGTATCCCCAATGAGATCCTCGCTGACGCCAAGTGCGTCGCCATCGTCCCGTCGCTCATCAAGGGCGGCTTGGTCGTCGGTGCCTCGCACGGGCGCGGTGTTGCCACCTGCCGCACCGACAAAGGCTGGAGCGCGCCCGCCTTCTTCGCCATCACCGGCGGTAGCTGGGGAGCCCAGATCGGACTCGAGGGCGTTGACCTCGTCATGCTCTTCATGGATAAACAGGGTGCCGACAAGTTGCTCTCGGCTAAATGGAAGATCGGTGCCGATGCCGGAGTCGCCGCTGGCCCCTTCGGCCGCGATGCTAGCGCCAATACCAGCTACAAGGCGAACACCGGCATCCTCACCTACTCCCGCTCAAAGGGCCTATTCGCCGGAGCCACCCTCAACGGAGCTAACGTCACCGCCGACATGGATTCCATCAAATCCTTCTACGGCCGGCCCGTCGAATTCCGCGATATCCTCACCGGCAAGGTAAAAGCACCCCCCGCCGCCCATCCGTTCCTCGCCCAAATCCGCACCGACTTCCACGAGGCCAACGCCAGCAAGTAGCCTCGCGCAAGCCGCGCAGCTCAAATGGTCCAGCTTCGGCTGGACCAATTTTTTGAAACGTGGAAGCACCTCTTCGAGTTGAATCCCGATGGGAGGAGGGCAAATGAACCCTCGACGAATTTCCAGACGATTTTTGAAGTCTACTTGCGCCCTTCCCCTCGTTAGCCTTGTGCTGGCGTTCTTGCCATCGGCTACCGCTCAATCTTGCGGCTCGCAGGGCGTTGCGGCCCAAGTCCTTGGCTCCGGAGGGCCGGAGTTGCAAGACAAGCGCGCTTCGAGCAGCTATCTCGTATGGAAAGACGGACAAGCGTTGGTACTGGTTGATGCGGGCGGAGGAAGTGCTCTTCGATTTGGAGAGAGCGGGGCGCAAATGTCCCAACTGGACGTGCTTTTATTCACGCACTTCCATGTCGATCACAGCGCCGACTTTCCCGCGCTGATCAAGTCGTCTTGGTTCGAAGATCGCAAACGTCCTCTGCCAATCTACGGGCCGGCGGGAAATGGCTTTATGCCTTCAACTACAGAGTTTGTCTACGATTTCTTCGGAGAGAAGCACGGCGCTTATCGGTATCTCAGCGAGTTGTTGGCGCCCGGAGAAGGAAGCAGCTACAAAATGCATCCCCACAATGTGGTCGCAGGCTCAACACCGGTTGCTGTATTTCGTAACCGCGACCTTGCGGTGTATGCGGTGCGCGTTGTTCACGGGCAAGTTCCAGCATTGGCCTGGCGCGTGGAGGCCGGTGGAAAAGCTATCACGTTTAGTGGAGACACAAACGGCCAGGATCCAGGACTTGTGCGGTTGGCGATGAACGCTGATCTATTCATTGCTCACAACGCAGTACCTGAAGGTGCGGTCGGAATCGAGAGGCGCCTGCACATGCCTCCTTCCGTGATCGGACAAATCGCCCAGGACGCCCACGTCAAGAACTTGGTTCTGTCTCATCGTATGCTGCGGACATTGGGGAAGGAGGATCAGACCCAATCTGAGATCAAGAAACGATATTCTGGCCCAGTAGAGTTTGCAAACGACCTCGACTGCTTCCCAGGGCCGACGCATATAAAAGGACATAGTTGGCTATATGCAGTTGGGGTGTATTTGAGAGACAAGGGGAGATGGACAATCCCCTGAAGTATTTTTCTGAGCTGCGCGATCCGCGGGTGGAGCGGAACCGGGAGCATTTATTGGAAGAGATCCTGCTGATCGCGATTGCGGCGGTGTTGAGCGGGGCCGAGAGCTGGAACGACATTGCGGACTATGGCGAGGCCAAGCGGGAGTGGCTGAAGACGTTCTTGACGCTGCCCTCCGGCATCCCGTCGCATGATACCTTCAACCGGGTATTTGCGGCGCTGGACCCGCTGGAGATGGAAAAGGGCTTTGTAGCCTGGGTTTCGTCGATATCCAGGTTGACGGCGGGCGAAGTGGTTGCCATCGACGGGAAGGCATTGTGCGGCAGCCGCGAGACCGGCAAAAAGACGTTGGTCCACATGGTTTCGGCCTGGGCTGAGGGCAACGGTCTGGTACTGGCCCAGCGCAAGGTCGATGAAAAATCCAACGAAATCACGGCGATTCCAAAGCTGCTGGATGCCTTGGAGTTGAGCGGAACGGTGGTGACCATCGACGCCATGGGCTGCCAGCGAACCATCGCCGAGAAAATTGTCGGCAAGAAAGCCGATTACATTTTGGCGGTCAAGGAAAACCAAGGCCATCTGCTGGAGGAGATCAAAGACTCGTTTCAGAATCTGGCCGCCGATGCGGTGGCCGAAGAAATCGATTGCGGCCACGGGCGGGTCGAACAACGCAGGTGCTCGGTGATTGCCGACCTCGGGCTGATTGAAAAAGCTGCGGAATGGCCGTCTTTACAGGGCCTGGTGCGTATCGAGGCCGAACGATATCACAAGGCCACGGGCAAGACTGAGCGTGAAACTCGCTACTACATCACCAGCCTCAACCCCGATGCCGCGCGATTGAACCGATTGGTCCGCCAGCACTGGGGCATCGAAAACAAACTGCACTGGGTGCTTGATGTAGGCTTCGGCGAAGACCTCAGCCGCAAACGAGCCGGCCACGCCGCGCAGAACTTCTCCGTCCTCAACCGCATCGCTCTCAATATGCTCAAGCAGGACAAAAGCTCCAAACGAGGGATCAAGGGAAAACGCCTCAATGCCGCCTGGGACCACCCCTATCTACTCAAACTGCTTGGAATCTGATATGCGTCGGCCCTGGACTGCTTCCCTGTAAGATAAACGTTTACGAGGATTCCAACTGGTCGCATAACGCACCGCTCAAGGAACGGCGCTTACCGCTGATGGCGGCCAGGTCACGGGCAACTCGGAAACTGATCCACCGCAGGCTTCAGCCATTGCAGAATGGCCCCGCAAACCAACTCACCCCCTCCGCCCTTGCTAAAATAGCTATCAAAGGTTTTTGCTCCCGCTCCATGTCATTCTCCGAACATTTCGACGTTGCGGTAGTCGGCGCCGGTCATGCCGGCTGTGAGGCCGCCATGGCCGCGGCGCGCATGGGCCTGCGCACTGCGCTCTTCACCCTCAACGCCGACCTCATCGCTCAAATGTCTTGCAACCCCGCCGTCGGAGGCATCGCCAAGGGACACATCGTCCGCGAGATCGACGCTCTCGGCGGCATCATGGCCGAGGTCACCGATGCCGTCGGCATCCAGTTCCGCCTGCTCAACACCTCGCGCGGCCCCGCCGTCTGGTCGCCCCGCGCCCAGTGTGACAAGCAGCAGTACCGCGTCAAAATGAAGCAGGTCCTCGAGACTCAGCCCAACCTCCGCATCAAGCAAGCCGAGGTCGCGGAGCTATTGATCGAAGGTGGGGGCGACTCCCGCCGTGTCCAGGGCCTGCGCCTGCGCGACGGACGCACCGTCTCCGCCCGCGCCGTCGTCGTCACCACCGGAACCTTCCTCAACGGCCTCATCCACTGTGGCGAGCAAACCTATCCCGCCGGACGCAACGGCGAGGCCGCCGCCGTTCTTCTCGGCGAAAACCTCAAAGCTCTCGGCTTCCGCACCTGCCGCCTCAAGACCGGAACCCCGCCACGCCTCGATGGCCGCAGCATCGACTTTTCGCGCTTCCAGCCGCAGCCCGGCGACGCCGATCCCACGCCGTTCAGCTTCCGAACCCGGCGTATCACCCAGCCCCAGGTGCTCTGCTACATCGCCCACACCACGCAGGAAACCCACCGCATCATCCGCGAGAATGTCCACCGCTCGCCCATGTACAGCGGCCAGATCCACTCCACCGGCCCGCGCTACTGCCCGTCCATCGAAGACAAGATCGTCAAATTTCCAGACAAGGAAACCCACCAGCTCTACCTCGAGCCCGAGGGCCTCAATACCCACGAAATCTACCTCAACGGCATGAGCACCTCGTTGCCCGTCGAGGTCCAGCTCGCCATCCTCGCCTCCATCCCCGGCCTCGAGACCGCCGAAATGCTCCGCCCCGGCTACGCCATCGAGTACGATTCCATCGACCCCACCGAACTCGAGCGCACCCTCGAAACCCGCAAAATCCGCGGCCTCTATCTCGGCGGTCAGATCAATGGCACCAGCGGCTACGAGGAAGCCGCCTGCCAGGGCCTCATGGCCGGAATCAACGCCGCCCTCGCCGTCAAAGGCGAGCCGCCGCTCACCCTCGATCGCACCGAGGCCTACACCGCCATCCTCATCGACGATCTCATCAGCAAAGGGACCGTCGAGCCCTACCGCATGTTCACCTCGCGCGCCGAGTTTCGTCTCCACCTGCGCATCGACAACGCCGACCGCCGCCTCACTCCCCACGGCCGCCGCGTCGGCCTCATCAGCGATGACGCATGGCAGGATTTCCAGGCCAAGCAGCAGCGCATGGCGCACCTCCAGCAGCAGCTCGAAACCCAGCGCGCCGGAGCCGAACTCCCTCCCGCGCTGGCCGCAAAAGTCGGCATCGTCACCGGACAAACATGGGCCCAGCTCCTGCGCCGTCCCGAAGTCACCATCGACGACCTCACTCCCATCTGCCGCCAGCTCGCCCCGCAGGTCTTCGTCCATGATGGTCTAAACGCCAGCCTGAACACCGCACCAAAAGATGTCGGGTGGCCCACATCCGCCCCGCCTTTGGGCGAATGTGGGGAATGCGACGCACTGACTGAAGATGGGACGGGTGGCCCATTCAAGCCCTCCTTTGGCTTGAGTGGGGCTGTTGACTTTCAGGGCAATGTTGACGAATCTGGAGACGCTGGGTGCCCCACATCTGCCGCAGTCAGCAGATGTGGGACCGCCGACGCTCGCCTCCCCTCGGCCATCTGGATCGAGCTGAAATCGGTTGAAACCGAAGTCAAGTACGCCGGCTACCTCCTGCAGCAGCAGAAGGACATCGAGCGCCTCAAGAAAGCCGAGACCAAAACCATCCCTGATTGGTTCGACTACTCCACCATCAGCGGCCTCTCCCGCGAGATGAAGGAGAAGCTCACGCGTCTGCGTCCGCAAACCATCGGCCAGGCCTCGCGACTCCCCGGCGTCACCCCCGCCGCCGTCGCCCTGCTCAACGTCTATATCGAAATCCAGTCCCGCCAGCGCAAACAAGCCTCCGCCCTCGGCGACTAAAGCAGGATCAGAAGAATTGACTTTTTGAGAGTGTCACCCTGAGCGAAGCGAAGGGCCCCCGCACGGCTCAACTCTCCCGCGCCGCTCCAAGCTTTTCTGCCATCCATCGATTCTTGTTCGCTCGCACTGTCCCGCCACCGCCCTTGTGACGAAAGTCATAGCGATCCGTCATCCCTCTCCCTAGTCTAAGAAGAGAAGGTTGGATTCTTCCTCTTTCCATTCATCATGCCGAAGCTCATCGATCCCGAACCAACGCACTCCGAACTCCCCGCGAAGCCCAAGCGGCCCCACGTTCGCCGCACCGCACCAGACCGTTCCCAGCGCGTGCGTCTCATCGTGCAGGGCCTCTTCATCCTGCTCAACGTCTTTCTCTGCGTGCAGTTTTATTTCTTCGTCCGCTTCTTTGAGCTCTCCGGCACCGGCTCGCACCTCTCGCGTCCAGCCGGAGTCGAAGGCTGGCTGCCCATCGCCGGACTCATGAACGTGCGCTACTTGCTCGCCACCGGCCGCATCCCTGCCATTCACCCCGCCGCCATGGTGCTCTTCCTCATCTTCACCGCCATGAGCCTCATCATGAAGCGCGCCTTCTGCGCCTGGCTCTGCCCGGTCGGAACCCTCTCCGAATACCTATGGAAAGCGGGCCGCAAGCTCTTCGGTCGCAACCTGGTGCTCCCCCGCTGGCTCGACATTCCCCTGCGCTCCATCAAGTATCTGCTCATGGCCTTCTTCGTCGTCATCATCGGCAACATGAGCGCCGCCGCCCTCGAAGACTTCATGGTGCAGCCGTACGGCATTCTCGCCGACGTCAAAATGCTGCACTTCTTTACGCGCATGAGCACCACCGCGCTCATTGTCGTCGCCGTCCTCATGCTGCTCTCCGTCTTCATCAAGAATTTCTGGTGCCGCTACGCCTGTCCCTACGGCGCCGTCATGTCGCTCGCCTCTCTCGCCAGCCCATTCAAAATCCGTCGCGACGAACAGAGCTGCGTCGATTGCGGCAAGTGCGCCAAGGCCTGTCCCATGGATCTCCCCGTCGACCGTCTCATCCAGGTGCGCTCCATCGAATGCACCGCCTGCCTCGAGTGCGTTGCCGTGTGTGCCACCCAGAACGCATTGCAGTTCGCGCTGCCCCCACGAGCGCCCCGAGCGGCTTCTGTTGCCGACGGTGCCCCACATCTGCCGCAGTTAGCAGATGTGGGGCTCGCTCAAACCATCGCCCAGCGTTGGCAAAGCCGCACGCTGCAACCTTTTGCCGCCGCTCTCATCCTCGCCGCACTCTTCTTCGGAGGCGTCTCGCTCGCCCGCATCACCCACCACTGGCAAACCAACATCCCCGACGATCTCTACCGCCAGCTCATTCCCCACGCCGACGAAGAAACTCATCCCGGCTTCTAGCAAAGATAAACGGTGCAGAACGCAAAGAGGCGCCCCATCGCGGCGCCTCTTTTTTCGCTCTTGCCTTGCTCCCAAGTTGTCATCTGCGGCATCAGCCGGGTGCCGGGTGCCCCGGGTGCCCCACCTTATCGCCCGCGCTGTTCGGGCGATAAGGTGGGAAGCAACGCCCCTTGTTCCACTGCCCTAGTCCTTGCTTGGTTTTGCGTTCGCTCTTGCTCTTGCTCTTGCTCTTGCTCTTGCTCTTGCTCTCGCCCCTAAGCTGTCATTCTGAAGCGCAGCGAAGAATCCCCGTACCGCTCAAATCTCCCGAGTCACCTCAACCGTAACCGATCTTGCCCTTGTTGTTGCCGTTCTATATATTTACATATGTAAATATATAGAACGTAGCTGCTGCCATCTTCATCCCCCACCATTTATCCTATTGACCATGGAAGCCTCCACCCTGCGAGACCTACTCGCGCCCTTCATTCCCGCCGACGAACTCGACGCCCACTTGCTCGCCTCCATCGGCATCCACCTCGACCTGCTCACCCGCTGGAATCAGCACATGAACCTCACCGCCATGCGCTCTCCCGAGGAGATGGTCGTCCGCCATTTCGGCGAATCGCTCTTCGCCGCCCGCAAGCTCGTCGCCCGCAATGCCCGCCAGGACGTCTTCGACCTTGGCAGCGGCGCCGGCTTCCCCGGCCTCCCCATGAAGTTCTGGGCCCCCGAGCTGCAGCTCACCCTCATCGAGAGTCACGGCAAGAAAGCGACCTTCCTCCGCGAGGTCGGCCGGGCCCTCCACCTCACCGACTTTTCCGTCCTCAACGCCCGCGCCGAATCCCTCTCCCGGCGCGCCGAAACTGTTACCATGCGCGCCGTTGAGAAGTTCGATCAGGCGCTCGTCGCCGCCTCCCGCCTTGTCGCCCCCGGCGGCCAGCTCGCAATCCTAGTCGGCGAGGCCCAGCGCGAGCGCGCGCTCTCTCTCCTGCCCCCCGGCGAAAGCTCCACCCTCAGCCTTCCCTCCTCCGAGCAGCGCATCCTCCTCACCTGGAACCCATCCGCATAGCTTTCCATCTCAACGTTCCACGTGGAACACTCAGCTTCCGCAGTCCCCACATCCGCCTTCTTTTGGCGAATGTGGGGACTGCGGCTACCCATTCTTTGGCGGTTGACCTGGACCTTCCCTCGCACCTCCGACGATCCCAAAACAACTCCCCTCACGTTCCACGTGGAACATTCCCCCGTTCTGCACAGCTTTCCGCACTTATCCACCAAATTCACAACCATGCACAGCCATTCCCCCATTGCCCTTCGCTCACCGACCCGTTACCCTCAACCTTGTCTGCATTGGGAGTCGCCATGTCTCGGGTCATTGCCATCGCCAACCAAAAAGGCGGAGTAGGGAAAACCACCACCAGCATCAACCTCGCCGCCAGCTTCGCCGCCAGTGGCGTCCCAACTCTCCTCGTCGATTGCGATCCGCAATCCAACTCTTCCTCCGGCCTCGGACTCCACAAAGACGCCGAACGCCTCGGCACCTACCACCTGCTTATGGGCGACGCCGATGCCGCCGAACTCCTCCTGCCCACCGAAATCGAGCAGCTCAAAATCATTCCCTCCTCCAAGCAGCTCATCGGAGCCAATCTCGAACTGGTCAACGCCGAATTCCGCGAATACCGTCTCCGCCACGCCCTGCAAGCTATCCGAGATCAGTTCGCCGTCATCCTTCTCGACTGTCCGCCCGCCCTCGACCTCCTCACCCTCAACTCCCTCGTTGCCGCCGACTCCGTCATCGTCCCCATGCAGGCCGAATACTTCGCCCTCGAAGGCGTCAGCGAACTCCTCGACACCATCGAACGCATCCGCCAGACCCTCAACCCCAGCCTCTGCGTCGAAGGCGTCGTCCTCACCATGTACGACGACCGCACCAACCTAGCCCAGGGAGTCTCCAGCGAACTCCGCACCTATTTCGGCGAATTGCTCTACGAGACCTCGATTCCGCGCAACATCCGCCTCGCCGAAGCCCCCAGCCACGGCAAACCAGCGATCCTTTACGATCCACGCTCCCGCGGCGCCGAGAGCTACCTCAAACTCGCCGCCGAGGTCCTGCTTCGGCTCAACCAGCGCACCAACGCCACCAATCAGCCATCCGCCAGCGAGGTAAAGCAGTGAATCCAACCCAAGACAAACGAAAAGCCCTCGGACGCGGACTCGCATCCCTTCTTCCCGCCGCGCGAGGCATCCAGGCCGCAATCCCCGGAGAAGCCAACTCCCCCCAGCAGCCTGCCGGCGAATCCGTGCGCGACATTCCCTTCGAACTCATCGACCGCAACCCCTACCAGACCCGCACCCATTTCGACGAAACCGCACTCAACGAACTAGCCGAGTCCATCAAAGTCTCCGGAGTCATCCAGCCCATCACCGTCCGTCAGCACGCCGGGCGCTACCAGCTCATCACCGGAGAGCGCCGCTGGCTAGCCTCGCAGCGCGCCGGTAAAAAGACCGTCCCGGCCATCGTCCGCCAGGTCTCCAACGAGCAGGCGATGGAAATCACCATCATCGAGAACCTTCAGCGCGAAGACCTCAACCCGGTCGAGCAGGCCCGCGCCTACGAGCGCCTCGCCCGCGAGTTCAGCCTCACTCAGGAGCAGATGGCCCAGCGCACCGGCAAGGACCGCTCCTCGGTCTCCAACTTCCTCCGCCTGCTCAAGCTTCCCGAAGAGGTTCTAAAGCTCGTCGAGTCCAACAAGCTCAGCTTCGGACACGCCAAGGCCCTCATGGGCCTCGACTCGCCCGAGTCAATCCTGCATCTGGCGCAGCGCGCCGTTCAGCTCTCCATGTCCGTGCGCCAGGTCGAGGGCTCCGTCTACACCCTCATGCACCCCGAACCTGCCGCCCCCAAACCCGAGCGCGTCCTCGATCCCAACGTCCGTGAAGCCGAGCAGCAGCTCCAGCGCTCCTTGGGCCTCCGCGTTCAGATCCAGGACAAACACGGCAAGGGCAAGATCGTCCTCGAGTACAAATCCCTCGAAGACTTCGACCGCGTCCTCGAAATGCTCACCCCCTCCAACTAACGACGAACGGGCGGCTCCAAGGCCGCCCGTCACATATATTTACATATGTCGATCTAGCGCCCGAAGTCGAACACTGCCCTATCGGCGTGTCCAGATCGGGTGCCACTTTGTTTTGGAGTGTAGGCTTTGTTGGAGGGTAGGCTTTGCTGGCGGGTAGACTCTGCGGAGGGTAATGCGGCGGGAGGTGTGCGGCCGGCGTTGGGGGTGCCGGTGGTAAAGGAGAGGGTCATTCTGAGCGCAACGAAGAACCCCAGCGCTGCTCAACTCTCCCGCGCCACTTCAAGCTCTTCTCCCAACGATCGATTTACCCGCTCGCGCCGGGCGGGAGCACTCCGCACTCCCATTACCTACTTCTACAACATGGGACGCGCGCTAATTCACTCATCCGGCACTCCTTTGAAAGTAGCCGAACCATTGCCACTACACGCAACGTGTGCTCTTCTAGCCATTGCTCTTTAATGCAATCCCCTAGCTCTTGTTCTCGCTCTCCTTTTTCTCGCGTGCGCACTTACCCTTCTTGCAGCAATCCATCTCTTTTGTCATCTTGCCGTCTTTGTCTTTCTTGCAACACGCCATCTTTCCGTCCTTAGCGTGCATGCACGCCATCTTTCCTTCCTTCTCATGCATACAAGCCGCATGATCGGCGGACTTATCGGCATCGGGTGCCGCTGGGGCCGCCGTCTGCGCGCACATCGCCGCCGCACTCAACACCATCACCGCCACTATTCCACGTATTGTCATTCTTCGTTCCTCCACTTTCGCTGCGCGATTATATCCCGCATCCGTGTCCGCCCGCCGTGCACTCACGGGAATCTTCAGCTACAATTCCTCATCTAGCACTCCAGCAGCACTGCCACAGGAGCACGCCTTTGCACCGCACTGCACTTGGCGATTTCGAACTCACCGTCCTTAACGACGGCCTCTTCTACCTCGATGGAGGCGCCATGTTCGGCGTCGTCCCCAAACCTTTCTGGGAAAACAAGATATCCCCCGATGCGCAGAACCGTCTGCACGTGGGCATGAATTCGCTCGCCATCCGCACCGGTGGTCACACCATACTCATCGAGACTGGAGCCGGCAATAAACTGCCGGAGAAGACCCGCCGCATCTTCGAGAACGAGGAGCGATTGCTTTCCAATCTCGAAGCCGCAGGCTTTGCTCCCGATGATTTCGACATCGTCATCAACACTCATCTCCACTTCGACCACTGCGGCTGGAACACGGTGCGCCGCGCCGACGGCGCCATTGTTCCCACCTTCCCGCGCGCTCGTTATTACTATCAGCGCGGCGAGTTAGCCCACGCCCACCAGCAACACGAACGCGACCGCGTCAGTTATCTCACCGAGAACTACGATCCCCTTGTCGCCAGCGGACGCGCGATCCTGCTCAACGGCGATGCCCAGATCGCTCCCGGCATCCGCGTCCAGCTATTTCCAGGACACACCGAACATCACCAGGCTGTCATCATTGAAAGCCAAAACAAAAAAGCCGCCTATGTCGGCGACCTCATTCCCACCTCTGCCCACCTGCACCCAACCTGGGTGATGGGATACGATCTCGCACCCATCGACTGCATCGACAATCGTCACCGCTACTATGGCGATGCAATCCCTCAGCGCTGGCTCACCATCTTTACTCACGACCCCGAAACTCCCTGGGCCCACATTTCACGCGACTCCGCAGGACGTTACATCGCAGAGCCGGTCCAGCAGAGTGCGGATCAAATCTCGACCACACCGTCTTCCGTTGCCAAGTAGCGCTGTATCTCGGATTTCACGTTGTCGGGAAGATCCAGGTATTCCATGCCCAGGCGGAAGCCTCGCCGGTTCCTCACCACTGCGGTGATGTCGAACTTCTCCTTCAGCGCGGGCAACAATAACTCGATCCGCACCATAGTTCCAATCGACAGAGCTTCGGCTGCGTACACGCTCATGCCGCCTACGCTGATCTCATACGTCCGCACCACGTAACTCTCTGTCTCCGGCTCATCCCAACGCCGGATTCTTACACGAATATCTACCTTGATCCGCTTCCATTTCCGTGTTGCCGCTTCCACGCCCGCACCTCATCGCGCCCAGAGAAGCTCCAGGCACATTATTCCTTGGCTGCGTAATCCTTTGTGAGAATACCCCAGCGACGCTGGTATTTCCGCAACAAAGCCATGTTACTTTCGTCCAAGCCCACAAAACTGAACCCGTGGCGAAACCCAGCTTTGCTCCGCACTTCAACCTCAGTTCGAAACATTCCACGAACTGTTGGGAACTCGAACTCGACGATAAATGAGCTCCCCTCCGGAATCTCAACCGGAGAGATCAAACCCACTCCACCCTCCGAGATATCGAGCGTCCGAACCGTGATCTCCCGTTCGCCCGCGCTCAACTTCGCGCGAACATCCAGCGAGTACCGTGCATGTTTCCGTTCTACCGCGTAGCGCGAGGCCGACATTCCTCTTCCTTCTTACGAATGTATTGAACTCACAACTACAGACTGCTCTCAGCAACCGCAGCGCTCCTCAACACTGCATTCACGGAGGGAGCACCGGACTCTTCCTTCTCCATCGCGGGCCGCGTAAAGAACACATCCACTGCGTCTACAATTCCGTCGGCGCTCTTCGCCTCGTAAATTGCCTTCCGCAGTTTTGCCCCGCCCTCTACTCCGTGGGTGAACCACGAAGCAAACTGTTTCATCTTGCCCATCGCATCCGGGAAGCCTTCGGCGATCAGCATTCCGAAGTAGCGGCGAATCATCCCATAGCGGTCCGCTTTGGAAGGAACGTCATACCGGCCCTGAGCCGTGTACTGCGAAATCTGCCTGAAAATCCATGGGTTCGATGCCGCTGCCCGGCCAATCATCACGCCGTCGCAGCCAGTCTCGGCCACCATCGCTCGCGCGTCTTCCGGAGTGCGGATGTCCCCGTTGCCAATCACCGGAATCGAAACCAGCGACTTCAACTCTGCAATCCATTGCCACTGCGCCTGCCCGCTGTATCCCTGCTCCCGGGTGCGCGCGTGCATTGCCACGGCATCCAGTCCGCAGCCCTCAGCAATCTTCGCCAGTTCACGAAAGACCAACTCGCTCTCGCTCCATCCCGCCCGGAACTTCACTGTGAACGGAATTTGAACCGCTGCGCGAACCGCCTCGAAGATCTTCTGAATCACCGGCAGCTCGCGCAACAGTCCACTGCCGCCGTTGCACTTCACCACCTTCTTCGCCGGGCATCCCAGGTTCAGGTCCAGTAGATCGAAGCCAAATCCTTCCACCATCCGCGCCGCTTCGGCGAGCGACTCAGGATTAGAACCGAACAGCTGCGAGGAGATCGGATGTTCGTCCTCATAGAAGTGCAAATACCGCTTCGCCTTCTTATCCTTCTTTCGCACCACGCCATCGGCGGAGGTGAACTCGGTCATCAGCAAACCGCATCCATCCATCTCGCGGATGAAACGCCGGAACACCGTATCCGTGATCCCCGCCATCGGTGCCAGCACCGTCGCCGGAGCGATCCCAACGTTCCGAATCTTCAGGCTTGCGGCGACCCGCACCCCGGCGGGTGCTACATACGTTTGCGGATTGTCATAAAACTTCTGCACATGCCCATTGTATCGGCTTTCCTGTCTCTGCCGATGCCATCAACCGAAGCCCGGCCTCACTGCGGTAATCTTCTCCGGAACTCTCGTCATGAGTGAGTTCCTGGGTGACCCTCAACGTAACCGGCGCATCCAAGCCCACATCGAAGCCCGAGCCGAGCACCGGCCGCAGCGCAACATGACTACCTGCACACAACCCGCTCGCGCTACTCGAACGGCAACCCGCACTCCTGTCCGTGCGCTTCTCTTCGTGCTCCTCGCCATTGGCCTCCCCATCCTGGCTGGCCTCATCTGGCATCAGCACTCGGACAATCCCATCTGGCCGCTCGTTCGAAACTCTCTCGACCGCTGCGAGCTCCGTAATGCTCCACTCTCGCCGCTATCTCCGGATGGACTCTACCGTGTGCGCGTTGTTCAGGCCACCTGCTTTGGACGCTTCACCGAAACCCTCGTCTTTGTCACTGCCACCACAGACCGATGGCCGCCCCATACCATCGACCCAAATCGCGCCATCCTTGAGGCGGCGGGCCTGCGCTCGCTGGATGCAATCGATTGGCAGGAGAGTTCCGGCGACGGACCTCCCATCCTGCAACTCTGGTTTACTCCCGGCGCATCGTCGAATCAGATTCATCGCATCGAGCGCCACTGGCAAGACGTGACCATCCTGCCGCGCATCAGCTCACCCGCCGCTGGTGCCGGACGCCTCGACTACTAATCCGCAAATAGCAAAGCCCTCGCCGAAGCGAGGGCTTTCAATTCTTGCGCCGAGGGCGTCTTCACCCCAACAAGGATCGCTTGCCGGAGACCCCGACCACCCGCGGGATCAATTCTTTTCGGTCTTGGCCGGTTCCGCCTTGCCTTCGTTCTTGGCATACTTGCGGCGGAAGCGTTCGATACGGCCAGCGGTGTCGAGCACCTTCTGCTTACCGGTAAAGAACGGATGGCAGGCCGAGCAGATTTCAACGTGGATGTCGCCACGGTTAGTGCTGCGCGTCACGAAACTATTGCCGCAGGCGCACTTCACGTGGATCTCTTCGTACTTCGGGTGGGTTGCTGCTTTCATAAATCCTCATCCGTCTGTTGGAACAGACTCTTTAGTGTAACCTGCGCGGCCGCCGCCCGGCAACCTTGTGCACCAGCCTGGGCAGGGCGGACTACCGCGCTCTGCGCCTTTGCGCCGCTGCCTGCCAGGTTCGAACCAAGTTCCATAGGAACGCGCAGCTACCGCTTACAATGGCAACCGGAATCGAGATGTTCCGGTAAGCCAGGCTCATATCCGGCGTCGTATGCTTGAGAGCGCTTGCAATCACCACGCCGAGAATTCCGCAGAACAATCCCCCGCCCATGCCCAGCCCGCTCCACAGCACCGTCAGCAGCACCAGGCGTAAGCCTTTCATCAGCGTCCACACCAGCCAGTTCGGCTGCTTCATCGGCTGGCTGTGTCCCAGCGTCTTGCTTCCGCGCGCCTCCATTTCGCTGAGCTTCACACTTTCCTCCTTCTTACGCGTCGTCCGGATATCGCAGGAAGCCCGGCTGCGCTAGAATGATAGTTTCCTATGCCGCACACCCAGCAAGCAACCACGCATTCGCCCGCCGAAGTATTAAGGCTCTCCCCCGTGCAGCAAGCACCCAACGGCATCTGTTATGCCTCCAGCGGAGAAGTCAACCTCTCCTCCGACGAGTTGCAGCGCATGGTAGGCGCCGTCCCGCAGCCGATTGCCGCGGTCCTTACCCGCAAGGCATTCTACTTTGTTCCGCTCACCGTCACCGACGGCGACCAGACTTTAATTGCCGACCGTTACGATGTGCTGCTCAGCGACCGCGCTGTCTGCCACCGCAATCTTACTCTCGGCGATGCGCAGTGCGTCTTTATCTCTACCCGCCTCATGGATGACCGCTTCTCGGTTGCCTTCGAGTTCTACATCAATATCGCTCATGCCTTCGCCGAGCAGACCGGCTTCTCGCAGGACTTTGCCGACCTGGTCTGGAAGCAGGCCGAGGATAAGGTGAAGGGCGAAACCTCTCTCGACGCCAACGAGCTTCGCAAGATCGTCACTTCGAGTGCGCCGGATGCGGAGAAGGGGCGTCAGGAGTACTTCGAAACTACCTTCGCCGACGCCATCGCAATCTATCTGCTCTCGCTCTACCTTGACGTGGACTACTACGAACTGCGTGAGCGCGACTATCCCTTGCTGTCTCCGCCAGCCTTGGCCGAGCGTCTGCGCAAGGTGAACGAGCTTTTCCCGCCGCCGCGCGGCTTCGAGTTCAACATCTTCTACAAGCGCCGTCCCGAGCAGCGCTAGAACGCGGAGCCCAATGATCGCTCATCTTCGCGGAACTCTTCTCGCCACCTCTCCGGGCCGCGCCATCGTGGACTGCCACGGCGTGGGATACGAAGTTACGGTTTCCATGAACACCTTCACGCAACTGCCCGAGGGCGGCAAAGACGTGTCGCTGTTCATCTACACCCATGTTCGTGAAGATCAAATTGCGCTCTTCGGATTTCATCTCGCCGAGGAGAAAGCGCTCTTTGAAAAGCTTCTCTCGGTCAGCGGCATCGGCCCCAAGCTCGCCGTCAATATCCTCGGCGGAATGAACCCGCACGAGCTGGCCGGAGCCATCCGTGGCGGCGATGCGGCCAAGCTCACCCGCATGCCCGGAGTCGGCAAGAAGACCGCCGAGCGCATGGTGCTCGAACTCAAGGACAAGCTGGCTGAATTCGGAGTTGCTCCAGCTGCGCCTCGCCCCCGGCATCGGCTCGAAGAAGACGTACTCTCGGCCCTCATCAACCTGGGCTACCAACCGGCCGCCGCAGAGAAATCGCTGGAACAACTCGGCCCCGCCGACGGGCGCAGCTTCGAACAACTCTTCCGCGCTGCGCTCGGGCAGCTCGCCCGCTAACCCCGCTTCGAGCTTGTTGGATGTTTGGCGATTAGATCGGCATAGGGGCAGCGGTTGCCCGCTGACCCCTGCCACACCACCGTGCGTACGGGTCCGTACACGGCGGTTCGAGAAGTTGCGCTGTTACTCCTCGACCAGCGAAGGAAGACCGAGCGATTTGAAATAGGCATTGGAAAGCCCAACAGAAAGGGCTTTGGCCTTTGCGAGGTACCAGGGGCCGAGTCCGCTGCCAGCTGTATTACTTGCCAACCGCGAGCGCACCCCTAGTTCGAGCAGTGCCGCACGGCGGCGGCGTTGTGTTTTCCATTGCCGCCACATTGCGGCCCTGAGCCGCAACCGAACCCAGCGAGTAAGCGCCACCAACACTTCAGGCGTTTCGCAGAATCCAAAATAGCCTCGCCAACCCCGCATATACGGAGCCAGCTCTTCTATTGTTGTCTTCATACTGACGCCCTTTGCCCGACTCGTAATCTCCCGGATTCGTTGCTTAAAGCGGGCCAGTGCCTTTGGCGCGATAATGCGCCTGGTCTCCGGACCGGCAGTAAAGCTGAACCCAAGAAACTTGCGTTCCTGTGGTCGCGCTACCGCGCTCTTCTTCTCATTCACCTTGAGCTTGAGCTGCCGAGTGATGAATCGCGTAACGCTCTCCATCACGCGCTGACCCGCCCGTTCGCTTCGAACGTAGATGTTGCAATCGTCCGCATACCGAACAAAGCGATGTCCCCGGCGCTCCAGTTCCCGGTCGAGTTCGTCGAGAACGAGATTGCTTAACAGGGGCGAAAGTGGACCTCCTTGAGGAGTTCCTTCTACGCTCGGACTGACTAATCCATTTTCCATCACCCCAGCATTTAGGAATGCCCGGATGAGTTTCAGCAGCCGCTTGTCCTCGACACGTTTGGCGATCTGACCCATCAGTTTGTCGTGATTGACTCGATCGAAAAATTGTTCCAAGTCGAGATCAACGCACCAGCCGTAGCCTTCGGCGATATATTGCTGCGCCTGTGCCACTGCTTGATGGGCCGACCGTTCCGGTCGGAACCCGTAGCTGTGATCGGAAAATGTCCGGTCCCACTGCTTCTGCAGAACCTGCATTACCGCCTGCTGAATCAATCGATCCAGCACCGTAGGGACGGTCACTGCAAACTGCACTGGACCGCAGTTCGAATTTGGGATGGGCGGAGATCCGTCATCCGTTTCATCCGCTTCGAGGCCAACGCTTTGAAGTACTCAAGAAACGGCGCATAGCGGGCGTCGATACGTTAATTCTCCGCGAGCGTAAGTGTGGCAGTTTCAGCATCGCGCGCGATTGGACGGACTGGGCCGATCCGTCTATGCATGACGCTCTCCGCTTGCCGCCCAGCCGGCTCGAGGCGGAGTCGTTACTCGATCTAGTTACGCTTGTGGAACAACTTACGCGGAGGGAGAAAAAATGTTGACAATGATCTGCCTGAGTGTTTTATTATCGGACCAGTGTTATACGTGGTCCGATGAACATACAGAAACAATCCGCTGCCGCACTTCGAAGACGCCGCAACGCTCTTGTGCGTCAACTGCCCCCGCTCGAGTCGATTCTGCGAGGCTCCCTCATCGAGCGCTACAAACGATGTGGAAAGCCGGGCTGCAAGTGCGCAGACGGGCCCGGACATGGCCCCAAGTACTATCTGTCAGTGAGCTATCCCGGCCAGCGACCGCAAATGGATTACGTGCCGCAGGAGGATTATGTGCAAACGACGGAGTTTCTCGCCAACTATCGCCGAAGCCGCGAGATTCTGGAAATGATCTGCGAGATCAACCGCGAGTTGCTGCGCCGCCGCGAGGCGCTGTAAGGAGTCGCCATGGGCGAATCACCGGCTGCCGTCCACGCCTTAGTCGATATGGAATTGGGCAGCCTGATTCTCGCCAATATGCTCGCAGGCTGGCTCGACGGCAACCGGGAGAGTTCATTCTCTGTGGAGGCAGCCGATGAATACCACGATCAGCGAGCAACACCTGAGCAAGAACGCCTATGTGTATGTGCGTCAGTCGACGCTGGCGCAAGTCCGCCACCATCAGGAGAGCACAGAGCGCCAGTATGCCCTGAGAGAGAAGGCTCTGGCACTGGGCTGGAGCAAGCCAGCAATACAGATTCTGGACCGGGATCTGGGCAAGTCAGGAGCACAGATGGCGGGGCGGGAAGATTTCAAGACTCTGGTAGCGGAAGTCTCGATGGGCCAGGTGGGCGCAGTCTTTGCCCTGGAAGTTTCGCGGCTGTCACGCTCGAATCTGGACTGGCATCGATTGCTGGAGCTTTGCGCACTCACCGATACGCTGGTGATCGACGAGGATGGTTGCTACAACCCAGCCGATTTCAACGACGGTCTGCTGCTGGGCTTAAAGGGGACAATGGCCCAGGCCGAACTTCATTTGTTGCGCGGGCGCCTCCTCGGTGGCAAGCTCAATAAAGCCCAGAAAGGGGAGCTGCGTTTTCCCCTGCCGGTTGGGTTTTGTTACGACGAAGAAAGCCGGATCGTCATGGACCCCGATGAAGAAGTGCAGGGGGCCGTGGCTTTGGTGTTTCGCTTTTTTCGCGAGACAGGTAGCGCCTATGCGGTGATGCACCAATTTGCGAAAAGCACGTTACGATTTCCCAAACGATCCTATGGCGGGGCATGGAATGGCAAGCTGATATGGAGTCGCCTGTCGCACAGCCGTGTGCTAAACATACTCAAGAACCCGTCCTATGCCGGGATGTACGTCTTTGGCCGTTACCAGTATCGCCGTCAGATCACCCCATCGGGTGAGGTGCATACACAGATGCACCCGGTTCCGATGGCGGACTGGCGCGTCAGCCTGCAAGAGCACCATGAAGGATACATCAGCTGGGAAGAGTACATGAAGAACCAGGAACGGCTGGAGAAGAACCGCACCAATGGCGGAGAGATGATACTGAGCGGTCCGGCACGCGAAGGTTTGGCCTTGCTTCAAGGGCTACTGGTGTGCGGCCAATGTGGCCGAGCACTCACCGTCCGCTACACCGGCAACTGTGGAATTTCTCCCCGCTATCTGTGCAGCCGGTCGCGTATCGAGGGTCTGGCCAGCAAAGACTGTTTAAGCCTTCCTTGCAATTTACTCGACGACGCCATCGCCGAGCAAGTTCTGCAGGCCCTTCAGCCAGCCGAACTCGAACTGGCGCTCGCGGCACTCGAGGAGTTGGAATCGCGCGATCACACCATCGGACGCCAGTGGCGGATGCGGCTCGAACGCGCCGACTATGAAGCTGCGCTCGCCGAGAGGCGCTATCAGGAAGTCGATCCGTCCCAGCGGCTGGTCGCAGCCACATTGGAACGACGCTGGAATGAGGCGTTGCTTCACTGCGAGGAACTCAAACAACAAGCCGCCGAATTTCAGCGTCAACAAGCGCGGGTCGCAACCCCTGAGCAGAAGGCGAAAGTCCTCGCCCTCGCCAAAGATCTGCCGCAGTTATGGCGCGCTTCTACCACCCAGGCCAAGGACCGCAAGCGGATGCTACGGATGCTCATCAAGGATATTACCGTCGAGAAGTCATCTGTCCCCAAGCAGCTTTTGGTCCACATCCGCTGGCAGGGGAATGCCTGTACCAACCTCCCTCTCCAGCTCCCGCCCAACATGGCTGATCGCATGCGCTATCCTGCCGCGATCGTCAACAGAGTTCGAGATATGGCTCAGCACTTGCGCGACGCCGAGATCGTGGACGAATTTCGCCGAGAGGGGCAGATCAGCATCACGGGAAAGCCCTACACAATGGACATAATCCGGTGGATCCGCTTCCGCTATCGGATTCCACCTCCCGTGCTCCAAAAGCCCGAAGAGCTAACCGTGAACCAGGTGGCACAACATTTTGGAGTTAGCGAAAACGTGGTCTACTACTGGATTCAGCATGCGATTCTGAAAGCACGTAAGCTCAACGCCGGATCCCCGTACTGGATCACGATCAACGAAGCAGACGAACAGAAGCTTCGAAACTGGGTGCGCAATTCAAGTAAGATTCACACCGCATCCTCAAAGCACGTGGAGCGAGGTGCATTATGAAACCACCGTCGGGATGCCGAGCTTGCGCACCCCTCCATCTGGTTTGGGGATTTCTACCCGTCTCACCGGATTCGGTTCATAGGTTCCATTCAGCAGTCGTTCCCGGATGGCTAGCCAATGCTGTTTCAGATAGTCAGCGATTGCACCAACACGGACCACAAGCAATTACCCTCGAAATCTTTGCAGCCGACCCCACCTTACCGGCCCAAGCGCCACACGTTACTGCTCTCCTCGTACTGAGCTGGCAACGCCGACCCATCCCAACCCCATTCAAAGTACATAGCTCGCGAAGGCGGCTTCCTTCAAATCGCTGTATCTGAAGCGCCCGCAAACAGCACGACAACGCACACCTCTCACTTTGTGGGCGCTTCAGATACAGCCCTAAGATTTATCGCTCGTAATTTTGAAACCGTCGAGTCAGCAACGATCTGTCTGGAAGCATGAGAGAACTTCCCGGTTTCGGGCCCGCAAAGACGTCCATACAACAGTAGCAATGGGATGTTCAAGGCCTCGACATTCAGGACGGTACTGAACATCGACAAGGCGTCTATGTCTGAGCAGCAGAGCGAGGCTCTCCCCACAGCTCAAACGCGCAGAATCATGATTTCAGTCGACTTTATAAGGGCAGCAGCAGTCTGCCCCGGCTTTAGCTGCATTTCGCGGGCGGAACGCGCGGTGATAATCGATGTGATCTGTTGGCCGCCAATCGCGATCACTACTTCCGCCATCAGGCCGCTGATGCGAACCGACTCGATTCGACCGACCAGCTGATTACGCCCGCTGACGCCACGCATCACCTGCTTCGCTTCTTCCTGCGTTCTACCTCTTGTTTTGAAAAGCAGCCGGTCCACTTCACTCTGCGGGATGCGGTGATGTCCCCCGGCGGTCTTGATGCTACGAATCTTCTTCTTGTAAATCCACTGTTTGATAGTGGGAAGACTGACCCCGAGCTGAGACACCGCATCAGGCAGCCTCAGCAACTCTTGGCGTGATTTGCCATTGCTCTGCATCGCGACGAATCGTACAGCCACCACGCGCAATGGTCAACTCGTCTGTCCTTGCTGGTATAACATCCATAAATAGTTCGAATAGCATCAAACCGCATTCTTTTTCGTCTTTGAACCGTTCATGCGGTACACTTTTGCATTGTTGTCAATACTCCTTTGGAGGCTCAATGCGCAATAGTGAAAGGGTTCTTCTTCTAATGGTCATCTGTTTCTCGTCAACGATAACGTTTGCGCAGAACGGATT
This sequence comes from uncultured Acidobacteriota bacterium, assembly GCA_963759215.1. GTDB lineage: Bacteria > Acidobacteriota > Terriglobia > Terriglobales > Acidobacteriaceae > TOLSYN. The sequence continues at coordinate 63,886 of CAVWYG010000003.1, forward strand.
TGTTGCCGATTGGCTCAACATGGTATCCAAGACTCAAGCCGAGCAGCCGCGCTGGGCAACTCCTGTGGCGACGGTCACCCCCCGGTTGGAACAGGAGCTTCGCTTTGATGCAGCGCGGAATGCTCAAGCAAGCGCGCCAGGCGGCGGCGGCGATCCGCTCTGGAACATCGACAACGGCAAGGGATTGGAAATTATTCCGCAGAGCCGTATTGAACTGCTGTTCAATGCTCCTCCTGGCATTATCCATAACAATCCCAAACTTCATGACGGGCTGGGCGATGTCAGCTTTTTAGGCAAAGTGCGCCTCTTTTCAGCCAATGAAGAGGGCGGCAATTACATCCTGACATTCTTTCTGGGCGGGAGCATACCGACCGGAGTTTACAAAAACGGAAGTGCGGCGGCAGTAGTTACACCGTACCTAGCCGGTGGCAAGGGGTGGGGCAGGTTCGATATAGAAAGCACCTTTGGCGCCGGTGTTCCCGTCACCGGTCACAATACCATCGGCCATGCAATCGCTTGGAACGTCACGAATCAGTACCATGTGGGGCGTTATTTCTGGCCTGAACTCGAAATTAACTCCACTTTTTACGATGGCGGCGACAACGACGGGAAGAAACAGGTATTCCTGACTCCGGGGTTGGTCATTGGTAGGATCAAAATCCATAATCGCGTGGGCCTCACCTTCGGGGCAGGCGATCAAATTGCGGCTACTCACTACCACCAGTATAAGAACGGCTTGATTTTGACCGCACGCGTGCCGTTCTAATCTGTATTGTTTGTGAAGGGTGATCTACGGGGAGGCTCCGTTCTGCTTCTGTTTCGTCGCTCCAGCAGAACGGAACCGGCTCCGTGGCCAAAACATGGCTTGTATCCACCTATCCCGCCTCTCGCAATCTGCAATCGGGTAGGAGGCGGGGTTACCCCCGCCGTCCTCCCACACCACCGGACGTGCGGTTCCGCATCCGGCGGTTCATGAAACAGGCGAGAAGCGCCGCTGAGTTTCCAGCAGCGAAACTAGCCCCATGCGGTCGAACCAAGACTTCGGATAGGCTTCATTCATGTGCGAGGCACCGCTGTTCCACCACGGACCGTGTCCGTTGGTGGCCGATTGCCACGCACGTTGCTGTTGTAGTCCACGTCGCATTAGGTTCTTGGCCCGTGTGTGATTGCGCTTCCATTGCCGCCAGAGCAGCGCTCGCAGCCTGTGTCTGATCCAGCCATCGAGTTCCTCCAGCACACCTTTTACTTCGGTAAGCCGGAAGTACGAGATCCATCCCCGTAGTTGGGGATGGAGCTGCTCGACCGCCTGTTTCAGGCTTTTGCCACGTGCCTCCTGTAGCGCCTTGCGGACCTTTTCCGCAAAGCGCTCACGGCTCTGTTGCGCGATCTTCAGCTTCGGTTTCTTGTGCCACGTCATGCTGTAGCCCAGAAACTTCCGCGGCCACGGACGCGCCACCGCGCTCTTGGCCGCATTGACCTTCAGCTTCAGTCTTTGCTCCAGAAACGCTGTGATCGCCGTCATCACTCGCTGTCCACTCCGCTTGCTTCCGACATAGATATTGCAGTCATCCGCATAACGGCAGAAGCGATGCCCGCGTCTCTCCAGTTCGCGATCCAGATCGGTCAGCAGGATGTTGGACAGCAGCGGCGACAGTGGTCCACCTTGCGGCGTGCCTTCCGTTCGCGCACTCACCACCCCGCCTTCCATCAGCCCCGCTTCCAGATAGCGCCGGATCAGCTTCAACACCCGTTCATCCTTCACCTTGCGCACCACCCGCGCCATCAGCACGTCGTGGTTCACCCGGTCGAAGAACTTCTCCAGATCGAGATCAACAGTCCAGCGCCTGCCTTCGGCAACGTAGCTCCGCGCGGCTTTGACCGCTTGGTGCGCGTTGCGTCCGGGACGAAAACCGTAGCTCGACTCAGAAAACTCGGGTTCGAATAGCGGTTGCATCACCTGATGCAGCGCCTGTTGAATCAGACGGTCCAACACCGTCGGAATGCCCAACGTGCGAACCCCGCCTTGCGGCTTCGGTATCTCCACCTTGCGCACCGCCGACGGCACGTACTCGCCTGCCAGCAGCCCTTGTCTTACTCTCGGCCAGTGCGCCTGGAGCCATGGTTTGAATGCGGCCACCGTCAGTCCATCGACCCCCGGTGGGCCTTTATTCTTCACCACGCGCTCGTAGGCTCACAGCATGTTGCTGCGTGCCACTGCGGCTTCCATCAGCCGCAGTGCTTCTGGTTTCGTTCGCCCAACAGCCGCCGTCCGAACCTCCGCGCCCGCGCCAGTTCCCGGCAGGTTCCGCCTGCCTTTGCCTGTGCTGGCCGTACTCGCGTACGCTTCTGCATCATCGGTTCGCATCGAGATCTGTTGTCCTACTCCCGTATTTCATGTTCGGCCCTTCGTCCCGCTTGCGCGGTACTACTATGGCCTCGGCTGACTTCTGGTGATCCTTCCCAACATCTCTCAATGCCGGTAGCACAAGGCAGACCACCAGATCTCCCCGGGTATTGCGCACCCACCTTCACGCTTATGCCTGTCGGATATACGTCACGGCGTTCCGTGCAAGAACTGGGCTTTGCGTCTAATGGCCCGCTTACCCCGCCGTGCCGCCTCTATCCGCTTCCTGTTCGTCAGGCCAGCGCTTTGCCTCCGGCTTCCTTCGGATCCCGCCTCGCGACGGACACCCTTGCCGTTCAGCTAACACTTCCCCTTGCCGGGTGTGTAGAGGACTTTCACCTCCAAGTGAGTGCGCCCTGCCGGGCGCACCACTAAAAAGCGCGAACCGCAGTGGTTCGCGCCTTCAGTTTTCGGCTTCAGAACTTCTCTTACTCAATCACCAAGGGTTGTGACTGGTTCCGCAATTTCAGTCGGGACAGGCCGACCTTCGCCAAACGGCGGAAGAATCTTCACCAACACTGCAAGGATGATGAAGGGAAGGATCAGCAGGGCAGCGGCCATCAGCTCGCCCTCGCGCGAGATCAGGTCCAGCTTGTAAGTGGTGTAGCCGAGGAAGCTCTTGGAGAAGAGCTGTCCGCCGATCACCACGTTCCAGCGCATGGCGAAGATGCCGACAATCGTCAGGCACCCGCACACTGCGTACGCTGCCCGGCGAAGCTTCTCCGGCACATCGAACATCTGGATCAAACCCAGCGTAAGGATCGGCAGCACCGTTCCGAGCACGATCTGCAACACGATCTGCGAAAAGAACAAGCTTGCGTGTGGACCATGAAATCCAGCGAGCGGAACGATTCGTCGGCCTCGTAGATGCGGTGGATCAGGTCGAGCATTTCCAGCGCGAAGTCGATGATGAATGTGTACAGCAGGTATTGCGCCACGGTATCGACGCATCGCATATCGATCGGCTCGCGACGGATCTTCATCATCGCCATGTAAATCAGCAGCACCATCGCGATTCCGCTCACCATCGCTGAAAAAATAAACACGACCGGCATCAGCGGCGACGACCACCACGGATTCGCCTTGACCGAGCCGAAGATGAATCCGACGTAGCCATGCAGCAGGAAGGCCGACGGAATACCGATCAGCGTGATCACCCAACCCACGCGGTCGTCCACCTTCAGTGCTCCCTCGCTGATGTTGCTGGAGCCCAGGGTAAGCACGCGGTAGAGCAGGCGCTTCCATCCCGTGCTGCTCTGCGAGAGCAATACAATCTCATGCCGGTAGTCGAGCCAGATTTCCAACAGGATCACGGCCATCAGGTACCAGAGATAGACGAAGCCGAACATGGCCATCGCCGAAGTCTTGTGCGGCGTCAGATACATCTCCAGCGAACGCTCCGGGTGCCCCAGGTGCAGTTGCAGCGGGAGTGGCGCCACCAGCATGAATGACAGCGCGGTCAGCAGCGCCAGCCGGTACGTCGGCTTTACCGCGCTCACATGGAAAATGCGCTCCAGCGACGCCAGAATAAAGGCGCCAGCCACCAATCCGGTGACAAAGGGATAGACCACAATCAACACGCTCCACTGGAGCTCGACCTCGTTCGGATACATGAACCCATCAACTGGTACCATGAACGCAATCTCCTTGGCCTACCGAATGGCGTACGGAATCAACGCACCGAACCATCCAGGTCGTGGTAGTAGGCCTTCGCGCCGGTGGCCAGATGCGGCTTCAGCACCTGCACGCTATGGGTCTTCAAGAATTCATGGATGGGATCGGCAGGGTTCTTCAGGTCCGCCAACTGCCGTGCCCCGGTGGGACAGTTCTCGCAGCACGCCGTGGTCAGGCCCTTGGTGATGCGGTGGTAGCACAGCGAGCATTTCTCGGCCGTGCGCTTGGTCGGATGCAGGAATCGGCAACCGTAAGGGCAGGCCTGCACGCAATACCGGCAGCCTACGCAGTAACTCGAATCCACCAACACAACCCCGTCGGGAGTATGAAACGTCGCGCCCACCGGACAGACCTGCGTGCACGGCGAGTCCGCGCAGTGATTGCACATCTTCGGCACAAAGAAGTTTTTGCCGCCCACGGCCGTGCTGGGCGGAAAACCATTCTTGCCGCCGTTGGGAGAATCCACCTGCGGCGTCTCCTGCTGCCAGTCCGAGACGTGGTAACGCTCTACCCAGGTGCGGAAGTAGCCCTCGGGAACGTCGTTCTCCGTAGCGCAGGCGCGGACGCAGTTGCCGCAGCCAATGCACTTGTCGATGTCCAACAACATGCCCCACCAGTGTTCGGTGCGATTGTAGTTGGGCGCGATCTCCGGTGTTCCGGCCAGAACATATTTCCACGCCATGGCTGCAGCGGGAAGAAGTACGAGCAGTTGCCGTCGCGTGATCATGATTTTTTATCTCCCGGCTGCAGCAGCGGGCTGTGCGGCACATGACAGCTCTTGCAGACCACCCCGCCCGAGTGCTCTTTGCTCACCACCTGCGGGAATGATTTTGGCTTGGCAATGTTCTCTTCATGGCAGCGCGCGCAGAGCACGGCCGTATCTGGCAGTTGCGGCACCACGGAGGTTGGATCGGCGGCATGAGTGGCAAGCGGACCGTGGCAGGCCTCGCAGTTCACGCCCGCATGTTTGCCGGCTTTCTTCATTTCCAGCACGTCGCCGTGGCACTCTTCGCAAGCCTGGTGGCCGGCAAAGGAAAGCGGCTTCGACGAAAGCTCGGCCAGTGCATCTCCGCGATAGTGGCCATACTGCCCAAAGCTCTTGGGAACAAAATGTGCCCGCACCAGCAGAAACACCACGAGCACAATTGCAAACGCCGCCGCAAGCCGGAGAAGATGTTCTGCGTCTTTGAATCGGTTCACGCACACCCCGCAACGAATCGCTCGCCATCCCTAGTGAGCGACTCCAATGGCTGATAGTGATACCTCACCTTCGAACAGCTCACTGTGACGCAGCGCACGGATGCCTGTGACAACCACAAGTCGGGAGGGCCAAACAGGACGCAGCGAAGTTCTAGCTCGCGACCTCAGTCGAATCCGAGAACGGGGTGCGGCGCGTACAGTTCCTCGAGGTAGGCAATCTCTTCGGAGGTCAGTCGCACAGAGAGCGCGGCCACGGCATCCGAGAGGTGATGCGGCTTCGAAGCTCCAACGATGGGTGCGGTGATCCCCGGCTTGCTGAGCAACCAGGCCAACGCGAGCTGCGCGCGGGGAATGCCGCGCTTTTCAGCGAACTCTCCCAAACGCTCTACGATCTTCCGATCGGCCTCTTCGGTTTGCGAGTACATCTTCGTTCCGAACTTGTCGGTTTCGTAGCGTTTGGTGCGTTCACTCTGCCAGGGGCGGGCCAGGCGGCCACGCGCGAGTGGGCTCCAAGGAATGATGCCGATGCCCTCGGACCGGCAGAGGGGAATCATCTCGCGCTCTTCTTCACGATAGAGCAGGTTGTAGTGGTTCTGCATCGAGACAAAGCGCGTCCAGCCGTGAAGGTCGGCGAGACAGAGTGCCTTGGTGAACTGCCAGGCAAACATGGAAGACGCGCCGATGTACCGCACCTTGCCCACTTTCACCGCGTCGTGCAACGCCTCAAGTGTTTCCTCGATTGGCGTTTCGTAGTCCCAGCGGTGGGTCTGGTAAAGGTCCACGTAGTCGGTCTGCAAGCGGCGCAGGCTCTCGTCGAGTTCGTAGAGGATAGCCTTGCGGGAGAGACCGCGGCCGTTGGGCTCCTCGCGCATCACGCCGTGAACCTTGGTGGCAATGACGACTGCTTCGCGCCGGGTGTTTGCCTTCAGAAATCGCCCCAGCACCTCTTCGCTAGCACCGCTGGAGTAAACGTTGGCCGTGTCGAAAAAGTTGATTCCAAATTCGAGAGCCTGGCGAAGAAAGGGCTGGCTCTCTTCTTCGTTCAGCGTCCAGGCATGTCTACCCGGCATCAGATCACCCGTGCCGGGAACGCCGTAGGTCATGCAGCCCAGACAAATGCGGGAAACCTTCAGGCCGGTTTTGCCGAGGTTGGTATAGTCCATCGCTCCCCCTCGCTCTGCACTGTGCCGCCAGCCCCAGCGGTGACGATGATGACGACCACCATGTAGGGAGTCAACAATACTGAAATAAAGCGTGGTGATTCGGCCGGGACTTCGCAGCTACATCTCACGCCTGATCCTACCCACTGATCCTTACAGAGATTCTTGGATGCCTTTTGTACCCGCTATTTCCGCGGGTTTCTACCCATTCCGTTTCCCTTTTCAGGGAACTTCGAGTTTCAGCTACGCCAACTCAAGGAAAGAGGATAGCACTGCCGTGAAGAATGCGCCGTCTGATCGAGCCAGTGGGTCCACGCCCATGAGCAGTACAGCCCCCAAGGGCCCCGGAGCAAGCTGGTTCCAAAATCCTTTCGTGTATACCAGTGTACATGTGTACGTGTCGTACTCTTGACTAGTCCACACGTCTACGTGTATACATAGGGACGTGAAAACTATAGCAGTAGTAACTCAAAAGGGCGGTGCCGGTAAGACTACCCTCGCGATCCACTTGGCGGTCGCGGCAGAGCGGGACGAGAAAACCGCAGCCATCATTGACCTTGATCCTCAAGCAAGCGCTGCTACTTGGAGCGACGTTCGAGCAGGGGAAACCCCGGCCGTTGTGTCCGCACAACCTAACCGCCTTTCTATCGTTCTGAAGGAAGCCGAGCGATGTGGTGCCGAGTTTGCCATCATCGACACTTCCCCAAATTCCGAATCCGCATCGCTCGCTGCAGCGCGGGCGGCTGATTTAGTCCTGATTCCGTGTCGCCCCCATTTGTTCGACCTGCAGGCCGTCAGCACAACGATCGAACTTGCCAGAATAGCGAACAAACCATTTGCTATAGTGCTTAACGCCGTTCCCGCCCAGGGCAGGCTCGGCCAGGAAACCGCCGCAGTCCTTCAAAGGCTCAGCGTAACCACCGCACCTATCCAACTCGGCCACAGGGCTGCCTATTATCACTGTTTGACCAGAGGGCAGGTTGCTTCGGAATACGATCCCCTTGGCAAGGCGGCAGAAGAAGTCTTTGCACTTTATCGCTGGGTGACCGCGCAGTTGGAATTGCAATCGCAACCCTTAACGAAGCTGCATGTGGGAGTGTAGCCGTGTCTGGTGGTAGTCCATGTAGGAGTGTCTACATGCGTACAACCGAGAAAGCGCTTTATGTCTAAACCAAAACCATCACTCCAGGAAGCGATGAGTCGTGCAGCTCACCGTACGCCATTTGGCCGCACTCCCGAACTGGCACGTGCCGAGGTAGTACAGGAACCCACGGTCGCAACCGAGCACGTGGCGCCCAAATCGCCATCAAGACCCAAGAGTAGAGTAGGGAAGAAGGTAATCAGCGGATTCTTTGAGAAAGAAGTATCCCGCCAGCTCTCAAGGCTAGCCATAGATCAGGACCGTACCAACGAGGATCTATTGCGCGAGGCGATTAACGACCTGTTTGCGAAGTATCATCTGCCAAGTATTGCGTAATATTGGAACATTACCTTACTTAGCGCCGTAAGCACGACTAGCGTTACTCGGTTCTTCCTGCTTGTCTTACGGAAACTCTGCCCGGGGCATGTTATCGAAAAGAAATGCCCGTCGAAGGAAATCGACGGGCCCAGCACCACCACCACCACCACCACGCGCTTTAGATATCGAGATTCTTCACATCGAGTGCGTTGTCCTCAATGAACTTGCGGCGGGATTCCACGTCTTCGCCCATCAGGGTTGTGAAGATGGTTTCGGTTTCCGCCAAGTCCTCGAGTTTCACCGAGAGCAGGGTGCGACGCGCCGGGTCCATGGTGGTCTCCCATAGCTGCTCGGCGGACATCTCGCCCAACCCTTTGTAACGCTGGATCTGATAATCCTTGCGTCCCTGTTCCAGGACGAAGTCGAACAGATCGCGGACGGTTTTCTTTTCGACCGGCTCGCGCGAGCCCCCTTTCGGAGCGACGCGAGTGGGGGCGCCACCTTTGATGGTCTTGCCCTCGATCTTGTCGGCATCCGCCTTCTCGGCGGCCGAGATGGTGTCCTCGGCCTCGTCCTTTGCAGCTTCTACGTTCTTGACCCACTCGACCCGGAATGGCGGCTTCATGAACTCGGCGATGTGGCCGTAGAGCCGCATCATCTGCTTGTATTCAGGGCTCGAAATGAGCCCCCAACTGATGGCGTGCGGCGTGCCCTGCGAGTTGACGAAGCGCACGTCCCAGAGCTCGTGCTCCTCATCAAAGTGGGTGGAGACCGACATGAACTGCTCTTCTTTGGCGATGGTCTTGAGGCGGGCTTCAATGTCGGCGATGCGCGTGGGCACCGCGTCGGGTGCGCCGTGGAAGTCTTCCCGGTGGGCAAGTTCAAACTCGGGAAGCATCTCGGTGACGCGCTGGTTGCGAATGCGCTTGTCCACCTTGTCCAGTGAACCGAGGTACTCGTTGAGGCGGGTCATGAACTGGGTGAGCTGCTTGGACTCAAGCCGTGCTCCGCTGTCGCCATAGCCGACCACCAGGCCGTCAGAGGCGCGCTTGATCATAACCTGCACGAACTCCGCATCATTCTTGATGTACTGCTCGAAGCGGCCCTTCTTAATGCGATAGAGCGGCGGCTGCGCGATATAGATGTTGCCGCGCTTGATGAGCTCCTGCATGTGGCGGAAAAAGAACGTCAGCAGAAGGGTGCGGATGTGCGAACCGTCCACGTCGGCGTCGGTCATCAGAATGATTTTGCCGTAGCGCACCTTCGTCGGATCGAAGTCCTCTTTGCCGATACCACAGCCGAAGGCGGTGATCATGGCACGGATTTCCTCGTGTCCCAGCATCTTGTCGTAACGCGCCTTCTCCACGTTGAGGATCTTTCCCTTGAGAGGAAGGATCGCCTGGAAGCGGCGGTCGCGTCCCTGCTTGGCGGTGCCGCCTGCGGACTCGCCCTCGACGAGATAGACCTCGCAGCGATCCGGGTCGCGCTCCGAGCAGTCGGCCAGCTTGCCGGGAAGCCCGCCACTATCGAGCACACCTTTCCGGCGGGTAAGGTCGCGGGCCTTGCGCGCCGCTTCACGGGCGCGCGAGGCGTCGATGGCCTTGTTGATGATCTTGCGCGCGACCTGCGGATTCTGCTCAAAGAATGCGCCCAGGCGCTCGTTGATGAACGCCTGCACCGGGCCTGCGATATCGGAGTTGAGCTTGCCCTTGGTCTGACCTTCAAACTGCGGCTGCGGCAACTTGACGCTGACCACCGCGACCAAACCTTCGCGCACGTCGTCGCCGGAAAGATTTTCCTTCATGTCCTTGAACAGACCGAGCGACTGTCCGGCGGCGTTGATGGTGCGGGTGAGCGCCGAGCGGAAGCCCTGCAGATGTGTGCCGCCGTCAACCGTGTTGATGTTGTTGGCAAAGCTGAAAACGGTTTCGCTGTAGGCATCGTTGTATTGCATGCCGATCTCAACTGCGAGGCCGTCCTTCTCCGCCGATTCCATGTAAATGGGCTTTTCGTGGAGAACGTTCTTGCCCTTGTTGAGATGCTTGATGAATTCGGCGATGCCCCCACTGAACTTGAACTCGGTGTGCTTGGCCTCGCCGGTCTTCTGGTCGGTGGTGCGCTCATCGGTGAGCGTGATGATGAGGCCTTTGTTGAGGAAGGCGAGTTCGCGCAGGCGATTGGCAAGGGTGTCGTAGTTGTATTCGGTCGCGGTAAAGATGGACCGGTCCGGCACAAAGTGAACCTTGGTGCCACGGCGCTTGGTGGTGCCCGTCTTGACCAGCTTCGTGGTGGGAACGCCCTCGGAATATTCCTGCTCCCAGATGGCGCCGTCACGGCAGATCTCCAGATCGAGTTGCTCAGAGAGCGCGTTGACGCAGCTCACTCCGACGCCGTGAAGTCCGCCGGAAACCTTGTAGGTGGAGCTGTCAAACTTTCCACCGGCGTGCAGCACGGTCATTACGACCTGCGCCGCGGGAAGGCGCTCGCCATCCACATCCATTTCATCCACGGGAATTCCACGGCCATCGTCAACCACTGTGACGGAGTTGTCGAGATGAACGGTTACGTCGATTTTGCTGGCGTACCCGGCCAGCGCTTCGTCCACCGAATTGTCCACAACCTCATAGACCAGATGGTGCAGGCCCATCTCACCGGTAGAGCCAATGTACATGGCGGGACGCTTGCGCACCGCTTCCATGCCACCGAGAACCTTGATCGAATCAGCGGTGTAACCGGATTCGGCTGTGGTTGCGGTTTTCTTGTTCAGTTCTTCCACGGGGAGAGTTGTCTCTTTCTCGGCTTCAGCAGTTGGCTTTGAGGACATTTGTGTTTTCCAGGGGTCGTTGTAGCTCAGGCAGCAGAGAAGCGCGCCGGGAGCGCAGGGGCGACGAAAACAGAGTGCCGGAACACAGATACACGTCTGTTCGGGTTGTCAGACTCATTGAATTCAGCTTCGAGGGAGAACCGGTTCGAATCGTCGTCACCTGTTTACATTTCAACTGTATTCATTTTAACACGAATGAAGTTTCTTTGCCGCCTGTAACGCATTGATTGTACGAGGGTTAGATTTGGTTTTTGCGGAGGCAGAACGGGGCGGGCACGTAGGGAACAAGGGGGCGGGAAAAAGCCTCCGCGCGGCAGCGTGCTGCTCGACGAGGGGCGATCAACGCGCGGATGGGAACCAGCCTTCCCGAGTTTGCCATTGGCGCGGGTGAAATCACCTCACCGTGCCTATTGTTCTGCTGCAATCGGTTGGTCTGAGACGACAAGAATGCCATGTTCCGCCAGGGCGTCGACGAACTGCACCACGTCAACGTAAGCCTGCTCAACGCTGACATCGAATTCCGCGCACAACTTTTCCTCGACGATGCGGGACAAAGTGGTGGAGCCGTCGGCGGCTTCCCAGATGATCGTGCCGGCCGAATTGAGGCTGAAAAGTGTTGAGTCGACGGCGGACATGATGATCATTTCATCGCCTAGAATGCGAGATGCGATCGCGGAGCTCTTCGCAATGTACTTATCGGCAAACGGCATATGTTATCCAATCAACTCCCAGACCCGGTGGTCAGGGAAAAACGAAAGCTCAAAAACCGGCACCGCCTCAACAAAGGCACAGGCGGACTGAAACACGAGGCGCACGAGTTCCGCATCGTGCGCAAAGAAGAGGATATTCCTCATCAGGCGACGGACGGCTTCTGCCGGGACAACCGCGCTTACCCTATTCTCCTCGGATTTCGCCAACAGGTACAGGGCAGCGATGGGGGCAGAAATGTTCTTGCCGTGCTCTCCAAGATCACCCGCAAACGGTGTCCCGAAGGCGACGTATTGTGCCCCGACCTTGCGCACGTAGGAAGCTTCATCCGTGAGCAGCACTACGTCAGCGGGCGCCAAGCGGGCCATCGTAGTTTTCCCTGCCTCCGACAGACCCGCGAAAAGAAATGCCTTGCCGTTGCGCACGCCACTTGAGGCATGCAGAAGGAAACCTCCCTCACGCGCCAAAAGAAGTGTATGCACAATTCGCAAAACCGCGTCGATGGAATACGGATTTGCCATCTGGCGGATGCGGCCGTGGCGTCGCTCCGGGTTCCACTCAGCCCGGAAATCGCCTCGCTCCAGCAGCCATTCACCGTCCTGCCTCCAAACTCTTACATCGGCGTCTGGATCGAACGAGCCTGGAGGAACCAAGTCAATGTCGAAGGCAAACTCGGACTGACGCCCCTTATTGACGTAATCGACGTAGCGGTCCTTCAAAAGCTTCATGAAGTCAGGATCGGCCGTCCGCAGGGTGATCGGGAGACCACCAATTTCAATGGCCACTTCGTGACCTTTGTGACCGGAGACTGGCTGCATTGGTAACGTGCCTTCTACAACACTTTTGCACAGGGTAACTGACTTACGCATTACCTTGGGGAAGCGAATGTGAGTTTCTGGATTGACCTGGCCCGACAGCTGTTGAATTCTTAGGGTGACACCGCCGCAATACTATCAGAGTTTTGACAGAGTTGCGCGTGGTACATAGGTATAGACAATGAATGAATCTGCGATGTCCTCTCGTGATGAGTTGCACTGCGAAATGGCTGCGGAACTTCTTCGCGGCCGAGGGACATTGCAATTCCGGGCGCTGGGGAGCAGCATGATTCCCTCGCTGTGGCCAGGGGACATTCTCAAGATATGTCCGGGGCAGATTGCAGATGTGAATGCGGGAGAAATCGTACTCTTCTCCCGCGAGTCTCTCCTGGTTGCGCATCGCGTAGTTCGTAATTGCGGATCCGCACTGATCACGCGGGGCGACTCCCTCCCTTTCACGGATCCTCCGGTCGGATCAGAGCTCCTGGGCCGGGTGGTGGGAGTGATTCGTGATGGCAGGGAGATTCAGCTTCAGCCTGGGCTGTCGCTTCCCTTGCGTTTGCTTGCATGGCTGGTGCGGCATTCTGGCTGGTGCATGCGCCTCTGCGTCCGCTGGAAAAGCTGGAGACGCCATCTGGAGCTTGCCCCGAGCGAGAAGCCTGAGTATCCGCGGCAATCGCCCGCAATGACCTTGCGAGAGATTGCCTAATTCGCGCCGCTCATCAATGAGTCCACATGTTGCTGGCAGCCCCGATTGCGTGCGTCGAGGTCAAGGATAGAAGTGGCATCATCCACAACTTGCGCTCGGGTAACTTGCGCTTGAGCATTCTGCTTAGCAGTATCTCGCTCATATAGATGGGTACGTTCAACCCATACATCCGAGCCCGCCTTGGATCTGAACCCAGGAGTGGATTTGCCTCGCGGCAGCTCCCAGCGGTCCGTACGCAATTGGCGGTTAGCTCGATGTCGGCCACCATGGCAGCAGCTGATATCGCCGCAAGAACTGCAAAAGGACGGTTAAAGCTGGATAACTTGCCCTGGGGCGCAACTCTCCCGTCACTAATAAAGTTTGCTCTTGGAAGGGGAGCCTCCATCAGATCCGCGCTCGGTGCGAAGCCCGGCTCTGCAAAGCTAACTCGCGTAAGAGTGGGCATTGACTGGGCACTCAAATGCATCGCACAGCCCAAGAGCAAGACAGCATAAACGGATTTCATATTTCCTCCGGCGTGATACTGATCCCATAAAGCGGCTTATGATGTGAGATTCTGAAGCGGGGATGCCATCATTTCCCGAGCTCGGGGTGAGTATTTGGAGGGGGGTGTGTGTGATAGGTCAGGGAATCGGTGCTGCCCTCCAATGATTTTCTGGTTTCGAGGGCGGCGTGTCAGGTTCCCCGATATCGCGAAAGGCTGCATGGTTTGTTGCACATACGAATCATGACGAGAAGGAAGGGAGTCTTGGGCCGCGCACGCCGGAGACCACTGCAGCGAACGCATTTTGTAGCCTCATGGACTTAAGTGCGGCTCATTAAATCTCATTAAATAATGATTGACTAGAGCATCTACTCTGGATCACAATCGCAAATTGGAGGCGTGTTGCGTCATGGCTATCTGTAACCTTCGCGCGGTGATGTGCTACATGATGGCGCTTCTGCTTCCGGTTTCTATGTTGTCAGCTCAGAGTTCTCCCGCGGGGCGGGCAATTCTGACGCCCAATGGCATGGTGACCATTAACGGGGATCTAGTAAGGAATTCGTCAGCCCTGCTGGGAAGCGAAGCAATTAGCACGGGCCAGGACTCGGCCGCCCACATTACCTTGTCTGGGTCTGACATTATAATTGCCGCTGATACGACTGCTTCCTTCGCGCGCGACTCCATGCAATTGAAATCCGGTGCGATTTTGATTACCAGCCGCAGCGGAATGTCTGCTCAGCTGGATAGCACGAAATTTACCCCGGCAAACCTGAGCGCTTTGACGAAGTATGAAGTGCGTAGCGTCGGCTGTGACGTGACGGTCAGCGTGAGAGAAGGTAGCGTTATTTTGCCGGATGGGCGAGTCCTGGGCAAAGGTCAGAGTTTTCAGGGGGCCACCAAGCCTTGTGCGGGAGCAATCGCTACGGTCGGCAAACACATTCCTTATGCTGTCTGGGGTTTGGTAGCGCTCGGTGGGGCCGGCGCTGCAGCGGGAGTGGCGCTCCTTAGTTCGGGTGGGAAGACCGCAGCGAGTCCTTCCCGTCCCTAGCCGCCGTCTGCTGGATAGCATTGGCTGAAGCTGTCGGGCACGCCCTGGTGCTGCCATCCGACGCGAAGAGCCAGATTCACAACCCTCGTGAAACGCACTGGACTGCCATCCTCCAAGGCCGATCTGCGTGACACACACACTGGTTCCGAAAGTAACCCCCACGCGTAATCTGGAGTCGTTGCGCAATGAATGCTAGCATCCGATTCAGCTCAGTATCTCTGTTTGTCACTGTTTTTTACTTTCGAGAAAGGAGACTACATGGCTTTCGTGCTTTTGTTCTCCTTTCTTGGCGCCATCCTTTGCTCAGCGGGCCTTACCTGGACGATTCGCAACTTAGCTCTTAGACGTGACTGGGTGCGATCTTCGCTTTCCTGGCGACATACGCATCCGGTGAGTATGCCTCGACTTGGGGGCGTTGCCATCGCAACCGTGGTGACGACCATAAGTTGCGTCGCCATGTACAGTCTGCTGCCGCTCCAGGATGCCTCGAAACGTTCGATGCATCAGATGTTAGTGGTACTTTCTGCTGCGTTGATTAGCTTTGTCATTGGCTTGGTGGACGATTTTCTCGACATCTCTGCATTGTCGAAGATCGTAGCTGAGGTTGTTGCGGGCCTTGTGCTATGGGGCAGTGGAATTCGAATCCTGCATGTTGCTTCCCTCTTCCACAGTCATCAATTCGGGGCGATGGCGTCTGCCTTGCTCACCGTCTTTTGGGTATTGTTGATCAGCAATGCTTTTAATTTGATTGATGGTTTAGACGGACTGGCGGCTGGCTCCGCCTTATTTTCAGTGGTCACTGTGTTTGTAGTTTCGCTGATCAATCATAACGCGATGCAGAGCTTGCTGGCAGCTATTCTGGCGGGTGCGATTCTTGGGTTTCTGCGCTACAACTTTAATCCGGCGACCATCTATCTCGGAGACTGTGGAAGCTTATTTATCGGCACCCTCCTGGCTGGCCTGACTCTCACCGGTGTCACCCAGCAGAAGTCTTCGACTTTAATCGCGATTGCGATTCCTCTCGTGGCATTTGGGCTCCCGGTGGTAGAGACAAGCGTTTCGATCCTCAGGCGCTTTCTTAGCGGACAACCAATCTTCTCGGCTGACAGGGAGCACATTCACCACAGACTGTTGAGCCGCGGTTGGTCGCATCGGCAAGTCGTGGTGGCTCTTTACGCGGTATCGGCTCTGTTTGGGCTGCTCAGTCTCGCACTGCTCACTCCGGGGCAGGCGCCGCTCGCGATCGTGCTCCTGGTGATCGGGATTGGGATCGTGACAGGCGTTCAAAAAATCGGCTATCACGAGTTTGTCGAGATCGGCCGGGTAGCGCGCCGCGCGTTAGAGCAGAAACATGTCATTGTCAACAATCTAGCCTTGCGGCGTGGATCGGAGAAATTGGCCGGATGCAAGGATTGGCACGAGATCATCGGTATTCTGCAGAATACATTTGCAGACAATGACTTCGATGGCTTCTGTCTTGTGGTCACGGCGGAAGAAAGCGACGCAATCGTCTGGAGCCATCAATGGCAGCGACCGGTGCAGCGATTCGATGAAGAGACGGACGCAAACCCGCAATGGTCGCTCAGTTTGCAGTTGACGGTGTTAAAGGGCAAGTGGAATGGCTCACTGGAGTTGTCACGGGTTGATAGCAGCGCATTGCTGCTCGATATCAATCTTCTGACAACCGAGTTCAGAATAGGCCTGGAAAGAGCCTGCCAAAGGGCAGTAGCCGCGGACGAAGTCGTTCAAAAGCGCTCGGCCTTTGGCTATTCTCGGCACCATGCCCAAAGTGCTGCCGCGTTATGAGGCTGGACTGCTAACGAGCTTCAGCCAAGAATGCCGGTCCAGAGATACTGCCACTTCATCAACTTCGGAATCATCCGTACAACTCTCCACCTTCGATCCCAGCCGTGTTCCCACTCGCGGCAACACGGCGCCTCACCAGGTGCCGCAGAGGAATCGCTTCGCGAGCCGAGCGATGCGAACCGGCCCATAGAGCCAATGTGTGCCGCGCGGGAGACGTGCCAATCGCCACTCAGATGAACTGGGCGTCAGAAGCAAGCGTGCGAATAGACGGAATCTGTCTCTCCAGCGTTCGCGCAGATTTGCGGACATTCTGAAGTACGCCAAGGTTTCAGGCCGATAGCTCTGAGCGCCATGGATGGCATGGTCGAGCAGTTTGGACGCTATGATCGGGGCGCCGGGATCCTTTGCTGCGAGCGCGCTGAATGGCGCTGGAATCGGCACGCCACTGACGTTCGCAGCCAGAAGCACGGCAACGGCAACGATGCGAACCAGGTGATGTCGCTTGGCAAGCTCTGCTACCCGATTCGCATCCACAGTTCCTGAGCTGAGGAGGGAAGCGATATCGACGGCCCAATCGAGTCTGACCCACAAGTGTTTTGCCCCGTGGATGGAAAGCACGAGGAACATATCCTCGGGTGCAAGAGTTTTGACTGATGAGCCGATGACCTGGACGGTAACGGCGCGACGGATCATGTCCTCGATGGGGAGTTCGAGCGAGTAGAAGCGAGGAGCAAGTGCCCACTGCAATTCAGTCAAGGTCTCGTTGCGGACAAACCCGTACTCGCATTGAAAGCGCAAGAATGACGGCCCATGGATTTTTGCGACATCCTCGGTGGGTATCCAGCCAGCTGCTTGTAACGCAACGCAGGCTCGGGTGACGTCCTCGGGCAAAAGCAAGAAGTCGAGGTCCGCGTAGGAACGCATGGTTACATTTGAGTAAAGGAGGGACGCTAACGATGGACCCTTGATCGCCAGTACAGGGATTTGGTGATCAGACAATAAAGTATCAATTTGAATGAGTGCGGCGGTCAGCCTGAGCGCCTTTGCCCCAGTCTCACGACCCCGCGCATCGAGTGCAGGAGAGATTTGAACTCGAATGCCCTGAAGGTGCAGGTTACGGCAAACCAGTGGGATGAGTCCGTGATGATCGGCGAATTCGAATACCTGGTTCCAATCGAGGTCAAGCGGAGGTTGAACGAGCGTCTGGGGGCGGAGATGTGCGGTGGCGGTGGAAAGCACGAACAGGCATGCCGGAGACATTCCGGAGACTGATGCATCATCCATGTAATAACCCTTGCGCTCAAGGTTCGTATCCACTGCTAATTTATCTTAACCTTATCTTGCGTTTTACAATCAGTGGCAAACGGCATGCCGCAGCCACCGCACCCTGGTCGCGGAGAACGTTGCTAATGAGAAAACCTTAAGGACAAGCTGCGCAAGAATCAGCTATGTTCACTCGTGTATTGTTGCTAAAATACGGCTACTTCGATGACCAATTCTAAACTGCGCTTTCATGTTCGCACTGCCTCGGCTACGCTGTTGGTTATGACCCTGCTCGGGATTGCAGCCTCTGCGCAGAACCAAAGCGACGGGGCTTTGAGCATGCAGCAAGGACCGCCCGTCCTGCCGGCAGCACCATCGGCGGTGGTTCCGGCGCAAGTTGCGGACGCTACTCCAGACAGCCGGACTGCCCAATTCTCCACGGGTGTTCTTGAGGACATTCGCTCACGCGAGGCTCGCATCAGCCCAGGCGACGTCGTCGAGGTAAGAATCTTTGGCGTGCCCGAGATGAGTCAAGACCTTCGTGTCAGCAACGCTGGAAGCATTCTCCTTCCCCTGATTGGTCCCACCTCGGCTCAAGGGCTGACCACGGGTGAACTCGAACAGAAGATCGCAGCAGCACTCAGCAACGGCGGGTTTATGAATGATCCGCAGGTTAACGTCTCCGCGAAAGAGTTGCGTTCTGCAGGAGTTTCGGTGACGGGCGAGGTTGGCAAGCCGGGCATCTACCCGGTTTATGGTAGCTGCCAACTTGCCGATATGATCGTGGCCGCGGGAGGCATGACCCCACGGTCAGGACGGCTTATCACCATCACCCATCGCGATCAACCGGACATTACCACCAATGTGGAGATTGCTTCTACATCCGCCCGCCCGTTCCGCGATGTTGAAGTCTTTTCCGGGGACAAGGTGGTGGTCGCGAAGGCGGGTGTGGTGTACGTGTTGGGAGATGTGGCTCGTCCTGCCGGGCTCGTCATGGAGGGGGATGCCCGCATGACGGTCCTTCAAGCCCTCACTCTGTCGGGTGGCGCCGGCAAAGATGCAGCTCTTAAAGGGGCTCGAATTATCCGGAAAACTTCTGCAGGCGTACAAGAGGTTCCCGTACCATTGAAGGACATCCTCAGGGCGCAAAAGCTGGATATAGAACTCTTAGAAGGCGATGTACTGTATATTCCCGCCAGCAAGAGTCAGGACTACTGGCGCAATGCAGGTGCCATCCTGCAGGCCGCAACGATGGTGGCAATCTTCCGCCCGTAACATGTGACCGGCTTGCCCAGCACGCTTACTACTTGTTTTCCAGGCTCGGTTGTATCGGGTATGGCTTGCGCTGTCACCGTTAGTGGCCGCGCTCCAGTTCACGGTCCGGTTGGGCCGAAGCTAGCCCCGCGAGGAACGCAAACGCTGCGGCATTGGCTGGAATCTCTAAGTTGAAATCGAACAGACCATGGACGAGCAGCGCAATACACCCAACCATTGCCGCCAGACTCACGGCTGAAAACCAGTCCTGCCGCATACGGCGAAGCCGCCGAATCGCGTTGCGAAAGACGAGAAACAGAAACGCCGCCGTGCAGAGTACTCCAAGCAGTCCTGTTTCCACCGCCAATTGCACATAATCGTTGTGCGCTGCATTGACAAAAAGATTCGTCGGGAAGCTGCGCACCTGCGGATAGACGGCTGTGAAAGTACCCAGCCCCGAGCCCAAAAGCGGATGTTGCGCCACCAGTCGCAAACTGTCGCGTGGAATTTGCAGGCGCATTGCGTCAGTGACTTCCATGACCGACCTGCTCGCTAAGCGGTCGTAGGCAAAATACGCGACGAATACCGAAGAGAGAATGGCCACAACAAAAATGCTTTGCACTGCCTTGCTGGTTTTTCGGCGGCTCGAGTAGTAGTGACACGCAAAGACCATTATGGCGATGAGGATAGAAATCATACCGCCGCGCGATCCCGAAACAAAGATGGAGGTGAACATCAGCAGGCTGCCGAAACCCGCAAGCAGGCGCAGGTTCCGACGTAGGCCCGGTGCCGTGGCGATCACAAGTCCGAAGGGCAGTAACATCTCCATCACACCGGCATAGTGGTTGCGATTGGTATAGCTGCCGAAACCGGTTCCGTGCGTTTTCACCACCCCATACAGGAGATCGGAAGGAGCGATCGACCCTTGGATCATGGCAAAGATCGAGTAGAGTGTGCCAAATATCGTAATCGCTATTGCGATGCGCTTTCGTGCTGAAGAACTGCCGGATGCTTCGGAGGCTGCGAGAAACAAAACGCCAAATGCCAGCCACTGCAGCAGTTGATAACGGCTTGCATAGAAATAGGCAGTGCGTCCCGAGGCCAATTGCAGAACCGGCAGAGACAGAAGAAGGATTCCGGGAATTATGGCAGTATTGGTAAGCTTGATACGCCCCAGCGTCATCTGATGTGCTGCCCACAACGCAAACAGGAGCGCCGCCCCACACTCAAGAACGCAGATAGCCCACTCCTGCACGGCGCCAAAGGCCATCACCGCAAAGGCCAGCATGCCGCAGGCGGCGAACAAAATCACTTGTTCGCTCGCCGACTGAACGTGTTGACTGACTCCCGTACCTCCTAGGTTGGCTTTTGCGGTCACGAACGAGGACGGCATATTCACTCCTTCACCACGCGCACGTCGTCGATGATGATTTTGCCTCGGATGAGGGTTCCTGCCGGACGCTTCAACTCCAACGAAACAAGAGCGGTGGATAGACCTGCCCTGAATGTTTGGTGGATTTCCCGCCATGGCGTGGACCCAAGAATCTCGTCGGTGGTAGCGAGCGGTTGTCCGGTGAATGCATCACTGACAACCGCAGACAGGCCATGCGCGCCCTCCAGTTCCTCGGCTTTGTATGCGAAGGAAAACGAATAGGAGGCGCCGGGTTCAACTGGCACCAATTGAACAATGCCGGCCGTGCCCGTGGTGCTGGTATCGAAAGTGATCGCCAGACTCTGCGCACCCTGATGAAAATCTCCCGTAGTCTCCTCCACTGAAACTTTGTCCAACGGAATGATTCTCCAGTCAAACCCGCCGTCTAGAATTGGTATTTCAAATCCAGGGTTCACAACCAGATTGTCGCTTTGCGGCAGATAGGAGCTGATTTCAGGGCTGATGATCGCCAGTTCCCGCCAAGCGCGAACCGCGTCAGAGACACGATGCTGTTGGAGAAGAGAGTCCAAGTATAGAAAGCTCGCCTTGGCAGGGGTAGATTTTTGCAGAGCAATAAAATGACTCCACAACCTATCGGCGGCTGCAGTCTCATGGTGCAATACAAGATAACGCAAGAAATCGCTGTAGATTTCCGCGTCCTTTGGCAATGCCACGGCAACCATGCGATCTACATCGTGGGTCGATTGCCAGCACAATGTTGCAGCGGGCGATCGATACTCCCAAAATGAAGCAGCAGCGGTCCGGAAGAGGGGGAGGGCACGGTCTAGATCGTTTGCGGCAAGATACAAGTTGGCGGCCTCCCAATTTACCGAAGGGGTAGTTGGGTCAACCCGCAGAGCATCGTCGATTGCGTTCGTCAACTGCCTACGATCATTTGCAAACAGGCCGAGGCGGGCAATTTCGAGGTAGTAGTCAGCGACGTGGGAATTCTGCCGCACCGCTGTGTTGTACGCACTCAGCGAAGCAACCGTGTCCTGATCAACAAGCAGGTGCCAACGACCCAACCTATACCAATAATCGGCATTGTGGGGTTCCAGAGCCACGGCACGCTCGATCTGCCATTGCTGCACGCCCTCGGACCAAGCGTGGGCCCGGGCTGCACGCGAGCTCAAATACACGAACTCCGCGATCGCCAGAATCACGCAGCAGCCAAAAAGCAGCATTCGAGCAGTCGATCTCAATGAGATCTGCATCGCCACTCCAGTGCTTACAGGTCGTCGCCGCCCGCGCTTGTGCCTACATGCGATTTTTCGCTGTAGTATTCGGCCCCGTGTCCGTATCCGTAATAGTACCGGTAGTAAGCGTATTCCTCGCCGTTCAAGTTGAAAGCGTTAAGCACAACGCCCATCATGCGCACATTTGCGTGTTGTAACACATCGAGGGAGCGGCGCAATGCGCCCTTGGTTGTTTTACGCGATCGAACCACAAGCAGGACAGAGTCTGCGAGCACCGCCATTAGAATTGCATCGGTCACCGAGAGCACTGGCGGCGAGTCGATGATGATGTGGTCGTACTCTGAGCGAAGACGATCGAGCATAACACCAAATGCAGACAAACCCAGCAATTCGGCGGGATATGGCGGCTTGGGGCCAGCCGGTAAAACGTCCAGATTGGGGATACCGCTGGGAAGAATACGGGGCCGGTCCTGATCGGTTCCCGCCAACCACGTGCTCAATCCGGCAGTATCTGATAATTTTAGCGCGCGATGGATGCTAGGTCGCCGAAGGTCGGCATCGATAAGAAGCACCCGCGATCCGGACTGCGCGAGCACCGCGGCGACGTTGATGCTCGTAGTAGTTTTGCCATCCTGGGGCATCGCACTGGTCACCAGAAGAACCTTTGAACCTCTGCTTTTGGATGCCAGCAGGATGGATGTTCGCAGCGCTCGATAGGCTTCGGCGATCTCGGATCTGGGCCTGGTAATGGAGAAGATTTCGCGGTCGATGTGCTCCGGGTATCCTATTGTATGCCCCGATAACGAGAACGCGTTGCTTGTCCGCTGTGTTGGGATGATCCCCAAGGCCGACAACGATGAAACCAATTCAGCTTCTTCCGGTGTTCGTACCGTGTTGTCGAGACTTTCCATCATGAAGACGGCCATGATCCCCAAGAAGCACCCCATCAAGAGGCCACCCATCACGCTTCGCGTCATATTGGGCGCGTACGGTGCGGTTGGAACTCGTGCCTGATCGACAATCTGAATGTTGCTCGACCTCAGTCCTGCTGCGACCCCAGCCTCCTTGAGTCGTTGAAGCAGGCCATCATACAGGGTGCGGTAGCTTTCTGCGTTCTGCTTCAAAAGTGAATACTGAATTTCGCTTTGATTGAGCTGATTGGCATCCTGCTTCTGTTTCTCGAAGGCTGCCTGCAACACTTTTTCGTGCTCCAGAGCCTCAACATACTCTGCCTTTGCACGGCCCATTGCACGCTTCAGTTCGGCCTGGGTCTGATTCTGCACTTCGGCAATCTGCGCCGAGAGCTCTTTCGCTTTCGGGTAGTTCGGGCCGAACTGCGCTCTCGTGGCGGCCAACTGCATACGCAAATCGGCTTCTTTGACGTGGAGAGCTTCCAAAGGATCGGTCTGTTCCTT
Source organism: uncultured Acidobacteriota bacterium (assembly GCA_963759215.1). Classification (GTDB taxonomy): domain Bacteria; phylum Acidobacteriota; class Terriglobia; order Terriglobales; family Acidobacteriaceae; genus TOLSYN. Next base: position 86,737 of record CAVWYG010000003.1, read on the forward strand.
TTCGGAGCGCAGCAATTCGGGATTGCCCGAGAGTGCCGTGTGATAGGCCGCTTCCTTTTCTATCCGCTGTCCCTCCACCGTGGTCAGAGCCTGATTCAGTTGCTCAAGCTTGGAGATGACGATGTTCTCTTTTTCGCCCAATCCGACCGTGCCGTGGTCTTTTTGATACTCCACAAGTTTTTCCTGAGAGATCTCCACTTTCAATTGCAGGTCGGCAAGTTGTTTCGTCAGCCAGTCTGATGTCTGCGCAGTGGCTTCAAACCGGGCTCGCAGGTTCTGCTCGATGTAGCTGCTGATCAACTGGTTGACGATTTCCGCGGCGAGCCTAGGGTTGTGACTCGAGTAGTGGATCTCTAAGATGCGCGTCGCCGGTACGGAAGAAATGCTCAATCCACTGCGAAATGCACCTAGAAGGGCCGTCTGCTCGGCAGAACCAATTTGCAGTGTATTCTCCATGCGTCTGACCGGCGAGCCGCCAAAATCAGCGGAAGTATCCAAGTGCAGAGCTTTGATGACCGCGTAACAAGTGGCATCGCTTTGCAAGACCTTGATTTGTGTTTCAATGTCAACGGAATAGTCGCTGCCATCGTTTTCGTCGATGACGAACTGCGGGTCTTTAGTTCCCAGATTGACTGCGCTCTCGCGGTTGACCGCGATGCGGCCGACGGCCGAGTACATTGGTTTCTGGCGGGCAGTAATAAGCGCCACCAAAGCGACGGCGACCAATACCACGCTGACTACGACCCAGCCGCGTTTCCTCAGAATTGTCCAGTATTCGAGCACAAACGAGCCCTGAGGCGCCAACGTGGCCGAGGTGCCAGTCACGGTAAGGTTTGCCAGCTCCCCCGCTAGATGATTATGTGAATTACTTTTGAAATCTGGTGGGGAACTGTCTGACTTCATATTACGGTTTCTCCGTCCAGACGATGGCGGCGTTCTGTGAGTGAGTCAGCAAGAACCGACCGCATCCTGAGTGGGATATCGCCGATTGTAGCATTACCTTCCACTGATTTCGTAGAGAGTTGAGCTTCATTACGAACCGGATTCCCGCAACTGGGCCAGTAAGTAATGGCCGCGCAGTTTGATGGAGAGCTTTTTTCCTCTTTCCGCGCTACCTGCTACTGAGGTACACTTCGGGCAAAGAGTCTCCTTTCTAAAGGGTTTTTCGCGCGCCATGCATATGAGCACAGCTGTATCTGAGGGAGAGTCCCGCCGCGTCACCCACATCCAGCCTCGTCGCCGTCTGCGCGTTTTGGATTTTCGAAGTCTGTGGGAATACCGCGAACTGCTCTATTTCTTCTGCTGGCGGGACATTAAGGTGCGATATAAGCAGACGGCGCTAGGCGCGACGTGGGCGCTGCTTCAACCTTTCCTGACGATGCTTATATTCAGCGTCATCTTTGGACGGTTTGCCAAAATGCCGTCTGAAGGTGTCCCCTACCCCATCTTCGCCTACTGCGGACTTCTTCCGTGGCAGTTGTTCGCGTTTGCGATGTCGGAGACCAGCAACAGCCTAGTCGGACAGGCACACCTTATTACCAAAGTGTACTTTCCTCGCGTGCTGGTGCCTATTGCCGGCCTTTTGACAGGTTTGGTTGACTTCTCTATCGCCTTTGTTTTGCTGATTGCGATGATGATCTACTACCGTATTCCGGTCCATGCTACGGTGCTCGTAATTCCGCTATTGATGCTTTTTGCGGTCGTCACATCCCTGGGCGTTGGCCTGTGGTTATCCGCCCTCAGCGTGAAGTATCGCGATGTGCGGCACATTTTGCCTTTCATTACGCAGTTCTGGCTTTACGCCACGCCGGTTGCCTATCCCAGCAGCCTGATACCACATAAGTGGCGCTTTCTGATGGGACTGAATCCGATGTCCGGGGTGGTCGAAGGCTTTCGCTGGGCGCTTCTTGGTAGCACGCAAGTCGATCTTCGACTGATGGGTATTTCGATCGTGTCTGTTTTGATCTTGCTGGCTGGAGGATTCATCTACTTCGACCGGATGGAGAATACCTTTGCCGACTTGGTGTAGACGATGAGCGAGACTGCAATTCGAGTAGAGAATATCGGCAAACTCTATCGTTTGGGTGCATCGGAACAGCACAGTACTCTGCGCGACTCGATCGTGCACACCCTCCACGCACCGCGCCGTGCGTGGAAGCGTCTCTCGGGCACCAAGAGCGCTCCACGGCCGAAAGAATGGCTTTGGGCGCTACGCAACGTAGAATTCGAAGTGAAGCGTGGAGAGTTGGTCGGCGTCATTGGCCGTAACGGCGCGGGCAAGAGCACGCTCCTGAAGGTTTTGTCACGGATCACAGCTCCGACGGAAGGCTACGCAGATATAACAGGGCGGGTCGGGTCGCTGCTGGAAGTGGGCACCGGGTTTCATCCCGAACTGTCCGGGCGCGAGAACATCTTTCTCAATGGCGCAATCCTTGGGATGCGCAAGATGGAGATAGCCCGTAAGTTTGATGAAATCGTCGCATTCTCGGAGATTGAACAGTTTCTCGACACTCCTATCAAGCATTATTCAAGCGGCATGTATATGCGCCTTGCTTTTGCAGTGGCCGCGCACCTGGAGACGGAGATTCTGATTGTCGATGAGGTATTGGCGGTGGGCGACGCTGAATTTCAGAAAAAGTGCATGGGTAAGATGGAAGACGTCAGCCGCGGTGGACGTACGGTTCTGTTCGTCAGCCACTCGATGCCGGCGATCCAGCGATTGTGCAAGCGCGGCATCCTGCTTTCAAAAGGCAAAGTCGAGTTCGATGGTCCGGTGACTGAGGTAGTCGAGCGATACCTGTCGGTACACGCTTCGGGTGCCTACACTGCGGTGGCGGACCCATCGAAGCCTACCATTACCTCTGCCGCTGCCGACTGGGACGAGTTAGAGGGAGTAATTCGAATCCGCGTCGGTTTCGAGTCGCCATTCTCCTTGGTGCCCAATCTTGGCGTTGTACTCTTTGATCCTGTCGGGGTACCGATCTTCGGCACCAACCCCGATATCGACCCGCCAGATATCGATGCTCCCGCAATGTCCAGCGGTACCATCGAACTGGCAATCTCCTCGGTCGAGCTTCGCCCCGACACATATAACGCTTCGCTATGGCTGGGTGATCATTACCACAACTATTGTGTGGTTGAGAATGCGATCAGCATTCAAGTAAATGGTGGGGTTCGCGACCCCAACCAGCCCGGGCGAGCAGAAATCGGTAGCGCGCTGCTTCAGACCCACTGGAGATATCACCCGGAAGTTGCGACTAGTGCAGATGGAAGACGTGGGGTTGTCACGCCGCGTATCGAGTGGATATCCTCGGCCGAGGAATCCGAATGAGACGACTCTTCAGGTTCGCGAGACGCTGGCTAAGGCTGGCAAAATGGACATCCCTACTCCAAAGCCGGACGATCGCGAAGGCCTTCATTGAGAATGGTGGACACTCTCAGCTATTAAACCGTGATCGGTCAAGGATCATTGTCGGAGACAGTGAACTTGTAATATCAGAACGGAACGCAGACCTGCTTTTCAAGGAATACCACCGGCTGGCGTCCTTAAGTAAGAATCAGGGTGCACGGTGGGTTAATCAAGGCGTCGAAGGGTTTGTAGTTGAGATCTCCGGGATTAAAATGGCGGCATCCACCTCTGAAGAGATCTTCATAATTGACGAAGTGTTCTCGGAGAAAGTTTATGGTTTGGTTTCGAATGGTCCCGCGCAAGTGATTGACATCGGTGCCAATATTGGGACAGCGACCCTGTACTTTGCTAACCATCCTTGGGTCAATAAGGTAATTGGTTTCGAACCCATTGAGCCAACCTATCAAAAGGCCAAGCATAATATCACTCTCAATCCGCTGATTGCCTCTAAGATTAGTCTTTTCAACTTCGGTCTTGCCGGCAGCGACCGCGAAGAGATCGTGACGTACTCTGAATCTTGGGCAGGATCTGTCGGGATGCGAATCACGCATCCTGCGGTTGCGAATGCGCCGGACCGGAGAGACGAGCGCATGCGGCTACGAAATGCATCATCGGCGTTACAAGAGCTTGGGCTAGGAATGAACGATGTCAAGACATTCATGAAGATGGATTGTGAAGGTGCCGAATACGAGATCATAAATAATTTGTCTGAAAGCGGTCTCCTGAAATGCGTCTCCGCTCTGATGGTCGAATGGCATGATGTTGGGAGTGACCCGCTAATTCAGGTGCTGTTGAGAAATGGGTTCGTTGTGTTAGAAGGTCGAGAAAGTACCGACAAGAGGACCGGGCTGATCTATGCAATGAGAGCCCAAGACGAACACAAGCTGAACTAGGTCGATCAAACAAGACGCAATCCATTTCAAGGCTAGGTAGAACCACTCACAAGCATATGCGCGTAACATACCTCGTGAAAAGATGGAGCCATCACACCCCGGCAGGGGGCTACGATAGACTTGTGTGCCGCAACAGTGACACGGTGATAGATCGGCCCACTCCTGGTCGGATCGTAAGGAGGACAGCACGATCCCTGTTGATGGGTGGAATCGAAACGCAGAATTGTTTAATAGACTACGGGGTCGAGGATGCGCTGGCTGAGTGGCGTACGCTTGTTCACTCAATCGTTTCGAGACCAGACGTGGTGCATGTACTGTACGGTGACGAACAATTGAACGTTCTTATCCGTCACCGCGCATTGATGCAGCAGAGCGCGTTGATAGCTACCTTTCACGTTCCGCTGGCTCACTTACCTGCAGGAGCTTATCAACAGCGGAAGAAAGTTGCAAAAAGTGTGGACGTTGCAATTGTTGTATCTAGAAGCCAGACTTCTGAGCTCCAGGAGTGGTTCGGGGTAGACCGTGTCTTTTATGTCCCGCATGGGATAGACATTCAGAGATTTCATCCTTGTGATATACACGGAGTCGGTAAGACTCGCCGCTTCCTAGTGGTCGGAACAAATTTTCGAGACTGGGTGACAACACATCGAATAATGGACGAATGCAACGCTCGCAAACTCCCTGTGCAATTTGACGTGGTCACTCTTCGCAGGGAATTTTCACATTTTGACGGCTGTGCGAATACGAGCTTACACGAGGCTATTTCAGAAGAAGAATTGATCACTCTCTATCAGCGTGCCGATGCGCTCCTGTGCCCTGTGATCGAGGCAACGGCAAATAACGCCATCCTAGAAGCGATGGCGTGCGGTACTCCTGTGATCTCAACAGCAATCGGAGGTATCCCGGATTATGTGGACAGTTCCGCTGGGTGGCTCTTTGAGCCCGGGGAAGTGTCTCCCATCGTCGATTTAATTGCAGGTATCTGTCAGAACGGGGAGCCGGCAAGATCCTTGAGAAAGGGTGCAAGACTCAAGGCGCTTACGTATGACTGGCCGCAAATAAGAATGCGATGTTCGGAGATCTATAATCTAGCCTCTGATCTAAGGTCTGGGAATTCTCGGAAGTAGTTGCCGGGGCGAATAGGGTGGCTGAATAGCGAGCGCGAACCCACAGTTATTGCGCCACGCCGCTGGTTCGGGCCGCTTGAGCATGACACGCGTGACCTGCATTCTGCAGAATGGATTAGGGTGCGTTGAACTGTCTAATCCAATTGATATGGGGTATCGAATGAAGGGACCATCCAATGGCCAGCCTCAAGGACGCCTCGCAATCGCCATGAACTCAGGCGCCCCTAAAGTCTCGGTTTTGATGGCCGTTTACAATGGCGAAAAGTATCTGCGGGAATCGATTGATAGCATTCTTCACCAGACATTTCGCGATTTTGAATTTGTCATTGTCGATGACTGCTCGACTGATTCAACACCAGGCATCCTTGCCGAGTACGCCAACTCTGACCAGCGTGTACGCGTTCTTCGTAACGAAACCAATCGGGGATTGGCCAAGTCCCTCAATGTCGGAATAGCCGCCTCCCAGGGAGAGTACATCGCGCGCATGGACGCCGATGATGTCTGCATCCTCACGCGACTCGCGGAGCAGGTCAGCTATCTGGAATCACACCCCGAATCACCCTTTGTCGCCAGCGCTGCATACTATATCAACGAAAGGGGAGTGCGCACAGGTTTTCGTCCCGCGCCGATTGGCACTTGTACCTTGAAGTTGACTCTGACGCTAGCTAACCCTCTCATCCATCCTTCTGTGATATTCCGCGCCGATACGGCACGTGAGCTGAACGGCTATAGCGAAGAAGATCAGCACCGCTTCAGCGAGGATTCCGAGTTCTGGTCAAGAATTGTTCTTTGTGGCAAGGCCAGAGCGCTTCCGCAGCCGCTGGTCGACGTTCGACTCTACCCAAGTTCGGTTTCCGCAGTGAATGGAGAAGAGCAAAGCCGACAGGGAGAATGTGCCGCGCGCATTACCCTCGAAAGAATACTGGGCCGAGAGGTGGACGATCTCACATGGTCCGCTTGGCGGCGTTTTACGATGACCGCGCCCGGTCATGCGGCTTCGTTCGATGCAAACGAGGTGAGAGCCCTGCGCTTGCTCGTCTCAGGGATGATTCAAAGCGTTCAACATGACCGGGGCGGACCATGTAAGCTTCCGTGGCTTTGGGCGAAACACGCGTTGGCTCTCGCAGTTCTCCGCAGGGGAGATATCGCGGCGAGGGCGCGTCTTCGCCTGGCGGCGATGGCGCTGCAGATTGGGATTGAAGCGCTCGTTGCGCATCGGTGAGAGACCACGATTATCAAAATTCGACGTGCTGATCCCAGCGCCGACTGCCATTCCTGCCGTCCCCGAGCGTGTCTTCCCGTTCTTTGCGAAGAGCAACAAATCGACCCGTAATGCCCCGCGTGGCGTCGGGGATCAGGATGTCGGGCCGGATAATTCGACGCAATAATGGGAGGTTTGCCACAAAAGAAGCCAATCGCCTTTTCCATGAAAGGTAGCTGACGTCTCCGCCGTAAAGACTGTAAGCGCGATGAGTGAGCGCATAGCGAACGACTTTGCGGATGGCAGGGTAATCCCTTGTGTCGTCAAAGACAATCACACCGCCGGCTTCCAAAATGCGGTCAATATAGAAAAAATCGATAAACGTATAGTCAAATGTGTGCCAGCCATCTATGAACGCAAACTGCACTCGCACACCCTCCCGCTCAAGTTGCGGCAGAAGAAGGTGCGATGAAATCGGGTGGAACTCAACCAAGCGATCATATCCCGCATCGCGCACATTCTTTAATCCCAGGCCGTGAAATCCGTCACCAATGGCGCCGAATTGGTCAGGATCGCAAACGATGTGCTTCTCGCCGCCCACGTCAGAGATTGCCTCGGAGATATAAAGCGTAGAAACTCCGAAGGCAAGACCTACCTCAACGCTCACACGCGGACGGATATCGCGAATCACCTGCTGCAGAAAGTGACCTTCAGCTTCGGAGACGTGAACTTCCAAGGGCCATGTGCGCCCGTCGTCGTCAGTAGCGATCTGTGTCTCCAAGAGTCGTTCAAGCACCTGGTTCAATGTGGTGACCTCGGCTTTGAGTCCAGTAAGGGGTTACAAACTCTCCGTTCGCATTCCGTGGTGTTCCCGCAAATCTGTCGCGTTTAGGCGAACGGCAGTAGCGGAACCAATCCTTCCAATACAGACCGGACTGCCGGTAAGCGTACCATGCGAGGCTGAACTTGCCTGCGCGCAGATCGCGATAGAGTCCCTTTGCCAGAAGCCAGGTCCAGTTGATCTTTGCAATGTGGCGTCCTGCGGAGTCCAATGGACAATCTTCCGCATTGAGCGCCTCCCAGACTCGTCTGTTGATGATGGCCCGGTCGCGTGCGGCGATGGGACTTGCCAGGTGCTGGCCTGCATGCACTCGATACCAGTAAAGACCGGCAGGGATGAGAAGCACATTTTCTGTTTTGCACAATCGCAGCCACAGAGCCAGGTCTGAATGTGGACCAGCCGGCTCGAAATACCCAAGTTTTGCAAATCTATCGCGACGAAAGATTGCGGAGGGTGGGCCTAGACTGAACATTCCGTATCCATGGAACTCACGCTCGTAGCACAATCGCGGCGTCAATAGCATGGGCAGCGGACCGCCCTGCCACTCTCCGGTGAGCGCGACGGTTGCTTCGGGGTAGGCGGTGAGCGTCTCGACCATGATCGCCAGGCAGTGGGGGTACATCGCGTCATCAGAGTCGTGGTACTTGATGAACTCGCCGATTGCCAGCTTTGCGGCGCGATTGCGATTGGCGTAGTCCCCCAAGTTGCGCTCATTTACCACGACTCGGACACGTGAGTCGCGGGCCGCATGCTCGCGTGCGATCTCGACGGTTCGGTCTTTCGAAACATCGTCAACGATGATCAGTTCGAAATCGGTGAAGGTCTGGGCCAGCACGCTCTCGATTGCCTGGGCGATAAAGGCTTCGCGATTGTACGCGGTCATCAGCACGCTAACGCGAGGGGGCATCTACAGGTCTCTCCTGGTTAGCGAGCGGACTGCACGCACCGCGAAATTGGGAATCCACGCTTGATCGAGCCGGCTGCCGTATTGGAGTGTTTGCCGCGGGCGGCGGTTGGCGCGGGGCTCGGCATAGCTCTCATACAAGCGGTCATACGCTTTAACGTTTTCACGGATGTCGAAATTGTTGACTGCAATTTTCCGGACTTCCTTGCTCATATTTTCCAACATCGTGCGGTCTGAAGCCAATGACGCAATGGCGGCTGCGAACTGCCGGGTGTCCCCGATTGGAACGCGAAAACCAGTGCAACCGGGAATCACGATCTCCGGGATGCCACTCGGCAAATCACTGACGACAGGCACCACACCCGCCGCCGCGGCTTCCACCAGAGTAACGGGAAAGCCTTCGGACTGGCTCGGCAACACGAAGATGTCGCTTTCCAACAGGCGCTCTCTCGCAGCCTCATTTGGAATCATCCCGGTCCAGCGAACCTCCGGGTTCCATGCCCATGCCTCTCGTAGCGCCTCTTCGTCCGGCCCCGAACCGATCACCGTCCATTCCACCTTCACGCCAAGGCGGTGCAGTTCGCGATCAATTTCAGGCAGGTCAAGTACCCGCTTCTGCCCTGTCATGCGTCCAATGAAAACTGCGCGGAGTGTACCTGGGCGTGGTATCCGAGAGCACGCCGGTATAGTGACACCGTACGGAAGGCACAGCACCGATTCAGACCGCTCCGGGAGGAGATTTCCAAGTTTGGCCGTCATGTGTTTCGACGACGCCACAAAGTAATCGATGAGATTGGCGTGCTTCGTGGCGAGGCCGTAATAGTAGTCCCAGTCCCCGTGCATGAGCATCACTATCATCTTCTGCGGGTCGTGGATTGAGAAGGCGGCTAACTCCAGAAAGTCGTTGGTGACCACTACCCCAGGCCCGCGGGGAATTGCTCGCATGAGTCGGCGTGCGACCGAATACAAGTTCTCTTTTGGCAACTGGTGGGGAACACAAATCTCGTGATCAGCGCCAGTAGGCCCGTTCGACGTTGGTCCGCAGTATTTGGACCTAGTCAACACGGCATGGGTTTCAAACCTGTCCGAAGTGCTGGAAGTCAGTAGATTGACGACGTATGTAAATACACCGCCAGCCAAGTCGGGCAAAATATATGTGAGCGTAGGGCGCATAGTAGAGCTTAAATGGACTATAGCATTCAATTGCGGGGACAACGACGGGATATGACGCCTTTGCGGGTTAGCTAGCTGCGGAGTCACTCTAAACGAAACAGTCCATTCCGCGGAACTTGGAATCGAGGATCATTGTTGCCTACTGTCAGCGTGATTATGACTGTATACAATGGCGAGAGGTTTTTGAGGCCGGCAGTAGACAGCATTCTGGCACAGACTATCAGCGACTGGGAGCTAATCGTGGTGGACGATGGCTCCAAAGACGCAACGTCTGATATTTTGCTGTCCTATCGCGATTCGCGGGTCAAGGTGATGCGCTACGAGCAGAACCGCAAGCAGGCGGTTTGTTCCAACCGAGCTATTGAAGTCTCGACTGGCCGATACATTGCACGCCTGGATGCTGACGACATTTCTCTCCCAAACAGGCTGGAGGAACAGGTCGGTTACCTGGAGAGACATCCGGATGTGGCCCTCGTTGGCAGTGCGGCATTTGAGATTAACGAGGAGGGGGCACGCGTTGGCTTTCGCCCAGGTGGGCTTGGGGACTGCGCTCTAAAGTTGATCCTATCGGCCTACAACCCGATTGTTCATTCCTCGGTTGTTTTCCGCGCGGATGCAGCGCGTGAACTGAATGGCTATAACGAAGAGGAATGCTACTGGTTCAGCGAGGATTATGAGTTTTTGTCACGGCTTGCGTGTTGGCGTAAGGCTGTCGTACTTTCACAGCCGCTCATCGAGTATCGGGTTCATCCCATCTCGGTTTCGGCGTCCAACGTGGAATGTCAAAGCCAGCAGGGGAAGCTTGTAACACGTGCCAGCCTGGAAAGAACACTCGGCCGCAAAGTCGACGATCTGACCTGGTCTGCTTGGTGGCGCTTTGCGATGACTAAACCTGGCTGCGCAGTTTCATTCGATGCCCGCGAGGTGCGATCGCTTTGCACGCTCGTCCCAGAAATGACCCGAAAAGTTTCGCACGAGCAGGGCGGGCGATGTTGGGTTCAATGGTTATGGGCGAAACATGCCTTGGCCTTAGCGCTCAGCGGTAGAGACCGCATAGCTGCGGGTGATCGTGCCCGCCTGGCGTTTATGGCACTGAAAAGTGGGACTAACGCATTCATCGCGCATAGGTGAAAGCCTTGGCCGCGATGGAGATCAGGCTTTCCCCCTACGTGCAAAGAGCTTTACAGATCATCCCGGCGATTGCAGAATGAATCAGCATCTACAGGCGATTTCAGAATGAAAATTGCACACGCGCTAGGCTGGTATTTCCCTGAATCGCTTGCCGGCACTGAGGTCTACGTGAATGGGTTGGCACAGCGTTTGAAAAAGCGCGGCCACGAAGTAAGCGTAACGGCGCCGTTGCGTGGGCTGGAAGAGTCGCGCGGGTATGAGCACGATGGCATTCCGGTGTTTCGTTACCCACTGCGCGGTGCCATGGCGACTCGTGACGAGTGTCAGACACGGGTGTCTGCTCGTGGCAGCGAGGTTCTGCTCGCATGGCTAGCCAAGGAGCGTCCCGACCTCCTGCATATCCATACTTTATTGCCTGGCCTTACGGTCTATGAGATCGAGGCCGCCCGGGCAATGGGAATCCGGGTCGTCGCAACCAACCATCTAGGAAGCCTGGGTTACAACTGCCAGCGCGGAACGTTGATGCGTTGGGGTCAGAAACTGTGTGATGGCCAGGTGCGCGTGTTCAAATGTGCGACCTGCAGCCTCCATGCTGCCGGGATGCCGCGAGCGCTGACTTATCCGACGGCAGCTCTCAACGCGTTAATCGGCAGCACTGCGGGAAGACTGCCGGGCCGCGCCGGTACTGTGCTCGGAATACCCGATCTCATACGTCACCAGCAAAGACTCCAGCGGCGGCTGTTGAATGCAGTGGATGCTTTTGTGCTGTTAAACCAGGCCGCCTTCGATCGAGTGCTCCTCAACGGTGCGCCGCGCGAAAAGCTGACTCTCAACCATCTCGGCATCAGCAGTTCTATCTCTCGCAAACCTACGCCCGAGCGATGCCCAACCTCGCTGCCGGTACGTTTTGGATATCTTGGCCGCTTTACCGCGATCAAAGGTGTGATGGAACTTGCGGAAGCATGGCGGGCGCTGCCCTCCGACTTGCCGGTCACCCTCGAATGGCGCGGACCGGCTAACGACATGGAGGGCAAAAACCTCCTGGCGCAACTGAAGAGCATGTTAGGACGAGACCCGCGTGTGCGATTCGCGGAAGCAGTTCCCGCTTCCGGAGTGGGCGAAATCATGCGTAATCTGGATGTCTTGCTGGTGCCCTCGCGATGGTTTGAGAACGGCCCGACCGTGGTGCACGAAGCGTTTGCAGCCGGTACGCCGGTAATCGGTACCCGGATCGGTGCCATGCCGGAACTGATTCGGGACCGCATCGATGGACGACTATTAGCCCCAGGCAGTGTTTCCGAGATCACGGAAGCAATTCGGGAGGTTGCAGCCGACCCTGCCGCAACGGTGGACGCCTGGAGACGGTGTGTGCCTACGCCGCGAACGATGGACGACATCGCGGCTGATTACGAGAGCCTATACCGCGAAGTGATGCACAGGGATCAAGTACCCGTGGTCTGCTCGTAGTGGTCTGCTCGCCAGCCACGCTGAATCGGATGGGTGCGTCGCTTCCTCGAATTTCACGTGAACAGTGATCGTCGCAATGCTGGAGTTGCATAAACCTGAATGTCACGCATAACCGTAATCACCGCCGGGCACCTGTCCACCTGTCCACGAATGCTGAAGGCCGCCGAATCGCTCGCAGCCGACGGGCATGATGTGCGAGCGGTGAGTACTAACTTTGTGGATTGGGGAACCGCCGCCGATGAGGATCTGCGCGCCCGGCTTTGCTTGCCGTGGAAAGTGGTGGACTACTCACGGAGCGCCGGAAACTGGTTGCGGATTCGTAGTGGCCTACGCTTCCGCGCCTGCCGCGCGCTGGGTACGACATTTGCGCCGGAGCGCATGCCCACCGCTCTGCTGGGACGTGCCACTACTCGTGTTCTGCCGGAGTTGGTGCGCGCAGCCGCCGACGCTCCCGCCGATCTTGTCTACGGCGGTGGAGGGGCCTTGATCGCGACGGCGCTCGCGGCCAAAGGTTTAAGAGTGCCGTATGCAGTTGACTTGGAAGACTTCCATGGAGCGGAACATGCAGAAACAGAGGCAGAAGACATTTTTTCCAATCGTCTGGCTGAAGCCGCAGAAACAATCGTCTTTCGAGATGCGGCTTTGCTAACGACGGCCAGCGAGGCAATTGCGGCTCACTATGCTGATAAATACGGGAAGAGACCGCTGGTGATCAACAACGCGTTTCCTTTACCGGCGATCGAGCCGGAGTTCACGCCAGTCGATGGCGCGGGACTTCGCCTCTACTGGTTCAGCCAAACCATCGGACCAGGCCGGGGGTTGGAAGATGCGATTCTTGCGGTCGGGTTGGCGGGGATCCACTGTGAGCTCCATCTACGGGGCAATCCAAGTGAAGGATACCTTGATCGGCTGTTGTCAATGGCAAGTGAGCGCGCACCGAAGTTGCGATTGGTTCACCATTCACCGCAACCGCCGGATCGTATGGTGGATCTATGCCGCGATTACCACGTGGGATTGGCGCTGGAAATGACAGAGCCTCTCAACCGTGCAATTTGTCTCACGAACAAGGCGTTCACATACATTCTTGCGGGACTGGCGGTGGTGTTCACCGATACGCCGGGCCAGCGCGGCCTAGCGACAGATCTTGGTCCGGGAGCGTTTCTGTATTCCCCTGGCGACGTTGAAACACTCGCTCAAGGACTCAAACTCTGGGCCACAAACCCCGGGCAACTGCTGGCCGCGCGCAGGGCTGCATGGGCGGCCGCCTGCCGGCGCTGGCACTGGCAACACATCGACGAGGAAGGGACACTGTTACGCGCGGTGCGGGAGGCTCTGCGATGAAAAGCCTGAACATAGCCGTCACGGTTGACCCCATGCTTCCGGTTCCGCCCCTTGAGTACGGCGGCATTGAACGAGTGGTGGAATTCGTAGTGAATGGACTGGTCGAGCGCGGTCACAACGTCACTCTCTATGCGCATCCGGAAAGCAATTGCAAGGCGAGGCTAGTCCCTTACGGAGTACCTCCACACTTCTCGAAGTCGGCACGCATACAGGAGCTTTGGCAGGTCGGTTCAGAGTTGGCGAAGGAGCTGCGGCATTTGGACGCCATTCTTAGTTGGGGAAGGCTGGCTGCCCTGTTACCGGTACTGCTGGATCGGCGAGTGGCAAAGGTACAACGTTACTGCCGCGATGGTGTGCCCTGGCGCAGCGTGCGAATTGCCGCAGCGCTGGCGGGTTCTTCGATCGCCTTTGCAGGTGCATCTCGCAGTGTGTATCGGCTAAGACCGCAGGAAGATGGGTATGGCCGCTGGCTTGCCGTGCATGACGGTGTTGACGTAACGAAATACAAGCCGGTAACAGAAGTCGCTGCGGATGCTCCTTTGGCTTTTCTTGGACGATTAGAGCGGTTCAAAGGAGCGCACAATGCCATTACCATTGCGGAGCGGTCGGGAAGGCGGTTGATCATCGCGGGCAACAAAGTGACCAGCGGACCTGACGGAAATTACTTTGATGAAGCCGTAGCGCCGCACCTTGACGGAGATCAGATCCGCTACATCGGCACAGTTGACGATGCCGGGAAGAATAAACTTCTTGGTGGTTGCGCCGCGTTTCTGATGCCAATTGAATGGGAAGAACCGTTCGGTATCGTGATGGCTGAGGCGATGGCCTGCGGAACACCGGTGATTGCGTTCAATCGGGGGAGCGTCCCCGAGGTGGTACGCGAAGGGATCAACGGCTTCCGCTGCCAGGGAATCGACGATGCCGTTGCTGCCGTGGCGAAACTTGGCCAGATCGATCGCAGCGCCGTGCGCGCCGACTGTGAGGACCGCTTCTCGTCAGACTTTATCACCGGCGAGTACGAGTCACTGTTGCAGAAAATGGTTGAGGCTCGTGGTAATCACAAGTGAATTGCGTTTCAATCGGGATCGAGTGCCTGGGTCATTCATCGTAGCGCGCTCGGTGCTAATAGGTGTCACAACTCAGACGGCTCGGCAGGACAGCAGAGGACTCGTCACTTTGACAAAGATCGTGTCGCCACTACGTAAGCGGCGATGAGAAATCGGGGAGGAGAGGGCTGCGAAGTCATAAAGTTCAAATCCATGTGCTCGCAAGAAAATTGCAATGTCCAGAAACAGTGGAGCGGCTGCGTGGTAGAAAGACACCTCGGTGAGTACCACCTCGGCGGCATGCAATAGTTTCCCGGCTCCGCGAAGCGCAACAAGTTCGTGCTTCTCAAGGTCCATTTTAAGCAGTGTCCGGCTTGACGAGGTAACGGTCACCAAGTCGTCCAATGTGTTAGCAGGAACGCAGATCGTGTTGTCCCGTTCGGCTAGTGAACAAACATAAGCGCCTGTGCTACCGAGTCCGTCGCCAGCAATGTGCACAGCCGATACTTCCGGCTGCGTCACCGCGACCGTGTGCAGGTGGCCCTGTATTTCCTGCGCCAACGAGCGAAGGCTGGCATGACATCCTGGCTGTGGTTCGATGAGGTGATACGTTGCGTCAGGAAAACTTTTAACCGCCATGCGAGTCCAATCGCCCATGTTCGCACCGGCATCCACGATGACTCGTGGAGCATACCCGAATGACTGAAGTAGGCTTAGTGCATCAGGGGTGGCGTCAAAGCGATTCGCCGGCACGCGAGACAGGTGTAACCGAACGAGCGGAGAAGTTTCTTCACGTGATGGCGCATAAAAATAAGGGTACAAGGACAACTGCGCAGAGGGAAGCCGAAAGTTTTCGGAAGCCCATGGCCCTTGCGTTAGACTTCTCGGGAAATGAAGATTCGCCGGAACATGTGTACAGGTACGTCACGTACACAGCTAGGATAAGAGCACGCGGATGGGGCGTGGGGCCTCGGGACCGTCGTTTGCCTGTACTTATTGCGAACATGATCGGCGCCGTTTAGAATTGCAACTCCTTTCACTATTCAAAGTAGGCCCAAGGCGTGCAGAAAGGCTCGACTTTGTCCACGAAGACTGTCGCCATCATTGCGCCTGACTTCTGCCCGAGCAGCATGCCGCCCTCGTTGCGCTCCCGATTCTTCACAGACCATCTGCGCGAATTCGGCTGGGATCCGGTGGTAATTGCCACGGCTCCAGAATTCTACGAGTGGAGTACCGATCCGGAAAACGAACGCCTTCTGCGTGGTGATTACGAGATCATCCGCACGGCGGCATTGCGAGCGAGTTGGACGCGAAAGCTGGGCATCGGCGACCTTGGGCTGCGCAGTCTCTGGCACACCTGGCACGCGTTGAGCGCGCTGGTGAAGCGGCGTCACATTGATATGTTGCTGATTACCGTTCCGCCTTTCTACCCCATGATTCTTGGCAGGCTTGCGAATATGCGCTTCGGACTGCCTTACATCATCGACTACCAGGATCCCTATGTAACGGACTACTACAAGACGGTCGCATCAGGGCAACGTCCACCCAAATGGCGCATGGCCCGCGCGGTAGCCGGCATGGTCGAGCCGTTTTCGATCCGGCGTGCTGCCCATCTGGTTTCAGTGGACGCGGCTTATCTCCAGGATCTGCCTGAGCGCTACCCCTGGATCAGCCCGGCAGATATTACGGGAATTCAACTAGGAATTGAGCCAGACGACTTTGTGCATCTGCGTGCGCATCCCAGGAAGAACTCAATCTTTGATCGCAACGACGGCCTGCGTCATATCAGCTATGTGGGGCGTGGCGGTCCCGACATGCTGCAGGCGTTGCGCGTGCTCTTCCTAGCTGTGAGACACCTCGCCGAAATTGATCCGGACCTTATGCGTTCAGTCCGTTTCCACTTTGTGGGCACTAATTATGCGACCGGCAACATGGTACGAGAACTGGTGATGCCGCTGGCGCGCGAGTTGGCGGTGGATCGCTTTGTTGACGAGCATCCAGGACGCGTGGCATATCTGGAGGCACTTCAGATTCTGCTGGATTCGACAGCCCTTCTGGTGCTGGGTTCGACATCCACTCATTACAGCGCGTCCAAGCTTTTCCCCTATATCCTTGCGAACCGGCCTTTGCTGCCGATCTTCCATGCTGCCAGTAGTGTCGTCCGTATCCTTGAGGAGACCCGAGCGGGCAGTGCGATCGTCTTTGGAGATGCGGCTTCCCTGGAAGAGGCACAATTACGGGTGGAATTCCGCTTGCGGGAACTGCTCAGTTCTCCGCTGGGTGCGCAGCCTTCCACGGACTGGAAGGCATTTGAGCCTTACACCGCCCGTTCCGTATGTGAGGCGTTGGCGAGAGTCTTTGAACAGGCTATACTGAAGGTCCCCAGCAATCCATAGTCCGGCATCGTCCGGATGCACGGCAATGAGGCTACATGCGAGTCTTTGTTGTGTTCGGAACCACCTGTCTTTTCGACATGGAATGGCGCGTAGACGCATGACCGCGGCCCCTTCCCTTGACCAAGGCCGGCACACATCTCAATGCTCCGGCACAGTGCCGCGACTGGCGATTTTGGCCACTCACCCGATCCAGTACCACGCTCCGTGGTACCGCGGGTTGGTTGCGGACGGGAGACTGCAGATCAAGGTTTTCTTTTGCCACCAGGCGACCCCGAAGCAACAGGCGTATGCCGGTTTCGGCGTGCCATTCGAATGGGACGTTCCCCTTGCTGGATGGATACGAACACGAATTTCTGAGCAATGTGGCGGCAGACCCCAGCACCTCCGGCTTCAGCGGGTTGGATGTGCCTGGCATCGGGCAGGCACTGCGCAAGGGAGACTTTGACGCCGTGTTGGTAAATGGCTGGAACTATAAAGCCGCATGGCAGACCATCTGGGCGTCAAAGCAACTCGGTCTGCCTGTCTTGACGCGTGGCGACTCGCATCTGCATACACCACGTTCTCGTCTGAAGAACTGGGTCAAAGAAATATCGTACCCACTCATGTTGCGCGCCTTCGACGGGTTTCTCGATGTCGGCCAGTGGTCGCGTGAGTACTACCTTCATTACGGAGCACAACAGGACCGAGTCTTCCATGTCCCGCATGTGATCGATGAGACTAGCTTTCTGCCGACAGCGCGAGCAGCCTGCAGCCTGAACGCGATGCGATTCGCGCAACTTGGAACTTACCCTCTGATGCGACCGTATTTCTGTTCGCGGGCAAGTTCATTGCGAAGAAAAATCCGCTGGACTTCTTGGGAGCTCTCGAGATCGCGGCTCGCTCAGGCGCCCGAGTCGTGGGGCTCATGGTTGGGGATGGACCGCTCCGCCCCGCGTGCGAATCTTTTGTTCGTGATGTTGGACTGCCCGGTGACGTTTGCCGGTTTTCTCAACCAGTCAGAGATCATAAAGGCCTATATTGCGGCAGACTGTCTGGTCTTACCCTCGAGGCGGCGAAACCTGGGGAATCGTGGTCAATGAGGCGATGTGGAGCGGACTGCCCTGTATCGTCAGCGATCAAGTGGGATGCGGTCCTGACCTTGTGGCCGGCGCAAGGCACCGGTGAGGTATTCCCGCTGCACGATGAAGCAGCTCTGGCTGCGGCTATGGTGCGTTTCGCCCGCGATCCGGAGCAGCGGCATGCGTGCGGTACGCGAGCCAGAGCGTTAATTCAGGACTATTCCATTGCCTCCGCCGTGGAGGGCACCGTCAACGCGGTTGCTGCCGTGAAGAAGGGATCGCGCGCATGATGTCTGCCCGCTTCCGCGACCCCTCTCCCGATTCCGCGCCAGAAGTGTTCCCGGTTGCGCTGCCGGTCAGAATCGCTTTTCGTCCCAGTGATGTTGATTGTCGCGCTGTGGGCGTTCTCACCTCTGCCAATCGGCCTCGTGGCTATGGCTTGCTCGTTCTGTTGGTATTGCTGCCTGGTGGTCATATTGCGTCTGGGAGGAGGGCGATCAGCGGCGATTTCCATTGTTTCGACTGCATTGGCCAATGTATGTATTAGCGTATGTCTTGCCTCTCTATCTGGGTGAGCACTTGGGTAAGACCTCATTCGGTCCGCGGGTGCTTTCTCCGGATGCGATGGACAACACGATGCTGCTCGCCCTGTTGGGAGTTTCGGCGCTGGCGAGTGGGGATGGCCGTGCCTTTACCGGATGGGTATGCAACGGAATGGAAGCTGGAGTTCAAGGAGAAACCGCTCGCGTGGATTTATGTCCGTTTGGTATTTGCGGCGACGGCACTTCTCACGGCTGTTTTCGGCATTGGCGCCTTAGGTCAGGGAGGACGTCAGGCTCTTGTGGACCTGGAAGCCGTGGTGAGTATGGCGGCGTTTCTGGTGCTGTTCCGTCGCTACCTCCGGGGGGAGTCGGAGCGTCTGGACAATGGTATTGCTTATTGGGTTCGTGATTCTGCGCCTAGGTGCAGGAGTTGCATCTGGATGGCTGGGTGCTGCGGTCTGGTTTGTGCTAGTGCTTGGAATGGCTCATTTCGATGTGCGTCGGCGCATCCCCAAAGCACTCATAGCCGCTCTGGTAATCGTCATCTTATTCCTGCAGCCAGGCAAACCTGAATTCCGCAAACGATATTGGCATGGCATTGGCAATACCGTGGGTACAGCCAGCGAGCGAACGACATTTCTGGCTGACCGCGTCGTTGCGTGCCTGGTCCGATGCCATGGAACGGCCGGAGAAGCGAAGCAAACTGTTCGGTGAGACGGTGACCCGCGCATCCTTGTTCGAACCCACTGCCATGGTTATGCAGATGACGCCGGCGCAAGTTCCTTATCAGAACGGACGCCTGTACAAATATCTTGCAATCAGCTTGATTCCGCGTGCCATATGGCCGGACAAGCCCAGTTTCAGTGAGGCGAACCAGTTCTATCAAGTCGCATATGGTATTACAGATCGCAGAGATCTGGGCAAGGTATCCATGGCGGTTGGTATCGCTGGCGGAGTCCTATATCAATTTTGGATGGTTCGGACCTCCGCTTGTCATGTTGATCATTGGCTTGCTGCTGAATGTCATTCGCCGCTATTTTCTCGATGCCGAGCAAGGCGAATTCCTCCGCTGCCTGGGCATTGCTTTATTGCCAAACCTTGATGGTCGTTGAGAGCCAGGCGGCGCAATACCTGTCAGGCATTGTTCAAGCAGTGCTGCTGACCATTGTAATTTTTATGCCGGCGTTGCATTTTGCCCGCCCTGGCGCAAAAGAGGTCCGCGTCATGCAGGCCGCCGGGAGAGCTCGTTTAGTGCGCGTTCTTCATGTCACCCCATATTTTGCGCCGGCATTTTGCTATGGGGGGCCTCCGCGTACCATTTTAGGACTCTGTCAGGCAGAGCGGCGCCTTGGCATCGACGTTACGGTTTTCACCACCACCGCTGGCAGGGAGGGAATCGCTGCCTCCTGCCGTTGATGGCCCGGCCGAGTACGAGGGAATTCCCGTATTTCGTTTTCCGCTGGGGTTGGCCGGACGTTTTTTTCACGCTCCCCGACTGGCGGAGGCGATCGCAAGCCGCGCCCGTGATTTCGATCTGGTGCACATCCACTGCCTCTGGAATTTTACGGAATGGAGTGCCGCGCATGCGTGCCGGGCGGCGGGGGTTCCTTATGTCATCTCGACCCGAGGCATGCTTCTTGGCAGCGGCCCGTCGCCATCGCTCCTGGCGCAAGAAGATTTTTTATCCGATTATCGAGTCCCGCATTCTGCGCCGAGCCAGATTCCTTCACGTGACCTCGGCAGAAGAGGTCGCAGAGATTGGGAAATTAGGCGTGCAGCGCAGAGTTCTGGAGCTGCCGAATGGCGTCGATGTTCCCGGCGATCTCTCAGAGTACCGTGGCCAATTTCGCAAACAGTATGCGATCGGCGAAGACTGCCCATTGTCGCGTGGATGGGCCGCATCCACCCCATTAAGCGACTGGATCTTCTGGCCTTGGCGTTTGCCAAAGCACGATCGATTGTGCCGAGGATGAAATTGGTCCTGGCCGGTCCCGATGAAGCGGGGCCATCGTGCCAAAGTTGCTCCTCTGTTTGCCGGCTCCGGAGATGCGGTGATCTGGACAGGTGAGCTTGGTGGTGCGGATAAGTTGCGTCTGCTTGCGGACGCCAATTTGCTCGTTGCCTGTTCCAGCGTGGAAAGTTTCGGGATGAGCATCGTTGAAGCCATGGCGGCGGCTCTGCCGGTAGTGGTCACACAGACCTGCCCTTGGCCGCAGATCGAACGTGAAAATTGTGGACGGTGGGTTCAGCACGATGCGGACAGCATCGCCAACGGGAATCCTTGAGTTGGTCACCGATCTACCGCGTGCACGTGCCATGGGTGACAAGGCGCGGCGTTTTGTTTTGGAGAACTACACCTGGGACTCCGTTGCTCGCAACATGATTGCGGCTTATGAGCGGGCCCTGGTCTCGGAACGCAGGAGCCATCCGTGAAATCTGTGCATTCGCCTCAAGCGTTGCTTCTGACTCCGATGTTCAATGGACGCGATGGCATTTCGCTGGTGTCCCGCGTTACGGCAGCTGCCTTCATAGCGCAGGCGTGACGGTAAATGTATTCAGCCTGTGCAACGAACCGAGCATAGACGTGCCGGCCGGCATCACGCTTTGGAATGCACACAATAGTCCTTCCAACTTTGTGGCCAAGGTCGCAAGTGTTGCGCTTCGCGGCGTGTCCGCTGATGATCGCGTGCTTGCGATGCATGTGAATGTGGCCGTTACGGCGATGCCCCTGGTCTGGCACGGTGCTAAACTCTCGGTTTTTCTCCACGGCATTGAGGCCTGGAAGCCGCTGCGCTTTCGGGAGCGCTTTGCCTTGAACGCTGCTTCGACCGTGCTATCAAATTCCGATCAGTACGGTGCAGCGCTTTCGCGAGGCCAATCGCCGATTCCGCGATCTTCCCGTTGCTGTATGTCCTCTCGGAATCGCGCCCTTGGATGGTCCGGTGGGCGGCCTCCAGCCTGAAGCCAGGACGCTTCGCTCTGATTGTGGGCCGCTTGGTTGACGAGTCGCGTTACAAAGGCCACGACCAACTGCTGGAACTGTGGCCTGCGGTGCTGGACCAGTTTCCCCGATTTCAAGCTCGTCATTGCAGGGGATGGTCCTGACCGCCCACGTCTTCAGGCGAAGGCCTCGGCCATGGGGTTGCAGAATGCGGTGCATTTCACGGGATTGGTGAGCGATGACGAATTGCAACGTCTATATCGTGACTGCGAGTTTTTCGTCATGCCGAGTATGGGAGAGGGATTCGGTTTGGTTTATCTGGAAGCGATGCGCGCGCGCAAAGCTTGTATTGGCTGCTCCCGGGGCCGCAAGCGCCGTCATCGAAGACGGAAGAACCGGCATCATCGCGGAAATCAAGTGCAAGGATGAGTTACTTGGCGCACTTCTTGCTCTCATTGGCCAGCCGCAACGCACCGTGCAGATGGGAAATGCCGGGTACGAGCGATTTCTGAACAATTTCACCGCGGATCGCTTCGGCAACAGCCTGTTGGCCGCTCTGCAATGGGAGCACCGAGGGGCTGCAAAATGTGCGGAATAGCAGGCGTGAGCTGTCGCAGAACGGGGAACATCGAGAAGCGCCAGGGCCGCCGTGGAGCGCATGGTAGGTGAGATGCGCCACCGAGGCCCCGACGATCAGGGTGCGGAAGTGGTCAGCGCCGGACCCGACAATGTTTTCATCGGAAACACGCGCCTGGCAATTCTCGATCTCAGCCACGCCGGGCACCAGCCAATGCACGATCCCGAGACCGGCAACTGGTGCGTGTTGAACGGCGAGATCTATAACCATCTGGAAATCCGTCAAGCGCTTGGCGATGTGCGCTGGCGATCGACCAGCGACACCGAGAACTTTTGCGTGCGTATGCCGCATGGGGCGTCGCATGCGTCGAGCGTCTGCGCGGGATGTTCGCCATTGCGCTTTACGATACAGCGCGGCGAACCCTCTGGTGTGTCCGTGATCGCCTCGGCATTAAGCCTTTCTACTATGTCGGCTGGACCGGAGGTTTTTGCTTTCGCCTCAGAAGTGAAGGTACTGCTCAGCTCTGGACTGGTGCCGCACGAACTTGACCGCGATGGCCTCGCGGCCTACATGCGCTTTGGCTCGGTCATTGAACCGTTGACTCTGGTGCGCGGTGTCCGCTCTTTTTCGCCGGGACACTGGATGGAAGTTCGGATGGCGTAATTACCCGCCAAAAGCGAGTACTGGTCATTGTGCGCACTGCCGCAATCAGGAGCAGCACGGATAGCGGGGAAAGCACTCGTAACCTGTTGCGAATCATCCGTTCGGGAGCACATGATTTCCGATGTTCCTGTCGCCTGCTTTCTTAGCGGAGGAGTCGATTCTTCGGCGATAACCGCCTGTGCGGCGCTGCAATCCTCGGCGCCCGTTGCGTACATTCACCGTGGCGTTCCACGGGACGACAGATGGACGAATCCTCCGACGCCCGGGCCGTTGCCACCCGCTTTGGAACCCAACACACCGAAGTGCGGTTGCCTGATAGCGAGGTTGCGGCGGAGGTTCCTTTGGCGGTTGCATCCATGGACCTCCCCAGCATCGATGGCGTGAATACCTTCATCGTTTCGCGTGCAGTCCGCTCCAGTGGAATCAAGGTTGTACTCTCTGGACTCGGCGGAGACGAAGTGTTCGGCGGATACCGCAGCTTTCGTCTTCTTCCTCTTGCCATGAAGTGGGCCGGTTTGGGGGGACTCATACCGCATCGGTTTGCGGCATTGTTTCCTGGAGGCGAGCGGGGATATGAAATGATGCGGCCAGCGCTTTCCCTTAGCTGAGCGCTACAGTGTGCTGCGCGCACTTTGGCCGCAGACGGAACTCAGGCGAATGGGACTGCCGGCATCGGCGGATCTGATCGAGGATCCCGACCCTGCGCTCCCGCCAAACACACGGGTCAGTTTGCTGGAACTTAGTGTTTACATGCGGAGCGTACTGTTGCGCGATAGCGACGTGATGAGCATGGCGCATTCCATCGAACTGCGAGTTCCCTTTCTGGATCATCGTCTCGTGGCGCACGCTCTGCGCAATCATCTTGCGGGCGACGGCAGGAAAGACGAGC
Organism: uncultured Acidobacteriota bacterium; assembly: GCA_963759215.1. GTDB lineage: Bacteria > Acidobacteriota > Terriglobia > Terriglobales > Acidobacteriaceae > TOLSYN. The sequence goes on from CAVWYG010000003.1 coordinate 110,336, forward strand.
TCCGTCGCAGGCATTTTCCGAATGTGCTTTCTGCTGCGAACCTTGCGGCGTCCCAAGCAAGGGTTTGAGTTGCCGATGGCCGCCTGGCTCCGAGGCATGTTACGAGAGTTTTGTGACGAAGGACTTGCGGCTCTGGATCGTGAGGCAGTCTTGTGTGTGCCAACATCCGAGTTCAGGAGCCGCTTTTACTCAGGGCAACCTTTCCTGGCCGAGACTGTGGCAACTCGTGGTGCTCGGTCATTGGTTAGGCCGCTTCAGAAATGATCGTCCGAATTCCGAGGCGAGGATCAGAAGTCAGACGTAAATGAAGATTCTCCTTCTGAATCAGGCGTTCTACCCCGACGAGGTTGCGACCAGTCAATACGCCGGCGATCTGGCTGCTGCCTTGGCTGCTGCGGGGCACGACGTGACGGTGCTGTGCAGCGCCCGTGGGTATGACGATCCTTCGCGCAGGTTCTCCAGCCGGGAGCTGTGGAACGCGGTTAAAATCGTGCGCGTCGCGAGCACCAGCTTCGGCAAAGGAGCGAAGTGGCGCCGTGCGGTTGACTTTGCTTCCTTTATGATGGCTTGCGTATGTCGGCTGCCTCGACTGGGCCGCTTTGATGTCATCATCGCGCTGACCACGCCACCTCTGATTTCCGCACTCGGAGCCATTTGGAAGTTCTGTTTGGCGGGCGCCTCGTCTCCTGGATCATGGACCTGAATCCAGATGAAGCAATTGCTGCGGGCTGGCTGGATCCGTCCTCCAAGGCGGCACGGCTTCTTTTTGCAATCCAGCATTTCAGCCTGCGTCACTCCGATGCGGTGGTGGTTCTCGATACCTTCATGCGCCTGCGGCTTATCAGGAGTGGTACGGATGCCGATAAGATAGCCGTGATTCCACTCTGGTCACAGGACGACTTTGCTTACTTCGATGCCAGGGGACGCGAACACTTCCGCCGTCAGCAGGGATGGGAGAACAAGTTTGTGGTGATGTACTCCGGCAACCACAGTCCATGTCATCCGCTGGACACGTTGCTTGAGGCGGCACATCGTCTGCGCGACCGCGACGATATCGTGTTTGCCTTCGTCGGAGGTGGCAGCGAGTATCGCAAGATACAAGCGCGCTCAACCGTGGAAGGATGGAGCAACATAGTCTGCCTACCGTATCAGCCTCGCGAAGCTCTCGCGGCATCACTTTCTTCCGCCGATCTGCATGCGGTAGTTATGGGCGAAGCCTTCGTGGGTATCGTATCGCCATCGAAGATCTACAACATTCTTGCGGTGGGTGCGCCTGTGTTGTACATCGGACCGGCGCAGAGTCACGTGACCGAACTGTTCCAGACGATCGATCGCCCCCGCCGCTTTCACTCAGCCGAACACTTGGATGTCCCGCTGGTTATGCAACACGTACTCCGCGCAAGGGAGCGAGGGTTTATCCCGCCCATTTCTGACTCTCAGGCCCCGATTGGCCGGGATACGTTGTTGCCGCGGATGATAGAAGTTGTCACCGGCGTGGAGCACCAATCAACCAAGGCTGACAAAGCCGCTACCGAGACTGCAGGTTCAACGCTCTCGTGAGATTCTTGAGTTCGGCCACACACCATGCGGCGGCGTCAACGATCAGGAGGAGCACGTGAAACCGAATCTGAACTCGCTCCTTGACATGCCTTGGCGCGTTACGACGGAAGTCCATCGCATGCTCGCGCTGCCGTGGATTCGTTTGGGATTTCTCCTCCACGGCGTTGCTTGGGGAACAGGTTGGCGAATTCTCGGCATGCCGACGATTCAACGCCATCGCGGCAGCCGAATTCGGATCGGCGAGCACGTGATATTGCGTTCATGGAAGACCAGCAATCCCTTATCTCCGTTTCATCCGGTCGTGCTGGCCACGTGGTCGGCAAATGCTCAAATCATTATTGGCAACAACTGTGGCATCACGGGCGGCTCCATTGTCGCGGCTGAGCGGGTGGAAATCGGCAATTCAGTCCTCCTTGGGGCGAATGTAATCATCGCAGACACCGACTTTCATCCGCTGGCGGTGCCAGAGCGGCAGCGGTCCGGTCAGCTCGGAGCCATTCGGCCGGTCGTGATCGAAGACAATGTGTTCATCGGAGCAAACGTCATCGTGCTGAAAGGGGTTCGCATCGGCGCAGGAAGTGTGATTGGCGCGGGAAGCGTAGTCTCATCCGATATTCCGCCAAATGTTATTGCCGCAGGGAATCCCGCTCGTCCAGTGCGCAGCCTGTCCTCGCCGGAAGGCTGACCTGCGCCCTCTAACGGGTTTAGTAAAGAATGGATTGCCAACAAGCAAAGATCATCATTGACGGTCTTATGTAACGAAAGTATCATGTTCTTTGGGCCATTAGTACAGTCCGTATACGGGTGAATGGCCCAGTCATCTCAGGATTCTGCGTCATTGAGAGAAGCAATGAGCCCAAGAACGATCAGCGACTCCGTGCAACGTTTGCTCCGGGTTCGTCTCTTGGTCTGTTTGGCGCTTGTATCTCTTGTGGGAAATACAGCTTGCGGTAACGCTTCTCCCGCAGGTGCACTTTGCCCAGTTGCAGCGGCTGCAATACAGCTTCCCTCACAGGGTGTTCCATTCGACTGGAGCCATCGGCATGTGGTTGCGACCGGTGATGCGGCAGTTGGACCAGTCGGCCAACGGGAGCATCGCCTTGTCTATGCGTATTTGAAGCGGCAACAGGCGAGCTGTACCGGAGCTGGTGATGTGACAGCGCCTGCACTTTCATCGCAGATCGATTGGGATGTTCCGCTTGGAGCTCCGATGGCGAATGGTACTTTTCCTGCCAAATATAACTTTAACTTGCCCGGGCAAACGCCGACTTGTGCAGACTTCGTCGTGTATGGGCTGAATACTGCTGGCGTCACGGGTGGGCAGCCAAACCTTGTCGGGGAGACCAACCTTTACAGCGGGACAGCGAATGGGAACGGACTCTGCAATGGGAATGCGGGCGTGTCTCAGAAGCTTTACGGGTTCGGAGCCCTCGTTTATGCAGCGACCGTAAAGTTCGCCTACAACGGGAGTACGATTGGCGGCGCAATTACGAACTCCGTGGCGATGGCTGAGAACGGCCTGAAAGTTGCCTATGTGGAAAGCACCGGGACAGCCAGTGTGCTGCATGTAGTTACCCTGCCCTCTGGAAATGGCACGGGCACGTTAGGGTGGACAACGGGAGGAACGGTGGCGGCGGCAGCGGCGGTTCCCGTTTCAATCGCCAGTGTCCCCGGTTCTGGCAGTTGGGCAGCAGGGGACTCGTATTCATCCGTGTGGGTGGACTATACGAATGACCTCGGGTATGTTGGCACCGACGATGGCGTTCTGCACAAGATTCAGAACGTCTTCTGCACCACCCGGGCATGTATGGCTTCCCCGGTTATCCCAAGTGAGATCACGGTCTCCGGCGTATGGCCCGTCACTCTGGCCGGTGCGGGGCCGTTGACGAGCCCCGTGCAGGATGCGAATGGGGTGATCTACGTTGCAGGCGCAACCAGCGGGAAGCTCTATGCTGTTACTTCCGCAGGTTCGGTGACCACATCAAGCCAAAGCTTCATGCAAAACAGTTTTCTCAATGGGCCGATTCTTGACGTGGACGGTAGCGGGACGACCCAGGCAATCTACTGGTTCTCGAACAGCCAATCTGCTGTATCGAACCCTACGGTGCGGCAACCGCAGATGGTCCAGACCAACAGCGCGTTGACGAGTATCAAGAACTATTCTCTGCTTCTGAACGGCACGAGCGGATGGGGTGGAACCACTACCGTACAATCGGGCACATTCGACAATGCCTTTTACAACAGTCGAAACGGCAATATGTGGGCTTGCGGTTGGTGGCAGATTGGGCCAAATTCAGGCAACTATCAGGGCGTCGTTCGTTTCGGAATAAACGGTACTACGGTCACCCCGGATGTATCCAAAGCCTATTCCCAGACCTCGCCGCTTTGGGTTGATGCTGGCGTTAACACATGTGCACCGCTAACCGAAGTCATGGACAGTGCAGGAGCAGATCACATTTTTGTCAGCAGTCAGATCGGGTTCGCGATGCCGGTCGGGACATGCATCAATCAGGCGAGCTGCGTCTCTGGTTACACAATCGGCTCAAGTGGGAGCCCAGCCACGTATTCGTTGCCCCTGACTGGAAGCTACGCTCTAAACACCGTTAACAATTCCAGCCTCTACAACAGCTATACGAGCGGCATGATTGTCGACAACAACGTTAACCCCACCTCGAGCACTTGCGGCGTAAACAAGAATGAAACCTGTGCGCAAGCAGCGAGCATTTACTTTACATATGGAAACGACGCGATTAAGCTGACGCAGGCGCAGTTGCAGTAGAGGAGCCTTAATGTCTGACGAGAGTAAGAAAACAAAAGCACCGGCGGCCTCGGACAAGAAGCCGTACGTCAAACCGGCATTCCGGCATGAAAAGATTTTTGAAACCATGGCGCTCAGTTGTGGCAAAGTAAGTGTCACACAACGGCAGTGCTCGTACGTCCACAAATCGTCTTAACTGCGGTCACTTGCGCCAGTTCCGCGCGATCGAGAGCCTCCCGCTGTTCGGCCCGCGACATCCTTCCAGTGCGCTCGACCAAAATCAAGTGAACAGTATTGGCAGCGCCCCGACTGACACTCCAGTTCGTGCCTGTGACTTCACGCAATCCGCTGACGATAGCCCGCGCATGTCGCCCTCCATGTAAGCCAGACCGGGACAACGCGTACACGAACCAGCGTGCGCGCACGCCGAGCAGGTTGGCAGGTCTCGAACGCGGATCGATCGGATCTCTTTCAGCGCTGCCGAAGTCTTCCATATCTCAGCAAAGGTATTTTTGCGCAGATTGCCGCACTCAACGGGAAACTGAACGCAGGGAAACACCAGACCGCGTGGTGAGATGTAAGCGGAGGTGTGTCCCGCGCTGCATGAATAGCCATCCAGCACGCTGCCGTCCACAAGAGGCGGGTGGGCGCAGAACTCGCCTACGTCTCCTACCAACTCTGGAGTATGGAAACATTCCTCCAACTCCTGGCTTGAGATACCGAGGTTGACAATGGACCTGTCCCCATCCAACTTCGGTGTGATTGTAGGTTCAACATTGAAGCCAACGCCCAGCTCCTCGGCCAGCAGACGCACATCCAGCGCGTCGCCAAGATTCTGCTTCATCAGCACATTTGAAATGAGTACCTTCAACCCTAGCGCCTTCAAGAGCCGGATTGCGGTCAGCGAGCGCTGGAGCGAGCCGGGCAGCTTTGTGATTGCGTCATGGATTTCGGCTCTGTGCGAGTAGACGCTGATCTGAACCTGTTCGATGTTGAGCTGGCGAAGCTTCTCTGCTTGTCGCGGCCCGATCATGATCGCGTTTGTCTTCAGCTTGACATTGAAGCGAAGGGAGCGGGCATACTCCAGAATCTCGAAGCAATCCGGGCGCAGGAGAGGCTCTCCGCCGCTGATCGTCACAAAGAACACACCTGCATCGGCCAATTGACGGAACACGTCCTTGATTTCGGTGGTGGTCAGCTCCTCTTTGCCTTCGTGGTCGAGGTAGCAGTGCACGCACCGTTCGTTGCATCGCCAGGTGATATCCAAGTGGACGCTCAAGGAAGTGCCCAGTTCGAATGCCTTTCGATTCAACTCCTCCATCAGGCTCATCGGCTCAACTCTCCCATGGACTGCCTCCTCGCAATTGTAGAGTAGACGTTCTCTAAATGCTTGCGCGTGAGGACAGCAAAGCGAAAATCAATCTGGCGAAGATGATCTTGTCATCGATGTTGGCGTGACGTTGGTAACCAGAACGCGGGTATCTGTGGGTGTCCGGAGGTATGTTTCTGGATTGACTTGAGTGCTTAAAACACCTAGCATCAACATCTTATACGCGTCATCAGAGAACGAATCCACGCTAGGAATCCAGCACAGAACAGTGGACCCGATCGAGCGACGCGTTTCGGTTCGATAGCTGTGTTCATGCGCACTGGATTGGTGCGGCAAAAAAATCGTAGTGCTGGAGTGTCCCGATGGCGTGGCGATGCAATTCTAAGATTTCACCAAACCCAGTGAGTTCTCAGCGTCCTATGTGCCTTAAGGTCGCACTGTTTCTGGGAGTTTTGGGGTTCGCTGGCCTTGGCGCTTCGCTGCGTGCAGAGGACATTCCCGGTCCCGAGGTCGTGACATCAACGGCGGATCCGGTGGTGCAGCGCAATGTCGAGGATTGGGTTATCCAGGGGCGAGGTGTACCCGAAGATTGGACTCACCACCATCTCATATTTTCGGATCCCGGCACCGAAAAGCAGGCGGTTGAGAACGGCACGTTCGAGCGCTGGCTTGAAGTTTCCAAACAACCCCGCTTCACTCTGGCGCAGGTTAAGCGCAGCAGGGGCGCGAAGGCGCTCGAAAGTACGGATGTTTCCGCAGCCATAAGTCCAGACCAGAAAATTTACGCCATTGTGCCCAGACCGGTTAGAAGGCCTCCAGAGACCCTGACAAAAGACTGGAACGTGCCGATCGGCGGGGTTGCGGCGAGCACGACGGGCACCGTCAGCACCAACAGCGCGACCGGCACGTTGACAGTAACCGTTGACGGCCAGGTCTTGACCGCGAGCGCGCCCACGGCGGCAAGCGCCACGGGAACCTTCACGGGTGGGCCCGGCGCCGGCCAGGGCGTGACGATCACGAACGGTTCCAACGCATTAAGCCTGACAACCAGCGCGACCACGGCGGCGGCCATCGGCACGGTTTCCGCGGCGCCCTCGTCTACCGTTGCCCCCACGATCACGCTAACCAGCTCGGCGGGGAGCAGTCCCAACACACTAAGCCTAACGAACAACGGGACAGGGGCGACGGCCTCTGGCACCTTCTCGAGCACCGGCCCTACCAATGGTCAGACGATTACCATCCAAAATGGGTCAAATACGCTGACGCTGAGCTTGTCTGGGTCCGCAGGAACGCCTGGCACGGGCTCGATCACTGTGTCCAATACGATCGGCGCTGCGAATGGCGATACGCTTACCATAGGAAATGTTGTGTACACGTTCGAGGAGTCGACCTCGGCATTTGCCGGCTCGCAATTTACGGGCTCGCAATATTACTGCCAAAATACGACCTCGCCCTGTGTGTGGTGGGGAACCACTGCGGCTAACACAGCGCAGGCTCTCTACGCGGCGATCACGAATAACCCGGCAGCGTGCCCGTCGGTCGCCGGCGCTAACGGTGGTAATAGCGTCTGGCAATACGGGTGTTACTCGTATATAACGGCGCCAAATCCCAGTGTCACGGCGACAGTCACGACAACGACGACACCAACCAACACCGGGCTGCTCTCGTTGATCAACATCTCAGGGAGCAATGCACCGTTTCTTACCAGCTCTACCCAGGGAGCGTTTACGTTAACGGCGACCGCCGGCGCAATTCCAAGTGGCGCGAACGCATGCACCAGCTCGACCGCGGGAGCCATCAGTCCGAACTCCACTCCCGCCACTATGGCCTCCTACCTGGCAGCTGCCATCAATAGCTGCAACATTTCCTACCCCGCTGTTGGCGTCACCGCGTCTGTCAATGGAAGCGCAGTCACAATCACCGACTCGACGCCGGGGAGTTCTGCCACCACCTTTTCGCTTGGCGGGACGGCAACCAACTTTGCTTGGAGTGGCGTGACTGCAGGTAGCGTAGGCACCAATGGCTGCACCAGCGCCACTACCGGGACCTTTGCCACCGGCAGCACCACGACGGCCGTGGCCTCAAATATTGCCGCCGCCATCAATAGCTGCAACAGTTTGTACCCCGCTGTTGGCGTCACCGCGAACTATACGTCGGGCAACAGTACGTTTACGGTCAGCAGCCCGGCTGCCGGCCCTTTCCTTACGGAGTCCGGATCGAACCTTGCCGGCCTCTTCTCGTGGGGTACTGTGGTCACCGGAACTGCCGGAACGAACACGTGCACGAGTTCGACCTCTGGAACTTTTGCCGCCAGCAATAGCACGACAACGCTGGCCTCAAACTTGGCAGCGGCAATTGCAGCCTGTCCCGCTGCGGCAGGAATTACCGCTACTTCAAGCGGGGCCGTCGTCACGGTCACGGCGCGCACCGCCGGGTCAAATGGAAATAGCATCGCGATTGCAGATACGGTTTCGAACTTCAACTGGTCAGGCGCTGTTCTGAGCGGCGGCACGGACGGCAGTACCACGGGCACGACCTTTGCGTATTGGTCGGGCGCTGCTGCGATTAGCACGACGCAGTTGGCCACTAATATTGCCACGGCCATCAATGCCAACATCGCGCTGGACACTGTTGTTTCCGCCACTCCAGTTGGCAGTCAGGTTACCGTCACTGCCCTCACGCCGGGGACGGCTGGGAACAGCTTTGCAACCACGGCCAGTTTGCCCGGTTTTACCTGGACGGGCGCGACCCTCACCGGCGGCCTGGACGGAGCCACGGTGCAGCCGAACATGGCCCCTGCAAAGTACTCGTTTAACAGCATTACGGCCAGTTGCACCGATTTTGTGGTTTATCCGACAGGCACCGCAGGTGCGACACACGGGGCGAGTATTGCCGCGTTTTCCAATCTTTATACGGGTGGGTGCACAGGCACGGTTCCGTCGCCGCTTTGGGCCTTTAACACGGGCGGCATGGCCACCACTTCCCCCGTGCTCTCGCTAGATGGAACACAAGTGGTGTTCGTTCAGGTCAGCGGCACCACGGCAAGCCTGGTTCTCCTTAAGTGGGCGCCGAACGCCGGGACGCTCACCATGCCAGTGACCCTCTCGACCCAGACGGCTGCCGCCTATCGGAGCTGTACCGCGCCATGCATGTTGACCTTGCCCTTTAACGGCAGCCATACCGACACGTTCTCCGCGCCGTTCTACGATTACCTCGGGGATGCCGTTTACGTGGGCGATGACAGCGGCTATCTCCACAAGTTCACGGGAGTGCTTAACGGAACCCCCGCCGAGGTGACAACTACCTGGCCGGTGAGGCTGAGCACGACGGCACAACTCTCATCTCCCGTCTACGACGGCACCGCATACGTGATTGTGGGCGACTTTGGAGGTGTGCTGCATTCCGTAACCGCGGCGACCGGGGCCATACACGGCACAACGGTCAGCGTTGGGGACGTGATTGCCGATGCGCCTTTGGTGGATGGCAATGCGGGGACCGTCTACGCCTTTGTCACCACGGGCAACGTCACCTATCAACATAACCACAATGCCGTGTTTGAACTGCCGACTAATTTCACCACCATTAGCGCTCCGACCGCTGCGGTCTTCGAGCCACTTGGGACAGGCGCAACGGGATATTACCTTTACGCCGGCACCTTCGACAACGTGTACTACTCGTCGACGGTGCATACAGGGAACCTTTATGTAGTCGGAAACACTGGCACGGCGGGCGGGGCAACGCTGTACCGGATTCCCATCACCGCTTCATCGATGGGAACTCCCGTATCCGCTGCTACCGGCCTCAACACCGGCTCGCGTCCGTTCCCGTCTCCAGTCAGCGAGTTCTGCAACAACGGTGCGAGCTGGTGCACCTCGGATGGAACGAAGACCAATGCGGGCATCGACTATATTTTCTTCAGCGTCAACCGTGGAGCGGTGAGTGGGTGTACGAACACTGCCGGAAACGGCTGCATCTTGTCCTATAACGTGAGCAATCCAGCGGCAGTAGTGATTTCCGGCACCGGTTTGAACGTTACAACGCCGGGTACGAATGGTTGCTGGGCGACGGGTGGGATTGTGATCGACAACAGTCTGCCGACGAGCACCTTGGCAGGCGCTTCACAGACTTACTTCATAGGCTTAGGCGGCAACGCTGCAGGCGGCCCGACTCTCGGCACCAAAACCAGCAGCAACTGCACCACCGGTGTTGCGGCTACGATTTCAGCCACCCAGGCGTCCCAATCGAACCCATAAACGGATAGAACGGACCAGAAATGAAGAGTGGCGAGCTGCCTTGGGCAGCTCGCCACTCTTCCGGTTCCTGGCAAGTTAGATAGTTTCTTTACGCTTACCTCAGATCCTCATCGGCATGACGACGTAGCGGTACTTGTAATCCTCGACGCCCTCGGGACGGAGCTGGCCGGCCGATTGCGAGTCCTTGAACTCGATGCAGACGTTGTCGCTATCGGTGGCCTTGAGGAATTCCACCAGATACTGCGAGTTGAAGCCGATGGCGAGAGCATCTCCGCCGTACTCGGTTTCAATCGAGTCCTCGGATTCACCGGTCTCGGTGGAGGAGGAGGAGACGCGAAGTTCATTCTTCTCGAAGCGCATTTTGATCGCACCCGAACGTTCATCGGCGAATTGGGCGACACGCTGAATCGCTGCCTGCAGGTCCACGGTGCGGACGCTGACGCTCTTGTTGTGCTCCTTGGGCAGAACCGCCTCGTAATTGGGAAACTGGCCGGTCAGCTGGCGCGAGGTGAGGAGGCGGGAGCCGAGACGGAAGAAAAGGGTGGACTCGTCTTTGGCAAACTCCACAAATTCGATCTCAGGCGCGCTCAGCAGTGAGAGCAGCTCAACCATTGCCTTGCGTGGGATCAGCGTCTTCAGTTCGCCTGTAACGTCGAAGGAGAGGCCTTCCTTCATGATGTGCGCCAACCGGTGTCCGTCGGTGGCGACCATGGTGATGGACTCGGGCTTCAAAACCAGCAGCGCACCATTGAGTGTGTAGCGCGATTCCTCATTGGAGATGGCAAAGACCGTCTTTGCAATCAGCGTTCGAAAGGTTTGCGCCGGAATCTTGATCACGCCACTGGTGGGGAAAACCGGCACACTCGGAAAATTCGAGCGGGCCATGCCGACCATCTTGGTGATGGAGCGGCCGGCACGAATGTTGACCCAGTGATTCTCCAGAAGCTTAATGGTGACGTCGCCGTCGCCGAGGAGCTTTACGTAGTCATAGAGCTTGCGGGCAGGGATGGTGCACGCGCCTTCCTTCTTGACTCCAGCCCGGCAACTGGTGCGCAGGCTGAGATCCAGGTCGGTGGCCGTAATGGTCAACTCGCCGTCGGCGACTTCAAAAAGGAAATTGGACAGAATGGGGATAGTCGTCTTGCGCTCGACCACACCCTGAGTCGCAGTGAGTTCCTTGAGCAAGTCGGATTTGCTGACCGTGATCTCCATGGCGGTTCCTTGAGCGATCGCTGTCTCTGGCATATGTTCCCCAAAACCTTTCGCTGGCTATAACTTGCACTTATATCAACTAAAGCTAACAGAAACCAGCAGTTAATCGCAGACACTCTGAAAAAGTGAAAATACTACAAAAATCTATCATTGTTCGGAACTCAGGGCGAGAAAGACCTGGGAAAAAGAACACTTTCAGGAAACAGCCCGGTGGATAAACACGGGGGAGAAGCGGTTCTTAGCGGTTGTGCACAAATTCCACAGCCATTCCACAGCGCCCAACTCGGACTGCCGATAGAGATGGAGGCTATGAAACTCTCGATTTTTTAGCACGTTAGCCGAATCAAATCGCCGTCGACGGGTTCGTCGCATTGCAGAGCTTGAGACTTTAGCGATTTCAATACTTTATTTTGCCGTCGTGCTCCATAGGTGTGACTCGGGCCTGGAAATCAGCTCGATTGCGAGGAAGCCGACGCCATTGGGTGGCCAACTGGATTATTCGCTAGCTTTTTTGCCGAATGACGAGAAGTTTTGCGAACCGCTTTGCTTCTGCTCTTAAACAACCTCAAAAGAAAACAATTACCAGCAGTAGCAGTAGGCAGCTCGGAAATGTGGATAAACAGGAAACTTCTTTTGTTCGTATGTCTTTGGGAGGAAAAATGGCTCGGAAAAGAGGACCGGGCGGAGGAGCGCTTGGTGGATAGAAAAGAAGGCGGAGTAGGAATGGACCGGATTGTTCACATCCTGCACAAAGCTTCCACAGGCTGAAAACAGGCAAAGAAATGCCCGGGGCACTTGGAAGTGCGGCCCGGGCTTGGAGTTAGTTACTCAACTGCTCTGTGAGTTTGTTGAGCATCCTGTTTAAATCTTTGTCTTCCTTGCGCTGGACGTTGATCTTCTCGATCGAGTGCAGGACGGTGGTGTGGTGCTTTCCGGCGAATTGACGGCCAATCTCGGGCAGCGATGCCTCGGTGAGGTGCTTGCAGAGATACATGGCAATCTGGCGTGGGAAGACAATCTGGCGCGAGTTGTTTTTGGCCTTGATCTCAGGAATGCGCAAGCCAAACTGCTCGCTGACCGCCTTCTGAATGGCTTCGATGGTCACTTTGCGGCTCTGCTGGTCGATGATGTTCTTGAGCACCTGCTGCGCGGTGGAAAGATTGATCTCCGCACCGGTCAGCGAACCATAGGCGACCAGGCGAATCAGTGCGCCTTCCAGTTCGCGCACGTTACTGCGAATATTGCTGGCGATGAAGTGGCAAACATCATCGGGCAGGAGGACGTGCTCGCTCTCCGCCTTCTTCTGCAGAATTGCCATCTTGGTTTCAAGATCGGGCGGTTGAATGTCCGCGATCAATCCCCACTCAAAGCGCGAGCGGAGGCGATCTTCGATTTCGGCCAATTCCTTGGGCGGACGATCACTGGCGATGACGATCTGACGGTTGGTGTCATGCAGCGCATTGAAGGTGTGGAAGAACTCCTCCTGGGTGCGCTCTTTTCCGGCAAGAAACTGAATGTCATCGATTAGCAGCACGTCAACGCCGCGGAAACGATCGCGGAAACTCACCATCCGGTCGTGCTTGATGGAGTTGATCATCTCATTGGTGAATTTTTCCGTGGACAGATAGACGATGGAGCTGTCCGGTTGACGCAGTTTGACTTCATGGCCAATCGCCTGCATCAAGTGGGTCTTGCCCATGCCCACGCCGCCGTAAAGGAAGAGCGGATTGTAGGCCTTGCCGGGAGCAGTGGCGACGGCGAGTGCGGCGGCGTGAGCGAACTGGTTTCCGCCGCCGATGACGAAGCCGCTGAAGGTGTAGCGCGGGTTCAGCTGCGCGGCACCATCGAAATCAAAGCGCGACTGCGCCGCCGGGCGCACGGAAGAGCCGCTCAGTCCGCCGTTGTGGCGAAGCACCGCCGCCGGAGCAGGTTCCGGCTCCGGAGAGGCGGCGACGAACTCAACGTCGTCGTAGGTCAAGCCGAGATTCTCAATCGCTTCGAGGATTAGGTCGTTATAACGCTCGCCGATGGTACAGAACTCAGGAGAGGGAACGACAACAAAGAGCTTGCCATTGGCGTCATGGCTAAAGCGCGTGGGCTTGAACCACGTGTCGTAGGAGTGGCGGTTGACCTTTTTTTCCAGAGCACCCAGGATTTGCATCCACGGATTCGGTGTTGACGTAACCAAAGCTGACATTATGCCGACCAATGGTCCTAACTCAAGCCGCGAGCTCCCCTGCCTTACGCATTGTGGAAATGCTAAGGTGGTGGCCCTGCTGGGGCTTGGCTGGACAGATTTTAAAATGTCGTCGCTGAACAGACTCAACAACACAGGTTCAACGTGGAGACCTGTGAAGCTGGGGGGTGCGGAGCGTGAACGACCACTTGTACTCGCGGCTCGATTAGGCCCAGAAAACAGTAGCCGCAATCGGATACTAGCACGAATACAAGGCCTGCCAAAGAGCAGCTCCACACAATCTGTCTGCGACGCAGTGTACTCACTTTTGGCCTTTCGATGGCACTTCGTCAAGAGGGAAATGGGCCAATGCAGCGAAGAAGGTGCAGAGAAGCCAAAGAAAATGTATCCGTGCTGTTGCGAGGCCTCTCCGGCCTCTTGTTTCAAGGGCAGTTTGGCCGAAGAGGCATCCTTCATTTATACTTTCCCTTTGCTCATCGACATTTCTTGAAGCAGGAGCAGTCAGTCAAATGCCTAAGCGTACATTCCAACCCAACCGCCGCCGCCGTTCCAAAGTGCACGGATTCCGGCAGCGAATGAAGACCAAGAGCGGCCAGGCCGTACTGTCGCGCCGGCGCGCAAAGGGACGCAAGCGCGTCTCGGTTAGCCCCGGATACCGCGATTAACCTACGCAGACCACGCCCGTTCCTGGCCCACACAGAAACGCTGAAACAGCCATTCTCTCCAAGCAGGCAAGCTGAACCATGGCAATCCTGAGAGGTGAGCGGACCGAACGCGAAAGAAGCAGCGAACGCGAACGCCGTGGATGACAGCGTGAGCGACACACCGAAGGGTAGTTTCCCGAAGACCGCGCATTTGCTGAAGCACTCGGACTTTCAAAGGGTGTATCAACAGGGGCGGCGCCACTTTTCAGGGAACATGACCGTCTTTTATCTGCGCGCCCAGATCGATGCTGCTCCCGAGCCGAATGTGGCCGGGACAGCCGAGCCGTCGTGCGCGCAGGCGGTGGGCCGTGTGCGCATCGGATTCACCGTCTCCAAAGCCCTGGGCGGATCGGTGGAGCGCAACCGGATGCGGAGACGCACTCGGGAAGCAGTGCGGCGCCATCTGCCGATGTTGCAGGAGATCAGCGATGCGGTGGACGTGGTGATCAACCCCAAGAAGAGTCTGCTAGGGATGGAATTCCCGCAGATCTCGCAGGAGATCGAGCGGGCCTTTCGCGTCATCCGGCAGCATTGCCAATCGGACAGGCGCGAGAAAGCTGCGGACAAGAAGGGTGGAAAGCGGGAGGCACGGCAGCGATGAAAAAGCTCATGCTGACCTTGCTTGCGGCTTATAAGCGCTACGTCTCGCCGCAGTTGCCGGTTGCCTGCCGCTTCACGCCGACATGCTCGGAGTATGCGGCCGAAGCGGTAACTCGTCATGGGGCGCTGGGCGGCGACGTTGCTGGCGCTCTGGCGTCTGTTGCGCTGCCATCCCCTGGGTGGGCGCGGGCTTGACCCGGTTCCAGAACATTTCGGCTGCCGCGGCGCACACAGCGCTCCGGCGGCCCGTACCGCTTTAGAACCAAGGCGCGCGTACTGGCACGAGGCCGGACGCGCAAGGTCAGGATTGTGAAGCATAAACTGGCGGCCGCGGCCGCGCAGATCGGCATACTACCTTGAGCGAGTTCCAGAATCCGCAGAACCAGCCCGGCATAGACAAGCGCGTGATGATTGATCTTTGCCGTTACGATGCTGCTGTTGGTGGCGGCCCAGCAGTACCTGGTCAAAGCGCCGCAGCCGGTGAAGCCAGCAGCAAGCGGCGCAGAATACGCCGGCTCCACCAGCGCCGGCAACGCTTCCGAATGCCGCTCCGGCGGTGCCTGCGGCGTCCAACCGCGCGCCAGTCCGGCCGCGCTGAAGGCAGCCAGCGAAAGCACCACGGTCATCGAGAACGATCTCTACCGCATCACCTTCACCAACCGCGGCGGATTCGTCAAGAGCTGGATTCTGAAGAAGTACACAGGACAACAACGGTCACGCACTGGAGCTGGTGCACGAGCAGGCCGCGGCGCAGTATGGCTATCCTCTTGCGCTCTGGAGCTGGGACGAGCCGTTGCGCCAGACGCTGAACAGCGCGCTTTACGTTGCCAGCGAAACCAAGGGCAACGCACGGCTCGCCGAAGGATCTCTCCTTTGAATATGCCGATGGCGACCTGGTGGTGAGGAAGGACTTCCACTTCGACAATACTTACGTCATCGGCGATAAAGACGAGCGTGCGCCGGGGCGGAAGCTACCTGACGGCTCTGCCTGCTTGGCCTGCCGGATTCGGCGACGCCACCGGGCTGCCGAGCTATGCGGAACAGCGCCTGGACTACGTTCCGACCGGGCGAAGACGTAAAGCGCCTGAAGCTGGATAAGAAGGGCAGCGTCCATCAGCGGCGGACGCGTGCAGACCGGCAACTTCCAGTGGGTCGGCGCCTCCGATGCATATTTCGGCGCCGTCTTCCTTCCCGAGCAGCCCCAGAACACCGCCTTTGCCGAGCTGCGCAACGCAGATCGAGATTCCGAAAGATCCGACCAATCCGCAGGGCGAAAAGACCAAGGCGGAGGTGCTGGGCGTCGCCGTCGGAACCCTCAACGCTCCGTCGAGCGTGCGCCTGTTTGCCGGCCCCAAGGCGGTCGATGTTCTGGAGACCGTGCGCAGCGCCAACGGCGTGGATCTGCACGGCACGCTGGATTTCGGCTTCTTCGGATTCATTGGACGGCCGCTGTTTGCGTGGGTGCGCTGGACTCAGCAGCACTGGACCTCAAACTGGGGCTGGACGATCATCCTGGTCACGGTGCTGATCAACGTTGCGCTGCTGCCGCTGCGAATCTCGCAGATCAAGTCTTCGATGAAGATGCAGAAGGTCGCGCCGCAAATGCAGCAGATCCAGGAGAAGTACAAGAAATACAAACTGGATGATCCGCGCCGTTCGGAGATGCAGAAGGAGATCGGAGCGCTTTACAAGCAGCACGACGTCAACCCGGTGGGCGGATGCCTTCCGGTGATCATCCAGATGCCATTTCTGTTCGCCTTCTACACCATGCTGAGGAACGCCATTGAGCTGCGGCACGCGAGTTGGCTGTACCTTAGCGATCTGTCCGCACCTGATCATTACCACATCATTCCGATCGCGACGATCGTGCTGATGATGGCGTTGCAGCGCATGATGCCGGCCACGGGCATGAGCAAGGAACAGCAGAAGATGATGAACATGATGACTCCGGTGATGTTCGCCATGTTCACCTGGTCGGTGGCTTCGGGACTGGGGCTGTATATTATTACCGGCTCGGTGGTGCAGCTGGTGCAGCAGTGCAATCATGAACCAGACGTCGATGGGCCGCGAGATGCGCGCGATCGCCGAGAAACGTGCTCTGAAAGCAGCGGAAAAGAAGCGCTAACGGTCAAGGAGTAGCAGCAATGGCAATCGAAGAAAAGATAGCTGCGGCGAAGGAAATCAACGAACTGCTGAACAAGATTGTCCGGCTGGGCGGTTTCCGCGTTAAATACCGCATCGCGGTGGATCCGCCGGTGGACCAGGGAGCGGAGTGGGACCGGCCGGCGATCCTGGTGGATTTCTCCGGCCCGGACAGCGGGTTGCTGGTGGCGCGCGGCGGCGAACTGCTGCACGCGCTGGAGATGGTCACGGTGGAAGCCGTGGGCGATATGCTGGACGAGCACGAGCGGATCAGCTTCGACTCAATGGGCTTCTGCCAGGCGCGCACCGACGAGCTGGTGATGTCGGCCAAGGTTGCGGCCGAAAAGGTTCGCCACAGCGCCGCGCCTTATGCCTTCAGTCCGATGAACAGCCGCGAGCGCCGGGTGGTGCATCTTGCGCTGCGCGACGAAGAGGATCTGCGGACCGAAAGCGAGGGCGAAGGTCCGGCGCGGCACCTGGTTGTGTACCCGAAGAACTACAAGGGCAAGGCTCCGGCACCGCCCGCTGCGGGCCGGCCCGCGGCCCGGCGGAGAGGATAAATCCGCTCGACGCAGAGCCTACAATTTGAGCCCCGTTGCGATTCGATGAGAATATCGCAGCGGGGCTTTTTTTGAGCGGAATTCGCAGCTCGAGGCTGCTTCAGAAAGGGAGCAAGGCGTGAATCTGGACGACACCATTGTAGCCATTGCAACGCCGCCGGGACGGGGCGGGATCGGCGTGGTGCGCCTGGCCGGCCCCGAGTCGAAGGTCATCGCGGCAACGATGTTGCGATTCTCCGGCAGGACGCGAACTGGAAGCCAATCGCGCGCTCTTCGCCGAGTTGATCGAGATCGAAGGTGGCGAGCGCATCGATGAGGTGGTGGCGACCTGGTTTCAGGCTCCGCACTCCTACACCACCGACGAAATCGTCGAAATCAGCTGCCACGGCTCGCCTGTAGTGTTGCGCCGGGTGTTGGAGATGGCGATCGCGCAGGGTGCGCGGTTGGCCGAGCCCGGCGAGTTTACCCAACGCGCTTTCTTGAATGGCAGGCTGGACCTGATCCAGGCCGAGGCGGTGCGCGACCTGATCGAAGCGCAGACTTTATACCAGGCAAAGGTCGCCGCGTGTCAGCTGAAAGGTTCATTGTCGCGCGTCCTATTGCCCATCAAGGAAAAACTGATTGCACTGATCGCGAGACTTGAGGCGGGCATCGACTTTGCCGAAGACGATGTATCCATAATGCCTGCCGATCAGATTCTGACTGCAATAGAGGAAGTGAGCGCGCTGCTGCGCGGGCTGGACGCGAGCTTCGCCTTTGGCAAGGTGGTGCACGAGGGATTGACGCTGGCGATCGTGGGCCGTCCTAATGTGGGCAAGTCGAGTTTGTTCAATTGGCTGGTTGAGCGCGAGCGCGCGATTGTCACCGCGCTTCCGGGCACCACGCGCGATCTGGTGACAGAGACCGTAGCGGTTGGCGGAATTCCGGTGCGGCTGGTCGATACGGCGGGAATCCGCGAGGCCATGGATGAAGCCGAACATATTGGCATTCGTAAATCCATGGAAGCGCTGGCGGACTCAGACCTGGTACTGGTGGTGCTGGACGAAAGCGACGAGTTCAATGCCGTGGATCGGGAGTTGCTCGCCGATGTTGCAGGCCGTGCGGCCATCGTGGTGCGCAATAAAGCGGATCTGAGAGCGCGCGGCGAGGAGCTTTCGCTGACGAAGCTGCCAACGCTCCGCACGTCGGCGGTAACCGGAGAAGGGATTGCCGAGTTGCGGGCCGAAATCCTGCGCACCGTGCGTGGAAGCGCAGTGGAGGATGGAGGAGCGATGCTGACCAACCTGCGCCAGCAATCCCAGGTGCGCTCGGCCCAGGGAGCTTTGACCGCCGCAGCGGCCTCTGTGCCTATGGGCGTTCCTCACGAGATGGTGCTACTGGATCTCTACAGCGCGCTTCGCGCCCTTGATGAGTTGACGGGCGCAACTACGGCCGACGATATTCTGAATCTGATCTTTTCAACTTTCTGCATCGGTAAGTAGAACTACGTCCAGCGCCGTCCAATAAAATAAAATGTCGAAAGACGGACATCGAAGTCTAGTGGACTCGAAACCGGGTTGCTGCTAGTGCGCCCATTGGCATCGATTATCGAGAAGGTCCCCCTTGGGTGATCCGTATTGACCATCCCCAACCAGGGGGAGCGTTTATTGTCTACTTAGCACGGTTTTAGGCTGCCCCAATGCGTGCGAAAGGTTGATATGGATATCAAAGACCCAGCCGCGCCGGGAAAGATGCAAGATGAGGAGCCAGAGAAGACCCCACGGTTCGATCCCAGCATTCTGTTGACCGAGCGCTCGGCAGGACGAACCTGCGGCGAGTATCAGACCGATGAGCCCATCTTCTCGCAAGGAGATGCGGCGAATGCCGTCTTCTACATCCAGGGTGGCAAGGTGAAACTCACTGTTACCCGAAATGTCGAGGCGGCAGTCATTTCCATTCTTCCCGAAGGCAGCTTCTTGGGCGAATGCTGCCTGGTCGGTCAGACCGTCCGCGGCGCCACCGCGAGTGCGCTCCTGCGCAGCACCATCGTGCGCATAGAGAAGCAGGCCATGATGGATCTTCTCCATAGCGAACCGGATTTCGCCGAACAATTCCGCGCTTATATACTCTCCCACAGCATCCACATGGAAGCGGAGCTGGTTTCGCATCTATTCGACTCTAGCGAAAGCGCCCGGCTCGATTGCTGATGCTGAAGTCCAACTTTTGCCGTGAATGGAAGTCCATCCCAGTCGCTGCCGAGATTGAGCCCGGAGTCCCTCGCCGAGACGATCGGCACCACCCGTTCTAACGATAGCTTCTTCCTCGAGCGCTTTCGCGAACTCGGCTTCATCGAATCCAAAGGCGCCGAGATGCTTGTGCATAGCTCACTGAAAGCATTGTGCCGCGTGACAATGGCGTATGCTGAAGAAGTAACCTATTGGTAAATCGAGTGTCGCAAATTGCTCGGTGCCAGGGCTTCGCACGTCCGAGGAGTGATTGGTTCCGATGGAATACTCGAAATTTAAATCGTTGCTGCGCCGAGTGATTGTGATTCCCATGGTGCTCACGGCCGCCCTTGCCGGATTGCTCCTCTGGGAATCCTTCGACTTGAACAGATCCTTGCAGTGGGTTGAGCATACCGATCAGGTTCTCGATCAGTCCGCGCGTCTGCTGAAGTTGCTGGTAGATGTAGAGACCAGCATGCGCGGATACCTCGTGACTGGCGACGAAACCCTCCTTCAGCCTTATCTGGATGGCACGAAGAGATTCGATTCCGAATATCAGACCTTGTATCAGTTGGTGGATGACAGTCCTTTACAGAAGCAGCGACTGGAGGACGTCCGTGCTGGCTATGTCAGATGGGTTGGGTCCACCAACAAAGTTATAGCCCTTCGCCGAACCGGAAAAGCCGACGGCGCTCTCTATGAGAGCCAGCAAGGAAAACTCGGAATGGACGCCCTCCGAGAGCAGATCTCGGAGTTTCAAGGTGTGGAAGCAGGACTGCGTGTCCAGCGCATTCGAACCGCTCACCTGCGATGGACCTGGATGGTTACAAGCTGCATTGGCCTTGGCTTGGGATTTGCGGTTCTCCTCACGCTGTTCACTCGATACCACGTCGAACGATTGGGAACCAAGCTGTTGCAGAGCGAAGAGCGATGGACGGCTACTCTGGGCAGTATTGGCGATGCGGTTATAGCGACTGACAGCGAGGCTCGAGTTACATTTCTCAACCCCGTTGCCGCCGCTCTAACCGGGTGGCCATCGGAAGAGGCTCAAAACCAGCCGCTCCAGGACGTGTTCAAGATCATCAACGAGCAGACCGGGATGGACGCGGACGATGAGGTGCTCCGGGTGCTCGAAGAGAGACAGATTCTAACAGTGACCAACAATGTGGCACTGGTAACGAGGGATGGCCGCGAAATTCCTGTCGAGCACAGTGCGGCGCCAATCCTCGCAGGCGAAGGAAAAGTGATCGGTGTGGTGCTGGTTTTCCGCGACGTTGCGGAGAGGCGTCGGGAGCAGGAAGAGACTGCAGAGCAGGCCGCTCTGCTCGAACTCACACAGGACTCCGTCTTTGTAATCGACATGGATGGGACGATCCGTTTTTGGAGCCGCGGGGCGGAAGCGATGTTGGGATACTCCAAGAGCCAGGCCACGGGTAAAATGTCGCACGATCTGCTCCGTACCGAATTTCCTCAGCCGCTGGATGAGATCAAGGCGGAACTCACGCGCGTGGGACACTGGGAGGGAGATCTTATCAAGACGGCTCAGGACGGCAGGCGTATTGTGGTCGCCAGTCGCTGGGCGTTGCAGTGGGGCAAGCGCGACCAACTACCTCGTGTGTTGGTAATCAATAGCGACATTACTGAACGCAAGCGGGGGGAAGAGTCGCTCGTCTTGCAAAAAGAACAACTTCGGGCGCTGGCTGAACGGCTGCAATGGGTGCGCGAAGAGGATCGTAAGAGGGTCGCTCGCGACTTGCACGATCAGATCGGGCAAATTCTGACTTCGATAAAAATGGATATGACGTGGATGACTCGTCATCTGCCAGAGTCGGACGGCGAGGTACTCGCTCGACTGACGGAATCGATTCAGTCGATCAACGATGGCGTCAAATCGGTACGCACGATTTGCAGCGGATTGCGTCCGGGAGTATTGGATGACCTTGGCCTTGCGGCGGCGATTGAATGGCAGGCCAGCGAGTTCGCTTCTCGTAATGGTGTTACTTGCCAGGTCTCTGTCCCTCCCATCGATTTGCACTTGGACGGTGACCGAGCCACCGCCGCTTTCCGAATTTTCCAGGAGTGTCTGACCAACGTGATCCGACACGCACAGGCAACGTCGGTGCAGGTTTCCCTGTGCCAGGAAGAGGCGAGCATCCTCCTGATCGTGCAGGACGACGGAATAGGCTTCTGTGAATCCGAATTATCAAACTCTCTTGGATCGTTGGGACTCTTGGGCATGAAGGAACGAGCGCAGTTCTGCGGCGGTGACGTACAAATCTCCAGTTCCCCCGGCAACGGCACAACGGTCACAGTTCGCGTTCCTGTGGACACTCCAGGTGCCGAGAGGGAGCAACCATGCACATTCTGATAGCGGATGACCATGCCGTCGTACGCCGTGGCCTCAGAGAGATCCTGGCTGATGCTCTTCCCGACGCGGACTTTTCCGAAGTCGCCAACGGCGATGATGTGCTTGGCCACCTTGGCAAATCCAATATTGCGATGCTAGTGCTGGATATCAATATGCCTGGACGTAGTGGAATAGACGTGCTGCGGGATGTAAAGCACACCTACCCACGGCTGCCGGTGATCATACTGAGTTGCCAGCCGGAGGACCAGTATGCGGTACGCTGTTTGCGGGCTGGCGCGGCCGCTTATATTAACAAAGAGAGCGCCCCCGAAGAGCTGGCGCTAGCGACAAAAAAGATACTGGGCGGCGGTCGCTACGTCAGCGCAAGCCTCGCAGAGAAACTCGTTGCCAAATTAGATGAGGACGTTGACAAGCCCTTGCATGAGTTGCTCTCGGATCGGGAACACGAAGTCATGAGAATGATTGCCTCCGGCGTCCCCTTGACGGAAATCGGCGAACGACTTCATGTCAGCGTAAAAACGATAAGCAGCTATCGAGCTCGCATCATGGAAAAGATGCAGATGAAGAGCAACGCCGAACTTACTCGCTACGCCATGACGCACAACTTGATCGACTAGGCTGTGTAGGAAAAACCCTACAGAGCTAGCTTGCGAAACCCTACAGAAATCACGGTCTTCGCTGGTTTTAATTCCCTCGCACCTCCGGTAGCGTGGAATCAGGCCGAAGTCGCGGCCAGGAAGCCGATACAACGATGTATGTCCTGATAGCAGATGATCACGCGAATGTACGCCGGGGCCTGAGAGAGATTGTGGCCGATGCTTTTTCAGGCGCACACTTTTCCGAAGCCGCCAGCGGAGTTGAGGTGCTTGCCCAACTGGCCAAATCTCAATATGGCGTCCTGTTGCTTGACATCAATATGCCTGGGCGCAGTGGGCTGGAGGTGCTGCAGGATGTAAAGCATAAATACCCGCAGCTTCCGGTGATCATGGTGAGTGTTCAGCCGGAGAACCAGTATGCATCGCGCTGTCTCCGGGGCGGAGCGTCCGCCTATGTCAACAAGAACAGTGCTTCAGAAGAGCTAGTGCCCGCGATTAGGAAAATACTGGGTGCCTCGGCCAACTGAAGCCCCGTGCCTTCACAGCGCACCTGGAACATTCGCGTACTCACTGACTTTCGATGAATCCGTAGACAAGACCTTGCTTGAGTTGCTCTCAGTGGGCTTGCCGTTTGTGCGGTAAGCTGCGTGTTTCCCGCTATGCCATAACGCACAACGATAGTATTTCGGTGTAGGAAAAGCCCTACGGAGTTCCAGCGACAATGCCTACGGCAATAACAGTGTTTGCTGATTCCGCTCTTTTTCTCATCGCGTACCTTGGCTATAGACACACTGCAGCGGTTGCCACATCCGCCCACGCTGCAAGATTGAAAGGTAATCAATTATGGCTACTCATTTCGCGACTATGACGAGTACGGCACCTAGGTTTCCAGTCGGCCTATCCTCTCCATTGCCTTCGGCTGCGAAGCTTAAGTTGATGACCAAGTCGAAGAAGATCAGCACTTTGCGCGGGAAGATGCCTCCATTCGACCCACAGATTTTGCTGACCAAGATTTTGGCGGGGAAATCGACACGCGAATGCCTGACCGATGACTCCATCTTTTCGCAAGGCGATTCGGCCGATGCAGTCTTCTATATCCAGAGTGGCAAGGTGAAGCTCACCGTTGTATCGACGAGCGGCAAGGAAGCTGTGATCGCCTACCTTCCGGAGAAAAGCTTCTTCGGTGAAGGCGCCCTGGCCGGCCAGCCGCTTCGCATTTCCACTGCGAGCGCGCTTGAATCCAGCACCATCGTTCGGATCGAGAAGACGGTCATGCTGGGCCTACTCCATCGCGAGCCGGAGTTCTCCGCGCAATTTCTAACACACATGCTCGCCCGCAACGTCCGTATGGAAGCTGATCTGGTGGATCATCTGTTCAATTCCAGCGAGAAGCGGCTTGCCCGTCTGTTGCTGATGATGGCCAACTTCGGCCAGGAATCGAAGCCCATTCCGGCCATCGCTAAGATCAGTCAAGAGACTCTGGCCGAAATGATAGGCACCACCCGCTCGCGCGTAAGCTTCTTCCTCAATCGGTTTCGCGATCTCGGCTTCATCAACTACAACGGTAGCGGTATGCATATAAACAGTTCACTGGTCAGTGTTGTGCTGCACGACTAATCGGGCTCACACAGTGCTGATGTTTATCAACTAGAAGGGTGCCGGATCCGTTCAGAACGTCGAAGGTTTGGCGTCCAAAGAAGCGTTATGAGCCCGAGTGCCAAACAAACGCGACTCCTAGTATCAAAGCGTTACATTCAGGCCGACAATTCGATTGGTGAATCAAGAAGCTCGCGTACTTTTCGCAGCAACGCATCTCGTGTGTAAGGCTTTTCAAGAAACGCATAGTCCGGCCTGAGCATCGCGCGCTTGAAAACTGCATCGTCAACGCAACCGGACGTATAGAGCACCCTCGTTTCCGGCCTTGCTGCGGCGACTCTCTTGGCAAGAGTGGGGCCGCACATCACGGGCATTCTCACGTCAGTGATCATTAGAGGCAGTGGTCCTGCGTGCTGTTCTGCCATGCGAAGTGCCTCCGCTGGCTGTCCAGAGTCAAGCACTGTGTATCCGCAGTTTTCAAGTAGCTGCTGCGTGAGCCCCCGCAAACAATCATTATCGTCAACCAAGAGGATTGTTTCTGATCCTCCGCGTAATGGCGCCGCCTCCGCTTGCTGAGTGACAACCTTTGTCTCTTCGCATCGGGGGAAAAATATCTTGAATGTTGTTCCATGGCCGGGCTCGCTGAGAACGCAGATCGTGCTGGCACTCTGTTTGACAATGCCTAAAACTGTGGACAAGCCGAGCCCCGTGCCTTTGCCAACCTCTTTTGTGCTGAAGAAAGGCTCGAAAATGCGGGACTGAGTCTCTTTGTCCATTCCGATGCCCGTATCGCTGATAGCAAGCATTACGGATGGACCAACATTACCGGAAGAGTTCTGAGAGGCATTAGTTTTATCAGCTTCCACGTTCGCGGTCTCAATCGTGATCCTTCCGCCGCGTGGCATTGCGTCGCGAGAATTGATTGCAAGATTTAACAATATCTGTTCGATCTGGATTGGATCGGCTTTGACTGTTCCCAGGTCACTGCCGAGTTCGCTTACCAGCTCGACGTCATCGCCGATCAATCGCTTCAACATCGCATGAAGACGACTGACGGTCGCGTTCAAGTCCAACAGTACCGGCTTTGACACCTGTCGATGGCTGAATGCAAGGAGGTCTCGCGTTAGGTATTTGGCAGACGTGCCTGCGCAATGAATCTCTCCAACCATCTTGCGAACTAGCCCGGACAAGTCCGGCCGTTCCTCCAGCAACTCGCAGTATCCCAAGATGACCCCCAGAAGGTTATTGAAATCATGAGCGATACCTGCGGTCAGTTGACCGACAGTTTCCATCTTCTGAGCTTGCCGAAGTAGCTGTTCCGACCTTTCGGCACGCTTGCGTGCTGTAATGTCGCGAACATTGCACTGGATAACCATCTTGCGGTTTACCCGATAAACATTACTTACAAATTCCACGCTGATGGATAGTCCGGCCTTGGTTTTGAGTGGAAGATCTTCATAACGAACATAGCGTTTCGAACTTAACTCTCGAAATGCAGCTTTGGAGGCGTCGATATCTCTGAACAGGCCGATCTCCCAGAGTGCCTTTCCCAGAAATTCCTTATGGGTGTAGTCCAACAGCTTCATCAAGAAGGGATTCACATCTGTAATCAATCCGGATTTTGCGTCGAGAATCAAAATTCCGTCCTGAGCTGTCTCAAACAGCCGCCGGTATCTGGCTTCAGAATCTCCGAGCGTCTGTAACGACGACCCACGTTTCGAAGTGTCAACATTTATGTGTGCTTCCATTGCACCCTCTCATTGTGAATCACAACAGAAACTATCTCCGGTTATGCACATAGCTGCTGTTGCAGCAGTGGAGAGATGCACATGAATCATCTCAACAAAAACACACACACGTTGTCCTACCTCGGCGGCCGGGGTCAAGGATTATTGATAGATGTCTCGTTATCTTTCTTGTACCCCAACTTCCAGTCGGTGATCTGGAGCGGCCTGTTGTCAGGCAGCCTGAAGAGCTGTTCCAGCCACTCTATGTCGGCAATAATCTTTTCCGCGTCCATAAGATCGTCTCCCTTCTATATTCACGGAAAATCATAGGACCAGACAGGGCCGGTGTCTGAGCAAAGTTGACCAGTTGAGCGCTTATTGATCGGCGTGCCAAGCAGAATTGTGAACGGGTTGGGAACGCGATTTGTAAGCAACAACCTTGATTCTTCACATGTGAGCTATCTTGCTCAGGCACAAATGCTCATCCCTGTCATGCTCTAGCCTTCTGGACGTGTAAGGATGTGCAGGCCGCTAATTAAGGGCTTTCATTTCCGCCGCGCTTAGGTGAGACGGCAACCATTCACCTCAAAGCGGGCACATTCAGGCACACTGGCTCCTTCATTCGTGTGCAGAACATTCGGCCGGCAAGCGATTGGGCCGTGACAGATTCGGACAAACACTTCCCGACGGATGGGAGGCGGTGGCCGGGAAGTGGGAAAAAAAAATTATGCCGTTGATTCAACTCGTGGAAGTTCTAATCGTCGTGGGTGTCCTGCTTTGGCTAGTGAATCGCTTCATTCCGATGCAGGCAACCATCAAGTCAATTCTGAATGCCGTTGTGGTCATCGCGGTAGTCCTGTGGATATTGAACGGTACCGGGCTTCTCCATTCATTCTCCGGGATCCGCATTGGCAAATGAGGTATCACGCAGGAGAGGGCAGTCAAAGGACTGAAGGCACCACAACCAACATCGGTACAACGAAACACGGGCGAAAAACTGCCCAGGGAGTTACTGTGAAGACCAAATACTTATTAGTAGCCGGAATGCTCCTCAGTGTGAGCGCGTTCGCTCAAACTAATTCGCAGTCCATCGCCATTGAACACGCGAGCGTTACACCCACATTCCGGGTGATCGTTATCAGCCGCAACGTAACGGCTGTCAACTACAGGCATCGCAGCGGATCGACAAAGTTGGATTTTGCAGGTACTGATCTGATGCCTGCTGCGAACGGCGAAGCCAAGGTGGAAAGCGAGCGTGGGTCGATTAAGATCCGAGCGGAATTCGGCGACCTGCGGAGTCCTAAGTCATTTGGCAATGAGTATCTGACATACATTCTCTGGGCAATATCTCCCGAGGGACGGGCAATAAACCTGGGCGAAGTGTTGGTCGGCGACAATGGCCGCAGCAAACTGGAGGTCACTACCGACCTGCAGGCGTTTGCCCTGATCGTTACCGCCGAACCGTACTATGCTGTCCAGCAACCAAGCGATGTAATCGTGCTCCAGAACGTAGTGCGCGACGACACCAAGGGAACGACCGAATCAGTGAATGCAAGTTATGAACTGATGAAGCGTGGCGGCTACATTCCCACCGGCTACACCTTCGATCCCGTGATTCTGAATGCCAGGTTACCATTGGAATTCTTCGAAGCGCGCAATGCCTTACGCATCGCCCAGTCCGAGGGAGCCCAGACGTATGCCAGCGACAGCTATCAGCACGCCGTCAAGCTAATGAACAAAGTGGACGAGTATGCGAGCAGCAAGCACATCGACCGCAAACAACTGATCGCAGTGGCGCGCGAGGAAGTACAAACTGCCGAGGACTCCCGCGCAATCGCAGTGAAAAGGATGGATGCAAACCGTCTGGCGAACGAGCAGCAAGCTTCCGCCGACTCACAGGCAACGTCACGGCGCCAGGCAGATGACGCGATCCGACAGAGAAACCAAGCCGAGTCTGACATGGCAAAGGCTCAAGCGGCGAAGGCTCAGGCTGAATCCGATGCAATGAATGCACAGGCCGCCAAGTCTAAGGCATTGGCTGACGCAGCCACGGCACGCACTGAAGCTTCGGACGCACAAGCCGCGACGGCACAGGCAAACGCAAATTTGGCAGACACCCAGGCTGCATCAGCCACCGCGCTTTCGGCGGCACAGGCCGACGCAGAAAAGTCACGCTTAGCGGCACAGCAGAGCTCGCAGCAGGCAGACGCCGACAAGGCCGAGTTGCGCGCGAAGCTCTCCGCGCAACTGAATTCCATTCTCCAGACACGCGACAGCGCCCGAGGGCTCATCGTCAGCATGTCGGATGTTTTGTTCGACACCGGGAAGTACTCGCTGAAATCAGGAGCAAGGGAGAAGCTGGCGAAAGTCGCCGGGATACTACTTGCCTATCCTGGGCTGAACATCGAAGTCGGTGGCTACACGGACAATGTCGGCGGCGATGAACGGAATCAAACCCTGTCTGTGAACCGCGCCGGATCGGTACGTGATTACCTGGTACACCAGGGCGCAGCTACAGGTTCGGTCAACGCAAAAGGCTTCGGCAGCACACTGCCAGTAGCCTCCAACAATAACGCCGCCGGCCGCCAGCAGAACCGAAGAGTGGAACTCGTGGTATCAGGAGACGCCATCGGCGACTCGGCCAACGTAACGACAGGAAGTCTGCGCTAACGCAGACGTCTGTCACTGGAAGGAAGGTTGTACGTATGAAAGCATGTGGAATCACCAGCACGCCGAGGAGAAAGGTGTGCAATGCTTCGTGTACGGGCAAACTCCCGTTGTAGTCGATGTATCCCATCGGTTCGTGAAGTAACTGACTCTGGACCGGGTGGTACCAACCTTCTTGTTGCCCTTACGGAGTGGATTTCATCCCGCAGACTGTATCGGATTGCTCAGCGCGCTGGATCGAGCGCATGGGACACTCATCCTGCAGGCGCTTTGGATGCTTGCTTGGGAAGTTTTTGCGCTGCTGGAGTGCAGCAGCGTGGTCGTGATGTTCGTCCACCGCAAAAAACTGGAGATAGCAATGACCGACCGCAATTCCGTTGTAGCCATTTATGACACGCACGAACAGGCAGAGCAGGCAGTTAAGTGCCTTCAAGAGGCTGGTGTTGACATGAAGAGCCTGTCGATCGCGGCAAAAGATCAGCACACCGATGAACACGTCGTCGGTTACTACAATACTGGTGACCGCATGAAGCACTGGGGAAAAGTGGGCGCTTTCTGGGGCGGATTCTGGGGACTGCTGTTTGGATCGGCGCTTTTTGCAATCCCAGGCATCGGCCCCGTCCTGATTGCTGGTCCTCTGGTGGCCTGGATCGTGGCAGGCTTGGAGGGTGCGGTGGTTGTGGGCGGCGTCAGCGCGATCGGTGGAGGGTTGGCGAGTATCGGGATACCGAAGGACAGCATCCTGGAGTACGAGCTTGCGCTGAAAACTGACAAATTTCTGCTGATCGTTCACGGCTCGCAGGAGGCTGTGGCCAAAGCAAAGGACATCATCGAGGGGACAAAACACAGCTCGTATGCGGTGCACGGCGAGACTGTTTTGGCTAGCTAATTTCCCGCGGAACACAGTTGAGGAGACCACCATGCCGCAGAGCACGCATAATCGGGCTGCAGAGCTGCACAACCTTGCCATGCACGCTCATGAGGCTGCAGCCGCAGCCCACGACAAGGGAGATCACCTGACCGCTCACGAACTCACCAAGCGGGCGCTTGAACATTCCATGAACGCCCACGGACTCTCCGAAAAACTCGCATTCGACGAGGACAAATCTGGCAAAATGCGGGCGTGAACGGCTGTCGTCGGACCTCTGATTAGCGTTTGGCAACGAATCCACAGAGAAATCAAGGGGCGTGCAGAAGAGCCAGGTTACTTCCTGGATTTTCTGCACGGCTTTATTTGCGCGGGGGCAATGGTTGCGGAATAAGTGGGGTCAATGTCGCAATTAGTCGTAAAGGACAACGCTGACGAGCGAACTGTTCACATGCATACCGCCGCCGCTGTAATCGATGAAGCCCAGATCTCCGAAGCGATTCAGGAAGAAGCTGATGCGGGGGCGGGTTGTGCCGATCATTTCAGCGAGCGTCTCCTGGCTCCTCTTGACCTGAGCGGTATGGGCTTGGACTCCTGGCCAAAGTTGGCGAGCAGCAGGAGAAGCCTCGCGAGCCGCTTTTCGATGGAGTTGAGGTGGTCGACAAGGTCGGCTTCCAGGCGAATGTTGCGGGTGAGCAGGTGGGCGAGAAAACGTTCGGCGAACTCGGAAATTGAACACTAAGCACCTCACCTGAGCACTATTGCTCAGACTGCTTCCTTCGACGCGGCTAAGGTAAGAAGTACCTCGCAGGCAAGCAGATGCGATTCAAGTAGAGATGCAGCTCGCAGGGGTAGAAAAAGAGGCAACACCTTGAAGAAGCTTATGTTGTTCGTTGCATTGTTGAGTCTGACCAGTCTGGGCCTGGCGGAGTCGAAGCGTGAAGCATCCACCGATCGTCTGGACAATGCCGGCAAGGTTTTGAACGAGATCATGAGCGCGCCGGATAAGGGCATCCCGGAAGAAGTCATCGAGCACGCAAAGTGCGTGGCTGTGGTTCCCCACATGCTCAAGGGCGGATTTGTCTTTGGCGCAGAAAACGGACGCGGAGTGGCTACGTGCCGCACTGCCGACGGATGGAGCGCGCCAGCGTTCTTCGCTGTCACGGGCGGTAGCTGGGGATTGCAGATCGGCATCGAAGGCATTGATCTGGTCATGATCATCCAGAATGAAAAGGGCATGCAGCAGTTGCTCTCCAGCAAGTTTCAGCTTGGAGCCGATGCTTCGGCGGCTGCGGGACCGGTAGGCCGCCACGCCTCAGCCGACACCGATTGGAAGCTGAATACAGAGATCCTCACCTACTCTCGCGCCAAAGGCGCATTTGCCGGGCTCACATTGAACGGCGCATCAATCCGCCGCGACGATGACTCCATGCACGCTGTCTACGGACAGCATGTTTCGACCCGCGCCGTACTGACGGGCCGGGTGGCTGTCCCAGACGCGGCCCGGTCGTTCCTGACTGCAGTTCGCGGCGCAAAGGCACAGGCCAGAGCAGCAAACTAACAAGCAGAGTTTGAGCGCGCGTGTGTACCCGGGGGACGTCGAGTCCCGGGTGCTCACGGTGCGCGGAGGTTCGAAATGCTTTGGACAATTTTCGTGATCATCCTGATTCTGTGGCTGCTAGGCTTCAGCCTTCACATTGCCGGCGGCCTGATTCATATTTTGTTAGTTGTGGCGCTGGTCGTCCTCATCTTTAACCTCGTAACCGGGCGACGGTGAATCGCGCAAAACAACACTGAGGGGCCCCGAATGTCGTCACGAGAGAACGCATTATTGAGCGGAAGGTTACCTGGAATGAAAGTACGCACGCTCATGCTCGAAGGAAAACTTGCGGCGTCGTTGCGATCAAGAGTAAGCGCTTCGCTTCCGAGCCGAGTCGCAGTAATCGGAAACTATCTTCCGCGCCAGTGTGGAATCGCAACCTTTACGACAGACTTATGCGACGCCATCGGTGCAGAGTACGAAACTGTTCAGTTGCTCGCGGTGCCGGTGAATGACCCAGGCTCTCAGTACCTCTATCCACCGCGGGTGCGATTCGAACTGACGGAGGGCGACCCATCTTCCTATGACGCCGCCGCGGACTTTCTTAACTTCAGCAACGTTGACCTGGTCTGCCTTCAGCATGAGTACGGCATCTTCGGCGGCCCTGCGGGAAGCCATATCCTGCGACTGCTGAGGCGGCTCAAAATGCCCGTAGTTACGACGCTGCACACAGTTCTCCGGGAACCCGACCCTATGCAAAGGATCGTGATGGACGAGATCGCCGCGCTCTCCGACCGGCTGATCGTAATGAGCGAACATTCATCCCGCCTTCTGCAAGAGGTGTTTAGCGTACCGGAAGAAAAGATCGACGTCATTCCGCATGGCGTGCCTGACCTGCCATTCGGAGACCCCAACTACTATAAAGACTCCTCGGGAACAGAGGGCAGGGCGGTGCTGCTGACATTTGGATTGCTCTCTCCGAACAAAGGGATTGAACGCGTGATTGAAGCGCTTCCTCTTATCGTCGCCGAGCATCCAGAGGCCGTGTATATGGTCGTGGGCGCCACCCATCCACATATCCGGCGGCGAGAAGGCGACCAGTACAGGTTGCAACTTCAGGCACTGGCGAGAAAGCTCGGGGTTGAGCGCAGTGTGATCTTCCACAACCGGTTCGTCAGCCCGGAAGAGATGGCGCAGTTTGTCGGCTCGGCTGACATTTACATCACTCCTTATCGCTATGAGGCGCAAGCCGTGTCGGGTACGCTGGCGTACGCGCTCGGAGCGGGCAAGGCGATCGTATCGACTCCGTACTGGCACGCCGCCGAGCTGTTGGCCGAGGGCCGCGGAGTACTGGTGCCGTTCGAAGATTCGAATGCGATCGCGCCGGCGACGATTGAACTGCTGGACAACGAAGTGGCACGTCACGCGATGCGTAAGCGCGCGTACCTCTACGCACGGGATACGGTCTGGAACAAGGTTGCCGAATCTTACATGAGCACGTTCGTTCGCGCTCGCTCCGACAGAATGCAGGTACCGCGCATCGCGTTTTCAGACTTGAATGCCGAAAGAACGCTGGACAGGCTGCCATCCTTCAAACTGGACCACCTATACCGGATGACCGATCACACCGGGCTCTTGCAACACGCAGTGTTTTCCGTTCCAAATTACGGCGAAGGTTATGCGACGGACGACAATGCTCGAGCGTTGATCGTAGCTGTTCTGATGGAAGAGCTCGGAATGACCACGCTCTCTGAGTCAGCTAATCTTGCATCGCGCTACCTGGCATTTCTCTGGCATGCGTTTAATCCTGCGACAGGCCGCTTCAGGAATTTCCTAAGCTACGAACGCCAGTGGCTCGAGGCTGCGGGTTCGGAAGATAGTCACGGCCGGGCATTGTGGAGTCTGGGAACAGTATTGGGGCGGTCCACGTCTGCGGATCTCCGGGGCACGGCTGGGCGTCTGTTTGAATCAGCCCTCCCTGCGATTCTGAGCTTCAGAAGTCCGCGAGCGATAGCATTCTCGGCGTTGGGGCTGCAGGAGTATCTCAGCGGATTTCCTGGAGACAGAGCGGCGCTGCAAACGATGGACGAATTGTCGCACCGGCTGCTCGACATCTACGCCTCCAATCACTCGAAGGGTTGGCATTGGTTTGAGGACGTTCTCGCGTACTCGAATGCGCGCTTGCCGCAGGCCTTAATCGCATGTGCGATGCGGACCTCTGACACAGCAATGCTCACGGCAGGTCTTGAGTCTTTGGACTGGGTTGTGACGATGCAGCGTTGCGAGATCAAGGGACACTTCGTCCCGATTGGATCGCAGGGCTTTCACCGCAAGGGTGGCGAGAAGGCGCGCTTCGATCAGCAACCCGTAGAAGCTGGGGCAACGGTGTCAGCATGCTTGGCGGCATTTCGCGCGACCACCGCTGACCGCTGGCTGAAAGAGGCATGGTCGGCGTTCAACTGGTTCCTGGGCGACAATGATTTGCAGATTGTGCTTTACGACTCCAGCACTGGTGGGTGTCGCGATGGATTGCATCCCGACCGCGTCAACGAGAATCAGGGGGCGGAGTCCACCCTCTCCTTTTTGATGGCGCTGCTAGAGATGCGTCTGCTGGAAGACGCGGAACTGCCATTTACCAAGCACGAAGCGATCGCCACTTCACGCGCCTCTCTCAGTTCGCGCACTCCGCTGGAGATTTCATGAGCCTAGTAATCGATGACGAACCGTTGCTGCACCGCCATGCCGCGAACCCGATACTCACAAGCAAGGACTGGCCATACCAAATCAACAGTGTTTTCAACGCCGGAGCAACCTTGCTTGAAGATGGATCGACGCTGCTGCTCTGCCGCGTGGAAGACCGTAGGGGACTCTCGCATCTCTGTGCGGCACGCTCGATAAACGGCATGGACGGATGGCAGATCGACTCGACGCCGACGTTCATGGCAGATCCGGAGAAATATCCAGAAGAGCTTTGGGGTATTGAAGACCCGCGAATCACCTGGGTGCCGGAACTGAAGCAGTACGCTGTGGTTTACACCTCTTATTCACGTGGTGGCCCTGGCGTCTCGCTGGCCCTCACGAAGGACTTCCGTAGCTTCGAGAGATTCGGGGTGATCATGTCACCTGATGACAAGGACGCGGCGCTTCTTCCGTACAGGATTGATGGACGCTGGGCACTGATTCATCGGCCGATGACTACTTTAGGTGCGCACATTTGGATCTCGTACTCGCCTGACCTTCGCCATTGGGGCAGCCACAAAGTAATGCTGGAGGCCCGCCGCGGTGCGTGGTGGGACGCCAACAAGATTGGCCTCTCTTCGCCGCCTATTCAAACCGACCGGGGGTGGCTCATGCTCTACCACGGAGTGCGGCACACGCCTTCGGGCTGCCTGTACCGATTGGGCCTGGCGTTGTTCGATCTTGAGCAGCCAGACAAATGCTTGCGTCGGGGCGATCAATGGATATTTGGGCCGGAGGCTGACTATGAGCGCCATGGCGACGTGGACGATGTCGTGTTTCCCTGCGGAAACACGATGAACGCCGACGGCGACACGATCAATGTCTATTACGGAGCGGCTGATTGCTCGATTGCGCTGGCTCGGACGAGTGTTCGCTCTCTTCTGGAGTGGCTGGATGCCAACGGAGATTTCGAGCGCCGGCACAGGGCGCAGGACTTATGACCGCCCTGCACTGGATTTTCGACTATGTTTTCGAGTGCCATCACAGCCATCTGGGCCGTGTCTTCACGATCGAGAACCGGACGTACCAAGTCTGTTTCGAGTGCGGACAGGAAGTGGAGTACTCGTGGGAACTGATGCATTCGGTGAAGTCAGTTGTTGGTTCTGCCGATGCTCCGTTGAACAGCACACCGAGCGTGCGCCTCCCAGCAGCTTGAAAGGAGGGTGAACTGCGCGGTGCTTGGCCGCAACACCGCTCCGATGAATTTGCCAGGCTCGTCGTGCTTCTGGTGCTGGCACTCCTTGTGCCCGCATAGCCGAGACCTAG
This sequence comes from uncultured Acidobacteriota bacterium, assembly GCA_963759215.1. Lineage (GTDB taxonomy): Bacteria > Acidobacteriota > Terriglobia > Terriglobales > Acidobacteriaceae > TOLSYN. The sequence goes on from CAVWYG010000003.1 coordinate 145,223, forward strand.
CCATCCCGCATTCCACCTACTGCAAACTACTCTTGCGCTTTCGATGCTGCGGCTGAAGGGGACTGCGCAGGTTGGACTAAAGCACTCGGAGATGAGTTTGCCGTCGTTACCTTATTGCGCGGAACCTCGGTCCCAGCACGATAGATAAGAATCTGCACCGTTCCCCAGTCGCCGTCTGACTTCGTGGCCGCCTGCTTTCCCATTCCAAGAGTTTTGAGCTGACTATCATCGAATCCAAAGTTCTCGACCAGATACTCGCGCACAACCATGGCCCGCGCTTCGGTTAGCAGCAGTTCCTTCTGGGCATCGCCTTCTTTGCCGGCGGATACCACGACCACGCGCGAAGCCGAACTGGTTGTCAGCCAGGAACTCGCCGCCAGCATGGAGTGATTTCTGATTCTTCAGCTTGGCCGAATCCTGCTTATCAAAAAGCTGCTTGGATGAGTATGTGAATTCCTTCACGGGTGTGCCTTGCGGCATCCCTTCGATTTCATTCTTAGCCAACTCGGCGGAGTCTTCGTAGCCTCGGCTCTTGAAGTATCCACGCAAGAAGAAGTTGTGCTTCAGGGCTTCCATATTCTCCTGGAAGTCGGTAACTCCTGCCTGCGCCTGCGCCATTGTGTCACGCATGGTTGCTCGTCGTCTGTTCAAGGTTGGTGTAGAGCTGCCTGTCGTTCACCAGCGCGCCTACGGTTCCTTGGCCCCGATCGATCTTGGCGGATATCGAGTTCAGGCTTGCCGTCGCCAGAGTGGTGTTCTGGATGGCTTGCTGGCTGCTATCGAGAATGCCGTTTGCTTTCTTGAGCAGGTCCGCCATTTCGAGTGGCTGTTGGCTGGCGAGCAGATCGCCATCCCGTACGTCGCCAGAACCAGCAGAGCCAAACGAGATTGCCAGATACTGGTTGCCCAACATTCCCTCGGTCTCAATCGTAGCAACGGAGTCTTGCTTGATGATCTCGTGCGTCGATTTGCTGAGGTCCATGAGCACGGTGACCTTTTCGCCAGGCTTGTGCGGCAATCAGATGCTGTGCACCGTCCCACTGTGGACTCCGCCTACCCGCACATCGCCGCCCACATCCAATCCAGCCACATTGTCGAACTGCGCCTTCACCTGGTACGTCGAGCTGAAAAGATACTGCTTGCTCCCGATGACGAAGACACCAGCCACCAGAATGGCTAGCGTCGCGACGATAAAAGCTCCTAACCGCGCTGCTCTTGACATGCGTTCTCCTACGAATGCTTTAGAAACTCACGAACTAACTCGTTGTCGCTTGCTTGAAGTTCTTGAAAGGTGCCTTCGAACGCCACATTGCCCTGATCGAGCAGGAGTCAGACGATTCGCAATGATCTTTGCGCTGTGCAGATCGTGCGTCACTACGATGGATGCCATGTGATGTTCCGCCTGGAGTTTGAGAACCAGATCGCCGATCTCAGCGGAACTGATGGGATCGAGTCCAGCGGTAGGCTCGTCGAGCAGCAGAATGTCTGGATCCAAGGCAAGCGCACGCGCCAGCCCCACCCGTTTCTGCATGCCGCCGGAAATATCCGAAGGCATCTTATCGAGATGCCCTTCCATGCCAACTTCCGCCAGTAGCTGCTTGACGCGGTCGCCCCGCTCAGAGTTAGACATTCCTCTGTTGTGGTGCTGCAAAGGAAAAGCCACGTTCTGCTCGACGGTCAGCGAATCGTAAAGCGCGGCATGTTGAAACAGAAAACCCATCTTCAGCCGGATTTCACCGAGCTGATCCAAAGACATGCCGGCGATGTCTCGTACCGTGAATGCGAAACCGATCCCGAGTCAGGCTGTCTGCAGGCCAATGATCAGCCTTAGTAAAACGCTCTTGCCGGTACCGCTGCGCCCCAGTACCGCCAGGGTCTCGCCGCGGCCCACGGTGAGGCTGACCCCGTTCAAGACCGTTTGAGTTCCAAAGGACTTGTACACGTTTTCGACGGCAACAACCGGCGCGCCGGCGGTCTTCCTCGGCTTCTAGCTTCTTCGAGATTTGTTCGGTTGTGGCCATAGTTATTCGAACCAATGTTTACGGGAAAAAGATGATGATGAACTTCACGAGCACCACATCAGCCAAGATAACGAACAGCGAGGACAAAACTACCGAACTGGTGGCTGCACGGCCCACGCCCTCAGCACCTCCGCGCGTGCGCATCCCCTGAAAGCAAGCGACCAACCCGATAATCAGTCCAAACACAGCGGTCTTGAAAGTGGGTGGCAGGAAATCATTGAAACCCGCGCCCTTGAAGCCGCTAATGATGAACTGATGGAACGAGAGCGGCTCAACCATGGCCAGTGCGACCCAACCCATCACCAAGCCGCAAGCATCGGAAGCAAGGGTCAGCAATGGCAGCATCAGAGTACAAGCCAAAATGCGAGTTGCCGCGAGCAGCCGGTAAGGATTTACCGCAGACGCTTCGATGGCATCGATCTGCTCGGTTACTTTCATCGACGCCAACTCCGCGCCGATGCCTGCGCCCACTCGACCACTGACCACCAGAGCAGTGATGATCGGACCTATCTCATGGACAACGGAATACACGAGCGCCGCCGGAAGCAGCGATTTGGCGCCAAATCGAGTCATGCTTTGAATGGACTCCAGCGCAAGCACAACCCCGATTGCAGCGCCAGCCAATGCAACCAATGGCAGGGACTTCGATCCGACCTCGTCGAGTTGCCGGAACAACTCGCGGAACTCAAACGGAGGGGTTAACGCGGCCCGAACAACGCGCCAGAAAAAGATGGCGAGCTCACCGAACCACTCAAGAAATTCGGTGATCACCCACTTAGAGGCGCTTCCATCCGGCGACTGGGGTGAGACTGGCTGCGCAGAAATTGGAGCAGCCATACCCGCGACCGCTTCCATTTGGTGTTCACTCACTTTGAACTCGGATCTGGCGCGGCGTGCGGATTGTTGAGGTGCATGCGAGAGAGCAGGGAGTGCGGACCGCCGTAGACAAACTCGAGCAGGATGTTCTCGCCCGCGCTCCCGAGCAGGTTGTAGTTGCCCATCCGCAGCGCCGACCGGAGGCCATAGTCGTCGGGATACCAGGCGTACACCGCCGTCACCGTGCCCGCATAGGGCGCGATGAACGCAGATAAAGAGAAGGAGCGGTGGCCGTCTTCGCCATGGCGTGCCGTCACGGATGAAACCACGGCGTGTCTCAGCCTCGGGAATACACCTTTGCACTCACAGCGGTAGTACAGCGTGTCTTCTTTTAAGACTTCTGCCAGCGCATAGCGCGTCGTGGTGCTGATCGCCGCGATGCCGAAATCGGAGCCGAACGCGCATCCCATAACCGGCAGCGCCTAGCTGCCACTTCGACGGAGTATGTTCGGCCAGGCTGACGCCAGCCAGGGCAGCCGAACCGAAGATGTGGATACGGGCCAAATGCGTCAAAGACGTAGTTGCGGAGCTTGGTTTCCTGGGTCGGGCGCGTGTAGGTCAGATCAATCTGGGTCGGGGCTTCGATTGCGGCCGTACTGGAAGAGTCTTCCGAAGCCACCAGGGATTGCGCTTTTGCCACCGTTTGCAGCGTAGCGAGGGTGGTGATTAGTAACAGCAAAAGCGCAGTTCGGTGCGGTGTCATCTCGAGATTCTCCTTGGTCAGGCTAGAATTCAGCCGCGCAAATCAGTAGCCGCGGGCCTGACGCTTAGCACTTATAAATTCTGGCAGAACTGGATCTACCGGAGCTGTTCACTATTGCTCACAAGTGTTAATAAGCGTGAGCTTGGTCAAGGCTTCTTCTGGCGAGGCGCTGCCTGCGGTCGTGAACAAACTCCATGCGCGACGGTAAACTGACGCTAATATCTCAGCAAGCGTTAGACAATCGGGCGCGATTGTGTATTCAAAGCAAAGAGCGGCGGAGCTGTTACGCTCCGCCGCTCTTTGTTCGTACGCTGCCAACTTCAGCAGCTACCGGCTAACGGCGTTCGCCGCCACCATGCGATTCGCCACCACCGCCACCGTGAGAGCCGCCACCATGTGCTGTCGCGGCATGCGAGCCACCATGGGACGAGCCACTATGCGCTACTGCGCCATGCGAGGCACGTACCGAGGCATTACCATGAAACCCTCCACTGTGGTTCGCGCGTACAGCAGATGGGCCATGTCCACGGTCGTATCGGCGTCCGGCGACGTATCTTCCTCCACCACCACCGTTGAAGCGATGACCACCCCAGCCGTGGCTATAACCCCAGTTACCCCATGGGCCCACGCCTAGGAAAATGCCGTTAAAGAAATAGCCCGGTCCATAGAAACCCATGGGTGCGCATCCGTACGGTGCATATTCATAGTAGCCGTAGGAGCAGATGGGTGGAGTTGACACGCTGATAACAACTTGTGCGTTGGCCGCTGGCGCCAGAGCCAAGAACGCGAACAAGGTTGTTGTACCTATAAAAAGCAGACTGCGTATTGCGAACTTGTGAGCCCTAGGAGCCACGCTCTTGATTTGCCACATTTGTTATCCTCCGGGATTTCCGCTTTGGATCGGAAGTTGGCCGATCTCCAGTATCAGCGCCTTGCTCGTGAATGGCTGATCAATATTGATCGTCGTCAGCAATAATCCTCTTTGGATTGAAAAGAGTAATTCACAAGAGCAAGCCGGAGAGACGTAGTCATCGCGCCGGGGCAGAGTGAACGGTAACAGTATTGTCGCCGAAGATGAATAAAGTGTTGCTTACTCACGAGACAATATTTCTCTGCTGGCTCGAGTCTTCATCGGCGGTACCTGTGCGTCGCCCGCAAGATAGATGGTCTGCGACGGATAGGCGAGCGAGGTTCCGCAGTCTTCCACAATGTCCATCACGCGTAGGAGCAGATTCTCTCGCACGGCGGTGAACTCGTCATAATCGCGTGTCAGCACGTAGGCCTGCATCTCAAGTTGCAGGGCGCTGTCGGCGAGTTTTGCCAAACGTATCCATGCGGATGCGCTCTCGACACGCGGATGATCGCGCAGCATCGTTCTCACCCGGGCTAGCACGTCTTCGAGTTGTTCGCGCCTGGTTTCATAGCGCAGACCGATATTGCAGAAGACGCGCATCTTATCGCGAGCGCTGAGGTTCTCGACATTGGCGGAGGCGAGCGAACCGTTAGGCACCGAGATGAGTCCGCGCTCGTCGGTACGGATGCGGGTGGAGCGAAGGCCAATGTCTTCTACTGTGCCGATGGTTTCGCCGACGCGGCAGAGATCGCCGACGCGCATCACGCGATCAGAGAGGATGCTGATTCCGCCGAAGAGATTCTCGATGGTCTTCTGCGCGGCCAGGGCAACGGCGATGCCGCCAATGCCGAGCCCAGCGAGCGCCGTCGAAAGATTAAAGCCCGCCAAGTAGTACTACTGTGTTATAAGAATGGACGTAGACAGCAGGGACACCTGGGTAGCGAACGCGCCAAGTGGGTTGCGATCTGGCGACGCAGGGTTGCGATGGAATAAGGATTGTGCCGTTCCGTTCTAATCGGCAGCGCCACGGGGCTTGCTGCTGTGGAGCAGGCGGGGTAGGCGAAGTTCGATGTCGGCTGCATGCAGTGCGGGGGAAAAAAGGCATCGCTCCATCACAAGGAACCCATAGGCGGCAATGCAGAGACTGGCATGATGGTGAAAGCCGCGCCAGTTTCGCCCTTCGAAGTGTCCCAGACCAAGCTCCTGTTTTAGCTCCTCATAGTCGCGCTCGATGCACCAACGCAGCTTTGCCGTGGCCACCAGCTTCCGTACACTGATCAACGCCGGAAGATTGGAGAGCCAGTATTTTGTTGGCTCCTTCTCTGCTTTTGGCCACTCAATTAACAACCATTGTTCTTCGCGAGGTTGACTGCGCTCGTAGTCCCGATGCGCCGCGCGAACGCGCAAGGCGGCAAAGCGGGAATGCATCGTGCCACGCGTCCCTCCGCGCCAACTCACTCGGCGCAGGTCACTCGGGCTCAGACACAAGGCTAGCTCCTTGACCGAAAGCGGTTGATGTCGCTCATCTCGCCGGAGCAGCTTTGGTGGACGTCCCATGGCGCCGCGAGCCTTGGAGGGGAGTGGAGCCAAGCCTGGCGGCCAGACCGAGGTCGAAGACTGAATGCCCACAGCATATTCCAACCCCAGTTCGTGCAGGCCATCGCGGAATCCGTTGTCGTTGCCATAGGCGGCGTCGGCCAGCACCGGGGCGCGCGGCACATCCTCTTCGGTCAGCAAGCGAATCTGTTCGAGCGAAATCTCTGGTTTGGTCTGAAAGCGAATTTCTTTCGGTACACCAGCCTCGTTTCGTCGCGCCGAATCTTGCGCCCAGATCTCAGGCAGGTACAACTGGTATGCGACAGGGAGACTCGACTGCTCGGTAGCCAGCGACAGGCTGACTGCAACACGGCAGTTCTCCTGCTTGCCAAGTTGCCCGCAGTACTGCCGGGTCACCCCAACCGAGTGCGTACCTTTCTTGGGAAAGCCGGTGTCATCGACGATCCAGGCGCTTAGCGGATGTCTACTCGTCATGGCGGGCAGCACTTGACGGCGAATCTCTCGGAGCAAGGTAGAGTCGCTCCAAGCCGCCTCGGCCACGATGTGATGCAGTGACTGATGCATCTGCCGCACGTTTGCCGGCGCCAGACGCGCCGCCATTGGTTCGACGCTTTTACGCTCGATAGGAAGAAAAAGCCCCTTGGTGTAGTTCTGCATGGGAACGATGCGATCGGCATGTCCGGCGACCTGCGATAGCCGCTCCAGATAGGTGGCCAAACGCTCCGACTGACTGCTGGACTGCTCCCGGCGAGCTCTCATGAGAGCTCAACTTACCGCCGCGCACGTTTCGATGCTACTGAAATCGCAAAAGAGGAACCATACTTATAACACAGTAGTAGTAGAGGATGCTGAACATCGCGGCGGTGACAATGCCGACCTTCATCATGCGATGCAATAGCAGTGTCAACGAAAGCCTGCCGCGATCTTCAGCAGCGGTGATGCGGCGGCGCATGCGGCGAGTCCATACGGTTACAAAATCCCACAGCAGCCAAGCTACCGCGAACAGCAGCGCGGTGCCCTGCACCTTGAGGTAGTACTCGCGAAAGAGCAAGGGCACGGTGATCATGCGCATGCCGATGGCGTGCGCAGCGGCCGCGGCGAACAGCAGCACGGGGCCGCGAATGTTCGTCCAGACTTCCGACTGCGCGGCATGATGATTGAAGCGGGTCAGCAACCATGCAGGCGCGCCCACCACGGCTACAGCGGCAGCTCCGGCCAGCAGCGCAACCGGCATAAGTAACAGAAAGGCCAACCAGACCCAGAGCGGGATTGAGAGAATACTATGGCGCACCAGCAGGCGCGGCAGGCGTTGCTCCAACTCGTGCGAGCGCGCATCGTTGGCGAGGTCTTCGGTCTTGCTCAGCGTTGCCCAACTAATGAGCCAGAGATGGCCGCTGTTGCCGTCAGACACGCGCACCACCAGCAGCGGCAATTCTTTGCCATTCACGGTGAATTCGCCGACACGCTGATGATTGGACTCAAGCTGCGGATCATAGGTGAGCTCGGGACTATTTGTGATGGAGCCGAGGCGGCCTAAGTAAGCGTGGTTGAGCAGAGCTTTCAGATCGTGCACGACGCGCTCGGAGTCAATCTCACTTTCCTGGCGGGGAAGCTGGAGATACTCGGCAGCACGCTCATTGTTGCCTTCCTGTGCGGCCTGCATAAAGCCTGTGAGTGTGCCGCGCGGTGTGTCGCGGCCCAGCGGATCGGCATTCGTAACCGCCGTCTGCGCAGCTGCAGCGCCGGATGAAAGCGCCTTGAACACAGATTGAGCCAACAGCGGAGCGCATAACAGACTCAGCAGCAACAGAAGGCGAAAACTCGCTTTTACAACTTGCATAGTCTCAGGGTACCTCTTTTACGCGCCGCTGCGGCTATTCGTGAAGCCACGCGAACCGATTGCGCGGTGTGTTCTCCAGCCTTCTGAATCGCTTATGGGGATTTGGCCTTATTGAATACAACCGGCGGTGAAAAGCTGTGGCCCGCCGCTGGACGACGGACCACACCGGACCGCAACTACCTAAGCTATTGCTTCGTCGTGTGTTTTTTCTTTTTCGCCGCAGGATTTGCCGGCTTGCCGGTCTCCGCGGTATCGAGCAGGGTCAGTGAATCCGCGGCGTTGAATGGGTATTCGCGGACTGACTGCTGGGACTTCTGCCCAGCGTTGCTCAGGGTGATGTCCACACGACGGTTGCTGGCAAGAAAGATCGTTTTGATATGACCGAGCAATCTCTGCCGTTCTCCCGTGCTCAGCTCGGGGTTTCGTTCCACCGCGCTTCTTACTTGGGCGTCGGTGAGATTTTCTTGTTTACCGAACGCCTCAGTCTGAATACTCGCTGCCGGGACACCCTTTTCGACCAGGAAGCGCTTGGTGCGTTCAACACGGCGCTCGGAGAGCGCCTGGTTGTATTCCACCGAACCGCGTGGGTCGGCATGGCCTTCAAGAGTCAAGTGGGCATCTGGCTTGCTTTGGAGATAGGTCTGGAAATCACTTGCGAGCGCAGTAAGAGTCTTCTCCTGACTGGCAAGCAGACCACCATCGGGATTCGCTGGCGTAGGCTTGGCGGTTGCAAAATAAACACTGTGGAGAGCAAGCCTTTTCGCGATGGCGATAACCTCCGGGGTCTCCTCGACAACGGTAACTGCCGGTGCTTGCACGTTCACCGTAGTTGTGGAAGTGCTCGTGAGCGGCGGGTTGCGATCATCGCTTGCATTGCAGGTCACGGTGATCGGCCCAGGCTCTGCACCCCTGCTGTCCAGGGTGGCCGTAGAGGTGTTGCCGGTAACGCTCCCAGCGCTGGCAGCATAGCTGTAGCTCAAGCTGCGGCCGTCAGGACTGGTGGCGTTCGAGGTGATGGTTGAGCTCCCGCCCATCGGTACCGTGGTAGGGGTCGAGGAGCACGAGATGGACGGTGGATTCGGCTGCTTCACGGTGAAGCGAGCGCTGGCAGAAGCGACGCCGCGATGGCTGCCGTCGCTGAGGTTGGCCGTGACCTGGTAGGAACCAGGTGCCAGGCCGTTCGTGTCAACCTGGGTGGAAGCGCTGCTGCCGGAAACTTTTACTCCGGTACCGGACCAGTCATATTTGACCGTACGCTTGGGATTGAAATTGGATCCGCTCGCAGTCGCGGTTACTGGCTCGCCGGCAAAGACTTCCGATGGCTGTACCGAGCAAGCCGCACTAGGTGCCACCGGAGGCGCTCCGCCGCCGACCATGAAGTTGAGTCCGCTTTGCAGTCTTACGGCCCTGAAATCAGTGCTCGGAGTCGTGGATGAAGGACCAAACCTGTAGTTGGATATCACATAGTCGGCCCTGATCAGCCGCAAAGCAACATGCCGGGTCAGATTGAAATCCAGACCGCCGCCGACCATGAACCCTAGTTTGTTGACGTTATGGAAGGGCTCCGGCATAAGACGGTGGTCTCCCACCAGCCCCTCGAGAAACGGAGCGAAATGATGACTACGGAGTGTGAACTTTGGTCCTAGGGAAAGGTTGGAGAAGCCAGTATCGTCAATTCTATCGTGTACGGTCTTTCCACCATCTCCCCAATTGTCACTGGCATCAAGAGTGAGGCCAAACCAGCGATTGAAATCATAGGTGACGGCGGCGCCAGCTCCCCGTGTATTCGGATCCAGGTCGCTGCTCAACGGAACCAATCCCAAGGGAAGGGTACCGTGCACAGTCGCACTGGGATCTAGGAAAGAATATCCACCGTAAACTTCCCACTTGGGAGCGGGCTGGCTCTGAGCAGTTGCAAGGGTGGCACAGGTAGATAGGACAGCAATCATTGCCGGTAGCATTGTTAACACACGCGCAATGCGGCCCTTGGAATGACACGACATAAGTAAAATCCTCCGGGATTCAATACGAAAAATCCTGCTCTTCAAACTTTGACCGGGAGTGGACCAGCCTCAGGCTGATCCACTCCCGAATACCTTATTGGCAAACTGAAGGTACGTTAACCGCATTGCTGTCCAATGTGACTGCGGCCGTCCGGGCCAGCGCTCTGCCGTTTAGTGTCGCGCCGGTTTTAAGCGTGACGGATGCTTGAGCCAGGATGTTTCCCTGAAATACGGAGGTTGTTCCGAGAGTAGCTGAAGCGCCAACCTCCCAGAAGATGTTCTGAGCCTGAGCGCCTCCGGCAAGAATCATTTTGGTGCCCGGACTCGTTGTCAGCGAGGAACCGACCTGAAAGATGAAAGTAGCATTGGCGTTGCCTTGGGCGTCAAGGGTGAAGGCTCCAGTCGGACTTGCATCCGTCAATTCAACGGTGCTGGAAGTTTTGTATACCCCGGGCGCGAAGGTTAGGCCGCTCAAATTTCCTGGGAGGACTGCAGCTCCCTGTACTCCAGCGGCTTGGTTAAATGCCGCGGTCAAGTCTACTTGCCCCTGCGCTGGAGCCGTGGAACTGGGAGGGGTTTGTATCGCAAAAGGTGGCACGACGGTTCCCGGAGGAAATCCTGTCACTGAGCTAAGGCTATTCGGACTAAGCCCAAGGTTTCCACCGGTAATAATGGTCGGGCCCGTGTTGGTAACTGCTTGGCCAGCCAGAATTCCGTAATTGCAGGCCGATCTCAACAGTATGGCCGGCGGTGGCGTCGCACACGTAGCGGCGCTCGGGGCGGTGGTGAACGTCCACACTTTGTTGGCCTGTAGCGCAAGGCCGAACGTATCAGTCGCCCCGGTCATAACCGTGGCGGTAAATTGGGTGTTCAGTGTGAGACTAGTCGTGGGTGTAAAGGTGGCAACATTGGACGACGCATTGTAGGCAACTGCCCCAGCCACCGTCCCGCCGGGATCGGTCAAAGTAAATGTGGAGGTAGTGATGGTGGTAGGATTCATCGACTTGCTGAAGGTTGCGCTGACCAGGGCGGTGTTGGGACAGACCTCTACGGTGCCATCCAGAGGAGTTACGGACGTCACGGTCGGCGGGAGTGCCGCACATGAAGTGGAGGTCGTGAACGCCCACACAAAATTGGTCGCCAGAGTATTGCCAAACGTGTCAGCCACCCCGGTTGTAATCGTGGCGGTGAATTTGGTACTCGCTGCAAGAGCGGTCGTAGGTGTAAAGGTGGCTGTGTTGGTGGGCGCATCGTAGGTGACGGCACCAGGCACGTTCACCCCTGCCGAGGTCAACGTAAATGTAGAGGTCTTAAAGGTCGACGGGTTCATCGCCTTGCTGAAGGTTGCGGTAACAACGGGGATGTCGGGACAAATGATGACAGTGCCGTCTGGTGGAGTGACGGAAGTCACGGTGGGCGGGGTAAATGGGTCGCCAGGTACTCCCGCGTTTGGATTATAGTCGTGACCGCCTGCGCATCCGGAGATCACGATCGCTAACAGGAATGCCAGAATTCCTATAGTGCTGGCTTTAAATCTACTCATTTTCAAAGATTCTCCTCTTCAACCAGTTGCAAGGCGTTACACGTGCCTATTCCGGAGCGGGTCTCCTGGCTTGCCCGCGTTAGCGTTTAGCATAATTTCCGCAGCCCACGGCAAAGCTGAGTAGCCAGGAATGTAATTACCGTGATGCAATCCTACCTACCCTGAATCAGGTAGTCTGGTCTGAATTGCTCACTTCGGTTTTAACGGGAGCGCGTCCACACGTAACTTTAGGTACACGACTCACTTTGGCAATTTCGCACTTTTGATTGGCATTTGGACCGCAAGCGTTGGAATACTATCTCCACTTGGCGGCGTGGTTAGCAGACGTAAAGTTGATCGGTTGATCGAACCTGACTCGATCAGTCGATGCTTCTCGGCGAATCTGTCCTAATCGAAACTGGAGTGCCGGTAAACACATGCCGGAGCACGGTGAGGCGTGGAGAGGCGACGGCGACCGTCATTGCGACGGGGCATACAAAGTTTGGACGCATAGCCGAGCGCGTCCGCACGGCTTGTATAGAGAGCACACAGCAAAGAGCGCCGTGCTCGTGGTGCGGAATCTCGGCATGGGGCAATCACCCTCTGGTGATGTACGCCCCATGCTCATAATTTGTCTAACCTATATGGCCGAGAGAGTTGTAGCTTTTTAACTCTTCTCGTTCCTCGCGAAAGTGCGACTTACTTTCGCCGCATCGACAACCCCGCCAGCATCCCCACCGCAAGACCTGTCACCAAGGTTGCTGCGACTGTAACCAGCGGATTTCGCTGGATGCGCCGAGTTGAATCATTCACAAAGTCCTCAGCGGCATCGCCGCCCTGCTTGGCGGCGCGTTTGGCTACTTCCACGCCGTCCGAGACCGCGTCTGCCATTGCCGCGGATACACGGGAAGCCTCGCGGACGGACCGAGTGAAGTGCTCACCAGCTTTTTCTACTATGGTTTGCGACATATAATTCCTCCGTTACTTTGCATGAAGTGTCGACTCACTACCAACGGAGCTTTAGAACATCAGCCCCTGTGAACTCGGCACAATTATCCCTTGCAGGCTTTGGTGACTACGCGTTTCCTGTTCTGATTGCCCCTTTCGCATGCTTTGGGGTGTAGTCACAATGATCTGTCTCCAGTAGAGTGCCATTTGCGGCTGAAGAAGAATGGTCAATCAAGCTCACAGTCCCGCTGGTTGACCTTGAATGATGGGAGCGTCGAGTCGGAGGGGAGCACACAAAGGCCTTCGACATTTCGCGAAATCTGAGCCCGCGGTTTTGCCAACGCTGCTGGCGCCGCTCTGCAGTACGGCATATAGTTAAGGAAGATGTACGAAATACTTTGGTGAAAACCACATGCGGTTTAAGAATTTATTGATTGCAGGCGTGATTTCTCTTCTGGCGCTGTCGGCGGCTCCTACGGTTAGAGCGGCCGATGCAAGCCTGTCAGCAGATTCGGTTTCCTATCGGCTGCATCTTTATCACTTGCATACCGGCGAGCATTTGAATCTTGTCTACCGGATAGGTGATCAGTACCTTGACGGCCCAATAGCGGAACTGAACCATTTTCTCCGTGATCACCGCAGCGGGGATGTGAAGAACTATGACATCCGGGAATTCGATCTCTTGCATGATCTGCTGGTTAAGCTAGGCCACCCTGACAGCGAAATTGACATTGTATGCGGTTATCGCACTCCGGCGAGTAACAGCTATCTCCGCAAACGCGGACCCGGCGTTGCGCTGAACAGCCAGCACATCGAAGCGAAAGCCATCGATATTCGCATTCCGGGAGTACCTACCGCCGAGGTTCGCGATGCTGCCCTGTCCCTGCAGCGTGGGGGTGTGGGCTATTACGAGAAATCCGATTTTGTTCATGTGGATGTAGGCCGCGTGCGCAGTTGGTAGTGTCCATCCGGGATTAGTCATACGGCGGTCCCTTTGCGAGCTTTGCATTCAGCAAACGATCGTGCCCATAGATGTCGTCGAAGAAATAGACTTCGCCGTTTTCCTCAACCACCGCAGTTACATACACAATCACCACTGGCACGGGACTGGTAAGTTTCACCTGCTGATTATTGGGACCGGAGTTCATGGCTGCACTGATGGCCTCCTGTGTCCATTTCGACTGATCTTGCAGCAGCCACGCCGCAAGTTCCACCGGCTTTTCCACCCGTATGCATCCATGGCTGAAATCGCGGCGCGCTTGAGAAAACAGTTCTGGCGCGGGCGTGCTGTGCAGGTACACATCCTGATCGTTGGGGAAGATGAATTTCACCAGCCCGAGCGAATTGTCAGGTCCTGGCCTCTGGCGCACCAAGAGCTTGCCTGACCGCAATTGCGCCAGGATGTTAGCGCTCACCGCTCCCGTGGTCACCACTCGGCCAGCCGGATCGGTGATCTCCAGATTCTCGTGCGCCAGATACTTACTGTTCTTCCGTATGTCAGGGACGACTTCCGCGATGGTAATGTCCCGTGGAACATTCCAATACGGGCGGAAGACGATGTACTGCATCTCTTTTGCGAAGACAGGAGTCTGAGCCAGTTCCTTGCCCACCACGACTTCCATGCGCATGGCGATTTTGTGATCGTTCACAAATGTCCGCAAGAGGAATTCTGGAATATTCACTACGATGGGTAAGTGCGGATAGCCTGCCGGGAGCCACCGCCACCGCTCCAAAGAGTCTTCTAACTGCAGCACGCGAACGCTCAATGGAGTGTTTAGGTGGCGCAGTGTTTCTTTGCCCAATATGCCGTCCGCTTCCAATCCATGTCGGGATTGGAAGTGCTTGATCGCCTCCGCTAATTGCGCATCGTAGATGCCGGCATTTGTATTCACCACCGCGCTTTGCGCCAGATCGCCGCGCAATCGCAAGCGTTGAGCTAATTGCTCAGTCCCGGCATAGGCATCGCCGATTGACAGGTTACTCACGTCAGGCAGTGGCGCGTCGTGGTCCTGAGATGCGAGGGCAAGATAGGTTTGTAGAACAACCTCGGTGCGTTTGTAGCCAGTATATTGGGGCTCGACTGCGCCGAGTATTTCCGGGACGTTGTTTGCTGCCAATACCTTCTGGGCCAGAAACTGTGGCAGATCGTACTTCTGGTGCTCAATCGTGACGCTGAACTCTGAGTGCTTCGGGTTGACACGCCCGCCGTGCAGGTCAGAGATATATCGCATGGCGCAAACTGTAAGCGCCGCATCGAAACGAGCCAGCGTATCCGGGTTTCCGGCTGAGACCTTCAGTGCACTCAGACGCTGCGGCCAGCGTGATGCGTCGTAGTCTTCTGGAATTAGCCCTCTCTTCTGGCTACTGACGAACTCAGCAATGACTGCCAGTGCTTGGGGAGATGCTTGCCCATCACGTACCCACACCGGTACATAGTTCACTGCCTTATACAGCTCTTGAGTACTTTGACGATAATCAGTGAAGTTTGGCCATCGCAGATCCGCCAGCATTCCACCGGCAGCTATCGCCTGCAGTCGCACGGCGATCGTTTCCGGCGCACCATTTACCGTCCCCGTTTTGGGCGTCACTTGTGAACTGCATTCAAGCGCGAGCAGCCACGAAAGCAGAAACAGAGCGCTGATCTTAACAAAGTACGTTCTAACTCGTATTTTCATTTTTTGTGATCTCTGTCAGCGTTCCCTTTAGGTACGCGACGGCCTCAAGAACCATCTTCAGGTATAACCTTCGAGCGTCCCTAAGTCTGAGCTACATTGACCTTCTCTGGAATCGCCATGGCTTGTTTTCTGCGTTAGACGGATTGCGTCACGAACCGATGGGAGGGGGAGCACCAATGGCCGGCAGATCTATTGGGGAGGCAACTCAGTACGGATCAGAGACTCCACTTGATTCCACACGCTTGGGTCGCATTCAATTTGGGTGTGTGCCTTCGAAAAGACGCGGTCATACCATGGATACGCACTGCAGTTGTACGCACTCTGTCGGTAGTCGAATCGGAAATTACCAACAATTTTGGTGCGTGTCGGGTCGGCGGCGCGAATCGACGGCCTGCCGTGAAGGCGCCCGTTTGTCTCGTAGAAATTAACGGCCTGGGCCACATTTGCAGGAATGACCCCGTCATTTTCGCGAATCTTAGAAACACTATCTACTTGAATGGTGAGTAGCACGGGGACGCCATTCTTTTCCAGTTTTCGTGCCAGAGTGATAGCCTCCGATCCGCCCCAGCTATGCCCGTAAATGATGATGCGGGCGTTGCTCTTCTCCGCGGGTGTCAGAGTCCAATCATGGTTCGGGTCCAGGAAACTCCGCACCTTCTCCCATGCCTTCTCCCCGTTGTAACTCTCAAACGTTTCCACGTCCACACCCGGGAGATAGGATCTGCGCAGGCGAGCCGCAAGTTGCACTTCGCTGTGCACCAAATTATCGTGCTTGACGAATCCTCCGACGAAGCCGATGACGAGTACACGTGGCGTTGTCTGAACAACGCTCGCTTTAAGGACGGATGGGGCGCTCAGTTCAACGTTTTCCCCATCTCCCGAAGCCATCGTGACCAGCTTTAACTGCTCCAGAGATATCAGCACACCGCGCCAGTGACCATCATCTTTCTTGGTCTCGATCGGCAATGAGAGGTCAGAGTAAAAGTCGAGAATGTTCGCGCGAAGCTCCGGAGAGGTTTGATCGAATTGCCGGTCTGACAACCGAGTCAGCAATTTCGCGTAGGTGTCGTCAGTCAGCGAATATTCCGCCGCCTTGGTTACGTTGCCGCTGTCAAGGTCACAATTCGGCAGTACGAGCGCGTCAGCGCGGAGTGCTTCGAGAAGGCCCCTGTAATGATCCACGGTGGTATTAATGCTCTTAATGTACAGATCTTCCGTTTGAGCGGTCGGGGTATTAAACGCTAGCCCTTTCAACGGTCCAAGTTTCGGCATGAATCGAAGAAGGCTTGATTCGATGCGCGTGCCAAAACCAGGCTTCACATAGTCCTTTCCCCACTCCTTTTCATAACCTGAGCGCGAAAGACGGTAAAGGAATTCCCGTCTTGCAAAGTTCTTTTTTTCGCGCATCAATTCCCTCTTATGGGTTTGCAGCGCTACCCGGGTCATTTGTGGAATGAGCCGACCGACGGCATAGCGATAGGAACCGACCGCGAGTTCTTCGTGGGTCAGCACGTCTTTTAGCGGCACTCCGTAGATGATCGGAAAGACCCTTTCCAGCAGGGACTTCGATACCTTGAATCCGATGAAATCGTGATATTGCTGCGAGGCATAGCGATTCCTCGCGACCTGTACTGTGTCGAACCCGAACTCTGTTTTCAGATGCGCAGACTTGTCCTGCGAATACCGAACTGATTTTCCAAATTTTGCTTCCAGCTTCGGATACTCAATCGCGACGGCGAGGTTGACCGCTGGGTGCCCCGCGATGTCAGAAGCATAATGCGACAACGCACCCATGGCGAATGCATACTCATCGACGTCGCGGCTCTGGATTAGCAATTCACTGACAAAGTCTCCACTGCGGACGTAATGAACAAGGTTGCTGAATTCTTTGCTGCCGAAGGGATAGTAGCCGAGGTCCTGGATGACGGCACCACCGTATGCATAAGCATGAGCTTCCCTGATCTGGTCTTCCGGCAGTCCTGGATACCTGCTGAGTAGAATAGGGCGGATTTCACTGGTCCACAGCAGGTCTACGATTTCCTCATGCGTAAGAACTGAGTACGCAGACGAATTGACATTACACATGGAGACAACGAGGAAGAGCGCCATAATACGGATAACAAGCGGCAGTGTTATTGAACGGCCCATGGTGAATCCATCCCATCGAATAGCGGAGCGCTTGCTCCACGGATACCACTTGCGAGAGCTTAGCTGCAGCAGCAATGGCTGCCTTTAAACGTCGTCGCAGAGTTGCAGAGGTACTGCTGTAGGTCGGGCTTCACTTTACAATCAGGGCCGCAGAAGCAATACGTCTTCTTGTACTCGGCTCGTCCAGCGGCAGTAGTATCGATGACCATTTCAGAGTTGCAGCATTCGGCGATTGGTCAACATTGCACGCTTACAACTCTGAGAGAAATGGAATGATGACGGGGTTGACCCGGAGCCCACATATTAGGCAACCATTGGAACTGCAACGTCCCCATCATCTCCAGACATCTTGGCCCCCGGAACTACTGAGGAGAGTTGGCCTTCTCTGACGCATCGGTAGACTTGTTCTGTTGCTTGAGCGCCTTGGCCTCGTCCTTGGCTTCCTTGGCCTCGTACTTCTGGGCTTTGGCATTTGCGTTCGCAGACTTCTCCTCCTGCTTCTGCTGTTCCCTCTGGTCTTTCATCTCCCGTTTGGTCATGGGAGCATTGGTGTCGGGCGCGACGGTGCCCTGCGTGGCCGCAGCGGGAGCGGCAGAGTCCTGTGTGGTTGCGACGGGGGCGGCGGTGCCCTGTGTGGTTGTCGTTGTTGTGGTGGTCTGAGAGGTAGCGGGCTGTGAATCTTGTGTGGTGCTTTGTGCCATCATGGGCAACGACACGGCAAGAACAACAAGCGACCCCAGAACGGCGGCAAACGGCTTCTTCGATTTCATTCGGTTCTCCTTCAAAACGTTGGTCAGAGACTATGGTAGAGCCCCCATCACACTTAATCTGTGCAACATTGCTCACTGCCCCGACTCGAAAAACATTGGCCTCCGGGATTCGGTTATGCTGGGCTGGTCACTTGCCTACCACTGAGAATGTACGGTTCGGTACCTTCTGGTTGACCGTTCGTAGGACGCGAGAGTTGCGCCAGTGAAGTTTTATTTCGATAAACTGTCGCGCCTGTATCGGATTGCTCAGCGCACCACACTGAGCGATGGCACACTGCGATTGCGAACGTCATGGTTGTTTGCCCGCGCTCGTTGAGCGTTTCCAAGATTATTGGCGACAAAGTGCACCCTTATTGTTGAATGGCTCGACCTCTGATCAAACGTGAATGTACTCGGCGTTCCGCCGCTGTCGATGCGTTGCCGGGCTCCACTGTTTACGGCAAACCACGCGGGGTTGATCGAAAACTACCTGCAACCGGAGGCGCAGTCATGCATCTATCAGGCCAGTCAGTCGAGAAGGAGGGCACACATGCTGAAAGTTGGAATCATCGTCGGGAGCACGCGACCGGGACGGAAGGCCGCTGCTGTGGCAAAGTGGGCGAACGACATCCTGAAAAGCCGCACGGACGCCGAGTTTGAGATCGTTGACATTGAAGATTACAAGCTGCCGCTTCTGGATGAACCCATGCCGCCCTTGATGGGGCAGTACAGCAAAGCGCACACGAAAACGTGGAGCGCGAAAATCGACTCGCTTGACGCTTTCATTTTCGTCACCCCCGAGTACAACCATTCCACATCGGCGGCGCTAAAGAACGCGATTGATTTTCTCTTTCAGGAGTGGAACAACAAAGCCGCTGGATTCATCGGGTATGGCAGCGCGGGTGGTGTCCGTGCAGTGGAGAACCTCCGGCTTGTAATGGGCGAAATCAAGGTTGCTCCCGTACGGGCGCAGGTGATGCTCTCGCTATATACCGATTTTGAAAACTTCACGACGTTTAAACCGCACGAGCAGCATGACAAGACCGTCCACGCGGTTGCGGACGAGGTGATCGCGTGGGGCGGAGCTCTGAAAGCGTTGCGAGAGGGCGCTGGAACGAAGGCAGCCTAACCTGATCTACCGAGGCAAGGCGGTCATTCGCATACCACTCCGATAGTACGCTGCCCTGTAGGAGGATATCCATGAGCAACGCGGCTGCTCCCCCATCCCAGACCTTAACTAACCTGCAAACTGCATACGGAGGTGAGAGCAACTTCTCCATCAAGTACACTGCATTTGCGATTAAAGCCGAAGCCGATGACTACTTGCGTGTCGCCGCCTTGTTTCGTTCCGGCGCCCGCGCCGAGCAAGTTCATGCAGCGCATCACGCACGCATTATCGTGAAACTGGGCGGCACGCCCCACGCCGACATCCACTTGTTCGACGTAAAGAGTACACGCGAGAATCTCGAAGCGGCGAAGGCTGGCGAAGACTACGAGCGCGATGTGATGTATGCCGAATTCATTAAGGAAGCGATAGCAGCAAGCGGGTACGCGGATGCAGTACGTAGCTTTACTCTGGCATCCATGGCCGAAAACGTACATGCTCAACTCTACGGGCAAGCTCTGGAGAACTTGGAAGCGCAACGTGTCCAGACGACTTTTTATGTTTGCTTAATCTGCGGAGATGTCACCAACAACGCAAAAGAAACGGAGCACTGCCCCATCTGCCACGCCACGAAGGAAAACTTCGACGCCGTCCGTTAAGCTTTTGGACTAACACAGCCCCGAGCACGCTAGTCCATCCCAGCGCGTAGCTGAACTCGCGCCCCAAGCTTGGTCCGCAAAATACGTTCGAGCTTCTGTAAAAGTAGCTGTTTGATTTTCACATAGCGAGCTGCGGGGAACCCCAAGTGTGGCGGCAGCCAGATCGACTTTACCGTTCTCCTTCCGCAGCACGAGGCTAATATGTTGCCGCTCCATTTCTTCCAGGGTCATTTCGACATCTGCGGGAAGCGCTAACTGAGCCGGCCTTGAGCCTTTCACGGCGAGTTGAAAATGCATTTTGCCGATTTGGACTAAGGCCCGCTCGCGTGGACGTGTGCCAGGAGTGAGCAATATGAGACAGCCGCCGATAGGAGTCATCGGTACTATTTGTGTGAGGTGCGTTATGTGGCAGAGAACTTGTCCCGTATGCAATGGCTTCTTGACGAAATGTTCCATAGCTGAAACGCTTCACTGCTGGTGTGGTTGGATATGGAGATGACCAGATGCTCTGGTGCGTACGCGAGCTTCTAGATTCACCAGATTGGATCATCTACCTGAGGCGGGCGGATAAGGTGTAGCATCCTACTGATTACAGGTATTACACGTACACGCCTCAATGTTCACGTTCAGGATCACTTGGGATGGCAACGAGATGATGCTTTCGCGGGAAACGCAAGATTTGGCCCAGCGCCTGCTTGATTGTGAAGCGGCTGCGAGCGGTTCTACTGAGTCAAAGAAGTCGGCGGTGATTCGCGTCTGTGAGAAGCTGCGATTGCCTCTATCGGCAATCGTCGGAGTTGCCGATTATCGCTCGTTGCTTTCTCGCGCTCTGACGCTAGCGAAGTTGGAAGCCCCTGGTCTTTGCGCGGTGCAGGTCACGACGGATGGATCACTGCAGGATGGGAGCGAGACTGATTCGCAAATTGACCAGAATCGCGGTGGGGAGGGAGGAGTCATTCTCCTCGGCCAGTTACTCGGGCTGTTCCTTACCTTTTTTGGCGCAGCCCTAACCCTGCAACTCATAGAAGACGTATCTCCCTCTCTCAAGGCCATAACGGAGTCAAGCGTACCCGTGCCTTTCGATGAGATCTTGCAGGAAGTTGTTCAACTCAATAACGTGAGCTG
Source organism: uncultured Acidobacteriota bacterium (assembly GCA_963759215.1). GTDB lineage: Bacteria > Acidobacteriota > Terriglobia > Terriglobales > Acidobacteriaceae > TOLSYN. The sequence goes on from CAVWYG010000003.1 coordinate 166,007, forward strand.
TCGTCTTGAGTCTTTGGCCGACGACCACCCGATTGTGGAAGACGCTCTCATGAGCATCTCCGGAAACATCCGTAACACGGCTACGACGTTGGAGGTTCTTGCTGTTATCAGAAGCAAGTCTGACGGATCGCAAAAGAACGAGAAGAAAAGACCGAAGAAACAATCAAAGCGTTATCTGATGTGAGTTCCGCGAGTTGTCAGTAAAGCGCGCAGAACTTTGGACGAAATCGATGCTACTTCCAGTGACGCGAGATTTGGCCCAGCGCCTTCTTGCTTACGAAGCCGTTGAGGGTGAGAGCTCCGAGCCGTCGGAGCCCGCGTTTTTTCGTGTCTATGAAAAGTTGAGGCGGCATCTATGTGCGCTTGCGGGTGTTGCCGGTTTTTACTCGCTCGCTTCTCGTGCTCTGACGTTAGCTCAGTCGGAAGCTCCCGGCCTCAGAGCGGTACAGATTACGGCGGATGGATACTTGCAGGGGATTGGTGAACTTGACCCGCCACTTGACGGCCCCAACGCTGGGGAGGTGGAAGTCATTCTGATTGCCCAATTGCTCGGGCTACTCATTACCTTCATTGGGGAAGCTTTAACTTTACAGCTTGTGCTAGATGTGTGGCCGGAAATAGCCTTGGACAATGGCAATTCCGGGATACGGAGAAACGCATGAACCCACGCGATAAGGTGACGATTCACAAACTGTCCACTGGGGTCGCAGGCCTCGACGAAATCGTGGGCGGCGGTCTCCCCGAGTTCTCCTTCAACATCGTTGCTGGCGCACCCGGCAGCGGCAAGACCACGCTGGCACACCAATTCGTGTTCGCCAATGCGACTCCAGAGCGTCCCGCTCTCTATTTCACCGTCCTCGGCGAATCCGCCATCAAGATGCTGCGCTATCAGCAGCAGTACACATTCTTCGATCCAACCAAGTTGCCCAGCTTCGTTCGCTTTATCAACCTGAGCCAGGTTGTTTTAGACAAGGACTTGAGCGCGGTCCTGGATGAGATTACCAAAGAAGTTGAGAAGGTTAACCCTGCTGTCGTGGTGGTGGACTCCTTTCGTACCATGATGCGAAAACCGGGAGAGGGCGTCGGCGAGATGGATATGCAGTCATTCGTCCAGCGGCTAGCCCTGTTCCTCGCCAGTTGGCAAGCGACGACTTTTCTGATCGGTGAATACTCGGAAGATGAGCTGCGTGATAATCCCATCTTCACGGTCGCTGATGGCCTCTTCTGGCTGAGCCAGACTGCAGAGCGAAATTCTGTGGTGCGGAAGTTGCAGATCATTAAATTGCGCGGGCAGGCGTCCGTACCCGGCCTGCATACCTTCCGTATTACCAATGACGGGCTGCAAGCCTTTTCGCGTACGTTTGGGCTGTCCGCACACAAACGAAAGGCACCCGGCACGCGGCGTCTTTCCACCGGAATTCCGGAGTTGGACAAGATGATGGGGGGCGGCATTCCAGAAGGCGATAGTGTCTTGATCACAGGGGCGTCAGGAACGGGAAAATCGGTCCTGGCAACTCAATTCATTGCCGAAGGCGTACGCCAAGGGGAATCGGCAATCGTGGCGGTTTTTGAAGAACGCCCGCAGGCGTATGCGGACCGGGCCGGCAGTTTTGGTCTCGACTTGGAAACGCCGCAAAAAGATGGAAAGCTCCTAATCCTATATCTCCGTCCTCTCGACCTCTCGGTGGATGAAACCATGCACGAGATTCTCGACGCGGTCCAGAGGATTGGCGCGAAGCGTCTGGTGATCGATTCGCTGGCGGGCTTTGAGATGGCGCTCTCGCCAGGCTTCCGCGAAGACTTTCGCGAGTCGCTCTACAGGATGATCTTCGCTTTGACTGGAATCGGCGTGACGATTCTGAGCACGGTTGAAGTGGATGAATCGTTTACTGAATTCCCATTCAGTACCTACTCGATTTCTTTCCTCACGGATGACATCATCCGGCTGCGATACGTGTCCATCGCTGCCAAACTTCGCAAGATCCTGATGATTATCAAGATGCGTGGCGGAAAACACAGCCGGGAGATACGCGAATATGAAATCACCGACAATGGGATGAACATCCTCGACGAGCGGCTCACGGCTTATCAGCGTCTGGTCACCGGGATTCCTGAGTGGGTGGACCGATCCGTCGAGAAAGCAAAATCCTGACAAAAGCGATAAGCCGACAACGAAGCTGAGTTACTTTATGAATTTCGGTATTAATAGCGACGAACGCGCAGTTCAGCTGCCCGACTTACCGCACCTCTGCCACACGATTTTTGATAGCTCCCCCCTACCGATGGCCGTGGTGGAGGGGGACAAACACGTCTTGCGCTACGTCAACCCCGCCTTTTGCCGCCTGGAGGGCAGCAGTAATGAGCAACTGATCGGGAACCTCTTTCGTGAAATCTTGCCAGATGACGGATGTCTGTCGTCGCTTGACCGGGTCTATCGTACAGGAGAGGCCGAAACACATGCGGAGCCGAAGCGCGCTGAACGGGAGACGGTGTACTGGTCTTATGCGATGTGGCCAGTAAAGGGCGCGGATGAACGCACAACCGGGGTCATGATCGAGGTGACAGAGACCGCAGTATTTCGCCAGCAGGCAACCTCGATGAATCAGGAGTTGCTGTTGTCGGCGGTACGCCAGCATGAGCTCACAGAAACGGCGGAGAAGCTGAACGCGCAACTGCAACTGGAAATGGCAGAGCGCAAGCGGGCAAAAGAGGAGCTGTTCAAGGCGGGCGCTTTGCAGAGGGCGATTTTTAATAGCGCCAATTTCTTCGAGTATCGCCACGGATGCGAACGGAATCATTCAGATCTTCAACGTCGGTGCCGAGCGCATGCTGGGCTACACGGCCGCCGAAGTGATGAACAAGATCACGCCTGCCGACATCTCCGATCCAAAGGAAGTGATAGCACGTGCCAAAGCGTTGAGCCACGAACTCAGGACCCCAATTTCGCCTGGGTTTGAGGCATTGGTCTTCAAGGCCTCTCGCGGGATCGAGGACATCTACGAGCTAACCTACGTCCGCAAGGATGGGAGCCGGTTCCCGGCGATGGTGTCCGTCACGGCGCTGCGCGATGCGCAGGAGGCCATCATCGGCTATCTGTTGATTGGCACCGACAACACCGAGCGCAAGCGAATGGAACAGGCTCTGCTGAACAGCGAAAAGCTGGCCGCGACTGCGAGACTTGCCTCAACCATGTCCCATGAGATCAACAATCCCTTGAGCGCAATTACCAACCTGATATACCTATTGGCGCCACTGCAAACCAGTCCTGAGGCACAGGCCTATATCGCCACGCTGGAAGACCAGGTAAAAGGTCTAAGTCGCATTGCTACCCAGATGCTCAAGTTTCACCGCGACAACAACCTGCCAACCGAATTCAAGTTGGGGGAACTGCTGCGCGAGGTAGTGGATTTTTATCGTCAGCAGGCTGAGAAGGAAGGAATCGTTGTTATTCAGCGCCTTGAGACAGAGGGGATCATCCTGGGGTATCGAGGTGAAATCATTCAGGTCGTTACCAATCTCTTGCTCAATGCGCTGGAGGCCACACATGGCGGCGGCACGGTCATGGTTCATCTCTATCCTGCACCTCCTTGGCTTTGTGAGGCTCACAACCGCTGTGGTTACTGCCTTTCTGTTGCCGATACGGGCGTCGGAATCGACCCCGAACACTACAAACGGATCTTTGAGCCTTTTTTCACCACGAAAGGGGACAAAGGAACAGGGCTGGGGCTGTGGCTCTGCACAGGTATTGTCAGTCGAGTCGGTGGCTCGATTCGCGTCTGGAGTTCACGCCGCCCTAGTCGAGTACGCACCTGTTTTTCGGTCTTCTTGCCTGCCGAAGAGGGTGCTTTTGCGCCACATCGGCGGAGATACGAGCAGGGCGATTCGACCTGCCAGGAGAAGGTGTAAAATCGAGAATCTTGCCTCTCTTCAAGCTGTGAGAAGAGCACATACCGTGCTCACACGTCGTCCTGACTCGGCAGCCGGAACCGGGTTGACGACAGTAGTTCCCCGAAGATATCAACGGCAACGATTGGCGTCAGCGCTCGCCATCCTTCAGAAGTGCGTCACGCTCCTCTCCTGTCTGGTGGATTGTTCGGTCCGCGGCGAGCAGGAAACTGTATTGGCCGGCACCTTCGAACTCCAGCGGACGCGCGCTGATCGTATATGACACCACCCGTCCGTCCACAAGTTGCGGACGGTATTCGAAGCGATAGCCATTGTTCACGCAGGATGCCTGCGCACACATCAAGTCTGAATCGAGCACGCCTGAAGGAGCAAACTTGCCTGCTGCCTCCAGCGCAGCCAGTGCGGAGAGCTTAGGCGGATAACTCGCGTATTTCGACCTCGCCGCATATAAATCCATCGCTGCCGAATATTTACGCAGGTTTTTCACAGCTTCGTTCCCGCGCCGCACGGCAGGCGGGACATACCAGTTCGGCAAGGTGGCACCCACGACAATCAGCAAGCACGAATAGTAGAGACTGGCGCGAACCAGCGGAGTGCCGTACGAGATCTTGCCCCGAAAAGAGAGGCGAACAAAAACCAGTTGCGCAGCAAGGGTAAGCAGCAGCCCGATAAGGAAAACCAACACAACCACATCAGAGCGGTGTGCGCGATGCATGAGACTGTGTGTAGTAAAGGCAATTTGGATCCCATCAAATGCGATGATTACCCAGGCGAGCGCCCATCCCCAGGCCTGCCACTTTCGACTACTGCGCGCCAGCACAAAGACAATGTATGGAATCGCAAGTAGAAGCGCATAAATAAAAAATCCGTTCTCGCGCGAATAGGCGATGCCGGCAAGGATGACAGTTAATGCCGCCGATGCGCACACACGGGCCATGCACCGGTTGAACCCTGCACCTCCTCGCATTGATGGATCGTCAGGCGCCATGGAGTTTGCAGGTGCTTGCGCTGATTGCAAATGTTCTGCCTTTCGGCTTTCGTCGCCTGAACCATATTGCATATGAGCAACTCCCATGATGCCAAGAAATAGACGCGAAGTGATTTATAGCGAAGCCCTAAGCCGACTCCGTGTAGTTGTGGGCACCTGCTCTCTAGTAGTTCGAGATTTCAACCAGGTTCTTGTCTGGGTCGCGAACATAGATGGAGCGCATTGTTCCCATTGCGCCGTTGCGTTCGACAGGACCCTCTTCGAGGTGAACTTTTTGTTCGTTCAGGTAGCGAATCACTTCATCGAGAGGGGTTGAGGTGATGAAGCAAATATCGCCGGCGCCGGAGGTAGGATGGGCGGCTTTGGGGTTCACCTCATGTCCGCGCTGCTGAAGTTTGATCATCTGCTCCCCGAAGGCAAGCGCCTTTCGGCCATCCACGGTGACCAACTCCATGCCGAGAACTTCCGTGTAAAAGTCAACGGTGATGTCGATGTTGGCGACGGTGAGTACGAGGTGGTCAAGCGAATCCATGGTTATGGCCATATCAGAGGGATGATACTCGCCCTCGGGCGGCCCCTCACAATATTTTGCCGGGTAGAGAGAAAACCGGGTTCCCACGCAGCTCAGCTTTTTGCAGAACTGCTCTGTTCCAAGCGGCAAGCAGAGCGGGTCGAAAGCGCCAAGGGTTCCGCTCTGCTCGATAAAGCCCTGCAACCGTAGCGGTCGTATGAGCGTATTTAGGAACCACACCTGCACTGACTCTCCGAAAGTTCTGTAACTATTCGCTTAGAAGCGCGTCTCATCAGCAGCCGGATTGGAGGTGGACTCGTTATGCTCGCGCGTTTGCTACGTATTTTTGTAGTCATCGGATTCGCTTTTTCTCTTGCGGCTTGTAATGCAAGTGCCGCTCCGAAAACACCTATTCCTCCTGCGCAGGTGGACGTTTCGCTCGCTTCGGTCCCCGGCAATCAGACGGCGGTGTTCGCCGGCGGCTGTTTTTGGGGAACTCAGTCGGTCTTTGAAAGGGTGAAGGGCGTCGTCAAGACAACGGCGGGATATGCCGGAGGTTCTGCCTCGACTGCGACCTACGATCAGGTAACAACGGAGACAACCGGGCATGCCGAATCCGTCGAAGTGGTCTACGATCCTTCCAAAATCACCTATGGTCAATTGCTTCGCGTCTTCTTTTCCGTCGCTCATGATCCGACGCAGTTCAATCGGCAGGGCCCAGACGTAGGCACCTCGTATCGTTCTGCAATCTTCTACGTCAATGATGACCAGGAGCGCATTGCCAACGCCTACATCGCGCAACTCGACCGTGCGAAGGTTTTTCCGGGACGGATTGTCACCCAGGTGACGCCGCTGAAAGGCTTCTACCTTGCCGAGGACTACCACCAGGATTACGCCCTCCACAACCCCAACAATCCCTACATCCAGGTCTGCGACCGCCCAAAGGTCGAAATGCTGAAACAGCAGTTTCCGGAGCTTTTTGTCGATTATGACGGAAAGCACTGAGCACGTTGTGAACTATTGCGTGAACAGAACAATCCGTGGACCAGGTGTTGACTTTATGATCACCTCAAGGTACATTCGACCCATGAAGATCCTTGCCCATAACATGTGCTGTTGTCACCCTGTGCACAATTAAGTTCTGGGCGAGTAGATTGGATTGATCGACACCCAAGTCATCATCTTATCCCGAGGATGAATCCCACTCACCAGACACGTTGAGTGGGATTTTTGTTTGCGATTTACAAAAGGGCACTCTGCGCGACGCGAATGTTTGTAGAGCTGATAGCAACAGTTGGGGAGAGACTCTGATGTCCTACGAAAGTCCGGCCTCATTGCCGGGAGAAATTGACGAGTTGGAATCGTTGATCGCGAAGTACCGCACGGGAGCCCTCGATGCCACATCGTTAAAAGCCCGGCGTGTTCCCTTTGGCTGCTACGAGCAGCGCAAAGACGGTACGTATATGGTTCGTGTGCGCACCACCGGGGGAGCTCTTACGCCCCCACAACTGCGCGCGCTGGCCATGGTTTGCGACAAATACGGCAGCGATACGATCCATATCACCACACGCCAGGAATTCCAGGTTCACGAGGTTTCGATTCAGAACGTCATCGCCGTGATGCGGGAACTGCTTTCCGCGGGCCTCTCCTCACGCGGTGGTGGGGGCAACACCGTGCGGAACATCATGATCTCGTCCGACGCTGGTGTGTCTCCCGAAGAAGTCTTCGACCCGAGTCCGTATGCTTTTGCTTTGACCAGTCGCCTCATCTCCGAGGCCGATTCCTGGCTGCTTCCACGCAAGTTTAAGATCACCTTCTCCAATTCAGATAAGGACACCGCTTACGCCCAATTCAATGATCTCGGCTTCGTGGCAAAGATTAAGGATGGGGTGAAAGGCTTCAAGGTGTATGTTGCCGGCGGCATGGGGTCAAAGCCCGAAGTTGCGCACCTGCTGCACGAGTTCATCCCATGGAGCGAGACATACATTGTGGCCGAGGCGGTAAAGCGCGTCTTCGACAAGCATGGCAACCGCAAGAACAAACATGCGGCGCGATTGCGCTTCCTCTGGAATCAATTGGGCGAGGCGCGCTTCCGCGAACTTTACCAAAATGAGTTGGACGAGGTTTGCCGCCAGCAACCAGCGGCATTCACCGTGGATGAAGGCGACACGCCACTCACAACGCCTTCCATAGCACCGGTGGAGTTTAAAACCCCGGAGTTTGAGACTTGGAAGCGGCGTTATGCGACGGTGCAGAAACAACCCGGCCTCTATTCAGTTTTGATCCCGGTATTCCTCGGCAATGTTCGGACTAAAGATGCCATTGCGTTGTCGGACTTTCTGGCCTGCTTTGGCACCGATGTCGTGCGCGCCGCCTTTGGCCAGAACCTTCGCCTTCGCAATATTCCCAAAACGTATCTCGGGAACGTGTACCAACTCGTCAGCACATTTTCAGAGCTTTCTTCGGCCCCGGCGTTGCTCGCGAATTCCATCTCATGTACCGGCGCCGACACCTGCAAGCTGGGCATCTGTCTGTCGAAGGGAGCTCTTCGGGCCATTGCGCAAAAGCTGGCGCAATCCGGGCTTGACCTCGACCAGCTTGCTGATTTCAAGATCAACCTTTCGGGATGTCCAAACACGTGCGGCCAGCACATGCTTGCCTATCTTGGTTTCTATGGCCAGGTTGCGCGGAAGGGCCAACTCATGTTCCCCGCATACGGCATCGTCGCCGGAGCCGTGGTCGGCGATGGCGAAGCGCAACTGGCGAAGTACATGGACCGTATCAGTTCGCGAGATCTTCCGGACTTCGTGGTTGACCTGCTCAGAATTTATCTTGAGAAGCGCTCGCGCTTCGTCTCGTTCGACGAGTACATAGCCGCCGAGGGCGCGCGGGACATCCGATCCATTTGTGATCGCTACCGCGAGGTCCCTGGGTTCGAGGACGACAAGAACTACTATCAGGACTGGGGAGCCGACACGGTCTTTTCGCTCGTCGGTAAAGGTTTGGGCGAATGCTCGGCAGGGCTGTTCGATCTGATCGACGTTGACCTGAAGCAAATAAACCAGTTGGAGAAGAAGCTGTCAGGCGGCTTGTCCGGCAAGGAGCAAGACGACGTTCTTTACCAAATCACGCTTTTCTCAGCGCGTATGTTGCTTGTAACGCGCGGCATCGAAGCGTATTCAGACACGGCGATATTCGCCAGCTTCAGCAAGCACTTTATTGAAGCCGGTTTGGTAGACGCGCGCTTTCAGAGCGTAATCAACGCTGCACAATGCCAGGACCTCGACGCGCTTCGCGTAGGCGCAACTGAGATCCTCGCGCTGGCCAAAGAGATAAAAGAGCTATATACCAGCATGGACAACTCTCTGCGCTTTCCGGCCGAGGCGTCGAAAGCCTGCCGTGTTAAACAGGATCGTTTGCGAAGTTGAAATCGGCGAAGATGAAAGTATTGGGCACGAATCTGAAAGAGCGCATTGGTAACACTCCATTGCTGCGCTTTCAGCGTTTGGCCAAGCGGGCTGAATGGCGTACTGGTGCTCGCAAAAGCGGAGTGGAACAACCCCGGCGGCTCGGTCAAAGATCGTGCAGCTTCGAATATTATCGACGAAGCTTTGCGGTCGGGGAAATTGGGAGCGGGCAAGACTCTGCTGGACTCCACCAGCGGCAATACGGGGATTGCCTATGCCATGCTGGGCGCAGCCTATGGCATTCCAGTGACACTTTGTATGCCATCCAACGTTTCGGCGGAGCGGAAGCGGATTCTTCGGGCTTACGGTGCCAAGATCGTTTATACCGATCCCGGCGAAGGCTCCGACGGCGCGATCCTGAAGGCGCGGGAGATGGCCGCCGCCGATCCCGAATGCTATTACTATGCCGATCAATACTCGAACGATGCCAACTGGCGCGCGCACTACACAAACGGAACCGCTGACGAAATCTGGCGGCAGACCGAAGGCCGGGTGACACACTTCGTCGCCATGTTTGGGACCAGCGGAACTTTTGTGGGCACGTCGCGCAGATTGAAGGAGCTGAACCCGAAGATCGCGTGCATCTCGCTGCAACCCGACTCGCCGTTTCACGGCATCGAAGGCGCGAAGCACCTGGAGACCTCGATCATTCCGAAGATCTACGATCCAATGATCGCGGACGGGAACCTGGGCATCAGTACGGAAGCGGCCCACCAGATGTGCAGGCGACTTGCGGTAGAAGAAGGATTGCTGGTAGGCGTCTCAGGGGCCGGAGCGCTGGTGGGAGCCTTGGAGATTGCGAGATCCGCCTCTCCGGGTTCGGTGGTTGTTACCATCTTCCCCGACTCGGGCGACAAGTATTTGAGCGAACATTTCTGGGAAGAGAAGCACCGGGTAAGGGAGCTAAGTACGCATGGCGCTGAGAATTCAGAAGACGCTTTTCGAGCAACTGCGGCAGCATGGGGAAGAGACGTATCCGCACGAGTGCTGCGGCGTGCTGGTGGGCGAGTTTGACGAGGCGGGCGACAGATCGGTAACAAGCGTGGTGAGGTGCGGCAATACGCGTACCGACTCGCCAGAGAACCGCTTTCACATCAGTCCTGCTGAACTGGTGCGCGTGCAGCGCGAGGCCGCGCTGGTGGGCCATGATATCGTGGGCTTTTATCACTCGCATCCCGACTGCCCCGCCTTGCATCCAGTACTGATCTGGCCGAGGCGCATTGGACCGGATGCTCGTACGTGATTACCAATGTCGAGAAGGGCAAGGCCGATCTCACCAACTGCTTTTTGTTGCGTGGCACCGAAGAAGCCAAGCACTTCGAGGATGAATCAATCGAAGTGGTTTAGCGCAAGATGTGAGCGAGACAAACCGAACTATTTGAGAAGGAATAACATGCCAATTAAGGTTCTGATTCCAACACCGCTCCGCCCCTATACCGGGAAACAGTCTATCGTTGAGGTGACCGCCCAGACCGTAGGCGAAGCGTTAAGCAACCTCGTAGCCCAGCATCCTGATTTGCGTAAGCATCTGTTTGCGGAAGATGGAAAGCTGCGCTCCTTTGTGAATGTGTACCTGAACGATGAAGACATCCGCTACCTGGCGAAAGACGCCACGCCTGCCAATGAAACCGATACGATCACGATCGTGCCCTCGGTTGCCGGAGGCGTCTAGGCTTCACGGCTCGAAGTTGCAGAGAAATCTAACAAAACGCAGTATCGGAGATCGCAGTGGCGACATTGAATGAAAGCATTCCAGCAACCTTAAGCAACGATGAAATTCTGCGTTACTCGCGGCACCTAATCATGCCCGAGGTCGCGATGGAGGGACAGCAGAAGTTAAAGGCCGCCCGTGTGCTGTGCATTGGCGCCGGCGGGCTGGGCTCGCCACTGGCGTTGTACCTGGCTGCCGCCGGAGTGGGAACCCTTGGACTGGTGGACTTCGACGTGGTGGATTACACGAACCTGCAGCGGCAGGTGCTCCACTTTACCGAAGACGTGGGCCGCTCCAAACTCGACTCGGCCATCGACAAGCTGAACGCGATCAATCCTTTTGTGCAGACCGAGCGCTTCGACACCATGCTCAACAGCCAGAACGCGCTGGAGGTCTTCCGCGGCTTCGACATCATCGCCGACGGCACGGACAACTTCGCCACCCGCTACCTGGTCAACGATGCCTGCGTGCTCACTGGCAAGCCGAACGTCTACGCATCGATCTTCCGCTTTGAAGGGCAAGCCAGCATCTTCGCCACCGAGGATGGGCCCTGCTACCGTTGTCTGTATCCGGAGCCGCCGCCGCCCGGTCTGGTGCCTTCCTGCGCCGAGGGCGGAGTGCTTGGAGTGCTTCCGGGATTGCTCGGCGTGATTCAGGCAACCGAGGTCATCAAACTGATCCTTGGCTCAGGCGACCCCTTGATTGGCCGCCTGCTGCTGGTGGATGCGTTGGCCATGCGCTTTCGCGAGCTGAGAGTGCGCAAGAATCCGGAGTGCCCGGTGTGCGGCACGAATCCAACCGTAAAAGAGTTGATCGATTACAACCAGTTCTGCGGGATTCGCGGAGAAGAGGCAGAGGCACCCGCCAGCGTGAAGAATTCCCGAGATTCAGCCCGAAGAACTCAAACGCCGTCTCGATGTAGGCGAGGACATTTACGTTCTTGACGTTCGCGAGCCCCATGAATATCAGATCTGCAACATCGGCGGCCATCTCATCCCACTCGGCGATTTGCCGAAGCGCGTGCATGAACTGGACTCCAGCCGAGAAATTGTTGTGCACTGCAAAAGCGGCGGGCGCAGCGCCAAAGCGGTGGACTTTCTGCGCCAGTCGGGTTTCAAACGTGCATCCAACCTGACCGGCGGCATTCTGGCGTGGGCCAGTAGAATTGACCCTTCGCTGCCGAAGTACTGATGAAGAAGCAAGGATGAAAGAAGGCCAGCCTGTTGTAAGCGGCTGGCCTTTTCCAAAATGGTTAGAGGTGCAAATGGATCATCCTCAGTTCGACATAGCGACCCGATTGGTTCATGCGGGGGAAAGACTCGGCTTGCCAACCGGCGAGCCGGTCGCTACACCCATCTATGCATCCACCACGTTTACTTACGGCTCCATGGCCGAGGCTGACGCGGTGCTAGGCGGCGAAAAACCCGGGTACATCTACACACGTTATGGCAATCCCACGGTCAAGGCTCTGGAGCAGGCACTCGTGTCGCTGGAGGGCGGGGTAGCCGCCGTTGCCTACGCCAGTGGAATGGCCGCGCTGCACGCCGCTGTGCTGGCCTGCGAGCTTTCTCCGGGCTCGACCATTCTTGCCTCGCAGGATCTTTATGGCGCGACCCTCGACCTGCTGGTCCTGCTCTTTGGTCAGTTTGACATCAAGACCGTGACCGCCGATTTTTCCGATCTGGCGTCGCTGGCAGCCAAAGCAGAAGAAGTGCACCCGCGAGTCATGGTTGCAGAGACCATCTCCAATCCATTACTGAAGATCTGCGACATTGACGCCTGCGCCACAATTGCGCACGCGCACAACGCCAGGCTGATCATGGACAACACCTTTGCGTCTCCCTATCTCTGCCGCCCGTTGGAGCACGGCGCCGATTTTGTGGTGCACAGCGCCACCAAGTATCTGAGCGGCCACGCCGACGCCATGGGAGGCGCGGTGGTGGCAAAGGAACATCCGGATGATGCGGCGTTGATCAGCATCATGAAGCTCGCCGGTGGCGTGCTTGGGCCTTGGGAGGCACATGAGATTCTGCGCGGCATTAAGACCCTGGGGTTGCGCTTGGAGCGCCAGTGCTCGAACGCGCATCGCATCGCCGAAACCCTGGCGGCACACCCTCGCGTGGCCCGGGTGTACTACCCCGCACTGGCTGGCACAGAGGCGTTGCACCGCATCCTGAAGCCGGGCCATGCGGGAGCCATGATCTCCATTCAGTTGGCGGATGATTCTCGAGACGCAGCTTTCCGATTCATGGATGCGCTGCAACTCTGCGTACGTTCAACCAGTCTAGGCGATGTCTTCACCGGAGTTCTGCATCCCTCGACATCCTCGCACCGTGAGATGTCGCCGGCCCGCCGCCGCCAAGCCGGAATCACCGATGGCCTGATACGCATCTCCGTGGGGATTGAAGACGTGCATGACCTTCTGGCGGACCTGCAACAGGCGTTGGGTGCCGCTACCCCGGCAACCAAAGGGACGTAGAAGTCGAGCAGAAATGTATGCAGGACTCAATTGGTAGTGATCTACACAGTCCAGGAAAGAATTGAGAGATGAAAGGGAGAGACTGGCCAGCATATCCGGTTGCTAGAAAGGTTTCGGAGCTCATTTATCCACGCTTCCTTCGCGGCCTGGCAAAACAAGGAGACGGGCGCCCCGACTCGCCGCACCGTCCCGATATCGCCGATATCGAGGCAATGATCGACGCGGCGTTTTGGGCGAGCCTCCGGCGCGAGGAAGGCTATGTTCCGACGATCTCCGCTGCCTTCCTTGATCCGGATGGCGCCCGCGACGCACTACGGTTTGAGCAGCCGCTCCCGTTTGCTCCAGATGCGCTCGCGCGGCTTGCCCCGGCCGTGGAGAGGCCAGGCGTGCACCTTGGTGTGTGGCGGCGCTCGGGGGACTTGCAGGTGTGGGGTACCACCATTTGGATCCCGAGGCACTGCTTTGTGCTTGAGGTCACCTCGCCCGGGCTGCTGGTGATCAAGGAAAGCCGCGGCGAAGAAACAGGCAAGTTTGCCAACGTTGCAGTGCTCGAAGGTGATCTGATCAAGGTTCTAAGTGAAGATGCTATGAACCTGCCGGACTGTCTGCCGATGGTTCGGTCACTGCTTGGTTTTGGGTTGGCGGGGGCTTCGACGGATGACCTGAATGTATTGTTGCAGCTCGCGATATCGATGCGTCGTCACGGCCGTGGTGGCTCGCTGCTGGTAGTGCCGAGCACGAGCGAAGGGTGGCGCGACTCCATTGTCCCGCCAATTCGTTATTCAGTGTCGCCTCCGTTTCTGGGGCTTCCAGACCTGCTTCACAGCGGCTCAGTTACGCCAGACCCAACATGGAAGATCGCGCTAAACCGAACAATCGATGCTATCGCCGGCCTGACCGCCGTTGACGGGGCGACGGTGATGAGCGACTCGTATCAACTGATCGCTTTCGGAGCGAAGATCGGGCGTCATCAGGAAGGTACCCGAGTGGAGCAGGTGGTTGTCACCGAGCCGGTAGCGGGTTCAGTACCTGAAATCGTTCATCCGACCCAGCTCGGTGGTACTCGTCATTTATCGGCAGCACAGTTTGCGCAAGACCAACCAGACTCGATGGCGCTGGTGGCCTCACAAGACGGACGGTTTACGATATTCGCTTGGTCTCCTTGCGAGAAGATGGTACATGCGCGTCGCATTGAGGCTCTTTTGCGCTAACACGGTGGCAATGGACTTCTTTCAAATCCGCGTGCCCAGCATACGATCCAGATTGAATGCTGCGCTGATCAACGCAAGATGGGTAAATGCTTGCGGGAAATTGCCGAGTGCCTCGCCCTGCGGTCCGGTCTGCTCTGCGTAGAGTCCGAGATGATTGGCGTAGCCCAGCATGCGCTCAAACAGCAGCCGGGCTTGATCCAGCTTCTCGGGAATCGCCTGACCTGCACGCGTTAGCGCTTCCACGAGCCAAAACGAGCACATGTTAAACGTGCCTTCGTCGCCCGGAAGTCCGTCGATGCTTGTGCGCCTCGGGTAGCGGTATACGAGGCTGTCACTGACCAAACCACCGTTGCGAGGATTCTGCAGGATGGCAGAGATCGTTTTAAGCATCCGTGGATCGTTGGGGGCCATGAAGAATACAAGCGGCATGATTAACAGCGATGCATCCAAATCCTCGCTGCCGTAGAACTGTGTGAATGCTTGTCGTTTTTCATTCCAGCCACGGGTCATCACTTCTTCGTAGATTCGGTCACGCTCAGCAAGCCACTTCGTCCGGTTTGCGGGAAACGCACGCTTTTCAGCGAGCCTGATGCCCCGATCCAGCGCGACCCAGTTCATGAGCTTTGAGTAGACGAAGTGCTCCTGGCGATTCCGCATCTCCCAAATTCCTGCATCCGGAAGTTGCCAGTGCTCGCAGATCCACTCAAGGCGCTGGCGGAGTTTTACCCACATGTCGTAGGAGATTGGGCTGACGTATTTGTTGTAAAGGTAAAACCCGTCCATTAACTCGCCGTAGACATCGAGTTGGAGTTGTGAAGCGGCGGCATTGCCAATGCGTACAGGCCGCGATCCGCGGTAACCCTCCCAATGATCCAAAGTCTGCTCAGGAACTTCGCTGTCGCCATTAATCGTGAAGAGCACCGGGAACGGCACGTCGGGCTTCGTGTGCTTGGACGCATAATTCTCAAGCCAGTTCATGAAGCCAGCTGCCTCATCTCTGAATCCGATGCGGAGAAACGCGTAAATCGTAAAGGCTGCGTCGCGGAGCCATGTGTAGCGGTAATCCCAATTGCGAGTACCTCCCACGACCTCAGGCAGACTGGTGGTGGGAGCGGCGACGATTGCTCCCGTAGGCTCGAAGGTAAGAAGCTTTAAAGCCAAGGCGGATCTTTGTACGTGCTCACGCCAGCGTCCGCGATAGGTACACGCAGAGAGCCACTTCTGCCAAAACCTCACAGTCCCCTGGAACAGTTCTTCACCCTCTGCTTTGAGAGGAGGGCAAGGGACTAGGTCGTCGCCGAGGTGGGCCCTCAAGAGGAACTCTTCCGACTTACCTTCCTCAAGAACGAACTCGGCGGTCACGCTACCGTGTTCTCCCTGATTGAGTGGCACAGCCGTAGAAAGGGCGAGACTCAAGCCATTCGACCTAAAAAACACGCCGTTTGTGTCCAGCAGTACTTGGTGGGCCTTCCGTCCGTAATCAAAAGCCGGACGGCATATGAGTGACATGCGCACCGCGCCTCGCACACAACGGATGCGCCGAAAAAGATGCTGATACCACGGCGAATCAGAAGGGAGCCCCACGGGCATAAGGTCTTCCAATTCGACGATCCCATCCTCCAGCAAGAAGCGCGTTACCAAAATGTTCGTCGAGGGCCAATAAAATTGTTTGTGCCGCACCGCGTCGCCGATCGCGGAGATCTGGAATCGTCCCCCCTTCACGTCGTCCAGGAGCGCGCCAAAGATGCTGGGCGAATCAAAGTTCGGGTAACAGTACCAATCAATCGAACCATTCATGCCCACAAGGGCGACGGTGCGCATGTTGCCGATGATCCCGTAGTTGTCGATGGGCTGATATGACATTAATCTCTCCTCAGCAATCGCCTGAACAATCCCTTTGGATGTACGTCGCCCAGCGGAAGAAGCGCGACTGAGCGAAGCGGAAGCCCGCACCGCAATGCTGACGCCAAGTTTTTTAGAGATCACCTGAGCCGCGCGACGGTGGTGCCTGCATACTCATTGAGTTCCGACCCAAGTACCATTCCGGTACGTCAGCGCAGGCGCAGTGTACGCCCGCAGTTTCGCCCTGAATAGGGGAGGATGAGCATTCGATTTGGGACAACGTTCTTTTCGTTCATAGCCATCACATTCCGCTCTAAATTTAAGTTCGGTCGCCTCTCGCGTCTGCGCCTCGAGTCCGTATGAACTGCTCCGCCGGATGACAAGCGTGGGCCGTCGTGAACTCGCTCGGTCTTCTGGATCTTGTTCAGATCGCGGAAAGAGAACTATGGATCAAACGAAAAAAGAACAATCGTCGGGGGCCGCCAGCCTCAAACCCGCCGCCCAGAGCGGCACCTTCGCAATCGGCAGCGACCTTCCTGTGCACCGGCTCGGCTTCGGCACGATGCGGCTAACCGGACCCGGCATCTCGGGGGAACCTGCCGACCGAGCTGAGGCCATTGCTGTTCTTCGCGGGGCCGTCCGGTTAGGAATCAATCTCCTCGATACGGCCAATTCCTACGGACCGTACGTAGCTGAAGATCTCATTCGCGAAGCCCTGCACCCTTATCCCGCTGGGCTTGTGATTGCGACGAAGGCCGGACTAGTCCGAACCGGCCCAGATGCGTGGACTCCGTTAGGCCGGCCCGAGTACCTCCGGCAGGAGTGCGAGATGAGCCTGCGCCGATTAAAGTTGGAGCGCATTGACCTGTTCCAGCTTCACCGCATCGATCCCAGCGTACCCGCAGAGGATCAATTCGGACTGCTCAGTGACCTTCGGAAGGAAGGGAAGGTCCGCCACGTCGGACTTTCCGAGGTCAAGATCTCTGAAATTCAGGCAGCGCGCCGCGTCCTCCCCATTGCGACCGTCCAAAACCTCTACAACCTGGTGAACCGGAGCTCCGAGGCCGTGCTGGATTACTGTACTCGCGAAGGCATTGGCTTCATTCCGTGGTTCCCGCTTGCGACCGGCAATCTCGCGAAATTCGGTAGCCCACTGCAGCGTACGGCGGAGCGGATCGGTGCGCTGCCATCGCAAATTGCGATCGCGTGGCTACTCAGGAAGTCTCCAGTCATGCTGCCGATTCCGGGAACCTCTAAGGTGAAGCATCTTGAGGAGAACACCGCAGCGGCTCTGCTTGAACTGGACGATTCGGTCATGGAGGAGTTGGACCGAATTACCCGGTCAGATACTCCTGCCGCAGCGTGAAGGCAAAAAGAAAGCTGATGTTACGGAAGGAAAGCCGCTGGCGGTCGCGGCCCCAGAAAATGGAGTGTAATTACTCTTTCATGCCGTAAACGAGCACTCCATAATTTCGCGGGAAGTGCGTAGGCCGTGTTCCATTGCACCACCGTTTCAGTGGTTCTTCATCGCCTGCTGTGCCTACAAATACCTTGCCGTTGGCGACCGTAGGAGGCGCGAAGCGTGCCAGCAGGCCCAGACTATTGCGAGTGTCTGAGAGCCCCGCGTCCTGTCCCTGGCTTCGCCAGAGCTCTTGGCTTACATCTTCTGCATTCAGCGCGAGGAGCATGCCCTTTACACCGCGGTAGCTGTTGGCATCGCCATTGGCTGGAACCAAAACCCACACAATGCCGGTATTGGGATCACTGCCGTTACTGGATACGCTCATAACCCCGCCAGGCATCCAGTTCTCCATCGGATCGCCGCAGGGCGCGACACCCGGCTTTGGAGGCCCCCACTTGCTTCGGCGCACGCCGCTCAAGTCAAACTCGCCGTTCACAAAGGGGAAGGCCTTGAGGTGATCGGCCTCGCCCATCACATACAGCCAGCTTTTCCCTTCTGGACCTTCCCAGAACACGGGTGATCCATGGATGTGCCCCTTGGCAGCCTTCCATTCCTGAACCATCAGAGGTCCATCCTGGCACTTGGGAATCGAACTGCAAGCACTCGTCTTCGAAAGCGTCGGTGCAGGGTAATACTTTGCCAGTTGGTCGGCGCGCATGAGATAAAGCATGCCTGCTTTGCTGCCGCTCACCACGAAATCATGAAACAGAAGCGGGCCCGAAGAGCCGTGGTCGAGGTCACAGCGATCCAGGAAAGCCTGATTGCACGGAGTAAAGGAATCGGCAACGGCGAGATCTTCACTACCAAGATGTAACTTGAGCAAACTATTCCCGTAGAGCTGGCGTTCCGCGTCAAAATCGCCGTCGCCGGTTTGGAGGTACACGTTTCCCACGCTGTCGGCGGCTGGACCTTGGCCTCCCTGCCAAATTCCGCCGTTATGGCCAGATGGCGTCGGACTCCAGACAGTCTTCAGCGCCAACGTGGCGGCATCGTAGACAAATAGCCAGCCGGCCGATCCGTCAGGACTGTCGCCGCCGAAAGCTACATAGAGCGCGCCATTCGTAAGCAGCAGCGCCGCACGCTGTTTGCGCGGTTGCTTCCACCCCTTGCGATTTTCAGCGAAGTTCCGGCTGGCTACAGATCCCTGGATGATCACGGGACCTTTCTTGATCTTCCCGGAGTCAAGGTCGAGATTGTAAAGGCGATACTGTCCGTCGTTGTTCCACGTTACCGCGTAAAGCGAATTGCTGGCGCGGTCGATTACCGGCGTACCCAAGATTCCCCACCACGGATCATCCGTAGCCCACTTGTCGATTTCTCTTCCGCTCTTCTGCGGCTCGCCCAAATACCTGGCCCAAACCACAGTGTCATGAGTAGTCGAAGGCCTCTGGTCTGCCTTATAGGCGTAAACTGTGCCTTTCATCGATGCAAAAATCACGGTGTTGCAGCCCGAAGGGCACTTCGAACTTTTCAGGTTGGAGACGTAGAGCGGCTGTGTCATAACCTTAGCGTCCGAATAGAGCGTCCACAACTTCCCAAATCTCGTTCGGACGGTCTGATGATTCAGGATGACTTCCTGCGTGTTCCGGCCGCTGCGCTGGTTATCATTGTGCTGGGTAAGCACATCAACTTGCGCAAAGGCGACAGTAGCCGCGAACAGCAGAAGCAAGTGGCGCATCCGTGCACTCCCGGTGGAATCTAGACTAACCCTATCTGCGGAAAACTTGGGTAAATGGGCGAGTCGTCCCCTTCAAGGACTCGCAGCCACGCCCTCAACTCCTCACGGAACTGTGCGACTTCCACGCCTTCAAAGATCGCAGGATAAGACTCCAGGCGTCGCAGTGCCGCCTTGAGTAAAGATGCAGTACCTCGAGAGTTGTTTCGCCGAAAATGATGGAATGCCGCCGCCGTTTGAATCAATGCCTGAAGAAAGGCCTTCTCTGGTTCTTCGCACTTCAGCCAGACACTCTCCCAATGCTCGTGAGCCAAAAAGAATTCCTGACTCCGGTAGCAGCGAAGTCCATCGGCGAGCGCTCCTACATTCCAGTCAAGTTTCATGCCGCCCCAACCAAGCGAACCTCAATTCCTCGCTCCTACCAACCTTTGCCACCACGGCAACACTCTACTCTATTCCATGAGCCAACCACTTCGCAGACCCGCATCCACCATGTTGCTTGCCGTGCTGAGTACAGCTTTATCGCTTCCTGCAGTCGCGCAAGTTCCACCGCAACTCCAGTCCCCTGTGAACGAACAGCTTGTTACCCGCGTCCATGGAAAGGGCGACCAGATCTACACCTGCAAAATGGATGGCGCGCAATTCACGTGGGTGCTGAAGGCTCCCGACGCCCAACTCTTCGACAACAAGGATGGAAAGTTATTCGGCAAACATTTCGCTGGCCCGTCCTGGGAAGCCAACGATGGCAGCCGCATCATCGGCAAAGCCGTTGCAAACGCAGCTTCGCCCGATCCCGATTCCATTCCATGGCTGCGCATCAACGTCGTCAGCCACGAGGGCGCCGGTCTGCTCTCTCGCGTTACAATGGTTCAACGCCTCAATACCAAGGGTGGCAAAGCACCCTCGTCGGGCTGCGACGCCGCGAACTCCGGCCGCGAAGTCCGTGTGTCGTATTCCGCAGACTACCTCTTTTACGCACCCAAATAGATTGCTGACTTCGTGACTCGCCAATGAGACGGAACTGGAGAAAACTCCCCGCCACCTATGTTCTTTTAGCCTTGGCTGGTCTCGTATTGTCGATCGCACCTACCCCGGCCCCTTCTGCGCAAGCAGCCGAAGCTGCGGAATTCCAGAAGACTGAACCTTCGTCACCGATCCTTCTTTACATTCACAACGGGTGGCACACACTGACCCGTTCTACCAATGAGTGTGCCTCTCTAACGGATCCCAAACTTCTCAACCCCAGCCGTGTGCTTTATCTTCCCTATGACATGAAGATTCCCCCAGCGGTCTCCCAACTCACAGAGCAGTGCGCTGTGCACATTAAATCTTTGCCGCGCCCCATAACCCACTTGGGCCAGATTCTTCCCCAGAGCCTGCCGGAGCCGGGCTTGCTCTACTTGCCCAATCCTTACGTTGTCCCGGGCGGCCGGTTCAATGAAATGTATGGATGGGACAGTTACTTCATCGTGCGCGGACTTATCGAAGACGGAGAGCTCAATCTCGCTCGGGGTATGGTAGAGAATTTCTTCTTCGAAATCGAAAACTACGGTGCGGTCCTCAACGCCAACCGCACCTATTACCTCACTCGTTCGCAGCCGCCATTTCTCAGTTCCATGATTCTCGCGATACACCATGCCAATGTTGCCTGCGCATCAAGACGATGCGGCATGGCTCGCCCGCGCCTATCAGTACGCACAACGCGACTACAAGCTCTGGATGACTGCACCGAAACTTGACTCTGCGACCGGGCTGTCCCGCTACTACGATTTTGGAAGCGGTCCAGTGCAGGAGATTGCCGACCATAGCGACTATTACATCAAGGTCGCCGACTGGCTCGTAAAACATCCCGACGTTCCGACCGGCTATCTGACCGATGATCGCGGCCAAGGGCACGGGGCCTGCGCTTCATGTGCCCCTCTGCGGCGATCAGCCTTGCGAGAAGAGTAAGACCGTCTGGCTTACGCCGGAGTTCTACAAGGGAGATCGAGCCATGCGCGAGTCGGGCTTTGACACCACTTTCCGCTTTGGCCCATTCGGCGGCAGCACACAGGACTTCGCGCCTGTCTGCCTCAACAGTCTTCTCTATAAGATTGAGCGCGATCTCTCCGAACTCGCCACCGATCTCCGGAGACCCAAGTGAATCCCGCCATTGGGCCCAACTGGCCAAACATCGCAAGCAGCTTATCAATCGCTATCTGTGGGACTCCACGAAGGGGCTATTTGTGGATTACAACCTGCGCCTTCACCAGCACTCCAATTATCTTTACGCATCCATTTTCTATCCGCTCTGGACGGGGCTGGCCACACCGGCTCAGGCTCGTGCAGTGCACCGTCATCTTGCTCAACTTGAGTATCCTGGCGGACTCGCCATGAGTGACCGCGAAACCGGCGTGCAGTGGGACAAGCCTTACGGATGGGCGCCCATTCAACTGATCGCCGTCGAAGGTTTGCGCCGCTACGGCTTCACGTGAGGACGCCGACCGTATCTCACACAACTTCCTGACCATGGTCGCAGAGAATGCAAACAAGGAAGGCTACATACGCGAGAAGTACAACGTCGTCACTCGCTCCACGGTTGCCAACGTCACCGCTGGATACGCCAGCAATGTCGTCGGCTTCGGCTGGACCAATGGCACCTTCCTTGTGTTGCTGCATGAGCTCTCAGCACGGGAACAGCAGTCTATCCTGAACGAGAGCGCCCGCTCCGGCCCACGTCCTGGCAGTCGTCAACTAGCGCATGCATTGGCTCAAGATTTGGGCATACGCGTGGAGGAATAAGATAGATAGATGTTGAAGGGGCGCTGGGTCTCACAGCACAATCTGTTCTGTCTATGTCTCGCCTCGCTACTGTCCTTGCCGCTAGTTGGGCTTGCCCAAGGCACTTCGCAGAATGCGGCATCAACTCTCGAACCCGCCTCCGTCGCACCTATCTCTCGCTTCCCGTTGCCCTTCGATGCGCTCACCATTCATCAGGCCGCGCAGCCGCGCAATCCCTTCAGCGTGGCAGGAGAGACGGCCGCGATTCTCGGCCAGCAGGATGGTTCCTTTGAACTCTGGGACTTCCCTGTGAAGGTACTCGCGCACGTTCACCTTCGCGCCGAACTCGCCAACGATCCGGTTCCCATCGATGTCAACTCGCTGGCTGCAAGCATTGAGCTTTCGCCCGACCACACGACCATCACCTACACACACGCGGCATTCACTGTGAAGCAGCATATGTTTATCGCTCGCGCCGGCGGACGAAACTCTGCGGGTCCCATCGTCCTCTTCGAGATTGCCTCAGTACGCCCGCTCACCCTAACCATCCAATTTAATCCTGTGATGCAGCGCATGTGGCCTGCTCCCAGCCTCGGCAGCCCCGCTGCATCCTGGGTCACACTCGGCGGGCAGGATGGAGCCTACCTTCTCAACACGAATGACCCGTACTTGAATGCCATGGTTGCCATGCCTGGCACGCGCCCCGCCAATCTGGCCCCGTATCAGGGGAGGCCAAAGGATTACCCGCTTGAATTCAAACTGGATTTCGATCCCAAGCGCGATTCAGGTCTTTATTTTCCGGTTGTCACAAGCGTGATTGACGGCGGCCTTCGGGACGGGGAAGCCAGCAGCGTCCTCATCAACAAAATGATCGACTTACTCCATCACATCCCGCAGTTGTATGAGACGACGCGCTCCTATTACGAACATTTCTTCGACCATCGGCTTACCGTCGAAACCCCGGACGCGAAATTCGACCAGGCACTACGATGGGCTGAGATCTCCATCGATCAGCTCAAGGTCCGCAAAGGCTCCGAACTCGGACTCCTAGCCGGCGTTTCTTCTTCAGGGGAGTCAGCCCGCCCCGGCTTTGGTTGGTTCTTTGGGCGTGACACGCTGTGGACTCTCTATGCAGTGAACAGCTACGGAGACTTCCCGCTCTCACGTAGCGCCTTGGAATTCCTGATCGCGCGTCAGCGCGCCGACGGAAAGATCATGCACGAGTATTCGCAGAGTGCGGAAAAAGGAAACTGGGCCGGCGGTCATGAATACGCCGCTGCTGACTCCACTCCTCTATTCGTCATGGCGATGGAAGACTATCTCCGCGCCACGGGCGACGAATCGTTTGTGCAGAAGTACTGGGATAACGTAAAGCGCGCCTATCAGTTCACCCGCGCCAACGACTCCGATGGCGATGGCATTTACGACAACAGCCAAGGTACCGGATGGGTAGAGTCCTGGCCCCATGGCATGCCCAAGCAGGAGCTCTATCTGGCCGCGCTCGACCAGCAATCGAGCGAAGCTGCTTCGCGCCTCGCGCGCGCGATGGGCGATGAAGCGCTGGCCGCCTCTGCCCTGCAGCAGGCCGATTTGATCCGGCGCAAACTCGCCGACTATCGCGGCAGCGATGGCATCTATGCCTTCAGCCGTAATCCCGATGGCAGTTATGACCGCACTCCCACCGTCTTCCCAAGCGTCGCCTGGTGGAGCGGCAATCTCACCCTGCCTGACGCCGATCACACGCTTGATCTTTATGCGGGCCACGATCTCTCCGCCGACTGGGGGTTGCGGGCAGTCGCTCAGAGTAGCCCCATATACAACGCCATCAGCTATCACCAGGGATCGGTTTGGCCGCTCTTTACCGGATGGGCAGCGCTTGCCGAATACCGCGCGAAAAGGCCGATCTCCGCCTACGCGCACCTGCTCGCCAACGCCGATCTCACCTGGATTTCTGATCCAGGCAATGTCACTGAGTTGCTCTCCGGCCGCTTTTACCAGCCGCTTGGTCGCAGCGTTGCGCATCAACTTTGGTCCTCAGCGATGATACTCACGCCCGCAGTCCGCGGACTCTTTGGTATTGAAGCCGACGTCGCGCATCACATTCTTCAAGTAGCGCCGCAGCTTCCCGCCGATTGGGATCATGCCGCGCTCCACAATGTTCCCTTTGGCGATGCTCGTCTGGATGTCAGTATCCAACGCCGAACCAATGACCTACTGGTGAACGTCACCTCCGGCACCAACCTAACCCTTTGCCTCACGATCACGGCTGAACCTTCTGCTAAAAATTGCACGCGCCCGGCTGCAGCCAGCCACACTCTCGTGATCGCCTTGCCCGCAGTCGAGGTATCGTTGCCCCACCATGTCGCACTTCCCGGAGCGTCCGACTGCGCGCCCCGAGTGGTAAGCCAGCACTACAGCGCGCACAAACTCGCGCTCACCGTGGAGTTGCTCGCCGGCACCACTGCCTCGCTCCCTTTACGCATCAACCTTGCCGAATCTCCCAAACTCTCTGTTAACGGAGCAGAACTACGCAATGGGGAACTTCTCGTGAAAGCTTCCTCTGGCCCCGGCTACCGGTCGCAGCATGTTGAACTTTCCTGGTAAGGTGGGGCCTCGCTGTATGTAAACGACGAAGACGGAGTTCCTCTCCGTCCCTCCGCCTAGGCATCTAACCGCTTTCGACCGCAGCTTCGCGAATGATAGAAGAAACCGCAGCTCCTACGGGACAGAAATCGATTCTGGATATTCTCTTCGGACCACCGCTGTCTTCCGAGGAAGACTTGAAGGAGCGAATCGGGCCTGCGGCGGGCATTCCTGTTTTTGGCCTGGACGCATTGAGTTCGGCCGCCTACGGACCAGAAGCGGCGCTTACCATCCTGATCCCTCTTGGTCTGGCGGGCGTGGTCTATATTGTCCCCATCAGCTTCACCATCATTGTCCTGCTCACAATCGTCTACTTTTCCTACCGGCAGACCATCGCGGCATATCCCGGCGGAGGCGGCTCCTACACCGTAGCCTCAGAAAACTTAGGCGCGCGGGCGGGGCTGCTGGCCGGAGCATCGCTGATGCTCGACTACATTCTCAATGTGGCGGTCGGGATCTCCGCAGGAGTCGGTGCGCTTGTCTCTGCCATTCCATCGCTGCAACCGCACACGCTGATGCTTTGTCTCGCGATTCTGCTCATGCTCACGATGGTGAATCTGCGCGGGGTTCGCGAAACGGGATTGGTATTCATGTTTCCGACTTACGTGTTCGTCGCCTCTCTTGGCGGCGTCATCGTGTCAGGGCTTTTCAAGGCCGTCGTCCACGGCGGGCATCCCCTGCCCGTGGCGCCGATTCCGCATCCCGCACCGGCCGTCGCCGCCGTCAGCTTATGGTTGCTTGTCAAGGCGTTCTCCAGCGGCTGTACTGCGATGACCGGCGTGGAAGCTGTAAGCAACGGTGTGCAGGCATTTCGCGAACCTGTAGTCAAGAACGCTCGTGCGACTTTGACCATCATCATCGGCATTCTGACTCTCCTGCTGGCCGGCATTGCTTACCTCTGCCGCGCCTACCGGATCGCCGCCACGCCTCCGGGCGAACCTGGTTATCAGAGCGTGTTGTCACAACTCACGGCTGCGGTATGGGGCAGGGGCGTTTTTTATTTTGTCACGATAGTCGCAGTGCTGACGGTGCTGGCGCTTTCGGCCAATACGTCGTTTGCCGACTTTCCGCGCCTTTGCCGCGCGGTCGCAGAAAACGGCTACTTGCCGTATCCGTTTACGATTCGGGGACGGCGGCTGGTATTTTCCTTCGGGGTGTACGTGCTGGCATTTCTGGCGGGCCTTCTGCTCATCCTGTTCCAAGGTGTGACTGACCGTCTGATCCCGCTCTTTGCCGTAGGCGCGTTCATGGCCTTCACGCTCTCGCAGGCGGGTATGGTGATGCATTGGAAAAGGAACCCAGGAAGAGGCGCGCGCCTCAGCATGATGGTGAATGGCGTGGGCGCCTTGGCCACAGGGTTGACCACCTGCGTTGTCGTCGTGGCGAAATTCACGGAAGGCGCATGGATCACCGTGCTGGCGATCCCCGGACTCATCCTCCTGATGTCTGGGGTCCATCGTCACTATGACAGAATCCGCCGCGAAACTGAGAATCCCACGCCCGCCCGCCTAAAAGGTATCCCTCCTCCGATTGTGGTGCTTCCGCTGCAACGCTGGAGCAGGGTTGCGGAAAAAGCGCTGCGCTTTGCCTATACCCTCTCGCAAGACGTGTCAGTGCTGCACATCGTCCCGGAAGGCGAACAGGGCGAGCACAACAACGACAACAACGATGAGTTGACGAGCGTGTGGGACGAGTACATCGAAAAACCTGCCGTGCTGGCCGGCCTCGCGCCACCGGAATTAGTCTTGCTGCGCTCTCCCTTTCGGCTGGTGTTGACGCCCATCGTCGAATACATCCTGGAACTCGAGCAGGCCCACCCAAAGCGGTTGATTTCTGTTCTTGTTCCGGAGCTCGTAGAACGGCAATGGTATTACTACCTGCTGCACAACCAGCGTGCCACCGCGCTAAAAGTCATTCTCTACATCAGAGGCACCGGCCGGATCATCGTCATCAACGTGCCTTGGTATCTGCGCTCATAAGTGGGCTGAACGCGACTGCGATGTCATCCCTTCTTTAGTCGTGTACACGCCGCCACCGCCGCCTGTCCCAGGCTGATCCCTCCATCGTTGGGAGGAACGGCGTGATTGGTCCAGAGTTCAACTGGGTCACATTTGAACAGAGCTTGCAGATCCTCCAACAGCAACTCGTTCTGGAAGACACCGCCGGAAAGAACGACCGTATCGAGACCATGGCCATGGCACAAAGCAAGGATCGAATCTCGCAAGCCCTCCGCTATACCTCGCTGAAAGGCACGAGCTATCTCCGCAGGCGCGCGTCCGGCAACGCGACCTTGAACCACCGAACGAAGCAATGGACGAAAATCCAATTCCTTCCCGACGAAGGGGAACGGATATGGCTCGCCGGGTGGCGCGCTGCGCGCAAGGTGCTCAAGCCACATTGCGGCTTGTCCTTCAAAGGTAATCTCGCGAGTGAAGCCGAGCAGAGCCGCGGCGCAGTCGAAGAGCCGGCCCATCGAAGTCGTCGAGAAGGTTTGAACGTTGCGGCGAATCAGTTGCAGGGCGCTTCGGTATCGCTCCGGAAAGCTGAAGGGCGGTGCGCCCAGATCCGGCAAGTCTTCGAGCTGACTCAGAAACCCAGTGGCGGCCTGCACCGGGTACTGAGCGGCAGCATCCCCTCCGGCAAGTACCGACTCGCGCAGGTGGGCCACACGCTCGAATCCCTCCCTCACGCTTCCAACAAAAAACTCGCCACCCCAGACCGCTCCGTCGTCTCCATACCCTGTGCCGTCGCAGCTCACGCCCAACACACGCGTATCCCACGCGCCGCGTTCAGCCATCACCGAGGCAACATGCGCGCGGTGGTGCTGCACGGCCATCGCTTCGCAAGCTGGAAGTTCCCCAGCGTATGCGCTGGAAGCGTATTGCGGGTGGGAATCATGCACGACCAGAATCTCGCCCCAATCCGCCTCGTACATGGAAACCAGATCGTGGATGGTCTCCTGGAAAGCGCGAAACGCGTCGTACTGCTCCAGGTCGCCAATATGCTGGCTGACGAAGGCCTGACCATGCACAACCAGTGTGATGGAATTTTTGAGGTCGGCGCCGAGGGCAAGGATCGGACGCTCCGTCGGCAACTGCGCAACCGAGCCCGGCGCGTATCCGCGGGCGCGGCGCAGAACGACTGGGCCAAAGGCTCCAACGCGCGCCACCGAGTCATCGACCCGGCGCGCAATCGGCCGCTGCCCGATCAGAAACGCGTCGGCGATTCCAGAAAGTTGCTGCAGCGCGTCCTTGTCTTCGTAAGCAATCGGCTCGCTGGAGCGGTTCGCGCTGGTCATTACCAGAACCGGCGGTGCTCCGGCGGCAAACAGCAGATGGTGCAAGGGCGTGTACGGCAGCATCACGCCGAGCTCGTCGTTTTCTGGCGAAACACCGGCAAGAGTCACCTTCGCAGGAGCAAGCACGATGGGCCGGGCAACGGAGGTTAGAAGCGCCTCGGCATCTGAGGAAAGCTCGACCAGCGCACGGGCGCTCTGGAGATTGTCTGCCATCAATGCGAACGGCTTCTCTTTGCGAAACTTGCGCTCACGCAAGGCCGCCACCGAAGCGGCATTGCGGGCATCGCACGCGAGATGATAGCCGCCCAGTCCTTTCACGGCGAGGATCTGGCCGGAGTTGAGAAGTTGGACCGCCCGTTGAATGCTCTCTTCGCACCCCCGCACATCCTCAGATGGAAACAGGTAATAACCGGGGCCGCAGGCGGGGCAGGCCACCGGCTGCGCATGGAAACGTCGATTGCCCGGGTCTTCGTATTCCAGGCTGCAATAGCGGTCCAGGGGCCAATCCTTCATCGTGGTTCTAGGCCGGTCATAGGGAAGGCCAAGCACCACCGTATAGCGCGGACCGCAGTTGGTGCAGTTGATGTATGGGTAGTGATAGCGCGGATTTGCCGGATCGAACAGTTCCGTCAGGCACTCGGCGCAGACCGCCAAGTCGGGTGAAATGCGCACCGTAGGCCGCTCGCGGCGCTGGCTCGCTCGAATCGTGAATTCATTCAGTCCCTGCGGCGCCACCGCGTGCACTTCCACTTCCTCGATGCTGGCGGCTGGCGGAGGCTGCGTCCTCAGGTCCTCCACAAATGCTTGCAGTCCCTGCTCCGTTCCCTCCAGGTAAATCTCAACGCCTTCCTCGCCGTTCAGCACCCATCCGCCGAGCAGGTTGGCGCACGCCAGTCGATAGACAAATGGACGAAAGCCGACTCCCTGCACCACGCCTCTTACTCGAATGGAGCAGGCTCGAATCGAGCAAGCGCTTGCCATCCCTACTCCGAATCCACAATGCAACTGCGACCTTGCCATCCCACCTGAATCACCCGGCCATCCTCCACCAGCAGAGGTACATTGCGCTGACCTCCCGCAAGCTGTCGCATCCGCTCTCGCGCACTCGCATCCCTTTCCACGTCATACTCAACGAACTCGCAACGTCGGAACTCAAGCCACTCCCGCATCTCCTGCGTATGCTGGCAGCGTGTCGTGCCAAACAGCTCAAGCATCGCCATGGCCGAGCACCTCCAGGGATTCGCGGATGATGTGGTAAATGGAAGCCTGCACCTCCTGAATGCGCGGAATGTAATCGCAGTGCACCACCACAGGGAAGTCCGCCAGTCCGCGGCGCAGCACCTCACCACCGTCATAACCCAGCAGCGCAACCGTAAGCAGGCCGCGCTTGCGAGCTTCTTCCAAGGCCATCACAATGTTGCGCGAGCCGCCGCTGGTTGAGATTCCAATCGCAACGTCTTCCGGCCGCGCCTGCGCGATCAGTTGGCGCATAAAGATCAGCTCGGTTCCCACATCGTTGGCCACGGCAGTAATGTTTGCGGGCTCAAGCGCCAGCGAGATTGCGGGAATCGTGTGATAGCCATGCGGCGGCAGCACGCAGTCGATGGCCCAATCGTTGGCGTCGGTGGCCGAGCCGCCGTTGCCGAACAGAATGAGCTGCCCTCCGCGCAGCAGACGTTCGCGGATGGCCAGCGCGGTATTGCTGATCTGACTTGCTTCCTCCCGTGCGACTTGCTCGCGCAGCTTCGCGTCGTCACTGGCCTTCATGCGGATGGAATTTGCGACCTCCGTGAGCAGGCCGCCGGTCGCCTGCTTTTCCGATCCCAAAAACGGATAGAGGAAGCCGGCTTGCCCGACATCATGCCCGAGTTCGCGGTGCTCGAAGAAGACGTGCACCGTCTCCCAAAGCGTGTGGTAGAGGATCTCAATCATCTCCTGATGGATGAAGGGATCGTGGGTTGCGGCTTCAACCGCGTACGAGCCTTCCAGGCCGGGCAGAGCAAACGTCATGGCCCCGCGAAGCTCGGCGTGCCGCAGTGCCATCCACACTTCAGGATCGACCTCCGGTGGACCAAAGCCCATCACGATATCCTCGGGACGAAGAATGGCCTCTAGCCACGGACGAAAGGAAATCGACAGGTCCAGCGCGGGAAGCGCACGCTTGCCCACGATGACAGGATGAACAAACTCGACCGAGACGTGCTGTGCGTCAGTGGCGTACGGACCACGTCCGAAAGCAAGTAGACGGCCACCCTGCAGGAAGCGCTCTGACATCGCGCGGCAGGCTTCGGCCAGGCGCGGCGCTTCGCGGCTGAAAAATCGCTCCATGATCTGATTGCGTTCCAGCAGGCGCTCGTGAATGTAAGTTGTTAATTGAGATGTGGTTTGCATAGTCGCTTCGCTAACTTTCGTTGTTCGACAAGAAACGCCTAACGAATGCGGTCTAACAAATGCGTTTTAGCAAATGCGCGGCAATGGATCACCGACCAGCATGTCTACAATCCGGCTGCCGCCGTATCGGGTGGTCTCCAGCACAGCTCCGGCAGGTTGTTCGCGCACCTCGCCAATGATTCGTGCATCCTCTCCACCCGGAGTCCGATGCAGCGCGTCGAGTGCGGCGGCCGCGCACTCAGAGGCCACCACCGCCAGGAACTGCCCTTCGTTTGCGATGTGCAACGGGTCCAAGCCCAACAACTCGCACGCGCCCCGAACAACATCGCGGACCGGTACCTCTTCTTCGAACAGAACAATGCCCAAGCCGCAATCGCGAGCCAGTTCGTTCAGTGAAGTCGCAGCGCCCCCGCGTGTCGGATCGCGCATCCAGCGAATCGCCGGACCCACATCCAGCGCCAGTGCCTCCACCAGCCCAAGCACCGAGCGAGTGTCCGAGCACAGCTCGGCCTCAAAATCCAGTTCCCCGCGAGCCAGCAGAATGGTGATGCCGTGATCTCCAATTGGCCCGGAGAGCAAAACCTTGTCGCCAGCCCGCACCGCGCCGGGATCGACCTTCACGCCAGGAAGCGGACGACCCACTCCCGTCGTCGTGATGTACATGCCGTCGGCCTTGCCGTGCTCCACCACTTTTGTATCGCCGCCAACAATCCGCACCCCGGCCCTTCGAGCTGCATTGGCCATGGCACGAACCTCGGCGACAAGCACTTCGGTTGGCAAGCCCGCTTCCAGAATGTAAGTGCAGACCAGCGCCTCAGCCTTCGCCCCTGAGACAGCCAAATCGTTTACCGTGCCGTTCACCGCCAGCTCGCCAATCGAGCCTCCCGGAAAGCTCAACGGTTTCACGACAAAGCTGTCGGCGGTAATCGCAAGCCCGGCTCCGTTGAAATCCAGATGAGCGGCATCGCCCAGAAATTCCGTCGTTGCACCAAACAGCAGCGGCGCAAAAAGTCCTTCGACGAGCCTGCGGCTGGCCTTGCCGCCCGCGCCGTGCGCCATCTCGATCTGCGGCTCGCGAAAACGGACCGACGCCTCGACGGCCGCATCCTGGTTCATGCGATCAACCCTCATGCGATCAACGGTTGTGCGATTCATGTGTGCCATCCACGGTCATGCAATCGAGCTCAGAATGTTCACCGTTTGCGATTTGCGGTGTTCGTAGTTGTAGTACGCTGCGCATGACCCTTCCGATGACACCATGAGCGCACCGATGGGATGTTCGGGAGTGCACTCACGTCCGAAGAGCTTGCATTGATGTGGCTTGAGCACTCCCTTCAGCACCTCCCCACACTGCGCCGCCTTGGGATCAGTGACGCGCACGCCGGGGACGCTGAAGCGCTGCTCGGAATCGAATTCCGCATAACTGTCGCGAATGCGTAGCGCGGATTGCGATATAAATCCAAGGCCACGCCACTCGAAGTAAGGACGCAGTTGGAAGACCTCGGCCATCGCCCGCAGCGCCGCCCGGTTGCCCTCCCACGGAACCACGCGCTTGTACTGGTTCTCGACCTTGGCTTCGCCCGCCTTCAACTGGCGCAGCAGCATGACGATGGACTGAAGCATGTCCAGCGGCTCAAATCCGGAAACCACGATAGGCTTGCGCTCGTTCACCGCGATCCATTCATAGGGCCGGCATCCAATCACGGTGGAAACATGACCAGGGCCGATGAACGCGTCCAGTCGCATATCTGGCGAATCGAGAATCGCACGGATCGCGGGAATGATCGTCACGTGGTTGCAGAATACTGAGAAGTTGCGGATGCCCTCGGCTTTGGCGCGAATCAAAGTCAGTGCAGTCGATGGAGCCGTGGTCTCAAAACCAATCGCGAAAAACATTACGTGCTTTGCAGGATTCGAGCGCGCCAGCTTGAGAGCATCGGAAGGCGAGTACACAATCCGCACACCCATGCCGCGCGCTTTGTGCTCCAGCGGACTCCCGTTCGTCCCAGGAACGCGCATCATGTCGCCGAACGCGGCGAAGATCACATCAGGCTGCTGCGCGACCGAAAGGCCATCGTCGATCCGCCCCATCGGAAGTACGCAGACCGGGCAGCCCGGTCCGTGGATGAGTTCGATGTTCTCCGGAAGCACGTCTTTCAGCCCGAAGCGATAGATGGCGTGGGTGTGTCCGCCGCACACTTCCATCATCCGGTAGTGTCGGCCGCCTGCCAGCGAGCGGATCTCCTCTGCCGCCTTGGTGATCAACTCCGGCTCGCGAAACTCGTCAACGTATCTCATCTTCGGAGCCTCCCTGCGACGCATCGTCAACACGCACATCGCCCACGCGCGTATCGTCCACGCTGTATCCCCGCACCTCCTGCATGGCAGCCTCGTTCTCGCCGAGCATCTGCAGCGTGTGCATCTGATCGAGGGCGTCTTGCTCGCTGATCTTGCTCATCGCGAAGCCAACATGGATCAGCACCCAGTCGCCGGGCACCGGACGGTCGTCCTGCAGCAATCCGAGATCGACTCTGCGCCGCACTCCAATCACGTCCACCAGGGCCGTGTCCTGCTTGGCAGCAGCGTCTCCGGCGTTGTCCAACGCGCTCACCTCAATCACCTTGCCGGGAATGGCTAAGCACATATGGCACGCTCCCAATGAATCCTGATCATCTTCTGACGGCATGAAAGTTCTGCCTGATCGCCGATTTAACGCCTCGAACCACGACCCCGAACCTCGGACGAAGATGCGCTTTCTCATGCGCCGGGTTGTGTAGCTGGTCGCATCGCTGAGATTGCCTAGGCAACGCACAGATGCACACGGCCAGAGCGAGCTTCTTCCTGATCAACACAGCATTCTCAACACCGCATTCAGAGCCTCTTGCGTGGGCTGTTACTTGGCAGGAACCCGGCTCAAGGTTGAGGCATCTCTTGCGCGCTTTCATGCCATCCCACGCCACGTTCTCGATGCTCTTGCGCACCATTCAGAGGCTTTGTATGTATTTCAGAAAGTCCCCGCCTTTCATTGTTGTCCATGGGGCGAGGCCGAGTACGAGGCTGATTGCCTCTCATCCGCGCCGACCGCCTTTGCGACGGCCGGCGCTTTTTCGCTGAAAGGAGCGCAACATGCCGGCAGACGTTCTTTCGTTCGGCGCAAAGCCCGCTGTGAGCGATGTACACATCTTGTGGATCACGGCTGGCCTGAGCTGTGACGGCGATTCGGTTTCGGTCACCGCCGCCGAGCAGCCCAGCATCGAAGACGTGGTCATGGGAGCCATTCCAGGGCTTCCCAAGGTGCATCTGCACAATCCCGTGCTCGCCTACGAAGTCGGCGACGACTTCATGAAGTATTTCTACCAAGCCGAGCGCGGCGAACTCGATCCCTTCGTCCTGGTGGTCGAAGGCTCGATCCCGAACGAAGATATCAAGACTCAGGGATACTGGGCGGCGAGGGTACCGATCCCAACACCGGCCAGCCGATCACCACCTGCGAGTGGATTGATCGGCTCGCTCCCAAAGCCCTGGCCGTGGTGGCTGCTGGAACCTGTGCTACTTACGGTGGCATTCACGCCATGGCCGGCAATCCCACCGGAGCCATGGGCTTGGCCGATTACCTTGGCTGGGATTGGCGCTCCAAGGCAGGGCTGCCCATCGTCAACGTTCCCGGCTGCCCGGTGCAGCCCGACAACTTCATGGAGACCGTGCTGTACCTGCTCTTCCAGGCGGCCGGACTGGCGCCCATGATTCCGCTCGATGAGCAACTCCGTCCCACCTGGCTGTTCGGCAAGACCGTGCATGAAGGCTGCGACCGTGCCGCCTACTACGAGCAGGATGATTTCGGCCTCGAGTATGGCAGCTCCGAAGTGCCTGGTGAAGGTGGGCTGCTGGGGCCCGGTCGTCAATTGCAATGTCACCAAACGTGGTTGGATGCGCGGCATCGGTGGATGTCCCAACGTCGGCGGAATCTGCATCGGCTGCACCATGCCCGGCTTCCCCGACATGTTCATGCCGTTCATGGACGAGCCCTCCGGAGCGCGCTTCTCGACTGCCGCGCTCACCTTGTACGGCAAGATGATCCGCGCGCTGCGCGCCATCACCAATCGACACCGTCAACGGAGAGCCCGAGTGGCGGCGTCGCGGTCGCAAGCTCATCACCGGCTATCAACCCAAACCTGGCGCTTACGAAACCATTCCGCGCGCCGCAAAGCCGCTTGAGCGGAGAGGATGAAATCGATATGGGAACTATCACCGAGCCATTAACTCGAAACTCCGAGCAAGAAGCGGAACCTGGTCGAGATGAACTGGGACCCCATCACCCGCATCGTGGGCAGCCTGGGCATCTTCACCAAGATCGACTTCGAGAACAAGCAGGTCGCCGAGTGCTACAGCACCTCGTCGATCTTCCGCGGCTACAGCATCTTCATGAAGGGCAAGGACCCGCGCGATGCGCACTTCATCACCAGCCGCATCTGCGGCATCTGCGGCGACAACCACGCCACCTGCGCCTGCTATGCGCAGAACATGGCCTTCGGCGTCAAACCTCCGCGCTCTCGGCGAGTGGATCATCAATCTCGGCGAAGCCGCCGAGTACATGTTCGACCACAACATCTTCCAGGACAATCTGGTCGGCGTGGACTTCTGCGAGCAGATGGTGAAGGAGACCAATCCCGGCCTGTGGGAGAAGGCGCAGCAGAAGAAGGCGCCCAACGCCGACAAGCACGGCTACCGCACCATCGCCGACATCATGACCGCGCTGAATCCGTTCACCGGCGAGTTCTACCGCGAGACGCTGATGATCAGCCGCCTCACGCGCGAGATGTTCTGCCTCATGGAAGGACGCCACGTCCATCCCTCCACGCTGTATCCCGGCGGCGTCGGCACCGTGGCCACGGTGCAGCTCTTCACCGACTACCTCGTGCGCCTGATGAAGTACGTGGAGTTCATGAAGAAGTGCGTGCCGCTGCACGACGATCTCTTCGACTTCTGGTATGAAGCGTTGCCGGGCTATGAAAAAGTCGGACAGCGCCGCGTTCTGCTGGGCTGCTGGGGCTCATTCAACAATCCCGATGTCTGCGATTACCGCTACGAGAATATGTCCGACTGGGGCCGCTCCATGTTCGTCACGCCCGGCATCGTCGTCGATGGCGAACTGGTCACCAACGATCTGGTGGACATCAATCTCGGCATTCGCATTCTGCTGGGCAGCTCGTACTACGACGACTGGCAGAACGAGGAGACCTTCGTCAAGACCGATCCCCTCGGCAATCCCGTCGACAAGCGGCATCCCTGGAACCAGACCACAACTCCGCGGCCGCAGAAGCGCGACTTCAACGGCAATTACACCTGGGTGATGTCGCCCCGCTGGTTCGACAAGCGGAGCGGAGATCATCTCGCGCTTGACACCGGCGGCGGCCCGATTGCGCGCCTCTGGTCCACTGCGCTCTCCGGCCTGGTCGATATCGGCTACATCAAGGCCACCGGGCACAGCGTCCAGATCAACCTGCCCAAAGGCGCAATGCTGCCCGAAACCAGCTTTGAATGGAAGATTCCGCAGTGGAGCAACGCCATCGAGCGCGACCGCGCACGCACCTACTTCCAGGCCTACGCGGCGGCCGCTGCGCTGTATTTCTGCGAGAAGGCGATGGAGGAACTCATGGCCGGGCGCTCCAAAACCTGGACGCCGTTCAAGGTTCCCGAGGAGGCGATTGGCTGCGGATTCCACGAAGCCGTGCGCGGCGTGCTGTCGCACCATGTCGTCATCCGCGACGGCAAGATTGCCAACTATCATCCCTATCCGCCGACCTGCTGGAACGCCAATCCGCGCGATGTCTACGGTACTCCCGGCCCCTACGAAGATGCGGTGCAGAACACTCCGCTCTTCGAAGAGAACGGGCCCGACAACTTCAAGGGCATTGACATCATGCGCGCCGTGCGCAGCTTTGATCCATGTCTGCCGTGCGGCGTGCACATGTACCTGGGCGACGGCAAGGTGTTACAGGCCCGGCACTCGCCAATGTTTGGCGTGGTAGGTGGCAAGTGAGCGCCATCGCCAACAGTGAGTTCCAGGCGCACACGGAGCGGATTGAGCAATTGGTGCAGCGTGTCTCCGGCCTCGTCGATGAACACGCCCGCACCACCGCGCTCGAACTACTGCAGTCGATGATGGACCTGCACGCGTCCGTCATCGCCCGCATCGTCGAGGTGCTCAACGCAAGCGAGGCGGGTCGCGCCTCGCTCGCTAAGTTGGGCAGCGATCCGCTGGTCTGCGGTCTTCTGGTGCTCTACGGAGTTCATCCCGTGGCACTGGAAGACCGCGTGGCCCGCGCCGTCGAGAACGTCGGCCCGCAACTGCGCAAACACAGTGGCAGCGTCGAACTGATCGCCGTCGCCGACGCCGTCGTGCGGGTGAAGATCCAGAGTTCAGGACACGGTTGTCGGTTCATCGGCGGATTCGCTCAAGGGCACCGTCGAGCAGGCAATTCTTGAAGCCGCGCCCGAAGTGGTCGAGGTCGTCGTCGAGGGAGTGCCCGCCCCTTCCGCTGCCGGATTCGTTCCACTCAACCTTATCGAGCCAGCCATGGTTCAGTCAGGAATGGTTCAGCCAACCATGGTCGAGCCAGACAGCAACAAAGAGGAGAAGACTTATGAGGAATCCGCCGCCTGACATCGACGCGCACACCCCAGGAACCAAGCGGGGAGAAGAATGGGCCTATGAGGGCCGCAAGGAGCCTGGACGCGAGGGCAATACACGCACAGCGCGCGACGCCACCGGCATCAACGCCGACAAGCGCAAACCGATTGATCCGCGAATGCCGAACCTGCCGCCCGCGTAGGTAGAAACCGAGAGAGAATGGGCAACGTGGCCGACAATGCCGGGCGAAGATCTCCTGCAACTTCGCTCGCAACTCTGCAGAGCTTTGTGCGCAAACCGCGTGAGCAGACCCACGCCTGCGAACTCTGCGCCACTCCGATTGCGCCCGCGCACCAGCACTTGCTGGAGTTGGAGAAGCGCATGGTGACCTGCGCCTGCGACCCTTGCGCCATTCTCTTTGGCGGCAACGCCCGGCAACGTTACCGCCGTATCCCGCGCGACACTCGCCGCCTCCGCGACTTCATCATGGATGACCAGGAGTGGGAGAGCTTGCTCATTCCCATCAACCTCGCCTTCTTCGTGTACAACAGCGCTGCGCAACGCGTCATCGCGCAGTACCCTAACCCCGGCGGAGCGATGGAGTCTTCGCTCGACCTGGAGTACTGGAACGCCATCGTAGATCGCAACCCAGTGCTCCAGCGCTTCGAGCCGGATGTCGAAGCCCTTCTGGTGAACCGCCTCGCCACTCCGCCAAAGTATTACCGCGCACCCATCGACCAGTGCTTCCATCTAGTCGGACTGATCCGGACGCACTGGCGCGGCCTCTCCGGTGGCCACGAGGTGTGGCAGGAGATAGATCGCTTCTTCGCAGAACTGGTGCCGGCCAGCGATGAGGAGCAGCGTGCCTGATCTGCGCTTCCAAATCGAAACCGCGGAAGCCACGCCGAACGCCGCGACTCCTATGATCTCCTTCAAGGTGCGCGCCACCGACGCCGAAATGCAACCCATTCATTCCATCGCTCTGCGTGTCCAGGTGCAGATTGAGCCCACGCGCCGCCGCTACACTCCTGCCGAGCAGGAGCACCTCAAAGAGTTGTTCGGCGAGCCCGAGCGTTGGAGCAAGTCTTTGCGCCCGCTGTTGTGGACCAACGCGACCGTCAATGTCCCGGCCTTCGATGGCACGCTCGTATTCGACGTCAACGTTCCCTGCACCTTCGACTTCAACGTCGCCGTCACCAAGTACATCTACGGTCTGGATGCAGGTGAGATTCCCACCACGCTGCTCTTCAGCGGCACCGTCTTTCACGCCGGGCGCATGGGCCTCCAGGTTGCACAAATCCCTTGGGATCGTGATGCCAGCCATCGACTTCCGGTCCAGGTCTGGAAAGAGATGATGGATCTCTACTATCCCCACACCGCATGGCTGTGCCTGCAGCGCGACGTCTTTGAGAAGTTATACAAGTTCAAAGCGCAGCACGGGATTCCGACCTGGGAACAGGCGTTGGAGCGCATGATTGACCTGACCGAAGAGGTGAAATCGTGAACCGCGAAATCACTAACACTGACTCGACAAAGAACGCCGCGACCAAGAACGAAGCGACGACGAACGAAGCCGCCAAAATCGAAGTCGCCCACAAGGTCGCCGACGCGGTGCTCTACGAAGGTTACATGCTCTACCCATACCGCCCCTCGGCCATCAAGAACCGGCAGCGTTGGACCTTCGGCATTCTTTATCCTCCCACCTACGCGGAGGTCCGCAGCGGAACCGAGCGCTGCCAGATGCATTCGGAATGTCTGCTGGAAACCGCGAGCCCCGAAACGCAGGATAACGCGCAGAACGGCAACGCCGTACTCCACCTCCAGCTTCGCTTTCTGCACCTGCTCTCCCGCCAGGTCGCAAAAGTTCCTGACGCCCAATCACCTGACGGCCAGTTGGACGGCGCCCACTTCGAGCCCGTTCCTTCGCTCCTGATCGATGATCACCGCATCGAGAGTTGGGACGAAGGTGTGGAGCGCTCGGTGTGCTTCGAACTCTCGCTTGATTCTGCGCAGCAGCAGCTTCCGTTCCGCTTTCCCGGCAGCAGTGAAACGGAATTACTGAGGGATAGCGCCGGGCGGCTCGCCGGAATCGTAAGCCGTACCCAGCACCCGGTTACCGGAACCGTCTCCGTCTCGCCGCAAAAGATTCGCGACGGCCTGCTGAAGCTCACGGTGGACATTACCAACACCACATCGCTCGGCCCCGATCACGACCCTGCCGACCGCAACTCTGCCTTGCTCCGCTCACTGCTCTCGGCGCACACCATCCTAACCGTGAAAGGCGCGCAGTTCGTCTCGCTGTTGGACCCCCCAGAAGCTCTGCGCGATGCGGTGAGCGCCTGTAGCAACGTCGGAAATTTCCCGGTGTTGGTCGGCGTGCAGCCTGAGCGTGACATGCTGCTCTGCTCGCCCATCATCCTCTACGACTACCCGCAAATCGCGCCCGAAAGCGCATCCGAATTCTGCGACGCAACCGAAATGGACGAGATGCTCACCCTGCGAGTCATGACCCTCACCGCTGAGGAGAAGAACGAAATGCGCCTCGCCGATAATCATTTCCGCGACCTCTTGCAGAGCACCGAAGAAAGCGCACGCCAGCAACTGACGAGGACACACGGCACCATTCGCAGCCTGCGTCCGGTGAGTGACAAGCCATGATGGACTGGAACAAGGATTCGAACAGCAACGATCGGAACGACTCCGATTGGAAGATTGATTTCCCGCAATCGTCCGAGCCGGAACACACGCCGGTCGAGAGCGTCACCGTCTTCGGAGTCGTGCTTCGCCCCGGAGACCGCGTCCGTCTCTGGCCGCAGAAGCGCGCCGATATCTTCGACATGGCGCTCAAGAGCAAAGTTGCCATCGTGGAAGCCATCGAACGCGACTTCGAGGACCATCTGCACTTGGCGGTTGTCCTCGAGGACGACCCCGGCCGCGACCTCGGAATGCTGCGCCAGCCCGGCCACCGCTTCTTCTTTTCACCCGAAGAGGTCGAGCCCTTATCGCTCAACAGTGAGGCCCCGCATGACCACTAACGGCAACCCGGGTGGCCCACATCTGCCTCGTGCTTTTTCGACGCAAACGTGGGAATGCCGCGCGCCCCACTCCGCTAACGGCAACGGCAAGGTCCTGGTCGCAGGCGTGGGAAACATCTTTCTCGGCGACGACGCCTTTGGTGTCGAAGTCGTGCAGCGCTTTGCCGCCCGCGATTTGCCGGAGAACGTCAGCGTCGTCGATTTCGGCATCCGCAGCTACGACCTCGCCTACGCGTTGATGGAAGCATGGGAGTTGGTGATCCTGGTCGATGCCGTCTCCCGTGGCGATCAACCCGGCACCGTGTACGTCATCGAACCGGAGCTGCCACAACCGGGCCAGTCGCCCGACGACTTCACATTTGACGCTCACTCCATGAATCCCGTCAGTGTGCTTCAGCTCGTCGGCAATCTGGGCGGCACCTTCGCTCGCACCCTGGTGGTCGGATGTGAGCCAGCGAACATAGACGCCGATGAAAACGGCCAGACCGGTCTCAGTCAGCCGGTCGAGGCCGCCATTGATGAAGCAATCCGCATCATCGAAGAACTGATTGCCGCGGTTGGTAAATCAACAGCCGCATAGCCGTTGAAAGCTAAAAGGAGCAGATATGTCTGTCGCAAAAGCCGTGAAATGGGGATCTTTAGCCGCAACCGTTTACTCACTGTATTTCTTTCGGGGAGACATACAGCGCTACATCAAAATGAAACGCATGTGAGTGAATCCAATTCGCACTCAATCTGGCAGAGGAGGAAGCTCACCCTCCTCCTCTGCCGCACCCTCACATAAACGCCAGCTAAATGAGCGCCCAGCTAAACTACGCTCGGCTAAATTAACGCGACATTCAAACCTCTCCTGTAAACTCGTGCCAGAGTTCGCGAGATCCGCGCCTGGGAGATAGAGTCTGCAGTCTGGTATTCGCACACGAGCGGCGAGCCTCGCCGCCCTTTCAATGCTGTTTTTCCTACCGGCATGGTCTCAGCAATCCGCAGCCGACAAGCTGATTGCGGAAGGACATTACAGCCGGGCGCGCCCCCTCGTCCAGGCAACGCTTGAAAAACATCCGCAGGACATCGACGCATTAGTCGCACTATCGACGATTCAGTGGGCGTTCGGCCAGTTGGATGCTTCGACCAACACCGCCGAAAGGGCCGTCCTCGCCGCCGATGGAAGCGCGGTCGCCCATGCCCAACTCGTCAACACACTAGGTGCCAAGCTGGCGAGCCGCAAGGTCGGAAGCATCGAAAAAATGAGCTTGGCGCGGCGTTTTCACAAAGAGGCGGACCGCACCCTGCAGCTCGATCCAAACAATCTCTATGCCCACGAAGCTCTGGTGAGGTTCAACTGGTACGCTCCGGCCATCGCCGGCGGAAGCAAAGCCAAAGCGCGGCAGTTGCTGGATAGGCTTGTGCAGTTGGACCCCGTTCGCGGCTATGCGTTAAAAGCTGAGCTCGATGCAACCGAGGCGGATAAGGCGAAAGGTCTTGCCACCGTTCAGTCAGACTGGATGCAGGCGTCGGCAGCGAATCCGGAGAGCTACGCCGCATCCGTCGGTCTTGCCGGCTCTCTCCTTGCTGCCGGCACTGACGCGTGGAGAAATGACACGTGGAGAGCAGCCGAGGAGGAGGCCAGAAAAGCACTGGCGTCGGACCCCTCACGCGCTGCCGCCTATTGTTTGCTGGCTGCCGTCTACGTTTCAACCGCGCGCTGGGATGATTTGGACGCCAATCTCAAGCGCGCCCGGGCTGCCGTACCAGACGACCTAGGCGCAGAGTTTATCGCCGCGCAAACCATCATCGAACGCAACCTTGGATCGCAGTGGACGCGAGCCGAAGAGTACCTGCGCAATTATCTCAGGCAGCCAAGCGAGGGCCTGGAGCCATCCCTGGCAATCGCTCACTGGCGTCTCGGGGTCGTTTTGGAGAAGCAAGGCCGCAAGAGCGCCGCTCTCAACGAACTGGAGCTTGCGGTAAACCTTGACTCATCCCTGGACGCCGCAAAACAGGAGC
The DNA here is from genome assembly GCA_963759215.1 of uncultured Acidobacteriota bacterium. GTDB lineage: Bacteria > Acidobacteriota > Terriglobia > Terriglobales > Acidobacteriaceae > TOLSYN. The sequence goes on from CAVWYG010000003.1 coordinate 208,021, forward strand.
TCAAAAGGCTGCGCTAATCGAACTGGGTAAATCGAAACGCTGCCGCGCATGTGATCCTTCACGCCTCTCAGCCCGCGATGCGCTTGAAATCCTTCTTGAAGGCCGGATCGTTCGAGTTCCCTGCAGCGGCGGCGCGGAGTTCGTTAGCGGCGTCGGCCATCCGGCCCTGCTTTTCCAGCACCAATCCGAGTTTCCAGTGCGCATTGGAGTGCGTTGGGGCGCCTGCCTCGGGTTCACGGCTGAGGTACTGGCGCAGGTAGCGCTCGGCGCGCGGCAGCTCGGCATTGCCTTCCAGCAGCACCACGGCGGCGGAATACAGTGGCGCGGAATTGTCCGGCACCCGGCGCTGGGCCTCGGCGAGCGCGGCATCCAGGTCGCTCCAGCGCTGCTGGTGGGCGTAGATGGTGGCCAGGTAAACATAGGCGGCGGCGCGGCCTGGATCGGCCTCAATCGCCTGTCGGGCAAAGTGTTCGGCCTCGGGGTAGTGGCGGTAGCTGTCGCTGGCGAGGATCGACGTCAGATCGATCAGGGCGCGATAGAAGCGCGGGTTGGCCTGCACCGCGCGGCGCAGGTAGGCTTCAATCTCCGGCAGCGGACGCTTCTGCATTTGCAGCAGCGCGGCTTCGGCAAGGTATCCATCGGCCTGGCTGATCCGGTAGATCTGCTGCAAGGCCTCGCGGGCCTTGGCCTTCGAGCCGCCGACAAGCACCGGAGCCTGCTCATACAGACCCATCGATTCCTTCAGGCAGCGTATGTTGCCGGGATCGAGCTGGAGTGAGAGGTCGAGCTCATGACGCATCCGGCGCGCCAGCGGGACTCCGCCACCCAAAATTCCCAGTTTCAGCGCCTGGTCGCCCAGAGCGTCGGCGAGCTGGCAATGGTACTCGCTGCTCTTGGGCGCGGCTTCCGTGGCACGGCGCGCGAAATCGACGGCGCGATCAAATTCCCCGAAGGCATCGTAAATCGCAGACATCCAGAACAGCGCCTCGGCGTCATGGGAGTCGCGATTGAGACGCTCCTGGGCGACTGAGTAAAGCTGGCGGTAGTGCCCCTGTTCCAGCAGGCCTGGGCCCTCGGCGGAGAAGGCGAAGGTAGAAGTAAGAAGAGCGAACAGAAGCACCGCGCGGAATCGGAGGGAATGCAGCATCAGACCTCATGGGATGTCTCGCACGTCGAGCCGCGGCAGCGATGTGTTTTTGTGCGTGTAACCGCACCGTTTACAATCGTGCCTGCACCGGAGGGTGGCGGCGGGTAGATTCCGCGCACATGATTCCGGGGGCTTTGGGAGACTTCTCTATTAACAGAAGATTAACAGAGAATTATGGCCGATGTCCGTTCGGGTTTTGATCCTGGTGAACCCGGCCCGTCGAATGGGTGTTATCTTGATGGGGTGGAATGTGCGCCATGGCATCCTCCGGCCCGGGGCGGATTGAGAACTAATTTAAGATAGATTGCAGATGAATGAGCGAGTGACGCCGAGGCATCGCGGGTGGTCTGACGCTTTTGAAGGGGACTCATGACCTGGTTTAAGCGGGAAACACTGGAACTGGATACGAGCGGGGAGCGTAAAATGCGCACCGAGGGGCTCTGGGTCAAATGTGACCAGTGCCGGCAGATCATCTGGAAGAAAGACCTGGAAAACAATTTCAACGTCTGTATTAAGTGCGATAAGCATTTCCGCATCAACACCCGCACCCGCCTTGGCTACCTCTTTGACGACGGCAAATACGTTGAAGAAGACGGCAACCTGGTGACCACCGACCCGCTAAACTTCACCGACCTGAAGGCCTACAAGGGACGGGTCAAGGTCGCGCAGAAAACCACCGGGCGCAAGGACGCAATCGTCAATTCGCGGGGCAAGATTGATGGCCGCGAGGTGATCGTCTCCGCCATGGAGTACGGCTTTATCGGCGGCAGCATGGGCGCCGTGGTGGGTGAAACCATTACCCGCGCCGTGGAAAGATCTTTGCACGGCCGCGTGCCGCTTGTGGTGATCTCCGCCACCGGCGGGGCGCGAATGATGGAAGGCACCATCTCGCTGATGACGATGGCCAAGATCTCGGCCGCGTTGGCGCGGCTGGACGACGCCAAGGTTCCCTACATCAGCGTGCTCACCGATCCCACCACCGGCGGCGTCACCGCGAGCTTCGCCATGTTGGGCGACCTGAATATCGCCGAACCTGGCGCGCTGATCGGTTTCGCCGGCCCCAGGGTGATCGAGCAGACCATCCGGCAGAAGCTGCCCGAAGGTTTCCAGCGCAGCGAGTTTCTGGTCGGAAAAGGATTCCTGGATGCGGTAGTGCACCGGCGCGACATGAAGCCCTACATTTCGCGCGCGCTGGACTGGATGGCAGCAGCTTAATGACCGAATAACTTTGAGTCCGCAGGACGGCGGATTCCAAAAACGACTGCAAGGCCGCCTGCGGGCGGCCTTGCTCTTTTTGGTGCGCCCGGCAGGGCGCACTCACTTGGAGGTGAAAGTCCTCTACACACCCGGCAAGGGGAAGTGTTAGCTGAACGGCAAGGGTGTCCGTCGCGAGGCGGGATCCGAAGGAAGCCGGAGGCAAAGCGCTGGCCTGACGAACAGGAAGCGGATAGAGGCGGCACGGCGGGGTAAGCGGGCCATTAGACGCAAAGCCCAGTTCTTGCACGGAACGCCGTGACGTATATCCGACAGGCATAAGCGTGAAGGTGGGTGCGCAATACCCGGGGAGATCTGGTGGTCTGCCTTGTGCTACCGGCATTGAGAGATGTTGGGAAGGATCACCAGAAGTCAGCCGAGGCCATAGTAGTACCGCGCAAGCGGGACGAAGGGCCGAACATGAAATACGGGAGTAGGACAACAGATCTCGATGCGAACCGATGATGCAGAAGCGTACGCGAGTACGGCCAGCACAGGCAAAGGCAGGCGGAACCTGCCGGGAACTGGCGCGGGCGCGGAGGTTCGGACGGCGGCTGTTGGGCGAACGAAACCAGAAGCACTGCGGCTGATGGAAGCCGCAGTGGCACGCAGCAACATGCTGTGTGCCTACGAGCGCGTGGTGAAGAATAAAGGCGCACCGGGGGTCGATGGACTGACGGTGGCCGCATTCAAACCATGGCTCCAGGCGCACTGGCCGAGAGTAAGACAAGGGCTGCTGGCAGGCGAGTACGTGCCGTCGGCGGTGCGCAAGGTGGAGATACCGAAGCCGCAAGGCGGGGTTCGCACGTTGGGCATTCCGACGGTGTTGGACCGTCTGATTCAACAGGCGCTGCATCAGGTGATGCAACCGCTATTCGAACCCGAGTTTTCTGAGTCGAGCTACGGTTTTCGTCCCGGACGCAACGCGCACCAAGCGGTCAAAGCCGCGCGGAGCTACGTTGCCGAAGGCAGGCGCTGGACTGTTGATCTCGATCTGGAGAAGTTCTTCGACCGGGTGAACCACGACGTGCTGATGGCGCGGGTGGTGCGCAAGGTGAAGGATGAACGGGTGTTGAAGCTGATCCGGCGCTATCTGGAAGCGGGGCTGATGGAAGGCGGGGTGGTGAGTGCGCGAACGGAAGGCACGCCGCAAGGTGGACCACTCACGCCCCTTACACAAAAGGTAACTTCGAATTTGAAAGGGCAATAAAGGGCTGGCGGGCTAGTCGTCCAGCTCTTGACGTGCGCCGTAAGAGGTAATATGTTTATGACGGATGACGCGATCAACCAAAGCGGACAAGGCTCGGCAGCTGAATGCCGCTTACGCCCTGCTCCGGAAAAGTGTTTCTCTGCCCGATGCTATGCAGCGCTTATCCCGAGATTTCGACTTGTCAGAACGTCAGGCGTATCGGTACCTCGAAGAAGCGCAAAAGCTCGACCGACCAGTCGAAGTCTCCGAGGTTACGGTGCCGATCACGCTCAAGCTCCCGGCGGGAATGGCACGTCTGCTGCGGGCTTACGCGAGAAGCAGTGGGCTAACTATCGGAGCGATCGTGACACGCGCGTTGGCCGCGTTCCTGAGCACTCAGAAAAAGCATGGCTGAGCGGCGCGCGAGACACGGCCAGCTTCAAATTCACGTTGACTATGCGTTTGATCGCCTGCACGATTCGAAGCTCGCCCAGGCCTACAGTATTCTGGTGCCCGGTCGGGAGCGTCCCGTCGGCGGCATTGTAAAGGAGTTTGATCATGAGGATGGCGGCGATCTACGCACGGGTATCGTCCGAGCAGCAGCGCGAGGCGAACACGATAGCAAGCCAGACGGCGGCTCTGATCGAGTTCGCCCAGAGGCACGATCTGGAGGTGCCCAAAGAATGGGTCTTCGAAGATGACGGCTATAGCGGAGCGACGTTGGAACGGCCGGGTCTTGAACGTGTCAGGGATCTTGCCGCCGAAGGGCAGATCCAGGTCGTGCTCGCGTATTCGCCAGACAGGCTCAGTCGCAAGTACGCGTACCAGATTCTGCTGATTGAGGAACTGGCCCGCAACGGAGTCGAGACGCTGTTTATCAAAGCACCGCAGGGTTCCAGCCCGGAAGATCAACTGCTTGTGCAGTTCCAGGGAATGATCGCTGAATATGAGCGGGCGCAGATTCTGGAGCGATCGCGCCGCGGTAAGCGACACCGGGCCCAGTCGGGTGAGGTCAGCGTAATGAGCGGCGCTCCGTATGGCTATCGTTATATCCGCAAGACCGATGAGGCTCCTGCCGCGTACGCCGTGATTGAAGCCGAGGCTCGTGTGGTGCGGCGCATCTATGAGATGTACACGGTTGAAGGACTCAGCATCGGCGAGATCACCCGCCGGATCAACGGCGAAGGCATCCCAACTCGCAAAGCAAGCGCCCGGTGGGAACGCTCGACTGTGTGGGCCGTATTGCGTAACTCGGCCTATCGTGGTGTCGCCTGTTTCGGCAAGACGCGCGTCTCTGCACGGACGCGCGTAGTCCGTCCATTGCGTCGGCGGGGCGTGATCACACCAAGCACCACAGCAGGCCACGAGCGCCCACGCGAAGAATGGATAGAGATTCCCGTGCCGGCACTGGTTAGTGATGATAGCTTCGCCCGTGCCCAGGAGCTTCTGCAGGAGAACAAAATACGATCTCGCCGTCGCACTATTGAGCCGAGTATCGTGCAGGGGCTGGTCAGCTGTCAGAAGTGCGGCTACGCCTTCTCGCGTACATCAACGCGCACGACCGCACGCAAGATCCACTACTACAAATGTATTGGCTCGGATGGCTGGCGAAAACTGGGCGGTCCTGTTTGCGACAACGGCCGCCTAATCCAGCAGGATCTGCTCGATCAGATCGTCTGGGCCGAAGTGATCCGGCTGCTGGAAGATCCGATGCTGATACAGCAGGAGCTTGACCGTCGACTGGCTGCAGCGCGCTCGTCCGATCCGACCCAAAAGCGTGAGCAGAGTCTGCAGAGGGAACTGGCGCATGTTGGCAAGGGCATCGAACGCCTTCTCAACGCCTACCAAGAAGCACTGATGTCAATCGAGCAGTTGCGTGAGCGTATGCCTGCACTGCGCCAGCGAGAACAGGCGCTCAGGGCTGAGTTGCAGGCAATCGCTGATCAGGCCAACGATCGGGCGGCCTTCCTACGCCTGGCAGAGACACTTACGGCGTTCCTCGCCCGGCTGCGCGGTGCTGCTGATACGCTGAGTATCACTGAGCGACAGCGAATCGTACGGCTCGTCGTGAAAGACATCCTAATAGGAGACGACACCATCACCATTCGCCATAGCATTCCAGTCCCGCCGGGACCCCCACAAGGCGGCGGTCTACCGCCAGGCAGGACTGACAACCAACATTACCTTTTGTGTAAGGGGAGTGTTGTCGCCGCTGCTGTCCAACATCCTGCTGACCGATCTGGATCGCGAACTGGAGAGACGCGGGCATCGCTTCTGCCGTTATGCGGATGACTGCAATATCTATGTCGGAAGCAAGCGGAGTGGACAGCGAGTGATGACGGCGATCACAGCGTTTCTGGAGCAAAGACTGAAGCTGAAGGTCAATGCGGCCAAGAGCGCGGTGGCGCGTCCGTGGCCGCGGAAGTTTCTGGGCTACAGCATGACGTGGCACAAGAAACCGAAGCTGAAGATCGCGCAACAGAGCCGTGAGCGCTTTGCGGAAAAGGTCCGCAAGGCGCTACAGGAGGCACGTGGCAAAAGCCTGAAACAGGCGGTCGAGCAGCTCCATCCCCAACTACGGGGATGGATCTCGTACTTCCGGCTTACCGAAGTAAAAGGTGTGCTGGAGGAACTCGATGGCTGGATCAGACACAGGCTGCGAGCGCTGCTCTGGCGGCAATGGAAGCGCAATCACACACGGGCCAAGAACCTAATGCGACGTGGACTACAACAGCAACGTGCGTGGCAATCGGCCACCAACGGACACGGTCCGTGGTGGAACAGCGGTGCCTCGCACATGAATGAAGCCTATCCGAAGTCTTGGTTCGACCGCATGGGGCTAGTTTCGCTGCTGGAAACTCAGCGGCGCTTCTCGCCTGTTTCATGAACCGCCGGATGCGGAACCGCACGTCCGGTGGTGTGGGAGGACGGCGGGGGTAACCCCGCCTCCTACCCGATGACAATCGTTGAGAACAACAGTACTGGGTCGGCATCTCTTATGATTTTGCGCGCTGCACAACGGAATTCCTACCGCATGATGCTGCTGATGCAGCGGCGGTTAAGCGGGCTGCGCTATGCCATTCGTATGCTGATCAGCGGCGTGATCGTCTGGCTCATCCTCGCCGCCTTCTTCAAGGTCGATCCGCTCTGGGGGCTGATCTCCAGCGTGGTGGTGACGGAAGTAAAACTGGAGTCGGCGTGGAACGCCTTCATCTCGCGGCTGTTGAACACGGTCATCGGCAGCTTGGTCGCACTCGGCTTCCTGAAGTTTGCCGGCGCCTCCGAGTGGTCTGTGCTGGCGGCAATGGCCGTCTCCGTCATCGTCTCGTCGGATCTGGTCAAGGTGCCAATCAGTTGGCGAATCGCACCGATCACGGCGGCGATTGTCATGCTCCCGGCCTACACTTCGCACTCGCCCCATGCCGGGCTCGCGGCCGCTTTGCAGCGCACGGGCGAGGTCATCGTCGGCTCGGCAGTTGCCGTGGCTGTCTCCTATGCAACCGCGGGATTGTTCCGCTGGCGGCCACCCCGCACCCAACGCCAGCCCACCTCCTAGCGCCCCGTAGCACAGGGCCATAAGTTCCTCAATACCAGCGGTTTACAGGGCACAGCGAAGCTGCGGCGAATGGCCCCGCCGTGCTATAATGATCTGTGCTTCTCAGTGCCAATTTCCTACTATGCAAACAGTTTAGCGGCGGTCGGGCAGCCGAGACAAAGTCCGGCTCGACCGCTGGCATCATCGCAACCTCGTATGGGAGTGGTTGCGCCAGAGAAGTGAAACAGGATCGCCAAGGCGAACCCGCAAACAGTAACGGGAGCCGCGCCGGTTCGGCGCAAGTACGTATCCGCAAGACAGAACCGATTCTTCAGCACCCCGGAAGGTATTTAGAACTACATGGCCGACGAAACGAACAATCCAAAGCTTCCGCTGGAAGGCGGCGGTGGACCACCCTCAAACGTACAGCCCATCAACATTGAAGAGGAGATGCGGCGCTCGTATCTCGACTATTCGATGTCGGTCATCATTGGCCGCGCCCTGCCCGACATCCGCGACGGATTGAAGCCGGTCCATCGGCGCATTCTCTACGCCATGCATGACATGGGCCTGCTGCACAATCGCAAGCACGTCAAGTGCGCCAAGGTCGTCGGCGAGGTCCTGGGCAAATACCATCCTCACGGCGACTCCTCGGTCTACGACGCCACCGTGCGCATGGCGCAGGATTTTTCCCTGCGCTACCGCCTCGTCGACGGCCAGGGAAACTTCGGCTCCGTCGATGGCGATCCGCCCGCCGCCTACCGTTACACCGAAGCCCGCCTCACCGCCATCGCCGCCGAGCTGCTGGCCGACATCGACAAGGACACGGTCGACTTCGTCGCCAACTTCGACGACTCCACGGTCGAGCCCACCGTCCTGCCCTCGCGCATTCCCACCCTGCTCATCAACGGCTCCAATGGAATCGCCGTCGGCATGGCCACCAACATCCCGCCCCACAATCTCACCGAGATTATCACCGCCGCCATTCTGCTGGTGGAAAAGCCCAAGACCCAGCTCGAAGAGATTCTGACCATCGTCCAGGGGCCGGACTTCCCCACCGCCGGCTTCATCCACGGGCGCAAGGGTCTGTTCGAGGCCTACCGCACCGGACGCGGCCGCTTCCTCATGCGCGCCAAGGTTGCCGTCGAGCACCTGACGAAAGAGAAGGACGCCATCATCGTCACCGAAATTCCCTACCAGGTGAACAAGGCGCGCCTCATCGAGCGCATCGCCGACCTGGTGAACGAAAAGACGATTGAAGAGATCAGCGACATCCGTGACGAGAGCGACCGCGACGGCATGCGCATCGTCATCGAGCTCAAGCGCGGCTGCCCAGCCGGAGATCGTACTGAACCAGCTCTACAAGCACACCCAGATGCAGGAGAGCTTCAGCATGATCTTCCTGGCCGTGGTCAACGGCCAGCCGCGCGAGATGGGCTTGGTGCAGGCGCTCCAGCACTTCATCGACCACCGCGTCGACGTGATTCGCCGGCGCACCGCCTTCCTCTTGCAGAAGGCAAAGGACCGCGCCCACATCCTCGAGGGCTACCAGAAGGCTCTCGACCACCTCGACAATGTCATTGTGATCATTCGCGGCAGCCAGAACCGCTCCGAAGCACGCGAGAACCTGGTGGCCTACTTCGGCGGCAAGACGATCACCATCAACCTGACCGGACGACTCCCCGAGGCCGATCCGGAGAATCCGTTCAGCTCCAAGCAGGCCGATGCCATCCTCGAATTGCAACTGCACCGCCTCACCCGGCTTTCGATCGACGAAATTGTCAACGAGTTGAACGAGCAGCGCGAGCGCATCGCCGAGTACGAGTTAATCCTCGGCTCGGAGACGAAGCTGCGCTCGGTCATCATCGAAGAGCTCAAGCAGATCCGCAAAGACTACGGCGACGAGCGCCGCACCATCATTCAGGACGAAGCCAAAGAGCTGCAACTCGAAGACCTCATCGCCGACGAGCAGGTCGCGGTGACCGTCAGCCATGCCGGCTACCTCAAGCGCACCAACGTCTCCATCTACCGGCAGCAGCGCCGCGGCGGCACCGGACGCAAGGGCATGAGCACGCGCGAAGAAGATTTCGTCGAGCACATGATCGCCGCCACTACCCACAACTTCATCCTCATCTTCACCAACACCGGACGCGTCTACTGGCTCAAGGTCTACGAGATTCCCGACGTCAGCGCCGCCGGCAAGGGCAAGCACATCGGCAATCTGGTCAGCCTCCAGCCGGGCGAAACCGTGCGCGCCTTCCTCTGCGTAAAGGATCTGGAGGAAGAGGGCAAGTTCATCTTCTTCACCACCAGGCAGGGCACGGTGAAAAAGACTCCGCTGAAGGACTTCTCCAACGTCATGTCGCGCGGCATCATCGCCATCGGCATCGACAAGGATGACGAGCTGGTCTCAGCCCAGGTGACCGACGGACAGCAGTACATTCTGCTGGCCACCCACCTTGGCATGGCCGTCCGCTTCGACGAGGAAGACGTACGCTCCATGGGGCGACCCGCCTACGGCGTGCGCGGCATGAACCTGGCTGAAAAGGATTACATCGTCGGCATGGTGGTCACGCCCAAGAACGCGACTCCCGGAGCCGAGCACAAAACGCGAAAGAAGAATCGCGACGGATGAGAGCGGCGAACTCATGCCCAACCTCATCCTGACGGTCTCGGAAAACGGTTACGGCAAACGCACTCCGGTCGACGACTACCGTCTCACCGGACGCGGCGCCAAGGGCGTGATCAACCTGAAGACCACGGCGAAAAACGGCAAGGTGGTCGCCATCCTTCTAGTCAGCGAAGAGAGCCAGGCCATGCTGATCAGCCAGTTCGGCAAGATCATCCGCATGGGTACCGACACGATTCGCGAGGCCGGAAGAGCAACCCAGGGAGTCAAGCTGCTGCAACTTGAAGGCGACGACCGCGTAGCCGCCGCCGTCGTGCTTCCCAAGGAAGAGACCAATGGCAACGGCGATGAGCCCAGCTTGCTGCCCGAATAGGGGCTGAACGGATCAGGTCCGGCAACCGCCGGGCCTGATCCCAATCCTTGCCGATATACCCATCGGGTGCGCTGCTCTTCCCGCTCGGCAGACGTATGCGTGATTTCACCCCTGTTACGATATGATTTGTAAACTTTGAGGAAACTCCTGTGAGCCGAATTCGGCTGAACTGGCAAATCAAGACCTTGCTGCCTGTGGCGCTCGTCTTGCTAAATGGATTGCTCCTTTTCGTCCTGGTGACACTCACCTTGCAGGACCCGCTTCGCAACAGCGTTCTTGCCGTGGCAGTCGCCGGGGCCGTGGCCATCTGTGCAGTGCTCTTCATGGTTCTGGCGGTTGTGATTCACCGGCCCATGCTGGAATTGCAGAGTAAGATTGCCCGAGTACGGGAAGGTGACCTGTTCGTGAATGTGGATTTCGCCGACCGCAACGATGAAATTGGCGACCTCGGACGGCATTTCAACGAAATGGTTCAGCAGCTGCGTGAGAGCCGCGAAGAGATTGAGCGCCTGCATCGCACCCAAATGTCTCGCGCCGAGCACTTGGCAACCCTGGGTGAGATGGCGGCGGGCTTGGCACATGAAATTCGGAACCCCTTGGCCGGCATCGCCGGGGTCATGGAGATCGTCGGACGCGATCTGCCCGCCAACTCCGCTGCTATTTCCGTGCTGGGCGAGGTGCGGCATGAGGTTGTTCACATCAATAAGATCGTCAGTGAACTGCTGGAAATTGCCCGTCCCAAGCCTCCGCTCTTCCAACCCGGAGACCTGGTTGCGGTCGCCGAGCACGCCTGCCTCTTTGCCTCCGATCAGGCAGCAACCAAGAAGGTGACTCTGGAAGTGAGCAAAGACGATCCCCTCCCGCCGCTGGAGTTTGATCGTGGACAAATCCATCAGGTGTTGTTGAATCTATTGCTAAATGCGGTGCAAGCCTGCGGAGAAGGCGGCAGTGTTCGCGTGGAGTTCTCGTGTGATGAAAAATTCGTCACCGCCACCGTGATCGACACCGGCAAGGGAATTGCTCCAGAGGTGCTGCCCAATATCTTCCGGCCATTTTTTACCACCAAGGGGAACGGCACCGGGCTCGGACTCTCTTTGGCGCGCCGCATTGTAGAAGACCACGGAGGACGGCTGGTGGCTACCAGCGAACTCGACAAGGGCAGCCAATTTGCATTAGCCCTTCCGAAAACTAGACAGACCGAGTGAATCGGGATTCCGGAGTTATCGAATGAGTCCGCCATCCGCGGGCGTCCGTGATACCCTGAAAAGCCGGATTATTCTTGAGTAAACGATATAGATGGCGAGCGAAAAAGTTTTAATCGTCGATGACGAAAAATTAGTCCGCTGGTCCTTGCGCCAGAAGTGCGAAGAGTGGGGATACCTGGTTTCTGAGGCGGAAACCGGCGCCGATGGGCTGCGCCTGGCCCGCAATGAGTCTCCCGACCTGGTCCTGCTCGATGTCCGTCTCACCGACATGAACGGCCTCCAGGTGCTGCAACGCCTGAAGCAAGCCGGTGACGCGCGCGCCGTCATCATGATCACCGCCGACCCTCAGTTGGAAGACGTGAAGCTGGCCCTGAAACAGGGCGCATACGATTTCATCGGCAAGCCCATCGATTACGACGAACTGCGCGTCGCGGTCAAAAACGCGCTAGAGGCGACCCAGCTTCGTTCGGAAAACGAGACCCTCAAGAAGGAAGTTCTGCAGCGCCGCCGCGCCGCCTACCACGATGTTGTCGGCGAGTCGCAGAAGATGCAGGACCTGATGTCGTTCGTCAACAAAGTCGCCTCCAGCGAAGCCACCACCATCTTGATCCAGGGCGAGAGCGGCACTGGCAAGGATCTGATCTCGCGCGCCATTCACTTCGAGAGCCGGAGAAAAGACAAGCCGCTCATCGTGATCAACTGCTCGGCGATTCCGGAAACCCTGATGGAGGCCGAGCTTTTCGGCCACGAGAAGGGCGCGTTCACCGACGCAAAGGCCATGAAGAAGGGCTTGTTCGAACAAGCCGATGGCGGCACGCTCTTCCTTGATGAAATCGGCGAACTCTCCGGCCTCTTGCAAGCCAAACTGTTGCGAGTGCTGGAAGAGCAGGTGATCCGCAGAGTCGGCGGAGTGCGCGATCAGGAAGTGGACGTGCGCGTGATTGCCGCCAGCAACCGCGATCTGGAACGCGCCGTGCGCGAGGGGACCTTCCGTCAGGATCTCTACTACCGCCTGGCGATCATCTCCCTGTTCCTGCCGCCGCTCCGAGATCGCCGCGAAGACGTTCTACCCCTGGTGCAGTTTTTCATTGAGCGCTACAACCGGCGTTTTCGCAAATCCGTGCGGGGCATTACCCCTGAAACTCGCCAGCTGCTCAGCAGCTACGATTGGCCCGGCAACGTGCGCGAGCTGAAAAATGCCATTGAACGCGCCATGATTCTGGAGGACGACGACCTGCTGCGTCCGGTCTATCTCCCATTTTCCGTCGGTTCGCCGCTCAGCAGCCTCACTGCGTTTGAAGTCTCATCCGGAGGCAATGTCGCGGCCCACGGCCTTGCTGGCACCACGCAATCGGAGGTTCAGGTCGTCCACGGCAAAAACCTGCCCAGACTTTCGATTCCGGAAGGTGGCACCAGCCTCGAGGAAATTGAGCGTACGTTCGTCGAAATGGCGATGCATCAGGCCAACCGCAACCAGACCCAAGCCGCCAAACTGCTGGACATCAGCCGCGATGCGCTGCGCTACAAGCTGAAGAAATTTGGCCTCATTCACTCCGAAGAGGAAGAAGTGAGCGCGCCTCCGCAATAGTTCGGAGCGCATACAACGGCTAATATCGCTGTTTTTGCATTGTATTTCTTTCAGCTCTGCACCATTCCAGTTAACGTAACTTAACAAAACCATATCCAGAATTGCGCAATCGCTCGCACAATCTGGGTCAATTGCCACAGAGCAAAAACGCGCCTTGTTAAAATATCGCCCAACCAAGCTGCAAGTAATTGAAAATGCGTCCCCCACTTCTCTGATGTTTATGTCTAGTTTTGGCCCTCCGTGTGCCTCTCATCTTTGTTGTGTATAGGAGAGACTCTCGTGGAACCGACTCTGGTAGTAATTGGCATCAGCCTTCGCAGTGCCAAGCTGGCTACGCGAGAGCGGTTCCTGCTTGACTCTGCTCAGAAGTTGACCGCGCTGACGGCGCTGGTTCGCTCCGATGCGATCGATGAAGTCATCGTCCTTTCCTCCTGCAACCGCACCGAATTTCTCGTCTGGACTCAGGACGCCTCCGAGGCTGCCAACTCGGTTCTCCGCTATTTGACTCGCTCCAGCAATTTGAAACTGGCGGAATGGTCGAACTTTTATCGCCTCGTCGGCGACGCCGCCGTACTCCACGTTCTTCGCGTCAGCGCGGGATTGGATTCGGCTATTTTCGGTGAAGTGGAGGCGACAAATTCCATTCTTGGCGCCTGGCAACAGGCCCAGAGAGCGGGTACCACCGGACGCTTTCTGGATGCGCTCATGTCCAAGGCATTCAGCGTGGCGGGTCGAGTTCGCCAGGAACTGGGAACCGCCTCGAACATGACGACCGTGGCGGAAGCGGCGGTCGCAGTCTGTCGCGAATCGCCGGGCGATCTGCGCCTGTGCCGGGTCGTGATCCTGGGCGCCGGACAAATGGCGTTGGCTGCGGTACGCGAGTTCCAGAGCGCGGAAGCCGGTGAGATTACAGTTGTGAATCGAAGCTGGGAGCACGCGCAGCAATTGGCCAAACTGTGCAAGGTCAAGGCCGCCCACTCCGAAAGTCTTTGGGAACAGGTGCTGCGGGCTGACGTGGTTGTCTCCGCCGCCGCGCAGCGCGTGTTGCTGACCCGAGAGGGACTCGAAGTCGTGCTGCCCGAGCGCAAGGGCAACACAAACCTCGTCGTGGTGGACCTTGCCGTACCGCGCACCGTCGATCCGGATATTCGCACCCTGGAGGCCGTTGCCGTCTACGACCTCGACGACCTCTGCCGCGCAATGGACAAACGTGAGCAACGCCTCCTTATGTTGCCGGTGGCCGAGCGCATCGTTGCCGAAGAGGCCGCAGGCTTCCGCAACAAGCTCTTGTCGGAGTCGATCCTGCCCACGATTTCAGCCATGCGCGAACGGCTGGAACACATCTGCCGGCAGGAAATGGATCAGTTGAAGGAGCAGTTCGGGCCATTCACCTTAGATCAGGAAGTCGCTCTGGAGGCGCTGTCCTCTCACATCACCCAGCGCATCTCGGCGACCCTCGCACGGCAGCTCAAGCAGATGCCGGGTAGCCCCGAGCTCACCAACGCACTTCAACAGCTCTTTGAACTAGAGGTGCAAAACCCGAAGATAGACATTCGAGTCAGCGACCCGGCGGGCATCCCCGTCGCCGACTAGTCCGTCCTCGGCATCATCGTACCCCCGCGCTACTACTCCTCGCCCTATCCTTCCGGCATCGGTTCATCACAATCCCAAATCGGAAACGAACCATCCCGGGCTGATCCAGCGATTCCGCGCCCCCTTTTGCGGCCTCACCTCATGGTGCACACCAGCTCACCTGCCGTTAGAAAAAACAGTTCATCGCGCCGGCAGTCCTTGTGATTAGTCCGGTCCATCAGGAGAGAGTGGAATGAAGCGCATTGCCTTGCTATTCATCTTTGCATTCAGTGCTGTGGCGGCCCTGCAGGCGCAAGCAAACTGGTCCTTCAAGGGTACGGTGATCAAGATGCGAACCACCGAATGCGTCAACCAGAGGGGTTTCATGGTTACGATGTCCGGAGGAGCTGGCGCCGTCGGGGTTACCTGCCCTGAGTACACGGTGATGAGCGACAAGGTTGTCTACATCGTGGTCGGGCGGCGCAGCGGAGAATTCATCCCCCTGGCCGAGGACAAGGAGTTCCTGATCCGCAAGAACGAACTCGTCATCTTCTCCGACGATGAGAAAAACAAGTCTCGTTTCGCGATTCAGCAGATGACCCTGCGTGCGGACTGGGATCGCGAGGAGCAGCGGCGAGAGCTTCAGGCGAGAATGATGGAACGCAGCGTGAACTACGAAGTGCGCAATCCTCCTCGCGCCTCCATGCTCACCACTAACGCCAGATGAGATCGCTGCAAGTGCGTACGATGCGCCAAGATTCCTCTTTCCGCGCATCGTACACTTCATGGCGCGTGCTTCACGGCGCGCGTGCCCCGGACCGCAACCCCGTCCGAGGCACTTTTTTCTTTCGGCAGCTTCTGCCTCCTCATCCATCCTCGTCAAAATAACTCCCTCACTCCCCGCTCGGCTCGATCCCACTCCGTACCGCATTTCGAACCCTGAGTTCTCGTACACCCGCCATCGCCTTGCCGCACACCAACTCTCTCCAATCTCAGCTCCCGCCCGCACTCGTTCTCCTAGCAACCTCAAATGCACAACTGTACATCTTCGATTAGAACGATTTAGGAAACACATCGAGTGGCTGTAAGTTCAGTGCGCTATCGCACCGTCCGCCGAAGTTTTCCGAGGAGTGTGTGAAATGAAGCGCATAACCCTGCTGTTTATTTTTGTACTCGGCGCCGCGGCTCTTATGCAGGCTGAGGGTCGCTGGTCCTTCAAGGGTACGGTGATCAAGATGCAGATGGCGGAGTGCCAGGGGCACGGATTCATGGCCGCAATGTCCGGAGCTCCCGAGCCCGTGAAGAACTGTCCGGAGTACACCATCGTGACCGACAAGGTCGTCTACGTCGTCGTTGGCAAGCGGACGGAAGAGTTCATGCCTCTGGCTGAAAACATGGATTTTCTGGTACGCAAAAATGAACTTGTAATTTTCTCCGGCGACGAAAAAGCAACCTCGCACTTCGCAATCCAGCAGATGACATTGCGCGGGGACTGGGAGCGGGAACAAGCACACAAAGCGTTTGCCGAGGCGAGCAGGGAATTCGCCGCGAAGTGATGGCGTGAACCACGAGCTTCACGCCTGACTCCACGCCCGGTACCGAACTTCCGGAAAAAGTCCGGTACTCAGGCGCCTTGCTACTTCATCGTTTCTGCACCGGACGTCCTCCCCGCTTGCTCTGTTCCTCCTTCCTTCAGCCGGTGCTCTGCACTGTTGAGAACTGCTCTACTACCACTCTGCCTACTGTCATCAAGTGACGGATGACGCGCACCAATTCTGAAGAGGAACTGCGAAATCAGCAGAGAAAAAGGCTCCCCGGAGAACCGGAAGAGACAAGCTCTCCACCCCTGTAATTAGGCCCGCAACAAGGCAACAGCAAGCTTCATCTACGACTCGAAAGTACCGTTCGCTGCAATGAACTAAGGAGTCCTCAATGCAGCTTTCGCCGCAGAGCCGAATCGCAATCCTCCTGCTCGCATTGTTTGTGGCAGTCACGCTCTCTTTCCTTCCGCTCTCCGCCGCGGACCAAAGCGGCTATACCATCCGGACCAGTATCAATGAAGTGCAGCTCGCCTTCGCCGCCTCCGACCGCCAGGGTCACGTCATCAAGAGCCTGAGCCCTTCTGACGTTGCAGTGGCTGACAACGGATCGATCATCCGCCACTTCCGCAGCTTTCGGGCCGCCTCGGAGAGTCCCTTGGATCTCGTCATCCTGCTCGATGCCAGCGGCTCGGTAGCCCCGCAGCTATCGCGAGAGATCGATGAGGTAAATTACTTCATCGAACACTCGCCCTGGGGAGAGCGCGATAGGGTTTCGATTCTGTCGTTTGGTGGCATGCAGCCGCAACTGCTCTGCGCCCGCAACTGCGATGCCGCAACCGTGAGCGTCAAATTGAGCGCTCTGCGTGCCAACGGCTTAACGCCGCTCTATGACGCGCTCATGCAAGCCTCGGAACTGCTGAAGGAAACACGCGACTCCGAGTCGCGTCAGGCGATGATTCTCTTCTCCGATGGCGTAGACACCATCAGCAGAAACTCGGTCCCAGATGTGTTGCAGGCGGCTCAGAATCTGCAGTCGGCGATCTATTCGGTCAACTCCCGGCCACCAAAATCCTCTTCCGGCACCGGAGATGACGTGCTCAACTGCCTCGCCGCCAGCACCGGCGGACTTAGCTTTCAGCCGGGACAAGACGTCGCGGCAGTTCTGCGCACAGTTCTCGACGATCTGCACAGCGGATATGTGCTCACCTACGAATTGCCTGAGCAATCCACCGGGCAGCATTCGGTGCGCATTCTTCCCACCCGCGATCCCAGGCTGCAGTTCCGCTCGCGCCTTGCTTACAACGATGCCGCAGCCGAATAGGCTGCAAGCCATTCACCCTAGCCTCACTCCAAACAGGCTGTAGAGGAGGACGGCGAGAACGATAAGTGTGAACGCGACGTAGAGGTAGTCGCGTTCACGCGCGAAGGCGAAGGCGGAGAAAATGACCCTGGCAACGGGAGTGGCGATCAACAGCAGCAGCCCAAGTTGAATGATGGCCCGTCCGCTGAGCTGCGATATGCCATGGGCAATACCGCCGACGCTTCGCAGCGATGAGCGATCTCCCTGAAAGACGCGGTAGTTGACCATCGTGTGCCCTTGCCGTGCAAGATAAACGGCTCCTCCGATTAAGACGACGCTGGCCGAGAGCAGCACTCCGCTGCGCAGCAGAGTGCCGATGATCAGCTCGATGCTGGAATCATCCCAACTCGCCGGCTTCTCCCGTCCCGAAGAGTTCATAAACGCCCCGTGAAGCCGTTGTAGATCATTTCAATTCCCAGAGCTACGATGACCACGCTGAAAACGATGCGCAAGTATTTCGAGCGGGCGCTCACCAGCACGCGCGCGCCGACCATGGAACCGGCGAGCACGCCGAGCACAACCGGCAGTGCGATGCCGGGGTCGATGTATCCGCGGGCCAGATAAATCCCGGCGCTCGCCGCCGCGGTCACGCCGATCATGAAATTGCTGGTCGTGGTGGAAACCTTGAAGGGGATGCGCATCGCCTGATCCATGGCCAGCACTTTCACCGCGCCCGAGCCGATGCCGAGCAGTCCCGAGAGCGTGCCCGCCCCGAACATCAAACCGAAGCCCAAAGGTATGCGGTGCACCGTGTAGTGCTTCTGGCCATCGCGGGTCGGGTAGGAGCCATCAAGGTGCAGCGTTCGCGCCAACCGGTCCTGGGTTTCGTTTACCGGATCAGGGGGCCGAGAGCGTGTGGACAAATAGGCGGAAAAGAGCAGAACGCAGCCAAACACAATGGCGATTGTCGAGGTGCCAACCCGGGTCGCAAGAAAGGCTCCCACGATGGCTCCAATGGTGGTCGCAATCTCCAGAAACATCCCGACGCGCATGTTGCTGTATCCCTCGCGCACATAGGCCGCGGCAGCGCCCGACGAGGTTGCGATCACCGAGACCAGCGACGCTCCAATGGCATACCGAATGTCAACATGAAAGACTAGAGCCAACAGCGGCACAATCACGACGCCCCCGCCGAGTCCGGTAAGCGAGCCAAGGAATCCGGCAAAAAACGAGCCGAGCGCCACCAGCGCGGTAAAGAGCAGGACGGACATCACCGACTCCTAGATTCAAAAACAATCGCCGAAGATTGCCCGTCGCGCCGGGCTGGTTTCAAGCTCAACCTTCCCACACGAAGCCGTCAAAGGTGTGGACGTGCTGAAAGCCGAGGCGGCGGTAGAGGGCATGGGCGCGCTCGTTCTCCTCGGTCACCGTCAGCGAGAGTTCGGTAAACCGCCGCGCTGCCAGATCGGCATAGCAGCAGTGGACCATGTGCTCGCCAACGCCCGAGCTGCGGTATTCCGGCAGCGTGCAGACCTGCGTAATGTGGCCGACATCGGTACGCACCCGAGAGCAGAGCAGCAGTCCGATGCGGCTCTGGGTGCGGCGGTTGAAGGCCACAAAGGACGAGGCGGGATCGAACACTCCGCAGCCAGGAAAGCGAACAATGTTGTTCAGAAAGCGGAAAGAGCCGGCGACGGTGCGGTACTGGTCATTCACGTCGCTATCCACATGGCCGCGATATGCCGAGGTAATGATGCTGGCAGCAGGTTGGTAATCGGCCTCCGTCCAGCGATGAATCTCGACATCGGGTGGTAGCGGTCGCCCACTCCCCGAATAAGTCTCCGCGCAAGAAGCTCCACCAAACGAAGACACGATCGGCTTGGCCAAAAAGATGCGGTGATAGCAGCGGAAACCTTCTTCCAGAAAGGGCGCGGCCAGCCGTCCACTCGCATGAATCAGCAGTTGCGCCTCTACCCGGCGAACCCCCGGAGACTGTTGCAGCGTGCTGATGCAGTGGCGAAGCAACTCCAGCTCAATATCGTGGCGGCGCTCGCGAGTGGACTCGGAGTTTTCGACATACACGTCTCCGATGACGCCTTTGGTCCCTTCGTAAACGAAAAAGCAGTAGCCGTAAACGCGTCCGCGCTCGATGGCGGCAAAACCCGGCAGGATGCGCGAGTCCGCGTAGCGGAGCACCATCTCCGCCGAGGAGCGATAGTCCCAGTGCAGAAGTTTTCGCCACTCTGCGACCTCCTCGTCCATGAGCGAACGAAGGTCGGTCGAAGCGAAATGACGAAGATCGAGAATCTCCACAATGACTCCAAGCCGGAACGGCAATTCCGCCCGCCTAGTGTAACGGATGTAACCCGCAAACGAACATGAGATGCTCACCAGCGGTTTACCAGAACAATTCCTTGCTCTTGGTTTTCGGGTGTCATCTTGAGCGCAGCGAAAGACCCCAGCACTGCTAAACTTTTCCGTGTCGTGTCAGGCTTTTCCACCAGCCATCTTGTTCTCTCGCAGCTTCAGCGAGCCGCCGAGACTTCGTAGACCTCCATCCGTTGTGGCCGGTAGCGTCCCAGCAAGCGAAGGCTGCGCTCCGGCAGCAGCACACCGAGCGCCGGCAGCGAGCCTTCACGCGTCACGAGGATGTGCGCCGAGGACGGCACGACGGCAGGAAGTTCATACACCGCCGGAGAGATCTCCAGCCCCTCATACGGTTTAACCAGGCGGTTCAGATAAAACGAGAGCCCGAAAGCGGTGTTGCGGTTCAGCGAGAAAGTTGCCATCGGCAAGCCGTCCGGCGTATCCATCCCCTCCAGCAGCTCGGCGACAGGCCTTGAGGACTGCGTGGCATCCAGCACCGGAGCCGCCCCGCGCAGCACAAAGCCGACCGCAAGAATCATCGGCACCAGGGTAACGAAGCGCCAGCTTGGCCATTTGGATATGAGCAACGGCAGCGCCACCATCAGCAACACGACAGTTCCGGCCATCGCCGCCGTCATCAGGCCAGCGGCGGAAACCGGCAACTTCAAGGCCAGCCGCGGAGCAACGCACAGAGCCGCAACCATCGCCCCCAGCAATACCGCATGCACGCCAATCGAAACCGCCCGTGGACGCTCCCCGCCTCCGGCGCGGCGATGCACCGCAACCGCGGCCAGAATCACCAGCGCCGGAATCGAAGGGAGAATGTATCCGGGAAGCTTGGAGTGCGAGAGCGAGAAGAACACAATTGGAATCAGCGCCCAGAGCAAAAGAAAAATCTCAAAGCTATAGCCGTCCGCCGCCTCCGCCGTATCGTTTGCTGCTCCGCCCGCTCTCCATCCCGCTCTCCCGAGAAGCCGCGTGCGCAAGCCTCGCACCCCATCCCCAAGCCCATGGATAACCCAGACCGTCCACGGCAGCGTGGCCGCCAAAGCCACCGGAACGTAATACCAGAATGGCTGCTTGTGGCGATAGAGGTTCGAGCCGAAGCGGGCCAGGTTGTGTTCAAGGAAGAAGACGCGGAAGAACTCCGGGTTGCGGAGCTGGACCAGCACGTACCAGGGCGCGGCGACTGCGAAAAACACGGCGAGGCCGAGTGGGTCGAGGGTGCGCCACAGGGCCTGCGGCCTTCGCTGCACGGCGCAGAAGACGAACAGTACCAAGGCCGCCAGCGCGGGGGCAACCGGCCCCTTGGCGAGCATCGCCAGAGCATTCAGAGCATAGAAGAGCACGAGCCACGCGTGCGAGCTCGAACGTGGATGTTCCTCCCCCGCCCTCAATCCGCTTTGCTCCCAGCCAGATTGATACCAGCAATACCACGCCAGCAGTGAGAGGCAAAAAGGCGTGGCCAGCAGCATGTCCGTGGCGGCGGCGCGGGCAAAGCCCAGCACCAGCGCCGAGGAGGCGACCACCAGGGCTGCGTCCAGCCGTGCCGCAAAGCGCACCCGGCGCACCATCGCAAATGTTCCAAAGACCAGCCCCGCCGCGGCCACCGCCGAAGGAATCCGCGCCGCCCAGTCATGCACCCCAAAAACGGAGTAGGAGAGCATCTCTCCCCAGTAGAGAAGTATCGGCTTCTCAAGCCAGGTGTGGCCGTAGAGGACGGGAGTTACCCAGTCATGGCGGGCGAGCATCTCGCGTGCCACCTGCGCATAGCGCGGTTCGTCCGGCCCCAGCAGTCCAAAGCCGGAGAGACGAAAGAAAAAGAAAAATCCACACAGCCCGGTGAGCAAAAGCAGCTCGCGCAATCGATCCTGACTCAGGCGCATGCAAATCAGTGTAATTCAGACGGAAAGGACTCTTCTTGCTGTGGCTCTTGCTCTTATTCTTGTTCTTGTTTTTGTCTTTAAAGGGTCATCTTGAGCAGCATGACTCGCGGAGCACGAGTTAAAGCCGAAATGACCGCGGGTGCAGAACTGGTGCCCCATATCTGCCGTAGTTAGCAGATGTGGGGTAGTTGACTTTGCCTTTGCTCCTGATTTGCCCTTGAATTTGCACTTTCTCCATGCTGGTCATTTGGAGCAGAGCGCAAGACTTCGGCCACAGCTCAGATCTTCTGCGCCGTTCAGAGTTTTTCAATCAGCCATCACACTTCATAGTTGATCAATGCCACAGGAAGCGTGGGCGCGTGACCCGGCAAAATTCCGCTGCCAGCAACACGCAAAAAACCCGGAGGGCTGTTCCCCTCCGGGTGAGTTGCTCAGGAGTGCTGCCCCGGCAGGACTCCTGAGCGAACACTATCTAGGCCAGGAAAAACTCTTTGGTGATCTCGATGAACTTGCCCGCTGGCAGGTGCTTGGCGATCTCACCGTGCGCCTTGCCGCCGTCCTGCGCCAGAGCCAGGTTGCCATCGGTCGCGTAGGCGGCCAGCCGCTTGGCGCTGTCGGCGATCAGGTTGCGGGCCATGCTGCCGCCCAGCAGGTTGCGGAAGTTGGTCTTCGCGTCCGGGCTCTGCACGGTCATCAGCCAGCTGTTGCCGTACGGGTCCGCGGTCAGGCTCTCGGGGTGGCGAACCACTTCATCGTTCACATCGCTTACCGTGCCCTCGATCGGCGAAACCATCTCCACCAGCTCACCGTTTACGCGGAAGCTCCAGACCTTCTGTCCCTGCCGAATCCACTGTCCGCGTTGCGGCAGGTTCACTTCCTCGGCCTCGCCGATCAACTTGGCGGCAAAGTCGTCGATCCCGGCGCGAACCAGATTCGGGCTCTCGCCCAGCGCCCAGGCATGGCCCTGGTGGAAGCGGAGGTGCTCGGGAATCTCAAAGCCCGCGACCATCGGCTGAACCTTGCGCGCTCCGGCTTCGGCATGGGTCTGCAGAACGTACTCCGGAGCTTTCTTGTTGGTGACACGCTCGATAACCAGGAAAGAAACGAAGAGTGCGAGAACTAGGATAACCGTCATTGTCTGATCCTCCGCCCCTTCCTCTGGGGCTCTCTGGTTTGAAGTTTCGCGGCTCTCAGCGGGTTCCTGACTTGCCGCGTACGCACTCTGTAAATGCAGTCCAGTGGCCGTCGCGGGGAGGAGAATCTATGCTGCAGAAAACAGACGGGTTAGCGAAGGATCGAGGCTCTTGCAGAAATTCGCCACAATCCCCATTCGTTGTGAATCGCAACACGCAGCAGAGCAATCCAGCTCGTGCTCTGCTCACATCAACATCGGGAATCAATAACTTAGAGGGGGTACCGCGAAAGGGGAGGTATTTCGTTACAGTGTTGCGCTTTACAGCGGCCAACCAAAGTTTTCCACAGGGCGGCGCTGTGCCAGGGCCAAACTATTTTCGCGGGAGGCTATTGATCGGCACTGATCGTGCCTCGTGCCACTTCACACCCGCTGTTGCTTCAGCTTATCCGCCACAATCTGCTCGGCGCGCGCAATCACCTCTTCAATGCTCAGTGCGCTGGAGTCAATATGGACCGCATCTGCGGCGGCCTTCAGCGGCGCGGCGGCCCGTGTCGTGTCCCTGCGGTCGCGCTCGCGCAAAGCCTCTTTCAGCTTCTCGGCGTGCGCCGGATCGTCCTGCGCATTCACCTGGCACACGCGGCGTTCTTCGCGCACGCCCGACTCGGCGTCGAGGAAGATCTTGACCTCCGCATCGGGGAAGACCACCGTGCCGATGTCGCGCCCTTCCATGATTACTCCCCCGCCCGCGCCCATCTCCCGCAGTCGGCTCACCGCCCACTGGCGAACCTCCGGGTGGGTGGAGACACGTGAGGCCGCGTCGGTCACGTCCCGCTCGCGAATTCGCGCCGAAACGTCACGCCCGTCCAGCAGCACCCGGTTTCCCGCCTCTGTTGGCACCAACTCAATGCTGGACTGCTTCGCCAGCCTCAGCAACGCGGGGCCGTCCTCCGCCGCAACTCCTGCCTCAATCGACTTCAGCCCCAGCGCCCGGTAGATCGCACCCGACTCCAGGTTGATGTAGCCCAGTGTCTTGGCCAGCCGGGAGGCAATGGTGCTCTTGCCCGCTCCCGCAGGCCCATCGATCGCAATCACAAGCTTAGGCGTGTCGTTCATCGTTGGCTTCGTTCATTCTTTTTCCGAGCCCGGAGGATTGCCTTTCCCGGCTGCCGTATTTCCCAGGGCGGGCGAATCAGAAACCTCGGGTTCAGAAACGTCGGGTGCCCCAGGTTCGCGCCGACGCTTTTCGGCGGAAACCTGGGAAGCAGCGACCTCCATCTCTGCAGGCCTTCGTATTTGCTGTTGCTCTTCGGGCTCGGGCTGCGTCTGGGCGCCTGCTGTCTTGGTCGGAGTCGGTGCCAGCGGTCGCGGTGCGCTGCCGCGGCGTGGCCGGCGTGCGATGGGCTGGCCCGGGCGCACCAGCGGCCGCGGCGTGGCCATCGTCGGCTTGGGCGGCGGAATGTGCAGCATGGTGCGTGTGCCCACATGGGTGAACTGAAACTCGCGCGCCGCCAGCAGCGCGTTGATCGCCTCTCGCACCCGGCCCCGGCCAATGAAGGTGCTGAAGAACTCCTCCACCTCCACCTGCTCGGCCGCAACCACGCATTCCAGGTACTTGGAGACCAGCGCCGTCAGCGCCTCCGCGATGGACATATTCATCCCCTCGCGCACCTCATCAGGACACCAGCGCAGCAACACGTCCCAATAAGCGCCCTGCTCCGCCCGATAATCCACCCGCGTAATCCGCAGCTTCAGCGACAACTCGGCCAGCGCGCGGTCGATGGCGGCCTCCGACAGTTCTCCGCCCAGAATCTCGCGCATCCGGCTCTTGGTGATGGGGCCGTCCTTCTGGATGACTGAAAAAACGTGGGCCGCCAGCGGCGAGTACTCCGAGCGGTTCCCCGTCTTGATCGCCGCGCGCGGGTTGCGGTCCCCGACCAAACCGTAGAAATACGGAAACACCTCGGACGAGACCAGAAAATCCGTATCTCCGAACAGCGGCGCCTCAAAGGCAAACTTCTGGCGCAACGTGCGCACCATCACCTCCATCGCATCCTTGGCGCGAGGATCGGCGTATGCGTGTTGCCAGGTCGGCAGATTGTCATGCGCCCCAGCCCAGGCTCCAATAAACGTCGGAACCAGTACCGCCGGACGCACCGGGTACATCAGGCAAAAGCCCACGCTCTCGATAAATTCGCGCGCATCGTCCTGGGTGCGGATCGGCTGCCCGTTCGTACGCCACTTGGCGTCGCGTAGCTCCTGCAATTCCTGCTCAATCATCATTACCTACTAATGGGTGCGCTTCGCACGAACCTGCGAGTCGCTCAAATTCGCTTGAATGCCTTTTGAATGTCTCTTACAGAATACCGCAGCACGACCGGTCTGCCATGCGGACAGCTCATCGGATATTTGGTTTTTGCAAGCTCCGCCAGCAGCCACTCCATTTTCGCCGTATCCAGCGGCATATTCACCTTGATCGCGGCATGGCAGGCAATCGAGGCCGCGATCCGGGTGCGAATCTTCTCCAGATTCAGCGCCTGTTCCTCGCCCTCAAATTGCTCCAGCAACTCCCCCAGCATCTTTGCCACATCGTCCCCGCTGATTCCTGCCGGAGCCGATTGAATCGCGACCGTCCTAATCCCGAACGGCTCGGCTTCAAAGCCGTTCCGTTGCAACTCCTCGGCAATCTCGGTAAAGATCGCCTGCTGCGCCGGCCGCAGTTCCACGATGATCGGCATCAGCAGTCGTTGTGCTTCCACCTGCTTGCGCCCGCGCTCTTCCAGAATCTTCTCGAACAGCACCCGCTCGTGCGCCACATGCTGGTCGATGATCCACAGCCCTTGCGGATTCACTGCCAAAATAAACGAGTCGCGAATCTGTCCCAGCGGCTTCAGCGTGCCCAGCATCGACAAATCCATCGCATCGTCCATGCCGTCCAGCGGCAGCGCGCACCGCGACGCCGTCTCCGGCACCGCCTCTTGCTGTTCGTACTGGCCCGCGCCCCCAAAGCCCTGCGGAGCAACCCTCACCGCCCCCATCGCCCCGTTGCCTTCCACCATCATCGCCCCGCCAAACGGCAATATTTCATTGCGCGGCAGCGGCTCCTGCGGAATCAGCGAAAATACCGAAAAACCCTCACGCTCGCCGGGTGCCCCACCTTCGACGCGCGTTTCTTGCGCGGCTAAGGTGGGAAGCGAGCCTTCCGCCGGAGCCGTCCCCAGCGCCGGCGTCAGCGCAACCCGCGCCGAAGGCCCAGCATGAATCTCACTGGTGAAGGCCGGCGCCGGCCGCGCCGCCATCAGTGCCGAGCGCACCGCGTCGCGTACAAAGTCATGCACAAAGCTCTGCTGCCGAAAGCGCACCTCGGTCTTGGAAGGATGCACGTTCACGTCAACCTCCGTGCATGGCATCTCCAGAAACAGCAGCACTACCGGGTACACCGTCGGCGGAATGATGTTGCGATACCCCTCCACAATTCCGTGCATCACCACCTTGTCGCGAATCAGCCGTCCGTTCACGAAGATGAAGATGGAATTGCGGTTCAGCTTCTGTATCTCCGGCTTGCTGGTAAAGCCGTGCAGACGCAACTCGCCCGGTATGGCTGGCTCGTACTCCGGCTCGCGCCGCCACGGCGGAGGCTCCGGCAGCCCAACCCTTTCCAGCCGTATCTGCGCCGCCAGCGGAATCAGTTCATCCAGCGTCTCTTTGCCGAACACCTGGTAGATGCGCTCCGAGTGTGTCGCAACCGGCGGAGCCACCAGCATCGCGTTCGTCATCGAGTGCAACTCCCAATGCATCTCCGGATGCGCCAGCGCGTAATGCGTCACCAGCGAAGCAATGTGCGACAGCTCGGTCGACTCCGCCTTCAGAAATTTCCGCCGCGCCGGAGTGTTGAAAAACAGGTCGCGAATGCTGATCGAAGTCCCCTCCGGCAGCCCCGCCTCTTCCACCGTCAAAATTCGTCCGCCCGCAATCTCCACCACCGTGCCGCTGGCCTCGCTCGCATCGCGCGTCTCCATCCGCAACCGGCTCACCGACGCAATCGAAGGCAGCGCCTCCCCGCGGAACCCCAGGGTTGCGATCGAGAGCAGATCGTCGTCGTGAGTAAGCTTGCTGGTGGCGTGGCGTTCAAAGGCCAGCAGGGCGTCGTCGCGCACCATGCCACAGCCGTTGTCGGTCACCTGAATCAGCTTGCGTCCTCCGGCCTCAATCTCAATCCGTACCCGCGTCGCCCCTGCGTCCAATGAGTTTTCGATCAGCTCCTTGACCACCGAAGCCGGACGCTCCACCACCTCACCGGCGGCGATCTTGTTGGCGATATGTTCGGAGAGAACGTGAATGCGGCCCATACGCAAGCTGCGCCCAGCCTCACAGGGATGCCGGAGTAAGTACGAAAGTAACCGCTCCCCGGAGCCGGCGCTTCCGTAAGGCTATCACGAGCCGCACCAGCGTATTTAGCGGGGCTCTGGTGGCCCACATCCGCTTTGCATTGGGCGAATGTGGGGCGAGCTGCGCTCTACTCACTTCGGGCGATCGTTTTTGCTAGTGACACCAACTTTCAAAGATGCTGTAATCGCCCCTTCAAAACAATCTCTGCCATTCCTGACCCCACGCGGCGCAGGCCACGGCTCGGGCAATGCCTTTTCTCAGGACGGTATAAGTGTTGACGGTTCACGTGCCGAAGTACCGGCTCAGCCTCTTGCTCGCCGTTCTCATCTTCCTTTGCTCCTTCGCAATCGCGCAAAGTTCGCTCTCCGGAGCCATCCATGGCACGGCCTGGTTTTCGCACGCCTCCGCCCGCGGGGTTGCAAATAACGCTGCGCACCACCTCGCCGTCCCCGACGCGCAAATCACCCTCGAGAGCGCCGACACCTCCGAGCGCTTTCAGGCCCGCACCGACGCCAACGGCGCATTTAGAATCCCCGAACTCAAACCTGGCGAATACTCGCTCAAAGCCACCGGCACCGGCTTCGCCGATTTCGAACTGCGCGTCACCGTCGAAGTGGGCCGCATCACCGAGGTCGAGATTCCATTCTCTCCGCCCGGTGCGCAAGCGGTCGTCAATGAGGTCGTTGAAGTTCACGGCGAAGCCTCGGCCGTCAACACCACCCAGCCCGATTTCGCCAGCAACGTCGGTGACGCGCCCATTGAAAACCTTCCTAGCAATGGCCGCCGCTGGTCTGACTTTGCCCTGCTCACCCCCGCAACCACGCTCGATGGAGACTTCGGCCTCATCAGCTTTCGCTGTAACTTACCCGACAAGTTGGCCTGATTCCTCAAGGTGCGCGGAAAAGTGCCTTTTCGCCCTAAAAATCTTAAATCCTTGATCTACCAGTTAACTGCAGCTCACATTTCTCGACTGACACGAGATGATTTCTCGACGAAAACTGTACTTAGTGCCACGATATTTTCTATTTCTGTACTTACTGCCAAATCGCTTACCTTCGGGTCCGGTACCAGCCGAAATCGATAGGACAGTCGTGCCAAAGCTCGGGGTAGCAATCGAAAAATCTAGGCGTGAAAATTGGTTGGGTGTTCTCTAAAAATCATCATAATACCGAGGACGTCACAAGAAGCAGGCTCAATGGAGGCGAGCGGTGAAATCTAAGATTAAGAAGATTTTCGACGAGACTCAAGGTTGAGAAATGCTCTGTCCCCATCGTTGCGGTGGCGGCTGCTCCCGCATGTGACGGGTTTGACTGGCTCAAGCAAAGAGCCAGAACCTCGAAGGAAGCCCAGCGGATGATTGTCAAAGCCGATCTGCCCGAGAACTGCTCCAGCGAGATCAAGCGGCGTGGCCAGGCACGGCGCGACGCGATCGTTAGCATCGCGCCGTGAAGCCCATGAACAGGGTATCTACGACACGTTCATCCTGCCCGACGACTACGCCGGCTAGCCATAACGGCGGACAGGAGAAGGCCGCGCAATGGCTCGAGACACGCAGCAAAGAGCCGATGGCAGGCAAGGGAGAGTGTGAATGAGCAGCAAAGACATCCTGAAGCAGAACTTTGACGAAGATACCGGCCAGAGCTTTCAGGTTTACAACGAGATCTTCGATGAGGAAGGCGACATTTATCTAGAGCTGGAAGGATTTCAGTTCGAGGCCTTTACGTCGGTTTCGTTCACAGGGAATGGGGGGAACGGGGTTCCTCGTCTGACCGTCAAGCTGCCTCGCGAGTGGGCACAAAAGCTGGGATTGCTGGAGCGCTTGCAAGAGAACTTGCAAGAGGAAGAGCGTGATTACATGATTTCCCGCGGCAATGTCTTTGCCGATCTCGGTTTGCCCAACCCTGAGATGTACCTGGCCGCCGCCCGGAAGGCTCACTCGAAGGCCGAGTTCATCCGCCTGTGCGAGGAGATACCAGACACCCCCATGGCTAAGAGTGGATCCGAGCATGAGAACAATGCGGAGGCTGTAGTAGTGCTCGATGACGAGTTGCTACGCAAGGCCCAGGAGCTTACCGGCATGACGGAAAGAACGGCCCTGCTTCGGCAAGCTTTGAAGACGTTGATTCATGTCGAAGCTGGCCGCAGGCTTGCAGCCCTTGGAGGCACGGAGCCGGATTTGGAAGACATAAGGCGCCGGAGGGCAGACGAGGGCGGCGAATGAACACCGACAGACAAAGAGGAGCAACCATGCCCAAGAAGAAGTTCAGTGAGCTGGTCGAAAAGATGTTGCCGAAGAGCAAAGCGCAGGTGGCGGCCCGGATGGAAGAAATCCTGCGCGCAACGGCGCGGGCGGAGGAGGTATCCGAGGCTCCGCTTATTTCCTGCGCAGGCGCAAGCAACTGGCACGTTCGCGTACCAGACATTTCAAACTTACTTTCTGAATCGACCTGATCGCGCGTGTGATAGTAGCGAAAAACAATGTGTTCCTGCCCGAAAATCACGCCGCTGCGCTAGCGATTGAGAGCGGCGATGATAGCCGGTAGCAGGCATGCTGTTCTCATAATTGCGCAGACAGGGGCCAATTTTGGGTGCAGGATTTGATTCCGGCGGTTAATCTCCGCCTTTAGGCCCATACCCACCAACGCTGACATCAGCTCTAGCAAGTGATCTAAGGTGAGGGCCTAGCCCCGCATGGCTTCAACGATGTTGGCGGACGTGTAAGTGGTACCGCGATCTAGGAGACAGGCCGACAACCTAGGCGTAACGGGGTTACCGCTCATCACGTGTTGCAAAAGTGCGGCTTGGTCGCTGCTAGATAACCCCTCCCACCAACCCGGCCGTAGATAGATGTTCTCCATCTGTTCGAATGCAATTCTCACTATGGCATCCGCCATCCGATATCGAGAAAGTGCCTCGAACGATTTCACAAAGGTAGCGGCCGGCCCGCCCAGTTCCCCGAACCAGCCGAAAAAGACGACTGTCTGGTGATCATAAGCGGTGATATTCAAGGCTAGATGCTCGAACTCAAAGGGCCGCCTACCCAACCGCTGCAATGCGTTACCTTGGAGGTCAAATTCCGGGTGGAATGCTCCACACCCTACAATCGGGAGTACCCGATCGAATCTGACGGCATAAAATGAAAATCCATCCGGAACTCCGGAAAGAATTCGAGAGTCATAATGCGCTTTCCAGACTTCGACATCATGCATTCCAATAGTGGCACCCCACCCAAGAACATGGACGTATTGTTGAATCAGCGTTTGTTTCCACAGTGGCTGCCCGCGATCCATTTCCCGGAAAATTGGGATCGTTTTGAGCAGCGCCTCCTTGGCGAAGCGTTCGTAGGCGACGGCCCGACAAGCGAAGAGTAGTGCAGTGAGCTTGTCGAATGTGATCTCCTTGCCTTCGATACGCTTGAATGCTGCGGTATCGTGCTTATTACAAAATCCTGGAAAAACAGAAGCTTGGCTCACTCCAATCCGTCTGGGAGGTGGCGTCCCCTCGTGCTCAATCATTCCATGCATTGATGGCTTCACCGTAAGTACGTGGCCCGCCTCGGCAATCGCGCTCAGGCCGCCACGGCGCTGAACTGTGTGGGCATTCGAGATTCCTGGGGTACATTCATCATCTAGCGATTTCGGATAGGAGCAATAGCCCTGAGTGAATACCCGAAGCATCTCCTTTTCAGACTCGTAGATGTTGATTGGCGCCTGCTGCTCGCGCCGATAATGGCAAAATTTGTATTTCTTGCCCGATCTGCACCAACAGAGGACGTAAGGGTCCATGTGAGCCACGGCCTGGATCGGCTCTGGCCCCACAAACTGAGCGCGCAACGAAGAATGCTGGAGATGTCTTATGCGTGGCCCTTGATTGCGCGACACGCGACATATCACCTCGTTCTGAAACGCCGCTGGCAGGCAGCCTATTGACCTATAGAGAGCACGGCTCGGAACAGAGCTGCAGGCTCCCGGAGCGATGTATCAGATAAGGATACGCTTCGACTTTGTCGTGGCCCCATGTCGTCCCGACATCGATTGTTAAGCTCGCGTGGTGCGTTCACCATGCCAAAGGTCTTCTCCCGTATGCCGCCGTCGTTTTAATTCGCGATAAGGGCATTTAGCGGGAGTCACCCGCCAGAACGCACACTTTGCTGTAGCGTCGATGTCCGGGATCGGCTTCGCGGGAAGGAGAAGTATTGACGCAAGACACATGTTATTGAAAAGAACGCCGGCTGTCGGGAGTCACAAATACTCCGCCAGACGACCCCGACGGTGCCACTTGATGGATCATGTCTTGCTATCAAATCGCGATCGAAATGCTCGGATCCCGTCAGAGTTCGAAACACCTAGATGAGCCCTAGCCGGACGTGCAAAACGAAGCCAGCAACATTGTGACAGGCTTCGAAACCAATGTTTATGCCGGTCAGGCGTTCGTTTTGACGGAATATTTCACTTTTTCTGACGAATATTTCACTTATTTTGACGCCCTACAATAGCGCGTATTCGGCTGTCACGCGGCAGCTCGGCAAAAGCGTCGGCGCGACCAGACGGCGATATTCGGTAGCACAAACCGCCGCTGCGTTTTGAGCTTTCTCTTCTGCTGAGGGCGCAAGTTGCCCGAATCTCAGCCGCAAAAAACACTTGCAGCGTCAACACAGCCTCGCTCCAGTTAACTTGTCCGGAATGGCTGGAACAAATGAATTCTCGTGCACTCCGTATCCAGGAGCGCCGCCGATGCCTGCTCGAGCGGCGTACATATGAATGCAAGAATCTCCGGTACTTTATATTCGTGCCACTGCCCCCGCATCTCTACATCCCTCCTTCCTAATTTCTACATCTTTCTTCCGTGACAGGCGAAGGCCTTGGTTCAGGAGTCTCTCAATGTATTTTTTTAGGTACGGGAAGAACGTGAGTAGTTTTTCTGACTACTCCAGAGCCGTTGCCGCCACTCCCGCCGAGGAAGTCATCCTGTCGCTGGCGCCTTCCGGGAGGACTATCGATGTTTCAATTCATGGAGAACCCATATGGAAGCATTTGGTTCGGACCGATTTTCTGCGCGCCCTGCTGACGGGACAGTTGCGCTCAGATCCGGGGAATACAGCGATCGCTGTCGCTTCGACGCTGCAAATTGAGAATGTTTGGCTCATTGGCCCTCTTGATCTTAGCGACTGTGGCGGCATTGGAAAAGATCTGCCGCATGTAAGTTTGCGGCACTGTACTTTCCATCGTGGGGCCGTGCTAGATCGTGCAACCATGGGAGGGTTGACCATCGAGGACTCCGTCTTCTTGCGTGGAGGAATAAGTGCGAATGGCGCCCGCTTCAAGAATGGAGTCAAAATCACTAAAACCCGTATCACCCGTCCCGGGTTTCTGGAATTCAATCAAGCCAGAGTCGAGGGCGATCTGGTCTTTTCGGACTTGCAGGGGCTGGTCCCTCCTCGAAGGCTCCAAGAATTCCGCCGGTTTTTTGACAAATGCTGGACCGCATACCAGGACGCACCCATGGGAGACACCATCGCGTCTTGGGTCAAGGAATCGAAGTTCCTGGGGCCCACTGCAGCAGAAGAATTTGCCAGAGCAGTTTCTGCTTTCGGTGATCGTTCAGGATTAATTGCGGGTGTTACCTCCGGTAACAGCTCCGTGCACGGCCTGTCTCACATGGCTCTCAAGTCGGTTCATGTTAAGGGTGCGCTTACATTCGAGGGCTTCAGCACATGCCGCTGCAAGGATTGCGCAACGATCAATGAGAAATCACAAGGTGTACACGCTGTCACCTTCAGCACCGTGCCGCCATCACGTGCGGCGATTGATCTCGAACAAGCCGACATTGAGGGGGACCTGAATGTACGAAAAGTAGAAGATGTTCCACTCTCCATTGACGGCACGGTGAAGCTCTCCTATGCAAAAGTCGGGGGAAGCGTCAGTTTTGGCGGAGCGTTCATTGCTCAGAGAGATGGCAGCCCAGCGATCCGCGCTGACGGGATTAAGATCACGGGAGACTTTGAGTTGTCGCCGACTAATTCCACGGTTTCCACAATTTGCAAACTCATCGGAAGTCTCCAACTCATCGGAAGCCAGATCGGTGGACAGTTGCAAATTTCTGGCGCGGAGATCGACGGTGGCCCGGAGGCCTTGGTCGCCGATGGAGCGGAGATTGGTAGCGATGTGTTCGTCAGCGTGTCCAGTGATTCTGCGCATCGATCTTTGCTCACCGGTATCGTTCGTTTTTCGGGCGCAACGATTGGCGGGCAGCTTGGGTTCTTGGGAAGCCTGATCTCTCAACCTGACCCCAAGGAACGCGCAGTGGAACTGCACGATGCAACCGTAAAGGGGGGCTTGTACCTGCGTGCAGTCCGGTTGGCTCCAATGGAGATAAAGGGAGAATTCCGATTGAGCGATTGTTGGATTGGTTCAACGCTGGAGATTTCCGGCACACACCTGGATGCCGGAGACAGAGACATTGCCCTGAAGGCAGATGGCTGCGTTGTGAAAGGCGATGTGCACATTGGCCGGCTTCCTCCGAAGCCATATAGGACTGGTCTTTATGAAGAGTGTTTCATCAAGGGCACAATACGGATGGCGGGTGCAGAAATCGGTGGGCGCTTCACTTTGGCGGGGGGCAAGGTCTCCAGTAAGGATCGCGCTGGTGCAATTGTTTTGAGTGGTGCGCATATCAAGCGCGGTGTATTTCTCCGTCCATCGGAATGCCAGACGTGTACCCAGCCGGTGATGTCTGAGATTGACGGCACTCTAAGACTCAACAATGCTCAGATCGGCAGCAAGTTTAAATTGGAGGGAGCGAAGCTCACGGCCACGCGAGACGTTGGGATTGCATTGTGGGCGAATGGCACAGTGTTCGGCGGCAATGTGACCTTGGCCCCATCCGATCAAGGAACTCCTTTCATAGTTGAGGGAGAGATTCGCATGTACGGGGCGCGAGTCGACGGAGAACTAAACGTCCAAACCGGCTCTCTGATTGCATCGACAACTGAGTTTGCAATGGACTGCTATAACGCTGAAATCTCGAAGGGAGTCTTACTAATACCCAATGAGGCCAACAATACAGCAGCCCCGAACACCCTGCGGATGGATGGCATTGTCGGCTTTGCTTATACACGACTTGGTCAACTTATCGTGGGTAGGACCTTCGCAGACCAACAGCAGGCAACTGGAGCGTCGGTGACTCTCAACGGACACCTGCGAATCCCTGGTGCCAAGATTGCGTCCTTGACGTCACTTGTAAACGTTGAGATGGCTCCCCCTGTGTGCTGCGGAGAGGACCGCTGCGAGCGGATACTAAAGACGCTGGGGCAATGGCAACCTTCGGATAGGCGCACGATAGTTGATGCTGAGAATGCGGACCTCGGTGCGGTCCTTAACGTTAATCTTTCTCTGCAGACAAAAGGGGCGATCAAACTTGTGGGTGCGCATGTCGCGACGCTGGATGATCGCAAGACGCTTGGGTGGGGCGAGGTGCCGAAAGGGCCAGGCTGGTCGGGCCGCGGCGATGCGTACTTCGAAGGCGTGCGCCTGTTGTTGAATGGCTTTTCTTACGACCATCTGCACGAACCGGAGAAGAAACTACCTCACAGCCACAATGTCTGGCACCGGTTGTGGTGCTTTGCACTAGATTCTTGGAACTGGATTAGACCGGACCGCACAAGACTGAATGCGCGCCTGAAGTGGATCAATCGTCAATATCCCAACGGAATCATAACGCCAGAAGAGTTCGTCCCCGCTCCTTACATCCAGCTTTCAAACGTATTTCGCACACACGGCTATTCTCTGGAAGCCGACTTGGTTTCCTACGAGCGACGTAAATGTCACGCTTTGCATGGAACAATAGGCCGCCTCGACCGTTTGCTCGAGTGGCTCTACGCCGGGTTCTTTGGCTTTGGGTATCGATCCGGGCGTGCACTGCTCACGCTGGTCCTTCTATTTGCGATCAACTCACTCATCGTCTATCGCGGTGTTCAGAACGACTGGCTGAAACAAACATCATCCATCACTGCTGTTACCTCGCCAGCTTCGGATTCTGCCCCTTTTCCAACTCCACAGAAATCTGCATATCCAATGTCTGCAATAGCCTCGTCGCCTGCGTCAGACGTTGCCGCTCCTGCCTGCAATGCCTGGATTACCTACTCACTCCAGCAAACATTTCCTGTTTTGCAGACATCAGGTGAAAGCGGATGTTCAATACGGGAGAGTAAAGCACCATCCTGGTATCAGCCTGGGAGGTTACTGATGCGCTCGCTCGGATGGGTTGTTCTTGCGGCAGCAGCGTTGACCTTCTCCGGAATCTTACGCGAAACGAATAAGTGACCGTCTCGTAGGGGCCACCTCAAGACAGCTCTGTCCTTGGTATCCCGTTTACCAGCATGACAGCTGGGTGATCTGCCACGCAACGTCTTCGATCGCGGAGAGCTCGATTGAGGAGAGCGGGCTGCGGGCATCTTGTGCAGCGTCTGACGAGCACGATGTTCTGGAGGTCATCTGGGTGTTTCGTGCAATGAACTGGAGCGATGGGTGGATACGGTGTCCTGAAAGGGATTTCAGCGAAGCTTCGGTGCGCTCCTCGTAGTCCGCCTTGAGAGAAAGGTATAGCCAAAACAGATCAATGATGCCGCGCTCAGCAATGGAGCGCTAGCGGATACCAATAAAAACCAATTTCGCGGGCATCCGAGTCCTGAGCTGGCACTTCGGTGATCAGGCTTGTACAAGCTCCTGGAAACTCGAGAAGCACATCTCCCGCATGAACTAGGCCACTGCTGTCCGGTTAAAAGTCGAACAGAATCAATTGGTTGCTGGAATTGTGTAAGTCAGTGCAGGAGTCGGATGCGTGAAGTGCCTGTAAAATGGGCGTTTTCTCGAAAAGGGTAAGGCTGAGAATCTGTAGAATCTGATACAGACTGGCCTCCAGTCCCAATCGCTTGCGCATGATGGCTACCAGCACATACACCGACACTGCGATCCAGATTTGAGTTTTCACGGCGTTCTCGCTGGTGCCGTAAAAGGCTTTGATCCGCAGGTGCTGCTTGATCCATTTGAAAAACAGCTCCACCTGCCAGCGTTGCTTGTAGATTTGCGCGACGGTCTGTGCCGGAAGCGCGAAATTGTTGGTCAGGAACTTCAGGCGCTTGCCAGTTTCAGCATCGAAGTAGCTCACGCGTCGAAGTGTATCGGGATACGCCGAAGCTGATCCAAAGGATGTGAGTACGACAGTCTGATCGGAGCGAACGCCGGTGCTCTTATCAACGGGATGTGAGTAGCGTCGCTGGAGCAACACGTTCGATTTGGTGCGCACCACGAAGAAGGCCGAGTTGAGCGTCAGCGCAAACAACCGCTCGAAATCGATGTATCCGCGATCCATGACATAGAATGCTCCGGCTTCCGGCAGAATCTCGTCGAGTATATTGACGTCATGCACCTTGCCATCCGTAATGCGGATAAACATTGGAATGTTGCCGCGAAGATCGAGCAATGTGTGCATCTTGACGGCGGCCTTGTGGGTGCGGAACTTAGCCCATGGAAACAATGACAGGCACAGATCGATGGTGGTTGAATCCAGAGCGTACAAGCTCTGATCCAGATCGACGCCCATTGGATCGCTGGCATAAAGCCTGCGAGCAGTAATAATCAGCCTTTGGGCGAAGTCGGCAAAGATGCGCCAGTCACGCGACTCGTTGGCGTCCGCCAGCGTCGAACGAGCGACCTTGCCTCTGAACCCCAAGTGATAGAGCTTGCCCTGCAACGAACCCAAGCAGGCTTCGATGTCGCGCAG
Source organism: uncultured Acidobacteriota bacterium (assembly GCA_963759215.1). Lineage (GTDB taxonomy): Bacteria > Acidobacteriota > Terriglobia > Terriglobales > Acidobacteriaceae > TOLSYN. The sequence continues at coordinate 244,908 of CAVWYG010000003.1, forward strand.
GCTCTCGCGATAGGTCAACTGGGCAAACGCCATTGCCAGATACTGATTCCAGCAAGTGAAGTCTCGCAGTCGCAGGTCGCCACGATAACGCTCGACGCAACGACGAAACTCTCGGTCAGGCAGAAAGCTGATCAACTGCGAGAAAACCGTGCGGCCCTGATTCATAAGCCATTGTCAGCTCTCCTTCGCATTTCAAATCGCGGCAAGCCAGAAATGACTTCAACTTATTGCGCAGCAACTACTTGTAGCCAGCGGTTTCTGAGTTAACCGGACAGCAGTGGAACTAGGCCTTTGTGGCCCTCTGAAAACGAGTCCAAATATCGCGAATGGATTGAATGGGCGAACCGGCAAGCAGATCGACTGGATCCCTTTGTGGCAGAAAAGCCGAGTTCTGTGCTTGATCGAAAAAGTGAACTTCGGGGGTGGTAGGCGGATTCGAACAGCTCGCCCTGAAATCAATTCTGGAGGTCGCTGACTAGAAGGTGAACCTGTCCTCCCCATAACTTTCAGGGGAATGAGGTTCAAGGCATGTTTTCAGGGCAATTCCTGTTGCTTATTAAAGCCAATCGGTCTAAGTTTTCATTAAGCGTCGCTCAATGAAAGGAAGCCTGCATTAGCGAGATGGCTACTCTGCGTAATTCCGGAGAGTACATTGTGTCCAGCACGACCGGCGAATCTGTCCGGGCGTTCGTGCCAAACCCTCTCCCACCGAACCCGCCCCTGGAGCTTGCACCTTTCTTCCCTCTCCTGGATCGCGCAAATCAGGCCCTCGGGCGACTGGACGGGCTTTCGTCCTTGCTTCCTGATACTTCTTTGTTCCTATATATCTATGTCCGGAAAGAGGCCGTGCTGTCGTCACAGATCGAGGGAACACAGTCGTCACTCTCCGACCTGCTGCTGTTCGAGAACGAGGATGTTCCCGGCGTTCCACTCAACGACGTACAAGAGGTATCACATTATGTCGCCGCTATGCAGCATGGTCTGGACCGCCTGCGCGAAGGATTTCCACTGTCCTTACGACTGATTCGCGAGATTCACGAAGTGCTGCTACGCGGCGGACGTGGGGCCGAGAAGACACCCGGTGACTTTCGAACATCGCAGAACTGGATTGGAGGCACGCGCCCTGGCAATGCTGCATACGTTCCCCCGCCCCCAGAGCGCCTTATGGGATGTTTGGCGAGCCTGGAACTGTTCCTGCATGACGAAAACGTAACATTGCCGCTGCTGGTGCAACTCGGCCTGATCCACGTTCAGTTCGAGACCATCCACCCCTTCCTAGATGGCAACGGTCGTCTCGGCCGCTTGCTCATAACGCTCCTACTGTGCGCCAGGGGAGCGTTGAAGGACCCCTTGCTCTACCTAAGCCTTTTCTTCAAAACCCATCGCAGCCGCTACTACGATCTGCTGCAAAAGGTTCGAACGGAAGGGGCTTGGGAAGAATGGCTGGAGTTCTTCCTGGAAGGAACTGAGTCTACCGCGCGCCAAGCAGCAGATACCGCCGTTGAATTGGTCCGACTCTTTGCGGAAGATAGGCAACGAATCCAGACGCTCGGGCGATCTGCGTCATCCGCGCTGCGCGTGCACGAATACATGCAGAGGAAGCCCCTCATCAATATCAGCGCCGCGGCTGAAACGCTAAATCTTTCGATCCCGACAGTCGCCGGCGCGTTGAAGAATCTGACAGAGCTAAGTATTGCCCGCGAAACCACGGGACGTCAGCGGGGACGGGTATTCGCGTACGACCGATATTTACAGATTGTCACAGCGGGGACGGAGCCCTTGCGACAATAAGCGGGTCGGCATAACAGAAACGAGTTTGAATGGCCCTTGATTACGCTACTCTCGATGCAATGCGACAGAGCCACCCGGCCTGGCGTCTTTTGTGCGCGGAACATGCGCCATTGATAGCAAGCTTCCTGCACCGCGTGTTTATCGAGCCGAATGTCCGGATCATGTCACAGGCCGATCTAGCCGAGGCACTAGAGGACGAACTATTTGGCTTGCGGGAGCGACTGGGAGAGGGCGTATTTCCGAGGCCTGCGATCGAATACCTCAATGACTGGACATCAGCCGAGCGAGGTTGGCTGCGCAAGTTTTATCCCCAAGGTTCGGACGAACCATTCTTTGACCTTACCTCGGCTACAGAAAAATCTATTGCGTGGCTTGTTTCCCTCAGCGACCGAAGCTTCGTGGGTACAGAATCGCGTCTACTCACCCTGTTCGAGCTACTGAGACAGATGGGCGAGGGCAGTGAAGCCGACCCGCAAATACGCATTACGGAATTACAAAAACGTCGTGACGAGCTAGATAACGAAATTGCTCGAGTGCTCGCTGGCAAAATCACGTTACTTGATCACACAGCTCTCAAAGATCGCTTTCAGCAGTTTGTTCAACTTGCGCGTGAATTACTTGCAGATTTTCGCGAGGTAGAGCACAACTTCCGCAGCCTAGACCGCCGTGTGCGAGAGCGGATAGCGTTATGGGAAGGCTCAAAGGGTGCGTTGTTGGAAGAGATCATGGGCGAACGCGATGCCATAGCCACCTCAGACCAAGGGCGAAGCTTCCAGGCATTCTGGGATTTTCTGATGTCCAGCCGCAGGCAAGAGGAGCTTACGAGGCTTCTTGAGCGGGTGTTGAGCCTCGTGGCAATTTCAGAACTCAAGCCCGATACTCGCATCCGCCGCGTGCATTATGACTGGTTGGAAGCCGGCGAGCATACTCAGAGAACGGTCGCAGACCTGAGCAAACAGCTTCGGCGATTTCTGGACGACCAAGCGTGGCTGGAAAACCGCAGAATCATGGATCTGTTGCACGATATCGAAGCCAAAGTGTTGGCCGTACGTTCCTCACCACCCACGGATCAACAACTTATGAGCATTGCAGCAACTATGGCGGATATCGAATTGCCGATGGAGCGGCCACTCTACACGACCTCTATCAAGGCTCACATCGCAGACATTGAGATTGAACCCGATGAGATCGAAATCGACGCTACATCGCTCTTCTCGCAAGTGGTGATCGACAAGGCGCAGTTGGAGAATCAGATTTGCCGCGTGCTACAGACTCAACCACAGGTGACCCTTAGGGATATCTGTGAGTTGTTTCCGCTGCAGCACGGATTGGCGGAACTAGTGGCCTACCTACAACTCCTTTCAACTAGCAGCTTTAATGGCTTTGTGGACGAGCAAGTCACCGACACAATCCGTTGGCGAAGAGCTTCAAATATTGGCGAAGAACAAGTCAAACAGGCTCACTTACCGCGGGTGATTTTCGTGAGGTGAGACGGTGGAAAAAGAACTGGAGAATGCAGCGACGGCGAACGGCCTTTCGGCTGTCGTGATTCCTCTATTAAAAGGAGTCCTCTACCAGCTAGATGACCCGAGCCTTTGGAGCGTCCTGTCGGAAATGCAATCCAGAGTGCGGGATTATGTAGCGGTCCTAGGACTTGACCTGGTGTTGGACGAGGCCGAAGGTTACGCCTTCCTGCGTTCTCGTCCTGACCAGGAGGACGGATCCACACCAAAGCTGCAGCGGTTGATAGCGCGACGTCCACTATCCTTCCCTGTCAGCCTGTTGTTGGCGCTGTTGCGAAAGAAGCTAGCTGAATTCGATGCGAGCGGCGGAGATACACGGCTCGTTCTCACGCGGGATGAGATCGTTGAGCTGATTCGGGTGTTTTTGCCGGAAAGCAGCAATGAGGTCAGGCTGATTGATCAGATCGAAACCCACATAAACAAAATTGGACTAAACCGCTGCGCGGTATTCGGTGGTGCCATCAGTCAGATCGAATCCCAAGCCTGACGATTGAGTTTCGACCTCTCACCCGTCTTTTCACCGGAGCTTTTTTGCGGAAGTATTGGAGCCGCTGCTTGCAGCAACTTCCAACTCGCAAAGGAGCTTTCCATGACATCCCTCCGACAACGCGTCACCGAGGACATGCAGGTGCGGAATCTCGCGCCGAACACGCAGCAGTCCTACGTGCAACAGATCTCGCTATTTGCCCGCCACTTCCGCAAGTCACCGGAGGTATTGGGTCCTGAGGACATTCGCGCCTATCAGGTCTATCTGACCAATGAAAAGAAACTGGCTCCTGGTTCCATCACCATTGCCGTAGCCGCTCTTCGCTTTCTCTATAGAATTACTCTCCACAAGAACTGGGTCTTCCAAGAGATCATCCCTGCTCCCAAGAAGCCGCAGAAACTACCGATTATTCTTAGCCCTGAAGAGGTCCTGCAGTTTCTTGGGAACGTCGTCAGTCCCAAACATCGCGTCATTTTAACCACCTGCTACGCAGCCGGCCTGCGCATCTCCGAAGCAGTGGTCCTCAAACCTCCCGCGATCGACAGCAAGCGGATGGTCTTACGAGTCGAACAAGGCAAAGGAAGAAAAGATCGCTACGTGATGCTCTCGCCAAAGTTGCTGATCACTCTGCGTGACTGGTGGCGTTTGGAAAAACCGCAGCACTGGCTTTTTCCAGGCGATAAGCCGGGCCGGCATATCACCAAAGACGCGGTGGAAGATGCGTGCAAGAAGGCTCGCCGACTCTGCGGCATTCCCAAACCCATCACACCCCATTCGCTAAGGCACGCCTTCGCAGTACATCTTCTAGAACAGGGCACCGACCTCCGTACCATTCAACTGCTGCTCGGCCATCGCAGCCTAGCGACCACTGCCCGCTATCTGCGCATCGCCACAAGTAAAGTTTGCTCCACCACCAGCCCGCTCGATCTACTCCCGGCGCCAATCCCCACCGAAACCAAACCGGCGATCCCGCAGTATTTCTGAGTACCGGCCCATGGATCGTCCCAAGCTGGAAGTAGCCGACGTATTGCGCCGATACGGCGAAGCCTATCGCGAACAGCATAGTGCTTCGTTGTCCACGGCACAGCGGCGTGTCATGAGTGCGATCGAGTTATGTCGGACTGCCGCTCTCGGCAGTCATCTGGAGCAGTGCGATCAATGTCGCTTCGAACGCATTGCGTACGACTCATGCCGAAATAGACATTGCCCAAAATGCCAGTCCATGGCACGTGCCCAATGGATCGAGAATCGTCAAGCCGAACTTCTCGAGACCCAATACTTCCACGTCGTCTTCACGCTACCGGAAGAGATTGCCGCCATCGCTTACCAAAACAAAGAAGTGGTGTACCGCATTCTCTTCCAGGCCACATCCGAGACCTTACGCACCATTGCTGCCGATCCCAAACATTTGGGCGCCGAGATCGGCTTCTTCGCCGTGCTTCACAGCTGGGGACAGAACTTGAATTTTCATCCCCACCTCCATTGTGTGGTTCCTGGCGGCGGGCTCTCTCCTGACGGTGATCGTTGGATCTCCTGCCGCCCCGGATTTTTCTTGCCCGTACGAGTGCTCTCGCGGCTGTTTCGCCGCCTATTCCTGGAGTTATTGGAGAAGGCCTTCGACAAACATAAGTTGCGGTTCTTTACCTCGCTCTGCGAACTTCAGCGGCGCCAAGACTTTCTCCGTTATCTCGCTCCGCTCCGCCAATCCGAATGGGTTGTCTACGCCAAGCCGCCCTTTGCCGGGTCCCAACAAGTACTCGACTATGTCGGACGCTACACTCACCGTGTCGCCATATCCAATAATCGCCTGCTCGACATCGAAGACGGTCAGGTGCAATTCCGTTATAAGGATTATCGTCACGACAGCCAGCAGAAGGTGATGACCCTGTCAGCTGATGAGTTCATTCGGCGCTTCCTGCTTCACGTACTCCCCAACGGCTTCCAGCGTATCCGCTACTACGGATTCCTCGGCAATCGTTTCCGCCAAGAAAAACTCCAACGCTGCCGCCGACTCCTGGGGATGGTCTCCGCCGATCAACCCCCTCCCGCCAAAGAACCGCCGAAGGACTACCGCGACCGCTACCAGGAACAGACCGGCGAATCCCTCCGTCTGTGCCCGGTCTGTCACCGAGGCCAGATGATTAGGATCGGAGCTCCTGCTTTCATTTGCTCATTCCCAACGGGGAAGGACTCTTCATGAAAATCTCCGATTCTCAACGATTGCCTCTGCAAACTTGCCTCACACAAGATCAAGGAGAAGTGTCGGCCGACGTCCCTCCAGAGAGACTTTCATCTTTCCCATCCGATGCAGCGGCCGGTGTATCTCTGCTCTTTGCTAACCTGACCCTCCGCAATGACTCGCCCCTGTGCCGCAAAATGGAAATCATGCAAGCAGCCTCACGATTCAAAACCCATAGCGCCAGCAGCATCGAGGCGGTTTAGTCCAATCCATTTTTAGCCCACCGTCGCGGCCTCGACCGCAACACCACGTGCAGGACTTCGTTTGCCGCGACGCTGACCTAAAAATGCTCTGCATTGTGGAACTTGGTTTTATGAGGCGACTGAAGCCAAGCTCCGCAATCCAGAGCGGGCGAGGATCGGTCTTCGAAGTGCAAAGAATCCTCAAGGCGTTCGTCGACGCGCAATGGTTAGCCGACTTTGACTCGCGACTGGGCGCGTACCAAACGCAGCTAGCTGCAGGGTCCGGAGAACCAGCCGATGCATGAAGAGCGGACATCAGATTTGAGGTTCAATGCCGAAGACGCTCTAACAGGCTATCGTCTGCATCGTCTAGAGGTCCTGAACTGGGGAACTTTCGATCGTCGAGTATGGACGCTGAATCTGGATGGGCGGAACGCACTTCTTACCGGAGACATTGGATCAGGCAAGTCCACACTGGTAGATGCGATAACGACGCTGTTAGTACCGGCCAACCGAGTGGCCTACAACAAGGCCGCAGGGGCGGACAATAAGGAGCGGACACTTCGCTCCTACGTTTTGGGTCACTACAAGTCTGAACGTAATGACGTGAGCGGTATAACCAAGGCTGTGGCCTTGCGTGATAACAACAAGTACTCCGTCATTCTCGGTGTCTTCCACAATGCTGGATTCGAAAAGACCGTTACCCTCGCGCAGGTTTTCTGGATCACAGATCGCCAGAGCCAGCCACTTCGCTTCTTTGTGGGAGCGGAGCGTGACCTTTCGATCATGGGAGATTTTTCGCAGTTCGGCTCGGAAATCACTCAGCTTCGTAAGAACCTACGCCAGCCCGGGGTAGATGTTTTCGACAGCTTTCCTCCTTATGGAGCTTGGTTTCGTAGGCGATTTGCGATCGAGAACGAGCAGGCGATGGACCTGTTCCATCAGACAGTTTCTATGAAATCAGTTGGTAATCTGACTGATTTTGTACGCAGCCATATGCTTGAGCCCTTCGATGTCGCTCCGCGCGTTAAGGCCCTGATCGCGCATTATGAGGACCTCAATCGCGCACACGAAGCGGTGCTAAAGGCAAAGCGACAGATCGAAATGCTATCTCCACTCGTCCGGGACTGTGACCGCCACATAGCACTTGCATCGCAAATTGACGGTATGCGGCAATGTAGAGATGCCCTTCGGTTCTATTTTGCGAATTTGAAATTGGCACTCCTGCAGAAGAGATTGACCGGTCTCATTGAGGATCTTGAGCGCCAGGAAGCCCAAGTCGTGCGGGTGGAAGAGCGTCGTGACACATTGCGAAATGCTCGCAGCGAACTCGAGCGCAACATCAGAGACAACGGAGGGGATCGCCTACAGTGGTTGGAATCGGAGATTTCCAGAACAGGACAAGAGCTGGAACAACGGAGGAAGAAGGCGGAGCGATACTCCGAGCTGGTGTGTCGTCTAGGCGAATCCCCGGCCATAGAGGAAACAAGGTTCTTGGAGCAGCGTCGTCATTTTGCCGAACTGAATGAAGCAGCGCTCACAGAAGAAGCCGACCTGCAAAACCAAATTACCGAGCACGGCGTGAGCCTGCGACAGGGTAAGCAAGAACACGACGAGCTGTGTACCGAGATCACTAGCCTAAAAGCTAGACAAAACAATATTCGGCCAGAACAGATCGCGATACGATTAAATCTATGTAAAGCGCTAGATCTGCTTGAGCAAGACATGCCATTCGCTGGCGAACTATTACAAGTGCGCGAAGAAGAACGGGCCTGGGAAGGTGCGGCGGAACGTGTGCTTCACGGCTTTGCACTATCGATGCTGGTGCCGGACCCAAATTACGCGAGTGTCGCTGAGTGGGTGGACCGCATGAACCTGAAGGGGCGGCTGGTGTACTTCCGTGTTCGTTCAAATGTGCGCGGAGAAGCCGTCGCGCTGAAGCGAGATTCCCTCGCATCCAAGCTGGCGATCAAACCAACGTCTACGTTCTACGATTGGCTTTATCGGGAACTGGCGCAGCGCTTTGATTATGCGTGTTGTGCAACTCAGGAGCAGTTCCGCCGGGAACCGCTTGCCATTACGCTCGCAGGCCAAATCAAGAATCGCGGTGAGCGTCACGAAAAAAATGACCGTTACCGCTTGGATGACCGCAGTCAATACGTGCTTGGCTGGACCAACGCAGCAAAGATCGCTGCGCTTGAAGAAAAGCGAAAACAGTTAGAACGCAACCTCGGAGAACTTGGAAGCCTCGTCGCCAAGGTGCAATCAAAGCAGAAGGGTAAAAAGGATCATCTGATTGCACTTTCCAAGTTGGATGAATATTTAGAATTCCGCGAGCTCGACTGGCAGTCTCTGGCTGTTCAAGTGACCGACTTACAAGAGGAGAAGAAAAAGCTTGAGTCCGCATCAGACTTGCTGATGCAACTTACCAAGCAGCTCAATGACATTGTCTCCAAGCTGCAAGATACGGAACAGGAACTAGAACAGATCAAGGACAAGCGTTCCCAAACAAAGCGTAAGAAACTTGATGCAGAAGAGCTGCGGCAGCAAACAGAGGAAGCGTTGCAGGTTCCCGTGGAGCCTGCGTTGCTTGAGCAACTCGACAGCATACGTTCCCAAGCCCTGGGCGACCATCAATTGACGGTCGAGTCCTCTGACAACCGCGAACGAGATGTTCGGGAGTGGTTACAAAAGAAGATCGATGCCGAGGATGCCAAGCTTAAGCGCCTTGGCGAAAAGACCGTTGAAGCAATGGCAGAATATAAGGAAGCTTATAAGTTAGAGACCTCTGAAGTCGATGCAAGCATCGAGGCGGCATTCGAATACAAGAGCATGCTTCAAAGTCTCGTGTCTGATGGCTTACCGCACTTCGAAGAAAAATTTAAGGAGTTGCTGAACGAGAACACCATCCGCGAGGTGGCTAATTTCCAGTCGCAACTCGCGCGCGAACGGGATACGATTAAAGAGCGAATCACGCGTATCAATGAGTCCCTCGCCCAGATCGACTATAACCAAGGCCGCTATATCGTTCTCGAAGCACAACCGACCGGGGAGGCTGATATACGGGATTTTCAAAGAGATTTACGCACTTGTACGGAGGGCACTCTAACCGGGTCAGAAGACGCTCAATATTCGGAAGCAAAGTTCCTGGAAGTCAGGTGCATCATTGAGCGCTTTCGTGGACGCGAAGGGCAGTCTGAAATAGATCGTCGCTGGGCGTCGAAAGTGACAGATGTACGCAACTGGTTTGAATTTTCCGCGAGCGAGCGGTGGCGTGAAGACAATAGCGAATACGAGCACTACTCTGACTCGGCTGGCAAGTCTGGCGGGCAAAAAGAAAAGCTGGCCTATACGATTCTGGCAGCCAGCCTCGCTTACCAGTTTGGTCTAGAATGGGGCGCGATACGTTCGCGCTCGTTTCGTTTTGTCACGATCGACGAAGCTTTTGGGCGTGGCTCGGACGAATCTGCACAATATGGATTGCAGCTATTTGCAAAACTGAATCTCCAGTTTCTGATCGTGACTCCGCTGCAAAAGATACACATTATCGAACCTTTCGTTTCCAGTGTCGGCTTCGTCCAGAATGATGATGGTCGCACTTCGAAAGTGCGCAATCTTACAATTGAGGAATATCGCGCGGAAAAGTCTCGGTCTGTTGGAGCGTCACATGCAACAGAAGATTGAAGCTAGACCCTGGACGAGCGCGGCTGATCTACGCGGGCAAATTCAAAAACTGTGGGATCGTGGCGAATTGCTCTCTTGTATTGTGACTGGTGAGTCGCTCTTTCCAAAGCGCTTAATGTTCCGAGGGCCGAGCTCCACCGAGTTGATTGATCGCTTTGACGAGGTCCGCCCCTGGATCAACACTCTCCTCCAGATGCCACACTGCCGAGTGAAAATGCGTCACTTCAAGCACCGACTTCTTGGCAGGAACGATGTGCCCGACGAAGTTTGGGTTGACTCTAGCGACGATGCCTTCGCGATGATTGATAAGAAGCGCGACGTTGCTCGATTCCTGAAACTAGTCGAGATGACTAGAGGGCGCCAGCCCGAGTTGCTGTGCTCAATCGCCAAAAGGTCATTGCGAGTTCTGGATCTGTTTGACGACTGGGAGCGTTTACTCGATGTGGTCGAATGGGTGAAGGGTCATCCGCGTCCGGGTGTATACCTGAGGCAAGTGGACATTCCGGGTGTACATACTAAGTTTCTGGAATGCCATGTCGGGTTGCTGTCGGAGTTACTGGATGTTGTCATGTTACCCGAAACAATTGATCGTGCCGCGTCCGGCGTAAGCCAGTTTGCAAGACGCTATGGTTTTCTCGAAAAGCCGGCGCGCGTGCGCATCAAGATTCTGGACCCTGTTTACGCGCTACTGCCCGCCGAACTTGCTCAGGATCTGACGCTAGAAGCCGAGAGTTTTGCCCGCCTCGATCCAAGGGTGTCGCGCGTTTTCATTACCGAGAATGAGATCAACTTCTTATCTTTTCCCCAGGTTAAGGATAGTCTGCTGATTTTCGGAGCCGGTTATGGATTCGAGATGCTAGTGAGTGCTCAGTGGCTTTCTCGCTGCGATATCTACTACTGGGGCGATATAGACACTCACGGCTTCGCCATACTCGATCAGCTGCGCAGTGTGTGTGGAGGTGTGCACTCGTTTCTTATGGATCGAACTACATTCATGGAACATCGGTGTGTCTGGGGACAGGAAGACAAACCGACGGCCCGCGATCTCGCCAGACTTAACTTGGAAGAACTGGCGCTCTATGATGATTTGCGAGACAACCGAATAGGGAAGAACCTGAGGCTAGAACAAGAACGGATAGGATTTTCGCGGCTGCAGTCCTACGTTCGTTTGCTCGAGCGAGAGCCTGCCTAATAGATTCCGGATTGCGGGATGCGGAAGCGCCATAAGTTGCTGAGATATCTATGATCGTGTCAGACGGAGTTCCTGTGAGTTCAAGCAGCTCAACGGATGCGAATGCTCTTAAATTGCGCCCTTATCAACAGGAAGCTTTGGATCGGATCTATCGCTCTTATAAGGATGGCAAGCGTCGCGTAATCGTGTCGCTACCAACTGGCACTGGGAAAACGGTCGTTTTTGCTCATTTCCCGCACTTCTTCAACATGAAAAAGCGCCTGCTGGTGCTGGCACACCGAGAGGAACTCCTGCTTCAGGCACGCGACAAGTTCCTCCACGTTGACCCCGAGCTGAAGGTTGGTATTGAGCAATCCGGTTCACGGGCGCCTGCTGACTCCAAAGTCGTAATAGCCTCTGTCCCAACGCTCGGCCGTGCAGGAGGAGGTCGGCTCAGCCACCTCAATCCGGAAGATTTCTTTCTCATAGTAGTTGACGAAGCGCACCACGCAGTTGCGCCAACGTATCGCCGGATTGTTGAACACTTCGGCCTGTTTGCACCCGAAACGTCGCACTTTCTTGTGGGTTTCACTGCGACTCCCAAACGCGGAGACAAGCAGGGTCTGGGCGACGTGTTTCAGGAAGTGTGCTACGCCCGAGACCTTCGCGAGATGATTCTTGGAGAATACCTGTGCCCCATAAAAGGGTGGCGCATCGATAGTGAAATATCACTGGACGACGTGAAGATCCGCCACGGGGACTTTATCGAAAGCCAATTAGCCGCGGTTGTAAATACAGGCGACCGGAACAGCCTGCTCGTCCAGGCATACCGTGAACTTGCAAGCCCTCGTCAGTCGATAGTTTTCTGTGTGGATGTCGCTCACGCAAAGAACGTGTGCGAAGCGTTCGCTGCTGCGGGTATGGCCGCGCTGCCGGAGCCGACATCAACGCCGTCACCCACAGCGGAACCAACCACCTCCACGGCCAGCTCTTTTACTACCTCCGCGACAACGCCCTCGGCGCAGCCAACGCCTTCACCGTCGTTCCGGTGCAGCTCTCCCCCGGCGACTGGAGCACCGAAAAGATCAAGCCTCTCGACCGCCGCCAACAGTTTGGCGGCTCGCTGGGCGGCCCCATCGTCAAAGACAAGCTCTTCTTCTTCGTCAACGTTGATGCCCAGCGCCGCGACTTTCCGGCCGTTGCCGCCGCCGCCGATCCATCCAGTCTCTTCGCCAAGCCCTGCGTCATCGCCTCGCACTATGCAGGCCTCAACACCACCAATCGGACTCTGGTGCGGGTCTGCTCCACCGACGAGCTCTACACCCTCACCCGAAACGTACTGCCCTACGGCGTGCCGGACATCACGGCCATTAACGCCTTCAACAGCGGGATCAACTACCTCGCCAGCCTGCTCGGGCCCGTCCCCCGCACCGCCAATCACCAGATCGCGCTCGCCAAACTCGACTACCACATCAACCCGCATCATGGACTTGCCGTCAGCTATAACCGCCTGCGCTGGAGCTCGCCCGCAGGCGTTCAGACCGCGCCGGTCGTAGAACGTGGCATCGATAGCTTCGGCTTCAGCGGCGTCAAGACGGACACGCTCACCGCGCGCCTCACCTCAATCCTCGGCAGTCACATCATTAATCAGCTGGTCTTTTCTTCGGGGCGCGACTTTGAATTCCAGCTCCCGCAATCACCCGCCGCCGGCGAACCTGTCGGCTCCAACGGCCTTGCTCCCGCCATCAGTGTGCTCGCCTACACCACCGGATTCACCTTCGGAACCCCCGCCACCATGCCCCAGCGCGCCCTACCCGACGAAACCCGTAACCAGCGAGCTGAAACCGTAAGCTGGTGGCACGGCAAACACGTCCTCAAGTTCGGCTTCGATACCAACTTCGTCCATGACGAGATGAACAACCTCTACGACGCCAACGGCAGCTACAACTACGACGACCGCGCCAACTTCTTCGCCGCGCTCTATCAGTGGCAGAACAACACCGGCACCGAGTACCAGGGATACAGCAGCTACACCCAGGGCTTCGGCACCCAGTCTGTCGCCTTCAACACCTTCGACGGCGCAGTCTTCGTGCAGGACGACTGGCGCGCCCTGCGTCGCCTCAACCTCAGCTTCGGCCTGCGTTATGACCTTGAGGCCTTGCCCAATCCGCAGACCCCCAACCCCTTGCTCCCCGCCACCGCTTCGTTTCACACGGACAAAAACAACTTCGGACCCCGCTTCGGCTTTGCCCTCGCGCTCACTTCAGACGGCAAAACCGCCCTTCGCGGCGGCTACGGCATCTACTACGGACGCATCAGCAACTCCACCATCTCATCCGCCATCACCAACACCGGAACCGCCGTAGCGCAGCGCAGCTACACGTACAAACCCTGCTACATGTTTGCCACCGATTGCCTGAACGGCCCGGTCTTTCCTCTCACCAGCCCTGTGAATCCCTACAGCCCGACCCAGGGCGGCAACGTCGCCGTCTTTGCCCCCAACATGCAGAACCCGCAAATTCAGCAGATCGATCTCATCCTTGAGCGTCAGCTCGCCCGCAACACCGTCGTCTCGGCTTCCTACCTGCTCAGCCTCGGCCGCGAACTGCCCAACTTCATCGACATCAATCTCGATCCTTCCAGCCGCGCCGACGTCACCTACAACTTCGTCGGCGACTCCTATAACGTGCCGGGGCCATACTACGGACACACCCTCACCGTCCCCGTCTACACCGCCCGCCTCAATCCCAACTTCCAGACCATCACCCAGATCCGCTCCAACGTAAACTCTTCCTACAGCGGGCTGGTGCTGCAGTTCAACCGGCACATGAGCAAGGGCCTGGACTTCCGCCTCAACTACACCTGGTCGCACGCGCTGGACTTCAATCAGAACTCAACCACCTACACCACCTACAACAACACTCTCAGCCCCATCCCTTTTTCTTACGCCTATGACGGCGTTACTCACTTCGTGGCTCGTCCCGATTACGGCACCTCCGACTACGACATCCGTCATCGCTTCACCGGAAGCCTCTCCTGGTCGCCGCGCCTCTTCCAGCATTCACGTGGCATCGCCCACGCCGCGCTCGACCATTGGCAATTATATAAATTTGAAGTCTTATGTGTATGTATGTTGTGCAGTGTGTGAGCGCTTAGTGCGCATACACATAGACATAGACTATGTCGATGGTGTGGGGTCCCAAACGACGGATTAGCTTCGAGGGGAGTGTCCGCTGATTCGAGGGGGAATGTTCGATAAACGAAGCGTCCCTGATGACGAGTCGCCGACTTATAAATCCAAGAAGTAATGGGTCACTTCGCAACTTCATCATGCAATCCGAACACAAAGGTAAACAGCGGGGGGATTGCGAATCGTGCGGCACTCAGAGATTGTCGGAGCTCTCCTCCAGCACCCTCAGCGCAAATGTGTGCCGCAGGGAACGAGCTATCGCAGGAGTCCGCGGCGATCCTCATCCGCTCAGTATTCGTTCGGGCCGAGCATTGGAGAAATCCCTCGAGTACAGGTGCTCACAAGCACAGACATGCTTACTTCATTTTTTGAACTTAGAAGCTTTGTTTCTTTGTTCTCAAACGGGCGAATCTTTTTCCCCGGCGCTTTGGCGGCGCTTGCGAGAACTCGCCGAATGGCCTTAGCAGCCCGTGGTGCAAGTCTGGAGTTATAAGCAGAAAGTTTTTAAGTATCCACAGGGTCTGTTTGTAGAATCGACGGATGGCGATGGGCACGCGCAAGAGTCGGGAGAAGCAAGAAGAGTTGTGGGTCGCGCACACGGAACTGGCGGTTGCGCCGGGGCATCCGTTTTATCAGCGGCTGAACGAGTTGCTGGAGAGCGAAGGCTTCGACGCGTTTGTTGAGGCGCGATGCGCGAAGTTCTATGCGGCGCGCTACGGGCGGCCATCGCTGACGCCTGGGATTTACTTTCGCTCGCTGCTGATCGGCTACTTTGAAGGCATCGAGGCTGAGCGCGGGATTGCTTGACGACTGGCGGATTCGCTGGCGTTACGCCGTTTTGTTGGGATTTCGCTGGACGAGTACACGCCGGATCACTCGACGATTTCCCGCACCCGTCAACTGCTGGATCTGGAGACGCATCGCGAAGTTTTCAACTGGGTGCTATGCATGCTCGCGGATCGTGGGCTGCTGAATGGCAAGCGCATCGCCATTGACGCGACGACGCTGGAAGCCAACGCCGCGATGCGCTCGATTGTGCGGCGCGACACGGGCGCAAGTTACGATGAGTTTCTGCGCGGCTTGGCGAAAGCCTCCGGCATTGAGACGCCGGCGCGCGAGGATCTTGCGCGGCTCGACCGAAAGCGCAAGAAACGTACCTCCAACAAGGATTGGAAGAGTCCGGCGGACCCGGATGCGCGGGTCGCGAAGATGAAGGACGGGTGCACGCATCTTGCACACAAGGCCGAGCACGCCGTCGATCTGGATAGCGGCGCGGTCTTGGCCGTTACCCTGCAAGGCGCAGATAAGGGCGACACCACAACGTTCCACGAGACCTTGGTTGAGGCGGGCATGACGGTAGCCGGGTTGGCCGTGCGTGACGTCAAGCTACATCCCAACGATGAGTCCAAGGTCAACGTCAATGGCATCGAAGAGATCGTCGCTGATAAGGGTTATCACAGCGGCGCGGTGTTGACGAGCGTCGAGGATCGTGAGGTACGCAGTTACATTCCGGAAAAGAAGCAGAGAGGTCGGCGCCACTGGCAGGATAAAAACAAAGAGCAAAAAGCGGTGTATGCAAACCGGCGGCGGGTGCGCGGACCTTACGGCAAGAGGTTATTGAAGCGCCGCGGTGAGTTCGTCGAACGCAGCTTCGCACATTGCTATGAAACCGGCGGAATGAGGCGCACACATCTGCGCGGGCACGGGAACATTTTGAAACGGCAACTGATCCACGTGGGCGCCTTCAACCTGAGCCTGGTGATGCGCAAGTTGCTGGGAGCGGGCACGCCGCGCGAACTGAGAAACCGCTTCGGAGCACGCATGTTGCGCATTATTTTGCGGCTAGCACGGCCATTTCTTCGGTTTGCGCGCCGAGTAAGGCAGTATCGGATTCCTCGGGACCGCAACTCCGCGCAGCCTGTCAGATATGCGACAAGATCGCGTTCGCAGCTACGCCGCTGGTCTTGCTGGAAATCAGCTACTTACACCACGGGCTGTTAGGACTCGCAGTGGTAAAAGGGTCACAGTCTTCGCAATAGTTCGCGTAAATAAAATCCTTAGGACAGGGCTTGTAGATGGGCTTGTACATGTCGATCTTCAAGTGGACGCTGACCCACTCTTCAAATGCTCGAAGTTCCTCCTCGCGTGCTTGGTAGATCGCCTGCAGTTGCGCATCGGTCAGAGACTTTGGTTTTTCGAAATGGTATCAATAAACTCATTTCGCAAGGAGATGCATCCCTGAAACCGGAAAAGGAGGAAGCGTTACGGTAGACGCGCGACAGCAAGCGCGCGTGCTTCAAGATCTCTCCTAACTGGACAGACGAATCCTTGCCGCTTGACCGTGTGACAGCATGCTGAAGCGTAAGAAATAACAGTTTACGAGAAGGCTTCGAGCTTGTTTAACAAAGTGCATCGACTCGACGACGCCGGAAAGTATGTGAATGAACAGCGCATTCGGGACGTCAATACATGTTGTATTCCCGCATGTGCAGACGAGCTCCCCAATAGTCTTGTGCACCTCCGGGTGCCTTAGTCTAAACCCAGAGGTTTTGAGACAGTCCGTGGCGAGGAGTACTGGCCTTTTATTGTCAGTGGGTTACGAGAGTCATTCCGGCGAGCTTTTTGGACTAGCTGCTGATATTTTCGGTCGGTCGAGAAATCCGGAGATTGACCATTGAAGCGAACACATGGAAATGTGTCTTGGATTATTATCCGGATGCTGAGATCATTGTGGGTCTTCCGCGCGTTGGGATTGGGAGCTTATTGAAGGGGAAGCATCTATGACGGAAGTTGAATTTGCGCGAAACATGAGACGGGCTGATGTATTCAGGATTGGAACCACACCATTAGCACACAACTTCTGGGCCGGCTATGTCCATGGCCTGCGCCGTCATTATCACGGCATCACGGCGAAAAGTTCGGCACTCCAGAAGATCATGAAAACTGGATGAAGCTGGCTATCAATAACAGCGATGAGCTTCAACGCCATAATGGAATCGGCTACCGGGCTGGATTCAAAGGCCTACCGGCAATGGAGGCCATGAAGATCTTGAATCCGAATCCAGTTGAGAGTGAAGTTTCATAACCGATGGTTGCGCTGCCGAAATCGCTCACCCGTTCTTTTTCCATTGGGTCAATCTATATTGGGTAGCTGGAAAGGGTTTGATCGACAAAAAGCGGGTTGCGAGCGCCGGTCTTTGGACAGATTTCGAGTTCTTGTACAAAAAGCTGTTGCAACTTGAATGGAATCCGATCCCCGCTCACGGTTTATCAATCCGTCAACAGATCTCGTTAAGCAAAGCCTTGAGGAGGAGCTCCAGTAGGTGCCCGAATTAGCCGCACGGGATGTCTGTTGAAGCTTGGGATGCGTGCGGAGATTATGGTAGGGATGCTTACAGCCCCTGGGTGGGCCATTGAATTATCCGACTAAGAATACGCCACAAGATGGTCCCTTTGTATTTCAAGCAAAATTCGTTTCGCACGATGCGGCACTCCGACATCAGAATGACGTTGAACATCATATTACGGTAGGAGTGATCGGAACCAAACCGGCCGCATTTGCAAAGGAGTTTATGGAGCTACAGCAGAAAACAGTACGGATTTCGGCGAAAGGGCGCGTTGTTATTCCTGCATCGTTTCGTGAAGCACTCCACTGGAAAGAGGGCGATGAGGTGCAGCTACGGGTCGAGGATAATCAAGTCTGTATCTCTACTCTAAGGGGTAGCATCGAGGCAGCTCAAAAATTTGTGCGAAGCTTTGTGAAACCAGACCGCATGCTTTCAGACAAGTTGATAGCTGGGCGGAGAGCGCCTGCCCATCGTGAGTAAGATTGTGCTCAACGCTTCGGCAGGTTCGTCCGCAGTAACGTCCTTATGACGCATGGCGTGCTCGAGCGGTTCGTCCGTCGGATTAGTACTGCCAAACGCCGCAGGGGCTTGTAATCACGAAGGACGCGAATGAAGTTGCTGTTGGCGCGATCTGAGGAATGCTCCGCGTCGCCAGTGAAACTGCCGTGGCCGTCGAGTGCGGATGATAGATGCTCAATGGAAGCTGGCCGAGTCGAGGCTCAGAACAAAACCCCCTGTACTCAGCTGCACAGGGGGCTCGCCACAGCCGATTCTTCGGAGCCTGCCCCGTCGCATCAGCCCTGGATCTCCAACATCGGGCGCGCTGTGCGGAGCGGGTCAAGTTACCACAGACTTGGTCCGATGTTTGAGCAGAAGAGCTGGGGCCTGTTGACTTTCCCTCCCCATTCCTGCGCTGCACAGCTAAAATGACACTACGTGAGCCAGCTGAGTTTCAAATTCGAAGGTCCCTCTGCGCTACTGACCCCCGACGAGATTTATTCCGGAGCGGATCAGGAGATGCTCGCGCGGTTGGGTGAGGATCGTCGGCTCGAAGAGAAAGTCTCCAAATATCCACTATCGCGAACTGGGCCAATACTTCTGTATGTGGGCCAACACGATGCCGGATGGTGGGCTGATCGTGGTTGGGATGAGCGACGCTGGCGAGTTTCTTGGCTGTCACCAGTTGACCGGAGAGCAGCTCAATAAAATAGAGAAAGCATTCATAACATTCTGCTCGGATGCTCGCGTTGAGAGCCGTCGAATCTTCGTGCGCGCCAAGGACGGCACTGATAGCTTTGTAGTCCTGTTCAGAGTTCATTGCCGCGATGACAGGGTGGTCTGTGATTCATCCGGAAATGCATACACAAGGGTGGGCGATGAGAAGCATCTGCTCTCTCATGAGCAAGTCCGTGAGTTGCAGGTGGACAAGGGACAACTGGATATTGAGCAAGATCCTACCAGCCTGTGTTTTCCTGACGATTTCAACAAGGAACTCGTTTCCGGATTTATCTCTGGCCTGAAACGAATTCGCCAGCCGCTACAGGATCATACAGACGAGGACTTGCTGGAGCACCGTCGCCTAGGCCGGATTGTTAGCGGGAACTTCCAACCAAACGTTGCTTGCGCGCTCCTGTTTGCAAAGGACCCGCTCCGTCTGTTTCCATTGCCACATTTATCACCTTCCTCCACGGCGGTTGCGTGGGCGCTTCAGATACAGCACTAAGACTTGTGAGGACTTACCTAGCAACCATTGAAGGTGGCAAGTTGCACTGCTGTAGTAGCATGGAGCCTGTCAGCACTGTATATCTCAGTTTGCTGTAGAACGCGTTGCGGAGCGTGCAAAAGAGTGTTCTTCACAGTCCTTAAAAGAGGGGTAAACCCGCCGATAACTGCAAACGCAGCTTATCTTGTGGTCGATGACTGGGATGACTGGTTCAAGTACAACACGATGTACTCGTTGTTGTATGTCGACGACGCCGGCTCCGTCCACCGCATCGGCAGCGTCAAAATAGGCCAGTTCGGAATGGAAACTGGACAGAAACGCCCTGCCTTAGATGAGAGCTTTGATGAACTCGATGACAGGTTCTTCTCCCTCGGCCAAGATGAAGAGTACTACAAGAAGTTGAACGACTTGGGCGATTCGACGAGAGATCGAATATTAGTCGGGTTAAGGGACGTAGCATCAAATCCAGATATCTTCAAACGTTCCTTGGATGAAGACGTTACCGGCGAATCACTTCTTCGCACCGTTACGCCAGCAACTGTCACAGGCCAGTTCAGCCGGATTGCGCGCGGCGGTGCTAGGCTTTCGAGATACGAGTTCACGTATGTGGCTCCGGCGGTCGCCAACTCAGAAAGTGTTTCCTTAACGTTCTCCGTCCAGCCTGAGTCTGAGCCACCGACGAACGTTCACGTTCTGATCGGCCGTAATGGTGTTGGCAAGACTCATCTTCTCAATCTCATGACCCGCGCTCTGGTACAGGAGAATGCGTCTGAAGCTGATGTTGGGAAGTTCGTCTGGCCCTCTGGAGACGAGAGCGAGTCAATATTTGCCAATCTAGTCTCTGTCACGTTTAGCGCATTCGATCCCTTTGAGCCGCTTCCCAATCGTCAGAACAAGTCCACAGGTGTTCAGTATGCTTACGTCGGACTGAAGCAGATTGAAAAAACCGAGGGCGGCAAGTCACTCACAAAGAGCCCTGCCTTACTATCGCGAGAGTTCGGAACAAGTGTTCGCGCGTGTCTGCAGGGTGCACGACTTGTCAGGTGGCGCCAGGCTCTGGAGATGCTGGAGACTGACCCCATATTCAGGGACGCAGACGTTGCTGGACTCGCTCAGGGTCTCGGAGAAGACAGCGATTCAAGGGGACAGGCGATCGAACTTTTCGGGAAACTCAGTTCTGGACACAAAATCGTTCTGTTGACCATCACTCGGCTTGTAGAAACAGTTGAGGAACGGACACTCGTCCTGCTCGATGAGCCCGAGGCGCATCTTCATCCTCCACTGCTCTCTGCCTTTGTACGATCACTTTCGGACCTTCTGATCAACCGCAATGGTGTTGCGATCATCGCAACGCATTCTCCTGTCGTGCTTCAGGAAGTGCCGAGAAGTTGCGCATGGAAAATTCGCCGTAGCGGTCGCGAAGTTATCGCGGAACGCCCCGAAGTTGAGACATTTGGAGAAAATCTTGGCATCCTGACTCGTGAAGCGTTCGGTCTTGAGGTTACCCACTCGGGGTTTCACCGAATGCTACAGAATACGGTGGATGCTAACGTGAGCTTTGAGTCAGCCTTAAACAAGTTCCAAGGGCAACTTGGGGCAGAAGCAAAGGCACTTCTGCGCTCGATGATTGCTTCTCGCCAAGAGGACCAAGACTCCTGATGCGGAAGCTTGTATTACCAACTTATACAGCAGAGTACACGTTTTCGACCTGCATAAGCCGGGTCAGGGACGCAGATCTAAAGAACCGTCTTTCGAGTGTCAAGGGGACGATCATTGCCACTGCAGTTGAATACGAGCAGGCCGCAGGTGCGAATACCCTCTACACGATTGGAACTAGCGACACCGTGGATGGTGTGGTCACTGCAGTTGAGATGTCGGACGTTTATGATCTCCGGATGGCCAAGAAGCACGGGCCTGGCCGAGATATCTATGACAAGCTGATTTCCGCGCCGGCGTATGGACGGTGCCCTTTGTGTGGCCAGGGCACGGTGTGGACTCTCGACCATCATCTCCCAAAGATGCAGTATCCAGAATTCGCCGTTACTCCGGCAAATCTGGTCCCCTCATGCCTGGACTGCAATAAGGCAAAGGGAACTGCGGTTCCTACAACACCCGAAAACGGCACATTACATCCGTACTTCGATGACATCGACACGCATCGCTGGCTGACGGCGAACGTGGTCGATACAGCTCCCGCAACGGTTGTATTCAGCATTAATAGGCCTGCGGGTTGGGACAACACCCTGTTTGCTCGCGTTTGTCATCACTTTAAAGTTCTGCACTTGGCTTCTCTTTACTCCGGACACGCCGCAGAAGAGCTGTCGAATATCCGTGACCACCTTGCCCGTCTCCACGAGGCAGCTGGTTCTGAGGGGGTAAGACAGCAACTGCACGATCAAGCGAACAGCCGCGAAGCTGCACGACGAAACAGTTGGCAGGCTGCGATGTACAGAGCGCTGGAGGCCAGCGACTGGTACTGCGACGGAGGGTTCGATATGAATGTAGGCACCGCTCTGCCAATTGCCGGCGATTAGTCCCAAGAAACGCCGATTGGACGTTTATTGTCGGCCTGTTCGAACTAAAGTCATCAGGGGCGCGATGCCGACTCCGGTACCGATCCGAATGGTCCAGATCTGGATCACTTCCGGATAGCCGTTCTTAACCGGCCAATCTTCTGAATCACATCCCTAAGATCTGTAGGTGAGAAGCTGTATTCTCTTCCAGTTGGATTCTCTTCAGGAGGAGAGGGGGTTCCACTTCCGGCCGAGATCTTGGAGGGTCAACGCCGGGGCAGAACCCCTGGGAGTTACGATTCTCTTTATCCCACTTTCTGTCTCGCCGCACAAGCTCGAAACTGATTGGGCCGGAGACTGCGACCAGCTCATCCTGCCGCAATGTCCCGTTTGTGAACGTAGTTCGATCGTCGGCCACGGCCGCCGCCGCAAGCAGGCACACGATGAGTATCATGACTGGATTGAGATCCGTCGCGGTCGCTGCCCTGGTTGCGGAAAGACCTTCACTTTCCTGCCGCTGTTTTCTCTTCCGTATACGCATTACAGCTTGCTGGCGCGCTGTCAGGCATTGCGGCGGCGCTTTGTGGAGGACTATTCCTGGGAAGAGGCATTGCCTGATCTGAAAGACTCGAATCGCTTGCCCGATCCCTCCACCCTCCGCCGTTGGTCGAGCGGCCTGGACCTTTCTCAACTGGCCCTTTCCTTTGCCCGGCAATCCATCGCCCGCATAGCTCACTGGCTGACGCACGGCGATCAGACCAATCACGAAACTGGGCCGTTGTCCTGGCTGGCTCCGGTCCTACCAATCCTCTGGCCCTTGCGTCTTTAAGAAGATTTCTTCCACCTACCATCCTTGCCTGGGAATGCCGGCAGCCTTCTCCTACGCTCAGCTCCGGAGGCACCACAACGCCGTGGGCGAGGACGCCGAAAAACTCAAACAGCACTTGCCGCTACTGGATTACCTGCGGCAGCGGAACTGGACCGGTCAGCCTGCCGGTCGCAGTTCCGAGTTTGTCGGACTTTGCCCGCTGCACGCCGAAACCCGGCCTTCGTTCTATGTCAACGCCCGCAAAAATCTCTTCTACTGCCACGGCTGCGGACAGGGCGGCGATCTGATTCGCTTTGTCCAGTTGTCCAGTCATCTGTCCTTCCGCCAAAGCCTCGCCTACCTGGAGCAACAGACCACTCATCCAGACGACTCTGCCTCTGCCGTGCTCCAGCAGGCTGCCGATTTCTATCAACAGCAGCTCGATCACTACCCCGAGGCAATGCGTTATCTCAACCAGCGCGGACTGCACGATCCCGCCCTGATCGAAGAACTGCAGATCGGCTACGCTCCCGGCGGGAGCTTACGCCGTCATCTCACGGCGCAAGGCTATTCCTTCGATCTCCTGCGGCAGCTTGGCCTGCTTAACGCACAGGGCTCGGATGCTCTCTACCAGCGCATCGTCTTCCCATTGCGCCATGACGAACACATCGTCAACCTCTATGGCCGCAGTATCGGCAGCGCCTTTGCCCATCGCTTTCTCCCAGGCTCCAAGGGTGGCCTGTATGCCTGGGGACAGGTGCGGCAATGCTCCGAGGTGATTCTGGTGGAGGGACTGTTCGACTATGCCGTGTTGCGGCAGGCGGGGTTTCATAACCCCACCTGTTCGTTGGGCACCCATCTCAACGTGGATCAGTTGCGACAGCTGTGCGACCAGCCACGCACCGTTTATCTCACCTTCGATGTCGATGCCAACCACAGCGGACAACAAGCCGCGCAGCAGCTGGCTCATCGTCTTGGCTCACAAGGTATCGACGCCCGCCGCGTCTTCCTGCCCCCAGGACACGATCCCAACTCCTTCTTCGTCCAGGGTGGTGACGCGCAACAGTTCCAGTCTCTTATGGAGGCCGCTCAGTCATGAAGTTCCAAGTGATTTTCCAGAAGACAGCACCGAACACACACAGCCCGATTCAGGTGGTAGAGCAAACCACCGGCCGGGGAGTTGGTTGGGTTAATCGTTACCTGGACCGCGAGTATGTCCGTCGGCTGGCAAACACGAGTTTGCGCATCTACGCTTACAACCTGCTGCACTTTGTTCGCTGGTGGGAGAGCCTTCATCACACTGGCGACATCGTGGAGGCGGACCTCACCGAGTCGACTCTCCTGGATTACCTGCGCTTCCAGTCCAGCCTCCAACCACGGCCCTCTGCATCCACCATTAATGACCGCGTCGCTGACGCCGATCGAGCCATCCGCAACGAGTTCCCAGATGCTCCTTGTCAGGTCGCTCGCGGCTTTCAGCAGGCTTTTCTGCAGCGTAAGCCGATGGGCCTTGGCCGGCCACGGATCGCAATCAGCAGGCTCCGTGTGAAGGAGCCCAGGCTCAACATCGTGCCGCTCTCCGTCGATGAAGTGGCGCGCTTCTGGTCCAGTTTCCGCACCGCACGCGACTTGGCCATCGTGGGCTTGATGCTCTTGCATGGGCTTCGCTCCGCCGAGGTACTAGCCTTGAATCCAGAACACGTTCTGCTTTCCGAAGCACAGCTCCGCGTTCACGGCAAAGGTAACAAGCTGCGCTTCCTCCCGCTGGCGCCGGAAACCACTCAACTGCTCGATCACTATCTGCGGCTGGAACGGCCTAATCCCTGCTCCGCTGCGCTGTTCGTCGTGCTCAAAGGACCCGCACGCGGTACACGCATGACTCCCGCAGGGCTACGCTCCCTGTTCCGCTACCATCGTCAGACCACCGGCATCCATCTCGCCAACCCGCATCGCTTTCGACATACCTTTGCCTCCGATATGGTTCGCGCCGGTATGAGCCTGCCAGCGCTCATGCATCTGATGGGGCACACCGACATCGAAACCACCCTGCGCTATGTGCAGGTCACCCAGCAAGACGTCTACCTGCAGTATGCCCGCGCGGTAGCGCAGTGTATCCGCCCCATTCCCAGGAGCTCTTCGTGAACCGCCCGCGCCGCCCTCCGCTCCAACATCGGCTGGCTCCGGTCTTCGAGCATGCGGTCGATTCCATCGGAGCTGCACTTAGTCCTGATACCACTCGTCACTACCGCGGGACGGTGCGCAAGTTCCTCTGTTATCTCGGCTCCTATCATCCCGAGGTCAACCGCCTGGATCAACTGCGCCGCGATCCTCACATCCTCGGCTGGATGTCCCGACTGCGTTCGCAAACGCCGCCGCTGTCAACCGCTTCATGCATCAACCAGCTCATCGCTCTGCGATGCGTATTTAACGATCTGTCCTGGTCGAACAAACGTTCTAAACTCGCTCGCCTGATTCGCCGCGAGGACATTCCGCGCAAACCGCAGAGACTCCCACGTCCACTCACCGCTGAGCAGGACCAGGTCTTACAACAGGAGTTCTTTCGCCGTAACGATCTTGGCGGCAATGCCATGCTGTTGATCCGATACACCGGCATGCGCATTGGAGAGTGTACTGATCTGTCCTGCGATTGCCTTCGCTCCAACGGGCCCAATCAATGGGCGATTCATGTTCCGCTCGGCAAGCTCAAAACCGAACGCATGGTCCCCGTCGATGCTTCTACGTGTGAACTCGTTCAACGCCTTCGATTCTTTCGCTCCCTCGATCCTCTGCCTGCCGATGGACGGCTCCTGACGCGTCCAGGCAGCAAAGATGCGCTGGTTCGTCAACTTCGAGATTACCTGCATCAGGTCTGCTATTCGCTCAACCTCTCTGCCAGCATCGTTCCGCACCAGCTTCGACACAGCTATGCCACCGAGATGCTTCGGGCCGGCGTGAGCTTTCCTGTCCTCATGAAGTTGCTCGGCCACACCAATCCCGAGATGACCATGCGCTATGTCGATGTGGCGTTGACCGATCTCCAGCGCGAGTTCCAGCAAGCTAGGGCCCATCCAAAGCATCTGGTGCCGCAACCCAAGGCAGCATTACCCCAACTTCGCGCCGGCCTCGAAGGCGTCATCGATTCGCTGCTCGCCGCTCAACATGTGATGGAGATGTTCCGACGCCCGCTAACAAAGGGCCCTTCCCGCTCTTGCCTCGACCGGCTCTCCAACCGCCTCACCAAGATCCTCAGCCAAGCGCGCAAACTCAGCACACCCTGAAGAATGGGCAGAGATTGGCCGGTTAAGCCGACAATCCGCCCAGAACCTCACATTGCGGTTTCCCCGAAGCGGTTCCGGGATCGCGCAAAAACTCCGAGGCCCTTGAACCGGCGGTATCTTTGCGGCAGCTTGCTCAAGCTGAGAAACGCAAGCTCTCACGATCCAAAACCTGGCGCACCTTGAGCAGCAGAGCTTCGGGAGTAAATGGTTTGTCGATGAAGGCATGGCCATGAGCAAGCAGTTCATTTATGTCGTCCACATATCCAGACATATACAGCACCCTGGTCTCGGGATGGGAAACCGGCAGGATTTCGGCCACTTCGCGACCTCCCATATTCGGCATTACCATATCGGTGATCACGAGATCGATTCGCCCTGAATGCTTGTTGGCAAGCAAAAGGGCCCTGCGTCCGTCTTCCGCAGGCAACACCGAATAGCCATTTCTGCGCAAGATCTCACACACAAGGGTGCGAAGTCCGTCCTGATCCTCTACGACCAAGATCGTTTCCGAACCGGGGGCCAACCGTAAGCCGAATGCTTGGCTCTCCTGAGGGAGTGTTCCTTCCGTGCGCTGGAAATAGACGTAAAATGCTGTTCCCCGCCCTGGCTCGCTCTCGACCACAATATGTCCGCCGGTTTGCTGCACGATTCCGTAGACGGTGGCTAAGCCGAGTCCCGTGCCCTTACCTTGCTCTTTGGTGGTGAAGAATGGCTCAAAGATATGGGCCCGGGTCTCGGCGTCCATCCCACATCCCGTGTCACGGACAGTTAAGCGGACATACGGGCCAGGCTGAGCTCCGGCAGGAACCCGCGTCCATTCCCATTCCCGCATAAGGTTGGTGAGCGCCACCGTTATTTTGCCGCCTTTCGGTGTGGCATCACGGGCGTTTATGACTAGATTCAAGATCACCTGTTGGATCTGCCCGCAGTCTGCGCAGATCAGGCAGGGCTCGGAGTCGCTCAGAATGGTCAGGTCAACATCTTCACTCACCACACTGCGCAGCATGTTGCCCATTTCGGTGAGCACGCTTCGCAAATCCAACAGTCTGGGTTGAAGTATTTGCCGGCGCGTGAACGCCAGCAACTGGCGGGTCAACGAGTTGGCCTGTTCCCCGGCGCCTATAATCTCCTCTACCTTCTCCTGGAGGAGCGGGTTGTCCTCCAGCGCTGTGCGCAAGAAGTCGCCATAGCCGATAACGATGGTCATCAGATTATTGAAATCGTGCGCGATACCACCGGCCAGCCTTCCCAGGGCTTCCATCTTCTGAGACTCGCGCAATTGTACTTCCAGCCGTTTTCGCTCGGTAATGTCGGTCGCAATCCCACAGATCGCGTACGGTCTGCCCTGCTCATCGCGAAGCGGCACCTTGATCGAGATATAGGTATGCAGCCCATCTTTGTGCATGACAGTGTCTTCCGTCTCGACCACGTCCCCTGCCGCCAACACCTGCTGGTCTGACTCGCGATTCGTATCGGCCTGCTCCTTCGGGAACAGGTCGTGATCGGTTTTACCCAAAATGGCTTCCCTCACCACGGGAGGTCCGGAAAGCGCGGTTGTACGCAGCAGTTCCTCCATGCGGCGATTGATGAGCAGAAAGCGGCCTTCCAGATCCTTCACGTAGATCAGCGCGGTCGAGTTATCGATGATGTCCTGCAGCAGTTGCCGGCTCTCACGCACGGAGGCCTCGGCGCGCTTACGCTCTGTGATATCCAGCATCAGGCCGACCAGACCGCCGACCGTGCCGTCCGGCTGGGTAAATGTAGCTTTGTGGAACATCACATCGCGCATCTTGCCATTAGCGTAGCGGACCTGGCTTTCATATATCTGCGCCCCCGATTTCTCGAGAAGGTTGCGGTCGGCAGCGACATGTGCTTCTCCCAACTCCCCGGTGGCGGCGAGATCGTGTGGCGTCTTGCCGATCACTTCGCTCGCGGGCAGACCAGTGAAGGCTTCGAAGGCGCGGTTGCAGCCCAGGTAACGGAGCTGCGCGTCCTTGTAGAAAACGGGACCGGGGATCGCCTCAATCAGTTGCTGCAGGAAATGAAGCTGCTGCGATAGTTCAGTGGTGCGTTCGGCGACCCGACTTTCCAGTTCCGAATGCGATTTCTGCAGCTCTTCCTTGGCGTTGGCCAGGGCGTCGAGTGCGCGTTCCAACTCCTCGGTGCGACGCTTGACCTCCTCCTCCAGCATGAAGGTGGTCTGGAGCAAGCTGAAATCGTTGTCCGGATTGTTCAGGTTGCGCTGCACCTGGTTCATTAGCGCGTTGATGATCTTGTCGCGCCTCCTGATCTCGCCTAGCAGCCCTGCGGCATCGCCGGGATCGCAGCGAATATCGGTGTCGTCGCTCATGCCGCGGGCCGCTTAGCGCCGATGGCAATGCCGGTGAAGGTCTGGTTCACGTGCATGCCGCGGAACTGCTCACCATAGGTGCTGAAGCCGATCACATTGTGCTCGCGTAGAATGGCCGACACTTTGTCAATCGCTCCGTTTTGCCTGAGTTCCAGCCGCCGAAGGATGCAGTCGCAGCCGATCACCAGCCGCGGCGGGCCGATGCTCTGTTTTATGTTTTCGAACAGCGTGTTGAGGTTGTCCACCAGGTCGATGCTCTTCGCAACGTTGCACACGATGCCTTCATCGATGGCGCAGAAGAAGGTCAAACTGCCGTCGGGATTGACCTTCTGGATCGAGCGCACGAAATCGGCTCCGCCGATCTTGACCACCATCGGGTGGGCCGAGAACACCAGGGGGCTCAACTGGCTGAGGTTCAGGCCGATGCTCCGGGCATATTCCTGGGCGGCGGGAAAGCCGTTGATCTCGGTGGCGATGCGCTGCTCCGGTATGGCGCCGCTGACCACCATGCGTTGCGTGCCACAGACGAAATGCTGGGTCTTGAAACTGGTGAACGGGTGCGGCGTAGCGGCCACCAGCAGCACCGCCGCATCGGTGCGGAAACGGCCGTCGTACAGCACCGTCGTCTGCCGGAAGTCCATGCCGTCGCCAGCCGAGCCGCCGACCATCGGAATGCCCCCCAGGCCATCATGAATGGCACGCGCCACATGTTCCTCATGCCCGCATAGGCCGTCGATTAGCAGCAGGGCGAAGCAGCGGTGGGTGTCGAACAGCTCCGAGCGCTGGGCCAGACGCTGGCGCAGGCCGTAAGCAAAAGCCTGGCCACGCCTAGTATCCAGCCGCGACACACCCTCAATTAGGCCGATCTCGTAGATCAGGTCGTCGCGCCCGAGGGTCAGCCCTGACACCCCGCCTTCCAAGTAGCCCAGCGGCCCGATCTCACCGGCAGTAGTACAGCCGATCACCGGCACCGCGCCGAACTCGCGCCGCAGATCATTGGCGATGGCATCGGGGTTATAGCGGCTAGAGATAAAAGCCAGCGCAAGTCCGGCCTGATCGTGGCCGATCAGCCGGTGCAACTCCGCTGCAGCCGCTGCCGGAACTGGATCTGCTGAGGACCCTACGCGAACCAGCGGCTCAAATGCTAAAACGGTTTCAGCTCTAGGCGACATCATAAGGGCACCGCATGCGGAGCACGGGGGCGAAACGCAGTTGGCGGGCCAAATAATATCACAACTGGAGGCCGGCGGATTCTGGCCCGAGGTATGTACTCTGCGCCAGACATACCTTTGCGTCCTAGCCCGAGCCGCTCATTTCTCATCGTAAGATAGTGAGCCGGAACGACCTGTTCGCGACAGCTGGTCTCATGCGATCAATCGGGATATGTGGAAGTTTGGGAGCGCGTTCAGCAGATCGCGAATGGATGACGGCAAGCCGGAGATTGGCCGGATTGGAGAAGGTTTGCCGTTCTTAACCGGCCAATCTTCTGAATCACATCCCTAAGATCTGTAGGTGAGAAGCTGTATTCTCTTCCAGTTGGATTCTCTTCAGGAGGAGAGGGGGTTCCACTTCCGGCCGAGATCTTGGAGGGTCGACGCCGGGGCAGAACCCCTGGGAGTTACGATTCTCTTTATCCCACTTTCTGTCTCGCCGCACAAGCTCGAAACTGATTGGGCCGGAGACTGCGACCAGCTCATCCTGCCGCAATGTCCCGTTTGTGAACGTAGTTCGATCGTCGGCCACGGCCGCCGCCGCAAGCAGGCACACGATGAGTATCATGACTGGATTGAGATCCGTCGCGGTCGCTGCCCTGGTTGCGGAAAGACCTTCACTTTCCTGCCGCTGTTTTCTCTTCCGTATACGCATTACAGCTTGCTGGCGCGCTGTCAGGCATTGCGGCGGCGCTTTGTGGAGGACTATTCCTGGGAAGAGGCATTGCCTGATCTGAAAGACTCGAATCGCTTGCCCGATCCCTCCACCCTCCGCCGTTGGTCGAGCGGCCTGGACCTTTCTCAACTGGCCCTTTCCTTTGCCCGGCAATCCATCGCCCGCATAGCTCACTGGCTGACGCACGGCGATCAGACCAATCACGAAACTGGGCCGTTGTCCTGGCTGGCTCCGGTCCTACCAATCCTCTGGCCCTTGCGTCTTTAAGAAGATTTCTTCCACCTACCATCCTTGCCTGGGAATGCCGGCAGCCTTCTCCTACGCTCAGCTCCGGAGGCACCACAACGCCGTGGGCGAGGACGCCGAAAAACTCAAACAGCACTTGCCGCTACTGGATTACCTGCGGCAGCGGAACTGGACCGGTCAGCCTGCCGGTCGCAGTTCCGAGTTTGTCGGACTTTGCCCGCTGCACGCCGAAACCCGGCCTTCGTTCTATGTCAACGCCCGCAAAAATCTCTTCTACTGCCACGGCTGCGGACAGGGCGGCGATCTGATTCGCTTTGTCCAGTTGTCCAGTCATCTGTCCTTCCGCCAAAGCCTCGCCTACCTGGAGCAACAGACCACTCATCCAGACGACTCTGCCTCTGCCGTGCTCCAGCAGGCTGCCGATTTCTATCAACAGCAGCTCGATCACTACCCCGAGGCAATGCGTTATCTCAACCAGCGCGGACTGCACGATCCCGCCCTGATCGAAGAACTGCAGATCGGCTACGCTCCCGGCGGGAGCTTACGCCGTCATCTCACGGCGCAAGGCTATTCCTTCGATCTCCTGCGGCAGCTTGGCCTGCTTAACGCACAGGGCTCGGATGCTCTCTACCAGCGCATCGTCTTCCCATTGCGCCATGACGAACACATCGTCAACCTCTATGGCCGCAGTATCGGCAGCGCCTTTGCCCATCGCTTTCTCCCAGGCTCCAAGGGTGGCCTGTATGCCTGGGGACAGGTGCGGCAATGCTCCGAGGTGATTCTGGTGGAGGGACTGTTCGACTATGCCGTGTTGCGGCAGGCGGGGTTTCATAACCCCACCTGTTCGTTGGGCACCCATCTCAACGTGGATCAGTTGCGACAGCTGTGCGACCAGCCACGCACCGTTTATCTCACCTTCGATGTCGATGCCAACCACAGCGGACAACAAGCCGCGCAGCAGCTGGCTCATCGTCTTGGCTCACAAGGTATCGACGCCCGCCGCGTCTTCCTGCCCCCAGGACACGATCCCAACTCCTTCTTCGTCCAGGGTGGTGACGCGCAACAGTTCCAGTCTCTTATGGAGGCCGCTCAGTCATGAAGTTCCAAGTGATTTTCCAGAAGACAGCACCGAACACACACAGCCCGATTCAGGTGGTAGAGCAAACCACCGGCCGGGGAGTTGGTTGGGTTAATCGTTACCTGGACCGCGAGTATGTCCGTCGGCTGGCAAACACGAGTTTGCGCATCTACGCTTACAACCTGCTGCACTTTGTTCGCTGGTGGGAGAGCCTTCATCACACTGGCGACATCGTGGAGGCGGACCTCACCGAGTCGACTCTCCTGGATTACCTGCGCTTCCAGTCCAGCCTCCAACCACGGCCCTCTGCATCCACCATTAATGACCGCGTCGCTGACGCCGATCGAGCCATCCGCAACGAGTTCCCAGATGCTCCTTGTCAGGTCGCTCGCGGCTTTCAGCAGGCTTTTCTGCAGCGTAAGCCGATGGGCCTTGGCCGGCCACGGATCGCAATCAGCAGGCTCCGTGTGAAGGAGCCCAGGCTCAACATCGTGCCGCTCTCCGTCGATGAAGTGGCGCGCTTCTGGTCCAGTTTCCGCACCGCACGCGACTTGGCCATCGTGGGCTTGATGCTCTTGCATGGGCTTCGCTCCGCCGAGGTACTAGCCTTGAATCCAGAACACGTTCTGCTTTCCGAAGCACAGCTCCGCGTTCACGGCAAAGGTAACAAGCTGCGCTTCCTCCCGCTGGCGCCGGAAACCACTCAACTGCTCGATCACTATCTGCGGCTGGAACGGCCTAATCCCTGCTCCGCTGCGCTGTTCGTCGTGCTCAAAGGACCCGCACGCGGTACACGCATGACTCCCGCAGGGCTACGCTCCCTGTTCCGCTACCATCGTCAGACCACCGGCATCCATCTCGCCAACCCGCATCGCTTTCGACATACCTTTGCCTCCGATATGGTTCGCGCCGGTATGAGCCTGCCAGCGCTCATGCATCTGATGGGGCACACCGACATCGAAACCACCCTGCGCTATGTGCAGGTCACCCAGCAAGACGTCTACCTGCAGTATGCCCGCGCGGTAGCGCAGTGTATCCGCCCCATTCCCAGGAGCTCTTCGTGAACCGCCCGCGCCGCCCTCCGCTCCAACATCGGCTGGCTCCGGTCTTCGAGCATGCGGTCGATTCCATCGGAGCTGCACTTAGTCCTGATACCACTCGTCACTACCGCGGGACGGTGCGCAAGTTCCTCTGTTATCTCGGCTCCTATCATCCCGAGGTCAACCGCCTGGATCAACTGCGCCGCGATCCTCACATCCTCGGCTGGATGTCCCGACTGCGTTCGCAAACGCCGCCGCTGTTGACCGCTTCATGCATCAACCAGCTCATCGCTCTGCGATGCGTATTTAACGATCTGTCCTGGTCGAACAAACGTTCTAAACTCGCTCGCCTGATTCGCCGCGAGGACATTCCGCGCAAACCGCAGAGACTCCCACGTCCACTCACCGCTGAGCAGGACCAGGTCTTACAACAGGAGTTCTTTCGCCGTAACGATCTTGGCGGCAATGCCATGCTGTTGATCCGATACACCGGCATGCGCATTGGAGAGTGTACTGATCTGTCCTGCGATTGCCTTCGCTCCAACGGGCCCAATCAATGGGCGATTCATGTTCCGCTCGGCAAGCTCAAAACCGAACGCATGGTCCCCGTCGATGCTTCTACGTGTGAACTCGTTCAACGCCTTCGATTCTTTCGCTCCCTCGATCCTCTGCCTGCCGATGGACGGCTCCTGACGCGTCCAGGCAGCAAAGATGCGCTGGTTCGTCAACTTCGAGATTACCTGCATCAGGTCTGCTATTCGCTCAACCTCTCTGCCAGCATCGTTCCGCACCAGCTTCGACACAGCTATGCCACCGAGATGCTTCGGGCCGGCGTGAGCTTTCCTGTCCTCATGAAGTTGCTCGGCCACACCAATCCCGAGATGACCATGCGCTATGTCGATGTGGCGTTGACCGATCTCCAGCGCGAGTTCCAGCAAGCTAGGGCCCATCCAAAGCATCTGGTGCCGCAACCCAAGGCAGCATTACCCCAACTTCGCGCCGGCCTCGAAGGCGTCATCGATTCGCTGCTCGCCGCTCAACATGTGATGGAGATGTTCCGACGCCCGCTAACAAAGGGCCCTTCCCGCTCTTGCCTCGACCGGCTCTCCAACCGCCTCACCAAGATCCTCAGCCAAGCGCGCAAACTCAGCACACCCTGAAGAATGGGCAGAGATTGGCCGGTTAAGCCGACCATCCACCCAGAACCCCGCAAACAGGCTCGGCGCGATGCCATCGTGCGCATTGCCTGCTAAGCCGAAGAGCTCGGAATTCCGACGGAGGAATAGGAGGAATAAATGACATCCGCGAATGCCTTGATCGCACCTCCGTCCTGGAGCGAAGTAGTCCGCCCGAGGCATTTGCAGATACGTCGCTGCCCGTGCGAGGATGGCAGCGTGATCGCACCAATTCCTCCATGGGAGCCGTTGTCAGAGCCGTTGCTTGCAGATCAGCGCGGTACCTACGATCGGATGCGCGTCGCGTGTCCGCTGGCTAGGTCGCCGCGTGGTGTCACGCTGTTCAGACATGCCGACGTGGTCGCGGCGGCGGCCGACCCGGCCACGTTCTCCTCGGCTGTATCCGCCTATCGCATGGTGCCCAACTCCCTGGACGCGCCTGAGCACACCGCGTTTCGGGCGGCCATCGCCCCTTTCTTCACGCCCGAGCGCATGGGAATCCTCGAGCCGCACGTCCGGAAAATCGCTCACGAGATCGTTGGCGCGCTGCCCCGCGGCGCTACCGTGGATGCGGTGACTGAGATCGGGTATCCGCTTGCCGTGCGCGCACAGGCCGACTGGCTGGGGTGGCACGGGATCGAAGATGAACTTCTCGCGTGGATGGCTGAAAACCATGCTGGCACCCGCTCGGGGAACCGAGCATGGATGGCCGCCGTGGCCGCCGTCTTCGACAAGCTCGTCCTGGCACAGGTGCGGCGTCGGCGGCAGATGGGCCGTGCTGCTCCGAAGGACCCTACGACCGAATTGCTCGGGGTCGCCGTCAACGGAGGGCTGTTGCCGGATGCCGATATCGTGTCGATTCTTCGCAACTGGACGGCGGGCGACCTAGGTTCCATAGCGGCGGCATTTGGTCTCGTCGTCTATTTTCTTGCGACGCACCCCGAGGTGCAGGAGGCGCTTCGGGCACATTCCGGCAATCTGGCTGCCGCAATCGACGAGATGTTGCGGATGGACGACCCGTTCCTCGTCAGTCGTCGCGTGACGACGGTCGCGACGCGCGTCGCCGGATTCGTGCTCGAGCCCGGCACGCGAATCTATCTGAACTGGACGTCGGCTAATCGCGATGGGACGGTGTTCTGCGACCCGGATGCCTATCGGCCTGAGGAACACGCGGCGCATAACCTCGTTTATGGTACCGGTACCCACGTTTGCCCGGGTCGTCCGCTGGCAACGCTGGAACTGGTCGTGGCTGTACAGACTCTGCTAGGCATGACAGCCCGTGTCGAACTGGCGGCCGACGCGGAGCCCGTCCGAGAAACGTACCCGCTCGGCGGCTGGCGGCGTGTACCCGTGCGGCTGCTTTGAAGGATCTCTGGCACTCAAGGCTTTAGGCTCGCGACGAAATGTCCAGGTCTGCGCAAGACCGCCTAAAGGGGAGCTCGTCCGCGGCACAGAAGTAGGTACCTGACGGGCACCTGCCACCGACGAGGAGCCAGCATATGGGCAAACTGCCCCTACCGCGGCGGCAGCCATCGACCGCCAGAGCAGCCGCCATGCTATACACAAGAGACCACTCGGGCCCGCATCCGGAATTCCGGCATCTCCTGCCGTCACCTGATTTCCGGCCGAGCGTTTATCGATATCTATCTCGGGCCAAGCGAGCGACCGGTTCGCTGACCACCAAAGCCAGCCGAGAGCTCCCTCGAAACTATTCGGAAACCTGCGGCCGTGATGCAGAGAACGGAGAGGATCAGAATCAACTGCTCGCGTGCATTGTTTTGTCGCAGCATAGTGAGTACTAGAATCAGGTCAGCAAGCAGTAACAGCGTCAACGAGAGTCCGCGGTGAAATTTGCGGAGTTCGGACTGCAGCCACGAGTCCGGCTGAACTTCTATAACTCGGCCTTCGTCAGAATCAGTGCAGCGGTACTTGATCGGACAATCATTACAGTGATGTGCCTGCGCCCTGTAGCGCACAACGCTCGATTCCAATCTCATCTCGGTGCGATAAAGGTGTTTGCCGTTTGGACATTTCCAAACATCTAGATCTGGATGATAAGAGAACCCAACAATAGGGATCTTTCTCGTCCGCTGATGTGAATGGCGTGCAGCGAGTTCAAGGATCGCGGCGACGAATGCGAGAAAGATCGCGTAGCCGGCTGCTAACAGTACCTGAACATCTACCCCCTGCATTGCTAACGCCCTTTTGTCGTGCTGGTCAGTTCTGTGAAAAGAATGTTCTCTGGCTCTTCGGCAGGCCAACGTTTCCGCATGTGACGAACTCCCAACCAGCAGAGGTACAGAACGGGCAGCGTGCCGCCGAGAATGAATACGGTGTCGCCTGGAAGTCGCAGCCATTCGATGAGCGAATTGGTTGGATTGCCTGCGAATTTCAGAGTGCGAGCGTCGTAATATCCATAGGCGACGGAATGGTAGAGTTGCAGCACGCCCAATGGAAAGAGCGTGGCAAACACCATCCACGCCAACCCCAGATTCAGCGACCAGAAACTGATCTTGGCGGCTCGGTCAGACCAGCGCTCTTCGGGAATGATGTAGCGCAAGCAGAACAAAGCCAGTCCAACCGACAACATTCCATACACTCCCATCATTGCGGCATGGCCATGATTGGGCGTGAGGGCTGTACCGATCTCGTAATACGACACAATGGGAAGATTGATCAGAAAACCGAATATCCCTGCGCCCAAGAAATTCCAAAATCCTACTGACGCCAGAAACATCACAGCCCAATAGTGCGGGAACAAGGTTTTCGACTTTGTCTCCTGCTCCGCTCCGAGTTGCAGAAAACTCCATGCCTCCAGCGTCAAAAGCGTGAGAGGGATCACCTCAGCTGCGGAGAAGAAGGCGCCCAACGACATGTGAATCGCGGGCTCCCCCGAAAAATACAGGTGGTGCATCGTGCCGATCACACCGCCCGCCGAGTAGAGCACCATATCGAGATAAATCATCGTCAACGCGACGCGTTCATGTACTACGCCTAACAGCACGAACACGTATGCGACCATGATCGTCGTGAACAACTCCAGGAAGTCTTCCACCCAGAGATGCACAACCCAGAAGCGCCAGAAATCAGTAGTCGTGAAGTGCGATCCGGGGTGAGCGAGCAGACCAACCCCGTAAAACGCTGGAATCGATAAAGCCGAAAAGAAAAAAAGCCAAGGCATATTCCCCATGTGCTCGCTTTGAAGTCGTCCGCGAAGTCCACGAAAGAGGATAATCACCCAGAACAAAAGGCCAACAGTAAGCAAAATCTGCCAGAATCGGCCTAAGTCGAGGTACTCAAAACCCTGACTGCCAAACCAGATCCAGGCTTTGTTCTTGAACCATCCTTCGATTCCGACATATTCGCCAATCAGGCTTCCAAAGACCACGATCGCCAAAGCACCCAAAAGACCATATGCCAGCAGGCTTTGGCCACGCGGTTCGCGACCGGTGATCATCGGTGCCAGGAATATTCCAGCAGCGAGGTATGATGTCGAGACCCAGAAGATTGCAAGCTGCAAATGCCAAGTGCGCGCGATGTTGAATGGCAAAAGACGAGCAAGGTCGATTCCGAAAAAGCTTGAGATATCAGCACGATAGTGCTGAGACGCCCCACCCACAAGCGTTTGCAACAGGAATAGCAATCCCATGACGAGGAAGAACCAGGCACACGCCCGTTGTGCGGGGGTCAACAGAACCAGATTCGGCGGACGAAATGAGACCGTCTGCTGTTCACGTCCATGCCAGCCTAAGAAGTTCCAGCGCCCAAACGCGGCAAACAATAGGCCAATGCCCCCCAATAGCGCAATAAGTGATAGAACACTCCACACAATGGCGTCGGCAGTCGCCCGATTCTCGACAAGTGGTTCGGGGGGCCAGTTGTTGGTATAGGAGTATTGCTGGCCAGGCCTGAGGGCCGATGCGGTCCAAGCCGCCCAGCTAAAGAAAGCGGCCAGTTGGCGAATTTGTTCAGGGTCACGAATGGCGTTGGGTCGAAGGCCATACTTGGAGGTTGGCTCACCGAAGAACTCGCCATAATAACTCCGCAGTTGCTCAAACGCATGCACCTGCGCAGGCGTATAGATCAGGACGTCGGCAGAGCTGTTGTACCGATTGTTCTTGAAATCGGTTACCGTCTGCGCCTTCGCGCGATCAGAGGAATCTCCTCCGTAAAACTCGATCACGCTGAGCGCCGCCCGATGCAGGTAATCGGCGGTGAAATCTGGTCCAAGATACGCGCCATGTCCGAAAATTGAACCGTATTCCATCAGGCCGTTACGAAGGAATACTCCCTGGCCGGCAAGGACATCGCTCCGGGTGAACAGAACATGGCCAGCGGTATCTGTGACGCGTGCCGGAATCGGCGGCTCACCAGTGTAGGTCCGGTACGTCAAGATTCCCATCACGGTGAAGCCAAAAATCATGACGATCGCGACTGCCTGGATCCAGCCACGCGCGATCAGGAATTGGCGCCGTTGAGCAACTTCCATTCCCTTTGCTCCTCATCTGTACTCATCGAATGCTGTCGGCTGCTAGCTATCCCAAATGACAGTCGCGAAGCTTACCCCAATACTTACCGTGCTGAGAAATTACCCCTGTCATTAGATTGGTGACGATTGCCTCATTACGGTAGCTCGTATGCCGCTACGGGAGCTCGTATGCCGCCGAGCACTGTGATGCCAACCGGCGTAGAGGTTCTGCCATCGAAAACCGGTAGTGCGTCTGGTTGGCCCGGAGGTGAGCCGATGAGTACACAAGATGAGAGCTGCCATTCCGACGAATATCGCGCCAGTCTGACTAGGCTTCCCGAATTGGCTGGGACGATGATTCAGTTCAACGTGGCGAAAGAATTGGAGCAACTCCACCATGCCGCTGCGTGGGATCAAACGAGCGGTCGCAGTTCGAAGACCCTGGCGAAGTATGCAGACTTCAGGGTTGTATTGATTTCGATGAGGGCAAATACCCGCATGGATCAACATAGAGCCGAGGGCAGGATTTCAATTCAGTGTCTCGCAGGACAACTCCGCATACATCTTCCCAATTCACAAAAAGCAGAGGTGGCATTCCGAGATGTATTGGTTCTGGATTGTGGGATTCCTCACGATGTCGAGGCTATGGCGGATAGTGCATTTCTCCTAACGATCTGCTGGCCGAATTCGCACGCAGCGGAGGCGAGGTAGTTTATTTTGCAGCCGGAATGCCCGACGTGACCATCACCGTTGACCGGAGGAAGCGGTTCTCTCGCGAAACTGCGGGATCAAGTCAACCGTAGCGCGAATTGAGTTTGTAATCATGCATGTCTCCAGGGTCTCCTGCATGGCCTCCCGTGCAGGAGCAAAATCAATTTCTGCGTTAAGAAGCACCACCGGATGAACCTCCACTCGTGTTACACGATACTTGCCCTCAACATGTTCGAGGGTTCCCTGAGCGCTGCTCTCATAAGCGACCACCTGCAACCCGCGGCGGTGCGACACGGAGAGGAACGTCAGCATCAGGCAGCTATTCAGTGCCCCGATGAGCAAATCTTCCGGGCACCACACATCGGGGTCTCCCTTGAAGGCGGGGGGACTGCCCACCTCCAGATCCGGATGCTGCGAAGCGGAGAGCAATCCTCGACGGCCTGACCTCCAGGCAATGGTGTTTTCAAACTGGAATGTGCGATACGTTGTCTTAGTCTTATTCTCCACAAATCTCTCCAAAGCTCCCAAAGACGTAAATCATTACGAACCTCCGAAGCTTAGTACCCCGCGGGCAGCGACGGAGAGTCTACCGTTGTTGATCAGGGGGCCACTCAGGCGCTCGCATTCCGGACATCGAATGTTGATGCACGCGAGCCATTTCAGGATATCGACAACTCTTGGGAGCGGCTGTCCGTCAAGCGTGCGGTAGACGCCAAATACTTTGCCAAAGCTACGTAGACTGCCGCTGCATCATGCTCCTGCAAATCAACTGCACCCAGGTCGTGATGGACACGCCCGCCTTCGTCAGCTAACAATGAGTTTCAACTCTTGCTTCCGCTCCGCCGACTGGGCGTGCAACCGCACGACGGCGAGTACCTCGGCTTCCTCATCTTTAATTTCTTGGTACTGACGGGCCACATCCAATAGCAATTGGATTGTTTCTGTGGGATTGTCCGTGCAGATCAGGACTAGATTTGAACGGCCGTGATAATCGGAAAACCGGATGCGGCGACCGAGTGTCGATGTTAGCTCAAAACTATAGAGGCAATGGCCCTTCGACGGGATTTCGCCCCGTGGAGTAACTACTCCCCCGGCTATTTCTGCTTGCGACATACGAATCTCGATTCA
The DNA here is from genome assembly GCA_963759215.1 of uncultured Acidobacteriota bacterium. Taxonomy (GTDB): domain Bacteria; phylum Acidobacteriota; class Terriglobia; order Terriglobales; family Acidobacteriaceae; genus TOLSYN. The sequence continues at coordinate 284,927 of CAVWYG010000003.1, forward strand.
GTAATCAGCCCGAAGCTTGTCGATTATCGCGGCAGCTTCTCCATAGAACACTGTGGACATTCGCCGACACGTCGCATCAAGTCGTCTACCAATGCTTCGTAAGTTCCATGAGCATTGAAGCCGAGACCGGACTCCGCAACAGTGAACTGTTGCATGAGCAATTCATCATCGTTCACCGACAAGACCTTTCCGGTCATAGGGAACAGCAGGTATTCTTCCTTCCAGATGTGCGCTGGGTATAGGGTGATAAGACCCTGCAAAACCTCGATCAGGTGCACGCGTCCGCTTTCTTGATTCGCGATATACCCGGTCGCGGCTGCCGCAAGATCATCCGTTAATTGCCGCCCCTTGACGTGCTCTCCCTTCAAGGCTGCCAACGGACAGCCCGTAGACGGAACTCCCTTGTTTTCCAGTAAAGGAAATAAATAGCTCTCCTCTTTACCATGGTGGCAGTGATCGCCGAACTCTCTCATAAAGCGGATGAGTTCCCGCAATATATCTGCATCAATCGAGTGTTTCAATTCCAGTTGCTCGACGATCCGCGCCATAACAGCAACTGCTCTCTGAATGACTTGGTGCTCACGTTCGAGAACTTCTGTCGCTTTACCCAAAGCGTCTCCTTCCGTCCTCTGTTCATCATAGTGAGATACGTGAGCTGAAGCGAGTCTGCAAACAGGCCTTTTAGAAAGATGAGGGCGTCACATTTCGATGTTTTGAGCGGTCTCAAAAAAACGAGAAATCAAGATCTGGCCCACGTTTGCCACTTGGGAAAGCTGGCGCTTACCATCAGCCATGGCGTGCTCGGGTAAATGGGATTGCCAATCTTTCCAGGTTTCCAGATCCACCTCGATGTGGAACTGCAACCCATAGGCGTTGCTGCCGAAACGAAATGCCTGATGCTTGTAGTTTGAATTCCGCGCCAGCAGGTGTGCTCCATCTGGCAAGTCAAACGTATCAGCGTGCCAGTGGAAAACCGGAAGCGGATCAGGAAGATTCTCGAACAACGTATCTTGTTTCGCCGCCATGGTTAGATCCACGTTTCCGAACTCGATCTCGGAGGACGGGCCGCCGTAAACCCGCGCCCCGAGAGCATGTGCGAGCAATTGAGCCCCGAGACACACACCCAACACTGGGCGCCCACGTCGAACCATTTCTGCAATTAGCGTTACTTCGCTCGCCAAATGAGGGTACTTGCTGCGTTCGTAAACTCCCATGGGCCCGCCCATCACGATCAGTCCGTGGAGCCCGTCCGCTTGCGGCATCGTCGGATTCAAGTCCAGGCGATAAACCTCTATGCAAAGCCCTCGGCTGCGGGCGACGGAGGCGATCAATCCGGGACCTTCCCAAGCAACGTGCTGAAGAACAGCCCAACTATCAGCCAATGCATTCACCTCTACGCGTATGCGCCAGCAGCGGATTCCGGCCCATTATCGCGCCACTGCCCGCGCTCCTTATGTCCGGTGATAGGCAGCCAATCCATGTGAATCGCGTCTTCCAAGCAGGCCGGGATGCAGTGCTCCTCACTTCCGCAAGTGTCAGGCAGGGTGAGCACGGCAATGCCGTCGACGAGCGCCAGGGACTTGGGGCCACAGGCCTCGACACAGTTGCCGCACCCCGTGCAACGGCTTGCAACAACAACAGGCATCCATTTGTACATAGATTCATCTCCACATGAATTGGTTCTGCGTAATGTTTCGGTTTCGATCTATGCAATCCAATCCTGAGCAAGCCTGGACGAATCAGCTATGACTTTAGTCACGGGATTGCGCACCTCATAGCCCATTGTTATGGAATTCGCGTACCAGTCCTTCCCCGCTTCAAGAACACCAAGCTTTGTCGGATAGGTACAGTCAGAACGTTAGGACACTGATTGGAGACTGAAACGTGTTCGCAGCCGGGCCGTTGCGACCCTGATTTCGCGCTCTATGAGTGAAGTCCTCTTGTCCGACGACCGCGGATGCGTTCATGCCATTGTGGAAGGGCGGCGCGAAGATCAGGACCCGGTTGTTGTTGAAATCCGTCACGCTGAGCTTCCCGCTACTATCGAAATCCAGTCCCATCGGGATACTCAAGGTGTTTGCATCTGGGATGCTACCACCCTGATTTCGTTCTTCATGCGTGAAGTCCGTCTGACCTATAACCGTACTCGCGGCCATGCCATTGGAGAATGGAGGGACGAACTCCAGCACGCGGTTGTTGCCCTCATCGGCTACCCAGAGGTTGCCACTGGAATCAAATGCTGGTGTGCCTGTGCAAGACAGCGAACTGGCCGAAACGCCGCCGTTATCGGGCGAATTCGAGATGAACGCCGTCGTCGCCGGTTGACCCAACTCCAAACTGGCAGCCATTCCGGTAGAAAACGGCGGGGTGTATTCCAACACTCGGTTGTTGACGCAGTCTGAGACCCAGAGATTTCCTTTCAGATCAAATGATGCTCCGGCAGGGGTGCACAGCGTGCTGGCCGTGGGCGCAGCGCTTCCTCTATTGCATGGGTTGTCACCAGTATTGCCTGTGCTGATTTGGCCGAGCGCCAGCGTTGCCGGCATGCCATTCCGGAATGGCGGCACATACTCCAACACGCGAGAATTCCAGTTATCAGTCACCCAGAGGTCTCCGTTGTGGTCGACCGCCACTGAGATCGGAAGATCCATGCCGGTTGAGGTGGCCTGAGTTTTCATGAGGCAACGAACCTCGGTAAACCCGCGTTGCCCGATTACCACGCTGGCACTCATGCTGTTAGTGAATGGAGGGTGGAACTGCAGCACTCGGCAGTTCGCACTATCGGCGATGTAGAGATTTCCGGCTGAGTCCTTGGTAATACCATGAGGGCCCCACAGCGTATTCGCAATGGGCTCAGTACCCTGATTCGAGTTCCCTTGGTTGAAACTGGACTGCCCCAGAACCACGCCGGTGCTCCGCTTCATGCTGAGGAGGTCGTTGTCGTAGATAATGACGCGGTTGTTACCACTGTCCGCAACCGCAAAGCTCTCGATTGCAGCCTTCGGCGCCCTGTTACTGCGGCCGTCAAAGCCCATTAGTAAAGCCAGGGGAACAACCAGCACTATCGCCAATGCAACTCGAAAGATCCGTTTCGTACCTTCCAATTTGAATCTCCGAAAAATCAATCCTGCGACGCTTGGGTAATCAGCAGCACGCTCTCCTCGCTGGCAGAGACGTCATGTAAAACTCCGGCAGGAAAGAAAACAATGCTTCCTGCAGGGAGTTCGTGGTCTTTTCCTTCTGCCGAGAGGCGTGCTGCACCAAGAATGGTTTGGACGGTGATTGCTCCGGAAACCTGATGCGGTGGTACGTAGCCCACAGCTCGAACGTAGAGAAAAAACGTTCGCAGACCTCCGGGAGAACTGATTGGCTTCTTCTTTCGTTCCGCCGTGGCGCCAACTTCACTTGCAAACTCACGCGCAGCCTGCGTCAGATCAAAAGGCGAGAAGGTACCCGTCAACTCAGTTTGCATCCAGACTCCTTTGGAATTCCATACTTGAGCATAGTTTGCTCCGTACTCCGCGACGATGACTAATGTCACAACCTTACAATGTGCAGCTCGGCTCTTCTTGCCGCCTATTACGCAATGGGATTGGGGAACCGTCGGGGCAATCGAGATGTATATCAGACCGGACGCTAGCGGCCCAGAAAAGAGTGGGCGCGTAGACATCGACTGCTTTGTTTAATGCATCACCATGTTTAGTTCGCAGCGGGGTGCGACTCTCTCTACATGGGCACTTCGGCTCGTCTTCGAAAAAAGAGTTCGCATTGGCAAAAGAAAAAGAGGCTCTCGAACTTGGGTATTTGGATGATCTTACAAAAGTACACCAAGCAATCGTGATGCACTTTCCATGCAATACTGCGGAGCTTTTATGATTCAACTTAAACGAGTCCGAGATTCGACTGAGGAGAGTGACGGTGCGCGGTATCTTGTCGAGCGGCTTTGGCCGCGCGGCGTAAGGAAGACAGCACTTCCCCTTGACGGCTGGTTTAAAGACGTTGCGCCCACCACGGCATTGCGTAAGTGGTTTTCTCATGATCCGTCCAAGTGGGTGGAGTTTCAGCATCGCTACTTCGGCGAACTCGATGCGCATGCAGATAGCTGGAAGCCCATTCTGGATGCCGCTCTGAACGGTACGGTCACACTCATCTACAGTTCACACGATGCGGAACACAACAACGCACTTGCGCTCAAGAAGTATCTGGACAAGAAGCTGCATCGCAGAGCTCTCAGTGGATCGCGGAACCCGGCCGCCTGAATTTGATCGGTGTAATCGGCGAACAGCGAAAGAAATCGGTTGCGTGCAGTCGCGAAACTCTTTATCGCAAAGCGGGTCCGTCTAGCAATATAGAGTGGTCTCCGAAGCTTACGAATAGAGCGTTGAACCGCCCTGCATATCGTGCCACGATTGAAATGTTTGAGGGAAGAGGCAAGTATGGACATTCTGGATGCAATCGGTATTCGACTACCATGCAGGAACTGCGGCGAGTTCTACGAGGTACCTCTGTTCGACATTCACATGTCGCACGGAGTGATGGATCATCGGGGCTGCCCGGTAACGCCAGAGACCGAGTGCCCGCCCATTTTTCAGGTATTTCTTGCCGACGACGCGGACATCGTCGCCCTACAACAAACCTGGCAAAGGCTGCAGGAACGAGCGCGCAAAGATGGCGGGGAGTTGGTGCTCATGAGTGGTCTACTAGCGAGATCAGGGAAGACCATTCCCTAGCCGCCTAAGTTCTGAAAGCACCAACTTTCTTATTGTCATTGTCAATCGCGCTGAAGCGATCTCGAAGTGCCATATGCCGAGCCCAACTAAGACGGTGATGCGGGTTATCGCTGCGCGATCTCCCGGCCCGGCGCGGACTCAGCCGTCCTCGGATCCCAATACCAGCGGACCACCTGGGGCTTGCGCCAGAGATACGGATTGGGCATTACCAGGGAGTGCACGAGGCGCGTAAACGGGAAGAACGCCACCGTTGGCCAGAGGCCGGGTCCCCGTCGCGAGTTCCCTGCCGAAGGCGGCATCGGCCACCGTGAACACGGGTTCCGCCGGCGGCGGGGCCGCTGCTGCCGGTTGCGCCCCGGTCGATTTCGCCTGGGCCGCGATCCAATCCAGCAGTGCCTCGATTTGGGAGCGGTCCAAACCGCTCACCGCGGGCATGACCACGTCATTCGATTCCCCGAGCATCTTCTTGGCGTACGGGTCGCCCGAATCGATCACTGCCTGTGGATTGGCGAGAAACTTCAGCAGCCACTGACGGTCCTTGCGTTGCTCCAGGTTCTGCAGGTCGGGCCCGACGAGCGGTCCGCCGCCAATCGTATGACAAGAAGCGCAATTCGATTGGAAATAGGCCGCCGAATCCTGCGCGAGACCGATCGCGGGAATCGCCAGCAGCAGAAGAATGCCGCAAACTGTTAGGCACCCGGCTCTTCTAGAATTCATCGACATGATCCCCCGCTCCCACTGCGCACATGCGAACACGTCCCGTTCTGAGCCCAGTCCTTGCGCATCGGCTCGCATCAATTGGCCCGTAAGCGCCGCGTAGGTGAAAATGCTGCTTAAGATTGCGCCAAGAAAGCTACTCCCATGAAACTGGCAGGGCAGTGGCCGAAGTCACCATCTCACACACAATTCAGCGCAAGCAGCGGTGCAAATTGCGCGAGAGAAAGCGGACGCGTAGGGTGGCGAGCCCGCTTGCAGAAGACCATTGGCGTTTCCACTTCCCCGTCATGACATAGGGAGTCAAGATGTAAGATCACCCCGCGAAAAATTAAGGATGAGCAAAGAGCTCGATAAATCGATCGTCTCGCAGGACGGCGGGAATCATTGGGTCGGCGGCGTGGCAGCTCTGAAATCAGAGATCTACCTTCCCACAAGGGTCTGAACACACCGGAACGAAGCAACAATAGGAATCGGCGTTCTTCTACCGACTGCTCGACAGGGGTCGAAGGGCTCGAGTTGCCGTCTAGGATGCTGTGCCGAGAAGTCGGCTTGTAGCAAGGTTTTCCCGACGGCTTCGCTGTTCCGGACGGATGACGGGCCAACCGGAAGTTAACCGGACCTTGGCCGACTTGTCGGGACTAAAGCTCGACAGTTCCGAACACGCGGTAAAGGATGGCCGTTCCGTATCTGAGTCGAATGGGTGCCCTCATTGACGCTTTTGTACGAGTTGCGAGGGTGAGCTTGACAGATTTCCGCCTCCGTCTACATAGCAGCGGTAAGCTAATGTTTTCTGGATAAGTAATGACGAAGACACACAAGCATCAGCACACGATCCCTCGAGTCTATCTCCGCAGTTGGCTAGAGCCATATACGCCGGCCGGTCAGATGGCTGCCATCCACATTATTGCTAAAGAGAGCAAGGAGGTTCGCCGGAAGTCGCCAACGAAAAGCTTCACGTCAAATGACCGTTACACGGTCCATCTGAAAGATGGCGAACGGAATCTCGATGTTGAGAACTATCTCGGACGGATCGAGAGTGACTTCCAGGGTGTGTTGCAAGCTGTTCGCAATAGGCAGGACCTGTCAACGTCGCGCAGGGCAAAGCTTGCTGTCTTCACCGCCGCAATGATGGGCAGGGTGCCCGTCCAAAGTGATTCGTTCCGAAGACAGCTTCAACCATTGGAGGAGATCGTCGAGAAGGCCGGTACTCCGGAGCAGGCCGAAGAGCTTTCGGAATACATCCGAAATCACGCTCCCTATTTCACTACATCCACCATCGAGGCTTCAGCTCCGATGCTTTTCAACATGGTCCCGTCTATACTCATAACGAACGACGCCACTGGCTTCATTACGTCTGACAATCCTGCCGTGATGTTCAACCCGAACGCATACAAGCTCCCGCCGTTCTACCGCTCTCCCGGCCTGGCAACAATCGACGTAGAGATTACGCTGCCACTTACACCAAGGCACCTCATTGTTTACACCCACCGAAGGCATCTTCCCCTTTACCAGTCGGTCGACTTGAAGACGGTAGATGAATTGAATCGTAGAACGTGGGCCCACGCACACCAAGAAGTGGTTTCGAAGACGGGCATAGTGAAGGACATCTGGTCTCAACCTGGCGAACCACCCAAAGACGCGTGGAACCCTGAGTCTGATCCCATCTTGTCGAAGCAACCTAGATTTGCCGAGAGCATTCCAGCCGCCGAGAAGTTGAGACAATCCACTCTGAGCCACGAGTACTGGCGAAGCAGGACGTGGTTGCCGCCAGAATTGCTCCCTAAACGACGATAACCAACTCCACCAAGTCGGATTTTCCGAAAACCGCGCGGATCAGTCACGATAAACGCCGATGTCAACAGCGTCCCCGTTTAGAGTTGCCAGCGGTGATGGCATTAAATGCCTCGATGGACTAAAAGTGGGATCTTGCCAGGTGGTATTCTTTGGCCAAGGTGAACCTCCCGCCTACAACAGGAACGCGAACCGGTGTGGAGCCAAGGTGCAAAGGTGACAGAGGCCCAGTCCATCATCGCCGAAGAGGTCGAACGATACCTTCTCACTGGCGAAAGCGATTCGCTGCACTCGGCCTGGTCCGGCGGTTTCCTGGAGCGTGCGAATCGTGCCCACGATGACCTTCGTGGAGCACTGGTCCGGGCGGTTAGACGGCTGACTGAGAGATTGGCCCACGAGCCGCTGCCCGAAATCGGCAGCGCCGCGCTTACGCGGGCTAAGGTCGAGCCGATGGTGCGCGGCTTGTTCCCGCGTGCCGAGCAGGATGCAGTGCTCGCAACGCTTGAGCAATCCGTCGTTTTCATTACCAGTGCAAACATAGAAAGACTCTTACACAAGTGCGCTTTCGACAGCTCGGCGTGGACGCTGGCGAACCTGTACTTGGCCAGCCTCGGCGCTGAACTGCTTGGCAAGGATGCGCCCTGCCTTGTCGGGCTGAGCGAAGAAATCACCTTCCATGAGAAGGCCGGGTGTCAAGTTATTTGTGGTTTGGTAAGTTCATATCTGATGTTTTCCTTTGCCCGGATATCGGGTGTCTTTGTGGCTGGCGAGGCGGCAGTCAAGGCCGAGCGCAGCGAGTTCATCTTGAGCCTTGACGGCCGCCGCTGCCGGCCATAGCAAGACTTCCCGGGCGAAGAAAAACATCAGATATGCTCCTTTCCTGACCTGTTCCTTTCCAATGCCGTGCCGAGCTTAAGCCTGTCGTCACCCTTCCATCCGCACTCTTGTTGAGCGACTTATTGCGCTCGGTGCACATTGGGGTCCTCGGTTCAGTCGGCGCTGCCACCTAGCGCGATCTGAGGAATGCTCCGCGTCGGCAGTGAAACCGCCGTGGCCGTTGAAAGCGGATGCTAGATGCTCAATGGAGGCTCGCCAAGTCGCGGCTCAGAACAAAGCCCCCTGAACTCAACTGCACAGAGGGCTCTGCCACAGCCGATTCTTCGGAGCCAGCTCCGTCGCATCAGCCCTGGATCTCCACGCCGGGCGCGACCCCAGCGCGAGTGGCGCCAGATTATCACAAAACCGACGAAGCAGTTGCAGGACAGACTAACTTCGGATGGTTTTATTCATGACACGAAGGAGGATAAATGCACGTTCATCGAAACTCTGAGCAATTTGTATTGTGCAGAGGACAGAAGGCGGCCCCTGTCACGCCAACTTGGATTTTCACACAGTCCGGCAATGAGAATCGCGCGAGCAGGCCCTGTTTACTCTTCAAGCCCCCGGAGTTCTTCCCGGAACACCTCCTCAACGACCTCCAAAATCTGTGGGTACCTCTGATTGCTGTTGAAGCGCACCTTGTAATGGTGAGGTTTATGCAGCGCAAATGCGAGATTCGCGGACGCCCATGCGTAGAAACACCCGCTGTACGTATGCGTGTTCTCTTCGAAGACGTGAAACCAGACCTTGTTCTGGCAGCTTCGCACTGGGTTCCTGTGGCACCGTCGAACGATTAGAACCTGAGCCCGCGCGGGGAACGGCAAAGCTTTACCTTCCACCATGAGCCATGAAAACGTGCCATGCACGTACTTGGAGTCTGACCGCTTTTCCACCGCCGCCCTAACGTCGATTACTCGCTCGTGTCCTTGCCGATAGACTTTGCCGATGTCGGCCACGCGCATCACAATACCGTGGTCACGAAACTCAGTGCCTACCCACATTCCGCCCGCCACCAGACGCAAGAATCTCCTTTCAGACACGGTGTAGACAACTAGTTTGTAGTCGTTTGTCTGGTCCATCATCGATCTTTCTTGCTTGCGCAGATGATTTGGCTCATTTGATTGCATGGACATTCCCCGATGACAGGTGGTATCACACCGCCCGTTACTGTCGCCAGTGATGTGGCACAAAGACGCAGAATTAATCGCATGCGGTCCCGAGAATGTTCCGTGGTGGTCAGATTGCACGAAATGGTCGCCGTGGTTTTTTTTGCCGGGCAACTCGCGTGGATATAATACATCAGTATATTGTACAGACCCGGACAGGAATGCCGGATTTGCAAAACCTTAGTGGAGCCTGAAGATGTCATTTGAGAAACAAGCACAGTTTCTAAGCGATGGGGAATTGCACGCGATCTACCGAGCGTGTGAGTCAGAAATTCGAAAAACTGTAGAGTACGTTACCTTCCGCCAAGAGCTGGCGCAGCAGGGACAGGACCGAATTCCGGTCGCCCCCACGTCCGGTGATGCGTATGCTGATCTGGGCACCTGCCTAGCTGCCGTAACCCAGGTGTTCTCAAACTCGCCTTGGGATTTCAAGGCACTCCATCAGACTCGTCCTCTGCTGCATGCGGCGGTCAACGTCGTTCATGGTGGCCCGCTGGCGCTTCGCACCGTCCTCTATCCAGACGCCCGGCATTTAGTGCCCTTCGTGGTGCTGTTTGCTTTATGGACGCAACACAGCCCAGAAGTACTGTTCGGCAGCAACTTGCAAGACTACGAGCTAGTAGAACGGTTTGGACAAGCAATGTTTGTTGCCCGCGCCCAGCAATCTCCCACGGGGAAGGGAAAGATCGTCAGACTTCCATTTGACGAAACCTTACACCATCCTGCCGCGATGTTCACCTTCCTCCAGAAGTGGACTGGTTTGGCACGTAGGTTTGCTCCGCCTGAGATAAAAAGCCGCATGTTCCTATTTATGCCGAGAACTGAACCTGCAAAGGTGAAGAGCTTCGACCAGGCAGTTGGTACTTGGTTTAGGTACTTGGAATCGTTTCGCTGTGAATACAATTTACCGGCATTCAGCTTGACCCAAATCCGTCGGACGATGGTAGAGATCGAAAAGCGCAAAAATAAGCAGACCTTCGACTTGGTAGCGGATTCGCTCTGGAATTCTTCACCCACGACGACTGAAGCTTATTATGCCGACGACCGCGCAACGACTCTGGGATGGTGCTGCTGCGAAGGAGCGCCATTTGTGGCTCCAATAAGATCCGCCCTTTGCTTCCAGTGTCCCTTCGCCCTCTTTACGCCTGGGTGGCGAGATCTTAGTGAAACGATTGAAAGGGCATGCCGTTCTGCTTCGTCAAATTACGTCGATCCTGACGATCCCTTCGATACTCACAAGAAATGACCCTCGGGTTGGCCGTCGAAAGTGGCCTACTTGTGACTCGGGGGACGTTGTCTTTAGTCATCATGGAGTGGTGCGCCGTGGAAAGGCGCTGGTCAACAGCGGGTGCAAATCCCGCCCGGGAACTGGATCGCTCCACCCGGTAGCAATCGAAGCAGCGGGAGAGGCAACGAAGCCGCTGGAGCCTTCGATGTAAAGAATCATATTAGTGACTCTGCGAGCGTACAGGCTGCAATTTGAGTAAACGCTGAGCAGGCCTCGAAACTGACAACGCAAGAGCCGACCCGTCCACTCTTCGGGGAAGGCCGATGTCGATGGAAGGGTATGAGCGAGGGAATTCCATCGGTCTTGCCGGGGTATTGGCGGCGGCATGTCGAAAGAGGGGACCAGGCGCAACACGGGAAGCCCCAGCGGTGACCCTGGCTGTTCAGGATCAACTGGCAACTCGCGAGAGCCAGGCCGGGCCGTTTGGGGTGGCGGAGAGGCCCGTAGTGTGCGCTGAGCAGCGCATTGTTCAGGAGGGTTAAAGTCCCTCCGGCGCCCGGATGAGGGGCGCTGTATCCAAAAGCGGGGTAATTCCTCGCTGGCCGGGGAAGGGAAAGGTATGGAGAAGCCTAAACGGGCACGAAGGCGAAAGCCGGACACAGCCAAGATCGATGGGGGCCACCCTGCGATGAACCGGTCGGCCAAAGGTGGGGCAAGGTCGAGCCCGCACTATAGGGGCGAAGGCGTTCTCATTCACCCACCGCACCAAGGTGTTTGCGGATGGCACGGTACGGAAGAACAGCGCGTGACCTCAGGAGGACTGGCAGCGTCTCCGGTTGGCACTGGAGTAAGCAGACCTATAAGCGAAGAGCAAAATGGCGAGCGATGCGCGGTCAGTAGTCGGACGGCTGAACAGTACCAGAAGCGCGGTGAAAGCCATGTGACCGGGTAACCGGCGACGGAATTGGTCGGGGAAGGCAGCCGGCGAAGGCGTTGGGAAGCATGCCGAAACGATTGCCGTTGCGATTGCGGAGCCGGATGGCGAGGTGCGCAGTCTGGGAACGATAGCTAACCGCGCGGAGTCGGTGCGGAGGCTGGTAAAGAAGCTAGGCTCGGTGGAGCAGTTGCGGTCCTGCTACGAGGCCGGTCCGACAGGCTACGTTCTCTATTGGCAGCTGGCCGAGCTGGGAGTGAAGTGTGAAGTTATCGCTCCAACGCTGGTTCCGGTGAAGGCTGGCGATCGGGTGAAGACTGACTGACGGGATGCCGAAAAGCTGGCGCGCAGTTATCGCTCCAGCGACCTCCTCACAGCGGTATGGGTTCCGGACGAGGGTTCTGAAGCATTGCGCGATCTGGTGCGGGCACGCGAGGCGGCCAAGCAGGACCAGTTACGAGCGCGCCATCGGCTGAGCAAGTTCTTGCTGCGTTCGGGGCAACGCCCCGCGCCGGGAGTGAAGGCATGGACACAGGCGTACCTGACCTGGGTGCGGCAGATTTGCTTTTCGCAGATGGCGCAGAGTCCACACGGCTGGACTATCTAATGAAGTCGAACACATGGGCGAGCGGGTGGTACGGCTGGAGCAGGCCATTGTGGAGGCAATCAAGCTGGCCTCACCAGCGATGCAACAAGTAATTCAGGGACTACAGGCATTGCGCGGCATCGCGCAGGTCTCGGCGGTAACGATAGCGGCCGAGTTGAGCGAGATCTCACGTTTCAAGGGCGCCAGTCAGTTAATGGGATACAGCGGCACAGTACCGAGCGAGAACTCGAGCGGCAAGCGCAGGCGGCGTGGGAGTATCACGAAGACAGGCAATACCTCTGAGACGAATCGTCATCGAAGCAGCCTGGAGTTATCGACTACGGCCAGGCATCTGGCCAGCGTTGCGCAAACGGCAGCAGGGAGTGGCGGAAGAAATCAAAGAGATCGCCTGGAAGGCACAACACCGACTGCACAAGCGTTGCTCCCAGGCTGGCGGCAGCGGGCAAGGACCAACGGAAGACGACAACAACTACAACAACAAAAACAACCCCACAGGTTCGCAGGAGTTGACAGGGTCACTCCATATCAGTGCGTTTGTGGCCCCATGTCGAAAACGGAATCAAACGCCGCTACCGAGGCGCTGACGAGCCTCGTGCGCCCGGACTAGTTCCGCCTCAATTTCGTCTCCACTAGGCGCGAGGTGTACGTCTGTGTGGCAGTTTGGGCAGAGCGCGAAGCAATTCACAGCGTCTGCATCCCCCGACCCGGAGCGCTTGAGTGGGCCATGAAGTTGCAAGAACCCTGAATATTCCCTCGTCTCTCCGCACCGCTCGCATTTTCCCTTTGATCTCCTTATGACCTTAACTCGTAGCCGAGCCTTAGACGTGAAGCTACGTTCGGATCTGGAAATCAACAACGTTGGGTTGAGATCCGGCGAGGCCTCATAATACCGGAGTGCCGTTTCCACGTTTCGAAATCCAGCTATCTTTGTGAGTGCCGATGGAGTGACGCCGTCTCGGACTAGATTCCTGCAGAAGGTGTGGCGCACAATGCGGGGCGTTCCTTTTTCAATTCCTGCAAGCTGACAATAGCGTGTTATCAGAGACTCTATGTGGCGTCGAGTAAGCAAGCGATCCCGATCGGGGAAAATCGGCAATCTTTGTGACCCAGAATTCTTCGTATAACCCAACGAGAGAAGTGCATCTTGAGCGCTCTGATTAAGCGGGACTTCCCGTACATTCCCTTTCTTTGCCTCTCGCACAATAAGATTTGCCTCGTTCTCGCCAAGTCTCACATCCCGCCAGTGAAGGGCAATCAGTTCAGAAATCCTAAGGCCGGTATTCAGCATAAGCGTTAGAATCGCCATGTCTCTGGCCACTCCGCCCCACTTCACCGCCGCCTGCAAACGCTCCTGTTCGGGCGGCTCCAACCAAACCGGGCAACTCGGCTTGTGAGGTGACAGACGTGCATTGCGCAACGGTGGGAGACTGTTCGCGGCAAACCCAACGTCAGCCCATCGCAGGAATATCTTCAATGTGTACAGTTTCCGGTTCACCGTTGCGGGCTTGTAGCGCTTTAAGAGCGATTCCCGGTATAGAGACAGGTTGGTAGCGGTCATATCATTCCGGGAGAATGCTCGACGGTTGTGCGACTCGAGAAATTGAATCAGGCCCTCGATGTCGATCCGGTAATTCTTGATCGTGAGTGGGGTACGCCCTTCGCTCGCCAGAAAACGGCAAAAACGCTCAACGAACGATTCTCGCTTCTCGTTCACAGGTCCGACCATGTCCCCAAATTACATGAAATCGACCGCCCTGTGTCCATGCCATGCAAACTTTGATGGATATACTACATCAATATATTGTACGGAAGGAATACTTCGGTCGAAAGGTTATCCGTCGCCGAGAGGAGCCTGATGTCGAAACGCTGGCACTTGTTCTTCGACGCGAGAGAACGTCCGTTTCTTCTCAATTGCACCATGCAGTGGGAATTCGAGGTCAATGCCTTCTTGAGCGACCTCTGCTACGAATGCGGCGACACCAGTTCCCCGAGAACGTGGAGAAGCTACGCTCACGAGCTGGCCTGCTTTCTCACATTCTGCTCCCAGATTGGCGTGCCATGGCGCATGATTACTCATTTCAATCTGGGAGAATACCGAGACTTCTTGGCGACAGAGCCAAGTGTTCTAACCAAGGCGCTCCGGCTGCGAGCCACAATCAACCACAGGCTCACAGTTGTATTCCAGTTCTACAGATTCGCGAAACTGCGCGGGTGGATCGATTCACTTCCCTTCGAAATGGAAGAGGAGTTGGTTTTCGATAACGATTCAACTTTGTGCGGCACTGGGCCGCATCGCCGCGTTCGCTATCGCTTGAAGCTAAGGGTCTCACAAGAAGACCTACTGGTTTTACCACCACGGTCGGACGTTCGGACATTCGTAAACGCGTTTCCGAGTTGGCGCGACTCGCTAATCGCAAAGACTATGTGGACGGTCGGCTTACGTCGCGCCGAGGTGTGTTGGCTTCCAACGAGTGTCTTGCCTCGCGATCCCGCTTCGATTAACAGGGACACAATAGTGATCACTGTGGTCGGCAAAGGAAACAAACGCCGATGTGTTGTGTTTCCGGTTTCGCTACTACGATCGATCGACCGATACATGAAGTTTGATGGGAGAGGCAAAACCGACACAGGCGAATTCGTGTTTATGGGGCGCGGCGGAAAGCCACTACAGCCTCCCGCCGTAAATCGTGTGTTCAGAACGAATTGTATTCGCACGGGACTGGATATCTGGCCCCACTTGCTTCGGCACGCGTTCGCCGTCGAGCGGTACATGTATTTTGAGGGCATCCGAGCCTCCAATCCTCTTAGGAGGGTCCAGCTTGAGCTCGGCCACGCTTCGAGCATGACGACTGAACGCTACCTGCATATTGTGGAGCAGATGCGCTGTGATGTTGTCGAAGAAAATAACAGCTTCATCGATCGTCTTCTAGGTGGCAGTCAGTGATGCGCCAGGGTGCTGGAAAATGCTGGGACAATTTCGACCGCAAAGTAGGAAATGGCGGACCTTTGGATGATCAGTTCGACCGATGCTCCACTTGTCCAATGGTTCCAGCAGCGGGGAGGACGTCGATTTTCAGCCACATTGAGTTTTCTTGCAACGCGCCCGAAGCTCGCGCGTGTACTCGCAAATGTTTTTTGGATCATGCACCGTGCACAGCCTCGTGAAGCGACGGTCACAAGATTCGTAGGTATATTGCAGGCCTTCAACAGGTTCCTGGACTACAGGGCGAAAAGCCACGCTGAGGTTCGATCCGCTAAAGACATCAGCCGCGAATTGTTACAGGAGTGTGCGGTTTGGCTGGTCACGGCTGGCACGATGCAGAGAAAGGTTGCGGCCGATTTGTTTCAGAAACTGTGTTTGTTTCTGCGAACAGCCAAGCAGACTTTCCCACTCGAATTTGATGCATCCATGACCATTCCGAAGAATCTGTTTGCCGGCGCAGATTCGGAGCAGACGGAATCTAAGGCCCTCCCGATGGAGCAATACAAGAAGATACTTGATGTTGCCAAACAGGAGGTTAACCGTATTCGCAATGCATATACGGCTGGGGATTATCCAGCTAGCACAGAGCAAATAATCCCATTCATGATTCTACTTGCAGCGCGATGTGCGATGAACACTTGGTCGGTGTATGAACTTGATCGGAATAAATGCCTTGTGCGGCACGAGATCATCGACACGTTGTATTACTGCATCTGGCACAAAGCGCGGGCGAACGAAATGCAGAAACAAGCCCACCGGAAAGATCCGGCGACAAACCTGGGCGTTGTTGAACTAATAGAATTCGTACGAAAGTACACTGAACCCCTTCTTTCCATGGCACAACCGCACGAGCGACAAAAGCTGTTCCTTTATCTATATAGCGGACCCGGCACGAGGAAAATCATTTGCCCAGGTGGCGGTGCCCAAGCGCAGTTTTCTGTGCAAATAAGGAAATTCCGAGAGAAGCACCAATTTCCTCACTTTACGCTCTTCAATATCAGGCCTTCCGCGGCGACACTCCTGTACCTCGAGACCGGCGGAAACCTGCGCAAAGTCCAACACTTTTTGCAACATTCACGCCTCGATACGACCGTTCGGTATGTGTTGAATGCTGTTACAAAACGACTTCACACCCGAGTCATTCAGAAAGCGCAGCACAATCTAGTGCGCCAACTGACGGTAGTTCCCGAGAGTCGAGCAACAGGAGTCGCAAAGCTGGGTCTACCACAAGAGTCCGCCTTGAAAATTTTGAATGGCTCATTCGATACCAGTTCAGGCGTGTGTGCCAATCCGTTCGATTCACCACAATCGGGTGAAGTGAAAGGGCGCATGTGCACGTCGTTCCACAAATGTTACGAATGCCATAACGGTCTCTGGTTTTTGGAAGATCTACCGTTCGCGATCGCGAATAGAGATCGGATGATTTCATTCCGCAAAGACATGAAGCCTATTGAATGGGATGCCGTTTACGGTGAGACCGTCCGGATCCTCAACGAAGACATCATTGGGGTCTTCAGCGCGAAGCAAGTAAGAGACGCCACCGTTAAAGCGGCAACACTCAAATCAAAGCCTCTGATCATCGCCAAAGGAGTTCTCGGATGAATAACATAAACCGAGCCAAGTCAAAGCCAGATTCGCTTGCTAAACCGTCCTCTGGCAATCCAGCCGTATCTGCGATTTCACGCTTCGAGGATCTCATTTGGGATTTCTCCAACGAGACGGGGAGCGTGTCACGAACCCACACTGATAAACAGGTAAAGTGGAACTTCATAACGCCTGAAGGCTTCTGGTTCGCGGAAAAACGTCATATCGACCTTATGCTCGCGTCAAGCAGTTTATATATGCCTTACGTTGGCACCCTATAGAAGGATCGCCAATGTCACTGACGAGCTTTAGGAGTAAGTGGTCGCAGATTGTACGATTCATTGTCCATTTGCTCAGCTATCCGAATCCGGTTCTGAGATTCAGCGACGTCTTACCGCACCACTGCGAAGATTACGTCAAAAACATTCTCGGTGCCGGGTTGAGCAAAAGCACAGCGTCAGGATTTCTCTCATCTCTGTCCCAACTCTTCGCCTACAGCAAGTCGATAAATTATGGGCTCGTGATTGATCCGCTAGGCGGTAGATCCGTGCGGGATTTGACAAAGAAGCTGAAGCGGACGAAGAAGACCAAGATCGTTCCCGAAAAAACATTGGGAGAGATCTTCCGTGCATCGTTGCAGTATATAGAACTCTTCGCGCCTTATTTGTTTTCAGCGGCCGAGTTGGTCGCGCCTTTGAGAAAACACTTTCAAAAAATCAGGCACCGGCCCGATAGCACAGAGTTCTACGTTGAAGCTGCAGCGCAAATGGCAAAACATGGCGGTGCGCAAGCTCAACTACAAGGCACTCGACTGCAGGGAGGAGTTACGTCGGTAAAAGAGTTACACCAACAATTTGACTATCTTCAATTTGCGTGTTTCGTCATTGTCGCAATAACTACAGGGATGCGACTGAGCGAGTTAATGTCAATGCGCAGAGGGGGGTGGGAAATAGAAAGTCACCCAGGAGAAGAGGACTTGTTTTGGGTGAAGAGTCGAATCTTCAAAATGCAATTTGTGGCGCAGGGTCGAAAAGCGAAATGGCTGGGGGGACCAATTTGCGCGAAGGCTGTATTTGCCTTGGAGCGGCTGCTTAATTACCGTTCGTCGTCTTGCGATAAATCCGCGCACCTATTTAGCGGCACACGCGAGACTGGGGCACTCAAGGTGTTTTCGCCTTTAACAATTAGGCACAATTTGACGAGCTACATGGAAATGCTAGAAATAGTGGATTCGACTGGCAAGGTCTTCCACCTTTACCCGAAGATGTTTCGAAGCACCTTTGCGTTTCTGGTCGCCAGACATGATACTACCAACCTTCTCGCGCTCAAAGAGCACATGAAGCACATCTCGCTCAGGACGACAGAGTATTACGCTGGTACTGATGTGGAACTGTGGATGGAGATTGCGGAGGAGGAAGAGAACCTCTCGTTTGAGACCTTCGATAAGGTGTTGCGGTCGGAGCATTTGGCCGGACCTGGAGGAGTTCGCCTCAAGAAGAATATCGATCAAGCAATCGCGGATGGCAGATTGCCAAAGGAGTTCCGCGGACAAGCAGGCGGACACCTTCGCAAAAAGATGATTATCGAGCTTATAAATGCCGGCGAGCGTGTTTATCCCTGCGCTGCGTCCAACTACTGCTGGTTCGATAAAGATTCAGCCATGTGTACCCAAGGCGATGAGCCAATACTCAAGCATTGCAATCCCGGCGCCTGCCGAAACTCAAGTATTTTGCCCGAACACATTCCCCACTGGGAGAAGGTAGTTCACGACAGCAAGGTAATGGGGAAGGAGAAACCAGAGTCCTTACCATATCAAAAAGCATTGCGAGACATCTATGTCATCGGCGTCGGAATTCTGAAGAAGCTCAAGAAGAAGCTCTCGTGAATCTCATGGACAAGAGGCTCGCAGGTTTGCGCCAGCACCAGCAGAGCCGTCGTTTCGAGACATTGCGCAAGTTGATGGAAGCCCTGGATCGAATGGATGCAGGGACAACGATAGTAGTCGGCCGTGAGTTTCGATGGAGTAAAACAACGCTAGCGCGAGAAGCGGGCGTGAATATAAACACATTGGTTAAGAAGGGTGCGGATGACGAATTGGTCTTCTGCGAAATAATCGAGCGTCTGGAAGAGCTTAGCCCGGAAAATTCGTGAAGATCAGAGAAACGGGAAGCCTGTTGTGCTACAAACATGTTGTCTAGACAGTGTTTGAAGCAGCAAGAAAGGCTTCCCGCGTGTTTGAAGATAGCACAACACAGTGTCTGTTGTTCCCCGAGATTTTCACCAAGCCGATCATTGCTCGCTTCGACCAAACCAATGGCAGTTCTGATGGCGGAGCCATCCTGCTGAAGGCTGCTGACCGCCGTTACGGATTGATCCAAGCTCTGGCCGGATGTCTGCGAGACAAGCGGCAAGCCAGCAAGGTCGATCACTCGTTGCGCGAGTTGCTGGCACAGCGTGTGTTCTCGATTGCTTGCGGCTATCCGGACGCAAACGACTCGGCGCGCCTTTCTGCCGACCCCATTCACAAGATGTTGCTCGATCGCGATCCAATCACCGGCCGCGACCTGGCTTCGCAGCCAACTCTGTCGCGCTTTGAAAACTCGATCCGACCAAGAGAACTCTACCGCCTGGGCGAAGCACTGGCGGACAGCGTGATCGACCGTCACGCGAAGCGGCTACATGGACGCGCTCGCCTCGTCACCATCGATCTGGATCCGACCGACGACCCTACCCACGGCGCACAGCAGCTATCGTTCTTCAACGGACACTACGACAGCTGGTGCTACCTGCCGGTAATGGGCTTTGTGAGCTTCAATGACGAGGCCGAACAGTATCTGTGCGCAGCCGTGTTGCGTCCCGGCAACGTGACCGCGGCGGTAGGCGCGCGGGGGATTCTCCGTCGTCTGATCAATATGATCTCCTACAGCTTTCCCGGTGCGCGGATCCGGGTTCGCCTCGACGGCGGCTTCGCGCACCCCGATTTGCTCGACTTCCTGGAGGGAGAGTCCAATCTTGAGTACGTCATTGCGATGGCCAAAAACGCTGTGTTGAAACGCAAAGCCAAACCAGCTATGCGACAGGCCCGCAGACTCTCGCGTCAGACTGGGAAGACCGAACACGTCTATAGCGAAGCCAACTATGCGGCCCAGACGTGGCCGCAACAACGCCGCATCATCATCAAGGCCGAGGTCGTTCGCGCCGAGGGGAAGAAGCCGAAGGACAATCCGCGCTTCGTCATCACCAATATGAAGCAGAGTCCCCAGTGGCTCTATGAAGAGGTGTACTGCCAGAGGGGCGAGATCGAGAATCGGATCAAAGAACTGCACGATCTTCAGATCGATCGCACCAGTTGCAGCGACTTCTGGGCCAACCAACTCCGCGTCCTGCTGACCGCCGCAGCATATGTCTTGATGCAGGAGCTACGACTGAAGGCTGCGCACACCAACTGTGCGCGAGCTCAGGTCTGGACTCTTCGTGAACGGTTGCTCAAACTGGGCGCCCGTCTGCTGGTTTCGGTTCGCCGCGTGGTCGTGCACCTGCCCGCGTCGTTCCCGTTCCTGCCCACCTTCCGACAAGTAGCGCTGGCCCTCGGAGCCTCGCCGGGATAGCACTGACGCGGTCTACCCAAAACATAATTTTCGGAATTAATGCAGACGGCAGTCGGGGAAGCACTGTGTCCGAAAACCTCCAGGCTAGCCAGTTCCGACAAACCGGCGAACTCCACAACTCATCGCACTGGACGATTCACGTTGCCATCAACACCATCGCCGCAATCTCGCCTTTCGAAGACCACCTCGGCGGCCTTCATGCATAAAGCAGGTTAGTAAGAAGCACCGAAGAATAGTCGTTAAAAAGAAGTTAGATACTGATCTCGTCGGTCAACTCCGGCACCAGGTGCGGGAGCTTTCTGCTCAGGGTAAGCTGATGGCTTTGGAATTGAACCGGCTGGGCCAACAGGTTCTGGAAGAGAGGGCGAGAGCGGAGCGAGCGGAAGCGTCGAACGCCTCGTTACAAAAGGAAATTCTTCGGATTGGTCCAAGTCACAGAGGTTCACGGAAGAAGGTGAAGAAGAGGTGAATACTTATATGCGCTCAATTATCGCTGAGATTCTTTCGAAACTCGAGCCGTATCTGGATAAGCTAGACCGCGAGTGGGAATTGCTGCCTCTGGATGACAAGCGGCCGACTCTTCCGAACCATAGGGGCCAGGTAAATGTGCGCGCAATAACTGGTGCAATTGGGCTGAGACAGTCTCAGGAGCAACATTTCTACCGGAAGCAAGAGCTCGCAACTCCGATCAACATAATCGCCAAGATCCAAGGCCTTCGCGGCATCAATAGCCGTGATTTAGAGAACGCGTCGGACAGGGTTCAGGCTGAGCGACTGGACAAGCTTGCGCGGCATAACAGCAACCTCTCTCGCTCGGGGGCTGAGCGTGAGGCACTCATTGTGCGGCTTCGCCACGAAGTTGAAGCTCTCCGGGAGCAACTGGCTATGCTCGAAAATACGGGGATGGCCATTCGCACTTCCATGGTTGAGTAATGCTCACTCTTGTCGAAAGCGTCGTATCCGAGCGT
Source organism: uncultured Acidobacteriota bacterium (assembly GCA_963759215.1). Lineage (GTDB taxonomy): Bacteria > Acidobacteriota > Terriglobia > Terriglobales > Acidobacteriaceae > TOLSYN. The sequence continues at coordinate 306,122 of CAVWYG010000003.1, forward strand.
GACTGGGGTGTGATTATGTCCGTCAGAAGTGTAGACGAGCCCGACAAGGCGTTCCGCGTGAAAGCTTCGATGAAGGCGCTGCTTGGGCTGCCATCGCCAGGAGAAACCTGGAGCTTTGAGGGGGATCTTATCCAGTCCCCGTCTTATGGATTACAGCTTATAGCCAGCTTCGGATATCGCAAGACTCCGACAGGCAAACTCATCATCCGTTATCTCGCTGAACACGCGCCCGGCGTTGGGCATGAACGCGCAAGTCAACTCTGGGAACGGTGGGGAGGCGACCTAGCAAAGATCATCTCAGATGAGTCCAACATCGCTGAGATAGCTTCGGTGATCGCACCAGACCGGCCGAACCTCGGAGTACGGCTCGCCGCGGCGGTAGTCCGCTCTTGGAAAGAGTCTGCCGCGGAGTCAAAGCTGGTGGACTGGCTCGTGCAACGCGGTGTCGAGGATCTGAGGCTTTCGCGGAGCATTGCAAAGATTCTCGGTGACAGCGCAATCGAGATGCTGGCCACTAATCCATATATTCTCGTGCCGCTAGTTTCCTCTTGGAAAAAAGTTGACGAGTTCGCGCGACGGGTGATGAGTGAAACGGGCGCAAAAACCACCAGTGCTGACGTGCGGCGGCTTGTTGGCGCTGTTGACTCAATAGTGAAGGAAACCCTCGCCGATGGACACACTGTTTTACTGCCGCAGCACCTCGAAGTACGGCTTGGTAGGCTGCTGGGTGTTCCTGACGATTCCGGTATCGTTCGGGCCGCTATCTCAGCGGGTGAGCGCAACGGAGCAATTCTGCATGGTGTGACGGGTTGGCGAGCGCCTGGCGCGGCTCTGCTTGAGGAAAACGTAGTGGGGAAACTTTCCCGAATGCTTGAGCCGAGCTATCCCTGCCCTGTGCAGGTGCCGTCTGCAGAAGAACTGGGGCGCATTTTGGACAATGCGGCCAGTCCCACGAGGCCTCTGCATAAAGAGCAGCGTTTCGCCGTAATGAAGCTGATGCAGCACCCCGTCGCATGTCTGCAGGGAGGTGCTGGCTCCGGAAAGACGTACACTCTGAAGGCCATATGCTTCGGCGCTTTCGAGAACTGACCCATCCATACTCGCCAAGAATGACCCACCGGCCTTGTAACTGAAGAATGATGTTCGTGCGGGTAACTCATCTGAGTCCCCGCTGCGGCGATCCTTGTTTGCTTTCCCTCCATGGTTTCTCCTCGGGCTTGATCTTGAGTCACTCATCTTGAAGCACTGAGGAGTCGGATTGAACACGTCTCGCTGCTGTCCTTATTGCCAGCGTTGGTTTGTTCCGTCGGTCTACCGTCCCCAACAAGCGGTTTGTAGCCAGCCGGAATGTCAGCAGGGGCGACGCCGGGATTATCACCGGCAGAAACTGGCGAGCGACGCGGTGTATCGAAAAGTGGCGCAGGAGAGCCAGAAGCAATGGCGCGACGAGCATCCCGACTATCTCCGACAATATCGCGCGCAACATCCTGAGGCGGTTGCTCGCAACCGCCAGCGGCAGCAGGTGCGCGACCAAAAGCCGCGTCTGGCGTTTCTTGAAAAGAACAACTTAGCTTTGGACCTAAAGCGTTCTCTGGCCAAGGTTTGGCTGGTCGGGCCGGGCGTGACCAAGCTTGAAAAGAACAACTTAGCTTCGGCGCAACTGCTGATCTTTCAACCACTTGATGCAAAGCCTCTGGGTATGCAGGAGTCTTGAAAAGAACAACCCTATGGTGCTTGGTCGCGCTAGCCCCTATACCGAGAACAGCACGGAAGTGGGCAATGCAACTTGAGTTTCATCAACTGGATCGGCGCTGGGGGCACCTGCGGGTTCGCCGGCCGGAGCGGCAGCGGCGGTTGTTGGCGTCGCTGGCCAGTTCGGGGCAGCAGACGCCGATTGTGGTGGTGGCGGTCACCGACCAGGTTGACCGTTACCTTGTCATCGACGGCTACCAGCGGATCGCGGCGTTGCAGCAACTGGGCCGGGACACGGTGGAGGCCGTGGTCTGGCCGATGAGCGAAGTCGAAGCGCTGGTGATGGACCGTTCGCTGGGTTGGGGCGAACGGGATACGGCACTGGAAGAAGGTTGGCTGCTGGCCGAACTGGAGCATCGCTTCGGCTATGGCTTGGACGAGTTGGGCCGCCGTTTCGATCGCAGTCTGAGTTGGGTATCGCGTTGACTGGCGCTGGTCGATCAGCTTCCGGAGAGCGTGCAGCAACAAGTCCGCAGCGGTGCGATCACGGCCCACGTTGCAATGAAGTTCCTGGTACCGGTGGCACGTACGAGCCTCGAAGACTGTCAGCGCATGGCCGAAGCGTTGGCGGCGCATCGGTTCACCAGCCGGGAAGCCGGGCAGTTGTATGCCGCCTGGCGAAACGCTTCGCCGGCGATACGGCAACGCATTCTCGATCAACCGCAGTTGTTTCTGAAAGCCCAGCGGCAATGTGATCCCGAGCCGCCTTCGACGGCCATTGCCGAACTGTCACGCGATCTGGGGATGGTGCTGGCGATCAGCCATCGAGCCAATCGGCGACTGGCTGGTGCCACGGTCGAGTTGGATCGCGACCAGTGCAGACAACTGCGGCAGCAGGTTGATCGTGCCCTTCACGAACTCGGCCGTCTGGCCGCCAAAATCCCACCCGACCAGGAGAGAGCCTATGTTGAGTCAAGCCCAGCGGAGCGCGATTCTGGAACTCCATGCACAGGGAGTGAGCAAACGCGAGATTGCGCGGGTGCTGAAGCTCTCCCGCTTGACGGTACGCAAAGTCCTACGATCGAACTCCTCGCAGGTTCCCTTACTGTCGCGTCCCGAGAAAGCCGAGCCGTACCGGCAACAGATCCTGGAGCTGCTGACCAACTGCAAAGGGAACCTGATGCGGGTGCAAGAAGAACTGACGGCTCAGGGGGCGACACTCTCCTATCAGGCACTGACGGCCTTCTGCCGCCGTCATGGGATCGGGCAACCGCCGACGGTGGCGGCGGGGCAGTACCACTTCGCACCGGGCGAGGAACTTCAACACGACACCTCGCCGCACGAGGTCATGCTGGGCGGCAAGCGGCGCAAGGTACAGACCGCCTCAGCCGTGCTGTGTTACTCGCGCATGTTGTTCTTCCAGTTGTACCCAACGTTCCAGCGCTTCGATTGCAAGGTGTTTCTGACCGAGGCTCTGCGTTACTTCGGCGGGGCTCCGGTTCAACGGGTCATGATCGACAACACCCATGTCGTGGTGCTGCGCGGCACCGGCAGCCAGATGGTTCCGGTAGCCGAGATGGCCGCCTTTGCCGAACGTTTCGGCTTCCGCTTCCAAGCCCATGAGCGCGGCGATGCCAACCGCTCCGGCCGCGTCGAACGTCCCTTCCACTTTATCGAGCATAACTTCCTGGCGGGCCGCACCTTCTCCAGTTGGGAGGAGCTGAACCAGCAGGCCCGGCAGTGGTGCGACCGCGTCAACGCGACCTACAAGAAACATATCCGTGCCGTGCCCCGCGAGTTGTTTGTGCTGGAGCAGAGCCATCTGCGTCCACTGCCGGTCTGGGTTCCGGAAGTGTATCGTCTGCACGAACGCACGGTCGACTTGGAAGGCTATGTGGCCCTGCACTGTAATCGTTACTCCGTTCCGATCTCTTGGATCGGCCGCCGTGTCGAGGTGCGCGAGAGCAAAGACAAAGTAGAGATCCAACTCGATGCCCGCAACCTTGTAAGTCACCGCCGGATCGCCGAGGCCGAGCACCAGCGCGTGATGCTGCCGCAACACCGCGCACCGTGGGGCCAGGGCGCCAGGCGCAGCGATCTCCATCTCGAACAAGAGGCCATTCTCAAAGCTGTTCCCGAGATCGCCGACTATGTCACCGATTTAAAGAAACACAGCCGCAAGCTGGTCACGATTGCCTTGCGCCAACTGCTGCGCCTGGTGCGGGAGTATCCCCGGGGACCGTTGCTGGCCGCAGTGCGCGAAGCCGCTCGCTATGGTCTCTACGACCTCGATCGCGTCGAGCGCATGATCCTGCGCCAAGTGGCACGCGACTACTTCCTGCTGAACAACGACGGAGAGGAATGACATGAAGCTCAGTGAAGAACTCGAACAACTGCTGAAGAATCTCCACCTGAAGCGTGTCCTGGAGCTTTACGACGAACAGTTATCTGCCGCCGAGAAAGAGGATGTCTCCTACTCCGAGTTCCTCACCCGTTTGCTGCGGGCGCAGTGGCACAACCGGCAGGAAACCGCTCTGGCCTGGCGCATCAAGCAGGCGAAGTTGCCCGAGCAATGGTCGCTGGCCAGCTTCCCCTTCGCTCGCCAACCCGGGGTCAACCGCAAACAGATCCACGCCTTCGCCGAACTGGAGTTCGTCGCCAAGGCCGAAAATATCGTGTTGATCGGAAGCACTGGCGTCGGCAAGACTGGACTGGCGTCGGGTCTACTGCTCAAAGCCTTAGAGAATGGCTTCCGTTGTCAGTTCATCCGCGCTCAGGATCTGTTCGATGAAATGTATGCCTCGCTGGCCGACCGTTCCTCGCGCCAACTGCTGAACCGACTGGCCCGTCTGGACGTTTTGCTGATTGACGAATTAGGGTATTTAAATCTCAAGCCAGAACAATCCAACATCTTCTTCAAACTGATGGAAGAGCGCTATCACCGCCACTCCACGATTATCACGAGCAATCTCGTATATGACGAATGGCGCAACTTCCTCGGCAACCAAGCCATGGTGGATGCACTGTTGAGCCGGCTCCGCCATTACTGCCACACCGTTCATATCAACGGCCCGTCGCTGCGCGATCCACAAAGCTGAGGCGAACGGCATGGAAGCGAGCCGTTGCAGCCGGGAAGAGTATGTCCGCAAGGTTCTCGACGCCTACCGCCAAACACCCGGGACCACGGGAAGCGTTCGTCGTCAGGACCGGCTACTGGCTGCTCAACTGCATGATCGAGCCGTCCCCCTGAAGACCGTAGAAAACGCACTGGTGCTTGCCGCAGCACGCCGGCTGTTGCGGCCCGCCGACGCTCCGCCCCTGGCTGCCGTGCGTTCCCTCGCGTACTTCCAGCCCGTTATCGACGAAGTACAAGAACTCAAAGTCAGCGACGACTACTTTCAACATCTCCGGCGTCAACTTGAACGCCTTCCCTGAAGCGCGTCCCAGGCATCGACGAGTCGCAACGAAAGCCGCGGCTAAAACAAACAGCCACGCCTTCGGCGTGGGATGATGATGCGTCTGCCTCTCTGCTTGTTACAAATCCTGTTCCTGACGTGGGTCAGTTTAATCGAACACTACTGGATCATTCTTGGTGAGCGCCGGGGCCATATGTGACCTCTATGAACACTTGGGGGGCGTGTCCTGTTAGGCGCGCTCGCGGGAAAGGCTGCGCTTCGTCTATCACGTTCTACGCAACGGCCGGCACTGACCTTGGCCAGGATCATTGCGCAGTTGGTCGAACGCGAGCAGGTTGAGAGTGTCCTGCGGAATTCCAGTATGGATGCAAATGTCACTGCAACGTGCACGGAGCGTTTGAAGTCTCTGGTCACAATCGATCAGAAAACCTTGATTGTGTTGGATGAAGCAAGCATGATTGACCTACCGACCATCCATACGATTTTGCGCCATATGCCGGAGGGAGCGCGGTTGCTCCTCAGTGGTGATGCGGCGCAGCTTGCGCCCATCTTATTTGGTTTGGTTTTTCATACACTGGTCAATGATCCAGAGATCACGGCTCGCCTGACTGTTGTTCACCGTCAGTCTGAGGAGAGCGGCATTCCTAGTGTCAGTGCAGCCATCTGCGAACGCCAGATGCCTACGTTTAGTGAGTACACGGGCATCGCGGAAAACGTGTCCTTCGTTCAGTGTGATGCAGCAAACCTCGGCGACACAGTGGAGCAGATCGTGGTCGAATTGGGTGGCTGTACCAATGGTGTAGCTGTTGTTTCACCTACAAAGAATGGACCGGGCGGCGTAGAGGCCCTGAATGCCCGGCTACACGAGCGGTTCCGCGACAAAGATATGCCTGAATTGAAGGGTTTCAATGGACAATACTATAGCGTGGGCGATCCGGTCATGTGGCTGCGCAATGATTACTCACGCGCGCTATTCAACGGGCTCATTGGATTGGTCAGGGCAATTCCCGAGGATCCTGCTGAGCGACGGATAGAGGTTGGCTTCGAGGCGGAATCATCCGTTCGTAGCTTGGAAATGGAAGACTTACCGGATCTGACGCTGGCTCACGCGATCACCTGCCACAAGCTTCAGGGTAGCCAAACAGCAAGGGTCGTCGTGCCAATCTATGAATCGAGAGTGTTGGATCCGTCCTGGATTTACACCGCCATTACTCGCGCCGAACTGCAAGTGGTGCTGGTTGGCAGCTGGACGGTGCTGCGGGCAGCACTGATGCGGCCTTGGACGACAGAGCGCAGGCGGGTAGGGTTCGTCTGGCCTCCCTGTAACGTTTCCTACTCGCGACCTACTTAATGCCGAATACAACGACCCCGACCTGCCAGTACGATTGTTAGCTATCGGCAACACAACCGGAATCTTGCCACTGAATCAATGGAATGCTGCCAGCATCGCCTCCTTTGCCAGCCACTATTCGTCTCCAACCAGAGTGAATAACGGTAAGCGAGGATTCAATACCATCTTGATGGCCTCGATGATTGTGTGAATGAGAGGTCGTGTCTACATTCTTTACAAGTGGACACAACTGGTCGAAAGATGTGCGAGTTCTATCGGTCGGAGTGAGGTCCGATGTTCCAGGGCAAGAGCTCTTCAATGCGGTTGACCGGATGATCGGCAATTCGCTCGAGGGCGTCGCGGAGATAAGCTCCCGGGTTCAATCCGTTCAGTTTTGCTGTGCCGAGGAGAGCGCAGAAGGTCGCGGCGCCTCGAATCTCTTCTTCGATCCTGTAAAGCAGAGCGAGGGGCCGGGAAGGGATCGGAGAAGTCTCGTCCGTTTGAGAAGGAGTTCGGACGTCGTCTCAAATTCCTTCCGTCACGTCTTAGTCCGGAGGATGCAAGCTTGACGATTCAGCCCATTGATTCCGGGCGTATCGGTTCGAAGATCGCAAACAATTCCGCACCTTCCGTACCTACCATCGAGCCCGCCCTCGCCCGATCCCTACTACGTCGGCTACGAGGGCGAGGACACGCGGCGCCATATTCTGAAGCAAACTTGTACTCGCGCGAGGCATTTGTCTTCGTAATGCAGATGGCCTCGATGGTGTTCTGCCCGCCCAGTGAAGTCTGAGACAGCGATAGATGCGGGAAGCCTAAGAATTGCGAAAAGCATGTTTTTCTCGCTCCATAATCGTTAGACTCGTCATTAAGAAGGGCAAACGCAATATTTGCTGCGAGCCGCCGCAGAATTTCATGGGGTCGGCGGTAAACTGCTTGGAGCGGCTCGAGAAAAGCGCGTTTTTCATCAATTGATCAAACGTGGCTTGAGAGTCCCGCTTCCATCGCTGGCGTCAGCCGTAGCGTCTGATGCACCCGGCAGAAGTTGTAGCACATGAATTAGAGCGCCACGGCTGCGATGTGGTTTTAGATCTTTTTTGAGAAGCCACAGTGGCCTACTTATTCCGCCCTTGACAAACGGCACATACGCATAAAATACCGAAATCGCTTATATAATGGCCTCTCGCACCCGTCGTGCACGTCTCCACTGGCAGGCCGTTCAGCGATGCCATCAGCGGCAACGCCGACGGCAATGTCGAGGGTTATGTCGGCGGCATCTTCAAGCCCATCCAAACCTGCGCCGGATGCCTCGGATTCATGGGCACGGGCGGACAGGACCGCCTACCCTTCCTCGGACGCAACAGCTTCCGCTACGGCAACTTCTACAACACCGATCTGCGCCTCTCGCGCCGCATCTACTTCGGCGAGCGCAAAGACCTGGAGTTCCTCACCGAGGCGTTCAATCTCTTCAATCACCAGAACGTCACCGGACGCAGCAGTACCTATTACTCCGTCTACAATTCCACCCTGCAGTACGATTCCAATTTCAACACTCCAACCTCCGCCGCCAACAGCATCTACCGCGAGCGCGAAATCCAACTCGCCGCCCGCTTCCACTTCTAACATGCCTTTGTTTTTGAAAGTACAGGGTGGCCCACATCCGCCCGCCTTTGGCGAATGTGGGAAGACGAAAACTCACAGGTGAACAGGTGCCGGGTAGCAGGTGCCCCATATCTGCCGCCGTTGGCAGATGTGGGTCTGTTGACCTTGCTCTTGATCTTCTCTTCAACGCGCGCGAATTTCACTCAACAAAACTGTCGTTTCCGCACTCCCCCACTCAGCGCCGTGCGCATTCCTTCCGCGGTTTCAACGCGCAAAAATCCGCGCTCATCCAGCCCCCGCGTCACGCCCTCATAGCCGCCGTCTTCTTCCACCGCAACCGCGCAGTCGCAGCAGAACGAGGAATGTTCTTCAAAGCGCCGCAAAATATGCTCCCGTGCCGCGTCCACGCCGTCGCACAGCGCCGCCTGTTCGCGGTCCAGAGCCCGCAGCAAGGCTGCCACCAGCTCCACTCGCGAGAACTTCTGCCCCGCCTCCAGCCGCAGCGAAGTCGCAATCCCCGCCAGCTCCGGCGCAAACTCCGCATTGTTCACGTTCATCCCAACTCCCACCACCACGTAGCGAACCCGCGTCACCTCCGCGTTCAGCTCCGTCAAAATGCCGCAGAATTTCCGTCCGCCCATCATCACATCGTTCGGCCAGCGCAGATCGCCCCACAGTCTGGTCACCTCATGCACCGCGTCCACCACCGCCAGCCCCGCCGCCAGCGACAAAATTATCGCCTCCGCCGGAGCAAGCCGCGGCCTCAACAGCACCGAGCAGTAAATCCCATCCATCGCATTCGACTTCCACACATGCCCCGCGCGTCCCCTCCCCGCCGTCTGCTCTTCGGCCAGCCACACCGCGCCCTGGTTTGCGCTTTGTTTCACAAATTGCGACGCGGGTGCCCCATCCAAGCCCGGTGCCCCACATCTGGCGTAGTTAGCAGATGTGGGTCTTTGCTCTTGGTCCGGCTCTCCATTACACGCCGCCACGACTTCGGCTCCTGCCCGCATCGCCGCAGCGTTCGTCGAGCCGATCTTCGCAAAGTGGTGAACGCCTCCGGCAAAAATCGTCCCTTCGATCTTCGGCTCCAGCACCTCCGGCAGCGCCAGGTCGGCCTCGCCTTCCAGCCTCCAACCTGTTGCAGCCGAGCCTTCCACTTCCACGCCCAGTCCGCGCAACTCTTCGGCCAGCTTCCAGGCCTCACCTGTCGCCACGCCCGCCGCCGCCGCCCACTCGCGCGCGCTCAGCACTGCCGTGGTATGCGCGCTGGTGCCTCGCTCCAGCAAGGCCACCAGAGCCCGCCCCAGCCGCCCATCCGTCTCCCTCATGGCACTCCCTGATTCCTTCATGCCCAAAGTATAGAGTCCCGCCCACAAAAAATCCCGGCACGCACGCCGGGGGTACTGTGGGCGGCCCACATCCGCCCGCAGTTGGCGAATGTGGGGTGAGACAAGAACTCACGTTAAACTTCTTTGGTTGGGCGCGGACCTTTGACCTTGCCTTTGTTCCCTTCCGACGAAGTTCCGTTCTAGGCGAACTATTTCGCCGCCTCCACATTCAGCTCGATCTTCGCCTCCTTGCCCACCAGCGCCCCGGTCGAATCCCAGCTCACATGGTAGTCAAAGCGATTCAGATTGAGCGCCGCCTCCACCCCCAGCCGCGGCTCGCCCTTCGGCCCCTTGCCCTGCGCCAGCGTAAACGGAATCTCCACCTGCTTGCTCACGTCGCGGATCGTCAGCGTCCCCACCGCCACATACTTGTCGTCGCGCTCCCGGCGAACGCTCGTGCTCTGGAAGCGAATCTCCGGATACTTTGCCGTATCGAAGAACTCCGGCGAGTTCAGATGTTTGTCGCGCTGCGCATTGTCGGTGTTCAGCGAAGCGCTCCGGATCACCGCCGTCACCGAACTCTTCTCCGGCGCCTGGGGGTCGAAAAGAATCGTGCCGCTCACGTCCGCAAAGCGCCCGTGCACCGTAGAAATCGACAGGTGCTTCACCGCAAACGCCGCCGACGAGTGCGCCCCATCAATCGTGTAAGTATCAGCCGCCAGCGCCAGCGAACTCATCGCCAGCATCGCAACCAACAGCAGGGTCAATCTCTTCATGAATCCCCTCCGCTCTCATTACTCGTTACAACAACCATCTCCTGCTCAGATTCCCCAACCCTCCCCCACGATGCACAAAATCACATTCCCAAGCGCTTGAATACGACACAGATGCGCGTGAAAAGTGTGGACCATGCTGTGCGGTGCACCGTGCGGGTGCCCCGGCATCCCGCTTAGACGCACGACTCTGGCACATCAGCACGCTACTCCTGGTTATTCGTATTACATGCATGAAAGAGCGGCTCCCGAGCCGTTGGGGAGCCGCCGTCTGGTGTGCCATTCATTTTTTAAAACAGAAAAGGTAGTGGTTGAATGTCTTCCTTCTGGACTGCCTGGAGTTCGGAAGGATCCAGTCCCAAAGACTGGATGATAGTGGGTGCGACCTGCTGGTTCAATACGTAAGTCTTGACGTGGCTGGCTTTGATGCCGGGTTGTGAAACCAGCAGAGCGACATGCAGGTCATCCTCGTTGATACCGCCGTGCTCCGCTATCTTCGAGCCGCCGGTGAAGATCACGCCAGTGTTGACCTTCAAAATGATGTCCGGCGTGCGTGGGTCTGTGAGCGGGCTGTTGAATTTTTGGCGCAAGGAAGGTCCGGCAAATATCTCCTGAATACCAAGCGTCGCCTGGTTTGTCGGGTCGCTGAGTTTCTTCGCAATATCGTCGGCTTCTGAGGAGTCCTTGAGCCAGATAAGCGAACCATCGTCCGAGATGTCGAACGCTTCCCCGGAATCAAGTGTGTTGACCAGCGTGGCCGGTTGCCCGCCACCAATGCCAGTCCTTTTGGTGATGTCAATCGGAGACTGCCCATGCTTTGCGCCGACAATTATGAGTGTGTCGTCGTAAATCCCGGCCTTCTTCAGCGCGCTCACCATGAGGCCGAGCGACGCATCGACGAAATCCAATTCACTGGCGAGCCCGGCCGAAGGTGTTCCCAGCACATCAGCGTAGCCGCTGCCCTTCAGCTTTTGACCGACGCTTACAGCCTGGAAGTTTGTACCGAAGAGCGTTGGTATTGGAGCCGAATGCTTGCCGTCATGGGTGAGGCCTTTAATCTGATACAAAACGGCCTGTACGTGTGTTTCGTCGTAGCACTGAATGTTGCGCAGGTCGGTAGTCCACCCATCATCGGGAGTCGTATCAACTGCGTTCACTGGCGTGCAGGTGGGGAACGGTGCGGTATTAGGAACGTCCGGAAACTGGGGCAGCGCGACAGGAATCGAGTTGATCTCAGGTCCGTAGAAATCGTTTACACCTTGGCCGCTGGGGCCGTTGGTCCATTCATACGAGGGATGCTTGTCGGTCCATGCAGTGTATCCGCCGTGAGACCTAACTACTTCGAAGATGGTATTCACCCGAAGATATCGGTGCGGATAGACAGGATTGCAATTGGAGTCGCGCGGGAGAAAAGCGGGATTGATTGGATTGGTTCCGCCTCCAACAGGTAGTTGCGTGAGATCAGAATCAACGGATTCGTCATATTCCACGCCTGAGCCGCCCGCCTGTGGACATGGTCCCGCCGAAATGCCGACCTCTGCAATGTATTGATTGCTTGTCATCGGGGGCGAAAACTTGCGATTGTAACTAACGTCATACCAGAATCCGGTGGTGATGGATGATCCTCCGGTCACCAAGGCAGCCAAACCTGGGAAGGAGTCCGAGGGCTGCGAAGTGGATGCGTTGTCATAAGTGAGTCCCTGTGAACTGAGCGTGGCGAGTGTGGAATTGGGATGGCTAGCGACATAGTTGGTGAGGTCCAAAGCGTGGAGGCCGTCCACACTGATCAGAAGAACGTGCTTGCTTTTGTGCTGTTGCCAATACTTCTCGGACACGGGATCTTGCGCCTGCAACGCAGTTGAGATCACGACGATAGAGAGTACCAGCGGAAGGTATACTGCCAATCTTTTCACGGGGATGCTCCTGGGGAGAATTGGAAGTTTGGAACTCGGAACAATGACTTGGATTGCCTGAGATGCAACTGCGCTATGAATAGCTCGTGAAAAAGTGCAACAGGGCTGATGGAGCGGTTCTGGAAGAACTGAACCACAGCGGCGTCCGCCTGACTGAACTGCGCGAAGGGCTGGTGGCTGCCCCAGAGTTGGCGCAGTCCCAACTCTGGGGCTTTCAGTTCGCTACAAGAAATATGCGGGGGTACCCATGCTTATGACGCAGACCGGATACGACTACGACAGCGCGGTTTACTATCGCGCCAGACACTACGATTACATTCAAGATTCCTGACAGATAATCGCCAAAGCTTCTTTTGCTTGCGTAGGGTTGTTGACCTTGTTTTCGCTTTTGATTTCCTTCAGATCCAGGTAATCACCGTACCGCCGTCTCAAACACCGTCTGCAACTCATACCCGGTCATCCGTCCCAATAGCCAGCTCACTCCGTCGCGCTTCCGCTCCCGGAAGAGAAGCCCATAGTGTCCATATCCCTCCGGGTCTACCGCGTCCACCAGCCGCACCTCGGGATACAAATCCAGCTCCCGCGGGTCGCTCACCGCGCTGTAGAGCTTCACCAGCTTGCCCTCATCTTCGCGCGCGATCACCGTCACCACCCAGCTCTTCGCCGGCCCACTCACACCCGGCGCGCCCGTCACCGTGCTCGCAGCGCCCTGCGCACTTGCGGCCTGCTGCACATAGCGCCCCGAGAAGACCACGGTCGCAAAGTTGTCGTACTCCAGGTCGTAAGGAACGAACTGCTCTTCCTCCAGCTTCAGCTCCGGCAGCGCGGCCGTTTCTCCCGCCGCATTCTTCTTCCCCGCGCCCACCTTCGTCGAAGCCGTCTTTCCCTGCGCCTTCCCCAAAGCCGCCTTCGTAGGAGCCGGCAACACAAGGCCGCGCTGTGCCGCCACCCGGCGCAATTCAGCCTCCGCCAACTCACGTGCCGCCGTTTCCATCTGCCTCCGTTGCTCCTCGCGGCAAATGTAAATCAGCGACTGCGCCTCCGACGGTCCGGCATCGCTCACCGCAACCTGCCGAGTCACTGTGGCTTCGCTCGCCGCGCCCGCAGCGCTACCCGTAACGCCACCCGTCGCGCTACTCGTAACCCGCGCCCCGCTTCCCGACGTAGCAACCGGTTTAACCTCCGGCAGATCGGGGCCACTCTGTTCCTGCCCCGCTCTGCCGCGCCGCAGAATCGGGTGCTCGGGGTCCTCGTCCGGCGTTCGCTCCGCCGCATCCTGGGTCTCTGCCTTGGTCGTCGCCTGGGTTGTTGATGCCGTCGCATTCCCCGAATCATCTCCGCGATGCAGCTTCGGTCGATCCGAATCCTCCACTGAACCTTCCCCCGTCTGCCCGCCTCCCGCCTGCGTCTCCGCTTGAGCGCCGGCACCTCCAGCCTTCGCCGAGTCCTGCCCTTCCGTCTGTGCTGAAGCCGAGCGATCTCCCCCCGAGCCTTCCCTGCGCTGCAGCCTTGGCCGCTCCGGGTCCTCCTCCGCCTCGGCGGTGGCGGAAGCCGCCACCGGGTGCGCCACCGGGTTGTCGCCCTCGCTCCCCGCGCGGCGATGCAGTACCGGCCTTGAGGGGTCGTCGGACACGACCGCACGTGCGGCAGCGGCACGCGCGGAGGCCTTCTTCTTCGCCACCGCCGCCGCGTCCGCCGCCGCCTTGTAGCGTCCATTGCCGAACCAAGCCGTCGCCTTCTGGTCTGTGTCTTGTGCCGCGCTCTGGTCTGCATTGGCGGTTGCGCTCAGCACCGTAAACGTCCCTACCGCCTGGCCATACTGCTGCACCTCGTACACGGTCTGCGACACCAGCGTGAACGGCACCGGAGTCGCATGATAGAAGCTCGCGTCGTAATAGTGCCTCTCATAGAAGAACGTCACCGGCACCAGCCGTCGCGATCCGTTCTTGAACGTCTCCAGAACCCCCACCGCGCGCGGAGTCTTCCGCTCCGGCTGCGGTGGCCGGAACTGGGCCTGCAATCCGCACGCAATCACCCCCATCGCCGATGCCAGCGTGACGGCCTGCCTCACTTTGCGGTATAGATACTTGATCATGGACGCCAATCAGAAAGCTCCCGACTTCACTCTGCCCGACGAAAACGGAGACCCCGTCTCGCTCTCTTCCTTCAAGGGTAAACCCGTCGTGCTCTTCTTCTACCCCCGCGCCAACACTCCCGGATGCACCGTCGAGGCCTGCGGATTCCGCGACCACCACGGCAAACTCATCCGCGCCGGACTCACCATCCTGGGCATCTCCCCGGATACCTCCAAAGCGCAGAAGAAGTTCCAGGAAAAATATTCGCTCCCCTACACCCTACTCGCCGATGCCGACAAAACCGTCGCCCAACTCTTCGGCGTCCTCAAGGAAAAGAACATGTACGGCAAAAAAGTCATGGGCATCGAGCGCACCACCTTCCTCATCGGCCCCGACGGAACCATCGCCCAGGTCTGGCGTAAGGTTAAACCCGAAGGCCACGCCGAGCAGATCCTCGCCGAGGCCAAAAGTCACAAATAGCCAAACCCAACACCCCAGGGTGGCCCACATCCGCCTTCCCTCAGCGAATGTGGGAGACAGTCGAACATGCTAAATGCTGAGGCCACAGCCGGGTGCCCCATCCAACCCTCTTTTGCTTGGGTGGGATAGTTGACCTTGCAGTTGCCCATGCTCTTGAACTTGTAGCAAAGAAACATCCTCTATCTGGTGCCACACCTTAGACGAGCGGGCTGTCAGTTTTGCCAGCAGTAGAGCCAGCCCGACGCTTATAGCCTGTGCATACGGCGATTCGTGGGTACACGACTCGCCGCGCCGCCAGCGGTCGCAGTCTGGTGGCGTAACCGAGGCAGCGGCCGAAGGTGGGGGACTCGATGCGAAGAGTCCAGTGTGGATTTTGCTTCCAGCAACGAGTGATGATCTGACCGCCCGCCGCCACGCCGACTCCAGTTAAGAGGTGCCATTTGGCGTGTCGAACGGTGGCTATTATTCTCATCCTCATCTCCGCGGTTGCTTCATTCTGCCAAACACCGGAATCACCTCAGGATCACGATCGCGGGGACTCAATGTCTTCCCCCGCGGTGACAGCGCCTTCAGCGCCCCGCGTCCAACCACAGTCGCTCCCAAATGCGCCCCGCCCGCAGATGGGGAACATTATCGGTACGGTCCTCGATGTGAACAACGGCACCGTTCCCGGCGCCAACGTCGTTCTCGAAAGCCCCGCCCTTGAAGTTCCCCGCATCGGGGTCGCCAATGACAATGGGTTTTTCGAATTCAAAGTTCTCGACCCGGGAACCTATCAGATCACCGTCAGCGCCAAAGGGTTCGTAAACTGGACCTCACCCCCCGTCGTCCTCGCTCCGGGCCAGTACCTGATTCTAAATGGCTGCAGGGTCAAGCTCGCAGAGGCCCGCACCACCATCAATGTGGGTTATTCCTCCGAGCAGATCGCCACCGAGCAGGTCAAGGTCGAGGAGCAGCAGCGCGTTTTCGGCATCATCCCCAATTTCTACGTCGTCTATGATCCGAACGCCGAGCCGCTCACCACCAAGCTGAAGTTCAGCTCGCCCTCAAAACGTCCATCGATCCCGTTACACGCGGTCGGAGTAGTTTCTGCTTGCTGGCATTAATCAGGCGGCAGACGTTCCCGACTACGTCCAGGGTGCGAAGGGTTATGGTGAGCGCTTCGGCGCTGCCGTTGCCGACGGTACTTCCGACATCATGTTCGGGGGTGCCATTCTGCCGTCGCTTCTGCATCAGGACCCGCGCTACTTCTACCAGGGCACGGGTACAAAGCAAGTCTCGCACTCTCCACGCACTCTCCAGCCCATTCATCTGCAAGGGAGACAACGGCCGCTTGCAGCCGAACTACTCGAGCATAGGTGGCGACTTGGCCTCTGCCGCTCTCTCGAATGCCTATTATCCGGCATCGAATCGCGGCGCCGGGCTGATGGTGCAGAATGCCCTTATCACCACCGGCGGCCGCCTCGTCAACAGCCTGATACAGGAGTTCATCGTGCGCAGATTCACACCCAGCGTCAAGAAACAAAACTAGCACTGGATGTGGGCCACCAGCGATACAGTCAGCAGATGTGGGTCTTTGCAGTTGACCTTGCGGTTGTTCCTGCTCTTGCAGTTGGGTTTGGCTCACATTCCATTGTGGCTTGGTGGCCCACATCCGCCCGTATTTGGCGAATGTGGGGAGACGAAAACTCACTGGTGCCTCACATCTGCCGTAGTCGGCAGATGTGGGTCTTTGCGCCATCGGAATTCTGAGTTGAACAATGGGTGCCCCATCTTCGACGCGCGTTTTTTGCGCGGCTAAGGTGGGGTAGTTGACCATGCCGTTGCTCTTGCGGCTGGCCCTCGCTGACGGTGCCCCACATCTGCCGCAGTTAGCAGATGTGGGTCTTTGCACCATCCGGCGGGTGGCCCAGAGTTGGCGTAGTTCCAACTCTGGGGCTTTCGGTTCGCCTGCGAGAAATATGCGGCAAACCCCACCGCGATACAATGCTCCACCATGCGTCCTCGCTTCCAATGGAATCTCGGCCGCCGTGGGCTTCCGCTCGGCGAGCGAACCCTCGTCATGGGGGTCCTCAACGTCACCCCCGATTCTTTCTCCGACGGAGGCCTGTACTCCGATCCCCGGTCGGCCATCGCTCACGGCCTCGCGCTCCTCGACGAAGGTGCCGACATCCTCGACATCGGCGGCGAATCCACCCGCCCCGGCGTACCCACCGCCACCGCGCAGGCCCCCGCGCTCGCCGGAGCCGTCTCCGCCCAGCAGGAACTCGACCGCGTCCTGCCCGTCATCGAGGCCATCCAGCGCGAGCGCCCGCGGCTCCATTCTCTCCATCGACACATATAAATCTTCCGTCGCCCGCGCCGCCCTCCAAGCCGGAGCCGAGATCGTCAACGACGTCAGCGGCTTCACCTGGGACCCCGCCATGGCCGCCACCCTCGCCGCCCATCCCTGCGGAGCCGTCCTGATGCACGTCCGCGGCCTGCCTCACCAGTGGCGCACCCTGGCTGCCCGTGCCCGATCTCGTCTCGCTCGTCTGCAAAGAACTCACCGACCGCCTCGCCCACGCGCTCGACGCCGGCGTCGGCCGCTCGCTCCATCGTCCTCGATCCCGGCTTCGGCTTCGGCAAAAACTTCGACGAGAACTACGCCCTGCTCAGCCCGCTTCGCGAAGTTCCACCGCCTCGGCTTCCCTCTGCTCGCCGGCGTCTCGCGCAAGAACTTCCTCGCCCGCACCGTCGCCGAGCGCCTCCGCCAACTCCGCCTCAACCGACTCGCAGACGCTGCCCCACATTCCCCGCAGTCAGCAGAAGTGGGACTGCAGTGCCCCACATCTGCCCTTTCCGCCTTGGATCGCCGCGACCCTCGACACCGCGGCCCTCGATACGGCAACCCAGTCCGCCACCGTTGCCGCCGCCCTCGCCGGAGCCCACATCGTTCGCGTCCACGCCGTCCGTCCCGCCGTCGCAGCCCTCGCCATCGCCGACGCCATCCTCGCCGCCCAGCGGCCCTCCATGAGCCGACCCGGGACGGGCGCCGCTCGCCGTCCAAAATTGGCGGGCAGATGTCGCCTTCAGACATTTTTTTTGCGTTTTTCGACGCTCCATTGCCGAAGAAGACAACATGTGAGCGCCGAAGCAGTGACAAATCCGCCAATACCTTCGGAATTTTCCCGAAAGGATTGGCAAATCAGTAACAAGTGTCAAAAATGGATTATCCAGAAGGTATATGGTTAGAAATTCTTCTTGCGAATCCAGCAGAATCGTCACCGGGCCGTCGTTCACCAGTTCCACCTTCATTTCGGCCTGGAACTGCCCGGTTTCACAGCGTAATCCGAGGGCCCGCACGCGCTCCACAAAATACTCATACAGCCCGCGAGCCTGCTCTGGCCGGGCCGCCGCCGTCAAAGCTAGGCCGTTTTCCGCGCCGCGCATCGCCGTAGAGCGTGAACTGGCTCACCGCCAGCACCGCGCCGCCCGCCTCGCTCACATTGCGGTTCATTTTTCCCTCGGCGTCCTCAAAAATCCGCAACGCCGCAATTTTTTCCGCCAGGTACTCCGCGTCGCTCTGGTCATCGCCGAGCCCACGCCCAGCAGCACCATCAATCCGCGCTCAATCTGCCCTATAGAGCGCGATTCCACCGTAACCCTGGCCCGTGAAACCCTCTGCACCACTGCTCGCATGATCTCAGTAGAACCCATCCAGGGCGCGTTGGATAGTGCCATTCCGGCTTCCGCCGCCGCCGCTGAATCGGAACAATCGC
The DNA here is from genome assembly GCA_963759215.1 of uncultured Acidobacteriota bacterium. GTDB lineage: Bacteria > Acidobacteriota > Terriglobia > Terriglobales > Acidobacteriaceae > TOLSYN. The sequence continues at coordinate 324,495 of CAVWYG010000003.1, forward strand.
ACCCTCTCTGCCGCAATTGCGCATTGACCTTCATAAAATCGAACAGTTAGGATGCTAATCGGCATCGTCCGGCGCATAGAACGTTTTATTATGGCGCGACCCTTTGGCCGGACAGCTCAACTTTTTGCAGGAGGCGCCAACAAAATGGCTGCTGTGGAAGAGAAATTAAAACAGATTATCGTGGAGCAGTTGGGTGTGGATGAAGCCGAGGTTACTTCTTCTGCTTCGTTCGTGGATGACCTTGGCGCCGATTCGCTGGACATCGTCGAACTCGTGATGGCCTTCGAAGAGGCCTTTGACATTGAGATTCCGGACGAAGACGCTGAGAAGATCAAGACCGTGAAGGATGCGGTGGACTACATCAGCGCACACTCCAAAGCCTCGAAGTAAACTAGCTAGTCGCGCACCTCGGTACAATGAAGGAACGGCCACTGTAGCCTGACCGCCGGGCATACTGCCCGGCGTATGCCGTTCTTTTTTACAAGGAGAGTTGAATGGCTTCCGCCGACGAGAAAGTCAAACAGATCATTGTGGAGCAGCTCGGGGTGGATGAAGCCGAAGTCACCGCCAGCGCTTCTTTCCAGGACGACCTGGGTGCGGATTCGCTGGACATTGTCGAACTCGTGATGGCCTTTGAAGAAGCCTTCGATGTTGAAATTCCCGACGAGGATGCCGAGAAGATCAAAACCGTGAAGGATGCGATCGACTACGTCAACGCACACGCGAAAGGTGGGAAGCAAGCGTGAGTCGCCGAGTAGTTGTCACTGGTCTTGGCTTGATTTGCGGTGTCGGCAACACCACGGAGGAAGTCTGGACGAGCCTCCTGGCCGCCAAAAGCGGCGTCGCCCCGATTACTTTTTTTGACACAACTCAGTTCGCCTGCCAGATCGCGGCCGAGGTCAAGAACTTCGACCCGCTGAAGTTCGTCGAGAAAAAAGAACTGAAGAAGATGGGCCGCTTCATTCACTTCGCGCTGGCTGCGGCCACCGAAGCCGTGAACATGTCAGGCCTGAAGGTCACGCCGGAAAACGCCGAGAACATCGGCGTCTACGTTGGCTCGGGCATTGGCGGCTTTGACGTGATCGAGCGCGAGCACACCGCCCTGATGGAAGGCGGGCCGCGAAAGATTTCGCCATTCTTTATTCCCGCCAGCATCGTCAACCTCGCCGCCGGACAGGTCAGCATTCGTTTTGGCGCAAAGGGTCCCGAACCTGGCCAGCGCCACCGCCTGCACCACTGGCGCGCACGCCATTGGAGACAGCTTCAAGATCATTCAGCGTGGCGATGCCGACGTGATGATCTGCCGGCGGCGCCGAGGCGGCAATCACGCCGATGAGCGTGGGCGGATTCTGCTCCATGCGCGCGCTCTCCACCCGCAATGACGAGCCGGAACGCGCCAGCCGTCCCTGGGACAAGGATCGCGACGGCTTTGTTGTCGGCGAAGGCGCCGGCATCCTGATTCTCGAAGAACTGGAGCACGCCAAGGCGCGCGGCGCGCGCATCCATGCCGAAATTGTCGGTTACGGCATGAGCGGCGACGCCTACCACATCACCTCGCCCGCTCCCGATCACGACGGCGCTTTCCGCGTCATGCGCAACGCAATCCGCGACGCCAAGCTAACGCCTGCCGACATCGGCTACGTGAATGCGCACGGTACTTCAACGCCCATCGGGGACGAGTTGGAGGCCATTGCGATCCGCAATTTGTTCGGCGAATACAATGTTCCCGTCAGCTCCACCAAGTCCATGACCGGCCACCTGCTGGGCGGCGCCGGAGGACTGGAAGCGGGCATCACGGTGCTTGCGCTGCGCGATCAGATTCTTCCTCCGACCGATCAACCTGGAGAACCAGGACGAGCGAACCCTCGGCATGGACTTCGTTCCGAACCAGGCGCGCAAAGCATCGCTGAACTATGCGCTGTCGAACTCGTTCGGCTTCGGTGGAACCAACGGCTCGCTGGTGTTCAAGCGCTGGAGCGAATAGCTTCCAGCAATACAGCTACGGAGCATAAGACAAAAAACCCGCGCCGGCGGGTTTTTTTTTGCAGCTTTATTCGCGCTTCATTTTGCCGCAGACGCGCTGCTACGGCTTCGTCCGCTCTGGCTCGCACGCTCCGTCGAGCACCAACGTGCAAAGCTGATCCACAAACTCCGGTGTCAGCGCGTCATGCCCAATCAGGAAACGCATGTAGATGGGGCCGTAAAGCGCATCGAGCACCAAGTCGAGATCGAGATTCGCGGGCAGTTCGCCGCGCACAATTCCGCGGCGCAGGGTAGAGTACGCCTCAGCCCGGCGCGGCTATCAGAAAGCGTTCGCGGAAGGCGCCAACGAGGGTAGCGTCGCTCTGGCCGGCGGCAAGGATCACGGAGAGGATGTGGCCGCGGCGGCTGCGCAGAATCTTTAACCAGTTGCCGCATCTGCTGGCTCATGTCCTGGCATACTGAGCCGGTATCCGGAAAGCGGAGTTTTTGCGTGACGCTGCTGGCGAATGCGTCGGCCACCAGTGCGGCTTTATTGGGCCACCAGCGATACACCGTGGCCTTGCCGACGCCGGCCTCGGCGGCTACATGTTCAATCGTCAGATCGCGAATCCGTTTTCTTTTGCTTCCAGAAACTTCAGCGTGCTGCTCAGGATTGCCTGGCGGGCCCGCTCGCAGCGCGGGCGTCCTGGCGGGCGCTTGCTCTGGCCGCTCTCACTATTCGTGCTTACTCTTCTGCTCCATCGCCCGATGCTAGCATAGTTATCGTTTAACTTTCGAATCCAAGACGGATAGTATCGAATCTAACAAACATTCAGACGACGGGTGTTCGGCTTCTGTGGCGATGGGTTCCCTGCTCGTGTCCGGCGTGAACTCTGGAGTGAATCCTAATCCATGTGGATTGTCGCATTAGCCCTCAGGCGTCCCTATACATTTATCGTGATGGCGCTGCTCATCATTCTGCTGACGCCGATCACGATCTTGATGATGCCTACCGACATTTTTCCGGAGATCGACATTCCTGTCGTCTCCGTGGTCTGGTTCTACACCGGGATGTCTCCGCAGGATATGGCCGACCGCATCGTCGCCAACTCCGAGCGCGGCATCACTGTCACGGTCAACAACATCGAGCACATGGAATCGCAGTCGGTGAACGGCCTGGGAATCATCAAGGTTTTCTTCCGTCCCGGCACCAACATCCAGACGGCGATTGCGCAGGTCACAGCCATCTCGCAGACCGCGGTGCGGCAGATGCCGCCGGGAACCACGCCGCCGCTGATCATCTCCTACAGCGCCTCCACCACGCCTATCATTCAGCTTGGGTTGAGCAGCAAAACGTCTGCCGGAGCAGCAACTGTTCGACCTTGGGCAGAACTTTCTGCGCAACTCTCTGGCCACGGTGCAGGGCAGCGGCCACGCCGTATCCTTATGGCGGAAAGATTCGGCAGATTCAGGTGGATCTGGATCTTGCCGAAGTTGCAGTCCTACAACCTTTCGCCGATCGATATCGTCAACGCCGTCAATGCGCAGAATCTGATTCTCCCCACCGGCACCACCAAAATCGGCCCGCTGGAATACAACGTGGAGATGAACGGCACGCCGCAGACCATCGCGGAGCTGAACGATCTGCCGGTGAAAACCAGCAACGGCGCCACGCTCTACATGCGCGACGTAGCGCACATCCGCGACGGCTTTGCGCCGCAGACCAACATCGTGCGCCAGGACGGCAACCGCGGCGCGCTGATGTCGATTTACAAGAACGGCAAAGCGTCCACGCTGCAGATCGTAGCCGGCATCAAGGGGATTGTCCCCCTGGCGGCGCAGTCGCTTCCGCCGGAGCTGAAGATCAGCGCGCTCTTCGATCAGTCGCTGTTCGTGCGCGCCTCCATCAAGGGCGTGCTGCATGAGGCGCTGCTGGCGGCGGCGCTGACGGCAGTGATGATTCTTCTGTTCCTCGGCGACTGGCGTCCGACGATCGTCATTGCGATTTCGATTCCGCTCTCCATCTTCTGCTCCATCATCACCCTGGCCGCCATCGGCGAGACGCTGAACATCATGACCCTCGGAGGCCTGGCGCTGGCCGTCGGCATCCTGGTCGATGATGCAACCGTCGAGATCGAAAACATTGAGCGCAACCTTGCCATGGGCAAGGAGATGCGGCAGGCCATTCTGGACGGCGCGCAGCAGATTGCGGTGCCCGCGTTCGTTTCCACGCTCTGCATCTGCATCGTCTTCATTCCCATGTTCTTCCTCAGCGGCGTGGCGCGTTTTCTGTTCGTGCCGCTGGCGGAGGCCGTAAGCTTCGCCATGCTGGCCAGCTATCTGCTCTCCCGAACCCTCATTCCCACGCTGGTGATGTACATCATGCGCGGTCATGAGCATCGCGCCGCCGGTCCCAAGTCAACGATGGGCCGCTTCCAGCGTGGCTTTGAGCGCAAGTTTGAGGACTTCCGTCACGGCTATCAGTCGCTGCTGGAGACTACCCTCGAGCATCGCGGCGTCTTCGTAACATTCTTTCTGTTGTTTTGTCTGCTCTCGCTCGGACTCCTCATGTTCCTCGGGGAGGATTTCTTTCCGAAGGTCGATGCCGGTCTATTGCGCCTGCATGTTCGCGCCCGTCCCGGTCTGCGCGTAGAAGAGACGGCGCGGCTCTGCGACGAGGTGGAAGCCGAGCTGCACAGGCAGATTCCAGGGACAGAAATTCAGACGATTCTCGACAACATTGGCCTGCCCAATTCCGGCATCAACCAGTCCTACAGCTCCTCGGGAACCGTGGGCAGCAGCGATGCGGAGATTCTGATCTCGCTCGATCCCGAGCATCACCATCCCACCGCGGACCACATCCGGCGCTTGCGCCGGGTGCTGCCGCAGCGCTTCCCCGGAGTGGAGTTCTTCTTCCAACCGGCTGACATCGTGACCCAGATTTTGAACTTCGGACTCCCCGCTCCCATCGACGTTCAGGTGATCGGCGCTGACATGATGAGCAACTATGCCATCGCGCAGCAGATCGCCAACCGGATGCGACACGTTCCGGGCACCGCCGACGTGCACGTGCAGCAGTTGCTCTCTGAGCCCACCTTGCACATGGACATGGATCGCACTCGCATCACCCAGGTAGGACTCAATGCGCGCGATGTGGCGCAGAGCGTCTTGATTTCGCTGAGCGGCAGCTTCCAGACGGCGCCGAACTTCTGGCTGAATCCGAAGAACGGGGTTACCTACAACATTGCCGTGCAGTCGCCGCAATATCGCATGACCAGCCTCGATGAACTGATGGCGTTGCCGGTGAATTCGCCGCAGGGCTCGCAGGTGCTCGGCAACCTTGTGCAGTTGCAACCGGTGGCGCGTCCGGCGGTGGTGAATCACTACAACGTGCAGCCCGTGATTGACGTGTACGCCAGCACCCAGGACCGCGATCTCGGCGGGGTCGCGGCGGCAACCGACAAGATCATCCAAGACTTCAATGGACATCTGCCGCGCGGTACGCAGATCGTGCTTCGCGGCCAGGTCAGTACGATGCGCTCCTCGTTCATTGGCCTTGGCATCGGACTGCTGGGCGCGATCCTGCTCGTCTACTTGCTGATCGTCATCAACTTCCAGTCCTGGCTCGATCCGTTCATCATCATCTCGGCGTTGCCAGGTGCGCTGGCGGGAATCTGCTGGATTCTGCTGCTCACCCGCACTACCTTGAGCGTGCCATCGCTGACCGGCGCGGTGATGTGCATGGGCGTCGCGACCGCGAACTCGATCCTGATGGTCAGCTTCGCGCGCGAGCAGATGGACGAGGGACTGGCGGCGATTCCGGCCGCCATCGCCGCCGGATACACTCGTATGAGGCCGGTGCTGATGACCGCCCTGGCCATGGTGATTGGTATGGTTCCGATGGCGCTGGGGATGGGCGAAGGCGGAGAACAGAATGCTCCGCTGGGCCGGGCCGTGATTGGCGGACTGTTGTTTGCCACGGTTGCCACTTTGTTTTTTGTGCCAAGTGTCTTTGCAATTTTCCATGGCCGCCTGGAAGCGCGGCGTGCGCGCCTCGAGCAGGAGTAAACAGCGTTTGAATCCGGAGTCAAGCATGAGTGAAGAGAACGAATTGAAGCAGCCCGAGTCGCACGAAATGGAGCATTCTGCGCACATGTCGCAGGCTCAGCGCGACGAGGAGATCGAGGCGATCCAGCAACATGCCAGGCATCAGCATCCGGGCATTGAGCGTCCGCCCGAGCTGCCACCGGCGCCGCCGCGCAAGGCGCTGGTGATGGTCGGCGTGGCCCTGCTCGTGTTGTTGAGCGCCGGGGGCTTCACCTTGCTGGAGCGTTTGAGTCACAGCCGCGTTTTGGCCAAGGAGACCGAGCAGAACGCCGTGCCAACCGTTGCCGTCGTGCATCCGGTGGCGGAAAAGCCCGACGTGGAACTGGTGCTGCCCGGCTCGCTGCAGGCATTCAAAGAGTCGCCGATTTTCGCCCGCACCAATGGCTACCTGGTGCGCTGGTACAAGGACATTGGCAGCCAGGTGAAGAAAGGCGAGTTGCTGGCGTAGATCGACACCCCGGAAGTCGATCAGGAGCTAAGTCAGGCCCGCGCCACGCGGCAGCAGATTCTGTCGCAGATGGAGCTGGCAAAGATCAGCGCCGATCGCTGGGAGAGCCTGCGCAAGACCGACTCGGTTTCAGCAGCAGGAGGCCGACCAGCAGAGCAGCGGATACCAGCAGAGCAAGGCCAACCTGGCCGCCTCCGATGCTAATGTTCGCCGCCTGGAACAGCTTGAATCGTTCAAGAACGTTTACTCGCCATTTACTGGCGTGCTGACCCGCCGCAACGTGGACCCGGCGCGCTGATCAATGCCGGAGCGGGCCCCCGGGAGCTCTTCGACATGGCCCAAGTGGATACTTTGCGCGTGTACACCAGCGTTCCCCAGGCTTATGCGCCGTACATCAAAGTTGGCGTCAAGGCCACGGTCACATTGCAGGAGCTGCCTGGTGAGAAATTTGCCGGCGTGGTGGCGCGCACAGCCGAGGCTATCGACCCGGCTACCCGCACCCTGCTTACCGAAGTCGATGTGCCCAACAAGGATGGCCGCCTGCTGCCTGGCTCCTTCGGCCAGGTTCATTTCGCGGTCGGCTCCAACGTGCAGAAGCTCACGGTTCCGGTCAACGCCATGCTGTTCCGCTCCGAAGGCGCACGGGTTGCTGTCATTGGGGCGGACAGCAAGGTAGAGTTGCGCCCGCTCAACATTGGCCGCGATTATGGCGCTTCGCTTGAGGTTCTGGGCGGACTGGCGGTGAGCGACCAGATCGTTATCAATCCACCCGACTCGCTGGAGGAAGGTCAACCGGTGAACGTCGCGCAGCCCTCACCGGCACAGCAGGAACATGGGCAACCGGAGGTCGGCAAGCAGAAGGGGAGCGCGCAGTGAAACGCAACGTAATTCGCACCCCAATTCGCACCCCAATTCGCACCCCAAAAATTAAGCTAGGGCGCAACGCAAAGCGAGCCGCCCTTCCTCTGGCGCTCGCGCTGCTGGGGCTGGCTGCCGGATGTGCGGTTGGGCCACGATATCAGCGTCCCGCCGCTACCGCGCCGACGGCCACAGTGCCGACGGCGTGGAAGACCGAACCTCCGTGGCAGCAGGCCGCGCCCAAGGATTCAATTCCGAAAGGTCCGTGGTGGCAGGTCTTTCATGATCCCACGCTCGACGGCTACGAGCAGCAACTCTTGCTGGCGAATCAGTCACTGCTCGCCGCGCGGGGACGGCTGGAGCAGGCGCGTTCGCTGGCTCGCGTTGCCACCTCGCAAATGTTCCCTCAAGTCTCCACCGATCCCAGCGCGGCACGTCAATCCGCAGGAGCCGATCGTCCTCTGAGCGGTGCGCTGGCACTCAATTCTTATACGCAGAATGTCTTCACGGTTCCGTTCAATCTCAACTATGAGGCTGATCTCTTTGGTGACGTGCGGCATAGGGTTGAGGCCGCAAATGCAACGCTCCAGTCCTCGGCCGCCGATCTTGAGAACGCGCGCATGGTGCTGACCGCCGAGTTGGCCGCCGATTATTTCTCCTTGCGCGAACTCGATGCCGAGTTGCAGGTGGTAGAGGAGAACGTGGGCTACGAACGCAGGGGCCTTGGATCTGGTGAACAATCGGCACAACGGCGGCATCGCCAGCGGGCTGGAAGTTGCGCAACAAGCCGCGCTGCTCGATGCGACCCTGACTCAGCTCGCTCTGGTGCGGCAGTCGCGTGCGCAATATGAGCACGCCATCGCGGTGCTGGTAGGGCAGCCGGCATCGAGCTTCAACGTCGCGGCCGCGCCTTTGCGGGCCACGCCGCCGCCATTGCCGCTCGGAGTCCCCTCCGATGTGCTGGAGAGGCGCCCGGATATCGCCTCCGCCGAACGCCAGGTCGCTTATGCCAACGCGCAGGTCGGGATTGCACGCGCAGCTTTCTATCCCCACATCACGCTCGGCGGCGCGGGCGGCTGGCAGAGTCGCGACATCTGCCACGCTGGCCAACGCGCCCAGCCTCTTCTGGGCCCTCGGCGCGCGATGCCTTGGAGCCCGTCTTTCAGGGAGGACGCAACCGCTGCCAATCTGGCGGCCACGCGTTCGGCCTATGATGTCTCCGTTGCCGACTACCGCCAGTCTGTGCTGACGGCGTTCCAGCAGGTCGAGGACGGCCTCAGCAATCTGCAGACCCTCGCGCAGGCGGCCACCACGCAGGCCTCTGCCGTCGAAGAGGCCCGGCGCGAGCTTGAGTTCGCCAATAACCGCTACATCGGAGGGGTTACCACCTACCTCGACGTCATTACCGCGCAGAGCACCTTGCTCTCTAACGAGCGCTTGGCGACGCAGTTGCTCGGACAGCAGATGGTCAGCTCGGTTTATCTGGTAAAAGCCTTAGGTGGAGGATGGGACGCAAGCGATCTCAATCCGCAGCAGGTTCATCCCCAGGCGGTTCAGATCCTGCAGCCGTGACAACATGGAAATGACAGAACCAGGAAAACTTATCGTACTGCGGACCGTCTGATCACCGGAATTCTAAAGCGTTGCAGGCCTGGTCTATTGTAATCTGATTGTACAGTGCCCACCCTTGCAACCACAGACCCGCAGTTGGCGGTCTCAACCACGCCTGCCCTGCGTGCCCTCCCTGCCCTTCCTACCCGCAGCCCCAGCCGCAGCCTGGTTGTCGTCGCCTTGCTGATCCTGATTTTCGTGCTGCAATGCGCGTGGTTCATCCGTACCCAATCGTTCACTTACGATGAGCCCGAACACATCGTTGCAGGACTCGAGGCATGGCGTTTCGGGGAATTCAAGAAGTGGGACGATCAACCCCCACTGGTACGACTGCTTTTCACGCTTCCAATTCTGAATGCGAACTTGAGGTATCAGAACGTCCCGAACACCGACAAAGAGATCCGACCCTTCTCGCCCGCGCCGGAGGTCTGGCTCTACCGCGTGCGTCCAGTCAACGTCTTGCTCGGAGTGGCGTTGTTGCTTCTGCTTTGGGGAACTGCGCGCCGATTATTTTCTGAGCCGACGGCTAATTTTGTGCTGGCCCTGGCAGTCCTTTCACCAGAGCTGATTGCTCATTTTTCATTGGCAAATATCGATGGCGTGGGCTGTCTATTCGTATTCGCGTGCGTAGTGCAGTGGATGCGCTATTGGCGCAACCCGTCCCGCGCTCAGGCTGTGCTTCTGGGACTTTTGCTCGGCGGCCTGCTGTTGGCCAAGTTCAATAGCCCGCCGCTGTTACTGCTGTTGCTGGGCTTGGTTCTTGTACTCGCTCCGGGAGAATTCAAACTTAACCCGAACGGATTGCAGTGGCGAAGAACGGCGGCGATGTTGCTTCTCGCCTGCATGGTGGTTTGGGCAGGATATTTCTTCCACGTCTCCAAGGTGACTTTCGCCGGTCAAATGGTCAACATCCATTTCTCCGGCTACACAAAGCTACTGCAATACGAGATGCCGACGCTCAAAAACCCCATTTCCATCTTTGTGCCGGCGTGCGAGTGGATGACCGGCCTGGGAGCGGTGGTTGTACACAATATGGAGGGGCATAAGAGCTTTCTCCTGGAGCATTATTCGGCCAACGGATTCAAGCTCTACTTCCCGGCCGCGATGCTTTTGAAGTGGCCGCTCATCATTCTTCTGCTGGGGATAGCGGGTGCTTGCGTAGTGCTTCGGCGCAAGGTTGCAGGCAGCCGCGATCTGCTGCTGATGAGTCTTGTTCCCGCCGTCTACTTTCTCTTCGCCATTACCGCGCACATCGATATCGGCGTTCGCCACGTCCTGCCGCTCTATCCCTTTCTCCTGCTCTATGCAGGAGCCTTTGCGGAGTGGGCACGCGGTTGGCGCTGGAACTTGCGCCGGACGAAACTTTTGTTTGGAGTTCTATTGATCGCGCAGGCAGCCGACATTGCCCGCTATGCACCGGACTATCTCTCCTACTTCACCGTGCTCGTCAAGCCCGCTAATACCTGGCAACTGCTCAGCGATAGCAACAACGATTGGGGACAAGGGTTCGTTGCGCTCCGCCAATTCCAGGCCGAACACCCCGCCGCCGAGCCCATGCACTTGGCCTATGTCGGAGACGTCGATCCCACCTGGTATGGCATACGCTACACCCGCATGCACGAAGAGGATCGCCCGACCGGAATCGTCGTAATCAGTGCGACCAATCTTTCCGGACAACTGCTTCATAACCATTTCGCCTACCGTTGGCTCTTGCAGTACCCGCTAAGAACCGTCCTGAATCACACCCTGTACGTCTTTGAAGTCCCGCAGAATGTCTCACAGCTGGGCCTTCCGAAGCCGGAACCGGTGCGATAAGCTTCGCAAGCGACTACCAAGTTCAGAAGTTTCCGCCCTTTGTAAGACACCAGCCGTTTTGTAAGACAAAACAGGCGCAACTGACCTCTGGCGGCCAGTGTGTCCACTCTGTCCACGTTGAGTAAGTCTTACTATCTTATTGATTTTAGTATTTAGTTGATTCTACTGGATGGGCGAAGAATTGCTGGCGGAGAGAGGGGGATTCGAACCACGGGTACAGCTTTTGACCGTACAACGGTTTAGCAACGGAGTCCAGCTCACCCCCTGTTGTTAGGAATCAACGTTTTACCCCGTGTTTAGCGGCTCTAAGTCGGGAAGAAAACCGCAGTTCGGGCGTCACTATGCAACTATAATGCAACTGGAGGCGTTTTTTCTTGCGGTGTAAATTGTCTATCGACCGACATTTTGCCAAAGTTGGGTTCGAATCCCAACATTTTTGTCGGCGGGAAAGGCGGTCTGATGGACACGTGGACACCTATTGAACGTGTGGTCCAGCTAGTCGGGAAAATTGGCGTTGCGCGCAACCGCGACTTCAAGAACGCAAGTATTCATACACAGTACGTTGGTGTGGCCTGTAGTGCTGGTTTGATCGAGCGAGTCGGACGTGGAATGTACGTGCTGCCCGGCAGGCAGCAAACTCCCCAGCAACGACTCGTCGAGGCCTGCAAGCGTGTCCCTCAGGGAATCATCTGCCTGTTCTCGGCACTCTGGTTTCACGAACTGATTGCCGAGGAGCCGGAAGCCATCTGGGTGACAATCGACAAGAAGGCGCGCGAGCCGCAGGTCGATCCACTCCCGATCAAATTTGTTTTCGCGTCTGGCGACGCGTTGGCCCAAGGTGTCGTGACCCTGGGACTGATAGAAGAAGTGCAGATCCGCGTCTATAGCCCCATGAAAACGGTGGCGGACTGCTTCAAATACGCGGACAAGATTGGCGCTGAGCTCGGGCCGGCGGCCCTCGCCTCCGCGGTCGCCAGCAACAAATACAACCGCCAGAGATTGCTGCGCTTCGCCGAGATCTGCCGGGTCAGGCAGGCCGTCGCCGCAGCGGAGAATGCGCGGAGACAGACCACAACTATCGAAGAGGTGGACGGGGAAGCAGACGTTTCCGCGAGGCCCTTGCGCATCTGGGATCGCGACCTGCTCGAGAAGCAGGTTTGGTCAGAGCCAATCAGACAGCTGGCAAAGAAATACGGCGTCTCCGATGTCGCCATTCACAAACACTGCAAGAAGATGGGCATCTCGCTTCCCGGGCGAGGCTATTGGGCAAAGCAGGCGCAACTCAAGGATCCGTCCGGAGATCAATAACGCGTTGAAATGGGCGTTCTTGCCGTAAACCTACAGCTTAATGGCGCCAAATTCACTCGCACTGGCAAGGCGTATGTCTCATCGATCTGTCCGCTCCAGCGTGTCGCGCACTTTGCGTGCAAGTGTGCTCAAGTTAAACGGCTTCTGCAGGAATTTTGCCTTATGCCCATGAATACCGCGTCGCAGTACCTCATCTTCTGTATAGCCGGACATGTAGAGCGTCTTTAGATGAGGATTTGCGCTTCCAAGTAATTGGGCTAACTTTGTGCCGCTCATTTTGGGCATTACGACATCCGTAATTAAAAGATCGATGCGCTGTTGTTGACTCGCCAACGAAAGTGCTTCCTGCCCTGAGCCGGCTGCGAAAACCGTATAGCCCAAGCTGCGCAAATAGCTACATATCGCCTCCCTCAAGGCATCTTCATCTTCAGCGACCAATATAATGTCCGTTCCTGTTGGCTGCATTCCTGCCGGCCGCGCGTCGAACTTTGTCGACGAGGGGTCTAGGACTGTTGATAACGCGCGCGGCAGGCAGATCGTGAAACAGGCGCCATGACCAAGTTCACTGTCTACCCAAATGTATCCGCCATTTTGTTTTACGATGCCGTAAACAGTCGCAAGTCCCAACCCCGTTCCCTTTCCAACGTCCTTAGTAGTAAAGAAGGGTTCAAAGATGTGTTCTTGCTTCTCCTCGCTAATGCCCATCCCGGTATCAATGAACGTGATCTTTACGTATTCTCCGGGCAGCATATATGGATGATCGCCAATTCTCGCTTCATCCAGAGTGATGTTTTCGATTGCAATCGTAAGCGTGCCACCTTGCGGCATGGCATCCCGCGAATTGAGGCAAAGGTTCATGAGAACCTGAACGATCTGATCTGAGTCTGCCTCAATTGCCCACAGTAACTCTCCCAGCTCTACTCGAAGTTCAATATCCTCACCGATAAGTCGCTTCAACATCCGAGCAGTATTTTTCACTAGCGCGTTCAGATCGAGCACGACGGGAGAATTGATTTGCTTGCGACTGAACGCCAAAAGTTGGCCGGTGAGGCTGGCTGCGCGCCTGGCAGCTTCCATGATTTCACGTGTGTTGTTACGCAGGGGATCGTGAGCAGGAAGTCTGCTTTGCAGCATTTCAGCGTAGCTTTGAATCACCATGAGAAGATTGTTGAAATCGTGGGCAATACCGCCGGCGAGCCTACCTACGGCTTCCATTTTCTGAGCATGGCGAAGTTGTTGCTCGAGTTCACGTCTTTCGTGCTCTTCCCGTTTGTTCTCGGTGATATCGCGGACAAAGACAAGCGCGCCGTTCCGCCCTTCGAAAACGAACGGTATGGCAATCACCTCACCGTCAAAAATGGTTTGATCGAGGCGGAGTAGCCGTTCCTCCAGAAGAGGAGCGGCTTTCTTTTCTACAGTCACGATGCGGGCGCGCTCCGCGACAGCAGCATGATAGTCCGGGTGGATTATCTCTAAATAACCACGGCCAACAACTTGGTCGAGGCTCTCCGCGCCGACCATGGCTAGAGCAGCAGGATTTAGATATCTCAGCAATCCGTCGGTCTGGATGTAAATCCCCACCGGAGTGCTCTCAACTACTTGGCGGAAGTATTCCTCGCTCTCGCGCAGCGCCCGCTCGGCACGCTTGCGGTCGGAAATGTCCTCCACTGTCCCCTCAATCACCAAGTCCCCTGTGAGAGCGTCTTGAACCAGGCGCCCGTTCAAAGATGTGGTGATGGTCTCTCCGGTTTTCTTCCTGAACTGAATTTCTATGGCATTGACGTTTCCATCTCGCAGAAGCGGGGTCAATATCCGCGGCATTTCCAGAGGATCAAGAAGGATCTCAATGGAAAGCGTAGTGGAGCACAGCTCTTCCGCAGAAGCATACCCAAGCATATTTACAAGGGCAGGATTGACCTCCAGAAACTTATCCTGCTCGATACTGCCTCGAAAGACACCGAATGGACTCCGTTCTATGAAAGAACGAAGCTCCGCATCGGACCGGCGCAAGGCCACCTCTGCCCGCTTCCTCTCGGTAATGTCCCGGCCCTCCGAAATAAGGAAAGCAACGTTGCCCATCCGATCTGTCGCTGGCTTAACGCAGAAATCAATAATGTGGAGATTCCCATCGGTAGAGAGGTGCGTTGCTTCAAATCGCAGCAGTTCACCCTTTGCGGCCTTCTCTATGGCCGAGCGGACTTGTTCCTGCAGCTCCTGGGAATGTGCCCACCAGGGAGTTTCCCAGAAGTGCATGCCAAGGACATCCGTCTTCTCTAAACCGATAAAGTTCAAAGCGACTGCATTCGCATCTAGCAGTCTGCCTTCGACGGTTAGCAAGTGAATGAAATCATAAGACTGGTCAAAGACTGCTTGAAACTTCAGCTCACTTTCATTCATGCCCACCCCTCACGAAAACCGCCGAATCCTTTTTCGATTCGTTGAGGTATTTCGCTCCACAAGAAACCTTCGAATGAGAAAAGCGCACTTTGCTATAACCTTCACGCTGTTCTGTTTTTGGAACAGCTTATAGATAATTCGAGTAATCTCGATTACGCAGCAGTTCAGGTTCGGGAAAGCCGCCAAGTCCAGCCATCAAATTGAAACAACCTAGGATTTTTCCGCCGCTCTTGTGCAACATTCTCAAGCCTGCGCATTTTCAATTAGCTTACTCTGGCAACTCCCAGCCAATCACAATGCATGACCCAACTGCTCGGTGAACTGGGGCGCAAACATCTGGCAAATCTGGCATACTGCTTGACTTATGTGTTCATATTGGGCTGCCGCTACTGACGGGTATTGCGAATCCATAACCAGATTGAGACGAAAAAAGTGAAACAGAAGCATCTTGGAAATATTCAAGTGCAAAGACATGCACTCCTGGCGAACGGTGCTGATCGCCTCGGATAATTTCGGTTCGACCGCGGGATCTGGAATTGCGCTGTTCCCCAAGAAAGAGAGAATCGCGGCCAAATTCCTCTTCATGCGTGCGAGTTCGGCGCGTACGTTCGCGGGAATATCTGACTGGAGTTCGTCCAATTCGACATGTTCCAGTGCGTCAATGAGTTCTTGGAACGATAGGATTCTGGCTTTCTTATTTATCATCTCTCCTCATTCCTAAGCACAAGCTGAGCCGGCGTTTTGCATGAGGCTTCCTGGCGGGAACCAGCTACCTCCAGTGATTCGATAACGAATACGTATTGGCTAAGTATTTCCGCAATTCTTCTTACCTCTTCCATCTTCGGCACAGTCCGCGGCACTTCCTGGCGTGCGAAATAGTAAGTCCATTCAGAACATGTTATGAGGAATGCCAGCATATCCACTAACGAGATATAGTTGCGAAAAGCGGATCCCATCCGGGCTGCGCTGGTGACGAAGACTACATCGACCGACAGATAGAAAAGAAATCCAACGACGATTCCGTATACCCGATGATTCCAGGGAATGCCCAACACTTTGGCAAATACAGAGATAATTGCGAATATGCCCAGCAGACTCCACGACACTCCCTGATCCATAGCCCTCAAAAATGTAATCCATTCCGAGAACTGCCTTCCGGGAAATTGAAGGGTAAACAATGCCGTCAAAAAGGTGAAAGTAAAGATGGCCAACACGAAGTTGCCGCGCGCTCCTCTCGGAAGAGCGTCATACGGACGAAAGACAATCTGAATCACCTCAAGCACAACCGCGATGAGAAGCACGGACTGCGGCACATAAGCCCCCCATCGTATGAGCGAGTATGCCATCGAGCCCTTCAACGTGAAGCTGGAATAGAACAGCACGCACGAGCGCAGAACGCAGAACGTAATGAACGAAGCAAAAGCAGCATTACCTCGCCAGGCTCTGCGCCAGAAGAGCACGAGCAGGAGACTTGTTTCAGACAGAAGCACGAGAAACCATACGCTGATGTACGAATAGTGTTGGAATGAACTCATTGGCCGCCGCTCCGATTTGAGAAGCGGCCAACTGCCATTAAATCGCAACAGTTGCATCCGCTGTGATTGATGGCGCAAGGCACGTCGAACCGCACGTCGGATCGACATCCAGATCGCCGACGAAGTACGTTACTTTCATCAACGCCGCTACGGGTGAAACCTCGTGAATCGTACCGGAGGGAGCAAGGCACGCCGATCCGCAGTTGGGGTCGCCATCCGGATCGCCGCCACAGCAGGCTTCCTTCATCAACGCTGCTACGGGTGAAACCTCGTGAATTGTGCTGGACGGAGCAAGGCACGCCGATCCGCAGTTGGGATCGCCATCCGGATCGCCGCCGCAACAGGCTTCCTTCATCAACGCTGCCACGGGTGAAGCATCGTGAATCGTGCTGGACGGAGCAAGGCACGCCGATCCGCAGTTGGGATCGCCGTCCGGATCGCCGCCGCAACAGGCTTCCTTCATCAACGCTGCCACGGGTGAAGCATCGTGAATCGTGCTGGACGGAGCAAAGCACGCCGATCCGCAGTTGGGGTCGCCGTCCGGATCGCCGCCACAGCAGGCTTCCTTCACCAACGCTGCTACGGGTGAAACCTCGTGAATTGTGCTGGACGGAGCAAGGCACGCCGATCCGCAGTTGGGATCGCCGTCCGGATCGCCGCCGCAGCAGGCTTCTGCTGTCAACGCTGCTACGGATGAAACGTTGTGAATTGTAGTCGTCGTCGATGTCTTGGTGGTTGCGCTGACCGACATGCTGAGGCTGAGCGCAATTCCGAGCGCGAGGAGAAGGCACGATCTGTTCACGGAAGCTCCGATACGGCTGGTTGCCGTATGCGGAGCCTAGATCCTGTGGGCCTAAATAAACCGAAATCTGAAATCTGTTACGAAACCGGAACAGGCCTTTTTTGTGGTTACCGACAGAGGATCCTAACGAAAAGAAATTCGAGCGTGATCGCGCGTTCCAGAAGGAGACGAACGCCGAACGCACTGGATAGCAGACGTGGGCGGGACAGGAATGGTGGAAGCGGGTCGTCGGGCGCAAGCTGCGGAGAATATTCATGCGTTACTTCCGCTCGCGAAGCTGCATCGCAACACCCACCACCTCTCCCACAACATCAACCTCCTGCGGATAGCGATACATTCGCACCGGTTCGGGCGAAAGCGGGTGAGGCTGCAGAGTGAGTTGTCCATCTCGCAGCCGGCACCAGCCGCATCTGAAGCCGCTTCGCGTCTCCAAGAAGTAGATCGGCCGTTCATATTCAGATTTCCAGGCGCCGTCCATAATCTTGTCCCTTGTTTCATCAACCTGAATGAATGACCCGGGTGGAAGTATCGGACACATAGTGAAATCTTCCATCCCAATGTATGCATAAGTGAAGTTTACATTCGCAAACTGCGCAAGGAATGCGAACGGCACGACCCCCCACCGCTCGATAATGCGTCCTAAATTGTAGTTCTGAGCGGGATCGAAGGCCAGTTCTTTTAAAACCGGTATTTTCACGTCGCCGGTAACGTCAATGGAACCGATCCGATGGGTTTGAGGCACCATCGCGATGTCCAGATCCGAAGCGATATCCCCCAGATCGACGCCATACCAGGCGAGGATTTCCCTAACCTCTCTACGGTAGATTGCGGCAAGCGAATAGACCCGATAGATGCTTGGTATAACTTCTTTGTTCTCGATATCTGAGAGGCGACTGAGCGGAATCGAAAACGCGCTATTTCCTCGCTTTTTTGCCAAACGGCTGCTAGCGGCTTCCACGTCACGTACCGTTAAGCCCAGCTGTTCGCGCACTTGCCGAAGTCTCTTGCCGGGATGCACGCTCAAGTCTCCGTCCGAATTGGCATCTCCTAAGTATACGTCGATTCAACGGGCCACCGGTTGCACCGGAGAATTCCTGCCAATATGGCTTGGATCAAAAGCTGTATTTGAGTAGCATACGGATCATCCGGCTGCCGTGAAGCGAGGTCGAGAAATTCGCAAATGTTGAGGACGCAACCGAGCCGGAAGGGACAACGCCCGACACGAGTTGCATGTTCGGCCAGTATCCATCGCCATCCCTGTAAGTCTGGTTGAAGGGGTTGAAAACCTCCGCACGGATATGTAACGCCTGGCTCTCGTGCACCGGGATGTTTCGGGTCACGCTGAAGGCCGAGGAGTTGTACCAAGGGCCAATCAGTGAGTTGCGTCCCACGTTTCCCTGACCATCGGCAGGGATGATCCAGTGGACCTGATTGGACGACACAGGGGTGCAGCTATTAGAAAACCACAAGGTTGGACCGGCGCAGAGGAGATTGGACGGCGCCCCGCTCGCAAACCAGGGATTGGCAGCGAACGCATAGCTGGCCAGCGGGGCATGAGGATTGCCGACGCTTGGACGATCGTTGTTTACGCCATCGCCGTTGCTGTCAAATCCAGTTTCCACGTTGTACGGAGTGCCGGACTGGAATGCGGTCGTGCCGGAAATCTGCCAGCCGTTCAGCAGATATCCCGCTCCCCTGAGAAGTGAGCCGTTTGCAGCGAACTTGGGAATATCGTAAATGTATGTGAACGCCCAGCGCTGTCTATGATCCAAGTCCGAGACTGAACGATTCGTCGCACCGCGCGGGGCCGGGTACTGGACAGCCGGGTAGGTGGATTCGGTGCTCTGCACACCGTTTTGGCTGGGGCCCGGTGTGCGGATTTCTGAAGAGTCGTCGATCATTTTAGAGAAGGTGTACGAACTGCGGAAAAGGAAGCCTTTCGAGTATTTCCGATCTACCTGCACCTGAAGTCCGTGATAGATCGAGTCGCCACTGTTGTCTCGAACCACAATCGTACCGCGGGACGGGATCAACCGAGCACCACTGGGAAGAAATGGGTTGGCAAAAGTACTGGCATAGAGGTGTTCGCCGCGTGTGCCTACATAGCCGATGTCCAGAGTGAACTTGGCCGGCAACTCGCGCTGAATATCGAGGTGCCACTGTAAAATCTCCGGCGACAACAGGTGAGCGACCTGACTTTCTTCAAGAGCGTTGGCATTAGGAGAGGTGGGCAATTGGGATAAGTACGAGGACCAGTTGGCCAAACCGCGAGTTTTGCCGGAGACATTTTTCGCCGAGGCGACAGAATTTGGCGAGCTTGCCTGCGTATTGTCGAGGATATTGGCGAACTGCGCATCGTAGAACACGCCGAAGCCGCCGCGAACCACAAATTTGCCGTCTCCCAGGAACTGCTGCCAGAAGTTTGGACTATAGGCAAAACCGAAGCGTGGACCAAAGTCCTCCTTTTCACCTTCCTGCTTGACGACACAGGTGTAGCAACCAAGATTGCTGTAGTTGATCGCCGGGTATGCGAGCTGGTTGGCAGGGGTGCCATGGTATTCATAGCGGAGCCCATAATCGAGACTCAGATCCCGGCGGACCCTCCAGGAGTCCTGAAGAAAATAGTTCTGTGAAGGCAGACTGGCATGGACGACCGAGTTGCCGAACGTCTGGCTGACCGTGGCGGTCCCACCGGAATAGTCGTCCAGGTAGTTGGCCAACGCCTGGTAGCCACCCCCTGGCGCGTAACTGATCAAACCATGGAAGTTGTATGGAATGGCGTCCCGTGCCCGAACATCGGCGAGATCGAAGCCAATCTTGAGGAAGTGTCTACCTTTGCTCCAACTCAGCGACTCCTGCAACTGGTACGTGTCATGGAACCGGCCCTGCGGAACGGATTGATTCGCACCCCACCCTTGAAGGCCGGCTATCGAGATGGTCGCCGTGGTGGAGGCGGGAACATTATCCGGGCGCGGAAGGAAGGAGAGCCCCATGCGCCCGTAAGAGATGCGGACTTCGTTGAGTAGCGCAGGGCTGAAAATATGCGAATAGGTGATTCCAGCATTCTGCCATGCTCCGTCCTGTTCCGTGTCGAAGCCAGGAAGATTGTTGGGGAAATGGAAGAAGTCGTAAGGCGTGTTGAAACTGGTGCGAATGTAGCGCAGGTGAAGCATGTCGTTCCGGCTGATGTTGTAGTCACCGGTAGCGTCGAACTCTGGCGAATTGTAGTCCAGCGGTACACCTGTTCGGTTGAACAGGCCTACTTGAACTGAGTCGCGATCCAGGCCTGTCACCGGATCCAACCCAAGTGGTATCGGCGCCGGAGCGCCGGCACGGGTCGGATCGCCGCGGAGCGAGCCGTAAGCCGCCAACATGGCAGCAATCCGGGGATTCGAGGCATATTTCTGAAGAACGGCAACGCCGGCAACGGAAGGAAGCGTCAATACTCCACCATTCGCCGAAGAGCGATAGTTGTCCCACTGGTAGGAGGTGAAGAAGAACAACTTGTCCTTCTTCAACGGACCGCCGAGGTTAAAGCCGAAGAAGTTTTCTCGATAGCTACTCTTGGGGATTCCGGCGATCACATTGGCATGGTCGTTGGCGTCCAGCGCAGAGTTCGAGAGCAGGTCCCACACTGCTCCGTGAAAGTTGTTGGTGCCCCTCTTGTAAATCAAATTGGCAATCGCACCGCCGCCATTGCCGAATTCAGCAGAGGTGGAGCTGAGCAGAACTGTGACCTCCTGGATCGAGTAAATGTTTTCCGGCTGGAAGCCCTGACCGCGAATGCCTGCATCGTTGTTATCCTGCCCCTCGACAAGGAAGTTGTTGCCTCGAGGACGTGAGCCATTCGAGCTGTACTCTACGCCGTTGACAAAGTTGTAGGTGCCGTCGGTCACGGTGCTGACGCCGAGAAGCGTGGTGGCGAGCGCGTAGGGATTCAGACTCTGATTTGGAATCTCACGTATTTCGAAGGTACTGATGGTCTGGCTTAACGCGCCGCTCTCCGTCTGCACGGCCGCGCCCGAGGCTTCTACAGCGATGGTTTGGGCAGCGCCGCCGACCGTCAGCTTTGCATTGACACTGGTTACGACCGATCCGGACACCGTAATCTTGTCCAAAATCAGGGGCACAAAACCCGTTTGCGTGATGGCGACGTCGTAGATTCCAGGCTCAAGGGCTTCTATACGATATCGGCCAAGTTCAGCAGTCGTAGCTTCACGAACTTCACCCGTATTCTCATTTGTCGCCCTGACTGTTGCTCCGGTGATTAGAGCGCCACTCGTGTCAGTGACGGCCCCGCTGATCGAGCCCTTGGAGGTCTGCCCGAAAACAGAATTGGCGAGAAAAATCAAAAGTAGTGCTGTCACGCAGGCGATCTTCTCGAAACGGATAGACGTCATGGAATTTGCTCGTATTCATTTATTAAAACCTGTACTGAATTATTCATACAGAATACGAGAAGGCCAAGCTAATTCAGCGGCTTTCCATCGAACTATCCGCGAGTGTTGCGAGCGATCGGCAACGTAGGTGTGTTTGATTCAACCAGCTACATGCTTCTCTTTGTTTATTGTTTTCAGTCACATCGGACTGAACGCAGCGGTCGTTTGGAGGATTCCCTGGAGCCCGGAATCCAGTTCCGGACCTGATGTGATCGAGGAAACGGTAGTTGCCCCCTGAGCTGGAGACGCGATGTTGGAGGCTCTAGGACAACAGTGCCATAGGGGTTCGTAGCCTCGTTTGCGCTCTCGTCACCCGGCCATTTATATCCGGTAGCCATACCGACAAGCGCCTGTTCTGATTTCAGAACAGAAACTTGCGAGCAAAACTTTAGTCACGTCCCACTATACATTGACCAGACATGGCGAAAAGGAAGCAACACAGACGGTTGTTCCAAAGTAGCCATTTTTCCAGCACTACAGGCCTTGCCGCTAACGTGTCCTAGATCAAACAGTTCAGGGAGAAATCATGGCGGAACGAATATTTGTGGTGGACGACGAGCGATGTATAGCCGACACACTGGAAGTGATACTCCGCAAGGCGGGGTATGAGGTAAGCGCGTTCTATAACGCTCAGACCGCGTTAGCGCAGGCCGCATTCCGCTCCCCCGATCTGGTTATCACCGACATAATGATGCCTGGAATGAACGGTGTGGAAATGGCCGTTCTCCTCAAAGAGCGTAACCCCACGTGTAAAATTCTGTTGTTTTCAGGGATGGCATCCACGCAGAATATTCTCGATATGGTCGGACGGCTAGGATATGATTTTGAGCTGTTGCCGAAACCGATTCACCCGACAGATTTGCTGGCAAGGGTCGCAAGCATAACCGATGAATCCGAAAGTTGAACTGAAACTCACAGCTAAGCCGAATGAATAGTAGCGCTGGAACGGGTATTTTAATGGAAGCATGTAAGGTTCGGGGGAGTTATGCGTTCGCCATACGGTTTAGGTCTCATAGAGAGCTGGCTTATGGCAAGACAGTGGAAACAAAACGGTGGAAAGTTATTGAACGCTTCTTCTGATTCGTTCGGGCGACCGAATAGGCAACACTTCCGCAAACAAATCGGAAAACATCATAAGATTCTCTTCCGCAATGAAGTTCATGCTCGAATCTAAAATTGTATTTTGGCATTCGAAAGAAGCGGCCACGCCCGCAGACCGGAGCAGTCTTCTCTCCGCAGTGCTGAGCGGCGCGTTGTTTGTCACCGTGCATGTATGGTCCGCCGCCTGACACACGACGACGAAGTCGGCGCCCGAATTAGACCTGCAGTCACGGCACCTGGACTGGCTGCTACTTCGTATACCATGCCGACATATATGCAACGCTGGAAAGGCGTGAACTTATCGGCGGGCGGCGCGGCCGTTCTGGTGTCCGCGCGTTATAGAAAGTCACTAGCGACGGCGGCATAGCAACAGAAGCCAAAGTGATTTAGGCAGGAGTCAGATTGAATCTCATCCCAATCCGGCGCGGCGGCAAGGTAACAGAGAGTAACAAGCACAGAGCCAATTCCCGGGCCTGTGGGGTTTGAGGGGACAACGAAAAGTCCTGCATGTAAAATTCGAGGTTTTCGGCTGGAATTGCTATTAGGGGCTTTGTCGCCGGTGTACCGCGGTGCTGGTCGAAAAGTATCGGTGTGTTTTCGGGGGATCCCGGAACCCACACTCACTCGAATCTGCGGTTTGAAGGGGATACCGGGGACGGAGTTCCGGTGAGATCGGCGGCGGAAGCCGGCGGCGCGCGCAACACAGTATCCCATAAGATCAAACATCAAAGAGGCCCCGTAAGAGCACATCATCATTCACTACCTTGGAAAAGAATGAAGTACTCAGCAGGTTCCTCCTGATCCGAAAGCTCCATCTCCAGCACAGTTCATACGGCAAGACCGATCCCAGCCCAGACCGATCCGCGAGTGGGCGTTGTGCAGCCTGCGCATCCTTCGCCGCCGCGGGAGCGCACGAAGAACAGTAAGCGAACATCTTGATTATCGAACGGGTGTGCGCCGGCATGCGGCGCGCCCGCCTCGAAGGCCGTCAGATCGAACGCACTCCGCTGCAGGTCGATCGCATTGCGCTGCTCCGTAATCAAGAAAGCGAGACCAAACTCAAGACTCAACGATCTGGCGAAGATCATGCGCAGCAGGCCGTCTCCAATGGGTCCATTCCGGCGGCTTTCGCCGGCGTTGACAGAAAACAACTTAGGCCCGTCCGAATCGGCGGCCCGAGGGCTGTCTCTTCCCCATTAACCCTGGCAAGCATCCCGCCGAAACGAACCCTTTGGAGACGCTGCCGGGGTGGAGCGTGCGCTTCTCTGTGTACATTTCCGTCTCCGACTTTTCAGTTCGGGCGTGCGCCAGAGAAGCAACCATGTCCCTGCCATCTTATATATATATCGTCCCCTTCAATGTTCTTCTCCCGGACAAATTCATCATCCAGCTTCCGTGTAGATCGGTAGTGATTCCCCTCATCCCTTACCTTTCATATTTCCGCACTCTTTCTACTCACTATCACTTCTCCTATTTCCGCACTCTATATAAGACATCAAACATGATTTCCGCACCCCTAAGCGATAGATCAATGAAATTTCAGGCATCGACTTAAAAACAGCTCTCCAGCCTCCTACTGGAATCGAGCGGGAAGCAGCATATACGCGGGCGGCAGCGCCGCCGGCGGCGTCATTCCGGCAATGGATTGCGATGGCGGCAAACGGGCCGGAAAGACGATATTCCTATGGTTGAAGGTTAGGTGGGATGGCGATCCGGGGATCGCCCATGATCGGTTCGATACTGATCATCAGATCGGCCAAGTCAATGGAGTTGGGATCGATTGGGCCCGGGAAGATGATGTTGACGATCTGAGTGAGATCGACGCCGACCATCTTGCGAGGAAGGATTCTGATGTCTACTGGGTTTTACCCGCAATCACCACTCCGAGTACCACCAACCGAAAGGAATTATGAACATCGAACCGTTTCTCCAGAGTCTGGCAACGAGCAGCATGGAAACTCTGCGCGCCTATCGTCAGGACCTTCAGCGGTATGAAACATTCCTTCGCCTCAAAGGGATGCGCGTTACCCAAGCGAAGTCAAGCACCATCGATGACTTCCTCAAGTACCTCAACCAGGACCGTACTGGCGCTCTTGCGCCAGCAACGGTCGCGCGGCGGCTTGCGGTCCTGTCCTCCTACTACGATTTCTTGAGCGATAACTCGAACGGAAGTATTACCAACCCGGTGGTGCGAGTAAAACGACCGAAGGTTGACAACGATGTCCCACGAGCCATTGACGACAACATCCTCGCCACGCTGGTGGATGGCATCACAGACGCGCGGGATAGAGCCATAGTTTTGCTGTTCATCTACACCGGCCTCCGGCTCTCCGAGCTTCGCCAGCTCGACAAAGACACGATCACGGGGCGCAAGCGAAAATTGCCGGATGGCACATTCGAGTACTTCGGCACTGGAGAAGTGGTCGGCAAGGGACGGAAACGCCGACTATTCATGGCCGGGCCCAAAGCCATGCAGGCACTTCGCGATTACATCAGGGAGTCCCGAACGAAAGATTCGATCCCAGCGCTGTTCCTGTCGGAACGGGGCCAACGCATCAGCTGTCGCATGATCCAGGAAACTGTCAATCAGTGGTGCAAGAAGCTGGGCGTTCCGCACATTAATGTGCATGCCCTACGGCATAGTTTTGCAACTCGGAATGTCAACGCTGGAATGTCGGCGGCTGTTCTCCAGCAGTTTTTGGGACATGCACAATTGAAGACCAGCCAAAGGTATTTTCGTGTGAAGCCGGAGCGTTTGATGCGCGAATACTTCAGCGTCATGGAGTTTGTCCGGGAGGGCTCCCCGGTATAAAACTCACATTCTTTCCCCCTGGGCTTTTGGCAGACCTATTCACTCAACATAACCTTTTATCAGACGCGACTTGCGTCTCGGAGTCACACAATGTCATTGAAGAAGAAAGCTCAGCGCAACACTCGCCCAACAGCATCCAATGCCGCACTCACCCAAGCAGAACTGCAACAGCTCCAGGCCGCCGCTCAGAATACCCCAGGCATGCAGGATCTGTGCGATGTAGTCATGATCGTGTCGCGCACTGGTATTCGCCCCGGTGAGTTGGTTCGCCTCTCTTGGTCCAGCGTCGATCTAGACAAGGGTCAACTGGTAGTCGATGCGAAGATCGGCACTCGCATGGTGCCGTTCGAAGCCGAGTCCCGCAAGGCATTTGCAGCGCTTCATGCACGTCGACCCGAATCGGATCTGGTCTTGGGGGATTCGGCGTCTGGAGTGCACTGCCGTATGTCACGCCAACTTCGCGCATTGTCCGCTCAGATCGGCATGAGCCCTGCCACCTTTCACTCGATACGCCACACGTTCTTTACTCACCTTTCAAGCGCCGGCGTTCCACCGTACGTGCTCATGGCCATTGCCGGCTGGAAATCATTGAATTCTCACATCCATTACTTTGCAGTCAGCGGCCCTGTCATCCAGCACAATTATGACGCTGCGCTGGAGAAGGGGCTCTAGGAACTGAACATCCCCGAACTGCTCCGTGGCGGTTAATCCTTTCCGCCATCGGGCACTTCGGAGCCTGCTACCCAAACTTCCTTGGTAAGACACCCTCGATTTAGTAAGACAAATAGTAAAAACGCTATAACGCTCGTTTCATGCGCTATATTCGTTTTTTGCTATCGCTTTATCTTTATGATTTTATTGTATTTAGTTGATTCTATTGGGTGGGCGGAGAATTGCTGGCGGAGAGAGGGGGATTCGAACCCCCGGTACAGCTTTTGACCGTACAACGGTTTAGCAAACCGCCGCCTTCAGCCACTCGGCCATCTCTCCGCAGTACTGGCTAAATCAATTATAGCGGAAGCATTCCGGTTCGTATATCCAGCTGCGACCTTCTTCGTGTTCTTTTGTTCGGATTTCTTCAACGGCGCCGCAGCAGCTTTGAGGGATCGGTCGGCAAGCGGCGCGCTCCTCGCGGCACTTCCAACTCGACGCTCTGCACACCTAAGCCGCTCGCTGAACTTGCTCCTTTGGGAAACGCTCTTGACTTTGCGGCGTTCACGCGCTAGCCGCCGCTATCCGGGATTAGCAAACCCGTTCGCTGCTGGCTGATGCAGGCGCTGGGAGTTACAATAGTTTGTCTTGTACCTTCAAACTTTTTGCGGCGTTCCGCCCGCCCCGTGCCGGGCAGGAACTGCAACGCGCCCCGGATCTCAATGAAGAAGTTTCTGTTGTCGCTGATCGCCATCTGTTCCTTTGCTTGCCCCCTACTTGCGCAGCAAGACACTGTCGTTGAGGAGATCGTCGCACGCGTCAACAACTCGATCATCACTCGCGCCGATCTGCGCCGGAACCAGGAGCAAGCCGGGCAGGATTCCAAGGAGCTGACCCTCTCGCAGCAGCAGAAAGACGAGCGCGCAGCCAACTCCCTCCGCGATCTCATCGACCAGCAGTTGCTCATCCAGAGGGCCGCCGATCTGGGAATTTCCGCCGACGCCGATCTGATTAAGCGCCTCGATGATCTGCGCAAGGAGATGAAGGCGAACTCCATGGAAGAGCTCCAAAAGCTCGCCGAAGGCCAAGGCGTCAGCTGGGAGGAGTTCAAGCAAAACACCAAAAATGGCATTCTCACCCAGAAGGTGATCGGCTCCGAGGTCGGCAGCCACCTCCAGACCACCCGCGATGAAGCTCAGAAGTATTATGACGAGCACAAGTCCGAGTTTGCCCAGCCCGAGCGCGTCCGCCTCAGTGAGATCCTGATCGCCACCAATCCCAACGTGCTCAAGCCGGAGCCGGGCGCTCAAAGCTCGCTGGCGGAAGCTTCCCCCGAGCAGGTGGCCGCCGCTGACGCTAGAGTCAACGAGGTTTACCAGCAACTCAAGTCCGGTGCCAAGTTTGACGATCTGGCCCGCAAGGAGTCCAACGGCTCCACTGCGGATCGGGGTGGCGATCTCGGCTACTTCAAACGCAACGATCTCGCCAAGGAACTGGAAGAGAAATCCTTCCCTCTCAAATCCGGCGAATTCACCCAGCCGATCCGGACCCGCCAGGGCTTCATCATTCTCCGCGTCACCGATCACATCGAAGCTGGGACCCCGCCCCTGGATCGTGTTCGCGAACAGATTCAGGAACAGCTCTACAGCCAGAAGGTGCAACCCGCCCTACGCGAATACCTCACCAAACTGCGCGATGAGGCCTACATCGACGTGAAGCCCGGCTACACCGATAGCGGCGCCAGCGCCAACCAGACCAAGCTGGTCTATACCTCTGATACCGGCCCTAAAACCAAGCAGGTTCGCGGCAAACTTGGCGTTGGAAAAAAGAAGACGGTCGTAGTGGTTGGCAAGGATAAGAACGACCATTCCAAACCGACCGGCAGCACCTCCGGCCTCGGTCTTGCCAAGTCTGAAGTCGATGCCAAGGAAAAGGCCGAGAACGATCGCAAGGCCAACGCCGCAGCAGCAGCAGCCAAAGCCGCCGCCGACGCCGCTGAAAAAGAAAAGATCAGCCACATGACGCCCAAGGAGCGGAGCAAGTACCTGGCTGAAAAGAAGCGTGAGGCGAAAAAGGAAGCCAAGCTCGAAAGCAAGCAAACCAAACAGCAGAAGAAACTCGCAAGCAAAGAGGCCCAGCGCAAGGCTCAGGATGCCAAGCGCAAGGCTCAGGAAGCCAAAGACATTAAGAACGGAAAGAAGCCCACTGAGGCCGCCGCCGCTGATACCGGCGAGCAAGCCGACGCCAACAGCGCTCCTCCCAAGAAGAAGAAGTCAATCTCCTGGTTTTAAGTTTGAATTATCACTAGCCGGACAGTTCCGGCCATCTGCCAGCGCGGGCCCGCAGCCCGCGCTTTTCTTTTACGCAAACACTGCTTCCATCTTGCGCAATCATCGCCTGGCGCCCAAGTAAAAAGCGGCCCCCGAACGGAGCCGCCCTCGCACTTCAATTTCTTCTTACTTTCCGAAACCCTTACGCCGCTGCTTGCTGTAACTCGCCAGCGCGGCCTCAATCACCGGGTAGGCATCCTTGGGTGGCTGCACTTCTTCCACTTCGACCGCCTTGCCCTCCAACAGCTTGTAGTCTTGAAAAAAGCGGCGCAGCATCATCATCCGGTGCGGCGGCATCTCCTGAGCATCGGTGTAGCTGTTGAACTCCGGATCCTTGCTGGCAATGGC
This sequence comes from uncultured Acidobacteriota bacterium, assembly GCA_963759215.1. Lineage (GTDB taxonomy): Bacteria > Acidobacteriota > Terriglobia > Terriglobales > Acidobacteriaceae > TOLSYN. The sequence goes on from CAVWYG010000003.1 coordinate 353,019, forward strand.
GATGATCTTGTGGTCTTTCTTTCCGCCGTCGATCATTGTCATCAAGCCTATGGTCCGCGCCTGGATGATGGTCAGCGGAACCACGGGCTCCTGGCAGAAGACCAGAACGTCGAGCGGGTCGTCGTCTTCGGCCAGGGTCTGCGGAATAAATCCGTAGTTCGCCGGATAGTACACAGCCGAATACAGAATCCGGTCCAGCTTGATCAGCCCGCTGCTTTTGTCCAGTTCGTATTTCACGCTGGAGCCAAATGGAATCTCAATTACCGCATTGAACTCATTCGGGATGTTTTCTCCCGGTGTGATGTCGTGCCAAGCATGAATCATTTACCGATGCCCCTGGTTTCGATCTCCTCTGATTGTACTGAATCCACAACATTTCGCCCATTCGCCGACATATTCCGGCACTCTCCACTATCAGCCTACCGTGTAGAATCAATCCAGTCTCTACCGCTCAAGCCATGATCGAAACGCCGTCCCAAGCTGTCCCGAGGCCTCGCCGAGGCAAAGCTGCCGCCGCCATGGTTGCGGCAGGAATTCTGCTCAGCCGCCTCAGTGGCCTCATCCGCGAGCGCTTCTTTGCTCACTATCTGGGAACCTCGCTCGCAGCCGACGCCTATCGCGCCGCCTTCCGTGTACCCAACATGCTGCAGAATCTCTTGGGCGAGGGCGTTCTCTCCGCGTCTTTCATTCCTGTCTATGCGCGCCTCCGGGCCGAGGGCCGCCAGCGTGAGGCCAGCGAACTGGCCGAAGCCACGTTCGCGCTGCTTTCTCTGGTTGCCAGCGTCATCGTCGCCCTCGGAATCCTCTGCGCCCCGCTGCTGGTCAGCCTGCTGGTCCCCGGCTTTCACGATGAGAAGCGAGCCCTCACCATTGCTCTGGTGCGTATCGTCTTTCCTGGCACTGGACTGCTCGTTTTTTCCGCCTGGTGCCTTGGCGTGCTCAACAGCCACGGCCGCTTCTTTCTCTCCTACGCCTCGGGCGTCATGATGAACCTCGCCGTCATCGCCGCTCTCATCTGGCAGGGAGGATTCCGTGGCGGAAGCACGGTTTCGCTCGCCTATGTCCTCTCCTGGGCGGCGGTCGCTGGGGCTGTGCTGCAGTTCGCCGTGCAGGCCCCCACGGTTTACACCTATCTGCGCCCGCTGGTAGGCCATATCGATCTTCGCTCCATTCACGTCGCTGCCGTGGTCGCCGCCTTCATTCCGGTCTTTATCAGCCGCGGCGTCTTTCAAATCTCGGGCTTCGTCGATCTTCAACTCGCCAGCTTTCTTCCCAAGGGCAACGTGCTGCTCACCTACGCGCAGACCCTTTACATGCTGCCGGTTTCGCTCTTCGGAATGTCGGTGTCAGCCGCCGAGCTACCCGCCATGTCAAGCGCCATCGGCACCGAGTCGGAGATCGCCGCCACCTTGCGCAACCGGCTCAGTTCGGGACTGGAGAAGATTTCCTTCTTCGTGGTCCCCTCCGCCGTGGCGTTCCTCGCTCTTGGTAACGTCGTGGCTTCCACCCTCTACCGCACCGGAAGATTCGGTGAGCAGGATGTACTGTTTGTGTGGGCAGCCCTGGCAGGCTCGGGCGTAGGCCTACTGGCGCAGACCATGGGACGCCTCTATTCCTCCACCTTCTATGCCCTGCGAGACACCCGCACGCCGCTGCGCTTTGCCCTCGTGCGCGTTGCCCTCACGCTCTGCCTTGGCTACCTTTTCGCATTGCCGCTGCCGCGCGCACTCGGCATCGACCACAATTGGGGCGTCGCCGGACTCACCGCCTCGGCGGGCCTCGCTGGATGGGTGGAATTCGTTTTATTGCGGCGTGGCTTGCAGGCCCGCATCGGACACGTGGCCTTTTCCGCCTCGCGGGTTGGCAAGCTCTGGGCCGCCGCGCTTATGGCCGCAGCCCTCTCATTGCTTGTAGAGTGGAGATTGCACCTGGGGTCGCCGGTGCTGCGCGGTCTGCTAATCCTAATCCCATTCGGTGCCTTCTATCTCGTCATCACGCACTTAATGGGATTGAGTGGATTCCTGTCGTCAATGCTGGCGCGCTTCGGTCTGACGCGCAGCTAGTTCAACTGTCTATTGGCGCGGGGACGGATCTAACAACCGGAGGGCCGTGGATTACTTCAGCGCTAGCCTGCCGCCTTCATCTTCGTCTTGATCACCTTCATCGCGCTCCAGTCATAGGCGTAGCGCCGTCCGCAATCCAGGCAAACAACGTAGTGCGTCGAGCCTGACGGAAGCTCCTCGGCCCAGTCCAGGTGCACTTGGCTCCTCCGTGCCACATCCATAGAAAACGGCACGGACAGGTGAGCGTGCCGGCAACCAAATGCCAACATGTTCAGCACTTTCTCAAGCATATTCAGAGTACACCTCGAATTCGCATCTCTTCCTGTTGCATACCGCGCCCCTTCGAGCCGGCATTCTTCCTCATTGATTCCGCCCTTAATGGGGTCAGAATAAACTTTGGGTCTATAAATCGAAGCCCGGCAGCACGGCCGCCGGGCTATCCGAATCCGTAGCTTCATCCGATTCACGGCTGAGCTGCGCTTTTAGACGCGAACCGCTGCCTTATCCGGAGTCGCGGCCGGCGTCTCCGGCTTTTCGTTCACATTCGGTTTGCGGATATCGATCCCGCCCTTGAAGAATGCGCCGTCCTCAATGCTGATGCGCTGGGCGACTACATCGCCGGTCAGCGAACCTTCGTTGCGGATATCCACCCGGTCGGTGGCCGAAACATTGCCGCGCACTTTGCCCAGAATTACCGCCTCGCGGGCCGTAATATTGGCGGCGATCACGCCATTGCGACCCACGGTCACGCGGTTTCCCGGCAGGTGGATCGAACCTTCCACCCGGCCATCGATGTAGAGGGATTCCGATCCCGTCACTTCGCCTTTGATTACGAGTGACTTTCCTATTGTTGCCTGGTCAGAGGCCACAGGCGCCGCGTTCGGCGGCTTTGGCGTGCTGCTGTACTCCGGTGCTGAAGGCGGCGTGGTGGGTTGGCGCTGCGGATCTGCAGGCGCAGGACTATTACTGCCGGTCGGTGTTGAGGGCTTCCACATCTGTTGTGAGTCCTTTCCTTATACAGGTCTGCACCTGCATCACCATTCTCGCACTATTCGTAAGTGTGAACTGCACAATGGCTTCTGGGTTGGCTTATCTGAATTCCGGATTCCCTGTGTGCACTATATTCCCTTCTGCGGGAATTTTCTGCACTCGCCAACATACATCACCACCACGGAATCGCCGATAATTAATTTTTCCCGTCTTCGTTATCGCGATACCATCAACATCGGACGAATGATCTCGGAAAGCGAACTGCTTCAGTACATCGACGAACACCCCCAGCATGCCGCGAGCTACAAGCAGCTCATCCGCGAGCTCTCTCTGCGCGGGCGCGAGCGGCAGGAGCTGGAATCCTTGCTCGCCGACCTCGTCGTGCGCGGAAAACTTGTCCTCGTCGCCCGCGACCGTTACGCCATCGCCTCGGCCGCCGCCAATCGCAATCTTGTCACCGGAACCCTTACCATGCATCGGGACGGCTTCGGCTTCGTCCGGCCCTTGGACCGTGAAGTTCGCGAGCGACTTCAGGGCGACGTCTTTATCCCGCCCTTCGATACCGCGGAGGCGATGCACGGCGACCAGGTGCTGGTCGAGCTTTCTCCCCACTCCCGCGAGGGCCGCGCAGAAGGCCGCATCGTCCGCGTCATGGAGCGCGCCCATCCCACCGTCGTCGGAACCTTCCACTACGGCCACAACCAAAACTACGTGCGCCCCATCGACGACCGCATCAAGATGGACATTATTATTGCCGAGGGCGACGAAGTCGTTCCCCAGCCATCGGAAGCCGCCAGCCGCCTCACGGTCGATCGCGTCATCGGCAGCGAAGCCAGCCGTCGTCCCTGGGAAGACCTTGAAGGCATTGTCGTCGTCTGCGAGATCACCTCCTGGCCGACCGCCACCAAGAATCCCCGCGGCCGCATCATCGAGGTCCTCGGCTACGAAGACGATTTCGGCGTTGACGTTGAGATCATCATCCGCAAGCACCACCTGCCCCATCAATTCCCGCAATCGGTGATCGCAGAAGCCCGCTCGATCCCCTCCGTCATTCCGGCCGCCGAACTGCTTCGCCGCCGCGATTTCCGCGAGTTGCCCATCGTCACCATCGATGGCGAAACCGCCCGCGACTTCGATGATGCCGTCCACGTCCGCCGGTTGCCCGATGGACGTTACGAACTCCAGGTCCACATAGCCGACGTCGCGCACTACGTACGCCCTGGCATGGATATCGACCGCGAAGCCGAGATCCGCGGCACCAGCGTTTATTTTCCTGACCGCGCCATTCCCATGCTGCCCATTGAGCTGTCCACTGACATCTGCTCACTGCGTCCGCAGGTCGAGCGCCTTGTCATGTCCTGCATCATGCAACTCGATGCACGTGGTGAAATCCGCTCCTACGAGATCATGCCCGGTATCATCCGCAGCGCCGAACGCATGACCTACGAAGCTGTGCAACTCGTTCTCGATGGCGACGAGGCCGCGCGTAATCGTTACCCCCCCCTGGTCGAAAACTTTCTTCTCATGCAAGAGCTGGCCAAGATCCTCAACGAAAAGCGGCAGCGTCGCGGCTCCATCGACTTCGATCTTCCCGAGCCGCTCATCGAATTCGACGAGAACGGCCTGATGAAAGGCGTTACCCGCTCCGAGCGCCTCTTCTCCCATCGCCTCATCGAAGAATTCATGCTCGCGGCCAATGAAACTGTCGCAACCTACCTCGAGCACAAAGGTGTTCCCTCTATCTACCGCGTCCATGAGCCGCCCGACCCCAAGCGCGTGTACGACTTTGAAAACCTCGCCGCCGCCTTCGGCTATTCGCTCGGCATCGGCTCGCTGCCCATCTCGCGCTTCCGCCTCAAGCCCGATCACCGCGCCGCCACCGCGCGCTCCACCGCTCACCGCGCCAAGCCCAAGGAAATCGAGATCCCGCAGGAAGTCGCCATCACCCCGAAGATGTACCAGAAGCTCGCCGCAAAAATCGCTGGCAAGCCCGAGGAGCGCATCCTCAGCTACCTCATGCTGCGCTCGCTCAAGCAGGCGCGCTACTCTGAGGTCAATGAAGGCCACTTTGCGCTGGCCGCCACCTGCTACACCCACTTCACCTCGCCCATCCGCCGCTTTCCCGACCTCCTGGTGCACCGCATCTTGAAGGGTGTCCTCGCCGAAAGCCCCGAGCGCCATGAAGGCAGACTCAACATCGGCGCTGGAGGCCACGTCGAACAGAACCCCGAATTACTTTGGCCGTCAACCAAACCAGCCTCGAAGCCGCCGGCAAAGAATGCGGCAAAACTCGAACACAAGTCCGAAGCCCATCTCCGCGGCCCCATTCCAGAGGACGAACTCCGCCACCAGACCGAAGACGCAAGCTTCGCCGAGCGCCGCGCCGACGCCGCCGAGCGCGAGCTCGTCGAGTGGAAGAAGATCAAGTTCATGTCCGATCGCGTCGGCGAAGAGTTCGACGGGCTCATCGTCAGCATCACCAAATATGGAATGTTCGTCGAACTCACCGATCTCTTCGTCGAGGGCCTGATCCCGCTCAACTCCATGTACGACGACCGCTACACCTTTCACGACACCACCCGCCAGATCATCGGCCTGCGCACGCGCAAAACCTATTCATTGGGGGACCGCGTTCGCGTCATTCTCGACCGCCTCGACCGCGTCGAGCGTAAACTGCAATTCGCATTGGCCGAAGAGCGACCAACCCCCGCCCAGCGCGGCCGCAAGCGCCGCCGCTACTGAACACATGGCTCCGGAAATCCGCACACTGCGGCACGTTTTAGTACAATTTATTTCAGACATCACGGAGCGAGGACTTTACTGATGGCACGTATGGTGCAATGCGCAAAGCTGGGACGCGAGGCTGAAGGCCTCGATGAAGCGCCCTTCGACAGCCCCCTCGGGCAGAGAATCTATGAAAACATCAGCAAGCAGGCGTGGGAGGACTGGCAAAACCACATGAAGATGCTGCTCAACGAGTATCGCCTGCAGCCCTGGAAAAAGGAGCATCAGGACTTCATTGTGCAGCAGATGGAGCAGTACTTCTTCGCCGGTGGCGGGCAGGCTCCGGAAGGCTACAAGCCGCCGCAGTAATCAGCGACCGCTCCCGCGGCTAGGCTCCTGCAAGGGTGCACAAGGCGAGCCGCGGAATCTGTTTCCGGCTGCGAAAATGTGAAACGCGGGCCTCGTGCCCGCGTTTCACACTCCGCTCGCGCAACCTCGGTGCTAAAATCAATTCACCCCTTCGGCGCGCCTGCGCCGTAAACCGTCGGGATGTGGCTCAGCCTGGTAGAGCACTCGCTTGGGGTGCGAGGGGTCGGCAGTTCAAATCTGCCCATCCCGACCATTTAAAATCTTCGTGTGTTTTCACATACTTACAGCTCATCATTGGGCAGCTTGGAACTTGTGGGCGATGCGCTAGTCTCCCGCAGCCGCCCTACGTCCGGTTTGCCCGTCATCCGCCCGCGGTCTACGTCAAAAATGCGCGTTGCGCGCGATTCACCACGTCACAAAACAAGTTGCTGCAGGCCGGGAGCATGAGCTGGTTTGACCATACACATTGGTCCGGGGTTGTTAGGATTCAATTACTCCGGGAGTAAGAATATCGCCTGGATTGGCTAAACAAGGCAGTAAATGGAGGTTGAAAGCATGTTGAAGAAAATGGTATTTGCGGTATTCGGTCTGGTTATTGCCGTCGGGTTGGCGTCGCCGCCTAAAGCCGAGGCCCAGGTCGCCGTCGGAGTCCGAATCGGAGCGCCGGTAATTGCGTATCAAAGTGGCTACCATGAAGGCTACTACTACGACAATGGTTACCGCTATCAGAGAGACTCTCGCGGGGACAGACACTATGACCACGCATTCGGTGGACACACCGACTGGAAAAATGACCGCGCCCACCAGGACGGAAACCATCACGACGAGAATCACCCAGATGGCGACCATCGTGACTGGAAAAAATAACGGATCACAACAACAACCATGGCCACAGGGAATAACAAGTCTGGTTGCGCATGTCCCCTCGATTGGCCGAACCGGTTACTTGTCGCGAATCGGTGGATACAAGGCCCGTTTGCAACAGTTATCGTCAATCACGACCGCAGGGCCGAACCGCTCTTCCAGGCGTTCCTGTCGGTCGGCGTCCAAGCCCCAGGATACCGCGAGGGTCGTTTTAGGGCATACCGTGACACAGGTCTGGCACAGGATGCATTCGGTCGAGAGAACGCGCTTGCCGGACTTCACATAGTCGGGAATACGAATGTCCATGGGACACATCCTCACGCACGCCATGCACTCGTCACACTGTTCCGCCGCACCACCGATCTTGAGTAACGCAAGACGGGAGGTTAGTTTCATCAACACTGGAACCGGACACAGATACTTGCAGAACGCGCAATTGTCTTTCAGAAAATACGCCATCCCGACGGCTGAGACGTAATAGAAGAGATTTCCGACGAGCAACCATCGCAACGCGCTCCAATGGCCGGGACGGTAATGAAGAAGGGAGACCAACCCGGCCACTAATCCCAGGCTCAGGAAGAAATGCAGATAGCGCATCCAGCGCCACGGCCCGGGAATCCACCCCTTACTCCGGTTAAACGGCAGCAGATCAAGGATCATGGCGGTCCAGCAGGCCCATCCGCAAAACCCTCTCCCAAAGACTAGTGGGCCGAAGATCTTGGCAATCGAATAATGGATGATCGCCCCACTGAAGACTCCGGTGCACAGGTAAAAGAACAAGCCCTCCAGTTGCATGTTCTGGAATGGAATGCGCCCGAGAAATCCTATGATGATTCCCAGCATTCCCACCATATAGAGGCCTACTAGGAACTGCGCAAATCGGCGTCCGGCTGGCTTCCTCTGGCGCGGTAACACTTCGAACAGCGCCATCCCCACTCCCAGAGAAGTACCGATGTATCCCAGGTCGAAGAGGAAGAATATCCTGCCCGTTTTGCGCCAGAGCACGATGGCAATCGTCCAAACAATTAGGAAGATAATTGCGGGAAAGTGAAGCTTGCGTGCTTGCCCCGAGCCATCACGAGTGGGGGCCGGATTCATTTGCCAATGCTAGGTCGCAGAGGCTGTGCGAACAGTGATGGCCCTCACGTCCGCCGGTGACTCGTCAGTGGGCGAGAGAGCAATCGTTGTGCCTCTCCGGTCACTTGATACGATGGCGCCGAAGCCTGGTTGTCACAAGTAATCGTTTAAGTAAAGGTAGTCGGAGAAGTGCCGACAGCCCCGTAAGCGAAGAAAGTCCTAAAGTCGCCCTCTAGGCCATTCCAAATCTTCGTGTATTTTCAGATACTTACAAGCATCACCATTGGGCAGTTTGGAACTTGTGGGCAAAGCGCTAGCCGCACGCAGCCAAATGCCCTACGTCCGGTTTGCCCGTCATTTGCCAACGTTGTTGGGCGAGGGGAAAATGGTTGCCTGCATTCGTCATATTTAAGGGTGACGGTGGTCACTGTCGTGCGCGAAAAAGAGAGGAAAATCGTTTATGACTAAATTCCGAGAGGTTTTATATGTACCCCGAAAAAGAGCAATTCTCCTATGGCTACCCCGACCCTTCCTTCGCGCTGGACCAAATGGAGTGTCTTGAGGATTCTTCGCGCTCATCTAACCACCCCGATCCTTCCCTGGCGCCGAACCAAGTGATCGACGATTCTTCCCGTTGGGGGGCGGACTACCCCGATCCTTCGCTAGGTTTACTTCCAGCCGAGGAGGAAGTGGAAGTGGAAGTGGAACCGGAACTGATGGAGGAAGTTTACGCTTAAACAGAACAGCACTGAGAGGCTGCCGACGGAGGCAACAGTTCGGGAGCGTGCCCCGTCCGTCCGGATACGCCGCGACCGCCACAAACTGCCCGAGCTTCCACCCGAAACCATCTTCCGGAGCCAGCCTCAGCTCCACCTCGAGCTTTCGGTTTCGAGCGCTCCGCCGCCCGACTTTCCCGTCAGAGCACAAATCAAACTTTCTTGAATAAGACTACTCATCCGACACCGAGGAGCTACTCGGGATGCCGATGGACGGTTGCCGGACGCCCGCGAAGCACGTCATAAGTCAAGAAAACCCCGTGGGGCAGCAGTTGTGCAAGCTTGTTGATCATTCCCGTTACAAAAGTGTCATCCTCAGCAATGCTGAGGATTCATTTCGTCATACACTTTACCTTGTGGTGCCCGCATCCTGCCGCTTGGGCAGATGTGGGTGTTTGACGTGCGTGTAATGCAGCAGACGCACGGAATCGTTTTCTCGAGATGCCAAAACCGCAGATCACGCGTACCGAGTGGAACTCGCGACGAGAGCGATCGCTGCGGGAGCTGCCGCCCTTGCCCGCGAGCTTCTATGCGCCCGATCCACGGCAGGTTGGACGCGAGTTGCTGGGCAAAGTGCTCGTTCGCCGCGAGACCGGCCGTTTGCTCGCTGGACGCATCGTGGAGACCGAAGCCTACCTGGGAACGAACGATCTGGCTGCTCACGCCGCCGCCGGCCGCACGGCGCGCAACTTCGTGCTCTTCGGGCCTCCGGGACGCGCCTATGTCTATCTCGTGTACGGCAATCACTGGTGTCTTAATGTTTCCACCTTGCCGGACGGCGAGGCCGGTGGGGTCTTGTTTCGCGCACTGGAACCCATCGCTGGTCTCGAAGCCATGACGCGCGCCCGCGGACTTGACTCGTCCCACGTCACCGGCCGCGCGGCGCGACTGCTTACCAGCGGCCCCGGACGCATGGCGCAGGCACTGGGCGTTACGTGCGCGCGCGATAACAACAAGAACCTCTGCGATTTCAATTCCGACCTCGTCATTGTCGATGACGGATTCCCCGCGCCGAAGGTCGGGGTGACGGTGCGCGTGGGCATCACGAAGGCCGTTAACGAACTGCTGCGGTACGTTGTCGCAGGCAGCCCGTTCGTCTCCGGGCCTGCGCTACGCCGCTGACCACCACTATTTCTTCCGTACAATCGAGGCATCTTCCATACTGGCCTGCTTGTTCCACCCGTGGAAACGCGAGAAGTCACCCGCATTCCATGCCTCGCGGAGTCCGGGAGTACTCAGATCCCAGTCTGTGCGGATTTCACTCGTCACGGCGCGGAGATCATGCCAAAGATCGATGACCGATGGACGCCCCCAGAACCAATAGCCGTTATAGATGCTGTAAATCACGAGGTCCGGCTTGAGCACGAGCGTATGCGGGATCATCGGATTGTGCTCGGGATCGGTGTACTCCTGGATGTCGAGATCCTTCTGAATCGTTCTGTCAGGGTCCGAAAGGAATGTCCACACGGCTCCGACTGACGCACGGAATTCCTGAAGAGTATGGTGATCGTCGGTGGCGATCGTGGCGATCTGAGTGTACGCCACCGCGATCTTCGGGTAGAACGCGGCGAGTTCCAAATGCTGCTGGTGCTCCTTTGGGCAATAGTGGCCGCGCGCAAGCGTAAGGATTAGCGGATCATCGCCCTGTAGCTCGCTGAGCTTGCGCACTTTGCCCGTGTGATCGGGCAGTTCGTAATCGGGGAAAATGCCTCCGGGCACGATATCAGAACGCATGATTGAACTCCTCCCTTGAGTCCGTGGGGCTACTTATGTTGGCAGATCCTCGGCCCTCCTGTTCCGTGGTCATGAACCAGGCGTACCAGTTCTGGTGTCTCGATCCCGTTTCCCTCAAAGGTCCAGAGTGACACCCGCGTTTGGCTGGGAACAGCATACGAGCACGTTCCCGGGAGCGGGCCTCTCCAGCGGCTCAGGGTTATAAATAATCGATCCGCCAATCAGACCAGTCATGCAGGTATGACAGACTCCAGTCCGGCACGACCATCTGACCGGAACGTCGCACGCTTCCGCCAGTTCAAGCAAGCTCCCGAATTTCGGATCCCAAGCGGCGGTAATCCCGCTACGCGCGAAGGAGACTGGGGGGCCAGATCCGGGCGGCCCTGGCGGTAGGTGAGGAGTGTGATCGACCCGGGCCATACCGGGGGTAATACCCTCAAGAGAACCGAAGATCTCCGTGTGCACATTCTCGGCGAGTACACCCCAGGTTCGCAGCCCATCGCGCATATTCTGCAAGAATGAAGAGGGGCCGCACAGATAGAAGTCACTACCCTGTGACACGCCAATTCTCTCCAGCAAAGCTGTGTCAATGTGCCCGGGAGCATCGAAGTCTGCCCCGACTTGGTCGATTGCAGCGGGCCTGCTGTACACGATGTATCCTCGTCCGCGAGAGAGCTGTTTCAGTAATGAACGCGATTCTTCTGCAAATGGATGGTCAACGCGATTGCGCGCTCCATAGATCCACCAGATCTCTCGTTGCGATCTTTCAGCGACGAGTGTGTGCAGCATCGACATTACGGGCGTTGCGCCCACTCCAGCGCTCAGGAGAACCACAGGACTCTGGCTGGGACGCAGAGTAAAGCTACCGCGCGGCGCACTGACATCCAATAGATCGCCTTCTCGCGCACGGTTGCACAGAAATGAACTTCCAATCCCATTCAATTCGTTTTTGACGCTGATGCGGAAATGATCGGCGGCCGGCAGATCAGACAACGAATAGCTGCGAAGAACCGGCGGTTTGCCCGGATCGACGAGCAGCCGCAAAACGACAAATTGACCGGCCTGGAAGAGAGGAAGAGGCTGCCCATCGATTGGCGACAGAATGAAGGAAGTTACGCTATCGCTTTCCTTATTGATCTTCGCGACTCGCATCTGTCGAAAGCCGGGCCATGCTGGCGCTTGTTCCTCATAGGCGAGTCCCGGATTCCCCACCGTAATTTTGGAGCTCAAGTCTTGTTGGAGCATTGCTTGGAACGAACTCTGCCAACCCTTGCTAAGTGCAGGAATCCGCAGCGCGCGTTGCAGTTGCTCGCTGGAATGTTCTGGCAAATACAGGAGGGCGTCAACATCGGCCACACTGATTCGCTCTGGACCGTCAGTAATTTTTACAATGTCATCGCCCGCCCCAACTTCTCCTTCCTGCAACACGCGAAAGTAGAATCCCGGTCTGTGATGTGCCACGAGTAGGGCTGCTATCCGCGGTTCATTCATGCGAAAGCCGACGCGATAGCATGTCACGCGTGGCTGCGTCACTTCAAATATCGCACCACCGATGCGGTATCGATCGCCAATGCAGACCTCGTTATCAAGAAGTCCCTCAACGGTGAAGTTTTCTCCGAACTGCCCGTAGATGAAGTCATTACGTCCGAGAAAGCGTTCCCAGTAGTGATAGGCGTCCATCTGATAAACAAAAACGGCGCGCTGCTCCCCGCCGTGACCGGCGAGATCGGCTTGCGCATCACCATCGATATCGAGCTTGCGCACCATTCGCCGTCCCGTAATCGGAGACTTCCAGACTGCGGTTCGGACAGTTTTGCCGTTCCATGTCACGTCGCGCGGCAGACCGACATTTACTGAGAGCAATCGGGCCATTCGTACCTCGTCGAAGTCCAGCGTCTGGCTGGAATCCTTTTATTTTCGTGCATCGGGCCAGCTTCTGCCTTGTCAATGTCGAAGAGACCGGCATCGATCTGCTTCAGTGAGCCGAACAATGTGTTCATAGCGTTTGATGTCGCGCCGGACTGTGATTGGCGCAGCTGCAAGACAATTCAATATCGTTCCTGCCTACCAACGACGAGCCGGAGCGGCACCGTCCACGTGGAGAATCTCTCCGCTCACATGACCTGCCTGTACCAGGTAAAGAACGGCATCGACAATATCCTTCACCGTTGCCTTTTTCATAGTCGGCCGCAACGTCGAGTCGTTGGGATCATTGGGGTGCATCGGTGTATCCACAACGCCGGGGGCTACGGCATTAAAGCGAATGCCATCTTTTGCATACTCGATTGCGAGATTCTGGGTCGCTGAATTCAAGCCACCCTTCGTAATCATCGAGATCGAGCCATTTTCGCCGGCGATTGGCCGATCGGCAAGCGCCGCAGTGATGCTCACAACGCATCCCGATTTTTGTTTCAGCATCTCTTTCACAGTGCGCTGAGTGATGTAGAAGAATCCAAGTAGATTAGTGGAGACAAGGGCGTCGAAGTCCTCGGTAGTGAAGTCAGTGAAAGGCTTGTTTAGGAAGATGCCAGCGTTATTCACCAAAACGTCGATGGTTTCGAAGTTGTTGATTGCTGCCTCGACGGCGTAGGCAGCAGTTTGCTGCTTGCCGATATCGCCATCGAGGAGAACCAGGCTGCCCGAGGTAGTCAGCTTTCGATTGGCTTCACGAGACGTTGCGACGACGTTATATCCTTCTCTCAGAAACCCTTCGACTAAACCCGCGCCAATACCCCCCGATGCTCCGGTTATGATTGCTGTTTTCATACGTTCACCCTTCTAGCCAACGCGCCGTGATAGGAGCTCTGAGCGTGAAGAGCTGACAAATCCTCGGACCACCGCGGCGATCTCATCGGCAGCCGTGTCCAATGCGAAATGACCGGCGTTGAGAATGTGGACTTGAGCACTCGGCACGTCCTGACGGTAGCGATCAGGTTCGCTGAGATCGAACGAGGGATCATACTTGCCCCAGAGAACCAGCAGGTGCGGTTGTCTCTCGCGCATCCATGCCTGCCACTTCGGGTAGGAGTCCACATTGGTTCGATAGTCATAAAACAGGTCGCTCTGAATCTCCGCCTGCCCTGGCTGACTCAAGAACGCGAACTCGTCGGTCCAAAGATCAGGGTCGTAGAGTTCCACGTTCGGATCGCTCCCGACGTGGCGCGTTTGCGTGGTCGCGAGCGACAGCAGATTTGTGCGAAGCGCGCTTTCGTTGGCAACGCGATCGGCCCAAAAGGCTCGGCGCGTCTTCCAATTCGCCCCCAAGCCCTCATTGTGCGCTACGGCGTTCTGTACGATGAGAGCCTCGATCCGATCGGGATGGGATAAGGCCATGCGAAAACCTACGGGGCCGCCGTAATCCTGCATGTAAAGGCTGTAGCGCGAGAGCTCGAGCGCTTCGGCAAAGTGATTCATCATCTCGGCGTAGCGATCAAACGTATACGCGAATTTCTTCGGCTCCGGCCAGTCGCTGTGTCCGAAGCCTGGATAATCCGGCGCGACAAGATGATAACGATCGGAAAGCCGGGCGAAGAGCGGCTCGAACATTCTCGATGAGGACGGCAGTCCGTGCAGCAGGAAGAGTGTTTCCGCGTCTTTCGGTCCGGTCTCGCGATAGAAAATCGAGAGTCCATTGATCTGTATCGTGTGGTAAAAGGTAGGGTACCTCATAAGACATCCTCTCGAGCGTGCAACCAGCGCTCGCAGAATTCCTAAGTCGCCTTCGCCGCTGCGAGCAGTTTCACCAGAAGATTCGCAGATTTTTCCTTTGGCGTAGTCGAGTCTTTTGAGCGGTGATTGTTGGATTCTCTCGTGAGGGGCCGCGTTGTCTTTAAGGACGTAATCGAAGAGCGTAATCGACCCATTGGGAACACGATTCGCGAGGAGCTGAAACCCTGCCCTGATCGCAAGGCCACTGAATCGAGCCGTCAGTACCCCGACATCGAAAGCACCATCGGAGTTTCAAACGCAGCACAACCCTTCAACCCCGTCATGAATCACTTCCCACAACCTAGCGTTGCGGCTCCCGGGACCTCTTCCCACCGCGAACGCAGTGGCAATTCATGGGCACAAGGTTGGCGAATGGGCGCAGCTGAACTGTTACAACCGGCATTGCCGGAGATTGCTGACGATGTTGTTGCCGATTTGCGCAGCTACCCCAAGTCGCTGCCACCCTGGCTTTTCTATGACGCACGCGGATCGAGCCTCTTCGAGGAGATCACCCGCCTGCCCGAGTACTATATCGAGGAGCCCGTCGCCTGGTATGGTCCGATCGTCATGAACACGCAGGAACAACTGCGGGATGCTTTCACGAAACTACAAGAGGGAACTTTCCTGAAAGGGACTGCCCGACGATGAAATACGATGCCATTGTCATCGGCACTGGCCAATCAGGTCCATTCCTGGCGACTCGACTGGCGGATGCTGGAGTGAAGGTCGCGATCATCGAACGCAAGTTCTTCGGTGGAACCTGTGTCAACACTGGATGCATTCCTACCAAAACGATGATCGCCAGCGCCTACGCGGCGCACCTCGCAAGCCGTGGCCCGGAGTATGGAGTCCGCCTGCCGGGTGAGGTCTCTGTCGATATGAAGCGAGTGCACGCGCGCATGAACGAGATCCGGATGTCTGATCGCAAGGGCGCGGAAGACCGGCTTCGTAATCACAAGAACTGTGTTGTTTACACTGGCCAGGGGCGCTTCGAATCTGCGCACGAGGTGAGCGTCGGCAACGAAGTGCATTCCGCTGACAAGATCTTCATCAACGTGGGTGCGCGAGCCGTAATTCCGCCAATGCCAGGCATTGATCAGATCAGCTACCTCACAAATTCCTCGATATTGGAGGTCGATTACCTGCCTCCGCATCTTGTCGTAATTGGAGGCAGCTACATCGGCCTCGAGTTCGGACAGATGTTTCGCCGCTTCGGCAGCAAGGTGACCGTCGTTGAGATGGCTCCCCGCCTGCTCCGACGCGAGGATGAGGACACATCCGCGGCGATTCTCGACATCATGCAGCGTGAAGAGATCAATGTTCGTCTGAATGCCAAATGTATCGGATTCTCGAAACGAGAAGAGGGAATCGGAGTAAACGTCGATTGTGAGGAAGGCTCGCCGCAAGAGATCGGAACGCATGTACTCCTTGCGGTTGGCCGTCAGCCGAATACCGACGATCTTGGGATGGAAAAAGCAGGCATTGCTCATGACGATCGAGGATACATTGTGATTGATGACGAACTGCACACCAACGTGCCCGGCATCTGGGCGCTGGGTGACTGCAACGGAAAGGGCGGGTTTACCCACACGTCCTATAACGACTTTGAGATCGTCGCGGCAAACCTTTTGGACAATGATCACCGCCGGGTCAGCGATCGAATTCTGGCCTACGCCCTTTACATCGATCCTCCATTGGGACACGTGGGAATGAGCGAAACACAGGTTAGGAACTCAGGTAAAAAGGCGCTCATTGGGACGCTGCCGATGACCAGTGTAGGACGCGCGGTAGAGAAGGGAGAAACGCTCGGCTTCATGAAGATTCTGGTCAACGCGGATACGAAGAGGATCCTGGGCGCCTCCATCTTAGGCACGGGCGGCGATGAAGTTGTTCACAGCATTCTGGATGTGATGTACGCCAAGGCTCCCTACACGGTCATTGAGCGCGCTATGCACATACACCCTACAGTCTCCGAACTCCTTCCCACTATGCTCGAGAACCTGAAGCCCCTGACACCTAAAGATTAGTCGCGACAAGTGTTGCAGTTGCTGATCACGAAGCCCGGTCTTCGCCAAGATGGAAATGAGGACTCTGTTGTACTCACGTTTGCATGCTGCCACCGGTCGATTTCCTCCGGAGCGTAGATGTCAGGGAGCTTTTTTCAAACCCCGGAGTTCTCAGCTTCCACTTCTGAAAGATGGCTTCCGGTTCCTCGGCGATCAGTCCGTGAAACCAGAGAGCCGAGAACAGGCAGATGGCTCCTGAGGTACACGCTAACTTGCCGAGCAGCTCCGCCCAGCACCGATCGCCTCCGGCAAACGTATGTTCGATTCAGTCGATTGGATTATTGCCTCGGCTCCATCGCTCGACGCCCAATGAGTCTGGTACGCCCGCTTTGGCGCGGAATTCCTATCCGGGATAGGATTTAGGAAAGGAGAAGGCCGTGAGCGATACGAATGTAACCGGCTTGGCAGGTTCCCTGTCGCCTGCAGATACCGTCCGCTCGCAAAAAACGATTCTCGGCCATCCGGCCGGATTGTTCGTGCTGTTCTTCACCGAGATGTGGGAGCGGTTTTCCTATTACGGCATGCGGGCACTCCTGGTTCTGTACATGGTGAACCATCTCATTAACAGCATCCATGCCGGAAGCTCGCATGTCTTCGGCTTTGGGTTCCTCCAGCACTCAATCGAGGCTGCCTTCGGCCCGATGAAGGTGCAGCCGCTTGCTTCCCAGATTTACGGAATCTATACGGGGCTCGTCTACTTCACGCCATTTTTTGGAGGGATCTTGGCGGACCGTGTTCTGGGACAGCGCAGGACAGTCGTATTGGGCGGCGTGCTGATGGCGATTGGACACTTCCTGATGGCGTTAGAATCGATGTTTCTCGTAGCCCTGTTGTTTCTTATCGTGGGCAACGGCTGCTTCAAGCCCAACATTTCCACCCAGGTCGGAAGTCTCTATGCCCCCGGTGACCCGCGGCGTGACCGTGCGTACACCATCTTTTACATGGGCATCAACTTGGGTGCTTTCTTCTCTCCGCTGGTCTGCGGAACGCTTGGACAAATGCTTGGCTGGCACTACGGTTTTGCCGCCGCGGGCGTCGGCATGGTCGCCGGACTGCTGCTTTATCTGTGGGGCCAGAAGTTTTTGGCGCAGGACCAGTTGACGCGCGCCAAGCAGACCCACACCGAGCATGTGCCGCTTACCTCCGTGGAGTGGAAAGCGATTATCGGCCTGGTGGCTCTGTGCATGTTGAACGTTGTCTTCTGGGGCGTTTACGAACAGCAGGGCAACACCATCCAGCTTTTCGCCGATCGCAACACGGATTGGCACCTCTTCGGGCTGGAGATGCCCTCGACCTGGTTCCAGGCCATCAACCCGATGTTCATCTTTCTGTTCACGCCGTTCCTGAACATCTTCTGGGGTTGGCAATCGAAGCGCCGTAAGGAACCGAGGAGCGTCGTCAAAATGGCGATGGGTTGCGGTCTGCTCGGCATCTCGTTTCTGCCGCTGATCTACATTACGACCGGAATGCGACCCGACCAGCGAATCAGTTTCCTGTGGCTGGTCGGCTGCACCGCCGTTTATACCATCGGCGAACTCTATCTCTCACCCATCGGCCTGTCTTTGGTGACCAAGGTCGCGCCTGCGCGCCTGGTCAGCATGCTCATGGGCATGTGGTTTTTCTCCAGTTTCCTGGGAAATTTCCTGTCCGGATACCTCGGCACCTACTACGAAAAAATGTCGCGGCAATCGTTCTTCTTTGGCTTGGCCGTGTTGGGTGTGGCGGCCGGACTGGCGATCTTCGCCTTGCAAAGACCGCTCAAGAACGCGCTGGGCCAGGATGTGTAAATTGCCCTTGCACGAGTGGTTCCCGGTTGTCGGCTACCCTACACCGGCAAACCGGCTGTGAACACCAGAACTAGAACCGCTGCGAATAATCTGCATTGAATCCTCCGCCAAGCGTTTCCCTTGAGGCCCCAAACGGTTTCTAGTGGCACCGTATCACGAAAGCCTCGCAGTCCGGTACTCACTTGTCGTGCTTCCAGAAAATCGTTAACAACTCGGCGGTCTCAAAATACTGACGGAAAATCGCCAGAACTTTTTTCATCCAGCGGGTTCATACTTCGAACGATTGATCCCGGTAACAACCTGGGATGAAATATCTCTGTCTCTGTCTCAGGAGGTGGAAATGCCTCGGACGAAGCTGACTGGCGCGACCCTCGCGCTGTTGCTATTGCTGCCCTCCGCTTCCCTGCCGATCTTTGCCCGGAAACACAACAAAAAGCAGCTACCAGCTCCGGTCATTCGGAGGATGGATGAGCGTGAGCGTGCGATTCATGCGCTGAACCGGCTGACCTTTGGGCCGCGGCCTGGGGACGTGGATCGGGTGCTGGCCGTGGGCGTGGACAAATGGATTGCGCAGCAACTCAATCCGGCCCAGATCGACGACTCGGTGCTGGAGGAGCGCCTTACGCCTTATGGCACGCTGCGGATGTCTGCGGCCGAGATGGTGGAAAACTTTCCTCCCCCGCAGGTCTTGAAGGCGGTCTCCGAAGGCAAGATGGCAATGCCGCGCGATCCGCAGCTCAAGGCGGTGTACGCAGCAGGGGTGGCGCGGTTGAATGAGCGGCAGGCGGCGAAGAGTGAAAAGGCCGCGCAGAATGCCGACCTGCTGGCGATGAGCCCCGACGACCTTTCGCCCGAAAGGAAAGAGCAGCGGCAGGAGGCGCGGGAGCACGCTCGTTCGCAGGTGCTGGACCTGATGGAGCTGCCGCCGGAGAGGCGCACGCAAAACTTGGCTGCGATGGATGCCGAGGAGCGACGCGGCTTCTGGCGGGCGCTGTCGCTCGACGATCGCGAAAAGCTGACGTCGGATATGGCTTCGCGACAGAGGGAGCTGCTGCTCGCGCTGGAAAATCCAGTGGCGGTGGTCAACGGCGAACTGATGCAGTCGAAGCTGCTGCGCGCGACCTATAGCGAGCGCCAGTTACAGGAGGTGATGACCGACTTCTGGTTCAATCACTTCAATGTATTTATCGGCAAGGGTCCTGACCGTTACCTGGTCACCGGCTATGAGCGCGATGTGATCCGGCCGCACGCGCTCGGCAAGTTCCGCGATCTGCTGCTGGCAACGGCGAAGAGTCCGGCAATGCTCTGGTGCCTGGACAATTGGCAGAGCACGGGGCCGGACTCGGTGGCCGCGAAACGCGCCAACAACAACGGAAAGCCCGCGCCGGGATTGAACGAGAACTACGCGCGCGAGGTGATGGAGCTGCACACTCTCGGCGTCAACGGCGGCTACACGCAGAAGGATGTGACCGAGCTGGCGAAGGTGCTGACCGGGTGGACACTAGAAATGCCCAGGCTGGGCGGAGGCTACGTCTTTCGCCCACTACGCCATGAACCCGGCAATAAAACCGTGCTGGGACACGTCTTTCAGGAAGACGGCGAGCGCGAGGGCGAAGCGGCGCTGGCCATGCTGGCAGCCGAGCCGGCCACAGCCCGGTTTATCTCCACTAAGGTGGCGCAGCGATTTGTGAGCGACACGCCACCGACCTCGCTAGTGGACGCGATGGCGAAGAGCTTCACGGAAAGCGATGGCGACATCCGGGCGGTACTGCGCACCATGCTGGCAGCACCCGAGTTCTGGGACCCGCGGGAGTATCGCGCCAAGGTAAAGACGCCGCTGGAATTTGCGGTTTCGGCGTTGCGCGCTACCTCGGCTGAGATCACGAGCATGCAGAGTGTGGCCGCGGCGCTGAACCGCATGGGCATGCCGCTCTATGGCGCACAGCCGCCGACCGGCTACTCGATGCGGGGAGAAAGCTGGGTGAACTCCAGTGCGCTGCTGAGCCGGATGAACTTTGCTCTCGGGCTGGCCACAGGCAAGTTGTCCGGCGTTCGAGTGGACGCCGCGAAGCTGGCGGGCGGGAGCCCGGATGCAGAGGCGTCGCTGCGCACGCTGGAGCAAACGCTGGTGGCCGGAGGCGTTTCATTCGAGACGCATCAGACCATCGCAGGGCGGTTGAACGATCCGGCGGTGACGAGAAGCAAACTGGACGATTCTCCGAAACCGGTGAACCAGGGCGCCTTAGCGGGACTGATCCTGGGCTCGCCGGAGTTCCAGCGGCGGTAGGCATTGTGAAGGAGAAGTTGCGATGGGCATCACACGGCGGATCTTTATGAAGGGCGGCACCATGATGATGGTGGGCATGGCGGCGGTACCGGAGTTTCTGGCTCGTGCGGCAATGGCCGCCGAGGCGGGGCAAACGCACAAACGGCTGGTGGTGATCTTTCAGCGCGGTGCGGCCGACGGGCTGAACATCGTGGTACCGCACGGCGAGGCGACATACTACGCCATGCGTCCGACGATTGCCATACCGCGGAGCGAGGTGATCGATTTGGACGGCTTCTTCGGGCTGCATCCGGCGATGAGCGCGCTCAAGTCCTTGTGGGACGCTGGGCATCTGGCAATGGTTCACGCCGCCGGCTCGCCCGATCCGACACGCTCACACTTTGATGCGCAGGACTACATGGAGAGCGGAACTCCGGGGGTGAAGACCACCGAGGACGGCTGGCTGAACCGAGCGCTGCTGACGCCGGGAGCGCAACGGCCGGTCGAACAGAAGGGCGCGGCGTTTCGCGCCGTGGCTTTGGGCACTTCGCTGCCGCGCATGTTGAGCGGAAGCGCTCCGGCGCTGGCCGTGGGCAGCGTGAATGATTTTGGCGTCGCGCCGCGCAATCCGCAGGCGCAGCCGCTGGCCAATACCTTCGAGGCAATGTACGAGGGGAGCTTGGATGCGGTGCTACACGGCACGGCGCAGGAGACCTTTGACGCGATGAAGATGCTGAAGGCCGCGAATCTGGCAAGCTATCGACCGGCGGTTGGAGTGAACTACCCCAAGGGACGGTTTGCCGACGCACTGAAGCAGACAGCGCAACTGGTGAAGGCCAACCTTGGAGTGCAGGTGGCGTTTACCGACATCGGCGGCTGGGACAACCACGTGAATGAAGGCGCAGCCGCGGGACAACTGGCCAATCTGCTGAAGGAATTCAGCGGCACGCTTGCCACTTTCTGGCAGGACCTGGGGCCGCTGGCCGAGGAGACCGTGGTGGTAACGATGACTGAATTTGGCCGCACCGCGCGCGAGAACGGAGATCGCGGTACCGACCATGGCCATGCCAGCGTGATGTTCGTGATGGGCGGCTGCGTGCGCGGAGGCAAGGTGTATGGGCGGTGGCCGGGTTTAGCCAACGAGCACCTCTACCAGCAACGCGACTTGGCGGTGACTACGGATTTTCGCCAGGTGCTTGCCGAAGCGGTGACCCGACAATTGGGCAACCCAAAGCTGGAATGCGTCTTTCCGGGCTTTCGCAATTCCGGCCCTCTGCACCTCCTGGGCTGAGCCGAGTTGTCTGCAGGCGAGCCGGGGCTTGATCCATCGCCTGATTGTTGTGGCGATGGTGGTCCTGATCTTCAACTTGGTAACTGGACGCCGGAGTGGAATCTGAGGAGCTCCCAGGTTCTACTTACTTTCCAATTCTAAAATCGCTGCATCCGATGGCGCACGATGGAGCAGGTCGATCACTGCCTGATAAAGACGGTTGCGCATTTCAAAGCGATCGGCGGCCCGCGTGACATAACGCACGATGATGTCCGTTCCGGAAGCCGCAGGGCGCACATCCACCGCGGGAGTTGCGCTGAACTGGTTCAGCCCGTTTTGTTTCGTGACACGCTGCCATTCAATTTTGGCAAGGTTGGAGTTTTTCTCGGTCTCCTTGACCACTGCGCATTGAATGAGTTCGATCATTTTGCGAGTGTCCTCAGAAGATGGGATGTTGACCTTGATTTCATCCCACATCCATTGGCCGGTGGTGGAGAAATTGAAGTATTGGCCGGAGATGGCGAATTTATTGAGGAAGGTGACTCGCCTGCCCGTTGGGTGTCCTCTGTCGCTCCAGTTACCGGTCTCCAGCAGCGAGGTGCGGAAAAGGCCAATCTCAACGACCTCTCCTCCGACGCCGTTGATTTCAATCCAGTCTCCCACCCGTATTCCCTTCTTGCCCATCAACACGAACCAGCCAAGAAAGGCGATGATGAAATCCTGAAAAGCAAGCGTCAATCCCGCCGTGGCAAGGCCCAGAATTGTGGGTACCTGATTGGGAGGCCCGAATAGTACGAGAAGAATAAACACGAGCGCGACACTTTGCGTCGCCAGTAGAAGGATCGTATGCAGCGTATGTCTGCGGCGATTGTCAATGGAAGGCCGCTTTAGTATCGCGTTTACCAACGACCCCACCAACCCGGCACAAAAAATGATGAATGCGATCCAGGCGAATGACCCAAGCATCAAGTGCCACAGGATGCGGTGTTGGAGTAATACCTGTGCCGCCCATTTTCCGTAAACCGCTGAGAGTTGTTGCTGGGTTCGCAGACGGTCGTTCAGCATATTTAGAATGCTGCTTTGCGCCGACAACCGTTTGAGCGACTCCAGTTTGTCAGACTTAGCTTGTATGATGAGCGGTGCTGCTGCCACTGCAACTTCGTTGGCGGGTGGGCGGAGCGCAGTCTGCGCATTTGCATTCCTGGCGGAATTTACCAAGGTTTGCAATTGTGCGTATTGGGATTTCAGGGAAGCCGCGTCTCGATCCGCCTGTTGCATCGCCTGAACGATCGAATCATGACGGCTGCGCTGGTTGAACCAAGCCGTGATGCGTAGATACAGCGTTCCCTTGGCTCGCGCTGATGCCACTGCCGTCTGTCCACCGCTGATAGCGTGCTCATCGTAGGAGTGCATCGCGGCTTCGCGGGCAGTGAGTTCTTGCTGAATGGTACCGCGCTGGTCACCGCTCTGCTGTGCAAGAGACGAGACTGCATCGTTGAGTACATCGTTGTCCAACGCAAGTTGCGCCGACGCGACCTCCAGATCGTCGGCAACCATAGCGCTAGGCCGCTTCGCCTGCTCTGTCAGGCTATCGACGAGAGCCTGGTCATCTCTGACTGTCTTTTTTAGATCTGCAACTTTTCGCGAAAGAGCCAAGGCCTCCCCGGCTAGCACGTGCGTTTGCAGCGTTGCCTGGCGAAGTGCCATGGCAAATGCCTGGTCCACCTCGTGATCTGCGAGCCGTTGTGCTTCCCGGGCATAACGCTGCTCTTCCGCGGAGACGGCCAGCGGCGCCAATGCTGCCGCAGTGCTCCAGGGGCTCTGATCCACCACTCCCTCTGCTGATCGGCCTTTTCCCGCGTTGAAATGGAAGTTGGCCATCGAGTCCCGGGTCAAGTAGTTGCCGATGAGGCAGGAGATTAGCAGTAGCGCCGACATGGAAAGCACCAGCCCGCGTCCACTGGTGATCACACTCTTTATCGATTGAAAACGGTTATTGATAGGGTCACCTCAGATAAACGGGCAGGAAAAACCTCGGTGAATGGGCGGCACCGCGAGCGATTGCCGGGAGTGCCGCTTTCATCGCTTTCGCGCATTTGCACAGCTCTGACTCAATTTTATGACGCAAACTGCTTTTGTATCAAACTCCAGTGACGCTCAGAGTCAGTCTAGCCCTGCAACTTGCCGGAAAGATAGGCGTCGTAGGCGGTCAGGTCAAGTAAGCCGTGCCCGCTGAGGTTGAAGAGGATGACTTTCTTGCGACCCTCCTCGCGCGCTTTTACCGCCTCATCGACGACGGCTCGAATGGCGTGCGCCGACTCGGGCGCTGGCACCAGACCCTCGGTACGGGCGAAGAGCACGGCAGCTTCGAAGACCGGGGTCTGCGGGTAGGCAACAGCTTCGAGCAGTCCGAGTTTGAAGGCGTGGCTCAAGGCTGGCGACATGCCGTGATAACGCAGGCCACCCGCATGAATGGATGGCGGCATGAAGTCGTGACCCAGGGTGTACATGGCCATAAGCGGCGTCATGCCAGCGGTGTCGCCGAAATCGTAACGCAGCTCGCCCTTGGTGAGCGTTGGGCAGGACGCGGGCTCCACGGCGAGGATGCGATAGGCCTTGCCCTCGCAGAGGTTTTTCCGAATGAATGGGAAAGCGATGCCGGCAAGGTTGCTGCCGCCTCCGGCGCAACCGACCACAATGTCGGGCTCCTCGCCTGCCTCTTCCATCTGCTGGATTGCTTCCTCGCCGATCACGGTCTGGTGAAGGCAGACGTGGTTGAGCACGCTGCCAAGCGAATACTTGGTGCCTGGATGCGTGACCGTGTTCTCGATCGCTTCGCTAATGGCAATCCCAAGACTGCCGGCACAGTTCGGATCTTCGGCGAGCCGCTTGCGTCCGAACTCTGTCTGGTCACTGGGGCTGGGACAGACCGTGGCGCCGTAGGTCTGCATCAGCAGGCGGCGATAGGGCTTCTGGTCATAGCTGACGCGAACCATCCAGACGGCGCACTCAAGTCCGAAGAGTTGGCAGGCAAGCGCGAGCGATGTACCCCATTGGCCCGCGCCGGTCTCGGTAGCAAGGCGGCGGGTGCCGGCGAGTTTGTTGTAATAGGCCTGTGGAATCGCGGTGTTCGGCTTGTGGCTGCCCACCGGGCTGGAGCCTTCATACTTGTAGTAAATGTGCGCGGGAGTGTTCAGCGCCTTCTCCAGGCGAACGGCGCGAAGCAGCGGCGTGGGCCGCCAGAGCGCGTAGACGTCGCGCACCTCCTCGGGAATCTCGATCCAACGTTCGGTGCTCATCTCCTGGGCGACGATGTTCTCAGGAAAGATGGCGTACATGTCGGCCGGCGTGATGGGCTGACGAGTGCCGGGATGGAGAGGCACAGGCGCTGGCTCGGAGAAGTCCGCGAGCAGGTTGTACCAATGATGAGGAATCGAGCACTGCGGTAATGTGAAACGCGTCTGCATGGTTCGCCTAACCTTCATCTCAATTGGAATGGATATGAGAGTAGTTGAACAACTTCGGCGGGTCAATGGTTTCAGGATGCGATGTTCCCTTACCTTCTACATCGTTCCTCGGAGAAGATAAGGTCCGAAGCCCGGTCCGGGTCACCCCTTGAAGAGAAACAGCACGCCAGCAGCTACAAGCGTGGCTTCAATTAGCAGGATGAACACCTTCTCCGGCACGCGATCCACGATCTGTTTTCCAACAAACGAACCCAAAACCATAACCGGACCGAGCCACAGGCCTGCGATGACCGCGTGCATCGGGAGTACCGCAGCATGACGATAGGCGATCAGCTTTGTGACGTGCATGACAACGGTCGAGAGAGCCTCGGTCCCGATGTATGCGCCTTTCAACAGGCCATAGGCCAGGAAGAATGGAGCCATGAGGGGGCCGACACTACCCAGAAGCGCCGACAGGAAGCTGGCCGCGGCTCCTATTGCAGCAAACGCAGGCAGTGGAGGACGCCAAGTTCGGTTCGGCTTGACGTGCCGCCACACAACGATCAGAAGGAGGAAGACTCCAAGCACTCTTGTGAGCGCAGCCAAAGGAGCTTTGGCAAAGAGCAATCCTCCGAGCAGCGCCGTCGGTACGCCGCCAAGCGCGAACCATGCTACGACATGCCAGTTCAACTCTCGTCGGTTGAACCAGACGCGGCTGCCGTTGCCGATGAGTTGAGCGACCGTAAGAATCGGGATCGCCTCCCGAACACCAAACGACCAGACAAGAACCGGGAGAAGCACGGCGGCACCGCCGAATCCGGTAACAGCCGCGAGCGTCGCCGCCACGAAGGAGACACCGAGAACCGCCGCAAAGTGAAGCAGATCAGTCGAGGGCAAGAACGCCTCAGATTTGTTCGTAGGGAGCTTGCCGGGGGCAAGACTCCGCAATTTGGATTAGTCAAGAGCGGCTGTCCAGCGTTAGTTCCGCGGGAGAGCAGTGAACCGCTTCACCGGATCAGCTTGCCGTACTTCGAAATCAGGCGGCCTTTTCGGTTGTGCCGAATGGCGGATCGTCGGCCGAGGGGCCGTACATGCCGGGAACGGCGACGTCGGTGAGGCGGAGATAGACTCCGAGCTGAGCGCGATGGTGGATGATGTGATTGAGGACCACGGAGCGCAGGACCGAGAAGCGCGGCATGGTCATCACCGTCTTGCCCTGCCACTTCAGGGTCCACATCTTGTTCATCTGTTCGTCGGTGGCGGCTGCAATCGCCTGGTGGGCTTCACGCGTGTACTTGTCAAACTGATCGAGTAGCTCCTTGCGGGTGGCCGGTTCGAAGGGCGTGAACTGGCCGGGCTCGATTTCAAAAAGGTCTACCTGCATGGTGTGAGTCACCCATTTGGGGAGTTCGGCCACATGGCCGGCGAGGCGATTGAGTTTCCATGACTTGGGGTGGGGCTGATAATCGAAGCGATCCTCGGGAGCGCGTTCGAGCATTTTGCGGGTGTTGGCCATCTCTTGGTCGAACTCGGGCAGCAGCATGTCGCGAATCGCCATCTCGAACTCCAAATGCCGCAGTAGCGGTGACTTGGATAGAGAGCAAGGATTGGGCGGAGCGGTTGTATCAAAAGAGCCGATATCTCCAGGCTGGCCCGGAAGGTGATACTCAACGAGAGAGGTGGGTCAGTCCTGTTTCCGCCGGTAGATGTCGTAGTTATTCAGGGACTCGGTGGGCACGAAGTCGTGGGAAAGAAGTTCGAGGAGTTGGGGGCGAAAGGAGAGCGGCTCTTCCTGGAGTTGGAGGTTGCGTTTGACGATGAGCCAGCCGACGTTGCGCTGGCGCGCGAGTTCTACAATTTGCGCCGCGGAGTAGGGATTCACCGTGTTGTCCAACAGAAGGACGGGGAAGCGCGGAGTGCGTCCGGTGGTGAAGTAAAAGAGATCTTCGCCGGGGAGCATGAGAATCGCGGCGTCGCGGGGAATGTTGCGGTTCGAGTAGTGGACGAGTTCTTCGAAGTCGGGCAGATAGCTGCCGCGCATGGCGAGGCCACGCAGAGCAGGAAGGCTGGAGTGCGCCATGGGACCTTCAGAGAGATCGGCGTAATCGAGGCGCTCGTGGCTGAGTGCGTAATAGGCTCCAGTGGTGAGCAGCACGAATGAGGCGAGGGCGGTGAAGGCGGTGAGCGGAAGCGTGAAAAGCTGAGGATCGTTTCCCGAATCCTTGCTCGAAGCGGCTGCCTGCTGCTGCGGGGCAAGGGCGACGAGGATGGTTGCGAGGAGAATCATGAACAGCGGCCAGAGGGCGTAAGTGGAGCCCCAGAGCTGCTGCGAGAGGAAGGCTCCGTGAATGGCTCCGAGGAGGATGAGGGGAATGAGTTGGGCGACGGAAACGGCCCGCGGGAGCCGCAGCCTCCATAGGGCGAAGGCGAGCGATGCAATCAGCAGCATGGGCCAGAGGTGCAGGAGAGCCTCGACGCGGTCGGAGGCATCCTGCTGAACCCAGAGCGAAACCAAGGCCCAGAGAAACGGCAGAGCGAGAAGCGAAGAGCCGAGCCAAACGATTGCGCGCTGAGGGAAGCGCGCGGCGTGGTTCGTCGAAAAGACGGGGCGTAGGAGGATGAGCGCCAGGCCGAGAGCAAAGGTGAGATAGCTCCAGAGCAGATTGGGATCGCCATAGATCGCGAGCATGGCGGCGAGGCCGGGAAGACGACGCGAGGCCGCGAACTGAACCGTCCAGTGGAGATAGTTGGCTAGCCCAGTTGTGTAATGGATGAGCGTGATGGCAATGACGAAGCCGGTGGCGGCTCCGGCGAGTAGCAGAGCAGCGGGGCGCTGACCGTGATTTCGCTGATCGCGAATCAGATGAGTGCGAATTCCGAGAAAGGCAATGCAGACGATGGCCGCGAGGAGGAAGGCAAGTCCGGTGTTCTGCTTGATGAAGAGCGGAAGGACAAGGATGCCGCCGCCGGCGAAGGTGGAGAGCGCGGGAAAATTTGCGGATTCCAGACGCAGGAGAAGCCAAGTGCAACAAAGTATGCAGAGGGTGCAGTCGGAGTCGTAGAATGGGTGCGGAAAGATGCTGCTGGTGCCGAGGAAAATGAGAGGCGCGGCGAGAAGAAATGCGGTGAGGCGCGCGGGCAACTGCGAGTCGGCGAGCAGTCGGAGCAGGATGCGCCAGGTGAGCAGCGAGGCCAGTGCGGCGGTGATGGCAGCGTAGAGGTAGTGGTAGAGAATGACGCGTCCAAAGAGCTTGAGGATAACGGCCTGCACAAGGAAGGTGCCTGGCGCGTAGGGAAACGGGAAGTCGCGATAGGGCATCTGTCCGAGCGAAATGCGGGTGGCGTTTTCGAGAATGTAGCTGAGATCCCAGAGCACGGTCAGGTGGGAGTTCTGCCAGAGAACGAAGAAGGCAGTGGCGAGGAAGAGGAACGCCGCGGTGAGGAGATCGCAGGCGCGGGCGCGGGCTGAAGAAGCAGAGTGGCGCGGGCTTTGGGGATCGTGGCTGGACATTATCCGATGCGTAATTCGTGCGTCAATTCGAAAGACAGGGGTCGAAGTTCAATTCTACGGCAGTTCTGCCTTATGCCTTGCGGATCACTGGCGAGCTGAGTTGGCCCAACGAGTTGAAGGAGGAAACAATGTTCAACGCTGTGACCATCGCACGAGAGTACGGCAGCGGCGGGGCCGAGGTTGGACGCCGGGTGGCGGAGCGGCTGGGGTGGGAGTTTGTGGACCGCCAGATCATCGAACGAGTGGCCGCCATGGGAAAGGTCGACCGTAACTGGGCCGAAGAGGCAGACGAACACTGCAGTGCATGGTGGGAGCGGGTGCTGAAAGGCTTCCGCCACGGTGGCCCGGAGGTTTACCTGGGCGGGGTTGCCGACTCCGGAGTGGACCGCGATTCGCTGCAAAAATTCACAGCCCACGTGATCGAGGAGGCGGCAAATACCGGCAATTGTGTGATCATCGGGCGCGGCTCGCAGTGCGTATTGCGCCGTCATCCGCGGGTGCTGCATGTGCTGCTGTATGCGCCGCTGGTTGACAAGCTTGTGCGAATGAGACCTCGCCACCCGCATGAGCAGGACCTGGAGGCTGTGCTGCACCGCATTGATGGCGAGCGCCACCACTATATACACGATTATTACGGGTGCGACTCAACCGACCGGGACCTGTATCATCTGTGCGTGAACAGCACACTGGGGCTTGACACCTGCGCAGGGCTGATCATGAATGCGATCCGTTTTTCAGAGATGAAGCAGGCGCCAGAGAGAGAAGAAACCCCGATATAAGGAAGTGGCAACTACGAACGGCTACAGAGGCGGAGGGCGTTGCTTCCTGGGTTATCGCCGAAAAACGTCGGCGCGAACCCGGGCACCCGACATTTATTTATTTATCGTCTATCGTTTATCCCCGGTGTCGTGTTTTGTGCGCGGACGCTCCTGGCCGAGGCCCTCGACGAGCAGCACGGCTTCCGAGACATCCCGAATGGTTCGCCGCAACCTGCGGCTTTCGTCGCGCAGACGCTGGTAAGCTTCTTCCTCGCTCAATCCGAAGCGTTGCTGCAAAACTCCCTTTGCCCGCTCGATCACCTTGCGCTCTTCCAGTTGCTGCCGGACGAGCAGCGCCTCTTTCCTGAGTTTGACGTTGTGTTCGGCGAGAGTGGAGTAGGCGATTGCCCCGCCCATCTGCTCACCGAGAAAGCAGAGCACGGAGATTTCCTCCGGGGTGTGCAGGTGCGGCTCGCGATGATGAACATTGAGCACGCCGATCACCTCACCGCCGCGCACCAGGGGGACCGAGATCAGGGCTTCGTAGGTGTCCTCGATCAGGGTCGTAAAGTGTTTGAAGCGGGAGTCCGAGAAGGCGTGGTTGGAGAGCGCCACGGCCGACTTGTGTTGCGCGACCCAACCGGCGATGCCTTCGCCCAGGTTGAGACGGACGGCGCCGATCTCGGCGTCATGGGGCAACTGGGATGCGCGCAGGACGATGTCTCCAGTTTCATGATCGGGCAGATAGACCAGACAGGCGTCGCAGGCCGTCACCTCTACCGTGACGGCGACGAGCTCCTGCAACATATCATCGATCGAAAGACCGGAGCTGACGATTCGGCTTGTGCGATGCAGGATGGCAACTTGCCATGCGGCTGCGTCGTTTTCTGGTCCATGCATATTCTGCTCACAACTCTCCCCTGGCCCCACGCGGGTTCCAGCTAGTACTGAGGAGAGTAAAGGGACAGGGCGCCGGAGGGCCAATTGAAATATCTTATATCGCCTATAACCATATATGCGGAAGCACTGGCAGCGGGTTTCGCGGCAATAAAGAAAATGCGCGTCTTATTCGTACTTCTCCAAACTCTCAGCCTTCGCAACGGCCCGCTCCGGCTCGAATCAATTCCTGCAAGGATCTGTTAAAGCCCTGCTTGCCTGCGCGAGAATGTTCGCGCGCTATTATGATTATCCAAGTCGCCGAGGGTAGTAAGGAGTTGCGTAGATCTTGGTCGCGAGGGAAAGTGACCCCGCGCAACTAGCGGCTTGTTTCAAAATCCAGCGTGCAAGGCGAATGAAAGAATGCGAATCAGCGGGGTAGCGACGGCGTTTCCCAAGTACTGTTTCACCCAGCGCGAAGTAGCGGAAGCGCTGAAATCGCAGTGGGACGACAAGGTACCGAACCCAGGGATATTAAGTCGCATGATGTCCCGCGTGGGCGTGGATCGACGGCATTTCGTGCTTCCGCTGGACTGCTATCTGCCGATGGACACCTGGGGCAAGGCCAACAATGAGTGGATTCATGCAGCCGAGGAACTGGCGGAGCAGGCTCTGCTCAAGGCGGTTGAATCTGCGGGGCTGACGCTTGAAAACATCGGTGCGATCTTTTTTGTCTCGGTCACGGGAATCGCCAGCCCTTCGATCGAGGCGCGGCTGATCAATCGGGTCAAGTTGCCGCTGAATGTAAAACGAATTCCGATCTTCGGGCTGGGCTGTGTTGCCGGCGCGGCGGGGATCGCGCGGGCTGCCGATTACGTTCGCGCATTTCCAGATCAGGCTGCGGCGCTGATCTCGGTGGAGCTGTGTTCGCTGACCTGGCAGCGAGACGACCTCTCGGTGGCGAATCTGATCTCCTCCGCCCTCTTCGGGGATGGCGCAGCGGCGGTGATTGTTGCCGGAGCGAATTTGAAGGGCGGTGGCCCGCAAGTGCTTGGTTCATGCTCCTCGTTTTATCCCAACACCGAGGACGTGATGGGATGGGACATCTCCGAGAAGGGCTTTCGAATTGTTCTTTCGCCGAGCGTTCCGGATATGGTGTTTCAGCATCTGGCAAACGATGTTGACCGATTTTCTGAAAAGCAACCGCCTCACAAAGGCTGACATTCATAGCTGGATCATGCATACGGGCGGGCCGAAGGTTCTGGCCGCAACCGCCGAGGCGCTGCAGTTGCCGAAGGGCGCGCTGGATGCTTCCTGGGAGGCGTTGCGCAATGTTGGCAATCTCTCTTCGGCCTCGGTGCTGGTGGTACTGGAGACGTATATACGCGAGCGGCGTCCCCCGGCGGGGAGCTACTCGATTCTGGCGGCAATGGGGCCCGGATTCTGCGCGGAACTGGTGTTGTTACGCTGGTAGAAGGCGGGCAATTGATCGCACAGAGCACAGATGTCTTCGTGGTTGGCGGCGGGCCGGCGGGCCTCGCGGCGGCAATTGCGGCGGCGCAACGCGGACTCTCCGTGACCGTGGCCGACTCTGCGTGGCCGCCCATCGACAAAGCGTGCGGCGAAGGCATCATGCCGGACGGGGTGCTCGCGCTGCGTGGCATCGGAGTGGATCTGACTGGAGTTGCCGGAGCTCCCTTTGAGGGGATTCGCTTTGTGGACGAGGCGGGGGAGAGCAGTGCGAGCTTTGGGCAGGGGGCCGGAGTTGGGGTGCGCCGGGTTGCCCTTCACAGCGTGCTGACGGCGAAGGCGGAAGAGTCTGGTGTGCGCCTGTTTTGGGGCACGCGGGTGGAGGCGGTCCGGCAGGGCGAGGTGGTGGCCGGGAGAAAGACCTTGCAGAGCAGGTACGTGGTGTGCGCCGATGGCCAGAACTCCTCATTGCGGCAGATGGTGGGCTTGGGCGCGGGCAAAGCCACCCGGCGGCGCTATGGCTTCCGCAGTCACTACAAGATGCGGCCGTGGTCGCGGTTTGTGGAGGTGCACTGGGCGGATTGCGGGCAGGTGTATGTGACTCCGGTGGGCTCTGAGGACATCTGCGTCACGTTCATCACCTCGGAGCCGCAGGCGCGGCTCCCGGATGCGCTGCCGTGGTTCCAGGAGCTACGGGAGCGGCTGGCGGGACAAAGGCCGAGCGACAGAACGGTAGGCGGGGTGACGGTGACACGCAAGTTGAAGGCGGTAAGCAGCGGCGGGGTCGCGCTACTGGGAGACTCGTCCGGCTCGGCCGATGCAATTACCGGAGATGGGCTGAGCCTGGCTTTCCAGCAGGCCACGGCGCTGGCGGATGCGATGTGCTCCGGAGACTTGAGCGAGTACCAGCGGTGGCACGACAAGACCAGCACATGGCCGCGCAATATGGGCAAGCTGTTGCTGGTGATGGACGACTATCCGTGGCTGCGGAGACGGGTTTTCGAGGGGCTTGCGCAGTCGCCGGGTATGTTTGAGAAGCTGCTGGCGGTACATACCCGGAAGATTTCTCCGCTGCAACTTGGGGTGCGGGACTGCCTTTCATTCGGATGGAGTGTGCTGCGCGCTTGAGAGTTTCCGGAGCCTGCGTTCTCTGGAATTACTGGGGAATTCGCGCCAGGTCGCGGCCGTAGAGTTGGTTGTCGGGGAACTCGCGGCTGAGCCCGCCAGCAGCGTTCGAGCGGTCGTGGGGTCGTGATCGCGGAGGGCGGCAACCGCGAGCCGCAGGCGGGCGAAGGGCGCAAGATAGCGTCGGTGAGCGGCGGTAAGCTTGAGCCGCTCGACTCCGGCTTTCTTGTCGGTTTCGGCTCCTCCGAGGTGGAGAAACCAGCGCACCGGCGCAGGCGTGGCTCCTTTCCACCTGCCCAAGCTCGGCCATAAAAGCGTCGCGCACAGAAGCGTCGGGCTCGGTTTAGTTGCGCGCATCGAAGCGTGAGTCATCGATGAACAGTGCGACCTCGAGAATGTGAAGGCGGTCAAAGGGGATCTGGGGGCAGGAATATCTTTGGATGTTTGCGTCAAAAATAGCTATTTGTGAGAAACCAATGGCGAGATGGGTAACCGTTGGGAAGCGGCGTGTTACCGGTTTGGCAATCGTTTCAGGATAGAGCAATTGTTCGCAAGGTGTAGCCCAATGCTGGCCTGGTTCTGTTTCGTGATTGTGAGCTACTTGGCGATTTGAACGAAGCCGCTGAAGCGGCGGACGCATCCGCGTGTGTCTGAGCGAAGCTTGGCTGAATTGAGCTAAGTTGTGTCGCAGGAGGAGATACCCTGTGACCCATCTACGCCAGATCATGCTGGAGGAGTTGAAGCGCCGTAACTTTTCCGAGTCCACCATACGCACCTACATTCGCAACGTTGAGCAGTTCAGCCAGTACTTCCACCGTTCTCCCGACCGGCTTGGCACCGAGCATATACGGCAGTATCAGGCGATGTTGCTTAGCAGCAAGCTCTGCCCGAACACCGTGGGGCAGCGGCTGGCGGCCTTGCGATTCTTCTATGTCAAGGTGTTGAAGCGAGGCTGGAGCATAGCCGAGACGCCATACCCGAAGAGCGTATTCCGCTTGCCGCTGGTGCTCAGCCAGGAAGAAGTGGCACGTCTGATTGATGCAGCCCAGTCACCCTTCCATCGCATTCTGCTTATGACACTCTATGCTACCGGCGCACGCCGCGCAGAACTGGCGCACCTGCAGGTCTGCGACATCGACAGCCAGCGCATGGTCATTCACATCCGCGGAGGCAAGGGGCGCAAGGATCGCGATGTCATGCTCAGCTTGAAGCTGCTCGAAGCGCTGCGTCTTTACTGGCGCGGGCTTCGGCACAAGCCCAAGGACTGGCTGTTTCCCGGCAACCGATGGCACACCGGTCCTGATCCCATCTCGCCGAACGGAGTCTGGCACGCTTGCCATCAGGCCGCAGATCGCGCCGGGCTTGCACATAAGCACATTCATCCGCACACGCTGCGCCACTGCTTCGCCACGCATCTGCTCGAAGCGGGCGCCGACCTGCGCACCATTCAGTTGCTGCTGGGACATCGCGACCTGGAGGAGACCACAATCTATCTGCATCTCTCCCGGCGACATCTCAGCGCCACCAGCAGTCCCCTGGATGCACTGACCATCGGCGGACAAGGGGAGCAGACAAAGAGCGCATGAACCGGCCTCCCCTGGAGGTGGCCGATATCGTCCGCTATGCAGGACAGTCTTTTCTTGAACGCAGTCGCCGATGGATTCACTGGCAACACCAGAAGGTGTTGCTGGCCATCACACGCTGCCGCACCGCTGCTTTAGGCGGACACCGCGATCGCTGTGCCGATTGTGGGCATACCGTCGCCGTCTCCTATAACTCGTGTCGAAACAGACATTGCCCTCGATGCCAGGGTAATGCCCGGGCTCGCTGGCTCCAGGCCCGTGAACAGGAGCTGCTGCCCACCCGTTACGTGCATGTCGTCTTCACCCTGCCACGGGAGCTGGCTCCACTGGCCTTGCAGAACAAGCGCCTGATTTACAACCTGCTCTTCCACGCCGGCGCCGAAACCCTGCTCGAGATCGCGCGCGATCCCCGCCATCTGGGAGCGGAGATTGGGTTCTTCAGCGTGCTCCACACCTGGAATCAGCGCTTGCAGTTTCATCCTCACATTCACTGCGTCCTTGCCGCCGGAGGACTCGCACCGGACCACTCCCGCTGGATCGCTTCCCGCTCTTCATTCTTCCTGCCCATCGGGGTGCTTAGTCGCGTCTTCCGTGGTAAGTTCCTCGCCGGACTGAAGGCTGCTTTCCGCGAAGGCAAACTCCAGTTCCATGGCAGCCTGACGTCATTGGCGACGCCACCCGTCTTTGCTTCCTGGCTCCGAATCCTGTTCCGTCACGAATGGTTTGTCTACTCCAAGCGCCCTTTCAGAGGAGCCGAACATGCGCTCAGCTATCTCAGCGCATACACCCACCGGGTCGCCATCTCCAATCGCAGACTCGTCTCTCTGGCCGATGGCAACGTGACATTCCGCTGGCGAGATTCCGCTCACAGAAACAAGAAGCGGCTCATAAGTCTGCCCGTCGATGAGTTCCTGCGCCGCTTCCTCCTGCACCTGCTCCCGCGCGGTTTCGTGCGCATCCGCAACTTCGGCTTCCTTGCCAACCGGCGGCGCGCCGTTCTCCTGCCACTTTGCGCTCAATTACTGAACGCACCCGTGCGGGCCAAAGCTACAAGATCTGTCGCAACCGAAACCAAAGGCTTAACTTTTCGGAAGTGTCCGCGCTGTGGCGGCGCGATGAAAGTCGTGGAGCGGTTCACCACCGTGCAGCTTCGCCTACGAGCTCCACCTGTTCCGTTGAGAGGTGCCGCTTGAAACACCAACCGAAACTGGTCCTATCCACGCGCCCTGCCACGCGGTTGCTCTTCTATGCTCCGCCCCAACCAGGCATGCACTCACTCGCACGGATCACAAGCGATTACGCTCGAAACCGTGGTGCCCGATCCCAACTTACCGGCTCAAGCGTCACACGTTACTGCCCACCTTGCACTGCGCTGACAGCGCCAGCTCATCCAAACCCCATTCAAAATACATAGCTCGCGAAAGCGGCTTCCTTCAAATCGCTGTATCTCAAGCGCCCGCAAACAGCACAGCAACGCGACCCTCTCGCTTGTGGGCGCTTCAGATACAGCCCTAAGATTTATCGCTCGGTATTTTGAGATCGCCGAGTTGCTGCTCCTCAAAGCAAATCGGTTGACAAATAGTTGGCGGAAACTAGACTGATGCGATGGGTTGGTTGGGCTTATTTGGACCGAGGAAACCTATGCGAACACGCTTGCTTCTTCAAATTGGCATTTTCTTGGCAGTTGGCGGTTTACTTCCCCGTGCAGGATATGCTCAATCGCAGCGCGACATGGTTTGCCAGGGTGGTTGCGGCGGCGGGTGCGGTCCGTGTCCCACCTCAGGTGGAACAACCGCAGCCCCAGCCGCTCCCGCCACTCTGAATCCGGCGCTGGCGAACGCGGCTCAAAGCATCGGGTATTCGCTGGGCCAGCAGCTCGGGAAGTCGCTTTTTGGAGACCCGGCCGCCAAGGCCGCCGCCGACGCGGCCGCCCAGCAAAACGCACTTGATGCCCAGCAACGCGCTCTTGCCGCCCAGCAGCTCAACAACAGTGGCATTTACCTTCTTAAACAAAGGGACTATAGCGGCGCAATCAATGAATTCCAGAAGGCTCTAGCCATTTCTCCCAATGACGCAAACATCCTTCACAATCTCGCGGTAGCAAAGCAGCAAATCAAAGACACTGCGATGGCTGCGCAAACCAGCGGCGCTTTAGGCAAGTTCTTGTACGAGACTCCAGCCAGCGCAGGAACGACTGGTTCCAGCCAACTTCCCACGGCAAACCCCAATGCCTCCGCCCTGAGTTTAGTGAACCTTGACTCGAACGTCGTGGACTTTCGCGGGCTACCCGGAAACACGGCTGCCCCGGCAACCGTACTCACTTCCGATCCGAACGTGGCCAACCTGAGCGGCACCACAAGTACCTCCCCAGCGTCGCTGAAATGCCAGATCGACGCGGTCTTCGGAAACCCAGCTCCGGTTTCCGCGCCGCCTGCCGCGCAGGTCACTCCGGCCGATGTGGACGCCGTTTTTAATAAACCTGTGCCCGACCCGAACGCCACAATGAAGGCAATATTCGATTTGAACCATCAGTCGAAATGATGCTGGCGGGATATGCAGCAGGACAAGTCATTACCACGCCCGACGCAATGGATCACAGATAATCTTTTATGAAAAAACTGTCGAAGTCTTTGATGCTTGGATACCTTCTTGCCCTGATTTGTCTCTCGCCGCTCCATGCGCAAACGGCGACCAACGCGCCCGCTGCTACCAATGCTCCCGCGGCGGCGACCGGCCAAGCGCCGGAGGACGTGACCAACAAGATCACCGACTTGGTTCACGCCGGTAAATACGCCGAGGCGCAACAGCTAACGACAGGTCTGTTGGCGGCTTATCCCAACGATCAACGGCTCATCAAGGCCAAGGCGCTGTTGGACATATTGGTTGCGCCCGGCGCTTCAGCAACTCCGGGCAGCAATCAGCCAACAAGCGATGCGACTCCCGCCCAACCTCCAGCGAAGATGAATGCCGCAAATCTTACGGGCATGGACAAGGTGGAATATAACTCCCTGATCGAACTGGCCAGGGAAGCACAGCAGATAACTGATTTGGAACAACAAAACGCTCTGCTGAAACAGTTCATGGACAAGAGCCACGCGTTCTTGCAGAAGTATCCTGATGAAATGCTGCTCTGGCAACTTCGCGCAGCGTCGGCCTTAAGCTTGTATGACGCCGATGCAGGCTACGAGGCCGGACACAAACTTCTCGCGGGCGGCGTGGCGGATAGCAACAACCCTAACCTGCAACAACTGCTTTCACAACTGAATCTGAAAGGCTGGCTGGATAAGCAGAGAGTAGAAGACTTCAACAAATACGGATGGATTTTAGGAACGTGGAGCTCGTCTTGGTCCAACACCGCTGGCATTGTTCGTGACCAAGGTAACATCGTGTTCTCGAAATCTGGTTTAGATATCAAATCGTATGGCTATCAAAGCGACGGCACATATGGTGGAAATGTCTTCCGGGGGACAATCCTTAATCCAGGAGAACTCAGGTGGGAAGTGTACTTCGATCCCCGCCTCGGGTGTTGCCCATCTGGATGGCAGCCAGTTATTTCATGTGAGATCGGCAATGACAGGAGGACGATGAAAATGT
The DNA here is from genome assembly GCA_963759215.1 of uncultured Acidobacteriota bacterium. GTDB lineage: Bacteria > Acidobacteriota > Terriglobia > Terriglobales > Acidobacteriaceae > TOLSYN. The sequence continues at coordinate 391,076 of CAVWYG010000003.1, forward strand.
TAGTCCCTTCGCAGTGGGCCACACAAAGGGATAGCCATAGGGGCTCGCAACAGCAGCCAAACACTTACGTGTTGACAAAAATTAGCGATTCGCAAAGCCACTGATCTCAACCACAAACGTCATACGGACGCGCACCTACGACTGATTGCTTAATCTATGAGAAAAATGTCAAAGTCTTTGATTCTCGGTTTTCTTCCTGTCCTGATTTGTCTTCCATCGCTCTATGCCCAAACGACGACCAGTGCGCCCGATTCCAAAATAACAGCGGCAAGCCCAGCGCCGACCGCACAGGCGCCGGACGACGTCACCAACAAGATCACCGACTTGGTTCACGCAGGCAAATACGTCGAAGCGCAAGGATTGACGGCAGGTCTGTTGTTGGCCTATCCAGGCGATCAGCGGCTCATTAAAGCCAAGGCGCTCTTGGAGAAATTGGTTGCGCCAGGCGGTTCGGCACCTGCAACGTCTGGTAGCAATCAGTCAACCAACAACGACGCCCGTGCTCAACCTGCGGCGACCACGAGTGCCGAACAACTCACGGGCATGGACAGGGTCGATTACAGCGCCCTGATCGTACTGGCGCGGCAGGCACAGCAGGATACGGATTTGGAACAACAAAAGGCGTCGCTGAAACAGTTTATGGATCAGAGCAATGTATTTCTGCAGAAGCATCCGGATCAGTTGCTGCTCTGGCAATTGCGCGCCGCGTCAGCAATCAGCCTGAATGACCCGATGGCAGGATATGAAGCGGGGCAGAAACTTCTGGCGCTGGGTGCAGCGGATAGCAATGATCCCAATTTGCAAGTTCTGTTGGGGCAGCTAAAGAACAAAGGTTGGCTGGATAAAAAGGGAGCAGAGGAAGCGCAGCACTTGGCACAGGCACGAGAACTGGCAGAGCAATTTCGCGGAGTCTGGTATTGGTGGGTTGCTGGCAAGGACGCTAAGACGAAAGGAATGGCGGGAATTACGGGAGCGGAATTCGCTGAGGGAAAATATAAGCTGTATTGGTTTCAGGCGGATGGTCGTGTTGGTACTCAGTTTGAAATAGGAACTGATGGAACTATTACAGTGAGCAGTCGCACATCCTATGCGGCTTGTGAAGGGAATGTCTATGGTGTCCCCCAAGGGCCGCTGCTCGCGAATGTTCGTTGGGAAGTCCGTCCTCGCGGCGGTTCACCACGGCAGATATGGTCAAATACCGCACCTGATGGCAGATGGTTCGCGTTTAGCTGTAACAGACCTCTGTCCACCAACGTTGAAAATAACGTTCGTTACAACATGATGTGGTGGGGAAGGGATAAATAAGCGGATTTCAAGCCTGACCTGCCGAGGCACCATACCATGCTCGATTCAGGGGTAATTCAATCCAACGATGCGGCTGAAAGCGACACCACTCTGGACAACCCTGTTTCGCACGGGTGAATCTGTTCCGTCCTGCTGCCGATTCGCAGCCCGGAAAGGTAAGTACATGGGAAAGTTGCATCGAATATTTTTGCTGACGTGCGTTTTGTGTTTGGCGGTCTCAACGGTTCTCGCCCAAGACGTGCTGAAAGTTGCCGGAGGGGCGGAGACCCACAAAGTAATTCTCGACAATGATCAGGTTCGGGTGCTTGACGTTCATATACCACCTGGACAGAAAATAGCGATGCATTCGCATCCGCCGAACGTTGTTTATTACGCCACCGATTACAAGCTCAAGGCCACGTCCCCTGACGGGAAAACTGCAGTGCGCGAGGGCAAAGCTGGTACCGCCGTCTCGTCCGGGCCAACGACCCACGCGGTAGAAAACGTCGGCAATACCGAAGTTCATGTTGTACAGGTCGAAATGAAGGGGACAGCCAAATAAGCAGCTTGACGGTGGCCGGATTCGGGGGCGAGAAAACACCCTGAGTAGCAGGCGTCAGCTTAGGGCAGATCGCGCAAGCTCGTCGAGCAGGACTGCGGCCCTGGTCACCTGATCCACTCCGAAGACCACAAGCGGCGCGGTGGAACCTGGCTCCATTCCGCAGTAGGAGTAGTTGATGTTGATTCTGCTGTCGCCCAGGGCGGATGCCGCACGTCCCAGTTCACCCGGACGATGCTCCAGCCGGACAGTGGCAACGTCGTCTTCCTCGAAGTTTGCACGCAGGCCGCGCAGCACCCGTAGGGCGCTATCTGGATCATCCACCACGAAACGGGCCAAGCTCTCGCCCTGCTCCACGAAGGACTGAAAGGCGAGGATGTTGACTCCGCTCTCGGCCAAGGCTAGGCAGATCGATGCCAGAGCACCCGGCTTGTCTTCGACCGTTACCCTGAATTCCCTTGTTTTCGCCATGCAGCGTGTCTCCTTTCCGTAGTGCATTTCCGGCTTTCACAGCGGTGCGGTACAGCCTCCGAGTTTACCCCACATTCGCCACCCCCCACATTCGCCAAAGGAGGGCGAATGTGGGCCACCCTGAAAAATTAGAGCGGGTGATTGGGGTCTACGGAGAGCACCTCGAGTTCTAGCTCTCCGCTGGCAGTTATGGGGATGATGGGCTCCTCTTCGGGGTTGGGTGTGCGCATGGCGTCGAGTACGCGAGAGGTGTGCTGGCCGCGGCGCATCACCAAACGTCCGGTGCGCGAGATCTCAAGGATGCGGTTGTCACCCTCGTTGAGGACCTGGATGAGGCCTTCGATTTTGGAGGCAACGCCTGTGAGTTCGAGCATGAGGGATTCGGGCGCGAGATCGACGACGCGGGCGCGGAAGACCTCGGCAAGCTGGAAGATGGCGGCGCGGTTTTGCAGCGTTGCGGCGACCTTGATGAGTGCGAGCTCGCGGGTAACGCAGGAGAACTGGCCGATGTCGTCCACATCGAGGACATTCTCAAGCTTGAACAGCGAGGCCTTGATGCGATGGCCGGAGCCGGGTTCGGCCTCGGCGACGATGGTCATGCGCGATACATCGGAGCGCTCAGAGTGGCCGACGGTGAGCGAGATGATGTTGATGTTGAGGCGGCGGAAGAGGGAGGCAACGCGGGTGAGCACGCCGGGCTTATCTTCCACCAAGGCGACGAATGTGTGCAGCATAACGGGTCCTTTCAGCAAGTCAGCGGGTTAGTAAGCAAAACAAACTAGCGGCTCCCCACATTCGCCAACGACGGGCGGATATGGGCCACGAGCGATTGCTATGGTTCTTCCGCGGTTTCTACGAGGGGGTCGTGCGCCTTCGAGGGGCGGCGGACCATTTGATCGAGGGCGGAGCCGGGGGTAATCATTGGATACACGGCGTCCTCTTTCTCGACCATGAAGTTGATGAGGAACGGGCCGTCGGAGCGGCGCGCGGCGTCAACCGCGGGCAGAACCTCAGCGCGGCTGTTGACGGTGACACCGGAAATTCCGTGGGCCTCGGCGAGTTTGACGAAGTCGGGCGAAAGGATTGGCGTACACGCGTAGTTGCGATCGTACATGAACTCCTGCCACTGGCGGACCATGCCGAGAAAGCCGTTGTTGATGATGGCAATGTTGATGTTCAGCTTCTCCTGAACAACGGTGCAGAGCTCGGCGGCGGTCATCTGGAAGCCGCCATCGCCAGCAATGACCCAGACTTCTTTATCCGGGCAGGCGATCTTGGCGCCGATGGCTGCGGGGAGGGCGAATCCCATGGTGCCGAGTCCGCCGGAGGTGATGAGGGTGCGCGGCGACTCGTGCTTGTAGTACTGGGCCTCCCACATCTGGTGCTGGCCGACGTCGGTGACGATGATGGCCTTGCCGTCGGTCGCGCGCCAGAGGTCGTGGATGACGTGGGCGGCATAGAGGTGGCCGAGATCGGGGAGATTCTTGATGTCGCGAACGGCGGCATCGCCACGGAGAACGTTGAGGGCGCGAATCCATGTGGAGTCTGCGTGCGGGGCGATCTGCGGCAGCAGGATCTTCGAGGATCTCGCGGAGGTCACCGATGAGCGCGACGTCGGCTTTGACATTCTTGTTGATCTCAGACGGGTCGATTTCGATGTGGATCTTCTTCGCGTTGGGCGCGTAGCTGGCGAGAACGCCGGTGACTCGATCGTCGAAGCGCATGCCGCAGGCGATGAGCAGGTCGGACTGTTGAATGGCCTGGTTGACCCAGGCTTCGCCGTGCATTCCCATCATGCCGAGCGAGAGTTCGTGCGAGGCGGGGAAGGCGCCGAGGCCGAGAAGCGTGGAGGCAACGGGGATCTGGAGGCGCTCGGCCAAAGTGCGGAGCTGATCCATGGCATTGGATTCCATAACGCCGTGGCCGGCGAGGATGACGGGGCGCTTGGCGCCGAGGATGAGCTTGAGGGCTTCGCTCATGGCGTCCTGCTCGGCAGAGAGCATGGGATGCGGGCGGTGCGGTAATGGCTCGGCGGCGGCGAAATCGAAATCGGCTGAACCCTGCTGCGCGTCCTTGGTGATGTCCACCAGGACCGGGCCGGGGCGGCCGGAGCGGGCGATGAGGAAGGCCTGGCGAATCACCGGGGCGATGTCCTGCGTCCGGGTGACAACATAGTTGTGCTTGGTGATGGGCAGGGTAACGCCCGTGATATCGACTTCCTGGAAGGCATCGGTGCCGAGGAGCTTGGAGGAGATCTGGCCGGTGATGCAGACCATGGGAACGGAGTCCATCATGGCGGTGGCGATGCCGGTGACGAGGTTGGTGGCGCCGGGGCCGGAGGTAGCGACGGCGACGCCGACTTTGCCGGAGGCGCGGGCGTATCCGTCAGCCATATGGGCGGCTCCCTGCTCGTGGCGGACCAGGATGTGGTGGATCGGATATTTGCGCAGAGCGTCGTAGACGGGCAGGATGGCGCCACCGGGATAGCCGAACACATGGCGAACGCCCTCGCCTTCGAGGGTGGCCCAGACGATCTCAGCGCCGGTGAGGCGCGTTGTGGGGCTGGCGGTGGTTGCAGGTTTTTCGCTCATTACGAGGGTTCCTCCTTGGTGCAACTGCGAAAGCGAGTTCTTAAGTGTACGCTACTGCGCTGAGATCGTAGCGCGCCGGGGCTGTGATTCGGCTGCTATATAAAGGATGACGCCCACAGCAATGATTCCAAAGCGCGAGAGTTGATGCCCGAGATCCGGTTTTTCATCGGCGTCCATGCCGCATCGGGTGACTTTTCGCCATCGCAAGTGGTGTCGAAAATGAGAAGGTGCTCAGATTGCGTTCTTACCTCGGCGTCCATCTCCTTACCTTCGACCCTCTTGATGGCATTAGTCAAACTACTTTTATTTTCGTCTCGATAAGAAACGTTGATTTAATAAGCAATTCTTATTTGTGATCCGAGATGGCTAATCGTGAACCTTATCAACATCAACTGGAAATGTTTGTTGCGTCGCGCAGGAGCACAGCTTTTCGCGGGCCACGTTTCGGCAATGGTTTCCGAAAAGGCCGCCATCTTCCGGTAGAGCTGTGAAAAGGTGTCGTCCGGAAGCTTTGGATCGATGCTCGCTCTCCGTCCCCTTCGTCCAATTTATGGTGACGAGTGGCAAATTGGCAATAGTCTTCCTGGCGGCGATTCGTTTGGGAGCTGACGCGGTACTTGGGATTGTTGCAGGCGGCACGACAACGTGACACTGCTGGACTGTTAACCCTGGTCGTATTGCGGCAGAGTTACTTTCGTACTCTTGATTTGTTAAGGCTTACACCGGAGAGTGAATGCCACGATTGTAAAGCAATGTAAAGCACGCGCTGATCATTTCAGGAGATGAACTATGTTTCGAAAATACCGGTTTCACTTCGCGGCCATAGTAACGTTTGTTTTCGTGCTGCTGCCAATGGCGTTTGCGGCGGATACACCCCCCTCGGAAAAAGGCATCGTGGTGGTTGACCCAATCAAGGCGAAATCGCTGATGGATGGCGGGGTGCTGGTGGTCGATGCCCGCGTGGCCAACGAGTTCGCCGAGGCACATATCAAAGGCGCAAAGAGCATTCCTTACAAGGAAAAGAGCGTGAAGGCGCGCGACTTTGACTTCTCGCAGGATAGCTTTGACCTCACCAAGTTGCCCGCCAGCAAGGCGGCTCCGGTCATCTTTTACTGCAATGGCGTTGAATGCTGGAAGAGCTATAAGGCATCGGTCGTGTCAGTGAGGGCTGGGTACACGAAGGTGTACTGGCTGCGCACTGGAATCCCTGACTGGAAATCGAAGGGTCTTCCGATCGAGTAATACCTATCGTCAACTGGCCTTGAGGCTAGAACGGAAGCGACCATTATGAAGATGAATAGCGTCAGGGGTCGGGTTCTGCTGTTAGCGGGAGCCGCGATCACGGCGATGGTGCTGCTCACTGCGGTGAATATCTACAGCGTCGAAAGTGGCATTCAGACGCTCTCCTCCGTATATGAGAACCGGGTGCAACCGGTGGCCGCACTCCAGGAGATCGACCGCGACCTCAAGGAAGTACGCTTCCGTATGGCGGGTGTGTTGCTGGATCAGATGCCGGCGGTGGGCTCGAACCTCCAACTGCAGGAAACTGTGAGCAACGTCTCTGCACAGTGGGCCCGCTTCAAGGAAAAGAAGAGCGGCGAGCAGATGTCGGCGGAATCTCAAGAGCTGGTTGCCCAGATTGATCGCGAGCTACCGTCCTTTCAGGCCTTTGCTCAGAAGCTATCAAGCGCATACCAGAGCGACGATACAGCCGTTCTGCGTACGCTGCTCAAAGATGATTGGCCGGCAATCCACTCGGGGTTGCTGAAGCCATTGGGGCAACTCGTCACTCTGCAGGAGGACGGGGTAAAGGCGACCTACGAAGCGAGCAGAAAAAGCGGCCGGGAGATGCTGCTTTTAGGCGTGCTCGCATTTGCGGTAGCTGCGCTCCTGATCGGGGTTGTGGGGCGGCGTACGGTGCGGGAGATCACAGAGCCGCTGGCAGAACTGATCGGCGTCGCACGCAGCATCGCGGAGTCGGGCGACTTGAATCAGGAGATCCATGTAGAACGCGAGGACGAACTGGGTGAACTGGGTCGCACCTTTGCCAAGATGGTGGCCTACATCAAAGAAATGGCCGAGGTCAGCGAAGCAATTGCACGCGGAGATCTCGTGGTCGAAGTTGAGCCCCGTTCCAGCCTTGACACCTTGGGCAACGCGTCCAAGAAAATGATTCACGGATTGCGCGACATCGTGGGCACGGTACGCGATTCGGCTGCGCAGGTGGCTGCCGGTTCCAGTCAGGTGGCCGACGCGTCGGAGGACTCCGCCAAGATGAGCATTCACGCCTCTTCCGCCATCGACGAGGTCACCAGCACCATGCACGAAATGAGTATCAACGTGCAGAACATGGTGAAGAACACGCAGATGCAGGCCTCCAGCGTCAATGAGACCTCGGCCTCGATTGACGAGATGGTAGCCAGCATCCAGCGCGTGGCTGAGACTGCGAAGGTGTTGCTTGACATCTCCAGCCGCTCCCGCGACGAAGTGCAGAGCGGCATTGGCACCATGCAGAAGACCACCGACGGGCTCAACCGCATCAACGGCTCCATTGGCTCCTCCGCTGTCATCATCAGCAACCTCGGTGAGCGCGCCGACAATATCGGCAAGATCATTGAGGTCATCGACGACATCTCCGAACAGACCAACTTGCTGGCGCTCAACGCCGCGATTGAAGCGGCCCGCGCCGGTGAACACGGCCTCGGTTTCGCCGTGGTTGCCGATGAGGTTCGCAAACTGGCGGAAAAGTCCGCGACCTCCACCAAGGAGATCAGCGAACTGATCAGCAGCATTCAGAGCGAGGCCCGCAAGGCTGTTGGCAATATGGAGAAGAGCACGGTGATCGTCAACGAGGGGCTAGGGCTGGGCAACGATCTCAGTCTTGCTCTGCACAAGATATCCGATGTAGTCGTCGAGGTCTTCAAGTTTGCCCAGGAGATCGGCGCCGCCACCAACGAGCAGTCGGCCGGTTCCTTGCAGATCGCCAAGGCCACCACGCGTCTAACCGAGATCACTCAAGAGATTACCTCTGCTGTGGAAGAGCAGGCCGGCGGGGCGCAGGCTGTTGTGCGCGCCATGGAGCGGATGCGCGAGACGGTGCAGAACCAGACATCGGGAACCACGGAGCTGGCCGCGTCTTCGGAGCAGATGTCGAGAATGGCGGGGAACCTTCTGGAGTCTATGGGACGCTTCGCGATTGAGGCCGACCGCCGCACGGAATTCCCACGTGCAGGTCAACCTAGAGCCCTGGCGTCCAGACACGCGGCAGGGAAGAGGACGTAAAGGACATATCAAAGCGAATTTGCAGATTGTGTACCTTACGGATGGTCCCACATTTGCCAAAAGAAGGCGGATGTGAGCCACCTAGGGAAAACAAACACACGCGCTACTTGCCGGGTGCTCCTTTCTCTGCCGTTAGCCCGGCATTCACCCAGCCAAAAATTCCCTCCGGCATGACAAGGACTCGCGTGTAACCGAGTTTGATCGCCTCCCGTGCGGCCGCATGGGAGGCAAAGCAGCGTCGCTCCGCGCAATAGAAGACGATCATGCTCTGTTTGTCACGTGGCAGGAAGCGCCGCAGGTGTTCGCTGGTAACCGGAATCGCGCCGGGAATGTGGTAGCGTGCGTAGACCTCTGGTTCGTTGACATCCACGAAGAACACGCCTGGCTTTCCATGCAGATCGCGCGCCTCCCGAAGGGTGATCAGCGAGTACTTCTCGCCCTCCATCGGAGTGGAACAGGGAGCAGGAGCCGCAAACGCTAGGACGAGAAGGAGTATGGCGAGGCTGCGCATGAGTCCTCATATTTCTAATGCTGACAAAGACGGAGTGGTGAAAGCGGTGGCCCGCACCACTCCGCCGAAAGAACCTTCTACTTCTTCGCCACTTGCTTATTTCCAGACAGCAGGGTTGCTTTCGCGCCATCGGCGAGTAGCTTCGCCTCCTTCACCTTTTGCAAGGTGAAGTCAGGAGCATGGACTCCCCACGAACCATCCTTCTCAACCGACTGGATGATGGCTTGCGCCTGATTGAGCATCAGTTGCACCTGGGCCTTGCTTTGATCGGAAAGCTTGGCGGTAAGCAGGCGTGAGTTCGCGATCGTCAAAGAAGTCTTTACTTCCGTGACGCCTTCTTTTACCGGCTTCTGCCAGAGCACGACCTTGTCATAGATCATCTTCTGGTTCGTGAAGTGAAGCTCCTTGGGAAGGACGCTCTGAGCCGGGCTGTGGCATCCGCCGGCTCCCAGGACGTTGCCGTCTGAGAAGCTGGTGCGGCCGCAGGACCACATCAGATCAATGTAAGGCTTGCCGTTCTTCTTGGCTAAACGCCATCCGCCATCCTTGAAGTTGCGATCTTTGCCGGGAGGCGGGTTGAGAGACTTCTCTTCGGGATCCACGTTGATCTTCCAGATATGAGCGGCGCGGGTTGCGTCAAAGCCGCCATGATCAGGAAATTGAATGGTGCCGAAGTTCTCGCAGCTCATCATGACCGGCATATGGCAGCTGGTGCAGTCGTTGGCGCCGTGGATGTTGTTCTCCTTGAAGAAGGCGGCCTGTTGGGTATGGCAGTCCTGGCAGTTCTTCTTCAGGCCAGGTTTGGTAAAGCTATCGCGCCAATCGTTCTGCGTAACTTCATGGGGATCGTGACAGGTTCCACAGCGCATGCCTTTTTCATAGTGAGCGGTGTTGTAGGCCTGCGACCCTTCGGTTCCACAGGATGGACATTTGGTCTTAAAGAATGAGCTGAAAGGCTTGTCCGGATTGGCCTTGGCCTCATCCGCATTCCAGGCAAAGCGCTGGTGGCAACGCTCGCAGTTGGAAGGCATGCCGGCACCGCGCGCTCCGTAGAGGTGAGCACCTGCGCCGTGGCACTCTTCGCAAGTGATGCCCTTGCTGACGGTGTGTTCGCGCAGCACTTCAGGTTTGCCGAGAGCCGCGACCAGTTCGCCTTGGTTTTTGAAGTCAAATTTGAAGGTGTGGCAGACTTCGCAGTAGGAGGTTGCGGGCTGGAAGAGCATCATTTTGCGATTTTTTGCCCCGTAGGAGGTCATCCCCCAGACATTGGAGCCGTTGTCGCCGAAATCCTCGATCTTGGTTGGGAAGCCTGGGACATACTCGGCAATCTTCTTCGCCATATCGGGAGTAAGCGACTCAGCCCAGTGATGGGAATGCTGATTGCCTCCGGCGACCATCGTGCCGGTGCGATCCTTCAGCATCCCGCCCTCGATATGGTATGTGCCGCGAACCAGATAGCTGTCGACAAAACCGTACTTGGTACGCGGCGTGCCGATGATCGCATAGACGTCATCTTTTGTAATGCCTTCAGGAAGCACTGCCGCCTGCGAACCATAGAGCGGCTTATTGAGATCCTTGTTGGGGATCTCATCCATCTCGTCGGGGAAGCGAATGACCTTTGCGTGACGAGACTTTTGCCATTTCTGATACTGCGCCGGGTGGCATTCACCGCACTTCTTGGCTCCGACATAGTTATTCGGAAGGTCCAGGATGGACTCAGTGCCCAACCTGTAGGTCATTGAGACCTGCTGGTTGTTCTCCTTGGCGTAGGCCTTACCGCCTCCCTCCTCGGTGAACTCCTCCTCACGATCGGAGATGTGATATTTTCCGACCATTCGCCCCTCTTTTTCATACTGGAACATAGGGTGCGAGGTCATGAGCACATGGAAGAAATCCTTTTCCTGCTCGACGTATCCTTCGAGAGTGCGCGGCTTCTTATCTTTTTCAGAGTCCTCGGTCGGCTTGACGGTTGATTGCACTGCCGGTTTGTCGGCGGGCTTAGGCTCCGGATTGGCGGGCGACTGCGCGGAGGCAATGGAACAGGCGAACGCGAGCGCAAGGACGGCGGTGAACAGTACGGATGAGCGCATTACGACTCTCTCCTGGATTTGGTCAGTCGCCGTCCGATTCCCAGTCCACCAATTCAGGGTAAAAGTATGAGATCTGTTGTCGCGGGCACAGGGACACGCGACGAGCGCAGAAAAGAAACCGGCAATGCGACGTGTGACATACTGCGCGATGTTGAGTCTGCCTGTCCAAACAAAAACACTCATCTCGAATTACGAAAGGCTATAGTTCTCGAATTGGAACCGTACTTTTACGACCACCACTTTGTGCCGGATAGCGACGGCCTGGTATGGAAGTTTCCTGAAACACCCTAGATCTGCTTTGGCAGGCTTTCCTCATCACCGGTGTCATCCGGCACATTCGGTGTCAGCAACGCAGGGCGGCAAGCACCCTAGGACTCACTGTCTTTCGGTCAGGGCGACCGCCCACTGAGTGTGAGGGAGTTTCGAGTTTGATTCTCAATTACAAAAGTAACTTGCCAGGGAAGCTTATCTGATCGTACTCTGCAACCGTCTTCAGTTTTCAAATTTTTTGGCTCAGTGCCAATCGGAACAGGCGGAATCCATGCGCTGCTCCATTTCTTTTATTGCTTGTAAGTTGTTTCGACGTGTTTGGCTGGTACCGCTGACTGTATCGCTCATCCTTGCAGCTACAGGCTTCGTCTACGCTCAGGTATCTCCTGATACGGACGTTCTAAGTCTGGAAGATCTGCTGAACGCGAATGTTTACAGCGCCTCCAAGTACCAGCAGAAGCAGGCGGAAGCGCCTTCCTCCATCAGTGTGATCACGGCGGAGGATATTCGTCACTATGGGTACCGAACCCTGCAAGAGGCTTTGCAGAGCGTTACGGGCATGTACGTAAAGAATCACCTCAACTACAGCACTCTAGGCGTACGCGGGTTTGCCCCGACCGGGGACGCCAATGGCCGCGTTCTATTTCAGGTGAACGGCCACGCGCTCAATAACAACATCGATGATTCGGCGCCGATTGGAAGTGACTTTCCGATCGATATGGACCTTATCGAGCGCATCGAAATTGTGCGCGGCCCAAGTTCGTCGTTGTATGGGGCGGACGCCTTTATGGGTGTTGTGAATGTCATCACCCGGACGGGAAAGAGCCAGGGCGAGGTGATATCCGGAGAGGCGGGTAGTCTGGGCACGTACAAGCAGACCGCTATTTACGGGCTCAACCAAGGCGGCACGCAAGCCATGTTCTCGGCAAGCTACTGGGATACCGCTGCTCCTAGCCATTTGGATAGCATAGAAAATTCGAGTGGATACAGCGGTGAACACGACCAGACTCGTCGCGCGATCGCATTAGTTGCGAGTCACGGCTTCACCTTGCAAGGCGTCGCATCGAGCGGGGAAACCAAGACGCCATCGTCGGCGCAATGGTGCGGAAGTTGCCATCAGACCGATACTCACGCTACCAACTTTTACGGATACGCCGATCTGCAGTACGACCACCGTGTCTGGAAGGGCACGCAACTAACTGCGCGCACTTACTATGACAAGTATGAGTCCCATGGCGCAGTGAACGATTTTCGGGGCTGCAGCGAGACCAAGTGCCACGGCCCGCTCAATGACTACGATAGCGCCCATGGCGACCGGGCCGGCGCGGAGCTGAAGTTGACCAGGGTGTTCTTCGATAAGCACCGGATCACGGTGGGCTCTGAGTACCGCGATAACTTTCATCAGGCACAGCAAAATTACATAAATTACTTAGATCAGAACTTCGCTCCGGCCTCCAGAACATTTGTGAATTACGACCGCACCTCGGCGATCTGGGGGATCTACGCGGCTGGCGAATTTCATCTCCTTCCCAAAGTGATCTTGAACCTTGGCGTGCGTAATGACCGCTATAACTACTTGTTTGGAAGCAAGACCAGCCCGCGCGCCGCACTGATCTATAGCCCGCGGAAATCCACTACCTTGAAGTTTTTGTACGGAACTGCCTTCCGTGTGCCCAGCTTTTCCGAACTGTACTATGTGGGGATGTCAGGCGTGCCGGCTCCCAACCTACGGCCCGAGACCACCCGTACCTTTGAGGGGGACTGGGAGCAGCAACTCGGCAGGCGCGTAACGCTGAGCGCCGCGGGATTCTACAACAACATTGGAAGCTACATCCAAGAGCAAACGGTGGAAGTCACAGGAATAGATACGATATCGAGTGCGGTCGGTGGCATCGATCAAACCACGTTTTCCAATACCAAAGCGACTGCCAAGGGTGGGGAGTTGGAACTGAAAGACGCGTTCTCATCGGGGGTCGAGGGCCGCCTGAGCTACACCTATCAGGATGCGCGCAACGAGCTGACCGGCGCCTCTTTGCCGGATGCCCCGAGGCATCTGGTGAAGGTAAACATCGCTGCCCCTGTGTTTCGCCGGATGGTGACGCCTGCGATTGAGGCCGAATATATGAGCAGAAGCGCGACCGTATGGCCCGCGGTAGGGGACTCAGCGCCTCCCGTGCTTTTAAACGTCGGCTTGTCCAGCCGTCAGTTCTGGCACGGCTTCTCTGCCTCGGGAGGTGCTTACAACCTGGTCGGCCGAAGTATGAGTGAGCGGACATTCGGGTACTTCGAGCAGACCCATGCCATAGCCTCGAATTCTTTGTTGCCCGACGATCGGCGGAGCTTCCGCTTCAAACTGACTTGGACCTCCGGCGAACGCAGCGACAAAGACAAAAAAGATGGACCGCACTCAGTAGGAGGCCAGTGATGCTTATGCGAGTCGGCATTCGATTGCGCAGGCAGTTAAATGAGGTCACTCCACTGAACCCGGGCGGAGTGTGGAGACAACGCGTACTCGTCGGTGCCGGTCGATTGCTGGTTGCGGGGATCGCTGCTTTAGTGTTGATCGCTGCGGGCGGGATCGGTACCGGCGCACAAGCGCAGTCCCTGGGAGAGAATGACGTCAAAGCTGCTTTCGTTCTCAAGCTTGTGAACTTTGTCCAGTGGCCGAGCAGCGGCACCAATGATCTGGTGATCGGCTTTATCGGCGCCGATGCAACCAGCGACGCGCTGCAGCGGCAGGTGGCTGGCAAATCAGTCAACGGCCGGAGAGTCGTCGTTCGCCGCATGGGGCTCGATGGCGATCTCAAGGCGTGCCAGGTGATCTTTGTAGGTGACTCTGAACGCAAGAACACCCCTTCGGTGCTGGAGCGCGTTCGCGGTACCAGTGTGCTCACGGTGGGAGAGTACGACGGATTTGGCCAGCGTGGGGGAATCGTCAACTTGATGCTCAACGAAGGCAAGATCCGCTTCGAAGTGAATCCCCATGCGGCGGAGCGGGCGCACTTGCAGATAAGTTCCAGGTTGCTCTCTCTGGCAACAATTGTGGCAGACGGCAGCTAGAAGGGTAACCATGACGCTCCGCAATTGGTCTGTGGGCCACAAGTTGATGATTCTGATGATGGCGGCGAGTACGGCGGCGCTGCTGCTGGTATGCGCGGTTCTGCTCGGATACGACGTCGTCACCTCCAAGCGGGCCACCGCCGAGCATCTCTCAACCCTGGTTCAGATCATCGGCGATAACAGCAAGGCCGCGCTGAGCTTCGGCGATCAGGCAGCCGCTGGCGAGGTGCTCGCCACACTGAAGGCAGAGCCTCACATTACGGCCGCTTGCATCTATGACAAGCAGGGAAAACCCTTCGCTCAATATCATCCCAAAGAAAGCAGCTCGACTGCGCCACCGCTCAGGAGTCCGGGGACCTACTTCGAATCCGACCACCTTCTGCAATATATGCCGATGACACTGGCAGGCGAAGAGATCGGTTCGGTTTACGTTGAGTCCGATACGGCTGAGCTAAATCAACGTTACCGCAGTTATGCCGGCATCGTGTCAGCGGTCATGATCTTCTCCTGGCTCGCGGCTCTACTGGTCGTAACCCGGATGCGCCGGACGATCACCGACCCATTGAACGAGTTGATCACGGTGGCGCGGGCCATCAGTGATTCCGGCGACCTGGAACATCAGTTTGACATCGAGCGCAAGGATGAACTCGGCGACTTGGCGCGTTCCTTCAATAGCATGATTGGGTATCTGAAAGAGATGGCTGCCGTGTCCGAAGGCATTGCCGGCGGCGATCTTTCCTGCGATGTAGCGCCGCGTTCCGAGCGCGATACTCTGGGCCACGCGTTTGCCCGCATGAGGGACGGACTGGGAGGCCTGGTGCGTAGCGTGCGGATGAGTGCAACCCAGGTGGCTGACGGCTCAAGCCAAGTCGCCGATGCCTCGGAAGATTCCGCCAAGGTCAGCATACAGGCTTCTTCGGCCATCGACGAGGTCACCAGCACGATGCAAGAGATGAGCATCAACGTGCAGAACATGGTGAAGAACACGCAGATGCAGGCATCCAGCGTCAGTGAAACCTCGGGCTCAATCGATCAAATGGTAGCCAGCATCCAGCGCGTGGCTAACACTGCCAAGGTGCTGCTTGACATCTCCAGTCGCTCCCGTGACGAAGCTCAGAGCGGCATTGGCACCATGCAGAAGACCACCGACGGGCTGAACCGCATCAACGGTTCCATTGGCTCTTCCGCTGTCATTATCAGCAGTCTCGGCGAACGCGTGGACAACATCGGCAAGATCGTCGAGGTCATCGACGACATCTCCGAGCAGACGAATCTGCTGGCGCTTAATGCCGCGATTGAAGCGGCCCGCGCCGGTGAACATGGCCTCGGCTTCGCGGTGGTCGCCGATGAAGTCCGCAAACTCGCCGAAAAGTCCGCGACCTCCACCAAGGAGATCAGCGAACTGATCAGAAGCATTCAGAACGAGGCCCGCAAGGCCGTCGACAACATGGTGAAGAGCACGGCGATCGTCAACGAGGGGCTGGATCTGGGCAACGATCTCAGTCTCGCATTGCGCAAGATTTCCGATGTTGTCTCCGAGGTCTTCAAATTTGCCCAGGAGATCGGCGCCGCCACCAACGAGCAGTCCCACGGTTCGTCACAGATTGCCAAGGCCACCACACGGCTCAACGAAATTACTCACGAGATCACCTCCTCGGTGGAAGAGCAGGCCGGCGGCACACAGGCTGTCGTCCGCGCCATGGAGCGGATGCGAGAACTGGTGCAGCAGTCCTCATCGAGTTCGACCGAATTGGCGGCATCGGCGGAGCAAATGTCGAAGATGGCTAGCAACATGATGGACGCGATGGACCGTTTCAAACTGGAAAGTCAGCCGACCTTTGCCTCGGAAGCCGAGTCGCGACGCGCGCTCCGTGCGGCCGCGGCCCACAGATAGACGCCACCGAGGTCCGCCGCTTAGATCAGCCCCGACCCACCTACTCTCGATTGACGGCGCTGGACTCAAGATGCCGGTTCCACCGTCTCGGACGGCGGATTAAGCAGCGGCACGGGCCCCTTCGGTTCACCGGGCACTCCGACAGGTACTGGACTGGAGTTTTCTGCTGCTCCACCGGCGCTTGCTGTGGGTGGCTCGGGAGCACGTCCAGCGAACTCCGCAAAGGAACAGCTCTTTAACAGCGACGGGGAAGATGAGTCGAATGAGATGCGCGAGCATGTGAAGACGTATCTCGAAATCGAAGAACAAATCGAAGAGCTCACGGGAGACAAAGCCGCCGCCGTGCGCAGACTTGCCGAACGCGAAAGTCACATCAAATACGGGCGAAGCGACGGCAACTACGATGTCAACCAAAGTAAGGCAACCGCGCCAGGAGAGAATTATCTCCTCGAGACGCCGCCAACGCTGAAGGCAACTGAGCCAATATCCGGAAAAGCATATACGCCAGGAGATACTCCTACCGCGCCTGCGTTGAACGACAAGAGACCTATTTCACCCACTTTCAATTACCCACAAGTTGAGCACTGAGGGCGGCTCCGAGTTCGATGTCTATCAGACGCGACAAGCCTCTCCACATGACCATGTTTCCGGGTGGAGAGTCGTTGGCCCTGGCCAGATAGCCGCCGAGTTGCGCGACCTTGGTCAGATATGCGGAGAGTGTCTTGTGGCGCGGCCTAGTGAGGCTGTCTCTCACTAGTGCATCGAGCAGGCGCAGTTCCAGCTTGGTGAACACCAGCGTAGGCGAAGCATCCGGCGCCGTGCGATTGATCATGGTCATCCAGAAGATCCGCCAACTGAGAATGCAAAGCACGGCGAGCAGGTTCACCAGTCGCTCCGCGGTTCTCAGCTTTGATTCCTCTGCTTTGCAACCCGACTTCATAATCTTGTGGAACGTCTCGATCTTCCAGCGCAACGAGTACCACTCCAGTTTTTGGATGGCTTCTTTCCGCGAACGCACCGGCAGATCCGTGAGCAGCTTCCACTCAATTTTGTCCCGTCCGCGCGGGGTACCTCGCTCCGTGGCGTGGATCACGGTGAGAATCAGCTTCGGGTAGTTCTTCTGCTTGCCAATCGGAGGAAGAACCACCAGACGGCTATATCGAATCTCCAGCACGGCCTCGGACAGATCGCCTTTCTTGTCCCGCACCTGTACGCGATGTAGACCTTGAACGCGCACTTGCTTCATCTCACGTGCAATCGTAGCTGTGCCATCCCCAGCGAGGCGGTCGACGCACGTACGTACGAGAAAATGCGTGCCGAGCTGTTGCGCCGTGCAGAAAAGCTCGTAAATATCGCTCTCGCGATCACCGATGTGAACGCAATGCTCGGGATCATTCAAAAGCTCCGTGGATTGCCTCAGGTTTTCTAGCCAGCGGACGCTCTCCTTCTTTTCGATGGGAACGCGGGTCGGGTTAACCTTTTTCTTCAGAGCACTACATCCATGAAACTTGTCTCTGGTCCAGAACTTGATCGCCGTGAGGCCAAGCGGTAAGCCTTCCAGTGTGACCGCTAGGCTGGAATGCATCGAGATGCCGCAGACTGTATGGTGACGCAGGCGTCCGAGGCTGTCCCTGCCTGCGTTCGAATCTGTGAGAACACCAATCGCAGTGAAAGCATCACGGTGGTATACAAACTCTGTTGTGTCATGGAGAATCAGAACCGGCTCGCGGTGGGCGGCAAATCGTTCGCGCGTGGACTGGAAATGGCCAGCCAGAATCTCTTCTTCACTTACACGATCATTTGAAAAGAACCGATAGGCGGCCTTCGTGTTGGCCCAATCTTGGCAGATCCACGGAATACTTCCGCCAACGCCGTTCGACAACTGCTCAAGGAGTTTCCGAAATCGCTTGCCGTGACGTGCGTCTCTGAACCTGCAATCCGCAAGCTCCTGATCAATCCATCTATCGCTCCGGGAAGCCGTGGAGCCGAGATTCTGCTCAGCACACCTTAACAGCTCCTGCCGTTTGTTCATGACGGCAGTTCACCACCCAAGAACCTCCGCCCGTAAGTGCACATCCTGAGTCCGAACCTACTTCGCAAACAGGCCGGGCGCAGAACCAATCAGAGTTGTGGGTAATTGAAAGTTTCACCCAACGGTTACAAGCCCGGAGAAGATTCGACTAGCCCTCGCTGATTTGCGGTTTCGAAGGGCTGGAGAAATAAGTAGTGAACTCAGGTAGTGCGCCGCCAATCAGCGACCGGTAAGGATCGCCCGTGTAGTAGTCGTTGCGCAAGTCTCCGCCCGGAAATGGAGCCGGTGCGTCGTTGTACAGGATGAGCGCGTCAAGGTCGGAGTCCGAAGTTCAGCCACCAGCTGAATACTTCGCGGAAACAAACATCGTTCTCTAGATGTACGTGCTCTCGCAGATCACTTTCGAATCCACGGAGACCATCAAACAGCGCACGGTGCGTGGGGCGCGCCCATTCAGGAGGTGAGTATCGGGTTGACCAACGGATCTCCTCCATCTTGCTGGGATACTAAGCCGCGATATCGAGAATTTCCGATAGGCCTTTCATATCCCTCACCACGATCCGCCGCGAATCCACTTCCAGAAATCCTTCGGCCTGCAGCCGTTTGAGATTGCGAGAAATCAACTCGCGTACGGTTCCGAGTTGGTTTGCCAGCTCCTGGTGATTGGACGGTAGCAGAAATTCCACTCCGCGGGCAGTTTGCTTGCCTTCAGTCTGTGCTACACGCACGAGCGTTGAAACAAGCCGTTGGCGGATGGTGGTGAATGACAGCTCCTCGATGATGGCAACTAGACGCCGGAGTCGCTTACCCACAACAGTAAGCACTTTGAGCGCAACCTCCGGATGCTCCATGCAATAGGCCTGAAAATCGTGCCGCGAGATGAAGGCAATTTCCGTGTCTTCGATGGCGACAGCAGAAACAGGGTACGGGCCACCATCAAAGACGGGAATTTCGGTGACGGTATCGCCCGGATGTTCGACTGCTAGAACCTGTTCTCTTCCACTCACAGAAGTCTTGAAGATGCGCACCTTCCCACGGGAGACGATGTTTAGCCCATGACAGGGCTCGCCCTCGGAAAACAATAGTTCTCCCGCACTGAACAACTTTCTCACCGTGCGTTGCGCTAGCAGCTGCAGTTCAGGTTGAGAGAGGCTGGATAACAAACGTGTGTTTTGGAGGACGGCCGCGAGGTCACTAGGTTCGAAGCTCACGCGATGAATTATAACAGCGCGAGACTTTGGTCAATGCATACGGTGCGCCGGGCCAAGTCCCGCTGTGTAAATCGCGCGAGCGCACAATCGAAGCTGTCCGGAACTGCTGCTCGAAAGCATAGCTTGGAGAAGCCTGATCCGGCTGGCGGCGAGACGATTACCGAACGCTTGATGCCAAGGCAACGCCACAGCAGATTTGTCGCGGCCAGTAATACTCGACTTTCTTCTTGTCGGCGCCGTGGTAACCAGTCGAAGTCGTGAGTTCAACTAACTTCTTGTTTCCGTCGGTAAGAGGAATGTCTTCGACGTAGATATTTGCCAGCGATGCGTCGAGTGGCAGCCAGCCTAGCCGTGGAGCAAAAAACTGGATCCAGCAGTGATAGCTCGCGTCCACCGTCATCCTGTTCAATGTTGCAGCGAACCATACACCATGCGAACAGGTATCCCCGATGATATAGCCAACGACGCGAATAGCGAGTGGAAGTCGGTACAGTTACCAGTCGTGCTCCTGAGGCAGCACTTCGTGCTGCCGATCGGCGATGCTTTGAGATGTTCTGGATCTTTCACCCAGTAATTAACATTCTGGTACGTCCAGTCAGAGAGCTTGCGCGCGGCGATGACAGGGTTTGTTTCCCCTTTGGTAATCGATGCAGCCAGCTTCTTGACTTCGTCGTTCACGATCACGTGCGTAGCAGGTTGGAGGTACGCTGCAAGAGCCGCACGTTCTCTGTCTGTAAGTGGACGCGTCTCTGCAGGGTTGATCGAATTGCGCACCTCAGTGCGCGTCATGTCGAATTCTTCGTTCACGGTTACCTGATCGCCGGCGGGATTCTTGATATCGATGTAGCCCACGCGGTTCTCCCATGAGTCGCGGTCATAGTGAACTGCGTAATCGCCACCTACCTTCAGATTGCGTGTCGTGGAATATGAATCCTCCTGCGGAACCGCAAACCAGATTCGCACGTCCTGGGAGCCTTTAGGAATCTTCACCGTGAAGGTGTTGGCAACATGAAATGAAGCTGGCTGTGGCGACGTTGAGGTACGATCAGCCGCGATAGCCGCGACGGAGAGAAGAGCACCATCGTCGGAACAGAAACTCTGCGCAACATAGGAATTCTCGCTACAGTTTGATAGGCAGGGGTTGCTTTTAGCGACCAACGGGCGTTTCGTCAGGCCAGCATTCAAGTGAAACCGGGCTTGCGGCGCGAGTTGTAGCAGTTCTCCCCCGTACGCTTTGCACAAGATGCAAATTGTGGACAGTACCGTTCTGGGTCAGGCAATCTCCTGAATAGTTTGCCCCTCGTTAGCAACCGCTTTTCGTTGGTCTTCACTGTGGCGCATGGGACGCGCCATGACCCGCTTAAGTTTTCTGAATAGATGTCGAGAGCTACAAAACTAGGCTGTTCAGCCGGGCCGAGCAGAATGGATAAGCTCTGCTACTTTCCTCTGTACTTGCCATTCAACGGCTTTGCGAAGGACTGCTTTTCGCCCAACACGCGGCACTGCGATTGCATCCGATAAGAAAAAACCAGGTAGGCTACCGTGCTCTGTCAAACGATAAATCTCTATACCGAGCCTAATGCAATAGGAATCCGGCAACGGCTTGAAAGCAGAGAACGATTTCAGTGAGCAGGATCTCATTGCGGCTTGATCGTTCGGATTCGAGTGAGGGCATTAGTGTGACGCCAGGCCTCGGATCCGAAACTGGTGGGAGGTTGGCCTCGCCCGCGGCAGCGGCAAGGCGGTGTGCGATGCACATGCGGAGCGCAAGAGACTCGATTACCCTGAGCGCACTTCGGTTATTCCTGGTCGTGGTCTGGTCCGAGCTTGCGGCGACGGGTACCGCGGCTGCGGCTCCGGCGACGAGCCCCACCAATATCTTCGCGCCCGCTTCGACGCCGGCCGAGTCAATCGTCGGATTATCTCTCTTTGTACTTGCTGTCACGGCGAGCATATTCGTCGTCGTGTTTACCCTGCTCGCCTATTCTGTCGTGAAGTTCAGAAAGAGGACCAACGACGATGGCCGCGAGCCTCCTCAGGTGTACGGCAGCAATCAGGTGGAGCTCGCTTGGACTGTCATTCCCGTCCTCATAGTAGTGGCCCTGTTCATGGCGACGGCACGAGTGATTGCCACCGTTCAGAATGCGTCCCCGCCTGCGAGCGCAATCGAGGTCATCGCCATCGGCCACCAGTTCTGGTGGGAGTATCGCTATCCACGGCTGGACGTCGTAACCGCGAATGAATTGCACGTACCGGTAAGCAATCCGGACCATCCGACCCCGACATTCATCAAATTGCTGTCCGCCGACACTGACCACAGTTTCTGGGTGCCACGCCTGGCGGGTAAGACCGACCTGATTCCCAACCACCCCAATAGTATGTGGATCGATCCGCACGAGACTGGCGTTTACCTGGGTCAGTGCGCGCAGTACTGTGGCGTGCAACACGCCAAGATGCTTATACGGGTTTACGTTCAGTCCCGTGACGAGTTCGATCGCTGGATCCAAGAGCAACGTCCACCGGCGTTCGCAAAAGCGCCTGCCTCCCAGGGGCGACAGATATTCGAAACGACTGCCTGCGTGAACTGCCACACCGTGGCGGGTACGGCAGCCAACGGGCATTTCGGCCCCGACCTGACGCATCTGATGAGCCGGGATACGATCGCCGCCGGCGCAGCCCTTAATACCCCCGAAAATCTCCGGCTCTGGATTCGAAATCCCGCGGCCATCAAACCTGGATGCCTGATGCCGGCGATGGAATTGGACGACCAGGAATTGGACGCACTAACCGTCTACTTGCAGACACTTCGGTGAGGCCGAAGAGGAGGACGCACGATGTCGACTGATTCCATGGCCTGGCCGTCGCCTCTGGCGGCATCGCGTCCCTTCGTTGACAAACTCCATGACTGGGTGACGACCGTCGATCACAAGCGGCTGGGCCTGCTTTACATAGGCTATGGTTTGCTGTTTCTCGTGGTCGGTGGGATTGAAGCGGGTGTCATGCGTATCCAGCTTATCCGTTCCCACAATGATTTTGTCTCACCGCAGGTCTTCAACCGGATGTTCACTATGCATGGGACCACGATGATTTTCTTCGTGGCGATGCCACTGGTGTTTGGATTTGCCAATTATCTGATCCCTCTGATGATTGGCGCACGTGACATGGCGTTTCCCCGGCTGAACGCTTTCAGTTTCTGGCTGACTGCATTCGGAGGCCTTCTTCTTTATTTCAGCCTGGTGGGAGCGAACGGGCTTTATGGAGCGGGAAATGCTCCTGACGTGGGATGGTTTGCGTACGCACCGTTGACGTCGAGGACGTTTTCAGTTGGGCACAGCACTGACTACTGGACGCTGGGCGTACTCGTCTCTGGTTTTGGCAGCATCGGCACGGCGATCAATATCTTTACAACGATTTTATGTTTGCGCTGTCCGGGAATGGCTCTGGGGAAAATGCCACTGCTAGCCTGGCTCAACCTCGTCATGTCCGGCTTGGTGATACTTGCCGTCAGTCCGCTGACGGCGGCACAGCTCATGTTGCTGATTGACCGCTATCTGGGCGGCCACTTCTTCGATACTCAGGCTGGTGGCTCGGCGGTAATTTGGATGCACTTCTTCTGGATTTTCGGCCATCCGGAGGTTTATGTCCTGGTTGTTCCTGCATTCGCCTTCGCCTCTGAGATGATCCCTGTCTTCTCGCGCAAGCCAATCTTTGGCTACCCAGTGATGGTGGCGGCCACGGTTTGCATCGGATTCATCGCAATGAGCGTTTGGGCCCACCACATGTTCACAGTTGGAATGGGGGCGGGTGCAAATACATTCTTCGTGCTGTCAACCATGGCCATCGCGGTACCTACAGGAATCAAGATCTTTAACTGGGTAGCCACAATGTGGGGCGGCAAGATCGAGCTCAAGACACCGATGCTGTTCTGCATTGCTTTTCTGTTCCAATTTCTGGTTGCCGGTCTAACTGGGATCATTCTGAGTGTCGCACCTGTCGATTGGCAGCTGGGAAATTCATACTTTGTCATTGCACACTTTCACTATGTGATTGTAGGCGCGATCCTGTTCACGACCTTTGGCGCTTTCTATTACTGGTTTCCAAAAATGTCAGGAAAGATGTACAGCGAGACTCTAGGTAAGCTTCACTTCTGGCTGTTTTTCATCGGGTTCCACCTAACATTCGATTTCATGCACATTCCCGGCCTGCTAGGCATGCCACGACGAATCTACACCTATGAGCCCGGCCGCGGTTGGGATACTTGGAATCTTATCGTAACCATTGGCGTGTTCTTTCAAGCGCTGGGCACCGTGGTTTTTATCGGTAACCTGCTGGCGTCGTACTTTAAGGGGCGGGAGGCGGGAAGCGACCCCTGGGATGCCTGGACCCTGGAATGGACCACCAGTTCACCGCCCCCCGCTTATAACTTCGCTTCCATCCCAGTAGTCAAGAGCCGACGTCCGCTCTGGGACCTGAAGCACCCAGCCGACCCTGATTGGAAGTACGAATAGCGAGTGAAATGGGATGAATGCGATGTCAATGGCCGTAGCCGTACCGGAGAGCGAGCGGAGCCGTCCTGCGCGCGGACGCGTCGCGATGTTTGGCCTGATTGCGGCCGAGAGTGCGATTTTTACGATCTTCGTCGTGGCATACCTCTTCTACCTCGGCAAGAGTCTCACGGGGCCCACGCCGAAGGATGTTCTCCGTGTCCCGATCTTTTACACGATATGTTTGCTTTCCAGCAGTTTGACGATTCACCCGGCAGTCAAAGCTCTTCGAAGGGGGAGCATCGGACATTTTGGCATGTGGTGGTTTGCAACCATGGCTCTCGGGGCAGCGTTCCTTTATGGGACGGCTCAGGAGTGGCGCCGGCTGATCTACCACGATGGATTTACGATCAGCACCAACCTGTTCGGAACGACTTACTATTCGTTGGTCGGACTGCACGCGTTTCACGTAATTGTGGGTCTTATCGGCCTCATAAGTGTTATGGCGTTCACGCTGTCGCGCAGCCTAAGGCAAGATCATGCTGAGCGGGTTGCCGTTTTGTCTCTCTACTGGCACTTCGTGGACTCGGTGTGGGTTGTGGTCTTTACAGTCGTTTACGTGATTGGTCGCTAGAAAAGGGACTGCAGATGGAATCAGAGGGAGCTCAAAAACTGGCTGCTGAAAAAGCGGAGCGTCTGTCGAACACTATAGAACTACCCGCGCCGACAGCTTGGCCGGTTGTTCTGGCTTTGGGCGTCGCATTGCTTTTCGGAGGGCTGGTTACCAGCGCCTCCGTCAGTGTTCTTGGCGCGATCCTGGCAGTTGGCGGTTGCGTTGGATGGTTTCGGGAGGTGTTGCCGCACGAGAAGCATGAATCTATCTCAGTATCGGAATGGGTGGTGCCAGTTTCTACCAGCCGCCCGCAAGTGGCTCGGGTGAAATGGATGACGCAGGAGTTGCACCGCGCGCGACTGCCTCTGGAGATCTATCCGATTTCCGCGGGCGTCAAGGGAGGCGTGGCAGGAGGTGTGGCCATGGCGGTTCTGGCTGTGATTTATGGAATCATCAGCGGACATGGAATGTGGTATCCCATCAACCTTTTATCCGCGGGATTTTTCCCTGAAAGAACCACCATGGCGCAAATCGCAGCCTTTCATTGGGACGCGTTGGTCATCGCTACGATCATCCACGCGCTCTGCTCCTTGCTGGTCGGGCTTCTCTATGGTGTGGCGCTTCCGATGTTCCCGCGCCGCCCGATTCTACTGGGAGGAGTGATCGCGCCCATCCTGTGGTCTGGTCTGATCCACAGCATGTTGGAAGTGGTCGATCCCGTGCTCAACCAGCGGATTAACTGGCTGTGGTTTGTCATTTCCCAGATCGGATTCGGCGTCATCGCAGGCAGCGTGGTTTTAAGACAAGAGCGCATACGAACTTGGCAGCACCTACCGCTCCAGGTCCGCGCGGGGTTTGAGGCCCCTGGGGCAAGCGGTGAAAAGAACCAGGAGAACCAGCAGCCATGAACAGTGGAGCCAGTCTGTTTAGTCTCGCCAGCATCACGCTCCTGGTCTGTGCTGCGTGCAGTTCTCCCGGCCGCTCGGCGGCAGCAGGGCCTGAAGTATTACCGCCCAACGAAATTGTGGATTTCAATGTCCTTTATTCCCAAAACTGCGCTGGATGCCACGGCCCAGCAGGCAGGGACGGAGCAGCAATCGCGTTGGCTGATCCCGTCTTCCTCGCCATTGCGGACGATGCAACGATTCGGCGCACCGCAGCTAACGGGGTGCGCGGCACTCCGATGCCCGCTTTCGCGCAAAGTGCCGGGGGAATGCTCACGGATAAACAGATCGATGCGTTGGTGCGTGGGATTCGAGCGTGGACCAAACCCAATGCTCTCCCGGAGGGGACTCTTCCGTCCTATGCAGCTGCGGCGCAGCCTGCCGGCGATGCGCGGCGTGGCGCCGATGTCTATCAAACGTACTGCTCCTCTTGCCATGGGGCGGATGGTCGAGGAGGCAAGGACGGCTCGATTGTGGACGGGGCTTATCTCACTCTAGCGAGCGATCAGAATCTCCGGCTGAATGTGATTCTTGGGCGGCCTGCAGAGGGTGCTCCTGATTGGCGCAATGACATACCGGGGAAGGCGTTGTCAGAACAGGAGATTACTGACGTCGTGGCGTGGTTGGCCGCGCAACGGCCCGCGATCTCCAGCCAGCCGTATCCGAGTTCAACGATGAACCGGGCGGCAGGAGGAATTCGATGAGTGAAGAAAATGTTATGTCAAGACGGGCTTTGCTGATGAAGATTGGGCTGCTGTTTAACGGTGTTATCGGAGTGGCTCTCGCGGTGCCGATCGCGCGCTATCTTTTTTCTCCGGTGATCCGCGAACGCAAGCCTGGTTACGAGTCGTGGCTCGCTCTCGGCAGGCTCGAACAGTTCCCCGCCGGGCAGACTCGTCTGGCTACTTATCACAACCCAGTCGTCAATCCCTGGGACGGGCAAACTGCGGATATTGCCTGCTGGGTTCGAAATCTGGACGACAAGAATTTTCAGGTTTTTGCTATCAATTGCGCGCACCTTGGATGTCCAGTTCGCTGGTTTCCCCAGTCGAATCTCTTCCTGTGCCCCTGCCACGGCGGCGTGTACTACCAGGATGGGTCGCGCGCCTCTGGCCCTCCGGAGCGCGGACTCTTTCAATACCATTACAAGACTGAAAACGGAGCCATCTTCATTAAAGCCGGCGAAATGCCGACGCCCGGTCAGCCGACAGCCAACAAGGAGGGAGCGGAAAGAACATGGGGATGATCGAAAAAGCGGGCGCATGGTTCGAACTGAGGCTGCGGATTGGCGAGTCAATTCGCGCGACGGCCACGCACCCTGTTCCCCGAGACACTGCGAGCTGGTTTTATGTGTTCGGCAGTGCGGCACTGACCGTCTTTATTCTGCAGATCGTCACTGGAATTCTGCTCGCGCTCATCTACGTGCCTTCCGCCGGGGAGGCATGGAGCAGTCTGCAGGTCCTCAATCACAATATTGCGCTTGGCTGGTTCATTCGAGCTTTGCATGGGTGGGGCTCGAATTTCATGGTTGCGATTGTCCTGATCCACATGGTGCAGGTCTTTCTATTTGGAGCGTACAAGTTTCCGAGGGAACTCACCTGGATGGTAGGGGTGCTTCTTCTCCTCGTGACGCTGGGCATGGCATTCACCGGCCAGGTCCTGCGATTTGATCAGGATGCCTATTGGGGGCTGGGCATCGGGGCCTCGATTGCGAGCCGAGTTCCAATCATAGGGCCCTGGGCGGTCAATCTCATGCTGGGCGGACCGATCATTGCCGGCGCAACCCTCTCGCGATTTTTCGCGCTGCACGTGTTCGTAATCCCAGGACTGCTGATTGCTTTTGTCGGCGTGCATTTGCTGATGGTGTTGAAACTGGGAATCAATGAATGGCCGATGCCGGGACGCATCGTGCGCCGTGCTACGTACCTCGAGGAATACCGCGAGCTGACCCACAAGAACGGCATCGCATTCGTGCCATACGCAGTTTGGAAGGATGTGCTGTTCTCCGGCTTCATTCTTCTTATGATCGCCATATGCGCGGTCTGGTTTGGGCCATTTGGGCCTAGCGGCCAGCCCGATCCGACGATCATTCAGACCTCTCCGCGTCCCGATTTCTTTTTCCTGTGGCTGTACGCGCTGCTGTCCTATTTACCGCCGTCCGCTGAAACACCCATCCTGCTGATCGGTCCCGCCGTTGCAATCATCGTGCTACTCGCCCTGCCTTTCATT
This sequence comes from uncultured Acidobacteriota bacterium, assembly GCA_963759215.1. GTDB lineage: Bacteria > Acidobacteriota > Terriglobia > Terriglobales > Acidobacteriaceae > TOLSYN. The sequence goes on from CAVWYG010000003.1 coordinate 418,601, forward strand.
GCGGGCGAAGGCGAGAAGAGCTGGAAGCGCAGACCGATCGCCGTCCTCGCGATTCTGCTGATCGCGATGGCCCTCGGCACTCTGACACGTTTGGGTGAGCATACGCCCTGGAGCCCGGTAATGGACGCATGGAGCAGCTTACCGGTTCCATCGCAATATCTTCGTGGTCGGACTGCTCTCGAGCGCCGAGGTGCTCTCGTGCTCCAGGCGAAGCAGTGTCGCAACTGCCATTCTCTCGGTGAGCAGGGCGGAAAGCGCGGGCCCGCACTCGACGCAGTCGCGCTCCGCCTCAACGAGGATCAGCTCATTCGCCAGGTGATTCAAGGCGGGGGCAACATGCCCGCCTACGGAAAGAACCTGAGCCCAGCGGAAACGACCGCGCTGGTGTCATTTCTTAAGACCCTGCATCCGGCGGGACAAGCGCCGGCTCGCGACGCCTCTCGCGCCGTGGTGCTCGAAACAAAGTGAGGTCTCGCAACGCACGTAGGCCTAGCCATGTCGGAAGCCCATCAACACTTGCAGCCGTGGTCCCTTCCTGTGCCGGTCACGTCTGCTCTCGTTCTGCTGGCGTTAGTTTACTCATGGGGCTGGTTGCGTCTTCGGAGCGCATGTCCGAACCGGGTTCGCGTGTGGCGGCTTGCTGCTTTCATCAGTGGACTCTCTCTCCTCTGGACTACCGTTGGCTCTCCGCTTTCTGGGCTCGATCATTACCTCCTTACGATCCACATGGTCAACCACCTTGTCTTGATGCTGGTAGTTACTCCTTTACTTTGGGCGGCGGCTCCAGCGCTGCCGCTGCGGTGGTGTCTTCCAGCAAGGGTTGGCCGCGGCGTTCAGGACTTCTTCTTTCAAAGTGTCCCGGCGCGCCGGCTTTCACCGCTACTTAGGCATCCAGTTTTTTGCTGGCTTTGTGGCACTGCCGCCGTGATCGGATGGCACCTGCCGGCGGTGTTCCATCTGGCGATGCGGTCGCACCTATGGCATGGCGTTGAGCACGCATCATTTACTTTGGCTGGCCTTCTGTTCTGGTGGCCCGTGGTGCGGGCGACGCCCGATTGGCCGCGATGGTCTACGCTGTTGTACCTCTTTCTTGCCACTCTACCGTGCGATATCCTGTCTGCCTTTCTTGCATTCTGTGACCGAGTTGTGTACCCGTCCTATTTGTCTGCACCTGGTCTGTTCGGCCTTTCGCCACTCCAAGATCAACAATGTGCAGGCGCACTGATGTGGATTAGTGTGACCTTCGCCTACTTATTGCCGGCAACCGTCATCACCGTCAAGATGCTCTCGCCCCATGACATGCACTCGCAGCAACAAGGCCGAGGGGCGTCCGACGGAGTGAGCGTACAATCTGTTCTGCTATCGAAGTGATAACGGCACGTTCATCTTGTGAAGGATCACGGCTACATCTTTCGCGGAACGATAGCCTCGGCCATCATTTCCAGCGCACCAATGACTTCCATGGAGGAGTTTCCTGGGAGGCGCATTTCAAGTGGAACTATACCAACGGTTGCCGCCCGACGCCCTGAAGATTGTTCTAGTGCTGTTCTTGTCATTCCTGATAGGACTGGAGCGGGAAGAGCACAAAGCGACAATAGAATCGTATTCATTTGGAGGGATTCGTACATTTCCACTTATCGGGCTAATAGGTTATTCCATTGCTCTTCTCGCGGGCGCGCAGTTGTTGCCAGTGACCGTAGGTTTTCTCGTAGTGGCTGCGTTCCTGCTGTTGTCTTATTGGCACAAGCTTTCTTACTCGGAAACCGCGGGCGTCACCTCAGAGATGTCTGGTCTCGCGACATTTCTGGTGGGTGCCTTGGTCTGCTACGGGCATCTCTGGATTGCTACCACGCTCAGCGTTGCCAGTCTGCTACTTCTCGATCTCAAAACAGCTCTTGAGAAACTTGCGACCCGCATTGCTCCTCAAGAAATTTACACATTTGCGAAATTTCTGTTTTTGACCGGCGTCATCTTGCCTGTTCTGCCTCATCAGGAGTTCAGCAGATTTCACATTAATCTCTTCAAGACATGGCTCGTCGTGGTGGCGGTAAGCACGATTTCCTACGGCAGTTATGTTCTGCAGAAAATAACGAAGGAGCGGGGCGGCGTTGTACTGGCAGCATTGCTAGGCGGCGCGTATTCATCGACGGTGACAACCGTCGTGATGGCGCGCCGAGCAGTTCGCGAACAGCATTCCCACCTCTTCGTCGGCGGAACCCTGATCGCCTCTGGCGTGATGTACCTCCGTTTGATTGTGCTCCTGCTTCTTTTCAGCCGACAACTGCTGTCTCTCCTGGCTCTACCTTTTCTGATACTGTCGGGCTTGGCGGTCGGCGTGGGCTGGCTTTGGGCTCGCCGGGCCGATGCCAACCCCCAGCCGGTGCATCGTGAATTCGAACCCAATAATCCGCTCGAACTCCTCGCGGCTTTCGGCTTCGCCTTGTTGTTTCTGGTGATGCTGGTAGCAACCCAGTTGGCCGTCACCTATCTTGGACGCACGGGTGTGAACACTCTGGCCGCCATTATGGGTATCACTGACGTAGACCCCTTCATCATGGGAATGACCCAGACCGCGGGTTCGCTCACCCCTCTGAAAGCTGCGGCAGCGGCAATTCTAATCGCTGCTGCGAGCAACAATCTGGTAAAAGGGATTTACGCTTACAGCTTGGCGGACCGAGAGACTGGCGTGAAGAGTCTTATGCTGCTGACAATTCTTGCAGCGCTGGGCCTCGTCCCCTTACTTTGGTTAGGATCGTAAATGACACATTATGGTGATCCCGATCTGGCATACTCCCGACCGGATTGGTGTAACAGAGGACAGGAAGGAAACGCGCATTCCACTTTTCAGGAATGAATCATACCCAGCTGGAACTAGTATCAGGGCATCCTTTGGCGCGTTGGCCCTGAACGACGGGCAGACCGCAAGTAAGTTATTTCTCCAGCAGTAACTATTCTCCCAGAAGCGCGTCTCATGAGCAGCCGGCTCGAAGGTGCATCGTTTCTGCTCGCGCGGTTGCTACGTGGTTTTGTGATCCTGGGATTCTCTTGTCGCCTGCATGGCGAATGCCGCTGGGCTTCTCGTCCTACCTCAATTCAGGAAATCCGGCACGAACACTCGGTCATCGCCCAACCCGCAGTCGGACGCCCGTAGCCCTGAGCGCTGCTCCCATGCCTTCCATTCCGCGACAGATAACCGTTTTTTTCCGAGCCCATCTATGAAGTAGCACACATTACGTCCCATTCTGTCCTGCCGCCGCACGGAGGGAAGGAGAACTCGCGAGATAATTTGTCTGCGTTCGGCGGACGTGAGCTGGTGCTGCTCCTGCGCGGCAGCAATCGTCCTTCGCGCCTCTTCGATTCTTCTGGGGGCGATGCCGCCCAGTTGTATGCCAAGGTCCAAGAAGTATGCATAGTCGATCTCGGTGTATTGGTGGCGAGGCAGCAGACTGTAGAGCTGCTTCATAGGGGGCACAAGCCAGAGGCCGGAATCAAAGGCGTACCACTCGTAAGCAGCGCGTGCCTCCGGTTGGGCTCCGAGAGTGGCAAACAATTGCTTCCAAATCTCTCTCCGGGCCTTGTTGGAGTAGACCGGCTTCAATAACTTGTAGCCTTGCGACGCGGGTGCAGTGAGCAATTTCTCCAGGGCAGGATATTCGTCCCGGAAAATGGACTCCAGCAAGTCGGGATGGATCTTATTGATGCGCCGCAGTATGCCCCGGATTTCGTTCCCATGTCCTGCCGTGGCACCGTACGGCCCCCAAGTGAGCGCAGAGGCATCATCGTCGGTTTCGTAGTTCCACTCGACTCGATCGTAGTCGGTTCCCTCGTGCGTGAGAGAGAGCACAAAGGCTCGCTCGTGAACCCCAGGAGGTGCCACCCCGGGCAGAACTTCCTGCCAAAGGTGTTCGTCGATTACCACATCGCCTGATCGCCTAAGATTGCGATAGGCAGACACCGCCAGACGAGTCTTGGGTCCAAGCACGCCATCCGCTTTCAAGGCGATGCTGCCACGCGACTCCAGCGCACGGGACAATGCTCGCTGAAAATCTGCCAGCGTCCCGAATCGCGAACCCTGTAATGAGTTGTCAGCGCTTTCGGGCAATCGAAACAGGACCCGGCCAGATTCTTGCACACTTGCTGAACCCGCCAGTGCAAGCCCCGCAACCGAAAGCAGCAGTGCCCGCCGGGTTCGTCCCTCCAGCAACACGCCCTTCCGCAGAATCCAACGTGAGACTTGAGAGGTCACCCTCACGCTGAGCATAGCTTGCGAAAATCGGATTGCGTTCCCGATTGGTTTAGCCCACGAATGGCGCATCCCGTTCTCCCTGCCATGCCTATGCCGCGCGAGTCGCCTCCCTTTCCGCATAGGATGGGAGAGCGACAGCCGGCTGCGCAATTGGGTATTGCACAGCAGCCGTACGCTCCAGCTTTCCCCACTGAAAAGCATGACCTTGCAGCACGCGTTTCAAGGTTTTGAAAATCACTAGCGAGAAAAGTGGCCGATAGGTGAAACGCTGCAACCATAGGTAGCCAAGCACGCGGACGTTCTTCCACCGAGCATCGCCGCGTTCCAGTGCAATTGCCAATAGCGACGCGGCGAAATCGACCAGCAGAAAGATGGAGAAACCAATCACCAACTTTTCTAACGCACCGTGGCCTTCCGGGTGAAAGTGGGAATGTTGACTGACGTAACAATCCACCACGCCTGCTAGGAATATCAGGTCCATGAAAGGCGCGACAATCGGCAGTGCAAACTGAAAAATGACAATATTGGGCAATGCAACCCAACCCAGCAGTCCTTTCCGCTTAAACGCCGAGCGGTGCTTCCATACCGACTGCAGTATGCCAAAGGACCACCGAAAGCGTTGCTGGACCAAGGTTCGGACAGTACTCGGAGCTTCGGTATAGGCCAGCGCGCGGTCTTCGTAGTGAACGCGGTAGCCGCGCTCCAGCAACGCCATGGTGAGGTCAGCATCCTCGGCAACCGTGTCCGGGTGATAGCATCCTGCCTGACGCACCGCTGCTGTGCGCCACGCCCCAATTGCACCAGGAACCACTGTGACAAGTCCAAAGACATCCAGGGCTCGCCGCTCGAGATTTTGGCTTGTGATGTATTCCACGGCCTGCCAGCGAGTCCACAGATTTACTTGGTTTCCGACTCTAGTATTTCCGGCAAGGGCCGCTACGTCTTGATCCTTGAAGTGGGGTACCAGCAACGAAATCGCCGAGGAATCAATGCAGGTATCTGCGTCAATGCCAAGAAATATCTCTTCCGTTACATGCTCCAGGCCATAATTCAGAGCTTCGGCTTTGCCGCCGTTCGGCTTCGTTAGTACCGTCACCCGTGGGTCAAGAGCGAAAGCTTTGCGTGCCTTTTCGAGCGTGTCGTCTGAGGACCCATCGTCAATGACGATAACCCGAAGATTCGAGTATTCAGAGTTCAGCACCGAGTGCACCGTGCGCACAATCACCTTTTCCTCGTTGAAAGCAGGAATGAGGACTGCAACAGCGGGGCGAAAGCCGACCACCACTGGATTCTCTCGAGAGCGCCGGAAACGGTCAAAGATGGCTAAAGAGGAAAGCGTGAGCAATCGTGCGATGACTAGTGCGTCCCCGAGCAGAAAAATTAGGACGAGAACCGCGCAGAGCACGGCGTACGCGATCAATCCGCAGTGATCGAAGAGGGTCGCCCAACGCTCAGACTTGGAGACTGACGGCATCACCTCGGCACGGCTCTTGCCCAGCAACTGCGATACAGGTACGAAGCTGTAGCCGCGATCACGCAGTTCGTGGATCATCAGAGGCAGGGCGCGCAAGGTTTCTTCCCGATTGCCACCGCCATCGTGCAGAAGAATTATATTTCCCTTCTCAAGGTCAGCGAGGACGCCGTCCACGATCTGTTTCGCCGAACGCTTCGGCGCAATCGACCAATCCAGCGGGTCGATTCTGCTACCCACTGTCAGGTAGCCCATAGCCTGTGCGGCCTCGATCGGACGAGCCTCTTCGTCATCTTCGGGCTCCACGTCAATGGAGTATGGAGGACGAAACAGCAAGGGTTTGACGCCAAGTAGTGCGGCCAAAAGCCTCCCCGTCACGTTCAATTCCATCTGGAGTTCCCGGGGCGAGAGCCGGCTGATATCCGGGTGGGACCATGTGTGATTGCCGATCTCGTGCCCTTCACGGTAGATGCGCTCCAACAACAATGGATGCTGACTGGCTTCAGAGCCCAGAACGAAAAACGCAGCCGGAACATGCTCGGCCTTGAGCACGTCGAGTACTTTGGGTGTCCACCGTGGGTCAGGGCCATCATCGAAAGTAAGCGCCACTTCTTGATCGTAGGAAGCGCCATACTGACTCGCCTCGTAAGGCCTGGGCAGTTGCTGAAATTGTTCCCCGCTAATCCATCCGCTTCCGGCATCCAGCGTCAACGTGCGCGTCCCAGACGTCGGCTTTCCCGTGATGCTGATTACCTCTCCCGCGCCTTCATAATCGATGTCGTGCCCCGGAGGTACGCTGCGTAGCTTGTCAGACGCGTCGGCGCGCTGGGGATAATCCCAGATCTTCCAGAGCGAGCGATCTTCCGACCCAAGTCGCCACAAGGCGAAGTTGTCAACACCGAGAGACTGGGCGGCCCGCATTTGATTGAGTGCTGTGACGGCGTCAGTGAACCACATGTAGTGTTGTTCATTGGGCTCTCCATCATCGACAAAGTCCACATGGGGGTTCAGTGTCCGGCGATCGAAGTCCACGGCAGCGCCCGAATGCTTTGCTCCCTCCCATGCTTCCTGCGCCGAAATGGTGAAAACACCAGTCGGATTCAGAGAGGTCACGCCATTCTTAACCTGTTGCTGAAATTCCCAATCGTATCCGTAGTTGGCGATGCCGCAGATGAGCTTATCGCTCGGCACCAACTTCAACACCTTTTTCAAATTCGGGACGAACCAATTCTGTGCGGCCAACGGCCCCGGTCCACTTTCCGGCGAATGTTGATCGTAATTCATCAAAACGATGCCGTCGGAGTTCGCCGCCACATCCTGAAAGGGGTAATCCGGATCGTCGGCCGGAGCAGCGACGTAGAGCTTCAGGCCGCGGCTGTGCAGGTCCTGGCTTACCTCCTTAATCAGTTCGCGGTAACCATCCAGCGCCGAAGATTGAATGTTCTCAAAGTCGATCATGAGCCCCGTATAGCCGCCGGTACTCAAGAACCTGTTTATCTGCTGACGAAAATTCGCGCGCGCAGTTGCGTTGGAAAAGAAGCTCCCCACGCCGGATACCCACCTTTGATGTATCTCGTCGAAATTGTTGACCTCCGGCACGACTTTGGTCTTTGCGTGCCTCTCAGCGATCAGGCGCATAACCTTGTCGTCCGCCAGTCGCAGGCGGAAATTCGGGTCGTCATCGAAAATGGCCTGTACGCGCCCATCGCCCTTCAACACGTGCAGCCACTCGGGAAACAGGAGATCAATCTGCGGTAGCGAGTCGCGCAAAGAAACATAACTTGTAGCGTCCCAAGTAACGTAAAAAGCAGCGCGGAGACCTTTGCTCCCACTAGGAGTGAGACTCCGTGGTGGCAACTCTGCGAGCGGGTGCGCCGGTAATTCGAGCCCTGTTGCAACAAGCCGTTCGCCGGTTAGTGGATGACAGGCTCGGTGCTGAGGTGGAAGTAACATGGGCGGCAGTTCGAATTTACTCAACAAGCAGGCCGATAATGCAATTACCAAGACCGCCACCGATGGCACTAGCACGTTGAAGACGCGGCGCAGAAGTTTCCAACGTCGCCCAGAAGGGTCGAAAAATATCTGAACCATAGAGTTGGCTCCGTCGATCGTAAGGCGCACTCAGGTCATTAGTCAGCCTGAGCAGATGCAAGGACTCACAACATTCCGACTGGGTTACAAAGTGCTGATTGCAAGTGTTATTTACGGTGAACAGATATGGGTTCATCCGAAAGCTGCAACCGACTCAATCCATTCAGCTTTTAATCGGGGATCGGTCGGCGGCTATCACGCAGGTTGTCACAAGTTTGTTTTGGGAATTATGGAGCGACTCTCGAACAACTTCGCACCGGCTACTCTGCATCTACCGGCTCATGAAGACTCGACGCGTTCTCTTAGTTCCGTTATTACTGCTGATCACGAGCGTCTCTATGCTGGCCCAGATTGCGTCGTCGCTGGCGGAGACTCCGCAGAATAAACAGCAATCCACCGGCCTGCCAGATCGTGGTTTCTTCACCTACATCGGAGTCGGTGGAGGACACGACCCGTTCGCAAAGGACACGGGCGAACTGGATCTTAGTGGTGGGTACGATTTCGGCCGTACCCTGGAGATTGAAACTGGCATGCCGTTCTTCTTTTTGAGTACGACGAACAAGATTGAAGCGAACGGCACCAGTAGCTTTACTAACCGCTACAGTTCGTTCGGCGATGCATTTGTAAGGGCGAAAATTACTCCCGCCATCGAAGCCCTGGATTACACAGCAACGGTGACCGTGACTGCACCAACCGGTGCCAAGAATGTGAGTGCCGGCCAAGCCACCTGGGACGCGAATAATCGCGTCGAGATGGATCTGTGGCACCTTCGCCCATTTGGAGAGTTTGTCTTGGGCAACGTGCCCCCTGTGACGCCGAGACTGATGGGGCCATTTACAATTTCGGGCTTTGCAACTCAACTTCGGCTAGGAAACAGCTTCACTCTGGCGAAGCTGTTAAGCTTTGACGCATCGTTCTACGAATCGTTGCCGATTGGAAGTTCGAGCGTGGTAACTGCTCCGACCTTATCCTCGCCGTTGCGCTCAAACCTTCTCTCCGACCACGGGTTCACGGGATCACTCTCCCAGGCGACTGCGGGGCGACTCGAGTTCGACATCACTTATAACCGCAGCCTCGCGCACTCGATTGATGCCGTCTCTATCGAAATTCGATATCGGCTTGGGCACGTTCGCAAGGAGTATGACTAATGTGAATAAGTTGGACCACTGCTGTCCGGTTAAAAGTCGAACAGAATCAATTGGTTGCTGGAATTGTGTAAGTCAGTGCAGGAGTCGGATGCGTGAAGTGCCTGTAAAATGGGCGTTTTCTCGAAAAGGGTAAGGCTGAGAATCTGTAGAATCTGATACAGACTGGCCTCCAGTCCCAATCGCTTGCGCATGATGGCTACCAGCACATACACCGACACTGCGATCCAGATTTGAGTTTTCACGGCGTTCTCGCTGGTGCCGTAAAAGGCTTTGATCCGCAGGTGCTGCTTGATCCATTTGAAAAACAGCTCCACCTGCCAGCGTTGCTTGTAGATTTGCGCGACGGTCTGTGCCGGAAGCGCGAAATTGTTGGTCAGGAACTTCAGGCGCTTGCCAGTTTCAGCATCGAAGTAGCTCACGCGTCGAAGTGTATCGGGATACGCCGAAGCTGATCCAAAGGATGTGAGTACGACAGTCTGATCGGAGCGAACGCCGGTGCTCTTATCAACGGGATGTGAGTAGCGTCGCTGGAGCAACACGTTCGATTTGGTGCGCACCACGAAGAAGGCCGAGTTGAGCGTCAGCGCAAACAACCGCTCGAAATCGATGTATCCGCGATCCATGACATAGAATGCTCCGGCTTCCGGCAGAATCTCGTCGAGTATATTGACGTCATTCACCTTGCCATCCGTAATGCGGATAAACATTGGAATGTTGCCGCGAAGATCGAGCAATGTGTGCATCTTGACGGCGGCCTTGTGGGTGCGGAACTTAGCCCATGGAAACAATGACAGGCACAGATCGATGGTGGTTGAATCCAGAGCGTACAAGCTCTGATCCAGATCGACGCCCATTGGATCGCTGGCATAAAGCCTGCGAGCAGTAATAATCAGCCTTTGGGCGAAGTCGGCAAAGATGCGCCAGTCACGCGACTCGTTGGCGTCCGCCAGCGTCGAACGAGCGACCTTGCCTCTGAACCCCAAGTGATAGAGCTTGCCCTGCAACGAACCCAAGCAGGCTTCGATGTCGCGCAGGCTCTCGCGATAGGTCAACTGGGCAAACGCCATTGCCAGATACTGATTCCAGCAAGTGAAGTCTCGCAGTCGCAGGTCGCCACGATAACGCTCGACGCAACGACGAAACTCTCGGTCAGGCAGAAAGCTGATCAACTGCGAGAAAACCGTGCGGCCCTGATTCATAAGCCATTGTCAGCTCTCCTTCGCATTTCAAATCGCGGCAAGCCAGAAATGACTTCAACTTATTGCGCAGCAACTACTTGTAGCCAGCGGTTTCTGAGTTAACCGGACAGCAGTGAAGTTGGACTGTCGCCTTTACTTGCCTTGCAGTTGATAAGCGCCAATATCAATCTTCGTTTCACGCGCGCGAGGATTGCCCGCGAAATCCAGTTTTCCGTTCACCTCCCAGCTCAAATCAATGGCTGTATCGACTGCCGGGGAAGTCGGTTGCACGCGGAGGTCAATCGTCTCCAAGCTGAGGAACTTCGGATCAGCATACTTGGAGTGGCGATCTCTGCCTGTCGCCGCTTGATAAGAGGAAAAGCCATCGTAGTCCTTCCCCCTCCAGAGGAATTCCGCCTCCGACGCGGATACCGGGGAGAAGTACAGGTTGTAATCCATATCCGCTGGATCGGGCCTGCCCTTGGTGTAATGGTTAATGAACAGGCCCTGCGAGGTGGCTGAAACAATATTGTTTTTGAACACGGTATTAGTGGCATAGTACTGGATTTGAAATTCACCGCTGCCCGTGTTCTTGGTATCGTTCCGGAAAAGCGTATTGTTGACGACCATACAGCGGTCAGCGCCCCCTGCTTTCGGGGAGTCTCCTCCGATGGTGATGCCAGCTGAGTTTGCGTGATAGACCAAGTTGTTTCGCACGGTCACATCGCGGGCGACGTGACCCCTATGCTGGCTGGCAATTTCGATCCCAATGTCAACATTGTCGAGCACGTTGCGATCGATGGTGACCTGCGAGGCACCGTCCACGGAAATGCCATCGGCATTGTATTCGTTGCCCGCGACGGAATTTTTCTTGGCACTGATGTTGTAGAGGGTATTGCTGCGGATCGCGCCATGGCGGGCATAGTCGAAAGCAGGGTCGGCTGTTACCTCTTCAAAGCCGATGGCGGCAATCCCAGTGTTATCGGCATCGTGGATGACATTACAGGTGATTGCAAAATTAGTGACGTTCCCGCTCACCGTCACCGATTCGCTGTTCCCGGTCTTCAGGTCGTACAGTTGATTGCCGCTGATCGTGATGCTTTCAAGAGCGTCGGGCGACTCGGTGCCGTAAGCCGCAATCCCCAGAGCATCGCCGCTGACTTCTGCCGTGGTACCGATGTCATGCACCACGTTATTCAGTATCTGGACGTGGCTACCGGCGCCTGCAACCCAGATGCCAGCCGGCGTCGAGGACGCGTTGGCGGTTTGGTAGTTGCGGATCTCCAGACCTCTGACGGTCACGTAGCTCTGGTTTTCGATATTGATTAGTCCCCTAATCTCTGAAGTCGGAGGTGTCAGTCCGCTTCCATCCAGAATCGCGTGTTCTGCGGGATAGCTCTGGAACGTAACTGGACCCTCTGCAGCAGAGCCCGAGACCTCAATGTCAACGGATTCGTTGTAGACACCGCCCCGGATGTAAACCGTTTCTCCTGCCTCCACTGAATTGGCCGCGTGCTGAATCGTTCTCCAGGGTAAGTAAATTGTTCCTGGATTGGAGTCACTGCCCGTGATTGCGACATAACGCATTTCCGACGTTACGTCCGACTCCGGCGCCGACGAGGCGCACACGCCGGAGGTCGGCACACTGTTGGGCGCAGCTTCCTCGTGTATTGCCCAGGAAGCAGCCGGCAAAGGAATGATCATGCCAAGAAGAAAGGCAAATTTAGTCCATGGTTGACAGTTCACGGATTCTCCTTCAAAGTGGCCTTATACGGTGAACCGGGATAGATTTGTCAGGTCAGTGCGGGATGACGAAAGTTCTTCGGGCGATGGCCTGTCGACGGCTACGAGTTGATCCTTGCGGCCATTACGGTTTTGCGACAAAGCGCACGGACGTAGTCCCCGGCGGCACATCGAGGAGCAGGACTCTTCCTGTCAGCTGCGCACTCGTTGCCGCCGGCTTTTCCTCTATATATGCCTGCACTGAACTCCAGCCTTCCGGCAACCGCCACTTGAGCGTCACGGGCAGATCGTAGGTCTTTGCATCCAGCGGCCAGTTCAGGTCGAACCGGGCCTCACCGTCTCCGGACTTTGCCGCGTGGATGCCCAGCGCCTTACTTTCCTGAATGTATCGGACTCCGTCGCCGAACGTCGCCGTCCAGATCTCGGGATGCCGCGCCAGGTAGGCGGCCAGCTCTTCCAGCGCTTCCGTGCTGACGGACAGCCATTCACCACCAATGCCATGAAAAGTAAATACCCCCCAGCGGTGGTTTCGCACCCCAGGTTCTGCCATCTCGATCAGCTCTGGAAAACCGTGGTCGGCCGTGAAACCCAGATCCGGCACGCTCAGGATGCTCAACTCGTCCGGCGCCACAGTGCCACCCCACCCATTTCTTGGACCACTATAACTGCGCGCAGCAAAGTAATGCTCCGAAACGTATCGCTGATAGAGGGCCGCGTTGCGGGTCTGCTCGGTCGGCGGCCCGAAGCTCATATTGCCGCACGGGTACGCAAAGGTCAGGCCGCGCTGCTCTCCGATCTCGGCCTGAATCGTTTTGGCACTGTCCCGGATCTCCGCTTCCATCATCGCCGGCGTATAGTCCTGCGCATGCTGCTTGACTTGCGGCAGCAAACACGGATGGTTCACGGTATGGCCGCCAATCTCGTTCCCTTGTGAGGACAGCCGCTTCCACTCTGCGGTCCGCTTCTGCCAGTCATCGGCGCCCGTAACGACAAAAAATGTTCCGTGCATTCCGTATTTCTTCAGGATAGGACCGACATTATCGAGTTGCGTCGCCATCGCGTCATCGAACGTCAGGGAGATTGCTGCAGTGCGATCTCCTGGCCACGTGGCCACCACCGGTGGTGGCATAGTCTGCGCCACGCACTGCGGGCTATAGAGCATCGGAAGAAAGCTTAGTACCAGGATGACGATCAGGGACACAGTCTTTTCACAACCTCAGCAGCAACTCACCTTTAGTGTCAGGGCAGATGACAAGCACTGCTTCTGTTGTTGGTTCAATTGCAGCGAGCGCGGCGGGCAGAAAGCGTCAAACGAAAGCGAGTGGAAGACTCCGGATCTAAGAACATGGAAATACGAAGCTGGGATGCACTTAGATGTAAGTTACTCATGCAAGGCGCATCGGAGGTCACCCCTCAGATATAGCTTCGCCCTCAAAGCCACATCCAAGAGATGCTACGCTGTGGATCTCTCCTCAGCAGTAGTTTCCTGCTCTGTCCCTTGTACGATGGCTTACTTTCGAGGAATGCTGCCTTGTTTTTAAAATTCGCTTCTCAAATCTCCGCGGCCCTGAAACCGGCGTCTGTGAAGCCATGATCTTGGCCGGTTAAGAACGGCCACTCTTCAGTTACCTCACAGATAAAATTCCGAGAGTAGCAAAACTCGACCGCATCCGTTACCAAGTTAACCCTCCACCGTGATCCGACATCTCCGGCCGAGAGGCAGATGGACGGTTTCTATCGGCTGATCCCTCCACGGAGTTTCTGGTGGAATGATCGGAATCAGTTGCCAGGTGATAATCGAGTGATGCCAGTATGTCAGTAGTGTCCGGCTAAAAGTCGAATAGATTGAACTGGTTACCGGAATCGACTAAGTCGTTATCGAAGGCAGCTGCGTGAAGTGCCCATAAAATGGGCGCTTTCTCGAAAAGCGTGAGGCTGAGGATCTGTAAAATCTGGTAGAGGCTGGCGTCCAGCTCCAACCGTTTGCGCACGATTGCCACCAGGACGTATACCGAGACTGCGATCCATATCTGAGTCTTCACGGCATTCTCGCTGGTGCCGAAGAATGCCTTGATGCGTAGGTGCTGCTTGATCCATTTGAAAAACAATTCAACTTGCCAGCGCTGCTTGTAGATTTGCGCGATCGTCAACGCCGGGAGCGCAAAGTTGTTGGTCAGGAACTTCAGCCGCTTATTGGTCTCCGCATCGAAGTAACTCACGCGTCGCAGTGGATCGGGATACGCAGAAGCCGATTCCAGAGATGTTAGAAGCACGGTCTGATCGGAGCGAACGCCTGTGCTCTTATCGACCGGATGCGAGTAGCGCCGCTGAATCGAAACGTTCGACTTGGTGCGCACCACGAAGAAAGCCGAGCTGAGCGTGAACACAAACAGACGTTGGAAATCGATGTAGCCGCGGTCCATCACATAGAACGCGCCGGGTTCCGGCATGATCTCGTCCAAGATGTTTACGTCATGCACTTTGCCGTTAGTAATGCGGATAAATGTGGGAATGTTGCCGTGCAGATCCAGCAGAGTGTGCATTTTGACAGCAGCTTTGTGCTCACGGAACTTGGCCCATGGGAACAAGGAAAGGCAGAGATCAATAGTCGTGGAGTCCAAGGCATAGAGGCTGTTGTTCAGGTCGACGCCCAACGGATCGCAGGCGTAGAGAGGCCGTGCCATGCCAACCAGAATTTGTGCGAAGTCGGCGAAGATCCTCCAATCATGAGATTCGTTCGCATCCGCTAAAGTCGAGCGCGTCACCTTGCCACGAAAGCCCATGTGGTATAACTTGGCACCCATCGCGCGAAGGCATGCTTCTATGTCGCGCAGACTTTCCCGGTAAGTCAATTGCGCGAAGGCCATCGCCAGATACTGGTCCCAACAAGAGAAACCTCGCAGGTGGGAGTCGCCGCGATAGCGAGCTACACATTTCTGAAACTCCTTGCCCGGGGCGTGCTCGATCAGTTGAGAGAAGATAGTGCGGCCAGCATTCATTCCACTATTGTTTCGGATCTGGAACTCGTCGTCTCAGGCCGAAAGCCGCATTCTGGATTTCAAATCGTTCTCGCGCCGAACGGCCACATCCTGCTGACCCGTAGAGACTTACGCAACTCTCTGAAATTTTAGCCGGACACTACTGCCAGTATGTAACTACCTGATACCTAAGATCACTGCTGTCCGGTTAAAAGTCGAACAGAATCAATTGGTTGCTGGAATTGTGTAAGTCAGTGCAGGAGTCGGATGCGTGAAGTGCCTGTAAAATGGGCGTTTTCTCGAAAAGGGTAAGGCTGAGAATCTGTAGAATCTGATACAGACTGGCCTCCAGTCCCAATCGCTTGCGCATGATGGCTACCAGCACATACACCGACACTGCGATCCAGATTTGAGTTTTCACGGCGTTCTCGCTGGTGCCGTAAAAGGCTTTGATCCGCAGGTGCTGCTTGATCCATTTGAAAAACAGCTCCACCTGCCAGCGTTGCTTGTAGATTTGCGCGACGGTCTGTGCCGGAAGCGCGAAATTGTTGGTCAGGAACTTCAGGCGCTTGCCAGTTTCAGCATCGAAGTAGCTCACGCGTCGAAGTGTATCGGGATACGCCGAAGCTGATCCAAAGGATGTGAGTACGACAGTCTGATCGGAGCGAACGCCGGTGCTCTTATCAACGGGATGTGAGTAGCGTCGCTGGAGCAACACGTTCGATTTGGTGCGCACCACGAAGAAGGCCGAGTTGAGCGTCAGCGCAAACAACCGCTCGAAATCGATGTATCCGCGATCCATGACATAGAATGCTCCGGCTTCCGGCAGAATCTCGTCGAGTATATTGACGTCATTCACCTTGCCATCCGTAATGCGGATAAACATTGGAATGTTGCCGCGAAGATCGAGCAATGTGTGCATCTTGACGGCGGCCTTGTGGGTGCGGAACTTAGCCCATGGAAACAATGACAGGCACAGATCGATGGTGGTTGAATCCAGAGCGTACAAGCTCTGATCCAGATCGACGCCCATTGGATCGCTGGCATAAAGCCTGCGAGCAGTAATAATCAGCCTTTGGGCGAAGTCGGCAAAGATGCGCCAGTCACGCGACTCGTTGGCGTCCGCCAGCGTCGAACGAGCGACCTTGCCTCTGAACCCCAAGTGATAGAGCTTGCCCTGCAACGAACCCAAGCAGGCTTCGATGTCGCGCAGGCTCTCGCGATAGGTCAACTGGGCAAACGCCATTGCCAGATACTGATTCCAGCAAGTGAAGTCTCGCAGTCGCAGGTCGCCACGATAACGCTCGACGCAACGACGAAACTCTCGGTCAGGCAGAAAGCTGATCAACTGCGAGAAAACCGTGCGGCCCTGATTCATAAGCCATTGTCAGCTCTCCTTCGCATTTCAAATCGCGGCAAGCCAGAAATGACTTCAACTTATTGCGCAGCAACTACTTGTAGCCAGCGGTTTCTGAGTTAACCGGACAGCAGTGACCTAAGATATATACGTTTGACGAAAAGACTCTGTTCCCAGTGGCTTGTCCTCTGCAGGCCACAGTGATGTCTGGTAAGTGCCGGTGTGGCAATAACCCACACAGGTGCGAGTAGAGATGAGTGTGAACAGCGGGCTGCCGGGGGGAGCGTAGGCACCTTCGGAGATATTCATGTTGGTCAACACTTTTCAGGGACGGGAAGCCGGCATACCTGGGGGCACCAACATTTACTTCACGAGACACATCTGATATCTCGGGCCTCCGGGGTCGTCGGACGGACTCAGCGTGGCAAGCGAGTGTTTCAAAGGAGTGTCATGCGAATTCTGCTTTACAACCCTGACAACGGGGTCACCCGCAACTTCATGCCCCACCTCTGGATGTTCCTGCTGCAAGCACTCACACCTGCCGGACATGAAGTTCTGCTGGTCGATGGCAATGTCCAACCTATGGACGAAACCCAAATTGCGCAATTCGTCCGCGACCAGAACATCGGGCTTGTTGGTATCGGTGCTATGACCAGGATGATCGCCAGGGCGTATCGCATGGCTGACGCTATTCGGGTGACGGGAGTTCCTGTGGTCATGGGAGGGCCGCACGTGACCGAAGAGGCCGATGAAGCTCTCGGCCGCGATGGTGGACCGCGCCATGCCGATGCCGTTGCCTTGGGAGAAGCCGATGAGACCTGGCCGCAAATCGTGAACGATGCTGTTCGCGGTAAGCTAAAGGAAATTTACGCGCCTGTTGATGGCATGGGGAAGGAGCGCAAGCCTTCCCTGAATCCCTATCCCGCGATCCCATGGGACAAGCTTGATCTCAACCAGTTCAATCTCGTTCCCAAACTGATGAACCCCTTGCTCAAGAATTTCCAGGAAGGCTGGGGAACATTTCGCATCGTGCCAGTTGAATCGGGACGAGGCTGTCCTTACGGCTGCGAGTTCTGCACGGTCACCGGATTCTTCGGCGACTCCATTCGGTTTCGCACGAATGAAAGTGTCGTCAACGAGTTGCTCCTGCTGAAAGCCCGCGCCCGCAAAGAGCGAGGCCAGATCGCGGTTTTCTTCATCGACGACAACTTTGCGATCAATGTAAAGCGCACCAAGTCACTACTGCGTGACATCATCGCAGCGAAAGCCCAAGTCTTTTGGGTGGCGCAGATCAGCGCCAATCTGCTACGCGACGAAGAACTGGTTGATTTGATCGCTGCCTCCGGAGGCAAGTGGATCTTTATCGGCATGGAGTCGGTCGATCCGGTAAATCTGAAGGACATGAATAAAGGATTCAATAAGCCCAGCGAGTATGCCGCCGTGCTTGAGCGTCTGGCAAAACGCAATATTTATGCGATCACCTCGTTCATTATCGGCATGGATAACGACACTCCGGGAGTCGCCGAACGCACCTTGCAGCAGGTCCGCACATGGCCTCCGGGTCTGCCGATCTTCGGACTGCTCACACCGTTACCCGCAACGCCTTTATACAAGCGGCTGGAGGCCGCTGGACGGCTCACGCGTCCCCGGCACTGGATGGATTTTGTTCCGTTCACAATGGCGCACACTCCGCTGAAGATGACGATCGAAGAAGCGCATGCCGAACTGAACTACGGCTGGGCTCACTCCTACAGCCCGGAAGCGCTGGCTCAGGCAGTTGCGGCGCTGGACGATCAGCATGTGGGTGATCGCGTCAATATTTTCCTGGCGCGTCTTTGTTTTCGCGGAATCTATTTCCCGATGCTGAGGAAGTCGTCTTGGCTGCGGGTCATTATCGAGAACCGCCGAACCATCCTGAGCCTGTTCAAAGAGGGAGTGTTCCGATGGATGCGTCCACGAAATTCTGCCAGCCAGGATTCCTGTGACATCGCAACGCCCAACGTCAGCGGCGAAACCAACGCTTAAGTTTGAGGCGTCAGAAAATTCTCATAAGAGCCGTCGCCGCCACCCTTGATGCTTGTTGGTCGCTCACGGCAACGTACCGCATGGTGCGGTTAATGCTCTTATGGCGGAGTTGCGTCTTGACCAGAGCGGGATTGACGTTTGCTGGTACCAAGTGGCTTATCACTGCCCGTCTGTGGTGCACCTTCAGTGTTAGCTTTGAACCTCCTGCAGCTTGTTCGGCCACGTTCTGCCTCGCGAGGGGCAGGCTACTGACAGAATTCTGGGCATCGGCGGCCTGAACCAAGTGGGCGCAGCTAGCAGCTGTGAGCGTTGCTCCAGCAGAAAGACGGGCATCGCCAAAAAACGACGGCTTGACATGCTGAGCGATTCTGCTTGCTTCATAGTGAGCTCCTTGTCTCATGAGCGCGCCTACCTGTGTATGTCTTGATCCAGCAGGTTCGGCGGTGGCTAAATCTCACAAGCCGCCGGCCTTCCGTAATTGTACTTACTTACCCATCAGCGTACGACATCTGGCTATATACAAGCTGAACCTTAGAGATGTAGTAACATTCGCGAATTTATTCGATACTGCTTTCGGTTACATAGGTGAGTTGTCATTACGTTGGGCGAGCGTCGCATTTTTGGTCCCGGCCGAGTTGCTGCTGAATAGTGCTGCCGCATACTTGGAGCGGCATTTGATTCGATCACCTAGTGCTCGCGATGACAGTAAGGTAAATTTCTGGAACTGATAATCGGGCGAGCTCGCACTCGCTCAGTGGTGCGGTTGAGTCCTGTTCGAACGATGGGATGAAAGTGACTTCCTTGCGAAAGAGAATCCTATTTCGGTTTTGCAATCCTACTCGGGAAGCTTCTGTGAACCGGTTGCCGAGGCGGAGTGCTTGTCTCATCGGCCCACGCCACAACGCCGGCCAAACCTTCGTTCCGGCTCGCGGATTCACTTTGATTGAGGTCAGCGTGGTATTGGGAATAGGGATGATTTTATCGGCAATGGCGGCCCCGCTCGTGCAGTCTTCGATGGCCAGCTATCAGTTACAATCGGCGGCTTCCTCCTTAGTGGGAGTAATTCAGTTCACGCGTTACCGGGCTATTTCCCAGGGGTATCCGTTTCAGGTTGTGTTCAGTCATGTAGCTGGTACCTACCAGTTAACGAGCAGTCCAAACAATGATGGAACTTTCGGCAACGTTGGCGTTCCCGTTCCTTTTGGCAATTCCTTAACAACACTTGGTGCCAACGCGACATTGCAGTTTAGCGGTGGCGGATCGGTGAAGGCCACGGCGGGATCGATGACCTTGGTCCTGGCGCGTTCCGGCAGAACAGGGACTATTACGGTATCTAACTATGGCAATGTCAACGTGGTCTACGGACCGTAGTACCGGACCCGCGGCAGGGTTCACATTACTGGAGGTCTTGATGGCGATAACCATCTTGGCAGTCGGAATGTTGGCGCTTGCTGCGGTGGTCTCTAAGGCAGTCGCGAGTACTGGCCAATCGAGACTAATGAGCATGGCGAGCCCATTGTGCTCCTCAAAGCTTGAGGAGTTGACGCGCCTGCCGATCAGCGATACAGGCATCCAAATCTCATCCGGAGACAGCGCCGGTAGCCTGACGGCAGATATTGGGCCAGTTACCGTCGGCACAGCGTCCGTGATTTACTACGACCAGGTTTATCTTTCCTCAGGAAACGGCAATGTGACCGTGACGACCTATGAGTTTAACAAGTCAACGGGCACCTATGGCTATTTCACGCAGTCGCAAGACCCGGCTGCTGGAACGAAACCGACTGGACCCAGTAATTGGAGTACCACGCCGCCTGCCAGCGCGACCAGCGATATGATTCAATTCGAACGGCGGTGGTTGGTCGAGGACAGCACTCTGACAGGTCTTCCAGCAGGTGTGCGCCGCATAACGGTTCTGGTCTGCAATCCGGAATGTCCCACGCAAAATGCTTCGAGCAAGCCCCAAGTCCAATTCCAGATGAGCACGGCACGACAATGACGAACAGCCTCCAGGAGCGGGTAGCTTGCGTGCGGACCACGATTCGCAGGAGCCGTTGGTCTGGTTTCTCGATGATCGAATTAATGATTGCAATGGCGGTTTTTGCCATTGTTGGCGGAGCCGCCATCAGTTTATTTAGGCAGCACGCAAGTTTATTTGTCACCCAGCAGAATCAGGTGGGATTGAACTACAGCATTCGAAATGCCATCACGCAGATGCAGATCGACGTCGCGAATGCAGGTGACGGCTTCTACCAATCGGCAGACACACCGGGTTGGCCGGTGGGGGTCACGGTTGTCAACCAGGCCTATGTCTCTGAAACTACTTGCTGGAACTCTGTCACCTTCGTGTATTCACAATCGTGCTTCGATCAGCTGTTCGTCATCGCAGCGGACAAAAATACCCCGGCAGCCCACGTAGGCGTAGCGCTCAATACATCGTCCACTAGCACCTTGGAACTGACGCCCACCGGCGCAACCACACTCGCGCAGCTGGCCGCTGATTACAAGACAGGTGATCAGATCCTCTTCCTAAACAGCGCCGGAACCTTGATGACGACGGCCATTCTTGCCGCGAACGGGGCGATCGACAGCACCAATACATATGTTCAGCTGACATTCGGAAAGACGAATACGGACGGCAGCAACACCAGCGCCAACGACAATTTTGCGATCTCCACAAGTGCGGACACGACTGGCCTTTCTGTTCAGTATGGCACCACCGACTGGGTTCTCAAGCTGGCCCCCATTTCTTACACCGTGAACACAGTAATCGATCCCAACAGTCCTAAGTTGGTGCGTACCCAGGTTGCGACCAGTACCCAGGCTGCAAGCACGGACATTATCGCGGAACAGGTCATCGGATTCAAGATTGGCGTGTCGCTCTATGACCTCTCGGGGAGTTCGGACACAGACGATGCCTACACCTATACATCCTCTGCTTCAAACTTAACCAACTTTACCAAGGTTCGCGCGATACGGGTAAGTTTGATATGCCGCGCTCCGTCGGCTTCCGGGAGTACCTATACCAACACATTTGATCATGGGCCATACAAGATTGAGGCCGCATCGGTTGTGGTCAATCCTCGCAGTCTGAGCATGAAGGATCAGTGAGAGGCAGAACATGAAACTCGAAGAGACTTCGTTGATGTTTCTCCGCCGTCGAGGCATATCTCGCGAGAGCGGAGTCGCTCTGATCACCACGCTCCTGCTGTTGTTGTTGCTGACCGGAATGGCCGTGGCCATGGTGATGGCCGTCAATTCCGATATGCTGATCAACAGCTACCATGGCAATTTCAGGGCGGGCTTTTACGCTGCGGATTCCGGGCTGGCGATCGTAAGGCAAGCCCTTGCCAATCAGTTGATTGCTGCAATCCCAACCAATTTCTCACCCTCGGTACAGCCGATTGCGACCGGCACGGAGAGTGCAGTCCTGAATAATGTTATTGCCACTTATGGGGCCTCGAACACGCAGCTTGGGAGCGGGCTGCCTTCCTCCTCCTGGTCCTCCTGGCCTGCGTCATTTCAAATGGACTCGACACTGGGCCCGAACGACTCTTCCCTCGCGTATGTAGGGTGTACCATATCGCAGACCACCGCCGTCGCCGGACAGACATGCGCAAATCCATGTCCAACGGGCTGCGCAACGATTCAGACCACCCCGTATCAGTACACCTACGCTTACAGCTACCATATGCTGGTCTATGGCCGATCGCTCGGTACACAAAAGACGACATTGGAGGAATCTGGAAATCTGACGATCAACGTTCCGTTGACAGCCGCTGCGAACACACCCGCGAATTTTTCCGCTTGGGGCATGTTCATCGACCAAACCCCAATCTGCAACGGTTCTTATCTCGTACCAGGCACGATAACCGGCCCGGTATTTACAAATGGAGCCTGGAATTTTGGAAATACCGGCCAGTACATTTTCACGGACAAAGTCGGCAGCGCTTCTGCGAAGGCAGGATTCCAGAACGGCGGTGGTTGCGACCAACTCACAACGGGGAACGATTCGAGCGCTCATATCTCCCCGACTTATGCCCTGCAACCGCAGTGGGGCCGGCCGGCGATCACCTTGCCCGCCAACGACTTTAACCAGCAGGGCGCGGTCGTCGATGGCATGGGCACCAACGGACAACCGAGCAGCGCTCAGAAGCAAGGCGCGCTAAAGAACACCAGCAGGAACGCATACCCGGCCAGCACCCCGAGCACTGGAGTCTATTTACCATACAAGATGGTGAGTGGAACCCCCACCTTCACCGGCGGCGGCATCCTGGTGGAAGGGGATGCAGCTGTGAAGCTGTCCACCGATGGCACATCAATTCCAGCGACGCAGACTTACACCATCACGCAAGGCACAACGGTCACCACTATCACGGTGAATAACGCTGCCAACACCACAAGCTTCAGCGATAACAAGGGTAACTCCGTCACAATCACCGGCGTTCCGTCGCAACGGGATTCGTCGGACACGGCCCTGAGCCCGTCTACAATGCTCTATGTGGACGGAAATATCACAGCACTCGCAGGGCCGGGCGAAGGTACAGCTCCTAATTCTGCCGGGACAAACATCAATCCCGCCATTCAGAATGGCACGGCGCTTACGATCACAGCCGCTGGCAACGTAACCATCACGGGTGACCTACGGTATGCTACCGAACCGGTCACAACGACTCAGAATCAGATGCCAAACACGCCCTCTGACACGCTCATTGCAGGGAACAACAACGGACAGACCTTTGGAATATTCACTGCGAACGGCAATATCAACCTCAATAATCTGCAAGGCGATGGCAATCTTGAAATCGACGCTTCGCTGGCTGCAATCTCCGCTGGAGGATCAGGAGGCTTGGTCAACACCGGGAATGCGATCAACACCCTGACGATTGTTGGGGGTCGAATTCAGAACACAATCCAGAATATCAACACAACCACGCGTAACGTTTATTTCGACCGCCGGTACGCAGCCGGTATGGCGCCTCCGTGGTTTCCCAGCACAACGATACCCAACCCAGGCCTGGATCAGCCGAATGGTCCCACCTCAAGTTTCCAGCGAGTGCAGTGGGTGAATCAGACATCTTACAAGTAGAATTCAGGACGTCTTTTGGTTCGAACACCACTTCGTCCCAGCTTAATTCACCTCTTTCGAGCAATATAGCGCGAGAAAAGTCGAGACAGAATCATCCAAGTCTTTCTGTGTGGTCGCAAAGGTCTGCTGAGATGACCACGGGTTAGCGCGAAATCGTCTCCCTTGGTTCGAGAAGAACAATTAGCATTGGTCGCCGCTCCACCACTTGCAGCAACCGAGTTCAGACGAGATGTGGCGATACTCCGCGCCCAATCACCGCAGAGAGGAGTCCCTCGCCCCGAAACCAGCAAATGTGGAGGTACCGACCTTCAGTAAGCGGATGTGGACCACCTGCCTTCGTAACCAAGTTTTCGACTCCATCCGTGGATTAAAAGATCTGCTCACGCGTCGCAGCCATTACACTTTAAACCTCTATGTCTCTGGCTATTGGAGATCGACAACGGGCACGCTGGTTGGGTGTTCTCATCGTGCTGGTGGGAACGACCTGGATCCTCGGGCGAACGGTTTCGATGATGGAGCAGCGACCTCGTCGGCCATCAAAAATCGTGGTGGTTACGCCGGAAGTTGCTCGGGTTGGCAATCTTGATCCAGCAGCTTTGCTTCCGCAGATTCTGATCGCAGGCCGCATCGATGAAGGTGCGCTGGCCGAAATCGAGAAGCGGGGAATGCCATCGCTGTCCGCAGCCGCTGAGTTTGTGGCTTCACGCTACGAGCACGAACACAACCGCGAGGAGCAGGCACTCGACCACATTCAACGAGCTGTGGCATTCGCCCCATTGAATGCAGGTCTTCAGACTTGGTGCGCCGTTTTAATGCTGAACTCCGGCCAAACGAGCGATGCGGTGGCACACGCTGAGCAGGCTGCACAGTTGCAGCCTGCGTCGGCCGACGTGCAGCGGATTCTGGGACAGACGTACTACCAGGCTGGCCGACTGGAAGATGCAGTGGCAGCCTGGGAACATTCGCTGCAACTGTCTTCGGACGAGAGCGTCAAGGAGTTGCTGGAGAAAACAAAACGCGAGGCTGCCGTGGAAGGACGTTTCACCGAGACGGCTCGTGGCCATTTCGTGCTGCGCTACGAAGGGGGCAAACTGGTGGAAGCTCTTTCAGACGACCTATTTCGCACGCTGGAGCACGACTATGACGAGCTTGCCGTCGACCTCGGCGTCATGCCGAAAGCTCCTGTAACCGTCGTTTTCTACAGCGCCCAACAGTTCTCTGATATTACAAAGTCACCCACCTGGGTGGGAGCGCTCAACGACGGAAGGATGCGAATTCCATTGGGTGAGATTTCCAGCATCACGCCACAGTTGGAATCAGTGTTGAGGCATGAGTTGACACATTCGTTTGTGCATGCGGCGGTTCCGCACTGTCCGGTGTGGTTGAACGAGGGGGTGGCCCAGTTGGAAGAGCCGAAGAGCCTTGATGTTCTGACAGCATCGCTTGGGCGTCAGGCCGCTTCGAGCGAGTTCGTACCCTTGTCGCAATTGGAAGGTTCATTTCAGGGAATGACTTCCGATCAAGCCCAACGAGCCTATTTCGAATCGCTGTCTGCTGTCGAGTATCTACGGTCCGCCTATGGGATGGATGGCTTGCGCCGCCTGCTCGCCAACTTGGCTGGCGGGGCGCAACCTGAGGCTGCGCTACACGCCGTGACAGGGGGCTGGTATGACGACCTGAACGAAGAGACTAACGCGTACGCGATGAAGCGAAGTGTATCTGATGAGGCGGCCCGATGAACGGGCAGCGTTTACCAACTTCGATTGGAAGAGTCCGTTGCTCCTGCGTCATTTTTGCATCGTGTATTCCGGAGTCCCTGCGAAGCCACTGATAACAGCCTTGTGCCTCACTATCTCAAAGTGCGATAGCGGAGCGCCTTGGCGATGTATCGCCGACAACTGCATTCTGGGTTCGTCGCGTTTCCAGTTCGTCGGCTTCGGTTCGATGCCAATGCGATCATTGACTGCTGACCGAACCCGCAGCTTGCAGCCGAGGGAGCGTTTCGGTCGTTTGGATCGAGGACGCACCCCAAAAGGAATTGGATCTGGTGCAACTCGCCTCCCGAAGCTTGGCAGAGCCGGGCAGAGAGCCGGCTGGCCCTCTATTGTTAACCAGGCGTGGAAAACTTCACGCTGTCACATTTGCCAGTTTCGCTGCGAACGGAAAACTATTATCTATTCGTGTGGTGAACTCTTTGTACCGTGAACTCTGGACTCAGAGACTCCGAGCAAAGTTGACCAATGAACGGCTCGCAAAGGAAAGCGTGCAGGGACTCAGGGTAATCCCGCACACGGCCGTAGATAGAAAGTGACAACCCATGAAGATGAGAAGCGCAATCCTGAGCGTGATAATGCTGTTTGTACTCGGCTGGTTCGAGGCCACGCAAGCTCAAACCACAACAACCGACCAAGGCATAGACTCCGTAGAAGTGTTCAAGGTCAATGCAACCGTCCAGAAAGTTGACCTGAAAAAACGCAAGGTCACGCTTCTGATGGGCAATGGGAAGAGAAAGACCTTTAAAGTGGACAAGAGTGTCCAAAACCTCGACCAGGTAAAAGTGGGAGACCACTTGAACATTGCCTACACGGAAGAAATTATTATTCTGGTTGGCAATTCGAACGAGACTCCGGGCGCGGTTGCAGGCCAAGAGGTGGGAGTGGCACCCAAAGGCGCCAAACCGGGCATGGTCATGGTCGATACAGTGGGACTGAGCGCAAAAATTTTGGCCGTAGATGCGCGGAAGCATCGCGTGACTCTGGAAGATCCCAATGGCAAGAAGAAAACCATCAAGGTAAGTAAGAAGTTCAAGAATCTCGATCAGTTGCAACCGGGCCAGACCGTCGACATGGTCATGACCGAGTCCGTGGTGGTCGAAATCGTCAAGTAATCCTGAGCCGTGCACTTTGGCGCCTCGAAGGAAAGGCAACCCCCATGCGACTAGCGACTCTCTGCCTCTTAGTCTCCGCCGTGCTCTCGTCCGTAAGCCGGGCGCAGGTTCCTGTTTTCGTGATTACGCCGGACGAAAGCACGATTAAGTTCTACGTGAAGGCGTCGGTGGCTCTAACCGGTACTTTCGACAAGTGGGATGCCACTCTGACATTTACGTCTCCCGACGTCACCACAGGCGTTCTGGACATCAAGATTCAGGCAGACAGCGTGAACAGCGGAAGCGGCATGAAGGATGGCAAGCTGAAGAGCAAAGACTTCTTTGACGTCAAGGAGAATCCGTTGATAACCTTTGTGTCAAAGAAGATTGTACAAACCGGTCCCGACACCTTTGAGGTGCAGGGCGACTTTACGATACGCGGAGTGACTAAACCCGAGGCGCTGACGCTCACGGCCTCCGGCGCTGGGACAGGCTCAGGCGAGATTAAAGGGACAATGGCCTTCGACCGCAAGGACTATGGGATGAACAAAGGCATCCCCTTCATCAAAATCGCCGACCGGGTCGAGGTCACTGTCAACCTCAAAGCCAAGCGAGTCAGCGGACCTCCAGTGGTCCTAAAACAATTGCCAACCGGGCAGTAAGACGGGTGCCCCATTGGCCCTCTGTTGGCGTGAATGGGGCCTTTCACGGCGGATGCAAGCATAACTGCCGGGTGCCCCAGATTCGCGCCGACGCCTTTTGGCCTTAACCTAGTGAAGGTGAGAACTTTCGGCAAAGCATGACACAAGTGTGGGGGTTAGGCCTGGATGGATGCTATATGGACGAGGGCTGTATACATAGCTATGACCTTCCTGCGCCGCGTCGTGATGCTCTTTCGCAGCCGCAAGTTTGGCCGGTATTCAGTGGCCAGATGGGCGAATTGCGCCTTTGGGATGATTCGAGCGTCCATCGCTATGCTAGTGCTGTTGTCGCTGGTGCATCCACCGCGGGCCTTCGCGGCGAACCCTGACCTGGAGACTGTGCTGACTGCCTCGCGCCAGCGTATTGAGAAACTGGATTACCGCGTGACCGGGCGACTCACACGGGTGGAAGGCAATGGCAAGCGCACGAGCTACAAGTTTGTCGCCAAGGCTCACTGGTTTCCCGATGGTCTGCGTGTGCTATGCGAGATCTCGGGGCCTGGTTCAGAGAAGACGAGCCTTCTTCTGCATATGAGCGTGAGTGGGCACCTGACCATCGAGGCCATACTTCCTGGAGAGAAGGCCGCTAGCGTGTTGCCATTCGAACGTTGGAACGACCCACTCGTGGGAACAGACTTCTCCTATGAAGACATGGTAGAGAGCCAGTTCTTCTGGAAGCATCAGGAACTTCTGGCACCGGAGAAATACGGCGCACGGGATTGCTTTGTCCTTAAGAGCATGCCCGGCTCTGAAGACCGGACTCACTATGATTCGGTAACATCGTGGATTGACCGCGGCATTTTGTACCCAGTGCATGTGGTGAAGACGCTTCGCGGGACGGGACAGCAGAAGGGATTCATTTACTATGGGCTGCGGCAGGTCGCCGGCGCTTGGTCCGCGTCCCAAGTGGAGGCAAAGCTGCAGGGCAAGCCCGGCTCCTCGATTCTTATAATCGAACGGGGCTCGGGAAAGGCACATCTTGGACGGAAGGACTTTGATATCAGCCAGTCCAGCGCACAAGAAGAGAAAGTGCAATAAATCGCATCGCTTAATCATGGGGTTGCAGGGCCCTGTGCGATCACTGGAGCATCCACAATGTTTGCCGTCATGGGACAAGCTCCTTTTCAGACGTCGCCGGAGCCCCATATAAGCCAAAGGGCCACCAATTCCAGTCGCCGGCAAGTTGCAATAGTGCTGGCCCGACAACCATCCGCACCACTGTAGCATCGAAAAACACCGCCACGGCGAGCGTAAAACCCAGCATTTTGACGACCAGAAAGCTTCCCATTGTGAATGCGGTGAAGACAGCAATCATAATTGCCGCGGCGCTCGTGATGAGCCCCGCCGTCCGCGCCAGGCCCTCGATCACCGCTGATCTCTCGGATAGACCGTGCCGCCGTTCTTCGAGGACTCGGGCGACCAGGAAGACCTCATAGTCCATGCTCAATCCGAAGACGATGGCAAACGAGAGAATCGGCACGATCGGGTATACGGTGCCGGTCGGTCCGTCGAGCCCAAAGAGTTTGCTACCGTGGCCTTCCTGGAAAACGACAACTAACGCACCGAATGAAGCGCCAACGGAGAGCAGATTGAGCAGAATTGCTTTGACAGCCGCAAATAGAGAACGTAACCCGATCAGGAGCGCCAGCAAGCTCCCCAATATGACGCCAAGGACCACCCTCGGCATCCGCTCTTTTACTACCGAGTCATAATCTGCGTCGATTGCGGGAAGGCCCCCGACGCGCAGCACAGCGCCGGGCACGCCGGTTATCGCCGCGACATCGGAAGAACGCACCTCTCGTACCCATCGTATCTGTTCGTTGGGCGAAAGAGTGGCGGTGGGCAGCAACTCAATCAAGGTAGCTTGGCCATCGTTGCGAAGAAAACTCTTACGGATTGACTCGGGCACATCGTTGACAGCCTCCGCAGTGTCGGACATTCCCGTGAGAGTCGGAAGAGATAAGACCTCTTCCGCTCTAGGATCGCTCTGCAAGCGCTTCGTCAAGCGACTGACGGCAAGCCAGCCAGCCGGCGAGAGCGGCGGAGACTGCGGCGGCAACTCCAGAACCACTCGGAGGGACTGCACAATACCCGACCGCCCCATGCCTTGAAGCGTGTGCAGCGCTTGCACCGACTCGGCTGCGGCCGGGAGCGAGTTATGGTCAGGAATCCCGGGGGAGATTCTCCGTGCCTGGAATGCAAGGATCAGTAGCGGAATCCCGGCGACGAGCAGAGCTGTCCAGGGCCGGCGGGTTATGATGCTGCCCCACCGCACCCACCGCTCATTCGCCGCGCATAGGCTGTCCCGCGTTTTGAATCGTCTGGCTGGAAGACGTACTCTGGCGGCATTGATGCGATGCCCTAGTAGACCAAGCACCCAAGGCAAAATGAATGTACACAGCATGACACTCAAAACGGTTACCAGCAGGCCAGCTATCCCGATGGAGCGCAGGTCGCTGATGGGCACAGTCAGCAGCGCTGAAAATCCGATTGCGACTGTCGTGGCCGAGATTATCAGCGTCCGCCCCGCTTGCCCGGCAGCAATATCGGCAGCGTGGCCGGGATCATACCCCTCGGCCAATGCTTCGCGAAACCGGCTCACCATCAGCAATGCATAGTCGATGCCCAAGCCAAGCCCGAGCATCGTCGCCAGATTCTGCACCAGAATCGACAGCTGCAGATAATGCGCGAGTAGCGCAGCCGCACCCATCGCCATCGAGATTGAGAGTACTCCAACTCCCAGCGGCAATAGCGCGGCCACAAGACTGCCGAAAGCCAGCAACAGCAGCAAGAGAGTTACCGGCATCGCTCGTTCCTCGGCATGGTTGACCTCATCTGCACTGACCCTGCGGAGATCGAAGTTCAGCGGTGTTTCACCCGTAATCTCCAGTTTGACATTGGGGTAGTGCGACCTAAGCTGACCTTCCATCCAGTCTGCTCTTGCCCTCAGTTTGGGGACCAACGCCTCAACAGTTTCATCGCGCGGGTCCAACCCGACGATGATCAAGGCCCCGCCATTGTTCCCAGTGAACAGAGGATCTGGCCAATCCAGACTCGAGACGGCACCCGACACTCCTGGCACACTACGCAATGAACTGGTTAAGAAGCCCAGCGCGTCTGCGCCTTTGGCTGAATCCGGATCGGGAATACCGCTGATCACCAGAACCAGGCGGTGGGCGTACGGAGACTCGAAACGCTGCGCCAGTTCCAGGTCAACTTTTTCGGATTCTCCGCCCTTGATGTGAACAACTGTTTCTAGGCGGCGTTCGACTTTGTATGAAAAGGGCAGCAGCGCAAGCGCCATGACAAACCCCAACATCGCCAACCAGAATCGGCGGCGAGCGGCATTATGGCCAGTCTTCAAGGTTGGCATTGTTAAGCTTGGCATTGTTCTGAGAATACGACCGCGACTACCCCGATGCAAGATTCGGGCAAGCAACGTCCGGACTTGATGATCTCAGACGTCATGATGCCGGTTATGAACGGCGTCTACTTCGCGGTAAAGTCTCCAAGTTACATCTTGGCGTCAGGATTCCTCGTACTTCTGGTCATGCTGGAGCTGAGGTCCTCGTGGACGCCGTTCGGTCTCTGGACATCGACTCGATCTCTGGGCCAAGCCTGTCCTGCCGGAAGACCCGGTGTTCAGAGTTGCGGATATACCCGGCGTCAATTCAGGTTCTTAGTCTCATGTGCATCGGGAAAGGAACTCCGCAGCAAAGCCCAGAGCGGGTAAAGCTGGTCTCGCAGGTGTCAGACTCTTCCGATCTCCCGGACTCCGAAGGAGCTATGTGCTCTACGATCGAGAACGATCCGTCCTCATTGGCAACAATGTGGCGGATTCTCGGATGGCGGATTCCTCAGGCGCTCCCCGGCTTCTTCTAAAGTCACTCGATTTTCAAAAGCTGCCATGTTCTCGTATCCATGGTTCCGTAAGAGTGTGCGCCGTTTAAATTGCCTGTATATCTCGGCCCGGCAGCTCTTGGTCTACGGCCGTTCGGCAGATTTTGCGAGCTAGAGATTTAAGATCAGCTTATTTGTGGCCGCGGGATGATGGATGAGTAGCGCGGCTCTTTCCGTTTCGTGAGCCCATCCCTTCATGGGTGCAGCGAGACGTAGAACATTAACGTAAAGATCAGGACTGGGATCAGCGCCAGCGGCCCGTATGAAAGAACGTCCTGCCGCCATGACGAGTGACAATGTTTTCCCTCGTACCTTCCTGAGTGCTCATCCATGCCGACCTCATCCAGATGCTCAAGGTCATACGCAAAATCCCGCGCCGTAGCATAGCGGTTTTTAGGTTCGCACTTCAGGGCACGGTAGACGACCTTTTGAAGCCGGGGCGAGATCGTGAGATCGATCTTGCGCGGCGGCACGGGATTGTTCACCAGCCGGTCATTCATAACTGCGAGAGGAGTTGGGCCCTGAAATGGAGCCCTTCCCGTCAGCACCTCGTAAAGTATTACGCCCAGCGCGAATAGGTCGCTTCGGGTATCACCGCGCTTTCCTTTGACTTGCTCGGGGGAGATGTAGTCCGGGGTCCCCATCATACTGGAGAGCTTCCCGAACCTGAGACGCCGCGAGCCAGCACTGCTGGCGATGCCGAAATCGATCAGTTTGATGTTGTCGTTTGCGTCGATGATAATGTTTTCCGGCTTGAGATCGCGGTGTACGACGCCATGGCGGTGAATGTATTCAAGAGCGTCAGAGATCCGCAGCGTGATCCGGACAGCACGGTCGGCGGGAAGTTTGTGCTGCTCGTTCAGGAGCGTGCGCAACGTTTTTCCCTCGATCCACTCCATGGCGATATAAGGCCGGCTGCGATCATCCGCGCGGAAGACCTTGGCAATACCAGGATGCTCCAGGTTGAGGCCAATCGCCTCCTCGCGTCGGAAGCGCTCGCAAAAAGCTGCGTCACTCTCTACTTCCATGAGCGGAACTTTGAGTGCAACCTGGCGCCCATTACGCAAGTCCGTGCCGCGAAAGATCGTAGCCATTACGCTGTTCGCTATTTCAGTTTCGATGTAGTAGTGATCGAGTTGTTGTCCCGCCTGCACTGAACACATGACGAGCACCTGTAGTCACGGCCGAAGCCGAAATCTTTGATTGAGCCAGCCGGGTAAGGGCTCCGCGGCTTTCTACTTCAGTAGAGCATCGCGGCTCTAAAGCTCGAATAAAAAGTGCCTAAAATCTTTATAAAGGAGTCGGAAAGCTGTCTCCGCAGCTTCTTTGGGCACCCCGGCGGTCATCCAAGGCCGCTATTTCGTATGAGAACCCCAGTTTGGGCACACCTGAGGGACGGTCAGTGATTGGCCCCGCCTTCCGATGCTGGTTTCAGAGGTGTAAAAACTTGACCCATGGTTGAGTTTTGAACGTGAAGGCCCGAGTGGCGCAGCCTTTCCGATAGTGCCCATTGACCTCCGTGCTCCCTGTTCCGTAATTGCTGGTTTGCGTTCTCCAATCAGCCCGATCCACTCCCGGCACAAACATTGCATTGACGTTCCGTATTGTGTGGCTATACGCTTTACGCGTGATCAAGAGCTTCCGGCACAAGGGATTGAAGCAGTTTGCCGTAAGCGGCTCGAAGGCTGGCATCCAGCCAAAACATGCCCCGCGCCTGCGACGTCTGCTGACCGCGCTGGATGTGGCGAGCCGTCCGGAGGACATGAACGCGCCGGGCAACGACTTGCATCCATTGAAAGGGAATCTCGCTGGACATTGGTCGGTGAACGTGAGCGGCAATTGGCGGCTGACGTTTTTGTTCGAAGGCGAAGATGCGGTTCTTGTGGACTATCAGGATTACCACTAGGAGGCGAGGCTATGATTTTCAATCCAGCACATCCCGGAGAGGTCCTAAGGGACTATCTGGGCGAGATGACTATCGCGGAAGCAGCGACGCGGCTGGGCGTGACCCGCGCCCATTTATCGCGAATTCTGAATGGACATGCCGGGGTGTCGGCGGCGATGTCACTGCGGCTCTCAGCGGCGCTGGGAACCTCGCCGGAGTTCTGGTTGAAGATGCAGATGCAGTATGACCTGTGGCAGGCGCAGAAGGCGAAGCAACCGAAGATTCGTCCGTTCCCGCATGTGGCAAAGACAAAAGAAATGGCGCTGGCCTAAGAAGGGGACCGTCGCCTATTCGGGGTAAATTGCTTCGGCGGATCCAACGGCGTTTGTACTAAGCCGCTAGCGCGGCGGACGCTACCGCGTGGTCGTCCCCCCAGCATTTCAGCCAGTGTAAGGTTTTGGGTCACAAGGAGGCTACACTGTGACCCGACTCAGGAAGCTGATGCTGGACGAACTCCAGCGTCGTAACTACGCCAAGAGCACCGTTCGAAGCTACATTCACGCCGTAGAGGATTTCGCGAAGTACTTCCATCGCTCGCCAGAGCGCCTCGGCCCCGAGCATATCCGCCAGTATCAGGTGCATCTGTTTCAGGACTGTAAGCTCTCACCGGGTACGATCCACAGCCGCACTTCCGCCCTGCGATTTCTGTTCGTCAAGACACTACGACGGCCGTATCTCCCCGGTGACATCCCCGTGCCGAAGCGGCAGAGGCGGATGCCGATCGTGTTGAGCGTAGAAGAGGTAGAACGGCTCATCGCTTCCGCCCGCAACCTGATGCATCGGACGATGTTGATGATGCTGTATTCAACCGGCTTGCGACGGGCCGAGCTCTCCCATCTCAAGGTTTCAGATATCGATAGCGAGCGCATGGTCATTCATGTTCGTCAGGGCAAGGGTGGCCGTGACCGCGACGTGTTGTTATCCCCGAAGCTGCTCGAGACCCTGCGCGAGTACTGGCGTTGGATGAAGCCCAAGACCTATCTGTTTCCGGGCACGGTGAAGGGTTGGCGGGCTGATGTGCCCATTACAGAGAAGATCATCTGGACTGCCGTAGCCGAAGCTGCGAAGCGAGCCGCCATCGCGAAGCGTGTGTCCCCTCACACGCTTCGACATAGCTTTGCCACTCACATGCTGGAAGCCGGCGCCGATCTGCGCACCATCCAGGTACTGCTGGGACACTCCAAGCTGGACCATACGACCGTCTATCTCCATTTGTCCCGGCGCCACCTGCAAGCAGTTCCCAGTCCACTGGAAGCTATCGAGGTGTCCAACCCCGAAGCGGTGAAGCGCTCCAGGAGACTGAAGAAGCGATGAGCCGGCCCACCCTTGAGGTGGCCGACATCGTTCGCGTATCAGGCAACAGATTCTGGGAGCACCACGGATCACACCTTGCATGGCAGCATCGCAAGGTGCTCGATGCTATCGTCCGCTGTCGCACAGCGGCCTTGGGCGGCCATCGTGATCAGTGCACGCGCTGCGGCCATCAGGCCATCTCGTACAACTCATGTCGAAACAGGCACTGCCCAAGATGCCAGGGAAACGCACGCGCCAGATGGATGGCTGCCAGGGCGGCTGAGCTGTTGCCGGTGCCGTACTTCCACATCGTCTTCACTCTGCCTCACGAACTCTCTGCTCTCATTCTGCAGAACAAGCGACTGCTTTACGATCTGCTCTTCCGAACCAGCGCAGCGACGCTGCTCGAACTTGCCCGCGACCCGAAGCATCTGGGAGCAGAGATCGGGTTTCTTGGCGTGCTCCATACCTGGGGCCAGAACCTTCAGCATCATCCCCACATCCATTACGTCGTTCCCGCCGGCGGCCTTGCTCCCGATGGCTCCGGATGGATCGCTTCGTCGAACCGTTTCTTTCTGCCCGTCGGCGCACTCAGCCGCGTCTTCCGCGGCAAGTTCACCGCCGGACTTCGCCACCTCCTCCGGCAGCACAAGCTCCAGTTCCACGGTTCACTCCGGAGTCTCGCCGAGCCACGCCGCTTTCGCGGATTTCTCCGACAGCTATTCCGAGAGAACTGGGTCGTCTACGCCAAGCCGCCCTTCGGCGGCCCAGAGCATGTTCTGCATTACCTGGCGCGCTATACCCATCGTGTCGCGATCTCTAACCATCGACTCGTCGCCTTCCAGAATGATCGAGTGTCGTTCCGATGGAAGGACTATGCGCACGGCGATAAGCAGAAGATCATGACCGTCTCCGCCGATGAGTTTCTGCGCCGCTTCCTGATCCATGTTCTGCCTAACCCGGAAAATTCGTGAAGATCAGAGAAACGGGAAGCCTGTTGTGCTACAAACATGTTGTCTAGACAGTGTTTGAAGCAGCAAGAAAGGCTTCCCGCGTGTTTGAAGATAGCACAACACAGTGTCTGTTGTTCCCCGAGATTTTCACCAAGCCGATCATTGCTCGCTTCGACCAAACCAATGGCAGTTCTGATGGCGGAGCCATCCTGCTGAAGGCTGCTGACCGCCGTTACGGATTGATCCAAGCTCTGGCCGGATGTCTGCGAGACAAGCGGCAAGCCAGCAAGGTCGATCACTCGTTGCGCGAGTTGCTGGCACAGCGTGTGTTCTCGATTGCTTGCGGCTATCCGGACGCAAACGACTCGGCGCGCCTTTCTGCCGACCCCATTCACAAGATGTTGCTCGATCGCGATCCAATCACCGGCCGCGACCTGGCTTCGCAGCCAACTCTGTCGCGCTTTGAAAACTCGATCCGACCAAGAGAACTCTACCGCCTGGGCGAAGCACTGGCGGACAGCGTGATCGACCGTCACGCGAAGCGGCTACATGGACGCGCTCGCCTCGTCACCATCGATCTGGATCCGACCGACGACCCTACCCACGGCGCACAGCAGCTATCGTTCTTCAACGGACACTACGACAGCTGGTGCTACCTGCCGGTAATGGGCTTTGTGAGCTTCAATGACGAGGCCGAACAGTATCTGTGCGCAGCCGTGTTGCGTCCCGGCAACGTGACCGCGGCGGTAGGCGCGCGGGGGATTCTCCGTCGTCTGATCAATATGATCTCCTACAGCTTTCCCGGTGCGCGGATCCGGGTTCGCCTCGACGGCGGCTTCGCGCACCCCGATTTGCTCGACTTCCTGGAGGGAGAGTCCAATCTTGAGTACGTCATTGCGATGGCCAAAAACGCTGTGTTGAAACGCAAAGCCAAACCAGCTATGCGACAGGCCCGCAGACTCTCGCGTCAGACTGGGAAGACCGAACACGTCTATAGCGAAGCCAACTATGCGGCCCAGACGTGGCCGCAACAACGCCGCATCATCATCAAGGCCGAGGTCGTTCGCGCCGAGGGGAAGAAGCCGAAGGACAATCCGCGCTTCGTCATCACCAATATGAAGCAGAGTCCCCAGTGGCTCTATGAAGAGGTGTACTGCCAGAGGGGCGAGATCGAGAATCGGATCAAAGAACTGCACGATCTTCAGATCGATCGCACCAGTTGCAGCGACTTCTGGGCCAACCAACTCCGCGTCCTGCTGACCGCCGCAGCATATGTCTTGATGCAGGAGCTACGACTGAAGGCTGCGCACACCAACTGTGCGCGAGCTCAGGTCTGGACTCTTCGTGAACGGTTGCTCAAACTGGGCGCCCGTCTGCTGGTTTCGGTTCGCCGCGTGGTCGTGCACCTGCCCGCGTCGTTCCCGTTCCTGCCCACCTTCCGACAAGTAGCGCTGGCCCTCGGAGCCTCGCCGGGATAGCACTGACGCGGTCTACCCAAAACATAATTTTCGGAATTAATGCAGACGGCAGTCGGGGAAGCACTGTGTCCGAAAACCTCCAGGCTAGCCAGTTCCGACAAACCGGCGAACTCCACAACTCATCGCACTGGACGATTCACGTTGCCATCAACACCATCGCCGCAATCTCGCCTTTCGAAGACCACCTCGGCGGCCTTCATGCATAAAGCAGGCTAAGGGGCTGGTTCGCATCCGCCACTTCGGACTCTTCGCTAACTGCAGGCGCGGAGATGCGCTCTCACGCTGCCGTATTCTGCTCGGCGGAGCACCCTGCGCAAGCGATCCTGAGATCACTACTCAGTTGCGCTGTCCTGTCTGCACCGGCCCCATGCTCGTCATCGAACGCCTGACCAGCAGCCAACTCTTTTTCCGGTCAGGGCCTATCGCGTCACTTCCACCGAGGTGCACCGTTGATAGCTCCTGAGAGATCCTTGATGCACCGAGTTTCCGGTAATGTCTGCTTACGGCGTGTTCAAACATGCCACGATCTCGTGCGCTCGCTCAACGCCTTTGCACCTAGGATGCGCCTCCACTGCCTGGCCGAGAGACTCTATCGAGACTGCCAAAAGCGATTCAATGGCCTTCCCGCCCACGTCCACATCGCGCAACACCGCCCGCTGAACATCAAAATCAAATCCAACTCCCATAGACCCGACCGCGTCCCCCGCAAACGCTAGCGGCTCAGTACAAACGGCCCTATCGAAACTGCCCCGACCATGAACATTTACCCGCGCCCGCACATCTGCCTGTCGGGGCAGTCCCGATAGGGTTCTAACGTTTAGCGTTCCCTATCCTGAGACAACGGCAGTGATTCTCCCAGCAGGTCTGATCATGGAACGGAGATCTGTGCGATTGCCCGTGTCCTGACAGATCCAGTTTCCTTATGACGGGCCTTCGAGTCGTGGGAACGGAAATAAGATTGAAAAGCATGTTCCGGAACATGGGGATTGCGTACTGGTTCAAGGTCGCATCGTCGCGTGATATTTACGGAGTACGTCAGAGGTAATCCATAGACTTAGTCCGGTTCCGCTCTCACCCTTGGTGGTGAAGAACGGCACTACCGCGCGACGCCCGAGTACATTATGACTGGCCAACCTGGGCATCTGGAGTTGATCGCTTTTATCAACGAGGTTCCATTCGCTTCCATCCAAAAGCGGCTGCCTTACCGTGGGCGGAATCGACGCCGAAGCGCCCGTTTTTTTCGACGGCCGCACGATTGCCAAACCCACGCCTATTCCAGGATAGGTTTCCATGCAGTCGCTCGAAGACCTGAAACCAAGCAATCTGTCGCTCATGAGCAACGATCATACTAAACGACTGTTCTTCCGCTTCTTAAACGCACAGGTAACTTCTCCTCCAAGCAAAAGCGTAGGGCAGCTGTCTTCGCGAATTCGAGATCAGGCAGGCGCAAAACGGTCTTGGCTTTCTTGCGGTTAATTTTGGAGCGCAGATTGTGCTTCATGGCGAGTGGCCTCCGTGCCACTTACCCGTGATCCGAAAAAGGCTCTGTACGGTTGGCCCGTCATCCACCCTTTAGCAGTCCTAAGTCATTTCAAGCGAGCTATTCAGTTTGGTCGTGGTATGTAAGCAGCTTATGCGGTAGGCTGTCGTTACACCCGCAATCGAGACACGCTCTATAGCGTGCGTTTCCTGATTATTCAAGGAGAAGCTTTATTGCCATGGACCAAGTTCAGACTACAACGGGAACAGTGCCATGATGCACACGAGATACAAGATTCTGGTGGTCGATGACGAGCGCGCCATAACCGCTACCCTGGCCAAAATACTGGAATATCGAGGCTACGAGACGGCCACGGCGAATAGCGGAGAAGAGGCGGTCGAAGAAGCTGGTCCTTTTCGTCCCGATTGCATCGTGAGTGACGTTATGATGGGCGCGATGAACGGCATCGATGCGGCAATTGAGATTTTACGTACTCTGCCGTACTGCAAGGTTTTGTTCATGTCGGGCAATGCTGGCTACGGAAACCTTTTAGAACATGCGCAGGCGAAGGGTTTTGATTTCGAGGTTCTGCTCAAGCCGGTTTCTCCCACTGAACTGCTGGCGAGAATCGCGCAAGTTCTTCCGCAGTCAGAGTCCGAAGCCAAAAGCAGTGTTGCATAAGAGCACCATCGAATTCACCGAGTGCTCCTTCTCATAGCCACACCCAACCGCACCCCTCACAAGTTATCGAATACTGCAGAGTGTATTTGCACATCTTGTTCTCGCAATGCGGACAATATCTGATCCAGACCATTTCGACCGTTTCCGCTACTTTCTCGCCCTGCTGACCGGAGCGTCGGACATTTTGGCCATTCTCCAAAACTTCGAACCTGGCGGTGATTTCTTCCCTTCTCATTGCAACTCCTCCTGCGTACCAAACTTTGTGGCGAATACCAAATGACCGTGCAGGCGGTCGCCGATCACATGCGAGCGTTGTTGGATCGCTCATTTGATTTCTGCCGATCCAGTTCGATGTAAAGCGCAATGAGTTGACGAGCGTTGCGCTCCGCGTGCTCCTGAGTCAGTGAATCTTCGCCGTGGGCCAGTAGCTCCTGGGCTGGGGGCGCTACCTTGTAGACCGTAAACGTCCAGTGCGTGGATGCTCTTTCCTCTGCGCAAAGTTCCTTTCTGACCTCGTATGCATAACCGCCGATCTGGGTCCTCACGTTGTCCTCTCTCCTTCCAGTCAGCTCTCCACCGCCCCCTCCCAAGCCCGTCAGGATAGGTGAGGCACGAACTCCCGCCGCGAAGGCTAGGCGCGCCATCGCCTGGAGACAGACCGGACACAGCTTTCGTCCCAGAATCGAGTCTTCCTCTAGGCACAACTCACAAAGACCGTGATTACGACTTTTTCTTCCTTCACTTTGCACTGCTGACTCCTTAATCTCTTCCGCAACTAATTCTCAAGCCAGTTGCATTGACGCACATCCCCAGAAGGAAGCCTCCCGCGTCCACCAAATCGGGATTCCTGGGGACACCACTTTCGAGGGGTTAGGAAGGACAACTACCGGTCCCCAAGCTCAATCCGCTTCCTGCCAAAGAGGCGAGCATCGATGGACCAGGCGCCCGGTCCGAGCATTGCCAAACTGGCGCCGAAGGCTCCCAAGAGGAGGGGAGTACAAAGATTGTTGGGCTGCGAAACGGCAATCCACAACTCGATGATTACGACCAGCACTCCTGTCATGGGCGTCCACAAACCGGCAAGCAGAAGCACCCCCGCACCGGCCGCGATCAAGTCCCGTGTGGCTGGTTCAAGCGGATTCACTCCCGATGGTCCGATGAGGCCATGATGAATCAGAACAATACCGGCAACCAGGCGCAGAAGTAGCAGGCCGGTGCCGGGCAAACCGTCTGGGAACATTGAAAATAGTCTTTGCAGACGTACCTCACAGTTGGAGGATACGGAATCGGTGCTCGATTCGAAAGCCTCAAAAACGGGGTTGGGCAGCACCTCTTTCGAGGGGGCTATAACGTAATGATCCCGCGCTTAAGGCCGATCGTGACCGCATGGGTGCGGTCGTTGGCGCGAAGTTTGGAGAGGATGTTCTTGACGTGACCCTTGACGGTTTCTTCTGTAATCGAGAGTTGAGCAGCGATCTGTTTGTTGGCATTACCGGCGGCAATTAACACCAGAACGTCGATCTCGCGCGGGGTCAAGGCATCCTCCGCAGCATACTCGGCAAGTTGAGCGGCGATCTCAGGCGGGATACGCTTTTGCCCGGCATGAACAGCACGGATTGTCTCCAGGAGTTCTTTGCGCAAGAGGCTCTTCAACAGGTAAGCCCGGGCGCCAGCTTTGAGAGCACGCAAAACTTGTACGTCGCCGGTGTAGGTCGTAAGCACAATGATTCGTGCTTGAGGAAATTCGCCCCGAATGGCGAGCATCGAATCGACGCCCTCCATATTCGGCATCTGCAGGTCCATTAAGGTGACATCGGGATGATGTTTCCGGAATTGCGCAATGGCCTCGCGCCCATCAGCGGCTTCGGCGACCAACTCCATATCAGATTGACTGGCTATGAGCGCTGTGATGCCTTCGCGGAGGAGGGGATGGTCGTCAACGGCGAGAATCCGAATTCGGTTCGGATCGATGCTCATGAGTGCGCCATCTTCTTCTTACGGAAGAGACGAAAACCGGCGCGCGTCGGAGACCTTCCGTAAGCGATCGAGCCGGGAATCGTTAACTCGACTTCGGTGCCGGCTCCAGGGCCGCTCCAGACATTCAGTTGTGCGCCAATGTGCTTAGCGCGCTCGCGCATCCCCGGCAGGCCCCAGTGTCCCGCAAGTCCACCCTTATCAAGAACTGCCGGGTCAATTCCGTCTCCATCATCCCGAATACGTAACCGGAGCAGAGGAACGCCATAGGTAATCTCGGCTTCTATGCGGCGCGCCTGTGCGTAGTGGAAAGCATTTCGTAACGCCTCCCGCGCGATGCGATAAATTTCATCGCGAAGAATCGGATCGAGACTGTGTGGCGTACCTTCCACCAGCACACGGAAGGTCACGGGATTCCGCTTGCCATCCTCTGAGGCAAGTTCCTCCCCAAGAGCAGTCATCGCCTGCGCCAAGTCATGATTCACAACCGTGGAGGAGCGTAAATCCAGCACAGCATCACGGCCTTCGATGATGGCCTGATCGGCGCGGACGAGAGCATCGTCGAGGGCTCGCGCGGCCTCGAGCGGACGCTCAGGAAGCAGGTTGCGGACGTTTTGAAAGAGCAGCATCAACCCCTGAAAACTCTGCAGCAGGGTATCGTGCAGTTCGCGAGCGATGCGCGTGCGCTCACTGACACGCTCTTCCAAACGCATGTTGAATTGCCATGCAACCTGATGGAGGCGGCGTCTGTAAATCGCCCAGAGGGAGAACAAGATCAATGCGGCGCAAGTTGTCATAAACCACCACGTGCGCCACCATGGGGGCAGGACTCGGATGCGAAGGCTCGCTCCGTTCTCGTTCCAGGTGCCCCGGTTGGTGCGCCCTTGAACGCGAAAGATGTACTCTCCAGGCCGCAGCGTGGTGTAGGTCGCGGAACGGTGATTGCTGTCGGTCTCGTTCCACTGCGTCTCCAGGCCCTCGAGTTTGTAGCGGTATCGGTTCCGCTCCGGGTCGGCAAAACTTAGCGCGGAAAACTGCAACGAAAAGATATTCTGCGTGTGGGCGAGAGTGATGAAGTTGGCTAAGGAAATAGACTGTTTAAGCGGCGAAGCGTTACTTACCGACACGGGCTTGCCAAATAACAGGAAGTCAGTGAGTACTACCGGAGGGATCGTCGGCGTCTCTGCTATTTTGTTGGGGAAGAAAGCGATCACCCCCGCGTACGAGTTGAAGAACATCTCTCCCGTCGGACTGTGATAGGCGTTTGCGTAATTGTAGAACTCGTTTCCCAATAATCCGTCAGAAGTGTAGTAGTTGCGGAAGGCTCCGGTTTGCGGACTGAATCGCGAGAGGCCGTTGCCGGTGCTCAACCAGAGATCTCCACGCTCATCTTCGAGGATACTGCTCACCGAGTCGCCAGGCAGGCCGTCGCGTTCGTAGTAAACGGTGAATTTGCCAGTCGCGCGATCCAATCGATCCAGCCCGTTCTGCGTGCCGGCCCAAACGGTACCGGAGTGATCGGCGCGGACGGCATTCACCTGGTCGCTGCTCAGGCCCGCGCCTTGGCCGTAGATGGCGAAATCCCCGGTAGCAGGATCGAAACGTTGCAGGCCGCCGCCCAGGGAGCCGAGCCATAAGGCCCCCTGCGCGTCTTCGGCAATGGCACGATAGCGGCGCAACCAGGCCGATTCTTGCGGACGGTATACTTGGAAATGCTCCGTTGCTGGATCGAACGCACTGAGCCCGTCTTCGGTTCCAGCCCACAATGTACCTTTATGATCGACGAACAAGCTCAGCACATTGTCGTGACTTAGACTGTGAGCATCGGCGGGATTGTGACGGTAATTCTTGAATCGTCCACTCCGCCGATCGTAGCGATTGAGTCCCCCGCCGAGCGTGCCGAACCAGAGATATCCCGAACGATCCTCGGCGATTGAGATCACCCATGTACTGGAAAGGCTACCAGGACGTCCCACGCTTCGATAAAAAGTAAACTGTCCTGTCTTCCGGTCAATGCGCGTGAGTGCCTTCATGCTCCCGACCCACAGGTCTCCATGGCTGTCCGCAAAGACGGAGGTCGTGTAATCGGTTTCAAGGCTGTTGGGATTGTATTCTTCGTGCCGGTAGGTTTTGAACGGTAGCTGCCTATCGGTAAAGCGATCAAGGCCGCCTCCAGTTGTTCCGACCCAAATGTTGTGATCGCCATCGCCAAAAATCGCGACGATCTGATCTGAACTCAAGCTGTCAGGATAACGGGGATCGTTGCGATATCGAACGAAACGCTTTCGTTGCTGGTCCAGTTTGAGCATCCCGCCACTTGCAGTGCCGAGCCACAACGCTCCGTCCTCATCCTCATGAATCGCACGTACTCCGGGAAACTCTGTGCCGTGCAATCCGGCGCCGGAGGGCGAATATTCGATGAGCCTGTTGTTGCGGCGATCTACGGTTGCCAGTCCATTTCCGAAAGAATAAACCACCCAGAGAACGTTCGAATGGTCCTCAAAAAGTTTAACGGCCGATTCGATCTGCAATGTGTCTGGCGGGTGTGGCGGCAGGGGGAAGTGTTGGGTTACTTTCCCGGTTCGACGATCAAAGATGTCCAAGGCGTTGGTAGTTGCGACCCAGAATGTTCCATCCCTTTGTTCATAGGTGGCGGTTACTACGTCGCCGCTCAGACTTGTCGGATCGTCCGGACGGTGCTTATAGCGAATTGTTTGCCACGTGGTCGGATCAAGCCGGGCAAGGCCGGCGTGTGTCGAAAGCCAAAGCATCCCCTCGCCGTCCTGACTGATGTGCCAAACCCATCCCTCGATTCCTCCCGCAAGCGAAGGGTCGCGAGTGAAGCTCTCGGTGACCGGATCGTAGCGTTCGAGATATTCATCCGATGCGACCCAGAGATTTCCGGAGCGGTCTTTGAAAAGAGCGTTGATGTAGCTGCCGCTCAGACTTTTCGGATTCGCAGGATCGTGCCGGAACGCACGCAGGTGGTAGCCATCATAGCGTTGCAGCCCGCTATTCGTACCAAACCAGAGGAACCCTTGATTATCCTCAATGATTGAACTGATGCGTCCATGCGATTGACCTTCCCCGAAGGAGACGTGTGCGAACCGAAGATCCCTGCCTTCGATAACCGGGAGTTTGATAACCCCCAGGTCTTGTTGAGCTTCCGCGGAGCGCCCGAAGCAGCAAAGAGCGAATAGAAGTACAAAGATGAAAGCGGAAAGTCTCAGGGGGTGTCGAGAGGTGAGAACTCGCGTCGCAGGAATTGGAGTTCCCCATCCCTTCCAAGGGTACATGGGTTCCTCGTTGTCTTGGTAAGCATTGTATCGCAGCCCGGCCTGGCCATGGGTATTAGCGCGAAGTAGACTTTGCTTGTGA
Organism: uncultured Acidobacteriota bacterium; assembly: GCA_963759215.1. GTDB lineage: Bacteria > Acidobacteriota > Terriglobia > Terriglobales > Acidobacteriaceae > TOLSYN. The sequence goes on from CAVWYG010000003.1 coordinate 462,573, forward strand.
TCTGGGCCACTCAAAGCAGAGTTGCCAAGGCAACGGTTCTACTCCGCAAGTGTTCTCAGTCACGGATGCCCGGCATGTGTGTTGTTCGATCATCCGTTCTGTTAATGTCGCTACTCTTTTGCGCACTTTCTTTATTCGCTCAGGTGAACGCTACTGGAACTTTTTTAGGTCAGGTGACCGATTCCAGAGGTGCCTCATTCGCGAATGCCCAGGTCAAGGTGGTGGGACAGCAGACCGGGATCTCCGTTACCAAGCAAACGAGTGTGGGAGGGTACTACTCAGTCCCGCTGCTTAAGCCGGGCATCTACTCCATTGAAGTGAGTGCACCTGGCTTTGCCACGATGATTCGCAAGGACCTCGTCCTCGAAATCCAACAGACGATCCGGCAGGATTTCAGATTGCAGGTTGGACGCGTGTCGCAGGAGGTGATGGTGACCGGCGGCGTGCCACTGCTGAACACCGAATCCGGCGAAATCGGAGACGTCATCTCACAGTACTCGATCCAGCAGCTTCCACTGAACGGGCGCAATTTTTCGCAGCTCGCATTACTGGTGCCGGGAACGAACCCCGGCGGGGTGGGCGACATTCGTGCCCAGGGCAACGGCAATGAGACCCAGCGTGCCGGTGCCGAGATCATCGCCGACGGTTCGCGCGGCAGCTTCAACCTCTTCCTGATCGACGGTATGGATGATCGCGACCAGTCCGTTGGCACCATCAAAGTGTTTCCAAACCTCGAAAGCATCCAGGAGTTCCAGGTGCAGACAGGCAACTACGACGCGGAATTTGCGTCGGGCGGTGCGGTGGTGAATGTCATTACCCGCTCCGGTTCCAACCAAATCCACGGCTCCGCGTTTGAGTTCCTGCGCAATAATGCGCTCGATGCTCGCCAGTTCTTTGACGCGCAGAAGCCTCAGTTCCAGCAGAATCAGTTCGGCTTTGCGATCGGCGGGCCGATCCATAAGAACAAGACGTTTTTCTTTGGCGATTACCAGGGACTACGCATACATACCGCCCCTACCTCCGTACTCTCCGAACCCACGGCCGCTATGCGCGCGGGCGATTTCAGCGGCTTCCCAGCCATCAATGATCCAAACACGGGCAAGCCCTTTCCAGGCAACATCATTCCTTCTAATCGGATTGACCCAGTCGCAAGAAACCTGCTCGCAATTTTTCCGTTGCCGAACTTACCTCCACTGCCGGGTCGGTTCGGCGTAAACAACCTGCGAATTAATCCCCTCGAGGTGCAGGTTGAGGATCAGTTTGACGTCCGCGTGGACCAGCTTTTTTCAGAGCGCGACGCCATGTTCGCCCGATATACGTACGGCAGAGCGGACATCACCTACCCGGCTACGCCCGTCTTTAAGAACGGAGTCATCAACCCGCTGGCATTTGCTCAAGGCAACACCATCGCCGGTTCACTCGCATTGAACCACGCTCCGAGCCAGCAGGCGACACTACAGGAGATCCATCAATTCGCGCCGAATCTTTCCAATCAGCTCGCGTTGAGCTACACACGGTTTTATTTGCGCGTCGTTTCGCTGAACGAGGGTTTGAATATCGCCAGCCAGCTCGGTCTGCAGGGCGCAAATACCGGACCCAATTCGGCAGCGATGTCCACGATCACCATCTCTGGAGAGTCGGGCTATGACTCGGGGAGCCTGCCCGAAATCGTCCCGCAGAATACCTGGCAACTCAGCGACACGGTTTTCTATACGCGCGGCGCTCATTTGCTGCGCTTCGGATTTAGCGTCATACAGAATCGATTTGGGTTTTTCCAACTGGCGAGCCCCTCCGGTGCGCTGGACTTTTCCGGGACCTATACCGGTCTCGGATTCGCGGATTTCCTGCTCGGCCTGCCGGACAGCGCTGGGAAATCGGCGTTGCCGGGGGGCACGCCCTACGAGCGCTACGGCGAGTACGGTGCCTTTGTGCAGGACCAATGGCGCGCAACTGCGCGGCTCTCGGTCAGCCAGGGGCTGCGCTATGACTTGTTCACCCCTGTGTCGGAGCGCCACAACCGGCAGTCTGATTTCCTGTTCAACTCCGGTAGTCTCGTGCTGGCAGGCCGAAACGGCGTTTCGTCGAGCATCCTGGGGCTGCAAAAGCATGACTTCAGCCCGCGGATTGGGCTCGCCTATCGCATTGGTGAGAAAACCGTTATTCGCGCCGCTTATGGGCTGTTCTACTTCAACGAACAAGGCACCGGCGGGTCTACGCGCCTGTTCATTAACTTCCCGTTTGCGGCGCAGTACACGGTTCAGTGCAGTTCGACGACACCGTGCCTGAGTACGTCCGCCGGCATCCCGCCGGCATCGAGTGCAACCAGCCTCCCCACCGTTGTGTATCAGCCCACCACCAATCTGACGCCCAACCTGCAGCAGTGGCATCTCACGGTTGAACGCCAGTTGAGTTCTTCGATGGTTGCGCGCGCCGCATACGTCGGCAGCCATGGCAATCACTTGAATCTCAACATTAACGAAAACGTCGCCGTACCCGGGCCTGGTCCGGTTGCTTTTCGCCAGCCTTTCCCTGCCTTCGGCGTTATCTCAGCGTGGGAACCGCGTGGAATCTCCAACTACGACGCTCTGCAGTTATCGGTTGAAAAACGCTACAGCGGAGGCCTGTTCTTCCTCGCTGCCTACACCTGGGGCAAGAGTCTGGACGAAGGTGGGGGCGGCAACTCCTCGACCGGCGACCCCCGCATCAATATTCAGGACCCGCGACAGGTGAGAGCCAATTACGGCTTCTCCAACTTCGACTACCGCCATCGATTCACTCTTAGCACGATCGCTGAGCTTCCATTCGGCCATGGACGCAAGTTCATGCGCAACGCGAATTCCTTCGCGGAAGCCGTAGCCGGCGGATGGCAGATGACCAGCATCGTCACCGCACAATCGGGCGCACCGTTCTCGGTGTTTCTCTCGACTCCGACCGCCAACACCGGCACCTTCACGCGCCCCAACCGGGTATGTAACGGCAATCTTCCATCCGATAAACAGAGCATGAACGAATGGTTCGATGTCACGTGCTTCGTGAATCCGCCACCTTTCACATTCGGCAACGCGGGCCGCAATATCCTGATTGGACCGGGACTCTTCACCTGGGACTTGGGCATGGGCAAGGAATTCCGCACGAACGATAGACTCGGATTACAGTTTCGGTCGGAGTTCTTCAACCTGCTGAACCGGCCCAACTTCGGTCTGCCCAACGCAAGCATCGGCTCGGCGGCTGCGGGCTCGATCAACTCTGTGGTCACCAACGCCCGGCAGGTGCAGTTTGCTTTACGCATCCACTGGTAGACGGTCGCGGCAGGAATAAGCATTACCTCTCTGGCAATGCCCAACCTCGTCTTCCAACCAAAAAGGTATAGCATTTGGTCACATATTGTATGAGGACTTACGAACCGATGCAAAGCCAATATTCCGAACTGTCGCGAGTACCCTGGTTTGGTAACTTCGCTGGCTATCGGGCGCCTCGGAAGAAGGCCCCCCCATTCCGGGCGAGTCGGCAAACAAGAGCGATCATGTTCTCAGCGAGAATTAGTCAAGGATTAGTAATGATAAGCATTGGATAGGGCGTCCCAACAGGGACGAGAGGAGCGGGGGGATTCAAGCAAAGGGGCGCGTATTACTCACCACAGACTTAGCCATGCGGCGATCCGCGCCTTGCGCGCGAGGGCTGATGTTGTGGGGAGGGACGACGAAGACTTCGAGAAAATGTCGGACCGAGCGGGCGAGCCGATCCGACGCCCACACCAGCACGACCTCGAACCGACCGCGGCGCGCATCCCGCATGAGGTCATCGAGACCAGGGCGCTTGGCCTTGGTCCCGCTGATTCTGTCGGTGTACTCATGAACAATCTCATACCCGCGCTGGCGGGCCAGCTCCCGGAGGTCATGCAACTGGCTTTCGGGATGCTGGTTGACTGTGCTTACCCTCATATAAAGGATGGCGCGTTTCATTAAAGACTCTCCAGGGACGAGATCTCGTCCCGATGATAGAGCCGGCGAGAGTTGGAGCTTTCTGGATCTAGTCCCCCCGGGAGTGGAGGATTGGTGGGTAGCAAATAGGAAGTTGAAGAACAGATCTAATTCTCCGCCCGCCGCCCCCTTCGGGGCGTCTCCTTTAGTCGTACCAGTTGCTGTCCGACTTCTCTGGGCATTCGAGATGGTCAAGCCGTCGATCCTATGGCGCCCCGCCGGCGCCATAGGTCCGTACGTCGAGTAGTAGGTCATGTTTTCCGATAAATGGCGCTTAGTGATTTCACGACCCTGCGGCGTTTGTACTAAGCCGCTAGCGCGGCGGACGCTACCGCGTGGTCGTCCCCCCAGCATTTCAGCCAGTGTAAGGTTTTGGGTCACAAGGAGGCTACACTGTGACCCGACTCAGGAAGCTGATGCTGGACGAACTCCAGCGTCGTAACTACGCCAAGAGCACCGTTCGAAGCTACATTCACGCCGTAGAGGATTTCGCGAAGTACTTCCATCGCTCGCCAGAGCGCCTCGGCCCCGAGCATATCCGCCAGTATCAGGTGCATCTATTTCAGGACCGTAAGCTCTCACCGGGTACGATCCACAGCCGCACTTCCGCCCTGCGATTTCTGTTCGTCAAGACACTACGACGGCCGTATCTCCCCGATGACATCCCCGTGCCGAAGCGGCAGAGGCGGATGCCGATCGTGTTGAGCGTAGAAGAGGTAGAACGGCTCATCGCTTCCGCCCGCAACCTGATGCATCGGACGATGTTGATGATGCTGTATTCAACCGGCTTACGCCGGGCCGAGCTCTCCCATCTCAAGGTTTCAGATATCGATAGCGAGCGCATGGTCATTCATGTTCGTCAGGGCAAGGGTGGCCGTGACCGCGACGTGTTGTTATCCCCGAAGCTGCTCGAGACCCTGCGCGAGTACTGGCGTTGGATGAAGCCCAAGACCTATCTGTTTCCGAGCACGGTGAAGGGTTGGCGGGCTGATGTGCCCATTACAGAGAAGATCATCTGGACTGCCGTAGCCGAAGCTGCGAAGCGAGCCGCCATCGCGAAGCGTGTGTCCCCTCACACGCTTCGACATAGCTTTGCCACTCACATGCTGGAAGCCGGCGCCGATCTACGCACCATTCAGGTGCTGCTCGGTCACTCCAAGCTGGACCATGATAGGTTCCTATGAAATTGTCGACCTGCTCGGACATGGCGGCATGGGGAAGGTGTTTCGTGTCCGCCATCTGATCACAAATCGCATTGAGGCAATGAAAATTCTCGCCCCCACCTCTGAACTGGGCAACGAGCTGCGGGAGCGGTTTAATCGGGAAATTCGGGTTCTTGCGACCCTTAACCACCCCAATATTGCAGGGCTGCACACCGCCTTCTACCACGACGACCAGCTCGTCATGGTCATGGAATACTTGGAAGGCAAAGACCTCGCGAACCAGCTCAGTCTCGGAATCACCCTGGAACAGGCCCTCGATTTTACCCGCCAGATCCTCAGCGCACTCGAATACGCCCACTCCTTGGGCATCATCCATCGCGACATCAAACCTTCCAATATCATGGTCACCCCAAGTTGCTGCATCAAGCTACTCGACTTTGGCCTCGCTCTCAGCGGTCCTGACACTCAACTTACCTTCGCTGGAGGACTTGTCGGTACCATGTATTACATATCTCCTGAACAAATTTCAGGCGAAGCGGCCGACGCTCGCTCCGACCTATACGCCGTGGGAATTATGCTTTACGAAATGATTGCAGGACAGCTGCCGATTCAAGGTGAGAGCTATGCTCAGATCATTGCCGGCCATCTACAGCACAATCCAACACCTCCAGCCCACATCAATCCCCGGATTCCAGAAGCACTCTCTGCCGCCACGATGAAGGCCCTTGCCAAAGACAGACGCCAGCGATGGCAGAATGCATCTGACTTCCGCCGGGCACTCGATGCTGCGCACATCGGCGATGCCTCGACCTTGCTCGTCACCAAGCCGATCGCCGACATCAAGCCGCTCGCGAATCCCGCAGCCCCGTCCAATTCTTCGGTGGTATATCAACCAGAAATTCTTAACGAGATCGCGTTGCACCTTGCGAGCCATGTTGGCCCCATCGCCAACATTCTCGTCAAGCGAGCATCCAGCCACGCTCACGACCTGCGCGAGTTGTGCGAGTCGGTTGCCAAAGAGATTGAGTCACCCCAGGCCCGGAAGAACTTTCTCAATTCTATTCAAGCCCGTATTCGCACCAGCCGACACTTCTAAGCCCAGTTTTTGTTAGTTCAGCATGCGCAGTGCCTTGGTAACGCTCACAAATAACCGATTGAAAGCCGCCGTCAGATCCGCAATTTCATCTTTACCGCGAACAGGCACCTCGCCAACATCCATCTGTCCAAGGCTGACCATGTCTGCCACTCGCGACAGCCTGCGGACCGGCAGAATAATCAGGAAATAGAGCACAACGTTGATCGCTATCAGGATGGCGCCAAAGGTCGCCGTCAACGACCACATCAACGTTCCGTAGGCTTTCTTTGCAATCCTCAATGGGACTTCGGTTGGCACCGAGACAATCTGCGCTGCGATCACCTCGCCTAGCTTCCAGCCGAAGCCATTGTTACTGCCATACTTCGCAATCATCGTGCGCGGGGCGGCCGATGGAACGCTGTGACACTCGAGGCAGCTTGGCCCTGCAGAAATTGGATGTGCCAAGTAAAGCGATGTTCCCGTCGGTGTGACACGCTCGCCGACGAGTTCCTTCTCATTTGCGTTGTTCCGGAAGTGCTCAACTATGTCCGCTTCCCAATCTACCGCCCGGTCCTGCAGATTCGTGGGATTGAGCGCAGCTTCCTTATATGTGTACTCCGGAAACTTCTGGCGCAAATGTGCAAAGGTGACCGTCGCACCATAAGCGGGCACGATCTGAGGCAGAAATGTGTGCTGATGAACCACGCTCTGCAGCAGCAGAGGCTTCAATTCTTCTGTCGTGTACCGCCGCGTCGAACTGGCACTCTCCATCATCAGCTCGGCCTGCTGAAGTACCTGCACCCTTGCATTGTCGATCAGAAAAGAACGAGCCACGAAGGATACAACGGTCAGCCCCACCGCGACGAGGGCCACGAGAATCAGATCGAACTTGAGTAACAATTTCATGAATACTCTGTTTGGCGGCGGATCCGGACCGTCAACTTTGTTGCTGTTCATACCAGATCGGCAGAGCGCAGTGCGATGCGGATCTCCATGAGATTGGAACGGTCGTAGGATAGGATGCGCGTTCCAGAAGTTGGGTGTTGTGGCATTTCCGTGCGAATTGTCGGCTATCCGGAAGTATCCCAATTCCACGCTGCAGGGATAGATCCCCTGATGTCGGCTTGTGGAAAGGTTTTCCTGAGGGACTGGCACTTCCGGGCGGATCACGGCAATCAGGAAGTCCCCCCACTACCCACGTAGGCGCCCTGAACAGGGCGCCTACGTGGAACGCAGACGGGACAGTCGACAGTACGGAGTGAGAATGTTGGAGCACGGCTCGTTCTACTGTGGGTGTGAGCTCCGTGGAGATGGATGGTTAGGTACGCAATTCTCCGGTTCCAGCAACAGCGGGGCGGGCCGGGGTGTCGGCGGCGATGTCGCTACGGCTCTCGGCGGCGCTTGGCACATCGCCGTAGTTCTGGCTGAAGATGCAGATGCAGTTCGACCTGTGGCAGGCACAGAAGACGAAGCTGCCGAAGATTCATCCGTTTCCTCATGTAGCAAAGACAAAAGAATTGGCGCAGGCCTAAGCCTGGGATCAATCACGAGGAGACTCGAACTCCAGACTTAACCCACTTGTGGGTTTCGGAAGAAGCCCTCGTGCCTCGACAGGGCCCTCATTTACCAATGTGGTGTGCCCCAAGTCACTGAATCTGCTACAACCTTCGGATACACTGCTGGCCTTTCACGCTTCTTCCCCGGCGAATCACAAGCTCGATGACCTGGGGAGACCCATTGATGATAGGGGTGCACGACGTGACGACAGGACCAGGAACAAAGAAAGCTCCCATCGTAGTTCCAACAACCGCACAGCCGTACCTGCTTTCGCTTATGGAACACCTGTCGGATGCAGTCTGCATTTTCGACCGCGAGTGGCGTTTGTACTAAGCCGCTAGCGCGGCCCGACGCTACCGCGTGGTCGTCCCCCAGCATTTCAGCCAGTGTAAGGTTTTGGGTCACAAGGAGGCTACACTGTGACCCGACTCAGGAAACTGATGCTGGACGAACTCCAGCGCCGTAACTACGCCAAGAGCACCGTTCGAAGCTACATTCACGCCGTAGAGGATTTCGCAAAGTACTTCCGTCGCTCGCCGGAGCGTCTCGGCCCCGAGCATATCCGTCAGTATCAGGTGCATCTGTTTCAGGACTGCAAGCTCTCACCGGGTACGATCCAAAGCCGCACTTCCGCCCTGCGATTTCTGTTCGTCAAGACACTACGACGGCCGTATCTCCCCGATGACATTCCCGTGCCGAAGCGGCAGAGGCGGATGCCGATCGTGTTGAGTCAGGAAGAGGTAGAGCGGCTCATTGCTTCCGCCCGCAACCTGATGCATCGGACGATGTTGATGATGCTGTATTCAACCGGCTTGCGACGGGCCGAGCTCTCCCATCTCAAGGTCTCAGACATCGATAGCGAGCGCATGGTCATTCATGTTCGCCAGGGAAAGGGCGGCCGTGACCGCGACGTGTTGTTATCCCCGAAACTGCTCGAGACCCTGCGCGAGTACTGGCGTTGGATGAAGCCGAAGACCTATCTGTTTCCGGGCACGGTGAAGGGTTGGCGGGCTGATGTGCCGATTACAGAGAAGATCATCTGGACTGCCGTGGCCGAAGCCGCGAAGCGAGCCGCCATCACTAAGCGTGTGTCCCCTCACACGCTTCGACATAGCTTTGCCACTCACATGCTGGAAGCCGGCGCCGATCTGCGCACCATCCAGGTACTGCTGGGACACTCCAAGCTGGACCATACAACCGTCTATCTCCATTTGTCCCGGCGCCATCTGCAAGCAGTTCCCAGTCCGCTGGAAGCTATTGAGGTGTCCAGCGCAGGCGATGCGAAGCGCTCCAGGCTGAAGAAAAAGAGATGAGTCGGCCCACCCTTGAGGTGGCCGACATCGTTCGCGTATCAGGCAACAGATTCTGGGAGCACTACGGATCACACCTTGCATGGCAGCATCGCAAGGTGCTCGATGCCATCGTTCGATGCCGCACGGCGGCCTTGGGCGGCCATCGTGATCAGTGCACGCGCTGCGGACATCAGGCCATCTCGTACAACTCATGTCGAAACAGGCACTGCCCAAGATGCCAGGGAAACGCACGCGCCAGATGGATGGCCGAGCGGGCGGCTGAGCTGTTGCCGGTGCCGTACTTCCACATCGTCTTCACTTTGCCGCACGAGCTCTCGGCTCTGATTCTGCAGAACAAACGACTGCTTTACGATCTGCTTTTCCGAACCAGCGCCGCGACGCTGCTCGAACTTGCCCGCGACCCGAAGCATCTGGGAGCAGAGATCGGGTTTCTCGGCGTGCTCCATACCTGGGGACAGAACCTTCAGCATCATCCCCACATCCATTACGTCGTTCCTGCCGGCGGCCCTGCTCCCGATGACTCCGGATGGATCGCTTCGTCGAACCGTTTCTTTCTGCCCGTCGGCGCACTCAGCCGCGTCTTCCGCGGCAAGTTCACCGCCGGACTCAAGCAGCTCTTTCGGCAGAACAAGCTTCAGTTCCACGGATCCCTTCAGAACCTCGCCGAACCACGCTGTTTCCGTGGGTTTCTCCGACGGCTATTCCGAGAGAACTGGGTCGTTTACGCCAAGCCACCTTTCGCCAGCCCAGAGCATGTTCTGCACTACCTGGCGCGCTATACCCATCGCGTCGCGATCTCTAACCATCGACTCGTTGCCTTCCAGAATGATCGAGTTTCATTTCGCTGGAAAGACTATGCGCGTGGCAGCAAGCAGAAGATCATGACTGTCTCCGCAGAAGAGTTTCTGCGCCGCTTCCTGATCCACGTTCTGCCTAAGGGACTGGTTCGCATCCGCCACTTCGGACTCTTCGCTAACCGCAGGCGCGGCGATGCGCTCTCACGCTGCCGCATTCTGCTCGGCGGAGCGGCACGCTCGAGCGATCCTGAGATCACTACTCAGTTGCGCTGTCCTGTCTGTACCGGCCCCATGCTCGTCATCGAACGGCTGACCAGCAGCCAGCTCTTTTTCCGGTCAGGGCCTATAGCGCCAGTTCCACGGAGGTGCACCGTTGATAGCTCCTGAGAGATCCTTGGTACACCGAGTTTCCGGTAACGTCTGTTTGCGGCGTGTTCAAACATGCCACGATCTCGTGCGCTTGCTCAAAGCCTTTGCACCTCGGATGCGCCCCCACTGCTTGTCCGAGAGACTCTATCGAGACCGCCAAAAGCGATTCAATGGCCTTCCCGGCCAGGTCCACATCGCGCAACACCGCCCGCTAAACGGCAAAATCAAATCCAACTCCCATAGACCCGACCGCGTCCCCCGCAAACGCTAGCGGCTCAGCACAAACGGCCCTATCGAAACTGCCCCGACCATGAAAATTTACGCGCGCCCGCACGTCTCCCGTCGGAGCAGTCCCGATAGGGTTCTAACGTTTCCTATACCTGAATGCTGCTGGGTTCGAAATGGCTCAGTTCCCTGAAAAGAATCCAGAAGAAGTGCTAGGAAATAGCATTTGGGAGCTTCGACCCGACCTTGTGGAGACTCCGTTCTACCAGCATTTCCACCGGGTTGTAGAGCAGCAAGTTTCAGTGCAGTTTGAGATGTACCAGCCTCTGCGTGGACGCTGGTTCGAACACTGCTGCTATCCCACGCTTGATGGTATGGCGATGCTCACACGCGATATCACCGAGCGAAAAGAAAAGTTGCGGATCGCTACGGATGACCGTACACGGGCGGAAGAGGCGTTACGCCAACGGGTCGAGGAACTGGAAACAATCATGGATGTCGTCCCCGCATCAGTCTTGCTGGCTTACGACCCGCAATGTGCCGTCATTACGGGCAACACAATGGCCAATCAGTTCTACGAAGCTGCTTCTGGGGAAAACATGTCCACCGATGTATCAACCACCCGACGGTTTTTCCGTGATGGCCGGGAACTCCGGCCGGAAGAACTCCCGTTGCAACAAGCCGTAAAGGGCCACGACGTGCGAGATTTGGAGTTGGAGGTCGAGTTACCCAGCGGCAAGCGTGTGACGACATGGGGCGGTGCCAGTCCATTGAGGGATAGGCAAGGTAATGTTCGCGGCTGTGTTGGAGCTTTTGTGGACACCACCGAGCGCAAGAGGGCGGAACAGGCACTCCGCCAGAGTGAGGAGCGGCTCCGCGCCTTGGCCAACGCCATCCCGAACATCGCATGGAGCGCTGATGCCGCTGGTAATCTCGATTACCTCAACGACTGGTGGTACCTGTTCACGGGGTTCACTCCTGAACAGTCGCTGGGCAAGGGCTTTCTCACGGCGATTCATCCGGATGATGTCGAAAGCGAAGAGCAGGTATGGCAGAAAGCTGTAGGGAATGCGGTAACCGAGGAACTCGAATGCCGTATCCGCAATGCCAACGGTAGCTACCGTTGGCATCTGTGCCGAGGCACGCCGATTTGCGATGGCACTGGAAAGGCAGTCCACTGGTTTGGCACTTGTACCGACATCGAAGAGTTGAAACAGGCGCAAGCCCGTGCGGCCGAGCGGGAGACATGGTTTCATACACTGTTCGACACGATAGCACTGAGTGCGGCTCTTATCGACACGCAGACCATGGAGTTTTTGCACTTCAATGATGCGGCGGCAGAGAACCTTGGATACACACGCGAAGAATTCGCAAATCTGACGGTACACGACATTGAAACTGGCCTTACGCCTCATCAACTCCGGGAGGTTGTTGATGAACGATTCAGTGTGGGTGGCTTAGTTGTGCTTGAGACGAAACACAAGACAAAATCCGGCGTCGTGCAGGATGTGTTCGTGTACTACCGCATCATGACCATCGATGGCCGTTGTGTTTCTCACTGTGTTTGGGAGGACGTGACGGAGAAGAAAGCGGCAGAAGCGGCTCTCCTCCGCAGCGAGAAACTGATCTCCGTGGGCCGTATGGCCGCAACGGTCGCTCACGAAATCAACAATCCTTTGGAGATGGTGACCAACTGCATCTATCTTGCTGCCAGCAGCCCTGATCTTTCTTCGGAAGTGAAGGAATATCTGGCGACAGCCGAGCGTGAACTTCACCGCGTCGCTCACATAGCCAAGCGAACACTCGGCTTCTACCGGGAAAACACAACGCCATCGGTGGTAAATATTTGCTCTCTTGTTGACGAGGTTGTAGAACTCTATGACCCGAAGTTCACGCGCAAAGATATCCGCCTAAAGGTCGAAAACACAGGTCACTGTGCCGGAACCGTCGCCGTCGCTGACGAATGCCATTGATGCTTCGCAACCCAAGGGCATGATCAGGGTACGCATTAGCCAAGTTACTCTGAACGGTTGTAGCTACACTCGTTTGACCGTTGCGGATACGGGTGTTGGAATTTCAACGGCAAATCAGAACCGCATCTTTGAGCCTTTCTTTTCTACGAAGAAAGATGTTGGCACAGGGCTGGGTCTTTGGGTCAGCTTCGAGATTATCCAGAAACATAAAGGCAAAATCCGACTTCGCAGCGTGGAAGGCAGGGGAACAGTGTTCTCCATCTTCTTGCCCGACTCGCAAGTACAGTCTGCCAACTCGACCGCAGCCAGATAGTAGATTCCACCCTCTGAAGTCCTTTAATCCGCCTTTGTGAGGTAGATTCAGCACTACCCCTGCGATAAAAGTTAAAGGCAGCCTCAGAGGCTGCCTTCTCGGTGGTGCGCCCGGCAGGGCGCACTCACTTGGAGGTGAAAGTCCTCTACACACCCGGCAAGGGGAAGTGTTAGCTGAACGGCAAGGGTGTCCGTCGCGAGGCGGGATCCGAAGGAAGCCGGAGGCAAAGCGCTGGCCTGACGAACAGGAAGCGGATAGAGGCGGCACGGCGGGGTAAGCGGGCCATTAGACGCAAAGCCCAGTTCTTGCACGGAACGCCGTGACGTATATCCGACAGGCATAAGCGTGAAGGTGGGTGCGCAATACCCGGGGAGATCTGGTGGTCTGCCTTGTGCTACCGGCATTGAGAGATGTTGGGAAGGATCACCAGAAGTCAGCCGAGGCCATAGTAGTACCGCGCAAGCGGGACGAAGGGCCGAACATGAAATACGGGAGTAGGACAACAGATCTCGATGCGAACCGATGATGCAGAAGCGTACGCGAGTACGGCCAGCACAGGCAAAGGCAGGCGGAACCTGCCGGGAACTGGCGCGGGCGCGGAGGTTCGGACGGCGGCTGTTGGGCGAACGAAACCAGAAGCACTGCGGCTGATGGAAGCCGCAGTGGAACGCAGCAACATGCTGTGTGCCTACGAGCGCGTGGTGAAGAATAAAGGCGCACCGGGGGTCGATGGACTGACGGTGGCCGCATTCAAACCATGGCTCCAGGCGCACTGGCCGAGAGTAAGACAAGGGCTGCTGGCAGGCGAGTACGTGCCGTCGGCGGTGCGCAAGGTGGAGATACCGAAGCCGCAAGGCGGGGTTCGCACGTTGGGCATTCCGACGGTGTTGGACCGTCTGATTCAACAGGCGCTGCATCAGGTGATGCAACCGCTATTCGAACCCGAGTTTTCTGAGTCGAGCTACGGTTTTCGTCCCGGACGCAACGCGCACCAAGCGGTCAAAGCCGCGCGGAGCTACGTTGCCGAAGGCAGGCGCTGGACTGTTGATCTCGATCTGGAGAAGTTCTTCGACCGGGTGAACCACGACGTGCTGATGGCGCGGGTGGTGCGCAAGGTGAAGGATGAACGGGTGTTGAAGCTGATCCGGCGCTATCTGGAAGCGGGGCTGATGGAAGGCGGGGTGGTGAGTGCGCGAACGGAAGGCACGCCGCAAGGTGGACCACTGTCGCCGCTGCTGTCCAACATCCTGCTGACCGATCTGGATCGCGAACTGGAGAGACGCGGGCATCGCTTCTGCCGTTATGCGGATGACTGCAATATCTATGTCGGAAGCAAGCGGAGTGGACAGCGAGTGATGACGGCGATCACAGCGTTTCTGGAGCAAAGACTGAAGCTGAAGGTCAATGCGGCCAAGAGCGCGGTGGCGCGTCCGTGGCAGCGGAAGTTTCTGGGCTACAGCATGACGTGGCACAAGAAACCGAAGCTGAAGATCGCGCAACAGAGCCGTGAGCGCTTTGCGGAAAAGGTCCGCAAGGCGCTACAGGAGGCACGTGGCAAAAGCCTGAAACAGGCGGTCGAGCAGCTCAATCCCCAACTACGGGGATGGATCTCGTACTTCCGGCTTACCGAAGTAAAAGGTGTGCTGGAGGAACTCGATGGCTGGATCAGACACAGGCTGCGAGCGCTGCTCTGGCGGCAATGGAAGCGCAATCACACACGGGCCAAGAACCTAATGCGACGTGGACTACAACAGCAACGTGCGTGGCAATCGGCCACCAACGGACACGGTCCGTGGTGGAACAGCGGTGCCTCGCACATGAATGAAGCCTATCCGAAGTCTTGGTTCGACCGCATGGGGCTAGTTTCGCTGCTGGAAACTCAGCGGCGCTTCTCGCCTGTTTCATGAACCGCCGGATGCGGAACCGCACGTCCGGTGGTGTGGGAGGACGGCGGGGGTAACCCCGCCTCCTACCCGATGAAAGATTTTTCATCGAAGCCGCTCCTTGCGCCGCGACTTCATATTCTTGGGAGCTTCAGCGTGCACTCGATCGGACACGGCATCAGTGTCGACCCTGATGCGCTATTTCCGAAGTCGGTGGACCGGATCCTTTCTTCCCGCCCAAGAGACCACCCCTCTCTTCGAGAGCCTCCGCCTGAATCAGAATGGTACAGTGGGGACAATACATATCAGGCCATTCTTTTCCACATCTCTGGCACACATGTTTTTCAGCAGCTGTGTTCACGCTCATAATGCCTTCTTCCTGGATATCCAGGTGCCTTGGATTCTCCAACGTGCCATGCGCACGCTCGATAATTATGTCGGAAGCCTCCGACGTGCGAGCGGAACAGTCGCTCGCGCCGAGCCCGCCGGGCACCACGGAATAACACTCGTTCTTCTGCAGAAGTTTCTTTGCAAAAAGGCTCGTGCGGGATCGATGCTATGGGAGTTGAGAGGAATTCAGCACTAGCATCCGTGATTAAGTCGGGGAACGCGGCCAGTGTCATACAGCACCTCCCAATCGAACCTCTCACTTCCCATCCGCTTTGTATGATGTCAGCTTTCCCGGAACGCGCTGTGACAAACCGCTACATTTCGGAACAGTTCCCATTTTGAACCGGATCAGACAACAAGGCGCCTCCGTCAACAAATAAGTAAGTTGTGTAGCAATGGCGCATAGCGGTGGAGGGCGTTGGAGATTCAAAGGCAGCTTCGACGGCTTCGCTCAGCTTGATGGTACGTTCCGACGTGACCTACGTCACTGAACATTATCGGCGATAGATGTACTAACAACGCGTCGAGGCTTTGTCTCTGGCGGTATGAAGATCTTTCGCATATCGGCAGGTGGCATCGCAGTAGAGCCTCGGGGACGTTGCCCTGCAGGTGAATCGTCATGCTGGAGTCGGCGCTCAATCAGGGTGTCGTAACGGCGGTTCGGGGCAGTGTCGTCGATGCCTATTTTCCTGCTCACATCCCTCATATGTTCAGTGTTTTAACCGCTGGCCAAGACTCACAGGCGGTCATTGAAGTTATCTCTCACCTCAGTTCCGACACGGTTCGCGGCATTGCGCTTACCTCGACTCGCGGATTGGAGCGCGGCGGGTGACGTCGTTGATACAGGGCGTCCGCTCTCAGTGCCGGTCGGCCCGCGCGTCCTTGGCAGGGTATTCGACGTGTTTGGAAATACAATCGACCGCAAAGAGCCGCTCACCGGTGGCGAGTGGCGTTCGATTCACGCTCCGCGCGTGCCGCTGATTCGCCGCATGGCCACCTCGGAGGTCTTCCTGACCGGGATCAAGATCATCGATGTCCTCGCGCCGCTAGAGCGCGGCGGCAAGGGCGGACTCTTCGGCGGGGCTGGCGTCGGCAAGACGGTCCTTATCATGGAGCTGATTCACAATACGATCGGCCATCACAGCGGCGTGAGCGTCTTCTGCGGAGTTGGCGAACGCTGCCGCGAAGGTGAGGAGCTGTATCGCGAACTGCAGGCCGCCGGCGTTCTGGATAAAACAGTTCTCGTCTTTGGACAGATGAATGAGCCCGCTGGAACTCGTCTACGAGTCGGCCACTGCGCCCTGACCATGGCTGAGTATTTCCGCGACGACGCGCGCCAAGACGTGCTGCTGCTCATCGATAACATCTTTCGCTTCATTCAGGCCGGCTCGGAGGTTTCTGCTCTCACTGGCCAGCTCCCATCGCGACTGGGTTATCAGCCGACCCTTGGAACTGAGCTCGCTGACTTGGAAGAACGCATCTGCAACACGAGCAATGGCGCGATCACCTCCGTTCAAGCCGTGTACGTTCCTGCCGACGATTTCGGCGACCCTGCAGCCATTCACACCTTCGGACACCTTTCGACCTCCATTGTGCTTTCCCGAAAACGGGCGTCGGAAGGCCTTTATCCGGCGATCGATCCATTACGCTCGGGGTCGAGAATGATAAACCCGCAAGTCGTCGGCATGCGTCACTATCGAATTGCGCAGGAAATCCGCAAGACGCCTATCGACGTACGAAGAGTTGAAGGACATCATCGCCATGCTTGGCATCGAGGAGCTGTCAACCGAGGACCGGCACATCGTTCACCGCGCGCGCCGGTTGGAGCGCTTCCTCACGCAGCCCTTCTTCGTAACCGAAGGATTCACCAATCAGCCGGGAAAGCTGGTGACTCTCGAAGATTCGCTCGATGGTTGCGAACGCATTCTCAACGACGAGTTTGCCGACCGTCCCGAGCGTGCGCTGTACATGATCGGGCCGATCCAGGAGGCGAAAGCGTCATGAGACTGAAGGTGTGGCTTCCGACAGCTATGCTTCTGGACGAGCCGATTACAAAGGTTAGGGCCGAGGCCGAAAACGGCCACTTCTGCCTACTGCCACACCATATCGATTTCGCGACTGCTTTAGTGCCAGGTATTTTGGCGTTTCAGAAGCTCGGCGGTTCCGAGGAGTATCTCGCCATCGATCACGCCATTCTAGTGAAGTGTGGCCCGGATGTGTCGGTCTCCACGCGGCGCGCTGTGCGTGCGCCAGAGTTAAAGACGCTCAGAAAGACGCTAGAAAAACAGTTCCGAACGCAGGACGAACGCAACAGAAAAGCGCGTGCGTTCGAAGTAAAACTGGAAGCAGAGTTGGTGCGCAATCTTTTAGAGGCTCAAAGAAATGTCTGACCCGCATCCATTATTCGCATCCAGAAGAGAAGCTGCACGAATGCGACCAGAACATGGTGCGCAGGGTGGAAGTGCGGCAATCGCGGATGCTTCGGGCCCGTGCGACGAGCGACCACGCTTACTGGCGCGCGCTGACGTTACTTGGAGTGGTGGGGTGGTCTGTGACCGTCCCCACGCTGGCCGGAGTCGCGTTGGGAATATGGATCGACCGGGTATGGCCAAGTCGGGTTCTCATGGACTCTGACTTTCCTGTTCATCGGACTGGCAATCGGATGTTTTAACGCATGGTCGCATATCAAGAACGATCCGAAGGAATGACAATGCCGCACTGGTTACAACTCGCCGTGGTCTTCCTGGCTGGCATCGGACTTGGCCTGTTGTATTTTCCGCGGGCTTGCATTGACCGTGCGGCGATTGATTGCGGGCGGCGGAGTGCTGCTGGTGTTATGCAGCTTTCTGTTGCGGGGAGCGGTTCTAATCGCGGGCTTCTGGCTCTTGGCTCGCACCCACGCTGAGTACTGGGTTGCGTGCTTGCTGGGCTTCACGGCAGCCCGAATTATCTTGTCGAAAGCTACTCCATGGGAAGTTTGGTTTGCACGTCAGGAGGATGGACATGCATCTCACCACTGACCATACTATTCTGTTTCATAATGGCTTCTTTGTCTTGAACGCCACGCTGATTTATACGTGGGTGGTTATGTTGATGCTTACAGTCATGTCATGGCTGGTGACGCGCAAAATCTCGCTCACGCATCGCCGCTCTCGCTGGCAGAACGCGCTGGAGGTAATCGTCGGTGGCATCCGCTCGCAGGCCAGAGAAATCGGTGGTGATGGCGCAGACGCATACGTTCCGTTCGTCGGAACGCTCTTTCTGTTCATAGCGCTTTCCAATCTGCTTGATATTGTCCCTGGCTGGCATGCACCGACCGGATCGCTATCTACCACTATGGCCCTGGCGATCTGCGTGGCGGTTGCAGTACCGGTGTTGGGTATCCGGGAGCAGGGCGTGCTCGGCTATCTGCGCCATTACCTTTCGCCGACGGTGCTGATGCTTCCGCTGCACATCATCAGCGAGTTCTCAAGAACGCTGGCTCTCGCCGTGCGTCTTTTTGGCAATGTCATGAGCGGCGGCATGGTCGTTGGAATTCTTCTGGCTATCGTTCCCTTTTTCTTCCCAGTCGCGATGCAGGTATTGGGACTGTTGACGGGAATGATTCAGGCCTACATTTTTGCCATTCTTGCGACGGTGTACATCGGGGCGGCTGCCCGTGTTCAGGAAAAACGGGTAGAACTGTCGCAAACGTCGGTGAGTCGAAAGGGGTTATAAGCATGGAGAATGCAACTGTCGTCGGAGTCGTCTCGATTGCAGCTTCGGCCTTGTGCATGGGACTCGGAGCGCTTGGCCCGGCGCTGGGCGAAGGTATGGCGGTCGCACATGCGCTGACTGCCATCGCTCAACAACCGGACGAGGCGCCCACCATTAGCCGCACGCTCTTCATTGGATTGGCGATGATCGAATCGATTGCAATTTATTGTTTCGTCATTTCCGTCATCTTGATCTACGCCAACCCATTCTGGGGCCACATGATCGCGGGAGGCGGGAAATGAAGCTGTTTGACTGGTTCACCATTTGCGCGCAGATCGTGAACTTTCTCGTCCTCGTGGCTCTGCTCAAGCACTTCTTATACGGCCGGATACTGCGTGCCATCGACTCAAGGGAAAGCGGAATTAAAGCCAGCCTGGCCGAAGCAGAGGAGAAGGTCAATCAGGCTCAGTTGGAGAAACAAGCATGCCAGAACCGATTGTGTGAGTTGGAAGCCGCACGGGACGAAATGCTCGCACAGGCTCGGCGAGACGCCGATGCCAGGCGGTTCGAACTGATGGAGAAAGCGCGCACGGAAATCTCCTCACTCGAGGCGAGATGGCGTGCTGACTTGGAACGCGAACGAAGCGCTTTGTTTCAGGACATACGTGGACGCGCAGCCGGTGAAATCCTTTCAGTTGTCCGCCGGGCTCTGCATGATCTTGCCTGTTGCGATCTCGACCAGTGCGCCACTCGCGTCTTTCTGAATAAACTCGCGTCCATGGAGACCGGAGCCTGGGAGGAATTCGCCGGACAGCAGGTTGTCATACGCTCGGCCTCCGATCTGCCTGCAGAGATGCAGCGGACGATAGAAGAAACTCTTGGGAGGCAGGTAAGCAGGCCGATCCATATATGTTTTGAAAGAGCGGCCAGTCTTGGTTGGGGGCTTGAGTTGCGTGCCAACGGCCGCAAGATCGCGTGGAGCGCCGAGGGATATGTGGACGCTCTCGAAGAACGCCTCCGGGACACGTTGGAGAAGAAGGCCGGGGAGATTTCCCGAACGGTAGCGTTATGAGCGACGGCCGAAATGCTCTGCATGCAGTTCTCGACGAAGCCCTCGGTGCCATCGAGCGTGCTGCCGAGGAGGAGAAGTCGAGTCCCGCCGTACAGGAGTACGGCGAGGTCATCTCCATCTCGCAGGGGATTGCACGAGTCACGGGATTGCCGCACGTGCAATCGGAGGAAGTAATCCATTTCCCTGGCGATCTTTCTGGAATTGCCTTCAATCTAGACAACGATGAAGTCGGAGTGTTTTTGCTCGATCATGGAATGGACCTGGATGCCGGGGCCGAGGTACGGCGCACCGGGCACAGCTTGGAGGTCCCTGTTGGCGACGGTCTGCTAGCAGCCCGTGGTGCAAGTCTGGAGTGATAAGCAGAAAGTTCTGAACTATCCACAGGGTCTGTTTGTAGACTCGACATATGGCGATGGGCACGCGCAAGAGTCGGGAGAAACAAGAAGGTCTGTGGGTCGCGCACACGGAACTGGCGGTAGCGCCGGGGCATCCGTTTTACCAGCGGCTGAACGAGTTGCTGGACAGCGAAGGCTTCGATGCATTTGTTGAGGCACGATGCGCGAAGTTTTATGCGGAGCGCTACGGGCGGCCGTCGCTGACGCCCGGGATTTACTTTCGTTCGTTGCTGATCGGCTACTTTGAAGGCATCGAGGCTGAGCGCGGCATTGCTTGGCGGCTGGCGGATTCGCTGGCATTACGCCGTTTTGTTGGGATTGCCCTGGACGAGTACACGCCGGATCACTCGACGATTTCCCGCACGCGCCGATTGCTCGATCTGGAGACGCATCGCGAAGTCTTCAACTGGGTGTTGTGCATGCTCGCTGATCGCGGGCTGCTGAAGGGAAAGCGTATCGCGATTGACGCGACGACGCTGGAAGCCAACGCAGCGATGCGCTCGATTGTGCGGCGCGATACGGGTGCAAGTTACGATGAGTTTCTGCGCGGCTTGGCGAAAGCCTCCGGCATTGAGACGCCAGCGCGCGAGGACCTTGCGCGGCTCGATCGAAAGCGCAAGAAACGTACTTCCAACAAGGATTGGATGAGTCCGGCGGACCCTGATGCGCGGATCGCGAAAATGAAGGACGGATGCACGCATCTTGCGCATAAGGCCGAGCACGCCGTCGATCTGGACAGTGGCGCGGTGGTGGCCGTTACCCTGCAAGGCGCCGATAAGGGCGACACCACAACGTTTCACGAAACCCTGGTCGAGGCGGGCATGACCGTCGCCGATTTGGCCGTGCGGGACGTTCAGCTACATCCCAACGATGAGTCCAAGGTCAACGTCAACGGCATCGAAGAGATCGTCGCGGATAAGGGTTATCACAGTGGCCCGGTGTTGACGAGCGTCGAGGATCGTGAGGTGCGCAGTTATATTCCGGAAAAGAAGCAGAGGGGTCGGCGCCACTGGCAAGATAAAAACGAAGAGCAAAAAGCGGTGTATGCAAATCGCCGGCGGGTGCGCGGAGCTTACGGCAAGAGGTTATTGAAGCGTCGAGGTGAGTTCGTCGAGCGCAGTTTCGCTCATTGCTATGAAACCGGCGGCATGAGGCGCACACATCTGCGCGGGCACGGGAACATATTGAAGCGTCAACTGATCCATGTCGGTGCCTTCAATCTGAGCCTGGTGATGCGCAAACTGCTGGGAGCGGGCACGCCGCGTGAGCTTAGAAACCGCTTCGGAGCACGCCTGTTGCGCCATATTTTGCGCTTGGCGCCACCATTTCTGCGGTTTGCGTGCCGAGTAAGGCAGAATAGGTTTGCTCGGGACCGGAACTCCGTGCAGGCTGTCAGAAATGCGACAAGATCGCGTTCGCAACTGCGCGGCTTGTCTTACCGGAAATCAGCTACTTACACCACAGGCTGCTAGGCCGGGTAGTCGATCCACTGGGCCGCCCACTCGACAATGGCGGCGAAGTAATGGCAGCCGCCCATGCCCCGATTGAAGGCGAGGCTCCGCCTATTCTCGATCGCGCTCCGGTGTCGGTACCGCTCGCAACCGGAATCAAAGTAATCGACGCGCTGATTCCCATCGGCCGTGGTCAACGGCAACTCATTCTCGGAGACCGGCAAACCGGCAAGACTGCCATTGCGGTCGATTGCATGATTAACCAGAAGGGCAAGGATGTGATCTGCATCTATTGTGCGATTGGGCAACGGAGTGCCTCAGTCGCGCGCGTCGTCGCAGACCTCCACGATCGCGACGCGCTGAACTATTGCGTCGTCGTAGTCGCTTCCGGCGATGCCCCTGCCGGACAGCAGTTCGTTGCCCCATACGCTGCGATGGCCATGGGCGAGCACTTTATGCGGCGCGGCCGTGATGTGCTGGTGATCTTTGACGACCTGAGCCGCCACGCGAGGGCCTACCGGGAACTGTCGTTATTGCTGCGCCGCCCACCGGGTCGCGAAGGCTATCCCGGCGACATCTTCTACATTCATTCACGCCTTCTGGAGCGCTCCACTCATCTGCGAAAATCGCTCGGCGGCGGCTCGCTCACCGCGTTACCAGTGCTCGAAACCGAAGAGCAGAACATGGCCGCTTACATTCCCACGAACTTGATCTCGATCACCGACGGCCAGATCTATGTCACCCCCACACTATTCCAGAAGGGCATACTTCCAGCAGTCGATGTCGGCAAGTCCGTCTCTCGCGTCGGCGGAAAAACGCAGCTCCCCGCATACTGGTCGGTGGGCGGCTCTCTGAGACTCTTCTATTCGCAATTCGAAGAACTCGAGGTTTTCTCCCGCTTCGGCACGCGGCTTGATGAGCACACTCGTCAGACGCTGGCGCGCGGGCAAAGTGTTCGCGAATCCCTGAAGCAGGCGCAATACGATCCGATGTCGGCCTCCGAGCAGATCGCCGTACTGCTGGCCGCTAGTTCAGGAGTTTTCGACAATCTGTCCTCCGATGAGGTTGTTGAACTTTCCGCGAAAATCCGCGAGGCTCTACCACTTCGAATGCCCTGGTTTGCCGCAGCAGTAGAGGCGGGCGGTGAGCTCGCAGCGAGTGACCGGGAAGCTTTGCTCACACTCGCTCAAAGCTTAAGCCAATCGGGTCGCGCTGCAGGTGGTGGCAAATGAACTCGCTTGAGACACTCCGCAGGAGCATGGCTGTCACCGATGAGTTGCATTCCCTTGTCAAAACCATGAAGGCCGTGGCGGGCGTCAACCTCCGGCAATATGAGCGGGCGGCGCAGGCTATCGACGAGTACGAAAGCACCATCGAAGCTGGACTTCAGGTTGCATTGCAGCACGTTCCAGAACCATCTGCTCCGAAGCGCGGCAGCCGACGCATGGGCGCACTGATTTTTGGCTCCGACCAGGGCATGTGTGGCCCCTTGAATGACCGCATCGTTGCGCACGCAAATCGTGCGCTAGGCAGGCTCTCCAAGCATCGCGATGAACAGACCATTCTCGCCGTAGGCTTTCGTGCGGCCGACCGTCTCAAGTCTCTCGGTTATCCCATTGAGCAGGTCTTCGAAGTGCCCAGTTCAATGTCGGCCGTTGGACAGGTCGTTCATGAAGTGCTCGTCAAGATACAGGAATGGTATCTTCAGCGCGGAATTGAAGTGATCGTGTTGTTCTATTGCCAGGCACTCGCGGTTCCCATGTTCAGGCCCCGCGGAATGCGCCTTCTTCCGGTAGATCTCGAGCGGGTCCGCCGCCTCAAGGCAAGGCCCTGGCCTTCCAAAGTGCTTCCCACATTTACGATGGACAAGACGCAGCTCTTCCAATCTCTCATTCGTGAATACCTCTTCGCATCCTTGTTCCGTGCGCTGGCTCAGTCGCTGGCAAGTGAGAATGCGAGCCGTCTTGCCGCGATGGAGGTTGCCGACCGGAATATTGAGGAGCGATCGAGAACCCTGATTGCAGAATTTCGCCACTGCCGCGAAGATGCAATCACATCGGAACTGCTCGATCTTGTCACCGCATTCGAAGCGCTAACGAATTCTACAAACAAGGAGCACTTGTCGAGTGAGTCGATCTTCAAGGCATTCGGCACCGGATGAAACGATGCACTACGCTAGAAGCTCACGCCTTCAGGTGTCACCGTCGCAAAAGCGTGCCCAGGCACACAATAGCGGCGTCCAGGGAGGTGCCATATGGCTACGGCACCAACTCAGATCGAACCCATTCCGACGCACCCACTCATTGTCCCTGCGCCATACCCTAAAAGACATTCGCGCCCGACCCTGCTTCGAGGAGGTATCCCATGTCAAGCTTCGCTCAAACGCTAATTGTCCCAGCCTTTAAAAACATTCTCTTTCCCACTGACTTCTCGCCATGCTCGCAGGCCGTCCTCCCTTATGTGCATGCCATTGCCGAGCGCTACGCCTCCACCGTCCACGTCGTGAATATTCTTGCTCCAGAACCGCAAATCATTGGGGTTCCGTTGGACAGGTATCCGGAATTAGACGCAGATCGATACACCGCGCAATCCGCAATGAATGCATTGCTGGCCAGCCATCCGTTCGAAAATATCGTGCACACGGCAACCATAGAACGGGGCGAGCTATGGGAGGTGCTCGCACCGTTGCTTAAAGAGAACAACATCGATCTGATTGTGTTAGGCACGCATGGCCGACGTGGGCTGAGGAAACTCGTACTCGGCTCCGTCGCCGAAGAAGTTTTCCGCTACGCTATGTGCCCGGTGCTCACCGTGGGCCCGCATGCAACGCACGAGGGTGCAGGGTATGCAAACTTTAAAAAGATACTCTTCGCCACCGATTTTTCCTCCGGCTCCCAGCACGCTCTTCCTTATGCAGTGTCGTTAGCGCGGGCTAACCACTCGCAACTCATCATGCTGCATGCCTTGCCGGTCAGCATACAGACCCTGCCGGGTAATATGGACCAGGGGATGCCTGCCAACTGGGAAGTTTCCGCAGAAGTCGTTGCGGATGCTCTTGGATGTGCCCGGCATCAAGTGGCAGAGATGATATCCGCCGAGATCATGAAAGAGTTGAACGCGGCGATCATTGTCGAGTGCGAACCGGCGGCAGGAATGATTCTTAGCGTAGCAGAAAGGAAACAGGCGGGTCTGATTGTGATGGGTGCTCACCGCGCTTCGACTCATTCGGTTGCTGCACATTTGCCATGGGCGACCGCATCCGCCGTAGTATGTCAGGCTCCGTGTCCGGTCTTAACTGTGCGGAGTTGAGCAATTTTCGAAAACACAGCTGCGGCTTCAAAAAGCCAGCTGGAGCCCGAATTATTTTGTACTTAATCCGCAACTTCCATCCTAAGCCGTGTTTCACTTGGCTAGGAGGTGAGTAGAATGAAACGCTTCGCAGGTATGCTTGTCCTGATATTGGCCGCGAGTGTTTCTGCATTCGCAGTCCAAGCTGAGCCACCGGCAAAACACTTTCATGCGCACGTGATTACCCATGCCGCCAAGTACAGCTATAAGGCAGGCAAGGCGGTGGTGAAGGAAGTGGGCAAGCCGCTGGTGTACGTTACTAAGCAAGTGGTTTAATAACATCTGGCAGTCAATGGCGTTGTCGGCCATTCTTCTGGGAGCAACCGAGAAAAATCGCTCGGTTGCTCCCAGAACCTCAATTTCCCGTACTAACCCTATCTATTACTTCGCCGCTCTCATGAATTTCGTAGCCAAGCCCTCTTACATGTGTGAAAAACCATGCTCGGCAGATGCAAACCGCATCGCTGTAACGAAACACCTACTATTTTGCCGTCTTTCTAAACCATTCATTTCTCATGGCGAAAGCGCGTGCAGTTCAAGCGCCTCTGGGTGTTGCAATCTGCCTTATGATTTCGAGTCTGGCGGCGAGTTTCCAGATCGTAGTTGGCACGAAGCTATCTGCTCAGGCTGGCCGACACGACGTACCGAATGAGCGTCTCCGGGGTGACACAAATCACAGCGTTCGCCTCCGTCTCGACGTAACCTGATCGTGAGAGATGGTCTCCGCCAGGAGGTGTCCCATGTCTAGCTCCGCTCAAACCCTGCTTGTCCCAGCACTGAAAAACATTCTCTTCGCCACCGACTTCTCACCCTGCTCGCAGGCGGCTCTACCGTTCTTGCATGCCATCGCCGTGCGCTACGGTTCAACGGTCCATGTGATCCATGTTCTTGCTCCAGAACCGACGATCGGAGTTCCGCTGGACAGTTTTCCGGAACTCGATGCAGATCGATACGTGGCGCAAACCGCGATGGACGCTCTGCTGGCCGGCGATTCTTTCCGGAACATCACACATACAGCGACAGTGGAAAGAGGACAAACGTGGGAGATTCTCGCATCGTTGGTTGAAGAGAAACATGCCGATCTGATCGTGTTAGGCACGCATGGACGACGCGGACTGAAGAAACTGGTACTCGGATCAACAGCGGAAGAGATTTTCCGCCGTGCTCCATGCCCGGTGCTCACTGTCGGTCCGCGGACAACCAATGAGGACATAGTGCAAGCGAGTGTTGCGCCGATTCTTTTCGCAACCGATTTTTCTCCCGGCTCCCGGCACGCCCTCCCATATGCGGTGTCGCTGGCGCGGGCTAACAACTCGCGCCTCATCCTTCTGCATGCCGTGCCTCCTAGGATGGAGGTCGTGTCCACCTCTGTGGATGCTATGCCTATCGATATGGAAATTTCCGCCCAGCTTGCTGAGGAGGCTCTGGCAGGTGCCAGGCGGCAAATGGCAGAGCTGATTTCCGCCGAGACCCTGCAGGAGTTGAAGCCGGAGGTTATTGTCGGGGGTGGGCTAGCGGCCGGGATGATCCTGAGCATAGCGGAAAGCAAACGCGCGGGACTGATCGTGATGGGCGCGCACCGCGCATCGCTGCATTCGGTTGCTGCACATTTGCCATGGGCGACGGCGTCCACGGTTGTGTGCCAGGCTCCTTGTCCGGTTTTAACCGTTCGGAGCTAAGCGGAATGGAACGGATTGAAAACAGGACATTTGACGAGCTTGCGCCGGGAGACACGGCCAGTCTCGTCCGGACGCTCACCTACAAGGACATTGAAGTATTCGCGATCATGTCGGGGGACATTAACCCCGCGCACGTAGACGCGGATTTTGCCAAAAGTGACATGTTTCACAGGGTGGTGGCGCATGGCATGTGGGGCGGGGCACTGATCTCCACCGTGCTCGGAACCCAATTACCCGGCCCGGGGACGATCTACGTTGATCAGTCACTGCATTTCTGTCGTCCTGTTGGCCTTGGCGACACAATCACCGTGAAGGTGAAGGTATCGCGGAAGATCAATGAAACTCACCGGGTCTTTTTCGACTGCTGCGCAACGAACCAGCATGGCGACCAGGTCATCGCCGGCACAGCCGAGGTCATCGCACCGACCGAGAAGATCTCACGCCCCCGTATTATCCTGCCGGAAATCGAGCTACGGCAGAAGGGGCGACGTTATGAACTCCTGATCGAAGCGACCCACAGCCTCGATCCAATTCGTACTGTCATCGTGCATCCGGTTGACACGCCGTCTCTGCTGGGCGCCGTGGATGCGGCTCGTGCCAATCTCATCGTACCGGTGCTGGTTGGTCCGAAGGCCAAGATACTCGCGGCCGCCGCGCAAGCCGGGCTCGATTTGGCGCCATACGAGATTGTTTCAACGGAGCATAGCGCCGCCGCGGCGGCGCAAGCGGTCGTGATGGCCCGAGCCGGCAAGGTTGAAGCGCTGATGAAAGGTGCGCTCCATACGGACGAGTTCATGCATGCAGTTATGGACAGCGATCACGGTCTGCGCACCGGGCGGCGCATCAGCCACGTCTATGCGATCGACGCGCCCGACTACCCGAGGGCGATCTTTATCACTGATGCAGCGATCAACATCTATCCCACTCTGGAGGACAAGCGCGACATCGTCCAGAACGCGATTGAGCTGGCGCATGCCCTTGGAATCGCGCAGCCGCGTGTCGCGATTCTTTCGGCGGTCGAGACTGTCACGGAGAAAATCAGGTCCACCCTCGATGCGGCCGCTCTTTGCAAGATGGCCGATCGAGGCCAGATCACCGGCGGCATCCTTGACGGTCCGCTCGCCTTCGACAATGCAGTATCGGCGGAGGCGGCCAAAACGAAAGGAATCGTCTCCCCGGTCGCCGGGCGTGCTGACATCTTTGTCGTGCCCGATCTGGAGGCCGGGAACATGCTGGCAAAGCAACTCGAGTATCTTGCCGATGCGCAGGTCACCGGCATCGTGCTCGGTGCGCGTGTGCCGATCATATTGACGAGTCGCGCCGACAAGACACTCACCAGGCTCGGCTCCTGCGCAATCGCATTGCTGCTGGCGCGTCACAAGCTGGGTGGCAAGCCGTGAATGACGCGATTGTGGTCCTCAACGCTGGCTCGTCAAGCATCAAGTTCTCGCTCTTTGAAGGTCACGTCCGACCGAGCCGGCAAGTCCTCATATGCGATGGCCAGTTCGAGGGCATCGGTCACCGCGGGCATTTCACAGCAAAAGACCGCGCCGGTGCGCCTCTGGTCGATCAGAAACTGGCACCGCAAGCCAATTGAGCAATGGCTTGGCAGTCTCGATCGCCTTCTCGATGCTGACCAAGTCGCAGCGTTCATGAAAGTCCCCCCGAGTTGGGTGTATGCCAACGCCGATCAGATCCCTGGCATTCTGCGCCTTGGCCGCTACATTCGGTTCCGTCCCACGGTCATTGCGCTGTTCCTCAGTGGGCCTGAGGCTTGCCAATGATCGTCTTTACCCCCACAATGAGGCCACGGCTGAAGCATCGCGGAAAGGTTAAAGCGGTGCGAGACAAACACCAGCGTCCCAAACTTCGGGACGTTGGCAGCAAGTGGAAGGTAACGTATCGGGACTACAGTTCAGGCGAGCCGAAACATCGTTCAAAGGTCTGGGCGAAGAGTGTCGCGAGCACGCAGCGCGAGGCTCAGCGTCTGGCCGACGACTTCATCAAAGAGGTGAATTCGAAGAACAACGACCCGCGCCTGCAGTCCTTGGACGACAACACCGTGGCCGGTCTGGAAAAGAGATGTCAGGAATTGACCTGGCCACTTCTCAAGAAGCCGACTCGTATGAACTACGACTACTTCTTCGGCAAGTATCTGATCCCTACACTCGGGAGCACTCGGATGGATGAGCTGAGCACCATGGAGTTGCAGGCGTTCTTCAATTCGTTCATCGGCAAGCTGTCGCCGTACACGATTAAGAACATGCATGCTGCTCTTCGTGCTGCTCTGGCTCAAGCTGTGGTCTGGGAAATCATTGACCGGAACCCGGCAATCGGGGTGAAGCTTCCCAAGAAGAAGCCGGTGAAGCCGACGATGTTGCTGACATTTCCCGAGATCAAGGCCATGCTCGAGACCCTGCCCGAGCCGGCATGCACGATCGTGACAGTGATCGTGTTCGGCTCGATGCGGGTTGGGGAAGCTCTGGCACTTCGCTGGAACGATATCCTGAGCGACCGCATCATCATCGACGAACGCCTCTACGACAAGGACCTGGACGATCCGAAGACGCTGCACGGCAATCGAGAAGTTCCATTCGATAGCCACGGGATCATCCAGAATGCTTTGACGCGGATGTGGGAGAAGACGAAGTTCCGGAGTCCGGAGGACTTTGTCTTTGCCACTCGGACTGGAACACCGACGGAGCGACGGAACGTCCTGCGGCATTTGAAAGACGCCGCGCAGGAACTGAAGCTCCCCAAGGGTGTTGACTTCCGCAGCTTCCGCACCATGCACGCCAGCCTGATGCGGCGCACTGGAGCGCGCGCAGAAATTACGCGCGATAACATGGGCCACTCTGAAACCTAGACCACCACAGAAATCTACTCCAAGACGTGGTGGGATGAGCGGGCGGCTGCGGTGTCGGCTGTGGTTGATCTGGTGATGAAGTCAGATGAAAAGCAGGATGGCGATGAGAAACAACCGAAGGAAGAAGAACCGCGGCGAATGCTGTTCAAGTCGGACGCTAAGTCTGAGCTATTGGCGCCCCAACTAGCGCCCCAGCACCAGTAATGGTGCAAATGAAGCCTGGTATTTAGTTGTAAGTTATTGAGTTTAATGGTCGGGGAGAGAGGATTTGAACCTCCGACCCGCATACCGAGTTATTCTCGCGGAATCTCCCGCAACTCATTGCAATTACACAGCCTCTGCAATCTCTGGTTGAGAGGCTTTTTCTTCCTGGGACACATCTGGACACAAAACCGCGCTAAACATGGAACCAAAATGCGCGGCCGCTGCCCGGTCGTCCTCACCTACCATATGGGTATAGCCACCGCGATTCCGCATGCCCAGAGTCACACGCGGGTCATCGTGGCCGAGCCGGGTTTGCCGAGTTTTGACCGGGACACCATTCCTATCCATTTCAGTGCTGTTCCAGTGGCGCAACGCTCGTAGCCCTTTCCCCTTGTGTTCAATTCCGAGCTTATCCAGGAGCGGATTCAGCTTCTTTTCGACCACCTTGCTTTCGCGCCATGGCCGACCAGTTGGAGTTGCAAAGAGCAGCCCTTCCCGCTTTCCATTTAGAAATTGGCGCAGGTGTTCCGCCAGCTCCTTGGAAATCGCAAAGTCCCGGTAGCCAGCCGCCGACTTGGGACTTACGATGAACCCCTCGCTAACCGACTGGCAGACGGAGATAACGCGGTGCTCTGGGTCAACGTACTGTGCATCCAGGCCGCAGACCTCCGCAGGGCGCATCCCGCATTCTCCGGCAATCCACAAAAAGGTTCTAAGTGGCTCGCGTGCTGCTTTGAACATCGCCATCGTTTCCTCGACCGAGTACCTCTCCGATTTCGGTCTTGCGCACTGGGGAAGAACGACACCCTCTAATGGTTTGTGGGTAACGTAGTTCCACGCTATTGCTATAGTCCACATCGCAGACAAAGTAGAAACTAGGTTCCGGATATACTTTCCACCGCATCCCTGGCGCTGAAGTGCGGCAATGTAGCTCTGTACTACCTCGGCTGTAATGTCCTTTAGGTCGAGATTGCCGAAGATAGGCATCAGGCGATTGCGTACTTGCCTACCCACGGTAACCTGTGAGCCGCCTATCTTATAAGTCGGCAGAACCTTTTCTAGCCACCGTTGTCCAAACTCGGCAAAAGTAATTCGGTGGGTTGGTTTGTAATTCAGCGCATTCACTGGAGCTAATAAAACATCCAATGCACGCCGTGCTTCACGTACAGTTGCATAATCTTCTTTGGTTCCTAAAATCTTTTTACGGTTAACTCGCTTTACTTTTCCATCGGGCAAGATGACATCTTCCCGCCACCTACCGATGTACTTCCCCTTGGTAAACTTTATGCTACCTTTTTGGTACCTTCGTCGAGCCACAGAATAGTTTCCATTCTGTTGATTCGGTCGTTGGCTCGGCACCAATGTTAGCACTCTTGCAATCATAGGTAGCACAGCTATCTTCGCGATGTCGGCAGGTTACCAACCACTTCTTGTGGCGCACTGTGACGCGGCTGTGACGTAAATCCTGCCGCCACGGACAAAGTTGACTTCTGTGACAAAGTCCACGAACGCAATTTCAATAAGTTGCGCCATTGCAAAGGCTTCCGAAAAAGAACAGTATTATCCAGGTTGAAGCGGTCGGCCACGATCCTAACGCCAGAAGACCGCGCTAACTGCTGGAGGCCAAAGGGGGAAGTGATGCTGATGCATCCTCCTGCAAGGAATGCTCGTTAGCGGGTGTGACGCGGGTGTGACGCGCGAGGTCTTCCAACTTGGTGCCGCTGTCCAGTCGCGCCAGCGTCTGTTCGCGAAAAACACGTACATAGGGGAGGTAGAATGTTCTTACCGTGGGCACGGTATCGCCTAACATCGCGGCTACCGCGTTTTCCGAGATACCATTGAGTAACATATTCACCGCGAAGGTATCGCGAAACCTATGGGGACTTGCCTTAGTAACACCAGCGCGTTCCCCGAGCTTCCTAATCCGGTACTGCAGGTAATTCTCGTTAACTGCTTTGTTGGGTTTGCAGTGTCGTAACACGCGGTCGCTGGGTTGCGGGTTTTGTGTCTCGCGCTCGGTTTTTAAGACTTCTCCTAGTTCCTCGGATATCGGAATGACCGCCGTCTTTCGGTACTGAGATTTCTTGGTAGGCTTGCGAATCTCCCGTTTCGCGAAGTCGATTTCCTCCCACCTGAGGGTGGCAGCGTCGGATTCGCGCAGCCCAGTCCAGCGCAAGACCATAAAGATGAGCCAGTCGTCCTTATCGTCCTTAGCGTGCTCTCGTAACAAATTCAGCTCCTCGGGTTCAAAGGGCTGGGCACCGCGCTCCGCACCGTCACGAGGAACTTTGCATATGAAGGGGTTTTCCGAGACCAGTCCGCATTCAATCCCGAACGCGAAAACAATGTGCATCAGGGCGCAATCCACTGAGGCACCAGTCCCGCTATTCGCCCCCTTCTTTTCCTGAATCTTCCGAATGCGGAAGTATTTGAACTCTTTTGCGAGTGGCTTGTCGATATCCCGCAACTGAGTAATTGGATTTTCCTGCGAGCTTAGGAACAGGTCGAACTCCCTCAGTACCCTGAGAATGTTTTTGACCGAGTTGAGGGCGAGGTCGCCTATCTCAAGCCGCTGCTGCATATCCTTTTCGAACTTCTCCCGCAATTCCGACCACGTCACAACCTGAGCCTCTTTGACCCCAACGTAGGTTGCAAAGCGAACGTAAGTTTCATGAGGAAGAACGGCGCTAAGCTCTGCCCAGAGCGGGGATGCCGCCCCTTCAGCCATCGCGTTTTCAAGGCGGCGCTTGAGGCTGTAAGCAGCTTCCTTGCTCCGCGTTCCGAGGGTGGCGCGAATCACATGCACATGCCCCTTCATAAAATCGACGTGGTAAGTCTTGCCTCTTTTGCGGACGGTCAGCATACGCACCTCCCGTTAGGATTCATTCGGGAGGACTCGCAGGTAACGCCGGGGGGGGCGGTTCGATGCTGCAGGGGGGCGCTGAGCGCCACGGGGGTGGGTCGCTGGTCACGCGATGCCATGGGCTTGCCTTTCCGTCGGCGAAGCCCGATAATCGCGTCTGCGGGGACTGATGTCGGGCTTGCCTGACGTTAGTGTCTGAAGACCCATCGTCCGCGTCAACGGGCGATGGGTCGCTCATCTTGATACGACTGTTCGATGCCGCCTGTCAAGGCGATTCAGCTTACCTTCCGCACTAACAAGCCTTTACTACCATTACTTTCTTTGTATGCGTGAAGTATTAGTAAAGGCGCATGAACATTGGCCTAAAGCTACCCTTTATCCTCATGGGTCATACTTAGTAAAACTCACTGTGTACCCTCAGAGGCGCATGTTTGCTGGCGAGCCGAACTTATTACTACTAGTAAGCAAAAAGTAGAAAAAGATTACTTGTTGCTGTAAAGGTAATCTGGCTTAGTATTCATGCGCCAGAGGGCAAGATTACTTTGAGGTATGCCTTGGGGCAGCAAAAAATATTTTTGGAGCCGGACGAGCACCGCTCCAAAAACTGGGCTGACTAACACAGCCGCGTTGTCCTTTGCTTCTCAATCTGAAGCACCGTGGCGACGGCCACCACTTTTTTGCCCTTCTTGCCGCGAGGCGCGAAGTCCAGCACCCTTGCCCCCGTGGCTCGCAGACGGTTGTACACGGTGCCGCGTGAACAGCGCCATCGTTGAGCCAGCTCCGGAATTGAAAAGTACTCCCGTTTCTCGTGAGCCATGGTTCCACCGCCAGGAGAGGATGGGGTGCAGGGTCGCTCTTGACACTGGGCAGCAGGTTCATTCTTTTCTGTCATCAGTTGACCCTTTTCTTTCCGCGATAAGGCCGGAGGACTGTGAAGTCGTTCGTTGTGCCCCCGTTGCGAAGCTCGCCAGATTGGTTCTGTGATTCGCCCTCTTGGGTGAGTCCCGCCACACCCGGCAGCGCTTCCCCAAGGAGTCCTTGCAGGTCGCCGTACATCCCTCCCGTGTTTTGCACCATGGACTCGATGTGCTGCTGGTTGCGTGCCCAACGCCGAGCCGTTGCACGCTTATCGGCGTCCAGGTCGCCCTGTAGCGCAATGCAACCCTCTACAATTGCCATCACACGATTTCGGAACTGCTGCCCTGTAAGGTATGAGAGCACCTTGTTCATTGCGCCATCCCCCTGCTTGCTCCCGGCGCGGATTACCGCGATTTCAATCAGAACCTGCCGGAAAATTTGCGCCAACGGCAGCACGCAGCGCAATGAAACGACAAACACACCTTCGATCCGTTCGAAGATATCGACGCCCTTGGGTAGAGTCGCGGTCGCGATAACGCCGATTGCGGCCTTCGCCTCCCGCATGTCCTGCTTGGCTTTACACAACCATTCGTTGCTCCACTTTTGCGTATTCTTGCTTTCCCACAGGATTGCCCCCACACTCGCGCCGTTAAATCCCACGACTTCGTGGACAATGTCGGCACCTGGGTGTCCCTTTGCGACGGGTACAATGTGGTCGGTGGGGAATGCGGTCTTCAGCACCGATTCCAGTTGCAGTTCCTGCACCGCGCCCGTTAACTGCTGCGACCCTGTATCGGCCTTCCGACGAAGTTCCTCGACTTGTTCCCGCATATCGGCGATGACCTTATCCTTCGCCGCCAACAGTAAGCGGTTGCGCTCATCGGATTCCTTTGCTGTGGATTCGCGGGTTTGATTGATGATGCTCTGCCGTTCTTCACCCAGCCGACGCTCAATCTCAGCATCGACCAGGGGAGAGAGTACCTCACCTACCGGAAGCTGGAATTCCTTTTCGCAGTATGGGCATTTGACTTCAATGGTTGGGTTTATCACTCAGGTCTCTCCTTTTGGCGGGAGGTGAACACGTACCTCACCTGCCAATTGCGTGCAGCCAGCGCACATGGGATAAAGAAGACAGAGCGCACGAAATAGTTGTATCAAGAATAAAATATTCGTATAAGGAATGAAGCAATCAGGAAAAAACCTCAGACTCGGCTTAACCTCACGGCTATGGGGCGGCGAATCCGCCAAATTCGCGGTTTCGACCTGACGCAAGGTGAGTTCGGGAAAATTCTGGGTATCGGCCAGGCGCAGCTATCGAAATACGAGAAGGGGGAGAGCGTGCCCACGTTGGAGCTGTTGCTGAAACTGAAGGCGCATTCAGGCCGCAGCCTCGACTGGATCGTCGTTGGCGAAGATGCAGGTGAGGAAAGATAGCTGGGGCGTCTGTGACGCTTTCTTATCTCAATTCGTGGGCAGTCGTTGCCCGACGGCTCGCACTTGATTTTGGAAGATTTTGCGAGCCCGGTGTTGTACATTCAATCATACGACCACCATGACAGCGTCAGCGTCCCAGCAAAAGGCTCTCGGAGCTTTCTATACAGACCGACTTGTTGCCGAGAACCTTATACGGTGGGCGCTAACCAGACCTGATGAAACAGTTCTTGACCCAAGTTGTGGAGATGGCGTTTTTCTGGAAGCCTCGTTTGCGCGGTTGCGGGAACTAGGAGCAACGGCACCTCAGGTGTGGGGAATCGATATCTCCGAAGCCCCGTTGCGGGTGTGTGCGCAGGCAATACCCAAATCGCACTTGCTGCAGCAAGATTTCTTTTCCGTCCCCCCCAGCCAGATTCCTCAATTTGACTGCGTGGTCGGGAATCCCCCGTTCATTCGGTATCAGACCTTTACTGGATCGCAACGTAAACAGGCGCTCAAACGAGCGGCAGAGGCAGGAGCCAAGCTGCCGGAGCTTTCTTCGTCGTGGGCACCATTTATCGTCCATGCGACGAGGTTCTTGCGTCCCGGCGGTAGCCTCGGCATGGTAGTTCCGGTTGAACTCGGACATGCGCAGTACGCACGAGAGGTTTTGAAGACTTTAGCCGCCAATTTCCGTGAGATTACCGTTCGGATGTTTCGAGACAAGTTGTTCGCCGACCTGAGCCAGAGCACAATTCTGCTCCAATGCCGTGGCTATCGGCAGCCTTGCGAGAGCTTCACTATCGTATCTTCCGACAATATCGACGGTAATCACGAGGAACGTGAGCAGGTAGACCTTGAACTGATTCATAAAGGTAAGCTCCGCTTTGCTTGGTATGTCATCAGTAGTCAGGCTCGTGAACTTTACAAGCACCTCTCAGGGCGCAGGGGAGTAATCCGCCTTGGCAAAATTGCGAACGTAGGAATTGGGTACGTAACCGGGCACAATGATTTCTTCCACCTCTCCGAACACGAAAAGAAACACTACGCGATAACAAACAAATATCTTCGTCCGGCAATCCTGGCGATGAGCGGATTCAGTGGTCTCGAATTTCAAAAGACCGATTGGCTAAGGCGTCGGACAGCGGGGGAAAAGTCTTACCTTTTGGCAATCCCCCCAATTGCAGAAAGCGCCTTGCCAGATTCTCTGCAGCGGTATCTTCAGGTTGGTCTAAAGCTAAAGGTACCCGCACGCTACAAATGCGATATTAGGGACTACTGGTACTCTGTGCCTCACGTGCACGTTGCCGATGCCTTCCTTACATATATGTCGGGGCAGTTTCCGAGAATTGTCGGCAATCGAGACCGTCTTGTCGCTCCCAATACGTTGCACCTAGTTCGATTTCTCGACGGCAATGCAATGACTCCTTATGTGACTACTGGCTGGTTGTCATCGCTTACGCGCCTAAGCTGCGAGTTGGAGGGACATGCACTTGGTGGCGGTCTGCTAAAGCTGGAGCCGTCGGAAGCAAAGCAGGTGTTGGTGCCAATGCCAACTGGTCAGCAGGTATCGAGATTGATTCCCCAGCTTGAACAGGGACTCGCGGGAGGGGACACTAGCGGAGTAGCCGATATCGCCGACCGTTATGTGTTACGGACGCGGTTGGGTCTGACAAAATCAGAATGTTTGCTTCTTCGTGAAGCGGCGGACAAAATCGAACAATGGCGAAGCCACAAGTAGACCAAATACCAATCCGGACGTTGACCGCTGGCCTTCAGGAGTTATGTGGAACGGCCAAAACGCAATCAGGCGGGCACATCAAAGCCATACATCAGCATTGCTCCGATAGGCTGGTTTTAGAGGGCG
Source organism: uncultured Acidobacteriota bacterium (assembly GCA_963759215.1). Taxonomy (GTDB): domain Bacteria; phylum Acidobacteriota; class Terriglobia; order Terriglobales; family Acidobacteriaceae; genus TOLSYN. Next base: position 499,323 of record CAVWYG010000003.1, read on the forward strand.
GGTTCCGACCGGAATGGCTTCGTCCAACTCCACCGCTGGCATCGAACCACAAAACAAACCGGGAATACAGACTGTCACTTTCTCCTAAATCTCAATCGGAGTCAGAGCAGACGGTGTTCGGGGGAATAAAAGGCAAGAATATCGATGTGACAGTGGACGTGCCGGGTCTGGGACCTGCGCTCGGGATATCCGCTAAAAGCACCGGGAATGCGTTCCGGAACCTAACAAATCGCATGGAGGAGGCACTGGGGGATTGCGCAAACATCCACATGATGTATCCCGGATTTGTGTTTGGGTTCTTGCATTTCATCAAGTTTGCGAAAATTGGCGAAGTTGACGCACAGGATGCATCGTTTGACATTGAAGAAAAGCCCCTTCAAAAACTCGTCCGATATCACAGTGTATTAACATCCTTATCCGGGCGAACATCCATTACTGACCCGCCGATGCGGTACGAATCAGTGGGGCTGGTTGTATATAAGTGTACCGCTGATCGAGTTCAGATTTGGCCTCATTATCCTCCCACAGAGAGCCCTGTTCATTACCTGAACTTCTACCAGCGCCTGTACGATATGTACGACCTCCGGTATGCCTACCCTGACGAAAGTGGAAAGAACCATAGAAAAGCTTGGGCTCTCACCAAGTGTTCTACCCCAGACTCCATCGACGCGGACAGCGGGTTTGCGTGGGAGCCGCGATTGCATGATCTTGAGGAGGAATCGGATGCTGCTGATTCAGCAGCATCTCCGCAAGAAGCGTAGTAATCATGCGACAGTATAGTCAGTTGAGTAAATCCTCAGCGCTGCCTGTGAAAGCCTTTACCTCACAAACAGGTGAGCCGCATAAAGCAGGTAAGGCGTACAACGGCGATTACAAAAAGGGCTACCCACACCAAACTAAACACAAATGGTATCGATACAACCAGGAGTTTGTACGGCAGAATGCTTCGCGCTTGTTCTCGCTTAAATTCAAGCTGCTCTGCATAGTCATGAGGACTCAGAGCAAGAGCAGCCTCGATCTTCTGTATGCTGTCCCACCAGTGGCGTACATACTCATGCATCTTACTTGTACTCACCGCCCAAATCACGGTCAGCAGGAAGCCGCCAACCGAAAAACCAATGCCAGCTTCTATTGGCAGCCTTCTGTCCCCGCTGACCAATAACCAACAGCCACCAATGGCTGCAATCTCAAAAGCGGCAAAGTAGCTGCTGCGTTGCCAGGAAGAATCCACCTGCGAACGCCACGTATCGAAGATGGTCTTGTACACTTCCATTAGCTCATTGTGATTTGGCGGCGGAGTCGGCGTGCCTGGTGTAGTCATCTGTTTTTCTCCCGCTAATGATGTTATGAGCACCCATGGTGTAGGTAAGGGTTCACCGCACATTGGTGGGAGCAACGTATCCATTCGAGCAACTGCATGGTTGACGGCTTCGGCCAGCCGAGGATAGGTTAGTTCGCTGGTTTTGCGGCGTAGGCGGTGGGGGTGAGGTCGGCCAGAGATTGGATGGAGCGGTCGGCCATGCCGGGCAGCACGTCAGCCAGGTACTGGCGGATGGGCACGCCGAGCTTGCGGCAGCTCTCGACGATGCTGAAGATGGCGGCGATTTTGGGGCCGGCTTCCTTGCTGCCAAGGTGCAGCCAGTTCCGGCGGCCGATCGAGATCGGGCGCATCGAGTTCTCCGCCCAGTTTGTCGAGAGTTCGATCACCGGGTACTGCATGAAGCGCGTCAGCTTTTCCCAGCGTGTAAGCGTATAGAAGACCGCCTTGCCCGCTGCGGATTTCGGCAGCACACGATCCTTCATCTTCATGAGCAGTGCATGCAACTCATCAAGCAGCGCGGGCGCACGCTCCTGGCGCAGCGCATCGCGTTCTGCGATCGACAGGTTTTGTTCGCGTGCCTCGCGATCGATCGCAAACAACGCGTCCATGAGCACGACAACGCGCGCCGAGTCGACGTCGGTCGTCTTCAACTTGGCATTCACCTTGACGACTTCGATAAATTTTCTTCTTGCATGAGCTATACAGCACGCATGGATCATGCCGTCGGCACCGACATCTTCGTTGTATGCGGCATACCCATCGGTGTGCAATATGCCGCAATAATCTTTGAAGACATTTCTTGGCACTTCGCCGCGGCGCGTCATCTCGAAGTCGAAGACCACGCCTTCGCCTGGCGAACTGTACTGCCAGAAGTATGCGGTGTGGTTCTTGCCCTTCTTCTCTCTGGTTTGCACTCCGACGTAGGTCTCGTCTGCCTGGATGTAATTGCCGGCAAGCAGATCGTGCTTCATCCAGCCAACCACGGGGATCAGCAACTCGCCTACCCGCAGCACCGCATCGTCGATGGTGGTGAGCGCCACCTCGATGCCGAGATCGCGCAGGAGCATCGCACGCTGGCGGTACAGTGGTAACGCGTCACAGTATTTATTCACCACGAAGTCGATGATCACTTCGTCGGAGAAGATCGACTTGGGCGCAATGCGCACAGGCACAGCGGCCGTTGCAACGCCGTGCGTGGCACACGCCGCACAGGCACGCTTCTCGCGCTTGATGACGCGAACGAAGTGAACGGCGGGCTTCTTGCCCAGCACTTCCGTCTCCTCGTAACCGATGACGCTGGTCTCGCCGCCGCACTCCCCGCACTTGCACTGCTCCGGCGTGCAGGCAATGATCTCCTCAACCCGTTCCAGATGGGCTGGCAGTTCGTTGCGGCCAGGATGCTGCTTCCTCTTACGCTGTGGCTGGTTGTCCTCCGCGCTGTTCTGCCCGCTGTCGGGCAGCGGACCGCTGGCAAGTTCGGAATCGATTTCTTCGCTCGATACCGCAGGCTCAAGATCCAGCATCTGCAACTGGAGGTCCGAAAGCTTCTCGCTGCGCTTGCCGTACTTCCGGATGCGCTCCATGCGAAGCTCTTCTTTCAGCTTCAGCACCAGCATCTCAGATCTCGCAAGCGCCTGCTGATTGCTCACAAGCAGCGTCTCTTTCGTCGCAAGATCCTGATCTTTCGCTTCCAACTGCTTCTGCAGCTGCGCGATGATCGCGGCTACAACCGGATCAAGCACCACCGGCAGAGGCGACTTGGAAGCTGGATTCATCTGCGTTCATAATCGCAGATCCCGCTGTGGATATGTCATCGAATCGCCTGTATTTATGCGGTTATTTGTATCTTCTGCGACGGATCGTCGATACCACTTCCGCTTCGTCGTTGCGGTCAGATCGATACCGCCGATCAACAGCGCAAACTCCTCGCGGCTCAACTGCACCCGCCCGTTTTCGGACACGGGCCAGTGCAGCCGGCCCTGCTCCATGCGGCGCGCGCAAACCCAGAGGCTGTTGCCATCGAAGAAAAGGATCTTCATGCGATCCCTGCGTTTATTAGAAAACAAGAACAGATGGCCGCTTTCCGGATTCTCCTGCAACTGGCCCACAACAAGACCATACAGACCATCGAAACCGAGACGCATATCCGTAGCACCGGTGGCGACATAGACGCGCGTGGCCGCGCCCAACCCCAACACCGCCTTACTCCTGTTCCAGCACTGCAATCAGGCGCGTCAACGTCAGCGCATCGAAGCCGCTGGCCACGCCGACGCGGCGGCCGCCGGCCAGTTCGACAAACAGAGTCGCGCCCTGGCGCGCCTCCTGCCCTGCGATCGCGGGTTGCTCCACCAGTTCAAGAGGAACGAATGTAACGCTGTGTGAGGATGCCGCACCATCCGGAACCGCAGCACCTACGGACGCACTGCGCTTGCGGTAGTTGTCCAGCGTCGCTAACGAAAGACCGTGCCGGCGGCAAAACGCCTGCCGCGTCAGTCCGCTCTGTTCATACTCCAATACCAGCTGCGCCGCCTCTTCCCGGCTCCGCCGACGTCTCACTCTGTGCTCTTGCGGTTCAGTCATGAACCAACTACATCACAGTCAATTGCTTGGCAAAAGAATGGACTTGCTCGAACGCATACGGAGCAACACCCCGAACCTATCAGAAACGCGGCGTAATCTTACTAAATACAAGCGGAGAGATAGACAGTGCCCCTCTGAGCCGAACCATTTTAACCGACTTATAGACCCACCCCTGAGTGCCAAGTGCCGAATTCACTACCTCCGGAAAATCAATATCAAGCGTCACCCTGTTTCCATCAAGCTTTAGAGGGGGGAGAGATACCGTTTGTTCCTGTATTCGATTAATCGAGGCCTTTGATTCTTCCCCAGGAGTTGGGTACGTATCCCTCGCACCGGGGTAGTATTTTATCCATACCATCTTGCATTGCGACCCGTCTTTGGTAGCCACCTCAACGTCGGTAAAAATCATCGTGCTTTGTTGGACGTCAACGCTGTTGACGTATTTCGCGGTGAACTCCAGATGGTTAGCTTCTTTAGCCTGATGCTGCACTGGATAGTCCATCGCAAACTCGCTATTCGTCACTTTGATACGCAAGCTGTCGGGGATGTCGTTATCCCTGCCGAATTCGGCTGTGCCTTCCGGCTTATAGGCTTTTTTCCAGCCGTTATCGAGCGGGGAGCGAGGAAGATAGTTAAACTCAATACGGTCAAGCATCTGTTTGCTTATAGCCCACTTTTTCCAAGTGGAAATGGCAATGATAAATGCAGCCAGCCCGATTAAGACGGGCGAGTGTGCCGTTTTTAGCACTGCTATGAGCCCTGCCAGCCCCCCCACCACGCCGCTCACAGTCGGCACCTTCCAGTACTCAAGTAGTAATTTCGCTCCGTGTTCGAGAGCAGCAAAGGAGAGATGGTCGAAGAGCCAATGCTTGAGCCACCCCCAGAATGATTTCTTTTCCGCCATGTATTCAGCATATTCCAGCAACCCCGATTTGAGAATTAGCAATCATGAAGCTAAATACTGCGAATCAGGGTGAAACCTGTGAATTGATGCTCATCTACTCCATTAATTTCTTGACATGGCCGATGGAATTTCTATCTAAGGGCAGTTTTCCGACTACCGAACCCTATAAGTAGTGGTACTCGTAACGATGCCAACGGAGGAAAGTTAATGAGATTTCGAGCGAAGTTTCTTCAGCCAGCAAATATGACCGTCGCCGCATCGGACGGAGCCACCCTGATGCAGATTTATGACGTGTGCATGACGCCTGATGGTCGGGTCGAAGGTGAAAAAGACACCAATGCCGTCGATCACCGTGATGCGGTCATGGGGGAAGGATTATAGGGGGGAGCCACGGCTGCAGACTGAAGACTCCTGGGTCTAACGACGGATTAGCAGGTGTTCCTTCATCAGCAACATCTCAAGCCCTAGATAAAGATTCTGGAGTGGCAGGAACTCTTCCTCATATGATTTCTTCATGGCTTCATCAAACTCCGGATGATTCCACGGCAATGGAACAACTTTAAATGTGTGGTTATATACAGACTGAGCCTCAGGTAGGGAGAACAGCGCGGTAAGGTCAGAACTGATAGATCCAAGGTAGCTGTTTATGAGCATGATTAGCTGCTCGTTATAGGTGGGGCGGCTATTGGCTTCTAGGCTCCATGGCATGACAAGCTCAGCCCCTATACACGGTATCCCCTGCATGAGTACGAATAGTTGTCGCCTAAGTTCCAGTCGCCTAGCAACCTCCTCATCAGCAGCTTTCTTTTTCTCTTTCCATTCGTTGTAGAAGTTCCACCCCACTCCAACGGTGGAGAGCACCGCGCCATAGATGGCTATCCCGGTAGTTATGGTCATCGTTAGTCACTATTCAAGGTGTTCCTTCTCGATGGCGAGAACCACATGTGGTTCGTCTAAGCTCAGGAACCCCCAGTCATCCCGTTTAAGCTTATACGTCTCTCCCACCCTCAGCCCATGACATTGGTTCTTAGTGTCCCATTCCTCACAATGAGCTTGGATGACGTTCCCCTTGTATTTGAGGGTGAATATCAATATCTCACACTGGGAAGCGCCACATGGCTCCGCCATATAGCTTTCCATTCTGGTGTCCTGCTTGACGACAAGGTATCTAAAGTACGACCGGACTGTGTCGCAGCCAGTAAATAGGAGCAACGCGGGTAGTATGATAGCCATTCTCTTCAACGATGCCATCGTTGCTCCTCTACAGGAAGGGGCTGACTAAGCGCCCTCGCTGTTCTTAAGCCAACTTTCAATTTTCTTATCCACCTCCGCCTGTGATGCCCCGGAGGCACTGTAAGAGACGAGCCATACCGCGCCGGGAAGCTTAATCTGCCAATTTCGGTAACCAGGTAGGTTTGTTCCCGGATATCGAATCGAATATTAACGCTGGGAGCTGCGAGGGAGAAGGGCAAAACGATTTTTCCCGTTGGGGGAATTTTATTTCCCTCCGGCTGGCCTTAATCCCCCAACGCGGTTCGCTTTTTGTTCACTGCACCAAAATTTATGCAACATTTTGGGTGCATCTATTGGCAATTTGTGGATAACTGTTGGCTAGTTATTTGTAAACTGTTGATTGTAAATAGGTTTTAGGTTGGTAATTGTATTGCGGTTCGATATTGACTAGCACAACGTAAAGAGTTACGTTCAATGCCAGCAACGAACCTTAACCCGTTCTCAGAAATTTGGGATGGCGAGAGGGGAGTGGCTAGGGCCGGATGGGTTAGCAGACTCACCCGACCCTCGCAACCGAAATGCAGCCGAAGTCTTCAGCGGCATCTGTTTAGGCAACAGATGAAGTTTTATCGTTGGAGACTTCGTGCTGTCAATCAAATTGTTCTACTGACAGTTACGAAAGGAACCAAGGATATATATGACGAAGCTCAAGTTGCTTCCTCTCCTCTTCTGCCTTTGCCTCGCGGCGAACGCTCAACAGCCCACCCCAAAAGACCACCCGATGATCGCTCAGCAGTCCACACAAAAAGACCACCCGATGATCTCCGAGCACGAACAAAATGCGTGCAGCGGGGAGCACAAGCCCGGAGATCGTAGCACCTGCTTCTTGATTTTCGACGGCGACCCCGACATTCAGGGTATGACCGTCTATTTTCGGTTGCAGGGTTCTCCACAGGAGAACCAAGTTGGTCTATCAACAGAATATTCCCTACCCCAGTGGCGCAAGATTGGTCGCGGTGAATATGCGGTGGAGGGTCAAGTTGGGGATTGTGCTAAGGGAACCTATCGGTTGACCTATGTGAGCGTCGTAATGCGAGGCATAGGGAAGAATTACTGGTATGGTCCTGACTTCAAGGATGTGCTTCAGGTCGATGTAGTCAACGACGTAGACCTCCACTTCCCGAAGATCAAGGACATTTCCGCGGAACCTCCGAAGGAAGAGAAGGCCGCTGTTGAACCTGTAAGGAAGTAGAAGCAAGATTGCACCAGAGACACCCCATCCTTCGTGGTGGGGTGTTTTCTTGCGACTTGGTCTAGCGCGGGATTTGTCTATCGATGGAGTCACGAATAAACGTGAGGTGCTCTTTGGTGTATCGCAGCTGCCAATGCTCATAGAGTGAGGTCACTGCCATGAATCGCGCCTGCTGAGCTGCGCGCAGGAATTGGAAACATGGCATATAGGTCTGTGCCAACTGGAGAAATGCAGTCCCTGTTTCGAAGTAACCAACGTCATCATTTGCCATATTTGCAGCGAAAGGAATCGCAAATCCTTCCAGCAGGTTCATGAAATCGATGGGCCTGAGTTCGTCCATGAGCTTTGCCGCATGCTCAAGATTGAGTTCGTAAGAGAGCTGGATGGTTCCCTTCGAGACCTTGCAGGGCGGCTGCGCCAAGTTTGGGTTTAGAACAATGTGAGCAAACTTGCCCGACTGTGCAGTCAGTACCCTTCGCGCGACTTCGTCCTGTGCTGGGCTAACCTTTTGTGCGTAGAACAAACACTGTTCTATCGCCAGTCTGAGGGCTTCACGGTTTTCGCTAGTTTGGGCTAATTCCTGCGTCTGCTTCAATCCATCTCGCGTAAGTTTGAGTTGGTACAACCCGAAAGCTGCCAAGATGGGAAGAATAAGGCCAGCGATGAAGTATCCAATCTCAAGGAATCTGCGAGCCCGCTCCGCCGCCGAAAGACCAATGTGAAGTTGCACCTGTAGATTCGCGACAAAGCCCAAGGCAATTCCAAATAAAAGGAAAGCGATTGAGTACCACACAGTCTTTGTCGGACGAGGAAGCCAGCCACCCAAGCGGTTCTCTGGCAAAGGCTTTGCAGGTTTGTCTTCCATGGTGAGCAGAGTAGCATAAACTTAATACTCCACCCATGACTCCATTTAGCCGCCAAACTAATTCCCTGCTGCGCAGCTTTTCTGGTTTACGGAAGGGGATGCCACGGGTATGTTTTACTAAGTTTTACTATTTTATGGCGTCGCAGCGGGTCAAGAATCGCTATTCGACAGGGGCAGGGTGTTTAGCTAAGTGATTATTAACACATTACTTTAGCTGCCCGGCAGGGGTTTTCAGGAACGCACGGTATCAAGTCCCCCTCCCGGTACCACAGATGGGGAGCCCGTTTGTCCAGAATGCAAGACCATCCACTCGACGAGGAATCCCCCTCTGAGGGAAGCCGCTGTAGCAAACAAGCAGCAGAGCGGGAACTGAGCGGGAACTTGCTCACTGAGGTGGCCGATAAGCGCGAAGGACGCAACTAGGCCACAAAACTTAGCGTTTGGAATTGAAAAGTTGCGGGAACCGCGAGAATTGAGCTAGCCGAATCAACAAGATAATGGTCGGGGAGAGAGGATTTGAACCTCCGACCCCCTGGTCCCGAACCAGGTGCTCTACCAGGCTGAGCCACTCCCCGACTGTCGAAAAGGCGCGATTATCATCGCGTTGAAGGAATTATAACAGAGCAGCAAGCTTGCGCAACAAGCCATGACCCGGCATTCGCCTGATCCATGTTCCTCTCCGCACACTCCCTGCGCCGACGCGGCGGGCAGCATTATGTGGGCATCGCGGCCGTTTCTTTCGTCCCGGCCATTTCGCCAAAAGGAAGCGGATTTCAGCGCGGTTCAGCAGCGTACTACCCAGCCTACTCTCGAAAAGTTTGCGCCCTGGGTTCGGACGCGACGTCTTCGGGGAAGCGCAATTGGCCTGCGATCCGTGGCGCAGTTTGTCGCTACCAAAGCTTCCATCTAGCCCAGTCTGCCTAATCCGATTCCAATGACGTAGGTCACAACGCCTTCCAACGCGCCAACAGCGGTCATCTCAAATCCGCTGCCCCACCAGGAGCGAACCGTGATCAGCGACTTTGCCGCACCCACCGCAAAGTGCGCCGCAAGCGAGATCACCGCCGAGGTGATCACCGCCGGATATCCACTCAAGAAGAAGAACGGAATGATCGGTACGAAGGCTCCGACTGCGGTCGAGAGCGCTCCGGTGGCGGCTGAGGTCATCGGATTACTCAAAGCCTCTTCGGTCGAGTTCAGGCGTTCGGCGGCCAGCGCGCGCAGCATCTGTTCGGGGTCTTTGGCGATATGTTCCACGACGCGATCCGCGTCTGCCTGGGGCAGGCCTTTGACCTGATAGTAAAGCGATAACAGTTCGCGAGCTTCGGGCCCGTTCATCTGAATGGCTTCGCGTTCACGCGTCAGCTCCGCCTCGTAGATTTCGCCTTCGCTTTTGGCTGCAAGGTATGCGCCGGAGCCCATGGACAGGGCGCTTGCGACCATGCCGGCGATTCCCGCCAGCAGCACGTAATGGGAATTGCCCAGGGTTGCGCCGGAGACCCCAGAGACGATTCCGAAGATTGCGCCTAGTCCATCGTTTACTCCGTAGATCGCATCCCCAATCCAGCCGGCGGCCTGTTTGCCGGAGTTCACGCGCTTGGCCAGCAATTCAGCTATTTCCGACTTAGGATCGGCCGCGATCTCGGCGACGGCCGATGCCGGGTAATGATCGCGAATGAGACAGCCAAGGTCGTGGTAGTGCCCCTGCTCGTCTTCAATGACCTGATGCAGAATCTCAATGCTCGGCTGATCGCCCAGCTCTTCCAGTTGCTTTCCATAACTTGCGATGTGACGGCTCTCATCGATTTCCTGGCGGCGTAGCGCCATCCCCGGGCCGCCTACGCGATTTGCCAGAGTGTCGGCGTCACCCGCGGCGCCGCCGTCATATTGCGGCAGCTCGCCGCCGAGTTCAAGAATTCGCTTGGCCCACAGCGATGCGTGCCGCGCCTCGGCGTCGGCCAGGTTGCGCAGAATGCGCTTGCGGATTGGGTCCGCATCGCGTTCGGAGAATGTATTGTAGGTATGGAAGCTACGCATCTCCGCTTGCCAGTTTTCGGAGAGCGCGTCCAGAATCTTGCCGGTGGCGGGGTTGATCATCACCGGCCATAATAATCTTGCGCGAGCCAACTCGACAATCCGCAACCGGGGAAAGAGTAATGACTAACCAAATCGTCTTGATCGTTCGGTGGCTAAAGCCCTTGGCCATGTGGGAATGAAAAGCAGCCCTTGTCCGGAGCAATTTTCGCGCATTAGAAATCTTAATCGGCATTCACACATGCAGCAGACGCAAGCTTAGGGGCGATGCGTTTGTCCGTGTCCGAAGCAGCGTTTTGCGAGCATCAGGCCGCGTCTGCATGGGTGGTCGAATGCACTGAGCGGCCCTGCTCGCTTGCGCGCGCCGAATCATAGTGCCGCGCAATCAGCGTGTCCAGCGCGAACCATCCCGGTCCAAAAAACAGGATCAGCGCGGAGGCGAACAGAAATGTGTACGGAGCAGCGCTGTAGAATTTTCCAGGGTCGCTAAAGATCGAAATCAAAGCCTCCCGGTCCGCGGTAAAAAAAGCGACCAGCATATCTACCGTGAGCACCAGTCCCACCGGGCGCGAGGCCAATCCCAGGATCAGCAGCGCGCCGCCAAAAAACTCAACACAGGCAACAAACAATGCGGTCGGCCCTGGCGCGGGGATTCCCAACGATGTAAAAAACTGCGTCACGTGAGCCAGGTTGTGCAGCTTTCCCCAGCTCGTTTGCATGAACTGAAAGCCCCAGTAGAGGCGCACGAAGAGAAGAAACGGTGACTGTGCCCAGGAACTCAACCGACTGAACCCGCGGTAGGCTTCGGCGAATGTGCGCGTGATCGTAGTCATGATATTTCCTCACTTGCCAATGAGCCGGATTTGCAGAACCAGCCGAGTGCGGCAAACAGCGTAAAACTACGTTCAATGTGCTGCTGGCCTTGTTCGGCCGTCAGCGTCGAGTCCCCGTACGCAAACTCGATGGCCTCCGCGATCGACCCTCGCCTCGCCAGTGCGCTCATCAGCCGAAACATTTCAGCATCCAGTCTTTTGTAGTGCACCACCAGGTCAATACGATGAACCGCGATATAAACCGGGCCTGCAGAGAGAGCGTGCGCGATTCTCTTTTGTCCAACCGCGCGCGGCACGCCGCCCTTGCGCTTGGCAGCTTCGCGAATCGCAAGCAAAAGCGTGTCAACTTCGTGCCCAACTTCGATCAATCGTAAGTGGGGCTGCAATTGCAGAATGCTTTCGGGAGCGAGCCCCGCAACGTCAGCAGGGCTCAACGGCTCATGCTCAGCGGCGTCAAACGACTCGATCTGCGCCCACTCAAGCTTGGCCATGTCCAGCGCGATGCCGTAATTCGCTCCGGGCATCGCTTGATTCGTTTGCATCCACGCGGCCAGATGTCTTCCCAGGTTGCGCATGGTGAATGACTCGGACGGGCAATCGGCCAGGTAGCGCCGGCGCAGCCGGTCGAATTGCTTTGCGCCAAGCAGCGCGCGCACTCCCGGAAAATCCTCGCTGAAAGCATCCAGCACGCGAGACCAGTACGAGCGGCTATAAATCTCCAGCCGCTCAAAACTACTCAGGCGCGAATTCGGTTTGACCAGCGCGACCGCGTCTTCGGTTTCGCGATTGGCACCGCGACTTGTGCCGCGCTTCATGTTGTCCCGCGTGCTCAGGGGCTGCATCACCGCTCGCGCCAGGGTACGTTGGAATTCGAGCAGGCCGGTCATGGCCGCGCTTCTGCGAACTGCGGCGCCTCGTCCGTCCTCGCCGTCACAATCACCGCATCCAGATACTTCTTCGCCTTCAGCGCCTCATGGTGAACCTCTTCAAAGGGTGGGATGCGATCATCCCACTCCAGCAGCGTTGCCGTCGGTCCCGTGCGCTTCAAAGCCCGTTCGTAGAGTTTCCATACCGGATCGATCACCGGGTGATCATGCGTATCGAGAAGGAAGCGCTCGTATCGCGAATGTCCGGCGATGTGCATCTGCGCCACGCGCTCGGCGGGAATGTAATCCACGTACTCTGCCGGGTCGAATTCGTGATTGATCGAGCTGACGTAAATGTTATTCACATCGAGCAGAATCCCGCAGTCGGCGCGCTCCACTACTTCGGTCAGAAACTCCCACTCCGTCATCTCTGAGTCGTGGAACTCGGCGTAGCTGCTCACGTTCTCAATCACCACCGGAAGTTCCAGAAAGTCCTGCACCAGGCGAATGTTTGTCGCCGCAACCTTCACCGCCTCCCACGTGTAGGGCAGTGGAAGCAGGTCGTGCGTGTAGCGCCCATCTACACTGCCCCAGCACAGATGGTCGGAGAGCCATGGCGTTCCGGTGCGCCGCACCAGCCGCTTCAAACGCCTCAGGTGCTCCCGATTCAGTGGCTGACTGGAGCCGAAGTACATGGAAACTCCATGCTGCACAACCTTGTATTGCTCCAGAATTTGATCGAGGATTGCCAACGGACGTCCGCCGTCAATCATGTAGTTTTCCGAGATGATTTCGAACCAGTCCACCACCGGCTTGTTTTCAAGAATGTGCTGGTAATGTGGAATTCTCAGTCCAATTCCAATTCCGTATTCGGTGAAGGCGTTGAATCGATTTGCCGGCATGACGCGTACCTTTTTGCGGAGAATAGGAGGACCGGAGCACGCCGGTCCTCGAATGTGTCTGTCACGCGTGCATCTGTAAACTACACCGCCTTCTTCGATCCGTCGGTGGCGCAACCGCCTTTGCCCTGGCAGGAGTTCTTGCCTTTGCATCCGTTATCGCCCGTCTTGCAGCCGCCTTTTCCCTTGCAGGAGTTCTGGCCTTTACAGGCGTGTTTTTCTTTATCTTCGCCAAGGCTCGACGAAGCAGACAGGCCCATGGCGCGTGTCACGCTATTCGCACCGGAGTTGTTGTTGGTGGTGGCCGAAACCGTCGTCGTGGCGCCAGCCAGCAGGCCGGACATGGCAGCGGTCATCAGCATAGACTTCATCGCAGCTTTGGTCATTCTAGTTCTTCCTTTCAGATAAGCTGTGATGGTTGTTCCGAGATTGGCGTTTTCTTTTGGACCGAAGTTGCAGGGTGGCTGACCCGAAAAGCTGGTGGCCAATGACACTCAATTGCAAACTGTGTGCCCGCGGTGAGGGGCATAAGAAAAACGGGGCTGCGCGAGCCCCGTTTTTATTGCGCTTGGGAACACCTAAAAATCTTTCTTCAGATTCATTCCCTTGTACATCTCGGCGACAAAGTCTCCATAGCCGTTGAACATCAGCGTGTCGCGTTTAAAGATCTCACCGATCCGGCGTTCTCTTGCCTGGCTCCAGCGCGGGTGATCCACCTGCGGATTTACGTTCGAATAGAAGCCGTACTCATTCGGATTGGCTTCGTTCCAACTGGTCGGCGGCATGTAGTCCACCACTTTAATTCTCACAATGGACTTCGCGCTCTTGAAGCCGTACTTCCAGGGCACCACAACCCGCACCGGCGCGCCGTTCTGGTTCGGCAGCGTCTCTCCATAGAGACCTACGGTGAAAAGGGTCAGTGGATTCATGGCTTCGTCCAGCCGCAGACCTTCCACGTACGGCCATTTGAGTACGTCGCGCTGCTGTCCAGGTAGTTCACTGGGGCGCAGTACGGTGGTAAAGGCCACGTACTTTGCCTTGGCCGTGGGCTCCACGCGATCCAGCAGCACCTTCAGCGGAAAGCCGATCCAGGGAATCACCATCGACCAGCCCTCCACGCAGCGATGCCGGTAAACCCGCTCTTCCAGCGGCGCGAGTTTGAGCAGGGCATCGTAGTCCAACTTTTGCGGCTTGTTTACCAATCCATCGATCTGCACCGCCCAGGGCTGCGGATGAAACTTGTCCGCAAGCTTCGCCGGTCCCTCCTTGTCGGTGGAGAGCTCATAAAAATTGTTGTAATGCGTGATGTCCTGCAAGGGCGTCAGCTTCTCACCCGTAGTGCTGATCGGGCTCTGCGAGGCTTGCAGTCCAGTGCCGGCAAACGCGTGTTCCGACGGCGAGAGTAGCTCTGAAATTTTCATGCCGGAGAGCGCCACAGCTCCGAATCCTGCGGCTGCGGCCAGAAAACGGCGGCGATCAAGGTATAGCGATTTCGGAGTGATCTCGGAAGACTTCGGCGTATCGATTCTCAATTTCACGGCGCTGGCCCTCAACTTCGGTCATGCCTGCTTCTGAACTGTTCGATTGAAATGCTCCGAAAAAGTTACAGTGAAATTGAGGGCACGCCTTCTCCCCGCACGATCGGCGCAGAGCGCAATCGACGCCCATGCCGTTTCTTTGCCGCGGCGGTGTCTGGCACGGCAGCCTGCGGAGAGCAGCGAAAAGAGATTTCGGGAGAGAGTAGTGGGAAAAGCGGATCAGGATTTCTTCAGTTCGACCAGAACCTGCCGGGCAATCTCCTTCAGGGTTTCAAATACGCCATCACCCTGGCAGGCAATGGACTCAAAAACCGGTTCTTCGCGGCGGCTCAACTGATTCTTCATTTCCGCAACCGGGAGCACGTTCGGGAGGTCGCGCTTATTGAACTGCAGGACGTAAGGAATGGTGGCGAAATCGTAGTCGTGCTCTTGCAGATTGTGGATCAGATTGTCCAGCGCTTCCACGTTGGCGTCGGCGCGCTCGGCCTGCGAATCGGCGACGAATACCACACCGTCCACGCCGCGCAGAATTAATTTGCGCGAGGCGTCATAGAACACCTGGCCGGGAACGGTGTAGAGGTGAAAGCGAGTTTTGAAGCCACGAATCGTGCCTAGATCAAGCGGGAGAAAATCAAAAAAGAGCGTACGATCCGTCTCTGTTGCCAACGAGATCATCTTGCCCTTTTGCTGTTCGCCCGTCTTGTCAAAGATGTGCTGCAAATTCGTCGTCTTCCCGCCTAAGCCCGGGCCGTAATAGACGATCTTGCAGTTAATCTCGCGCGCGGCGAAATTGATAAAGCTCAATGGTTCCTCAAAGGTGCCCAGAAACGCCGCCCAGAAAACAGGAGAGGTCGCAATCGGTCGCATCCTTCCAAAGCCAGGCTGCGCGGGGAGTTCCGATTCCACTGCCGCCTCCGCAACCGCCCGCCCGCGGAGAGTGCAGACACTTGGGTTATATCACACCACATTCGACGATTGTCACCCGCTGTCATTCGGGAAGCACTGACAATCCGGTTAAGTTTGGTTAAGTTTGATTACGAAAGTCCGGCTTTGATCCCCTATGTCGCTGCGCACCTTTGAAATCGCGCCCAGTCGCGGCGAAAACCGGGGAGCAACTCCATCCTTCTTTCTACTGCCGCTGCGGCGCCGGATAGTAGCCATCGCGAGCGTACACCTTCAGGCTGTTACCGTAGCCGCTGACGCGCACCTCGATCTTCCGGTAGGAGGTGGCCGCCGTTGCCGACGAGTTATACACCAACGTGTACTGGCTTCTCGACTCTTCCATCGCGCTGCCGTAGGCCGCTTCCAATGACTGTTTGGTGAACTCCCTGAATATCTCGCCGCCCGTCGCCGAGGCGTATTTCGGTAGAAGGTTGTCGTGGCCTTGGCCCGGCAGGCGAATCTTTTCCAGCTTGTCATAGACCGGGATGGCAGCTGCATCGACCGCCACGCCGTAGACGCTCACGTTGTTGGCCTGCAACGCGTTCAGAACGTCCTTGTAGCTGGCCCGCGAGCCCATCTCGTGTCCATCGGAGACGATAAAGATCACGTGCCGTTTCGCGCGCGCCCGGTGTCCCAGGTCTCTGGCAGCCGCCACCATCGCGTCATTGAGCACCCGCGAAGGCTCGGCATTCTTGGGCGGGGCAAATTGAATCTGGCCTCGCTGGCCTGGATCGAAAGTCTCTCCATTGACCGTCGGTCCCACGGTCATCGGATTGAATATCTCCGGCCCTGCACCGCGTCCCTGGAGTTGCTCCACGCGCGTCAGCGTTCGGGTGGTGGTTTCGCCCAGCGCAGAGACGTAGTCCTGCTGCTGCTTCACCGTGTTGCCAAAGGTGTAGATCGATATTTCGTCAAACTGGCTGAAGGAGCCGACCAGCGCGGGGAGGGTTTCCTTCACCTTGCGCAGCGCAATCTCCGGCATTCCCACATCGATGATGACGGCTGCGGCGACCGGAAAAGGATCGCTGGTGAAGAAGTTGATCCGCTGCTTTACGCCGTTCTCATAGACGGAAAAGTTGTCTTTCGTCAGCCCGGGAAACAGCCGCCCCGTGGCGTCCTTCACCGTAACCGGAATCGGGACTGCATTGACGTTGACGCGAATGATACCTTTGGTCTCGTCGTATCCACTACTGGGCGCGTTGGCTACCCGGTTGGATGGCTGGACGCGGCCCCCTGGAGGGGGTGGCGGTGGCGCGTTTTCCTTTTCGCCGGCGGCAGCCGTGTCGGCGGAGCTGGCCTCTCCCCTGGGCGCCTGGGTCTGGTCAGAAGGGCTGACGGGAGCCCCGTCCAGCGCCGGCGTCTCCGGCCGAGGCTGCTCGGAAGCAGGTTGGGGATGAGGAGCGTCCGGCAACTCCTGCTGCGCCACGCCAGCCAGGGAAACTGAGAGAAGCATCGAAAGCAATGTTGCAGAGCGCCCTGGGCGTCGCATTTGGAAAACCCTCCGCGAAAGACTGTAGCCGGTTTCAGAATTGCTAAACCGTCCGCATAAATCAGATTTTGATACTACGGATTCACTCTCGCAAGCAACTAATGTTAGTAGTCTGCAGGTAAGTACATACTAGACTATGCACGGACGCCCGAGAAACCTATGCTCACCCTAAGGCAATTCACAATACCCGCCGTCTTGGCATCTGCGCTTTGTTTGATGTCGTTGCCCGCCGTCCAGGCGCAACGTCCTCCCAAAGAGCCGCCCAAAGCGTCCAATGCCCCCGACGATAACGGTTACTCACTACCGGACGGTCCCAAACTCAAGGACAAAACCGCGCAACAGGATCAGCCCGTCACCACGCTCAAGGTCAACGTACAGGTAGTCAACGTCTACTTCAACGTGAAAGACAAGCGCGGGGCGCTGATTCCGAACCTGAAGAAAGAAGACTTCCAGGTCAGCGAAGACGGCAAGCCTCAAACCATCAAATACTTCGAGGCTGAGTCCAACCAGCCGCTCACGCTGGGCCTGCTGATTGATACCAGCGGCAGCCAAACCCGCGTGCTGCCCATGGAAAAGGAAGTCGGCGCCTCCTTTCTGCGCGATGTCTTGACCCCAAAGGATCTGGCATTCCTAATCAACTTCGACATTACGGTGGACCTCATCCAGGACTACACCAGTGACGCCGCCCGTCTGCGCCGCGCCATGGAAAAGACCCAGATCAACGACGGAGGCGGCGGCGGGGCAGGAGGCATCGCAGGCGCCGGACAAGGCACCATCCCAGTCTCACGCCCCAAGGGAACGCTGCTCTATGACGCGGTCTACCTCGCCTCAAACGAAAAGCTACAGAAGGAAGCTGGCCGAAAAGCCATGGTGCTGCTCACCGACGGTGGCGACCAGGGCAGCGACGAGACTCTGGCCAACGCCATTGAAGCTGCGCAAAAGTCCGAGGTCATCGTCTACGTCATCATGATCGCCGACCGCATGAACTTCCGCTCCGGCGACAGCGAAATGCGCAAACTTGCCGACCAGACCGGCGGCCGCGTCATCGACGTCGGCAACGATCCCAAAAAGCTGCGCAAAGCCTTCGACGAGATCGGCGTTGAACTGCGCAGCCAATACATGGTCGGCTACGTCCCCACCAACACCGCCACCGACGGGAAATACCGCAAACTGCAAGTCAAAGCAAACAGCCCGGATTATAAGATCCAGGCGCGAAAAGGCTATTACGCGCCAAAAGAGTAAGCCAGCGCCCGCATCCGGCAGCTCAGGGTGACCCACATCCGCCTTCCTTTGGCGAATGTGGGGTTGTTGACGTCGTGCGTGTTAGGTTTCGTTTCAGAATAGCGAGCTACTTGGCGATTTGAACGAAGCCGCTGAAGCGGCGGACGCATCCGCGTGTGTCTGAGCGAAGCTTGGCTGAATTGAGCTAAGTTGTGTCGCAGGAGGAGATACCCTGTGACCCATCTACGCCAGATCATGCTGGAGGAGTTGAAGCGCCGTAACTTTTCCGAGTCCACCATACGCACCTACATTCGCAACGTTGAGCAGTTCAGCCAGTACTTCCACCGTTCTCCCGACCGGCTTGGCACCGAGCATATACGGCAGTATCAGGCGATGTTGCTTAGCAGCAAGCTCTGCCCGAACACCGTGGGGCAGCGGCTGGCAGCCTTGCGATTTTTCTACGCCAAGGTGCTGAAGCGAGGCTGGAGCATAGCGGAGACGCCATACCCGAAGAGCGTATTCCGGTTGCCGCTGGTGCTCAGCCAGGAAGAAGTGGCACGTCTGATTGATGCAGCCCAGTCGCCCTTCCATCGCATTTTGCTCATGACACTCTATGCCACCGGCGCACGCCGAGCGGAACTGACACGCCTGAAGGTCAGCGATATCGACAGCCAGCGCATGGTCATTCATATCCGCGGAGGCAAGGGGCGCAAGGACCGCGATGTCATGCTCAGCTCGAAGCTGCTCGATGCGCTGCGTCTTTACTGGCGAGGTCTTCGGCATAAGCCCAAGGACTGGCTGTTTCCCGGCAACCGCTGGCATACCGGCCCTGATCCCATTTCGCCGAACGGCGTCTGGCACGCCTGTCATCAGGCGGCATGTCGCGCCGGGCTTGCCCACAAGCACATTCATCCGCACACGCTTCGTCATTGCTTTGCCACGCATCTGCTCGAAGCCGGCGCCGACCTGCGCACCATTCAGTTGCTGCTGGGACATCGCGACCTGGAGGAGACCACAATCTATCTGCATCTCTCCCGGCGACATCTCAGCGCCACCAGCAGTCCCCTGGATGCACTGACCATCGGCGGACAAGGGGAGCAGACAAAGAGCGCATGAACCGGCCTCCCCTGGAGGTGGCCGATATCGTCCGCTATGCAGGACAGTCTTTTCTTGAACGCAGTCGCCGATGGATTCACTGGCAACACCAGAAGGTGTTGCTGGCCATCACACGCTGCCGCACCGCTGCTTTAGGCGGACACCGCGATCGCTGTGCCGATTGTGGGCATACCGTCGCCGTCTCCTATAACTCGTGTCGAAACAGACATTGCCCTCGATGCCAGGGTAATGCCCGGGCTCGCTGGCTCCAGGCCCGTGAACAGGAGCTGCTGCCCACCCGTTACGTGCATGTCGTCTTCACCCTGCCACGGGAGCTGGCTCCACTGGCCTTGCAGAACAAGCGCCTGATTTACAACCTGCTCTTCCACGCCGGCGCCGAAACCCTGCTCGAGATCGCGCGCGATCCCCGCCATCTGGGAGCGGAGATTGGGTTCTTCAGCGTGCTCCACACCTGGAATCAGCGCTTGCAGTTTCATCCTCACATTCACTGCGTCCTTGCCGCCGGAGGACTCGCACCGGACCACTCCCGCTGGATCGCTTCCCGCTCTTCATTCTTCCTGCCCATCGGGGTGCTTAGTCGCGTCTTCCGTGGTAAGTTCCTCGCCGGACTGAAGGCTGCTTTCCGCGAAGGCAAACTCCAGTTCCATGGCAGCCTGACGTCATTGGCGACGCCACCCGTCTTTGCTTCCTGGCTCCGAATCCTGTTCCGTCACGAATGGTTTGTCTACTCCAAGCGCCCTTTCAGAGGAGCCGAACATGCGCTCAGCTATCTCAGCGCATACACCCACCGGGTCGCCATCTCCAATCGCAGACTCGTCTCTCTGGCCGATGGCAACGTGACATTCCGCTGGCGAGATTCCGCTCACAGAAACAAGAAGCGGCTCATAAGTCTGCCCGTCGATGAGTTCCTGCGCCGCTTCCTCCTGCACCTGCTCCCGCGCGGTTTCGTGCGCATCCGCAACTTCGGCTTCCTTGCCAACCGGCGGCGCGCCGTTCTCCTGCCACTTTGCGCTCAATTACTGAACGCACCCGTGCGGGCCAAAGCTACAAGATCTGTCGCAACCGAAACCAAAGGCTTAACTTTTCGGAAGTGTCCGCGCTGTGGCGGCGCGATGAAAGTCGTGGAGCGGTTCACCACCGTGCAGCTTCGCCTACGAGCTCCACCTGTTCCGTTGAGAGGTGCCGCTTGAAACACCAACCGAAACTGGTCCTATCCACGCGCCCTGCCACGCGGTTGCTCTTCTATGCTCCGCCCCAACCAGGCATGCACTCACTCGCACGGATCACAAGCGATTACGCTCGAAACCGTGGTGCCCGATCCCAACTTACCGGCTCAAGCGTCACACGTTACTGCCCACCTTGCACTGCGCTGACAGCGCCAGCTCATCCAAACCCCATTCAAAATACATAGCTCGCGAAAGCGGCTTCCTTCAAATCGCTGTATCTCAAGCGCCCGCAAACAGCACAGCAACGCGACCCTCTCGCTTGTGGGCGCTTCAGATACAGCCCTAAGATTTATAAACAGGAATCCGCAAAGAAGCGACCAAAGCTTCAACTGAGTTTTATGCGTGTCAATTCCACGGGCTTGCGCTTGTGCCAAAAGTAGAGCAGGGCAGCGATGCACAGTCCGAGCAGGAGACTCAACAGTAGGAACCACCGCACCTGAACAACTCCGATGAAGAAGATTAGGCAGGTACCTACCGCAAAGACCGCACCCATAATTCCACCACCAACTGCGATGTTGTGTATCGAGATGCCGGGATGCCGTTCCATGTGAACACACCTTATACTGAATCGGGATTACTTAACAGATGGCGATTATTCTCCAACAATGAACGAATGTGTGCTCTTGGGACTGTTACTTGCCGTCGTTGCATCCTGTCTGGTTGCGGTATTTCATCTCTTCTGTATCGGTCGCGTGAGTCCGGTGCCTGATGCTTCGCTGCAAACGGCGCAACTCGGGAAAACTTAACCATTCGCATCGGTTGAACGCCAAGACATCCCCGGTACGAGGGCTTACGACGAATATCCCGAACGCAACTGTGGCTCCCGCAGTATTGGGGTAATCACAGTCCGCGCTGAACGAATAGTAGTCCTCGACGAAGGCGTCCCCGTTTTTGTCTATTTGCTCGAATGTGCAATACGGCGATGACAGCCGAACTTTCTCGTGCCTGAGGACGACGCGAACGAGCGACTTGGCCTCGCTGGAGCTAATGGTTTCTGCCTGTCCTAGTGCGCTTGCAACCGCGCCAAACACAATGCAAAACGTCCAGAAGTGCCGTGTCTTCATGCCCCAAACTATACGCGCCCTGTATCGGTCGTAGCCAGAGCTTCTGGATACCTGTCTACAACAGGCCTTATCGCTCACTATCCAAACCAAATCCCCGCAGATAGGAAGCTACTGCGCCTTCGGCGCGTAGTACCCCTTGCGGGCGCGGAGTTTCACATGCGACCGGCTGGGAACGTCGATCGAGATCGCGTGGTAGCGTCCGTCCGAATCGAAATTCTGCGGTTTATAGGCGAGCACGTATTGGCTGCGCAACTCGTCCTGAATTTCGGTAAAGGCGCTGGCCACCTCATCGAGGCGTAGCGGGAAGAACACCCGGCCACCGGTGGCTTCGGCGTAGCGCATCAGGATCTTGTCGCCTTTCGTGTTCCCATCCGTGGTACTCGTGCTGATCACGTAGATGATGGCTTCCGCGCGAAGTGCAGCTTCGATGGCTTCCTCGCGGGTATGCCGGCTCTGGTTGTCGTCGCCATCGCTGAGCAGGATGATGGCGCGGCGCGACGGGCCATGCATCGGCGCTTTGGCGAGTTTGTCGCACGCCTGGTAAACCGCGTCGTGCAGCGCGGTGCCGCCCCCGGGGCGCAGAACTCGAATCCCGTGGGCCAGCGCATCTGTGTCCTCGGTGAAATCCTGGGTCAGGTCGGCGATCGAATCGAAGCCGATCACGAACGCCCGGTCCGAATTCGGACGCACCACCTGGTGCAGGAATTCCACCGCGGCGTCCTGCTCAAAGCGAAAGCGCTCCCGGATCGAATTGCTGGCGTCGATCAACAGCCCGACTCGAAGCGGCAGTCCGGTTTCGCTTTCAAACGCCTCAACCCGAAGCGGCGGCTTGCCCTCGTCGAGCAGCCGAATGTCTTCCTTCTTCAGGTCCTTAATAAAGTGGCCGTGCTTGTCGGTCGCTGTGAAGATCAGATCCACCAGCTGAACCTTCACTCCGATGCGGAACTCGCCGGTATCCTCCGGGGCGAGCGGCTTCTCCGTCGGCGGCGGCGCGGCCGGGGTGTTCATCGGCGCGAACAGCGGAGCGGCATCGCCTGATTTCTTCGCTGCCTCGCCGTGCTGCTCCGTCGCGGCCTCGGCCCCAGTATTGGCTGTCGCCGCGCTTGGCAGCTCCCCGGCAGTCTCCGGAGTCGGCGGCGTGTCTTTCAGCTCGACTGCGGGCTGCTTCTGCGCCGGTGGCTGGAGCGGTGCCCCAGGGAAACGCGGCTGCACTGCCGAAGGAGCAGAAGGTAGCTCTTGCGAGTTCTGTGCTGAAGCCGCCGTGCTCAGGGAGAGGGCGGCGAAAAACAGCGCCGTAACCAGCTTATTCATATCTCAAGTGTATAACGGCCGTGCCCACCTGCGGCCCTGCCAGGCCAATTCCGCCAGATCGAAAACCCCCGGCAGGGCAGGGTCGAAAGATCACGCAACCTGCTCGGCCATCCGCCGCAGTTTTTCCAAAAACGCTTCCAGATCCTCGGGGAGCGGCGCTTCGAACTCCACCGCGCGTCCGCTCTTGGGATGGGTGAAATTTAGACGCGCGGCATGAAGAAAATTGCGCGGCAGTGACAGCGTGGCTGCGCTTTCGCCGCGGCTGCGCGCCTTCTTCGCCTCCGTGCGCGAGCTGATCGCATTTCCCTGGCGTTCGCGGGCCAGAGTGTTCGGCAACAGAATCTTCGGCGCACCGTACAGCGTATCGCCCACAATCGGGTGTCCCACGGATGCCATGTGTACGCGAATCTGGTGCGTGCGCCCGGTTTCAATCCGCACCTCGACCCGTGCGAAACGCCCATACGGCGTCAGCAGGCGCTCGACCACTTTGTAGTGCGAAACTGCGGTGCGCGAGTCGATGCCGCTGGTGCTCATCCGGGTGCGGTTGCGCGGATCGCGTCCAATCGGGTCGTTCACCGTTCCCGTGTCCGCCTTGGGCCAGTTGTGAACCAACGCAATGTAGGTCTTGTGTACTTGCCGAGACGAAAATTGCTCCACCAGTTTGCGATGCGCCACATCGTTTTTGGCCACCACAATCAGGCCGCTGGTGTCTTTGTCCAAACGATGCACGATGCCGGGACGCAGCTCGCCGCCCATCTCGCTGAGCTTGTTAAATCGGAACAGCAGCGCATTCACCAGGGTCCCGCGATTGCGTTCATCCTCGGCGCTGCCCGAGCTGGCGTGTACCACCATCCCCGCCGGCTTGTTGACCACCGCCAGCTCCTTGTCCTCAAAGACCACCGTCAGCGGAATGTCCTCGGCGAACGCCTTCAGCGGAGCGGCTTCGACGGCCCCGGTGATTTCAATCTGCTCGTTGCCCTTCAGCTTGAGCGAAGCCTTGGCCGGGCGCTCATTGACCAGCACCTTACCCTGCTCCACCAGCAGCTGTACCCGCACCCGGCTCACGTCCGGAATACGCGCCACCAGAAAGTGGTCCAGACGCAGACCGGCGTCCTCCTCGGAAGCGTTGAAAACCGTGGGACCGCCGACTTCTTCGGTCGCCTCAACTTCGGGCAGAATCTCTTCGGAGTCGATCGGCTCGGGCTCAGCGGAGGGTGGGATCGGGGAGGTAATAACGGAAGGTGTAATTTTGCGCGCCATTCTCTTGAGGATAGCAGGTGACAGAAAAGGTGGCCCACATCCGCCCTCTTTTGGCGAATGTGGGGCTCGACTAGTTATGCCTTACGCCGGCGAGGACGTCGGTGCTCCCGTCTTTCGCGCTGCTGCCGCAGGAGATTGGAAGGAGCGCAGAGGGGTGCGGCGGAGATAAATCAGAAACCCGCTTACCACCAATCCCAGTGCAATCAGTTGCGTCCCGCTCATCCATCCGCCCAGTATCTCGCCACGCCCCGGATCGCCACGGAAGAACTCGAAGACAAAGCGCTCAATCCCATAGACGATCATGAACAGGGATATCACTTGGCCCTCGAACTTCTTGCGCTTGCAAAGCCAGTAGAGGACGGCAAAGTTGATCAATTCGGCCACGCACTCGTAGAGCTGCGTCGGATGCAGCGGCCGGTTCAGCGGCGTCCCGGAGATTTCAGCGGCCAGCGGATTGTGGAACGTAATTGCCCACGGCAGGTGAGTCTCCCGGCCATAGCAGCATCCCGCAGCAAGGCAGCCAAGGCGCCCAAAGACGTGTCCCAGCGCGATCCCCGGCGCAAACACGTCGGCCGCCGAGAGAAATGGAATCTTCTCCCGCCGCAAATACCACCAGCTGCAGGCGATGGCCAGCAGCAGCCCGCCAGAAAAAACTCCGCCTGATTGCAGCGTCTCGACGCTGAAAATGCGGCTCGGGTCGGCCAGGTAGTCGCGCCAGTCCACCAGAATCATCAGCAGCTTGGCGCCCATGATTCCGCTGAATGCAGCAATGCCGCCCAGATTCCACATCTGGTCGGGATCCAGGCCGCGGAAGCGCGCCAGATGGAAAATCACCGCCAGACGCAGAGATCATGCCCACTGCCGCCATCAGGCCATAGGTGGGCATTGCAAATGAGCCGATATGAAATAAATGTGGGAGCACGCTTCTATTGTAGATGGAGTCGCAGGCAATCCGGTCGCAGTCAAAATGAAGAGATTGTAAAAGCGACGGCGCGAACAGCAATCTTAGCAAGCTAACGGTACCGGCCCGCGTGGCCGTGCGAGGCGGAGGTGCTGTGAACCCGATTCACCAGGTGGGCGCCCTCCGTGGTCCTTTAGGCCGATCCAACTGGGGATCAGCACACCAGACCAATTGTCGAGTCGGGCACCCTATATAGAATTATCGGTTCGCAGTGGTGTTCCGCCCCATCACTAACCTTGCAGGTCGGCACCGTAGTGAGTTAGATGCTATGAGAGAGCAGCCGGTCGCGCAAGGGTAGCGGCAAGAAATGTTGGCAATTGGCGTGCCATGCGAAAGTGTCGGCGCAGTCACGATTTTACTTGACTCGCGGCGCTACCCGCGACGTCACCCGCGGCCCCTAGCCGATAGCCGTACACTCGCGATGCATTTTCGAAAACATAGGCGCGCAACGCTGCCGGGCTAAGCGTCAAGCTGAGCGCCCGCTCTACTGCCGCAGGCCAACCCTGAGAGGACGAGCGGAACATTGCGCGCTCACGCCCGTGTAGTTCCATGTATTCGCACAGCACTGCATCGATGTTCTCTGGGCACAGCAGAAATGAGATGCGCGGAAAGCTCCGCATCAGCCCGAGGATACTCGCTGAATCCGCACCCGCCGGCGTAGCCAGCAGGATATTAAGCTCGGGAAAATCCGCAGCCACTACCTCAACCTGCGGTAAGTGCTGCACCCAGCGCGCGGGGCTGTGAAAGCCGATCACCATCGGCGACCCCAGTCGGGCACAAAGCCCGTAGAGCGCATACATGCGAGGTCCGTCCAATCCTTGAACACAGCACTCCGCATCGGCATAGGCGCCGCTCAGTCCGCCTTCGGTCAGGGCTTCGTCGATCCATCGCAGGCTCTCCCCAATCCGCAAAGGGTCGTAGGAGGCAAGTCCGCGCAACTGTCGCGGATTCTTCCGCACCAAGTTCACAAGCTCATGCGTTCTCCGGTCGGCGCAGTTCCAGTGGTGCTGGCATTGCCAGCAGTTACAGTGAGCAAGCACCGCCCCGGCGATCCCGCCTGAGCTCATCAGTGGGGCAAGGTCCTGATCGAACGGAACACAGTCGGAGAGCTGCATGACATTCGGCTTCTGCGGAATGCAAAATAGGGCATCGATAATCGTTGCGCTCGCCATAGCGAACTCCTCAACGCCCCGAGCTTAATACCTTAGTTCTTACCTTTCAGTGACCACGGTCACCTGCTTACGTCACCCACGAACGTCTCCGCCGTGCTCTTCCGGACTCTTGCCGGCAAAGCAAAGGCGCAGCAGAATTCTGCTGCGCCGCTTTCAAGCAGTGTTGGTATTACTTTGATCCCGTGTCATCCGGCTTGGCCGTGGTTGTTGAGGAATCAGTTTCCGAGTTGGTAGTCGTAGTTTTCTGATGCTTGTGTTCCTCCACCGAAGAGCTCTGATCCATATTCGTCGAATCGCTGGAGTTGTCAGAGGAATCCGTGTTGCCGCTCATCGAACTGGTGCTGGAATTCGGTTGCGAATCCATCGAGCCGCTCTGCGAGTCGCTGGATGACGGTGTTTGCGAGTCCTGCGTCTCGGACGTGGTCGAGGTTGTTGTCGAGGACGATTTGTGCTGCTGGTCGCTGCTCTGGCTGTCGCTCGACTGTGCCGCAGCCAGCCCAGCGCCGAGCAGAACGACCGAAGCCGCGTAAAGAAGCTTGTTCATCTCAGGATCTCCTGGTGTGAGGTAACTCGACGTTGTGGCGGCACACGTTTAGAGACTGCATCCCGCTAGAAGGTTGACCCGCGAGCTTTCCTGTGCTCCGGGCAGCACTGCAATAATCGCGGGCAGCAAAAGCCCGGCGGGGATCACCGGGCTCGTCACCTTCTTCGCGCTTCGTCTAGTGTACTGCGTCAAACAGATGGGCTTGTTTCGTTTAGAAAGGGCACGACTTCAGTCGTGCCGCAAGTTCAATCGAATCAATGGGGCTTTAGCCCCTGAGGGACTGCTGGCAGAGTAGGCAAGCGATCAAAGCGCAAGAAATAGCAGACGCTATTTCCGACGCACTACACTAGCTTACTGATCGTAGTGCAGCAGTGAGAAGACGTCATAGGGCGCAAGTCGTTGGCGTCCATTGAGGAAGTCCAGCTCCACCAAGAAGCTAAGTCCGCAAATGTTCGCTCCCAGCTTGGTGGCCAGCTTCGCCGTAGCTTCCGCAGTGCCACCCGTGGCCAGCAGGTCATCGACGATCAGCACCCTTTGTCCGGGCTGGATTGCGTCCTTATGAATCTCTAGCGAGTCGGTTCCGTACTCCAGGTTATAGCTGTAACTCACCGTCTCGCCGGGCAGCTTCTTCGGTTTGCGTACCGGGATAAAGCCAGCGTTCAGCCGATAGGCGATTGCGGGGCCAAAGATGAAGCCGCGCGCCTCCATGCCCAGCACCAGGTCTACGTTCTTGTCCAGGTACGGCGAGGTCATAAAATCCACCACCCGGGCAAACCCGGCGCGGTCCTTGATCAGCGTGGTGATGTCATAGAAGAGAATGCCCGGCTTGGGATAGTCGGGAATCTCGCGGATAAGTTTCTTCAGATCTTCCGAAGTTGTAATCGTCTGGGGCGTAGTGATCATTGGGTATCTTCCACTTGAAAAGTTTCGTATCCGTTGAATGGCGCGGCGTCGTCAACTTCGACCTGATCGATGCGGGCGGCGCGCGGTCCTTCCTTCAGCTTGTTGTAGAGAGAACTCAACTGCGCGTTGGTTCCTGAAGCCAGCACTTCCACCGCGCCGTCGTCGCGATTGCGCACCCATCCGCCAACCCCGATCAGCCGTGCCTCGCGCTCCACAAACCAGCGAAAGCCCACGCCTTGCACACGGCCGATAACCAGGTACCGCCGGAAAATCTGAGTCGAAGCCATCGCTCTCCTCAAAGCGTCGCCATTCGCAAATCGCAGTTCGCTGTTGCTCTTGACTTCGTTCTTGCTCCTACGTTGTCATTCCGAGCCTCGCGAGGAATTCCAGCACGGATCAAATCTGCGATGCCGCTCCTGAGGCACTTCAGCCGGTTGCTACGTCTTACGATGGAACCGCCATAAGGTTTCACAGTTTTCGAACGAAGCTGCCCTCGAATCTTTTATGCGCGGGAAAGGTAGGTGCCTTCGGCGGTATCCACGCGAATCTTGTCCCCCTGGTTGACGAACGGCGGCACCTGCACCACCAATCCGGTTTCAGTCGTTGCCGGCTTGGTCACAGAAGAAGCGGTCGCAGACTTCAGCCCCGGCTCGACCTCCAGAATCGTCAGCTCGACCGTTTGCGGCAGATCCACGCCCACCGGCTTCTCGTCGAAGAACTCCACCGATACCTGCAGATTCGGCGTCAGATAGTCCACTGCGTCGCCCAGCACATCGCGGTTCAGCGCCGTCTGCTCGTAGCTCTCAATGTCCATAAAGAAGTAATTATCGCCGTCGTTGTACAGGTACTCCATCTTCTTCTCATCGACCACGATCTTGTCGATTGCATCGCTGGAGCGGAAGCGATGCTCGAACATGGCGCCCGTGCGCAGGTTGCGCAGCTTGGCCTGGATGAAGGCGCGCAGGTTGCCCGGAGTGCGGTGCTCCACGGTGAAAACCGAGTGCAATTCGTTGTTGTGCTTGATAATCATGCCGGGACGCATTTGCGTGGCAATAATCGCCATGGGGGTGAGGCTCCTTCAGAATTCGCTTCTGGTTTGTTCTGCTCTGCTGGCGTCCGCGTCACGGACAAGCACCTGCAGCCCGGAGCGGCATCGGTTGCCTGCGAAGCGGTGGGCAACTCGTTCGACGTTCAGGCGGACCGGCCTCGCGCAAGGCGCAGAACCGGCGAACAATCAATTTTACCTTCTGCGACGCCGAAATGTGAAACCTTGCTTTTTCGCTTCGTTTTTGAGCGATCCGTGTACCGGCGACTGCGCATTTTTCCTCCCGGCCAGGTGTATACACGTAGCCGTGTCGCTCTATTTTCTCCCGCTCGACCCGAAACCTGCGGCCTTCCGCCTGCTCTCCGCAAGTTCCTGCACCACTTCCACCGCAGTCGTCAGCACCGGGTAGGGAATCAGGTTGACCAGCTTGTCGCCCGCATGAATCTCTGCCGCCGCCTCGCCCAGATTCTCCATCAGCACCCGCACCTCACCGCGGTACCCCGCATCGATGACGCCTCCGGTGCAGGTCACCCGCCGCGCCGCCATCGAGGATTTGTCGCGCAGCAGAGCCCCCAGCGGTTCCCCCGCAGCGGTGGTTAACTCAATCGCGATTCCCGTCGGCACCACGGCGTTTCCGCGCGGCGCAATTGTCACCGCTTCGCTCGCATAAAGGTCATACCCCAGGTCTTCACCCGGATGTGCAATGGTCGGCGCTTTAGCCGTCGTGGAGAGCAATTTCACTTTGAGCATTCGTCGAATATAGCAGTCCAACTTTGAAACCTTGAAACTTTTAAAACCTGAAACCTTATAATCAAACCGTCATGTCCTCATTCCGCCCCGTAGACGAGCAACTGGCCTACCTTCGCAAAGGTTCGGTCGAAATCATTCGTGAGAACGATCTGCGTGAGCGCCTCGAAAAGTCCTTACAGAGCGGCAAGCCACTGCGCATCAAAGCCGGCTTTGATCCCACCGCGCCCGACCTGCACCTGGGACACACCGTCCTCATCCGCAAGCTCAAGCACTTTCAGGATCTCGGCCACACTGTCATCTTCCTCATCGGGGATGGCACCGGACTCATCGGCGACCCCACGGGCCGCAACGCAACCCGTCCTCCGCTCAGCCGCGGTCAGCTTGACGCCAACGCTGAAACCTACAAAGCGCAGGTCTTCAAGATTCTCGACCCGCACAAGACCGAGGTTCGCTACAACACCGAGTGGCTCTGCAAACTTGACTTTGAAGCCTTCGTGCGCTTGGCCGCCAAGTTCACCGTCTCGCAGATGCTCGAGCGCGAAGACTTTCACAAGCGCTTCCAGGAAGAGAAGCCGATCAGCGTCCACGAACTGCTCTACCCCATGATGCAGGGCTACGACTCGGTCGCCCTGGAGAACGACGTAGAACTCGGCGGCACCGATCAGAAATTCAATCTGCTCATGGGCCGCAAACTCCAGCAGGATTACGGCTTCCCGCCTCAGATCGTGCTCACCATGCCCTTGCTGGAGGGCTTGGACGGCGAGCGCAAGATGTCGAAGTCCTACGGCAACTACGTCGGCATCACCGAAAGCGCGCAGGAGATGTTTGGCAAGCTCATGTCGATCAGCGACTCGCTGATGTGGCGATATTACGAACTGCTCACCGACCTCACCATCGCCGAGATCGAAAAGTTACAAGCCGACGTAAAGTCCGGTACGCTCCATCCCATGCGCGCCAAGAAAGATCTCGCCAAGCGCATCATCGCCGACTTTCACTCCGCTGCCGAGGCCGAAGCCGCCGAAGAAAACTGGGCAAAACAATTCCAGAAAGATGAAGTGCCGGAGAACCTCGAAGAGTTTGAGATCGACGCCACCGAGGTCGGCACCATCACCGATGGCATCGTCAACATCAAGCTCGACAAGGTGATCGCCAAGGCCGGACTCGCCGAATCCAACAGCGATGCCCAGCGCAAGATCAAAGCTGGCTCCGTCAAGCTCGACGGCGAAACCCACAAAGAGCTCTATCTGGAAACACCGTTCCCGGCGGAGATCATCTTCCGAGTCGGCAGAAAAATGAAAAAGGTTCGCCTCAAGTAAAAGCGTTGGCGGGCACAGCCGCTAAGAGTAAGCTATGCACCTCACTCAGCCCTCATCGCAAACACCGGCGGACATAGCACCGCCAGCGCAACGCAGGCCCTACGCATGGCTCGTCGTGCTCCTGTGGCTTGCACTCTATCTCCCTGGCATCTGGTCTCCGCCGCTGCTCGACGATGCCGATTCCGTGCACGCCGAAGCCGCTCGCGAGATGATGCTTCGCCATGACTGGTCCACCCTCTACGTCGACGGACTGCGTTATCTGGAGAAAGCGCCGCTGCTCTACTGGAGCATGGCCACCAGCTACAAACTTTTCGGTGCGACCGATTGGGCCGCGCGCCTGCCACTCGCCCTCGGCGTGCTCGCCCTTCTGCTGGCAACCTACTTCATCGGCCGCCACCACTTCGACTCCGCAGCAGGACTCTACGCCGCACTTGCGCTCGGGCTCTCCTTCGGCCCTTACATCTACACCCGCATCCTGATCCCAGACATCCTCGTCGCGCTCTGGCTCACCCTTGGCCTGCACTGTTTTCTGGTAGGACTCGAGCAGCCGCGCCCATCGCGGTTCGCCTGCTGGGGATTGGCCGCCGCCACCGCGCTCAACGTGCTCACCAAGGGACTGATCGGACTCGTCTTTCCCGCAGTTGTCATCGTTGTGTATCTGGCACTCACGCGTAACCTGCGTCATCTGCTGCGCATGAGGCTCGCCTCAAGCTTCGCGATCTTTCTCGCCGTAGCCGCGCCCTGGCACATCATCGCCGGACTGCGCAACCCTCCCGCCGGTGAGGCCAAAGGCTTCTTCTGGTTCTATTTCGTCAACGAACATTTTCTGCGCTACATCAACAAGCGTTTTCCGCGCGACTATGACACGGTGCCGTTGCTGCTCTTCTGGGCCTTGGCGCTGCTTTTCCTGCTGCCCTGGTCGGCCTTTGCGTTCAAGGCGTTAGCCGCTGTGCCGCATCGTTGGCGACAGCTTACTTTGCTCGACCGCCGCCAGCGCGCCTTGTTGCTGTGGACCCTCACCATCCTCGTCATCGTCGGATTCTTCAGCTTCAGCAGCCGCCAGGAATACTACGTGCTCCCCGCCTTACCTGGGCTCGCGCTGATCCTCGGAGCATGGCTCAGCCGGGAGCAGCGCTCCCCGGTCGGCTCATCCCTGCGCCGCGCCGGGCAGCGCATCGCACTCGTCAGCTTCCTCGTTGCGTTGCCGCTGGCCTTATCGGCGTGGGGACTTCTCTGGTTTTCGCAAAGCGTTCCACCGCACAGCGAACTTGCAGATCTGCTCACTCGCAACCCGTCGGAGTACGCGCTTTCCTTCGGCCACATCTTTGACCTCACGCCGCGCGCGATGGGAATGTTCCGCCCCGAGCTGTTGCTCATCGGCGCAGCATTTTTCTTCGGCACTCTGGCAAGCTGGCGGCTACGGCGACGCGATCATCCTGCTGCGGCCAACGCTGCCCTGGCGCTCATGATGTTCGTCTCACTGCACTGCGTTCACTCGGCGCTGGTCACATTTGCCCCCATTCTCTCCTCGCGCGCGCTGTCGGACGCCTTGGCAGAGCAGTACCGTCCCGGCGATGTGATCGTAGTAAATGGCGCATATGAGGACGCATCGACCTTGAATTTTTATGGGCACCTTCCGCTGCATGTCTTGAACTCGCGTGAGAATGGAAACCTCTACTTCGGTTCGCTGTTTCCAGACTCGCCTGCGCTCTTCGAGGATGACGCATCGCTGGCACGCCTCTGGCGCGGCGACGGACGCGTCTGGCTCTTCACCACGCAAGACCAGATTCCACCGCTCATCCGTCAGACCGGGTATCGGCTCCTCGCGCGTAGCGGCGGCAAACTGATCCTGGCCAATCGCCCATGACGTGTTCCGCAATGAACTATCTTGGAATCATGTACTCAGCACTGCCACACTCAGCAATGATGTGTCTAGCAATGCCGCAAGCAGTCATCTGCAATCTGCGCGGCGCTGCGATGCCTGTTCTTGTCCTCTGGCGGGTGCTGATGGCCGTGGCGCTGCTTGGCACTGCTTCTTCCACGGTCTTTCTCGGCATGGTTCTGGTGGCTGCCGCGCGCAACCTGCGCTCGTCTCGCGCACAGTCAAAGGCCATAGCTTCCATTCCGGCCGCCGCGCTTCCCGCCGTCAGTATCTTCAAACCATTGCACGGCGGCGAGCCCCGCCTGGAAGAAAATCTCGAAAGCTTTTTCCTCCAGGATTACCCCGCGTTCGAGATCGTCTTCGGCTGCCGCACTGCCGCCGACCCAGCGCTGGCCGTGGTCGAGCGCCTGCGCGCGCGCTATCCGCAGGTTGCCGCGCGAATCGTGCTCTCGGGCGATCCGCCGTGGCCTAGCGCAAAGGTCTGGTCGCTGGACAAAATGATCTCCACTGCCAGCAATGATTTCTTCGTCATCAGTGATAGCGATGTTCTCGTCCGCCATGATTTCCTGCGCAACGTGATTCCGCCTCTGCTTGATCCCGCAAACGGACTTGTCACCTGCCTCTACGCAGGCGTCCCGGCGCCCGGCCTCTGGTCTTGTCTAGAAGCCTTGGGCATGTCGGTGGAAATGTCCTCCGGCGTCATCACCGCCGACATGCTGGAGGGAATGCAGTTCGCTCTCGGCCCGGTGATGGCCGTGCGCCGCGACGCGCTGGAGAAGATCGGTGGTATCGCCTCCACCGCGCAGTATTACTCGGATGACTTCGTCCTCGGCAACCGCGTGTACGCCGCCGGATACCGGGTCGTGCTCTCGCATTATCGTGTCGGCCACGTGCTCTGTGCCCACGCATTCCGCATAACCTACGCCGCCCAGGTGCGATGGATGCAGAGCACGCGCTACTCGCGCCCCAAGGGACACTTCGGCAGCGGCCTCACCTTCGCCGTTCCCTTCGGAGTCTTGGGCCTGCTCGCCGCCGCCGCGCTCGTCCATCCCGCGCTCGGCATCGCGCTCTTCGCCTGGAGCCTGCTCAATCGCATCCTCCTATCCGTCGTCGTCGGATACGGTGTCGTCGGCGATCGCCGCGCCCTCGGCCTATGCTGGCTTTATCCCCTGCGCGATCTCCTCGGCTTCATCCTCTGGGTGAGCAGTTACTGCGGAGGCAGCAGCTTCCGCTGGCGGGGCGAACTCTACCGCTTCACCCCCGGCGGCAAAATCATCTCCATCCAGCGCACCAGCCATCCCCAGCCACAGTAAATCGGTTTCGAGGGTCATCTTGTCTATAACAACGACCACGGGTGGCCCACATCCGCCCTCCTTTGGCGAATGTGGGATCGATGACGAATGTTGAATCAGAGCTCTGCAGCCTTGCCTAAAACCTACGCCCTTGTCAGCCGTCCATCCTTCAGATGGAAGCGCTCCCCGCGCCACACAATCGTGTTGCCCCCAAAGCTCGCGAACCAGATCGCAACTCCCACCACATCGCGCGCCGGAATCAGCCACAAGTCCCGCAGCGTCTGCCGGTCCTTGAGGATCGGCCCGCACAGCACATAACCCGAGGCAAAGCGCGCCGCCGCCACCGCACCCAGCAACGCGAGCGACCACGCCGCTCCGCCCGCGCATAGCGCCGCCGCCATCGCCCACGGCAATCCAAAGGTCAGCAGCACTCCAATGTAGCCCCACTTGCGCAGGTCGCGAATCGTCCGCGCCCAGCGCAACTGGTGCTCGAACATCGCGCCAAAGCTGTACTCCGGCAGAAACGTCTCCACCACCGCGTCGCAGAGCACAACCTCGTATCCCGCCTCCCAGATCATCCGCCCCAACTCGTGATCGTCGGCCAGATAGTCCATCAGTTTCTCAAGGCCGCCAATGGCCTCGGCCGCCGCCCGCGGAAACGCAAGGGTCGAACCCAGCCCGAAGTGCAGTCCGCCCTCCATCTCCATCGCACAAAGCACGCCTCCGGCAAAGTCGGTCGCAATCGTAACCGCCTCCATCCGTGACGCCATGTTTTGCCCGGCGCTGTGTCCGGCCTCGGCTCGGTAGAGCGCCGTTACCATACCAACTCTCGCATCCTCCATCGGCGCAACCACCCGTCGCAGATAGTCGCGCTCCACGCGAATATCGCTGTCGTTGATGACGATGTGTCCGTACTTTGCCAAGCGCAACATCTGCGCAAGATTGCCGACCTTGCGATTGGCCCCATGCCCATCGGGGCAGACGATAAGCCGTATGTCGTGTTCCGGAAACTCGCGCTGCAGGCGTTCGACCTCCGCAACCGCCTCATCGCTGGCATGATTCACCCCGAAGATAATTTCGTACTGCGGATAGTCCTGCAAGCAGTGCGAGCGGAAGCTTTCAAACATCTGCCGGTCGCTGCCGCGCAGCGGCTTCAAGATGCTCACCGGAGGCGTATATCCACCCGCCGCCTGCCGCCGCGCCGCGCCTCTGCGACCCAAAGCTCTGCGCCGCAGAAAGCGCCACTCGCTCCACAGCGAAAGCCCGAGGTAGCCCAGCCCGCACAGGGCCAGCAGCGCGAACAGATACGCGGCGAGATGGATGAAAAGTTTGAACATGGTTGCCCCTTAGAGCTTATCGGAAGCAGCCGCAGAATCGAAACTGCAAACTTTCGCCCTGGATTCACCCAGACTCATGCCACCGCGCGGTTTCTGCGAGTCGGCGTCACAGTAAGGTCGCGTAGCTCGTCTAGTTAGAAATACTTAGCTTCGCTAGGGACTTCAGCCCATTCATTTGTCTTCCAGGCTCACCCATCATCGACAGATGAAGAAGTTCCTTTTCGGCACGCTCATGTTGGCCCTATCTCTCAGCGTCGCTTGCGGCAGTGGCGCTAAAGCTAGCCAGACTGTCCAGCCGAGTGGCTCCGCCAGCGCACAAACTCCAATACCAACAGCAACGACATCCACAGCACCCGCACCAACCACAACGTCACCAACGACAACGACCTCCCTCCCGACTACAACAACAGCGACGCCCACCAGTGCGCTTCCCACCCCGCCCTCAACCGCGAAGGTCATTAGCAACATTGAACAGACGACCACCGGCTGGGCGTCCTGCAACACGCCGGCATGCGCTGGCGGCAGCGGCGCAGGCGCCTATTGGCAGGTATTCGATCAGTCGGTTCCTTCGCTCGCCGGCCGCAGCATGGAAATCTACAATGACGGCAGCGGGGCCAATGCTCTCTGGTATCTCAAAACCGGCGCCGATAACAGCGCGACCAATTTTCTGTGGGATTTCTACGTGCAACTCGACAGCCCGTCTGCAGGTGCGGCTCAAGCTCTCGAGTATGACGCTTTCCAGTTTGTCGGCGGTTACAACTACATGATGGGAACCGAGTGTAACTACGCCGCTGGCGTATGGGATACCTGGAACGAATCCGCTGCGCAATGGCTGCACACCACCATCCCGTGTACAAAGTTCGCGGCTGGAACCTGGCACCATATTCAGTGGTACATGACCAACGACCATACCAATCACACCTACACTTATAAAACGCTTGTCGTCGATGGTGTGGTTTACAACTTGAACCAGACGCAGCCTGCGAAAAACTTGGGTTGGAGTGACAACGCCGGTGTGCAGTGGCAGCTCGACGTCAACGCCAGCGGCACTGGCTACCATGAGTGGGTTGACAACGCGACTTTCACCACCTGGTAACTCGCAAGCGACTGACCGGCATAGGGCGAGCCATCCCTCCTCCTATGCCGGAATCTTCAAAATCAGCAAGGCTCCCACCTGTTCGCCGCCCCTTCTTTCAGTCATACTCACAAGGATTCAAGGAGCCTCTGCGTTGAAATTGCAATCTTGGCATGGGCGGCTGCTAGCCGTCTGGGCGGCCGCGCTTCTTCTCTGCGCCTTCGCCCTCGCGCAGGAGCCTCCCAACCCCGCGCTCCCAGCTCCCAATGCGCCGGTCATCGCTCCGCACGCCCGCCTGTTGGCTGCCCGCAGCATCTTCATCGAGCACGCTGGCGGACGCCTCCCCAACGACGTCATCGGCGATGCCTTCCGCGGCTGGGGACACTACATCGTGGTGAACGACCCGGCGCAGGCCGACCTCATCGTCTCCATCAACGCTCCAACCTCTGAATCCGGCGTAAGTGTGGGCGGCGGCAATGGCCATCACGGCGAGCCCCCACCCAGCCGCTCTCTCTCTTCCTCGGACGTAGTTCAGATTCGCCTCACCATTCTCGATGCCCATGATCGCGTCCTCCTCTGGAGCGGCAGCGAGCAACCCAAAGGCTCCCTCAAGGAGAAGCAGCGCGAAGACAATGCCGTCGATGCCTCGCTGCGTCTCTTCCGCCGCTTCCGCAACGTCATTGAGCCGGAGCCCGCGCCTTAGCTCACCAGTTTTGCACTGCTGTCCACAAGCTTTCCGCGATTTACACAACATACCCACAGTGCCGCCACCATTTTTCCGCCGCACTCCGCCACAGCTGTTGCACTCTAGATTCAACGCAACGGTGTGTATGACGCTGCG
Source organism: uncultured Acidobacteriota bacterium (assembly GCA_963759215.1). Classification (GTDB taxonomy): domain Bacteria; phylum Acidobacteriota; class Terriglobia; order Terriglobales; family Acidobacteriaceae; genus TOLSYN. Next base: position 536,395 of record CAVWYG010000003.1, read on the forward strand.
TGGTGCTTCCCGGCTCAAACAGCGGCGAAAGGCATTGCAGAAGACAGTTGGCACAGGGATTCGGGGCTTGCGGTAACGCAGGCTTTGCCTCCGCCACGGCGCGAGCAATCGCCGCCGACGGTGGCGCGGACCTTCCGAGCCAGCGCGCCTCTGCATCGCCCCTTGGCAACAGGGTCGCCGCTCCAGAGACGGAAGGGGAGTCGGGCGCAAGTCTCTTCGGACCAAGGTTCGGGGAGTCCGCTTGTCGCTCGGGCTCCCAGAGTTTCCGCAAAGGCGGCGGGAGCGGGTCACCACACGCAGTACTACACTCGTTGAAGGCCCGGAGAGGCGGCTGGCTTCTCCGGGCCTAAATTTTCGGCCAGCTATTTTCTTTCTAAGGTTTCGCTGTTTTATGCCTGCTACTGATTTCAGTCTCGATCGCGGTCTTCCAGCCAGTCCTGAGGCCGAGCGCTCCATCCTGGGCGCAATTCTGCTCGACAACAATCTACAGAACGAAGCCCTCTCGACTCTGCGCTCCGAGCACTTCTTCCTCGATGCCCATCGCCGCATCTACCAGCGCATCGCCGATCTCTCCGAAACCAATCGCCCCATCGACATCGTCACCCTCACCGAGGAGTTGCTGCGTTACAAGGAGCTGGAAGCCGTCGGCGGAGCCGGATATCTCGCTTCGCTCACCGATGGCGTGCCGCGCCGCTCATCGCTGGAGCACTACGTCCGCATCGTGCGTGACAAGGCGATGCTGCGCAACCTCATCCATGCCGCCAACGGCGTCATCTCGCAAGCCCTCGAGCAGGCCAGCACCGCCGCCGAGGTCATCGACTCCGCCGAATCCAGCATCTTCAACATCTCCGAGGAGCGCAGCGGACAGCAGCTTACCGACATCAAGACCATCGCCATGGAGTCCTTTGGCGGCGATCTCGACAAGCTCTTCCAGCGCGGCGGACGCATCACCGGACTGGAGACTCACTACTCCGATCTCGATGACATGACCAGCGGCCTGCAGAAGTCCGACCTGATCATCATCGCCGCCCGCCCCTCGATGGGCAAAACCGCCTTCGCCATCAACATCGCCGAGAACGCCGCCGTCCTCGGCGGCAAAAGCGTCGCCGTCTTTTCGCTGGAAATGTCAAAGGAAGCACTGCTGAACCGCATGTTGTGTTCGCAGGCCCGCGTCGACGCCCACAAAATGCGCACCGGCTTTCTCGCCAAAGAGGACTGGGGCAAGCTCCGCAGCGCGCTCGACAAATTGATCCAGGCGCCCATCTATATCGACGACACTCCCGGCATCTCGCTCACCGAACTGCGCGCCAAGGCCCGCCGCAAGGCCATGGACAAAGACGGCCTCGACCTCATCGTCGTCGACTACCTGCAACTCATGTCGGCCTCTGCCCCCGGCGGCCGCCGTTATGAGAACCGTACCCAGGAAGTCTCCGCCATCTCGCGCGGACTCAAGGCCATCGCCAAGGAATTAAAGGTCCCGGTCATCGCCCTCTCGCAGTTAAGCCGCGCTCCGGAGACCCGTGGCGGCAAAGACGCCGAACCAAAATTAAGCGATCTCCGCGAATCCGGCTCCATCGAGCAGGACGCCGACATCGTCATGTTCATCTACCGCCCCGAGTACTACAACCGCGACAATCCCGAGCTCGAAGGCAAAGCCAAAATCATCGTCGCCAAACAGCGCAACGGCCCCACCGACACCATCCAGCTCGCCTTCATCAAAGGCTCCACCCGCTTTGAAACCCTCCTGCGCTCCGAGTGGCTGCACGAGTAAAGCAGAGGGCATTCACACAAGGTGTCATTCCGAGCGCCAGCGAGGAATCCCAGCACCGCTCAAATCTCCCGTGCTGCTCCAGGGTATTTCAACCCGCAATCGACTTTCATCTCGCACGCTAAGGCTCAGCGGTATTCAGCCTTCCGTGCATTCCCGCGAGCAAACGCCGCTTACTCCTCCGCCGCAATCGAGCTATACTGAAATCGAATAAGGTCTAAATCTCTTGTCATCCACACAGCAGAAATTCTCCGTGCACACGCGTCCCAACTGGGCTGAAATTTCCCTCTCCGCGCTGGCTGAAAACTATCGCGTCATCGCCCGCCATCTCGGTCCCGGCGTCACTCCCTGCTGCGTCATCAAGTGCGACGCCTACGGACACGGCGTCATCGAAACCGCGCGCGCCCTCGAAGAGGCCGGAGCCGTATGGCTCGGCGTAACCTCCACCGAAGAGGGAATCGCCGTTCGCGATCGCCGGCGTGCAAGCTGCCCATCCTCGTCATGACCGGCTTCTGGCGCGGCGAAGAGGAAGCCGCTGCTGCGCAACGATCTCACTCCGGCCATCGCCACCCTTGAACACATCGAAGCCCTCGAGCGCGCGGCCGCCGCACTCGGCCTGGCGCACAAGGTGCCGGTGCATCTCAAGGTCGATACCGGCATGGCGCGCCTCGGCGTCTCGCTGCCGGAGCTTCCTGCGCTCGCCGCCCGCATCGCCGCCTCGCCCGCCGTCGAGTTGCAAGGGGTCTTCAGCCATCTCTCCGAGTCCGAAGTGCTCGATTCCCCGCTGGCCGAACGCCAGTGCGCCGATTTCGAGCGTGCGATTGCGCTCCTCGCCGCCGCCGGACTTCATCCCCGCTATCGCCATCTCGCCAACACCGCCGCCACCGTCGCCCGCCCGGAGAGCTGGAACAACATGGTCCGCCCCGGCCTCGCGCTCTACGGTTACAACCTAAAGTGCGAGGGCCCCGGAGCCGCCGAAGCAGCGCTGCCGCTGCGCCCCGTGCTCACCTGGAAGACCCGCATCATCGCCCTCCGCGACATCGCTCCCGGCACCCCTGTCGGCTACAACCAGCGCTGGCAGGCCTCGCGTCCCACCCGCCTCGCCGTCATCCCCGTCGGCTACGGAGACGGCTTCAGCCGCCATCTCTCCAGCCGTGGCAAGGTCATCCTGCACGACCACTACGCCCCCATCGCCGGCAACATCAGCATGGACCTCACCATGATCGACGTCACCGACATTCCCGAGGCCGCCATCGGCGACGAAGTCCTGCTCATCGGCCGCAGCCCGCACTGCTCCATCGGCGCCGACGACCACGCCCGCCTCGCCGGAACCATCGTCTACGAAATCCTCTGCGGCCTTTCGCCCCGTGTCCCCCGCATCTACGTCGAGTAATTCGGCTCGACCGGCCGCCAGCCATAAATCCGAGGGTGGCCCACATCCGCCTTCTTTTGGCGAATGTGGGGTATCGACCCCTTCCCATTAACCCCTGCTCTGCGCCTTTCAGCTCTCTCCACCCACCTCTGGCTGCGAGCTTCTCTGCTCGACTTCCCGGCCCTTGATAAACTGATAACGATAAACTCTATCTACGAACGCTTATGATCCGCTCTCGTTATGCACGCTGGATGAACGACTGGGAGTATCGCCTCGAAACCCGCGACAGCAATCGCGTGGTGCGTCCCTTCGAGTGGGGCCTGGACTGGACCGCCGATTTTCCCGGTGTCACTCCCGGTGCCACTCCCGTGCACCCACCACTCCCGAGGCCCAGAAGCGATACTTCTTCGCACTGAACGACCGCCTGATCGCCAACAGCGACGAGTTTTTCGGCTACAAAACTCCCACCGACTTTCGCCTTGAGCAGCGTCCCATCCGCGTCCACGGCACCGGAAGCCACGCCAATCCAGCCGTCGATGACGCCAAGTACGCCGGACAGTTCGGCATCGTTTCTGCGCTTCACCTCGCCCGTCCGCTCGCCCTATCCGGAGAACGATCTGGTCAACGCGCGCTGGTTTCCCGCGCCGCCCGCCGCAGGCAAGCCCAAGCGCGCCATCATCATCATTCCCCAGTGGAACGGCGACGCCCTCAGCCACAATGCCTTCGCCAAACTGTTCCGCATCTTCGGCGTCTCCACCCTGCGCCTCAGCATGCCCTATCACGACATCCGCATGCCCGCCGAACTGCACCGCGCCGACTACTCCGTCAGCTCCAACATCGGACGCACCATCCACGCCGCCCGCCAGGGCATCATCGACATCCGCTGCTGCGTCGATTGGCTGGAGCAGCAGGGCTACACCGAATTCGGCGTCCTCGGCACCAGCCTCGGCTCCTGCTATGCCTTCATCGCCAGCGCCCATGACGCGCGCCTCCGGGTCAACATCTTCAACCACGCCTCCACCTATTTCGGCGACGTCGTCTGGACCGGCTTCTCCACCCGCCACGTCCGCGCCGGCATTGAAAAGGTCTGAACGCAACCGAACTGCGCCACGCCTTCTCCTGCGTCAGCCCCGCCTGCTACTTCGATAAATTCGAGCGCTGGCCCAAGCAGGTGCTCATGATCCACACCGCCTACGACCGCACTTTTCTTCCCGAGTTCAGCCGCAAGGTTGCCGAGGAGTTCCGCAGCCGCAAGCTTCAGGCCGAGATCCGCTGTCTCCCCTGCGGCCACTACACCCTCGGCGAGACGCCCTACAAATACATGGACGGCTACCTCGTCACCCGCTTCGTAGCCGGAGCCTTCAACCGCGCCTACTCCAACGACGAATCCCATCGAAGCCGCATCCCTGCAAACCACCTCATAGCCGGAAAGCCGGCGCAGGTGCCCCATATCTGCCGCAGTTGGCAGATGTGGGGTAGTTGACCTTGCCTTTGACGTTGTCTTTGACCTTGCTTTCGGCCTTCCTTTTTCGCAGTCGCTTTTCTCCCTTCAACCAAACGCGCGCAACCGGATACAATATCGCAAATGAAAATTGCTCTCGGCGCCGACCACGCCGGCTATCTACTCAAGGACTACATTCGCCAGTACGTCATCGAGCGCGGCCACCAAGTGATCGACGAAGGGACCAACGCCGCCGACTCGGTGGACTACCCCGACTTCGCCGTGAGGGTTGCCGAAAACGTCGCCGCCGGACGCGCCGAGCGCGGCATCCTCGTCTGCGGCTCCGGCATTGGCATGGCCATCACCGCCAACAAAGTCCCCGGCATCCGCGCCGCCAACATCAGCAGTCAGTACGAGGCCCAGATGTCGCGCGAGCACAACGATCTCAACGTCCTCACCCTCGGCGCCCGCATCCTCGATGAAAGCGGCGCCACCCAAATCGTGCAGATCTGGCTCGATACCCCGTTTTCCGGAGGCCGTCACTCCGGCCGCCTGGAAAAGATCCACGAAATCGAAAGGCCCCGCACCTAGACGGGCACGCGTCGCGTTCGTAAGCCGGCAGGCGCGCACTAGGACGTTGTTCATCCCTGCGTTGTAAAGGTAGGACGCAAAGGAGGGCGGCCATGTCGAGTAAGTACCTCTACCCTCTTCTGGCGGGCCTGGGAATGTCCGGAGCCGTGTACCTGGTCGAAGCCATTCTGGCCAGTGCGGGGATGCACGGGGAGAAGACTTTCCTGGACGACGCGCTGCTGGGAATCTTTGCGGCCTTAGCTGTGTTTTTCCTTCTGCAGCAACGGGATACGCGGCGCGAGCTGACCCGGCAGAAACAAAATGCGGCCGTCATCGCCGAACTCAACCACCACATACGAAACGCCATGCAGGTGATCGTCTCTCGCGCCGAACTTGGCTTCCACGACGTCCCCGAGCTCCAACAGGTAAAAGACGCCGTGAACCGCATTGACTGGGCGCTCCGCGAAATCCTTCCGCGTGGTGCAGGAAGTCCAGACGCGGCAGAGCACGGCCATGTCGCGTCACAAAGCGAGCCACCTGCCTCGCGAATTAGCCCCGACTAGACCGCTCGGAGCAATCCGGGCCGGTCGCGAGGCCTCCGCGCCTCCGCCGCAACTATTTTTAGCGCTGAATTTTCCTGAATCGAATAGTAGTGGTATTGTGTACTCCCGGAATTGTGGCGTTGCCCGGAAGCAGGTTGCCATGCTCGAACGCGTAATGCGCCTGCATTCGTAGTGGTGCCGTTGGGTGAACGTTTAGCGGCTGCGTGAGTTCATTGGTTTTGCAGCCGACCGAAGTTGCTGTGATCGTAAACAATCCTTTATCGAAAAATCGGGAGTAAAAAGATGAACAACGAAAATCAGACGGGTGCCGCGACGCGGCTTCTGATCGATCCGGCGCACGACCTATCACGATCCGAAAATCTTTCCCTCGACGCCATCTTCAAGCCCAAGTCGATTGCCCTGATCGGCGCCACCGAGCGCACTGGCAGTGTGGGCCGGAATCTTCTTAGCAATTTGATCAGTTCACCCTTCGGCGGCACCGTCTACCCGGTTAACCCAAAGCGCGACAACGTCCTCGGCGTTCGCGCCTACAAGAGTCTGCAGGATATTCCCGAGCGTCCTGATCTTGTCTGCATAACCACACCCTCCGATAGCGTCCCCGCCCTAATGATCGAAGCCGTGGCACTTGGAATTCCTGCCGCAATCATCATCTCGGCTGGCTTCAAGGAGATTGGACCGGCGGGGGTGGAGTACGAGCGCCAGATTAAGGAAACAATCAAGGGCAAAATGCGTCTGATCGGCCCCAACTGCCTCGGCGTGATGAACCCGATCACCGGCTTCAATGCCACCTTCGCACACACTGTCGCCCGTCCCGGCAATCTCGCCTTCATCAGCCAGAGCGGCGCGCTTTGTACAGCCGTGCTGGACTGGTCGCTCCAAACCCAGGTTGGTTTCAGTGCCTTTATGTCCATCGGTTCCATGCTTGACGTGGACTGGGGTGATCTGATCACCTACTTCGGCAGCGATCCCCGCACCACTTCGATTGTGGCTTACATGGAGTCGATCGGCAACGCGCGCGGCTTCCTCAGCGCCGCCCGCGAGGTCTCAAGGATTAAGCCCATCATCGTCATCAAGGCGCGCTCCGCCGAGGCCGCCAAGGCCGCCGCTTCGCACACCGGCTCTCTCGCCGGATCTGACGCGGTTCTGGATGCTGCCTTCCGCCGCGCCGGCGTGCTCCGTGTCAATAGCATCCACGAAGTTTTCAGCATGGCCGAAGTTCTTGCCAAGCAGCCTCGTCCCAAGGGCAACCGCCTTTGCATCGTCACCAACGCCGGCGGCCCGGGCGTGCTCGCCACCGACGCGCTCTCCAGGGGCGGCGGCAAACTCGCCGAAGTCTCGCCCGAGGCCATGGCCAAGTTCAACGAGTTCCTGCCCTCCGCATGGAGCCATGGCAACCCGGTGGACATTCTTGGTGATGCCGAACCAGAGCGCTATACCAAGGCGCTGGAAGTCGCGGCCTCGGACCCTAACATCGACGGCATGTTGGTGATTATGACCCCGCAGGGCATGACCGATCCCACCCAGATCGCCGAAGACCTGAAGCCCTATGCCCATTCCCTCGGCAAGCCATTTCTGGCAAGTTGGATGGGCGGCGCCATGGTGGCCGCCGGTGAAGCAATCCTGGATCGAGCCGGCATTCCCACATTTCCCTATCCCGATGCTGCCTGCACGGCATTCAATTACATGTGGCAGTATTCGTCCAACCTCAAGGCGCTCTATGAGACGCCGGACGCGCACTCAGCCTCGGAGCAGATCGACCGCAAGAAAGCCTCCGACCTCATCGCCAGCGTGCGTAAAGCCGGCCGCACCCTGCTGACCGAGTTCGAGTCGAAAGAACTGTTGAAAGCCTACGGCATTCCCGCTACCGAGACGCGCATCGCCAAAACCGTGGACGAGGCCGTAGCTGCCGCCAACGAGATCGGTTACCCGGTGGTGCTCAAAGTTCACTCGGAGACCATCACCCACAAGACCGACGTAGGCGGCGTACACCTCAACGTCCGCAATGCTGAAGGCGTCCGCACGTTGTACAAGGCCATCGAGGCCTCGGTCAACGAGAGAGCCGGTGCCTTCCACTTCCTCGGCGTCACCGTGCAACCCATGGCAAAGCTGGATGGATACGAAGTCATCCTCGGCTCCTCGCTCGATTCCGAGTTCGGTCCGGTGCTTCTCTTCGGCTCCGGCGGCCAGTTGGTGGAAGTCTACAAGGACAGCGCCCTTGGCCTGCCGCCGCTCAACCGCACCTTGGCCCGCCGCATGATGGAGCAGACCAAGATCTACGAGGCACTCAAGGGCGTACGCGGCCGCAAGCCGGTGGACATGGCCGCCTTGGAAGATCTCCTGGTCCGCTTCAGCCAGTTGGTGGTCGAGCAGCCTTGGATCAAGGAAATCGACATCAATCCGCTGCTGGCTTCGCCCCAGCGCCTGCTCGCCCTCGATGCCCGCGTGGTGCTGCACGGGCCGGAGATGACCGAGGAGACGCTGCCCAAGACCGCCATCCGTCCCTATCCCAACCAATACGCCGGCAGCTGGAAGTTGGCCGACGGCACGGATATATCGGTCCGTCCGATCCGCCCCGAGGACGAACCCGCTCTGGTGAAGTTCCACGAAAACCTCAGCGAACGCACCGTAACCATGCGCTACTTCCAGCCGATGGATCTGCAGCAGCGCACCTCCCACGAACGCCTCACCCACCGCTGCTTCATCGACTACGACCGCGAAATGGCGCTCGTTGCCGAGGTAAAGAACGCCAGCGGGCAACCGGAACTGGTTGCGGTGAGCCGTCTCAACCGGCAGCACGGAACAACTTCCGCCATGACGGCGGTCGTCATCCGTGACGACTTCCAGCACAAAGGAATCGGCACCGAAATGTTCCGCCGCCATCTCGACATCGCTCGTGCCGAAGGCTTGAAACACGTCTTCTCCAACATGCTGGTAGAGGACAAGGTCATGCAGAACATCTGCAAGAAACTCGGCTTCCAGATGTCGAACCCTGACGCTAAGTTCGTCCACGCCGAAATCGATCTATAACTCGACGTGAACCGCTACAACGAAAGGGGTGTCCGGGAAACCGGACGCCCTTTTCTTGTTTTATTTACCCCCGAAAAGCGGAGGGTGGCCCACATCCGCCTTCTTTTGGCGAATGTGGGGACAGAGTACGCTCGGCCCATCGGGGTTTATTGTTCGCATGTGTGGGATGACGAGAACGCGATACACTGCTCCTCATGCCGAGCGGACTCAAGCGCCTTCACCACTCCGGGCAGTCGCACTTTGTCACCTTCACCTGCTACAGGCGACGTCCTCACCTGAAAGCAGCGGAGACTTGCGACGCATTTTTAGCCGCTCTTGAGCGGGCGCGCGTGCGATATCAGTTTCGGGTGTATGGCTTCGTCGTGATGCCCGAACATGTCCATCTTCTGATCTCAGAACCGGAAAGCGAAACGGTGGCCACCGCGATTCAGTCCTTGAAGATTTCCTCGTCCCTGCGCACGGCGTCAGATCGCGAATGCGATGGGCCGCGCTCCCCACTGTGGCAGAAGCGCTATTACGATCGCAATGTCCGTGACTATGATGAGTTTGTCGAGAAGCTGCGCTACATCCATCGCAACCCACTGAACCGGGAGTTGGTGAAGAAAGCCGAAGAATGGAAGTGGAGCAGCTTCCGCCACTACGCACTGCGCGAAGACTGCGGCGTGGAGATCGAGTCCCAGTGGACGGCAGACAAAAGAAACACGGTGGAAGTGTAAGCTGACTGCCTCCCCACATTCGCCAAAAGCAGGCGGATGTGGGCCACCCGCCGTGCAATATAACACTGTCTTGACGGTTGGAACGATAACGGCCGTTGCCGTAAACGATAGCTATGAGTAATTCGCGCTTTTTTGCTATTCTCGCATGTATGAACCCTGACTATTTGTGGCTGACAGGCGCGATGCAACTCCTGACCGTCTTCGTTGTCGGGCCAGTGCTTGCCATCGCGATCGCGTATGCGGCGTGGCGAGGGAAACCACAGAAGTTCAACTCTGGGCGGTACGGGATGCTGTGCGTCGCCTCCGGCGTAACTGCTTTTCTGCTGTTCGGGTTCGCGAAGTGGATGAACGCTGATATCAGAACTCCTCAGTATTTTTTGCAACTGGCCTGCGTTCTGCTTAGCGGTCTGTTGTTCGGCGTATTTACGGGGTGTGGCTTCTCTGTGCTTTTGCGCCTCTGGCGTTGGCACGCGACAACCCGGCTAACTGATTCAAGCAATTAAGCCATCTCAGTACATGTTTCCGACTGGAGACACCCCCTGCTCTTCCCACCCGCGCCCCTTCCGTCGTACCCTATTCATACAGTCCCTACAGGAGTTCCCATGTCGAATTCATGGATGTCGCGGCCGCTCAGTGCGGTGGATCCCGAGATCGCCCAGGCCATTACCAACGAGGAGAACCGCCAGCACGAAGGTCTCGAGCTGATCGCCTCGGAGAACTTTGTCAGCGAAGCCGTGCTGGAAGCCACCGGCTCGGTCTTCACCAACAAATACGCCGAGGGCTATCCCGGCAAGCGCTACTACGGCGGATGCGAGTTCGCCGACGTGGTCGAGAACCTTGCCCGCGAGCGCGCCAAGCAGCTCTTCGGGGCAGCCCACGCTAACGTCCAGCCCCACTCCGGCTCCTCGGCCAACATGGCCGCCTACGCCGCTGTCATTCAGCCAGGCGATACCATCATGGGACTCGACCTCGCCCACGGCGGCCACCTCACCCACGGACACAAGCTCAGCTTCAGCGGCAAGACCTACCGCGTCGTCAGCTACGGCGTCACCCGCGAAACCGAGACCCTGGATTATGACGAGATGGAAGCCATCGCCGTGCGCGAGCAGCCCAAACTCATCATTGGCGGCGGCTCGGCCTATCCGCGCACCATCGACTTCGCCCGCATGAGGCAGATTGCCGACAAGGTCGGAGCGCTGTACCTGGTAGACATGGCTCACTTCGCCGGACTCGTCGCCGGTGGCGCGCATCCTTCTCCGGTGCCGCACGCCCACATCGTCACCACCACCACGCACAAGACCTTGCGCGGCCCGCGCTCAGGAATGATCCTGAGTCAGCAAGAGTACGCCGCCGCCATCGACAAGTCGGTCTTTCCCGGATGCCAGGGCGGACCGCTGGTGCACGTCATTGCCGCCAAGGCCATCTGCTTCCAGGAGGCTCTGCAACCGGGCTTCAAGGATTACGCCGCGCAGGTCGTCGCCAATGCCAAGGTGCTCGCCGCAGCGCTCGCCGAGGCAGGCTACCGCATCATCTCCGGCGGTACCGACACTCACCTCATGCTGGTCGATGTCTTCAGCAAGGGAATGTTTGGCAGCGAGGCCGAAAAGGCGCTCGGGTTGGCCGGCATCACCGTCAACAAGAACGCGATTCCCTTTGACACCAATCCGCCGATGAAACCCAGCGGCATTCGCCTCGGCACTCCCGCGCTCACCACCCGCGGCATGAAGCAAGCGGAGATGAAGCAGGTTGCGCTCTGGATCGCCCGTGCCCTCGAACAGCGCAATGACGTTCCGGCGCTCAAGAAGATTCGCGGCGAGGTCTTTGAGCTCTGCGAGCAAGTTCCCGCTCTACCCGGAGCGCCGCAAGGCGCATGAGCCCGAGACCTTGCACGCATAGTTCTCAGCTTGGCGTTTCAGCTTGACCAAACGGCACGGCTCCGGCCGTGCCGTTTGGCATCTGCCGAAGCAGTTCCCGGGCAAACGATTGACCAGAAGGTCAACCGTTTGCACCCCGCCCCGTAACCGCAAAAGCACCTCCGCGCAGCGATTGCCGCTTGAGTACAATTTTTCCGCAAAACCATTCACTGATCCGCCAATCGCATGCCCGGAAAAGCGAGCTTTCCGGTCCGCCCCCGGCCCGCTCCGGTACACTTAATACCATGCGCATTGCCATTGATATTCGACGGATGTATGACTTCGGTCTTGCGACCTACATTCGCAATGTTGTGCGCACCCTGGGACGGATTGATTCCGTGAACGAATATTTTCTGGTAGGTGCTGAGCCGCGCTTTGAACAACTCGGCGCGCTGCCGGAAAATTTTCATCTGCTTGCGCTGCAGCATCCGGAAACTACTTTCGCCAACTACGTCGAGATGCACCGCGTCATCAACACCCTCGAGGTAGATCTGATCCATGTACCGCATACCTTCTATCGTCCGCTGATTACCAAGGCTCCCTACGTCATCACCGTGCACGATCTGCTGGATTACATGTACCGCGCGCGCACCAACAACGGAATGCGTCGCATGGCGCACTCTTACCTGACGCGGCAGGTGATGCATTACGCGGCGCGTATCTTTGCCGTCTCCCACTTTACCAAGCGCGATGTGAGCCGCTACTTCAACGTTAAGCCGGGGAAGATCGAGGTGGTCTACAACGCACTCGATGAGACGTTTTTGCGCGGCCACTCCACTGCTGACGAGCAGGCGATGGTTCGCGGACGTTACCAGATGGAATCGCCTTTCCTGCTCTACGCGGGCCGCATCAGCCCACATAAGAATGTTGCGCGAATCATCGAAGCCTTCTCGGCGCTCAAGGGAGAGCTGGCCAAAGAAGGCACGTACCCGGATCTGAAACTGATCATCATCGGCGACGAGGTTTCGAAAAATCCCGACATACGCCGCGCCGTGATCCGTAGCGGCATGCAGCACGAGGTGCGATTCCTGGGCTTTGTATCCATCGACGTGCTGCGCATCTTCTTCGATATGGCGAAGGTGTTTGTCTTTCCGTCGCTGTATGAGGGCTTCGGCCTGCCGCCGCTGGAAGCCATGGCGCACGGAACGCCGGTAGTGGCCTCGAACTGTTCGGCGCTGCCCGAGGTGGTGGGCAACGCGGCGGTGATGGTGAATCCGGAAAACGTCTTCGAGATCAGCCGCGCTCTGCAACGCGTGCTCACCGACCAGTCCCTGCGCGAGCGAATGAAGGCCGCTGGCCTGGAGCAGGCGCAGCGTTTTTCCTGGGAAGCCTCGGTACGAAGAATGATGGAGGTGTATACGGAAGTGGTGGCCGAACACAAAAGGTGAAGCGATGAGCGAGGTTGTCGAGACATCAGCGATGGACAGAAGGAAGTTCGCGGAAGAGGCAACGAGGCTCGCCATTGAGTCCGTAGAAAAAGGCTGGGGTGGACCGTTCGGGGCGGTCATCGTCAAGGACGGGGAGATCATCGGGCGCGGCCAGAACCGGGTGCTGCTCACGGGCATTCCGGTCTTCCACGCCGAAGTCACGGCCATCATGGATGCATCGGCCCACTTGAATCCAAAGGCCCTGCTCGGCGATTACAGCGCGGGCACCACTCTCGAAATGATTCCATGTCCGCCGGGCTCTCCCGATGTGGTGCCGGAGCGGGCGCGTATGTTGACGGGGTGCGAGATCTACATCAACGGCGCTCCCTGTCCGATGTGCATGAGCGCCATCTACTGGGCGCGTATCGACCGTGTCTATTTTGGCGCCAGCCTGGAGGACACCAGCAAGATCGGCTTCGACGACCAGTTCCAGTACGAGGAATTCACGCGTTCATGGGAGCAGCGAAAAGCCATCAAGGTGTTCCCGAATTTCGAGCGGGAACTCTGCCTTGCTGCCACCGGGCCTGGGAGAACAAAAAGGATCGCCACCCGTACTGAGCGTCTAAGACCCGCCGGAACGAGACCGGTAAAACTGCTTGCAGGCGGCATGAGAGACAACTGGGTCGAAGGATCTTATGCGTTTGCGAGCGAACTATTAAATTCGCCCAAGCAGAAGGAGGATGAGAACGATTGTGAGGACAAGTCCCAATCCACCAGTCGGATAATAACCCCATCCTCGGCTATGCGGCCATCTCGGAAGCGCACCAACAAGAGCCAACACCAAGACCACGATCAAGATAGTTCCAAGCATGTTCCACTCCTTACATTGTTGTTCCGGTTAAGTTGAGTCCCGACCGGGGCAACCTGCGCGGCTGCACCGGTCCGCACTCTACAGAGAAATACTGATTGCGATTCCTGGACGCCCGGGATACCTGCGGTCGTACAGGTAATACCCATTATCGACATAGTCCACGTAGACATCGTCGGTCTGATACCAGTCGGCTCCCCAATATTCCGGATAGGGGTCAACGACGCTCATCCAATAGCCACCGTACTGAAAGCGCGGATAACCACCGACCATCAGGAACGGCAAACTGAAAACGTGGAACGAATGCTCTCGTCCGAAGTGAGCTCCGAAGTAGTTGGCCGGAACCCGGTAACCGTCATAGCCGCCGCGTTGCTGCCAGGTGCGATGTTCCGCCCCCCAGCTATGGGCGCGATGCTGGTCCCATGCTCCGTGCTGTTGGCCTTCTTGCGACCGGCGTTGCTCCTGCGTGCGCTGTATCTGTGAGTGCTGCGCGCGATCCTGATGCTGCGCATTCTGCGGCTGCTGAACATGCTGTTTCTGTTCGTGCTGCTGTTGTTGCACATGTTGCGGTTGCTGAACTTGTTGTTTCTGTTCGTGCTGCTGTTGTTGCGCATGTTGCGGTTGCTGAACTTGCTTTGCTTGCTTTTGCGGCTGAGCCTGCTCCCGGGGTTGAGCACGCTGCTGCGGCTGTGAGTGCTGAACCTGTTGTTGCTGCCGCTGCGGTTGAGCGTGCTGCTCCGCGGGTTTGGCCTGCTCATGCTTCTGTTCGCCATGGTCCTGCTTTTCGCCTTGCTGCTCGTGTTGCGCGTATGCAGGAGCTATTGCAAGGAACAGAGACAGTACAGTTGTGCTGGTGATTCCGATCGCTTTCATTTTTGTTACCTCGTTACTGCTGGTTCTAAACTATGCTGCGGCGGCCAGTGATCAGATTGAAGACCAAGACCACCAGCGCTACAACCAGCGGGAGGTGGATCAAGCCACCGGCAATGTGAAGACTGAACCCAAGAAGCCACAGAACCAGGACGATTACGAAAATAGTCCAAAGCCTATGCACCTTTTCTGGGCATCGTGAGCACCCGAGTTTCAAATTCCCGGGTGCACCCGTGCGTTAGGAACTACTGCCGTGCGATGGCCTGCGCCTTTGCGCCGCGGACGGCGTTCAAGAACGGCTCGGCCGATGGGGTTGCAGTCGCATGTCCTGTAAGTACGTCGCGGGTTGTAACGCGACGTCCGTAAACGGCCTGCATGGAATCATCGTCCCGCCGAATCGAAGCTCCACTCAACGTGAGCCCGGCAAAGGCACCCTTGGCGCGCGAGTAGGTCAATATTTCCGTATCCAGCTTCCAGTCGGTGTCAGCGGATGCATGACGACCGACCGGTCCCGCAGCCGCCGAAGCATCGGCTCCAAGCTGAAACTTGCTCGCCAGCAACTGCTGCATGCCCTTTTCATTCTGGATAATCATGACCAGGTCGACGCCTTCGAGGCCGATCTGCAATCCCCAGCTTCCGCCTGTGATCGCAAAGAACGCCGGTGCGCTCCAACCCTCGGCGGTGCGGCAGGTCGCTACGCCGCGGCCATTCTCGCCACCGAACACGAAGCCACCCTTCATCATGTGGGGGACAACGGCTACACATTTTGCGTGTTCAAGGATTTCTTCTGGGATGCCGTTATCCGGAGCGCCCATGATTTCGTGCAGCACATTGCCTGCATTGTCCAACCGATCGGTGGTTGCTTCGCGAATGGACTCGGCCAAGCCCAAGGTGGTCAGACTCAGCAGTGCAACGAACAACATAAGCTTCTTCACGGTATTGCCTCTTTTTTCTACCCGGCGCCGCATCTCTGCCTTCCGCATAGAACTGCGTGCGAGGTGATCCCACATTAGCGGGGTCGGCGGCAGCCGTCTGAGCAATACTGCTCAGGTGAAGAACTTATGTTCCCGTCCAACCTGTTCAGCTCTGGCGCATCTTACAATTGAATCACTGCGATTAAGCCCTAAGCTCGATGACGCGATTGAATTGCCCGGGGACGACGTTACATTCAATTCCATAGGTGGAGATTTCATGGCCGTTGAACCCGCTGTCGCCCCCGAAAAGAAACCGATCACCCCAACTGCCCGACGCAAGTCCTTGCGTCCGGCAGTCTTTATCCCGAGAAATTGAGTGCGGCAGTGGTTGGGGGAAAGATTGCGACGTTTGATCCGCGCGCGCTGCTGACAAGAGTTTCGATTGGGAGAAGCAGTCGGACATACTTGGTGGACGAGAGTATCTTCTCGCAAGGCGATCCGGCGGACGCGGCGTTCTATGTCCAGGCCGGGAAGGTAAAACTTACGGTTGTGTCCAAGAGCGGCAAAGAGGCTGTGGTCGCAATTCTCTCCCAAGATAGCTTCTTCGGCGAAGGATGCCTGGCCGGGCAGCCGCTTCGCATGGCGACCGCCAGCGCAGACCAGCCCAGCACGATCATCCGGGTGGAGAAGCAGGCGATGTTGGATCTGCTGCATCAGGACCCGGAGGTTGCCGAACGCTTTCTCGCCTATCTTCTAACCCGGAACGTTCGCATGGAAGCCGATCTGGTGGACCACCTTTTCAATTCCAGCGAAAAACGCTTGGCTCGGCTGCTGTTGCTCATGGCTAATTTTGGGCAGGAATCCAAGCCTGTACCGGTTCTCGCCAAGATGAGCCAGGAGACGTTGGCCGAGATGATTGGCACGACCCGCTCGAGTGTCAGCTTCTTCCTCAATCGCTTCCGAGACCTGGGGTTCATCGCGTACAGCGGCGACGGCATGCAGGTCAATAGCTCGCTGGTCAGCGTCGTCCTTCACGACTAGCTGGCGACCTCTTTTGGCTTGGCCTACAGGAAAACATAGCGTTGGGATCTGTAAGCCGAATTCTGTACGGCATTGCTGCCGTGGCGATCATTCGTCTAGGCGGCGCGTTACCACGCCGCTCAAGCGACCTACCCGGACGTTTGGCGAACCGAGCCGGCTCGCAGGATCGTCGTGCGCGAACGCACGGCAACCCATCCGTCCCTATTTGGTCTTGCTCCGTGTGGGGTTTGCCATGCAACGTTCATTACTGAACGCCCGGTGCGCTCTTACCGCACCTTTTCACCCTTACCTCTTGCGAGGCGGTATCTTCTCTGTGGCACTTTCCGTCGGACGGCCTTGAAGCCGTCGCTCCCGGACGTTATCCGGCACACCGCTCTGTGGAGTTCGGACTTTCCTCCCCCCGAAGCGCACTCTCCGGCACAGCCGGCGTAAGCTCTCCGGGCGGTAATCACCCGATCCCAACGCTATCGAGTACGATTATACCCCGGCTTGGACCGAAGACGGCTTGGGTCTGCGCGGGTGCGGCGCAAGGGAACCGGCCCTGGCGGTAGGGCGAAAAAAGTTTTCCAGATTGAGGATCGTTCCACAATAAGACAATGTTCCATATTGGATCGGCGAGTGTTCATTTTCGGAACCCGTGGATGACTTTCTAGCTCGCCGAGGGTTCAATTCGGGCCGTGCAAAATAAAAATGTCGCTTTGCAGGCAACTATTTCAACAGGGTGTATGCACCGCGCCGGGATCAAGCCCGGTGTATATTGGGTAGCTCGGAAGCGAGGTAGTACGACCAAAAATGGTTCAAGCGAGGATTTGATGGATCTTAAAACGCTTCAAAAATCGTTGAAGGAGCAATACCGCAGCGATGCAGCATCGTCGCGGGTGACGCTGACGGCGAAGAGCGGCCAGGCTGAAAGCCCGATTGCCTGTTCGATCGAAATTGGGCGCGCAATTTATCGTTCCGAAGCCCATACCGGAGTGGGTGGGGCGGGTACGAGCGCCTGTTCCGGCGACCTGCTGCTGGGGGCCTTGGCGGCTTGCGCGCAGATCACCTGCCAGATGGTTGCTTCCGCCATGGGAATTCGGACCGAACGCATCCAAGTCACGGTCCAGGCGGACTTGGATCTTCGCGGTACATTGGGGGTCTCAAAAGAGGTGCCGGTCGGCTTCGAACGGATCCACGTAAGCTTTGACGTCGTAGCCCCCGAGGCCACGGCGGATCAACTCCGCGCGTTGCGCGAGAAGACGGAGCAGTACTGCGTGGTGATGCAGACGCTGCAACGGCCACCCAGCGTGCAGACCGAGTGGTTGGAAAGCAACAGGGCTGTGGAATCGGTTTAGTCGTGTGGCACCCGGCTGGAACGAAATTCGGCGGGTGCGTCCGATTCAGCCGTGCCGCCCCAGTCAAACTTACCCCTGCGGAGTCATCAGGAGAACTATGCGCGGGCGGTGATAACGCTGGCTCCTGGTAAAAATAATTCTTTTTCACTCACCGTCGGCTTGCAAGATACATTTCCCGTCAAAATAAGCTCTCCATTAGTGCCTCCAGGCACAGCGATGAACCGTGGTGAAACCGCATGATTGCTGCTCTCTCGCAAGAATTGGTGATGCTGATCGGACAGTGTGTGATGCTGGTCACAGACTCTGGAATTCGGATGAGAGAATATGTTCGGCACTCGTGGATAACACTCACTTGCTCGACTTTCACCGCCCTGGCAACAGTTACAAAGCGATGGATAGGAACAGATTGTGCTTTGGAGCTTGGATTGCTGGTATTCCGCTTGTCCACAACAAGGGGGAGGATGGAAGACTTCCATCCAGAGTTTCCAAGCAATCGGCAAGATTGTCCGTGTATCCGCGTGACGAGTTTCTCGTGGTTACCAAGCAGACGAACACTGGGGTGAGAACTGAGTTGTACGACTGGCTTGTTTCCGTACCCACCAGAACACTTGTGAGCATCAACAATTCCAAACGAATGGGAGTCTCGTAATGCCAAGAAACAACCGCTGCTTCGCGGTAGTAGTCTGCCTCGTTCTATGCTTCTCTAGCCTGGTCTTCGCACAAACCTCTGACCAAGCCGCTGCCGCCAAAGTTGTCACTGCCATGGACAGCGGAGTCGGTTTCCACGTCGGACAATTCGATGTCGCCATTTCCGGCGAAATCAACGGCTTCTATGTCCACGACCGGTCGGACCGCACGGGTTCCAACGATACTGGCTGCATTCTGTGCTCGGCCAGCACTGGCGCACAGCCGAATTCGTCGATTCGCAACGGTCTGTTGCCGGGCGACTTGTCTTTCAAGATCTCGACGCAGTCGCACGGCTGGGACACTTCGGTATTCTTTGGCATCTGGCCTGAAATCCAGAGCCTCGCACCCAGCGCTCTGTTCGGCAGCAGGGTTTCCACCAACGTTGGTGGAAATGGCGCCCCGAACTCCCTGGGCACCCCGGGCATCGACTTCCGTCAGCAGTTCGTGACGTTTGGCCGCCCCCATCTTGGGACTGTGAAGATCGGTCGTGACCTCGGCTACTTCGGCCAGGAAGCCATTCTGAATGACTTCACTCTTCTGGGCGCAGGTACGCCGAACGGCAACGTCGGGCCAGGCAGCGTCACGCTGGGCCGCATTGGTGTGGGCTATATCTACACGGACTTCCTGCCGCAGATCAGCTATATGTCGCCTTCCCACGGCGGGTTGCAGGCTGGTTTTGCGATCATCCAGCCGCTGGACGATATCCTCTCAGGCGCGCTCGAGCAGATCAATGCCAACGTTGTGGCGGGCCAGTCAGCTGCTACCGCCACGGCTAACGCCCTCGCCAGCGGCGCTGGCGGGCTTAACGGCCATGGACAGCCGCAATTCCAGGGCAAGTTTACGTTCAAGCTGCCTTCTAAGGGTAGGATGAAGACCCAGTTCTGGGTCAATGGCCTTACTCAGAGCCTGGAACAGAACAGTGGCGCCAACTTCGTCACGGCGGCACCCGATTTGAAGGCAGGGCAGAACGTCCGCGCATACGGTGTGGATTACGGCTTGAAGCTCGGGGCTGGTGGAGCTAGCCTCGTGGCCTATGGCTACAACGGTACGGGTATCGGTATTACGGGCCTGATGTTGGGCGGAACCGCCTTTGGAAATGGTCTCACCTCCACGACGACCCGCCCTTCCCAAGGCTATTACGTCCAGGGAACCTACACTTCACCAAGAAGCTGACGGCTGGCGTGAGCTACGGTCAGAGCGTTCTGAGCGCGGATAACGCGTTAGATAAAGCTCATAACCTCCTTGCCGCCAACGTGCGATGCAACTCATCGTGGATCGGCCAAGGCCGCTATGCGCTGACGAACTGGGTCAATCTGGTTGCGGAATATACCCATACTCGCTCTGAGGCGCAGGTCACCGGCGGTATCGCGACCTCGGACTCGGTTGCACTGGGTACCATCGCGTTCTTCTAATAGAACGCGGTGATTCCCAGTTCGTCTGTGGATTCACAAGGAGGATGGAATGAAAAAGTTTGTGATTGAGCGCGACATCCCCGGAGCAGGTAGCCTCTCGGCAGAACAACTGCAAGGCATTTCACAGAAGTCTTGCAGTGTCCTGAAGGAGATGGGACCACAAATCCAATGGGTCGAGAGCTACGTTACCGACGATAAGATCTACTGCGTTTACCTTGCCGCGAATGAGGAATTGGTTCGCGAACATGCAAAGCGCGGTGGCTTTCCTGCGAACCGGATCTCACAGGTGCGAACAATAATCGACCCAACAACTGCTGGGTAGTGTACTGGCCAGTTCGAGGTTTCACCGGACTGGCCAGTATCCCCTCACTTATATCGCCGCGAGCGAGGAACATTTCGCAGAAATCTTGCGGTAGTATTGATTGGTTTGGTTACATTCCCAGACGGGGCGAAGAGGTATGTCACTGACGAAACGATCTATTTCGTCTAAAGTGTACCGAATCGGGAATTGATTCGTGAATATGGATATGTTGTAGTTTTCCTGTGAATCTTGCAGGCGCGAACAGTGATCGATGCGACTACTGCTGGAAGTTGATGGGCCGGGACATTCAATGGAGGTACATGGAGTCGAATTCGCTCGTGAAGGCGACAACACCACCATTCTGCTCTGGAGGGTGGCTCCGGAAAGTGTTCCGGCGGATTTGAAGGAAGATGCTGCCGAAGGAGTTTTTGCATATTCGGCGGTGTGCACTCATCTTGGGTGTATGCTTTCTGACTGGGAGCGGACAAGAAACAATTCCTCTACCTATGTCACGATGCGACTTTCGATCCGATGCAGGGAGGGAAGTGGACGGGCGGCGCAGTTTCGCGGACGCTCCCGATACTTTCTATAAAGGTTGCTGACGGCAAGTTGGTCGTCGCAGACGTATTCGTCGGATACGTCGGCGTCAAACGCGGTTAACACTGTAGTAACTAACATTAAGTGCAAGCACTTGAGGAGGAGTATGCGCATTAAGATGAAGGGCACAATGAAGAGGGGTTTGCTAGCTGCAGTAGCTTCAAGCTTGGTCATTCTGACAGTTGCAGCGGTCCCTGTCTTTGGACAGGAGCTTAAGGACTCGTCGGACCGGCCGTATCGATCCGTAACCGAAGAGATGTATAACAATCCGCCCGCTTCGGAATGGCTGCAGTACCGCCGTACGAACGACGGTGCCGGATTCAGCCCGCTGAAGCAGATCACCCCTGCCAACGCGAAGAACCTGCAACCGATCTGGTCCTTCTCGACCGGCTTGACCAAAGGCCACGAAGACGTTCCCCAGTATCACGACGGTATCCTGTATGTCGTCGCGTCCTACGACGTGGTGTTTGCTCTGGACGCCCGCAGCGGCAAGTTCCTCTGGAAGTATGAGCGCGACATTCCAGACAAGGCCCTTTCGGTTGTCTGCTGCGACGTCGTCAACAAGGGCGGCGTGCTCTATGGCGACAACTTCATCTATGGCACCATCGACGCCCACCTGGTTGCCCTTAACGCGAAGACCGGTAAAGTCGCGTGGGACACCAAGGTTACCGATTACGCGGAAGGCACCACCATTACCAACGCTCCGGTGGTGGTCCACGGCAACATCATCACCGGTATGACCGGTGGCGAATTCGGCGCCCGCGGCTTCCTGGCCGCCTACAACGCCACGGATGGCAAGCTCGCCTGGAAGACCTTCACCATTCCTGCTCCGGGTGAACCCGGCAACGACACCTGGGGTGCCAGCAAGGATGTCGAGGATAAAGACACCTGGAAGCACTCCGGCGGCACCACCTGGACCAACGGCTACTATGACGCGAAGAGCGACATCTTCTGGCAGCCCACCGGCAACCCCGGACCCTGGGCTGCTTATGTTCGTCCGGGCGCCAATGCCGGATCGAGCTCGCTGATCGGCTTCGATGGTAAAGACGGCCACGTCATAGGCATGTACCAGACGGTTATCCACGACATGTGGGACTATGACAACATCTCGCAGCCGTTCGCGGTGGACTTCACGAAGGACGGCAAAGAGGTGCATGCCACCTTCGAGACCCACAAGGACGGCTTCACCTATGTGATCGACCGTGACCCGAAGCACTTTGGTCACTACGGCGGCAAGGACTGGGAGACTATCCCGGCGATCTACGTGAAGCCCTTCATGGATGGTATTACGTGGACCAAGGGGAACCTTGACGAGAAGATGCACCCCCTCTATGACCCGGCGAAGGATTCGACCACGCCGAACTTGGTCGATGTCTGCCCGTCGTTCCTGGGCGGAACCAACTACCTGGTGCCGTCGTATGATGCGGCCACCAAGACCGCCTTTATTTCGGGCAACTACTGGTGCGAGACCATCAAGGGCACCCCGATTCAGCCCTGGGCTCCGTACAAGGCCTACGTGTATGCCGAGTTCCACATGCACGTAATGCCCGGCCACGAGGGTGGCGGCGGCTTCATCAAGGCGATCGACGTAACCAACGGCAAGACTAAGTGGGAGCACGATATGACCGATGCCAACTGGTCCGGACTGGTCGCCAATGCTGGCGGCGTTCTGTTCGGCGGCGGCACCGACACCCGTGACTTCTTCGCTCTGGACATGAAGACTGGTAAGCGGCTCTGGCAGTTCCGTACCAACTCCGGCATGGTCGGCGCGCCGATCACGTATGAGATCGACGGAGTCCAGTATGTTGCTGTCGTCTCTGGCTTCGGCGGTGCGATTCCTATCTGGACCGGCGAAATCAGGGATAAATTCAACAAGAATACCCCGCAGGGTGGTGCAGTTTGGGTCTTCGCCCTCAAGGGTGCCAAGTAGTAGCTAGTACCCGGTCCTCCGGGATGCAAGGCAGCACTGCCGCACTCTGATGCGGAGAGAGGAGTGGGAAGCGAAAGCTTTTCACTCCTCTCAGTCTGTACCGTGCTGCTGGCCGATGGGCTGGCTATTCTTCCCGCCGCAATCCCGGAGCAGGGCTTGGCCAGAGCCGGTTCACTTGACTCTTGCCTCACTCTTGCCGCCTAGGCGTTTGCAAATTAAAGTAGGTATCTACATGAAACGACCTTTATTACTCTCAATTCTGGCCGGGGTGGTGTTCACACTCCCGGTCACGTCCTTGATGGCCCAGGCCGCGCCCGAGGCTCAGGTTCAATCGCAGTCCACGCAGGGACAGGCGGATTCGCAGCAGGAAGAATCGGAATCACCGTTTGGGGATCGGGATGGAAGTCGCGAAAAGCCGCAGCTCGAGGCCGGTGCGGCGGTGCCAATCGACCCCAATACCCGTGCTGGGACTTCCTGGATAAACCCCACGGATGGCCTTACCTATGTCTGGATTCCGCCGGGAAGATTCACGATGGGCTGCTCGCCGGGCGATACGAATTGCGACCCTGACGAGAAGCCGCGCGAGATCACCATTGATCATGGCTACTGGATGGGACAGACCCTGGTGACGCAGGGCGCCTACAAGCGCGTCGCGGGAGAGAATCCCAGCTTCTACAAGCACGGGGACCAGTTTCCGGTTGAGAAGGTTGATTTTATTGACGCGTACGGGTACTGCGTCGCGGTGGGGATGCGGCTGCCCAACGAAGCCGAGTGGGAATATGCGGCGAGGGCCAACACCACAGGGCCGCGTTACTCGGACGATCTGGATGCGATTGCCTGGTACAAGGGCAACAGCTTCGGCCATCCGCAACCAGTGGCACAGAAAGAGCCGAACGCGTTTCATCTCTATGACATGCTAGGCAATATGTGGCAGTGGACGACCGATCTTCCTGGACCTTACTCCGGGCAGGTGATTCTGCGCGGGGGTTCCTGGATGGCCAGGGCAACTACGGTTCGTGTTTCGAATCGCGGCCGCGATACGCCCGAGGGTGCGCGCAGATTCACTAGCTTCCGCTGCGTCTCTGGCAGCTTAACGGATACCAAGTACGCGTCGGATGAAGTCATTCGACGTGACGCGAACGGCAAGATGGTGGGGATCAAGTAATAGCCGCGGAGCAACGCGATGATTAGGAGTGAGGGGCGCAGGTTCCTCACTCCTTTCAGTCTGTAGAGATCTAGATATATAGAGAAGTGATCAACGACGGCGCGGGACGCCACGAGAGGGATAGGAAAAAGCATGGGTTGGTCTAGGAACTGGCGGGTCTGTTTACAAAGTTTGTGTCTTGCAAGTGTGTTGCTCCTGACATTTTCGGAGATAGGGTGGGCTCAGGTGACCGCGGCGATTTCCGGAAAGATAGAAGATACTTCCGGAGCTGCCGTGAGCGGCGCCAAGGTTACGGTAAGGGATATGGAGACCGGAGCGACGCGGGTCGTAATGACCGATTCATCCGGAAGCTATCGGGCGCTCGCCCTGCCGGTCGGGCGGTACGAACTGACCGTGGAGAAGAGCGGTTTTGAGACCGCCGACTGGGCGGGAATTAAATTATTTGTAGGCGAGGAAGCGGTGGAGAACCTGCGCCTCGGGGTGGCCGGAACAGCCGAGCAGATTACGGTTTCAACAGAGACACCTGTGGTCAACACCACAACCGCTGATGTCTCCGGGCTGGTAGGGGAGCGTGAGGTAAAAGACCTGCCGCTCAACGGCCGGAGCTTTGATAACCTGATTACCCTCAATCCCGGCACCGTCAATTACACTCCGATGCTGAGCCAGCGTACTACGACGAGCAACGGCAACGAGTTCTCCGTAAATGGGCAAAGGCCGGGCGACAACGAAACGTTGCTCAACGGGGTGGAGTATGGCGGATCGAGCCAACTGGCGGTGACCCCGGGCGGGGCTAGCGGATTCCTGCTCGGAGTTGATGCGGTCCGCGAGTTCAACGCGCTGACGGATACTTATCCGGCGGAGTACGGAAAGCGCGCAGGAGCTCAGGTCGTTGTGGTGACCCAGTCGGGCAGCAATGCGCTGCACGGAGACGTTTATGAGTTTCTCCGCAATAACGCCCTGGATGCGCGCAACTATTTTGACCCAGGCCCGACGCCGCAGTTCAAGCGGAACCAGTTTGGCGCCTCTCTCGGAGGGCCGCTCAAGAAAGATCGCCTTTTTTTCTTCGGCAATTACGAAGGATTTCGGCAACGTGGAGTTATAACGGGAACGACCTTGAGCTTTGTCCCTGACAACTGCGTTCGCAGCGGGGGCTTGCCGAACGCAAGTGGCGTGTGTGTCCCAGTTCCCGGTGCCTCCGCATTGATGAAGCAGTATGCGAACACCTTCTGGCCGGCCCAAAACGGAGCGGAACTGGGCGGTGGAATCGCAAAGTCATTCAATACTCCCGAGCAGTCCATCAATGAGGATTTCGGTACTCTGAAACTGGATTACAACATCAGCCCTCGAGACATGCTCTCGGTCGCTTATACCGTTGATGAGGGCAATGCGCTGAACCCGCAAGCGGACCCACTGTTCGCGTCGGCTCTGTCGGTCGGCAGCCAGGTGGTCAGCGTGCAGGAGACGCGCATCCTGTCTCCGCAGGTCATCAATACATTTACGGCCGGTTTCTCGCGCGCTGCTTTCAACAATGATTCTGCGCCCGCGGCGGCGTTCCTCGCTTCGTACTCGCCAGCCCTTGACTTTGTCGCCGGACGCGGCCCGGGCGGAATCACCATCGGCGGCGGACTTACCACGACCGGCGGTGGTGTGATCACCGCGGCGGGGCCGAACAATGCCTCGAACGTCTGGAACCGCAGAAATCTTTTTACCTTCTCGGACAGCGTGCAGATCAGCAGGGGAATTCATCAGATCAGCGTGGGAGCCTCGTTGCAGCGGCTGCAGGATAATGAGGACACCGCCTCACGTCAGGCCGGGCAAGCCACTTTCCCCACGCTCCAGGCATTCCTGCAGGGCAAGGTCACCACGCTTCAAGCGGTTCCCAAGCCTGCGGAGCTGGGTTGGCGAACCCTGATCGGCGCCTGGTTCGTAGAAGATGCCATCAAGTTGCGGCACAACCTCACGGTGGAAGCTGGACTTCGCCACGAGTTCGACACCGGCTGGAACGAGGCCCAGGGCAGGGCTGCTAACTTCATTACCGATGCGAACGGCGTGCTTGTGACTAGCCCGCGGATCGGCGGATCGGCCTTTACGCAGAACAATGCCAAATGGCTCTTCGGCCCCAGAGTGGCGCTGGCGTGGGATCCGTTGGGACACGGGACCACTGTGATCCATGCTGGATTCGGAATCTATTATTCGTTGTTGGACGCCCTCGCGTTTCAACTTAATAGCGTTGCCGGCCCCGATGGTTTCAATGGCACGATTTCCCAAACTCGCTGACCCAGATCAACCCCACTGCGCCGGTCCTATACTGTGGCACGCCGGGGCGCTCCCATCGTAGGCTGCACGAAGGCTGCTCCGCAGGGAGTGCAGGCGAACGCGAAGATTCCCACCGTGGAGAAATGGAACTTAGCGATCGAGCAACAACTTACCCGCACGATCTCGCTTCGGGTTGGTTATGTAGGATCGTTTGGCTACCATCAGGTCATCAGCATCGACCCCAACAGCATTGCGCCGCAGATTTGCAGCAACCCGGCCGGTTGCACTGCAGGCGGCGTGGCTAGCAGCGGATTGGCAGCACCGGTGTCGGCGCAAAGCACGGTACCGGTGGGCACCACCTTCATCCCCGTCGGCACCCGTCCCAATCCAAACCTTGGGGCCGGATTTTTCTGGTACACCGTGGGCACAAGCAGTTACAACGCCCTGCAGTTGGACGTTACCAAACGTTTCACGCGACGCATGCAATTCCGCGCGAACTACACCTGGTCGAAAGAGTCTGGACATAAACTCGGCGCCGACCGGGGCTCAGGCAAACAACGAGGCGCAGATGGTCCTGGACCGATTCAATTTGCGGAAAGACTGGGGGCCATCGGCGCTCGATGCAACTAATCAGGTGCACTTGATGGGGATTTATGAACTACCCTTTGGACGCGGGCAGTATTGGCTGGCAAATGCGGGCGGGGTGAAAGATAAGTTGGTCAGCGGCTGGGTGTTCAACACGATCACGACGCTGATGAGCGGCTTCCCCTTGACGCCGCAGGTTGGTTCTAACGTTTCCGGCGACGGAGACATCAGAAATCCTGACCGTCCCTCCGTGAACCCACTATTCCGCGGCTCGACTGTGCCGGGCAATCCAACTCAATGGTTCAATCCGAATGCGTTTGTCTTGCCGGCGGCAGGCACCTTTGGAAACCTGGGCCGAGGAACCCTCCGCGGTCCGGGCCTGGTGAGTATGGATGTTTCCATGTTAAAGGACACGAAGGTGACCGAGAAGGTTGCAATGCAGTTTAGAGCGGAGTGCTTCAACGTGCTGAACCACACGAACTTCAACTCACCGAACCTGACTGTATTTTCGGGCGGGGTGATTAACCCGACGGCGGGACAGATCACCTCCACAGCCACCCCGTCGCGGCAGATTCAGTTCGGCTTGAAGCTGATTTACTAATGGGCGGAGCAAAGCCACTCGGGCGCACTGACGAGAGCTAGCCGAGCGTAACCCCGAAGCGCTACCCCGGAGCGTAACCCCGTGCAGCGAAAGACGCCTGCACGGGTTATACTTCTTGCACACCCAGAGTCAAACTATCTTTAAACGACTATGAAAAATGCGCTAATTTTTGTGTTGTTTCTATGCGCTCTACCCATGCTTGCGCAAAGCACTACCGGAGAGCTGCGTCTGACCATCACCGATCCGGCTGGATTGGGACTGAAGAGCGCGGTTGAACTGGCCAGCCAGGGCAACGAGTATCGCCATACCTTTTCTACGGATGATCAGGGCAATCTGGAGGTCAAGCGTCTGCCTTATGGAATCTATCAGATCCAGATCAAGCACGAGGGCTTTGCTCCGGATTCCGAGTCGGTTGATATGCGTTCCGCGCTTCCGTTAGCGCTCACGGTTCGACTGCAGGTGGCTGCGATTTCAGAATCGGTGAAAGTCACCGAGCAAGCCACGTTGATCGATCCTTATCGCGCGGGTTCGGTCAATCAGATTGGCTCGGAGACGATCCAGAATCGATTGACGTCGCTGCCCGGCCGCTCCCTGCAGGATCTGGTGAACTCAGAACCGGGCTGGCTCTTCGAAGGCAATGCGGTTCTTCACCCACGCGGATCGGAATATCAGACGCAATTTGTGGTGGACGGGATTCCGCTCACCGATAACCGTTCGCCAAGCTTCGGGACGGGAATCGAAGCCGATGACGTCGAGTCCCTCAAGATTTATACTGCCGGCATTCCCGCGGAATTTGGCAGGAAGATGGGCGGCGTGGTCGAGGTCAATACCTTCAAAGCCGCACAGCCGGGCTTTCACGGACAATTGTCTCTTTCCGGCGGCAGCTTCGATACGGCCGGAATCAATGGCTCAGGATCAATATTCATGGAAGAGAAATACTCTTGGCGTGAGCGCCTCCGGCAACATGACGAGCCATTATCTGAACCCGGTGGTTCCTGAGAACTACACCAACAACGGCACGACCGGAAGCTTTGCGCTGAGCTACGAGCGGGACCTCACCCAGAAAGACCGTTTGAGCCTGATCGTCCGCCATGCACTCTCGCGCTATGAAATCCCCAACGAACTGGTGCAGCAGAATGGTGGGCTGGTGCCGAATGCGGACGGCACTGCCTTTGTGCCCATCACCGGGGGCCAGCGACAGAATGGCGACAACTTTGAAACCATGGGGAGCGTTTCCTACCAGCACATTTTTTCATCCGATGCGATCGGTTGGCTGCGGGGGATGGTTCGCGATAACTCCAACGATTTGTCTTCCAACCCATTGTCCTGGCCGGTCATTGCGTTCCAGCACAATGATTTCAAGGAGGGATATTTCAACGGGAGCGTCTCGGTTCATCATGGCAGGCATGAATGGAAGGCGGGCATTGAATCCGACAACTTTTTCTTGCATGAAAACTTCAGTGACGTAATTCCCGATTGCTCCGCTTCCGGCCCGCAATGCCCTATCACCTTAGGAATCTTCGACCCTGGCACGCCGACCAGCTTTGCATACAGCGGCAGCCGTCCGAATCTGGAGCAATCGGCTTATGTGCAGGATGCCATCCGGCTCGGCAATTGGACGGTCAATGCTGGCCTCAGATGGGATCACTACCAGTTGCTGGTGAACCAGAATGCCGTGAGTCCACGCCTTTCCGTCTCGCGTTATTTCCCCTCTACCGGCGTGAATCTCCACGCCTCCTATGATCGAGTTTTCCAAACGCCGTCATTCGAAAATATTCTTTTATCGAGTTCTACGGCGGTGGAGTCTCTGGACCCCAGCGTTCTGCGGTTGCCGGTCGAGCCTTCTCACGGCAATTACTATGAATTGGGGTTGACAAAAGCGTTCTTTGAGAAACTCCGGCTGGACGCGAACTATTTTCGCCGGGACGTGAACAATTTCGCCGACGACGATCAGATTCTGAGTACTGCGGTCAGCTTCCCCATCGCCTTCAGGAAGGCCATCATTTATGGGGCGGAGGCGAAGATCGAGGTTCTGCGCTGGGGGCGGTTTTCGGGCTTTGCCAGTTACTCCTACGCCGTAGGGAATGTCTGGTTGCCGGTAACGGGCGGTCTGTTTCTGGGGGATCAGGCCGTTAGCGCGACGACTCAGCTAGCCGGACATTTTCCCGATTCGCAGGACCAGCGGAACACGGTGCGCGCCCGCGTCCGCTATCAGATCGCCTCGCGGTTGTGGGCCGCGGTGGGAAGCGAGTACGGCAGCGGATTACCTTTTGCTTTTCAAGGCACACGTGAACTTGCGGTCCAGGAATACGGCCAGCAGGTTGTGGATCGCCTTAATTTTGATCGCGGGCGCGTCCGTCCTCTGCTTTCGATCAATGCTTCGGTGGGTGCCGACCTCTACAAGAAAGAAAATCGTACGGTGCGATTGCAGGGCGACGTTCAGAACGTGGCCAACCGGCTCAACGTGCTTGACTTCGGAGGGCTGTTTTCCGGCAATGCCATCGCTCCTCCGCGAAGCTATGCCCTTCGCCTGGTAACGAATTTTTAGGAGCGAGCGGTTCATCAAGCGCCACTCGCGAGTTGGATTCCCCTGCGGGAGACGAGCCGGATTTCCCCGCGGGAGAGACGTAGAGCGAGCGGGTTGCGCGAAAGTTGCGCGAGGGCTGCGCGGAAGCTCAGGAGTGAGATGCAAAACGAAGGCTGGCTTCATCGACTTTTTCCGCCCGAGCCGCCACGGTCCATTCCGTATGGCCGGCTCTACAAGATCACGCTGCGAACGGCACACCTGATGGCGACCAGTGTGCTGGTCGGCGGCCACGCTTTCAGCGCGCCGGTGGCGGCACTCAGACCGCTGCTTTATGTCGCGATTGCGACCGGCTTGGGTATGATTTTTCTGGAGGCCTACCCGAGTGTGCACTTCGTATTTGAGGGCTGGGGGCTGCTTCTGCTCGGCAAGCTGGCGTTGCTGTGTTGCATTCCGTTTGCGTGGAAACAGCGGCTCCCGCTCTTGCTGGCGGCTGTGGCGCTCGCCTCCGTCGCCTCTCACATGCCGGGAAGGTTCCGGCATTACTCGGTGCTCTATCGAAGAGTAATCTAGTGTATGCGGGCTCTGGAATGAGGCAGCATGCAGCAGAAGTGGAAGCAACGGCACCGTCCAAGAGGTAATAGGTGCGGTACACTGATGAACGAGCACGCATCCTAAAACCGCGGAGGGTTGTGTGAGCGGTTGAAACAGGCGGTCTTGAAAACCGCTTTACGGGAAACCGTAACGGGGGTTCGAATCCCTCACCCTCCGCCATTTCCTTTCCAGAGCTGTCCATAGCCGTCCATTTTCCTGCTCAGTAAACTGTAAACGATTGAAATCATTTCCATGGCGGTCCATGCTCATCCGCGCCTTTCCATGTATGTCCAAGTTTGACCGGGGGTATCAGCGGGGGTATTCTGGTTTGCGTCCCAGATAAAAGCGGGGGTATCGTTTCGGACCAGAAGCCATGAACATTTATAAGCTAAATGATCTGCAAGTCAAGAACGCGGAAAAGAGTAAGAAAGATTACCGGCTGAGCGACGGTGGCGGACTTTACCTGGTGGTGACGTCCAACGTGCGGATTCCGACGATGTCGAACAGCATTCCGATTTGAAGTCGAACGCCGTTCCGATTTCATGTCGAACACGATTCCGAGATGATGGCGAGCGGTCTCGGAGCGAAGCGACGCTGGTGTTGTTTATCTTGTCGGAGTGTTCGCCATCGGTCAAGAAAAGAGTTGCTTTTCGTTTGCCGCGATTACGATTTCTGCAACAAGCTTTCTGAACATTCTTACCTACAGAAGAGTCGTCATGGGTTGGGCTGGAGCGAAGTCCCCAGCGACGCCCCTTGGGGCGGCGCGCTTTGGGGACGAAGCGTAGGCCCAACCCATGACGAGCAGACGAGCCTGTGGATCTGGCTCCTCAGTTTTCAGCTTGCCCCTTGGCCGGACGTTCTTTGCGCATCGATTCGCCTTGCAGCTCAATCCGATGAGCGTTGTGCACGAGCCGGTCCAGGATGCTATCGGCGACCGTTGGTTCGCCGATCTGGGCATGCCAAGCCGAGACGGGAAGTTGACTTGTGAGAAGCGTCGAACGGGTTTGGTAGCGTTCGTCGCATATCTCCAGGAAGTCGCGCCTCTCGGCATCTACCAGAGGCGCCATGGCCCAGTCGTCCACGATCAGCAGATCGACTCGGGCCAGCCGGTAGAACAGTTTGCTTAGACTGCCATCGGCCCGCGCCATTGTCAGCTCGCGAAACAGTTGCGGTGCTTTGAAGAACCAAACGGTGTAGCCATCGCGGCAAGCTTTCTGGGCGAAGGCCCGCGCCAGATAACTCTTACCGGTTCCGGTCGGACCGGTGAGGAGTAAATTGAGATGATCACGTACCCAGGCGGACTCAGCCGCTAGGGAGCGTACTGTTTGCCGTTCCAGACCGCGTGCCGGACGAAAGTCGATGTCCTCAACGCAGGCATTGCCTTGCAGCCGGGCGCTCCGCAAGCGCCGTTCCAAGGCGCAGTTCTGTTTCCAGTTCCACTGCCGATCCACCATAAGTCCAAAGCGTTCTTCAAAGCTCAGCCGATGACTCTGTGGGTCGCCGGCTTGCTGCTGAAACGCCTCGATCATTCCGCGCAGTCGCAGGGCCGCGAGTTTCTCCAGCATTGGTTGTGTCAACATGTTCGTCTCCTCACTGCAGGGTTGGTTTTTTGGGGGTTCTGAAGTACTCGGCGCCGCGGATGTTTCGGTGTATGACCGGCGGTTGGGGCGAAGACAACGTTTCCACCGGCATGCGGTCCAGTTGTTTCTCCAGAATGGACTTGATGCTGCGGTAGGAGTAGACGTCCAGGAGACAAGCCCGCTGGGCGGCGGCTTCCAGGCGCGCGTGCGAGTACTTGTCGGCGAGCCGCAGGATGCCGAGGCAAGAGCGATACCCTTGCTCGGGGTGCGGTCGCGTGGCCATGATCTGCTCGATCACTTTGCCGGTTGCTGGGCCGATGGTTTGGGCCCATTCAATCAGCCGCGAGGGCGTCCACTCCAGATAACGTTGATGAGACTTGGGCCGGTGTTCGTTGATGGTGGTGGCCTGGTAGGGGACGTAACCGCGGACATGCGAAGCTACCCGCTGGCCGCGATGGAAGATCTCCACGGTTGTAGCGGTGGCGCGGATCTCGACCGTTTGTCCGGTCAAGGTGTAAGGAACACTGTAGTAGTGGTGCTCCAGTTCTACGTGGTAATCGATATTGGCGGTGGCTGTCTTCCAGCTTCCGAACTCGTAACGTTGTTCCGGAAGTGGAAGCAAAGCGGGCCGATCCACCGTCTCAAACAGACTCTGGCGGCTACCTTCGCGTTTGCGGAAGCGACGCTGGTTCAAGCGTTCCAGTAACTCGGCAATCGCCTCATTCAGCGACCCCAGGTCGAAGAACTTCTGCTTGCGTAGAGCTGCTACTATCCATCGCTCAACGACTTGCACGCCAACTTCTACTTTTGATTTATCTCTGGGTTTGTAAGGCCGGGCTGGCGTCACCGCGACGCCATAGTGAGCCGCCATCTCTTGGTAGGTACGGTTCAGTTCTGGTTCGTAGCGGCAGGCGCGGCTCACCCCGGAACGTAAGTTATCGGGCACGATCACAGCTGGCAGCCCCCCGAGAAATTCAAAGGTCCGCAGGTGGGAGCCAATCCAGTCGTTCAGGCTCTGCGTCCAGGTAGCTTCCGCATAGGTGTAGTTGCTGGCACCCAGAACCGCGACGAAGATGACGGCGCGGCGAGGCTCTGCCGCGGTGCCGTCATAGACGGCAATCGTGTCCCCGGCATAATCGACAAACAGTTTCTCGCCAGCGCGATGCTGTTGCCGTAACACAACGTCGCGCTTGTGCAACCACTCCCGATAGAGATCGCAGAAGCGACTGTAGCGATAACCGTCCGGGTGGGCGACGCGATACTCCTCCCAAATCAGTTGCAGGGTAACGTGTGAGTGGCTTTGCAGTTCCCGGTGGATCACCGCAAAGTCCGGCGCTGGATGCTGACGCCGAAGGATCGGCTTGGGCCGATCACCCCACAGGGTGAGCTCGACTTTGTCGTCGTCCCAACCCTCAACTGCCGGCCAACTCAGCTCGACCTTGGCTGCAGCCTGAAGATAATCACTGACCGTACTGGGTGAGATCGAACAACTACGGGCAATCTGACGTTGCTTGAGACCGAGCGAATGAAGCCGCAGAACTTCCTTGATTTTCACGATGGACAACCTTTCTTGAGGCAAGTAGGAACCTCCACCGTAAGTGGAACCTTTGCTGCCTCTGGTTTGTCCAGCGTGCTTCTACCCCTAAACCTTGGATTCCGACATCATGCCGAACACGGTTCCGACAACCTCATTCTCTGTCCACCATCAGATCGGAACGCTGCTCGACATCACCTCGGAATCACGTTCGACATCGTGTCGGAATGCCGTTCGCCATGACCCCGGAACGATGTTCGCCATCACGTCGGAATCATGTTCGCCATGGCTCGGATTCCGCACCAACGGGGGAAAATTATGGCGATGGTCCTATGAATTCAATGGCAAGGAGAAGTTGCTGTCTTACGGACCGTACCCGGTCGTCTCCCTCGCGCAAGCCCGGAAACTGCACGAAGAGGCCAGGGGGCTGAAGCGACAGGGAATCGACCCCGCCGCTGCGAAGCAGACAAAGAAGCGCGAGGAGGAGGAGTGCAAACGGGAGTCCTCGATGCTGACCTTTGCCGCTCTTACCGAAGAGTGGCTGAAGACCTGGAGCAAGAAAAAGAGCGCGCATTACGTGGGGACGGTGAAAACACGATTGGATCGCGATATCTTGCCTGTCATCGGCGAGACCCCAATCGATCAGTTGAAGGCGGCACTCCTGGTTAAGATCGTTTCGGGAATTCAGGACGATCGAGATGCCGAGGATCTTGCCCGGCGCGCGCTCCAGAAGATGAAGCAGATCCTTCGCTTTGCGGTTGCGAAAGGCTACATAGAAAGCAGCCCTATCGCCCACACCAAGCCCTCTGATTTTCTCCGGTCGCACACGGTGAAGAATTTTGCCCGAATTGAACCCGAGGAACTGCCGGGGCTGCTCACGAAAATCGAAATTTATCAGGGCACGCCGCTCACCCGGTTGGCGATGAAACTGATTGCGCTCACGTTTGTGCGAACAACGCCGTTGATCGAAGCAGAGTGGTCGGAGATCGACTTTCCGGGGAAGCGTTGGAAGATTCCCAAGGAGCGCATGAAAGGTCACAACTTGCCCCTCATCGTTCCCCTGGCACGCCAGACTCTCCATGTCCTGGAACTCGTACGCGCGATTTCGGGAAAGAGCAAGTATCTATTCCCTGGACAGGGACCGAAGAACCCGACGATGAGTGACGGGACAATTCGTATGGCGCTCCAAAGAATGGGTTACAAGGACCTAATGACAGGCCATGGTTTCAGGAGCGTCGCGTCTACGATTCTGCACGAGTGCGGCCATGTGCACGAGCACATTGAAGCGCAAATGGCGCATTTGAAAAAAGACAAAGTCAGCGGCGCCTACGATTATGCGAAGTATCTTGTCCCTCGAACCGACATGATGCAGGACTGGGCCGACTTTCTCGATGAAAGGCTGCGCACCGGCGCCTATAAATTGATCCCTCCCTCGTACAGAATTGAACGCGAGGGGAGTCCGGAGGATGAGCTTCAGCCGGCGGCGCGGTCACGGCGAGCCCGCGCCAGCAGCCGCTAGCATTCAGAGCCACAAAGGACCTGGACATACGGCCCCATTTCCGGCAGTTCGCTCGTATGTCGCGCCCGAAGAAGAGCACTCGGGCGACAAGACTGCCGAGTTCAATGCTGCTCTTAAAGAAGCGGGTATTAGCGGAATTTATTGGTTTATTGGCCCGGCTGATCCTCGCCCGCCGTAGCAAACATGAATTCAGCAGCGTTTTTCTTGTTCTCGAGACTGTCGTCTGTCACGAGCGAGTTCAGCGCGTGACGCAGGCGCTCGGACCACTTCTGGCGTTCTGATTTGTAAAATGTTTCTGCCTCTCCGAAGGATTCCAATTCTCGCTCCGCAAGCACGAATAGGAGCACCTCGAGCGCAGCCTTCACGTCGTTGGCAGCCTCGCTGTACAGCTTTGTAAAGAACGGGTGCTCCGTATTAATGATCAGGCGTTTCTGATCCCCCAAACGCTTTGGCCGATAAAAAGGCCCCTCTTCGATCGCGGCGAATTCGACCTGCCACCTCGCCTTCGAGGTCTCTTCCTGCACTTTGGCCTTCGCGGTTTCCAGGGATTCCCCAGTTACTTGGGACCGTTCGTCGGCGGCTTGTTCAACGTTGCGCTCAGCCTCGGCCAGTTGTTCCGAAGTGGGTGGAGGGACAGAGTTCTTGAACTTCTCCGTCTCTTCCATTGCCACAATGCTCGGACGCGGTCCGTCTTCCGTCGGTCGATTTTGGGCATTGGCTTCGGCCTCATCCTGAAGTTCTTTAAACCGGGATCGCATGGACTGGATAAGGGCGTGCAAATCACCAGCATTGTTGCCTTTGCTCTTCAGCTTTTGCCACATGTCCTCGTCGAGCGTGATTTGTTGTTTCGCGGTGGTTATGCCGAAAAACTCATCCAGTTCAGGGTCAAAATCTATCTCGATCTTAATGTTCGCATCATTGTTTTGGTACTTTGTCCAAGGCGGCGCCACCGTGTCGATTTGGCGTTTTCCACGGCAGACTAGGAGACCGTTGTAGTCCTTCATGATCTCGAATCGTTTATTCGTCTTTGCCCCTTTGCATCCGTATGTCTTGGGATCGGCCAATTGGAAAGTCGGTGGCAAGACCGATGCTCGGAGGGTGACAACGCCTTCACCATGTTCTCCAGTTACCTTGAATGTGTGCGTTTCAGTTTTTTCGGATCGGATCAGTGTCTCGTCGAAAAATCGACCATGCTCCATGAGAAAGAGCGGGTCAACTGCTTGCGCGAGTTTGCCATTGACGATAATTCTGCGCTCCGGGAGCATGTGGCGATAAATGACTCCAAACTGCTGAAGCAATTTCTCCGTTAAGGATTTCGATTGAATCCATCCGGTCTGCTTGCGCAGACGATCCAGATTTTCGAGCACGATAAACCGGCTGTGCATTGGAGCTTCGCGACGGAACATCGTAAGCGCGTCTTCAGGGCCGTGTAGACGCGATCGATTGTGATCGGCATTCTCGTTTTGTGGGGCGGCGCGGAGGTCATCACCACCCATGATTCCACATTGAGCACTGAACATCACAGAACAAGAGAGTAGCTCGATTGCGTCAGCAAAGCGCTAAATGAAATTCGCTTTCCGGGGAATAAAACGAATCTTCCTGAGTTATCCTCATTGTGCCGTGGCTGACACCCAGAGCGATTTCGGATCTTTCGAAGAGCTGGCAATGCCGATGCTTGCGCGCCTTTACAATTTTGCGCATTGGCTTACGCAGGACCGCAGTGAGGCAGAGGATCTGGTGCAGGAAACCTGCATGAAGGCTCTGAAGGGATTTGCTTCCTTTCGTCAGGGAACGAATTTCCGGGCGTGGATGTACAGGATTCTGAAGAACACGTTTCTCACCTCGCGCGCAGGACTGCGGGCCGCAGCGGTCTCTCTCGATGACGAGAGGACCCTGTGGCGGAGCCCATTGCGCACGGGACGCCGGAGTCGATTCTGATTTCCAGCCTGGATCAGCAGACGATTCAAACAGCCCTGGAGGAGCTCCCGGTGCAGTATCGTGAAGTGATTCTGTTGTGCGATGTGGAAGAGATGAGCTATCAGGAGATCGCCGAGACATTGGCAATTCCGATTGGCACCGTGATGTCGCGCCTCTCGCGCGGGCGAAAAGCGATGCGCGAATCGCTGAAGGAAGCCAGCATCCGGAGTACGTCACGGAGTACATTGAAATGACTTGCGATGAATTGCGTGGTAAGTTGGCGCCCTACGTCGATTCCGAACTCCCTGCCGGTGAGTTGGCGGAGTTCGAGTCTCATCTGCGCGGCTGCGCCACTTGTGCGGCTGATGCGCTGGAGACTGCTGCAAACCAAGCGCGCGATCCGTGCGGCGGCCACTCGCTATGTGCCGTCTCCGGAGTTTCGCCTGCGCATGGAGCAAAGCATTCGCGCCAAGAGCAAGCGTCGCTGGTTCGACGTACGCCTCCCCAGGCTTGCGCTGGCTGCCGTTGCCGCCGTGTTGCTGATCGCCTCGGTTACGCTTTGGGTGAATCACTCCGGGCGCGAGCGTGAGCTCACCGAGATTGCAGATCTGCATGTGACGGCCCTGGCCAGTTCCAACCCGGTGGATGTGGTATCGACGGACAAGCATACGGTGAAGCCGTGGTTTGCCGGAAAACTGCCATTTTCTTTCAACCTTCCGGAGTTGCAGAATTCCGGGTTCACGCTGGTCGGCGGACGAGTTGCTTATTTTGAGCACAGCTCCGGCGCGCAGTTGCTGTTCAACCTGCGCAAGCATCAGCTCTCGGTGTTTATCTTTAAGGGAGGAGCCGCGAGAATTTCCCTTTCACAAGGGAACGGTCACTTCCTACCCGGCTTGCCTTCCAAATTGAGACATGGAGTGAGGGTGGGCTGCGCTACTTCATCGTCAGTGACGCGCCTGCATCCGACGTGCACGCGCTGAGCGAGCTGCTGAGAAAAGCAGCCCGCTCGTGAGTTGTTGAGGCTATCGGATTCGGGTGTTCGAGGCGCTTCTCTGCATGGACGAGAGCGCCTTCAGATAGCTGATGATGGCAGCACGTTCATCGGCTTTCGGAACATGAAAATCCATGTTGTTGTCCTCGACCAGCGAGTCCGTGTCAGTAAGCCATTTTTCCAATTGTTGCTCGTCCCAAACAAAGTGCGCCGACTTCAGGGCCATTGAGTAGTTGAAATCGGGCGCGGTGCCGGCCTGTCTTCCGTACACACCTGAAAGGTTGGGACCTTCTTTGTTGCGGTCGAGCGAGTGGCAGCCGGTGCAGCGCTTCTCAAACAGCTGCTTGCCTTGGTCTGCCTCGTCTGCCGCACGGCTGATCTTTGGAAAGACAACCAGCGCCAGCAGCAACAAGGCGAGTGGAATTCCGGCGCGGCGCGCAATCGGGCAGCCCGCCTTCTTCATGGAACGTAAGTACTTCATTTCGTCTCCGAACTCTGCGTGGATACCACAGAGGATTTGTTATTTTCAGCCTTAGCTACGAGCCGCTTTCGCTCGACCTTCGTCCAGTCGACGATAAGTTTTCGCTCGGAATCAGAAAGTCGCGCCTCAGGGTGCAGCAGAAGGTATTGCTTCAATGGCATTTTGCCCTGGCGAAGCTGGCTGCTCATTTTGCCCAGGAGATCGATGCGGGAGTCGATGCTGTACTTCTCCCAGGAAGAAAGGTTCAGGTGTTCGCGTCCTTCGTGCACATCATGCTCGACGAGCCACGAGGTGGGCGCAATCTTGCTATAGAGCGGCCACCGCGTGTTGTTCGAATGGCAGTCACCACACTTTCGCACGAGCAACGTCCGAACCTCGTCCGGAGCATTTGTGCCCACCAGAATTGCACCGCCCTCGCCGGAGCCCGAACGTAGGTTTCCCCACGGGTGAATGAGTGAACGCGGCAACAGCCAAAGTCAAAACCGTTGCGCCAGTGTATAGGGTGCGGGCTCTCATTCGGGCACCTACGCCGACTTGACGGTTGCATCCGCCAGGGTCGAGTCCACCACCGCAAGCTGATGCTCCTGCGGAACGAAGTGGACATCGGTGAGTCCGAGTACACTCTGCAACTTGTCGTCCGGCACCTTCAGCGGCCCCGGCGAGGCTGCCGTACCCGGTGCCGGTTGCGGAAACGCAGTAGACATCGCAGTGTGAAAGGTGATGTTGCCTTCTACCTTTTGCATCACCTGGTGAATGTGGCCGTTCAGAACCGTGAGAGAGCCAAAGCGCTTCAGCAGAGAAAGCGCCTGCTCGCTGTCCGATGTACTCCAGCCCCACTCGGGGTAGAGCGCCCAGAGCGGGATATGCGCAAAGAGCACAATCGGCGTACTGCTCCCCAGTCGCGCGACATCCTGTTTGAGCCAGGCAAGTTGATCGTTGCCGAGACGGCCCATTCCTTCCAGTTGAACTACGTTGACTAGGCCAACGAAGTGAACGCCTTTGTGGTCGAAGCTGTACCATCCGTTCCCGGCCGTGCCTTTGCCATAGCGCTCGAGGTAGATCTTGCCGTCATCCTCAGAGGTGTCGTGCTCTCCGGGAACGTAGAAGATTTTGCTCTTGGTGCCAAGGAGTACCTGGTCCATGGTGTCAAACTCCGACGCCTTGGACGTGTGCGTAAGGTCGCCAGTATGAATCAGGAAATCCGGAGCCCGGGAAGCGGATCTGATCTTGTCCACGGCTTTTTGCAACGTGCCCGTCACGTCCGGATTCGCCCCTTTGGAAAATCCGATGTGGCTATCGCTAATCTGAATGAAGCTGAAATCTTCGTCGCGCGTTTTTGGGGTTACGGCACCAAAGGCCCTGGAAACGGGAATGCCGCCGGCAAAGCTCCAGATGATGCCGGTGCCAGCCCATGCCATGCAGTGCAGAAATCCGCGACGGTCAATGCCGTCGGAACTTTCCGGCATAGTCCCGGCACTCGCTTTGAGAGAACTCGTTCTCGCATCGATTTCCAAATGTGTTTTCTTCATCACTTCTCCTTGTAGGCTTCGTAGGCTTCCGAACGTACAGCTACATCAACTGGGTTCGGCGAGTTTTATTCCCGTGACGCCACACTTTGAGGCGTAACAGCACAGGTGAGAGATCTCAGCCCGCTCCGAGCTACCTACCTGCGTAGGGCAATCACGGAACGAGTTATGCAGCAGTAAGAAGTGTCAGGTCATTGCCGGGTGAAGCCGGATCGTATGGTCGCGAGGTGCGCGCATCGCACTGCACTCGGTCAGTGATTGGCGCGGCTAGATAACGGGGTAGCTTCACAATACTCTCCCATTTGCGCCAGCACAGGTCGGCAAGCGGTCCAATTGGGAAAAACAAATCGGCGGCCTTATGCCATTCCATCGCCGCGGTGAAGGGGAACCCGTTCTTTTCGTCCCGCTGCGCAGCCAGACAATATCTGAGGGCGACGTGTGCTGTGCCCGCGAATGCAAGCATCCTACGTACCTTCCATGCTGTGCAGCCTTCATCACCAATAACGAATTTGACCACTGGTTTCATTGCCATTCACTTCCTAGCTCGGCAAGTACTCATACGATCTCGTTTGCAATGCCGTTGCACGAATAACCCAACACCAGCGGATTTATTCCCGCATTCGCTCATCGGCGCGAAAGCTCTCCTTCGCAAGCAAATGGCTCCATGGTATGGGGCAGTGGATCTGAATCCAGGACGGAATCACGGTGATGCAATCTGCGGCGTTATTCCTGCCGTGCCTTGCTGGTGCGCTTATATAAAGTTTCTTTTGCGATGAGCTCGCTTTGCGGTGAGCTTTTTACGGCAGCGAATGTTGGGAATAAATCTGGTTGGATTGAGTTATCCATGCAACGGCAGCGCACAGATGAGATCAAGCGTTGCGACAGTTTCACAAGGAGATACGTTTATGAACCGAACCCAAAGCCCATTCAGCATTGCCAAACACGGACACAGCGCCGCAGCCCTGTTCACGGTCGTGCTCGCACTCGCCGGATTTGCAAATGCAGATGGAATGTACTCACGACCTTCGCACAAAGCTAAGAAAGGGAATTTGACAATTACTGCCCCAACGGAAGTCGGTGAAATCACCCTGCAACCGGGCGACTACCAGGTCACGGAAATCGATTCCCCGGACGGGGCGGTTGTGGAGTTCGTACACCTGTTTGACAACTTCTACGTAGGAGATTCGGGACTCCCTGTCTATGACCAGGAGGTTGTAGGACAAGTGAAGGTCACCGAGACGGCACTGAGTTCGTTGCCGAAACAAACGCAACTGATCCTCGCATCGAATTCTGGAGAAGCTGCCGGTCTGGAAATTCGCGGCAATGCAGTTCGTTACCAGTTCGACGGGTCGCAGATGGCCGATGAATCCGACAACGGCGCCTCGCCAACTTACATCGGCGGCGGCGAAGGCTATTACGGCTCATCATTTTAGCCGAATTGGCCAAAGGATCGAAGTTACCAGTCAGAGGCCAAGAGGGGTCGCAGACAATCCTGCGACCCTCGCGCGCCTCGGAAATAGGAGTGCTCATGTTCGAAGGAATGTTTCAACCCATGCATCTGTTGGTGATTGTAGGAATCGCTCTGCTTGTGTTTGGCCCCAAGAAGCTACCTGAGTTGGGCAAAGGATTTGGCGAGGGCATTCGCGGCTTCAGATTGGCCATGAATCCCAAGAATGATAAAGAGAAGCCGGTTGACACCACAACCGCAATCCGCAACGAAGACTGATCATTTGGGGTTGTGCCAGTCCCGACTTTCTCGCCCTTGATTTCTACAATCACCATGGCGTGAGATTGTGGATCTTGGGGGCGTCATCTTTTTTGTGGACACAACCTGGTTGAGGGTGTGGGGACTATCGCGTTGCAGGGAGCAGTGTTCAGGTAGATGTTCCAAGGCAGCAGTTCTTCGATGCGGTTCACGGGGTGATCCGCAATGCGCTCCAGCACATCGCGCAGATACGCTTCGGGGTTGAGTCCGTTGAGCTTCGCTGAGCCAAGGAGGCTGTAACACACTGCCGCTCGGTCGCCGCCGCGATCGGAACCCGCGAAGAGATAGTTACGACGGCCCACGGCAACTGCACGCAGTGCTCTTTCCGCGGCAGAGTTGTCGATCTCAATGCGGCCATCATCGCAGTAGCGCACGAAAGCGTCCCAACGGGCGAGCGCGTAGTGGATCGCCGCCGACGTATCGGACTTGCGCGAGAGTTTCGACAAGGATGTTTCCAGCCATTCGCGCATCGACTCCAGCAGTGGCCGGGCTTTTGCGTTGCGTACCGCTTGGCGCTCATCCGGCGATCGGCCGCGGATCTCTTCCTCGATCGCATACAGCGGCGCAATGCGCTCAACCGCTTCGGTGGCGAGCGGCGACTTGTGTGCTTCCATCAGATCGAAGAACTTGCGGCGAATGTGCGCGTTATCTTGAGATCGAGATAATGCAGAGCATTTTTAGGTCAGCGTCGCGGCAAACGAAGTCCTGCACGTGGTGTTGCGGTCGAGGCCGCGACGGTGGGCTAAAAATGGATTGGACTAAACCGCCTCGATGCTGCTGGCGCTATGGGTTTTGAATCGTGAGGCTGCTTGCATGATTTCCATTTTGCGGCACAGGGGCGAGTCATTGCGGAGGGTCAGGTTAGCAAAGAGCAGAGATACACCGGCCGCTGCATCGGATGGGAAAGATGAAAGTCT
Organism: uncultured Acidobacteriota bacterium; assembly: GCA_963759215.1. Classification (GTDB taxonomy): domain Bacteria; phylum Acidobacteriota; class Terriglobia; order Terriglobales; family Acidobacteriaceae; genus TOLSYN. Next base: position 579,044 of record CAVWYG010000003.1, read on the forward strand.
CTCTGGAGGGACGTCGGCCGACACTTCTCCTTGATCTTGTGTGAGGCAAGTTTGCAGAGGCAATCGTTGAGAATCGGAGATTTTCATGAAGAGTCCTTCCCCGTTGGGAATGAGCAAATGAAAGCAGGAGCTCCGATCCTAATCATCTGGCCTCGGTGACAGACCGGGCACAGACGGAGGGATTCGCCGGTCTGTTCCTGGTAGCGGTCGCGGTAGTCCTTCGGCGGTTCTTTGGCGGGAGGGGGTTGATCGGCGGAGACCATCCCCAGGAGTCGGCGGCAGCGTTGGAGTTTTTCTTGGCGGAAACGATTGCCGAGGAATCCGTAGTAGCGGATACGCTGGAAGCCGTTGGGGAGTACGTGAAGCAGGAAGCGCCGAATGAACTCATCAGCTGACAGGGTCATCACCTTCTGCTGGCTGTCGTGACGATAATCCTTATAACGGAATTGCACCTGACCGTCTTCGATGTCGAGCAGGCGATTATTGGATATGGCGACACGGTGAGTGTAGCGTCCGACATAGTCGAGTACTTGTTGGGACCCGGCAAAGGGCGGCTTGGCGTAGACAACCCATTCGGATTGGCGGAGCGGAGCGAGATAACGGAGAAAGTCTTGGCGCCGCTGAAGTTCGCAGAGCGAGGTAAAGAACCGCAACTTATGTTTGTCGAAGGCCTTCTCCAATAACTCCAGGAATAGGCGGCGAAACAGCCGCGAGAGCACTCGTACGGGCAAGAAAAATCCGGGGCGGCAGGAGATCCAACGATCACCGTCAGGAGAGAGCCCGCCGCCAGGAACCACACAATGGAGGTGGGGATGAAAATTCAAGTTCTGTCCCCAGCTGTGAAGCACGGCGAAGAAGCCGATCTCGGCGCCCAAATGTTTGGGATCGGCAGCAATGGTGCGTAAGGTCTCGGATGTGGCCTGGAAGAGAATGCGGTACACCACTTCTTTGTTTTGGTAAGCGATGGCGGCAATCTCTTCCGGTAGCGTGAAGACGACGTGGAAGTATTGGGTCTCGAGAAGTTCGGCTTGACGATTCTCGATCCATTGGGCACGTGCCATGGACTGGCATTTTGGGCAATGTCTATTTCGGCATGAGTCGTACGCAATGCGTTCGAAGCGACATTGATCGCACTGCTCCAGATGACTGCCGAGAGCGGCAGTCCGACATAACTCGATCGCACTCATGACACGCCGCTGTGCCGTGGACAACGAAGCACTATGCTGTTCGCGATAGGCTTCGCCGTATCGGCGCAATACGTCGGCTACTTCCAGCTTGGGACGATCCATGGGCCGGTACTCAGAAATACTGCGGGATCGCCGGTTTGGTTTCGGTGGGGATTGGCGCCGGGAGTAGATCGAGCGGGCTGGTGGTGGAGCAAACTTTACTTGTGGCGATGCGCAGATAGCGGGCAGTGGTCGCTAGGCTGCGATGGCCGAGCAGCAGTTGAATGGTACGGAGGTCGGTGCCCTGTTCTAGAAGATGTACTGCGAAGGCGTGCCTTAGCGAATGGGGTGTGATGGGTTTGGGAATGCCGCAGAGTCGGCGAGCCTTCTTGCACGCATCTTCCACCGCGTCTTTGGTGATATGCCGGCCCGGCTTATCGCCTGGAAAAAGCCAGTGCTGCGGTTTTTCCAAACGCCACCAGTCACGCAGAGTGATCAGCAACTTTGGCGAGAGCATCACGTAGCGATCTTTTCTTCCTTTGCCTTGTTCGACTCGTAAGACCATCCGCTTGCTGTCGATCGCGGGAGGTTTGAGGACCACTGCTTCGGAGATGCGCAGGCCGGCTGCGTAGCAGGTGGTTAAAATGACGCGATGTTTGGGACTGACGACGTTCCCAAGAAACTGCAGGACCTCTTCAGGGCTAAGAATAATCGGTAGTTTCTGCGGCTTCTTGGGAGCAGGGATGATCTCTTGGAAGACCCAGTTCTTGTGGAGAGTAATTCTATAGAGAAAGCGAAGAGCGGCTACGGCAATGGTGATGGAACCAGGAGCCAGTTTCTTTTCATTGGTCAGATAGACCTGATAGGCGCGAATGTCCTCAGGACCCAATACCTCCGGTGACTTGCGGAAGTGGCGGGCAAATAGCGAGATCTGTTGCACGTAGGACTGCTGCGTGTTCGGCGCGAGATTCCGCACCTGCATGTCCTCGGTGACGCGTTGTCGGAGGGATGTCATGGAAAGCTCCTTTGCGAGTTGGAAGTTGCTGCAAGCAGCGGCTCCAATACTTCCGCAAAAAAGCTCCGGTGAAAAGACGGGTGAGAGGTCGAAACTCAATCGTCAGGCTTGGGATTCGATCTGACTGATGGCACCACCGAATACCGCGCAGCGGTTTAGTCCAATCCGGGATGAAAAGGAGACCCCGGTAAATGCTGAGAACTCTGCTACGAATGAAAGAGCCGTTTTATATCGCCCGTCAGGAGCAAGCTCCTCTGCTTCGGGAGCGAGAATCGTTTCTGGGGCACTTGCTTCGCCAAGGCACGAGCCTTGCGGCGGCACGCAGTGTGTCGTGGCAATTGGTGAATGTCATCAGATTGCTGAGGCTGACTGCATTGCGCGATGTGTGGATCGATGAAATCGAAAATGCCGCACAGCGTTGGGCACGGCAACAGCGCGCGAATCCTCTCGCGCATTCCTACAAAACCTCGGCGGCCTACTTCGTCTATGTAGCGAAGAAGTGGCTGCGCTTCGCGGGCGTGCTGAGACAGCCAGCGATTCCACGCATGCGGTTCGCAAATAAGCTCAATGACTTCGCGAAATGGGTAACGGAGGAAAGGGGGCTGTCGGCCTTCACAATGCAGTCCCACCGACGCAAGATATCTCTGTTTCTGAAGTGGTTCTCCGAACGGCATCGTTCGTTCACTGCCGTTCGGCTCAGGGATGTGGACGACTTCCTGATCTTCAAGGGAGCGAACAGTTGGAGCCGCAAGTCAGCATGTGGTTACGCCAACTCGCTACGCGCCTTCTTCGATTACGCCGAGCGGCGCGGCTGGTGCAAGCCGGGCATCGCGGAATGTATCATTTCGCCCAGGTTGTATGCGCATGAAGGGTTACCCGAAGGACCGCAATGGAAGCAGGTCCAGCAGCTACTCAAAGGTGTAAAGGGGAACGGCGCCGCTGCCCTGCGCGCCAAAGCCGTCTTGCTGCTCCTGACGGTTTATGGATTGCGCAGCGGTGAGATATCGCGCTTGCTTTTGAGTGACTTCGACTGGCGGTTGGAGACGTTCACGGTGAACCACTCCAAGCGCGGAGGCATACAGAAATACCCACTGCAACGTGAGGTGGGCGACGCCATCCTGGAATACATCCGAAAGGCGCGCCCGCAGACCTCCTGCCGGAATCTGTTCCTCACGCTGAATCCTCCGTACCGCAGCATCGGACACAGTAGCCTCTGGCGCATCACGAGTTTAAGAATCGACGCGGCTGGCATCCAATGCCGGCGGCGCGGACCGCACAGTCTGCGACATGCGTGTGCCACTCATTTGCTGGAACAAGGAGCATCCCTGAAGGAGATCGGGGATCTGTTGGGTCATCGTGACTCCAACTCCACCAGGATCTATGCCAAGGTTCACCTGCAACAGTTGCGCCGCGTAGCGGACTTCGATCTGGGAGGTCTGCTATGAAGCTCGCAGCGGCGGTTGAAATGTATGTACTGCATCATCGAACAATGGGGCAGAAGTTCGAAGGCCCAGCTGTTGCACTTAGCGGGTTCTGCCGTCGATACGGCAAGATGTGTCTCCAGGCAATTACGTCGACGGAAGTGAAACAGTTCCTGGATGTGCCGCAAACGGGACCTGCGGCGTGGCGACGAAAATACGGGGTTTTGCGGGACTTCTTCGAGTACTGGCGGTGCCGTGAAAAGGTCAATGCTGTTCCGATGCCGCTCACCGCTCCCAGGTGCACTCAGACCTTCGTTCCATATATCTACTCCCGTCAGGAGCTTCGCCTGCTTTTGGACGCAGTGCCTCGATGTCAGCGACATGCGTCGTGCCGGACATCCGCAATTACGCTTCGCACCCTGCTGTTGTTTCTTTACGGAACGGGTATGCGGATGGGTGAAGCGCTGCGGCTACGCCTGGCTGACGTGGATCTCGACTACGGTGTGATCACCATCCGCGGGACAAAGTTCTACAAGTCCAGACTTGTTCCTCTGGGCAGCGATGTGGTTCAGATCCTTCGGAGCTATATGGCCGCGCCGGGAAGATGGAATCAACCCTACCAGCCACTTTTCCAGTCGCGGCAACATAAGCGCCTCGGTCACTCCACGGTAGACGCCAACTTCCGCCGTTTGTGCACCCTTGCGGGAGTTCGCCGCAGCGATGCGAGCTCTCGTCAGCCGCGGCTTCATGACTTGAGACACACGTTTGCCGTCCACAGGCTGACGGAATGGTATAGAACTGGTGCGAACGTGCAGGTCCTTCTGCCCGCTCTCTCCACTTATCTTGGACATGTTGATCTGCACTCGACTCAGTGTTACCTGACCATGACACCGGAGCTGCTGGCAGAAGCCAACCGCCGTTTCCAGGACTACGTATATGGAGGGCGCCATGAACGATAGAGAGGCCCTCGGTTCGTGGATCAGGCGCTTCCTGATGGAATACCTCGTCGGCGAGAGGAATCTGAGCCGCAATACTCAACAGAGCTATCGCGATGCGATCCGCCTCCTGGTGGTGTTTACTGCCGCTAAGGCACATAAGAAAGCAGATGAGTTGCTCATCCCCGACATCGATGCGGACCTGCTGCGCGCATTCCTGAGGCATATCGAAGAAAAGCGAAAATGCAGCATCTCAAGCCGCAACCAGCGTCTGGCCGTCATCCATGCGCTAGCCGGCTTCATCGCAGACCGCTGCCCAGAATATCTGGACTGGTGCGCTCAACTCCGCGCAATCAAGTCCAAGCGTACAGCCCCTGCGCCAGTCTGCTATCTCGAAAAGCCGGAAATCGACGTCTTACTGGACGCTCCCAGTCCAGCCACAAAACTCGGTTCTCGGGATCGCGCCCTAATGCTTTTTCTGTACAACTCGGGAGCACGGGCGGAAGAAGCTGCAAAGCTATGCATCGATGACCTCAGCCTGCATAGCGGCGCAGACGGTACGTTGTCTTCGGTGTGTCTTCATGGCAAGGGCGGCAAGGTTCGTATCTGTCCGCTGTGGCCCTCAACGACAGTGACGCTGAAGAACCTCGTTGCTGGGCGGAATGGGAAGGAGCGCGTGTTCCTCAATCGTCGCTCGGAGCCGCTTACACGCTTCGGCATCCATGACATTGTGACGCGACATGCGCGGATCGCCATGAGCCGCATGCCGGAGATGCGCAAGAAACGGATCGGACCTCATACTATCCGCCACACGACCGCCACGCATCTTCTTCGCGCCGGAGTTGACATCAACACCATCCGCGCATGGCTCGGCCATGTCTCCATCAACACCACCAACATCTACGCTGAAACTGACCTTGAGATGAAAGCTAAGGCTCTTGGCTTGTGCGCGGTGAAGAGTAATCGATCAGAAAAGCACTGGCGCGACAACCATGATCTGATGGCATTCCTTGCCCAACTTTAGTCTGCACTTATGTGACGCTCAATTCCAGGAAGACCTCTGTTTATGCCCCTCCCGAGACTGAACGTCACATAACTGAGAAGCCAACATAATCTGCATTGGACTAAACCGCTGCGCGGTATTCGGTGGTGCCATCAGTCAGATCGAATCCCAAGCCTGACGATTGAGTTTCGACCTCTCACCCGTCTTTTCACCGGAGCTTTTTTGCGGAAGTATTGGAGCCGCTGCTTGCAGCAACTTCCAACTCGCAAAGGAGCTTTCCATGACATCCCTCCGACAACGCGTCACCGAGGACATGCAGGTGCGGAATCTCGCGCCGAACACGCAGCAGTCCTACGTGCAACAGATCTCGCTATTTGCCCGCCACTTCCGCAAGTCACCGGAGGTATTGGGTCCTGAGGACATTCGCGCCTATCAGGTCTATCTGACCAATGAAAAGAAACTGGCTCCTGGTTCCATCACCATTGCCGTAGCCGCTCTTCGCTTTCTCTATAGAATTACTCTCCACAAGAACTGGGTCTTCCAAGAGATCATCCCTGCTCCCAAGAAGCCGCAGAAACTACCGATTATTCTTAGCCCTGAAGAGGTCCTGCAGTTTCTTGGGAACGTCGTCAGTCCCAAACATCGCGTCATTTTAACCACCTGCTACGCAGCCGGCCTGCGCATCTCCGAAGCAGTGGTCCTCAAACCTCCCGCGATCGACAGCAAGCGGATGGTCTTACGAGTCGAACAAGGCAAAGGAAGAAAAGATCGCTACGTGATGCTCTCGCCAAAGTTGCTGATCACTCTGCGTGACTGGTGGCGTTTGGAAAAACCGCAGCACTGGCTTTTTCCAGGCGATAAGCCGGGCCGGCATATCACCAAAGACGCGGTGGAAGATGCGTGCAAGAAGGCTCGCCGACTCTGCGGCATTCCCAAACCCATCACACCCCATTCGCTAAGGCACGCCTTCGCAGTACATCTTCTAGAACAGGGCACCGACCTCCGTACCATTCAACTGCTGCTCGGCCATCGCAGCCTAGCGACCACTGCCCGCTATCTGCGCATCGCCACAAGTAAAGTTTGCTCCACCACCAGCCCGCTCGATCTACTCCCGGCGCCAATCCCCACCGAAACCAAACCGGCGATCCCGCAGTATTTCTGAGTACCGGCCCATGGATCGTCCCAAGCTGGAAGTAGCCGACGTATTGCGCCGATACGGCGAAGCCTATCGCGAACAGCATAGTGCTTCGTTGTCCACGGCACAGCGGCGTGTCATGAGTGCGATCGAGTTATGTCGGACTGCCGCTCTCGGCAGTCATCTGGAGCAGTGCGATCAATGTCGCTTCGAACGCATTGCGTACGACTCATGCCGAAATAGACATTGCCCAAAATGCCAGTCCATGGCACGTGCCCAATGGATCGAGAATCGTCAAGCCGAACTTCTCGAGACCCAATACTTCCACGTCGTCTTCACGCTACCGGAAGAGATTGCCGCCATCGCTTACCAAAACAAAGAAGTGGTGTACCGCATTCTCTTCCAGGCCACATCCGAGACCTTACGCACCATTGCTGCCGATCCCAAACATTTGGGCGCCGAGATCGGCTTCTTCGCCGTGCTTCACAGCTGGGGACAGAACTTGAATTTTCATCCCCACCTCCATTGTGTGGTTCCTGGCGGCGGGCTCTCTCCTGACGGTGATCGTTGGATCTCCTGCCGCCCCGGATTTTTCTTGCCCGTACGAGTGCTCTCGCGGCTGTTTCGCCGCCTATTCCTGGAGTTATTGGAGAAGGCCTTCGACAAACATAAGTTGCGGTTCTTTACCTCGCTCTGCGAACTTCAGCGGCGCCAAGACTTTCTCCGTTATCTCGCTCCGCTCCGCCAATCCGAATGGGTTGTCTACGCCAAGCCGCCCTTTGCCGGGTCCCAACAAGTACTCGACTATGTCGGACGCTACACTCACCGTGTCGCCATATCCAATAATCGCCTGCTCGACATCGAAGACGGTCAGGTGCAATTCCGTTATAAGGATTATCGTCACGACAGCCAGCAGAAGGTGATGACCCTGTCAGCTGATGAGTTCATTCGGCGCTTCCTGCTTCACGTACTCCCCAACGGCTTCCAGCGTATCCGCTACTACGGATTCCTCGGCAATCGTTTCCGCCAAGAAAAACTCCAACGCTGCCGCCGACTCCTGGGGATGGTCTCCGCCGATCAACCCCCTCCCGCCAAAGAACCGCCGAAGGACTACCGCGACCGCTACCAGGAACAGACCGGCGAATCCCTCCGTCTGTGCCCGGTCTGTCACCGAGGCCAGATGATTAGGATCGGAGCTCCTGCTTTCATTTGCTCATTCCCAACGGGGAAGGACTCTTCATGAAAATCTCCGATTCTCAACGATTGCCTCTGCAAACTTGCCTCACACAAGATCAAGGAGAAGTGTCGGCCGACGTCCCTCCAGAGAGACTTTCATCTTTCCCATCCGATGCAGCGGCCGGTGTATCTCTGCTCTTTGCTAACCTGACCCTCCGCAATGACTCGCCCCTGTGCCGCAAAATGGAAATCATGCAAGCAGCCTCACGATTCAAAACCCATAGCGCCAGCAGCATCGAGGCGGTTTAGTCCAATCCATTTTTAGCCCACCGTCGCGGCCTCGACCGCAACACCACGTGCAGGACTTCGTTTGCCGCGACGCTGACCTAAAAATGCTCTGCATTATGCTAAGGCCGTTCAAAGGACTCCGCGACACCTTCGTTATGTTGTCTTCAGACTTGCAGCACGCACTATTCGTGAGCCCATTTGGCTTGATCACAACATAACTGAGGAGCCAACATAATCCGCAAACTTTGAAGTAAGCACGTTTGCCAGCAACCCCGGACCGGCTAGGCCGCGATCAATCGGGCGGCTCGGTGCGGGCGCCTGTACGATCACATCGCAGCCCGTGCAGCACAGCTTAGGGCGAACGTGGCGGATCACCTTGAAACTCGCCGGAATCCATTCGAGGATCTCGGAGACATCCTCGCCGAGCTTCTTCAGAGTGCCACCGCACTCCGGGCATGACTCTTGCTCTGGCTCATGTGTCTGAATCTCACGCGGCAGGTGGTCAGGAAGCGAACGCCGTTTCTTCGGTGATGAAGCAGGTTGTGACGAGGACGGTTCGATTGCTGGCGGCTGCGCCGCTTCGGCGCGGTTGGATTCGAGGTCTTCGAGCTTCAACTCAAGCTGTTCAATCTGCCGCTCGACCTTCTCCGACTTGCGTCCGAACTGCATGCGCCGTAGCTTGGCGATCAGCAGCTTCAGGTGTTCGATCTCGTGATCGCGCGAGAGTAGTTGCTCGCGAGCCGCAAGCAGTTCTTCCTGCTGCGCAGTGAATCGCTCGTGCGTTGCGAGCAGCATCGCCTTCAAAGCATCGGCATCCAACGTGTTCAGATCCGGCAGCGTTGTGAGCGTGAAAACCATACGCGGAGTATGCCATGAACTCTGCTCGAATGCGTCCACAACCGCATAAATAGCTGTGCATATCGCACTCGTGTAGTTAGATCGCCATCAGTGATTCAGCGGTTCGAACTGGGCGCCTCCAATCGATCCCTTCGAGGAGCATCGACAACTGCGCACGCGTCAGTGAAACCGTTCCACTCTCGGCCTTCGGCCAGATGAAACGTCCACGATCCAAACGCTTCGCGAATAGACAAAGCCCATCGCCATCGAACCAAATCACTTTGATGAGATCACCGCGGCGTCCGCGAAAGACGAAGACATGGCCGGAAAGAGGATCGTGTTCGAGGGCCGTTTGCACCAACGCGCTCAGCCCAGTGAAGCCGCGGCGCATGTCGGTCACACCAGCCGCGATCCAGATGCGGGTGTTTGCCGGAAGAGCGATCATCCGCGCAAACATTCCAGTACTACGCGCAGCACATCCCGGACTTTGTGGCGGGTCTCATGCGAACCGCTGTAGCGATAAAGCGCGAACAGGAAGAAAGTCGGCGGCGCCAAGAGGAGCAACAGAGGCGGGAGCAAGAGAGGATGGCTCTTCGGAAACAGATCGAGGAAGAAGAGGCAAAGCTGGCACAGCTGAATCAGTGGATCAAAGGCTGGGAAGAGGCAGAGCGAATTCGGCGTTTTATAACCGCTTACGCTGAGCACACACAATCCCGCCCCGCCGACAGCCAGCCTCGGCACCGGGAATGGATCGATTGGGCAAAGATACAGGCCGACCGGCTTGATCCGTTTGTTCTGGATCGGCCTACGTCGGTGTTGGACCAGAAGAATGAGCTGCGTGGGTGGTGACTGTCTGGCGTTAAGGTCGTTAGGGCATAGCTAAGACGATCAGAACGCCGCTAGTGATTTCACGACCCTGCGGCGTTTGTACTAAGCCGCTAGCGCGGCGGACGCTACCGCGTGGTCGTCCCCCAGCATTTCAGCCAGTGTAAGGTTTTGGGTCACAAGGAGGCTACACTGTGACCCGACTCAGGAAACTGATGCTGGACGAACTCCAGCGCCGTAACTACGCCAAGAGCACCGTTCGAAGCTACATTCACGCCGTAGAGGATTTCGCAAAGTACTTCCGTCGCTCGCCGGAGCGTCTCGGCCCCGAGCATATCCGTCAGTATCAGGTGCATCTGTTTCAGGACTGCAAGCTCTCACCGGGTACGATCCAAAGCCGCACTTCCGCCCTGCGATTTCTGTTCGTCAAGACACTACGACGGCCGTATCTCCCCGATGACATTCCCGTGCCGAAGCGGCAGAGGCGGATGCCGATCGTGTTGAGTCAGGAAGAGGTAGAGCGGCTCATTGCTTCCGCCCGCAACCTGATGCATCGGACGATGTTGATGATGCTGTATTCAACCGGCTTGCGACGGGCCGAGCTCTCCCATCTCAAGGTCTCAGACATCGATAGCGAGCGCATGGTCATTCATGTTCGCCAGGGAAAGGGCGGCCGTGACCGCGACGTGTTGTTATCCCCGAAACTGCTCGAGACCCTGCGCGAGTACTGGCGTTGGATGAAGCCGAAGACCTATCTGTTTCCGGGCACGGTGAAGGGTTGGCGGGCTGATGTGCCGATTACAGAGAAGATCATCTGGACTGCCGTGGCCGAAGCCGCGAAGCGAGCCGCCATCACTAAGCGTGTGTCCCCTCACACGCTTCGACATAGCTTTGCCACTCACATGCTGGAAGCCGGCGCCGATCTGCGCACCATCCAGGTACTGCTGGGACACTCCAAGCTGGACCATACAACCGTCTATCTCCATTTGTCCCGGCGCCATCTGCAAGCAGTTCCCAGTCCGCTGGAAGCTATTGAGGTGTCCAGCGCAGGCGATGCGAAGCGCTCCAGGCTGAAGAAAAAGAGATGAGTCGGCCCACCCTTGAGGTGGCCGACATCGTTCGCGTATCAGGCAACAGATTCTGGGAGCACTACGGATCACACCTTGCATGGCAGCATCGCAAGGTGCTCGATGCCATCGTTCGATGCCGCACGGCGGCCTTGGGCGGCCATCGTGATCAGTGCACGCGCTGCGGACATCAGGCCATCTCGTACAACTCATGTCGAAACAGGCACTGCCCAAGATGCCAGGGAAACGCACGCGCCAGATGGATGGCTGCCAGGGCGGCTGAGCTGTTGCCGGTGCCGTACTTCCACATCGTCTTCACTCTGCCTCACGAACTCTCTGCTCTCATTCTGCAGAACAAGCGACTGCTTTACGATCTGCTCTTCCGAACCAGCGCAGCGACGCTGCTCGAACTTGCCCGCGACCCGAAGCATCTGGGAGCAGAGATCGGGTTTCTTGGCGTGCTCCATACCTGGGGCCAGAACCTTCAGCATCATCCCCACATCCATTACGTCGTTCCCGCCGGCGGCCTTGCTCCCGATGGCTCCGGATGGATCGCTTCGTCGAACCGTTTCTTTCTGCCCGTCGGCGCACTCAGCCGCGTCTTCCGCGGCAAGTTCACCGCCGGACTTCGCCACCTCCTCCGGCAGCACAAGCTCCAGTTCCACGGTTCACTCCGGAGTCTCGCCGAGCCACGCCGCTTTCGCGGATTTCTCCGACAGCTATTCCGAGAGAACTGGGTCGTCTACGCCAAGCCGCCCTTCGGCGGCCCAGAGCATGTTCTGCATTACCTGGCGCGCTATACCCATCGTGTCGCGATCTCTAACCATCGACTCGTCGCCTTCCAGAATGATCGAGTGTCGTTCCGATGGAAGGACTATGCGCACGGCGATAAGCAGAAGATCATGACCGTCTCCGCCGATGAGTTTCTGCGCCGCTTCCTGATCCATGTTCTGCCTAAGGGGCTGGTTCGCATCCGCCACTTCGGACTCTTCGCTAACTGCAGGCGCGGAGATGCGCTCTCACGCTGCCGTATTCTGCTCGGCGGAGCACCCTGCGCAAGCGATCCTGAGATCACTACTCAGTTGCGCTGTCCTGTCTGCACCGGCCCCATGCTCGTCATCGAACGCCTGACCAGCAGCCAACTCTTTTTCCGGTCAGGGCCTATCGCGTCACTTCCACCGAGGTGCACCGTTGATAGCTCCTGAGAGATCCTTGATGCACCGAGTTTCCGGTAATGTCTGCTTACGGCGTGTTCAAACATGCCACGATCTCGTGCGCTCGCTCAACGCCTTTGCACCTAGTGTAGTGCGATGAAAGTCAGAGCAGTTATTACACGGGAGTGCCTACCCGGTATATCCACACACTCCAACGCGAGGAGAGTTGACGACCGGCAGGCACATTTCGTCGCCACACGTATGTGCAACGAGGCACGATTTGCAAAGCCAGCCCTCCCCATTCCATGCGCATTCGGTACAGATCTGAGTAGCTGGTTTGTTTCCGCAGCGCTGACAGGTTACCTGCGGTGCCTCGTTTCTGGCCAACAGTTGCACTTTCGTTGAACCTCGTTCACGAAGAGCAACAACCTTTAGCGCAAGAGCGGTTGTGGAGCCGTAGTCATACTCGTAGAAGAACCTCATTCCTACCTCAAGCACTTGGTTCAACCGCGTACCCATGTCCATTTCTTCATCCATGAGTTCGTCTTCATCCATGGGCTCTGAAGCATAGCGTTTGCCGCCTATCTCAAACGCACTCAAGTGACCGCAGCATTCAAGCCAGGTATGACGGAGAAAATCGTCGAGTTTGTTCAGCGGGGATGCAATAGGTAGCGCCACATGCATCCAGTACGCCTTCGCCTCACGCCCTTCGACAAGTAAATGGAAGCTCTGGCCAGTCGGTTTCTTCGGAGCCGGCAATGGTCCGGAAGATCCCAGATGGCCGCACGCGAGTAGATGCCGTGGCATGGACGCCTTGGCGACTATCTCTCCGCAGAGATAACACTTTCCCATCGATTGCGGTTTGCTCATGACTGAACATTATAATGCGTCATATATAGCAACATTTATCTTTCAGCCGGGTTCTTATACAAGGGGACACGGCGGATGAGAATCGCACCTCAAGTGGTTCTGACAATCGACCAGAGGACGAAGTTGGAAACCTATGCGCGCGGCCGCAGGATACCCGCCCGGCTTGTGTTGCGGGCCAAGATCGTGTTGCTGGCCGCAGAAGGCAAGCAGGACATCGAGATTGCCCGCCTGCTTTCGATCGTGCCGCGCACCGCTGCACGCTGGCGCTCACGTTTTCTGCGCAACGGTATTGCCGGACTGGAACACGACGCGCCAAGGCCCGGCCGCACGCCCTCCATCTCGCCGGAGTTGGTGCGCATGGTGATTACCAAAACCACGAAGGAAAAACCTCCTCATGCAACCCACTGGAGTACGCGCACCATGGCCGCCACAGCCGATATTAGCGAGGCCAGCGTACGGCGCATCTGGCACAGTCACGGCCTGAAACCGCACCGCATGGAAACCTTCAAGCTGAGCAACGATTCCCATTTTTCCGAGAAGCTGGAAGATATCGTCGGACTCTATTTGAATCCGCCCGAACACGCGCTGGTGCTTTCGCTCGACGAGAAGAGCCAGATCCAAGCTCTGGACCGTACCCAACCCGGCTTGCCCATGAAGAAGGGCCGCGCCCAGACGATGACCCACGATTACAAGCGGAATGGAACCACTACGTTGTTTGCTGCTCTCAACACACTTGATGGCAGCGTGATGGCTACTTGTATGGAACGTCATCGTCATCAGGAGTGGCTGAAGTTCCTACGTCTCATCGATCGCCAAACTCCCGCCCACAAACAGCTCCACCTCATCGTCGATAACTACGCCACCCATAAGCATCCGGCGGTGCAGCGCTGGGCAGAGCGCCACAAGCGCTTTCATTTTCACTTCACTCCGACGAGCAGCAGCTGGCTCAACATGGTCGAACGATTCTTTCGCGACTTGACCGAAAATCAGCTCCGGCGCGGAGTCTTCACCAGCGTTGAAGCTCTCGAACAAAGCATCCTCGACTATATCGAAGAACATAATCGCAGCCCCAAGCCCTTCATCTGGACTGCTAAGGCCAATGACATCCTCGAAAAGGTCAAACGCGCCAGGGCCTATCTCAATAACAGCTCATCTGTGTGACGCACTACACTAGGATGCGCCTCCACTGCCTGGCCGAGAGACTCTATCGAGACTGCCAAAAGCGATTCAATGGCCTTCCCGCCCACGTCCACATCGCGCAACACCGCCCGCTGAACATCAAAATCAAATCCAACTCCCATAGACCCGACCGCGTCCCCCGCAAACGCTAGCGGCTCAGTACAAACGGCCCTATCGAAACTGCCCCGACCATGAAAATTTACGCGCGCCCGCACGTCTCCCGTCGGAGCAGTCCCGATAGGGTTCTAACGTTTAGCGGTACTGATCCAAAGGCATAACTTCCGGATTGCCCGTCATACGCCCGAAATAACGGCCAAGAGCCTCGTCACAAGCCGACTGGCTATCGCATAGCTGCAGAGCCGTGCCGTGGCCCATGCATGCTGGAACGCAGCGCGCATTTGTTAGAAGCCGTGCTTTTTCCCCTTGATCGATTCGATCTCGATTCGGACCACAGAGGTGTAGCGCAGGTTCGTCTGTGGATACTCAAACTGCTTGCTTGTGAATCGGCCGACAATTTGGTCGAGTATCTGCACCTTCTCCGCCTCGTCGTCGACGAAGCCGGCCGTTCCGAAGCCGATCACCGTGCGGTGGCGGGCCTCGAAATCGCAAGCTTGTTCGCTTTCGATAACACCCTGGTATTGCGAGACCTCGAAGCAGACCTTTGGATTGCGCTTGAGGATCTCGATTTTGGTTCCGGCACTGGCGGAGTGAAAGCACATCGAGGCCCCGTCATAGGCAAAGAAGATGGGAACCAGGAACGGTACGTCGCCATCGGCGAGGGCGAGACGCATGACATTGGTTGATGCCAGGATCGTATCGATCTCGGCGCGGTCGGTAATCTCGCGTTCTTTGCGGCGCATGGCGCCGTGGGGATGCCCTTCCATACTCTTACCTCCTGAGGTTCTGTATTTGGTGCCGAAGCCGTCGCGCGGCTTTAGCCGCCGCAGTGGCAGCCTGAGTTCTTGCGCCTGCCCGGCGGGCAGCTGCGAGGGATGGGCCTTCGGGAAATTTCTGGCGTGGTTTGTATCGTTGCCCGACCCATTTATGCACACATCACAAAAGGGTGTGACAAAGGAACTTGCAGTCCGCCGTGAGTAATGGTCAAATCCCCACAATTTCTTTTTGCAACCAAATGTTTTTCGGGCCCTCAACGAGCGCATTCGGGTCGTCGGAAGGGGTTGTTTGCGCTTCTGGGATCAAGAAGGTGCTTCTTGGGGATTCGCCTTGAAACAAATCGTTTTCGAACGAGACAATGTCGCAGAGAATGCAATTTTTGTGTCGGCTAGCAAAATCAGTGTAGGAGAAAAGCTTCATGCAATTCCTGTCGAGCAGTGTGGGACGTAAGGTGCTGATGGCGATCTCGGGCTTCTTCATGTTGCTCTTCGTCACAGCGCACCTGATGGGAAACTCCACGATCTTTATCGGCCCAAGCGCATTGAACTCATACGCCGAGCATTTGCACAGCCTGGGCCCACTGGTCTGGATCTTTCGCATCTTCATGTTCCTGATGTTGGTGGTGCATCTTTATTTCGGCATCACCCTGACCCTGGAGAACAACGCGGCGAACCCGTCGAAGTACGCCAAGAGCAGTAAGCTCAGGGCCACGTTCGCAAGTCAGACAATGATCTGGTCGGGACTCCTGATCCTGGCCTTCCTCGTCTACCACCTCCTGCAGTTTACGTTCCGCGTCACGCCGGACATTGTGCCGGCTGCGGTCGCCAACCGTCCCGGCGACGTTTACGGGATGGTGCTCGGCAGCTTCCAGATCTTCACTATCGCTTCGGTTTACGTGGCAGCCATGGTGATCTTGTTCCTTCATTTAAGCCACGGGATCCAGAGTTTGTTCCAGACCGTCGGGTGCAGCAATGACAATACGCTTCCAAAGGTGACGATGGTCGGCAAACTGATCAGCGTGCTTTTCCTGGTGGGTTACAGCGCCATTCCGGTGTTCATCCTCGCCGGCATTTTGAAAAAATAAGGAGTGCCAGTTGATACTCGAAGGAAAATGTCCGACAGGACCGATTGAAAAAACATGGGACAAGCACCGGTTCGACATGAAGCTGGTGAACCCGTCGAACAAACGGAAATACAAGATTCTGGTGGTGGGCACGGGCCTTGCCGGCGCCTCCGCCGCCGCATCGTTGGGCGAGCTTGGCTACAACGTGGAGTCTTTCTGCTACCAGGACAGCCCTCGACGCGCGCACAGCATCGCCGCGCAGGGGGGTATCAATGCCGCCAAGAACTATCCGAACGACGGCGACAGCATTATGCGGCTTTATTACGACACCATAAAGGGAGGCGACTTCCGCTCCCGTGAGGCCGACGTGTGGCGGCTCGCCCAAGTCAGCAACGGGATCATCGACCAGTGTGTGGCTCAGGGAGTTCCTTTCGCCCGTGATTACGCCGGGTACCTCGATAACCGATCTTTCGGCGGCGCCCAGGTGTCCCGCACTTTTTACGCGCGCGGGCAAACGGGGCAGCAGCTTTTGCTCGGCGCTTACTCGGCGCTCTCCCGCCAGGTCAAGCTGAAGACGGTGAAGATGTTCCCCCGGACCGAGATGCTCGACCTAGTCCTCATCGACGGGGAGGCCAAGGGGATCACGATTCGCGACTTGGTCACCGGAGAAATCCGGGTTCACGTAGGAGATGCCGTCCTACTTTGCACCGGCGGGTACGCGAACGTATTCAACCTTTCCACGAACGCCAGGGGTTGCAGCGCTACCGCAATCTGGAAGGCCTACCGGAAGGGCGCCTTTTTCGCCAACCCCTGCTTCACGCAGATCCACCCGACCTGCATCCCGCAGGCTGGCGACTACCAGTCCAAGCTGACGCTCATGTCGGAATCACTCCGCAACGATGGCAGGATCTGGGTCCCGAAAAACAAGGGAGATAAACGGGCCCCCGACGAGATACCAGAAGCCGACCGCGACTACTACCTCGAGAGGAAGTATCCGAGCTTCGGGAATCTCGCACCCCGTGACATCTCGTCGCGGGCGGCCAAGGAAGCTTGCGACGACGGCCGCGGCGTCGGCCCCGGCGGAAGAGGCGTCTTCCTCGATTTCCGCGATTCTATTAAACGTCTTGGCGAAGACGTGATTCGGGAACGGTACGGCAACCTCTTCGAGATGTACGAACGGATTACCGGGGAAAACGCCTACAAGATGCCGATGAGGATCTACCCGGCATCCCACTATGCCATGGGGGGGCTCTGGGTTGACTACAATCTCATGAGCAATATCCCGGGCCTCTTCGTCTTAGGAGAGGCGAACTTCTCCGTACACGGCGCCAATCGTCTCGGTGCGAGCGCCCTGATGCAGGGTCTGGCCGACGGTTACTTCGTCATACCATACACTGTGGCTCCCTACTTGGCATCCACCAAGCCGGGGAAGGCGAAGGAAGACGATGCTGAGTGTAAGAAATCGATCGAGGACGTAAAGGCGAACGTCAAGAAGCTCCTCTTGATTAACGGAAAGGTGACTCCCGCCGAATTCATGCGGAAGTTGGGAAACGTTACGTGGAACAACATCGGCATGGCGCGGAGCAAAGAGAGCCTCACCGAGGCGCTAGCCAAGATCCCGGAAATCCGGGAGGAATTTTGGAAAAACCTTAAGGTCTCCGGGACCGAACTTGAGGTCAACCAGCAGCTTGAGAATGCCGGTCGAACGATCGACTTCATTGAGTTCGCTGAGCTGCTTTGCCGCGACGCCTTGGACCGCGACGAGTCGTGTGGCGCTCACTTCCGCGTGGAACACCAGCTCCCTGACGGGGAGGCGAAGCGGAACGATGAGAACTTCTCCTACGTAGCCGCCTGGGGGTTCAAGGGCGACGGCGTTCCGCCCGAGCTCCACAAGGAGCCGCTCGAGTTCAACCTGATCAAGCCTGCGGTAAGGAGCTACAAATAATGAGTGGACACAGCGAAGAACAGGCGAAAACGCTGACCCTGATCGTCTGGAGACAGGCGGGACCGGACAAACCTGGCCGCTTCGAAACCTATATCGCGAAGAACATAACCGACCACCATTCTTTCCTTGAGATGCTCGACGTGGTAAACGAGGAACTGATAAAGGAAGGCAAGGATCCGATCGTCTTCGACCATGATTGCCGGGAAGGAATCTGCGGGGTCTGTTCGCAGGTCATCAACGGCATCCCCCACGGCGGGCACGAACGGACCACTGTCTGCCAGCTCCACATGCGGCTGTTCAAGGACGGCGACACGATCTACATCGAGCCGTGGCGCGCCCGAGCGTTCCCTATCATTAAAGACCTGATGGTGGACCGCGGCGCACTCGACAGGATCATCCAGGCCGGCGGCTACACTTCCGTGCATACAGGCGGGACCCCCGACGCCAACTCGACCCCCATCCCCAGGCCTGACGCCGAATACGCAATGGATGCGGCCGAATGCATCGGATGCGGGGCGTGCGTGGCGGCCTGTCCGAACGGCTCGGCAATGCTGTTCACGGGGGCCAAAGTCTCCCAATTGGCGGCCCTGCCGCAGGGGCAGGTCGAGGCGGCCGAACGGGTCGCCAACATGCTCAAGGAGATGAAAGACTGCGGCTTCGGAAACTGCTCCAACCACTACGAGTGCCAGGCAGCGTGCCCCAAGGGGATCAGTGTAAAGTTCATCGCCCGCCTTAACAGGGAGTACCTGAAATCCTTATGTTAATAAGGATAAGTAGGTCACGTATCCGCTGTCCCGCTGCATGTCGTGCTGCTGTTGCATGGAAGCATGCCCGCAGTTCACCGAGAGCACCGGGTTCGTGGGCGCGGCGACCATCTCGCAGGTACGGTTGTTCAACGAGCATCCGACCGGCAAGGTGCGGAAGCGCGAACGTCTGACGGCGCTCATGGGCGACGGCGGCATTCAGGAGTGCGGCTACGCGCAAAACTGCGCGAAGGCTTGCCCGAAGCTGATTCCGCTGACGGACTCGATTTCGACGGGCGGCGGCGAGATCATGAAGCAGGCGATCAGCGACCTGTTCCGCTCGTAGCCGAGGTCGTAAGAACGAAAACCCACCATAGCCGGATGACGGCCAGGGTGGGTTTTTTTGCGACGTTCATCCCAGGATAACGCCGAAAAGCACGGCGAACCAGACGCGATTGGAACCAGCCATCGACGCCTTCCACGTATCACGGCCAGGGCGACCAGCCTTGGCACTCGTTTTGATGGAGCCGTTCCGGCCATTGATTGGCGACTCGGTTGCCGTGGCGGCATTCAATCGGCTCGTCTTGCGTGTTTGTTCATGCTTGGTCACCGAGAGTCATCGTGCGGAACTGGTTGGCACGGCACGAAACGGAGCAGAGTTGTTGAATGTCTGTCGGTCTGCTTGCCCAGACTTGGTGCTCGTGGATGTCCATATGCCAGTTATGAACGGGTTGGAAGCAGTGGCGAGTATTAGCCAGGAATTTCCCGAGACGAGAGTCGTTTTTGTGACCAGCGATGATTGCGACAAGCTAAAGGATGAATGCGTGGCTCTCGGCTCGCTGGCTGTCCTGCCGAAGCTTACGAGCCAAGCAGAACTCTGTACGCTGATGGGCGAACTGGTTGGCTCCTGTGACCTGCGCTCGCACCAGTAGGAAAGCCCCATCGGCGAAGTGTCGCTAACCTTTTTCTCGAAAGCACGTCTATCAGGTATAACCTCCTGATGAACACTTCAGGCCGGATGGCTCCTCGAAACAGAGCCCCCGGCCTTAACTTTTTGTGGCCGGATTCACCACGGGCATTACGCTGCCTCGGCCTTCCCAGACGGCGGCTCCCTTTCGATGCTCGCGGTGCGCCTCGGTTGATGGAATTCTTCGATACTGCGTCTATGACGGGACGATGTTCAGGAACCCGGTCAAGGTGGAGGCTGGAGAGGTCGTCAATCGGGACGGATGGGTTTATGCGGATTTCACTTGGCCGAGAGCACGGAAGATACCAGTCCGGGCTCCAACTCGCTAGTCATCACGGCACTCTCCTTCAGCAGCGTTTGAGCTTGCTCAAGTGTCAAGGTTTCGGGGACGGCTCGGAACCGCGACCGCACTTCACGTTGTTCCTTGTTCACGGTCTTAAATAGGATCACTCGACCTGAGACATGGATGTCAATGAGATCAGTCTTCCAATGAGTTGGACTTACCCGCTGACGATGGATAGAAAATGTTCCCCCTTCGTTGATGTGTCCCAAAAGACCATAGCCAAACTCCACACGTTCAATCAGCTTGCCTTTCAATGCCACCAGACGCTTGTTCTGCGGATCGATCCACATTTGACCCGCAAGGCCATGAAAGATGCGTGCCTCGTACGTCGGGGGTTTGAATGAAGGATTGGGACGGAAGTTGAGCCGAATGTCGTCGCCGTCTTGACCGTCGTAATCGCACAGGAAAGCATCCGGCAGAAGTGCTAGTAGTCGTTCAAGTCGCTGTTCGTCTAGCTCGTGCTATTGGTTTGCCTTCTGCTGCTGCCCCGGATTGTGTAGCAGCGACTGCAGTCGGGCATCCTCCTGCTGTTGTTCCGTTTGATCTAACGGAACGCCATTGTTGGCAATCACACGATAGACGGAACCGTACCGGGTCTCGACCTGCTCCTCAGTTAAGCTTTGCTGGCCGATGCGCCTCTCGATGCGATATTCCCAGAAGCTCTGATTTACCCGGTCTTGAAGTTCGTTGTAGACCACTTCCTCAATCAGTTTGTGCGCGGTCTCCGGTGGAAGTGCAAATAGCTTGCCAGCTAGCGCGAAAATCATGCCTACCGCAAACAGCGTTAATAATCGCCGCTGGTAACTTTTCGCCATCGATACGGGATGAATGTTGATGTTCAGGCAGCCTTTCTGCCCAAGCACTGATTTAGCGGGGAGTACCTCGTTATCGCGGTCGCCAGTTCGGTTCCGCCAATACTGAAGCCGAGCGCCTTGAGCCAGCCACGCTTTGCAAAAAGTCCCATCATTATGCCCGCACTGGCAATTATCAACCTGACTGTCTGATCTTTCCCGCTGACGTTACGCTTCATTGATAAACCTCAAGAGTGGAATCACTCCTTGCATATTCTCCGCTCTTTCCAGTTCGGGTGCGCTACTTCGGTTGCTGACCTCGAAATTTCCGCAAACGACAGCAGACGCAGCCTCGGTTTCGCTGCAACGTATTCTTGCCTTCAAGTAGAATTTCCGCCACCTTATGCTGACTTCCCTAAGACACTCGGCAGCGTTGAAACCGCCGTTGGACGCGGCTAATCTATAGCCAACATCACCACAGGAGGCGAAGTTCATGGCTAGCAGTTGCAAGGTCTTTGATTGTTGCTTGTTCCCAGCAGGCATCCCATGTGAATTCGCTGTCTCGGGCAACGAAGAAGAGGTGCTCAATATAGCAGTAGAACATGCCGTCGAATCCCATGGACTACGGGACACGCCCTCACTTCGTGAACGGTTGCGCTTGATGCTGCGCGAAGAACTCTTGAAGGAAAGGGCGGCTTAAATAGATAGGCGTACAGGTTCTTTGCGGTAAGCTGGTGCGTGCTTCACCTGAAATTCTTCCAATCCGACCTGTTCGCCTTCCTTCGCCAACTGAAGCGGCACAACGACCGCGAGTGGTTCTCCAAGAACAAAGCCCGGTATTCGATCACGAGTTGCCGCTTTTAACTTCGCCATTGGTCTCCTCCATTGGAAACGTCCGCCCCAGTGCTGACTCAAACGTTCGCGGTTCGTCCATTTCCTGTTTGACGTAGGCGAGTATCGCCCTGGTTGGATTCCGAACACGCGGGCGTGAGGCACTGATACCGGTTATCTCATCATCGAGGGTGAATTACCGTGCGGCGGCGGCTGTCCTCAAGAGCGAACGCCTGCCTTGCTCATGGAGGCATGAGCAACGATCTTACCGCTCTCAATTCGAGGATTTTGCGGCAGGACTGAAGCCAAGTTGGATCGGACCCAGCCCACCGCCGCTTGATTCCCCTCGATCGCATTCGGAAGAGTATCGAAAACGCTGATGGAAAGCATGATGCCCTGCCCAAGGTCAATCCACTTATACTCGACGAATCCGGGCAGTCCCGAGATGAAAGGCACGAATTTTTCCTTAACCCGCTTGGCCGCTTCTTGTGGATCGGATACGCCTTCGTACCGTCGCACCGTAATGTACATCCCATTCTCCTTATGGCGCATTCACGAATCGCGAGGGTCGATTCCAGCTGCCATTATGAACCGTTGTTGTTATTTGTCTTTCTGGTTCCCGCATTTTGCAATCTTGACGCTGACAATGCAATCCCTATTTTGCCTTTCATTCGGTGACTAAAGTGATGATTAAAGTAACGCTTATCAGAGTCGCCCTTCAGCGCCGATCCGAGGCGAGACGTCGGGGCTCGTGCGTTTTTTCTTAGTCCGTCTCACATTCCGCCGTCGCCCGCTCTGAAAATGGGCGTATGATTGTTGATCTTGCAGTGACCGTCGCTCTTGAGGTGGGCCTAATGCAGCTTTCCGAGTCGATTCGTTTCATCCTGAAGAATAAGGGTGGAGTCGTCTTTTCCGTCGCTCCAACCGACTCTGTCTACCAGGCCATTGCGATGATGGCTGAGAAACAGGTCGGCGCGTTGTTGGTGATCTCCGATGGCAAGGTAGCCGGCATCCTCTCCGAGCGCGACTATGCGCGAAAGGTGATCCTGAAGGGGCGCTCTTCCAAGGAAACCATGGTGTCGGAAATCATGAGTTCTCCGGTGATCGCCGTCTCGCCCGATCACACCGTCGGCGAATGTATGAAGATCATCTCGGATCATCGCATTCGCCACCTTCCGGTCATGGAAGAGGAGCGGCTCGTCGCCATGATTTCCATCGGCGATCTGGTGAACTGGATTATCACCGAGCAAAAAGAAACCATCCGCCATCTGGAGGCCTACATTACGGGTACGCCAACCTAGTGCCGGATTCGGCGTTGGCTTGGTAAGTCGGACTTGGTCGCTGTACTCTGCCAGCTCAGGAGAGCAGGTCGAGAACCTCGCGAAGTTGCTGCCGTAGCCGGCGCAATTCTTCTTTGCCTGGCAGGTCGCTTTCAGGCGCAAGAAACGGCAGAGCGGCTTGCGGTTCATGCATCGGCTCTTTCAAAGCCTGAGCCGGAAGGCGGTTCAACCGCAGCTCCTCGCGCAGCTTTTCGCGCGCTCCGGCGATGGTAAATCCATCCTCATAAAGCAGCTTGCGAATCTGCATCACGTATTCCACGTCCTTGCGGCGATACATGCGCTGGCCCGTGCTGCTCTTCGTCGGTTTCAGTTGCGAAAACTCCGTCTCCCAGAAACGCAGAACATACGTCGGCAGCTTTGCCAACTCGCTCACTTCGCCATCCGGAAATAAATCTTCTCCGGAATGACTACTTCCGTTTGAGCCTTCGGGTGTTTGCGTTTTGCTGTCGGCATCGGAAATCCCACGATCTTTTCTTGTAACTCTTGTAACACGTGCGCCGGGCTGCTTCAACGCAGCGCACCATAAAACGGCGCGAATGAAAAAGTCTCCGCAAACAGCGCGGAGACCAGGAACATTGGAAAATTCGAGGTCTAGCCACCTCGAATGGAACTGTTGGTCAGCCCCGCAGTACTCGATTGGAACCTTCTCCCTTGAAGGCATTGCACAAGATTTGTGAACCATACCTACATCTTGGATGCAATCAAGTACTAGTCCACGATTTTGTGGCGAGTTGCTCGAATTGTCAATACTTTTTTGCTTGACGAATGTGCTGGCGTGCGTATTCTTCGCGGCGCCCAGTCTTTCTTGCGCCGGACAAATAAGCGATCTGCATCTTAGGACGCAATGCGACGGTAGGGATCACGTTGCTCCAGGTTTTGAAGCAGCCGGCGAGCGTTGAGCGCACCTTCAGGAGTCTCTTCGTGCTTGAGGAATGCATAGACGTCACATTGTTCGGCTACCTTGGCCAGGCGGCTCTCAAGTTGGTTGAGTGTGGATTCAGAGTATTCGGACTTTAAGGTGTAGTTCACTTCAACGCAGTTGAGTTGGGTCGCGTAAAAATTCAAAAACTTGGCTGACGGTGTCTTTTGCGGATAGAAGTCCGGCTTCCATGAGGAGTAGGCCCAGCCGGAAGTGCCGATGCGTATTCTGTTCATGTTACGTGCTCCGAATTTTGCAGGGGCGGATTGAAAAATATTTGGCTTAGATGCTGCCTTGAAGCGACGCGTCCGAACTCAGCCAGGCTCTCGAAGTGCTTGGAAGGGTCGGCAAGCGCATGGGCTTGATCGATTAGAAAGTTTCTTGTGAAGGATGGCAGTGCAGGTCAACTCACCAGTGAATGGTTGTTCCATTTCTGAAAATTAATATTGTCGACAATCTTGTCACTGAATTCTGCTTTGGGGTTATATTCTCGCCTTCACATATATTCAGCACGTCCCCTCAGAAGCATTTTGCTAAGAGCAGGAGGTCAGATTATGTCCACTTACCCGCTGGAGTTTAGCAGGTCGTTCAGAGTTACCACCCACCCCTCTCCAACCGGAAGCACCGTCAAGTGCAGGGGACGGCTTACCGGTGAGGTCACAAGTATTCTGGAAGATGAAGTGCAACGCTTAATTCAGATAACCAAGCTCATCGAGATTGATCTCAGCGGCGTAACGCACATTGACGGTGCCGGAACGAGCTCGCTTGCTGACATGTACGTCAGTGCCAAATCCAATGGATGCGACCTCAAATGCAAATGTGAAGACGATGCTGTCAGAAGAAAGTTGCAGGTCACTCGGTTCTTGTGTGTGTTTCAAGAATACGGTCAGTACCTGTAGCGTCGCTGGCTTCGAAATTTCGTGTCGGTGTAGAGAAGTGTTGCCAAGGTCAGGCTTGCTCGCGCAGCGTGTTGGGCTATTCTTTTGCAAGTTCTGCAAGCAACTCTTTGCCGTATTTCTCTGCGCGCTTCGGCCCCATGCCCTTGATCTCCAGCAACTCGTGCATCGTGCGTGGCTGCGAGCGGGCGATCTCCAGTAGCGTTGCATCTTGGAGCACGCAATACGCCGGCCAGTGATTTTTGCGCGCCAACGCAAGACGCAGCGTGCGCAGCCGTTCAAATCGAGCCTCCACCGCGCGCCCATGCAGAACTCCTACCTTGCCGCCTGCAACTTCTTTAGCCGCCGCAACCTTCGCTCGTGGATGTGCGCTCTTCCTGATTTCGCGAAGCTTTGCGCCCAACAGGCGTTCCCGACGTGGGGCAATCTCTCTTCCAAAGGCGGTGCCGCTTATCGCACTCAGCGTATAAAGAATTCTGCTTCCGAAGTTCTCAACGATCTTGTCGTGCACCTCGAAATCATCCCGCAACTCCAAGACGGTTTTCGGCGGACTCGCGATCAATCTCCGCAGCAAGTCGTCCGGCAGATGCTGAAAGAACATCGTTCCCAGTGCGCGCACAACATCGCGGCGAAGATCTTTCATCTTCGCAAAGCGCGCATCGTCGGAAGCCAAGCGCCACCGGACCCATCGCGCGCTCCACGGCTGCGGCCCGAGCCGGCTGCGGCACACCGCGAGATGGCGCATTTCCGCGGCCACGCGTCTGCCGCTCGCTGCCCGTCACCTTCAGCTTCGGCTTTCCGGCGCGGCACACATCGCAATCGCAGTTCTCCGGCTTCTTGTCTTCGCCAAAATATTCCAGAATCTGCCGCCGGCGGCAGCGCTCCCATCGCGCGTAATTCTGCATGGCGTCCAGTTGCTTGTTGGCGCGCTTCTGCAGCACCGCAATTTGCTTTTCGGTCATTTGCCCGTTGGTTTCGCCGATCTTGTCGATAAAGAACTTCTGCATCATCACGTCGGCCGCGAGCAAAGTACAGAATGCACTCCGCGGGCAGTCCATCGCGTCCGGCGCGTCCTGCCTCCTGGTAGTAGGCTTCCAGACTTCCCGGCAGGTTGTAGTGAATCACGTAGCGCAGGTTGGGCTTGTTGATGCCCATGCCGAACGCGTTGGTCGCCACCACGATCGCATCTTCGTGATCGATGAAGCGGCGCTGATTGCTGCCGCGCGCCTCCTGGTCCATGCCCGCGTGATAGGCCACCACCGTGCGCCCGCGCAGCTTGCTTCGCCAGCAGCGAGGTGACTTCGTCCACATGCTTGCGGGTGGAGCAGTACACAATGCCGCCCGCCTTCTGCTGCGAAAGATAGTCGATCAGCTCTGCCTGCTTGTTCTTCGCCTTGGCAAACACAATCGACTGATAGCTGAGGTTCGGGCGGTCGAAGCCGGTAACGTGGATCGCAGGATCTTTCAGCTCGAGGTTGCGCACGATGTCGGTGCGAACCTCCGGCGTTGCCGTCGCGGTCAGCGCAATGGTCAGCGGATCGCCCAGTTGCTTGCGCACCTCGCCCAGGCGCAGATACTCCGGGCGGAAATCGTGTCCCCACTGGCTGATGCAGTGCGCCTCGTCGATGGCCAGCAGTGACAACTTGCGCTGGGTGATGATCGAGAAAAATCCCGGCGCGTTGAACCTCTCCGGCGCAACGTAGAGCAGTCCGCGGAATCCATCGCGCAATCTTGCCATCACCTCGCGCTGCTCGTCCCAGCTCTGCCCGCTGCACAGCATCATCGCCGGAATCCGCAGCGCGCGCATTTGCCGCACCTGGTCGGTCATCAGCGAAATCAGCGGGGAGATGATCAGCGTCAGTCCGCGCAGCGACACCGCCGGCAATTGATAGCAGAGGCTCTTGCCCGCGCCGGTCGGCATCACCACCAGCGCGTCGCGGCCCGCCAGCACGTCGTTTACAATTTCGCGCTGCTGCAGCCGGAAGTGTTCGAGTCCGAAGATCGAGGTCAGGATGGAATCAACATCACGCATGGCTGGAAATCCAACTCTAACAGCAAAAGGCCCGCGTGATCGCGGGCCTCTGCGTGAACTCTTCGCCGCTCAGATTCGCCGGCTGCGGCATTCTACAGTTCGCTGAACACAATCTTGCCGGCCACAATCGTCGCCCGCACCTTGCCGTAGAACTGCATTCCGCCGTACGGACAATTGCGTGAACGCGAGCGCGTTTTTTCCACGTCGTAGGTCCAGCGTTTTTTGGGATCGAAGATGGTGACGTCGGCCACCGAGCCTTCGGCCAGCGTGCCTCGTCCATTCAGCCCCACGATCTTCGCCGGATTGGTCGAGAGCAACTCCACCACGCGCGTCAATGAAATCTTGCCGGTGTGTTGCAACTCCGTAATCGTCGCCGCCAGAGCGATCTCCAGCCCGGTGATGCCGAACGCCGCTTTGTCGAACTCCACTTCCTTTTCAAACAGAGCGTGCGGCGCATGGTCGGTTGCAATGGCGTCGATGGTTCCATCGATCAGCGCGGCCAGCATGGCTTGGCGATCGGCCTGCCGAACGCAGCGGCGGATTCATCTTGTAGCGCGTGTCGTAGGTCGAGCAGCTTTCTTCGGTGAACAGGAAGTGATGCGGCGTGACCTCGGCCGTCACCTGCACCTGCGAAGCGCGTCCCAGTCGCACCATGTCGCAGCGACTTCGCGGTGGAAACGTGGGCCACATGCAAGCGCCCGCCCTCCTGGCTCGCCAGCCGAATGTCGCGCTCCACCATCTGCCATTCCGATGCCGCGGGCTGTCCGCGCAGTCCCAGCTTGAACGACGTGACTCCCTCGTTCATCGGATTGCCATGCGAAATCCTGGTGTCTTCCGCGTGCTGAATCACCGGAAGCCCCACCTTGGCGGCCATCGCCAGCGCTTCGCGCATGATGTGGTCGTCCAGAATCGGCTTGCCGTCATCGCTCAGAGCCACCGCGCCGGCTTCCTTCAGTTCGCGATAATCGCTGAGCTTTTCTCCCAGGCTGCCCAGGGTGGCCGCCGCAATCGGGAAGACGTTCACCACCGCGCCGCGCTCTTCGTCCTGCATCCATCGCGTCACCGCCGGCGAATCGTTGATCGGGCGCGTATTCGGCATCGCGCAAACCGAGGTAAATCCGCCTGCCGCCGCCGCCGCGGTTCCGGTGGCAATGCTTTCCTTGTGCGTCTGTCCGGGCTCGCGCAGGTGCACGTGAAGATCGATAAAGCCGGGAGCGACGATCAGCCCTTTTACGTTCAGCGTCTCATCGGCGATGTTTTTCGCTTGGCCCGGCTCTGCAATCTCCTGCACGCGGCCATCGCGCAGCACCACGTCGGCTGGCGCATCGAAGCCCTGGCTGGATCGATCAGGTGCCCGCCCTGCAGCAGAATCGTGCTCATCGCTTTCCTCCCAACAGCGTCGCCAGGATTGCCATGCGCACCTTTACGCCGTTCAGTACCTGTTCCAGCACCACCGACTGCTTGCAATCGGCAACCTCGTCGGTCATCTCCATGCCCCGGATCATCGGTCCGGGATGCATCACGATGGCGTCCTTCTTCGCCAGCTTCAGCTTGGCTGGGGTCAGTTGATAGCGCCGGACATATTCATCCACGTTGATCTGCATTCCGGAGAGCCGTTCCTGCTGTACGCGCAGCATCATCACCACGTCGGCGTCGCGAATCGCCTCATCCATCTCGCGGACGATCTCCACTCCCGGCGCCAGTTCGCGCGCCGTCTCGGGCAGCAGCACATCCGGCCCGCAGAACACTACGCGCGCGCCCAGTTTGCTGAACAGATGAGCGTCGCTGCGCGCCACGCGGCTGTGGAAGATGTCGCCAATGGTGACGATCTTCAGCCCCTTCAGGCTCTTCTTGTGGTTCAGAATGGTGAATGCATCCAGCAGCGCCTGCGAAGGATGCGCGTGCATTCCGTCGCCGGCGTTGATGATCGGAATATCGATCAGCCGCGACAGCAGTACCGGAGCGCCCGAGCTGGGATGCCGCATCACAATCGCGTCCACAATCGATTGCAGCGTCTGTCCCGTGTCCTTCAGCGACTCGCCTTTTTCAATGCTGGCGGTGGTGGCATGGATGACCACGGTCGATGCGCCCAGCGACTTGGCTGCGATCTCAAAGCTGGTGCGGGTGCGGGTTGAGTTTTCGTAAAAAAGGAGGGCGATCCGGCGGCCGCGAAGAGTAAGGCGGGGTCGCGCCGGATTCATACGCTTCGCCAGGGTGAGAATTTCCAGGATCTGCCGCGAGTCCAGCGGCTCGATCCCGAGCAGCGACCGGAGCTTGGCTTTCATGTCGTCCTTCGCTCAGCCTTCAGATTTCCGGCACGCGCTCAACCAGCAGAACCTTTTCCATCTGGTCCGTCTCGGTGAGTTTGACTTCGATGATTTCCTGATCGGTGGTCTGCACCCGGCGTCCCACAAAGGTCGCCTCGATCGGCAGCTCGCGATGTCCGCGGTCGATCAAGGTCAGCAGCTTCACGCTTCGGGGACGGCCCTGGTCGAACAGTGCATCCAGCGCGGCGCGCACCGTGCGCCCCGTGTAGAGCACGTCGTCGCAGAGCACAACGTCTTTGTCGGTGATGTTGAAGCCGATCGGGCGAGGCTCGACCACCGGCTTTGGACCGACCGTCGAGAGATCGTCGCGATAGAGCGTGATGTCCAGCGTGCCTACCGGCACCGCGGAGTTTTTCAATCCGCTCGATGTGCTTCGCCAGGCGCTCCGCAATCGGAATGCCCCGCCGGCGAATACCGATCAGGCCAAGGGTTCCGATTCCATTGTTTTTTTCCACGATTTCGTGCGCCAGGCGGACCAGTGTGCGCTCGATTTCGGAGGCAGACATGATCTGCCCTTTTTCACGAAGATGAGGCGGCCGTGAGATGACGTTCATAACTGCCCGATGATACGCGACCTTGCAAGCGCGCGGCAAGCACTCTGTGCTCGTGGCTACGATTCGTTTGCTGTCCGCTTTCCCGTCCGAACAACGCCGCGCCCAGCGCCCCGCCCAGCGCGCTGAAGAGCAGGAAGAACATCGCCGCAATCGCCAGGAAGAACAAAACCACGATAATCAGACCGTGGTCGGTGGCAATGTAGCCGCGGAACTGTTCCATCGCCTGGCGCACGTCGGGGTCGGCTGCGGCGGCCGCGGCTTCCTGCATTTTTTCGCGGAATGCGTTGCGCAACTCCGTGCGTTCGCTGGCGGCAAAGAGCCGGAACGTGCTCAGCAGCGCCAGCAGGCCAAATCCCAATCCCCCGGCCAGCAACCCCAACTTTGCGCCCATCCACGGCGTTACCGTGCGATAGCCCGCCGCCGGCGGTACAGCGTGACCGCCAATCCGCCCGAGGCAAACATGCACAGCATCGCCAGCGGAACAATCGGAATCGAGGTGCCGACCGCGGCCAGCATACCTGCCACCAGCGCCGAACTTATCGCCGGGCGCCAGATCAACTTGTTTCCGCTAGAGTTCCCGCTGCAGCCGATCCAGGAGAGCCTTCCGGCTGCGGCATCCCGAGCACATTGCGCTCGTTTCGCATCGGCTCTGCCGGGGGTTGCACATCCTCTGGCGTGCCTGGCGGCAGAGGCTCGGTGGCCGGCGCCGTAGGCGGGCGCACCGGAACTTTAATCTGCGGCGCGCGGCAATTTGGGCAGAAGGGACGTCCATCTTCCACCACCGCCCCGCATTGGCTGCACGCGTGCTCCACTGTCAAAACTTAACAGTCCGCTTGCCCGGACGCAAATGCGGCGCTTGTAACATGCGAAATGTTGAATCTGCGAAGTGGTGAAAACTGCGCGGTTGCAAAATGTTTGACTTACCCCGCCGCAACCTCATACCCTTTCTGGTTGGAGATGCCATGAAGGTTCTTGTACTGGGCGGCGGAGGCCGCGAACACGCGCTGGTTTGGAAGCTGAAGCAGTCGCCCCGGGTGACAGCAGGTTTTCTGCGCTCCCGGCAACGCCGGCATTGCGCAGGAGGCAACCTGTGTGCCCTGCGATCTCAACGCGTCTGGACTCAATCATTGAGGCCGCCGTCAAGGTCGGCCCGGACCTGGTCGTCGTCGGCCCCGAGGTTCCGCTCATGCTCGGCGTCGTCGATGAGCTTCGCCGCCGCGGCATTCCTGTCTTTGGCCCCACGCAGGCCGCCGCGCAATTGGAGTCCAGCAAGAGCTTTTCCAAAGCCTTCATGACCCGCCATCGCATCCCCACTCCGCTCTATGTGCAGGTTCACGCGGTTTCGGAGATCAAGGATGCGCTCAGCAACTTCAGCGCCCCCATCGTGGTCAAAGCCGATGGCCTCGCCGCCGGCAAGGGCGTCGTCATCGCCGCCAGCAAGGAAGAAGCCGCCCAGGCCGCCACCGCCATGCTGCAAGGGCTCGCTCGGCGAGGCCGGCCGTCACGTTCTCTTCGAGGAGTTTCTCGAAGGCGAGGAGATCAGCTTTCTGGTCATCAGCGACGGCGAGCGCGTCGCTCCGCTGGTTGCCGCGCAGGACCACAAACGCATCGGCGATGGCGACACCGGCCCCAACACCGGAGGCATGGGCGCCTACTCCACCTCCGGCCTGATCGACGACAACATGCGCGATTGGCTGCTGCGCCACATCGCCCGCCCGGTCATCGACGGCATGGCCGAAGAAGGCGCGCCCTACACCGGAATCCTCTACTGCGGCCTCATGATGACCGCCAAAGGCCCGCAGGTGCTCGAGTTCAACTGCCGCTTCGGCGATCCGGAGACCCAGCCCATCCTGATGCGTCTGGACAGCGATCTGCTCGAAGCCTTCGAGGCCAGCATCGAGGGCCGGGTCAGCGACGGCATCTTCCGCTGGAGCCCCGATCCGAGCGTTTGCGTCGTCATCGCCGCCGGCGGCTACCCCGGCCCATCCGAATCCGGCAAGCCATCTCCGGACTCGAGCGCGCCAACGCCCTCGATGGCGTCAAGGTCTTCCACGCCGGCACCAGCCTCACCGACGGCCAGATCACGACCTCGGGCGGACGCGTCCTCGGAGTCACCGCGCGCGCCACCACCCTGGAGTCTGCCGTCGCCCGCGCCTACCAGGCCGTCCAATGCATCAGCTTTGACGGGATGCAGTACCGCAGCGACATCGCCCATCGCCGTCTGAATAGAGTGAGAAAATAGGCTATGGAACGAAAGCCGGTAGTCTCCATCATCATGGGCAGTGACAGCGACCTTGAGATCATGAACGAGGCCGCCAAGGCGCTCGATCTCTTCGACATCCCTTATGAGATCGACATCTGCTCCGCCCACCGCTCCCCGGCGCGCACCAGCGAATTCAGCCGCCAGGCCGCCGCGCGCGGCATTCGCGTCATCATCGCCGGAGCCGGTGGCGCCGCCCATCTTGCCGGAGTCATCGCCGCCGAAACCATTCTGCCGGTGATCGCCGTCCCCATCGCCGCCACCTCGCTCGGCGGCCTCGACGCGCTGCTGGCCATGGTGCAGATGCCCGCCGGAATCCCCGTCGCCACCGTCGCCATCGGCAAGCCCGGAGCTACTAACGCCGGAATCCTCGCCGCTCAGATCCTCGCCACCGGCGACCCCGAACTGACGAAAAAGCTGTCGGCTACAAAGAAAAACTCGCCCGCGGCGTAGAGGAAAAATCCCGCAAACTGCAGGAGAGCCGCGCCAAGTGAGGGCGGAAAACGCTCTCAGGATTCGGCGCTTCAGCGGAGCGGAAACAAGCGCAAAACGAAAAGGGCCAGCTTTCACGCTGGCCCTGCCCGTTTAAACCGATCCCAGCTTAGCCTGCGAGCGTCGCCGCCGCTTTGATCTCCAGCTCAATCTTCGGCGGATTCATCAGCGTGTTATGGATCAGGCAGCGATGCACCGCCTCTTCCACGCCCTTCACCTGCTCCGTCGCTCAATCCCGCCGGCACCTCAACCTCGATCTTGAAGTTATCCAGCCGCGCCGGGTTCTTCGCCTTCTCGGCCGTCACCCGAACCTTCGTTCCCTCCGCCGACAGCTTCTGCCGCTTCAGGTAGTCGGCGGCATAGAATCCCGCGCACGAGCCCAGCGAGGCCAGCATCAGCTCCGGCGGCGTCATCCCTTCGTCGAAGCCGCCGTTTTCCGCCGGCTGATCGCACACAATCGAGTGGCTGCGCGCCTTGATCTCAAACTGCACCCCGCCCAGATGCTCCACCGAAACTTCCAGCATATTTTTCTCCTCGATTTTCAATCTCGCCGTTCTGCGGATCGGCTTGTGCCCGCCGACAGAATCTGGTCCAGCCGCTCTCTCACTGCCTGCCGCGCCCGATGCAGCCTGCTCTTCATCGCCGGTACGGTAATCCCCAGCTTTTTCGCCACTTCCTCGCCGCTCATCTCTTCCACATCGCGCAGCAGGTACATCTCGCGAGCGTCCGGCGGCAATCGTCAATCGCCTGCCACAGCAGATGTCTTTCATCTCGCGCCGCGCCAACTCGACATCCAGCGCCTCGCTCTGCGACGCCAATTCCGTGCCTTCTTCTTCCATCACCGAAAGTTGCAGCAACGGAGCCAGCGCCTCGCGCTCCCGCAATTGCCAGCACAGCCTGCGTGCAATCTGTCCGAGCCACGCCTTAAAGGCCGCGGCCTCGCGCAACTGTTCCAGGCTGCGATAGAGCCTTCAGCAGAGCCTCCATCAGCACGTCTTCGGCGTCCGCGTGATTGCCGCAGACCCGCAGCATCTGCCGATACACCGCGTCCTTGTGTTCGTTCGCCAGCTCTTCGAAGTTCATCTCTGCGATTGTGTCGCAAAACTGCGCAAAAATGTTCTTCGTGCGCATTTATCCGCAGCAAGGGTTTGAAGCGTTCACTCCCGCGCCTGGTTCCACGGCATCCTGGCCAGCAGAATCCCCATCATGCAGATGTCGGTCGCTCCCGCAAACGTCAGCCCCGCGCCCACAAACAGCGCCAGCCAGATCGCCCCGTGAACTCCTGAAACCGCCAGCCCCGTCTCCGGTCAACACCAGCAACGCCCGCCGCCAGCCGCACCTGCCGTTCCAGCGACCAGCGCGTTTTGGCCGAGGTCACCACCTCCAGCCCATCGCGCGTCCACGCGTCGGTCCCGCCCTCCAGCACTCGCACCGCTAGCTTGGCGCCCAGCCAGCCCGCAACAATCTGCGCCCGGCTCCCCGCCTTGCAGACCAGCACCACTCCCTCTTCCAGCCGCAAGTCTTTCCGGCGCGCTTCAAACTGGTCCATCGGAATGTTGACCGTGCACGGGATATGTCCGCTGGCGTACTCTGACGCCGTGCGCACGTCGATCATCTGCGGACGCCGTCCCCGGCTCGATCTCGTTTTTCAGTGCCGCAACCGTTACCATCGTGCTCATTCTTCGTCACTCTATCTAGTGGAAGAGCCCTCGTCCGGCGAAAAGGATTCTCCGCCGGCCGCTTTTTCGCGCAAAATAAAGGCGGCCTGCAAGCCGCCGCGATCGTCCGCGATGGGTCTATCTTGCGGCGCTTCCAAACGGCACCTGCACTTCCGCGCGCATCTGCATCATCTCCGTCACGGTCGTAAACAGATATCCTCTGTCCTTGTACTCGCGTATCAACTCGTCGGTGGCCTTCACCGTGTGGCTGCGGTCTTCGCCCATGCGCAGGTGCCCGCCGTCGTGCAGCAGCACAATCTCTCCGCCTGCCAATCTGCCGCCGCGCGTGCTTCAAAATTTGCTCGTGCGACTTGGCCGCCCAGTCAAAGCACGTCACCCGCCACATCACCGGAAACATCTTCAGCTCCTCGACCACCTTGAACGTGCCCGGCCTGCGCCCACCAAAGGGGGGACGAAACAGAAAGGGACGCTCGCCCGTGGCTTCTTCAATCGCCTTCGAAGTCTCTTCCAACTCCTGCCGCAGCTTGGCATCGCTCGCAAAAATCAGGTTCGGATGGGTGAGGCTGTGATTGCCGATCGCGTGCCCTGCCGGCATAAACCGCCCGCGCAATCTCCGGACGCTCGCGCACTCGCTCTCCCAGCATGAAGAACGTAGCCGGTACCTGGTGCTGGTCCAGCACCTCCAGCAGCTTCATCGTCCAGGGATCGTTCGGCCCGTCGTCATAGGTCAGCGCCAGAACCTTCAGACCTTCCTGAAGGCCGCTAAAGTTTTCGCCATAGAGCTGCGACCACGGAACCATGGTGTGCATTCCGGCGAATGTAGCGGCGCCCGCCGCCAATGCTCCCGCAACGTAACCAATCATCCCTTAGATTCTAACCTGTTCTGTTCCCCTGGTTTTGGTTCCCGGCGTACGATCTGTCTTCCGCCGCGTCAATCCTGTTGCTCGCACCACATACCCCGCGATATGCTTCACGTGAGTCTCTCAAACAGCGCGGTCACCGAATTCTCCACCATGGCTAATTTCTTCGAACCATCGCGATACATCTCCGTAGAAGGTCCGATTCGCGTCGGCAAGAGCACTCTCTCCCGCTTTCTCGCCCAGCAGCTCCACGGTCAGTTGGTGCAGGAGTCCGAGGAAAATCCATTTCTCTCCGCTTTTTACGAGGGCGACACCGGCGCGGCCTTCCAGGCGCAGTTCGCCTTCCTCATCCGCCGCTTTGAGCAGCTCCGCCCACTGGCCGACACGCGCAACTCGCAGAAGATCGTGGTGACAGACTATATCTTTGAGAAGGATAAACTGTTCGCCAATCTCAACCTCAGCGACGACGAACTCGGCATCTACGACCGCTATTACAAGCTCCTGCGCGCCCAACTACCCACCCCCGACCTGGTCATCTACCTCCAGGCCCCGGTGGATGTCCTGCGCAAGCGCCTCCGCCGCAAGAATGTCTCCAACGAGCGCGCCATCAGCGACGAGTATTTGGAAGAGGTCGTCAAAGCCTACGAACATTTCTTCTTCCACTACTCCGCCAGCGACCTGCTGGTCGTCAACACCGCTGAGATCGATTTCGTTGAGCGCAGCGAAGACCTCCAACTGCTCCTGCGCCGCGTCAGCGAGCCCATCAAAGGCACCCAGTACTTTCTTCCCCTGGGGCAGCAAGAGGTCGACGGCGACTAGGCAGTCATCAACCGTCTTCCAATTTACGGAACAATCACCGCCGCTCCATTGATTTCGTCGCCCTTGATCGCCGCCAGCGCCCCGTTTGCCTGGTCCAGCGAAAACGTAGTGACCTTGGGCCGCAGTTGAATCTTCGCTGCGATGTCCAGGAAATCCCGCGCATCGGCGCGAGTCATGTTGGCGACGCTGCGGATCTGTCGCTCGCCCCACAGCAGCCGGTCGTAGTCGAACTCAGGAATGCGGTCAAGGTGGATGGCGTTGATCGCAACCACGCCGCCCTTGCGCAAACTGGCGAGCGCTGCCACGACTACATCGCCGCTCGGGGCAAAGGTAACGGCACGGTCCAGTTCTTTTGGGGGCCGATCCGTCTCCGAGCCAACCCACGTTGCGCCCATCGACTCGGCCAGCTTCCGGTGCGAGGCGCCCCGCGTCGAAACATAAACCTCGCAGCCCCAGCTCTTCAGAACATCAATGGTCAGATGCGCCGAAGCTCCAAAGCCGAAAAGTCCAACCCGCTCTCCCGGCTCCACCCCGGCCACCCGCAGGCTGCGGAAACCGATAATCCCCGCGCACAGCAGCGGCGCGGCGTGCAAGGCGTCCAAACCCTCCGGCAGAGGAAACACGAAATCCGCGCGTGCCACCGCAAATTCCGCATACCCACCGTTTACGCTGTAGCCGGTAAAGGTTGGCGCATCGCAGAGGTTCTCAAGATTGTGCCTGCAGTACCAGCACTCGCCATCGGTTCCGCCAATCCAAGAGACTCCCACGCGCGCGCCCAGTGGCAGTTCGTGGTTTGCTTTCTGGGTTGCACCGCCCGCAACCTCGCCTACAATCTGGTGTCCTGGAATCAAACTCTCCCGCCGTGGAGGCAGCTCGCCCTCCACGATGTGCAGGTCGGTCCGGCAAACGCCGCAGGCAAGCACCTTCAGCAATACCTGTCCCGCTCCTGCTTCAGGCTTCGGAACTTCCGCAATGCGCAGAGGCCGATCCGCAACCCGGCCCGGAGTTGTAAGCACGGCGGCTTTCACACGATTCGTCTCCTCTTTCGCCGCTGCCGCAAGCTCAGCTAGGCCCAGGCTGGCCCGGCCCTGGAAACGCGGCGCGCACGTATTTTACTCCCTCGCCTTACCCCCTTGTTGTTGTCAACGGCGCAACCAGCCGCGCGAATTTCTGCGCCTTGAGTCGCTGGGCCACTGTCACATTAGCGAGGCGCGAGGTCTTCCCCCGGTTGCCTCTGTCTCTCGCAGCGTCTACAATCACCCCGGTTCATCCCATCGGCCTTTTGCGCTTCGGCGACAACGGGTAACGCTGCGCTGCCGGCCGCTGGCGCTGGGCCATTTGCGCTGCGGCGCACAGGCGGCATCCGCCCGGCGGAGCCACACTGGAGGAGTCATGAGCGTTACCACCGGCGATTTCCGCCACCACGTCACCGTGCAAACCCTCACGGAAAAGAAGCGCAAGCGCGAGCCCATCGTATCCCTCACCGCCTACGATTACGCAACCGCGCGCCTCGCCGATGAAGCCTGGGTGGACCTCATCCTCGTCGGAGACTCGCTCGCGCAGGTTGTGCTCGGGTATGAGAACACGTTGCCGGTCACGATGGATGAGATGCTGCATCATACCCGGGCGGTGCGCCGGGCCGTGCGCCATGCGCTGCTGGTCGCTGACATGCCTTTCGGCTCCTATCACGCCGGCGTCACCAAAACGGTGGAGAACGCCGTGCGCTTCGTCAAGGAAGGTGGCGCCGAAGCCGTCAAAATCGAGGGCGGCGCGTCCCGCGTTCCGATCATCCGCCACATCATCGCCAGCGAGATTCCGGTGATCGGGCACATCGGACTCACTCCGCAATCGGTGCATCGCATGGGCGGCTACAAGGTCCAGGGCAAAACCGTGGAGGACATTGATGCGCTGCTCGCCGATGCCGCTGCGCTCGATGCCGCCGGAGTCTCCGCGCTCGTCCTCGAAGGCATTCCGCGCGAAGTAGCCGCCCGCATCAGCCGCGAGGTTGCCACACCCACCATTGGCATCGGCGCGGGTCCCGATTGCGATGGCCAGATCCTGGTCTTTCACGATCTCGCTGGACTTGCCTTCACTCCGCCGGCCAAATTCGTGCGCCGCTATTGCAATGCGGGCGAACTCATCTCGGAGGCCATTCACTCCTACCGTGACGACGTTCGCAGCCATACATTTCCTGCCGATGCCCACTCCTACCATCTCCCGCGCGAGACCCAGGGGCACATCGGCGAAGCGCTCGGCGATGCCGAAGCTTCCCCGGCATCGCGGCAAAAGCAAGCAAAGTCATGAAGGCCCTGGTCACCACCGTCTCTGCTCTGCGCTGGCCTTGGCACGGTTGGCCTCGGCACGGCCGCGGCACAATCTGCGCCCCAGTCCGCAGCCCACGCCCGGAAAGCCGCTTCCGCGGCCGGTAAAAGCGAGTGCGTGGTCGCAGTCGGCCTCTGCGTCACCGTTCCCACCGCATGGCAGCGCCTTGGCGACATCTTCGACGATCTCGGCTTCGTCGTCGCCGAACCGCACCCCGGAGCTGACTCCGCCGAATGGCCGCAGCTCACGGTTGCCGCCATCGATGTGCCTGCGCAGAAGGACAGCAATGCGCCATCGCTCGATTCGCTCGTCGAGATCGTGCTTACCCCCGACGGCTCCTTCACCTCGTCCGAAACTCTGCAGCGCACCCGGCTCATCCTCAACGGCAGACAGCGCCCAGATCGTTCGCGTCCGTCTGCACGATGACTCCAAAAACACCGAAACCATCGAGGCCGTCGCGCTGATCGAGGGTGACGAAGGGCTTGTCTACTCGATTGCGTTGCGCTGTGCGCCGCAGGATTTCACCCGCCTCGAACCGGTCTTCCAGAAGGTCATTCACAGCTGGCGCATTCAGCCGCCCGCGACGCATTCCGCAAACCCATCCCAGCCCAAACAGGATTCGAACAAGAAATGAGAATCATCCGCGACATCCGCGAAATGCAGGCCGCCAGCCGCGCCGCAAGAATTCAGGGTTCGGCCATCGGCTTTGTTCCCACTATGGGTGCATTGCATGAGGGGCACCTCTCGCTGGTGCGCCGCGCGCGTAGCGCCGCCCGCTCGTCGTCGCATCGATATTCGTAAATCCATTGCAGTTCGGCCCCAGCGAGGATTTCAGCCAATATCCCCGCACCCTCGAAGCCGATTGTGCCCAGCTCGAAGCCGAAGGGGTGGAGATTGTCTTCGCTCCTACGACCGAACAGATGTATCCCGCCGGAGCCACCACCGTCGTGCACGTCGAAGGACTCAGCGAAAAACTCGATGGCCGCTCGCGTCCCGGTCACTTTCGCGGCGTCAGCACGGTGGTCGCCAAGCTCTTTCACATCGTGCAGCCCGACTATGCCGTATTCGGCCAGAAGGACGCCGCGCAGGTGGCCGTGCTGCGCCGCATGGTGCGCGATCTCAACATGGATATGGAGTTGATCGTCGCCCCCATCGTGCGTGAAGCCGATGGCCTCGCGCTCTCCTCGCGCAATGTCTATCTCACCGCGGAGCAGCGGCAGCAGGCGCTCGTGCTGCACCGTGCGTTACTGCAGGTCGAGGCCAGCGCCAACTCCGGTGACCGCAGCGCGGAGAAACTGCGCTCCGCTGCACTTGCCGTTCTTGCCACCGAGCCCGCGGCCAAACTCGACTACTTCGAAATCGTCGATCCCGATACGCTCGACCCGGTCGCCGATGTCGCGCAGGGCGCACTCGCCGCCGTGGCTGCGTCCTTCGGCTCCACCCGGCTCATCGACAACCTGCTGCTTCCGCCGCGCTGACTGACCGCCTCAGCGCCCGAACGCGTAGCCGAGAGTGACTCCTTCGCGTGAGGCATGTCCACTGCTGAACTCGTATGCGTTGTCAATGAAATACTCGCGGAACTCAGGACGTACGAAGAGCGCGTCATTGTACAAGTAGAACCGCACGCCAGCTCCGACGTCTCCCATGAAGTGATTGCTGCTGGCGTAGTTCGTACATGTGAAGTAGTTACATGCATAGTATGGCGTGTAGAAGCGTGTGCTCAATCCGCCCAGTCCGCCGATGAGTTCCAGTTGCGCGTGGTGGCCTAAGTTCGGTGCGTAAGTAGCGTGGAAATCATACAAAATGGGCCTAAAAGTTTGAAATCCCTGGTAGAGATTCTGACTGGCTCTCCAGGAGATCTCACTCCCAAAGCCTAGGCTATTCCTGAAAAGATAGTTTCCACTGAAACCCAAATACGCACCGCCGCCGAGGGTCTGCATACTGTGGTTACCAGAAGCGCTCGCGGAAGAAGGTGCAGTGAGGGTTCCGACTGAGAATCCGATATCGCCTTGCGGGCCCATCGGCGACGAGGAAACCCGCACTTGCGACTGGGATGGGATGGAGAAGAACAAGACAGGGAAGATCATGGCAACTAAAGCGTACTTACCTAAAGCGTATTTCAAGCAGTGCCTCCGATTTCTCCGACTAAGTTGCAGATGCGAGTTCCCGGTGAAGGATGTACCAAAAGTTTCGCGACGATACATTCCAGCAAACTAGAGAAAGGCCGGCCTCGAAAGTTTTACTGCTGCTTAATCTTGAGCCCGCGAAATCGATTCCGGCGGATGGTCGGCAATCCGAGCAAGCGTCTGCCATCCACCAGAACGGTGCTAGAATTCGCATCGTATGCAGCAACTGCGGCTTTATCGCTCTTTGCGAACAATTGCGTTCACTGGGCTGATGCTCTGGCTCTGCACCTTGGCTGCGGTCGCCGCCCAACACGCCCAACGCGGCCATCGCGGCGAAGACAAGCAGTTAGCCAAGCGGATTGACGCCATCCTCGCGCGTCCGGATGTAGCGCGCGGCTTTTGGGGCGTAGAGATTGAGGAGTTGGACACCGGGCGCGTCGTTTATTCCCACGATGCCGACCGGCTCTTCACGCCCGCCTCCAACGCCAAGTTGTTTACCACGGCGGCCGCGTTGGCGCTCATCGGCCCCGACTACCGCTTTCGCACCACGGTCGAGTCTGCCACCGTGCCGGACAAGTACGGGCGTCTGAGTGGGGATCTCGTACTGGTCGGGCGCGGCGACCCCAACCTGAGCGGGCGCACCCTTCCTTATCTCCTGAAAACCGAACGCCCGCTTCCGCCCACCCACGTGCTGGAGGAGATTGCCGATCAAGTAGTAGCGCGCGGGGTAAAGGTGATCGACGGAGACGTAGTCGCCGATGACAGCTTCTTCGCCTATGAGCGCTTCGGCGAAGGGTGGTCACTGGGCGATCTTGTCTGGCAGTTTGGCGCTCCGGTTTCGGCCCTGGCGATCAACGACAACGTGGTGTACCTGAACATTCTTCCGGCGGAGCGTCCTGGCGAGCGCGCCTTTATCACCGTCTCGCCCTTTTCCGAGTACTACCAGGTTGAAAATCGCGTGCTCACCTCTGCGACGGGGAGTGGGCCGCGCAACATCGGTATTCAACGTCAGCCGGGCTCCAACCGGATTGAGGTATGGGGCAACATTCCGCTTGGCGATCCGGGTGCCGGGGAGGCGCTGGCGATCGAAGAGCCAGCCGAGTTCTGCGCGCGCCTGTTCTGGGAGCTGCTGGAGAAGCGCGGCATCGTGCTCTATGGCCGCACTCGCGCGCGCCACATGGCGGCGGGCTTTGGCTCCATCAATCCCAACCCATCGCTGGGTGGAGGTGTGGAAGCGCCGCCGATCTCTCAACCCACGGTGGTGCTAGCCGAGCGTATTTCGCTGCCGCTTGGCTTGGACATAAGCGTGATCAACAAGGTGAGCCAGAACCTCCATGCTGAAATGTTGCTGCGCCTGCTGGGACACGAGAAGGGCAGCAGCGCCTCCACAGCCGGCGGACTCGCAGTCCTGCACGGCTTCCTGGCGCAGGCCGGCATTCTTCCCGAGGAGTATGCGTTTTATGACGGCTCCGGATT
This sequence comes from uncultured Acidobacteriota bacterium, assembly GCA_963759215.1. GTDB lineage: Bacteria > Acidobacteriota > Terriglobia > Terriglobales > Acidobacteriaceae > TOLSYN. The sequence goes on from CAVWYG010000003.1 coordinate 620,794, forward strand.
ATCGCGGCAGAACCTGGTTTCGCCCCGAGCCACTGCGAAGTTATTGCGCTACGCGGCAACGCAGAGCTGGGGTGCGCAATACATCCAGAGCTTGCCTCGTGCCGGGGTGGATGGAACCCTGTCGGGGCGCTTCAAGGCGCTGCCTGCGGCGGCAATCCTGCAAGCCAAGACCGGCTCCCTTGAACATGTCAATGTTCTCTCCGGATATCTGACCACCGCCGGTGGCCAGCGCCTCGTCTTCTCAATCTTCGGCAACAACAATGCCCTCGGCAACAAGCAGGCGAGCGAGGTCATCGATGAAATTGTGAGCGAGGCCGAGCAGCTTCAAAATTGATGTGCAACCGGCGCGAATGCGGATTGGAAACCGCATCTTTATGCGGAAAGAACGGTATCGCACAAATATTCAACACGGGCGCTGCCAACCTGCATGATGACGCGCTCGGCACGTTGCAGTTCCTCGAACGTGCAGTTCGTACACAGACAGGCGTGCCGCACCATCTCGCCGCCGCGGCGCTCGCTGGTGAGAGGAATCGCTAAACGCACCGGAGCCTGGCACTGCTCGCAGTTGGTGGGGCCGCAAAGGGCATAGTGAAACACTCCCCAGGCACGTAACAGATTGATGTCACGGGTTTGCGTATCGGGAGCATTCACCGCATCATAAAGCGAGAGCCAGAACTCCTGCATGATGTCTTGGGCCGGGGATGATTGAGAGCCTTTCATTTCTGCTACATTCCATCACGCAGGACATGGCCCCCGCAAGAAAAAATCGAAAGCAGGAAACACTAAAGTCACTTAAACGAATAGCCTGCCGCCTATCGAATCAGTGGCCGGAGTCGTCTTCCCTCTGCGCGAATTGGGCCAGATAGGCGCGCAACTGGTCACGTACGCGCCGGAACAATGCCAGCCGTTCTTCTTCTGAGCCGTCGAGCGCAGCCGGATCTTCAAAGCTGTGATGCAGCCTGGTTGCCGAGCCCATATTTGCAAAAAACAGCGGGCAGGACTCGCGCGCACTGTCGCAAACAGTGAGGATGGAGTCGAATTTCTGCCCTTCAAATTCGTCCACAGACTTCGAGCGATGACCGGAGATATCAATTCCCAGCTCGCGCATGACTGCAATTGCCTCGGGCCGCACCGAACTGGGCTTGGTGCCCGCGCTCTCGACTTCAAAGCGCTCCCCGGCATCCTGCCGGAGCAGTCCTTCCGCCATCTGGCTGCGGGCGGAATTGCCGGTGCAGAGAATCAGTACTCGCTTCTTATTGCCCATGGATGTTTTCTGTTTGCGAAGGACGAGAGACCACAATCGAAGCAGCCGCCTTGGACAACGACGGCGCAGCCGCACCATCTCCAGCTTCGCCCGGTACTTGCAAAGTACTTGCGCTGGAAGTAGAACGCGACATTCACCAGGGCAATCATCACAGGCACTTCGACCAGGGGCCCGATCACGGCGGCAAATGCTGCTCCGGAGTTGATGCCGAAGACCGAAACCGCGACCGCAATTGCAAGCTCGAAGTTGTTTGAAGCTGCCGTAAACGCCAGCGTCGTGGTCTTCCCGTATCCGGCTCCAAGCTTCCTTCCCATAAAGAAGGAAACCAGGAACATGATTACGAAGTAGATCAGCAGCGGCACGGCGATCCGCACAACGTCCAGTGGAAGGCGAACAATGTACTCGCCCTTGAGAGAAAACATCACGACGATTGTGAACAGCAAGGCGATCAAGGTCAGCGGGCTTACTCTTGGCACGAAATTGCTTTCATACCATTCGCGGCTCTTGACGCGAACCAGCACGGTGCGCGTTGCGAGTCCCGCCAGGAACGGGATGCCGAGATAGATGAAAACACTTCGCGCAATTTCTGCGATTGAGACGTTTACGATCGTGCTGTGAAGTCCGAGCTTGGCAGGAAGAACAGTGATAAAAATCCAGGCATAGACCGAATAGAAAAAGACCTGGAAGAGCGAGTTGAATGCGACCAGTCCGGCGGCGTATTGCGTGTCACCCTTGGCGAGTTCGTTCCACACAATGACCATGGCAATGCATCTGGCCAAGCCGATCATGATCAGTCCGGCCATGTATTCCGGATACCCGCGCAGGAAGACGATTGCCAATACGAACATAAGGATCGGCCCAATGATCCAGTTCTGTACGAGCGAGAGCAGCAGGATGGCCTTGTCGCGGAAGACCAGGTGCAACTCTTCGTAGCGCACCTTCGTAAATGGCGGGTACATCATGACGATGAGCCCGATGGCGATTGGAATGGAAGTGGTGCCTACGCTGAGGCGGTTCAGCAGCGGAACGATCCCAGGCACAAGCCATCCGGACACCACACCCAGCACCATCGCCGCAAAAATCCAAGCGGTCAAATAGCGATCGATGAATCCCAAACGACAAGCCGCCGATTTAGTCACGTTTACCGCCTCTCCTCTGAAGAACTAGCTGTTCACGCCCGCAGGTTTTGTGGCGCGAATAAAGGCGCTCATGAACTTCCCTTCAATTTGCGGCGCAATCGTGTCCACATCGACTCCCTGCCCCTTCAGGAAGCGTCCGCGCGTGCTCTACGTCATATACGCGGGTCGGCTCAATGGCGATGCCTTCAAAGCCTGCTCTGGCGAGCTTGGCGAGCGTATTCGGTTTCATCCAGCGCTCCTGCGATGCAGCCGACCCACAGCAGCATGTTTCGCCGAACGTCCTCCGGAATCTCGCCGCGCGTGACCACGTCGGAGACGGCGAAGCGGCCTCCCGGCTCCAGCACCCGGAACGCCTCACGCAGTACGCTGTCCTTGTCGGCTGAGAGGTTGATGACGCAATTGCTGATGACAACATCGACGGAATGATCGGGCAAGGGGATCTGCTCGATTTCACCTTTGAAAAACTCCGCGTTTTCAACCCCAGCCTTGCGCTGATTTTCCCGCGCGAGCGCGAGCATTTCATCGGTCATATCCAGTCCGTAGGCTTTTCCCGCTGGGCCCACGCGCCGTGCCGAGAGCAGCACATCAATGCCGCCGCCCGAGCCCAGGTCAAGCACCGTTTCTCCGGGATTGAGCTGCGCCAGCGCCGTAGGATTGCCGCACCCCAATGACGCGAGTACCGCTTCCTGCGGCAACTCGCCGGTTTGCGCCGCGTCATAAAGATTCGAGGTAATCGGATCGCAGCAGCCATTCAGCGCCGCCGACGCGCCGCAGCAGGAGCTTCCGCCCGAATTGACGCGCAACGCCGCCTGCCCGTATTTCTCTTTCACCATGTCCTTGATTTCCATCGATCGTTATCCCTCTCGCTCTTTCACTCTCAACAGCACATGCGCGCAATCGCCTGCGGTTTTACTGCCTTGTTGCGGGTGCAGCACTCGGCGTACAGGAAACCCAAAAGCTCCTGCAGCGCTTCCGCATTCGCCGAGTACCAGAGATACGTGCCTTCACGTCTCACTTTCACCAGTCCCTCGTTCTTGAGCTTGTCCAAGTGGTGTGAAAGCGTGGATGCGGCGATGCCGAGATCGTTCCCGATATCGCCCACCACCATGCCTTCAGGGTGGGCCGAGAGCAGAACTCGCATGATCCGCAAGCGCGGGCCAGTTCCCATTGCGGAGAACATATCCGCGAAGCGAGTGATTTCTTCTTCCGTCGGTTTAGAGTTCATGCGGTATTTCTATCACAATAGAATTATCGAAGCAAGTAAGCGCCCTGTTCTGAAAGCCCTATGGGTTAGACTGCGGAGAAGCGAAATTTCCATGCGGAGGACAACCATGCTGCGATTCGCACGGCTCAGCCCGAAGACGTGGGAACGATTCTGAAAGCTGATTCGCGGGCTGGCCGAATATGAGACACGAGCCGCAGGCGGCCGAGGCCACCGAGGCGGATCTATTGCGCGATGGATTCGGCCCCAACCCAAAGTTCCATTGTGTGATCGCCGACTGGGAAGGCACTCCCGCGGGCTTTGCCCTCTATTTTTACAACTACTCCACCTGGAAGGGCCGCTCCGGAATCTTTCTCGACGACATCTTCGTCTGGCCGCAATATCGCGGCAAGGGAATTGGAAAAGCGCTGCTGCTGCACGTGGCGCGAATCGCCGTGGCCGAAAATTGCGGTCGCTACGAGTGGCTGGTGCTGGACTGGAATAAGCCCGCCATCGAATTCTACGAAAGCCCTGGGCGCAAAGCAAATGAAGCAGTGGCTTCCCGATGCGGGTGGAAGGCGAAGCGCTTCTGGAGCTAGCAAAGAAGGGCTGACCGGCCCTTGCGCCAGCGGCCGGAAGGAGCGTCGCTCCGTCACCCGTCGCCAAAAGGATCTCTCCGCCTTCAGCGCCTCGGCACTTCGAAGCCTTGCGCTTCGCAAGTGATGGAGCGAGTCCAGCAGCACGTAAGCCTGCAAGCGGGCGGCGGTCTCCGTCGGGATAGAAATAACGCACGTCACTGAAATGCACCAGGTCGGCGTCGGTCGGGTGCTCAGATGTTCGGCCTCAATCAGCGGAAATCGTGCCCACTCGATGTAGGCGCGGCCCAGAGCCGTGTGGCGCGCCGCCTCTGTCGCTTCCGTGGGCTCTGGTTTGTAGTAGATCTGAGCGCGGTTGCCGGGATCGACCTCGGGGCGAAGGGAATCGACCTTCATCGAGATGTAGGCCTTGGGGGTTTCGGCAACTCCGGCCCACTGGAATGGGTTCACCATGTAGGGGAAAGCGCGCGACGCGGATGGCGGACTCGCCGCTGATATTCGATGGCGTTGAGAGCCGCCAGCGCGCGCCGGTGCTCAAAGTCGCGCACTCCCCATAAAGCCACAATAGAAAGCAGTGCCGCAATCGCCGCCCCGCGACCGGCAGGGCCATGTTGACGCACGCCGATCTCCTGGCCCACCAGTCCAAAAAGCCACGGCAGCACCAGCGCCGCACCGAGTACTGCAAGCATCAGCGGCTCAATGATGAACACGATGTCCCAGGCATACCACTGGCGCCAGAAGGGAAAGAACGGTCGCACGCCGTAGTTATTCGTGAAGTCCAGCAGAATGTGGGAGAGCCCCGCGATACAGGCAAACAGATACAGCCATCCCCAGTGCCGAGCGGGTGCCTCTGGCCGCTTGCGAGTCCGGCGGCGGCGCTGCCAGAGCGCATCCACCAGCCAGACCAGGCCAACCACCAGCCCCGCGATGACGGGGATTCCAAGAAAAGTATGGGTGATGCCGCGATGCTGGATGAAACCGCAGGCCGAGCCTTTAAAGTACGCCAGGATGTCGAAATCGGCTGCTTCGGCGGCCAGGGTCATGGTCACCGTGGCCAGCGCCGTCTTGCGATTGAATCCCGCGCGGGCGAGCGTGGCCCCGGTCAGAAAGTGAGTTACGGGCTCCATGACGTGGCTTTCTTATAGAACCATTGAGCCTTATGTGACCATCCAGGCTTATGAACCATTCAGGGTGCCAAGGATCGCACTCAAAGTCAAAGAGGATTGGCGGATTGCGCCGGGGCGGAAGCCTGCTGCCAGCTTGCATCGGGCGCAATCAGCAGGGTCAGCGCCTTGGGAACGATCGAGATTTTGGTCGGCGTCGGCCCCAGCAGTTCGCCATCGGCCTGCACCCGGAGCCGCGAAGCACCCACACTCGGAGCCGTACAGGTGACCGATTTGGCGGAGACAAAAGAAAAATCCGCGTCCGGCTTGTCGAGTCCGTCATAAGGAGCGAGGCCGGTGAGCGCCTGCAGACTATAGCGCAGCATGCTGCGCCCGGCTCGGATTGCGCAGCAGAACCAGGCGCAGGTCGGGCGAGAGCAGGGAACTGCCCGGACGCCAGTGGCGCAGCGGCCCGCCAAAAGAGCGCACCCGCATGGCGACCAACTCCAGCGCGGAAGTCTGGATCGTCTCGCCTTCGCTTGTGGTGATCTCCACCGGAAAGGGCACAAACGCATGGCGGAACAGCAGACGGGCTCCGTGCGCGTAGTAGGCCAGGTATCCGCCCCGTTGTTTCGCCCGGGCGTTGGCGCGGTAGAGCAGCTCTGCGTGCACTCCCACCCCGGCCGCCACGGTGAAAAACCGCGAACGCCCCGCCGTCTGGATGCGTCCCAGCGAAATCGTCTGCGGAGTGAAGTCGAGGATCTGCGCTGCCGCCCGTTCCGGGCGTACCGCCAGTCCCAGATCGTGGGCCAGCACGTTGCCGGTGCCAAGCGGAATCACGCCCATCATTGCCGCGCTTTCGGCCACTCCCTGCAGGACCTCGAAGACCGTGCCATCCCCTCCGCAGGCGAACACCGCGTCGCAGCCGGCGCCGATGGCCGCACGCGCCTGACGTCCCGCGGAGTCGCGGGCCTGCGTGGCTTCCACCACAACTTCCACTCCGGCGCGGCGGAAGATCTCCGCGATCCGGCGCATGGTGGCCGTGCGAGACTCCAGGTGCGCGCCAGAGACGGGATTAAACAGCAGCAAGGCTTTATGGAAAACGGGCATCGCGTGGGTCAGGTAGCCTCTCGAAAATAGCCTGTCGAGAGTGGAGTATATCGCAGCCCGCTCACAGGAGGGTTACAGCTTCGGCGTAGTCCCTTTCTCCGAGGGGTCGCAGGCGGCAACGGGACGCGCGCCGAAAGGTGCCCCGAACTACATGGCAGGTGCGAGGCCGTGCGCAAAGACCGCTCCGCATGCGGGCTTCGGCAAGGTTTCCATCTCCAAGGCTTTCGCCTCCGAGAATTTCGTTTCGGCGGCTGTCGGGTCGATGATGTTCGCCTCGATGTCACGTTGCGATTCGTCAAAGCGACGCAGTGCCTCCAGCAGCACCGACTGGGTGCTGTGGGTGATCGTGCGCGGGCACTCGACCCGTTCAAAGTCGATCAAGAACATGCCTTCCGTCCATGCCACAACGGCATAAACCGCGGCCTCTCCGCTGAGATTGCCGAGGGTGGCATGAACCAGTTGGCCGTTACGGAACTGCATTTCGCTCTTCTGCCCTGCGTGCTGAAGCTCGAGACGGCAGCTTTTTCGCCCAATGTCGAGAGTTTGCAGCAGGTCAACCACCGACATTTGCGCCAGAGTGCCGCGGACGCTGGTGGAGTCGGCGGCCTTTGCGTGCGCGGCCTTGCTGAGCGTAATGCGGTTGAGCACGCGCTGGATGCGGGTGATCGCATCGTCGAGAAAGAATGGCTTCTCGATGAACTCTTCCACCCATGCGCTAGAGCCGGCCAGGGGTCCGAAGATATCGGCGCGCGAAGCCAGCATCAACACGGCGATATGCGGACAGAAAGTCCGCAACTTGGCCAGCAGCTCCAGCCCGCTCAAGCCCGGCATGCGGTAATCGGAGATGATCAGGTCCGGGGTCTGCTTTTCGGCCCGGCTCAGCGCCTCTGCAGCGCTGCCACAGGCCTGCACCGTTGCCAACGGGGAGAGCGATTGCAACAGCAACTCGCGGATTGCCGGATTGTCGTCCACAAGCAGAACACGTGTAGTCTGGCCCATAGCGTCTACTTCCATTTCGTCAGAATCAGCGCTCCTGCTGGCGCGGTGGACGCCGGTACTCCCCACTCTTGCCGCCGCTCTTGCGCTCCAGTTGTATATAACGGATCTCGATGCCCTTATCTAAAGCCTTGCACATGTCATAGACCGTAAGAGCTGCCACCGAGACTGCCGTAAGCGCTTCCATCTCCACCCCCGTTCCCGCCGTAGTCGAGGCCCGGGAGAGTAGATCAACGCCATCTTCGCACAAGGAATACGAGATATCTACGAAGCTGAGGGCTACCGGGTGACACATAGGTATCAGCTCCGATGTGCGTTTGGCCGCCTGGATTCCGGCGATTCGGGCAACCTCGAAAGGGTCGCCCTTGGGATTGCTGGGCAGGGCGGCGAGAACCTGCGCGCTCATGATCACCCGCGCGCTGGCTTCGGCGGTGCGGGCCGTGGGCAGTTTTGCTGAAACATCGACCATGGTGGCTCGTCCCGCGGCGTCGTAATGCGAAAGCTTTGGCTGCGGCTTCGGAGTCTGGGATAAAACAGTCTTGGCGGGTTTGGACTTGGCGGCCATGCGAGATCGGCTCCTGGAATTCATTCCGGGCGATTGTAAGGGATTTCCGCAGCCGCCGCGAAGGGGTGCAGAGAAGGGTGAAGATTTGTTACAGCAGCCCTATGCTGCTCCGAAGCACTTTTCCCCGGCGCCCGCATCTGCGAGAATCATAGCTGTGAACAACCAAAAATTGCAGGTAGCGGTAGTGGGCGTGGGCTCGTTTGGCCGCAACCATGCCCGAGTCTACAAAGAGCTTGCCGACGAGGGCGTGGAGCTGGCTGCTGTGGTCGATTCCGACCTCGCGCGCGCCCAGGCCGTCGCCGCCGAATTCGGCGGACAGGCATTCGGCTCCGTTAGCCAGATGCTCTCCGCTTTTCCGGCGCTCAAGGCCATCAGCGTCGCCGTGCCTACCGTAGCTCATCTGCCGGCCGCGCGCGAGTTGATGGAGCGCGGCGTTGACGTTCTGATCGAGAAACCGTTGGCCTTTTCCCTTGCCGAGGCCGACGCCCTCATCGCGCTCGCGAAACAGCACGGGCGGGTGGTGCAAGTCGGTCACCTGGAGCGCTTCAATCCCGCGGTGCGCGCGACTTGGGCGCTGCTCTCCCGGCCCATGTTCTTCGAGGTGCATCGCCTCAGCGTCTTCACCCCGCGTTCGCTGGATGTGGATGTCGTGCTCGATCTGATGATCCACGACCTGGACATCGTGCTGAAGATGGCCAACTCGCCGGTGCGTGAATTGCGCGCCGTCGGCCTGCCGGTGCTGACCGGCATGGTGGATATCGCCAGCGTCCGCATTGAGTTCGAGAGCGGCTGCGTGGCCAACTTCACCGCCAGCCGGATCAGCACCGAGCGGGTGCGCAAGCTCAGGTTCTTCCAGCCCGCCCAGTACGTCTCGCTGGACTACTCGCGGCGCGATGTGTTCTCGCTCACCGTGAAGCCCACCGCAGGCGGATTACCCGAGATTGCGCCTTACAAGCCGCAGGTGAGCGACGAGGAGCCGCTCCGGGCCGAGCTGCGCAGTTTTCTGCAAGCCGTGCGCCAGCGCGCAACTCCCGAGGTCACTCTGGAGGACGGACGCGCGGCCCTGGCTCTGGCCATCGACATTCAGCAGCAAATGGCCGAGCACCACAAGCGCGCACACCTGGACGAAGTGGCCGCGGCAATGCTCCGAGCCGCCAGTGGCTCGCTCAGGGGTGGGCGAGCGAAATAGGGTTGCGGATGCGGCGCGGTCTGCTGCGGCCTATCCGCTCATCCAATTAGTTTTAGGAGTACCAAGATCGAGGCCCAGGGCAACAATCAGATCGCGCCTCCATCGCTCCGCGCCGCCCGAGCCCGAGCTTCCGAAGCGGGCACGGGTGCGCGAAGTCGGGGACGATCACTCCGACTTTGTGCCGCACGTGTTGGCGCAGCTCGAGGATGAGTTGGCGCGCTCGCGCAAGCGCGAAGCCTTCTGGATCTCGGTCGTCGTCCACATCTGTTTCGTCCTGCTGGTGATCTACTCGCCGGAGTTGCTGCCCAACTGGGCGCAGCCCCACCTGCTGCGCGCCGAAGACCTGGCGCGCACCAAGGAGCCGACCTTCCTGGCATTGCCGCAGGATATGCAGAAAGCCTCCAAAGGTTCATTCCGACAAGCTGAGCGACAAAAACCGCATCGCCCAGACCACGCATCCGCAAATCGATCAGAAGACCCTCGATACACTTCGCGAAGAGGCGCGCCTGCGCGGAAACCAGAGGCCGCCGGGGCCGCAAGCGGCTCAGCCAGCGCCGCAACCGCCCATGCCGCAGACTGCCCCGCAGCAACAGCCGTCGTCCAACCCGCAATCGGCAACCAACTTCCAGCAGCCAAGAGTGCAGCCGCAGGAGCAGCCCACGCGAAAATCCCTTCCGGATGCCAAGCTCGGCCGGCGACGTGATCGCCCAGGCCGCCCGCAACACGCGCAGCGGCACCGGCAGAGGAGGCGGCGGCACCGGCTACGGAATGGGGCCGGTGGACCGCAACGCCGCCATGGGCCCGTTCGATATCCTCAGCGACACCCAGGGCGTGGACTTCGGCCCCTATCTGTCGCGCGTCCTGCAATCGATCAAGGTCAACTGGTACACCCTGATCCCCGAAGAAGCGCGCGCCCCTCTGCTCAAGCATGGCAAAGTCGCAATCCGCTTCCTGATCACGCCCAACGGCAAGGTCGCCGGCATGTTCGTGGAATCGCCTTCGGGAGACGTTCCTCTGGACCGCGCCGCCTACGGAGGAATCACCGCCTCGGACCCGTTCTCGCCCCTGCCGCATGAATTCCACGGCCCTTATCTGGCGCTCCGCATCACTTTCTTCTACAACCCCAAAACCGGCGAGATGGAACAATACCAGTAGCTCTCCCGCCGCGCTCGGGACCAGTTACGCCTTCACCTTCGCGTAAAATGAGCCGCGATGCCACTTCTCAATCGTCAGCCGGAAACGCCCCACACACTGGGACTGCTGATTGTCCTGGGCCTGATCCATGGTCGTCGCTGACGCTTCGCTTTTTTCCTTTTTTCCTGCACCAAGTCCTCGGTGTGCGATGAGTGTTTGTGAGCGCCCGATGAGTGTCGTCCGCTCTCCACTGGTCGTCATCGCCGGCCCCACCGGCAGCGGCAAGTCCTCTCTCGCCCTTGCTCTGGCGTTGCGCTTTGGCGGCGAGATCATCAGCTGCGACTCCGTCGCCGTCTATCGCGAGTTTGAGATTGGCACCGCCAAGCCTGGGCGCCGAAGAGCGGGCGCAGCGTGCCGCACCACCTCATCGACGTAGTCGCTCCCGACGCCTATTTCACCGCCGGCCAGTACGCGCGGCTGGCGCGCGACGCCGCCCATGAGATCACCGCCCGCGGACGTCTCCCCATCGTCTGCGGCGGCACCGGCCTCTACCTGCGCGCCATGCTCGACGGTCTATTTGCCGGGCCGGAGCGCGACGAGCCGCTGCGCGAACGGCTGCGCCGCCGCAAGCGCCCTGCCGCACTCTGGCGTTTGCTGCGCCGCCTTGATCCAGAAGCCGCGGCCCGCATCCACGCCAACGATGAGCCCAAACTGATCCGCGCCATCGAGGTCTGCGCCGCCTCCACACGCCCCATGAGCGAGTTGCTTGCGCGAGGGCCGCGATCCCATCCAGGGCTACTGCGTGCTGCGCATCGGGCTCAGCCCGCAGCGCAGCGCGCTCTACGATCACATCAACCGGCGCTGCGCGGAGATGTTCGAGCAGGGACTGGTTGCGGAAACCCGCGGCCTGCTGGAGCGCTACGGCCCCGAGGTCTTCGCCATGCGCTCGCTGGGCTACCGCCAGGCGGCCGAGCACCTGCGCGGCGAGTGTTCGCTTGCCGAAGCCATCGCGAGCGCCCAGCAAGGCCATCGCAACTACGCCAAGCGCCAGTTGACCTGGTTTCGCCGCGAAACGGAAATGCAATGGCTGGAGACCTTCGGCGCCGAGGCCGCAACCCACGCCGAGGAAATGGTTCGAAAGTTCGTTGCCAATCCGGAGTAGCCGCGGCCAAAGTAGCGACTCAGGGGCTCCCCGCCGTGTATCGTTCTTGGTAAGACTCTTTAGTGCGAACTGGGTACACAGTTCGCATAGCGAGCCATGGGATTAGCACGCCAGCATGTCGGGAATGGCTTGGGAGGATGCATGCCGTACATTTACATTGACAAGGTCCTCAACGAACTGCGCGATCAGTTGTTGTCGGCCATGCACAACGCCGTGGAGCGGGAGCTGCGCAACGGCAAGGTGGACGTCAAGCGGCTGTATCGCGCCTTCAATCGCGCCGCTGCCGGACAGTGCTCAAACCCGGTGCACATCTCCGACAAATGCGTGGAAAACTTCGCTGGAAAACCAAAGAAAAATCATGAGGAAATATCAGAGGCGTGACGCTTTGTGCCAAACTTCTGCCCGTTCCGGCACGCGGCATGAGAGAATCTTTGTGCAATGGCGCGCACACAAAATAACAACTTCTAAGAAAGCACACCAACCATCACGGCCTGACGGAGCAGCAAAAGCTCCGCCGCATCGTCGAATCCTTCTCCAAGGTCAGCGTGCTGGTGATGGCCGATCTCATCGCCGATGAATTCATCTCCGGCGAGATCGCCCGTGTCTCACGCGAGGCCCCGGTGCTGATTCTCAAGCATCGTGATCGCAAGCTGATTCCCGGCGGCGGAGCCAACGCGGTGATGAATCTTGCCGCGCTGGGCGTAACCGCGCTGCCCGTCGGACTTGGTCGGCGACGACGAGCCCGGCAAGGCGTTGCTGCAGATCTTCCGCAAGAACAAAATCTCCGTCAGCGGAATCTCCAAGCTCAAGGGTCACGTCACCACCACCAAGACCCGCGTGCTGGCCTACTACCGCCGCACTCGTCGCGCCAGCAGGTGGTGCGCATCGACCGCGAGTGCGAGGTCCTCAAGGATACTCATCCCGCGCTGGTCGAACTGGTGGCCTCCGCGCGCGAGTACGCGCCTGCCGCCGACGCCGTCCTGCTCAGCGATTACGGCTACGGCGCGGTCTCGCCCCGCCTCTTCAATTTTGTCCGTGCCCGCGGTGCGCTCGGCGACACTCCGGTCGCCCTCGACAGCCGCTATCGCATGTTGGACTACGAAGGCGTCACCGCGGCCACTCCCAATGAAGGCGAAGTCGAGGAGGCGCTGCGCACAAAGATCGGCGACAACCGCGAAAAGCTCCTCGAAGCCGGTGCCGCGCTCATCCGTCAGATGAAGCTCGATTCGCTGGTCATCACCCGCGGCGGCGACGGCATGGTGGCCTTCGAGAAAAGGAAAGCGCCGCTGGAAATTCCGGTCTACGGCTCCAACCAGGTGGTGGACGTCACCGGCGCCGGCGACACCGTGATCGCAACCTTCACTGCCGCCCTGGCGCCGGTGCGGACGCGGCCAGACGCGGCCAAGCTGGCAAATTACGCCGGCGGCATCGTCGTCATGAAGCGCGGCACCGCAACCGTGAGCCGCGCCGAACTTCTCGCTGGTGCTGGAGCAATAGCCGTTACCAACCGTTCACCGGCAGGGAAGCATTTTTTGGGACGAATCGTCGAGCGCGGAGAGTTAGCAGAAGTGGTCGCCGGATGGCGGGCAGCCGGTGAGACCGTGACCCTCGCCAACGGCTGCTTCGATCTGCTGCACGTCGGCCACGTGCGCTATTTGCGCGGAGCCAAGGCGCTGGGCGGAAAACTCATCGTCGCCATCAACTCGGACCAGAGCGTGCGCCGCCTCAAAGGCCCCGGGCGTCCGGCCATGCCGGAGCTGGAGCGCGCTGAAATCATCTCCGCTCTCGAATGCGTGGACGCCGTCGTGATCTTCGATGAGCCCGACGTTCGCGCCCTGATTCGCGAGATCAAGCCCAACATCCAGGTGAAGGGAACCGATTACACCCGCGAGAACGTGCCCGAGCGCGACGAGGTCATCGGCCTACGGCGGTCGCGTCGAAATCGTCGGCGATCCCAAGGACCACTCCACCACCGAACTGTTGGGAAGGATAGGAAAATAACATTCATGAGGTGGCAATTACCCGATTTCACCACGCGGCAATGGAGTCCCCGGCGGCTCCATTTCTGTCTGGATCGATTTTGCGAATAAAGCCTGCCCATTCACCATCAAACCCCCAGGGCGCTGGTGGTGCGCCTGGGCGCCATGGGCGATGTGCTGCACGCTCTGCCCGCCGTGGCCATGCTGCGCCGCGCCCTGCCGGAGGCGCGCATCGGCTGGGTCGTCGAACAGCGTTGGCGCGAGCTGTTGTGCGCCCCGGAGGTCGAACTGGCAGGCTCGCGCGGCGCCGGACGTCCGCTGGTCGACGAGGTGCATCTGGTCGACACCCGGGGCTGGCGCAAGCGTCTCTTCGGCCCCGAAACCAGGCGCGAGTTTCAGGCCGCCATCCAAGGCATGCAGGCGCGCGCAGTACGACGCCGCACTCGACCTGCAGGGCGCAATCAAGTCAGCGGTGATCGCAAAGCTTTCCGGAGCTCGTACTACCCTCGGCTTCCGCAAGCCCCGCGAGCGCCTCGCCCGCTGGCTGTATGACTCCCATGCCGATGGCCGCGCCGCACATGTAATCGAGCAGAACCTGGAGCTGGTGCAGACCTGGCTGGAGGAGATCGGCCTTTCGCGGGCCATTACGACTCTGCAATCCCGGTACCGCCCTGCTGCCGCGCGACAAAGCCAGCGAAGCCCGCCTGGACGCTATTCTGCAATCCGCGGGACTCTTGCGGTCGCCCATCGCGATTCTCAATCCCGGTGCGGGCTGGGGCGCCAAGCAGTGGGCTCCCTCGCGTTATGGAGAGCTGGCTACCCGGCTCGCCGCACGCGGTCTGCGCCCAGTCATCAACTACGGCCCCGGCGAAGCCCAGCTTGCGCGCGAAGCCGTGGCCGCCAGCGGCAATAGCGCAGTGGCGCTGTTCAGCCTCGTTCAGCGAACTGATGGCCCTGGCTCGCCGTTCCCGCCTCTTCATCGGCGGAGACACCGGGCCCATGCACCTGGCAGCGCTTCTGGGCGTAAAAACCGTCGCCCTCTTCGGCCCCACCGATCCCGCCAGAAACGGCCCCTACTGGGCAGGTACCCGAGTTCTGCGTGATCCGGCAAGCGTCACCAGCTACAGCCACAAACGCGCCGAGGACGCCGGGCTCGAGAAGATTACCGTCGCCCGCGTCATGGCCGAGATGGACGCACTGCTGGACTGATCCCGGATCTTCGCGAATCAAAAGCCCTCGCCCAGGACGCGCTTCGAATAACGCCCTCCCCGATAACGTCCCTTTCCAGCCACCCCCGCCACCAATGCCGTAGAATACAGAAGAACAGCAACTCCGCGTAAAGGCCGTGTATGGACTGGGGACGTGTCGCCAAAAGAATTCGTGTGCCGCTGGGATTTCTTTTCGCGGCGTTTTTTCTATGGCGCGCACGGCCCGAATGGTGGTCGCTCGCAGTCGGATCGGCCGTAGCTCTCTCCGGCGTCTGGCTTCGGGCCGTCTCCAGCGGTCATGTCAAAAAGAATGAGGAGCTTGCGACTACCGGACCTTATGCCTACACACGCAACCCTTTGTACTTTGGATCGATCGTAATTGCTGTTGGTTTCGCCCTGGCCTCGCTGCGTTGGGAGATTGCTCTGGCTCTGGTCATCCTGTTTGCCGCCATCTACATTCCGGTGATCCGTGGCGAAGAGCGCTTCCTGAGCGCGCACTTCCCCAATTACGCCGAGTACTGTGCCCAAGTGCCCAGGCTGCTGCCCAGGCTCCGCGCAGGCACTCCAGGCCGCTCCCGCTTCTCGCCCGAGCTTTACTGGAAACATCGTGAATATAATGCCCTGCTCGGTACCCTGGCGGTGATTGCTGCCCTCGTAGCCCTGAAAGTAGCAAGGCCGATTTGGATGGCACGCTAGCGGATGCGAAATCTGAAGCCAATCCTGCTGTTGACCCTTGCCGCGGCGCTGGCCACGCTTCTGACAGCGCAGCAGGCCTCTATCTCTGCCGCACCCAGGCCGTCAATTCAGCCTGCCAGTGAGGCCTATCGCTTTCCCAACAATCAGACCCTGCATTACGAGGCCGAGTGGCGGCTCTGGAAGGCGGGCACCGGAACTCTGAAGATTGAGCAGAATGGCGACTTTGAGCACGTTACCGGGACCGCCGAAGCCTCCGGCGCCGTTGCCGTCCTCTATCGCGTCGAAGACCGCCTGGAGTCCTACTTCGACCGCAAAACCTTCTGCTCGGAACGCATCCTGAAGCACTCTGAGGAGGGATTGCACAAGCGGGACACCACTCTCTTCTTTGACGCTGCCCGCGGCAAGAGCGTGCTCGATGAGCGCAACCTCCGCAACGGCGAAACCAAGCATCAGGAGACCGACTCGCCCGCCTGCGTCACCGACGTGCTCTCCGGAATCTACTACCTCGGCGCACAGCGGCTGGAGCCCGGGGCTGTCCTGCTCTTTCCTGTCAACGACGGAGGAAAGAGCATCAATGTGACCGCCTTTGTCGAAGGGCGCGAAAATGTTAAAACCGATGCTGGAACCTTTCGCACCGTTCGCGTCGCCGTCTACTCCGGCGACGGAGCGCTGAAGGGGCGCGGAAAAGTCTGGGTCTGGTACACAGATGATGCCTCGCACCTGCCCGTGCAAATGCGCTCCCGCCTTTTCTGGGGAACCCTCACCCTGCGCCTGACCCGCCTGGAAACCACCCGAGCGGAAAAATAGCTTCCTCCCGGTCAGAATCATCCGCTCCGCAATGACTTCCCCCGCTGCGCCGGTTTATTGCAGCCGGAAGCGTTCCCGCATCAGGCGCTGGAAGCGCGGACGGTACAGCAGGTCATAGGCCAGTTCCTTGCCTGGAAACATTGCCAGCGCCGCCGTGCGCGAGTCGGCGACCATCTGCGAGGCCTCCTCAATCGTGAGCTTGGGGTCCTGCGCGATGACCTGCATTACCAGACCCATCATGATTTGCAGGCGGCGGATGCGGCGCACTTCGTCGAGCTGTTCGGCGGAATCGGCTATCCTCTGTTCCATGCAAATCCTCCTCGCTTCCGGCTTGCCTTTAGGTTCGATGACGCCATGGGCCTCGCGGTACCGGAAAAATCTGCTCCTCGCGCCCACTTTTCTGGAATTGACCTTAAACCCAGCTGGTATTACGCTCGTCAGTTCGCATCAAAGGTTAAGGAGAGTCATTATGGCCGAGACTTAAGAAGAGAAGAGCAGCCGAACGAGGCGCTGGTCGTCGTTTTTGAGAGCGAGCAGGAATCCGAGGCCATGGTGGTGCAGAGCCTTCTTGAGTCCGCAGGCATCGAAGTCCTGATGACCAACTTCGACGCCCCGCAGGATATCCTGCCTGGTGTCGGAGGCGTGAAGCTCCAGGTTCGCGAAGATCAAGCCGAGGAAGCCCGCGCCATCTTGGCCCAATACCAAAACAAGGGCCTCACCGAATCCGAAGCCTTGGGATAAATGAAGCAGGGGCACGGGACGGAAGAACTCTTTTACCGCGCCACGCTCGCGTGAACCCCCTCTGCGTCCATGAAGAACGTCACTGGCCCGAACATATCCGTCCGGTAGGTCTTCGCCCGGTGCTCTGCCAGCCGCTCGATCACCTCCGGGCGCGGATGCCGGAACGGATTTCGTATTCCCGAGGAAATCACCGCGTACTCCGGCCGCACCGCATCCAGAAATTCCTCGCATGACGAAGTATTCGAGCCATGGTGCGCCACCTTGAGCAGGTCGGCGTGCAGCGATTGATGATGCTCCTCCGCCTCTTCCACCAGCATCTTCTCTATGCGCTTGTGAATGTCGCCCATCAGCAGCGCGCTGTGTCCCGCATAGGTCAGCCGCAGAACCATCGAAGCATCGTCTTGTCCGCGCGGCTTCAAATCCCAGTCCCGCGGCGGCGAGAGCACCTCGAAGTGCACTCCGTCGAAGTCGAACTCCTCTCCCTCGTGCCGCTCGATGCGGCGAACCTGCAACCGGTCGGCGGCCGCAAACAGCGATTCCACCTCGTGCGAGGGATAGTTGGGCGCATACCAGAGTTCACCCGGATGAAAATTGCGCAGGATCGCCGTCATCCCGCCGATGTGTCGGAGTGCTGTGGCTGAAGGCGGCCGCGTCCAGATGGCTGAGCCCGCGCTGCCACAAGTACGGAGAAACCACATCCTCGCCAATGTCCAGTTCGCTGTGGCTCATCCCTAGCAACCCGCCGGAGTCCAGCAGCAGCGTGCGCCCGTTCGGCGTCACCACCAGGAACGAGTCGCCCTGCCCAATGTCGATAGCGGTGATCTCCAACTCATGAGGCTTGTACTCGAAGCGGCGCGGGTGCGCAAACACTAGCCACGCCGAGGCCGCCAGCAGCGCCAGCGAAGCTACCGCCAGCACTCGGTGCCGCCGCGCCAGCAGCAGCGCCAGCGCATAGCACACAACCAACGCCGCGATTGCCTCCAAGGCCGGCATCGCCACCCTCAGCTCCGGCCTCTGCGCTCCTCCCGACCAGTGAACCGTAAACAGAATTCCCTGCAATGCCCATCGCGCGGCCAGCGCGAACGGGGCAGCCATCCAGTGCGCAACATAGGAGAACGCCACCGCCAGCATCGAGGCGGGCATCAGCAGGCTCGTCAGCGGAAGCACCGCCATGTTGGCCCACAGCGCGTGCGCGTTGACCCGGTGAAAGTACCAGATCGTCGGCAACAGTGATCGCGGCCTGCATCAGTGCGGAGAGCATGGCCAGCTCCGCAATCGCAAGCGACACATAGATCAGCGCAGGTGTCAGCCAGCGCGCCAGCCGTCCTCCAATCAACTGCCCCAGGCTCGCCGAAATGGCGCGAACATCCAGCCGGAACTGCGCCTGCTTCGGCCTCAACGTCAGGTCGCGCCTTTTATCGTCAATGCCGTCGAGAGCTTCGCGAACCGGCATGGTCGTCCGCCGCAACAGCGGCACGCCGAGCCCCGCAATCGTGAGCACGGCAACAAACGTAAGCTGAAAGCTAGGGTCGAACAGCTCCTGCGGATTGCACACCAGCAGCGCCAGCGCCGCCAGTGAAACCGTGTTCAGCGGAGCGCGATCTCGATTGAGCAGCGCCGCAATCTGATAGGCAACAATCATCAGCACCGAGCGCAGAATGGGCGCGCCCAACTCGGTCAGCCAGGCGTAGCTGCAGGTAAGCACAATCGCCGCAACAATCGCATACTCCTTGGGCAGGCGCAGCCATCGCATCAGCCACAGCAGAAACACGGCGAAGATCGCCACGTTCATTCCGCTGACGACCAGCAGGTGAAATGTCCCGCTGCGTTGGAACTCCAGCCGCTGTTCGCGCCCAACCAGTCCGCGCTCTCCCAGCACCATCGCCTGGAACAGCCCTGCATACGGCGCGGGCCACAGCCGTTCCATCTTCTCCAGCACGCTGCGCCGGAAGCGGCAACGGATGCGCTCCAAGCGGCTGCCGCCTGCTCCGGGTAAAACATCGATACTTGTCGATTTAGCCGAGCCAAGCGCTGCCACTCCCTGTCCGCGCAGCCAGCCCACGTAATCCATGTTTCCCGGATTGCGGAAGTTTACCGGCGGCCGAAGTTTGGCTCGCAGCCGCAGCCGTTGTCCATAGTCGAAGACCGGCAGGCACCTCCGCATCTTCCGCGCCATCCTCTTCACTTTCCCAATCGAAGTTTGAGCGTGCGCCCGGCACATAGAGGTTCAGGCGCACGCTGCCGGTTACCGCGTGCGGCGCATCGCCCTCGAATTGTGCTTCCTCGACCGCCAAGTCGAGCGACTCGTGGAGGTCGCGCCCCTTCCGCAGTGAACCTGGGCGCACCACATATCCGGTCAGCGTCGCTTCGTCGCCGCTCGCATAGTTCAGCACGGTTGCTACCGGCGACGGTCGCGACTGGTGCGCGGCGGTGAACAAAGCTCCCGCCGGTAAAAACGCCAGCACCGCGCCGCTATAGGCGAGCACCGCACGCATTCCGCTTTTGGCAAAGCGCAGCGCCAGCAGTGAGCAAAGCGCGAAAGCCATCGTGCAGACAAAATAGAGCGTGGCAGGTTTGTAGCAGTAGCTCTGCAGAAGAATGCCCGCGGAAAACGCGACCGTGGCGGCAAACAGTGGAGCGGCAGGGGGGGCGGCGTGGAGTCTCCGGGTTGGTGGGCGCGTCAGGCATAGTTGCAAAGCCTCGCCACACAGGCAGATGTGTGGCAAAGTTGGGCTCCCGCCGTTCCGCCCCGATATTGCTGCGGAACGGCGGGAGCCCAACTTCACTTCCACATTCCTACGTGCTTCCGTCTACAAAAAACTTCGGCTTATAGTTTGTCCAGATCTTCTTTCCCGATCACCGGGTTCCAGGGAATCAGTTCGTAGTTGGCGAATTCTTCTTGTAAAACGGATCTCCGTCGCGCACGTCGGTAAGGTTCTGCTGCACGTTGTCATCGGGAACGCGCACCAGAATCACGCCTCCCGTGCGCGGGTCCATGGGCCCGGAAGCGATCAGCGTTCCTTCGGCCTTCAACTCCCGCAGATAGGCGCGGTGTTCGTCTGTGACCTTGAGGACTTCCTCCATCGGAAGCCGGTAGCGAATCAGAATCAATGCGTACATTACACTCCTTTTGTTCTCCCACCGGCTCTCAGCGAGCCAGATGGAGAATGGTTTCCATGTGATAGGTCTGCGGAAACAGATCCACAAGATGGGCTTCTTCGACGCGATATCCAGCCCCCAGCAGCGTCACCAGATCGCGTGAAAGCGTGGCCGGATCGCAGGAAACATAAGCGATGCGCGGAATCGAAAGCCCCGCCAGTGACTTTGCCGCGCGCTCTCCCAGTCCCGCGCGTGGAGGATCGACGATCGCAAAATCCCAGCGTCCCCGTGCTGCGTTCAAGTAGTCCTCGGTGGTGCTGTGCACCGCCTGAATGTGCGGAACCGCCGCGTTGGCGGCCAGATCGTCATACGAGTTCTGCGCAATTTCAACCGAAGTAATGCGCTCAAAATTGCGCGACATCGGCAGCGTAAACAGTCCCACTCCGGCAAACAGATCCAGCGCCGCGCGCCCGCTGCGATTCCCCGTCACCAGCTCAACCAGCTTCGCCGCCAGAAAGCGGTTGGTCTGGAAGAACGATCCCGCCGAGACCCGGTAGCTCTGGCTGCCCACGTTGTAAGTCATGCTCGCCGAGCCCTCAATGTGAGGCGCTCCGGCCCGGCTCAGCCGGCGCGAGACTTCGATGTTGCCGTCTTCCAGATCGCCCGTCCGCGTGCTCCGCTGACGCTCCGCTGGCAAACACCGCAACCCCAACAATCTCCGGCATCCGCTCCCGCAAAAGCTCGGCGAACTTCGCCAGCAGCACCGGCGTAGTCGCATGATGGATCAACAACTCCACCAGCAGCTCGCTGTCGTTGTGGTTGGCAAAAAACTGAACTTCGCGCAACGAAGGATAGCTCGCAGCCTCCGGCGCAAGCTCCCAGAGCGCGGCAATCGCCCGGTTGATCAGCGGCGAACTGATCGGACATTGGCGCACCGGCTCCAACTCATGCGAGCCATGACGGTAGTAGCCGAGCGCAAACTCCGGCTCCACTACGATCTTCATTCGCGTGCGGTTGCGGAAGCCATACGCCTCGCCGGAGTGGACTTCGATATGCGGCAGCGCCAGCTTCGCGCCGCGCAGAATCGTCTCCTGCAGAATCTGCCGCTTGTCTTCCAGTTGCGCCGTGTAGTCGGAGTGCTGGTAGTGGCAGCCGCCGCACACGCCAAAATGCGGGCACGGTGGCACAACCCGCGCCGTCGAGGGCGTCAGCACCTCTACCAGCGAGGCGCGCATGTAGCCCTTGCGCTCCTCCACCACCGTGGCTTCCACCACTTCTCCGG
Organism: uncultured Acidobacteriota bacterium; assembly: GCA_963759215.1. Classification (GTDB taxonomy): domain Bacteria; phylum Acidobacteriota; class Terriglobia; order Terriglobales; family Acidobacteriaceae; genus TOLSYN. Next base: position 642,065 of record CAVWYG010000003.1, read on the forward strand.
CAAGTACATAAGGGACGAAGACGGTTTTCCCGCGCCGTTCGTCGCCGCTGGCGGGGATGCGGGCAAGCCCGTCTCCGCCGTAGATGAGTTTTTCTATAGTGAACTGCACTCTATGAGAATAACGGGTTGTGACGCGCAGGGGAAAGCGATCATTCGGAATTGCCGAGATCGGGGTGGCCCACATCCGCCCTCTTTTTGCGAATGTGGGACTCGCAAAACGTGAGCTGCGCGTCTCGCATTAAATACAAGCTACAAATAGAACAGGCTCAGCCGCGGCAGCCCGTGCCGCTCCAGCAGTTGCTTATTGCCGTATTGCCGCAGAAGCTGATCGATCTGCGCCCCGCTCATCTTTCCCCGGTACGGAGCCAGTTCGCGCTCGGCCTGCGCCCGCGCCTCCATCAGTTCCTCATCGCTGGCATGGCTCCACAGCGCCGCAAACAGCTTCTCTTCCATCACCGTCATCCGCCGTTCCAGCTCTTCCAGGTCGGCGTGAGCCTCATTCTCTGCGGGTGGCCCATATCCGCCTTCTGTTGGCGAATGTGGGGCGGGTACCAGCTCTGCGGCCAATCCTCGCAGGTCGCCGCCTGCTCCGCCGTCAGCGCCCGCACGGCTGCCGCAGGATGCTTGCACTCCGCCAGTTGCTGCGCATTGCGTTCAAAGTACCGCGCCAGCTCGGCGTTCGCAATGCTGGTCGCCTTCGGATCGCGCGTCGAGCCAATCGCCGCTTCCTTCAGCTCCTCCACCGCCGCCAGAACCTCCTGCTGGCAATACGCCAGCGAGTTCACCTTGCGCGTCTTCTTCGCCCGCCGGTCATATTTGTCAAATGCCGCGTCGATCCCCCGCAGCACCGCCTCCAGCGGAATCCCCGCCTCCTTCCACACCTCCATCAGCGCCCAGTCCAGCGGCGAGCAGATGAGAATGCTTCCGCGCCGCCGCTGGAAGTGCTCTTCAATCTCGGAAAAATATGTGAAGTGTTCCACGATTCGATGCCGGCTTTGGCGATCTTCGTATGGATGAGCCTTGCCCTTGTCCTTTGTTTCTGAGGTGTCATTCCGAGCGCAGCGAGGAATCCCCGTGACGCCCAAATCTCCCGCGCCGTTCTATAGGCACCTCTGTCGTCAACCCTGTTCTAGTCTACTTCCTGCGCGGGTGCCCTACCTTCCCGTGTCTTATGCGGTTAAGGGGGTAGTTGAGCTTGCTCCTGCTTTTTTTTCGATGCACTCTAACAACAGTTACTTCCTGCGGCTGTGCAGATTCCGCTCCCAGATAATGCGCAGCCCAGTCAGCGTCAGCGCGTCGTCGATCTCGGAAAGAAAGCGCGAGCCGCTGGCGATAAACTGCGCCATGCCTCCGGTGGCGATCACCCGCGCCGGCCCCAGTTCGCTCAGCACGCGCTCCAGAATTCCATCCACCAATCCCACGTAGCCATAAAACAGCCCGGATTGCAGCGAGTGTACGGTGTTGCTGCCGATCACGTGCGGAGGCCGTTTGATATCCACTCGCGGCAGCCGTGCGGTATGCACAAACAGCGCCTCCGCCGAGATCCCGATCCCCGGCGCGATCACTCCGCCAAGGTATTCGCCCTTCGCCGAAACCGCGTCGAACGTCGTCGCCGTTCCAAAGTCCACCACCACGCAGCTCTGCTTGCACTTCTCGTAGGCGGCAATGGCGTTCACAATGCGGTCGGCCCCAACCTCGGCGGGATTGTCGTAATGCACCGGCATCCCCGTCTTGATCCCCGGCTCGATGAACATCGCCTTGACGCAGAAGTAGCGCTCGCACATCTGCCGCACCAGCGACTCCAGCGGCGGCACCACCGAGGCCACGATGATCCCGCGAACCGCACCCAGTCTCCAGCCCCTGCATGGCAAACAACTGCCGTATCAGCACCCCATATTCATCGGCGGTCTGCTTCTGCGAGGTCGAGATCCGCCATTGCGCCGCCAGCTCAGGCGCAGCCGTGCCGTCCTCCCGCACGGGAAAGAGCCCAACTTCGGTCTCCGTGTTGCCGATGTCAAGAACGAGCAGCATAACGACGAATTATTGCACACCTCTCATCGCACGCCCGCCGCCTCCAGCATCCCCCTAAACCGCGCGTTCGCGTTCTCCACTTCAATCACAAGTGCCGGGGCGGTGATCGGCGTGAGCGCCGCGCCATCGAGCTTTACCAGATCTTTTTCCGTGGTCAAAAATCCATTGGCGTCGTGCTGCCGCGCCAACCGCTGCAACAGCGCAATGTCCTTCGCGCTGTAGCGGTGGTGGTCGCCGAACGCATACGTCCCAACCGGATAGATTCCTATGTCTGCCAGCGACTGCCAGAACTGCCTCGGCTGCGCCAGTCCGCAGAAGGCCAGCGGACGCGTCGGAGCCGGCTCGTGCAGCACCAGCCGCCGCCGTATGTGCCAGATATTCGGCTCCGTGAGCAGCGCCGCCAGCTCTTCCGGAGCCGCAACCGCATGGGCCCGCGCCAGCGACGAGAGCGGCTCCCGCAACCGTCCAAACGGCAGCAGGCTCGCACGCAAGTCGCGCTCAGCCAGCAGCACCAAATCAAAATCGCGGTGCAACTGCCGATGCTGAAAGCCGTCGTCCAGAATGTGTACCTTCGGCGGCCGAGCCGATTGTGCGCCAAATGCTTCTGCCGCAAGGCCCGCTTCGTAGCGGTCCGCTCCCACAAAAACCGGAGCCTTCAGCGTCCGCGCCAGCAGCAGCGGCTCGTCGCCATAGATTTCCGCTGCGCCTGCCGCGTCGCACTCCGCCTCTACCCGCAGCACACCCTGCGAGCTGCGCCCATAGCCGCGCGAAAGAACGTCGTACGCAATCCCCTGCGCATTCAGCCAGCGCCCCAGGGTCTGCACAAAGGGAGTCTTGCCGCTGCCACCCACGCTGATGTTGCCGACGCTGATCACCGGCAGGCGCAACCGCTGAATCGGCGCTCGCCCCGTGTCGTAGCGCGCGTTGCGTACTCGCACGATCTGTCCAAAGAGCCAGCCCAGGGGATCGGCGATCATCGGCGCCCTTTCTCTGCCAGCGTAAGCAGCCGCGCCACGCTGCGAGCTGTCGCGCCGCGCTGCTCCATCAGCACCTGTTGCGCCCGTTCTCCCAGCGCCTCGCGCTCCGCGCCTTCCCGCAGCAACAGCAGAAACGTGATCCCCAGATTCTTCGTGGTGCAGCGCACCACCGCCCTCCGGCTCTCAAAGCAGGAGAGTATATCGCGGAAATTTTCCGTGTACGGCCCAGTCAGAATTGCCCTGGCAAAAAACGCCGGCTCCAGAATATTGTGGCCGCCCCGCGGCACCAGCGAGCCGCCCACAAACGCCATGTTTGCGTAGCGATAGATCGCCGCCAACTCGCCCAGGGTGTCCAGCAGCAGCACCGCTCCGCGAAGATCCTGCGCGGCCGCATCGGCAGCCGAGCGGCGCACAAAACGCACGCGGCGCTCGCTCAGCAGTCGCGTGACCGCATCGAAGCGCTCCTTGTGCCGCGGCGCCAGCACCAGTGAGGCCGCAGGATACTCCACCAGGACCATCTGAAAGGCCGCCAGCACGTGTTCTTCTTCGTCCTCCACCGTGCTGCCCGCCACCAGAATCGGCGCGCCGGAAGCCCGCAACTGTTCGCCCAACTGCGTCACCGCCGCCGACTCCACCGGCGGCTCCGCGTCGAACTTCAAATTCCCGGTGACCTCGACCCGCTCAGCCGCCGCGCCCACCGCGCGCAGCCGCTCCGCGTCGCCCTCACTCTGCGCCAAAAACAGCTCCACCGGCTCCAGTACCTTGCGCAGCAGCCCACGGAAGCGCAGATACCTCGGAAACGAGCGGTCGCTGATGCGCCCATTCACCACCGCCAGCCTTGCTCCGCTTGCTTTGGCCAGCCGCAAAAAATTCGGCCAGAACTCGGTCTCCGCCAGAATCACCAACTCCGGCCGCAACGCCCGCAAGTAAGGCCGGATGCACACCCCCAGGTCGAGCGGAAAGTAGAAGACGTTCTGGGCGCCAAACTTATCGCGAGCCAGCCGCTGCCCGGTGTGCGTCGTCGTCGAAACCACGACCCGATACCCCTGCCCGCCAGATCTCTCCTGGTGCCCCATATTTGCCGCAGGCAGCAGATGTGGGGCTCTTCGAAGCATTGCCACCATCGGCGCAATCGCCAGCACCTCGCCCACGCTCACCGCGTGAATCCACACCACAGGCCGCCCCGCCTCAGCATCCTCCGCAGACAGCCGAAGCCGCGCCGGAACCCTGCCCAGCCGCTCGCGCAGTCCTGCCCGGTATTTGCCCAGCCGCAGCATCTGCACCAGCCACCACGGCAGCGTTAGGATCAGCAGCAGAGCCAGCGTCGCACTGTAAAAAAAGTACACGCCAGCCATTGTAGATGAGTGACCTGGATTCGCGACGCTCACTCGTGATGATCCGAGCATCTCCCACCGTGCGTTTTGAATCCTCCTTCAATTTCCGCGGCTTACTAATCCCGCTTTCCCGCCTATAATTTCCCGCATGAAGCGAATTGGCTCGCTCGCCGCCATCCTCCTTGCCGCGCTCGTCCTCGCCGCCTTTGCCCGCGACTTCGCCATGCCCGGCCTTGTCCCGGCCAGCACCATGGCCTGCCGCGACGCGCACCCACAGGAGAAGGTCACCCTCGGCGCCGATCCCTATGACACGTCGCAGAAGGCTTCGCTCTTCCATCCCGCCATGCTCCAGCACTCCGTCCTGCCCGTCCTCGTCGTGTTCACCAACGATGGCGACCAGTCCGTCGTCCTCAGCCAAGCCCACTTCGAGCTGGTTACCCGCGACCGCGCCAAAGCCGTTCCCTACTCGCTCGACGATCTCCGCCGCGTCCTCACCTCGGTCAGCACCCCCCGTTCGCGCGCCCGGGACCAGCTCCCCATCCCCCTGCCCGGCAAGAACAAAGCCCACGGCGGCCTCTCGCAGCAGGAGCGTGATGAGCTCGAGCACGCCTCCTTTGCTGCCCGCGCCGTCGAGCCCCACTCTGGACAGCAGGGCTTTCTCTTTTTCGATGTCGGCGACCTGGAGAATCCCGCCCAGGGCGCGCGCCTCTTTGTCACCGGAGTCACCGACGCCCGCGCCCACGAGCTGATGTACTTCGAGGTGCCACTCGGCAAGCCGTAACCGTCTCCTGCTCTTAACTTTGAAACCCACAGCCGTTTATAATCAGACTCCATATGGCGATCGCGGCAAAAAAATCAGTGGACGTTCTGTCCAAGTACGAAACGGTGATCGGTCTTGAGGTGCACGTCCAGCTCCTGACCAAGACCAAGATCTTCTGCGCCTGCCCCAACGTCTTCGGCTCTGAGCCCAACACCAATGTCTGTCCGGTCTGCCTCGGAATGCCCGGCGCGCTTCCGGTTCTCAACCAGCAGGTGGTCGAGTTCGCCGTCAAGGCCTCGCAGGCTCTCAACCTCCAGGTCAACGAGACCTCCATCTTCGCCCGTAAAAATTACTTCTACCCCGATCTTCCCAAGGGCTACCAGATCAGCCAGTTCGATAAGCCTCTCTCCGAGCACGGCTACATCGAGGTCACCACTGCCGCAGGTAAAACCAAGCGCATCGGCATCACCCGTCTGCACCTCGAAGAGGACGCCGGCAAATCTATGCATGAGGGCTTCCCCGACTCTGCTTCCAAGACGTACGTGGACCTCAACCGCACCGGCACCCCGCTCGCCGAGATCGTCTCCGAGCCCGAGATCAGCACCCCCGACGAAGCCTACGAGTACCTCACCCGCCTCAAGGAAATCATCCTCTACACCGGCGTCAGCGACTGCAATATGGAAGAGGGATCGTTGCGTTGCGATGCCAACATCTCCATCCGTCCGCGCGGCCAGCAGCAGCTTGGCACCAAGGTCGAGGTGAAAAACGTAAACTCCTTCCGCTTCGTCAAGCAGGCCCTCGAATATGAAATCGAGCGCCAGACCGAAGTCCTCGAAGAAGGCGGCACCATTCAGCAGGAGACGCGTCTCTACAACCCCGGCGAGGGTCGCACCTACACCATGCGCTCCAAGGAAAAGGCCCACGACTACCGTTACTTTCCCGAGCCCGACCTGCTCCCCCTCATCGTCGATCAGGCCCAGCAGGACGCCATCCGCGCCACCTTGCCCGAGCTTCCCGAGGCCAAGCGCCAGCGCCTCATTGCCGAGTACGGCCTTACCGAAGGCGACGCTGCAACCCTCACCGCAACCCAGGCCCGCGCCGCTCTCTTTGAGACTGAAGCCAAAAAAGCCAAGTCCCCCAAGCGCCTCGCCAACCTCGTCATCAGCGAATTGCAGGGCCGCCTCAAAGCCGCCGGACTCGAGCTCGAAGACTCTCCCATCACCATGGCTGGCGCGCGCCTCTCCGCCGACCTCCTCGAGGACGGAACCATCAGTTCCAAGATCCTCAAGGAACTCTACGACCACGCCTTCGACGAGAAGGTTGATTTCCCAGTCATCTATGAACGTGAGAAGCCGCAGCAGATCACCGGCACCGCCGAAATCGAAAAGATCATCGACGAAGTCCTGGCCGCCAGCCCCAAGCAGGTCGAGCAGTATCGGGCGGGCAAAACCACCATGATCGGCTTCTTCGTCGGCCAGGTCATGAAGGCCTCCAAGGGCAAAGCCAATCCCGCCGTGCTGAATGAGTTGCTAGCGAAAAAGCTCAGCTAGATAGCAGGGACGAGCGGTCTCGGCTGATATTATGTTACAGCTTCATTAAAAAAGTTTTCTCAGTTGGAGTCCCCCGCATGGTGCCGCCGATTAATCACAGGGCATGGCAAGAGCTCATCTTGGGCAAAATTGAGGTCACCTCAACCAAGTTCGGCTTCAATTTGCTTTTGACGAATAACCGAAACTACTACCAGAAGAATAGCTCCCACGACAACGTGGGTCAGCTGATCCAGCAAACGCATGCTTTCCTTACCAAGCACGAGAAACTGTATCAGCCTGAGCTGAAACAAATTTTCAAAGAGGATTACATTGCTCCATTCAATAGCTGAAGTCACAACCAAGATCGCAGGCGGACAAACTCTGCTGCTGGCCGGCAGTGAATCGGCACTCTCCCAACTTCCCAAAGGTAACTGGATTGGGGGAACGACTTCCTATTTCATGGACGTTAACGGATGTACCTGTTCCGGCTCGCGCATCTTCGTCCATGAAATTCCAGCCTATGCACTGGGCTTTCGGATCGCCGAATATTCGCCGCAGACTTTGCCGTCCATCTTCAAAGACGCCCCTGAAAATGGCTTCTCATTCCTGATCCTCCCGGCTGGGAGCCCCGTACACCACGCGTACGCCGAGGGCGCACCGCTCTACGAGGGATTCATTCTGAAGCCGGTGGCCGGATGGGTATCCGGCGCGCCCCTCGAGGAAATCGGCCGCACCCAGCCCAAGGTATTCAACGGGCAAACCGGGGCAAGCTCCTCGTCGCGCGCCATCGTGATGCACGTCGCACTCCCGCCGGATAAGGTTGCAGATGTTGAGATCATCAACATCTTCAAGCCCGGCTCCGGAGATGCCATCACTTTCCCTGAATCCGGCTTCACCCAGTCGCAGTGTTTGGTAAACGGAAAACCCACCAACTTCGCCAAGTACATCTCCAGCGTTCAGGCGGATACCCGTCTTCCGCTCACCGCCAATTACAACGGCAGCGTGGTCAACGTCAGCATCCAGTCGGTGGATGAGAGCGCAGCTCTGGTCCATTTGTACGCGCCCGTCTTCGCCGGAATCGAATACCGTTTTGCCGCGCCGATTGACGATTACGTGGCAGCATTTGGTTCCGTGCTGGGAGCTCAGCTTGCCCCAGCCACCTTCGACTGCAACTGCATCATGAACTACGTGCATGCCAATCTGGAAGGCAAGTCAACGGGAGCGATCACCGGTCCCATCACCTTCGGCGAAATCGCATATCAGCTTCTGAACCAGACGCTGGTGCGGCTGATTATCCAAGATTGCGCATAAGTTTCAGGTACGAATAATGCGGCTCCCAGATAGCGCCGTGCAGTTCGCGGCGCTATCTGGGGAAGCAAACCTAAGAAGCAGCGCGCTCCATCGACATCGCGAAACCGCCTCATCTACACTAACCACATATGCTTCGTACCATCGCAACTCTTCTGCTGGGCATCGCGCTGTGGTTTGCCTGGGCCTTGGTGATTCCGCTTGCTCCCGAGTCGCCGCAGGTGTTGCTCTTTCCGCCCGGCTCGTCCTCCAAGTCCATCGCCGCCGAACTTCAGCGCGCCGGAGTCGTGCGCAGCCAGCTCGCCTTCGAGCTGCTGCATTACGCGTTGCCGAAGAAGACGCTCAAGGCGGGAGAATACCGTTTCGACCGCAGTGCCAGCGGCCTTGAGGTCTTCCAGCGTATGGCGCGCGGAGACGTGCTGGTGCACACCGTCGTGGTTCCCGAAGGGTTCAATATGTTTGACATCGCAGCTGCGGTCGAAGCCGCGGGCCTCGGAAAAAGCCAGGACTTCCTTGCCGTCGCCACCCACGATACTGCGTTGATTCGCGCCTTCGACCCCCAGGCCAAGTCGCTCGAGGGATACCTGTTTCCCGATACCTACCTCTTCACCCGCACCATGACCATGCGAGACATGGCTGCGGCCATGGTCCGGCGCTTCCAGAAAGAGGCGCAAACCCTCGGCCTCGCCGGAGACACCCATCGCCTCGTCACTCTCGCGTCGATCGTCGAGAAGGAAACCGCTGCCCCCGACGAGCGTCCTGAGGTCGCCAGCGTCTACGTCAACCGCCTCGGAAAAAACATGGCCCTCGCCGCCGATCCCACCGTGGCCTATGCCGCCCTGCTCAGCGGTACCTATCGCGGCGCTATCTACCAGAGCGATCTTCAGTCGGACTCGCGTTACAACACTTACAAATTTGCCGGACTGCCGCCGGGCCCCGTCGCCAATCCCGGCGCGGCTTCCTTGCGCGCCGCCATGCAACCGGCGCAGACCCCGTACCTGTTCTTCGTCGCCGCCGGCGATGGCACCGGACGCCATCACTTCTCCGCCAACTTCGAGCAGCACGAGCGCAACGTCATCGCCTATCGCAAGGCTTTGAAGGTACGCTGATGCAAATGCCTCCCGCGCTCCGCCAAGCCATCCAGCAGGAGTTGACCCGCTGTGACGGGGCAAAGCTGCGAGCGGCTTCCGCGTGTCTCACCGAGTGCTATCGCCAGAGCGGGGCGTCCGGCGCTCTTAAGGACGATGAAGAGCGCGCTGCATATCTTGCGGTGCGTTTGCCCGCAACCTTTGCCGCCGTCGTCGCCGCGCTCACTTGGACACGCGATGCGTGGACAAGCGAGAGCTGCTCTGCCGAGATCCGCACCGTGCTCGATCTCGGCAGCGGTCCCGGAACCGCTCTCTGGGCGGCCCTGCAGGTCTTTCCCACCCTCACCTCCGCAACTGCCGTTGAGCGCGATCCCAAGCTGATCGAAATCGCCCGCCGCCTCAGCGCCTGTAGTTCGAACGATGCCCTGGACCACGCTCCACACTCCGCTCTCCGCCAGGCCTCTTGGCTCCAAGGCGATCTCACCGCAACTATTCCCACCGCCTCGACTCCCAGCTCCTCCGATCCAGACGCCGCATGGAACCTGGTCGTCTGCTCCTACACGCTGAACGAACTGCCCGAGGCCCAGCGTCCCGAGTTCATTCGCCGAGCCTGGGCGAGAACCGGCAAACTTCTCGTCATCATTGAACCGGGAACCACGAGCGGCTTCGCCAACATTCTCGCCGTGCGCACACGGCTGCTGGCCCAAGGCGCAACCCTCGTCGCACCTTGTCCCAACGCGCTCGCCTGTCCCATGGCCAGCGGTGGCGACTGGTGCCACTTCGCCGCACGCGTCGAGCGCACCGCCGAACATCGCCGGGTCAAGAATGCAACCCTCGGCCACGAAGACGAAAAGTTTAGCTATGTCGCGTTTTCTCGCGGCCCAGAATTGGGTTCGCCTACCTCGGCTACAGGTGAGGAACAGAGCGCGGGCGCTCGCATCGTGCGTCATCCCAAAATATTCAGTGGATACACGCAGCTCACGCTCTGCCGTGAAGGCGAGATCGCAGCCACCACCATCACGCGCTCAAAAAAAGAAGATTGGCGCAGATTGAAGCGCCTCGGCTGGGGCGACCGCTGGTAGTTTTGTGGTCAGTCGGGCTTCAGGCGCGCTTCACTCAGCTGCCTCGGGCAGAAATCGGTATCCCACGCCACGAACCGTGATGAGGTACTTCGGGACTCCCGGTGAGTCCTCGATGTAGCGGCGCAGGCGAACGATGAAGTTGTCGATGGCGCGCGTGTCGGTATCTTCGTGCAGACCCCAGACCTCTTCGAGAATTTGCTTTCGGCTCACGTTCTCATTGCGATGCGCGATGAAGTAGCGTAGCAGCGAGGCCTCCATCAGCGTGAGTTGAATCTTTCCCGCCGGAGCCTTGAGCTCCAAGGTGTTGAAGTCGAGCGTGCGTCCGTCGAAGGTAAACACGTCGTGAGCCGCGGGAGCTGCAATGGCCGGAGGAGCAGATTCATGGTTGCCCTCTTGCAGCATATTGGCCGTCCCGGGGAGTGCGGCGGACTGGCGCTCCTGCGCCGCTCGTTCACGCTGCCATTGGGTGCGCCGCAGCAGTCCATGAACGCGGGCGATCAGGATGCTGAGTTCGAATGGTTTGGGCAGATAGTCGTCGGCGCCGCAGGCAAAGCCCTTCAGTACATCCTCCGGACGCGAACGCGCGGTGAGCATAAGGATGGGCACGTAGTTGCGCGCTGCACGCAGGCGGTCAGAGACGTCAAAGCCATTGAGCCCCGGCAGCATGATGTCGAGCACGACGACGTCATACACCTCGGCGCGATCGATCAGAATTTCCAGGGCAGCTTCGCCGCTCTCAACGGCGGAGACTTCATAGCCCTCGGCCTCCAGGTTGAACAACAGACCCTGCGCCAGGTGCAGCTCATCCTCGACGATCAGAATTCGCGACATCGCCAACGATGGTAGCCTACACGGCGGCAACAAGGCGAGAGGAAGATGCAGCCGAGAGGTTTCCCAACTCAGGGCTCCGCCTGGAGCCACCATTTACCTTTGCGTTAATCGTAGGGAGCGGCAGCGGTGACGATGCGGGCAATTGTTGAGCGCACCATTACCAGTCTGATCAATGTTGCCCCGGAAGTGATTGTCCCGGAGATTACTAGTTCGGTCTTGGATCATGCCTTAACCGTCTGACCGTTGCGCGCCAGAGAGGCCATGTGCAGCGCGGCTTCCTTGCCGGTGCGGATGCAATCCGGCACGCCGATCCCTTTGTAGAAGTTTCCGGCGATCGAGAGATTCTGCATTTGCTTGAGAGTTGCGCCGATGCGCTCGATGCGCTCCAGATGTCCCGGCGTGTATTGCGCCATGGCGCGGTCCCAGCGATACACCTTCACAAACCACGGGTCGGCTGCCAACCCGGTAATCTGCTTGAGCTCCTTGCGCACCACCGCGATGATCTCCTCGTCGCTGAGTTTCAGCACGCCCTTGTCATTGGCTCCGCCGAGAAAGCAGCGCACCAGAGCCTTGTTGTCTGGCGCGCGGAAGGGGAACTTGGTGTGCACGAAGGTGGTGGCCAACATGCGCGTGCCTTCGCTTCGGGGAACCAGGAAGCCAAATCCCGGCGGGCATGATTTCAACTCGTCTCGCTGGTATCCAAGGGTCACGGTGATCGAGGAGCTGTACTGAACCTGACCCAAGTCATCGGAGAGTTGAGGGTTCACCTTGGCCAGCATGGTCGAAGCGATGCGCGCGGGGGTGGCGAAGATCACGGCATCGAAGAACTCGGGGCCGCTTGGAGTCATCAGCTCCCATCCGCCGTTCTTCTGCGAGAGCTGGCTGACCGCGGTGGAGGTGCGCAGGCTCTGCGGATTGAGGCGGGCAACGATGGCATCGATCATCTGCTGCATGCCGCCCTTCAACGAACTGAACAGCGGCTTGGGCTTGTAGCCTTTTTCCTTCTGCATGGCGGCGAGCTTCTTGCGGCCTGCCAGCATGGCGCGGCAGAGCGAGCCGTATTTCTCTTCCATCTCGACGAACCTGGGAAGCACGGCGCGCACGCTGAGCGAAGCGGCGTCGCCACCATACACGCCGGAGAGCAGAGGGTCGGCAAGTCGGTCGACGACCTCAGATCCGAAGTGGCGCTCCACCATCTGCGCAACGGTTTCGTCCTTATGCACCGCTTGCGGGGGATGCACCAGTTCGCCGAGCATTTTGAACTTTGTGCTCCAGGAGAACAGTGAGGTCAGCGCGGTGGGAATTATCTTTGTTGGCACCATGAACATTAGCCCGTCGGGCATAGGAACCAGGCGTCCCTTGACCAGGATGTAGGTGATGCGCTGCGAATCATTGGAGCCGATCAGGTCACCGGCGATGCCGAGTTCGGCGCAGAGCTGATTGGCCCAGGGCTTTTCGGTGAGGAACGAGTCGGGGCCGCCCTCGACCACGCAGTCGCCAATCTTGTCGCTGAACATGACGCCGCCGAGGCGGTCGCTGGATTCGAAGAGAGAGTATTCGACCGGCGCGCCCGCGGCGCGCTCCTGCTCCAGGTAATAGGCGGCGCTGAGTCCGGAGATGCCACCACCAATGATTGCGATACGCATGAATCAAACTCCTCCATCCCACATTCGCCAACTACGGCGGATGTGGGCCACCCGCCCGCCGCATGAAAACAAAACTCGTCGATCGAAACTAGCGTAGCCTCGTCGGATTAGTGTGGGGGCCGATGAAAGCCGTGATGATAGCGGCTCTACCGGCCCGGCTGAGCCGCAACCGCAAGGCGTGTGCGCGCAAGCTGCGCGACGGCGCGGGCAAAGAGCACGGAGTCATTCAGCGACTCGGCGCGCGAGAGCGCGAGGCCACGCGAGGCAGCAAAATCCTTGAAGGCGATATCGACGTCGTAGAGCACTTCGACGTGGTCGCATACGAATCCGATGGGCTGCACGAAAAGATGCTTGTGGCCAGCGGCGGCAAACTCTTCAATCACAGATTCGACGGTAGGGCCGAGCCACTCTCCGCCGCTCATGCCCTGGCTTTGGAAGGCGAAGCGCCAGTTTTCGGCGACCTCCGGAACACTGGCGGCGACCAGCGCAGCGGTCTGGCGAGTCTGGCGCTCGTAGTCGTCTCCGGCTTCAATGGTTCGCACCGGAACGCTATGCGCGGTGAAGAGAACCGGCACGGGTGCGTTGGCCTCAAGGCAGGCGCGCGACCAGCCGTCGCGCAGCTTTTCCGAAAAGGCGCGGATCAGCAGCGGCTCGGCATGCCACTCGGAGACAAAGTCCACGGTAAAGGGAAGGCTGGCGCTGGCAGTCACCCCACATTCGCCAAAAGAGGGCGGATGTGGGCCACCACTTGCGCTGCTTTGGCCCAGCAGGGCGCTGCGGTACAGGCCGACGCTGGTGCGTGAGTTGTGCGGGGCGAGGCAAATGGCGAGGGCGTTGGTGATGCCGTCGGCGGCCATCTGCGCCACTGCATCGCGGATGTAGGGCTTCCAGTTGCGCATCCCCACATAGGTGGGCAAGCCCAGTTCGTGGGAGATGAGCGCGGATTGCCGCATGGTGATTTCCGTGAGGGGCGAACGGCCAATCAGCGAGTAGCGGTGCTGAATCTCCTCGATGACAGAGGCGGGAAGCTGCCGTCCGCCGGTCACGTTGGCCAAATAGGCCGGAATCTCCTCGATAGAATCAGGAGTTCCATGAGCAAGCAGCAGGACGGCGGGCTTCTGCATAACTATCGGGTTCCGGCGATGGCACCGCGATGCTGGGCCGAATACTCCTGCACGAACTTGGCCAGGTTTTTCACGTTCTCCACCGGAGTCAGCGGCAGAATGCCATGACCGAGGTTGAAGATGTGTCCGGGACGGCCCTGCGCGAGGTCCAGAATGTTTTTGGCGCGCTGCTTCAACTCGTCCCATTCCGCAAACAGCAGGACGGGGTCGAGATTGCCCTGCACGGCGGGGCGGTGGTTCAGCAGCTTCCAGCCCTCATCGAGCGGAACCCGCCAGTCGAGGCCGATCACGTCGGCTTCGGTCTCATTCATGGAGGGCAGCAGAGTGGTGCTGTCGGTTCCGAAGTAGATGACCGGCACGCCTGTCTTCTTCACGGCGGAGATCAGTTCCTTGGTGCGCGGCAGAACGTATTTGCGGTAGTCCTCAACGCTCAGGCAGCCCACCCAGCTATCGAATACCTGGATGACATCGGCACCGGCCTTGACCTGATCGGCGACGTAGGCGGCGAGCACGATGTTGAGCTTGCGCAGCAGCTCGTCCCAAACCGCAGGCTGGTTGTACATGAGCTTTTTGACTTCAATGTAATTCCGCGAACCACCACCCTCGATCATGTAGCTGGCGAGGGTGAAGGGCGCTCCGCAGAAGCCAATCATGGGAAACTTGTCTCCCCAGTGCTTGACGCACAAGGTAATCGCCTCGGAGACATATCCCAACTCGGGCGCGCCGTCGGTGGTGAGAACCTTGATGTCTTCCGCAGTGCGGATGGGCTTCTCGATCACCGGGCCTTCTCCGGCGGAGAAGTGGAAGGGCAGACCCATGACTTCCAAGGGGAGCAGAAGGTCGGCAAAGATGATGGCGGCGTCGACGCCCAGAGCCTCGGCGGCCGTGATGGTGACTTCGGCGGCGATTGAGGGCTTCTTGCAGATTTCGACGAGGGAGTGGTGCTTGCGGACTTCGCGGTACTCGGCCATATAGCGGCCCGCCTGGCGCATAAACCAGACTGGAGTCGAGTCGGTGGGAAGACCTTTACAGGCACGGACGAAAATCGAATTCGGAGAGGACATTGAGGATAAAGTTTATCAGAGAGGGGGAAATTCCGCTTGTGATCGGAGTCACGAAACCGGGCTGGTCCGTACGCGAATCCCACATTCGCCAACTGCGGGCGGATGTGGGCCACCTGTGAACGTAAGCCGAATCCCACATTCGCCAACTGCGCCCCAAAAGAGTGCTGGCCAAAGTGCCTCTTGGGGGGCACGGGAGTTTTGAGGGGTGCTGGGATTCCTCGCTTGGCTCGGAATGACACCTCAAAAATTCGCCGTGCCGCCCAAAGATCACGCGAAAAGTTTAGTGGCGGAAGTGACGCACTCCGGTCAGTACCATGGCGAGATTCAGGCGGTCGGCGGTGTCGATTACCTCCTGGTCGCGCACCGAGCCGCCGGGCTGAATGATCGCCGTAGCCCCGGCCTTGGCGATGACCTCGACCCCATCCGGGAAGGGGAAGAAGGCGTCGCTGGCGGCGACGGTTCCGGCCAGCGGCAGCACCGCCTTTTCGGCGCCGATGCGAGCCGAGTCAACCCGGCTCATCTGGCCGGCTCCCACGCCGACGCTCTGACCGTCGCGGGCATAAAGAATCGCGTTCGATTTGACGTGCTTGCAGACCTTCCAGGCGAAGAGCATGGCACGCATTTCTTCGGCCGTGGGCTGGCGCTTGCTGACCACCTTGAGGTCGGCTTCGGTGAGCGGATACATGTCGTTGTCCTGCACCAGCACGCCACCGGAGACGTTCTTCAGCACCCATTTCTGCTTGAGGTCGGCAATCTCGACCACGCGCAGATTCTTCTTTTTTGCAAAGGCTTCGCGGGCCTCCGGGGTGAAGCCGGGCGCGGCGATGGCCTCGACGAAGAGCTTGGCCATCTCGGCGGCGGATTCTCCATCAATGACGCGGTTGACGCCGATGACGCTGCCGAAAGCAGAGATCGGATCGCACTCCAGCGCGCGAAGATAGGCTTGTTTCAGAGTGGCTCCGGTGGCGGTGCCGCAGGGATTGGTGTGCTTGATGATGGCACAGACCGGCTCGGTGAATTCCTGGGCCAAGTCCCATGCAGCCTGCAGATCGACGATGTTGTTGTAGCTGAGCTCCTTGCCCTGGAGCTGCTGGCCATTGGCCACGCCCTTGCCGCTGCGGTCAGAGTAGAGCGCGGCCTTCTGATGCGGGTTCTCGCCGTAGCGGAGATCGAAGGCCTTTTGGAACTGGAGGCGCAAGGTTTCAGGAAAGTGCGCGCTGGTGCCAACCTGGCTGATGTCAAAGTGTGAGGCATCGTCAACGGTGATCTCGGCGAGGGCGTTGGCAATGGCGGAATCGTAGGCGGCGGTGGTGGCAAAGGCCTTCTGAGCGAGGCCCCACTTGGTCTTCAGCGAAAGCTCGCCGGCGTTCTGCTCCAGTTCGCGGGCGATGGCTTCGTAGTCGGCAGCCGAGGTTACGATGGCAACGTCCTGGAAATTCTTGGCCGCCGAGCGCACCATCGAAGGGCCGCCAATGTCGATGTTTTCGATGATCTCCTCAAAGTGCACGCCGGGTTTACTGGCCGTTTGTTCAAAGGCGTAAAGATTCACCACCAGCATGTCAATGGCTTCGATGCCGTGCTCCTTGACGGCGGCGACGTGCGAAGGGTTGGAGCGCACGTGCAGGATGCCTCCGTGAACTTTGGGGTGGAGGGTTTTGACGCGGCCATCGAGCATCTCCGGGAAGCCGGTCAGATCGCTAATATCGCGCACCTTCAGCCCCGCATCGCGCAACGCGCGGGCGGTGCCGCCGGTGGAGATCAGCTCCACGCCCTGGGCGGCAAGCCGATCGGCAAATTCGACCAACCCTGTTTTATCGGTGACGCTTAGGATGGCACGTTTGATCTTAGGCATGATTTTTTCGCTCCGTGATTTCCTGATTTTCTCGCTCGAAGATGAGGCAAACGCTTGGCAGCCATGCCACAGCCGGCATATTTCGGGCTGCCCAGCGGGTTTCCATTTGAGTTGCGCAGTCCGATTCGGGCCGCAGCGGACCCGTGGACAGCGCGAAACTAGATGTCTTTGCGGGCGCGCGCCTTGAGCCGCACCTGCCCGCTCTGCACCATTACAGTGTACTCGACGGCTTGGCAGTGGAACTGTCCGCGAATCTGAGTGGATTTGTTTTGTACAAAAGCAGCGAAGGTATCGAATGCGCCGAGCGGCTGCCCGGCAGCTTCACGGGCGCGCACCACGGCTTCATAGAGTGCAACTACCTCGATGACATCGTTGGTGAAGACCAGAAAGCTCTCGGGCTCGCAATCGGCAACCACGGTAGGAGGCTTCGGGGCTTCGATGTGGCCAAAGCCGCCAACCCCGAGCAATGTGTCCTGCGGACGACGGTAGCCCTCGTCCTTGATCTTGGCCTTGCGGCGCCAGAGATCACCAAACACCGAATATCTTTGGATTACGTTGTTTAAACGATAGCGCTGGGAGAAGGTAACGTGCGTATTTTCAAGATGATACCGGATTTTGGTGTTGAACCGCGTCTCGTTACCCGTAGGGGGCCGTTTGGCGCCTCCGGCAAAGTAGATGTCGTATTCGACCTTCAGGCGGCGGAAGGCATCTTCCAGCAGCGTTAATTCCTCGTCAACATTCACGCGTCACACACGATAGCAGCTATGGAATGCAGCAAGATGGAAGCAGCCGCCATGGTCTCGAAATATAGCATATTCAGCCGTACGCGCCCCCTCTCAAAGGGGCGATGTACGGCTGCGCCGGAGGCCGTAGGCCAAACCACTCCCACCGGGTTAAATATAATTCTTCTCCCACATACGACGGACGGGGCCTTAACTCGCATCTATGTACCTATGTTTCGTGGCGAAAAAATTCGTGTAGCCATTGCCGACGACCACGCTGTACTGCGTGAGTCCTTAGGTGCGCTGCTGTCCTCGCATCGGGATTTTGAGCTTGTGGGCACGGCCAGCAATGGCGCGGAGGCCCTGGAACTGGTCGAAAAGGAGCATCCGGACGTGCTGGTGCTGGACCTGTTCATGCCCGGAACCGATGGATTCGAGGTACTGCGCCAACTCGACCGTGCCACCACGAAGGTGGCAAGTGTGGTGCTGACGGGCTCGGAGAGCCAGCCTGACTATGTGCAGGTGGTTCGGCTGGGCGCCCGCGGGCTTGTCCTGAAAGGCGATACGCCGGAGAGGCTTTTTGCGGCAATCCGGATTGTGGCCGACGGCGAGCTGTCATTCACCGACGATGTGGCGCAGGGAGTGCTGATGGCCATGTCCGTGGAAACCCAGCAGGAGCGGGCTGCCAACCTGCACCGCCTCAGCGAACGCGAAAAGCAGATTGCCTATCTGGTGGCGCGGGGGCTGAAGAACAAGGACATCGCGCTGCAACTCACGATCAGCGAAAACACAGTGAAACGGCACCTGCAAAGCATTTTCAGCAAGACAGGCGCGCGGGACCGGCTGGAGTTGGCGGTGATTGCCTTGACCGAGAGCCCGAGCGCAGCCTAGCGCTGGGTGCTAATCTGCAGGCCGAAAAGATCTGCATCCTGCTCTGCCGCAGCAGCGCGTGCCAAGCCAGCCTCGGCCGTGGCATCCGCACCGCGCAGCAACTACCGTCCGGTCGTGACCGCCATCTTTTTGACCATCGCCAGCACCAGCTTACGGTCGCTGTCATTCAGGCTGCCGGAATAGCGCCGGATCTGGGAGAGAAAACGCACCTCTTCTTCGCTGAGTTGCGGCAGATTCTTCGCGTTACCGCCGTCGGCGGGGTTCTCTGCAAAGAATTGCCCGAGCGGCATATCCAGCGAGCCGGCGATCTTGGCCAGGGTGTCCAGCGAAGGAACGGTGTGTCCATTCTCAACCCGGGAAAGGTAGCAGCGCAGGAGACCGGTGCGCTTTTCGATGTCTCCCTGTGACATACCCTTTTGCATACGGAGGTTACGGATAGTTTCGCCTATGTTCATGTGTTCGCTATTTTTCTGACGCGCGGACAGACGCGTAACTGCCGTGGATTGAGGAAGGTTTCAGCTTTGATAGTAATGATTGTGCAAACCTTAGTGCAAGCAAATTCTCACAAAGGTATTGGCGATCACATTACTGTGTGACAAGAAACGGAAATCCGAAGGGGCTGCGCCGGCGGGCGGCTTCGAACTGGGCGATGGCAGCGCAAATGCAATCTGGCCAGAGCTGAACAATCCAATAGAACGCAGAGCCGCATCCAACCAGGAATGCTTCTCCGCAAATCTCGCGCTCTGACGGCGTTGGCATGGCTTGTGACGGTTACGCTCGCCCTGCAATCCAGTCCGGCCAGCGCTCAACCGCAGAGCGCGCCGGCCAGTGCGTCCTCGGATGCCGGCATACCCGCCACCCCAGCTGCAACCGCGCCCGAATTACCCGATGCTCCGGAGCTGACTCGCCCCCGGGAGCAGGGCTCCTCTGCGGCTAACCCTCAGGCAGACGAGGGCAAGCAAACCAAGAGAATTCTCGGAATTATCCCCAACTTTCGCTCGGTGAGCGCAAATACCCAATTGCCCCCACAGACCCCGAAAGCGAAGTTTATCGACGTTGTTCACGATAGCTTTGACTACTCATCCTTCGCCTTTATCGGCCTGCTCTCCGCGGTATCGCAGCTTCAGGGTTCCACCCCGGAGTTCCACACGGGGGCTCCGGCGTACGGCCGCTATTACTGGCATACTTTCGCAGACCAGACGGACGAAAATCTTTGGGTGGGCTTTCTGCTTCCGGTTGCGCTTCACCAGGACGCGCGTTACTACACGTTGGGAAGCGGAAGCAGAGGAAGCGAAAGCTCGGAAAGCGGAAGCGCGAACAAGCACAACGGATTCGCAAAGCGGGTGGGATATGCCTTTAGCCGCATCCTTGTAACCCGCACGGATTCTGGAGGAAGCACCTTTAACTTCAGCGAAGTGGTGGGAGCCGGAACATCCGCCGGAATATCCAACCTTTACTATCCGGGCTCAAATCGCGGTTGGACCAAGACCGGCCAGCGCTGGGTTCTCAATGTGAGCCTCGACGCGACAACGTATGTGTTTAAGGAATTCTGGCCTGATCTGAACCACGCTATCTTTCACAAGTAGCGGGACGCGCGCAACCGAAAACGCATAGCATGGGCGAGAACTGTGCGCGACCGGGTTCTCAACCGGCGCGCTGGATTGCCGCGTAGAGTCTTTCGGCGACACCGATGATCGCCAGAGCCAGAAAGATATGTGCTGCCTGAATCGCTCCCATCGTATGGAAGGTGAGTGGAAGCTGCATGAACCCGACCACCGG
Organism: uncultured Acidobacteriota bacterium; assembly: GCA_963759215.1. Taxonomy (GTDB): domain Bacteria; phylum Acidobacteriota; class Terriglobia; order Terriglobales; family Acidobacteriaceae; genus TOLSYN. The sequence goes on from CAVWYG010000003.1 coordinate 662,083, forward strand.
CAGCAGTACGGCGAAGACGACGCCGAGAATGCCTGGGACCACGACTTTCTTCGTCATCGCGATGACGGCCAGCACGAAAACCACCGTGGCCACACAGAAGCCGATGCCGATGTGCGGCCCAAGCAAGCCTTTGCGCCCGGCCCAGAGAAGTGCTCCGAGAACGATGCCGACCAGGCCGAGTACGCGTGTCAGCATGATGAGAACTTTTGCCAAATCAACCTCCTCGAAAGCGCGAATCTCAATCCTACTCTGTTTAGACTCAAGCTCCGTGGAAATCGACTCGCCGGATCAAAGCCCTTTGCCTGAGAGTTGCCGGTGAGGAACAAGCAGATTAGTACGAAGGGTTCGGTTCCGCGAGGACTGCCTGCTCACTGGACGGCGCAAACCTGTATTGGGTGATCGTACAGGCCATCAGGAACGAGGACTGTTTCTTCTTGCGAGTCGCCGGAACGGCTTCGACGCGCACCAGCGAGCCTTCGCACAGGACTCGGGCGGCGGCGTTGCCGGTCAAATCGTGCGGCATCTCAAGGATGAGTTCCAGGCTGCAACCGGCTTCAAGAGGGCTGGATGAGCGAAAGAGTAAGCCCGAGCGACTGACGTTCTCCGTCACTCCCTCGATCCACTCATCGCTACCAGTAGAGCGGAACAGAACAGGGACGCGATGGCTAAGACGGCGTTCGCGAGGGGTCCATGCCTGCTTGGTTCCGCACTTTTGCATGGACTTTCGGCTCGCGTCGAGTTCGCCCTCTTGGTTGGCGAGTAGGGCGACTCGGCGCATCTTTGCCCAGTCATAGCTGTACTTGGCGCCGCACTGAACGCAGATTTGGTAGTTCTCGCCGGTTTCGTCGCGCCGCGGCCACGAGAACTGATGGCGGCAGGCAAACAGCAGTCCGTGAATCAGGTCGGCGCTCATGCGTGTATGATGGCCCATTTTTGCGAGTTGTGCATATTACCGAAGTAGCTACCCGGTCTTAGTACCTCTTCCCGGACGATTGTTGGCGAGAACGTGCGCCGTGAAAAGGCGCTGGACTTCAGCGGGTGCAACTCCCGCCCGGGAACTGGTTCGCTCCACCCGGTAGCAACCGAAACGACAGTGGAGGTAACGAAGCTGTCGGAGCTTTCGGTGTAAAGGGTCGCTGGGCGACTCTGCGAGCGTACGGGCCGTAACGAGGATAAACGCTGAGCAGGCCTCGAAAGCACAATTGCAGGAGCCGACCTGACGTTTTCACAGGGAAGGCCGCCGACGATGGAGATTGACGAGCGAATACGCTCCATCGGACCTGCCGGGGTATTGGCGACGGCATGTATGCATAGGGAGACCAGACGCAACACGGGAAGCCCCGGCGGTGGTCGCAGTGCGGATCAACTGGCAACTCGCGAGAGACAGGCCGGGCCGTATGGGGTGGCGGAGAGGCTCGTAGTACCGATGAAGCCGGGTAATGCCGGTGGAGGGAAGGAGCCTCAGTTAAAGACAAATGCAACAAGCAACAAAGGACCGAGGGATTGGCGATGAGCCTAACAACTCCATCAAGTGTTCAGAAGTTGCAGACGGTGTTACATGCGAAAGCGAAGGAATCGCCCGACTTTCGTTTCTATGCCCTGTACGACAAGGTGTATCGGAAGGACGTTCTGGCGTATGCCTATGAACGCTGCAAAGCCAACGGCGGAGCTGCGGGAGTAGACGACCAGACGTTCGAGAACATCGAGCAGTACGGCGTGGAACGATGGCTGGACGAACTGACGCAAGTGCTGAAAAGCCGAACCTATGAACCGCAGCCTGTACGGCGGGTTTACATACCCAAACCGGACGGGAAGCAAAGACCGTTAGGCATTCCGACAATCCGGGATCGGGTTGTGCAGACGGCGGCAGTGCTGGTCCTCGAACCCATCTTCGAGGCCGACCTGCAACCGGAACAGTATGCCTATCGGGCGGACCACAGCGCACTGGATGCCGTCAAACACGTCCACAAGCTGATCAACAGCGGTCATGAAGAAATCGTTGATGCTGATCTCAGCAGCTACTTTGGTGCGCCAGGATAAGCCCGGCGCTTTCAGCGGGTGCAATTCCCGCCTCGGAAAGGGGAGGAGCCGCCCCACCGGGAATCGAGTCTTGGGCCCATGAAGGTAACGACATGGGTTAAGCGTAGACAGAGCGATGTGCAGGCCGTAACGCAAGTGAAGCGATTGAGCCTCGTGAGAGGATGCCCGGGGGCCGACAGGGTCAAATATCTGGAAGGCTACAGTAGGCGACCGCCAGAGGCGATGGTCGCTGGAGACTCCGGCGGGGTCTGAGAGCACGGCATGTACAGAAACGGAAGCGTCATGGCACCTGGGAGATCCACCGCCGTCTTGGTTCGGCAGTAATGGGCTGAGTATGTCAACCGAATGGCCAAACCTGAGGGAGACAGAAGCGACGGTGGAAGTCGGACTCGCTGGTAGTACTCGGAGCGCGGGAAAGCCGCGTACATGGGGAAGCAGCGAGGCAGGTTGAGTTGCTGGTCCGGGGAAACATTCCCTGCACTCAGAGGTAGGAGAAGAATGTCCACACAACTGGATCAGATCATGGAAAAGGCGAAGTCAAACCCGAAGCTGCGCTTCACATCGCTGGCGCATCTGCTCACCCCTGAGTTCCTTACGGAAACCTGGAAGCAGATAAATCGGCGGGGTGCGAGCGGTGTTGATGGTGAGACGACGAAGGAGTTTGAACGGGACTTGAACATTCGAGTCCAAGAGCTATGTGAACGCTTGAAACAAGGTGTCTATCGCGCTCCACCGGTACGTCGAGTGGAAATACCGAAGGGACCAGGCAAGGCGGGAACGAGGCCGCTCGGAATTCCGACGGTCGAAGATCGCCTGCTACAGAGAGCGGTTGCGCGGATATTGGAAGCGGTGTTCGAGACGGATTTTCTGGAGTGCTCGTATGGATTTAGGCCCGGACGTAATCCCCATGGTGCCTTACGGGCGCTACGCGGGATCATCGTCACGAAGAAGGTTGGCCACTTGTTTGAGGCTGACATCCGAGGCTACTTTAACCACATTCAGCATGAATGGCTGCAGAAGATGGTTGCACATCGGATTGCAGACCCGCTCATCCTGCGCCTAATCGGCAAATGGCTAAACGCGGGATTCATGGTGGGAGGAGTTGTTACGCGAACCGAAGAAGGATCGCCACAGGGCGGGCCGATCAGCCCGATCTTGTCCAATATCTACCTGCATTACGTTCTTGATCTCTGGTTCGAAAAGAAGATCAGACCGGCGTGTCAGGGAGAGGCGTACCTGACGAGGTTTGCTGATGATTTCGTGGTGAGCTTCCAATACCAGCGCGATGCTGAAGGGTTCCAGAAGAACCTGACGGATCGATTCGGAAAATTCGGTTTGGAACTGGCAGAGGAAAAGACGCGGGTGATGCGCTTCGGACGCTTTGTCCGAGGGGATCTGGCGAAGACCGGGGATAAGCCGGATGCGTTCGACTTCCTGGGTTTTAAGCACGTGTGCGGTACGGATCGAGGCGGCAAGTTTGCCTTGGTGCGAATTCCGTGCATTAAAAGCCGCCGAAAGTTCTTGGCCAAATCCAAGGAGTGGCTTAGGCAGCATAGGCATTGGAAGCGGCAGGATCAGCAAAAGCAACTGACGATGATGCTGCGCGGCTTCTACCAGTATTTCGGATTACACCACTGCAAGCCAAAGCTTGATGAGATCCGGCGGCAAGTACAACGCCAATGGGTCCGCTCGTTGAGACGACGCAGTCAGCGGCACCGGCTTCACTGGTCCTATCTCCAAAGGCAACCCTGGTTCGAACTACCTTTTGCGGTGTCAACACTTCATACGACGGTATGACTTGCATTCCATGAGTGCAACCTGTGGAGCCCGTTGCGAGAAATTCGCACGGCGGGTTCTACGAGGGGGGACAGGCACAAGCGGCTTCAACCGCAAGACCTGTCCCTACCCACCATAGCATTCCACACGCCGAGCTTATGAAGTCGGTAGCTCGCCGGGTGGTCGATGGAGCCATGCTGCATCTGATCAGGATGTGGCTGGAAGCTCCAGTCGAGGAAACCGACGATCGTGGCAACAAGCGTCGGAGTACGCGCAATCGGGACGAAGGTCGAGGTACTCCGCAAGGAGCTCCGATCAGTCCCTTGCTCAGCAATCTATACATGCGCCGGTTCGTGCTCGGGTGGAAGAAACTGGGGTACGAGGAGCGTTGGAGAGCGTACATCGTCAACTATGCCGATGACCTCGTAATCTGCTGTCGAAGCGGGGCGGAACAAGCTCTGGCGGCGATGCGGGAAATGATGTCGAAGCTGAAGCTGACGGTGAATGAGGCGAAGACGCGGGTCTGCTATCTGCCGGAAGAGCGGTTCGACTTTCTGGGCTATACGTTCGGGCGGTGCTACTCGATGAGGAAGGGCCGAGTCTTTCTGGGCACGGTGCCATCCAAGAAGCGGGTGCAACGAATCTGTCGTGCGATTAGCGACGAGACCCGACTCAACACAGTCTGGCAAGACTCGACGATCATGGTGGCGAAGCTCAACCGGATAATGACCGGCTGGGCCAACTACTTCTGTCTTGGACCAGTCAGCAAAGCCTATGGCGTGATCGATCAGCACGCCCGCTTTAGGCTGCGTCGGTGGTTATGCGACAAGCACAAAGAGTCGTGGCCGGGTTACAAACGGTTCCCGGAAGCATCTCTGAATGCTGTGTTCGGCCTGGTCAATCTCCCGAGGCGAACTGCAAACCTTCCAGGGGCGAAAGCGTGAGTCTTTTCCGAGAGCCGGATGCGGGAAATCCGCCTGTCCGGTTCGATGAGCGGGAACAGGAAACAGAGCCAGGTCAAACCGGACTGAGGCGGCGCAACGAAAGACGTGTCAACAAGCCACCGGGAGACTACCGCCACTGCGCCTGTTCTCGACTCTACAGGGCTTTCGGTGTCTCAGGTTGAGATGCTGAGTCCTTGGCGATTTGAACGAAGCCGCTGAAGCGGCGGACGCATCCGCGTGTGTCTGAGCGAAGCTTGGCTGAATTGAGCTAAGTTGTGTCGCAGGAGGAGATACCCTGTGACCCATCTACGCCAGATCATGCTGGAGGAGTTGAAGCGCCGTAACTTTTCCGAGTCCACCATACGCACCTACATTCGCAACGTTGAGCAGTTCAGCCAGTACTTCCACCGTTCTCCCGACCGGCTTGGCACCGAGCATATACGGCAGTATCAGGCGATGTTGCTTAGCAGCAAGCTCTGCCCGAACACCGTGGGGCAGCGGCTGGCGGCCTTGCGATTCTTCTATGTCAAGGTGTTGAAGCGAGGCTGGAGCATAGCCGAGACGCCATACCCGAAGAGCGTATTCCGCTTGCCGCTGGTGCTCAGCCAGGAAGAAGTGGCACGTCTGATTGATGCAGCCCAGTCACCCTTCCATCGCATTCTGCTTATGACACTCTATGCTACCGGCGCACGCCGCGCAGAACTGGCGCACCTGAAGGTCTGCGACATCGACAGCCAGCGCATGGTCATTCACATCCGCGGAGGCAAGGGGCGCAAGGATCGCGATGTCATGCTCAGCTTGAAGCTGCTCGAAGCGCTGCGTCTTTACTGGCGCGGGCTTCGGCACAAGCCCAAGGACTGGCTGTTTCCCGGCAACCGATGGCACACCGGTCCTGATCCCATCTCGCCGAACGGAGTCTGGCACGCTTGCCATCAGGCCGCAGATCGCGCCGGGCTTGCACATAAGCACATTCATCCGCACACGCTGCGCCACTGCTTCGCCACGCATCTGCTCGAAGCGGGCGCCGACCTGCGCACCATTCAGTTGCTGCTGGGACATCGCGACCTGGAGGAGACCATAATCTATCTGCATCTCTCCCGGCGACATCTCAGCGCCACCAGCAGTCCCCTGGATGCACTGACCATCGGCGGACAAGGGGAGCAGACAAAGAGCGCATGAACCGGCCTCCCCTGGAGGTGGCCGATATCGTCCGCTATGCAGGACAGTCTTTTCTTGAACGCAGTCGCCGATGGATTCACTGGCAACACCAGAAGGTGTTGCTGGCCATCACACGCTGCCGCACCGCTGCTTTAGGCGGACACCGCGATCGCTGTGCCGATTGTGGGCATACCGTCGCCGTCTCCTATAACTCGTGTCGAAACAGACATTGCCCTCGATGCCAGGGTAATGCCCGGGCTCGCTGGCTCCAGGCCCGTGAACAGGAGCTGCTGCCCACCCGTTACGTGCATGTCGTCTTCACCCTGCCACGGGAGCTGGCTCCACTGGCCTTGCAGAACAAGCGCCTGATTTACAACCTGCTCTTCCACGCCGGCGCCGAAACCCTGCTCGAGATCGCGCGCGATCCCCGCCATCTGGGAGCGGAGATTGGGTTCTTCAGCGTGCTCCACACCTGGAATCAGCGCTTGCAGTTTCATCCTCACATTCACTGCGTCCTTGCCGCCGGAGGACTCGCACCGGACCACTCCCGCTGGATCGCTTCCCGCTCTTCATTCTTCCTGCCCATCGGGGTGCTTAGTCGCGTCTTCCGTGGTAAGTTCCTCGCCGGACTGAAGGCTGCTTTCCGCGAAGGCAAACTCCAGTTCCATGGCAGCCTGACGTCATTGGCGACGCCACCCGTCTTTGCTTCCTGGCTCCGAATCCTGTTCCGTCACGAATGGTTTGTCTACTCCAAGCGCCCTTTCAGAGGAGCCGAACATGCGCTCAGCTATCTCAGCGCATACACCCACCGGGTCGCCATCTCCAATCGCAGACTCGTCTCTCTGGCCGATGGCAACGTTACATTCCGCTGGCGAGATTCCGCTCACAGAAACAAGAAGCGGCTCATAAGTCTGCCCGTCGATGAGTTCCTGCGCCGCTTCCTCCTGCACCTGCTCCCGCGCGGTTTCGTGCGCATCCGCAACTTCGGCTTCCTTGCCAACCGGCGGCGCGCCGTTCTCCTGCCACTTTGCGCTCAATTACTGAACGCACCCGTGCGGGCCAAAGCTACAAGATCTGTCGCAACCGAAACCAAAGGCTTAACTTTTCGGAAGTGTCCGCGCTGTGGCGGCGCGATGAAAGTCGTGGAGCGGTTCACCACCGTGCAGCTTCGCCTACGAGCTCCACCTGTTCCGTTGAGAGGTGCCGCTTGAAACACCAACCGAAACTGGTCCTATCCACGCGCCCTGCCACGCGGTTGCTCTTCTATGCTCCGCCCCAACCAGGCATGCACTCACTCGCACGGATCACAAGCGATTACGCTCGAAACCGTGGTGCCCGATCCCAACTTACCGGCTCAAGCGTCACACGTTACTGCCCACCTTGCACTGCGCTGACAGCGCCAGCTCATCCAAACCCCATTCAAAATACATAGCTCGCGAAAGCGGCTTCCTTCAAATCGCTGTATCTAAAGCGCCCGCAAACAGCACAGCAACGCGACCCTCTCGCTTGTGGGCGCTTCAGATACAGCCCTAAGATTTATCGTCGGCAATCTTTGGTTTTAACTAGTTCCAGCTCAACTTCCGGATTGGCGACAGCCTACCCGGAATCTCACCCGCGATGGTTGCTTCTGTGATTGGACAGGAGCGCAGCAGGCCGCCCCCCGAAAACATTGATTTTTTCTAGAGTCTCGCCCCGATTCCCGTACATCAACTAGGCGATTATCAAAGTATCCAGCTCAAAACAACGCCAGGAAACGGAGAACAGCATGGCCAAGCTTACAGATCAAGTTGCGGTTGTAACCGGCGCATCGAAGGGTATTGGCGCGGGAATCGCAAAGGCGCTCGCCGCCGAAGGCGCATCGGTGGTGGTGAATTATTCGTCGAGCAAGGAGGGTGCGGAGCGCGTCGTACACGAAATCACTGCCAAGGGAGGTAAAGCCATCGCCGTGCAAGGCGATGTCTCGAAACAGGCGGACATCACGCGACTCTTCGCCGAAACCAAGAAAGCTTATGGGAAACTCAACATCCTCGTAAACAATGCTGGCTTTTATGAATTCGCACCGCTGGAGGGTACCACCGAAGAGCTTTTCCATCGCCACTTCAATCTGAACGTGCTCGGCCTTTTGCTGACCACCAAGGAAGCCGTGAAACTCATGGGCACTGAGGGCGGCAGCATCATTAATATCAGCTCCGGCATCAGTACGATCCTGCCACCCAACACCTCGATCTACTCAGCCACCAAGGCTTCCGTCGATGCGATTACCGCAATCCTGGCCAAAGAATTGGGCGCACGCAAGATTCGCGTCAACTCCATCAACCCCGGAATGATCGAAACCGAGGGGGTTCAACATTCTGAACAAGCACAAGGCAACGACGATTTCCGCAAGTGGATCGTAACGCAGTCGCCGCTTGGGCGCATCGGGCAGCCGGACGACATTTCGCCCACGGCGGTGTATCTCGCGTCCTCCGACTCGAAGTATATGACCGGCGAAACGGTTCGCGTCACCGGAGGGATTTAAGAGAAGGGTGCCGCGCGAGGGACGCTCGTTTTCTCGTCCTTGCAATTTCTGCGAAGTCCTCGCCGATGGATTCTTCGTATATCGCGGTAGTTCGCGGCTGTCTCGGCGGACTGCGACTGAGTCACGGGCAACCTGGAAACTTCACTAGCGGATCGGTGGCAATAACATGGCTTTTCGCTCACTATCCCGAAACGATTTCCAGATTCACGGTACACTTTCACATGCGCTTCCTGTGCCAGCCTGGATGCATTCGCTGCTGTGAGGCGAAGGGGTTTATTTATGTGACCCCGGACGATATCGCACGCTTGGCTGAGCACCTGGGGATCAGCCGCGCGGAGTTCAAGCGGCGTTATCTCTGCGGCAGCGCGCCGCTGCTGCGCTTTCGTAAGCTGCGCAAAAAACAGTGTCCATTCCTGCTCGCCGACGGCTGCTCGGTTCACTCGGTGAAGCCGCTCCAGTGCAGCTCCTTTCCCTACTGGCCGGAGCTGCTGGCCGACCCTGCGGAACGCCGAGAGGCGGCGCAGTACTGTCCTGGCATGAACAAAGGCCCGCTGGTGAATATCGAAGCGGCCCGCGAGGTCGCGGCCCAGGTTCAGCGTGCATTCCCGCAACTTTACGACGAGGAGCAGTGAGCAGCACATGCTGCGGGCGTTCCTTTGAAACCGACCTTCTGAAACCCACCTTGCCGAATCCCACCTTAGCTGCAAAAGCGGCGGCGAAGGTGGGGCACCGACCTTCCCTCCATATTCCAGAGTCAAAGAGTAAATCCAATCGTGCGAATCAGCCCCGTTCGTTGTAGCATCGTATGTTTTGACCATGTGACGGAGGCCAGGGGTGCTTGTCGCAGTCGTGAGAGAAGCGAGGGAGGACGAAACTCGCGTGGCACTTACGCCGGATGCGGTGAAGGCGCTTACCGGAAAAGGATTTGCGGTTGCGGTTGAAAGCAGCGCTGGATTGCAGTCCGGCGCCAGCGATGCGGATTACCAGGCTGCTGGCGCCAGCACTTCAAACCGCCGCGTCGAGCTTCTCGCCTCCGCCGACGTTGTTCCTGTCGTAAACGCCCTTCCCGCCGCGGACCAGGAGAAGCTGAAAAGCGGCAGTGTGATGATCGGTTTTCTGCGCCCGCTGGAGGATCCGGCATCGCTGGCTGTGGCCATCAAGCGCGGGGTCACGCTGTTCTCCGTGGAACTGGTGCCGCGCATCACTCGCGCTCAGGGAATGGATGCGCTCTCGTCGATGGCGACGGTTGCTGGATACAAGGCGGTTATCCTGGCCGCCAACCGTCTTCCCAAACTCTTCCCCTTGCTGATGACAGCGGCCGGAACCATTCCCCCGGCCAAGGTTCTGGTGCTGGGCGCGGGCGTCGCAGGATTGCAGGCCATTGCCACGGCGCGCCGCCTGGGGGCGGTGGTGGAGGCCTATGACGTGCGCGCTGCTGCCGGTGAGCAGGTCAAGTCACTCGGAGCCAAGTTCATCGAGGTGGATCTGGGTGGTTTGCAGACCGAGGACAAGGGCGGCTACGCCAAGGAACTGAGCCCGGAGGCTCTGGAACTGGGCCGTCAAGCCATCGCCAAGGCCGCGAAAACCACGGACGTCATCATCACCACGGCGCAGGTTCCGGGCCGCCGTGCTCCGCTGATGATTCCTGCCGCGGCGGTGGAAGGGATGCGGCCGGGGTCGATCATTTTCGATCTGGCCGCGTCGGCTGGAGGAAACTGCGAAGTGACCAGGCCGGGCGAGACCATCGTCTATCACGGAGTCACCATCTTTGGCCCTACCAATATCGTTGCGGAGGTGCCGGTTCATGCCAGCATGTTGTACTCGCGCAACCTGCTCAACTTCATGCAATTGATTCTCAAAAATGGCGAGCTGAACATCGACCGCTCCGACGAGATCATTGCAGGCTCCTGCGTAGCCTTTGGCGGCCAGATCGTGAACGAACGTGCGGCAGCCGTAGCCGCCCAGCAGGCGGCCTAGGAGGAACCGATGCAATCCATTAATCCCGCTGTTCTGATGGCATCGCTGTATGTTTTTATGCTGGCGGCGTTTCTCGGCTACCAGCTGATTTCGCGTGTTCCGCCACTTCTGCACACGCCGCTGATGTCGGCCACCAACGCGATTTCCGGCATCTCGCTGATTGGCTCGCTGGTCATCGCCGGCATGCACAAGGTGGACTTTCACGCCCTGGCCGCTGGCGGAGCGGCCGCCAAACCGTCGATCGCAACCCTGCTCGGCTTCATCGCCGTCATCAGCGCCACCACCAACGTAGTCGGCGGCTTCGGAATCACCGACCGGATGTTGAAGTTGTTCCATCAACGTAAAGTTGTGAAGAAAGGAAGCACGTAATGGAGCCGGGTGGCGTCAATTACCTACTTGAATTCACCTACTTCATCGCCTCCATCCTCTTCATCTTTGGCCTCAAGGGTCTGAGCCATCCGGAAACGGCGCGGCGCGGCATGTTCATGGCCGAAGCCGGAATGCTTGCGGCCATCATCGGTACGTTCTTCCACCACGGCCTCGTCACCTACACGTGGATTGCCGCTGGCCTGGTGATCGGTTCCATCATCGGCGCGCTCATGGCGATCTGGGTGCCGATGACTGCGATGCCGCAGCGGACCGCGCTCTCACACGCGTTGGGCGCAATCGCCGCCGCGCTGGTCGGCATCGCTGAGTACACCTTGCACGGCGGGCTGGACATGCCACTGTTTATCCGTGGCGCGTTGGGCTTTGAAGTGATGCTCGGCACGCTCACCACTACCGGCTCGCTGATTGCCGCGGGCAAACTGCAGGGAGTGGTTCGCGGCACCCCGATTCAATTCAAAGGGCAGCAGATTGTGAACCTGCTGCTGTTCGTCGGCATGATGGGCTGCTTCATCGACTCGATTGTCAATCCCTCCGCTTCGTCCGCCTTCTACGCGATGACTGGGCTGGGATTTCTGTTCGGAGTGATGCTGGTCATTCCTATCGGCTCGGCGGACATGCCGGTGGTGATGTCGCTGTTGAATAGCTACGCTGGCCTGGCCTCGGCGGCAACCGGCTTTGTGCTCGGCAACAACGTGCTGATCATCGCCGGTACCCTGGATGGGTTCTCTGGCCTGATTCTGTCGATCCTGATGTGCAAGGCCATGAACCGCTCCATCACCAACGTTCTGTTCGGCGGCTTCGGCGCGGTGCACCACGCCGCCGGTGCAGGAGCGGGCGGCGTGATGCGCGAGATCTCGCTGAATGACGCGGCGGTGCGGCTCGCGTACGCCAGCAAGGTTGTTGTCGTTCCCGGCTACGGCCTTGCCCTGGCCCAGGCGCAGCAGGCGGTACGTGACCTGGCTACCGCGCTGGAGGAACGCGGCGTCACCGTGAAGTACGGCATCCATCCTGTGGCGGGGCGCATGCCGGGACACATGAATGTATTGCTTGCCGAGGCCAATGTTCCCTACGGCGATTTATACGAGATGGATCAGATCAATCCTGAGTTCCCCTCGACCGATGTCGTGGTCGTCGTCGGCGCCAATGACGTGGTCAACCCGGACGCGCGCGATAATGCCAACAGTCCGATCGCGGGAATGCCCATCCTTGAAGTGGACAAGGCGAAGTCGGTGATCGTTCTCAAGCGCGGGCAGGGACGCGGCTTCTCTGGCCTGGAAAACCCTCTGTTTTTCAAACCCGTGACCAGCATGCTCTACGGAGACGCGAAAGCCTCGCTCGCCCAACTAGCGCAGGAAGTACGAAGCGTCTGATTTCTGTTCGTCTGATCGTACCGCTTGGATTTGTGATAGTTCTGGATAGCAGTTTAGTCCAGGAGAACGATATGCAACTGTCAGCGGCGCTTTCCATCTACAGTCCCGACAATCGGCGAAGATTGCTGATTGCGACGGCCCTGATGGTGGTGGTGGTCGCGGCGCTGGACTGGTGGACAAAACCGTACGTTTCGCTCGGCTTCCTTTACCTGTTTCCGATCATGATTGCGGGCGGATTTCTGTCGCGCACGCACATTGTCAGTTTTGCCCTGCTATGCGCGTTTCTGCAGGAGGAGTTCAGCAACCTTCCGGCCGGTGACGTGTGGCCGCGACTGATCTTCTCATCGGCGGGATTCATCGGCACCGGCTTGTTCATCTCCGAACTGCTGCGGAACCGCCGCATGGTGCTTGGACATCTGGACGAAGTCGAGACCCAGGTGCGGGCTCGCCGCGAGGCCGAGGAGCAGTTGCAGGTGCTGGTGGAAAGCAGCCCAGCGGCCATCATCACGCTGGACGCCGATGGAAGCATCCTGCTGGCCAATGAAGCGGCCCAGGAGATGCTCGCCTCCGGCGGCCCATCCCTGCGCGGTCAGAACACCTCTGCATATTTGCCTGCGCTGTTTGCCGCCGTCCAGTCGAGGGGTTGGAAGAACTTCCGAACCACTCTCCAGTGCAAGGGACATCGCAGTAACGGGGAAGTCTTTCTCGCCGGAGTCTGGTTCTCCACCTATTCGTCGGCTTCCGGCACACGGCTGGCCGCCATCTTCGTCGATCTTTCAGAGGAGCTGCGCAGTCGCGAGGACCTGAACCTCGACAATCTTCTCATCAATACTAAAATTCTGATGAGCGCCGTTTCTCACGAGATCCGCAATCTCTGCGGCGCGGCCCTGGTTGTGCATAACAACCTCACCAAGGTGAGCGAACTGCGCGGCAATGCTGACTTCGAGGCGCTGGGAACCCTGATTCACGGCCTGGAACAGATCTCGGCCATGGAACTGCGCGGCAACAACGAGCAACGGCGCACGGCCATCGAATTGACCTCCGTGCTCGATGAGTTGCGCGTGCTGATCGACACGATTGGGCACGAACATGACATTGCAATGCAGTGGGTGGAGACTGGGCCCGTTCCTTTGATCTGGGCCGATCGGTATGGACTGATGCAGGTGTTCCTGAACCTGGTCAAGAACAGCATTCGCGCCATGGAGAGCGTCGAAACAAAACGCCTGACTATCACCTCGACAGTTTGCCGTGACACCGTCGCGGTACGCATTGAAGACACCGGCGTGGGGATTGCCGATCCGGTGAATCTGTTCCGGCCATTTCAAAAGGATGCGAAGGGCAGCGGCTTGGGGCTGTACGTCTCACGCGCTCTGGTCAAGAGCTTCGGGGGCGAACTTGTGTATGAGCACCGGGAACGCGGCTGTTGTTTTGCCGTGGTGTTGCAGAGGGTGAGCGACACCGAGGAGGCTGGCAATGGCTGATCAGCGGGCAAACATCCTGCTTGTAGATGACCACGCTCTGTTTCGCGAAAGCGTGGCCCGCTTTCTTGACAGCGAACCGGGCTTGCGGGTTGCGGGCGGCTGCGCCACCATCGACGAAGCCGCAGAATTCCTGCGCGCAAACGCCGTGGAACTCGTGCTGCTTGATTTCGATCTCGGTCAGCGTGACGGGATGGACTTCATGCGCATGGCCGAGAGCGTCGGATATCGCGGAAAGGTCTTACTGGTGACTGCTGGGGTGGACGAGAGGAGTGCCGCGAATCTGGTGAAACACGGCATCGCCGGCGTCTTCCTCAAGCATGACCCACCCTCCGTGCTCGTCAACGCGATTCGGCAAGTGCTATCCGGAAAAGTCTGGTTTGAGCAGGACTATTTGCACCGGATCGCAGGCCGAGCAACCGTGGAGGAGTTGCCGCACACACGAAAGCTTACCGAGCGCGAGCAGCAAGTGCTTGCGGGCGTCTTCGAGGGATTGGCCAACAAACAAATCGCCGACCATCTGCAGGTCTCGGAGAGTTCCGTAAAAGCGACATTGCAGCAGTTGTTCCAGAAGACAGGGGTTCGCACCCGGAGTCAACTAGTCAGGATTGCGCTCGAACAATACCGGGATCTGATCTGAATCGCCGGGATCAGAACCTATGGGACTGAATCCTGGGACTGAAATCCGGGTGTCAGCCTAAGCTATGGGCTGGCTGTCTTTCTTCGCCCCGGCATCCTTCACCACGACGGCATCCTTCACTACGACGGTATCTTTGCCATCATTCACAGCGTCCTTGAAATTCTTGATTCCTTGTCCCAAGCCCTTGCCCAGCTCCGACAACTTGCTTGGGCCAAACACGAGCAGGGCAATGAACACGATTACGATCAGGTGCATCGGTTGTAGCAGTCCTTCAAACATCAAAAACCTCCAAATACTTCGATGGTGCACATTCAAACTAGGCTGAGGGTAGCTGCTGGAAATTGTGGAAGCTGTGCCGTGCTTCACAATCCGGGGCTATCTTTCGATAGTCTACCCAGCGAAGACACTAACCGCCTCCGACCAGCGGGAAGAGCGAAACGTTGGCTCCGTCCTGAACCTGATCATTGGCTTCACCATGTTTATTATCCACCATGATGATGCCAATTTCCGACTCAGGGATTTTCAGGGAGCGGACGATATCGACGACCGAGGTTCCGGCCGGATACTCCCGCGTGTCGGAGATAAAGCGACCTGTGCGAAAGTTTGCGAAGAGCTTCACATGAATCTGCATTAGTTTCACCGGTTGCGATTGTTCCGCCACTGCTACACAGGCGCGAACGTTGGAAGGTCCGCGCCGTGTGAAGCAGCCCATTTTAAAAGTTCCAGAACTCGTCGATCTCTTTGGCGCTGAAATCCCATGTTGCCATGTGCGGCGCCACCGGTTCGAGGTTGAAGAATTCGGGCAGACGATCATCATTCTCGTTCATACCAGCAGCAATATTGAACTGGTGCTCGGTCTTCAAAATGCGCTTGCCCAGCGCAACCACATCATCGCCGGTCATCTTGATTCCATAGCGCGCACCGATCATATCGATCAAGGCCTGGAGGCACTCGGGAATATCGAGCGCCGGGAAGGCGATGAAGATGCACATGCCGGTGGAATCGATGGACGCGGTTGCGATCTGCAGGTTACGCGAGAGCTCAACCTGACCCTCTTTCTTCAGCGGATCGACGTGCCCGCCGACATTGAGGATGTTGGTCGCGATGGTGTATCCGGCGGTGTGGTCGGCGCCCATGGTGGTGGTTGCGTAGGTGATGCCGATGCCCTTGACCGAACGCGGGTCGTAGGCGGGGATGGCCTGATTCTTGACCACGGGAACGCGAGCCATTCCGAAGGCTTTGCCCACGGCGCCAGTTCCGCCACCGAGGAGCCGGCCAAGAGCGGTACCCTTGCCGATCTCTTCCTTGAGAATGCGGAGCAGGCCTTTGCCATCTCCGAAGGGCAGAACGCCCGCTTCCATGGCCACGGCAAACATCACCGGGGTCTCGATGGAGTCCACGCCTAGGTCATCCATCATGCGATCGGTAAGCGCGATGTCATCCAGTTCCTCGATACAGCAATCAGCGCCGAGGGCCCAAACGGTCTCGTATTCGAAGCCGGAGGTGACGTAGTCGCCCTTGTCGTCGTTATAAACCTGCGAGCACTGGATGACGCAACCGGCGGTACAGCCATGCTTCGGTTTGCCGCCACGGGCGATGATGGTATCGCGAATGGTCTCGCCCGAAATCTTGTCATGGGCTGCGAATTGTCCGGAGGTGAAGTTCTTGGTTGGAAGTCCGCCGGCTTCGTTCAGGATGTTGACGAGAATCGAGGTGCCATACTGCGGCAGGCCCTGTCCACTGACCGGATGTTCGAGCAGCGCCTTGGCGAAGATCTTCGCCGCCGCTTTGAACTTGTCCGGTTCAGCAATCGAGACACGCGAGCCGCCTTCGTCGGCGACCGAAATGTATTTGATCTTCTTCGAACCCATCACCGCGCCCAGACCGCCGCGGCCGAAGCTGCGAATATGGCCATCGGAGTCCTTGACCGAGATGTTGGAGATGTTCATCTTCATCTCGCCGGCCGGGCCGCACATAATCAGGCCAGCCTTCTTGCCCAAGCGAACTTCAAGAGCGGCGATCAGCGCGAAATTCCACATGCCTACCAATTCTGTCTCTTCCGCGATGGTCGCCCCATCATTGGTGATGTGAATGTTGTACCACTTGTCTTCTTTGGGCTGGCCCTCAACGATAACGGCGTAGTAATTGAAGTTGGCGAGCTGGCGTCCGGCAGTGCCGCCGGCGCTGCATTCCTTGATACCACCGGTCAGCGGACTCTTGGAGCCTAAAGAGAAGCGGCCAGAGTTTGCTGCCATCGTTCCGGTCAACATGCCAGGAGCAAACACCAGCTTGTTGTTTGGCCCCGTTGGATGACAGGTGGGCGGTACTTCCGCGGCAACGATGGTTGATGTAAGAGCACGGCCGCCGAGCCCGGCGTATTCTGCCGGTGCTTCCTCTATCTTGGCGCTGAGATCCGACATGTTGATACGAAGTATTTTGTTCATCTCGCTCGCTTCCGCTCCCGGTCTGGTCAGGAGCATTCGATGGTATCTGCGAGCAAAGACGCGGGCCGGGCGCACATCAGCCCCGTGGATGAGCTCTGGGAATTGTCTCTTACCCGCTATGCCCCACAGATAGGAAAATTGTATTCCAAAATGGGCCTGAATGCGAGCGCAACAATTCGACGCAGTCGAGCGCCCTCGATGCGAGTGCTTCGAAAAAAGTTTGGGCTGGGAGCGAGCAGGCTCACAGAGCCGCCTCTGCCACTTAAGCCGACTTTCCTGTTATGTCGAAGTGCAAAGAACTATATCCCTTCATTGGCTATTTGTCTGTTGTTTTTGCGAGCCGACGCGGTATTTCAGCTTGGGGATGCGGAAATACGGTTCTACACGCCGGGCTGCGCCGTGACATCCTCCAATTCGAAGCCGAGCTGGCTAAGAGCGGCGCGGAGCGCGGGGTCGCGCAGCAGCGATAGGAAGCGGAGCACCGGAGGCCGCTGAGAGCGGTTCTTCGGGATCACGAAATCGTAATGTTCTGCCTGCAGCGGGAGGAACCCAAGTCCGTATTGCCGGGCGACGGTGCGGATCGCCACTCCCCAGTCGGCGCGGCCCTGTTGGACAGCAACGGCAACGGCATTGTGTGTCTTCGCCTGGTTGGCGTAGCCCGCGGGCTGTGAGCCCTTCAAAAGCTGGTCGATCAGAATCCGCGTGCCGCTTCCGGGGTTGCGGTTGATGAACAGGCAGGATGCGTCCACGCCTGCCTCTGCTGCGGCATGCTCTGCCGTCCGTCCTTCGAAGCGCGGATCGCCAGCCCGAAAGACGATCCCCTGGAGGCGCCGGTAGCCGGTCACGAGTTCAAGATCGCCGGTAAGAAAGGGACGATTGTATTCGCCTGTCGTGGGGTCCATCAGGTGGATGCCGGCAATATCGCACTCGCCGCGCTGGGCCGCCGTGAGCCCGCCGTTGCTGCCGACATTCAGACTTCTGACCGAAAAACCTTCGCCGATGACTCGTCCGATCAGCAGGTCGAGACCCACGCAGTGGCTTCCGATGATGACGAGGTCTGCCAGTTTGTGATGGGCGCCGATCAGCGTGACATTCACTTCCGTGCCCGCCGGAACTGCTTCGGTCTGCGAGGCGATAGCGAAGAAACCATCGGCCTGCCCGAAGGCGGTGACCGATCCCGATCCTTTGTGGGTCGGGTAAGCCACAAGATTTCCGTCCAGATCGCGGACCAGAGAGACCATGACATATTCGGTGCGCCCACGGTCCGAGGTGACACGGGTCGGCAAGGTCACGATCACGGTCTCAGGACGTTCCGTCGGAAGTCCGGCAAAGGCTCGAATCAACGGCGCAACAAACTCGTGGAAGGTGAAGATGGCCGAAGTGGGAAAGCCGGGAAGGATAATGACCGGCTTGCCGTTGGTGACGGCGAGGCACAGAGGCTTGCCGGGCTTCAGGGCCACTCCGTGAACCACGATGCCGGGATCGGTGAGTTTGCTGACCGCATGATAGGCGAGATCGCCAGCGCCTTTGGATGTGCCGCCCGAGAGCAGCACGATGTCGCACTCCAGCGCCTTCTGCAGTACGGCGGAGATTTCGCTCTCGTTATCGCGGGAAATGCCCAGCGGTACCGCTTTGCCTCCGGCCTCTTCTACCGCCGCGGTAAAGATCGCGCTGTTGGAGTCATAGACGCCGCCGAGGCGACGTGCTTCTCCGGGGATCACGAGTTCGTCGCCGGTTGAAAAGATAGCCACTGTCGGTCTGCGCCAGACATGCACTTCCGCAAGACCGATTGCCGCCAGACAGCCGATCTCACGGGAAGTTAAAACCTGCCCGGCCCGCAGTACGGTTTCTCCCTGTGCAATGTCGCCGCCCGCCGCGGCGATGGATGCGCCGGAGGAAACGGATCGCAAGATGTCAACCACCACCTGGCCGAGTTGCTCGCGCGCCTCTGTGTACTCGACCATCATCACCGCGTCAGCGCCGCGCGGAATCATGCCGCCGGTGGCGACGATGGTTGCCGACCCTTCGGCGATATCCGTCGTCGGCGTCACGCCGGGCGTTAGAATTTCAGCATTCAGTCTCAAGGTGCGTGGCGCTTCATTGGAGGCACTTGCGGTGTCCGCCGAGCGCACGGCAAAACCATCCACCCGCGAGCGATCGAATCCCGGCACATCGACGTTGGAGACGATATCGCGCGATAAAACGCGCCCGAGCGCCTCTGCCACAGCAACAACTTCTTCTCCCAGCGGAGACAGCTTGAGGTGTTGGTGGAAGCGCGCTTCGGCTTCGTCGCGCTCAATGACCTCCAGAAACTGGTGCTGTTGCGCCGCGTGAAGCAGAGCCGAGTTTGAGTTCTGCGCTGTCATATCCGAGCACCTTCCACATACTCCGCCCCGTCATACAGGTAGACGGCGACAGAGCTTCCCGGCGCATAACCCTCCAGGGTAGCCGGAACCAGGATGAAGCCATCGGCACGGGCGGCGGAAGCGAGTCCGCCGGAATCGGCCGAACCTACCGGAATGGCCTCGCCGGCTGCTTCCCCGGTTGCTTCCCAGGCGACAAGCCGCACCCGGCAAAGTTCAAGGTTGCCGATGGAGGAAACAATCTTACGTCCCACCGTGGCGTGGCGGACAAGATAAGGCAGGTTTGAACTGCGCCCGCCGAGCCGCCGGATTGCGCGTCCAGCAAACAGATCGTAAGCGCAGAGACAAGCCAGGGGGCTGCCCGGCAGCAGGATTACCGGAACGCCTCCGGCCGAACCCATGCCGGTCGAGTCTCCTGGGCGCAGGGCAATGCCGTGAATGGAAAGAGTACCGGCGGCGGCAAGGGCCAGCGGCGCCTCATCGTCCGCTCCCGTACCGGTGCGCCCACAGACCAGTACCACATCCGCTCCCGGACGCGAGATCAACCCGGCCATGGCCGTGCGGTCTGCGATTCCACACTCACAGCGCTCGATGACGCCGCCGTCGCGTGTGACCAGAGCGCGCAGCATTGGCCCATTTGCATCGGGCCCTTTTGCATCGGCGGCATCGCAGGCCTGGGGGGACTTACATCCGGCAAAGATGATCCGGACCAGGGGACGCCGGACCACGCGCACGCGCTCGATGCCAAACGAAGCAATCAATCCTAGATCGGAGGGACGTAGCGGCCGCTGGCTTTCGATCAACGTGGCTGCCTGCCGCACCTCCTGACCTTGAAGGTGTACGCCAGTGCCCCGCGCAACGCTTCCGATCAGCTCGGCGCTCTCCGCCCCAACCCGCACCAGATCGAAAGGAGCGACCGCGTCGGCACCCTGCGGCAGAGGAGTACCGGAACAGACGAGAGCGGTAGAAACGGGATTCAGTGCATGATTGCCGGACTGAATACGAAAGGGAAGAGGATTGTAGCTGCCTGCACCGACCGTTTCCTCGGAGCGCAACGCATACCCATCTTCCACGGCTGTATCTGCGGGCGGCTGATCGGCGGGGGCAACAAAAGGTTGGGTGAGAACGCGTCCGGCGGCCTCTTCGACGCGAATCTCTTCGGCATCGCCGAGGGTTCCGTGGCTGTCTACCCACTCCAGCGCTTTCTCCACCGGGACGCGGTCGGCAAAGCCTTCCTGTCGGATGTCTCGCAACCCATCCCGCATGGGCTAGCCGCCGATTTCCGACATTGCAAACGGGTTGGCCAGCGGCTTGTGATCGAGCAGGTGATGCCGGTCAGGTTTGCTGTGCATCGCCTGGATCAGCACGGACCGCAACTCGTCATCGCTGCCGTCCAAATATGGTTTCAGATCGATGCCGGCCTTACCGAATAAACATCCTTTGAGTGTTCCCGAGGCGGTGAGCCGGATGCGGTTGCAGCTTCCGCAGAAGTGGCTGGAGATCGGTGCGATCATGCCAATCGTTCCCATCGCTCCAGGAATTCGAAAAACCTTCGCGGGGCCAGCGGAGCTGGCAGAGGGCAAGGGCTGGAGCGGATAAACCTTGCTAATTCGCTGGAGGATTTCTTCTCCTGAGACAAACGCGGAGGACCAGTCCGCCGCGAGGTTCGTCGGCATGTACTCGATGAATCGAACCTGGTGAGGATTGCGAAGGGTGAGGGCGGCGAAGTTCACGACCTCATCGTCGTTGGTTCCGCGAATCACAACCGCGTTGATCTTCAATGGCGAGAAGCCAGCCTCTTCCGCGGCACTGATTCCGTCCAGAGCTTTTCCGAGATCTCCCCCCCGGGTGATCGTGGCGAAGGTGTCCGGCTTCATGGAATCAAGGCTGACGTTGAGCCGCTGCACGCCGGCACGGCGAAGCTCCGGCGCAAGTTCCCGCAGCAGCAGGCCGTTGGTAGTCAGCGCCAGCTCCTTCAGGCCCTCGATTCTCGCCAGATCCGAGAGAAAGCTGACCAGGTTCTTGCGAACCAGCGGCTCGCCTCCGGTGATTCTGATCTTCTCAATGCCGAGCGAGATCGCCAGCCGAGCGATGCGGTGCATCTGCTCAAAGCTCAGAATCTCGCTGTGAGAAAGCTTGCGCACTCCTTCCGCAGGCATGCAGTAACGGCAGCGCAGATTGCAGCGGTCGGTAACCGAAAGCCGGAGGTACTGGATGCGACGGTGATGGAGATCCGTGAGGACCATAGTAAGAATCCTACAATGCAAGTTTCTGCGTGTGCAATTAGACTACCACCGCTGGTAGGTTCGACGCTTTGTCGGCCAGTTCCGGATTGAAGGCGGCACAATTACGCCTTGCGAGCGAGTAGCACCCAGGCACCAATAGCGAGCGAAGGATCTAGAATCGCGAAAGCCACCAGCAAATGAGGGAACACGCCAGCTATCGCCAGGGGCAAGAGCACCGCAGGCACGGCCAGACGGTCAACTACGGAAGCAGCGACGATTTGTCGCGCACCCGAACGACCGCCGAAGAGGTAGAACCAGCCGATGACAGCCACTGTCATCCCAATCACACGAATGAGTGCTGCCTCATGTCCAACAAATGCTGGTTCCATGAAGAGCTTCTGGGTTGCGCCCGGCCACGCGATGAGAAGCGCACCAGTCCCAAGGTAGAGCAGCCCGTTCCAAACGATGTACCTGGATGCAGCGGACAAGTTGGTAGGCTTTTCGAGCAGATCCTGGATGAGTGACATCGTGCGTTCCCTCCCCGGCGAGCGACGACTGATTCGGGGTCTGCTGTACTCCACACTGACTGTGGTGAATTGAAAACTGTCATAAGAGACAGTAGAGACAGTCGCAATGGTTCTGAATTGCGCCCAGCGGGGCAAACCTGTCCCGAGTCACGATCCGGAATTGACCCACTACCGCAGCTTCGCGTGCAGGTGCGCGCTGCGCAGCTTTGGGAATATACTTGCATTGGCCGCAACAACTTGCGGGGCCGCAACGATGGACAGGTGCGGTCTCGCCGGTGGGCGCTTCTGTGAGGATGAGTATGGATAAAGTGACGGCTCCATCGGATCGCGACCGCTACTCGCGTCAGATCCGCTTTGCCGGAGTCGGAGAAGAAGGGCAGCGCCGGCTCTCGCAATCCCGCGTTGCGATTGTCGGGTGCGGTGCTCTGGGTTCTGCACAGGCCGAGTTGCTGGCGCGGGCGGGCGTGGGGTTTATCCGCGTCATCGACCGCGACTACATCGAGTGGAGCAATTTGCAGCGCCAGATGTTGTTCGACGAGAAGGATGCCGAGGCTGCCCTGCCAAAGGCCGAGGCAGCGGCCGCGCGTTTGAGGCAAGTCAATTCGTCGATTGTGATTGAACCGGCAATCAGCGATCTGACTCCTGCGAACGCCGATGACCTGCTGGGCGATGTGCAACTAGTGATGGACGGCACGGACAACTTTGAAACGCGATACCTGATTAATGATTTTGCCCTGAGCCATGCGGTGCCCTGGATTTACGGCGGGGCAGTAGGCAGCTATGGGATGAAGATGGCGATTGTGCCGGGCGAGACCTGCTGCCTCCGGTGTATGTTGCCGGAGCCGCCCAGCGGTGCGCAGGCGACTTGCGAAACTTCCGGCGTGCTGGGTCCGATTACGGCGACCATCGCGGCCCTCCAGGCGGCGGATGCGCTCATCATTCTGACCGGCCACCAGGACCAGCTATCCGGCAAGATCACCATCGTTGACCTCTGGGCGGGCGAGATTCAGCAAGCATCCCAACCAAAACCCAATCCCAACTGTCCGGCTTGTGCGCGCCGGGAGTTCATCTACCTGACGGGAAAGCAGCGGGCGCCGATCAGCCTTTGCGGACGAAACGCGGTGCAGATCCATGACCGTGCGCGTCACCTGGACCTCAAGGAGTTGGCCGCCCGTCTGCAATCCGTGGGTGCCGTAAAAGCCAACGAGTTTGCGCTGAGAGCGCAGATCGAAAACTTTGATTTGACGGTGTTTCCCGACGGGCGCGCGATCGTCAAGGGCACAACTGATGTAGGCGTGGCCCGCAGCCTGTATGCCAAGTACATTGGGAATTAGACTCCGGGTAATTAGAATTCGGGCAACTGAGATTTCGGGCCGTTAAGAGTTCACGGTGAAAGCTGGTCCATGGGAGGGCCTGTAGCGTGAGGGTTAGATTTGGCCTTGTTGCGCTGGTATGGGCATTGGTGTGTTCTGGAGCGCCAGCGCAGGAACGCCTCAAGATGTCCACCACAACTTCAACTGACAATTCAGGCTTGTTGAACGTGCTGCTGCCTCCATTCGAAAAAGAATGTAACTGCAAGGTTGACGTAATCGCCGTGGGTACGGGGAAGGCCTTGAAGCTTGGCGAAATGGGAGACGCTGACGTCGTACTGGTTCATGCGCGTGCGTTGGAAGACAAGTTTGTCGCCGCCGGCTTTGGGGTCAATCGCCGCGATTTGATGTATAACGATTTCGTCATCATCGGCCCGGCCAACGATCCTGCAGGCATTCAACAAGCGGTGTCGGCGGCGGATGCGTTCAAGCGAATCGCCACGACTCACTCCGTCTTCATCTCGCGTGGAGACGAGTCTGGCACGCACCAGAAGGAAAAGGAAATCTGGGCGGCGACTGGAATCACTCCTGCGGGGCAATGGTATCGCTCGGCGGGGCAGGGCATGGGGGAAGTCATCAACATGGCGACCGAGTTGCGCGGCTACACGCTGGCCGACCGCGGGACTTACAACGCCTTCCACCATGGAAAGACAGACCTGGTCGTCCTCTTCGACGGCAACAAGAACTTCGCAA
Source organism: uncultured Acidobacteriota bacterium (assembly GCA_963759215.1). Lineage (GTDB taxonomy): Bacteria > Acidobacteriota > Terriglobia > Terriglobales > Acidobacteriaceae > TOLSYN. The sequence goes on from CAVWYG010000003.1 coordinate 685,993, forward strand.
AAAAGGGACAGCCTATGCCGCGGCTTACCGTTGAGCAGGTTACGGCATTGACGGGTTCCAAGGGACTGTTTAACCCCTACGAGGTGATTGCAGTGAACCCGAAGAAGTTTCCGCACGTGAATTATCCTCTAGCGATGAAGTTTGTAGATTGGGTGACCGGAGCCGAGGGCCAGCGCATTATCGCTACCTACCAAGTGCAGGGCGACCCGGTGTTTTTCACCTTCAAGGGGAAGTAGCCAGTGGGCTCAATTGCGGAATCGCTGCGAACCGCGATTGCCCTGATTCTCTCGGGAGACAGGGACGTGTTCACGGCGGTTGAGACCTCTCTCAGCGTAGCAATTTGGTCCGTGCTTTTTGCTTCCGTCCTTGGCGTACCGATTGGGATCGCGGTTGCGTTGGGCAAGTTTCCGCTGAAGCGGACAGTGCGCGTTCTCTTGAACAGCCTGATGGCGATGCCTACCGTGGTGATCGGATTGTTGGCGTACGGCTTGTTGAGCAGACAAGGGCCACTTGGTTTTCTTGGACTGCTGTTTACGCCGCGAGCCATGATCATAGGGCAGGCGATTCTGGCCACTCCAATTGTCGCCAACTATACGGTGAGCGCAATGCAGGGCGCGGATCAGAGAATTCTTCCTACCGCGCTCACGCTCGGGGCCAGTCAACTGCAGAGCATGTTTCAGTTGGCGCACGAGGTCCGTTTCGGAATCATGGCTTCCATCATTGCGGGCTTCGGGAGAGTGATCTCAGAGGTCGGCGTGGCGATGATGCTGGGCGGCAATATCCGCTTTTTTACGCGTACCATGACTACGGCCATCGCATTGGAGACGAGCAAGGGCGAATTTGCATTTGGCCTGGCGCTTGGGGTTATTCTCATGGTGGTGTCGTTTGCGATCAATATCTTCCTGACCGTCGCACAAGAGAGTTACCGGGCATGAGCAGCGCCAAATACCAACTCTCATCGATCCAAGTGCTTTATGGCAATGAGCCCGGTGTGACCGTCGAGGATCTCACGTTTGATTCGGGACGGCTGCATCTGCTGACGGGCGCGAACGGTTCCGGCAAGAGCACGCTGTTGAACCTCATGGCCTTCCTGAAAAAGCCCGATCAAGGCGAGATTTTCTTCGATGGCATCGCGGTGAAATGGGAGCCAAAAGAGTGCGCTCTCTTGCGCAAACGAGTCACACTGCTTCATCAGCATCCGTTTATGTTCGCCGGTAGCGTGGCAGAGAATGTGGCATTTGGACCAGCAGCAAGAGGGGTCAGCAAGGATCGCGCGCAGAGCGTGATGAAGGAATCGCTGGCGATGGTTGGGCTTGAAGGATTCGCGTCAAGGAACGCAAGGCAATTGTCAGGCGGCGAGAGCCGGAGGGTGGCACTGGCGCGGGCTCTGGCCTGCGAGTCCGAAGTACTGCTCCTGGATGAACCGATTGCCCATGTCGATCGGGGGAGCGCCGAGATCTTGGAATCGCTGATCGCTTCGCTTGCGGCTCGCGGCATGACGATCGTGATGTCGAGTCACGACGAGCGGCTCGGCGCAAGATTGGGAGGAAGAGTGATTTACCTCGAAGATGGAAAGGTCGGCAGAATTTCCGAACAACTTTCAGCCAGCGCTTCGCCGCGCCGCACCGAGGGAGACTGCAATGCCAACGCTTGAAGAAGCACGGCGGTTGATTCTCGATCACAGCAAGACGCTAGGCACGGAAGCGGTGGAGTTGGTTGACTCGCTCGGCTTGGTGACCGCCGAAGATATTGTCGCTCCATTCGAGATGCCGGTCTGTGATAACTCGGCTATGGATGGCTTTGCGGTCCGGGTGGCCGACTGCACGGGAGTGGCGAGATTGCGCGTCGTGGGCTTCATTCCTGCAGGCGCAACATCCACCGTTCAAGTGGAGCAAGGCTGCGCGGTCAGGATTATGACCGGCGCGCGAATTCCTCCGGGAGCCGATGCGGTGGTTCCGTTTGAGGAGGCGGAGGTCCGCGACGAGTACGTCACGATCCAAGCGCCGGTTCGCGCGAGTCAGCATATTCGCTTTGCGGGCGCCGATGTGCATCGCGATGAGGTCGTTATTCCGACCGGCTCGGTAATTCGCGCCCCGGAGATCAACATGATGGCCTCGTTTGGCCGAAGCCGCGTGATGGTTTATCGCAGACCGAGGGTCGCAATTCTTTCCACCGGCGATGAGTTGATCGCCGCCGGAGATCCGGTCCTGGCAGGCAAGGTCGTCGATAGCAACGGGGTGTCGCTGGCGGCGTCCGTCAGAGGCTGTGGTGCCACCGTCGAAAGGCTTGGCATCGCCCTGGATACTCATGCAAGCCACGTTGCCAAGATGACCATTGGTCTTCAGGCAGACATCTTCATCACCTCCGCCGGGGTGTCGGTCGGCGACCGCGATCTGGTGCGCGAGGTGCTCGCCGAATTGGGTATGAAACAGGTGTTCTATGGCGTGGATGTCAAACCGGGCGGCCCGACTACGTTCGGAGTGAAAGACGGACGAATGATCTTTTGCTTGCCAGGGAATCCCGTGGCATCCATGATTATTTTCGATGAGTTGGTAAGGCCCGCAATCCTGAAGACGATGGGATACAAGCGCATCTTGCGGCCGCGTGTTCGCGCCGTCCTGCAGGAAGACGTATCCAAAAAACCAGGTACGGTTAAGTTTCTGCGAGTCCGGCTGGAATCCCGCGAAGGCAAATTGCTGGCCTTTAGCTCGGGCGATCAGACCACTGGCATGTTGAAGACGCTGATCCGAGCGGACGGGATTGCCTTGCTTCCGGCAGAGCGGTCATCGTTTTCCGCAGGGGATGAGGTGGATGTGCGCCTGATTTCAAACAATACGATCATGCTTGAATCGTAGAACTCACCGTAGGCTGAATGTGATTGTGCTATCGCGTAAGGGAAGTGCGGAGTTCAATTCAGAATTCCGTACTCTTTCATCTTGCGGTAAAAAGTGTTGCGGCCAATGCCGAGCTTTGCTGAAGCTTGCCGGATGTTTCCTTCATACGCGGCGAGAGCTTCGCAAATAAGCTGTTTCTCGGCATCGCGCAGGGACTTGATGTCGGCAACGTCCCTCTTGCCCGCGGCGGGCGACGCGCTGGACCGCTCATCTGCGGCAAAGTCGAGAATATCAGCCCTCAGCACCCCATCCTCACCCATCCGCACAATGGCCCGCTCCAGCGTATTCTCAAGCTCGCGGACGTTGCCCGGCCAGGTGTGCGTCTTCAGTGTGTTCAGGAAATGGATATCGGTTCGAATCTCGCCTCGGTTTAACTTGGCGGCGATCTGCCGGGTCAAATGCGCGGTCAGCGCCGGTATGTCATCCAGCCTCTCCCGCAAGGCGGGCACCCGAATTTCCAGCACATTCAACCGGTAATACAAATCCTGCCGGAAGGTACCGCGCTGTACTTCGGCGTGCAAATCCTTGTGCGTGGCGGCGATGATACGGATGTCTACCTGCCTCTCCTGCGCTGAGCCAATGCGTACCACTTTCTTTTCCTGGATCACGCGCAGCAACTTCGCCTGGACGCCCAGAGGCATGTCGCCAATCTCGTCGAGGAACACCGTGCCGCCCTCGGCGTTTTCGAACTTGCCGGTATGCCCACCTTTTCTGGAACCGGTGAAAGCACCTTCGTCATGGCCGAACAGTTCACTCTCCACCAGTGTTTCGGGAAGGGCAGCGCTGTTGATGGCGATGAAGGGGTGGTCCCTCCTTCCGCTGGCATTGTGAATCGCCTGGGCGAAAAGCTCCTTGCCCGTCCCGCTTTCGCCTTTGATCAGCACGGTGGAAGGACTGCTGGCCGCCAACTGGGCCCACTCCTTCAGTTCTGTGATCGCCGAGCTTTGCCCGATGATGTCGTCGAAGGTGTAGCGCTGAGCCGGCAAGGCGGGTCGCCGCGGCGCTTGCAAAAGGCGGGTGGTATTTTCCCGAAACACGGCAACCGCGCCGATGATCGCGCCACGATCGTCGCGTAGCAGAGAACCGGAGGTATGGATCTTTCTCCCCGTGCGTTCGACGGTCATTTCTTTGTTTATGTATTCAATGCCATCGATGAGCAGTTGCAGAACCGGCGGACGCTGGTAAACCTTAGTCACGTGTCGTCCCTTCACCGAGCCGGCGTTCACCCCGAAAATCTCTCCCGCCTTGGCATTGATTTCCGTGATCAGGCCATTGTTGTCGATCGAGATGAGACCGTCAGACATGCTTTCCAGCAGCGTGTTGGAATAGCGATACGCCATGTAAAGCTTGTGCGTTGCCTTTTGCAGGCAAAGCTGGTTTTCAATCGCGTTGACCCCGGCCACCACCATTCCCAGCGTGTGGGGGTTGGCAACGCGGTAATCGCCGGTGATATCGAGTACTCCGATCATGGTGCCGTCGGTGTCGAAGATGGGCGCGGCCGAGCAGGTGAGGAAATGATGCTGCCGCGAAAAATGTTCCCAGGCGTGGATCTGGACAGGTTTACGCTCGGCGATCGCGGTTCCGATGGCATTGGTTCCCTTGACGGCTTCGCTCCAGTCGCCTCCAGGACATAGGTCGAGCTGCCTGGTCTGCGAAACAATTTCCGGGTCTCCCAGCACGTCCAGAAGGAAGCCGAACTCGTCCGTGAGAATTACCTGGAATCCCGAACCCTTGACAAAGTTGTAGAGGTTCTCCATGAATGGCCGCGCGATCTTCATGAGGCGCTGCTTCGCGTAGAGACGCTCGTGGAGTTCCAGTTGGTTGACGCTGCCCGGCGTCTCTTGAAAGGGGTTGACCTTGAGGTTGCGGCATCGCTGCCAGGAATTCGCCACTTCAGGCCGCAGGGTTTTTAGATCGAGTTCGCCGCTTTCAAAATATTGGCTCCACGCTTTTTCGACGAGGACCAGACTGCGCTGCGACATGCGTGGGACTCTCCTGAAACTGCTTCCTGAACCGCTTCGATAGCGAAGAGGCGCTCTGGCCGGAGTGTCTATCATCGCCTTTCGGCGGTTATTGTCAATATATTTCTGACCTGCCGCCTTAGGGATGGCACCAGCGAAGACCAGCAGGCGAGTCGGCAGCGGTACCGGTTCCAGGCCGCGGTGGCGTCGTGGAGAAATATCGGGTAGGAGGCGGGGTTACCCCCGCCGTCCTCCCACACCACCGGACGTGCGGTTCCGCATCCGGCGGTTCATGAAACAGGCGAGAAGCGCCGCTGAGTTTCCAGCAGCGAAACTAGCCCCATGCGGTCGAACCAAGACTTCGGATAGGCTTCATTCATGTGCGAGGCACCGCTGTTCCACCACGGACCGTGTCCGTTGGTGGCCGATTGCCACGCACGTTGCTGTTGTAGTCCACGTCGCATTAGGTTCTTGGCCCGTGTGTGATTGCGCTTCCATTGCCGCCAGAGCAGCGCTCGCAGCCTGTGTCTGATCCAGCCATCGAGTTCCTCCAGCACACCTTTTACTTCGGTAAGCCGGAAGTACGAGATCCATCCCCGTAGTTGGGGATTGAGCTGCTCGACCGCCTGTTTCAGGCTTTTGCCACGTGCCTCCTGTAGCGCCTTGCGGACCTTTTCCGCAAAGCGCTCACGGCTCTGTTGCGCGATCTTCAGCTTCGGTTTCTTGTGCCACGTCATGCTGTAGCCCAGAAACTTCCGCTGCCACGGACGCGCCACCGCGCTCTTGGCCGCATTGACCTTCAGCTTCAGTCTTTGCTCCAGAAACGCTGTGATCGCCGTCATCACTCGCTGTCCACTCCGCTTGCTTCCGACATAGATATTGCAGTCATCCGCATAACGGCAGAAGCGATGCCCGCGTCTCTCCAGTTCGCGATCCAGATCGGTCAGCAGGATGTTGGACAGCAGCGGCGACAGTGGTCCACCTTGCGGCGTGCCTTCCGTTCGCGCACTCACCACCCCGCCTTCCATCAGCCCCGCTTCCAGATAGCGCCGGATCAGCTTCAACACCCGTTCATCCTTCACCTTGCGCACCACCCGCGCCATCAGCACGTCGTGGTTCACCCGGTCGAAGAACTTCTCCAGATCGAGATCAACAGTCCAGCGCCTGCCTTCGGCAACGTAGCTCCGCGCGGCTTTGACCGCTTGGTGCGCGTTGCGTCCGGGACGAAAACCGTAGCTCGACTCAGAAAACTCGGGTTCGAATAGCGGTTGCATCACCTGATGCAGCGCCTGTTGAATCAGACGGTCCAACACCGTCGGAATGCCCAACGTGCGAACCCCGCCTTGCGGCTTCGGTATCTCCACCTTGCGCACCGCCGACGGCACGTACTCGCCTGCCAGCAGCCCTTGTCTTACTCTCGGCCAGTGCGCCTGGAGCCATGGTTTGAATGCGGCCACCGTCAGTCCATCGACCCCCGGTGCGCCTTTATTCTTCACCACGCGCTCGTAGGCACACAGCATGTTGCTGCGTTCCACTGCGGCTTCCATCAGCCGCAGTGCTTCTGGTTTCGTTCGCCCAACAGCCGCCGTCCGAACCTCCGCGCCCGCGCCAGTTCCCGGCAGGTTCCGCCTGCCTTTGCCTGTGCTGGCCGTACTCGCGTACGCTTCTGCATCATCGGTTCGCATCGAGATCTGTTGTCCTACTCCCGTATTTCATGTTCGGCCCTTCGTCCCGCTTGCGCGGTACTACTATGGCCTCGGCTGACTTCTGGTGATCCTTCCCAACATCTCTCAATGCCGGTAGCACAAGGCAGACCACCAGATCTCCCCGGGTATTGCGCACCCACCTTCACGCTTATGCCTGTCGGATATACGTCACGGCGTTCCGTGCAAGAACTGGGCTTTGCGTCTAATGGCCCGCTTACCCCGCCGTGCCGCCTCTATCCGCTTCCTGTTCGTCAGGCCAGCGCTTTGCCTCCGGCTTCCTTCGGATCCCGCCTCGCGACGGACACCCTTGCCGTTCAGCTAACACTTCCCCTTGCCGGGTGTGTAGAGGACTTTCACCTCCAAGTGAGTGCGCCCTGCCGGGCGCACCATACGAAAAGGCTCCGAAACACTTCGGAGCCTTTTCATATACCATCTCGCTCGATCCCCGGTATCGGGGGAGCAACGCCTGCAAGCCGGTGCAGCGGCCTCAGACCACTAGGTCGGGGATCTCCATCTGGTTTTTGCGGTACGCGCGTACAAATGCCGCGATCACGTCCGGGTCAAACTCGCGGCCGGCGCCGCGTTCCAGGATCTCACGCGCCTCATACGTAGTACTTCCCTTGCGGTAGGGGCGATCGCTGGTGATGGCATCGTAGGCGTCAGCCACCGAGAGGATACGGGCTTCCAGAGGGATGTCATTTCCCGCGCGATCGCTGTAGCCGCCACTACCATCATAGCGGTCGTGGTGAGACAGGATGATGGGGAGCACGCGGCGCAATGAGCCGCCCACTGGCTCCAGCAGATTCACTCCTCGGGCGACGTGCTCCTTCATCTGCTCGTACTCGGTCGAGGTTAGCTGTGCGGCTTTGTAGAGTATCTCGCGGCTGATGTCCAGTTTGCCGATATCGTGCAGCAGGGCTGCGGCGCGCACGTCTTCCACGCGTTCCTCGTCAAATCCCATTTCTTCGGCGATGCGCGCGGCGTAAAGCGAGACGCGATACGAGTGGTTCTGGGTATAGGTGTCTTTGGAAATGAATTGCCGCAGAATCATCAGCACGCCGTGATAGGTATCGCGCAACTCGCGCATCCGTGCCGCATTGCGGTCATACAGCGTGCCCATGGCGAATGCCGTAAGAATCAGCGAACCACCCCACACCACGATGTCAAACCACTGCGAACTGATCGTCTCCGACCTATGTCCAAACAAGTTTGGATTCAGAAAGGTGATCAGAACCACGATCAAGGCGCTGGCAAAGGCCGTCAGGGTCGCGTGGCGCCGTCCGTAGCAGTAGGCGGAGAACAATGTGGGGAAAGTATAGAAACTGAGCAGCATGCCGTGGTTGGCGATCAAAAAGTTACATAACGCGGCAATGACAAACAAGGAAAAAACGAGCCAGAGCTCACGATTTACATCGGCAAGGTGCTTCAACAAGCTCTTTTTCAAGTCAATCTCCAACGCCGCACGGGAAGCGGAATGCAGCCCGGCATCGCCGTAGGGACGTGCATCCATCGCAATCAGCGGATAGAGAGATCATGCTACGTAGAAGCCGGACGCAACGCAAGAGTACCCAAGGATATGTACTCAAGTAGTAAAAAAGAAATGGGCAGCCAGTTGGCTGCCCATTCCACTCAGAACTTTTCGGACGCGAAAACTAAACGGCCGTAACGTTCTCTGCCTGCCATCCCTTGGGTCCTTTGACGACGTTGAACTGCACGGCCTGGCCTTCCTTGAGACTCCGGAAGCCATTTGTCTGGATAGCCGAGAAGTGAACGAAAACGTCTTCGCCATTCTGGCGGCTGATGAAACCAAAGCCCTTCGCGTCATTGAACCACTTAACGATTCCTTGTTCCATGGTGTTACTTGTTCCTTCTTGAATTGAAATCAGGCTGAGTGAATCGGAGGGATGTCGTGTGCAGATGTGTTCCGGAGCAGCGCTTTGTTTGTCGCTCTCAGGGCGCGTCTACCGCTTGCGTCCTTCCAAATCATAAAGCGCGGACATTGTAGCACTACGAATTCAGAATGTGCATCCAGAAAACCCTGCACCAAAGGTAAGTGACTGAATCAACAATGAAATTAATCTTGCAAGCTTCGTCCTGGGCCGCCATGTCACCCCATTTCAGCGTGAATGCAGCATCATTTGCTCAATTCCTGGCAACAAAGAATGCGTCCCTTCGCAGCGGGGCCAAGAAGCTCTACTGCGGCCAACTCCCTGGCCGATCTATCCCCGCCACTCAGCGATGATGACGGACGTCCTTTAGCGAGCGATATTGCGCCTCTGGTATTTCCTGAAACCACCGTTTCAGAAACGCGGCTTGCAGGCACGAACCATCTTAGAAATGCGCACAAGATGAGCTAGACTCGCGTCCCATCTCTTTCTTTTGTTTCAACACCTCGGCGGCAAACCCATCCCTCGACTTTTTGTACATCGCAGCCAGTTCTTCGCTGTAACCATTCACCACCCACGGCGCCCTTGCCGTTGCAAACTCTAACAACTCATCCACTCGCTTCTGCTTGCCGACGATCTCCGCACTGCCGTCGCTGAAGTTCAGCGACGCCGTATACCGGGTCCCAATCGGAATCATGTTGACGCTGCGCTTGGTTGCCATCTTGTGCACCCACAGCAGATTCTCCATCCAGAAGACGTTGAAGCTGAAGAGCGTACGCTGCACCGCATAGTTCTCGCTAAGCGTCCAGCCCTTGCTCCTGCACTTCACCGCGCTCTGCAACTCCAGTTCTACGGCGGCCGAGGAAACAAAAAGGTCCCCCCACGTCTTCGCCCGCGTTACAGCCGGATGCTCCTGGCGACCTATCAGCCGCATCCACGACCGCCAAGCGAAGAAGCCGAAGATCGCTTCGGCCAGCAGCCCCCAGAAGATCCCTATGAAACCTGGCTCGCGGTACTTCGTTTCCAGCAGCAGCGGATACACCTGCGCCTTCACCGCCGGGTCCACATCATCGGGGAGCAGTTGTGTCTTCAGATCGTACGGCATCGGATCGAGTGAGCCTGTTATGGTCGTCGTTGGCGGCTTCGGGCTCTTCACGATCAGTATCCTGTCGCCTACCCTCAGGGCGTAGTACCCCGCTGATACGTGCGAGATGAGGCCTTCGTATGTCGTCACCTCCTGCACGTCGGTATTCAACACCTTGTCACCGGTCACGGTTGCAAAGGGCGTAGAAATCTTTCCGATATTGTCCGCAGCCGTCGCGGCTGTATCCAGTGCCGCCGCGTCCACCACCGTTGGCCCATGAAAGAACGGTCCCCAGTACCACGCATTCAGTGCATACATCGATACCACGACTCCCGTTACCAGCAGGAACAATATCGCCTGCCGCACCGACCGCTGCCGTGCAGTTCGTTCAATCCAGGTCATAGTCCAGTAATATACCAGCTCCCGAATGTGAAGCATTTGGACTTCGAAACCTACGCCAAGTATAAGGCTCTACATTTTTTAAATCAGGGCTGGCTCGCGGCTATGAGCAATGCCTCGTCCTGAGTCTGACGAATATTACACTCGCTGGCGGCAGGCGTTTGGAGAACCGGCATATGGAGTGGTATCAGTACGCACTGCTCGCTATCTCATCGTGTTGGTGCTACATCATTCCGCGGAGTAATGGACGCTACGTTGTTTGGTTGCCGAATGCTTTCTATCGAATCCTGCAGACCATCACGCCATGCTTGCGGTAAGGACAATCGGAGGCCGGGATCACCTCAGAGACCGGCCTGATTGCTGCCGGTCCGCCGCTTGCCTGCTCTGCCGTCAGCGCTTGCGTGTCGGCATAGGGGAGCACCGTCCAATCCACGCCGAACTGCTCATGCAAGCCATGGAAGTCCGCTGCCGTAAATCGGTTCCAGTTGTCCAGCGCATGAACCTCGTGCGACCAGCGCGCCGCCAGCTCTGGAAACAGCAGCGCCACGCCGGGATCTTTGTCCCAGTCGGCCATCTGTCCGCGCTCGGCGAGCCCGCGAAAGCCATGAAAATCCTCACCTTCGTAGCTCATGTAGTGCGGATCAAGCGCAAAGTAAGCGTCCACCGGAGTATTGCCCTTTACCCAGTTGAAGGCCTCCACCCAGGCATTTCCCGTCAAGCGCCCCGGCCACTCGATGTGGCGCGTAGCCGGAAACGACTCGAACTGTGCCACGCTCATAGCCGCCGCAATCGGCAGCAGCAGCAAGGCCCAGCGCCAGAGCTTCTGCTTCAGCACAAGTTCCGCAAGCAGTCCCCCCGCCAGCAGCGTCATGACGATATAGGTCAGGTGCAGCATTCGCAACGGCTGATAGACGGTCAGCCGCTCCAGTTGCGGCGGAATCGTAATCACGCATCCCGCCACGAATCCCACGGCTGCAAACAGCGCTGTCCGCCTCGCCACGGCCGCGGCCTCGGAAAGCCCGTGCCGCCTCGCCAGTCTCGCCATGGCCCACAATACAAAAATGGGCGCGATGGCCCCCAACCACTCGTACCACTCCCACTGCAGCAGATAGTGCTGGGTGCGCGTACGTGCGGCCTCCTGCCATTCCGGGCCGACTGTTCTCCGCCAGACGCGCCAGCAACACCGGCGACAAGGGCAGCCAGCAGCCTCAGTCTTCCCTCCAGCGCCCGCGGGGGCAGCAGCAGAACTCCCAGAAACAGCAGCCCGTAAAATGCCATCTGGACGTGGATCAGCGTCGCGGCGACCATCCACAGCGCGGCCTGGAGCATAGTCCCGGCCGCCACCGGCTTGCCCCATGCTCGCGGGGCCAGCCGCGCCGCGGCCAACAAGATCAGCGCCGTCGCCAGAGTTCGCGGATGCAGATGCTGATCGGCGATAAAGATGCAGGTTCCCGCCACCGGTAGCGTCAGCGCGGCGGCTACCAGCAGCATTCCTCCCAGCCGCGCCGTAAGCCCGGGAAAGAGCGTCGCCGCCAGTGCCCACAATCCGGCATAAAAGGCCAGCAGCGTTCCCAGGTAATATGCGAAAACCGTCCAGTCAACAGGTGCATTGAGCAGCCGGGCGCTGGCCGCTACGAGTTCATCAAACAGCGTCGGCCTGGGTTTGCGTCTTGAAAAAAACCGCGTCATGGGGATAAAGTGCCGGATTCAGGTGGGCCTTGATCGCGGGCAAATATATCGCTTCGTCCTCAATCCCATAGTGATAGCCGTGGATGGCCAGGCTGGCGACGACCAGCGTAGCAGCAACGCGGACAGGCGGACACCTGAGATTGAGTTCCTGGCGGGATGAGATTTCATCACGGCAAGCCCTAAACCTACCGAGACCGTTATTTGCTGTCAATTGCCGCCCGCCCGCTCAGTTCCCGTTTCCTGTGCCTCCTCCATTAGGACATGTCCACTAAAACAGTGATTCCGGGGGCTTCGGATGGTTTCAGGCACCGCTGAAGCTGTGTTACCGTAAGCCAAATACAGTGGTGATCCCTGCGTACCACGGTTCACGGCCGCAGTCCGTTCGCCGGACGCAGACGCGTTGGAGTGCAATCATGTTCGGATTCGGTTTCAACAAAGAAAAGTCGCGGGCCAACGCCGAGAAGTATTTGCAGCAGAACAAGCTGCCGAACGCCATCTCCGAATACGAAAAGATTCTGCAGGTCGAACCGCAACGATCTTGCCATCCTCAACACGGTTGGCGACATCTACGCCCGGCTGGGACAGAACGAAAAGGCGATCGAGCGCTTTCGCGTGATCGGCGAGTCCTATGCCGCCGACGGCTTCCTTCCGAAGTCGATCGCGATGTACCGAAAGATCACCAAGCTCGACCCCAACGGGCTGGCGACCATGGAAAAGCTTGCCGAGCTTTACCGCAAGCAGGGACTGGTCAGCGACGCAAGATCCATGCTGCTGCAGGCCGCCGAGGCTTACACCCGCAAGGGCCAGTCCAAGGAAACTCTGCGGCTGCTCAAACAACTCGTTTTGTTCGATCCGGAAAACGTGCAGGTCATCACCCGCACCGCCGATCTGATGAGCCAGGGCGGCGAGAAAAAAGAAGCCAAGGAGATGCTTTCGCGGTCGGCTTTGACGCTCGTCGAACGCCACGCACTGGAACCCGCGCAGAAGATTCTCGAACGCCTGATCGCCCTCGACCGCGACAACCTTCGCGCCCAGGAGCTCCGCGCCCAGGTCACGTCTCGAGTTGGGAGATGCCGAAAAGGCCGCCGAACTCTACGAAGCGATCCCCGATTTGGACTCGCGCGCCGACGGACTGCGCAATCTTCTGTCGGCCTACCTGAAGCTGGATAAGCTCGACAACGCCATCCCGATCTGCCGCAAGCTGGTTTCGGTCCATCAGGACGCGGATGGCGTGGTGAAGGTCGCGGGCGCGTCTGTACAAGGCGAACGAAACCCTGCAGGCGATCAACCTGTACAACGAGTTTTCCGATTCAAGTCCTTGCTCATGACAAAGAAGATGTGATGGCGCATCTGCACGGCGCCGTCTCCCGGGTACGCAACGACCCGGAGGCTCTGCAGACGCTGTACAACCTCTTCCAGCGCGCCGGCGAAAGCTCCATGATCGCCGAGATTCTCGAACTCCAGGCTCACGCCTGTGTGCAAAGCAGCCAGTTCGAGCGCGCGCGCGACGCATACAAAGAACTCATCGAGCTGGAGCCGGAGAACGCCGCGCATGTTCAGGGCTACCGTCAGGTTTGCGCTCGCCTCGGCCCGGGTGCACCTACTCCGCCCATGGGAACCAAGCCGGACGATGAGCCTCGCAGCCTGGAAGAGTTTCTCACCGGCAACGAGCCCAACTTGCCTTCGCAGAGTTATCCGCCGGAAATAGAGGAACGGATTTCCACCGCCCTCACCGAAGCCGAACTCTGCGAATCTTTTTCCTCCAAGAAGCGCGGCATTGACGCCTTGGAACTGGCATTGCTCAGCGCCCCCGAGGATTTGCGCCTGAATCCACCCTGGGCACGCTCTACCGGCAGGATGGTCAATCTGCCAAGGCCGCCCAGTGCTTCAGCACCATGCAACGTGTGCTGGAGAGCCTGGGTGAGACCGAAGCTGCCGGTTATTATGCCAATCTTGCCGGCTCCGATCAGACCACTACCTGGGAGGCAAAGGACGGCGACGAGTTCAGCACGATGGACTTCGACCTCTCAGCGGATGTGGATCCCGCCAGCGGCAGCGCCGAGGAGATCGATCTCTCCAGCGAGTGGGAGTCCGTCTGGCAGGATACTCCGGCCCCGCCGCCTCCATCTCCCGCAGTTGAGTCTCCTGTTGCATCCTCTGCCCCTGTATCTGGCCAAGTCTTGGAGCTGCTCGAGGAGGTACATTTCTGCCTGGCACAGCGGATCTGGTCGGAGGCCGAGACCGCGATCGCACGCCTGGCCGCGGCCTGCCCGTCGCATCCCGAATTGCCTGCTCTGCGCAGCCAGTTGCTCCAGGGCCAACCCAATCCCGGAGCCGCGCCTCACCCCCCGGAGCCGCGCTATGCTCCCGTCGAGGTCATTGAGCTAGGGAACGATGAGTTTGGGAACGATCTCTCATCCTTTCCACCGCCGTCCTTTGACGTTCCGCCGCCATCGCCCGCCGCGCCATCGCTCAGCTCGCTGGCAGCCGAGCTCGATGCCGACTTGGGAGACAGCTTTACTCCCGCGCCCCAGCCCCGGCGTGAAGTCCCGGCGTCCGCGCCGCGACCCGCGTATTCTGCTCCTGAGCCTGCGGCAGCCATCCCCGCCATAGCGCCTGCGGAGCCGTTGGCGGTTCCGGTGTATGCATTCGCGGAACGTGATCCCTTCCCGGCTGCCCCCGTTCGCGCGCAGGATGGGCAGGAGTTGGTGTCCCACCTGTTTGCTGCCGAGGAAGTTGCATCAGAGCCCGAAGCGCCTCTTGCGCCCAGCGTCTTTGGCGATCTTCTGCAAAGTTTCGAGCAGGAATTGGCCTCGCCGCAAGATGAGGACAACGATCCAGAAACTCACTTCAACCTGGGAATCGCCTTCCGCGAGATGGGATTGCTGGATGAGGCCATCGGTGAGTTGCAGAAGGTCTGCAAAATGGCCGGACCCGGAATGAGCAAGGCACGCGCCCAGGAGGCTTACATCTGGCTCGCCACCTGTTTTGTCGAGAAGTCCGTTCCTGAGGCTTCGTTCAAGTGGTTCCAACGCGCCTTGGAATCGGCGTCGGACGAAGAATCGCGAACCGCCCTGAATTACGAGCTCGCCAGCGCCTATGAGGCAGCCGGGAGGAAGCGTGAGGCGCTCGACCACTTTATGGAGGTCTACGGCACCAACATCGACTATCGCGACGTGGCATCCCGAATTCACGATTTGCGCTCTGCCGTATAGCGACTTGCGCTCTGCCGTAGAACTGCTGACAATCACAAGTGCACCGACCCCTGCGGCGCCCTGAGAGGCGATGTTTTCTGTCTTTTCTTCGCGGCGTCCACTCACCACTCGGTCTTTCGCTTTCTTCAGCGTAGAATCAGGTTGATGCTGAGGGAAGCCGGAACGGCAGATCTCTCGGCCAGGTAGAGTTCATCACGGGAAGATAGGGACGCATCGAATCGACGATGGAAGTAGGACCGCTGAACCAGACCTCACAACCGCCAGCGCCGGAGGAAAATCCCGGCCGACTCATCCCGCCAGACGCTCACCCCCCGGTGTGGGCGCAGCGCTTGTTGCTCGTAGTCGAGGTCGTCATTGCTGTCTGGGCCGGTCTCTTGGTCATGGTGCTTCCCTGGACGCGCCTCTGGACCGAGAACCCGCTGCTGGCCGGATGGCCCTCGATCAAATTTATCCTCACGCAGAGTTTTGTCCGCGGAATGATCTCCGGCGTCGGTGTGGTCGATGTCGGGATGGGAATATCGGACGCCTTGCGTTATCGCGATCTCCGCTAGCGGGCTGGGACAAACATTATTTATGGCTGATCAGACGAAACACAGCTCCACGCGCTCACCACTTGCTTACGACAATGAGGAATTCCTCAAGGGGCCCGATGGGCGCCCCCTGCGCATTCTCGCCGAGTACCTCGAGCCACTCGCCCGCTTCCGTCGCGAGAAGATTCAGGACACCGTAGTCTTCTTCGGCTCCGCCCGCTTCCACAGCCTCACCCACGCGAAGGAAGCCGTCCAGTTGCTCGCCGTTCCCGGCTGCAAGACTCCGACTGCCGATCACGAGCAGGTGACCCATCGCGCCAATCGTGCCGTGGACATGGCCCACTACTACGAAGATGCCCGCCACCTTGCGCACATGCTCACCGACTGGACCCGCACCCTGCCCGGCAAGCGCCATCGCTTCGTCGTCACCACCGGCGGAGGCCCGGGAATCATGGAGGCCGCCAATCGCGGCGCCCACGAGGCCGGAGGCAAAACCATCGGCCTCAACATCGCCCTCCCCTGTGAGCAGGAGCCGAATCCCTACATCACCCCGGAGCTCAACTTCGAGTTCCACTATTTCTTCATGCGCAAGCTCTGGTTCGCCTATCTGGCCAAGGCTCTTGTGGTCTTTCCTGGCGGCTTCGGAACCCTTGACGAACTCTTCGAGATCCTGACCCTGGCCCAGACCGAAAAGCTCGCAAAAAAAATGACCGTGCTCGTCTATGGTGAGGAATACTGGCGTCGCGTGCTCAATCTGGAGGCGCTGGCCGACGCCGGAACCATCGCCCCAGAGGACGTGAACCTCTTCCAGTTTGTAAATACTCCCGACGAGGCCTTCGCCAGACTCAAGGAAAATCTCATCCGCGACCATCTCCAGTTCCCGCCGCAGGCCAAGCGCCACCTGCCTGAGATCGCCGTTACTCGGCGCTAGGGTTATGGGGCGCTTGGAACTTCCACCGAATCCAGGTCGTAGGCAGCCGCAATGCATCGATTCGCAAAATGATGCGCGTCGCGGGTAGGTTCTTCAATCGCATTCACCAGAGATGTACCTCTAAGGGGAAGAATCATCGCCCGTCTGCTTGAAGAGCGGAGATACACGTCTTGAGCATGCCAATCGGCGTCGTATTGGCGATAGGAGTTCAATTTTCTCGCGTAGGTATAGACAACGCGAGCAGGAGCGAATGACCCTAGGATGAGAGCAAACGCCATCACTGCCGGAAATGCACGGTCACGAACACGAATAGCTCCCGCGGCGACCCCGGTGAACAAAATGGCAGCGGTGGTGAAGATAAAAAGAGCGCGAGCTGGAGGAGCCTCTGACATGGCCCAAGCGCTGGGAACAAATGTCGCAACGGTAATCGCGGCCAGGCAAAGGCCACTCACTAACACGAGCTGTTTGCTTGGCCGCTGTGGCCATGCCATTCCCAGTAGCGCAGCGCCGAGGATCTGTATCCACTTTGCCGTGACCCAAGTTCTTGTTACTGTCGCCATGGCGTGAAACGCGATAGAAAGGGTTGCCAACCAGTTAGGGGTTGGTGGCAGTTGCGCGGCGCGCACTGCGTTGCCAGGGGCGGTCGCAACGATCACAGCGCCTGCAATGGCAACGAGAAGTGCGAACAGCCATAGGCGTCGGAACTGGGGCACGCAACTTGCCAAAAGGATCAAGACACACACTTGAACAGCGGCAAATGTTTCGGAAAAGCCGGCGTTCAGGAAAACCAAGATGGCTGCGGCCGCCATGTTCTTACGCGTGAGAAAGTGCACGGCGAGAGCAAACAATGGGAGAGAGATCGGATACGTGGCCGCCCCAGTTGGCCAATAGATTAACTGTCCGAGATCAAGGGCTGAGGCAAGTGCAAGTGTCGTTATCGCGAGCGAGAGCGGAAATGGATGCTGTACGCGACCTCGCAGCGCGATGTAAAGACCCATAACCACGAAACTAATAATTGTCGCAGCTGTGAGCGGTAGCCACCATGACCCGAGCGACTGAACGAGGGCCATGACAAAGCTGTAGGAGTAGCGACCTGACCAGTTCTGATATCTGCTTGCCTGGCTTGCAAATATGCCCTGGTGTTTTACGGCGGCAGCCGTGCAGAAATCGTCGGCAATATAAGTCGCGTAGCGGCCGAAGTAGGCAAAAGCACAGAGCCATGCAGCAAATGAAACAGTGGTGAAGCGAATCGTCTTATCCATGCCGCTACCCGACCCAGCTACTCTTCACCGCCACCGCTCCCACGCACCATAGCAGCGCGTCTTCCAATTTTTCCCGGGTCAGTCCCGTCTCGGCCAGAAAGCTGGCAAACTCCTGGCTCTCTTCCAGCCGTCCGGCAATCGCCGCCAACACCGCCGTGTATTCGGGCGGGACGGTCAGTTTCACCGCGCGCAGCAGGTCGTCGAAGACTGCGATCAACTCGAACAGCAATCCATCTGTGTCGTTGTCTTCCTGATTGGCAACATAAAGCGCCTGGCTGATGTCGCACAGCAGTTCCAACTCGGTTGGCACCGGACGCACGTCACTAAAGCCGTTGTCGCTTGCCATCAAAGCCTTCAACGCGTCCGCCGGCCGATGAAAGAAAAGTATCCGCTCGTCTTTGGTGATGGGGCGCTCGCTGTCCCCCTCCGACCCGATCAAGGTGTAGAACTGCGGACCCTCCGCCGCCGGGTCGATGCGAAAGCCGATCAGGTATAGCTCTCGACTGAGAGATTTAGGCGGAAATGCGACCAACTGGCTGTCCATTCTTCTATTTTAATGAAATGCGCAACTTTCTTCCTGCACTCGCGTTCTATTCTGTGCAGAGATCTCTCTCATGGGTGGATAGCTATGCAAAAAATTCTTCTCACACTGGTCAGCGTCGTTGCTTTTTCCGTCCTCGTAGCCTGCGGCGGCGGCGGATCCTCCAACTTTATCGCCATTCCTCCGAATCCCACAGGCGGAAACAACGCCGGTTTCTCGAACGCCAGTTTCACGGGGAACTACGTCTTCGCCGTCAACGGCAGCACCGCAAACAACACCTACGCCGTTGCCGGACTCATCACCGCGGACGGCAATGGCAACATTACCTCGGGCGTTCGTGACACCATCAACGATGGCGGCGGCCAAACTCTGAACGAACCCATCGCCGGCAGCTACAGCGTCAATCAGGACGGACGCGGCCAAATCGTTCTCAACGGTGGCTCCGGCCAAGTCATCTACCGTTTTGTCCTGCAGTCCTCCTCCTCACTGCTAGCTCCGGTGGTCGGCAACCTCTTCCAGGACGGCACCACTTCCAACAACGTCCTCTTCGACGCCATTGGCAGGATCGAGGCGCAAGCCCCGGCCACTACGCTCACTGGACCCTTTATCCTTCGCCTCGACGGCGAGGACAGCAGCCAGTTTGTCTATGGAGCAGTCGGCGGGTTGAACCTCAGCGGGGGCAGCATCCCCAGCGGCACCATCGACGAGAACGACGCTGGCACCTTCAACGCGCAACTCGGCGTCTCCAGCGGTAGTTACAGCCTCTCTGCGAATGGTCGCGGCACCTTTCGCTATGTCACCCCCAACTCGACTGCCGCCACCGTCGCTCCCCAGGGGAGCCACAACTTTATCGCCTATTACGTCTCGCCCAGCCGTCTCGAACTGCTCAGCGCCGATCCAAGATTCTTTCTCCATGGTTTTGCCGACCTACAGGCCGCCTCCGTCGCTGGTACCAATGCCACCTTCACCGGGAACCAGGTCTTCAACATCTCCGGAATCGACAGCAGCGGCAATCCGGTACAGGAGACCGGACGCTTTACCCTGGATGGCGCCGGAAATCTCACCAACGCCGTTGCGGACATCAATGACGGCGGCAGTCTTTCCACCAACACCGCCTTTACCGGCCCCTATACCGTCACCACCACTGGCCGCTGGCAAGCCAGCCTGAACTACACTAACGTCAGCACCTCCAGCTTGGGACTTGTGGGTTGGCAGGTTTCGCCGCAGCACTCCGTTCTTCTCACCACAGGTTCTACCCTTCTTGAGACTGGTACCATGCGCGCCCAGACTCTCGGTCTAACCAACGCCAGCATCACCGGCAACTACGCCGAAAATTTCTCCGGTTTCAGCTTCACCGGCGTTAACGGCGGCCTCAACGCCTTCGAGTCCACCGGAAACTTCTCCGCCGACGGCGCCGGTACCCTTTTCGGCACCATCGACACCCAAACCGATACCGCTGGCATCTCTGTCGATGTGAGTACCGGCGGCACCTATTCCATCGACCCGGTCTTGGGGCGAGGCACGGGATTCATCAATAACGTCCCTGTCTCCATCTACACCGTGGATGCCAATACGATGTATCTGTTCTCTACCGACTCAACGAGCCTGTATCTGGGCATGATGGTCAAACAGTAAGAGTGTCTCGTCGCGCGTAAAGCTTCCGGGGAAAGCCTTTCCGCCCAGCATCGGGCCAGGGCCATTACCCGGTTTCATCTCTTTCCTCTTTTCGGGCGGTCCCGGAGTTATCCAACCGCCCGCAAAGAGGAATTTTTCTGCGCCACTTCACACGGTCAGAGTTACTATCAACTTGAGTCGTATGTTTTAAGCATCACGAGGATGATATGGCAGTCAAAATCGGTGAGTGGCTGAAGTCGGAAGTGGAATATGGACGTGATCTGGCTGACTCTGGATGGCAGGGTGCACGTTCTGCACGCGATTCAATGCTCAGCGGCGAAGAGCCCGGCGCGATCCTGTCGCGTTCTGCACGCGCCTCTTGGGCCCCCACAGTAATGGGTGCGGGCCTTGGCGCACTCTGTGGTCTGCTGGCGCAGCGAAAAAAGCCAAACACCACCGTCGTCGTCGCCATGGGTTTCGTCGGTAGCGTCGTCGGCTTTACCGCTGGCGTGGCCTGGGAAACCCGCCAACTCTCTTCGGGAATGGCCCGCGGAGCAATGCGCGGCATCGGTACCACGCGTGACTCGCATTGGCTCAGCAAACATCCCATCAACTTCGGTTGATGCTGGGGCGTGCTGATTGCAACCGCTTCGCGCACGCAGGCACAAACCCTACTGAAGAACACCGGGGGAGCGGCTGTTTCTCGTTTCACATCCCTTCCCTTCGCCCACAAACGTAGTTCTCAGCTCAGGCGCAAGCGTTCTGAGTGGAAAGCCCCGTAGTACACAGGTATCTTCCTGCTCTGCGTTTACCTTGAACAATCGCAAGGGTTTGACTACTCTTAGCCGTTGAAGCAGGTGTGCCGACGCCCAGACAGAATCGTGTGAATCCATTTGGTGAGATCATTGCCACGCCTGAGCGGGGAACATTTATGGGCAATCGTGGCGTTCTCCATGACGATGAAGGCCGCATCAGGCGGAAGTGGCAAGGAAAGCGATGGATCGTGTGTGTGCTGGAGTTTCGGGGACGCAAGCGGAAGGTGATGACGCCAAGTCGTTACACCGAACTCTTCTTCCTAGACGAAGCAACCGCTCTGGCAGCCGGGCACCGTCCCTGCGCCGAATGTCGGCGGGAACGGTTCAAGTCCTTTTGCCGCGCCTGGCAGCAGGCTCATCCTCAGAAAGGTGGCTCGCAGCCCTCGGCCTCTGACATCGACACCTGCCTAAATGCAGAGCGGGTGGCCCCAAAGAATCTCTCCGTGGCAAACCTGGCTGATTTACCGAATGGCGTCTTCGTCAAATTTGCGGAAGAACCTTATCTGGTCCACAACGACTGGTTACTGGCCTGGTCGGCGGGAGGCTACACGAAACGCATAGGCCGTCCGCACAATGCCGAGGTCATCGTCCTGACGCCGAAATCGACTGTGGCGACAATTCGTGCTGGCTACGTCCCCGAAATCCACACCTCAGCGAACCGATGGGGGGATGTGCCATGAGCCAAACGACCATAGAAGATCGCTGTCGGGGTGTGCTGATTGGCCTTGCCGCTGGGGACCGCATCGGTGGGCCGATCCGCATGGCTTTGCTCCTTGGCAGCCTTCAAGCCGCTGCACAGGCTCAGATGAACTCCGTCGAAGGTGCTGCAAGCCGAATTGCCGGCCAGGGAGATACATTATTTGGTGGCGCCGCAATTCGGCAAACCGGGCGCCGGCCTCAGGTTAACGGCCTGGCCGTCCATATCCCGAACTGACCCTGCTGGAGGAAGGCCATGGAACGAGAGATTATTCGCGTCGAACCGTTCGACACCAATTTCGAGAAATGGGGCGCGCCCGTCTCCGTCTGCACCCGGGCGGGGAACATGGTGTTCGTCTCGGGCATGCCGCCGTTCGACCCGGAGACCGGGGAGATCGCAGCCAATGCGCCGTTTGAGCGCCAGGCCGAGCTGATCCTGACGCAGATGAAGACCGCGCTCGAGGCGGCCGGGTCGGACCTCGACCACGTCCTGAAGTGCAACGTGCTGTGCATCTCCAAGGATCGCTTCAAGACCTTCAACGAGATCTACAAGCGCTTCTTCCCGACCAATCCGCCGGCGCGGATTTTCTTCTGCGTGCCGGAGTGGACCGGCCCGTTCGACATCGAGATCGATTGTATCGCGCTCACGAAGAGCTGAGACCGGGGACCCCCGATAGGTGACGAAACATCGCCAAGTCGCTCACTATCTCAATGTGAGCCGGAAGCCCTGAGGTTGTTTGTGATTCATTCCACGATCACACTTCATCCATGCAGTTGTTTCCGCGTTGCTGGAAGCACTTGCGGTAATCTGTTTTTGTCTGGTACCGCACGGCAAGAAGCTGTGAACTGAACTCTCCGATGCTCAATCCGGCCATCCTTATCGCGGCGCTGTTCACCCTGCTACCGTTTCTGGCAGCGGCGTTCTTTGCCAGCCGGGTGGCAGGGCTGGCGCAGACTCTCCCAACCGCGGCTCGGCTGCTCGGCCCGGCTGTGCTGTGCGTGCCCTATTTGCTGGTAGCGTGCTCCACCGGAACGTTCCACTGGGGTTGGCTGGCGTTGTATGCGCTGCTGCCGGTCACGCTCTCCGCGTTGATGTGGCAGGCCAGACGCGTCGATCCCGATCAACGTGGCAACTGGCGTGATCTTCTGGTTCTCGCCATCCTGGGTCTGGCGGTCGATCTTCGCTGGTTTGAGCACGCCTGGCCCCCGCACCTTGCTGTGTTTAACAAGATGCTGCTGCTGGATGCGGGAATCTACGGCTTGCTGGTGATGCGGCAACTCGATGGAGTTGGATTCGATCTGCGCCTGCGCCCGCGCGACCTCGGCATTGGATTACGCGAGTGCGCTTTCTATGCTCCCATCGCAATTGCCCTTGGCTTGAAGATTGGCTTCCTGCGTCTGCACCCATTCCGGCCGCCATTGCCGGGGCTTCTGGGCGCATTCGTCTTCACCTTCTTCTTCATCGCCGTTCCGGAAGAACTCTTCTTCCGCGGATGGATGCAGAATCTTCTGGAGCGACGCATGGGAGCGCGCGCGGCGCTTCTGCTCACATCCGTACTATTTGGTTTGGCCCACTTTAACAAGCGCAGCGTGCATTTCAACTGGCGCTACGTGTTGTTGGCCGCGGTGGCAGGAATCTTCTATGGCCGCGCCTGGCGTCAGGATCGCCGGGTTGCGGCCTCTGCAATCACCCATGCCTGCGTGGACACGATATGGTCATTCTGGCTGCGTTGATGCTGCTCGGGGAACGTTAGTCGCACCGGGGGGCGATAGTACAGGTAGCCGAGTCCGACCCGCATGTTGTGGTTGATTGGACCAGGGACGGTGGTGGCGATGCAGATGCCAAAGATCGCGTGCACAATCGCCAGCGTGTAGAGATTGCGGTAGCGAAGGAAGAGCAATCCGCCGGCAATACCCCAGAGCAGTGTCGCTGGCGTCAGGATAGGATTCGGCAGGTGTGCCAGTGCGAATAGGCCTGCTGCCGCCATCACCGCCATCTTCTTTTCGGGCAGCAGCCGCAGCAAACGCAGCAGGAAGAAATCCATCAAAAGAAACTCCTGCAGAAAAGCCCAGATCGTATAGCCGCAGTAACGTTTGACGAACAGTACGGGGTCGCCCGGCAAGTGCAAAGTATGCAGCCTGCCCGCCACCAAGCCTGCAATCCCCGCCACCATCAGCGCTACGCCCACCACCCACAGCGAACGCCAGAAGCCCGAGAACCGCAGCCCCATCACGCTCCATCCGTCGAACGAGACTCCGGTAGCCAGCACCACCCAGCCCAGCCCAGCCCAATAGAACACACCTTGCAAGGGGCGGGGCGTCCATACCGCAAGCAGAACCAGCCCATATCCTACGGACAACTCCAGCAGATCACGCCGCTTGTATTCTGCGGCCACTGGGCGCGCGCCGCGACCCGCCAAGTTGTCTGCCGCGATCAACGTCGCTCTCGTGAAGGTACCCATTGCCCGCCAGCCTGTACCCATTTGACCCATACAGGCTTGTTTGGATGCAGGATTTATCGCGGCGTGCGCCTTCCTGTGTACGGTCGAATTCCTTCAGCCTCCAACCCGCCCGTTAAATCGCCGAGTGTAGCAAAATAGATCCATGACCTCCGTACGAATCGACAAATGGCTATGGGCCGCCCGATTCTTCAAGACACGCGCCTTGGCCGCACGAGCCTGTGAACTGGGCAGGATTCAATCCAACGGCCACCCCGCCAAGGCTGCGCGCGAGCTTCGGGTTGGCGACCAGTTGCGCGTGACCAACGACGGCGGTGACTTTGAAATAGAGGTTCTGCTGCTGAGTGAGGTGCGCGGTCCGGCCCCGGTTGCGCAGACTCTCTACCGCGAAACCGAGGCGAGCCGGGAGCTGCGCCAGAAGGCGGCAGAGGAGCGTAAAGCCTTGAGAAATTACGAAAGCTTGCCCGAGAGCCGCCCTTCCAAGCGCGATCGCCGCGAGATCATCCGCTTCCGGGGCAGAGAGTGTTAACAGAGCTATGAAAAACAAATCTGCCATGCACAATACCTGACGGGCGCCTATCTCCCTGTGGAAAACTTTCGGTTGTGCCGATGCAAAGCGCAACACTGTAACGAAATCCCTCCCCTTCCGCGGCGTTCCTTCTAAGTTATTGATTCCCATGCTGATGTGAGCAGAGAACAAGCTGAGTGTTGTTTTCCTGTATTGTGATTCACAACAGAATGGGATGTGGCGAATTTCTGCAGGATTCGCGATCCTGCGTTAACCGTCCTGTTTTCTGCACATAGATTCTCTCCTCGCGACGGCCACCGGACTGCATTTACAGAGTGCGTACGCGGCAAGGCCAGGAACCCGCTCAGAGCCGCGGCAAATTCAAACCAGAGAGCCCCAGAGCAAGGGCGGAGGATCAGACAATGACGGTTATCCTAGTTCTCGCACTCTTCGTTTCCTTCCTCGTGATCGAGCGCATCACCAGCAAGAAAGCTCCCGAGTATGTTTGCAGACCGCGCCTCGCGCCGAGGCCGAAGCGCGCAAGGCTCAGCCGATCGTCGCCGGTTATGAGATTCCCGAACACCTCCGCTTCCATCAGGGTCATGCCTGGGCGCTTGGGCGAGAGCCCGAATCTGGTTCGCGCCGGGATCGACGACTTTGCCGCCAAGCTGATCGGCGAGGCCGAGGAAATCAACCTGCCGCAGCGCGGCCAGTGGATTCGCCAGGGACAGAAGGTGTGGAGCTTCCGCGTCAACGGTGAGCTGATGGAGATGGTTTCCCCGATCGAGGGCACGGTCAGCGACGTCAACGACGAAGTGGTTCGCCACCCCGAGAGCCTGACCGCCGATCCGTACGGCAACAGCTGGCTGATGACCGTGCAGAGCCCGGACGCCAAGACCAACTTCCGCAACCTGCTGGGCGGCAACATGGCCCGCAACCTGATGCGCCGACAGCGCCAAGAGGCTGGCCGCCTACATACCGAGGCAAACATGGCCCTGGCGCAGGACGGCGGCAAGGCGCACGGCGAGATCGCCAAGCAACTGCCGGCCGGCAAGTACGTCGAGATCACCAAAGAGTTCTTCTTGGCATAGACAGTGTTCGGCGAAGGAGTTCTGCCCGGGGCAGGAGTCCTTGAGCAACTCGCCCGGAGGGAAGCACCCTCCGGGTTTTTGCGTATCGCAACCGTGCACCTGTGAAGGGAAGCAAAGTTAGAGGAAGCTAATACACTAAACGCAAAGGGTTAATGCTCGTGATTGCAGTCACAGTGCGGGTGACTGGAATCACGGCTCTGGCCCCTGGGAAACGAACAGACTATACGCACCCGAGGGTCTGGCCAAGCAGTCGAGGCGAGATTCTTTCCACCGAAGCGACGTAACAGACGGAGGCAGCAATGAGCTTACTTGCTCACAGATTGATGCGACTGATCGAGACCCACGCCGAAGAGCTGGCAGAGACCCTGGAAGCCAAAATCGTCGAGCTCAGAACGTTGCGCGACATACGCCGTGTCTCCTCCGAAGAAATGAAAGGGTGGTTGCCGGGGTTTACGGGCATCTAGGCCAATGGCTGGTGAGCTAAGACCGAGCAGGACATCGAGCGCGCTTACATGATGGTCGGGTATGCGGCGCGCGGAGCAGTGCGTTCCGGCGAGCCAGTTGCTATGGTGCATCGTTCTGATCAAGGAAAACGTGTGGGATTACTTGAAGAATATGGAAGGCATTTCGAATCCCTCTGAGATCTTCGCGGGACTGGAGTTGATGCAGATGGTGGAGCAGTTCTTTGACCGGGCGCATGTACTACGCGGTACGCGGCCATGAGCAAGTGCGCGAAGCGCGGCTTGCGGAGCTGAAACAGTAGAGCTGAAAAATAGTGCTGAACTAGTAGAGCCAACAAGTAAGCCGAACAAGTAAGGGTGGGTCGTGGTTCGTTGGAGCGTATCAGGCTCCTTTTCAGCGAGGTCATGTTTTCAGTGATGGCGTGGGAAGCTGCATACAAGAAGAAGCTGATGACGGCGGATGCAGGCCGTGCGCGCGATTGAGAGCGACATGCGCGTCTACGTCCACGGCAACGCGGCGTTTCCCTTGGTGTTGCTGGAGGCGCTGACGCGCCGCGCGGGCCAGGTGCGAAACGTCGAGATGATGCACGTGCTGGGCTTCGGAGAGGCCTACTACAATCGGCCGGAGTTTGCCGAGAGTTTCCGGCACAACGCGCTGTTCATCGGCATCAATATGCGCAAGGCGGTGCAGGAGGGGCGCGCGGATTACATCCCGGTGCACCTGAGCGAGATCGAAGACCTGTTTCGCGGCAAGCAAGTGTCGAGCTGGATGTCGCGCTGCTGCACGTCTCTCCCCCGACCGCCATGGATACTGCAGCTTGGGCGTGGCCGTGGAGACGACGCTGACGGCGGCGCGCTGCGCACGGTATCCGCATTGCCCAGGTCAACGACCAGATGCCGCGCACCTTCGGCAACACGTTCATGCACGTCAGCGAATTCGACGCCATCGTCGAGTGCTCGCACCCTCTGCCCGAAGTGATCCCGGAGCCGACGACCGAGGAGCAGCAGGCTGATTGCGCGTCACGTAGCGACGCTGATCGATGACGGCGCTTGCCTGCAGGTCGGCATCGGCGGAATTCCCAGCGCAATCCTGCCATTACCTGAGCGACCACAAGGACCTTGGAATCCACACCGAGACGCTGACCGAAAGCGCAATTCCACTGATCGAAAAGGGCGTGATCACTGGAGCCAGGAAGCAGATCAATCCCAACAAGATTGTGTTAGGCTTTGCCCTGGGCACCCGCGAATGGTACGAGTACGTGGACGACAATCCGATTGTTTGATTTTCAGCCCAACAGCTATTGCAACGATCCTTTTATGATTGCGCAAAACGACAACATGGTTGCGATCAATTCCGCGGTCGAGATCGATCATTACGGGGCAGGTGGTCTCGGACTCGGTGGGGACAAGGTTTATCAGCGGATTCGGCGGACAGTTGGACTTTATGCGCGGCGCCGCGCGCAGCCACGGAGGCAAGCCGGTCATCGCAATCTCCTCCACGGCAAAGAACGGAACGATCTCGCGGATTGTGCCGCAGATCGGCAACGGTGCCGGCGTGGTGACAACGCGCGCCGACATGCACTACGTGGTCACCGAATATGGAGTGGCGTATCTGCACGGAAAGAACGTGCGGCAGCGCGCCGAAGCGCTCATCCAGATAGCCCATCCCAAGTTCCGCGAAGAGCTGACTCAGCACCTGCGCGAGATGGGATTGGGGCCAAGAAGTTTTGCCGATGCGGTGAGGTGAAGGTGGGCGGAGAAGCAAGAGGCAAAGTTGAAGTGGACCAGGACGAGTGCAAGGGCTGCGGTCTTTGCGTCGAGTCCTGTTCGGCTGCACGCATTGGAGCTGAGTCCGGAATTGAATCATTACGGAGTGCGCACGGCGCAGCTGCAGGCCGATCTCTGCTCAGGCTGCGGCATCTGCTACTACGTTTGTCCGGAGCCCGGAGCCATCACGGTGTATCGGCGGGTGGCGGAGAAACGGCGAGATGAGCCAATGCGGCAACTGTGTAAGGGAAACGTGGCCGATGGTGAAGGCGGCGCTCATGGCAGGCTGCCGCGCCTTTTACGGCTATCCGATCACCCCCGCCAGCGAAATCGCCGAGTATGCGGCACTCCTGATTCCGCAGGCGGGAGGGACATTCCTGCAGGCGGAGAGCGAAGTGTCGGCGATCAACATGGCCTACGGCGCGGCCGCGGCGGGTCAGCGGGTGATGACCGCCTCCAGCGGTCCCGGCATCAGCCTGATGCAGGAAGGGATCAGCTACCTCGCAGGAGCGGAACTGCCCTGCGTGATTGCCGACGTGATGCGCGCCGGGCCGGGGCTGGGCAATATCGCGCCGGAGCAGAGCGACTACTTCGCCATGACCAAAGGCGGAGGGCATGGCTGCTATCGCAATATCGTTCTGGCTCCCTCCAGCGTGCAGGAGATGGCGTCGCTGACGATGCTGGCGTTTGAGCTGGCCGATAAATATCGCAACCCGGCGGTTCTGCTGGTGGATGGATTTGTGGGACAGATGATGGAGCCGCTGGAGCTGGAGTTGATCGAAGCCGGCGCTTCCAGAAAAGCCGTGGGCGGTGAAGGGCACGGCCGAGACTCGCCAGAATCTGATTGCCTCCATCCATCTGACGCCGGATCGGATGGAGGCTCACATCCGCCATCTTGAAGACAAGTACAAGCAGTGCGAGCGCGACGAGTGCCGCTGGGAGAGCTATCGCGCCGAAGATGCCGAAGTGCTGCTGGTGGGCTACGGCATCGTCTCACGCGTTCTGCGCTCGACCGTGGATCTGGCGCGCGAGCAGGGGGTAAAGGCAGGACTCTTCCGTCCGATTTCGTTGTGGCCGTTCCCCTCGCGGGCGCTGGTGGAGGCCGCCAAGCCCGCGGCCATGGTGATGGTGGTTGAACTCTCCACCGGACAGATGGTGGAAGACGTGAGACTGGCCCTCAACGGAGCCAAGCCCGTCGAGTTTTACGGTCGCGTGGGCGGCAACGCGCCTTCGGCGGAAGAGTGCAAGGCGGAGTTGTTCGCGCGCATGGCAGTGCGGTATAGGAGGAGCGGCGATGAGTGAATACAAGATTCTGCAGTCCAAGCCGCCGGTCTTCTTTGAACGCTTTGAGCGCAAGGATGAGAACCAGCACCAGACGCACTACTGTCCTGGTTGCGGCCACGGCGTAGCGCAAAAGCTGATTGCCGAAGCGCTCGGATGAATTAGGCGTGCAGGATCGCACCATCATGGTCAGCCCGGTGGGCTGCTCGGTCTTCGTCTACTACTATTTCGATACCGGAAATGTGCAGGCGGCGCACGGACGCGCACCGGCCGTGGCAACCGGTCTCAAGCGCGCCCATCCCCGAGGCGATCGTCGTCGCCTACCAGGGCGACGGCGACCTGGCCGCGATCGGCACGGCGGAGATCATTCACGCGGCCAACCGCGGCGAGAACATCACCGTCTTCTTCGTCAACAACTCGATCTACGGCATGACCGGAGGCCAGATGGCTCCGACCACGCATGGTTGGGCAGACCAGCACCACGACTCCGTGGGGACGGCGCGCCAATAGCGATGGCTTCCCGATCAGAATGGCCGAACTGATCTCAACCCTGGAGGCGCCGGTCTACGTGGAGCGCGTGGCGCTGTGCGACAGCAAGCACATCATGCAGGCTCGCAAGGCGGTGAAGAAGGCGCTGGAGCTGCAGAAACAGGGCGCTGGATTCAGCATGATGGAGATTCTTTCGCCCTGTCCCACCATCATGAAGATGGAGCCGACGGTTGCGCGCCGCTGGGTTGGCGAGACTCTGACCAAGCAGTTCCCACTCGGCGTCTTCCGCGACCGCAAGCCGGAGTTTGTGTCGGTCGCCGTGCCGCAGAAAAGCGTCGCCGAACTGCTGGGAATCCCCGAGCGCCGGAGCGGCAGCGTTTGCCGCGTACCCGGCTGCGAATCCGAGGTGACGACGAGCACCACGCGCAGGCGAAACATACCGATCCCCATAACCATCAAGGTTGCGGGCTTCGGCGGACAAGGCGTTCTACTGCTCGGCCAGTTGATCGCCGAGATGGGCATGCGGGAGCAGATGGAAGTGAGCTGGCTGCCGAGCTATGGTCCGGAGATGCGCTCGGGCAGTGCGCACTGCCACGTGACACTTTCGCATCAACGCATCGGCACCCCGCTGGTCTCGCAGCCCGAGGCGCTGGTGGCCATGAACGAGCCCTCGCTGCGCAAGTTCGGAGCCAACAGTCAAGCCTGGCGGAGTGCTGCTCTACAACGGTCGCAGCCTGCCGGAAGATTTGAACTTCGACGGCGTGACCGTGGCGTGCATTCCGGCCAATGAGATCGCCAACGCGATTGGCTCGGCCAAGGTAGCCAACGTCGTGATGATGGGAGCGTTGCTGGAGGCGACCGCGTGCCTGCCGTTTACCACCGCGCGCGAGGTGTTGAGCGGCCTGGTAAAGAATCCGAAGCTGGCGGAGATGAACGAAAAGGCGCTGGAGGCGGGACGGAACTATCTGACGAATGAGGTTCTGGTAGGCGCAGTGGCCGGGCCGGACGGCTACGGAGAATAATTGATTTGTTCTTGCTCTTGCTCTGAGTTGTCATTCCGAAGCGTAGCGAGGAATCCCCGCACCGCTCAAATACGCGGCGCCGCCCATAGGCAATTCAGCCAGTCAGTACTACGCCTTCAGAGGAACTGTGCCAGAAACTAGAAATGGCGAGCCCTCAACGGCCCGCCATTCTTTTTCTCGGTATGCAGACTCACTCAACTCGCAGCGCGTCCAGTGCGGCGGCCGTGCCGTGGACCACGGCTGCAATACGCACTCCTGCGAGGATGAGTTCCTCGGTGATGCCCTTCCCAGCAAAACCTTTTCATGCGCACTGACGCAGTTGCCGCAACCGTTGATGGCCGAGACCGACCAGCGCCCACAGTTCGAAGTCCGTTGGATCGGCGCCATGGCGTGCGCATGATGTTCATGCGCAAGCGGGCCGGCAGGGTGGCGTACTTTTCGTTGGTGGTGAGGTGATGGAAGCGGTAGTAAATGTTGTTCATGCCCATGATGGCCGCCGCTCCCTTGGCGGCGTTGATGACCTCGGGCGAGACGTGCGCGGCGGCTTCGGCCTCCACCGCGGCCAGCAGTTGAGGGCTGCGCGCCCCGTAGGCGGCAGCAACGAAGCAGCCCCATTTCTGGTTGTCGGTCAGCTCGGTGGCGTTGGCCAGCGAGGACCAGTTGAGGCGGAGGTCTTTGGCGTACTCGGGCAGAGTTTCGAGAATCGCTTCGATCGTCATAAGTTCGGGCATATCAGTTTTTCCTGGAATTAAAACAGGCGCGGCACTGGACGGCCGCGCCTGCTCTCTAAACTAAGCAGATGAAATCAAATTAAACGTGCAGAACTTCCTCGCCCTTCTGCCAGCCGCAGGGGCAGAGTTCGTCGGTCTGCAAGCGCATCCAGCACGCGCAGCACTTCCTTGGGCTCGCGGCCCACCGAGAGGTCGGTGACATAGGCGAAGCGGATCACGCCTTCGGGATCGACGATGTAGGCGGCGCGCTGCGCAACTCCGGCCACCGGGTCCAGAATGCCAAGCTCGGAGGTCAGGTCGCGCTTGATGTCGGCGAGCATCGGGAACGGAAGATTCCTCAGATCGTCATGATCTTTGCGCCATGCGAGGTGGACAAATTCCGAGTCAATCGATGCGCCGAGCAACTGCGCGTCGCGGTCCTTGAAATCCTTGTCGTGCTTGCCGAAGCCGGCAATCTCAGTCGGGCACACGAAGGTGAAATCCTTGGGCCAGAAGAAGTAAACCTTCCACTTGCCCCCATAGCTTTCATCGGTAATGGTCGTGAATTCCTTGCCTTTTTCCAGGCTGACGACTGCGGTAAGCGAATAATTCGGGAACTTTTCTCCGACACCCAGCATTGAGTAATCTCCTTCGTGCGAACTGTGTTGCGAATTATGTTGCAGTGTGAAATGGCTTACGTTTCAGGCGCGTGGGGCGGAGAGGTTGCTCTCCAGACAGCGCCTGCACAAACCCCGAACCTCCATCGAAACCTGCTCGATATGGAAACCTTCGGGTACAGAATTTTCCAGCGGCGACGTCATCAATCTCGCTGAGCGCGAGATCGGTAATGTCGTGACACTGAAGGCAAATGAAATGATGATGGTGCTGTGCATCTGGTTCAATGCGCAGCGAGCCGTGAAAGGCACTGACCTCGCGGATCATTCCCGCTTCCAGAAAAACATGCAGCGTTTTGTAAACCGTGGCCAGCGAAATGGAAGGAAGTTCCAGGCGAACACGTTCGAAGACCTGCTCCGGATTGGGATGGTCCGTCATCTGCATCAGGGCCCGGTAGAGCACTAGCCTCTGGTGCGTCACCGCCAGCCCCTTCTGATGGCAGAGTTGCTGAAAATCGTTATCAAAAGCGTGCACCATACGAGAATAGATGTGAGCGGAACAACATAGATTCTTTTTTGAGAACTATTCTTAAAGAATCTACAACACCAAGGAAGATCGAAAAGAGGAAGACGATGGCGCAAAAGAAAAAGGTATTCAGCAAAGTGAAAGCCGTAAAGGATGCAGCCCGCGTGAATATCGGCGCGCCCAAGTCAACCCGGACAATTCCGGATGCGAAAACAAAGTCAGAACAGCGCGGCGAGAAGCACAAGAAGGGCTTCGAAGAAGTGTTGGACGAAGACGCGTCGGATGAAGACGCGGTGCAGGAAGAGTAGTGACTAGCGGGAACAAGTTATACGCGCCACGATGGTCGAAGGCGCGTGCAGAAAATCGCGGCCTACGCGCAGCTCGTGGAACCACGCCTCCGGCGCACTGACCGCCAGCGTGAGGCCGAGGACCGCATGGATCAGCGCCACGACATAAAGATTGCGCTTGCGCGCATAAATTGCGGTGAAGCCGACGCCAGCGAAAAACGTGACGAACGTCAGGCTGGGATTGGGCAGGTGAGCCACCGCGAAGACCGCTCCCGAGAGAATCAGGGAGCTAGCCCGCGAAACCAAAGCGCGTAACATCTGCAGACAGAAGCACTGCAGCATGAACTCCTGTATGAATGCCCAAACGACATATGCGACGACTGCATACCAGGGGTGCCGGAGTCCCCAAAGCCGGTGCAGCGAACCGGAAAAGTAAGCGGCGGCCAAAATCGCCAGCGCCAGCGCCAGGGTTGTTCCCAGCAGCCATGACTCACGCATCGCTCCACGCAGGTCGAGTCCCAGTGAGCGCGCGTTGTCCGCAGTCTTCCACAGGCTCCGCGAGATGTACCACAAAGCGCAGACGCCACACAGCATTCCCAGCGGCAGAGGCGCCCAGAGAGCCACCTCAATCAGCGCCACCGGAATCAGCAGCCGCAGAGCGACATTCACCCGGTTCCCAGAGGCCAGCTTACTCGCGCGCCTCGCCGCACAAGACCGAGCAATGTCCATCCCTACATGGATGCGGAACCCTCCGTAAATGATTTACTCATTGCGCACAGTCGCGTCCGATTTTTGTGGGCTGCGCAAGCATGGAGCGCTGCCGCAACCGTGCAGCTACTTCTGCAGCGCAGCAACCTGGATAACCAGATCGGCAGGTTTCCATTGGTTACCGCTGTAGAATTCGGCGACCTTGCCATCGGAATCCACCAACGCCGTGCGCAGGTCGTGAATGATCTGACCATTTTGCGTCTCATACGAAAGGCCGAAGTATTCAGCGGCTTTGCGGATATCGCCCGCTTTGCCGGTGGCAAAGCTCCAGTGCTTCAGCCCTGGGTCCACGCCTCCCGCGTAGCTCCTGCCATAGGCGCGCAGAACCCTGGGATCGTCGAACTCAGGGTCAATGCTGATCGAGAGCATCTGCAGTTTGGCAAACGCCGCGGGGTTGTTCTTCTGCAGGGTCTTCGCAATCTCGGCAAAGTGGTTGCTCATCCGAATGCAGTAGTCCGGGAGCGGACAGCGGGAATAGAAGAACGTGATCAGCAGCGGCTCTCCGCGAAACTGTGCTAGATGAATCGCGCGCCCGTCCTGGTCGACAAAGTGCAGGTCGGGAACCTCCTCGCCCTTCTGCGGCAGGTGCATCGGCGAGGTGGTAGACAGATCCGCAGCCCCGCGAGCTTCAGTCACGGAGATGTTTTCCAGATGTGTATCATCTGCGACCGCCAGCGTTGCCTGAACCGTGTCGCCCGGATGCGCGACGTTGAACACCCATGCATCGCGCACCTCGAATGGCATGGTCATGGCCTTCATGTATCCGGCGACCTCGTGATGGTCGAGCGTAATCGTGTGTGCGGCGGGATCGACGGCAACCACGCGCCCCTCGATAGGAAATCGGCGTACCGCGGTGGCCGGCTTTTTAGAAGTGCAGCCAAAGACACACAGCAGCAACAAAACAGGAATCAATACACGTACGCGCACCCAGACCTCCGCAAACAGTGTACGCCGTCTGCCGGGCGAGAACTCCGCGCTGGATACAAGCCGTTTTACTTTGTCTTCGAGGATCCTGCTGGCGTGGGCCCCTTGTGAGCCGTCATCATCACTGCTTTATCCACCACCGCGTACAACAACTGGTCGGTATCGGATTTTGCCGTGAGTTTTATGTAGTTCCCCATTCGCTGCCCCGCCGCCTTCGTATTCGGCAGAGTAATACCCCGGTTCTTTGCTGAAAGCTCAGCCAGCGTCTTCACCATCTCGAAGAACGTCGCTTCATCCCTGCCGCTCAACATCCATGCCTGGTGTACCGTGCTGGTAATCAGTTGGTCGGTTGTCCAGGTCGGCGTGGCCCCCGGGCCTTTCGCGGAAGACGGAGCGATCGGCGCTTCATTTTGAGCGCGGGTGGTTGTGGAAACCATGATCATGCTGACTCCAAGCAACAGGCACGCCGCGGTGGTACAAAAAGCTCTGCGAAAAAGCTTCATATTCCGCCTTTCAATCTCTCTCGTAAAAATCTATAACCAAGTGCACGTACGGATTCCGAATTACCTGCGGTACTCGTTGTCCCGCTGATTCTCCTGGTGCTCCTTACCTATAACCGCACCGATCCCCGCTCCCGCAGCGCCGCCCACAATCGATCCCTTCAATCCGCCGAATAGCGCTCCTAAAACCGCTCCGCCACCTCCACCAATCAGCGCACCCGTACCTGGCCCGACGCCATGGTCCCGGTCGCGATCATCATCGTGTTGCCCACGGTCGTGACCTGGGTCATATTGGCCGCCCCGAGTGCCATCGCGAACTCCATCGTAGAAATTGCCATGATCCTGCGCTCCGGCGCTCAGACCAGTCGCCAGCATGAGCGCCACGACCAGCATTGCAACACGTGCTCGCAACATAGTTCCTCCCAGACAAAATCCATTCCTCAGCCTCCCGTTACTCAGCCCTCGGACTTACAAGTCTGTAGCATTTTAGATGCAGATGGCCCAACAGCGAGAAACTCCCATGAGTGAACGCATTGCTTGGAGCTTAACTGAGCCTTTCGGGATTGTGAGCTACTTGCCAAAATATTGAAACCTGACCCTCAACCCTCCTGTTTTTAAATTTTTGTCGGGAAATCACTGCTGTCCGGTTAACTCAGAAACCGCTGGCTACAAGTAGTTGCTGCGCAATAAGTTGAAGTCATTTCTGGCTTGCCGCGATTTGAAATGCGAAGGAGAGCTGACAATGGCTTATGAATCAGGGCCGCACGGTTTTCTCGCAGTTGATCAGCTTTCTGCCTGACCGAGAGTTTCGTCGTTGCGTCGAGCGTTATCGTGGCGACCTGCGACTGCGAGACTTCACTTGCTGGAATCAGTATCTGGCAATGGCGTTTGCCCAGTTGACCTATCGCGAGAGCCTGCGCGACATCGAAGCCTGCTTGGGTTCGTTGCAGGGCAAGCTCTATCACTTGGGGTTCAGAGGCAAGGTCGCTCGTTCGACGCTGGCGGACGCCAACGAGTCGCGTGACTGGCGCATCTTTGCCGACTTCGCCCAAAGGCTGATTATTACTGCTCGCAGGCTTTATGCCAGCGATCCAATGGGCGTCGATCTGGATCAGAGCTTGTACGCTCTGGATTCAACCACCATCGATCTGTGCCTGTCATTGTTTCCATGGGCTAAGTTCCGCACCCACAAGGCCGCCGTCAAGATGCACACATTGCTCGATCTTCGCGGCAACATTCCAATGTTTATCCGCATTACGGATGGCAAGGTGAATGACGTCAATATACTCGACGAGATTCTGCCGGAAGCCGGAGCATTCTATGTCATGGATCGCGGATACATCGATTTCGAGCGGTTGTTTGCGCTGACGCTCAACTCGGCCTTCTTCGTGGTGCGCACCAAATCGAACGTGTTGCTCCAGCGACGCTACTCACATCCCGTTGATAAGAGCACCGGCGTTCGCTCCGATCAGACTGTCGTACTCACATCCTTTGGATCAGCTTCGGCGTATCCCGATACACTTCGACGCGTGAGCTACTTCGATGCTGAAACTGGCAAGCGCCTGAAGTTCCTGACCAACAATTTCGCGCTTCCGGCACAGACCGTCGCGCAAATCTACAAGCAACGCTGGCAGGTGGAGCTGTTTTTCAAATGGATCAAGCAGCACCTGCGGATCAAAGCCTTTTACGGCACCAGCGAGAACGCCGTGAAAACTCAAATCTGGATCGCAGTGTCGGTGTATGTGCTGGTAGCCATCATGCGCAAGCGATTGGGACTGGAGGCCAGTCTGTATCAGATTCTACAGATTCTCAGCCTTACCCTTTTCGAGAAAACGCCCATTTTACAGGCACTTCACGCATCCGACTCCTGCACTGACTTACACAATTCCAGCAACCAATTGATTCTGTTCGACTTTTAACCGGACAGCAGTGTCGGGAAATATAGGCGGGAGCGTACGCCAGAAAACTTCCGAACAAACTTTCCCGCTCAGCGCTGTGTTAATAATTAGAGATCAGATTAAAAAGGGGCGGACGCTTTTTATGAAAACTGCTCCCAACAGCGAGCGTGAGTCTGCCCATTCTGCTGCGTTTCATTGGCGGGCCATTGGCGCGCTCGTGCTTTTGACTCTAATCGCTCTCCTTATCCACGGCTATCACGTTGGAGTCGAGGATGGGGAAGTCTATCTTGCCGCGGTCAACAAGACTCTAGATCCATCCGCCTATCCGTTTAATGCGCGCTTCTTTACCGAGCAGACCAAGCTGGCATGTTTCATTCCCGCCGTCGCCGCGACGGTTCGCCTCCTTCATTCGGTCGCGTGGTCCTTATTCCTGTGGCAGGTTGTGTCCATTTTTCTCGTTTTGCGGGGCTGTTGGAAGTTAGCTGCCGCCTGTTTTGAAGACGAGCGTGCGCGCTGGTGCGCGGTTCTGCTTGTAACCGTACTGCTGACTGTTCCGATTGCAGGCACCGCTCTCTTTCCACTGGATACCTATCTGAATCCGCGGGCTCCGTTAACAGCGGGCGTGATTCTGGCGTTGGTTGCGTCCTTGGAAAAGCGCTGGCTGCGCGCGGCTGCCTGGATGTGTTTCGCGCTCCTGATGCATCCGTTGATGGCGCTCTTCGGACTTTCACTGCTGCTGTTCTTTTCCTGGCCTGCCGGTCAGAAGGTTGGACAGTTGGCGCGCTCGGCGACGGCGATGGTTCTGCCCTTTTATCTTTTCCAGAGGCCTTCGGAAGCCTGGAGAGAGGCAGTCATGGCACGCCGTTATTACTTCCCATTGGCCTGGACCTGGTACGAATGGTTGGGACTGGTTGCTCCGGTCTTGCTGGTCTGGTGGTTTGCGCGTATTGCCCGACGGCACGGGATGGCAACGCTTGAGCGGCTTGCGACCCGCTTGCTTGCTTTTGCGGTATTCCAGTTCGCGGTTGCGGCGCTGATGACGATGCCTTCGGCGACCGTACAACTCACCTCGTTCCAGCCGATGCGCTGGCTGCACATCTTCTACTTCGTCTTCCTGGTGATGGCAGGTGGCCTGATCGGACAATTCCTGCTTGGCGGCAGAGCGTGGCGCTGGCTGATTCTCTTTGTGCCGCTCGCGGGCACGATGTTTTACGTACAGCGCGACTCATTCAAGTACAGCGACCATATCGAATGGCCGGGCCGGACCCCGAAGAACCCATGGGCAAAGGCGTTCCTTTGGTCCAGCGTCCACACCCCCAAGAATGCTACGTTCGCAATCGATCCTGACTACATGGGATTGCATGAGGAGGACGGCTACGGCATTCGCGCGCTGGCCCAGCGCAGCCTGCTTGCGGAGAACAAGAAAGATCCTGGAGCGGCAACTGTTTTTCCCGACCTGGCCCCGGAGTGGCGAGAGCAAGTGAACGCGCAGAGAGGCATCGAGAGCTTTACTCTCGCGCAGTTCCACCAGCTCAACTCGCGGTATGGCGTTTCATGGACAGTCTTGCCGGTTACGGCAACCGTGCCGCTGCAGTGTCCGTACCGCAATGAAGCAGCGCAGGTCTGCAGGGTGGAGTAGTCGTTTGACTAATTCAGCGCACGGCACGTCCACCCGGCACTTCTCCACGCGGTACTTCAAAGACATACAGCGTGTGATTCAGGATTTCCTTTACTGGGTACTGCAATAACCAGCGATAGGCATCGTGGTTCTTCAGCAGCTGTCCGGAAAGATGTGCGGCACTCACCACAACGGTTCCGGTGGGACGGTCATCTTCGTTCAGACGAGTGTAGCGGATGCCGTACAGAGCGGGATCGACTTCCCCAACATACGCCAGGTGAATGGGCTCCGCGAGGTGCTCGGCCTGGTATTGGCGGAGCGCAACGAACCCTTGTCCCCAGTCGGTGTTGCTGTCACTGAGCAGTTGCCAGGTAGTTGCGGGCTTTACGAGCACGGTGAAATAGGACAGATAGTCCGGCGCATAGCGGGCAATGTCGGCAGCCTGCGCGATCAGCAGAATTCCAAGAACGAGCTTCGTCCATCGCCATCCGCGTGCCCACTCCGCAACCGCCCCCGCATAAAGCAGGAGAAAAGGGTAGAGCGGCAAGACGTGCCGAACTCCGATATCGATGTGCGCGGTAATTGCGAACACAAGGTAGACGGCGGGCAGAATACTCATTACCAGCAGAGTGCGCGAGGCCGGAATCAAGCGTCGCAACACGACGACGGCACCGGCCGCCCCAAGCAGCAGAATGATGAGCGGCCACTTCAAAAGCATCGCGACTGGAAAGTAAAGCTTGAATCCGTTGGTCGAATAATGACCCAGGAGAAAACTGCGATGCCCTTCCAAATTATGGAAAATCACCATTCCCAAGCCGGTCATCCACTCGCAGGCCGGCAGAAAAATGGTGATGGGTCTTTGAAGCGTCGGCATCTCGTATTGCAGAAGCTTTGTGTAGCCGGAGAAGTGGATGGTGACCATCTGGTCGGCGAAAGTCACCTTGGAGACGTGGAAGAAATATCCTGTCCAAACCACCATGCAGGCGAGGAAAAAGATCGCCACCGTTCTCCGCCACTGGAATCCGTTCGAGTTAAGTTTGAATTCTCCTGGAGCGAGTACAAGAACGAAGCCGAGCAACAGCAGTAGCAGAGGTGGGCTATTGAATTTGGCTAACAGCAGGCCGCCGAGCAAAAGTCCCAGGAGCACGGCCTGAGCGCGGCACGGGTTGCGCCAATATCGCATCCACTGCACCACGCATGCGAATACGAACAGACAGCCTATGCCATCGATGGTTGCCAGTGAAAAATGAGCAATCAACTCGGGTGAAAGGACTGCAAGTGCCAGCACGAAATTAGCCGTCGGCTCAGAAAATAATCGGCGCGCCGTTCCCCAAAGCAGAAGCAACAGCGCTACTCCGAGCAAGACATCGACCGGACGCGCACGGTAGAGCCACACCTCCGGGGCGGGCGCGACGGGACGGACCTGATTTTCTGTGTACCGGTACTCCACATTCGCATTCAGAAGTGGAAGTGTGAAGAGCAGGCGTCCCAGCGGAGGTTGATCGTGCCACTGCTTAAATTCTCCGAAGTGCCATGCATCCAAGCCTGCAACGATGTGTTCAGGCTCATCGTTTGTGAACGACTGGGTACGGATGAACCACGCGCATTGCAGCACGAAAACCAGGATCAACAATGGAACTAGAAGCAGACTACTGCGATAGGTAGGGAAGACCCGAGTTACGTCCTTGGTTGCGTCTTGGTTGAGGACCGCCGTGGTGCGGCAACCGTCCTGGTTGTGAGGGACTGCTTCGACAATTCTCATCTTAGACCAATGCGCATCAGTACTCCTGTTTATACCAGAATCGCTGTGCGTGGGAATAGCGAAGGATTTTCAGGTGGAAGAGGTGAATTCGGGGAAGACGCTGAGGGGGCTAGCGGCGAATGATGCACCGCTAGCCGGGCGGCGCACCAGGTCTGATTTCAGTGCATCATGCCACTGCTGCCACCACTACTACACTTCGATGAAACATGCTTGAATGAGGTGACGTTGAACATTTGCTGCGCCTCGGCGGAGCCGCTCATGGCCCCGGACGAATTTCCTGATGTGGTGCTCGAAGCCGAACTGGTTGAGGGTGTCCCGGTCACCTGGATGGTGTGACCAATGTGTTTGTCCAGCTTTGCCGTATCCCCAGTGAGCTGATAGGTTGCGCCTGACTTGTCGGTCAAGGTGTAGTTTCCATCCGATCCGGAGAGGCATCCCTGAAGGGTGGTTCTGCTCATATCAGAACTGCTACTTTGACTGCTCGCACTGGATTGGCTGTCATACTGCGCTACCGCCCACACTGCGGAGAGCAAGAAGATGGAGCTGAGCAGAAGTATTTTTTTCATTGTGTTCTCCTTCGCTGATTTCCAGGGTATTGAGGTGGCAGGCGGAAGGGTACGGGTTGCACCACTCACGGGAATCGGCGCAATTATGCAGTGCTGCCGGACTTTACTCCTTGCAAACCCGTGTTCCGGCGTGGCGCGGCGAATCTAAGAGATGGAGGCGATCTGGCGCTCCGCGGCTTCTTGCGCGGTGCTTTGCACGTAGGTAAAGCGGATGCGGTGGATGACGGTCATCGTGGAGAGCACGGCGAGCACCCACAACACAGGAGCCATACAGTTGGAGAGCGCACCGATGATCACCAGCACGATCCGCTCCGGGCGCTCCATGAATCCGACCTTGCAACTCGGGATGAGCGACTCGGCGCGGGCTCGGGTGTAGCTGACCATGACCGAGGTGGTCATGACGAAGGCGACCAGCACCACGTAAAAGAAGCGATTGGCGCGGGCATAGTAGACCAGCAGGCCGAAGAAAATCGCCACATCGGAGTAGCGGTCTATGACGGAATCGAAGAAGGCTCCGAAGACGGTGACCTGGTTGGTGGCGCGGGCCACCCGCCCATCCACCATGTCAAAGATACCCGCAGCGATAATCACCAGACCGGCATAGACGAAGCGGCGCGGCTGGTTATTGTCCGAGCTGGCAAAACCGAAGAATAGCGCCGCCCCCACGTTGATGACTAACCCGATGAAAGTCAGCATGTTGGGCGAGATGCGGGTGAGTGCAAGACCGTCTACGATCTTAAACAGCAGAACTCCGCAATACTTGCCGACGGCGCTGGTCCAGGTCATGCCGGCGATCCCGATGCGTTGTCGGTGGCTTCGTGCATGGTGGTCAGCTTCAAAATCTCCAGCTCGCGCGTGCCTCCGGGAGTGACGACGGTGGTCACGTCCCCAACCTTTTTACCCATTAATGAGCGGCCAATCGGCGAGGTGGTCGAGACCATTCCCTTAGTGACGTCGCTTTCTTCGCTGGTCACCAGTTTGTAGACGATCTCTTCGTCTTTGGTGGAATCAAAGACAAGCAGGGTTGAGCCCAACGCGGCCCGGTCACGGGGAATGTTGGCAAGGTTCATGAGCGAAAGCTCGGCCATGCGCTTCTTCATCATTCCCAAGCGGGCGCGGACGAACTCCTGGCGCTGCTTTGCCATGTGGTACTCGGCATTTTCCGAGAGGTCGCCCATGGCCACGGCTTTTTTGAGCTCGGCGGGCAATTCATGATTCAGCTCATGCTCGAGCACATCGATTTCTTCCTGGAGCTTCTTCTTTATGTGTTCAGGCATTTCCTAAAAACCTTTGTGCGCGGGCAAGCCGCGCACGGGAGGGTACGAGGAACTATTATAACGCGCCTGCAGAGCTGCCGGTACGGCTGTGATTCCTTCGTTGACCCTGCTTTCACGCACAACGTATAATCAAAGATGTAATTTCCCGGCAAACCGGGTCTATGAATGAGCACAACACAATTTAGCGTCGGCGAAAAAGTGGTCTACCCAAATCATGGGGTAGGCGTAATTGAGCAGATTTCCAGTCGCACGATCGGCAGTTCGGTCGAGCGCTTTTACCTGCTTCGTATTCGCTCCAGCAGCCTGAAGGTCATGGTTCCGTTTCAAAACGCCGAGGCGGTTGGATTGCGCCGGATCGTGAAGAACTCGGAAGCTCAGAAGATCCTCGAGTATTTGTCGGACGGAAAATGCGAGAGCAGCTCAGATTGGAAGAACCGGTTCAAGGAAAACTCGGACAAGATGCGTACCGGCTCGCTGCTGGACGTGGCGATCGTGCTGAAGGGGCTGCTGGTTCTTGCGGCTCAGAAGCCGCTCAGCTTCCGAGAGAAGAAAATGCTCGAGCGGGCGCGTTTCCTGCTCATCAGTGAAATGGCGATGGCACGGGGACGCGATGAAGAAGAAGTGGAAGAGGAGCTACGCAAGGCTCTAGGAAAGTGCAGCCTGCGCTGGCCCGAAGCCGCAATTATTGAAGTATAGGATCGTCTGTGTGATTGGGAGCGCAGCCTGCGGGCTGCGCGACTTATTGCTCCCGCGAGGGTCTCATTCTCCGAGCCAGTTTCCCCACGAACGCAGGCTCTCGACATGATCGAAGATGATTTTGATGGCCGCTGTGAGCGGAACGGCCAGAATCAACCCCATCGCTCCCCAGAGCCATCCCCAGAAGAGCAGAGACAGAGTTACCGCCAGAGGGTTCAACTGCAGGCGGCGTCCGATGATCTTGGGATAGAGCAGGTTTAAGGCGATCACGTGGCTGATTGCGACCACGCTCACAATGGCAACGAAGCCCTTGACGGAGAGCACGCCCATGCTGACGACTACCGGCGGAAGAATCGCCAGCACGATGCCGAGATAAGGGAGCAGACTAACCAAGCCGCTGATCATCCCAATCACGTAGAAATAGGGTACGCCGAGAATCCAGAACGCAATGGTGCTGGTGATTCCGAGAATGATTCCGATGACCACGTTGCCGACAATGAAGCCGCGAATCATCTGAGAAATCAGGCCCAGGGTTGCGTTGGCGGTGTTGCGGTTCTCCGGACTGAAGAGCATCACGGTCGATGATCGAACGTGGTCCTGCCAGCTCAGCATGAAAAAGACCAGGAACGGGACAAAGGCCGACATCAGCACAACTTCGGTGACTCCTAGAGCCCCGCTGGTCAGATCGTACATCCAGTCGTCGGACTGACGAACGGTTAGCGTACCCTTTTCGACTTTCTCCTCCGGCAGCACGTTCCGCGTAGTCTGGCGGACGCGCTCGGCGCGCCTCCGTACCTCATTCAACACATTGCGAATGCGTCCGGAATACTTTGGAAGTTGGGAGATGAACTCGTCGGCCTGATTGTAGGAAACATAAAAAATTCCATACAGCGTGGCGCACATGATTAGGACGGCGATGGCCGAACCGAGTGAGCGCGGCAGGCGAATGCGCCGGCAGAGTTCGACGATGGGCGCGAGCATGAACGCAAGCAGGACGGAGACGAGCGTGAGAATCATCACGGTCTTGGCGAGGTAGATCATGGTGAGCACGCCACCCACCGCGATGACAGCCATTGATCCACTCTGGATGCGGATATGGCGGCGACGCTCGGCATCGCTGAGCCCAACGGAGATGGCGCTGCTCTCCAGGGCTGGAATCGGCTCCTGCAAGTCTCCGCTCTCCGCGGCCTCGCCGTCGAATCTGCCCGTTGTCCGCTTCATGCGCTGATCTCCCTGCCAGTGCAATAAAACCTGCCTCTTCGAACTATACTTGCCTTGTGCCGGGAAATGAAAAGGAAAAGCCGTCAGGACGCATCCTGGCGCTCGACGTTGGTTCTAGAACGATCGGTCTGGCCGTGACGGACCCGCTGGGCTTCACCGCCCAAGGCCTGATCACGATTCGCCGCAAGAACAAACGCACCGATCTGGCAGCTCTGGACGCGGTCATCCGCGAGTACGGGGTGGTGGAACTGGTGGTAGGTTTGCCGCTGCGGATGAGCGGCGCCGAAGGCCGGCAATCGGAGCGGATGCGTGAATTTGTCACTGTTCTCGAAAAGCACTTTGACCTTCCGATCCATCTCTGGGACGAACGGCTGACCTCGGTGCAAGCCAATCGCCTCCTGCGCGAAACCGATATGTCAATAAAGAAACGTGCCGCTGTGGTCGATCAGTTGGCCGCCGTGCTGATTCTGCAGAATTGGATGGAGGCGCGCCACCATCCAATGGAACCCTGAGACCGGTGTCCTTGCGAGTATCTTCTGTGGTGCGCCCGCTACGGGATGGGCTCCGGCAGGTGTTATGCTTGTCCTGACCCTCACCTGAAATGACCACGCTTCTCAATCATCAGGCGACGCCGATTCTTCACGCGAATCGTACGCGCACGGTTCATCGGCGTGATTTTCGCTCTGGCGATTGTTGCGGCGGCGCTGTTCGGCGCGCTGGCAGGGCTTCTGTTTGTCTATTCGGCGGATCTTCCGCAGGTCACCGACCTTGAGCGTTACCGTCCCAGCTCGATCACCGAACTCTACGACGATAAGGGAAATGTCATCGGCACCTTTGCCTTGCAGCGCCGCGTCATCGCCAGATACGAGGACTATCCCAAGGTGCTGCGCGACGCCGTCATCTCGATTGAAGACAAGGATTTTGAGCGGCACTGGGGCATCAATATATGGCGCATCATGGGCGCGGCCTATCGCGACCTAGCTAGCGGATCACGGGCGCAGGGCGCCTCCACAATCACGATGCAGCTCTCGCGCAACCTGTTCCTCAGTCCGGATCGCAAGTTCGGGCGCAAGGTGCAGGAGATCCTGATGTCGATCCAGATTGAACGCCGCTTTACCAAGGAACAGATATTCACGCTCTATGCCAACCAGATATTTCTGGGGCACGGAGTGTACGG
This sequence comes from uncultured Acidobacteriota bacterium, assembly GCA_963759215.1. GTDB lineage: Bacteria > Acidobacteriota > Terriglobia > Terriglobales > Acidobacteriaceae > TOLSYN. Next base: position 730,838 of record CAVWYG010000003.1, read on the forward strand.
GTTTGAAGCGGGCTCGGAGTTCTACTTCAACAAGCCAGCCAAGGCGCTGACCATTGAGGAAGCGGCTCTGCTTGCGGGGCTGCCCAAGGGGCCGAGCGCCTACTCCCCGATCAGCAATCCCGAGAAGGCCTTGCGCCGCCGCAATCTGGTCATCAACAACATGATGGAGGACGGACGAATTACCGCGCAGCAGGCTCAGGAGGCGAAGGGCCGGCCGCTGAATCTTCATCTCCAGTCCGACCCCAACAACCTGGCGCCGTATTTCATCGAGGAGACGCGGCGCTATCTGGAGAAAAGGTATGGCACCGATCAGGTGCATGAGGGGGGATTGCGGGTCTATACCTCGCTGGATATGGAATTGCAAAAGACAGCAACCCGCGCCGTGCTGGATGGCCTTGCCGCCTACGAACGGCGCCATGGATGGAAGGGGCAGGTTCGCAACCTGGTCGCGGCCGGCGATGACCTTTCTCTGTACGAGCATCCCGACTGGAATCATGCGCCGGAGCCCGGCAGTTACTTCCACGCTCTGGTTACCGGCGTGTCGCAGGGCGAAGCCGAGATCAAGATTGGTAAGTATCATGGCCAGATTCGTGCGGCCGAGATGGCCTGGACCGGCCATCACTCGCCCAATGAGATCCTGGCCACCGGCGACATCGTCTACGTGCGGGTTACCGCCGTTGAAGCGGATCATAAAGCTGCAACTAGCGCTGGAACAGGACTCCGGAGCCCAGGCCGCGCTGGTCGCAATCGACAACAACACGGGTGAAATCCGCGCCATGGTGGGAGGCCGAGACTTCGACGAATCGAAATTCAATCGCGCCACGCAGGCCTTGCGGCAGACAGGTTCGTCTTTCAAGCCCTATGTTTACTCGGCGGCGGTGGAGCAGGGGGCAATGCCGGATGACACGATCGTCGATGCTCCGATCAGTTTTCCCAGCATCTCCGGTACCTGGTCGCCGCACAACTACGACGGCAAGTACGAGGGGACGATTTCGCTGCGTCGTGCGCTGGCGAAGTCGCGCAATATTCCGGCCATAAAGCTCGCGCAAAGGGTCGGCATCAAGACGGTGATCGAGTATGTGCGCAAGTTCGGGATCACCTCGGAGATACAACCGTATCTGCCGGTCGCGCTGGGCTCGGCCGAAGTCACATTGCTGGAGCACACCGCGGCTTACTCGACCTTTCCCAACGACGGAGTGCGGCTGAGTCCGCATTCCATCCGCAAGGTGACCGACTATGACGGGCACATCATGGAGGAGGACTTTGCCGACGTGCGCGATGTCATCAGCGCGCATTCCGCGCGAGTGATGGTCGAATTGCTGCAGGGTGTGGTGCTGCACGGCACTGGATTTGCCGCCAGCAAGTTGAATCATCCGCTGGCGGGCAAGACGGGCACCACCAACGATTTCACGGATGCATGGTTTATGGGCTTTTCGCCTTCGATCAGTTGTGGCGTGTGGGTAGGTTTCGACGAAAAGAAGACGCTGGGCGAAAAGGAAACCGGAGCTCATGCGGCGCTCCCAATTTGGATCGATTTTATGAAGGCCGCAATCGCAGGCAAGGACGACGAGCGATTTCCCGAGCCACCGCCGGAAGTGCTGGCGGGGCGCAAGGGCGAGGCCAGGAAGAGCCGGCGCAAAATTCCGACGGCGAATCTCATTGATTCAATCTTGCTCATTTCCGCTCCGGCGCGGCTTTTAAGCCAAGCAAACCACGCAAACCACGCTCAGTTACGTTGCACAGGCGTCGCGCCGCGCTTAATTGTTCCCAGCCTATATACTGGGGCCTAATCAAATCGGAGTAGATATCGTACGCAATGGAACGAGCTCGTCTGACAATAGTTCTACTGGCCTTATGTTTGTGCAGCACAACCGGCTGCCTGTTCCGCTCGCATCGGGTGGAAGTAAAGCGTTCTGCCGTGCCCTTGAAGAGCGCCACGCAGGAAGAACTAGTCGCAAAATCGACCAGTTATCCGCCAGCATTCAAACCATGAACGCCACGGTTGACATCGACACCACGGTAGGCGGGGAGAAGAAGGGCAAGGTCATCGAGTTCCAGCAGATTCGGGGCTACATCCTGGCGGCAGAAACCGGCGATGCTCCGCATGATTGGCTTGCTGCCCATCGTGCGCAACCGCGCTTTTGACATGGTCAGCAATGGTGACCGGTTTGAGTTGTCGATTCCGCCCAAGAACCGCTTCATTACCGGCAGCAACCAGCTGACAAAAATCAGCGGCAACGCGCTGGAGAATCTGCGTCCGCAGGTCATTTACGAAGCCCTGCTCATGCCCGCAATCGATCCAGAACAACGAGATTGCTGTGATCGAAGAGGGCAAGCAGGAAGTTGTGGACGAGAAAACGCATAAGTCCGTGCCTCAGCCGAATTACCACATCGTGGTGATTCGGCGCGGCGCAAACAACAACTGGCGCCTCCACCGCAAAATCTATTTCGGTCGCGCCGATCTGTTGCCCTATCGCCAGACCATCTATGACGACAAGGGTGCAATCGCAACCGACGTTACTTACTCCGACTGGCAGCAGTACAACGGCATGCTAGTTTCCTTCGCTGATTGAAATCGAGCGGCCGCAGGAGGAGTACAACATCGTCCTCAAGATCATTAAGCTGACTTTGAACGAGCCGCTGAAAACTGAACAATTTCAGCTGGAAGTGCCGGAGGGCGCGACGGTTACGGAGCTGAAATAGAATCGATCCCGGTTGTGGCGCGCGCGGAATTCGGGAAGCGCAGGCGGCTCTTGTACACTGGGTAGACTGGCATGAAATCCATAGTTCCCCCATCAGTCTTCAGCGGCGACGGTGCGCCTGCGGAGACAGCAGATGCTCGCCAGCTACAATCGCCTTCTCCGCCGCATCGGCGTTGCCGACTTGGTTTTGGGACTGCATGCTGATGGGCGTGATTCTGGCCGCCGACTGGACCAGCGATTTCCGCAATTGTGCGGTGCGGGTAGCCGGTGACCATCACGCCCTCGCGCTCTTCCTCTACACGTCAATCCTGCTGCTGCTCACGAAAGTGCTCAGCCTTGGCCTGGACTACTATGGCTTCCGCATCGAGCATCGCTACCACCTTAGCAATCAGCACGTTCGCAACTGGGCATGGGACCAGGCCAAGGGCTTTGCCTTGAGCTTCCTGCTCGCTCAGTTTCTGGTGCAGGTGGTTTATCTGTTGATTCGGCTGCAGCCGCGATGGTGGTGGGTGACAGGATGGGCAATGTTCATGCTGTTCAGCGTACTGATGGCACATATCGCACCGGTGCTGCTGTTTCCGCTTTTCTTCCGCTTCCGCGCGCTTGGCGATGAAGACCTGACGGCACGGCTGACACGGATGAGCGAAAGAGCGGGAGCAAAAGTTCGCGGCGTGTACGAGTGGATGCTCTCGGAGAAAACGAAGAAGGCCAACGCCGCTTTGATGGGCTTGGGACGCACACGCCGGATCGTAATCTCAGATACGCTTGCTTTCTACCTGCAATCACGATGAGATTGAGGCCGTGCTGGCGCATGAACTGGGCCACCACGTGTATCGGCACATGGTGAAGGGAATCGTGGTGCAAGGGGTGGTCGCCTTCTTCGGATTCTGGTGCCTGAAGCTGACGATTCGTTGGGCTGCTTTCGACTGGAAGCGTTACGACCAGATCGACTTCGCCAATCTTCCGTTGATGATCCTGGTTGACGACGGCCATCTCGGTAGTGCTGCTGCCGGTGCTCAACGCCTACTCACGCTTCAATGAGCGTCAGGCCGACCTGTATGCATGGAGATCATTGGGCTCGGTGCGGCCGTTCTGCTCGGCGATGGAGAAGCTTGCGGCCCAGAATCTCTCCGAGCGCGAACCTTCGCGTTGGGTGGAGGTTCTCTTCCACTCGCATCCTGCTACCGGGCGCGGATAAAGGCCGCGCTGGGGTGGGCGGATTCGCAGCGTCGCGGAAGCTAACGCAATACAAACCTAACGCAATACCAACAACGGTATGTCTCGGCCGTTGGTCGTGTCAGGGCACGACTTCAGTCGTGCCGCAAGTAGCTGAAAACATCTCTGGGCTTTAGCCCCTGAGGACCGGCAGGATACAATTTCAAGGTGAGCACCACATCTCCTCAAGGCTCCGACGCCTCGGTTCACGCTAAGCAGCGGCTTGCCTTGTGGTTCATCTCATGGACCGGCTATCTCCTGATCTCGCTGATTGGCCTCACCCTTCGCTTCGAGTCACTCGTCCGAGCCGGGCGGGGTGGAGGAGGGAGAATTTCCTCCGCCATCCGTGATCGGCCCGTTCTGGCATCGCTCGGTGATTCCGGCGACGTGGTACTTCCGCGGCCGTGGAATTGCGGTAATGACCAGCCGCAGCTTTGACGGCGAATACATTGCCCGCATCATCGAGCGCTTTGGCTTTGCGGCGGTGCGGGGCTCGAGTTCGCGCGGCGGCTCGGGAGCACTGCTCGGGATGAATCGCGCGCTCGCCGGCGGACACATCGCAGCGTTCACGATCGACGGCCCGCGAGGCCCTCGGTTTATCGCCAAGCCTGGGCCGGTGATGCTGGCGCGAATGAGCGGCGCGCCGATCCTGTGCTTCTATCTGGCAGCCGAGCGCCCGTTGATTCTGCGCTCGTGGGATGCGTTAATGATTCCGCGTCCCTTCTCGAAGGTGCATGTGCGCTGGACCACGCCGATTCATCTCCCGCCGGAGGCGAGCAATGAGCGGATGAACGAGTGCCATCGCCAGATGCAGGAGTCACTGGAACGCGCTCGGCGCGACGCAGTGGCGGCGCTGGGCGAACAGGCAAGTTAGCGCGAATCGGGTGTCGCGCCGGCTTGTCAGGCCTCTTGGTCTGGGCCGCCGTAGCTCTCGGCGAAGGACTCGTCCGGTGAGGTCGCAGGCCAGCCGATGATCACCAAAAACACGTCGAGTACGAACAGCGCGATGGCGATGTCGTTGAACAGTGTCGCTTGGGGTAAGTCCGGCCAGAATTGATTGGCCGCCCAGAAGAGAAAGGCTACGGCCAACAGAATCGCCTTCAGCAATTCCAGGGGCGCAGGCCGATGCGCGGTCTGGTAAGCGAGGTAGGCGAACGCGATCATGGCAAGCGGAAACGCGGCGAGAATGTCATGAGCTCTGGCGGGGAAGAGGCCAGGAAAAGCGTCCCATGCGAACAGCACTGCGACACTTGCGAGCGTGATCACACCGGCGATTGCCGGGATGGCGCGGTGGGCGCGATTCAGACGGCTGTACATCGATCAAGTTTATCCTGAAGTGCGGCGCGGAGTGGGCGGCGCCCACTCCCAATCGTTTGCTGGTTGAACTGCTGAGGCGGCGCAGGAGATTTGAGCGGTGCGGGGGCCCTTCGCTTGTGCTCAGGGTGACAACTCAGGACAAAATCAACGGCGACAGCAACACCAAAGGCGTTCAGGGTGGCACTCAGAACAAAATCAAAGAATAGTCGAGAAAAATTGCTTGGGGTCTGGTTGACCGCTTGGCAATGGTGTTGATATATTTTAGAGGTTCTGCGAGTTTGTCTGGCTTGTCTGTAGTATTACTGGTCGAGCTGTTATGGAAGATCAGCCCGATGGCGCTTCACGGCGCCTGCTGTTAGGGCTTCCTCGCTGAAACGAATCTGCGCTACCTGTGACGCTTGGTTGCAGGGTATGCAGATTCAGGTTGCGAAACGGAATGCTCCCGGCGGAGACCTTAGCTCAAGGCTTTGGCGATTGACCGGGAATCGAGCATCACCGTCGCTGCCTCTATCCAGGAAACGTGAACTTTCCCCGCGGGATTTGATTGCGGAGAGTATGGTTGAGCGCCGCGCGAGCGGGCTCGTTTGACCAGCCCTGAGTGGAAAACAAAGGGTTCTGAGCGGACATGCGCCGACGCATTGCGCGGTGCGTCCGCCACAGCGGCGCCAGAGTGCGCGCGAATAAAGGAGCTGCAAGAGTGCCTACGTTTAATCAGTTGGTGCGTAAGGGCCGCAAGGCGCCCCGCTACAAGACGGCCAGCCCTGCTCTGCAGGCATGCCCGCAGAAGCGTGGAGTTTGCACCCGCGTCTATACCCAGACGCCAAAGAAACCGAACTCGGCTCTTCGGAAGGTTGCGCGTGTGCGCCTGACGAACGGGATCGAGGTGACGACCTACATTCCTGGCGTCGGCCACAACCTGCAGGAGCACTCGATTGTGCTGATTCGCGGGGGCCGCGTGAAGGATCTTCCGGGTGTGCGCTACCACGTGATTCGTGGAACGCTGGACTCGGTGGGGGTTGCCAACCGCAGACAGAGCCGCTCCAAGTACGGAGCGAAGCGGCCGAAGTCGTAACGATTTTTAAATCCCCCCGGCGGCTCGATTGGGAGACGGCCGGGAGTACCGCCGAATGGCAGGGAAGAGGAGTTTTTGAATGCCGAGAAAAGGTCATATTGCCAAGCGCGAACCGATGCCGGATCCGATTTACGGCTCGACGCTGGCCAATAAGTTTGTCAACAACCTGATGTGGGATGGCAAGAAGAGCACGGCGCAGGGCATTTTCTACAAGGCGATGACGCAGCTGGAACAGAAGGGCGGAGACGAGGCCCTGAAGCTGTTCAAGAAGGCGGTTGAAAACTGCAAGCCGCTGCTGGAAGTGAAGACCCGCCGCGTGGGCGGCGCCAACTATCAGGTTCCGGTGGAAGTCAACGCGGAGCGGCGTACCTCGCTGGCGATTCGCTGGCTGATCTCGTATTCGCGCAGCCGTCCCGAAAAGGGCATGATCGACAAGCTCGCCAATGAGCTGCTGGACGCGGCCAATGGCAAGGGCGCGGCGATGAAGAAGAAGGAAGACGTACACCGCATGGCAGAGGCCAACAAGGCCTTTGCGCACTATCGCTGGTAGGAACCAAGCTTCGCAGCCGGGTACGTGGCAATCGATGCCGCTCCGGCCGCGGGCGTTTGGCGGCGGGAGCAGGGTAAAAGCTGCCATCAACTAGAAACCAGCACGGGCTATCCCCAGCGCCGGTGCGATGACGTAAAGGAAATAGGTAGAAGCTTTGGCGCGACAAGTTCCATTAGAACGCTGCAGGAACATCGGCATCATGGCGCACATCGATGCCGGCAAGACGACTACGACCGAGCGCATTCTGTTCTACACCGGGCGCCTGCACCGCATTGGCGAAGTGCATGAAGGCACGGCGACGATGGACTGGATGGCGCAGGAGCAGGAACGTGGCATCACGATCACGTCGGCTGCGACGACCTGTTCCTGGAAAGACATCACGATCAATATTATCGACACGCCGGGTCACGTCGATTTCACGGCGGAAGTAGAGCGCTCGCTGCGAGTGCTGGACGGCGCGGTAGCGGTGTTCGACGCGGTGCATGGCGTGGAGCCGCAGTCGGAGACGGTGTGGCGGCAGGCCGACAAGTATTCGGTGCCGCGGATTTGTTTCATTAACAAGATGGACAAGATGGGCGCGGATTTCGATCACGCCGTCGACACCATTCGCAAGCGCCTGTCGGCCAAGCCGGTGCCGATCCAGATGCCGGTCGGGCAGGCGGAGAAGTTCAAGGGCTGCATCGATCTGTTCAATATGAAGGCCATTTACTGGCACGATGAGACCATGGGCGCCGACTACGCGGTGGAAGAAATTCCAGCCGAGTTGATGAAGAAGGCCCAGGCGATGCGCCAGTTGATGGTGGAAACCATCGTGGAAAACGACGATGGCGACGAGTTGATGTCGAAGTGGATTGAAGGCGATGAGATCTCCGTGGAGGCATTGAAAGCTTCGCTGCGCAAGTCGGTGATCGCAATCAAGATCTTCCCGGTGATTCTGGGCACGGCATTCAAGAACAAGGGCGTGCAGCCGCTGCTGGATGCGGTGGTCGACTTCCTGCCTTCGCCGCTGGACGTTCCTCCGGTGACGGGCAAGAATCCCGACAACGACAAGGAAGAAGTGCGTCATGCGAAGGACGACGAGCCGTTCGCGGCCTTGGCGTTCAAGATCATGACCGATCCGTTCGTGGGCCAGTTGACGTTTATCCGGGTGTACTCGGGAGTTCTAAAGCAGGGCGACATGGCTTACAACGCCAATCGTCTGAGGCACGAGCGCATTGGCCGCCTGTTGCGCATGCACGCCAATAAGCGCGAGGAAATCATCGAAGTCCGGGCGGGCGATATCTGCGCCTGCGTGGGACTGAAGAACGTCACCACGGGCGACACGATTTGCAACGAGGACAAGCCGATCCTGCTGGAGACGATTGAATTTCCGGAGCCGGTGATTCACGTTGCGGTGGAGCCAAAGACCAAGACGGACCAGGAAAAGATGGGCGTGGCGCTGCACAAACTGGCCCAGGAAGATCCGACGTTCCGGGTGCACACCGATGAGGACAGCTCGCAGACGATCATCAGCGGTATGGGTGAGCTTCACCTGGAGATCATCGTGGACCGCATGATGCGCGAGTTCAACGTGCAGGCGAATGTGGGCAAACCGCAGGTGGCCTACCGCGAGACGCTGCGCAAGAACTCGGAGGCGGAGGGCAAGTACATCCGTCAGACGGGCGGCAGCGGCCAATACGGTCACGTTAAGCTGCGCTTGGCGCCGAATGAGCCCGGCAAGGGATTTGAGTTCGAGAACGCGACCACGGGCGGTTCGATTCCGAAGGAATACATCAAGCCGATCGAGATGGGCATTAAGGAAGCCATGGAGGGTGGCGTATTGGCCGGCTATCCGATGGTGGACATTAAGGCCACGCTGTATGACGGCAGCTATCACGACGTCGATTCGAACGAATTGGCGTTTAAGATTGCCGCGTCGATGGCTTTCAAGGAAGCGGCGCGCAAGGCCAGTCCGGTTCTGCTGGAGCCGGTGATGTCGGTCGAAGTTGTGGTCCCGGAAGAGTACATGGGCACCATCATTGGCGATCTGAACAGCCGCCGCGGACGCATCGAGGGTATCGAGCATCGCGCGGGTTCGCAGGTGATCAAGTCGATGGTTCCGCTGGCTGAGATGTTCGGATACGCGACCAATATGCGCTCCAATACGCAGGGGCGTGCGACGTTCTCGATGCACTTTGCGCGTTACGAGGAAGCCCCCCGTTCGGTGGCTGAAGAGATTGTGGCCAAGACGCAGGGCACGAAGACCAGATAGAGTTCAACCGCGCCGCGCGGCTGGAATGCGCGGAGCACAGCGCCCGATGTCATGGGCCAGAAGCGGGCCGCGCAGCGGCCAGGCAGCGATAACTAAGACGGAGCTTGAAAGCAATGGCGAAAGAGAAATTTGACCGCAGCAAGCCGCACGTGAACGTTGGCACCATCGGGCATATTGATCACGGCAAGACGACGTTGACGGCGGCGATCACGAAGGTGCTGGCAAAGCACAATCCCAACATCAAGTTCCGCTCGTTTGACTCGATCGACAATGCGCCGGAAGAGCGCGAGCGCGGCATTACGATTGCCACAGCGCACGTGGAGTATGAGACGGGCAACCGTCACTACGCTCACGTGGACTGCCCGGGGCACGCCGACTACATCAAGAACATGATCACCGGCGCAGCGCAGATGGATGGCGCGATTCTGGTGGTGGCTGCCACCGACGGACCGATGCCGCAGACCAAAGAGCACGTGCTGCTGGCGCGCCAGGTTGGCGTTCCCTGCGTAGTGGTGTTTCTGAACAAGTGCGACGCGGTGGAAGATCCCGAGCTGATCGACCTGGTGGAGATGGAAGTCCGCGAACTGCTTTCGAAGTACAAGTTCCCGGGCGACGATGTGCCGGTGATTCGCGGCTCGGCCTTGGGCGCGCTGAACGGCGAGCCGGAGTGGGAAAAGAGTGTTGACGCGCTGATGGAGGCGGTGGACAAGTACGTTCCGCTGCCGGCACGTGCGATCGATCAGCCCTTCCTGATGCCGATCGAAGACATCTTCTCGATCTCGGGACGCGGCACGGTGGTTACGGGCCGGATCGAGCGCGGCAAGGTGAAGGTGGGCGAGGAAGTCGAGATTGTGGGCTTCCGCGACACCCGCAAGACGGTTGTGACCGGCGTGGAAATGTTCAAGAAGCAGCTGGACGAAGGCTTGGCGGGCGACAATGCCGGTCTGTTGCTGCGCGGCATCGGCAAAGACGACGTGGAGCGCGGCATGGTGCTGGCGAAGACCGGCTCGATTACGCCGCACACCAAGATCAAGGGCGAGGTCTACATTCTGTCGAAGGAAGAGGGCGGACGTCACACTCCGTTCTTCAACGGCTACCGTCCGCAGTTCTACTTCCGCACCACGGACGTGACCGGAGTTGCGAAGCTTCCGGAGGGCGTTGAGATGGTGATGCCGGGCGACAACGTGACCCTGGAGATCGACCTGATCACCCCGGTGGCGATGGAAAAAGGCCTGCGCTTTGCGATCCGCGAAGGCGGCCGCACGGTGGGCGCGGGTACGATTTCGGAAATTCTGTAAAGGAAGCAAAGTGGGCTATCCCACCTTAGCCGCAAAAGCGGCGGCGAAGGTGGGCACCCATGGCTTTCCGATAACTTTCACTCTGCATAGATAAAAGAAGTCGCGGCGACTACAAGACCGCACGATCTTTGAGAGGTTCATACTGTGATTGGCAAAGAAAGAATCCGCATTCGGTTAAAGGCATACGATTATCGCGTTCTGGACCAGTCCACCGGCGAAATCGTCGATACGGCGCGCCGGACCGGCGCACAGATTGCCGGCCCGATTCCACTGCCGACGGTGAAGAACAAATATTGCGTGCTGCGTTCGCCGCACGTCGACAAGAAGTCTCGCGAGCAGTTTGAGATTCGCACGCACAAGCGGCTTCTTGATATTCTGGAGCCGACGCAGCAGACGGTCGACGCATTGATGAAGCTTGATCTTCCCGCCGGTGTCGACGTCGAAATCAAGGCTTACGGTAAAGAACATAAATAAAGCGGCTTGGCGCGTTGAGCGCCAAGTCCTCACAGTGCCCTAGCGTGGCTTGAAAGCGCGGGCATGATGGAGAAGAAGAAATGTCGGTAAACGGAATTCTGGGCAGGAAAGTGGGCATGACGCAGCTGTTCGACGACAAGGGCGACGTTCGCCCGGTCACGGTGCTGCAGGCCGGTCCCTGCGTAATTACCCAGCTGAAGAACACGCTGACGGACGGCTACGACGCCGCCCAGATCGGGCTGGTTGAGTTTGTGAAGGACTCGCGCCTGACCAAGGCGATGAAGGGCCATTTCGAGAAGCACAATCTTCCCCCGGTGAAGTTCATCAAGGAAGTCGCCGTGGTGGAGGACGCCGAGGGCGCCGACTGGAGCGTGAAGGTTGGCGACAAGGTGCTGGTCGATCTGTTTGACGGCACCAAGTTCGTGGACATTGCGGGCACCAGCAAGGGACGCGGCTTTGCGGGCGTGGTAAAGCGCCACAAGTTCGCCGGCGGTCCGGGGGCTCACGGTCATATGTTCCAGGTGCAGGGTTCGATCGGAGCTTCCTCGTTCCCGTCGCGCGTTTTTCCTGGCACTCGCATGAGCGGCCACATGGGCGACGTTACGGTGACGGTTCGCAACCTGCGCGTTCTGGGCGTAGATAAGGAAGAGAATCTGCTGGTGGTGGAAGGCGCGGTGCCGGGCCACAGAGACGGTTACCTGGTGATCACCAAGGCCAAGAAGCCGCCGAGAGAGCGTCGCGGATTCAGCGGCGAGGGTACGGCGATCAACCCGTTGAAGGCTTCCAAGCGCGCCGCCAAAGGCAAGTAGAGCAAATTCGCTTCCCCGGCGGAATAGTGCTGCCGGGGAGCGCTGGCATAAAAACGAAACCTTCTGCGGCTGCATATTGACGGAAGGCAACTGAAAAGGTTCGCCGAAGATGCGGACCTGGCAAAGGAAACGAAATGGCTACCATCGACGTGCTGAACCTGGCCGGCCAGAAAGTAGGATCGCTCGAGCTCGCCGAGGAAGTATTCGGTTCGGTGAACGAGGATCTGCTCTGGGAATCCGTCCAGCATTATCGTGCCGCACAACGTGCGGGCACGCACGCCACCAAGAACAAGAAGCTGGTTTCTGGTTCTGGCAAGAAGCTGTGGCGGCAGAAGGGTACGGGCCGCGCCCGCGTGGGCAGCGTCCGTTCGCCGATCTGGCGCCATGGCGGTACGGTCCACGGACCTCAACCGCGCTCGTATGATTATGCGTTCCCGCGCAAGAAGCTGCTGGGCGCGCTGCGCTCGGCGCTGGCGGCGAAGCTGCAGGACGGCCATCTGGTGGTGATCGACTCGCTGGAACTGAAAGAGGCGAAGACGAAAGCTTTCCGCCAGGCGCTGGTTGGATTGAAGTTCAACAAGACCGCACTGGTGGTGGAAGCCGGCGCGAACCTGAATCCGAACCTGGAGCTTTCGACCCGGAATATTGCCGGAGTTGAGATGCTGTATGGTCCCGAGGTTCACCCATATCACCTGCTTCGCCATGAACTGGCGGTGTTCTCGCAGGCGGCATTGGAAAAGCTGCAGAGCTCGCTGAAGGCCTCGGCGCCGAAGCGTAAGGCGGAGGTGGAGAATGTCTAAGTCCCCTTACCAGATCGTCCGTAAGCCGGTAATCACGGAAAAGGGATTGGGCGTCAAGGAGACCGAGAACACGCTGGTGTTCCAGGTAGCCGCGGATGCGACCAAGACGGAAATCAAGGAAGCGGTGCAGAAGGCCTTCAAGGTGAAGGTCGCCGGCGTCCGCACGGCCAACTTTCTGGGCAAGGAGCGCCGCCGGGGCAAGTTTACCGGCTTCCGCCCGGACTGGAAGAAGGCCTATGTACGGCTCGCCGAGGGCGAAAAGATGCCCGAGTACGCGCAGAACATTTAGTTCTTGCGCGGCATGAGTCGAAGCGGCCGCAAATTGTAGCGCGGCACCGCCGGACGGGAGAACCAAACCCTATCTGTCCGGCCAAAGCGATCCCGCCAGAAGAACGGTTGGGATCTGGAAGAGAAGAACTATGGCGATCAAGACTTACAGACCGATCACACCGACACTGCGTTTCAAGACCTCGCAGGTCAACGACGATCTGACGACGAACCGGCCGCATAAGCCGCTGACGGAACCGAAGAAGCGCACCGGAGGCCGCCGCAATGCGCGGCGATCTGACGATCTGGCATCGCGCCGGCGGTCACAAGCGCAAGATTCGCGTGATCGACTTCAAGCGCGACAAGCAAGGGATTCCGGCTACCGTGGCGACGATCGAATACGATCCGAACCGTTCGGCTCGTATTGCGCTGCTCAGCTACGCCGATGGCGAAAAGCGCTACATCCTGCAGCCGGTAGGGCTGAAGGTGGGCGCCAAGATCATCAGCGGAGCCGACGCCGACATCCTGGTGGGCAACGCGCTGCCGCTGAAGAACATTCCGGCGGGCACGATTGTGCATAACATTGAGCTGAAGCCGGGCAAAGGCGCGCAGATGGCGCGTTCGGCCGGGGCGCAGGCGCAGTTGGTGGCCAAGGAGGGCGAATATGCCCTGCTGAAACTGCCTTCCGGCGAAACCCGCAAGGTGCTGGTGGAGTGCATGGCGACGGTAGGGCAGGTTGGCAACACCGATCACGAGAACATCTCGCTCGGTAAGGCTGGCCGCAGCCGTTGGCTGGGCATTAAGCCGACCAACCGCGGCGTCGTCATGAACCCGGTGGATCACCCGCACGGCGGTGGTGAGGGCAAGACCTCGGGCGGCCGTCACCCGGTCACTCCGTGGGGACAACCGACGCGCGGCTATAAGACGCGTAACAACAAACGGACCGACAAGTTTATTGTGTCGCGTCGCGGCAAGTA
>CAVWYG010000004.1:0-171343 GCA_963759215.1 uncultured Acidobacteriota bacterium
ATAGGCAAGAAATTGTTTGGAAAACCCAGGATCTTGATGAAGCAATGCGACCATCGCAGGCTTTTCGACGCGGACAATCGTGCTCGTCTGGTCGGCGCTTGCCGTGGCCATGCGGAACGGTTGTCCTGCCAGACAGCCCTCACCGAAGAAACTGGCGTGCGGCAAAATGGCAATTACCGCCTCTTTGCCGCTCGTTGATACCACCGTGAGCTTCACCTTGCCGCTCTGAATGTAAAAAACCTGCATCCGCGGCCTCCCCTTGAGAAAAGATAATCTCTTCGGCCAGGTATGCCTGAGTAGTCTTTCCATCGGAGAGTTTGGTTAGAAGCAGGTGCGGGTCGAATGAGCCAGCTCGCTCCGGCAGCACATTCGCGGAACTCAGCGAATCTGCGGAATTTGATTTCACCGCAGGCGGTGACGTCCTCCGGGTCTTCTTCTTCGCGACAACGGCAGGTCGGACGGGCATAGGAGATCTCCCACTCGGACGATATCGTTGAGACAGTATAGCTCCGGTTCTTTTCTCTGGACACGTCCCCCCTTCGGAGACTCCGACCGATTAATCACGAGCGGTGAGGCTCCTTCAAAGCGGCGACAGTCTCTCAAAACATCGAACTTTAATCGCCGAGGGCGCTGGCTTGTTTGCGCTGGCGGGATTGGATTTCGAGGTAGACGTTGAGCAGGGCGACGGCGGCGGGAGTGACGCCGGGAAGGCGCGAGGCCTGGCCGATGGTTTGAGGACGAAGGCGGGTGAGCTTCTCCTTCATCTCGCGCGAGAGGCCGCTGATGGAGGAGTAGTCGAACCAGTCGGGGATGGATTTGGTTTCGGCTTTCTTGAGGCGCTCGATGGCTTTCTCCTGCTGCTGGAGATAGCCGGCGTACTTGACTTCGGTTTCGACCGATTTGAGTTCGACCCAGATGGCGCGAGGGAGCGGCGCTGCGTGTCCGCAATCAAGCGCGTCTGGACTCGGATGGTTGAGTCAAGAGCAGAAGCAAGATCAACTGCCCCACTCAAGCCAACTGCGGGCTTGAATGGGCCACCCGCTCTGGCCACCTGTTTTGTGTTCACCCACATTCGCCAAAAGCGGGCGGATGTGGGCCACCGGCAAGTCGTGGGTGAAGAATTCCGGGGCGAGCTGGCGGCAGATGGGAGTGAGGTCGTCGATGGTGATCTGGGACGGCGCAGGAGCTGGGCGTAGGTTTGTCCGTTGATAGAGGAGCCGAGCTTTTTGGCGAGCGCGGACAGTTCCCCACATTCGCCGAAAGGCAGGGCGGATGTGGGCCACCCGGTTACGCGCTGGGTTTCAAGCTGCTGTTGCAGGTGCGCCATGCGTTGCTGCTTGGATTGGAAGTTGCTGCCAGGCTTCGTCGTTGATGAGTCCGACGCGGCGGCCGTAGGGAGTGAGGCGGCGGTCGGCGTTGTCGATGCGGAGATGGAGGCGGAACTCGGCGCGCGAGGTGAACATGCGGTAGGGCTCGACGGTTCCCTTGCTGATGAGATCGTCGATGAGGATGGCGGTATAGGCTTCGCTGCGATTGAGAATGAGGGGCGGCTCGCCTTTGATGGCGAGGGCGGCGTTGATTCCGGCCATGAGACCCTGGCAGGCGGCTTCTTCGTATCCGCTGGTGCCGTTGATTTGTCCGCCGAGATAAAGGCCGCGGATTTTGCGGGTTTCGAGAGTGCGCTCAAGCTCGGTGGGATCGATGGAATCGTACTCGATGGCGTAGCCGGGGCGAAGCATCTCGGCCGTTTCAAGGCCGGGAATGCAGGCGAGGATGGCGAGCTGGACCTCGACCGGAAGCGAGGTGCTCATGCCGTTGAGATAAATCTCGTGGGTGTTGAGGCCCTCGGGTTCGAGAAAGAGCTGGTGCGTTTCCTTGTCGGGAAACTTGACGATCTTGTCTTCGATGGAGGGGCAGTAGCGCGGGCCGGTGGAGTGGATCTGGCCGCTGTACATGGGCGAGCGATGGACGTTCTCGCGGATGATGCGATGCGTTTCCGCCGTGGTGTGGGCGATGTAGCAGAGCACCTGGGGCTGGGTGATGCGGCGGGTGCGAAAGCTGAAGGGCGTGGGATCGGCGTCGCCGGGCTGCGGCTGAAAGCGCGAAAAGTCGATGGTGCGGCCATCGAGGCGCGGCGGGGTGCCGGTCTTGAGGCGGCAGTGGCGGAAGCCGAGAGCTTTGAGGTTTTCGCCGAGCAGAATGGCTGCGGCTTCGCCACTGCGTCCGGCGGGATAGGTTTGCTCGCCACAGTGGATGAGTCCGTTGAGAAAGGTTCCGGTGGTGATGACGACGGCGCGGGCGCAGACGGTGCGTCCGTCGCGCAGGCGCAGGCCCTGGACGCGGCGGCGGCGGGCCTTCGGCGGCGTCATCGACGTCGCGTTTTATCCGCGTGCACATCGTAGCGTCATCGGTGGCAATTAGATCGGCGACCTCGGCCTGCTTGATCTGGAGGTTGGGCTGGGATTCGAGGACCGAGCGCATTTTGAGGCGATAGGCCTGCTTGTCACACTGGGCGCGGGGCGACCAGACGGCGGGGCCGCGCGAGGTATTGAGCAGACGGAACTGGATGCCGACGGCGTCGGTGACTTCGGCCATGATGCCGCCGAGGGCGTCGATTTCGCGCACGATGTGGCCCTTGGCGATGCCTCCGACGGCGGGGTTGCAGGACATCTGCGCGATGAGGTCGGCAGTTGAGAGTGAATAGGGCGGTGCGCAGTCCCATGCGCGCGGCGGCCATCGCGGCTTCGCAGCCGGCGTGGCCGGCGCCGACTACGGCGACGTCGAAATGTTCGGAGAAAGACATGGGCGAGAGGGAGGACAGCTCTAGTCTTTCATTTTAGCAAGAGGAGACAGCACCGTACTCAGAGCCCGGGCGATGACTGCACGGAAGGTTCATGGTGCAGCTTCGCAGAAAGACGATGCTGCTACCACTTATCAAATAGGCGGGCTGAATGAGCTGGGCCAACCGAAGCTGGACGGTCCAGGTGAAGCTGGACCCTTGGTGTTGTGCGGACTGCTACGTTATTTGGCGGCGTTGGCCTCGCGGAAGTTGCGACGAATGTCAGCAAGGAACTCGTGAGCGGCGGGCGGTGGCGCTACCTTGCCGGTGAGCAGGTCGCGGAAGTTGTAGTCGTGGCCGTAGAAGTCTTTGATGGCGCCTTCGTCGGCGCGGACGTTGGCTCCGTTGAGGGTGGCTCCGGCGAAGACGCCCTTGGCACGGGAGTAGGTGAGGATGCCGGAGTTCGCCTTCCAGTCAGTAGTGGCGCTGGCCTCACGGCCGAAGGGGCCGGCGGCGATTCCGGCGTCGGCGCCGATCTTCCATTTGGCGGAGAGCAGCTTCTCGGCACCTTCTTGGTTCATGAAGAGCATGACGAGGTCGACACCCTCAACTCCGATCTGGGCACCCCAACTGCCGCCGGTAATGACGAAGAAGGCGGGCGTGCTCCAGCCTCTTGGCGGTGCGGCAGGTAGCGACCCCGCGCCCGTGCTCGGCGCCGAAGATAAAGCCGCCCTTGATCATAGAGGGGACGATGGCGATGCACTTGGCGTCGGCCAAAATGGATTCGGAATATTGTTGTCTGGGGCGTTGGTAAGCTTGCCGAGATCCTCGGCGGCGTCATTGAGGCGCTCGATTACGTTTTGATTCTGATCGGAGCGGTTGTCATGCGCGAACGCAGGAAGGGCGACGAGCGCAACCAGGAGAAACAGCTGAGTGTGTACTTCATGTTTGTTTACCTCTCTAGCACGAGCGTTTCGGGAGGCCGCGCTGTCTCCCCGCCTGATCGAGACGTTCGCTAATTTTATTGGAGGGGGAACATCAAGGGTTTTAGGATGGCGCCAATCGAGAGTGAAGCGAGACGAACAGGGCAGTAGGCATATCGTCGATGCAGTTTGCCGCCGCTCTGCGCCGGGTGGGCGGAGAGCCGGCAGCCGCAGCGGTGCGGAACTATTTCTGCCAGGGGCGGGCGGGCGCTCGGTTTCGGGCAGGTCGCGATCAACGATGCGGTCGTAGTGGTAGCTGGCACTGACGCTTCCGAGACTTTCATTGTAGAGGCTGGTGTAGCCGAGCGCCAGTTTTAGCTCTTCGCTGAAATCGTGCAGGGCCTGAAGGCGCTCGGCTGTAGCGGCAACCTCAAGTTTGCTGGTTTTGAAAAATTTCTGGTAGCCGCGATCGACGAGGAGCGCGGGTTCGCCGGCGACAAGATAGGCGGGAAATTCGACGAGGCGGGCGCTGCCAGCTGTGTCCGCTCGATGGTGGCGACGCAATGATACCTGCTGACCTGGGTGGCGGGTGCCGGCTCAGTGACCTGAAAGCCATGATCGGTGAGCCACTGCAAAGCGTTCTCAAAGCTTCGGGAAACGGTCTTCAGAGGAGCGAAATGAGACATTCTGTACCTCGTTGGGTTCCAGATTCGATTGGCCGCAGGGCTGAAGGCTCCCCCACAGAGCGGCGAAAACGGCGGAAATAACAATGTCGCACAACGAGGGCGGGTTGGGCAACCAGCTTACGCGGGGGAATCCCACTCAAGCCAGCAGCCTGCTACCATATCCACATACCTTTTCATACGGGATTCGCCCTGTGTCCTCGAACCCGACCTCGCCGCTCACCGCGCGCTTTTATCATCCCGAACTCGACGTCCTCCGCTTCTTCGCCTTTTTCTCGTCTTTCTCCACCACGCCCTGCCGCACGACCCGGCCTTCTACACCAGCATGGGCGTCGCTCCCCCATCTCGCATCGATCCTCGCCGCCATCGGGGCCACCGGAGCCTTCGGCGTCAATCTCTTCTTCCTGCTCAGCTCCTATCTCATCACCGAGCTTCTCATCCGCGAGCGTGCCCGCTTCGGCCACGTCGATCTCAAGGCCTTCTACATCCGCCGCATCCTGCGCATCTGGCCGCTCTACTTCTCATTCCTCGCCCTCGCCTGGATTCTGCAGTGGTACGTTCCCGGACAGCACATCGGATGGCGCGCCGGCCTCGCCTTCACTCTGCTCAGCGGAAACTGGTGGGTGGTCTTCGTCGGCTTTCCCTCGTCCGTCATCTTTCCCCTCTGGAGCGTCTCCATTCAGGAGCAGTTCTATATCTTCTGGCCCGCCACCATGCGCAAACTCGCCGAGCGCGGCCTCCTCATCGTCTCCGCGCTCATGCTCGTCGTGGCCAACCTCACCCGCTGGTATCTGGCCTCCGCCACACCTGGGAATCCAAGCTCTGGGCCAACACCTTCGTCCAGCTCGATGCCATCGCCGCCGGCATCATCCTCGCCGTCCTCCTCGCCGGACGCGCTCCGCGCCTCCCCCGTCTGCACCGCGCCGCATTGCTCATCGGAGGCTTCGCCTGCCTCGCCCTCGCCGCCAATTACTTTCGAATCAAATTCGATCCGCTCACCCTGTCTCGCGTGCTGCTCGGCTACCCCGTCGTGGCCTCGGAGCCGTCGCCCTCTTCCTCGCCACCCTCCGCGACCAAGCGCCATCGGCCGACCAAGCGCCTGCGGCCGGCAGCGCAGCGTTACCCGGCGCCGAGTGGCTTCGCGTTGACGACAACGCGGGTGGCCCACATCCGCCCGCCGTTGGCGAATGTAGGGGCGCGGCACTTGTCCACAGTGTGAAGGGTGACCCACATCAGCCCGTATTTGGCGAATCTGCGGTCGCCAGTGCGGTTGCGAATGTCGCCGAACCCTCGCGGCCTCTATTACAGAGAACAAGCCTCAAAGCCGCAGCTGGAAGCTATCCGATCCCTTCATCTACCTCGGACGCATCTCCTATGGCCTTTACGTCTTCCACGTCCTCGGACTCATGATCAGCGATTTCGCCGTCCCTCATCAGGACTCCAGCCTCGGCCGTTTCCTGTTCCGCGACACGGTAGGCTTCGCCATTACCGTGACCCTGTCGGCGATCAGTTTCCGCTGGCTTGAGACGCCCTTCCTCAACCTCAAGCAGCGCTTCACCCACGTCCTCTCCCGCCCCGGCGGATAAGGAGCAAGACGCCTCCGTCGACGTGAATTCTTCCTCAACGTGAACTCTCGGGTGCCCCACGTTCGCCCGTTGTTGGCTAACGTGGGGTAGTTGACCCTGTTGTCGCAATTGTTCTTGCTCCGTTGTCCTTGCTCTCCCCTGCCATTGATGAATCCTCGCCCTCTCTGCCGAGACTTGCATCAAAACGCTTGCCATGAAAACGACAACCCTGCTGCTACTCGCTCTCAGCGCTTCCCTCAGCGCACAGACGCAGAGCTTTCTCTACCGCTGCCGGAGAGGTCAAAATCACTCCCCTCTACCACGCCAGCGTCCTCATCCAGGCCGGAGGCAAAACCATCTACCTCGATCCCGCCAAGCCGGCCAAACTCACTGGCCTGCCCAAAGCCGACCTCATCCTCATCACGCACATTCATCCCGACCACTTCGATCCCGACTCCATCGCAACCCTCAGCCAGCCCTCCACCGAAGTCCTCGCACCCGCCTCGGTGGTGGCCAAGTTCCCTGCGGCCAAGCCCATTGCCAACGGTCAATCTCAACAATGGCAGTCAGTGGACCATCGAAGCCGTCCCCGCCTACAACCTCACCCGAGGCCCCGCTCCCGGACAGCTCTACCATCCCAAAGGTCGCGACAACGGCTACGTCCTCACCTACGGCGGCAAGCGCTTCTACTTCTCCGCCGACACCGAAGGCACGCCTGAGATGCGTGCCCTCAAAAACATCGACGTTGCCTTCGTCTGCATGAACCTCCCCTACACCATGCCGCCTGAGGAAGCCGCCGAAGCCGTCAAAGCCTTCCACCCCAAGGTCGTCATCCCCTACCACTACCACGGCTCCGACCTCAGCCTATTCCAGCAGCGTCTGGCCGGAACCGGCATCGAGGTCCGCCTCCTCGACTGGTACCCCAAGCCGTGAATTGAACAGTGAATTGAAATTGAATGGATCCGGACGAACCTGGAGCTTTGACTCGGACTCACAGCTCCTAAGGGCGGGTAGCGCAAGCGGATTGGAATCGCAAAAGTTGCCAAGAGATCAGGGTGCCCCGTTCAACCTTTGTTGGTTGGGCGAGGCCGTTGACCTTGCACCTGATCTCTCTAGTTGTCCTTTCGTACTGTTTTCTACTTTCCAGCCTCTACGGCCTGTGCCTTTGCGCCCCTGACCGCAGCCAAGAACGGCCGGGCCTCCGGTGGTGGCGGAACCTGACCCGTCAGTAGCGCCCGCGTAGTGACATCACTACTCCCGTAAATGGCACGCGTGGAGTCGTCGTCAGGGCGAATCGAAGCACCGTTTATGGTGACGCCGGCAAACGCTCCCTTGGCGCGAGAGTAGGTCAGGATCTCTGTATTCAGCTTCCAGTCGGTGTCGGCCGAAGCATGACGTCCCACCGGTCCCGCCGCCGCCGAGGCATCGGCTCCCACTTGAAACTTGCTCTCCAGCAAACGGTCCATACCTTTATCGCCCTGGAAGATCATGACCAGATCCACACCTTCCAAGCCGATCTGGAATCCAAAGCTACCGCCGGTGATTGAAAAGAACGCGGGTGCGCTCCATCCCTTGGCGGTCCGGCACGTCGCCACGCCTTTGCCGTTCTGCGCACCCAAACCCCAGGCCGCCCTTGAGCATGTGCGGTACCACGGCCACGCACTTTGCGTGCTCCAAGACTTCTTCTGGAATTCCCTTGTCCGGCGTACCCATGATTTCAGTGAGTACTTTGCTCGCATTCTCCAGACGATCCGTAGCTGCTTCCTTCTTCGAGTCGGCCCATCCCAGGCAACTTAGACTGAGCACCGCAACGAGTAACATCACTTTCTTCATGACTTTCACCTCTTTTTTTCTCCGGTTCTGCATTCACGGCGCGTGGCGTCATACCTTACGAAGACATTGCTGGCCCGAAGGATGCCCGAATTACTTCGGGTGAGCGTTGCTCGCCTTGCTCTCCCCCCATCGCTCCCCCATCGCTACACCTTAGGGATTCGTAGCGCTTCAGGGTTGCCCGGCCTGCCCCTGGATTCATGCACCCCGTCCCCTCAGCAAATGAAATCGCGTAACGCCTTGCAACCGAGTTGTAGTTTAGCTTCGTGCGCGAACGTTTCGTTTCTTAGGCTACGCAGCCTTGGGGAACTCACGTTCGACCACGCTGACGCTGCTTCGTATCAATCCGGCGATCATGACTCGGGATATGCCGTTCAGGAGTACGGACACGCCAACCAGGGTTCCAATCGCCCAAACCGAACTGGCCGGCCATCCCGCCAGAATGAGTATTCCCACAAAGAGGCTGGCGGCAGCGTTAAACAGGAACCATCCCCAGCCTCTCGTCGGACGCAACCGGAAGGCCGTCACGGTCTCAAATCCCGCACCAATCACAAACATCGCTCCAAGCAGTACAGTCAGCGCTGCGACGCCTGTCACGGGAAAGAACGCAATGCCAATACCGGCGATCACGAAGAGCCCACTCAACAGAATTTTCAGAAGGAGGCTCCCGATCGATTGTGAGTACAGCGCAAAGAGAAACTGAGCAACGCCGACAATGATCAATATGCAACCGAACAGAAGGGTCGTGATCGTCGCGGTAAACATCGGGTAGGCAATCAGGAACACGCCCAGCAATGCTGTCAGGACTCCCATGCATATGCTCCAAGTGGCGTTCCGTTTAATTTCGTTGGTTAAGTAGTCGGTAGGCATCGCGTCCTCCTTCAACGTGTATTTCGTTTGCAGCTCACTTCCAGCCGCGCCGCTTGCGTTCAGGTTCCGCCACTCCCGCGTGTCGCGCCACGCTCCTCGCCAGCGTCTCGCGCTCCACCGGCCTAGTTCTGTCTTGGGCTGTAGTAGTTGAACCTCTATCGCGGAAGCGGGTTGGCTAATCATTTCAGGAGCCCAACTTTTGGTCCGGTATGAGCTTGGGAGAACTCTGCTTTCGCCTGTCATGTGGGTTCGGGGTCACACGATTTACGAATCAGTTACAGGAGTCGGAAAACCATTGGCGGAGAAGCCAATCGTCTCAAAATCGGAAGAAGATTAACCATGCGGCCACTCCCCACCCTGAAAACCATTGTCAGCAGGGGCAACCGTTCCCGCAAGACAAAGGAGCCGACCTGAGCCGGCTCCTTGTTGAAAACGCTGAATTCCAACGTCGCTCTACTGCACCTGCTGCAAGCGCGCAATCAGCTTTTGAGCCAGGTTTTCCTCGCTCTCCGACCACAGCACGCGTCCCGTCGTATTGCAGTCGCGCTCCACCCGGTGAGTGAATTCGATCAGCGCCGCCACATTTGCCTTCACCCGCAGCGCGTCGTCCGCGCTCAAATCCACGCCCTCATGCAGAAACGGAAAGTCCAGCCCGAAGTCGATCAGGATGTGCCCGCTCTCGGCAAACGCACCTTCGTCGAACTCCAGTCCCTGCGCGGTGAAAATCACTTTCTCCGGCCGGAGCACCCACTCCTTGCTCTCGGCGTCGAGCATCCATAAATCCCAGTATGCCTCCAGGCTCAGCGCAAAGTCTGCCTGCGCATACTCGCGCAGCGCCTCGGCCGCTTCCTCGCCCGTGACGCCCGGCGAGAAGCTCTCCTCGAAGAGCGTAGGCTCGGCCCAATTCACCGGTTGCACCGAAGCATATTGCACGCCGCCGCGGCTCTCGGAAAAAGGGAAGTGCCGCAACACCTCCACCATCCGCGGCAGCATCAGCTCCGCATCAAAGCCCGGAAACCAGAGGCTGAGGTTCAATGTATCTGCCATAAGTCACCCTCCTCGGAGACTCGCGCAACACCCGCGCTCCGCAGCTGCGTTGCACGCTGTCTGACGTCCACGCACCATCGTGCTGTGCGGTAACGTCCTCTACGCATCCCCGCCTCTCATGCTAACGCACCGCGGAGATCGTCGCGAGTCTCTTGCGCTCTGCTCTACAGTTGCGCGAGCCATCGCGCATTTCCACAGAGCAAGCCTGCTCCGCTTTGACACGCTGCCTCACGGTTGCTAGTATGAATCAGGTCGTACCACCCTGCCTAGCTGCGTCCCCGTCGTCTAGCCCGGCCTAGGACACCGCCCTTTCACGGCGATAACGCGGGTTCGAATCCCGCCGGGGACGCCAAATAAATCAATAACTTAGAAAGACCGGCCATACAACAAAATGTAACGCTACGCGGTGGCCGCTTTGGGCAGGATCATCTGAATGACCCGGCTCTGCGCCAATGCGCTTGTCGGACCCTATCGCCTGAGTGTAGGTGTCCATGGTTACTTTGTACGAAGCGTGGCGTAGAAGTTCCTGCACCACCTTCACATCCTCCCCATTCGCCTTCAGCAGAGTCGAGAACGTATGCCTGAAGGTGTGCCAGCCGATTCGCTTCGTGATCCCCGCTGCTGTTGCTACAGGCCGAATCCAGGACTCCATGACCCAGTTCGGCCAGAGAGGCTGTTTCCCTCGCTTCGTGCCGGCGCGATTTGCATCCGTGGCGAAAACGTAGTTGTCCGCCGACTTGTACTTGGTCTCGCCGTGCCACGCCATCAGATCGGAAATGATCTGATCATCCAGCGGCATGGCTTTCTGGGAAGCCTCGGTTTTCACCTTTCCAACGACCTGCTTGACGATGGACCTGGTGACGAACACCTGCTTGTTCGCAAAGTCCACGTCCGCCCATGTAAGGCCGAACAGCTCGCCGCGGCGCAAGCCAGATCCGGCGTCCAGGAGAACCATCACCCGTTCCCGAAGACGGAGCCCCTTGAGGAGCGCCGCCAACTCTGGGACGGTGAGGACCTCCGGAACCCTTTTCCGCTTGCTCGATTGCCGAACGAGTTTGATGGGGTTCTTCTCCACGAACTCGTGCCGCATCGCGTGCCTGTAGATCGCGCTCATGAGGTTGCGAATCTTGGCCCGGCTTCCATCGGAGAGTTTCTCCAGGCTGTTGAGCCAGTTCTCAACTTCAATCGTGCGGATGTCGCAAACAAGCCGGTCGCCCCACTTCGGGATGATCCATTTGCGGAGGTATCCGCGATTGGTGTCCTTCGTGGAAAACGCCTTCCGTGAGTGATCGTCCATCGGCATCTCGTACTTCGAGTAGTGATCAGCGAGAACACTGAACAACATCGTTGGGCCAACCGCCCGTCCATCTGCGTTGATGTTCACGCGCACCAGCTCGATTGCGCGCCGTGCGTCCCGCTCGGTTTTCAAACGAGAGACAGGACCGACAACAAACGTGCGTTGCGTCCGTCTTTCCCTCGGGTGTGGTTTCTCGATACCTGTACTCCCAAACGTCCCCAGATTTCCTGGGACGCCGGGACAGGCACCCTTCTTGATAGCGTGCTCGCGGCATTCTTCTCCTTCCGTTCACGAGCACGGGTGGCCTCCGGAATGTACCTTGGAGCGCACCCAGATGTCCAACTCAGAACGGAGAAACAGCCAGTGCTTGCGAGGGCCGTCGCCGATGGGGTAGCCGGGCAGTTTCCCTTGGCGGGCGAGCAACATCACCGTCTTGGGGTGAAACCTGAGGAACTGGCCAGCCTCCGCGGCATCCAGGAAAGGCTCCGGTATGGCGCCACCGCATGCGTGCAAGTCTCTTTGAGCGCCGCCTATGCTCATTAGCTCGTCCTCCATTAGCGCCGATTCAAAGAACTCGAACTGCGGCGGACGACCAAAGTTGTAACTCGAACGGCCATCTTGAACATGTAGCTCCTCTCGGTCGCATAAAATAATATCATACATAGTATTACTATGTTTTCTTTGATTCCGAAATGCGCGGCGCTAGGGCGCACGAGATGGCCGCCATGATTGGCTAGCGAATCGGGCGCATAACACCGCACATGACGGGTCCGGTGCCCGAAGTGCTGCGGCGCGCCGAACTCGCAGCGAAGCTATGCGGCAGCCATGGGAATCACCTCACCGAATGGAGCCGGATGATCCTTGGTGGCCGCCCATAGGACTGGATGGTTTGGTGCGGCGTCTGGGAAGGAGCCCTCAAGGTCGGTGAAGACCACGAGCGCCTGCGGCTGGATGCACTGCTCCTCGATGTATTCGAAGCAAGGACAGAAGCTGGTCCCGCCGCCGCCCACTGGTTCGAGCGTAATCGGCTCGCCCTGTTCAAAGACGGCGGCGTTATGGACCCGGGTGTCGAAATAGAGGACATGCACCCGCTGGGGCCTCCGCTCCGAGATGATGGAGTTCAGTTCATCCTGGAAAAGTCCAAGCTGCCGGCGGTTGATCGAGCCGGAGCAGTCCACGCCGACCACAATTTCACCCACGCCATCCTTGCGAATGCTTGGCAGGTATAGGCCTGAGTCGATGTGGCGCCGGTTGGGAGACGACCAGGAGTAGTCCTCGGGAAACGCAGCGGCAAATGAATTCCGGAGCGCAGCCCTCCAGTCCACGGTTGCCCGATCCGCCGCTTCCATGGCGCGGCGCACGCCGCCCGGAGCTTTGCCAGCCATGCGAGCGACAACTTCGGCCTGTTCAACAGCTCCAGTCCAGCTCATCTGCTGCTTCTCGATCTGGTCGCTGGTCGCCGGCGCGCCTTCCTTGTCGGGGTTGGGCGCATCGATGACCTGGCCAAAACCGCCGTCTGTCGCTGGAACCTTGGGCGCTGGAGTTCCCTTTTCGTCTCCCTGGGCCGAAGGATCTCCGGACCCGGAATTCGTGGAGCCGTCGCCATCGCCGCCGGCGGAGTCGCCGTCTTTGTCCTCGGCAATCAGGTTGTAGATCCGCTCCGCGCTCAGGTTCCGAAATGCTGGATCATAGAGCGCCCCGGCAGGGAGAGCGAGGTTTGCATCCCGAATGAGCGGGTTGATGGCGAAGTCGCACGCGACGTTCCAGCGTTTTGCTGAACGCGTTCCCCGCCGGGTGTGGTGTTGCAGTGCCGGATGCATGACTTCGTGCGCCAGGCATCCAAGCAGTTCAGGCGGCGTCAGCTTCGCAACAAATTCAGGGTTATAGAACAGGGAGACGCCATCGGTCGCCATGGTGTCGATCGATGGTGTCTCCACGTCCTTGAGCCGCAGGATCAGAACCCCGAAGAATGGGAAATCGAGCAGCAGTTTCGTCCTGCCTTGCTTGAGCCGCACGGCTGGGGAGAGATTTGTCATGATGCCATTAGCTCCATATAGTCCTGCATGCGCGCAACGATTTGGTCAGCTTCGGGTGCTGGCGCGGGTTGGGGTGCCGGATCGGTTGGCTTCGGATCGGGCATCTGGACCACCACGGCGGCCGCTGCTTCCGCTGTTCCGGAATCATGGCCGATGGCGGCAGATTCATCTGCGGTGTCATAGCCGCGATCTTTCATCGCGTGCTTGATCTTGGCTGCGAGTTCGTTTGCAATTCCCGCCGCCCGAGCGCGTGCCGCGGGGTGCTGGGCGAGGTCCTGGCGGGTAAAGCTGGCGAGCCGGGAGTTTGTCTCCTGCGCGAGCGCCGTCAGTTCTTCGTCATTGGTTACGTTCAGTTGCGGGACGAGATCGGCGATCTCAGTCACGTTGCGGAGAGTAGACGTATGCAAACGGGCCTTCGGCCGCTCCAATTGCGCGGCGAGGTGGGCGACCGACTGCATGAGACGCGACCACAGCTCGGATGTGGCGCGCGTGAGGGACTGCTTCACTTGCTGATCGATCTCGCGGGCGACGCGAGCTTTCTCCTCCGCGCCAAGCGTGACGCGGAAATCCTCGCCACAGGGTATGGGGAGAATGTCGGTCGTCAGGTCGAACTTCTCAGTGAGCTGCGACCAGTCCGGATAGTCGCTATCACGGTACAGAAGGCCAAGGCTGTTGCGGGCCTGTTCGCGATAGGTTGGATAGGCGTCGAGAAACTCTCGCACCAGCTGTTCGTACGCCGTCTTGAATTCGCTCATCTGGTTGGTGAACTCGAAATAGAGGTGAGAGGGGAGCAAGCGGTAGCCCTCGTCCGACCAGGGCAGCGTCACTTTGTAGAAGTACTGGCGGATCTGGCCGGCAAGGGCGCGCAGTTCCTCCAGCTTTTCGGCCTGATCGAGCAGGTGCTTGTTGTAGCGGCCGGCATTCGTGTTTGCTTCGTGGGACTGCGCTACTTCCTCGGACACACGCTTGTCGTGCTTGCGTGCTGTCCACATCGTGATATGGAGACAGATCAACATCGCTTTGTCGGAAATCATTTCTGTTCAAACCTCCTGGCGTAACCCCGGATCGGTCCAGGGTTACGCGAGTAAATCGCTGTGAGTGATGGCGAATTTGGTGAATTCGGGGGTGGTCGCAATGGCCCGGTCACGGAGCAGAGCATCGCGCATGGACAGAACTTGCAGTTCATCAGGAAGACGTTCGAGGTAGAGCGTCGCCTTCGCAATCGAGCTATCGGTGATGCGGCGGCCGAGTGCGGTGGCAATTGCAATCTGGGCCGACGGATCGCTGGGCAGGGGAGCGCCGGTGGGGTTCAGGAGAATCTCGTCAATGGAAGGCAGGGAGTGGAAAAGGTTGAGGAAGCCGATGAACTCCGCGGCTACGCCGTCGCCCACCGCGCCTTGAATCAGGTGCATGAGCAGCATCTCGTAGACGTCCGCAGTGATGTTGGCCTTCCGGGCGTCGATTCCGTCCATCGCCTTGGAAACCATCTCCCAGGAGCGCGGCGTCGGCCAGGCGTTGACACCCGACCGCACGGTCGAGTCGTGCAACAACTCCGTCCGGAAGCGAAGGAATGCGATGATTTCCGGCCTGATCCCTGCCTTGCCGGCCCAGATGCACCACTCGCCAAGATCAGGTTCCAGCGTGAGATGCAGGAAGCGGTTGAGCAAAGGGCGCGGCATGGAGTAGCTGACGCCACGCTCGGAAGCGGGATTGCCCGCGGCAAGCACCGACCATCCATCGGGGAGCCGATAGTCGCCAAGCGCGCGATCAAGAACGAGCTGATAGCAGGCGGCCTGGGTCATCGGGGGCGCGGAGGTCAGTTCATCGAGGAAGAGAATGCCCTCGCCGCTTGTGGGGAGGAAATTCGGCGTGATCCATTCCGTGCGGTCATCCTTGATGCGTGGCAGACCACGGAAGTCGACGGGATCGAGCTGGACGGCGCGTACATCAATGAATTCACGCTTCAACTGCTGCGCGACCTGCTTAACGAGTTGGGATTTCCCGACGCCACAGGCGCCCCAGATATGGAGCGCAACATTTTGAGGAACAGCGGTAATCAGCGCCTCAACGAGGTGAGAAGGTTTCATGAGTATTGTCCTTTGAAAGAAAAACGGGCTACTGAAGGCCGTCGGGACGCGAGTGTGATGAGTTGGCATTCACGGCTTATGGACGCGTGTGGTTGTGTTCCAAGAGGAGGCGAAGATGGACGGGGCGTGAGTGCGGCAGTGCCGTTTTCAGTGACTCCCATCGGACGGAACGGATTGGCTCCTCTGAGGACTGGGACGGAGTCTGCCCGGCGACAAGATCCCGCAGCAAGTTGATCTCTTCTCCCTGCCTCACCCAATCCGCGATCAGGGCCTCAAGCGGCCTACGGGCAATCGATAAGTAGGGGTGAGTCGTCGTCGGAGGCAGAAATGTCCAAGAGGATCAAGAGTAAGAAGTTCATGCGACTCTCCGCAGGAATAGGAGTTGCACTATTCACTGGATTGGTGATGGGACAGTCGTCTTGAACCCTTGAGGAGGTTGCAGAGCCGATGCGCCGCCTGAATGTTGTCTGGGTGGTCATCGCGCCATGCCGCTCCCATACCCTTGGGCTCGATGTGGTCGGGGACGATGTCCTTGCAGTCGGTAAACGGCAGGTGACAGATTCCGCAGTTTCCTTGTTGCGCAGAGATTTTCTGGGTGAGCACTTTCCGCAATTCTGCAGGTGAGCGAAGTTCCCGGTATCCTCTGGGATGATTCGGGTCGTCGATGCGCTCGACGCCCATTGTCAGGCGTCCGGCCTTGGACGCTTCCTCGCGGCCGCAGCAGAAACGGGAGTGGTGGATGGGACAATATTGGTTTCGGTGAAGTTTCATGGAAGTGCCCTCGTGTGTTTTCGTGGTTGCTGCGCATTGCTCTGCCGATGGGGTGTTTTGCTTTGTTCTGCTTCGGTCAAGGGATTGAAATGCGGAGCAGGCCCAGGCGCTCGCTGCGAAGCTCACGCGAAACTGAAGCTCCGGTTCAGGAACAGTCGCTCTACAACCGAGCTACTGGCGGGCGGCGTGACCGTGCTGGGGGCAAGGGGCCAACCGGCGGGGGCCGACCTGTTGCCGGATGGCGGGAGCCGAGAGTCCGGCGGGGATGCAAAAGAGCGAGTTCTAATCCCCCTCTCTCCGCCAGCAGCTTCTTCCTGCGGCAAAAAGCCCCATAATTTCAGTGATTTCGTAGCTAAGGCAAGGCGGGCGAGCAGTTTGCCTGCGCGCGTGTTTCCAGTCCTGTCCAGTGCAATCCAGTCCTCGCCAGCGCCTGAACCGAAGGAAAATTGGTACTTTTGGTACTCCGCGAGGTGCCGCCGACCCTGTCTTTCTCGGTACGAACCACTGCGGAACCCGCTGGCGTCACATTGCAAGGTGAGGAGTGTAGCGGGTAGTGGCGGTGATTGCGTGGGCCACTGTTCGGCCGGTTATGAGCTGGGCTCAGCTGGGTATATCGAGTGTTCGCGATCCCACCAGACGAAGTGGAAGTGGAACTGTACGATGAAGCCCCAAGCCCGGCGCTTTTGACCTCCCACTCGGAACCTGAATAAGGAATCGTACTGCTCTAGGTCCAGTTGTTGCCAGCGTCGCTGCGCCTCCTCTATCAGCTCGCCGACTTCATGCCCATGGTGCATCTTATGGCCTGTGTCCGAAGAGAACTGATCGACTTCCCCCCACGTGAGCTGCTCGAACTGCTGAAGCGCCGGGTGGATGATTGAGCCCCACTCGTCGGCATCCCAATCGCGAGGCTCACCCCACGACCATGCGTCTTCACGGTCTGCTTTCTTGATACACCATGTGACACGAGAGCCGAACCGGCTTCCGTCTTTGATCGCTTTAGGGGCTTTTTCCGCTGCTGCTGCCGCGCGCTCTAGGTGAGGCGCAAGGCGTGGATTATTATCTGGCGACGGCGTTACAATCTGCTTTGGTACACGGTCAGCCACAACTTTCGCGAGCAACGCGGGCTTTTCCGCTTCGAATTTTTCCTGAGCAAGGGCTTTTCTGTGTGCTCGTTGTTCGCTCTTTTTGCCCACAAAGATTTAGAGCGACGAGTAGTATTCGTGAATCGCCGACTTGTTGATAACGGTGCAGGACGGCGCTCCGACAGGAGTATTTCCACGAGCCTCAAGCCAAGGTGTCTCTTGATGGGTAAGATTGCTCAACCACTGCGCAGTCTTGGTGCCGTAGAAGGCGAGCACTTTTTCAATGTTCCCGCGTTCTGGTGTGGTTACTTCGGCGCTGTTTGCATCCGAAAACAGCGAAGGGCCAACCTTGAACATGCCCCGATGGCACGCGTACAGAGCGGGCAACACCGGGCCGTTAGCCCACGCCTCGAAGTCATCCGCAAACAGAGGTTCTTCTTCCCAGACCATATTCCAAGCCTGGGAGTAATACATGAGTTTCTGCAACTTCATGGCAGACACTTCGCCAGTGCGCTCGGTAATGTACTTTGCGACGTCAAAGATGTTTGCCATTTTGTCTCCCCGTGTATACACGCGCCCGAGCCTAATACGCTGACTTTCTAGTATATCCCTTAGTTGAATAATGCAATCAGCCAAATATTGCCTTAGAGGGCACATCCTCGTCAATCTCTCTATTAGATGCTAGTTCTCCAGCGATGAGGGTTTCGGGGGCAGTCTCTGGAGCCGCAGTTCGAAAGCTGGAGGCCTGGCCAAAGAACAGACATCCAGCACTCGCCCTGCAACCGACCCGCTGGCGCGTGATGCGGCGGGGCAGAGGCAACCGCTTGAGGGAGGGAGTTCGCATCCCGCCGGGGACCCGACGGTTTCGGTGAATTTCCTTTCTTTCCAATAAGATCAATTCCAACCAAATCCAAGAGTGCCCAGATTTTCGCCACTTCTGCCACTCCGTTTTGCTGGAAAAACGCTACTCCTCGTTACTCCGGGGTACGCCAAATTTTCTGGCCTTGGGGCGGAGAGGTAGGCTAGGGCTTGCCGGAAATTTCTTTTCTGCGGGCGTTTACAACTCGGAGCAGATGATTGGCTAGCATCACCAGTTCGGCGGCCTCAGCCGGGTCGTCGAGTTGAACATCCCGATGGGAGTGCGGGTTCTTATAGCAGCCAATCGCGCCTGCAAAGAGGGAAGAGCGAGCTTCCTTCTCCCCATCTTCCGCATTCCTGTCCGTGAGCGGGCCGTCCTTGGGGTCGAATGCCTTTCTCATCAGCTTGACGCCAACCAATTCGTTAGGCAGACCGGACGCATCCCTCACAGACACCTCGACAGCCTTCATAGCTTGCAGGACCGCAACATCAAATTCCCCTCGCATAAATGGTAAGCGTGTGGTCTGAACCGTGTTGACACGGTTGGGGGGCGCTTAGTCTGGCTTCGGACAAGTGTCCACTTATTTTCAAGTGGACACTTACGGAGTGACTGGTTGTGGGGAGTTGTTGTGGGTTTCATGGATGCTGAGCTTGACGTTCCACGGCAGCAGTTCTTCAATCCCGTTGACCGGGTGGTCGGCAATGCGCTCCAGAACGTGACGCAGGTAGGCTTCCGGGTCGAGTCCATTCAACTTAGCCGAGCCGACCAGACTATAGATCGAAGCGGCACGCTCCCCACCGGCATCTGAACCGGCGAACAGGTAGTTCTTCCTTCCGAGGGCAACTGTACGCAGCGCCCGCTCGGCGGAGTTGTTGTCGATTTCGATCCGTCCGTCGTCGCAATAGCGCAGGAGCGCGTCCCAGAGTCCGAGGGCATAGCGGATCGCCGCAGAGGTGTCGGACTTCTTGGAGAGCTTCAAGAGCGATGCTTCGAGCCATTCGCGCATCGCATCGAGCAGAGGCCGCGAGCGCGACTGGCGTACTCGGCGGCGTTCATCCGGCGAGCGGCCTCGAATCTCCGTCTCGATGCCGTATAACTCTCCGATGCGCTCCACCGCCTCGGCTGCAATCGGCGAGTTGTGTGCTTTCTTCAGATCGTAAAACTTGCGCCGCACGTGCGCCCAACACGCGGCTTCCTGCACATCGCCGCTCTCATAAATCTTGTTGAACCCGGCGAAGGCATCGGCTTGTAACGTGCCCCGGAACTTACTGAGATGTTGTTGCGGATGTTCTCCACGCCGATCCGGCGAGTATGCAAACCACACTGCCGGGGAATCGTTGCTGCCAGCCGGGCGATCATCGCGAACATACGTCCACAGCCGTCCGGTCTTAGTCTTGTTGTTACCCGGTGCTAATACCGGCACGGGCGTGTCGTCGGCGTGAACCTTGGTTGCGGAGAGCACATAGTGGCGCAACGCCGTCACCAGCGGCTCCAGCAGGCTGCTGGCCTGTCCTACCCAAGTTGCTAATGTCGAGCGATCCAGATCGACGCCCTCGCGGGCATACATCTGCGACTGCCGATTCAAGGGTGCATGGTCACAGTACTTCGCGGTGAGAACGTGCGCGAGCAGTCCCGCCCCAGCCAGTCCGCGCTCGATTGGACGCGATGGTGCCGGTGCCTGCACGATCACATCGCAGCCACAGCAACTCAGCTTGGGACGCACATGGCGAATCACGAGAAAGCTGGCCGGAATATAGTCGAGCACTTCCGAGACATCCTCACCCAGCTTCTGCAATGCGCCGCCACACTGCGGGCACTCCCGATGCGCAGGCTCATGCATCTTGGTGATCTTCGGCGCTTTCGAGAACTGACCCATCCATACTCGCCAAGAATGACCCACCGGCCTTGTAACTGAAGAATGATGTTCGTGCGGGTAACTCATCTGAGTCCCCGCTGCGGCGATCCTTGTTTGCTTTCCCTCCATGGTTTCTCCTCGGGCTTGATCTTGAGTCACTCATCTTGAAGCACTGAGGAGTCGGATTGAACACGTCTCGCTGCTGTCCTTATTGCCAGCGTTGGTTTGTTCCGTCGGTCTACCGTCCCCAACAAGCGGTTTGTAGCCAGCCGGAATGTCAGCAGGGGCGACGCCGGGATTATCACCGGCAGAAACTGGCGAGCGACGCGGTGTATCGAAAAGTGGCGCAGGAGAGCCAGAAGCAATGGCGCGACGAGCATCCCGACTATCTCCGACAATATCGCGCGCAACATCCTGAGGCGGTTGCTCGCAACCGCCAGCGGCAGCAGGTGCGCGACCAAAAGCCGCGTCTGGCGTTTCTTGAAAAGAACAACTTAGCTTTGGACCTAAAGCGTTCTCTGGCCAAGGTTTGGCTGGTCGGGCCGGGCGTGACCAAGCTTGAAAAGAACAACTTAGCTTCGGCGCAACTGCTGATCTTTCAACCACTTGATGCAAAGCCTCTGGGTATGCAGGAGTCTTGAAAAGAACAACCCTATGGTGCTTGGTCGCGCTAGCCCCTATACCGAGAACAGCACGGAAGTGGGCAATGCAACTTGAGTTTCATCAACTGGATCGGCGCTGGGGGCACCTGCGGGTTCGCCGGCCGGAGCGGCAGCGGCGGTTGTTGGCGTCGCTGGCCAGTTCGGGGCAGCAGACGCCGATTGTGGTGG
Organism: uncultured Acidobacteriota bacterium; assembly: GCA_963759215.1. Lineage (GTDB taxonomy): Bacteria > Acidobacteriota > Terriglobia > Terriglobales > Acidobacteriaceae > TOLSYN. The sequence continues at coordinate 20,515 of CAVWYG010000004.1, forward strand.
TGGCGGTCACCGACCAGGTTGACCGTTACCTTGTCATCGACGGCTACCAGCGGATCGCGGCGTTGCAGCAACTGGGCCGGGACACGGTGGAGGCCGTGGTCTGGCCGATGAGCGAAGTCGAAGCGCTGGTGATGGACCGTTCGCTGGGTTGGGGCGAACGGGATACGGCACTGGAAGAAGGTTGGCTGCTGGCCGAACTGGAGCATCGCTTCGGCTATGGCTTGGACGAGTTGGGCCGCCGTTTCGATCGCAGTCTGAGTTGGGTATCGCGTTGACTGGCGCTGGTCGATCAGCTTCCGGAGAGCGTGCAGCAACAAGTCCGCAGCGGTGCGATCACGGCCCACGTTGCAATGAAGTTCCTGGTACCGGTGGCACGTACGAGCCTCGAAGACTGTCAGCGCATGGCCGAAGCGTTGGCGGCGCATCGGTTCACCAGCCGGGAAGCCGGGCAGTTGTATGCCGCCTGGCGAAACGCTTCGCCGGCGATACGGCAACGCATTCTCGATCAACCGCAGTTGTTTCTGAAAGCCCAGCGGCAATGTGATCCCGAGCCGCCTTCGACGGCCATTGCCGAACTGTCACGCGATCTGGGGATGGTGCTGGCGATCAGCCATCGAGCCAATCGGCGACTGGCTGGTGCCACGGTCGAGTTGGATCGCGACCAGTGCAGACAACTGCGGCAGCAGGTTGATCGTGCCCTTCACGAACTCGGCCGTCTGGCCGCCAAAATCCCACCCGACCAGGAGAGAGCCTATGTTGAGTCAAGCCCAGCGGAGCGCGATTCTGGAACTCCATGCACAGGGAGTGAGCAAACGCGAGATTGCGCGGGTGCTGAAGCTCTCCCGCTTGACGGTACGCAAAGTCCTACGATCGAACTCCTCGCAGGTTCCCTTACTGTCGCGTCCCGAGAAAGCCGAGCCGTACCGGCAACAGATCCTGGAGCTGCTGACCAACTGCAAAGGGAACCTGATGCGGGTGCAAGAAGAACTGACGGCTCAGGGGGCGACACTCTCCTATCAGGCACTGACGGCCTTCTGCCGCCGTCATGGGATCGGGCAACCGCCGACGGTGGCGGCGGGGCAGTACCACTTCGCACCGGGCGAGGAACTTCAACACGACACCTCGCCGCACGAGGTCATGCTGGGCGGCAAGCGGCGCAAGGTACAGACCGCCTCAGCCGTGCTGTGTTACTCGCGCATGTTGTTCTTCCAGTTGTACCCAACGTTCCAGCGCTTCGATTGCAAGGTGTTTCTGACCGAGGCTCTGCGTTACTTCGGCGGGGCTCCGGTTCAACGGGTCATGATCGACAACACCCATGTCGTGGTGCTGCGCGGCACCGGCAGCCAGATGGTTCCGGTAGCCGAGATGGCCGCCTTTGCCGAACGTTTCGGCTTCCGCTTCCAAGCCCATGAGCGCGGCGATGCCAACCGCTCCGGCCGCGTCGAACGTCCCTTCCACTTTATCGAGCATAACTTCCTGGCGGGCCGCACCTTCTCCAGTTGGGAGGAGCTGAACCAGCAGGCCCGGCAGTGGTGCGACCGCGTCAACGCGACCTACAAGAAACATATCCGTGCCGTGCCCCGCGAGTTGTTTGTGCTGGAGCAGAGCCATCTGCGTCCACTGCCGGTCTGGGTTCCGGAAGTGTATCGTCTGCACGAACGCACGGTTGACTTGGAAGGCTATGTGGCCCTGCACTGTAATCGTTACTCCGTTCCGATCTCTTGGATCGGCCGCCGTGTCGAGGTGCGCGAGAGCAAAGACAAAGTAGAGATCCAACTCGATGCCCGCAACCTTGTAAGTCACCGCCGGATCGCCGAGGCCGAGCACCAGCGCGTGATGCTGCCGCAACACCGCGCACCGTGGGGCCAGGGCGCCAGGCGCAGCGATCTCCATCTCGAACAAGAGGCCATTCTCAAAGCTGTTCCCGAGATCGCCGACTATGTCACCGATTTAAAGAAACACAGCCGCAAGCTGGTCACGATTGCCTTGCGCCAACTGCTGCGCCTGGTGCGGGAGTATCCCCGGGGACCGTTGCTGGCCGCAGTGCGCGAAGCCGCTCGCTATGGTCTCTACGACCTCGATCGCGTCGAGCGCATGATCCTGCGCCAAGTGGCACGCGACTACTTCCTGCTGAACAACGACGGAGAGGAATGACATGAAGCTCAGTGAAGAACTCGAACAACTGCTGAAGAATCTCCACCTGAAGCGTGTCCTGGAGCTTTACGACGAACAGTTATCTGCCGCCGAGAAAGAGGATGTCTCCTACTCCGAGTTCCTCACCCGTTTGCTGCGGGCGCAGTGGCACAACCGGCAGGAAACCGCTCTGGCCTGGCGCATCAAGCAGGCGAAGTTGCCCGAGCAATGGTCGCTGGCCAGCTTCCCCTTCGCTCGCCAACCCGGGGTCAACCGCAAACAGATCCACGCCTTCGCCGAACTGGAGTTCGTCGCCAAGGCCGAAAATATCGTGTTGATCGGAAGCACTGGCGTCGGCAAGACTGGACTGGCGTCGGGTCTACTGCTCAAAGCCTTAGAGAATGGCTTCCGTTGTCAGTTCATCCGCGCTCAGGATCTGTTCGATGAAATGTATGCCTCGCTGGCCGACCGTTCCTCGCGCCAACTGCTGAACCGACTGGCCCGTCTGGACGTTTTGCTGATTGACGAATTAGGGTATTTAAATCTCAAGCCAGAACAATCCAACATCTTCTTCAAACTGATGGAAGAGCGCTATCACCGCCACTCCACGATTATCACGAGCAATCTCGTATATGACGAATGGCGCAACTTCCTCGGCAACCAAGCCATGGTGGATGCACTGTTGAGCCGGCTCCGCCATTACTGCCACACCGTTCATATCAACGGCCCGTCGCTGCGCGATCCACAAAGCTGAGGCGAACGGCATGGAAGCGAGCCGTTGCAGCCGGGAAGAGTATGTCCGCAAGGTTCTCGACGCCTACCGCCAAACACCCGGGACCACGGGAAGCGTTCGTCGTCAGGACCGGCTACTGGCTGCTCAACTGCATGATCGAGCCGTCCCCCTGAAGACCGTAGAAAACGCACTGGTGCTTGCCGCAGCACGCCGGCTGTTGCGGCCCGCCGACGCTCCGCCCCTGGCTGCCGTGCGTTCCCTCGCGTACTTCCAGCCCGTTATCGACGAAGTACAAGAACTCAAAGTCAGCGACGACTACTTTCAACATCTCCGGCGTCGACTTGAACGCCTTCCCTGAAGCGCGTCCCAGGCATCGACGAGTCGCAACGAAAGCCGCGGCTAAAACAAACAGCCACGCCTTCGGCGTGGGATGATGATGCGTCTGCCTCTCTGCTTGTTACAAATCCTGTTCCTGACGTGGGTCAGTTTAATCGAACACTACTGGATCATTCTTGGTGAGCGCCGGGGTGGTGATACGCAGAAGGTGTTCAGGAAGTGGACGCCTGGACGGTTTTTTCTTCGCCGACGCTGACCGCTGAGTGCCGGAAGCCGGGGCAGGCTCTTGTTCCGGCTCGCGCTCGGCGCGGCCTGTCTCCAACTCTTCCAGCTTCAACGTAAGCTGTTCGATCTGCCGCTCGACCTTCTCCGACTTGCGTCCGAACTGCATCCGTTGCAGCTTAGCGATCAGCAGCTTCAGGTGTTCGATCTCGTGGTCGCGGGAGAGTAACTGTTGGTCTTTCGAGAGTAACTGCTGGTCCTTGGAAAGTAACTGCTCGTCCTTCGAACGCAACTGCTGTTGCTGAGAGAAGATCAGCGCCTTCAACGCATCGACATCCATCGTGTTCAAGTTCGGATGCGTTGTGCGGGGCGCGGTCACAAACGGAGTATGCCACGAACTCTGTCTGCGTACATGTCAGACTGCGGGAAAGCCACGAAATATCTGTGTAAAACACATCTGCGCACTTAAATCGCCAACAACGAATCCGCCGTGCGTTCCACCCTACGCCAATCGATCCCTTCCAGCAGCATCGACAACTGGGCACGACTCAATGAAACCGCGCCGTTCTCGGCCTTCGGCCAGATGAACGTCCGCGTTCCAGCCGCTTGGCAAGCAAGCACAGCCCATCACCATCGAACCACAATACCTTGATGAGATCGCCGCGACGGCCACGGAAGACAAAGACGTGACCAGAGAGTGGCTCCTGCTCCAGCGCCATCTGCACCTGTGCGCTCAACCCGGTGAAGCCACGCCGCATGTCGGTCACGCCCGCCACAATCCAGATGCGCGTGTTTGCCGGAAGAGCAATCATCGCAGCAGACACTCCAGCACCATCCGTAGCACGGAAGCATCGGCGCTGCCTTCTACTCGAACCTGTGCCTTGGAAAACTGAATGTGAATGGAGCCAGCAGTGTACCGAGAAGGAGACGGGCTCGGCGTAGCCTCTACCACAACGGTTCCCGGTTGCTGTTCTGCATCGCGAACGGTTACAGGAAGCAAGCGGGCAGCGGTCGCAGTGCTCCGCTTCGACCTCTTCTCGATAAGCCCGCCCGCAAGCTGGAGCCTACGCCACTTGAACACCTGATTCGCGTTGACTCCGTGCGCACGAGCCACCAGCGCAACCGACGCTCCCGGAGCCATGGTCTCTTCTACGATCCGCAGCTTCTCGGCAGCACTCCTCATCTGCCGATTCTTGCGCCCCGCCACCAATACGGCCGTACTCGCACTATCCATCGTCGCCTCACCGGAATGCGACCAACGCATCCACAAGGTGAGAATGCCTGCTAGCGAAACCCACGTCTACACGGTCCAGACCGTACGCTTACCATAAATGCGGACCAAGCCTTGTTTGAGATTCTCTCGTCGAGTGCCTCTTTCGGTAGCAATTTGGCGACGGCGTAACGCAGAACCTCAGTTTCGTCCTCGAATCGACATGCTCGGCGGCTCAAAACCCTCCAGTCGTTTCCGGCGACGTTCCCAGGGGCCGGAACCAAGAGGCCTTGAGCTGTTAGCCAAGCCCAGGCTTCCGAGATCGCGAGATTAATCTCATTTTGGAGGTTTCCTGGATACCCGTCTTGATGTCCTCCGGCATAGGGGTAGTTCTGAGGCCAGAGTTCGCCAATCAGGTTCGAAAAGAGAAATGACTCATGGGGCTGTTTGCTGCGTTTGCGAAGCAAGAACAGTATCTTTGCTCCAAGTTCCTCTGGCTCCATGGCCAAGAGCACTGTTGTATCGGGAATAATTCTGGTTAGTTCGCGCATGCTCGTAATCCTGCTAATCGGGTCACTGAACGCAATTGAGTGACTTAGCACCGGATGGTGCTTAGCCCGAAGTATGAAACTCGCCGAAATCTGTACGTGCTGTGAGTTGACTCCATGCAGGAAGGAATAGTCCTCCGGACAGTTCGCCGCTCAATGATGCTATCGAACTGAGGTAACGGTAAGGACCATTCACAGTTCTCGGGACATGCTTGGTTTGCTCCACGATGCAAATCGCCAGACCGGCTACTTCAGAGAGGATCTTTACAGGTCGGTGCCCTGCCAGGGCGGACGCAACACCCTTTACCGCGCTGAGAACCTTTACCGCTGGCCCGAGAATCCGGCCGGGAAGCCGCCGAGTAGAGCGAATCCACTCAGCAGTTGCATCTTGAGCGGCAGCTTCGAGTGTTTGATATAGCTCTCGCGTGTCTCGCGTTGCCGGATATTTTCCCAGTATGTCGCGCATGCACTGGCGCACGTCGCTGAGCGCTGCGTGATCCTTCAGCAAGTTGCCGATATCCTCGGGGCCTAGTTGACGTAAGTCAAAGAAATTTGACGTGATCACCACATGGAGCAGCCTCCCAGTTGCATCCTCAGCCGGTAGTGACTGCCTGTGCAAAAGTGCATCGAACTCTGGCTTACTACCAGCCCCCAACAGTGCCCTGTGAATGCTTGGATCATCGGTCACTATGTCCAGAGAACCCCGCTCAGCGATTGGTCCAGAAAGTGTCGAGAGAATGGCGGTACCGAGTTGTGGATGAAGAGCAAGCCACTGCTCCGGATTACGCGTTCTACGCATCTCGGGGTGCCAAGCCAAGCCGTTTCGCAACAAGAATTCTGGAAGAGAACCGAAGAGCTTGGCAGCGTGAATCTGAAACCCTTCGGCCGCGACTGGCCCGAAGTGACGTATAGCGTGTACCTGGTCGAACCGTTTCTTGTATATGCGCAGGTTTCGCTCAAGCTTCTGCTGGAGTTCATCCTGAGCTTGCCACACAAGTGGATCGTTGATGTTTGCCCCACGGACTAACGGGCCAAACGGTCCCTCAACGTTCTCGAACGACCGTATTTCGAAATCGTCATGGGCGGCATTGTATCCTTCTGGCATCATTCGCTGAATTTGCCCAAACGCTAGGAGAGTTGCCTTCAGCCAGTGGACATCTCGAATAGACAAGTATGGGTAATACAGCGCTCGGCGCGATCTAGTGTCTCCAGTATCGTTCATAAGCTCCTGAACAGTGTCGTACGAAACCACCAATCAAAAAAGCAACGAACTCAGAGTAGATAATGCGGTACTTGTCAGCTGCAGGCAAGCGTCACCCACTCTTTAGTGCGACTTCGGGTTCACGCCCACCGACATACTAGACTCCGCACTCGCCGCGCGACTACCCCGCTAGTGCGGGACGGCTCCGGGCGGGGATAGCTGCTCGAAGGGCAGAAAGGGGCGCGCCAGCGAAGGCGCGGGGCGTCTTTCTCCGGACGAGAAGGACGAAGGATGCGCTGTCTACGGCTTTACGAAACATGATTCTGCTACGATCTTTGGACAATGTGGAAAGACGACTTCTTCCAGTTCCTAAGGGATTCGACGCTCCAGAACCCGCAGATTGATAGGGCAATGGCGCTCAAGCATGAGAACCTACCCAAGCGAATTTACAAGTATCGCACCGACAACGAGCATTCCCGCGAGAGTTTGAAATCCGACACAATTTGGTTGGCATCGCCTGATTCCTACAATGACCCATATGATTGCTTCCTGCGATTCTCGTCGCCTGCGATGACCGCAGCGTTTGAGCGCGGCCTCATTGATCCATTCTTGGCGGTGTATCAGCTTCAGATTCCGCGAGACAAGATTGCCGAAGCTAAGCAGAGCGCAAATCCAATTCAGACACTGAGCGAGCAAATTGAGGCAGTCGGCACGCCGGGCATGAACCCCAGGCAGATGGCAGAGTTCATAATGAGGGTCATACCCCCATACGTGGAAAGCACGGTTGGTGTTCTGCAGGCGCTACGCAGTGTGATGAAGATTTGTTCGTTTAGCACGGTGCATGACTCCATTCTTATGTGGAGCCACTATAGCGCCCATCATCAGGGCTTCTGTATCGAGTACGACCTGAGTCAGTTTGATCCTGCCGATGCATTTCTCAAGAACCTCTACCCTATCATCTACTCCACTGAACTTTTCGATTTGACCCCTTGGGCAGAAAAAATGGTGATGGGTAATCGTGAGGAGTTCACGCCAGTGTTTCCCCTGTTGGGGGTCCTCCAGAAGTTCGAAGGATGGGCTTATGAGCAGGAGTGGCGATATGTATTTGTCCAAGAGACGCCAGGCGCGAACCGCGCCCGTCCGTTGCTGAAGCCTTCAAGAGTTCTCTTGGGCGCGAAGATATCTGATCTGAGCAAGAAGCAGATCATGGAGATTTGTGCCACGAAAGGTATTCCCGTGTACCAAATGCACATGGCGTACAACAAGTATGAGTTGGAAGCGACCCTGACGTAGGTTTCCAGGATTGGGAATATGGAAGGGGCGTCAGCGGCGGCAAGGGCCCGCACTCGCCCCTACAGCCGACCCGCTGGCGCGTGATGCGGCGGGGCAGAGGCAACCGCTTGAGGGAGGGAGTTCGCATCCCGCCGGGGACGCCAAATTCTTCTAACAAAGTCACGGAATAAACGGTGAAATCCGTTTACCTCCAAGCGAGCGCGTCATCCATGCTGTTGAGGATGGCTTGTTCCTGGCGAACCAGATTTATGACAAGGCTCTGTTTCGCTTCGGGGATTCAATTGGGTAGAGGTGGGAGTGAGACTCCTCCTGGCTCTTCCGTAGTAACGTTCACAGGAAGCCCAGCCGAGCCCCTGGCGTCTCGCCGTGCGGGGCACGCGTTCTGCAACTGGTGCCGGACGGCGGTTCGACCCGCCGAAGAATCACCGGAGCGCCGTCTAAGCCTTTCTTGAGGGCATCAGGCAAGGAACGCTCCAGCAGGATTCCAGTCTCTCAGCACGACCTCCGCATGACCCTCACATGAAATGCAGCAACAACCGGATCTGTGTGTTCAAGAGATCACGTACATATGTCGCGAGCCATGATCCGGCTTCATTCGCGAAGTGCGATTCGCTGAACCTGTTTCGCGCTTTATCAATTGCGTACGCCGACTGGGTAATCCCGTTCAGAACCTCATCCGGATACTCTTTGATCGTACTCTTCAAGTACGCCCTGACCGCTTTCGACAGCTCGATGATTTCGTTCGGATATGACGCACGCTTTTCCTTTGCTCGAACGAACGCTCCTAGAAAACCCTCCAGGCACGTGTACGACAGCGTAACGGCGCGCTCGTAATTTCCCCGTGCTATGGCGCCATCTATTTCTGCCAAATACCTATTCAATCGGTCCGCATTCCACGCCTCTGCAGGAATGCTTGCCGTTGGAGCAAGTGTCCCTCCGCCAAGCAATTTCCGAATTTCTGAAACCGCGAGACCGTTCCCGTCCACCGCTTCGAGTTCATCCAACAGCGCCGCTACCGCCCGGACCCGAGTGCCTTCGTCGAAATCCATCAAGATGTCTTTGAAGAAATAGCTCCGCGTCGTGCTCTGTCCCGTGTTCTTCCGCGCTTCAATGTACTCGCTGTAGTTTGGAAGGTCCTCGTTGAAACCCTGCATTGCCCGTATGAATTTCGATCCGGAAAAATACGAATCGCCCGGAATGTCAATGAGCGTCATCAATCGTTTGAAGACGGCGTTCCATTTGATCATCACGACCACGCTTTCTGAACGGCCTTCTCAAGTGCGAGCTGCCGCGACTTTACCCATGGCGTACAGTGCTCTTTTGCGGGACCCGTAACCAATGTGGCCCCGCTGGCGTGCCGAGTCAGCTCGCGGAGGCAGTGAGTCTTTGCTCTAGAATTGCCCAGTTGTTCCTGAACTGCTCAAGAAACGCGACCTCTTCGTGGTAGCGAGCGCGAGGCCAACCTTCAGGACCGGCGGCAAAATATTCTGCGATCACCGTAGATGGTACGAGGAACACATCAGGGAGCTCTGAATAGCCTTTGAGGTCCACCAAAGCGAAGAACAGGTCAGCACGATTCAATCGGGCACACCCCCATCCTATATCCCACTCATAATGATGTGGCGTTTTCGCCGAGCCCCGACCTCTCGTTCTCATCGCCCAGCAAGCAGTCTTCACTTGAACAGAAACTGAAGCGGAGCCATCGATGCTGCTGACCAGCAAGTCCACATTCGGGACGCTTCCGAGAGTTATTGCAACGTGGTAGCCCAGCGCATTCAATCGCGAGGCTACGAAGTACACTCCCGCGCTCCCTGTCAGTGATGCAGTTGGCATGTGGCCTCCCTTTTCAGAATTCCGGGCCGGTCAATCATCAGGAACGTTTGACATGACTCAGCATATCCAATTCTAAAACGGAGAATGATTCGTCCGGCCTAAGTTCGTGGCATACTTCCCGGGACCGCCGCGATCGTCACGGTTGGCCGAAAGGGAGTGAAAAGATGTCCAAAAGCACTTTAGCGATTTGCGTTACCGCTGTTCTGGCTATCGTGTGGTACAAAACGGCCAGCCCAGAAACGAAGAGCAGGCTACGCAAGTCCATTGACGAGTTCGTCCTATCTATCCCCCGTATTCTTACGCATTTATTGGAAGAAGGCGCTGGGAAGGTTATGGCGACAGTCTGGTTGGCTCAAATGCCGAAACGCCTCAGCAGTTAGTTTCTGCATTGGGCTGGTTAGGGAAGGGCGGACGAGTCCGGATCGTTCGCTCTTTCAGCCAAGTTTCGGCGAAGAGCCGGGCCGCGGTAGGGGAACCGCGGAAACCAAGAGCGTTTGAGGCGTAGGATAGTGTGGTACTACGGTGAAAACATATGGACTTTTCCTTTCTACATGCCGCAGACTTGCACCTCGGCAGCCCTTTTTTGGGTCTGTCATCAACCGATGAAGAACTTGCCCGCCGCGTCGCATCTGCCAGCCGCGAAGCATTTGAAGGACTGGTAGATCAGGCGATTGAACGGCAGGTGAGCTTTGTTGTCATTGCCGGCGATGTGTACGACGGCGATTGGAAAGACACTACCATCGGTCACTTCTTTAACCGGCAAATGGCTCGGCTTGCGAGAGCAAATATTCCGGTTTATCAGGTTCGTGGCAACCATGACGCCGATAGCGTGATTACCAGCGCGGTGACTCTGCCCGAGACCGTTAGGGTCTTCTCTTCGAAGCGGCCGGAGACATTCCGGATACCCGAACTTAGGGTGGCACTGCACGGTCAAAGCTTTGCCAACCGGTCAGTTCCGGAAAACCTGGCACAGAAATATCCCGTGCCGGAACCAGCTTGGTTCAATATAGGCGTATTGCATACATCGTGCGACGGGCGTCCTCCCCATGCCAACTACGCCCCGTGTTCCGTCCAGGATCTCTTGCAGCGCAGCTATCAGTACTGGGCCCTGGGGCATTGTCACGAATATGAAGTGGTCAATACCACTCCTCCAGTCATCTTCCCCGGTAACCTGCAAGGCCGCAGCATTCGAGAATGCGGCCCGAAGGGGGCAGTCATCGTGGAAGTTGAAGGCGGAGATGTCACGAACTTTTCCCGACTCGATCTGGGGCGAATCCAATGGGCCTTGATTTCCGCCGATTTGACAGGAACCTCCACCGAAGAAGAGGCCTTCGAGGTTATTCGCACCGAAATTCAGAAGAGAAGTCGACCAGACAGGTGGTACGCCGATTGTGTTTCGTATGGTTCTTTCCGGTTCAACGCCTCTCCATCGAATGCTTTACGCCGAACCGGGAAGAGTTGTGGACGAAGTACTGGCCGCCGCGAATCATTGCACGGACGCAATATGGCTGGAATCGGTGAAAGTTCAGACTTCAGAGCCTTCGACTGCATTTGCTGGACAGGATTCTCCGCTTGCATCGCTTGATCTAAAGTCGATGCTGGATTCATTGCGCGAGTCCCCCGAGGTGCTTAAAGAGGCGCGTGCCGCCCTTGAGGTGATAAAGGGAAAGTTGCCAGCCATGGACCTGCCAACTGACCTCTTTTCCGATGAGAGTATTTCCAACCTCGTGGGCGAAGCTCGCGAGTTGTTGGTCTCATCGGGGATTTCGTCGGAAGAGAGGACTGCATGAGGATTCTGAAGCTTGAATTAGAACGTTACGGCCATTTCACAGGGAAAACGCTTGAGTTCCGTCCGGATGCCAATCTTCACGTTGTCTACGGCGCCAACGAGGCTGGGAAGACTAGTGCATTGAATGCGTTTGCGGACTTGCTGTTTGGGTTTCCCCACTCGGACACGCTACAACTTTGTCCATGATAAAACCAAGCTGCTTCTGGGTGCGACGGTCACGGACAAGGATGGTAGTGTTCTATCGTTCAAGCGTCGAAAAGGAACGGGCAATACGCTGCTGGGCTCGCAGGGAGCGGTTCTTCCCGATGACGCTTTGACGCCTTTTCTGGGCTTGATTGACCGCTCCGTTTTTCTGAACGCGTGGGGCCTCAGTAAAGAATCCCTTACCACTGGCGCCTTACAGATGCTGAAGAGCGGTGGTGAAGCTGGCATCAGTTTGTTTGCCGCGGCCTCTGGCATGAAGAGCTTGATTGAGATTCAAAAGCGATTAGAGGTGGAAGCTTCCAACATCTTTACTCCGACACGAGCTCAAGCCAGAACTTTCTATCAGGCAAAAGACCGGTTCGATGCAGCGGTGCAACAGGTACGTACCCTTGAGCTTGCTGCCCGGGATTTGAAGGCCCGCCGGGCCGCAATAGCGGACTTAAAGAAGGAGTTGGACAAGGCACGCAACGACCGCAAAGAGGTCATCAGAATCAGGGAATCGCTGGTAAGGCTAAAGGATATTGGTCCAATCCTGCATCTCATTGCTGCAGATGAAAGTGCTCTTAAAGAGTGGGAACATTTGCCCTCGATGGACGGCAGCCGGGTGCAGCAATTACGCGCGGCCCTGAACTTGAGTGAAGAGGGCCAGCGTGAACTTGCTCGCTTACGGCGCGAGGAGGCCACGGCGAAGGATCTATTTGAGAGTTTTGTTGTTGACAACCAACTCATAGCGCTTGGTCCCGCAATCCAAGAACTGGTTGGCGAACTGGGTAGCTACGCCGACAAGAAGAAAGACCGCCCACGCGTTCAAGGCGAGGCCGACGAATTCAAAGAGAAGCTGCAAGATTCAGCGGTCCGGCTCGGGCTGCCGGCAGATACGGACTTGGCGTTAGTTCGGCCGGATGAGATGCTCGTGGCCCGATTAAAGGAACAGACCAAGGTGGGCGGGTCGATTGCCACGAGTATCAGTGCGAACGCAAAATCCATTCGGGATGAGAAAGCCAATCGCGAAGCCCTCAAGAACCAACAATCTGGGAGCGTTTCTGTCAGCGATCCAAGACCGCTTCAGGACCAGCTTGGGAGACTGATGCCTGCGCTTGGTCAGTTGAAGGAGATTGGGCGTCTTGAACGTTCGACAGCCAAGGAGTCAGCACAGATCAAAGAAAAGGCTGCACAGCTCTCTCCACCGGTATCCGACCTGGAGGCGTTGGCGCTCGCGTCGCTGCCGGTCAAAGATGTCATTGATGAATTCCACTTGGCTGCTGAGACCCTTGAGGGTGAGCGCAAAACCCTGAAGGCGAACTTGGGAGAGGCAGAACAGAGTCTGCCTGGCTTGCAGTTGAGAGTCGATGAATTGGCCGGAGGACAATTGGCTTCATCCCCAGAGAAGATCGCGGCAGCCCGTTTGGAACGAGACGACCATTGGCTACCGCTCAAATCCGTACTGCTGGCAGAGTCGGCACGCCTCCCGCCCGCGGAAACAGCAGCACACGTAATTGGGCTTGAAGATGGAATCGGGACCACGGACCGGCTGTCCGATGATGCGGTTCTGAATGCTGATCGGCTAGCCAAACACGCAGCCGCTCTAAAGAATCTAAAAGACGCGCAGGCTAAGCAGGAGAATCTGACGGGACTTCTCAGCGACAAAGTCCAAGCGATCGCGCAGCAGGAGAAGGAGTGGCAGACGCTTTGGCAGCCATTCGGCTTCCTGGCAGCGACTCCGATTCGTATGTCAGTGTGGATCGGTCAGGTACAAGATCTCCTCGAACGCCGCGGGAACAATCTGGACGAACTTCAACAAATCAGCGATCTCAAGATTGCGGTCAATGCAGTTCGCCCCCAGTTGAATCGGATCGCCCAGTCGGTTGGGATTTCAGAATGCGAAGAACTGCCAGTCAACCTCTTGCTTGCAGCAGTGGAAAAGGAACTTGGACTTCGCGCAGAAACATGGCAAAAATCAAGCCAACTGGTCACGCGAATCACCGCAGTAAACGAGCGAATTGAAGCTCTTGAGACTGAAAAGGATGAATTTATAGCTCTTGAGAGTGGGTGGAAGGCTGAGTGGCGTGAAGTACTTTCGGCCATGCAGCTTCCGCTTGAGACAACGGTGGATGGCGCCGCGGCGGCGCTGGAAATATGGAATCAAGTCCCGTCATTCTTGAGCCAATTCCAAAACCGGACGATGCGTGTCGGAGGAATGGATAGGGACATGAAGAAGTTCCAGGAGCGCACATCCGCGCTGTTGGAACAATTGGATGAGCCAGACTTGGGGCTGGGGCCCGACGCGGCTATAAAGGCTGTTTCTGTCCGTCTCAATAAAGCGCAGCAGGTCGAGACGCAAGCGAACATGGCGCAGTCCAGTTTTATAAAACTGGGGCGACAGGTTCTCCAAGCCAAGGAGAACGCGGAGGAAGCAGCCGCAGCGCTGGAACTCCTGTGCGAGGGATTGCCCCCTTCGTCGAGCCGGGTACAGCAGGTTTTGGATCTGGAGGCAAGGGATGTTGTTCTGGGGAGGTTGAAGGGGAGACGTCAAACTCTTCTGCCGCTGAGCCGTGGCCAGTCCGAAGGAGATCTCCGCCACGACCTGGAATCGTTCGACGAGGCCGCAGCCGTCGCGGAAATCGAGGCATTGAAGATTCAGGAAGAACAACACAATCAGCGCGAGAACGAATTCTACGCAAGCCTGACACAAGCGGAAGGTGAACTTGTCAAGCTGGAGGGTGGAGTAGGCGCGGAAATCGCTGTTCAGCTTCGGAAGAATGCCGAGGCGGAGTTGATTGAGAACACACGGGGATGGGCCGTGAAACGCTTCGCACAGATACTGTTGGCCCACGCGATTGAGCAGCACCGTAGTCAGCAAGAACAGCCTCTATTGAAGAAGGCTAGCCACCTGTTCTCGTTACTAACTGCAAATAGTTTCGCCGGCGTGGAGCAGGAGCTTGACGAGAGCGACACCTTCCGCCTGATCGGTAGGCGAGATGCCGACCATACCCTCGGCTATACAGAGATGAGTGAAGGCACTCAATTCCAACTCTACCTCTCCCTCCGTCTGGCCTATCTGGATGAGTATGCCCAGAAGGCAGAACCCATGCCCTTCATCGGCGATGACCTGTTGGCCAGCTTCGATGATCGACGAACACGTAGAGGAATTACCGCCCTTGCGGAAATCGGAACACGGATTCAGCCGATCCTGTTTACTCACCATTCACGCGTCGTTGATTTAGCGCAGCAAGAACTAGTGTAGTGCGTCACACAGATGAGCTGTTATTGAGATAGGCCCTGGCGCGTTTGACCTTTTCGAGGATGTCATTGGCCTTAGCAGTCCAGATGAAAGGCTTGGGGCTGCGATTATGTTCTTCGATATAGGCGAGGATGCTTTGTTCGAGAACTTCAACGCTGGTGAAGACTCCGCGCCGGAGCTGATTTTCGGTCAAGTCGCGAAAGAATCGTTCGACCATGTTGAGCCAGCTGCTGCTGGTCGGCGTGAAGTGAAAATGAAAGCGCTTGTGGCGCTCTGCCCAGCGCTGCACCGCCGGATGCTTATGGGTGGCGTAGTTATCGACGATAAGGTGGAGCTGTTTGTCGGCGGGTGTTTGGCGATCGATGAGACGTAGGAACTTCAGCCACTCCTGATGACGATGACGTTCCATGCAGGTAGCCATCACGCTGCCATCAAGCGTGTTGAGAGCAGCAAACAACGTAGTGGTTCCATTCCGCTTGTAATCGTGGGTCATCGTCTGGGCGCGGCCCTTCTTCATGGGCAAGCCGGGCTGGGTACGGTCCAGAGCTTGGATCTGGCTCTTCTCGTCGAGCGAAAGCACCAGCGCGTGTTCGGGCGGATTCAGATAGAGTCCGACAATATCTTCCAGCTTCTCGGAAAAATGGGAATCGTTGCTCAGCTTAAAGGTTTCCATGCGGTGCGGTTTGAGGCCGTGACTGTGCCAGATGCGCCGCACGCTGGCCTCGCTAATACCGGCCGCGGCGGCCATGGTGCGCGTACTCCAGTGGGTTGCATGAGGAGGTTTTTCCTTCGTGGTTTTGGTAATCACCATGCGCACCAACTCCGGCGAGATGGAAGGCGTGCGGCCGGGCCGTGGCGCGTCGTGTTCCAGTCCGGCAATACCGTTGCGCAGAAAACGTGAGCGCCAGCGTGCGGCGGTGCGCGGCACGATCGAAAGCAGGCGGGCAATCTCGATGTCCTGCTTGCCTTCAGCGGCCAGCAACACGATCTTGGCCCGCAACACAAGCCGGGCCGGCATCCTGCGCCCGCGCGCATAGGTTTCCAACTTCGTCTTCTGGTCGATTGTCAGAACCACTTGAGGTGCGATTCTCATCCGCCGTGTCCCCTTGTATAAGAACCCGGCTGAAAGATAAACGTTTCTATATATGACGCATTATAATGTTCAGTCATGAGCAAACAGCAATCGATGGGAAAGTGTTATCTCTGCGGAGAGATAGTCACCAAGGCGTCCATGACACGGCATCTACTCGCGTGCGTCCATCTGGGATCTTCCGGACCATTGCCGGCTCCGAAGAAACCGACTGGCCAGAGCTTCCATTTACTTATCGAAGGGCGTGAGGCGAAGGCGTACTGGATGCATGTGGCGCTACCTATTGCGTCCCCGCTAAACAAACTCGATGATTTTCTCCGCCATACCTGGCTTGAATGCTGCGGTCACTTGAGTGCGTTTGAGATAGGCGGCAAACGCTATGCTTCAGAGCCCATGGATGAAGACGAACTCATGGATGAAGAAATGGACATGGGTACGCGGTTGAACCAGATGCTTGAGGTTGGAATGAGGTTCTTCTACGAGTATGACTACGGCTCCACAACCGCTCTTGCGCTAAAGGTTGTTGCTCTTCGTGAACGAGGTTCAGCGAAAGTGCAACTGTTGGCCAGAAACGAGGCACCGCAGGTAACCTGTCAGCGCTGCGGGAACAAACCAGCTACTCAGATCTGTACCGAATGCGCATGGAATGGGGAGGGCTGGCTTTGCAAATCGTGCGTCGTTGCACATGAGTGTGGCGACGAAATGTGCCTGCCGGTCGTCAACTCTCCTCGCGTTGGAGTGTGCGGATATACCGGGTAGGCACTCCCGTGCAATAACTGCTCTGACTTTCATCGCACTACACTAGGTGCGAAAGTGGATGTGGTCAACCTGGACTAGCTTTTGGCGTCCGGCGTCCTGGATTCCAGGTGCCCGCCGGAGGCACCCACTCCCCGGCCGGATCGGCGTCTTTTCAGGACGAATTCTGATCCGCGGGCGCGTGACGCATCCGGGCTGAGGCTACCCGCCGACCGGGCTGCAGAAGCCCCGCTGCGAGTGCCGCGTTCATCTACCCCGACTGTCTCATTATGAGAACGTCGCAGCTAGTGCCCCGGCGGGCCGCCTGGTGTGCTGTGTGACCTCGCGGGTGTATGGCGCGGAGAGTGGTGGTGCGGCTGAAAACGGCCTCCCGCCAGCAGCTTTCCTTCCGCTGATTCGTAGCTAAGTCTAAACAGGCTAGCAGCTTGCCTTCGCGCGTGTAGGGGATTTAAGGGGAAGGGGCCGGAACAACCGTCGGCAGCATCTCCGATGCCGGTCACGCTCATATTCAGTTCTCCTTGCGTGGTCTGGCAGGTTAAGCGCAGAATGGCTTGTCCTCATATATATCGCATCGCGGAGTCATGTTCACAGATGTCCATCGGTACAGCTCAGAAGCTGAAGTTTTGCCTTCACGAACTGAAGGATGAGTATTGCTCCCCCGCCCATAAGGCCCCTTGGATTATCGGGTTCTCGGGTGGAAAGGATTCCACGCTTTTGGTTCACCTCGCATTTGAAATGCTTCTTGGCCTGCCCCCATCCGAACGCGCACGGAAGGTCATAGTTCTCGCAAACGACACGCTCGTTGAGTCTCCGGTTCTTGCAACACATCTGGACCACACGATTGAGAGGATCAGGAAAGGTGCCGAGGCGCTTTGCCTCCCTGTGGAGACTGTCAAAACAAAACCCCCGCTGGATCAAACCTTCTGGGTGAATTTGATCGGACGCGGGTATCCGGCACCAAACCACCAATTCCGGTGGTGCACGGACCGCATGAAGATTCAGCCAACGAGCAGCTACATCCTCAGCGAAGTGGATGAGTTTGGCGAAGTCATTTTGCTGCTTGGAGTTCGCGCAACCGAGTCCCAGACCCGTGCTCAGACGGTGGCTAAGTACAATAATGGTGAGCGGCTCCACAAGCACTCTGAATTGCCAGGCTGCCTTGTCTTCAGGCCGATTCTAGATTTCACGACCGATGAAGTTTGGGATTTGCTTCTCCAACGCCCTGTACCGTGGGGAGGCTCGCATCGCGACTTGGTGACGCTGTATCGCAACGCAGAGGGCGGGGAGTGCCCGTTGGTTATAGATAAGTCCCAAGCAGCCTCTTGCGGGACCGGGTCTTCCCGGTTTGGTTGCTGGACGTGCACAGTAGTGACCAAGGACCGCAGCATGGAAGGAATGATTGAATCTGGATTCGGCAACCTCGAACCGTTGCTCGAATTTCGGGATTGGCTTCAGTCAATTCGCAATCACCCCGAGTACCGCATGACAGAACGCAGGAATGGGGAACCGGGAACTGGGCCATTCACGTTCGATGCGAGGAAGAAGATTCTGGACCGGCTGTTAGCCACTCAGGCGAGGTCAGGCATGCATCTGATCACCCCGGAGGAAATCTCCCGAATTGAGGAGATTTGGGCAGAGGACGCTGTGACATCGGCAAATCGCTTATTCGATGAGTATCGGAAAATCACGGAGAGGGCCAATGAAGAACACTCTTCCACTCTTTGAAAACGACGGGGCGCGAGATATTACAAAGCGCCAGTGTCGTTCTATCGGCGTATCGATCCGCGTCCTGGAGAGCCTCGTTGAGGCGGAATTTGATCAGCTTGGAAAAAAGACCAAACGCGGAATACGGCAGTGCTTTGACGACATCCTCGCGGAAGATGAGGAATAGACGCCGTGTACATTGAAAAAGTCCATCTCCGAGATTGGAAATCATACGTTGATGAGACGTATGAATTTCCGAAGCCCACACGCAGTAAGAATGTCGTCCTGATCGGCGCAGAGAACGGGTACGGAAAGACGAGCCTTCTTGAAGCGTTAATGCTCTGCCTATATGGACGTGAGGGCCTCCACCATATTCCGCGCGCGACACTTGTTGATGGTAACGACCAGAAGCTTGATTTGAGCTATGACGAGTTCCTGCGCCGGGCATTCCACGGCTGTGCACTCGATTCGGGACGGAACAGCGTTAGCGTAACCGTAACTTTGAATGACGACGGTCAACGAACCAGCGTGCAGAGGCAATGGTATTTCGCGGGGAATGGAAGGCATAGGCCAACTGATGAAGAGGTTCGCATCTATGTGGATGGCGAACCATTCCGGGCCGGTCGCTTTGACGACGACAAACAAGATGCGTACAGGAACTACATTGCCAAGGCATTTGTTCCGGTGTTCTTGGCTCCGTTCTTTCTGTTTGATGGAGAACAGGTGCAGCGCCTTGCAGACAAAGACATGGCCTCTCAGGTGAGGACTGGTATTGAGGGTTTGCTGGGAGTTGGCACGCTGAGAGAGTTACAGGACGACCTCCGAGATTATGCGCAGAGCCGCCGGGTGGGTGCTCCGAGGACTGGAGACGTCACCCTTGAGCAGCTCCAATCGGATGTTCGTTCGCTGTCCGACGAACTTAAGGCAGCGCAGCGCGAGTTGCAACAGAAAGAAACCAAGCTGCCCCAGTTGCGAGAGACTAAAGAGGCGAGGCTCCGGACTCTCCGCTCAATTGTGGGCGGAAACTCTGCTTCGATCAAAGATCTCTACGAACAAAAATCTAAGGCGGACGGCAGGCGGTTGCAACTGCGCGATAAGCTGCTGGATTTTCTACACTCCGACCTTGCCCTGACCATTGCCGGTGTCAAACTGCGAGAATCGGTAGCCAATCGGCTCCGGGCAGAGGAGAAGCGGGAATCTTGGGAAGCGGGAAAGCTACAGGGGGAACAGCACCTGCATAAGCTTGAGGCCGCGCTTGTTCAAAGCGCAGAGATTCCTGACCCCCCACTCACATCGGCGCAACTTGAGTGGCTGAAACGGCGTTTGTCCGCAGCATGGGAGTCTCTTTGGTTCCCGCCGCCAAGTGATTGCTCGGAGGACTATCGGCACACATACCTTCTGGGCCGAGATCGTTCTGTCGCAATGACCAGGATTGAACAGATCAATCGGATCGTCTTGGGCGACTTGCAGGAGCTGATTGAAGGACTTACCGAAGCTGAGGGCGAGATAAAGCGAGTAGAGGGTAGAGTCCGAGAGTTGAGCGGGGTTGAAGAGCAGGCCCAAAAGCTAACCGAGGACATCGAAAAGATCACGCGAGACGAGCAGGAAGTGAGCGTGGCCGCTCAAGAACTTCGCCGCAAGTGCGAGGGGCTGAAGGCACAGCTTGGATCAAAAAATGCGGACGTCGAGCGAGTTCGGGAGCAACTTGGCCGTTCTCAGCCAATGCTGGCGCGCGCCGACAAAGCTGAAAGAATTGCGATCATGGTGGACGCTCTCATTGGGGAGATGTATCCGCTGAAGGTGAAGGAAGTGGCTTCCGCAATGACGCGCATTTATAAGAGCCTCGCCCACAAGAAGCTAGTCCAGAGAGTGAATATAACGGAAGACTGCAACGTCGAACTGCTCGATAGGCGGGGAAACGACCTTCGCCGATTTGACGCGTCCGCTGGCGAAAACCAGATATTTGCTGTGGCACTAATCTCCGCCATTGCTGAGGTATCAAAAGCGGAAGTGCCACTGGTTGTCGATACTCCTTTGGCGCGGCTTGACACCGAGCATCGGATGAACGTGCTCGCCCATCTCGCTAGCCAGCCAGGGCAGGTCATACTGTTATCCGCGACTGATGAGGTGGCCGGGGATTATTTGAAAGCAGTGGAATCTCGTGTTTGCTGCGAGTACCACATAGAACACGAAGAACTAGATGCAGGGATTGGCGTTAGCCGAGTCGTCCCTGGATACTTGGGAAGGGCAAATGGCAGACGATCTGTCGCTGGTTCAATGCAATAACGCGCGGTTCCGAACTTCTAAAGCCGCAGACGATCTAAACCAGAAGTTTTTGACCCGATTGGGAGTTAGATATCGGTACGCTCCCGCGCGACTGGCGATAGCACGTTCGCTGTCTGATGCAACGCCCGTTCCTGACGAAATCGGTGACGAGGATGGAAAGATCATCAAGGGCGCGGAGCTGTTTGGCGACGACCTGCCTGTTTGGTTGGCCATGTTGGTTGAGCACAAGCGCGCGCCTATTGTGTCAGCGAAGGAGCTTGTCACGCTTGTCGCAAGCCACTGGCATCGCGGCATCCACATGCTATGGGAAGACTGGCAGCACCAGAACGAGAACTTTGATAACTTTCTCATGCTGCTCGCAACCCGTGCTGGCGTGCAAGAAGGTGCTTCCGCAAGGACCGGCGGTGTGGAGTTTGAACCTGTCGCGCCACCTCGTCCTTCTCCCGTGCTAGTGCGTGTCGGAGACCCTGGGACCGAGCTTGCGACGAAAAAGCCGGTGGATTGGATTTCGAATGCGGCGGGATACCCGCCCCACCTTGCGCTGATGGGCGGGACCAATTCAGGTAAGACTCATCTCGGCCTCGCGATGCTCAGACAGGTCAAAAAGCAGACTGGCTGCCCGATCATCTTCTTTGACATCGCAAAGGGCGACATTGCTGGAAAACGCGAAGAGATTGAGCCTCTAAATTTCAGACATCTGGCGCTTCCCCAAGAGTCGATTCCGCTCAACTTTCTCGCGTTTGACGAGAATGATGCCGACAGCATCACGCAAGTAGCGCTGGCATTCCGAGACAGCTTCGAGCGCGTAGAGCGCATTGGAGCTGTCCAGAAAGATGTTTTGCGCGATGCCGTAACACAAGCACTTCAGGCTCCGCCACCTGTGACGTTGAACGATGTCCGCGATTCGGTCCAGCGAGTGTGCGAGGAAAGAAGCATCAAGGGTGGCACTCTTCTTTCCGTTCTGAATGACCTGTGCGCCGGAAGGTCGCTATTCTCGCCGCAGTTGTCTCCTGCGGAGTTCTTCGGGCGCTCTTGGCTGATTGACTTGCATAACGCTACTGAGAGCCAGCAGAAACTCGTAGTCTTTCTGGTTTTGGACGCGGCGAAGCGCTACTACATGTCACTGCCCGACGCACCAACTGATGAAGGCGGATCTCGTGGTTACCGGGGAATCATTGCGATAGATGAGGCACGTCGAGTGTTGGGATACAAGCACCCGTCTTTGTCCAACTTGATCAGATTGGTTCGCTCAAAAGGTGTGGGCATGTGGTTGATGTCGCAATCTCCCGACGACTTCGATTCAGAGGAAGATAACTTCTTGGAGAATATTGGCCTCGCGGTGTCATTCCGGACCAATGCCAGTAAACCCCGCGCGCTCCGCACAATCCTTGGGGCAGACGTTGACCTCGCTTCATTGCCGGCAGGCATCGCTGTAACTCGCCTGCCGGGGCGGACCTCGTACGTGAGAGTTCAGGCTTGGGAGCCGTGATGAAGCAGAGTATAGAGAGGTGGGATTGAGCTACTTTATAAACGAGTATCTGCGCCGTGGATACAAAGGAATCGTAGTGGAGTCCGAGTCCGAGGAAGAAAAGGGCGACTTCCACGCTACCGAGAAACATTACGAAACCGCTTTGGCTGAAAAGGATGGAAAGTTCGTACACCTCAAGTCCTACGAGAAGGTTGAGTTCGGCCCCGGCTGCTCACATGACCTGTCAATTGTAGAGTCTCCAGCTACATCCGCCGAGTACAACATCGCATCGCACGGGAAGCGTTTTCTTGATACCGAAGATGTAAGGGCACAGTTTGAAGCCCATGAGAAGAACGTCGCCAAGGCTGCGCAAATCAGAGCTGAACTTCGTGCAGAGGCTCCTGAATGCGAGGTTCACGGCAAGAAGATGACTTTGGAAAAGGGACCGAAACAATACTTTTGGGGCTGCCCAAAGTTCCCTAGTTGCACTGAGAAGAAATGGCTATCGGGCGAGCAAAAACGCAAGGCCAATGCACTGAACAAGCTTCCCTGAAACATGCTCGCCGAGTGCCAGCCTTGTTTGGCTTTGCCTTCGAGTCGCCGCGACTTTCTACCATCAACTCCGCCCGCAACAAATTCCACGTCCATCCGTAGATGCAAAAGGCCGAGCGGTTATCTCCGCATTTTTTTGCGCTCGCGGTGGAGGAATCTCATGCGCATCGCCATCTACAGCAGGGTCAGCACGGCTGAGCAAAGCTGCGAGCCACAGTTGCGTGACCTGCGCACCTACTGCACTGCCCGCAACTTCACTATCGTACGAGAGTACGTTGACACCGGGTATTCCGGTGCAAAGGATTCGCGGCCAGCGCTGAACGAACTCATGGGCGACGCTCGCAAACGCAAGGTGGACGCGATTCTTGTCTGGCGCTTTGACCGCTTCGCCCGCTCAACCAAACACCTGTTGCTCGCACTTGAAGAATTCCGTGGCCTCGGCATTCAATTCATTATCAAGAAAACCTGGATACGACCAGCCCGCTCGGTCAGGCGCTCTTTACTATTGTGTCCGCGGTGGCGCAACTGGAACGTGACTTGATCCGCGAGCGTGTCAGCGCCGGAATCAGAAATGCGAGAGCAAACGGAACGCGTCTTGGGCGTCCCCGCCGGAATGTCGGGCGAGATGAGATCGGACGTTTACAGACCGAAGGCCGCAGTCTTCGTCAGATCGCAACGATATTGGGCGTGGGATTCGGAACCGTTCGCGGAAACGTAAAGTTTTCCGCTCGGTTTTCGCGAGGCCGCCACTTGGCTGTGACATACCGGACAGGAGTGAACACTGCCCGCAATCGGGGCGCAGCAGCTCGTACAGAATGGCTACAGAATTACCCGTAATTTCAGCCTGAATAATGTTCATGCTAACGACACTGTTCATGCGAGCAACTGTTCGTAGCAACTGTTCGTAGCAACTTGCATAACAAAGCTGGGTTTGCCATAATGCTGTTGCTGTTGGAGTCAAAGGAACGATTCCTCCAGCGGGCAAAACTGAGACGGAATCCGTACCTGACGAGATCGATACCCGACGAACCCATACCTGACGGTTGTAAAAGAACATCGAATAGAAGTGGAGAGGCCGTAGCAGCACAGAGACGGCCTCTACAGTTTTTTGGGATCAATTCTCGCTTTCCCAGCCAATCTTCCTGAAGCGGCACGCTGCTTAAAATGAGAAAACAACGGTGTGTCTTGGGGCGGGAGAAACCACAAGACACACCGTTGCCATTGAGGTTCACAACAGGAAGAACCTCAAACAGGGAACACCCGTGCTCTGCTATGCCGCGAAAAGCGGGAGTTGCCCGCTGTCAATGCGCTCGGGCGGCTTCCTCCTCCGTTTCGAAATGGCGGTCATAGCGAAGCCGATGAATGACGGCTGCGCGCTGGCTGCGGAAGCAGCCATCACTGAAGGAACTTCTAACGCGGACGGGGCTGCAACCAGAGGTGGTTCTTCTTCGGCGGGTGTTTCGACAACATCAGCGGGTGATGCAGGAGCGGGTTGCGCAGAGCCAAATTGCGCTTGGCGCTGCTGGTTGACCTGCCGCCAAACGTCGTCGGCCGTCTCTCCAACACCTCCCTGCTCGACCAACTCGCGCGCCATGGCAGACATCATGTCGGTATCTTCCTCAATACCGGCGAGGCCTTCGCCGCTGAACTTGCCTTCCATCATCATTGATACGAGAACCTTTCGGCCCATGAGGCGGATGCAGTTGCTCTGCATCGTATTTGTATAGGAGAAGAATTTCACTCGTACATCGCGCCATTGGCCGATTCGCCAGGAGCGGCGGCTGGCCTGACGCAACGTGTAGGTGGAATAGCCCGTCTCGTAGAAGTAGATGGTAGGGAAGGACAGCAGATCGAGACCAGTCTCCACTAGCCGTGGATGACAAATCACAACATCCACGCCCTGCGACAACTGGCGCTCGTACCATGCCTCGCGCTTGTCGGTGGCAACCGTTGGACGGAGCACGGCAACCCGGAAACCGGCGCCACGTAGAACCGTGTCAAGGCGACGCACCACATCGTGCTTTCCGGTGTAGGTGGCGAAGACTTGGCATTTGCGACCCTGAGCCAGCTCGGCGCGAATGTCGCCGATCAGTTCACGTTCTTTCGGATAGATGACTTCTTGGTCAAGAATCGCGGGGTCCGCGACCTTGATGATCGTGTACTCGCGTGCTTTTCGATCCCACATCTTCCGGTAGATCGTCTCGAAACCGAAGGGGTGATCGGGGTAGCAGAGCAGAGTATTCAACATGATGCTCCTCAGGCCCTTGTCCTTCGGATACTGGTTGATGGTCTTTTTGATCTGTTCCGCGAGATCGTCGTAGGCATCCCTCAATGCTTGGTTGGCATGCACCTCGATAACAGTCTCGGTGTAAGGTGGGAGCGCCTCTGCGATGTCTTCCAGGGAAACAAAGGCTGTGGAGTCCATCAGGTGATTGCCAAACAACATCGGCGAGCAACCAGGGCGGCGCAGAATCTGAATCGACTTCTTGGGATTGCGGGAGCAAGCGTTTTCGCTCTCCGTGATTCTTTCCACGGTCTCGATTACGCCATACTTACGCTGGAACATCTCGCGCCCAGCGCCGCCCCACTCGAAGCCCTCGCGAACCATCTGAGGGGCATCGATTCGGTACAGCACGTTGTAGAGATCATCTGCGTATCCGCCCATCATGGTTCCCGTGAGCGTGATGACCTTCTTCGCGATCCGCGCCAGTACCGCTAGACCGTTGCCCTGAGCGGTATCGCCGGCGAGTTGGTGCACCTCGTCGGCGATGGAGAAGTCGAACCAGTCCAACATGTATCGCCCCATGTAATCCATGGGGGCCATGCGCTGAATCCGTGCGCGGTCGGCGGACCAGAGAGGAGAATACAACTTCGTCCCGCCTCTGCTGAGTTCTACCGTCTCCGAATACTTCCGGCGCTCATCAAAATCGTCTTCGGTGAGCACGCCATTGTTCGCCTTCGCAACGGGCTGGAACGTGTCGATGTTGACGACACTCCCGGCGTGCTCCCGGCTGCTTCGCCCAGCTTTGCCGTAAACGTGTTTCCAGTAGTAGCCGAGCTTGCCCTTCTCTTTTCCCACGATGAAGTAGGTCGGATAGGGATGCTGCTGGAGCCAGGCACGCCGGCCCATCGCACGCAGTTCGGGAAGAGTTGTCGCGAGGCCGCGGCGGCGCATGACGCCATTGGTGTACTGGATCTCCACGACGCCGTGCGGCTTCTTCGGATCTCCGCCGTTGCGCAGATCCTCGATGATGTAGGTTCTGGCACTGGGCACCGTGATCAGAATTTCGCGTGCCCACTTTTCGTTGAGGTGCGGAGGGCACATGACAATCGTGGAGAATGGCTTGGAGTGAGCTGCCACGTACGCAATTCCTGCTCCCGCCATAAAGGTCTTTCCTGTCCCGCATTCGCCCACAATCTTCACTGCATCGTGATCTGCGAGGTACTTCACGCACCCCATGATGGCGAGTTCCTGGGCGGGCAGCGGCTTACGCATGAGGCGCGAAAGCTCCGGTGCAGGAGGATCATCAGGGGCGTGAAGCGGTGGAAACGTTTCTACTATTCTGCGTCCGAGAGGACGGGAATAGCTTCTCAAATAGTCATACAGTGTTTGCATTTCCATGGCAGGTTTCGCTCTGTTGTGAGAATGGTGGAAGGGCCACTGCCAGTCTGGCGCGCAGTGTCGTTACGTAGGTTTGTGGGTTGTGGGTTGAAGGGCTTCAGGCGAGGGCGGCAACGACGGGGCGCCACCAGTGCATAGAGACGGCCAGACTGAGGCAGTAGCCGCCGGTGTCTGACAGGGAAGGCTCCTGACTGCTCAAATCATCGTGGCCTTATGCTGGGTACGTTCATGCCCCATCGGCATTTACGGGTACCGATTCCGTTGTTGTCACAAAAATGCTACAGCTGAGCGCATCGCCTGCTCTCGTCAAGTGATCTTTCTACGTTTTCGCTCGGGGGATTCGCTGAATCCGCCGAGGCTGGCGGCCTTTTTCCATCAGCTACGAGATCGGTAACACAATTCGTTAACGGCAATGGTGAAGACAGAGGCGACTATAAATTCTGAGGCTAGCCTATAATTCTTCCCAAGAACCACAAACCAGATTGCGATTCAGGGAGAAAAAATGCCTGGCAAGACGAAGGTAGTCGGAATGACTGTAAAACGCGGCGTGCGAATGACAACTGGCAAAGGGTGGAGATTGGTCGGCCCCGGCAAACAAGCCTTCAAAGCGAGTCTTCTTAAGAGAATGGTCATTGGCGGCGAGAGTGTAGCAATCTTTCGGGTATTGCCGAATCCAGACGCGCAGTAACCTGATAGGGTGCCTTTGAATACCGCCTGGATGCCTCGGGCACGTTAGGAGATTCAAGCAATGGCAAGGCCATGCGTACCGAAACCAAAAGCCAAAACCAGCAGGAAAAAGAAGACGTTCGAATCTATTTTGGTCGAGGTTTTTCGCGCACACTGGAGAGCGATAAACAAGAGGATCGCCGGCGGCGTAGACATTGCCCAGAAATATGCAGATGCTTTTTTCTATGCCAATCCGCGAGAAGGTCTGCGCATAGCCCGTCGCTATTACGCTCCAGCGCGTGTCGCCAGATTAGCTAATGCGTCCGCTGAGGAGATTCTGCGCTTGTCGGATGCATGGATTGGTCCAGGTCGAGAATATATTGAGGATTGTTCGCGAAAAGAACTTCGCCAGCTTGTGGCAGCCGAGTATGTTGCATTGGTGTGGGACTATGATTCCTCCCTCGATTTTCCTCCAGACGGCTCTGCTCGCGTGTTTCCCCTTCCAGACGTGTCTGTTGTCTATGGAGACGTGTACGAGATTACGGCTAGTGGAATTTCTATCGGCGCAAAGTTGAGGGTCTGCAAATCTGTAGCTGAGCCATTTCTCAAGTCTGAGCGACGGGAGGCAATAGCTGGGATCGAGCGGGAGTTCTACGCTAACGCACGTTCAGACGATTACCCGGATGCAGAGAATCAATGGTTTGTTGATTTCGTTCAACTAACGGATACGCGCGCAATCGACGTGAATATTTGGGAAAACCTCGACTGGGAGGATCCGGACCTATAGCGCCGGCCCAGAATTGGTCCCGAGTCGGCATGTGGCAAGGTTTCTTGCGTGATCCTGGGCCTCGACGAATACCGTGCTGATTGCCAATCGCCATGCGGCATTTGATTCGACATCTTCCAAGTCATTACTTCAGGCCGCTGGGACGGCGGCCTGAAGATAGTCAGGAACAGTGAAGTTTGGCCAATGCACCGGGCCATTGGCCTCGGGGAAGCGCAGGTTCACGCTCCGAACGCCCTGGCTGAGGATGTTGAGCAACTCGTCACGGGTCGCCCGGATGCTGTACGGATTGCAGCCGAAGCCTGTCAGCGGCGTGATCCGGTGCAGCAACTCTAGTTGGTCGATGACCCAGGAGCCCCACTCCGGTCGCGCCGGCAATCCCATGACTGAGGCCATCAAGGCCCAAGCCACGTCCGGCGAGTAGTTCAGCAGATACGTACTCCCGTCGATTCCGTTCTGGCGCAGAGCCTGGGAAACAACGACCAGGTGCCGGACGGGATGACTCATCCCGGGAATCAGGATCGTGCCGCGCATGTTCGCAGCGTTCTCACCCATGCGCACGCAAAGGTTGGTCTCGCCATCCGCGCCGGGGAATTTCACCGAGAAGGCAGAATTGCCCGCGACTGCGGCGGAGATGGCAGCGATTTCGGTGTCCCCACCGAAAATAGAAAGGAGAAGGCCTTGCTCCTCCTCTCCCATGTAGCAGTCGCAGTGTACGCGGAGCGTCGTGCTGATTTTGTCTGTGGACTGCCGAAACTCAAGCTGCCCGAGACGAAGGTGTGCGTTTTCCAAAGGGATGTCTCCTGAGTGGCGCCGCACGGGGCGATGCTATGCGGCTCGCCCGTCCGCGGCACCGGCGTTGGTTAATGACGGTTTTTCTCCGAGCACCAAGGTGCGGCCGTCCTCGAACAGCAGGGTCACGTCATTGCTGAAACGTTCTGTGTGCCGCTTTACGAAGACGTTTTCTCCAGTCTCCTCATTCGTCTCGATTTCCTCAGTGGTAGTGACGTTCTTGGTGGAACGCCAGCGCACCAAGTGGCGATCAGGGCCCTCTCCGAACACACCGTTGAGGAGCCCCGCAGTACACAAGAGGCCAACGTGTCCGGCGTGAAGAGGTGTCAACGGGCGTCCCCGGCTCACGGTGGGCGCCGGGAGAAAGAACTGCTGCACCGCCTGCTGATAGGCGTAGGAGCGCGGCAACATGTCTTCGATTTTGTCCAGCGGCAATCCGGTATAGGTCAGAGTCGTGCCCGGCGAAGAAGGCACGGCATACGGGCGCTCATCTCCTACCAGCGTGGGCACGTCAATGTAGCCCTTGCAGTAGTTGATGAGCGCCTGTTTTGAGTCGCGGACAGTCGAGCCGGTTACGCGCTTTCGGGTGGCGAAGACCGCAATCTGCCCGAAGCGTTGCGATTCAGGATCAGCGAGCAGATACGGCCGGACGTCGCCGAAGTGCGCCGACAACACATCGACACAGGTTCTGAAGCGTTCGAACGGAATGACCAGCACGAGCACGCCGCCGATTCGCAGCCAGCGGAAGGTGTGATCGAGGAAAAGTTCCTCCATGCGCCGGTTCGAGAGAGTGCCAATCTCCGAGTCGTACGGCGGATTGAGATAGAGCAGCGAGAATCGCTCGACCTTGCTGTGGGTGTCGAAGGTGCTGCCATGAACCGTGGTAACGCCCGCAGCAGCGGCCGTTGCTGCGCGCGCAGCATCAAGCTCGATGCCATACAGACGGCAGTTGCCGCCCTTGGTGATCTGTTGCAGAGCGGCGCCGGTGCCAACGCAAGGATCAATCACGCTCGCTGGCTCGGCGCCGAACTGGAGAAGGTTACGAATCTTCTCGCCCTCGGTGGGCGGAAGCGGAAAAAAACCGAGTTTTTTACGTCCTGAGAGGCGCAAATTTTCCTCCAAGTTACGTGGGTATTGGGTGTGCGCAGAGCGCGCTATGCGGCCTCAACGTCATACAAAGGGATGGGTTCAGTACCGCCGGTGAACTCCGCGTACGCCGGATCGTCGGAGTGCAGTTGATTGTCGCCGGGCTGCCAGGAGCTGTTGCGTGCCGCGGGAATGAGCGGTTCCGCGTGCACATGCGGCTTCCCATCAGGCCCGGAGCTGGAAACAACGCGGAACATCGTGGTCGTAGCAACCGCCCTCAATGCCAAGGGGCGTTGCGTAGTGAGGGTTCAGGAGAAGCCCCGAGCGCTGTCGGGCGCCCCGCTCAGGACTAGCCCGAGGGCTCGTGAGGACAGAGGCTGTGATGAGAATCGGCGGCATGACGAGTCATCGCTCGGCTACACAGCCACGGCAGCCGTTGCAGAAACGATGCAGGGCGCGCTCGCACTCTTCGGCGGCGTCGAAAGAGTGTGGACGAACACTGCACTGGGCACGGAGGGTTCGCCCGGCTGGGGAACGCTCAGCGCAGAGGCCGGTGGCTCTGGGCGCGGATCGTCCGGAGAAGGAAATTGCAGCAGTTTGCACATGGAGATGTACCTCAGGATTCGAGTAGTTTCGTGTACTGCAGGGGTGATGATGGAAGCAGGAGCATCGCTGGAACGATGCTCCTCGGGAACCAGTCAGGCAGCGGTCGTGCCGTGCTGGCGCTCCTGCTCTGCCTGATAAATGGTGGTGACCTTCCGGCTCACAGCCTTGAGATCGCCGAAGGTCTGGAGATCGGAAAGCGACTTTGCCGAGTGGGAGTGCAGGATGCTGGGCAGGGTGTTGTCGCTCGGCAACATGGGCTCCATGGTGTTGATCTGGTCGATCAGGTCCACGGCCCTGTCCAGGTTGAAGAAGACATCGTTGACGAGGTTCCCCGCCATGCGCCCGCTCGCATACAGCTCGGAGAGGCCGGTGACTACCGACGTGATCAGGGGTTTGGAAAGTTGGTCGAGATAGCCGGAGAGGCGTTGCTTCACTTCCTGAGTCCGCAGCATCGCAAGCTTTGCTTCGATGGCCTCCGATTGAGTCGTGCCGGTATTAGCCGGGGCACCATTCCCGGATGTAGCCGCCGGCGCGGGATCGGCCGTTTTCCGGGATGACTTCGCCGTCCTGGCGCGTGCCTCCCGTGCTTCGGCGAGTTCCGCCGGGTGAATGGCGCAATCCGGCAGAACCGAGAAGTGCGGACGCTTGAAGTAGCCCTTCGCATTCACCGGAACCTTGCAGCTCCAGCCTTCCAGCTCGCGAAGGTAGCGGCCGAGCCCGAACTCCGCGCAGGCACGGCGGAAAGCCTGGGCCTGGGCGCGCGTGGTGCCGTTTTCATCATCGGCCCAGCCCTCGCCGGTGCTGGAGCGGGTGCCGAAGCCTTCAATGGTGATGGTGCTGGTGACGACGATCTTGCCGGTGGTGATCATCACCTGGGCCTTGTTGACCTTCTTCGAGCGCTGGACGTTGCTCACTGTCGTCATCGAGAAAGATTGGGTCCACCCTCCGGGACCGAACAGGGTGTCGAGGCGCCGCATGTAGGCGGAGCGTTGGGCGTAGGGGATGATGCGGGCTTCGCCATCGGCCTTCTCGCCATCCCCGAGAACTCGCCACGAGATCTCAGCGGCACGGAAAGGGAGTTCGAGAAGAGTTTTGATTTCCTCGGTGGTGTGCTTGTGATTTGGAGCGATTTCAGAAGACATGCAGTTCTTCCTTCTTCAGATTTCAAGTCAAAAACAAAGCCCCGACACAGCGGCTGTGCCGGGGGCGTGCAGAAATTGCGGCCAATCGCGCATTAGAACGGGAACGGATCGGCGGCATCGGCGCTGGCAAACTCGGGCTCGTCGCCGGGGAAGTTCTGATCGTTGTCGCTTTCACACGAGGTGCCACTGCCACCTTCGCTGCGGTCGCCGCCGAGCAGAACCAGATCGGTGGCGCTGACATAGGTCTGGTAACGCTTCTGGCCGCTCTGCTTGTCGTCCCAGCTATGGGTGCGCAGGCTGCCCTCGACGTAGACGGCGCGGCCTTTCTTGAGGTACTCGCTGGCAATCTCAGCAAGGCGCGCCCAGCAGGTGATGTTGTGCCACTCGGTGCGCTCCTGCCAGTTGCCGTCCTTGTCTTTGTAGCGGTCGTTGGTAGCCAGGGTGAAGTTGGCCTCGGCGGTGCCGCTGCCGGTATGCTTCAGCTGCGGGTCCCTGCCAAGGTGGCCCATTAATGTCACGCGGTTTACGCTCTTTGCCATGATGAGAAGTGTCCTTTTGTTGCCGTCCGTAGGGCGGCTGGTTAGGTGGTGGTGTTGGTGGCTCGCCGCATTCAGGCGAAAGAAAGGCCTCGCTTGCGAAGGCGCGGCCGGAGGAAATCTAAAGGTGGTGGCGACTACCGGATGACGATGTTGTCGGGTTCGGTTCCACAACTCAGCGACATTGGTCGAGACATCTACTAACGTCGCTTGAAGTGCGGAGAACGCGGGTGCCCGAACGCATTTCGAATGTCATCCGTGGAGCAGCCAGCATGACAGTGGTAGTAGCCGTGTCGAGGACCGTGCAGTGTCGCAACGCCGAGGTTGTCTTTGCTCGTGTCGCGACCCGCCAGGCGACAGGCCGGGCACTGCACAAAATAATCCCTGCCACCAATTGGCCGCTTGTTCGCCAACGATACGTGCTCGTAGATATCGAACGGTTTCTTCGTCCGCTGCCGTTTCCGCTCAAGAGCCGCACGCTCGAAGTAGGCGGAGGATCGTCAACTGTCCATTGTGATGGAGACGGCATTTTGTGCGTGAGATCATTCAGTTGCTCAGTCGTTAGTTTGGGAAGCGCGCAGAGCGCATCGATTTGAGCCTGGAGCGTCAGCTGGCCAATGTCCACAAACCAGTAGCGGTTGTCGTTCTTCCGATGGATGCCAAGCGGCGCACGAATACCATTGCCGAGCGCTCCCGGTGCAATCGAATCCTGCTTCGGAAATATTTCTATCCCCTCATCAGCGAACCCCGATCCCTTGATGGGCACACCAAGCCGAAGTGCAAGGTTATAAACAAAGAGGCGGCACTGCTTGGCCGGTAACGGATCTTCACAGAAGATCCACAGATGGCCGCCTCGCCGCGAATATTCCTGAACGGCGAAGACATTATCCAGCAGCAGTTCCTTTCGCAGCTTTGCCAAGTCTCTTTTCGCTTGCTCGGTGTCGTAGTCGGCATCAATCGCCACCCATTTGCAGCATTGGGTTTCTGGATTGATCGCATACAGATTCGATGGTTACCTGCCCGGCGAGGTGCTGCTCGATGATCTTCTCCGTCAGACTACGGTACGGGCTGGGGAGTCTGCGTTCCCTTACGAGTTCAAGGTAAATCTCGTTTGTCCGGTCAGTGTGGGGCAGGCTGCCCCACATCTGGCCGGGCATTTCCATTGCAGCTCTCCGGCCGGCGAGAGTTTTGAGCTCCGGGTGCTTGGGCCGGTGGTAGCGATGGTCCCCATACGGAGACTGCTCGCAGTAGGACAGCCGATTCACGAAGAGCTTCATATACGTCTTTGCCAATCCGGGGGCGACCGGAAGGAGTCGCGGGAAAGCGGCTGCCGGTTCCCATCCGGATTTGGCCGTGGTGGACATCGGTTGTCCTCCTTTCGGTGCAGTGTGTTTATGTCGTTTGCTGCTGTGCTCGACCTGCGAGCGGCAGGATGGATCGCATCGCACCCGTGGTCCGCGGCTGGTGTTGTCTGTCCCGTCCATGGCGGCGGGAGCGGTGGCGGGTAGCGGGGCAGGCGCCCGGAGCGAGTGCGAGGTCAAGTGAGAAGGCCTCGACCAGGACATCGAACTCCGCAGCCTCGAAGTCATCGTCGCGGCCGGCCCAGTCCAGCATGAAGAACGCCCGTCGAACCGAACTGTAGAAGTAGATCGCTCCCGAGTGAGCGCGGCCGGGGATGGAGGTGATGAATAGGAGCCCAGTGGGGAGTTCCCGGAGGCGGCTGACAAGTGCGCCGTCGGAAGAGGCCAGGAATGCCTTCAATACTTCCCAACGGGACGAGGCGTTGGTAATACCAGAGAGTGACGTGGACGGGTAGAGATAGCCAAATGTTGGTGAGGGAACGGTCGAAGTGGACACAGTAAATCCTCCGCGTCAGGAATGACGCAAGAAAAAGCCCCGGAACGCGGGGCTGGGTGCAAAACAAATCCCCTGCCATCGGCGCAGGGGAAGCTGGTGAACGGATTCGGGCTGGCTTAGATCAGGTCTGCTTCCGAGGCCATGTAGGCCTCTCCAACGGAAATGTCAGGGACGCCGGAATGAACCACGAAAGCCTTGGACAATGATCCGCCGACGGTACTGCCGCTGAGGCCGCGCAAGACGAACCAAACGACCAAGAGAAGGCCAGCAAACGGCGTTAGCCTGTTGAACACCCAGCCGGCCGCTGCGAGTGCAGCGACAATCGAGCCCAAAAGCAGGAAACCGCGGAGATTCGTGAAAGCCAGGTAGACAAGCACACAGGCCAGAATCACCCCCGCAGGGATGAGCAAATAGATGATGTTGGGCATTCGGCAAAAGCCATATCGGTGAAACGCCCAGTATTCCCCTGCACATGCGCCAAGGGCCGCGCCCGCGATCAGAACACCACGGAAAGCGACAACAGCATGGCGGACGAAAAGGCAGGCGAGGACCAGTGCTGCAGTAATGAGGAACCATACGATGGTCGGCATTCGGTGAATTCCTTTCTTCTGGTGAAATTGGGGATTGGAAGGAGATCGCAGGGCTGAGTTGCTATCAGGGCTTTTCCGGATATGATCGTCCCGGAGGCTATCAATGGCTGCGATACGGCTGATTGAGTATGAGGACGCGAGCCCAGAGGTTCGGGCTGTCTACGACGACATCATGACGACCCGCAAGGTTGATGCGGTGAACAACTTCTGGAAGGCCATTGCGAACGACCCTGCGACGCTTAGGCGCACATGGGAAAGCCTCAAGCAGATCATGCAGCCGGGGGCGCTCGATCCGCTCACCAAGGAGCTGCTCTATATCGCCGTCAGCGTCTCGAACGGCTGTGGGTACTGCATCGCCTCCCATACGGCCGCCGCCAGAAAGCGGGGCATGGCGGACGAGATGCTCTACGAATTGATGGCCGTAATCGGAATGGCCAGCGAGACGAACAGACTCGCAACGGGGTATCAGGTGGAGATCGACCCAAGTTTGCGCTGACACGTGAGGAACAGAAGGCGGTGGTGCCAGGATCGCCGAGCTCGGCTAACCCGAAGAGTGGCATCAACCCGCTATCGCCGTACACATGCCGACTTATCGTTATCAATCCAGTCTCCTGCCATCTCACACGAGCCGCATCAGGATAATCAATCAAAGATCGGTATAAAGGTTAGTTGCTGAGGAGTGGTAGGTGAAAAGGAAAGCGACCCGCGTTCAATTTGACAATTCAAACCGGGACGTAGGAATGTGCAAATTTTCTTGAGCCCAATACCCGGCTTGGTGAGCCATAGAAGTACGTCACCAGCAGCTTCCTTGATCAAAATGTTTTCTGGTCCTAGTGTGTCGCGTTTGGTCAGGTAGTCTCCGAGGCACCCTGCCACGAGATCGGGGAGGCTGAGTCGATCATTCATTTCGACACTACGCTCATTGAACGGTAGCGCCCCGCCTACTGTTCCGAACTCTGTGCCAGGTCGCTGGTATAACGGCAACACCCGACCGAAACAGACTTCCATCAGCAATTGGTGTTGCTCAGGTGTGGGGCTGATCTCGTCGTGGTCGGTCATCCAAAACACATTTTGCTTGTCTGCGCCGAGAAGCGCCACGAAGTATGCAATGAGATGGACAACCCGCATCTGCTTCTCTGCTGTTTTGGAGGGCCGCCTTCCGAGGCCGACTTCTTCCAGCAGCTTCGCAATTTCCCGCGGGGTGTCAGGCTCAGATCCGAACACGCTGCGGATGCCTTTCTCGACTGCGACGGTGTATAGCAATCCAGGAAGGTGGTCCGCCGCCTCTAAGAAGCTCGGAAGGGCCCTGCGGATTTGGCCCATGTTGAGGTCCTTGAAGGAAATCTCTTTATCGCCCAGAGAGTGGTCGGATCGTACCTGAGCCACACGATCATGGAATCCGGAAGACATGTTCATGCCGCAGATCAAGAGGGAATAGACGTTATAGCGGCCAGGACCTTCTCCGGAATAATAGGTGAACACCCCAATGGATTTATTGTTGAATGCCGTCAGATCAGGAAGCAAAAGTTCGCGCTTCCGATTGCTCTCGGTCAGCAAGTGATCTACGGACTCGATCAGACTAGAAAATTGGTCGCCAGATCCGGTCGTCGCAGAAACGAAAGCTGCACATTCTTCTTGACTAACGCATTCGCGAACCGAGTGAGTCGCCTTTTCTGTTCATCATCCATGCTTATTGATTCGCCTTCGGCAGGTTATGGCTTCGGTGAAACCTGTTTCCCAGTCGGTTCCGGCGGGCGGCACGCATTCACAAAAGCGATTCCCAGCCGTGTGAACGAGTGTGTGCGTGTTAGGGAGTAGGTGTTGTTCGGCAGTGTGTATGAAATACCCCGTGTCGTGCCTTTGATATTCTCTTTCTTTTCCTTCATGCCGACATTTTGGACCAATAACTCTTGGCGGCGGAGCGCATCCATGCAGATAGAAAGTTCTCGTTCATCAGCATCCCGTTCCTCCAATAGCTTCTCAGCAGTTGCGGCATCGGAAATCGGTAATTGTGGCATTCGAAAGCGCGAAAGCCCAGCCTTTGACAATGCGCTCTTGAGCTGTGCCTCGGTGAAGCCCACCCGTGCCGGGTCGGGCCGCCGACTCCGTTTCACTTCATCGCTAGCTTCTTGGAACAAAGTGTCCAGCAGCCTCACTTCCCGCGCCGAGAGCTCCTTGAGGATAGCGGGGAAGGAGGGTGACAGGGGGGTGGTCTCGCGGGGATCAGCAGCGTTGGCAAGCAAGTTCGCCCAGATCTCTTGCAGATCGGGTTCTTCTTCTAGGGATGCGGCTTGGAGGGCTGGATGAATGATCGAGAGCGGCACTTCCTTGGCGGATACCCCGGCGTTAGAAAGTCTCTCCTGCGACCGCCCGGTGATTTTGATCAGATTCGCATGGCGCCGTTCGTTAATTAAGTCCGCGAACAGGCCCCCAAGGGCCTCTCCGGGAGCCTTGAGCACCGCGCTGATAAAGCTTCTTGCGCCTTCTTTTCCGGATTCAGCCAACGCATCGGCGGCTTTCGCAACTATCGGAACGAGCGGGTCCATGGACTCTCCAGCCTGTGGTGACTCATGCCTGACACATTGTACGATGAAGCCCTAGGAACATTTGTGAGCGATGCACGTCTCGGCGAGTCAACCTTGTTTGCGCCTAGCAGCCCGTGGCACAAGTAGCTGATTTTCTGTGCGACAAGTGGCGTAGGCCGGTGCCCAATCTGTTAAAGGACTGGGCGACCGATCGGGGGATGCGGGCACTCTGAAGCCGGCTCTGCCTATTTCGGCGCAAGAAACGTAAGAATAAGCGCGAGGTGCGTGCTCCCAGGCGGTTTCTCAGCTCCCGTGGCGTCCCCGCGCCCAGCAGCTTGCGCATCACCAGGCTCAAGTTGAAACCTCCCACGTGGATCAACTGCCGTTTCAGAATATTCCGGTGTCCGCGCAGATAGGTTCGCCTCATGCCACCGGTTTCATAGCAGTGCGCAAAGCTGCGTTCGACCAGCTCCCCGCGCCGTCGCAGTAAGTTCTTCCCGTACTGGCCACGCACTCGCCGCCGATTCTGATAAACCGCCTGCTGCTCTTCGGCCTTACCCTGCCAGTGACGGCGCCCCTTCTGCTTCTTCTCCGGAATGTAGCTGCGCACCTTGTGCTTCTTGACCTGCGTCATCACCGCGCCGCTGTGGTAGCCCTTGTCGGCAACCAACTCTTCCATCAGATTGACGTTCACCTTCGGCGGATCGTTGGGCCGTAACTCCGCTTCGCGTCCGGCCAACTCCGCCACCGTCATCCCGGCTTCGCACAGCGTCTCGTGCAGCGTCGTCGTGTCGCCCTTGTCGGCACCTTGCAGCGTCACCGCCACCACCGCGCCAGTGTCCAGATCGACCGCGTGCTCGGCCTTGTGCGCCAGATGCGTGCGCCCGTCCTTCATCTTCGCAACCCGCGCATCCCCGTCCGAAGGACTCTTCCAATCTTTGTTCGACGTGCGCTTCTTGCGCTTGCGATCCAGTCGCGCCAAGTCCTCGCGAGTCGGCGTCTCAATCCCTGAGGCCTTCGCCAGACCGCACAAAAACTCATCGTAGCTCTCGCCCGTGTCGCGCCGTACAATCGAACGCATCGCCGCGTTGGCCTCCAAAGTCGTGGCGTCGATCGCCACTCGCTTGCCCTTCAGCAGCCCACGATCGGCCAGCACGCCCAGCACCCAGCCGAAGACTTCCCGATGCGTGTCCAGATCGATCAACCGCCGCGTGCGGGAAATCGTAGAGTGATCCGGCGTGTACTCGTCCAGCGCAATCCCCACGAAGCGCCGCAGCGCCAGCGAATCCGCCAGTCGCCAGGCAATCCCGCGCTCGGCCTCGATGCCCTCAAAATATCCAATCAGCAACGACCGGAAGTAAATCCCCGGCGTCAGCGAGGGCCGCCCGTACTTGGCCGCATAAAACTTCGCGCACCGCCCCTCGACAAACTCATCGAAGCGTTCGGATTCCAGCAACTCGTTCAAGCGCTGATAGAACGGATGCCCCGGAGCCGTTGCCAACTCCGTGTGCGCAATCCACAAATCTTCTTGCTTCTCCCGACTCTTGCGCGTGCCCATCGCCATGGCCGCATTCTACGAACAAACCCTGTGGATTCTTTAGAAGGTTTTAACTACGAATCCAGACTTGCACCACAGGCTGCCAGGCGTCAGCCCACGAGTCGCGCTTTCCCGTTCGCGTGACAGTCAGGCGCTCCTGAGCACCCGAACGCTGGCATGGAACGCCGAATGGCGAGAATGCCCGGTAGCGTTGTGGTTCAGGAAGCTGCGGAATGCAGTTGTCGCGGTTAATGTGCCCCACGTATCCTTCTCCAAAGGC
Organism: uncultured Acidobacteriota bacterium; assembly: GCA_963759215.1. Classification (GTDB taxonomy): domain Bacteria; phylum Acidobacteriota; class Terriglobia; order Terriglobales; family Acidobacteriaceae; genus TOLSYN. The sequence continues at coordinate 59,137 of CAVWYG010000004.1, forward strand.
CTAACTTCCGATTGGAAGTACTGGATAATCGTCAACCGGGCGGAGGTCACGGCCGCTCTGGAATTGCTAGAAACGATGTTGTCCGAGCCATCCAAGGCCATCACGACATTCGGCGGGCATTCCACCCCACTTCCCGCGGGGGCATACAACTGGGACGAGACTTCGAGACTCTCTTCGATCGCGAGGAGTGGTTTCGCGAAAACGGCTTGCCATTTCACCGCGGTTACCTGTTCTACGGGCCTCCCGGCAATGGCAAGACGAGCGTGATTCGGGTGATGGCCGCCCACCCTGCGATTTCCGCTTACACGATTAACCTAAACAGTGAGCATATCGATGACGATAGCCTGACGGAGCTATTCGAGGCGGCATACGCTAACGCCCCGGCTCTGATCATCCTGGAAGACATCGATCGCCTTTTTCCCAAAGGCGCCGCCGATGAGCGCATCAAGGTAAGTCTTCAGCATCTGCTGAACTGTTTGGATGGAGTAATTGTCAATGACGGCATCATCGTCGTCGCCACGGCAAACAACCCCACGATACTCGATCCGGCGATCCTGAAGAGGCCGGGACGGTTTGACCGGGTTGTTGCCTTCAGGAATCCCGCTGCTGAATTGCGATTAGGCTATCTGCGCAAGCTGGCGAGCCGCCTGAAAGAGTCAGCGTTGGCGGAGGCCATCGCCGAGTCGGAAGGTTTTTCCTTTGCTCAGCTACGTGAGAGCTACATTTTGGCTGCGCAGGCGGCCTTTGAGGAGGAGCGGGACATTACGAGTGCGGATATTGCTGAGGCGGTGAGGACGCTGAAGTCGGGGACTTCGGCCGTAAAGAGGTCAGACCCGACAAACGGCGTTGGTTTTCGATCGGCATTAAGCGAAGACCCTCAGAAGCCAAGCATAGCCGTCCAGCAAGTGTAATCCATCGCACACGTGGAACGAACCTGAAGTAGGAGCCAAAGTTCATGGAAGACCTCAGAGAGGCATTGAAGTTTGTGACAGATATCGCGAAGGCAGCAGAAAAACCAAACATTACCGAGATTGCAGACCGCGCTTACACGGATAAAGAGCTGAAGCCCGTCAGGGAGCCACGCCCGGATACAATCGCCGTCACGACTTTGAAGGGATTTCTTGATCTGCTCGCCGCGAGGGTGGAAAAGTTCAGCCCAGAGTCCGCCATCATCCATATCGTTGACTACTCGACGGTCGAACTTAAGTCGACAACGTCCGACAAATGGGGGCGCCGCCAAGTCTTTGTCGCGGCAGAGCTGCCAGAGGTCAAAAGGTTCAGGTTCGACCAGTACTATGATCCTGAAAGTTTGACAGTCGCCCTGCACATAAATTTCGTACCGAATCGAGATGTCGCCTACCTTCTACGCGTTGCGTCAACGATCGAGACGGTCAGAACGAGCGAAGAAAGTGGTATTTCTCAGACCGTGGCTCTGCGCGCTGGTCCGGCGCAGATGGAAGTGACCGAGCTCAAGCCTCGCCTCAGCCTGGCTCCGTTTCGGACGTTTCGCGATATCGAGCAACCAACATCCGATTTCTTTCTTCGCGTGAAGCAGGAAGGAAAGAGCCCAATTCTAGCTCTGTTTGAGGCAGACGGAGGTAAATGGAAGATCGATGCAATGGCAAACATCAGAGGATTTCTCGTTGAAGGCCTTGCCGGCGCATCTGGGATCGAGAACATACCCATTGTTTCGTAACGGAGGACGTGGTCTCACGGTTTATTTCGGACGAGGGAATTTGAAGTGGAAGCTGTATTCCCGCAGCTCGACCTTCGGGCCCAATTTTGCCTCTTTAATGACATCCGGTATAAAGCTCTTTGCTACCAGGATTCCCCGGACTGGGCCTTGGTGGTTTTTCTGCTCATCTTTCTTCATGTAGTCCCGGATTTGTTTGAGAGCATCGAGACCCGCTTTCACCGCCTTGAGTTCGACGATTACGGGTTTTTTCTTTGCGTCAAACGCTTTAATGTCGGTCCGGCGTTTGCCGGGCCCGACTCTCCGTTCCTTTCCTCCATCACGGGGTTCTAGTCCTGACTCTAACTGGTCAAGGTAGTGGCGCAAGGTCGATTGAAGATGGCTCTCCAGGCGAAAAATTGACTTGCACAGTTCGGGATCTCCTTGATGGTCTGGCCAATGTTTCGAGCAAATGTGATTCCAGCAACGCGTGCATTGCCGCGCGTGCCCCTTTACCACGCAAAATCTGTCGCCACATTCCCAACACTGAAATGATGGCGCCTTCCCGCATCTTTCATTGCCTTTATCTTTTGCGGAACAACCCCTGGTAGCCATAGCTGCTCGCCCTCCGCGAACTACGAAATTTATTGTATTCTGATTGATAACGGGCTCAGATCTGCATTTGTCAGTTGTTGCCGCTGGTCTTATTTCTCTTTCAGGTTCTCGACCAACTTCACAAGCGCAAGCGTATCCTGCCCGCAATACTCCAGCAGCGCCGAGCGAAGCCGTTGCCTCTCTGCATCCGCCGGGCCCAGTGCAATCATCCTCTGCCACGCGATCCCTGCTTCTCCTCCGTCCGCAACTTGCATTCCGGCGTAATTCATTTGGGGCAGCAGCGCCGGGAGTACCTTCTTGAGCGAGTAGGAGCCGGCAAAATCCGGATGGTAGACGTTCCGTCGGATCATCGGCAGTAAGTCGAACAGTCTCATTTGAATCTCGCCAAGAGTCGCTGCATACTCGGGCAGCCATCGCGCCAGGTCCGACAGACGACCTGATTCAAAACTCTGGTTGTAGACGACAATCGTCGCGGCACCTTCGACTGCTCGGCAGAGTGATTCAACGAACGCTCGCCGGGGATCCTGATCGTTCTCCGCAAGGAACTCATAGTGTTCAAGCTGCGCGCTGGGTGATTCCTGCCGGTGTACCGACCATTGGAATGGAATGTGATCGTAGGAGCGCATACCCGCGAAGCGCGGCAACGCCGGGTACACCGTCTCGAAATCCATAAAACAGAGCGGGTATCGAAGCTGCGACAGATCATCTTCAAGGTCCGGCCCGATCCAGGCTGTGCCATCCTTCACAGCATTACAGGCTGTCCGTTGGCGTTCGCTGAGGGGGTAGTCGTCTGGAATGTCATGGATCGATAAGATTCCTTCAGCGACCAGCCCTGCAACACGCGCCGCCCTGATGCCGGGAAGATTCGAAACATGATCTGGCGGAATCGGCGGGTTGCAGTGATCAAAGAACTCGCAGGGAAATGGATCGGCGCACTGCGCCCCCGGCGTGACATTGGGCGGTTCAGTTGCTTCCAGCACTTTCAATTGTGTCTGAACTCTCTTCGCTATTTCTGTCGGCGCGATTTCAATCTCGGTCGTGATCTCCTCTTTCGAGAACAATCTAGAAAGCTCGTACTCGCCGCCGGCAAAAACATACTCGCGGTTCAGATGCATGAGGCACGCAGCCTGAATATCGAGACCAGCGCCGCTTACCACATACTTCTGAATCCCGATGTCGTAGGCGTAGTGATCCTTCATTCCGGTGGAGGACTTTACTTCCAGAAGTCGGAATTTGTTCGAGGCAATCCGTTGCAGTGCATCAACGCGGACAAGCACGCGGCCGAACTCGAATGTGGCTTCGAAGATCGCGGGCACGCTCGGATTGATGACCAACTCTTTGGTCATCTGGAGGGCATCATCGAGATGTTCATGATCGTGGCTGACGAGAACACCACCGGGAAAGGCATCGCGCGCTAGGTCGCCAACTCCCTGTCCCTGATACATAATACCCTCGGCTCCGTCGCTGGCCTGCGCCGCGAGTTCCGGCTGGTGCACGAGCAGATAGAGGCGCCTGAGGCACTGCACTCCTGCAACGAATCTGGATTTTGACAGCCGCATTGACGTGATATCACTCTAGCCCATTCCGGGCAGGCTTCGAAGAACTTTTCGATATTACGAGTGCAGTGTGACAGGGAAGGTCCACGTTGGAGTGCAGAAGGTGAAAAACCGTCTCCTCCGCCTATGGACGAAAGTCCGAAGCGGAGCTCTTGTGTCGGATTCAAAACTGCGTTCGAAGGGGTAAATGTCGTGTATTCCTGCACCTTTGTCCCATGCCACATCTGAATCCGACTTCCTATCTTCCCAGCGGGAATTTAAACGAAACTGGTTTGTTCTCCAGGTCGCCAGACCATCCAAGCATTGCCGCGTTAATGAAGGTCGTTTCGCCGATGCGCTTTGCGCCTCTGCTGGCGTGGACGTGGCCGAAGATGTGAACTTGTGGGTTTACCCTCTGAATGGCGGCGAGTAGCTCCGGGGCTCCGGGCAGCCCCGGTGGATACCTTTGGCCCGGAACTCTTCGTCGCACACGCCATAAGGCGGACCGTGGGTAATGACAATTTCCGTGTCCTCCGGGATGGACTCGTAGAGCGCCCGCCGTTCCTCCGCACTGGAGCAACCAAATGCTTCATCATCGCAGGTGACCGGAGAGCCCCAGAGCTTCACGCCTTCCACGGTGACGGACTGGTTAATTAGTAGCGTGGCATTGGTTATCAGACGGCGCAATTCTGGGCGCTCGTACATGATCCGCTCATGGTTACCCGGCACCACAATCTTGTGCCGGAAACGCAGTTCGCCCAGCCACGCGTTGAAATCGCGAACGGCGGGCATATCTTCAAAGAAGAACGAAAAATCACCCGCGTGTATGAGTAGGTCGCCCTCCATTGGAACAGTGATGGAGCGGTGGAGGTTGTGGGTATCTGACATGGCAAGGATTCTCAATTTTTCTCCTCGCGTGTATTTATCTTTGCAGGTCAGATTCCTCCTTCGGTTCTTCTGCTTCACGGATCGTTGTCCAGTAACGTTTCTGCTTTTCCCGCCCAGTGAGCGCTTGTGGATCGTTGCAGCGTCGATCATATTCGTGAAATTCGCACCCCTGATGTTCAAAGGTCAACAGGCCCGCCCGATACGAATCTAGATTTGCGCATACGCCCCAATCCATGCCCGTGCTGCCAGAGAGTTCGTGGTACCAGCGGCACCCGCATGAACAATCGAGCCCATCGCGATCTCTTTTTCCGTAGGGGGCGTAATCTTCGGGAAAACGCTTGACGACGGTCCACAAATGGTCGGAAGACTGAAAGCCAGGAGTCGTTCGCTCCTCATCTCTTCCTTGCTGGCGGTCACGTTCCCGCATTCGAGCCGATTCCTTGTTTTTCTTCATAGCGCATCCTTCTTATCGATAAAACTTAATAACTATCGAACGAAGAAAAGCCACATAGCAACGAGCGATGAGCCGCCGATTCCTTCTATAGAATCCTCTACATCATCAATACTTGCGATTTTAGAACCATGTGAATCACGAACGTACCTTCCATCGAAATCCGCCAATTTGACGCCGTGGCTATCTCTGAAGTATTTACCGTCAATCTCCCCCAACTTCTTTCCGTGATGGTCGCGTATGTACTTACCATCAAGTACTGCAACTTTACTTCCGCGACGATCTCGCAATTCATCGCGATGGAATTTGTAGTCTGCCATCTTACCCTCCATGTGATTTAGACAACGCCGGTTGACGGGTGCCCCAAATCCGTTTTCGGGACCTGAGATACCAATACTCAATACTGGAACTCACTACCGCTGACCCGCGCCAGCCGCCTGTTCTTTGTTCCCCCAAAAGAGATTCAAACCATCAGCGTCGCCGCGCACGCGCACTGAGTTTTCGACGAGTAGGCTCTTCAATTTCTCAAAATGTGTGTGCCCGATGCCGCCTACCGCTTTCTGGTCAGCGTCGAAGCCAAAAATAACGAGGCCGACGTTGGCCGGAGAGCTCATCCTCAGTTTCTCCCCGTCTTCCGCGACCGCTCGAATTGCAGTCCCGACGTTGCGGGCCCCGTGGCTCATCTCCGCAATCGCGACGAGACTCTTGGCGACGCTGCGGTACGAAGAAAGCACTTCCTTTTGTCGTGCTTGCAGAACCTTTTTGTATTCATTGATCTGCCTGACGACCTTTGGCTCGGAGGATCCAGAGGCGCGAAGCTCCTTGTTGGCGAACAGCTTAGCCTCCCAGAACACGAGTTCGACGCCATCGGACCGTTGTTCGAACGCGGCTATGTCGATCCTCGGATAATCGCGTACTGTGGGGAGATCCTTCGCATCGAGCATAATCTCGACGTCGACGATGTTCTCGTTGGCTTTGGCAATGGCATGTACGCCTTGTTTTTCCATTACCGAGAACAAGTCAGCGGCTCTTTTCATTTTGCTCAACATGCCCGAAGCGTAGCTCGCAAGCATCGGTGTCAACTTCACATCAAACTTGCCGTCTTCCTCCAAGACAATCCGATCATCCCGGTCCGGATCGAGCAAGTACTTCACATGCGTATTGACATTCACTTGTCCGTCCTTGAAGTAAGCATGGAAGAGCGCTTGCCCGTTCCAGTAGACGTCCAGTTCCTCCTCGCGAATGCCGATGATTAGCGAAGCGTCGGCGAGCACATCCTGCCACCAGCAGCCGGGCTTTTGCGCGAGTCCGGCCAACGCCGCCATGAAGTTGCCGCTCAGGCCTCTATTGAATTCACTCATTTAGAACCTCCCACCACTTGCCGTTCTGACGACGGACGGCATTTGAAATAAGCATTGAGAACTGTCAGGCCAGGACAAAAACCTCGCCATCGTTGAGTGTGACTACGTTTGCAAACTTTTGAGAGAACTCTTCGCCGTGCTCGGTGTGAATGGGAACAAGTTTGCGGGGCTTCAACGCCGAAGCCAACCGCTGCAGGTCGTCAACGGGCGCGTGTCCGCTTGTATGGGCGTAAAGGAAGTTGACTGCCGGATCGCTGCGGCAGGCGGAGATTTTGTCACTGCCGAAGTAGTCGGCGTGGTTTCCGTCGAGATAGCCGAGCCACTGCGAGTAAATGACGTTGACGGGGGCTGCGGCGTTCTTGAATTCATCAATGAGGCGAAAGCTGGACATCTTGCCGAAGTAGAGAAACGATTCGGGAGTTGCGTGTAGTTCCTCACGCTTGACCCGGTGGCAATAGAGTCGCTTTCTGAAATCTACAAAGTAGTCTGGGTTGGCCTTGAGCCTTTCATCCTGACTGTGAGTGGCGAAAACTCTGATCTCGGACCAGTCCATTGCGGGCGTGTTTGGGGTGGTCTGTCGCACCTGCTCCAGCACCCACGCGGTATAGATATCAATGACCAGGATTTTTCCGGTTCTCTTGCACGCTCTATAGGCGGAAACGATGCGGTCGATGTTCTGGGACGATGACAAGATGAACGAGATGTTCTTCTGCTGACTTATTACCTCGCTAATCTTCTTCTCAACTGCTTCCTCGTCAGGAAAAAGGTCATTGTTGCGATGCATCATCGTTCCCTCGAGGAACATGATGTCTATTCTTGGAATGGGGCGCTTCACCAGATTCTCGAACAGTATCCCTTTCCTGCCATGAGACCTGAGGTCCCCGCTGTAAAAGAGACGCCTTCCCTCAGCTTCGACAAGAAAGGAATAGGCATCAGCAGCGGAGTGGTCAACAAGATAAGGAGTAATTCTGAATTCTCCTATCTCAAACGGCTCCCAGGCCTTGAAGTGCCGGAAGTCGCGCTCATGTTTGCTTTTGCCAAGAAATACCTGGGTTGCATCAATGAGATTCTTTCCCAGACTGCCCATGTACACAGGAGTGTTCGGCGGAAGGCAGTTCATCAGGCCGAAGTGGTCCTGATGGGGGTGGCTGATCAGAACGGCGTCTACCTTCAGCTGAGAGACATCCACGATCGGGCTGTCGGCGCTGAGAGGGAGACCGACATCGAGAAGAATTGTGGTCTTTCCGGATGAGACCTGAATACAGGTTCCGCCGATTTCATGATTGCCCTTATGGACGAGGATTTCCATTCGAACCTTTATCACCAGCCAATTTGAGGCCCGATGAAAAGCAAAGGTCCCCCGCCGCAGGAATTCTTTCAAGTCATTAAATATCAGAGAACCTTATCATCACGGTCCAGGGCCAGCAAGGTCATTGTTGGGATCAGAGTTGATTTTCGTGGATTTTGGAGGAGAAATCCCGGTCAAGTCGTCGAGTCCTCGTCGCGTACAGATTTCCATCCTATATATTCAAATCTCACGGCCAGAAATTTACACTTTTGGCATTTATTTCAAAATAAAGTTCGTTGGTCCACCGCTGGCATGCTTTTGACAGCTCGGCCTCACTGTCTAAGAGGAGCCCGAGATGACGGCGAATTGGCGATAGCAACCGCCAATTCGCCCATCGGGGGAGTAGCAAGCGAAGCCGCGGCGCTCCGAATTGCGCCCACTTGACTTTCTGGAGAACCGCGCAGTTCGCCGCCAGCGCAGTATTCTTTCGCGCCACCAGGAGCGCGGCTCGTTTGCTGTCTGCACCAGGCGTTCGCCATCGCATTGCGATATTTGTCTCCGCTGCGTCCGAACTACGCGTCCCACTCCATCCGGTCCCTTTCTTAAGGAGCTAGCCAGCCACGGTACGTATCTGTCTGCAGTCCAAGACCATCCGAAGCTTACATTCACGCCTCTAAAATATCGGGGCTAGGTCACGGTTCGGTGAAGCAGTCCTGCCGGGCAGTAAGTAAGAGGGAGAGAGGATGACGAGTTCAAAGGATACCCATAATCTACAAAGGTTTGTCGATGCGCAGGAACCGGCATTCGAGGAGGTGTGTGCGGAGTTACGCGCGGGCCAAAAACGAAGCCATTGGATGTGGTTCATCTTTCCCCAGATGAAGGGCTTAGGCCACAGTGAAACGGCAATCTACTACGGAATCTCATCGCGGCAGGAGGCCGCGGCCTTCCTGGCGCACCCAGTTCTGGGGCCGCGAATTAGGGAATGCACCCGGCTCGTGAACATGGTTGAGGGCCGTTCTATCGACCAGATCCTCGGCTACCCAGACAATCTAAAATTTCGCTCTTCGATGACACTGTTCGCGTCCACGGGATCTGAAAATCAGATATTCAAGGACGCGCTACAAAAGTACTTTGACGGCAAACCAGATCAACTCACGATTAACCTGCTCTGATAGCCTGACGAGATGAAGATTCACAACCTTGAAGGCCCGGGACCAATCATGCACAGCACGGAGCCGGAAAACATCTTTCTATTTCATGGCAAGGGAGGCAGCCCCGGCGGCTCCGTCCTCCAACTTGAGGAATTGTTGCGCGGCAGGTTTCCGCGGACTCGTTTTAGCCGGCCTGCGCTTCTGCATAGTGATCCAGAAGTCACTGCAGAGGCTTCCCTTGAAAGTCTCCGTAATCTTGAAATTCCCAACGGCTCCGCGGTAATTGGCATCAGTCTTGGCGGATTGGTGGCGGCCAAACTTCAGGAGAGCGGGCGCGACGATCTACACGTAACCTGCATCAGTTCGCCGACCTGGGCAGACGGCGTGGCGCTGTCGCAAAGGATGACTCGCCGGCTTGCCCTCTATTCTTCGCTGGACGAGGTCATCAAGGGACGAATCGTCAACTGGCCGCAGTTGGCCCAGGCGTATGACCTGCCTTGGCTGACGCACGACACGGACAAGCACAAGGAAGCTTTGTCGCATATCGTCGCAGACGCTCTCAACCATGAAGATGTTGTCTCCGGAATCATCGAGATGGAGCGCATTTTGAGAGACCAAGGGGTGATTGCCTGAAAGCTAAAGCACAGAGACCGCCCAAGTCCGTACGCATCGTTTGCATCTCCGATACCCACGAATTCCATCGCGAACTCGACATTCCTGACGGTGAGATTTTTATTCATGCCGGAGACTTCACATTCTTCAGCCGGCGTCCTGCAATGTATGCCGACTTCAATGCCTGGCTCGGAGAGCTACCCCATCCCGTGAAGATCGTTGTTCCCGGTAATCATGAGTTTCTGCTCGAAGGCGACGATCAGGCCGCGCGTCGGCTGAGCAACGCGACACTGTTGATCAATCGAGACGTTCAAGCGTGTGGCTTAAAAATTTGGGGATCGCCGGTCACGGCTCTTTACGGGGGAGCCTTCGGCCTCAGCAGCATGCAAGATCGCCGGAGAATCTACCAGAAGATTCCCGCAGGCACCGACATCCTAGTCACTCATGGGCCGCCACACGGGATTCTGGATTGTGAGGCTCCTGATTCTCCGCACTCCGGCTGCCCAGTGCTTTGGGAGAGGGTGATGGAAGTGAAACCGCAGCTGCATGTCTTCGGGCATATTCACGGAGGATACGGCACGGTTAAGATTGGGCCGACCACGTTCGCGAATGTCGCCATGTGGGCTGCAGACGGCGACGCCGAACGGAAACCGTTCACGATTACCCTTCAGGGGAGGTGACCAGCGAGAGATTCCATCCGAAAAATTGAGGTAGTTCAAAAGCCCTCCTTCGGCCGCGCCAACTTCATTGGCATTGCAGAGATTGAGGTCGATCAATGCCCCCGGCCGCTAGATGTCTTTCGCGTGTATGACGTGAGCTCCGCTAGGGGCCGCTTTTCCCTCGGCCAACATTCGTGTCGCCAATGATTCCGCTTCCGTAACGAGGCCCTTTTGAATTCGAGTCGGAAGAAGCCGCGAAAGCGGCACCAGCGTCTTGGTCAAGATGCGTTCCGCCAAACGGAATTCACGGCGCGGGCCAACCAAGAGTGCGGGCCTGAAGATGATCAGGGAGCGCAGTCCAAGAGCTCTCACATCGTTTTCAGTCCGACCCTTGACTCGGTTATAAAAGATCATCGAGTTTGCGTTCGCGCCCATAGCGGAGACGAGCGTAAGTGACTTCGCATCGTGCACCCTCGCGATTTTGGCGAAAGCGACGATGGCGGCGTGATCGACTTTTTCAAAGTTCTCTTTGCTGCCCGCCGCCTTGATCGTCGTGCCGAGACAACAGAAATAGAGTTCCCCGCCGCGAATCTTCGACTCGATCGACGATAACTCCGCCAGGTCGGGGATGAAAATCTCTGCCAGCTTTGGATTTGAAATCTCCAATGACCTTCGCGAAATGGAAATCACCTGCGTTATCGCGGAGTCAGCCAAGAGCTGCCGAACCAGAAACGAACCCGTAAGACCTGTGCCGCCGATGAGTGTTGCAACCATAAGTTTTTCAAGACTCGCGATGCCGTAAGTGTTTAGGAGTCCCCAGTTGGCAGGACTTCTTCAATCACCGACCAGGGCCCACCTTGAACCACGAGATACTTCAGGTAAAGTTCGGCTGCTGGGCGAGTTGTGGATGCGAGGAGGGTTCGAGCAGCATCCTGGACGCGCTCTTTCGGCAGGGAGGCGAGGTCAAAGCTCTCCTCGATGATTCCATCGGAATGCGGAATCCCCAGCAAATCAAGATAGCTCACAATCGTTGCACGATGATCGTGGAGCAGATAGTCCTGCAGCAGACTATTCACAATCTGATCAGGAAGAGACAGAGTTGCTGCCGTCCAGCTGATCAGGCGCGCTGGCGGGGCTCGGCGGACACTAATCTCACGAACGTTGGTTGCTTTTGCGAGGGCGGCAAATAGGAGCTGCTTCTGTTCTTTGGTTGGCTCCGCCCAGCATACTTTGCTGGCGGAGACTCTAATCTCATTAGGCAATTGTCGCCAAATACGGCTTGCAGAAAGTGGCATGAGCGGGCCTCACGTTCAGTCAATCTCAAGTTCCACCTACGATCATAACGGCTGCGTGAAAACAATGTCTTGATCACTATTTACGCAGGAGACCAGCTCGCCCCTCATCGATTGGACCTGATTCCGCCATCGGCGCCGCCGTGCCGCTGAAAGAAGTCGGGGCAAGGATATCAAGGTTCCTTCTGGCTGACCTGCTTCGCCCAATAGCCTCGCCCGGGAAGCGGGCTTCCTCCGCGCCTTCTCTGCGGCGGCGACGGACTGCTTCACGCGGCAGATCTCGGCGAAGTGGAGCAGGCGCTGGCGATTGTATTGTTATTGGCCACCACGGCGGCAAGGGCTACCGGGAAGTCAAACCGCATCTGCATGTCTTCGGGCACATTCACGGAGGATGGGGCACCATCAAGATTGGACCGACCACGTTTGCGAATGTCGCCTTGTAGGGCGATGACGCCAATGCGGAGCGGAGACCGTTCACGATTACCCTTCAGGGGCGGTGACCAGCGACTGCGGGTTTCCTCGGTTCCAATGTGAACTCAGCCCCCGATTGCCCTAATCTTGGGTGAAGCGCATTGACGGAGGCATGAATGATTTCAAGAGCTGAGCTCTACGAGTTGGTTTGGTCCACGCCAATGACCAAAGCGGCCGAGAAGTTCGAGGTCTCGGGCAGCTACCTGGCGCGGGGATGCTCCGCCCTGAACGTCCCACGCCCCGAACGGGGCTATTGGGCGAAGCTTGCCTTCGACAAAGCACCGGAGCGCCCTCCGCTGCCGGAGTTGCGACCGGGGGATCAGCTGAGCTGGCATCCGGGTGGAGAAACTGCCGCAGGTTCCCAAACCCGGCCTGCCACCCCTGCGAGTCCACCTCCCGCCAGGTCACGCCACAGAGTTACGGGTACACATGAGCTAATTCGTGAGGCAAAGGGCCACTTTGACAGAGGCCGCACAGTCGACGAAGGACAGCACCTCAGGCCCTATAAGCGGCTCTTGGTTGACGTGACCGCATCTCGTTCGGGACTGGAGAAGGCTCTGGCGTTCGCGAATGACCTGTTCAACGCACTTGAGTCCAAAGGACACCGAGTGATCATCCCGCCGTCCGCTGAACGGTTTAGCCGTGCTCACGTTGAGGAGCATGAGGAGATTCCAAAAACTCCGCGTGGAGAAAACTCATACGTCTATAACCGCCTGTGGTCGCCTGACCGCCCTACGGTGGTATATGTGGGATCAGTCGCCTTCGGACTCGCAGTAATTGAGATGTCCGAAAAGGTCGAGATGCGATACGTGAACGGGAAGTACGTCCGAGAATCTGAGTACGTACCGCCAAAGACCACAGCTCGATATGCCGAACACACCTGGACGACGACAAAGGACATTCCATGTGGCCGCCTTCGGCTCGTGATCTATGCCCCCTATCGGGGAGTGGACTGGGTAACGATGTTTCAGGAAAGCAAACGCAGGCCACTCACGAAGGATATTCCGACGATCGTGAGATCAATAGAGAAGTCTACCGCCGTTGTGGTGGAGAAGGTCAAAGAGGAAGAGCGACAAGCGGAACTGCGGCACAAAGAATGGGAAGCGCAACAAGAACGGTGGCGGCAGGAGGAAGACCGTCGCAAGGTGGCTCAGTCCATCAAGGAGAGCCGGGAGCAGCTTGAACAAGTGATCCAGGCATGGGCGAAGGCCGTGAGCTTGGAACAGTTCTTCGAGGGGGTTCAGGCTCGCGCCCAAGAACTTCCCGACACACAACGGCAGGAGATCATGGATCGCCTCCAGCTGGCCCGCGAATTTGTCGGTACGCAGAATCCTCTGGATTTCATCCGAGCCTGGAAGACGCCGCACGAGAGATATGTTCCGCTATCAATGCAGACGCCTGCCCCCAAGGGAGGCGGAGATTGAACAATTACGGCTGAGCATTTTCGTCATCTCTTAACAGATCACCTGGGTGTAGCAGAGGTAACTAGCGTTCTTTCTGCGGGTCAAACATATGCTGGAAGGCGCGTGTTGCTTCATACAACACGCGCACAACAATACGGATTCCTAGCCGTTCCTGTGCAGTTGTGAGTTGCCACCCATGCTCCGCAAGTTGTTGAAAATAAACGTATGGCTGGTCTTTCACGGCGATAACGCGGGTTCGAATCCCGCCGGGGACGCCAACAGGATTTTTTCACCCTTCATTCCTTCCAACATATTGAACAGGGAAGAGTTAGAGTGGTTCGAAATCCCTGATTCTTCAGAGTAGTGCAAACTATCTTGGAAGAGCAGATTGTGAACCCGCTGGCGCTGCTCTGGCCCAACGATCTCCCATGCGTGTGAAATGTCCAGTAGCAGGAGTTCAGCGAACCGCATGAAGCTCTCCGATGTGGCTCTGCGCGAATCGATCAGATTAAGCTCCTGCTCAATCGCTGCGATTTTGGTATTGACTTGTAATTTCTCCTCTCGACATTCAATGTCCGAGATTCAATCATGACGCAAATGCGGCCCTACGATATCAGGGCATACCCAACTTCATCTTTGAATTCTAGGAGCGACACAGCGAGGCCCCCGTGCCGCGCCGGATCGCCTCTAGGGGTTGTCGGCAGGCTCTCACGGCTAACATCACACGGGGAATCTTCCTGTTCTGTCTTTGCAGGACCTTGGTCTTAAAGCGCCACGGAACTAGCTACATGCCATAAACTGCGTTTAGAAATCCGTGCCAACATATTGGCAATTGCAAAATCTCGGCAAAACGCCTGCCGCGGTTCGACCCTCTTATTGCTGGGGTCTTAAGAAAACTAAGCAGATCCCATCCCATTCGGAATGCCCGAGCCCATTCGGGGGAGAGCTTTTCATGGGAACGATTCCTAAGTTACTCGGGTAAAGCTGAAACCGGCTCTGCAGATATACTCGAACCAAAATGGCGCGGTGCCTGGACGATGACACTGGATCCGCGGGGTCATTTGCCGAATCAGACCCATTCGAATATCCTTCGACGACAATTGGACGGTCGAAGACCGACTCGCCATACTTGTCGATCGCGGCATTCAACAGGTTCTTTCCTTCGGCGGACAGTACCTCCAATTTGCCTTCTCTTATGAAAAGCTCTGTTGCGGAGAACCATGCCCGCTCGTTTGCTGGATTGGTGAATAGGCGATCTTTTCTATATGTATCGGGCGAGATGCCGGCCAGGCTGTAGTAGCCGCGACGGCGAAAGTAACCTCGTAGGAGGAAGTTGTGCTTAAGAGCCTCCGTATCTTCGGACATGTTGGCGCTGGCCGCATTCAGGTTTGATATTGCCTCTCTTACGTTCGTGCCCGCGTCAACTCCCTGCTTGTCTGGCCTCGTTGCCTCCGCAATCGTCTGGTGAACTTGTTTTGTACTATCGTTGATCCTCGCCGCTGCATCTCTCGCAGAGCTGATGGTTTCGTCAACTTTTTTCGTCACGCCGCGGGACTGAATATCTGCTGTCATTGCATCGACTCGGCCTGATGCCTGATGGAGAGCATCCGTCGCTTGCTTCACATTTGTGACCGACCGGCGGATGTTCGACGCCACGGTCTCGTCCCTAACCAGCATGCCGGCCGGGCCGCGGCCCTCCTTCACTCCAACTACCACATCATTGGCGTTTGCGACAGTGGTCTTGATTCCATCCAACGTTCCATCAAGTTTCGCTCCAATCTGATTCACGTTTGTATCTGCATCTTTGAGTAACACCAAACCGCGTTCGAGCAGCTTAGACACGTCGATCGGTTCCTGGCTTGGAAGCGTCGTAAGGGGAGCCGCTGCCTGTGCCTGTGGGCTTCCGGAGCGAACGAGCAAATAGGTCCCACCAACTACTCCTTCGGTAGCGATCGTTGCGACGGAATCAGTGCGCACCAACCCGTGCAGCCTTTCGTTGATTTGCAACTTGACGCGAAAACGCGATGAAGGAGAATCAGGAACTCCTACTTCGACAACTTCTCCCGCGTCCATTCCGGCAACTTTCACCTTGGAACCCTTCGTGAGCCCGCTTAGATCCTTGAACTCTGTATAGAACTCGACATGCCGCGTGAATGCTCCTTGCCGGTTTCCCACGAGAAATATTCCCATCGTGAAGAGCGTCAGTCCGCCCGCGACGAATATCCCGACAAGAAAATTGCGATTAGCCATGGTGTTTTGCTCCGTGCTAAGCCCGCGAGCACCTTCGTTATCGCGCGCTCAATCTCAGCATGGGACCGTTATAAGCTGGCGAGCGGTTTCGTTATCGCTGCTCTCAACCTCAGCCGCAGTCCCATGGGCGACCAGATGCCCCTTGTCGAATACCGCGAATCGGTCCCCCACGCGCCTGGCGCCATGCACATCATGGGTAACGACGATAACGGTTGTCTGACGTTCGGCCTTCTGTTGCAGCAGCAGCTCGTCGATCTCCGATGCCGTGATACGGTCCAGGCCGCTGCTGGGTTCATCTGCAAGCAAAATCTTTGGCTCGAGTACTAATGCTCGCGCCAGGCCCGCACGCTTGCGCATCCCTCCCGAAAGCTCCGAAGGCATGGCCTTCTTATCGCAGGCCAACCCGACTTGACGGAGCACCTTGTCCACGCTAGAGTCAACTTCTTCCTGCGATTTGTTTGTCAGGCGGAGCATCGGGAGCGCTAGATTCTCATAGAGGGTTAGGGAATCGAACAAGGCGGCATCCTGAAAGAGAAATCCCATCTTTCGACGGACGCGGGATAGGTCCGCTGCTTTCAGGGTCGTAATCTCGTCCTGCTCAATCCAGATTTTGCCTGCGTCCGGCATCAAGAGCGCGATGATAAGTTTCAGCGTCACGCTTTTGCCAGTCCCGCTTCGACCAAGAATGCAGAGAGCCTCGCCGGAAGCGACTTGGAACGACACGTCGTGCAGAACCTCCTTGCTTCCGAATGATTTCGAAACGCCCTCAAACGACACAGCTGTACGGCCGGCAGAGTTCATAACGCAGTTCCGGGAAAAGCAAAGGCGATGCACTTGACCAAAACTACATCGGACAAAATGATCAACAGAGAAGACAGCACCACAGAATTCGTTGCAGCCTTTCCAACGCCTTGCGCCCCTTCATTCGTGGTATAGCCAAAGTAGGCCGAGACCGTCCCGATCAAGAAACCGAAAACAGCCGTTTTAAGAGTTGGGGGAACGAAGTTCGGCCAATCCAGAGAGGCGAACGCCCGCGTGGTGTAAAGGTGAAATGAGATATGTGAGGCTGCGTTTTCGGCAAAAAAGCCTGCCAGAAGCCCGGAGAAATCCATGAACAATGTCAGGAGCGGCAGAGCAATTACACAGGCCAGGACACGCGGCACGACCAGGAATTTGAAGGAGTTGACAGAGAGGGACTCGATCGCGTCAATCTGCTCTGTAACCCTCATATTGGCCAAAACGGCTCCTATGCCGGAGCCAACGCGGCCGGCAAGAAGCAAGCCGGCGACTAACGGTCCGATTTCAACAAAGAACGCAAGGGACTGCACCATCGGAATCTCCGCTGTTGCTCCGAACGTAACTAGCGTGCTCCGGGTGTGAAGTGTCATCACAGCACCCAGCGCGAACCCGGAAGCGGCTATAAGAGGAACGGACTCAGAGCCGATCTCCGCCAGTTGGAGCCCAAGTTGTTCCGCCTCAAAGGGACGGCGGAAGAGGTCGGTGATGACCCGAAAGCCAAAGCGGCTAACCTTCCCGACGAATTCAATTACCTCCGTCAACTTACGGCCCGTTCCTGATGAGCCCAGAAGTGCTCACGCAAAATCCTCTTGAGTAGCTTCTCGGAGCCGCTCTTCGGTGCGACAGGGTTGCGGCTTGCAACTGAACCATGCGATACCATCTTCCTAGCTCCTGACATCAGCACTCATCTATTCAGGTGTCCGTCCCAGGGCGTGGATGATCTCGTCATTCGCCTGGGTGTAATCCAGTTGTGACTGCAGATGCAACGTCCGGGCGTCGAGTTCCTGGGCTGTCCCCATCTCAGCCTGGGAGCTGAGAGCCGATCCTTGCACTAGTTCCTCATGCAGAACTCGATTTGACTCGGTGCGCAAGGCCAGCATTTCCTCAGATACTTTCCGCATTTGCTGGGTTTGTTCCAGCTTGTTGTAGGCGGTCTGCACTGCCAGTTCGACCTCATCGGTAAGCCGGGCAAGATTTTCTTTCGCCTGCGACAGCTGGGCCTCACGCTCGCGGAGAAGCGCACGCTTGTGCCCCGAGTCGAAAAGGTCGTAGCCAAAGTGAACACCAAAAGAGCCGAAATTACGGGCCAGAAATGGAACGTTGTCTTGGTAGCTGTAACGAGCAAAGGCGTCGATATCCGGCACATAGAGATCGGTTTTCGCCAGGTGAACCGCAGCATTCGCTTTCTCCACATCATTGCGCGCTTCGATTATCTCGGGATGGGATGCGAGTGCCTCAGCCACACACGTTTCGCGCGCGCAGGCTGGTTGTACTTCCGCAGAGTTGGGATCGAGATCCAGCGCCGTTGTGAGTGGCAGTCCCATGGCATCGTTGAGCTGTAGCTTAAGGTCGGAGAGTTGTAAGTCGGTAGTCAGCAACTCCTGTTTTACCTGCAGGAGTTGCGCGCGGCTTTCGATCAGGCTCTCTTGTAATGCGCTGCCATATTTCACCTGCTGGACGCTTTCGCTTTGCAGAGCTTGCGACGCTTTGATTCTGGCTTCGGTGGCGGCACGGTGAACCTGGGCGATCAAAACCAAGTAATAGAGCTGGTGAACTTTCAGAGCAACATCGTTCTCCGTTTGTTTCGCTTTCTGTCGTGAGGCCTTCAGTTCCGCTTGCGCCACGTCGTTCGCGCGCCGAATTTTCAGCAGCGTGGTCAGGGGCTGTGTTAGCTGGGTGCCACTCGTCGTCAAGTTACGCCCACCCTGGTTAATGATTGAATTTACAGGAGGAACGGGGCTGCCTAAGACAGTGCCGAGGCCGCCCGAATTGATTTCTATCAGCTGCGTGTCGGTCAGATGTACGAAGTTGCTGTCATTGTGAATGGTCGGGAAATATTCGCTTTTCGCAACTTCTTTGGCGTGCTGCTTCTCTTCGATTTTGTATTCGGCGATGTGGATATTGTGGTTGTGTTGCAGCGCCAACTGCACAGCCTCGTGCAAGGTGATGTGGCGAGCGGAAGCAGTATTGCCCGGCTCTCCGGCAAAGGCTTGGGGCACTGAGAGCGCCAGGGTGATTAGCAACAGCTGTAATTTCCATCTCATGAGTGTGTCTCCTTAACCGACTGCAGCGTGCTGAGGTCGCCGTAGTTCAGCGGCGATTTGCGTAGCAGCGCGGTCAAAAGAAGGCCCATAACGCAAGCCCATGCCATTAGAAGGAACCCATCGATGAGACTCAAGGTGTAGGCCTGAAGACGAAGTCGTTCGCCGATCAGATCGACAGCACGGGCTCCCGCCGCAGCCGCACCGGATGACTTGGCGTTGAGTCCGGCCGTCAAAGCCCGAATGTTACCGTCTGTGATCCAGCTTCCCTGGTTCACGTGCAAACCCAAAAGGTTCGAGTGCAACTTCTCGCGGACGGCGAGGAAATGGGCCATGTACACGGCCCCCGTGGTTCCACCAAATAAGCGGATGGTATGAAAGAAAGCAGAAAATGTCAGGATCCACTGAGGCTTGGCCAACCCTCCCGAGAAGATGCCATGCAGGATAATGCATCCCACCAGCCCTATGAGAGCGAACGCTTGTCCTACGCCCATGAGCAGTTCGGTGCGATAGTAGTTTGCCGCCGACCAGGCGCTGGTGAACTGAGCGTCCAAACAGCCTGCGAAGGCTGTGCAGGCCAAGCCGGCAGCCAGCAACAGGCGCGGGTCCAGTTTCTGAAGCAGCAGGAGCGCAGCTACAAACGCTACCGGTAACAGAGGAAGCGCGCTCCAGATTACGGCCGGACCAATCTGATCAGCTTCGAAGCCGTGGATAGCCAGCGACTGAGGGATCAGGATGATAGTTCCAGTGAGAGTAAACCGGAACCAGAACAGCAGGGCGCCCAGCAGCACCGTGTTCCATTGCCAGAGGTAAGGGAGCGCCACCAGCGGGTTGGGGCCGAGCAAGCGTCGCACCAACGCGCACAATAGCAGGAACGAGCCAGACCAGAACAACGCGTTGAATACTCCGGAGCGCCACCAATCGAGCCGCTCTCCTTGCTGGATGGCAGCAAACATCAGGGCCAATCCAAAACTCAGGTACAAGAACCCGGCGAAGCTGGGCACAGGACTGTCCTTCTTTCGGGCAGGGGCTGCAGGTATCCCGCAATAGACGCAGATCATCATCACGGGCGCAATCACGGCGGAGCCCCGAAACATCCAGTGCCAGGAAAGATGGTCGCGGTACCAGCCATAGAGTGATGGCGCCACATTGACTGCCCCATCTATAAACGTCGCGTAGAATGCAATCGTGAAAGTTAGGAACCGCAGCGGAATATTGCGAAGTGCAAATGTCAGGGTGAGGGGATAAAAGGTACCTGACGTCAGTCCGGCGATAATCAACGCCGCGACCAGCAGACTATAACTGCGTATCAGCGGCAGGAAGGCGCAGGTCAGGGTAAATACTCCTGCCGAATACAGAAGGATGCGGCGTGGCCCCATCAACCCTCCCAGATAGACGCTAAAGGGCCCGATAAACATGATGGCTGCGTTATAGGCGCTGTCAAGCCATGCACCTTCGTCGTAACTAATGCCGACGTGACCCCTCAGATCTGCAAGCCCCAGCGAAAGCATGCGACCGGTAAGAGTGACGAGTCCGGCGCCTATGAGAACCCCGAGAATCCCTAGCAGCGGTCTGGTCGAGACTTCCGCGGGCATCGCCGCAGCCGCAGCACGCGCAATCTCTGCTGTCGTGAGGGGGCGGTTTATGTTGGTGGAGGCAGCCATGCTAAACCCGGTTATCGTTTCGTCCGGACAGTAGCGGTAACCGAAAGCCCTGGACGCAATTTGCTGGCCAGGTCGGTATCATCGAGCGCAATCTTGACCGGGATTCTCTGTACCACCTTGGTGAAGTTGCCGGTAGCGTTGTCGGGCGGCAACAACGCGAACTGCGATCCGCTGGCCGGTGCAATCTCAATGACCTTGCCATGGATGATCTGTCGGGGATATTCGTCGATGCGGAGCTCCGCGGTATCGCCAACTTTGACGTTGGTTAATTGGGTCTCGCGGTAATTCGCCTGCACCCATTTCGTCTTGTCAACAAAAGCAATCACCTGCGTTCCCGGAGAGACCAACTGGCCTGGTCGAACCTGCCTTTCGCCCACGGTGCCGTCCGCGGGCGCTAAAATCCTCGTGTACCCTAGGTTCACCTTTGCAACGGTAAACCCAGCCTCTTTGGCTCGCAGGTCGGCGATGAGTTGGAGCTCCTGCGGATTCAGAACATCGAGCCCTCGGCGTTCGGCCTCGACTGCCGATAGACTGCTGAGTAACATTGCCTTGGCCTGCTCCAGTGAAGCTTGACGGCTGAGTAGTTGCGCGCGTGAGCCTTCTTCCGCAGCCACTGCTTGCTCAATTTTCTGGTGCGTAGTGGAGTTGGTCTCCATGAGAGCCTCCTGGCGGCGGCGTTCGGGAAGACTGTGACCCAGATCGGCCTGGGCGGCCGCAATTCCGGCTTGCGCCGCGGAAATTCCGGCTTGCGCCTGCGCTACCCCAGCAATCGCCCCGTCGATTTTGGTTTGCTGCAGTTGTTTCTCGCGCCGGATATTCTCGATAGCGGCTTTTGCCGCTGCCACCGCCGCACTCGCCTGGGCTACTTGCGCCTGATAGTCGTTGTCTTCCAACTCGACCAGGAGGTCTCCCTTGTGCACCTGCTGATAGTCAGAAACGGCTACACTTCGAACTATCCCTGGTACCTTCGTACTGAGTGGGGTGAGATCGCCGCGAACGTAAGCGTCGTCGGTAACCTGTTCCGCCTTACCGCCCTCCCAGGAATTCCAGTTTCGAGTGATTGTGACTACAACCGCAGCGGCCAGCAGTAATACCAGCACGGGGGTTCCGTACCTTTGCCACTTCGGCTCGCTGGGAACTGCAACATGTTCAGTCTTAGCCGGCTCCGTTATTGGGGTCGGAGCCTTGCGGGCATCGGCCATAATCAACTCGCTCCGATTGCGAAAGTGTCGATCCTAGTCGCCAGACAAGTCGGCAATGAAAGAGAACTCTCTTCCAATGCGGTCGACCATAACTTCCCGGGTCCCGCATCTAGGATGGCTTTTCGGAAAAACAGTTTGTCCGAAAATCGTGTGGTGCTCGTCCTGTACCCGTTACGTCAGCATCTGCTCCGGTCCTGCCTGGGTTGGAGCGAGCTGACGTGCATAACCTAAACTCCAATCCAATTCGCGTAGATTTCTGACAGGGACAACTCCGTGTTCTGCAGAGGAATCTCTGCGAAAGGTAGTAAGACATGCCTGAGACGCACGCCGGTCTAGGTGAGGCTGGCAACAGTTCCGAGCGGAAATAGATCCGCCGAATCCGGAGCTCAAATCGGAATTACAGCCCGGAAAGGAATGATTACTATGTCGCGAAAAGTTGCGGATGTTTTGTGGGAGATGCTCGTGAACGCAGGCGTCAAACGCTGTTATGGAATTGTCGGTGACGCTCTCAATCCTGTCATCGACGCCCTGCGCCGCAACGGGAAGATCGAGTTAATTCACGTCCGTAACGAAGAATATGGAGGTTTCGCCGCTGTCGCCGAGGCTTACCTCACGGGCAATCCCGTGGTGGTGTGTGGAACCGCCGGCCCCGGCGTCGTTCATCTGTTCAACGGGTTGATGGATGCGCGCAAGGAGGGGGCTCCGGTCATCGCTATCGCGGGCGACGTGGAGACCTCCCTGATGGACACAGCCGCGCTCGAAGAGCTCAATCCTCACAAGTTTTTCGAAGCCGCATCTCTGTATACCGGGCGGGTAGTCAACCCTGAGCAGGCGCGCGCCGTCTTCAGCACTGCGATTCTCACTGCGATCCTGGAGAAAGGGCCCACGGTAATTTCCCTTCCGGGCGACGTTGCGTCAGCCGATGCGGCCGCCCACTCGACCGGAATCACGATTCCTGCCGCGCCGGTTTTGCGTCCGTCCGATGCAGACCTGAATCAGCTTGTGAGTATGATTGACGACGCGAAAACGGTTGCGATCTTCGGCGGCGATGGCTGCAGAGATGCCCACGATGAGGTTGTCGAACTCGCCCGCAGACTGAAGGCTCCTGTCGGCTATGCGCTACGCGGCAAGCAGTGGTTGGAACACGACAATCCCAATGCGGTTGGCATGACCGGCTTGCTCGGTTACGGCGGAGCCTTTGGTGCGATCAATGACGCCGAACTCCTGCTTATGCTCGGCACAGATTTTCCGTTTTCTGAATTCCTCCCCGGCGATGGCGTGAAGAAGGTTCAGATTGACAAAAATCCCAAACACATTGGCCGCCGCACGGCCGTTGATCTAGGGCTGGTCGGTAACATCAAGGCCACCGTGAACGCCTTGCTTGAAAGGATCCACGACAAAACTGACGGCCGCTTTCTCGACAAGCACGTCGCGGACACGAACTCCTTCCACGAACTCTTGCAGCACTATGTGGAGAAAGGACCAGGGATCAAGCCCATACGTCCGGAATTCCTGGCCGCAACGCTGAGCAACGTCGCTTCCGATGACGCAATGTTTTTCGCCGATACCGGCACCGCGGTTATATGGCTGGCAAGGCACATTAAGGGAGGAAGAAATCGTAGGCTGTTCGGTTCGTTTTCATGGGCGTCCATGGCCAATGCCGCGCCCAATGCGTTCGGCGCACAATTGGCATACCCAGGCAGGCAAACGATCGCCCTGTGCGGCGACGGGGGCTTCACGATGCTTAATATGGGCGACCTGTTGACGCAAGTGCAACGAAAGATTCCGGTGGTTCAGGTCATCCTCAACAACGATTCCCTGGACTTCGTCAACATCGAGCAACAAGAGAGCGGGATCATCCCCTTCGGCGTGGATTTTAAGAACCCCAATTTCGCCAAGGTCGCGGAAGCGATAGGCGCGAAAGGGATCCGCATCGAAGAGCCCGGCGACGTCAAGGAAGGACTTGCTGAAGCTCTTGCGTACAAGGACGGACCCGTCGTGGTTGATGCCGTCGTCGATCCTTTCGCCCTTTCGCTGCCGTCACATGTTCCTCTCCATACCGTCAAAGGTTACACACTCAGTCTCGCCAAGCAGGTGCTCTCCGGCCGCATGGACTCGGTTATTAAGACAATGGAAGACAACGTTCGTCTGATTTGAATACCTGTTCGGGCGGATAGTGCCAATCAACGTATACGTTGAAATGTCTGTGCGTAAACCGCCGTTTGTGGTCACAACGCCTTCACTGATGCGGTCGAGGCACGTGTTGACTGCTATGCGGAACTGGCCAAAGTAGTGGGCGGACAATGGAGAGAACTTCAAGCAACCCAATCCACTCCTCCCGATATCTGGTTATAGAGAAAAACTGGGGTGCGCGCCCACAAGTGAAGCATTTTACCGACTGCACAGTCCACGATCCCTGGCGGTCCCCGAGTGCTGAACTCGGTGTCATCACTTGGGTTCGACATCGTTGCATGGACACGCCGATCCGATCGGCCGCAACGCAGGGGCGTCGGGAGATGCGTAGGTCTTCGGGACTGGCGTGTTGATTTGCTCAACGAACGGACGCTTGCGATGGTTCGTGTTCCCGGTTACCGAAGCGTGTGCAGGAGATGGTCATGGCCGAAGCTAATAAGAAACCTCGAATGACGCCCAGCGATGTTAGATCGGAACTTTCTTCCACTGCTGAACGAAAGCTCTCGTTAGCTGTGAGCGCACCTCAATCAGCGCAAACGCAGACCGAGGCTCAGACACGAGCATTCATCATCGCCTGGTTTTTCACCGTCATCTTCTATTTCCTTGAGTATGCGGTGAGGTCAACGCCATCCGTAATGATTCCTGAGTTGGCAGCCTCGTTCCATACGACACTGCTAGGGGCCGGTGCGATTCTTGGCGTCTATTACTACACTTACTCCACTATGAGCCTGGTCGCTGGAGCATCTCTTGACCATTTAGGGGCAAAGCGCACAGTTCCCATCGGGATTGCGGTTCTGGGGATCGGCTGTCTACTGTTCAGTGTCCCGGCAATGCTCGCGGGGAATACCGGTCGCTTGCTGCAGGGAGCTGGTTCAGCATTCGCGTTCACTGGGGCTGTTTACCTTGCGGCGCGAGGATTCTCTGCGCGCTACCTCGCCACCGCAATTGGAGTCACGCAATGCGTTGGAATGCTCGGCGGCTCGGCTGGACCGCTTGTTATCGGGCCGATGATTGAGCATGGAGTAGGTGTTCACGTTGTGTGGGTCGGATTGGGAGTCATAATCCTGGCCAACGCGGCTGTTCTTTACATGGCGACCCCGAAGGAACAGTTAGGAATCCACGCCCAGGAAGGCGGTCTCGGCTCACTACTAAAGCCGTACAAAATTGTATTCTCAAACCCCCAGTCATATCTCTGCGGAGCCGTCGCAGGACTGCTATTCGCGCCCACCACGATCGGAGACATGATCTGGGGTGTTGCCAGATTTCAAAACGATCTCCGACTGTCCCACCATGAGGCAGTGCTCATCGTTTCCATGGTTCCCCTCGGCTGGGTGGTCGGATGCCCACTGCTCGGTTGGCTCTCCGACCGTATCGGAAGGCGAAAACCAGTAATCATGGCGAGCGCCGCGGTCATGATTCTGGCTGGCCTCCAGATCGCGTTCAAGCCGTTTCCGATTCCAGTGAAGGTCGCAATGTTTATCTTCGGTGTCGCATCTGGGGCCGCCATGATTCCTTACAGCGTCATCAAGGAAGTCAACCCGGACAATGTGAAGGGTAGTGCTACTGGCGGGATCAATTTCCTGGTTTTCGGAATTACAGCGCTGCTGGGCCCAGTTTACGCAAATCATGTCGGGAAAGGCGTTGGGATCGAGCCGGGCCTGGCAATGAATTTCCAGAAAGGCATAGTGTTTTGGATGGCTTGCTGTGCGGCCGCGATTGTCGTGAGCTTCTTTCTGCGTGAGACAGGACGCGCGGCGCAACCGCAAGCGGCGCAAAAATAACAAAGCGTGCAACACATATTAGTCGCGGACCGTGCGGCTGTCGATAGATTCGAATTCAACCGGGAAACAACGTGATCTCAGAGGAGGACATAAGCAATGGCACATCGAGTTGCGGATGAGCTGGTGAAGGAACTTGTCGAAGCGGGCGTGGAAAGGATTTACGGGGTCGTGGGCGACAGTCTGAATCCTGTGACCGATGCCTTGCGCCTAAATGGCAAACTTCAATGGATCCATGTGCGCCACGAAGAAACCGCCGCGTTTGCAGCCGGCGCCGAGGCTCAGTTGAGCGGCAAACTCGCGGTCTGCGCAGGCAGTTGCGGCCCCGGCAACCTCCACCTTATCAATGGTCTGTTCGATGCTCATCGCAGCAATGCTCCGGTGCTTGCGATTGCATCGCATATTCCGACCAGTGAGATTGGTACCGGATACTTCCAGGAAACTCATCCGGAAATCCTTTTCAAAGAATGCAGCCACTATTGTGAACTGATCTCGAACCCGAAGCAGTTCGAGCGTGTCCTCCACATCGCCATGCAGAGTGCGGTTGGAAAAGGTGGAGTAAGCGTGATCGCGTTGCCCGGAGATGTGGCTGGGATGGAGATGGTGGCCAATGGCTCATCTCGTTCTCTAATAGACCACAGGCCATCCGTCCGTCCCTGTGATAACGATCTGGCGAGATTGGCGGACTTGATCAATTCGTCGAAGAAAGTGGTTTCCTTCTGCGGGATTGGATGCGCCGACGCTCACGATGAGGTGATCGCTCTCGCTGAGAAGTTGAAATCCCCTATCGGGCATTCGTACCGTGGAAAGGCGTTCGTCGATTACGACAATCCATTTGACGTTGGAATGAGCGGATTGCTTGGCTTCGGCGCGGCTTACCAGGCAATGCACGAATGCGATCTGCTTTTGCTATTGGGCACCGATTTTCCTTATGACAAGTTCCTACCAACGAAGCCCAAAATCGCTCAAATCGACATCAGGGTCGACAATCTGGGACGGCGAAGCAAACTAGATCTTGGACTGTGGGGCGATGTACGCGAAACCATTCACGCGCTTCTGCCGATGGTGAACGCAAAGACAGATCGCTCGTTCTTGGATGCGATGCTCGCCAAACATAAAGAGGCGATTCGACGATTGAATGTTTACGTAGATCACGTTGGAAAACGCACGCCCATGCACCCGGAGCCCGTCGCGGCTGCGTTGAGTGAAGTTGCGTCAGACGATGCGATCTTTACCGCCGACACCGGAATGTGTAACGTCTGGTCGTCCCGGTATATTCGAGCGACGAAGGACCGACGGCTGATCGGCTCCTTCAATCACGGGTCAATGGCAAATGCACTTCCGCAGGCCATTGGCGCCCAACTTTGCTATCCCGGAAGACAGGTAATCGCCATGGCGGGAGATGGTGGACTCGCGATGCTCATGGGTGACTTGCTGACAATGACGCAGTACGACCTCCCCATCAAACTCGTTGTGTTCAACAATGGCGTTCTTGGGATGGTGAAACTCGAGATGGAAGTCAACGGACTCCCTGACTATCAGACGGACTTGAAGAATCCGAACTTTGCAAAGCTTGCCGAGGCGATCGGCATAATGGGCGTAAGAATCGAAAACCCAGCCGATGTGTCCTCCGGATTAAAGAAAGCGCTTCAGCAATCGGGTCCTGCGCTGATTGATGTGGTGACCGATGCAAATGCGGTTTCGCTGCCATCGCACATTGAGCCCGAGCAAGTCGTAGGCTTCGGACTGACCATGGGAAAACTGGTCCTCGCAGGTCATATCGATGAGGTGGTGGACACGATTGAGGCCAATATTCGACATGTCGCGTGAGCAGCGCAACCGCAACGGCGTCAAATCGGCGCTGGTGCACATCAATCATGAGCCGATTTAACTCCGGATGGGATTCTTTCGAGCCGGACACGCCTTGATCGGTGCACTCGCCGACACTCTCCCGACCGCGGCGGTCTGCATATTCGCGTAGCTCAGCAGCATTTCGCGATCTTGGTGGCCGTTGGAGGTGCTCACCCGGGCGTACAGCCCCAGTTCTGTCGGCGTTTGTTTGTTTCACAACAGCCGCTACCAATAAACAAGCCGGCAAGCGGTCGATAATTGCGCTGACTTGCCCCTGTCCTTGGTTCCGTCCACTTTCAATGACAGGGTGCTTCCGCTGACGCGGTTCGAGTTGCCTGACATCGCACGTGCTGCCCATTCTCTGCGAGCAGGTACATCCCCGACCAGGCACCGCTGGAGTTATTTCAGTATTCTGCATCAAAGAGCACATGAACCGCACGCTTCTTCCAGGATACCCATATCCTCTCGGTGCTACTGTCTCAACCAAGGGAACCAATTTCGCGATTTTTTCGCAAGACGCGACACGCGTGGATCTCTGCCTATTCGACGCCGCAGGGACACAAACCGATTGCGTGACACTCCATGAACGCACCGCCTTCGTTTGGCATGGCCTTATCAGAGACATAAAACCGGGTCAGCTTTACGGTTACCGCATCGAGGGCCCATGGGAACCGGAGAAGGGACAACGATTTAACTACAACAAACTTCTCGTTGATCCGTATGCCAAGGCAATTTCTGGCCACGTCAACTGGAAGGCACCGATCTTCCCGTATGATCTTCTTTCCGCGGACGACCAGAAGATGGACACCCAGGATAGTGCCGCCGGTGTTCCAAAGTCAGTTGTGGTGGATACCAAGTTCGACTGGGGTAACGACCGTCCTCCGGAGACTCCGCTTGCCGATTCTGTGATCTACGAGGTTCACGTCAAGGGCTTCAGTGTCTGCAACCCCGTGATCCCGAAGAAGCTTCGCGGCACCTATGCCGGCCTCGCCCATGAGGGGAGCATTGATTACTTCAAAAAACTTGGCATCACCGCCGTAGAGCTTTTACCTATTCATCACTTTATTGACGAAGGACATCTTGTTGATAAGGGTCTGGTGGACTACTGGGGCTACAATACGCTTGGTTATTTTGCTCCCATGTCACGTTATAGTTCCTCCGGTGATGTTAAAGGGCAGGTTAACGAATTCAAAGAAATGGTCAAGGCGCTCCACGCTGCAGGCATCGAGGTCATTCTAGATGTGGTTTACAACCACACCTGCGAGGGGAACCACATGGGTCCCATGCTCAGCTGGAAGGGAGTCTGCAATGCTACTTATTACCGAACGATGCAGGACAACCCTCGTTACTACATGGATTACACGGGTACTGGCAACACTTTGAACGTGCGCGATCCGCAGGTTCTGAAGATGATCATGGATTCACTCCGGTACTGGGTCACTGAAATGCACGTCGATGGTTTCAGATTCGATCTTGCCGCAACACTTGCTCGCGAACTTCACGACGTGAGTCGCCTCTCTTCTTTCTTTGACACGATTCATCAGGATCCTACGCTTGCTGACGTCAAGTTGATTGCAGAGCCTTGGGACGTAGGAGAAGGCGGTTATCAGGTCGGCGAATTCCCCGTACTCTGGGCCGAGTGGAACGGAAAATACCGAGACACTGTCCGCCGCTTTTGGAAGGGTGACACCGGCCAACTGTCGGATTTTGCCAACAGGCTTACGGGCTCAAGCGATCTGTACCAGTTCGACGGCCGTAAGCCCTACGCGAGCATCAACCTGATTACCGCGCACGACGGCTTCACTCTCACCGACCTTGTCAGCTACAACGAAAAGCACAATGAGGCGAACAAAGATAACAACAATGACGGCGCCAACGACAACAATTCCTGGAACATGGGAGTAGAAGGCCCGACCGAGGATTCAGCCATCAACCTTCTGCGCGAGCGCCAGATGCGCAATTTCCTCGCTACTCTCATGCTCTCCCAGGGAGTACCCATGCTGAATGGGGGCGATGAGATAGCCCGCTCACAGCGCGGCAATAACAACTGCTATTGCCAGGACAACAATCTTACCTGGCACGACTGGAACCTCGACGAACCGCGCAAGCAGTTGCTTGAATTCACCGGTAAACTGATTCATTTTCGTCTCTCTCATCCCAATTTGCACCGGCGAAAGTTTTTTCAGGACCGAGAGATTCGCAAGAAAGGTAAAAGCACTATTATTCAGGATGTCGCTTGGTTTAATCCCGACGGGAACCAAGTTCCAGACGAAGTGTGGAACACGGAGTGGAACCGTTCCATTGCCGTGCTGCTCAATGGCCAGACGCTGCAAGTAACAGATGATGACGGCAAGCCCGTGATTGACGCGAGCTTCTTCCTTATCGTCAACGCCGCAAATGATGGAGTCGAATACACACTTCCGCCGTCGCCCTCGGGGAATTCATGGAGTCAGGTTATTGATACGGAGAACTTAGACGATCCATTCACGAAGTCCAGTGTAGAGTGCAACAGGGTTATCGCAGGCGGCCGGTCCCTGAAGTTACTCAGCGATGCCATGATCCAGTAGAGAGACACATGGGTTGTGCGAGTTAGCCGGACGCTGAAATCAGATACTCCTCAAACGCCAGTCCGACCACGCGAATATGGTCAGGGTGAATTTCGAGGAGGTTGATGGGTGGGACGAAGCTTCCTGGAATTGCAAAGTGGCTGGTAACCAGCGCCACAGGGATCGCGCCTTTCACAGTGGCGACTTTCAGCGCTGGTCCTTCGGCGGTTGCTTGCGGTGCAATGCGATCTTCCCATCCGCACTTTAGCGTCAGACCCTGCGAGAGCAGGAAGTTCAGCACGCGGCAAGCGACTTCAAATCCTGCCTGCTCGATGGGGCGCTGGGTTGGGAGCAGGCCCAGCCACTCCGTCGCCAAGCGATAGGTGAATCCCCAAATTGGCAATCCGTTTAAGTCTATTGCTGGAAACAGTAGATCATCGGCTCTGCCCGGTACAGCGCGGAGGTAGTGGCGGGCGGGGTCGCACCAGACGCTTTGCGGAAGCCAGACGGCTTCGACCGCCTCGCGATGGTCGACAACCGTGGGCAGTTCGCTTTCTATGCCGAATACGAATGGAGCCACCAGAACGAACTTGCCCGTACTCCGTCGCGCCAAAACGTGCGGCAATGCT
The DNA here is from genome assembly GCA_963759215.1 of uncultured Acidobacteriota bacterium. Classification (GTDB taxonomy): domain Bacteria; phylum Acidobacteriota; class Terriglobia; order Terriglobales; family Acidobacteriaceae; genus TOLSYN. Next base: position 89,707 of record CAVWYG010000004.1, read on the forward strand.
AGTTCACTGTGCTCTCGGGCGAGGCGGATTCCACACTCTTCTTCAAGTTCGCGGAGTGCGGTATGCAACAGGTCGGGGTCTTCAGGATCACGCCTGCCTCCCGGAAACGACCAATGTCCCGACCAGGGATCATTCTTTCGCTCCGAGCGCCGGATGAGCAAAATGGATTCTCTCGGGAGGCGCGCACGCACGATTGCTACTGCTGCTTCGGGTTCTGGTACATCCGTATTCTTGATGCTCATTCAAGTTTGCTGAGGCGCTCCTGCAAAGTCTTCGGAAGGGAGAGAAACCATTTCTTTTCCTCACCCGGTTGCGGGAGCAGATGCCCAAACTCAACCATGTTCGTGGGCTGCAACTCATTAATGTAAACCCAAATGTCGTCCGGCGAGGAGCCCGTAATCTCGCAAACCTCCTGTACGATACGAAGCTGTAATTGGGTCCTCTGCGTCTCGGTTCGACCAGCTCTGATGTCTGCTCGAATCCAAATCTGGCCGCTTGGGGCGGGCTCGCCGCCGATGTAGTGCTTAGAGGGTTCGACTTCCTGGAAGATGATCTGGACCAGGTATCGCGGTGCAAGTGCCTCTTCGCTGTGAACCGTGGTGATGGCATGAGCAATCTTGGTTTTGTGCTCGAGCGTCAATTTGCCGACCGACGTGGAACAAATGTATGTGGGCATTCTTACTCCTGGGATTTGTATTCTGGCTGCGCCTTCGAAAGAACTCTACTTTTTTGCCTTGCTGACGGCCACTGCGCCGGGATTGGTGACGGCACCTTGCGATGCCGAGGCAACCAAGGCGGTGTACTTGGCGTAGACGCCACTGCGATAGATCGCCGGCTTTGGGACGCACTGGCCCAAGCGCTGCTGAAGGGCTGCGGGATCGACTGCGACTTCGATCTTGCGGGTGGTGGCGTCAATGTGGATGACGTCGCCGTCGCGGATCGCGGCGATTGGACCGCCCAGGGCCGCCTCAGGCGAGACGTGGCCAATCATGAGTCCTCGTGTTGCGCCGCTGAAGCGTCCGTCGGTGATGAGAGCGACGCTGCCGCCGAGACCTTCGCCGACGATGGCCGCGGTAACGCCTAGCATCTCTCTCATGCCAGGCCCTCCCTTTGGGCCTTCATTGCGGATGACGACTACGTCGCCCTCATGGATGGTCTTGGAGGTGACGGCGTTCATGGCCTGCTCTTCACTTTCAAAGACGCGCGCCGGGCCGGTGTGGCTCAGTCGCTCGTGTCCACTGATTTTGGCTACGCAGCCCTCTGGTGCAATGTTGCCGCGCAGGATGACGAGGCCGCCGGATTTCTTCAGCGGTTTGTCTGAAGGGACGATCACCTCTTGACCGGGAGTTTCATGGGCATCAGCAGCCTCTTCGGCAATGGTTTTGCCGGAGACAGTGTTGGCGTCGCCGTGGAGCAGGCCGAGGCCGAGCAGACGGCTGGCAAGAAGCCGGATGCCGCCAGCTGCATGCACGTCGGCGGCAACAAAGCGCCCGGATGGCTTGAGGTCGGCGAGAATCGGAGTGCGCTCGCTGACGGTTTGGAAATCATCGATCTCCAGCGCTACTCCGGCCTCGCGCGCGATGGCGAGCAGGTGCAGCACGGCGTTGGTGGAACCGCTGGTGGCGGCAACCGATGCGATCGCATTTTCAAACGCATCGGAGGTGAGGATATCGAGCGGACGCACTCCGCCGCGGAGCAGGCTCATTACAACTTCGCCGCACTGCAGGGCAACTCTTTCTTTCTCCGGAGAGAGCGCAGGAACGCTGTTGAAGCCCATCGGCGAAAGGCCAATCAACTCCATAACAGTGGACATTGTGTTGGCCGTGTACTGTCCGCCGCAGGCTCCCGCACCGGGGCAGGCGACGTTCTCCAAGGCCCTCAAGTCGTCATCGCTCATCTTTCCGGCGGCGTTTGCGCCCACGGCCTCGAAGACATCCTGGATGGTGACGTCTTTGCCTTTGTACTTGCCGGCGGCGATGGTGCCGCCATAGAGGATGAAGCCGGGAATGTTGAGGCGGGCCAGAGCCATGGCAGCGCCGGGGATGGTTTTGTCGCAACCGACGATGCAGACCACGGCGTCAAAGAGCTGGCCACGGCAGACCAGTTCGATGGAGTCGGCAATGATCTCGCGGCTTACCAAAGAGGCGCGCATGCCTTCGGTGCCCATGGTTTCGCCGTCGCTGATGGCGATGGTGTTGAACTCCATGGGCGTGCCTCCCGCGAGACGGATGCCTTGCTTCACCTTGGCGCCGAGCTCGCGCAGATGGGAGTTGCATGGCATGGTTTCAATCCAAGTATTGGCCACGCCGATGATCGGTTTTGCCAGGTCGGCGTCACTGTAGCCAACCGCCTTGAACATAGCGCGGGCCGGAGCGCGGTCGCGTCCATCCGTGATATTGCGGCTTCTATGCTTCAGATCCATTGAGGGTTCCGTTCCAAAGAGGATGCACGACAAACGGCGAGTGTACTACGCCACACACACACGGGTGTGAGATGCGAGAAGCGGAAAGAAGATGCGGAAGTGTTACGAAAACATTGGGAGGCATACAACCCTTGGGCGGGTCCGCGCATTGCAAGGAATCGAAGGTAGAGAAGGTATTATGCCGATGAATTACGAGTACATAGCAATTCCAGATTCGGAGATTCCGCTCGCGTCCCTGCCGGTATTTCAGCACTTGTTGAACACCTATGCCAGCGAGACTAACAAAGTAATCTCGGTTTGGCGCTGCTTTGATTTGGCTGACATGGCGTTTCGTCCTCATCCGAAATCCCAAGCAGTACTTGAGATCATGAAGCACCAACTGCTGTCGGAACGCCGCTTCTTCAGCGAATTCATGGCTGTGCCCGAAGTGCCGCCGTCGGAAATCTTACCAGCCGGCGAGAGCCCAAAGGATTATTGGACGCGGATGCGAGAGCTGGCACTTCCGCGCATGGTATTCCTGGCAGTGCAGAGCGAGTTGTGGTGGCTGGAGGAGGTTCCGTTTTTCGATGTTGCTCGCCAGCGGATCTGGGTGTTCTGGCGACGGCTGCTGCATACCTGCCATCATCGCACCCAGCTCACGGTGTATCTGCGACTGCTAAATAAGGCGGTGCCATCGACCTATGGACCGACCGCAGACGTTACGTGGAAGGGCGCCGATCCAACGCAGACGGTCGAGGCCGCGGGACGTAAGATAGCCTGACCTCGACAGTTCGGAGGAGTTGGAAGTACGCGCGTCGTGGGAATCTTCCCACTCGTTACATTTTCAGTACACCTTCCACAGAACGCCGGACCGCACCGTCGATCACAATCCCGCGATGGTGACATAATGAGAGCTGTGTAGTGAGTGAAGGAGGCGCGGAGCTGTGGGATCTGTGTTGTTCGATCGCCCCGCGTTGAGCGAGGCTCGAGAACTGATCGCGTCCCAGGGGCTGCGCTTTGAGCCGGAGTTCGACGATCTGGTTGGCCTCTTCGAGGATGGCCAGCTTATCGCGTGCGGCGCCCGCGCCGGCTACGTCCTCAAAATGCTGGCCATCGCGCCCTCCCACCAAGGCACGGACGCTCTGGGCGGATTGGTGACGAAGCTCATTCTTTCGGCGATCTCTGCAGGACACGACACCGTGTTCGTCTTCACCCCGCCCCAGAACGTCGCCAGCTTCGAGGCTCTGAATTTCCGTCTGCTGGTCGCCCACGGGCAAGCCGCGCTGCTGGAGCATGGGCCCGGGTCTGGAGGAATATCTGGCCAGCCATGCCTCCGAGATCACCCAGGGGCACAACGGAGCCGTGGTCATCAATGGCAATCCCTTCACGCTCGGCCATCTTCACTTGGTGGAATGCGCGGCCCAGCGGGTGGATCGCCTCTACCTGTTTGTGGTGCGCGAGGACCGGTCGGTCTTTCCCTTTGCCGTTCGATTCCGGTCTGGCGCAGGAGGCCACGGCCCATCTACGGAACGTGACCGTTCTGGACACCTCCCGATACGCGGTGAGCGCTGGCACCTTTCCAGCCTACTTTCTGAAGCGGTACGATGAGGTCGCGGCGGCCCAGATGCAGATCGATCTGCGTCTGTTTGCCCAGCGCATCGCCCCCGGCTTTCACATTGCCTGCCGGTTCGTGGGCGAGGAGCCGCTCTGCGAGACTACGGCGGCCTACAACAGGATGATGGCCGAGGTGCTCAAGGTGCTACGCCATTGAGTTTGCGGAACTGCCGCGGATTTTGGAAGGGGGCTTGCCCATCAGTGCGACCCGGGTGCGCAAGGCCTTTGCCGCGAACGACATTGAAACACTCAGGGCGCTGGTTCCACCGGCCACCCTTGGATTTCTGCAATCGCCGCCGGCGCGTCCCATCGCCGAGCGGCTCCGAAGCGAGATGGAGGAAGCCTAGCTCATGCAAATCCGGTGCAAGGCCAGTGCGGGCACGATGCAATCCAGCGACCTGATGGTCGTGGTGGAACCCAGCGACACCCTGCAGGTCGATATCGAATCGACCGTGAAGAAGCAGTACGAACATCTGATCCGCGCTCGAATCTCTGCGACCCTCGAAGAGCTTGAGGTCAGTGCGGGGCACATCCAGGTTTCGGACCGCGGTGCGCTCGATTATGCCATCGCAGCCAGAATCGAAACCGCGATCCGCCGAGCTTCAGCGGAGTAAACCAAAGGCAATAAACCGAGGGGAATTAAACCCAGGAAGAAGTTTCAGGGGAAGTAGATATGGAAAAACTCTGGTACCGGGAATGCACTACGGGACGGCGATTCATCATCAAGATCGAAGCCGGGCACCAAGATCACTGCGTCCTTGCTGGAATTTCGCGCGCGCGGAGGAGCTTCAGTTCGCCTCGCTGGTCTCGGCGGTCGGCTCGGTTCGCGACGTGGAATTCACGGGTATCCAGGCGGGTGCCCACCTGCCCATGACCGAAGCCCGCTTCAAGACCATCCGGCTTGGAGGGCCCTCTTGGATTGATGGCCCTGGAAGGCAACATCGCTTCAAAGCGCCGAGAAACAGCTCGCCGGGCAGTTCTATCTCCTCGCCTCCAAATCCAGCGGCGACGTGGTGGGCGGACGCCTGGTGGAAGCGGAGGTCTTCACCACCTGCGAAATCGTTCTGGCCGAGTACCTGGTGCAGGGCATTGAGCTCCACCACTCCGCCACCAGCGGGGTGGATACCATTTACATCGAGGAACAGTGGTGAACATTCCAGGAGCGCAAGCAATAGAGACTGCGTCGATCGCTGCTCTACGTGCCGGGCAACATGCCGGGCATGCTGCAAAACATTCCGGTCTTCGAAGCCGATGGCGTCATGATCGACCTGGAAGATGCGGTGCCGCTGGTAGAAAAGGACGCCGCCCGGCTGCTGACCCGGAACTTCCTGCGCTCCTACCAGGACCGGAACAAGGAGATGTTCGTGCGGATCAATGCGCTCGACACGCCTTACGCCGCCGATGATCTCCGGGAGATCCTGCCCGCGCTGCCCGATGGCATCCGCCTGCCCAAGGCCGATAACCCCGAACTGGTGGAAAGGCTCGACACGCTGCTTACCGAAGAGGAGGAGAAGCTGGGCCTCGAGATCGGTCATTTCAAGATCATCCCTTCCATCGAAAGCGCCCAGGGTGTGCTCAATTGCGTGGAGACGGCGCGGGCCTCAAAGCGCCTCGTGGCCCTCGCGTTCGGGGCCGAGGACTACACCGCCTCCATGGAGATCGACCGCACCAAGTCGGGCGAGGAACTGTTCATCGGCCGCGCAACTCAGGTGGTCTGGGCCGCCAAGGCCGCGGGAGTGCAGGCCATCGACTCGATCTTCTCGGATGTGAACGACATGGAGGCTCTGCGGGCCGAGACCCTTCTGGTGAAGCGGCTGGGCTTCACCGGCAAGTCGCTGGTCAATCCGCGGCAGATCGAAGTCATTCATGACGTGTTCCGTCCCACGGCCGAAGAGATCCGGCACGCACTGGAGGTCATGGAAGCCATCAAGCGGGCCCGGGAGATGGGCACGGGCGTCATTTCCATGAAGGGGAAGATGGTCGACGCCCCTGTGGTAGCGCGCGCCGCCAGGACGCTGCGGGAGGGCGTGGCCTTCGGTATGCTCGAATACGATCTTTCCGACGAGGTGATCCATGGCGAAAAATAGTCTCGGACGCGAGATCCCGGCGATGTGGCGAGGGCGTTCGCTCGATCCGTACTTGGACCCATGGAGCCGGCAGCCGGAAATGCTTCGGGCGACCCGCCCCCTGGTGCGGCGCAACCGCGAGGACAGCAAACTGCTGCCGTCGCTCCGGGCCGCCATCGAGATGTGCGAGCTGAAGGACGGCATGAACATCTCTACCCACCATGCCCTACGGAACGGGGATGTGCTGCTGAACCTGCTGGTCAAGGAACTCGATGCCATGGGCCTGCGCGACATTGGCATCGCCTCCAGTTCCGTTCATGCCGTCCATGCCGAGATCATTCCGTACATCCGCAAAGGCGTGATCACCCGGATTGAAACCGGGGTGAACGGCCTGATCGGCGAACTGGTCAGCAAGGGCGAACTGGATTGCCCCATCGTGGTGCGCAGCCATGGCGGGCGAGCCCGGTCCCTGGCCACCGGAGAGGTCGAGGTCGATGCCGCCTTCATTGCGGCCCCATGCTGCGATATCACCGGGAATCTAAACGGGGTTTATGGGCCTTCGGCCTGCGGTTCGCTCGGCTATGCTCACACCGATGCTCATTATGCCAAGAAGGTCGTTGCCGTTACCGACAACCTGGTGCGCTTCCCGGCCTCTCCCATCAGCATCTCCCAGAGCGAGGTCGATTATGTGGTCAAGATCGACTCGCTTGGGGATCCGAGCAAGATCGTCTCAACCACCACCCGACTGGCGCGCGACCCGGCGGCACTGCTCATCGCTAAATACGCTTCCGAGGTGATCGAGGCCTCGGGACTGCTCAAGGATGGTTTCTCATTCCAGACTGGAGCCGGAGGCACTTCGCTGGCAGTGGCCGACCTGATCCACCGGAAGATGGCCGCAGGGAAGATCAAAGGCAGTTTCGGCTGCGGAGGGATCACCGGATATTTCGTGGACATGCTGGAGCAGGGGTATTTCGAGACGCTTCTCGATGTGCAGTGCTTCGACCTGAAGGCCGTGGAATCGCTCCGCCGCAACCCTGGGCACCGGGAGATCAGCGCGAGTCTCTATGCCAATCCTTACAATCGAGGGGAGGTCGTGAACATGCTCGATTGCGTGATCCTCGGCGCCACGGAAGTGGACGTGGACTTCAATGTGAACGTCAATACCGAGTCGAGCGGCTACCTGCTGCACAACACCGGAGGCCATTGTGACGCCGCGGCAGGCGCGAAGCTGGCGATCGTGGTGGCGCCCTCCATGCGCGGAAGGCTTCCCATCGTGCGCGACGCCGTGACCACCGTCACGACACCCGGCGAAACCGTGGATGTCATCGTGACCGAGCGGGGCATCTGCGTCGCCGACAAGCATGTTGACCTCAAGAAGGAACTGCTGCGCCGCAAACTGCCCCTCAAGGATATCCACCAGTTCCACGAGGAGATCACCCGGATCACCGGCGAGCCGAGAGCCGTCGAATTCGACGACGAGGTGGTTGCCCTCATTGAATACCGGGACGGCTCCATCATCGATGTGGTCCATCGCGTGCGCGAATGAGAGGGAACTCGGATCAGCGTGCAGCGACTCACGCGGCTTTTCCCGCGTCTTTTCTCGCGGCACTTCTTGCAACCCGGGATGAGCGTCAGCGGGAACTTGATCGCGTCGTGGGACAGGTCAGAGCGGGGCAGGCCGGGGCGGAAGATGCGGCCTCGTTGCTTTCGATCAGCGCCAATGTTCCCGGTTGCGACAAGTTTCGCCCTGGCATTTCTCGCCTGCTCCGCGGCGCGCTGGATTCTCTGCAGGATGCCATCGGGATGAAGGTGCTGTTCACCCGAAGGGATCTCCTGGGTCCCTTCTACATCGCGTCTTCCAAGCGGCTAGCTGTGGACGCCAAACGTGCCGCCATGGTTTTGGAGGCCGAAAATCCTTCCGCACGGCTTCTGGATGTGGATGTCTACCGTCCGGATGGATTCCAGTTGGACCGCGCCGGACTTGGGCTTCCGCCACGATGCTGTCTGCTGTGCGGAGAGCCCGCGCGCGAGTGCATTCTGCTGAAGCGCCATTCCAACGCGGAACTCCTGGAGCGGGTGGATTCGCTGCTGCAGCCTTTCGTCAGGCTTTCGCGCCATATCTCCCCGGAGCTCCTCGCTGCCAACCTCCGAATGGGAGTGCTGCGCGAACTGGATCTTACGCCGAAGCCTGGGCTGGTGGACCGCTGTGACAGCGGCTCCCACGCGGATCTCTCCTATGCGGGCATGCGGGCCTCCGCCGAACTGCTGCCCCTCTACTTCGACGAGATCCTCGACTGTCACCGAAAGCAACGCCCATTGCAGGATTTCGTACAGGCCGGGATCGATGCCGAAGAGCGCATGATCCGTGAGATCCAATCCAATGCGCACAAGGGTCTTATCTTCCTCTCCGGTCTGGTGCTCATGGCTGCGTGCGACTGCGGTGGGCAGGTCGAACCTCTCCGCCGGAAGATCTCGGAAATCGCCGTCGCTTTCTTCGCGGAGTTCGGATCGCCGGCTTCACATGGCGCGGGCATTCGGAACTGCTATGGACTGGGCGGCATTCTGGCGGAAGCCGAGCAGGGCCTGCCCGCGGTCTTTGAGCATGGATGGCCGAAGTACCGGGAAGCTCTGGAGGCGGGCTGGGATGCGGAGCACGCCAGCTTCTATCTTATGGCGGTGCTCATGCAGCGGGTCGAGGATACCACCGCCATTCGCCGCTGTGGGCTCGAAGGCCTGGCGCGCCTGCGCCGGGATGGCGTGCGGCTGCAGAGCCTTCTAGAGCGGCAGCAGGCGCCGGAGCCCATGCTGACCGATCTCAACCAGGAATACCGCAGGGCAGGCCTAACCATGGGAGGCGTGGCGGATTGCATGGCTCTGACCTTTGCCTTGCAGGAAAGCGCCGATTAGTGTTCCGGCCCTCACTGGGCAAAGGCGACGCCAAGGACTAAGGAATTGCAAGTCCATTCAAGTCTATTCTTGTTACTTTCGTGCATTGTTACTTTCGTACATTGACCGACAAACCAGCTCCGGATATCTTCATCCCGACTGGTAAGCCCATGAAAATTCTTGTTGCAGATGACTCGCGCTTCTACCGGAACATGCTGCAAAGTCTTCTCGAGCCCTGGGGCTACGACGTTGTGCTTGCTGCCGATGGCCATGAAGCACTAAGCATCCTTGACAGCGACGACGCGCCCCGGTTGGCTATTGTTGACTGCCTTATGCCGGGGCTGAGCGGACTTGAGCTTTGCGAGCGAATTCGCGCTCGGAAGCAAGGCTATGTGTACACGATTCTGTTGAGTGTAGATGATCGGCAAAGTGACGTTCTCCGGGGATTTGAATTCGGTGCGGACGATTATCTTTGCAAGCCGTTCAAACAACTTGAACTCAGAACACGGCTTAAGGTCGGCGAACTGATTATTCGGAGTCACGAAGAAGTCGCTGAGGCCCACGAAGCTCTGAAATTCGAAGCCTCGCATGACTTCTTACTGCGAATTTGGAATCGCAGAGCGATTATCGAATTATTGGGTAAGGAGCTGAGCCGGGCAAGACGGGCACAAACTCCGATCAGCGTACTGCTTGCGGATTTGGATTTATTCAAGCGCGTCAACGACAATTACGGCCATCTGGTGGGAGATGAGGTGCTCCGCAGTGCGGCGGAGAAGATGGCCATCGCGGTTCGGAAGGATGACTACGTCGGCAGATACGAGGGCGAAGAATTCCTTGTAGTGCTGCCCAGTTGCACCGCCGAAGCAGCGCGGGAGGTGGCTGAACGGGTGCGGCAGACGATCGCCAATGAGCCTCTCCCGAATGAGGTCGAGATGACGGTCAGCATTGGCGTATCACAATGGCGCTCTGGCCAGGAAATTCGCAACCTGCTACATCGCGCCGATGTCGCGCTGTATCGAGCGAAGCAGACGGGGCGCAATCGTGTTGAGGTGGAGAATGCGAGTGACGCGGACGGCGTTTGACCGCTGCGCGTGAATTCTGCTTCGCCAAAAGATTCAGTTCTGATTCTCGACAGACTCACTGCAATCCAAGCACTCCAGGGCCGACGCATATCAGATTCCAAGCAGTTTGAGTAGATAGGGGTGGTCCCAGGCGGCATTGAGGCGTTTTCCCTTGATCCCTCGTTTGGAGCTTTTGTCCTGCTTGAGCATATTGAGAGCGATGCGGTTGAGGACGGAGAAGTTCTGCGCGGCGTGGCCGGCTCGTTTGCGGCTGAGGTCTTCGCCGAAGCCTACATCAAGCACCCAGTGCAGTTTGTTTTCGATGCCCCAGTGCTGGCGGACCAATCGGTTCAATCGCGCGGCATCGGGGTTGAGGCTGGTGATGTAGTAGCGAGTTTCACGCTCAGTCTTGCCCGTGGCCTTGTGATATCGTTCGGCCTCGATACGCACCAGGCCCTGTAAAGACGGCCATTCCGCAGCTTTTTCAATCAGCCCGAGGTCGGCAATCACCGAGCACCTGCGTTGTTCGACCCGCCCGTGGCCGCAATCGATTTCTTCGGCCACCGCATCGGCGGCCAGATTCTGAAACGAGTCTTTGATCTCCTCCAGCAGATGGCCTTGGTTTTCCTTGACCGCCAAAATGTAATCGGCTTTCTTGCCGACAATTTTCTCGGCGATGGTTCGCTGGCAGCCCATGGCGTCGATGGTCACCACCGTTCCGCTCAACTCCAAGGCATCCAGCAGCTTTGGAATCGCCGTGATTTCGTTGGATTTTTCATCGACCTTGCGCTGGGCCAGTACCAGACCGTTGCCCTCAGCCCAGGCCGAAACCATGTGGACCAACGTCTTTTTGCCGGTCTCGCGGCTGCCGCACAATGCCTTCCCGTCGATGGCAACCACTTCGCCCGCCGTCAACCTGGATATCGACGAAACCCAGGCTACAAAGCCCTTTTCCATCTCCAGCGGGTCCAGCGCCGCAAATACCCGGTTGAAGGTATCATGCGACGGGATGCCGGAGGGCAGCGTCAAGAACGTCTTCAGCCACTCCCGCTTGGCCTCGCCATAGTCCGCAATGTCGTTCCAGCTCTCGGCCCCGCTCAACACCGCCGCAATCGCGATCAGCAGGATCTCTTCCAATAAATGCTCCCGGTTCCGCTCCACCCGCGGATCGCGCAGCTCAGAAAAATACTTCAGGGGATTGTCCATCTCCCCTTGTCTCTCAAATACACCCCAACTGCATATAGCCAACTATGTCCTTTTATATGCGTCGGCCCTGCCAAGCACTCTCCTTCGTTTGACTTCGCCCTCATTCGGGCATATGCTCCACAACACATCGAGCCGCGCTCGGCCTGTCTTGATGGGCAAACTCCATGAGTGATTCAGAATTTCCAGCCGCCGCTTCTTCCTGGATTCAGGCCAACTTTCACGCCCTTCTCGACGCAGCCCCGGACGCGATGCTGGTCGTCGATGATCACGGCAGCATTGTGCTTGTGAACCAGCAGACTGAGGAACTGTTCGGCTATTCGGCTCACGAACTGCTGGGGCAGAAGGTGGAAGTGCTGGTTCCACCTCGTTTTCGTTCCAAACACCCCGGCCATCGTGCGGGATATTTTGCCCGGAATCCGCGTGTCCGTCCCATGGGCGCGGGTCTCGATCTATATGGTCGCCGCAAAGATGGAAGCGAATTTCCCGTAGAAATCAGCCTCAGCCCCATCAAAACGCCGGATGGAAGCATGGTCATCAGCGCGATCCGGGATGTAACCCAACGCAGAGGCGCAGAAGACAAGTTTCGAGCCTTGCTGGAGTCTGCACCCGATGCCATGGTCATCGCCGATGATCAAGGCAAGATCGTTCTTGTGAACTCTCGCACCGAAGAGTTGTTTGGATATACAAGGCAGGAACTGCTGGGCTATGCGATTGAAGTGTTACTGCCGGAACGATTCCATGCTCAGCACATGCGCGATCGTCAATCGTTCGGAGCTAAACCTTATCACCGGGCTATCAGTTCCGGACTGAATCTTTGCGCGCTCCGGAAAGACGGAAGCGAGTTCCCGGCCGAGATCAGCCTCAGCCCCATCAAGACAGCAGAGGGGCTGCTGATTAGCAGCGCGATTCGGGACATGAGCGTCAGGAAGAAAGCCGAAGACAAATTTCGCGGTCTCCTGGAATCCGCGCCGGACGCGATGGTGATTGTAGACAAGGACGGGCTGATCACGCTGGTGAACGGCCAGACCGAAAAACTCTTCGGTTATCCGCGGGCGGAGTTGATTGGCCGCTTCATCGAATGTCTCATCCCAGAACGTTACCGCGCCCAACATCCACGGCATCGGGCAAACTTTTCTGCCGATCCGCGCTCACGGCCCATGGGAGCAGGGCTGGAATTGCTCGGATTGCGAAAAGACGGCAGCGAGTTTCCGGTGGAGATCAGCCTCAGTCCGCTCATCACGGAGGAAGGCACATTTGCATGTAGCGCCATCCGCGACGTTTCAGAGCGCAAGCTGGCCGAGGAGCAGATCAGAAAGCTGAATGACGAACTGGAACTGGCGCTTCGTCGCTCCGACAGACTCGCCGCGACTGGCCAGCTGGTTGCGACCTTGGCCCACGAGATCAATAATCCGCTGGAGTCGCTGACGAACTTGCTCCATCTGCTGGGAGTGAATCCGACGCTCGACGATAGCGGAAGGGAAATGGTGGAAGCGGCCAGACTTGAGGTCGGGCGACTCTCCCACCTGAGCCGCCAGACTCTGGCTCCGCATCGTGAGACCAAACTCCCCGTGGTAACCAAAGTCTCGGAGTTGCTCGATGACGTTGTAGACACACTTCACCGCAGGTTGGAAACGGCACACATCGAGGTTCGTCGTGAGTATCAGGCAGAAGGGGAGCTGACGATCTTCCCGAGTGAGTTGCGGCAGGTCTTCACGAACCTGATTGCCAACGCGGTGGATGCAATCGGCGAAGGCGGTGAACTAACTCTGTCCATTGAGATGCTGCTCGATCATGAGGTTGCGGTCAGGGTTGGTGATACAGGATGCGGAATTCCTGCTGAGGATCTCAAAAATATCTTCGAGCCGTTCTTCACCACCAAAGGCGAGCTGGGTACTGGAATCGGCCTGTGGGTAAGCAAGAGCATTGTTGATAAATTCGGCGGCAGAATCGAAGTGGTGAGTTCAACGACAGGGAAGAAGGGAACGTGCTTCAGTATCTTCTTTCCGGCAACGAATGCCCAACCTCGTGAGCAACCGCTGGATGCCAAAGAGAGCCGGAAACGCAAACCGGCATAAACAAGCTAACATCACAAGCCATCATTACAAGCCAACATCATTCAACGTATAAACCCCGCGGGTGGCGAACAGCGTTCCCGCGGGGTATCTTGACGTTACTGCATGGTTGCGGGGGTGCAGGTTGCCCCTACGGCTGGCGGAACAGGGATGTTGGTGGGTGGCGTCGCCCAAGGCACCTTGGTGAAGTCGAAGAAATCCAGCAGGTCCGGTTGCGCGGCATCACGATTCGTAAGGTGCGCGGATGGCCCGATGAAACGGCTTTCGACGAACTTGATGACCGCAGTGTGGTCCATGGGTACGTGCGAGACATAGTGCTTGCGCGTGAATGGCGAGATCACCAGGTTGGGCAGGCGGAAGCCTAGCTGTGCTCTGAATCCTTGCACGGCAGGCGCGTCCGTCGCGGTGGCGCCAGGGTCGGAAGGATGAAGGTCACAGTGTGTAGTTGGCGTGGGGCTGGGAGTTGGCGCAGGGGGCGGCGTGGGTGTTGGAGTTGGAGTAGGCGTTGGAGTTGGCGTGGGCAGCGGTGGGCCATTCTCCAGGCAGGGGCCGAAGGAATCAGGATTGACGGCGATGGCGCCGATGTCCGGGATGCTGCCAAGAGGAAGATGGCCCATGTTGGCGATGTTGGTTTTATCGTTCGAGTGTCCCGGAACCGGGGGCACGTGATCGTAAGGGCCGCCGCCTTCGTCGTAGCTCAGGAAGAATACTGAATCGGCCCACGAGGGACTATTCATGAACTTGCCGAGAATGTTTGCGATCTGCATCTGGCCGGTAAAGATCGACTGACCGGAGCCAGGATGCTCATCGTTCACGCCGTAACCAGCTTCAATATAGGCGAAGCTTGGCAGCGTTCCTTTGGCCACATCGGTGAGGAACTGACTCAGCGGCGCGATGTGAGTCGGATCAATGCAGAAGTCATTGGCTGAGTCACCCGCGACTTTAGGCGCGGTACAGGCCGCGTGCCCGGGATTGGCAGAGAGATACTTGCCAGCGTAGCCGAAATCCGAAAAGGTGGTTACCGGAAAGCTCGCGATGCCCGAGTTGCCGCAATCTCCATCGGTCACATTACAGCCGCCTGCGGTTAACGTGTAATAGATCTTCCAGCTAACGGCGGGGGTGGCGCTGTCGAGTTCCTGGAAGATGGTCGGTATGGTGAGAGTCGTGGGTAGTTTGTCATCGACAAAGGGATCGAAGACCAATCCTTGCGTGGTGCCACCGGTCAGGGTTGCTATGCGGTTCGGCGTGCTCTTGCTGGACATTGGCGAGAACCAGCGGTCGGAGAGCGCAAACTGCGAAGCCATGTAGTAGTAGTAGTTCAGTTCAGGCGCGCCTGAGACACTTGTGTCCTGGTAGTAGGCCATGGCGCGCTGCCCCGTAAAATCGGTGAAGGTCCCCTCACCGCCGACAACGTTGCCGACTGCGCCGTCCTTGGCATAATTTTCAGCGGTGTGCACGAACCCATCCATCAACATGCTTCGTGTGGTGCTGAAGTCAAAACGGTTTACGTCGCCGTAGCTTTCAAGCCAGGATGAGGTCATGTCGTCGAGGCAACTGCTGATGGTATGGAAGAGCGGGAATGACGCGCCCTCGTCGTCAACGTTGGTGGTGGTCAGCTTGTCGTCAATTCCATCCACGTCGTAAGTGTTGCCGTCGTCGCCGACGTTCAGGCTGTTGGCTTTGCGGTACGGATTCAACATTCCGAAATAAGTATCGAAGGTGCGATTCTCCTGCATCATGAAGATGACGTGGTTCACCGAATTCACGGTGCCCGGAGGGCCCACGGTGACAGTGGTTTGCGCAGTTGTTTTACCGCCCTGCCCTGTGGCAGTTGCCGTGTAGATGGTGGTCGCGGTTGGAGTTACGCTTTGCGTACCTCCGGTCGCCGCCAGCGTGTAAGTTGTGCTGTCGGTGTTATCGGTAATAATTACTTGGGTCGAGTTGGTGGCAGTGACAGTTAGAGTCGAGGAGGCACCTTGGCCGATGCTGGTTGGGTTGGCCGTGATCGCGACCGTAGGAGCCGTAGTGCCGGGCGTTGTGGGCGTCGAGGGCGTCGAGGGCGTTGCGGGCGCTGCGGTACCGGTGCCGCAAGAAGTGATCGTCGAGAGGGCAATGAATGCGATCCAAATACAGAGGAGGGAGAACAAAAACGAGGGAGGCACTTTTCGCATCAACGGAACTCCTGCCATTCATCTCGCGGCCTGAGCCTTCTACTTCATATTTCCACCAAGACACTGGGACACTGGTCAGACTCGCTCGGAGTAGGATGCAAATCACGTAGGTTTGTGATGCGTGCATGGAAGTCATAGATAAGGGAGACATTCAGCTCTGGCGGAGTTGCCAATCCGGGTACGGGACGTGTCGTGGGACATTGCAAGAACGGGAGACATGCGCTATTGTTTCGTTCAAGAACAGCATCGCGCAGCCGAAAACCAGCGAAAATAAGACTAAGAGGTTCGTACTTCCTTTTGTGCGTGGGTACTTTGCCACGCATCACGAGTAAGACATTTGCTGTTGCAGGCAAATATACATCCACGGGAAGCTATAATTTCCGGGTTGCCGGAATGGGAACGCTGACCGATTCCGGCTAGGGTAGCGAGATTGCAGATCTTCACTGAAGAACGAGCAGCACACCCCCCTTGGTATCGCTATGGTGTGCTGTTGCCTGCCTACACGCTGCTGGCCGTGTCTGCCGCCGTGATGGCAGGGTGGATGCTCGATGCGGACGGATTTGCGCGGCAGGTGTCTGCTTTCGGCGAGTCCAGCCCGAGCGCGGCCTTCGGATTCCTCTCTCTTGCGATTGCTTTACTTCTTCTCGACAATTCCAAGTGGCAGTTGCGTGCGCTGTCTCGCGTTTGCGCTCTGAGTGCCGCACTGCTGGGCGCAGTAACATGCTTTAGATTCTGGGCCGGGCTGCCGCTGGACATCGATCAGGTTTTGCTCAAGTTGAGCGTGTGGCATTTGCATCCCGGCCGGATGGCTCCAGTCACTGCGCTGAATTTGGTGCTGACCGGCATGGCAATCCTTTTGCTCGATTGGCTCTGGAAGCGGTTTTCAATCTCTGAACTCTTGACCTGGATCACGGCAGGCTTGTCGTTTCTGACACTGACGATTTACACCTACGATCCTGGCGCGCAGTATCGGGCGCGACTGTTTTTCCAAGTGTCTCCCTACACGTCTCTCACCTTTCTATTGTTGTGCACTGCGATTCTGTTTGCCCGGCCCGAACGCGGTGTGGCTGCGATTGTGCTAAGGCAGGACTTGGGTGGCGAGGTAGCCAGACGCCTGTTGCCGGCGGTGATCTTCCTTCCTTTCTCGGTTAGCCTGCTGATCGCAAGGATGTACCAGGCTGGGCGCTATGGCCCGGTGCTGATGGTCTTCCTGTTTGTGCTGGCACCGGTGGTGGTCTTTGTGCCCCTGGTTCTCATGGCCGCCAATTTGCTCAGCAGGATGGAGGTTGAACGCAGGCGCAGTGAGGAACAACTTCGCATCAGCACCCAGCGGTTTTCAAGTGTAGTTGAATCGGCGATGGATGCGATCATCACGCTGGACCAGGATCAGTGCGTCATCGTTTTTAATCAGGCCGCTGAAAAAATGTTTGGCTGCTTTGCCTGGGACGTGTTGGGCAAGCCGCTTGATCGCTTTCTTCCCGGCGAGTTTCGCATGGCCCATCATGAGCACCTTCGCAGGTTCGGTGAGGCGGGCATCACCACCCGCTCGATGACAACTCCCGGAGTGCTCACTGCGTTGCGCGCCAACGGGGAGCAATTTCCCATTGAGGCGACGGTCTCGCAGGTGCAAGTGGCGGGGCAAAAGCTCTACACGGTGATCATGCGGGACATTACCGCACGCAAGCACGCCGAAGAAACCCTGCGGCAGAGCGAAGCCCGCTTCCGATCCATTTATGAGCAGGCTGCTGTCGGGATTCTGCAGGTTGCACTCGACGGACAACTGCTGATGCTGAACGCGGTGGTGTGCCGGATGCTGGGCTATGAAGAGAGCGAACTGCTCGGCACGAAGATAGGAGACATTGTCCATCCGGATGACTACTTGCGCGAGACCGAGTTGATCGAGGCTCTGCAGCGCGAGCATCGACGCTGTTATGAGATAGAAAAGCGCTACCGCCACCGTGATGGCTCACTGGTCTGGGTCCACGTCACCTGCTCGATGGTGAACGGCCCCGCTGGAGAGCCGCTCTATTGGATCTCCGTGATTCAGAACCTGAGCGAGCGAAAGCGCGCCGAAGAACAACTAAAGCAGGCGCAGAGGATGGAGGCCATCGGACGGCTCGCCGGTGGCGTGGCGCATGATTTCAACACGCTGCTGAACGTGATGCTGGGCTACTCGGAGCTACTGCTGGCCGAGTTGCCGCCCGGCGACCGGCGCCGCGAAAGGGTTTTGCAGATCAAGAATTCCGGTGAAGCCGGAGCCATGCTCACCAAGCAACTGCTTGCCTTCAGCCGCAAGCAGGCCCTCGCCCAGGAGATCGTCGACCTGCGGGAAGTTGCCGCCAAGATGACACCCATTCTTGGACGTTTACTGCGCGACGATATCGAACTCATGGTGAAGTGCTCCGAGGATTGCTGTCCGGTCAAGGTGGACCCAGGCCAGATTCAACAACTGGTGTTGAACCTGGCCGCAAACGCTGGAGACGCGATGCCTGACGGTGGTCATCTCGATATTGAGGTGAAAGCCATCGAACTGGACGAAGCCTATGTGCAGCAGCACCCCACGCTGAACGTTGGAAGGTACGCAATGCTGGCGATCAGCGATTCGGGAACGGGCATGGACGCCGAGACGCAGGCCCATATCTTCGAGCCATTCTTTACCACCAAGGAGTCAGGAAAGGGCACGGGCCTCGGCCTTGCTACCGTCTACGGCATTGCCAAAAGTAACGGGGGAGACATCTGGGTCTACAGCGAACCGGGCGTGGGGACAATCTTCAAAGTGTATCTTCCACTCAGTGCCGAGCCAGCGCAACAGGCAGAGCCCGCCGTGATCAAGGCCAGCGGCAAGCAGGGAAGTGGAGAGACGGTTCTTTTGGTGGAAGACTCCGCAGCGCTGCGGGAGTTGACCAGAGTCATTCTCGTGCGCGCTGGCTACCGCGTTCTGGAGGCCGAGGATGGAGTCGCTGCGCTTGAGCTTTCAAAGGACTATGACGGCGCGATCGACCTGGTATTGACTGACGTAGTGATGCCGCGCATGCGCGGGCCGGAGATGATCGGTCGTATGGTGAAGCAGCGCCCAGGTATTGCCGTTGTATTCTTGTCCGGCTACACCGAAGAAGTAATCTCGCAGTCGGATGGAATCAGCGGATTTACCCTGGTGGAAAAACCCTATTCTGCGGATGTGCTGCTGCATTCGATCCGGAACACGCTGGATGATAGCTCGTCGCGAAACCCGCTCAGGGCTGGATAACGGCATTCTGTCGCCCATTCCATTCAGGATCCCTTTCATAAAA
Source organism: uncultured Acidobacteriota bacterium (assembly GCA_963759215.1). Lineage (GTDB taxonomy): Bacteria > Acidobacteriota > Terriglobia > Terriglobales > Acidobacteriaceae > TOLSYN. The sequence goes on from CAVWYG010000004.1 coordinate 108,474, forward strand.
CTCGTATTTCGCTGGCAGGTCTCTCTCCAGAAAGAGAGCTTTGTGCAGGCATTAGGTCTAAGGAAATAGGCCATCGACGGCGGCAAACCCTGCGCAGCCGATGACCCGTTGAGCATATAACCAGAGCCCATGGGGCCTATAAGAATTTTTGATTTCCATACCGGCTCACAAACAAATATCTATGGTTGATCGTTTGCGGAGAATGCAGTGATTAAATTACAAGGCAGATTCCTCTCATTCAGGTGGGGCGCACGCTGTTGCTGCCTCCTTTTTGTGCTGTTCTGTGGCATAGCGCTCTGCGCTCAAACTGTCTCTACTCAGCAGCTTGCGGACCTACAGAAGCAGGTTACCGAGGCCCGTGGCAATGCCGATAACGCCTGGATGCTGGTTAGCTCGGCGCTGGTGCTGATGATGACCGGACCGGGTCTGGCGCTATTCTACGGCGGCTTGGTGCGCAAGAAAAATGTCTTGTCCACCATGATGCAGAGCTTTGCCATGATGGCCATCGTGACGGTAATTTGGGGCGTCGTCGGCTTCAGTCTCGCCTTCGGCCCCGGCAACAGCTTTATCGGGAATTTTCAACACCTGTTTTTGCATGGCGTAGGCGCCGCCCCAGATCCGGACTATGCCGCAACCATTCCGCTGCAGACCTTCATGGTCTATCAGTTGATGTTCGCGATTATCACGCCGGCACTGATCTCAGGCGCATTTGCCGAACGTATGAAGTTCAGTGGCATGGTGGTCTTTCTTTCGCTCTGGTCGCTGGTGATTTATTCGCCGATGGCTCACATGGTTTGGGGCAAGGGCGGACTGCTGAACTCCTTGCTCGGTGGGCGCTTCCCATGCCTGGATTTTGCCGGCGGCACGGTAGTACACGTGACCTCGGGCGTCTCAGCCTTGGTGTGCGCTCTCTATCTCGGCAAGCGCAAAGACTATCCCCAGGAAATATTCCGGCCTCACAGCGTAGTTCTGTCTTTTGTTGGCGCCTGCATGTTGTGGGTGGGTTGGTTCGGATTCAATGCCGGGAGCGCTCTTTCGGCGGGAAGCTTGGCGACCAGCGCATTCGTGGCAACGCACTTTGCGGCTGCGGCTGCGGCGCTCGGCTGGATGGCGGCGGAATGGATAATAGCCGGTCATCCCAGCGCGCTGGGTGGTATCTCTGGCGCGGTTGCCGGACTGGTGGCCATCACTCCGGCGGCGGGCTTCGTCGGCCCCATGCCTGCACTGTTGATCGGGTTGATTGCGGGACTGTTCTGCTACATGATGGTGGCCAGGGTCAAAGCCTGGTTTGGATATGACGATTCGCTCGACGCCTTTGGAGTGCACGGCGCGGGTGGCACCCTGGGAGCGATTCTGACCGGCGTATTTGCCAGCCGTTATGTGAATCCGATTTTCAAGGATGCGCAGGGAAATGTGACGGGCTCTGGACTCTTCGATGGCAACGCTCACCAGTTGCTGAATCAGGCGATGGGAGTTTTGATTGCATGGGTTCTGGCGGCAGTGGGTACACTAGTTTTGCTGAAACTGGTGGACGCCACGGTTGGTTTGCGCGTCAGAGAAGACCAGGAAGTGGAAGGCCTTGACCTGACACAACACGGTGAAGAAGGATATGCTCTGGAATCGTAGCTCTGCTGCGTGAAGCATGGGCGTGCATGCCCGGAAGAGACGAAAAATATGACGAAACTCGAAGCGGTAATTCAACCATCCAAACTCGATTCGGTGAAAGAAGCACTGTTGGAAATTGGCATTGAAGGACTGACGGTGCTGGAAGTGCGCGGCCATGGCCGGCAGAAGGGGCATACCGAGTTCTATCGCGGACGCGAATATAGCGTTGACCTCCTGCCTAAGATCAAGTTGGAAGTGGTGCTGCACGACGAGAAGGTTGATGAGGTCGTGAAGGCAATCCTTACTGCGGCGCAGACCGGAAAGATTGGCGACGGCAAAATATTCTTATCACGTGTCGATGAAGCAATTCGTATTCGCAACGAAGAGCGCGGCGCTGACGCGCTCTAGCCACACTGAGGTTGATCGATGACGTCGGGAATCGCGCAGAGTCTGAAGGCCGAGTACATCGCAGGCTCGGAGCGATTGAGGTTGGAGTTCGAGAAGACGCGTTCGGGCCGCTCTGTGCACCAGGGGCGGACCGCGCTCGTGGACTCGCTCGCCCACCAGCTCTGGCGGCATCACATCAGCCCGGACCTGTCCTTGCCCGCAGGATTCGCAGTGGTTGCCATTGGCGGCTACGGGCGCGGCGTGCTCTCGCCTTACTCCGACATTGATCTGCTCTTCCTCTCAGATGGGGAGGGGCCTGCTGCGTCGCGCAAGGACGCCATCCGAGCCTTCTGCCAGGACCTTTGGGACCTTCGGCTCAAGGTCAGCCCCACCACGCGTACGTTGGAGAATTGCGAGCGACTGCATCGCGATAATCCCGAGTTCAATATTTCGCTGCTCGATTGCCGCCTGCTCGCCGGTGATTACGCTCTGTTCCGCCGTCTGCGCGATCAGGTCATCCCTCGCACCGTTTTGCGTGACTGGCAGGAACTGGTCATATTGCTTGCCGAGGTCAATGAGGAGCGGCACCATCAGGCGGGCGACACAATCTTCCATCTTGAGCCCAACATTAAGGATGCGCCCGGCGGATTGCGCGACTATAACGTCGCCTCCTGGCTGGCGCTACTGAACGGCTTCTCCAGGGCAAAGGGGTGGACCGACCCCACCGACTATTTTCCCGCGTCGTTGCGCGACCGCGCCCAGGAGGCGAAGGATTTTCTCGTCTCCGTCCGTTGCTTCCTGCATTACCGCGCGGGACGGGATGACAACCAGTTGAACTGGGAGGCGCAGCAGGCCGCCGCCGAAGCTCATATCGGTTACGACGGCGGCGCAGCGGACGCGGCCGAATGGATGCGCTACTACTACCGGCAGGCGCGCGTCGTCAACCGTCTGTTCGCCAACCTGATCGATGAAGTGGTGCCTGCGCGCTCATCGCTCTTCAAACAGTTTCAGAATTGGCGCGCACGTCTTTCCACCGACGAATTCTCCTGTGTCAATGGGCGGGTGTTGCTGCAGCAGCCTTCTGCATTGATTTCGCCGGAGAACTTTTTCAACTGCTTTGAATTTGTCGCGCAACACGGGCTCAAACTTGCCGCCAGCACGGAACTGCGCATCGAGCAGGCGCTGCCGGCGATTGCAGCCATGGAAATTTCTGGCCCGCAACGCTGGGAGGCGCTGCGCAAAATTCTCATCCGTCCTCACGCCGCCAAGGCGTTGCGGATCATGCAGGAACTCGGTGCGCTGGGATTACTGCTTCCCGAATTCCGCGCCGTGGAATCGCTGGTGATTCGCGACTACTATCATCGTTACACGGTCGATGAGCACACCTTCCGCGCGGTCGATTCCATTCACAAGCTGCGTCCGGAAAAGAGGAACAGCAACCGCGATCTTGCCACTTTGACGGAAGAAATCGAACACCCCGAGCTGCTGATTCTCGCTCTGCTGCTGCACGACATTGGTAAGGCGGAATCAATGAAGACCATGTCAGCGCCAGCCTGGAAGTCGCGATGAAGGTCTGCCGAAGATTTGAGCTGTCGCTGGAAGAGGAGGAGATGGTCTGCTTCCTCGTTGCCTATCATCTGGATCTTTCGGCTGCCATGCGCCGTGACATCTTTGATCCTGAGACCATCCATGCATCTGGCCAAGCGGGTCGGCAGCCAGGAGCGGCTCAAAATGTTGGCTTTGATGACCTATGCTGATATCGGCTCAGTCAATCCTACCTCGCTCTCACCGTGGAAGGCCGAGAACCTGTGGCGGGTTTATTTCGCCACGGCCAACCATCTGAATCGCAGTGTGGACGATGAACGCTTTCATCTGGCGGGACACGACGAACAGGTTGCGCGCATTCGCCTGCTGGCTCCGCAGCTTGGCCGCCGGCTGCGTGATTTTCTGGAAGGATTGCCGCAGCGCTATCTCGTATGCACGCCGCTGAAGAGATTATTCAGCACGTGGAGATGGCTTCACAGCTCAGTCGCAACAGGCGTGCAGACGCAACTCAAGCGGCTGCGCGGTGATTTTGCGCTCACGGTGATCACACAACGATCGTCCCGCTCTGTTTGCCACCCTGGCCGGAGTGCTGGCTGGATGGGGCATGAACATCCTCAAGGCGGACGCCTTTTCGAATGACTCCGGCGTGGTCGTGGACACCTTCGTGTTTACGGATCGCTTTCATACCCTTGAGATGAACGTGCAGGAGTGGGATCGCTTCCGGAATAGCTTCAGCGATGTTCTCAACGGATCGGTTCCGCTGGAGCAACTGGCCCGCAAGCGGCGCGGCGGCGTCGCCAAGGTTCCCAAGGTGAAGGTTGAAACCAACATCAACTTCGATCAGAGCTCGTCGAGCCACAGTACGGTCGTTGAGGTCGTGACGCAGGACCGTTCCGGCTTGCTGCATCGCATTGCGGCTGTCTTTGCCGAGTACGGCTGCAACATTGAGGTTGCGCTGATCGATACCGAAGGCGAGATGGCGATCGACACCTTCTATCTCAGAGTTGCGGGAAGAAAGCTTGCCGATGAAGAGTGTTTGCAGTTGAAGACTGCGCTGGGAGTCGAGTTGGACTCCTAATCCTCCCCACAGCGCGCCATCTGCTCTTCAGGCGTTGCTATGCAAGCCGATGATATACAATCAGACAGCTACCCGGTGGTGCGACAGTCTTCTGCGACAGTGCTGAAATGTCCTCACGTCCCGCCGCCGTGGGTTCCGGTGCAAGCGAAAGCTTCCTGGGTGGTTTCCGGGCAGAAGCCCGCCAGTTTTCTGCGCGGTGTCCCATGTCCTGCCAGAGCAATTCCGCCGCGCCTCGCGCCGGCCCCAATAGGAGTTTCAATTAATGGCTAAGATCGCAAAAACAGGTGACCGCAAAAAGGTAATGGATACCTCCAAGAGCACCAACTGTCCGAAGTGCGCCAAGCCGACTCGGATCGTGAAGCGTGTGAAGGATCGTGAACGAAATGTTCCGGGCGGCGTATTCATCTCCTGCTCGGCCTGTGAGTTCTACGAAAAGCTATAGCTGATTTTCAGTCCGCAACACGCGGCGAAATGCGCCTCTCATCGAGGCGCATTTTTCTTTGCGCCATAATTGTGCCCTAATCAGCTGACTTTGCGTTTCTGGAAATCTGCTTCACTTTTGCCTTGCTCATCAATCGCGCTGGGTGCGAGCGGAACGATGGAGCGGCTCTGTCCGGTAATGAGGCGTGCGCCTCGCTGAAAAGTAACGTACTCCCAGACCCATTCCGCGAGAACCTGGATGCGGTTGCGGAAGCCGATGAGAAACAGGAGGTGGACAAAGAGCCAGGCGAGCCAGGCGGGAATACCGGACAATCGGAGGCCCTTGATGTCGGCGACGGCCGCAGAGCGTCCGATCGTTGCAAGGCTACCCTTGTCGCGATAGCGGAACGGCTTGCGCAGTTCACCTCGAAGATCGCCCAGGATGGAAGCGGCGGCAAACTTTCCCATCTGGATTGCGGCGGGGGCGACTCCGGGGACAGGCTTTCCGTTCTCCTGACGGATGGACGCAAGGTCGCCCAGGACGAAAACCTCAGGGTGTCCGGCAATGCTCAGATCAGGTTGGACCTCTACGCGGCCGGCGCGATCGGTGGGCGCTCCCAGGAACTTGCCGACAGGAGAGGCGGAAACTCCCGCACCCCAGAGCACAACGGATGCAGGAAAAGCTCGCTCGCCGAAGTAGACGTGAGCTTCGTCGATTCCGGTCACCGCCGTGTCGGTCATGACCTCAACCCCAAGCTTCTTCAGTTGCTGGACGGCAGAGGCGGACAGATCCTCTGGAAATGTGGAAAGAATTCTCGGGCCAGCTTCAATGAGAACGATGCGGGTGCTCCGGGGATTAATCGAACGAAAATCCGAAGCCAAGACGTGCTGGGCTATCCCGGCAAGCGCGCCCGCCAATTCAACTCCGGTTGGCCCACCCCCGACCACAACAAAGGTGATCGGCTCGCATTCGTGTTTCAGGCGAGCCTGACGCTCGGCAATTTCAAACGCCAGTAACATGCGGCGGCGGATCTCGGTGGCGTCCTCGACACTCTTCAGTCCCGGAGCGTAGATGGCCCACTCCGGATGTCCGAAGTAGGCATGGGTGGCCCCCGCGGCAACGATCAGATAGTCATAAGAGAGCTCATCGTTTTGGAGCTGAACCTTGCGATGCTCCAAGTCGAAGCCTGTCGCCTCGGCCAACAGCACGGAAACATTTTCGTTAGCTCTGAAAATGTGCCGAATGGGGTAGGCAATCTCACCGGGAGAAAGCGCCGCTGTAGCAACCTGATAGAGAAGAGGCTGAAACGTGTGATGATTGCGGCGATCAACCAGCGTAACGCGAAGATTTTCTTTGGCGAGAGCGCGCCCGGCATGAAGTCCAGCAAAGCCTGCGCCAACGATGACGACGGAAGGAACGTCTTTTGCAATCTTCACATTCATTCGTCTGGTTGAATTCATAGGTGGAATTGATTAGCAAATTTGTTACTAGATGAGGTCTTTCGTGCGAAGGGATCCGGAGAAAACTAAAAAAGCGTTATGGCTGAATGCGAGATGATTGTGCTACTCTGAAGCACATCAGAAATGGGGATTTTCTAGACAACTCGCAGTGTCCTTCCGGCAGTGCCCAATCGTGCACAAGCGTGTGCCCAACTGAATACCGCGCGCAGCCTGATCGGGTTGCGCTCAGTGATTCGTTCGGCTCGTGGAGTCGGAATTTCCGAACCTGTGGTGTGGAGTTATCAGTGGGGAGTTTTGCATCATCGCGGGAGGTAAGACAGTGTTCGTCGGCGTGTGGTGGCGAGCGGCGCTGGATTTCGCGCATGGAACAATTTGCAAAGCGCGGTTTTGATATTGTTTTTTCCTTGCTTGTGTTGATCTTCATCTCTCCCGTACTGCTGATGATTGCTATCGTGGTGAAGCTGGATTCCGAAGGGCCAGTTCTGTATGTTTCCGAGCGGATCGGCAGGAATGGAGAGCGCTTCCAATTCTTAAAATTCAGGACCATGGTGAAAGAGGCGGACTCGTTGCGCGGTGCGTTGCTGCATCTGAACGAGCGGCAGGGCAACCTGTTCAAGATGTCGAATGATCCGCGTGTGACACGTTTGGGGCGCCTTTTGCGGCGCTATAGCCTGGATGAGTTACCTCAGTTCTTCAGTGTTCTTACCGGACACATGAGCGTGGTTGGACCGCGTCCTTGCCTGACCAGCGAGTATGCGCGCTACACGAAAGAACAGCGCCGCCGCGTGCAGGCGTGCCCGGGCATCACCGGACTCTGGCAGGTGGAGGCGCGCACGGACCCTTCGGCGGAAGTTTATTTCAGGCTGGATATCTACTATGTTGAGAATTGGAGTTTGTGGCTTGATGCGAAGATTCTGCTGAAGACTTTTTTGGTGGTGTTTGCGGGAACGGGAGAGTAGAGCAGCAGAGAGTGCGAAAGATCGCAAAGGGCCAAGGCCCTTTTTTTATTGCTCCAAAATAATCGGGCGAGTGCCGTGCAACTCGAGGCGATTTTAGATTTCCGGAGAAGAGGCGCTTGGGTTCGCAGTCGAGCGCGCTAGCCCACGATTGGCAGGGCGATTCGTTGTGCCGCCGACTGCAGTGCTTCCTGCAATCCTACAACGTGTTCGGCGGTGCTCAGGTAGCTGATAATCATCATGCGCAGCACGCTCTTGCCGCGCACATGGGTGCGGCTGATCCAGTAGCGGCCGTCTCGGTTGAACTCATCCACAAAGTTCTGATGCGCAGCTTCCGCATCATCTTCGTTGACCCCGCGTAAACGGAAATTGAGAATGGGCAAAGTCTGCGGAGCGGCCAGCGTAAAGTGCTCGGAGCGCTCAAACCACTGGCGCATGTCGGAGGCAAGCTGCATCTGGCGCTCGATCATTTCTTCATACGCGTGGCGGCCATGGACGCGCAGGGTGAGCCATAGCTTGAGCGAGTTCATGCGGCGCGACCACTGCGCACTTACCTTGAAATTGTCGATCATGCTGGGCCGCGCCATGCGGGGCATGTACGGCGAAGTTACGGAAAACGTCTTTTCCAGCATCGCTGCATGGCGGGTCAGAATGACTCCGGCGGCGAAGGGCATGCAGAGCCACTTGTGCGGATCGATGGTGATGGAGTCGGCGCGTTCAATGCCGCTCAGTAACCCGCGATACTTGTCGCTGAACGCCGCCGCCGCGCCATAGGCGCCATCCACATGCAGCCAGAGTCCGTAGCGCTCGGCGATGGAGGCCAGAGCGTTGAGATCATCGATGGCTCCGGAACTGGTGGTGCCTGCGGTGGCAACGATGCAAAAGGGAAGAAAGCCGCAGGCGTAGTCAGCTTCAATTTGCAGGATGAGGCGCGCGGTGTCGAGGCGGAGACTATCGTTGACCGGAATGCGGTGTAGCGCCTTGCGTCCCAGGCCAAGCAGTCCCGTGGACTTTTCCAGCGAATGGTGGGACTCCGCCGATGCATAGAGCACAGGGCGAGCGCCGATGGTGGCGATTCCGTCTTCCAGTGCATTAGGGAAGTGGTGCGAGATGGCCAGCGCCAGGGCGGTGAAGTTCGCCTCATTGCCGCCGCTGGTGAAGGTGCCGTCGCAGAGGATTGCATCGTGCGGAGGGAGTGCATCGCCCACGTTTTTGTGCCAGCCAAAACGCGAGGCGATCCAGCCGATGGTTTCCGCCTCAAGGGTGCTGGCAAACTGCGAGCGCGCCAGAGATGCGAGCTGCGGATTGAGCGCAGAAACCAGCGCCTCGGCGAGCACGGCCATGTAGGTTGGAGTCGGATTCATCAGTCCGAAGTAGTTGGCGGAAGGGATGTGAAATCCCCGGTCGATCATCTGCTGGCAGAGGTCGTCGAGCACCCGGGTGGCGTCTGAGCCCAGCTCCGGCAGTGGGCGAGGCGCGTGGGCAACCGTGCGCTGGTCGTCGGGAGGCTGGATAGGCTCGATTGTTCAGGGAGGAGAAATACTGATCAATGCGGTCGATGAGACGGTAGCCGAGCTCCCGGCGTTCTTTGCTGGTGAAGTCAAATCCCATTGGGTACTCGCTTCTGTACGGTAAAAGGGCAGTATACAAGGCTCGACCCCGCGCGGCGGTGGCCGTCCTCCCGCCTGATAGTGTAGATCATGACGGACGGGATTGGGTGCAAAAAATGGGGAGCCGTTCCATTCTGGGGCGCAACGCAGACAAGGGAACGCGTTCGCACTTCTCCTAAACTGCGGCAGATGGGGGCGCCTGCAAGCGCGACTACAAAAGCAAACACAACTACAAAGTCAAAAACCTCACCTTCGCCGCGCAAAAGGCGCGCGTCGAAGGTGGGGCACCCTGCTTTGCCGCGGGCGCTCGGCGGAGTGGGCCATCTGCTTCATAGTTCGTCCTCGTGACAGCGGGCCACTCGCCATTCAGCGTCGCCCACAGAGGCAAGATCATCTAAGGCAGCTAGGTGGAGGTAGAGAGATGGCAATTCGAGGGCTGAAAGCGCTTGCAGGTCTGCTCGTGGCCGCGATTTGTGCCCTGCCCGCGTTTGGAAATACTCCAAATGGAGGTGCTACAAATGGAAGCGTTGCAAACCCAAATACGGCGGCGCCAGGATCGATCAACTACATCGAAGGACAGGTTTCGATGGGCACGCAAGTTCTCAGCTCCGGTTCGGTAGGAACCGTAGAGCTAAAGGCAGGTGACTCCTTAACAACAGAAGAAGGCAAGGCCGAGGTGCTGCTGACTCCCGGCGTTTTTTTGCGTGTCGGCGACAACAGTTCCGTGAAGATGATTTCTCCAGACCTTGCTAACACTGCGGTTGAGTTGGACAAAGGGCACGCCATGATTGAGGCTGCGGATGTTCACAAAGAAAACAATATCGGCGTCATCGTGGGCGGAGCTACGGTCAGGCTGCTGAAGAGCGGCTTGTACGATTTCGACTTGAGGCAAAATCAACTACGCGTGTTTGATGGTAAGGCCAGAGTCGACGATGGTGGGAAGCATGTCACGGTAAAGGGCGGGCGAGAGCTGCAGCTTGCCCAAGGCAGCAAACTCAAGGCCACCAAGTTCAAAAAGGAGCCGTATCAGGAAGGCAGCCTATATCGCTGGAGCAGCTTGCGATCTGCTTATCTTGCGGAAGCCAACGTGAATTTGGGAGATATGTACACCTCAGAGATGTGGGGCGGCTGGGCCGGACCGAACTGGTATTGGGACCCATGGTTCTCCTCCTACACGTTTCTCCCGGGAGACGGGGTCTTCTACAGCCCCTTCGGCTGGGGTTTCTACTCTCCCTGGCTAGCCTATGATGCCCCGTTCTTCCCGTTCTACGGGTATGGTGGATACGGTTACGCTGGGTATTATGGACACGGCTTTGGCAAGCCTTTTCCTCATCACTTCAACTCCTTCTCCCGTGATTGGGGAGGTCATTCGCCCTATCTCGCAAACGGAAACTACTCACATGGTATCTACCATGGGCCGGGCTCCATGGGGGGCGGCTTTCATTCTGGACCGCAGATGGCCGGAACTCGAGGTGGTGGTTTTGGTGAGTTTGGTGGTGGCGGTTTCGCTGGTGGTGGAGGCTTCGGTGGTGGCGGAGGCTTCCACGGTGGCGGTGGATTTCATCGCTGAATTTGAAAATCGCGGATGTTCTCTGGTTGCAAGAAGGGTCAACAACCCCAGGTTAGCCAACAACCGGCGAACCTGGGGCACCTGTCAGAGTACTGCTTTCCTCAATGATTCACTCGTCCTGACCCCACATCTCCAGACTGCGGCAGATGTGGGTCTCCTTTGTTCGCGCTACTTCTGCTCTGTTACGGCCGTCTCGGCCCTCTCTTCTTCCTTCTTTTCGGGACGGAGCAGGGGGAAGAGGATGACGTCGCGGATGGAGGTGGAGCCGGTGAGGATCATGGTGAGGCGGTCGATGCCGATGCCTTCGCCTGCGGTGGGAGGCATGCCGTAGGAGAGGGCGCGGATGTAGTCCTCGTCCATCTGGTGAGCCTCGTCGTTGCCGCGGGCGCGCTCGGAGAGTTGCTGCTCGAAGCGGCGGCGCTGCTCCTCGGGATCGTTGAGTTCGCTGAAGGCGTTGCCGAGTTCCATGCCCGCGACGTAGAGCTCGAAGCGCTCGACGAAATCGGGCTCGTCGCGCTTGTTTTTGGAGAGCGGCGAGATGGCGAGAGGGAAGTCGTAGATGAAGGTCGGCTGCCAGAGATGCTCCTCGGCAATCGCCTCGAAGATGCCGGCGATGGCGAGACCGGCGGGCTCCTTGGGATCGTAGGGGAGCTGGACCTTGGCCTTTTGAAGGCGGCGCACGAGTGGCTCGATCTGCTCAGCGCTTTTGAAATCCTCCATCGTGGGAGGGTCGCCGGCAGTCTGGGGCCAGAACTTGATGATGGCCTCGCGCATGGAGAGGCGCTGGAAGCTGCTCCAGTCGATCTCGCGCTCGCCGAACTGGTTGACCAGAGTGCCGTTGACATCGAGCGCAACCTGCTTTAGGAGCTCTTCGGTGAGGTTCATCAGGTCGTTGTAGTCGGCGTAGGCCTGGTAGAACTCGAGCATGGTGAACTCTGGGTTGTGGCGGGTGGAGACCCCTTCGTTGCGGAAGTTGCGGTTGATCTCATAGACGCGATCGAGGCCGCCGACGACCAGGCGCTTGAGGTAGAGCTCAGGGGCGATGCGCAGGAAAAGATCGATATCGAGCGTATTGTGGTGGGTGACGAAGGGACGCGCGGCGGCGCCTCCGGCGATGGGCTGCATCATCGGAGTCTCGACCTCGATGAAGTCGCGGGCGTCGAGGAAGCGGCGGATCGATTGCACAATGCGGGCGCGCTTGGTGAAGACCTGGCGCACCTCGGGATCGATGAGATCGACGTAGCGCATGCGGTAGCGCAGCTCAACGTCGGTGAGGCCGTGGAACTTCTCCGGCATCGGCAGAAGATCTTTGGCGAGGAAGGTGAGATCTTCGACGTGAACGCTGAGCTCGCCGGTGCGGGTGCGGAAGAGATAGCCTTTGACGCCGACGTGGTCGCCGATGTCGAGAAGCTTATAGAGCTCCCACAGTTTGTCGCCGACGGCATCCTTCTTGACATAAATCTGGAGCTTCTCGCCGGATTGCTGGAGATGGGAGAAGCTGGCTTTGCCCATGAGGCGGATGGCAATCAAGCGTCCGGCTACGGTGACGTTGACGCGCTCGGCCTCCAACTGCTCGCCCGTGCTGGCGGCGTGCGCGGCCAAAATCTGGGGTACCTGATGGCTGGCATTGAAGTGGTGAGGATAGGCAGGCTGACCGAGGGCTTCGATCTGCTGCAGCTTCTGTTTGCGTAGCTCGTAAATGTTTTCGTCTAGGGACACAGGAAAATTGTATAACAGCAGGGGAGCTGCGAGTTGCGGGTCAGCCGAATGCGGCTTGCATCGCCAGCCAAGAAAGCGTGGATATGAGAGACGAGAAACCGGAAAAGCGGGAAGAGAGTCCGTGGGTGATGGTGGCGCGTTACTCGGAGATCGGGTTCATGATTCCGGCGGCGGTGATTGTGGGTTACTTGATGGGATTGCTTGGGGATTACTTGCTACACACACACTGGATTTACCTGGTCGGGATCATTTTTGGGGCTGTGGCCGGGTTTGTGTCGATGATTCGGCGGGCGCTGCGGGCGAGCGCAGACGAAGACCAGGATGAGAAGGACACCAAGTAGTGACGGACGCTGAGAAGCCTGAGAATCACGCAAGGCCGCTCGCGGAGATGCTCAGGAAGGTTCGGGCCCAGACGCATCCCAAGATTCGAACAATGATTCGCGCGAAGAGCCACGCGAGGCTTCGGCTGACGGTTCACCCGGATCAGTAGAGGCAGAGCCGGCGGCGGAGGACTGGCCGGAGTCCGGGGAGTTAGCTTGGAGTGAGGTTTCGGCGCAGGAGATGGCGGAGTATGCGGCCACGGTGCGGCGCCTGGAATGGATGATTGTGGCGGCGGGAGCGGTGTGTGCGGCAGCCGTGGCGAGGCCGCTGGGATGGATGCTGGCGGCGGGAATGCTTTTGGGAACGGTGTTGGGATGGATCAATTTCCGCTGGTTGGCGGCAACGGTGAATGCCATCAGCGAGCGAATTGTGGAAGCGAAGAGCCGGGAGCGCGGCGCGGCCGTGGTCGCACGCGGAGTTGGGCGTATCTTCTTGATAGCGCTCTTTGCTTATGTTATCTTTACTTGTTCCTTACGCGGCCTGGTTGGGTTCTTGGCAGGGCTTACGATGCCTGTCGTCGCAGTCATGTGCGAGGCCGTGTATGAGTTCGTCGCCAGCAACCGGCGATCATCCTGAATGGGACTAAACCAGACATTCAAATGCATCAACTGCCATTTACCGCGCTCCTGAACCATTTGTTTGCCGGACCCGTGACAGCGCTGCTGACCGCGCTGCGAGTCCATCCCCACAATCCCGCCGCGCCGATTCCTGACCATGTCGCGATGCAGATCCTGGTCTTCATGATCCTGATCGCATTTTTCCTGGCGGTGCGCGCGAGCCTTTCGGTGGATAAGCCGAAGGCGCTGCAGCATATGCTGGAAGGCGTCTACAACTTCATTGACGCGCAGAGCTCCGAGATCATCGGCCATGACAACAAGCCTTACCTCTCGTATCTGATCACGCTCGGGCTGTTCATCCTGCTCTGCAACCTGCTGGGGCTGATTCCGTTCTTCGAGACTCCGACCGGCGTGCCGGTGGTGCCGCTGGGCTGTGCCGTGGTGACCTGGTTCTTTTACCAGATGCACGGTTTCCGCACCAACGGCCTGGCATATATCAAGCACTTCATGGGGCCGGTGTGGTGGCTTGCGCCGCTGATGTTCGTGATCGAAGTGTGCAGCCATCTGGCGCGCATGATGTCACTCACCATCCGTCTATTCGCCAATATGTTTGCCGGCGACATGGTGACCCTGGTGTTCTTCTCGCTGGTGCCGATTGGTTTGCCGGTAGTCTTCCTGGGCCTGCACCTCGGCGTTTCAGTGATCCAGACGTATATCTTCGTGCTGTTGGCGATGGTGTACCTGGGCGAAGCCACGGCGCACGAGCACTAGAGAGTATCCGATAGAAGCAGCCGGTTCGCTGGCTGCGGAAAAGTTTTGTTGTACGCCGCAAGCGTGAGGGCCTCCCATTGCGCGGAACGTCAACCACCCACTGGCGGCGAAATCTGAAGGAGCAATGACAATGAGCAAGAAGCTTTTCGTACTACTCTCCATGATGGCCATTTTGATGCTGGCCACTCCGGTCTTCGCACAGGAACCCGCCGCCGCTGCCGCCGCCGGCACGAACTGGGTTGCCATCACTTCCGGCTTCGCCATGGCGATTGCCGCCGGTATGGCCGCCCTCGGACAGGGCCGCGTTGCTGCCGCTGCCTGCGAAGCGCTGGCTCGCAATCCTTCCGCCCGCGCCGGTATCCAACTGTCCATGATTCTCGGCCTGGCATTCGTCGAGTCTTTGGTGCTGTTCACGCTGGTCGTGGTATTCGCCAAGGTTGTGAAGTAGATCTTTAGCTTCAAGTGAGCCCTCGCCGCGGCGGGGGCTTTACTGTTGGCCGTTATGGCTTCGCCTCCGTTTGCATCGGCTGGTCGACCGTGTCCTCCTGTGGAGCCTCAAGCAGATGGTGAATCATGAATGGCAGACGGGCTTGGCTGGTATTGCATTTTGGGGCCGACTTGTTGAGTCGCCTATAGTGCGGTGTGGGAGATTTGGAGGGTGCGGGGTTCCTCTGGAGACTTGGAATGACACCCTGAAGCAAGAGACGATGAATTCACGATAGAGTTGCGGCAACGCAAGCAAAAGGCCCGGAGCCAATCCGGGCCTTTGCTGTGGTGCGCCCGGCAGGGCGCACTCACTTGGAGGTGAAAGTCCTCTACACACCCGGCAAGGGGAAGTGTTAGCTGAACGGCAAGGGTGTCCGTCGCGAGGCGGGATCCGAAGGAAGCCGGAGGCAAAGCGCTGGCCTGACGAACAGGAAGCGGATAGAGGCGGCACGGCGGGGTAAGCGGGCCATTAGACGCAAAGCCCAGTTCTTGCACGGAACGCCGTGACGTATATCCGACAGGCATAAGCGTGAAGGTGGGTGCGCAATACCCGGGGAGATCTGGTGGTCTGCCTTGTGCTACCGGCATTGAGAGATGTTGGGAAGGATCACCAGAAGTCAGCCGAGGCCATAGTAGTACCGCGCAAGCGGGACGAAGGGCCGAACATGAAATACGGGAGTAGGACAACAGATCTCGATGCGAACCGATGATGCAGAAGCGTACGCGAGTACGGCCAGCACAGGCAAAGGCAGGCGGAACCTGCCGGGAACTGGCGCGGGCGCGGAGGTTCGGACGGCGGCTGTTGGGCGAACGAAACCAGAAGCACTGCGGCTGATGGAAGCCGCAGTGGCACGCAGCAACATGCTGTGTGCCTACGAGCGCGTGGTGAAGAATAAAGGCGCACCGGGGGTCGATGGACTGACGGTGGCCGCATTCAAACCATGGCTCCAGGCGCACTGGCCGAGAGTAAGACAAGGGCTGCTGGCAGGCGAGTACGTGCCGTCGGCGGTGCGCAAGGTGGAGATACCGAAGCCGCAAGGCGGGGTTCGCACGTTGGGCATTCCGACGGTGTTGGACCGTCTGATTCAACAGGCGCTGCATCAGGTGATGCAACCGCTATTCGAACCCGAGTTTTCTGAGTCGAGCTACGGTTTTCGTCCCGGACGCAACGCGCACCAAGCGGTCAAAGCCGCGCGGAGCTACGTTGCCGAAGGCAGGCGCTGGACTGTTGATCTCGATCTGGAGAAGTTCTTCGACCGGGTGAACCACGACGTGCTGATGGCGCGGGTGGTGCGCAAGGTGAAGGATGAACGGGTGTTGAAGCTGATCCGGCGCTATCTGGAAGCGGGGCTGATGGAAGGCGGGGTGGTGAGTGCGCGAACGGAAGGCACGCCGCAAGGTGGACCACTGTCGCCGCTGCTGTCCAACATCCTGCTGACCGATCTGGATCGCGAACTGGAGAGACGCGGGCATCGCTTCTGCCGTTATGCGGATGACTGCAATATCTATGTCGGAAGCAAGCGGAGTGGACAGCGAGTGATGACGGCGATCACAGCGTTTCTGGAGCAAAGACTGAAGCTGAAGGTCAATGCGGCCAAGAGCGCGGTGGCGCGTCCGTGGCCGCGGAAGTTTCTGGGCTACAGCATGACGTGGCACAAGAAACCGAAGCTGAAGATCGCGCAACAGAGCCGTGAGCGCTTTGCGGAAAAGGTCCGCAAGGCGCTACAGGAGGCACGTGGCAAAAGCCTGAAACAGGCGGTCGAGCAGCTCAATCCCCAACTACGGGGATGGATCTCGTACTTCCGGCTTACCGAAGTAAAAGGTGTGCTGGAGGAACTCGATGGCTGGATCAGACACAGGCTGCGAGCGCTGCTCTGGCGGCAATGGAAGCGCAATCACACACGGGCCAAGAACCTAATGCGACGTGGACTACAACAGCAACGTGCGTGGCAATCGGCCACCAACGGACACGGTCCGTGGTGGAACAGCGGTGCCTCGCACATGAATGAAGCCTATCCGAAGTCTTGGTTCGACCGCATGGCGCTAGTTTCGCTGCTGGAAACTCAGCGGCGCTTCTCGCCTGTTTCATGAACCGCCGGATGCGGAACCGCACGTCCGGTGGTGTGGGAGGACGGCGGGGGTAACCCCGCCTCCTACCCGATAACGATGTTTGTTCTAGTGGCTGGCGAGGATGGTGGGCGCGCTTTGGGTGTAATGGAGGACTGCGTTGGGGAGTACGCCGAGCCAGAGGGTTGCAATGAGGCTGATGGCGATCGCCATGCCGACCCCGAAGCGTACCGGGGGAGCGGGCTCTTCCGTGCGCGGCTCGAACATGTACATGCGGACAATCAGTCGCAGGTAGTAGTAGGAGCCTACGCCGCTGTTGGCCACGCCGATAATAGTGAGCCAGATGAGGTGGGTGCGGAGCGCGGCGCTGAAGACGTAAAACTTGGCGAAAAAGCCGCCAGTGATGGGAATCCCGATCAGCGACAAAAGGAAGAAGGTGAGGGCGGCGGCCAGCACGGGCGAGCGCTTTCCCAGTCCCGAGTAGTCGTCGATCAGCGAGTAACGCTCTCCGCTGCCGGCCATCTGGGTGATGATGGCGAAAGCGCCGACGTTCATGGCGGCGTAGGCGGCGGAGTAGAACATCGCGGCTGAGATGCCGAGTTCGCGATTGCTGGCCGAGGCAAAGGCGACCATCAGATATCCGGCGTGCGCGATGGAGGAGTAGGCCAACATGCGCTTGACGTTGCTCTGGAGGATGGCTCCGAGGTTGCCGACACACATCGAAAGAACGGCGGCGACCCAGATGATCCAGAACCAGTGGGGCGAGGCCGTATCAATGACGAGGCGGATAAGAACGGCGAAGGCAGCTGCTTTGGGAGCGGTGGACATGAAGGCCACTACAGGCGAAGGCGCGCCTTCATAAACGTCCGGAGTCCAGACGTGGAAGGGAGCAGCAGGCTACCTTGAAGCCGAGGCCGGTAAAGATGAGGGCGACGGCGATGTAGGCGAGCGGTTCGATATGGCGGTGCTGCTGAGGGCCGCCGCGATGTCAAAGACGTTGGTGGAGCCGGTGGCTCCGTAGAGCAGGGCTACGCCGTAGAGGAAGAAGGCCGTAGCGAAGGAGCCGAGGAGAAAATACTTCATCGAGCTCTCGGCGCTCTCGGCAGAGCGGCGGCGGAAGCCGGCAAGAACGTAGCTGGAGATGGAGGAGATTTCCAGTGCGATAAAGATGAGCACCAACTCCACGGCGGAAGACATCAGGCACATGCCGACCGCCCCAAGCAGGATCAGGGCGTAGTATTCGCCGCGATCGATCTTCTGGAAGGGGAGATAGTCGAGCGACATAAGGATGGTTGCCAGAGCAACCAGCAGGACGATGAGGTGAAAGAAAATGCTGAAGTGGTCGACCCGCAGCATGTGGTTGAAGCCATAGCCGGCGAACTGAGGCTGCGCCTGGTAGATGGTTGCGGCGATAGCGGCGAGCGCGCCAAAGGCGGCAAACAGGCCCAGACCCTTGCGGCTGCTGCGCGGGGGCAAGATCGCCTCGATGAACATGACGATCATGCCCCAGACCGTGAGGACAATTTCAGGAAGAATACGGATGTAGTCGGCGGCTGTTGGCATGGCTATTTGAGCACCGTGTTGACCTTGACTTGGAGTGTGGGAGCGGAGGACGCGGCGTTTGATCCGTCCAGTATTCCCGCGACCGAAGCGTCGATGGAGTTCATCCAGAGGCTGGGGAGGACTCCCATGACGAGAGCCACGACTGCCAGGGGCCAGAGGATGCTTCGTTCACGCAAATCGGCATCGGGCAGCGTTGCGTTGACCGGGTTGTTGATGGTTCCGTAGAAGGTGCGCTGGTAGAGCCAGAGCATATAGAAGGCGCTCCAGATGACGCCGCTGGCGGCGATGATGCCATAGATGGCCTTGGCCTGGAAGGCGCCGCTCAGAACCAGGAACTCGCCGACGAATCCGTTCATCAGAGGCAGTCCGATGGAAGAGAGCGTGATGATCAGAAAGAGCGTGGCATAGACGGGCATCGGTGTGGCGAGTCCGCCGTATTCCTTGATCTCGTAAGTGTGGCGGCGGTCATAAACCATGCCCAAGCAGGAGGAAGAGCGCGCCGGTGGAGATGCCGTGGTTGAGCATCTGGTAGACGGCGCCATCCATGCCTGCGCGGGTGAAACTGTAGATGCCCAGCACCACGAAGCCGAGGTGGCTGACGGATGAGTAGGCGACCAGTTTCTTCATGTTCGGCTGGACGAGCGCGACCAACGCGCCATAGATGATTCCAATAATAGCGAGGGTGATGATCCAGGGCGCGTTCTTGTGCGCCTCGGCAGGAAAGAGACCCGATGTTAAAGCGCAACAGGCCGTAGGTTCCCATCTTCAGCAGGACTCCGGCGAGCAGCACCGAGCCGGCGGTGGGCGCTTCGACGTGGGCATCCGGCAGCCAGGTGTGAAGAGGGAAGAGCGGCACCTTGACGGCGAAGGCGACGAAGAATCCGAGGAAAAGCCAGAGCGCCGGCGTGGCCGGGCAGGGCGATGGCGCCGGTGGCGAGCAGATGCTGGAGCTCGGTGAAGTCAAAGGTGCCCGACTGGGCGTAGAGCCAGATGATGGCCGCCAGCATGAATACCGAGGCGATCATGGTGTAGAGGAAAAACTTGACGGCCGCATAGACACGGCGCTGGTGGCCGTAGATGCCGATGATGAGAGCCATCGGAATCAGCGTGGCCTCCCAGAAGAAGTAAAAGAGAAAGAGATCGAGCGCGATGAAGACGCCGATCATCGCCGTTTCCAGCAGGAGCAGAAGGATGAAGAACTCCTTCACGCGCTCATGGATCGACTTCCAGGAGGCAAGGACGCAAAACGGAACCAGGAAAGTGGTCAGTACGACAAGCCAGAGCGAGATGCCGTCGATACCAATGTGGTAGTGGATGTTGGGGCTGGTGATCCAGTGCAGGTTCTGCTCATAGGCAAAGCTGCCCGAGGCTGCGGGCGCGACCTCGCGATAGTGCAGCGGCAGATGCAGGGAAACCAGAAAGGTGATGACCGAAATTGCCATGGCGAACCAGCGAATATCGCGGTCGCGTCGCGGCAGGAAGGCGATCAGCAGCGCTCCCAGCGCGGGCAGGAAGGTTGTCAGCGTGAGAATCCAGGGATTGAGCGTAGATAAGTTCATCGGGTTCCCATCCAGACCATGTAGGCGACCACCGCCGCGGCACCGGCGGCAACCCATCCGGCGTAGCTGCGGACAAGGCCGGATTGCTGTTGGCGGACAATCTGCGAGACGTCGCAGCGCGGCGACAGCGCTTCATTGACGGTGCCGTCGATTACTTTCTGGTCGATCGTCTGCCAGAGCACTACTTCGGGAGAACGCGACCAGAGGGCCGATGATTACGGCGGAATAAAGTTCATCGATCCAATACTTATTGCGCACCAGCGTGTAAAGACCGTCCGGAGGCTTCGGCGATCTTCGCGGGCAGTTCGGGACGCTTCACATAGAGGAACCAAGCGAGTCCGAGTCCGGAGAAGGCGACGAGGACTGAGACGCCCATCAGCAGTTCTTCGGTGCCTTTGCTCTCATCGGCTGCACCTTCGCCTTCGCTGACCGGGGTAGCGGTGGTCTCGCCGTTCTGGGCCGCGCTCTGCTCAACGGAGACGTTTTGAATTACCGGACTCGAGGAAGTGCTCGAAGCGGTTGCCGATGCCAACCCAGCCGCCGACGATGGAGAGCACGCCGAGCAGCACCAGAGGGCCGAGCATAAGCCATGGCGACTCATGCGGTGTACCGTGGCTATGGCCGTGATCGTCGTGGGAGGAAACTTGGTCGTCGTGTGAACCGTGGCCGCCGTGAGCGGCGTGAGCTTTGGGCTGCGCGCCACGATACTCACCGGTGAAGGTGAGGAAGATGAGGCGGAACATGTAGAAGCTGGTCATGAAGGCGGTGATGACACCGAAGACCCAGAAGATTTTGCTGCCATGCGGACTGCTGAAGGCCTGCCAGAGAATCTCATCCTTGGAGAAGAATCCAGCGAAGGGCGGAATTCCGGAGATGGCGAGGGTTGCAATCAGCATGGTCCAGAAGGTCCACGGCATGTACTTGCGAAGGCCGCCCATCTTGCGCATGTCCTGCTCGCCGCCGACGCCGTGAATGACCGAGCCGGCGCCGAGGAAGAGCAATGCCTTGAAGAAAGCGTGGGTCATGAGGTGGAAGACCGAGGCGGAGTAGGCTGCGACGCCGGCAGCCATGAACATGTAGCCGAGCTGCGAAACCGTGGAGTAGGCAAGCACGCGCTTGATGTCGGTCTGCGTGATGCCGATGGTGGCGGCGAAGAAGCTGGTCAGGGTTCCGATGATGGCCACGGCGAGCAGCGCAATGGGGGCGCGGCTGAAGATGGCGTTGGAGCGGCAGACCATGTAAACGCCGGCCGTGACCATGGTGGCGGCGTGGATGAGGGCGGAGACCGGCGTGGGGCCTTCCATGGCGTCCGGCAGCCAGACGTAGAGGGGAATCTGCGCGCTCTTGCCGCAGGCGCCGACCAGCATCAGCAGGCCGATAGCGGTCAGCACTCCGGCGGCGGTTTCAACCGGGAAGTGTGAGGCGATATCGAAGACCGCGGCGTAGCGCAAGGTTCCGAAGTGCTGAATGAGCAGGAAGAGCGCAATCAGGAATCCGAAGTCGCCGACGCGGTTGGTGATGAAGGCCTTCTTGCCGGCGTTGGCGGCCGAGTCCTTAAGGAAGAAGAAGCCGATGAGCAGGTACGACGCGAGACCCACGCCCTCCCAGCCCACGAACATGAGCAGGTAGTTGTTGGCGAGCACCAGCGTGAGCATGAAGAACATGAAGAAGTTGAGGTAGGCGAAGAAGCGGTAATAGCCGCCCTCATGCTCCATGTACGCGACGGAGTAGACGTGAATCAGGAAGCCTACTCCGGTGACGACCAGCATCATGACCAGCGAAAGATGGTCGAGATAGATGCCGAAGTCGACGGAGAAGCTTGCCGGCGCGAATCCACGTGCCGTAGATGGTCTCAACCGCATCGGCGCCGGAGTGCACCAGCGTGTAGGCCTGCGCGCAGGCGACAAGGAACGACGCTCCGGTAAAGAAGAGCGCGATGGAGGCGACCAAGGACTTGGCGAAGCGCTTGCCAAATAGTCCGTTGATCAGCCCGCCCACCAGGGGCAGGATCGGAATGAGCCAGGGATGCTGGAAGAATAGATTCATAGTTTCAGTAGGTTCACCCGGTCGACGTTAAGCGTCTCGCGCGTGCGATAGACAGAGATGATGATAGCCAGTCCGACTGCGGCTTCGGCGGCGGCAACGACCATGACGAAGAAGACGAAGATGTGTCCGTCGAGGGTTCCGAGACGGGTAGCGAAGGCGACGAAGGAAAGGTTCACGCCATTCAGCATCAGCTCAATCGACATGAAGAGCGTGATGATGTTCCGCTTGGTGAGGAAGCCGGTGACGCCACAGGCGAACAGGAATGCACTGAGCAGCAAATACCAGGAGATGGGGAATCATGAATCGCTCCTGCGAGCCAGCACCACCGCGCCCATGATTGCGATGAGCACGAGGACGCTGGTGACTTCAAAGGCGAGAAGGTACTTGGTGAAAAGCAGCATGCCCAACTTTGTCCGCGGGGCCATAGAGCGCGCCGATGGGGATGAGTTCCTCTTGCGGACGGTGCTGGAGCAATACCCAGATGCCGATGGCGCCGCCTACGAAGAGGCCCGGGAATGCCGAAGATCTTGGCGACATGGCTGCCTTTGGACTGCTCTTCTTCGCCGGCATTGAGCAGCATGATGACGAAGATGAAAAGCACCATGATGGCGCCGGCGTAGATGATCACCTGCATGACGGCGACGAACTCGGCGCCGAGCAGCAGGTAGATGAGAGCCAGCGAGCCCATGACGACAATGAGCGAGAGCGCGCTGTTGATGGTCTTCCGCTGAATCAGCAGATTGATCGCGCCACCTACACAGAACGTCGCGAAAAGCAGAAAGAGAAAGAGATGCATCAGTTTTCCATTCCGGCCATCATGCCCGGATCGCCACGAAGAAAGCGGTGACAATCACGTTGGCCAGCGCGAGCGGGAAGAGGAACTTCCAGCCGAAGGCCATCAACTGGTCATAACGGAAGCGCGGCAACGTGCCGCGAATCCAGATATAGAGGAACAGGAAAAAGAAAATCTTGCACGAAAACCAGAACAGCGGCAGGAACGCCTGCACTACCGCAGGCAGAAAGGGCAGCGACGGCCCGCTCCATCCTCCCAGGAACATGATGGAGGCGATGCAGGCGACGGTGACCATGTTGGCGTATTCGGCCATGAAGAACATGGCGAACTTCATGGCGCTGTATTCGGTGTGATATCCGGCGACCAGTTCGGTCTCGGCTTCCGGCATGTCGAAGGGGATGCGGTTGGTCTCGGCAAAGGCCGCCATCATGTAAATGAAGAACGCGATGAACTGGCCGCGGAAGATGTACCACTGCGGGATGAATCCGAACCATGTGCCGAGTTGCGCGTGGACGATGCCGCGTAAGGCTGAGGGTGCTCGACATGAGCAGCACGCCAACCAGCGAGAGGCCGAGCGAAACTTCGTAGCTGACCATCTGTGCCGAGGCGCGCAGCGAGCCCAGCAGCGAGTACTTGCTGTTGGACGACCAGCCCGCGAGAGCGATTCCGTAGACGCCCAGCGAGGTGATGCCGAGGATGATGAGAATTCCGGCATTGATGTCGCTGGCGTGCCCGGAGGCGTCCACCACGCCGGTGATCTGCACCGGGGTGCTGATGCCGAACAGGTGAACGATGGGGCCGATGGGGACCATGGCAATCGAAGTGAGGGCCATGATGAGCGCAAGCACCGGCGCGAGAAGGTAGATGTTCTTCTCGACGTAGGGCGGCGTCACGTCTTCCTTGAACAGAAACTTGGCTCCGTCGGCAAGAGGCTGCAGCAATCCGAAGGGACCGACGCGCGAGGGGCCCCAGCGATTCTGCATGCGGCCCACAGCCTTGCGCTCCAGCCACACGGTGTAGGCGACCACGGTGAGCAGAACGCCGATAGTGACGGCGATCTTGATTACCGCGACGATCAAAAAAGTCAAAGCGTTCATCGGAAGATCAATCCCCAGCCGTGCCGACGCTCTTAGCGCGCTACGGCAGAAACTTACAAATTCCGGCCCGAAGGCCGGATAAAAGATAATCAGTCAGCCCCGATTGGCTCGCTCGTCTTGCGATGGTTTTCGACGACCGAGTTCAATGTTGCGGAGTAGCGGCCAAGCGTGCCGGAGGTGAACAGAGAGTCTCCGGCGGGCGAAACCAGCTCAGGATGGCTTGAAATTCCCGCGGGCTCGATCTGCACCAGCTCCGTGCGCTGCGGGTTGCCCGCCGCGAGTTCAAGCTGGGAGATGGCATAGCCCGGAACCAATTCGGAAATTTCATCGAGCGTAATCGTAGGATCCAGTGGTGAAGTGCGCGACGCCAGTCCGTGGGCTTCCGTAAACACAGCATTGCGATCGGCTTCGCCGGATTGAGCGCCCCGGCTCTGGCCCGCATCGGCAAAGGTGTAGCCGCGGAAGGGCACGAGCTTCTCAACGTCGGCGCCCATCTTTTCCGCAAGGCGGATGATGATCTCAAAGTCAGCCTTGACGCCATGAACGTCGGACGCTTTTTTGAGGCGCTGCAGATCGCCGCAGGTATTGGTCACCGTGCCCGCCTTTTCATAGGCGAAGGCAGCGGGCAGAAAGACATCGGCGTGCTGTGCGGTTTCGGTGAGGAACATATCCTGCACAACCAGGAACGGACGCGAGAACGCCTGGCTATTCGGATAGCGGGCGGCAGGGTTTGAGCCGACGACCCAGAGTGCTTGCAGATTTCCGGCAGCGGCTTGGTCGAGCATCTGCGGAAGCGCGAGGCCGGGAGCGGTCGGGATTTCGGCTCTTCCACGCACGTGTCGCCTGCGAGCTACTGGCGACCGAGTGATATCCGGGAAGCAGGTCGGGATAGAGTCCCATGTCAGCCGCGCCGCGCGAGTTGGCGTAATCGGCCAGGCAGATGAACTTTGCAGCTTTCGGCGCGCCGTAGGCGACCAGCGCGTCGATGGCTTCGCCGCGCAGCTCAGGGCCAAAAACGATGAGGAGATTGCTTTCGGCGGCGAGCGCGTCGCGCAGCTTTCCGAGCGCTTCGGCGGGCACTCCCAGCTTGGAGGCCGCAGCATCGTTGCCGGCGAGGAAGGAGACAAAATCGGGCTCGGTGCCGGGGGCGATTTTCGCAACCTGTGCGGCCTGACGCGTGAGCTTGATCTGGTTGGCGTTAACCACGTAGAGGCGAGAGTTGCGCAGGCGCACGGCGTTGCGAATTTGCCAGGCGAGCAGTGGATGCTGCTCGGTGGGATCGCTGCCGATCAGCAGAATCGCCGGAGCGGTGGCAACCTCGCTCATCGAAGCCGTCTGCTGCCTTGTTGGCGGCGATGGCGCGCGCAAAGGAAGGGAAGTCGGCGGTGCGATGGTGGTCAATGTTATTGGTGCCGAGCACGGTGCGGGCGAACTTCTGCAGCAGGTAGTTCTCTTCGTTGGTGGTGCGGTTGGAACCGATCACGCCAATGGACTGCGAGCCGCTGGCCAAAAGAATCTGCTGGAATCTCGCTGCCACCACTTCGATAGCTTCGGTCCAGGTAGCAGCCACGAATTTTCCGTCGCGCTTGATAAGCGGCGTGGTGACGCGCTCGGGATTGGCGGCAAAGTCGTAGGCGTAGCGACCCTTGATGCAGAGGAAATCATCATTGATGCCGCTGCGGTCGCGGTTGTCGCAGCGCACGATCTCGGAGCCGGTGTCTGAGCGGCGCACGCCGACCGTAGTAATGCAGCCATCGCCGCAGTGGTTGCAGACGGTGCCGACGTGAGTCATCTCCCAGGGTCGCGTCTTGTAACGGTAGGAGCCGCTGGTGAGTGCGCCGACCGGACAGATATCGATGCACATTCCGCACTCTTCGCAGTCGAGCGAGTCGCCCTGGTTGGGCGCGATGACCGAACCCTGGCCGCGATTGTGGATGCCGAGCGCCCAGACGTCCATGCCTTCTCCGCAGACGCGCACGCAGCGATAACAAAGGATGCAGCGCGGCCGGTCATAGAAGACAATCGGCGACCACTGCTGCTCGTCGCGGTGGCTCTTGATGTCAATGAACTTCGACTCAGCGGCGCCATACTTGAAGGTCATGTCCTGCAATTCGCACTCGCCGCCGGCATCGCAGACCGGGCAATCGAGAGGATGGTTGGCAAGCAGCAATTTCGAGCGTGGCCTTGCGGGCCTGCACCACCTTCTCGGTTTCCGTCTGCACCACCATGCCTTCAGCGACGGGCGTAGTACAGGCGGTCTGCATCTTGGGCATCTTTTCGATTTCGACCAGGCACATGCGGCATGCGCCCTGGAGCGAAAGTCCGGGGTAGTAGCAGAAGGCGGGAATCTCGATGCCATACTGCTTGCAGGCCTCAATGAGCAAGGTGCCCTTGGGAGCCGTGATCGTTTTTCCGTTTACCGTAAGCGTCACGTTTTGCGTCGCGTTTTGCGTTACGTCGGCCATGAATTCTCTTCGCGTGAGCTTAGTGGCTCAGAACCGGTAATTCGTGTAAGGTGCCATGCTGTCCGTAGGGACAGGGCCGGCCATTCAGGTGTGCTTCAAATTCCTCGCGGAACTTCTTTACGAAGCCGATGATGGGCATCGCCGCTGCGTCGCCGAGCGGGCAGAAGGTGCGGCCCAACATGTTTTCGGCGAGGTAGCCGAGGTCGTCGATATCTTTTGCTACTCCGCCCCCGGCATGGAAGCGCTTGAGGGTCTTGGTCAGCCAGTCCGTGCCTTCGCGGCAGGGAATGCACCAGCCGCAGCTTTCGTGGCGGTAGAACTGACTGGTACGCAGGGCGAACTTGACGATGCAGGTCCGGTCGTCGAGGACTACGATGCCGCCGGAGCCGAGGAATGTTCCGGCCTTCATCATGGCGTCGAAGTCGAGACTTATGTCGATCTCCTCTGAGGTAAGGCAGGGCACGGAGGAGCCTCCGGGGACGACACATTTCAGTTCACGTCCGTTGGCGATACCGCCGCCGACCTCGTAGATGGCTTTGCGTAGATTGTAGCCGAGAGGAAGTTCGTAGACGCCGGGGCGCTCGATGTGTCCACTGAGTTGGAAGAGGCGGGTGCCACCGTTGCGCTCTACGCCGATTTCGGCATACTGCTTGCCGCCCATGAGAATGATGTGAGGGACGCTGGCGAGGGTCTCGGCATTGTTGATGACCGTTGGACCGCCCCAGAGTCCAACCACCGCCGGAAAAGGCGGACGGATGCGGGGAATGCCGCGCTTGCCTTCGAGCGATTCCATGAGGGCGGACTCTTCGCCGACCTCGTAGGCGCCAGCGCCGCCATGCCAGTAAACATTCAGATCGTAGCCGGAGCCAAAGATGTTTTTGCCACAAATTCCCCTGGCGTAGGCATCGGCGATGGCCTTCTGCATGATCTCCAGCAGATAGCGGTACTCGCCGCGAATGTAGATGTAGACATCGTGCGAGCCGACGGCGACGGCGGCGATCATTGCGCCTTCGATGATGGCATGAGGATCCTGCTCAAAGATGAGCCGGTCCTTGCAGGTTCCTGGCTCGCTCTCATCGCCGTTGCACAGAACGTACTTGGGCTTGGCGCTCTCCTTGGGGACGAAGGACCACTTCATGCCCGTGGGGAAGCCTGCGCCACCGCGTCCGCGCAAGTTGCTGGCTTTCATTTCGTTAATGATGCTGTCGGCACCGAGTTCGAGTGCCTTCTGCAAGGCTTTGTAGCCGTCGAGCTCGAGGTAGCGATCAAGGTTGGCCGCGCCTTGGCCGAAGCGCTTTGTGACGACTTTTACCTCATCGGGATGGGAGACCAGGTATGCCATAGCTACTGTTGGGCCGCCTTTTGCCTGTACTCGTCAAGGATCTGGTCGATTTTTTCCGGCGTGAGGTTCTCGTGGAAGGTGTAATTGACTTGCATTGCGGGCGCCCAGGAACAGGCGCCAATGCATTCGACTTCTTCCACCGAGAAGACACCGTCAGGAGTGGTTCCCTTGTTGACGGCTACGCCGAGCTTTCCGCGCACGTGCTCCAACATTTCTTCTCCGCCGCGCAACAGGCAGGCGATGTTGGTGCACACCTGCACGTTGTACTTGCCGCCGGGCGTGGTGCGCAGCATGGAATAGTAGCTGATGACGCATCGAATATCGAGCTCGGTGATTTCCAGCCGGCGCGCGAGCTCCTCGATGGACCCATCGGTTACATAGCCATATTCGTCCTGAATATAGAGCAGGAAGGGAACGAGGAGTGAGCGCTTCACCGGATAGTGCGTGAGCATGTCGGA
This sequence comes from uncultured Acidobacteriota bacterium, assembly GCA_963759215.1. Lineage (GTDB taxonomy): Bacteria > Acidobacteriota > Terriglobia > Terriglobales > Acidobacteriaceae > TOLSYN. The sequence goes on from CAVWYG010000004.1 coordinate 136,410, forward strand.
GTATCGCGCTTCGAGTTGTTCGCTGAATTTCATGTGCCTCTGGAACCCGATATTTACTGATACGACGGCTAGTCAATCATGGGAGATTCTGTCGAACTCCCGAGAATATTACGGTTCAAAGACCTCGTGGATCATCCACTCGGCCAAGCCGGATGGAACGGAGCACTCGCTTGGAACACCGTCGGGGACAAAGCCTTGCGGAGTATTGTGCAAGGTACCCTCGAAGCTTCGCTCGGTGCTGTTGTTCCACACGCGAACGAATATGGCTCCAGGCAAAGACGTTGCACTGGCCACGGCAGTCTTGTAGCCGTTCGTGATCTCAACGTCTTCGCCTTTCGGCAGGACCTTGAGCGAAAATTTGAAGTCCTTCGGAGCCTCTTTGTTGAACTCTTCCGCCATTTGCTGAAGCAGGTCAATGAGATCGAGGGCGAAGTCGCTCTGACCCTCGCTGCGATGACCTATGGTTTTGGCAAACTGCGTTCCCCAGTGCTCCAATTCGTCTCCGTTCAAACCGTCAGCTTGTTAGCGATCCACGTCGCCGAGTACGATATCGATACTTCCGATGGCAGCAACCACGTCGGCCAGCAGGTTATGTTCGCACATCACCCCAATGGCGTTGAGGTTGGCAAACGACGGGCTGCGCATGTGAACCCGATAGGGCTTGGCAGTGCCGTCGGAGACCACGTAGTAGCCCATCTCGCCGCGTGGTGATTCCACGCCCTGATAGACCTCACCCTCTGGAACCGTAAAGCCTTCGGTGACAATCTTGAAGTGATAGATGAGCGCTTCCATCTGCGTCTTCATCTTCTCGCGATCGGGAAGAACGACCTTCGGCGCATTGGCCTTAATCGGGCCGTCAGGCAGATTCGCGATGGCTTGTTTGACCATGCTGTTGGATTGGCGAAGCTCTTCGAGGCGTATCTCGTAACGGGCGAAGACATCGCCTGCGGTGGCGACGGGAACCTTGAACTCGAGCTGATCGTATCCGCCGTAGGGCATGTCGCGGCGTAGATCCCAATCAACGCCACTGCCACGGGCCGTGGGGCCGCTGAGCATGAGATCGATGGCATCTTCCTTGGTGATTCGCGCGACACCCTTGGTGCGGCCCAGCCAGATCGGATTGTTGGTGAGCAAGTCGGAATACTGTTCGATGCGGTCAGGGAAATAGTTCGCGAAGTTCTTGATGTAATCAAGGAACCCGGGTGGCAGATCCATCGCGAGGCCGCCTACCCGGAAGTAGGAGGTCATCATACGCTGGCCGGCAACCATCTCGAACATCTTAAGAACCTCTTCCCGCTCGCGGAAGCAGTAGAGGAATACGGTCATCGCGCCTATATCCAAAGCGTGAGTGCCAAGCCATACCAGGTGCGAGTTGATGCGAGTCAACTCATTGAGCATCAGCCGAATCCACATCGCGCGCGGCGGTATCTCCAAGCCCAGGAGCTTCTCGACGGCCAACACGTAAGTCAGATTGTTGGTCATGGGGCAGAGATAGTCGATGCGGTCAGTGAGGGGGACGACCTGCTGGTAGAACTTGGCCTCGCAGGTCTTCTCGATTCCGGTGTGCAGAAAACCAACGTCAGGACGAATGCGGACGATGGTCTCGCCGTCGATTTCCAGCAAGAGGCGAAGCACACCATGGGTCGATGGGTGCTGCGGCCCCATGTTGAGAACCATGGTACGGTCGCCATCGATGGTTTCGACAACGGGCTCGGAGCGGAATTGATCAATGCTGGGCATTAGCGGTATCCCTCAACCGGGTAGTCTTTACGTAGGGGATGACCTTCCCAATCGTCCGGCATCAGAATGCGGCGCAGGTCGGGATGCCCCTGGAAGCGGACGCCAAACAGATCGAAGACCTCGCGTTCAAAGGGTGACGCTCCCATCCACAATGAAGTGATCGACTCGATGTACGGATCGGCTCCGTTGACCTTGACCTTGATGCGAAGGCGCTCACGACGCTCATAGGAGAGAAGAGAGTAGACCAGCTCAAAGCGCGGCTCGGACGGAAACCAGTCGACCGCGGTAAGATCGGCCAGCACCGCAAAGCGGGTGGTGGCGGCCGTGCGCAGAAGGTCCAGAGCGGCGACGAGATGAATCGAATCGATCCAGAGCGTGAGTTCGTCGCGATCAAACTTTGCGGCTTGAAGTGCTTGGGGCAGTGCGGCGAGCAGGCAGGCAACCGCCGGACGGTCCTTTAGCATTTCCAAATCGGTGATAGCAGGTTGTAGGGCCATTATCTTCAGAGCGCCTCGTCGCGGGAAGGTTTGTTCCAGTCAAGCACGCCCTTCATCCACACATAGAAGAAGCCGACCAGGATGATCGCGACGTAAGTCATCATCTCCCAGAATCCAAACATCTTTAGCTGCTTCAGCAGGATCGCCCAGGGATAAAGGAAAACCGCTTCCACATCGAAAAGGATGAAGAGCATCGCGACCAGGTAAAATGACACGCTGAATCGCTGGCGGACATCGCCGACGGGCTCCATACCACACTCGTAGGGCGACATCTTGCTCTTGTTAACCTTGTGCTGACCAATGAGATAGGACAAGGTCACGATGGCGGCTGCAAGAAGGCAGACCACCGTGAAGTGGATCAGCAGAGGAATATACCTGGCAAAATAATTGTCTGTCATCGCTGTTATCGCGCTGAAGCACTCATTTGGGAACGGGCAAGTATAGATATTCGCTTTTCAAAGTGTCAAGCAGGAATGCATTTGAAAAATAAGGTGCCTGAGAAGGCACAATAAAACCAAAGTAACGTTGTGGAAATGGCGACTGGTACTGGACAATCCAAAGTTGGTAATGGGCCTTTTAAGTACGCCGGACATGTTCTTCGGTAATGTCGGGTGGATTTGCGGCAGAGAGAAACCCGTCAAAGATGATCTTCGGCTTCAATACGGACATTCGCGCACAGGGTACGCTCTACCACGTGCAAACCGAAGTGCGCGAGCGCGAGCAGTGCCTGGAGTCCCAGGTTTTCGTCAGCGGCCGCTGCATCGGCAAACGCTCCACCGCGCTCCCTCCAGAGTCGGACGAAGCTGCAATCCAGGAACTGGCGCGCGCGCAGCACCGCTGGGTTCTGGAAGCGGTACGCGATGGTTTTGTAGACGAGGTGCTGAATCAGGAGACGGCGGAGGAACTGGTGGTGCAGTTTCTCGGCTCAGTCAGGCTCTCCGGCGGGGGAGCGGTGCTTCGCTTTCGAGTTCTCTCCGGCGGATTGGTTGCGGCATCGGTGCAGGTGGACGCGTGCTGGAAGACGCAGTCGGCTTCTGGGGTGCTGCAAAACACACTCACGAACGAGGCTGGAATCGCCGAAATGCCCATCTCGCTGGCCGAAGGCACCACCGAACTGGAAGTGAGAGCGCGTGTGCAAAACCGGGAAACAAAACGGCGCTTCCTAGTAAAATCCGCAAAAGTGTAAAGCCCGCCACGGGTACAATCAGGGGATGAGGCTCGGATGGATACTGGCTTTGGCGCTGGGTGGCGCAATGCTCTACGCGCCCGCGCTAGCGGCGCAACAGCAGCAGATTCCTGGGCCAGCCGACGGCCCGCTGACGGAAGATCCGCGATACACCAATCACGCGAAAGCCCCGCAGGTGCCTGCCAACAGCGCACCACCTCGCAGTGACGAAGAGAGCAGCAGCAACCAGACCCGCATTGATTTGTCGCCGCCGACAAGTGACGTGCTGGCGCACCCCGATGGCGGGCACGTTACCGATGACGTGACCCACGAGTGGAATCCACTGCGCGCAATGAAGGACGTGGAGGTCGGGGACTATTATTTCAACATTGGGAACTACAAGGCTGCGCTCAGCCGCTACCGAGAGGCTCTGCTATTCAAACCGCACGATGCGGTCGCCACGTTTAAGCTGGCGCAGACTCTGGAAAAGAGCAAGGATTTTGAGGAAGCGCGGCTCCGCTACCAGGAGTACCTGGCAATTTTGAAGGATGGGCCGAGCGCGGGTGAGGCGAAGAAGGCGCTGGAGCGATTGAAGAAGCAATGACAACATCCGGAGACAGAAAGCCCATCTGGGTGAAGCGGAGATTGACGTAAGAATCGGTTCAGGTAAATCGAGATCGGGTGATCGTGAAATGGATGCTTGGTTGGATCGTTTGCGAAACGAAATGGAAGCGACGACCCGCGGCTTGTGTGACTCGGACTGGAATTCCGCGCCCAAAGAACGATGGAGCAGCGCCCAGATCATCGAGCATCTGGGCCGCAGCTACGGTACTACGGCAAAGATGCTGGAGTTGAGCATGGGCGTGGGCGGCCCTCCACAGGTGCGTGCTGCAAAAGTTGCGGAGCTTTTGAAGAAGTTATTGGTCGTGAACCTGGGAGTGTATCCCCAGGGCGCTAAAGCTCCGGCAATGGTGACGCCCAAAGGCGACCCCGGCCCGGTTGCGCTGGAGCGGGCATTGATGAACCTGCAGCGGATGGACGTCGCCATTGCGGCGGCAGTCGAGCGGTGGGGGAGCAAGGAGCCTATCGGGATGCATCCGATCTTGGGGCCACTGAAGCCTGTGCAGTGGAGGAAATTCCACTACGTTCACGGCCATCATCACCTGTTGCAGATCCAAAAGAGGCTGGCGGAGAAGGCAGAGCGGTAGAACACGGTCAATCGCTCGGCGTGCGGAACTCCAGCGTGGCGCGCCGCTTCCTCGGCATCCTCTAGCTGTGAGCTCAAGCTGTTGATCAAATCGCGGTGAGCTTCAATCTGCTCGGTGAATAAGCGTTGCTCTTCCGCATAAGTGCCGACATTCGGTGACACACCGAGAGTGCGCCGGTAACTATTGGTGCTCTCTACTTGGGCCACCTGAAGCTTTGCCAGCTCCTGTTGCGCGGTGCTGATTTGCGTGCGGATAGCGGCGATACGGTCCAGGTATACCCGATTAATCTCCTCGCTTCGCTTATCGAGCGCAACCGCTTGCGCTTCGTGCTCCTTGGCTGGATCTTTTTTTACCTTCGCGCCAGTGGATTCGGCGGTGGAACTTGCCGCCTCCTCGCCTTCCTTCCCGGGTTCGCCCTTGGCTATGTTCTCTGCTGTAGTGCTCTGGGTCGCATTCCTCCGTGAATCAGGGCTCACAATGTCATCGTTGGTGATGACCTTGCGATTGGAATGTTCGCTCTGCTGTCGTTCTGCACGGAGCTGACGCGCAACGTCTCCGAGCGATTGCGCATAGGAAGAAATCGAGAACGCCAGAACCAGGAAAGCGGGAACGCGCAGATAACGGAAAGTCATGCGGAAGTTACCTCCTCCATTTTCCTTTCCCATTCTTTCCTCCCGATGTGCATTTCATTCAATACGCAACACATTGTAGCTCCCGCCCGGATGATTCGGACAGTTGCACGCGCGGTACCGGGTAGCACGAGAGTCCCGGGTTGGGTTAGCCGGGAAGCCGGAGCAGGCCAAGATAAGCCTGCATGATCTGCGCGCCGTAGAACCAAGTCACGATGGCGACGGCGCAAAGGAAGACGCCAAAAGGGATTTCCAGTCCGCGCATTGCGATCTGCGCTGCCTGCCAGGCGCGTGATGCCGCACGCTGCCGGAGACGGACGCGGTAACGGGCAAAGCGCTTCCGAAAGACAACGGCGAGGATCAGAATCCCGTATGCTCCGCCGAGTAGGGAAGCCGCGCATAGCACGAAGACCGTCATGGCAGGGCCAAGGAATGCGCCAGCCATCGCCATCAGCTTCACATCTCCCAACCCCATTCCCTCGACCTTGCGCAGCTTCAGATAGATCCAACCGATCCCATAGAGAATGCCGGAGCCGAGCACAGCTCCTAGCAGTGCATTGCCGAGGGAACGAAAACCGAGTTGAAGATTTAGTTGGTGGAGGGTGGGGGCGCTGTGAAAATGCACTGGAAGCAAATCGTAGACCGGCCCGGGGACCAGGGAGAAAAAGCTGAATATGAGAGCCATCCCAACTCCGGGCAGGGTCATGGCATCGGGGAGAAGGTGAGTCTCGGCGTCGGTAAAGATTAACCCAACGAGCAGGAAACTCAGGACACAGCCCTTGGCGGCCTCAGGAGTTGCGCCGCCGCGCAGAAAAGAGAGCAAGAAGAGCAAGGCACAGATCAACTCCACAACAGCGTAACGTGCGGTGATAGGTGTGCGGCAGTGGCGGCAGCGGCCGCTCAGGATCATCCAGCTCAGTACCGGAATGTTGTCGTAGCTGGCGATTGCAACGTGGCACTCCGGACAGGCCGAGCGCGGCGAGACCACCGACAAGCCGCGCGGCAACCGGTAGATGCAGACGTTCAGGAAGCTGCCGAAGATCAGGCCGAAACAGAAGAATCCGGCTCCCAGAAACCAGTCAGGGTACACGCGCGTATCTCACTCTTAGAAGGTGTCAGAAGCGATTATAGGTGGAACGGGCCAAATTCGGGAGTTACGAAATCGAGGCGCGGTAATCGCTGGCGCCAAACATACTATTCAGCTTGGATTCGACCCACGCAAGTTGGTGCGAATCTGCCGTTTGTGATACAAACCCATTTGCTTCAGGAGCAGGCGAGGCGGCCACGATGAGTATTCGAGTGGAGCGGGCAGAATTCGATCCCGTGCTGGGATTTCTGTACTATGTCGCCTTCAAGCCGAATCTTGAAATCGGCGTTGACGACGTGCAGATGAGCGTGGACGTGGAGGTGGCGCTCTCTGTGACAGAGAACGGGGATCTCGCCGACCTGACCTTCGTGCTTCCCAAGCAACTGCGCAACCCGCAGGCCTTGGCGTTCATCTGCGGCGAAGGGCAGGGAAGTTATGCGGAACCGAACGTCTTTGCCGCGGTCAAGGGAAGAAGCGGAGACACTGTGGTCAGTGTCCCAGGACGCCTGGATGTGGACATGGCCGGGCGCATCGTGGGTATGGTAATCCAGTGGCAACCAACCACGGCGGCCAGCGCGTAGCCTGGGCTTGGAACGTGGTGCGGACAGCAAGGTTCGGATACACTCAGTGAAACGCCAATGAATGACCTCGATCAAAGCAGTCCATACATTCGGTTCCAGCACGTCAGGAAAGAGTTTGGCGAGCACGTAATTCTGCGCGACGTGAGCTTTGAGGTGAAAGCCGGAGAAACCGTCGGCATCCTGGGGCGAAGCGGCGTTGGCAAATCGGTCTCGTTGCACCTGATTATGGGGTTTCTCAAGCCCGATAGCGGCCGGGTCTGGGTGGCGCACGAAGACATCACGGACTATCCGGAAAAAGAGCTGGAGCAGATTCGCAAGAAGGTCACCATGGTCTTCCAGAATGGCGCTTTATTCGACTCGCTGAGCGTGGGTGAAAATGTTGCGTTCCCGCTGCGCGAACGGGGAGATCTGAACGAAGCGCAGATTTATGAAGTAGTGGATGGACTATTGGAGATGGTGAACGTGCGCGAATACCGCGACCAATTGCCCTCCGGCCTATCGACGGGAATGAAGCGCTCGGTAGCGATTGCGCGCGCGCTGGCGGCACAGCCTGAGGCGATTCTGTATGACGAGCCGACTACGATGGTGGACCCGCTAACCGCTAATTTGCTAGGCAATTTGATCAAAAAGTTAAAGTATCAATTGAAGCTGACCAGCATCGTGGTGACGCACGACATGGCACTGGCGAGAAAGGTCGCCGATCGAATCGTCTTCCTGCATGAGGCGCAAGTGGTGTTCTTCGGAACCCCGGCCGAGATGGAGCAATCCAACGTGGAAATTGTGCAGGAATTTCTTGCCTTGGACACGCTGGATTTGTCGTACTGGCGAAGCGGCCCAAATCCTGCCGCTCCGCTCCGCACGGAATAAGCCGCACAAGTGCTCTCCTGCGAAATTTCCTGAGCCGGTCAGAAGCCTTTCGCCACTAGCGTCCCAACGCTGAGGGGCTGCTGGCGGTCGCGCATCATCCACTTTTCCAGGTACTTGGCGACAATATCAGTTTCTATGTTTACGGGATCGCCGGGCTTGAGCGTGCCCAGATTCGTACACTCGACGGTGTGCGGAATGATGGCAACCGAGCAGCGCAGGCCTTCGAGTTTCGCGACCGTCAGGCTGATGCCTTCAATCGCAATCGAGCCCTTGAAGACCAGATACTTTTCGAGTTCGGGATCGACCTGGACGTGCAGCCAGAATCCGTCGGAATCAGCGATGCGCTCGAAGGCTTCCAAGCGTCCCACGCCATCCACGTGGCCTTGCACGATGTGTCCTCCGAGGCGGCCCTGCGCGGCCAGGGGAAGTTCGAGATTGACCTGGGCTCCGGGATGAATTCGCGAGAGCGAAGTGCGCACCCAGGTCTCTGGCGCCAGATCGGCGGCAAAGGAGGTGGGAGTAATATCGAGCGCGGTTAGGCATACGCCACTGACGGCGCAACTGTCTCCGGTTCGCAGTTCCTTGGTTACGTTCTTCGCCTCGATCACGATTCGGCGGTTCTCTCCGTTCTGATCGATGCGGGCGATGTGTCCAACTTCTTCGACGATTCCAGTAAACATGATGAGATCTCCTCTCAGCCTTGTGGCCGGAGCGGTTGATATGGGTCACGCAAATAGGCTTCTACCGCAAAGTCCTCTCCGAAGCGCTCGATACGAATGTTGGAGGAGCGGATGTCTTCACCCAGGGGTAAAGCGGTCTCTCCCTCCAGCCAAGGTATGGCGCCGACCGGGCCAAAGATTCGCGGCGTGTAGAAGAGCATGAGTTTATCGACAAGACGGTTGCGCAGACAAGCCCAGTTGACGGCGGCTCCGCCCTCGACGAGCAGGCTGGTGATCTGCTGGGCTCCTAGGGAGTTGAAAACACGATAGAGATCGGGACGGCCATCATGCGGAAGCGGTTCGCTGCCAGGAATCGGCGTTTCAATCTCCACCTGCTCAACGCGCACTCCGCGTTCCTCCAGGGCGCGCCGCTTGTTCTCCTCGGCAAAGGAGCAGAAGACGACGACGTCCTCCTGTGCGGTTTTGACAACACGCGAGGTCAGGGGCAGGCGCAGACGGGAGTCGAGAATCACGCGCAGCAGAGGCCGGCGGCGCGGCAGGCCGCTGCGGTCGGTGAGCAAAGGATCGTCGGCGATGACGGTGCCTACGCCAACCAGAATTGCATCGCTGGCGTGACGCATTTCATGCACGCTACGGCGCGCAGCTTCCCCGGTTATGTAGCTCGCACTCGGGTTGGAAGAGGCCTGGGCTACGGAATCCGACGTCGGTTGCGAGTGGGACATGCCCGGGCCTGCGATCTTTCCGTCGAGCGACATTGCGGCTTTGAGGGTCACAAACGGCAGGCCGGTGCGGATGTACTGTGCAAAGCTCTCATTCAGTCGCCGTGCCTCGGCTTGAAAGGTTCCAACCTCAACTTCGATTCCCGCGTCCCGCAGTTTCTCGAAACCTTTTCCGGCGACCTGAGGATTCGGGTCCTCCATGCAGCAGACGACGCGCGCGATTCCGGCAGCGATTACCGTGTCTGCGCAAGGGCCGGTGCGTCCGGTGTGGGAGCAGGGCTCCAGGTTGAGGTAGAGCGTGTTGCCGCGCGCGTGCCCGCCGGCCTCTTCGATGGCCAGCACCTCGGCGTGCTTCAGAGCGGCGTAGAGGTGGAAGCCACGGCCAACAATGCGCCCGCGCTCGTCCACAATGACAGCGCCGACCATAGGATTGGGCGAGGCGAGACCCCGTCCGCGCGCCGCCAGTTCCAGAGCCTGCTTGAGAAAAAGTTCGTCAGTCTTTATCGCCATGGCTAGGCAAACAGCGAGTCGACAAAATCGACCGCGCTAAACGGAATCAGGTCCGATTGTTTTTCACCGACGCCGACATAGCGCACGGGAAGATTCATCTCGCGCGAGATTGCGATGACAACGCCACCCTTTGCGGTGCCGTCCAGCTTGGTGAGTACGATTCCGGTCACACCTGCTGCCTCGGTGAACACTTTGGCCTGCTGCAGTCCGTTCTGGCCGGTGGTGGCGTCCATGATCAGCAGCGTTTCATGTGGAGCGCCGGGGATCAGGCGATTGGCGGTGCGATACATCTTTTCGAGCTCGGCCATCAGATGCTGTTTGTTGTGTAGGCGTCCGGCTGTGTCCACGATGACGTAGTCGGTCTTACGCGCCTTGGCGGCTTGCAATGCGTCAAAGAGTACGGCGGAGGGATCGCCTCCGGGCTTGGTCTTGATGACCTCGGCGCCGGTGCGTTCTCCCCAGATCTCAAGCTGCTCGATAGCGGCGGCGCGGAAGGTATCGGCGGCAGCGAGCAGAACAGTTTTGCCCTGCGCCCGCAGCGAGTGGGCAAGCTTGCCGATGGTGGTGGTCTTGCCGACGCCATTGACGCCGACCACCAGAATGATCTCCGGAGGATCGGCCACAACCCGCGGCTTGCTCGCCGTGGCACGGTCGAGGATGGCAAGCAGTTCGTCCTTGAGCACGCGCTTGAGCGCCGCGGTGTCGCCAATCTGCTTGCGATTCACCTTTTCACGCATCGCGGCCAACACTTCGCGTGTGGTGGTTGAGCCGAGATCGGCGGAGATAAGCGTGGCTTCCAGATCGTCGAGCGTGCCGGCGTCGATTTCCTTACCGAAGCTGACGACATCGTCGATGCGCTCCGTGAGATTTTCACGAGTGCGCGTCACCGCCTGCTTCATGCGCTCAAAGAGCGATGCCTTCTTTTCTTCGGGCTGGTTGAGGCTTCCAAATAGCGTCTGAATCATTGCGCCTTCAATTATAACCAGCCGGGCTGGAGCGAATGCCGTTAGAGTGCGCTTTCCTGCGTAAGCGGGCGATGCATGAGGTCGCGAATGGCGTCGCCCGGACACTTGCCGTGCTGCAGAATCAAGTGCATCTGTTCGGTGATAGGCATCTCCACGCCCGTGGAATGCGCGAGGCCAACCACGGCGCTGGTGGTCAGTACGCCTTCTGCGACCATTCCATGCATGTCTGCAATGATCTCATCGAGTTTGCGCCCGCGTCCGAGTTCGACGCCCACGCTGCGATTGCGCGAAAGTCCGCCCGTACAGGTCAGCACCAGGTCTCCCAGGCCAGAGAGTCCTGCCATGGTATCGGCGCGACCTCCGCAGGCGACGGTAAGCCGGGTCATCTCGGCCAGGCCGCGGGTGATCAGTCCGGCCACCGTGTTGTGGCCGTACCCTATGCCATGAACCACGCCGGCGGCGATGGCAATTACATTCTTGACAGCGCCTCCCAGCTCTACTCCAATCACATCATCGTTGCGATAAAGGCGGAAGTTGGCGTCGCTGAACAGCTCCTGAACCTGTCCCGAGAGCTTGGCATCGGCGCAAGCCACGCTGGCGCCGGTGGGATACCCCTTGGCCACCTCGCGCGCAAAGGTGGGACCGCTGAGCGCACACAGGCGCGGTTGAAAGCTGCCTTCGCCGTGAGTCAACACATCGGTGATGACCTCCGTCATGCGCAGCAGGGATTCATTCTCGATGCCCTTGGTGGCTGAGACCAGCACCATCTCCGGATCGAGCAGCGGCTTCATCTGGCTCCATACGCGCCGAGCGTGATGAGAGGGCATGACGCTAAGCACGATCTTGGCGTCCGTGATTGCCTCGGCCAGACTCTGGGTCGCTGCAATGTTGTCAGGTAGAGGACAGCCGCTGAGGAACACTTCGTTGACGTGAGTGGCGCGGATGGACTCGACCACTTCTTTTTCGTAAGCCCACAGCTTGAGCTGGTGCGAGCCCCTGCGCGCCAGCGCAATGGCCAGCGCGGTGCCCCAGGCTCCGGCGCCAATAACTGCAATTCTCGCCATGAAAACTATGCCTTTCTAGCGCCGAAACGGTTTTCGGTGCCCGCCATTAGGCGTGCGATGTTCTGGTGATGACGGACGATGATCAGTAGCGCAGCGGCGGCGCACATGGCCAGTGCGGCGGCGGGAAATGAATCCCGCTCAAGCCACCACAGCGCGGCCGGGACTGCGGCAGCGGCAAGAATCGAGCCCAGTGAAACGTACCGGGTGAGCGCCACAATCGCGAGAAACAACGCCAAGGCGATCAGCACAATCTTGGGTGCCAGGGCAAGGAAGACGCCGAGCCCAGTGGCCACGCCCTTGCCTCCCTTGAAGCCGAGCCATACCGGAAATATGTGTCCGATCACAGCCATCAGCGCGGCGAAGGTGGCGAACGTATGCAGTTGCGCCTGGCTGGAGGCCGGAACAATGGGAAGCGTGAAGACCAGAAAGACTGGCAGCCAGCCCTTAAACGCGTCCAGCACGAGCGTGGCAATGGCCAGCCTCTTGCCGCCGCTGCGGGCGACGTTCGTCGCGCCGATATTTCCGCTCCCAATCGAACGCACGTCGACTCCCTGAAAGACGCGCACCAGGATGTAGCCGAAGGGAATCGAGCCAAGAAGATAGGAACCGGCGGCAATGGCGAGTCAGAGTGGGATAACTCATATTCATGTTATAGCGGGGCGCCCATCAAGCGAGTGTAAAGGTCTCGAGCTTGTGGTAGCTGGGTCCGCTGGACGACAGCCTGCTTTCGTATAAAAAGAATTCGTGTGCCGTCATTGTACCGAACTCCGGCGCCGGACTCGATGCCACAATTCCGGTAAGCTGTGCAAATGCTCCGGGCGGCGGCTCGTGCCGTTTGCGGCGCGGCCTTGCCGAGCCGTTGCGCGCCAATGTGAGATGGGGATGATAGTCGCGCTCGGGCGGAAAGCCCAGCGCTTCGAGCGACTGATCGACCGCGCGCGCGAGCGCGGGCAGCGCGGGGGCATTCGTCGGAGAATGTACCCCAGCCCAGAAGACTCGCGGCGCGCGTGCCTCGGGGAAGAATCCGACGCCGCCAACGTTGATCTCGAAGCCTGCAGCGCGAACCTCCCGCAGGCGCGCGCGCACGGCGTCTGCGTTGTGCACCTCGCCGAGAAACTTGAGCGTGACGTGATAGTTGTTGCTGCGCACAAAGCGCACTCCGGGCAGGCGGGGCTGCAGGGTGCGCACGTAATCGTCCAGCCGCTGCTGGATGGCTTCGTCGATGTCCAATGCAACAAACAGGCGCATAGGTTACCGGAGCTTGCGGCGCAATAGATCGAGCGCCAGTTGCGTGGCAAACCAGCGAACGCGGTCACGGTCACCGGGAAATCTGCGCTCGACCACCTCGGTATGCTTGCCGTCGGCGAGCGCAATGTAAACGAGTCCGACGGGCTTTTCGTCGGTGCCGCCGCCGGGGCCCGCAATTCCGGTGATTCCGATGCCGAGGGTGGTCTTGCAGCGCTGGCGAATTCCTTCGGCGAGCGCTGCGGCCACCGAGCGGCTGACTGCGCCATCGCTTGCCAGCAGCAGCGGAGGCACGCCGCAGAACTCGCGCTTCAACTGGTCGGAATACACCAGCGCTCCGCCGATAAAATATCGGGAGGAGCCGCTGATGCGGGTGATTCGCTCGGCCAGCAGGCCTCCGGTGCAGCTCTCGGCAACGGACAGGGTAGCGCCGCGCATCTGCAGGAAGTAGCCGACAATCTGTTCCAGACGACTCGCCGCCGGAGGAAAAGATCTCGTCGGCGAATTCGTCCTCAAGCAGAGAAGCCAGCTTTTCGATGTGCTCTTCGGCCTCCTTCTGACTTGTGCCGCGCGCCTTGAGATGAAATTGCACCTCGCCCGCGTGCGCGAGGATGGTGGTCTCGACCTCGGGAAATTGCTTGTAGATAATTGCGGCGCGCTGGTCCGCGCTGGATTCGGCACCATCGCGATCTTCAACTCGCACGTTGCCAGATGTTCTTCGGGCAGCACCAGCTTGAGGCGCTCGAAGCAGTGGTCGTTGAACATGCCTTCCAGTTCAAAAGGAGGGCCGGGCAACAAAATCAGCACGCGCCGCTGGCCTTCATAAACCGTGTCCAGCCACTGCCCGGGGCGCTGCCGCGCGAGTTCTTCAATAACTCCGCGCCGGCAATGTAGTCGGCCTGCTTCACGTTATTTTCCGCCATGCGCATGCGCATGGCAGCGGCCCGGGTGTAGAGAGCGGCCACCATCTCGTGATCGCGGCGCAACTCAAGGCCAAGCGCCTGGGCGACGCACTCGCGCGTCAGATCGTCCTCGGTGGGGCCAAGACCTCCGGAAAAGATGACGATGTGCGCGCGGGAGAGCGCGATCCGGCTCGCCAGCGAGAAGATGCTCGGGACGGTCGCCGACGATGGTTTTGAAGATGACGTCCACTCCAAGCTCATTGAGACGCCGGGTCAGGAACAGGGAATTGGTGTCCTGGCGAAAGGGCGTCAAGAGCTCGGAGCCGACAGCTACGATCTCAGCATTCACGGCTACCAGTGTAAACCGAAGCATCCCAGCCCTTGGAATGCCGACGGTGCAGCGAGCGCCCTCCAGCCGCCAAGTGGCAGAGCGCGCGCTGGGCACGGTTCGACGGTAACGATCAAACTGTGACTGAGGTCACAAGGTCGGCCATTATGCGTCACTGAAAAGCCGCAGCGCGGGGCATATGTTCAATCGAGGATTAAGTAGGTCCAGATTGGCGTATTCTTTATGCAACTAACCCGTGCCGCCGACTATGCCGTTCGCGTGATGATCCATCTGGCCAGCCTGCCAGTGGGAACGGTCGTTTCTAAAACTCTGCTCGCAAAAGCGACGGAAGCGCCGGAGAGCTTTCTTTCCAAGATCCTTCAGATGCTTGCTCGCGCCGGGCTGATTCGTGCCCAGCGAGGAGTGGTTGGCGGTTTTTCCCTGCTTCCGCGCGGGAACCCGAGCTTCTTTGCTTGACGTAGTCGAAAGCATCGACGGGCCGATTGCGTTGAATACTTGTCTTATCTCGGAAGCATCCTGTCAGCGTTATTGCGGCTGCGCCGCGCACGAGGTATGGCGCCAGGCGCAGTCGGCAATGTTGTCGGTGCTGCGTGAGGCGAAGATTGCAGAGATGGTTCCCGCATCGGCACTCCATTCCAACCTGCTGAACGTCGCCGAGGTAACCGGCAGCGGCTAGAGCAATCAAGTCAACTACCATCCCCGGCAACCTGCCACGAAGGTCAGACCAAAGCACGCCCGCACGCGGCTCCTGCCGCGGCTAGGCGCATCACACGCAATAAAAAAATATAAAGAATTGAGTGGGGCTTATGGACTCCGCCGTACTAATACATCGATTGCACTTCGCATTTACTGTCACCTTCCATTACCTGTTTCCACAGTTGACGATGGGACTGGCTCCGCTGATCGTCGCACTGAAGACCATAGGACTGTGGAAGAAAGATGAGCGCTATGACAAAGCTGCGCGCTTCTGGGCGAAGATCTTCGGCATCAGCTTCGTCTTCGGCGTCGTCACTGGCATTCCGATGGAATTTCAGTTCGGAACCAACTGGTCGCATTTTTCTAAATTCGCCGGCGGCGTCATTGGACAGACGCTGGCGATGGAAGGAACCTTTGCCTTCTTCCTGGAGTCGGCCTTCCTCGGCCTGTTTCTCTTCGGCGAGAAGCGCATGAGCAAGATTGCTCACTGGTGGACCGGCGTTGCCGTCTTCTTTGGCTCATGGCTCTCCGGCTACTTCATCGTCGCCACCGATGCATGGATGCAGCATCCGGTGGCCTACCGCGTGAACTGCCGACGGCTCGGTGACTCTGAGCAGCTTCTGGGGCCTGGTGCTGAATCCATGGGCGCTCTGGCAGTATGCGCACAACATGGCGGGCGCAGCGGTTACCGGCGCGTTTGTGATGGCCGCCGTCGGCGCCTATTACCTGCTCAGTGAGAAATATCGTTGAGCAGGGCAAGATTTTCGTTAAGGTTGGCGTGGTCGGCGGGAATACTCTCCTCGCTGCTGGTGATTGGACCGACGGGCGATGGGCAGGGCCGTAACCTTGCCAATTATCAACCCGCGGCGCTGGCTGCAATGGAAGCTCACTTCGACACCAAGACGGCCGATCTGGTGATCCTTGGCCAGCCCAACGTTGAAACCAAGAGCATTGATAATCCGCTCGTCGTGCCCCGGGCGTTGAGCTTCCTGGTGAACCGCGACTGGAAGGCGCCGGTGCGTGGACTCAGTTCGTTCCCCGAGTCTGAGTGGCCGACCAACATCCCCCTGCTTTACTACGCCTACCACATCATGGTTGGGCTGGGCACCATCTTCATGCTCGTGATGTTGATCTCCGGCATTCAGCTCTTGCGCAAAAAGCTGTATGAAACCAAGTGGTTACTGTGGGTTATTATGCTGAGCTTCCCACTGCCATTCATTGCAAATACGGCGGGATGGATGACGGCCGAGCTTGGCCGCCAGCCGTACTTGATTTACGGAATGATGCGTACAGTTGACGGGTTCTCGAAGTCAGTCTCGGCGGCGAACGTGTGGTTCACTCTGCTGGGATTTCTCGGGATGTACACCATGCTCGCAATCCTGTTTATTTTTCTCGTGCAGCGCGAACTTGCTCATGGGCCCGACCATGTTGAGAACCTTGGGCCCACTCTGGTAAAGGGCAAAGAAGTCGGTATCGCGGGGAGGAACTAACATGGGATTGCTATGGTTTGCGATTATCTCCGTCATGCTGACCGTGTACGTCATTCTGGACGGCTTTGACATTGGTGCCGGTGCGCTGCACCTTTTCCTCGGGCGTACGGATGACGAGCGGAAGAAGATTATTCGCTCGATCGGTCCGGTGTGGGATGGCAACGAAGTCTGGCTGCTTGCCACCGGCGGCGTACTCTATTTCGTTTTTCCGCAGCTTTATGCATCCAGCTTCAGCGGCTTCTATCTGCCACTGATGATGGTGCTGTGGTTGCTGATGTTGCGCGCGATCGGCGTGGAATTCCGCACCCATATCAATGACGTTGTTTGGGCGAGCTTTTTTGATGGCATCTTTTCGATTGGCAGTCTGCTGCTGGCGGTCTTCTATGGTGCGGCTCTGGGGAACGTGGTGCGAGGCTTGCCGCTTGGACCGGATCACTACTTCTTCCTTCCCATGTGGACCAATTGGAGAGTCGGCGTACATCCGGGCGTGCTGGACTGGTACACGGTGCTTTCGGGGGTTGTCGCGTTGGTTGCACTCTGCGTGCATGGCGCCAACTACATTGTGGTGAAAACCGACGGGGAACTGAATGAGCGTGCGCGCAAAACGTCGCTGGTGCTGACCCCGATTCTGCTGGTGCTCACTTTGCTCAGCCTCTTCGCGACACTCTCGATTCGCCCTGAGCTCCGCGCTAACTTCAACGCGCTTCCGATTGGATATGCAATTCCGCTGCTTGTATTCGCCAGCTTGGCCGGGGTCTTCATCTTCCAGAAGAGCAGGCAGGAGGTATTTGCCTTCGTTTCCGGCGCACTGTATCTGGCATTTATGCTGGTAGGAGCGGTGTACGCGCTGTATCCGGTAATCCTGCCGGCAATCGATCCGCAGTACAACCTGACCGTCGCGAATTCGATTACCGCGGATTATGCTCTGAAGGTTGGATTACGTTGGTGGACGCTTGGAATTGTGATCGCTCTCGGCTATTTCGTATTCCTCTATCGCATGTTCCGGGGCAAGGTGACCATTGAAAGCAATACCGGCTACGGAGATTGAATGAGGTAAACACATACCAAAGTGAAGGCCGCCTTTCCGCGGCCTTCAGCTTTTTGCACTTACCACGCCCTCATGGCTTCTGCGTGGGCCGCAGAATCACCTCGCTCACGAAAGATTGCGGCCGCTGTGTCACCAGCATCGCGATGACGTGGGCGACCTCGGCTGGAGTCGGCATCCGGCTCAGGTCGTGCCCGTCGTGAGCGGAAAAACCGGTGTTCACCGAACCGGGAGAAACCACACTCACACGGACATTGTGGGCACGCAACTCCTCGGCCACCGAGTAGCTGAGCCCATTCAAGCCCCATTTGCTGGCCGCGTAGATTGCTCCACCGGGCAATGGGTTCTTGCCCGCAAGCGAGGAGATGTTGATGACATGGCCGCTCCTGCGTTTCACCATGGCCGGCGCAAATGCTCGAATGGTGTAAAAGACGCCGCGCAGATTGGTGTTGATGACGCGCTCCCAATCGTCTGCGCTGCACTCCAGCAATTGCCGCCCCAGCAGTCCGACTCCGGCGCAATTGACCAGAATCTCCGGCGCGTCCATGCGGCGATCAATCTCGCCTGCGACCTGCTGTACCTCGGCTTCGCTTTCAACATCGCAGACCAGGGCGAGGCAGTCGCCTTGTCTGGAAGCAATCTGCTGGGCGGTCGCGTCCAGCGCGGCTCGGTCTCGGCCGAGGATGACCGTCTTTGCCCCCATCTCTGCGAGGCGGAGCGCAATGCCTGCGCCGATGCCGCGACTGCCTCCCGTGATCACCGCGGTCTGCCCTGAAATTGCGACGTTGTGATTCATGAAACATTCCTTTCGCCAGCCTCAAACAGCACGAAACCTTCATATCGTGACAGGATGGTGATGGCACATCCCAAAATGCCGGATCTGCATCTCACCTCCGTTAGGCGCTGCAGATGTTACGCCAGTAGGATGCTTGCCTTAATCGCCGGCGCGTCCCTATAATCGCGGTTTCAGAGTAGATTGCCGATTTGGCTAATAAGTACCGCCTTCTGTCGTACTAGGCATTCGCCGTGTGTTCCTCTCACGGTCTGCCGATGGGTGAGTCGCAGATTCCGCATGGTTCGTAAGGAGCAAGAGAATGAAGAAGTCGCTAATTGTGTTGTTGCTTGTTGCCGCCGGCGTGGCAGCGCAGGAGGCCCCTGCGGGACAGCAGCAACCTGCGCCGGGAGCTAACGCCGCGGGCCTGCAGAAAAAGGTCATCCAGGACCCGAACGAGTACAACGCTTACGTTGCCGCCGTCAATTCCACCGACCCGGCACAAAAGGCTCAACTGATGGAGAGCTATCTCCAGACCTATCCCAACAGTGTAATGAAGGAAGACGGCCTGGAACTCCTGCTGAAGACATACCAGCAACTCAACAACACCGCACAGATCAAGGCCACCGCTCAGCGTCTGCTCCAGGTGAACCCGAATAATTTAACCGCGCTTGCCTTGCTCAGCTATCTCGACCGCGCCCAGGCTCAGGCTGGCGGGACCGATGCTGCCACCTTACTGCAGGAAGCAGGACAACTGGGGAGCCGCGGACTCCAGGTTCTTCAAACCGCGTCCAAGCCAGAGGGCTACACCGACGATCAGTGGAACTCCATGAAGACATCGTTCCACGTGATCTTTCTGGGCTCAGTAGGCCACGCGGCTTTGCAGGCAAAGGACTACCCGGTCGCGCAGCAGAACTTGAAGGAAGTGGTAGCTGCCCAGCCAACGGATGTGAACAGCACTTATCTTTTGGCGCTTGCCTATCTCTCACCCAAGCCGATCGTGGTTGACGGGCTGTTCTGGATCGCCAAGGCTGCCGCGGAATCAAACAATCCGCAGCTGCTTGCTTACGCCAAGAACCAGTACGTGCGCTATCACGGCGGAGCGGATGGCTTCGATGAGTTACTAACTTCGGCCAAGACCGCACCGACGATTCCTGCCGGGTTCACGGTTGCGCCCGCGCCCTCGCCGGCCGATCAGGCCGCCGACATACTGAAGAAGAGCCCGCCCGAGAAACTCTCCTTTGCCGAGTGGCAGTTTATCCTTACCAGCGGCAACAAAGAAGCCGGCGAGCAGGTTTGGAGCGCCATCAAGGGCAAGCCCGTGCAATTGGTCGCCGTCGTAGTAGATGCTTCACGCGATTCGCTGAAGCTCGCTGGCAGTGCCGACGACATCGACGCCAAGAAGTCGGATATCACCCTCAGCCTCAAGACGCCGCTCACCGCAGCTCGCGTACCCAAGGCCGGAGCGCAACTCGTCATCCAGGGCGTCCCCAGCGAGTACACAGCCCAGGGCGATGCCTTTAACGTCACATTTGGCGACGGAGAGGTCTTGAAGGGATTACCAGAGGCTGGGGGAAGAAAGCCTTCGGGGGCACACAGAACCCCATAGTACGGGGCTCCTTCAGTTCGGACACAGCTCTCGCACCCGCGGGAGCTGTGTTGTGTCTGGTCGAGCAGGACACTTTCGGAAGATGCGAGCCCTACCTGAAAATCCTTCAGTTCTCCTCCGTCGATCGCTGATGCCGATTTCTGATCACCCCGTCCCTCGAAGGAGCATCCCACTGAGTATCAATCCAACAGCCGACAGATGCGAGAAAGAGCGCAAACACGCGCAGACAATCTGCTGCGAGTGGATTTTGTTGGCACAGTCTTAAAAGCTTGTGGAACCGACAGGAGGGCAGTGCGGAAAACATTGCGTAAACAAGATGAGGCATTACACTTCGCTCGCACTTGGGTTCATCTTCGCAGTAACTCTGGCCGCCAGCGCCAGCGCAAAGGATTACCCGATCCAACTCAAGGTATTGAGCGCTGAAAGTCACGAGGAGATCGGCGCGTCGGAGAAGGCGTTAGAGGGCTGTGCTTGGCGTGCAATTGATGCATATTGTTTCGGTTCGTCCACTTACACTGTGAATACCATGACCGTCCAGGAAAACGGCGGGGAGCCATTTAGCATTACGTGCATGGCTTACGAATGGTCTAACTGCACCGACTTGCCCGTCGATGAAACTTTCCCAGCTCGGAAGGAGAAGCACGGCATCGATATCCTGTACAGGGACAAGACTGGCGCGAAGCGTACACTGTTTTATCAGATAGACAGAAACGCCGCTCAAGCTAGAGAATAAGGTCCCGCTGTCGCAAATTGGCACGTTCGCGTCCTGCCGGAAAAGAAACAGGCCGCGCTCAGGCGGCCTGTTGAAAAGCACTACCGTCAGCTATCGCGCGACCTTCTTCTCCATCAGAGCGGGCTTTTCGCTCTTGGGTGGGCGCCGGATACCGGCGCGCACGGCTCGGACGTCAAGATCCAGCTCGGTGATGGTCCGACTGAGTGTATTGCGATGCATTCCTAATTGTCTTGCAGCTTTACATTGATTGCCATTGTTCTGTTCGAGAACGGTTAGTATGAATCGTTTTCTGAATTCGCGTACCGCTTCAGAATATAAAATTCCGCTTTGATACATCTGTGTAACAAGAGCCTCAAGCTGGTCCCTCACCGAGAGCCTCTCTTTCTTGTGGATCAATATAAAAATCGTGTATTTCAGGCATGCACATTCCGATCCAGTGCAGCCTCTCGGCTCCCGCTTGGCTGGCGTAGAGCGTCCTAAGAAACCTTGTCGCTGCCGTGGTCTGCTTGGCTGGACTTGTCGCGAATCTGCTCCAGCGCCTTCAGACCCTCGCGAAATTTTTGCTTCAAATCACCCGGGGCGGCATAGACTGCGCCTCGCCCCGCAACCAAAAAATACTGTGCCAGATGCGACTTCGCCAGCGCGTCAGAGGAGGGCAGAAAGCTCGCCATGGCCATCACCAGCACCATCACTACCAGCGCGCCGCGCAGAAAGCCGAAGACCCCCCCAGCAACCGGTCGAACCATCGCATCCCCACGCTTGTGGTTGCCCAGCGCGCAATGCGCCCCGCAATCCCAGCCAAAATCACAACCGCCACAAAGATCAGCAGGAATCCCGCGCCGCCCGCAACCACGTCGTTCTTGACGTATGGCACAAGATACTTTGCCGCTACCGGATATTCCCAAGCCGCCAGAAGATATCCAAATACCGCGCCCGCCAGCGAAAACAACTCAAATACAAAGCCCTGGGCCGCGGCGTGAACCACCGAGAGCACGAGGATTCCCGCGATCAGCCAGTCCAGGCCGTTCATCGGCTAACCCCGAGGCAGTTCTTGCCCGGTCAGGCGACGATAGGCTTCCACGTATTTTGCGCTGGTATTCTGCTGCACCTGTTCCGGCAGCGCCGGCGCAGGTGGCTTCTTCTCCCAGCGAATCTCTTCCAGGTAGTCGCGCACGTACTGCTTGTCATAGCTCAACTGCGCCTTGCCTGGAGCATAACTGTCGGCCGGCCAGAAGCGCGAGGAATCCGGAGTCAACACTTCGTCGGCCAGCATGACTCCCTTTGCCGTCTGACCGAATTCAAACTTGGTATCGGCGATGATGATGCCCTTGGTCAGCGCGTAGTCGGCTGCCTTCTTGTAAATGCTCAGGCTCAGCTTGCGCAGGGTCTCACTGTCGGCATTGCCGACATGTTTCACCATCTCGTCAAACGAAATATTTTCGTCGTGCCCGCTGGCTGCCTTGGTGGCCGGGGTAAAGATCGGCTCGGGCAGCTTGTCGCTCTCGCGCATTCCCTTCGGAAGCTCGATGCCGCACACCGCTCCGGTCTGCTGATATTCCTTCCAGGCGGAGCCGGAGAGATATCCGCGCACAACGCACTCCACCGGATACATATCGGCTCGCACCACGAGCATCGACCGGCCACGCAGCTCCGGCTCATGACTGCCGCAATGGCTCCGGGTACTGCCTCGACATCGGCGGTCACAAGGTGGTTGGGCACGATGTCTTTCAAGAAATCAAACCAGAACAGCGAAAGCTGCGTCAGCACGCGTCCCTTTTCCGGAATGCCGGAGGCAAGGACATAGTCAAACGCAGAGATCCGGTCCGTGGCAACGAACAACAGCCGTTCGCTGTCCACACGGTACACGTCGCGCACCTTTCCGCTGGCATGGAGCTCCAGGTCAGGGAAGTCGGTCCGAAGAAGGATTGGGTCGTTTGGTTTCGTAGTCACTGGGTCAGTTCGATCGATTCGAAAAACGATTCTAAACAGTGGGTAGATTTTGTCAACGCAAGTTGTCAGATGATGTCCTTTGAAAGGCTGTAAAAAATCCGCAAAAACCAATTGACAAGAGGAGAAGATGTTGCGCGCCCTCGTAAACAGAAGGGTTGGAGAGGGTTGACAGGGCGAGCCATCAAGCTCCGGCAAACGCCGAAAATCATTGTGACCTTTCTAATCACATTCCCAGCTAGCGGCAACCCGCAACCGAAAGCGCAGCGCACAGCACCCGATTCGGAATGAACCTCCGGATGCTGAATGCCCTTACAGATTCACTCAAGGATTCGGCGCGCTGCTCGGCAACGCGCCAGCCTGAGTCCTAAGCCGATACCGCCTGCGCTTCCTGTCCGGCGCCAAAGCGCACGCTGACGATGCGCGATACACCCGGCTCCTGCATGGTGACGCCATACATCACCGGCGCCATGCTCATCGTCTTCTTGTGGTGCGTGATGATGATGAACTGGGTCTCGATGCTCATCTCGCGCATCAGTTCGCCGAAGCGGGTTACGTTCGCCTCGTCCAGCGGCGCGTCCACCTCGTCGAGAATGCAGAACGGTGCGGGCGCGAACTGGAAGATGCCCACCAGCAGCGATAGCGCGGTCATCGCCTTTTCACCGCCGGAGAGCAGCAGCACATTCTGCATCTTCTTGCCCGGAGGCGAGGCCACGATGTCGATGCCGCTCTCGGCGGAGTTCTCCTCGTCGGTCAGCTTCATCCACGCTTCGCCGCCGCCAAACAGCTTCTTGAAGGTGCGCGTAAAGTTGGCATTGATGATCGCAAAGGCATCGTTGAACTTGCCGCGCGAGATCTCCTCGATCTCCTTGATCGTGCTCTGCGTATTTTCGATCGCGTCCAGCAGATCCTTGCGCTGAGTCTCCAGGAACTCGTGGCGCTGCGCGGTCTCCGTGTACTCTTCCAGGGCCATCATGTTGACCGGCCCCATGCCTTCCAGTCGCGCGCGCATCTCGCGATAGCTGGCGTCGGTTGCCGCCAGTTCATCGCCCGTCTGGAGTGCCAGAGCCGGGTCCGCCAGCAGCTCTTCGCGGCTCTGGCCCAACTCCTGAATACAGGTCTCGACCAGATGCCCGGTGTCGCTGGCGGCCTTTGCGGCCTGCGCGCTCAACTCACCGCGGCGGTCGCGAACCCCGTCCAGAACTTCGCGAGCAGCCTTCAGTTCGACTTCGATTGTACTCAGCCGGGCGCGCACCTGTTCGCTTTCGGACGCTAGCTCCTGCTCGCGTGCCTGCGCCTGCTCGCGCTCGCTCTGCCACTCCACCAGTTTGGCAGCCAGCGCTTCGTTCTCCTGCTCGCGTTGCGCTTTCTCGGCGGCTGCTCCCTCCAGTTGGGCGTGCAGCGAATTCACCCGCTGATTCACCTCCGCGACCATGGACTGGATTCGCGCCAGCGATGCGGCGGCGGCGCGACGGCGCTCCTCCAGTCCGGCAACGCGGGCCATCACTTCGCTGGCGGCTTGTGCCGCGGCATCGCGCGCCAGACGTAGCTCAGCGACGTGCTCCTGTGCGGCGCTCATCTGCGTCTTCCAGTTGCAGCCGCTTCTCTTCCTGTTGCTCCAATTCCTGCTGGCGCTCGGCGATGAAAGCCTCGCGGCTCTGGCGCTCGCCGGCCACGCGCTGCAGTTCACGCTCATATCCCGTGATGCGGTCGCGCACGCGCGCCATCTCGCTCTCAAGCTGGCGCAGGCTGTGGCCGCTGGTCATCACCTTCTGCTCGCAGTCGCGGCGCTCCGCCTCCAACTGGTCCAGCAACGAGGTCAAAGTGGATCTCACCGCCAAGCTGCGCCACAAGGTCTTCCTGTGCGGCCAGTCCGCGTGCCAGCTCTTCGAACTGGCGCTGCACCTCGCGCAGATCGCGCTTCATCTGCAACGGACCTTCGGCCAGCTTCTTGCCGCCGGTCACGGTCACGTTGTGGAAGCATTCGCCGGACAGCGAGAGGTAGAAAGCATCTGGGTTTTCCAGGGCCAGCGCGCGTCCGGTCTCGGCATCCGGCACAATGTAACCATTGCCCAGCTTGGGCAGAATCACTTCCAGCGAAGAGCCGAAGTCTTCCGGCACGCGAATGCAGTCCTTCAGGGGAATAACGCGGTCTTCGCGCAGGTGCGTGCGCATAGTCTCGTCGAAGACGAAGCTGAACTTTGCCTGCGAATCATCAGGATGCACCAGGAACGTTGCGCGCCCCTCAACGTCGCTGCGCAGCAGGTTCAGTCCGTCATTGGCCGCGTCCCAGGACTTCACGACGAGGAAGTTCAACTCATCGCGCAGGAACTCGTCCACCACTCCCTCGTACTTGTCTTCCACCTCGATGAAGTCCGCCAGCACGCCGACCGGAGCGCTGTCGCCGGTCAGTTGCCCGGAGCGCAGCAGCTTGCGCACCGACTCGGTCGAGAAGCCATGCTCCTTGATCACCGCTTCCAGCGAGGCGCGCTTGCCCTGCAGCTTCGCGGACTCCGAGCGCATCATGTCCAACTGCTTTTTGGCTTCGATCTCCGCCGCTCGCTTCTCCGCAATCTGCGCCCGTGCTTCCGCCAGGCGGGCCGCGATGGAGCGCGACAGCTCGGTTGCGGATTCAAACTCAAGACTGATCTGGCCGCGCTGTCCGCCAAAGGACTCCACCTGCTGGTTTGCCGAGTTCAGCTCCTGCTGCAGGCGTTCGGTCTCGCGCTGCAGGGCGGCAATGCGCTCCTCCGCCTGCGTGATGCGGTTGCGCACGCCGGAGGCCGCGTTGACCGCATCCAGCATCTGGCGGCGCTGTTGCTCCTGGTTGCGCTCTACTTCCATCAGCCGTTGCGCGGCCTGCTGCGACTCGGACTGGCGCTGCTGGCGCTCCTGCTGTGCGCTGGCCACATCGGCAGCCGCAGTCTCCAGTACCTGCTGGTTGGCGGAGAGTTCGTCTTCCAAACGCTGCAACTGGCCGCTCGCGCTGCTGGCTTCGGCTTCGGCGGCGGCGGCACGCGCCGTCAGTTCGGCGCAACGCTCTTCGTTGTTGCGGCGGCGTGCCGTGGCTCGCTCCATCTCCAGATGAACCTGGCTCAGCCGCTCGCGCGTCTGCTTTGTCTCGGAGTCGATGGCATAACCCTGCTGGGTGCGCTCGGCGTGCTCGGAATCCATCGCCTGCACCGCCTCGGTGCGGAGGTGCAGAACTTCCGGTGAGCTGCGCGAGTTCGGCCTCCACCTGCCGCGCCTGGGCTTCCAGTTCGGTCAACCGGCTGGCCAGCACGATGCGCAACTGTTCGCGCATCTCGTCGCGCAGTTTGGCATAGCGCTCGGCCTTGGCGGCTTGGCGCTTCAGCGAATTCATCTGCCGCGTTACTTCGTCGAAGATGTCGTTGATGCGTGCAAGGTTCTGCTTAGCGTCCGCCAGGCGCGCTTCGGCAAGCCGCTTGCGCGTCTTGAACTTTGTAATCCCGGCGGCCTCTTCGATGATGTTTCGGCGGTCGGTCGGCTTTGAACTGAGAATCTGCCCAATGCGTCCCTGCTCGATCAGCGCGTAGGACTCCGGCCCCAGGCCGGTTCCCATGAAGATGTCCTGGATGTCGCGCAGACGGCAGAGCTTGCCATTGAGCAGGTATTCGCTTTCGCCGCTGCGGAACAGGCGGCGCGTAACCGCAATCTCGCCCTTCTTGAAGGTTGACTTGAATTTGCGCCGGCGAATCTTGAGAACCACCTGCTGGCCGCCCACGCTGGCATGGCTACCTTGGTCCCCGGAGGCCGTTGCCTCCGGAGACACAGAGGAAGCCCCGTCGCCTGCGGAAGACGACGGAGTGGCCTCCTGGGCAACTGCGGGAGCAGTGCCAGGAGTGGCGGCGGAAAGATCGTTGCCTGCGGCAGTGGCGGCCGCTACTTCAATTTCGTCGGTCTGGCCGGGACGCATCTCTTCGGTGTACTCTTCGACCTCGCGCTCGCGTTGTGCGCGCAGCGAGGACTCGTCCCAGTCCTGATCGGGCATCTCGTCCTGAATCTCGATTACGGGCGCGTCGATTCTGCCTTCATACACCTGCGGGATCGATCAGGTGCAGCGTGACCTCGGCCATGCCGGTGGGTCTGCGCTCGCGCGTGCCGGCAAAGATCACGTCCGTCATGTGCGCGCCGCGCAGGCTCTTGGCGCTCTGCTCTCCAAGCACCCAGCTGATGGCGTCGGAGATGTTCGACTTGCCGCAGCCGTTCGGGCCGACAATGGCCGCGATGCCGTCACCGTGAAACTTCAACTCGGTGCGGTCGCAAAAGGATTTGAAGCCCAGAATCTGAAGCTTTTTCAGTTTCAGCAAGCGTGTACTCCTTGCGCCCGGGCGTTGATCGCCGTCAGGCTCGGTTCTCGCGCTCGCCGCCGGTCCGCAATAGCCTGCAAATGCGCCTTCGCAAAACCGGCGGTCTGCTGAGTGAAATAGGGCTGGCTCCGTGGAGATGATAAGACGAAAAACCGTCTCGCAGAGTCCATCGAGCTCCGGCTGGGAGCTGCCCTTGTACGCCTTCCATCGGAGCCCCTCGATTGTGAATCCGTCCCGGGCGCAGTTCAAAGCGCTGCGCGAGTGGTGGCTGGTAACCCGGAGTGAATCTCCGAGCCCTCCCGAGTCCTTTCGGCGGGGAGGTCCGCCTCGCAAGTTGTTGCCACTTTACCGAGCCTTCGGAGCAGGAGTCAAGAGAGAAAACCCCATTTGTTGTGGGTCGCTGTGCAAAACCCCACATATTGCAACAGTAGTGTAGCAACGCGCAGGTCTCTCCAACTAGATGCACATACAACCGTGCAAACGGTGTACGCACAAATCTATGTGTATTGCACTACAAACGTGTCAGAGGGGCGGCGGAAGAATAGCGAGCGAGCTCTTTGAGCCTAGGGGAGATGGCAGTAAAACGCAAGAAGCTGAATGCGAGAAGCTGGGCGCATGGAAAAGGCCCGGCTCTTCACCGGGTCCTCAGCGCGAGACGAAAGCTTATTGCTTGCCGAGGATCGACCAGGAAGCGAACCACCGACTCAATGCCCCTGTAGAAGTTCGGAATGTGGAATTTCACGTTTGGTGCGTGGATGTTGTCGCCAGGCAGCCGGAGGCCCAGCATCACCGAAGATATTTTCAGATCGTTCCGGAATTGCCCGACGATGATCAAAGCTAAAAGCGTTGCGGCGAAAACCTCTCCAGCGGCAGCGGAGTCTTTCCTTCCAGAACCAGTGCGCTCATCACCTCGGCGGTAACCGGAGTGAGGAGAATTCCGTCCCGGTAATGTCCCGTCGCGGCAAAGTAGCCCGCGATAGCCGTAGCTCCAAGCAAGGGAAGATTATCTGGAGTTCCCGGGCGAAGGCCAGTCCAGGCCTCGGCAATCTTTGCCTCCGCAAACATGGGTATCAAGCGCGCCGCCGCATCCTGCAATCGCTTTACTCGATAAGCGTTGAGCGACTTGTCAAAGCCCGCCGGTTCAACCGTACTGCCCACAACGTAGCGACCATTACTCCGCGGAATGATGTAGCACCAGCGCGAGCGCAACACATGGCGCAACACGCGCTGGGCTTCGCGGTCGGCGGGACTCATCGCCAACTCCTCGGGAAACGCCAGCGCGACCATGTGTCCCTTCACTGGCTGGGTCGGCAGCTTGGCTCCCGCAATCTGCGTCGCCCAAGCTCCCGCGCAATTCACCACGCGCGGCGCGGCATAGGTAGCATGGTCGGTGAGCACCCCGCTGGCGCGGCCATGTTCCACCACAATCTTCTGCACGGCTTCACCGGTAATGATCCGCACCCCGCGTTTCTGCAGAGCCGTGACCAGTGCGGAAACCAAATCGCGCGGGTCTACGGCTCGCTCTCGCATCGTGTAAGCAGGGTCGGGCGGAATCGTCAGCTTGGGTTCCAGCGCCAGCGCCTGTGCGGCCGTGATGGCGCAAATGCCTTCGCTCTCCGCAATCGGATGCTCCTCAAAGGCAATCACCCCGTCATCGCGCAAGTCGATGCTCGTGTTGCGACTCCGCTTCCAGTTCACTGACAAACGTTGGATATAGTTTTGCGCTGCGGTGGGCTAGCTCCTGCAGTTCAGCAGGGAGCACCGGATCGAGGTCGGCAATCATTCCACCGGCAGCATGAGATGCTTCTTGTCCAAGCTCGCGCCGCTCGATCAACAGCACACGCGCAGACTTGCGGCTCAACTCCCACGCGAGCGAGAGACCAATGATCCCGCCACCAATCACGATTACGTCATTCGGTTCTTGCACCGCTCCATTGTAAACAGTGCGCGGCCTTCCAGCGAGAATAGAGAGCGGGAAGACTCAACAGCCAAGGCCAGTGATTTACTGTGCTGCTCCGCGAGCCGCGGCCTTGTCCATTGTCGCTCGCTTCGGGCGCATTTGGGGAAGTTGTGGTTGCTTCGATTCTGCAACGCTGGGCCGCGCCGTTTCCGGTGACACCAACTTGCTGATCACAACCAGCCTCTGCGGTGCGGGTCCTGGATAATAGGCTGGATCACAGGTGATGAGAGTGAGCCGGCTGTCGTTCGTTGGCGCGGTAACGGATATGTCGTTGGGCTTGACGATTCTGAATCCCTCGACCGCGTAGGTGAAGGTTCTGCCGTCGCGTTCGATCAGGATGTGGTCGCCGGGGCTCAGTTGCTTGATACGGCGGAAGAACGTGTCGCGGTGTGCGCTAACCACGGCGTTGCCCGACTCACCGGGATGGGCCGTGCCGGTCAAATGTCCTGGTCCAATCAGTAACGAATACAGGTCCGTGCCCTCCACAATCACCGCGGAAAGGTCGATGCTCGGAATACTGATTCGGGTCAAGCCGCTGTATTCCACTGCAGCGCGATAACCGGGGCCGTGAGCTCTCTGTTGCTGTCGCCAGAGCGCCTGTAAATGGCGCTGCTCATAAAGCATCGATCCGTATTGAAATCCCGCGTACCCCAGCACCACAATGCCGGAGAACATAAGCAACGGCGCAAAGTAACGTCCAAACACTCTTAAACCTGAATTGGCGCGTGCCGGAATAAAGGGAGACAAAGTTTCATCCTCAAGGGTCGCAGCTTTCGCGCCAAAATAACACAGTAATAGATGCAGAAAAACATGACAGAAACACACGCCAGAATTGGATTTGTCTGAGCCTTACCGCGTGCGCATGGCTTGCGCCGCGCCGCCAATCAGCAACCCGAAGCCAATCAGCGACAGTAAAGGCAATGGGCTGCCTGCCAATGGCAGATTGGGATCTCCATCGTTACGCAGCTCAGGAGGAATCGGTTCGGCAGGAGCAGCGCCGGCGAGCATTCGACCGGCTACATTGCCATGGTCCCTTAGCCGCTGCATCGCGCCCGTTGGGCCGCCACTCTGCACCGGCTGCTGAGATGGCACCTTGAATTGTACCGTTGCGGTCACACCCTGGACTGGAACGTTGTTTGCATCAACTAGCGTCACCCGGATCGTATGTGAGCCGGGTTGTAGGTCGGCAAACGTGTAACTGGTGTCGCTCATATTGATGGGATCGTTGGCATCGAGTTGTACCAGGAAATTTGGCTCTCCGGTAAGCGCGGGCTGCGCTAATTCAAAACGGAGGTCGGCAAAGTTCGACGCGAGCGTCTGTCCGGCGGTGGGCGTGAGAATCCTGACCGGTGACGGCAGCGCTTCTGGCTTCACGATCACCGTTGTCGCTTCGGGATTGTCAACGGGAACCGTGACCGTAGTCTGGTCCTGCTGGGTTGTTCCCAACGCGGTTGCGACAAGGGCGAATAAAAGTAATAGTCGAAGCTGCTTCATCTACTTTCCTTGACTATGTAAGCGGCGCGCTCAAATACTGCACGTGACTTCCCAATATAGGAGTGCCGCTGCACTCGCAGCTCCAGAGCTGATTTCCTAGCGCCAACCGAGCCCTCTCGCCCTGAGAGGCCTGTGTCTGAAACCGAACAATTGGCATATCTCGCAGCTCTTCTGACCTATGCTGATGCACGATACCAACCAAACTGTGCAGTTCAGGCCAGGATTGCGAATTTCTTTCTCCGTAATACGGAATCGCTTAGCAGAGTAAGGTCCGACGTTGACATCGCAGCAGGTGCGCTGGAACAATCGGTGAAAAGCAAACTGTTCATCAGGAGCCCCCATCATGCCCGAGACTGTCGAGATTCAGCCGGCGAAAAGACGAACCAGCGCCGCGCAGATCGGTAGCGGTCGTCGTTATCGTCATGTTGTTCGCAGTCGCGCTTTATCTCATCTTCGATCTTCGCGGTCGCGTGAGTTCTCTTGAAGCCGGTGCAGCGCGGCAGAGCGCAGAAACAAAGGTGATCGAAGATAAGCTTCACCTGACCAACAAGAACATTGAAGCCGGAATGGAAGCCCTTGGTTCCAAGGTCGGGATGACGGAGGAAGAGCTGGCAAACCGGACGGCTGATCTGAAGGCACAGCAGGAGCGCGCAGCCGCTAAACTCGCGGCTGAGCAGCAGGCGACGAACAAGGAAGTGGCTAACGTGAACTCGGCGGTGAGCGGAGTGAAGACCGAACTGGGCGGCGCGCAGAGCGACATTGCCAGCACCCGCAGCGACCTTGCGGCAACCAAGGCGAAACTCGAAACCGCGATCGGCGACTTGAATGTACATAGCGGATTGATCGCGAAAAATCACGACGAGTTGGAGTTTCTGAAACACAAGGGAGACCGCAACTACTTTGAGTTCACGCTGAAGAAGAAACAGCGCAGCCCGATTTCGACCGTGAGCCTGGAACTGAAGAAGACGGATCCCGAAGAAGTCACGCTTTACGCTCAATGTTTACGCGGATGATCACACCATCGAGAAGAAGGACCGGACGCTGGGCGAGCCTTTGCAGTTCTACACCGGGCGCGACAAGCAGCTCTACGAGGTGGTGGTGTTCAACGTGACCAAGGGAGAGATTTCCGGATATCTTGCAACCCCGAAATAGCTGCGGATTCACCCTCCACACCGGAGAGTTATGTTCACAACCTGGCTGATGCGCGCGCTGGGCGAGCACGGGATAGGGTGTATCGCTGATGTCGCGCTCGGAGTCCTCGAAGTGGACGGGTCACTTAGTTTTTTGAAGATGGACGAGCTGTCGGAGGGCGTCCGGACGCGCCATCGCATCCGGTTTTTGAAGAGAAACTGAGACGCAGCTAGCGAGAAAGTACATGGTTTTGTAAAAACGACCTAGTAGACACAGGGTAGAAGGCACGGCTTCAAAGGGCCGTGCCTTGTCATTTTTCAGAGCTATGGATTAAGGCAGAAACTCTACCGAGCGATATCTCGGATCAACTCGCCCCTAGGTGGTTGCCTTTACGGCACTAGCCGCAGTTTGAGACCTTTCTGTGCCGGGTAGAGGCCAGTGGCAAGTAGATGCGGAATGTGGTGCCGTTTCCGGGGCTGGATTCGCATTCGATGCGGCCATTGCTCTGGGAGATGATGCCGTGACTCGTGGAGAGACCAAGGCCGGCGGTGAGGGTGGTTTTCTTGGTAGAGAAGAACGGTTCGAAGATACGAGCCAGGGTCTTCTCGTCCATTCCCACGCCGGTGTCAGAGATGGTGAGGAGCGCGCAAGCTTCGGAGGAACCGCTCTCACTGTGACCCGGATTTCCTGGCCAGCCGGCGGTGGAGATTCGCAATTGGCCGCCTTGGGGCATGGCGGCGCGGGCGTTGTCGGCCAGATGCAGGAGAACGATGGCGAGTTGGTCGGGGTCGATCACGATGGGTGCGACGCCTTCATCGAGCAACTGAGCCAGAAGGCTGTCGCATTCCGCGGCATCAACATAGATCGCGGGCATGGGACTGGAGCAGAAATCATCCAGGCCGTATCCCAAAAGTTGCAGCAGCGCGGGATTCGCCTGTTCGTAGCGCGCAGTGGTGAGGTTGAAACGATAAATCCCAAAGGGGCATTCCTCCACCAGCGATATCCCCGCTCCGCGCCATTTTGTCGGCGCCGCAAGATCTTTTTTTCCACCGTGTCCAGATCAGCCAGGGCCAGCTCCGTGTTGATCACCTCGATGTCGTCTGCCGGGGAGACGCGGCCACTGACGTGCACCACATTCTCATCGTCAAAACAACGCACCACGTGGACAATTGCATCTACGCTACGGATATGTCCAAGAAACTGGTTGCCTAGCCCCTCCCCTGCGCTGGCGCCTTTAACAAGCCCGGCGATGTCGACGAATTCTATGGTTGTCGGCTGTATTTTCTGAGGTCGCACGATGGCCGAGAGTTGATCCATGCGTGGATCAGGCACCTGCACAATTCCTACGTTGGGGTCGATGGTGCAGAATGGGTAGTTGGCCGATTCAGCTC
The DNA here is from genome assembly GCA_963759215.1 of uncultured Acidobacteriota bacterium. Taxonomy (GTDB): domain Bacteria; phylum Acidobacteriota; class Terriglobia; order Terriglobales; family Acidobacteriaceae; genus TOLSYN. The sequence goes on from CAVWYG010000004.1 coordinate 169,217, forward strand.
CGGCCGAGGTCAGTGCATTGAAGATGGTGGACTTGCCTACATTTGGAAGCCCGACGATACCGCAGTTGAAACCCATGATCTATCCTTCCAGAAAATTCCGATTATTATATAAACTCATTGCCTTGGGGAGCCCTTCACCCAATAACATCTCCAGCATATCCTGCCCGCCGTCAAGTATGCGGGGAAGGTCTTCCATCTGTTCTGGTGGAATGTTTCCAAGAACATAGTTGGTCGTGTCCCCATGTGGCGGCCGGCCTATGCCGATGCGCAGACGCAGAAAATCTCCCTTGCCAAGTTTTTCCATGATGGAGCGTAGTCCATTGTGGCCGCCATGCCCTCCACCTTGTTTGAAACGGACCGCACCAAAGGGAAGGTCCAGCTCATCGTGAACTACGATCAATTGGGAGATTGGAAGCTTGTAAAATTGAAGGGCCTGCATGACAGACTGGCCCGAAAGGTTCATGAAGGTCTGTGGCTTCAGAAGTATCAGACGGCTTCCCTTATGACTCCATTCCCCGGCCAGCCCGGAAAATGACTTGCGGGAGATAGAAATATTCTCCAGGTGTGCCAGCCGGTCCAAAAAAAGGAAACCCGCGTTGTGGCGGGTCCATTGATATTTGGGGCCGGGATTGCCCAGCCCCACTATGATAAACGAGTTCATTGATTAGGTTAACTGTCGTCTAAGAGCCGCCTCAGCTGCGGTCGCCTCTTCCTTAGCCCTACCAAGAACGCCAACCACCGGCGTTTTGGGATTATCCAGGATCTTGACTCCCTCTGGCAGCAGAATCTCATTTACATGAATGGAATGGGCTATCATGAGGTCGGTGATATCGATTTCAATGTGGTCTGGTATATTGTCCAGGCAGGCATTCCACATGAAGTTCATGGTGAGCAAAATCCAGGAGGCCGCCTTCCTTAACCCCGGCAGCAGAGCCTTTTAGAATAATCGGCACGGTTACACGCAGTTTTTCTGCCATATTGATCCGGTGGAGGTCGACATGCTTGAAAGTGCCTTTAATAGCATCTCGCTGCAGATCGGCAATTATTGCCATGGCTTGATCCAGGCTGCCGCCACCAACCAGAGTGATCAGGTTGTTTTGACCACCATCGCCTGATATGGCTGCTTGCAATTCACGGTATTTGATACTAACCGGAATCGGGTCCATTCCTTTGCCGTAAACCACGCCAGGAACCATGTCAGCATTTCGCAACTGACGGCTTACACCCTTGCCGGTTTTAGATCTGAGCTCAATATTCATCTGTTTCTGTTGCATAATGTTCCTCCACTTGTAGTGATGGGCAGCGCCCACCCTGTACATTCAATATTATAGTAAATTCGTTAAAAGTCCATCAGTCGACAAAAACTGTATTCGGTTTAGTTTGTTTTGCTTACAATAGGTTAAAGTGGAGCCTGTTCCGCAATCTTGACCTCAACCCTATTTAAACGAACAAGGAACTTACCGACTCGTCCTCGTGGATTCGCCGGATAGCCTCCGCCAGAAGGTCAGCACCGAAAGCATCGTGAATTTTGATGTTGCTTGCCCCTTTTCTCCCAGCGGGATGGTGTCAGTCAGAACGATCTCTTCGATATCAGAAGCATTGATACGCTCGATCGCCGGGCCGGAAAGCACGCCATGGGTGGCGCAGGCATAGATGGCGCTTGCGCCGTTCTCTTTGAGCGCTTTGGCTGCCTGGGTCAGGGTGCCGGCGGTGTCTACCATGTCATCAAGGATGATGGCAATTTTGTCACGCACATCACCGATCAGATGCATGACCTCGGCCACATTGGGAGCGGTGCGGCGTTTGTCTATGACTGCCAGGGTACATTCCAGCCGTTTGGCAAATGCCCGGGCGCGTTCAGTGCCGCCTGCATCCGGGCAAACCATCACCACCTGTTGGCCTTCAAAACGGTTTTTCAGATAGTTGAGTATAACCGGCGCTGCATATAGGTTATCAACCGGAATATTAAAAAATCCCTGGATCTGGCCGGCATGCAGGTCCACCGTAACAACCCGGTCATCCCGGCCTTAGTGATCAGGTCAGCGACAAGCTTGGCGGTAATCGGCGTACGAGGCGCTGCCTTGCGATCCTGGCGGGCATAGCCGTAATAGGGAATCACGGCAGTAA
>CAVWYG010000005.1:0-367500 GCA_963759215.1 uncultured Acidobacteriota bacterium
GGTGCAATCGCTGACTATCTGAAACAGCATTGGCTAGCCATCCGGGAACGACTGCTGAATGGAACCTATGAACCGAATCCGGTGAGACGGGTAGAAATCCCCAAACCAGATGGAGGGGTGCGCAAGCTCGGCATCCCGACGGTGGTTTCATAATGCACCTCGCTCCACGTGCTTTGAGGATGCGGTGTGAATCTTACTTGAATTGCGCACCCAGTTTCGAAGCTTCTGTTCGTCTGCTTCGTTGATCGTGATCCAGTACGGGGATCCGGCGTTGAGCTTACGTGCTTTCAGAATCGCATGCTGAATCCAGTAGTAGACCACGTTTTCGCTAACTCCAAAATGTTGTGCCACCTGGTTCACGGTTAGCTCTTCGGGCTTTTGGAGCACGGGAGGTGGAATCCGATAGCGGAAGCGGATCCACCGGATTATGTCCATTGTGTAGGGCTTTCCCGTGATGCTGATCTGCCCCTCTCGGCGAAATTCGTCCACGATCTCGGCGTCGCGCAAGTGCTGAGCCATATCTCGAACTCTGTTGACGATCGCGGCAGGATAGCGCATGCGATCAGCCATGTTGGGCGGGAGCTGGAGAGGGAGGTTGGTACAGGCATTCCCCTGCCAGCGGATGTGGACCAAAAGCTGCTTGGGGACAGATGACTTCTCGACGGTAATATCCTTGATGAGCATCCGTAGCATCCGCTTGCGGTCCTTGGCCTGGGTGGTAGAAGCGCGCCATAACTGCGGCAGATCTTTGGCGAGGGCGAGGACTTTCGCCTTCTGCTCAGGGGTTGCGACCCGCGCTTGTTGACGCTGAAATTCGGCGGCTTGTTGTTTGAGTTCCTCGCAGTGAAGCAACGCCTCATTCCAGCGTCGTTCCAATGTGGCTGCGACCAGCCGCTGGGACGGATCGACTTCCTGATAGCGCCTCTCGGCGAGCGCAGCTTCATAGTCGGCGCGTTCGAGCCGCATCCGCCACTGGCGTCCGATGGTGTGATCGCGCGATTCCAACTCCTCGAGTGCCGCGAGCGCCAGTTCGAGTTCGGCTGGCTGAAGGGCCTGCAGAACTTGCTCGGCGATGGCGTCGTCGAGTAAATTGCAAGGAAGGCTTAAACAGTCTTTGCGGGCCAGACCCTCGATACGCAACCGGCTGCACAGATAGCGGGGAGAAATTCCACCGTTGCCGGTGTAGCGGACGGTGAGTGCTCGGCCACATTGGCCGCACACCAGTAGCCCTTGAAGCAAGGCCAAACCTTCGCGTGCCGGACCGCTCAGTATCATCTCTCCGCCATTGGTGCGGTTCTTCTCCAGCCGTTCCTGGTTCTTCATGTACTCTTCCCAGCTGATGTATCCTTCATGGTGCTCTTGCAGGCTGACGCGCCAGTCCGCCATCGGAACCGGGTGCATCTGTGTATGCACCTCACCCGATGGGGTGATCTGACGGCGATACTGGTAACGGCCAAAGACGTACATCCCGGCATAGGACGGGTTCTTGAGTATGTTTAGCACACGGCTGTGCGACAGGCGACTCCATATCAGCTTGCCATTCCATGCCCCGCCATAGGATCGTTTGGGAAATCGTAACGTGCTTTTCGCAAATTGGTGCATCACCGCATAGGCGCTACCTGTCTCGCGAAAAAAGCGAAACACCAAAGCCACGGCCCCCTGCACTTCTTCATCGGGGTCCATGACGATCCGGCTTTCTTCGTCGTAACAAAACCCAACCGGCAGGGGAAAACGCAGCTCCCCTTTCTGGGCTTTATTGAGCTTGCCACCGAGGAGGCGCCCGCGCAACAAATGAAGTTCGGCCTGGGCCATTGTCCCCTTTAAGCCCAGCAGCAGACCGTCGTTGAAATCGGCTGGGTTGTAGCAACCATCCTCGTCGATCACCAGCGTATCGGTGAGTGCGCAAAGCTCCAGCAATCGATGCCAGTCCAGATTCGAGCGTGACAGCCGCGAAACTTCCAGGGCAAAGACTGCGCCCACCTGGCCCATCGAGACTTCCGCTACCAGAGTCTTGAAATCTTCCCGCCCCGCCATCTGTGCTCCTGACTTGCCCAGATCCCGGTCCAGAATCTGTATTGCTGGCTTGCTCCAGCCCAGTGCCAGAGCCTTCTCTCTCAGGGCATACTGGCGCTCTGTGCTCTCCTGATGGTGGCGGACTTGCGCCAGCGTCGACTGACGCACATACACATAGGCGTTCTTGCTCAGGTGTTGCTCGCTGATCGTGGTATTCATCGGCTGCCTCCACAGAGAATGAACTCTCCCGGTTGCCGTCGAGCCAGCCTGCGAGCATATTGGCGAGAATCACGCTGCCCAATTCCATATCGACTAAGGCGTGGACGGCAGCCGGTGATTCGCCCATGGCGACTCCTTACAGCGCCTCGCGGCGGCGCAGCAACTCGCGGTTGATCTCGCAGATCATTTCCAGAATCTCGCGGCTTCGGCGATAGTTGGCGAGAAACTCCGTCGTTTGCACATAATCCTCCTGCGGCACGTAATCCATTTGCGGTCGCTGGCCGGGATAGCTCACTGACAGATAGTACTTGGGGCCATGTCCGGGCCCGTCTGCGCACTTGCAGCCCGGCTTTCCACATCGTTTGTAGCGCTCGATGAGGGAGCCTCGCAGAATCGACTCGAGCGGGGGCAGTTGACGCACAAGAGCGTTGCGGCGTCTTCGAAGTGCGGCAGCGGATTGTTTCTGTATGTTCATCGGACCACGTATAACACTGGTCCGATAATAAAACACTCAGGCAGATCATTGTCAACATTTTTTCTCCCTCCGCGTAAGTTGTTCCACAAGCGTAACTAGATCGAGTAACGACTCCGCCTCGAGCCGGCTGGGCGGCAAGCGGAGAGCGTCATGCATAGACGGATCGGCCCAGTCCGTCCAATCGCGCGCGATGCTGAAACTGCCACACTTACGCTCGCGGAGAATTAACGTATCGACGCCCGCTATGCGCCGTTTCTTGAGTACTTCAAAGCGTTGGCCTCGAAGCGGATGAAACGGATGACGGATCTCCGCCCATCCCAAATTCGAACTGCGGTCCAGTGCAGTTTGCAGTGACCGTCCCTACGGTGCTGGATCGATTGATTCAGCAGGCGGTAATGCAGGTTCTGCAGAAGCAGTGGGACCGGACATTTTCCGATCACAGCTACGGGTTCCGACCGGAACGGTCGGCCCATCAAGCAGTGGCACAGGCGCAGCAATATATCGCCGAAGGCTACGGCTGGTGCGTTGATCTCGACTTGGAACAATTTTTCGATCGAGTCAATCACGACAAACTGATGGGTCAGATCGCCAAACGTGTCGAGGACAAGCGGCTGCTGAAACTCATCCGGGCATTCCTAAATGCTGGGGTGATGGAAAATGGATTAGTCAGTCCGAGCGTAGAAGGAACTCCTCAAGGAGGTCCACTTTCGCCCCTGTTAAGCAATCTCGTTCTCGACGAACTCGACCGGGAACTGGAGCGCCGGGGACATCGCTTTGTTCGGTATGCGGACGATTGCAACATCTACGTTCGAAGCGAACGGGCGGGTCAGCGCGTGATGGAGAGCGTTACGCGATTCATCACTCGGCAGCTCAAGCTCAAGGTGAATGAGAAGAAGAGCGCGGTAGCGCGACCACAGGAACGCAAGTTTCTTGGGTTCAGCTTTACTGCCGGTCCGGAGACCAGGCGCATTATCGCGCCAAAGGCACTGGCCCGCTTTAAGCAACGAATCCGGGAGATTACGAGTCGGGCAAAGGGCGTCAGTATGAAGACAACAATAGAAGAGCTGGCTCCGTATATGCGGGGTTGGCGAGGCTATTTTGGATTCTGCGAAACGCCTGAAGTGTTGGTGGCGCTTACTCGCTGGGTTCGGTTGCGGCTCAGGGCCGCAATGTGGCGGCAATGGAAAACACAACGCCGCCGCCGTGCGGCACTGCTCGAACTAGGGGTGCGCTCGCGGTTGGCAAGTAATACAGCTGGCAGCGGACTCGGCCCCTGGTACCTCGCAAAGGCCAAAGCCCTTTCTGTTGGGCTTTCCAATGCCTATTTCAAATCGCTCGGTCTTCCTTCGCTGGTCGAGGAGTAACATCGCAACTTCTCGAACCGCCGTGTACGGACCCGTACGCACGGTGGTGTGGCAGGGGTCAGCGGGCAACCGCTGCCCCTATGCCGATCAAATCGCCCAGGCACTCACTATCCCATTGCGGGAATTGCGTTGAACTCATGGTCGCCGGTTCTGGCGGATGCCGCCAGCCGCCCGTTACCTGTTTGTAAATATTCCCGCACGCCACCGGCGTGGATGATGCGGCTCATTCCTTCGGATTTTCCATGGCAGGATTCTTGCATACCAGCTGGCAGCATACGGCTATACTCGGTGGCAGCTTAACTTTGTACTGAGTGAGAGAATTGATCGCGTTCAGCACCTTGCAGTCAGGCGGCGGACAATACATACCTGAGTACAAGTTTCCATCGCAATTGCTTCCCGAAGGAAGCTTTGCTGCGAACGACGCCGCAGATGAAGCAGCATACATCTCCGCTTTCATAGACTCTGCAGAATTGGAAAACACTACCCGCATCTGTATTGACATAACCGGGGTGTTGGCGCCCTACCTTTTGTTTCTTCTTCGTGCGCTTGCTCACCGGGGGGTCTCAACCGTCGAGGTACTTTATGCGGAACCCGGACAGTACTTAGAGAGCGAAGAAACGAAGTTTTCTGGAGAAGATGTCCGCGGAGTTCGACAGGTGTATGGGTTCGAAGGATCTCACATTACTAACACTTCAAAAGACCTGCTTGTAGTCGGCGCCGGATATGACCATCAGTTGCTAAAAATGATAGCGACGGCGAAGGAAGGAGCTCGTGCCATAGAGCTATTCGGAATGCCGGCGTTACGGGCTGACATGTATCAACAGAATATCCTTCGAGCAAGCAGAGCAGCCGCCTCGGAAGATGTCTTATTGAAGCTCATGGTATTGTATTGGAACAGTCGTTCACAATTTGCGCAACTGCGGTGTGAGAAGTTCAATCTCAGGCTCGTTCCGGTGGTTTGCTTTTACAGGAAGTAGAACCCTTCGCCAGGCGTGTCGCTTACGGTAACGCCGGCAGCTTTGCATTCGTGCTGCAGCCGTGCGATTAGCCACTCAAATGTGTCAATGACACAACTCCAGCAACTCTCAAGGTACTCGTGTGCGGAGTCTTGTGCATCGCGCTGGTGTTTGTAGAACTGTTCGCACCACGGATGCGACGTCGGAGTGCCGTCGGGAGCAATATCCCTCACCGTGTACTGGACATACTGGAGAGGCTCTTTCGGCGGTCTCTGTATCCCAATATAAACGATTGGTCGGATGTCGTCTGTGCCGAAATTGTGCGCGATATCATTCCGTGATTTGCGCAAGCTTCCAAAAAGCTTAGCCGTCAAATTTGGAATTGCGAACGGTGCTGTGGTTGCGGAGAGATCAGACGGATGCAGTCCACCAATTATTTTCACTGCCTTTGCAGGTTCAGCGTCTGGGAAGTGCAGCGAGCTTGGGCGCTTGGGATCGCCAATGGGCCTTCGTATTACAAAAGCAAAAAAGCGATATAGGTAATCCAGAGCCGAATAAGCGGCCATAACCGTTTCACTGAATTCGTAGGAAACGGCGTCGTACTGGGATCCAACTGCCTGCATCTCGCAAGGTCCCGTTAGCGGTGCGCCAGGATAATTTCGCGCAGACTCGGTTCTGTTTATTTCGCACAATCGAGTGGTGAGGTTCTGGTGATATCCGGCTCGAAAGAGGGCATGACGTACCTCCTCTCCGAGGTTACGAACGTTAGAAATGTAAGAGGCATTGGCGATCGGGATATTTTTCGCCCGTAGATCAACGAGGACATTCTCCAATTCTGCGGGGCCGATCTTGCCCGCCCGAATCATGTCTTGGAGGTACGCTTCTGCATCCCAGGCTTTCTTATCGATAGTCCTATCGCCGCCGCCGAGCATCAGTGCCTTGAGTAAGTATCGAGTAAAATCGATCCGTTCGATTAGAAACTCACCCAGTGCTTCCTCGGATATGTAGCCTTTCGGAGTCCTGAAGAGAACGCCTGCACCCGGGAACGTAATAAACTCCATTCCTTTCGGCACCCTGGCCTTGAGTTCCAAAGCGACCTCTGAGTGTGTACAGAAGATCCGCAGCACAGCGAGCCTGCGCAATGGCGACGGCTCCGACGTAGTCGTTTCCGCGGACTGCAATCCGGAGTGTTTCCGTCCCACCCGTTAGTACCGCCTCTTCCGCGTGAACCTCTAACTGAAAACCACGTGCAAGACGATATGAGTTGCCGGGGGCGTATTTGTGGATGTGTTCCGAGTGGATTCTGATCATAGGCGATTTTACATGGGCCGCTAATCCTGCACACCGGAATGAACCAGGGCAGCTTGAGGGCTGCTTCCTTCGGACTGAGACTTCTTGCTAGGTGCAATGAGAGTTTTGCAGCAACGTAGAGGAGTGTCAGCAGTAAACAGGACAGAGACGCCACCTTTTTCGTGCGAGGCCAGGCGCTGCCTCACCGTGGCCGCGAATTGGTCTCGAGTTGGCGCTCGACGAAGGCGGCCACGTGCACTGCCTCCACTTGGCTGCGGATATGCGAGCTGAAGAACTCGCGCAGCCGCTTGCGCGCCTCGCTGCGCTCATTTCAGCCCGCCAGCGCCTTCTTCACCGCTTCGCTGACCTGTTTACCGTCGATGCGCGCACCGGCGAATTTGGCTATCACATTCTTCATGACCGTGCCCATCTCCTTCACGGTAGGCGAGCCCATCTCCGCGATCACCGACTTCACCACGACGTCGATCTCCGCAGGGGCGACGGCTTTGGGCAGGTAGCCCTCGATGAACAGGATCTCCTCCAACTCCTTGGCTGCAAGTTCGGGACGGTTGCCTTTGGTGAACGCCTCGGCGGCCTCGTGGCGCTGCTTGATCAGGGTGGAGAGCACCTGCATCTCCTCCTGGGCATCGAGCGGCTCGCGCTTGTCGATCTCCTTGTTTTTCAGTGCCGACTTAACCATACGCAGAGTGGACAGGCGCAACTCCTGCCGCGACTTCATCGCCGCGACAATATCGTGTTGAACCTGCGATGTAATAGTCATCTCCCCATCATACTCGCATGTAATCGTCGCTGTTGTTAAAGAGAACTTCCAACCACTGTTTTCGGACGACGAACGTGCTATCGCCGAATTCCGATTGGCTAAAGAAGATTAGGCAGAAGGCAATGGAGTGCGGAACCCCACCCCAAAAAGCGCGCGCCAATTCAGCTCTCTTCTTTGCTCTTCAGCACCCGCCACGCTGCGTGTAACCCAACTCACGCTGACGTATCATGCGCGGCGGGCGGTGGCCTACCGAGGGAACTCGAATCTCATTATCTCGGTAATGCGGGTCACCATGGAGCAACGCAAACTGCCGCTTCAGACTCTCGGCGTCAACTAGTGATGTCTCCAGCCGTAGGCGACTTCCCGGTTAAAGTTCATGCCACCCAGCGGCACCACGCCAGAGTGGATCACCACGTCTTCCTACACAACGGCAATATCGGCTGTGCCGGCGCCAACCAGAATCAGGGATTACTGCGAGCGTTGAGCAACTCGTCGCTGATATGCAGCCACCCACCACTGTTTCAGTTGCGCGATGCTCTCCCCCTGTGGCTCATTTCCAGCATCCTCAGGGTAGGCTAGGCGGAGGAATGCTATTCCCTCCTTAACGACTTCGTCGTCGTGATCGCTAGTTCCTAATACAGAATCGCGAACTGCACCCGCGACACGCCCAATCAACTCTCGGGGTAAAGGATCCTGACTCGCGAGCCAATAGATTTGAACGGCTCGCAGTGGACCGCGCATGGCAACTAGGTCTTTGATTGTCGATTCAGGGGACTTGTCCATCTCCAGTAAGCTTATGAACGCGTCGCGCTCCAGTTCGGTCTCAACTTTGAACGCCAATTCTGCTTGAGTTTCAGGACCAAGAATGTTGATTTCATCCAATCGCCGCCAGCACGCAGAAGTCGTCTTGCTTTCCAGCAGATAGAGTAATCGGCTGCCGATAGAAGACAATCCACTGATGACAGACGTGCGTTTGTTATCGAAAAGTATTTCCATCCTGGCGGTGTTGCCCATCGATCTGATACCTAAATGCGAATAAAGGGAAGCAACCCCGAGGAGTTCGGCTTGGTCCTCGGTGAACAACTTGTCAACAACCCAATAGCCGACTTTTAGCGGCGGCATTGCGTTCGAGTCATTCAAAGCTGGCATTAGATCGACGAAACTTCCGCTGACGATAGGCGAACAGGGAGAGTAGCCGTTGGGGACGCTAACGGAAAGATCAGTTCGATTTCCGTGGTTCAACACGACTCGGCGATCATCATTCATTTGTGAGATGTTTCCCGATGCGTTTACGACACCCAAGACATACACATCGGAGTTCTTGACGCCCGCCATCCTGCATGTCTCTGCGATTGCACCAACCGCGAGATTCACAGCGTTGCCCGTGTTTGTGGTGTCGATCACCAGGATACGTTGCCTAGCGCAGCCATCTACCTGTCCTTTAACGAGGGGAACCGCTTCACTGCAGAAGTATTCGGTCGGGCGTTTACCCGCTATTTCACCGTCCCATGCAAGACCAGGAAACATGTGGAACACTCGGTTCGAGGAGAGGTTCATCTCCGCGGCCACTCGCTTCATCAAGGGAAAGACAATCGGTATCCCACCCGTAGCAAAGAAGAACACCAGCGTAGGGTTCAGTCGCACAACGACGTTGGCAAGTTCCTCAATTGTGGCGTGGACTTCTGAGAAATTGGTAAAACTGATCTTGTGAATGTGACGGCTCGCTTCAACTAGCTTCCGCGGAGTAACGTGCTGCAGGAAATTGGTTGCAGGATGGGCGGTGTAGAGCGGAACAGCTTTGAACATTGCTTTGCCTAATCAATATGTGAACTTTGGTCCGGGCTCAACTTTCAACTATACATTCGGCGCGGGTATCTACGCGGCGCGCTTCAACTTCTGCTTCAGCACACGATCCCGCTTTGAGCACCGATGTGCCTTCTCGGCAATGGCCTCTGACTCGACTCGTTGTTTACTCAGGTTTCCCTGTGTAGTGTTGGTGGTGGTGGACAACGGCGTGGTCTTCTAAAGACTCCAGGTGTGTCATCACTTCGGCGGGCATCCCTAGTTCGGCCGTCAGGCGTTCTTCCAAAATTGTTGCGAGATTGTGGGCTTCGCCGACCGATGTCAGACGCGGGAACAACAAGTGTACTTCGATGATCTGGCGACATCCGGTCGTTCTGAAGCGTACGCCATGGTATTGAACGCTCAGCTCTGAGCAAATTGCATCCAGCTTCTCACGAATGATCCGGCCAGCTTCGGGATCAGAGTAATCCAGCAGACTGACTGCCGAACGCCAGACTAGGCGTCCGCCCGACCAGAGGATGTTTGCGGCAACAGCGATGGCCACCAGCGGATCGAACGGTTTCCAGTGGGTCAGCGGCACCAGCCCCAGCCCCCCTACAACACCGAAGCTGGTCCAGCTATCGGTCAAGACGTGTTTGCCATTGGCTTCGAGAATGAGGGAATTGGTCCGCCGCCCTGTCCGCAGGAGATACCAACCGAGACCCGCATTGAGTATTCCAGCCACCAGGATCAGCAAAACGCCCGCTCCCAGGTGTTCCATCTGTAGCCCTGCGCTCCACCTCCTGATCGACTCAATGAGAATAGCGATCGCGGCCACGACGATCATGGCTCCTTCAAATCCGGCGGAGAAGAAGGTAATCCGCTCGTAACCGTAGAGGAAGTGATGGGAAGCTGGTTTGGTGCTGAGACGAAGACTAAAACTGGCAAATCCCACGGCTATCACATGGATGACTGACTCGGCCGCGTCGGAAAAAATGGCCGCCGAATGCGTCATGAAATAGGCCGCTGTCTTACCGATCAGCATTATCAAACCAAAGATCAGGGAGAGACGCATGGCGAAGTGCGCATCGTGCAACTCCCGTTCATCTCTCCCCGGTCCTGAACTAACCGTGGTTTCCATAGGCATGCTCTGTATGCTGGCGTTGAAAGTTTAGTCTTCGGCACAAAGTTTCACAAAATCCCCGCTATGTGGTCACGCCCCGAGCGGGACCGAGCGCGGATTAAGCCTGTACGGCGGCCTGCACGATTGACGAGAAAGTCCGTCTACTCTCCTTCGGTGCTATGGGAAAGGACTTCCCAGCTAACCGCTGACACGCTTGGCTCCAGGCTGAGGCGGTTCACGATCTGCTCGATCAAGTCATCACGCTTGCCGCTACTCAGCAACATGGCCCGAATCTCCAGCCTGCCGCTGCTGGCATCGAGGTCTTCGCTGGACAAGGAACGTAGCATTAGGCTCAACATGGAGACCGTCTGCAAAAGTTGCGCGCGAAGATGATTCTCATCCGCGCTCTTGCACTGCACCTTCAACAGGTAGAGGATCTCCGCGTCTTCGGGAATGGGAATGTTTCTGCGTTCCAGACGCCTGGCGATAGGACGCAGGACAACGTTGGCAAACAGCACGACTCCAGCGGCAGCCGCGCCTTCCCGCGCAAATCCGGCCCCGCACAGGACGCCGATCGCGGCTGAACACCAGAGTGTCGCGGCGGTATTCAGTCCATTAATCGACAATCCCTCGCGAAAAATCACCCCGGCGCCAATGAAACCGATGCCTGAAACGACTTGAGCTGCCATCCGAAACTGTTCGCTGGAGTGCCCGCCGAGAGCCGCAACCAGCACGAAGGCAGCGGCTCCGGCAGAAACAAGTGCATTCGTGCGCAGACCCGCGGTCCGTTGGCGCCACTGCCGTTCCGCACCGATGATGGCCCCAAGTACGAGGGCTTCGAGCAGAAAGAGTGCGAAGTGAACGAATGTGATTGGCTGTTCCATGATCTCGCCTTTCGATGCTTCACAGCTCCATGTGCACGCGGAAGCCGGGGATGAGGACTGGGCCACGGTCCCGGTTGTAACCCGGATTGTTGATGTGTTGCAAGTCCGGGCCGGCATAAAGCCCGCGCCAGAGGTGCATCGTGTAGTAAGACTCCTCGATCTGCTCACGTCCGTAGTTCAGGAAACCGCCGGGAGGACGAAGGAAGCCCGGACCGCCATCGCCAAGGAGGAAGCCGAGACCTCCGTCGCGAAGATAGTTCTGGTGATCCTTCGAGATGGCGTTGCTGACAAACGCCACGCCCGCGCGGTCCTTGGTGCGGTGCCACTGGCGGCCGTCGGCGCGGAAACCGACTGCGAAGGTCGAATCGACTTCGGTGTAGGCGTACGACTCCGTCTTGCCGTTATTCCAGCCAAAGCGGGCAAATGCCTTGAAGTTCTTCGTGACTGCCTGTTCAATATTTACTCCGAAGCCGTACTTGATGGTCGTCTGGAACGGATGGTTGGTAATATCCGGTACGGAAGTGATGCCGGCTTCGTACTGCGCAATCGCGTCGCGATAGATGCCCATGTTCGCGTGATTGATATAGGAAAGAAGGCGTATGGTTCCGTCCTTCTTCGGAAGCAGCCCTTTGCGCAACTCGAACTCGAAGTTGTCGGCGTGGGCCTTGCGCAGATTCCACTGCATATCGATGCCGTTGGCAACCTTCGGCATCAGCATATCGCCGGCGCGGAACGCGTAATCCTTGGCCTGGTATTCCACGACCACTCCCCAGGTGTATCCGCGGGTGTCGGCGGCGTAGTCATAAGCGCCGTTCTGCGCCGTGGTCCAGTTCATAAACTGAAAGTGGCTGTCCGATCCGACCGAATTCTGGTCGAAGAAATCTACGGTATCGAGCGCGCCGCCGTGAATTTCGAGGCGGCGCTCGGGCAGTTCGTTGAAAGTGGACATCGGCCCACGCTCGCCTTCGGTCTTCTTTTTGCTAAGTGCAATCACCTCGTGAACCATCGCGCGCGCAAGGTAGGGAGCTTCGCTCAGAGGCGACCCTTCGCCGGGGATGCGAACCACATCCAGGTTCGAATATCCTGCCAGCCCAAGGGAGTTGCTCATGCCCTGTCCGCTCGCCTCTTCGATGTCAACCAGTGCCTCGGTGGAATGGTTGAGCCGAAGGCCGGTGTAGAGCGTATAGATTCGCGAGGTGGCTTTCACATAGTCTGGGCTGAAGCTGTTCTTCCCGCTGTAGTCGGCAGGAAAGCTGGGATGAGCTTGGAAGATAACGTTTATCTGACCGGAAATCCAGAAGGGACTCGCATCGCCAAAATGCGGTAACACGCTTTGCGTCGGCTCCTCCGGTGTAGGAGCCGGAGCAGGAAGAGGAAGAGGAGTCTCCTTGGGACTCGCGGCCACTTCGGCCGGTTGTGCCAGGACTGCGGTCTGCGTCGCGGCCTGCGTTTGCGCCAGCGCAGCCGCCTGGAAGCAAAAGAGGAAGAACCACGCCAACTGCGCAGCCATCACCAGGATTCTGATTTTCTTGTTCATCGGACTATTCCCTTCGCTGCGTTTTCTCGTCCCGCGTTAGGCCCAGGCACAAGTCGAGGTCGTATCTGCGCTGTATGGGCGTCTTATAAGTTTGGCGGATTGGCAAGGCGCGGGACTGAGAAGCGGATGCTTCTGGCGAGGCGGGAAGATTGAGTGTTTCCATCTTCGCCGGCTCTAACAGTCCCGTGCCGTCGCAGGTCCAGGTTTATCGTTGTTGCTGCTTCGTTCCATGCTCAATTACTCCTAATCGCGGAAGGAGTCATTCCCTTCGCGCGGCTTGTCTGTTGACCACTGAATCCGAATGACCCCGCGGCCATTGGAATCTACATCGCGGACCCACTCCATGCGGAGCGGCTGATGCTCGACCGCGTACTCGGCGGGTTCATGAACAGCCACTTCGATACGAGGCTGGACGAGACCGACTGTCTCGAACATGTTGAATGCGATTGCGGTAAAGGTTGCCATGTTCCTCCCCACCTTTCTGCATCGACGGCTCGGAATAGCCAACGACACGTCGAAGTCCTCGCGGCGGAAAGGATCACGCAATCAACTCACGACTACGCCCTTGCCTTCGCGGAAGACAATTGAGGCCAAATCCTTGGAGGCTGCGATTCTTGTTTGTGGCTCTTCATGTCCGTTGTCCTATCCCGTTTAGTGCTTGGCGAAGGTGCCGGCCAAATCCAGACAGTGATAACCCACCAGCAGAACCATCAGGATCAGGTATCCGCGCAACGCCATCAGCGAAAGTTTCACGCTTGTGGTCATCGGCATCGGCCCCAGCATCGAGGTATCGATCTTCTCTTCCGGCCGGTCGTCCAGCGGATGCACCACAAGATAGTGGTTGTCTGGAATCTGATCGATATCGACATCCATGGTTGCGGTCATGAAGCTCATGTTCTTATCCTCCTCGAAATCTCAGGCTGTCGGAAACAAGTTCGGAGCGACCACCTGGGCCGCCAGGACGAGGGAGAGAATGAACAGGACGATGATGATGGTCCAGTTCACCCAGTTGTTCCAAGGTTTGTTGACGTGCTCGCCCATCAGTTCCTTATCGTTCAGCAGCAACTGAAGAAAAATGATGGCCGAGGGCAGTACGATTCCAGCCAGTACCTGCACGCCGAGAATGATCAACTGCAACGGTGCGCGGGGAATGAGTACGAGGGCCGCCGCGACTGCAACGCACACCCCGTAGGTCAGATAGAAGCCCTTGGCCTGCTTGAAAGGCAACTGCAAGCTATGCGGCCAGCCCTTCACTTCGCCGTATGCCCAGGCGCTGGACAACGAGACGGCGCCGGTCCCAAGGATGGCCGCGTTGATCATCAGCAGCAGGAGTGCGTAGCGAATCCACTGACTACCGGGCAGAAGATGAAGCGCGTTGGCCATTTGCGCTGGATCCTCGAATTTGATTCCGCTGGTGAACGCCGCATTGCCGGCGAGCATCATGCATCCGGCGACGATGATGGTGAAGATCGCGCCGATCAGCGTGTCCAGACGCGCCCACTTCAAGTCGGAGAAGCGCAGACGCTTGTCGGCGATGCAACTCTGTTGAAAGAACAGTTGCCACGGGGCGATCGTGGTGCCCACGATCGCAATCACCAGGAACATAAGATTGCCGGTGATGCCACCGACGGGAATGCTCGGAATCAGCGTGTCATGCGCCATCTGTCCGACGCTCGGATGCAGGCGAATGGCGATGGCCAGCCATACCAGGTCGAGCAGACAGAAGAAAACCGTGATCCGCTCCCAGCGGCGGTAGCTTCCGGTCAACACCATGAGCACCAGGCCCGCTGCTGCCACCGGCACTCCGAGGGACGGCGAGATTCCCATATGACTTACGGCCAGGGCGATCGCAGCAAACTCCGTGACCAGGGTCAGGAAGTTCACCAGCTCCAGATCGACCAGCGAGAACACTCCCCACCATTTGCCGAAGCGCTGATAGATCATCGCGGCATGGCCCTTGCCGGTCGCGATGCCGAGACGGACTACCATCTCCTGAATGAAGTAACAGGTCGGCAAGAGCAGCAGCAGCACCCAGAGCAACTTGGTCCCATACTGCGCACCCGCCTGCACGTAGGTAGAGACGGCGCCCGCGTCATTGTCGGCTTCCATCACGATCAGGCCGGGGCCAAAGACCATCAGGAATGTCAGAACATTCCGAGCCCACTTGGTGCGGACGACCTTGCCGCGCACCAGCGTTGGCTCGGCGATTGCGCCTGCGTCCGAGATTGCAACCACTTTCTCTTGCTCTTGCATCAGCATCCCTCTACTCCTGCTCTCTACCGTGAAGTCTCAGATTTCTTCGTTGCGCCAGCGCCGCGCGGCTTGTCTCTTGTTGCATCTACAAGCCGCCGAATTACGTCTTCCAGCGCCGACGTCCTGGTGCAGTGAAGCACGGCATCGCTTCCACCAACCCGGGCCGCCCAGAAGCGTTGCTTCGTCGGCTCAACTGAGACCTCCTCGCGATACTGGAAGGGCCCAGGCTCACCTTCCCGCCGGGTCCAGCCACACGCCGGACAGTGGATTCGTAGGTAAACGAGCACGCCACCGGCGACAAATGCCAGAATTCCAACCGTGATCAAAGCAGAATTGCTCGCCAGCAATGCCATGGGGCTCCTTTCGCACACGCGAGGATCTGTCGTCCGAGTAATAGAGCTCACCCGGAGCGGTGCCAGCGTGTGGCGCTAGGCCAAGTTGCTGAATGCGAGGAGGAGAGGATCAAGCCTCACCATCCGCGTTCTTCTGTGGTCGTCTACATAGAAGAAGCAGAAGTGAGGCGACAGGCAGGAACTACGCGTCTATCGGGTCACTAACTACTTCTCTACAGCGCGCAGCCGCCGCACTCGGAGGCTGGTCATCCAGAGATAAGTCGATTCGCTCATATAACCTTTGTGCTTAGGGTGCAAAGTGAGGAGGAGTGGAGACAAAAGTCTCTTGAGGAGAGAATGCCGGAGCAGAACTTGCGACGCCGGTATTTCAAGACGCCGTACGCGAACCAGTTTTCTTTTCCTCACTCGTCCAAGCTTTAGCACCGCGCACCGTAAGAGGTTGAAAACCTCAGCCACGTTAGGAAAACCCTTAAGCCGGGAGTTCCTGTTGTACCGCTCAGGCAAACTTCTTTCGAAGTCGTCGGGCAGTGGCCTGTGTGTCGCGCGGGAGCCTCGCCTACCGAGGAACCGTACATCAATCAGCGTCTCTCAATAGACGCCAAAGACAAGGTACCCACCATAGTTGGCCTGTGTCAAGAGAAAAAATATGTTGAAAGTAGCTTTCATTTTCACAACCTGAAGGCATGCCTCTGAATCAATACAAGGGGGTAGTGGTAGGGGTATACTGTTCGTCATGTCTCATACAGTGACCGACAAAGAGAAGCTGATCTGGCGAATCCGGCGCATCCGGGGACAAGTCGAAGCCGTGGAACGCGCCCTGAACGATGAGAAAGACTGCTCCGACGTGCTGCAGTTGATCACCGCCGCACGCGGAGCCATGACTAGCCTCATCGTAGAGGTCCTGGAAGGGCACATCCGCGAACACGTGCTCGATCCTAAACAAAAGCCCGACTCAGAACACATCGCAGCCGCCGAGGAATTGATCGATGTGCTCCGGTCTTACCTCAAGTGAGCGAGCAATCTCTCTTGGTATGAGAGAAGCGCAATGGCACCGTCGCACAGATTCCCCATTGACGTCAGCAACTCCAACCATAGTCCATCTCAACAGGCTGGCATCCAGCAGATCCCTGTAGGCTCCCCACAGCCGGAGCCGGCCAACTTCGACAGCGGGCACGCGGTCCAGCGCCTAGACATTGCACGGATTCTCTTCGTCGCTCTTGCTGCCGCTGCCGTCTGGTTTCATCTCTGGGAACCTTTTCCGCACTTCAGCATTATCGGCGTGGTAGCCACGCTGATCGGCGGCTGGCCCATCTTCTACGAAGCCTTCGAGAACATTGTTGAACGGCGCATGACGATGGAGCTGTCGATGACGATTGCCCTTCTGGCGGCGCTGGCGATCGGCGAGTTCTTTACTGCTCTGGTCATTACGGGCTTCGTACTTGCCGCCGAGGTGTTGGAGGGGCTCACGGTTGGGCGGGGCCGGCGTGCGATCCAGGATCTTTTAGATTTCCTCCCCAGAACGGCCACGGTTCGGAGGAACGCCCAGGTGATGGAGATGGCGGCCGACCAAGTTCAAGTTGGTGACACGGTCATTGTGAAGCCCGGAGGACAAATCCCTGTGGATGGTGTCGTGCTGGGCGGCCGTTCATTTGTCGAGCAGGCGGCCATTACAGGCGAGCCGATGCCGGTCGAGAAAGCACTCGGAGATGCGGTCTACGCGGGAACCATCAACCAGTCGGGAGCACTCGAAGTTGAGGCGCGGAAGCTGGGTCGTGACACTACGTTTGGCAGGATCATTGAAGCCGTTGAACGCGCCGAGAAATCAAGGGCGCCGATTCAGAAAACGGCAGACCGCTTGGCGGGCTATCTGGTCTACTTCGCTTTGGGAGCCGCCATACTAACCTTCCTAATCACGCACAATATGCGATCGACGATTTCGGTCATCATCGTCGCCGGAGCCTGTGGCATCGCGGCTGGAACGCCTCTCGCGATACTCGGCGCGATTGGCCGCGCCGCGCATCAGGGAGCTATCGTCAAAGGCGGCTTGTACCTGGAAGCGCTGGCCGCCGTGGATACTGTGCTGTTGGACAAAACTGGCACACTGACCTTCGGAACTCCACAAATCCGTGAAGTCGTTTCTGCGAACGGTTTCACTGAGCGGCAGATCGTAGCCGCCGCCAGTATTGCTGAACGTAAGTCCGAACACCCTTTGGCCAAAGCAATCATTGCGAGGGCTTCCGAGCTCGCCGTCCCTCTCGCCGAACCTGATGAATTCTCTTACTCGCCAGGGAAAGGAGTCAGCGTGACCTATCGAGGCGAAGAGATCCTTGTTGGTAGCCGGACCCTCCTGGCGGAGCATGGCATCGGAGGGATTCTGCCGGTTGATGGCAATAGCTCTGATGGAGCCTCGGAGGTCTACGTGGCCCGCGCGGGGCAACTGCTCGGCAGTATCCGAATTGCAGATATGCTGCGTCCGAAAGCCAAGAATGCAGTCGCAGCAATGCGGCAGATGGGGTTGAGAACCGTTCTTCTGAGTGGAGATGCGCAGTCTGCTACTTCCGCGGTGGGGCGGGATCTCGGGGTAGATGACGCAGTCGGAGAACTCCTGCCGGAGCATAAAGGAAAGCGGGTCAGCGATCTGCGCGCGAAGAATCGCAAGGTCGCGATGGTCGGAGACGGAATCAACGACGCTCCAGCGCTAGTAGAAGCCGATGTCGGAATCGCCATGGGCTCCGGGACTGACATTGCCAGAGAGAGCGCGGACGTAATCTTGATCGGAAGCGATCTGTCTAAGTTTGTCCAAACGCTGCGCATCGCACGACGCTGCCATGACATTATCATGCAGAACTTTGTGGGCACGCTTCTAGTCAACAGCATAGGCGTCGGAATGGCGGCTTGTGGCCTCCTGAATCCGCTGCTGGCCGCCTTCATTCACGTCACGTCTGAGCTGGCCTTCATCTTGAACTCCACGCGTATGCTAGCCGCCCGCTCCTCCTCTCCGCGAATTGTCTTGCAGATTGCGCCACAGGGGCAATCCGGAGAATTATCCGTTCATCGGTCGGGTTGGTAACGGTAAAAGTCCGCAGGGGTCTCGAAATCGCTGAGTACGCGTGTGCAACCGTGCCCATCTATCGCAACCTGTGCTTGTCTGGCGTCGCGGCGATGTCGCGCTCGAATTCCTGGGTTCCGGGTGGTTTGTCGCCTATCCGGAGACAATGGAGTCCTGTCCGGAATGCCCGTCATCCGCCAGGAGCCAGACAATGGCGAGCTGCTGTATAGCGGACGGGCGCTCATCGCGAGGACCTTTCGGGAACACGCGGCGGCAATGGAAGCAGCCGTCGGCGTCCTTTCAAAAGAGGCGCGGCTGGTCTTGCGACGGCTCCTAAAACTAGGAAAGGGCGGGAAAGATGATCTTAGGGGAGCCGCTGAATCTCCGGATATCGGAAACAGTCAACGAGGTGATCGTTCACCATGCCGACCGCCTGCATATGTGCATAGACGACGGTCGGACCAACGAAGCTGAATCCCCGGTCTTTGAGATCCTTGCTAAACGCGTTCGATTCGGGTGAGGTCGCCGGAATCTCCCGCATTGCCTTCCGGTGGTTTAGTTTGGGTCGTCCATCAACGAAGCGCCAGCAATAAGCGTCGAAACTTCCGAGTTCTTCCTGGATCGCGAGAAACGCCTGCGCGTTGCGTACTGCGGCTTCGATTTTCATCCGGTTTCGAATGATCGCGGGATTCAATGTGAGCTTCTGGATTCGGTTCTCGGTATATCGCGCCACCTTCTCCGGATCGAACTCGCTGAAAGCCCGGCGATACCCTTCGCGTTTTTTGAGCACGATCGACCAGTTGAGTCCGGCCTGCGCCGCTTCGAGCACAAGGAACTCAAAATGTGTTCGGTCGTCGTGAACTGGCACACCCCATTCGCGATCGTGATACTGGAGCAGCAGCGGATCATCCAAGTTAACCCAAGTACATCGTTTCGTAGCCATAATCGGTCTTCACACCGCGGACTCTCGAAGTAGGTTCTCGATCTTCGAATCTAAACCCCAAGCGACTGCCAGAGCGTCCGGGTTCCCGTAGACAGCCAGGAGACTGGTCATCCTGTCGTATAACAGATGGACGCCGTCTGCCCGCTCATCCACCAGAATTGTGACCGGAGCGTAAGATCCAGCGTCGGGAACATGCTTCGCCATTTCCTTCATGATGAGTGGATTGCCGATCACAAAGCGTACGATTTTCGGTGTGTCGAGCCCGGTCTCCTTCCGCAGAATCGCGCCGTGATCGAGTACCATGAAGATCATCAGCCCCGTCCTGCCCAGTCCTTTCTGAACCGTACTTTCCAGTTCAGCGGAGGTCCGGCATCCTTTATTGCCTTCCCGAACTCGGAGATATCCGGATGCCCAACAGCCGCTTCCAGCGCCGCCACGACTGCCTCAAACGACTTGGAGGACGTCACGCTGAACCGTTCGATCTCGACCTTTCTGATCGGCATCTTTATCATTCCCTTCATTTCATAGGCCACTAGCTTAGGCCGCGAACTTGTCGCCGAACATTGGTTGACCACTCTTTGACTGCTCCTGGGTGGCTTCGTCCTGGATCACATCCCAGTGCTCGACCAGAATGCCGTCCTTGATACGAAGAATGTCTGCGGCAATCCAGTTCACCGGCTGGCCGATGCCCGAGAACCGCCCGTGCACGATCACGAAGTCTCCCTCAGCCACGATCGTTCCCGGTTCATACTTCAACGTTGGTGGGATGCCCTTGACAAGATTGAAGAGACCATCGCGGCCGGGTGCGATATGAGCGCTGTGCTGAATATAGTCCGGCGACCAGAACCGCTCAGCGGCTGCATAGTCACGGTTGTTGAACAGCGTGTCGAAGGCTTCTAGAACAAGAGCTTTATTTTTCGATTCGATCTTTTCACTCACCACTTCCATCTTTCCCATTTTTCGTTCCTCCTCTCTCATTGAGGCAATTCCAGCTAACGCGGGTACTTAAAGCTTCGACCCACCGTCAACCGGGATACTCGCTCCCGTGATCCAGCGGGCCGCATCTGACGCCAGGAACGCAACGACGTCCGCAACATCTTCCGGCTTTCCGATTCTCTTCAGTGCTTGCATTCCAAGCGTCATCTCCCGACCTGCCTCGGTCTTCGTGAAATTCGACATGTCAGTGTCGATCACTCCTGGCGCGACTGCATTTACGCGGATGCCCTGCGGCCCAAGAATGGCAGCCCAGTTTTTGACCAGAGTCTCCAATGCTCCTTTGGTCGAGGCGTAGGCAAGGATCGAAGGGTTGTCCAAACCGGGCTTCCCGGCGACAGCGTGCGCCCCGAGCGAAGAGATCACAATGATGTTCGAGCCTTCACCGAGGACGGGCAGGAGTTGCTGCACCAAGAAAAACGGGCTGCGCACATTCGTTGCAAACAGATT
This sequence comes from uncultured Acidobacteriota bacterium, assembly GCA_963759215.1. Lineage (GTDB taxonomy): Bacteria > Acidobacteriota > Terriglobia > Terriglobales > Acidobacteriaceae > TOLSYN. The sequence goes on from CAVWYG010000005.1 coordinate 20,466, forward strand.
GTCAAAATCCTCCACCGTATGATCCCGGATGGTTGCAGCCTTGCTGATTCCGGCGTTGGAAACGAGCACATCCAATCGCTCCCCAACGATCGAGCGAACTTCCCTCGCCAGCAGTGTTGCTCCATCTGGAGTTCCTAAGTCCGCCTCGATCGCTTCCGCACGCCCTCCTTTTGCGTGGATGCCTTCGACCAACGATTCCGCATCCTGCGCAGAACGGCCGTAGTGAACCAGAACATGTGCCCCGGCCCGCGCGAGTGCTGACGCCGTGGCGCGGCCAATTCCCCGTGACGCGCCCGTCACCAGCGCAGCTTTCCCTTGCAGTGAGGCCATTGGTAGGTCCTCAGATTCGATCCTTTCACTCAGTACTTCCATTTTCGTCATGTTCCATCCCTCCTCTTTTCTGCTCATGCTCTGTGGTTGACGTCAGCGCCCTAAGCGGCTGGAACTTTCCCGTGATACGCAGCCGCAAATTTCTGGCCTGTTTAATCCTTGACGGCCGGTGTCGGTGGTACTGGCAGGATGATTTCGGAGGCGACCTTCCAGTCCTTCCCAACTCTTATCCAATTGATAATCATCAGAAATGGCTTGGGCGTGCCGTCCTGCCCTGCATATGAGACCGTAATGTCCACCGGCACATAGGATTCCGCCAATTCACGCGTCAGGCCGACAACCTCAAGCTTCGAAAAGTCCGGCTGAAGTACAACCGGCCCGGACGTGGCAATGTCGTGCAGTTTCTGATTGATGGCCTCGTTACCCCAGAAGCCTGCCCAGTTGCCCTCGGACGGGACCGCGCTTTTCGCAACCAGAAGAGCCGAGGGCGATTGCCAGAACATCCCGTCCAGAGCTTTGAGATCGTGGCGGTTGGCCAGTTCCATGAGCTTGCCGAAGTTTGACCTGATCGTCGTCAAGGTTGCATCGTCTAGGGGATCTCTATGGGCGGCGGGAGCGGCTGCGGCAGATCCCGCAGACAGGGCTGCCAGGGCGAGGGTAGCGGCAAAAAGCGTCTTGCGCATTTTCAGTAATAAACTGTGTTTCTTGATCAAGTTAGTCATCGGACACCTTCCCTCCAGTTGATATGTGTCGCGTGTTTAGTTCAGGCAATCATTCCGCCACCCAGGGCACTGAGCCTAAGCGGCGGAAACTTTCCCGTGATACGCAGCCGCAAAGACATCCTGCACAAATTGTTCAAACGATGTCGTGGTGGTATTTTCCGGCGAACGCGGCTCCTGCGGAACGAGGATTCCTGCGTTGATGGCCTTGTACATCTCGATGTACAACGCGGCTCCCTTCGGCGGAACACCCAATTCCGTCAAAACCTGCTGCACCTGGTCATACGGGAACTGCTCGTAACGCAGGTCCGGTTTGCCGATGCCGCGAGCAATCACCGCAGTAGCTTCCGTCATCGACAGGTCGCGCTCGCCAAGCAACTCGCGCGTTTGTTTGCCGGAAAAATCCAGGTGCAGGATGCGCTGCGCGGCGTAGTCGCCAACGTCGCGGGTCGCGATCATGGGCAGCTTCAGGTCGGGTAGCAGCGCATTTCCGAATATTCCCATCCCATGAATCATGCCGATCGCCGCCAGATTGTTCTCCATGAAATACGCGGCGCGCAGGTGCAAAACGTTCAAACCGCTGATCGCGTTCAGCTTTTGCTCCGAAGAATGTAGCCCCGCGACTGGCCCGGTGCCTTGCGGAACCTGCGCGCCGTAGCTGCTCAAGTGCACCGCGTAGCGCAGGCCGGACTCCTTCACGGCTTTCGCGATCGCATCGCTATCTCGCTCCTGCTCCTCCCGGGAATTCGCCGGTGGCAACATCAAGTATGCCGCGCGCGCACCGCTGAAGGCTTTGGTGAGCTCAGCCGCGTCGCTCACGTTTGCAGTGAACGCTTCCGCGCCTTGGCGCACAAAGCGCTGCAGTCGCCCTGTGTCGCGCCCCATGACGCGCACCTTCTTGCCTTTCGATAGCAGGGAGCTGGCGATGATCGAGCCGGTGTTCCCGCTCGCCCCCAAAATCACATGCATGGCATCCGTTGCGATGGCCACCTCGTCTCTGAGGGTGTTCATATTCGTTTCTCCTTTTTTAAAGTTCACCGGTCCGCTCCACCCCTTAATTTGCTCTTTGGCGATCCAGTCCCTTATATAGGGCGAACAATGGAGCAGTTCGACGCCTTGTCTCTGGCAAATGGCGAGGAAGCGAACCGCGTAGACGACATCCCGCTTCATCGCCGTTTAAACTTCCGGTTCAGGCATTTACCCCGCCATCAACGGTCAGATTCGCTCCCGTAATGTACGAGGACTCCGGACCGGCAACGAACGCCACCAACGCGGCCACCTCGTCAACACGTCCGTAACGGTCGAGCGCTGTGTTAGCCTTCTGAGGCACCGCCCAATCGCCCACGGCGGGATTCAGATCCGTGTCGATCGGACCCGGTTGGATGTTGTTGACAGTGATGCCCCGGCTCCCGACCTCTCTGGACAACCCCTGCGTGAACATCTTGACGGCGCCCTTCGTCGCCGAGTAGGGCGTCAGTCCGGGCATATTGTTGCGCTCGCCCACGCTCGACCCGATCATGATGATGCGAGCGCCGCTCTTCATGTGCTTCAGCGCCGCCTGCGTTGTGACAAATACGCCGCGGATGTTGATGTCGAGCACCCGATCCATCTCTTCCAGCGTGGTCTCCTCGAAGGGCTTCGGAATGGCCGTTCCGGCGTTGTTCACCAGTACGTCGAGCTGGCCGAAGGTCGCGACGGTCTTGTCGACCGCACCTTTCACCGCTTCGGCATTAGTGGCGTCCGCCTGAATTGCGATCGCCTTTCGGCCAGCACGTTCAATCTCTTTGACGACCGACGCGGCCGCATCGACACCTTTCGTGTATGTGATGGCGATGTTTGCTCCGTCCGCAGCCAGACGCTTGGCAATTGCAGCACCGATGCCGCGCGAGCCGCCCGTAATGAGTGCAATCTTTCCTTCCAGTTTCTTAGACATTCTTCTTCTCCTTTTCGCCGAGCTGTAACGAACCTAAGAGGGTTCGTTCATTTATGTGGCCTACCTTCATCCCGAAACGACAGCTACGCCGCGATCTTTCCCCCGTCGGCGGCGATAGTCGCACCTGTGATGAAAGAGGCCTTATCTGACGAGAGAAACACAATGGTCTCGGCCATCTCGTCGGGTCGCCCTGCGCGTTTAAGCGGCACTTTTGCCACCAGGCCAGCCTTCCTTTCGTCCGTGCCGGTAAACCGGGCCAGCATCCCGGTATCGATCGGACCCGGGGCGACAGCATTGACGCGCACACCGGAGCCTGCAACCTCGAGCGCCGCCGACTTAGTGAGACCTTCGACTGCATGCTTGCTTGCCGCGTAAACCGACGCGCCAGCTCCGCCCGTATGTCCGAAAGTGGATGACACGTTAATGATGCTCCCGCCTCCTTGGGCGAGCATCACACGCAGTTCGTGTTTCATGCTAAGGAGCGTCCCGAGAACGTTGGTGTCGAAAGTAGCGGCGTAGGTCTCGGCGGTTTGCTCGGTCACTGGTCCGAGCGTGCCTTCGGTGCCGGCGTTATTGACCGCGACATCTAGGCGCCCAAACCGCTCGACGGTCTTATCGACCAAGGTGCGCACATCGTCCTCGTGACGCACGTCGGAGCGTACGAATTCGGCCTCTGCGCCTAGCTCGCGGAGTTCAGCAACAAGTTTTTTGCCTTCTTCCTCGTGCCGGCCAGAAATAACAAGACGTGAGCCTTCTTTCGCGAACGCAAGAGATGTCGCACGTCCAATTCCCGTTAACGCACCTGTGATCAGTACAACCTGTGTGGCCATATCAGTTCTCCTCGAAGTTTATTTGTCCCTCTGTTTGCTCTTTGGCGATCCAGTCCCTTATGTAAGGCGAACAATGAATCAGCTCGACGCCCTCTCTCTGGCAACTCGCGAGGAAGCAAACTACGTCCAGATCCACCAGACTTACTTCGCTCAAGTCCAAAGCGATCTTTGGTCCACTGTTCTTCATCTGCGCTTTCAATGCTTCTAAGTGCTCCCGCTGCATTCGGCCAATAAGTCGAATCGTCGTGCTTGGCCCATTCAAATATTTCTCGATCCTTAGAGTCATTTCCAGTTTTTCTCAGCTTCGACACTTGAAACCAGATGCACGCTGAACGCCATTTGCAATCTTTTGAATCACAGGCCGTTATGCATTGAATCGGGCCGATTTTTGGGCGTTCGCCGAAACTTCGGCTTAGGGACCGGCTCTCGTTTGATTGGCGTAAATACGTATTGCGGCAGGAGAAAGTGCCGGGGAAAAGTCAAAAGAAGCTGCCTTCGGAGCAAACAGCTAATTGCAAGTGTGGCTAGCTTGAACGATGAAAGGGAGAAGTTATGCGGCTTTGAATCGGTGCGGGTTAATTCCCAGTTTCCTGATCTTCGATTCAAGCGTTTGCCTGGGAAGGCCTAGCTTGGTAGCGGCGCCGGTCGGACCTCCGACCACGCCTTCCGCTTGCCGCAGCGCGTTTTCGATCATTTCTTTTTCCCGCTTGACGAGGTTCGCGACCATCGGAACACTCGTCGCAGTCGATCTGGAGGCCGCCCGCGTAAGCCAGCTTTCGTCAACGCAAAAGGTTTCGCCGTCACACAGAATCACCGCCCGCTCGACTACATTCTGCAACTCGCGAATGTTGCCCGGCCAGTCATAAGTCTGGAACAGCTCCAACGTTTTCTTGCTTATGTTTCTGATCTTTTTGCCGGTCTTCTGGGCGTAACGATCGATCAGGTATTCGACCAGGAGGGGAATATCTTCAGCGCGTTCGCGCAATGCCGGCAGTTCGATTGGAAAAACGTTGAGACGGTAGAACAAGTCCCGGCGGAATCCGCCTTCCTCCACGGCTGCACTCAAATCTCCGTTTGTGGCTGCAAGTACTCGCACGTCCACCGAAACCGTCTCGTTCCCACCCACACGCTCGAATTCGCGTTCCTGGAGAACTCGCAACAAGGCAACTTGCGTTTCCGGCGGTACATCGCCAACTTCATCGAGGAAAATTGTCCCACCGTCTGCCGATTCAAAACGCCCCAAGTGCCGCTGTAGTGCTCCTGTGAAGGATCCTTTCTCGTGGCCGAACAGTTCGGAGGCAATGAGTGAAGGAGCAATCGCTGCGCAGTTCACTCGAATGAACGCCCGAGTCGCGCGATTCGAGCGATTGTGAATAGCGCGAGCAATCAGCTCTTTTCCGGTTCCGGTTTCACCTAGGATCAAAACTGTTGAATCAGTGGGAGCCACCTTCGAGACTTGCGCCAGGACTCGGCGCAGGGCCTTGGAGGAACCGACAATTTCCTCGAACATCGAAGAGCGTTCGAGTTCTTCCCGCAGTGCAACATTTTCATTCCGCGTCCGGTCTTCGGCGCGCTTGCGATCATCGATATCGGTTCCGGTTGCATACCACCGCACCACACGTCCCTCTTCGTCTCGGAACGGGCTAAAACCAATCAGGAACCAGCGATACTGACCGTCCTTCCGACGCGCTCGTTGTTCGATTTCAAACGGCAAGCCGCGAGCCAGGGCCGTTTGGCGCTCCTCGCGCAACCTCTCGAGATCTTCCGGATGGAAGATTCTGGCCCGAAAGTCCGAACTGGCCACGTCTTGCATTGTGAGTCCGGTATAGTCCAGCATTGCCTGGTTCGCGTAGAGCGGAACGCCGCTGGGGTCCAGGACGACAATGGTTTGCGGTATAGCATCGGTAATCCGGCGAAGCTCGCGCTCGTCCTCAAGGAGTTTCTTCTCCGCTCTTTTTCGATCTTCGATGTCGGTATTGCTTCCGAACCACCTGACGACGTTGCCTTCAGCGTCGAACTGTGGAACGACACGTATGAGGAACCAACGGTACTCTCCGTCATATCGCCGGATGCGAGTTTCCAGTTCACCTGGTTTGGGCGAATCCACCAAGGCCAGCCATTCACGAAGTAGCCGATCCAAGTCATCGGGGTGAACGACCACCTTCCAACCCCAACCGTTCCCCTGCTCCAAGGGTAGGCCGGTGTACTCGTACCAGCGTCTGTTCAGATATTCCTTGGATCCGTCAGGCAAGCTCGTCCACAAGAAAGATGGAACCGTGTCGATGACGGTCTGTAGCCAGGCGGCCTCCTGGCCGAGCTTTTCGAGAGCATCGCTCAGTTCGTGGCTTTCCGCATTTTGGGCCAGCTCAGTCATGTTCGCTCAGTCCATCGGGGTGTTAGATGGATAATAGCGCCGATGTGCTGGATGTAATCCAGAGCCAAAGGCAAGCTTTTCGAGCAGCGCTATCGGAACCAAAAGGCGAGTCTTTGGCGTTCGCTGAATTTCTTCTTCATATCGCGAGGTTGGCCAGCTTTTCTGTACACAGGCATGGAGGTTACATGGTCTTTTGGCAGCGGCGTTGAGCTACCCAGTAGATCTAGACCCACAGGTCTTGTAAACACTAAGCACGTGTGAGCTACCGTGCGATTAATCGCAACTACGCTTTATCAGAGGAGTCCTTGGCATCGCCGGATCTTCGGTTAAGAATCTGGTTCAGGGTGGATGGTCGGCTAGCCGGAGACAATGGAGTCCTGTCCGGAATGCCCGTCATCCATCCGCGATCCGCTGCAAGCGCTCCCCGATTGCGACATCGGGCCTGTCTTGCCACTGAGGTTCTGGTTGACGTTGAAGGCGCGGCCGGACAGGGAATCACCCCGCCGATGCGGCGCAAGTCGTTTCGGGTGTCGGCTTCATCTGGGCTGACGTGATTTTCGTGAGGGCTTGTCGATCAACGGGCTGAACACGGCGGCTACACTTCGCCGCACTCCGATTCCAAGACGCGTGAACTTGCCACCAGTGTCAATATTGGGTCTACGTCTACTGCTGCAGCGACGCGATGTACTTCGTCAGATTGCGAATACGCAATTGCATCACACCATCGCTCGTCGTTCCCATCGAGGCAAAGATCGGCCCCCAAACCGGCATATCCTTTGAGCCGTGGCTAGGCGTGTCGAGGTCGCCCTTGATCGTCTCGGCTACGCGATTCTCAGGGAACTTACCTTTGTTTTTTGCTGCGAGCTGTGTCAAATCCGAAGGGATGGATTTGAGGGCGGATGCTGCCGGGCCGTCTCCTTTGCCGTCTATTCCATGACATGAGGCACAGTACGCCACATACATAGCTTTGCCAGAGGATGCTGGTGTGTAGGGCGCCGGTATTTTCTTGATTTGTACTTTGGGCCCTTCTGAAGTTGCAGCCTCCTGGCCTGAGCTCTCGCCAGCGAGAAGGGCAACCGGGACTGCAATCAGAATTGCCACGGCGAAGAATATGAGCCGTCGGTTCGTCATTGTTTCCCTCACTAGAACTCCAGCTTAGCCTGAAAAGCGATCATGCGCGGACTGCTGTCTCCGCCCAAACCCACGCCGAGCAGACCAGTCGGCGGAGAGGTGGTATACGTCAGCGCCCCAAATCCTGTCTGCGTCGATGGCTTCCCCGGAACTCCGGCCAGCACCTGGCTGGGCAGTGCAAAGTTGGGGTGATTGAAGACGTTGAAGAACTGTGCGTCCAGTCTCATGGTGAGCTTCTCATGAACGGGAATTCGCTTTGTCAGATACATGTCGGACCATGTAAATCCGGGACCGCGGAACTGGTTCCTGCCAGTGCCGCCAAATTGGCAGTTTGTCGCGCTATCTCCGCCGACACATGCGCCCGTGCTGGGATCAACCGCAGAGATGAAAGCAACGGGATTGAGCCACTGCACCGTGCCTGGCTGCGTACCCGGACGCGAATGAATAAAGCGGCTGCGAAGACACTGCGTTAAACAAGGGGTTGATTGGGTCTGTGTAGGCGGCCTGCCGACCGGTGTCAGACTGAAAGCGAAACCAGGCGGTGTTGTTCGCGTTGATGTTGTAGTCAATGCGGACTGTCTGTACCTGTTCGCTGTCATCGCTGGAGTGGGAAACGCCCCGGCGATTTGCGCAGCCATTGCCGTCAGGAGAATTACCCAAGATCAGAGTGCCATTCGAATTGAGCGGCACCCAAGCACAGCAAGCGGCGTACCACCGGTATTCCCGTATAGCGAAAACATCCTTGTGTAGAACGGTAACTGCGGCGACGCGGAAAGCTGATTCACCCCCCTTGACGATCGGATCGGCCGCCAAGGTGGCCGCAACCAGGTGATTAAAACCTTTCACGAACTTCGCGCCGGTGAACGACTTCGCAACGAAGGCGGAGGACAGGAGACCGTCCAGCTCCTCAGGTGGAACTAACGCGTTCATCGCGTCGATGACAGTCTTGCCTTTCCAGCTCGGCAGGGCCTTCGTAACCTCGCGATGTTCCCCGAACGGGACCGCCAAGATGATTGTGTCGGCCTCGAGTGCATCCCGCAGCGACTTGGCGACGACCGTGGGTCCAATCGCCCGAGCCTGCGGTGCCAACGCCTCGGGGGGCCGGCGACTCGCGACGGTCACGTCGATGTTTTTGCGGGCGAAGGCGTGAGGCGAGGGCCTGACCTATCTTTCCGAATCCTACAATTGCATAGCTCATAATGTTTCTCCGATCCGTGTTGATATTGATTCCCAGCCTTCGACGGCGACGGACATCAATTCCGTTCTATGGCGACCTTCCGTAAACGTCCCGCAGTAAATCACTTTGCGGGCGGCCGGAAGGTCAGCCACTAGCTGAGGTCTGCAGACGTTAGATGGCCGACAAGCCGCCGTCGACGGACAACTCCACCCCATTCACGAAGCTCGAATCGTCTGAAGCAAGAAACAGCGCGACCGTCGCGATTTCCTCAGGTTGACCCATCTTTCCCCGCGGGATCAGGGATTCGAACATCTCCTTCGCCTCCTTGGTGAGAACTTCTTCCTGCATCGGTGTGGCGATCGGCCCCGGGCCCAGCACGTTCACCCGGATATTCCTGCCCTTCAGTTCGTTGAGCCACGTGCGTGCGAAGGAGCGCAATGCTGCCTTGCTCGCCGCATACACGCCGAAACCAGGAAAACCCTTCACCGAAGCAACTGATCCGGTCATGATGATCGATCCGCCATCGTTGAACAGCGGCAACGCCTTCTGAACCGTAAACAGCGTTCCGCGCGTATTCAGGCCGAAGGCCGCATCGAAGTGCTGCTCGGTAATCTCGCCCAGTGGTACGGCCTCGCCCTTGCCAGCGCTCGCGAACAGGACGTCGATCTTGCCCTTTTCTCGCTTGACCGTATCGAACAGACGGTCGAGGTCGTCGAGATTGGCCGCGTCACCGCGCACGCCGGTCACGTTCCGGCCAATCAGCTTGACGGCCTCATCGAGCTGCTCCTGCCTCCTGCCCGTGATGAAAACGTAGGCGCCTTCTTCAACGAACCGCTTGGCGCTCGCCAGCGCCATGCCGCTCGATCCACCCGTGATGACTGCAACCTTACCCTCAAGCTTTCCCATAATTACTCCCTTCGGTAGATGTGTAGCATTCAGTACAGTAGAGTAGATTTCTTTGGCGGTGGACGAGAACTGCTCGGGAGTCCTAATCTTTTGTCTATTCGTCCAAAAGATGGAGGCTAAGTTGGACCCGATAACAGACATCTTCAGAACGATGCACGTAACCGCTTTCGGTCTGCACAGGCTCGAAGCCACAGCCCCGTGGGGCGTAAAACAGGAAAAGCAGACCGAAGAAAAAGTCACGCCTTCCGACAAAAAGATGTCACCCACAGATTTGGCGCACTTCGCCATGCTTTCGCGCGGCAACTGCTGGCTGAGTGTGGAAGGGATTCCGGAGCCGATTCCCCTCACCGGTGGTGATTGCTTTTTGCTGGCCCGGGGGACTTCGATTGTTTTGCGCGACAGCCCGCGAACACGTCCGAGGTGGAGTTTCCGCGAGATCGGGGCCAAGGCCAACAGCAATGTCGCTCATTATGGAGGTGGTGGCGCACCGACGACAATCGTCTGTGGGTCCTTCAGTTTCGATCGCGCCAGCCTGAAGCCGATCACTCAGTTATTGCCGAGCTTCATTCTGATTAAGGCCGATCAGGCACGCACGCTTGCTCTTCACAACACAATGCAGGCGCTGGCGTCAGAAATGGCAGAACAGGCGCCGGGATCTGAAGTAGTCGCGACTCGGCTAGCCGAGGTTCTGTTTATCCAGGTACTCCGGGCGCATATCGCGTCGGGACCGGAACGCAACAAAGGATGGCTTCGTGCGATTTTCGATCCTCAAATGGGCACTGCCCTGAGTGCCATTCACGACAGAGTGAATACACCCTGGACGGTCGAATCCCTGGCCGAAGCGGCGGGCATGTCTCGCTCCGCATTCGCAGCACGTTTTAAAGAGCTACTCGGACAAACACCACTGGAATATGTAACCGAGTGGCGGATGCAGAAGGCGATGCAGTTACTACGAACAGCGTGACAAAAAGCTCATAGACGTCGCTCGGTCGGTCGGTTACGAGTCCGACGCTGCGTTCAGTAAGGCGTTCAAGCGAGTTGTCGGGGCCAACCCTGGTGAATACCTCAAACGTGGTTTTGAAGGCCACGGTCATGCCGGAATGGCGGAAGATTTTTGAAGCGGAGGATTCTGACTTGAGCCTACTATGGCGTCTGTCGCATATCGTGTGAAGGTCGAAGAGCGATATCAGGCCTTAGCGCAAATCCACCAGCGCGGATGCGAAGAGGCATCCGAAGCGGTCGTTCACAGGTTCCTCAAGATTCTGCTTGCAACCCAGATATCGCTCGGTGGTTAGCACGGAAACATGTTCGAGGAGGAATTGGATCTGTTCCAACTCTCCACCGTTTACATGGCAGAGTTTTGCGCAGGTCCTGCTGATCATGGGGAGCAAGATGATCCAATTGCATCCTCTCCGCGCACCGTCGAACAACATACCAGATGACGTTCTCGGAAATTCCTTTGCCCCATGGCGTCCCGTGACGGCTGACGGCCCGGAACACCCGGCCCGCTGTGACCTTGGAGGAATACATCCATCGATCGATGGCGGATTTTACCCAACTTGGCATCGGCACCGTCCGAATGTGACCGCCTTTGCCAACCAGGTCCACGATGGCCCAATGTCCTTGCCTGATCTGGAGGTCATCAACTTTGAGAGCGGAAAGTTCAGCACGCCGCAACCCGCAGCCAAGAAGTACAGAGATCATTGCACGGTCACGAAGGCTACGCAGGTCCTCGCCGTCAGCTTTTTCCAAAAGCATCCCCGCTTGATCGCGGGTTAACCAATTGCCAATGCGCGAGCCCAACTGCTTATCACGTAGGTTTTGCCGTTTCGGCCAGACTGCGGCGTTAGCGAGTCCAACTCCCGGCTCCAACGAGGCGCTCTATGATGGTGCGCAGTTCACAATTTCCGAAATGCCCGAGGTTCAGAATAGTAGCTAAGGAATAGGAGAGGTCAGCACGGTTTTGACATCATCCTGGTTATCTTCCAGGACGGTAGAATTTCGCGTTTTGTGGTCAACTTTGACCAGTATTACGATGCCAAGAATTCCATACTCACGAAGGATTGCGATATGAACTCGCAAAACGGGGTGAGCAGCTTATGGAGCTCCTAGGGAGCGCGCGCAAGACAAGAAAAACGAGATGTGAAATCTGCGGGAATCGAGACGCCGTCTACAAAAGGCTTTGTGAGGATTGCGCAGAGGGCATTGCACGTTTGGGAAGCATTGCTGTACCCCAACAAACGCAGTATTTCACGGCGGTGGCGACACAACCACGCGATTATTGCCTGTCTCATGACTAACGGCAAAATGAGTCAGCCGAGGATTCTGCTAGTAGACGACAACGAGGAACTGCGGAAGGCAATGGGGGCTGTGTTGGGAACCAGCAAGTTTCGGGTCACCACAGCAGCCAACGTCGCCGAGGCCCTACATCTGATCGACACGCAACCCTTTGACGTTTGCTTAACCGACTTGCACATGCCTGAGGCAGGTGACGGCTTCACCCTTGTCAGTGCGATGCGCCACACGAACCCGAACGCAATCACGTTGGTTTTCACCGGATACCCGGCGTTGCAGGAGGCGGCGGACGCAATCCTGTTGCAAGCTGACGAGGTTTTACTGAAACCGATGGCCATGCCCGCGCTCGTCGCAACAATTCGTGAGACATTGGACAAATATAAGGTTAGAAAGCCGACCAACACAGAACGAGTAGCCTCGATATTGGAACGGGACACCTCGGCGACCATCAACGATTGGCTCGACCGAGTGGACGACGAGGATGAACTGACTTGTGTGCCCCTCAGCAAGGAGCAACGCACGGGGCACCTTCCAAAACTTCTTCAGGAACTCGTTCATCGGTTGCGGGTGCCGCGAAATCTCGGGACGAAACAGGTGTCGGAAGCTGCCGTCGAGCACGGCAAAATTCGCCAGTCGCAGGGCTATTCGATTTCGATGATTGTAGAGGAATCTCGTATCCTGCAGGTCAGCATCTTCAACACTTTGCAAAAGAACTTGAGCACAGTAAATTTCAGTTTGTTGCTTACGGACGTGATGACCATAGCTGATGAATGTGATTCGCAATTGAAGCAGACCATCAACAGCTTCATGGGACAGGCGGCGAAGATCGCGGCGTAAGGCCGTTCGAGGTGCCGCGAGCCAAGCGCCGTGATACCCTCGGACATGCTCCTCCAAATTAGTGTCCCGGATAGCGCCCCGAAGCAGAAGTCAATTAGTGAACTGATTCTTGAAATGGCCGAGCGTGAGACCAAAGAAATTGCTCAGCTTAAGACTCAGGCCCTAAAACCGACGCGGCCGCTATAAGAGGGAGACGCAAGCACCGTCGCTGCGGTCTACACCGTATATCCGGGTGTCCTCACTCTGAGTAGCCATCGTCTTCTTCTTCATCCTCGTCCTCAATATCGTCTTCCTCTTCCTCTTCTTCCTCTTCTGTGTCTTCTTCGTCGTCCGGGTCTTCTCGAACAAGAATATCGGCAGCAATCATCGGGCTTTGAGCAGGGGTGAAGTACTCTAGAATGTTTTTCATGGCCCAATGGTACGCCTCGCCTCGAATCATAAGCAGATGAAAGCAATGACGGAACAATGGAATAGTGTCATCGAATAGTGTCATCTCTCCCCTGCTTTAGGCCGAGATAGCTTATACACGCCACTCCGATTAAGCGTACTGTTGATATAAGGCAGAGAAAACCGACTAGGAAGACCGACGATATACGTCGCGAAGACCGTTACCAAGTTGATGGAGGGTATCTACCTACTTCCAGACATCAGACGGCACCATTTTCAGCCGCTCCGCTGCGAACCACCAGCACAACTTGGTGCCTAAACGTGAGCACACCGAGAAATCCGAGCAATAGCGGGTTCATAGCCGTTTCCAGTTCCCCTCCTTATCGTGTCCTGTGCGTTGATGATGAGGCTTTCGGCCTCAAACTTCGGCAATTGATTCTGGAACGCAAAGGATACGTGGTGTCCACGGCGGCAACCGTGTCGAAGGCGCTGGCGCTTTTCAAGTCGAGAGATTATGACCTCGTTATCACCGACCACCTTCTGGGACGACAGACCGGAACGGCGATGGCTAAGGAGATGAAGCGCTTCAAGCCCGCAGTCCCGGTAATCGTGCTTTCGGGAGCAACCGATACGCCGGAGGATATCGCAAGCGCAGACGCTTTCCTTAGTAAAGCGGAGGGGCCTGAAGTTCTTTTGGCGAAGGTGATTGAATTGGTCGCTTGGGCTGGAGCGGCGGGAGCCGGCCTCGATCCTGACCTGCCCACGGTAGAAGAGCCGTTCTCCACCGAAGCGCAGCGATTGCTACTGTTGGCCTCCATTGTGGAGTCATCGGATGACGCCATCTTCAGCAAGACAATGGAGGGGACGATTCTGAGTTGGAACAAGGCGGCTGAAAAGATGTACGGCTACCCTGCTGAAGAAGCGATCGGCAAGTCCATCTCCATTCTGCTCCCCCCTGACCGTCCCAATGAAGTGCATGACATTATGACGCGCCTTAAATGTGGTGAAAAGATAGACCACTTCGAGACGGTGCGTGCAGCCAAAGACGGGCACTTGCTAACCGTGTCGCTGACCATATCGCCCATTCCTGACTCCGTAGGCAGGATTATTAGGGCTTCTACAATCGCCCGCGACATAACCAAGGCAAATCTGTCCGAGCAGGCCTTGCGGAACTCGGAAAAGCTCATTACTGCGGGGCGAATGGCTGCGACTTTGGCTCACGAGATCAATAACCCGCTGGAAGCCGTTACCAATGCCCTGTACCTGCTTGCAGAGTCGCTCCCCGCGGACATCGGTGGACGTGAGTTACTCACAATTGCGCAAGACGAGTTAACAAAAGTCAGCCGGATTACGGCTTTGACCCTTGGACTTCACCGGGGTAACGCCGAACGCCCCCAGCAGGTCAGCGTCTCCAAGCTGATCGACAACGTGTTGTCGCTCTATGGGCGCAAACTCTGCACTGTCGGCGCTGCAATCGACACTCGGTATGATTGCGACGTACCTGTAACCGCATTCCCGGGAGAACTGCAGCAGGTATTCTCGAACCTTATCGGCAATGCCGCCGATGCGCTTGAGAAATCAGGGGACAAACTCTGCGTCCATGTATTTGAGTCCGTGAGCCGGACGAATCTCGCCCCAAAAGGGCTGTCCATCACCATTTCGGATAATGGGTGTGGAGTCCCAGTTGAGAACCAGGCGCACATTTTCGAGCCGTTCTACACGACCAAAGGTAGTAGCGGCACGGGTATCGGGTTGTGGGTATCGCTCGGCATCGTGCAGAAGTACGGGGGAACGTGCGGATTCCGACGATGTCGAACAGCATTCCGATTTGAAGTCGAACGCCGTTCCGATTTCATGTCGAACACGATTCCGAGATGATGGCGAGCGGTCTCGGAGCGAAGCGACGCTGGTGTTGTTTATCTTGTCGGAGTGTTCGCCATCGGTCAAGAAAAGAGTTGCTTTTCGTTTGCCGCGATTACGATTTCTGCAACAAGCTTTCTGAACATTCTTACCTACAGAAGAGTCGTCATGGGTTGGGCTGGAGCGAAGTCCCCAGCGACGCCCCTTGGGGCGGCGCGCTTTGGGGACGAAGCGTAGGCCCAACCCATGACGAGCAGACGAGCCTGTGGATCTGGCTCCTCAGTTTTCAGCTTGCCCCTTGGCCGGACGTTCTTTGCGCATCGATTCGCCTTGCAGCTCAATCCGATGAGCGTTGTGCACGAGCCGGTCCAGGATGCTATCGGCGACCGTTGGTTCGCCGATCTGGGCATGCCAAGCCGAGACGGGAAGTTGACTTGTGAGAAGCGTCGAACGGGTTTGGTAGCGTTCGTCGCATATCTCCAGGAAGTCGCGCCTCTCGGCATCTACCAGAGGCGCCATGGCCCAGTCGTCCACGATCAGCAGATCGACTCGGGCCAGCCGGTAGAACAGTTTGCTTAGACTGCCATCGGCCCGCGCCATTGTCAGCTCGCGAAACAGTTGCGGTGCTTTGAAGAACCAAGCGGTGTAGCCATCGCGGCAAGCTTTCTGGGCGAAGGCCCGCGCCAGATAACTCTTACCGGTTCCGGTCGGACCGGTGAGGAGTAAATTGAGATGATCACGTACCCAGGCGGACTCAGCCGCTAGGGAGCGTACTGTTTGCCGTTCCAGACCGCGTGCCGGACGAAAGTCGATGTCCTCAACGCAGGCATTGCCTTGCAGCCGGGCGCTCCGCAAGCGCCGTTCCAAGGCGCAGTTCTGTTTCCAGTTCCACTGCCGATCCACCATAAGTCCAAAGCGTTCTTCAAAGCTCAGCCGATGACTCTGTGGGTCGCCGGCTTGCTGCTGAAACGCCTCGATCATTCCGCGCAGTCGCAGGGCCGCGAGTTTCTCCAGCATTGGTTGTGTCAACATGTTCGTCTCCTCACTGCAGGGTTGGTTTTTTGGGGGTTCTGAAGTACTCGGCGCCGCGGATGTTTCGGTGTATGACCGGCGGTTGGGGCGAAGACAACGTTTCCACCGGCATGCGGTCCAGTTGTTTCTCCAGAATGGACTTGATGCTGCGGTAGGAGTAGACGTCCAGGAGACAAGCCCGCTGGGCGGCGGCTTCCAGGCGCGCGTGCGAGTACTTGTCGGCGAGCCGCAGGATGCCGAGGCAAGAGCGATACCCTTGCTCGGGGTGCGGTCGCGTGGCCATGATCTGCTCGATCACTTTGCCGGTTGCTGGGCCGATGGTTTGGGCCCATTCAATCAGCCGCGAGGGCGTCCACTCCAGATAACGTTGATGAGACTTGGGCCGGTGTTCGTTGATGGTGGTGGCCTGGTAGGGGACGTAACCGCGGACATGCGAAGCTACCCGCTGGCCGCGATGGAAGATCTCCACGGTTGTAGCGGTGGCGCGGATCTCGACCGTTTGTCCGGTCAAGGTGTAAGGAACACTGTAGTAGTGGTGCTCCAGTTCTACGTGGTAATCGATATTGGCGGTGGCTGTCTTCCAGCTTCCGAACTCGTAACGTTGTTCCGGAAGTGGAAGCAAAGCGGGCCGATCCACCGTCTCAAACAGACTCTGGCGGCTACCTTCGCGTTTGCGGAAGCGACGCTGGTTCAAGCGTTCCAGTAACTCGGCAATCGCCTCATTCAGCGACCCCAGGTCGAAGAACT
The DNA here is from genome assembly GCA_963759215.1 of uncultured Acidobacteriota bacterium. GTDB lineage: Bacteria > Acidobacteriota > Terriglobia > Terriglobales > Acidobacteriaceae > TOLSYN. The sequence continues at coordinate 37,024 of CAVWYG010000005.1, forward strand.
TCTGCTTGCGTAGAGCTGCTACTATCCATCGCTCAACGACTTGCACGCCAACTTCTACTTTTGATTTATCTCTGGGTTTGTAAGGCCGGGCTGGCGTCACCGCGACGCCATAGTGAGCCGCCATCTCTTGGTAGGTACGGTTCAGTTCTGGTTCGTAGCGGCAGGCGCGGCTCACCCCGGAACGTAAGTTATCGGGCACGATCACAGCTGGCAGCCCCCCGAGAAATTCAAAGGTCCGCAGGTGGGAGCCAATCCAGTCGTTCAGGCTCTGCGTCCAGGTAGCTTCCGCATAGGTGTAGTTGCTGGCACCCAGAACCGCGACGAAGATGACGGCGCGGCGAGGCTCTGCCGCGGTGCCGTCATAGACGGCAATCGTGTCCCCGGCATAATCGACAAACAGTTTCTCGCCAGCGCGATGCTGTTGCCGTAACACAACGTCGCGCTTGTGCAACCACTCCCGATAGAGATCGCAGAAGCGACTGTAGCGATAACCGTCCGGGTGGGCGACGCGATACTCCTCCCAAATCAGTTGCAGGGTAACGTGTGAGTGGCTTTGCAGTTCCCGGTGGATCACCGCAAAGTCCGGCGCTGGATGCTGACGCCGAAGGATCGGCTTGGGCCGATCACCCCACAGGGTGAGCTCGACTTTGTCGTCGTCCCAACCCTCAACTGCCGGCCAACTCAGCTCGACCTTGGCTGCAGCCTGAAGATAATCACTGACCGTACTGGGTGAGATCGAACAACTACGGGCAATCTGACGTTGCTTGAGACCGAGCGAATGAAGCCGCAGAACTTCCTTGATTTTCACGATGGACAACCTTTCTTGAGGCAAGTAGGAACCTCCACCGTAAGTGGAACCTTTGCTGCCTCTGGTTTGTCCAGCGTGCTTCTACCCCTAAACCTTGGATTCCGACATCATGCCGAACACGGTTCCGACAACCTCATTCTCTGTCCACCATCAGATCGGAACGCTGCTCGACATCACCTCGGAATCACGTTCGACATCGTGTCGGAATGCCGTTCGCCATGACCCCGGAACGATGTTCGCCATCACGTCGGAATCATGTTCGCCATGGCTCGGATTCCGCAGGAACGATGCGGTTTAGAAGTGTGGTTAAGCAGGGGCGGTCTGGCACGACGTTCTGGGTGTTTCTTCCCGTCCTCTGAACCACGAAACCGCCAGCATCATAATGAATGGAGACGATGAACAATCAAACGACCGACAATTGCGTTGAACGACATACGAAGCTGCCCCCTGGGACAGTGACAAGAAGCAACGCCGTGCAACAACTGCTTAAAACACACTCCTGCCAACAGTGTCCAGAGTGCGGGAAGTGGGCAATCTATGTGCCGAAGACTTCCTCGCTGCCGAAGGCTTCCTCGCTGCCACGTTAAGAGCGTAGGGGTTCTGGAGAGCATGCGACCCGACGCTGGCGAGGGATTTCACGAAAGCTTGCCGAATTTGGGGCTGGAAGGCTGCCACGCGACAGCAGAACGCGGCAGACTTGCTTCCGACTCAGCGGGTCGCCCTCAGACAATCACCAGATTCATGGGACAGGCGGCGGCAAGTACAGCGCAGGTCACTTTGCAGCCACATCCCACCACTAATCGTGAAGCACGACGCTGACAAGAGAGCTGTGGACGTTCACCCTGCCACCGTTGTACTCAATGAAACCCATCTCCCTGAACCGATTCATGAAGAAACTAACTCGCGAGCGGGTGGTGCCGATCATCTCGGCAAGGGTCTCTTGACTCATCCTCGCGATGAGCGGCATCGGCTTCGATTCCTGACCAAAGTTGGCCATCAGCAGGAGGAGCCGGGCAAGGCGTTTCTCGCTGGAGTTGAACAGGTGATCTACAAGGTCTGCTTCCATGCGAATGTTTCTGGTAAGGAGATAGGCGAGAAATTGTTCGGCAAACTCTGGATCCTGATGAAGCAATGCAACCATCGCACGCTTCTCGACCCGGACAATCGTGCTCCGCTCAACTACGCTGGCCGTGGCCATGCGGAGCGGCTGTCCCGCCAGGCAGCCCTCACCGAAGAAACTGGCTTGCGGCAAAATGGCAACCACCGCCTCCTTTCCACCCTTGGATACTACCGTGAGCTTTACCTTGCCGCTCTGGATGTAGAAGACCGCGTCGGCTTCGTTTCCTTGCGAAAAGACGAATTCATTGACTTGGTATTCATGGCTGGATTTTCCCGCGGAGAGTTTCGTCAGCAGGAGGTAGGGGTCGAATGAGTCGGCCCGTTCGGGCAGTACCTCTGCGGAACTCGCCCCAAAACAAAGTAATTCCGGGGACAGTGAAGCATTCCTGTCACTCGGCGTCGTTCTGGCTTTGTTCTTCACGATGACGGCAGGCCTGACGGCCACGGGAATTTCCTCCTCGGATACCGGAAGGCTCACCGAATGAAGGAAGTATAGCCCCCCAGGGAGACTCACAACTGTAAATTCTCACCTAAATTCCCAAGATGGTCAGTTTTGCTTAGACTCAGAAACGCCATGAAATTACAAAGGTGACCAGCCCTCAGTCCCACTGGCTGCTGCTCCACCTGAGGTGTGTTCAAGATAATTTCAGAGGTGGTCAATATTGCTCAGATGCCGGAAGGCCAACACTTTTATATAAGGTGATCGCCCCGAACGCTGGAATCGGGAGATTCTGAGGAGGCACTATGGCTACCACAACAAAAATGCTGGTATCGGCAATGTCAGAAGCGGAAGCCATCGAAGGGGCGAAGCAAGGTGACGGCGAGTGCTTCGAATTACTCTACAAACTTCATAAAAGGCGGGTTTACTCTCTCTGCCTGCGAATGACTGGCAATTTTGAGGCGGCTGAAGATCTTACACAGGATGCATTTCTCCAGCTCTATCGCAAGATCACGAGCTTTCGCGGAGAGTCCGCGTTCTCCACTTGGCTGCACCGCCTTACCGTCAATATTGTGCTCATGCAACTGCGCAAGAAGGGGCTTCCTGAGGTTTCCCTTGACGAAACTCTGGAGCCCACCGAAGAGGGTGGCCCCAAGAAGGAATTTGGTTTCGAGGATCGGGTTCTGGCTGGCTCAATCGACCGTGTGATTCTGGAACGTATGATCGAAACTCTTCCCCCCGGCTATCGCGTTATCTTCGTGTTGCATGACATCGAAGGATATGAGCACAACGAGATTGCCGAAATGCTGGGGTGTTCTGTCGGCAACAGCAAATCGCAGCTACACAAAGCGCGTGTGAAACTACGGGATGTGCTAAGAATCAGTCGCGGAATCACCCGGGCTGAAGATGCTCGCAGCCAGAAAATAAACGTCCAGCGACCAGTGACTGCGGCAACCGAGCGGAACTCACGAGCTGCGGCCACCGCCGCCTAGACCTCCGGGAGAAAGTCTTGGTGTCCTTCTGGCCGAAGCTCAAACGATTTCTTTCGCCCCAGCGCTCCCGTGGTTATCTCCATATCCAACCACACCAGCAGCGAAGCGTTTCAGCTATGGAACACTTCGTCAAAAAGCCATTGCATACGGGACAAGTTCTCTGCCACATAACGCACCTCGCCACAAATAGTACACATGACTCCTATCGGGCGGCTGTCCCATATTGCTCACTCCAGATACGCTCTAGTGGTTGTCGCGCCAACCCTCTAGAGCGAGGATTCGATCTCGAATCCCCATGCCTCAAGAAGCGGCTCGGGAATGAATTTCGAGTTTTTGTTGTGACGAGCCCACTCGCGAAGACGAGTTGATCGGATGTACTGCTCAGGTTGCAGCTTGAACTCGCGAGTGACCCGCTGGAATTCAGTGATGACTGGAATCACTGGCCCGGCCATCTCCGGCTTGCCCCAATTAGGATTGCCACGTCTCTTTGCCATCTACTCAGTTCTCCCCGACAAGGCCGATCGATAGTGAAGTTCCCGATTCTCTGCACAGTGTCCGGCATCTTCAAAATTATCAATGCCAGGCATTAGTTTCTGTTCAATATTGCTCACATATCGGATTAACTGGCGAGGGCTAGTCGCAGCTGCCGGGAGTCCCGATAACTCTGCCCGCGAAATCGCGTTGGACAATCCGATACACTGGCCTTTAGGATTCAAAACGGCCATGGCTACGACGGCATCCAGCACCGGGCAACGATCCGACAAGCTTTTCAAGCACGCGGCGATTGTCATCGTTGCCGGAGTGCTAGCCACTACCCTGGCGCAGCCTCAGGTTCTGGGCCGCATTCCGTTGCAAAACCTTCTCAAGAACGGGTTGCACGCCGACCGTACCGCCAATGCCGCATTCTTTTTCTGGGCGGGCCTGGCATGGTACTTCAAGCCCTTTGCCGGCATCTTCACCGACGCTTTCCCGATTTTTGGAAGCCGCCGCAAGAGCTACATTCTGTTCGCCACCATCATGGCGGTACTCTCGTGGTTCGCCTTGATTGTTACGCCCCGTCAATACAGCAAGCTGCTAGCGGTTTCCATTGTGATCAACACCTTCATGGTGATCGCAAGCACGGTGGTGGGCGGCTATATGGTGGAGACCGCGCAAGCCACCGCGGGCTCGGGACGACTGACGGCGATTCGCCAGTTTGTGCAGCAGTCCTGCTCCATCTTCGTCGGCCCTACCGCCGGATTTCTGGCCAGTATCGCCTTCGGATGGACAGCCGCAGCTTGCGGAGGCATCATGTTCCTGCTGGTGCCGGTCACCATCCTTTTCCTGCACGAAAAACGGATACGCATCGATTCCCGCGAACTGCTGGGCAACGCCCGCAAGCAACTGGTCAAGATCGGCTCCGCCCGGACGATGTGGGCCGCCGCGGGCTTGATGGCACTGTTTTATATCGCGCCCGGTTTTTCTACGGCGGTGTTCTATAGGCAGCAGAACGAACTGCACCTGAATACGCAGGGACAGGGCTTTCTGCAATTGATCTCGGGTGTTTTTGGCGTGCTGGCGGCGCTCTGTTACGGCCTGCTGTGCCGACGATATAACCTACGCAGGCTGTTGGTGTGGTGCATGCTTATCGGCACGGCGGCCAATTTGGGCTACCTGTTTTACTCCTCGATCTGGCGGGCTCAACTGATCGAGGGCTTTAATGGCTTCGGATACACCTTGGCCGAACTGGCGCTGATGGATCTCGCCGTGCGCGCCACTCCCGCCGGCAGCGAGGGTTTGGGCTTCTCACTGATGATGAGTGTCCGGAATCTGGCGCTGTTCGGAACCGACTGGTTCGGCTCCAAGCTGCTGGACCAGTATCACCTGTCGTTCAACTCCCTTGTGGTCGCGAATTCCATAACCACGGCGATGACGGTGCCACTGGTGTTCCTGCTTTCCCTGATCATCGTCAGCCGCAAGGACGCCGAGCTTTATGAGGAAGCGCCTGCGCCAAGAACTGCGATGGAGTGATGCCACCCCACGTCCGGTGCTGACAAGAGCTCATGCGTGCCGATCATGCGGCTGAGACGCCGGCAGCGGATCTCAACCAGTTCTCCATCTGTTCATGCCCAACTACGCCAGCCTGCTGCACGACCGGGCGGCCTGCGGAGAAGACGGCGAAGTACGGAATGCCGCGAATGTTGAACCGGCTCGCCAGCTCCGGATAGCGCTCGGTATCGACTTTCAACACGACGGCGTGCCCCGCCATGTTCGCAGCCGTGCGCGCAATCTCGGGGGCCGCTGCGCGACAAGGCCCGCACCAGGCGGCCCAGAAGTCTACCAGCACCGGAACGCGGGCCTTGTTGACGATCTCGTTGAATAGTTCCGGATCGACTTGCAGCGGCTCAGAGAGTGGCGGCAATGGAGCTTTGCATGCGCCGCAACGTCCGACATCAGCAAGATGTTCTGCTGGAATGCGGTTCGTCTTTCCACAATTTTTGCAGGTCCGCAGTACGGGCATTCTCGAAGCCTCCCATCTCGCGGCGACCGTTGCCTGCAATTCAGCCACGTTAACATGTGGTGGGCAGCAGCCCCCGCACAAAGGGGTGCACTCCTACGATGTGACGGGAGCACAGCCCGGTTGTCCGCACGATGTCGCACAACAGCAGCGCGGTTTCTTACTTCAAAAGTCTAACGCTTTTGCGGCAGGCAATTCGCTGTTACAGGCCCAAGTAGGCCCTTCGTACTTCGTCCATGCCAGCTACCTCTCGCGACTCTCCCTGGATCGTCACCCGGCCGTCGGCGAGCACATAGGTGTAGTCGCTCAGAGCCAGTGCGAGGTGCACGTTTTGTTCAACCAGGACGATCGTGAGGCCCTGATTTCTGAGAGTTTTCAAGGTAAGAAACAAATGCTGGGTCAGCACCGGTGACAGGCCCAAAGAGAGCTCATCGATCATCAGAACAATGGGCTCTTGCATCAAGCCACGGCCCGTGGCAAGCATCTGTTGCTCCCCGCCAGAGAGCGTGGACGATTTCTGTTTGCGCCGTTCCTTCAAGCGTGGGAACAGTTCGTAAACCCGCGCAAGATTTTCTTTCTCCCGATTGCGCCCGCGATGCGAGTAGGCCCCCATCTCCAGGTTCTCTTCCACCGACATGTCGGGAAAAAGCTGGCGGCCTTCCGGCACGAGCACCAAGCCGCGAGCGGCTTTTTTGTGGGCTGGCAACTTGGTGACGTCCTCGCCATTGAACAACACGCGGCCGCCCCAGGGACGCACACTGCCCATAATGGTGCGCAGGGTTGTGGTCTTGCCTGCGCCATTGGCGCCGACGAGCGTAGTCAACCGTCCCGGTTGCACCTGGAGCGATATACTCCAGAGCACCTGCACTTCGCCGAAGCCGGATTCAAGTTGCTCGACCTCCAGAACGGCGGCCATCAGTTCTTCTCCATCAACTTCTGTGCGATATCAGGGTCGCCCAGGTATGCCTCGATCACCTGCGGGTCGCGCGCCACTTCCTCTGGACGCCCTTCCGCAAGCTTCTGGCCGAAGTTCAGCACCACAATGCGATCAGAAAGTTTCATCACCGCCTGCATAACGTGCTCGATCATCAAAACCGATATACCGTCTTTGCGGATGCTCTGAATCAACTCGATCATCTGCGAGATCTCAGTGGGAGTCAGCCCCGCCAGCACTTCGTCCAGCAAAAGCAGTTTAGGTTTTGCCGCCAGCGCGCGCGCCACTTCCAACCGTTTTTTGCCGGCAATGGTGAGTGAGCGCGCCAGCATAGCCATGCGGGTGCCCATGCCAACCTGCTCCAGCACCTTGCGCGCGACCGCACGCGCCGCACCCAGGCTCAGGTACTCACGGCCAAAGCAGGCGCCGACGGTCACATTCTCAAGTACGGTCATATCGTTCAGCGGTTGCACAATCTGGAAAGTGCGCGCAAGGCCTAGATGAACGATCTTGTCGGGCGACATTTTGCCGATCTCATGCCCGTCAAATTTGATGGAACCTCCATCGGACTTATAAACGCCATCGACGACGTTGAACAGCGTGGTCTTACCGGCGCCATTGGGACCGATGAGGCCGACGATCTCAGCTTTGCCAACAGGGAAGCTCACCTTCGACACTGCCACTAATCCACCAAAGCGTTTGGTTACGTCGCGCACTTCCAGCAAGGGGGTCATTCGACCACCTCTCGCGAGCGCGGAAACAACTGATAGAGCCAGCCGATCAGACCGCCGGGTGCAAACAGCACCACGATCAACAGCAGGCCGCCGGCGATGACCAGATGGAAGTCCGAGAGCTTAGGGGAGGTAAGCAGGAACGAGCGCAGTCGTTCGTACAAGCCCGCGCCAAGGGCCGCGCCCACGACCGAACCCTGGCCGCCGAGCATCAGCATGACAATGCCCTCGAGCGAGAGCAAGAACTCGAAGGCGATGAACGGATCAATCATGCCGTTCTTGTAAAACATCAGGGCCCCGGCAATGGCTGGCAGGAACGCCGAGACACTATAAATAATCGCCTTGTACACGGTGGCGTTCACTCCGAGGACGATGGCAGCATCTTCGTTTTCCCGGATGGCGAACAAACCCAGACCGAACTTTGAAATCTTGATGCCCAGGCTCAACAGCAGCGATAGAGCCATGACCCCGATCACAAGATAATAGTCGATCCAGAGCGCGTGCATTGCGCCACCAAGTTTCTCGTAGGCCTCGAAGGACAGAAACATTCCGGTCGATCTGCCCCACGGATCGAAGTTGGAGACAAACGCCCGCGTGGCCTCAAGAATGCCAATGGTGGCCAGAGCAAAATATGCGCCACGGAGTCGAAGAATTCCGAGCCCGAATACCAACGCCACGAGGCTGACTGCGCAACCCGCGACTAGTGCCGCCGGTACAAGGGACCATCCCCGCACCGACGTCAGGTAAAAACCGATGTAGCCTCCCAGCCCATAAAAAACTATATGGCCGAAGTTTACATATCCGGTGTAGCCGATCATCAGGTTGAGGTTGCTGGCGAGAATGATGGCGACCGCGACCAGAATGAGGTCCTCGCGCAAGAGGACGTTCTCGTCATGCATCGGCAGATATATGAACAGCGCTGCAACGACAAGGATGACCCAGAAAAGGGGACGCCGCAGGATCATGCCGTCGCCCTCCCGAAGATGCCCCGCGGGAACGCGACCAGCACGACCACGAAGAGACCAAATTCGATCAGAGGGATCCAACTGATGGCGATGAAAGGCGTCATCGCTCCTTCCAGCAAGCCCAGCAGAACGCCGGCAACCAGTGCGCCCAATGGCTTGCCCAATCCAGCCAGGACTGTTACCACGAAACTTTTTAATTGGTAGGTAGCTCCCGAAAGAATCGTGAACGGAAACAACGTAGATACGAGTCCGCCCGAGGCGGCGGCCAGTGCCATCCCGATTCCGAAGGCGATGGCTAGGACGGCGGTCGAGGATATGCCCATCAACTCGGCGGCTTCACGATTGTCGGCAACTGCGCGAATTGCTTTGCCCATGCGGGTACGGTAGAGGAACAACTCCAGCGCTAGGGCAATCACGACTGCGGAGATCGCAGCAGCGATGTGGTTGCCCGTAAACGTGTAATTCCCAATGGTAATGCCAGGCAGGCTGAAGTTGACGTTGTATGGACTCGTGCTCCACAGAGCAGTGCCGAAACCGATGATCATCATGTTGACGGCGAACGTAGAAAGCAGGCTCATCAACATGGGACGGCCGATCATCCGATGCACCGAGATCCAGTACACAAGGATGCCGAAGACGAATCCCCCCGCGATCACAGGCAGCATCAACACGTAGGCATTGACTGCAAAAGCGGTGCTCAGCAGATACATGCCGAACATGCCCAGAGCTATGGTGGCGCCGTGGGTGAGATTGATGACATCCATCACCCCCCAGATCAGACTCAGACCCATCGCAGACAAGCCGTAGATTGACCCTACCAGCACGCCGTCGATCAAGGAGGCTAGAATGCCAGACATATCTCACCCTCTGCGCCATCTTGTGTCGCTCGATGCTTGCGCGCACCTACAACCGAGTTGCTGCAACCATCAGCGAATAGGGTACACGAAGTTGGCGCTCTTGCCCGCCAAGGGCCAGACCACCTGCTTTACCGGCTTGCCGGACTTGTCCTTCTGCCACTGGGCCAAGACCATGGCATGTCCGACCTGCAGACCGTGTTCATTGGCTGCCGTGGAAAACTTTGTTTTCCCGTAGAAGGTCGTAATGTCCGTAGCGTTCAGCGCCTGCGAAACTTTTGCGGTCTCAATGCTGCCTGCTTGTTCAATCGCTCGCTGCAAAATCAGTCCGCAAGCGTATCCTCCTGCCGATTCGTAACTGGGAGGGCTGTTGTACCTGCCCGAGTATGCCTTGGAGAACGCTTCTCCGCTGGGCCCGTACTCGGCCTTGAATGCCGACTGCGGTTCCCACTGCGAGGGCACGGTAACGCCCTGCCCTGCGTCGCCGAGTTCAACCCACTGGGGGCTGTCAGGAGCGACGAGCAGGCTGATCATCTTCATCCCGGCCTTGCGACCAGAGAGTTGCCGCGCCAGAGTTGAACCGTCAGCGTAGTGACCTCCGCCCAGCAGTACGGTCGCTTTTGAGGAAACCACCTTGTCCAGGATGGCGCTGAAGTCTGTGGTGCCGGGAGCATAGGGCTCGCTGAAAACAACGTTAAAACCTTGCTGCTGCGCGTAAGCTTTGGCTGGGGTCGCTACGGCCACGGAGAACGCGGCGTCCTCGTATACGAAAGCGACATTGGCTTTCGGGTCCTTGGTCTTTAAGGCATCCAGTGCCGACTTCAGGTATTCCGGAGCGGGCGCGAACATCTGGTAAAGGTAGTGATTGCCGAGCTTATAGGTTTTTTCCTCCGCTGCGCCGGTGGTGAGCATGATCTTGCCATATTGCTCCGTAACCACGGCGGAAGTTGCGGTAAGTCCCGACGAGTAGGGGCTGAACAGGAAGTTGGCCTTGTCCTGCAGGATCAGGCGCGAGTAAAGCTGTTGCACGCGCTTGGAGTTGGACTCGTCGTCGTAGCTGACTAGCTGAACCTTATAGCTCTTGCCGCCCGCCTTGATCCCGCCGGCAGCATTGACCTGGTCACGCCAGAGTTCGAAGCCGCGGTACTGCTCGGTAGAATCGACGTTTAGCGCACCTGTGTTTGACACCGTGAATCCGACGGTGATTTGTTGAGCGAAGCTCGAGGCGGCTAGGAACAGAACGAAAAGGAATGCACTAACTCGTTTCATGACTCACCCCCAATTTGAAGTGTGTAGCAGCATACCACGATGTAAGTTGCTGGTGAACGCAGACTCACATGCAGGCACAACAAAGAACATAAGCGCTCGAACCCGGTCAACTGCGTACGCGCAACACGGGGCAAGGCGCTTGCGCGACGACGCGGTAAGCAATCGATACTGGCACCTGGAATTGCGAAAGCGCTCCCTCGTACGCGTGCGAGCCCAGAATAATCAAATCCGCGCTGTTCTCGGCCGCCGCATCCAAGATCGCGCGCGAAGGCTCGCCAACGGTGACCAGCGTATCGGACTCACACCTGTGTTTATGTTCCGGAGGAATCAATGCGCTGAGATGCTGGTGATATCCCATCACGATTTCGCTCGAGTTAGCCTCTGAGGGATCGGGTGCATGCATCAGAACCAACCGTGCATGGCTAATCTCAGCGAGCGAAATTGCGTATGGCAACACCTTGAGTGATTCGGAAGAGAAATCAGTCGCGTACAAGATCCGGGAAAGCCCGCGATCGGCCGCCAACGTTAGGTGAGCCCTCGGCGAGACGCTCAGGACTGGGCATGGTGCCAAGTTGAATATCCGTTGCGCCACCGAGCCCATCAGCAGCTTGCCCACCGGACTGCGACCGCGAGTGCCCAGAACGATGAGGTCAATGTGCTTTTCCTCGATCATTGCTGCCAGAACTTCAGAAATCGGCCCTTGCTCAACGACCGTTTCATAGTCGCACCCGCCCAGCGCGGTCGCGATGACGAAATCCCGCAACCGTGCCTCTTCCACTTCTCGGGATTTGTCGGGTTCCGACGCTTTTTGCTTTGCGCCCCCAGCCTGTGGTGCAACGGAGATTACGTGGGCTACCACCAGGAAAGCTCGATAGTACCTGGCCAGCAAGGCAGCGAAGGCTGCCGACGCCGCGGCGGAAGCGGAAAAATCGGTCGCGAGAAGAATACGAGTGAACGAGGGAATCGCGACCGATTCTGGTACCAGTCGCTCGCCTGAGTTCGACATAGAACGCCTCCTTGCCAGAGGTTCTCCACGTGAGCCGACCACGAGAGTGGCTGTGACAAAATTCTGTCACAACCGAACGCACTACTGTAACAGAGATGGGAATGTCACGGGATAGACGTACTCCGTTAAAGAGCATCAATGTCAGGCGGAACCGTGACGCACACACGCATCCGCGCAGATGAGGAACGAAGGCTACTGTTGCGGGGCGGGGGCGTTGTGCGTTGAGGTTTTCGTCGTGGTGCGGCGCAGCGAGAGCGCAGTCAGTTTGCGCATTAGATTCTGAAACGTAACGATGCCGACTAAATAGTCGCCATCCACCACGGGAATCATCGCGAGACCGCTGCGTCCGATGCGACGCAGCACGGCGGCCAGCGACTCCTGCGGGCCGGCGACGAGGTACTCGCGGCGCATGGCCGATTGCACGTAGCCGTTGCCTTCCTCTTCCATCGAGGCGGCCATTTGCTGACGGCTGATGACGCCCACCATATCCGTACCGCGGACTACGGGGAACTCCTCTTGCGGCGGATCTATGGAGCGCTGCAGGGCATCGGCAAGGGTCTCGGCCGCGGAGAGGGTGATGAAGTCGGTGACCATCACGTCCATGACGCGCACACGCTCCAGCACCGCCTGCAGGATCATACTGCGGTCTTCCATTTGAGCCGCGAGGAAGAGAAAGACTCCCGCCATCATGATCCAGAGATTGTTTGAATTGGAGCCCAGGAAGACCACCCCGCCACAGAGAAACAGCGTGAGGGAGAAGAACTGTCCGATGGAGACGGCGCGCCGGGTGGCCGTGACCTGATCGCCGCTGCGCGCCAGCAACGCGCGCAGAATGCGTCCGCCATCGAGCGGATAGGCGGGCAGCAGGTTGAGCGCCGCAACCAAAAGCTGTGCCCAGGCGGCGCTGCGCAGGAGATGGAACGGAGTGAGCCAGGGGAAGGTGAATAATTGCGCCTGCGGCTGGAAGATGAGAATCGAGGTCCCGATGAAAACCGCAAGCACAAGGTTGACGAAGGGTCCAGCGAGCGCGATGCGAATCTCGCGTGGTGCATCCAGGCCGCGCTGTGCCTGCTCATCGAGCAGGGCCACGCCTGCGATGGGCAGCAGCACCACGCTGCGAACGCGAATTCCGTGGCGCGCCGCAACCACTGCGTGACCAAGCTCATGCACCAGCACCGCGGCCAGCACCAGCAGCATCAGAATGAAGCTGCGCATCCCCACCTGGGGGCCGTGTCCGGCTTCCAGAATCCACACTAGGCAGAGCATCAGCGGAAAGCTGAAGTGCATTCGGAAGTGGATACCGAAAATGTCTATCACCGGAATGGACCAACGTCTCATGCGATTTGCCTTGTGCCGGAAAAACCCGTTACTAATACACTACACGGCAAAGGGGTGGGTGTAGAAGAGGCCGATGAGAGTGATCGCGGGAAAGTTTCGCAGCCGGACGCTAAAGAGCCTGGAAGGCCTGGAGACGCGGCCTACCTACGACCGGCTGAAGGAGACCCTGTTCAACGTGCTGGCGTCGGCAGAAATGGTGGCCGAGTGCGCCTGGGCCGATCTGTTTGCGGGTACGGGTGCGGTGGGCATTGAGGCTCTGAGCCGCGGCGCAACATCGGTGCACTTTGCCGAGTCCAGCGGCAACGCTGCGAAAGTGCTGCGCCAAAACCTAGCCTCGCTGGGACTGGAGGCCGAGGTAGCCGAGCGCGATGCCGCCGAAGCTCTGCGACTGTGGGACAAGGCCGGAACGCAATTCGACGTCTGCTTCCTCGATCCTCCCTACCGCTTACACGGAGCCTACGGAGAGGTTCTGCGCACGATTGCATGCGGAACGCTGTTGCGGGATGGCGGAATTGTTGTGGCCGAGCACGAGAAGAGATTCGATCCGGGCGACGGCGAGGGCGATCTGAAGCGTTATCGTCTGCTGCAACAGGGCGAGAGCGCGCTGAGTTTTTATCGCCGCTGAACTTTTAATCGCAGACGGCCATATGGTCCCATCCCGCAAACTTCAATTACGAACTTTCACATTACGATATCGTCGGGACGAACCAGCGCGTATTGCATTTCGGTCAGTTCCTTGCGCACCAGGTTCAGGCCGAAGACGCAGCTTTCAAACTCTTGCGAGAGTCGGCCGAAAAGCGGCGCCACCTTCCGGTACTCCATCTGATCGAACTTGCTGACGATGAAATAGCTTTCCTTGCCTGCATGCACAAAATCGATCATGCTTTCCAGGCGCTGGCGGCGGAGACGGAAGCGATTGATCGACTCAGGAAACATTCCGCTGTAAAAGAGCGTGAAATCTCCGATGTGTTTGCGTACCTGGCGCTCGCGGTCAAACGATGTTGCCGCATCGCCGAAGACGGGGTCGCTTTCAAGCAACATCTCGCCGACATCGTCGAGCGAACGGCCTTGCGCGTTCTTCAGTGCGTACAGATTGCGTGTGTCGCAGAACTCCGTAAGCAGGTTGGCAACGTATGCCCAGATTTCCTGGTCGCGCAAGCCCACCTCTCGGCCAAAGTGGTGGGCAATCTTCTCCGACAAAAGCTGGCGTAACGGATGCCGGTCGCTGATCTCTCCCATGATTACATCCCCTTGAAAATGAGTAGCGTTCACCCCAACCCTTGCCACTGGGGCTGCGTGCTGCCGCCATGCTCATGTACTTAGTACGGTTAGATTGCCATGGCAAGAGAAAAGGTGCCGCTAGACATACGATTGGCAGTCGTCCGCGCGGAGTGCTGATAAAACTTCGCTCAACCGGGTAGAAGAAAACGCTTAGGTGCGCAGTCCGCACCAGTCTTCCGCAAGCGACGATTGAGTTGCCGGGATGGCGCGGGATCGTACTTGATGCTGGCGGCGACGCCAATGCGGCAGGAGTGCAGATCGAGGAACTGGCGCAGGGGGGTCACGTCCTGCGAGCACTCGTACTGCACGCCAGCCACGTCATAGGTGTAGATGACCATCTGCACCGGGTGACCGCCGTCGTGATCGAATTCCTGCACGTCGAGCACGGTTCCATCGGTGATCCGCCCTTGCGCGCTGATGCGTTGGCGGCGCAAGGCCTCACGTTGTTCTGGAGTCTTCTTGCGTCTGCCCAGCCACACCAGTGAGCTGGCCGCGGCGATCGCAACGGCGCCGGTGAGGGTGCAGGTGAAGAGACGAAACAGGGTCATGGAAAAGGTGCGGCCCGCTAGATGTGGTGAACCGCTCTCCTTTGACTTTACTACGAAACCGGAGCGCATTGGCAGAGCCAGGGCTCCGACCGCTCCGGTACGCCCGCACTGTCCGCCTATTCATCAATTACCGGGTTGCGCAGCGTGCCAATGCCTTCGACGGTGATCTCGACGACATCTCCGTTCAGCAACGGGCCAACGCCCTCCGGCGTGCCAGTCGCAATCAGGTCGCCGGGCAGCAGGGTGCAGAACTGCGAAATGTGCTGCAGGATGCGGTCGATGGAGAACATCATGTCCCGCGTGTTGCCATCCTGGCGCAACTGGCCATTGACGCGGGTCTGCACCTGGATTCCGCTCGACAGGTCCAGTTCCGTGTTGACGATGGGGCCGAACGGGCAGAAGGTGTCGAAACCTTTGCTGCGCGTCCATTGGCCGTCGATCTTCTGCAGGTCGCGCGCGGTTACGTCATTAACGGTGGTATAGCCGAGGATGTACTCCTTCGCGCTTTCGCCCTCCTTCATCTTGTGGCAGCGGCGTCCAATCAGGATTCCGAGTTCGCCCTCGTGATCGACCCTCTGGCTAATCGTGGGGCGAACAATCTCGCCGCCGGGAGCCAGCAGCGCCGAAGGCGGCTTGCTGAAGATCAGCGGTTCGGTCGGCATCTCATGATCCAGTTCGCGCACATGGGCGGCATAGTTGCGGCCCACGCACATGATCTTGCTGACGATGGGAAACGGAGTCAGCAGTTTGGCGCGTTCCAGCGGAAAGGGTTCGGCGATCGTCTTGCCGGAGCCGGGCTCGGGCAACACGATCTGTTCCGGCACGCCCGCGGCGCTGACCTGCATTTGCGGGCCGCCCAGTTCGCTGATGATAAAGTCTTGGCCGTCGCGGGTCTCCACAAGGCCAAAGCGCGATCCTTCCATTCCAAGAAAGCGGCAGAATTTCATCGAACCTCCAAGGGCACCGACTCTTCGGCCGGAGCCGATTGCGCGCTCTGATTTCCACGCACATCGATCGCCGCAACGGTGTAGTAATACGTTTGTCCGGGTTGAACATCGTTGTCTCGCCAGGCCGGAGCCTTGACCGGGGCAGGGGTAACTGCAACGAAATCGGAAGCTGCACCTCGGTGATCGACCCGGCGATAGACAATGTATCCAGCCAGATCGCTTTCCGTGTTCGGGGCCCAGGTGAGATCGATGAACGGCTTCTGGCCCACGCTGCTGAATACCGCCTGCAAGCCGCTAGGCACGGCGGGCGGGAAAACGTCATGCACCGCGAGATGCACCTGGGCGCTGTCATCGCCTTCGACCTCCGTGGCAGACTCGGCAGGCCCAGCAGCAGCCCCGGTAGGGTGTCCCGGAGTTGCGAGCACGGTCACGGAGGCGATCTTGTAGTCGTACTCCTGCTCCCACTCAAAGTTGCGGTCGCGGGCCTCGCCCTTGCCAACCTGATAAGGCAGTTCGCTGATCAGGGCAAACTCTGTCTTTCCGTGGGCTCGCCTGTAAACGCGCAGACGGTAGGAGATGTCTGGGGAAGGCGGCGGGTTGGTCAGGGCATTCCACTGCAGCAGTGGCCCTTGCGCGTCAAGCGTAGCGTGGAAATCGGCAGGCGGCGGCAGGGTGGCAACCAGCGGAACGCGCACTTGGTTGGAAAGTCCGGCGGAGTGGCCACGCTGATTGAGAACCTCAACGGTGTAGGTCGCCTGATTTGGGCCGATCAGCGCGGGCGGCAGTACGTCCTCAAACGAGACGAGCGGACGGCGCGCTCCTGGCGTGGTGGTAGCCAACTCGCTGCTCTTGATCTCTTTCACCACCTCGCCGCAGACGTTGGTAGGAAACTGGTTCATCACCCGGCAAATGCGTGTGGTGGTGGGCCAGCGAATGGTCTGGTGATCGGTGGTTTCGCCCGGAGGAGACCAGGCGAGGATGACGCGGTCGCCTTTGCGGGTGGCGGAAAGATTGTCCACGGTTTGCGGCAGGCGCAATGACGGCGGCTGCGGCATCCCCGGCGCGGCGCAACCGGCGGCCACGGCAAGCACACAACAGCAGACGGCGAGCAGGATGGAATGGGTCTTCATCGAACGGTTCAGCGTAACAGAAAGCGACAGATCTCCGCATTGGGGATTGCATTGCGAAGATCGAATCGCGCTGAACTTGGCGAATCTTCTTATCCCCTGTTGTACAATTTCGGCCTTGCGTCGCTGAAAAAGGAGATTCTATCGAGATGATCTTCGACGCTCACCTCCACATTATCGCTCCCGGTTTCGAACTGATTCCGAACCAAGGCTACATGCCGCCATGGTTCACCACCGCCGACTATCTGCCGATCGCAGGGCCGCTTGGGATCGTCGGCGGAGCGGTGGTCTCCGGCTCATTTCAAGGCTACGACCAGACGTACCTGCGGGACGCCTTGGCGCGACTCGGGCCGACGTTTGTCGGCGTCACGCAGCTTCCGCGCGATGTTCCGGATGAAACCATCCTGGAGCTGGCAGGTTGCGGCGTGCGCGCGGTCCGCTTCAATCTGCGTCGCGGCGGTTCGGAGAGCGTGGACGCGATGGAGGCAATGGCGCGGCGCGTCTTTGAGCTGGCACACTGGCACATTGAAATCTACGCGGATGCGCAGGAGCTCGCGCCGCTTGTGCCGATGCTGAACGCTTTGCCGCAGATCGTCATCGATCACCTCGGACTATCGCCCCGGGGACTTCCCACGGTGTTGAAGTTGGTAGAGCATGGCGCGAAGGTAAAAGCCACTGGTTTCGGCCGGGTCACGCTGGATGTTGCAGCCGCTATAAAAGCGATCGCCTCGGCAAATCCGGAGGCTCTGATATTTGGCACCGACCTGCCTTCCACCAGGGCCTTGCGACCGTTTTCCCCTGCTGAGATCGAGTTGATTCAGAACGAACTCGATCCGGAGGTCGCGCGGCGGGTCCTCTACGACAACGCGATTGCGTTATACCGTCCCGCGGAGCAGGCGATTGCGGGAGCAAGCGGGCCGGTCTAGTACAGCCTCTCCTGCCGTTTCATGTTCCCGAAGGTTCCGATATTCGCCAGGGAAAAAGAAAAGCGGTACTGGTTTTCAACATTTACGCCCGGCACGTCGATGTGCCGGTACTCGGCACTGATTCCGCAGCAGTCCCAGTTGTAGCTGCCTTGCCCGGCTGCATACTGCAGGAAGCTGAGGTTCTCATCGTAGCCCATGCTGAAGGCGCCGGAGAAGCCGCGCTTATTCGGATGCCCGTACCCGACGAGATATCGGAACTGGTCGAAGACCAACGGGGCGTTGCTGATGGTCTCCGCAGGCGGCTGGGGGGGGACATGGAAAAA
Source organism: uncultured Acidobacteriota bacterium (assembly GCA_963759215.1). Taxonomy (GTDB): domain Bacteria; phylum Acidobacteriota; class Terriglobia; order Terriglobales; family Acidobacteriaceae; genus TOLSYN. The sequence goes on from CAVWYG010000005.1 coordinate 55,128, forward strand.
GGAGTGGCTCGCGCCAACGAAGTACTCGCCGAGGCGATAGTCAGCAAAGACTGCGCTGGAGTTGATGCGGCCACGTACCGGATCGTAATCCAACTGCCACTGCACGTCGGTATTGGCCGAGGTCTGCACACGCAGTATGCTCACCACCGGACTCCAGGTTCGCGGTGCGTCCAGGAAGGCGATGCCGGTCAGGTCCTCGGTGGTGGTAAACACGTTGCGGCGGCCCGTGACCAGCGCACGTCCGAAGGTTTCGTTGACGTAGTACTTCTGCTTCACTTCCCAGCTCAGCAGTTGGCGGGTGGTCTTGCTCTCATCCTCGCAGTGCGGACGCAACTCGGTCACGCCGGGAATGTAGGCTGGAGGAAGCTTTTCCTTGCGTTGGACCGGCTGCGGAACGGGAACCTCGCAACCAGCCTCGTGGTGGGTGGAACGGCGGCGCCCATAGACGCGCTGGATTACGTCGTACTCAAATTCGCTGGTGTCGCTCAGAATGTCCGTCTGATCGAAGCGGATGATGTTCTGGAAGTTGTGCACGCCTGTCGCATAGCGATAAGTGAAGATGGGCTCGAAGACGTGCTTGAGGCGGCGGCCAAAGATGTCACGATTGAAGACCTTCTCCATTGGCGGAGGACGCAGTTCGATGGAGGATTCGACATCGCTACGTTGGATCCCGGTGCCGCTCGCCACACCCAGAGGATTGCCCAGCGTAACCGCCGAGAGCTGTTGGCTATAAATCGTGTCATGCAACGCGACCTCGGGCCGCAGCTCCCAGCCCATCCAATGCAAAGGCATTGCGATCCTGGGGCGGATGTCGAAACGCCCAACCAGATCGGCGGTGACAAAGCCCGGCTCACTGCGCTGCAGGCCGCCCGCGCTGGCGTCCACGCCCCACCGGAAAGGTGACGAAAACACAGGTTGTTCCAGTCCGTTGAACTCCACCACCGGAAGGTGAAGGATCTTGATCTGAGAGTAGGAGGAGGTCACGCGGTTTTGATAAAAGTTCTGGTAGCGCTCCGCGCTCGCGTTGAGGGAAAAACCCGCCAGATTGTGCGACAGATAACCGACCGACCTCACCTCGGAGTTGACGGCCTGCGAGAATGTCTCGGAAAAAGCCTGCCGGAAGAGGAATGAACTGAGGTAGTCGATACTGGAGGCAGCGCGCCAATGGTCGGCGCTAGTCTCGCCGATCAAGCGTACTTCATCGCCGCCCTGGTCCTGATTGGTCACCGGAGCGCCACGGTCCTGCACGCCAAAGTAATGGAGTTCCAGCGAGCTATTTTCCCCGGGCTTCATGCGGATCTGCACCGTCTCGCTCCAGCCGCGCGAGGAGAAGTACTGCGCTCCAATGGTAATGTCACTGGAACGATTGATCGCCCAGTAAACCGCGTCGCCCAGGACTAGGCCCTTGGTGGAGGATTGTCCGACTTCGGGTAGCAGGAATCCGCTGGTGCGAGCCATTTCATTGGCCGGCAACTTGTTATAAGGAAGGTAGAAGATCGGCAGCTTTAACAGCCGAAAGCTGGAGTGATACAGCTTGGCGTCTTCACCCGCCACCACGTCGATTTTCTCCGCGTTGAAAGTCCAGGTCGGAGTTTGCTCGGCGCAGGAGGTGACGCTGCCGTGCAAGACGATGTAGCGCTCGCGCCCGACTTTCCGCACCTCGCTGCCGGCAATGACGAAAGGATTGCTGGTGGTCAGCACCACGCTCTGGCCGCGCGCCACGGCGCCAAACGTGCCGGCAACGTCGTAAAAGATTCCGGTCTCGCTCCTCACGTTGTAGCTGGCGTGCGAAGCGGCAAGGTGGGCGTCGTGCGATCCGCCTTCGAAGACCACCCGCCCGGTGACTACAATGTCGCCGGTGGCGGCGTTGTATGTGCCGTGTTCAGCGCGCAAGACGTAGTTCTGAAACGATATCTCGACGTCGCCATCCGCCTTGTATAGGTCGCCCTGCTTTTCCTGTTGCTGGGCCTTGATCGTAACCTCCTGGGAAGGCTGCGGCGCAGCCGCTCCATGGCTGGAGGGGAACGCAGGCAACTGACTGGTAAATGCCAGGGGAGCGATCAGCAGGTGACTTACAATCGTGAGTGTGATAATTCTCAAAGTGCGAAGGGTCATCGGGATGCGTTTTGCCGGTTCACGTGGTTCAGAAACAAGGCCCGGTTGCAAGTTAGCACGCGCAACCGCCCGCCACAAAGTTTAACGCTTCGGAAAACCCCTCGCCGCTCTGCTATTCCCACAATTCGCCATGGACTGTACGCTCTGCGGTACGCCATGCACGTGCTCCGTGCCCTCCTCCACCCTCACCACAGCCAAAGCCGTGGACACCCCCTCTGTCCCCCAATCCGTGGACGCAAGGCCGAGAATGCATTCAGACGAGTCGATTGAACCCCGCTACGTAAACCACCCCAGCGCATACGATACCGGTGCAAACGATACCAGCCAGGCCAGCGCAGACGAGGCTTGGCGCGCCGAAGTGGCTTCCCGCGTTTGCAACTACCGTGCCCGCCGCAAACGCAGAAGCGCAGTGGACGACTCTGCGGTGCTCGACTTCGGTCCGGCCGCCGGGGCACAGAGCTTTGAGACACAGAGCTTTGGGACACAGTCTGTCCACAGCCCTCTCTCGCAAAGCATGAGCGCGGCGAGTCACGCCACGTCCGGTCGCGTCGCCGCGCAGGGTGCGGGAAACCCGGCACAGCCCGGGCGCCACGCCATTGACACCAACTACTACCGCCGTCTGAACGCCGAGTCGATGGCGCAGGGCTCCGCTGTTCTGATGGGCGCGACCGTCGCTGCCACTGCGCCCGATCAGGAGCAGGAATTCGAGTTCGAAGAGCGAAGTGAAGCGAGCACAGAGCGGAAGAGCGACGATACGGTGCTCGACGTGTTTGGCGATCAGCCGGCCAAAGATCCGACACCGGGCGATGCTTCCCTAGACTTGGAAATCCGACCAACCGTCGCCGCGGATTCGCCTCTCGACCGCTACTGCATCTCCGAGCCAGCCCCCGAGCCCGAGCCGCCAACTAGCCCAATGCTGAGGAATCAAGTGCAGGGAAATCTGATCGTCTTCCCGCGCGCATTGATGGAGCCGCCGCTGGTGCCGCAGCCTTCGCGCGATGAACTGGCCGAGCCCATGGACAGCCGGCCACGTATCCTCGAAGTCCCTGAGGACATCATGCCCATCGTGCAGGGTTCGCTTTTCCCGGAGATCCGGCTGGACTACGATGTGGAGGAGGGTGCAAGCAGTCGCAAGCCTGAGATCGAGGTCCCATTGCAGGTGGCCCCAGTCTCAGCCCGCCTGATGGCTGGTCTGACCGATTGCGGCGTGGTGATGGCCGCCGGCGGGCTCTTTGCCGCAATGGCCTGCCGTGCGCTTCCCGGCATCCCTCACGCCAAGCCCTTTTGGATGATGCTGGGCGCGACAACACTGCTGCTATGGGCTGTGTATCAGTTTCTGTTTCTGCTCTACGCCGGGCGCACCCTTGGCATGAGCATGAGAGGCATCCGCCTGAGCACCTTTGACGGTGGCGCGCCGCAATGGAAGCAGCGTAGCCGCCGCGCTCGTTTTATCTTCATCTCTTTCGCCGCCGCGGCCATGGGCTTCCTCTGGGCCTTGGTGGACGAAGATGAGCTCTGCTGGCATGACCGCATCTCGCGCACCTTCCCCACCACCGAGTAGAGTTTCGCCATACGCACAACAGCGCGGCCCCCAGGGCCGCGCTGTTGCGTGCGGAATAAACTTTCAGCTTACTTCGCGCTCTCGTCGTCGTCCGGCTTCCGAATTTCCTTCTTGAGCATGGCGAGAATTTCTTCGCGCTGCGGGCCGTGCAGGCGCTCGTCGAGACGGTCCAGGGCCAGGCCGACGATGTTGTAGTGGTGCACTGTTGCAAGCTCGGGGTCTGCGCTTACCTCCAGCCAGATCTTGTGCAGAAGGTCCAAGTCCTGTGGACGCATACGAGGCGTGTGCGGGCCAAGGAAATATTCATGCACGGTATGGTCGGGGGCTGGGATTTCCAGCACAAGATTGGGTCGCGGCTCCGGCAATCGCTCCCAGGCATCGCCGGTCAGTTTGCCCTGCTCATCGACCGTAAGCTTGTTGGAAAGGCCGCAGACGATTCGCGAGGACTCCAGTCTTGCCGCCGTCTGCATAATTCCGTCGAAGACATCGGCCGTGGGCACCACCATCAGCGAGACGTGCTTGCCCTGCTTCTCCGCCAGTTCCACCACCTTGGTGAACAGTTGCTGCTCGTACTCCTCGAACAGTTCTCCACTATCAACGCTGGCATTGCCGCTGAAGGTGTGTTCGCGGTGGTAGATGCGTGCGGTCATCACCACCACGTCCTGCTTGGAAACGTCGGTGTTGTGCAGCAGGTCATTGAAGTAGTAAAGATTGCGCGGATCGCGGATGGCCACTAGCACATTGCCGGGACGCACCTTCATCTCCTCGCGATCAATCAGCGGTTGCTCGGCGACGCGGAACTCCTCGCGCATCTCATGTTCCTTCTCGCCGCGCGCCTTGTGCGTGATCTTTTCCGAGACCGTGAAAACGCAGAACAGGAGGACCGAGAAGCTGACGCCGGCAATTGTCGCCAGCGGTTTCGTCATCAGGTTGACCATCGCGGTGGCAAACAGCAGCAGCGTGATCAAGATCAGCCCGATAGGAATCTCCAGCTTGCCGATCTGGATGTTGCCCGGCACGCGGAACTCGCGCTCGCCCGGTTCGGTGAAGCGCAGCACCAACATCGCCAGAGCCTTGAAGGAGAAGCTCCAGATCACGCCGAAGGCATACAGCGCCGCCAGCAGATATACGTTGCCGCGGCTGGCGATAATCGTGATGCATTGCAGTATCGCAATCAAATTGATCAGCCGGTGCGAGGTCCCGTACTTGCCATGCGGTTTGCGGAACCACGGCGTCAGAACGCCGTCCTCGCTGATGCGATTGAGCACTCCGTTGGCGCCCACAATCGCCGTGTTCACCGCGCCCGAAAGGATCAGCACGCCGACCAGCACCACAAAGCCCTGGAAGATGAGCTTCAGGTTGTAGGGTCCGGCCATGTACATGGCCAGTCCGCTGATCAGGTTTGCAAAGTATTCCGGACGCTTGCCGTCCGGGATGATCATCACTGCGAAGAACGATACCAGCGAGGTGAAGAACAGGCTGTAAAGGAAGATGACCGCTCCGGCCTTCTCCAGGTTCTTCAGCTTGGGATGCTCGATTTCGCGATTGACCTGCGCCAGCGACTCCTCGCCGCTCATGGCCAGCACCGAGTGGCCGAAGCCGACCAGCATCAGCACAAAGGGCAGCATGGCAAGCATCGGAAAGTGGGCCAGCCAGCCCAGGGTGTCGCCATGGGAATGTACGTTGGCGGCCAGGATCGAATGGCTCGTAGGCATCGGCGGCAGGTGGCGCGTCGCCGGATGCAAGGCTATGGTGATCAAGCACCAGACGATCAACATGACCACCATCACCGTGGTGACCTGCATGATGCGCATCGCCTTCTCGCTGGATTCGTGCATGCCCTGGATGTTCTTCCACCAGAAATAGATGGTCACCACAATGCCGAATCCGGCCGCGAAATAGTCGCCGTGCCAGCCTGCCATGCTGACGGGGTGGCCGAGCCGGGTGGAAAGATCCGCCACGAAGCCCGCTAAATACTGTCCGGCGGAAACCGCGCTGATCGGTCCCGTAAGCACATAGTCAAACAGCAGCGCCGATACCGAGAGCTTGGCCAGCGAGCCGCCCATTGCTTCTTTGACCACGCGATAGACGCCGCCGCGCACGAACATGCTGCTGGACTCGATGTAGAGGGAGCGCACGGCGTAGCTGAACAGCATCACCGCCAACACGAACCAGGGAGCGCTCTTGCCAATTACGTTCTCGGCGTCGCCGCCCACATAGTAGGCCGAGGATGCCAAATCGCTGAGTACGATGGCCGCCGCCCGCCAGAAGCTGATGAAGCTCAGCATCACCGTGGTGGCGACAAACACCTTGATAGCCGGACGCTTGCCCGCGCTGAAGGTAGAGGTCAGATTTTCAGTGGTTCCCATATTTGTCAGGTGGGCGGCCTCAGAGGGTTCCCTGAATGCGGCCCATACTCTCGCCAATCAGATCGAATTAGAAGTTCTTCAGGAACAACGAGCATTGGCGCGGCATGGCGCTACGCGGCACAGCGCGAGCCTGGCGCTGGCCGCTCTCCCGGGATTTCCAGTGAACGTTGCTAATAGAGTAAACGGGAGCGAAAAAAAATGTAATAACAATCTTCGGATGCGGAACTCTCATTCGAATCTTGGAGGGCCAGAGCAGGGCTACGGGGCTCGAACTTCTTCAGTGCCTGCCATTCCCGTTGCCGTCGATCAACTCTTCCTCGTCCTTCACGGCGACGGCGACTGCTTCTTCTTCCAGCAGCGGCTCCAGCGGAATCGACTCCAGCAACACCACCGCGTGCGCAATTGCGGCGCCCTCAGTTCCGGTGCCCTCGGGCGTCTTGGCCTTGATGCCGACGCAGGAGGATGCGACATTCAGCAGCTCAGCCACCCGGGCGCGCAGCTTTTCCGCGTGCGGAACGATCTTTGGCGCGGCCAGGATCATGGTGGTATCGAGATTGACCACGCGAAAACCCGCCATCTCGATCTGGCGCAGCGCCTCCTGCAGAAAAAGCACGGAATCTGCGCCCTTCCACTTCGGCTCGCTGGGCGGAAAGAAGCTGCCAATATCCCCTGCGCCTACTGCCCCCAGCAGAGCGTCGGTAATCGCGTGCAACAGAACGTCGCCGTCGGAGTGCCCGGCCAGGCCGTGCGTATGTTCCAGCCTCACTCCGCCGATGACCAGCGGCACGCCCGCTTTGAATTCGTGCGAGTCATAGCCGTAGCCGATGCGCATGCTCATTTGCTCACGCCCTGGGCTTGGCGCAACTCCTGCGAGAGTAAAAATTCCGCCAGCTCCAAGTCCGCCGGAGTCGTGATCTTGATGTTGCGCGGCGACCCCATTACGACGTGAACCGGATGCCCCGCGCGCTCCAGCAGACTGGCCTCGTCGGTTCCCTGGAAGCCCTCGATGCGCGCCTCGTTAAAGATTGGGCTCAGCAGTCCGTAGCGGAAGCCCTGCGGAGTCTGCGCCTGCACAATCTGCTCGCGCGGAATCGTCGCCTCCACCACCGCGCCCTCTGCCCGACGCTCCACTCGCTTGATGGTGTCAATGGCCGGGACCCCGGCGATCGCCGCTCCGTAACGCCGAGTCTCTTCGATGACCTCCGAGATTGTCTCCTGCGAGACGAACGGACGCACCGCGTCATGGATCAGCACCAGGTCGGCGGATTCGGCCGGGAGCGCGTCCAGTACGTTCCCCACCGATTCCTGGCGATGCTCGCCACCTTCCACCAGGTGCACCGGCTTCCCCAGTCCGGCACGGTCGAGCGTGGGGGCAAAACTGTCGATCTCCGACTTGCGCATGGCAATCCAGATCGAGTCCACCAGCGGGGCCGCGGCAAACTTGCGCAGCGTGTGAATCAGAATCGGAACTCCGTCGAGCTCCAGGAACTGCTTGGAGCGCAAAGGCATCTGTCCGGCGTGCGGAACTCCCATGCGCGTTCCCAAACCGGCTGCGGGAATGATTACGTAAACTTTCATAAGCGGGTTGCCAGTATAACGAGCACTGCGCTCCAACATCAAATTTCCGGCGCGCGTAAGCGGTTCGAATTGCAGGGGCGGCGACAAAAGAGCGCGAGCCTGAGCCCGCGCTCTCTCTGTGTTCTCCGGCCGTCCGGCGGCTTTAGTGTGACTCTTCTTCCGGCGCGGCGCTGATCGCCGGGGCCCCTTGTTGGTCCGGTGAAGCCGGCTGCGGGTTGCTCTTGCGCAGGTCCGGCGGACGCATTTCGGGCTTGGCCATTCCGGTCATCCCGCGCTCGTCAAACTTGCCGAAGATCATCTTTCCCGCCGTGGTCTGTAGCACGCTGGTTACCGAGATATCAATCGTCTTCCCAATCATCTTGCGCGCGTTGTCCACCACCACCATGGTTCCATCATCGAGATAGGCTACGCCCTGGTTGTATTCCTTGCCTTCTTTCAGGATGAAGACCTTCATGATCTCGCCGGGCAGCACGATGGGCTTCAATGCATTGGCCAGTTCGTTGATGTTCAGCACATCCACGCCATGCAGTTGCGCCACCTTATTAAGGTTGAAGTCGTTGGTCACGATCTTGCCTTCGTACAGCTTCGCAAGCTCGATCAGCTTCATGTCGACTTCGCGCACCGCCGGGAAATCATCTTCGACGATGGTCACCTGGATGTTGGTGAGTTTCTGAATGCGTTGCAGAATGTCCAACCCGCGGCGGCCGCGGTTACGCTTCAGCGAATCAGCCGAATCTGCCACCAGTTGCAGTTCGCGCAGCACAAAGGCCGGGATGGTAAGGACACCATCCATGAACCCGGTTTCAGCAATGTCTGCGATGCGCCCGTCAATAATGACCGAGGTATCGAGAATCTTGTAGCTCCGGCGGCTTTGTTTCTCGCCGCCAAAGACGCCGCCCAGCGCGGCCAGGTTCAGCAGATCGCCCTTGGCCCCGCCCACGATCAGCCCCACGTAGGCCATCACCAGCATCACCATCAGCTGCAAAAAGCTCTGCAGGTTCCCCAAGGGGACCGCGTTGCGGATCACGACGCTGAAAAGGTAGGCTCCGATGATGCCGAGAACGCTGCCAAGGGCCGCCCCGATCAACCGCTTCAGACTGGTGGAGCGCAGGCGCTTCTCAAACAGAATCACCGCACCGCCCAGAGCCAGGCCCACTACGATATTCACGAATCTCGGGCCACCGAAGGGCTGAAGCAAGTAGCAAGCCAAGCCCACAAGAATTACGAAAACACACCGAATTATGACGAGGTCCAATCGGCCCTCCCTGAAGGCCCTAAGTTTTCAAAACGGGAGATCCGGTCGCGCCAGGTCGGCGCGGTGCCATGATTGCTCCCGGTTACACCGGCAATAACCCCGCCGGTTGGGGTATGTACTATAAAGAACCCGGAATAGAGATGCCCGAACCCAACGCTTCGGTGCAACGCGCCGAAGATAAAGTAGAGGAAGTATATACCAGTGCCCCAGTTCGACTGGAAAGGCTCGCCTTGGTCTTACAGTCGAGCGCAGACCTTATCAGGCTCTGCTCCATCCTGCAACCTTCCGGAACATAGGTCTTTAACAGTACCTCACTGGTAATTGCCCTGGCTACGTTTCTGATTGTAAAACAGCGCGGCACAAGGCACTTTGAGTAAGTAGATCTTAAGCAGCTGATTAAGAGCCCCACGCAATCCACCGCTCGGGCGCCACGCTTTGTACGACTGTAGCCGCCCCGCAAGGGGAAGATGAGCGGCTAAGTTCTCCCGGCGGTAGCGGGAGACTGGAGAGACCGGCGCATACAATTCTCGGGGGAGAATCTGCGCCGGTTTTTCTTTGCTTCCGCCTCCCCCCTAGAACGTTCCTGAGTGGCGTTCCCGCCCGCCGACACATACAATCTTGCACATGAAAGCCATCGTCGTAACCTCGCATGAGGGCCCCGCCGGACTCGAACTCCGCGATGTTCCCGTACCCACTCCCACCGCGCATGAAGTGCTGGTGCAGGTCGAAGCCGTCGGCGTCAACTTTGCCGACGTGCTCGGCGCACTCGGCCGCTATCCCAGCGCTCCCACCCCGCCCTACATCATGGGACGCGAGTTCGCCGGTGTCACGGAAGAGGGACGCCGCGTCATGGGCTACGCCCAGCACTCGGCCTGCGCCGAATACGTCACCGTGCCGGAAGGTTTCTACTGGACTCAACCCGAGGGCTGGTCGTCCGCCCAGTGTGCCGCCTTTCCGGTCAACTACCTTACGGCATGGCTGCTCTACTGGAAGGCAGGCCTGCTCAAGCAATCGATTGAGCCCGCGCCAGCCCGCGAAAAGCTGCGCCCACGCGTCCTCATCCACGCCGCTGCCGGAGGTGTAGGCACGGCCGCCGTGCAACTCGGCCACATCCGGGGCTTCGAACTCTTCGGCACCGCCAGCAGCCCGGAGAAGCTCGCCAAACTCACCCCGCTCGGCCTCACCCACGGCATCGACTATATCAATGACGACTACGAGGAGCGCATCAGAAAGCTGACCGGCGGCGAAGGCGTGGACGCCGTCTTTGACTGCCTGGCCGGGGAACACACCTTCAAGAGCCTGGGCTGTTGCGCCGAATTCGGCCGCGTCATTCTCTTCGGCAACGCCACCGGCGAGCCCGCCAAGTTCAACACCTCGGCCATGTACGCCAAGAGTCTCAGCGCCCACGGACTCTGGCTTGCCAAGCTCTCGGCCAATCACGCGCTCACCGGCCAGGCGATCGACTCGATGATCCCCTACATCGTCAGCGGCCAACTGCGTCCCACCATCGGAGCCAAGTTCCCCATCTCCGCTGCCGGTGACGCGCTCCGCCTGCTCTTGGAACGCAAGAACTTCGGCAAAGTGGTGCTGACGCTGTAGGCGCAGAATGCCCGCGTGCCCGGCTCATCGAACCGGACAGGCGGGTCTCCTGCATCTAAATGCGGCTGATACAGCAGGCGGACATTCCGATGTTTCGGAATGTCCTAGTCACCCGCCTTAGCTGCCGTCAGCGACAATCGTTGCCAGAGAGAGCAACCTGGAACTTATCTGCAAGTGTGCACGCTCAGCGCCATGGGGATTCACTTCGAAGCGAATTCGGCCTTCGTTGAGCATCAAGTTGACGATTCCTCCACGCTGGCCAAATCCGTCAGACTCTCCCACCGTGAGCACGCTGGTACCGCGAACGCGCTCCAGCACCAAAGGGGTGTTCCTGCGTTCAGAATCACCGACAAAGATTACCTGACACGCCTTGAGATCGCCATCGAGCCCCATGCGGCGAACGACGACTCTCCGGCCGTTGACTGATTTGCCAGCCACCTGCCGCTGCAGCGCGTCGCTGGTTGCATCGGCGCCGATAAAGCCGATTACCAGGTCATTGGTGCCGCTGCTCGGCCACTGGACAAAGTTCACAAGCTTGAGAACGAAAGCAGCTTTGACGTCATCCTCTCCCAGGGACTGCGCTTGTGCGCCGGTACCGATCCCGCCCGCAGCGATCAACACTAAAGCAGCGATCCCCGCAACCAGCAATCGGCCGGCACCGACGAGTAGGCGTTGTCTCCACACTCCGCCCGGGTTCAGTGGAGTGACCTCATTTAACTGCCTGCGCAATAGAATACCGACTCGCATAAGCATCACTGGCCTCCTACTGAGTGCGGTCCATCTTTTTTGTCTTTGTCGCTGCGTTCGCCGGAACTCCAGGTCAGTTTCAAGCGAAAGCTTCGCCGATCGTCGGGCAACAAAGAAGTCGAAGCTACGTCGTGGGTCTGCTCGAAGTAGCCGGATGGCCGCTCGCTCATACTTCGGTCAACCAGGTTGTAAACACCTCCCGAGGCAGAGAACCCTCGCCAGAACTGACGGCTGGACAAGCTGACATTCAAAAGCACGGGGGGCGCCGAGTCCCCTGCCGCGGGCCATACGGTCGCGCTTCTGCTCATATATTCGGCCTCAATCGCAGGCGTCACCCTCCGGCGAAATACAGGAGCAGCAATGTTCACCTTCACCAGATGCCTCGGGGCATCCGGCAAAGAGGCGCCGGTTAGCTCGTTGCGCGCATCCTGATAGGTGTAGCTCAGGCGACCCTCGATTCCAGATGCGAACGTGTTTTTCAGTTCCAACTCTCCACCCTTGGCAGTCGCTTTGGAGTTGGAAAACGTGGTCTGGTCCATGGATCCACCAAAATCGGTGCCCGTGGCGATTTGGTTGATTTCTTTTGTTTGCTCTTGGATGTAGCTTCCAATGTTGTTGTAGAATCCCGCGGCGCTGAGCGTAACGCGTTTGCCGAGTTGCTGTTCCCAGTCCACCTCAAAGGTACGAGTGGTCTCAGGCCGTAGGTTGGGAGCCGCCACGCTTGCCATCCCCACATAGTACAACTCGGAGAAGCTGGGCACGCGGAAGGCAGTTCCGTACAAAAACTTCAACGTGGTGGCCTTCCGCGGGCTGTAGATCAGTGCGGCGCGCGGGCTGGTCTTGCTTCCAAACAAGTAGTTGTAGCGGTCATTACGCACGCCGAGGTTCAAGATCACTTTGGGAAGGAGATGAAATTCGCCTGCTGCGTAGATCCCCCAGATCGCCGAAGTCCGATCGTAATTTACATACGTTTTGGTTGTCACAGGAATGTTGTCCACTATGTAATTTTCCTGTGCCTGATGAAAGTTATCGCGGTACTCGGATCCGACCGTTATCCGGTGTTTATCGAAGAAGACCCTGGTCAACTTCAGCTCCGCGCCGGCCCGGTCGCCATGGGCGCTATCATAGTCGTAGAGCGTGCCGTGGCACTTGGTCTCGCTGCAGCCCCGAAAATCGTTAAGTTGGCCATGGGACTCATACTTGTCATAGTAAGTGCGCGCCGTTAGTTGCGTGCCCTTCCAGACACGGTGGTCATACTGCAGATCGGCGTATCCGTAAAAGTTGGTAGCGTGAGTATCGGTCTGATGGCAACTTCCGCACCATTGCGCCGACGATGGCGTCTTGGTTTCCCCGCTCGATGCGACGCCTTGCAAGGTGAAGCCGTGACTCGCAACTAATGCGATCGCGCGACGAGTCTGGTCGTGTTCACCGCTGTATCCACTCGAATTTTCTATGCTATCCAAATGGCTAGGAGCAGCGGTATCCCAGTAGCTCGCCGAGAACATGGCTTGCGTGCCGCCTTGGTTGAGCCCGTAAATAGCGGTCTGCTTGTACGTGCCCAGACTACCCGCCTCTCCGGATATCACCTCGCCCTGGCTCTTTCCCGTCCGGGTGATGACATTCACAACACCCATAAAGGCGTCCGCCCCATACAACGACGAACTTGGGCCGCGCACAATTTCGATGCGCTCGATAAGGTCCATATCGATCGGAAAGTCACTTCCAATCGGCGCCGAATCATCGATGTTGTTATTGAGCGCGTGGCCGTTCACCTGAAATAGAACGCGGCCATTGGCGTCCCCGGTCGGGGCAAACCCGCGTACGCCCAGAGTGCTGTAGTTGAGGTGATTCTTCACGTACATGCCCGTAACGCTCTGCAAAGCCTCTTGCAGGGTTCGGTACCCATAGTGACGAATATCCTCCGCCGTGATCACACTGATGGAGGAAGGCGCTTCCGCCTGCTTCTGCTGGTACTTGGAGGCGCTGTAAACATTCGCGTTCAGCAGATCTTCCAGACTTAGAACGTCCGTATCAGGAGATACCTGAGCGTAAATAGAGCCTGTAACTACCAGGATGAACGATATTGCAAAAGTTACTAGCCAAACACGTCGAGCCAAAAAATAAGAAATATAAGATATATGAGAACTGGAGCAGCGCATAGATTCCCGCCTGTCCCGATCGGCCCTGAGGCCCAAATTTTAAGAGAACTGGAATACGTGCGCACATTACGCCTGGGATAAACCTGCTGGCAAGTTACTTTTGTAATTGCGAACCAAACTTGAAACTGCATCAGGCTGCAATGGGCGTCGAAAATTGGCAAGCGGTCCCGAAACGCAATGACTCGGAAGCGCTCCGGCGTTGAGGAAACTTGGCGTGGTTTCACACGGATGCTGGCAACTGGGTGATCGAATTTAGTCGCGATTCTTGTCAGTAAGTGCGCTCACAACTACATCCCAGGATTCACCTGGGCCCGCGCCTCTTGCGCTCGCAGCGCCAGTCCGCTGGCCACCGAGGTGAACTCGTTGCCGCTGCGCACCCGCTCGGCGGAGAAGCGCGTCTCAAAGATCCGCCGCACCGCCGGCACAAACGACGTTCCTCCTGTGAGGAAGACGCGGTCGACCGTCCGCGCGTCCACCCCGCTCGATTCCAGCAGCCCGTCCACGCACTGCTCGATCTTTTGCAGCTCATCGCCAATCCAGCCCTCGAACTCCGCCCGCGTTACCGCCCGGCGCAGCTCCAGTCCGCCTTCGCAGAAGCGAAACTCGGCCTGCTCGGTGTGCGAGAGTTCGAACTTCACCCGCTGCACCGCCTGGTGCAGTTGATATCCAAGGTCTTCGTCCACCAGCATGATGAGCGATTCGATCTTCTCCGGCTCCAGGGCCCTGGCGCGTGCGCCCTTCAGCAATTCCATCACGGAGCGTGTACGAAGAAATGACAAATAGTGCCAGCGCTCCAGGTTGGCGTAGATCCACGCCGGAAGTGCCGGCAGAATCTTCTTGCCCGAACGCGCCATGCTGTCTGCCCCCAGCGCCGGCGAAACCAGCTTGCGCACGATCCGCGCATCGAAGGCATCGCCCGCTAGTCCAACCCCGCCGTTGCCCAGCAGGTCTTTGGCCTTGCGCCCGCGCCGACGCACCCCCGGCCCCACATGCAATAAAGAAAAGTCGCTGGTGCCGCCGCCAAAGTCGCCGATCATAATCAGCTCATCGTGGTCGAGCGTCAACTCGTACGCATAGGCCGCTGCCACCGGCTCCATCTCGAACTTCACCTGCTGCCAGCCTGCCAGTTCAAAAGCATGGCGTAGCCGGCCCAGCGCAAAGGCTTCGTCCTCCGCGGTTTCCGCGCCCACAAAGCGCACCGGACGCCCCACCGTGGCCTCGCGCACCGGCACGCCAAACTGCCGCTCGGCATGCAGGCGCAGATCGCCCAACATGCGCGAGATCAGATCTTCCACGGTGTAATGCCGCCCCAACACCTCGGTCCCGGTCAGCAGTCGGCTGGGTAGGTAGGACTTGAGGGACTGGATCAGACGCCCTTTGTGCTCGGCCTCCAGATACTGCTCGATGGCCCAAGGCCCGGTCCACGATTGGACGTGCCTGCGTCCGGCTTTTTTGTGCTGCTCAAGATAAAGAACCGAGCGGAACGATTCCGTGCTGCCGCCGCCCGAACAAAAGCGGACCAACTCCACCGCAGAGCCGCTCGCCAGCGCCAATGAACTGTTGGTGGTTCCGAAATCGATGCCGATGGCGGGAATGGTTTTATGCGGTGACTTCACACTCTATTATTCCGCAGATGGGGCGGTGCTGCTCATGCCACGCAACATGAAGCGAACAAGATGACGCGGACAAGATGGACCGGTCAACATGGGATTGTGCGGAATTCAGAGTTTGTGGCGCGCTCGTTGGCCTGTTCTGGGTCGCGAAACTCGCGATTTATTGCGAAATACGCAGCTCGCGCTCGCACCACCTAAGCTCCGGGGCTAAAATCCCGGTAATGGGGTGGAGTATGGGGTGGTGTATATGCAGTTGCCGGGTGAGGCTATTCGTTTTGTTATCGCTGTTCCAAGGCCCACTTTGTTTCGCCGCTCCGGAGGGGGCACAACAATTAACCGTTTTATCCGGCAGCGCATTTCGGGTCGAGGTCATGCGTCGGGCCCGCCTACAAAAAGGCCGTGTGATCCAGGGCCGCCTGCTTGAGCCAATCTACGCGGAAAACCGTCTGCTGATTCCCAGCGGCGCGCTGCTGGAAGGGACGATCTCCGCGGTGCTCCCGGCCGCTCACGGCAAGCGCGTAGACGCAAAATTCCACGGCGACTTCACACCTCTCAACGAGCCCGTAATTCAGTGGACCGTGCTTTCACGCAATGACGGCTCGCAGTATCCGCTGCAGGCGGAGAGCTCGTCCGCTGCCGGAATCACTCTCTATTTTCGCAGTGGCCATACCCACCAATCATTAGTGCGGCGCGGATGGACCGTGCTCATGGGACGCAAGGACTCGGCGATGAGTACCGTGAAGTCACCCCACAAATGGGAGCGGCTACAAAAATATTTCTGGTCGCAGCTGCCCTACCATCCGCAATACATAGAGGAGGGTACGCAGTACGAGATGGCGCTGACGAGGGACTTGCAACTGCCCGACGAGCAATCCGATGCGCAGGCAGACGCACAAACAGAGATCGATGCGCAGAAACCGCTGGAACAGATGGTCTCGGTGCATTCACGCCTGAGGACCGACCTCGACTCAGCCAACGCCAAGGCCGGAGATCCCGTCGAGGCCATCGTTACCCAGCCCGTCTTCGATGCGAACAACGAGCTGATCATACCCCAGAACAGCATCCTGCACGGCAAGGTTCTCCAGGCCGCGGCTGCGGGCCGTCGGGGACGCAATGGCACCTTGCGTTTCACCTTCAACGAAGTAACCTTTCCTTCCGGCTTTCAGCAGGATGTGCATGCAACTCCCACGGCCATCGAGGCTAGCCCCGAGACAAAGCTTTCCATCGACCAAGAGGGTGGCGTGACGCAGGAGACCAACCGCGGCATCGCCGCTCCACTGGTGATGGGCCTGCTCTCAGCGTCGGCCTTTAGCGATGACGATGGCGGCCTTGGAAAAGCTGCTATCTCCAGCAATGGCTTTGCACTGGTCGGCAGGTTCGTGGCAATTGGGATTGGTTCGCGTTACGTCAGTGGAAGTATCGGCGCGCTCGGAACCGGACGCATCATTTACAAGCGCTTTCTCGCTCACGGCAAAGACACACATTTCAGCAATGACACGGAAGTGATGCTTGAGATGTCGCCCGCACGCGCGCACCAAATGGCCCCGCTCCACTAAGACGGTTCACGACCTCCATATTGCTCCCGTCGTTGCTCCCGTATTGTTCCCGTCGTTGCTGTTGCTCTAAGTTGTAATTCCGAAGCGTAGCGAGGAATCCCCGCCCCGCTGAAATATGCCGCCCCGCCCCAGAGGCACTTCAGCCAATAACTACATTTGCGGAGCCGCTCCTACCGATCGGGCGCGAATGCCTTTTTCCAGGCGGCTTGCGGATGCCCTACTTGAATCGCAGCCCACGGAATTCCAGATCCGGCAACGTCTGGTTCCATTGGCTGGAGATGTGCTCCACCGTAAGCCGCACGGTGCGCTCCTGTCCCGGCCCCAGCGGCGCCAATGCCAAGTCGCCGGCCTCGGCCACGCCACCCAACGGATGAGGAATCAGCGCGCGCAGCGGCAGCGCTTCGGTCTGCACAGCCTGCCCCAACGTATCGCGGAAAACCACCTGCACCGTGCCGCCCACGACCGTGCGCTCTCCGTTGTTCTTCACCGTCAGGTCGATGTAGGTCACGGTCGCGCCAACAAAGTTATCCGCCTGGCTGAGTTTGGCCTGCTCCACAACCAGCATCGGCGAGTAAGGGTCGGCGGTCTTCACCACATCTTTTTTGGTGTGCCCCAGAAACGCGAGGACCGCCACCACGGCCAGCACCAGCACGAACCCCACAATCAGCGGAGTCCAGTTACGCGGCTCGGTCTGCGCATTGCGCGCTCCAAACAAAACCGGGTCGGCGGGCGTGGTATTTTGCGGCGGTTCGTTGGGCTCAGTCATAGCAGGCCCATTCTAGCCCAACGCTGGCATTCCGGCCCAAAGCAAACGGGAGGCAGCAGCCTCCCATTTTCAATTCAGAATTTTTCCAGCTTACTTGACCGGCGTCGTCAGCGGCTTGCCCTTCTCGACGATAAACGTAACCAGCAGCTTGGCTGTCGTCGTTCCCTCGTTCGACGCCCCATGCACGATTCCCTTCGGAACGAAGAACACCTCGCCAGCCTTGCGTTTCATCGGCTCCTGACCCTCCCGCAGGAAAGTAATGGTGCCCTCAAGGACATAGGCGAAGTAGTCTCCCGGATGAGTATGCATCGGCTCATGGGCGCCCGGAACCAACTCGGTCCGCACCAGCACGCCCTCATAACCTGGCACGCTGAGATCCTTCTGCTCCAGCACCGTTCGTTTAGCGCCGCCCGGCGTGGACTCTTGCGCCTGTGCCAACGTGATGGTCAGAAATCCCGCCAACGCAATCCCAATGCAATTCGAAATCACTCTTGAGCAAACCATCGCGGCTCCTTCGCCTATTTGAACGTGAACTGCTTGGCTCAGGATGCTAGCAGGATTACTACTCGCCCGCAATGGTCATGCCCTCGATCCGCAGCGTCGGGCAGGCCACGGAGCCGCGCCAGATCAGGTCACTGCCGATCTCGGCCAGGTTGCTGAACATCTCGCCCAGATTTCCCGCCACCGTGATCTCCTCCACCGGATACGCCAGCTCGCCGTTTTCGATCCACATACCGCTGGCGCCGCGCGAAAAATCTCCGGTCACAAGGTTCACGCCGAAGCCCAGGAACTCGGTCACCAGCAGCCCCTGCTTCACGCCCTTGATGATCTCCTCCTGCGACTTCTCTCCTGGCTGCAGATAGAAGTTGCCATTGCCGATACCCGGCGTTCCCGCCAAGCCGCGCGAAGCATTGCCCGTGGTCGCAAGGCCCAGCTTTTTCGCCGTGTAGGTGTTCAGCAGATAGCTCTTCAGCTCACCGTTTTCAATTACCGTGGTGCGCCGCGTGGGCACGCCTTCGCTATCAAACGGGCGCGTTCCAAAGCCGCCTGCGATGGTGCCGTCGTCGATCACCGTCAGGTTGCCGCCGAAAGCTTTCTGCCCCAGCTTGCCCGCCAAGAACGACGCATGACGATAAATCGAGTCGCCGTTGACGGCGTCGAAGATGTGGTCCAGCAGCGCGCCCGCCGTCTGCCGGTCAAAGACAATCGGAACCTTCTGCGTCTTGATCTTGCGCGCGCCCAGCCGTCGCAGCGTTCGCTCGGCGGCGATCCGTCCCACCTCTTCGGGCGACTCCAGCTTGGCCAGCGTGCGCGCCACCGAGTACCAGTAATCGCGCTGCATGTTGCCCGCCTCGTCAATGCCAATCGGCACCGCCGAGATCGAGCAGTAGGACGAGCGGTACTCACCCACAAAGCCATGCGAATTTGCCAGCACCTTGTGTCCCACGCTGGCGTCAAAGGTGCCGCCGTCGCTGTTGGTCAGTCGCGCATCCACCTCCAGCGCGGCCTTCTCAGCGCGGCGCGCCCGCTCGATGCGCTCTGGATTCGAGAGCGAGTACACGTCATCGTAGTAAAGGCCCAGCTCGCCTGGAATCTGTCCCAGTTGCGACGCCTCGGGAATTCCGCCCATCGGATCTTCCGATGTAATCTTCGCCAGCTCAATCGCGGCGCGTACCAGCCGCTCCACGCCCTCCACAGACAAATCGCTGGTCGTGGTATTGGCCGCCCGCTGGCCCACGAAAACACGAACTCCAAGCGCGCGCGAGCCCGATTCCTTCAAGGTCTCCACTTCGCCCAGGCGCACCACGGTTGAGAACTCCGAGCCTTCGCTCGCCACGGCCTCTGCGGCGCTTGCGCCCAGCTCCGTTGCGCGCTTCACCACTCCCGCCGCCAGCTCGCGCAGCTCCAATTTCACCGGTGTCACTGTCGTCGACATTACTGTGCGCTCCTATGTTTAATTCCCAGTCCCGCCCACCGTCATGCGGTCAATCTTCAAGGTTGGAATGCCGACGCCGACCGGGACACTCTGCCCGTCTTTGCCGCAGGTGCCAATGCCTTCGTCGAGTTGCAGATCGTTGCCCACCATGCTCACGCGGGTCAGCACATCCGGCCCGTTGCCGATCAGTGTCGCGTCCTTCACCGGCCTTGTAATCTTGCCGTCCTCGATGAGATAGGCTTCGCTGGCGGCGAACACAAACTTACCGTTGGTGATGTCCACCTGCCCGCCGGCGAAGTTCACCGCGTACAACCCGCGCTTCACGCTCTTGATGATGTCTTCCGGCATATCGTCGCCCGCGAGCATGTAGGTGTTGGTCATGCGCGGCATCGGAATGTGCTCGTAACTTTCACGCCGTCCGTTGCCGGTGTTGGGCAACCCCATCAATCGCGCGGAGAGCTTGTCGGCCATGTAACCCTTCAGGATGCCGTTCTCGATCAGCGTAGTGTTGTTGGTGCTGTTGCCTTCGTCGTCCACGTTGAGCGAGCCACGCCGTTCGTTCAGCGTGCCGTTATCTACCACCGTGCACTTGTCGCTGGCCACCCTTTTCCCCAGCAGGCCGGAGAACGCCGAGGTCTTCTTGCGATTGAAGTCCGCCTCAAGTCCGTGGCCGATCGCCTCATGCAGCAGCACCCCCGGCCAGCCCGGACCCAGTACTACCTCCATCTCGCCCGCCGGGCACTGCACCGCGCTCAACTGCAGAATCGCCTGACGCGCCGCCTCGGAAGCAAAATGCTCCGGCGTCTTCTCGGTCAAAAATATCTCGAACTTGTTGCGTCCGCCGCCACCCGAGTTTCCCTTCGCACTCAGCGCGCCGTCGCGTGCAATCACAAAGACGCTCATGCGCGACAACGGCTGCACGTCCTCGGCAAACGTCCCGTCGGAGCCAATCACCAGAATGCGGCGAAGCTCGTCGGCGTAGCTGGCGCGAACTTCCTTGATGCGCGGATCGTAGGCGCGCGCGGCCTTGTCGGCGCGGAAGACGAGCTCCACCTTCTTCGACAGCTCGGCGTCGGATGCCGCATCGCTCACCGGATAAAGACTCGTTCTCGCAGGGTGTCGCGCCTTATCCTTCAAGCTCACCACCGGAGTCTTCGCCGGCCCCGAGGCGATCAGCGCCGCCGTGCGCGCCGCGTGCAGAATCCTCTCCGGCGAAAGGTCGTCGGTGTAGGCATAACCCGTGCGTTCCCCGCTCACCACGCGCACCCCGCAGCCCGCGCTGATTCCCTGCGAGGCTGACTTCACCATCGACTCATCCAGCGAAAGCGCCGTCGAGGTCAGATACTCGAAATAAAGGTCGGCGTATTCGCCACC
This sequence comes from uncultured Acidobacteriota bacterium, assembly GCA_963759215.1. Classification (GTDB taxonomy): domain Bacteria; phylum Acidobacteriota; class Terriglobia; order Terriglobales; family Acidobacteriaceae; genus TOLSYN. The sequence goes on from CAVWYG010000005.1 coordinate 75,756, forward strand.
CGCTCCGAGCGCCGCACTAAGATACTTCTCCAGGTCGCGCTCGCTGAGTCCGTACTTCTCAAAGAAAAACCGCTTGTCCATAGGTTTGCTCACAACTGATTGGATGCCCCACACACTGATTGGTAGCAGAGGTTGAAACCAAGCTTCCATTATAGAGGTTGCCAGGAAACATCGCCGGAAATACGGTTCACGATGCGGGAAGGTTTGGCGCAGGACAACAACTTCGCCGGAGGGCCAATTTGAAATCCAGCTTTTGCAAATCGGCTATTCGGATTGCAGAGGCTACAATTAAACTCCGCTAGGCGGGAAAGACAAGGATGGAATATATCGCGTATCTGCACAAGGACAAGAAATCGGACTATGGTGTGAGCTTCCCGGACTTCCCCGGCTGCATCACCGCCGGTTCGACGCTGGAAGAGGCGCGGCGCATGGCAGCCGAAGCCCTCTCGTTCCACATCGCAGGTATGCGGGAGGATGGCGAAGTGATTCCCGAGCCCTCCACTCTTGACGATCTCCAGAACGACCCAGCGATGAAAGGCGCGGTTGCCTTCCTGGTGGACGTGACCGCACCGGAAAAGACGGTGCGAATCAACATCACCGCACGCGAGAGCCAGATCGCGGAAATAGACAGACGAGCCAATGCCGCAAAACTCAGCCGGTCGGCCTACATCGTCAATCGGGCGCTGGGTAGAACGGGCAGTTCACGCTAAGAATTTGCGACGACGCCTCGGCCAATCAACTCTGAAATCTAATCGCCTAAATCCAACTGGCATTAAACGCTGATCGCCTCGGGCAGCGCCACGGGCTCTTCCACCGTTGCCAGCTCCCACGAGGAGGGATCACGCATCAACCGGCTGACCAGCGCGGTGTGCATGGCATGTCCGGCGCGGTCGGCCACCACGCGCCCCAGCACCTGGTGCCCAATCAGCGAGAGGTCGCCGATCAGGTCCAGCACTTTGTGCCGCACAAATTCGTCGGCAAAACGCAGTGGTCCGTTCTTGATCCCCTCCCTGGTGAGCACGATGGCATTTTCCTCGCTGGCGCCGCGAATCAGTCCCATGTTGCGCAGAGCTTCGACTTCGTGCAGGAAACCGAAGGTGCGCGCCGGAGCGATGTCCCGCGCATAATCGCCGCGCGATAAATCGACACATATTGTTTCTTCGCCGATCAGCGGGTGGGGAAAGTTGATGGTGTAGGAGACCGAAAAGCTTTCCGCCGGATACACCCCCACGAACTTCCCGCCATCGCGCACCTCCACGGCCTTGAGCACGCGCAGATACTGGCGCAACCGCTTCTGCTTTCGCAACCCTACACGCTGCACCATCTCCACGATGGGCTGCGCGCTGCCATCCAGAATCGGCAGTTCGAGGTTGTCCAGTTCCACGATGGCGTTGTCGAGGCCCATGCCAACAAAGGCCGAAAGCACATGCTCGGTGGTTGAGATCAACACGCCTTTCTTCATCAAACTGGTAGCGTAACTCACCTTGGCGACGTTGCGCCCAGTGGCTTCCACCTGGAAATCGTCGAGATCAGTGCGGCGGAAGACAACACCCGAGCCGGACGAGGCGGGCACAATGCGCATCTTCACCGCAACGCCGCTGTGCAGGCCGACGCCGGAACATTCCACCGCTGCCCGGATTGTCTGCTCAAACCGCACCTATTACCTCTAACCCACCAATCTCTTTGAGGTTACAGCCATTCGGAATAAATAAGTTGTGGGTTTTTCACCACAGGCGTGTGGTTGGAAAGGCTACATTCCTCGTTTCCGAGCCCAAGTTAGACAGCTCTCACCAGCACCGCAAGAGATTACGGTTTCTTTGTCTTCGGGTTGTACTTCTCCGGATTGTAGGTCACAGCAGCGTCAAAAAAGCCGGGCGGGAACGGAGCGTTGTACTCGGCATGGCTCAGGAATACCTGGCCGCTGATTTCACCGTCGCGCGTGCTGGTTATGGTGTAGGGCGTTTCGATCTCCTGCACCTTGCGGTAGTTGCCATAGATCGTCTCGTCCTCCACCTTGTACTTGTCGGCATCGCGCCAGCTATAACGCTTGCTGATCGGCAGGTGGGTGTGAATGTCGAGGCCAATGCTGACTTGGTCGTTGTCCTTATTCAGAATCGTAACCACGTCAACCATCTGCTGATCGGCCACGGACTGACCGTCGTAGAAGAGCACGGTCTTCGGATCTTTCAACCACTCGCGCACCACTACTTCCAGCGAATGCTGACGGCGGCGAACGACCTCCTGCATGTTCTTCTCGTCTTCGGCAGCCGTACCCTTGTAGGTTCTCTCGAAACCCTTGTCGCCGTTGTAGATCTGAACGATGTCACGCTGTTTGGTGAGCTCACGCCGCTCCTTATCCGGATACTCATAGAAGCGCCAGTACAGCATCCCCGCCGTGTTGGGTTTTCCGTGATAGAACGAGTAACTGCGGCCCTGCTGCTCGACGGTTTTGTAGCTGAGCCACGCCTGTCCGCCAAGCGCCTCAATCATCTGATCGAGCAACTGGCGCGCCTTGCGGGCCGTAGACTCCTGGGCGTTGGCGTTGGAAGAAGGCGCGGTGGACTGGGGCGCCACCACAGGAGCGGAGTTGCTCTGAGCCACCGCGCAGGCGCACGCAAGCAGCAACACGGAAAATACTTTCTTCATCGTTCCCTCGTCCTCATGCCATATCTTAGAACGGAGATGGCGCGCCGGACAGCAACGATTGCCGGTGGAGTTACTCCCCCGCCATCAGCGATTTTCTTAGTGGTTAATCCTTACGTTCTCAAAATCGGGTGAGCGGAGAGCGAGGCGCTGATGCCACGCACGCGCTTCGGAAATTAGTTTTTCGAAGATTCGGCGGGACACTTCGTTTTTATCGAAGGTTCGCTCGGGATGCCATTGCACGCCGAGAACCCAATGTTCGTCGGCGGTGCCCTCGACGGCTTCGATGATTCCATCCTGGGGAGAGCGGGCCACCACGCGCAACGCATCGCCGGGGGTAGCGACTGCCTGGTGATGACTGGAGTTGACGGTGAGGCTCTGCTCTCCGGCGAGCGCGGCGAGAGCCGAGTCAGGCGCGACCTCGGCGGCGTGCTGGATGACCTCCGTGCGTGGCGCGCCAGGGGTGCGAGCGTGTTGCACGGCCGACTCAATGTCCTGAACGAGGGTACCGTTGCGCCAGACGTTTAACGACTGCGTGCCGTAGCAGATGGTGAGGATAGGCTTGCGCATATTGTGCGCATCCTGCAGGAGAAGCTCATCGACATTATCGCGCGCCGGATCGGGCGCACTGGTTTTGGGATGGGGAGCCTCACCATATTTCTGCGGATCGACATCGGCGGGGGAGCCGGGTAGCAAAATGCCGTCGCAGGACTTGGCAAGTTGCGCGGCTTCAATGTTGGAGAGGTTGAGCGCAATCACGACAGGCTCGCCCCCGGCGGCGGTCACCGAGTTCACATAGTCGGGCAGAGCGCGCGTGGAGTACTCGGGATCGGAGTTGGGAACGGGAATGGCAATGCGCGGCTTCATGGGGTAAATGGTAACGCGGGAAGGGTGTTGAGAACAAAGATCGCCAGAGTTGCCGCCAGAACCCGCGATAAAGGCGGAGATGGAATAGCATGAACGGTGCAGTGGTGCGCGCGGGAGGAGAGAACGATGGCGGAGCAGATCTGGGATAGCTTTGCGCGGCTGAATGCAGGGCAGCGCTTTAAGGCGCAGTCGGCGGAGATGGGTGCGGCGGTGACCGCGGCAGTGGTGGAGGCCGCCAATGTTGCAGGCCCGGAGATGCGCGCGGGTCAGGTACTCGATGTGGCGTGCGGCTCGGGCGAGCCTTCGATTTCGATTGCGGCACTGCTGAAGGGGACGGGGCAGGTGCTGGGTGTGGACACGGCGGAGGGGCCGCTGGATGTGGCACGCGAGCGGGCACGCCAGCGCGGCCTAGAGAACGTCGAGTACATGCAGGCCGACGTTCATGCGCTGCCCTTTGCCGACGCGAGTTTTGATCGCGTGACGAGCCGGTTGGGAGTAATGTTTTTTGCCGACCTGCCGAAGGCGCTGGGTGAGATGCATCGGGTGCTCAAGCCGGGCGGGCGGGTGGCGCTGCTGACCTGGGGCGCGATGGAGCAGCCATACTTTGAATCAACGATTGGGACGGTGCGGCGAGCGAGGCCGGAGTTGGAGATTCCGGCGGCGGCGCGCGCGATGTTCAAGTTTGGGGTGCCCGGAACGCTAACTGCTTTGCTCGACGAGGCGGGCTTCTGCGACATTGACGAACGTGTGCATGGGCTGCGGTGGGACTGGCATGGAACGCCCGAAGAGATGTGGGATTACTTCCGCAGCATTACGGTTCCGTTCCGCGCGCTGCTGGAAAAAGTTGACGGCGATGCCGAGGTGGACCGGGCGGTGGTGGCCGCACTGGGCGAACGGTTCGACGGAGAATACGTGCGCTTTGAGGCCGAGATGGTGGTAGTGACTGCGGTGAGGGAGTAGGAGCAACTCGGGTGAGGCTCCGGCGCTAAATCATGCTGTTTTCGTGCTGAGCTTCTGCAGTGGTCCGGGGGAGTTTTGAGTGAGCGTAGAAGAGGTCGCTCATGGCCTGGTGAACGCGGGCGGAGAGCGCTTCCATGTCGCGGGAGACCAGGCCAATGGTGGGGATGGGTTCGCCGATGAAGAGACGGAAGGCGGTGGGGCAGATGACGTAGGAGTTCATCGGCAGCGCCTCGAAGGCTCCGACGATGGCCATGGGGATGATGGGGACCTGCGCTTTGATGGCGACGTAAAAGGTTCCGCCCAGAAAGGACTGGAGGTGGCCGTCGGTGCTGCGTCCGCCCTCGGGAAAGACGACGAGGGGCATTCCTTTTTTCACGGTTTGCGCGGCGGAAGAGAGCGAGCGCAGCGAGTGGCGCGCATCCGTGCGGTCGATGGGAATTTGGCCGGAGCGTTTGAGATGCCAGCCGAGGAATGGAAGACGGAAGAGCTCGAGCTTGGCCAAAATCCGGAACTGGAAGGGCAGGCCGACGTAAAGCACCGGGATATCCAGGGCCGAGGAGTGATTGGCTGCGTAGATGGCGGGCTGGGCGGTTGCGATGTGGTCGAGCCCTTCCACGGTCAGCGGCGCGGACGAGGTGCGCAGGATGAGCCCGGACCAGAGACGCGCGAAATTGTGCTGGATGCTTCCCGAGCGGTCAAAAAACGAACTGAGCAGCGAGAGGGTGCCGAGCAACGCGGTGTACAGATAGATGAGCGGGTTGCGCACCAGATAGGAGGCGAGACGGGTGGAGAGCCTGGTTTGCGGGCGCGAACTCATAAGGACAGGATAAATCGCAAGCCGATGGATTCAAAATTGAAGTGGGTATCGTTGCCGTGGACGCAAAGACCCGATGCTTGGCCGGAGAATGCGAGCCCAGCACGTTCAGAGAATGCACGCACTGATGTATACCGCGAAAAGCTTTACGAATCCTGCTCCAAATCCAGCTCGTAAATGTTACAAAGTAAAGCAGACCGAAATGTCATCCCACCGCGCGCCTAAGCCCGTCCGCTCCTACCACCTGATTGCGCTGGTTCTTCTGCTATCGTTTTTCGCGCAGTGCGCGTGGTTTGTTTTTTCGGTGCCGCTGACCCAGGTTGAGGCAGATCAGATTCTTCGTGGTGTCGCGCTACTGCGTCACATCCCTTTTGACAGCGCGGCGGTCTCCTCGCCGATGGTTCCTTTGCTATCGGTGACCGGCATTCTCTTTCATCTGCCGCAGACTCCGGTACTCGATCAGTTCTGGCTTGACCAGCATCGCTGGTTCATTCGCGCGCCCTTCCTGCTCGTCGGACTCTGCCTCGGGGTGTCGCTATGGTATGTGGCGCGTAGACTTTATGGACCCGCTGCCGGCCACATTGTTCTGGCGCTCTATGCTTTCAGTCCCGGGATGGTCGCGTGCTCCTCGCTGGCGGGGCCGCAGATCGTGGCCGCCTGGGGAGCCTTCGGCCTCATCTTTACCGCCATCGCCACGGCGCATACGCTCTACGCGCCGCGCGAGGTCATTCTGTGGAACTGGAAGCGGATCGCGCTGCTCGGAATCTCCATCACCTTTGCCGCCGGAACGCAGTGGCCGCTTGCCTGGCTCTTGCTTCCAGCCGCGGCCTTTATGTTATGGGCGGTTCCGCATCGCCGCGGAGCCGCGCTCCTGATCCTGTTCGCCAGCACCGCGGTTGCGCTGGTTCTGCTGGATCTCTGTTACCTCGGCAACCCAGGCGCCTTGGCCAACGGCACCGCCCATGCGGGCTGGCTGGGCTTCGCACCAGAGTCAATCTCGCTTCGTGTGCTCGGACGCATCCTGGCGCGCTTCTTCTTTGACGCGGCTCCGGGCACCTTGCTTGTCTCGATCCTCGCTCTGGCGGCCTGGTGTACCTCGCGCCGCATTCGCTTTTTCGGCAACACCGCCCCGCTCATCGTCTTCCTGCTTCTGCTCGGGATGGCGATATTCCTTCCTGCCGATGGTGCGAGGGTAACGCTGTTTGCCACGCTGCCGTTTCTGATGCTCTTCAGCGCGGGCGTCTTCGCCGACCTGATCGAGGGCAAACTGCAGGCACCTGCACTCGCCGTCATCTTTGCCGTGATTGCGGCGCAGGCCGCCTACAGCATCGCGAGCCTGATGCGCATGTATTCGCGCCTGCCGGGGTCGTAAGTTCCTTTTCTCTGAGCGTTCGTCAATGCAGCATCGTCTATTCGATACGTCCATCAGTACCCCAATTCAAGGTGCGATAATCGGAGCGGCATGACTTCTTATGAATCTGCGGTCGAACGTCTCTACGCACTCGGCCACGAGCTTCAGCACGGCCCCTCTCGCAAGTTTGATCTGGCGCATATCCGCATTCTGTGCCAGGCCTTGGGCGACCCGCAGCGCAGCTACGCCTCGGTGCTGATTGCCGGGACCAACGGCAAGGGTTCGACCGCAGCTACGCTTGCCTCGATCCTGAAGGCTTCCGGGCAACGGGTTGGGCTCTACACCTCGCCTCATCTGCTGCGCATCAATGAGCGCATCTGCGTGCAGGGAGAGCCCATTGCGGACGCGGCTTTCGCCGCCTGCTACGACCGCGTCACCGCCGCCGCCGCAAAGCTCGTTGCGGCTTCCGCGCTGCCCCATCTGCCCAGCTTTTTTGAAACCGTAACCGCCATGGCCTTCGACTATTTTGCCGCATCCAAGGTCGAAATCGCCGTGCTCGAAGTAGGGATGGGCGGGCGCTTGGACGCCACCAATATCGTCGAACCCATTGTCTCCGTGATTACGGACATTGACCTCGATCACCAGAAGTTTCTCGGCGATACCATCGCGGAAATCGCAGGCGAAAAAGCCGGAATCCTTCGCCCGAACGTACCCGCCGTCACCCTGCCCCAGCATCCAGAGGCCAACCGGGTTCTCGGCGAGCGCATTGCGTTGCTCGGGGCGTGGGCGGTCAGCGCTGCGCGCAATATGCCTCGCAACATTGCTCACGGCGCGGCAGAAGCATCCACGCACGCTCACGGCTCGGCGTTCGAGACAGGGCAAATACGCGAGACCGGACAGACGCCGTTCCAGTTGAGTGTTCTAGGTAAGGCGGTGGAGATCGTCTCGCCTCTGGTGGGGCGTCATCAGCTTCGCAACCTTGCGCTGGCAATTACCGCAGCCGAGGAGATTGCCGCGCACGGCTTCGGCATTACCGCGGAAAGCATTGCCAGGGGGACGCGCCAAACCTGCTGGCCATGCCGCTTCCAGCGCTTTGAGGCCACCGCCGCGCGCCCGGAGATCATCGTCGATGTCGCCCACAATCCCGCCGGAGCCTGGGCCCTGCGCTCAGCGCTTGCGGAGCGGATGGGCGAGCGTCCGCTGGTGCTGCTGTTTGGAGCTATGGCCGACAAAGCCGTGGAGCAGATTGCGCAAATTCTCTGGCCCGTGATGAGGCACGTGGTCCTCACCCGGATCGCGAACAATCCCCGTGCCACCGCCACTGCCGACCTGGCCTCTCTGGCCCAATCACTCGGCGTGGAGCACTCGGTTTCGGCGACGGTGCGCCAAGGTGTGGAGCTGGCCACGGCTCGTGCCCTTGCGTTCGGCCCTGAGGCGGCTATGGTCATCGCCGGTTCCATCTACGTCGCCGGAGAGGCCCTGCAAGCACTGCAATGATCCCTTTCGTTTGCCGCAGGATTTCTTCTGCAATTGCCGGGAGAAAACATTATTCTTTAAGCGTACTTCAGCTTAAGGCGTAGCTCCGGGGGTGGGCGGTGAAGTCGCTGCTGATTCGGCTCATTCTTCTGCTCGGATTTGCCACTAGCGCAGTTGTCGCGTTCATTACTTTCCGGCACGCAGGCATGGCCGTTGCCATGGTTCTTATTTTTACCTACCTCAGTATTCTCATTGTGGTCATCGCCATCCTTCTCAACTATCCACGCTTGCCGCGGCAGCCGATGGTGAGCCACTTGGCCGATGCTCTGGAGGCGCAAGGGCTTCTGGTGTGCAGCAACTTCCGCGCCGACCGCGCCTTCCGCGTCGACGAGTTCAACGAAGAAGGCCCGCATTATTTTCTCGAGCTTGAAGGCGGCGGCATCCTCCACCTTTGCGGCCAGTACCTGCATGCGTACGAACCCTTCGCTGGCTCACGGCGCCACTTTCCATGCACCGAGTTCACGGTACGGCGGCACGCTGAAGCGGGCTACGTTGTCGACCTCATCTGCGGCGGGATCATCATTGAACCGGAAGTCGAGGCTCCGCCCTATTGCGCGCAGGATTTCAAGCAGCGGAGAGTGCCGGCCGATGGCGCCATTCTCGGCAACATCGACTTCGATGAGCTCCGGCAGGAGCGCACGGCGTTCAGGAGATACCGTCCCTGATCCGCGGGCCGCGCTCAGTGGCCGCCGTGATAGGGATGATTATTCAGAATCGTAAACGCGCGGTAGATCTGTTCGGCGAGCACGACCCGCGCCAGTTCATGCGGCAACGTGATCTTTCCCAGGGAGAGCGTCTGCTGCGCCCCGGCCAACGCCGCCGTGCTCCAGCCATCGGCGGGACCGATGGCGAAAATCAGCTCCTGCGTTCCGCGTTCCAGGTGTTGCTGCACAAAGCCCGCCAGTTCCTCGCTGCTGAACTGCTTGCCGTGAGAATCCAGCGCCACCAGCACGGGAGCGGTGCGCCCCGGCCGCTCCAGACCTTTCAGCATGGCCTCTTCCGTGGGGCACTCACTGACCTCCACCGCAGAGTAGCGCGACGCGCGCTTGACGAACTCAGCCGTGAGCTCGTCGACGCAAGACTGCTTGCTTGAGCCCTTCCGTTTCGTGATCGAGAGGAGGCGTATCTTCATCGCGTGGTTTATCGGACAATCAAGTTGATTAAGATCGACCAAGGTCGGCAAGCGAGAGCGCGGGCTGCGTGACCCGCGCTCGATCGCTTTGACCTGTTACTTGCGTTTTGCGCTGCTCTTTTTCGCTGTAGTCTTCTTAGTGGCTGTCTTTTTCGCGCCCGCTTTTTTCCCTGCAGTTTTCTTCGCCGACGCTTTCTTCACGGCCGTTTTCTTGGCAACGGTTTTCTTGGCGGCGGTTTTCTTGATGGCGACCTTTCGTGGCGCCGCCTTCGCCCCGCGAGCGCTCTGCTTGGCAGCCGCTCTCACGCTGGTTGCTTTCTTCGCCGCAGCCTTTTTCGCGGGCTTCTTCACTCGCAACCCGGAGGAGACGGGCACACCCTCCGTGGCGAATTCGACCGCGGCGATTGGCGGCGGGTGCAGCAACTCTTGCGCGGTGAGCTTATGGGCGGACTTCCACAGTCTTTCGAGATCGTAGTACGCACGCCGCTGGGCATTGAAGATGTGCACCACAAAGTCCACATAGTCCAGCAGGATCCACTCCGCCATGTTGTAGCCTTCGCGCGCGTTGGGCTCAATGCCCATGTCCTTTGAAAGCCGCTCATCCACTTCGTCGGCAATTGCCTGAACCTGCCGGGGATTGCTGCCGCTGCAGATCAGGAAGTAATCGGTAAAGGTGCTCGACTCTCCGGGGAGTTGGAGCAGCGCAACGTCTTCGGCCTTCTTGTTGTTGACCGCCTCAAGGGCGAGCGCGACTTGCTTTCGAATATCTTGCGTGGGCATCGTTCCTCTTCTCTGCTGCTATTGTGCTGGGGTTCGCCGCCGGATGCAAGCCTGTTGTAAAGGAGACCGCCGGCGACACGCCGCGAGTCGGTCCACGAGTGAACGCGAACGGCTCACAACCTGGGCGGCTCGGGCGCCCCCGGCTCTTCTTCCCCGGCATAAATCTTCAGCTTGACAATGTATTCGGCCACGGCGCCCGGCACAAGTTTTTCCAATCCTATTCCCTGCCGTGCCGCTTCGCGAATCGCCGTGGCGCTGGCTTCCTCGTTCACATCCGGAAGCAAATGTACGGTCGCGCCATTGCTTTCAAGCGATCCCGTTTGCAGTAATGTCCGTGCTCCAGCCTCGCTCGGCCGCAGTTCATCCGGCAACGACCGCACCACATCATTCAATGGAAAGCCTGGACGGCTGGCGATAATGAATTCCACCGAACGCAGCAACTCCACCGGCGCGCGCCACTTGGCGATGTGCTGGAAAGCATCCATGCCAATCAGGAAATAGAGGCGGGTTGCAGGGTTGAGCCGGGCCCGCATCCGTCGCACCGTATCCACCGTATAGCTGGCCGGCTGGCCCGAGGCGCGCACGATTTCTGGAGCTTCCAGCAGCGATGGCACAAAGCGCTCGTCGCCTTGCAAGGCCAGTGCCAGCATGGCATGACGATGACAAAAATTGGTGACCTGCTGCCGCGCCTTCAACGGTTGCACATCGGCCGGCACAAAGTACACGCGTTGGAGGTTGAATCGCTCCGCCGCCTTGCGCGCCACCGCCAGATGGCCCAGGTGCACCGGGTCAAAGGAGCCTCCGTACAGCGCGACGTTTTGTGTGGGATGGTTCATTCCGGATCGTTCATGGTGGGGAAAAAATTGCGGCGCGGACCGTGAGGCCCGCGCCGGCATGATTGATGAGACTAAGCCTTCTTGGCGACGGCCTTCTTCGCGGCCTTCTTAGCGGTCTTCTTCACGGCCTTCTTGGCAACAGCCTTCTTCACGGCCTTCTTGGCTACGGCCTTCTTCGCGGCTTTCTTGGCAACCTTCTTGACGGCGGTCTTCTTCGATGCAGCTTTCTTTGTAGCAGCCATTGGTATTCTCCCTTTTGTTCGTTTGTTCGGTTTGGTCTCTGCTTCCGCATCCAGCCAGCGCGGTGTCAGAAACCCCTACATCGTCGGCATGACGCCGGCGAACCTCCTCGACGTAGCGCGCCATTGCCCATGCCAGCTCCGAAACGCCGGCTCCCGTGACGGCGGAAATCTCGTAGAACTCGAGACCCAGCTTACGCGCATGCTTGCTGAGCTTTTCCACCTTCGAAGGATTGGCGGCATCTGTCTTGCTTGCCACCACGATCATGGGTTTGCGTTCCAGTCCTGCGCCGAACTCGGTCAGCTCTCGCAGGATGACGTCGAAATCTTTCACGGGATCCGGTCTTCCACTCGCATCCGAGCAATCGACCAGATGCACCAGGCAACGCGTGCGCTCGATATGGCGGAGGAACTGAGTGCCCAGTCCCGCGCCACCGCTTGCGCCTTCAATCAATCCGGGAATGTCAGCCACCACGTAGCTGACGACATTCGGCATCTCACCCAACGCCACAACGCCAAGATTAGGCTGCAGCGTGGTGAATGGATAATCCGCAATCTTAGGACGTGCCGCCGAGATGCGTGAGATCAGAGTGGACTTGCCCGCGTTGGGATATCCCACTAGGCCTACATCGGCCAGTAGCTTCAGCTCCAGCCGCAGCCGCAGCTCCTGTCCCGGCTTTCCATCTTCGTGTTCGCGCGGCGCCTGATGAGTAGGAGTGGCAAAGTTCTGGTTGCCGCGTCCGCCGCGTCCGCCCTTGGCGATCACGATGCTTTCATTGGGCCGCGCAAAATCATGAACCAGCTCGCCAGTCTCGTCGTTATAAACCATGGTGCCGACCGGAACCTTCAGCGTGATGCTCTTGCCTTCCGGGCCGGTGCGGTTGGAACCTTCGCCGTGACGACCGCGCTGTGCTTTGTATTCGGGATTAAAGCGGAAATGCACCAGCGTGTTGTGTCTCTCGCTGGCTTCCATGATGACGTCGCCACCGCGTCCGCCGTCGCCGCCGCTGGGGCCTCCGCGCGGCACAAACTTCTCGCGGCGGAATGCCATGCAGCCGTTGCCACCGGCTCCAGATGCGATTCGAATTTTTGCTTCATCTACGAACATCGATACTCGCGTCCTTTGCAACTGTGCTATTTCACCACAAGTGATGCAATAAACAAAGATGAGAAATGATAGAAGAAGATAGATTGATATATGTAAATGCGTTTCTTTCGTCCTCCTGCGATGCTGACGGACCCCGCCAAAGCGCGCCGCCGACGGTGAGGAGTCGTGCTGCGCGCCTGCGTGCGACGCCTTCCATCATCGATTGCATCCAGCATTCATGCGGCTTTGCAGCGTTGGCTGGTTTTTGCGCGATGGCTGCGACGGACTGCTTGAGTTGAAATCTGTGAGCTGCGGTTGCTCCTGCACAGGCTGTCGCAAGAGGCTGGCCCTCGGTGCTACGCGATTGAAAATTTCTAAGCCGCATGGAGTGCTCCGACCGCTCGATTCTCGAAATGGTTCTCGAAACAGTTCTCGGATGAAGCTGGCGCGCTTGGCTTTCGGTCTCTGCGTGACTGCCATCGTCGCTTGCTCTCGCTGCCTGGAAGACGATTGCGACGGTGCGCGAACGCACGAACGCCTCGCGCTGAGGCGAGGCGTTTGGGTTCAACTCTGTGTGTTTATGCTTGGGCTTTTATGCTTGCGCGGCGAGCGGTTCGATGGCGACGAATTTGCCCATCTGTCCGCGATCGATGAACTTCACTTTGCCGTCCATCTTGGCAAAGAGAGTGTCGTCCTTGCCGCGGCCAACGTTGAGGCCGGGCTTGATGCGAGTGCCGCGCTGGCGAACGATGATGGTGCCGCCGGTGACGGTCTCTCCGCCGAAGGCTTTGACGCCAAGACGCTGCGCGTTTGAGTCGCGGCCGTTGCGGGATGTTCCTTGACCTTTTTTGTGTGCCATAACGGAATTCCTGTTCCTTCAGTCATTCGCCGCTTGAGCCGCGAACTGGAGATTACTTGCTGGATTAAGCCTTCGGCGCCTTGGCGGCAACCGCCGGAGCTTTGAAGGTCTGGCCGCCGGCGCTGATTTCGGCGATGCGTACCTGGGTGAACGGCTGACGATGCCCGTTCAGCTTTTTGTACTGCTTCTTGCGTTTAAAGTGAAAGACCAGAATCTTGTCGGCGCGGCCCTCTCCGAGGATCTCGCCAACGACCTTGGCGTCTTCGGCTTTGGCGATCTTGCCCTCTTCGCCGCTGACTGCCAGGACTTCGAATTCAATGTTCTGGTCGCTGTTGGACGTCTTTTCGACCTTTTCGATCTTAACGACGTCACCGGGAGCGACACGATACTGCTTACCGCCTGCGCGGATCACGGCGTACATAGGAAATGCCTCCATACATCTTTGCTCCACCGACGGACGCCGCTGCAAAAACAGGGGAGCCGATGGAGTTTTCTCAAGATCAATTCTGTGCGCTTGCACTTCCTCGTGAATCGTAACCCGTGGATCGAAAGATCGAAGGCAGTTCCGGCGATTCCAACGCCCCCAGAAACGGGAGCCATGCCAGACCTGATGCGAGGTGCCTCTGACGAGGCGAAGCAGTACAGGCAAACCATCAGATTTTAACGTTTTCCTCAGCCCAAGGTCAAACGGGGCAGGAATTCGGTAGTGTCCTAAATCGAAGTCTACTCAAGTCTGAGGTGGAACTTCAATTGCCGAATGTACAAACGGAATGAAGCTGGCCTGTTCATCAGTTGGCTCGAGGTTCCCGAATGGAGAGCAGGACGGCGATGTATTGCCGAACTTTCGTGACTATGGAAGCGGGAGCTTTTGAATGAAACTCCGCGTGGCGTCCGACCCAGTCCATGCTCTTCAACTGATCAACCAGAATGGCTCCCTCTACTTGGCCAACTGTGACCGGTAGCGCGAAAGGATAAGGTTTTCGCTTGCTTGTGAGCGGACATACCACCGCCAGTCCACTGGCGCGGTTGTAACGAATATCCGTAAGCACCAATGCCGGTCTTCGCTTGGCTTGTTCGCGTCCTACTTGTGGATCAAAATCCAACACTACAATGTCTCCAGCTTCAGGAACATACGATGTCACCATTCAACAACTTCCCTTCCCACTTCTGGGCCGGTCGAGATCTCGCCATAACGGTTTTCAGGGGTGATTTGGGATACCAGCTGGCCGAGAGTGGGAATCTTTCCCACTCGGTGGAACTGGACCGCACCCTCAGCGGCGACCTCAATTTCCAAAGAGTCTCCCGCCCGCAGTTTAGCCTCATCTGCGATCGGCTTGGGAATCCGCACGGCGAGGCTATTGCCCCACTTCAGCATCTGTGCTCGCATAATCGTGTCTCCCTTACGGTGATTCACCGTTTATTTTATGTAGATACATTGTATAATATTCGAACAGACCATGCAACGCCACCGGAAGAGATCAGCGTATTCAATTACGCTCAGGCGATATCGCTGTCCGGGCGTTGAATCGGTTCAATTGCGGCGCAGTCTGATGATGCCCGGGTTGCCGAGTTCAAACAATTCTGGATAGCTCTGGCGTTTATCTGACGGGCTCTGGCCGACGCCCTTATCCTTCCGCTCATAAAGACCGCGCTTTGCGATCTCTTGCAGTGTCCTAATTTGGTTTCGTTTCGGTCGGTCGCCTCGACATTGTCTCTCTTAGACGCCGGCACTCAGGGATATGTCGGCGCATGGCGGCAACGCCCAGCTCTTTACCGCAACCAAACGGGCACGGAGTGAGCTTCTTTGGCCGCCCTCCACGGTGGCGTTTACGCATTGCAGCCAGCTTACGCGCGATCTCGGATATTTCAGATTTCGTCACCTCACCTCCTAGAGCGACCACTCTCCATGCTCCTGGATCGCGTCGTGCATTGCATCCGGAGCAAGGTCTAGTTCTCCGGGCCACGCCACAGCACCGCAAGCAAGCGTGACCTGAGCAAATAGATCTGGGTCACTCAGTGCGGCGAATACCCCAGCCTTCGGCGAATGTACCAGGCCGGAAATATCGACTACTCCAGTGAGACCATCGGCAAATGCAACCCGCAGCCGGAACCCGGGAAGGGCCTCGACTTCGGTCACACGCCAAGGCGACCGGGGTGTAACCTCCGCGGCTATTGCAGTGGGCGAATTTTCATTGGCGTCTTCTTCTGTACGCATAGTTCCCAATCCTCCAAGAGTTCGGCGCGGTGTTGTTGTGCCCACTCCAGCACGAGTGCCATTGCACGGTTAGGTGCGTCGGCCCTGACACCAAACGTCGGCCCTGACACCAAATGGGTAGCCGGCCAGTTTCGATTTGCGGCCGACGCGTTCCGTTCTACCGTCCTACACTCGAGCAATGAGCACAGCAGACTTGGTAGAAGAGATTTTGGAAAGTCGCTTCTTGGGCTCAATCAGTTTCACTCGGATTCCAAGATCTAGCCGAACTGCGAATTGAATCAGCTTTGCGGTGCTGAATTTTGAGAGTTTCCCTCGTAGTAAGTTGCTTGCATCTGGCTGATGAATCTTCAAAGTGTGAGCTAGGCTTGCCTGATTCAGTGCCCGCTTCTCAATGTGTACGAGAAGATCTCTCCAAAGATCGCTCTTCACCTTAGCTTCTAGTGCTTCCTGGGCAGAGAGTCCAAGATCATCGAAAATATCGCCCTTTGTGATGTGAGCAGGCTTACTTGTGTGTCTTCCGTTTGGCATCTCTTCGCTCCAAGAGCCTTCGCTTCACTGTTGAGAGTTGGGTTGCGGCTCTTTTTAAATCCTTCTTCTCGGTTTTGGCAGTGTCCTTTTCAAAACAATCCAGAACATATATGACGTCATCGATTCGAGCGAGATAGATCAAGCGATACCAAGTCTTGTCGTCCGAATCCTTCAACTCAAAAACGCTCTGGCCTATAGATTGCATTGGGCGAACATCCAACTTTGCAGGGCGCCCTTCCTGCATCTCTCGGAGAGAATTTCCGAAATCGACACGAATAGGCTTTGGCCATGATGTCAGAACTTTGTACGAGATCCCCTCCCAAGAAGTATCGGCTATTCGGGGCTTATTCCTCACCGCCACTTTGATCTCCAGTCTATAGAAATACTTCTATAATTGCAAGTTTCTAATCCTGTAAGGGGACGGGCAAAGTTTTCAGCGAAAGCTGATGGCGTCACTTCGGCAACTCTGCCGTGCAACGCGTCAAGGTGCGCTGAACCGTCTTATTTTGTAAGGGGGCGCCGATGATGCGCGGATCGGCACCGCTGCCTCTTGACGTTGAGTTTTATGCTATATAATAGGCATTATATAGAGGGATCCAGAATGCCTAAATTCAAGATCACGACCGTTGGGGCTTCGGCTGGCATTATCCTCACCAAAGAGGTCATGGCACGGCTGAATGTGAAGAAGGGCGATTCGTTGTATCTGACCGAAGCGCCCGGCGGGTATCGGCTTACCCCGTATGACCCTGATTTCGAGCGCCAGATGAAATTGGCCGAAGAAATCATGCACGACGACCGTGAAGTTCTGCGAGCCTTATCCAAGTGAAGCCATGGCGATGGATCCGCGCCGATATTCTTTATGCGGTTCATGATCGCCAGCTAGCCGAACATGGCGGGTTGAGCGGCGTGTTGGACCCAGGCCGTCTGGACGCAGCTTTGTCCCGGCCCCGGAACTTGGCCACATACGAATCTCCCGACGCTCCCGCGCTGGCGGCGGCTTACGCTTACGGGCTTGCCCGAAATCATGGCTTTGCCGACGGCAACAAACGCACGGGCTGGGTGGCGGCCCGGCTTTTTCTGGCCGAAAATGGATATCGCCTGCAATTTGATCCCGCTGAGGCAGTGAGAACGATGGAGTCTGTCGCTGCCGGTACGCTCAGCGAGTCGGAGCTGGCGGAGTGGTTTCGACAGAGACTTCAGAAGGCCTGAGTTTCTTCACGTTTCGGTCCGGCGCATTTTTCCAACCCGGAAACTGACCACTATTGGAAATTTCGCTCGGCCTTCCCCGGGCTGCCTGCCCTTGCATATCGCAGCTTAAGGTAGATAATCGCGCACTGCAGCAACAGCGTCACCGCGTTGGACAGGATCACAGGACCCTGTCGCGTGGCAATGCCGTAGATCAGCCAGAGGACGATGCCCACGGTAAAGCTCACCAGGGTTCCCATGTGCAGGTCGTCGGCGCGCTTGGTCTTCCAGACGTGCAGGACCTGGGGAATGAAGCAGATCGTAGTCAGGGTGCCGGCCGCGTATCCGATCCAGGTGAACGGCATTGTCATGCTCTCACCTCTGCTTCCAGAAAAAGTAAGCGGTCATTCCAAAGCCGATCGCGATCACGATCCAGCGCACATGCTCCTGCTTCATCCTCTGTGCATAATGGGCAGCGTAGTAGCCGCCTAGCATCGAGCCCAATACCATAATTCCCGCGTGCTTCCAGTAAATGACGCCCTTGGCTATGAACGCCAGAATCGCGATCCCGTTGCAGGTCGCATTCTGTACCGTCTTGTACGCGTTGATGCGATGGATGTGAGTCATGCCGAGCAGCGCCAGCAGGGCCATCATCAGGATGCCCGCTCCGGCTCCGAAGTAGCCGATGTAGAAGGCGACAAAGAACTGCGCCGCCGCGCCCCCCTTGGTTGAGAGGGCAGCTTCACCACCGTGCGGCTTGAGCGCCGAGGTAATCTTGCTGCTAAAGGCAAACAGCAGCGTTGCTGCCAGCAGCAGGTAGGGAATGAGGTGCAGAAATGTCGTCGGCGGAGTGATTAGAAGGGTGACGGCTCCGAGCAGTCCGCCCACGAGGCTGGTGGCCAGCAAGGGGAAGAGCACGCGCCTCGCCTCTGGGCCGCGCAACTCGTTGCGATAGGCACCGACGCTGCCCAGTATCCCCGGCCATAGCGCGAGGGTGTTGGTGGCATTGGCCTGAATCGGCGGCACGCCTACGAGCAGCAGCGCGGGGAAGCTCAGGAAGCTGCCGCCTCCGGCGACCGCGTTCATGGCGCCGCTGACCACGGCGATCCCGAAAAGCAAAGCAGCCTGATGAAATGTCAGCATGAAATGATTGTAAGGGAACTCACCTGGACAGAGATGAACCCTGGTCTGCTTTCGTACCAGAAATCCAACCTGTCCGTGCACCACCGGGAGCGCGACCGACCGGCACACGCCCTTACGAGAGTGTGGCCCATGCTCCTCCGAACCGTTGTCATTTCTCTTGATACCGCCTTCTGCATCAGCGCTTCGCCGAAGCGCAGCGTCCACCGCGGCATAATCAACTGAATCACCGGAGCCGTCCGTGTACCCGCGCGGAATTCCCGGCGTAATCCGAGGCACCGTTCTGTCTGCGTGCGTCCGCGGGTACGGCTTGCGGGTCCTTAGACGCGCAAGCCACCGGGGCATGGTGCCGGGTGAGGAACTTGACTCAATGTGGGGCGAGTTTTGGGCTAGATCCCGCAGCACTGCTTCTGCGCAGGCCGCGGAGTTCCCTACACGGGAGGCTGCTGGCAGTGTTACTGGCTGCTTATCTAGCCTGGTTTCATCCACTTACGACTTACGAAGAGAGAAGATATCCAGGCTTCTCAGATCGGCAAGGTAATTGCACTAGGAGAGCGTGGCCGATGTGAACGCCGACCGTAGATTTAAGAGTTGAACCGCAGATTTAGAAAAGTAGTACTTCGGCGGAGTAAGCCGCTTCGGATGTGGTGGTCAAGAACCGCTAAACGGAGAGATGGAAATATCCATCCCCGAGCTGTAGGAAAACTAGCAATACCGTGAAGAGCCAAGCGTTCTTCACTATATCAGGAGGTTACATTTCATGAAAAAGTTAATGCTCATCCTTACTGTCCTCGCCCTCGGCGCTTTCGCCATGGCACAGATTGGTGCACCCACGTCCGACGTTCTGGGCGCTCACTTGAACTACGGCCGTGGTTGCGCGGCTTGCCACGCTCCTCACGGCGGCGCATACGGTAACGGTGCAGCCAAGACTGCCCAGACCTCTGCAAACACGTACCTTTGGGGCCAGGACACCTCCAGCCTTCTGGGAAAGACCATCCTGGTCAGCGGCGGCTTTTCTGAAACTCTTCCGACCGCTCTGTCCGCGACCACGCCTGACGTCAGCGGCGTGCTGATGTGCCTTAGCTGCCACGATGGCAACTATGCCACCGGCGCCATGATGAAGAACGCTGTCTACGAGTCGCTGCCTGCCACCTACGGCACCTTCAACTCCATCCCGACCCTGCTCGGCGCTGCCGGCGGCCTGGCCGTGGGCGACTACACTGCCAACCACCCGGTGGGCCTCAATGCCGTTCTGTCCTGCGGCGGCACGCATAGCTGGGACTGCGTCAACACCAACGGTTCGATCGCGATGACCGGCCCCTCGTCCAGCCAGTTCGTTACCGACTACGGCATGTTCGTCAAGCCCTCGACCTACAACAACACCGCTGTGATCATGTGCACCACCTGCCACAACCAGCACTCGATGAACGCTGTTAAGGTCACCAACGGCAAGGGCACCGGTCTGCCCACCGGCATCTACAAGACGATGTTCTTCATCGCCGCTCCTTACAACCCGGCCAGCACCACCGCCGGCTCCAACCAGACCGCTCAGTTCTGCCGCGAGTGCCACGGTGGCGAATCGAACGAAATGGGTGGCGGCGCCGCACTGCCGACCGTGTTCTAATCAAACCAGCATGAAACCTGGGGGGGAGAGAAATTCTCTCCCCCTTTTTCTCTTGCCAGTTAGGAGTATGCGTCTGAGCAATCACACGTTGACGGCTATGCGGCTGGCTGATTGTGTTTTGTTGTCCAAGCTGGGGGCGTCAGGTCAGCCAAGTTCTGGATCGAGAGACTGTTGAGTCCTGGCGACACTGGGGCGAGGTATTCGCGCACAGGGACATTCATTCGGCGACAGCTCTCCATGACCGAAAGGACGGCTGCTTCCTTTGCTCCTGCCTGTGCGCTGCCGACATGAAGTGTCCGCGCCGCAGCCGCCGCACACGCACTGCTCCGGAGCACAGGCAATCACGCGCTCGATGCGGGGAAGATGCGCAGACAACGACTGCCGCCCTGGATGCTTGCGCTTTGTTTTCGGTGTGGACGGTAATGCTTCGCGCTGGCTCTCGGCTTCCACCTCGGCGCTGCTGACGCCGGGCTCCAACTCCAACAACTCTAGTTGCGCGCATATGCGTGATATCGGCGCGCCAGAGTTGGTCCACGTTGGTAAGCACCACGGCGCAGGCCAAGTTCGGGTAGATCTTCCGCCCGTGGTGGTTGGAGTCGGTGGTCACGACAAACTTTCGCTTTCGCACGCGCAGCAGGTTGTCCTCGCGAAGAAGGCGCTGAACCCGTTTCGGGTTTACCTTCCATCCACGCTTTCGTAGTCCTGCTGTGATGCGTGGCCGGCCGTAGCTGGGCCATTCCAGCGCAATGCGATGGATGGCGTCGCGCAAATCCATATCCGGATCCCGGGGGCCAAGCTTGGCGTCCATTTCGGAAACATTCGTATTTGTAAATCATCCGTCCACCCCGAAAAATCGCCTCACATTGCCGATCTGATTCAATGCGAGGCGATGTTGTAGGTTCCGCCGGCTACCGCACTCGCGCCATCCCCATTGCCCACAGCGATGGCTTTGATCGTGGTGGTGGTTGCGACCGGAATCGGCCCCGTATACGGGGTGGAGGCGGTCGTTGGCGTCGTGCCATTCGTCGTGTAGTAAATCGTCACGCCAGGCGACGCGTCCGCCAGCGTCACCGATTGCGACCCGCTGAACGTCCCGGTAGGCGCTGGCGAGAAGGTCGGCGTAGAGGCAAGGATGTTGTAGGTTCCAATGGCTACCGCACTCGCGCCAGTCCCATTGCCCACGGCGATCGCATTGATTGTGGTGGTGGTTGCGACCGGAATCGGCCCCGTATACGGCGTGGAGGCGGTCGTTGGCGTCGTGCCATTCGTCGTGTAGTAGATTGTCACGCCAGGCGAGGCGTCCGCCAGCTTCACCAATTGCGACCCGCTGAATGTCCCAATAGGCGCTGGCAAGAAGGTCGGTGTGGAGGCAACCATGTTGTAGGTGCCACTGGCTACCGCACTCGCGCTGTCCCCATTGCCCACGGCAATGGCCTTGATCGTGGTGGTGGTTGCGACCGGAATCGGCCCCGTATACGACGTAGACGCGGTCGTTGGTGTCGTGCCATCCGTCGTGTAGTAGATCGTCACACCAGGCGTGGCATCGGCCAGCCTCACCGCTTGTGACCCGCTGAACGTCCCGATAGGGGCGGGCGAGAAGGTTGGTGTAGAGGCAACGATGTTGTAAGTTCCGCTGGCCACCGCACTCGAACTGTAACCATTGCCTACTGCGATGGCATTGACCGTGGTGGTGGTTGCGACCGGAATCGGCCCCGTATACTGCGTGGAGGCAGTCGTTGGCGTCGTGCCATTCGTGGTGTAGTAGATCGTCACCCCAGGCGAGGCGTCCGCCAGCCTTATCGCTTGCGCCCCGCTGAACGTACCGATAGGCGCTGGCGAGAAGGTTGGTTTAGAGGCAACGATGTTGTAGGTTCCGCTGGCTACCGCACTCACGCTGTAGCCATTGCCCACGGCGATGGCATTGATCGTGCTGGCGGCCGAAACCATGAATGGTCCCGTGTAGAGGGTGGATGTAGTGGTCGGCGTCGAGCCGTTCGTGGTGTAGTAGATCGTCACACCCGGGGAGGCGTCGTTCAATGTCACCGACTGCGGCGTATTGAATGTCCCGATAGGAGCTGGCGAGAAGGTTGGTGTGGAGGCGACGATGTTGTAGGTCCCGCTGGCTACCGCACTCGCGCCGTAGCCATTGCCCGCGGCGATCGCATTAATCGTGCTGGTGGTCGAAACCATAAACGGTGACGTGTATGGGGTAGACGCGGTGGTCGGTGTTGATCCGTTCGTGGTGTAGTAAATCGTGACGCCCGGCGACGCATCCCCCAGGGTCACCGACTGCGGCGTGTTGAAGGTCCCCAGAGGCATCGGCGAGATGGTCGGTGCTGTCGCCACTTTACTCGTTAGAATGCTGCCGGATCCGGTGATCGTAGCGTTAACCGTGTCAGTGGCAGTCAGCGTCTGCGTTCCCGGGGTGTTCAGGCTCGCAATAAATGTGACTCCGTTCAAGACAGTCGCGTTTGCCGGCAGCACAGCCAAAGCATCGGAACTGGTGAAGTGTACCGTGCCGCTGTAACCCGTCGCAGGGTTGTCGTATTGGTCTTGTGCCTCCACGTAGAAGTTGAATGCTATGCCAGTCGAAGCAGCAGGTGGGACCCTCAGCGCGAAATGCGTGGGGACCCCAATGACTGTAATGTTGCCTGAAGCGCCGGTAAGTGTGCTATTCACGGTATCGGTCGCTGTGATCGTTTGCGTTCCCCCGGTGTCCAGGGTTGCGCTAAGCGTACCCGAGCCATTGGTGAGAGTTGTGTTGGCGGGAAGCACTGCGTGTGGGTCAGAGCTGGCAAAGTGCACCGTGCCGCTGTACCCGGTTGGTACATTGTTCTTGTCCTCTGCCGTAACCACGAAGGAGAAGGGTACGCCGTACAGTTCCGTAGCCGCGGCGGTTACCGCAAAGTGAGTAGACGGACCACTTACCGTAAGAGGGACGTTGGCTGTTTGCGTAACGCCTCCGCCTGTGGCGGTGATGGCGATTGTGTACGAACCGGCTGCGGTGGTCGAAGGCACGGCCACGGTCATGGCCGTGCTGCCGGATCCCGACGGAATGGACGACGGGGCGAAGCTCACGGTCACGCCTGTCGGCTGGCCAGAGGCAGTCAAGGCAATGGCCGCGCTGAAGCCAACTGGGGCAGTGAAATTGATCGTTGATGTACCAGTGCCGCCCTGTTGCACTATTACCGGTTTAGCCGAGATGATGAGGCTACCCGAATTTGAGACAAGGGCATTGATTAGATTGGCGCCGTTCGGGCTGCCCCAACCACTGTCCAAATCGAAGCCGACCTCAGCCGGAAAACCGTTATTGCCGCTGGTGATGTCGTGGAAGTTCGTGTCATAGGCGGATGACAGACCAATCGAGTAGATGGCCGGAATAATGAATCCAACCGGCGGATCGCCTTGTGTAGCAGCTTGCTGGTTGGCCAAAGCCACGAAGCCGGCCCACATCGGCGCAGCAAAACTGGTTCCGCCATATGAGTTTGCTGAGCAGGCGGCTTGGTCGGCACAGACGTAAAAGGTAAAATCCGCGTTTGCTGAAACGTCTGGGCCGTTGCGATACAGCATGGACCCCTCATTGCTCGAATTGATCACGCCCGTGAGCTGTTGCCAAAAGGGGATCGCAAGGCTGTCCGGGGAGATCCCGCCTCCACCGTCGACCCAACCGACTTCCGAACTCCATGGACCGCCCGGACTGCTGGTTGTTAAGGACGTGCCGCCGACAGAGATGATATTCGCATCCTCTGCAGGGTAGGCATAATTGCTGGCTGTCCAGGCGTCGCTGTCGCCCGATGCTGCAAAGAAGCTCTGGCCTTGTGCCGCCATCCTCTGGAAATACGGGTCGTCTGTGGCAGGGTCTGCCGGAGTCCAACCCCATGAACAGCTCAATTGTGCGGGCAACGGAGTAGTCGTGGTCATGGAACCAAGAATGGCAGTATCGGAGGACCCCACATACACGTACAGGGTGTTTATGCCCGGGGCCATGCCAAGCGCCTGAGTCATATCGAGGATCTGTTCCGTATCATCGCAGCCACTCGCATACAGGCAGCTCAGGCTCGTTCCATCCGTGGAAATGCCGGTGACCGTGGCGGTCATGGTTTGACCGGTGTTCGCGTAGTAAGTGTTCAGGTCGGACATATCGTACCCGTAGAATTCCACCAATCCGATGTTTTGGCCGGCGCCTGTGAGAGGCCCTCCGTAATAGGCCGCCCTCATGTCACTTCCACAGTAAGAGGTCGAAGGACAGGTGCCTGTTGTAGCATTGGAGGCTACGCTCAGGCTACTGTTAGTGTTGCTATGTGCGAAGAGTGGATGCGGAATCGAATAATTCTCCAAGCCCGAGATGTGCCAGAGCGAGACCGGCAGATTCGCGGTGGGCTCCCTGTCGGGAGAATAGAAGGTGCG
The DNA here is from genome assembly GCA_963759215.1 of uncultured Acidobacteriota bacterium. Taxonomy (GTDB): domain Bacteria; phylum Acidobacteriota; class Terriglobia; order Terriglobales; family Acidobacteriaceae; genus TOLSYN. The sequence continues at coordinate 99,959 of CAVWYG010000005.1, forward strand.
CTTCTCCGTGGGGTGCTGATAAGCACCCATCGTCACATTAAAGGCGGTCTCGATGGCCGCTACCGGACCCTTGAGCTGCACGTTCATACTGTCGCGGGAGCCGCCAACCACCTTAAAGCCGTTCTTCTTTGCGAAACCAACCACGCTGTCATAATCCTGCTGGCTGGGACCAAAACTAGCCGTAAACTCTTGCACCGTGAGGAAGTGCCGGTAGGATGGGCTTGAAGGGTCATAAAGTCCTTTCAGGAAACTGTTTAACCCCGCCTGATCTCGTGGCGGCAGGACAATGTCAATTTGCATAGATTGGGTTGCAGGGAGCCGTCCAGTTAGCCGCGCCTGTCCATTGAGGACGGCGTCGCGCACATGCCGCGTAGCTAAGTGCGTTGTCTGTGCTGCGGCGAGCGCCGGGATCATCAGCGATAGGACGAGGCAATGGATCAGCCGCAGGCGCGGGATCCGGCAGATGCTGTTGCTGTCAAACAGGGCGGGCGTAGCCGTGCCCAAAATAGAGCGCTGGAGGCGATTCATAGCTTGCCTTTCGGAACGGGCAAGCCGATAATTGAGCGCGGTCAGCTAGCAGCTATCGGATTGCCGAAGTTGTTAGTTCCAGAGCCTGCTTATAGTTCACAGCTACAGGCGGGCTCATCCATTTTGGCTAAGGTTCTTTGGTGCGGATGGGAGTTAACCAAGCGATCAGGCGTTCAGATGTATTCGATGTGAATAGCGATAACAGTTCATGGCAGCAGCCTTGGCGCATAACAGCTCCCCTTCCGCCCATACACAGGCGGTACTTATAAGCAATTAAACTGCGGAACTGCAACTGCTGGATCCCAGGACAGCTCAGCACCGGATGGTTGCTGATATAGAGAGATCCCTGCTTCATAGATATGGGACTGCATTGCTGCTTGCCTTCTTACGGGCAGTATGCGTCACCGTGCGCATAATAAGCATCTACCTGTTACGTTTGTGACCGGGATCACACGCGCATGGTCATTCGACACGTGCACTGCACAAAAGGTTGCATCGAGTCATCAGACATCCTCCGCTAAGCAGTACCGTTCACGAGAATCGGCTAATGCGCCGCTCCGTCTCTTCTGAAACTTCATCCGTGTAACCTAGCGGCAGCACCATCGGCGGAACGTGTCCCTCCACCTCCGCGACCTTGGGGAAATCGCCCCGACCCACCCACAATGGGTGCAAATCACCAGCGCCATCGGAACCTGAACGTAGACGCGGCCAGAGCCCGCATCCCCGCCTCTTCGCTTTGGGGGACGCAGCTTCCTGAGAGGCCTGCCCTCGGCATTGGTTCCCAGTAGACGACAAGATCGCCTTTGGCGATCAGGAGTAGCAGCATAACGAGCGATGCGGCACCAATTGAGAGCAGGTTGGAGAAGCGCTTGATTACTTCGCAATGGGCGAACAGTTGAGTTAACTCGTAATGAATAACAAGAGCGATTATTTGCAGTCCAGTCGCCGTCGGCTCGCAGAGAGACTCCGGTGATGTTGTCGGCGGCGGAGTTGATGTAAAAATGCTCTCACGGAAAGCGAGGGCATTTTTTATGGTCGTCGCTAGGCTCAGCACCGTTTGCGCTCCGGCGACTCCGCATCAGGAAAGGCGGATGCGGTATTTCAACGTCCTATAACCTGAAAACCACGTTGTGCTTAGAAACGGCAGATCGCATGTTCAGGGATAAGCGCCAATTAGCGGCAGATCGCCAAGACCGGGTGCCGCCGTAACAGGAATTCCTAAACGATCTCTTTGCGTGGTGGGCGGCGAACCCACATGCAATAAACGGCAGCGGCGGTTTGTCAGACTGCCGAAACCTACATAGGTGGTTGTTGGATCCGGTTCGGGGAAGAATCACTGCTCTTATCGTTTATCGTTCGCGGGTTACTCCGGCTTACGGGAGTTGGGATTTGCGGGTGCATCAGGGTTTACACCAAAATCCCACACATAAGAATTGAATTCACTAGGGCCGAGCATCTCCACTACCGCATATTCGCCGGCTTGAAGAGCTCCGAGCGGAATGATCTTCAACCAGCCTTTACTGAAGCTTTCAATGCGCGCAGGCACAAACTGCTCTGCCTGGCTCTGTTTGCCCAGTAAACCGACCTCCATTCTCGCGAGAACACGCGAGTCTTTCTGCGACTCCAGTTGCAGGAGGTGGAAACGGTCGGCCAATGCAATCTGCTGCCCGTTCGGTGCCCCGTCAAAGTCAATGTTGACGAAGATCTCCGGAGCCGGAATATGAGCCTGCACGCGGGCATGTGGCCCTCTTAGTTCGAATTGTTGCTTGAGGAACGCTTTTCTGTTGATGGCCGAACGGAAGTCGCTATTCCGCGCACTTTCGTTCTGCGTAAGTTCATCAAGCGACGGCTGACCGGAAAATCTATCGAGTAGGAAAACCCCGCCCGTAACTGGAAGCTTCAAGCCTGGAGCTGCGGTAGGCAAGTTTGCTGCTTGGACTTCGCGTTCTGACTTCTCTTCTGCCTCTTCGGCGTCGAACTGGCGCAGTTCCGGAGATTTCTCCTTCAGTCCCGCGTTCCATTCTTCTGTAGCCTTCCAGTCGACGAGTTCTTTGGGCAGTTCCTCCCACTCCCCGCGCTGGGAGCTGAAATAGCGCGCACGATCCCCTCGCACCTCGTATTGCGTAATGCCCTGCCAAGAGCCGTCCTTCAAAATGAGACGCTTGCCCGCTTGCGCGACGGTGTACGTGGCCAGCCCCACAAGCATGAGACATATCGCGGCGAGAAGCCGGAAGGTCCTGGTACACATTCTTCTCCGTACGGTTTCCGCGTCAGCCATCATCACCGGTCCATTCCCTGTAAAGGAGATTGTAAAATCTTCGAATCTATCCAGTGCTGGTTTTTTCGCTCCGGCAATGGCTGCGCAGTATCACCCAGGGAAAACCGTGATGGAAATGGCGCGACGTGTGCGCCATTAGACCCTGTCCATAGGAAGGCTGGAAAACTTGCTACATCCACAGCCCTCCTCGTATCCTCCCCAAACACTTCTCGCTGAACAAGCTCAGGGCCAATTCAGGTATGTCGTGTAGTTGAGATCGACGGTCCCGCGACTCTCGATTTGCGTAAACTTGGCGACCTAACTGCACTCTATCAGCGAATGGAAACCCGAAGGCCGGCTGCCACCCGGGCCAAGGAGCTAAACGCGAAAATCAAAGAGTACAACCAAGCCGTAGTCACGAATCTGGAACTCAGATTTGCACGGCAAAGAGAGGATCGTTGCAGGCGGCAGGAGATGAGCGATTGAGGTGAGTTGCCGGCATCGGCACTGAAATGGTTAGGAGCGAGTTGCGGATATGAGCGCGGAAAAGACTAGATTTGAAACGTCAGGGATCTCTGTGATCAGGTGTGCTGTTTTCAGGAGGATTGCCGTCCTATTGTTGGGCTTACTGCCGCTGGCCACCAGCGAGTTGGCCCACGGACGCAAAGCGCCCGACCCTGCTAGAGACGTGCCGTCAGCAGAGCAGTCTGGGGCACCAGTCCGGGCGTTTCCAAAAGTGGCTCTTGGCGATGGCGAGCAATTGCAGTATGTAGGATCGTTTTCCGCCGACGGCAAGTTCAAACCCCTGACTAAGCTCGGCTTGTTTGTTGACTCCATGGTCACCTCGTCAACTGCCGGCCAGCCCCCTGCTCCTCCGCCTGCGCCAGCCGAATTGATCGAAGAAGACCCTAGCAACCAGGTGCCACCGAACATCGAACTTCATCGCGACGAGCAATTTGTTGAGGACTTTCAGCCGCCCGAGCACGCGGTGAAAGTCGCGAAAGGGCACTCTGTCCTTCAAGAGCTTCGCGATTCAGTTGTTTCCCTCGCCTATGGTCCTGAAAAGGTTCTAGTGCTGCCGCAATCGGTGACCACCGATTCGCGGCAGCGCGTCATCGTCACCGACGCGGCCGCCCACGGCCTGCACGTACTTGCCTATTCTCCAAAAGATTCCTTTCAAATCGTTGGTGGGCCAGGCAGACGGCTCCAATCACCGAGTGGCGTCGCCGTGGACGGCGACGACAACATTTATGTCTCTGATTCTGAGCGCGGAATGGTCTTGGTTTACGATTCCCAGGGTGTGTTTGTACGCACGATTGGGATCTCCGGAGACGAAGGCCTTTTCGAGCATCCCACGGGCGTCGCAATCGATCGCAAAGCGGGTCACCTCTACGTTCTCGATCCACCTCGTAATGTGCTTTTCATTCTTGACCTGGAAGGAAAGGTGCTGGCGCGCGTTGGAACCAACACCGGGACCGGCTTTAGTTCAAGAACCGGAAGCACTGAGCCAGGTCGATTCAAAGATCCTGAAGCGGTTTTAGTTCACAACGATGAACTGATCGTGCTTGATTCGACGCGCATCCACGTCTTGGATTTACAGGGAAAATTCCTGAAGGAATTCAAAATCTCAAACGGCACAGATTTGCATAAAGGTACGCCCGGTGTGTTCATGGACATTGAAAATCGCATTTACGTCAATGACCCGGGCACCGGAACTGTTCGAATGTACAACCACGACGGCCAGTTGCTGCGGGCATTCGGGCGGCCTGGCGTCAGGATGGGAGAATTCAATGTTCCGGCCGGAATGTGGGCTGATTCGACCGGTCGCGTTTACATTGTCGACGCCCGCCGAATCCAGATCTTCCAATTCACTGGGGCCAAGTGATACTTTTCATCTGAGCCGCTTCCTGGACGAGAAATCGGCAGATAGAAGTCCTGGAATGGAGGCTCATGTCCTACCTCACGTCGCCCATCAGCTGATTTCAGGAGCGCGCACCAAGCAACGGCCATGTCCCCGCGGCCTTCTCCATCCGTTCGTTCTTCCTACACTCCCACCACCACTTGGAATGTGTTTCGCTTCGCGCTCACATCCTCGGGTGATCAAACGGCACTGAGTTGTCACACTTTACGTTCTGGGTGCCCACTTGAACTACGGTCGCGGTTGCGCGCCTTGGCACACTCCTCTCAGCCCGCCACCTCATGGCTCCCATGGCAAGGCGGTCGCAGGGCTGAACGGGACACAGAACTGACGGGCCGCGACCTGGTGGCCACGATGTACCGCGTGTTTCCCGTATACGCGCCAGCACAACGGCGCGGTGCCCAGCAGGCGATGGAGAAAGACTTCCGCGCGGGCAGGTCCGCACGGGCACCATGAAGATGATGATCTTCGGGGAACTGTGCTATCAGGAAGCGCTGCGCCGCAAAGGAAAAGGCCGCCGCGACGGAGCGCGACGGCCTTGTTATATCCAAACAGATCAGCCGGCGGCGTAGGCGTGCAGGCCGGGCAGCAGGTAGGTAACGCCGAAGAAGGTGAAGATCACCACGGCAAAACCGAGAATCGCAAACCACGCAGCGCGGCGTCCTTTCCACCCGCGCGTGATGCGCATATGGAGATAGCCTGCGTATACCAGCCAAGTGATGGCCGCCCAGGTTTCCTTCGGATCCCAGCTCCAGTAGCTTCCCCAAGTCTGATTGGCCCAGTAAGCACCGGCGGCGATCATCAGGGTCAGCAATGGGAAGGCAATGCAGATGATCTTATAGGTCACGCGGTCCAGGTCGTTGGCCGAAGGCATCATTCTTTGCAAGCCCTCGCGTCTCCACAACAGCAGCAGGTAAAGCAGACCGGCTACGATTCCGCCCACGATTCCCGCGAGCAGGAATGGGTTTGCCGGAAGCGCGGTGGAGAATAGACCTTCTGCGTCGGGCGTGCCGTATTGGCCGTTCTTCACCCGTGCGATAAAGATTGCCAGGCCGGCGGCTTGCAGCAGCATGGAGATAAACATCCCTTTGCTGGCAGTGTCGAAGAGCGAGGCGTCCTTCTTGACGCGACCGGCAATAAACAACAGCAGAGGCACGAGGGTCGAGAGCAGAACCAGAACGTAGAGCCAGCCTAGGTCAGGAATCTGAATGAAGAGCGGATGCGCGCGTGAAACCATCACCTCGGTCTTCTGTTCCAGATCGTAGGCGGTTACGGCAAGCGCGCCGGCGCGGAAACGGGTCACCAGGATGCCGAGGTAAACCGCGAACATTCCCCCGGAGGTGATTGCCTGGAAGGTTTCGGTCTTCATGTCGTCCTGGATCAGGAACATCATCGCCAGCGCAAAGCTGACGGCGCAGGCGGCGTAGGAGAGCATCGCCAGCGTGACGTGTACCTGCAGCCAAGTGGACTGCAGCGCCGGAACCAGCGGACGGATCTCGTTGGGCAACAGCTGCATCAGGATCACCGAAACCACGGTGATCGGCATGGTGATCGAGCCGATGATCTTTACCTTGTAGGCCTTCTCGGCGATCAGGGTCAGCAAGGCGAGCGTCCACACAAAGCTCAGCAGCATCTCGTACATGTTGGAGAATGGCGGACGGCCTGCCACGGACCAGCGATGCGCCACCGCAGCGGTGTTGGCGGCAAATCCGAGTGCAGTCAAAAATGAGGCGGCGTTGACGTAGCGCACAATACCGGTGACGCCGTATCCCATGTAGAGCGTTGCCGCGCCGGCATAGAGAACCAGGGCCGTGTACAGCATATTGGCCTCGCCGTAGATGGGACCGGAATGCGTTTTGGCCGCAGCCAGCAGTGCAACCAGCAGCGCGAAGGCGATGCTTAGTCCTACCAGAACCAGCAGGGCGGCTCCGCTTGCCGGCTGTTGCTGCTGTTCTACTCGTGCTTCTGACATAACTTTATGACTCCTGCGCTGACCGTGGACCTTTTAGGCCTTGGTCAGCGTCTTCTCTTCGGTCTTATGGTTGTTGTTGGCCGCGGCCTGGCCATTCAGTTCCTCTTGCAGGGCGGTCTTGATCTGCTCAAATTTTGTATGAAAGCGGTCGCGATTCTTATTGGTCGTGCCACCTACCCAGAGAAGTTTGCCGCCTTGGCCGTCCTCGGCAATCGTCGCCCAAATGCGGGAGTGCTGAGTGTAGAAGGCAATCACCAACCCGAACGCCATCAGCACAACGCCAATCCAGACTCCAAACTGTCCGGGATGATACGAAACCTCGAGGCCCGTAAACTGCGCCCAGGCTGCGCCCTTCAGCGCAAACTCAAACGGCGCATCCTGTCCTTTGGTGCTGTTTAATTCCCGAATAAAGTATCCACATCTTCTTGGTCTCGCCCTTGGCGTTGGTGAGACCAAGCTGGACCGCCGGATTCTCCGGATCGTCGGATTTTTTGTAGACCTCATTATCCTGAACGTAGTAGTCCGGAACCCAGCGCAAAACACTGAGACTCTCGCCGTCGGCCAGGGATGCTTTGCCGTTCATGGGAACTTCAACCATGGTCGCCTCGCCCCCGGCGGCCGGCGTGACCGCGAAGGTAAGTGTCTTCGGCGTGCTGGACTGGCCCATGCTGGACTGATAAATGCGTATTCCCTTGTAGACCAGAGGGTCGTTGACAACGATCATCTTGGCGGCAACTTCCTTGCCGTCTTCGATCAGTGTCAGCTTGGACCACCATTTTTTCGGACTGCCGTCGGCGTAGGTTTCTTCTCCGGCGCCATCGCAGCGGATCAGGAATGGAAGCGTCTTCTTATTGCTCTCGCCGGGCTTGTTATCGCGCACCGAGATTTGGCCGAGCGCCTGTCCCTCCGGAACGCTGATATTGCCGCGATAACCGACGATCCCGTCCACGATATATCCAGCGAAGATGCAGATCAGGCTCAGGTGGACCAAGTAGAGGGCAAAGACGGCGTAGCGCTGCTTCTCCCCAAATAGTCCAGAGGCCCCGTTTTCAGTCACCCGTTGCGGCGCGAAGCCAAAGCGGCTCAAAACCCGCTCGGCCACCGTCAGGGCACCAGCTTCATCCTTGACCGCGATCTGCAACTTTTGGGGCAGGCTCAAGCGGAAGTTTGGCTCGGCAAAGCGGACCGGCTTGGAATATACCTTCCACGCATTGGGCCAGCGGTCTACTGAGACAAAGATCAAGCAGAGGCAGATCAAGCACAGCAACGTCAGGAACCACCAGGTATGGAAAATATCGGTGAGCCCGAGACGGTCGAGCCAGAGCAGGGTCTCCGGCGAGTATGCGCGCTGCATATCTTCCGGCTCCGAGGTGGGCCGCTGCAGAATGACCGTACCAATCGCCGAAAAGATACCGACAACAATAATGAGGAAAATACCCGTTCGCACTGAAGCGAGCGTCTGATACACCTTGGTCCAGATAGACTTCAAACCCATTTCGGGCTCCTACTTTCAAGGGAAGCTACAGTTTGTTTTGCAACTGTTGGGCCAACTGCACCGAATCGAGCAAACAGTTTGTTTCGACCGAGATAGGCGGATAACAGAATTGCTGGCTGGAGCAATCTCTGGGGCATATCACGCAGCATTCGCCATATTTCGCGCCTGTTCACTCATGATTCCAGAACTGAAGCACAACTACGCATCTCGAAGTCCCACCCCTGCCGCCCTAGTTGAGCGATTTCGCGCCGATGCGCCGATCACGCCAGATGGTTCCACCCAATACTTTACCCTCAGAGCCGCGCCTCTCCTGTGATGGAAATCACCCCGGAGCGGGAATTCCGGCACCACCAGAATCTCCGGGGAGAGCTCGAAGCTGAAACCCGGAAGCTATTTCTCCAAGCGCGAGGTAGCCCCTTCGGTGCGAGGTGTGAATTCCAGAATCACAATTCCGTAGGATTCGCCTAACTGGCGGACCTCGTACATTTCCGAAGCGCTAGATACCAGCCATTTGAGGGTATCGTATGAAGGTTGAGCCCCAAGGGCCAAAAAGCGCTCGTGCCGCGCCGCCGCATCCTGCAGAAAGCTTGAACCGCCCTGAATCGCCTGGTCGTTAAGTGCGCGTGGCAAACCCACAACCGGCACGGTAAGTTTGTAATAGGTGAGCGGCGCAAACAACGCACTATCCTTCACGGCGGGGCCGACCGGTATGAGCGTGGAGTCGGACTCAACGAAGTCGCTGCAGATCACCACCGGAGCGCCGTCGGTTGAGGCATTCTTTTCCGCAATCGCCAGGGCGTATTTCCAGGTGTAACCGTGGATCTTTGAATAGGGTGAACTGACATTCTGGTAAACGGCCACCCCTACCAATACCAAACAGAACAGCATTCGAATCTTGCGGGAATTGATCAGGCTTACAGCCAATGCCCAGCAGAGCGCGATTCCCGGAGTCGCCACCAGCCGATAGCGGTCCACAAATACGTGGAGTGGGGTACCCACGCTCAAGCCATAGAGGATCAAGATCGGAATCAGCCCCAAGGATGTGCAAAGCACCACGCGCCATCCCTCGGGTAGGGCGAGTCAACGTGTCAGGGCGGCGAAAAACATGGCACCCAGTACAATCAAGGGTAGCCACCCCGGCGCCAATGTCCAGGCCAGTTCTATCAATTTCGGGGCTGTGTCAATAATGACGTGCGTGCCACTGGTGTGAACCATGTATCGCGTCCAGGGAGCCACCGGCGCAAGCGCCAAAACGAATACCGCTAGGGCAAGCCCGAATTGCCGCCATAAGTTCTTGCGGTCGCCAGTCTTGATCGCGAAGAAGCCAAGGGCGAGGGCCGGAAAGATGACCGCGAACAGGAAATGGAAGTAAACGATCGAGGCAGTCAAGAAGCCGAACAGGGCGGCCAGCCAGCACGAATGGTTGTGCCGTAAGCGAACCAGGGCAAGAATGGCGGCGTTGATTGCCAGTGCTGCGAAGGCATACGGCCGAACGTCAATGGAGGCAAAAACGGTAATCGGATGCAGGCAGAAGACGACGGCAGCAATGATAGCTATGTCACGGTCAAATAGTTCCAGTGCGGCTCGGTAGAGTAGATAGACTGCGCCGAGCATGGCAAGAATCTCCGGAACTCTCAGGGCGATCTCGCTTGTTCCCAGGATCTTGGTGCAGAACCAAAGAATGTACGAATAAGCTGGAAAGGATAGACCCTGGCGAGACGGAATCTGTGAAAACCCACCGCTGATCTGCTGGAAGGAGCCTGTTTCATCCAGCCACAGGGGAGCGCGAATGGCAAGGAACCAGACCGAAATAGACACCGTGAGCGGCAGGGCGTAAATGGCAAACTGCACGCGGTTCGGAATGGACGAGATTTCCTGCGCCCGGGACGATGCACTAAGTTCTTCGATTTGAGCTTCTGAACTACCTTCGAACGTTGCCACCGTACGCTCCCTGCCACCTGCCTGCGGCCTGTAAATGTCCTGCACCAATCTCAGCTAGTCCTGCGCCTATCTAGGGGGTTTAGTTGTCCTTGCTCTCGTGGTAATCCGGTTCGGTGTTCACCTCCCAGATGTTCTGCTTGTCACGGCGGCCCGCGATGATGTTATCCACGGCCGTCATCGCCGTCAGCATCGAGTGGTCCTGGTTGTTGTACTTGTGCATGCCATTGCGGCCAACCAGGAATAAGTTCGAAATCCCATCGACGTAGTCACGCACTTCCTGGAAGCGGTCATAGACGCCAAAGTACGCGGGGTAAGTCTTGGCCATGTGGACCACCACCGCGTCGCGCACATCCTGGCGCTCGATAATGTCAATCTTCGCCAGTTCGTCGGCCGCGAGCTTGGCCATGCTCTCGTCCGGAGCGCGTCCACAGCTCGTCACCCTCATAGCAGAAGTATTCGGCGCCCAGCCAGACCTTCGACCGGTCGGCGACCAGAAACGGACTCCAGTTGTTGAAGACCTGAAGCCGTCCGATCAGCACGTCGGGCTCCTGAATGTAGATCCAGTTGTCTGAGACCAGCTGTCCGTACCTTGCCGCCGGGCTCGCTGACCTTCAACTTATCCACCAGCAGACCCACCGCGATGAAGTCCCGGTACTCCAGATTCGCCGCCACTTCGCGCACGTTCTCCGGCACGCTGCTGCCGCCTTCCACCATGGCCTGCACCAGCTCTTTGACCGAGGTGGTCGAGAAGAAATAGTCGCCCGCGAAACGGCGCGTCGGTGCCATCGGAGGCTTGGTCCGCCTACGGCCACTACCTGCCCGTCTTTCACTTCCACGGAGGTGATATTGAAGTTGGTGATGATCTCGCCGCCCATCTCCTGAACCCGCGTGGCGATCTTCTCCCACATCTGTCCGGGCCCAAGCTTGGGATACAGAAACTGCTCGATCAGCGAGGTTTCGGTGCCCTTTCTGCGCAATGTCCCCGGCCGGTTTGCTGGATTGTTTCAGAAAATGCGCAATGGCCTTGCGGATGGAAAGTCCCTTGATGCGCTGCGCGCCCCACTCCGCGCTGATCTTGTCGCACGGCACTCCCCAGACTTTCTCGGTGTACGACTTGAAGAAAGTCAGATACAGCTCGCGCCCAAAGCGGTTGATGAAAAACTGCTCCAGGTTCTCCACCTTGCGAATCGGAAACATCATGGCGCGCAGATAGCTGAAGCCGATGCGTACGGTGCGGGCTGGCCCCAGGTTGGCGAGCGTCGCCTTACTGAGCTGGATCGGATATTCAAAGAATTTCCGCAGGAAGTAGATGCGCGACTTGCGTCCGCGCACCAGCATGACGTCGTCTTCCTTCTCCGACTGGCCGGGCGTCTCCTGCGGCAACTGCTCCAGCCACCAGTTCATGACGCGGTCGCTCTTGGAGAAGAAGCGGTGCCCGCCGATATCCATGCGGTTGCCCTTGTACTGCACAGTGCGCGAGATGCCGCCCATGTAGTCAAAGCGCTCAATCACGATAGGATGGATATCCGTGCGGGTGAGAAGTTCGTAGGCGGCGGTCAGTCCCGCCGGGCCTCCGCCGATGATGATTGCCTGTGACTTCATGATGCGTTCATTGCAAAGATGCAGACCTCACAGCGAGGCCGCCGCCGGAGGAGCAAAGCCTAGCTCTAGAACCCCCGTGCCGAGTGAAGCAATTTTGGCTCCATCCCAACATACTGAATTTGCGACAGTCGCCATCCTCAGAAGGGCCGTGCGTCGGCACGCACCCTCGGAGCGCCGGCCGCAGGTGGGGCAAAACCAACGTGAACAGCGTGAATTTTCACAAGGCTAACCACCAAATCCGTTATATTGCTACAATTAGGCAGCGATAACTGATTGGAAAATAAGGCGAAAAGATTTCTCTCGGAAGTTGGACGTTTGGCATGGCACCTGCCTTGTAAGACCAAGAACCGCACTGTTCCAGAGTCTTCTCCTATCATATTCCAAGCGATCAGGCGATAAACTAAAATTCGGGACGGAAATTTTTGTAAGAGGAATTGCTGGAAAAAATGAGTGATGACAATCAGAGCGTCAAGGCCGGCTGGTCTTCAGTTCAGGTCTACACCCTGTCTGCGATTTGTTTGCTAGTTGGCATAACCACAGGTTACCTGTTCCGGGGATCGACAGCACCCAAGACCCCCACCCCTGCGGCCGTGCAGGCGCAAATGCCGGGCTCCGAGGCAGGCGGCGCTCCCCAACAGCCAACGCCGGAAGACATGAAACGAATGGCCGAGAAGCAGGTTGCGCCCATGCTGGCAGCGTTGGAAAAGAATCCGAACGATATCGACAATCTGGCCAAGGTGGCTCACTTTTATTACGTGGCCGGACAGTATGAAGACTCGGCGAAGTATTACGATAAGTTGGCCACGATCAAACCCACGGTCGAAGTACTGAACAGGCTCTCTGGTGCCTACTATAAATCCGGCTCAGGAGACAAGGCAATCGAGGCGGAGAACCGGGCACTCAAAATCGACCCGAAGTCCGCCGACGCACTCTACAACCTTGGAGTTCTAAAGTGGCAGGTTCAGGGCGACACGAAGGGCGCCGTTGAATGCTGGGAAACGCTGCTGAAGCAGAATCCGAACCACCCCGGCCGAGCCCAAGTGGAAAAGATGATTGCCGAGGTCAAGCAGCACGCAAAGATACCCTCCGGCACCAAAACCGATAAGCCGGCGATGTAGGCTTCAACCCTGAGGCGATCCCGCTTGCATGGGGCGGGATCGCCTAGCATAAAGCTGAACCTTACCTTCCTGTTCGCCGGAATGCGAGTTCGTACGTTGTGAAAAATATCGAAACAACTTCAGAACAGGCTTCGACTGCGCTTGCCAGTTCGGGAGTGTCTTGCCATTCGTTTAATCGCCGGCTGCGCATTCTGCTTTGTCTGGCGGCTCTCATATTCGCGCTGCTAGCGAGCCTGCGAACACTCATGGAATATGACCTTGGGTGGCAGATGGCGACTGGGAGATGGATTGCGCAACACCATCAGATTCCCTCCACGGACGTTCTGTCCTACACGGCGCAGGGACATCCCTGGATTTATCCGATTGGTTCCGGACTGCTTTTCTACGCCATATATCTGCTGGGCGGCTATGCTCTGCTGTCGTGGCTTGGAGCAGGTGTCTGCGCCGCGAGCGTGGCTCTTGTGCTGCGGCGAGGTTCGCTGTTCACGGTCGCACTAGCCATTCTGGCAGTGCCGCTCATTGCGGCACGCACCGGTCCGCGGGCCGATATGTTCACCGTGCTTCTGTTCGCCGCCTTTTTGAGCCTGATCTGGCAGTACCATGAGACAGGACGAGCGCGTCTGTGGCTTTTGCCGGTGTTGATGATTGCATGGGTCAACCTGCATCTGGGACTTGCAGCAGGACTTGCTCTACTGGGCGGATACGTCCTGGTGGAATGTCTGGAGATGCTGCACCCAGCGCAGAGAAAGGCCGCGCTGCAGCGGCTACGACGCGCGTGGCCATGGCTGGCAGCAACCGCCGCCGCAACGGTTGTGAACCCCTGGGGATTTCGCGTCTACCAAACGATGTTCGGGTTTATGGCTCCCATGGCGACCCCGGGGCAGGCCATCTCTTCCATCTCTATAGCCGAATGGGCGCCGGTAAAACTGAGTTGGACAGGTGCGATCGCAGGACTGTCATTGCGCGGTCCGGACTTCTTTTTGTTGCTTTTAATTGCCGCTGCCTTGGCCGTTCCGGTTGCGCTCTGGCGTCGGCAATTCGGTGAGGCGGTTTTTTTGATCGGCGCTGCCTACCTGGGAACGCGTCACGTGCGGCTGGAAGGTCTGTTCGCGGTTGTGGTGGTGGTGATCGCAGGCGCGGTTTTCACCTCCGCATGGCAAGCCTGGGGACAACGGATTGGCGATGGGCGCAGCCGATTGATTCTCGCCACGGGTTTATGCTGCCTGTTGCTCCTGTTGACTGGGATTTGGTCAGCCGACCTGATTACGGACCGCACCCATCTTATGGCTACCGATACCGCAACGTTCGGAACCGGACTGTCGTGGTGGTTTCCCGAGGGCGCCGCCGCGTTCATTGAGCGGGAGAATATTCCCGGGCGAGTCTTCAATAACTACAACGAGGGCGGTTACGTCGCCTGGCGGCTCGGCCCCGAGCGCCTTAATTTTGTAGATGGCCGCGGTGGTCCGTTCGGACCAGAGCTGCTCGAGCGAAGCGTCAGCCTGATGGGATCGTTGCCGGATTCAAGCGAATGGCAGAGCGAAGCGGACCGCTATGGGATCAATGCCATCATCGTTCCCCTGGGACGGTACGACGCGCTGCAGTTCTTTCCATTTCTGCGGCAATTCTGCAGTAATGAAATGTGGAGCCCGGTTTATCTGGATGAGGTCTCCGCGGTCTTTGTGCGACGCACTCCCCAAACCGAAGCACTCATTCAACGTTCACAGATCGATTGCGCTAGTGCGCCGCTGCCGGTAAACAGCACGGCACGCTCCGGCAGTAAAGCTTTTAATGAATGGGCGAACGCAGCCTCGCTTTTATCCGCTTTGGGGCGCAAGTCAGAGGCATTCGATGCAACGACCAAGGCGCTCGCCATCTTTCCAGACAGTGCCTATGTTCACTTTTTGCGGGGCCAATTGCTCGCCGGGTTCGGAAAGCCTCAGGATGCAGAGTCCCAGTTCTTGGCGGCCTCATCGCTTGCGCCCAAACCCGTGATTTGGGCAACCCTGGCGGGGATGTATGAGCGGCAAGGAAGGGTGAGCGAAGCGATTGCGGCTTGGGAGCATGTAGCGGACCTGTCCCCGGATGCATACCTCGCTCTGCTCTCCATCGGATTCGACTATCTCAATGAGAACCGTCCGCAGGAGGCGCTGAAGGCCTTTGATCGTTCGGAAGGCAGTGCTCCTGCCGCGATGAAGCAGGACGCATCGCTTCGTGGCAACCTGGCTCACGGCCGGGCGATGGCCTGGAAGGCCCGCGGGAATCTGAAGCAGGCCGTCTCCTTCGAAGAGGAAACGTTGCGGATTGCTCCGGGCCGCGCCGACGACTGGCTTGAACTGGCGCAGTTATACGAACTGGAAGGCCGCATGGCGGATGCGCAACAGGCACGCGAACGCGCGACGACCGCTGCCGGAGATCCGGCAATCGCCAATCCACGCTAGACGGCGATGTAATGGGCAGTTGCGACCGATTGCCGCGACGGACGCTCTCGATCGTGAATAGCAACCGGTGAATCGCTCTACCCACGAACAAAAACAGTCGCAATTTGGTCTTCGTACACGAGCCTGAAGCGAGAGTCGTTTCGCAGAAGATTCACCAAAGGCACATCCCTTCGCAATAGCACAACGCCAGCCTGATTGAGGTAGGGGTCAGTCTCGTACGACTTGTCGCCCATCTGCGAACTGATGAAGATGCGGTCCAAATCATCTCCGTAGAGGTCGTTGCGGCCATCAATGGCTACCGGATAATTCGGCATATACCAGATGAGAAAGCCACCCCAGTCCAGATTGTTGTAGAGCGGTCCGGGAGGAGAATTTTGCCTCAGGAAGTTCACGGCAGCTACGGGAAACTGGCTGCTGATCAGCTCATCCAAGCCGCGCGTATTGAAGTCCGAGTTGGTTGCAATCAGCAGCAACAATACCGACGAAACCAGCGCGACACTGACCATTTCGGCAACAATATGCCGCGGAGCGCGACTGGTTGCTTCCTGTGAAGGATTGGCAAACGAAACATCGGCAATACAGGCGACAGCAGAGATACAGATGAACCAGGCGTCACGCATCGTGCGATAGGAGACGAGGCTGGCGACGATCAAGAGCGCGAGCTTAAATGGATCGATCTTTTTCTGCCACCCCATCACGAAAAAAGCGGCTGCCGTCAGGAGAAGCTGCAGGTAATGCTCGATGTATCGAAAACTGAGCGGCTGCAACTCGTTGATCATCGTATAGGGAAGCTTGGCTTTTGAGTACTCGAAGATCACTCCATAGAGGTGAAATGAGTACGGCCCGATGCAGGTCGCCAGCAGACAGACGAAAAATACGGCCGTTAGTTGCTTGAGCGGGAGCGACGGCGCCGATACAAAATCAGGCCGAACTCCCAGATTGCCCGCAAGCCGCTGCAACAGGTTGATCCCTAGCAGCAGACCCACGAGAAACAATCCATAGATGAACTGAATGTGCAGATTGGCCCATAGCACGAAAACAAACGGGAGCCAGTACAAGGTCTCTATTCTCCCCGTGCGCTGCGCCTCGAGAATCAGAGTCAGCGTGACCATGAAGAGCACCATGGAAAAAAACACGGGCCGCGGCATCAGAGAAAATAGGAACGCCCAACAGGCAATTGCGGCCAGCGCACATGCCAGCCAAAAACGCCCGGAAAGGCGGTGCAGCATCCAGAACACACAACCGGCCACAAGGAGTGTCAACAGCACGCCGAAAATTGCGATGCCAATCAGTTGAAACTCTTTGTAAGCCAGCGAGAGCAGCACCTCATAGCCCCAGCTATAGGCCGTCCACGGGAGGCTCGCTGTGCTGTAGGAAAGGATGCCAGTGCGGGGAACGGCATGGTGCCGCAGTATCCAGTCGCCAACCCCGAGATGCCAATAAAGGTCGAGGTCCAGCACGCAGTACTTCAAACTGATGGCCCGCCCCCCGGCCCACGTCAGGAATGCGGCCAAGCCGGCCAGTTGCAAGACAGGCAGACGCAAAAGCCCGCGCAACTCCTGGATAACGCTCATGGGTTTGCTCAACCTCAAGTTCGATTCATCCGTTGATTCTCACGGATGGCCGAATATGCTTACTTAAAAATTACATACATAAACCGGGACCTTCTGCGAACGAATCCGGGCAAAGACCACCTTAGGCTCAGGAGCAGTACCAGGCTGCATAGGATTCTTTGGGTAACATTTTTGACACTATGGAGACGTTCTCGATTATATAATGAAGCAACAGACTGCACTTATAGCTGATTGCCGCTATACCATGACATGGGCCTGATCGCCTGCTTCATGCTGCCGATGGTCTGCCACCTGCCCATCGTGATGGAGCCGCCGCTCGATTGGGTGATGCGACGACGAGGTATATTCAAAAAGTGCCGACAGTATTTATCGCCGTAATGTCATTTACCGCCTATGCCACAGGTGCAGTATTGGCTAGGAGGGCATTCTCGTCGCGCGTTAGCGCGGCAGTGCACCCGCTTGAAGTCCTTGTAGTCGCTGCCATTTTTGCTGGCGTAGCGGCACAGCGACGTCCTCATTATTCCTTCGCATATTGTGCTCTCTGGTTCGGTGCTATCGTCCTAACAGGTGCTGCTATGTCACGTGCCACCTTGGTCGCCGAAGGGCGCGTCTCTGCTGGAACGAGGGAATTTGAAGAACCTGAGGATGCGGAGAAGCCTGCCAGTTTGTGGCAGCGGTGGCTCAGTTTTTCGCGTGCTACAGCCGACCACGAGTTTCGAATATTGCTTGTCGCTTGTTATCTCATAATCATCGGCCCGTTCGCTATTGCCTTCCGTCTTCTACGCGCCAAACCTGCAAGCGATGCGACATCTAGCTGGACGCCAAGGAGTGATACTCCGAGCCTTAATTCTGCTCGGAGGCCCTTCTAGTGAATATCCTGGGGATTTCCTGCTACTACCATGATTCCGCCGCCGCCCTTCTTCAGCACGGTGTTCTCGTGGCGGCTGCACAGGAAGAGCGTTTTAGCCGTATCAAGCATGACTCTTCCTATCCGGCGCTCGCTATTGGGTTCTGCCTTGAGCAGGGAGGCATACGGCCAGAAGACCTTGACTACGTGGTGCTGCATGAGAAGCCGATGCCCAAACTCGAGCGCTTTCTCACCTCCACGCTTCTTCACTGGCCGAAAGCGTCGAGCCTATTTCAAGACGGTTCTATTAGCTGGATGAAGCAGAAGCTTTGGATCCGTGCAAAAGTTGCTGAAGAACTCGGCATCGATCGCGAGAAGGTTCTGTTCGTAGAACACCACATGGCGCATGCTGCCAGCGCGTTCTGCTGTTCTCCTTTCGAGGAGGCTGCCATTCTCACTGTTGATGGTGTCGGCGAATGGGCAACTGCCACAATGGGAACCGCCACTAGCTCTCCCTGTGCGATACATCTGTCTCATGAAATGCGCTTTCCAAATTCGCTCGGACTCCTCTACTCAACCTTCACCGCATTCCTGGGTTTCGAGGTGAACGAAGGGGAATACAAGGTAATGGGGATGGCTCCTTACGGAGAGCCTCGATATATGCGTGAACTGAACCAGGTAGCGCACCTGCATGACGACGGCAGTTTGCACTTGGATACCAGTTACTTCTCATTTCAGTACTCTTCGCAGCGAAGTTTCACAAATCGTTTGGTAGAACTGTTTGGCGAGCCACGCGATCCGAACCTCGAGTTTGTTACAGGCCGCGCCGACACTGGTGACGGACCGGAGGAGCTGAAGTGCCGCAATCAGCGTTACGCAGACATTGCGTCGTCGGTTCAGCAATTCACGGAGCAGGCATTACTGAAGATGGCGATTCATCTCCAGCGTTCCACTGGTGCTAAGAATTGTTGCTTTGCCGGTGGAGTTGCACTCAATAGTGTTGCCAACACTAAAATCCTCCGCGGTGCAGGATTCGAGCGAATCTTCATTCAGCCAGCTGCAGGCGACTCCGGCGGCGCTCTGGGAGCGGCGCAGTATGCATGGCACGTGTTGTTGGGGAAGCCACGAGCCTTTGTTCTTGAGCATGCATACTGGGGCAAATCCTACAACGACGATGAGGTTGCCTCCGCCTTGGCAGGTACCTCCGCAGAACACATTGCGAACGAAAACGAACTTATCGAACGTGCCGTTCAGGATTTGGCTGCCGGGAAAGTCATTGGATGGTTTCAGGGACGCTTTGAGTGGGGCCCGCGGGCTTTGGGCAATCGCAGCATTCTTGCAGATCCTCGCAGAGAGGAGATGAAGGGCGTCGTGAACAGCAAGATTAAGTTTCGCGAGCCATTTCGCCCCTTCGCTCCAGTTGTCCCTGAAGATTGCGTAGCTTCGATGTTTGAAGAGCCTGCGGATTTGAAACAACAATACCCCACACGTTTCATGTTACTCGTTGTTCCCTGGAAGGAAGCGGTTGGGAAACAAGTTCCAGGAGTAAACCACCAGGGCACAGGGCGCGTGCAATCCGTTCGACGTGAGTGGAATCCCCGCTACTATGCATTGCTTGAAGGTTTTGGTAATGCCACAGGAATTCCGGTTTTGATGAACACGAGCTTTAATGTAAGGGGAGAACCGATCGTTGCCAGCCCGCAGGATGCTCTACGCACCTTCCGCAAAAGCGGCCTCGACGTTCTTTATATCGGCAATCATCGTCTCGGGAAATGAATAACATGAATATCTTACGGAAACTAGCATCACGTTCCGCAATTGTTGGTGAAGTCTTCGGATTCTTATGGCAGCGCAAGCTTTGGTGGCTGGTCCCTCTTGCCTTGTTGATATTCCTCATTGGAATACTGTTTGCCGTTGCGCAGGTTTCCTCTGTCGCGCCATTCATGTATCCCTTATGAGCCCGGAGCCCTCAGTTTAGCTTTCTTGGCCAATTGCACAGGTAGGGAGCGTTATCGTACGGTAGTGCGCTCTGGAATTGCTGCGTAGCTCCAGCTTGGTCGAACGGGGAAAGAAATAAGCCAAAGTTGAGATGTAGGAGGCGATCATCCGGAGCCATGGAGATCGCCCACTCGTATTGCGCAACAGTCTCCTCACCAGATTCAGCCGGGACTTGTGCCTCGCTACTCATCTTCTCGAGTTGTTCGGAATGGTTCAACTGGTTCGAGAACGGAGGCCGTTTTAATCGTCCAAGCATCTCATTCGCGAGCCGTATGCGGTCGAAACGAGTCAGCGCCAGCAATCTTTCACAATCCACTTCCGAAAGCATGCCGACGTTGCGTGCAGTTTGCCTAATCTCCGGTGCTAGCTTGCTCGCGACCTGCGGAAACAAGGCGCGCGCCAGCAGGTAATTGCCCTGAGGAGTCATGTGCACGTGCTCGTAAAACAACTCCCTGCCGGGAACCCCGTGGGCGCTCTCTTGGTCAAACATCGCGGCCGCATCCACCAGTTCTACTCCCGGGCCTGCTGCTTTTGCGACTGAGCGAATTTCGTCGTTGATTCGCCTGTCTGCACGGAAGCGGAGGGTATCGAGATCTCGCGCCAGGAAAAAGTGGTCCTTCGCGGTTGAGTAATCCCCAAGTGCCCACAGGCAGCGAGCAATCCGGAACTGCAACTCAGCATACTGAGGATCAATGGTCTCCGCTGACCGGTACAGTTTCAGTGCTTCGGGGAGGTTTCCTGCGTCTTCAAGAGCGGAGCCTTGTTGTACGAGCGCCGTCCATGAACGCAGCGACTCCTGATCCATACCTTCTCGATGCCTGGAAGCGAACGGTGCACAGTCTTTTACGTTTGTTCCCACGGTGCTCACGAATACCTGAGCGCCAGAACCGCGTGCAACCGAGATGATATCCCCCAGGTTAGCGGCGAAATTATGGTACACCCGCTCCATGGCAGGCGAACTTGCCGGTACCTGTCTTTCAAGGAACATTCCCATTCCGCGCCACTGCTGTGAATTCTGCTGTTTGGGGTCGAAGCCCTTCGCGATGAGTTGTCCTATCCGGCTGGATCTAAGGGATATTCCTGCTCGAATAATTGGGAGACTCGACCCGCCGCGAGTCAGTACGGTGCCTGGTCCAAAGGGGCCGACTACCTCGTTGTTGCCCATGTAGACAATGAAGATGTCAGGCTGATGCTGTGCCATGTCCTTGGCGATGGGCAACACAACATGCGAATTGATGGCGGTGATTGCAGTATTAATGACCTCGAACTTCGTTCCAGGGAAGGTCTCCCGCAACATCACCTCAAGATATCGGCTGAACGCGTATGTGGGGTCGGGGTCGCCGTAAGCTGCTGATTCCCCGAGAATCACGATACGAACGGTGGTATTCGGCTTGCCTGGAAGAATCGCGTATGGTCTGGGTGTTCGTTCCATGCCGTGAGGGAAGAATGTGGACGAGAAAAATGGATTGTCGCAAGATGCTGGGTGGCCACCCACCGTGCAGGGACGAGTAGCGCTAGTCGGATTACCAATTTTGAAAGCTCTCAACCCAATTTCCACCAAACCGAGTAACAACACCGGAATGATGACGGCGACTAATATCTTGGATACTAACTGGCGTGACCGATGAACGGCCTTGACTGGTACTGTCTGATTTTCCATTTTAAGTACTCATTTTCCCATGGCGGTCAGCACATGTCTACAATCCCGTTTGTCGTCTCGCCCTTACGCTAGCGGCCTTCGCGTTGCGCTTGCTGGGTATCGTAGACCTGTTGGAAGATCGCAAAATACCGCGCCTCTTCTTCATAGTTTCCGATCTGATGGTAGTAGCGGGCCATATTGAAGTAGCCCTGGCGTTGGCCCGGCCTCAATGCGATCACCTTCTGCAACAGCGGCAAGGCTTCAGCTTCATGATGGGATAGCAGATAAGCGTTCGCAAGATTATTCATGGCGTATACGTTGCCGGGAGCAGTTTCAAGGGCGCGGCGAAACAGCGAGGTGTCGTCCTGCCAGGCGCGTAAGTCCGAACGCGTTGCGATGCAAAGAGCCAACGCCAAAGCGCACGCAGCCACGATTCGTAGAGGTGTGAAACGGAGTTTGGAAAACCATACGGCGGCAATGATCGCAATTCCGACGGTTGGCAGATAAAGGTAGCGATCATGAACGTAGTCATCTGCAAGGAGATAGCGAATGGCCAACGCCGGAAGGAGTGTAATGACAAACCATGCCGCGCCAAAGCGGACGTTTACACTGCAACCGCGGGCGGCCCATACCAGCCCGGCCGCTAGAACGATCAGCAATAGGAGCGGCCAAATCACGGTTACGATCGGGACGTCGTAGCTGAGACTGAGGTGCACGGGCCAAACCAGATGAGCGGCATAGGTCGCGAGCACTCGCGGCCAGGTCAAGACCATGTCGCTCACGCTCATACTGGATGGCGCTTGTGGATTCAACGTGCCGAGCGCTTGCACCCGAAACGCCGCAAAGAGCAGGGCAGGAATCGCGTACGGTACGCTTCCTTCCAGTGCGCGCTTAAAACCGGAGTGCATCCATTCGTAGGTGAGGATGAGTATGGGAGCTATGATCCCCGTCTCTTTGGTAAACATCGCCAGCGCCGCAAATAGGAGCGAAGCCATACTGATGACACCTTTTCGCTCGATGTAGTAGTAGACGCAGAGGACGACGAAGATAGTGAACAGCGGCTCGGAGACTGACGAGACCCAGGCTATGGCTTCGGTATGGATGGGGTGAATGGCAAATAATCCGGCAGAGAGCGCCGCTCCCCTCCAATCGCCTGCCAGACGCCGGATGAGCAGGAACACGGAGACTGTCGCTCCCAAATGCGCCAGAATCGAGGCCAAATGCCAAATCGAACCCGGAGGACCAAGGATGGCGTCCACCAGTCGCAACCAGAGCAGAAAAACAGGCCGGTAATAATACGCGGGATCCATTGGGTTGTGGGCCCAAAGATGCGTGGTGAAGTATCCAGGGACGTAACTCCACGCTGTGATCCGTGGGTTTTCGACTATCTGCTCAATGTCGTCGTAGACGAGCGCATAGTGCAGCGTCGGCAGAAAGACCAAGGATGCCAGAACCAGAATGGCTCCTAAGGATAACACTCGTCGCATATCGATTACTCTACTCCTGTCCTCACCAGCACCGTCGCGAGGCTATCGCGATACACCATCTTGAAACCAGATATCGTGGTGAGCCCCTCGGCCATGGCAGAGTTGGCCGGCAACAGAATGGTCTGGGCATTTGCAAAGAAGGGATCGGAATTGAGCGGTGCTGCGCCGTTCGTCTCCTCGAAGTAGCGGGTGATAATCTCTTCCCCGTAAAGATCGGTGCGGCCATCGATTGCGACAGGGTAGCCGGGAAGATAAAAGGCCAAGAAGTCTCCCCATCGATATTCGTTAAATAAAGGATTCGGAAGCCGATTCTGCCGAATGTAATCGCAGGCTCGCACGGGCAGGCTCTCGCCCATCCGGTTCAGCAGCGTCTCCTGGTTGGAAGGAATGTGGGAGGCTGCCAGTACAGTGACTACAACCAGCAATACGGCTGTTGCCAAAGTTTCCCTGTCGCCAAGGTTCGCCCTGGGCAATGCTTCAAGCTTCCCGGCGGAACACGATGCGTCTGCAATGACGGCGATGGCGGCCATGGCCAGAAAAGCGGCGTCTCCCTGAATGCGAAATGCGAGCATGGAGGCGGCAACCATCAAGGCAATCGGAAAAAGATCGACCGAACGGCGCCTACCGAGCGCAAAGTATGCTGCTACGGCCAACAACAATAGAACGTAATGCTGCGATTGCCGGAAATTCATGGCATGCTCATCCGCAATATAGGCGGCCAGGCGCGCATTCCGCAGCACGACAGCGTAAATATTGTAGGAATAGGGCGACAGCAGAGTGGCCGCGAAACAGAGGGCGGTTATGACTCCGATAGGCTTCACCGGAATGGCGGGCAGCCGCGTGTTGCACCAGCCGAAGCCAGAACGCCGGCAGAGATTTTCGGCGAATGCAGCCGCGACAAATAGGCCCAAAACCATGAGGCCGTAAACGAACTGGACGTGCAAGTTTACCCAGAAGACGAACAGCAAGGGCAGCCAATACAGGATTCGTACTTCTCCCGTGCGCCGGCTTACGAAAAGTAATTGCAGTTCGATGGTGAAGCACACAATTGAAACAAGGTACGGGAGCGGCCGCAAAGCCGGAAGCGAGTACTGCAGGGTGACGGCAAGGAATATCGCGACCGGATAATTCGAACCCAGCTTGCGAGCTAACCTAAACGCCGTCACCGCGAGCGCAACCTTAAACGCCACCAGAGTCAGGGGGACCACGCGCAATCCGGCCAGCTTATAGCCTGCCGCGAGCAATGCGTCGAATCCCCAGGAACTTGCGACCCATGGCAACTGTGCGGACTGCGAAAACAGTGCGGTGTGGGGCACCGCATGATTCTGCAAAATCCAAAGTCCCGTTCTCAAATGCAGCCACACGTCAGGGTCGGTCAGCGACGAAAGATGAACGGCCTCGTACACCTCGGCAGTGCAGAAGAGGAACAACAATGCCAGCACTCGCACTGGCAGGAGGTTCAGCCCACCGCTGCGATTGCTGCGAGCTGGGGTGACTTGTGCCCCGGAAGTCGTCTGCATAGCCTTCGGGCGCCTCATTCCATTCAACGACGCGTTACTTTGCTTTCCCTGTCTGACCGACTATCACGGCGGCGGAAACGGAGCCATTGGAATTATGCGCATAGCCGTGGCAGACCAGCGTGCATGTGTTCGCGCCCCGGTTGTAGGAGATGGCAGTCGATCCATTCGCGGCAACCACATTCACATCGAAATTGACCAACCGCTCGCCCGTAATCGTACCGCTGGCTGCGCCCATCCCATGAGCCGTGTGGCACACCGAACAGGAGAAGCCGGCGCTGATATGGTACGCGTGCTGATTAAAGCTGGTATTCTGCATGATCTGATTGGTCAGATCGTGACACTTGCCGCAGAGCGCATACGGACCATTGACGCTCAGATCGGGAGTGAGAAAAAGGTTCGTTATGGGCTGTCCCGCTCCCGGCGCTTGGTTGTCCAGGTACTGGCGCTCAAGAATGTGCGTCCACTTGGATCCATGCGGGCCGGCGGGACCAGTTCCTCCAAACTCCCGGTTGTCGTCGCTGTTGTGACAATCCGTGCAAAAAATTTGCGTGCCCATCGCACGTCCCTTGGTGATCCCGTCCAGGTTCAGTATGTTCGGGAGCAGGCTGGGCTGAGGCAGCGGACTGGTGCGGGTGTGCGTCACAGGATGACTCGAGGTAGCGGTTAGGCTGAATTCCAGAATGACATTCAGCGGGTCACCTGCCGCCACGGTTCGCACCGGAAAATACCCGAAGACGGGATTTACGGCCTTTCCAGCGCTGGTGCCGTGACAGCGTAAACAGTTCTCAAACTGGTTTACCGATGGATTCACGACGGAGGCGCCATCAGTCGCACTGATTCCGGCGATCCCGTTCTGCGATGGCCGCACGAGCGGCGGCGGGGTGAAGGTGCTCACCTGCATCGAGGAATGGGAATTATGACAGTCCACGCACGTTGCGTGTCGGTTGTTGTTAACAAGCACGACTGCAGGCCCACCTGTGGCCGGCGGAAAACCTTCGTCTGCATCGTGTGTGTTTGTGCCGGCGGGGAAAGGATGCCCAACCTTGCCGATTTCGGCAAATATGTTGAGGGCCGCAGGAGACATATTCGTGCCGCCACCGTGGCAGGCCAGGCAATCCTGTTCATTGGCTGCGCGGAGCAGACGCGCTGGCCCGCTTGCTTCATGGGGCGAGTGACACGAGATGCAGGCATTTAGTGCGACTGTGCCGTAGGAACCGGTTCCAGCTGCCACTTTGTTGGCAGCCGTGGCATGGCTACTTGTGGTCCAGCCCGCCAGTGGGTTCACCTGCCCGGGCATGGTTCGGTTCGGGTCATGGCAGGCGAGGCACATCTGGCCCTTCGAACTGTCGCGAACCAGAAAGTTCAGCGAGATTGTATCCCTCGCCTGAATGTGAGGGTTATGACAGGAGGTGCATTCTACATTTCTGTGAACGAGTCGCACCGCGCCTGTTGGATCAGCCGTTACATATTTGGAAACCAGGGACGAAGCCAGATCGACGGAATCTGTCAGCGGAAGGACCAGGCTAAAAGGATGTGAGTTAGACAGGTTCGTTCCAAACACATCCGCACTGGACATGGCTCCAGCCATAGTGATGTTGCCATAAGCCTGAGTGGTTCCTGGAGCTACCGTCCCATCATGACAACTAAGACACAAACTGCTGGAACCGCCCACGGGAGGCTGCGTCACGCCTTTCTCAACGTAGGTGGTGCTGTTGTAGGGGGTGTAGGTCTGCGTTGAGAGCTTCTGATTCCACAGCGGCGATTTTCCCGTCCCGGCGTGTGGAGCATGGCAATACTGGCACATACTGTTCATGCCGCCCGTAATGGGAGACTTGCTTCCGGGCCCCAGGTTGTGAACCCCAATGACATCGCCGCTGACCTGTGCCGACAATGTGCCGGCAGCTAACACGGAGATCAGGCATCCCCACAAAAACTTATGCCTCACTGACGTTCCCCCTTCGTGGACTGGCGCAATCCAAAATAACGAAACACCTGGATACGGTGGTTGTACGAGTCCACGACATATATACGGTCATTACCATCGATGAAAAGTCCGGCAGGCAACTGAAACTCTCCAAGCTTGCTGCCGGTAGTTCCGAAATAATACAGAAAGTCTCCCTGCCGACTAAAAACCTGCACCTGGCTCAGCAATGCATCCACCACGTAAATATCCCCCTCCGAGTCAACCGCAATCCCCTTCGGACGGAAGGTGCTTCCAGTGCCGTCACCGAGTTCTCCAAATGTGGAGCGGAAAGTTCCAGCGCGATCCAAGATCTGGATCCGGAAGTTCATCGCGTCTACGACCATCAGATCTTTGCCTGTGATCCGCAGTTCCGTGGGGAAATTAAACTCCCCATCACCGGTGCCATTTTTTCCGAACGTCTGCAGGACGTTGCCTTGCATATCGAGCAAGAAAATCTGATTGCGGAGGGTGTCTGTTAAATAGATTCGCTGCAAAGAAGAATCGACGGCGATTCCGGTGGGACGCTTGAAAAAGCCTTCGCCACCTTTTAGGCTCCCGATTACTCGCTTATATTTTCCGTTGGAATCAAAGACAAAGATCTTGCCTGCGTCGGAATCGGTCACGTAAATATTGTCTTGGGCGTCCAGAGCCACGCATTGCGGAGAACGCATCGGGTCTGTCCGGTTTTCCGCACGAGAAACGAACTTATACTTCTGCTGTGCGAAATCAAAGATGTGAATCCCGCGCGCTCCGGGGTCGGTCACGATGATGCGGCCATGAGAATCCACTGCGATACTGTATGGGCGGACCAGATAGTGAAAGTTCGGCTCGCCGGCCACGACGTCAACCAGCTTTCTCCAGAATCCGCGTTTGGGTCTGACCTCGCGCTCGGAGCTGAAACTGCGCTCATAGCTAAGCTTGCGGCCGCCATCCATCAGCAGGTCGGGGGGCGTCACCGCTTCCACCTTCGCAGGGCGCGATGCCAACGCTGGCGCCATCAGGAGAAAGACGGAGAAGATGATCCATGCGGCCAATCGCGGCCTGTGTCCATGGGCTCGGCCTAGAAGAAGTTGAACCATCGGGATATTCCAATATAGTACGCTGAGATGGTTTGCGGCGGGAGGCCAGACCCCGAGAACCCCTGCGTTAGCCGGTTAAATCCGCCCGTCAGATACATCTTCCGGAACTGGTATTGCACAAGACTGTTGAAAATATTGCTGGTATTGGTGGAGCCGGTTAAGCCTGCGCCACTCCCCGTGTTGCTATCCGACTTGGAGTAGCTCGCCGATACCGTGAACCTGTGCAACGGGGAGCTGCCGATAGAGTACCCGTAGCTGCGGCCGCCAAACAGCACGATGGAACTGGCCGGCAGCAACGGCAAGGGAACCGGCGTTATCACCAGGCCGGTCCCGGTCGAAATTGCTTCTCCACTCGACTTCGCATAGTTTGCGCCAATCGATGCCCAGCGCCCCAGGCCTAAACCGCCACTTATGCTGTTGCTGGCGTTGGTGGTGCCGGATTGGCCAGTCAGTCCAGTGCGGGAACCCCCGTAGGAGCTGGTCAATGTAATACCGTTTTGAAATTTCCGCCGCACCGATCCGCCAAAGCCATACGAAGAACTTGTGTAGGTCACCAGCAGCGTCTGCACACCCTGCTGATAATTGAACGAGCCGTTGAAGTGCCAGCGCCCGATCTCGCGGCTGTATACGGTGCTTGAGGTAAATCCGAGTGTGTTCTGAGGACTATTGTCAACCGTGCCGTCTTCCACTGCGAGCGATGCACTGAAATGCCCCCCCAGTAAGATGTGGCTATAGTTTGTCTGGGCAGTGTAGATGTCGGCCCCATATGTCCGCCCCAGGAAATCCTGCACGCGGCGCTCAGCCGAGCCCTGAACCTGCACGTGTTGCACCGGAATATAACCGATCGCGCCATTGTAGTCGTAAGAGCGGGACGCTGAGTTGATCTGACTCGGGATTACCGCGCCGCCGGCGGCGATCAACTGCTCTTCAATGCTGCCGCTGAGGTTGCTTGAATACGACATGCCTGCCGACATATTCAGCTTCGAACCTGGATGAATCGCTGCACCGGTAGTAAACGTATCCACCGTAAAGTTCGTGTCCGTGGTCTGGAACTTGCTATCCACGCTTGAGCTGTTATAGGAGGCGAACGATGAACCATTCCAGGGAAGCCGATGCGAAGCGTTGAACGAGTAACCATGATCCGAACTATTGCTCGTTTCGAGCTGCGAGCTGCCGGAAAGAAACTCGGGAAACTCAGAGGTGGCGGCGCCCCTGTAATACGAAGCACCCAGTCCGAAGCCGAGCCACTGGTAGCTGCTGTTTAAATTGAAGGTATGCGATGAAGAGCTGGAGCTCTGGCTGAGGCCGTAAATCGAATTCTCGGAGCCCGTCTTCGTAAAGCTCGCCACCAGAGTCGGCAGCCCATGGAGGCGCTCCGCCCAGGAGATCCCGAAGCCGTCGCTGTTGCCATGCGTGGTGTAGTTGGCGAGTCCGGGTAAATTAAAGGTTCCCTGGCTGTTATACGCTTTGGAATAGCTGACCGATCCGGGAAACGAACTGCCCCCAAAGATACTTGCCGAACCATCTACGCCGCTGCCATTGGAGATGGAGCGAAAGGCTGAGCTATCCCTCCCCGTATTGTAGTAAGGCGTGGCGTTGAATGAGAAAAAATTAGGGTTGAAGTAAGACCCCGCAATCGTGCCCGCACCTCCCACGCCAATACTGTGATCTGAACCGCTCAGGTTGCCATAGGTCGCGTTGTAGGCGGTGGAAAGCGTGCCATTCGCGCCGAGGCTAAACCCGCCTAGTTGAAGCTGCGAAAACAGCGGAACCGAAAACAGAAGGGCTCCAGATAAGAACGCGATTTGGAAACGGCGGCTCAATGCGGTGAGGTGTCCCTATAAATAACTTGCGTACATCCTGATGCTTGCTTTACTAGGCGCTTTGCGCGCACCGAGCCATCAGAACTGCGGTTGGTGCGTGAATGGATATGTATGTGTTCGGCCCATTGTACGTGCGTTCATTCCACTCTGACAAATGAACTATGTAACTTGGTCTCTGTGAGTTAGACGTCTCCCGAGCTCTCCCGTGAGCAGCCGCGTGGAAACTATTGTTGGGTGCGATCGATGCAGATCCATGGAAGATGCAGCCCCATTGAAGAAGAGACGTGGAGAGTATCCACGTCTCAACCGGCAACTGTAGCATTGGCGCCAAAATAGGGGGAGTCAGCAGATTACAGCTTTTCGATCTTTGCCTTCTCTTGCAATTGCTTGTCGAGCGCCGAGCGCAACTGCTCGACCTTCCCCTTCTGCATCTGCTTGCGCAATTCAGGCGCCACCGTCTCGAGCTTCTCTTTGCCCGCCATGATGTGCACGCTCACTTTGATAATGGTAAGGGCGTCATCGACCTGAATGATATCGCTCACCTGGTCGGGCTTGAGGGCCAGTGCGGCCTGCACCACCTGAGGCGCCAAGGTGTCGCGCGCCACCATCTTATGGTCGCCCATCATCACGCGATAATCGTCGTCGCTGTACTTTTCCGCCAGCAGACCAAATTGCTCATAGGTCTTTGCCGCCTTAGCCTGCTTCAGCACATCTTCAGCCCGCTTGCGCGCCTCTTTTAACTGTGCCGGGGTCGCCTTCTCGGGAGGCAGGATGCTGATCGTCTGAAGTGCGAACGACTCTTTGACCTGGAAACGGTCGGGATTCTTGTCGTAATACGCCTTGAGTTCGGCGTTCGTTACGTTGGACTTTTCATAGACCTGGGCCTTCAGAAACGCATCGATCAACAGCGAGCGCTTGATCTTGGTGTTCAACAGTGCGCGCGAGCCATGGTATTCCGCCTGTATATATTGCTGGAACTGAACCGGGCTCTGGAACTGATGGGCAAAATCATTCTCAGCCTTTTGCAGCTTCGCCAGCGGCACCGTCATTTTGCTGCGTAGCGCCGCCTGATAGCACAACTCCTCGAAGATCATCATCTTCATCGCGCCCGCGCGGATGTCTTTCTCCATTCCCTGGGGCACCGCGCCATTGTGCTGGCGTGCATACGGGAACATGGTGTACATCGTGGCCATCAGGTCGCGATCCGTCAATTCTGTGCCGTTAACCCTGGCAACCGGCTTGGCCTTCGCCCGCGTGGTACCAGTTGAACCGGATAAGGAATTTTGCGGGGTATGAGAGGTGGCGAGCTGGGCGGAGAGGGGGAAGAGCGCTGCCAGGAGCACGGCGCAGATTGATAACTGGTACTTCATGGTTCCTCGCTGATGAATGGATTCTAGGAAAAGGGGGGAGAGAATTTCTCTCCCCCCCAGGTTTCATGCTGGTTTGATTAGAACACGGTCGGCAGTGCGGCGCCGCCACCCATTTCGTTCGATTCGCCACCGTGGCACTCGCGGCAGAACTGAGCGGTCTGGTTGGAGCCGGCGGTGGTGCTGGCCGGGTTGTAAGGAGCGGCGATGAAGAACATCGTCTTGTAGATGCCGCTGGCCAGGCCGGAGCTCTTGCCGTTGGTGACCTTAACAGCGTTCATCGAGTGCTGGTTGTGGCAGGTGGTGCACATGATCACAGCGGTGTTGTTGTAGGTCGAGGGCTTGACGAACATGCCGTAGTCGGTAACGAACTGGCTGGACTGGGGGCCGGTCATCGCGATCGAGCCGTTGGTGTTGACGCAATCCCAGTTCCAGGTGCCGCCGCAGGACAGAACGGCATTGAGGCCCACCGGGTGGTTGGCAGTGTAGTCGCCCACGGCCAGGCCGCCGGCAGCGCCGAGCAGGGTCGGGATGGAGTTGAAGGTGCCGTAGGTGGCAGGCAGCGACTCGTAGACAGCGTTCTTCATCATGGCGCCGGTGGCATAGTTGCCATCGTGGCAGCTAAGGCACATCAGCACGCCGCTGACGTCAGGCGTGGTCGCGGACAGAGCGGTCGGAAGAGTTTCAGAAAAGCCGCCGCTGACCAGGATGGTCTTTCCCAGAAGGCTGGAGGTGTCCTGGCCCCAAAGGTACGTGTTCGCAGAGGTCTGGGCAGTCTTGGCTGCACCGTTACCGTATGCGCCGCCGTGAGGAGCGTGGCAAGCCGCGCAACCACGGCCGTAGTTCAAGTGAGCGCCCAGAACGTCGGACGTGGGTGCACCAATCTGTGCTATGGCGAAAGCGCCGAGGGCGAGGACAGTAAGGATGAGCATTAACTTTTTCATGAAATGTAACCTCCTGATATAGTGAAGAACGCTTGGCTCTTCACGGTATTGCTAGTTTTCCTACAGCTCGGGGGATGGATATTTCCATCTCTCCGTTTAGCGGTTCTTGACCACCACATCCGAAGCGGCTTACTCCGCCGCCGTACTGCACTTGCTATAATCTGCGACCAATTTTGAATCTATGATCGAGCTTGCAATCGGCCACGCTTTCCTTATTGCAATTGCTGTGCCGTAGCCAAAGAACTTGGCAGCATCTCTCTTCACGAACTCGCAAGTGAATGAAACCAAACACAATAAATAGTTAGCAAGGCAGATGAAAACCTCCGTTACAGCGAAACTGAGGGGCCTCTCTGAGGCTGGGCTGGGGGCTCTGACCCAAAAGACCCAACCCACATTGGTGAAATTCCTCAGTCGGGGGGGAATTGCGCATTCGTGGATACGTGAGCGCGGCGAGTCGTATCCAGAGGTGGAAGACTAAGAGCTGGATGAGTAAAGAGGTGAATAAGAGGTGGGGTGAGATGCGCACGTTGGATGGAAATCGGGCGAGAAGGTCACATGCCGTATACACGGTGAGGCAGGCAGAACCTCTATGACGTTGGCAGAGAAGAAGATGGTCTCGCAAAGCAATCACGCATCCGGAGAGTCGTGCTCCCCAGATGCGTGTGATTGCCTGGCACGGTGCCGGAGAATGCTGTGGATTCCGGCGCGTTGCTTGCTTCCGCGGTGTTTTCTTATTTGGGCGTGGCCGTTTGGCCAGTTGCCGGCGTGGATTTATCCGCAGGCTCTACGGCGGCCTCAGCCGCCTGGGCGTCTGTTTTGTCGGCCCCGTACTTCTTCTTCCGCTCCTTGGCCGCGCGGTCGGTGTCGGCCGCCACTTCCTGCGCAGTCACGTAACGGAACTCCTGCATGCGGCCCGGGTACTGTTCTGTCGTGAAGACGCGGTTCCTCTTCTTGTCATAGGCCACCCCAACCAGGCCGGCGAATTGGCTGGGCCTGTTACCGTGCGTGCCAATTGCCATCAGCACCTCCCCTTTATTATTGAGGATTTGCAGACGGTCCATCAATGCATCCGCCACCCAAATGTTGCCGTCGGCGTCAACGGCAATCCCTTTGGGCCGTTCAAAGCAACCTGGCGCATCACAGTTTTTGCCAAAGGTGCTAATGAAATTCCCTGCCCCATCGAAAATCTCAACGCGATCGTTCAACGTATCGGTAACGTATACGTTGCCTTCCGAATCCACCGCTACATTGGTCGGCGCGGCAAAATCTCCCGGCGAGCTGAGGGCATGCTTCTTGGTCGGTGCTTTCCCCATCCGCCGCAGGAGTTTGTACGAATCGGCGTCGTAGACCAGTACCTGATCCTGCTGAGTATCCACCACGTAGAGCAGGCGATTTTCTGTGTCGATCGCCAACCCGTTGGGGTCGGACAAACCTTCCCGGATTATGCCTTCCTGCTTGTGCTCGGGATTGAAGACCAGCACATGATTGAGTTTGCCATCGGAGACGAACAGGCGGTCGTTATCGTCGATCGCAATGCCATTGATCCAGCCAAACTTGGCCTCGACGTTATTCTTAATGAGCTGCACGTCCTTGGTCTCGGTATTGAAGACGAAGATCGCGCCCACCTTCTGGTCCGCCACGTACACCAAGCCCTTGGAATCCACGGCAACGCCATAGGGCCCGATCAACTGGTAGGGAAAGTCTTTGAGCAACTTATCTTGCTTCTCATCGCCTTGCTGGGCGCCTGCCATGCGATCCATCCAGCCCTGCTTTTTCTTCTTGGCTGCGGCCGCCGGTGTGCGGTCGAACTTCATACCGGCAAAGAAGTCCACGTAGCGAATCCTAGGAGTGTCGGGCGGCCCGGGCCAGACCAAAGTGGAAAGATCAAGCACCTGGCTGGGGTCAACCTTTTGGGTCGCCGGCGCTGGCGCTTTGTCCTTGTCCTTCTTCTTGTCGGCGTGAGCCTGAAATGGGGAACCAAGCACGAGGAATACGGACAGACCCAATGCCGCCAAATTGTAAGCACGAACTGATTTTGAACGCACAACCAACATCTTCATTATCTCCACTGCAAGACTTACTTTTATTGGCCCTTGCCCATGTCAAATCTGTTTTTATGACAGGTGTCGCAGAAAGCCATATTGTTCGGTTGATCCTTAACCAATAGGTCGGCCTGAGCAGAAGCATGCGGCTGATGGCAGGTAAGGCAATTCAGCTGCATCTTGACCTTCGTAACATCTTTCGGATCCATCACATCTGAAATCGGATGATTGGCCACCGGATGACCCGCGCCATACTTGAGCGGCAACACTACCACCTTACTGAAATAATTGTCCGGCAGCTTGACCTTGCCATCAAAAATCGTCAGCAGATGCTCGCCCTCCAGTTTGGCCGGGATGTTTTCAGGACCGTGGCACTCCAGACACAGCGCGTTGGGCGATTTGGCACGCAACAGGTGGAGATTGTCGTTGCCATGCGGGTCATGGCAAATCGCGCACCCCTGCTCGAATACAGGTTGGTGCGGGTGCGCCTTTTTCCCCAGCTCGGCGATGTCGCTATGGCAACCCGAACAGACGGCCACCGGATTCGGCTTGGGGAAATACGGGGAGTTGCTGGCGTGAGGGCTGTGGCAGTCGGTGCAATCGCCCGCCGCACCCGGATGCTGCACTTTGGCATTGGCAATCTGTTCACCCTTGTCGGCGTGACAGGTCACACAGATTTCCTTGGGCGTGGCAGCTGTCAGCACCACCTTGCCATCCTTGGCTGGTTGATGGCAGCTATCGCACTGTCCTCCAGCGAACGGATTATGGGTGAACTTCGCCATCAGATGCTTACTGTCAGACTGGTGCGGATCGTGGCATTCCAGACAATCCGCGGTTCCAAAGGGCTGACCTTGATGCGCCTTGATCAGTCCCGCATCCTTCACGTCATGGCAGTCCATGCAGAGCGCCGGGGCGTTCTTAGTCAAGTGGTAGTCAAATTCGGCCACGCCATGTTCGCCCGTCTTGTGCGTTACGTGGCAGGTATCGCAGCCGGAATCGAGCGCCGAGTGACGGCTGCCGTCCTTCGGGACGTCAACACCCATCTTGTGGCAGCTAAGGCAGAGGTTCGTGTCCTTGTCGCTTCCGCTCTCGGGCTTGAGCAGCTGAAATTTATTGTCTGAGGTGTGCGGATCGTGGCACTTCAAGCAATCGCGCACCGCCGGAGGATGAATTTTCCCCTTGATATTCGCGGCGCTCTTATCAGAGTGGCAGGTAAAGCAAAGAGCTACGGGGGTAGCGGTGGTGAGTGTCACGCGAGTAACTTCTTTATTTACCCTGATCTGATGACAAGAGGTACAGCCCATCGCAATCGCTGAATGGACCGCCTTGCCTTTCGTTTTGTCCTCATGGCATTGCACGCAGGTCGCCGGATCCTGTTTTGGATCCAGCGGAACCGGATGTACTGCTGCTGACGCAACGGCAGAGAACGCGCACACCAACATCATGACTGCAACCGTCTTCAGACCCCTGTTCACTACTTGTGCCTCCGGTGTACCAGTATGCAATTGTGTAGCCGATACGACGAACGCTTCCCAGGTGTTTCTCGATTGTCCGATAAGCATTTGAAATGAAAGATAGATACGGTTTCTCAGCAGTGAGATTATTGACCCAGAGCTAGGAAGATTTTGAGCATTCCAGAATCAGCACTGCGGCTTCTAACACAAGACTTCCACGGCACATAGGTCAAATTCCCCATTACCCCGCTCGGTGGCGAAACGTTTTAGCAAACATCCCCGAATACCTATGTTCACCCAAAAAATGCCAAAAAGACGAGCCCTTTATTTTGCAGATCGATGGAGCCTGCTACAACAAAAAACACACTGGTAACCTGCGAAGCCAGTTTTTTCTTTGGGAGATCACCTTAATCACCTTATGATCAATCCAGCCTAACAAACAGAGAACGTGCAGTACGCTTCAGGCAATTACCTTCCCGTTTGTTTCTGGGAGGTCGCAGTTCACGGACGAGAGCGCATCCGGAGCACACTCTGCGCTGTTAGTGAGTTGCTGCCGAGACCTTCGGAGGAGCCGTTTACTTTGCGTCAATTCTTGTCAGTTCTGCTCGTTTCGGCGGTTGCCCTGTGCGCACCGTCGGTTTTGTTCGCCGAGAAGCCGGACTTCTACTTAGCCGAGAATTCCGATGCCCCCAAAGTCGAACTGTTTAGCGGATACTCCGGCTACAGAGCTGGCGGGACTTTCAACACAGCCAAGACGTCGAATTTCGTTGCCGGATGGGGCGTCCAATTGAACCTCAATAGTAGCAAGTGGGGCGGATTGGTGGTTGATTATAGCCGGCACAATGGCGTTTCTCTCCAGGCAGACGAACTGGCAGCGGGCCTACGACTGCAGAAGCCCGTTTCGCGTTTCGTTCCCTTCGGGCAAGCCTTGGTGGGACTTAATGATATTGCTTTTACAGGGCTCCCTAGCCAAGTAAAACCCGTTTGGATTGCTGGCGGAGGAGTTGATATCAAGTTAACTTCCAGGCTTTCAATGCGTCCCATCGAGATGTCTTACGTGGGTGGCTCCTACAATACCCCGGGTGCGGTGAATTCTCCCCCGCATGTCAACAGCCTCAGCGGCGTTCGCGTTCAGTCAGGGCTGATCTACAACCTTGGCCGGCCCTCTTCTGTAGGCGAGGTCCTCGCAGACTGCCGCGTGGAGCCGCCCGCTGTGGATGCTGGCGTGGCGGTGAAGATTGGCGTGAAAACCATGGGTTTCCCGTCCAAGCGAAAGCTCCGGTACACATACGTAGCCACTGGTGGCACCATAGCCGGAAACACAGCGACGGAATCCGTGGATACCAAAGGACTACTGCCGGGGCACTACACGATTGCCGCCACGGTTTTGGGTAACAGTAGGGGTAAGCACCGCCTGTCGGCTGCTTGCGAGGCGGAGTTCAGCGTCACAGCCCGCATTTTGCCGGCTCCTACGCCCCAGGCCGAAATCGCGAAAGTGTCGCCGGTACCGTCTGCCCCGGATGGGGCGACGAAAGTACCACCCGCACCGTCTGCCCCAGTGGAAACTGCGAAAGCGCCGGCTGTCCAGGAATCGACGAACGCCAGCAATGTGCCAGAGGCAGCGGTAACAGCGCAAAAACCGACGATGGCTCCGGAGGCCCCCGTTGAAAGCGCGAAAGCAAAGCCGGTGCCATCTGCACCTGTTGAAGCTGCAAAAGCGCTGGTTCCTGCTGCTCAGGAATCGACGAACGCCAGCAATGTGCCAGAGGCTGCAGTACCAGCGCAAAAACCGGCTCCGCTAGAATCATTGCCGCCCCAGCCATCCAAGTACGGAGCCATCGCATTTAGTCGCGACCTGAAGCGCCCAACCCGGGTCGATAACGAAGCCAAGGGTGAGCTTGACCGCTACGCCGACGCTCTGGCCGCCAAGCCAGACTGCAATGGCGTAGTGGTTGGATACACCTCCGCCAAGGAAGAGAAAAACAGAAAGCAGGCTGTCAGCTTGTCCGGCCAGCGCGCCGTCAATACCAAGAACTATCTGACCAAGGATAAGGGTATCGATACCGCGCGCATCCAGCCTCGCGTCGGCAGCAAGGACAATCAGAAGACCGAGCTATGGATTGTTCCCGCAGGGGGCAGTTTCGCAGCAGCAGGCACCGCGGTCGTGGACGAGAGTAAGGTGAAGGCGGTTCCGCGAATCGCGTTGAAGGCGAGGAACTCTAAAACGAAGATGCGCAAAGCGGTCAACAAGTCCAACTTACACCGATCACGCGATCGGCATAGGAGGAGAATCACCTCTTCTCCTATGAGTAACACCGCACATGCGACTCTAAATTCGGCATCTCGATGATTTGCAGAAGAGCCGACGCCGTGACTCAGGGCACATTACGTGCCTCAGCGCGAACTTCATCTGACCAGTTGAGTTGCAAAAGCTCTGCGGGCCCATGACAGAGTTCTTGGGATCTTCCCATTGCTTACTGCGCCATTGGTGTGCTCTAGCGCTTGCGCTCTCTCGCGCGCGGTATCCCGATGCCGAGCATGAATTATGGGCGACTCAAGTGGTTCGCACAAACTTAGTCGAAGGCCGAGCCCGCGGAATCTTCCGCGGGCTCCAGGTCATCTTTGATCCGGCTGAACCTCCGCCGAGGTCAACCGTTACATCGCCGGTTTATCGGTCTTCTCGCCGGGTTTCATGTTGGCGTGCTTTTTCGCCTGCGCTATATACATCCGGACCTTATCGGCCTGCTCATAATTGGGGTCCTCTTTCAGCAGCAACTCCCAATCCGCCAGGGCGCCTTTTACGTCCATCTTCCCCTGCCACTTAACGACTCCACGATTAAACAGCGCGTTTCCGTTCTTCGGGTCATCCTTCAGGGCACGATCAAACTCAGCGATGGCGTGATCCGGATCCTGGTTATAGAACAGCGCAGTTGCCAGATCGGTGCGTACCGAGGCCTTCTTAGGGTCAATCGCCAAGGCTTTTTGGTAATAATCGATTGCCACCGGGAAAACCTGTGCGTCGTAGTACATGTTGCCGACTTGAGCAAGCAGCCCGGCGTCGTTCGGCTTGGACTTGAGTTGTTCGAGCAGCGGCGCTGCCTGCTTGTCCGCCATTGCCTTCATCTGCTCAGGGGAGGGTGCCTGTTGCTGCTGCCCCATACCACCGGCCATGCCCGGCGGAGGTGTTCCCTGCGGCTGCACAGCCGCAGCGGGTGCGGGAGCGCTGCTGCCACCCACTGAGCCGCGTAGCAGATAACCCACCGCGCATCCTACAACCAGGCAGATAACTGCCATGATGTACGCCTGCGTGCTCGTCCAACCGTGAGAGCTGGTGCCCCCATTTGCTTCTGACATAGTTCCATCCTTGAGATGATCTGAAGCGGGCCTGGCTCGGTTCGCGGCCTGATACCATGACTCCAGTCATCGAGATTTCTTGATTTCAATAACAATGATAGCCCGAATCTGCAATTTGCCGTTTGCTTAAGGCCACCTGCTTTGCCGGACGCCACAGCACACGGCATACTCGGCGGCGCTGCCTACTGTGCAGATTCTGTTTTCGATCTCGGTTGGTCTGTGACCTGAAAGACTTGGATTCGAAGGTTTCCCGTGTCCGTTACATATACCCGGTCTTTTGAGTCTGTGCAGATTCCTTTGGGGGCTTGGAATTCTCCCGGTTGAGTACCGTTTTGTCCGAATCGGAACAGCAATTGTCCTTCGCGACTGAAAACTTCGACCCAGTTCAGTGCTGGGATAAAAAGACGCCCTTGAGAGTCGAAAGCCATGCCACTGGCGTCGCTCGCTGCGCCGCCGCGCAAGTGCAACTGCTCGCGGAAGTGCCCGTCGAGATCCAGAACCTGAACCCGGCCATTTTGCTGGTCGAGAACAAACACCTCATTCTGGTAGATGGCAATTTCATTTGGCTCCTTGAATTCAGCCGGGCCATCTCCACCACCGCGTTTGCCTATTTGTGCAAGAATCTTACCGCCATGATCGAGGATAACAATGAAATTACGCTTGCTATCGGCTACATAAATACGTCCGGTCGCGCGGTCGATCGCGATGGATCTTGGGTTCTCAAATAAGTTCTCACCCTTGATGTCTCCAATATACCCCCTGAACTTGCCATCGGCGTTGTAAACGGCAATCCTTCCGCGCTTAAGGTCCGTGACGTAAATGCTATTGTCAGCGTCCACGGCAATGCCGTACGGAACCCTCATCCGGTCGCCTTTTACACCGTCGATTCGCGTGTATTTTCTCTTTTCAAAATCGAGAATATGCACCGTGCGTGTTGTGGGTTCGGTGATCAAAACGCGC
This sequence comes from uncultured Acidobacteriota bacterium, assembly GCA_963759215.1. GTDB lineage: Bacteria > Acidobacteriota > Terriglobia > Terriglobales > Acidobacteriaceae > TOLSYN. Next base: position 139,279 of record CAVWYG010000005.1, read on the forward strand.
TGATTGGAATCGACCACGAGCTTGACAGCCGCGATCGGCTTCTTCATAAGCGCAAGTTCCGCATTATCCTTACCCGCAACAACGTCCAGAACCTGATCGCATGCCGACTGGCGTTCCCCGCTGATAGCAGTTCCCGCCGCGGATGGACGAACAACATCCCGTAAATGCTGACAGGGAGTACGTGGTCCATTCACATCGCCGTCAGCGCTGAACATGTTCACGAACTTGACCGGCGCGCCCTCTTTCGTTTCGGCGGCGCGGCTCTGTCCGAAAGACATGCCCACAAGAACCAAGCTTAGAAGCAAGGCATTACGCTCGCATCGCGAGAACTTGAACCGAAGATCGAGAGGGTAGAACAAAGCGGGAAATTCCTTACGATTTCCAGAGCATTCCTGCGGCCAATTGAGTTTGCGCTGGAGCAAAGTTGAGCAACCGACTCGCGCTGAGATAAATTCCCCAGCGCTGCGTATTATCGCCCCGATCAAAAGCAATCGCCATCTTTTCTTTCTGTGGTCTGGCGGTAGTTATCCCGCAGGACTGAAGCTTTGTCTGCCATGTAACTTTCCAAGGGGCTCGCTCCGCCCCCTTTCACTGCTGCCGACAAAATAGCCCTTAGGCCTACCATCGTCGGCCTAAGGGCGTCTCTAAATCAGTAAGTTGTGGAGCATCCTTTTCGCCGAGCTCCAACTTTCGACTGCAACAGCAACATTCGCCGGTTATTTCGAGGTGATAGCGTAAGTTCCGCTGGCTACCGTGCTAGCGCCATACCCTCCTCCGACAGCAATGGCATTGATCGTGGTGGTGGTCGAGACCGTAAATGGTCCCATATACGGGGTTGACGCAGTCGTTGGCGTGGAGCCGTTTGTGGTGTAGTAGATCGTGGCACCAGGGCTATCGTCTACCAGCGCCACCGTTTGTGGCTTGGTGTAGGTTCCGAATGCCGCCGACGAGAACGTCGGCGTCGCGGCCGTGATGTTATAGGTTCCGCTGACTATCGGGCTCACGCCGTACCCTCCACCGGCAGCGATGGCTCTGACTGTGGTGCTGGTTGAAACCGTAATCGGTCCAGTGTATTGGGTTGATGCGATCGTTGGCGTGGAGCCGTCCGTGGTGTAGTAGAACATTACACCAGGGCTTGCGTCTGTGATCGTCACCGATTGCGGCGTGGTGAAAGTTCCGGATGCCGCCGGCGAGAACGTCGGCGTCGCGGGCGTCATGTTGTAGGTCCCGGTGGGTACAGTGCTCGCGCCATACGCTACACCGGCAGCGAAGGCTTCGGCCGTGGAGACGGTTGAGACCGTAGATGGATCCGAAGACTGGATTGATCCAGTCGTCGGCGCAGAGCCATCTGCAGTGGAGTAGATCGTTGCAGGTCTAGCGCTTGCCATCGCTCCTTGCGTCGTGCCCGTGATGGTGTAGGTTCCGCTCGCCACCCCGCTCGCCCCATACCCTCCTCCAACAGCCATGGCATTGACCGTGGTGGTGGTCGAGACCGAAATTGGTCCTGTGTACTGGGCTGAAGCAGTCGTTGGTGTGGAACCGTCCGTGGTGTAGTAGATCGTTACACCTGGACTCCTATCCATGAGCGTAACCGACTGCGGCGTGTTGAACGTTCCGAGTGGGGCCGGCGAGAACGTCGGCGCATACGCTAGGATCGTGTAAGTTGCGCTGGCTACCGTACTCGTTCCAATCCCTCCCCCGACAGCGATGGCATTGACCGTGGTGGTGGTCGAGACTGTAAATGGTCCCGTGTACTGCGTTGATGCCGTCGTTGGCGTGGAGCCGTCCATAGTGTAGTAGATGGTTACACCTGGACTCTTATCCGTGAGCGTAACCGATTGCGGCGTGTTGAACGATCCGAATGCCGCAGGCGAGAACGTCGGCGCCGCTGCTACGATCGTGTAAGTTGCGCTGGCTACCGTACTCGTTCCATAGCCTCCTGCGGCAGCAATGGCTTTGATCGTGGTGGTGGTCGAGACTGTAAATGGTCCCGTGTACTGCGTTGATGCCGTCGTTGGCGTGGAGCCGTCCATAGTGTAGTAGATGGTTACACCTGGACTGCTATCCTTGAGCGTAATCGACTGCGGCGTGTTGAACGATCCGAATGCCGCAGGCGAGAACGTCGGTGCCGCTGCATTGATGATGTACTTCCCGCCAGCAACCGCACTTGCGTTATATCCGGGGCCCGCAGCAAAGGCATTGATCGTGGTGGTGGTCGAGACCGAAATTGGTCCTGTGTACTGGGCTGAAGCAGTCGTTGGGGTCGAACCGTCCGTGGTGTAGTAGATCGTCACACCGGGCGTCACATCCGTGAGCGTCACCGATTGCGGCGTGGTGTACGTATAAGGCGACGGCGAAAACTTCGGCACCGATGCCGACGAATAGGAGAATGTGTATATGCCGCTAGTGATGCTGCTAGCACCGTAGCCTCCCACCGCGATGGCTCGGATCGTGGTTTGCGTCGAGAGTGGAATCGGTGCCGTGTACCGGGTTGATGCAGTGCTTGGCGTTGAGCCGTCCGTGGTGTAGTAGATCGTCACACCAGGCGCCGTATCCGACAGTTGCACAGATTGCGGCGTGCTGTAGCTCCCGGCAGCCGGCGAGAGGGTTGGTGCCGGCGTCCCAAGGGTGTAGGTTCCGCCGCCTGCTCCGCTCGACCCAAGCCCTTGGCCCAATGCAATCGCGTAGATCGTGATGTTTCCAGAGACTGGAATCGCTGTTCCCGAATACACGGTTGATTTTCTATTCGGCATTGACCCGTCTGTGGTGTAGTAGATCGTCGCACCCGGTGTCGCGTCCGCCAGCAGCACCGACTGTGCGGTGTAGTACGTCCCTGGGGTCGGTGTAATGGTGGGTGTTGCCGCCAGATTATCTGAACCGTGTATAGATGCTGCATACTGCGACAACGCGTACTTAGTCAAGGCAGGTGCGAAAGACGACGTCGAGGGTGTAGTTAAACCATAGGGGTTACCGTTACCGGTGCCACCCACATGGCATTGACCGCAAGTGAGGTCGATGTCATTCCAGACTGCACTGCCGAGTGTCCCGTCGGAAGTCATATTGGGCGCGGTGATGTCTTGGTTATAGAGCTGATTTGGGGTGGGGAAGGTGGAGTAACTGGGGTCTGGATTGATCCTGAAGAGATGACTCCCGGCGGTTCCGTTGGCCGCTACCATGTGGCAGGTCACACACGCGCCGGGCAGATCGGCGGCGGTGCCGGTCGGGAACGGCGTCCCGGGCCCAGTGGGGTGGTTTATTGTCTGCAATATGTTCGCAGATAACGTATGGCACTCATTGCATTTCCCCACAATAGGATTCTCTGCATTCACGGCCTTCACCGTGCTCTGGTGGGGATCGTGACACTGCGTGCAGCCGCTGTTCTTCGTATTGTCGGCCGGGTTCTCGCTAAAGATACTGGCGTAGATGCCGGAAATGGTTATGGAAAGGTCGGCAGAGTGCTGCGCGTTCTGGCTTAAGGTTCCGCTGAACCGGGCATGCGGGCTGTTCAGGAACGCCGGACCCGCTTCGTGATCGATATAAGGCTTGTAGATCCACGTATTTGCGGAATTGCCGGTGCAGGTCGAGTAAGCCGAACCCGACAAGTCAGAGCAGTAGCCGTGGTCGAGAGTTTTCATCGTGGAGACAGGAGTTATGCTTCCCGGGGTGGGAGGGACAGTATTGTTGTTGGCCGGCGTAATGGTCTCTTCCCTGTGACACTCCATGCATAACGCGGTCGCAGCTTCGAATTGGGGCTGTGTCGCTTGCAATGGCCCATACCCGTGGGAGCCGTTGCCCCAGGCTGCAGCGTGGCATCTTTCGCACTGGACTCCAGTTAAAGCCCACGAGGAGGTGCCCGTAGTACCAGGAGCTACATATCCGTCGGAGGGAACTCGGCTGAATTGCGAATCCGGGATGGTTGTCCAGCTTCCGCTCGATTTAATGAAGGTGGGTTCGGTCTGCGAGGCGTCGAAGCTATAACCAGTAGTATGGCAACGTGCGCAGTCGAAGTTACCCTTGGGGTACTGTTCGCCTGTAAACCCGCCATTGAATATCGTGCCGAGCTGAGTGTTGGCAGGGTTGCTGCTCCCGCCATAGTTCATCCAGCCGCCGAAAATGTAGTACATATTTTGCACACCGCCGGCGGCCACCGTAGGAGCGACCGGGGTATAGGCGGCAGGCGCATGTGAATTGGCGAGGGTGTAGTCGGGAAATTGACAGCTTGGGTCCGTCGGGCTAAGCCCGTTCTGCAATGGCACAGAGATGGGATTGCACCAGCCCAGAGTGACTTGTCCATTTGTCCAGTTGTAAGTGCTTCCCGATCCGTAATGGTTATCGCTTGTTGGATAGATGGCGCCGTCGGGACCTCCCCAGAGTACGAGTGGGGATGTACCGGGGGCAAGCTTCCGGAGTGTGTTCTTATGTCCGGTCATCAGGTACCCGCCCATGTCACCGTGACATGCGGTACATTGGTTCACGCCGGCGTAATTCGTCGTCCAGCCACCGCTACCATTGTTCGTTGCTCCGTCGCCGTGATAGATCTGCCCAGTTGCTTCATTCGACCGATACGCAAGGTCGTCCAGAGGGTCACACCCTTGGCTCATATAACACTGTGCGTAGGAATTGATGGAATGTGTTAAAGAGAACAAAATGACCACAAAAGAAGCTAACGATGAATATCTCCGATTCATCCTCATGTAACAACCTCGCTCAAATCGATGAAAATTCTAAGTGGGACTGAATCGCCCGGCAGACTGGCTGGTCACCGGAAGGGACTGCATGGTCAGGTCGAACGCTATAGGCAGCCCGGCCGCATCTGGTCGGTGCTTGTCACGATTTGACGTCTAAACTGATCGACCCAGAACTCTCCACAGTCAGAACTGCAAAGCTACGGCTGATATCAGGCCCCTTCCGACGCCAGACCTGCGGGTGAGCACACAGCCGCATTGCTGAGCAGGAATTACACATAAGCTGAACGCCCTAGCAAACAAACGCGCAGCACACTAATAAAGAATCGAACAGACAAGAGGACGCATCGAGCAATTTACTTCAGAGTAGATGCCCTGAGCTCCTCGTTAGGCCGCTACCCCTGGCAAATTTTCTTCGAGGGGCAGGTCCTATTCTGGGAATTAGGGCGTACCCCCTTTAGTAATGAGAGTACGGCAGAGTTGGTGCTGCACCTATTAAATTATGGGCAGTTTTCTTTATGTTTTCCCGCGCTGGTAACGATAATCTAACCCGATGGTAATGTACTGATGGACGCAAACACTCGTTCCAGGTATCCGTAGGACACGAACCTCAGCAATGCCCTGTTCTGAATTTTCACTGAACTGACACATCACTATTTCGGGAATAGCACCGGCCTACGCCGGACTCCCGGGCGCTCCGATCATGCTCGCGCGAAGCATGGCTTGGGTTTCCCTAATGCGGCGAAATCTAGGCCAGGCAACTGGCGCTCAACGCACTGGAACTTTTCCGCGCGTTGCTGCACAGATCGAAGCTGAAGGAATATGGCATCGATTACCGATTTCCATCCTTCTGCCGAAAGAGCGGGGCGGCCAAAGCCGACCCAGAGTGTCGCCGGTCAAGCCTAGCCTGCGTACCTGCCAACCGGTGTGGGCGCCAGTCGGAGTGACCTTTTTGATCCGGCCCTGACGGAAACACGGCAGCATAGGTGACATCCTTCTGCAAGAAGTAGTTCCGACTGGGGCAGAATGACCGAGTCCTGCTCGCCGCTTGCCGGTGCGTACGACAGGTTCGTTCCATGCATAGAATATTTGGCACAAAGTACCGAACTTGAAGGTTTCCGATCAAGAACAGAGCAATCAGGTCGCATTCCTGGTAACTTCCTCTTCTTTCAATCGTGCGCCTGTGGGATTTTGCACATGCGTTCGGTGAAAGAACAGGCCACCATTTCCGCTGGCCTGAAATTGTGCAGCAAAACATTGTCAACGACTGATTAATGGTGTTTGATGTTAGTGCCGCAAATCGCCCACGCACACCGGACAACATCTCGCATTATCAAGCTGACTAATGCGAGGTGAAGGTGTAGGTGGCACTAGCTACCGAACTCGTCCCGTAACCGCCGCCCACCGCAATCGCTTTGATCGTCGTGGTGTTTGAGATCGCAATCGCCACCGTGTATGGCTTAGATGATGTCGTCGGCGTTGAGCCGTCCGTGGTGTAGTAGATCGTCACACCCGGAGAGGCATCGGCGACACTCACATTTTGCGGCGTGCTGTAGGTATTCCACGCCGCCAGCGGGAACGTCGGTGCCGCCGCCGTAAAGGTGTAAGTGGCACTGCCGACCGGACTCGCCCCATATCCGCCGCCAGCGGCAATCGCTTTAATTGTGGTGGTGGTTGAGACCGCAATCGGCACCGTGTATTGCTGAGATGATGTCGTCGGGGTTGTGCCGTCCTTGGTGTAGTAGATCGTCACACCCGGAGAGGCATCGGCCAGACTCACATTTTGCGGCGTGCTGTAGGTATTCCACGCCGCCAGCGGGAACGTCGGTGCCGCCGCCGTGAAGGTGTAAGTGGCACTGGCAACCGGACTTGCCCCATATCCGCCGCCAGAGGCAATCGCTTTAATTGTAGTGGTGGTTGAGACCGCAATCGCCACCGTGTATGGCTTAGATGATGTCGTCGGGGTTGAGCCGTCCGTGGTGTAGTAGATCGTCACACCCGGAGAGGCATCGGCCACACTCACATTTTGCGGCGTGCTGTAGGTATTCCACGCCGCCAGCGGGAACGTCGGTGCCGCCGCCGTAAAGGTGTAAGTCGCACTAGCTACCGGACTCGTCCCATACCCGCCGCCCACCGCAATCGCTTTGATCGTCGCGGTAGTCGAGACCGCAATCGGCACCGTGTATTGCTCAGATGATGTCGTCGGGGTTGTGCCGTCCGTGGTGTAGTAGATCGTCACACCCGGAGAGGCATCGGCCACACTCACGTTTTGCGGCGTGCTGTAGGTATTCCACGCCGCCAGCGGGAACGTCGGTGCCGCCGCCGTAAAGGTGTAAGTCGCACTAGCTACCGGACTCGTCCCATACCCGCCGCCAGCGGCAATCGCTTTAATTGTGGTGGTGGTTGAGACCGCAATCGGCACCGTGTATTGCTGAGATGATGTCGTCGGGGTTGTGCCGTCCTTGGTGTAGTAGATCGTCACACCCGGAGAGGCATCGGCCAGACTCACATTTTGCGGCGTGCTGTAGGTATTCCACGCCGCCAGCGGGAACGTCGGTGCGTTAGCAGTCAATGCCTGCAACACAGCAAATGGAGACAGTGAAGTCACGCTGCCACAGACCGTACTGGTAGCTACGTTCAGAGAGGTGGTGACGTCCTTCCACGCACCATTCTCAAAGTGGAACAAGTGCAACTGCGAAGTATTGCTGTAACTCGCCGCACCGTAATTAATGCAAATCTGAATTGGGCCTGTGAACACTGCTGTCGTGGATAGGTTGTAGAAGGTTGGGGTAGCGGACGTCCCCACGCTGAAGCCGGCCGGCGTAGGCGGTGCGGTGGTGCTTGTTACGACCGAAGTAGTACCCGGCTTGCTAATGTTCGAAAACGTGAAACTTGCAACCACAGCCCCAGTTGTGTGATCCACCGGCGTGACGACTACGTTGCCACCGGTAGGAGTGTTGTTCACCGTCAGGCTGGTGCTGCCGGTCACTGAATCAAAGCTAGCACTGATCGTCGTGCTGCCCGCTGCTATACCCGACGCAGATCCGGATGAGCCGACCGAAGCTATGTTTACGTTGGAAGATGTCCAGCTGGCAATGCTGGACAGGTCCTGCGTACTGCCATCGCTATATTGTCCAGTCGCGGTGAACTGCTGAGATCCACCAACCAGAATCGATGTATTCGTGGGAACGACAGAGATGGACGCCAGTGTGGGAGGTGCATACCCGACTCCTGCCAACTGGACCTGCTGTGACGCCACGCCAGAGTTCAGCGAGTTGTCGGTAATGGTCATCGTGCCGTTGAGCACCCCGCCAGTGGTGGGAGCAAAGATCACTCCCACAGCGCAGGAAGCACCGACCGCCAAAGGTGCCGAGACGGAACAGTTCGTAGTCGTGGGATCGATCGTGAAGTTCGCGCCGGGAGTAAAGGCCGTAAAGCTCAGCGGAGCATTGCCCGTATTGGCGATATGCGCCATCTGCGTCACGCTGTTGGAGCCTACATTGGTCTGCGCAAATACCAATGGCATGCCGGAGTTGCCCACCATGCGTATAGAGTTGTTCAACATGTCAGAGATGTAGACGTTGCCAGCCGTGTCGAGCGCAACGCTGGTAGGTGTGTTCAACTGCGCACTAGTCGCAGGGCCACCATCCCCGGTGCTGCCCGCGGTTCCGTTCCCGGCCTCTCCGAAGATTCTGCCCGTCGACAATTCAAACTTGAGAACTCGTTGGGCTGTCTGATCGGTGATAAAAACATCCCCCGCCGCATCCACAGCAAGATTGTTAGGGTTTTGCAGCAGCGTGGTGATCGGTGCTCCTGTCGGATCGCTGAGCGAGCTTGCACTTTGCAGGACGGTACTGATGACGTTTGTCCCTGCGCTCACCATTCGGATTAAACCGCTGCCTGTATCTCCTATGTACAGATTGCCCGCACCGTCGAATGCAACCCCCATAGGGTTCATCAACGTCGCACTCGTCGCCGCACACCCATCCCCGACCGGGTCGGTCTGAGCCGGGCAACCGCTGCCGCTGCCCGCGAAAGTTGTAATTATGCCGGTCGCCACGTTTACCATGCGAACGCTGTGATTGTTATCGTCCGCGATGTAGAGGTTTCCCGCCGGATCTAGCGCCAGCCCAACCGGAAGGTTCAGTTGCACGCTTGTAGCCGCACATCCGTCCCCAATCGCATCGGTCTGCGCCGCGCAGATCACTCCCCCCACGGCCGTCGTACCGCCGCCGGCTATGGTCGTGATCAGGCCAGTCGACGCATTCACCATGCGCACCCGATTGCCTGAACGTTCTGAGATGTACAGGTTGCCCGCACCGTCAACTGCGAGACGACTGGGATTATTCAACTGTGCGCTGATTGCCGGGCCGCCATCGCCGACATCCCCAACGCTGCCGTTGCCCGCCACCGCCGTGATCACGCCGGTCGAGGCAGTCACCTTCCGGATATAGCTGTTATGGGCATCTGCAATGTACAAGTTGCCAGCCGGGTCGAACGCAACACCGGCCGAATAGTTGAACTGGGCACTCGTCGCTGTACAACCATCCCCGACAGAGTCGGTCTGCGCCGCGCAGCTGCTGCCGCCGCCCGCATACGTGCCGATCAGATCCGGCACCAGGACAGCCCGTGGCCCCTGACCAACACCCGACAGCAGCATCCTTTGCTGCAACACCGACGATCCTTCATGCACTACGATCTCGTCCTCGCGCACACCCGGATACTGCGGCTGGAACGTCAGCGTCATCGTGCACGTCATCCCGCTCACGCTACCGCTACATGTCGGCACACCAAGGCTGAACTCCAGCCCATAGGCCAATGCAAAGCTCGGCAACGAACCCAGACCCGTAAAGTTCATCGTCACCGTCTGCGTCGTGCTCGTGCCCACGGCAATGGTTCCCACATTCTGCGAGCTCACACCTGTAATGATCGACTCATTCACCGTCGGCGAAACGCTAGGCATATGCGTGTAGTTGCCCAGATACTGCGCAGTGAGCGCCTGCGATCCCAGCCCCAGCACCACCGACGACACGGTCAACGAAGCCTGTCCTCCGCTCAACGTGGCTGTGCCCAGCATCGTGCTGCCGTCATAGAAGCTCACCGAGCCGTTGGCCGCAAAGCCAGCGGGATTGGTGACCGTGGCCGTCAGAATCACCGGCTGCGCGTAGCGCGCCGGGTTGGGAGTCACCGAAAGCGCCGTCGCCGAACTCACCGGAACGATCGTCAACGACTGACTCGTGTCTGTGCTCCCGCCGTAGTTGGCTGCCCCGCTGAACACCGCGGTGATCGGGAACACTCCCGGGTAGGTGTCGGTCGGAATCGCCACCGAAGCCGCGGCAACCCCGTTGACCACCGAAGCCACCGCGCTCAGATTCAGTCCGCCGACCATGAAGCTCACCGTGCCCTCGTTCACCACTCCCGTCCCAGCGCTCACCGTCGCTGTCAACGTCTGCGAATACGCGAGGAAGGAGAAGATCTGCGAAACACTCTGCGCCGCCACCGTCGTCGGCTGCACCACCGCATTGCCGACGCCGCTCAGTTGAACCGTCTGCGTCGCCGCACTCTGGTTCAGAGCGTTGTCGGTAATGGTTAACGTGCCGTTCAGCGGGCCGCTGGTGGTGGGAGCAAAGATCACTCCCACACCGCAGGAGTGGCTAACCGCCAGAGGAGAGGCCGTCGAACAGGTCGTCGTCGTGGAATCGATTGTGAAGTTCGCGCTGGGTCTAAAGCCTGTAAAAGTCAGCGGAGTGTTGCCGGTGTTGGCGATAGTCACCATTTGCGTTGCACTGCCGGAGCCGACATTGGTCTGCGCGAAGGTCAATGGCATGCCGGAATTGCCCACCATGCGGATGACATTGTTGCTTACGTCCGCAATGTAGAGGTTGCTCGCCGTGTCTAGCGCAACACTGGAAGGATCATACAACTGCGCACTCGCCCCCGGGCCACCATCTCCGCTGTAGCCAGGGGTCCCATTGCCCGCAGTGGTGAAGATTCCGTTTGCTGCGAACTTAATGACGTGCTGGGTCCCTTCATCCGTAATAAAGACGTTGCCCGCCGCATCTACCGCAACACCATGAGGCGACTGCAACAGCGTGCTCGTCGGTGCTCCTGTCGGGCCGCTGCCCGAGAAGACTGCACTTTGCAAGACTGTGCTAATGACGTTGGTTGCCACGTTCACCACACGAATGAGCCCGCTGGCATCTGCAATATACAGATTGCCCGCCGTATCAAACCCAAGCCCATAGGGAAGGCTCAACTGCGCACTCGTCGCCGCACATCCATCCCCGATCGAGTCGGTCTGCTGCGGGCAGCCGCTGCCGCCGCCCGCGTATGTCGTAATCACGCCTGTCGCCGCACTCACCAGGCGAACACTGTGGTTGCCTAGATCCGAGATGTAGAGGTTGCCCGCCGTATCCACCGCCAGACCCGACGGAAGGTTCAGCTGCGCACTCGTCGCCGCACATCCATCCCCGATCGAGTCGGTCTGGCCCGCGCCGCAAATGATACCGACACCGGCGACCGGCACACCGCCGCCTGCGACTGTCGTGATTACGCCCGTCGCCGCCTTCACCACACGGACGAGATTGCTTGATCGCTCCGAGATGTAGAGGTTGCCCGCTGCGTCAAGAGCAAGACTACCGGGATCGTTCAACCCGGCACTGGCGGCCGCGCCACCGTCGCCACTATTCACTGCGGTTCCATTGCCTGCCACTGCCGTGATCACGCCGGTGGAAGCAGCCACCTTTCGGACGTAATTGTTACGGGCATCACCAATGTACAAGTTGCCCGCCGGGTCGAACGCAATTCCAACCGGAAAGTTGAACTCGGCACTCGACGCTGTACAACCATCCCCGACCGAGTCGGTCTGCGCCGGGCAACCGCTGCCGCCGCCCGCGTAAGTGCTGATCAGATCCGGCACCAGGACAGCCCGTGGAGCCAGACCAACACCCGAGAGCAACGTCGTCTGCAGCACGTTGCCGGAACCATCTCTTATCACCACCGCATCCTGGCGTAATCCTGGATACAACGGGGTGAATGCGACAGAGACGCTGCAGGTAATCGTTCCCGTACCCCAGCAAGTTGGAACCGCAGTAAACTCCAGCCCGTAAGCCATCGCAAAGTTCGGGGCTGCCGGCAGATTCGAGAAAGAGTACGTCAGAGTGCTCGAAGTACTCTGTCCCGCAAGCGCCGGGACAACGCTCTGGGAACTCACACCTGGATTCATCGTCTCAGTCAGCACAGCCGACGTACTGGCGGCAAGTGCCGCACTGCCCGAATACTGCGCTGTCAGCGAATGCGTTCCCGTTGCCAGTGATCCCACGACTACGGCTAAGGTCGCTTGGCCGCCGGACTGAACCACCGTGCCTAGGTTCGTTGCGCCGTCGAAGAAAGTCACCGAACCCAAACGGGGTGCACCACCCCAATAATCCATGACCGTAGCGGTCAAGGTAACTGGCTGTCCAAAAGCTGCAGGATTGAGGCTGGAAACAAGCGTGGTCGTGGAGCCGGCCAAGCTGATCGTGAGGCTCTGGCTCGCATCAGCACTGGACGCAAAGTTACCCGTTCCAGTATACGAAGCGGTAATGCCGAAGACTCCCGGAAGCGTCGCCGGAACCGAAACCGTAGCGGTCGCAGTTCCGTTCACTACGGGCGCTAACGCCGTCAAGCCCAGCGTGCTGATCGTAAATGTGACCGTGCCTTCATTCACCGTTCCCGCAGGACTGGCGACGGAAGCGGTCAGCGTGACGTTTGTGGACGCAGGCGAGTAGAACGGGATGGAAACACTGGATGCGGCGGTGATCGTATTTGCTTGAACCTGATTGCCGATCCCCGACAACTGGACCTGCTGGGTTGCAGCGCTCGCGTTGAGTGCGTCGTCAGTGAAGATGAGCGTATCACCGAGCGTGCCACTGTTCTGCGGCGAGAACTGCATCATCGTGACGCAGCTCACGCCCGGCGCCAGCGTGGACCCCGCGCAGGTGTTCTCTTCGAAAACAAAGTTAGTCGTACCCAGCGCCGCCGAAGATATATTCAACGGCAGGTTGCCGATGTTAATCACGGCTTCATGCTGCAAGGGACTGCTGGAGCCGACGTTGGTGTCGGCAAAGTTCAGCGGCGGAGCTCCCGTCGAGATCTCACGCACGACCGCGTTACCGTAATCGGAAACGTAGAGGTTGCCGGCTGGGTCCAGCGCCAGACCCTGCACATTGTTCAACATCGCGGTGCCCGCACCTCCACCATCACCGCTATATCCTGCATTGCCGGTTCCAGCCATCGGCCAGATTGCTCCGGTGGCGCTCTCCACCCGCTGGATCTTGTTGCCGCTGCTGACGTACAGATTTCCTGCGGCATCAACCGCCAGCGCCGTCGGATTGCATAGCGGAGTATTAGTGGCCAGCCCACCCTCGGGAGAGAGCACGCAGCTCACGCCGGCAACGCCGGCGACCGTCGAGATGATGTTGGTGATGGGGTCAACTCTGCGGATGACCTGGTTGCCGGAATCGATGATGTAGATCGCGCCGGTGCTATCCAAGGTGACAAAGCTGGGCGAGAGCAGAGTGGCGCTGGTCGCCGGACAGCCATCGCCAAGCGCCGAGGCGGCGGTAGAGCACAGCTGGGTTGCACCGCCAACATAGGTAAGCACGTTGCCGCTGGTGGCAACGACCATGCGAATGACGTTGTTGTCGCGGTCGGCGATGTAAACATTGCCGTTGGCAGCGACCGCCACCGAGGTGATGCCGTTGAAGGTGGCGCTCAAGGCCGGGCCGTGATCGCCGCTGTAGCCCACTGCTCCCGTGCCCGCAAAGGTGCTCACCAGCCGCGTCGCCTGATCCTGCATGCGCACCACATTGTTGCCGGTGTCCGCGATGTACAGATCAAAGTTGCCCGCAAACGCGACACCCTGCGGTGCGTTGAACTCGGCTACCGCGCTGCTGCCTTCCACATAGCCGGCCGTGCCGTTGCCGATGGTGATCGAACGCTGCGGGTTGGTGGAGAAGAACAACTTGCGAACCGTGTTGCTGGCCGTGTCCGCAAGGCTCACGTCACCCAGACCGTCTGTTGACAGCCCGCCAGGCCCGCTTAGCGTGGTGCTCATGCTACCGTTCCCGGCAACCGTGGTGATCAGCCCCGGGTTCAACGCCGCCAGCGGAGCCTGGCCGATGCCCGTGAGCGCGAAGTTCGTCGTGCTCGTGTTAACCGGGACCCCGTTCAAGTAGCCTCCGGAGGTGCGCACCGACAGCGGCACCTGCCGCAGGCCCGGATAAGCCGGTTGGAAGGTAATCGGAACCGTGCAGACCGTTCCGCCAAGCGAGCCGGGATTGCAGCTCGAAGATCGGCCCGGCGACGAATTCCGGTATGCCACCCTGAGAGACAGAAGCCACTGGGGGAGACATAACCGCCTGCCCCTCGTTGAGGAAGATCTCCACGTTGAAGCTGATCGGTGTGCCGATCGTTGTGGTGGGAGCAGCGGTGGGACCGGTGGGAGACATATATGTCTGCTGCACCATGCCGACCGGCTCGACGGTAAAGCTGGCCGTCGCCATCGCGCTGGCAGAGTTCACCGGCGAGATTGCGATCGCGTTGATCTGGGTAGCCACGAAAGGGTTGGCGACCGGAACCCTCGCCGGCGCTGGAATCGCCTCCGTCGCCGAATTAGAGCCGTCCACCGTCGGGATGGAGCCATCCAAGGTAAAGAAGATCATCGCCCCCGGGGTCGCATCCGAGATCGTCACAAGCTCCGGCTCAGGAAGATTTCTCGCCCACGAGAACGTCGGCGTCGCCGCCGGTGCCAGTTGCACCGCCAAGCCATTGCCGCTGAGCGCGATCTGCTGGGTGCTTCCGGCAAGGTTCAGGGCATCGTCGGTCAAAACGACGCTGCCGCTGATGCTGCCGGCCGCTGTCGGGTTGAACTCGATGCCAAGTACGCAGCTTGCTCCGTCACCAAGCGCCTGGCCGCTGGCGATGCAGGACGTATCGGACCCTTGCAAGTTGAAATTAGCGGCGGTACTTATCTGCGAAATATTGAGAACCGCATTTCCGGCATTGCTGACCGTGATGTCCTGGGCCGCACTGGCGCTGCCCACGTTCATTGTGCCGAAGCTCAGCGAAGGCGGACCCGTCCGGCCCAGCTCCACCACGCTCCCGTTGAAATTAAAATTGCCGACATAGAGATTCCCTGCGCCATCAATCGCCATGCCGCCATACATCGGCCAGCCGTAGACCGAGAGACCGGTCCAGACCGTGGTCTGCCCACTGCCGTCTGGGGCCATTTTAGTTACCGATGCGCCTGCGTAACCACCTGCGAGTGTGACGCTCTGCCCGACGTAGACGTATCCCGCTGCATCCACCACAACACCTTCGGCACACAGATTGGCGATTGTCGTCTGGGCTCCATCTGGCGTTGCCCGTACCACCTGGCAGTTCTCCTTGTCCGCGATGTAGATAATCCCCGTCGCATCCACAGCAATGGCATGGATCGCATAGACCACAGGTGAGAGACCGGTTGCGACCGTCGTCTGCATCCCGCTTGGCGTCACCTTCACCACCGCTCCGCCGTTCGGGAAATAGACGTTCCCCGCACCATCCACCGCAACAGCAAAGGGAGTATTCACAGTGGCGACCGTCGTCTGCTGGGTCCCGTCCGACGAGACCTTCAGTACACTGTTACCCCAGAGATCCGCGATATACACATTCCCGGCGCCATCCACTGCCACGCCGGTAGGGTTCACTAGACCGGTGCCGATCGTCTGCACTCCGCCTGATGTCACCTTCACAACCTGGTACCAGTTCGCGCTGTAGACGTTCCCCGCTCCATCGACGGCTATGCCATAGGGCTGACCAGTGCCGTTGAAAGTGCTCTCCACGGGCGGATCGAAAGTAAGCATCGGTCCCGAGCCGATGCCGTGCACGTAGGCCGTGGCGATGGTGTTTCCGGAGCTACTCTGCAGAAGCATGGCCCCGCTGCGAAGGCCCGCGAACTTGGGCGTGAAGGTCACGTTCACCGTGCAGGTAGCGCCCGCACTGTACGTTCCCGCCGTGCAAGTGCCCCCGCTAGCGACAACAAAATCCAAACCTGCAGCGCCCTGCGTCAGCGCCACCGGACTGCCAATGGTTCCACCACTGTCAAAGGTGAAGGTCAGGGGAATCGTGGCGCCCGTTTGCCCGATAGTGACCGTCCCGAAGTCCACTGCGGCCGTTTCCAACTTGACTACGAGGTTGCTTCCGCTATCGGAGAAGAAAACATTGCCGCTCCCATCCACCGCAACCCCGCCGGGAGAGCTAAAGGCGCTGCCCAAGGTGTTGACCGTTACGTAGCCGCCTGCCGCCAGAATCTCTTTTACGTCATTGTTGTTGGTGTCGGCGACGAAGACGTTGCCACTCCCGTCCACCGAAACGCCAAAGGGGTAGTAGAAGCCGCTGCCCAAGGTGTTGACCGTTACGTAGCCGCCCGCCGCCAGAATCTCTTTTACGGCATTGTTGCTGCTATCGGCGACGAAGACGTTGCCGCTCCCGTCCACCGCAACGCCGCCGGGATACTTGAAGCCGCTGCCCAACGTCTTGACGCAACCGGCGGTAACGCAACCGGGAGGAATCTCTTTTATCGCATTGTTGTAGAAATCGGCGACGAAGACGTTGCCAATCCCGTCCACCGCAACGCCAGTGGGTTGGTTGAAGCCGCTACCCAAGGTCTTGACGCAACCGGCAATAACGCAACCGGGAGGAATCTCTTTCACCGCACTGTTTATGTAATCAGCGACGAAAACATTCCCGCTCCCATCCACCGCAACGCCAACCGGCTGATTGAAGCCGCCGCCCAACGTCCTGACGCAACTGGCGGTAACGCAACCGGGAGGAATCTCTTTTACGGCATTGTTGTTGCTATCGGCAACGAAGACGTTGCCGCTCCCGTCCACCGCAACGCCATAGAGATAACCGAAGCCGCCGCCCAATGTAACCTGGGCGTAGCTGAAGTGGGCGGTCTGTGCCCCGGCGTTTACCGTCAAGCCCATCAGCACTAGTGATGTGCGCCTGAGATAGCGTCCACTATTTCTTGCGCTTCGACCGCTTGTCTACTCTGCCAGCATCGCCTCAGGGGCTAAAGCCCCATTGATTCGATTGCACTTGCGGCACGACTAAAGTCGTGCCCTTTCAAAACGATACATGGCCATCTGCGTGACGCAGTACACTAGCATCAGCATCCACTGCACAGAGAGAAGGCTGCGCATCTCGCGCGCGCTGAATAGCTTAGCTATCTGAGCAAGGAACGCATACGAAGACAGCCGGCTGGGACGAAGTGACAGCATAGAGACACACCTCAGATACCTGCGCATCGGCGCGAGATTTGACTTTCAGGGCCCGGCGAATCAATGTGTTGCGGCAGTAAGTTTTTTTGTAGCAACTCAAAAGCGAGAAGTGGTCTCGGGGAAAGCCAAACGTGCGCATCAATCAGTCGCCGCGACCTGCCGAGAGAGAAAGCAGAGACAAACATCGACGCAGTCGGCGCGCGCACATCACTGACACTGTCGAAAAGAGAAATCGAAACGGTACAGACGATTACGAAACAGAATGCACACACCCAAGCCTGCGCAAACCGGAGTCCTGGTTGGCCATGGCCATTTGGGCAGTGTACGTCCGGCAATATTAATCCAGAGTACCTTAATCTGCAACGCTGAATTTGTAAAAGTTTCATCAACGATTGCAACTACGGCTGATAGGTCATGGAAGGCCTTGAGGCAAACCAGAAGCCGGAAATCGCGAATTTGCTCCGTCTATCACGAGGCGACTTCCCGTCGGTAGAACCAGTCCTGCATGACCGCGGCCGGGGTGAAAGCGCCGCAGTCATAGGAAAAACAAAGGCAAGGATCGCCGTTTATTTGTCCAGGTGCGCGGGGCGACCGACGAGCTCGGGAAATACGATTCGCAGTCTTCGTCGTCGATGTCGATGTCCAAGTCTCACTCGTCCAAATCGTCATCCCAGCAGGGCTGACTTTCATAACTGGGGCAGTACCAATCGCCGCACGCGGGTATCGCCGAAGTTGGCTGATCCAGGAAGAAAATACCGTTCGAGCCGCTGTCGAGGAAATAGTGAATAAATTACTTGAGAGGAGCGTGTTCTCCTCTGTTAAATTCGGGTACGAGACATTCTTGTATGTCGAGAGGCTAAGATCCGCCACCAGCTTCTTCAGCCGCGCGTTCTCCTCGCGTAGCTGTCCATGCCACCGTACTCTACTTTCCAGGCATAGATCGTGTGCTTGCTGACCCCGTATTCGCGGCCCACATCCTCGACGCTGCGCCCAGCCTCCACCTGCTTCAGCGCCGCAATGATCTGCGCTTCCGTATGTCTACTTGCACCCACACCGTCCTCACTTTCTTAGTTAGTTTCTTGTGGACGGATTCAGGTGTGCACGTCAGTCCGTCTGCCCCGTGTTTCCGGCCACGGGCTCGTATTCACGTGGGTGACGGCCTCGCGTAACAGGTACGCTATGGGACGCTAGGGTAGACAATATTGAAGTTGACCACAGCTTCCGTAATCTGGCGCTTTACAGGGATCGGAAATCTCGCTGCAAACTGCAACAGCTTGCCCCTATCAAGCCTTTGCAAGTCCAATTCGTCGGTGTTTATGATGCTGCCTTCCTGGCGATGCAAGTAGACCCAATCCAAAAGCGCTTTCTCTGGCTCGGCAATGTTGTAATTGCCGTATCGCGTTCGCTTCTCCTGAAAACCCCAAAAAAGATTCTTCGATATCCTGCGGAAGCTTATCGATATGGAATTCGATCGGAACTCACCAGGACGTCCAGGAGTAACGCAGGTAAGAACTGTTGGACTCTGTGTCGAGATACCTGAGTCCCGCAAAACAGTCTCAAGCGAAAGGTATGCCTCAGGTCTCAGCATGTTGATGAGTTCTCGCCCTGAGAATTCTTGCACCAGACGGTTAATAAAACTTTTCTTCCCGAGATGCTCGACAAGGCCACGTGCCTCCTGCCGGCGGAGTGCGTTCCCAACCGCGACTTCGGAGACACCTAAATCGCGAGCCAGTTCGTCAACTCGGAGGACCCCTAAAGTCCGCGCTGCTGAAAACAGCCAAGACTGGATCCAGAACTCGTTACCGTGGAGGAATGAAATTAGTGTCGCGAAAAGTCAGGTCGCGGCGAAACCCTATTCCGGGGCCGCCGCAATTCTTGCAACAGCAAAGAACCTTTATTGCAACAGAGATATAGGTCGAAGCTTCGCCACGAAAGTGCGACTACGTCCAGGGTGAAAGCGCAGCAGCCATAGGAAGCCAAAGGCAAGGAACGCCGCTGATTTGTCCAGGTGCGCGGGTCGAACGACGGGTTCGCGGGATCAGAAGGGGAGATCTTCAGCCTCCTCGAAATCCGATTCGCAATCGTCAACATCGATGTCGATGTCGAAGTCCCAATCGTCATATTCATCATCCCAGCGGAGCTGGCTCTCGTTACAGTCTCCGTCAACGTCCTCAAAATCTCTCATCGTTGTATTCTCCTCGTTCAGTTGTTAGATCGACATTTCGCATGGGCGCACGGCATTGCCTCCGGCGCTCCGCAGCCTGGGTTTTTAATTCATGGTTATATTGAGTGTTGTATTCCTGACGTTCCGTCCTAGTACGCTGCTCGGGGTAGATAGGAACAGGCACGCCGCGGCGCGCACTGGGACGTTACATCACGCTGGTTGATTTTGGGTAAGTTGGCTGGACCTGCAACCTGAAGAGCTCGCTGAGTATAGTTTCGGCATGACTGCTTCCAGGCTCCTTCCACACATTGCGGTTATTGTGTACGTCTGCCTGCACACATTCCAACTGATGGAGAAGGTGAATCAACGTATCTTGCGCCGACAACAGCAGCGTTCGACAAACTTCAATCGGAGAAACTAGGTTTTCAAGTTCCTGGTCCGTGAGAATTCGAGACGCCAAACCGCTTCGTGGACTCCACAACCACTGGTTTAGCTCCGAGACGAATAGCCTCCCTTCGGTATCGCGCATCCGGAGAACTCCCGCGTACTGTGGGCCACCAAGCATTGCAATATGGTGAAATTTTTCACGAATGGTCGTGAACGCATTGCTGATTCTGTTTGTCATTCAAGTCGCCTCAACTTTGCTCGAGCGTGCTTGCCAGCGCCGCCCCGCCCCTGATCACGGCTACTGGCGACCGCGCCGGCACTCGCTTTCCGGAATCGTTCGCGGCGCAGACATGAGACGCCCGCGTAGTTGCACATTTCTTCATCTCAAGTGTTCCCTAACACTGGACAGCAGAATGCCGGATGGGGCTATGGTTGGCCTCAATCCTGCAATCTCCTGCAGTGCCATATCGATGTTTTTGTAACCCACGACATGCATCCAAGCCGCTGTCAAAATTGGAGCTCGGCCCACGCCGCTCCCGCAATGCAGTAGCACCGTTCCCCACCGAATGTTCTCGCCAATCGCGTCTATAACAGCGTCGAACGGTCCGACTTCAATTCGCTTGTCATCAGCGAGTGGCAAGTGTACGTAGTTGATACCAGCGGCGCGGCGGAGCACCTGCTCCTTGCATAACCAGACGGCCGTCGCAATTTCGAAGGGATTTGCGCAAATCAGATGCTCTGCGTCATTTCGCCCACCGATGAACAGCCGCTCCCATATTCTTGTCACTTCGATCATGCTTTCCTTCCTGCAACTTTGAATGCGCACCCGTTCGATAAGTACACCGACGATGCGTACATTAATGATCGGGTAGGAGGCGGGGTTACCCCCGCCGTCCTCCCACACCACCGGACGTGCGGTTCCGCATCCGGCGGTTCATGAAACAGGCGAGAAGCGCCGCTGAGTTTCCAGCAGCGAAACTAGCCCCATGCGGTCGAACCAAGACTTCGGATAGGCTTCATTCATGTGCGAGGCACCGCTGTTCCACCACGGACCGTGTCCGTTGGTGGCCGATTGCCACGCACGTTGCTGTTGTAGTCCACGTCGCATTAGGTTCTTGGCCCGTGTGTGATTGCGCTTCCATTGCCGCCAGAGCAGCGCTCGCAGCCTGTGTCTGATCCAGCCATCGAGTTCCTCCAGCACACCTTTTACTTCGGTAAGCCGGAAGTACGAGATCCATCCCCGTAGTTGGGGATGGAGCTGCTCGACCGCCTGTTTCAGGCTTTTGCCACGTGCCTCCTGTAGCGCCTTGCGGACCTTTTCCGCAAAGCGCTCACGGCTCTGTTGCGCGATCTTCAGCTTCGGTTTCTTGTGCCACGTCATGCTGTAGCCCAGAAACTTCCGCGGCCACGGACGCGCCACCGCGCTCTTGGCCGCATTGACCTTCAGCTTCAGTCTTTGCTCCAGAAACGCTGTGATCGCCGTCATCACTCGCTGTCCACTCCGCTTGCTTCCGACATAGATATTGCAGTCATCCGCATAACGGCAGAAGCGATGCCCGCGTCTCTCCAGTTCGCGATCCAGATCGGTCAGCAGGATGTTGGACAGCAGCGGCGACAGTGGTCCACCTTGCGGCGTGCCTTCCGTTCGCGCACTCACCACCCCGCCTTCCATCAGCCCCGCTTCCAGATAGCGCCGGATCAGCTTCAACACCCGTTCATCCTTCACCTTGCGCACCACCCGCGCCATCAGCACGTCGTGGTTCACCCGGTCGAAGAACTTCTCCAGATCGAGATCAACAGTCCAGCGCCTGCCTTCGGCAACGTAGCTCCGCGCGGCTTTGACCGCTTGGTGCGCGTTGCGTCCGGGACGAAAACCGTAGCTCGACTCAGAAAACTCGGGTTCGAATAGCGGTTGCATCACCTGATGCAGCGCCTGTTGAATCAGACGGTCCAACACCGTCGGAATGCCCAACGTGCGAACCCCGCCTTGCGGCTTCGGTATCTCCACCTTGCGCACCGCCGACGGCACGTACTCGCCTGCCAGCAGCCCTTGTCTTACTCTCGGCCAGTGCGCCTGGAGCCATGGTTTGAATGCGGCCACCGTCAGTCCATCGACCCCCGGTGCGCCTTTATTCTTCACCACGCGCTCGTAGGCACACAGCATGTTGCTGCGTGCCACTGCGGCTTCCATCAGCCGCAGTGCTTCTGGTTTCGTTCGCCCAACAGCCGCCGTCCGAACCTCCGCGCCCGCGCCAGTTCCCGGCAGGTTCCGCCTGCCTTTGCCTGTGCTGGCCGTACTCGCGTACGCTTCTGCATCATCGGTTCGCATCGAGATCTGTTGTCCTACTCCCGTATTTCATGTTCGGCCCTTCGTCCCGCTTGCGCGGTACTACTATGGCCTCGGCTGACTTCTGGTGATCCTTCCCAACATCTCTCAATGCCGGTAGCACAAGGCAGACCACCAGATCTCCCCGGGTATTGCGCACCCACCTTCACGCTTATGCCTGTCGGATATACGTCACGGCGTTCCGTGCAAGAACTGGGCTTTGCGTCTAATGGCCCGCTTACCCCGCCGTGCCGCCTCTATCCGCTTCCTGTTCGTCAGGCCAGCGCTTTGCCTCCGGCTTCCTTCGGATCCCGCCTCGCGACGGACACCCTTGCCGTTCAGCTAACACTTCCCCTTGCCGGGTGTGTAGAGGACTTTCACCTCCAAGTGAGTGCGCCCTGCCGGGCGCACCATTAGAAAATGGCCGCACCCGAAGGTACGGCCACATTCAGAACACAGTCACCCGCGATGGGTTCTGCAGTTTTCTCCATCATCCGAACAAAGCGGCTTCGATGCAATGGGAGATTGGAGCAGGCGCAGAATACTTGGGGCTAATGGTTCTGCGGCTGCCGTGAGCCCAAGCATTTTGATGGTCAGATTAGTAAGAGCTAACGCATTGCGAGTCGCACGTGTCCCGTGTTTGTTAGCGAGTGTGCAAAGCTGACGCCTCAAGGCCGCAACATAGCTAACGAGATCATCGCGCTTAGTGGGGTGAGCGGGTGCTACGCCAAACATGCGGATAAGCTCGATCATTTTAAGAATGCAATCCAGCGCAGTCATGAACGCCTCTGAATTTTTAGAATTGTGGAGATATTCGAGTTGGGGTGGGAGTGCCTGTCGCACGGTGGGATAACGATTGACAAGGCCGGATTCAGCGCTGCTGCGGAATCTGCTTCGAGCGCCTGTTGCCGATTGCATCGCTGAGTCTGGAGACATGCCAAGTGCTTCCGCATGTCTCCGAGGCGCTGTTCATATTTGCTAATTGTGTTCTCTCCTGGATTGGTAAGATTAGCGAAGCGGGCTTGGACAAGAGCAATCCTGCGTTCGGTTCTTGCCAGCCTCCACGCAAGATCATGCACAAGTTTGGGCTGGCTGGTTTTTGTACGGCGAGGTCGTTTCTTGTCCTTTTTTCTCCAACGCTGATGCCCGACGTGCATGGCGTCACAGTAGGAACACGGGTAGATAACGACGGTTTCATTGTCTGGAACATTGGCTGCGTGCCGCATGGCTGATAAGTAGTCGAGGTGGCGGAGCTTTCGGCCGCACTCCGCCCAACGGTTTGATCGGAATTTCATACTGGATCCTCAGGAATGGGACCGGCTTGAAATTTAGCTTTTGGAACAGACCGGCCCGCGTTAGGACGAGATTTTGGAAGACTGAACAGATAGCTTGAAAAACAGAGGAGGAAGGGGCGCCGAGCTTAGTAATGATTCAGATCGTCTTCTGAACCGAGGTCGTCATCGAAGGGGTCGGAATCGAATTCGACTCCACGACAGGGCTGGTTCTCATTACAATCGCCCGAATTCGTAGTCTTCATTCATGGGTTCTTGTCCTTTCTGATCGGCTGCTCCGAAAATTCCTAAGTTTGGATTCGAAGGTGTATTGGCTTGAGCCCCGGATCGCCTTTGACAATGGAGGGTGCGAATTCAGATGGATCATGGAGCGATCGAGGTTAGCGTGTACAGTTGCACGCCAGACAGCCGGCACAGATTAACCACCCGCACTTTATACAGCGAGGTGTCTCGGCATCACGGCTATCGACTGCCTGCTTGCATATCCGGCAATGGTTCACTCGCCAGGACTCAGCACACTGCGGATCGGTGCATACCAAAAACGAAGTTCCTTTTGCATTCGACGCGCACTGCAGACAAACAGTCCGGAGGGCCTTTCGGTGCCGAATTCCTGCAGGATTGTTTTTATAGTAGTTCCTATGTCGCAAAGGTCCGCCATCGATTGTGTGGATTGGATTCGCGGTGGAGGCGTGATCAGAGACGGCGCGGCGGACGTTTCTGGATCCGCATCATTTGCGAACGGATCGTCTGTGAAATCGACTTCTCCGCACAAAGAACAGACTGGCTGTGACTCGTTGCATTAGTCGAAAGATGCGCCGCAGTTTACGCAATAATTCATGATTCTCCTTTAAATGGTTTGAGTGATTGGGGTTTACGAGGTGTGGAGTCGCCGTGGAGTAATGAGGTATCTTCGCCGCGGAAGGTTGTATTCGAGTTACCCTCATACCGCGGGTGTCTGCGTTTCAGATAACCAGAAATGCGCAGCCAAGTGCTTTATCGAATTCTGGGCAATCTTGCCCTTTCATCGAAAACTGGATTGCCGAGCTTGCAAGGTCGTTTTCAGACAATAGCATCAGAGAGAGGCCACTTTTTTCAGTCACGGCACGCAATGCGAAGTAGCGTGCTCTCCCATCTCGATGAGCTACGCAGAATCCGAAAAAGGTTAATGGGATGATTCCAGAATGCAGAAACGGCTCATCTTGACGGTTACCTTAGTAATTGTTTCCTCTCCGGCAGATCGAGGTAGACTCACCGGACTCTTCACAAGATGCCGATGTGATGGTCGCGCGAACTCTTCTCGGGCGGAGGTATAGCTAAACAGATTGCACTCGACACTGAATTACGTCAGCCCGATGCAGTTCGAACGACACTCGGCGTTACCGCGGATCATCCGCAAGTTGAATGCACGCGCAAACCGAAGCAGGCTATGGAAAGCAAGAACCCGCTTTCCACCTTTGAGCACAAGTCGGCGATAGACATTGATTCTCAGGCTTGAAGTTGCGTATCAGCGAGTTATTTCAAAAGCACTACGGAGAAGTGAGATGGGGAAAGCAAGGGGTGCGCCGTATACCCAGGAAGAGAAGCAAAAGGCTGTGCGATTAGTCGATGCCGGGCAAACGGTGGCGGCCACAGCACGCACTCTGGGGCTTGTCGCGCAGACGGTGTCAGATTGGGTGAAGGCCGATCGGCAGGGCAAGCAGACTTCACATGTGCCTCAGTTGACCAGGGAGGCCGAGCTGAGACGTGATCATCTGCTGTTCCTGTGGCTTACCACACTGCCGTGGAGGCAACGAAACCTTAGGGAGTGCCGAGTTGATGGAAAACGATACAGCAGGGAGTGCCAAGTTGGTAAAAAGAGAGCACATGCGAACATTTTTTGGGACGTTCCGGACGATAATATCGCAACACCATCTTGGGTCGACGAGTTAATAGCAAAGGATCGAGGCGCCAAGGTTTGGCAATTCTATTTCACGTCTAGCGAGACGAAGAATGGCCGTATTGCCAAGGGCGTGCTGCCCGAGCAGCTAGTTGGGCCATTGGAGGAATACCTCGGGCGATGGCGTCAAATTCTGTTAGGCACGTGCGAATGCAGCAATTTGTTCGTCGATGAAGCGGGTGCTCCGCTATCCAAGTCAAGCATCTTGCGTCTAGTTCGAAAAGTGTCATACCGTGAGTTGGGGCAGCCGATCACGCCACATGCATTTCGACATTCTTTTGCGCAAAGATGGCTCGAGGATCATCCACGGGAGTACTCGGCTCTTTCAGACATCTTATGGCACGCAGGTACAAGGGCCACGGTGAAAGTCTACGGGGATGGCTTTGACGAATCGCATGGAGCAGTTTTTGTTGATCAGTGGTTCAAAGAACTTGAAAGTAAGGGAATTGGGAATGTACAGGTCGCGGCGACGCAACTACAATCGGGCTCGCTCCCCTCAATCGAGGAAGGAGGACTCAGGCGTGACCATCTACTGCTGCTGTGGCTGACAACTCTGCCGTGGAAACAACGCTATCTCAGAAAATGCCGAGTTGGGAAAACGGGCGCACGTGGAAACATTTTCAACGACGTTGTTGCTAAAAATGTTGCGACCCCGCCCTGGGTAAAAAAGCTTATAGCCAATGATCCAAGCGCAAAGGTTTGGCAATATCGCTTTAGCTCAAAAGAGACAAATAGCCGAAGGGTCAGAGGGGTCCTGCCCGAGCGGCTGGTTGGCCCTCTTGAGGACTATCTCGATCACTGGCGGCCACTTCTTGTAGGCTCAAGCCGCAGCTGCAATAATTTATTCGTTAGTGAAAAGGGCAAACCAATATCAATCGAGGATATGACAGCCCACGTGGGAACCCTGTCACTCCGGAGTTTTTTGGGCAGGTGGATTGTTCCATCCGAATTTCGGCGTTCCTTCGCGGAGGCATGGCTCGCGTATTATCCACTGGACTACCTAATTCTCTCCAAGATTTTATGGCATACAGATCCGAGGATGACGGAACGCCTCTACGGCAAAAAACTGGATGCCTCAATTGGAGCTGTTCGTGTTGATCAATGGAATAAGGAGAGTAAAGAGAGCTAAACGCTATAGCGCTTGCCAGAATTGAACAGTGGAATAGGGCACACTATAGGTGGCCCTAGCGCTGCCGATAGCTGGCACGATAATGCGGCCTTAAAGATTATGATTAAAGCTCATTGCCAATTTAGTTACTATTAATTGCAATTTATCGAAACGAATTTGTCTGCGCTCTTTGCGTTCCTCCTTTTTTGACTGTTCCGTATGCTGGATAAGCTTGCAAGCTTCGGGAAACCACTTCAGATCATAGCCTTTCAATGGCGGATAGTGCTTGATGCTGGCATAGAAGAATCGCATTTCGGCATAAAAGGGATCCCCGTCGACGCGCTTTTTCTTCCACTCGACATATTCTGTGACCAAATCCTCAGATAAAAGGTCTTTAAGGGAGTCGACCGCAGGAAGACCCCGCACATCTACCCTGTATCCATAAAGTCGCGAGATAGTAAGCCAAAGTCGATTGGTAGAGATCGGCCGCAATTGTTTCAAATCTCTCCGGCTGTACTCCATCCGCCAGGCAAGAAAATGAAGCACGTTTGCCTTTAGACCCTCGGGCAACTGATCCAACGGTGTTCCACCGCCAGCATGTTCAAGGGAGAGTAATGGGAAAGCCGTCTGTAATTTCGCTTCCCGAATTGCGGCCTTGAAGGCGGAAATCACCTCTTTCGCGTAGGGATCTGTCCTCCCAGCCTTAATTATTTGTTCACGCAGTCGTGTCAGGTCATCGTCCGACAGCGTTTTGGGCGTGATGCCGCTTCCAACCGCATACTTGATGAGTGTTCCCTGTCCCCTGGTGTGTTCGAGCGCTGATAGCACTAGCGCCCACTCCGGTGGCCACTTGGGTAGCGGCTCTGTCCAACCCAAAGCAACTGCCTCACGCACCAGTCTACGCAAATGGGAGACATAGGTCCTCGCGGACTTTATTTTCCATTTCCGAAGCAAGAAGGCCCGGAACTGTTCGTCGATTCCGTGCAGCATCTCAACCGTTATCGCATAGGCCTCCATCTCGAAAAATCGCACAATTTCAGCTGCCGCGGACCGCTGTGCTCCGAACTGGTGATTTGTTCTGTCGATCTCCCGCAGGAGGTCGGCAAGCGTTTTATCTGCCATGTCGGATTTCTGATTGCCTGTTTTCACGCTGCCCTATCCTTTCTGCCACTGGGTCGTGGTAGCGGACGCTAGAACACTACGGGAGCACTCATATATAGGTCAATTTTCTGATTGCCCGTCATCACGTTCTCTACACTCCGGTATGGTAGCGTACGCTAGAAAATCTATCAGGAGCACTCGTGCGTGTCAACTCTGTATTTATATCTAAAGAGATATAAGGATTTGATTAAATATCCATACCAATATATTTAGCTCTGGAATGGGCGCTCGATATCGCAATAGATATACTATGCTACAATAATATCTAATTGGATATATATATGGCTCTTTACACCAGGAACGATTGGGCAAACACAATCCGGGGGCAGAGACGAAGCCGCAAAATATCCCAAGCGGAGCTTGGGCGACGGGTCGGCATGCCCCAGTCTCAGATCGCCAGAATCGAACATGGTGCGACCGACCTCAGACTCTCTACGGTCTTGGAACTCGCTCGGATACTGGACCTGGAACCGATGCTGGTTCCCAAGCACCTGGTTCCTGCGGTTCGCTACATGATCGCGCCACCCCCTTCGACCAGCGAAGCGACCACGGAGTTTGCGGGGCCTAAGCTGGTCGGAAATGAGCCCGAGGATGCAGACCATGAACGCTAGTACCATCGAACGTCCTTCCGTCCTCGAAGTGCGGCTCAACCAAGTGCGCGTTGGTATACTGACGAATCTGCCATATGATCGCAATCTCTTTGTATTCGATGACGCGTACATAAAAGACGCGAATCGGCCCGTGTTGAGTTTAAGCAACTACGATGCACAGGGAAAAATAATCGCAGTCCCTAAAGAGGACCAGACAAAAGTTCCTCCTTTTCTCTCAAATCTGCTGCCCGAAGGCAGGCTCCGCGAGTACGTTTCCGAACGTGGAGGCGTCAAGCAGGTGCGTGAGTTTTTCCTTCTGTGGTTGTTGGGAACTGATCTGCCTGGAGCGGTGGTCGTTGAAGATGCGGAAGGGCGTTCGCTACCTCCTCGCGATGCAGCCAAGCAAGACACGCAGGAAAGCCGGCAGGAACTCCTGCGATTCTCGCTCGCCGGTGTACAACTGAAATTCTCCGCTGTTGGCAGTCCCGGCAAACAACTCACGATTCCAACCGAGGGACGCGGCGGATACTGGATCGTCAAACTACCCTCTCCTCGGTATCGGCACGTACCGGAAAACGAATACTCGATGATGACGCTGGCCCGTGAGGTCGGGATCGACGTGGCCGACGTAGGCCTCGTACCGACAAAAGAAGTCGGAGGCCTTCCGGCTGAACTGCAAAACCAGATGGCAAACTCTCTTTATGTACGCCGCTTCGACCGAACCCCCGATGGCGAAAGAATCCACATCGAAGACTTCAACCAGATTTACGGGCAGTTCCCCGACGACAAGTATAGGAACTACAGCTATACGAATATGGCCGCCGACATCTGGAGAATTCTCGGCGAAGAGGATCTGCTTGAATTTGTCCGCCGTCTTGTGTTCAGCGCCGCGATCGGCAATGCGGATATGCACCTGAAAAATTGGTCCCTGATCTATCCGGACGGAAGAAAGCCGCGGTTGGCGCCAGGATATGACTTTGTATCGACAGTCGCATACCTAGACGATCGCAAGATGGCGTTATCCATAGCGAAGGAAAAGGACACAAAATACTTCGACGAACACCTGCTTGAGCGATTCGCAGCCAAGGCCCGCGTGCCGACACACATCGTACTCGACACAGCGCTGGCTACCGCTGAGCTAACCGTGAACACGTGGTCACATCTTTCGAGCGAGCTGCCGATCGACAAAGAGACTCGCAACAAAGTTGATGAGCAGTTGCGGTACGTACCACTGACGCGGAGATTTCTGAGCACCATTTGAAAGCTCACAGCAAAGTGGGTGTCTGACCCTTTGGTTGGCAGGACAGACGGATGGAGAAGAAGAAGAAGAAGCGGGTGCAAATTCCCACGCTCGCCTTCGCGACCGCGAAAAGGCCGTTTTTCATCATCGACCGTTCATACCGCGCAGGAATTTCAATTGCTGGTCACCTCCCTGAAGTGTGATTGTGAACGGTCTCCGTTCGGCGTCGCCGTCTCCAGCCCACATGGCGACATTCGCGAACGTGGTCGGTCCAATCTTGACCGTGAATATGCCCGAAGACATGCAGCTGCGGTTTGACTTCCATCACCTCACTCCGAGACCTGGAAGATCGGGGGCGTACGCTCCCCATCCATTCTGCGATTGTTCGTACACTACAAGATATTCCGTCACTTGATCCCCGCCTGTTTCTTGATGTTGTTGAGCGTTCCGGGTGGCACATCTTTGCCGGCATGACCGGCAATGGTTGGGAAACAACTTTCGGAACTTCCGGCAATGGTTCGCCGGCCAATTCTTTTCGTACAAGCCGGCGAGGAAACTCGCGAAAGGCCCAATGTCCTCACCGACGCTCGCTTTTTCGAGCGCCTCCACATAGGCACTGCGTTCTCCGAAGGGTATCACCTTCGGCGCTTTCGAGAACTGACCCATCCATACTCGCCAAGAATGACCCACCGGCCTTGTAACTGAAGAATGATGTTCGTGCGGGTAACTCATCTGAGTCCCCGCTGCGGCGATCCTTGTTTGCTTTCCCTCCATGGTTTCTCCTCGGGCTTGATCTTGAGTCACTCATCTTGAAGCACTGAGGAGTC
Source organism: uncultured Acidobacteriota bacterium (assembly GCA_963759215.1). Lineage (GTDB taxonomy): Bacteria > Acidobacteriota > Terriglobia > Terriglobales > Acidobacteriaceae > TOLSYN. Next base: position 169,300 of record CAVWYG010000005.1, read on the forward strand.
GGATTGAACACGTCTCGCTGCTGTCCTTATTGCCAGCGTTGGTTTGTTCCGTCGGTCTACCGTCCCCAACAAGCGGTTTGTAGCCAGCCGGAATGTCAGCAGGGGCGACGCCGGGATTATCACCGGCAGAAACTGGCGAGCGACGCGGTGTATCGAAAAGTGGCGCAGGAGAGCCAGAAGCAATGGCGCGACGAGCATCCCGACTATCTCCGACAATATCGCGCGCAACATCCTGAGGCGGTTGCTCGCAACCGCCAGCGGCAGCAGGTGCGCGACCAAAAGCCGCGTCTGGCGTTTCTTGAAAAGAACAACTTAGCTTTGGACCTAAAGCGTTCTCTGGCCAAGGTTTGGCTGGTCGGGCCGGGCGTGACCAAGCTTGAAAAGAACAACTTAGCTTCGGCGCAACTGCTGATCTTTCAACCACTTGATGCAAAGCCTCTGGGTATGCAGGAGTCTTGAAAAGAACAACCCTATGGTGCTTGGTCGCGCTAGCCCCTATACCGAGAACAGCACGGAAGTGGGCAATGCAACTTGAGTTTCATCAACTGGATCGGCGCTGGGGGCACCTGCGGGTTCGCCGGCCGGAGCGGCAGCGGCGGTTGTTGGCGTCGCTGGCCAGTTCGGGGCAGCAGACGCCGATTGTGGTGGTGGCGGTCACCGACCAGGTTGACCGTTACCTTGTCATCGACGGCTACCAGCGGATCGCGGCGTTGCAGCAACTGGGCCGGGACACGGTGGAGGCCGTGGTCTGGCCGATGAGCGAAGTCGAAGCGCTGGTGATGGACCGTTCGCTGGGTTGGGGCGAACGGGATACGGCACTGGAAGAAGGTTGGCTGCTGGCCGAACTGGAGCATCGCTTCGGCTATGGCTTGGACGAGTTGGGCCGCCGTTTCGATCGCAGTCTGAGTTGGGTATCGCGTCAACTGGCGCTGGTCGATCAGCTTCCGGAGAGCGTGCAGCAACAAGTCCGCAGCGGTGCGATCACGGCCCACGTTGCAATGAAGTTCCTGGTACCGGTGGCACGTACGAGCCTCGAAGACTGTCAGCGCATGGCCGAAGCGTTGGCGGCGCATCGGTTCACCAGCCGGGAAGCCGGGCAGTTGTATGCCGCCTGGCGAAACGCTTCGCCGGCGATACGGCAACGCATTCTCGATCAACCGCAGTTGTTTCTGAAAGCCCAGCGGCAATGTGATCCCGAGCCGCCTTCGACGGCCATTGCCGAACTGTCACGCGATCTGGGGATGGTGCTGGCGATCAGCCATCGAGCCAATCGGCGACTGGCTGGTGCCACGGTCGAGTTGGATCGCGACCAGTGCAGACAACTGCGGCAGCAGGTTGATCGTGCCCTTCACGAACTCGGCCGTCTGGCCGCCAAAATCCCACCCGACCAGGAGAGAGCCTATGTTGAGTCAAGCCCAGCGGAGCGCGATTCTGGAACTCCATGCACAGGGAGTGAGCAAACGCGAGATTGCGCGGGTGCTGAAGCTCTCCCGCTTGACGGTACGCAAAGTCCTACGATCGAACTCCTCGCAGGTTCCCTTACTGTCGCGTCCCGAGAAAGCCGAGCCGTACCGGCAACAGATCCTGGAGCTGCTGACCAACTGCAAAGGGAACCTGATGCGGGTGCAAGAAGAACTGACGGCTCAGGGGGCGACACTCTCCTATCAGGCACTGACGGCCTTCTGCCGCCGTCATGGGATCGGGCAACCGCCGACGGTGGCGGCGGGGCAGTACCACTTCGCACCGGGCGAGGAACTTCAACACGACACCTCGCCGCACGAGGTCATGCTGGGCGGCAAGCGGCGCAAGGTACAGACCGCCTCAGCCGTGCTGTGTTACTCGCGCATGTTGTTCTTCCAGTTGTACCCAACGTTCCAGCGCTTCGATTGCAAGGTGTTTCTGACCGAGGCTCTGCGTTACTTCGGCGGGGCTCCGGTTCAACGGGTCATGATCGACAACACCCATGTCGTGGTGCTGCGCGGCACCGGCAGCCAGATGGTTCCGGTAGCCGAGATGGCCGCCTTTGCCGAACGTTTCGGCTTCCGCTTCCAAGCCCATGAGCGCGGCGATGCCAACCGCTCCGGCCGCGTCGAACGTCCCTTCCACTTTATCGAGCATAACTTCCTGGCGGGCCGCACCTTCTCCAGTTGGGAGGAGCTGAACCAGCAGGCCCGGCAGTGGTGCGACCGCGTCAACGCGACCTACAAGAAACATATCCGTGCCGTGCCCCGCGAGTTGTTTGTGCTGGAGCAGAACCATCTGCGTCCACTGCCGGTCTGGGTTCCGGAAGTGTATCGTCTGCACGAACGCACGGTCGACTTGGAAGGCTATGTGGCCCTGCACTGTAATCGTTACTCCGTTCCGATCTCTTGGATCGGCCGCCGTGTCGAGGTGCGCGAGAGCAAAGACAAAGTAGAGATCCAACTCGATGCCCGCAACCTTGTAAGTCACCGCCGGATCGCCGAGGCCGAGCACCAGCGCGTGATGCTGCCGCAACACCGCGCACCGTGGGGCCAGGGCGCCAGGCGCAGCGATCTCCATCTCGAACAAGAGGCCATTCTCAAAGCTGTTCCCGAGATCGCCGACTATGTCACCGATTTAAAGAAACACAGCCGCAAGCTGGTCACGATTGCCTTGCGCCAACTGCTGCGCCTGGTGCGGGAGTATCCCCGGGGACCGTTGCTGGCCGCAGTGCGCGAAGCCGCTCGCTATGGTCTCTACGACCTCGATCGCGTCGAGCGCATGATCCTGCGCCAAGTGGCACGCGACTACTTCCTGCTGAACAACGACGGAGAGGAATGACATGAAGCTCAGTGAAGAACTCGAACAACTGCTGAAGAATCTCCACCTGAAGCGTGTCCTGGAGCTTTACGACGAACAGTTATCTGCCGCCGAGAAAGAGGATGTCTCCTACTCCGAGTTCCTCACCCGTTTGCTGCGGGCGCAGTGGCACAACCGGCAGGAAACCGCTCTGGCCTGGCGCATCAAGCAGGCGAAGTTGCCCGAGCAATGGTCGCTGGCCAGCTTCCCCTTCGCTCGCCAACCCGGGGTCAACCGCAAACAGATCCACGCCTTCGCCGAACTGGAGTTCGTCGCCAAGGCCGAAAATATCGTGTTGATCGGAAGCACTGGCGTCGGCAAGACTGGACTGGCGTCGGGTCTACTGCTCAAAGCCTTAGAGAATGGCTTCCGTTGTCAGTTCATCCGCGCTCAGGATCTGTTCGATGAAATGTATGCCTCGCTGGCCGACCGTTCCTCGCGCCAACTGCTGAACCGACTGGCCCGTCTGGACGTTTTGCTGATTGACGAATTAGGGTATTTAAATCTCAAGCCAGAACAATCCAACATCTTCTTCAAACTGATGGAAGAGCGCTATCACCGCCACTCCACGATTATCACGAGCAATCTCGTATATGACGAATGGCGCAACTTCCTCGGCAACCAAGCCATGGTGGATGCACTGTTGAGCCGGCTCCGCCATTACTGCCACACCGTTCATATCAACGGCCCGTCGCTGCGCGATCCACAAAGCTGAGGCGAACGGCATGGAAGCGAGCCGTTGCAGCCGGGAAGAGTATGTCCGCAAGGTTCTCGACGCCTACCGCCAAACACCCGGGACCACGGGAAGCGTTCGTCGTCAGGACCGGCTACTGGCTGCTCAACTGCATGATCGAGCCGTCCCCCTGAAGACCGTAGAAAACGCACTGGTGCTTGCCGCAGCACGCCGGCTGTTGCGGCCCGCCGACGCTCCGCCCCTGGCTGCCGTGCGTTCCCTCGCGTACTTCCAGCCCGTTATCGACGAAGTACAAGAACTCAAAGTCAGCGACGACTACTTTCAACATCTCCGGCGTCAACTTGAACGCCTTCCCTGAAGCGCGTCCCAGGCATCGACGAGTCGCAACGAAAGCCGCGGCTAAAACAAACAGCCACGCCTTCGGCGTGGGATGATGATGCGTCTGCCTCTCTGCTTGTTACAAATCCTGTTCCTGACGTGGGTCAGTTTAATCGAACACTACTGGATCATTCTTGGTGAGCGCCGGGGGGGTATCACCGTCCATGGGTATCGCCCGGCCGCCATCATTACGTTCACCAGACAATGCCAAATGCGGCCGTTTCCGTCCATGTAGGGATAGATGTAGACGAACGCGAAATGCCCAAGCACCGCGCGCACGGCCTGCTCGGGTTCTTCGCGCAGCAGATCGAAGAAGGCAGGCATGGCGTCTCTCACCGCCTCGCGGTTCAAAGGCACCTGCATAAACCTTCCGAATAAAGACTTGGCCGGTGCGATAGCCGGCTAGGTCGGCAGGCTTGAGCAGGCCTACCGCGACACTTGGCGCAAAAAGTTCCCGGTACCACGCCCCATGATCTTCATCTGCGACCATGACTGGATTCTCGCCATGCAGGACCCTTGCGACGCTTCGCTTCACGACCTGATAAGCCTGCCAGTAGCCTCGGGCTGCCATAGCGTTCCGCTTCTCCCGGTCGCCTTCATTCATTTCGGGATTCCACGTGACCACTGATCTTAGTTGCCGACTCCAACCGTGTCTTGGCGGAGTTTCCGAAAGCCGTACAGCAGCAGGTTGGCTTTGCCCTCTACCAGGCACAGATGGGCGGCAAGCACATCGACCTGATCTCCATCCTGGTATCGGATGAACTGTCCTGCCGCAGCGAGCGGCTGCTGGGGCGGCGACACAAGCAGGCGAGTTTCCGCGACACCAACAAGACCCGGATACTTCGGGTTGGTGCCATTCACCATAGGCGGTGAACATTGAAGGTATCGAACAATTCCTCGCTGCTAACCAGCACAAGGCCTTCGGCTTGCGACTGGGCGATCAACATACGATCGAAAGGATCTTTATGTTCAATTCGCATAAGTCCAGCGCGTTCAGCATGTCCGATTGAGATTGGCAGCTCGAGAAATCCAAGTCGCTGGAGAGTATCGCTGAACGAATGTACTAGTTGATCTGCATCGGGAAGTTTGCCAATCCGAAATTTGGTAGCAACTTCCCAAGCAGTCGCTGCTGAAACATACACGTCGTTGTTTACATCGTTCAACGCTCGTCGCGCCTTCTGACTTAGCTCCTCTGAATCAAGCGCCCACCAAAGGAGTGCGTGTGTGTCCAGCAGGAGTTTCATTTACTCTCCAGACCATAAGCGAGCTTCATCTTCAGGAAGCGGAGCGTCGAAATCCGGCGTGATCGTGAACACACCCTTAAATAGACCCGGCACACGCCCCTTGGCCTTTGCCTTAGTGATGGGGATGATCTTCGCAACCGGCTGTTTCGTCCGACCCGACGTAATGACCACTTCTTCGCCGCTCTGAGCCCGCTTCACTAACGCGGAGAGGTTTGTCTTGGCTTCGTGCATAGTTGCTTCGTACATGACGCCCCCACCTTAGCTAAGATTATATTGGCTAATAATAATTAAAGCAACCCTGGTCAGGGAGCTCTCAGTTGGGATGGAGTCGCATATGGAACGTCTCGCTGTGTTCAGGTTGTTAGCAGTCTCTGAGACAGCGCCAAGAACATCAGTGAGGCTGACTCCCCGAGTGGCAGGATTTGCATGTGCTGGGCGGCAGCAATGGAGCGTAGTAGGTGGCAGCAAACCGATGTATCCAGCAAAGAAAATGATCCACGGAACACATGGTTAGTTTCGAGACGCGTTTCGTGACGATTCGCACAACAATTCGTTCCGGAGTTCTTCTCGTTTTTCGGAACTTCCAAAGATTGGATCGGCATCCTTGATGACACGGATAACGTCGAGTGTCGTGAGAAGCACTCCAACTTCTTGGGGAAGCCTTTTCAGTTCCTGCTGGGATGGTTCTCTAGATGTCGCAAACCATAGGAAATCGACACCGATGTTGTAGCCGTCATAATCCAGTAGAAACCTGTTATCTCCAATCAAGTGCCCTGCTTCAATTCCGTGGATTTGAAAAGGGCTGTGCTCGTCTCGTTTTAAGAGTACAACCACATCGGGTGTGGATGGGTACAGGTGGCGCAAAGCGTCATTTCCGGAAATATGGACCAGTCGGTACAGAAACGCCTTCCCAGCCACACGCAGCCATGCAGGACCGCTCTGAACGATCGATGCCAAGCTGTTGGCCTCAGTAAGTGCACGCTTCATCTTCCAGTTTTTCTGGTCAAAACGAGGAGTCTCTTGTCCCCTGCCTCTCGCAGTTCTACGACCTAGAACAGGCCGGTAGGTTTCCCATATATCCCGCAATTCGCGGCGGGTTACCTCACCTTCCATAGCCCGCCGCTCCAAATCCTCAACAAGTTTTACCGGTGCGACGCGCGCAATCTTACAGACAATCTCGAGAGGCTCGGGGGACGCTTTAACCCCAGAAGCGCTCAGGTCCGGAAAGTGCTTTCCAGATGGATCCAACTTTTTTCGCAGGTCATTGTACACTCGCCCCGACGAGCGTTCACGCCATAAGGAAGACGGCTGCCTTTTGCTTTCCCTAGCCACGCTCTCTAGGTACAGCGAGAAAGATGCGAACCCCATCTTCTTCCATTCACCGCCGTCCTCCACCTGGAGCAGAGCCGAGGCGCTAACGCCCCATCGCTTTGGCAACTCTGACGAAGGACCTGATTGAACTTTTCCTTTCACCATTGCTGCATAGTAGCGTTGGCTAAACTACGCGTCAAGGTAGCCCAATCAACTGAACGTGGCGACTGCAAACTATCTGTCTATCCGTGGGATCTGCACCCGTACAGTTTGAGCCCGATGTAACGATGGTCCGCACCTTCGGGCTCACAGGTGATCCGCCCCGGAAAACTGAGCCGTCCTCCAATCCTTGATGGTTGTATTCTCCTTGTTATTCCATACCATAAGGAGGCAGCCCCGCCAGCAGGCCGGCGACTTCGTTATGGCACTGATGGATGAACTCGCCACGTTCAGTAAGCGTTGGACAGTCGTCCGGGATGAGAACAGCACGCGACAATTGCCTGAGGGCAGAGAAGTCTTCCACGAAAGCAAAGTTATGCTTCCACACGGCAAAACATTACTTCCATCATGGCAACGGACTCTACCTAGCTATGCTTCGGAAGCCAAAGCGTTTTCAGAACCGTGTGCGTCATTCCCTCTCCTGCTCAGAGTTCTCGGCCATCCAATCGGCGAGCGCCTCTTCGCTCAGAGCTCCTGAGGCAAGGGCGAGAAACGTCTCATAAGCGTCCTCTTCGCTGGCCGTGATACTTTGCCCATTCAGCTTCAAAAAAGTGAAAGAGACAACCAGCCCTGTGCGTTTATTGCCATCGACAAAGGGGTGATTCTCGACTAGGCCAAAGGCATAGGCGGCGGCAAGACGCGCCAGCGAGGGAGCTTCCGACGCATAGCACAACACGTTCCGAGGGCGGTACAATGCCGATTCCAGCAGTCCGGCATCGCGCAATCCCCCAGCCCCGCCAAACGCGGCGAGCTGCATGTCATGCAAGGCGAGGACGGCGTCCAGCTCCAGCCAGATCGGCTCGCTCATTCAGCGAGTTTCCGTAAGGTATTGCGATATTGCCGCATCACCTCTGTCCCGGCTTCCATCGCCGCCGCAAAATCGGCTCGATATGGAGTCAGGTGTATCCCGCCAGGGGTTGCGGTCACATAGAGCACGTCGCCTTTGGCGATGTGGAGCTGTTCCAACACCTCTTTGGGTAGGACAATTCCGGTTGAATTGCCTACTGTGGTCACTTTGACGGTGGACATATCCCCCCCCACTTTATAACTTTAATTATAACTTTGTTATGGATTGGACTGCAATTGGTGCACAAACAGAGTGCGGCAGCATTTCTTTGCCATGTGGCAGCATTGCGCTACCGCCAGCAACAATGCATTGCGTTCTGAGCATGCGGGCCGGGTAATAATCCAGATCGTCCTCAAGCAAATCCAGGTTGCCTGAGTGCTTGGAATTTCCGTAAAACCAGCCCTGATTAGATAGGCGTGAGTGAATAGCCGTGTTTGCCATCGAGGAACGGATGTATCCAAGCAAGACGATGTTGCGATGCCGCTGAAGCGAAGGTCTCAAAGACCATGCGGATCGCAGCTTGTACTTCGGCGTCTGGATCCAGAATCAGAACGCCGTCATCCCGATAAATCAGCCCTACGGGCGGCCCCATCTCAAGCTCGCCGCGTCGAGCTTTGTTAATCACTCCGCCTCTCATTCTCGCCTTGAGGAAGTGCAGTTCCGCTTCCGACATAGTTCCTTTTAAAGACGGACGGGAACTATTGATTGCAGTGGTTAAGGATCAAGGCTCTGCTCTAGTGGGAGAGGCTCAAGCCAACGCTCGACTGATTGCCGCCGCGCCGGAATACGGGCTGGCCCTCTTTGAAGTGCTGTGCTCCGAGTTGTTCGATATCTTCCAGCGTGAAGTAGGCGCCGGAGATTTTACCGATCAACACCGCGGCGATTGGCAGTTCGTTCTTCTTCGCGTCCAGCGCGGGCCAAAGGTGTTTCTTCCAGCAAGTCATCGCTGGAGCTTCACCCTTGGATGTCACAGCATCAGGTAGCATCGCGGCAAACACGATGGTATCTGCGGGCGGGTCAACCAATACAACGATTAGCTCCAATGCCAAGGAATCTTGTTAAGTAGCGGTGAGAGCGCGGTTCCGGTCTGAAGCAGTCCTTCGCCTACACCCTTAGCAGCATCGCCCAGCCAGCCCCCCACCTTGGACAGCGTAGACGGTCGTCCACGCGAAACGCTGACCGGCCCGCAGAGATGCGATCGAAGGCATCTGCCGCGACCACGTCCGTTACGTTGGTAAACAAGGACTTAAGCTTCCCGTTTGGGTCGTAAAAGACGACCCGATCTTCACCCCAGGTGAGCTTCCTCGTCACCAGTTCGTAGTCGGCACCGCAAGGCGGATGAAAGGGGTGAGTGATGCGGAATCGACTTACTGTGGATCCCGCACAATCTGCATTCGGTGACTCTCGACAAGGCCAAAGTAGAAAGCGGAGTCCAAGTAGCGGAACGCTGGATCATAGCGGCGTTGCGCAACCGGAAGTTCTTTAGTCTGCCGGAACTCAACCAGGCGATCCGCGAGCTGCTGGTGCGGCTGAACGAGCGTCCTTTCCGCAGCCGGGACGGCTCGCGGGCCAGCTTGTTCCAGAGTTTGGAGAAGGCGGCTCTGGCACTTTTGCCAAGCGAACGCTTCGACATGAGCCGGTGGCTGCGTGCCACCGTCAACATCATCGACTATCACGTCGCCATCGACGGCAACTTCTACAGTGCTCCATTACTGGGCGATGTATTGACAGCAATCCGTGACACTGGCACGGTCGCTGACACTTCATGCCCCCCTCGGAAGGACCAAAGACCTCGCCAGTCTTCTCGGAACAAAGTTGGCGAAGTCTTCCGTTTTATAGGATGTTAGTTAGATTACCTGCAAAGTTTTCGCTTTGCCATCCCAGCCAGAGCTAACAGCCCGCTTGCAAGCATCGATAGGGACGCAGGTTCCGGCACAGGTGCAACGTACGGAGTGATATTGATGTTGGCCATTTCCATCGGGTACGAACTTGAGACACCCAGAAGCTCAACTTCATCGATGTTCGTCCAATCGGGTGAGACGGTTACCCAGGGATTATAGCCGTTGACTGACAAGCTTAGTTGGTCAACGACAGTACCACCAAGTAGTCCTTCGAGAGTGAACCCTGTTGCGACATCTGGAGAAGCCTCCAGAGAAAGGCTGTTGAGGTTGAACGCCGTTGACGTGCCACTGATTACGCCAGTGGCAGCATTCACCGTGGCTCCAGTGAAGTACTGGAAAGTGGGATTGTTGACGACGTTGTGGACGCCGGTAACGTTCTCGTTAACAGTGCCAGTGTTAATCTGCATACTATTAGGCGTGCCGTTGATATATTGCGATGCGCCCCAACCGTTGAGGACAAGGGCCGAGCCGCCATCGTTCGGGGTGAATTCGCCCGGAACCGGCGTGCTGAAATGGAACCCGCTTCCATAGCTGGTGGTGGTAAGTTGGGTGATGACAGGTGACGCGCCCGTTGTGGTCTCCTCGTAGACACCCTGCGTTCCCGCGGTCAACGTAGTTCCCGGGAAAATGGCACCTGCTTTGAGCCAGTATTCATTCGTAAAGTCGTACGTTGTTGCCTGCGCCGAAACTGCAGCCAGTGCAACTACGGCTAAGGTTAGGAATAACGCCAATTTGCTAAGCTGAGATTTCTTCATTGCGTTTTCCCCCTGCTGTAAGTAAGCCAGCTCTGTCATACACTGCACGTCGGAGACCAAAGAAAACGCGTTCTCCGCTCCGCCCCTTCAATGAGGCAAGCAACTTAGTTGCAATGTGATAATGATTTTGATGGCAAAAAGGGATAACACCTTAGCTATGGCGAAGTGCAATCTCTTGCACTTGCATGAGAAGAATATCTCCCATATTAGGAAAGTCACAAACTCGCGTCCAGAGCGAGCTTAATGTTCGATTTAGACATTCAAGTGTGACCTGCCCCGATTCTCTCAGCCAGTCATAACTGGAGATTCTCGGTTTTGGGTTTTGGGTCAGTACTGCCTCAGCACATCGGTCAGCTTCGGCGTAGTCTGCCTAGAAGATTAAAGCAATGGATTGACCACGTTGGGCCGACGATTGTTGGCTTCTCTGTATGACGAGTTGGTAGAAGTGAACGACAAGATCGAACACATCGAAGAAGAGCTGCGTGCGGTATTCGAGGCCAGCGAACCCTGCCAGCGGATCGCCGCGGTGGAAGGTATCGGGTTATTGACTGCTACTGCGGCTGTTGCTGCCCTGAGCGATGGCAAAGTCTTCGATAATGGAAGGCAATTTGCCGCCTGGCTGGGGCTCGTGCCTCGCCAGCACTCTAGCGGAGGTAAGACGCGTCTATTCGGGATCAGCAAGAGAGGAGACACCTATCTGCGGACTCTTTTCATTCATGGGGGACGTTCCGTAGTCTATCGCGCTCGTGGAAAGACAGATCCGCGCAGCCTCTGGATCGCAGACAAACAGCGACGACTGCGACGGAGGTGTCGTAGCGATGAAAACACATTTAATTCTGCTGGCAGCATTCCTACCTCATTGGTAAGAACATCTTACCCAGCGGCAGTCGTCCACCGCCGAAACTGGCTTCTGTGAAATCACGAGGGTCACTCCTGCGACCAGACTTACTTTGTAATCGATTCTCTATCTCGCGGAGTGTCCCCCAGAGCTCCCCGCCCGGAGGACAGGTACTCAGTTCCTTGCGCAATGCCATCTCGCAGGTCTCGTTCTCAAGATTCCAGTTATCTACTTTGTCCGTCAGTCGATTAAGCGCGTACTGCGCCTGATCCTCGGTCGTGTCCGGCAGCAACACAAGAAATTGATTGGCGGAGTTGCGCACGATGTAGTCTGAGCCACGGAAGGTAGAACGCAGGACAACTGCTGCCTCGATGACGATCTCTTCTGCTGATGCATTCTGTCGATCCGGGAGCACCTCAAAAACCACTAACGTGGCCGACTTGCCGCAGCGGTTCAGCCATCCCAATTGCTGGTTGAACAATTGGTCGAGGTCACTGCTGTCCGGTTAACTCAGAAACCGCTGGCTACAAGTAGTTGCTGCGCAATAAGTTGAAGTCATTTCTGGCTTGCCGCGATTTGAAATGCGAAGGAGAGCTGACAATGGCTTATGAATCAGGGCCGCACGGTTTTCTCGCAGTTGATCAGCTTTCTGCCTGACCGAGAGTTTCGTCGTTGCGTCGAGCGTTATCGTGGCGACCTGCGACTGCGAGACTTCACTTGCTGGAATCAGTATCTGGCAATGGCGTTTGCCCAGTTGACCTATCGCGAGAGCCTGCGCGACATCGAAGCCTGCTTGGGTTCGTTGCAGGGCAAGCTCTATCACTTGGGGTTCAGAGGCAAGGTCGCTCGTTCGACGCTGGCGGACGCCAACGAGTCGCGTGACTGGCGCATCTTTGCCGACTTCGCCCAAAGGCTGATTATTACTGCTCGCAGGCTTTATGCCAGCGATCCAATGGGCGTCGATCTGGATCAGAGCTTGTACGCTCTGGATTCAACCACCATCGATCTGTGCCTGTCATTGTTTCCATGGGCTAAGTTCCGCACCCACAAGGCCGCCGTCAAGATGCACACATTGCTCGATCTTCGCGGCAACATTCCAATGTTTATCCGCATTACGGATGGCAAGGTGAATGACGTCAATATACTCGACGAGATTCTGCCGGAAGCCGGAGCATTCTATGTCATGGATCGCGGATACATCGATTTCGAGCGGTTGTTTGCGCTGACGCTCAACTCGGCCTTCTTCGTGGTGCGCACCAAATCGAACGTGTTGCTCCAGCGACGCTACTCACATCCCGTTGATAAGAGCACCGGCGTTCGCTCCGATCAGACTGTCGTACTCACATCCTTTGGATCAGCTTCGGCGTATCCCGATACACTTCGACGCGTGAGCTACTTCGATGCTGAAACTGGCAAGCGCCTGAAGTTCCTGACCAACAATTTCGCGCTTCCGGCACAGACCGTCGCGCAAATCTACAAGCAACGCTGGCAGGTGGAGCTGTTTTTCAAATGGATCAAGCAGCACCTGCGGATCAAAGCCTTTTACGGCACCAGCGAGAACGCCGTGAAAACTCAAATCTGGATCGCAGTGTCGGTGTATGTGCTGGTAGCCATCATGCGCAAGCGATTGGGACTGGAGGCCAGTCTGTATCAGATTCTACAGATTCTCAGCCTTACCCTTTTCGAGAAAACGCCCATTTTACAGGCACTTCACGCATCCGACTCCTGCACTGACTTACACAATTCCAGCAACCAATTGATTCTGTTCGACTTTTAACCGGACAGCAGTGGGTCGAGGTATTTGCGGTTGAACAACTGAGTGTGTGGATCAATTAAGGAAACCTGCTCCAACCTATCAACATACGAAGTCGCAGCAATCAGCGCCGCGGAGACTGTGCGTAGCAATTTCCGCTGTGACGCCAGATGGAAATAGTAAAGCAGCGCAAGAATTGCGAACCCAATCAACACCTGTGGCACGAAGCCGATCTCGATCCAAAGGCGATTAGAAATTCCAGGTACCAGCACGGAAATCACCCCGAGTAACACGAGGACTAGCAGGATAATGCGTATACTCCTGGTCTCCCAGTCATTTTGGCTCTTCACGGGGAACTTCGAGTCCACAGCGTTTACCGTGATTGCATTTGCGTGCGAGTTTTTCATAACGCTCCATTAACCCAAGCGCGATACAGGCCAAATTTACAATTCTGAGTTCGCGGGCGCGGCGATACCCGCGAGCAGAGGCGGCTAGAGAAGGCGTGTCATAAATTCGTAGGCGCGGGGCTCAAGTGTATCGCGAAGACGCTCCACGGCTTTTCTATGAATCTGCGAGACGCGGGCCTCGCTTCTGCCGATGGATGCTGCGATTCGTGACATCGTCCAATCCTTGAAATAGTGGAGGATCAGGACGTGGGCTTCGTCCGGTGGGAGTCGGGCGATCGACTTGCGAAGCTCATTTCGCGATTCGCTCTGGTGGCAGACGGCATCGGGGCGCTTCTCGGGGTCATCAGCCACAGTCTCCTGCACGGACTGGCGTTCGGAGTCCTCGTGCGGCTCAAAATCGACTTCCTGACGGTTCTGCACGGCTTGGGCGAATTCGAAAAAAGTATTCAGATCCATCCCCATTGAATCCGCCACTTCATCACTGTCGGGCTTGCGTCCGAGTTTTGATTGAAGCGCGCGCGTTGTATTTTCCAGTTTCTGCTGGCGGGTGCGGAAATATCGCGAGGCCCAGTCCAGATCGCGAAGGCTATCGTAGATGGCACCAGAGATGCGAATCCGGGCGTATCGGCGGAATGGCAGATTGCGCCCCGGGACGAAGCGCTTGGCTGCATCGATGAGCCCGATGGAGCCCGCCTGGATCAGATCATCGAGCTGCACAGAGGCAGGCAGACGGCGCAGAATGGAATGCGCCACCTGTCTCACCTCATTCATATGGCTGAGAACAAGTTGCTGCTGTGCATCGTCTCGCTGGCTTTCAGCGTATGGCGGCGGGAAATACGAAAAAGTACTCGGATTAGGAGAAATGGCTTGCGCGCTGGTCACAGGACATCCTTTTCACAGTTTTTTCGAAGGACCATTCGCTTACGATCCATGCTGTGCGATTGAGCACGTTCTTTGCCAACCGCACAGGAGGCTAAGTTCAAGATTTCAGGCCATCAAACACATTCTCCGTACATCGCAAAATATCCGGCCGGTCCGGATTCTGGAATTGAGAAAGTCCCTCCTGAAAAACAAGGAATGAGTTATTGGCAAAACGGGGTGCGTAAGGCGGGAACATTATCGTTGTGTTCGGGTTTCACTGGCGACTTACTTCGTTGTGATGTTGTATCGCTTGATCTTCATGTAGAGCGAGCTGCGGGGAATACCAAGTTTTGCGGCAGCAAGATTGACTTACCGTTCTCATTGCGCAGCACGAAGCTGATCTGGCTTCGAGCCGTTCCTGACCAGCTGAAAATGCAGGTCTTCCTTGGCAGATCACTCCGTTCTTGCAAAGCAAGGCAGCACGTTCCAGCACATTGCGCAGCTCGCGGATGTTCCCGGGCCAGTTGTAATTTTGCAAAACCGTCCTCACGCCACTGGCAACTTGTACTTTTCGCAATAACGGAAGAGAAAGTCCAGCGCCATAGACAGCGCCTGAGGCGACCTCCGTGCCCATCTTTGGCGACTGAAACCCAAAACAAAGCGACTTCAGCACTTCCTGAGGAGCCATGAACCGCTGATTTTAGTTTCATTGCCTCCAGAGTCTCATCCCGAGTACTGTGAGCCAGGCTGCCAGGGCGGATGGCTTGCGCCCCAATTGCATCACCACGGATCGAGCACCGTGTAGGAACATGCGGCGAAGGTATTCGTTTCCGCATTTGCTGATGCCCCGGTAGTTTTGGCCTGCCTCCAGTGGAGTGCTGACGGGGAACCAGCCCCAGCTATGCCGAAAGGTCTCTGCCTTTCCATCATGCGTCGCTACGAGCGCACGAGCACGCTGCTTACGTCGAACAGACCCGTCGAGGACTGGGGTAAGCTGCTCGGCGATAGCGCCGCCATCACGGCCATGCTCGACCGCCTGCTACATCACGGACACATTCTCAAGTGCGGCCCGCGCAGCTGGCGGACTAAATCCGGGAACCGCGGAGAAGCCCAATGACAAAAACCATAATGAAGCCGGGCAAGCCCGGCAACGTCGCGTTCCGTGATCCAAGGCCTCTACGGCAGAGCCTCACCAAAAGAATGGGGATAGAAACACAAAACCCTTCGCAGAGTCAGCCATCACGGCCCACCTGCAAAGGATCTCAATCGCCGATTCCTTCGGAGCCGGCCCCGCGTCTTCGGCCTTGGATGCTTCCGCCAGGCGCGACCCCGGCGGGAACAGCATTAACTTAACACGTTACCGCGAAATCGAATCTAGCCTTGCCATGAACCACTTCGGCAGGGTAAAACAAAACCTGCCTTAGGCCACTCTCCATCGCCGGTTTTGAGACGTCCACGCATGGCCGGTTTTGAAGTGACCACCGAGGATGCTACCCATAAATGGGGAGTAGAACGCCGTGCAAGGCCCGATTTACGGGCTCCGGTACCTCAACTCCACATTACTGACAACTTCGCATTAATCGACGATGAGCAGTTCATACTGGCGATCAATTTCTGGAAGCGTAACAGTTCCGTCTCATTCGCGAGCCTCGATCAGCTCATTGACTACGACGGCAGCGGTGTGAAGCGAACGCAGTGGCCATGCTGGCAGTCCGCCAAGCCGAGAGCCAGCGCGATTAGGTGTCTTGCCGATTCTGGAGTTGCGCAGCAGTCTGACATGATCAGCACCCACATGCAAGGTGTCCATCATGTCAGGCAATATACATGAAGTGACCGCCCAGCCAGCACTGAATACGTTTGAGCTTCTGCAAAAGTAGCTGTTTAATTTATTGCGATGCCGTATTGTTTAATTTTCATATAGAGCGAGCTGCGGGGAACCCCAAGTTTGGCGGCAGCCAGATCGACTTTACCGTTCTCCTTCCGCAGCACGAGGCTAATATGTCGACGCTCCATTTCTTCCAAGGTCATTTCGACATCTGCGCGAAGCGCTAACTGAGCTGGTTTCGAGCCTTTCACGGCGAGTTGAAAATGCAGATCTTCCTGGCAGATTACTCCGCCCTTGCAGAGCAAGGCGGCACGTTCCAGCACATTGCGCAGCTCGCGGATGTTCCCCGGCCAATTGTAATTTTGCAAAGCCGTCATCACGCCACTGGCAAGTTGTAGTCGTCCGCGTTTCAGATCCTCGCATAAGCGTTCCAAAAGCCACTCTGTGATTACCGGAATGTCTCCGATCCTTTCGCGCAGAGGGGGGATTACGAGCGGAATGGTGCTGATCCGAAAATAGAGGTCGCTGCGAAACTGTCCCTCTGCAACCAGAGAAGCCATGTCCTGATGAGTGGCGCCAATCAAGTGGATGTCTACCGTGCGGTCTCGAACCGCTCCGACTCTACGAAAGCGCTTTTCCTCCAGCGCCTTCAGAAGTCTCGCTTGAATGGTGAGGTCCATGTCGCCAATTTCATCGAGAAACAAGGTTCCTCGATGCGCGACTTCCAGCAGCCCCATCTTCTGCGTGGTAGCGCCGGTGAAGGCTCCCTTCTCATGACCAAACAAGTCACTCTCCAGCAGATCGCGGTTCAAACCAGCGCAGTTCAGATCGACGAAAGCCTCGTTGGAACGGGAACCTTGCTTCGTGAGCCATTCGGCCAATACGCCTTTTCCGGTACCGGTTTCGCCTTGTATCAGGATTGGAAGAGAGGTTCCGAGGATACTCCGCGCCGAATTTTCCAGGCGGCGGATGCTATCCGATGTTCCAAGGAACGGGTCGCGCCGATAGC
The DNA here is from genome assembly GCA_963759215.1 of uncultured Acidobacteriota bacterium. Classification (GTDB taxonomy): domain Bacteria; phylum Acidobacteriota; class Terriglobia; order Terriglobales; family Acidobacteriaceae; genus TOLSYN. The sequence continues at coordinate 186,162 of CAVWYG010000005.1, forward strand.
GCACGTCACGATTCTTTACCGCGAGTTCACGGCGGATGAAACGACTGTTTTCGAAAATCTTTTCTAGAATTGTCGCCAATACAGATAATTCAAATGGCTTCGCTACAAACTGCTCCGCACCCTCTTTCATGGCCCGTACGGCCAAGTCGATAGTCGCAACCCCTGTCATGATTACTACGGGGATTGATGAATCGACAGCGCGTATTTCGCGAAGAAGCTGCAATCCGTCAGTATCGGGAAGCAGATAGTCCATCACGACCGCATCGGGGCGCTGGAGCTCAAGAAATTCGCGGCATGCCTTACCCGTGCTAGCTTCAGAAACGGAGAAACCACTCATTTTCAATTGAGCATGAATCGCGCCACGCAATGCAGCATCATCCTCGACCAGTAATAATTTATAGTTTGCCATGTCGCCAGAACTTGTCCTTTCAATGCGTCCGCAGTTCGTGCTACTTTGCCTGCGATTAATGCCGTTTATAGCGTTGTGCTTAACACAGAGCGCAACTTGCTCGCCAACTCTGAAAGGCTGAATGGTTTTTTAAGCAGCACGGCACCCGCATCGAGTAGCTCCTCAGCACGTTCGGTGTAGCCGGACATGTACATGATGTGCATGCCCGAACAATGCGAGGCGAGGGCCGTTACCAGGTCGATCCCATCCATTCCTGGCATTACGAGATCGGTGAGTATTACGTCTATGGTGCCGGTATGCTGCTCAACCATTTGTATCGCTTCCGTGCCGCTGCCCGCGGCTAATACCTTATAGCCATTTGACTCCAAGAACTCGCAAATGGCAAAGCGCAAGGCGGCTTCATCTTCGACGAGCAGAATGGTTCCCGAAACGTTGGACGTCGCCGCCGGTACGTCTGACCTCGAAAGCTGCGTGAGCGGCGCCTGGACGCGGGGCAGATAAATCTCAAACATGGTGCCGCGTCCTATGTCGCTGGTTAACCAAATGAACCCGCCGCTCTGCTTAACGATGCCGTACACTGTCGCCAATCCCAACCCCGTCCCCTTTCCTCTCTCCTTGGTGGTGTAGAACGGCTCGAAGATGCGCAATTTTGTCTCGACGCTCATTCCAGTTCCGGAGTCGGAGACAGATAGCTTGACATAAGGTCCAGGGGGCATCGGGCGGAGCGCGGCGGCAGAGGCGGCGTCTACTTCAATGTTCTGAGTCTTGATTTCGAAACGGCCACCCTTCGGCATTGCGTCCCGGGAATTGACCGCCAGATTCACGAGGACCTGTTCCATCTGGCCGCGGTCCACCTTTACCCGGTCGAGTACAGGTTCGAGCGTTGTGACGACCGCAATATCTTCGCCCAAGAGCCTGGGCAGAACTTTAGTTAACTCCTCCAAGATTTGGTTGAGATCCAGAATCTCAGGCTGTAGAATTTGCTGCCGGCTAAAGGCAAGGAGTTGTCGCGTGATCGAAACCGCCCTTGATGCACACTTGCGAATCTGATCCACATAACCGCTGACTTGATCGTCGTGGACGTTGCGCTGCTTTATGCGCTGCTTTATAAGATCCGCGTAGCTGCCAACGATCATCAGAACATTGTTGAAGTCATGAGCAATTCCGCCCGCCAGACGCCCAATGGCCTCCATTCTCTGCGCTCGCCAGAATTGCTGTTCGAGAGACTTGCGTTCGGTCACATTCTCAACAAAACCTTGGTATGCCGCGATTTCGCCGTTATCTTTGTGCTTAGCAGACGCACAAATGCTCACTGTTATGGAGTTCCCATCTTTACACTTCCAATTGGCCTCAACATCCTTGAGACTCCCCGTTTTCAACAGTTGGCTGGCTAGCTGCGCGCGCTCCTCTTTGTTGCAGTAAATGTCGCGCCCTATGTCAAGGGAAAGCAACTCGCTTTCGTACTCGTAGCCAAGCATTTTGATCAGGGCAGGATTGACCACCAAAAAATGGCCATCCACCGAAGATCGGAAAATCCCATATGGAGCGGTCTCGACTATCGAGCGATAGTCCGCCTCAGAGCGTCGCAATCTTGTAATGTCGATCGCGATGCCGATCATCCGGGGCGATCCGTCGTTAACCATCACGCCTCGGGAATCGAGCCAGGACACACTCCCATCCGGCCGGATCACTCGAAACTGCACCTCATAAGTTTGGCTGAGGCCTGAGACAACCGCCTGGACCGCCGTTTCGACTCTGGACCGGTCTTCAGGATGAACTCGTTTGAAAAAGTCCACTCCGACGCCGCCAAAGCTGTCGCGCGTGTACCCTAACTGACGATAAGTCTGGTCCGACCAGATGAGAGTATCGGCGCTAATATTCCACTCCCACAATCCAATCGAGAGCGCCGCCTGCTCTGCCAACTCCAGACGCTTTTGCCATTCCAGAGCGGTTTGGTGCGCCTTTTTTCGTTCTGTAATATCGCGAGCAATGACCTCGATCGCTGGTGATCCGTGCCAGGAGATAGGAATTCCAGCAGCTTCTACATCGACCAACGAGCCATCCATTCGGATGTAAACAAGTTCCAGGGGGGGAGAGGCCGTTCCTAGCCGATAGTCGGTCTCGATGCGCTGCTTGAGTGCTGGCAGGTAGTCCGCATGAACAAAGTCAAAAGGGGTCTTCCCGAGAATCTGCTCCGGGCGTTCGGCACCCAGCAATTTCAGGGTCGCTGGATTCGCAAAAATAACTTTATCGCTGCAAACAAAAATCGCGTCGGGCGACTGTTCCACGAGACCTCGAAATCTTGCCTCGCTGTCCGCCAGCGCCTTCACCATGAGTCTGCGCTCTTCACGCAAACTCCTCTCGTCGAGCGCCCTCTGCAAAGCCAGTGGCAAGCGCGTAAGGCGGTCCTTCAAGACAACGTCTGTGACTCCCTGCTTCAGGCATTCAGTCGCTTGATCGTCTCCTAAGTCTCCGGTAACAACGATGAATGGAATATCCGCCTGGGATTGCCGCGTAATTTGCAGTGCATCTGTCCCGACCCAACCGGATAAATGGTAGTCAGCCAAGACCACATCATAGGTCTTGCCCGCCAAGTGACCGGTGACCTCCTCAAGCGTGGCGACCACATCGGAGCTTACCTCGAACCCGGCTTTCGATAGCTCGAGCAGCACCAATTCTGCATCCGCACGGCAGTCCTCGATCTGCAGAATTGACAGCGGTCTATTGGAAATCACAGTGCTGGCCATGTTTCACTCTCGGGATTACCTCCAAAAGCCTTGATCGCCGGGGCATCGTTCACTGGCCGCCAATAAAACTCTTCCATTGTGCCTGCCGATGATCCGCTGCACGGTTGCCAACCCTCTGCCGAACCTTCGAAATCTTCTGCCCGGTGCAGGCGCTGAAAAACGCCGAAGAGTTTGTCCGCATGTTTCATGTTAAGCCAACTACGTTGTGCGGACATACACCAAGGTCTCATTACCATGTTGCATTTTGCCGATTTCGATTAAGGCACGCTCGCGTGGACGGGTGTACTTCACCGCGTTTGAAAACAGATTCATTGCGACTTGCCGCATCAACGCGGGGTCGCACTCAACGAACGGCAAATCGCTGACCTTCCATTCGATTTGCCGTTCGCCGATGTCTCTCATGAGTTCGGCTCGGGCTTCCTCGGACAAAGAGTTCAAGCCGGCAAGTTGTAATTGCGGTTCTTGTCGGCCAAACCTGGAAAGGGTAAGCAGTTCATCCACTAGCCGGCCCATGTTTCGCGTTCCGGTCTGGACTTCCTTGAGGTAATGCTGTCCTTTCGCGTCGAGTTGTTCGCTGTACCTCTCAAGCAGCATCTTCGAAAAACCATCAATATGGCGCAGCGGGGCTCGCAGATCGTGCGAAACAGAATAGGTAAAGGCCTCTAATTCTTTATTGCTGGCAGTCAACTCCGCGCAGTACGGTCAATAACGCGCTGCTGAAGCTCGACGTTGAGCCTCCTGATTTCCTCACTGGCGCGCTTGAGTTCCGTGATGTCCGTACTGATACCGATCATGCGGTCAGGCTGGCCGAACTCGTCAAAATTGACTTTCGCGCGGGCCGCCAGCCACAGATTGCGCAGACCAACGCACCCACACAAAGATTATGCTTGCAATCCGGCGGCGGACCATACATCTCTCACAGCCACGACGACTACGAAGTACATTCAGTTATGGGATACGGATTCCAGTGGCAAGTTCACTTTCGTGAACTGCCTACGTGACAATCCCATGACTCAATTCTGCATTCAATGGATTCTGAGTCTTAACTGGTTGTCTCAAAATTAGGGGCAAGTCTAATTTCGGCACATGTCCGTGGCTCTTATGGGAGGCACCTTAGCAGCCCGTGGTGCAAGTCTGGAGTGATAAGCAGAAAGTTCTGAACTATCCACAGGGTCTGTTTGTAGACTCGACATATGGCGATGGGCACGCGCAAGAGTCGGGAGAAACAAGAAGGTCTGTGGGTCGCGCACACGGAACTGGCGGTAGCGCCGGGGCATCCGTTTTACCAGCGGCTGAACGAGTTGCTGGACAGCGAAGGCTTCGATGCATTTGTTGAGGCACGATGCGCGAAGTTTTATGCGGAGCGCTACGGGCGGCCGTCGCTGACGCCCGGGATTTACTTTCGTTCGTTGCTGATCGGCTACTTTGAAGGCATCGAGGCTGAGCGCGGCATTGCTTGGCGGCTGGCGGATTCGCTGGCATTACGCCGTTTTGTTGGGATTGCCCTGGACGAGTACACGCCGGATCACTCGACGATTTCCCGCACGCGCCGATTGCTCGATCTGGAGACGCATCGCGAAGTCTTCAACTGGGTGTTGTGCATGCTCGCTGATCGCGGGCTGCTGAAGGGAAAGCGTATCGCGATTGACGCGACGACGCTGGAAGCCAACGCAGCGATGCGCTCGATTGTGCGGCGCGATACGGGTGCAAGTTACGATGAGTTTCTGCGCGGCTTGGCGAAAGCCTCCGGCATTGAGACGCCAGCGCGCGAGGACCTTGCGCGGCTCGATCGAAAGCGCAAGAAACGTACTTCCAACAAGGATTGGATGAGTCCGGCGGACCCTGATGCGCGGATCGCGAAAATGAAGGACGGATGCACGCATCTTGCGCATAAGGCCGAGCACGCCGTCGATCTGGACAGTGGCGCGGTGGTGGCCGTTACCCTGCAAGGCGCCGATAAGGGCGACACCACAACGTTTCACGAAACCCTGGTCGAGGCGGGCATGACCGTCGCCGATTTGGCCGTGCGGGACGTTCAGCTACATCCCAACGATGAGTCCAAGGTCAACGTCAACGGCATCGAAGAGATCGTCGCGGATAAGGGTTATCACAGTGGCCCGGTGTTGACGAGCGTCGAGGATCGTGAGGTGCGCAGTTATATTCCGGAAAAGAAGCAGAGGGGTCGGCGCCACTGGCAAGATAAAAACGAAGAGCAAAAAGCGGTGTATGCAAATCGCCGGCGGGTGCGCGGAGCTTACGGCAAGAGGTTATTGAAGCGTCGAGGTGAGTTCGTCGAGCGCAGTTTCGCTCATTGCTATGAAACCGGCGGCATGAGGCGCACACATCTGCGCGGGCACGGGAACATATTGAAGCGTCAACTGATCCATGTCGGTGCCTTCAATCTGAGCCTGGTGATGCGCAAACTGCTGGGAGCGGGCACGCCGCGTGAGCTTAGAAACCGCTTCGGAGCACGCCTGTTGCGCCATATTTTGCGCTTGGCGCCACCATTTCTGCGGTTTGCGTGCCGAGTAAGGCAGAATAGGTTTGCTCGGGACCGGAACTCCGTGCAGGCTGTCAGAAATGCGACAAGATCGCGTTCGCAACTGCGCGGCTTGTCTTACCGGAAATCAGCTACTTACACCACAGGCTGTTAGGGGTGCACGCTGATCGCGTAACCTCTTCTTTATATAGCGGAGTGTCTCCCAAAGATTCCCGCCCGGGGCACACGTGCTCAGTTTTTGCCGTAACATCATTACAAATTTCTCGTGTTCAAGGTTCGAGTTATGTAATTTGTCCGCCAACCGATTGAGCGCGAACTGCGCCTGATCTTCCGTGGTATCCGGCAGTAAGACAAGAAACCGATTTCCGGAGTTTTGCACAATAAAATCGGAGCCGCGAAAGTTCGATCGTAGGACGAATGCCGCCTCGGCGACAATCTCTTCTGGTGCCAACTGCCGCCCGTTCTCATGGAGCAGCTCGAACGACAACAAAGTGGCCGACTTGCCACTGCGGTTCAACCAGCTCAATTGCTGATTGAACAGTTGGTCGGAATGCCTACGGTTGCACAACTGAGTTTGCAGGTCGATGAAGGACAACTGCTCTAACCTATCCACATACGACGCGGCAGCAATCAGTGCCGTCGAGACACTGCTCAGCAACTTGAGCTGCGACGCCGGATGCAAAAAGAAAACCAGTACCAGCACCACTAAACCAATCAGTATCTGCGGCAGAAAGCCAAACTCGCGCAACTGGTTCGATATGAGGGGAACCATCATGGAGATAGTTCCTCCCAACACTACAACCACGAGGAGGAGGCATATGCGCCGAATCTCCCGGTCACTCCGGCTTGCCGCCGACGCTTCCTGCCTTGGATTAGTCATTTGTGTCTGCTTAAGCAGGTGCTTCATGGGTCACCATAGCAATTTCTCACGATGGAAAAGAGTGTTGAAAATAGGGCGCAATCATCGCTGAGTGCGCCCGTGTCAGGAGTAAGTCTTAACCAACTTCGTGGCCCCGTGCCTGAGAAGGATGGATGCTTGAGCGGTGCGTCCCTTCAAACTGCCAATCCTGCGTCAGGCATACGGTCTCTAATTAAGCAATATGATTGCCAAAGTCCCTTCCTATCGAGAATTAGATTTGCACGTTCTGTTTTGTGCTACTTAGGTTGTAGTGCTCATCCCAGCTCGGTGGGTCGGCATTGCCGGATCTGTCCGAACCTGCTCTGGATTACAGAATCCGGACAGCGTCGGAAGTTGTTCTATATGTTCATCTGCGGGACTTGACCTATTCCGAACTGCACAGGGGGCAGCCATGCTTGACCAACTAACTTTCCATCATCTTGCGGGCACCAAGGCCGGGGACATCCTTGACCGTAGCGCCCACAGTTGCCGTGCGCAAAGTTTGTGATTTTCATCATCGCAAATAGCTGAAGCACAGCGTGCTGGTGGTCGGCTACGCTTATTCAATGATGAGTCTGCCCAGAGTGATATCTCTGGTTATTGCAGCTTCGCTGCATCCGCCGATAGGCATTATAGAGGTCCCACCCACCCGCACCACTGATCCTCAAGGCCACGTGATGATTACTTGGGGTGTTGCGTTATAGATTCCGACAACGGCAGCGGTCTGACCTTTTGGAATCTCTCCATACACAGGGATGCCATGTGTACCACTTCCAGAGAAGGTATAAGCAACCGTGACCGTGCCGCCGGTTCCGTCACCCCAGATCTGCTGGTGCCCAGCATCGGCATAGACGTTGTAGTTCAAGGCATTCCGACCACTTGATATGGCGCGGGTCTGAAAAATTCCTACGCCTACGGCCAAACTAATTGTTACCGTGGTCGCGCTATCGCATTGGACTTGTATCGACCCGATCGCGGTTTTATCGATAGTTGCGTTGGATACTGGGAGGTAATTGCCAAAGGCTGTCGAGGCGCTCACTATGGTGCATGAGGCTCCATACGCCGGCAGCACCAGCCCGCAACAAACCAGAAAAGCAAGGCACTTAACCAATGGTCTCATTGGACCCTCCGGCATGGGACTGGCCCGATTCGCGGCAGCGGTTCCTTGCTCTCCGGCGCCGTCACAGTCGCATTGCACGTGACGGCATCCCAACGAACGCGGATGCTAGCGGGAAACTGAATCTGGGGAATGTACGCTTCGCCATGGAAAGCCACTTCGTACGCTTCCTTGTTGCCATTTACGGTAGCTTCGGCTCCGACGGGCACCTCTTTACCATCCTCTGTAACCAGCACCAGCAGCGCGCTCTTGACTGGCTCTGCCTTGAATTTCACCAAAAGGCCGCTGCGGGCCATTGGGACCACGGTTTTCTCGCTCAAGTCAACCTCCAGATTCAAGGGCACGCTAGTGTCATCCAGGGAGATCGAATTGCGGTTGTAGGCCGGTAGCCAAGGCACAATCGCCAAACCGCGCCCATCCGTTTTTGCTATGTAGTTGTTGTTGGCCAGCACCTTTACCCCGGGGGCGCCATTTGTATCCACCACCGCAAAGCTATCGGTCAGTTGCCGCGAGAGCAGCGCGTGGCCATGCAGCAGCACGGCGCCGCCCGTGTAGTCGAATTGCCAACTCATTGGCACGCCCTTTTGCTGGCTGGCTTCCAACTGGTATGCTCCGAGACCGTTCTGGTAACTCACGCCGGCATCTACGCGGGGGAGTTCCAGGTTATTGCTGCTGCTCGTTTGTAGGCGATATCCCCATCCGTTACCAGCCGGGAGTGACTGACTGAATTCGACTGCCGGGCTTGTCTGCCCAGCCTGGTAGCCAGTGCTCGCCGTCATCATCCGTCGCTTTTGCAGTGGAATGATCAACATGATGATTCCTGATGCCGGTTGCTTGAATTCCGGCGTGTAATTGCCGGACACCGTCAACGTTGCATTGTGTGGCAGGCGGATGTTCAGTGCTGGAGTGACCGTGTTGACCCTTTGCACAGGGTGTCCATAGGCGTCGAAAATGGTATTGCTGGGTTTCTCTTGGTGCATGTAAGCTGCCGACACCGTTATTCCCCTCCCAAGCGCGTAACTCACCTGCGCTTGACCAAGGAAGCGGGTGGGCCGCTGGGTGGGCAGGAGGCCCAACTGTCGGAACCCATCCTGCGCTGCCTGTACATTGAGCGAAAACCCAAGGGTCCGCGCACTGCGCTGAAGTTGCGCATACGTCAGTCCCGCCGTGCGGCCGGCCTCGTCGCGGCTTACCGCAACACCGCCAGAGACCACGCCGAGGCGCAGGAACCCGCGATCGAAGCTGATGCCCAATGTCTGACTGGTGCGCAGCACTTCTCCGCGCAGCCCAAGAGTGAACGTATCGCTTAGGCCGTGGCGATATGTCGCGGAGGCGAACCAAGGGCCGTAGTCGTTGCTATCCAACCCGAAATTCCGCCGCTGTACACCGCTCTCATAGGCGTACTCGCTCACACCTCTGCGCACCAGTTGCGGGCTGCTGATGTAGGGTAGAGAGACTAGCTGCTGCCTCCCGAGCAGGTCCGTGACGACCATTTGTATGTTTCCTTGTGCGCCTAACACCGGGATATTACTGATGGTGAACGGTCCCTCATCCACGGATTGTTGCAGCGTCTTGAGGCTGTTCACATAAAGGTCAACCGTGGATGGCTGGGCGGCCTGTCCCGCTATGGACGGAAGCGCGAACGGCAGAAATGCAGGCTGGGTAGTAAAGTTGCTGGCCCATCGAATCCCCGCATAATTCACCACCTGTCCCCAGGGTGCAAATGAGGCGCTGTAGGAATCGCCTATTCCTATTGTTGCCATCTTTTCTGGAAAATCACGAAAGAACCGCGTTTGCAGGCGGGTGGCCTGCAGGTGACTGGTAAGGTCTTGGGCAGCGAATTGTGAGGTGAGTACACCCAGCTTGCTGAAGAAACCGATTTCTTCGATACCGGAGACATGCGCCTGAGCAGCGGAACCGGCGACGTGCAAATCGTGGTTCAGGAAGAAGCCCGGATCAGATGGCATGGGCGTTACCGGTACGCGATTGGACGCCTGTAGATTCAGCCTTTGGAAATTGCTAGCTGCAATTGTTATAGCAAGCATCTGTTGAGCGCTGTCGAACTGATAACTAACTCCGCTGTAGGCATCCAGCAGATAGTATTCTGTCCCGCCCACGCGGAGAGCCTGCCATGTGGGTCTTTGAAGGCGCGCTTCCAGTAGCACGTCAGCGGTTGCATACCATCGCCCAAGGGCATCGCGATACATGGTGACAAAATCTCCCTCAGCATGGCTATTGATTTGGAGCGCCACGACTACCTCTCCCGGGCTCGGCGGCTGCGCGGTCTCCACGCTTCTAGTTAGAACACTACCGTGCTCGATTGCCACAACTGGGTGCGGCTGCTCGGACTGGGTATCGGAAACTGGCGATGGTGGAAGCACTGGGACCGACTTGGACGTGCACTCGGTCGCAGAGAGCGGAGACGGTTTCCCAGTGTTGAGGCAGAGCATTCTTCCGCTGGACTTTTCACAGTAAGTGCCATTGGAAGGTTGGGACGCGTCAGGATCATTCCGTTCCAGTTGACCTTTTCCGGCGACCGGGAAGAGCAACAGAATTAGACCAAGAATACATTCATTTGCCCCTGGGAATGATCTCGTCATGGAACTTCCCTGATTCCGTCTCTGCTTCCACACTTACGAGCGCTACATTTTTCAAGTGATCGTTGTGAAAGACCCACTCTCGCTTACCGCCAGCAAGAATGCATTGCGCGGACTTTTGCGAAACCGGATCCGCTCCTCCAGCAGCCACTGAGACTGCGCTGATCAAGGAATGAATCTCACCGGCATTCGACGCAGTAAGCCTGAGTGCGCCGTCATCTGTGAAGTCCGCCGTCCATTGCAGTTTGACCGCAGCCGCACGGATGGATGGTTTTCGATAGATTGGCACACTGACCCGAAGGAGGGTATGGATCCCCATAAAGTCTTGCTTCGCCGGCGCTGGGACCTCCTCTATGATGACCCGGTAGGTGCGCTCAACCGTCAGAGGCTCCCTGCGGCGTAGCGCGATCCGAATCGTTTGGCTGCCGTGTGGAGCAACCTTTGCAATCGGCGGACTGAGGAAGATTTCGTCCGTTTCTGGATAACGGTCGTCAGCACCCTGCTGTTGCCATCCCACCACCCGCACTTGCACGGTCACGAGGTCATCTCCCTCATTCCCGATCTGCAAAGTAGTGGCCGGTTTCTGATCGGACAACTCGATCCTCACCGGGGCAACGTGGAAGGACGATCCAAATAACTGGGTTTCCCCGCTAAGAACAAGCCCGGCGAGTAGGACGAAAATAAATGCTGAAGCTTTCCGCATAATGCCTGTGCCTTCTTGCAAAAGCGCGGACGGTTTACTATGCCGTCCGTGCTTTGCATTCGAGTTCCAGTTGCTCCGCCGAGATTAGTTGTAGGTGACCGTTACCGTTACGGTGTCACTGTAATTGCCAACGGGCACGCCCTGGCCTCCAGCTAACTTGCCATATACAGTTGAGGAATGCGGGGTGCCATCCGCGGTAACGTTGATTATTGCGCCGCCGGCGTAGCCCCATGGTGAAGTAAGTCCAGCATCCGAATAGAGGGTGTAGGCCAACAGGTGAGCCGCTCCATCGCTCATTTGGCGCACCGGTGCGGTGCCAGTAGTGCCAATTTCGTTACCGCCACCGCTCAAAGCCATGCTTGCGGTCACGCCGTTGGGGCAGGTGTAGGAGATAGTGGTGGAACCGTTCACTGCAGCTCCGCCGCTGCCGCCATTTGTGGTTGCCCAGTACGTTCCAAAGGCGAGAGGGGCAGTTCCCGAGGCGATAGTGCAATCAGCAATCACATTAGCGGTTACGGCGAAGGTGGACGTCGCTGTGGCGGCAAACGCATTCATGCTGAGCAGGGATGCGAGCGCGACTACGAGTAGAGAGTTACGGACTAGATTGGCTTTCATCGGTTGCTTCCTTTTCATTGTTAGATTTTTCAACATTTTTACTTAAGGTTGACTTACTGAGCTTGACCGCAGTGCGTCGCTGTTAACCCCGTGGCATCAGGACGTCTGATGATGAACTCACCTCCATCAATCTTGTAGATCCGCGCGAACCTGAAAGTGATATCGCATTGACATATGGCAATTTCTGCGCCACTCTATCCTGCAGATGAAGAATCGCTGTAAACCCATGATTGAATTGGCGCACAGCCGCCTGAGCTCCGAATCGATCTTGATGACACGGGACGAAGTGTCTGGGTTCTAGAAACGTAGTCTGGACTCGGGAACCAGCGGCACGGTCATGGGCGGAACAATCCTGATTCAGATGCAACGTGGGACAGTCATATGAGATTCATAGTGTTCAGAAATACTGCTCTGCACGGGATGTCGAAGTTAAATACGCCACTGGTCTACCTTGTCGATTAATCGACTCAGAGCGATCTTCGACTGCTGCTCGTTCGTATCCGGCAGCACGACGAGAAGTTGCTCACTGGAATAGCGCAGAACATAATCAGAGCCACGACAATCGACCGCAGGATGAACGCAGCCTCGATGACAATCTCCGCTACCGACTTCTGTCCATTCGGAAGTACCTCAATCAGCAACACGTTGGCCGAGACTTGCCGCTACGGATTACCGAATTCGAGTGATGATTGAACAATTCCTCGAGGTATCTGCGGTTGAATAGCTGAGTTGGAGGATCAATGAAAAACAACTGTTACGGGGATTGACCTGTCCGGAAGGGGAATGGGGTGCAATATTCAGGTACAGAAGCGTGTGCTGGATGCAGCTTCCCAGCTAAATGCAGAAACTGTTGATCTGTGGAGGACAATGTTTCGGAACTTCCCCGGAGCGGAGTCGATGTTCAACTTGGCCGAGCAGACGGTTGAGAACGTCATCGGAATGCGCCGGGGCTATTTGGACATCATAAAGGGGCAGAGTGACGATATCGCGGAATCAGCAAAAACAGAAGGAGAGCGGACGACACGGGCTGCCCGTGAAATCACAGAATCAGCCCAACGAGAGCGACAAAAGAGTGGATAGGACGCCCGCAGCCCAGTGATGTCGGCTCGTTGATACATTGAAGATGCTGCCGTAACGGTCAACAAAACCCCTCGTCCGATTGAACGAGGGGTTTTACTTTCTGGACAATCATGGCGGCGTTAGGATGCCACCTCCGACCGAGTTCGCGACGATGGCATTGCGGATGAACTTCTGGTACGCCGCATCCAGACTCTATTCACAACAACCATGAGACTGCATCGGCGGGCACTTCACAGACCCGAAAGAGCAGAACACGCAGCAGTCCCCAGCCATCGGACGCAGTATGGTCTTGCAACTCTCTATTCGTAGAAGAACTGACAGGCTGCGGTCGGCATGACCTCCCGCTTGTCGTGGCCGCACTCCGGGCATGTCAGCACTGATTCGAGAATTACTCTCGCCATACGTCACTACATCGCGGTCTCAGAATGACTCATAAATGGTGAGTCCCGCACCCTGAGTTGTCATTGTCCTGCGAAAGCTCAGGGTCTGGTGCATCGACAGATTCCTTGACACCTTGAGTATTCTTGCAAGAGCAAGGAGAGCGTCATGTGGGAGCCGCGCTCCTCACCGTCGTGCGCACTCTGGTACCCTATGTGCGGAAAGTGTCGCGAATAACCATTGCGAAGGTCTGCGCGTCTAAGTAGTAGTGGGTATAAATCGATGACCAACAAAACCGCCGCTCCGACTTACGAGGCTGTTCGCCGTTATCTCCGCATATCGTCCAACATCGGCGTGCGCGTATTTCACGCTGCGAAACAAACCTCGGGACGAGGTCACGACATTGGTGCTGGGGGTATGGCGATTTACGTTCCGTTAGTACTCGCTGTCGGAACTTCGGTCAATCTATCCTTCCAGTTGCCATACTCCCGGATGGTTTTGGGCGTCCGCGCAATAGTGCGCAACCGCAACGGGTTCCGCCATGGCGTAGAATTCGTTGATCTCACATCGGCTGAGGTGGAGGAGATCAAGCGCGTAGTCTCTATCATGGAACTCACCGCCTAACGTTTAAAACAGAACTGATTTAAAGATGTGGAACTACGCAGCCGCCGCACTTTCAATTCCGCTGCCTACTCCACTTCGCCGAAATAGCGTACTCCCCGGCTGATTTATCCCACGTCACCCAGAGCACATTGGGCTTGCAGCACACCTGACAATCTTCCACATGGGTCTGCTTCATTCCGGCAGAGGGGTCAACGACAGTCTCATTCCACTCCCCGCAACCCGCGCACTGAAATCCGGAGGTCATCGGTTCTTCGAAGCGTCTGGGGAGGTGCCATCGGCAACACCTCCCACACATCCTTAATTATGCAGTCGCGGCGGTTGCCGATTTCTTCACAGCCGGAGCCTTCTTCGCAGCCCACCTTGCTTTTGCCGCCACCGCCAACTTTTTCTTGGTGGCCTCGTTCATAGGCTTCCGCGCTCCCGTGGAGGCAGGAGAGGCCACTGGGGCAGTCTTGGCTGATGTCTTCACAGCCGGAGCCACAGCCGCCGCCTTCTTAGCAGCAGCCTTCACTGCCCGTTTCGCCTTCGCATACCTCTTCTTCTGGGCTTCTGCCATGCGCTGGCGCGCTTCAGGGCTCATAACGCGCTTGGTGGCGGTGGGCTTGGTGGCGGAAGCCGCTTTGGCAACTGGCTTGGCTGCTTCTGGGACGGCGGTTCCGCCTAGTGCTTCGAGTGCGGTGATGGCGCTATCAATGCGGTCGCGCTGGGCGCGAAGGTTGGTGAGAAATTGTGCAGTATCCATATGGGGGAATACTCCTTTTCGTTTGGATGGTAACAGTGTCAGTCACCCTGCACAACAATCAGTGCGTGCAGGTTCCAACCTGTGCAATCGGCATAGGGGGAGAGTCACCTCTCCTCCCCTGCCACAACACCGTACATGCGGGCCCGCATACGGCGTTTCGGTGAGTTGAGCTATCCTGCGAACAAGCGTGGTAATCCTAGCGAGTCGAAGTAGGCGATGGGGAACGCGATGCTCAGAGCTGGGCTGTTAGCCAGCCGCCATGGACCGCAAGCACTGAGGGCTGTTTGTAAGGCAAGCTCTCGACCCACGCCCCGGGCGCGTAACTTGCCTGAACGCCACTTTCTCCACTGCTTCCAGATCACGGATCGTAACCTGCGACGTATCCACTGATCCAGCTTCATTAAATGCCGAGGGTGTCTCACAGAAGCCGAAGTAGCTCTTCCAACCACGCAAGTAGCTAGCAAGCTCCTTCGTCATCCGCTCAAGACTGATACCCGTGTCCGCCGCGTCAGCTCCCGTATCTTCCGCTTGCAGCGCAGCAGAGCTTTCGGCGCGATACGCCGCTTTGGCTCTTTTGCATTGCTGATGCTGAAGCCCAGAAACTTTCGCTCCAATGGCCTCGCCACCGCGCTCTTGGACTCGTTGACCTTGAGCTTGAGCCGTCTGGTGATGAAGCACGTCACGCTCTCATCACCCGTCGCCCTGCCCCGCCGCTACGAACGTAAATGTTGCAGTCGTCCGCATAACGCACGAAGCGATGGCCGCGCCGCTCCAACTCCCGGTCTAACTCGTCTAGCACGAGGTTCGACAGCAGCGGCGACAACGGCCCGCCTTGCGGCGTGTCTTCATCCACCGGACTCACCAGCCCGTTCTCCATCACGCCCGCCTTCAGGAATGCTCCGATCAACCGCAGCATTCGCTTGTCGGCGATACGCAGTGCAACCGACTTCATTAGCCGGTCGTGGTTCACCCGGTCAAAGAACTTCTCCAGATCGATGTCCACCACCCAGCGACGGCCTCCGGCCACATACTCCTGTGCCTTCTTGACCGCCTGGTGCGCGCCGCGTCCGGGCCGGAACCCGTGACTGTGTTCGGAAAACGTCCCGTCCCATCTGCCTTGCAGAACCCAAGCCGAACCTTGAGAGTCGGAAATCGCTTGCACCTTCACAGGTTCTAAGCTTCCCAGCTTTATGCAGAATTTCCAGGACTTCGTGTGCTTTCCCTTCAGCCCACAACATATTCGAGAGGTAGATGGTGAACCCTGGATAGAAAAGAGGGGCAGCCCAACACGCCGAACGTGCATGGCAGCCGTATGTCACTAATACGGGTTCATGCTTCGACAATTTTGTTGCGAATGGCGTACCGCACGAGTTCGCTTGCCGAATGCAGTTTTAGCTTATGCATGACACTGGCACGATGCGCCTCCACGGTCTTCACACTGACTCCTAACGCAGCGGCAACCTCCTTGTTGCTCTTGCCTTCACTTACAAGCTGGATTACTTCACGTTCCCGAGAAGTAAGGGAAGCCGCGGGAACTTTGTTTTCTGCTGCTTCCTGTCGGACGTACCGGTCCAAAACAAACTCCGCGACCTGGGGCGTTAAGTAAGGCTTATGAGCTCGTAGGGCTTCGACCGCTAGGACCAGTTCGTGATCGGCATCCGATTTCAGCACCACGCCGCGAGCGCCGGCGCGCAACGCCTCGCCCGCCACCGCCTCGGAGCTGTGCATCGTTAGAATCAGCACCTCGGTGTGCGGTGCATCCTTCAGAATCTGCCGCGTTGCCTCCAGGCCGTTGAGTTCTGGCATCGTGACATCGAGTACCACCACGTCCGGCTTCAGGCGCTTCACCTCTTCAACCGCTTCGCGCCCGTTGGCGACTTCACCGCAGACTTCCCACCCCGGCTGCGATTCCAGTATTGCGCGTACGCCTCGCCGGACGACGGCGTGATCATCGGCTATCAAGATGCGGAGCATTCCCATTAGCTTACTCGGTGGAGTGGGAGTATCACTGTGACTTTTGTCCCATGGCTGCTGGAGTGAATTTCCAACTGTCCTCCCAACTGTATTACTCGCTCTCGTATTCCGGCCAGGCCCACCCCTGCGAAACCAAGGGCATGCGCGGCGGGCATGCCCTCGCCTTCGTCTTCCACTTCGACACGTAAATTGTTGCCTTCGCGAACAACCCTGATCCATGCCTTAGCGCTCCCCGAGTGGCGATGAATGTTGCTAAGACACTCCTGAACAATGCGGAATACCGCTATTTCGATTTGTTCGGGCATCCGCTCGAGGTCAGGCGGGACGTCGAGTTGGACGTTAATCCCACTCCTTTCGGCAAAACCCGTCGCGTACCATCGCAATCCCGGCGCCAGTCCTCCCTCCTCCAACAGCGGCGGATGCAGTACGTAAGAGAGTGTGCGTATTTCCTTTATCGCCTCGTCGGTCAGCAGGACACTCTCTGCGAGAACGTCTCTGGCGCTTGCGTCTCCGGTAATTAAGCGACCGATTTTTGCCAGGTTCATCTTCAACGCCGCCAGGCTTTGCGCCACGGTTTCGTGCAATTGTCTGGCTATGCGCCGTCGCTCTTCGTCCTGCGAACGGAACACGCGCGCAGAAAGTTCCTGCGTGAACCGCAACTCTTGCGCCTGGGCGTAGAAACGGCGATCGACGAACGAAGTTAAGACGGCCAGGCTCTGAACCATAACGGCAACAACACCGATCCCTGCGGCGCCGAGCGTGGTGATGCTCACCGCATGGGATAGGTCTGGAGTGACCGCAGAGCGCAGGAAGGTCGTCCCGGCCATGGCGGTGTAATGCATGGCGGCGATGCCGGCGCCCAACAGCAGCGCGCCGAGAATCTTCCACCACCCAGTCACCCCCGTGGGATTCCGAAACATAAATGCGAGCCACAGCCCCGCAACAGAATGTCCAATCGCCAGCAGCACGGAGAGAGTGACGATTCCGGGGTTGAACATGCAGTCGCCGGTAAACCGCATTGCGGCCATGGCAGTGTAATGCAGTCCAGAGATGCCGAATCCCTCAGCGATCCCGCCAACGAAGATGTTGACCCAACCCGCATTCGGCCGAGTCAGCACATACCACGCAAACCCAGAGGCGGCAGCAGCAATCAGGAAGGACGCCAGCGTGGTGGGCCAGTCGTAGGTCACAGGGACCGGCAGGTGGAAGGCCAGCATCCCGGTATAGTGCATCGCCCAAATTCCGATCCCCATCACCAGAGTTCCGCCGGCCCACCATGCGAAACGAACCCACCCGCGCGCAGCAGTTACGCGTCGCGCCAGATCCAAGGCAGCATAGGCTGAGGAGATGGCGACCGTGACCGACATGGCCACCTGACCATAGTCGTACGAGCCGTTCATCACTTCGTCTGAGGAGACCATCGTTCATCCTCCTCGCAACCACGACCGCAGACGCACTTTGTTCAGCGTGAAAGGAAACGCGGATGACTAGGTTGGTTGCGCGCTTCGCGAAGTCAGTTGTAGGTAATTAGGGTTCAAAGTCCTCAATATTCGGGTTTTCCCGAATATCTCTTGGTGCGGAGCCGCTCTATCATCAGTAGCAGATCGGAAGTGGGTGTGTTTCTGCAAGAGCGATCTCATCTGTCCTATCGCGACATCAATTGCGTGGCCCAATGACAAATCACAACAAATCCACTGAGCAGAAAACAAATGCACTGCAAGCTCTGGCGGAAAGCGAAGAGCGGTTTCGCAACCTAGTCGAAGCATCCCCTGATGCGATCTTCGTGCACCAGAAGGAAAGGATCGTTTTTGCCAACGCCAGCACCTTAATGCTTCTGTTGGCTCGCGAGCCGGAAGACCTTCTCGGAAAGAGTATTACGGAAATTATTCGTCCGGACTTCCTGCCTGCGATCCAGCAGCGAATCCAGTGGTGTTTGCGCAACGGGGTCGCGGCCTGTCCGATGGAACAGCCGTTTACTCGATTGGATGGTTCGCTGGTCGAGATAGAAGCGGTTGCGATTCCCTGTATGTGGAACGGCGCACCGGCCGTTGAGGTCGTCGCACGCGATATCACGGAGCGGAAGCGTGCCGAGCAAACGGCTCTCGAATGGCAGAAACGCCTCGAACTGGCGGAGAAGGCTGCCCTCCGGATCGGGATATGGGAATGGTACATCGGCGAAGACAAGCTGATCTGGTCAGAAGAAACCTGCCGCCAATTCGGCTACGCGCGCGAGAATCTTACAGGGACTGGAGACGATTTTCGCTCGCGGCTTCATCCTGAAGACCGGCCCGGAATCGAAGCCGCAGTCCAGGCCGTGGTGGATGGAGGCTCGACTTACGAGGTGCAGTTCCGGGTGATTCGGCCTGATGGTAGCACGTGCTGGCTGGACGCGCGGGGAACGCTGGTTCGTGATGCACCAGCTCGGATGATCGGGATCTCGATTGATATTACCCATTTAAAGCAGGCCGAGGAGTCTCTCGCGGAGAGCGAGGAAAAGTACCGCCTGCTGCTGAACTCAACCGCGGAGGGCATCTACGGACTGGACATGGAGGGCCGGTGTACTTTCTGCAATCCCGCTGCGGCACGTTGGTTCGGCTACCGGCATCCGGAAGATATGTTAGGAAAGAACGTCCACCGGGAGCATCATCACACGCGGACGGACGGCACCCCATATCCCGAATGCGAATGCAAGATTTTTCAAGCGTTTCGCGAAGGGAAGGGTACGCACGTCGATGATGAACTTTTCTTTCGTGTGGATGGAAGCAGCTTTCCGTGCGAGTACTGGTCCTATCCCGTCCGGCGCGGCAACGAACTTGTGGGCGCGGTGGTAACGTTGCTGGACATTACGGACCGGCGGCTAGCGGAAGATCGACTGCGCCAGTCCGAAGCAAGCTATCGCTCGATTGTCGAAACGGCTCCTTATGGAATCTACCGCTCGACGCTGGACGGGCGTTTTCTAATGGCCAACCCAGCGCTGGTCGCAATGCTGGGCTACAACTCCGAAAGAGAGTTGCTTTTATTGCGCATGGCACGCGACCTGTACCGTGTCCCTGAGGAGCAAGCGAGATTCATAACCCACGTGCTCGAGACCGGGCACGTCGAACAAGTCGCGATCGAATGGAAACACAAAGACGGCCGCACCATCACCGTACGCAATACCGCGGTACCGGTATGTAATGACAGCGGAGGAGTACAAGCATTTCTGGGTTTCGTTGAGGATGTTACCGAACGCAAGACCCTCGAAAAGCAATTCGCTCAAGCACAGAAAATGGAAGCCGTGGGACGACTTGCGGGCGGCGTTGCCCATGACTTTAACAATCTGCTCATGGTGATGCGAAGCTACACGGAAATGCTGCAAGACAACCTTCCAGCCGACGACGCTCTTCGAAAGAACACGCGAGAGATCATGAAGGCTGCGGATCGCGCAGCCAGCCTCACCGGCCAGATGTTGGCTTTCAGCCGCAAGCAAATTCTTTCGCCGGCCGTGCTCGACCTGAATGCGGCTATCGATGAGACTGCAAAAATGATGAGGCGGCTCATCGGTGAAGACATCGACTTCGAAGTGAACCTGTCGGAGCCACTCTGGGCCATTGAAGCTGACTCGGACCAGATCGTCCAGGTTCTGATGAACCTTTGTGTGAATGCGCGCGATGCAATGCCGCAAGGTGGAACGCTCACGATCGCGACAGAGAATGTCACAGTCGAGGAAGGCAGTGATGTCGGGCACTCTTATGTGTCGCCCGGCGGTTACGCGAAGATGTCGGTCACTGACACCGGTATGGGTATCAGCAAGGCACTACAGGAGCAGATCTTCGAACCCTTCTTCACGACGAAGGAAGTTGGCAAGGGGACGGGGCTGGGACTTGCGACGATCTACGGCATTGTGAAACAAAGTGGCGGCTATGTGTGGGCCGAGAGCGAACTCGGACAGGGCGCTTGTTTTACGGTCCTTCTGCCCAGGGTAACGGGGGCGGTTGTTCTCGATGCGTCGGCAAACGCCGAAGCGCCGCTACGAGGCAAGGAAACTATATTGGTCGCCGAAGATGAAGAAGCACTTCGAGAGGCGATTTGTGACTTCCTGCGAAGCTTGGAATACACGATTCTGGCGGCCGGTTCAGGCCAACAGGCGCTTTCGATAGCAAGTCAATATGTGGGGAACATTGACCTCTTAATCACGGATCTGGTGATGCCGAAAATGAGTGGCAGAGAGTTGGCGCAGAGGCTGGGGAGCCAACTCTCCAGCCTGAAGACGATCTACATGTCCGGCTACACAGACGATACGGTATTTCGACATGGCACTCAGGATCTGGCTGCAGCATTCTTGCAAAAGCCCTTCAGCCTGAGTACCCTCTCGCGCAAAGTGCGCGAGACGCTCGGACCGGCTGACTGACGACGCTCTGGGGAATTGCGCGTTGGGGCGACTCAGGAGGACCACATTAAGTAATGAAATGTATGGTCCGCCGCAGGACTGCAAGGGGAAGTTTGGTCGAGAAGACAAGTCTGCGCAAATGTATTCGGCCTTTGTGTGGAGATCAGCTCTCCTGGCCATGATGAGTTGCGCGCGTGTCTGTCCTTCTAAGTCGGTCGGTCGTTGAAGACCATTCTCAGTACCAGGCTGCGGACACGCCGTTGTGACTGTTCTTTCGTCCTTGCCGCTCCTATGCAGACTTCGGTGGGTAAAGATTAATTAGTAGTCGTAGTGCGGTAAAGTGGGAGCGCGTCAGCGCTTCCAAGCCGCAGGCGTCTTTTCCGCACTGCTTTATGCGGGAATCGCGTTCGCTGTCGGCCGGTAGTCTTCTCCACTTGACAGCACAGCCCATGCGATCCGCGCGAGTTTGTTCGCCATCGCGACTACAACGACGTTCTTGGGAGCTCTGGCGTCGAGTGCGTCAAGCCAGGCTCCGATAGGTGCTCGGTCGCGCTTGATGCGCTGCACGGCAGCCCGTGCACCGTGGATCAGTACCTTGCGGAGGTACACGTTGCCACGCTTGCTGATGCCGAGCAGCTTCGCCTTGCCTCCGGTCGAGTACTGGCGTGGCACAATCCCCAGCCACGCAGCGAAGTCCCGGCCCTTGCGGAATGCGGCGCCGTTGCCGATAGCCGCAACGATGGCAGTGGCTACTACTGGTCCGATCCCTGGGATCTGTCGTATCCGCGTGCATCCCGCGTCAGCGGCGGAGATCCTTTCCAGTTCCAGGTTGAGCTTTTCGATCTGCCGTTCAATGAGCATCCACTTCATCCCACAGCATGTCGATCAGGTTCCGCATCTGCGGTGTCAGGTCGGCCTCCGCGTTCTCCAGGATGTCCGCCATGGCAGCCTTGAGCTTCGCTGGCCTCTGCGCAAATACCATACCGCGTTCGAGCAGAAATGCCCGAAGCTGGTTGATCACCGCCGTGCGCCGGGAGATCAGGCGATCACGGACCCGATGGATGCCCTGCAGGTCCAACTGATCATCAGTCTTGATCGGGACAAAGCGCATGTTCTTGCGTTCAACTGCTTCCGCGATGGCCTCGGCATCGACGAAGTCGTTCTTGTTCGACTTCACGAAGGGCTTTACAAACTGGGCTGCAATCAGCCGGACATCGTGGCCCTGCTTCCGCAGTGCACGTCCTAGAAAGTGCGCTCCAGAGCAGGCCTCCAGCCCAATCAGAGATGCCTGCATGTTCGCGGTGTAGGCCAGGAGCTGCTTCCGAGTGAACTTCTTCCTCGCAAGCACCTTGCCGGCCGCACCAAGTGCTACTAGGTGGAATGTCGTTTTGCCAAGATCGATGCCAACCGAATGTATCTGCATGTCGATGATCCTCCGTTTCAAAAGCTGCCATCACGATCAACCTGCGTTCACAGGTGAATCAAGCGGCGGACCATCTCATTAGTCGGCTTGGGCAAGGTTTCCCGCTGCTACCTTCTCAATCGATGCCTTTCCACTCGCGGTCCGAGCGGGCGCACCCATAGCCAAAAAGACCGAAATCTAAATTTTCCAGTGCTGATGGCAAATTTTGAAGTGGTTTGCGGAGCACTATAGTTCAACATAGTGCCGCGATCCTGCCGCAGCATTTTATCCAACATCCCTGAAAAATATGTGGCCGGGTATAGTGCCTTTCGCCCACGCCACAAACGGTGCCGACCCTCGTGCGCTTCTTATACCCCATCCTCGTACACGCGGTGCCGGGCGACAATCCGGCGAAGGAGCGCGTCTTGCCGGTTATGCGGGAACACGTCCCGGTAGGCGCGGAAGAGCCCGAATATCTCTTTCAGTTCGGCTGCCGTGGCATGTCGCATGTTGTTTCCACCTTAGCTGGCCGGAAGCATTTGCGCCAGACCACTGCTTGGAATTGATGGCACCAGACCTCCGGACTCGATGGCCGAAAGTCCGGATATACCCCACCGCAATGTGCATCCCACGCCAACCGCTCATGCCGGACGAACTCAAGCACTGTGGAGTCGATGGTGACGCCGCAAGGTCTTCCACCGGAACTCGGTGCCGAGGCGCGGGTCGCGAAGCGCAGCTTAAGGTAGAATGGAAACACACCGACAATATTTGATTCTGGTCGCAGAGGTATTACTGGCCTATGGCAATAAAGAGACGTGGCAATCCTAATTGGGGCAAACCGGAGCCGAATAGCCCAGTGACTCCAACCGTCACTGGATTCGCGCAGATCGTTCGCGAATTCAATTTGCAACCTGACCAGTACATGACTTCAACTCAGCTCCGTGAATGGGTGCGGCAGAACAAGAACTCGAAATTCGTTCCAGAACCTCTCCTTGAAGCATGGGGCTTCGTGGTTGAATCCTCGCTGTAGAGCAATTCGCTACCTAGAACTCTCCGTCCAACGATGCCGCCGCCCAGCCTAGCCCAGCCCAAAAACACGAAACCGGGCGCAGTCGATGACCACGCCCGGACGAGTACGGAAAGGTATCAAGCGCCGTGTGAGGGCACGGCAGCTAGGCTGAATGACGATGGAATATCACAGGTTGTTGTCGCTACGATACGCTACCCTCCTTCACCCGCTTATGGGTTCCTGAAAAAGTCCTCGTGCCTCGACAGTGCCCTCAGTCTAAGGTCTGGCGCGAGAGCGTGCTATACGCCTCATTAAACGCCGTCTGGAAATTGTTGCAAGTAGAAAATCGCCTGAGATGTGATCGCAGTAATGGCCGTGCTCTCACCATCAGGTTTTGCGAGTCGATGGTCACTCCGAAGGTCTTCCAGCGGAACTCGGTGCCGAGACGCAGGTTGGGCTGGGTCTGATTCTCGATCTGGACGTTTGAACCGTTCGAGTACCACGTCGGGCAGAGGCCCGGACGACAGAGCCACGCCCATGCTGCCCCCTTCGTGTCATGCAACCCCGGAGTCGCCAATCGGCTTCAAAATGAACGATCCCAATACCGCTTCGAATTAACCCACAATCGCAAGTCCTATCCAGACAAAGGAGTTCCTCTATGTTTACCAGAGTGGTTGAACTAAGAGCTAAGCCCGGAAAGACGAATGAATTGTGCAGCACCGTAGGCGGAAACGTGCTGTCTATCTTGAAAAAACAGCAAGGCTTTCAGGACGAGATCATACTCGTCTCCAATACTGATCCCAATCAAGTGCGGGTACTAAGTTTCTGGAACAGCCGCGAAGACGCCGAACGCTACTACCGCGAGCAGTTCTCCCAGATAGCAGAGATGCTGCAGCCCTTGAGCGAAGGCAAGCCCGAGCTTTCAACCTTTGACGTGAACACATCTACAGTCCACCACATCAATATAGAAAAAGCGGCATAAGCGTGGAAGAGATATTGGGGGCTGAAGGCAAGCCTCAGGGGCTTGCCTTTGTTCGGATCAAATCAATCACGCTTCTGACGTACCCTGTCCTTGGTAATACCTCAGCGTGCGGACGGCCTTTCCAAGACGGTACGCGATCTTTCGGTTTTACGCCGAGCTGAACGATTTCCTGCCGCCCGCCCGGCGCTACGCTTCATTCGGACACGGTTTTGAGCTTCCCGCCTCTGTGAAAGACATGATCGAGTCCTTGGGCGTGGCCACACACGGAAGTCGATCTCATCTTGCTCAACGGCACGCCAGTGAATTTCTCCCACCCCGGTTCAGGACGGTGACCGAGTCAGCGTTTACCCTGTCTTCCAATCGCTGGATATGCGCCCTCTTCTTCAGCTACGCCCGCCACTGCAAGTGCACCGCTTTGTTCTGGACACCCATCTCGGGCGGCTTGCGAGATACCTCCGTATGCTGGGCTTCGATGCTGCCTACGAGATCGACCGCGTTGACACGGCATTATCGCGAATCTCTCACAACGAAGACCGAGTTCTTCTCACCCTTGATCGTGGTCTGCTGAAGGGCGGCGAGGTGGTACATGGATACTTCGTCAGAGCGACGGAACCGAGGCAACAGGTGTTCGGGGTTGTCCGCAGGTTCGATCTTTTCTCCGCTGTGTCTCCCGGCGTTGCCTTCGCTGCAACACGCTGTTGAATCCCGTCGCCAAAGAGACGATCCTCGAACGGCTGCAAACAAAGACGCGCCAATATTACGACGAGTTTCGGATTTGTCCTGCTTGCAGTCGCATCTACTGGACTGGTTCGCATTGTGAGCATATGCAGCGTTTCATACAGCGCGTTTTAACCCGGTGAGGCAGTCCGCCCGGAGGCGCTGGCTAGTTTAGCGGTTTAGCATCTCACTATTTCTATGGAGAGATTTCAGATGTGGGCGCAGCCGTGGTGGGTCAACCTCCTGTTTCTCGTACCTGCACTTTCGTATCTATTCTGGCGGAGAAAAGGACTCCTGCTTAACTCAGGAAGTCTTTTGACGCTGGCATTGTTTGGCGCATCTTTCGGGTTCGTGGAAGCTGCAGTCGTGGTTTACCTGAGTACTGCTGCGGGCGTAGTTGGTCACAACGGAGGCACAATCTCTCAACTGCAGCCCGCGTCAGCAACCTATCAGCAAGCAGTATCGTCTGTTGCTCAAATCCCCCAAAGCCTACGCACGATTGAGGTGTTTCGGGAGGCTGCAACGATGATCATGCTGGGCAGTGTCGCACTGCTTGCGGGTACTGGAGCGAAGGAGCGTTGGGGTTCCTTCCTATGGACATTTGCCGCGTGGGACATAACCTACTACGCAGGGCTCTGGGCGACACTGCGATGGCCATCTTCACTCAAAGACTACGACGTGCTTTTCCTGATTCCGGTGCCTTGGGTCGCACAGGTATGGTTCCCAGTGCTTGTGAGTTTTCTAACTCTGCTCGCGGTCGTCCTCTCTTTGCAGCGGGGGAATCGCCTGCATTATGGAGCAGGGACAACGCCAATGCCGAACCGCACATCCAGCAGCGAAAGATAGTTTCGACAAGGGGAGATATACCCATGAACAGATTCAGGCCAGTCTTGTTCTTCCTGATATTGCATGCACTTCAATTTTCTTGCCACGGCGTAGCACAAGGTGGAGCGCATGCTAATGCCGAAACAGCACAAGTCCAAAAGACCTCAGCAGAGCAGATATGGGTGAATCTATCGAGTGGAAATCAGCGATTCGTCAGTGGCAAAGCGCATCCACACAATTACGTGGAGCAGCGACAAAGCCTTGCAAAGGGGCAGCAACCAGAAGTCGCTGTGTTGAGTTGCTCGGATAGTCGAGTGCCCCCGGAAATTCTGTTCGATCAAGGATTGGGAGATTTGTTCGTAGTGCGCTCTGCTGGGAACAGCGCCGACGCGATGGGCGTCGGTAGCCTCGAATATGCCGTGGAGCACTTGGGGAGCACGGTCATCGTTGTACTGGGTCACCAGAGCTGCGGTGCCGTGAAGGCGGCCTGTTCCGGCGATAAAATGCCCTCGCCTAACCTCAATGCGGTTGTGCAACCAGTGTTGCCGTCATGTACAGCAGGTGCCCCCAATAAGGGAGACGCTCTCATTGCCTTTGCTGTTCGCGATCACGTCCACAGAACCGCCAAGTCCCTCCTCGCTGATAGCGCGATTCTTAAGCATGCCGCCGACGAAGGGAAACTTAGCATCATCGAAGCTTATTACAACCTCGACACTGGCCGGGTAGAGCGGCTGCACTGACCACCGCAGGTGCAACCTCGACTCTCTGACCCGTATGCGGCGTAGGCTGAATCTTTGGCGGCGGCTCTGGCGGCGGGGGCTAAGAGATGTCACTCATTCGGTGGTTGCTACGTTCAGATGCACCTTCGTCGGCGGTACTGGTGCGGCTCATGGTTGGTTGGGTTTTCATGTCCGAAGGGATACAGAAATTTCTCTATCCCGCCGCTCTGGGAGTCGGGCGCTTTGAGAAGATTGGAATTCCGTCCCCTCAATTCTTTGCCCCCTTCGTCGGTGTGGTTGAGATTGTCTGTGGTTTCCTCCTGATGCTCGGACTGCTCACCCGCTTAGCGGCAATCCCCTTGCTAATCTATATCTCGGTTGCCATTGCCACGACGAAAATCCCCATGCTCTTGAAGTCCGGCTTCTGGGCGGCGATGCATGAAGCCCGAACCGATTACTGCATGTTCTTGGGGGCGCTGTTCCTCATCGCCGTTGGTGGCGGAGATTTTTCTATTGACGCGATACTCGGGCGGCGGAACCCGACTGCTGTTTCCTCTCCGAAGGATTGAGCGAAGGAAGCCGAGCATCGAAATGTGCATCCCAAGCCAGCCGCTCGTGCCGGACGAACTCAAGGACGGTGGAGTCGATGGTGACGCCGCATGTCTTCCATTGGGAGATTGGGGTGAGTGAAAAAGGCAGGCGCAATCATCACTGAAATACGCCCACTAATCAGGAGGTTACCTTTTATTTATACCGATGGAGTGTTACACCGTTATGAAAGCAAAGAGAGGTGAGGCATTTACGTGTTTTCATTGAGCGCAGACATGCCCCTCACTCAGCGCATGGAAGTGAAGCACTTCATGGCATCTAGTTCTTTTGCCGTACACCGCATCAAATCAATTCCTCGAAAATTCACCCCGACCTACAAGCCTATCTGCTATCAAAGAAGTGAAGAGGCGGAAGTTCACGAGAACGAACTATGGGCCGCAAATGGGAGACGGCGATGCCGAACAAGAGACCAAAAATCCTTATAGTCGATGACGAACGAGCCATCGCCTCGATGCTCGCCACT
Source organism: uncultured Acidobacteriota bacterium (assembly GCA_963759215.1). Classification (GTDB taxonomy): domain Bacteria; phylum Acidobacteriota; class Terriglobia; order Terriglobales; family Acidobacteriaceae; genus TOLSYN. Next base: position 213,641 of record CAVWYG010000005.1, read on the forward strand.
ATATTGAAGTCTCGAAACTACGAAACGGCCACAGCGTATAGCGGGGAAGAAGCGGTTCAAGCGGCCACTTCGTTTGAGCCCGATTGCATCGTCAGTGACGTGATGATGGGCGCGATGAACGGCATAGAGGCAGTGATAGAGATTTTGGGTGTGCTGCCCAATTGCAAGGTTCTGTTCATGTCGGGCAACGCCCCTAGCCGTGACCTTCTGTCGCTTGCGATTGCCAAGGGATACAATTTCGAGATTCAATTAAAGCCAGTTCCCGTGGATGAACTGTTGAGCCGGATATCCCAATTTGTGCCGCACTCAGCCGACTCTACGAGTAGCCACTGTTCTCACCTCCACTGCGAGGTTCCGATGACCTCTAAGAAGCCGGGTTCGGTTTCCTTCGAAGGGAAATCGCGCACGACTGCATACGCCTTCTGCTTGGATTGCGGAAATGAACTCCTGTACGATTTGGAAATGATGAGAGTCGTGTCGGCAGAGGACGCGGCTTGATGCAGAAGGTCTGCTAGAACTTCAACCCCAACGCCTTCGTCGTGAACTCTACCAGCGGTTTCATTGTCATGCACGCCTTCGTGAAATCCCGCATGAGCGTCAGGCCGCACACCTGCTCCTCCGTCAACGCCACCGACGCGACGAAGTCCTTCCGCTTCAAATCCTCAATGAACGGGTGATTCCGGTCGAACCCCTTCGGCGGTCGCGTCAGACTCTCGCCTTCAAGTTCCAGCTTGCGAGTCGCCTCCTCCCACCTTTCCGGCTGAGCGGCAATCACGGTCCGAATCTTGGTAAGAGCGCGGTTGTCCGGGTGCCACACTCCCGCCGCCGCAAAGCATCCGTCTGGCTCCAGATGGAGGTAGAAGACTGGTGCGTGGGCGTCCTTGCCGCTCTCGTGCAAAAACTGAATCCCAATGTGTGTCTTGTACGGGGTCTTGTCCAACGAGAATCGCGTGTCCCGGTAAATGCGGAACAACGAACCCCGAGTCGGTCTGGCGTCCGCGACGAAGTGCGGGCTCAGCTTCTCCAGATGCGAAGCGAAGCCGCTGATGAAGGCCATGGCTGGTTCAATCACGACCTGCTGATATCGTGCCTTGTTTTTCGCGAACCACTCACGGTCGTTGCGGCGCTTTAGTTGGCGGAGGAACGTGAACAGGTCGGGTTGGAAGAATTCAGCGTCGGCCATCTCTCGGCTCACAGGTGAAGCAGCACCAGCTTACCGCACCCGGAGAAACCAGTGGAGGAATCCGGCAAAAAGTTAAGGCCGGGGGCTCTGTTTCGAGGAGCCTATCCGGCCTGAATGGTTCATCAGGAGGTTACACGTGATAGACGCGCCTCCCACGGAAAGGTTAGCAATCGTCCGCCATCATGGCACGCTGATTGACTCCACCCAGCCCCGCGTAAGCCTCAGGCCAGCGCACGTTCGACGGCTGCTTCGCTGTGAATCGTCGTCGTGTCGAACACGGGCACCGTGCTGTCCGCTTGCTCCAAAATCATCATCAACTCAGTGCAGCCGAGAATAATACCTTCCGCACCTGCTGCGGTCAGGTCGGCGATGACTTCGCGCAGCTTCGTCTTGGATTCTGGGTTCACGATGCCTTGTACAAGTTCTTCAAAAATGATGTCGTGCAGCAACGTGCGATGCTCTGGGCGCGGCACCATCACGTCCAGCCCAAACTTGTCGAACAAACGCTTCTCGTAAAACTCTTGTTCCATGGTGAACGCCGTACCAAGTAATCCGACGCGACAGAAGCCGCCTCGGGCTGTAATGCTATCGCCCGTCGCGGTGGCAATGTGCAATAAGGGAATTCTGATTGACTGCTCGACTGTTTCTGCTGCGACATGCATGGTATTGGAACCGATGAGCAGGAAATCCGCGCCCCCGCGTTCCAACCGCCGCGCTGCACCTACCATCAGCGCGGATGCTTCATCCCACTTGTTGGCGAACTGCGTCTGCGCGAGTTCCTCGAAGTCTATGGAGTAGAGCAGAAGCTTGGCGGAGTGATGTGCTCCGAGCCGCTCGTTCACCAGTTTGTTCAAGAGCGCGTAGTAGTGCGCCGTGCTTTCCCAACTCATCCCGCCGATCAGGCCGATGGTCTTCACAAACTTCTCCACCTCACAGTCGTCTCGCTTCGGCAGGTCAGCAAGCGACCCAGGATCATCGCATATCGAACCACGTCAAATTTCGCTTCAACACGGGCGTCGGAGTCTCTGCACTTTTGCATGGTGGGTTTGACAGCGCAGGATGCGCTTCGACAAGAACTTCTTGGAGTACACCCTCAATTACGTCAACTGCATTTCTGACGGGCTCTGTTGCCTGAGGGTTTGTGGCATACGTAGCACATTCGATAGCTTGCAACGCATTGCGAATGCGGTCATTCATTTGGCCTATTGTTTCGAAACGACGCAGCATCTCGACTCCTCGTTCACGGACGGAGAATTGCCAGCGTAAAGCAAACACACACGTCAGAACGCCTGCCAGCACGCTCCCGACGAAATGAAGCCCCGTCCTGTGCGACAAAATCACGCCGACGAAAACCGCAAAACCGGACAACAAAGCGAAGAGAACAATAGATAAATTGGACGAAAAGCGGCGGGAGTAAGGGGCTTTGGACTTCATGGTGTGGCGCTAACCTCAATCATCGGTCGTGCGCGTGGTCAAAAACACGACGCCAGCCTGTAGTGCTTCTGTACTCAGGCAGCTCCCCAACCTTTATTTGTTCTCGTCAAGCTGCATGAGCCGAATTCTCACATTCACAGGGAGCCTTTGCGTAAGGCTCACGGAGGACGCCGCAAACGGGGCACAGATTAACGGGCTTTTCGCAACGCGCACAGAACGTTCTACCACTTTTTACATCGAGGGGGCGCTTCGGCCTGTCGCCAGCAATGTTGCACTTACAGTAGTGTGTTTTCCCGTTCATAACTTCTGCGTGGATTGATACCGACTCATCGTGGCCCAATAGGTCGCGAGCCACCCCTGAGCGATAGATTGGATGCATCTGTTCATCCTCCTTGAATGCTCCCCACAACAGTGCGGCAGATACGAACCACCCCGTCACGATGACCACCGCCGCGAACGTGAAAATCGTCATAGTTCACCACATAATCCACGGGTTCTACAGGCGAGCAAGGGGCGTACTGGCGCTCACCTTTTAGAAGTGCTTTCTTGCCATTGATAGACGTGAAATCAAAACGCACGGTACAGGCAGTTTATTAAAACGCCATGCGTTTTTGTCGGTAAGTTCTGAACTTTAACGATTCTTTACACCACCCAGCGCAAGCACTCGATTGCACACAGAGCAGCATAGTCGAGCAACCCTAGTGCCTTCTTTGAGATTGAATGAATTCATTCGATTCCAACTTGCGGCTGCAAGGCATGAGTGGTAACTCTATGCCATCAGAGATTCCGCTGCTGCCCCGCAATTGAGGAGAACGGCAGCGCAGAAAGGAAGGTAAGCACCATGTCCAGAAGCGCACGAATTCACAAATCGACCTTACTAAACGATGTGAGCAATCAACAAAATATGAATCACTCCTCGCAGGAACAACACATTCAGGGCGCGAATCTTCCGGTGCAGATTGAGCGGCGTACTCACGCCGACATTCGCGAACCTGTGACCTCTGTCGAGCGCGCCATGGACATTGCACTTGGCGACGAAGTGGAACCGTGTGTTGAAAGAAGAAAAGCTGCTTAGGCTGGACATCCTGTCTATGCGTTCCGGTTTCTCCTGCGCTACTTGAAGTCTGCGTACACGAATCCATCCCGGTTGACCACTTCTCCAGCCTCTACCTTGACCTGATGCTTGAACATCGGCCCATCGTAAACGCAAGTATGGAACTCGCCCCGCTCTCCGCATGGGTCAACATCTGGCGGTAAATCACGAAGCAGGGTGACATCGAACTCCCGGCCAGCGAAAGATTCCGCCAACTGCTTCGAATCCACGCACGCCAACTTGGCGCGAAGACCACCCGCAATCATGTCGCGGGCAAGTGCTGCCGTCGGAAGCTCCCAGAGTGGGAACAGTGGTTCCAGCCCGGTCGGCTTCAGTTGGGTCTCACGATAGGCGCGGATATCCGCCAGGAACAGGTCTCCGAATGCCATCGAATCCACATGCTCACTGACAGCACGGTCGCAGACCTCCGCCATCCTGTCCTCGTAGACTTCGTTGGAGCATGGCCACGGCAGCGGCACAATCCACAACGGCAGTTGAGCGGCCTCCGCCTGAGCTTCCAGTACAGAACGCCGTGTGCCGTGCATCGCCACCCGCTGGAACTCGCTGTTCAGGGTCGTAAGTAGCCCGACCAGTTCGATATCTGGCTGCTGGCGCAAGAGGTAGAGTGCCCATGCGCTATCTTTTCCGCTGCTCCATGACAATAGAACTCGCTTCATACGACCATCATAATCGCAAGAACGTACAGCGAAGATGTCGAAACATTCCTCAGCCGAAGCGCACGCTCAGCATTGAAATCGAGCCGCCATCTACACCTTCGATAGGAAAGCTTACTGGCTCGGACTCTGTCCGGGTGCCGATGACGTATAGCAGTGGCAGATAATGGTCGGGCGTAGGCACCGCCAGTATGGCTTCTTTGCCGAGCTTATCTTCATAACCGATTAGAGGTTTGGCTTCGCCGGACAACAATAGGTCGCGCACCCGTTGCTCGAACGATACCGCCCATTCATACGGCTCAGCCGTGTGCTGTCCCCATGCATATGCGTGGAGATTGTGGACGAGGTTTCCGCTGCCGATGATGAGAATGCCATCTTCCCGGAGAGGCGCAAGGCGCTGGCCGATTTCGTAGTGGAACGATGCAGGTTGGTTTTCATCAATACTGAGCTGCACGACGGGAACATCTGCATTTGGGTAAACATGGCGCAGTACTGACCATGTGCCGTGGTCGAGTCCCCAGCTTTCATCGCGTCTCACGGGCAAAGGAGCAAGCAACTTCACGCGGGCGGCAAGCTCCGGTTCACCGAGTGCAGGATATTGGACTTCGTACAGTGCGCGGGGAAAGCCCCCGAAATCGTGAATGGTTCTTGGGGCGGTACTGACCGTCACAGCAGCGTCCTGGATGTACCAGTGCGCTGAGATGCACAGAATGGCCTTTGGTCGCGGAAGGCTTGCTCCGATTGCCGCCCATGCTTCGGTGTAATGGTTACGGGACAGGGCGTTCATGGGGTTGCCGTGCCCGAAGAAGATGGCTGGCATCAAGTGGGACATGTTTCTCCTCCCCGCTCTATTCTCTCAAGGTCGCAGCCGCTTGCGTCGTTTTCAGACCGAAGGAGATAAGGCGGTAAAGCAGACCGACCGCCTTTGGCTACGACAGTGTTTCATTCCCCTCCGCCCCGCCCCGGCGTACACTGCTGATCGTTGAACGAGACGCGGAGCAACCAATGCCTTTCCCACAATTGACCGCCGACCAAGTTGCCGACATCTCAGGACTAGTAGCGGGCTACATCAGAGCGCAGCGGGAGAAGGCACTGCCGCTCGCGCTGCCACTGAGCCCGGCGCAAAGAGCTTCTATGGATGGATTCTTCTTGACGCAGGTGCTCGATACCACTCGGCTGCAGGTGCTTACTGAAAGCCGCGTGGTGAATCCGCCCTTCTATGTGCCGCTGCGCCGGATGGGATTCACGAACCTACCCAGCTTCTCCACCATGGCTGCGGTGACGTTCTGCGATGTGGTGGTCTCACACCAGCCTTTCACGGACGGGCTGCTGTTCCACGAGCTGGTTCACGCAGAGCAGTACAGGCAGCTCGGCCTTCGACGGTTCTCGGAGCTATATGTGCAGGGATTCCTCAGCAGCGGCGGGTATGACGGCATTCCGCTGGAGATCAACGCCTATGAGCTTGGCGACAGGTTTGAGAAGAGTCCGGGAACACGATTCCCGGTGGCGGATGAGGTCCCGCTCCCGCTGGATAGCCGAGCACCGTTTCTGAGGCTCAAGAGAGAGGGTTTCACCGAATCGACAAGTTTGATTCAGTTCCGTCAAGACCTAGGCAGTGAGGTTCAAGATGGAGGTTACGCGCTCTATCTCCCCCATCTCAGCCGATGTGAGATCAACGAATTCTACGCCATAACGGAACCCATTGTTGTTGCGGACAATTGCCCGTACGCCCAAAGCCATCCGGGAGTATGGCAACTGAAAGGAAAGATTGACCGAAGTTCCGACCGCAAGTTCTAACGGTACGTAAACCGCCATTCCTCCAGCCCCAATATCATGACCGCGTCCCGAGGTTTGTTTCGCAGCGTGAAATACGCGCACGCTAATGTTGGTCGATAAGCGGCTATAACGGCGAACAGCGTCGTAAGTCGGAGCGGCGGTTCTGTTCGTCATCGATCTATACCCCACTACTAATTAGACGCGCAGACCTTCGCAATGGTTATTCGCGACACTTTCCGCACCTTGGGTACCAGAGTGCGCACGACGGTAAGGGCGGCTCCCATTGCAAGAACCAGACTCGCCATTTCTGAGTCATCCTGAGACCGCGATGTAGTGACGTATGCGACTGCGAGTCTATCCTGCGTCCGCTGCCGGGCGACTGCTGCGTGTTCTGTTCATACGGGACGGTGAAGTGCCCGCCTGACGCAGTTAGGTGCGTTATAACTTCAGAGGGTCAATCTGGAAGAATCTGTTCCTGAGCAAGAAGCCTTTTCGTTCGGGAACTCCGCAACCTCTCATTCCACAAACACACGGGGAATCACGCGGCCCCAGATGAACTTCCCGGTTTCGATAAGCTGCACGCCAACCTTAGCGGGCTTGTCGTCATCAGCGCCTTCAACCCAAGTTACGCGATAGCGGGCGCGGCTGGAGCGATGCTCGACGCCTATTATGCACCCGCGATGGAGCAGATGCTTTATTCCAGTAATGTGCGCCCCGGTCGTCGTTACATCGACGGTGGTCGCGTACTCCTCGAACATCTGTCCATTTGCGTCCATTCCCCAGATGCGAACGGGAAGCGCAAGGCTGTGACGCAATTCGAGGCGCTTTCTCATGGGTGTGCCGTCCGTAACGGGAAGGGTCAGCGTGTGACGTACTTCCTCACGCTTTCCCATGGGTGTGTCGTCCGTTTCGCTTTCACTTTCCACTTCTACACGATTCCGTCCGTTTTGCTTTGCTCGATACAGCGCTAAATCAGCTTGGCGGAGGAGGTCGGGGAGTTCTTGGTCGGAGTGCCATTGGGACAGGCCAATGCTGACAGTAATCCTCAGTTGCGTAGTGGCAATCACGATAGGTTCGTCGGCTACGTGCTGCCGCACTCGTTCGGCCACTTCCAGTGCCGCCTCGACGGTGCAGTTGGGCAGCACCACAAGGAACTCTTCGCCCCCGCATCTGCCAACATGGTCGTACTCGCGAACCGCTCTGGACACTTTTTTCGTCACACTGAGGAGCACGTCATCGCCGACCAAATGGCCGTAGGTGTCATTGACGAGCTTGAAGAAATCCAAATCAATAAAAAAGACACTCAGTGGTGTCCGTAACCGCTTTGCACGACTTAATTCGGTATTCAACAAAGCGAAGATGGCTCTACGATTCCAAAGTCGCAGTAAGGAATCATGCGAAGCCTCAACTCTCAATGCATGATTTTCCTCAATTAACTCTTCATGGCTGCGAATGATTCGTTCGCCGACTTTAAGCCGTGCTCTGAGTTCGAGTTCCTTGAACGGTTTGCATAGGTAATCATCTGCCCCCAACTCAAATCCCTTGAGGACATCGCGTTCGTGGTCAGCCGCACTCAACAAAATCGTGTACACATAGCCTTGCTTACGCACACGAATTTGTTCGCAGAGTTCAAGTCCCCCAAGTCCCGGCATAAAGCAGTTCAAAAGAGCCAATACGGGTGCATCGTTGCTGTCTAGAATGGCTTGTGCTTCATGGCCGTCGGCAGCAAGCACGACTTCGTAGCCCCACTTCTCAAGCAAGGTCTGCAACATTCTTCGATACATATCTGAGTCATCTGCGACGAGGACTCTCATCGTACCTTCGTACGCATACGCAAAGGTATCGAGAGCTGGCTATTGGGTCAATGTACGAAGGTAACCACGACTCTGCACCACGGGAGAAAAGTATTTTGGGAACGGGCAACCCAAACTCGTCGCAGCAGGGATTGTCGGAGCGGCTCAAGGCACAGGATCAAGCGCAAACCTAGCACACCGCTTGATGCAGTAGGTGTGCTAGAACTTCAACCCCAGCGCCTTCGTCGTGAACTCCACCAGCGGCACAATCTTCCTTCACGCCGCCCAGCGGTGCCACCCACCCGTTCTGCGGCTCCTCGGTGACGCCGCCATTCCTCCGCTCGAACGCCCACGCATGATACGCATCCACTCCATCGCAATGGGCGTCCTTGCGGCTCGACTCCGACTTTGGTATGAAGCGAGCAGCCGTGTGAATCTGGTGAAGAACAACGACGCCTCGTACTCGGAGGCTGTCGTGCGTCGGGCACGACAAACGCTGTACAATAACAAGGCTGGCGGAAGCATGTTGCGGAATCGTCACTGAATTAGCCGAATGGTAATCAGAAAAGCCAATAGGGAACGACAATGATGGTCTATTCAACCGGAGAACTTCCCTATCCTTCCGTGCTCCCCCGCCAGCTCCACTCGTGCACCGCATTCAAACATCGCCAGTTCCAATAGACGGCGTCAACTCTGAGTGGCAGACCTCCTGTGAGCAAGCTCACTCCTGACCGGGTCAAAGTGAACAGTATCGGAGTGATGCTCTGCATTAGCTTTGGAGAACTCCACCCCCGAAGCAGGAACTTTCATGGTTACGAAATGTGCCAATAGCTGGTGTCCAACTCCCCGTCATCACCATGAGGGAAAGCTGTTCCGTTTAGATATCAACTCGGCAACAAGGCTGGCGGGGATGAGCGCAAAACGGAGTACATCTGGCTATGCACTTCTTGCGCTCAGGTGATGCACCCCAAGGTCGAAGTCACTGTTCCTGTGCGACATTCGAAGAATGACCCGATGCCGTCAGCACGCCGCTGCATCTTCGGTTCGGGTGAACTAAAACAAACTGCTGCGGGACGGCCAGCACGGCTGCGCTTCGCCCTTTACGAGACTTGAAATGACGAACACAATCGCCATACGCCCCAGTACGCCTCTTCCCGGCTTTGTTCAAGAAACTTTGGGTAATGGAATAACTGTCTCGATTTGTCAGCGTTGCATGAAGTCAATTGCTAGTCCTACGCCAACCAGTCTGAGAATGGCTGAAGAAAACCATCTGCATGGCTGCGTTTCCCCCACCTACAAGTCGAGATAGTTTTGAAGCGTCCCGCAGACCTGCTCCCGGTAAGAACGAACTCGGTGCCGAGTCGCTGAAATTCATTCCGCAGCCCCTGTAGGCAGGTGCCGCTCCCATATCGGGTTTTCTCGCCTGTGACGGATGTCTCATCAGAGTTGGCCAGTCATCACTGAGCGCGGGTTGCTATGGTGCTAAGTTTTCAGCTCTGCAACTCCTTGCAGTCATGGCATACGGAAAGCAGAAGTGAGCGAAGACGACCATGCTGAACAAGAGACAAAAGATTTTAGTGGTCGATGACGAGCGTGCCATAGCCAGTACACTCGCCACAATCCTCGAAAATCGAGGTTACGAGACGGCGACGACCTATAGCGGAGAAGAAGCCGTCCAGACGGCCTGTTCATTTCGCCCCGACTGCCTCGTCAGTGACGTGTTCATGGGAGCGATGAACGGCGTAGAGGCGGCGATTGAAGTTTCGAGGGCTCTGCCTTGGTGCAAGGTTTTGCTAGTGTCCGGCAATGCTGGTTACGGAGACCTTCTGGAAAAGGCGAGAGCGAAGGGTTTTGACTTTGAGCTTCTGCTCAAGCCAGTCCCTCCGGCTGAACTGCTGTTGAAAATAGGGCGGGCGCTTTTGCACTCAGCCGACCACACCGCAGGAGGGTGACGGTCGAAGGCGGAAGTCGAACTCCGGCGATTCATGCCTGCTTGAGGCACGGCGATTGTCGCCGTTTAATTACATGGTATTTGGTCGAAACTCGAAAATCACTGCGATACACGATGAAGCAGATAAGTAAACAAGGTGACCGGGCGGCACCCCACCAGCAAGGTGCTGATTATGTCAGGCAATACACATGACGCGATCACCCACCCCGCACTGAATATGTTCGAGCTTCTGCAAAAGCCCATACCGCTGCCTCGGCTGTTGGCAAAGATCGCCGAAGCACTCGGAGATTAGTTCAATATATCAGTGGTCTCGTCAAGTTCTCCCCCTTAAGCTCCAACTTACGAGTCACCCTCTTCCACTGTTCCGGCTGGCAACGACCCTGCATGAAGCCTCTTCACTCACGCCGAACAATCATCTCCCGCAGTTTCTGCAAGAGGGTTTGCAGAGCAAAGGGCTTCTGTAGGAAACCAACCGTTGAACTCGCCGGGTCAAACTCAATGATTTCGCGGTCAGTGTACCCAGACATGTAGAGCGTCACCGCCTGTGGAGACACCTTGGCTACCTCCTGAGCGACTTCTGCTCCGCTCATTTTTGGCATAACCATATCCGTGAGGAGAACCTGAATCGATTCTGCGTGCTGGCTCGCGATGCCAACTGCTTGGGCTCCATTCGATGCTTCCAGCACTTTGTATCTATGCAGACCGAGGAACGTGGAAATCGATTCACGCAATGCTTCATCATCTTCAACCAGCAGAACTACCTCGCCCTGTCCTTCGGCGTCTGTGATCTTTGGCGTGTTAATCGCCGTCACGGGCGCATCGACGGCGGGCATATAAATGGTAAAGAAGCTGCCCCTGCCAAGTGTGCTCTCGACCCAGACGTAGCCGCCGCTTTGCTTGACTATGCCGAACACCGTGGACAATCCCAGCCCGGTTCCTCTTCCCAATTCCTTGGTGGTGAAGAACGGCTCGAAGAGGTGGGCTTGAACCTCCTTCGTCATTCCCGTCCCTGTGTCGCTCACGACAAGAGCAGCGTAATTTCCCGGAACAAGGGCGGGCCGATCCCTCACGGCTTCGGCATCGAAAGAGACATTTTCGGTTCGGATGCCCAACTCGCCACCATGAGGCATCGCATCCTGTGCATTCACACATAGGTTAATCAAGACCTGAACAACCTGCCCCGGATCAGCCTTCACAGCCCACAAAGACGTGCCAAGCAACACGTTCAACTCAATGTCTTCGCCTATGAGACGCTGAATCATCTTCACACTGTCCTCGACCACGGAATTCAGGTCGATAATGCGCGGCAATAGGACTTGTTTGCGGCTGAATGCCAGCAGTTGCTGGGTCAGGGCAGCAGCCCTATCGACGGCCTTGAGCACCTGATCTAGGTTCTTGCGGCCTTTGTCTTCAGGGCCAAATTGCTGGCGTGTCATGTCGGTGTAAGCACTGATGATCATCACAAGATTGTTGAAATCATGCGCGACACCCCCAGCAAGTCTACCGACAGCTTCCATCTTCTGGGCTTGCCGGAACTGCTCCTCCAAATCGCGGCGATCACTCAGGTCTGTAACGGCGCCGATTGCGCGTGTCGGTTGCCCAGTTTCGTCATAAACGACATATGCGCGATTCAAGACTACTGCGTAGGAGCCATCCGCCCGTCGAAAGCGATACTCGACCTCATAGGAGTCGGAGTGCCGAGCCAATGCAGTCTGGAGACCTTTCCAAACACGATCTCGATCTTCAGGGTGAAGCAGGTCTATCCACCCTGCTATATCGGGTTCCGTGTCTCTCGGCGGATACCCGAACTTTTCCCAGAAGGTCTCGCTGCGCCATACCCCTCCACTCCGAATGTCCCAATCCGAGATAGCATCTTTGGTAGCCCGTGCCACGAGCCGGAATCGCTCTTCGCTTCGCCGGAATGCCTCGTCCTTTCGTTTGCGGTTGCTGATGTCACGCACGATACTTGAGCCGCCGATAATTGTTCCATTCTGCCCAATTATGGGAGCAATGCTGGATGAAACCTCCACCAGACCTCCGTCTTTCTTTTGCCGAACCGTCTCAAACTGCTGGATTCGTTCGCCAGCAGCCAAAGTGTTCAGAAGCTCTGTCATCTCGTCCAGACGGCTGGGGGGAACTAGTATCGATGCATTGCGGCCAATCGCCTCTTCGGCGGAGTATCCGTACAGCCGCGTAGCTGCTTGGTTCCAGTCGGTGATGACGCCGTCCAGACGGTAGCCGATAATCGCATCTTCGGAGCCCTCAACGATGGCAGCCAGTCGGGCTGTGGCATCTTGAGTCAATCTAAGGAGCCGAGTATTTGCCTCTTCTAGCTGGAGCTTTCTTTCAGCAGCCACCTTGGAGGCGGAAAGTAACGAGATTGTTTTTGGAACCATCCTCGGAAGAGCGACTGCGGTCGCGAACGAAGCTACTGCCGTAACAATCTTTACGTCAGCCGAGAGCCAGTATAGCGGCACCCACACCGTCACGGCCTCCATCAGGTGGGTGCCGCCGCAAGCAACAATAAAGAGGCCGAAAGCGAGAAACACCCACGAGAACGGAATATCTCGTCTTGCCCGGTTTACAAGTACCGCCAATGTCACCGAGATCGCAATGTACGAAAGCGCAATCACGGTGTCGGAAATGACGTTAGCCCATACCAGTTGAGGGTTGTTGAAGTAGCAAAAGCGATGCGCGAGAAAATTGGACGATGTCGCCTTGATTAGCAATGATGGCCAGAATACGAACGGCAACAACAAAGCCGCCACAACCCCGATTACGTAGCGCCACAATACCTGCTTCGGGGGTGCTTCCGGAGGAGAAGAGGGGGCGGTCGTCATGAGAGCCTCTCAATTAAATAGTCAGCAAATCAAGTAAGCACGGTGCGTCCTTGAGCAATTACCAGTAGCAGTTTTGCATGAGGTGAGACGGCAAATGTGGAGCACGCATGGAATTCGCGACGGCACCGCTGAGTAGCTGCGGGTGAATGCAGCATAGTCGCGACCAGAATCGAAGTCAAACCGCGCCCAGAGGACGGCGGCATTGCGGTGATTTCAGAGGATTGCGTATTCCCGTCGCTGGTTCATATCCTGTAGGCATTTGACCATTCCGCCATTGCCGTATCCGGGGCAAAAAGGCCAATGATTTCGCGGTCGCGGAATGGGACTTTATTAACCACCCTCCCACCATACGTGAACTGACGTCTTCAATTGCTTCAGGTAATTGGGTTCCGGAAATCTATTCTGACAACCGAGTTGCGCGATGGTTTTGCTCGGGCGGAGATGCCTTTAATCTCCGGCAGCAGCCTTGTATGCCTTCGATGGCAGCAAGAACTGTAGACCGAAGTAGCCCACAAAATGGGCCTGATTAGGGCTCGTAGGCTCCAAGCTTTGTCCTGCCATCATTAACAGAATGACTGGATTATGCAGCTTGAATCTTCCGCCGACGTCCAGAAGTAGCTGCATATTCGTTGAGTTACGAAATGTGCCCTGACTATAGAACTCTGCGTCTAATTCCACACGCTTAGAAAACTCTTTCCCCACCACTAGTCCGGTTATCCACCCATTCTGAGCGTGGCGCACGAATTCATAGCCAGTTTCACAATTCACATTGACAGGCCCAACTTTCTTATCAAATTCCATGGGCATTAGGAACGTATCGGTCGCCGGAACAATGCCGCGCCGTACAGCGTCATTCGGATTGTTCAGGAAAAGCTGCGGAAATACCGAAATCTGCAACTCATCCTTCCCGGCATCATAGAAGCGCCACTTCACGCCGGGATTCGACTGCCCGAGTCCGAACTTGGCCGCCGAGCCGGGACTCTGCACCCTCAACCACGCATTCTCATAGGTCACCTGAATGCGGTCACCAATTCCGAAGTTGATATCGACGTCCGGTAAATGCGAGACAGAAATGCGAGACAGAATTGTTGCTGTAGACAAATGGCATGTAGCCAACGTTGATTTCCCAATTAAAAGGGCCCGGAGTCGCCGGGTCGTTCGTGTAAAAAGGTGGGCCGCCTTGCCCGAATGCAGTGATTCCCCCGATGAGAAGCCCAATACATAGCAGCAGCGACCTTAAAATTGTTCCCGCTCCCAAGGAAAAATGCATCCGGCTCCACATGATTATTTAACAGGCGAACTCTTTTCTCAATCTAGACAATCGCGAACTCACAAATCCTGTTTTCGACACTGCTCCGCATCTGCGAGGTGTTCGAGACGTCAATGGCCAAGCTGGTACGGGGACTGGATGATGGCATCTATGATAAGCCCGACGTCGTGCCACAGGTTCGGAAGAGACGTCGCTCCTGATGTCAGTCTTCATCCTCTGGCCTGAAAAACTCATTAAGTTCCTCAGCAAGCTCACGCGAAAACAGCAACATGGAACAATAGCGGTTCGCGCACTGCGAGTTCCGCCAGACGATCTCTTGAACCTGAGCCGGGCTGATTTCAATCCTCTTGGCCGCTTTCGGACGTTCGCCTCGTGTGAGGTCTAGTACAGTTTCAGCGAGAGCTTTCCGGTCTGGGAGCGGAAGATCGGGACACAGGATGCCCAGACAAGTCCAAACCGCTTCGACGCGCCGGGCGGCAAGCTCTTTTATTGCCGCCCTCTGGTTCCGGTCGCGACTCATCATGACGCGGTCAATCTTCACGCCGGGTCCTGTGGAACCACCTTCAGGTGGATTAGGAAAGGACGTCCCTCGGCGGAATGGTAGACCTGCACCACGACCGTGCATCCGTGAGCGTGAGCTTCGGCGACGAGCGACTGGATTTCGGTCGAGTCGCGCAGCCGCTGGATGGCTGCGGTCATGGACGCGCTAGGTTTAGGGGCTGGTGCCCCGCTCGGCTGGCTGAACTTAAATAGCACATCGGGACTATTGGGCATCTCTAGCCTTTCTACGCCACGCACTCGACTTCTGCGGCATTCATATCAGGCTCCGACTCAACTCCTGCGAACTGCTTCTGGGACTCCCGGACGAACCTCACTACTGAAGCGCGGCTCACACCATACTTCCTTGCGGTGTCCGTCAGGCTCATACCGGAGAGGCGGTCACGCACCAGCGCGGCGTGGTTGATGTCCAGCGGCTGCCGTCCGAGCTTAAATCCCTCAAGCTTGCGTCGTCTCATCCCGGCACGAATGCGTTCCTTAATGAGGTCAGCTTCCAGTTCCGCGATACAGCCGATGAGCGTCACAAAGAGACGCCCCATTGCTCCCGTGGTATCAACGTTTTCTCGTCGGGAGACGAACTCGATTCCTAAGTCGTTCAACTCGTCCATCACCTGCAAGAAGTGTCTAGTCGAACGAGCCATGCGGTCGAACGCAGCCACCAGCACCACGCTGAACTTGCGCCTCCGGGCGTCCTTCATCATCGCGTCGAGACCGGGCCGACGAGCTTTCGTGCCGGACACTCCAACATCGATATGTTCGGCTACCACTTCATAGCCGCGCTGCTCAGCGAACTTGCGGAGATCGCACAACTGGGTCTGCTCGGGGGTGCTTACTCTCGCATACAGGGCGCATTTCTTCATCGCGATGGCTCCTTACAAAGCTGGGCGCGAACGCTGGCATACTTCCGAACGGAATGTCCGGAAGTCACCGACGCATCAAATTAACAGTGGAACTGTTTGGGAAGTTACTTCTTTGTTTTAGCTAGAACGACGATGGAGGTCGTCATGAGAGTGAGGAGTTCTTTAATCCCGATCTCGACGCTGAAGAGTTGTAGCATCACCTGTATTATACAAAGCACGCAGAAAAAATTACCGAGAATGGCTGACGAATTATTTCTTCTTTCAATCGATGCGATTTTTTCTCACCGCTAGGTAGAATAAGGAATGCACGGCTAGCCTTTCCTCGACTTACAACACTTCAGGTTCCAACTTCACAGGCGGAGGTGACTAACGTGAGCCATCTTCATTTCTGTGAAGTAAGCGGGCATGTGTGGACGTGCGATGGCACCGCATTGCGCCCTCTTGCTGGCGACATGGAGCCAAGCGTTTGCATGTGCGATAACTGCCAAGTCCCGATGGAGGAGGGCGACCACAGCGGTTGCATGGTCGAGCTGCTGGCGTGTCCCGAGCATATGGACGAGCAGCTTCGCGCCATGCGGGAGAATAGATTCGACTACGCCGGACAAATGTGGGAATGCCCACTAGACGCTGTCTGTCTTGGCTGCGGCCTTCCTATGAACACGCATGACTACGAGCAGTGTATGAATATACCGGGCTCGACAAACTACCGACAATGCGATGTGGGAGACCCGGTTGCTGGGGCTACGGAAGAACAGGACGAGCTGCTATCGCCCGCTCCGCACTGCGAGTGCGGATGCGCCGACGCTGATTCCGATAACGTCGTCGGCTGGTGCATGTGGTGCGATCATGTCTACGTCGATTACAACCGGGTGACTGAAGATCAGCACTTCGCCCGGCACTGCCCGGATGCTCCGCAGGAGTTGAAAGACAGTGCTGCGGCGAGGTTGGCAGATCATGATGAACAGTGAGTCGTGACAATCGTCATTGAAATTCACCGCACTGCGCATCGGGTTATTGGCACTCAAGCACGCACGGGGCAAATCGATGCCGATGCGGCGAAGCGCGAAGGCAAAAAACAGCTAGCTGATCTGAAGCACGCGCTGGAGCAGTCTCGGAACGAAATCCATGGCAACCTGACCACGGCGCTCAAAGATTACCCAAGATATCCAGAAATCTGCGCTCTGTGCCTTTAGCGCAGCAGTTGCATTGAGCCAAAAACAAAACCCTGAGCCGAAACTCAGGGCTTTGGATGTCACGCAAACAGAAGCACCAGCAGCATACATCTACAGGTGCCGCCTTTTGGTCGTTCAGAATATGCAACCTGCCCTACAAGGGTCAGGCGGCAGCGTGAATCCAACGATGCGAACATTTGATGGAGCTGCCGAGGTACCCGTGAATATCTGTAAAGACGCCACAATGCCGGGAGGCAACGGCTGCGGGTTTAGATCAGGAGCCACAATACCGGGCGGCAGCGGTTGCGGGTTCAGAGTGATACGCCCGATGAACAGTGATGAAGTTGGAGCAGTAAACGCAAGCAGGGATCAGGTGGTTCATCTACGGTGACAGACACGCTGGGCGGTTCCGCACTACCCAGAGTCGGCAGCGTCAACTGCTGTGTCATCAGAACCTTGCCGCTAAAACCATCCAATATGTCAGCGGTGACATGCCCGCCCCCGGCGGATGCCGCACAGACGAGCAAAGTTTCGCCCTCGGCAGCGGAAGCAGGTGCAGTAAGTCTCACCACCTTGCCAGCACCTGCACCGCTCTGAGCAACCGCACTCAATGGTAATGCCGCAGCTACGATAGCGACCGCCAGCAGCAGCAAACAACGCTGTCTTTTCATACAGTTTCTCCTTCGACAAAGGGAATGCCTTACGGAGTTTTTGGATGCGGGAACTCAGTCCGGAGCTGCTTTTCGCTGGATGGCACTCCTTTCGCCTCACTCCGCTCTGGCTGGACAAGGAAAACGATGGCATGTATGCATCGTCATAAACGACATTGCATTGTGACTGGGGACTCACCTGCATACAGGAGCTGCGGAATGAATTTTCAGCGCCTCGTCAGCAAGTTCGTTTTTACCGGGAGCAGGTCTGCGGGACGCTTCAAAACTATCTCGACTTGCGGGCGGGGGAACCGCAGCCATGTAGATGGTTTTCTTCAGCCATTCTCAGACTGCTTGGAGTCGGACTGCCGATGGATTTCTTGCAAAGCAGACAGGTCGAGATGGTGAGCCCATTAACCACATGTTTATGAACGAAGCCGTCGAGAGGCGGATTGGGGCGTATGGCGATTGTGTTCGTCACTTCAATTCTCAATAATGGCTTAGGATTGCTGCACCTATCCGTGCCGGATAACAGAGTAGATGCCCGGCAGTTGTGAAAAGTTGCACTGTTCAGAAGCGCGTAGGAGAAACGTGCTATGCGGGGCAGGCGAATCTGAGAGAACTTCAGGATGCTTTACTGCGGAATCGGTAGCCGCGAGTCAAGGCGCGGTTTCGGAGGGCACCCGACGACAGGTTCGGTGGCGCTGCTGCGCTACGTTTGGGAAAGCGGCATTTGCGGGCAAGGAAGCAGTGAGGTATAAGCGCGGGAACCCTTGTTATGCCGATATCTTGAATTCTCGCAAGGCAAGTTCTTCGTCGATGTGTTCCAGAATAAGAAGGGTAAACACATTCATGTTCTCGTCCAGCACAATGCTTGGTTACCTTAACGGCAGATGCTGGGCTTTTCTTAAGTGGATTGCCGCCACTTTTTCAATTCTGGCGAATCAGTACTGAAAAGAAGATGCCTTCGATCATGTCGGCGTGAAGACGCTTACGCGCCGTAAAGCGCCGTTGCGTATTTTCTGGGCTGTCCAGATGCTGGACTTCCATTACGGATTTGATAATCAGATGGAACCATACCAAAGCAGGTAAGCGTGCGGTTACACTTTCAATTACCCACAACTCTGATTGGTTCTGCGCCCGGCCTGTTTGCGAAGTAGGTTCGGACTCAGGATGTGCACTTACGGGCGGAGGTTCTTGGGTGGTGAACTGCCGTCATGAACAAACGGCAGGAGCTGTTAAGGTGTGCTGAGCAGAATCTCGGCTCCACGGCTTCCCGGAGCGATAGATGGATTGATCAGGAGCTTGCGGATTGCAGGTTCAGAGACGCACGTCACGGCAAGCGATTTCGGAAACTCCTTGAGCAGTTGTCGAACGGCGTTGGCGGAAGTATTCCGTGGATCTGCCAAGATTGGGCCAACACGAAGGCCGCCTATCGGTTCTTTTCAAATGATCGTGTAAGTGAAGAAGAGATTCTGGCTGGCCATTTCCAGTCCACGCGCGAACGATTTGCCGCCCACCGCGAGCCGGTTCTGATTCTCCATGACACAACAGAGTTTGTATACCACCGTGATGCTTTCACTGCGATTGGTGTTCTCACAGATTCGAACGCAGGCAGGGACAGCCTCGGACGCCTGCGTCACCATACAGTCTGCGGCATCTCGATGCATTCCAGCCTAGCGGTCACACTGGAAGGCTTACCGCTTGGCCTCACGGCGATCAAGTTCTGGACCAGAGACAAGTTTCATGGATGTAGTGCTCTGAAGAAAAAGGTTAACCCGACCCGCGTTCCCATCGAAAAGAAGGAGAGCGTCCGCTGGCTAGAAAACCTGAGGCAATCCACGGAGCTTTTGAATGATCCCGAGCATTGCGTTCACATCGGTGATCGCGAGAGCGATATTTACGAGCTTTTCTGCACGGCGCAACAGCTCGGCACGCATTTTCTCGTACGTACGTGCGTCGACCGCCTCGCTGGGGATGGCACAGCTACGATTGCACGTGAGATGAAGCAAGTGCGCGTTCAAGGTCTACATCGCGTACAGGTGCGGGACAAGAAAGGCGATCTGTCCGAGGCCGTGCTGGAGATTCGATATAGCCGTCTGGTGGTTCTTCCTCCAATTGGCAAGCAGAAGAACTACCCGAAGCTGATTCTCACCGTGATCACGCCACGGAGCGAGGTACCCCGCGCGGACGGGACAAAATTGAGTGGAAGCTGCTCACGGATCTGCCGGTGCGTTCGCGGAAAGAAGCCATCCAAAAACTGGAGTGGTACTCGTTGCGCTGGAAGATCGAGACGTTCCACAAGATTATGAAGTCGGGTTGCAAAGCAGAGGAATCAAAGCTGAGAACCGCGGAGCGACTGGTGAACCTGCTCGCCGTGCTTTGCATTCTCAGTTGGCGGATCTTCTGGATGACCATGATCAATCGCACGGCGCCGGATGCTTCGCCTACGCTGGTGTTCACCAAGCTGGAACTGCGCCTGCTCGATGCACTAGTGAGAGACAGCCTCACTAGGCCGCGCCACAAGACACTCTCGGCATATCTGACCAAGGTCGCGCAACTCGGCGGCTATCTGGCCAGGGCCAACGACTCTCCACCCGGAAACATGGTCATGTGGAGAGGCTTGTCGCGTCTGATAGACATCGAACTCGGAGCCGCCCTCAGTGCTCAACTTGTGGGTAATTGAAAGGCGGTTACAACCTAAGTGACCATAAACAAACATGTAAGTACGATTTCGCACCATAGATATCGTTTGGCACGCACATTGCTCTGAATAGATAGGTAGAGGAGGGGCCAATGGAAAACCCAGATGAGAAGCCGCCAAGAATAAACGCTTTGAGACCAACGATATCAAAAATGAATTACGGTGACCGGGATGTTCGGAGATTACGCATCCTCCTCTTGGCCTTGATGTTGGTTGAAGTAATCGCGGTGTTTGTGCCGAAAATTTCCAACCAGTGGCGGAGTGAATTCGGATTCCTTCCGCAAATCCTGATAGGGTTCGTGGTTTTGGTGCTAGTTCTCACTCTTCATCTGTCCGCACAGCGCAAATTGCTGAGCGAAGTTTCCACGTCTCTGATTGCTGCAACCTCGTATGTCGATAGGTTAGAACAGTTGTCCCTCGTTGATCCTCCAACTCAGCTATTCAACCGGAGATACCTCGACGAATTGTTCAATCACCAATTAAATTGGGCAGTCCGCAGCGGCAAGTCGGCCACACTGTTGCTGATTGAGGTACTTCCGACCGGACAGAAGTCGGTAGCAGAGATTGTCGTCGAGGCGGCATTCATCCTGCGGTCGAATTTTCGCGGCTCCGACTATGTCGTGCGCTATTCCACTGAGCAAGTTCTTGTCGTGCTGCCTGATACTAACGAGCAGCAGGCGCAGATCGCTCTGAGTCGATTGATCGACAAGGTAGACCAGTGGAACCTTGCAAACGAAAAGTGGAAAATGGCGCTCCGGCTCGTATTGAGCACCTGTCCTCCGGACGAACACCTCTGGGAGAAACTCAGCGAGATAGAGATGAGAATGCAAAACAAGTCTGACCTTGGGGTTCGGACGCTTACTCCACTGAAGACCGTTGGAGATGAAGCTAATGAGCTTCGCCCTGAAGAACAGCTAGTTCAATAGTTTGGTCGAGGGAAGGGCCATGTGTAGACGTTGTCACCGTTTCACTGAGGATTCGTAAGAAACTACCTGAGGATCTGACCTGCCCCGATTCTCTCAGCCATTCATAACTGGAGATTCTCGGTTTTGACCCGCCCCGGAAAACTGAGCCGCAGGAGGTTGGAGATTTCGGCCTGCGTGATTCGGTTGGTGCCGGTTTTTCCGGCATGTTCGCGACTAATGTAACTCAAGTGATGGTCTCCAGCAACAGGGTTGAAGAGACGGTTGGTTCGGAAAACTGCTCCGCCGTAGCCGTGCGGTGCGAATGTGGGAAACGCGAAGCGTTTTCCAAGGCGACATCGTCGCCGTCATTTGCACCGCGGTGGATGGTGGCAAACTCTGCAGGCGTCTGGTCTCCCAATGCCAAATGAGGCCGGTGATTGTTGTAATCGTGGCGCCAGCGATCCAGCTTCCGGCGCGTATCAGCCAGCGTGAAAAAGACTTCTACGTTCAGGCATTCATCGCGCAGCCGGCCATTGAAGCTCTCGATGTAGCCGTTCTCGAGGGGATGGCCCGGCCGGATGAAATCGAGATGGACCTTGTTGGTGTAAGCCCACAAGTCCATCGCTTTGGAGGCGAATTCGGTGCCGTTATCCACGGTGATCGACTGCGGTGCTCCGCGCCGGGCTACGACCTTGTCCAGCGCCGTCCCAACCTTTTCGCCGCTCAACGAGGTGTCGGCAAACAGCGTCAAGCACTCGCGAGTGAACTGATCGACTACGGTCAGCACGCGAATCCATCGTCCATCCGTCAATCGCTGCGCCACAAAATCCATGCTCCACTTCTGATTCGGCACGCACTGCGTGGCCCAGCGGCAGACGTTGCCTTTGCGCCCGCTCCCGCCGCTTCTGGGTACGAACAATCAAGCCCTCTTCCGTATACAGCCGGTAGATACGCTTGGCGTTGACTTGCCAGCCCTCGCGTCGCAGCAGAACCGTCAGTCGCCGATAGCGTAGCGCACCCGACTGCCCGCCAACTCGCGCAACCTCACCCGCAATGCTTCTTGCCGATCGAGGTGGTGCTCGTAACGCATCGTCATTCGATTCACAGGAATCAGCCTCGCCGCCCGCCGCTGGCTTAACTGGTGCGCCTGCTGCGCCCATTCCGCCAGCTCGCGCCGCAAACGAGGCTTTAGAGCTTTTTTGCGACAATCTCCTGCAGGATATGGCGGTCCAGACTGAGGTCGGCAACCAGCCGCTTCAGCTTGCCGTTCTCCTCGCGCAACTGACGCAGTTCGCGCAGCTCGCTCAGCCCTAGGCCCGCATACTTCTTCTTCCACAAATAAAAACTCTGCTGGCTGATTCCGTGCTTGCGGCAGACCTCAACCACCGTCTCGCCCGACTCCGCTTCCCGCAATACCCGCAGAATCTCCTCTTCGCTGTGTCCTCGCTTCGCCATACTCTCGTAGCCTCTCCCTTTCTTCAGAGGACCACGACAGGCAGTCAGCTCTCAAGTTCAAAACGGCTTAGTTTTTGGGTTTTGGGTCACGGGCGCCTATCATCGCAAAAATCGCAAGAGTTTTCCGAGCACATCATCCTTGGCCAGGGACCGTCAAGCTAAGCAGGCTTTGAACAATGGCGGGCGCTCACTCTAGGTAGTGGACTGCATAAGGTACGACGACTACCTTTACGACCGGATGGACCCTGCAACCCGGCGCGTTTAGTAACGCCGGAAATTCTCGCCAACGGCCAGCGCATCATGTGAGATTGGGTACGAGGCATCGCAACTTCTACCAGTTCGTCTCACACGATGGAGCGCCGCCCGTTAACTGACTAGGAACTTTTCTTGAGTTTTGTGCTTTTCTGCTCCTCGAAGCTGATATTGTCCTGTTTCAGACAGCTGAGTTGAGGAATTCTCAGGAAATTGAGCGGTAGCGTAACAGTTGTGGCGGTTGCTACTGGCGAAATAAGGAGTTGGCGTATGCACAGACGGATCTGCAGTCTGATCGGAGTTGCGGTGCTTGCAGTTTGCGCCTCAGAATACGGCGTCGCCGATGATGTTGCTTCGATGATCAAGACTGCCGATACCTACGTTTCAGAGCAAAAGTTTGAGCGTGCGCGGGAGATTTACGAGCGTGCCCAGACCGAGGGCATGCGTTTTCAGACGGATCTTCCGCACGCCCGCAACTTGGCGGCGGTTTACCTGAACAGCACACCCCCGGACCTGGCGAAGGCGATCCTCTGGTTGCAGGTCGCTGCAACGCTTGATCCACAATCGGACAGTCTGCGCGCTCAACTTGCAAGCTCCTTGTATCGGAGCGGCAATTTCGAAGCTGCGATCGAACAATATAAGGTCCTTGTGGCAGTGCACCCCACATCGACCGAATACGTGATTCCGCTCAGCACGGCACTGCGGCAGGCGGGAAAATCCGACGCTGCTTTGCAATTCCTGCAAGCCAGCACCGAGAACTTTCCTAACATGGTCGCATTTCGGATCGAGTATGCACGGCAATTGAACTTTACTAAGCAGTTTTCCGAGGCCAGAAAGCAATTCTCGGCTGTGCTTGCGATCGAACCCGAGAACCTCGTCGCGCAAGTGGGGCTGGCGAAGGCGATATCCTACGAGGGAGACCAGGAAACCGCGATTGAAATGTACGACCGTATACTGCAGCGCCATTCCGGCTCATACGATGCAATTGTCGGCAAGGCATTTTCGCTGTTGTGGTCGGGACAGACGGAGCAAGCGGGTGAGCTGTTGCGGAAAGCATCAGTTCGAAATCCAGACGATCATGAGGTTCGCGAAGCATTATCGACCCTGCCGCGCTCCGCGGGTGCGCCCGCGGCCATGCCTGAGCGAAATCGCCAGCTCGACAATCCTCGCTACGCGGCCCTGCGGCGTCCTCCGAATCCCGAAAAGCCCGAATCGCAAACTGCTCCTTCTCTTGATCGGGTTGTTCTTTCGCAACCGGAGCATCTTCTGCCGGAGCAGAAGCAGCAGCATCGAACTGGAGCTACGGTCGCACTCATCGGCTTCTGTCTGACGCTTGCGTCATATGCCTTCGGATGCTCGCGTTTAGACTTCAAATCGCGGGGAGGGGAAAAAGAGAGCCTCTCGGGTGAGCCGCAATCTACTGCCGCCGTCGGAACCATCACGGAAACGCCGGATAGTATTCCCCCGGCCCCTTCTACTGACAAACACACTACGACCGCCCGGCAACCTTCTTGGGAGAATCCAGTTGTGGCCGCTCAGGAAATACAGCCTGAGGCAAAGTTGAAGGTATTGCTCGTCGGCGGACGCGCCCATGAAGTAGAACTCGAGAACCGATGGTTCCCCATCACAGCAAATGAAATCCGCTGGGAGCGCAACTGGGGCGCGGCGGTTCATTGCCTGGCGAGCGCTCCTCCGGATCTTATCGTGTTAAATTCCCTGAGTGCTGACGGTAGGACGAGCGAACAGATGTTTAACTGGATTATCACGAACAGGGCGGAGTTTCGTAATCGGACGATTGTCATCGGTAGCCGGACCGAATTAAGCAGACGCGAAAATTATCTAGTGGAACCGTTCGGGGCGCCGCAATGGAGGCAAGCGGTCATGTCCGTGGCGCATCGGACAATGTCCAGCCTTAGTTGGAAATGGAGCGCGCGTTCGTCCGTTAAAACAGCGTATGAGGAAAGAGCGCAAACACTACACTGCTGAAGAGAAAGGTTGCTGTTCTGAGGCAGTTCAACTCTCAGTTTTCTACAAGCCGTGCTAGGGAGTGAGCACAGGCTGAATACGGTTGTGCTGCCGCAATCGTTTTCAGCGGTTCTATAATGAACACAGTGCCTCTTATCACCGCTCCAACCCACACAAAGCTGATCCGTCCACCTGCGCCAAGCTTCAGGAGCGGTCGGCTCAGACTGCTGAAGAAATGAAGTGCTCATCCGTGTCATATTTCTCTGCTTCGGCCAAAATCGCCGCTGTAACTCTTTTCATTATTGGGTGCCTATTGTGTCTGGCGTGCGGGCGTAGCGACCGCGCCCCAGACTTGCATGCGACTGCGGTACCGATTCAACCACTTGTTCATGTGTCGCCACAGGTTTTGGTGCGTTATCCGGAAAAGTTTCCCGAACAGGTTGCACTGCTGCTCACTTCGCAGGATGACGCCACAGTTGCTCCCGCTCCGCATGCTGCAAGCGATGGGCATTCCCTTTTTCGTGACGCGTGATTTGCATGTCGCCTTGCGGCACAAAATTGGTGTTGATTTATCCCGCATAGAATCCAACAGTTTAGCCTCCAGAAGCCGTGCGGACTCTTCGAGCAGCACATGGACAGTGGGGGAACCATATTCGCCCAGAACGTGTTCTGGGGTGCGATGGAGCCAACTTTCGGTGTTGAGGGTTACCTCCCGCTGCAGAGCAGGCACCAGATGGCTCTTACCGGCGTCAGCGACGAGATCTTACGGTATCTGGACCGGCCACAGGAAAGGGAAGTTCAACTTGGGTCGCCAACTCTGCAGCAGGTGATTTGGACAAATGGATATTCCCCGACAGCGAAGGGAAAGGTGTTGGCGAGATTCGAAGATGGCTCTGCGGCGATCATTACCTGCAGGCGGGGTAACGGGCGAAGCTATCTAGTTGGGCTAAGCTTCGATGACGTGGTGACGAGAAATCAGCAGAATCGAGATTTCGAGGCACAACGGATTTACGTGAACGGGTTTGAGCCGGGCACAGATATTTGGCTGCTGATGCTTCGTGCCTGGTATGAGAGCTATTCGGAAATCGGCGTGAGGATTGCGACTATTCCCGACGGCATGCGTTCAGCGCTCATGCTGTCCCACGATGTAGATTGGGAGTATTCGCTCCAACCCGCACTGCAATTCGCCAAGGCGGAACGCTCGCGCGGTCTGAGCAGCACCTTGTTCGTGCAGACCAAGTATCTGCCGGACGTGAATAGCCGGGCATTTTTCTTTGGGAAGAACATCGACGTATTGCGCGAAGCAAAGACCATGGGCGCGGACATCGAGAGCCATAGCGTCTTACACTCACATGGTTTTAATCATGCGGCTCTGGGCAGCGGTCACGAGAGCTACGCGAACTATCGTGCACGCGCCACTGGCAGGGACACTGCCGAAGGTATTAGCGTGCTAGGGGAAACTTGCGTCAGCAAAAGCTTGCTCGACGGCGAAATACGTCATCAGCAGACAAAATTCTTTCGGGCAGGCCACCTGCGCGTCCCACCTTCACTTCCAGAGGCTCTGGAACGTTGTGGATACGAGTTCGATTCATCATTCACTGCGGATGACGTGCTCACTAGCTTTCCATATAAGCTGAATCTTGACCTTGGCTGGGCGGAAGAGAGCAGGATCTATGAATTTCCGGTGAGCATAGAAGATGAAGAGTCGCCACTGGATTCGCGGCTGGATCGAACGCTTGACCTGATCCAGGCCAATGCCGATAACGGCGCACCCAGCGTGATTTTGATTCACAGCAATAATGCAGATTCCAAGCTTAAGGCTGAACAGGAGCTGCTGCGACGGCTGCCAAGAGATATTTTGGTTACGGATATGTCGAGCTTCGCCAGATTTTGGAAGGCGCGGGACGAGCTAAATTGGAAGGTTCACCGGGTTTCCAGCCGCTCGTTGCAATTGGAGCTGACTTCCGAGCTTCCAGTCAAAGGTTTGACCTTTACCTTCCGGAATAAACCGAAGAGTGCCTTGCCGAGTGCGACCATTGATCGCGTGACGGTCGAAGACAAACAGATCATATTGTCGGAACTGCCGGCCCATACGCCAGTTAAGGTCACAGTTGAGTTTTAGTGTGCGTTTGTGCTTGCCTGCACTAGAGCCGACGACCCTACCCTTGCTTTTATCTGCTCCCAAACTTGTAGTACAGCTGGCCTGATGCAGAGTAGTGCCGCAGATGCTGAACACCTACCTGTTGCGCGTCGCTGATGCTCCCGATGAACTGGGCTCCCCATCGGCCGTGCAGGGATTTGTCCAGAGTGGCGGAAAGGCTCGATGAATTCAGGATTACGATGTCCTGAATAGTTTGAGCGGCGGCGGGCGAAGCTCCCTGGCTGTAGTCCACCTCGACGTAGTTATGCAAGCCCTCAGATCCGAAGAAACGCCGGGCGGAAAAAACGGCCGTGCCGGAGGTCCCAGGGTCACCGGGGGTGACGAACCCGCGGGCCGTGAATAGCCAATCTCTGTAATACTTGGCCAGCGCGAAGGTATAAACGTTGACTCCGGTGTTGAAACCAAGATGGCGATATCCGCCGGACACTTCCAAACCGTGCCTTACGCTCTGAAACAAGTCCACACCGGCGCGGTACGACGGATACAGGTTCCCGTCCGCGGAGTAGCCGACATTGACATCGGCGTAGGTGCCGGGCCGAAATCGTGGGTAGAAGTCTACTTGCGTCTGATAGCCGGTCAGCGAGTATTGGTCGGCCCGACTGAAGGTGCCGAGGATCGGGCCCCACAGTGGCTGGCCCCGCAGATAAAAGTGAGGTTTCATGTAACGCGCTACGACCATCGCTGAACCAATCGTAGCTCTCCTGGGTGGTGGCTTCCCAATTGTCTTCCGTGTCGGTCATGCTGCGGTGCATTTCCTTCGCGGTTTTGTTGCCCGGTTCGAGCTTGAGTACTTGATCCAGAACAGCCCTCGATTCGGGAAACCGCTTCATATCGCGCAGTGCCTGTGCCTTCAAGAGTAGTAGGCCGATGTTATTGGGATCTTGCGCAAGCCCCTGCCGAGCGAGTTCTTCGGCACGGCTCGGATGTTCCGACCATAACTCCACGTCGATGAGCGCCGGCAAGGCATCGCCGTGGGTCGGGTTTTTGTCCAGCACTTGCGAGAGTTGTATGCGTGCCTCATCATACTTGCCTTGCCAGGAAAGCACGATGCCGCACAGCACACGCGCGTCCGAATCGTCGGGCGCCCGTGCAAGGCGTTGACAGCAACAGCGCAATGGCCTCAGGCTGATGTTCCTTGCCGCTTCGAGCCAGCGAACCGGCACGAGCCACCACATCCTGCTCTGCATCGGCGGCCGCAGGGATCGCCGCAAGAAGCGCGAACAATACGGCGCCAGCTACCAGAACTATAGAAAAATTCCAGGGCCTGAGACTACGTTCTTCGGAAAACTTATGCCTCACCGACCGTCTCCAATTCAGCGTTGATACCCCGATGTTCGACCGTCTCCCAGCGCCTGCGGCCAGTGAAGTACTGCAATACTCCGTGGGCTCTGAAAAGGGTCACCATTTGCCGATAGCCTATGTTTTCAATTACGGCATAGGTCATGAGGATCAACACATGCTTCCAGCTGGGATAGCGTCTCAACGTGAGTTCTTCCAGCACAACTGATCCCATCGATAGTAAGGTTCCATAGCCGATGGCCAAGAACATGAACATCAGAAAAATAGAAACGGGCATCGCTCCGACAAGATAGGAAATCGGTATCAGGAAAGTGCCCAAGGCTTCGACCACGCAACCAATCGCCTCTAGAAACGCGTGGAACGGCATACTCAGCATTCCCATGGTGCCGAAACGGGGATTGAAACTCATGTCCCAGTTCTTGATGACGGTTTGCGTCAGGCCAAGTTGCCAACGCCGGCGCTGGCGGGCCAGCATTTTGATTGTGCGCGGAGCCTCAGTCCAGCAGACAGGGTCACTGGTAAATACAATCCGGAATTTCCGCTTCTTGTCCGTCAGCGATCGGCGTAAGCGGGCGATCATATCGATGTCCTCGGCCACGGTGTCGAGGCCGAAGCCACCGGCTTCAATCACGGATTCCTTGTGCAACAGGCAGAAGGCGCCGGAGGTGATGAAGGTGGCATTCAGTGCATTCCAGCCAGGGCGGCCAAATAAGAAGGTACGAATGTATTCCACCGTCTGACAGCGCTCCAGCCAAGTCTTTGCGACGTCTACCTTGGTAATGAGCCCGTGTGCAACGTCACATCCGTTGGCGATGCGCACAATTCCGCCGCTAACCACGGTGTTTTCGCTGGACTGCACGATGGGCGCCATCAGACGCAACAAGGCATCGCGTTCGATAATCGAGTCCGCGTCGACCGTACAAAAATATGGGCTGCGCGCCATGTTGATGCCCGCGTTCAAGGCATTCGGCTTTCCGCCGTGCTCAACGGACATGACAAGCAGAGCCGGATGCTCCGGGTTGTAGTAATACGCGGAAACCGGCTTAGTCTTCAATGTCTCGCGATAGATCATATCCATGCGTCGCAGCCTGAAGCGCTCGATCAACCGGTCCACGGTTCCATCTGTCGAACCGTCGTCGATTACCACGATCTCTTTTTCCGGGTAGTTCAAGTCCAACAAAGAAAGAACGGTCTGAACGATAGCCTCGGCCTCGTTGTAGGCCGGAACAAGAAAAGCGACAGGAGGCGTCACCGGCGAGTCTTCCATATCCCGATACGATTTCTGAGTGGCGAACCGGGCGTGCAATGATACTGAGTAGAGCGACAGTCCCATCAGCACCGTATAAACGAAATTCGCCGCTACGAAATAGAACAGGAATACGTAGTTGGAGTAATGCAAGAATTGCAATAGTAGATGGGTCATGTCAGTCCTGCTCGACCGCGACAACGGCATCTTCTTCCCGCTGCCTGGAATCTAGAATCTGCTCCGCTTCGGGTTGCAACAGATCGTCGGCGGATGCGGCAATCTCCCGCAAAGCGGCGACAACCTGGGGCGACTGAGAAGAACTCAATAAATCCAGCAACGCTCTACGTAGCGGCAGAGGACCTTCGCCGCACAGCACGGAGCCTGTGATTAGAGAGATCATGCCGAGGCTCACTATCTTGGAACAGACTTGCGCAGCAAGCTTCGCCTCCGCGGTGCCCGGCGATGATAGAGCGCAAAGCACTTGAAGAAGCATGCCGCTGCGCTGTAACTCTTCGACGATTTGTTCACTGGCGTAGCGGTCCGTAGTATTCAGGAAAAGGCTCTGTAATTGCCGGGTTCCCTCCGCTTCGAAGGCCGCCATGGTCCTGACCGTGGCTTCACGGACGCGCCATTTGCGGTCCGTTACTCGCTCTAATAGTTCGGGAATGAGCTCGGTGTAATATGGGTCGGCACAAGCGCGCACAGTGTGCAAGCGAACGAACTCGTTCTCATCCCTGAGCAAATTCCGCAAGCCTTGCAATGCCAACTCGTCCCGAAAATAGCCAAGGACCCCGGCGCTGCGCGCTCGGACATCGGCGGACTCGTCCCGAATTCCCTCTTCCAAGAACCACTGGCGCAATTCGAGCGGGAACTCCGGGTTTGCGGTGCCGGGCTCGGCGCGCTTGCAAATTTCGCGAATGCTGTCCACCGCAAGAAATCGAAACCGGGGATTGTCTCCATTTAGGAAGGGCACAAAATGGCCGAGCTTCTGAATTGGGTAGCGCACCAGGGCGGTTTTCACGGACCTCACCGGGAGATCACTTTTCCCATCCACTATCTTTGAGAGCTCTTCAAGAAGAATCCGCACACCATCGGGAATCTGGTTTTGTCCCAAGGCCGCGATTGCAACCTGCCGCACGAGCGGAGAGGGATCCTGGAGCGCCTCCCGGATGAAGGCGGCGCCCCGCCTAGGCGACAAACGACCGAGATTTCCGACCGCCTCAGCTCGCCGTATGGAAAGCGCGCGTAATCGCCGAAAACGCGAGCGGGTAAGAATGTATAAACTGGTCACTGCGCAACACCACTTTCCGTGGCAAGCAAAAGTTGGCGAGCCCGTTTTGCGCCAAAAGCGTCCTCGCTCCACTCCTCGACGAAGCCGAGTTCATCAAGGAGATCCGTGGCTCGTTCTTGGGTGCTGCCGCTGATATTGCCAATTACCAGGGACTTGATTGCTTCGCGCTCGGCGCGGCGGTGGACCTGTAGCCTCTGCGCCGCTTCGGAGATCGGTCTGCTGCCGGTCAGGAATTCCAAAACGGCAGCGGCGTAGAGGCGTTCGGCGTCATCTTTTTGCCGATAAAAGTCGATTGCGAGAGGCACGCCGATACAGGATGTAGGCGACAAGCGCTAAATCGATGCCAGCGATCGCCAGGGCCAGGTGTTTTACGAGTAACATCGTGTTGTCTGAGTACAAGCGGATACCTCAGGTCTTCTGTGGTAACGCACCGAAACGACGTACAGATGAGTGCCGCCGGGCGATGGATCAATGTCGTGGATTCATTCGTAGGAGCAAATATTTATAAACGGAATCTAACATAACCAGCTACTCGGCCAAATAGGCGACATCACGTAGTCCTCTGACTGAGATGCGTAGCTCCAATGCTGATACAGCAGGATCTCCTATTTCGCCGAAGTCCCTATTTCTCATTCGCAAACCCAAGATGGACAGATGATAGCTTCCTCCAACAAATGAGGTATTTCCCTAGGCAGCGCGTCATCGAGCAGCGCCAGCAAAGCGCTTCGTACGGACTTCCTGACCATGATGAGACGAAATCGTTTCGACGTACGCGGTCATAGCGGGAAAGAACCAGTTTTCGTGGTTAAGCAATCCCAAAACACAGATGGCTTTCTTTTGCAGGTTGCGTTGAACCGACGGGCCGGGCTGCAGATGTGGTCTGTTGTTTCCACAGCGCAAGCTGGTAAGAAATAGCCATGCGTGGAGACGACGATCAGCAGGTGGACGTTTTCAGTTATGTGAGCCCCGAGCAGCGGATTCCTCAAGACCACCCCCTGCGTCCGGTGCGAGCCATGGCCGACGAGGCGTTGCGCGATCTGAAGCCTCGTTTCAGCAAGCTGTACGCCAAGACGGGGCGGCCATCGATTGCCCCTGAGAAGTTACTGCGTGCGCTGCTGCTGCAAGTGCTCTACTCGGTGCGCAGCGAACGCATGCTGATGGAGCAACTCAACTACAACCTGTTGTTCCGCTGGTTCGTCGGACTGAACATGGACGATGCCATCTGGGACGCGACCGTGTTTAGCAAGAATCGGCAGCGGCTACTGGCTGGCGACATTGCCGAAGCGTTCTTCGAGGCGGTGCTCAAACAAGCCCGTCACCGCGACCTGCTCAGTGACGAACACTTCACCGTGGACGGAACCCTGCTGGAAGCGTGGGCCGGGCAGAAGAGTTTTCGCCGTCGCGACGATGACCAGCCGCCGCCTGCTGCGTCAGGCGAAGAGGGTGGCTCGAATCCAACCGTAAACTTCCACGGCGAAAAGCGCAGTAATGATACCCACAGTTCCACGACCGACCCCGATGCTATGCAGGCTCGCAAGAGCCGTGGGAGCGCGGCGGTGCTGGCGCGGGCATCTGCTCACCGAGAACCGCAACGGACTGGTGGTGTCCACGCGCACCACGCAAGCCTATGGAGCTGCCGAACGCGATGCCGCCCTGCTGATGGCCGAGGACATTCCCGGGGGGGGGCCATCGACCAGCGCACCACCCACCACGACGGATACCGGGTGAGCCAGAGGAAACGCAAGAGAATCGAAGAGGTGTTCGGCTGGATGAAAACCGTGGGGCTGTTACGCAAGCTGCGGCATCGAGGACTGGAGCAAGTCGGCTGGGTGTTCACCTTCACGGCTGCGGCTTACAATCTGGTGCGCATCCGCAATCTCATTGGTAGTACCCCACAGCCGAAGTGTGCCTGAAAGCACCCTCTGCCGCCGCCAACCTCCACTCTGAACCTGAACAACCCGAGGAAGCACTCTCGGAATAACGCCGGAAGGCTGCTTTATGCCGTATTCCGCTCATTTTTCAGCAGCCTGCTAGGCGGTGAAAGCAATGGGTGCAGTACGGGCACCGAGGGCTTCATCTGCTCGCAGTGGACTGGTTCCGGATTTGGGCTGCAGGTGGGTCACCCAGAAGTCCAGTACACTTGGACCTGGGACATCACCCTAGTTTCGGCAGGTGATCTGGCCCTGACCGGTGACACGATCAAGGCGGCCTACGCGGATAGTACGGGCAAGCAGGATGGTCAAACCTCTGCCGACATCACTCTGCAGCCTGCGCCCTCGCCCATTCCGGAGCCCACAACTCTTTTCATGCTGAGCACTGGGCTGCTGGCAGCCTGGCCTGCGCGCCGCTTTGTGCGCTAACCCATGGCGCGCGGCGCGTCCTGGCAAATGCGGTGAACACCGGGTACAAGGGGGTCCGGTCGCCCTGTCGCAAAATCCCGACTGAATTTAAACAACGGCCAAGCGGAACATGCCATAGGGTTTTGTGCAAGAAATTGCACATTTTGTTTTTTCCTACGGCTGCGAGAGCCTACGATTCGCTTCGACAACTGTTCGCTTCTCATTACAGCAGAATGACTTGCGAGATAAAGGCGAGATATTAACGGGGTGGGAGATGCTTGGAACCAGAACTGCTCATGTTATTCCAGTTTTGTGAGTTTCGAATTCAGGCCAGTCCGTGAAACTGGTTAAGTTTTCTTCTGTGAAAGGTCAAGAGAATGAAACGATTTGGAATCGCATTGATGTTGCTCGTGGTATCTCTGTCCGCGCTACCGGTTTTCGCTAGCCAAGTCCAGCTAACCCTCACTGGCACAGGAGGCAACAACTCCGGTGGAGTTTACACGTACCCTTACGAATTCACCGTCAACAGCACCACGAATGTTCCGTTGATGTGCGATAGCTTCCTGAACGAAGTCTATATTGGCGAGACGTGGAAGGCGAATGTCTACTCAATCACCAGCGCTGGCACTGTTAATGACGGTTTGTACGCTAGCGAAATCCTTCATTTGGGTGGCAACACATACAGCAGCCAACAGGTCTATGATGCAGCAGGGTTAATCTATCTGGCCGCTCTAGGAGAGGGGCCGCAGAATCTGGATACTACGCCCGGCATAACGAACCTCTCCACGGGCCTCGCCAACTGGGCAATCTGGAACTTGTTTGACCCCTCACTCTCCGATCCGCCAAGTCCATTTTCAATCAACAACACGCTAGACCCGTTGGATATCGCAGCACTTAACGATGTCAGTGGAAACACGGCACTGTTGGCAAATGTCGTTGTGTACACTCCTGTGGCCGGTAGCCAGGACCCCAGTTGTGACGGCACCCCGCAGGAATACATTGGGATCGTTCCCGAACCCTCTTCGTTGTTGATGATGGGTAGCGGGCTAATGGGACTGGCTGGGTTCGCCCGTCGCCGATTTGTGAAATGACGATCACGACCATCGTCGCTTTACGTGACAGCGTTGCGATAACTCCAAAGCGCTAGCGAATAATGTGCTTCATTGCGCCTTCAGGCGCGTGGCGAGTTGCGGTTAGAATTGGCTGCGCATTAATGTAGTCGTCAGGCGTGGGTACATCTCAAGACTGCCAGCACGCAGCCTTTAGAGTGTACCCACGCTGTCTTTCTGGTTTTAGATCACTCCTGCGCAGCATGGAAGCAAACTCCTCCTAAGCGTTTTGGTTTTGTCAGGCGCACAGCTCTGCTAGCCATCGCTGTGCTGATCCATTCACATACCCACGTCTTTACCCAGGCGCTTGAGGCGTCGGCCTGAGTTTTCCATTTCTTATGCAAAACCTTGCACTAGCGGGTATCCGAACCCATGTAAAAAGGACAAAAACAAAGGACTTACGATCATGAACTTTGGAATCAAACTTGCCTATTTCTCATGTGTAACAACCGTTGGCCCGCTCACATGCTGTACGTTCGCGCGCCTTTGTAAAAGTTCGAGCAGGTGGCTGTAACGAGCCGTGCTCGCAAACACCATCGCGATGATGTAAGGAGAGAAACACAATGACTAGAAAATTCTATGCGGCGTTTGCGCTGTTCGCCTGCTTACTGTTTTTGGCGGCAGGGGCATATGCTCAACCAATTTGCATCGGCCTTCAAGAAGCGGGTGTCAATGGAGGCGCTATCACTCAGGTAGTCGGCAGCGGCTCAAGTTGCCCTAATCCAAGCGAATTTAGCGGCGTGACGACAGGCGGCCTCTCATACGGGACGTTTGGAGTGACCGTCAGCGCCTACGCAGTTCCATATATTGGCCTAGTTGAGCCGGATGAACAGTCCACCTCCGTTGGAGGGACTGCCTCAAGTTCGGGAACTCTCAATGTTTACGTTACCGTGCTAAATGAAGAACTTGATGCGCCGCCGAACTCGCCGGCCGTGAACGACCTCCTCAGCGAGTTTACGGACGCCTCAGTCGGCGTCTTTACGGTTACGGAAACAACTTGGTACGATCCCCTTAACGGCGTGTTCACGGAAACACCCGGAGACAAATTGGGCTCGACCACGTTCGCCTCCAACGGCTTGGCTCAGTCGAACAATGTAGGGGGCTCGACTGCATTGCTGAGCGCCGGTTGGTCTGAGACGATAGAGTACACAATCACTGCGACTGGCGCCGGCGGCTTTAACGACGGCGTAGACATCCAGGCGGTACCGGAGCCGGCTTCCATTGCTATGCTTGGCAGCGGACTTCTCGGCTTGGCGGGATTCGCGCGGCGCCGCTTCTCGAAGTAATAGAAGTAGAAAGGGGCTACATGCCTGGGCACTACTCAATGCGTGCTGCGTGTGCAACCACACGCGCAGCACGCCTTTTTTTAGCCTGCAGCCAGGTACTGGATTCGTCCTCGACAATTTCAAACTGTTACCCCGGCGTCAGCAACGTCTATCCCGCACACATTTCAGAAAACCTTTCTCACAGTTGGCGTTCAATGCACAGCTCGACACTAACGAGGAGAAAGCATACTTACGTAGATAGGAAAATGTTTGCTGCGAAGGAAAGCATTTTCCTTCGCTAAGCGGCGGATCTGATACAACTTTGGGTGGCGAACACAAGCAGACTGAGGATGTGGGGTGTTCTTCGTGGCGGTAGAGGCGCCGGTTTGGTATAACGTGCATTTTCGTCGCACGCCAAACCACAACGGGTCCTACTAGCCGACGTCCATTGGCATTTCGCCGACTGAAACCACTGCCAAGTTACCCAATCCACGATTTCACAAATCAGATTCTCATTATGGTGAGGCAATTGCACTCTGCACTGTGCTAGCCGCTCGCTTTCAGTGAGGAATTTAAGGTCTATATGGCAAATTATCTAATTACCGGCATTGCAGGCTTCATTGGCTCCAATATCGCTCGCGCTCTGCTCGCCCAGGGGGCGACGGTTCGCGGAGTCGATAACTTTGTCACTGGCAAGCACGCGAATCTGGAAGACCTCCGCGGCATCGACTTCATTGAGGGCACCATCGAAGATCCTGAAATCTGTGCTCGCGCCTGCCAGTGCATCGATTTCATCTTCCATGAGGCGGCGCTTGCCAGCGTCCCGCGCTCGGTCGAGAACCCCGTTGCCTCCAACTCGGCCAATGTCACTGGAACCCTCAACCTGCTTGTCGCCGCCCGCAAAGCTGCCGTCCGCCGCGTCATCTACGCTGGCTCCTCTTCGGCTTACGGCGACCAGCCCACGCTCTCCAAGCGTGAAGACATGCTTCCCGACCCTATCTCGCCCTATGCGGTCAGCAAGCTCGCCGGCGAACACTACATGCGCAGCTTCACCCGCGTCTACGGACTTGAGACGGTCACCATCCGATACTTCAATGTCTTCGGCCCGCATCAGGACCCTTCGTCGCAATACTCGGGCGTGCTCGCCAAGTTTTCGCTCGCCATGCTGGAGGGCCGCACCCCTGTCATCTACGGGGATGGCACCCAGAGCCGTGACTTCACCTTCATTGAAAACGTGGTGGACGCCAATCTCCGCGCCGTCGCGGCCCCTGCCGAAACTGTCTCTGGCGGGGTCTTCAATGTCGCCACAGGGCAGCGCATCACGCTCCTCGATGCCGTAAAAAGTCTCCGCGAGCTCACCGACTACACTGGCCCCGTGGACTTTGCACCCGCGCGCGCCGGAGACATCGCCCATTCCCTCGCCGATATCTCGCGCGCCCGCGAAGCCCTCGGCTATGAGCCCAAAGTCAACTTCCACGAAGGCCTGCGCCGCACCATTCACTGGTACCGCAAGCTCAACGAAAGAGCAGCGGTTTAAAATTGTGTTGTGAGGTAAACAGCCGTTCCATCGATGGTTCAGTCTCCGGCTCAGCAACCTGTGTGCCGGTTCGTGCTCGGACGGAAGAAGTTAGGTAAAAGAATATTTCGCCTTTCGTTCAGAGTAGCCAAGCTTTTTTGGCTACATTACATTCATAGTTATTCTTCTGTCCTAATCTTCTTTTTGGAGTCTGCCATATGCCAGTTTCTGTCTCGCTTTCCTCCGAACTCGAATCCCGTATTGCCTCCCGTCACGCCCGCGTCGGCATCATTGGCATGGGATACGTCGGCCTGCCCCTCACCCTGCTTTTCAGCGAGCAGCAATTCCGCGTCACCGGCTTTGACGTGGATACCAGCAAAGTCGAGGCCCTGAACTCCGGCGGCTCCTACATCGTCCGCATTCCCGGCACTGAGATCGTCAAGGCCCAGGCCTCCGGCTTCCGTGCAACCAGCGCCTACACGGAAATCGCCGAGATGGACGCCATCATCATCTGCGTTCCCACGCCGCTCGACCAGTATCATCAGCCCGACCTCAGCTACATCGAGCAGACCGCCCGCGCCATCGCTCCGCACCTCCACTCCGGCCAGCTCGTAATTCTTGAGAGCACAACCTACCCCGGCACCACGGAGGAGGTTCTCGTTCCCATCCTCGAATCCGGCAATCCCAGCGGCTTGCGCGCAATGCGAGGCGATTCCAAGCCCAGCAGGCCCGGCTTCTATGTCGCCTTCTCGCCCGAGCGGGAAGATCCCGGCAATGACACAGTCGCCCGCCGCGACATTCCCAAGGTCATCGGCGGCCTTGAGCCCACCGCCACCGCCCTCGCCTCGGCACTCTACGGAACCATCTTCAATCGCACCGTTCCCGTCTCCTCGCCGGCCACGGCCGAGATGACCAAGCTCCTGGAGAACATCTACCGCTGCGTCAACATCGCTCTGGTCAACGAACTCAAGCAGCTCTGCGACCGCATGGGCATCAACATCTTTGAAGTGATCGACGCCGCCAAAACCAAGCCTTTCGGCTACCAGGCCTTCTATCCCGGCCCCGGACTCGGCGGCCACTGCATTCCCATCGATCCCTTCTACCTCTCGTGGAAGGCGAAGCAGTTTGACTTTCATACCCGATTCATCGAACTCGCCGGCGAGGTCAACACCGGCATGCCTTATTACGTGATTGAAAAGACCGCGCTCGCACTCAACCGCCACAAGAAGTGTCTCAACGGATCGCGCATCCTCGTCCTCGGCCTCGCCTACAAGCGCGACATCGATGACCTCCGCGAGTCCCCTTCGCTCACCGTCATCGAGCTTCTTCGCAAATCCGGAGCCGAGGTCTGTTACAACGATCCGTTCTTCGCCAAGGTAGGACGCGGCCGCCATTACGACCTCAACATGTCCTGCACTCCGCTCGACAACCTCGGCCAGTATGACGCCGTACTCATCGTCACCGACCACACCAGCTATGACTACCGCCGCATCGTAGCCGAATCCCAGCTCGTCGTGGACACACGAAACGCCACCAAAGGCATCACCGCCACGAACATTGTCCACTGTTAGTTTGTAGAGGGCCTCAGATTTTGGGGCCCTCGCTGCTTACAGGACGTAGATGCCCACTCAAGTGGAGAACTTTTTAGATATCGAGTGCAAAGCCCTGCACATTGTAGGACTGGCAAGGCTAGCCAGCGTGCGCCGAAAGCGCTTCATTCCTCCATTCGCGACGGATCTGAGCTGAGCTGCTGAGGGGTTATTTTGCTTTGTAGGCGACTGATTTTAGGGGACTCTGCTCGTGCGTCAGGTTCGTTGAAGGCGAGCAGAGACCTACTTGATCAAGCGCTCCACGTTTGGCAGCGAAATTGCCGTACCAAAGACAGCTTAGGCCCATTCAACGAAGAAGAATCATGGATGCCGAGGGCTCGAAAGTTGAGATCGCGATAAACAATGGCCCAGCAATCTACAATGATCGACGAAAGACGCGCGTCAGAACGATTTCCGATGCGCCTACCTCTCACACTCCTGACTGAAGGACAAAACGTATCCGCATTCACGAGGGACATCAGCGCTCGAGGTATTTTCTTTTATTTCCCGCTTGCCGAGACTGTGCTTATCGACGAAGATCTGGAATTTATCATTGAGTTTCCACCCGAGCTAACGCAGTGCACCAGTCTGAGGGTTCATTGCACCGGGAAGGTAGTACGCAAACAAAATACGGAGCAGGATGAAACTGGTGTGGCGGCGCAAATCTCGAAATATACTTTTCTGCCCAAGACGGAACCGACTTAAAGCGACTGCGTCCTAAATGGAGCCGGTCGCTTAGATTGTGCGAACACCGAGCACGCGACAATCCTTAAGCGACTTTTTGACCACATAAACGAGTTTATTATTTCCGCCGGGATCTGTGGGGAGCAGAAAAAAACCGGAGTCAATGAGATAGTGGATCGAGTTATGCACGATCCCCTCCATAACCTCGCCGTCCTTGAACTCGATTCTGATCCAGATGCCGTATACGATCGCGGCGCGGGTGTAGAATTTCAGCTCGTTGTGACGATGATTTCCCTCAAAGCTCTTTACAAAAAAGACCGCTTTGGCGTCCTCGGCCGGGATGTCCTCAACCACTCCCGTGTCAAGTCGCTGAACACGAAATACTTCGGGAGGACTGACAGGAGCATGGCGCAGTAGATCGTCCAAGTTCTCCCATACCGGTATTTCCAGATGTCCGAGGATTAACCGGTCCTTCATTCGAATCACAACCTTCTCCGAACGGGATATCTTCGGAGGATTGTAATTTTCCACTATATCCTCCCGGACGGCGTGAGTTTGTACTGCTTGATCTTATACAGCATGGCTTTGTAGCTGATCTTCAGCTCGGAAGCCGCTGCTTTCCGGTTCCATTGAGTCTTCTCCAGGGTGCGTGCGATGACTTCCGCCTCGGTGTCATCCTTCATGTTTCGGACAAGCCGTTTTAAACCGCCTCCCCCACAGTTCTCATCTTGTGCGGCAAAACCAGACGAAGCAGTTGCGGCACCTTCGCGGGAACCCAATTCCTTGATCAGCGATTCCTCGTTCTCCAGAATGAGATACCGCTTAATGGCATTCTCAAGTTCGCGAATGTTGCCGGGCCAGGAATAATTCATCAAAGCCCGCAACAGTTCCGGGGAAAGCGTCAAAGGCGCCCGCGCGTAACGAGGAGCCAGCTTGCGCACAAGGTATTGAGCGAGGACAGGAATCTCATCACGACGCTCACGTAGCGGCGGAAGGTGCAGCGTAAAGCCGTTCAGCCGGTAATAGAGATCTTCACGCAATGTCTTTTGAGCAAGTGCAGATTTGATGTCGATATTTGTTGCTGCAATCACTCGCACATCAACCTTCACGCTCGACCTGCTGCCCAAACGCGAAAAACTTCCATCCTGGAGTACCTGCAGCAATTTGGCCTGAAGAATCGGCGGCATTTCACCAATCTCGTCCAGAAGGATCGTTCCATTGTTGCAGATCTCAAACTTGCCTGGCTTCGACTTGATGGCTCCGGTGAATGCCCCTTGCTCATAGCCGAAAAGCTCGCTCTCGAGTAGATCGGCAGGCATTGCAGCACAGTTCACTTTTAAAAAGCTTCGCCCCGCGCGCGCTGATATCTTGTGAATGTATTGAGCTATTACCTCTTTACCGGTGCCACTCTCTCCCAGGACCAGCACGGGAATGTCCGCGCGAGCCACAAGGGCGCATTGCTTCTGGATTTCACGCATCCTCCGGGAGGAGTGAACGAACGAAACATTTTCATCGAGAGGAATCTCACTGGACCAGTTGTCGACCGGGGTGTCGTCGATTTCGGCAAGATATGGATTCACCACTCGATCCACATCGCTCTTCCGGAATGGCTTCAGAATAACGTCGCGCGCGCCAGCGCGCATGGCGGACACCACATCCTGCAAATTGCTCGAGCACGACAATAGGACCAGCGGAAGCGTAGGCTTCGCGGCTCGAATGGCGGTCAACAAGTCCAGCGTGTTCTCCTCCGCTACGTGCCCGTCAATCAACAGGAGTTCAGGAGTCTGACGCATCTTGAGGTCCCGGAATAGATCGGCCACATTGGTACACAGGCTTAAAGAACAACGGTCGCTCAATATACCGCGCAGATATTCCAGAATTGCAGGGTCGGAGTCCAAGATCGCAACATGGGAACGTCGTTTTACGCTAGCCGGCGAAACCAATTGAGGTGTAGCCATCTCTCACACTCTCTCTTCGAGGAAAACAACAGCGACGACAAATTCCGAATGGCAAAGATCGTGCACTGCAAATCTAAGGGAATGCTTGGGTTACCAAGGGACTTGGCCATTTGCATGTTCAGCGTGGAACATGGGCAGCCATAAACCAGCATAGGTTCAGCAGCTCTCGATGTCAAAGTTGAAAAGTCGGCGTCTGGGACGAATTGGGATTTGGAGTGAGGTATGTCGTCAAAGAGCATTTATTTTCTCAGGAGATGGAACTAGTTTTCCACTTATTTTGCAGTAGCTTAGATGAGGACATGGGCGTTTCCCGAAAAGATACGCGCGTAACCACTTCGATGTTACCGATGAGTCGAATTATTGGGTTGTTCATATGATTGAAGGCTGGACGTGAATAAGTTGGCCTTGAAACATCTCGGAAGAAGGAGCCTGCGTGGCACGTGCAGCTGAGTCGGTCAATGCTTATGATTTGCCGCCAAGCGAAGTTGTATTCGGACAGACAGCTTCCATGACTTTAGTGCGCCAAAAGCTTGAGCGGGTAGCTGACACCAACATTGCCGTTCTGCTGCAAGGCGAAAGCGGCACGGGCAAGGAGATCATTGCAAGACTCCTGCACTTGCGCTCGTCTCGCTCGGGCAGCCCTATGGTGAAGGTCAACTGCCCGGCGATTCCCCAATCGCTGATCGAAACAGAATTGTTCGGGTACGAGAAGGGTTCGTTCACGGGCGCGTTTTCGACGAAGCGCGGCCGCGTTGAAGCGTCCCATATGGGCACACTGTTCATGGATGAGATCGGAAGCCTGGATCTCACTGTACAGGCAAAACTGCTGCAACTCTTGCAGGATGGGAGCTTTGTTCGGGTGGGTGGGCAGGAACCCCGCACGGTGAACACGAGAGTGGTCTCTGCAGCGAATCGCGATCTTCAATCGCAGACCCAGGACGGCACATTCCGCTTGGACCTATTCTTCCGAATCAACGCGGTGACCATCGATTTGCCGCCACTGCGGGAACGGGTAGTTGACCTTCCGATGCTGGTCGAGTACTTCCTTGAAATTTATGGTCACGCATTTCGTTGCGAACCCAAGCCGCTCTCTCACAAGGCAATGCGTTTAATGCAGAGCTATGACTGGCCGGGAAACATTCGGCAACTGGAGAACCTCCTCCGCAGCTACGTGCTGATCGGCAGCGAAGACGCCCTCGAATCAGAGTTACTTTCCGCCAGTCCGATCAATGTGATTCCGCAGATCGATGTGACAAGATCGATTTCGCTCAAGCAGATCACGAAGGAAGCGACCCAGGAACTGGAACGACAGATCATTCTGAAGGTGTTGCAAGCGAATGGGTGGAGCCGGCAAAAGACGGCGAAGTGGCTGAAGATCAGCTATCGGTCCCTTCTCTATAAACTGCGTGACGCTGGCATCCCGCCGATTCGTTCAAATCCAATGACGTCGGAGCCCATGAATGAAATCGCGGCTTTCGCCGAGACGGCTGAAAATGCAAAGCAGGCCGGGGCCGATGGATAGAGCGTCCGGATCGCGGGGTGCCTCTAAGATTAGTTGCGGTATTCGCTACTCCAGTATGGAAACTAGCTCAGAACGCCACCTAGCACAGTAGTTCCATCTCCCTACGCAGCGCGCACCACCTGCCGCGACCGCTACCGAATGAACCCAAAAAGATCATAAGAGAATCGAGATGTGTCTGGCTGGATTCGGACAGTAGCTCATTACAAGCTACGGCATCGTCGATTGGAGCAGGTCGAAGGCTCCCAACTGCCAACTCCCCTCTGAAACAACCTGGCACGCTTCAGCAATCAGCTAAGGCTTCGACCCGGGAATATTTCGGGACGCACCCCAGTAACACCCCCAATTAAACCTAGAGGCACCGGACGGACAATACCCTTCGTTATTTGTGCTATTTCTTGGTATGCCCGATATTTACCGCAGGTCGAACACACAGTTTCGACATTGATTCACACTTTCCGACGTGGAACACAGGCAGTGGGTCCACGCTTTGGCTTGATTTTGCAGGCAATCATGAAAGCGTCATCTAACGGGCCACTCAATTCGCGTTTTCGAAAAACGCTTGCCAGCGATGCTGCACCTGTCTGCCATCGCAACAGCTATCGATCTGAGCAATAGCTTGCATTACAAGTTTGCCAAAAACTACAGGACCGGCGCAAAGCGCAAGGATAGACGCTATGAGCAGCAAAGCTCTCTTAATAGGATTCGTCGTACTGGTTGCGCTAACTACTGGTTGTGGTGGTGGTCGCACCAGCTCAACCTCAGTTTCCGGTGCCACCCCGTCTGGTAGCGCCCTGGCCCTTACGTCTGTTACTCCTGACAGTGCCATAGTAGCTAACCCTGTAACAGTTCAAGTCACAGGCTCTGGATTCGATAATTCATCCGTAATCATGTTGGATGGACAATCGGTTGCCACTAGCGTTGTAAGCTCGACGACTCTCAGCACGACCTTGGCTGCCAATACTGCGACTCAACCCACCCAGGTGGACGTTGCGGTCTCAAGTGCGTCGAGCAAGCGCGTATCAAACCTACTTCAATTCTATTGGGTAGCCCCGCTGGCGATCACCTCGACGACGTTGGCGCCGGCAACTCAGGGGACTAGCTACCAAGTGGCTCTCGGGGCAACCGGCGGCAGAGCACCGTACACATGGGTGGCGAAAAGTAGTCTTCCTGCCGGGCTCACGATGAGTTCATCGGGCACGATCGGTGGAACTCCGACTAGCTCTGGGAACTACTCGGTCTCGATCACCGTGAACGACTCGTCATCCCCGGCAAAGAGTGTTAGTGCAACTTTGGCACTGCAAGTCACGCCACAATCGCTCAAGCTTGCATCCTCAGCATTGCCGAGTGGCACGGCTGGCAAGGCATACAGCGGAACTGTGAGTGCAACTGGCGGCACGACCCCATATACTTGGTCGATCTCGTCTGGCAGTCTGCCTGCAGGACTTAGCCTCGCATCAGCGACCGGCGTTATCTCTGGCACGCCAACTAGTAGCGGAACTTTCAACTTTACTGTGTCAGTATCCGATAGCAGCAGCACAGTGCAGAAGCAGTCGGCAACGACTGCGATCGTGGTGGCAGCGGCAACCTCTCCAGTTACGATAACAACTGCCAGCCTTCCCAGCGGAACCGTGAATACGGCATATACTGCAACGGTCGTTGGGACAGGCGGCGTGGCTCCTTACACTTGGTCTGTATCCTCTGGAGCACTGCCAACAGGAGTCTCTTTAGGCAGTAGCACTGGCCTGATTTCCGGTACACCTTCCGCCTCGGGAACGTTTAATGTTACATTGAGCGTTCATGATGCGCAGGGGAACTCGGCTATGTCTAACTTCCCGGTTACCATTGTTGCCGCTCTAGCGATCGCAAC
Organism: uncultured Acidobacteriota bacterium; assembly: GCA_963759215.1. Taxonomy (GTDB): domain Bacteria; phylum Acidobacteriota; class Terriglobia; order Terriglobales; family Acidobacteriaceae; genus TOLSYN. The sequence continues at coordinate 258,022 of CAVWYG010000005.1, forward strand.
CGTCGGCTTACCGAGCGCAACCGATGGAACCGTCTATGCGGCCACCCTGAGCGCAACCGGTGGAACTCCGGGCTACACCTGGTCCATTCCGTCCGGCCAACTTCCTACGGGCTTGACGCTGGCCGCCACTACCGGTGAGATCTCTGGGACACCATCGGCGACCGGAACGTTTAGCTTTACGACCGCCGTATCCGATTCCGGCAATCCGCCCAAGACACAGTCAATGGCCAGTTCTATAGTAGTAACCGCGCCCGCGCCCCAGACTGGCCCGAAAACTTGGTACGTGCTGCCTAGCGGCGGCCCGCGCTACTCCGCAACCAACAACTCAACCGGAGACTCGTGCAGCGGTTCTGCCAATGCCGCTATGGTAACGGGCGGCGGACCTAATCAGGCTTGCGGATTTAACGATGTGCGCTATTTATGGACCGATGGCGGAAGCATGTATGGAAATTGGGCGATCTCCGGCGGTGACACGGTTATCATTGCGAATACATACCCAAGCGGACAGACCGGGTGGCGTATCGGAGCTGGAAGTGCCACGTCCGGTTGGTTCAACGGGTATGCCGGAGTGGATGCAACGATGACGGGTAGTTACAACCCGGTGATCCCTGCCGGAACGTCCAGCCAGCACACACGCATCCTAGGAGCAAACTTTTCTAATTGCTCAGCGGCAAGTGCAAAATCACAAATCTTTGGCGGGTTCTCTGTGTCGGGAGTTCTAAATTTAGAGAGCACTCAGTATGTGGACGTAGAGTGTCTTGAAATTACCGACCACAACAACTGCATCAAGTCTGGGACCGCTGGACTGCCCTCGGTTTGCAGCAACAACGTACCCGTCAGCGACTACGCTAACAATGGAATCCTGACCAACCAAACTACAGCGAATATCACGATGCAGGATTTGAACATCCACGGTCTTCCCCACAGCGGAATTGGAGGACCGATTGGTGGTGCGATTACGATGACGCGAGTGCGCTCATCCTTTAACGGATTTGCGGGATGGGATTTTGACTTATTTGGTGCCACAGGGCCAAATGAGACCGGATTTCCCAATGCCCCAGGGTCGTCCATCAATGCCAACTATGTCGAGATGAGCTGGAACGGCTGCAATGAAGAGTACCCAATCGTCGATAGCATCCCGATCACCTACTGCTACAGCATTACCAACCAAGGTTTTGGAGATGCATGGAGCGGTCAAGATTCCACCTTATCCTCAATGACCTGCGACTACTGCACCATGGCCTACAACATAAAGGACGCTTTCTTCGGGCCACACACGGCCATTGGCACTCTGACTATCACAAACTCGACGGCCTATGGAAACGGCGGTCAGACCTGGAAGGCCAATCTTGGCGCTACTGGAACATTGACATTCCAAAACAACCTTACGGTCAACAACTGTTACCGGCTCTCGCAGCCTATACCAGGCGCACCTAGCACTTTCAATACGTACATTTCTGACAACCCTGATCTGTGCCGTCCTAGTGCTGACGGGGCCGCGATTGCAATGGTGTTCCCGATTTCAGGTTCGGTGGACATCGACCACAACATCTTTGTGGTAGGCAGCCCTTCGGTGTCGTTGGACTTTACCTGTTGGACTCAGATCGCAGGCGTCACGGTCAACACGGGCGGCAGCGGCTATCAGGTGGGGGACGTTCTTTGGTTGGGCGGAACGCAAGCAAATGTTACTGTGACGGCGATTGGAGCTGGGGGAGCGGTGAGCGCGGTCACGATTAATTCAGGCGGTCAGATCACCACGGCTTCAACAGGTACAGAGAACTATATTGCTGGGGGACACGGAACTGGTGTCATCTTTAACATCACGTCAGTAACCCCTGTGAGCTGTGGCGGCGGTCCACGCATCATGCGCGACAACATTTTCCTTGGGTACAACGACACGACAGCAAAGACGGTTTTTAATATCACCCATCCGCTGTCTTTGTTTTGCTACTCCGGGTGCAACGGAAACCCCGGCACGTTCACCGATGCCATGTGGACAAACCGCACCAATAATATGTTCTGGGGATTCACACCGGGCAGCAATGGAGCCTGCACCTACAGTGGAGAAACCTGCGCGAGCGACCCTCTGCTGGTGAATGAACCATCGCAGACGTGGTCAGGCGAGTCACAACTTGATAATTTTACCTTCAATTTGACTTCCGGCAGTCCGGCCAAGGGTGCAGGTGTAGCAGTCCCTGGATTGACGACTGATTACAACGGGTACAACTATGTGACTCCGCCCAGCGACGGGGCTCTGGAGTTTGGCAGTCCGACGACACGAACCATGTTTGTAGCACAGTGAATTATTACGGGCTGTAGCAGGGTCAGCTGTGGCAGGCCCTGCTACAGAACGGCTGGCCCTACATACGAACTACGCCAATGCCCAAACCATCTTGTCCAATGCTCTCGATGAATTCATAGTGTGGGAAACGGGACATAACTTCACGCCAGAGCTTGTGAACCCCGCCAGCATTACTGCTGGTTTGTATTCCATATCGGACGGAAAAATCCGGAACAATATCGTGAAAGCCTACGAGTCCTCCTGCACACACTAAAGGACCATACGTGTCGAAATCCAGCTTGGCTCCCTCATAGCTGTGATCCCCGTCGATAAAAAGAAAGTCGAGTTTCTTTCCTCCCAGGATGTCAATAACTGTCCGTTTTGTTGAGTCGGCGTGTGAATCGGCTTCAACCAACGACAGTTTCTGTCCAGTTCTTAGCCCACTTCGGATATGCCCGTCGACACCGTTCAATATTCTGATATCAAGACCAATCAGGTGGGCATTTGGGGAGGCAATCTGCGCCCACAGCGCCATTGTGCCACCCTTATCCATACCGATTTCCATGATAGCCGTCGGACGTAGTGCGCGCACGAGATGAACCAAGCCAACCATTTCCGTCCAGCGCTGGTTCGCCACGCCTTGACACGCACCGCGAGTAATCCTGCAGCTGCTGAGACTGGTGTTAAGAATCGTTCGCACAAGCCGAGCCGCTTTCGCACTGTGTGACAATCCGTCGCTCATCCTTACTCCTCACATATACTGCTTGAAATGATGTAAAGGTCTCAAACTGGCGTCGCGGAGAGTTTATAATGGCTCCGCTGAGTAACGCAACCAAGCTTGTAGTGAGTAGAAGCATATCAGGAGCGAAAATGGCAGAGCCAGAATTAGCTATGGACGCGAGCCAGTTAGGAAAGGGAAACTGGGCAGGATTTGACCGCTCCATGGACGAGGTGCATGAGGCCGCTTCGGAGTGGCGCCAGACGCTTGCAGGAATCACCCGACCTTGGCTTTGCTGGAATGTAAGTGACCGCTGGTGCATGCTTCAACAGCGTCTAATCCAGGAAGTGGGATGGACGCCGGTCATAGGCTTTGATCCTCGATGCGGACCGCCTACCAAGTTGCCGGGATCGATCGTAATCGACTTCAACTCCCGTTTCGGATTCCAAGTTATGTGGCCGCACTTCCCGCTCGAGTTCGCCTTTCTTTTTGCGGACCGACTTGCGTTTTGGCATGCCGATCTGCTCTGTACGCTCGACACCATGCGTTATCTTCGCGATGCCTTCGAATCACTGCCCGATGGGGCTATGGCAGCGGTTCCAGACAAAGGCGGTCGGCGTAACTTCTTCCGCTTTCGCCACCACCGGTACTGGGAACTTGTCGGTTGCACGACCAAAGCAGCTAGCGCCGACCAGTTCCAACACGGTTGCGGCTGGTGGCGGTATATCAAGGATCATCCGCAGTGTACGGATCCCAATGAGCGCCGCAGACGCGCGCGGTACTATTACGACTCCGGAATCGGTATCATGTACTGGAAGAGGCGATATGGCGGCCGTGTGGTGGACATCCCATTGAAGATTGTAGGAGAGGGTCACTGCACCTCGATTAACCGAAAACATTACCGTCAAATCACCCCCGGCGGACCGCGGAACCTCGGGGCAGAGATCGACCTTAATTTTGATATTGCGGAGGTCGCCGCACGTTTGGGAATTGCTCATCTATTGTAGGCTGACAACGCTTTCGAGCGTCTGTCAGTAAGAATACACAATGTTCCAAGCCAATCGAGCACATCGAGTCGATCAACTAGGCTGCACTACGGTAATTTCTCTTAGAGACCGCGGTCGCTAAGAGGTTGAAATGGTACGGCTCTTATTATCTTTGCTATTGAGAGCATAAACTCAGCAAGTCGCATGGGGATGCTTCAACTTTACAAGCTGCCGAACGACGGCAGGGGGTAGCATACTCACGGCTAGATAGGCCCATACCTGCGGGCGCAAGCAATCGCTTTTGACGGAGTCGCGTAGGTACCTACGTGCTTCCTGAAAATCGCCAACATGAAAGCTCCGCCATCCCAGTGCCCAAAGGTGCTTGGCGGCACTCCGCTGAGCAAGCCTAAACTGTTGTGGGGTCAGGGGCAATGTACTCATAGCTTTTTCGAGTGCTCGTAAGACATTGCGGGAGTTATTCGTCTGGTCGCGACCGAAATTGTGATCCCCTTCCTTCCTGTACGCCAGCACTCTAGGAATCACAGTGAACTGCCAGCGCGCCGCCATACGCAGCCACAGATCGATATCTTCTGTATAGCGGATCGCTGGATCAAATCCGCCTGCTTCAAGCAGCGCGGCACGTCGAGCCAATACCGTCGAGGGCAGAATCATATTGCTTTGCAACAGCTGATCGAGCACCCATCCATGAGCCCGCGGACGACTCTTCAAATACGAGTTTACGATTGAGCCGTCGCTCCGATGGGTTTCAAAATCGGTATACACGAGTGCAGCTTCTGGGTTAGCTTCGAGGGCAGCCACCTGCAGTTCCAACTTGTTCGGCGCCCACCAGTCATCCTGATCCAGGAAGGCTATATATTCGCCTTGGGCCTCCGCGATTCCCCGATTGCGAGTAACCGAGGTGCCCGCGTTCTTCTGCCACAGGTAGCGGACGGCATTGCCGTAACGGGCCACAACCTGCCCTGTATCGTCGTTCGAACCATCATCGACTACGATGATTTCCTGATCGGTCCATGTCTGTGCCAAGGCGCTGTCGATTGCCGTCCCGAGGAACTTGGCTCCGTTATAGGCCGGGATGACTACCGAGACGCGGGTCATTGTACCTCCTTCAGTTACCATGGCTTCGCAGATGTGAAACAAAGCAATTTATGCCTGCAGCGATGGAGGGCGGCTCATTGTGTGCTAACCGCGCCCCTTGCAAATGCGTAACGCCAAACAGCGGGCGCGTCGCTCCAGAATACCATCAGGGCTCCCAAAACAGCGACTGGTGCGAGCGCAATCATCTGAAGGACGAACCCACCTAGGCTCGTCGGAACCCAATACCTATCAGCCCAATGACAGACAACCGCAAAGGGCAGAACCGCAATGATGGGGCGTAGCCACGCCTCGCGGATATAGTGGATTGTCGACATTTTAAGGAGACCACAAATGTACCTTGGCCAAAAAAACAGGCACGTAGCAGCGGCTGGGATCATGGTTCCCACAGCGACACCTAAAACACCCATCCGCCTGACCAGGATCAAGCTGAGTGCCAAGTTAGCTAGTCCCTCGGCAGCGGTTATAAACGCCAAGGTGCGGTGCCGGTCCAACGCGAGCGCCAGTCCGGAAGTACTGCAGTTCGCCAGCATCACAATCGCAGCAATTACGAGTACGTGCAATATCGGGCATGCGTTATAGGAGAAATCCGGTCCGATCCAGAGCCGCAGAAACGTTCCGCCGCGCACAAGGAGAGCGGCAGCGATGGGATAGGTGATTAGAAGCACTCCTTGTGTGCCGCGCTGATGTAGTTGCTCCAAACGATCATATCTACTACACGCTTCGAAGGAACTGGCGAGCGGCATGAAATATTTCAGAATTGCGATCGCTATTTGACGCAGGTACTCAACCATCCTGCCCGCGACCGCATAATAGCTCACCGCAGCGGCAGAGACGAAAGCACCCACTACCAAGGTGTCGGTGTATATGATCAGTTGCCCCGCAATGTTGTAGACCAGAATGTAAAACCCGAGGCTCCAGAGCGAATACAACATTTCGTTTGCCGGTCTGCTGAATCGGCACGATAGCTCGGGGCAGATGTGGAAGCAGAGCGCCATTGTTACCAGGTTCACCGCGAGGGCCGTTATAAACTGCAATGCTGCCATGGCCACAAATCCATAACCGGCCTTCACAATCGGTATCGTCCCCAAGCCTATAATGGTGATCTGCGCCAACTCTAAAAGCCCCAGAACCTCGAAGCGGCCTAATCCCGACAGCACGGACGCAAACACACTGAAAACGAGAGTGCAGGCGAAGGTGCCACCGACCAGCAGTAGAGCCATTCTGGCTGCGCTCTGGTACTCGGTAGGAATCTTCAAGACATGAGGCAAAAGTACAAATGCAATGGCAATTAGCACGAGAACGGCTACAGCCGACCACAGTCGTACCCAAAGGGCTGCGGAGACTACCCGATTGACTTCGGCATGGTCGCCCCGAGCTTGCGCACGTGCTGAAAAACGGACCACCGTGGACCGTAAACCAAGATCCATAATGTACATATAAGAAACGGCGGACTGCACCAGGATCCAGACCCCATAAGACGTAAGTCCCAGATGGTGGATCAGGAAGGGCGACATAAACAAGCCGATGGAAATGGACGTGATCGTCGCTGCCCAACCGATGACAACTCCGCTCAACAATCGTCGCAGGCTTAACATTTGCTATTGATCAAGGCATATGGACGTCCCACAATATCTGTTGTCGCCCGCAAGCCAGATCCCTCCGAGTCCCTAAAATGGCGCCGAATATGAATCCAGTGAGATCTCGTAATATCTTACGAGGTAAGTTAGCGCTTCAGCGAGGCGCACCGCAGAAGCAAAGATCCCGCAGTTTTGGCATTGCTCATGTCGAATGGATAAGATGCTAGAGCTCGCATCGAATTCAACCATGCTGTCCATAGCTGTCCACGTTGAGAATGGGCTTCGGCGTGCTCCTTATAAGTCACGCTGAGTGCAATGCGACGGGCAAGAACCCCACAACCGCCAGTGCGATAGTACTTTCTGATGAACTGAAGTTGCGCGTCCAACATTCTATTGGAATTGCTACTCATCGAATTGGGAGAGATTCTGTAGTATGCGATCACCCTTCGAACGCAAGAGACGTCGTAATGCAGAGCTATGCGGAACCAGAGATCCCGATCTTCTGTCGAGCGCATGCTTTCGTCGAATAAACCGACCTCGTCGACACAAGACCTACGGAAGGTGATGGTAGGACAGGGCAAGTGCACTCGTCGCATGTAGATGTAGGGGGCGATCCTCCCTTCGGCGTGTTTCAGGTTGCCCTCCCACGTGTCAATGGTCTGCCCTTCCGAATCAATCCGTGAAATGAGGCCATAGGCTAATCCCACATGCGGCCGACCTTCGAAACATGCCAGAGATTCAAGCAACCGTTCCGGCAACCATACGTCGTCGGCGTCGAGCAAAGCAAGAAACGCTCCCGATGAATTTCGAATCGCGGTATTACGTGCCGTCGGCAGGCCCTTGTTGGGCTGTCTTATATATTTGAGTTTCGGACCTAACTGCTCGACAAAAGCATGGACAATCTCAGGCGTGTCATCGTTACTGCCATCGTCGACGAGTATGATTCTCCAATCGGGGAACGTCTGCGCCATGACGCTCCTGATTGCAGCAGGCAAGTACCTGGCAGCATTGTAAGCAGGTATGATGACGTCAACGGTTGGCATCGCTGATATATTTCCCTTCAGTGACGCCGAGCCGACAATCCGGCGAGTTCCGCGGCTTGAAGTTCTGCCCAATCCGGTTGCAATGGATTGTTACGAGAAGGTACTCCGACCGCCATGTGGCAGGAAGGTACATCTCGCAGGACGACCGCGTTGGCTCCGACGACGACGTTATCGCCAATTGTGACTCCTCCTATGATCTTACAACCCACTCCGAGCGTAACATTGTTCCCGATCCTAGGTTGCCCATCGCCCCGGAAATTTGCTTTGTTGACCACACAAACGCCAGTGTAGATCCGGCAATCGTCACCAATGACGGCCCCGTCCGTGATCATGATTCCGAAAGTGGTGTGCACAAGGAAACGCCGGCCAATGATGGCTCCGTTCCGTATGTCCGTACCCGTTACCGTGGATACGAAAAAATTAGTTATAAGGTAGAGAATGCGCATCAGTCCGCCAACAACCGGCATCGCCAACCGATTGGCCCAGTTTCCAAAACGGTAATTGGCACACACGAGGAAACAACGGTCTAGCAGCACGGTAATCAAGCCATACTGGTTTACACGCTGGTAAAAGCGAATGTCGTCCCGGATTTCGCCTATCAATCCCATTCACGCCCCCCACAGAGGAACAGATGTTAGTCGGCACATTAGCACACCTGAAAACAGCAACATGATTACAGTCATATGACAACACCTAAGAACTGGTTGCGACATGAGCTGGAACGAACCTGAAACCTCTTACTTAATTCTCGGGCTAGCGCACCTCGCGAATCATATGCGCCGGTGTTGACGGTTAGAATGCCACCAGAAGAGGACGCTCTCAGCGCAGATGGTGCGGTATCAACTTCATGGTACGCGAACGCGAGCAGCCCGAACAGTATCCATACCAACCCATTGATTTCTACGTAAGTCCATCGATCTCCGAAGAAATTAACGACAGCAATACAAACTGTGCACAACCCCAAGCCGAGACCTAGTGAAGAAAACAGTGCATCCTGCTCTCGCCGATATAAGCTCCAGCTCATTTGCCAAAATTTTATTAGAGTCAAGAGAAGAAATCCCAATCCGATGATGCCGGTTTCCACCATTACTTTTACATAGTAGTTATGAGTGTCGCGTAAGGAACCAACTCGCCCCATGTATTCGTAGGTATCGTAACCGGACCCCAGAACGGGATTGGAAGCTATTAGCTCCAAGGCGTCGTTCCACAGGGTTATGCGCGATGCTGCCGAAGTTTCAAGCTGGCCGCTATCGTCTGTGGTCATTGTGACCCGCTCGACTACTGCCTTCGGTACCAGAGCTTGCCAAGCCAAAAAAAAGACGAGCAATAACGGCAGTAGTTTCGGTTGCCGAACCAGAGCAAATACGAAGAATGCTATCAGGAAACCGATGTAGCCGCCCCGCGAGAAAGAATAGAGCAGGCAGTAAACGTTTAGCGCAATCATCGCGTACAGAAGCAGTTTGTGAGAGCGTTTTTTTCGTCCGTTGGCAAGGGCCAACAGAACAATTGCCGTCTGGGCTTCGAAGGCTGCCGTCTGATTTGATCCGGCGCCCAGGGGTCCAACATCGCGTTTGTTCTCATCGAAATGACTGAAATCGTGTTCGTGAACCTCTAAGGCAAATCCGCGGCCCACTAACAGAATGGAAAAGCAAACGAGCACGAGTGCGATCTTGAAATGTTGCCGAGTCTGAATGGCCGCCGAAGTCGCAAAGAACAATAACGGCAGCACCATGTAGTCTTTCCAGTGCAGAAGGCGCTCGAAGAACGGCCCAGTGCCCGATTGGTAGAATGCACCCAGGCATAGTGAAACAAAGGTGAACGCCATGAAGCCGATTAGTATCTTATTGAGTGCCGAACGGCGGGGAGTTTGGCCGCGGATCAAGGCACCAATCAGAACACTGAACAGCAAAAGGACGATAATATGCTTTCCCAGTGGCAGGTCGCTGATTCGAGCCCGCAAGCGTTGCTGAGGTATGACCAGGATTAGGACGTACAATCCGAGAGTCGGGCGCCACGCCAGTGCCAAAACGCAAGCGCTCAAAAAGAGGATGTATAACGCCAACGGAATGTATTGTCCAAGGCCGCTGCCCATCTATAGACCACCCTTGTCACACGGGAAATAATAACGATCGACCCTCGTGCGAGCGGCTCTTTTTGCGTTTCGGAATGTCATCATGCTTGCGTCCCTGATGCCCAGAACGGACGCTTACGCTCCGCAGGCGCTTGGTCCAACAGATTTTCGTACACGGCAATTAGGCTCCGCATCATTTGCTCCTGGCTGAATTGTCGCTCCAGGAGTTCTCGCCCGGCACAGCCCATCTGCTCGGCCTGCTGCGGATTCTGAAGGAGGCAGCAGATCCCGTCGGCAAGCATGTTCGCATCTTCTGGTGCCACAAGAATTCCGGTTTTGCCATCCTGTACCGCCTCAGAATTCCCACCTACTCGGGTTGCGATGCAGGGTAGTCCCGCCGCCATCGCTTCCAGCAAAGCGTTGGAAAAACCCTCGCTCCTTGAGGGTAGGACGAAAATGTCGCTTGCAAATAAGAAAGGAAATACGTCGGACTCGGGACCGATAAACCTGACCTTTTCGCTGAGGCCGGAGTCTCGAACCATGCGAAGCAGTTCTTGGTAGTGCTCGGGCTCGGCAACGTCTCCGACCACAATGAAGGTTACCTGCGGATTTTGAGCGCAAATCCTGGAGGCAGCTCGGATCAACACATCAAAGCCCTTAACCTTTCGGACGTTGCCAACCGCGGTGATCAATCGACCTCCCGGCACAGGGATCGCCAAGCGTTCACGTAGCGCCGCGATAGCGGCGCGGTTTGGGCTGGCGGCGGTGCCAATTCCGTTATAGATGGTGGCGACCTTGTCTGAGGACAACCGGTCGGTGGTGATTACGTACTGGCGAACTTGATTCGAGACAGTCAGCACTTTGTGAGCGAGCCGACCCAGTAATCGGTATGCCACTCTGTGCTTCGGAGAGCGGAGAATGCCCATATCGCGCCGGCTGGACACCAAGAACGCACGCGACGCCAGCCGGACAATCGTGCCAGCCCATAGGTCCGAGGTTTCAAAGAAAGTGTGGACGATCCGCACGTCTTCTGAACGAATCAGGCGAACCAATTTAACGGCCATACGCAAAGCGTTCAAGTCGAAGCTGGACGTCATCGGAAAAAGATGCAGCCGACATGGCAGCGAACCGATTTCCCCCGGTGTCAAATCAGAGCGAAACGTCAAGATCGAGCACCGAAACCTGTCTGGTGGAAGTCTCGCAATAGTTTCCAGAAGAACTCGTTCTCCTCCACCAAATGGCCTCTTGAGCTGATCAATCACAAATAGAATATGTACGAGGCCGGAGGCTTCGTCTAAGCGACGTACTGGGGAATGGTGGGTCATCCTCTCGATCTCGCCGCTAACTTGCATCTATAATTTCTCCGTTTCTAAATCGAGCAAGCTTTCCGCCACATGCCAAAATCAGCATGTTACTTACCGGCGCCGCATAGAACGATTAATGCGCCTGTTCATGGCAAATTCCGCCAACGCGCCGCGCCTCGTCCCGCAGCACCGACGAGTAACACCTCTTCGTCTCCAGAGCAATCTCCGCCCACGTCTCGTCACCGGAGCTGAGCTCTTTCAAATGCTCGGCGAGTCGCAGCCGTGTGGCTGGTTCGTTCACCAGCCTTATAATGGCGGCGGCCAGTGCTTCTGCATCGTCATAATCGACCAGCAATGCGTTTTGGTCGTGCTGCAACAACTCGGCAAATGCCGGAAGTTTGGTGGCAACAATAGCTTTTCCTAACGCTATGCCGGTAAGCAGGGCGCCGCTGGTGGTAATGGCCTTGTATGGGTAAACTACAACGTCTGCAGCTTGATAAAGGCTGGTCAACTCTCCTATAGGCAGAAAGCGGAAATCAAAGCTGATCGATGCCGAAATTCCGAGCGCCTCGGCTCGACCTTCAAGTGCAGCTACAATTTCCGGGCTTCCCGTACCAGCGACGACCAAGCGAGCCTTGGTCCCCGCTTGTTGCAGCTTTGCCCATGCTTCGAGAAGAAAGTTGACGCCCTTGTAAGGAAAAATGATTCCCTGCAACAGCACCAATCCGTCTCCAGGTGCGACGCCGTATTTAGCGTGAATGTCCGTGGCGCACGGCGCGGGGCAGTCATAGAAAAATGGTCCGTGGGGAATAACCCATACTCTTTCCTGTGCAACCCCAAAATCGGCGACCAACTTCCGTTTTGCCGATTCCGAGTGGCATATCAGAGCGTCCATCATTCCATACAACTGATAAAAGCATTGCTGATGATGCTCACCCGTGTCGTGAGGCAGCAAATCGTGAACGGTGTACACCAGTTTTATTCCTAACCGGCGGCAATAACGCAGAAACCAGATTTCCAGCGGGACTCTCCACTTCAACAGTGGAAGCAACTGCACATGCACCACGTCGGGACGGTCGTATAGCATCCGAAGCGACGTCGCAAGCATGTTCAGTACCGATTCCAGCAGCTTCAGCAACCGACGCAACGACCTGGGAAGCCGAAATCGACCCACCACGTCCAGTAGTCCAGGACGGTTGCGCAATCCACGTTCAGAAAAGCAACCCGGATCAAGGTAATAGGTGATCGAACCCAACGTTACCAGTATGTCATTCGCCCGCAAGGCCCGGCACAGATATGCGCAATAGTAGGGCACGGTCGCCCACAGGTCCATCATGAAAACCTTCACAGGCATGCAACTATCCGAGAACTGCTGATGCGAATCGTCAGTAAGCGTACTTGCCTCGAATTTGTACCCTGTGTTGGTTTTCATTTAGTTTGCACGCCGAGTTGCAATGACTTCGTCATAGACTTTCAGATACTGCGTAGCCATGGCTTCCGCCGAGAACTGCTCTTGTACAAGTCGCTGGCCCTGAACTGCGAGCTTCTCGCGTAATTGGCCGTCGTCCAGCAAACGGAGGATCGCACTTGCTAAAGCTCCGGCATCAGCCGGAGGAGTAAGCAGACCGGTTTGCTCGTGCAGGACCAACTCGGGGACGGCTCCCACGGCGGTGGCAACAACCGGTCTTCCCGCTGCCAGTGCCTCCAGAATCGTCATAGGCAGTCCCTCTTTGAGGGACGAGGAGACCAAAATGTCGAGAGAAGCATATACGCCTGCCATGTCTTCGAGTTTTCCGGCGAAATGAACCTTGTTCTCAATTCCAAGACTGCGTACGGCCTCTTCAAGGTTCCTTCGTTCGGGGCCGTCGCCGACCACCACGAAGCTGACCTCCGGGGACGAACGCAGCACAACCGCGGCAGCATCAAGGAAGTACTGAATACCTTTCTCTGGAGCAAGCCTGCCGACCAGTCCCACGACAGCCGTACTCGCTACCAGATGCTGACGAAGAGTGGGCCGGGCGCACGCGAATTGAGGAACATTAATTCCATTACCGATGATCCGGATTCTACTCTCGCCGACACCGCTGGACCGCAGCTGCTGCGCCACCTCACCGGAAACCGCAACGGTCATATCAAAGCGACGCAGTACGAACCGGTCAAGGACGCCAAACAAATACACAGCGAGATCATTGTCATACCAGGTGTGACAGGTCGAAACTAGAATCGCCCCTGATCCGCGTGTAGCCAGATAACCATAAATATCAGCTTTAAACCCATGAGCATGCACAACGTCAGGCCGGTGCTCCTTCAGGCTGGCGCGCAGAAGACGGACGGTGTTCCAGTCCAGTCGTCCCTTGCACGGGAACAATTGAACTGGGATATTCTTTACCCGCGCCTCGACGGCGATTTCCGTGTTGGGTGAGCGCTCGTTGCGAAACACGCCAACCGTGGCTGGATGCCCCATCCCCTTCAAGGTTTGAGACAGTGTCACGATCACGCGCTCCGCGCCATAGAATCCAGCGCTGCTGATTAGATGAAATACCTTCACTTCTTCCTCACTTGAAACTGTTATGTCAAATTCCTACGAGCCTGCCCATCGCGGCATCCCTTCACGGCCACAGTCCCGTCTTTAACGTTTCGTAGGCGCGAATCCCAATCACTTGCTTTACGTAGGCGCCTCCCCTATAGGCAAGATGAGCTCTCAGAAGGCTCAGTGGGCGACGGCAGACAAACGCTTCAAAGTCTGCTTGGCTTGTCGAACGGCGGATGGCCACCCGATTCAGCGGTCGCCCTGTGCGTGCCGCCCCTGGCACAGAGGTGCAGACCCCCCAATACCCAGCTTGCCGGGCCGCAGCGCAAACCCGCCGATTTGTAAAGCCCCCGGGAATGGCCAAGTACCGAATCTCCCGTTCCAAATTGCGCTCTAAAGAAATACGTGCAGCAGTCAATTCATCAATCAGTTCAACCGTGGGTACCTTGGTGAGATCGCGATGCACCAATCCATGTGACTGAACCGACATACCGGCCGTCACCAGAGCCCCTATCTGTTCCCAGCACATGTAGCCCGGCTTTCCCACATTTTCGATACAGATGAAAAAAACTGCTCGAAACCCAAATTCCAGGAGCAGAGGAAGTGCGAACGTAAAGTCTGACTCGTAACCGTCATCGAATGTGATAACTACATTGCGCCCATCAGTACGGCTCTCCGACATCAGGAACTCGTCTATGAGAAGGGCATAGAAGCCACACTTTTTCAAATAAGTTAACTGGTTCCGAAAGCTATTTGCCGATAGTGCATAGAAATTTGCACTGGCGGGAAAAGACACGTCTCTTTCCGTCGTCTCATACAGACGATGGTAGGTCAGAATAAGCGTTTGTGCTCTCCTTCTAGACATGGTGCTCCACACCCATCCGTACCTGTTAATCCAGAGATTAATCAATTGCGAATTTTGTAAGATGTCCACCCATAGTATCGGCACCTCAAAATCGCACGTACAAGTTCCGTGCTCTCTTCGTGCTGGGTCAGTGAGCTTGAGTAATCTTCCAAAGCACTGGCTTCCTGGCTGCAAATCGTGCCACTGCAACTAGGGCGGCCATGTTTAAAACCAGAAAGGTCCGCAACACAAGAGCGATCCGCTTCAACCCAGGAACTGGCAGCACTCCGCCCATCGCGGCTAAAATGCATCCCGCAGACTGCACCACAAAAAACACTTGCAGGTACCGCGAAGTCGCTAATGCCGAGGCCAGCAACGCTGCTCCCAGTGCAAAGGGAACTAAGAGACGAAAAATTTTATGTGATACGAACCTACCCCAAGCAGGATCGGCCGTTCCCATGAGCCAGGGAGCGAGTTCCAGCAATTGCAGGTTGCCGTAAAGTGTGCGGACCTTGCGGGTAAACTCGGTGTGATCGTTGGCAGCTAAGCGGTCCCACGCCACAGCGCGAGCTTCAAAATGAACTCTTTTCCCGGCTCTTACGACGTGCATAGGGACATACACATCATCCAAGATCAGCCCTTCGGGTAGCTTCGGCACTAGGGCTCGGCGAACAGCGTAAATGGCCCCTGTAGCCCCGATCACGCTTCCGGTCCGGCTCTCCATCTTCCGAATCCATTTTTCGTACCGCCAGTACAGACCCACCCCGGCGGGTTTAGTCGGATCTGCCTCATCTGTGAAAATCAATTCCCCGCTTACTGCGCCAACGTCCGGGTCGGCAAAGTGGCCGACTAAGTAGCGAAGGGCGGAAGTCTCCAGCGTTTGGCGTACATCCACGAATAAAACTATCTCGTGCTTTGCTAATCCCAAAGCTTGATTGAGCGCCACCGCCTTGCCAGATGGTTGGCTCTCCTCTACCAATCGCAACGGAACTGGACTAGAGAACGCTCGGACCTGGGTGTTGGTCGCATCGATTGAACCGTCGGAGACTACCACAATGTCCAGTCGCTCACGCGGATAATCCAGGCTTATTATGTTCTCCAACTTACGGACGATCTGATTTTCGGCATTGCGGACGCACAAAACCACCGATACCGTCGGCCATTCGAAATCGGCGACAGGATTCGGTTGCTTCGGTCGCAGGCATTTCAGCAGTAGTGGATAGCCCACATACACATACAGGATGAAAACCGTGGCGATCCAAAAGCTTGCCTCGATTGTCATTTCTAACTTATGGCCGCTCATGGCGGCCAGAGGCAACCAGAATGCGGCTCTCATTGTGCGCCTCGCCGCAATACAATTGTCTTGATAGTTTCGAACATGATGAGAAGATCGAAACCAACCGTCATGTGCTTGACATAATAGAGGTCGTATTCCAGCTTTTGCTTGGTCTCTTCGAGAGACGCTCCATATTGATAACGCACCTGTGCCCAACCTGTCAGACCGGGGCGAATGATGTGCCGAAGGTTGTAGTAAGGAATCTGCTCGGCCAGCCATTGGACGAATTCCGGACGCTCTGGGCGCGGGCCCACAAAACCCATATCGCCGCGCAGCACGTTCCATAACTGCGGAATCTCGTCCAGGCGAGTCTTGCGGAGAAACATTCCGACGCGGGTCACGCGCGGATCGTTCTTTTTGGCCCACACGGCACCGCCCGCCTCAGCGTCCTGGGCCATGGTGCGAAATTTATAAATCACGAAGACTTTACCGCGCAGCCCTACCCGGTTCTGACGAAACAGGATCGGTCCGGGAGAAGAGAGCTTTACGGCGAGAGCGACGAATGGGATGATCGGAAGACAGAGCGCCAGTCCCGTCGCGGATACCAATATGGAAACAATGCGTCGAATAAATTGCTGTGATGCCTTTACCCGAAATCCATCGGCAAAGATCAGGGCGCTTGGATGTAGTCCTTCCAGTTGAACCTGTCCGGACATTTTTTCAAGGAGCGAACTGGCGTCTTCAACTCTTACGCCAGCCAAACGAAGGTCGAGCAACTCGCGGACCGGCATTACACCACGCCTGTCCTGCAGTGCGACGATAATACGGTTGATCTGCGAAGCCGGATTGCTGAAACGCCTGAGCGCCGAAGCAAAGTTTTCCAACTCGGTGGAACCGCCTCCAGCGCCGCCCCAGCCTACGACTTCCATTCCAAGATCTCGCCTTGTTCCAATCGCCTCCACAATGCGTTGAGCACGCGCACCGGAACCAAGAACGTAGACGCGTTCCTTAAAAATGGAGCGTCCGATGATCCATTCATACGCGCTGCGCCATATGAACATTGCACCGGTAAGAACCGTCAGTCCGAGAACCAGCACATTCCGCCCAATCGTAATCTCCGGAAACAAATAATCGGTGATCGCTAAGAGAAAGGACAGCGAGCCAAGGACCAGCAGCAACCGGAAATGGATTTCCCAGCGATACGGAATTCGCTGCGGAGCGTAAAGATCGAAATAGTAAGAACATAAGATAGTCAGTACGGTAAGAGCCACGATCTTCTGAGCTCCCATTTCATAGTTCATCGCAAGGTACGTATCCGGTCCAAGGACAAGCGCCGCAGCAGCAAGAAAAGAACTACTGACGATGATTGCTTCGCATAACAGAAGCACAATCGTGCGGGTCGGATAGTACACATTGAAAAGTCTGACCATAACCTAAGCCGGTTACCCTTTCGCAACTTCATGCTCTTGCTGAGCAGTGTCATAGCCACTGTAGTGATAATACCCACCGCGGCCCGCGGTATTTCGAGCGGCATTCAACACAAATCCGAGTACCCGAGAATTACGGAACTCGGCATTAGCTCGCTGCGCGATATTGAACGGCGTAGAATCGCTACGAGCCACAAGCAGCACTGCGTCACAGGCGCGCGCGAAGTTCACTGCATCTGAAACCGGGATGACAGGAGATGAATCCACGATGATCCAGTCAAACAGAGGAGCCAGTGTCGCCGTCAGTTTTTCGATCTTGTGATTGCCCGCCAGTTCCGCGGCATTGTCGCCACTCGAACTGGCGGGAATGAACGTCAGATTGGTAATGCCGCCACGCTGCAAGATCGTGCTCAACTCCGCTTTATCGGCCAGATACTCGGCAAGGCCCGGCTTCGCTTCGCATCCCAGTAGGGTGTGAAGGACCGGCCGGCGGAGATCCCCGTCAATCAGCAGAACCTTCCGGTTCTGATGGCGTGCAAGACTGATCGCCAAGTTGACCGCGACAAAGCTCTTCCCTTCCTGCGGCATCCCACTGCCAATCAGGATTGACTTGAGCGGTTCTTTGTCGCAGATCTGGTAGATACGCGAACGCAATGTTCGGAACTGTTCGACGTTGGCGCCGCGTCCTCTCAATGTGGGAAGCTTCTCGACATCCGGGCTCCACGCGTGGACTGCAATGTTATTAAGAATCGCGTCGGTGGGAGATTGCTCCTCCACAGCCGCGCCCACCGACGCCTCGGCTGTTGTGGATGGGGCGGATTGCTGAGCTGCTTTTCGCTCGGATTCAGCCCTCTTCAGCGCTGCATAGATTTGACTCATACACTCCGTCCCTTACTTAAACTCTCTAACGTGGGTGCGACTGAAGCAGCACCTGCAATGGCCTTTCGAGCGTTTGGAACCAGGGCCGGTGATCCGGGAAGAGGCGATAGCGGTCCGGGCGCGCTTGGAAATGATGAAGACCGCTGCTGCTCAAGTTCAAGTTCCTGAGCTACCGATTCAACGATTCGAGCCGGAACTGGCGTTGCCTGTTCGACATAGGCATTGATCAGTGAATGCTCACAGATCAAGTTGATGACACGAGGAATGCCACCGGAATAGCAGTGAATCTGCTGAAGAGCTTCCACAGAAAAGATCGGCGTGGTCGCCCCGGCAATCCGCAGTCTCGTCCTGACGTAAGCGGCACTCTCCTCACCGCTGAGCGGCTGTGTTCGGCACCACAACGACACCCGCTGACGCAACTGGCGCATGCCGGGTTCGCGCAGTTTTTCTTCGAGTTCCGGCTGGCCGCACAGCACGATCTGCAGCAGCTTTTCCGACGACGTCTCCAGATTCGTCAGCAGCCTGATTTCCTCCAGCAGTTCGGTGGACAGGTTTTGCGCCTCATCAACGACGATGACGCACGTCTGCTGCGCACGGAAGCGTTCTATGAGCCATCGGTTGAGTTGCAATAACATTCCGGCCTTCGTCTTCGATTGCGGGTCAATACCGAAATCGGTTAGAACGAACTCTAAGAAATCAAGCACCTCTAAACGTGGATTGAAAAGAAACGCCGTCGCAACACGATCTTCGGTGAACGAATCCAGCACAGCCTTGAGAAGTGTGGTTTTGCCTGTACCTACTTCGCCGCTCAGAATGACGCACCCTTTTCGCTCCATGATGCCGTAGTTGAGCGCAGCGAGAGCTTCCCTTACTCGCGGCATATAATACAGAAACCGCGGATCGGGGTTGACCCCAAACGGAGATGCTCGAAGACCGAAGTATTGTCCGTAGATGCTCACGCGTTCGAATCCGCCTTTCGCATCTCGCTCCCATTCTTCCGGGTAGACATAGACCACCGCTTTCCACGTACCGAGCCCTGCCCGGTGCTTTCTAGCGAAATTACGGCCAAGGTAGGCAGATTAGTGAATGCCCAAATGTCCTTCTCGTTGCGTAAAGAGGTGTCCCTATATTCCCTAAAAGCTGCCAGCAACAATCCGAGGCAAAGACCTGCCGCCAGTCCTCCGCCGGCGAAAGCCCGACGGTTTGGAAACGTGGGCTCTTCAGGCAGGTTCGGCGCATCCATCACGCGGAACTGTTCACCCTGCTGCCTTCGTTCTAGATTTGTCGCCATCTCCGACTGGTTCTTCTTGTTCAGTAAATCGTTATAGAACTGCAGAGCAGTCTGGTAATCGCGTGTAAGCTCTTTATATTGCTCTTGCACCATGGGGCTGGACTGAACGCGCTCTTGATAAAGTTTGATCTGCTGCTCGATGCGATCCTGATCTGCTTTCTTTTGAGTAATGCCCTGCTCCAACGACCGTAACTGGGCCCGCATCTGCTGCACCTGCGGGGTTTCGATAGGTTCGATATGTGTGAGGTCAGTACCTGCCGTTGTTTTCTCGGGAGCTTCAATTGGCTGGGCTCGCAGAATCTCGATGTTGCGGCGGAGTTTGATCACGTCGGGATGGCTGGGCGTGTAACGCGACTCTAACTCCGCGGCTTCCAGTTCCATCTTTCGAAGCTGCGCCTGCCGATCCGCCGCTGCCTGAAGCGGCGCCTGTCGATCTGTCGGTGCAATCCCGGCCGACTCCTGCTGCTTCCACTCTCTAGTTTGCTGAGCAAGCATTGCCTCTTCATATGCCTTATCCTGCTGCATGCGCGTGAGAGCCTGGGTTGCAGCTTCGAGCTGCGAGTCCAGACTCGCGAGCATATTAACGTTCGGCTGCTCCTGGCCTGGCAACTGCCCGATAAATTTTCGCTGAAAATTTGCGAGTTTGGCATCTTGCTCATCCAGAGAGTGCTTCGCATCTTCGAGTTGGCTCTTCAAGAAATCGGTCGTGCCCTGTGCCGACTGTTCCCTGTCGTGCAAGTTTTCGCTCACGAACAGGGATGTGATCTCGCCGCAAACCTGTTGTGCTATGAGCGCGCGGTCCGATTTAAAAGAAATAAAGAAGCCCGGGAGTCCGCCAGTTCGCGAAAGCTCTGATCGAATCGGCGTGATACTGATAGCCTTTCGCGTCAAATCGAGGCGATCCTCAATCGTCATCTTGCCTTTGGAAAACAACTCGAAGCGCTCGATAATCGGCTGCAGTCTGGATCTGCTGAAGATTTGTTCCTTCATGGACGCAAGCCGCTGATCCAAGTCCTCCACTACAACCGGTTTCACATATGAATCCGGTACCTTCTGCTGATCCACAAGCACCAGCGTTTGCGACACATATTTTGGCTGGATAAAGAATGTCGCAGCGATAGCAATCAAGGGCAACACAAGTGCCGGAATTGCAATCAACCACCACTGCCGCTTCAATATCCCGACGTAGTCCTCAGCCGAAAGATCTCGATGACCAAGCATTTGAAATCCTTAGCGCCCTCTCAGGCGTGTTTCACGTGGTGAAAATCCAAATCCCATCCCGAACACATGGGTCAGTCCGTTCAACACATTCCCAAGCGACGCATTCGGCGCAGATTGCGCCATGGCCGTGTAGCTCATATAAGCGGAGGCATATCGACCCAAGCGACGAGTAACTTGCCCGCCGGCATATTTCGAGGTGGTTACGCCTGCAGGTAGGAGCGCGGCGTTCCGCGCAAACGTTCCCGTTAATGCAAGCGTCCAATCACGTGAGAAAACGCGAGAGATGCCAACTTGCACAGAATCTGTTATGGCGCCTTCGGAGACACCAGAGCCGCCGTTCAGACCGCGAACATAACGCAGATTCGCAGTTGTAGAGTTTCGTGTGTACGCGAGTCCGGCGAATCCGGCCATACTCGTACTACTCTGCAACAGCGCTGGGTTTGAACTGTGCATCCACTGCGGGCCAAACCCGATGTCGCTCTTTAGTCTGCGGCTCCAGCTCCGCGTATACGTCACTTCGCTGCCATCGGAGACAATGGCCAATCCACTGATGTCGTACGCAAACCTTGAGTAGATATAACTGATGCCGACCGTATTGCGCGCATTAAGTTCGACGGTTCACTCCGATGCTGGCGCTTTCTTGCGTCATATCCAATCCATCGCCGTCCACATATCGAAGCAGTCCGAACGATCCACCACCGGTGAGTGAGGTTTTGCCGTCAAGGCGATACGCCAGACCGCCCGAGGCCGCGTTGCTGATGCGGGGAGCGTAATTCGTGAGAACCGACTCAGCCGGAACAATACCAGGAGGGAGCGTGCCGAATCCTAGCGAGCTGGTTAAATCTCCCACGCCAGGAATTCCGGAAGCTCCGGTACTCGGAGCTTGTGGCAAGTAGTTAACCGTGTCGGAAAAATTCAGACTCCACTTGCGCCAGATAAATCCTTGTGTCAGCTGAAGATTCTGGAACGTGGTGTTCGTTCGACCCTGCCTGCGTCGTCCAGAAGCCACCTCCGGAGTACAACAATCCAAAAGGATGACGCTCGCTCTCCGAGTTGTATCCGGCAGCGAAGGACAGGCTGCTGGATTGCGTGAGATCGTCGGCAACTGCGGGAGCATAATTCATAATCTGAGAGACACTCACTGAATAGTGGAGAGACCCGGAGATTGCTGGTCCCCCGCTTACGGCCGGAGCGAGACTTTGACCAAATGCCACGCCGGGAAGCACAAGACCCGCCAATAATATTGTTCGCCAAGTCATAAACCGCTCCTTAAGCTACGGAACCACAATGGTGTCGCCGGCTTGCAGAGAGATGTTCTGGCTGATCGCGCCCTTTAGTGCTTGCTTGTAATTGAATGCAATCTTGCGCTGCGCTCCACCATCATTGCGAAGGACATAGATCTTTTTCGAATTGGCAAATTGCGACAGGCCGCCTGCCGATGAAATGACCTGCAAAACCGTCATGCCCGAGATCAGCGGCACAGGCCCGGGCTTTCCTACCTCGCCCAGAAGGTACACGCGCTTGCTGTTGACCTCCGTGATTACGATTGAAACCTGAGGATCTTGAATGAACTTTTTTAGCTTCGAGGTAATTGATTCAGCCAATTTCATGGGCGTGAATCCTGCGGCCTGTACATCGTTCAGCAAGGACATGGAGATCATGCCATCAGGCCGCACCGGAAGCGTCGATGACAGGGACGGCTCCTTCCACACGGTGATCGACATGACATCGGACGGTCCGATGACGTAAGTTGCGGCATCAACCACACCAAGTCTTTCTGTCGTGGCGCCCGCGGTATTGGACTGGGCGGTAGCATCAGCAACAAGCAGAATTGCCGCAAATGCCATCATCAGGACTCGTTTCATAAAACATCTCCGTTTTTATCGCCATCTGCGGGGTTTTCCATACCGATTTGCTTCAGCTTGTAGAGAAGTGCCTTGTAACTGATCCTCAGTTCCCCCGCCGCGCGCTTGCGGTTCCAACCGGTAGATGCAAGTTTTTCAGTAATTAATTGGCGTTCAATCTCGATCGAAGCAGCTCGACTTGCTTCCTTTAGCGAGACTGCTCCACCATTTTGTTCATTCGAGTTCACATTTGGAGCCTTGGCACGCAATGCAGTCAGCGAGATCGACTGATCGCCGATGGCTACACAAGTCTTTATGGCCGTGTGCAACTGCGTCAGATTGCCTGGCCAGGGATGCTCCAGGAGGAATTTCATCATTTCCGCGCTCAGAACCGGCTTGGGACGATCAAACTGGGCCGCGTAATAATTCAAGAGTTCGCCAATCATCGTTAATAGTTCAGATCTGCGCAGGCGGAGCGGAGGCGCATGAAGAGAGACGGCCGAGATCAGGTAGTAACAATCCTCTCGCATCCGGTGCCCACGTATCTCGTCCTGCAAATTCCGGCTCGTTCCACAGATCAGGCGCATGCTTTTGCCGGGCTGCAAGCTGCGAAGCCCGTCTACGAGCACCTCCTGTAACTTCAGTGTGAGGTCTGCCGCCTCAATTAAGTACAGGGTGCCTTTGCCCGACAGCGCCGCCTGCAATGTCGCTCCGTCCACTCCGCTGCAACGGACTGTCCTGAAATCCCAGCGCGACCTCTCTGAGTGCGCATGGATCGCCGCCGCCACCGTTCGCTTTCCGACTCCCTGTTCACCAACGATCAGTACAGGAAAATCGCTTTGCGCAACGCAGGTAATCGCACTCGTCAGTTGTGGCTCCAATGAAACAATCGGAGTAGATTTGTGCTCGACGGATTGGAATAAAGCTTTTCCCACCATTAGGAATCCTAGAGTTCAATTGGGTCATAGCAATACACGTTCCAAAGCGCGAGCGTTCGGCAAGTGAACGACGGCTAGGCCTCTAATGAGGCCTAATAACGAAGGAATGCCATTTTTTGCCACTTAGCCGGGAAGGCGGCAGGAAGTTTTCTTGACGAAAGTGGAAATATCTTTCCATCGTGAACGGAAAAGCACTTCCCTTTCTGTTAGCCGTCTGTTGTCCCTCAGCCCTTTATAAAGTCCTTAAGAGCTGCATCGAGCCACTCGTCGCCAATGCGACAGACGAACCGATCTCGAGGTTGAGAAATGGAAAACTTAAGAGGGTGGGGGCTGTTTGCATTGATAATACTGAGCTGGAGATTTTGGCTAAGAGGAGAATCTTGACGAAATCAGCCTTCCACAACGGTACTGGTCGCTGAATTGCAACAATATTGTCCGGCGTATACAAGAATGAACTTACTCTCTCTTAGACCGGACGCGACTACTGGCTCGAGTAAGGTGCGTTTTGTCGTCTTGATTTGTACCGTCGGGGTGATCGCAGCTTTGTATTTTGAGATCTTTAAAGGACTTCTACATCAGTGGTCGACTGACTCAAACTTCTCCCATGGCTTGATCATTCCATTTTTTTGCGGGTGGGTTGTCTGGCTGAAGCGAAAAGAACTGGCGGTCATTCCGATTAAGCCATCGAGTTTCGGCCTAGTGCCAATCATCCTGGCGATCACCCTGTTGACGATCGGCAACTTCGGAGCCGAGCTCTTTACCGCTCGCATCTCCATCGTTTTCCTTGTCGCCGGCCTTGTGATCTTCCTATTGGGATGGCGGCACTTTCGTTCCTTGCTCTTCGTCATCTGCTGCATGTTTTTGATGATTCCGATCCCGGCAATCATCTTCAACCAGATCACCCTTCCACTGCAGGCGCTTGCTGCCCGGTTTGCCGCGTCTATTCTGGAATTGCTGGGGACACCGGTGCTGCGCGAAGGGAATATTATTCAGCTCGCCTCTATGCCGCTTGAGGTGGCCGAGGCGTGCAGTGGGATAAGGTCTCTGTTAAGCCTAGGGACACTAGCCATCATATTTGGCTATCTATTTGAGCCTGCCGTGTGGAAGCGAGTTCTACTGGCCTTTGCTTCAATTCCAATTGCGGTCGGCGCTAACGCCATTCGCATCGTCGGCACAGGACTCGCGGTCCAGTTCTGGGATCCTGACAAGGCGCTTGGCTTTTTCCATGAGTTTTCGGGTTGGCTGATCTTCCTGTTCGCCTTTGGAGTACTCATGATGCTGCAAAAAGCCTTGCAAACACATACGCCCGGTGCGGGCAACGAGAGCCCCTCATGAAAATCTCGGCCCGGCGGATGGCTGTCGTACTTCTATTGCTCTCTTTGTGCGGATTTCTACAGCTCTTGCGAAGACGAACCGAGGTTTGGCCGAATCCACCTAAACTGCATAACTTTCCGAGCGAGTTAGGTGACTGGACGAGCGTCGACGAGCCGATTTCGCGATCTGTACTGGATGTACTGGGGCCAGGGGATTTTCTTTCGCGCAACTACCGTAAGCCAGGCGCACCAGTGATTAATCTTTTTGTGGCCTACTTTGCCTCCCAGCAATCGGGGGACACAATTCATTCCCCGAAACATTGTCTTCCGGGTTCCGGATGGCAACCGCTCGAATCAGGGCGGATCAACATAGCTTTATCGAACGGCCGATCCCTTCCAGTTACTCGATATGTAGTTGCCAAGGATAGTGATCGCGAGCTTGTGCTTTACTGGTTTCAATCTCACGGAAAAATGACTGCAAGCGAGTACTCGGCCAAGCTTCAGCTCATAACCGATGCAATTCTTATCAACAGAACCGATGGCGCACTTGTACGTGTGGTAACCCCGGTGCTGCCACAAGAAACCGAAGCTCAGAGCGAGGAACGAGCGGCGGAGTTCATAAGACTGATGAACCCGGGAATCGACGCTTTCATTCCTCTTTAGGACGCATCGGAGCTGAGTCTTCTGAGCAACAGAATTGTGCGCTGCCCTTGGGCACTGGAGAAACGATCGTGATTAGATTGAATCGTAAAAACTGGATGGCGGCCCTGTTGAGCGCGATAATGCTGATGCTTACCATGGGGTGCACGCGTGACCCAAACGTACGTAAGCAAAAGTATTTTGAGAGCGGCAATCGCTATTTCGCGGATAAGAAATATCGCGAAGCGGCGATTCAATATCAGAACGCGCTGAAGAGTGATCCTCACTTCGCGGACGCGCATTACAAGCTGGCAAAAACCGAGATGGCCCTCGGCAACGGGAATGCTGTGTACGTCGAACTACGACGCACAGTTGAATTCGCGCCCCAGAACCTTGATGCCCAGGCAGATCTCGGAAATCTGTACGTCGGTCACCGTGCGTGGGACGAAGCGGAGAAAGTAGCTCAAGTTATTCTCACAGCACAGCCCAACAATGCGAATGGACACTCGCTGCTTTCCGCCATTGCAGCCTCACACAATGATCTGAACAAGGCCATTGCGGAGATGACACTCGCGTTGCAAGAGGCACCGAATCGTGTGGATTTTATCGTCGATATGGGCAAGTTGCAGGCTTATGTGAAAAATCCCGCCGCGGCTGAGCAATACTTGAAGCAGGCTATCCAGAAGGATCCGACCTCGAGTTTTGCACGACTGGCCATGAGCAACTTCTATATGCAAACGGGTCGGTCTGAACTCGCCGAGAGCAACATTCAGCAGGCAATTTCCCTTGCTCCGAATGCCACTCTGTACGAGTCCTATGCTCGTTTCCTGGTCGCAAAAGGAAGGCTGCAGGACACCGAGCACATCTTGGCGGATGCGAAAGTCAAGCTGAAGGATGATCCTGCGGCTTATCGATTGCTGGCCGAGTTCTATGCCGCGACTGACCATCGCGACAAGGCGATCTCTGAGTACGGCGAGCTACTAAAACTTCATCCCAATGACACTGTCGCGTGGACCAGCTATGTAGCCCTGCTCCTGAATACCCATCACATGGATGAGGCCAACAACCTGATCGAGGCAGCGTTGAAGAAGAACAAGAAAAATTTCGACGCTCTCGTCTTAAAAGGTAAGTGGCTGAACATGACTGGCAAGTACAAAGACGCACTGGCGCTTCTGGAGCCCGCAGTAAAGTCAAATCCACAGGATGCGCGTGCGCAGATCGAGCTTGGCGACGCTCTCGCAGCCACCGGAGATGGCAACCGTGCTGAAAGCGCATGGCGCGAGGCCGCAAAGCTTTCTCCCAATCTTCCGGCCGCTCAGCAGCGCATGATCAGGGTTGCTCTTTCGAAAAACGATCTCCAATTGTTGAAGAGCGCGGGAGAGAGCCTTGCTAAATTGCTGCCTTCTTCTCCTCAGGGATACTTGGTGCTTGCAGCCGTTGCATCGGCGCAGCACGATTCCAAGAGCGCGGAAGAGCACATTAAACAGGCAATAGCAGTGGCTCCGTCCAGTCCAGAAGGGTACTCGAAGATGGGTAACCTGCTTGCTTCGCAGAAGAAGTTCGACGCTGCTACTAAGATGTACGAGCAAGCTCTAGAGAAGAAACCGGCGTTTGTCGAAGCACTGGTTGGAGAAGTCGAGGCACTCTCTGCACAGAAGACGCCCATCCCCCAGGTCATCGTGCGCATTAACGCACAAATTGAGAAATCTCCGAACACGGATGCCTACTGGTTGCTGCTGGCCGAGGCTCAGGTGGGCGCGCGAGACTTCAAGCAGGCAAACGTATCCGTCAACAAAGCCCTCAGCATGAATCCCAGAAACTTTGGGGCATTGATGCTGCTCGGTCAGCTTGAAACCGCCGGCGGAAACATCGATGCTGCGATCGCAACCTACGAGCAGATGGAAAAGAACAATCCCAAGAATCCGGGGCCGGAGATAGTGATCGGCACGCTCGAGCAGGCGCGCGGCCACGTTGCTCAGGCTCAGAAGCGATTTGAAAATGCGCTGGTAATGCGTCCAGATGATCCGGTCGCATCCAATAATCTAGCTTATTTGTTACTGGACACAGGCGGAGACAAGGATTTGGCGCTATCGCTTGCGCAAACTGCCCGTCGTGCATTTCCAGAATATCGCGCATTGCGGACACGCTCGGCTGGGCGCTGTATCAGAAAGGGATCTACGGCTCGGCTCGCGAAATGCTCGAAGAAGCCATTAAGAAGGCTCCCGGAGACGCGACGGCTCACTACCATCTAGGTATGACATACGTGAAGATTTCGGAGAAGCCAAAGGCCGTGCAGCATTTGAAAAAGGCGCTCGAACTCGCTCCAAATGGTCGAGACGCCTCAGCAATCAGGCAATACCTCGCGGATAATAAAGGGTAAATCTAAAGTAATGAACGTGAGCTGGACTTAAAAGCGTAGGCAGATTTTGAGCGTCTGTTTTGTTGTACTTAGTTGGGTGGCTTGTGATGCAATGCGTCAGAAATTCCACTCATAACCAGGAGTGGACATGGAACATCGCCGCCGCGGTGTGGGTGCGCTGCCGGACCTGCGCACGCCAGACGGAGCACGACGTTTGTATTCACGGGAGTTAAATCTACTGCAAACGCATAGAGCACTTGGGATGCTGCTGTTCATCAGGTCGAGACGCCGACTCGGGACGAGCTCGCCGCAGTGATCGATGTTCTGGAACATTCACTGAAAACCTCGTATTACCTTCCACTGCAGCGCCGAAGATTTCAAGCGCCTCCGCCCGGACAGAATCGGTGGACACTCTGTGTCCCCGGCGAAGGTCGGCTAGGATCCATCGCGAGAGAAGGATCGCCACTCGCGAGCTGTTGCACAAACTTAAACACAGAGCGAAGAGGGACGCGCTGGCGAGCGCGGCTCGAAATGTTGTTTATCGAGCCGGCAGCCCACGCTCACGGCGGCTTACCCCGCGGACAGAATTAGTGGCCAAGTCCGCTTGCTGCCTGGCGGCAAAAGTTTAGTTTGGTCGTCCGACCAGACTGCCTAGCATCAATTCATTGTGCAGCCTCCGGACTACTTCTTTGGTAGCTCGCCGGAGTGCGGACACATTCAGCCGGACAATCTCGAGATCTGGTGAACCACCTAAAGATGAGAAGTTCAGCGGCGTGGATTTTATGGTGAGTTCCGCGTCATGGTGACAGACCGATGCCTTCGGAATCGCGAATCGCCGCCATATTCGACTCGCCGCACTGAAAAACGACTCCGTTTTCTGGTTCAGATGATCGGATCGACTGGCGTGCTCGGCCGGATGGTAGTATTCAAGATATGGTCATATTATAATGGTCACATTGGTGGAGGTTTTTATGAAGCAGATTGCAGCCGCGCAGTTCAAGGCTCGGTGCCTTGCGATCATGGATCACGTGCAGCAAAGTGGTGAACCTGTTGTGATTACCAAGCATGGCAAACCTGTGGTGCAGTTAGTTCCGGCGCAAAAGAACGAGGATGACATTTTCGGCTATATGATCGGCAAGGCCAAGATTGTCGGCGATGTCATGAACACTGTTCCTGCGGAGGATTGGAATTTGTGATCCTACTCGATACGCATGTTCTAGTTTGGCTGTCTCTTGAGCCGGCAAGACTCTCTAAAAAGGCCATAGCTGCAATTCGGGAGGCGCGAGCAGGCGATGGGGTTGCAATTGCCTCTATCTCAATTTTGGAACTGGCGTGGCTGGCTCAGAATGGACGCATTGAAACCTCTGAGTCGGTGAATGATTTTGTACGACAGTGTGTTTCCAAGGTGATCATCCGTTCAATCACGACGAAGATTGCCTCAGTCGCTGTTGGTTTTCCAGATTCCTACCCTCGTGACCCGCAGGACCGTCTCATCGGGGCGACTTCCGTTGCCGAAGGTATGCCGCTCGTCACAGCCGACAGGCTGATTCGCCGCTCCAAATTTGTACAGACTATCTGGTAGCTCCAGGTCTTTCTGCGATCGACGAGCCAGTGAAGGGATCCGCTGGGCGGATCAGACTATTCCGCAGGGTCGTAGTTCAGGTTTTGCCCGAGCCATCGCTCGACCTCTGCCACGCTCATCCCTTTGCGTTCGTGATAGTCGGCGACCTGATCGCGGTCGATCTTGCCGAGGCTGAAATATCGCGATTCCGGGTGGGCGAAGTAGAGCCCACTCACGCTCGAGCCGGGCCACATCGCAAACGACTCGGTAATCAGCATTCCGGTGTTCGCCTGCACATCGAGCAAACGCCAGAGCGTGCCCTTCTCCGTGTGATCCGGGCACGCCGGGTAACCCGCGGCCGGCCTGATCCCGCGATACTTCTCCTGGATGAGATCCGCGTTGCTCAGGCCTTCCTCACGACCGTAACCCCATTCATCCCGCACCCGCTTGTGCAGGCATTCGGCGAAAGCTTCGGCCAGGCGATCGGCGATGGCCTCCGCCATGATCGCGTTGTAGTCGTCGTTCTCGGCCCGGAACCGGTCGCACAGCTCCTTCAGGCCGATCCCGCTGGTTACCGCGAAAGCACCGATGTGATCGGGCAGCCCTGTTTCCTTCGGCGCGATGAAGTCGGCGAGCGATCGGCACGGCTCGCTGCCTTCCCTGTTTGCTTGCTGGCGGAGGAAGTGGAATCGCTCGAGCACCTTTTCGCGTGTGCCGTCCGTGTACAGCTCGACATCGTCGCCCACGGCGTTGGCGGGAAAGAAGCCGTATACGCCACGCGCCGTGATCAGAGTTCTTCTCGATGATGCGATCCAGCAGAGCATTGGCTTCGGTGAAGATCTGGCGCGCCTGCGCACCTTGCTCCTCGTGCTCGAGAATGCGGGGATAAACGCCTTTCAGCCCCCAGGTGTGGAAGAACGGCGTCCAGTCAATGAATTCGCGCAGCGTCGCCAGAGGAAAGTTGTCCAGCACGCGCACGCCGGTAAACGCGGGTACGGGCAGGTCTTCGGCACGCCACTCGATCGGAGTCCGCCTGTTTGCGAGCGGCCTCAAGCGAGACGACCTTCTGGCGCGGCGCGGAGTGGGCCTTGCGGAGCGCCTCGTAGTCGGCGCGATGCTGCGCCACGAACGCCGGCTTGCCCTCGTCACTCAGAAGGCTGGTCGTCACCGGCACCGCCCGGCTGGCATCCAGCACGTGGACCACCGGCTCGCTGTAGTGCGGCGCAATCTTGACCGCCGTGTGCGCCCGGCTCGTGGTTGCCCCGCCGATGAGCAGCGGCAACTTGAAACCCTGACGCTCCATCTCGCGGGCCACATGCACCATCTCGTCGAGAGACGGCGTGATCAGGCCGCTGAGGCCGATCATGTCCGCCTTCTCCGCCTTGGCGCGTTCGAGGATCTTTTCGCAGGGGACCATCACCCCCATGTCGATGACCTCGTAGTTGTTGCAGGCGAGGACGACGCCGACGATGTTCTTGCCAATGTCGTGAACGTCGCCTTTGACCGTTGCGAGCACGATTTTTCCCTGCGCCTTGACCACCTGGCCCGCCGCAGCCATCGCCGCCTTCTCGGCCTCCATGAACGGCGTCAGGTGCGCCACGGCCTTCTTCATCACCCGGGCAGACTTGACCACCTGGGGCAAGAACATCTTGCCGGCTCCGAACAGATCACCCACCACGCTCATGCCGGCCATCAGCGGGCCTTCGATCACCAATAGAGGGCGGCCCAGCTTGACGCGGGCTTCCTCGGCGTCGATCTCGATGTACGTGTCGATCCCCTTGACCAGCGCGTGAGAAAGACGCTCCTCGACCGTGCCGTTGCGCCATTCTTCGGCCTTCTTTTCACTCACCACCGCGCCAACGCCCTTCAGCGTTTCGCCGTACTCCACCAGCCGCTCGGTCGCGTCGGGACGGCGGTTGAGCAGCACGTCCTCGACCAGCACCTTCAGCTCAGGCTCAATCTCCTCGTACACCTCGAGCATTCCGGCATTCACGATGCCCATGTCCATGCCCGCCGCGATGGCGTGATAAAGAAACGCGGAGTGCATGGCCTCGCGAACCTTGTTGTTGCCTCGAAAGCTGAACGAGATGTTCGAGACGCCGCCGCTGACCTTCGCGTGCGGCAGGTTGGCCTTGATCCAGCGCGTGGCGTTGATGAAGTCAACCGCGTAGTTGTTGTGCTCCTCCATGCCGGTGGCAACGGTGAGGATGTTCGGATCGAAGATGATGTCTTCGGGCGGAAAACCGACCTCGTCGACCAGAATCCGGTAGGCGCGCTCGCAGATGCGGATCTTGTCCTCGTAAGTCGCGGCCTGGCCCTGTTCGTCGAAGGCCATCACCACCGCCGCCGCGCCATATTTGAGCACCGTGGCGGCGTTCTGGCGAAACTTCTCTTCGCCTTCTTTCAGCGAAATCGAGTTGACGATGCCCTTGCCCTGCAGGCACTTGAGCCCTGCCTCGATGACCTCCCATTTCGAGGAGTCCACCATGAAGGGCACCTTGGCGACCTCGGGCTCGCTCCCCAGCAACTGCAGGAAGCGCGTCATGGCCGCGACGCCGTCGATCATGCCCTCGTCCATGCAGATGTCGAGGACGTTGGCCCCATTCTCAACTTGCTGCCGGGCCACGCTTACCGCTTCTTCGTATTTGCCTTCCTTAATCAGCTTCGCGAACTTGGGCGAACCGGCCACATTGGTCCGCTCACCGATCATGATGTAGACGCCGGGCTGCTGGGTGAATGGCTGTGATCCCGACAGACGGAGCGGCTTCGGCTCCGTGGCCTCGGCCACGCTCATGCTCTCGGTCGCGCTCAAGCTCAGCTCTCGCTCTGAGCCGGTCAGTGGTCCTCCACTTTCGCGGAGGCTGGCCTTCGAGCGCTTTGGCGATCGCCGCGATGTGCTCGGGCGTGTTGCCGCAGCAGCCGCCGGCAATATTGATCAGCCCTGCCCGTGCAAAATCGCCCAGATAACGGGCCATGTCCTGCGGCCCCAGATCGAACCCGGTTTCCGAGAGGGGATTCGGCAAACCGGCATTCGGGTAGCACGAGATCGCCACGTCCGCCTTCTCCGAGAGCTCGTCCAGGAACGGATACATCAGATCGGGGCCGAGAGAGCAGTTGAGCCCCACCGACAGCGGCTTCACGTGCTGCACCGCGTTCCAGAACGCCTCAGTGGTCTGCGCGGAGATCATCGTCTCGCCGCCACGCCCCACCGCCGCCGAGATCATCACCGGCAGCTCCTTGCCGTCCTCGATCGAACACCTCACGGATGGCGACCAGCGCCGCCTTGGCATTCAGCGAGTCGAAGATTGTCTCGACCAGAAGCAGGTCTGAGCCGCCGGCGATGAGGGCGCGCACCTGCTGAATGTAGGCGGTCTTCACCTGATCGAAGGTGACCACCCGGAAGCCTGAATCATCGGCATCGGGCGAGTTCGAGAGAGACACGGTCAGCGGCCCGATCGCTCCCGCCACGAACCGTTGACGCGAGGTTGCGTTCGCGACACGATCGGCCCATTCACGGCACTGCCGCGCCGATTGTCTCATTGATCTCCCAAGCCAGACTGTCGAGGAACGGATCGTCGATGATCTTTTGGTAGAACGCAGGATCCTTCCGGCCGCCGTGCTCCCGCGGATCGTCCACAAAGAATTCGCTCTGGGTGATGCTGGTCGCGCCGAAGGTGTTCGTCTCGATGATGTCCGCCCCGGCCTCCAGAAACCGGCGATGGATGTCGCCGATCATCTCCGGCTGAGTCAGGGAGAAGAGGTCACCGTTGTTCAGCAGGTCCTTCGTCGAGTTCTTGAAGCGCTCCCCGCGGATGTCCGCTTCCGTCATGCCATAGGTGCGGATCGTCGTGCCCATCGCTCCATCGATGATGGCAATTCGACTCTCGAGGATCTTTTCCAGAGGATGTTGGTGGGCTTTCGTCATGTCTCCCTGATCGCCATGATTGTGGCTATGTCAGTAATATCCGCGCAGAGCCGATGGCACCTGAGCGGAACTGACCCATTAAGCTCTTCGGCGAGCTTTCGCTTCAGGTCTGCCACATTCGGCGTCGTAGCACGTCCTTTTCATTATAGCGATACAGCAAATCTCCAAACTCTGGCGAGTGAGATCCGCGACGTGATCGTGAGAGGGGGTTGAAGATGTACTTTTCGACGGCGGATGCAACCTTTGCCTGTGCGAAGCCGCTCACACACGCAGCAAGTCTGGTGAATCGATCCTGAAAAAGGAAATTCTGAATGGGCAGACAGGTAGCTGCCGTGCTTTACGTGGTTGCGATGGCAGCCGTCATAATCGGTGTCGATTTCGCGTTCTTCAGAAACCGGTTCTGGGAACGGCTGACAGTGAATATTGGCATTGTCCTGGTGTTCTCAGCTTTCTACTTCAGGTTCCTCAAGCGTCCATAGACAAGGCGCGATAGCGTTAACGGAAACTGCTTTCAGTCCTTTCGTCGTGTTTCGTGATGCTCCGGACGAAATGCTCTCATGAATTAGGTTGGTCGGCGGCCAGCGGCAGCCAGACTTGAAATCGTGTATCCCCCGGTTTCGATGTGACCTGAATATTGCCTGCGTGCTTCTTCACAATTCGCTGAACCGTGTCGAGCCCGAGCCCGGTTCCTTCGCCAACTCCTTTGGTGGTGAAGAAGGGTTCAAAAATATGGGGCTGAATCTCTGGCGAAATACCGGGGCCGGTATCGCCGATCTCCACCACGGCACAGCCATCGTCGCGATAGGTCCGAATTCGCAGCTCCCCTCTTCCGCCCATCGCATCAATCGCATTGTCGATAATATTGGTCCAAACCTGGTTTAGTTCGCTTCCAAACGAGTTCACTAGAAGAGGAACCGAATCATAATCGCGCTGTACTGTGATGCCGTGCTTCAGCTTGAAATTCAGTATGGTTAACGTGGTTTCCAACGTCTTCACAATATCAACATTGAGCACGCGGGCCTGATCCATGAAGGTATATTCTTTGATCGCATGGACTAAGTCTGAGATCCGCGATGTACTGCTCTCGATAGTCGTCAATAGCTCTGCGACCTCAATCGAACACTCGATCCTGACCAGCGCCGCCCGGGCTGTTTCCGCACCCAGGCTTTCGAACAACGGTTCCAGCACCTCTGGCTTTACATTCCTCCGTGCAAGACCAGCCGATAATTGCCATAGGTCACTCTGACCATGACTTCGCAGCAGCGAGTCAATCTGGTCTTCCAAGTTGTTGACGGTCAACGCATCGGGTGGAGGGCCTTCCATTCGAGTGAGGTTTGCTTCCAACCGCTCGACTTCGGATTTCTGTGCAGGGGTTAGCTCGCGCCTTCCCAACTCATGACTCGCGTCCCGTATGCATTTCAACAGGTCGCGCAGCTGGCTGGCGGCTCGCTTTGCGGCCGAGGCCGGGTTGTTCAGTTCGTGCGCCAACCCGGCGGAGAGCTTTCCCAAAGAGACCAGGCGTTCTCGCTGTTGTTCAAGGCGCGTAATCTCGCGAATCCGATCGGACATTAGACCCACGAGCCGCTCGGCCAGCTCCGGCATCTTCTGCACCAATTCTGGAAAAAGTGCAGCCGGAAACCGGAGGACGCGGCTCTCCATCACGGCCCGCCCGCCTATTGGGAACTGCTTCATCCTGGAAAACGGAAGCACTCCAGTGACGTTACCCGGCAATACGGGAATTACGACTGTCTGGCCACCCAGCTCTCCTCGAACTTCAAGTTGACCCTCGAGAACGACAAACATTGCGTCTGCAGGATCGCCCTGACGCACGTACGTCTCACCCGTCTTGAGATGGAGTTCTTGTGACCCGCCGATGAACCATGCGATCTGATCGTCCGGCAAGTCCGCGAACGCAGGAGCGCGAAGGAGTTCCGATTTCTCGATCATTTATACCTTGCTCAAGTATTGATGGATAAACTGCACGGCCACGGAGCCCTCACCGACTCCGGAAGCAACTCGTTTGATTGAGTTGTGTCGCACATCTCCCACCGCAAATATGCCTGGAATACTGGATTCCAGCAGGAAAGGATCGCGATCAAGTGTCCACCCCTTGGGCCGCCGGTCACCCTGGATCAAATCGGGTCCAGTCAGGATGAACCCACGGTCGTCGCGCTCAACAACTCCGGCCAGCCATTCGGTCCTGGGCAGCGCCCCGATAAAGATGAACATGGCGCTCGCCGGCACGCGGTCCACTTGGTTGGCGTCCAAACATAGAACGGAAACCGCTTCCAAATGCGTCTCACCATGTACTTCGTGAACGCTGCCCCGAGTCCATAGCTGAATGTTGGGAGTGGTTTTGATCTGGTCAATCAGATACTGGGACATCGTGCTCGCCAGAGAGTTGCCGCGCACTAACATCACCACCCGCTCCGCATACTTAGAGAAGTTTATTGCGGCCTGACCTGCGGAATTTGCACCGCCCACGATATAGACGATTTCCCCCTTGCAGGACAGTGCTTCGGTCGCTCCGCCCCCATAGTAAACGCCTGCCCCCTGTAACCGATCGATTCCGGGTGCCTCCAGCCGCCGCCACTGCACACCGGTCGAGACCATCAAAGCATGGCAGGAAATCTCGTTGCCGTCGGCCAGATGAATAATTCGATAGGGCCCCTCAATTCGAACACCAGTTGCTTCCAGTGGTGCCAGGATTTCCACTCCGAACCGCTGAGCCTGCACCACCGCACGGCGCGCCAAGTCCCCGCCACTGAGCCCGGCGGGAAACCCAAGATAATTCTCAATGCGCGAACTCATTCCCGCCTGGCCTCCGGGCGCTTCCCGCTCGATCATCACGGTGTGCAGACCTTCGGATGCTCCATAAACCGCCGCAGCCAGACCCGCCGGCCCTCCGCCGATGATGGCCAGATCGTAAAAATCGGTTTGAGCGCGCGTGCGTAGTCCGACCCTTTGTGCCACATCCGTCCGTGTGGCTTCCAGCAGTTTTGTCCCGTCCGGGAAAAGCACGATAGGAATTTTGCTGGCATCCGGACCCAATGCTTCCAGCACGCGTTTTGTTTCCGGGTCATTGGCGGATTGCTCGACATCGATCCACTGGTATGGAACGTGGTTTCGCGCCAGAAAATCTCGCAGCTCGTACGACCGCGGCGACCACCGCGTACCTAGAACTCGAATTCCCTCGAATGCTGGACGATACGAAGCACGCCAGTCATCGAGCAAGTCGTCCAATTGCGGATAGAGGTGCTCCGTGGGAGGGTCCCAGGGTTTCATGAAAAAGTAATCAATGCTGGCCTGATTGATGGCGTTGATCGCCGCAGTCGTATCGGCATATGCGGTGAGCAGAGCTCGTTTCGCCTCGGGAAAAATCTGCCGCGCCTCCTGCAAGAACCCGACTCCGTCCAACTGCGGCATCCGCTGGTCAACCAGGAGAAGGGCGACACCATCATTACGCAACTTCAATTGATTCAGGAGTTCCAACGCTCCCATTGGGGAATCGCTCCCAATGACGCGGTACTCGGCACCGTAGTGCGCGCGCAAATCGCGTTCGATCGCGTTCAATACATCGGAGTCATCGTCCACGCTCAACAGAATCGGTTTCGCCATCATGCTCCTCAGCCTTGATGTATAAAGACGGCTTCAGTCGAAGCGGATCACCGCATAACAGTCCGAGGTCTGCCTTCATTCCGACAATCCCGGCAACAGCATTGAACCCGCAATTTCGCTAGGCGTCAGCTCGCTGCGCTATGTGACGAAAACCGGCATCGCACGCCATTCGGATCTTTGCCGAATGCTGGTGGCTGCTTTTAGCCCGATGGAGCTTGGAGCTCGTACCGGCAAATCCCAACGAACCAGACGAAAAGCTCATAGCTTCGGCGCGTGAAGTCTTAGATGATGAAGGGTTGAAAGTGGTCGCCAATCAGATTGGCGTCAGCACCGAATCGGTGAGGTCCAGCAGCACCGGGCAATGCGCGTGTGAGCACTCCATCGGCAGAGTGGCAAAAAACTGGTCTCAGCTCACAACTGCAAACTACTGTCATGCGTCCAACCGGCATTCTCGGAGAGCAGGGAGCTTACTTACCCAATCTCTTGACCAGAGGCCGCAGTGATTCGGGAAGCTTGCGATAGTCCGTGTAACTCACAAACGCTGGTTCGATCGGCGCAGGACCGTTTTCTTTTAGCATTGCGATTCCGGTTGGGCTCAGCAATAGCTGAAGGAACTTCACGGCATTGTCCCGGTTCGGAGCATCTCTTAGCAAGGTGATGCCCCATGCAACCCGGGTGCCCGGAACAGCAATGGTTTGCGCGCTTTGCGGAGTTCCCAAGCCGGGCAGAACCACCACCGCATGCTTCGCGTAATACGAATTTCTGGCCGGGTCTGAAAGGTTGATCTCGTTGGGCAAGTCCACGTAACGGAAGTCTGGATTAGCGCTGGCCATCGCCTGAGCGCTGTGTTCATAAATGAGTTGGAAATCAAATCGCTTGCCCAGCGCAGGCACAGCGGGAACAGAATGGTCCGTCCCGGGGATGACGAGATGCTCCATCAAATCGTTGGAAAGGTTCGGGACTTTGTAATAATCCTGCGCGAGCTGAAAGATCATGTAAGAGCGATAGGCGCCA
Organism: uncultured Acidobacteriota bacterium; assembly: GCA_963759215.1. GTDB lineage: Bacteria > Acidobacteriota > Terriglobia > Terriglobales > Acidobacteriaceae > TOLSYN. Next base: position 295,797 of record CAVWYG010000005.1, read on the forward strand.
GGATCGAGAAAGGGATTCCCGCCGCCAATGGAGACACCGGGCGTGGTCAGGATCTGGTACCAGTTTGCCGCGGCTTTCGGAACGGAGTTTGGGGGATTGAACGGAACGCCACCGGCCTCGGCAATCGGGGGCAACTTCTTTTCGGCAACACTGCTTGCCGAATACGCCAGCACCATCTTTCCCTGCGCGAAGACGATGTTGAAATCCGCATAGCTGGCAGGCTTCATGAACAGATCGATGTCCGAATAATCGGCAGGTGCGTAGAGGTCGCAGGCATGGCCTCCGGCGGTGATCTGCCGTCCGGCATCTACGCTGCCCATGGCATTGTCCTTCACCTGAATACCGGTCTGGCAGGTGAAGGCCGCTAGCAGCGGTTTGAATGCGCGGGTCAGGCTGCCGGCGCGATAGATGATCAGTTGCTGGTCATTCGCAGGCACGCAACTTTGCGTTTGGCCCGTCGGCGTCTGCCCAATAGCCGCCGACGTCAGTGAGAGCGTGAGCAGAACGAACGCAACCGCAGCGCCGCGAGCTTGCAACAGGACGCGTTTCGACATATTCACTCTTTCTGAATCTTTGAATGCTGATCGGATTGCCCGTGCTTCCGGTTCAAAACTGAAAGCACCGGCGACGCGATCAGGAGAGCCCGCCACGAGCGCCCGCAGCCGGAGCGGCATCCTTTGCCGCGTACCCGAAGGCGAAGCTACCCTGGGCGAACCCTCCCGATAGATCTAAAAAGAAAGTCAGACGCTATACCGCCAAGAAGCACAGCGTCTGAAGTCCTTTCTAGAAGTCGTAGCGCATGGAGGCCGTAACCAAACGCGGCTCCCCGAGGTGAGCGAGATCGGCGGCAGTGCCAAGCCCCGTGATGCTGCCCGGACCCAAGGTCGACCAGTAGTGCACATTCGACACGTTGTCTACCCAGACGCGCCAGGTGGCCACTCTTCCGAGGACCTTGGCGGAATAGCGGACGCCGACATCAAAGGTGTTGTACTGGGGCACGAAAGTAGTGTTAGCGTCATCGGCTGCGCGGCGTCCAACATGCTGCCAGTCGAAGTTGAAGAAGGCACCGACCAGCACCGGCAGGTGATACTCGGCAAGGATGTTGGACTGATAATCGGGAATACCTACGAAATTCCTGTTATTCGTTGCGGCAACGCCGGTGTCCGTCAGCTTCGGGTTCAACACGCTCAGACCGCCAGTTACCATCAGGCTCTCGAAGATCCTGCCGGAGAGCATGGCTTCAGCTCCGTAGTTGAGCTGATTGCCAGTGATCTCAAGTTGCTGGCAATTCGAGGATGCTGACGCTGCGCCGCAACCACCGGCGGACACGGGGGCTGGAGCAATAATGCCGCCGACGTAGGTTGCAAACGGCCGCTCGATGCGGAACAACGCGGTTGAGAAGTTGATCTTACGCGTTACCAGCTTGTAGCCAATCTCGCCTTCCTTGCTGCGATAGGCTGCCAGCACTTGGTTGGCGTTGACGGTGACAGCGGGCGCGCTGGCGGCCACCGCGACGTCCGGCGGTTGAATGCTTTGGGCAAAGGTCCCATAGATCGTCATGTTCGCGCGGGGCTTAAACATCAAGCTTGCGGTAGGACTGACGCCCTGGAACGAGGAGTTGCCGGTGGCGCTCTTCTCCCGCAGATAGTTAGTCGTGTTATTGGCTTTGTAAACATCGACCCAGGTCCAGTCCTGGCTGGCAGCCACTCTCACCAGCCAACGCGGAGTGAGGGTAATGGTATCGGCCAAATTGAATCCCTGCTGATGGATGATGTTGTTCACGTAGATACCACTCGCGGGAATGGTCTTGGTGTAGGAGGGGATGCCGGTAGGGGGCGGCAGAACAACCTGCGGATCGGAAACGTTGAACGTACATTGGCCACTCGCCGTGCACAGGGGTGCATTGAAAAAAGGTGTGCCGGCGGTGACGGCGGGAATGATGGGTTGATAGGTCGCAAACCTGTAGCCAGTGCTTCCGATCACAACGTCGTGACGAATGCCCCAGGTCTTGACAATTCCGGTCAGGTATCCCAAGTCACTCTTAACTTGGAAGCGCGGCGCCAGCGTATTTTGAAACGTGTTCTCTAAAAACGTCTGGTAGTTTCCTGGATTGGCGAAGTACGCCTGAGCGGTCTTTGAAATGCCCGTATTGATGAACGAGTTGACGGGTGTATTGATGTTGCGATCGGCAATCTGGTTCAGCACTCCGACGACAAGGTGCCAATTCCGGCCGAAATCCTGCTTCACCCGCACTTCGCCGATCTGATTATTGAGATCCACGCCGGCAAAGGACTGGCCATAGCCACGGCGAGTCGGATCAGGTGCATTGACCGGCACCATGGTAAACGGCGACTTACTCGTAGGGTTAATGGTGGGAGTGTAGGAGAACCAGCCGGGATAGCCGTGCTGGAAGAGATTGTAGTAGCTGAAATTACCTTCAATGATGGTGTGGGTGAAGGGGTGCACATCAAGGGCCACGGCGGCCAACTGGCGACGGAGCTGGCTGTCGGTGACATAGCCGGTGCCATCCGCCAACACTAGGTTGGTGCGATAGCCGAACATGTGGTTCGGACCCACGCGGCCGCCCAGGTCGGTGTGAACCGTGCCGACCGTCTCGCCCTCATAGTCCAATTCGATTTCGCGATACTGTTCGTCGGTGGGGCGCTTGGTCACGAAGTTGAACATGCCCGAAGGGTTGGCGGGACCATACATCGGGCCACCCAGACCGTTGACGACTTCGATCTGCTCGTACTCCTCAAGCGCCGAAGGCGTGGTGACCGCTATATCCCATGCCATCCTTGCGGTCGTTCTGCATGTTGCTGCCCTGCATGCCGCGAGTCTCTGGGCGCAGAACCTCCGGTCCCTGCATCTCCTGGAACGAGATCAAGGGCAGGTACTTGGCGACTTCCTTGAAGTTTCTCGACTGGGTGTCGTCAATCAGTTGGCGCGAAATAACATTGACGGAGTAGGGAAGGTTCAGGATCGGAACGGTCCCGAACGGACTGCCCGGCTTGACGTTGTCGACGCGATATGCGTTTTCGACCGAGCCGGCTGAGACATTCACGGTCTCCACGTTTCCGGCCATCGCGAGAGCAAAATCGGAGGTGACGGTCTGGCCCGCGGCGAGGTTGAGTTCCGGGCTCACGCTCGTCTTAAAGTCTTTGGCATCGACCTCGATGACATAGGTGCCCGGCTGTAGATCCTGAAACTGGTACACGCCTTGGCCATCGGTCAGTGCCGTGGCCTTAACTTTGGTTTGCGCATTGGTAAGGAGTCACCTGCGTATTGGCAACAACGGCCTGATGCGGATCCTTCACCACGCCGGTGATCTGGCCTGTGCTTGCGTTGTCTGCGCAAAGCGGTGAGCGCGGTGAGTGCAAACAGCAAAAATGAAAAGCAGAGATTTCTTCATCATCTTCGGCCCGTTTCTTTCTTTCAATCGAGGCTCCAATGGGTTGATTGCGGCTCGAAAACCGTCAGAAGGTGTGTTGAAAGCGATCGCCCAGTTGAACCCGTTGAAGATCAATCAGCGACGTTCGTTGCTGTGGTGATTTAAGCTAACCGCTGTAGAATCCAGCTCTCTCTGCGGGAGTTTCCGGCGCTGTGGCAAACCGATCCTCGAGGTATCCGTCCTCAGCCTACTTATCCCAGGCTCAGTTGTATGTATTAGAGAAGATTAAATAGCGCTGTGTCAACTATGAGCGACATGTGTTTACAGTGCGTTGCACAATATTGTACGCTAGGTGTAATGTTTGCGCGACATTGTAGCTGGGATGCTCCCGGAGGCGCAACTCTCGCTTGAAGCGCCGCACACCGCGATGCGCGACTCACAAGATGCGATCCCCTGCCGTCTTCATATCGTAGCCTCCGAGGCTCTCCAACTCCCGCCGGAAGGAAGCGCGCGCGAGTGTTTCCAGAACCGCCTGCATCTGAGGCAATCTCAAATGCTTTTTGTAGAGAACCAGGTCGTACCGTTTGCTGACGAGAGGGACTAAATCCAATCCGAAAACTCGAGCCGAGGCACTGGTGTTCATACAACAGTCCGCCCTGCCCATTTGCACTTGCCGCGCAGAAGGCAAATGGCCGAGCGCGATCTTGTCGTAGCCACTCACCATGTCGCCGGTGATTCCGGCGCGAGCGAGCAAAGAATCCAACAGAACGCGGCTTCCCGCGCCCGATTCCCGGTTCGAAATCCGAATATCCTGGCGGACGAGATCGTCAACGTTTCGGATCTCTTTTGGATTGCCCGGCGCTACTGCGATTCCCTCTTCCCATAGCGCAAACGAGAAGACCGCAACCTCATCCTCGCCAAACATCTTGCGAATCTTGGGCAGGTTCGACTCTCCGGTTTTGTCCGCCCGGATATGCGTGCCCGCGATGTGGATCACGCCTTGCTTTAACAGTTCCAGCGAGCGGGAGCTGTTCTGATAGCTCACGACCAGTTCCACGCCCTGCCGCCGAAGATGGCGCACCAGTACGGAAGCTCCAGGGTCGCATCCTGCCATCAGCACGCGATTATCGAACTTCCAGTTGTCGCCGAGCACCTCCACGCTTGCCTTCGAAGGTGCTTTCGCGCTTCCCCGTGAGTTGATCAGAACACCGTCGGCCTCTGGCAAACTCCACGTGCCCGGCTCAGGAGGTGCTGCGATCAGACGACCGTTCACCCGGCACAACGCCACCGGTTGTCCCGCGCGCGCGATCCAGTCTTTCGACAGCAGCTCTACCTCTTCTGTGTGCGCAGACTGCGGAGAGCTACTTTGCAACCGGAACAGTTCCTCAACCGCTACGCCAAGAACGTCGGCCAGCCTCAGAACAACCATGGCATTGGGGATGTACTTACCTGACTCGATGGCGTAGATAGTCTGGCGACTCACGCCAACCGCTGCCGCCAACTTGGCAACAGAAATGCCGCGCTTCTCTCGCAGCTCGGTCAAATTGTTCTGCACATCCATCAAGGCTCCGGAAGAATCAACCACCAATCATCGAGTTTAATCGCACTTTTCTCTAGTTGACAGGGGATCTTCCACGACGCAAATCTGTCGGCGCCCTAGGCTCACGGTTCAAACGTTCGTGCGCTGAGGTCGTCGTTCGCCGTCTCCCGAATCATAAGTAATCCCAGAAAGCTCAACACTGCAACGGCTGAAAGGTAATAGCCGACGTACTGCAGACCATACTTCGTGGCCAGCCAGGTGGCCAGATAGGGTGCTAGCGACGCCCCGAAGATGCCCGCGAAGTTAAACGCCAGAGAACTACCCGAGTAGCGAACGGGCGTCGGAAACAGTTCGGTGACCAGCGTGCCCAACGGTCCATAAGTCAGTCCCATCAAGCCAAGGCCCACGATCATCATCCCCAACGCCCCGCCCATGCCCGCGGTAAACATCGGCGCCAAGAATAGCCCAAAGACAAAGATTGCAGCCGTGATCCACAGCATTGTATGCCGCCGGCCACGCTCCGCCAGCAGGGCTGAAATCGGAATTGTAAGCGCGAAGAAGCCTGTGGCGAACAACTGCATCTGAAGAAACTTTCCCCGGCTGTAACCCAGCACGCTGGTGCCCCATGACAGCGCAAAGACAACCATTAAGTAGAACAGAACGAACGTTGCCAGGCAGAGCAGGATTCCCGCGACCAATGCCTTTGTGTGGTCGCGGAACACCACCCATGCCGGCAGCTTCACCTGTTCACCCCGTTCCAGGGCTCTCTGGAACACCGGTGTCTCGGCGATCGTGGTGCGTACATACAGGCCCAGAAGCACCAGCACCGAGCTTGCCAGAAACGGCAGCCTCCAACCGAATTCGAAAAACTGTTTGTTCGTGAGCACCTGCGACAGCACCAGAAACACCCCACCTGAAAGGATGAATCCCAGCGGAGCGCCAAGCTGCGGAAACATCCCATACCAAGCGCGCTTGTTAGGTGGCGCATTTTCCACCGCCAGCAGCACGGCACCGCCCCACTCCCCTCCCAGCCCCAGCCCCTGGCCAAACCGGCAGAGCGCCAACAACAGCGGTGCGGCAAATCCGATCGAATGGTAGGTGGGCAAGGCTCCAATGCTCACGGTGGAGATACCCATCGTAGCCAGCGCCACGACCAGCGTTGTCTTCCGTCCGATCCGGTCGCCGAAGTGTCCAAAAAGCGCTGACCCAATGGGCCGCGCCAGAAACGCAATTCCGAACGTCGCCAGCGAGGCCAACGTTGCCGTAGCCGGGTCCGACATCGGAAAGAACAGCTTCGGAAATACCAAAACTGCCGCAGTCGCATAAATATAAAAATCGAAGAATTCAATCGTCGTGCCAACCAGGCTTGCAAATAAAACTTGGCGCGGCGAATTGACAGGCACCGCCTGCGTTGCGCTCATTGAATCTCCAGGTTGCGGCAAGACGCGAGGAATAAGTTCCGTCCCGTCCTTAGTTATATCGTCTTTTTGAATGCCACGGAACGTAAGCGCGGGACCGAGGAGGGCCGAAAGGATCGAGACTTGAGCGCAGAAGGAATGCTCCAAGTCCTGGAGCATTTTTTGCAGTAAAGCTTCGCCCCTTTACTCAGGTTAGTCGTGGTATGTAAGCAGCTTATGCAGTAGGCTCTGCAAAACGCGGGAAGATGACTTTTCTGATCGCAAGAAGCTTCGTTAGTCCTGGGCAGACTGTCATGCTGTACAAGAGACATAGAATTCTAGTGGTCGATGACGAGCGTGCCATAGCTTCTACACTCGCCATGATACTTGAGCATCGGGGCTATGAGACGGCGACGGCTTACAGCGGCGAACAAGCGGTTCAAATGGCCTTTACATTTCAGCCTGAGTGCATCGTGAGTGACGTTACGATGGGGGCGCTGAACGGCATTGATGCAGCGATTGAAATTTTACGTGCTCTGCCGTACTGCAAGGTATTGTTCATCTCTGGCAATGTCGGCTACGGAGACCTGCTGGAAGACGCGCACACGAAAGGCTTTGATTTCACGATTCTGCTCAAACCAGTTCCTCCATCTGAACTGCTAGCGAGATTAGCGCAGATCTTTCCGAACTCCGGCACTCTAACCGAAGAGCTGACAGCATAAGTAAACGCCCGAAGAGCGAGTGCTCAGCAGCAGGTGCGTGGCTTTGACGTAATGTGCGAAGCGCATCTGCTTCTGCACTGTCCCATCCTGCAACGCAATAAACACGCAGGCAACGATCCGTAGCCTGAGCGATATTCCAATCCCACATTCCCCATCTCCCAGCGCTTGCAGACGCCTCGTGTCCATCGCTGCTCTGCAGATCTGGAGGCTTTTGTGTGCTCTTACCTGGTGTGCGCTGCTTCTCGGCGAGCGCGACCGCTTGCATTCAAACACCGCTACTTAGGCTGCCATCCCGTCCAGCATCTCCGGTCGCATCGGCGAGCGAAAACGTATGACCGTAGTCGTGCCGTCGGCCGATACGATTTCCAGACCTTGGTGCATACCTGTCTGTGATTGTTTGAACGTCACCCGGGTAGGCTTATCGATGGTATGCAAGACGTGTTCTTCCAGACAGTCTCCCACCTGCACATAGGCGCGCTCTTTGCCCTCCGCGCTATCAACACTGATGCCTTTCAGTGGACGCCCCTGAATCGCGATCAGTCTTCCCGCAGGACTAGGAATGATAACCTCAACGGTCACCAGCCAGCCCACGTGTTGCAGGCTAAAGCTATCGAGGAACGCGACCCACTGGTTGTGAGCGACCTCGACGTCGCCCTGTATATCCGTAGGTTGGCGCTCTCGCTCGTCTCTGGGCCCGGTATCACCCATAGAAACTCACATTCTGTTTTACGCCGCTGGCCGCTGCACCCGTTCGCTGGCCCGCTCAAGCAATTCGCAAACCTCATCATCTGTGACTTGGGAGAAATCCTGATACCAACGACCAACCGCGTGAAACTGCATCGGCATATACAGACACACTACTTCATCTGCTTCTTCCTGCAACTCCGCACAGGTAGCGCGAGCGGCCACCGGGACAGCGACCACTACCTTGTTCGGTTCCTGCTGCCGGACAGCGGCAATCGCAGCGCGCATCGATGAACCCGTCGCCAGACCATCATCGACCAGAATGACCGTACGTCCACGCAAGTCCACGCGCTCCCGATTACCGCGATACTCCTGCTCTCGACGTTCGAGTTCGCGCGCCTCCCTGGCCGCAACCGCATCGATTAGCTGCGGTGAGATGCCGACTGCATCGATGACTTCCCAGTTCAAAACGCGCTGCCCGCCCGGGGCGATTGCACCCATTGCCAGCTCCTCCTGCCCCGGCGTACCGAGTTTGCGAACCACCAACACATCGAGAGGAACGTTAAGCGCCTGGGCCACCTCAAATCCGACCGGGACGCCACCTCGCGGCAATGCCAGCACTACCGTATCGCCATCGGCAAAATCTTTCAGCTCCGCGGCCAGCCGTCGGCCGGCTTCACTACGATCTCGGAACAGCATAGCGCCTCCTTTGAACTGCACTAGGCAAGTACATCCCGCCTCAGGCGGCGCGATCTTTCACATCGGCTTTGGTCGCCGCCCGCGCGCAATGAGCACAGCAAAAGAAACTGCCGCCGACCTCCACTCCGTGTCCAATCACCCGGCATTGGCAATGCTCACAGATAGGCGCAATCGCCTGAATCGCGCACTCGAAGCTGTCAAACGTATGCCGTGCACCGGCCGCGATCAGCTCAAAGGCTTTGTCGTATTCATTGCCGCAAACTTCACACTGCTTCATAACACCTCCTCCGTTTTAGCCACGAACCAGAACGATGCGTGAAAACCCGTGTGGGGATTGCCTCCGAGTGCTGCTATTTATGCGGCCTGTGTATCGTCCTGCCGCTGCCCGAGATGGCTTTCGAACCATTCGCGCGCCAGGCGTGCTGCCTGCTCCAATGTGCCCGGTTCTTCAAACAGGTGGGTGGCGCCTGAAACAATCGCAAGCCGCTTTTCGCAATACAGCTGCTCCAATGCTCGGCGGTTCAGCTCAATCACGGGCGTATCGTCTCCACCCACAATCAGCAACGTCGGAGCCTGCACCCCGGTCAGAAAGGGTCCCGCCAAATCGGCCCGTCCGCCACGTGACACGACCGCTGCGATATGCTCTGGGATTTGGGCTGCAGCCACAAGCGCCGCCGCTGCCCCGGTGCTCGCGCCAAAATAGCCGACCTGCAATTTCTGAACTTGCGGCTGCTGCACCAGCCACTTGGTCGCTTGGATTAGACGGTATGCCAGCAACTCAATGTCGAATCGCAGCTCCGCCGTTTTCACATCGACGGATTCCTCGTCTCGGGTCAGCAAATCGAAAAGCAGCGTTGCCAGCCCGCCCTGGTTCAGAACCTGCGCGACAAACCGGTTTCGCGAACTATGACGACTGCTGCCGCTTCCATGTGCAAACACCACCACGCCACGCGCCTTCGCCGGGACCGTGAGGTCTCCATCCAGCACCGCACCATCAACCGCTATCTTCACGCTGGAAATCTGCTTGGCAAACACTGGTGAGGAAGGTCGATCTTCCATCATGCACCTCCAACATGCACCTCTAGCTAAGCTGCTCTTTCCACGCCCGCACAACTCAGAGTCGCGCGATTGAGCACGAGCGCTGAATCGCTGCGAGCTATCTTGTGTGCATGATTTTTAGGTAGTCGTTTCCGTCGGCGCGGTTGCCAGTCTTTCAACACAAAATCCCGAGCACGGAGTCGGAGCACAGGCTTATGGCTAGTGTACTGCGTCAAACAGATGGGCTTGTTTCGTTTTGAAAGGGCACGACTTCAGTCGTGCCGCAAGTGCAATCGAATCAATGGGGCTTTAGCCCCTGAGGGAATGCTGGCAGAGTAGGCAAGCGATCAAAGCGCAAGAAATAGCAGACGCTATTTCCGACGCACTACACTAGCAGGATCGCAGGGGAGAATGTCTCAAGCTATTTCGTTTCCCTCGCAGCCCGCTCGATCGTTTCAATCATGCGCTGCAGGTCTGCTGTCTCTGTATTCAAGGGTGGCCATAAGTAAATCGTGCTATTCAAAGGGCGAATGAATAATCCCAGTTCATAGGCGCGGGCCGCAATCTTCCGTGCACGAGTTTCTCCTCCCGCCGCCTCCGCGATTTCGACCGCCGCGATCATTCCTAACGTGCGCAGCGATGAACCACCCAGCACCTCGGAAATGCGTCGCATCCCATCTTCAAGCACGCGCATCCGCTCCGGCAGTCGCTCGACAATCTTCTCCTCCGCGTAAGTTTCCAAGGCCGCCAGAGCTACCGCGCTGGTGATCGGATTCCCGCAGAACGTATGGCCGTGGAAGAAGGTGCGGCTCTGCTCTCCATTGGCCCGGAACGTGTCGTAAATTGCATCGCTCACCAAGGTCGCGCTCATCGGCAGCATGCCACCAGTAAGGCCCTTGCCAAGCGTCATGATGTCAGGAACAATCCCAGCCTTCTCAGAGGCGAACATGGCACCGGTGCGCCCAAAGCCAACCGCAACCTCATCGACGATGAGCGGGATACCGTACTCGGTGCAGAGCGCTCGCAGCCGCTTCAGGTAGAGCGCGGGATAAATGCGCATACCCGCCGCCGCCTGACAAAGGGGCTCCACGATCACCGCCGCACATTCGCCATGATGAGTGCGGACGAGCTTCTCCATCGAGTCAAAACACTCAGCCTGGCAGCTCTCCGGACGCAGCCCCACAGGACAGCGATTGCAGTAAGGCGATGTAGCGCACAACGCCGGCTGCAGTGCGGGCCGGAAGGGCCGATGATAGCCATCAATATAGCCGACGCCGATCGTACCCAGCGTGTCGCCGTGATAACCGTCCTGCAGGGCAATGAATCGTGTGCGATGTTCCTCGCCCTGATTGGTCCAGTATTGCAACGCGATTTTGAGCGCCGCTTCGACCGCACATGAGCCGTCGGAGGCAAACATTGCATGCCCCAGACCCGCCGGCGCAATGCGCGCAAGTTGTTCAGCCAGCCGGATCGCCGGAGGATGCGACATCCCTCCCAGCAGCGTGTGCTGGAGCTTCGCCGCCTGCACTTGGATTGCCTCGACCAGACGAGGATGGCTGTGCCCCAGATTTACGCACCACCACGACGAGATGCCATCCAGCAGAACTCGTCCGTCGATCTCATGCAGTCTGCATCCCTCGGCAGACTCGACGATGGGGAAGCTCGACTGTTCAAACGACGTGATCTCCGTGTACGGGTGCCATAGAAATTCGATATCGCGGCGGCGCATTTCACCATAATTCATAGCGGATACTCTTTCAGAAAATCGCAATGTTCGAAGCTGGCATCCAACCGGCCTATCTCCGGTAGCTCTCCCGATGGCCCACTAAGATACGGTATGCGCGTCACCCGAACTTTGCCGAAGGACTCGATGCTGCGCACGTTGTCCTCATGAATGTACTCGTCAGCCCCGGGTACAGGACGAATGTCATTCAGAATTACGCCAAGCACTTTGCAGCCTCGTCGCCGAATCGCCTCCAGCGACAGCAGCACATGGTTGATGGTGCCGAGCCCGGAGTGGCCCACCAGCAACACCGGCATGCCCATCTCCCACGCCAGTTCAAGCATGGTTTGGCGTTCATTGAGAGGCACGGCAAGGCCACCAGCGCCTTCGACGACCACTCGTTGATACCGACTCGCCAGCCACTCGGCACTCGCCAGAATTCTGTCGATCTCGATTCTCGTTCCGGCCATCCGTGCCGCCAGATGAGGCGAGCACGCCGGTTCAAAACGATAGGGCGACAGATGAGAAAGCGTTTCCTCATCGACGGCCACATTCGCCGCCCGCAACACAAAATCAATATCGGGAACGATCATCCGTCCGTCTGCGCAAAGCTGGCAGCCGGTCTGTACCGGCTTCATCACCATTGCAGCAGACGAATCGGCCGCAGGCGAATGCCCACGCAGCCAGCGCAACACGCCGGCGGTGACTACCGTCTTGCCTACATCCGTACCTGTGCCCGTGATGAAGATCCCGGGAATCAACGTATCCGCTCCGCGATGACATATTGCACACGGTAGGTAACCGGCGCCATGCCCTCAAGGTTGAGGTGGTGGTCGTAAAAGGAAATCAGCCGCCGCACCGCCGCCGGACCAAGGGATTTATGTCCGGGCTGCCCGTGGAAGACGGCGCCGATCTGTTGAAACGAGCGCAGAGCCGCGCGTGAAGAGTCGTAGTGCGCAGTCACACAATCTTCCCTGCATACAATCGACTCTAAACCGCAGGCGCGGAACAACAGCGGTATGCTTTCCGGTGTCGGCAACCGAAGTCCACGGAAGCTATATTGCAGCGCCTCGGAATACGCCGCTTCCAGTTCGCAGAAAGAGCCCCGCAGCAGGCAGGCAAACGCCATCAGACCGCCGGGAACCAGACTCTGTGCCCACATCCGTATCGTTGATGGCAAATCCGAAAACCACTGCGCAACGCAACTCGAGACAATCAAACTGGCCTGCGGCACCAGCATTCCGCTGTCTTCAACATCGCCGGTGACAAAGCGGGCTTGCGTCTTCGTCCCCAGGTGCCCGCGGCAATGTTCCACCATGCCACTCGCAAGGTCGATGCCGACCAGCGACGCTGCCGGATAGCGATGCAGCAACTGCGCACTTAGCAATCCAGTCCCACAACCAAGATCGATCATAAGCGAAGGAACGAACTCCGCCGGAATCTGCTGCATCAATCTCGTCGCAATTTCGGCCTGTGCCGTGGCCCAAACGTCATACCGGTGAGCCGCCCCGGAGAACCGCTCGGCCAGCGCGCGTTTGTCCACCGCGCTCGCTCCAACCGCATCCGCCCCGCTCATGAAATCACACTCGCGATACAGCGCGCGATTTGGGCTGGAGCCGTGAAAGGCAAAGCATGGCCATGTCCTTCCAGCACCTCCAATTCCGCACCAGGAATCTGTTCGGCCAGGAACTGTGCGCTTCGGAGCGGTACGATCTGATCGCAAGCCCCATGCAGAACCCTGCAAGGCACGTTGATCTCACCGAGCCGTTCCCGCACGTCGAGTGCAGCAAGGCATTCGAGTCCTGCCGCAAGTTCGGCCGCAGAAAACTGCTTCGCCTGCTGCAAGTAGCACGCGCGAGTCTCTTCGTCCCCATCGGGCATGGCGCACTGATGCGCAAACTCTTCCAGCACAGGGCCGGGATTTCTCCCCACCCGGACTCGCATCGCCGCCAGTGTGCGAGGATCGATGCCACCATGGTCCCTGCTGGCGCACATACATGGCGTGCCTGAAACCAACACCATCGCGGCAATCTTTTCGGGTAACTCCAACGCCGCGCGCAGCGAGAGCAGACTGCCAAGCGACCACCCGACCAGTAGGCACGGTTCCGGCCGCGCGGACAACGCCGTGAGCACTCCCGGCCAATCCTGCACGCACTGCAGCCAGCCAAGAAAATGCGGCTCGCTTTGAGGAGCCTGCGTCAACGTGCCACTCCAGACCGCGTCGGTTGAGCCCCAGCCGCCAATAAAAAATTGAGACAGCGGCGCAGTCATGCCACTCCCATCTCGCGTGCGATCCCGCCGATCTCCCGTGCCGCACATGCCAAGTCCTCAGGCGAGTGTGCCAAAGTCACGGAGAGGCGCAGACGCGCGGTTCCCTCTGGAACCGTAGGTGGGCGGATCGCGGTCACGAGCAGTCCCCGCTCGCGCAGACGCGTAGCCAGTTCCAGCGCCCGGCGATTGTCGCCCACATGCACGGGAAGAATCTGCGAGCCAAACTCCGGCAGCCGCAAGCCTTCGGCGAGGAGCAACCTATGAAACCCGCGAGCCAGTTCGAGCAGCCTCCGTCCCATCGCCGGATCACCTTCAATCTGCTCGATTGCGCCCAAAGCGGCGGCGACGCTCGGCGGCGGCAGCGCCGTCGAATAAATAAAGCTGCGTGCGCAATTCACCAGATACTCCCGGGTCTTCCGGCTGCACACGACAAAACCGCCGTGGCTGCCAAGAGCCTTCCCCAGAGTGCCGACCGTCAGCTCAGCCGCTTCATAACCCAACTCCCGGCCAACTCCGCCCCCACCGCCCCAAACACCGATGGCATGAGCCTCGTCCACCAGCAGCGCCGCCTCATACTGCGTGGCGAGCTGGCGAAGCGTCGTCAAAGGCGCAATGTCCCCATCCATGCTGAACACCGACTCGCAGACAATCATGCGATGCCCACGACAGGGAGTCGATCGCAGCAAACGCTCCAGCGACTCGACATCGTTGTGGGCATACCGCTTCAGCGTCGCCCCACTCAGGCGTGCCCCGTCGATCAGGCTGGCGTGGCTCAACCGGTCCGCAAAGATCACGTCGTCCCGCCCGGCGACCGCAAACAGCACTCCCACATTCATGCCAAAACCGCTGCTGAAGACCAGGGCCGCTTCTCCGCCAATCAGCCGCGCTAGCGCCGCTTCCAGTTCCTCATGCAGCGCCAGAGTCCCGCACATCAAGCGCGATGCGGTTGCTCCACAGCCCCACCGCTCAATCGCCTCCTGTGCTCTGCGTTTCACCATTCCCTGCTGCGTCAGATTGAGATAGTCGTTGGAGGAAAAGTTCAAGATGGTGCGCCCATCTTCCAACAACACCTTGCCGCCAACCCCGGCAGACACCGAGGTATGACGCAACAAACCCTCGCGCTCAAGCTTCTCCAATTGCGGATGCAAATAATCGAGACCGCTCATACCTGGGCACTAGCCGTTGCTTCCGCTCCAACCTCAAATCCCGCGTCGGCGATCATGCGGAATGCCTCATCCGGCCCCTGTCCGCCTTCGGTCAGATAGCCATTCACAAAAATCGAGTTGACCAGAAACAGTGCCATGGGCTGCAGAGTGCGCAGGTGATACTCGCGTCCACCCGCAACCCTGAGCTCGGCTTTCGGATGCAGCAGGCGAGCCACGGCCAGGACTTTAAGGCAACGCATCGGTGTCAACTGGTGCTTCATCTGGGCGAATGGCGTGCCGTCTACCGGAATCAGAAAATTAATTGGCACAGATTTCGGATCAACCTTCTGCAGCGCCAACAGCATGTCCACAATGTCTTCGTCGCTCTCCCCCTGGCCCACAATTCCCCCGGAGCATATCTCCAGCCCCGCCTCTTGGCAGACCATCAAATTCTGCACCCGATCCTCGTAGGTGTGGGTCGTACAGATGGAAGGATAGTAGCGCGCGCTCGTATTCAGGTTGTGATTGACGCGGTCCAATCCCGCTGCGCGTAAGCGCCGGGCCTGCTCCGGGTTCATAAAGCCCAGCGAGCAACAGATTTCAATGCCGACTTCATCCTTGATGGTTCGAATCGCCTCGCAAAGCGCGTCCACTTCCGCGTCCTTCACCACCCGCCCACTCAGTCCCATGCAGAAATGGTTCGCCATCGTCTGACGCGCCGCCTTAGCTTCTTCGACAAGCAGCTGAACGGCCTTGAGTGGATAGCGGGCAATCTCAGATTCCGAGACGCTCGACTGCGAACAATAATGGCAGTCCTCGGGACACAGCCCACTCTTCGCATTGCTGAGCACCTGCACGTTCATTCGCTTGCCGTGAAAATGGTGACGCACCTGCCACGCCGCGTTGAACAGCGCCGGAAAGTCGCACTCCGCAATCTTGAGCATGGCGACTGCCATCTCCCGCGAAGGCGTTTGGCCAGTGATGGCGTGATGGGCCACTTGATCGAAATTCAGCATAGAGTTCACCTGGGGAAACGAATGAGTGCTGCGGGAACAGTGACGCTTATGATCCCTCCCCGAGAGGAAGAGATCAAGTCAACTTTAGATACGTACTATATAGTTTACACTCGGAACTATCGCACGAGTGGCTGATTTGTAAGCAGAAAATTTCCCGCATTCTCCGCCACAACGTACAACTGCCCCCCGGACAGCGACTTCACAGCTTCCACATCACTCCCATAAGCCAGCAGATAGTGACGCTTTGTTGAATTCCAGTGTTTCACAAACTCATCGTCTCCGATGAACACCTTCGGAGCACCTGGCGCGTACGATCCGTACTCCAGATTGTTCGTGCGTCCGTTCCACAGCAGTGCTGTGCGATTTGTATAGAAGAACACCGACGAAAATGCGTAGTAAGCATCTGCTTCTATCAGTTCTCCCTCGGGAGCCTGGAGCAGAGCCGTCGCCAGCGGATATGAACCCAGGTAGGAATCGAACTTCACCAGAGCCATTCTCGCCGCCTGCAAAAAGATCACCATCGAGAGCGCCGCAGTCAATGCGACCGCCCGGCGCGAGCGGGCAAATGTCAGCCCAATCGCCATCATCGCAAAGGCCGCTGCGGCCACTCCCAACGGAAGGCGAAGATAGGCGAAGGCCCCTAACGTCAGGTCCGCCATGTGACCCATCGACAGAGTGTAGAGTTCCGTATTCTGGGTTAGCGCCTGCGAGATCTCGCCCTTCGCAGGCACGTGCCACACCAGCGCGATCACGATTCCCATCGCCAGCGCAAGAACCGATGAAATCACAACCAGCACGCGCGACGCCCACTTTACTGCACCTCCCTCGGCCAAAGCCGAACCGATCAGAAGCGCCAAAGCCGGATACATCGGCATCGAGTAGTACTCCTGAGTCGTCGAAAATGTGAAGAATGTCATCACAAATCCGATCCAACACAGACACATAAGCCGCACCCGCCCGGCACGCGTTTCCGGACGGTAACTCAACTTCGCCGCACCGGCCAAAAACACGCTCCACGGAAACAGCCAAACCAAATTCAACAACCAGAACCACACCCGTGGAACCGTGTTGTAGTCTCTCGGGTAACGAAGATTCAGGAACCGAAGCAGGTGCTCGTTGAAAAAGTAGAACCAGAAGAAACCGTGATATTCTCCCGGCCCACTGTGCAGGTTGAAAGCAAAGTATGGCGGGTTCCGCAACGTAGCCAGCACGTGCCATGGGGCCGCGATCAGCAAGGCCACTGCGATCGCCGCTGGCAGTCGCAGCCGTCGCCATGTCTCCCATCGCAACAGTTGCCCGCTCGCAGCCAAATACAACAGGGCTGCGCCCACGGGAAAGACAGCCGCGATCAATCCCTTCAGCAGCAACCCGGCGCCTATCGAAGCGCCGAGCACGACGGCCCAAACTCCCGGATGTCTTTCCTCCGGCTCCAACAAACGCAGCCCCGCCCATACTGCCAAAACAATGGTCAGCGTCAGCGTTGCATCTGGAATCAGGATGCGGGTGAACAGAAACAATCCGGCGCAGGAAGCGAGTGCCAATCCGGCATACGTGCCCGCTTCCTCACCGAATGCCCAACGTCCAAAGCGGTAGGTGACGAAGCACAGCAGCACGGCGGCCAGTGCCAGCGGAATTCGCGCCGCCCAGTCGTGTACTCCAAAAACACGATATCCAGCGGCCATCATCCAATAAACCAGTGGGCTCTTCTCGAGATAGGGCACGCCGTTCAACCGGGCGGTTACCCAATCGCCGCTCTCGAACATGTTGCGTGCAATCTGCGCCTGCACTGCATCCACATCGTCCATCAGATGCGGGGGACTGAGTGCTCCAACGAGAAAGACTAAGCTGGCACAGAGCAGAACGAGCCACGCCCCACTTCTGCCGCCTCCACACTCTCCATCAGCTCTGGACTCAGCTCCACTTTCCAACGCTTCATCCACTGCACAAGAACGGTCAATCCCCATAGGTGGTACCCAACATTTGCCCTTCTCGCCAGATGATCGTCCACCATCCGCTCCACGTACTCGCAATTCAGAACGCCTGTCTCTTGCACCGCTTCTGTAGAAAGCGTTTCCAACAAATAGGGTTTCAGGGCGCCGCGGAACCACTGGTGCAACGGAACATCAAAACCTATCTTTGGCCTTTGCAAAATCGTACGTGGCAATTTGTCCCGCATCAACCGCCGCAGGATGTACTTCGAGGAAGTCCCGCGAATCTTCCATGAATCCGGCAGTGCCGCCGCAAAATCCACCAGGCGGGAATCGAGGAACGGCGGACGTGCCTCCAAAGAATGCGCCATGCTGATGCGGTCCAATTTATACAAAATGTCATCGGGAAGATAGTAGCGCTGATCCCAGCCCAAGTACCGCTGCAACCCGCTCCCTCGTCCCGCGCGCAACACTTCGTTCAATGGCCGTTCGTCGGCCAAGTAGAACAGTTCCCGTTTCTCCGCTTCCGTAAAGGTTCCGTTCCAATAGACGTGTGCCTCATCCGCGCCCATCAGCGTGCCTTGCAGAAAGCGCTTCAACTTGTACTCGAATCCGATCTTCTCGTCGGAAACTGGCAGCAGTAACGCTGCGCTGAGCATGGCCGCACGCAGGGGTTTCGGCAACACTCGTGCCATCGTAGCGTAGCGATCCGCCTTGTACGTCAGGTAGCCGCCAAACACCTCGTCCGCGCCTTCGCCGCTCAGCACCACCGTGACGTCGCGCTTTGTCATCTCAGACAGAAACCAAACCGGCAACGCACCTGCGTCAGCGCTTGGCTCATCCGAAAAATACGCAATCTTTTCGATTGCACCCACCAGGTCGGCCTCGGCGTCCAATTCCAACTCTGAGTGTTGCGCGCCGTAGTGGCTCACGACCTCGGCCACATATTGGCTTTCGTCAAACGACTGCCCTGGGAAACTCACCGAATAGGTCCGCAGATTTGTTGCGCCCGCCTCGGATGCATAGTGCAGCACGGTCGAACTATCCAGCCCACCACTCAGCCAAATACCCACCGGCACATCCGAAAGCAGATGATCTTTCACCGACTCCCGCAGCAGCACGTCCAGTTCTTCGCAGGCCTCGTCGATGTTCTTCGGCCGCGCTACGCTGGAAGCTTCCGTCACGTACGGGTGTATCTCGCTTCGCCCTTCTTTCCATTCCAGCACATGCCCGGGCATCAGCTTCCAGATTCCATCCAGTAGCGTGTGGGGGCCGGGAACATAGTTCAGTCGCAGGAAGCAATTCAAACCAGCAAGGCTCAGATGCCGAGGTACACCCGGATGCTCCAGAATGCACTTCAACTCCGAACCAAAGAATATCTCCCCATCCTGTTCGCGGTAATACAGCGGCTTGATCCCCATTCGGTCGCGCGCCAGCACCAATCGCCGCTCGCTTTCAATCCACAACGCAACCGCGAACATTCCACGCAAACGCGCGAAAGCAGCCGTCCCCCAGTGCAGGAAGGCTTTCAACACGACTTCCGTGTCACACTTGCTCTCGAAGCAGTGGCCTTCGGATTCCAACTCCCGCCGCAACTCGCCGTGGTTGTAGATCTCGCCGTTGTAGGCGATCACGACGTTGCGATCCGGGCTATACATTGGCTGGGCGCCATGAGCCAAATCCACGATGCTCAAGCGGACTGCACCCAAGGACATCTGCCGACCCCGGTACGTTCCTTGCTGATCCGGGCCACGATGGTAGAGCCCGCACAGCGCCGACTCCAGCAGCATTGCAGGAAGCACTTTTCGACGATGCGAGTAGCCCAATATTCCGCACATGAGCCTGCACCCCAAGTGTAAAGAATTGTAAATCCAAACGTTTACAATAACAGGCAAATTGCAAATTGCGAACCTGAGTTCCAAGGATCTCGCAAAATTGTTGCAGGCAGCAGCCGATAAACCCGTTTGAACAAGACACGAAAGACGTAGCCAATATCGGGTTGCAGGAATTGTTTCGCGGCCCATAACTCCGCTTTGGGCTCACGTTTATCGGGCCTTCAATCAGCGGCAAGCAGGGTGGTAGAACAATAGCCGCTAATACTAAAACGCCCCCAGCTTTCGCCGCATTCTCTGCTGCGCGAAGCTGGGGCCTGTTTGTTTTCGTCTTCGTCCACTTCTACCGCACTTGTCTTAGAAATTTACCGCTAGCCCGGTTGAAAATCGCGTATTGTCCTGCCGTAAGCCATTGAAGCGGGTCTGCAGGTCATCGAGTTGCAATCGCCAGCTCACTCGCGGAATCAGGTGGTAATCGACGCCACCTCCAATTGCGTCCGCAAAGTCAGTTTCGGCATTCGTGCCGAGAAGGTCATCCGTTTCATGCAGGTGTGAAGCTCCGAACAGCACGTGGAAATACGGCCGGAACCGGCCAGCCGGAAACGACACCCGCGGTCCGAACAGATAGCTCTGCACCCGCGTCGAATCGTTGAGGCCGGTGAAGGGATTCGGCAACGTGCCATACTGCGCGCTCACATCGGCAACGATTCCCACAAATGGAAAGAGCTTTCCCTCCAACGACCCTTCCCAACCATTCAGAGTCCCTGTGTCGTTAAACCCCTCGTTGCCGTGGTAGAGCGAATATCCAACAAAAATGTTCCCCGCTGTCGGAATTTGCGCCAACCCGGCAGCGCTCATCAGCAGCAGCGCGAATACGATTGCAATATATTTCCGCAAAGTAGCCCCCTTCCGCTTTGAACCCGAATCGCCCACGTGAGTTGCGAGCATTCGAAGCGAATGTCTTACCGCCGCGTCGGCTGCCTAGGCGGTCAATTATTGCGACTTCGCTCAACCATTCACCAGTCGATTCACCTCCCCTCCAAAGCCATTCACCATTTGGTCAATGGTTCACCCGGATCAATGCCTTTTGTGGCTCGAACGCCCTCTCCCGCCCAAATGGTAAAATGGGTGAATAACCTCAGCGCAGCCTCGCAATTCGTGCGGGCGTTTGGACTTCGAAAGCAAAGCATGGACCGCACCTCGATTCGGAATTTCGCCATCATCGCGCACATCGACCACGGCAAGACCACGCTCTCCGATCGCATGCTGGAGATCACCGGATCGCTCAGCGCCCGTGAAATGGCGGGCCAGGAGCAGGTCCTCGATGCCATGGAGCTCGAGCGCGAGCGCGGCATCACCATCAAGGCCCACGCCGTCCGCATGATGTATCTGGCCAAGGATGGCCAAACCTATCAGCTCAACCTCATCGACACTCCCGGCCACGTTGACTTCTCCTACGAAGTCTCCCGTTCGCTCGCCTCCTGCGAAGGCGCGCTGCTGGTCGTCGATGCCACGCAGGGCGTCGAAGCGCAGACCCTCGCCAACAGCTACATCGCCATCAACCACGGTCTTGAAATCATTCCGGTCATCAACAAGATCGATCTTCCCAGCTCTGACATTGAACGCACCAAAGAGATGATCGAGAGCGCCGTTGGCCTCGACGCCTCCAGCGCGCTGTCCATCAGCGCCAAGACCGGCGCGGGCGTCGATCGAAGTTCTTGAGCAGATCGTGCATCGCGTTCCTCCGCCCAAGGGCAGCATCGATGCGCCGCTGCAAGCCCTCATCTTCGACTCCTGGTTTGACAGCTATCGCGGTGTCGGCGTGCTTGCCCGCGTCGTCAACGGCCGTCTTTACAAGGGACAAAAGATCAAGCTGATGGCCAAGGGAACAACCTTCCTCGTCGATTCCATGGGAGTGCTGACGCCAAAGCCTCAGGAGATCGGCGAGCTCACCGCCGGCGAGGTCGGATTCTTCTTCGCAACCATGAAGACCGTAGGCGACGTAAAGATCGGCGACACCATCACCGATGCCGACAAGCCCGCCATCGAGGCCATGCCCGGCTTTGAAGACATCAAGCCCATGGTCTTCGCCGGCCTCTACACGGTGGATTCGCACGAACACGGATTGCTGCGCGATGCGCTGGAAAAGCTGCGCCTCAACGACGCGTCCTTCTTCTTCGAGCCCGAGAGCTCCACCGCGCTCGGCTTCGGATTCCGCTGCGGCTTCCTCGGCCTGCTCCACATGGAGATCATTCAGGAGCGGCTGGAGCGCGAGTACAATCTCGATCTCATCATCACCGCGCCCAGCGTGCGCTACTTCGTCACGCTCACCAGTGGCGACGTCCTCGAAGTCGATAACCCTTCGCGCTGGCCCGATCCCACTCTGATCGACAAGATTAAAGAGCCGATCATCACCGCGACCATCCTCACCGCCGAAGAATATGTCGGCGGAATTCTGAAGCTCGTCGAAGAAAAGCGCGGCAAGCAGAAGAACTTCGAGTACGTCGGCTCCAGCCGCGTCATGATCACCTACGAACTTCCGCTCAATGAGATCGTTCTCGATTTCTATGACCGCCTCAAGACGGTTTCGCGCGGCTACGCTTCGCTTGACTATCACCTCTCCGGATGGTGGGAGTCGCCGATGGTCAAGCTCGACATTCTCGTTGCCGGCGATCCGGTCGATGCGCTCTCCATCATCGTGCATCGCGACTATGCCTACGATCGCGGCAAGGCGCTGGTCTCCAAGATGCGCGAGCTCATCCCGCGGCAGCAGTTCGAAGTTGCAATCCAGGCCGCAATCGGAGCCAAGATCGTGGCTCGCGAAAGCGTTGCCGCACTTCGCAAGAACGTCATCGCCAAGTGTTACGGCGGTGACATCTCGCGCAAACGTAAGCTGCTGGAGAAGCAAAAAGAAGGCAAGCGCCGCATGAAGCGAATCGGCAAAGTGGACATTCCGCAGGAAGCTTTCCTTGCCGTCTTGCGCGTTTCCAGCGATGAAAGCTGATCCCGGAAGTCGGCGCACTTCCTCGCCTAGCGCCCCAAAGGACGAGTCCCCGACCGATTTCCCTGCACGATGGCACAGCGATGATGTATTTACAAATATGGATGTGTGCAAAACGTCCCGATGCATTTTTTGTTTTACGTCTCGAGCCGTCGTCAAGAACATTCTTAAATTTCTCGTAAGTAGCAGAAATCAAGATACTTAGGTCGATTTTTCGAGTCCTAGCCCAGCGTCGTCGAGCCTGTAATCTGATGTTAACAATCGAATTCTCCTCATTTCTGCACAAGTTTTCCACACGTTTCGAACTTTTGTCCCAAAACGCAACGCGCTGGCACCACCCGGATTGGATTTCAGCGGCGCGGGAGCAATAGAAAAGGCCGCCCATGAGAGGCGGCCCTAAGTTGCAATCTTGTCCTCTACTTCTTGGGAGCAGCAGCTGCCGGAGCAGTCGGGCTTGGAGTCCGCTGAAGCAAGGAGGTTTGACCGGAGCGGCAACGCCGGACTGAGCGTTGTAGGCTTCCACCACCGGCTTGGTGATATCCACTGAACTGGCCGCCCACAGAACCGGGCTGGACTGGCCGGAGACATCCAGAATCAGCGTGAAGTTATTGTCCTTGGCGAATTTGTCCAGAACCTCAACCAGCTTCTGGCCGATGCGGTTGGCAATTTCATTCTGCTGCGCCTGGATGTCCGTGTTGGCATCTTCGTAATTGCGCTGCAGTATCTTCTTCTTGCTGTCGATCTGCTTGAGCAGGTCGCCGCGGGCTTCATCGTTGAGCTTATCGCCCTGGGTGTTGAACTTTTTCTGCAACTCGTCAACTTCTTTGTTCAGGTTTTCGAGTTCGGCGCGCTTCGGGTCGAACTTCTTCTGCAGCGATTCGAAGTCGCGCTGACCCTCGTTGGAATTAACAATGGCAGCCTGAATGTTGATGATGCCGACCTTGGTAGACCGCTGAAGGAGGAGCTGGGGCGGCAGCCGCAGGAGCAGCAGACTGGGCGAAGGCGGGAACGCTGAGAGTGAGTGCCAGCGCCATGGCCGGGATCAAACGTGCAAAGTTGCGATTCATGGAAATTAGCCTCAACTCCTCTAGGAGCTCACGGAGATTCCGCAGAAACCTTTCAGCAGGCGGGCGAGCCCCAACCGAATCCAGCTCCAGCCCTGATCGAAAATTCCTCTGACGGATGCTCCCGATTATAGGTTGTGAGAAAAAGAGCGTCAAACGGCAATTGCCGCCTTCGAGCCTGTTTCCCAAGATTGGACATGCTCATCTAAAACGTAGTGGCCACGGTAAAGCGCAAAGTCTTTCTCGGCTCGCGAATCCGGTACGACGGAGCGTACGTGCGCGATGGTGATTCGGTACGTGTAGCTCGTCCCGCACCGCCTGCCGGGAACATGTCACGCGTAAATACTTGGCTGCGGCGACTCGTGTATCCACGCGCAATGGATTGTAGGCGTAGTAGAGCCGGAACGGGGCATTCACCACCGGCAGAATCACCTGTAACTCCAAGCCGGTAGACATGCGCACGACATAGTTGGTGTGGGCCAGCGGCGTAATGTTCTGGCTGAAGTTCAGGAACTGCGCGCCCTGGCAGGTCAAAAGTACCTTTGATTGCGCCACCGAGTCGGGCAACCGAACGGGGTGTTGTCCAACTGGGTGAACTGTTGGTCGCTCAGGCGCAACTGCGACTGGCGCACCGCCATGTTCATGCCTGCATCGTTGAAGACAGCAATCGTCACCGGCCCAACGATGGGGATGCGGTATTCGACATTGCTCACCAGGCTGGTGTCTCCGCCGGGATACACCAGGCGGGTGATCGGCACCGTAATCGAAGGTAGCCGGACCGTACGCGAGGGATTAGTTCGGATCCACCGGAACCATGGCTGCCGTCCGGATTCGTCAATGCCACCGTCGCCTTGTCCGCGATGAGGGCAGTGGGCGAAACCGCGCGAATATCAAAGCCACGCAGATCGGTGTCGCCGCCCTGGAAGAAGCGTTCGAACGGAGGAGCCGTCTTGCCTCCCCATCCGGTGATGAACGATGCCTGGAGACGGTAGCCCAGCGTCTGCATGCCTTCCTTCTTGGGATGGAATCCCTTCATCGGAATGAACTGTTTGTATTCGGCAATCGGGCGGATATCAGCCACGTTGCCCCCCAGGCCGGCAATGTCCATGCCCACGAAGTAGCTGTGGCCGCTGTGCGGACGCATCGGGTTGTCGATGGTGCTGCTGCTGAAGCTGGGAACCAGCTTGCTGGTCACGATTCCCTGCAGTGCGTTCGGACCGCCTACGTTGCGGAACGCCAAGAATTGAAAGTAATCCTGCCGAGGCCGTCGAGTAGGTGGTAATGGTCGAGGTATCAAACGAGTACGTCAGCCCGAAGCGTTTGAAGGTGCGGGGCACCGCATAGGAAGCTCGAAACCGTAAAGCCCGTGCTCTGCTGCGAATAATTCTGCAGCGAGTTCAGATAGGTGGGCGGCAGATTCGACTTCTGGCCGGTGGAGATGCTGGCCTGTTTGGCCTGGTTAAACTTGTAGTTGCGCGAAAAGACCGTGAATCCGAGTTGGATCGGCTTGTCGAACAGGTAGGGCTCGGTGAAGCCGAACATGATGTTGCGCTGATAGGTTCCGAGCGAAGCCGACGCCGAAAGGGTTTCGCCCAGTCCCAGGAAATTGTTGGTCTCGTAATTGAGCCCGACGAACGGTCCCGACAGTCCGCTGACGCCGCCATTCAGGCCAATCGAGTTCTTGCCCTTTTCCTTGACCTTGAGGTTGATATCCACCGAGCTGGTCGGCAACGTCCTGATGAACTTCCGAATCCTGTTCCGGCTTCAGGGCCTCGAAGAAGTTCAACTGGTTCAGGCGCAGCAGGCTCAATTCCCAGAGGCGGGAGTTGTAAACGTTGCCTTCTTCCAGGGCGAGCTGGCGGCGAATCACCTTGTCGCGCGTCGTCGTGTTGCCGGAGAACTCAATCCGGCGCACGTAGAACTGCTTGCCTTCATCCACGTCGATCTTCAACGTGATCGTCTTGTGCTCTTCGTCAATCTCCGTGTCCGGAATGTTGGTCTCATTGATGTAGCCCAGCGAGCCGTAGGCCTTGCGCAGCTCATCCAGGCCCTTGCTGACCAGCGTGCGATTGAACCAGTCGCCGTCCTTGATCTTGAAGAGCCGGCGCAGAGCGGCCGTGTTGGTAATCGCCTTGTTGCCGCGTGAAGGTGATCTCCTTCAGCCGGTAGCGCTCGCCCTCTTCCACCGGCACCGTGATGTCTACCGCCTTGCCGTGCTGCGACTTGAACGGGAAGTACCAGGCGACGCCGTTGACGTCACGAATCTTCGTCTTCGGATCTTCGACGATGGCCTTGAAATATCCCCTGTCCTGGTAGGCAAAGCGCACGCGTTCGGCGTCTTCGCTCAGCTTGGTGGCGTCAAAGGTGCGCGCAAACAGGTTCTCCAGGATGATCGAGTGCGGAATGCCGATGGGCTTGGAGTTGTGCATGGCGTCGCGCAGATAGCGCGTGGGCACATTCTTGTTGCCTTCGAAGCGGATCACGCCAACCTTCACCTTCGGACCTTCTTTGACGTTGAAGGTGATGCCGACGGCGGCCGGAGGGATCTGGCGGATTTCCGTGGTGATGGTCGCAAATTGACGGCCGTGCGCCGCCAGCAACTCCTTCAGTACCACTTCCGCCCTCTTCACGCGGGTGGGATCGAACTGGCTCTCCTGGCTCAGTCCCACCTTGAGTTCCTTGAACTTGTCGAGCACATCGCTCTGCGAAACCGCGTTGAGTCCGATGTACTTGATCTCGCGAATCGTCGGCTTCTCCTTCACGTAAACGTGAAGAATCCATCCCTTGGAGCTTTCTTCGCGCTCGATGCGAATGTCGTCAAAATAGCCTGCGTTCCACAGCGAATTGAAGTCGCGCTCCAAGCCTGCCGGATCGTAAACATCGCCGGGACGCGTAAACATGCGGGCACGGATGGTCTCGGCCGGGATGCGGCGATTGCCGTGAACTCGAATGTCCTCGATGATGCCCTTCTGGGCAAAAGCCATGCCGCCAAGCAGCATGAATACCAGGCAGAAGCGAACCAATTGGGAGCAGCCCCTTCGTGATGGGGCGCTTCAGGCGAGGCGTTGCGCAGACGTAATCGATGCGAAGAATGACAAGACCCTCATGCGTAAATCTTGGGCGCGGAAGGCCCAATTATACAGGGTCGGGTACTCTCAACGCCATCAACCGCGGAGGATACTCGCAGCCTTTCGCTATCCTGCCTTGGTAAATCGCACGCATGGCTTAGAGCTTTTCAACCTCCACCAGCGCCGAGTAAAACGTGGCGCCCCGGCCCATGTCGGTCAGGCGGTCGCTGGTGAGGGCGTTGATATTCTTGCCGTCCGGCGCCGTGCGTGCCCAATCCAGGTAGGCGGAGACCACGCCGGGAGGCACGCTGTTGTCCACACGGGCGCGCAAGCGCACTTCGCCGCGGCCGTTGCGCACGCGCAGCGCATCGCCGTCGGCGATGCTGCGAGCCTCGGCGTCCACTGCGTTCATTTGCAGCTCGAAACGCCGTTCCATCTTCTGATGGCCGGGCAGATTGCAGAACGTGGTAGTTGAGAAAGTTGTCATGCTTGCGCGCGAGCAACTCCAGCGGATACTGGCGGGCCTGTTCGCTGTGCCGCGATTCGGCGGGCGCGGTGTAGGCCGCCACCGGGTCCAGGCCCGCGGCTGCCAGCGCCTCGCTGTACAACTCAGCCTTGCCGCTGGCGGTGGCAAAGCCGTCGGCAAAAGGAAGATACACGCCGTCGCTGCGGGGAACATTCAGCGCGATGGAGTGTTCGCGCTCCAGCGCCTGCGCGCGTAATGCCGGCAAGAAACTCGTGGCCTGCGCTTCCGCGCATCAACGCTCAGCGCGTCGTCGATCAAATCATCGTCGGAGGCGCGCAGGCACTCATCCTCGAACCCCATGCGCGCGGCCACCCGCCGGAACAACTCCGCGTTGCTGCAGGATTCGCCCAGCGCTTCAATCGCCTGGCTGGAAAGCTGCAGATGAAGATGCCCGTAGGAGGTGACGAGATCCTTATGCTCCAGAAAGGTAGTCGCGGGCAGAACAATGTCGGCGTAATCGGTTGTGTCGGTGAAGAACTGCTCGTGCACCACGGTGAACAGATCGGGACGCTTCAAGCCTTCGACCACCAGGTTGTGGTTGGGGCAGACCGCCGCCGGATTGCAGTCGTAGACGAACAAAGCCTTTACCGGCGGCGTCAGCGTCGCGTCCGTCAGCAGCTTGCCCAGTTGATTCATGTTGAGGATGCGCGCGGGACGGCCCAGCGCCGTGGTCATCAGGTCTGCGCGGTGCAGCTTCGCCTTGTTGATTGCGAACGTTCCCGAGGTGGAGAGCGTCAGCCCGCCGCCCTGCCGCTTCCAGGCTCCGGTGATCGCGGGCAGCATGGTGATGGCGCGCACCGCCATGCCTCCGTTTTCACTCCGCTGCACGCCGTAGTTCAGGCGGATGATCGCGGGATTGGTGGTGGCATATTCGCGCGCCAGCCGCACAATCTCTTCGGCGCTGAGGCCGGTAATCGCGGCCACCCGCTCGGGCGTGTACTCGGCGGCACGCTTGCTGAGTTCCTCAAAGCCGATGGTGTGCGCTGCCACATACGGCGCATCGTAAAGATCATTTTCGATGATGTAGTTCATCAGCCCCAGGGCCAGCGCAACATCGGTGCCCGGACGGATCGCCAGGTGCCAATCCGCCACGCGCGCCGTGCGCGTCCGGAACGGATCGATCACCACCAGCTTTGCGCCATTGCGGCGGGCTTCTTCCACAAATGGCCAGAGATGAATGTTGGTGCCGTGAATGTTGGCGCCCCAGGCGATGATGTAGCGCGCGTGCGTGTAGTCTTCGGGCGGGACGCCGTACTTCGCCCCGTTTACGCTGGCCAGCGCAACTCCTCCGGCCTCCGAGCAGATCGTGCGATCCAGTTGCGAAGCCCCCAGCCGATGGAAGAAACGCCGGTCCATCCCACTGCCATGAACCACCCCGAGCGTTCCTCCGTAGGAGAACGGAAGGATTGATTCCGGAGCCGAACTCCGCCGCCGCAGCCTTCAGCCGCGCTGCGATCTCATCCAGCGCCTCGTCCCATGAGATGCGCTCGAAAGCCTCCGGCCCGGCGCTGCCCTTGGCCGCAATCCTCTTCATCGGATACAGCAGGCGATCGGGCGAGTACACGCGATCCAGAGTACTTGGCAACCTTGCCGCAGAGAAATCCGCGGGTCACGGGATGATCCGGATTGCCTTCAACTCGAGTGGCGCGCCCATCTTCGATGGTGACCAGGACGGAACAGGCATCGGGACAGTCGTGCGGGCAGGCGGTGTGAACAACGCGGGACATGCCGGATTATAAACGCATTCCGACATCCACGATTCCAAGGGCAGCAACCTGGGCCTGCAAAGCGGCGCAGCAAAGCCCGGGATCTCCCCGGGCTCTGAACACTGCAAGGCGCTGAAAAACGGTTTCAGACCTGCATCACTTCCTTTTCCTTCACCCTTGAACATCTCTTCCATCTTCTTGATTTCGTCGTCGGTGATCTTCTGCAACTGCTCCAGCGAGCCGCGCTCTTCGTCCTCGGAGATTTTCTTGTCTTTCATCGCCTTCTTGATCGCGTCATTGCCATCGCGGCGAATATTGCGGACCGCGGTGCGATGCTCCTCCAGAACTTTGTTGAGGTGCTTCACCATGTCCTTGCGGCGCTCCTCGGTGAGGGCCGGCACGGGGATGCGAATCACTTTGCCGTCATTCTGCGGATTGAAGCCGAGGTCAGAGCTGCGGATGGCCTTCTCAATCGCCGCCGTCAGCGACGTATCCCAGGGCTGTAATGGTGATGAGTTGCGGCTCCGGTGCGCTGATGTTGCCGACCTGAGTCAGGGGCATCTGCGAGCCGTAGGCGTCCACGTGAATGCTGTCGAGCATATGCACGTTGGCGCGGCCGGTGCGCTGCGAAGCCAGTTCCTTGCGGAAGTCTTCGACAGCCTTTTCCATGCGCGTTTTAAGCTGCACGAATGTTTCTTTGAGGGCGGGCAGTGCCGCCATGCTGATCTGAGCCATAGATGTACTCCGTACAAGCGAGCCGATTATAAACCCGGCATTTCAATGCTGCGTACTCTACCAAATCCAGCTGAGGGAAACCAGTAGCTTTCCCGATCCAATACCACATCAGGACACAACATCAGGCCACCACATCAGGACACGACATCAGGCGACGACAACCGAGCCGATCTTCTCGCCCAGGCACACCCGGCGAATGTTGCCGTGTCTGTTCAGATTGAAGATGACGATGGGAAGATTGTTCTCCCGGCAAAGGCTGATCGCGGTCGCGTCCATCACCTTCAGTCCCAGTTTCAACACGTCGGTAAAGGTGATCGGTCTCAAACATCTTCGCGTTCTCGTCGATGCACGGATCGCAATCGTAGATGCCCTCGACCTTGGTGGCCTTCATGATGACTTCCGCCTTGATCTCCATGGCGCGCAGCGAGGCGGCGGTGTCGGTGGAGAAAAACGGATTGCCGGTTCCGGCGCCGAAGATCACCACGCGGTCCTTTTCGAGATGGCGGATGGCGCGCGAGCGAATGAAGGGCTCGGCCACCTGATTCATCTCGATCGCGCTCATCACGCGGGTATGAACCCCCTGCTTCTCCAGAGCGTCCTGCAAGGCCAGCGCGTTAATCATCGTGGCCAGCATGCCCATGTGATCGGCCGAGACCCGGTCCATGTCCTTGGCCTGCTCGGCGACGCCGCGGAAGAAGTTTCCGCCGCCCACGACCAGGCCAATCTGCACGCCGAGGCCGATGCACATCGGCAACTTCGGCTGCAATCTCATGCACGCGGGTGTTATCAACTCCAAAGCCCTGGCCCGCTGCCAGTGCTTCGCCGGAGAGTTTGAGAAGAATGCGCTTATAGACGGGCTCTGCCATAGTCGGTACCTCAATGAGTGTAAACGATCCGGCACCGCGAGTCAGCCCAACCGTTGACCTCGGCGCAACCGAATGTGGTACATGTCGCCCAAAAAGAAACGGGACGGATTGCTCCGCCCCGCCACACTCCCAATCTGCAATCGAACTACTCAGCTTCTCCTGCCGCGGCCAGCGGCTTGGCGACCGCGATCGTCTCCGTTGCCTCGCCGACCTTGAAGCGGGCGAAGCGGCGAACCGAAATGTTCTCGCCGAGTTTGCCGATCACGGTCGCGATCAACTGCGTGATCGTGATGCTCTGCTCCTTGATGAAACGGCTGCTCCAGCAGGCAGACTTCCTCGTAGAACTTGCCCATCTTGCCTTCCACAGATCTTTTCCACCACCGTAGGCCGGCTTGCCAGTGGCGGCGGCCTGGGCGCGATAGATGTCCTTCTCCTTCTCCATGTCGGCGGCGGTCACGTCCTCCTTGCGGACGTAGCGCGGATCGACGGCGGCAATGTGCATGGCAATATCATGCACCAGGCCCTGGAACTCGGCGGTGCGGGCGACAAAATCGCTCTCGCAGTTCACTTCCAGCAGAACGCCGATCTTTCCCCCGGCGTGGATGTAGCTGGTGACGACGCCTTCGCTGGTGGTGCGGGTCGCCTTCTTGGCGGCCGTGGCCATGCCGCGCTTGCGCAGCACCACGATGGCCTGCTCCAAATCGCCGTTGGCCTCGGTAAGGGCTTTCTTGCAGTCCATCATGGGGGCGCCGGACTTTTCGCGGAGCTCTTTAACCATTGTTGCGGTAATCTCTGCCATTGCAAAAACCTTTCTTGGATCGGTGCGGCCGGGCGAGCCCAGGCTCCTGGATTGCTTTCAAATCAACTCAATACTGATTCTCGCAAAACGACCCGCGCCGAAGAATGCAGCGCGGGTCGCTTTTCACGAAATATTCGCGAATGCCCCTTGGGGCTGCGGGCTTACCGCGGTTCCACCTCTAGATCGCTCTCGGGAACAACCGCCGTCTCTACCTTGCGTACGCCCTTGCCCAGCACCTCTTCCATGTTGAGGTCCTCGGCAGGGGCAGCATCGGCGGAAACTTCAACCTGCGACGCGTTCTTCGCTCGCCGTGATGCCGGCGGCCAGATCGGCGCTCTGCTTGTCGGTGGCGGCCTGCGAACCTTCCACAACCGAATCGGCAATCTTGGAGGCAAACAGCCGGATGGCGCGCAGCGCGTCATCGTTGCCCGGAATAATGTAGTCCACTTCGCTCGGATCGCAGTTGGTGTCAACCACGGCAACCACCGGAATTCCAAGCTTGCGCGCTTCCTTCACCGCAATCTGCTCCTTGTTGGAGTCGATGACGAAGATCGCGTCGGGAAGGCGGTTCAGATTCTTGATGCCGGCCAGGTTGGCCTGGAGGTGCTTGCGCTCGCGCTCCAGTTTCACAACTTCTTTCTTCGGCAGCAGCTCATAGCGGCCATCGGTCGCCATTTCGTCCAGTTCCTTCAGCCGCTTTACCGACTTCTGCACCGTCACCCAGTTGGTGAGCAGACCGCCCAGCCAGCGCTGGTTGATGTAGAACATTCCGCAGCGCGTCGCCTCTTCGGCAATCGCTTCCTGCGCCTGGCGCTTGGTGCCGACGAACATGATCGTCCGGCCTTCGGCGGCGTTTTCCTGCACGAACTTCGACGCTTCCTTGAACATCTTCAGCGTCTTCTGCAGGTCGACAATGTAAATCCCGTTGCGCTCGCCAAAGATGTATTCCTTCATCTTCGGATTCCAGCGCTTGGTCTGATGCCCGAAGTGCACACCAGCTTCGAGCAATTCTTTCATGGTGATATTGGCCACTGAACCTCCTTGGATGGATTTGCATTGCCTGCTTGCGCCACTAGTGCGCCAGACAATTCAATTCCCGTTGCCCGCCCCGGAATTAGCGGGAGCGGGAAGATTTTTTGGTTCCGTACACACAACAAAGCGCCGCGCGCCGCCGGAACCTGCGGCGCAGGGCGAAAACCTGGGTCAATCAAAAACGCAAACACGCACGCCAAACAAAAAACGCCGAACAAAAGCATCGCACAAAACGCACGAAGCAGAGCAGCAGGCGCAGGCTCCGGAAAACCGGAGCCTGCCGAGCGGTTTAACGCTTGCTGAACTGGAAGCGCTTGCGGGCGCCCTTCTGGCCGTACTTCTTGCGCTCTTTCTGGCGCGCATCGCGCGTCATAAAGCCTTCGGCCTTCATCTTGGCGCGCAGCTCGGGGTTGAACTCCTGCAGCGCGCGCGCAATGCCCATGCGGACCGCGCCAGCCTGTGCCGTGATGCCGCCGCCGGAGCAGTTGGCAATCACGTCAAAGCTGTTGACGGTCTCGGTAAGAATCAGTGACTGACGCGCAATGATGCGCTGCACGTCGGTCACGAAGTGCTCCTCGAAAGCCTTGCCGTTCACCTTGATGACGCCGGTGCCGGGGCGGAGGAAAATGCGGGCTACGCTCGATTTGCGGCGCCCCGTTCCGTAATATTGAACCAGTTCAGCCATTCGATGTTAATCCTTAAATGTTTAAGCGCGGTTACGCGACCGGAGCAATCGCCTCAGGCTTTTGCGCCTGGTGCGGATGCTTTTCGTCGCGGTAAACCTTGAGCTTTGTGGCCATGGCACGGCCCAGCTTTGACTTGGGCAGCATGCCTTCAATGGCTTCCTGCACAATCAGCTCGGGTTTGCGGACCAGGCGCTTGGAAAATTCTTCTTCCCGCAATCCGCCGGGGAATCCGGTGTAGCGGCGATAGACCTTGGCGTTTGCCTTCAGCCCGGTGAGCTTCACCTTGGCGGCGTTGATGACAACGACATGGTCGCCGGTATCAAGAAACGGCGTGTAGCGGGGGTTATCTTTGCCGCTTAGGATGCGCGCGACGCGCGTAGACAGACGTCCCAGCGTCTGCCCATCGGCATCCACCACGTACCATTTGCGCGCAATCTCCCCCTTGGGGAAATAGGTTGACATTCCAAACTCTCCCAGATGTAAAAACCAGCTAATGTGAAGACCGTCTCGGCCTCGCTCCACCTGTTTACGGCAGGCACCGCTACGCACCCCAGCAAGCTCTCGCCGGGGAGTCGAAGACCCAAGACTTTGGTCTGGGAGCTTCTGCACGTTCGTGCGGGGCAAAACCGTCAGCAGAACCGCTTTGCAGATCCCGGCCGGTGAGGCCGACAAGATCCGCTGCGACGGGTACCGTCAGGCGGGCAACCGCAGGACAGCCGAAAGACTAAACGGTAGCGCATACCAGAGCTGGCTGTCAACGCTGGCAGACACGCGAGTATCGGGAGGCTCGCTCTCGCGCCCTCCTTCAAACCCGTTTCCGATCCCTCGCAGTATAACACAGAGAACCCAAGCGCAAAGCTAGGCCGATTCCCAGGATTCGATCGCCGGCTGTCTCGATTCGGCGTCTCGTAGAATGGAGCGATGCTGATCCTTGCTTCCCAATCGCCGCGGCGGGCTGAGTTGCTCCGCAATGCGGGGATTTCCTTTGAGGTTCGTCCCGCCGACGTGGATGAGAGCGCGCGGGAGGGCGAAGAGCCGTTCGAGTACGTGCGGCGACTGGCGCGCGAGAAGGCGCTGGCGGTGCTCGCATCGGCCCCCAACGGCGCTGTAGTGCTGGGTGCCGACACAACCGTGGTGGTGGACGGAGAGATCCTGGGCAAGCCATTGGACGCCGAGGATGCGCGGCGCATGCTGCAGCGGCTCAGCGGACGCGCCCACCAGGTGACAACTGCCGTCTGCCTGGCGCATCGCGACCACAATGGCGACGAGGTGACCGAGGTCGAATCCGAGGTGACCGAGGTGGAATTCTCTTCCATCAGCGCCCAGGAGATTGCGGCCTACGTCGCCTCTGGCGAGCCCATGGACAAGGCGGGGGCGTATGCCATCCAGGGCGGAGCCTCGCGATGGATTCCGCGAATTCAGGGATGTTACTTCAACGTGGTCGGACTGCCGGTGGCAAGGGTTTGCGCTATGCTGGCACGGCTCAAATGAAGCTCGCACGGATAGCTCCGTGAGATGCGCGGCAAAGGCCGAATCGGTTTGATCTGTTTGGAGGTACAGGAATGGGATGCCGACGGACAGAAGCGCCTTTATCGTAAAGGCGCTTCCCAGCAATTTCGACTGTGGCCAGTACTGATGGCGAACTACTTCTTCTCGGACTCGTCCGGGGTGTGCTCACCCTCTTTTATGGCGCCCTTGAAATTCTTAATGCCTTCGCCCAGGCCCTTGCCAAGCTCAGCAATCTTTGAGGGGCCAAAGATGATGAGGGCGATCACGAGAATGACGAGCAGTTCCGGGAGGCCAAGTTTTCCACCAAACATTGAGTTTCTCCATTCGCGCAGACTGTTCGGGGCGAATGGAACGTCGGTTCCGCCCGCAGCCTGTGCACGCAAGCCAAGTGTAGGTCACGTTGGGCGGAGAGTCAAAGGTTGAAAGGCCTTATACGGCCGCCAACCTTGTCATTAGTTCCA
Organism: uncultured Acidobacteriota bacterium; assembly: GCA_963759215.1. GTDB lineage: Bacteria > Acidobacteriota > Terriglobia > Terriglobales > Acidobacteriaceae > TOLSYN. The sequence goes on from CAVWYG010000005.1 coordinate 330,636, forward strand.
ATAACAGAGCACTACGGCGGGGCATCTCGCGGGCTACTACGAATTCGTTGGCGGCATGAGCTCCGTCCCCTACTGCGCCCAGGCCATCGAGGGTCGGAACGCCGAGGGCGGCGGTAAGGTTTCCGTCCGAGCCACCGCCTACTGCAGCCTCCGCGAGTTGAAACCCAAGCTCACTGGCAGCCTGGGCCGCCATCCGGTAGAGGCGCACGGTCTGCTTCGAGCGCTCGAAGGGGCCGCGCTCCACGCCGCCTAGAAGCTCCAGCCCGCAACGCGAATCGCGCGGGCGCAGCTTGCGGATCGCAGCATCCACCCGCGCCGCCTGCAATGCATTGCGGAAGCGCACATCCACGACGACTTCGGCAAACTCGGCCACCACGTTGGAACGGGTGCCGCCGGAGATCACTCCGGGATTGAGCGTGAGCCCCTTGGCGGGCCGGGAGAGAGCGCTGATCGCTGTAATCTGGTGCGCGGCTTCCACAATGGCCGAGGCCCCGCGCTCAAAGTCCAGGCCTGCGTGCGAGGCCACGCCGTGGACGCGGAGGGTGTAGCGGGCAATCCCCTTGCGCGAGGTCTTGCACGCGCCCTCCAGTCCTGCCGCCGGCTCCAACACCAGCACCCCGCTTGACTTGAGGGCGAGCCGCTCGGTAAGCGGGCGTGAAGCCGGGCTGCCAATCTCCTCATCCGGAACCAGCAGCAGCGTAACCGCACAGGGCAAAGGCCCGCGCTCGAGCATCGCCCGAAGCGCAAACAAGGCCTGCACGATTCCGCCTTTCATGTCGAATGCGCCCGGCCCGCAGAGGCGTCCGGCACGCTCGCGCCAAGGCATAGTTTGAATCGTGCCCAGCGGGTAAACGGTGTCGGTGTGCCCCAGCAGCAACACGTGCGGCGAGCCTCGCGGCCCAGTGAAATCGACTTGCAGCGCAGGCCCGTACTGCTCGCCGTGCTGCGCGTGCAACCGGACACGCCCGCCGATGGCAGCGAAATCGGCCGCAATCAGCGCGACCAGAGACGCAATGCGGCCAGCCGCACCCGAGGGCGACTCCTGCTCCACATACCGGCGCAAGGTCGCGACCATCTCAGGAAGCTGCGCGCTGAGCGAGCGGAGGAGCGGAGATGTGGATGGTTTCGACATGGGCATGAACCGCCGCTCGGTATTTTAACCTCGAGTGGTGGTTCGTTGAAAAGGCGGCGAGTTTGCTTACGGCTAGCTACAGAGTGCCAATTGGCTCATCCCTAATCCGCCGCGTCGGAGCGAATCTCACCTGTCCTTCGCGGCAATCCGGCGCTTTGGGCAACCATCAGCGTCATCGCCGACCAATCCAAATCACCGTATCCGTTTGCAATCGCGCTGAGGAAACGATCCCGAACGACGCTTGCGAACGGCATAGGCGCGGCCAATCCGTCCGCGGCCTCCATCATCAGCCGCACGTCTTTTAGTCCGAGCGGTAACTTGAATCCAGCCGGTGAAAACTTCTCTTCGATAATTCGCGGGCCGTAATTGGTGTAGGCAGGAGCACCGAACAGCGTGCCGCTCAGCACCTCGAACACGGTGCTCGGATCGATCTCCGCCTTGCGGGCGACGGCGAACACCTCACCGAGGCTCTCCAGCACGCAGGTGATCATGAAATTCCCGAACAACTTGATGTAGTTTGCATCCTCAGGCCGCTCATCGACCGTGAATGTGCGTTGCCCGAGATGCTCGAACACAGGTTTTGCCTTCGCCAGTGCCTCCTTCTCCCCAGCCGCGACGATGAACAGTTTTGCCGCGGCGGCAGCCTCAGGCCTACCAAAGACGGGCGCGGCCACGTAATACTGCCCACGCTCCTTGTGTGCCGCCGCAAGGCGCTGCGATAAAGCAGGACTGATCGTACTCATCGAAATATGCAAGCCGTCGCGCTGCATGCCTTCGAGAACACCGTGCGCCCCAAAGACAACGGATTCAACCGCCGCATCGTTGGCCAGCATGGTAATGACAATTTCCTGCCCGGCAGCTTTGGCCGGAAAATCGGCGACCTTGGCTCCTTCCTTCGCCAGAGACTCGGCGGCGTTGCGGGTTCGGTTATATACAACCAGTTCGTGACCGGCGCGGATGAGATTGCCTGCCATCGCTCGTCCCATATTGCCAAGACCAAGGAATCCGATACGCATTTTGTGATCTCCTTTTTGCAAGGGTGTTTAGCAGCTATGACTGTCCCCATTCCTGAGCTGTTGATGTTGCGTGAATCGATGCGATGAGATGCCGCCGACTATTCTCACGGTGCCTTGTGGCGCATACTTCGTTTTCATCATCTCTGGCTGATATACTTTATTCTTTCCACAGGACATTCAATGAGCGAATTTCACACCCCTGACGCTACACTCACGCCTGAAGTGCTGGCGAAGTTACCTATCGACAGCGTCGCCATCCAGAAGATTCTTCCCCATCGCTACCCGTTTCTGCTGATTGACCGGGTGATTGAGCTGGAGCGGAAGAAGCGGATCGTCACCATCAAGAACGTAACCGCCAACGAAGAGTTCTTCCGCGGACACTTTCCCGGCAACCCGATCATGCCCGGCGTGCTCATGGTCGAGGCGATCGCGCAGTCTGGCGCGACGCTTCTGATGACCGAAATTCCCAATCGCGCCGAGATGCTGACGGTTTTCACCGGAATCGAGCGCGCCAAGTTTCGCCGCCAGGTCACACCCGGCGACCAGCTACGCATCGAGGTAAAGGTGATCGTCTGGCGCTCACTGGCCGTCAAGATGGAAGGCACCATCACCGTAGATGGCAAAGTAGCCTGCGAGGCGAGGGTGACCTGCCGACTGGTGGACCTGAAAAAAGCAGCGGCAGCAGCCGAGACCTCAGCGGAGTAGGCATGGCAATTCATCCCAGCGCAGTGGTGGACGCCGGCGTGCGCGTACCCGAGTCCTGCACGATTGGGCCGTTTTGTCTCGTCGGCCCACAGGTCGAGATGGGCGAGCATTGCGAGCTGATTTCGCACGTGGTGCTTACCGGCCCAACCAAGCTGGGCAGCCACAACCGCATTCATCCCTTCGCCGTGGTCGGCATGGGGCCGCAGGATCTTTCCTTCAAAGGCGAACCGACGCGGCTGGAAATCGGCGACCACAACGAGATTCGCGAGTACGTCACTATCCATCGCGGAACCGTCAAGGGCGGCGGCCTCACCAAGATCGGCTCGAAGTGCCTGCTCATGGCCTACTCGCACATCGCGCACGACTGCTTCATCGGCGACAACGTCATCATGGCCAACGCGGCTACCCTGGCCGGCCACGTCACGGTGGAAGACTGGGCGGTGGTGGGAGCGCTGTCTCCTGTGCACCAGTTTGTGCGCATCGGTGCCCATTCCTACGTTGGCGGCGGAACCACCGTCACCCAGAACGTGATGCCGTTTGCCAAGACCTCTGCCGTGCGCGACGTACATGCCTATGGCGCGAATGCAGTTGGGCTGGAGCGGCGCGGCTTCAGCAAAGAGCGGGTGCGCGCGATCCAGCGCGCCTTCCGGATTCTGCTGGCAGCCAAGTTGAACACCACCCAAGCCTTGGAGCGCATCGAGTGCGAGGTGGAGCAGACCGAAGACGTGAAGTTGCTGGTCGAGTTCATCCGCACCAGCGAGCGCGGGATACTAAAATAGCGGCCACGCTTATGATTGCGATGCCATGCCGTTGCAGTAAGGCTTACGATGCGCCGATAGACAATGAAGGTAGTGAACGAGAAGCTGTTTGAGGAGTCTCTGATGGGCGCACCACTGGGATTGATTGCCGGCAACGGAAAGTTTCCGCTCCTGGTGTTGGATGCGGCAAAAGCCAAGGGCCACGAAGTGGTGGTGGCGGCGATCCGCGAAGAGGCCGACCCGGCGATTGAAAAACGCGGCGCAATCGCGGTGCACTGGCTCAGTCTGGGCGAGTTGAGCAAGCTGATTTCAACCTTTCAAGCCGCAGGCATCAGCGAAGCGATTATGGCCGGGCAGGTAAAGCACAAGCAGATTTTCAGCTCGATCAAGCCGGATTGGAAGCTGGCCAAACTGCTACTGAGCTTGACCACGCGTAACACGGATTCGCTGATTGGCGCGGTGGCAAAGGTGCTGGCCGATGAGGGGATTCACTTGCAGAACTCGACCGCCTTGCTGCAGCCGATGCTGGCTCCCGCGGGAGTGCTGACCCGACGCGCGCCCAATGATCAGGAGCAGACCAACATTACCTACGGCCGCGCTGTGGCCCACCATGTTGCGCGCTTCGACATTGGACAAACGGTGGTGATTGCCGAGGCGGCATGCGTGGCAATCGAGGCCATGGAAGGCACCGACGAGGCGATTCTGCGCGCCGGAACGCTGATGAAGGGCTTGCACGGCGAGGCCAGTACACTGAGCCGGGCGCTGACCGTGATCAAGGTCGCAAAACCGAATCAGGACATGCGCTTCGACGTGCCCGTGGTGGGGATTCACACGATTGAGACGATGGTGCGAGCCGGGGCAAGCTGTCTGGCGCTGGATGCAAACAAGTGCCTGATGCTCGACCGCGAGAAGGTGGTCGCCGCAGCCGATGAGGCGGCGATCGCAATCGTGGCCGAGGTAGCCACACACCGCCAGCACACATAAAATCATCCCGGCAAAAGTAACAGCCGAGGGCGGACCCATTGCATATTTCGACTTTGAGTTTGACGGAATTGCGCTCGCGGCTGGGGCGCGGCGAGGTCGCCGCCGTGGATGTGCTTCGCGCGTCTCTGCAAAAAATTGCCGCCGACAACGAGGAGCTGCGCGCATTCATTAGCCTGCGTGAAAGCGAGGCGCTACGCGAAGCCGAAGAAGCGGATAAGGCAGCGGATTCAGGCGCTCGAGTTCTTCGCGGCGTTCCGCTTGCGATCAAGGATTTGATGGACGTTCGCGGGATGCGAACCACGGCGGCCAGCCGCGTGCTGGAAAATGAGGCTCCGGCGACCGATGATGCCGAGTGCGTGCGTCGATTACGCGCGACAGGGGCAATCATCGTCGGCAAGACAAATCTACATGAGTTTGCGTACGGCGGAAGTGGAGCCATCAGCGCCTTCGGTGCGCCGCGGAATCCGTTGGACCGCGCAAGGGTCTGTGGAGGGTCGTCCTCCGGTTCGGCAGCAGCGGTGGCCTCGGGAATGTGCTTTGGCGCGCTGGGAAGCGACACGGCGGGCTCCATCCGTCTGCCCGCGGCGTGCTGCGGCGTGGTTGGCTTTAAGCCGACCTGGGGCGCAATTCCGGTTGCGGGAGTGATTCCGCTGGCCTGGTCGTATGACCACGTGGGACCGCTGGCACGGACGGTGGAAGATGCAGGCGTACTGTTTGCGGTGCTGGCGGGCGAGTCTCCGCAGTGGCCGAGACCCAAGGCGCAAGGTGGAGAACTGCGCTGCGGGGTGGCGCGAAAGTATTTTTGCCACGAACTGGCGCCCGAGGTGGAAGCCGGTTTCGAACGGGCCTTGGAAGCTGCGCGCGGGTTGGGATGGAGCCTGCGCGAGGTCGAGATCGAAGTCAGTGAAGACCGCAGCGTGAGCAACGCGGAGAGCTGGGCCTTCCACGAGAAATGGGTCGCGGAGCGCGGAGCCCTGTACGATCCGCGAACCCTGCCGCGCATTCTCAACGGGAAAAAGGTTGGGGTTGAGGCCTACATCGAGGCGCGACGCGGGCTTGAGTTGCTGCGCGAGCGGTGCAGGAGAGGCGTACCGGGAGTGGACGTGGTGCTGACCCCAACCTCTCCCATTCTGCCCCCGTTGCTGGAGCAGTTTGCTGGCCCCGAGGCGCGCACCCTGGAGTTGAAGATGCTCCGCAATACGCGGCCCTTCAACGTGCTCGGATGGCCGGCAGTATCGCTTCCGTGTGCGCCGATGGTGGGCGTGCAGGTAAGCGCCGCGTGGGGCGCGGACTGGCTGGCGTTGGCCTCGGCGCGGCAACTCGAAGCGGCGCTGCGCTGAAAGACTACCGACGCGTTGTCCTACTGTGCGCGCACATAGACCTTCGTCCAGTAGCCATCCTGATTATTTTCTAGTCTTAAAATCCAATCTCCGCCGGGTGATGAGGATCGCCCGTCGTCCCCGATTACCGCGTCGCCCTCGCCGGGGAGGCTGGCGGTGATCCTCAGCCGGGGAGACTCGGCAGGGATCTGAACGGTGAGCCGATGATCGGCGCTCCAGGCGGCGTGAGCGGTGCGCGGAGATGGGAGAACGAACTCGCGGCGGAGCTGAAGCAGGCTGCGGTACCAGTCGAGCATTTCGAGGTTCGCCGCGCCTTCCAGCCACTGCAGGCGCGAGCGTTCAAAGGTCGCGGGGTCCTGCGGATCGGGGACATCGCTCCAGCCGAATCCTGCGAACTCGCGCAGGCGGCCTTCGGAGACGGCTTTCTGAATCGTGGGGTCGCCGAAGCTGGTGAAGAACTGGAACGGTGCGGACTCGTCATACTCCTGCCCCATGAACAGCAGCGGAGTGTGCGGCGCGAGCAGCAGCAGCGCGGCGGCGAGTTTGCGAGCGCCCGCCGGTGCGAGCGTAGTAAGGCGGTCGCCATAGGCGCGGTTGCCTACCTGATCGTGGTTCTGAATGCAGATGATTTGCGAGGGCAGTGGGAGGCCGTCGGCGGGAGCTCCGCGCGGACGCCCCTGCCAGAAGTGGAAGACCTCGCCTTGAAAGACATAGGGTTCGGAGAGCGCGCGCGGGAGCAGCGCGGGGTCGGCGAAGTCCTGATAGTAGCCCTTGCGCTCTCCGGTGAGCAGGGCGTGGATGGCGTGATGGAAGTCATCGCTCCAGAGCGCGTCGGCACCGTAGCCCCCCTGCTCCACGGGGAGGACGTAGCGTGGAAGGTTCTCGTCGCTTTCCACGGTGACAAGAATGGTGCGGCCCTCGGCTGCGCCGAACTGGTGGGCGCGGGCGGCGATTTCGGCGACGATGTGCTGCGGCGAATCGTCGCAGATCGTCTGCACGGCATCCAGGCGAAGGCCGTCGAGGTGATACTCGCGCAGCCAGTAAAGCGCGTTTTCGACGATGAAGCGGCGGACGTGCGGGCTACCGTCGTCGTCGTAATTGATGGCATCGCCCCATGGGGTTTTGTGCCGCGAGGTGAAGTACGGGCCGAATTGTGCGAGGTAATTTCCCTCGTTGCCCAGGTGGTTGTAGACAACATCGAGCACTACGGCAAGGCCGCGCAGGTGCGCAGCGGCAACAAAGCGGCGAAGCGCCGCCGGGCCGCCGTAGTTGGACTGCACGGCGTACAGGCCAACCCCGTCATAGCCCCAGTTGCGCAGACCGGGGACGGCGTTCAGGGGCATCAGTTCGACGGCGGTGACGCCGAGCGCGCGCAGGTAGTCGAGGCGTTCGATGGCCGAATCCAGCGTGGCGCCGGGAGTAAAGGTTCCAATGTGGAGTTCGTAGAGCACAACCTCTGCGAGCGGAATGCCGCGCCACTGAGCGTCGGCCCATGGGAAGGCGGGATCGACGATCTCGCTGGGGCCGTGGACGCCTTCGGGGAGCAAACGCGAAACCGGATCAGGGAGGGCCAGCGAGCCGGTCACGTACTGGTAGCGATCGCCGGGCGAGGCCGCCAGAGTGAGTCCCCAATAACCCTCGCCGAGGGCAAGCATGGGGAACTCCTGCGGTGCACGAAACCCCGCGCCGAGTGCTGAACCCTCACGCCGCCATAGGCGGAGAGTGACCTTCGGGAGCCGCGGTGCCCAGAGATGAAAGTCCACCAGGCCGCCACGAACAGTGGCGCCGAGTGCAGAAGGCTGAGCGACAGTGAGCACTTTCATAGGACGAAGACAGGAGCCTCAGGGTTGTGCTCTCCGCCTATCCACGTCGAGCATTCTGCGGTGCGCAACTCACGTTCGCCCGCGTGAAAACGCCCCGGATCGCGTCCGGGGCATTATTATTCATCGAACGGCGATGCTTTACGCCCGCTGCTATTCGTATGCCAGAGCCTCGATTGGGTCTTTCGCTGCGGCCTTCAGCGCCGGATAAAGCCCGCCCAACAGCGCGCTCACGATGGCCAGAGTCGCCGCGCGCAGCACCCAGTGGTTGTCCCACACCAGGCGATGCAGCGGATACTTGTAATTGATCGCCAAGCTTGCAAGCCCCGTAATCGCCAGCCCCAGCAGAACTCCTGCGAATGCCAGCGCAAAGGATTCTCGCAGCACCACGTTCAGAATGTAATACCGTGACGCGCCCAGCGACTTGAGGATTCCAATCTCTCGCGTGCGCTCCATCACCGCTGTGTACATCGATTGGAAGATCACGATCAAACCGATGGTCACCGAGATTCCAATCACAATGTTGAAGAACGAATTCAAGAACGGAATGTTCCCCACGGTCATCAGCGAAGCGTATTCAGCCAGGGAGCGCGCAATGTAGCCTTCCATCCCCGGAACCTGCTTGATTTCCGACACCACGATGCCTGCGTTCTCGGGCTTGTCCGCCTCTACGAAGAACGTGCTCGCCTTACCCGCGGAGCCGAGCAGATCCTGCAAGGTCGCAATCGGCAGATAGCGCCGCGCCCCCTTGCCGTGCTCTACAATGCCGCTGATGCGGAAGTCATGGTTGAGCACCTCAAAATGGTCGCCGACCTTGGCGTGGTTCTGTCCCGCAAACAGATCGTCAACGATCATGTCATACGGTCCCTGGAACGGCCCTCCCGCAATGTAGCGGAATGGACGGCCCATCTTGTCAAAGTCGTTCGGCGAGTTCGCATTCAGGTCGATGCCGTCGATAATTTCCAGCGTCGGTGCGGTGATGAAGTGCGTCACAACCGGGGCCACGGCGCGCACATGCGGAAGCGTCCGCAGTTTGTCCGCGACTTTGATTGAAACCGGAGCGCCGGTGATGCCGGTGAAGAAACTGGAGCCCGGCGGCAACACCATCACGTCGAAGCCAACCCCCTTTTGCCGGTCGGCGGAATCGTTGAGCATACTCAAGCACAGGCCTACAATGAGCAGAATCAGCGTGACCTCAATCGAGATCGCAAACACGCTGATCATGGTGCGCAGCGGCCGATGCACCAGGTTGGAGAAAACCATTTTATTCACTCTCTGAGGATACCAAATCGTCATCCATAATCATGGGACTTCCGCCAAGAAGCTCAGAATCGCAAGGAGAAGAACGATGTTTGGACACAAATCTAGAAATCAGCAAGCAGTGGAGAAGCGCAAGGTTCGGACGTCTAGCCCTGGGAGCTGCTGCCATCGGGGCACTCGCCACGGGCGCATTCGCACTGGGCGCGCTCGCCATCGGAGCCGTAGCCATTGGGCGCATGACCATGGGCTGCGGACGCATCAAGCACCTGGAAATTGACGAATTGATCGTAGGCAAACTGACGATCCGCGAACAGAACCGCGAATAAAGAAAGCACCGAATTAAAACGTCCCGGCCACGCGGGCCAGGACGCGCACCCGCTCGAGCGGATTACGCGCTGGTGGCGCGCTCGTGAACAAAGGCGACACCGGCATCCAGAATTTCGCTCACGATTTCCGGCGATGCGGCTTCGCAATAAACCCGCAGCAACGGTTCGGTGCCGGAGCCGCGCACCAGCACCCAGGCTTCAGCTCCGTTGCCGTACGAAGGCGCATTGAGGAAAAACTTGTAGCCATCCAGATCTTCCATGCGCCGCACTTTGAACTTCCCCAGCGTGGCTGGCTTGGCCGCTGCACGCCGCAGAGCGTCTTGTATCACCGCTTCAGGCAGGTGCAGGTCGCGCCGTCCATAGTAGTGGCGGCCGTATTTTTGCTGCAGATCTTCCACCAGTTGGCCCAGCGTCTTGCCCTCTTCGGCCATCACGTTGGCCAGCAGCAAGGCATTCAATGTGCCGTCGCGCTCAGGCAAAAACCTTGGGATGCCGATGCCTCCCGATTCCTCGCCGCCGATCAACACCTGCTTACCGCTGAGCACGATGTCAACCACGTGCTTGAAGCCCACCCCGTGCTCAATCAGTTCGCGGCCATAAGCTTTGGCAATTCGATCCAGCATCCCTGTCGTGTTGAAGGCGCGGGTGACGGCCCCCGGCCACTGCTTGCGTTTGAGCAGCCATTCCAGCAGCACCGCATAGCATTTGTGCGCGTCCACCAGACCGCCATCTTCGGCTACCGCGCCGATGCGGTCGGCGTCCCCATCGGTGGCCAGACCCGCGTCGCAATGGTTGGCAACCACCGCACGCTGCAGGCCGCTGAGGTGCGGCAGAATCGGCTCGGGATTCAATCCTGGGAAGAGCGGATTGACCTCACCATGAATTTCAAAATGATCGACGCCGAGTTCCTCGAAGATGCCTGCGATGATGCCGCGCCCTGTGCCATACATAACGTCGATGGCAAATTTCTGCTTCGCCTGGGCGATGAGTTTGAGATCGACGAATCCCTTGGCGGCTGCAATGTAGGCGGTCTTGAAGTCCGCCTCGACCACGCTGCCGCCCTTGCCCTCGATGGGTTTGCTGTCAATCAGCGCCTGGATTTTCCCCATGATCGCCGGCGTGGCCGAACCGCCATAGCTGGCCTTGAACTTCACCCCATTCCAGTTCCACGGATTGTGGCTCGAGGTGATCATGACTCCACCGGCGGCGCCCAGTTGCTTCACCATATAGCTGAGCGCGGGGGTCGGAGTCATCTCGCGCGCAAGCCGCACGCCGATGCCGCTGCCGGCAATGGCTTCGGCCGTGATCTCGGCAAAGCGCCGCGAGCCGAAACGCGTGTCATAGGCAACCAGAACTCCCTTGGACGGCTCCTCATTCTGGTGAACGTAACTGGCAATCGCATGGGCGACACGGCGCACATTCTCAAACGTGTAGTCATCGGCGATCACGCCCCGCCAACCGTCGGTGCCGAACTTGATCTCCTGAGACATACCGCAATCCTTCATCGTCAAACCAGCTTTGAGAGTTTCTGTTGGTCGAGATGTTTCACGATCCTGCCCACATCCTGCGAGCGCTCAACGGTGGTAATCAGCAGCGCATCGCCCGTGTCTACTACCACCAGGCCTTGCACTCCGATTGCGGCGATGAATTTGCCGGGCGAGTGAAAGTAGTTTCCGTGGGCGTCAAGGACGAAGTTGTTCTCGGCCGAGATGACGTTGTCCTTGTGCCTTCCCTGTGCGATGCGATGCTCGAAGTGCGCGGCCCAGGAGCCCAGGTCGTTCCATCCCCAGTCGGCGGGAATGCAGAAGATCTTTGAGCCTTCTTCTCCGGAGGCGGAGCGAGGTTCGAGAATGGCGTAGTCCACGCTCTTGTCTTCGCACTTCGGATAAAGCTTGCGCAGCGTCTCATCGAACTTGCGCGAGCCCCAGGTTGCCGCTATTTTTTCCAGCAGGGCCGCAGTTGCCGGCAGATATTGCCGCAGCGCGTTTACCAGAGTTTTCGCCGACCATAGGAACATTCCGCTGTTCCAGTAGAAATTTCCTGCCGCAAGAAACTGCTCTGCGACCTCCTTCTGCGGCTTTTCGCGGAAGCAGCGGACCCGCGTTACCTCGCCTTGATAGACGGCGCCCGCCTCAACGTATCCGAATCCAGTCTCCGGTCGCGTCGGCTTCACGCCCATCACCACGATGTTTTCTCCCGCGGCTGCCAGCGTAATCCCGGTCTGCAAATCTTTACGGAACTGCTTTTGGTTTTGGATGACCTGATCGGAAGGAAAAAGCCCCAGCACTGCATCCGGGTTTCGGCGATGCAGAATGAACGCAGCAAGCCCGATGGCGGGAGCAGTGTTGCGCCCAACCGGCTCGGCAATCATCTGCTTGCGCGGCAGCGATTTAAGCTGACGCGCGATGCTCGGGCGCAGGTCGCCGTTGGTGATGATCCAGAAGTTTTCACTTGGCGCCGTGGCCATCAACCGCCCCACCGTGTCCTGAATCATGGACTGTTCGGAGTTCAGCGGCAGCAGTTGTTTTGCAAATTTTTTACGGCTCAGGGGCCAGAAGCGGGTGCCGCGGCCTCCGGCAAGAATGATTGGGTAAAACTCCGGCTTACGAGTCCTCGCCAAAATGGCTCCTTGAATCAATCATGTGTAAATCAACCGTGTGTAGTTGTGCTATCAGTATGCAGAGTTGTGCGTGGCTCCGCCACGGCTTGCGAGGGCAGGCGCATGCGGAGGATTTCCGCGGTCCACTGCGCGCGCAGCGTGACAGCCGGCGATGAGGCGGGAATGATCACGGCTTCACCGCGGGTGAACGTCAGCGGCTGAAAACCAGCGCACTCCACCACCGCTCCGCCATCCAACGCCACCAGCACCTGCACCGAGCTCTTCCCGGGCTCGGCCTTAAGCCTCACCGGAGCTTCAATACTATGCTTTTCAACGATGAAGCATGGTGAGCAAACCAGTTCCTCATAGCCCTTCACGCGCCGCGGTTCAATCCGGCCCGCGTGCGTTTTTTCCCGGATCGCCGCCATGCCGCGCTCCAAGTGGAGTTCACGAGGGCGGCCATAATCGTACAGCCGGTACGTGATGTCGCAATTCTGCTGAGTCTCAATGATGGTGGAATTGGGTCCCACGGCATGAACCGTGCCCGCATCGACGTAGATCATCTCGCCGGAGCGCACGTCGAGCCAGTTCAGCATGTGCTCGGCTTGATTGGCCTCAATCGCCAGGCGGAACATTTCGCGATTAATCCCAGGGCGCAGGCCAACTCCAACCTGGGCGCCATCCACCGCACGAGCCACATACCAGCATTCCGTCTTGCCGCAGGGTTCACCGGCCAGGCACGCTCCCGCGTCATCCGGATGCACCTGCACACTCAATTTCTGGCGGGGAAAGAGGAACTTGATGAGCAGAGGAAAACGGGTGGCTTGCGGCGAAGCTTCTCCCGTAAGTTCGGCCCCGTATTGCGCCGCCAAATCGCGCAATGTCTTTCCGGCGAGCGGACCGGTGGCGGCGCGGCAGGTTTCTCCTGTCAGCCAAACCTCTCCGATCGGCTCAGCTTCAACCGCACGGTTGAAGTAGGGGCGCAAATCGCGCGCACCCCACACCCGTTCGTAAAACTCCGGAGCAATCAGAAATGGAAAAAGTGCGGCCATGCGTTTAAGCGCCCCGATGACAGAGTAGCGCAATCTAGCAGTTGGATGGGAATTGTGGAGGAATGAGATGCCGGGGAATCCCACTCCTCCACAATTCAAAGATTACAGCGAAGCAAAGAAAGTGCGCACCCGCTCCAGCCCGCGATCGATCTCTGCCGCCGACGTCGCATAGGACATACGAATGTGTCCGGGCATTCCGAACGCCTCCCCAGGGACACCGACAACATGGCCTTCGCGCAATAACCGCGAGGTCAACTCGGCGGTGTTGATGCGGGCGCGCGTTGCGATCTCACTCACGTCTGGGAAGGCGTAGAACGCTCCCTCGGGAAGGTTTACCTTCACGCCGGGAATGGTGCGGAGTCCGGCGACCATGCGATCCCGAAGCTGAATGTATTCGGTGCGCATATCGGCGACGCACTGTTGGGAAGAGCTGAGCGCCGCCAAGCCTGCCTTCTGCACAATCGAGGTCGGGTTCGATGTCGATTGGCTTTGCAACTTCTGCAACTGCGCGATCACCGCCTTCGGCGCCATGGCAAATCCGAGACGCCATCCCGTCATCGAGTAGGTCTTGGAAAGCGAGCCCATGAGCAGCAGCGAATCCTTGTACTCCTTCAGCGAGCCCAGTGAAAACGGACGGCCCGTGTAGTCCAGGTACACGTAGCATTCATCGCTCATGACGTAGATACCCCGCGAGGCAGCCAACTTGACGATCGCTGCCAGATCCTCGGGCGTAACCACCGCACCCGACGGATTGTTCGGCGAGTTCAGCAGGATGATGCGCGTGCGTGGAGTGATCGCCTTCTCGACCATGGTGGCCGTCAGGCGGAAGCCCTCGTTGGCGTGGGTGGCCACAAATGCACATTTGCCGCCGCAAAACTCCACCATGTCCTTGAATGAAACCCAGTACGGCACGGGGATAATCACCTCGTCGCCATGGTCGATCAGCACCTGAAAGGTGTTGAATAGCGCGCTCTTGCCGCCGGTGGTGACGATGGTCTCATCAAACGTATAGTTGGAACCAAAATCCTCTTTGTGGCGAGCGGTTACGGCTTCACGCAGTTCCGTGATTCCGGCCACTGGCGTGTACTTGGTGAAGTTCTGCTGAATGGCTTCGATGCCGGCCTGCTTGATGTGCTCCGGCGTTGTGAAGTGCGGCTCTCCGGCGCCGAAATCTACCAGGTCCACCCCCTGCGAACGCAGCGTAGTTGCTTCGTTGTTGATGGCCATGGTAGCCGAAATTTCAATTCGGCCAATGCGGGCGGTGAATGCGGAAGCTACGGAGGATGGCACGGGATTTCCTTTCGTATTTTGATGTGTGTTGCGCCGGATCTGCTGATCGGAATATAAAAACTTATTTGGAGGTCAGCGGGGCGTCTCTGAAACGCTCGCGAAGCCGACTCTCCACCGAGGCAGGAATCAGCCCCACGAGCGAGCCGCCCAGCGATGCGATCTCCCGTACCAGGCGGGAACTCAGATAAGAGTATGCCTCCGCAGGCATCATGAAAACCGTCTCCAGGCTGGGATCGAGCTTGCGATTCATCCAGCCCATCTGGAGTTCATACTCGTAGTCACTGACGGCGCGGATGCCGCGAAGCACCGCCTGTGCGCCGCGATCTCGTGCGTAGTCCACCAGCAAACCGGCAAAAGACTCGACGCAAACATTCGGAAACTGGCTGGTGCACTCGTGCAGCATTTCCAGCCGCTCCTCCAAGCTGAACAGCGGAGCTTTCTCGGTGTTCCGCAGGATCGCGACCACCAGTTCATCGAAAATTCTTGAACCCCGCTGAATCAAGTCGAGGTGGCCGTTGGTCAGGGGGTCGAAAGATCCTGGGTAGATGGCAATGACTCGCTTCAAGGTTCCTCGGAGAGTGGCCTGGGCAATTTTATGCCTCGTTTCAACGGCAATCAACCCGTTGCGGAGTTTTTCTGCCCCAATCTCATGCACCTGTCAAGGCCCGCCGTTCTGCCGGAAACCACCGAGCCCGCGCAAAGCATCTCAGAAGCAAAGAATCTTGGTGAGTCGCGCCCTGGCGAAATCCGGCCCATGCTCTACAATGGGGCGGCTCTCTTAGGCCGCCCAATTCATGAGCCTTCTCGACAAGACTACACTGCGCGTTCTATTCACGGTCCTGACAGTAGGAGCGCTGCTCGGCTTCGTGTGGTTGGCACGCAAGCCGTTGCTGGTATTCCTGTTTGCGATGCTCTTTGCCTATCTCCTTGAGCCGCCCATCGCGCTGGTGCAAAAGTGGACGCATCGCCGGGGAATCGCCATTGCCGCAATCTACATCATCATCTTTGCGGCCCTGCTCACCTTCGGACTGGCCGTGGGGCCACGCGTGATGGGGGAGGGACGGCACCTTTCCCAGGCTGCTCCTGATCTCTACAACAAAGTCGCCAGCGGGAGCATCGCCTTCCAACTGGGCAATGCGCGGGGATGGAGCCGAGAAACCCAGGCACGATTGCAGCAGTTCATCGTCGAACACCGGGGCGAAGTTCTCTCCACCATCAGCGCGCAAAGTACCACGATCACCGAGGTTGCCGGGAATGCACTCTGGCTGGTGCTGATTCCAATTCTCGCCATTTTTTTTCTGAAGGACAAAAGCCACTTTGCGCAAAGCATCGAGGGCCTCCTGGAAAATCCGCGAAGCCGCGAGCTTTTGGCCAACATCATGAGCGATCTCGACCTGATGCTGTCGCAGTTTGTGCGCGCACAGCTTTACGTTGCGGCTCTCTCCGGGACGGTATACCTCGTCATGCTGACGCTGATGCGCGTGCCCTACTCCTGGGCGCTGGGAACGCTGGGTGGACTGATGGAATTCATTCCATTTGTCGGCCCGCTGGTAGCTGCAGCCCTGATTCTGGCCGTCAGTTTTGGACTCAATTACGGCCATCTCGCGATGGTGCTGGTGTTTCTGCTGGTTTGGCGGGGCCTGCTGGATTACGTGATCTCGCCGCGCATCCTCGGTGGACGCGTTGAGGTGCATCCGCTGGTGACCCTCTTTGGGGTGCTGGCGGGAGGCGAAATAGCCGGCGTCGTTGGTATCTACTTTGCCGTTCCCGTCATGGCTACCGTGCGCATTCTGTGGCGCCGCTGGCATCATCACGACATCAACACCAAATTCGCTCCGGAACCCGCACCGGAACCTGCAAAAGACGTTATCGTACAGCCCTAGCCCGAAGCTCTTCCGCGTATTCCAATTCCGGAATTGAACCATTCATGCACTCTTTAATTCACATTCACATGCCTGCAACTAGCCTTCTCTAGGCTTAAATCCATCAAAGTAGAGTGAGAGTTGAACCGAGGAACGGTGAATGGATCTAATCTTGGAAGTTCGTACGGGCCGCGAGCGCGTAACCATGGCCTGCCATGGGAAGTTGGTCGGGGGTAAAGAAGCGGAAGCTTTTCGCCGCAGCGCCCTATTATTGATGGGCGGTTTCGACAAGTTAACCATCAATCTGGCAGAGGTCCGCACCATAGACTGTGGCGGTCTGGGCAGTCTGGCCTCCGTCTTAGCGCTTGCCGCGGACAAGGGCAAGCATGTGCAAATCACCCACGCCAGCCCGCTGATTGTGGAAATGCTTCAGGCTTCCAAACTGGAGCAGTTTCTGGAGCCGGCCAGCAGATTGCGACCGCAGCTGGTGACAAACAGCCAGGAAGCAATCGCGTAAGGCTCTGGCGAGCGCAACGAAGTCTGTTTCCCCGCTATCCATGGGTGGAAAATAGAGAAGGGGCGGATCGCTCCGCCCCTCTTGAATTGCCTTCGCGGATTTTATTTCTTTGGCACAGCCGCCTTGGCTGCGGCCACTTCCTTCGGCGAAACCGGCTGTGGATCGGCGGGTGCCTCGGCGGCAGCTCGGTCTAACCCTAGCGCCTTGCGCACAGCCACTTCGATTCTGACCGAGATGTCCTTGTTCTCCTTGAGGAAGTTCTTCGTATTCTCGCGGCCTTGCCCGATGCGCTCGCCCTCAAAGCTGTACCAGGCACCGGACTTCTCAACGATATTGCGCTCCACCGCTACGTCCAGCATGTCGCCTTCGCGCGAAATACCCTCGCCGTACATGATGTCGAACTCAGCCTCGCGGAAGGGAGCTGCGGTCTTGTTCTTGACGATCTTGACCTTGGTGCGCGAACCCACCACCTGGTCGCCGTCCTTGATGGCGGCAATGCGACGGATGTCGATGCGCACCGACGAATAGAATTTCAAGGCGCGTCCGCCGGTGGTGGTTTCCGGATTGCCGAACATCACCCCGATTTTTTCGCGAATCTGGTTGATGAAAATCAGGCAGGTGCGCGATTTGCTGACCGTACCGGTAAGTTTGCGCAGTGCCTGCGACATAAGTCGCGCCTGCAAGCCCATGTGGCTGTCGCCCATCTCGCCATCCAACTCGGCCTTGGGAACCAGCGCCGCCACCGAGTCCACCACAAGCACATCGATGGCCCCGGAGCGCACCAGCGCTTCGGTGATCTCCAGCGCCTGCTCGCCATAATCGGGCTGCGAAACCAGCAGGTTATCCACGTCTACGCCGAGGCGCTTGGCATAAGCTGGATCCAGAGCGTGTTCGGCGTCCACGAAGGCTGCCATGCCGCCCGCCTTCTGGGCTTCGGCGATAATCTGTAAGGTGATGGTGGTTTTGCCGGAGGATTCGGGACCGAACACCTCCACCACCCGGCCGCGCGGGACTCCGCCCACGCCCAAGGCGGCGTCAAAAGAGATGCTGCCGGTTGAGATCACCGCGATGGGAACGATGGGCCCCTTGCTTCCCAGGCGCATGATCGAACCCTTGCCAAACTGCTTTTCAATCTGAGAAAGCGCAACTTCAATTGCGTGGGACCGGTCTTCCGCCATGAAGCACTCCTTGCCCACCGCCTGCTGGCGTGCGGGCTGCAACAATTTTACATAAATGGGAATGACTGCCGGAAGAATAGCACGGGCGGGCGCGAAGGGGAATGAAAGGAGAAGACCGGGGCACTTTCCGCCGCAAAACATTGCTGCCAGTTATGAAAGCGTCCTCTTGCCCGCCCCGCGCCCTCCCAGGGCGATCACCTCTGCAGCAGGTCCACAGGCTGGCGAACATCGGTAACCCGGAAGTACTTGGCCAGCGCCGGATAGCGTTCCGCGACCTGTTCGTACATCTGGTAGGCGACGTTGCGATAGCTCCAGTGGCCGCCCACCCCGGTGCGCAGTTCGGTGATGTACACCACCTCGGCGAAATCCATCTTGAACAATGTGCGCTTGCGGTAGGCCAGCGGAATCAGATATTGCGCGGGCTGCAAGGCCTCCTCACGCGCGGCCAGCCCGGCCTCGAGTTTTCGTCCCGCGTCGCCCGCACGCTGCATCACCAGGCGGTAGAGTTCGCCATATCCCGCTTCCTCGATCTCACTCGGCGTCTCAAAACCATGCGCAAAGCAATACTCCTGGTGAATCTGCACGCAGCGCCGATGGCGGTGAAGATCGCGGTAGGCGCCGATGTCCATCAGAATGTCAAAGCGGAACTGCTGTCCTGCGCAGTAAGCCCGCAGCAGTTCGTCATGGCGGCCGCGATGGCGCATGCCGAGATCGATGATCTCCTCGCGCCGCGCCTGACTCAGCCCGGCTACGGCCTCGCGCAGCTGCCGGTAGCGATGGCGCGAGTGTTCGTAAAGCAGCGTCGTCGCCAGTTCGACTTCCAGCGGCTCTTCATCGAGCAGATCGACCGCAGGAGAGGGTTCCAGGCTCTGGCCGCGCATCAACTCAGCTTCCGCCTGCGCCAACTCTCGCCGGGATGAAAGCTCGTACGCGCTAGGCTCGGCATGCTTCACCAGCGTTGGAGAGACCTTGACCTCGCGCAATAGTTCTGCCCGCGCCTGCTCTCCCAAGGCCGCGTCCTGGGCGGCAATTGCTTCAACCAGCGCCCGGCGCTTCTCGGCATTTACGTCCCAGGCTGGCTCGCGCGCGGCCTGCTTCATACGTTCGCCCAGCAGGCGCACTTCCTCGTAGGGGCTGCCAAGCAGCCGCGAAACCTGCGTCTCCAGCGTCCGCGCGTTCACAATTTGCCCTAGCGACGTATTGGTCGCCAAGGGCAGCAGGTAGCGCGAAATGTCGAAGGCGCGTGCGCGCAGGGTGCGCTCGTAGGCTTCCTGCGTCATCTCCGGCGGCCTGGGAGTCTGCGCTACCAGGTACTGGAAATTCAGTTCGCTGAATTTGCGGTACTCGGAGAAGAGAAACTCGACGGTTTCCATGTAAAGAAGCCGCTCCGCAGCATCGCTGAATCCCGGCGTATAGTAGCCGCTTTTCCGGAAGTCCTGGTACCGCGTCGAGCGCTCTTGTCCATCCCAGCGAGTTTCGTCCACCACCAGCGTGGCAGCCAGCAGCGAAAGCCGTTCAATGGCCATGGCGACGTGCGCCAGATCGGCAATCGAGCGGTGCCCGTACTGAAAGTAGAAGGTGCTGAGAAACTTCTCCGCCTTCTGCTCGTTCAACTCAGCCAAGGACTCTTTCATCGAAAGCGAGGAACGCGAGTACTTGGCCATGGCATAGGCCTGAACCTCCGGCTCCGCGCCATGGATGCAATACACTTGCGTTTCGGCGGGAGCAGGCTCGGAGGTTGATGGAGTGCCGGAGACGGGAGCGGTCATACGCTTGATTTTGACGCAAAGCTCCATGATTGCCAACTTCGCAGCCCAACCGGAAGCGGGCAAATCGACGTTTTGGATAGAATTCCCGTGCAGCGCTGCAGTGAATTGGGCTTCGCTTGCTGAGGCCAATGTGCTGGAGCCCGAGTTTCAGACCCAACCGAACACTATTGTGTGTACTCGTGGAATCGTCGGCGCTATTACCGCGCCGTGGGCATTGCAGCGGGCCAGCATCGAAATTCCAACAGCATGGCCGAACCTCTCGGCCTCACTCTGCCGTGCGCTGACTCAGAGCCCGTGCCGGTCGGTTCGCGACGGAAACAGAAGGTACGACGCCGAAACCGACAGCAGAATCATCCACGCCAGCGTAGCCCTCTCCGTATCGTTCTCAACTTGGAGCGAGTGCAGCGGGGCAAACAGCATCTCTGCGAAAATCAGCGCAGCCAGCAAGGATCCGACCACGCTGACCAGCGCTCCAAAGCGGCTCGCCAGCAGCACCAACAGAGCCGCAAACAGGAAGGGAGCCGCCAATTTCCACGGGGTTCTGGAAAAAACCAAGGCAACGGCAATCGCACACACAGCACTGACAGCGACCCCCAGCGTTGATTGCAAGGTGTACAGCCATTTTGTCTTCATGAGATATTGAAAGGACATAATTTGCGAACGCTGTAAGATCGCACGAATCCAGCGCTGGATGGTGAAAAATCGAGAGTTCACCAACATAACCTGAGTCGACCGGAATGCCTGTTCAAGCGCATTCGAGCTCGCGCAACCCATCCACCCTAAGGGTCACCGTACATTTGGTTACGTATTAGTGAAAAACCTGCCGCAGCCTTCGATTTTGCTCGCTGGATGCGCCCTTTCTATCGCAAAATAACAATGTTTGCTTGATCTGCCGCGCTGAAGCGCTTGCGCCGCAGCACGGAAATCGCCCTGATGCCTCACGGAACCGACTCACTTCTATTGCAGATGTTCACCATCTTCGTCTGGGCGAAGGTCTTTGGTGAGTTGTTCGAACGAATGCGTCTTCCCGCGGTTCTAGGCGAAATCTTAGCGGGCGTGATTCTCGGCCCCTACGCCACCCGCTTCGTCTTACCCGGCGACACAATCTACTCTATCGCTCAAATCGGAGCCGTGTTCCTGCTTTTCACCGTCGGGCTAGAAACTTCGCCCAGCGATCTGATCCGCGTCGGTAAGCTAAGCCTTCGTGTTGCCGTGGCTGGAATCACCGTGCCTTTCTTGGCGGGCTTCCTCTTTCTGCGTTTACACCACGAACCCACGCACGAAGCTGTCTTCGTTGCCGCGGCGATGGTCGCCACCAGTGTAGGCATAACCGCCCGGGTGCTGCGCGACATGCATGTACACAAGTCGCGAACCGCGCAGATTATTCTAGGAGCCGCGGTTTTTGATGACGTCCTCGGCATGTTATTGCTGGGAATCTTGGTCAGTACAGTCACTACCGGCGGCGTCCAGTGGTTGCACCTTACTCTGGTCGCCATCGAAGCCGCTGGCTTTGTCGTATTCATGATCTTCGTCGCGCCCAGCGTAGTGGATCGGCTTGAGCCCGGAATCCAGCAGATGCAAACCCAGGATGCTCCGCTCGTCCTCGCCCTGGCACTCTGTCTCGGGCTCTCGGTTGCTGCCACACGCATTGGAATGGCGGCGATTATCGGTGCGTTTTTCGCCGGCCTCGCCTTCGCGGATTATTCGCCACGCTGGAATCTGGAACCCCGCGCCCAGGCCATCAATCAATTCCTCGCGCCCTTCTTCTTTTTCACCATGGGATCGCGCTTGGATCTCTCGGTTTTTTCCCGCTCCGTCGTGTTATTAGCACTGGTGCTCTCTGCGTTGGCTGTGATCTCCAAAATCGTCGGTTGCGGTCTACCGCTTTATCGCGAGGGCTGGCGCAGTATGTTGCAGGTCGGGGTCGGGATGACCCCGCGCGGCGAAGTCGCGCTGATTATCGCGCTCATCGGACTGCAGATGAACATGATCTCGCAACGCGCATACGCCCTGGTCATCGTCATGACTGCGGTCACCACCATCCTCCCCGCTCCATTTCTCAGAATGCTGTATGCGCCGACCAAAAACGATAAGGGGCCCGGCGGCACCGTTCCCGGCAGCGAGCAACCGGACGAAGTGCAGATCTCCGGTCAACTCGGCTAGTCCTGTCAGCTATAATCCGCTAAGTCTGATTTGCACTTTCATCGCATACCGAGGTGATGATCTATGGAGTCTTTGCAGGGGCACGTCGCGCTCGTCACTGGAGCATCGCAGGGAATTGGCCGTGCTTGCGCCGTGACGCTGGCCAAGGCGGGCGCAACCGTGGCGCTGGCGGCGCGCAATGAAAAGAGGCTGGGAGAGGCCGTGGCGCAGATCGAAGCCGAAGGCGGAAAAGCCTCGGCATTTGCCCTTGACGTGGCTTCCGAGGACGCCATCAAATCTACGGTCAAGCAGATCTCCGCCCAGTTCGGAAAAATCGACATCCTGGTCAACAACGCCGGAATCACCTGCGACCGCCTGCTAATGCGAATGAAGCGCTCCGAGTGGGATGAGGTCATGGCCACGAACCTGACCGCCCCCTTTCTGCTAACCAAGGCCGTTGTTGGCGACATGATGAAGCAGCGCTGGGGGCGCATCATCAACATCACTTCCATCATTGGCGAGGTGGGCGCAGCCGGACAGGCAAATTACGCCTCGTCCAAGGCCGGACTCATCGGCCTTACGCTCTCCACGGCACGCGAGTTCGCCTCCCGCAACATCACCGCCAATGCCGTCGCACCCGGCTACATTGTCACGGCCATGACCGATGGTCTCCCCGCAGATCAGAAAGAGGCAATCACGGCGCAAATTCCGCTCGGGCGCCAAGGCACGGACGCCGACATCGCCAACGCCGTACTCTTTCTCGCCAGCAACGAGGCAGGCTACATCACCGGGCACGTTCTGGACGTGAACGGCGGTATGTTGATGGGTTAGTGCTACAGAACCCTACGCATTGCGTATGAGTCGGTTACGCAGCCGGCGTCATGCGTTGCTGATCTCTGTCCTTCTGGTCGCGGTCGATCTGTTTGCACTCTTTCTCAATCTGGGCTGCGCCTGAGGAAATACTCGCGTGCTTCACGAAACACTTCCTCATGTGTCACGGTCCAGGAGACGCACGCAACCGGCAATGCCATCAGCAGCAGGTATATGACTTGGGTTCCGAGGCTCACGGGAGGTTGGATGCAGCATCTGCCTGCACGTGATCCTACCTGGCCCAGTAGCGATAAGCCAACAGGCCCAGGCACGCCAGCAGAGCCAGCAGCAGGAACGACGGAACGAAGGAAGACTCCGGCTCTATCTTTGGCGGCTGCTGAAATGGTTCGCCCAATTGGCGCGGCGATTTCTGGATTCGTTCTCCTTGCAATGGCAGCTCGCTTTGTCCGCGAGCCTGTTCGGTTCTCTGCCGCAGGGCCTCACGCAGCGCATCGCCTAACTGTACTCCTGTTCCCGCACCACTCCGTGTCCCTGGCTTCCCACTCTTGGACATCTTTCTGGCTCGCATAATCTGCGAGATCACCAGGAACAGTACGATCAGCAAAGCTCGGATCAACGCCGGATTGAGAGCTGCTCGATGCATCGCGCCGCGCCTCCCGCACGTGCCCCGTAGTGTACGAAGAATCTCTTCATCGATCCAGTCCCTTCGCGAGAAGGGAGCAGAACGCTGCCGCCGAAGTGAAGCCGGGCTAGCCTGTGCCTGCCAATAAAGCGCTGGCCGTACACTAGAAGACGCCGCAGGTTACTCGTCATTCAGTTCCTGATTCCACCACGGCGGACGTAGGATAGAGTTCTTTTGTGCTGACCTACTACATTACGGATCGAACTCAGTTTGCCGGAAGCGAAGCCGAGCGCCGGAGCCAGCTTCTCTGCACAATCCGCGAAGCCGCCGCTGCGGGCGTGGACTACATTCAACTCCGCGAGAAAGATCTCCTCACCCGCGAACTTGAGTCGCTCGCCTGCGAAGCCTTGCATATCATCCGCGCCGAAGGTTCGTCGCGACTGCTGATCAACCATCGCACCGACGTAGCTCTGGCCGTCGGCGCAGACGGAGTACACCTCACGGGCGCGGATATCGCGGCTTCAGACGTGCGCGCACTGGCTGCTAAAAGTCGCCCCGCCTCGCAGTTCCTCATTGCTGCGTCCTGCCACTCCGCTCAAGAGGTTCGGCTTGCCGAAGCGCACGGTGCTGATTTCGCGGTACTCGCGCCAATTTTCGAGAAAGCAAATACGCTGCTACAGGGAATTGGCCTTGAGGAGTTACGTCGGGCGGCGCGCAAAGACGACGATCCCGATCTGCGCGTCGAGGCTGGCGACACCCGCAGAACTTTTCCTGTGTTCGCCTTGGGAGGAGTAGATCTGAAACGCGCCGCGCTGTGCGCCGCCGCCGGCGCGGCCGGAATCTCGGGCATACGGCTCTTTCAGCAAAGTCTCGTTCTGCCCGAACTTGTCCGCTCGCTTCGCTTGCTCTAAACAATTACGCGATAATTACGCGGCAGGCGTGAGCCACCGCATCACCATCCCCAGCAGAGAGAGCAGTAAAGCTCCCCAGAAGGCAGGCGCAAACCCATGAACCACGAATCCACGAACCAGCCCCGAAACAAACATCAGCATCAGAGCATTGATCACCAGCAGGAAGAGGCCGAACGTTAAAATCGAGAGCGGAAACGTCACGATTTTCAGGAAGAAGCCCAGCGTCGCATTCACCAGCCCGATCACCAACGCCGCGATCAGCGCGGAGCGAAAGCCATCGACCTCAAAGCCAGGCACAACGCGGGAAACAACCAGCAGCAACACTGCATGAATAACCCATCTCACGAGCAATAGGATCATAGCGTTTCCGATGCCTTTCCGGTCTGTACGGTTTTCAGCTTTATGCGAATCCGCCTAAATCACGCAGGCCCCCGCGAAGCCTTCTCGATGTCCAGCGCCAACAGATATTCCTTGAACGCCGGCCCTAAATCTTCGCGTTGCAGTGCGTACTCCACCGTCGCCTTCAGAAAGCCGAGCTTGTCTCCCGCATCATGCCGCTTGCCTTCGAAGACGAAGCCGTAGATCTTTTCGTGCTGCAGGAGTTTCTTCAAAGCATCGGTCAGTTGCAACTCTCCGCCCGCACCCGGCGTGATGGTCTCAATCATCTCGAAGATGCGCGGCGTAAGCACGTAACGGCCAATGATGGCGAGATTCGACGGAGCCTCTTGCAACTTCGGCTTCTCGACCATGTCCGTAATCTCATAGAGACGGCCATTGAATCCCGGAACCGGCTTTGCGTCCAGCACGCCGTAGGCGGAGATCGCCTTGCCCTCCACAATCTGGGTCGCAATCACCGAAGCCTGTTTCTCGTCGAACACATCGATCAACTGCTTCAGGCACGGATTCTCGGGCGAGTCTACAAGGTCGTCGGGCAGGATCACGCCAAACGGCTCGTCGCCGACCAATCGCTTGGCCATCAAAACCGCATGGCCCAGCCCCAGCGGCTCCTTTTGCCGGACCGTACTCACGTGCGCCATTCGCGCAACCAGTTGAGCGGTCTGCAGCAGCGTGGATTTATTGCGCTCCGCCAGTGAGTGCTCCAGCTCAAAGCTAATGTCGAAATGATCTTCCATCACGACTTTGCCGCGCCCGGTCACGATGATGATCTCGTCGCAACCCGAGGCAATCGCCTCTTCCACGCCATACTGAATAATCGGCTTGTCGACTACCGGCAACATCTCTTTCGGCATGACCTTCGTTGCCGGGAGAAACCGCGTGCCCATACCAGCCGCCGGGAACACCGCTTTGCGAACTTTTGCATTCATCGTTTCACTCGGTACGGCTCAGGTGTCAAAACCTAATTGTATGCTCAACTGGCGTTCCATCCCATCTCATTTCGCCCTCTTTACATGCGAGCGGGCTCCGCTTCAAATCCTTCCAGCAGTTTGCGCAGCCCATTCAATACCTCGTCAGGCCGCACCGCCTTCAACGAAAATTTCAAAATCCCCTGCGGCGTAAACACCACTCCCTTGTGCTTGGCCACCAGTTGCATAATCTTCTGCGGATCGGCTTCGGCTGTCTGGGTAAATTTCACGCTCACCTGGTCGCGTTTGCGCTCGATGCTGGCAACGCCCAGCCGTTGGCACTCCAACCGGAGATGCGCGTATTGCAGCAGGTGCTGCACCGCCGGCGGCGGCTCGCCATAACGATCGCGCAACTCGTTGGCCACGTCGCTCAACTGCTTTTCGTCCTCAACCGCCGCCGTCCGCTTGTAGATGCGCAGCCGCTGATTTTCCTCGCGTATGTATTCGTTTGGAATGCGAATGTTCAGCCCCAGATTCAGTGCCGTATCCGGCACCTCCTGCACCTGCTCGCCCTTTAACTCGCGAATCATCTGCTCCAACATCGTGGTGTACATCTCAAAGCCCACGGCTTCGATATGCCCGCTCTGTTGTCCGCCCAGCAGATTTCCCGCCCCGCGCAGTTCCAGGTCGAGTGCCGCGATCTTGAAGCCCGCGCCAAGATCGCTGAACTCCTTCAGCGCCGCCAGTCTGCGCCGGGCCAGGTCATTCAGTTCCCGATCGGGTGGCACCAGCAAATACGCATACGCGCGCCGGTTCGAGCGTCCAACCCGCCCGCGTAACTGGTACAGTTCGCTCAACCCGTGCCGGTCCGCGCGATTGATAAGGATGGTGTTGCACAGCGGAATATCGAGCCCGTTTTCGATGATCGTGGTGGCTACTAGAATGTCAGCCTCATGCCGCATAAACGCCAGCATGACTTTTTCCAGCTCGCCCTCGCGCATCTGTCCGTGCCCCACCAGGATTCGCGCTTTGGGCGCCAGTTCGCGCAGCTTCGCCGAAATCTCGTAGATCGACTCCACCCGGTTGTGCACAAAATAGACTTGCCCACCGCGCTCCAACTCCTGCTCAATCGCGGAGCGAATCAGCTTCTCATCCCAGGTCGCAACCACCGTCTGGATCGCAAGGCGGTCGCGGGGCGGCGTTTCAATCACGCTCATGTCGCGCAGTCCCAGCATCGACATATGCAGCGTGCGCGGAATTGGCGTTGCCGACATCGTCAGCACATCCACTTCCTTGCGCAAATGTTTGAGCCGCTCCTTGTGCCGCACCCCGAAGCGCTGCTCTTCGTCGATGATCACCAGACCAAGGTCGGGGAACTTGATGTCCTTGGAGAGCACTCGGTGCGTGCCCACTAGAATATCCACCTTGCCGTTCCCGACCTTTTCCACGATCTCTTTCTGTTGCTTCGTGGTGCGGAAGCCCGAGATCATCTCGATATTCACCGGGAACGCCGCGAAGCGGTGTTTGAAGGTCTCATAGTGCTGGAAGGCCAGCACCGTGGTCGGCGCCAGAACCGTAACCTGCTTGCTGTCGTTCACCGCTTTGTAGGCGGCGCGCATCGCCACTTCCGTCTTGCCATAGCCCACGTCGCCGCAGAGCAGGCGGTCCATCGGCTGCTGGCCCTCCATGTCGCGCTTGATGTCTCCCACCGCCGCCGTCTGATCGTCGGTCGGATTGTATTCAAACGCGTCTTCAAACTCGCGCATGAACTGGCTATCGGAAGAGTATTGGAATCCCTGCGCGGTCTTGCGCTGCGCGTACAATTTCAGCAGCTCGTCGGCCATGTCCTGCATGGCCTTTTTCACCCGAGCCTTGGTCTTTACCCACTGCTGTGTGCCCAGCCGGTTCAGTACCGTGTGCCCGCCCTCGGCCGAGCGGTATTTCTGCACCAGATCGAGCCGGGTTAGCGGAACGTACAGCCGCGCCCCTTCGGCATATTCCAGAACCATGAACTCGGCCTTCGAGCCGTCCGCCTGCGGAATCTCGCGCAAGCCCTGGTACTGCCCAATGCCGTGTTCTACGTGCACCACGTAGTCGCCCGCGGCCAGGTCGCGGAAGTCAGACAAAAACGCTGAGGTCTTGGAGCGCTGCTTCGGCTGCCTTAGCCCACCCGCCTCCGAATCGTCAAACAGATCGTTGGCGCCGAACAGCACCAGCTTCGCCTCCGGTAATTCCACTCCTGCCGGGACATACCCATAAATCAGCGTGGTCGCCGCGCTCTCGTCGTTGAAGTAGGTGGCCTCCTCGCTGATACTCGCCGCCTTGGCCCGCGTGCCCAGACGGTACGGCACCTCGTATTCGTTGAAGAGATCCGCCAGCCGTTCCAACTCGCCCATCGAGCCCGCCGCCAGCACCACGCGTTCACCTGCCGCAGAGAGCTTCTTCACTTCCTCCAGCATCTTTGGCACCGCGCCGTGGAAGCGCGGCGTCGGCCGCGAACTGAACTCCACCAGCTCCGT
Source organism: uncultured Acidobacteriota bacterium (assembly GCA_963759215.1). Lineage (GTDB taxonomy): Bacteria > Acidobacteriota > Terriglobia > Terriglobales > Acidobacteriaceae > TOLSYN. The sequence continues at coordinate 358,573 of CAVWYG010000005.1, forward strand.
GCCATCACTTGCCGCCATTCCGAGCTGCTCTACATCTAGCCCTCGGCTCCGTGCCACACGTTCGCGCCACGCCTCGGGAGTGACGTACAACTCCTCAGGACGCACCAGGTTTCCCACCCCGCTGCGCTCGTGCGCATCTCCCAGCCGTTGCCACCAGCCATCATGGTCCTCGGCAAGCTTCTCCGGTTCTTCGAGCACCACTGCGGCATCTGCCATCAGGTCGAAAATCGTGTTCTCCGCGCCCGCCACCGGAGCAAAGAACTCCCAGCCTGGAAACACCGTCACGCCGCCGGCGCGCGCCGCGTCTTCCAGCGCCTCTTCGCTTCCGCTGACTCGTCTCCCGCTCAGCCGCGCGTTGATTGTCGCCAGCAACTCTTCCGTTACTGGAGTTTCCGTCAGCGGCAGCAACGTGGCCTCTTCCAGGCTCAATGCCGAACGCTGCGTTACCGGATCAAAGCGCCGCAGCGACTCCACTTCGTCGCCGAACAGTTCAATGCGCACCGGTCGTTCCATCTCCGGCGAATACACATCCAGAATCCCGCCGCGTTGGGCATACTCGCCCTGCTGCTCCACGATGTCGGTCTGCCGGTAGCCAACAATGTTCAGGTGCTGCACCAACTTCTCCACATCCAGCCAATCGCCGCGGCGTACCGGGCGCGCCAGATTGCGGTAGTATTCGGCGTCGCGCAAACGAATCGTCGTCGCCGCAAACGGCGCAACCACCAACGATGCCGTGCCGCTGGCGATCCGCCACAGGGCACGCGCGCGCATCTCCTGAATTTCAGGATGAGGAGACAGATTTTCGAAGGGAAGCACATCCCGTGCCGGAAGGTAGGCAACCGAATGCGGCGTGGCCACGCCCGTCATCTCGCAGAGGCTTTGCAGCAGCGGCAGCAGTTCCTCCGCCGCGCGATTGCCGCTCACCACCACCAGCAGCGGCCTCTCTGAGGCTCGATGCAGCAGAGCATAATGCAGCGCCCGCGCCGTCGGCGTCAGTCCAGACACACGAATGCGCCCCGTGCCTCCCTTTAAATGGGTTGCTGCACGCTGAAAACTGGAGGTCGCTTCGGCATCCGCGAGCAACTCACGGACGAACGGTAGGATCATCTCTTCATCATTCTACCAGCGTCAATTCATGCCAGGCGAGACTCGCGCACAAGCTGTCTACAATCCAGCCTTTCGCAAGAAACTGCGGAGCCCTGCGTCTCCAAGCTCTCCACTGCGCGATCCCACCACGTTGCCGCCACGATCCACCAATACGTAGTTTGGAACCCCTTTCGACGTGCGAAGAGATCCCAGGTCCGTATCCTTCTGCATCATGATCGGACAACTTCTCGGATTCCGCTCCAGAAACTTTTGAACCACGTTCGCCGGCTCTCCCACGTCCACTGCGAGCACCACTAGTCCCCGGTCTGCAAAATCCGAATAAATACGGTTCAATGGAGCTTGGTCGGCCATGCAATGCGGGCACCATGTCGCCCAGAACTGCAGGAGCAATACCTTGCCCTTCGTGGCTTCTTCCGTGTACACCTGTCCATCAATGGTCTTAGCAGTGAAGTCCAGTTTGTATCTCGTAGCCGGAGCGGTAACGGGAGCGGCTTGGTTGGGCTGTTGCTCGGCTTTCCTGGTTCCGGAGTCCTGCCCTTCTACGTTCACGGTTCCGGAAAGTTGCTGGAGATCGTCTTCGGCCCAAACTCGCTTCGCTTTATTTCGAGACGCGTCACCGAACGCTGCCGACTGCGAGTCAGCAGACTGCGCCCACATGCCAGCGCACAGTACGATTCCAACCACGGAGACCGAAAGAAGCACATGAAATCTATTTACCAAGGCTCGATTCATTTGTGTCCGGCCAAACTCAACCTGGATTTTTTCCTGAGCTGCTGCGAGGCCATCTTATCCAGCCTTCTCTTTGTTAGCAATGAAAGTTGGAGAAAATCTAAGCAGTCTGGCCGATGATGGAGTTGACAAAGGAGAACGGGGCCGTTCTGCTGAACCCTACTGTGCTCCGTCAGTCGCTGTATGCCGCGTTCCCGCCACAACCGGAACTACACGCCCACGCAGCTGCTCCATCAACTCCCAATCCTTACGGAAGAACCCAAGCGTCTCGCGATTCTTCGGCGTCTTGCGCAGCTCAGCATCCACTCGCGACAGCATCAGCAAATATCCCATCCTCGCGTTCGCCGAACTCTCCGCCACCGTGTTCGCGCTCAGCCCAACCTTCGCCCCGGATCGCCCATCCCGCGGACGCAGCAGCAGTCCTCCCTGCTCATCCATCGTGATCCAGCTCGTGGCAACCGTACGTTTCGCCAGCTTCCGCAAACTCTCCAGATCGCTCGAATAGCCCTGCGTGATTGCATCGGCCTCATACAGGCGAAGGCTGGCGCCGTAGCCCGACCATTCTTCCCTGGTGCCCAAGGCTGTTGCGCGCACCGACCGAAGCTCCTGCTTGCACTGCTTCTCCCGCTCCCTATCTCCTGAGGCGCGAGCCTCCTGCAGCTCCGTCTCCAACCCAGCCACTTCCTCTGTCGGCCGCCGCCGCACTTCCAGCTCCGGATTGAATCTTCCCGTTAGCGTGTAGCTGCTGGCGAAAAACATCAGCTCATAGGGACGCAACACCGCCAGCGGCAGGCGCCACCGGTTCGCCCGGTAGAGTTGCTCTGTTCCCTTGCGATTGTCCTTGCTGATCGGGTACTCGCCAGGGATCTGCGAGAAGCGAACCACGTGAAACTCCAGCTCGGGATGCTTTACTCCATAATGCGCAAAGGATTTTGCGATTGCCTTCGGAGTCGTGATCCAGAAATCATTGATATGATCGGGTTTCGCCGCGCCCGGAAAATACGTATTCACGATCGCGCGCGCAAAGTCGGCGCAGTTGTAGGTAACTCCATTGAAGCGGCCCACGTTGGCTGCGCGGTTGAACTTTTCCACCATTGCACGATCCTGCTCGGGCGTCGTCTTCAGCGTAAACATGTAGATATCGCGGATGAAGGTCGAAGCCACCGACTCGCGCCAGAGAGCGTTGGGATTCGTCGCGCAGTTCCCCGTGCATAGCCCCCCCATATATTTCTCGCGGTAACGTTCTCCCAGCAGCCAGCGCACCGTCTGGCTGGCGTACAGCGGCCGTGCCGACTCGTCTTCCACGCCATACAGGTACACATTCAGCGGAATCGCGTTCCACTCATACGAGCGGTCTTCTCCAAATGAGGGATAGTTGGTGAGCACGACCCCATTCTCGCCCGGCCCGCACAATCTCAGTTCCACCGGCGAAACCATGCACACACCGGATAGATATACCGCCGAGTGTCCCGCGCCCGTCCACTTCGAGGAACCAACCCGCAGAGCCTCGTCCAGCATCAGGCCGACCTCGGCGTGCATGGCCCCGCACATCGCCATCAGCAGCACCGCGACCGCAACAAATCGAACCAACGATAATGTATGTTTCTTCATCTTTCTAAATTCTTCCCGCTGCCTTTGACACCAGCTCTTATTCGACGCCCTGCGCCGAACGATCGTCCAGCTCCGCCCGGTATGCGACGTTGCTCGCACTTCCGCGTTTTTGCTATGTTGAATGGTCGCAAAATTCTTTTTTGCGGAGTTGCTCTAATTCTAAAACCCACTCCGCCCTGGTTGGTTTCTGTGTCCAGAAAACTTGATCTCTCGCATTCCCTCCAGCAGCGTGCTGAAACCTTCTTTCCTGGAGGCGTCAACTCTCCGGTCCGCGCATTCCTCGCCGTTGGCGGCGAGCCACCCATGATCGTCAGCGGTGCCGGCGCACGCATGACCGATGCCGACGGAAACCGCTATATCGACTACGTGCTCTCCTGGGGCCCGCTGATCTTGGGCCATTGCCCCCCGCAGGTCGTCGAGGCCGTCATTGAAGCCGCCCGCAAGGGCACCAGCTTCGGAGCCTCCACCCTTTCCGAGGCCGATCTCGCCGAAGCGGTCATCCACGCTTTTCCCTCGATGGAAAAAGTTCGCTTCGTCTCCAGCGGCACCGAGGCCACCATGTCGGCCATTCGCCTCGCCCGCGCCGCAACCAACCGCAAGTACATAGTCAAATTCGAAGGCTGCTATCACGGCCACAGCGATGCGCTGCTGGTAAAAGCCGGCTCCGGCGTTGCCACCTTTGGAATCCCAGGCTCGGCCGGAGTTCCCGAAGAATTCGTCAAGTTCACCCTTGCCCTGCCCTATAACGACGTTGCCGCGCTCGAAGAAGCTTTCGGAAACTTCAAGCACCAGATCGCCTGTGTCATCATCGAGCCCGTCGTCGGCAACATGGGTTGTGTTCCGCCCAAACCCGGCTACCTCGAATCCGTCCGCTCTCTCACCCAGCGTGAGGGAAGCCTGCTCATCTTTGACGAGGTTATGACCGGCTTTCGCGTCAGCTACGGCGGCGCACAGGAGCTCTATAATATTAAGCCAGACCTTACCACCTTAGGCAAGGTGATTGGTGGCGGACTCCCCGTCGGTGCCTATGGCGGTCCCGCCGCGCTGATGAACCAGATCTCGCCTCTCGGCCCCGTCTATCAGGCCGGAACCCTCAGCGGAAATCCCCTAGCCATGGCCGCCGGACTCGCCATGCTGAAAACATTGTGCGCGGGCCGCAGCACGATCTATCCCGGTCTCAAAACCCTGGCCGCAAAGCTGGTCGAAGGCGTCTCCCAGGCAGCGCGCGATGCCGGAGTCGCCCTCACCGCCAACCAGGTCGGCAGCATGTTTACATGGTTTTTCACCGATCATCCGGTCTTCGACTGGGAGACCGCCGCGCCCTGCAACACCGACCTTTTTGGCCGATTCCACCGCGGAATGCTGGATGCTGGCGTCTGGCTCCCACCGTCACAGTTTGAAGCCGCGTTCCTCAGCACCGCGCACACCGCCGAGGATATCGATGCCACCATCGCCGCCGCCCGCAAGGTCTTTGCCGACCTCCGGGCTTAGCTTTATCCCGGCCTCGGCGTAAGCCGCCGTCGCGATGCAATCAGTCCGTACGCTGGGGCGCCAGATTCTGGCGGCCCGGGCCATTTGAGCGCGGCATGTTCCGCTTCCAAGCGTTACCATCAATAGACACTCAGGAGGTCATCGCATTGGGCTACGTTCAAAACAACCTCAATCCCGGCGAGCAAATTCTGTACGCAACCCACCTGCACTGGATCGTGCTCTGGCGCTCTATTTTCGCGGAGGCAATCTTCTCTGCTGCCGGACTCGCCTTGATCGTCTGGGATATCGCAGCCAAGCACACCGAGCGTGGCGAAGCTCAGGCGGCGGCCATCGCTGGGCTCACCCTGATCCTCTTCGGCGGCCTGATCCTGGCCCTCGCCGTCATCCGCCGCAACGCCACCGAGATGGCCGTGACCAATAAACGAATCATCATCAAAGTGGGATTCCTCACCAAGCGCACCATCGAACTATTTCTCGCAAAGGTCGAGAGCGTCGGCGTCGAACAGACCATCTTCGGTCGGATGCTGAATTATGGCAGCATTACCGTCCGCGGCACCGGCGGCACCAACGAACCCTTCAGCCACGTTGCCAACCCCCTAGAATTCCGCCGCCAGGTGCAGCACCAGATCGAAGAGCACCTGAACCCGGCACTGGAAACACGGTAAGCCAGAAGAAATCTCAAGACTCCGCGGGATCGCAACCGAGGTGCGCCTGACAATGGTCTAGATGCTTTTTCGGCAGCAACAACGCCCTTGGTGGAATCCTGATGGGCAATGCGCATCAGGTACTGATGTCGGCAGCGACCTTGGCAATCACTTGATTCTCAGTCGCGGCCTCAAACCCAAGATCGGTCGGGATGCCCTCTTCTGAGTCGGCTTGAGGCTTCTTGGACGGCTTCGACAGGCGGCGCTGAAACGCAGCATCGAGGTTGAACTGCCCGTTAAACTTTCACGCATTCAACAAACGGAAAAGGCCCCACGCTTAAGGCGTGAGGCCTTTATTTAATCCGGCAACGACCTACTCTCCCACACACTTTCGCGTGCAGTACAATCGGCCCAGCAAGGCTTAACTTCCGTGTTCGGGATGGGAACGGGTGTTTCCCTTGCGGTATGATCACCGGAAACTTGAGGCGTTTGCGGGCGTCTGAGCCCGCAGCCGAGATCCTGAGCGGCATCGCCGCGAAGGATCTCTACTCGTAACGCCAAACTTTAAAAGATCGTGAGATCGATGTCTCACAACTAAATAGCATTGGGTAACTCAAGGCGGGAGCAATTACGCTCCATGCGCAGAGTAAATTTTATGGTCAAGCCGAACGGGCGATTAGTACTGGTAAGCTATACGCATCACTGCGCCTGCACATCCAGCCTATCAAACAGGTGGTCTTCCTGTGCCCTTCTTTATCCTTTTGGATTGGGAGATCTAATCTTGAGGAGTGCTTCCCGCTTATATGCATTCAGCGGTTATCACAACCGAACTTCGCTACCCAGCCATGCCGTTGGCACGACAGCTGGAACACAAGAGGTTCGTCCATCCCGGTCCTCTCGTACTAAGGACAGGCCCTCTCAAATCTCCTACGCCCACACCAGATAGGGACCGAACTGTCTCGCGACGTTCTGAACCCAGTTCACGTACCGCTTTAATAGGCGAACAGCCTAACCCTTGGAACCTTCTACAGCTCCAGGATGCGATGAACCGACATCGAGGTGCCAAACCGGAGCGTCGATATGAACTCTTGGCTCCGATCAGCCTGTTATCCCCGGCGTACCTTTTATCCGTTGAGCGATGGCCCTTCCATACAGAACCACCGGATCACTATGACCTGCTTTCGCAACTGCTCGACTTGTAGGTCTCGCAGTAAACCACGCTTATGCCATTGCACTCGACGGCTGATTTCCAAACAGCCTGAGCGTAGCTTCGTGCGCCTCCGTTACAATTTAGGAGGCGACCGCCCCAGTCAAACTACCCGCCTCACTATGTCCCTCTCCCGGGTAACGGGAGTAGGTTAGAATCACAGAATTCACAGGGTGGTATCTCACCGTTGGCTCCCCCAAGCCCAAAAGCCTGAGTTCAAAGCCTCCCACCTATCCTGCGCAGCAAAGTCCATAATTCATAGTGAAGGTATAGTAAAGGTGCACGGGGTCTTTCCGTCTAGATGCGGGAAACCGGCATCTTCACCGGTACTACAAGTTCGCCAAGTCACTCGTTAAGACAGTCGCACGATCGTTACGCCATTCGTGCAGGTCGGAACTTACCCGACAAGGAATTTCGCTACCTTAGGACCGTTATAGTTACGGCCGCCGTTCACCGGGGCTTCAGTTCAAAGCTTCACCTTGCGGTTAACCTCTCCCTTTAACCTTCCGGCACCGGGCAGGCGTCAGCCCCTATACGTCGTTTTAGACTTTGCAGAGACCTGTGTTTTTGTTAAACAGTCGCCGTGCGCGATTCGCTGCGGCCTCTTCGGGCTATGAACCCTAGTGAGGCACCCCTTCTCCCGAAGTTACGGGGTTAATTTGCCGAGTTCCTGAACGAGTGTTCTCTTGAGCGCCTTTGGATATTCTCCTCGTCTACCTGTGTCGGTTTGTGGTACGGTTCCCCAAATTTCTCCTTAGAGGTTTTTCTTGGCAGCGTGAAATCATCCCCTTTGCCCCGTACGGGACTGCTTTGTATCTCACCCTTAAGACTCGGCGGATTTGCCTACCAAGTCAGGCTTACATACATTGAACCACATAGCCATATGTGGCCGGGATTATCCTTCTGCGTCACCCCATCGTGATAACGAAATCTTGGGAGTTCCGGAATATTAACCGGATGTCCATCAGCTACGCCTCTCGGCCTCGCCTTAGGGACCGACTAACCCTGAGCGGATTAACCTTCCTCAGGAAACCTTAGACTTTCGGCGCGGAGGGTTCTCACCTCCGTTATCGCTACTTATGCCGGCAGGGTCTCTTCCACAGCAGTCCACGAGTCCTTCCGGTCTCGCTTCAAACCGCTGAGAATGCTCTCCTACCACGCGTCTTACGACGCATCCGCTGCTTCGGTGTCTAGCTTGAGCCCCGTTGAATTGTCGGCACCGGACCGCTTGACCAGTGAGCTATTACGCTTTCTTTAAAGGATGGCTGCTTCTAAGCCAACCTCCTGGCTGTCTGGGCGTTCCGACATCCTTTCCCACTTAGCTAGAACTTTGGGACCTTAGCAGGCGATCTGGACTGTTTTCCTCTCGACGACGAAGCTTAGCCCCCGCCGTCTGACTCCCGTGCTGGTTGTCCATGGCATTCGAAGTTTGGTTGGATTCAGTAAGCTGGAAAGCCCCTTAGTCCATCCAGATCTCTACCACCACTGCAAATCGCACGAGGCTAGCCCTAAAGCTATTTCGGAGAGAACGAGCTATCACGGAATTTGATTAGCCTTTCACCCCTACCCTCAGCTCATCCGAGCTTTTTTCAACAAACACCGGTTCGGTCCTCCAGTGGGTGTTACCCCACTTTCAACCTGGCCAAGGGTAGATCATCCCGCTTCGCGTCTATTCCTGCCAACTTAACGCCCTATTAGGACTCGCTTTCGCTACGGCTCGCTTCCGCTTAACCTTGCTGACAAGAATAACTAGCCGGCTCATTATGCAATAGGCACGCGGTCAGGCATTCCCTTACGGGCATAGCCCTCCCACTGCTTGTAGGCACACGGTTTCAGGTACTATTTCACTCCCCTCGCAGGGGTTCTTTTCACCTTTCCCTCACGGTACTGGTTCACTATCGGTCAGTAGGTAGTATTTAGCCTTACGGGATGGTCCCCGTTGCTTCCCGCAGGGTTTCACGTGCCCCGCGGTACTCAGGTACCGACTTCGAGTTCATTTGTTTTCGCCTACGTGGCTATCACACTCTATGGCCCCTCTTTCCAGAGGGCTTCGACTAACAAATGAATTGGTAACTCTACTATTGTCGGCCCTACAACCCCAGCACTACCCGAAGGTAGGACTGGTTTAGGCTCATGCGA
>CAVWYG010000006.1:0-1307145 GCA_963759215.1 uncultured Acidobacteriota bacterium
GGATGCCGAGCTTGCGCACCCCTCCATCTGGTTTGGGGATTTTACCCGTCTCACCGGATTCGGTTCATAGGTTCCATTCAGCAGTCGTTCCCGGATGGCTAGCCAATGCTGTTTCAGATAGTCAGCGATTGCACCAACAGTCATCCTGTCGATGCCCGCACTACCTTTATTGGACTTTACTCGCCGCAACGCCTCTTTCATGTTCTCTCGCTCACATACTTCCTCCATCAATCGATTCGTGCTGGCTGGGCTTTTGGAATCATTCGTCGTCGGAAGCGGTTCAGTCTCTTCTCTTCCCACTTCGCGGGCTTCACCTGCTGGCGTAGTAGAGAAGTTCAGTTCTGCCTGAAAGTTCTGCTGCATGTCGCTCCTGAGACTCATGTCCTACTTGCCTCTCTTCTCGTTCGGGCCTTCAACTATCGTTTCCGGCTCGGCCTATCCGTTGACTCCGCCTTTCGGCATTGGAGTGCCTCACTAGCCTTGCCGACGACATAGCCTAATATGCCCTCTGCTGACTTCTGCTCTGCGGTCAGGTTCCCTTTCGACAACCTCAGTCGCCGTAGCGACACAGAGCAGATCTCCTGGGGTAAGCTCAACCGTCTTCCGTGCACAGCCGCCGAATCTACGCTTCGCATCTTTGATGGATATGGACTTCGCGGTAAGTTGCCCGCTCGTCCGACGCTAACGCCTTGTATCCGGTTCTTGTCCATCGACTCGCACTTTTGATCCATGCTTCTTTCAGACCCCGCCTCGCGGCGGTAGCCCTTGCATCATCACTAGCCCTTCACCTCCATCAGGTTGGGCGGAGGACTTTCACCTCCAAACTGTTGAGCATGCCCAGCACACAACGAAGCCGCTGAAGCGGCGGACGCATCCGCGTGTGTCAGAGCGAAGCTTGGCTGAGTTGAGGTAAGTTGTGTCGCAGAGGAGGAGATACCCCTGTGACCCATCTACGCCAGATCATGCTGGAGGAGTTGAAGCGCCGTAACTTTTCCGAGTCCACCATCCGCACCTACATTCGCAACGTCGAGCAGTTCAGCCAGTACTTCCATCGTTCCCCAGACCGGCTTGGCACCGAGCATATACGCCAGTATCAGGCGATGTTGCTTAGCAGCAAGCTTTCCCCGAACACCGTGGGGCAGCGGCTGGCAGCCTTGCGATTTTTCTACGCCAAGGTGCTGAAGCGAGGCTGGAGCATAGCGGAGACGCCATACCCGAAGAGCGTATTCCGGTTGCCGCTGGTGCTCAGCCAGGAAGAAGTGGCACGTCTGATTGATGCAGCCCAGTCGCCCTTCCATCGCATTTTGCTCATGACACTCTATGCCACCGGCGCACGCCGAGCGGAACTGACACGCCTGAAGGTCAGCGATATCGACAGCCAGCGCATGGTCATTCATATCCGCGGAGGCAAGGGGCGCAAGGACCGCGATGTCATGCTCAGCTCGAAGCTGCTCGATGCGCTGCGTCTTTACTGGCGAGGTCTTCGGCATAAGCCCAAGGACTGGCTGTTTCCCGGCAACCGCTGGCATACCGGCCCTGATCCCATTTCGCCGAACGGCGTCTGGCACGCCTGTCATCAGGCGGCATGTCGCGCCGGGCTTGCCCACAAGCACATTCATCCGCACACGCTTCGTCATTGCTTTGCCACGCATCTGCTCGAAGCCGGCGCCGACCTGCGCACCATTCAGTTACTGCTGGGACATCGCGACCTGGAGGAGACAACGATCTATCTGCATCTCTCCCGGCAGCATCTCAGCGCCACCAGCAGTCCTCTGGACACACTGACCATCGGCGGACAAAGGGAGCAAACAAAGAGCGCATGAACCGGCCTCCTTTGGAGGTGGCCGATATCGTTCGCTATGCAGGGCAGTCTTTTCTTGAACGCAGTCGCCGGTGGATCAACTGGCAACACCAGAAGGTGTTGCTGGCCATCACGCGCTGCCGCACCGCTGCATTAGGCGGACACCGCGATCGTTGTGTCAACTGTGGACATACCGTCGCCGTCTCCTACAACTCGTGCAGAAACCGGCATTGCCCGCGATGTCAGGGCAACGCCCGGGCTCGCTGGCTCCAAGCTCGTGAGCAGGAGCTGCTGCCCACCCGCTACGTGCATGTTGTCTTCACCCTGCCACGCGAGCTTGCTCCGCTGGCCTTGCAGAACAAGCGTCTGATTTACAACCTGCTCTTCCACGCCAGCGCCGAAACCCTGCTCGAGATCGCTCGCGATCCCCGCCACCTGGGGGCGGAGATCGGATTCTTCAGCGTGCTCCACACCTGGAATCAGCGCTTGCAGTTTCATCCGCACATTCACTGCGTCCTTGCCGCCGGAGGACTCGTCCCGGACCACTCCCGCTGGATCTCGTCCCGCTCTTCGTTCTTTCTTCCCAACGGGGTGCTCAGTCGCGTCTTCCGCGGTAAGTTCCTCGCCGGACTGAAGGCTGCTTTCCGCGAAGGCACACTCCAGTTTCACGGCAATCTGGCGCCACTGGCAACGACCACGCATCTTTGCTTCCTGGCTCCGAATCCTGTTCCGTCACGAATGGTTCGTCTACTCCAAGCGCCCTTTTAAAGGGGCCGATCACGCGCTCAGCTATCTCAGCGCATACACCCACCGGGTCGCCATCTCCAATCGCAGACTCGTATCTCTGGCCGATGGCAACGTGACATTCCGCTGGCGAGACTCCGCTCACCGAAACAAGAAGCAGCTCATGAGTCTGCCCGTCGATGAGTTCCTGCGCCGCTTCCTCCTGCATCTGCTCCCGCGTGGTTTCGTGCGTATCCGCAACTTCGGCTTCCTTGCCAACCGGCGGCGGGCCGCTCTCCTGCCACTTTGTGCTCGACTACTGAACACACCAGTACGAGCCAGAGCTACCAGATCTGTAGCAACCGAGAACAAAGGCTTAACTTTCTGGAAGTGTCCGCACTGTGGCGGAGCCATGAAGCTTGTCGAGAGGTTCACCGCCGCGCAGCTCCGACTCCGCGCCCCACCTGCTCCGTTCAGAGGTGCCGCGTGAAACATCAACTACAACCCGTTCCATCCACGTGCACTGCCACGTGGTTGCTCTTCCACGCTCCGGCGCAAGGAGGCATGCACCCTGTCGCACGGACCACAAGCAATTACCCTCGAAATCTTTGCAGCCGACCCCACCTTACCGGCCCAAGCGCCACACGTTACTGCTCTCCTCGTACTGAGCTGGCAACGCCGACCCATCCCAACCCCATTCAAAGTACATAGCTCGCGAAGGCGGCTTCCTTCAAATCGCTGTATCTGAAGCGCCCGCAAACAGCACGACAACGCACACCTCTCACTTTGTGGGCGCTTCAGATACAGCCCTAAGATTTTCCGTCGGGTATCTCAACTTTACGCATCACTTCCGAGTAAGCCGACCACTCACCCGGAACCAAGGAATCCTAAGATGCCCAGCCGCTCCGCTGGCGATTCTCCTGCTCGCTATGTCTCTGCCTTGGCTATCTCGGCCGAAAAACCGTGAATGGCCGAGCAACCCCGGGAACTGCCCCGGCGACAGAATAAGGAACAACGGGAGAATAAGAGATGCAATCGGGAAAAAAGAACATCCAAAGCAGCGCGCCCGGCGCTGCCGACTCCGTGGACCGTACCGTGCTGCCCGTTCCCGAGCCTCAGTATCCGCCAATCACCGAGCTTGATGCGCGCAATGCCAAAGCTCCGCCGCGGTTCCAGGTGAAGGCGCCGATAGGCGCGCCCAACGTGGTTGTCATCTTACTTGACAACTTTGGCTTCGGCGATGCATCGACGTTCGGCGGACCGATTCAGATGACGACGCTCGACCGCCTTGCCGAGGCCGGGCTGCGCTACAACAATTTCAAAGTCACCCCATTGTGTTCCCCCACCCGCATGGGCCTGCTTACCGGCCGCAATAGCCATAGCACCAACTTCGGCATCATCGCGGAAATGGCCACCGCCTTCCCGGGGAACACCGGGATGCGTCCCAGCAGCGTCACGATGCTGCCCGAGATCTTGCGGCTCAACGGCTATAGCACCGCCATGTTCGGCAAGTGTCACGAGCTGGGGCCTTGGGAAACCAGCGCTGTCGGACCGTTCGACCGCTGGCCGATGTATAGCGGGTTTGAGAGGTTCTACGGCTTCATGTCCGGCGAGGCTGACCTCTTTCGTCCGGTCATTTTCGATAATATGAACAGGGTGGATTTGCCCCACGACCCGAATTACTACGCCAGCACCGACATAACCGACAAGGCCATCACATGGGTGCGTTCCCAGCATTCGCTCGCCCCCGACAAGCCATTTTTCGTCTACTACTCCGCCGCTGGCACCCACGCTCCGTTCCAGGTGCCCGAGAAGTGGCGCAACAAGTACAAGGGCAAGTTCGACCAGGGCTGGGACCAGGTGCGGAAGGAAACGCTGGCCCGCCAGATCAAAATGGGGGTCGTGCCCCCGGGCACCGAACTCGCGCCCAAGCCGCCGGGGATCCAGGAATGGGATCAGTTGGCGGCCGACGAGAAAAAGGTATTTGCCAGGTACATGGAAATCTATGCCGCCTATGCCGAGGTGACCGACTACGAAATCGGGCGGTTCCTGGACGCGATCGAAGACCTGGGGGAAATGGACAACACGCTGATCTTCTACATCACTGGCGACAACGGCTCGGTTTTTCAGGGCGGCCCCATCGGCGCCTTTAATGAAATGTCCGTGTTCAACGCGTTGCCAGAGCCCCTCGACATTGCGCTGAAGAACCTGGACGAATTCGGCGGGCCGAATTCGCATATTTTGTATCCCAACGGCTGGGCCTTCGCCGGCGCCACGCCGTTTGGCTGGGGCCACCAGGTGGCCTCCTATGGCGGCATCTGCCAGCCCATGGTGGTCCATTGGCCGAAGGGTGTCAACGAGAAGGGCGGCCTGCGTACCCAGTGGTACCACATTATTGACATTGCCCCGACGGTGCTGGAGACAGTTGGGCTGCCCCAACCCGGCGCCGTCCATGGCTTCAAGCAGAAACCCATCGAAGGCGTTAGCATGCTCGACACCTTTAATAGCGCCGAGGCGAAGTCGCGCCACACAACGCAATACTTCGAGATGGCAGGCAACCGGGGCATCTACCAAGACGGCTGGTTCGCCACCACGGTGCACCGGGCGCCGTGGGAGAGCAAGCCGCGGGCCACGTTTGCCAATGACAAGTGGGAGCTTTACAACGTAGAGAAAGACTTCAGTTGTGCGGATGACCTCGCCGCGAAATACACGTCAAAGCTTGAGGAGCTAAAGGGAGTCTTCCTGGAGGAGGCCGTCAAGTACAACGTGTTGCCGCTTGACGACCGCGCCTGGGAGCGCTTCAACCCCGCCCTGGCCGGCCGTCCGGATCTGATGGAAGGCCGCACCGAGTTGACGGTCTATAAAGGAATGCAGGGGTTGCTCGAGAATGCGTTCATCAACGTCAAGAACCGCTCCTTTGTGGTCACGGCCGACATCGAGGTCCCTGAGGCCGGGGCAGACGGGGTGGTCCTCGCCCAAGGCGGGAAAATGGGTGGCTGGAGCCTCTATGTCAAGGAAGGCACACCCAGGTTCGCCTACAACTGGCTCGCTCGCGAGGTTTACAAGATCGCTGGCCCCGCTCGCCTGCCAGCCGGCCCGGTGACGCTCCGCTTTGAGTTTAATTACGATGGAGGTAAGCCCGGTGCGGGGGGGACCGGTTTCATCTTCGTCAACGGTGAAAAGGTTGCCACAGGACGGATCGAGCACACTCACCCAAACGCGTTTGGCGCGGAAACGACCGACGTGGGCGAGAACCTCTACACGGTTGTCACCGACGACTACAAGGAGGGTGATAACAAGTTCACTGGCAACATTAACAAGGTGACCATTCAGCTCGGCGAATCCAACCTCAGCGAGGAGGCACAGAGGGCTATCGCTGAAATGCGTATGAAGGAAGTGCTGGACTACTAATCGTGCCGTGCACTCGTTCAAAGGGGCCCGTCCGGTCGCGACGGCCCCCCACTTCCCCTCTCAATGCATAGGAAGAGAATCTGGCGCGGCAGAATTGCAAAACGCAGTTGGTCGCGAGCCTGATCAGCGTTCCAGTTCAAAACAACAGCAATTTTGGTATTGGTCCATTCGATCGCACGCAAGATGTTCTGAATATCCAGCCTGTAATTCCGATTCGCGCCAGCCAGAACTGGGGCCTTATTATCCGGAAGCAGTAGTGTCCGGCTAAAATTTCAGAGAGTTGCGTAAGTCTCTACGGGTCAGCAGGATGTGGCCGTTCGGCGCGAGAACGATTTGAAATCCAGAATGCGGCTTTCGGCCTGAGACGACGAGTTCCAGATCCGAAACAATAGTGGAATGAATGCTGGCCGCACTATCTTCTCTCAACTGATCGAGCACGCCCCGGGCAAGGAGTTTCAGAAATGTGTAGCTCGCTATCGCGGCGACTCCCACCTGCGAGGTTTCTCTTGTTGGGACCAGTATCTGGCGATGGCCTTCGCGCAATTGACTTACCGGGAAAGTCTGCGCGACATAGAAGCATGCCTTCGCGCGATGGGTGCCAAGTTATACCACATGGGCTTTCGTGGCAAGGTGACGCGCTCGACTTTAGCGGATGCGAACGAATCTCATGATTGGAGGATCTTCGCCGACTTCGCACAAATTCTGGTTGGCATGGCACGGCCTCTCTACGCCTGCGATCCGTTGGGCGTTGACCTGAACAACAGCCTCTATGCCTTGGACTCCACGACTA
This sequence comes from uncultured Acidobacteriota bacterium, assembly GCA_963759215.1. Taxonomy (GTDB): domain Bacteria; phylum Acidobacteriota; class Terriglobia; order Terriglobales; family Acidobacteriaceae; genus TOLSYN. The sequence continues at coordinate 6,726 of CAVWYG010000006.1, forward strand.
TTGATCTCTGCCTTTCCTTGTTCCCATGGGCCAAGTTCCGTGAGCACAAAGCTGCTGTCAAAATGCACACTCTGCTGGATCTGCACGGCAACATTCCCACATTTATCCGCATTACTAACGGCAAAGTGCATGACGTAAACATCTTGGACGAGATCATGCCGGAACCCGGCGCGTTCTATGTGATGGACCGCGGCTACATCGATTTCCAACGTCTGTTTGTGTTCACGCTCAGCTCGGCTTTCTTCGTGGTGCGCACCAAGTCGAACGTTTCGATTCAGCGGCGCTACTCGCATCCGGTCGATAAGAGCACAGGCGTTCGCTCCGATCAGACCGTGCTTCTAACATCTCTGGAATCGGCTTCTGCGTATCCCGATCCACTGCGACGCGTGAGTTACTTCGATGCGGAGACCAATAAGCGGCTGAAGTTCCTGACCAACAACTTTGCGCTCCCGGCGTTGACGATCGCGCAAATCTACAAGCAGCGCTGGCAAGTTGAATTGTTTTTCAAATGGATCAAGCAGCACCTACGCATCAAGGCATTCTCCGGCACCAGCGAGAATGCCGTGAAGACTCAGATATGGATCGCAGTCTCGGTATACGTCCTGGTGGCAATCGTGCGCAAACGGTTGGAGCTGGACGCCAGCCTCTACCAGATTTTACAGATCCTCAGCCTCACGCTTTTCGAGAAAGCGCCCATTTTATGGGCACTTCACGCAGCTGCCTTCGATAACGACTTAGTCGATTCCGGTAACCAGTTCAATCTATTCGACTTTTAGCCGGACACTACTGATCCGGAAGTTATTGCGACCAAGTTCCACGATAGTTGAACAAAACAGGGCTTTCATCCACCTATCCGCATTCAGGAATCCTCGCCCTACCGCACTGGCTTCACAGACACCACTACCTGAGGTCCCGGGCGGAAGATCGCCAAAGTCCGAGGTTACTACTCGGTAAGCAACGCCGAGGCGGCTGACTTGTTTGCATCCATTGGCAGCTTAACGTTGTACCGAAGACGGCGTCCATGGCAGCATTTCGATGTATTGGGTGGCAGCATTCATTTTATTCAGCACAAGGAGAATGTTGGGATCGAATTATGGCCGCATGCAGACGGCCTCGTAGTGATAAGGTACCCCGTTGAAGAGCACGGCCCAGGCGATCTGTCGCAGTCGCTGGCAGGCTTTATCCTCGCCGGCGATACGCTCAATGTCTTCGCTGGCCGTCTCGATGTCATAATCGAGCTGTCTCCACTCGACCCAGAGCCGGTCGAGCAGTGTGCGCATGCGCCGAGTCGAGTTGGCCTCCGCATCTTCCACAATGTCCGCCATGTTCTTCCGCGCGTGTGAGAGGGCCCCTTGGACGAACGGTTCATCCCCACAGAGGAACGCTCTTAGTGCACTTATTGTATCTAGGAGAGGAACTCCGAATCGTCCGGACTTGGATATGCTATGCCCACAGTTTGACCGAAACGGCCAGACCCGTCCGATAATAACACGCGCGCGCGTATCATAGAGTCATGAACACAGTCACCAATATTACTTCGCAAGTTCAAAAAGATATCGTCGAGTCGATGAAGTCGCGGCAGGAGCTGCGCCTCTCCACGCTGCGCATGGTCAAATCCGCACTCAAGAACAAGGAGATCGACAAACGCGAGCCGCTCGACGAAAAGGAGGAGATGCAGGTCCTCTCTGCCTTGATCAAGCAGCGGCACGAAGCTGCCGAGGCGTTTACCAAAGGCAACCGGCCCGAACTTGCAGCCAAAGAATTGGAGGAGATCGTCTTCATCGAGGGCTACCTTCCCCAAGCCGTCGGCCCCGCAGAAATCGACTCCGCCGTGCAGTCGGTCATCGCCGAAATGGGCTCGCCCACCGCCAAGGAGATGGGCACGATCATGAAGACGGTGATGGCCAAATTCGCCGGCGCCCGCATCGACGGCAAACAGGTCAGCGAAGCCGTAAAGAAGGCCCTCACAAGCTGAAGGCCGTATCCTTACGAAGAGAGAAGCGCGAGCCGCTCCGGCCCGCGCTTCTCTGCTTTGCATAAAAAACTGAGGTGTGTGACTCTCGCGCTACCTCGCCCGCCGCACCACCACAAACACCCCATCCGGAAACTTCTCGCCGGTAAACTCCACCACGCCATCGCGCACAAATCCGCGCAGCTCTTTGATCGCTTCGCGCTCCACAGGAGGCTTGGCGTAGGCATTCGCAGTAGGGGCATTCGCCGCGGGGGAGTCGGCGCGGGCCGTGCTGGCGCGTCCCATGCCGCGATCCATCGCATCATTGGCCAGCCGGTCGGCGTCTTTGTTCAGGTGCCGCAGCACGTGGCGAATCTCAAAGCGGTCCAGCTTGCGGATCAGCATTTTGGCCTCGTTGTAAATCGACAGCAACGCCTCGCTGCGAACCTTGTACTGGCCCTTCATCTGCTTCACCAGCAACTCGGAGTCGCTGACCACCTTCACCGTGCCATAGCCGTGCTCCACCGCGTACTCCAGCGCCGCAATCAGTCCCGAGTATTCGGCGAAGTTGTTGGTCTGCACCCCGAGAAACTCGCCCAGTTCGGCCACCTTCTTGCCCTCGCCGTCGGTGATGTATGCGCCGTACCCGGCGGGCCCAGGGTTGCCGCGCGAGCCGCCATCGACATGTGCGATCATCACCTTGCTGCTCGCCGCGCGGGGTTCTTCGTTAAAGAGTTCGCCTGTTTTTTCGAATGACATAGCGCGAGTGTATCGCAAAGCACGGTGCGGGCAGCTGAGGAAAAGACCGTTCGCGCACGGGGCTGCTTCCGACCACCTACTCCAACGGTTATGCTGCCGGGAATTCCATTTGTGAGCTACTTGGCGATTTGAACGAAGCCGCTGAAGCGGCGGACGCATCCGCGTGTGTCAGAGCGAAGCTTGGCTGAGTTGAGGTAAGTTGTGTCGCAGAGGAGGAGATACCCCTGTGACCCATCTACGCCAGATCATGCTGGAGGAGTTGAAGCGCCGTAACTTTTCCGAGTCCACCATCCGCACCTACATTCGCAACGTCGAGCAGTTCAGCCAGTACTTCCATCGTTCCCCAGACCGGCTTGGCACCGAGCATATACGCCAGTATCAGGCCATGTTGCTTAGCAGCAAGCTTTCCCCGAACACCGTGGGGCAGCGGCTGGCAGCCTTGCGATTTTTCTACGCCAAGGTGCTGAAGCGAGGCTGGAGCATAGCGGAGACGCCATACCCGAAGAGCGTATTCCGGTTGCCGCTGGTGCTCAGCCAGGAAGAAGTGGCACGTCTGATTGATGCAGCCCAGTCGCCCTTCCATCGCATTTTGCTCATGACACTCTATGCCACCGGCGCACGCCGAGCGGAACTGACACGCCTGAAGGTCAGCGATATCGACAGCCAGCGCATGGTCATTCATATCCGCGGAGGCAAGGGGCGCAAGGACCGCGATGTCATGCTCAGCTCGAAGCTGCTCGATGCGCTGCGTCTTTACTGGCGAGGTCTTCGGCATAAGCCCAAGGACTGGCTGTTTCCCGGCAACCGCTGGCATACCGGCCCTGATCCCATTTCGCCGAACGGCGTCTGGCACGCCTGTCATCAGGCGGCATGTCGCGCCGGGCTTGCCCACAAGCACATTCATCCGCACACGCTTCGTCATTGCTTTGCCACGCATCTGCTCGAAGCCGGCGCCGACCTGCGCACCATTCAGTTACTGCTGGGACATCGCGACCTGGAGGAGACAACGATCTATCTGCATCTCTCCCGGCAGCATCTCAGCGCCACCAGCAGTCCTCTGGACACACTGACCATCGGCGGACAAAGGGAGCAAACAAAGAGCGCATGAACCGGCCTCCTTTGGAGGTGGCCGATATCGTTCGCTATGCAGGGCAGTCTTTTCTTGAACGCAGTCGCCGGTGGATCAACTGGCAACACCAGAAGGTGTTGCTGGCCATCACGCGCTGCCGCACCGCTGCATTAGGCGGACACCGCGATCGTTGTGTCGACTGTGGACATACCGTCGCCGTCTCCTACAACTCGTGCAGAAACCGGCATTGCCCGCGATGTCAGGGCAACGCCCGGGCTCGCTGGCTCCAAGCTCGTGAGCAGGAGCTGCTGCCCACCCGCTACGTGCATGTTGTCTTCACCCTGCCACGCGAGCTTGCTCCGCTGGCCTTGCAGAACAAGCGTCTGATTTACAACCTGCTCTTCCACGCCAGCGCCGAAACCCTGCTCGAGATCGCTCGCGATCCCCGCCACCTGGGGGCGGAGATCGGATTCTTCAGCGTGCTCCACACCTGGAATCAGCGCTTGCAGTTTCATCCGCACATTCACTGCGTCCTTGCCGCCGGAGGACTCGTCCCGGACCACTCCCGCTGGATCTCGTCCCGCTCTTCGTTCTTTCTTCCCAACGGGGTGCTCAGTCGCGTCTTCCGCGGTAAGTTCCTCGCCGGACTGAAGGCTGCTTTCCGCGAAGGCACACTCCAGTTTCACGGCAATCTGGCGCCACTGGCAACGCCACGCATCTTTGCTTCCTGGCTCCGAATCCTGTTCCGTCACGAATGGTTCGTCTACTCCAAGCGCCCTTTTAAAGGGGCCGATCACGCGCTCAGCTATCTCAGCGCATACACCCACCGGGTCGCCATCTCCAATCGCAGACTCGTATCTCTGGCCGATGGCAACGTGACATTCCGCTGGCGAGACTCCGCTCACCGAAACAAGAAGCGGCTCATGAGTCTGCCCGTCGATGAGTTCCTGCGCCGCTTCCTCCTGCATCTGCTCCCGCGTGGTTTCGTGCGTATCCGCAACTTCGGCTTCCTTGCCAACCGGCGGCGGGCCGCTCTCCTGCCACTTTGTGCTCGACTACTGAACACACCAGTACGAGCCAGAGCTACCAGATCTGTAGCAACCGAGAACAAAGGCTTAACTTTCTGGAAGTGTCCGCACTGTGGCGGAGCCATGAAGCTTGTCGAGAGGTTCACCGCCGCGCAGCTCCGACTCCGCGCCCCACCTGCTCCGTTCAGAGGTGCCGCGTGAAACATCAACTACAACCCGTTCCATCCACGTGCACTGCCACGTGGTTGCTCTTCCACGCTCCGGCGCAAGCAGGCATGCACCCTGTCGCACGGACCACAAGCAATTACCCTCGAAATCTTTGCAGCCGACCCCACCTTACCGGCCCAAGCGCCACACGTTACTGCTCTCCTCGTACTGAGCTGGCAACGCCGACCCATCCCAACCCCATTCAAAGTACATAGCTCGCGAAGGCGGCTTCCTTCAAATCGCTGTATCTGAAGCGCCCGCAAACAGCACGACAACGCACACCTCTCACTTTGTGGGCGCTTCAGATACAGCCCTAAGATTAGTACACAGCTATCGCCGTCGGCGTCCGTGTTCTACCGCCTTCGCGGCAAGCCACTCAGGCTTGAATATGGCACACGAGAGTGTGAAAACTCCAAAGAGCACTACCAGCGGGGCGAAAACCAGCTCGCCGAACCAGTTCGTGTAAAAGCTGTCGCTTCGCAGGAATGCAGCAACTCCAAAGGCGATCATGGATAGACCAGCCACCCCCGCGACAAGACGGTACAAGAGTCCGTTTGGGTCTACGTTCAACACGTCAGCCTCGCGATCCTCATGTGCAATTTCGCCTTTGATTTTCCAGCGGAAATCGTAACAAAGCAAGATTACTGTCGCAAACAGGGCTTTTGACTCACTATCCCAGTGCGGGAATTACTGTTGAAAGTTGGAGCAAGCCGTTTAGCGCCCGTCCTCCAGCCGTACCGCCAACATCCTCGGCAACCCAGCCTGCAGAATGCGCTCCTGTGCGAGTGCGATGTCATAGGGCACGCGATAGAAGAGGATCTCGTGTTTTTTGCTGTCGTAGATCGCGAAGGCGGCGCGCCGGTCGTAGTCGCGCGGCTGTCCTACCGATCCCGGATTCACAAGGTATTTCATTGTAGGGTTCAGCTTCAGCCGCGAGACATGCAGGCGGCTCGCAGAAGTCACCCGCTCCAGCGGAAGCGCCTCGGCCACCAGCCGCGGCCGCGCAAATGCGCCCTGAATATGGGTGTGCCCGAAAAAAGTGAGGTGAAAGGGTGAAACTTCCAGCGCCGCCCGTGCGCTGAACTCCGAAGCAATGTAGGTGTCTTCGTCCAGCGGCGAGCCATGCACAAACTGCACCCCCTCCCAGGCTGCGTCCTGCAGCGGCCCCCGAGGTAATTGGCGAAGCCAGTCCAGATGGCTGTCGCTCAGTTCGGCGCGCGTCCACATAGCCGCGTCGGCGGCAACCGGATTGAAGTGGGTCGTATCTTCCAAGCCGCAGCAGCAGCGGTCGTGATTCCCGCGTACATTGATCGGCTCCATGGCGCGAACCAGCTCGACCACCTGGTTGGGACTTCCGCCATAGCCCACCACGTCGCCGAGATTGGCAACGCCCTCGTGCTCGGGAGCCGCGTCGAGACAGGCTTCCAGGGCCTCAAGATTACTGTGAATGTCGCTGAGCAGGAGTAATCGCACCAGCCAAATTATAGATGCTGGCCGCCGCCGCGGGCCCGCGCCGTGGAAGTTCTTCGCTTTGGCCGCAAAAAGCGGATACATTACCGCTATGCGTCCCATTTTCTTCCCCGCGCTCTGCCGCCTTGCCTTCTGTCTGCTGCTCGCCGTGCCCGTGCTGGCCCAGTCCGTGCCTCCGACCGCCGCCTCGCCGCTCGGGGACGCCGCGGCTTACCTGGCACACCAGTTCGGTCCCACCTTCAAGCTCGATCCCAAAGTTCCGCCCATGTTCGGCGACTTCGACGGTGATGGCAACGAGGATGTTGTCCTGATCGCAACCAGCAACGCGCCCTTGCAGTCGCAAGAGGAGTTCGGTTTCAAGGTCGCCGACCCCTACGACGCCTACTACGGCACCGGCGACCCTCACATCACATCGCAATTCTCGCTTCACTTCGACGGCTCTTCCCGCGCCATTCTGATCGTCTTCGGCTGGCGATTGCCGCAGGCCAAGTCCAAGCGGACAACCAAGTTTGTCCTCATCAATACCCCTTTTGAATCCACCAGCGTCGTGAATCTCCGTCTTAAGAAGAAGAACCTTCAGGCCATTGAAGCCATCGACCGAACCACGTTGCACTCACTTATTTTCTGGGATGGCCGGCGCTGGCATTGGAGCGCTCAGGGCATGGACGGCGATGAATCCTTCAAAATGCCTCCGCCAAACTAATCCTTGGCGTCAGACCGCATTCCGCGGCTATAATTCCCGGTCATGAACATCGAGCAGAAACTTGCAAAGCTGAAACTGCGCGACGAACTCGCCGAAGCAGGTGGTGGTGAGGAGCGGCGCGCCCGTGAACACAAACTCGGCAAGATGACTGCCCGCGAACGCATCGAGCTTCTGCTCGATGAGGGCACCTTCGAGGAAACCGACAAGTTCGTAACCCATCGCACCACCGAGTTCGGCATGGGCGAGCAGGTCATCCTCGGCGACGGCTTCGTCACCGGCTACGGACGCATCGAAGGCCGCCTGGTCTTCGTCTTCGCCCAGGACTTCACCGTCTTCGGAGGCTCGCTCTCCGAGACCAACGCCGCCAAGATCGTCAAGATCATGGAGCAGGCCATGCGCGTCGGCGCCCCCGTCATCGGACTCAACGATTCCGGCGGCGCGCGCATTCAGGAAGGCGTCCGCTCGCTGGCCGGTTATGCCGACATTTTCCTCCGCAATACGCTCGCCTCCGGCGTCGTTCCGCAGATCTCAGCCATCATGGGACCCTGTGCCGGCGGCGCGGTCTACTCCCCGGCGATCACCGATTTCGTCCTCATGGTTGATAAGACCTCCTACATGTTCATCACCGGCCCCGATGTCATCAAGGCCGTCACCCACGAAGAGGTCACCAAGGAAGAACTGGGCGGCGCCGGAACTCACAACATCAAGTCCGGCGTGGCGCACTTCCTGGCCCACGATGACGCCGAGTGTCTCTCGATGATCCGGGAACTGTTCGGCTTCATCCCCTCCAACAATCTCGAGGAACCGCCGCGCAAGCCCACCACCGACCCAATCGACCGTGCGGACGACAAGCTCGACACCGTCGTGCCCACTGAGAGCAACATCCCCTACGACATCAAGGATGTCATTACCCGTGTCGTCGATGACTCCTACTTTTTCGAGGTGCAGGAGCACTACGCCAAGAACATCGTTATCGGCTTTGCCCGCTTTAACGGACGTTCCGTCGGCATCGTCGCCAACCAGCCCAACTTCCTGGCCGGCGTGCTGGACATCAACTCCTCCATCAAGGGTGCGCGCTTCGTCCGCTTCTGCGATTGCTTCAACATTCCCCTGGTGACCTTTGAAGACGTTCCCGGCTTCCTCCCTGGCGTGCAGCAGGAGCATGGAGGCATCATCACCCACGGCGCCAAACTGCTGTACGCCTTTGCCGAAGCCACCGTTCCCAAGGTTCTGGTCATCACCCGCAAAGCCTACGGCGGAGCCTATTGCGTCATGAGCTCCAAGCACATTCGCTCGGACGCTAATTTCGCATGGCCCACCGCTGAAATCGCCGTCATGGGCGCCGAGGGAGCGGTCACCATCGTCTACCGCCGCGAACTCGACCGGGCCTTCAAAGAGGGCGCCGACGGGCTCACCGGTGAGGCCGCCTTGAACAAAGTGCGTACCGAAAAAATCGAAGAGTTCCGCGATAGCTTCGCCAACCCCTACGTCGCCGCCGAACGCGGCTACGTGGACGCCGTGATCCGTCCCCGCGACACTCGCAAGAAAATCATCAATGCCCTCGAAATGCTCGAAGGCAAACGCGACAAAAATCCCCCGAAGAAGCACGGCAACATCCCGCTGTAGCTTCTTCGCCAAACTCCAGAGGCACCGCCCACGCGGTGCCTCTTCGCCGCAAAGCCCACATCTGCCGCAATTAGCAGGAATGGGCTGGCGCATGGGAAGGTTGATGTATCTTGTAATACAAAATAATACATGATATGGTCCAAGCATTATGCGCAGCAAAGAGAAAACCATCAGCTTCCGTGCCATTCCCGAAAAGATCGAGGCGCTTGATTCGCTGGCGTCCGCGCAGGACCGTTCGCGTAGCTATCTGATCAACGAAGCGATCACCAACTACATCGAACTGCACGCCTACCAGGACGCGCTGGTTCGACGCGGGCAAGAAGAGATGCGGAAAGGCCGCGTCGTTGGCCATGGTGAGGTTGTAAAGCGTCTCCAGAAAACGGGACGCGCGAGCTCATGATCGAATGGACCGAGCAGGCAACTCGGCAACTGGATCAGGCTCACGATTACATCGATCTCTCCAACAGCGAGGAGGTTGCCGCCAGGGTCCCAATGCTGATCGTCACCACCGTCCAACAGCTTGCCTCTTTCCCCATGTCAGGCAGAGTGGGCAGGGTTCCCGGCACCCGTGAACTGGTCGTCGCAAATACGCCCTTTGTCGCTGCCTACGCCATCCAGAAGGCTCGCATCGTTATCCTCGCCCTCTACCACGGCGCACAACAGTGGCCCGAGGTCTTCTAAACCCAACTCCCGGTATTCACCCCACCCCGTAACCCCGCCCTGTACAATCGAAGCTGTATGCACAGCCTTCCTCTACCCGTAGCGGCCTTCTTCGCCGGAGTCCTTTCCTTCCTCTCGCCCTGCGTGCTGCCGCTGGTTCCCGGCTACGTTTCTCTCATCTCGGGCGCCAGTGTGGAAACCCTGCAAACGGCTGACCGAAAGCTCCTGCGCACCGTCATGCTGAACTCGCTCTGCTTCATCCTGGGCTTCAGCGTGGTGTTCATCTCTCTGGGCGCGGTAGCCACCAGCCTAGGCCAGCTTACTCAGCAGTACCACCGGCCGCTGGCCGTCTTCGCCGGCATCGTCATCGTCATCTTCGGCCTGCACCTCACCGGCCTATTCAAGATCAACGCGCTCTACTCGGACAAGCGCCTGCACAGCCTCAAGGGAGGCTCCAGTCCGCTCGGCTCATTCCTCATAGGCTTTGCCTTCGCCTTTGGTTGGACCCCATGCATCGGCCCCATCCTCGCCGGAATCCTTCTCCTCGCCGGCTCGCAGGATACGGTCTTCAAGGGAATCCTTCTGCTCGCCGTCTACTCGGCGGGCTTGGCGGTTCCGTTTCTTCTCACCTCGCTCGGCGTCAATCGCTTTCTCGGCTTCTACGCCCGTTTCCGCCGCCACCTGCACACGGTTGAGGTACTCAGCGGCGCATTGCTCATTGTTTTCGGATTGCTGATTGCTATCGGACGCTTCACCTTGCTCTCCGGATACCTCGGCTTCCTGAATCGCTTCTCTCTGTAATGCATCTTTACTGGAGGGGTGTTTACTGTGGGTTCTAAGAGCGTCAAACGCAGTTTCGTCGTCCTCGCATTCATGGTCGTGGTGGTCGGGGGCCTGCTGCTGCTAAGCCGGCGCCAGGGAACCCATCTCGCGGGCCGCATCGGCGGTGCGGCAGCCGTCTCCAATGGCTCGAATGCTCCGGACTTCGTGCTCACCGATCTCCGCGGCAAACCTGTGAAGCTCAGCGACCTGCGAGGCAAGGCCGTGGTGCTCAACTTCTGGGCCACCTGGTGCGGGCCCTGCAAGGCCGAGATCCCGTGGTTTGTCGAACTCCAGAAGCGCTATGGCGCGCAGGGCTTGCAGGTCGTCGGCGTCAACATGGATGATGGCGACCAGAAGGATGTCGAGAAGTTTGCCGCCGAGAACTCCATCAACTATCCAGTCCTGCTCGGCAAGGAGAAGGTCGCCGAGCAGTACGGCGGCATCGACTATCTGCCCACAACCTTCTATATCGACCGCGGCGGAGTGGTGATTGCTCGCGTCTTCGGCCAGCCCGAGCGCTCTGAGATCGAGCAAAACGTAAAGCGCGCCATCGCCAGCAAGCCGAGCTCCTAGTCCCGTCGATCCGGAATCCGCTAGACTGGAATTCCATGAAGTTCACTCATCGCCTCGCGCTCACGCTGTTTGCGCCGTTCCTCGCCTCTGCCGCCTTGGCCCAGGGCTCTTCCCCCGCGGTCACCATCACGCCGATAGGCACCGTCGTCGTCGCCCGCGGCGCCAAGGCTCCGCTCAATATCGAACTGCAGGTCAATCGCGGATTCCACGTCAACTCCCATAATCCCAATGACGAGCTCTTGCTGCCCACGGTCGTTCACCTCAACCCTCCGCAGGGAATCATGATCGTGAACATCCAATATCCGGAAGGCGAGCAACTCGCGCTGCCCTTCATGGGCAAAGAAACGCTCAGCGTCTACTCGGGAAATTTCGCCGTCACGGCAGACGTGCGTATTCCGAAATCGGCCGCGCTCGGCACTCTCCGCGTTCACGGCGATGTGAGATACCAGGCCTGCGACAATCGCCAGTGCTTCCCGCCCAAAAACACTCCCTTGGAGTTTGACGTGCGAGTCGTCAGGCTCGCGGTGAAGAAGAAGTCCACCTACACTCCCCAAAGCCCGCACATCCACTAGCCCGGATTTCTCACCAGAGTAGGTTCTAAGAAGTTGTTTTGAGTAGCAAAAGGCCGTTGTTTCGGGCATAACTACGTTGTCGAGACGAAGTTCATACCACGGAACAGACGGCCTTTCTTATGACAGAGTGTACTCAAGAAAGCTTCGGGTTTGCAGCACATTTTTCACGCCGGATGGTGGCGGAGTTTACTTCCGATCGGCTCACCACCGACGGCGGCTCTCCGCTGTTGCGTCAGGTTGACCGGCGCATCGGGTTGTTGCGCCGATTTGCCGGATGCTTTTTCGACCGGCGCGATCCGTTGCGCATCGAGCACTCGGTAGCCGAGATGGTATCGCAGCGCGTTTACGCCCTGGCGCTGGGCTATGAGGACCTCAACGATCACGAGCAACTGCGTCACGATCCGCTGCTGGCTCTGTTGGCCGGTAAGCGCGAGCTGGACTCGCCGCTGGCGGGTAAGAGCACGCTGAACCGGCTGGAGCTGTCGCGTGCCGACGAAGCCTCGACGCGCTATCACAAGATCAGCTACTCATCGGAGAAGATCGATCGTCTGCTGGTCGATCTGTTTCTGGAATCGCACAGCATACGGCCACGGCGGATCGTGCTCGATCTGGACTCGACCGATATCCCACTGCACGGGCATCAGGAGCGGCGTTTCTTTCACGGCTACTACAACAGTTACTGCTATCTGCCGCTGTACATCTTTGCCGGAGATCATCTGTTGTGTGCGCGGCTGCGTCCGGCAGATCAGGACGGGGCTACCGGTGCGGTCTCCGAAGTCGAGCGCATCGTCGAGCAGATCCGCCAGCGCTGGCCGCGGGTCCAGATCATCGTGCGCGCTGACTCCGGCTTCTGCCGCGAAGAACTGATGCGCTGGTGCGAAGATCATCGCGTCGATTACATCCTCGGACTGGCACGCAACGAGCGCTTGCGCCGCTTGCTGGAGCGACCAATGCGCGAGGCGCGGCAGCAGTATGAGAGGATGGACAAGGCCGCCCGCGTCTTTACCGAGTTCCTCTATCGCACCCACAAGAGCTGGAGCCGATGGCGCCGGGTCATCGCCAAAGCCGAGTACATCCCGGGCAAAGAGAACCCGCGCTTCGTCGTCACCTCGCTGCCAGAAGGCGAGTCGCAAACACTATACGAGAAGCTCTACTGCGCTCGCGGCGAGATGGAGAATCGCATTAAAGAGCAACTCTGCTTGTTTGCCGATCGACTGAGCACCGAAACCATGCGCGCCAATCAACTGCGCATGTACCTATCGGCGATGGCCTACACCCTGTTGGAAGCACTGCGCCGCCTGGCCTTGCGTGGAACCGAGTGGGCCGAAGCTCAAGTGGACACGCTTCGATTGCGGCTTATGAAGGTTGCGGCTCATGTACAGATCAGCGCCCGCCGCATTCGCCTGCGCTACAGCGGAGCCTACCCATGGAAACCACTGTTCGCCCATGCCTGGGCGGCACTGCGCTGCTGAGAATCTTCCTTCAAAACATAAAAATCACAACCGCAGATCAAGCCCTCTGTATGCCCCATGCCCAAAAGTAGTCGGAGAGATCCACCCCATGCGCAACCACTCTCCGCACACCACTCAAAACCCACCCGGAAAGCTTTTCTCTGCCGAAAACCCGGAGATCAATCACCCAACCTCACCTCTGGTGAGAAATCCGGGCTAGCGGCAAAGCCCTATTCATGGTTCCAACCCGTCCCGCTCTGCTACCATTCTTTCTATGGAGCAGCAGTCAATTCCAGGCAAGGTGCGAGTTCGCTTTGCCCCATCGCCCACCGGTCAGGTTCACGTCGGCAACGCGCGTACCGCGCTCTTCAACTGGCTCTTCGCCCGCCAGCAGGGTGGCGTCTTCGTCCTTCGCATTGAAGACACCGATCTTGAGCGCAGTGAAGTGCGCTATGAAACCCAACTCATAGAAGACATCAAGTGGCTCGGTCTCGACTGGGACGAAGGCCCCGACGTTGGCGGCCCGTACCCGCCCTATCGCCAAAGCGACAAGTGGCAGGTCTATCGAGACCACGCCGAGCGGCTCGTCAGCGAAGGCAAGGCCTACCGATGCTTCTGCACACAGGAGGCGCTCGAACGCCAGCGCGAGTTCGCCATGTCGCAGCAGCAGCAGCCCAACTATCCCGGCACCTGCCGCAGCCTTGCGCCCGAAGAGGCGGAGCGCCGCCGCGCCGCCGGTGAGCCCTGCGCAATCCGCCTCAAAATTCCCGAAAAGCCGATTCGCTTTCATGACATCGTGCGTGGCTGGGTTGAGTTCTCAAACGAAGTGGTCAGCGATCTCATCATCGTCCGCTCCACCGGCGTTCCCGTCTACAACTACGTGGTCGTGGTCGATGACGCAGAGATGAAAATCACCCACGTAATCCGCGGTGACGACCATCTCTCGAACACCCCGAAGCAGGTCGCGCTCTATGAAGCGCTCGGCTGGGCGGTGCCCGAGTTCGCGCATCTCTCCACCATTCTCGGTCCTGACAAAGAGCGTCTCTCCAAGCGCCACGGTGCGACTTCGCTGGCGAATTTTCGCGAGATGGGCGTGCTCCCCGAGGCTTTGATGAACTACATGGCTTTGCTCGGCTGGGCGCCCACCGGAGGCGATCGCGAAATCTTCTCGCCCAACGAACTGGTGCAGGAGTTCGAACTCGCGCGCGTCACCCCGTCGCCTGCGGTCTTCGATTTCGAGAAGCTCTACTGGCTCAATCGCCATTACATTAAGGAAGCAGCAGTCGAGCGCATCGCGGCCCTGGCCGAGCCCTTTTACATGCACGCCCTCGGAATCGGTGAGCTTGCGCCCGAGGCCAAAACGTGGCTCGCGCACATCACCGCCTCGCTCGTGCATTCGGTCAACAAACTCGACGAACTGCCCGAGCGCGCCGCCGCGGTGCTGCACTTCGATCCCGCTGCGGCCATCGCTGCTGCGGAGAACGCCGAAGTGCTCTCTGCCCCAACCACCCGGACGGTGCTCGACGCCTTTGCCGCAAAGCTTGCGTCCGAGCCCGAGCCGATTGAGGCCACGCGCTTCAAAGCGCTGATCAAAGAGGTGCAGAAGGAGACCGGAGTCAAAGGTCCCGCGCTCTTCCATCCCATTCGCATCCTGCTCACCGGCGTGCAATCCGGGCCGGAGTTCGACAAGCTCGTGCCGTTGATGGAAGAAGGCGCGCAACTCGCCCTGCCCAAGCCGGTCCTCAGCGTGAAGCAACGCCTCGTAGCCTGGCTGCCGATGTCGAAGCCTTAGGTCCCCCGGTTGAGTACGCACAAAAAAAACGTCGCGCGAGGTGCGCGGCGCTTTCCTTTGTGGCCGGTTTGCAAAACTCTTCTAGGCTGCGCTCTTGTACATAGCCTGCAGAGTGCGAACCTGGTCATGGGCGGCGAACACGCTCTCGGCTTGCCGTTCCACGATGTCTTGCACATCGCGCTGAAGGCCCGCCTGCAGTGCCTCGTGATAATGGTTCTTGGCGTTATGTTCGCCAGACTCCACGGATACCAGAATGCTCTCGTCACCGGCTCCCAGTCTGTGCTTAAAATCGATCCAGGCACGATGCAGCGTACTGGCCACGCTGGGCTTGCGGCTGGGGTCAGCTTCGCCAAGGTGCCGCGCTACGCTCTCCAGCTCTCCCGCAAATTTGGCCCGCTCCATCGCCTGCTGAGAGAAGAAAGTTCGCAGTGCGGAACCCCTCGTGTGTTCCGCAGCTTCCAGGTAGCCTGCCTGTCCGTCGCGGCAGGTTTCAATCAACTTTTCAATCACATCGATGGTGTTATCGACCATTTCCGCGCACATCCTTTTCTGGTTTTCTGCGTGCTCACCGAATTGGATGGCGTGAGCCGAGCGGGGTATGCACGTCCACTCTCGAATCCTTATGATTGAATAGTGATTGTCATGAGCAAGACCAACGCCTGTCGCATCCTGGACTCCCTCGGCATCCCCTACGATTTGCGCGAGTACGAGGTGGACCCCGACGATCTCTCCGCGGAAAACGTCGCCGCAAAGGTCGGCCTGCCGCCCGAACAGGTCTTCAAGACCCTGGCCGTCAAGGGAGACCGCAACGGAGTAGCCGTCGCCGTGATTCCCGGTAATTACGAACTCGACCTCAAAGCTCTCGCCCATCTCACCGGAGACCGCAAAACAGAGATGCTCTCGCTGAAAGAAGTGCAGAGTGTCACCGGCTACATTCGCGGCGGAGTCACTGCTCTCGGAATGAAGAAAGACTATCCCGTGTTTGCCGATGAAACCATGGAACTATGGGATTCCGTCTGCGTCTCTGCCGGCCAGCGCGGATTGCAGATCGTGATTGCCCCCGCCGACTACCTGCGCGCCACCCATGCGACCCTTGGCGAAATCTCGCGCCAGAAGCCGTGAGAACCTGCACGGGCAACTCCAGCTCGGGCCCCCGTGTGCCCCCGCGGGTGCCCCAGGTTCGCGCCGATGCCTTTTTCGGCGATAACCTGGGACGCAAGTACCTCCGTCTCTGCAGCCTTTCCTTTGGTATAGTTTCTTCTTCGCCTCAAGGAGGCACACCATGCGCGAAGTCGTCGCCACTCCCAACGCCCCGCAGGCCATCGGCCCTTATTCGCAGGCCATCCGCGCCGACGGCTTTATCTTCGTCAGCGGCCAAATTCCGCTGAACCCGGCGACACAACAAATCGTCCAGGGCGGAGTAGCCGAGCAGACCGAGCAGGTCATTGCCAACATCGAAGCGATCCTAAAGTCCGCCGGAAGCGGCCTCGACAAGATCGTGCGCACCGGTGTCTACCTCAAAGACATGAACGACTTTGCCGCCATGAATGATGTGTACGCGCGCTTCTTCCCGCAGCCGCGTTGCCCCGCCCGCTCCACCATCGAAGCGTCTCGCCTGCCCAAAGATGTCCTCATCGAAATCGACGCCATCGCGATGGCCTTGTGAACCCCGGCTCGGTAATGGACGGGTGGCCCATTCAAGCCATCTTTTGGCTTGAGTGGGGCAGTCGCGCCATTGAAGAAGGCATGAGGAAAGGATCGTTGCCTATCGCGCCAAATACTGCGTTTCCGTTTCCGCACTCATCTCCCGCCGTAGCCACCTCACCCTGCGCCGCCACGCCACGGCCGTCACGCAGCCAATGCTGATCAATCCCGCGCTCAGTCCGAACCACAATCCGCGCACGCCCCATCCGCGCACAAAGCAGAGCCACGCGCCTAGCGGCAACCCAATCAGCCACCACCCCACTAGGTCGGCAATCATCGCAATCCGCGTGTTGCCCGAGCCGCGCAGCGCGCCAATGGCCGTCACCTGCACGCCGTCAAAGAACTGAAAGACGGCGGCAATCGCCAGCAGCGGCACCCCAATCTTCGCCACCTCGCGGTCGTAGCTGAAGATGTGTAGGATCGGCAGCCGCAGCGTCCACAGCATGAGGGCCGAGCAGCTCATAAAGCTCGCGCTCAGGGTCATGCCGCTCCAGCCGCTCACGTTGGCCCCCTCGGCATCGCGGCGGCCAATCGCGTTGCCCACCCGCGCCGACGTTGCCTGCGCCACTCCTAGCGGCACCATGAACGTCAGCGAAGCCACAATCAGCGCGATCTGGTGTGCCGATACCGCGGCTGCGCCCAACCGTCCGGCGGCCAGCGTGCTCGCCGAGAACACGCCTACTTCCAGCCCGATCTGCGCCGCCGCCGGTGCCCCCAACCGCACAATCCGAGCCATGCGCTCCCAGTAGATCTCCCCCGCATAGCGCAGCAGATGCCAGTGCTCCCGCCGGTCGCGCCAGGCAAGGTAGCAAAGCAGCACACAAACCATGTAGCAGCGCGACAGCGTCGTAGAAATTCCCGAGCCCGCGGCACCCAGCGCGGGCAGTCCGAAGTGTCCGTAGATCAGCGTGTAGTTCCCGGCGAAGTTGATGACGTTGGCCGAAACCATTGCGAAGGCCACGATCTTCACCTGGTGCGTCCCCTGCAAAAACACTCGCATCGCCGCAAAGCACATCAGCGCCGGCAACCCGCAGGCCATGGCGTAGAGGAACGGGATGGCCTGCCGCACGATCTCCGGCGCAATGCCCATCGGCCGCAGCAGCCACCCACTCGCGGCAACCACCAGCGCGCACAGCACGCCGATTGGCAGCGCGAACTGCACCCCTGCCCACAGCGTGCGGAAACACTCTTCCATCCTGCCTGCGCCGAACTCCTGCGAAACCATCGAATCGCTGCCGATCAACATCCCTTCGCACAGAATCGCGAAAAAGAAGAAGACCGCCGAGCCCAGGCTCACCGCCGCTAGCGCCGTCGGCCCCACCCGGCCCACCATGGCAATGTCCACAAAGTTCATGGACATCCACCCCACCTCGCCCATCACAATGGGTACGGCAAGGCGCAGCAGCGGAGCCATCTCGCGACGAATTGGATGCAGCCGGATCATCGATATTTTCGTTCCGCAGACACAGCAAAAGGCCTCCGCGGCGGCGGAGGCCTACACTTCTCCCGGCTTCGCGCCGAGCCTATGTCGGCAAGCTAGCGCGCCGTGTTGTGAACCCGGTAATTCTAGCCCTGGGTTTAACCCTTTGTAACTTTGCCGGCACGCAGGCAGCTTGAGCAAACGCGAACTCTCTTCGTGTTCGTCGTGCCCGCAACCTTCGCCTTCACCGGATGCAGGTTCACGTTCCAGCGGCGGCGGGTCTTATTGTTGGCGTGCGAAACGTTATTGCCGAACTGCGGACCTTTGCCGCAGCATGAACAAACCTGTGCCATGATGAACTCCAAAATGTTGGAACCGCTTGGGCTTTTTTTGATCGCTGCATGTGTGTCCAACTGCAGCATGGGAGCGCAACCTAAAAATGCCAGGGGTGCAACCCAGAAAAGAAACGCGCGGAACCTGAAATGAACAAAAGAGGCTGGTCGCCAAAATCTGATTCTACAAGAGGCGCCGGATTTCGGCAACCCGACAGCCAAACCGCAGCCTTACCGCCTCAGAAAGATAGACTACACTATTCGTCATGAGCGCAGTCCAGCCCGCCTCCATCAAGGTTCACAAAACCAGCGGCACCACCATGGAAATCGTCTGGAACGATGGCCACCAGAGCACCTACACCTTCGCCTACCTGCGCGACGCCTGCCCCTGCGCCCTCTGCCACGAGGAGCGCGAAAAGAGCAATCGCCAGCCCGATCAGCCCGCCGCCGCCCCGGTCGCCGCGCTGCCCATGTTCAAACCGCAGCTCCGCCCCACCGAGGTCGCCCCGGTCGGCAACTACGCCATCCATTTCGATTGGAATGACGGCCACAAACACGGAATCTTCTCCTGGGACTATCTCCGCGAGTGGTGCCCCTGCCCGCAGTGCCACGCCTTCCGCCACTCCTCCGACGGCCTCAAGTACGACATCGAAAACCACCCACCGCGCGAAAAATAGGCGCGATGGTCTGAGCTAGGTTTTTGAGTGTCACCCTGAGCGCAAGCGAAGGGCCCCCGCACCGTCCGAATCTTCCGTGCGGCTCAGAGGCAACTCAACCAGCAATCGATTCTGTTCTATCCGCTGAACGAGTGCTAAAAACTCGCGGGTGGTGAGCCACCGCCCGAGTCCCTGCCTTGTCCTCCGCAAACCTGTTACTCTTTTCCTAGACCCTTCGGTCCCAATTGTCTCTCATGGACTTTCTCTCAAAGCTCAATCCGCAACAGCGTGAAGCGGTGGAAACCGTGCGTGGCCCTGTGCTCATTCTGGCAGGCGCCGGCTCGGGCAAAACCCGAGTCATCACCTACCGCATCGCCTATCTCGTCGAGCATGAGAACGTCCCCGCCGACCGCATTCTGGCCGTCACCTTCACCAACAAGGCTGCTGCTGAAATGGCCGAGCGCGTCCATCAACTCATCGGCCAGCACTCGCTCGCCAAGCCCGCCATCAGCACCTTTCACTCCTTCTGCGTGCGCATGTTGCGGCGAGACATCCAAGCCTTGCAGATCAACGGCAAGGGCTACACCCGCGACTTCGTCATCTACGACGAGGGCGACCAGCAGCAGGTCGTCAAGTCGGCCATCAAGCGCCTCGGCATCGACGACAAAAAGCTCACTCCGCGCAGCGTTCTCGGGCTCATCTCCTCGGCCAAAAACCACATGCAAGACCCGCAGGAGATGTACCTCAACTCCTCCGAGCCCAAGATGGAGCGCATCGCGCACATCTACAAGATCTACAAAGACGAGCTGCTCAAGGCCAACGCCCTCGACTTCGACGATCTTCTGCTCGAGAGCGTCCGTCTGCTGAAGGCCGACTCCGCTCACCCGCGAGAAATATCAGCGCCGCTTCCAGTACATGCTCGTCGATGAGTATCAGGACACCAACCGTCCCCAGTACGAGATCATGTGCGCGCTCGCCGGAACGCACCACAACCTCTGCGCCGTCGGCGATGAGGACCAGTCGATTTATTCCTGGCGCGGAGCCGACATCAATAACATCCTCGACTTCGAGAAGAATTTTCCCGAGGCCAAGATCATCCGCCTCGAACAGAATTACCGCT
The DNA here is from genome assembly GCA_963759215.1 of uncultured Acidobacteriota bacterium. GTDB lineage: Bacteria > Acidobacteriota > Terriglobia > Terriglobales > Acidobacteriaceae > TOLSYN. The sequence goes on from CAVWYG010000006.1 coordinate 26,641, forward strand.
CCACCCAGCCCATCCTTCAGGCCGCCTCCGCCGTCGTCGCCAACAACCTGCAGCGCAAGGGAAAGAATCTGTGGACGGCGCGCGAAGGCGGCAGCAAGATCGGCTTTTACGACGCACCGGACGGTGAGAACGAGGCGCTCTTTGCCGCCGACTTCATCTCGCGCTGGGCGCAGTCGCGCGCCCGCGAGGGCCTTGAGAACAAGTCGGCGATTCTCTATCGCACCAACTCGCAGTCGCGCCTAGCGGAAGAGGCCCTGCGCCGCTACAACCTCAACTACAACGTCGTCGGAGGCTTCAGCTTCTACGAGCGGGCCGAGATCAAGGACATGATCTCCTACCTCAAGCTCATCTTGAACCCCGACGATTCGGTGGCCCTCATGCGCGTGGTCAACACCCCGGTGCGTGGCATCGGCAAGACCACCATGGAGACCGTCGACCGCGTCGCGCTGGAAACCAATCGCTCGCTCTGGAGTGCGCTGGATGATGTCGTCGAGCAGCGCCTCTTGCCCGCCCGCGCCGTAGCCGCCCTGGCCAGCTTCCGCGATCTCATTCGTGACGCCCGCACCCTGGTCTTCAGTGAATCCGCCCTCGGCGAGTTCGCCGCACGCATGGATGCCACTGCCGCTGCCGTTGAGGCTCCCACGCCCATCTCCGCCGCGCGATCGTCAGCCTCTGCCCTCGTCGCCGCCGAGCAGGAAGCCGCCGGGCAGGGAACTGCGCTCGACGCCCAACACGGCTTCGACTTCGGCGATGCTGATGACAGCTTCGACGTCAGCGAATTCAGCGAGACTCTGGACGGCGATGCCACCGACTTCACCCCCGACTCTGAGGCCACTGACTTTTCCCCCGATGAATTGGAAGAAACGTCAGCACTCGTGCCCGAATCTGCGGCGGAATCCGAAGCGCCCGAGCGAGTACAAAAGGTTTCCACCGCCGAGGTGCTCAAGTTCCTCATCGACCGCACCAGGTACATCCAGCTTCTTGAGGCCGAGGACTCGCCCGACTCACAAGCTCGCATTGAGAACCTTCGCGAACTGGTCAACGCCGCCATGGATTCCCGTGACCGTGGCGAGAGCATCAGCGACTTCCTCGACCATGCCGCCCTGGTCAGCGACGTCGATCAGTTCGACGATTCGCAGCAGATCACGCTGATGACCTTGCACGCGGCCAAGGGCCTGGAGTTTCCCCTTGTCTTCCTCGTCGGCATGGAGGAGGGCCTCTTCCCGCACTCGCGCACTCTGCTTTCTCCCACCGAGATCGAAGAGGAGCGCCGCCTCTGCTACGTAGGCATGACGCGCGCCATGGACACCCTGATCCTCAGCCGCGCACATTACCGCCGCCGCTACGGCACCGATTCGCCCGAGCCCTCCACCCCCTCGCGCTTCCTCGAAGAGATCCCCATCGAACTGCTGGAGGACGTTGGCTCGCCCGGCAAGATCAAAGGCTCCACCCCGCGCTTCCAGGAGTACGGCGGAGCCCACTACGATTACGAGAACGAGGATCAGTCCGCCACCTCGGCATGGGGTGGTCGGTCGCGCCAAAAGAGCCCGCCCAAGACCACCTACACCGGCCAGGCCTACAACTCCATCGACAACATTGCCGACTTCTTTGCATCGCGCGGAAAAAAGTTTTCCCGCCCTGAGATGAACCTCGACCAGCCCTCCACAGGCCGCGGATTACGCAAAGGAGACCGCGTCCGCCACCCAAAATATGGCGAAGGAGTCGTCTATCATCGAGAAGGAGATGGGGAAGACGCCAAGATTACGGTACAATTTCATAGTTTCGGTCTGAAAAAGCTTGTCGAGAAATACGCCCAGTTGGTCAAGGCGTGACGTTAAGACGTACGTCAAGGCGAATCAAGGCGTAACCGGCCGCCGGACATCCTCCGGTCGCGAAGCATCGCTGATCACGGCCACACCGCGCCATAAGCGCAGAATTTATTCCCAAAGGAACCCGAGAAAATGCCCAACACCTCTGCTCTACCCAAGGAAGAACGCAAGGCCGCAAAGCGCGCATCGCGCAAGAAAGCCGCTCCCAAAGCTGCCCGCACCCACGAACGCGGCGCCGCCAAACAAAAAATCAAGAAAGCGGCTCGCGGAACCTCCAAGCGCTAAACCGTATTCCTGCACCCCCACCGATTCACCACCACGGCCTACGCATCAGTAGGCCGTGGCCTTCGATTGCTTGCTATCATGGCACTCTGGATCATTCCACACCCATCTCGCTCTGATTCGGCGGGTCGGGGAAGCAGGAGCAATCCTTCTGGCGAATCAACTCTGGGCCCGTAAGTCGATCGACAAGCTCATCTCCGAGGCCGCCGAACCTGGCCACCGCCTGCACAAAACTCTCGGCCCGTGGTCGCTCACCGCCCTCGGAATCGGCGCCATCATCGGCTCCGGCATCTTCGTCCTCACCGGAACCGCCGCCGCCGGCGAACACTTCGAAGCCCCTTCCATCCTCCACGCCCAGGTCATGGACATCCTCTGGAACCTCCTGACTCGCGGCAATCTCCACGGCGCGCTCATGCACGGACGCCCCGCCGCCGGCCCCGCCATCGCCATCTCCTTCATCCTGGTCGCCGTCGCCTGCTCCTTCGCCGGACTCTGCTACGCCGAACTGGCCTCCATGATCCCAATCGCCGGCTCGGCCTACACCTACAGCTACGCCACTCTCGGCGAAATCTTTGCCTGGATCATCGGCTGGGATCTCATCCTCGAATACGCCGTCAGCAACGTCGCCGTCTGCGTCGGCTTTGCCGGATACCTCAAGGCCCAACTCGCGCAGTTCGGCCTCACTCTGCCCCAGCGCTGGTCCTCCCCCGTCTGGGCCGACGGCAAATGGACGGGCGCCTACTTCAACGTCCCCGCCTTCCTCGTGGTCATGATCCTCAGCTGGCTGCTGGTGCGCGGCGTGCGTGAATCCGCCAAGGTTAACAATGCCATGGTCGCCATCAAGATCGCCGCCATCGCGCTCTTCCTCGTCGTCGGCGGCAGTCTGGTGCACAAATCTAACTGGGTGCCGTTCGCCCCCTCCGGATTCAGCGGCATCCTCACCGGCGGCGCCATCGTCTTCTTCACCTATATCGGCTTTGACTCGGTCTCCACCGCCGCCGAAGAGTCTCGCAACCCGCAAAAGGACATTCCCTTCGGCATCATCGCCTCGCTCGTCGTCTGCACTGTCCTCTACGTCGGCGTCGCTCTCGTCCTGCTCGGCATGATGAAGTATTCCGTCTTCGGCACCGGCCCTGCCGCCGAGGCCCCGGTGGCCTACGCCCTGCAGCAGCTCGGAGCCTGTCCCATCTGGCGCTCGGTCATCATCCTCGGCGCGCTCACGGGCATGTTGAGCTCGCTTCTGGTCTTCCAGTACGGCCAAACCCGCATCTGGTTCGCCATGTCGAGGGACCGCCTTTTGCCCGCCTTCTTCTCCCGCGTCCATCCCCGCTTCAAAACCCCGCACTGGTCCACCTGGATCGCCGGCCTCGCCGTCGGCCTGCCCTCCGGCCTAGTCGATATCGGCGACGCCGCCGACCTCTCCAATATCGGGACGCTCTTCGCCTTCGTCCTCGTTTCCTTCGGCGTCATCCTTCTGCGCCGCAGCCAGCCCGAGCGCCCACGCGGCTTCAAAGTCCCATGGGTGCCGTGGTTTCCCTTCCTCTCCATCCTCTTCTGCGGAGGCCTGATGGCCGGCCTCACCGTCATCACCTGGATTCGCTTCTTCGTCTGGCTCGCCCTCGGCCTCCTCATCTACATCGCCTACAGCCGCCATCGCAGCGAGTTCGCAAATCAGAAGTGATGGTGTTTCCGGCGATAAAGTCTGGTGCCGGGTGCCCCATATCTGCCGCAGTTAGCAGATGTGGGAGGCGCAATGCCTACGCCGGTGTGAGCCGTTTTAGCTTCATCAGGTCGGCGCGAACGTGAGCAAGTTCGAACTGCGCCTGTTGCACCAACCAGCTTTCCGCGCTGCCACCAAACACCTTCGACAGTCTGACCGCCATTTCGGGAGATATCCCACGCTTCTCATTCACCAGCTCCGAAAGCGTAGTGCGCGTCACACCCAGAGCGGCGGCGGCTGCGGTGATGCTCAAGCCCAAAGGTTCAATACACTGGCGCAAAACAAAACCACCAGGGTGAGGGGGATTCTTCATCGGCATGGCTTCTCCTTTCAGTGGTAATCCACGTAATCAACATCGAAGGCGTCAGGTTCAATAAAACGAAAAATCACCCGCCAGTTTGCACGAACCGTTACCGCCCAGAAATCCTTGAACTCGCCTCTAAGTGAATGCAGCCGAAACCCCGGCAAATCTATATCGGCGACGACGCGGGCAGCGTCGAGCCTCGCGAGAATATCGCGGAGCTTAAGAACATGTTCGGCAACAACGCCGCGCAGGTCGTCATGCTCGTAAAGGCGTTTCAGCCCTTTTTGCGTATAGACCGGATCATTCCGAAGCGTAATGCGTTGCGTAACGGGAGTCAACCCTTAAGGCTGGGTGGTGGCCCACATCTGCATCGTGTCTTTCGATAAATGTGGGGAAGCAGTACCGCCCATCCGTCCTGTTGGGTATACAATGTATACTTAGGGTGAGGTTTATGGCTTCCAGCATGGTTCATATTCGCGTGGACCCTAAGGTGAAGGCAAAAGCCGCAAAGACACTGGCCTCGATGGGCCTGACTGTCTCCGACGCGGTTCGTCTGCTGCTGACGCGTGTCGCCGCTGAGAACGCCCTTCCCTTTGAGGTGCGCGTTCCCAACAAGGAGACCCTGGCCGCAATGCAGGAACTCGAACACGGCGGCGGCAAGAGCTTTTCCAATGTGGCCGAGCTGATGGCCGACCTGAATGCGGAGGATTAGGGAATCTTCGCAGTTTCGGCGCGACTACAAACGCATCCGGGCGACACCACGCCACTCGAAAATCGAGGTCTTACTCGCAGAAACTGTCGAGCGGCTCGCATCCGACCTGCCGCTCGACGCCAAGCATCACGATCACCTTCTTGGCAGCAATTGGAAAGGTCATCGTGAATGCCACTTGAAACCGGATTTACTGCTTATTTACAAACCGCCCGACGATGAAACCCTGCTTCTGGTGCGCATGGGTTCGCACAGCGAGTTGTTCGCGAAATGATGACCTCCGACTTCATCACCCGCCTTCCCAAGGCCGAGCTGCACCTTCATCTCGAAGGCTCCGTCGATCCGCTGACTCTCAGTCAGCTCAGCGAGAAGCATCACACGCCCTTTCCGTGGGCCAGCAATCGCTACAAGCCCTTGCCCAACTCGCATCGCCCGCTCAGCGTTTCTGAGGCCGCCGCGCTTTACGACTACACGGATTTCACCCGCTTCCTCATCGCCTTCAAAGCGGTCACCGAGCGTCTGCGCGATCCCGAGGACTTCGAACTCATCACCTACCGCATGATCGAAAAGCTCGCCGCCGAAGGCTGCCTGCACGCCGAGGTCTTCGTCAGCGTCGGCGTCATCTTCTGGCGCGGCCAGCCCTTCGATCCGCTTTTCGAAGGCATGGAGCGCGGCCGTATGCGCGCGGAAAAAGATTTCGGAGTCAGCCTCTATTGGATCTTCGACGCCGTGCGCCACTTCGGGGCAGAGGAAGCAGGAAAAGTTCTCGCCAAGGCCCTTGAACTCCGGGCCAGCCAGAGTCATGCCAGTAGCGTCATCGGCATCGGCATCGGTGGCGACGAGCGCCTCGCCGCCCCCGACCTTTTCGAGCAGGTCTATGCCCAAGCCGCGCGCGCTGGCCTGCGCCTCAGCGTTCACGCCGGAGAAACCGTCGGCCCGCTCTCCATCTACGGCGCGCTTGATGTCCTCAAGGCCGAGCGCCTCGGCCACGCTCTGCGCGCTGGCGAAGACGCCGCGCTGCTCTCGCGCCTGGTCCGCCAGCAGGTGCCGCTCGAGCTCTGCATCACCTCGAACCTGCGCACCAGTTGCTGCGCCGAGCTCTCCGCCCACCCCTTGCGCCGCTACTTCGACGCCGGAGCCCTGGTCACCCTCAACACCGACGATCCCGCCATGTTCCAAACCACCCTCGGGCGCGAGTATCGGTTGGCGCAGGATGCCTTCGCCTTCACCAACGAGGAGCTGCGCCAGCTTGCCGCCAACTCCTTTCGCGCCTCATGGCTTCCCGAGGAGCGCAAGCGCGAGCTGTTGAAGTTGTTATGAATGAGCCAAATGCAGCAGCAACACCCCTGTGATTTCGCTTACTTTTCGCATTTTGCCCTTGATGCACGGTCGGAACGGGTTACGGCTTCCCAACTTGGCCCTGCCCTCGGATCACTTTCCCCTGAAAACTTGCTTGTGAGTAGATCACAGGGTACGCTCCACAAAGTAATTCCCCTCAGGCAATGATCCTACTTTTGGTGATCTCATGACTCGTGAGTTTCAAACCGCGCTCGACGAGCGTATTGCAGGCTATGACCTCCAGACGCATCCGTTCTATCTGGCTTGGAGTGCCGGCAAACTTTCGCGTGAGCATCTGCAAGCCTACGCCAACGAATACTTTCATCACGTCGCCGCATTCCCAACCTTTCTCAGCGCCCTGCACTCCCGGCTCGGCGATGGTGCCCTGCGCCGCGCCGTTCTGCGCAACCTCGCCGAAGAAGAGATCGAAGGCCGGGCTCACAGCGACATGTGGCTGGACTTCGCCCAAGGTGTCGGCCTCTCCCGCGAAGAGGTGCAGTGCAGCCAGCCCGGTAAGTCGGTCGGCCGTCTCATCCAGCGCTTTCACCGCAGTGCCTGCCAGGATTCCCCGGCCGAGGTTCTTGCCGCCTTCTACGCCTATGAGTCCCAGGTGCCGGGCATCAGCGGAGAAAGAGCTCGCGCATTGTTACGTCACTACGGTGCCGATGCCTACACCTGCGGATACTTCGCTCTCCACACCTATTCCGATGCCCGCCATTCGGAGGTCTGGCTAGATCAACTGCTGCGCCTTGTCGCCGACGATCACCGGCTGGCCGGGCCCGTCTTGAACTCCGCCGGGCGTGCCGCATCCTGGCTCTGGCAGGCGCTCGACGGCAGCGAGGCGAGTCGCCTCTGTGAGCCAGCCCTTTTCTCCGCCTGACGTATCTTCCGCAGGCTGCGCAAGGTCAAGGGCTTCAAAGTGTCATCTTTGGAGCTCTTCCAGCTTTCATCAATTCTTTTGCTTGCTGTTCGGTCCGCACTCCGATAGAGTTTCGGCCATATGGTCAAACAGGTCCCCATCGGCGCCAAGGGCTCGGCAGAGGAGCGTGTGCAGTATGAGCACACCCTGACCGCGCATCACCATTCACTTCCGCCCGTCTATTCCACGCCAGACATGATTCGCCTCATGGAGTCAGCCGGCTTCTACGCGCTGCAGCCCTTCTGCGACACCGGCGAAATCTCGGTCGGGACAGCCATCCATGTCGAGCATCGCGTCCCGGTCGGGATCAACGCCGTGGTACGCGCCACCGCCGAGGTCGAAGCCGTCGAGGGCCGCTTCTACCGGCTTCGGGTCGCCGCCTATGAGGGCAAGCGCGAAATCGGCGCAGGAACCATTACTCGCACCATTGTCCAGGTGGATGACTATCTGAAAAAGCACGATATTCCAAAGCCCTAGCTTTCACAGCCAGCACCTAAATTCTGAGTCTCAGGATCGGGGCGATTCATCTTAAGTGGTGTACGCCTCAAGTGCTTGACTGGTGTGTCTCGATTCCCGGATCGCCCGTGCATGGCATCCGGGAATTCTTTCTTTTCGGCTACTTCTCTTGGCTTACGCCCAGCAGCATGGCGCGGGTGCCCAGGTTCGCGCCGAGGCTTCGTTTCGGCGATAACCTGGGAAGCAATACTCTCCACCTCTGCGAACCTTCGTAGTTGCTGTTGCTCTTGTATTTCCACGCAAGGTACCCCATCCGCAGATTCGCTCTACTTCTCTTGGCTTACGCCCAGCAGCATGGCTCGCAGCTCCGGCACCGTGATCTCTGATTCCCCGGTCTGCATCACCGGGTCCACCGCGGAGTGGAAGACAAAGCTCTGCATCCCGACTCTTCTTGCGCCCTCCGTGTTCACTTTCTTGTCGTCCAGAAAGAGCGTCTCCTCTGGCAGGCAGCCCAGTCTCTGGCAGCATTCCAGGTAAATCTCTGCCTCCGGTTTTACCGTGCCAATCTCGCAGGAGTAAATCTGCACCTCGAACTCATCCAGCCAGGCCAGCTTCTGCCGTATCGCCGCCAGCATCCGGCGCTCCATGTTGCTCAGAATCGCCGTCCTGTATCCGGCCCGCCGCAGATCGCGCGAAAGGTTAAGCATCTCCGCATTCTCATTGGTCCATTGCGTGTTGTCGTGCTCGATCATTTCCAGCGCAGCAGCCTCGCTGATCTCAAGTCCGCAATCTTTGCCCACCTTCTGCCAGTAGGCGACGTTGTCCAGCGTTCCCCGATCCAACTCCTCGCGATGTCCCCAGTAAATCGGCTGAAACTCTTGTACAGGCTTGGCAAAGCGCGCACTCAGCGTCTGCCACTGCTCCCGCGTCGGCGGCAGAGAAAGGACTTTCCCATAATCAAAGGCAACAGCTTTCAAACTTCGCATACCAAAATCCTACACTGCGACTCTCGCGGTCGTCCTCTGCTTCCGTTTAACTTTCGTTTCTGTTTGCTCTTCCTTCTGCTTTACGTTGTCATGCTGAACGCAGTGAAGCATCCCCGCGCCGCTCAAATCTCCCGCACCGTCTACAGGCACCTCAGCCAATCATCGATGCGCGGCCCGATCTTGGGTACACCAAGAAGTCGCACTTCAAAATCACTGGAGCTCCCAAGATATTTGGACTAAGATTCTGGCCGGAGGAGTTGGAGTATGGAGAGCAAAATTGCCAGTGCGATAGGTCTGAAAACCCATCCGGTTGCAATCGTATGGGCCGATGATGCACCGGAGGGAGCACTCCAATTCAAACCGGGACGCTGGGGTTGCCTTGTCAGCCTAATCGCCGCGGCCGCCAACGGACGAACCGCCGTTATCGACCGGCAGACCTTCGGATGTTGGGGCGGCGGCGTAGGTCTCGGATTCGGCAATCGGTACGAGGCTTTTCCGGGCGGACTCGAAGGCTTCTACCGCTTCCTCTCCGACGGAAACGAGAAGACAGAAACGGGCCGTCAAATCGGCCAGGGGCTCATGCAGGATGCGGGCGCGCGGCTTGCCGACGACTTCCTCCTCGGCGAGCGGTATGTGAAAGATCCCGAGTGCACGCGAGCATTTGTCCAGTCCTTGCCGATGCGCGACATTCCCGCCAAGTACGTGGTTGTGAAACCCCTGGAGCGCGCCGATCCCGAGCAGGACAAGGTAAAGAGCGTGACATTTTTCGTGGAGCCTGACGCCCTTTCGGCGCTGGTGATATTGGCCAACTATGCACACCCGGAGCGGGAGAACGTTGCCATCCCATGGGCGGCAGCGTGCCAGGTCATGGGAATCCTTGCCTACCGGGAGCTCGACAGCGATCATCCGCGCGCATTGGTGGGGTTGACTGATATTTCGGCCCGCAAAAATACCCGCGCCTCTCTCGGCAAAAACGCTTTGTCGTTTACTGCGCCGTGGCCCGTCTTCCTGGAGATGGAAAAGAACTCCGAGGGCAGCTTCCTTGAGCGTGAAACCTGGCACGCTCTGCATGCCGGGGATTCGTAGAAGCCGTAACGCTGGAGGGTGGCCCAGGTCTGCGCCCTGCCTTTGGGCGCAAACCTGGGGAATCAGTTAGCTCCACACCGCGGGTTCTTGTTTTTGCGCTTGAAGTCGGGCCGTCTTCGATGTGCGGGCCACGATCCAATAAAACACTTGGAGACACGCGAACCGGCTGAGCTGCGCGATCCTGTTCGCGATCGTTTCTGTGCTGCTCGTTTGGGCGGTCGTTCACATATGGAACTGGTTCGCCTCCTCTGCCTTACAATCAATTCTCCATGTCCTTTTCCTTTCAGGTTGAAGCCACTTGCGGCGCGGCGCGGGCTGGCCGCTTCCTCACTCCTCACGGAGAGGTCCGGACTCCCGTCTTCATGCCGGTCGGTACCGTCGCCTCGGTCAAAGGCGTACCGCAGGACGTGCTCGAAGAACTCGACGTTCAGATTCTGCTCAACAACACCTACCATCTCTATCTCCGCCCGGGCGTCGAAACCGTCCGCCAGCTTGGCGGAGTGCAGAAGTTCATGGCATGGCATAAGCCCATCCTCACCGACTCCGGCGGCTTCCAGGTCTTCAGCCTCAGCGATCTGCGCAAACTCACCGAGGATGGCGTGCAGTTCCGCTCTCACATCGATGGCTCGCTGCACTTCTTCTCGCCTGAAACCTCGCTGGCCGCCGAGATCGGTCTCGGTGCCGACATCATCATGGCCTTCGACGAGTGCACCGAGCTTTCCCGCCACCTACGAGCACGCCCGCAAGTCCATGGAGATGACGGCGCGCTGGGCCCGCCGCAGCAAGGATTATTTCGAGGCGCACAAGCACGAGGTCCCCTGGTTCGCGGAGAAAGCCCGCCACTTCGGCAACGAGCAGAGCCAGGCACTCTTCGGAATCGTGCAGGGCGGCATGTACCCCGAGCTGCGCCGCGAATCCGCCGCAGCGCACCGTGGAGATCGGTTTTCCCGGCCACGCCATCGGCGGCCTCTCGGTCGGCGAGCCCCGCGAAAAGACCTGGGAGATGGTGAAGCGAGACGATTCCCCTGCTTCCCGCCGACAAGCCGCGCTACGTGATGGGCGTCGGAACCCCGGAGGAGATCGTCGAGTACGTGCGCCTCGGCGTGGACATGATGGATTGCGTTATGCCCACCCGCGCCGCCCGCCACGGCCTGCTGTTCACCAGCGAAGGTAAATTGAATATTAAAAATGCGCGCTTCGCCCGCGACGAAAACCCCATCGATCCAAACTGCCGCTGCAAGGTCTGTGCCCGCTATTCACGCGCCTATCTCCGCCATCTTTATTCGTCGCAGGAGGTACTCGCCCAGGTGCTCAACACGGTGCATAATCTCGCGCATTACCTTGACATCATGCGGCGCGTCCGAGAGACTATCATCTCAGGAGAGTTTGCAAGTACCCGTTCGGCGGTTTAGAGGCCGGGTTTTGCCTTGCCGTTCGCCAAGTTTGTACCTCTTCGCGAGACGTCACCGCGCTTTTCAATGTGCTGGAAATTGGATTTGCGGTAATCTGAACTCTCGGATACCAGAAGATACTTGGTACGATATGGTGGGTTTCTTTGTCGTGCCCCGGGTGTGCCCCTCGGTAGCGCCGCCCGCGGTGTCGGTACAGGTAAAATCAAATTCTGCGCCGCGGTCTGCGAATTGCGGGCACCGGTAAGCGGCGGGAGCCCTAAGAATGATTGCTCAATTTGCATTCTTCGTTTTTCAGCAGTCCGGCGCGGGGATGACTTCTCTGCTGATGATGGTAGGATCTTCGCCGTCTTTTATGTCCTCCTCATCATGCCGCAGCAGAAGAAGCAGAAAAAATGGCAGAGATGCTCGCTAACCTCAAGGCCGGCGACCGCGTTACCACCACCGGGGGAATCATCGGCATCATTGTTTCGATCCGGCAGGGCGAGGGCGCAGACACAGGCTACATCATTATTCGTGTTGCCCCGATAACCTGAAACTTGAAGTTGCTCGCAACGCTATCGCATCGGTCTCCATCGACGATGGCGCACAGAAATCTTAGGCGGTCGCGGTTTCCATGAAGAAGAACCTGCTCTGGAGAGTTTTATCTCATCCTCGTCACCTTGATCGTGTTCGTCTGGGGAATTTTCCTCGGAACCGATCCCGAGAAAAGCATTGAAGCCATCAAGGACGCACGGCCTCATCGCCGGTCGTTCAGCAAAACATCCATCTCGGCCTTGACCTTCGCGGCGGGACCCACCTGATCCTTCAGGTCCAGGTCAACGACGCCGTCAACGCCGAAACCGATCAGACCATCGAGCGGCTCAAGGATGCGCTGAAGAAAAAGAACATCGCCTATCGGTGACATTCTCAAGCTCGATCCCGCTGCAATGATCCGCAGAGCATCACCCTGCGCGGGGTTGATATCTGGCTCTGCCGGCGATCTTCGCTCGGTCATCTCAGGACCAGTTTCGGCGAATACGACCTGGTCTCGGGCCCCGGAAATTCCTGGACCGTCACCCTCAAGCCGCACGTGCTGCTGACGCTCAAGACGCGCGCCGTCGAGCAGGCGATCGAAACCATCCGCAACCGTATCGACCAGCTTGGCGTCTCCGAGCCGGTGATTCAGGAACACGGCCTTGGCGATTACCAGATACTGGTCCAGCTTCCCGGCGTCGATGATCCCGCCCGCGTCAAGGAAGTCATGCAGTCCACCGCCATGCTGGAAATCCGCCAGGCAATGGACAATGGCCGCGCCTACGGCAGTGAGCAGGAAGTGCTCGCCGCCCACGGCGGCATTCTTCCTCCCGATACGGTCATTATGAAGGGCAAGAGCGTCGGCAGTAAGAGCTGGCAGCGAAAGCGGTGATGCCTACTACCTCATCAGCCGCGTCTCGGCCGTCAGCGGGCGCGATCTGCGCTCGGCCGAAGCGGGAACCGAGGAAAGTGGGCGTCCTGACGTGAGCTTTACTCTGACCCGTGACGGTGGCGACCGCTTCTACAAGTTCACCTCCGAGCACGTCGGCGAACCTCTTGGCCATCGTTCTCGACGGCAAGGTGCAGGAGATCGCCAACATCAAGGAAGCCATTCGCGACACCGGCCGCATCTCCGGTTCGTTTACCCAGCAGCAGACCAAGGATCTCGCAATGGTCCTGCGCTCCGGTGCCTTGCCGGCTTCGATCAAGTATCTCGAAGAGCGCACCGTCGGTCCCTCGCTCGGAGCCGATTCGATTCATGAGGGCGTCCGTGCCGCCATGGTTGGCATGATCGCCGTTCTTGGCTTCATGCTGATCTACTATCGTTTCGCCGGTATCAACGCCGATCTCGCGCTGATTCTGAACCTGGTCATTCTGCTCGGATTCCTCGGCTTCTCCGGCGCCACACTTACCTTGCCCGGAATTGCCGGTCTGATTCTCACCGTCGGTATGGGCGTCGATTCCAACGTGCTGATCTTCGAGCGTATTCGCGAAGAACTGCGCGCCGGAAAACGCCGCCCTCGGCCGTGGAGCAGGGTTTTGGCCACGCCTGGGTGACGATTGTGGATACCCACGTCACCACGATTGTTTCGGCGGCCATCCTGTTCCTCTTCGGAACCGGTCCGGTCAAAGGTTTCGCCGTCACCCTGACCTTTGGTTTGCTGGCGAACCTGTTCACCGCTGTATTCGTTTCGCGCACCATCTTCGACAGCATCCTCAACCGCCATCAGCGCGGCGAGGCGCTCTCGATCTAGTTCGGCGGCGGACCTCCGGTACTTTGGAGAACGCGCCGCACCAAGTTCGAATGTAAGGCAGTGGCCCATTCAAGCCTCTGTTGGCTTGAGTGGGGCAACGGACGCACAAGAAATTTAGAGGAGCCCGCGCTTCTCGGGTAGAAGGCTTTTACAGTGGAATTGTTTGGTAGCACAAATATCGACTTCCTTAGCAAGAAGTGGTACTTTCTCGCTTTCTCGCTGATCTTCTCCCTCGCCGGCATCGCTTCCATGCTGTTCTGGCATCACATTCCGCTCGGCATCGATTTCCGCGGCGGCACCGTCGTGGACGTTAAGTTCACCCAGAAGCCCAACGTGGATGCCATTCGCGCCGAACTGGATCGCGCCGGCCTGAAGAATGCCACGCATCCAGGCCGACACTCACCACCGGCTCCAATGAACTGCTCATCCGCTCGATATCCGCGAGACCAGCGAGCAGGCGCTCGACCAGGGCAAGGAAGACATCATCAAGGCCCTGCAGTCCAACGCCGAGCCCGGCAAGACCGATCTCAACAATATCGGCTATACCTCCTTGCAGGACTACCTGCTCAAGACCGATCCGCTCCATCTCGGCACCGATGCCCCCGCGCAATACGGCCAGATCGCCCGCGCCATCGTCGACTTCCGCGACAAAACTCGCGGCGGCAGTCCTGAATTCGCTTCCGATGCCAGCGCCGTCGCTCCGGCCCGGTCGTGCAGGCCCTCAGCAGGATTTCTTTACCTCGAACTTCGGTGTGCGCAACGTTGAAATCGTCGGACCGCAGGTCGGCGCGCAGCTCCGTCAGCGAGCTCTGCTGGCTACTCTTTATTCGCTGCTCGGGATGCTGGTCTATCTCTGGTTCCGATTTCGAGCTCATCTACGGCATGGCTGCCGTCGTCGCCTGCTTCCATGACACGCTGATCACCGTTGGCGTATTCTCTCTGCTCAATACCGAGATCTCGCTGACCGTCATCGCCGCCATTCTCACCCTGGTCGGCTACTCGATGAACGACACCATCGTCGTCTTCGACCGTATCCGTGAAAACATCAAGCTGCTGCGCAAGGATTCTCTGACCGAGATCGTGAACAAGAGCATCAACCAGACCCTGAGCCGAACCGTCCTTACCTCCGGACTAACTTTCCTCACCGTTCTGGCCCTGTTCCTCTTCGGCGGAGAAGTGCTGCACGGCTTCTCCCTGGCGCTCGGTCATCGGGATCATCATCGGTACATATTCGTCGATCTTTATTGCCGCCCCCATGCTGGTTGCCTATCAGCAGTGGCGCGGAAAGAAAGTCCGTGCCCGGAACGCCCCTGCTTCTTCGTCCGAGCAACGAAGGCCGCCGCTACAAAGCGCCTGCAAAGGCGTAGTTTGTTTTCAATGTTTGTCGATCAAGGCGATACGGAGGCGGGAGTGGCCGGCAGGTCCCCCGCCTTTTTGTTTCCCGAGGCGCGGTCTGTAACACTGCTGTTACACCCATCGGTTAGAGTGTCCGTAGTATCCAGCACTCGATTCTGAAGCAAATCCATCGCCCCCGGTGTCTATTTACTAAGTAGGAAGACGGAGAACTGGCTAAATGTTTGAAGACAGCCTTCTGGAATCCGGCGGTAAGAACTCGAAAGCTGCACCGGCGTGGTCCATGGGCGACTGTATTTTCGTTCCTCCTTCAGACGGCCTTGGTCGGCGTACTCCTGTTGATCCCCCTGATTTACACCGAAGCACTTCCCAAGCAGCAGTTGATGGGCTACCTGGTCGCACCCCCGCCTCCGCCGCCACCGCCGCCCCCGCCCGCCGCGCGCCGGTCTGCCCAAGGCTCGGCCAAGGTTCAAACCGAAATCGACAATGGGCAACTCAAAGCTCCTACTGCGATTCCCAAGAAGATCGCGATGATCAAGGAAGATGAAGCCCCGCCACCCAGCAGCAGCGGTATAGAGGGCGGCGTCGTCGGTGGCGTACCCGGAGGACAGGCTGGCGGCGTGGTTGGCGGCGTTCTCGGCTCCATCGTGCAGTCCGCTCCGGACGGCCGTGCCCAAGGTGGCCACCCCGAAGCGTGTTCAGGTTTCCTCCGGAGTCGTCAGCGGGCTTCTCATCCGTAAGGTACGCCGTCTTATCCGCCGCTCGCCAAGCAGGCGCGCATCTCTGGTTCTGTCGTACTCCAGGCTGTCATCGGCAAGGATGGTTCGATTCAAGATTTGAAAGCCGTCAGTGGTCACCCGATGCTCATCCCGAGTGCACTCGACGCCGTCCGCCAGTGGAGGTACAAGCCCTACATCCTCAATGGAGAGCCCGTCGAAGTGGATACCCAGGTAACCGTAAACTTCACCCTGGCAGGCGGCTAAATCCGCATGCCAGGGCTGAGCTCGACCCATGGCGTGGACTTCGTTTCGAATAGCAAGCCCCATCTGGCTGCTAATTCTCGTGCCGGCAGGCTCTCCCGTACAATAGGCGGTACCTGCCCTTTCAAGGGCCAATCCGCTTCGCCGGGCGGCCCTGGAATTTACAAGGACCGCGTATCCCGAGTGGCTGCGCCCAACTTAAGATCAGAAGTCTCGAAAGAGTTCTGAGGAGGAAAATCAACTCATGGTTCTCGCAAACATCGCAACTTTGGTTCTGTGCAACATGCATCAGGCCGCGGTCCTGCTCTTCCAGGAGCCCGAGGGCGGCATCGGATGGGATCCGATCTCGCTATGGAAGCAGATGGGCTTCCTGGCCAAGGTCGTCGTCATCGTCCTGTTCCTCATGTCCGGCTGGTCAATCGGCATCATGATTGATCGCGCCCTCGCCTTCTCGGCTGCCCGCAGCCAGTCGCGCGCCTTTGCCCCGGCCGTCGCCGGAGCCCTGAAGGACGGCAAGATCGAAGAAGCCATCAAGGTCGCCGACCGCAACAAGAAGAGCCATCTGGCAAAGGTCGTCGCCGCCGGTCTGCAGGAATTCAAATCCCACGGTGATTCCACCGAACTGCCGGGCGAAGATCTCGAAGCTTCTCGCCGCGCCCTCGAGCGCGCCGAAGCCATCGTTCACGCCGAATTGAAGCGCGGTCTCGGCGGTCTGGCCACCATCGGCTCCACCGCTCCTTTCGTCGGTCTGTTCGGCACCGTCGTCGGAATTCTCAACGCCTTCAAGGGCATCTCGGGTGCCAAGGCAACCGGACTGGCTGCCGTCGCCGGCGGCATTTCAGAAGCTCTGGTGACCACCGCCATCGGTCTGTTCGTGGCCATTCCTGCCGTCTGGATGTTCAACTACTTCACCGGCCGCGTCGAGGCTTTCGACGTCGAGATGGAAAACAGCTCCAGCGAGTTGATCGACTATTTCCTGAAGCGTCGCAACGGTCGCCGGTAACGTTTCGAATGCACAAGAGGTAGCAAGCAATGGCAAATGGCAAAAAGAAGATCGCTGGCGTCAACTCGGATATCAACGTAACTCCGATGGTGGACGTGATGCTCGTGTTGTTGATCATCTTCATGGTGATCACGCCGATGCTCCAGAAGGGCGTCAGCGTCAATCTCGCGAAGACGGATAACCCGACCAAGATGCCCGAGGCCGACAAGGAAGACTCCCTCATTGTCGCCATCATGCGTGACGGAAAGGTCTACTTGAATTCCGATGTCGTGACCCCTGAAGCGTTGACCGACACCGTGAAGGATCGACTGGCGAACAAAGCTGACAAGCGTATCTTCGTCAAGGCCGATGGCGGCGCCAAGTATGGCGACGTCGTCTCGGTGGTGGATGATGTCCGTTCCGCTGGAGTCGATCAACTCGGCCTGCTTACCGAAGAGCGCAAGCAGGGTTCGCTCGAAGCGCCGGCAGCCGCCGGGGACAAGAACAAGAAGAAGTAGGAGACGACCGCGATGGCAATGGCAGCAGGTGGCGGGGACAATGGTCCTCAGGCAAACATTAACGTAACGCCGCTGATCGACGTGTTGCTCGTGCTACTGATCATCTTCATGGTCATCACCCCGCTCACGCCCAAGGGCTTGGAGGCGCTGGTTCCTCAGCCACCCAAGACTCCGCAGCAGCAGAACCCTGACGAACGCACCATCGTGGTTCAGATCCTCAAGAACAACACACTCAAGATCAACCAGGATGACGTGACGCTCGCCAATTTGCAGGGCCGTCTGGAAGACATCTTCAAGACGCGCGCTGAAAAAGTTGCGTTCGTCAAAGGTGATGAAGACCTCACCTTCTCCGACGTAGCTACCGTAATCGATAAAGTCCACGCTGCGGGCGTGGATAAAGTGGGCCTGATCACGGCCAAGATCGAGGCCGGTCAGTAGCCGGATTCACACCGGATGTGTACGGGTGGCTTGAACTGGATGGGTGGCCCACATCCGCCCTCCTTTGGCGAATGTGGGGATCCCGGACCGCTGCCCTACGTGCGCCCTCTTTTGGCGAATGGGGGAATCAGGCTTCATCTTCGGCCATCATTGGCAATGGAAGGCGACATTAGAATGAACAGAATCGTACGCGTGCTGGCGGGTTTATCTCTCGCTCTCCTCATACTGGCCTCTGCCGGATGCACCAAACTCGAGGCCCGCGACCACCTCAACAAGGGTGTGCAATCCTACAAAAACGCTCGCTATGAAGAGGCCATCGAGCAGTTCAAGACTGCCGTCAGCCTTGATCCCGGCCTCCTCAACGCCCGCATTTATCTCGCCACCGCTTACGCCCAGCAGTACGTCCCCGGCGCGGAAACCGCCGAAAACAGGCGCTACGCCGATCAGGCCATCGAAGAATACAAGAAAGTACTCACCACCGATCCCAGCAACGTAAACTCCGTCAAGGGAATCGCCTACCTCTACCTCCAGGAAAAGCGCTTCGACGACGCCAAGCAGTACTACAACAAAGCCGTCCAGATCGATCCCAATGATCCCGAATCCTACTACTCAGTGGCCTTTATCGACTGGAGCGAAGCTTACAAGTTTCGCCAGGAAGAGCGCAACAAACTCGGCATGAAGGTTACCGACCCGCTGAAGGACAAGAAAGTCTGCGAGCTTGTAAAGGCTCATAACGCCCCTCTCGTTGACGAGGGCATCAGCCTGCTCAATAAATCCCTCCAGCTCCGCCAGGACTACGACGACGCCATGGCCTACACAAATCTCCTCTACCGTGAGCGCGCCGACTATGAGTGCGACAATCCCTCTCTCCGCACCGCCGATCTCAAAACCGCCGATAACTGGGTGGACAAAACCATCGCCACCAAGAAGGAAAAGGCCAACAAGGGTGGTGGCGGAATCGTGATGGATCAGCAGAGATAGTTCCCAGAACTCATCCAGATTTGCTCGGACGGCCTCTCCCCCGAGAGGCCGTTCGCATTTCCCATGAATTTCCCTCTGCGCAATTCTCCTGCTTCGTCGTAGACTAGAGACCGCAACCGTACCGTGGAGCGCCATCTTGGCAGTCGACCTCAATTGGGAACTCACCATTCTCGAGATCGTGCAAGGCTTCTACCTCAACCTCCTGCGTGACTTTCTCCAGGACGAGGTCACCCCGCCACGCGGATTGGAAGACGACTCCCTCCGCGCCGCCAATCGCGATGTCGCCCTGCTTCTGGCCGCCATGCGCCGCTGGCTCAAGCTTCTGGACATGGCCATCACGCCCGAGATGCTTCGCCTCAGTCTCACCGCCACCGTCGATCACGATCTCGCCGAAGCCCTGCTCCGCTACTATGCCCGCAAGCAGTCCAAGAATGACTTTGACCGCGACAAAACCGACTTTGTCGCCACCTTCCTCTACCGCAATCCCCGCGTCCCCGGCCAGTGGGAGCAGCGCGGCGTCTCCATGGACGGTGTCGCTCCGGTACCCCCCTTTGAGATTGCTCTGCTTGAGATCCTCGATGATGCAGAGCTCCCCGAACTCAGCCCCGATGAATCCCGCATGCTGGATGAGTTCGAGTTTCTCACCCAGGACGTCGATAATCTCCAGCACTTTGACCACCTCATGGATTCCGGGCTCATCCAGAAGGCGCGTCACATCAAACACAGCTTCGGACCAGCTTTCTATCATCCCCACGCCTTGGGAATCATCGCGCCCTACAATCACAGCTTTGGCCTTCGCTTTTCCGAACTCTTCACCACCGCAGCAGCCCGCATCAAGGCCTACGCCGAGGACATCCAGCAGCGGGGTGGCAGCCTTTCCGCCCGCGTCGACGGAGACATTACGGTCGAGCACCTCACTCAGATCAAGGAGAAGACCATCCTTGGCACCGAGTACCGCCGCGCCCAGGACGATCTCCGCCACCTCTCGAAGCTCAAGAAGGCGGTGGACTCCAAATCTCAAGCCCGTCCTCACGCCCCGGCTCCCGCACCTCGCGCACCTGTGACCTCTGCCACCCAACCAGCGGCCCATGCGCCGCAGGCTGCTGCAGCGGCTATGCCTGCCTTCACCAATCCCGTCCAATTTCAAGAGGAGGCCCGCATCCGGTCAGTGGAGGAGTCGATTCGCGGCTGGGTCCTTGCCGCCGAGGAGCGCTGCCGCCACATCATACCCATGAAGTTCGGCAACTTCCTCCTCTCCCAGCCGGAAGCCGATGCCTATTGCGCCGAATTCCACCAGGAGAAAAGTTTTCGTGGCGACAATGCCCGCGTTCTGGTCCGGATGGTGGCCATCATGGCACGCATCCAGGCGGAGAGTGAAGAGTTGCGGCAACGCCAGAACTCCACCCATCTCTGGCGCCCTCATGCCGATGCTCTCGCCCTCTTGCAGCAAGCCGGCGCCCAGGCCAATCAGAACGCCCTGGCCATCGCCGAGGTGGCCACTCAGCGCGGCCTAGCGGAAAAGGCCAAAATCCTACACGCCACCATGGAGCGCCTGCAACGCCGTATCGAGCAGGTCCGCGAAGAATCCGCGGTTTTTGGGCTTCGGTCCGAAACGACAACGAAGTGACCGTCGTAACCTTCCCTGTAATGATTTCTCATACGCTCTAGCCCAAACCTGCCCTATGCTAAATCCAGAGTCTCTCCCCAGAGTTGATTCATACGTTTAAGAATGCCTTGTCCGGCGTACAAGGTAAAAGGATAGGACGGCCCCATGGATTGCACTGCATACCTGCCGCGGAAATCTACTCGCTTCAGCATCCTCGCTGTAGTTTTCTTTGTCACACTTTTGGCTTTGCAGCCGGGCTACTCCGAGCCGAGCCCCGCTTCGCCGGCTGCCGTCGTTGAGGCCGGCACAGCTCCCGCCTCAGCCAGTAACACCTACCGCCCCTTCTCCAAGATTGCAATCGGCATCAACTTCGGCTTGTTAGGCCCCGGAGTGGAGATAGCAACCCCGCTCTCGCGCCGCACCAATCTCCGCGTGGACGGCTCCTTCTTCACCTATACTCTTTCCCCCTCCTCGTTCACGCAGGATGGCGTCAGCTTCGGCGGCACCATCAAGCTCCGCGACGTCCGCGCCAGCTATGACTTCTTTCCGTTTCACGGCAGCTTCCGTCTCAGCGGCGGGGTAGAGGTCTACAACCGGTTCAACGTCGATGGCACTGGCACCGTTGCTGTCGGCCAGACCGTCACGTTCAACAGCCAGGACTACACGGTTAGCTCCCCGCTGCAAGGCAAGGCCTCCCTTGTCTACGGAAACAAGGTTGCCCCCACCTTCACCTTCGGATGGGGTAACGTCATTCCGCGCTCTGGCCGTCACTTCTCCTTCCCGGTGGAAATCGGTGCCGCCTATACCGGCACGCCCAAGTTTGACCTCGCCATGAATTCCGGCTCTGCCTGCGTAGCTGGCACCACAAACTGCGGACCCGTTGCCTCTCTTGATAATTTCCAGACCAACCTGACCGCGCAGAAAAATAAGATTATTAACGACCTGAAGCCGGCGCGCTTCTACCCCATTCTTAACGCTGGCCTCAGCTATCGCTTCTAGCCAGCATCGGCCCCGCGTCCATCCTGAGCGCGGGGCCGGTCTCTTTCCTGTCCTGCCCCTCGAAATCGCAAAACGTGCGTCGAACTTAAAGGCCTACAATGGTTGACCGGGCTCAGGAAGGGGCGTGAGATGTACGCGACGGTGCGACGGTATGAAGGCGTAATCAACCCGCCAGAGGTGGCCAACCGCGTCCGCGATGGCTACGTACCCCTCGTCTCCGCAACGCCCGGCCTCGTCGAGTACGATTGCGTGGATCTCGGCCAGGGCGTGATGCTCTCGGTCAGCGTTTTCGATAGCCTCCTTCATGCAACCGAGGCGAATCAAACCGCCATAGGCTGGATGACCGCCAACCTGACTCCACTTCTGACGCAAAATCCTCGAATTGAGGATGGCGAAGTCGTAGCTCATCACAGAATACAAAGTCGCGATCGCACCCAGCGTGGAAGCACACCAACTCCCGCCATCGCGCCATCTGCCGCCACCGCGGTCGGCATCGCATCCGGGGCGGTCGTGGAGCGAATGAATGCCTTTGCCGTCGAGCGGGTGCCGCACCTCCAGCAACACGTAACGGTGCGGCGCTATGAAGGCGTAACCAACCCGAAAGAAGCGGCAGCACAGGTGCGCGAAGGTTTCGTGCCCGTCATCTCGGCCCTGCCCGGCTTCATCGCTTACTATTGGATTGACCTTGGCCACGGTGCCATGCTTTCCGTCAGTGTCTTCGATAGTCTCTCCAACGCCATCGAGTCGGGCCAGACCGCCGCGGCTTGGGTCAGGGCCAACCTGGCTGCCGTGCTTACCCAAAATCCTCGCATTGAAGCCGGCAAAGTGGTCGCAAAGATATAGCCAGGGCCACGGCGCCGGAGATCGCTCATCGCGCTCTTCCTCTCGAAGTTGTTTGTTCTTGCTCTTGATTTGAGTGTCATCCTGAGCACAGCGAAGGACCCCGGTGCGGTTCAACAGTTCCCGCGCCATCTAAGTCTTTCCAACCAGCGTCTTTTCAATCAGCCATCTTGGGTTTCTCAGCATCTGCCTAGTTGATGAACGTCCGCCGCTCATTCTTCTGTTCTCCTGACCTCATGTTTTTGATACTATCCAAGCCTTTAGTCAGCCCAGTCTTTTTTAGAAGGAAGCGCTTTCTTATGTTCAAACGAATTCTGATCGCCAACCGCGGTGAGATCGCGGTTCGCGTCATTCGTGCCTGTCGCGAGATGGGCATCGAGTCGGTCGCGGTGTATTCCGATGTGGACCGTCGTGCTCTCCATGTGCGCAAGGCGGACCTTTGTGAGTACCTCGGTCCGGCGCAGGCATCCGAGTCCTATCTCAACATTCCCAAGATTCTCGAAGCCGCGCGCCGCAGCGGAGCCGACGCCATCCATCCCGGTTACGGATTCCTCTCCGAGAACGCAAAGTTCGCCCGCGCCTGCCGCGAAGCCGGAATCGTTTTCATCGGTCCCTCGCCGGAGTCGATGGAGATGATGGGCTCCAAAACCAAAGCCCGCCAGAACATGAAGAAGGCCAATGTTCCCTTCGTGCCGGGAACCGAGACCGGTCTCAAGAGCGCCGCCGAAGCGCTCAGCTGTCGCCGAATCCATCGGCTACCCGGTCATGCTCAAGGCCTCAGCCGGCGGCGGCGGCAAGGGCATGAGGATGGTGCGCCAACTCCAGCGAACTGGCCAGCGCCTTGGAAACCGCCCAGAGCGAGGCCCTGCGCGCCTTCGGCGACTCCGAGGTCTACATCGAGAAGTTCATCGAAAATCCGCGCCACGTCGAGATGCAGATCTTCGGCGATACCCAGGGAAACGTCATCTACCTCGCCGAGCGCGAGTGCAGCGTGCAGCGCCGCCATCAAAAAGTTCTCGAAGAGGCGCCATGCTCCTTCGTCGATCCCGACATGCGCCGCCGCATGGGCGAGGTCGCCGTCAAGGTCGCCAAGGCCGCCAATTATTTCAACGCCGGCACCGTCGAGTTTCTCGTCGATGCCGAAAAGAACTTCTATTTTCTTGAGATGAACACCCGCCTCCAGGTCGAGCATCCGGTCACCGAAATGGTCACCGGAATCGATCTCGTCCAGCTCCAGCTTCGCGTTGCCGCCGGTGAACCTCTGCCCATCAAGCAGGAGGACATCATCCTGCGCGGCCATGCCATGGAGCTTCGCATCTACGCCGAAGATCCCGATAACAACTTCTTTCCCTCACCCGGACGCATCACCCGCCTCATTTCTCCCTTCCGGCCCCGGCATCCGCCGTGACAGCGGCATGTATGAAGGCTGGGTCGTGCCGCTGGACTACGATCCGCTTCTCGCCAAACTCATCGCCTATGGCGAAAACCGCCAGCAGGTCATCAACCGCCTGCGCCGCGCTCTGGTCGAATACTTCATCGGCGGCATCAAGACCAATATCTCCCTCTTCCGCCGCATTCTTCTGCATCCGGATTTCCAGGCCGGACGCGTCGATACCGGCTTCCTCGACCGGCTCTTGCCGGAGCCGCGCATCGTTGACGAGCGCACCGCGCGCCGGCTTCCCATCGTCGCCATCGCTGCCGCCATCTTTGCCCAGCAACCGCCGCCCGGCGCCCAGCCCGCCCGCAATGAGGACGGACTGCAGCGACAGCCGGACAGCCTGCCGCCGCTGCTTCCAAGAACGGCGCGCTAAACCCAGCGGCTGGAAGGCCGCGGCACGCACCGAGGGGGTCCGATGAAATACGAAGTCCTGATTGATGGTCATCCCGCACCAGGTCGAACTCGAACGCGCCGAACAGGGATATGAATGCACGGTCGATGGCGAGCCCTTCGCGCTCGACGTCGTCATGACCGCGCGCGACGTGCTCTCCATTATCCACAATGGCCGCCAGTACGAAGCCAAGCGCGAGTATTCGCTCATGGGCGAAACGCACATCATCATCGGTTCCGAGCGCTTCGCCGCCGAAGTCCGCGACCCGCGCTCTCTGCGCAGCCGCCGCGCCGCCGCCGGAGCCGAAGCCGGCCCAGCCAAAATCCTGCCCCCATGCCCGGAAAGATCGTTCGCGTCATCGCCGCCGAAGGCGATGAAGTTGAAGCCGGTCAAGGCCTCTCGTTGTGGTCGAAGCCATGAAGATGCAGAACGAGATCAAGGCCACCAAGAAAGGTAAAGTCACCAAAATCGCCGTCAAGGAGGGTTCCGCCGTCAACGCCGGAGACCTGCTGGCAATCGTCGAATAACAATCTGCTGTACTCTTTCGGTGCCCCACGTTCCCCATATTTTGGCTAACGTGGGGTAGTTGCTTTTGCTCTTGCTCTTCTTGCCGCGCGAATCAGATCTCGCTACAACAAAACGCCCAGCCTAGGCCGGGCGCACATTGCTGTTGCCTCTAACTTTGAAACCTTGAAACTTTTGAAACCTTGAAACCTGCTCTTTACTGTCCGCTCGCCTTCAATATCTGGTCGGCCAGATAGTTTTCAATCGAAGCGCTGTTGTGCAGCGACTCGATAGTAGGCGCTCTTCAGCAACTGCTCGCGGCGGTCGCGTAACTGTTCGCGAATCGCCTGCTGCACCCGCGGATCGTTCAGCTCGCGCTGTCCTGCCGGCTCCTTCGAGATCAGCTTGATGATGCGGTAGCCGAACACCTGGTGCGATCCGTTGTCTGCCGCCGGCAGTGGCGGAGTGAACTGTCCCGGCTTCAGCCGGCTGATCGCATCGTAGGCCTGCTTGTCGCCCTGCAGCGCGTCCTCTGGGATGAAGCCCAGGTCGCCGCCCGTTGCCGAGGTATCCGGTTGCTCGCTGTAGTTCATTGCCACCGTGGCAAAGTCCTCGCCGCTCTCCAGCCGGTTCAGCAGCATGGAAACTTTTTTCTTCGCCTCGCCCTCGTTCTGCGCCTTGTCGTTTTTCAGATTGCGAACCTGCGGATTCGGCTGCGTCGTCACCAGAATCTGCGCCAGGTGATACTGCGGCACGATCAGGTTAAACTCCGCCTTGTGCTGGTTGTAGTAGTTCGAGATGTCGCTGTCGCTGATGATGATCTTCGACGTGATCTCTTTGTTCAGCACCTTCTCCACCGTGATCGAGCGCCGCAGATCGCGCTTGAAATCATCCAGCGTAATGCCGCGTTCCTTCAACCGCTGGTCGAACTCTTCCTTGGTAAACGGCGCGCGAATTTCGCTCAGCTTGCTGTCCACTTCTTCATCGGTTGCCAGCAGCCCCAGCTTTTCCGCCCGCTGCGCCAGGATTTCGTTCTCGATCATCTCGCGCAAAATGCCCAGCCGCAGAGCTTGCGCCTGTTCGTTCGACGTGGCGGCTGCTGTCCCTCGGTTTGATTGCGATAATACTTCTCGACTTCCGAGCGCAGAATCTTGCGTCCGTTGACCCGGGCCATCACGTCCTCGCCGCCCCGCTGGCTCTTGCATCCCGCAGCAGCCAACAGACCCAGCGCGCAGAACGCCAGCAGCGCCGCGCCCACTCACATTCATCCTGCGATTCAAATCGAGATTCCTCCAGCTCCGCGTATGCACGCGAACCCTCATTCGGCCCCTCGCGTTTGGCGCAAGCTTTCCTTTGCAATCGTCTAATGTCCAGGTTTAATGCCCAGCTGTTAATGCCCGGGGTTAATGTCCAGGTGCGGCTGCGGTTTCGCCGGAGCCTCCGCCCCCACGGTTCTTCAATTCCTTGTCCAGCACCAGCTTCAACTCATCCTCCGGCACTGCGCCGTCCATCTTCATCCCGTCGATGAACACCGCCGGAGTCGCTTCCACGCCCACGCTCGCGGCCTCGCTCATGCTGGCCTTCAGGTCGGTCTTCGACTGCGCTTTCACGCAGCTCTCCAGCGCTGCCGCGTTCGCCGAGTGCCGCTTGCCCACTTCCATCGTGATCCGGTCTACCTCGGCGAGCTGCACATCCACTGGCCGCTTTTCGCCCTGGATCTGCCGCCCGTTGGCGTGCACGTAATCGGCAAAATCCCAGTACGCGTCCGCGCTCTGTTTGGCCAGGCAGCCGGAGTCAATCGCCGCCCGCTCCGCCCACGGATGGATCTCAATCAGCGGGAAATCCTTGTACACAAGCTTGATCCGGTCGCCGTAGCTCTTCAGCACGTCATTCAGCGTCTGGTGCATGCGCGAGCAGTACGGGCACTCGAAGTCGTCATAGACCACCACCGTAACCTTCGCGTCCTTGTTGCCGCGAACCGGGCGTCCCTTCAGATTGATCTTCGCCATCACTTCCGCCAGCGGATCGCGCGTCAGATCCATCTTCACCACGGAGAGCAGTGTCTTGCCGTCCTTGCTCAGCAGCAGCTCCCGCGTCTGCGACTGTCCCTGATAGGAGAGCTTCACCACCAGATGATCGTAGCCCGCAAACTCCGCGCTCGGCGTCCGTTCGCCCACGTTCACGTCCACATAGGGCGGCACGCTGAAGGTGACGCGAACCTGCTTCTCGATCTTGCGATCCAGCTCTGCGCCGTTCGGGCTCTGCGCCCTGCAACCGACCGCCAGCAACAACACACACAGAAATAAATGGCGCATCCACCACTCCCCAGCCTGCTTCCGATTCCATTCCATAGACCCTTGAATTATCTCACGCGCCCACTTTCAGGACAGGCCAGCGCCCTTCCGCGCCATAATTAGCAAAGCCGCACGTGTGAGGAGCCGCACGTGTGAAGAAGAAGCACGAGGGTGCCCCATCTTTAACTCGCGTTCTTTCGAGTTTAAGGTGGGGTCGTTGACCTTGCAGTTGCTCTTGCTTTTGGGGTTGTAGTTGTTCTTGTTCCTAAGTTGTCATCCCGAACAAAGTGAGGGACCCCCGCACCGCTCAAATCTCCCGAGCGCCTCAGAGGCAATTCAACCAGCCATCGGTCCTGCTTTACCCAACTTCAAAGCCATCCCTACCGCAGGCTCTCCACCGTCCAGCACCGCGTTCATCGAACCCGAGCGGAATCCTTCCACATCCAGCGCCACGTACTTAAATCCGCAGGCCTTGATCTCCGCGCTCATCCTCGCAAACATCTCCAGCGACAGCGCCCGTTCCATCTCCTCGCGCGCAATCTCGATCCGCGCCACATCGCCGTGGTGTCGCAGCCGGAACTGCCGGAAGCCCATCGCCCGCAGCGCGTCTTCTCCGCGCTCCACCTGCTCCAGCGCCTCGCGCGTAACCTTGCGCCCATACTCAATCCGCGACGACAAACACGCCGACGCCGGCTTGTCCCAAACCCGCAGCCCTGCCGCCGCGGCCAGCGCGCGAATATCCGCCTTCGTCAGTCCCGCCTCCAGCAGCGGAGCCGCAACCCCGTGCTGCTGCGCCGCCTTCTGTCCCGGACGCCAGTCTCCCTGGTCGTCCACGTTGACCCCATAGGCCACCGCCGCCCAGCCCTTGCGCCTGCGCGCAAACTGCTCCATCACCCCGAACAGCTCATCCTTGCAGTGGAAGCAGCGCATCGCGTCATTGCGCTGATAGTCCGCATTCTCCAGCTCGTCGGTGCGCACCGTCTCCAGCGGAATCCCGCACTCCTCGGCAAGCTCACTGCGTCGCGCATCTGCGCCCGCGCCAGCGAAGGCGAATCCGCCATCACCGCCAGCATCTCGCCGCCCAGCACCTCGTGCGCCGCCCAGGCCAGATAAGCCGAATCCACTCCCCCCGAGTACGCCACCAGCACCCGCCCCAACTCGCGCAGCCGCCGCATACAGCCGCTCGCGCTTCTCCGCCAACTCCACCGGAAATCAAATTGCTCGTCACATCCACCTCCATATCTCTATCCTAAACGAATGCCGACCGCAGCTTCCCAGATGCCTCCCTGTACGAAACTAGTGGGGGCTAACGAAAGGTCAGGGCAGTGTCCTTCTTTAAAGCCAAAGCTAACGAAAGAAAGCGGCATTATCCTTATCGTTAGCTCCTGTTGAAAGCAAAAGCGCCGCCCCTTTTACAGAGCGGCGCACCACAAGTTCCGTTGCCAAGCTTACAGAATGTATCTGGACAAGTCGTGATCCTTCACGATATCGGCCAGCATCTTGCCCACGTACTCGCGGTCGATCTTCACTTCCTTCTCTTTCAGCTCCGGAGCCTCGAAGCTGATCTTGTCCAGCACCCGCTCCATGATCGTGTGCAGCCGCCGCGCTCCGATGTTTTCCGTGGTCTCATTCACCTTGGCGGCAAAGATCGCAATCTCCTCCAGCGCATCCGGCGTGAACTCCAGCTTCAGCCCCTCGGTGTCCAGCAGCGCCACGTACTGCTTCGTCAGCGACGATTTCGGCTCGGTCAGAATCTTCACAAAATCTTCCACCGTCAGCGACTTCAACTCCACCCGAATCGGGAAGCGCCCCTGCAATTCAGGAATCAGATCGCTCGGCTTCGAAACATGGAACGCTCCCGCCGCAATGAACAGAATGTGATCGGTGCGCAACATGCCATAGCGCGTGTTGATCGTCGTTCCTTCCACAATCGGCAGAATGTCTCTCTGCACGCCTTCGCGGGAAACATCCGGCCCGTGTCCGCTCTCGCGTCCGGCAATCTTGTCGATCTCGTCCAGGAAGATGATGCCGCTCTGCTCCACCCGGTCCAGCGCCGTCTTGGTCACCTGGTCCATGTCGATCAGCCGCTGCTCTTCTTCCGCAATCAGGTACTCAAAGGCTTCGCTCACCTTCATCTTCCGCTTCTTCGTGCGCTGGCCAAAGATGTTGGGCAACATGTCCTTGAAGTTGATGTCCATGTCTTCAATGCCCTGATTGCTGATGATCTCAAACGCCGGCATATTTTTTTCGCGCACATCCAGCTCTACCGTGCGCTCGTCCAGCTTGCCTTCGCGCAACTGCTGGCGCAGCTTCTCGCGAGTCCGCGAGCCGCTCTCCGCCGGCACGTGCAATCGCCGTTGGTTCGCCCGGAATCGTCGTCGGCACGCGCTCGCGTCCGGTCGGTCGCCGCGCCATCTCGCCGGAGTCGCGGTCGCAGTGCGCGGGCGTAGGCGGCAGCAGCAGATCCAGAATGCGTTCTTCCGCATTCATCTCCGCCTTTTCCGCAACGTCCTCCAGCTTTTCCTCCCGCACCATGTCGATGGCGATCTCGATCAGGTCGCGGATCATCGATTCCACGTCGCGGCCCACGTAGCCCACCTCGGTAAACTTCGAGGCCTCCACCTTCAGGAACGGCGAGTTCGCCAGCTTGGCCAGCCGTCGCGCGATCTCCGTCTTTCCCACCCCAGTCGGTCCGATCATGATGATGTTTTTCGGCATCACCTCTTCGGCCATCTCCGGCGAAAGTTTCTGCCGACGCATCCGGTTCCGCAGCGCGATGGCCACGGCGCGTTTTGCGTCATGCTGGCCCACCACGTACTTATCCAACTCGGCCACAATCTCGCGCGGCGTCAACTCGTCCAGCGCGATCAACTCTTCTTCCACGGTCTGTGGCAGATAAATCGCCATTGCAAATTCCTTTCGGCGCCGGGACTTTGCAGTCCTTTTCGAACGCCTTTTACATTCCGCGCCTCCGTCCAGCTTTCCTCGCCGGAGGCGAGCCTTTCACGGCGCTCTTTAGAGTTCTTCGATCGTAAACTTTTCGTTCGTATAAATGCAGGTCTGTCCTGCAATGGTCATCGCGGCTTCCGCAATTTTCAGCGCGTCCAGCTCGGTAAACTGCAGCAGTGCGCGCGCTGCGCTCAGCGCAAACGGCCCGCCGCTGCCGATGGCGGCAATGATCGTCGTCCGGCTCAATCACGTCGCCGTTGCCGCTCAGCAGATAGGTCTGGCTCTGGTCGGCCACCAGCAGCAGCGCCTCCAATTGGCGCAGGCTCTTGTCCGTGCGCCAGTCCTTGGCCAGCTCCACCGCCGAGCGTCCCAGGTTTCCCGCGTATTGCTCCAGCTTGGTCTCAAAGCGCGCAAACAGCGAAAACGCATCCGCCGTCGAGCCCGCAAAGCCCGCCAGAATCTTGCCCTGATACAGGCGCCGGATCTTCCGCGCCCCCTGTTTGATCACATGATCGCCGAGTGTCACCTGCCCATCGCCCGCCATCACCACCCGGCCGTTGCGTCGCACGCAAAGCACGGTGGTGGAGCGGATACGCTGATTCTGGGAAGGTGCCTCGAAGGAAAGAAAGCCAGTAGTAGATTTCGTTGGCATTGGCGTAGTCTGTGATTATAGCAGCGCCGCTTGCAGGAGTCGCGAAAGCCTTCCAACCCCGCTGCATTCGCAATTTCATCGCCCTCGCCGCCACATTATCGGGGCAAATCCACGTCTAATTCGTCTTTCGGCAGGCATCCTGTATGCTTTTCATTGACGCTGTCACCTCCCGGATTGTTAGGCTTCTCAGGACGGCCAAACAAAATAGTAGGTAAGGGAGGGGGCGTGCAAACGCTCCACTGCGGCTTCGTCAAGCGTGCCTTCCTACTTTGGCCCGTTGCCCATATCCGCCCTCTTTTGGCGAATGTCGGGCGTGCAACCATTCTGATTTTCGGGAGCAAGTTTTGCGGAAACGTTGGTACATCCTCTTTGTCGCTCGCGATGCAGAGGGGCAGCTCCGCAAGATTCCCATCCCCGTTCATTACCTCTACGTCTTTCTCGCCGGAGCTCTCATCGGCATGTTCACCGTGACCGGCATGGCAGGCTCCTACGCCCGCATGTTGTGGAAGGTGGAACGCTTCAACGATCTCCGCGCTGAAAATCATCAGATCAAGCGCAACTACTCGCAGCTTGAGCAGGTCTCAAAAGAGAAGGATGTTCAGGTAGCCTCGCTCGGCTCCATCGCCGGTGAGGTCTCTGCCATCTACGGCCTCAAGACCAATGCGCGTCTGCTGCCTACCAATGACGATGTGCAGCCCGGACAATACCAGGCCTCGCTCAACACCCTCTACGCGCTCCGTGGCTCGGCTCTTACCGGAGCCGCTGCCGCCGGTCTGCAGGATGGAACCCGTCGTCTCGCTTCGCTCTCGGATTGGACCCGCGCCGCCGATGCTCCCTCGCTGTGGCCTGTCGAAGGACGCATCACCAGCTCCTTCGGTGAGCGTGTCGATCCATTCAACGGAGAGGGCGCATTCCATAGCGGCATTGATATTTCCGTTCCCTACGGCACCCCGGTCCATGCCGCCGCCGATGGCGTCGTCAGCTTCGCCGAATTCATGAACGGCTACGGGCAACCTCATCAACCTCGATCACGGCCACGGCGTCGCCACCCGCTACGGCCATCTCTCCGGATTCGCCATCACCCTCGGCCAGCACGTTCACCGTGGCCAGGTCATCGGATACGTCGGCAGCCACGGGCCGCGTCACATCGCCCCACCTGCACTACGAAGTCCGCATCCAGAGCGTCCCCGTCAATCCCCACAAGTATCTCCGCACCACCATGGCCGAGCTCGACAAGCAGGGCAAAGGCTGATCCAGCCGCGCTGTCTGCGCTTCCGCGCACTTGTTTCGGCTACGGAATTCGCCCAATCAATTCATGTTTGGCGACGCATTCGCCAATTCACCTTCTATTCACTGAACTATTTTGCTTACCGCTGTCTCTTTAGAGGTACTCTTTCAGCACGTGATCCCCATGAGCATTCTTGATTATTGTGCTGCCAATCCCGCCTCCGTTCCCCTCACCGCAACGCCGCTGATGCCATCAGGCAATGATCAGCCGCCGCATGGGTGCTGCCGCCGTCGTCGATGAGCACGGCATCGTCGCCGGTTTCTTCTACCGAGCGTGACGTCATGACCCGCGTTGCTCTCTCTGGCCGCGACCCGCACCAGATTCCCATCACCGAAGTAATGACCACCCCGGTTCTGATGGCGACCCGTTCCACCTCCATCGCGGAAGCCACCGCCGTCATGATCAACCACCAGAAGCGCCACCTCCCCGTGGTCGAAGACGATGGCCGTCTCATCGGAATCCTCTCCATCCGCCACGTCCTGGAGCGCAAAGTGGACGAGCTCACCAGTGCAGATCAGCGAATCCGCCGGCATCGAATCCGTCTCGTAGCACCGACGTCCACTCGTGCCCCATTTCTGCCTTCCTTTGGCAGAAGTGAGCGTTGTGCTCTGTGCCCTATCCCATCCGGTTCTAAACTTTGAACTCTGACTCTGCCTTCCCGCTTTCCCTCGCCCGCTTTTCGGAGTACTCTGTCACGTCATGCCTATCGCTGAAACTCGTCTCATCGAACGCATCGCTCACGCCAGCGAGTCGGCGCGCCCGTCCCAGCGCCGTGCGCCCTCGGCCCGCGTTCTCCAGTCCATCGGCGACGACTGCGCCGTGCTCTCCACCCTCCCCGGCACCGAGACGCTCGTCACCACCGATTTCTCGCTCGAAGGCGTGCACTTCCGCCGCGAGTGGCATCCCGCCGACTCCATCGGCCACCGCTGCCTCACCCGCGGACTCTCCGACATCGCTGCCATGGGCGGCGAGCCCTTCGCCGCGTTTCTCTCCCTCGCCCTGCCCGCCGATCTTCCGCAGCGCTGGGTCGACCAGTTCTTCGACGGCCTCCTGAATACCGCCAAGCAAGCCGGGGTCACCCTCGCCGGAGGCGATGTCGCGCAATCCCCGGCGGGAGTCCTCGCCGACATCACCGTCATCGGAACCGTTCCTGAAGGCAAGGCCATCCGCCGCAGCACCGCCCAACCCGGCGACCGCATCTTCGTCAGCGGAGAGCTCGGCGCGCCCTACGCGCTGCTGGAGCAGATGTACGCCGCGCCCGAGCGCCGCTTCCGCGCCTCCTCCTATCCCGCGCACTTCTATCCCCAGGCCCAGCTTGCGCTCGCCCGCTTCCTCCGCGAAAAGCAGATTCCCTCTGCCATGATCGATATCAGCGACGGCCTCTCCATCGATCTTGCCCGCCTCTGCCGCGCCTCCGGCGTCGGAGCCGTCCTGCAGGAGAACGCCATCCCCATCGCCTCGCTCAATCGCCACGAGGTCGAACTGCGTCACGCCCTGCATGGCGGCGACGAATACCAGCTTCTGTTCACCGTTCCGCCCGGCCACCGCCTTCCCGCCGAATACAAGGAGATTCCGCTCTCGCTCATCGGCTACATCACCGAGGGCGACGAAATCTCCATCGAGCACGAGAACGGCTACACCACCGAACTCGAGCCCCTGGGCTGGCAGCACTTCACCCCCAACGCTACCCAACCAGCAAAACCAAAATCCCGGAAATCGCGACAGGTGTCATCCTGAACTAGATGTCATGAACGAAGTGAAGGACCCCCGCACCGCTCAAATATGCTGTGTGCGGCCTCAAGCTCTTCAACCAGCGATCCCACATGCCTCACTGGGCGCCAATAAAAAAGGCCACCGAAGTGGCCTTTAATCTCGCAACTGAATTCACGATCTATTTCTTCGCCCTCGTCTTCGGCGCTGGTCCCAGTGCTGCCTTCACTTGCTCGATCGTCTCAAATAACTTTCCCTGGTCCTTCACTTCCACGAACGGCTCTTGCGGCGAATCGGTCACCACGTAAATCGTTGGGGTGTGGGTTACGCCGGTCTCGCCCGTCATCCGTCCAAGCTGCGTGTCGGCTTCCACCTTGGCGCGCAGTTGCCCTCGGGTCGTAGAAGGCTGGCAGCGCGGTGTGGTGTGCCGCGGCGAACTTGTCGGCCAACTCGCGCGCCTTCGCCGGTTGTAAATCGCACTCTGATTGGCAAAGATATATTGCCGGAACTCCTCGCCCAACTGCGGCGACTGGGCATCGAAGTACCGCGCCATGATGTGCGCTTCCTTGCTCCAGTCGTGGTTCGGAATGATAAAGTCATGGCGCACCAGCGGCAATATGGTAGTTGCGCGCCGCCTGCTCCAGCAGCGGCTCGGCCTTGGCGCACGCCGGACACTGCAAGTCCTCGAAAACCACCAGCGCCATCCGGCTCCCCGCCGGAGGATGCAGCGCACTGGTGTCGCCTGCCGCCCACGCCGCCGAAGCCATCATCGTCACTACCGCAATCAGCGCCACTATCTTTGTCTTCATCGTTTCCATTCCCCGGTTTCTATTCCCCTCGCTCTTGGCTCTTCGCCCGTACCTTACTTCATGATAGACGAAGCCTTCATGGCTTCGGGCGCAAGAATCTTCTCAGCGCAAAAAAGAGAGGCGCGGATTGATCCGCGCCTCGAGTGATGCAAAGGAGGTCTAATGCTTATGCCATTTAGACGTCCCGGATTTCCGCTGGTTAGCATCCCCGATGACATTTTTCCCCTGCACTGGCCAACTATGTACGTTCTATACATCCAAGAGGGGCAAAAGGTTAGCTGAAAGGTCAATACACTAGAAACTTCGTCCATCCATTGCCGAACTGGTACAGTTGCGGCATTGCAGCCATTGGCTGAGTCGCCAATCGTGCTCTTTCGGCTCCTAATTTTTTTTCGCCCGCTATATTGAGTTCTCCTTACAGCCCATTCCACAGTATTACGGTCCTCGCTCTCGTCGCGACGAGTAAAATCGTAATATGGCAACCACCGTTCGCTCATTTGCAAAAATCAATCTCGGCTTGGCGATTGGCGCTCCGCGCTCCGATGGTTTCCACGCGCTGGAGACGATTTACCAGACGGTCGCCGTTCACGATGTCATCCGGGTGGAGGTCACGCGCGGCAATAGCATCGAGATTCGCTGCAAGAATCCACTTGTTCCATGCGATGAGACGAACACCTGCTATCGCGTTGTCGACCGCATGTTGCGCTTCTGGAAGCAGCGCGCCAAGGTCGCCATCACCATCGAAAAGAATCTGCCCGTTCAGGGCGGACTCGGCGCCGGCTCATCGAATGCCGTGGCCACGATGTTTGCCTTTGAGCGCGAATTGAAGGAGCCGCTGTCCGCCGAAGATCGCCTTCGCATCGCCGCCGAAGTCGGCTCTGATCTCCCGCTGTTTCTGCTGGGTGGAGCCGTGCTCGGCCTCGGGCGCGGCGAGCAGGTCTATCCCTTGGCGGATCTGCCGGCGATCGCATGCGTGCTGGTCACGCCCACGGTTGCAGTCTCCACGCCGCAGGCTTTTCGCGACTGGGATGCATTCATGGAGAGCGATTCCAAGGCTTGGAATTTGACGCCCCCCGGTGACTCCGTTACACTATCTAAGTTCAACCGCTCTGCGTTTGAGTGGTTGAGCTACCTGGATGTATCCGGTGTTCCTGTCGAGGGTGACGGGGACCGGGCCGAGACTCCGCTTCTCGACCTCGTCCGTGCCGGGATAGAAAACGATTTCGAAAGAGTCGTGTTTCCTCAATATCCCGAATTGCGTGACGTGAAGCGAGTGCTTGAGCGCGAAGGCGCAGATTATGCTTCGCTCTCTGGATCAGGCTCCACGATGTACGGTTTGTTCCGTACCCGTGAGCGTGCGGCGCAGGCAGCCGAACGGATGAGTGCGGAAGGATTGGCAACCACCGTCACCGAAACGCTGCCGCGGAATCAATATCGTGCGCAGATGCTTGTGAAGTAGTCGCGGCGGGTACGCGGCAACAGATGCCGCTCCGGCGCTCGCGATTCGGCGAATCTTGCCCCACTGGGCGGTAGACTAATGGTAGGTCAAGTGCCTTTGGAGCACTTCGTCCAGGTTCGAATCCTGGCCGCCCAGCCAGAATTCAGTTCAGGGAACGCAGTTGGCAGTATCGGTTCCGGGAAGCTAGTGCCGCGAATGATATGTCGCGCGACAGCTTGCGTGAAGTTTCACGCGATTTAAGCGGGGATCAACCAGTCCCCATAGCGGAGATAGCGATGGACGCAGTAGTTAAGTCGAGCGTAGCAACCAGCAATCGCCGAGGCCACACAAGCGGCGCCGGAAACGGGAGTAGCGACTCCTGCCAAGGGCGCTGAACTGCCTAAGGGTGACAAGAAACCAGTGCCGGCTCGCCGCGATGACAAGTTGCGGATTTTCTGCGGCACCTCGAATCCGGCCTTCGCCAAAGAGGTTTGCGATTTTCTCGGACTGCCGTTGGGACAGACGTTCCTGACCCAGTTCTCAGACGGCGAGATTTACGTGCAGATTCTGGAGAACGTACGCGGCGCGGATGTGTTCGTCATTCAGTCTACATGCGATCCGGTCTCGCACAACCTGATGCAGTTGCTGCTGATCATCGATGCGCTCAAGCGCGCGTCGGCGCGGCGCATCACGGTGGTGGTTCCGTATTTCGGTTACGCACGGCAGGACCGCAAGGACAAGCCGAGGGTTCCGATCAGTTCTAAGCTGGTGGCCGATATTCTGACCACCGCGGGAGCCAATCGCGCGCTGGTGGTGGATCTGCATGCGCCGCAGATTCAGGGCTTTTTTAATATTCCGGTGGATCATCTGTTTGCTTCGCCGGTGCTGGTGGATCACTTCCGCAAGCAGAACCTGCCGAACCTTACGGTGATTTCTCCCGATGCCGGCGGCGTGGAGCGCGCCCGCTTCTTTGCAAAAAAGATGGATGCTCCGATCGCGATCGTGGACAAGCGCCGTACGGAGATCAACGTAACCGAAGTGATGAACGTGATCGGCGATGTGCGTGGGCGCACTTGTCTGATTCTTGACGATATTGTGGACACAGCGGGAACGCTGGTGAAGACCGTGCAGGCGCTGCTGGAAAACGGCGCGGTTTCGGTTTATGCCTGCGCCTCTCATGCTGTACTTTCCGGACCGGCGCTGGAGCGGATTTCCAAGTCGAACCTGAAAGAGCTGATCATTACCAACACAATTCCGCTGAGCGAGGCGGCACAGAAGGAACCGAAGATCAAGGTGCTTTCAATCGCCGGTCTCATCGCGCGTGCGATCCAGTCGATCCACGAAGAGACCTCGGTGAGCAAGTTGTTTAGCTAAGCCAAGGCGTGCATGGCGCGCCCTGGTTTTGACGTGAACCTAGACGTAGAAGGAACGGACTGATGGCAACCGCAACTGCGACAAAGACAAACACCGTGGAAGCAAAGCTACGCGAAGCTTCCGATAAGAATGCCGCGCGCCGTCTGCGCACTACTGGAATGATTCCGGCGGTGCTGTACGGTGCCAAGAAAGACCCGCGTGCAATTGCCGTGGACCCGAAGCAGATTCTCAGAATTCTGCACTCGGCCGCGGGTCACAACACAATTTTTGACGTCAGCCTCGATGGCGAACAGGCCAAAGCGATGGTCGTGGATTGGCAGTACGAACCGGTCAAGGGATCGTTGCTGCACGTTGACCTGAAGCGAATCGCGATGGATCAGAAGATGCGCCTCTCGGTTCCTGTGCACATTGAGGGCGAAGCCAAGGGCACCAAGGAAGAGGGCGGATTGCTGGACCTCGTGTTACGCGAAGTTCACATCGAGTGCCTGCCCGCTGACATTCCGAGCCACATTTCGGTGGACGTTACCAGCCTGGGCCAGGGCGAAGCGATTCGCGTCGCCGACCTGCCGCAGAGCGCTTCGGTGAAGTACCTGGATGACCCCGATGCAACGGTTGTCCACATCACCTTTGTGAAGGAAGAAGTGGCTACGCCGGTCGAAGGCGCAGTCGTCACCGCCGAGCCCGAAGTCATGAAGAAGGGCAAGACGGAAGTAGCAGCGCCCGAAGCCAAGGACGCAAAGAAGAAATAACTGCCGCAGCGGGCTCAGTCGGCTTTGCCGCATGAGCCCCCGGCGATGGGAGAGGCGGCACGGTGAAACTGATCGTCGGGCTCGGAAATCCGGGCATCGAGTACCAGTTCACACCGCACAACATGGGGTTTCTGGCGATTGATCGGATTGCCACGCAGTGCGGGGTGAGAGTTATAAACCGTCACTGCAAGGCGGTCACGGCGAGGGCGATTGTGGATGGGCATCCGGTGTTATTGGCCAAGCCTGAAACCTACATGAACCTCAGCGGCGAGTCGGTCAGAGAGTTGCTGGAACGCTATGAAGTTGAGCCGGCCCGTGACTTGATCGTGTTGTATGACGAGTTGGCACTCCCGTTCGGCTCCATCCGGGTTCGCGAGCGCGGAAGCGCAGGCGGACACAACGGAATGAAGTCAATTATCGCCGCCCTCGGCGGTTCGCAGGAGTTTTTGCGGGTGCGTCTTGGGGTAGCGCCGGAACATAAGCCGGTGAACGGCAGGGATTATCTGCTGTCGCCAATGCGGAAGGCGCAGCTGCCATTGGCCGATGAGGCCTTGGACGCATGCAGTGAAGCGGTTCGAATGATTTTGACGCTTGGAGCGTCAGCCGCGATGAACCGGTTTAATCAGAAGATGAATGAGGCCGGGCAAGCGGAGTAAGGATTGAGGGCAAACGCCAGCGCAGCTTGCTGTGCTAGACCCAGGAGAGAACAGATGGATCGTAAATATGAAGTGATGTTCATCCTTCGTCCGGATACACCCGAGGAGGATATGGATCGCCTTCTCCAGACGATGGAGACCAACGTTGCCGCCACCGGTGGCAAGGTGACCGGCTTTGAGCGTATGGGCAAGCGCCGCTTGGCTTACACGGTTAAAAAGTTCCAGGATGGCATTTATGTTCTGGCCTTCGTCGAAGGGCCGGGCTCGGTGCTGAAAGAACTGGAGCGCCGCCTGCGCGTGCAGGAACTTGTCATCAAGTTTCTTACCGTCCGCACGGACGAAGAAGAGAAGCGTCTGGCGAAGGTAAAGAAGTTGCGTGACGCCAAGGTCAAAGGCCAGGGAACCCAGGGCCAGGCCGCAGCGGCGGCAGCAGCCCAGGCAGCGGAGAATGCGGCAGCCGTGGCTGCAGCAGCTCCTCCCGTAGTGGAGACGGCTCCGGCGGCGGAAGCTCCGGCAGAGACTCCAGCGGAAGTTCCTCATACGACGGCTTAAGCAAGGCATTTTTGCGCGAGAAAGTGTTAGCGCGAACGACTTTACAGAGACTTTCCACGAGACAAGGTGAAAGATCAGGCGCTTCCGGCGCCGACAAGGAGATTTATGGCAGACGAGAGCACCAAACAGGCAGCTCCGGAGAGGTCCGAAACAGCGGCACCCGAGGCCGCCCCACGTCCCTCCGGCCCCCGTTCTTCCTCGGGACCGCGCCAGGGCGGACGCCCCGGTGGTAGTGGCCGCGATGGTGGCCGCAAATTTTTCCGGCGTAAGAAGGTCTGCAAATTCTGCACCGAGAAGATTGACAGCATTAATTACAAGGACGTGCGTTTGCTTTCGGGCTTTGTGGCCGAGAGCGGCAAGATCGTTCCGCGCCGCCTGACGGGTGTTTGCACGCCCCACCAGCGCCGCGTCACCGAGGCGATCAAGCAGGCGCGCAACATCGCTCTGCTGCCTTTCGCCGCCGCCCGCTAAACTCCTCGACGCCGCAAGTTGAGGCGCAAGGCTTTGAAATTAGAGAGGATTGAGTCATGGAAGTCATTCTGAAAGAAGATGTGGCCAAGCTGGGCGCGCGGGGCGAAGTGGTGAATGTGGCCGAAGGTTATGGCCGCAACTTTCTGCTGCCGAAGAAGCTCGCCGTGGAAGCCACCAAGGCGAACAAATCCGTCATCGAGCAGATGAAGGCCTCCTCGGTACGCAAACTGGCGAAGGAAAAGGGCGATGCGGAGCTACTGGCAAAGCAGTTCGAAGGCGTGAGCCTGCAGTTTTCCCGCAAGGCTGGCGAACACGATACGCTGTTCGGTTCGGTTACTTCGGCCGACATTGCGCACGAACTCGAAAGCCGCGGATTCCAACATCGATCGCCGTAAGATTGAGCTGGATCAGCCACTTAAGTCGCTGGGCGAGTTCAACGTGCCGATCAAGCTGCACAAGGAAGTTACCGTCCAGATCAAGGTCACGGTGACCAAGCAAGAGAGTGAAGAACAGTCCGCATAGTTGCGGGTATATAGTTCTACGTGAGGCCGGCGTCCCAAGGGCGCTGGCCTTTTCGCATTTAGATTGCAAATAATTAGGATTGCAAAATAGATTGCTAACGGATTGAGCTTTGTCACGTCCAACCTATAGCAACGTACTCTGCGATAGGCGCAGAGTTCGGAGTTGACGGGACACGGGCGAAGCAAAAGATTCCCCAAAGGAAAGTATGGTGGGGCAAGGCCCGAGCCGGGTAAATGACGCCGAACTGATTCGCGCTGCGCAGCAGGGAGATCACGCTGCGTTTGAGGAACTGGTGCGCCAGTACGATCAACCGGTGTTGCGGTTGGCCTTACATCTAACCGGCTCCGAGCACGAGGCGAAGGATATTTACCAGGAAGCGTTTCTGAAGGTGTACCGCAACCTGGGGAGCTTCCGTTTCGAGTGTTCGTTTTACACATGGGTTTACCGGATCGTTTCAAACCTGTGCATGGATTATTTACGGCGCAGGCAGGTTCGCAAGGAAGATCCTTCGGTGCGAGTCAGCTCGGAAGGCGAAGAGTTTGACTTGCTGGAGCAAGTTCCAGATGAACGACGCTGGGGCGAGTCCAGAGCAAGATCTGATGCGGCGCGAAATGGGCAAGCGCATTGCCAAGGCTTTAACGAAATTGAGTCCGCGGGAACGAATGGTTTTTGAGATGAAGCACTATCAGGGGTTGAAGCTGCGCACCATCGGCGAGGCCCTGAATACAACGGAAGAGACGGCAAAGAACACACTGTTTCGTGCAACGCAGAAATTAAGGGCGGCTTTGGTCGACCTGAAGTCGAAGTGAAGAAGGCAATTATGAATTGCGATTGGGTGCAGGAAAACATCGCGCTGTATCTCTACAACGAGCTGGCCGATGATGCACGTCACGAACTGGAAGGGCACATCGAGCGTTGCGCCGAGTGTGCCGCCGAGTTGAAGGCGTTGCGTGTCTTTCACGACGAGATGGCTGGAGTGCCGCAACTGGAAGTGACGCCCAATCTGCTGGCGTCGGCGCGTATGCAACTCGCCGAGGCCCTGGAGACGGCAGAGCAGCACCGCGGTTGGCGTTGGGCGCTGGACCCGATGGCGTTGCTGCGGCAGATGCGTTTTTCGCCCGCATTGGCCACCATCATCTTTATCGTCGGCTTTGGCGGTGGGCTTGGCACTATGTATCGGATGAGCGCATCCCTGCACGGCGGCGCACTTTCCGTAGAACAGCAACAAGAAGCTTCGATTGCAGGAATTCGCAACATTGTTCAGGAGCCTGGCAGCGACCGGGTGCGCATCGACTACGAACGAGCGTTGCCGGAGACGGTGCAGGGCTCGGTAAACGATCCGCAGATACAGGCGCTGCTGGTGATGGCCTCGCGCAGCACTGCGAATTCGGGGTTGCGCATGGATTCGGTAGACCTTTGCGGCAGAACCCGGACGATCCGGCTGTCCGCGAGAGCCTGGTGTATTCGTTGCGCTCTGATAGCAATCCGGGTGTGCGGCTGAAGGCCGAAGAGGCATTGACGCCGATGGTGAAGCAGGATGTTCGCGTACGCAATGCGATGCTGGAGTCGTTGCTGAATGACAACAATCCTGGCGTTCGTGCCGGTGCGCTGAAGGCTCTGGGGACGGTGCGCGACGATACCAGTGTGCGGCAGGCGTTGACTCCAACTGGCCAAAGAAGACCCCAACGAGTATATCCGTCAGGAATCCTCGCGTGTACTCGCTCAGGCGACGGGCGTTGAGTAGATGGACCGCCACATCGAAAGATGGACGGGTGCGGCGCACGGAGACCGTAGGAACAAGAACGAAGCGGAAGAGCAAGGCCGACAAGCTGTGAAGATGACTGGCGCACTGGCGAGGCGTGGGCGGGCTGCCTTCCCTTCATTTTGTGCTGGCGCTTTTTGCGCTGGCCTTTCGGCGGTGGCCGAGCAGCGCGTAGTAGAGCGAGGGCAGCGGCTGGATGCAGGAAACCACCGGCCCGCTGGGGAATGGCAAGCGAGAAGCAGTTGGAGGTGTCGCACTTTGTGGGTTCGGTGCGGGTGGTGACCGGGAGCCAGGCCGCCGGCTTCATCTTGCGCTTACATTCGCAGCAGCCGATCGAAAAGGATGCGCGCAGGCAGTTTGCAAAGTTTCCACCTGGGCGTGGGTCGCAAGACGCGGCGAGATTTTGATTCAGAACGTAGGGCCGGTGGACCTGGCGGTTGCGCGCGGAACTGATTGTTCAGCTTCCGGCGGACGCGGAGACCGTACACGTCGATACGCTGGCCGGCAAGATCACCATCCACGGAAAAGTGAACCATCTCGACCTCAAGACTCATGGCGGAGATATCGAGGTTGACGATGCGGAGCTGATGCGCGCCGAAACCATGGGCGGCTCGATTACGGTAAATCACCGTTTGGGCGATTCAGTTATCCGCAGCGGTGGTGGCGACATTCGCATCGATGCCTCCGTGGGCGACCTGGAGATCATTTCCCTGGGCGGCAACATCTGGCTGAAAGCGATTGCCAGGGCGCAGGTGGAATCCGGCGGCGGAAACATTGAAGTCGTTCGTTGCGCTGGGGCACTGGTGGTGCGCACGGCTGGCGGCAATATCAATCTGGGCGAGATGGGCGGGGCGGTGAGGGCGGAGACCGGCGGCGGCAGCATCCGCATTGGCGTGGCTCATGGACCGGTTCTAGCCAGCACAGCCCTGGGAGATATCGAACTGTGGAAGCTGGCGCAGGGCGCCAAAGCGCACACCGGCATGGGCCGCATTTCCGCCGAGTTCATTGGCGACCGGAAATCCATGCAGGATTCGGAACTGGTGACCTCGATGGGCGATATCCTGGTGTACTTTGCGGGTACGGTTCCGGGCACCCTCCATGCCGTGACCGGGTCGTGTCCGGCGAAGCATATTGTCAGCGATTTTCCGGAGCTGAAAATTACCAATGGCATCGCTGGGTACGGACCCCGCAGCATCGTCGCCGATGGAGCCATTCACGGTGGCGGTCCTTCGATCGACGTACGAACCCTGGTCGGCCAGATCGAACTGCGCAACATCAGGTAGCACAGCTTCAATCTTCAATTAGGAACCAACCTTCCAGTCGCGTCTAGCTGCCAACCTCGATGCTGAGCTTCTGCTGACGGCTTTTGCCATCTTTGGTGGCCGTCAGATCGACGTCCCAACTGCCCGCCATTCCCAGGTTCACCCGCCCATCGTAGTCACCATTCCCTCTTCCGCTCAGGATGAGGTGCTGGGCACCTTGGTCCATGCCGCTCATCGATACATCGGCCTTGAGCTCCAGGCCATCGGAGGGTTGATCGGCGGCGTCAATGACGTGAACCTTGAGCAGAATTGGAGCGTTGAAGTTTGGCGATGTGGGATCGGTTGACAGGGTGAAGCGGAAGGGCGTGAGCCGGTCCCGCGTGTTCTGGATGATCATCGTGGGGTTGGGTGGCAGGGCAGAGGGCTCGGGTTTGTACTTCATGGCGGCGAAGTACACAAGGGCGGCGACGACGGCAATAGCGAGAATACGAAAGCGCATGGATAAGGTTCCTCAGTGCGAGCTTCCCGGCTGCGGGTTGCGGGCTGGCGGATGAGTAGGATCATAGCGGTGCTGATGAGGCACGGGCAGAATGCAGCCGTGCGCCAGGTCGCAGTCCGCGCTCTCAAACTGAATTGTGGTGTGGTGGATGTGATGGCGGCTCGACAGCATCTGTCGCAACTCGTCGAGAATTGCATTGCTGGCCGAGGGTGGAATGTCTTCAATGGTGATGTGCGAAGAGAGCGCGTGAGTGTCGCTGCCGATGCTCCATATATGCAAGTCGTGAACGTCGAGGACGCCGGGCACGGCGCGTAATTCCGAGATGATACT
Source organism: uncultured Acidobacteriota bacterium (assembly GCA_963759215.1). GTDB lineage: Bacteria > Acidobacteriota > Terriglobia > Terriglobales > Acidobacteriaceae > TOLSYN. Next base: position 70,296 of record CAVWYG010000006.1, read on the forward strand.
TTCCAACTCCATGCTGCTGGGCGCTCCCTCCAGCAGAATGTTCAGGCTCTCGCGGACGATGCCGGCAGAGGACCACAGAACCATGACGGAGATGCCGATGGAGAGCGCGGGATCGATCCAGCTATGGCCGGTGGCAAAGATGGCCCAGCCGCCGGCAATCACCGCGGCGGTGGAGAGGGTATCGCCAATCTCATGGATGAGCACCGAGCGGAGATTCAGGTCGCGCCCACCTCGCAGCAGCATCAGAGTGATGGCTCCGTTGAGCAGCACCCCGGCTCCGGCGACCCACATCATCAGCCCGGCATGCACGGGCTCGGGATGGGAGATGCGGTGGAGGGCCGAAATAAAGATGAGGACCGCAATGACGATCAGAGTGATGGCGTTGACGAAGGCGGCAAGAACTCCAGCGCGGCGCCATCCGTAGGTTTTGGTGCTGGTGGCGGGACGCTCACTGAGGTAGACGGCGACCCAGGAGAGCAGGAGGGCGAAGAAGTCCGAAACATTGTGTCCGGCTTCGGAGAGCAGCGCCAGGCTATGCGCCCGCAATCCCGCAACCACCAGCAGGACGATGTAGGCCAAGGTAAATCCCAGGGCGACGCGAAGCATCCGCGCGGTGAGCGGGGGATGCGCGTGTCCGTGGGAGTGAGCATGAGAGTGACCATGCCCGGCGTGGGAGTCCATGGATGGAGTGTACGGCGGTGCGCCGTTCGGCATCAAGTCTGCGGCGACTTGGAGCGAATCAGGGCAGCGAGGTTGGCGCATCCGGCATCGTAGATACAGCTATGGCTGTGGATTGGCGTTCACTGCTGGCCTTGGCTGGAGCGCCCGCGGAGCAAACGATGAGCAAAGGATTTCTGTCCGTATTACTGGTTGCTGCCCTGTGTACGGTCAAGGCGATCTCGCAGGAGATTGTGATCGAGCCGACCAATGGACGTGCGCCAAGCACGAATCGTGTGTCGCGTCCGGCAGCAGAGCGATCGGCTCCAGCGGAATCTAAGAAGCCTGCGACGCGGTCTGCATCGGATTCCACAGACCAGCAGCGCACTAAGGCGATGGCGAAGAAAGCTCGGGCAGAGCAGATTGCAGCCAAGCGGACGGCAACTCCAGCAGCTTCGCCGGATGCGCCAACGAGCGAGGCTGCCGAGGCGATTCCTGCTCCGAAGAAGATTCCGGAAGGCCAGCCGGCCTGGGCGATGGCCGACACCCGCGATGCCGGCAGTTTGCAGAGCGAAATCGCCAGCGCATTGGCTCACGATCCAAAACTGGCGGGCTTAGCGATTCAAGTGAGCGTGAACGATGACTTGGTGGTGCTGGAAGGACGCGTTGCCGACAAGCTGGAGCATCTGCAGGCGCAGCGTCTGGCGCGGAGCTATGCGTGGAATCGCAAACTGGTGGACCACCTCGAAGTCGCACCCAAAATGTCTGCGCAAAAGTAACGTCACCTTCTAAACGGCGAGCTAGACGGCGAGTTCACCGAAGAGGCTGCCTTGTTCAGGGGTGGAGGAACGGAAGCGCGCGCCTTCAAGATTGAGCAGAAATTCCTTTACCGCAAGTCCGCCGCCGAATCCGGCAAGGGTGCCGTTTGCGGCGATGACCCGGTGGCATGGAACGATGATCGCGATTGGATTGTGGTGATTCGCCTGGCCGACCGCGCGGGATGCGAGCGGAGAGCCGACCTCGGCGGCAAGCCGCGAGTAGGACCAGGCCTGGCCGTAGGGAATCCGCAACAGCGCCTGCCAGCAACGCTGATGGAATAATGGTCCGCGCAGATCGAGCGGCAGATCGAATTCACGGCGAGCCCCGGCGAAGTACTCATCCAACTGACGAATCACGTCGCGGAAACGATCCGGCTCCTCGATCCAGCGCACGTTCTTTGAGCCGTGCGGAGTGATCCATCGGCCATGGAACGCAACCACGGCCAAGCCGCGCTCGCTCATGGCGAGATCGAGGTGCCCGACCGGGGAGTCGTAGCCGGCGGTGAAAAAGAATTCAGATGGTTCGGAAAATAGCATCGGCTGGGGCAAAGATAGCATGAATGGCGAGGAGAAGCTCGACGAACTCACGCGTACGCGAGCAATGCAAAAGGCGCGAGCCAGTCTGGCCCGCGCCTTTTGCATTGCTTTAGTTGCAAACTACTGAGGCTGAGACATCGTCGCGGGCGACTGCTGGGTCGCCAGTTCGCCGATGCCGTTCTTCAACAGAGTGACCTGAACGCGGCTGCCGTGCACGGGCTTGGTTGTCTGCTCGTCCGATGCAGCCTGCATTTTGGCATTGCCCAGACCGAGCTCGTAGATGCGATAAACCGGAATCTGGTGATCGATGACCAGGTAACGCACCACCGAGTCTGCCAGATGCTGCGATTGCTGAATCGATGCGGCAGTACCGCGGCCAGGGGTGAATCCCTGAACCTCTACGATGTACCCCTTCTGATCCTTCATGGTTTCAGCCAACTGGTCGAGCGCGGCCTTGGCGTCCTTGCTCAGGGTTGCGGCGCCGGGACGGAAGCGAATCTCGACCTGATCGGCGCTCTGGTACTGGTCAAGGTTCTGGACTACGTGTGAGACGGACTGTAGATGGGTGCTGGCTTGCTCGGCGGTCTGGTTTGCGGCCTGCGCGCGGTTCGCGGCATCGACGGCGTGCTGATCGGCAAGGCCCGCGTGGGCGTCGGCGCGCTGGATTCCAGCGGTGGCGCGCGCGTCCACATCCTTCAGCATCCGGGAGTTGCTGGCCGTGAGCTCATCGAGTTCGTTGGTGCGATCACGAATCGGGCCCATCTGGCGCTGCACATACTTTTTGCGCGCAAACGGATTCAGGTGTCCCCAGAAGCCTTCGTGCGTATCGGGCTTGAGCGGCTCTAGCTGCTGATCAGGATTCACAGCCGGCGAGTTAGCGGCGGTGGCTGTCTGCGACGGGGCAGCAGGCTGCTGATCTGGTGCGGTGCTGCTTTGCTGCGCAACGACCGGCAGGGCAAGCGTGGCTAGTAAAGGCAAGGCAAACAGGAAACGATTCTTCATGACAAATTCCTCCGGCGGGAGTTCCCGCTCTCAGGCTGCGTACCGCCTGGGGGCGGTGGCGCGACACCTTTACTAGTACAGTTCAGATGCCAAACCGAAGATTAACGTAACTAGCTGTGTTTTCAATGAGAACGATAACAAGAGTAGGATGCGCGAGCGGTAGGAATGGGGGCGGTGGGTAGGAATTACAGGGTACATGGCCAAGTCTCAAGCCCTGGTGCGGGCCAAGCGAGGGTTGCTGAATCGCTATTTGAAGACGCTTCGCGACGTCAGTTTTTTGTGTAGATCGAGAATGTAATTGTCCGTCATGCCGGCGATGTAGTCACAGATCACGCGGGCCCGGGTCTCGGTTTCCATCTGACGCTGATAGCTGGTCGGCAGGCTGGCCGGGGACTCCATCCAATAATCAAAAAGGTCTTTGATGATCTTTTCCCCGTCTGCCTTCTGGGGGCGCAGCGACTCGCAGTGGTAGAGGTTCTGAGAGAGGAATCGCTTGGCCTGGGCGCGCTCCTCATCTGTGGCGCGGCTGAAGGCGACGAGACGCTCGGGATGGTGACGGATGTCTTCGACGGTCTGCACGCCTGATGCGTGGAGGCGATGGCGGGTGTTCTCAATCAGATCGGTGACGAGGTGGTTCAACATGCGCTTGAGCGCCTCGTTGAATTTGAGCTTGTCGCGCACGCCGCTGAACTCGCCCTCAACCTGGCGGAAGTAGCGGTCGAAGATTGCGACCTCGCGGCGAATGTCTTCGAGTTTCAGCAGGTGCGCTTCGTAGCCATCGTCGAGGTCGGCGGTGTTGTATGCGATCTCGTCGGTGTGGTCGACGAGCTGAGCTTCAAGCGGCGGCCTTTGATCGAGCAGGTATTCGGAGAGTTGGGGATAGGCATCGGGCGAGTAGTCATGCGAGTGCTTGATGATGCCTTCGCGAACCTCGAAGGTGAGATTCAAGCCCGGATGTGAGGCATAACGCTGCTCGAAGTATTCGACGATGCGCAGTGCGTGGAGATTGTGGTCGAAGCTCTCACCGCGCTCGCGCATCGCAAGGTCGAGGGCGCGCTCGCCGGAGTGTCCGAAGGGGGGATGGCCGATGTCATGCACCAGGGCGAGGGTTTCGACGAGGTTTTCATTGAGGCAGAGGGCGGCGGCGATGGTTCGGGAAATCTGCGCGACCTCAATGGTGTGAGTGAGGCGGGTGCGGAAATGATCCGAGAGCCGTTTGGTGAAAACCTGAGTCTTGTTCTCCAGACGGCGGAAGGCGCGGGCATGAATCACGCGGTCGCGGTCGCGCTGGAAGTCGTCCCGATAGGGATGCGGCGGCTCTGGATAACGGCGTCCTAAAGAGGACTCAACCCGCACAGCGTAGGAGGCCAGCATGGTGAAAAGTGTAGCACCAGGGGTGCGGCTCCGCGGAGCCGAATGTGAGGCCACAGCCTCCGGCACACGGGCCAGGCGTCCCTGCTGGCTGCATCTTCGAAGGGGCGTTTCGCCGCCCAGAGAAAAGCCGCCGGATCGCGAATCCGGCGGCTCAATGTTTGAGTGCTGATCTCTACTTTACTTTGCCGTGTCTTCTTCCTGCCTGGCGAGCTTCACCTTCGCTCCATCGAGTTTCTTCTGGACCTTGGCTACGTCGGAGGTCTCGACCTCGGCGGGAATGGTTTTCTTCCACTCCTGTAGTGATCGCTCCCACTGGGTTACAGCCAGCTTGAGGCGATTGGTTTTCTGATACACGTCGCCAAGGTGCTCGTGCACCGTTGGATCGTTGTCGATGCGCTCCACGGCTTTGCGAAGAGCGGATTCGGCGAGATCGTACTTACCCATCTTGAAATGAACCCAGCCGAGCGAGTCGAGATAGGCGCCGTTCTGCGGGTCGAGCGCAACGGCGCGCCGGATCAGTGAGAGCGACTCATCGAGGCGCGTGCCGCGGTCGGCCAGCATGTAGCCAAGATAGTTGAGCGCGGTTGCGTTCTTCGGATCCGAGGCAATCACCTTGCGGAAGTAGTGCTCCGCCTCGTCGTACTTCTTCTGGCGCTCGTAGATGGAGCCGGCGATAAAGTTCGCGTAATCCTTCTCTTCCTGCTTGGTGGAAAGTTCCAGGGCCTTGGCCAACGCCTTTTCTGCGTCGGGATAGCGGCGCAGGCGGCTATTCATCTGGGCCAAGGTGATCCACACCTCGCGGTCTGAGGAATTGCCCTTCAGCATGGCCTTGACGCGGGCAAGGGCGGCATCGGCTTCACCGTTGTCGGCTTCCTGTCCGGCCAGAACCATCTGCAAACCAAGGTCTTTGGGAAGCTTCTCGACGGCTTCGCGCGCCGCGGCGGTCGCGGCAGGCCAGTTCTTGGCGTCGCGGTAGGTTTCAATGATCTGCTGATAGCCGCGGGCAATCGAGTCGTCGCCCAGAGCGATCATTTTGCGGAAGGTTGCCACCGCCTGCTCCGTGTTGTTCTGGTCGCGATAGAGGGTGCCGAGGCGTTCCAGGAAGATGGCCCGATTGCTGCGTTCCGAGGGCGAGTACACGCCGTTGGGTTTTTCCGAGCGCTCCAGCAGTTCCTGCAGTTGCTTTGAAGCTTCGTCATACTTACCGAGCGCTTCTTCGATCACCGCGCGGTTGTACTCGACCTCCATGGAGTCCTGGGCAATTGCCTGCGCTTTGTCCAGAATGTCCAGCGCTTTCTCAAACTGTCCGTCGCGACGGTAAATTTCCGAGATGTGGAGCAACGTCTGGACGTCCTGCGGATCGGCGGCAGCAATGGCTTTGAATTGCTCGAGTGCGGCATCGGTCTGATTGTCATTGAGCAGGTTCTGCGCCAGTCCACGCACCGCGTCCAGGTTTTCCTTGTCGAGATCGACGGCCTTGCGATAGGCCTCGATGGCCTTTGGGTAGTCCTTCTTCTGTTCGTAGGTGTAGCCGAGCACCGAATCGATGCGCGGCGAGCGCTCCGCCTCTGGCACGGACTGGAGTATTTCCAGAGCGCGGCCGGTGTCGCCTTCTTCGTTGTACAGCAGCGCAAGAGTCGTCACCGCATCTTCAGACGAGGGCTGCAGCTTGACTCCGGTGCGGAACTCCTCTTCCGCTTTGGCCGTCTCATTGTTCAGGCGGTAGAGGCGTCCGAGCAGAAGGTGATCCTCAATGCTCGAGGGGTCCAGATGCACAATATGCTCATACTGCTCGATTGCGAGGTGGAGGATGGTTTCGGTATCAGCCTGGGTACCGCCCTGCAAATCACCGATCGAGCGCAAGTAGATGCGGCCCAGCAAACGGCGCGCATCCAGATTGTCCGGGTCCCGGTTAATGACCTCCTGGGCCTCGGCTATGGCTTCGCGAATATCTCCGGTGCGAGCATATAGTTCGGCCAGTTCAGAGGCCAGGTAGGTCGATGAAGGATCTGCCTGCACCGCCGCTTTGTACTCCTCCACAGCCTTGGTGGCGAATTCAGCGCGACCCGTGCCGGCGACCATCTCTTCATACATGTGACCAAGCTCGAAGTGGTAATACGCATCGGCGCGGTCGGGTGTCGGGTCAGCTGCTGGATTCGTGGTAGCCGGAGGTAGCGCGGCAGCAGGCCCGGCCGCGGCTGGGGGCAAGCTCTGCGGCGGAGTGCCCGCGGGCGTTTGCGCGTATGCAGCGAGCGAAGCTAACAGAAAGGCGAGAACGAGCGGGCTTTGTCGAATATTCATGTTCACCAAACTGATGGTACTTGGATGCGCTGAAGCTTACCACCGAAGCATTATCTATTTTAGGCCAAGAATCAGTTCGGGGCCGCTGAGGCAGACTCTCAGGATAAGAATTCGGCGCTTCAGTGTTTCCGCCTTGCGAATCTTACCGCGAATCCCATTCCTCAATGCTCCGAGGAGACTTCCTGCAGACTTCGAACCTTCCAGCTGTTCTCTGTCGGAGTTAGCAGGACCAGGTAGTGGGCCTGAATGTGCTCGGAGGAGAGAAGCTTGTCGCCCTCGCGATACTCGATTTCAAGGTCTGCGACATCCATCGCCTCCAGCGCGGAACCCTCGAGGGAGTAGAACGTGACCCGCAGACGATGGCCGTGCTCGAGGATGCGGCGGCTGAGCCCGTTCTTCTGTTGGGCTTGGATTGCGTCCTGCCACTGCTGGCGCGCTCCACCGGTGAAATTTTCATCGAGCAGGCCCGCACGGTTCTCTGCCAAGGCTGTGGTCAGCGACTTCCAGGCGTGAGTGTAGTCGCGCTGAATTGCCAGAGCGGTGCTCTCCTCGACGGCGCGCGGCGTTGCCGAGGTCGTGTCAAAGGACTGAAGCGCCGCAGGGTGAGTTGTTCCTGCGTGGATGGTGAGTGAAAGCCAGGCGCAACCGAGCAGAATGATCGCGCCCAGGGTTGCGAGCCGAATAGCAATCACGCGCCCGAGGCCATGAATGGGATCGATCAATGGGCACCTCCCCAGTGGATTTCATTTCCCAGGACCACTCCAGCGGCCACCGAAAGCGTGGCGGAAGACGAGCGAGGCAACTCGGCTCGGGCAAAGCCGCGCTTGATGCGAGCATCCACCGTGCTGCGTCCGGCCGCATCGGCGGAGGTAAAGGTGACGATGGTGCCGTCGGGCACTGCGTTGCCGGAGCAGTCTCTGATCGGGGCGGTCTCCACCAGAATATTGCCGTCGGGCGCACGCAAGGCGGTCATGCGGATTGAGCAGGGATCGGCGGCGACCTGCTGCACCACGCGTCGCGCGCGAACGTCGCGGGAGGTAGCAACGAATTGTGCTGGGCCGCTGCGGCGTCCTGAATTCAACTGCACCCAAGCGATGCCGTCCTTGGCGGTTACGCTGCGCTCTTCTCCGGTCGTCTCTTCCACGGCGAGACGGAAGGTAACCGGCGCCGGCGTCAGCACAAGATTCTGAAAACGATCGAAGAGAAAAGCCGAGCCCAGCACCGCGCCTTGGCCGGCGGCTGGCACCCGCGAGGGCCGGGCGATGAACGCGATTTTTTCCACCGGCGCCGCAGTTACGAAAAATGATGCGCTGCTACCATCGAGAATCGCGGTATAGCGTCCGGCAACTTTCAAGTCATCGCCGGAGAGGACGATTGTCCCGCGTTGCACGTTGCGCTTGCTGGCTCCGCCGGGGCCGAACAGATAGAGCGTGGTGCTGCCCGATCCAGGAGCCTGCAACGTCGCTTCCGCGCCCGCCTGCACCGGGCCCGAGGCTCGCAGCTGGGCGACGCCCGACGTAATGCCCAACGTAATGCCCAACCCAGATGCCCCGCACAATACTACGAGAATGAGCGAGCGCCGCAGTGAATCCATGGGTCGCCTCATTGCGCGCGGTCGCGGCTGTACTGGTTCGCCGTGACCCGGTAGGTGTGGATCTGTGAGACAAGGTCATCGCGCACGCCGATGCTGAACGGCACCGGCGTTTGCGGCGGGAGGGACTGATCCACGTATCCGTCCGACACCCAGATCACTTTGCCGGAGTTATCGTAGAAGGTGGCGAGCACGTGCGGAATGTTCACCACCTGGCCGCTCTGGTTCATGAGTTCGCCGGTAAGCACGGAGTGTCCGCGCGCGTCTTTTTGCAACGCCTGATGCATCACGCCCACCACCGGATCGGCCGAGGCCGGCACCAGCATTGCATTGGGCTGCATGTGCACACTCTGGATGCGATCGCGGCTCACGTTCGGGAAGTCGATGCGGAAGGGCGAGATTTCCTTGGGCAGCAGAACGTGGCTGATTTTGTCAAAGGTCTCCTCTTCCGCCATCGTCTGTCCATCCTTGCCGATGAGAGTCGCGGCAACAGAGACAAAGCCTGGCACCGTGTCCTCGTTTTCAATCTCACCGAGAAGAATAAAATTGCCATCCTTCTCTACCGGGTTCATGGAGATGATGCGAACCCGCGGGGGATCGACGTTCTGCGCACCCCAGTCGTCATCGGGGCCGCGACTCACGATGTCCCAGCGCAGGTAGTTCACGGGGATCACTTGCGGCGGAACCTTGGGGCGGGCCTGCACCGGCCACATAACTTTCCAGCTGTTGTCTTCGCGCACCACTTTCAGGTCGCGCGTGTCGTACACTGCTCCGACCGCCGAGGCCCACTGCAGGCTGGCGCGCACTGTAGCCTGCTGATCGTCTTCGCGGAGCACCTTCGTATCAAAACGCTGCAATGCTGAGTAGGTGCGCAGGTTGGCGTCTTGCCCGAAAATATCGCGGGTGAAATCTTCCAGTTCGGTGTCGCTGGCCTTGGCCACATAGCGATACGCACTCCCGGCGTCGCGCGTCTTGACATGGCCGAGTAACGATCGCACCGCACCCTCGGGCGTGGTGGCCGGCATGAGCGTCGATGAGTGAATGGTGGCGGCGGCGATCAGCGCGGCGGTTAGAACAACGAGTAGAGCCGGCAGAATCTTGTTCATGGCTACTGCGCCTCACGCAGAGGAATCTCGGTTGGGTCTGCCGCAGGGAACTCGATCGCCTCCGCATAGCGGCGCCGCTCGGGAAGCATCACGACGAAGATCGCAAACAGGCTCGCGCCGACCGGAACCAGTCCCCACATCACGCCCTGCCATACTGGGGGGACAGCATTGCCGAAGTTGACCGGTTTCGCCGGGGGCACGTCGTCCTTGGTCCACAGAGCGGTTGCGCCGTTATCGTAAACCTCGGTCTGCCGCCATCCAGCAAAGGCCAGCAGCGGCTCGTAATAGCGATCGCGCACAAAAATGTAGCGCAGCCCGTACTGGTCGGAGTGCTTCAAAATCGCGCGCAAAGCCTCCATCCCGGCCGTTCCGTAATACTTCGAGTTATAGAGCTGGCCCGCGCCATAGGTAGTCAACTCAGGAAGCAGGCGCGCCGAGTTGTAGTCGCCATCGAGGCTGCCGGCCTTGGCATACGTGGAAACCTTGGCGAATTGGTTGCCAAAGCCGAGCGTGATGTAGCGATACTTGGCGTGCTCCGGGCGGTTCAGGAAGTCGATAACCTGTTGCACCCGGAAGTCTCCGCTGTTGATTGGGTTGAAGACGACCCATGCAACTGCCATGGCGCAACTATAGACGGCGGCAATGCCAAGCAGGACCACCGCTTTGCGGCCCCAGCGGTCGATCATCCAGGCGGCGAGCAGACCCACAAAAGGCAGAGCCATTAATGTCGCCCAGAAGGTGAAACGCTCGAAGGTCAACACCTCAAAGGCCCGGCCCAGCAGCAGTCGGGCTACCGGCGTCGTTCCGCCCAGACCGAGCAGAGTGGTTAGGTACCAGCCAAACAGCAGGGGGCGCAGACGCCGCTCCGCCGATCCCTTGAGAAGAATGTAAGGGATGGCAAGAATGAGCGCGCCCATCGGAATGACCCAGAAATTCATGCCGCTGTGGGGGACCAGGATGTAGTTATCGCGCGAGTTGTGCGGAATCGGCAACTGGTTGATCGGGTTCTGGCGCAGAGAAATGAAATACGGCAGCAGCACCACGACCACGGAAACAACAACCACAGTGCCGAAGGCAACCGCGCGCGCCAGCACTGCTGGGAGTGTCGAATGGCGCTGACTCTGGTAACGGTCGAGCACGCTTAGCCAGAGCACCGGCAACGCGAAAAGAACGGCTCCGAAGAGAAACGTAACGTGGTGAGCTGCCGCGCCCGCCATGCAAATGGCAGTGCCTTTCAGCAATTGCATCGCGCCGCCGTCGCGCGTCCATCGGTAAAAGTATGGCAAGGCGTTCAGCGTGAGCGCAGCCGCTGCGGTGGTGGGCAACTGGCCGGATTGGTAGACCAGCATCGCCAGCGAACCCAGAAAGACACTGCCTAGCGCGGCATAACTTGCCTCGCGCTCAGGAATCCAGAGTAGCGCGTAGCGGTACATACCTACCGGCAACAGCAGGATCACCATCAGTTGGACGAACATGTATGCGCCGGTCAACCCGAAGATATGAGAGAACAACGCAATCCACTGATGGGTCAGCGGCGGATAGGTCGTCTGCGACATGCCGCCGAACCATTTTTCATTCCACGGAGAAAACCAATGATGTGCATAATGGGCGGCAAAAAAGATGTGCGTCGTCGCGTCATACGAATTGGCGGGTAGTTGCATCAGCAGCAGCGGTCCGTGCACTGCCAGGGCCAACAGCACGATCGCCATTAGCGGAATACCACGGCTTAACATCGGCTTCGTGATCAAGGGATTCATCTCCGCGACATGAAGTGAATGTGATTCCCTGAATTGCAAACGGGTTTACTGGAAAATTTCATGAGTTGTGGGATGAGCAGTTGTGAACTTAACAGAGGTACCGTTGTGCCGCAGATTGGCAGACGCGAGATGGCGCGTAACTTCCGCACCTGAGGGAGAAGACATTTGACGGCCGCTCTGCATCCGAAGCAGATGGTACGAAGTTTCTCAATATTCAGAGTAGCCCTGTGAAAAAGAATTTGCTGTTGAGTATCTGCTCCCTTTGTCTTTTGCTGGTTTCGCCGCTGCCTCTGCGCGCGCAGGAGATAGACCTAGGCGGCGGGACACAGAGCACATCGAAGAGCCCGAAAAAGTCCTCTGGCGAGGCGATGGGTTGGGGCTCCAGCATAGAAGTAGGACGCAATGCCCGTGCTGCCGAGGGCGAGCTAAAAAAGGGAAATGCGTCGGCGGCGGCATCTGCCGCGGAGCGCGCGGTAAGAGCTGCGCCGCAGAATGCGCGGCTCTGGTTTCTGCTCGGCTACGCGTCGCGACTCGCAGGCCAGTACGCGAGTTCGGTGGAGGCATACCAGCAAGGTTTGAAGCTGGAGCATAGCAACCTGGATGGACTCAGCGGCCTGGCGCAGACCTACCAGCGCATGGGACGCCTCGAAGACGCCAGGCGGCTGCTGATGCAAGTGGTAAACGCAGCACCTAAACGTGAGAACGATTTGCTGATGGCAGGCGAGCTCTGCCTGCAGATGGGCGCTGCGCAGCAGGGAATTGCGCTGTTATCGAGAGCGGAGGCGCTGCGTCCTTCTTCGCGCGCGGAAGTGATGCTGGCCGTCGCCTACCTGAAGTTGAATCAACCGGCGCGAGCCAAGCAAATGTTGGATCAGGCGCGAAGCCACGATCCGAAAAATCCATCCGTCTTCCGCGCGGTTGCCAACTTCTATCGCGAGCAGCACGATTACAAGGGCGCCATCTCGGCGCTCAAGAACGCTCCAGCACAGAACGTCGAGGTGTTGGCCGATCTCGGTTACAGCTACGAACTTGACGGCGATGCCCAGCAAGCGGCGGAAACCTACGCGAAGGCCGCCGGTCTTGCGCCTCACCAGATTGGGCTGCAGTTGAGTGCGGCGCAGGCGGAGTTGCGCTTCGGAGATACAGATCGCACGCAGTCGTTTCTTGCTCGCGCCGCGCAGATTGATCCGAATCACTATCGCCTGCATGCGCTGAAGGCGCAGCTTGCACGGGCACGGCATCACAACGAGGAGGCGATCCGGGAGTACAAGACGGCGATCGCCGACCTGCCTCATGCCGCCGTTCCGGAAGGTCAGCTCTATCCAATAGAACTGCGCTTGAATCTTGCCGAGATTTATCGCGAGAGCGGTAACGATGAAGCCGCGCGTCAACAGCTTTCCGAAGCCGAAACATTGGTCAATCAATTGCATATCGAAGGACCTGCGCGTGCGGAGTTCCTGCGCGTGCGCGCTTCCATACGGCTCGGTGGCAACGATCTGGAGGGCGCGGAGAACGACCTGAAGGAAGCCATGAAGTTGGACCCGAACAATACCGCCATCACGCTGCAGTACGCCAATCTGCTCTGGCGTGCCAAGCGGAAAGACGAATCTAAGAGGATGTATGCCGGGGTGCTGAAGGCAGACCCCAAGAATCGCTATGCATTAGAGGCGATGGGTTACATCGCGCGGGAAGAAAACGACAATGCCGCCGCCGAGCAGTTCTTTAGCGAACTAGCATCGGATTACCCGGATGACTATGTGCCGTACCTTGCGTTGGGCGATCTGTACACGTCCACCATGCAATTTGATCGCGCCAACGATTCCTATGAGCAGGCATTTAAGTACGCACCGCAGAATACAGTGGTTATCGCCAATGCGGCTAACGCCGCCATTCAGGCGGGCCACATCCCGATCGCTGCTGACTGGGTAGGGCGCGCGACGGGTAGCATGCTCGACGACCCGCGCCTGATGCGCGAGCGTGAACGTGTTCTCTTCCATCAAGGTAAGTACGCCGAATCGGCGCGCCTGGGTTACCAGGTGCTGACACAACTGGAGACCGACCGCGATGCATCGGTCTACTTGGCTTACGACCTATATAACCTAGGACGTTTCGACGATACGATCACGATCACCACGCGTTATGCGAAGGTGTTACCGAAGGAAGCTGATTTTCCGCTGCTTACCGGCCACGTGCACAAGCAGAACCAGCTTCTTCAGCAGGCGGTGGAAGACTACAGCGAAGCCATAACGCGCGATCCAAACATGGTGGAGGGTTACGTAAATCGTGGTTACGTGCTGAACGATCTGCAGAATCCGGATGCTGCGATTCAGGACTTCCACAACGCGCTCGACCTGCAGCCTTCCAACGGTGTCGCCCGGCTTGGCCTGGCCTTCTCTGAACTGCAGCTTCATCACGGAAGCGCGGCGTTGGAGCAAGCCGATAAGGCCGAGAAGCTGCTCGGCGAGTCAGGGGCGATTCATCTGGTTCGCGCCACTGCGTACCGAGACATGCAACTCCTCGACAAGGCGGAACAGGAGTACATTGCAACGATCAAGTATGCGCCCGATGATCTGAAACTCCACCTCGCGCTGGCCGACACTCAATTTCACGAGCACCGCTATCCCGCCACAGTCCAGACCCTGAATGCCGCTCTTGCGATCTCGCCCGATGACCCTGAGATTTACGCCCAGCTTGCCAAGTCGCATGCCGAGTTGCATCAGCGCGATCAGGCTCTTCGTTATATCGCTGCGGCGGAGAAGCAGAGCCCAGACTCCTCGCTCATCCTGCTCAACACCGGTATGGCACTGCTTGTCCTGGGAGAGCAGAACGCAGCAATGCAGCGCTTCGCTCGAGCGCTTGAGGCTCCGGACGCCAACCGCGTTCAGGCGCGACTGCTCTTTGCACAGGTCTTCGTCAAGGAGCACAAGTTCGACGCGGCGCAGCAGCAGGTCGCGCTGGCATTTGCGGAATCGCGCGTGGGCGAGGCGTCTCCGGTTACTTCCGGCGACTTTATGGAGGCCGCGAATATATTTCTTGCTATGAACGACTTTGATCTGTCGCGCCGTTATTTCGAGCGTGCGCGACAGGCAGGCGCGGCCGATGAAATTGTGACCATCGGCCTGGCCAACTCCGCGATCGCCGAGGGTCGCACCAGCGAAGCACAACAGCAGCTTGCACAGATGGGCAACCCGGCGGAGTTTGCAAACAACTTTGATTACGCGATGGCGCAGGCGAACATCTATCGGCAGGAGCATCAGGCCTTCCAGGCCATGGCCACTTTCGCGCGCGCCAATCAACTCGGTGGCCAGGATGATACGGCCGAGTTCGCCATGCAGCAGGCGGCTCAAGAGCAGGGGGTTCAGTTGACCCGGAGGACCAGCTTCCACTCCGATGTTCTGATGCATGGCATCTATGACGATGCCACCATCAATGGCATGGACCTCCAGATCTTCCGCAACCCTCAGACCGGAGCCATCCCCCAGCCGATTTCGTCGCTCGAAACGATCTGGACAAATGGCATTAAAACAGACCTCGGCAAGTATCCTGCGCTGACCTCATTCTTCCAGGTACGAAATGATCGCGGACAGATTTCGCTGCCAGATCAGGCACTGATCCTGAATAACAATACCTGGGATTACACCATGAACGGCGCGCTGAATCCGGTACTCCGGCTGGGCTCTGCCACGTTCACCTTCAACTCTGGTTTGCAATTCACGGTTCGCCGCGATAGCGACAGCCCAGTCCAGCTGAATCAGAATCTGTTCCGGCAGTTTGTTTATATGTCCAGTAGCGCGCTGGGGAACTGGCTTTCGGTACACGCTGAAGCCTTCCATGAGACGGGGCCGTTCACGAACCAGGACCTGCACTCGCGCGAAGTGGGCGCTGGCCTGCAATTCATCGTCGGACGTCCCTGGGGACGGACGCAGTTCATCACCGCCTATAGCGTGCGCGATCTGCTCTTCCGTCCCCTGATTCGCGAGTTTTACTCAACCTCAACTTCGGCCGGCGTGCAGCATGAGTTCAGTGAGCGGCTGCGGGTAGCCGTTCTGGGCGAATATATCCGGTCGTGGCGTGTGCAGGACACGAGCTTTTGGATTGCGCAGGCGATGCGTCCGGCGGCTGAAGTTGAATGGAAGCCGTCGCTGCGTTGGAGCGCGAACGGAGAGTTTGCATTGTCGCGAGGCGAAGGAATTCACGACTATGACAACGTGCTGAGCAGTATCTTCATCTCTTACAACAAGCCATTGCGGCGCACGGTAAGCGACAGTCTGGGGCAAGTGTCGGTGGAGTATCCGATCCGGTTCTCCTTCGGATTCCAAGACGCGAGTTACTACAATTTTGCTGGCCACAATCAGACGATCTTGCGTCCAGTAGTTCGTTTGACTTTGTTTTAAGGCCAGGGGGACCCATGAAGATTTGTCTAGTCAGCGCATTTCCCCCATCGCGACGGGGTCTTAACGAATACGGGTTTCACATCGCTCGCGAATTGCAGAGCGACCCTGTCCTGAGTCTTACGATTCTCGGCGACTATCTTGGTACAGAACAACCGGAGCTGGATGAATTTGACGTAATCCGCTGCTGGAAATTCAACAGCTTCAAGAATCCGGTTTGCCTGTTGCGCGTCATTCGCGAGATAAAGCCGGACGTGGTCTGGTTCAATCTGCTGTTCTCTACCTTCGGCTCCAATCCGGCAGCAGCGTTTACCGGGCTTGCCGCGCCCCTGTTTTCCCGGCTCTCCGGCACCTATACGCACATTACGCTGCATCACCTGATGGATAATGTCGATCTGCAGCACGCTGGCAT
This sequence comes from uncultured Acidobacteriota bacterium, assembly GCA_963759215.1. Lineage (GTDB taxonomy): Bacteria > Acidobacteriota > Terriglobia > Terriglobales > Acidobacteriaceae > TOLSYN. The sequence goes on from CAVWYG010000006.1 coordinate 86,242, forward strand.
TCGCTACCCAAACAGTTATCGCGCGGCCGGTTACATGGCAACGCGCATGTTGTTGATGGCCAACTCGATTTCCGTGCTGCTGCCCGCTTATCGCCGCACATTGATGGAAAAATACAACGGTACCAATGTGCACTTCCGTGCTCACGGAGTTCTTTCGGCACGTCCCGAGCCTCCTGATTTCGACAGGCGAGGGAATCCCGAACACCGTATCCTGGCGTTCGGCAAGTGGGGCACCTACAAGCGGCTGGAGTTGCTGATCGAGGCTTTCGCGGAGGTCGTAGAACGCGTTCCGCAGGCCCGGCTTGTTATCGCCGGCGGCGATCATCCTGCTACTCCGGGTTACGTCAAAAGTATTTCTGAAAGCTTGGGGGATCAACCCTATATCCGCTTTACCGGGTATGTCGAAGAGGACGGCATACCCGAACTCTTCGCCTCAGCAAGCCTGATGGTGATGCCTTACGGTTCGGCCACAGGCTCCAGCGGCGTCGCGCATCTGGCTTGCGAATACGGATTGCCAATCATTTGCGCCGATATTCCCGACTTCCGCGAGATGGCCGCCGACGAGCAATTGGCAATTAGATTTTTTACAACCGGCGATTCCCACAGCATGGCCGAATGCATCGTGGGCATGCTGCAAAGTCCGGAGGCGCAACGCGAGATGGGAGAAGCAAACTTCTCGGCTGCGCTCCGTCAAACGATGCCTATGATCATTCGTCAGTACTTGCGCTCTTTCAGCGTGCATGGAGGGCACAACGCGCTACTGCCCTTCTCGCGTTTCCGCAGATTGCCGGGATGGGTGCCACTTCGATCTGCGATATTTCGCGCTACAGCGCCTAGGTGGTCCCCATGGACTTAGGCGCGCGCAATTTTCAATCCGGTATTCTACGGCACATTGCGCCCCACTCGTCCGGGCTGCGCGGAGTTCGCGCGCTGGTTCTCGTCGGGGGGAAGCCGGCGACAGAACGCTTCGGCGAAATTCCTTTGGCTTTGCTCGACGTATTAGGGCGGAGCGTGCTGATGCGCACGCTCGACCGCATTCGCGCCACCGGCATCGGCGAGATTTCCGTTCTTTGCAATACCGACCCACTCCCGCCAAATTCCGGCGCGGCTGGCTGCAAATTCACCGTGGTTGACCCGGAAGACTTCTGGGAAGAGGCAGTGCAACAATTCCGCCGCCTTGCCCGGAATTCGGAGTGCGTTCTGGTGCTGCGCCTAGGCGCCTGGGCCGAGTTGGATCTGGCGGCAATGGTCAACCAGCACCGGTGCTCGGGATCTTCCATCGCGCGGGCGTATTCGGCGCATGAGGAGGCGCTGGATGCGTTTGTGATCTCTTCCGGCAGCCAGGCTGAGGCTGCAGCTCTGTTGCGGAGAGAGCTGCGCGACGACGGCATCGCCGCTGCTCCGCACATTACCTCCGGCTATGTGAATCTGCTTTCTACCACGGCGAGCCTTCGCACGCTCGTCTTGGACTCCTTTGCGGGTAAGTCCGCAATTCGCCCCTGCGGCCGCGAACTGCGCCCCGGGGTGTGGATCGGTGCAGGGGCGCGGGTTCACCGTCACGCGCGCATTGTAGCCCCGGCATTCATCGGGAGTTTTTGTAAGGTGCGCAGCGCCGTACTCGTGACTCGCGGCAGTTCTCTGGAGCACCACTCAGAGGTGGACTGCGCCACCGTCATCGACAACTCAAGCGTGATGCCTTACACGCGGGTCGGCGCTGGCTTGGACGTGGAGTACTCCGTCGTAGGCTTCAGACAGGTACATAGCATAAAGCGCGAGGTGACCGTGGAGATCGAAGACCCGCGTCTGATTGGAGCAACCACGACTCGGTTCTCTGCTCGTACCCTCACGGTCGCAGGTTGGCTTCTCGGCCTCCTGCCAAACGCACTATGGAAATTACTTTTTGAACCCAGCCAAGCTGCTCTGGGGTCCGCATCGAAAGCACTCGGTCCTTCCACTCCAGCTCTCGGGGAAACGTCTTTAGCCCCAATCGAATCACAATCAGAATCTTATCGAGCACAGGAAATGGTGGCACCGAGGAGATATGGAAACGAGTAGACCTGTCGTCGTCAAACGCGTCCCGGAAAGCCTGAATTTCAAGCAGGCTCGCGCTTTCCTAGAGGAGGTACGTCCGCTGCTGGAACACGATCGTCCCCAAATTGTTTTTGACCTTTCGCTGGTGCGCAAGATCGATGCCGCCGGAGTTGACATGCTGCTGTATTGCATGAAGGAGGCTGCGCGGCGCGATGGCGATCTTAAGTTGGCCTCCCTTAGTCCGCAAGCGCAGGTCGTGCTGGATCTGACGCGAACCGGCAGGCTCTTTGAGACTTTCGCCACTTCCACCGATGCGGTGCGCAGCTTTAGCGGATATCTCCCCAATATGGTTCGGCAGTTCCATCCCGATCCTGAACTGGATGGAAGCAATGGAAGCAACGGGAGGAAGGCCGCGTGAGCGTTCGCAGAACAGGCACTGGGCTCCTGGCCGCAGTCCCGGATGCGCACGGCATTCGAGACTCTGAAGCCGAGCGCTCAGAGGGCAAGGTGTTTACCGGCGGCGTCGTGATGTTGGCCGGCTCGGTACTGGTGTCGCTGGCCAATTTCGGCTACAACATCGGGGTCGCGCGGCTGCTCGGCCCTGGCGATTTCAGTCAGACCGCCGCCGCCGTCACGTTGCTGATGCTTGCTTCCTGCATCAACCTTGCCAGTACAGCTTGTTACCGCAAAGTTGATTGCCAAAACCTCGGTGCCCGCCGAACGCGCCGCAGTCTACCGGTTCCTCATGCGTCGCGCTTGGCTGGTCGGCTTCGGACTTTCGGCTTTCTTCGTCGGAGCCAGCGGTTGGATCGCCGCTTACCTGCGAATGCCCTCGCCGACCCTTGTCGTGCTGCTTGGCCTCGGAATGCTTTTCTATATCCCGCTCGGGGTGCGGCGCGGCGGGATGCAGGGTACCTGCCAGTTTCTCCGCCTTAGCCTGAACCTCGCTGCGGAAGCCTTTGTAAAGCTGATCGCAGCGATGGTTCTTGTGCTAGGAGGCACCGGAGTTATGGGCGCGGTCGGCGCAATTTCGTTCTCGGTTTTCGCCGCCTTCCTGCTTCCCGCCGGAGACCGTGAGCTGCGCCAGACTCCTGCGCGTTATCAACCGGGCTCGTTTTTGGAGAGCATCCAGGCCATCACTTTTTTTGTCGGCCAAGTCATCATCAGCAACATTGACATCCTGATGGTGAAGCACTATTTCCCGCCCGACGAGGCTGGTATTTATGCCGCGGTAGCGCTTGTGGGACGCCTCTTGTACTTCGCCACCTGGTCGGTTACCAGCGCCATGTTTCCGATCTCGGCCGGCAGTACGGCGGAAAACGAAAGCCGTCGCGTCCTCGTCATTCCGCTGCTGTTTTCCACGGCACTCTCCACACTCTGCGTGGTCTTTCTCGCCAGCTTCCCCGCCCTGGTAATTCATACTCTGTTCGGCAATGGTTTCCACGTCGGTACGGGGGTGGAGCAACTGCTGGCGATGAACGCCATTGCCACAGCCGTCTATGCCATTTGCGTCGTATTGATCACCTATGAGATGTCGCGCAAGATCGCCAACACCGGCTGGCTGCAACTGGTGGTGAGCTTGCTGATCGTTGTCTGCATCTCGTTCTTTCATTCCTCTCTGATGCAGGTGATTATGGTGCAGCAGGTGCTCCGTGGCCTGCTGTTGCTGGCGGTTTCGGTTCCATTTTTTCGCCGTGTCCCCAATCTGGGCAGGGAGGCTGCATGAAAAAACTGAGGAGATCTAACGAATCCGAGGTCATTGCCGAATTCCTGAAGAACGAGTTTTATCAGGAAGAGTTTCATGCTGACCGCGAGAGCTTTGAACGCCTGGTGCTTGAGGCTGATCTCGACAACGAGGATGAGAACGATCTGAGGCGCGCGCTGTTGTTTCGCCGCCGGGGACACATGTGGCGCGAGGTTCCGTCCGACACCCAGTGGTGGGAAGTGGAATTAGAGCCGAACGATCTCAGGTTCATCCGTGTTTTTCCGCGGGCGCAATGGCGCAAGATCGCAGATGACAGCTTTCTTCTGCGTGACATTGTGAACCGCATCCGGAGCATCCAGTTCAACGGCGGCAAGCGCGACTTCATCCTGCGCGTGCAGGCGCTCAGCTACCGCTTGCGTACCGCACACGACAATAGCGCTGTGCTCCTGATTGGAATGGACGACCAGCATCCGCTCACCATTCTGGAAGGCAACCATCGCCTCACGGCCGCCCTGCTTGCGGGCCCAGCCTTGTTCGGTCATCAGTTCCGCGTGTTCTGTGGACTATCGCCCCAGATGTCGCGCTCCTGCTGGTATGAGACAAACCTGGCCAATCTGTGGCGCTACGGGCAGAACCGTCTGCGCAACCTGTTTTACGATCGCGACGCCGATGTGAGCCGAGTGCTACGCCGCCTGGCCTCTGAAGCCTCGCCACAAGCCTCGCCACTGAACGGCGGCATGAATGCCGTTCGTGCGGAAAAGGCCATCGGGGATTCGAAATGAAACGAAAAGGTAACAAGTTGCAGGGAGATCTTCAGATGCAAACCAAACACCAGTCCGCGAGCTTCGTCGTTCCGTTGTTGGTTTCCGAGCTTCTGCTTTGCGTCGTCTTGAGCCCCGCCCAGGCGCAGAGCAGTTCGCCGCAACAGTCCCCGCCAAGCGGGGTTATGATCGATCCTTCTGCCGCTCCCCTGAAACCGAGTGCGGCGCCGCCGAGTCAGGCTCCCTTGCCCAACGCGCCCGAGCCCGCCACTCCCGGGCAACAGCAGCCATCGCGATCACAGGCGCAACCGTCGAGGCCATCTGCCACGCCATCAGCAACCCAGGCGCCACTTGGCGCCGCCGCCGCCGAGCAGGTGAGGACCTCCGGAGGCGGTGCATCGCGTCCGGCGGGTAACGCCATTGCGCCCGCCAAGCAGCACCAGTATCGCTCGCTGGTGATCAAACTTGGCGCGTTAGCCGCCGCAGGAATCGCCGCCGGTACCGTGTATGGGCTCAGCCATGCGACTCCCAGCACGCCGCCGCACTCTGCCGCTGCGGCCGCAAAATAACGCTATGTCACGGCAGGGTCTCAGCGATCCAATCCTGATCAGTTTCTCCGGGCTGGACGGTTCCGGCAAAACAACTCAGATCACCGCGCTACGGGAAGCCATCACGCTCCTCGGAATGCGCAGTGCGCTCTTGACCTTCTGGGATGACGTGGTGGTTGCCACCCGCTGCCGCGAAGGCTTTGTGCATATAGTTCTTGGCAGCGAGCAAGGAGTAGGGGCGCCCGGAGCGCCAGTGAAGCGTCGCGACAAGAATGTGCGCAGCGGCTACTTAACCTTGGTGCGCCACTTCCTCTATCTGGCGGATGCACTCCATCTGCGCATGGTTCTCCGTCGCGCCCGCCGCGTCGGGAACGAAGAAGTGATTGTCACGGATCGCTATCTCTACGACGAGTTGGCCAATCTGCCGCTTGAGAATCGTTTCTCCGCGGCGTTTGCAAGGTTGCTGGTATGGACGGCTCCGCGCCCCGATCTCATCCTTCTGCTGGACGCCGACCCTGAACTCGCGCGTGCCCGCAAGCCCGAATACTCAGTGACCTTTATGCACCACTCACGCCGCCGCTACTTTCGTCTGGCCCAGCTTTTGGGAGACATGACGGTCATCCCCCCACTCGCGCTGGACGAAGCCAGGCGCGAGATACTGGCAAGTTTTTTGCGTGTCCTCGGAAGGCATCGGCAGGAATCCGATCTCGCAGACTCTGCACCGGCCGCATAAATTGGCGCCGCGTAGATAGAAGGAGAAGTAATGAGCGAAAAAAAAGGCCACGGCGATCCATGGCCCTTCCTTGGATGGAACGATTCCTGGAACAGTCTTACTTTGCCAATGCAACCGCCGAGCGAATCTGCTGAAGGTCCACATAATCGGTCGGATACTTCCCGGTATAGCAAGAGGTGCAGTACTGGGGATCACCCTCCGGCTCGCCGCATGAAGCGCGCAGTCCTTCAAGAGAGAGATACGCCAGCGAATCCGCGCCGATGAACTCTCGCACTTCATCCACTGACTTGCGCGCGGCGATCAAGTGCCGGCGCTCCGGGGTGTCCACGCCGTAGTAGCACGGCGAAGTCGTGGGCGGACACGAGATCCGCATGTGGACCTCGGTGGCTCCTGCATCGCGCACCATGCGCACAATCTTCTGACTTGTAGTGCCGCGCACAATCGAGTCGTCGATTAGAATTACTCGCTTGTCCACCAGTAGTTGTCGCACGGGATTCAGCTTGAGACGCACTCCAAAGTCGCGCACCCGCTGCTCCGGTTCGATAAACGTGCGGCCCACGTAATGGTTGCGCACCAAGCCGAACTGCATCGGAATACCGCTCTCGCGCGCATAACCCAGCGCCGCCGTTAAACCGCTGTCCGGCACGCCGACCACAAGGTCGGCTTCCACCGGAGCCTCGCGCGCCAGGTGTCGTCCCATCTGCTCGCGGGATTCCTGCACGCTCTTGCCAAAGACCAGCGAGTCGGGGCGCGCAAAGTACACCTGCTCGAAAATGCATTGCGACTGTGCCAGCGCCGGCGCGTAAAAATGCGAATGCACGCCCTCGGGACCAACCACCACCAACTCGCCTGGCTTCACATCGCGATCGTAAATTGCGCCCACTAGATCAAAGGCGCAGGTCTCGGAGGCGAATACAACTGCGTCCGGCAGTCCATCCTTGCCCGGAATTCGCCCCATCGCCAGTGGACGGAAGCCGCGCGGATCGCGGGCGGCAAAGATGTGGTCGCGGGTTGCAATCACAAAGGAGAACGCGCCCTCAATGCGGCGCAGCGCGTCGGCAATCGCATCCGGCAGCGTCTTCTCGTGCGACTGAGCAATCAGGTGCAGCACGATCTCGGTGTCGCTGGAGGTCTGGAAAATCGATCCGGCAAGTTCAAATCGTTTGCGAATATCGGCGGCGTTCACCAGGTTGCCATTGTGTGCAATCGCAATCTGGCCCTTGTTGCAATCGACTTGGATCGGCTGCGCATTCAGCAGCGCCGAGTCTCCCGCAGTCGAGTAGCGGGTGTGCCCAATGGCATGGCGTCCCGGTAACTTCTGCAGCACCGCTTCACTAAAGATGTCCGCCACAAGCCCCATGGACTTGTAAACGATCAAGCGGCGGCCATCGCTGGCCGAAACGCCCGCCGACTCCTGCCCGCGATGTTGCAATGCGTGCAGTCCCAGGTAGCAGAGCTTGGCCGACTCCTGGTGGCCGTAAACCGCCACCACCCCGCACTCCTCGTGAAGTTTGTCCAGTTCGATCTCAATCATGACAACCCGCCTTGTACTTCTGTGCGCTGGGGGCGCCAGAGCCGTGCCGTTCGTTAGCTATCACTCATACGCCGTCTAGAGCCAACCGCTATTGCAGGCTCGCCGCAACCGCTGGCTCGGTGTGCAGCGCTTGTTCCAGCGCTTGCCGCCAGCTCAGCTTGAATGCAGAAGCCTCTCCCTCAATGACGGGGATGCCATCAATGCGAATCGTAAACTTTTCACTGGTGGTAAGGCCAATATGTTGCGCGTTCAATCCATATTTTAACGCAATCTCTTCCACCGCTGGTATTTTTGTGAGATCGCAGGTCACGAGGACGCGCGAAGCATCTTCGGCGAACAATACGCATTCGGCCGGAAGATTGGCGGAGATCAGATCCACCTCGACCCCCAACCCCTTCGCGAATCCGAGTTTGGCGGCTGCCACGGCGATTCCGCCCTCGGCCACGTCGCGTGCCGATTCCAACAGCCTTTCAGCCGCTAGCGCCTGCAAGACGTGCTGCAGAGCCTTCTCGGCTTTCAGATCCAGAATCGGCGGCGCGCCCCACAGCTCGCCCAGCACGTGCGCGGCAAATTCAGAGGAGCCGAACTCGGTCTGCTCCTCGCCACTGTGCGCCTTTTGTCCCGGCGTCAGCAGTACGATCGCCCGCCCTGCGGCGGCGGCGTTGGCGGGCACAGCCGTGGTCACGTCCTGCAGGATGCCCACAATGCCCAGTGTGGGCGTCGGATAAATTGCCTCGCCAAGGGTCTCGTTGTAAAAGCTCACGTTGCCACCCGTGATCGGAGTCTCCAGGGCCAGACAAGCCTCTGAGAGCCCGTCAATCACCTGCGAAAACTGCCCCATAATCGGCGGCTTCTCGGGATTGCCAAAGTTCAGGCAGTTGGTTGCCGCCACGGGCTGCGCGCCTGTGCAGGCCACCATCCGGGCCGCGCGCGCCACGTTGTGCATCGCGCCCAGTTTCGGGTCCAGATAGCACCAGCGCCCGTTGCCATACAGCGCCATCGCCAATCCGCGCCCGGTGCCTTTGATGCGAATCACGCCGGCCAGTTCCCCTGGCCCCTGCATCGTGTTCGTCTGCACCATCGAGTCGTACTGCTCATATACCCAGTGCTTTGAGCAGATGTTCGGGCTCGCCAACAGCTGAATGAACTCGCGATTGAAATGGTTCTTCGTCCCCAACTGCAGCGCCGCGGGCTTCTGCTTCGGCACCGGAGCCGTCCACTCGCCCACCTCGCGGTGATAAAGCGGCGCATCGTCGGTCAGCGCCTCGTTTGGAATCTCGGCCACGGCAACGCCGTGGTGCAGCACGCGCATGGTGTTTTCGCCGATCACCCGGCCTACGGTCACCGCGTCCAATCCCCACTTGCGGAAGACCGCGAACACTTCCTCCTCGCGTCCCCGCTCAGCCACCAGCAGCATGCGTTCCTGCGATTCGCTGAGCATGATCTCGTAGCTGCTCATGCCGGTTTCGCGCTGCGGCACCAGGTCAAGTTCAATCTCCAGGCCGACGCCGCCGCGCCCGCCCAGTTCGCAGGTCGAGCAGGTCAGCCCTGCGGCGCCCATGTCCTGGATGCCGACGATAGCGCCGGTCTGCATCGCCTCCAGACAAGCCTCCAGCAGCAGCTTTTCCATGAACGGGTCGCCCACCTGCACATTCGGACGCTTCGCCTCACTGCCTTCGCTGAATTCCTCGCTTGCCATGGTCGCGCCGTGAATCCCGTCCTTGCCGGTCTTGGAGCCGACGTAGATCACCGGATTTCCTGCGCCCGAAGCCGAGGCGTAGAAGATTTCATTCTTCTTCACCAGCCCGAGGGCGAAGGCATTCACCAGCGGATTGCCCGCATAGCAGCTCTCGAAGCGGGTTTCACCGCCCACGTTGGGCACTCCAAAGCAGTTGCCGTAATGGGCTACGCCGCCCACAACGCCGTCCACCACCGAATGATTCTTGTGCAGCGTGGTGCGGCTCATTTCCGGGTCGTGTTCTTTCGAGATCGGCCCAAAGCGCAGCGAATCCATCACCGCAACCGGGCGCGCGCCCATGGTAAAGATGTCACGCAGAATGCCGCCAACCCCGGTGGTCGCACCCTGGAAGGGCTCGACGAACGAGGGATGATTGTGCGATTCGATCTTGAAGGCGCAGGCCCATTCGCCGCCAATGTCAATGATTCCGGCGTTTTCGCCCGGCCCCTGCATGACCAGCTTGCTCTTGGTTGGCAGCCTTTTCAGGTGTACGCGCGAGGATTTGTAGGAGCAGTGTTCGCTCCACATCACAGAGAAGATTCCAAGTTCGGTCAGGGTCGGCACGCGGCCCAGCCACTTTAGAATGCGTTCGTATTCCTCTGGGGAAAGTCCATGAGTACGGAGGACTTCCGGCGTGATCTGCGGCTGTTTTTCAGGGGTGGTCATAGGCGGACGCTTCTATTTTCGCACGGTTGGAGCGTGTGTGAAAGCCGGATGAATGCGTGAATCGCGCAGCCTAATGTCCCAAAGCTAAATCGCTGTAAGATGTTCCGCTGTTTGGCGGGGCATCTCGATGCGGCAGCGGGGCATTGCTGCACCGGGAATCTGCGTTTTCGCGGGTGAGCATCCCGTAACGGTGCTGGGCGCATCCAACAACTCAGGAACGTGGAACCCAGAGCACACGACGCGGAGACCGCTGTCCAACCGTCTGATTATCCATAACCGTTTAAGCCCCCAAAATATGCTGCTGCTGAATGGAATCTTTAAGAGGAAGGAAATGGCTGATCTCAATTTGATTTCAGAGTTGAATGCGAAGGAAAACACCAAGGAGTATCACGTTGAACTTCTCAGGCAAGACCCGTTTAACTGGATGGAGAAATTAACTGTACAGAGCCTAGAGGCGGAAATTCTAGAACTAAAAAAAGCCATCTATAAAAGGGAACTGCAGCACTGCGGCTGCTGAATATCTCTCCATCAAGGTTACCGACAAAAGCCGTTTCCGAATCGGGGCGGCTTTTTTCCCGCCCTCCCATCTGCCTGCGGCTACGCAGGCTCTCGCCTTCGACGAGGTCTAGGCTCTGGAAGGCATAGGTGCAGGTTTTCCGTTTGAGGAGAGTTGGAGGAAGAACGGCGGCAGGCACGGTTAAGAGAGGGCAACGAATGACGCAGAACCCTCTACTGCACCTTCACCGGCACCATCTCCCGCTCCGCCTTTCCATCCACAAAGCGCACGCAAGGAATCTCCAGTATCAGGACATGATCCAGCAGGTTGGGTCTCATGCGGAATGCACCCCTTTCGAACGAGAACTGCACCCGGCCTCCGTTGAGCATTTGCGGCAGTTCCACCTGGGACGGCGGATTCGCGCACAGGTACAGCGAGGCCAGATCGCAAAACTGCAGCACCGCGATTAGCGCCTCGATCTCCTCCGGTGGCAAGCCCGCCTGGGGCAACAACCGTTCTACCCGTGCTGCCTCGCGATGCAGAAACTGCTCCGCCAGCGTGCGCTGCTCGGGCGTTCCCGCGCCATGCTCCAGGTAGGGATGGGTGAGCCGCGCAAAATGCGCGCTCACCAACAGTCCTCCCAAGGGTCCGGTGCTTTGCGCCGCTTGGATTGATCCCAGCCAGGCCGGGCAGAACTGCTCCGGCTCGGCGTTCGCGAACGAGCCCGGCATTCCCGATTCCAGCCGTGTTGGCGCGCTCGGGCAACTCACGTCCCCGTCGTAGGGCATCCAGCCAACGTCGTGCATGGAGATGGCGCGTACGATCGCCTCGTTCACGTTCGGAACCTTGCGGGAATCGAATGCCGCTGCCAACTTGCCGGAGATACGTGCGTGGTCGGGCCGAGTCACGAACCAGTCGCTTACCGTGGCATTCTTCTGTATCTCAGCCACCGCTACAAACACCGGGCGCACTTCGCCTTCGGACTCCTGCGCAGCCAATCTGCTTCGAAAGATCAACGGGGCCTCCGTGCGCGAATCCGTCCACTTGATGCGGCTCGCGTTGGCCCAGAGGTGGACGGCGGCTTTCTGACTCCCCCTAGCAGGTCGCGCAGAATGACCGCGTGGCTGTGCTCCTGGTCCTTGGCTGAAGTCAGCAACGTCACGGTTGGCTCACTGGCCGCAATGGCATGTAGTTCAATCAGCGACTCCTCTGTTTTTTCGTCGCAGAGCTCATCGAGATAGCGGCGGCGGAAGATCGGCCATTGCCGTGGCCGTTGGTTGAACCACCGCCGCAGCTCTTCACTGGGGCCAAGTAACGGGAGCCATGCTCGCAGATTCAGTGCCTCTTCTGCTACATTTCTTGCGACCCCGCGCGGCTGCCGTCGTTCTACCAGCACCCGTGCGCCGTCCCCGGGCGAGGCGGCTTCGGTGGCGCGTTTGAGCAGGATGGTCATTGCGTTAAGATGGTACCCGATTCCAGCCAGGACAGCTCGTGATGCGCTCTACTTTTCTCGAAATTCGCGGCTATGTACTTCCACTAGTCTGCCTGTTTGGGCTGCTTGCGTCCTTCGGCTGCCACGCCGAACCCAGGAAGTCCGACGCCGAGCTTGGACTTACTCCCACCCAGGCGATAGGCCGCCATGTTTTTGATGCCAACTGCGCCCGCTGTCACGAACCCTATTCTAGCCGGGGGCTGCACGGTCCCAGCCTCCACAATGTATACAAAAAGGGGTACTTGCCCAGCGGAATGCCGGCCAACGATGAGCGCATCACGGCAGTGGTCGTGCGCGGCCGAGCCAAGATGCCCGCCTTCGGCGACACACTCTCGGACTCCCAGATTGACGCTCTGCTCGCCTATCTGAAAACTCTCTAGTTCACGCAATGAAAATGGCGTCGATCTCCGACGCCCTGGCATCGTAGACTAGAGACAAGATGGTGACCTCCGAGTTGATTCAGATCCAGACCGTCTCCGCCGCACCGGCTCCCAAGCCGCGCTGGCTGCGCGCCAAGGCCCCGATGGGCGAGCAGTACCATGAACTGAAAAAGCTGGCTCGCGATCTCGACCTGCACACCGTTTGCGAATCCGCGCACTGCCCTAACATAGGTGAGTGCTGGAACCATCGCACCGCGACCTTCATGCTCCTCGGAAATCTCTGCACCCGGCGCTGCGGCTTTTGCGCGGTGCCCAAGGGACGCCCAGAGGCTATCGACTTCGATGAACCGCGCCGCGTCGCCGAAGCCGTCGCGCAGCTCGGACTCAAGTTCGCCGTCGTCACCAGCGTCAATCGCGATGACGACAACATCGGCGGCGCTCAGGTGTTTGCAGAAACCATTCGCGAGATTCGCCGCCTGCAACCGGACTGCTCGGTGGAAGTCCTGATCCCCGACTTCCAGGGCCACCAAGACTGCCTGCAGATTGTGCTCGACGCCCGGCCTGACATTCTCAATCACAACACCGAAACCGTCCCGCGCCTTTATCGAGTGGCCCGCAGTGGTGCGCGTTATGAACGCACCCTCAACCTGCTCGCCTCGGCCAAACAGCTTTGGCCCACTGCGGTCACCAAGACTGGAATCATGGTCGGACTCGGCGAAGACATGGAGGAGTTGCTGCAGGTCTGCCGCGATCTCGCGGCACGCAACGTTGACATCCTCACCATCGGCCAATACCTGGCTCCCTCGCGCGACCACCTGCCCGTCAAGCGCATGTACCCGCCCGAAGACTTCGCATTCCTCAAGCAGCAGGCCGACAAGATGGGCTTCCGGCATGTGGAGTCCGGCCCGCTGGTGCGCTCCAGCTATCACGCCCATGAACAGGCGGAGAGCACGAAGCGGCGGCTGTCAAGAACATTGCTAAACCCTACTGAACACCGCTCTTGACTACTGGTACAAAGCGCTGTGCAAATTGGGAGACGGCAAATTGATCATTGATGCGAATCTGCGCCGCCGGGCGAGTTAATCGGTAATTTGGGCCGAAGAATGTTAATTTAAAGTGGAGCATCAATATTTTGGACTCGCGCCAGCATCCAGATAGGGCTACACGTCGTGTGGTTTCAGCGTCAGAAACAGGGGAAAACCTCCGCGCAGACTTTCCGGTGCAACGCTCCAACCTTGATCGTTTGCTACCAACTCATCCCCATCCAGCACGACGAGGAGATCTTCTCGGATTGGATTGTTGAACTTGCTTCCGCCAACGTTAAGTCTGTCAAAGAATTTTTGGACCTGTTACAGATCCCTCTGAAGCCCCGCGATTTCGAGACTCCGAACGATCGTGCTATCGAAGTGCTAAGGCAAGTCACAGGTTCCACTCAGGACGAAATCGCGCTGACCTTTCCCTCAAGTTTTAAGGCCGTTTGGAAGAAGCCTCTACCCGGTAACACCTGGAATAGCCAATATAACGAACTTTGCGCCGCGAGGGTAACCGCTCCTCACACTCTCTTTGTTTGTGCACAGTACTGTAGCCGATGTCTCGCCTTGTATGGTTGCTATCAGGTTCGATGGCGGTTCGCAATCTACGACTGCTGTCCCTTTCACGGCTTGCTTCTCAGAACTTCCTGCCCGCACTGTGGTTCACAAATCCGGGATCCGGCTCAGTTGAATGGCCAGCAGATCATAAAGCCGCGGGCCGCTCTCTGTGCATGCTATAGCTGCGGGTTGCCGTTGTATGACATTACTGGCGAACAGGCAAATTCGGAATCTTTCAGCATAGTGCGATTGCACGATGCATTGGCTCGGAATGTCGCTTGTCGCGATTACTTCTCCGTTCTGCGCAGCTTAACAGAACTCCTCTCTTGCCCAAGCACAACCTCAAAGAGCATTATTTCGCAGCTCCATCCACTTCCGCAGGATCTGGTGTACCGGGGAACGTACGGAATGCATTTCGAAAGGCTGGAACCATCGATGAGAGGCATCGTGCTAAGAGCGGCTTTACGTCTTTTTGATGATTGGCCATTTCACTTTGTCGAGGTAATGAGATCTGTGAACTCTCGGAATTGGCTATCACTTCGTCGCGATCTTCCGGACTGGTTCTTGAGTGCAGTAAAGCTAGCGCGCCGAAGTACGCGTGTCTCTGCCTCTATTGTGCAAGATGCGTTCATCACGAGTGCCGGTACGGAAGGATGGTCGGTCATTCCGAAGTTCGTCGAATCTTTGCGAAATCCAAGGAGGAGCTTAGCATCGTAATGAGTTCTTCGGGCATTGCTGCGGCCAACTAATCGTCACGACTTTTCATCTAGTGGTCATCAACCATCTGGATCTGTCATCATGCCTGCGCAGCGGCTCTTGAAGTCGAAAAATGCTAAAGCTGATAATGCTCCCCCAAAGTCATCGCTTCCTGCCAGATTGCACGGAGTATACCTGGATCAGTGCTCGATTGAGATTCTTTGCGAAATAGGTCGCCGCGAAGGTATGCGCAGGAATGAAGCGTTCAAGAAAATTCTGGGACAGGTCGTCTCCCGTGAGGTTCATCCGGATGCTGTGCGGGAGTTCTATCGGAATGTTTGGTCGCTCGTCGTACCCGACTCACGCAAGGAATTCGATTGTCAGAGATGGCCAGAGGAGCTAGACGGGGCACTCCTTGATCTCTCTGATCAGGTGCTTGGAGTAATAAATCGAAGTGAGATGGTCCGCATTCTTATTGCTTATTACGGCGTTCACTCCGGAGCAGCACGTGTCAAACAAACGAAGGCTCTGCGCTTGTTTGTAAGTTCAAAGGCAAGCGAGTAGTCGAGTGTGCTGAATGCACTCAATTCTGCCACCCAATGCAAAGCAAAGCTGCCACGCAGTGCAGCCTAATGCTGCCACCGGGTGCACGAGAATCTTGCCATGGTTAATCCGGAGGAATCAACAGCATCATCCACTCCGGAGGCGTGCGGAAAGATTTACTAGAAGATAACTGGCGGCTTGTCATCCGCCCCGAACACGGCGGCCAGGAGCTCAAAACAATTCCCAGAAACGGATAGTGAGGTACTGGGCGATTATTCGTTCACAATCCGCCAGTAACTCCGATACCATACATCGTCAACTCTAGTCAACTCGCCAACGGGGAGGACAGTTCATGTATGGAGTTCCACCAGACTTGGATTTGTCGCGCTTCAAGGATGCGCTATTGACGCAGGTGGGTCTTGGAGAGTACCAGGTCCAATTCCATTTTCACCGGGTAGGCGGAATTAGCGCAAACGCCTGCTCTATTTATGTGGAAGGCAATTGGGAGTTGAGGGACTCGGGCGGATCGGTCATTGACGGTTCGAGACCTAATGCCGAGCGACTCGCATATTACCTGCACGTTCTGTTGGGAAAGAGCGTACAAGCCTTCTCTATAGATGCACCACTCTCTTTTTCGCTCACGTTCGTATCAGGGCATACTCTTACGATCTTCGATAGCTCTGAGCGTTACGAAAGCTTTTCGATCCAACCGGGCAACATTTTTATATAGCGTCACCAAACGAGCAATATGCTTCGAGCACGATACCTGTCTACTACAGGGCTTTCGTTCACCTATTCCGCTGGTCTGGATACCTTGATATGTCGCCCGGAATCCGCGGCGAAATTCGAAAAAGGAACATCCGTAGAGCTGACTGGCCGGAAATCGTTCACTTTTCGCCGCGCTTTGTGATACCTTTCGCGCAACTCACCTTTATGGTCAAACTTTGGCTGCCTTCCCGGCAGAGCCGGGGGATCTCCCAATGGATTAGAGGACGTATGAGAAAAATCGCGATGCTATTCACCGCGCTGGCGCTGACGGCCGTGGCCCTCGCCCAGGACCCGGTGGCGGCCAAGATCGACGAGTTGCAGAAGGAACTGAACGCCGCCGTGGCGCTCCGCGCCACGCTCGACGACCTGCACTCGAAGGCGCACGCCGAGGCCAATGACATAGATCTGGGGGCCGCGGCGCTCCACAAGGCGACGCAGGCGTACGTCGACCACAGCAACGCGCTCGACGCCGCCACGAAGGCGTACAACGCCCTTCCAGTGTGCCACTACCCCGTGGGGCACCCCGAGCAATGCCAGGGGGTCATCGACCAGAAGGCTGCGCTGGTGAGGCAGAGGGCCGCCCTGGACCAGGAGTTTGCCGCGAAGAACCAGCTGGCCGACGTCCTGCTCGGCAGGATCGCCAAGTGGCAACCCGCCAACGCCGAGCTGACGCGGAGGCACGACCTGAACAAGGCGGACATCAAGCGCCTGACGGCGGAACTGGACGCCCTGCGCAAAGGCAACGACGCCTGCAAGCAGGCCATACTCAACGGCAGCCCGGAGACCATGCACGACGTCTGCGGGCAGATGTTCGACGGGAACCACTAGGACGGGGGGGGGCAGCTGGTATCCGATTCGGGATTACTTAACACAAGGCGATTTGAACGAAGCCGCTGAAGCGGCGGACGCATCCGCGTGTGTCTGAGCGAAGCTTGGCTGAATTGAGCTAAGTTGTGTCGCAGGAGGAGATACCCTGTGACCCATCTACGCCAGATCATGCTGGAGGAGTTGAAGCGCCGTAACTTTTCCGAGTCCACCATACGCACCTACATTCGCAACGTTGAGCAGTTCAGCCAGTACTTCCACCGTTCTCCCGACCGGCTTGGCACCGAGCATATACGGCAGTATCAGGCGATGTTGCTTAGCAGCAAGCTCTGCCCGAACACCGTGGGGCAGCGGCTGGCGGCCTTGCGATTCTTCTATGTCAAGGTGTTGAAGCGAGGCTGGAGCATAGCCGAGACGCCATACCCGAAGAGCGTATTCCGCTTGCCGCTGGTGCTCAGCCAGGAAGAAGTGGCACGTCTGATTGATGCAGCCCAGTCACCCTTCCATCGCATTCTGCTTATGACACTCTATGCTACCGGCGCACGCCGCGCAGAACTGGCGCACCTGCAGGTCTGCGACATCGACAGCCAGCGCATGGTCATTCACATCCGCGGAGGCAAGGGGCGCAAGGATCGCGATGTCATGCTCAGCTTGAAGCTGCTCGAAGCGCTGCGTCTTTACTGGCGCGGGCTTCGGCACAAGCCCAAGGACTGGCTGTTTCCCGGCAACCGATGGCACACCGGTCCTGATCCCATCTCGCCGAACGGAGTCTGGCACGCTTGCCATCAGGCCGCAGATCGCGCCGGGCTTGCACATAAGCACATTCATCCGCACACGCTGCGCCACTGCTTCGCCACGCATCTGCTCGAAGCGGGCGCCGACCTGCGCACCATTCAGTTGCTGCTGGGACATCGCGACCTGGAGGAGACCACAATCTATCTGCATCTCTCCCGGCGACATCTCAGCGCCACCAGCAGTCCCCTGGATGCACTGACCATCGGCGGACAAGGGGAGCAGACAAAGAGCGCATGAACCGGCCTCCCCTGGAGGTGGCCGATATCGTCCGCTATGCAGGACAGTCTTTTCTTGAACGCAGTCGCCGATGGATTCACTGGCAACACCAGAAGGTGTTGCTGGCCATCACACGCTGCCGCACCGCTGCTTTAGGCGGACACCGCGATCGCTGTGCCGATTGTGGGCATACCGTCGCCGTCTCCTATAACTCGTGTCGAAACAGACATTGCCCTCGATGCCAGGGTAATGCCCGGGCTCGCTGGCTCCAGGCCCGTGAACAGGAGCTGCTGCCCACCCGTTACGTGCATGTCGTCTTCACCCTGCCACGGGAGCTGGCTCCACTGGCCTTGCAGAACAAGCGCCTGATTTACAACCTGCTCTTCCACGCCGGCGCCGAAACCCTGCTCGAGATCGCGCGCGATCCCCGCCATCTGGGAGCGGAGATTGGGTTCTTCAGCGTGCTCCACACCTGGAATCAGCGCTTGCAGTTTCATCCTCACATTCACTGCGTCCTTGCCGCCGGAGGACTCGTCCCGGACCACTCCCGCTGGATCTCGTCCCGCTCTTCGTTCTTTCTTCCCAACGGGGTGCTCAGTCGCGTCTTCCGCGGTAAGTTCCTCGCCGGACTGAAGGCTGCTTTCCGCGAAGGCACACTCCAGTTTCACGGCAATCTGGCGCCACTGGCAACGCCACGCATCTTTGCTTCCTGGCTCCGAATCCTGTTCCGTCACGAATGGTTCGTCTACTCCAAGCGCCCTTTTAAAGGGGCCGATCACGCGCTCAGCTATCTCAGCGCATACACCCACCGGGTCGCCATCTCCAATCGCAGACTCGTATCTCTGGCCGATGGCAACGTGACATTCCGCTGGCGAGACTCCGCTCACCGAAACAAGAAGCGGCTCATGAGTCTGCCCGTCGATGAGTTCCTGCGCCGCTTCCTCCTGCATCTGCTCCCGCGTGGTTTCGTGCGTATCCGCAACTTCGGCTTCCTTGCCAACCGGCGGCGGGCCGCTCTCCTGCCACTTTGTGCTCGACTACTGAACACACCAGTACGAGCCAGAGCTACCAGATCTGTAGCAACCGAGAACAAAGGCTTAACTTTCTGGAAGTGTCCGCACTGTGGCGGAGCCATGAAGCTTGTCGAGAGGTTCACCGCCGCGCAGCTCCGACTCCGCGCCCCACCTGCTCCGTTCAGAGGTGCCGCGTGAAACATCAACTACAACCCGTTCCATCCACGTGCACTGCCACGTGGTTGCTCTTCCACGCTCCGGCGCAAGCAGGCATGCACCCTGTCGCACGGACCACAAGCAATTACCCTCGAATCTTTGCAGCCGACCCCACCTTACCGGCCCAAGCGCCACACGTTACTGCTCTCCTCGTACTGAGCTGGCAACGCCGACCCATCCCAACCCCATTCAAAGTACATAGCTCGCGAAGGCGGCTTCCTTCAAATCGCTGTATCTGAAGCGCCCGCAAACAGCACGACAACGCACACCTCTCACTTTGTGGGCGCTTCAGATACAGCCCTAAGATTTTCGTCCACCTACTTAAGAGGAGCAAAAGTGGTGCCACTCCAGCGAAATCCCTGGCTATGCCAGCGCACATGCCGACAGCCATCGTCAGACGAGGTGGGAGCCTGAACCGTAAGGATTTCTCCTTTTACTTGCGCTTTGATACCCGGACAGTTTCCTGTGCAATATTCGCCGTCCTCCCCGTCGGGTGTCTTCCATTTCAATCTCCATGCCAACGTCCAAGCCTTTCCTGCTTGCCGCAAAACGCTCACTCCGTAACAATGCGCAGATCCTTGGGCCTCCACAAAAAGCACTAGTGTAGTGCGATGAAAGTCAGAGCAGTTATTACACGGGAGTGCCTACCCGGTATATCCACACACTCCAACGCGAGGAGAGTTGACGACCGGCAGGCACATTTCGTCGCCACACGTATGTGCAACGAGGCACGATTTGCAAAGCCAGCCCTCCCCATTCCATGCGCATTCGGTACAGATCTGAGTAGCTGGTTTGTTTCCGCAGCGCTGACAGGTTACCTGCGGTGCCTCGTTTCTGGCCAACAGTTGCACTTTCGTTGAACCTCGTTCACGAAGAGCAACAACCTTTAGCGCAAGAGCGGTTGTGGAGCCGTAGTCATACTCGTAGAAGAACCTCATTCCTACCTCAAGCACTTGGTTCAACCGCGTACCCATGTCCATTTCTTCATCCATGAGTTCGTCTTCATCCATGGGCTCTGAAGCATAGCGTTTGCCGCCTATCTCAAACGCACTCAAGTGACCGCAGCATTCAAGCCAGGTATGACGGAGAAAATCGTCGAGTTTGTTCAGCGGGGATGCAATAGGTAGCGCCACATGCATCCAGTACGCCTTCGCCTCACGCCCTTCGACAAGTAAATGGAAGCTCTGGCCAGTCGGTTTCTTCGGAGCCGGCAATGGTCCGGAAGATCCCAGATGGCCGCACGCGAGTAGATGCCGTGGCATGGACGCCTTGGCGACTATCTCTCCGCAGAGATAACACTTTCCCATCGATTGCGGTTTGCTCATGACTGAACATTATAATGCGTCATATATAGCAACATTTATCTTTCAGCCGGGTTCTTATACAAGGGGACACGGCGGATGAGAATCGCACCTCAAGTGGTTCTGACAATCGACCAGAGGACGAAGTTGGAAACCTATGCGCGCGGCCGCAGGATACCCGCCCGGCTTGTGTTGCGGGCCAAGATCGTGTTGCTGGCCGCAGAAGGCAAGCAGGACATCGAGATTGCCCGCCTGCTTTCGATCGTGCCGCGCACCGCTGCACGCTGGCGCTCACGTTTTCTGCGCAACGGTATTGCCGGACTGGAACACGACGCGCCAAGGCCCGGCCGCACGCCCTCCATCTCGCCGGAGTTGGTGCGCATGGTGATTACCAAAACCACGAAGGAAAAACCTCCTCATGCAACCCACTGGAGTACGCGCACCATGGCCGCCACAGCCGATATTAGCGAGGCCAGCGTACGGCGCATCTGGCACAGTCACGGCCTGAAACCGCACCGCATGGAAACCTTCAAGCTGAGCAACGATTCCCATTTTTCCGAGAAGCTGGAAGATATCGTCGGACTCTATTTGAATCCGCCCGAACACGCGCTGGTGCTTTCGCTCGACGAGAAGAGCCAGATCCAAGCTCTGGACCGTACCCAACCCGGCTTGCCCATGAAGAAGGGCCGCGCCCAGACGATGACCCACGATTACAAGCGGAATGGAACCACTACGTTGTTTGCTGCTCTCAACACACTTGATGGCAGCGTGATGGCTACTTGTATGGAACGTCATCGTCATCAGGAGTGGCTGAAGTTCCTACGTCTCATCGATCGCCAAACTCCCGCCCACAAACAGCTCCACCTCATCGTCGATAACTACGCCACCCATAAGCATCCGGCGGTGCAGCGCTGGGCAGAGCGCCACAAGCGCTTTCATTTTCACTTCACTCCGACGAGCAGCAGCTGGCTCAACATGGTCGAACGATTCTTTCGCGACTTGACCGAAAATCAGCTCCGGCGCGGAGTCTTCACCAGCGTTGAAGCTCTCGAACAAAGCATCCTCGACTATATCGAAGAACATAATCGCAGCCCCAAGCCCTTCATCTGGACTGCTAAGGCCAATGACATCCTCGAAAAGGTCAAACGCGCCAGGGCCTATCTCAATAACAGCTCATCTGTGTGACGCACTACACTAGCTTCTGCCCTCTTACAGTAAGAAGTTTGATGTTGTCGGCCATACCTTCTTCCTGCGCTGCCTTTTGCCATAGTTCTATTGTCGCGACAGAGACGCCATCACGGCAGGCCCAGTACAAAGCTTCCTTTTGATGCCATTCGGGGCCGAAATTCGGTCCCCAATCGCCGGGTACCTGCTTGATGCAAGCTTCGTGCGATTTTGGCTTTTGCTGCTGGGCAAGGGCTACCGAAGTTATTAAAAGCAACAGCATCGTTCCAGCCAGTGCGTTTCTCATGGCAAATACCTTACGCGAACCATCATGATTTCACAGGTGAATTGGATCAAACAGGGCCAGTATTCGCCTATTCCGATTCGGGATTACTTAACGAAAGGCGATTATCCGTCAGCTAACGAGCAGAACTCAATGAAGCCCTAAGGCACCGCGAAGCGCGTGCGCGATTTCGGTGGCCTCGCAGAATCATGTCACCGATGCTGTAGCTGCGCCCTCTGCATATGAACTCAACATGGTTGGAAAGAGAGTGCCATGGGGTCTTGGGTATCACATCCGTGATTTCGGATTGAGCAGCTTCAAAGTTTCGTTTCCACCACAAAGCCTTCCGATGCCAGTGCAAGGTTCCTTGGCTCACAATCACTTCTTCCACGCCAAAACTTCTCCACAGCGAAAATCGAGACGCGGTGGTGTACCAGAGGACGAAAAATCCGGCAAAGGGCAACAAGCATAGCCAATCCTTCAGCGACCTGACACGGAAGAACGCTGGGACGAAAACCGTACACAGGTATCCAAAGGCGAAAGTGAATACGGTGAATAGCAGCACGTTCAGAAGATGTTCATTATTTCGCTGAATCGTAATTGCGAGATGGCCGTCTCGATGAGAGATGGAGACACGGCGGCGTAGACGTTTACTGAAATCGAACATGTAGGTAAGCTGGAATCCTAACCGCAATCCAACGCCCCGTCCAGCGGGACAACCACGCTTCGGTGCGGATTACTGTCGCAAACAGGCCTAGGGTCTCACAATCCCACAATGGGAACTGCCGTGGCACCGGTCGCCCAGAATCGGTGCAGAGTCAGGCCGCGGGCTTGAGGACGGCACGATAGAGTGTGGAGCGGGCGACGCCAAACCGTGCGGCAATTTCGGTGACCGGGATGTCGGCGGTCTTGAGCAGGGCTCGGATGGTTTTTATCTCTTTGGCAGTGAGCTTTGCGGGGCGGCCTCCTTTGCGGCCGCGGGCGCGAGCGGCTTTCAAACCAGCGACGGTTCTTTCACGGACCAGATTGCGCTCGAACTCAGCGAGCGCCGCAAAGACGTGGAAGACCAGTCGGCCCGCAGGTGAACTTGTTTCAATCCTTTCCGTGAGCGATTCAAAGTTGATCTTGCGATGTTCGAGTTCTGCAATGAGTCTGACCAGATCCGCCAGGTTCCTTCCCAGTCGGTCCAGTCTCCACACAACGAGCGTATCGCCTTGGCGCAAGCTTTTGAGGCAGCTTTCGAGTTGCGGCCTGTCGGTGTTCTTGCCCGTGGCGTGTTCTTCGTAGACTTGGCGGCATTTGGCGCGCTTCAGTGCATCCCTTTGCAGGTCGAGGGTCTGATCTTCGGTCGAGACGCGGGCGTAGCCGATGCGCATGTCCCAAATCTTACCAAGAGGGGAGATTTAAGGACATAGATTTCGGAACAAGTTGTGAGACACTTCTGAGCAGCGAGACAGGCCCTTTTCAGAAAGACCATTACTGTCCTGAAAACCTTCGTTTTCGCGACGCACTCAATGACGGCCTACATCGCCTGGGCTCGACAGTTCCAGTTCGGGATTGTGAGGTACTAGGCGATTTGGACTAAGCCGCTGGCGCGGCAGGTGTCGTAGCGACCGCACGTAAGTACAGTGATGGATGCCTTGAAGGAGGTGTTCATGACTGCACTCCGCGAACGCATGTTGGAAGAGCTTCGGCTGCGTAATTTCACTCCTAGAACCATTCGTACCTACACTGGTGTCGTTTCTGCCTTCGCCCGCCACTTTCACAAGTCCCCTGACAAGCTCGGGCCCGAGCATGTGCGTATCTATCAGCTGTAGTTGCTGAACGAGCGCAAGCTTGCCTGGCATAGCATTGAGGTCCACGTCTCTGCGTTGCGGTTTCTGTATGTCCGTACGCTCAAGCAACGATGGTTCGACACCGAGGTCACCAAGCCGAAGATACACCGCAAGCTGCCAGTGGTCTGGAGCCGGGAAGAAGTCGCGGCGCTGCTCGCCATCACCAGGAATGTGAAGCACCGAGCCGTGCTGGCCACACTCTACGGGGCTGGCCTGCGCATCCAGGAAGCCCTGGATCTGAAGGTTACCGAGGTTGACAGCAAGCGGATGATCATCAACATCCGCGAAGGCAAGGGCGGCTATCCCCGTCAGGTGATGCTTTCGCCCAAGCTGCTGGAGTGGCTCCGTGCCTACTGGAACCGTCGCAAGCCCAAGGACTGGCTGTTTCCCGGAATGCGATCCGACCGGCCGATGTCCGCCACCGCGGTCAACGCTTTCTGCCATTACTTGTGCAAGAAGCTTGGCATTAAAAAGCGGCTTTCTGCCCACGTGTTGAGACATTCGTTCGCCTCCCATTTACTCGACAGCGGAACTGATCTGCGCACCATTCAACTGTTGCTCGGACATCGCGACCTGGAGACAACAGCCCGCTATCTCCACGTCTCCGAGCAACGTCTGCACTCCACGGTAAGTCCGCTCGATGAGCTGCCCGCCCATGAAGGAGAACCCCGGAAAAAATGAGAGAACATCGGCTTGAAGTGGCCGATGTCTTCCATGCTCACCAGCAGGAGTTCCTTGAGCGTTGGGGCGATGTTGTCTCGCGCCAACAACGCAAGGTGCTCAGAGCCATCGGTAGGTGCCGTACTGCCGCACTCGGCAGTCATCTCGAACGTTGTGACCGCTGCCCCTATGAGTACGTGGCTTTCGACTCATGCCGTGATCGCCACTGCCCAAAGTGCCAGTTAACTGCACGTGATCGCTGGTTGCACAAGCAGGCGTCGAGTCTGCTGCCCGTGCCGTACAGCCATGTCATCTTCACGCTGCCCGCGCAACTGGCAGCCCTCGCGCTCAGAAACCAGCGTCTTATCTACGCTCTGCTGTTTCGTGCGGTCTCTGAGACCCTGATGGAGATCGCCGCCGACAGGCGCCGCCTCGGCGCCCGCATCGGCGTTCTCGCCGTGCTCCATACATGGAGTCAGCAACTGCAACATCATCCCCACCTGCACTGCCTGGTGCCTGCCGGCGGCCTTGCACCTGACTCCTCACGGTGGATCTCTTGCCGGCCCCGCTACTTTCTTACGGCATCGGTGCTCAGCAGTATGTTCCGGGGCAAGATGCTCGCCTTTCTCACACACGCGTACGACAACAATCAACTGCGCTTCCCGGGCAAGCTAGCTGCGTATGCGAAGCCGGGCCCATTCCACGCAATGATCTTCTCGCTGCGCCACAAGAAATGGGTTGTTCATGCCAAGCCGCCTTTCGGCGGTCCTGCGCATGTGCTCAAGTACCTGGCCCGCTACACCCATCGTGTTGCGATCGCCAATGGAAGACTTCTGGATCTGAACAACGGGCAGGTGCGCTTTAAGTGGCGCGACTCCAGAGACAACAACCGCATCAAGGTCATGAGCCTCGATGCGGTTGAGTTCATTCGTCGTTTCCTGCTTCACGTACTGCCTTGTGGCTTCGTCAAGATCCGCCACTTCGGTCTGCTCGCCAACCGCAATCGCCGTCAGGCGCTTGCTCTTTGCCGGCAGCACCTCAAGGCTATGGTTCCGCAAACCACCGACCTCGTCACCCCTCGACAACAGTCGGCAATCAATCGCTGCTGCCCCAAGTGCAAACGCGGCACCTTGCACGTCGTCGTTCGCTTCACCACCCTGATGCCCGCAACAGCGCAGCTCGCGGAGGTCAACTCGTCATGACCATGATCTCTCACGCAACACGTCTAACCCGGATCGTTGCTGTAAGGCGCGTCCTGCACGTGCATGCCGCAGTCTGTCTGCATGCACGGAAAACAGCTGCCAATCTCTCGCACCACCACATCACAACAAACCCATTCAAAACCCATAAGGCGTGGGCTCTCGGAAGCGGCTTAGTCCAAATCGCCCTATCGCCAATGCTCCGCCTCGACTGCTCGTCTTCAGCACAACTTTATCTGCGGAGCACTGGCGATACGGCACTAAGGATTATTCGCCACCTATTCCAGCTACATCCGTATGTTGTACTTAGGGTCGAACTCGCATGGGGCATTCGAGATTGTGGGGTATAGCCATATCGACATCGAGCGCAGACGATGCGTATCCCCGAAGGGGTGGGGCAAGCGAATGGCGTGAGTGATTCCTTGTGTCCTTTGCGCGAGGTTATTTCGCGGCGGACGCCTCACTTTTTTGTGGCAGAACTGGGGTAATTTGACGCAGCACTACGATCCAGCGACCGCCGCGCTTTACGCAAAAATAGGTGTTCCGGGCTTGACCACTGATTGGGTGGCCACCGATCCGCGCGCTTGTGTTCTCAAGGGTGGTCATGACAGCTGTGTTCCCATAGATGTGGATCTTGCTGTCTGACATCTCAATCGAATCAAACTTCGTCTTTCCGCTTTCCACATCCAGTACGGCCACCGCCTTGCCGACTGCCATTCCATTCGGACGAATGATAGTGAATTCATCGGCAAAAATTTTGTTTAGCGTGGGAACATCGGCCTTTATCAAGGCTTGATTCAGTGAGTTGCATAGTTCGCGGACTTGCTGTTCTGCTTGTGCGTTGCCAGTTTGCCCCAGCATAAAGACCGGGGCGGACAAGGCTAAAACCAGAACCGCGACAGTTATCGAGAATCGGCTCATAGATGGCTCCTGCTCCTGAGTGTTTGAATCGTTGACGGAATTTCGGGTTGCTACCTATATCGAATAACAGGCTGGTCCGAAAGCCATCCTCGCGGATAACTTGTCGTGCGTCCAAGGCCCAATCTCTACCGCAAGCTGGGCCCGCAGTCTGGCGAGAAGCATGGTTCTGTTTCTTCTCCGCCAGATGACGTTCGCTCCTCCCAATGTCGGGATTATCCTTCAGAGTGCCTCGTGACTCTGGGGTACTCGTCTAAGCGGATGGATGGTCTCTTCTTCTCGAAAATTCTGGCAAAAACGCAGTCGCCCACAGGTCTGTGAAATCGAAACGCAGTCGCCCGGAGTTATGTAACACGGCAAGGCACTTTTCCATCGCTCTGGGCTACAGATAGCTTCCTGGTAGGAATCAATAATGTTGGTGACAGCGGCGGCGGCGGCTGGCAAATTTATCGGTAATTTAGACTGAAGATCGGTAAAGTGGACTGAAGGATCGATATTTTGGACTCGCGCACTCCAGATATGAACCACACGTCGTGGGATTTGCGTCAAAAGTAGGATGGGAAGCTTTGGCGCAGATTCGCCATCACTAGACTCCAATCATGGACGGATGTTACCAATCCATCCACATCCACACAACGATGAGATCTTTTCGAATTGGGGTCTTGAGCTTGCTTCGGGCAATTTTAGGTCATTCAAAGAGTTTTTTGCCTTGCTCGGGATCCATCTCAGCTTTTCCGATTTCGAGAATCCGAACGAATACGTTATCCGCAGCTTAGAGATGGTTACAGGGGCCACTAGGGAAGAAATATTGCGAACTCTTCCTTCGAGTTTCAAGGCTGTTTGGAAGCCCCAAACTGCTTCGCACTGGTATAGAGACCTTTACAGTGCGAAGGTGTCGTCTCCTCACTCCCGCTTTGTTTGTGCACAGTACTGTAGCCAATGCCTCGCCCTCTACGGTTGCTACCAAGTTCGATGGCGATTTGCAATCTACAACTGCTGTCCGATTCACGGGTTATTTCTTAGAACTTCTTGTTCGCACTGTGGTTCACAGATACAAGATCAGGGTCACCTCTATGACCGGTTGGTCATTGAGCCGCGAACAGCCCTCTCTGCTTGCTACCACTGTGGGCGAACGCTGTACGACGTAACTGCTGAACCCGCGGATCCAGAATCCCTCAGCATCGTTCAATTGCACGATTCACTCACTCGGAACGCTAGTTGTCGCGGTTACTTCCGCGTTTTGCGCAGCTTAACAGAATTCTTATCGACGCCAAGTGAAACCTCGAAACGCCTTATCTCGCAAATTCATTCGTCTGGACCGCACTTTTTGAAGTACCGGGGGACGCAGGGAATGCATTTCGAAAGGCTGCCTCCATCGATGAGAGGGATCGTGCTAAGAGGAACTGTACGGCTTTTCCGTGATTGGCCCTTTTATTTTGTCGAGGTGATGAGATCTGCAAATGTCCATCGGAACTGCCTGTCACGTCAGCGCAATCTTCCAGGTTGGTACATGAGTGCATTGAAGCTCGCAAGAAGCACGCGTATTTCCGCTTCTGCTGTCCGAGATGCTTTCATCACGAGTGCCGACACAGAGGGATGGTCTGTGATTCCGGAGTTCGTCGACACTTTAGGCGAGCGACGGAAAGCCTCGTGACGAAATTTCTGAGCATTGCTGGGGAATCCGGTCGAAGATGAACGCGATTCCGGTCTGAAGCCGAACACCATTCCGTTGTGAATCCGAACAGTATTCCGGTCTGAAAGTGAACGCCGATTCCGGTGGGAAGGCGAACAGTTTGTGCTGTTCACCGGAATGGCGTTCGGCTTGGAGCGGAATGTTTTCCACAGACGAACAGCAGGAGCCTGCGACGGCGCTGGACAATAACCGGCATTGAAACTCCACGAATGAGGAGATCAGGGTGCCGGCCAGGAGATCGTCGATGTAATGTGCCCGGTCCCGATATGTGGCAAAAAAGCCGAAGCACGCGAGATTCGAGCCAAATTCGCGTTCTTCGGCCACATAACGTTACAGCGCTTGGAGCCAGTTCAGGAGGGCGACGTCGTTTTGCCAAACGGGTTGCGACTGGAACCTCTCACCTGTGATTGGCGGAGCACACTGGGTGAGAGCCTGCTCTTTCGTACGGATGGTGATCTCTGCATATCGGTTTGTTGTTTCCAGACTGACGTGGCCGAGCCATCCACGGATGACATTAATCTCGACGCCGGCTTCCAGCAGGTGAACCGCCGTTGTGTGGCGAAATATGTGAGGGGAAACAGCCTTCGATTGGCCGTTGGCACTGTGCTTGACTATTGGTCTCGCGTGTCGCCGCACGAGTTTGTAAATACCAAATCGTGTCAGGGAACGTCCTTGACTAGCGGTGAAAACCGGGTGCTCGCCGAGGGCGCCGGGCACCTGATCCAAAAGACTACGCAAGAGTGCCGCAGTTTCGGCCCACAACGGACAATCGCGCCACTTGTTGCCCTTCCCATGCAGATGCACCCGTGGGTGTGGACCGAACTCAAGATTCGCGGAGCGAAGGTCGGCGACCTCTTGCACACGCGCACCAGTGTTGTAGAGAAACAACAATAGCGTGCGGTCGCGCAAAGCAAGGCGACCCCGTGTGGGCATCTTTGCAAACAGAGCTTCGATATCATCGCGTTCCAAGAAGAAGGTCTCTCCTGGCGGTGTCCGCTTATTGGGAATCGCGGCCACCTGCTGCGCCTGAACAAGTCTCTCAGGCCATTGCCGTCCAAGGTACTCAAAGAACGTTCGTAACGAGGCCAGC
Source organism: uncultured Acidobacteriota bacterium (assembly GCA_963759215.1). GTDB lineage: Bacteria > Acidobacteriota > Terriglobia > Terriglobales > Acidobacteriaceae > TOLSYN. Next base: position 115,130 of record CAVWYG010000006.1, read on the forward strand.
CGTTGGTTCCGAGACCGGACGCTGTTTTTGCGAGTCTCTTCGAGCGAGTTGAGAAACCGGCAAACGCGGTCGGCTGTGAGATCGTCGAGAGAAAGCCGGGTAATCTTGCACCCGACATCGCTTGCAGCAAATAGAAGGAACAGACGCATCGCATCCCTGTAGCTTCGCAAGGAATGGGGGCGCAGTCCCCTCTGGAGGGTTAAGTAATCGCAGAAGAAAGCATGAAGAACAGGCCCGATGGTTGACGTCGTCATAACAAAATCTCCTTGATCGCCGGGGAGGCGAAGCGTGCAAAACGTTCGTTTGCAGACTCAAGCAACTCAGTGGTGATCGTCAGATAAACCGCTGTCGAAGAAGGACTGACATGGCCTAGAAACGTCGCCAAGTCGAGCAGACGAGACGCCGGGTCAACGCCGGAGCGGTACCAACGTAGCAAGGTGTTAACGGCAAACGAATGGCGCAAGCAATGCAGATGGGGCGGTGCCGTCCCCACCGGAACTATCAGATCAAGGGAAGGTAAAAGGTTATGAAATGTCTGGCTTATGTTGTTGGGCCGGATGGGCCTGTGGCAATCCGCGGCGAAGGAGAATATCGGGAACTCGGGCGGGATGTTATTGAGGCGCTCGTCTCGACGTTGCAGAAACCGGGTGATCTCTCGGGTTAGGTTCGGCCCAAAGGGGACCCATCGGGACTTTCCGAACTTTGTTTGGTAGATGAGAAGAAGACCGCGATCGAGATCCACATCGTCACGATGCAAGCGGGAGACTTCACCGACGCGCAAGCCCAACCCATAGAGCAGTAAGAAGATCATGCGATATATCTCCCCGCGGTTCTGCGAATGTGAATAGCTGGGCAATCTTCCTGCGGCATCGAAGAGCTGCCTAGCCTGTTCGGAGTTGAACAGAAATGGACGGCGCCGTGGAGGCACTCGCCTGGATGGTGTTGACAGCGGTGACGCCGCAAACACCTCCTGCCACACGAGCCAATCAAACAGCCGTCGTAACGAGCCGAGAAGTTCGTTGTAGCTGCGGGGCGAAAGCCGCGGACGAGAACACAGGAAGCCATCGAGTATCGCTGGCGTGATGGCATAGAGCGGAGTGACGCCATGCTCGACGAGGTAGCGGTCGAGCCTTCGAAACATCAGCTCTTGCTTGTGCAGGCCTTTGCCCAAGGCGCGTTTGTGGGCAAGGAATGCTTGGATATGCGTTGCCAAAGGGCTGCGGAGGTTGGCGGTCACAGGATCTCCTCCACGTCGCTCAAGGCGACTTCGCGCAGGGCTTCTATGTTCACCTTGGCGTAGATGTTGGTGGCATCCGGCGTGCGATGGCCGAGGTAGTCTCCGATCGTCTTCAAGGGAACATGGGCATCGACAAGACGCTGTACGCAGGTGTGGCGCAGGGTGTGCGAGCCGGGACGAGCGATTTTAATACCCGCCTTGCGAAGATAGCGCTTCGCTCGTGCGGAGACGGCAGGACTGGCAAGCGGTGTGTAGGGAGCAAAAACACGGAAGAACATAGCCCGAGCTTCCGTCTTCGGGCGACCATGCTGAAGATATGCGAGGACGGCCTCTCCGACCACGGGTGACAATGGAAATATCGCTGAATGCCCCGCCTTACGCCCTGGAACGTGGAGACGGTCGCGTTTCCAGTCGAAATCGTCCAAGGTCAAAGCGGCGACTTCACGGGCTCTCAATCCGTATGTCACCAGGAGTAACAAAATCGCATAGTCGCGCTTACCCACGGCGTCTCGCTGGTCCACTGCCTCCAGCGTCTGCCTGACCTGCTCCACTGAGATTGAGCGTGGCAAGTTCGACAAGCGGTAATGCCGAGGAGATTCGATCTGCTCACTGAGATCGCGGGCCAGTACCCCTGTGCGATACAGATAGCGTAAGAAGACCTTCAAAATACTGCAAAGGCTTTGCACCGACCGTTTGTTAATGGCCTTACCGCTCTCGATGATGAAGGCACTGATCACGGACGGAGACAGATCCGACAGTGCGTCTACGCCGAGCCTCCTCAAGTACTCTTCCAGCAAACGAAGATAATGCCGGTACTGAACAAGTGTGGCCTCTCGGAGTCCTCTTTCATTGCGGAGGAAAGAAAAGAACCTGGGTGCAGAATCGATGAAAGGATCTGGCCCGTGCTGCGCAAGTCCGATGTTGGAACCTTCAGGGAGTATTAACCGAAGAAGTTGCTGAACCGGATTGCGAATCCCATTGGCAGCTGCACCCCGCAATCGCTTTGAAGCGCCTGTTTTGCTTTGCTTGAGTGTGTAGCGGACAAACGGCTCGACATAGCCTGGCAACTGCTTCCAGTTGTTTGCCCCTTGCTGGCGTGTGAACTCGCCAAACCGCGTGAGGATCGGGATACGTATGAAGATGTTACGAGCAGCATAGTCCTGCTCGGTCAGCCAAGTCGCATACTGCTCGATTGCGTCACCGAGCCATGACGCTCGGATCCGATCAAGGGTGGCGGGGCGAATGAAATAATGTTCTAACATTACAATCTCCTTCCCTGAAATCAGGGAAAGAGATCATCGCCGTTTCCTCAGAAAAATTATGTGTCCGGCCACCCGGCAAACGCCTCGTCAGTCGTGAATCTCAATACTTCGGGGCACATATCGGGATCGGGCACATTACATGGATTATGAGCCCGGGCCCATAATCCATGCGGAAGACAAAGGAAGTCCTGCGGTTAAGGTTTGAATTAGGGTTCGGGCAGCGCCAGATCTCACGTTGTTGTGGGATGGGGCTTGCCACAGTCCACGAGTATCTCGAACGCGCGACAGCGGCGGGGATAGGTTGGCCGCTGCCCGAGGGCATGAGCGAGGAGGAACTGGAAGCCAAGCTTTTTGGCAACCAGCCGGTTCGGACGAAAGCGGTAGAGCAGCGTCCTCAACCGGACTGGAAAGCCATTCATGAGCAACTCCAACAGCATCGCCATCTGACCTTGCAGTTGGTTTGGGAAGAATACCGGCAAGCCAATCCGGAGGGGTATCGTTGCAGTTGGTTTTGCGAACGCTATCAGCACTGGCGACGGCACCTGGATGTGGTGTTGCGTCAGGAACACAAGGCGGGCGAGAAGATGTTCGTCGACTGGGCTGGGCCGACGATTCCCGTCTATGACAGCACGACGGGGCAAGCCTGGCCAGCATCGTTGTTTGTTGCTGTGCTGGGAGCCAGCTCCTACACCTACGTCGAAGCGACTCGCGATCAGCAACTGGTCGCTTGGATCCAGGCGCATATCCACGCGCTGGAGTTTTTCGGTGGAGCGCCGACCCTGACGGTGCCGGACAACACCAAGACGGCCGTCACCCGAGCTTGCCGCTACGACCCTGATCTGAATCCCACCTACCAAGAGTTTGCGATGCATTATGGGATGGGAGTGGTGCCCGCCCGGCCGTACAAGCCGCGAGACAAGGCCAAAGTAGAAAGTGGAGTCCAAGTAGCGGAACGCTGGATCATAGCGGCGTTGCGAAACCGGAAGTTCTTCAGCCTGCCAGAACTCAACCAGGCGATCCGCGAGCTGCTGGTGCGGCTGAACGAGCGTCCTTTCCGCAAGCGGGACGGATCGCGGGCCAGCTTGTTCCATAGCTTGGAGAAGGCGGCGCTGGCGTCGTTGCCAACCGAACGGTTCGACATGAGCCAGTGGCTGCGTGCCACCGTCAACGTCGACTATCACGTCGCCTTCGACGGCAACTTCTACAGTGCGCCGTACACCTTGGTGCAGCAAATCGTGGAAGTTCGCGCCACCCCGGACATCGTGGAGATCTTTCATAAGGGCAATCGGATCGCTTCCCACATGCGCAGTCGCGAACGCGGGAAAAACATTACCCAGAACGAGCATCGCCCCAAGAGTCATCAGGCCCATCTGGAGTGGACGCCTTCGCGCATGGTGAACTGGGCACGCAGCATTGGCCCACACACGGCGCAGTTGTGCGAGAGAATCCTCAACGAGAAGCCCCATCCGGAGATGGGTTATCGTTCCTGCCTTGGCATCATTCGCTTGGCACAACAGTACTCGGCGCAGCGGATGGAAGCCGCCGCGGAACGGGCGATACGCGCAGGAGCGTGCAGGTACCAGAGCGTAAAGTCGATCTTGAAAAACTCGCTCGACGCTCTTCCGCTGTCGCCTCCACCACCCAGCCCGCCACCCTTGACGCATGACAACGTTCGCGGGGCCGAGTACTTCGACCAGGGAGGGACGGCCTCATGCTGAACCAACCGATGATGGAAAAGCTGCTGGCCATGCGGTTGCAAGGCATGGTCGATGGCCTGAAAGCGCAGGAGCAAGACAGGGCCGCCAACGGACTGAGCTTCCTGGAACGACTGTCTCTGCTCGTCGATCAGCAATGGGACTGGCGCGAGAACCAGGCGCTGGCACGGAGACTGAAAGCGGCCAAGCTGCGAGGTCCGGCCTGCGTGGAAGACATCGACTACAGGGCTGCGCGTGGACTAGATAAGTCAGTGATACGTGCTCTGGCAAAAGACTCAGCCTGGGTTCGCAATCACGAGAACGTTTTCGTGTTGGGTCCAACCGGCGTGGGCAAGAGCTTCATCGCCTTGGCTCTGGCGCAGAAGGCCTGTCGTGACGGCCACTCGGCGCTCTACATGCGGGCCGCAGCCTTGCTGCGCGATCTCGCTCTGGCCCGAGCGGATGGAAGCTTGCGCCAACTGCTGGCACGACTGAGCCGTATCGACGTTCTGGTCATCGATGACTGGGCGATGGCACCGCTGAACGAAAGCGAGCGGCGCGAAATCTGGGAAATCTGTGAGGATCGCTACAAGGCCCGTTCCACCATCCTCACGTCTCAGATGCCAGTCTCCCGCTGGCACGAACAGATCGGCGATCCTACCATCGCCGATGGCATTCTGGACCGGTTGGTTCACAACGCCCACCGCATCGAGATGCGCGGAGAATCGATGCGTAAAAAACGAAATCCGCCGGAGGACGAGAAGAAGGAATGAACAGAAGCCTGTTTCGGCTAATGTCTTGAGCTAGGGGACGAAAACTTGTCCCAGAAGCCAGCTTCTGGTTCGCGGCAAACTTCCGGTTTGCTCGTGACTCGGGAGCAATCCCGCGAGGCGCAGACGGAAGCGGTTGGCCAGAGGGCATCCACCCTGAGGAGAAGGCGATCCTAGAAAGGGCACAAAGCCGACGATGCGTTTTGCGTTCCTGTGGAACGCACTGCGAGTATCGGGCTTTGGCAACTGCGGCTCCTGACAGGTAGCACGAAGCTATTTCTGCAACGACGGATAATAGTTACGGTTTCTTGGGAGCCGGCGGCTTCGGGATTCGCAACGTCCATGAGAACCCGAATACAATCGTGCGTCCTTCCGGACGGGCCTTCGCCGAATACTCGTCGTAATACTTGAAGAAGGCCAGCAGATTCTTCGGCGGGAGAATGTAATTGGCCTGAACACCAATGGCATGCACTGAATAATATGGAACCCTGCTCGCCCCGACCGGAATTCCAGCCACTAAATAAGCGCCGCCGTTGCTTGAGACCTGCCATTGGTCGTACCCGACCAATCCGAGTTGGGCCAATTGGCTCATATCTTTCTTCAAAGGAAGGGCCTGCCCAAGTCCCCATTCCATGGTGAAGGCCTGGCCGGGCGTTATTTTGCTGGTTTGACCCGACGGAATGCTGGCGACCGTTTTTTGCCCGTGGATTTCCCAATCCGTGGCAAGGTTTGCACTGGTCCCTCTGTTCTTGGTGATGTAGAGCGTGGTGCCCGACGTAATATTGTTTCCCCAATATCCGGAGCCCACATTATTGCTCGCTCCCGCGGTGTATCGGCCGACTGGCGCCGTAAAGGCGTATCCCGCGACGAAGTCGACTCGTTTGCCAAAATGCCAACCCATGTTCACAGGCTGGACGAACAGGTCGGCAAGCCCGGACCCTCCCGCGCTGAGATTGATCCCCGATCCAACCCCGGGTAAAAGAGGCTGTAGAGCGGCCACCACCGAACCACTCGCGTAGGGGATCACGACATAGGGCATGAAATATCCGCCCAGGAACTTGTGGTTCGGAACGTAGTAGAAAACGTTCTCATCCACCCAGAACGAATAGGTCCCCGTAACATTCTGAAGGATGCGATCTCCATTAGAGTTGTTCAATCGGCCGGCGGAGTAATTGAGCGCCAGATTGGCATAGGTGACACCGGGATCAGGAATCGATCCGGCGTTGAGACCGAACTGTCCGGGCACCCATTGCCCCTTCTGTTGTGCTAGGACTGTCGTGATGCAGCAAAGAATCATGCCGGCAAGAAGTACAACTCTGAGTTTGCAATTCATGTGCTTAACCTTTCTTACGGTTAGCCGCGCGGCGAATTGATCGAAGAGTGGTGTCGATTCGGCGCTTGTCGACTCCTCCTGGCGGAGGTTAATAAAATCTTGCCCGCGCCGGAACTGTTACTTCTAACAGGGACGGGATTTTGCGTGATGGCGTCCCACCCATAGTTGCAGGTCGAGAAGCGGTTCTCGAGCCGATTCTGTCGGCGCGCTGTCAGTTCTGACAGTTGCGGAGCCGGCACGATGGTTATAGCGTGTTTGACCGCACGAGTTCGTCTTTTGAGAACGACGTGCGGTCTCGGCCGCACTCTTTCGGCGGAGTGGGTAGGCTGGCCACGAAAAGAAATCCAAAGAGGAACAGACGATGAGCGCGGACAATAAATCAATCAAGCAGGACTACCTGCCTTTTCCACCTACACCATCAGCAAGCATCGCCGGCCGCACGATGCAGGAGTCGGTCTACAATCGGCGTGTTGAACCTCGTCGCCTTCCCGCCGATTCTCCGAACATCCTCATCGTGCTGATCGACGACGCAGGCCCCGGCCTGCCGTCCACCTTTGGGGGGGAAGTCCAAACCCCGACCATGGACCGCGTCGTCAAGGAAGGGATCGGGTACAACCGCTTCCACACTACGGCCATGTGCTCGCCCACACGGGCGTCTATGCTCACCGGCAGGAATCATCACCGTGTCGGCAATGGGCAGATCGCGGAGTTGGCGAACGACTGGGACGGATACTCAGGGCGCATTCCCAGGAGCAGCGCGCTGGTGGCTGAGGTGCTGAAAGACTACGGCTACAGTACGGCTGCGTGGGGAAAGTGGCACAACACACCGGCCGAGGAGACGACCGCCGTTGGCCCTTTCGAGAACTGGCCGACGGGGCTGGGTTTCGAGTATTTCTACGGATTCCTGGCAGGGGAAGCCTCGCAGTATGAGCCCAACCTGGTACGTAACACGATGGTTGTGCTGCCGCCCAAAGGCCCGGAGCAAGGCTACCACCTCAGCGAAGATCTGGCGGACGATGCCATCGGCTGGCTGCACCGGCATAAGGCCTTGCAGCCTGTTAAGCCGTTCTATATGTACTGGGCGAGCGGCGCCATCCATGGCCCACACCACATCATGAAGGAGTGGGCCGACAAATATAAGGGTAAGTTCGATGACGGCTGGGACGCCTACCGTGAGCGCGTCTTCAAGCGCGCCAAGGAGAAGGGATGGATCCCCGCCAATGCCCAGCTCACGCCGCGGCACGAAACCATGCAGTCTTGGGACAGCATTCCCGAGGACGAGAAGCCATTCCAGCGCCGCCTGATGGAGGTGGCGGCCGGCTTCACCGAACACGTGGACGTTCAGGTAGGCCGGGTCATCGACGCAATCGAGAAGCTCGGTTATGGCGATAACACGCTCATCTTCTATGTCTGGGGTGACAACGGTTCCTCTGCAGAGGGACAGGACGGCACAATCAGCGAACTGCTGGCGCAAAACGGTATTCCGTCCACCGTCAAGCAGCACATCAAGGCCCTGGATGAACTCGGAGGACTCGACGCGCTCGGCTCGCCCAAGACCGACAACCAGTACCACGCAGCGTGGGGCTGGGCCGGAAGCACCCCTTACAAGGGGACCAAGCTTCTAGCCTCGCATTTCGGCGGAACGCGCAATCCGATGGCGGTCCGGTGGCCGGCGAAGATCAAACCGGATGCCACACCGCGCCCACAGTTCCATCACTGCAACGACATTGTCCCGACAATTTACGAGGTTGTCGGCATCACACCACCGCTGGAGGTCAACGGTGTCCCGCAGGATCCGATCGACGGCGTGAGTCTCGCCTACAGCTTTAGCGACCCAAAGGCCAAAGGCCAGCTGCTCACTCAGTACTTCGAGGTCATGGGCAGTCGCGCAATCTACCATGAAGGCTGGATGGCCTCGGCTTTAGGACCGCGCCTGCCGTGGGTTCCGGGCTTGCCGCCGGGCATTAAGGAGTGGACTCCGGACAAGGACGTGTGGGAGCTATACAACCTGGAGGAGGACTGGAGCCAGGCCAACGACCTCGCCGCGAAAATGCCGGAGAAACTGGCCCAATTGAAGGAAGTCTTTCTCATTGAGGCGGTGAAGAACAACGCTCTTCCCATCGGCGGCGGCCTTTGGATTCCTATACTTCACCCTGAAATGCGCATTGCTCCCCCTTATTCGGAGTGGACCTTCTTCAGCGACACCGTCCGCATTCCGGAGTTTTGCGCACCAGCTCTGGGCAACAAACCCAACATTGTAACCATCGACGCCACGATCCCGGCGAACGCCAACGGTGTGCTCTACAAACTGGGCGGGAACTCCGGCGGCCTCACCTGCTTCGTGGAGGACGGCATTCTCTGCTACGAATACAACCTCTTCATCATTCAGCGCACGAAGATCCGCGCCAAGCAGAAGCTCCCCGTCGGCAAGGCGAGGATTGAGGTCGAGACGGCGTACGCAGTGCCCAAGCCCGGTGGCCCGCTCAACATCACCATGAAGGTCAATGGCGAAGTGGTTGCGACAGGCCAGGTACCGATATCCGCGCCTCTGCTCTTCACCGCCAACGACTGCCTCGACATCGGCATCGCCCTCGGTTCGCCGGTGTCGCTTGACTACTTCGACAAGGTGCCGTTCAAGTTCAATGGGACCATCGAGCAGGTGCACGTGGAGTACGTGAAAGGTGCCGATATGGCCAAACTTGCCGCCTGACCTATAAGCCGACCAGCTTCAGGCGGAAACGGGTTACGCCATCCGGCCGGCGTTGCGGATATCCATATCGACCGTTACCGGGGCGGCACGGTGCCTATACAAATGCAGACGGAAGGAGCGTGGGATGCAACATTCACAATTAAGCGATGGAAGAGATCGATTTGACCGCCGGGCCTTTTGCAAGGCTGCCGGCGTTGCGACCGCTGTCGGGGTAGTGGAGGCAAGCTTGGGAAGCGTACTGGCCCGCGCAGACCTCACCAAGGAGCAGCGTGACAAGATGACGCCGGACGAGATCATCCAGGAGATGAAGGCTGGAAACGAACGCTTCCGATCAGGCAAACCGCAGCATCGTGATCTCATGCGTGAAGCTAAGGCGTCTGCGAAGGGACAGTATCCTGCTGCGATTGTCTTCAGCTGCGTTGACTCGCGAGCACCCGCCGAGTTGGTTCTCGACTTTGGTATCGGCGAAATCTTCAGCGGCAGAGTGGCAGGCAACGTTGCTGACGAGGACATACTGGGCAGCATGGAATTCGCCTGCAAGGTGGCGGGCTCGAAAGTCGTGCTTGTCATGGGCCACACCGCATGCGGCGCTATCAAGGGTGCCATTGACGGCGTGCAACTTGGCAATCTCACGGCGCTGTTGGCGAAGATCCGTCCGGCAATTGAAGCCACCCAGTACACGGGGGAGCGCTCGGCCAAGAACTACGGGTTCGTGGACGCCGTGGCGCGAAAGAACGTATTACTGACTATCGCCAACATTCGTGAAAGGAGCACTGTGCTTCGGGACCTAGAATCCACCGGCAGCATAAAGATTGTAGGCTCGATGTACACCCTCGAAACGGGAATGGTTCAATTCCTCGCGTAGCGGTTATAGACGGTCTCCGCAAGACTGGGCTGGAGATCGTCAGCGAGCAGGCGTCGGCCCCCGCCAAGAGCGCAGCCAGACACCCTCTGGGTGGTTTGTCGGCTTAACCGGCCAATCTCTGCCCATTCTTCAGGGTGTGCTGAGTTTGCGCACTTGGCTGAGGATCTTGGTGAGGCGGTTGGAGAGCCGGTCGAGGCAAGAGCGGGAAGGGCCCTTTGGTAGCGGGCGTCGGAACATCTCCATCACATGTTGAGCGGCGAGCAGCGAATCGATGACGCCTTCGAGGCCGGCGCGAAGTTGGGGTAATGCTGCCTTGGGTTGCGGCACCAGATGCTTTGGATGGGCCCGAGCTTGCTGGAACTCGCGCTGGAGATCGGTCAACGCCACATCGACATAGCGCATGGTCATCTCGGGATTGGTGTGGCCGAGCAACTTCATGAGGACAGGAAAGCTCACACCGGCTCGAAGCATCTCGGTGGCGTAGCTGTGTCGAAGCTGGTGCGGAACGATGCTGGCAGAGAGGTTGAGCGAATAGCAGACCTGATGCAGGTAATCTCGAAGTTGACGAACCAGCGCTTCTTTGCTGCCTGGACGCGCCAGGATCCGTCCATCGACAGGCAGAGGATCGAGGGAGCGAAAGAATCGAAGGCGTTGAACGAGTTCACTCGTAGAAGCATCTACGGGGACCATGCGTTCGGTTTTGAGCTTGCCGAGCGGCACATGAATCGCCCATTGATTCGGCCCGGTGGAGCGAAGGCAATCGCAGGACAGATCGGCACACTCTCCAATGCGCATGCCGGTGTATCGGATCAACAGCATGGCATTGCCGCCAAGATCGTTACGGCGAAAGAACTCCTGTTGTAAGAGCTGGTCCTGCTCAGCGGTGAGCGGACGTGGGAGTCTCTGCGGTTTGCGCGGAATGTCCTCGCGGCGAATCAGGCGAGCGAGTTTAGAACGTTTGTTCGACCAGGACAGATCGTTAAATACGCATCGCAGAGCGATGAGCTGGTTGATGCATGAAGCGGTCGACAGCGGCGGCGTTTGCGAACGCAGTCGGGACATCCAGCCGAGGATGTGAGGATCACGGCGCAGTTGATCCAGGCGGTTGACCTCGGGATGATAGGAGCCGAGATAACAGAGGAACTTGCGCACCGTCCCGCGGTAGTGACGAGTGGTATCAGGACTAAGTGCAGCTCCGATGGAATCGACCGCATGCTCGAAGACCGGAGCCAGCCGATGTCGGAGCGGAGGGCGGCGCGGGCGGTTCACGAAGAGCTCCTGGGAATGGGGCGGATACACTGCGCTACCGCGCGGGCATACTGCAGGTAGACGTCTTGCGGGGTGACCTGCACATAGCGCAGGGTGGTTTCGATGTCGGTGTGCCCCATCAGGTGCATGAGCGCTGGCAGGCTCATACCGGCGCGAACCATATCGGAGGCAAAGGTATGTCGAAAGCGATGCGGGTTGGCGAGATGGATGCCGGTGGTCTGACGATGGTAGCGGAACAGGGAGCGTAGCCCTGCGGGAGTCATGCGTGTACCGCGTGCGGGTCCTTTGAGCACGACGAACAGCGCAGCGGAGCAGGGATTAGGCCGTTCCAGCCGCAGATAGTGATCGAGCAGTTGAGTGGTTTCTGGCGCCAGCGGGAGGAAGCGCAGCTTGTTGCCTTTGCCGTGAACGCGGAGCTGTGCTTCGGAAAGCAGAACGTGTTCCGGATTCAAGGCTAGTACCTCGGCGGAGCGAAGCCCATGCAAGAGCATCAAGCCCACGATGGCCAAGTCGCGTGCGGTGCTGAAACTGGACCAGAAGCGCGCCACTTCGTTGACGGAGAGCGGCACGATGTTGAGCCTGGGCTCCTTCACACGGAGCCTGCTGATTGCGATCCGTGGCCGGCCAAGGCCCATCGGCTTACGCTGCAGAAAAGCCTGCTGAAAGCCGCGAGCGACCTGACAAGGAGCATCTGGGAACTCGTTGCGGATGGCTCGATCGGCGTCAGCGACGCGGTCATTAATGGTGGATGCAGAGGGCCGTGGTTGGAGGCTGGACTGGAAGCGCAGGTAATCCAGGAGAGTCGACTCGGTGAGGTCCGCCTCCACGATGTCGCCAGTGTGATGAAGGCTCTCCCACCAGCGAACAAAGTGCAGCAGGTTGTAAGCGTAGATGCGCAAACTCGTGTTTGCCAGCCGACGGACATACTCGCGGTCCAGGTAACGATTAACCCAACCAACTCCTCGGCCGGTGGTTTGCTCTACCACCTGAATCGGGCTGTGTGTGTTCGGTGCTGTCTTCTGGAAGATCACTTGGAACTTCATGACTGAGCGGCCTCCATAAGAGACTGGAACTGTTGCGCGTCACCACCCTGGACGAAGAAGGAGTTGGGATCGTGTCCTGGGGGCAGGAAGACGCGGCGGGCGTCGATACCTTGTGAGCCAAGACGATGAGCCAGCTGCTGCGCGGCTTGTTGTCCGCTGTGGTTGGCATCGACATCGAAGATGAGATAAACGGTGCGTGGTCGGTCGCACAGCTGTCGCAACTGATCCCCCTTTCCCCTGCACCCCAAATCCCCGCTTCAAAAGCTTCCTTCGCTTCGCTCTGGACCATCGTGCTTGACGATTCCGAACACTTACTCCACAATCACCATGCCAGCGTCGCTTCGCTCCGACTGCTGTTCACCTTCGCTCCGGAATGCCGTTCGGAATCCCTCCGGAACAGCGTTCATCTTTACCGGAATACCCACATTGCTACTAGGCAACGCCACGATAACAACAGGTCATCGACTAGTTGTGCCTCCGCGAAGTATGAAGAATGCGACGAAATACGGGAACGGAATTGTCCAAAAGCAGTCAACTTCTGAGGGACATCGAGGACTAAGCTTGGACCAATGTACGATAGACATTATTGAGGAGCTAAGCCGACGGAAGGGTATTAACAGAAATAAAGTGCTCAGGGAAATTCTGACAGAGCTCATTTCCCATGAAGTTAATGCGGATTCAGTGAGTGAGTTCTATCGGGATGTCTGGTCGCTCCTCGTGTCCGATTCTCATAAAAGTTTTGTAGGGCCCATATGGCCGGAAGAGCTAGACGAAGCGCTTGTGGATCTTTCTGAACAGGTGCTTGGCGTGGCGAATAGAAGTGAGATGATCCGCGTTCTGGTCGCGTATTTCGGCATTCGCGTTGGGGTAGCGCGGGTTAAGACGACGAAGGCTTTGCGGTTGGATGTCGTAAGTTCACAAGGATCTGATTAGCCGTAGCCCGACTAGGGCGTTACCCGACTCCTCTTGTTGAGCTATGTACCGGCGTAGGTCCGCGATCTTTACGGCCGAGGTCTTGCCACTTTCAAGCTCTTTAACCAGGGCGGTAGAGAAGTCCGTAACACCTTCGATGAGTACCACTCGCCCACCGTAGTATCCCTAGCTATCATGGCTCCTGAGCGTGAACAGTTAACTCAAATGCTTACTGAGGATGTTGTCGGCATCTTCGAGCAAGAGGCATTGGGGCAGCCCGATCTGGCAATTTGGCCTTTTTTTCTGGACTAGGGCAATATGTCCCGATTCCTGCCGCCAACCGGGAACCAAGCCGATTGGGAAGTGTCGGGACGCGGTTCACTTACTGCGCTTGGTTGGCAAGTAGAGGCTGTGCGGCGAGGGCCCCTGGTCTACGGCCTATTGACAAATATGGCAGTATGATCGAGTCGCAATGTATTCAGCGAAGAGGATGCACTAAATCTAAACACGGGTTAATAACGGCAACGCCGCAGGGTCCAGAAACCGCCAGCAGAGTGCCAAGGGGCTTGGGTCCTGGGTTCCGGTCGGATCGTCTGCTATTCGGCGATTGCCTCGAAATATGCTCGCGTTTAGCAACACAAATCGCGCCTGGACCGCCGTATTCGATGTTTCAAAGGTCGAATTCGAATGGCGCGAGCCTGCCGGGCAGCTTTCCAGCCTCGTTCGGATATCCGACGGGATTGCACACGATTCGAGTTTCGTTCAACACGTAGTCGCACCGTTCGTGCGTGTGCCCATGAATCCAGGCGCGTAGGCCCTTTGCAAGAAGTGACTCCGCTCCGAACGCCACGAACCAAGGTTGAGCCGAAGACTGGCGATGAACGGCCGGGGTCGAACGCTCGGAGGGGAGATGATGCGTAATTACTATGTCTTCGGGGCGAAGCTCTTTGGACAGCCACTCGATAAATTGCCCGTAGCGTTCGTCTATCTCGTCCAACAGGTGAGGTATACAGCGTGAATCGTTGACTTGAGAGGCGCTCAGGATCAGATCAGGTGTTTTAGGCACCCACATCGTATCGCCGAGAAATCGCGTTCCTGCGAACTCAAATACCTCACCGGTTCTCAAAATCTTCAGATTCGACAACTCATTTTCAAATCCACGCAATATCTCGTCCACTGAGTGCATGCTCGCGCAGCCGTAGTACTCGTGATTTCCAGGAACATATAGCACTTGCCGTTCACGATCACAGAGCTCTTGGAAGAATGTTCGAGAGCGTGCTCTGATGACGTCGAAATCACCCGCAACGACACACGCATCCGCCGTTTCACCCGTCTTCGGGTGTACCGCATTGAAGTACTTGCGATATTGCCCGTCGGACGCCCGGAACTCGAGATGCTGATCGCTAACAATCTTAAATTTCATGTGTGCAGATGAATGTCCTTTGGTCAATATTCCGACGTCACTTGGAAAGCATACTCGAGATCTTGGTGATTCCGGTGTCTGCAGGTCTGAACAGGTTTCCCGGTGCGGTGACGAACGATATTCCGGCCGACTATCGAATTTCGGGGTTCCGGGTAGATGGTCGGCTTAACCGGCCAATCTCTGCCCATTCTTCAGGGTGTGCTGAGTTTGCGCGCTTGGCTGAGGATCTTGGTGAGGCGGTTGGAGAGCCGGTCGAGGCAAGAGCGGGAAGGGCCCTTTGTTAGCGGGCGTCGGAACATCTCCATCACATGTTGAGCGGCGAGCAGCGAATCGATGACGCCTTCGAGGCCGGCGCGAAGTTGGGGTAATGCTGCCTTGGGTTGCGGCACCAGATGCTTTGGATGGGCCCTAGCTTGCTGGAACTCGCGCTGGAGATCGGTCAACGCCACATCGACATAGCGCATGGTCATCTCGGGATTGGTGTGGCCGAGCAACTTCATGAGGACAGGAAAGCTCACGCCGGCCCGAAGCATCTCGGTGGCATAGCTGTGTCGAAGCTGGTGCGGAACGATGCTGGCAGAGAGGTTGAGCGAATAGCAGACCTGATGCAGGTAATCTCGAAGTTGACGAACCAGCGCATCTTTGCTGCCTGGACGCGTCAGGAGCCGTCCATCGGCAGGCAGAGGATCGAGGGAGCGAAAGAATCGAAGGCGTTGAACGAGTTCACACGTAGAAGCATCGACGGGGACCATGCGTTCGGTTTTGAGCTTGCCGAGCGGAACATGAATCGCCCATTGATTGGGCCCGTTGGAGCGAAGGCAATCGCAGGACAGATCAGTACACTCTCCAATGCGCATGCCGGTGTATCGGATCAACAGCATGGCATTGCCGCCAAGATCGTTACGGCGAAAGAACTCCTGTTGTAAGACCTGGTCCTGCTCAGCGGTGAGTGGACGTGGGAGTCTCTGCGGTTTGCGCGGAATGTCCTCGCGGCGAATCAGGCGAGCGAGTTTAGAACGTTTGTTCGACCAGGACAGATCGTTAAATACGCATCGCAGAGCGATGAGCTGGTTGATGCATGAAGCGGTCGACAGCGGCGGCGTTTGCGAACGCAGTCGGGACATCCAGCCGAGGATGTGAGGATCGCGGCGCAGTTGATCCAGGCGGTTGACCTCGGGATGATAGGAGCCGAGATAACAGAGGAACTTGCGCACCGTCCCGCGGTAGTGACGAGTGGTATCAGGACTAAGTGCAGCTCCGATGGAATCGACCGCATGCTCGAAGACCGGAGCCAGCCGATGTTGGAGCGGAGGGCGGCGCGGGCGGTTCACGAAGAGCTCCTGGGAATGGGGCGGATACACTGCGCTACCGCGCGGGCATACTGCAGGTAGACGTCTTGCTGGGTGACCTGCACATAGCGCAGGGTGGTTTCGATGTCGGTGTGCCCCATCAGATGCATGAGCGCTGGCAGGCTCATACCGGCGCGAACCATATCGGAGGCAAAGGTATGTCGAAAGCGATGCGGGTTGGCGAGATGGATGCCGGTGGTCTGACGATGGTAGCGGAACAGGGAGCGTAGCCCTGCGGGAGTCATGCGTGTACCGCGTGCGGGTCCTTTGAGCACGACGAACAGCGCAGCGGAGCAGGGATTAGGCCGTTCCAGCCGCAGATAGTGATCGAGCAGTTGAGTGGTTTCCGGCGCCAGCGGGAGGAAGCGCAGCTTGTTACCTTTGCCGTGAACGCGGAGCTGTGCTTCGGAAAGCAGAACGTGTTCTGGATTCAAGGCTAGTACCTCGGCGGAGCGAAGCCCATGCAAGAGCATCAAGCCCACGATGGCCAAGTCGCGTGCGGTGCGGAAACTGGACCAGAAGCGCGCCACTTCATCGACGGAGAGCGGCACGATGTTGAGCCTGGGCTCCTTCACACGGAGCCTGCTGATTGCGATCCGTGGCCGGCCAAGGCCCATCGGCTTACGCTGCAGAAAAGCCTGCTGAAAGCCGCGAGCGACCTGACAAGGAGCATCTGGGAACTCGTTGCGGATGGCTCGATCGGCGTCAGCGACGCGGTCATTAATGGTGGATGCAGAGGGCCGTGGTTGGAGGCTGGACTGGAAGCGCAGGTAATCCAGGAGAGTCGACTCGGTGAGGTCCGCCTCCACGATGTCGCCAGTGTGATGAAGGCTCTCCCACCAGCGAACAAAGTGCAGCAGGTTGTAAGCGTAGATGCGCAAACTCGTGTTTGCCAGCCGACGGACATACTCGCGGTCCAGGTAACGATTAACCCAACCAACTCCCCGGCCGGTGGTTTGCTCTACCACCTGAATCGGGCTGTGTGTGTTCGGTGCTGTCTTCTGGAAAATCACTTGGAACTTCATGACTGAGCGGCCTCCATAAGAGACTGGAACTGTTGCGCGTCACCACCCTGGACGAAGAAGGAGTTGGGATCGTGTCCTGGGGGCAGGAAGACGCGGCGGGCGTCGATACCTTGTGAGCCAAGACGATGAGCCAGCTGCTGCGCGGCTTGTTGTCCGCTGTGGTTGGCATCGACATCGAAGGTGAGATAAACGGTGCGTGGCTGGTCGCACAGCTGTCGCAACTGATCCACGTTGAGATGGGTGCCCAACGAACAGGTGGGGTTATGAAACCCCGCCTGCCGCAACACGGCATAGTCGAACAGTCCCTCCACCAGAATCACCTCGGAGCATTGCCGCACCTGTCCCCAGGCATACAGGCCACCCTTGGAGCCTGGGAGAAAGCGATGGGCAAAGGCGCTGCCGATACTGCGGCCATAGAGGTTGACGATGTGTTCGTCATGGCGCAATGGGAAGACGATGCGCTGGTAGAGAGCATCCGAGCCCTGTGCGTTAAGCAGGCCAAGCTGCCGCAGGAGATCGAAGGAATAGCCTTGCGCCGTGAGATGACGGCGTAAGCTCCCGCCGGGAGCGTAGCCGATCTGCAGTTCTTCGATCAGGGCGGGATCGTGCAGTCCGCGCTGGTTGAGATAACGCATTGCCTCGGGGTAGTGATCGAGCTGCTGTTGATAGAAATCGGCAGCCTGCTGGAGCACGGCAGAGGCAGAGTCGTCTGGATGAGTGGTCTGTTGCTCCAGGTAGGCGAGGCTTTGGCGGAAGGACAGATGACTGGACAACTGGACAAAGCGAATCAGATCGCCGCCCTGTCCGCAGCCGTGGCAGTAGAAGAGATTTTTGCGGGCGTTGACATAGAACGAAGGCCGGGTTTCGGCGTGCAGCGGGCAAAGTCCGACAAACTCGGAACTGCGACCGGCAGGCTGACCGGTCCAGTTCCGCTGCCGCAGGTAATCCAGTAGCGGCAAGTGCTGTTTGAGTTTTTCGGCGTCCTCGCCCACGGCGTTGTGGTGCCTCCGGAGCTGAGCGTAGGAGAAGGCTGCCGGCATTCCCAGGCAAGGATGGTAGGTGGAAGAAATCTTCTTAAAGACGCAAGGGCCAGAGGATTGGTAGGACCGGAGCCAGCCAGGACAACGGCCCAGTTTCGTGATTGGTCTGATCGCCGTGCGTCAGCCAGTGAGCTATGCGGGCGATGGATTGCCGGGCAAAGGAAAGGGCCAGTTGAGAAAGGTCCAGGCCGCTCGACCAACGGCGGAGGGTGGAGGGATCGGGCAAGCGATTCGAGTCTTTCAGATCAGGCAATGCCTCTTCCCAGGAATAGTCCTCCACAAAGCGCCGCCGCAATGCCTGACAGCGCGCCAGCAAGCTGTAATGCGTATACGGAAGAGAAAACAGCGGCAGGAAAGTGAAGGTCTTTCCGCAACCAGGGCAGCGACCGCGACGGATCTCAATCCAGTCATGATACTCATCGTGTGCCTGCTTGCGGCGGCGGCCGTGGCCGACGATCGAACTACGTTCACAAACGGGACATTGCGGCAGGATGAGCTGGTCGCAGTCTCCGGCCCAATCAGTTTCGAGCTTGTGCGGCGAGACAGAAAGTGGGATAAAGAGAATCGTAACTCCCAGGGGTTCTGCCCCGGCGTCGACCCTCCAAGATCTCGGCCGGAAGTGGAACCCCCTCTCCTCCTGAAGAGAATCCAACTGGAAGAGAATACAGCTTCTCACCTACAGATCTTAGGGATGTGATTCAGAAGATTGGCCGGTTAAGAACGGCTACTCGGAGATTACGCTTAAGTAATCCCTTCATGTACAAAGCATGCTCGTGCGTGGCAGCCGAATGGCGGTTTGCCTGGGCGGACATGAGGTGGCAGCAATAGATTGGATTGCCTGGCAGCATTCCGTTGTATCCAGCACGTGCTGAATGCACTCAATTCTGCCGCCCATTCCCAAGCAAAGCTGCCACGCAGTACAGCCTAATGCTGCCACCGGGTGCACGAGAATCCTGCCATGATTAATCCGGAGGAATCAATAGCATCGTCCACGCCGGAGGCGTGCGGAAAGGTTTACTAGAAGATAACTGGCGGCTTGTCATCCGCCCCGAACACGGCGGCCAGGAGCTCAAAACAATTCCCAGAAACGGATAGTGAGTTACTGGGCGAGTTTTGTTCAGGTACCAGAGGTTCATGCTTGGCCGATTCGGGCAGGTGGTTCTCGTGCTTTGTGCGGCGGAATTCCGGCTACCGCGATAAAAAATGAAAGCGGTGTTGCAGCGCGAGGACCGCGGTTCCGACGATGATCTGCAACGCGGTGGAAGCGACAAGCCGGAATAGGACTTTGCCGGAGAGACGTTTGAAGACCATTGGAACACTGCTCAATGCGCTGACCATGGATGCGACAACGGTCGCCGATCCTGCCAATTCCGGGGTAATTTTTGCGCCGGCGGAGAGGTTTGCGGCTGCCACAGTGGCACTGGCGCCACTGACTACGCCGCTGATGGCGCTGGCGGTGAGAAAGCCGATGCTGCCGAATATCCTTACAGCGAGTGTGCCGGCGGCTTCGATGACGATAAAAATTGCCCCGTACACCAATACTCGTTTCAAAGAGATGGGCGAACCCAAAGCCAACTGTTGACCAGGCTCGTCCTCTCCCTTGCCGGCGCGCAGCAACAAGGCAACACATGCCATGGCGAAGAGCGGGCCGACGGCGGTTAGCATGGCTCGCGGCGCGAACAACGCCAGCAGCAGGACGTTGCGGGCGAACATGGCGACGGTGGTGAGCAGGACTACCATCACGGTGGTTTGGGAGCCGGCGACGATGCTCCCGAGTTCGGCGACGGCAGCGCGGCTGTTGACCAAGCCGCCAAGGATGGCGGTCCAATACAAGCCCCGCGTACTGTAGAGGCGCAAAAGCACGTAATTAACGAAGGCGATGCTTGCGATGACGATGACGGCGACCCACGCCTGGCGCAGATTTACCAGCTCCCAAGGGTCAACAAAGCGGTCGGGCAAGGCTGGGTAGATAACCAATCCGATCAAGCCGAGGAGCACGGCGCCGCGCAGTTCCTCGATGCTGACGCCCCCGGCGAACCTGCGCAATTCCACCTTCCAGGCGAGCAAAAGCGTAGTCAGGATTGCTGAAGCGACTGGGGTAAAGGTGTGGCCGAGTCCGACCAGTACACCCAGCGCAAAGGTCACCAGCAGCGCGGCAGAAGTGGTAATCTCCAGCGAGCCGTTGCCGATGAGAGTGCGCGCATTGAGGAAGGCGACCAACACAATGACGCCAGCCATGGCGACCAGGCTGTAGGCCGGCGAAATCAGCACCGCCAAGGCCCCGAGCAGCGCCGTCAGCCCAAAGGTGCGTATCCCGACGTCCTTGCTGGCGGACTCCCGCTCAAAACCGATGAGCATGCCAACGGCAAGAGCAATCGCGATTTTGATCGCGACTGTGTTCGGCGGAAAGCGCGTGACCCCCTGCAAGGCGTCGGACATAAAACCTCAAGGCCATCAATCTCGGCCGTTTACTGCACCGATGGGGCTGAAATTGGAATCCATATTTATAACGCAATCGGACAAGCAGTGCGCAATTTTATTCGGCAAGATCAAGAAAGTCCTCTGGTTCGGATTTGTTGTTTTCGGCCATGGCGGCTGCTGGACTGTTCGCCAACCGCATGTTTGGCGATCTTGGGTTCATGCTCCTCACCACTGTCAGTGACTTGTTAGCAGCGCAAATGCTCAACGACCTGACTCATTCTCCGCTGCAATTGCGGCCCTCGATGCTATGATGCGGGCAATGACGCGCAACTTCACGTCGCACTCGGCGGAGGACACGGTTGAGCTCGGGCGCCAACTGGCCACACAGCTGCGAAACGCTCACGTGGTGTTGCTGCGAGGGGATTTGGGTGCTGGAAAGACGACACTGGTCAAGGGTATCGCAGAAGGTTTTGGCGCCGCGGAGGCCGATGATGTTACCAGCCCTACCTTCACGGTGATCCAGGAGTATCACGGGCCAGACAAGAACGTTTTCCACATCGATCTTTATCGTCTCAACAAGCAAGGCGAACTAGACGCGCTCGGGCTGGAAGATCTGATGTTGGACGAGCGTAACGTGATGCTGATTGAGTGGGGCGAAAAGTTTCCCCGCATCCTACAGCAAAAGGATGCGGAAATTGTGATTAGTCGCGTCAGCCACGACGAGCGCACAGTGCGGCTGACGACTGCGACTTAAACCTCGCCAATAGGCGATTCGAATAACTTCGCCGTGCCTGTGATCGATTCCTTTCACGTCAGCAATCCGGAGACTATCCGTGCATCCGTCGGATTAGTACAAACGCCGATCTCAACTGCGACGCGGTTCCGAAATCAGCTTCTGAGAAGCTGCACCAGCAGGCGACCATATTTGGTTTCGCACGGGATTACTGGCGCCTACAGGGCTTTTGCCTCACTATCTCACGCTGAGATAGTGAGCGCCTTGGGCGATTTATCGACAGGTATTCGTAATTGGCGTTGCCTCGGGCCGATCAACTGCCCACTCAAGCCAAAAGATGGCTTGAATTGGCCACCCGCCGAAAGACGACCGCGATTCGTTCCGGAATTCCGAGGATCGAGCGAGACTGATGGCAGGTTCAGCGATCGAGTCTAAGCGGCGGAGTTCAATGTTTCATCAATAGCCACCATGATCTTCTCATCGACAACCTTCACGGGATACGCAGAAACCCCATAGCCGGGAGAGGCGAGCGTGCTTCCGGTCGTGACGTCATACTTCCAACCATGTCCGCGGCATGTGACGATCTTGCGACTGAGTTTGGAACTTCCTAACGACTGTCCGTGGTGAAGGCAGGAGTCATCCATCGCATAGATAGTTCCATCTACGTTGAAGAGCGCGATGTCTTTGCCAGCTATGGTGACGACCGTTCCACGTCCCGAAGGAAGTTGCTCTACACGCGCCACTTCGACGTAGTTCGCCATGGTCATGCCACCTTCTTACTTGATGTATTGCGCTCCATCTCCTCCGCTAGGATCGGCAGGCCCAGGTTGAAAGTCTGAACTCCTTGAACGACGCACAGTTTCAACACCTCCATGATCTCCTCCATGGTCGCGCCAGCCTTCAGCGCGCTCTTGATGTGCCGGCGCGTGCCGGGCGCGTACATATGTGTGAAAGAAGCATCGAGGGCGATGCTGAGGAGTTCGACCTCCTTGGGCGTCATGATCCCACTCTTGTATATGCCCGCCCCCATCGCCATGAATTCGTCCGTAAATACCGGATCGAGCTCGAAGAACGGATCCCACGCCGTGTTCCATTGTCCGATCCGCCGCATTGCATCACAGGCGGGAGTCGGCTCCGTGTTGGCTCGCGGCGTCAACTGAACGTTGGAAGCTTTGGCTTCTTCCAGAACAATGGGAGCGCCCAGGCTGCACGAATGAATGGACAAGGCCGATCCGCACTTAAGCACGAATAAAACCTCCTCGCGAGTCGCGCCCGCTTCGAGCGCGGCCCGAATGTGGTGGCGCGTTCCGTTCGGATTGAGATTTGTGCAGGCGGCATTCAAGCTAACGCCGACCAACTCGATAAACTTGCGGGGCAGAACATGGTGCGTCCACGGATTGGTGCTCATCTGGAAGCAGAGCTCGGCCCACTCCGGATCCCATTCGCGCAGCTTTTCCAAAGACGAATCCCATGGACCGACTGTTTGAGTAGTCTGAGTCGTCGATTTCATATATTCCCTCACCACTTGTCTCTTATGTCTCTATGGATTCTCGACGAGGGCCCCACCCCCATTAGAGGTGGGGCCGTGGAGTTCGGTCAGGCCACTTTTTTCCCCGCCTCCGGCGGCACCATGCAATAGGCCATCGGATGCGAGTCGGACATCGTAGTGGCGACGCCCTTCTTTCCGTCGGTCGGCCAAACCATGAAGCCGTGCTCGCCTCCCGCACGATTGGGCGGCAATCCGAGGTTCTGTAGCGTCTCCTCAACGCTGTTGTAGGTGACGCCGATTTTCATGATCGAGCGTGCCTCTTCCGCGCTCGCCACCTTGCGACCGAACTGCTGGGAGAGCCGCACAACCGCCTCGACCTGCTGAACCGTGGTGATGCGTTGTCGCTTGGAGTTCCAGAGGTTGTCCTCGTTGCCGACCCGCACGTGATGACCGAGGATGATCGCCAGCGGCTCTGCCACAGCACTGATCCGCATGGGCGCCCAGAACGTCGCGGTTGCGCCCTGGGGCGTGCGGCGAACGAACTCCATCCAATCGAACGGATTGTATCCGCACCCGCCCCCGCCATAACAGGTAATCGCAAGGTTCAGCGGGCCCATGTAAGCGCCGTGGCGGATCAACCGTTCCACGATCTCTAGCTGGTGCACGTGGGCCAGCGGAAAGTACGGCTGGATGCCGTGCGCTGTCAGTCGCTTCAGATGCTCGAGGTAGAAGGCCGGACCGGCGTCGGTATACATACCTGCCCACGCGGCGAGCACCTTCGGATCCTCGAGATGCGTTCCCTTGATATCATCCTGGCTCCACATTTGCGTGATGTCCATCATGCAGGTGCCGACGGCCACCGTAACCATCTCCGGCGCCGGCTTCAGCTCCGCAAGCATGTGACGCGTATCGTAGTCCAGCCACTGGGCCTTTGCTTCGTCTGTCTTCGGCGCAAAGGAGATCGAGCCTCCGACCTGGATGATCATCTTCGGCACGGCTTTCTTGATGCGTTCGAGCAAGTAGTTGAACTGCTCGAAGTCCGCGGACAAGTGCCCAGTCGCCGGATTGCGCACGTGAAAATGCAAGATGGTTGCGCCTGCGTTGTAACAGTCCACAGCAGCCTGGACCTGCTCATCCCAGGTGACGGCGATGTCAGCAGCGTCGCCCGGCAGCCACGACGGCCCGTAGGGCGCGGCAGTAATGACGAGCGGCGCCATATTCTCCGGAAGGAGTGAATCGTCGGTGTAGTACATATCTCGGTCTCCTTTTGTTTTTTGTTCGGTTGCGGTGGACTTCTGGTTTGTGAGTTACTCCGGTTCCGGCGATGGAAATGCAGTCGGATCGGCCTGCCAGAGGCCGAAAATGTTTCCCTCTGGGTCGGCCACGATCGCAACCCACGCGGTCTTCGGTACAGCCGTCTTCGGACGCAATACCGATCCGCCCAGGCGCTGAACTTGAGCAACGAAGTCATCGAGTGATGGAACGTTGACGTAATGAACCCAACTGCGCGGTCCGGGTATCGGGCGGTACATCAACCCGCCATTCACGCCATTGGCGTCTGGCGCTCCAGTTTGAATTCGCCAGTAATCAATGCCGGGCGCCTGATCGATTTGCCAGCCGAAGAGGCTGCGGTAAAAGTCCGCCAGTTTAGCTGGCTCCTCGGCATAGATTTCAAAGTGGGTCACTTTCGGCGAACTCAAGAGCCTCCTCCAGAGTTGACTTCGCGCTGATGTCTCCAAGGTTGACTCAGGCCGACACGGCAAAGGGGCTCAGCGAGAGTTGGACCTGCCCTCCCGTGCTCTCCTCTCAGATGCTACGTGCGGCGGCGGGATGTCTTGTGCGGCAACTCCAGTGCTGCATGTTCAAGCGGAGCCTCTGCTCCCTTCTGGATCAGACACCCTGCTCGTACACGATCTCCACCGACAACCGGTAAAGCTGTCAGCCAGCACGGAGATCGTCTGAGAGTCTCTTGGATTGCGCCCGGGTCACGGCTATCCGAAAACTATCGTTTGAAATGGGGAATAGGTGTCGATAACAGGCCCAGCATGATCGATTTCGGTCACAACGAAGCATGAAAATGGGTGAGTACTGGTGCATAATTTCTCCGCCACTGGCGAGCAAGCCCGGACTTAAGCCAATGGTGCGGCTGTATGAGCCCGTGTAACAGGCTGGAACTGGACGCCGTAGGAACAACAAAGTGATACCTCCGCCAGGAGAGTTCGAAAGGGAGATTCTTTAATCGCAGGCGTCTTCGCCGGTGGCAAAGGAGAAGCGCCATGAGAGTCCATTGCAGCTGCTGTGGTCTCGACGTGCACAAGAAGATGATTGCCGCCTGCTTAATCACCGAAGACGCGGACGGCAACAGTAGCAAAGAGAAGCGACTCTTCGGAACCATGACCCAAGACCTACGCGGGCTCGCAGAGTGGCTGTGCGAAGCCGAGGTCACAGCGGTGGCCATGGAGGCGACTGGTGTTTACTGGATACCAGTCTGGAACGTGCTCGAACTGTACGGCCTGCAATTGCTGCTCATCAACCCGGAACACTACCGGGCCGTGCGCGGCAAAAAGACCGACCTCAAAGACGGAGAGCGGACCGCCGAACTACTGCAGGACGGACGCCTATCCGGCAGTTACGTGCCATCGATTGCCATCCGCAGCCTGCGCGACCTCACGCGTTACCGCACAAAGCTCGTGCAGTACCAGTCTGCGGTGGCCAATCGCATTCAGAAGTTACTGGAGCAATGCAACATCAAGCTCGCCTCAGTGGCCAGCGACGTACTGGGCGTCAGCGCGATGGCAATGTTGCGGGCGCTGGCGCAAGGAGAACAAGACACGGCGCGAATGGCGGCCATGGCGAAGATGGCCTTGCGCAAGAAGATCCCGGCACTGCAGTTGGCACTCGATGGCTGTCTATTACAACATCATCGTTTCCTGCTCAGCGAGATGCTGGAAGATCTCGATCACGTGGGAGCCAAGATCGCGCACCTCGAGCAGGAGATCGAGCAACAGATGCAACCGTTTCAGGAAGCCGTGGACGCCTGGCTGAGTGTACCTGGAATCAAACATCGCCTGGCGTGGACACTGGTTGCCGAAGTCGGTCCAACCATGCAAGCGTTTCCTTCCGCTGCTGACCTAGTGAGTTGGGCAGGCGTCTGTCCAGGCAACAACAAGACCGGCGGGAAACGGAAGAGCGGCACCACACGTGACGGCAACCTTTGGGCTCGCAGCGCATTGTGCGAGGCCGCCTGGGCAGCTTCCAAAACCAAGGGCACCTATCTGCAAGCCCAGTTTCGCCGTCTCTCTGCGCTCCGCGGTCCGAAGCGGGCACTCATCGCAGTCGCTAGTTCAATTCTGACCGCCGGCTACTACATGCTCCAACGAGGCACCACTTACCAAGATCTGGGTCCTGACTACTTCGATAAGCACAACGTACTGCCGCGAAGAACTGATGCGCTGGTGCGAAGATCATCGCGTCGATTACATCCTCGGACTGGCACGCAACGAGCGCTTGCGCCGCTTGCTGAAGCGACCAATGCGCGAGGCGCGGCAGCAGTATGAGAGGACGGACAAGGCCGCCCGCGTCTTTACCGAGTTCCTCTATCGCACCCACAAGAGCTGGAGCCGATGGCGCCGGGTCATCGCCAAAGCCGAGTACATCCCGGGCAAAGAGAACCCGCGCTTCGTCGTCACCTCGCTGCCAGAAGGCGAGTCGCAAACACTATACGAGAAGCTCTACTGCGCTCGCGGCGAGATGGAGAATCGCATTAAAGAGCAACTCTGCTTGTTTGCCGATCGACTGAGCACCGAAACCATGCGCGCCAATCAACTGCGCATGTACCTATCGGCGATGGCCTACACCCTGTTGGAAGCACTGCGCCGCCTGGCCTTGCGTGGAACCGAGTGGGCCGAAGCTCAAGTGGACACGCTTCGATTGCGGCTTATGAAGGTTGCGGCTCATGTACAGATCAGCGCCCGCCGCATTCGCCTGCGCTACAGCGGAGCCTACCCATGGAAACCACTGTTCGCCCATGCCTGGGCGGCACTGCGCTGCTGAGAATCTTCCTTCAAAACATAAAAATCACAACCGCAGATCAAGCCCTCTGTATGCCCCATGCCCAAAAGTAGTCGGAGAGATCCACCCCATGCGCAACCACTCTCCGCACACCACTCAAAACCCACCCGGAAAGCTTTTCTCTGCCGAAAACCCGGAGATCAATCACCCAACCTCACCTCTGGTGAGAAATCCGGGCTAGGTTTTCCAGGGCGCCCGGTGTCTCTTCCGGACCTAGTGTAGTGCGTCACACAGATGAGCTGTTATTGAGATAGGCCCTAGCGCGTTTGACCTTTTCGAGGATGTCATTGGCCTTAGCAGTCCAGATGAAGGGCTTGGGGCTGCGATTATGTTCTTCGATATAGGCGAGGATGCTTTGTTCGAGAGCTTCAACGCTGGTGAAGGCTCCGCGCCGGAGCTGATTTTCGGTCAAGTCGCGAAAGAATCGTTCGACCATGTTGAGCCAGCTGCTGCTGGTCGGCGTGAAGTGAAAATGAAAGCGCTTGTGGCGCTCTGCCCAGCGCTGCACCGCCGGATGCTTATGGGTGGCGTAGTTATCGACGATGAGGTGGAGCTGTTTGTCGGCGGGTGTTTGGCGATCGATGAGACGTAGGAACTTCAGCCACTCCTGATGACGATGACGTTCCATGCAGGTAGCCATCACGCTGCCATCAAGCGTGTTGAGAGCAGCAAACAACGTAGTGGTTCCATTCCGCTTGTAATCGTGGGTCATCGTCTGGGCGCGGCCCTTCTTCATGGGCAAGCCGGGCTGGGTACGGTCCAGAGCTTGAATCTGGCTCTTCTCGTCGAGCGAAAGCACCAGCGCGTGTTCGGGCGGATTCAGATAGAGTCCGACGATATCTTCCAGCTTCTCGGAAAAATGGGAATCGTTGCTCAGCTTGAAGGTTTCCATGCGGTGCGGTTTGAGGCCGTGACTGTGCCAGATGCGCCGTACGCTGGCCTCGCTAATACTGGCCGCGGCGGCCATAGTGCGCGTACTCCAGTGGGTTGCATGAGGAGGTTTTTCCTTCGTGGTTTTGGTAATCACCATGCGCACCAACTCCGGCGAGATGGAGGGCGTGCGGCCGGGCCTTGGCGCGTCGTGTTCCAGTCCGGCAATACCGTTACGCAGAAAACGCGAGCGCCAGCGTGCGGCGGTGCGCGGCACAATCGAAAGCAGGCGGGCAATCTCGATGTCCTGCTTGCCTTCAGCGGCCAGCAACACGATCTTGGCCCGCAACACAAGCCGGGCCGGCATCCTGCGGCCGCGCGCATAGGTTTCCAACTTCGTCCTCTGGTCGATTGTCAAAACCACTTGAGGTGCGATTCTCATCCGCCGTGTCCCCTTGTATAAGAACCCGGCTGAAAGATAAATGTTGCTATATATGACGCATTATAATGTTCAGTCATGAGCAAACCGCAACCGCTGGGAAAGTGTTATCTCTGCGGAGAGATAGTCACCAAGGCGTCCATGACACGGCATCTACTCGCGTGCGGCCATCTGGAATATTCCGGACCGTTGCCGGCTCCGAAGAAATCGACTGGCCAGAGCTTCCATTTACTTATCGAAGGGCGTGAGGCGAAGGCGTACTGGATGCATGTGGCGCTACCTATTGCGTCCCCGCTAAACAAACTCGACGATTTTCTCCGCCATACCTGGCTTGAATGCTGCGGTCACTTGAGTGCGTTTGAGATTGCCGGCAACCGCTATGCTTCAGAGCCCATGGATGAAGACGAACTCATGGATGAAGAAATGGACATGGGTACGCGGTTGAACCAGGTGCTTGAGGTAGGAATGAGGTTCTTCTACGAGTATGACTACGGCTCCACAACTGCTCTTGTGCTAAAGGTTGTTGCTCTTCGTGAACGAGGTTCAGCGAAAGTGCAACTGTTGGCCAGAAACGAGGCACCGCAGGTAACCTGTCAGCGCTGCGGGAACAAACCAGCTACTCAGATCTGTACCGAATGCGCATGGAATGGGGAGGGCTGGCTTTGCAAATCGTGCCTCGTTGCACATACGTGTGGCGACGAAATGTGCCTGCCGGTCGTCAACTCTCCTCGCGTTGGAGTGTGCGGATATACCGGGTAGGCACTCCCGTGCAATAACTGCTCTGACTTTCATCGCACTACACTAGATCAAGCGAAATCAGCCGTTCTAAACACCTTGAGTTCGGCGGACGCGCAACGTGGATACCGACACGCGATCGACGAATTCATCGAGTGGGAAGCAGATGAAAAGTTGAGTTGTAGGATTTCGGCGAGCCTCAAGAAACCAGTCGCGACCAGCCCTATGGGATTGCAATCCAGTCCAAGATAACGGTCTGATCAGTCCAAGATAGCGCTACTCCAGAGCTGGCGACTGGCCCCGTGGCGGTCCAAATTAGGGCAATTATATACTTGACATACCGCGCCGCCTAAGGTCTTTGGCGCTTGTACTATGCGTCCTGCTCCTGCTTTCTAGCTTCAGTTACGGCATTGTAGGCGGCTGGCCCGTGTTTACGGAATCTAGCTCTTTCCCCCTCAAAGGAGAGCCCAATCTTCGGGTCATGCCATTGATAACAGAACTGGGTGCTTGCTTCCAGTCCAACACTTTCATACTTAACAATCCCGTAGACGTAGAGATTCAATGTTTTCCGCGAGATTTGTTCAATTTCTTCGTCAGTCAAATTCATACCCTCGAAGTCACAGGTAACCTCAAGGGGTTCATTCGGGGACAGCAGTCTCCCGTTAATTTCGGAGTCCGGCATAAAGGCGAGTCCGTTATATATGGGGGTAGGTTCAAGCGGCTCGCTTGTAGCCCGGAACCTAGTCTGAATGCCCCTAATAATAGCGGGCTGCTTACCCATGTTTTTGAATTCACAACCAACGAGAAGCACTCCTTCGGATTGCGGCGGAATGCGGTCGGGAAAATAAATCTTTTCCACGACCCAAGCGCGTTCAGCATCCATGAGGACTTTCACAAGACCCTCAAGATGTTCAGAATGATGTATCAAACTTTTGGCTTGCCCGTACAGAAAGTTAGCCTGAACCCCTCCGACCACGACCAGCAGGAAGGTGAATATGGAAACCTCCCTTGTGTATACGGCAAGTTGTCTCGTGTACTCGGCGAGTTCCCCTGTATATTTAGCAAGCTTCCGATCTACCTCATCTTTGCCGTCCTGTGGGTCGCCATTGTCCTTATGAAGTGTGGTGTTCAGATGGCATACCGCAAATACCGCCCCCGGCGAATTTGTGGACGGGTGCTGATTGTTCTCTATTTCTTTCTCGTGTTCAGTTGTTTGCTGGGTATAGCAACTAGCAGTGAGTGTGATTGCACAGAGCAAAGCAAGTACGACAACGGCTCGTTTCATGTAGAGAGCGCTCCCAAGCGCATACACCACGAGAATAGGGCTGCGATGCTACAACTACGTATCTGACGGAATTCCAAATCCGGAGTATTATACTTTAGATGAAACCCCATCCCGAGATGGACGAAGGACAATCCGCCGCCGAGCGATTTATCGAGGCGCTGAAGGCGGTGCTGTCGGTGCCTAAGAGTAAAGTGCCGAAGCCATTCAAGAAGAAATCTGCGCAGAAGAAGAATAGGGCTGCGGGGATTAAAGATTAACCCGGTTCCTGCTACTCAACTAGTGATACAGGAATGCCCGCTCCTTTGTACTTGCAATAAATGTGATTATCCCTCCGATCATACAAGACCACACCCTCTAGAACTTTTCCGCTACTATCTAAGTGCCCAGCAAAAGCCACATTATTATTAAACTGCACTTGCCAGTTGACCTGTCTCTCGTAACTGGCATACAAATCGCTCACCTCATCCTTATAATCGGCACTCTCTGTCACAACAGACTTATCTATAGGAGCGTGCCCGAGAGTCTGTTCAGTTCGCGCAAATGCATCAATAAAAGCTTCCTGCTGTATCCGCTCGTACATAGAGCGCGACCATCGCTCCCGTACGAGCCCTCTAAGCGAGTCGTAAGCAGAAAGAGACATTGGAAACTTAAATTGCTTCCCTGAAGTTGTTGTCGCTGTCGCCATCTCATGAGGAACATCGTATTCCGTCCAAGATAATGATAGCTTCAACCACTTCTGATTTTGTGAAGCCCGTAATGAGTCGCGCTGGAACCTGAAGTACTTGATGGCTTGCTGGGACGCTCTCACCCAATCAATGTGTGCTTGTTCAAGGCGGGAATTAAAGTACTCCGTTTGCAGGTCGGCACTCGTCGCTTTTGTTGCCGCCTCCAACCGGATGTGTTCGACTTGAGACCGTAATGATTCACTGCCTGAACACAGTAGGTCAATATCATCCTTACTCAAGCTTTGCTGTTGCTGGATATTGGTGGCTCTCTCAATATTCGCAGACAGCGCCCCGTCCTGAGTGTAATCGTACAAGTCTACCTTATCTTCAACAGGCTCCGGTTTTGGAGCTGGTGGTGCCGTCGTGGTTGACGGTGGCTTAGATTGTTGCGGCTCCGGCGCGTTGCCTGTCCGCTGCCTATTCGCAATCATAATAACCAAAAGGACTATTCCAAGGATAATTGGAAGGGCGACAAGGGGATTTGTAGACGACGATGGTGGGTCTGAGGGTTTCATCAACTAAGACCGTCCTATTTTCAGGCTGATTGGAATCGCTTGAATTCTACCCCCTCCCGTTCGATTTGCAAGACGAAAATAAATCCGCTAATTCCCCGGCAATCCGCAAGCTGAAGTCAGTATTGATATCTCAGGGACACTACGGTTCCTGAGGAGATATTCGTATGAGACAATCGCTTCCATTATGCCGATACCTGTTTTCATCAAGCCGTTGCTTGAATTATTTGTTCAACACTTGGGGAGGCCAGCTATGAGAGCAACCTTCTCAGAAGACTGCCTCTCAGGGGACGTTACGGTAGCTCTCGGTAATTTGAAACCAGTGGCCTCCGTGAGCAACAATCGCATCAGTGCCTTCGATGTGAACATTGGCGATGAATCCGTATTTGACGTGGGTGTGTTACAGGTTGACGCCAAGATAACTTTCGATGGCGTCGAAATATGTACACCGTTGAATATTACCCCAAAGCCCAGCGAGCGGATGATTAGGTCAAAGTGTAGCCGTCTCTTTGAGTTTGGGGCAGGGGAGCTAACGCAACAAGGTAGGGACAAAATTGCGAGCGCCCGTGATGGGGTACAAGTCAGCGCAATAGATTACTTGAATGCCATACTCACCGTTACCACCACGGAAAAGACGTGGTTCAGGGAGTTCTCGGCAACCCGTGAGTTACCCATACGAATACAGTTAATTAATTGAGTTACTGGACTCTATCCTTCCCGGTTAGCCGCTGGTAAGTCAACCGCTTGTCTACAATCTGAGTCAGTGCCAGAGTAAAGCGGTTGGCGTCATTCATCGGGTTGTCTTTAGTGGCGCGGTTGTTGTAGCGGAAGGTTTGCTCATCAAGGTAGCGGAAAAGATGGAAGGTCTCTACAGAAACATAGGTTCCGGAGATACCGCGCTTGAGTAAGCTCCAAAAGTTCTCAAGTCCGTTGGTGTGAACTTTACCGTTTACGTATTCAACGGCGTGGTCTACGACTTGGTGGGCGTACTCGCCAGCGAGCCCTTCATACGAGAGCAGGGCATCGGTGTAGAGCGCGGAGCCCGCCTCTACATGTTTCTTGACTTCGGTTTGAAGGGTAGCTTTCCGACGACTAGGAACCACAACGGTATGGACTTTACCCCCGCGCTCAAGCATACCCATGACGGGGGTTTTATCTTTACCGCCAGTCCCGGTAATGCGGCGCTCGCGTTTATCAACGTGCATGTTGCGGGACTTTCCGCCGATGAAGGTTTCGTCGGCTTCTACTTCACCGGAGAGCAGGTTGAAGCCACCGTCTTTCAGGGCAAAGCGTAGACGGTGCGCCATAAACCATGCCGTCTTCTGTGTAACCCCAAGGTCACGGGATAGTTCGCAGGAACTAATTCCGTTTTTGCAGTTCACCACCAGCCAAAGGGCAGGGAGCCATTTATCGAGACCGAGCGGAGAGTCCTCAAACACGGTACTTGTCTTGAGCGAAAAGGTAGGCATTTGATGCCCGGCATAACACTTCCATACCCGATTCTTGGCGAGGTAGGTAACCTTCTCAGCGCCGCAACGCGGGCAAGTAACCTTGCCGTCCGGCCAGCGCAGTTTAATCATCAGCGCATGGCAATTTTCATAATCGGCGAAGTGGAGAATGGCTTCCCGGAGTGTCTTTATACCGTCCATGAAGCAATCATAGGGGTTTTATCGTGGTATGTCAAGTATATAATTGCCCAAATTAGCTATATTTTTGCCAGCGGCGGCGGCAGCAGCAGCTGTCAACAACATAGCTAAAGCCTACTGAACGTCGCCTTTGCCTACTGGTAAAGAGCGAGGAATTTGAAAGGATCGTTTCTCTACCGAGAGGCCCTGTCGATTTTTTCGCGGCTGCAAACGGAGAGCACGAGTGTAGAACCAATATTCACAGCTCTCTCTAAGTTTGCGCCCCGCGCGGTGTCACAGCTTTCTGTGTGGATTTAGCACCTGGACACACCACCAGTATCAGTTGGCCTCAGCGCTAAGACTGACATGCATGTGTCACCCTTGTGCTCATTTCCTGCGTTGCAGCCTTCCGCTTTTCAAACGCGTCGCTTCTCCGTAACGTCGCCATTCACTTATGCTGGAAGTGGAGAACCTGCCGGCTGCCTGCGCCTTCCGGAACATGCACTTCCGGAAACAGGCGGTGCTGTTCCAGTGTGTCGATCAGCATGTCGATGAGCGACATCGTGATCTCCGGACGGTGCCGAGCCTCCTCCACCAAGTGCTTGGAGCAGATGGCGCGCCCCTCCCAATCCGGCAGCCCACTCTCGTCGATGTCGCTGAAAAGCTGGTAGCGACCATCGTTGGGGCATTTTGCTTTATGACACTTGGCAGCGTAGTTCTTGTTTGCATCGGGAAGATTGATTGCGACCAGATTGAACATTTGTGTCTCTCCTTATTGTATGTTTCGCCGAGCTTTTTCTAGGCCTGTTTTACTTTTCCGCTTTCCGGCTCGCACAACGTTACTCGAAAAATATGGATAAGCTCTTCGTGACTGAGGGAAGACTTATTGAGAACCGCGCGTTGGCGGATCTGCGGCAACATTCGATTGGCAATGCTTCGCGTGGTGTTCACCCCAAGTCCTGAGAGCACCTGCAGCACGCTCTCTGAACCGGAGTGGCGGCCGATGACAAACTCAGGAACGATTCGACCCAGTTCCGCAGCGGAAAATGGCTCGAAGTTCTGCCGGTTGCGAAGCAAAGCGTGACAGTGAATCCCGGATTCGTGCTGGAAAATCGCTTCTCCGGTGATGGGCTGGTTCACCGGAATTGTGCGGACCGCAGCCCTGGAAACCAACTCACAGAGGCTCTGTATGGCGCGGCAATCGATGCCGCACTCCAACCCGAGGGAGTGCCGCATCGCCATCGCAACCTGCTCCAGCGCGGTGTTGCCGGCGCGCTCACCGAGTCCGGTGACGGTGGCACTTATGCTCGCGGCCCCGGCCTGTATGGCTGCAATCGAATTCGCCGTTGCCATGC
Source organism: uncultured Acidobacteriota bacterium (assembly GCA_963759215.1). Taxonomy (GTDB): domain Bacteria; phylum Acidobacteriota; class Terriglobia; order Terriglobales; family Acidobacteriaceae; genus TOLSYN. The sequence goes on from CAVWYG010000006.1 coordinate 149,322, forward strand.
CAAGGTCGTTGTGTCCGTGGAATTCGAGCACCGATTCTCCGGCGGATTCGCGCAAGGCATGAATTGCACTGGCTGTCTGCAACGGGTTCCAGATGCCAACCGTGTCGGCGATCCGGATGCGATGTGCACCGAGGCTTGCGGCGGCGGTGACAAACTCCTGCATGAACGCCGGCGCGGTGCGCGTCCCATCCTGAGCGCCTACTGAGACCCATGCGAAGCGCTCGCGAGCGTAGTTAATGATTCGCTGCAACTCCTGCATCACCCAGCTTTGTGTTTTACCAAGCGAGGCGAGTTGGATCGTCGATGTAGGAAAGGCAATGTGGATGGACGCAAGCCCGCAGCGGACCGTTGCGTTCACGTCCGCCTCCCGCGCTCTGCTCCATCCGGTCAACCGCGCCTCCAATCCGAGCCCAACCAGGGCGCGAATGTCGTCGCACTCAGCTTCTCCCATCGCGGCAATGCCGCACTCCAACTCGGACACACCGGCGCTGCAGAGCGCTTGCGCGATGGCAAGTTTCTCTTCACGACAGAACGCTACACCCGGCGCTTGTTCGCCGTCGCGTAGCGTGCAGTCGATGATTCGTACCCTTGGTTCTTTCATAACGAGTCGCTCATTTTATGCGCCTGGAATGCTCCGGGCGCGGCATTGCTCTAAGTCAGCAGCAGATCCGTTGCTTCCTTGCCCTCTTTCAGCGCATCCAGAATCTCGTCGATCTTCTCCTCATTCACCTCACCGTACCAGGAGCCCTCGGGATAAACCACCATCAGTGGGCCTTTCTCGCAGCGGTTCATGCAGCCTGTGCTGGAGACCATCACGTCCTCCATGCCGCGGTCGCTCAGCTCCGTTTCGAGGTAAGACAGCAGCTCTCCGGAATCCTTTTTATGACACATGCCCTTCGCTCTCCCCCTTAACCCGGAAGCTGGCACAAACTAGAATGTGGTGCGTCGGTTTCTGCATTGGTTTCTCCTCCATTATTTAGAATTAAGCGCACCCGGTGCCCGTACCCTCGCAACCTGAAGTTCCGCAGGACTTAAATTGCTTCTTCATCGCCGCCGGAACATCTCCGCTGCGATGCAGACTTTCCATCGCCTGTGCGATCAGGCCGGAGGCCTCGATCACGCGGAGGCCGCTGTTTTCCAACACCCAGCGCGGTGACCGTCCCACTCCGCCGACCAGAATCGTGTGGCAGTCTTCAATCGTCTTGGCCAGGTCGCGCCAGCGCTGAGTGCCGGAGCCTTGCTTCGGGGGTTTCGCGCATCGCCACCAGCTTCGGTTTGATCTCGTCATACTCGAAGATCCACAGCTCGTCAGCTTCGCCCAGATGCTGGTTGACCAGTATTCCCTCCATGCTCGCAACCGCAACATAGGGGCGGCCTGAGCGATCATCCAGCAATCCATTGGCCGAGTCGCGCATCAGGCTGACCAGTTCGCGAAGACTGATCCGCTCCCAGCAGACCGACCGCATCCGCCCTGCATCGCGTGCAGTGTTCCATCTGCGGAAGGATCTTGCCAGACCACGGCGCGGATCTTTGTCACCTCCGCAAGCGGCAATCTCGCCGATCTCGGCAAACGGCGTCCCCGCAACCGGGTACAGCGGAATGCAGTTCATCACGTCGGCTCCCAGCGCGCGCATCTCCTCGGCCACTGCTTCCACGTGCTCGTCATTGATCCCCGGCACCAGGATCGTGTTTACCTTCAGCGCGACCCCTGCCGCCTTCAGTGCTTTGATCGATGCAAGCTGCCGCTCCCAGCAGAACCCGCGCAGCGGCTTCACCGCGATAGATCGTCTTGTGATCGCGGACCCATGAGTAAATCTTCGCCCCGATTGCGGGATCGATGGTGTTCACCGTGATGGTGACGTGGCTCACCTGCAGACGCGCAAGATCTTCGGCATAGGGCGCTACGTTCAATCCATTGCTGGCAACGCAGAGCAGCATTTCGGGATACTTCTCGCGCACCAGGCGCAGAGTCTCAAGCGTTTCATCCGGAGTGGCGAACGGGTCGCCCGGCCCGGCGATGCCGACCACCTTCAATTGCGGAACGCGCTCCATAACCTTGTCCAGGTAGGCCAGCGCCTGCTTCGGTTCCAGCACCGCGCTGGTCACTCCAGGACGGCTCTCGTTCATGCAATCAAACTTGCGATCGCAGTAGTTGCACTGGATGTTGCACTTGGGCGCCACCGGCAAGTGGATGCGCCCCGTGGTGTGGCGAACGTCCGAGTTGAAACAAGGGTGTTGCGTCAGATCCAGTGGCATCTGTGCACCTCTACAAATAGCTGTAGCCGATTGATGATTGAGTCCTGCTTCACTTCCAGCAGGGTGTTGACGACGAGATCGAACAGTTGCTGCGCACCGCGATAACCGAGATGCAGAATGCGTTGTCCTCCGATGCGGTCATGAATCGGAAAGCCAACCCGGATCAGCGGCACGCCAAGCTCGCGCGCCAACTTTGCCCCTTTGCTGCTCCCGATCACAAAGTCCGGCTTCAGTTCCTTCCACTCCACTTCTTCTGCCGATGGTCATGAAGTCAACGCCGTCGCGCACTGCAACGGCTTCGCGCACGTGGTGACGTGGTGACTTCCGCAATGCTGCGCCGCCAGCGCGCCGCTCTTGCCTCCGGAGGCGCAGAGCACCGGCACCACTCCGGTTTCGGCGAGGAATGACGCGAACCCCACCACCATGTCTTCATCGCCGAAGACAATCGCGCGCTTGCCGAACAGATACTTGTGTCCATCCACGTAGGCGTCTACCAGCCGTCCGCGCTCTCGCCGATATTTTTCCGGAGTCTCGTTTCCCGTAAGCTTCTCCATCGCCGCAAAGAACACATCGCTCTCCTGAACTCCGATGGGCAAACCGATTCGCTTCGCCGGAACCTCAAAGCGCTCCTGCAGAAAAGATGCCGCCGTAGCCTTCGCGCGCAGCAAGGTGCGTCCGAACTCGATGCTGGCCTTCGCCGAGGCCGATGGCGCGCAGCGCCGCAATCGTCGTACCGCCCTCGGGAATCTTGTGGTACTTCTCCATCGACTCGCCCGTCCAGCGTCTCCGAGTAGTCCGGAAAGAGCGTCGATTGGCATGGCGAAATCCGCAGCCACTTCTTTTAGAAACGCAAATCCTCGGCCGAGACCAATCCCGGGAACAGATTCACGACGGCTGCTGCATCGCGCTTCGCACCGGCCTCCGCCAGTTGCTCAACCACCGCGCGCACCGCGTCATGAAACCATCGATGTGCGTGCCGCTGTAACTCGGCGTGGAAACATGCACCAGCAGCGGCCTTCGGCTCCCGCGCTTTTCTCGCGATACTCATGCAGCAGCCCGTGCACGTCCTCGCCAATCGTCTCCGTCAGGCAGGTGGTCGCAATTCCGATCAACGTCGGATGATATTGCGAGGTCACATTTCCCAGGCCCTGGCGCAGATTTGCTCCTCCGCCGAAGATCGTGGTGGCCTCGCTGAAGCCCGAAGTCGCAATGTCCATCGGCTCGCGGAAATGGCTGATGAGGTAGCGCCGCATATAAGTCGCGCAGCCTTGCGAGCCATGCAGAAAAGGCAGCGCGCCGGCGATGCCGCGCATGACCAGCGCCGCTCCCAGCGGAGCACAGGCCTTGCAGGGATTGCGCGTGGAAACCCAATTCGGACGCGGTGCGCTCTTTGGTTCGCACTTTGTGCCAGGGGCCGGCGAACTCATTTCACCACCTCCAGCGAGTTGCCGCGTTTGCGCGGAGTCAGCTGCCACACCGGGCTCATCACGCTGCTATAAACCTCGCGCGCAAAATTCACCATGCCCTCAAATCCGGCCAGCGCTTCCTTGCGCTCGTGGTTGTGATCGCAGAACCCAATGCCGAGTTTGTAGGCGATGGGACGCTCTTTCACTCCGCCGATAAATACGTCCACGTCTTTTTCCTCCAGGAAGCTGGAAAGCTCCAGCGGGTTCGAATCGTCCGCGATGATCGTGCCTTCGTCGCAGAGTTCCCTCAGTTGCTCGTAATCTTCCTTGTTGCCGGTCTGCGAGCCCACCATCACCGTCGTCATTCCCAGCAGGCGCAGCGCGCTCACCAGAGAAAATGCCTTGAACGCTCCTCCCACATAGATCGCTGCGCGCTTGCCTTCGAGCACCCTCCGGTAGTCGGCGATCAGCGGCATAATTCGCTCCAGCTCTTCGCGAACCATCTCCTGCGTGCGCTTGAGCATCTCCTGATCTTTGAAGTGGCGCGCCACGTCGTAGAGCGACTTCGACATATCTTCCACGCCAAAGTAGGAGACGCGGATGAACGGAATTCCGTACTTTTCTTTCAGCTGCTTGGCCAGGTGCGTCATCGAGCCCGAGCATTGCACCACGTTCAGCGCCGCTCCGTGGGCCCGCCGGATGTCGTCGATCCGCCCGTCGCCGGTGATGCAGGAAACCACCTGCACGCCCATGCGCTCGTAGTATTTGCGGATCATCCAGGTCTCGCCCGCCAGGTTGAAATCGCCAAGGATGTTGATGCTCATCGGGCTAATGTCTTCGATCGGCCCCGTTCCCACCAGTTGCAGCAGCGCATCGCACGCCGCCTGATAGCCATCCTTCTTCGTCCCTTTGAAACCCTCCGAATGCACCGCGAGCACGGGGATTCCTTTTTCCAGGCTCACCCGCTTGCATACGGCCTCCACATCGTCGCCAATCACGCCGACGATGCAGGTGGCATATACGAAAGCCGCCTTCGGTTGGTGTGCGTCGATCAGTTCGCAGAGCGCGGCATGGAGTTTCTTTTCGCCGCCGTGCACCACATCCAGCTCTTGCATGTCGGTCGAGAAGCTGAGCCGGTGCAGTTCCGGCCCGGATGACAGCGCTCCCCGTATGTCCCAGGTGTAGGAGGCGCAGCCAATCGGCCCATGCACAATGTGCAAGGCGTCGGCGATGGGATACAGTACGACGCGCGAGCCGCAGAAGACGCAGGCGCGCTGGCTCACCGAACCAGCCACGCTCTGTTTCTCGCAGTCGAGCTGGAAGGTCTGTTGCTGACCCTTGCGATAAACCTGCCGCTCGCGCCCTCGTAAGATATCCGCCATCGCCTTTTCCTCTGTGAAGCAGAAATGCTGAAGTAAAACGTTGAACTACACCTGCTACATCGTCAGTTCAAAGCTTTCCTCAGGAGCGTCGCGATCCTGGCGATCCATCAGCACTCCGAGAATCTTCTCCAGCAACCGCATCGCGCCCTTGTAGCCAACCGTCGGGAAGTAGGAATGTCCCACGCGGTCGAGGATTGGGAAGCCATGACGAACGAAGGGAATGTTTTCGTCGCGCGCAATGTACTTGCCGTAGGTGTTGCCAATCAGCAGATCCACTGATTCCTGCTTGATCCACTGATGCATCAGGTACATATCGGCCTGGGCTCCGGCGCGAATCTTCGCCTCTGGAACGTTGCCGCCGGTTGCGGTGATGAAGCGCTTTTCAAACTGCGGTGTCGGCGTGCCGGTCACTACGTACACCGGCTTCATGTCGAGCAGGGTCAGGAACTCGGTGAGCGACACCAGTTGGTCCGGGTCTCCGAAGAGCGCAACCCGCTTGCCGTGAAGGTACTGATGCATGTCAGAGATGATGTCGAGCAGACGTCCGCGTTCATCGGTGATGGCGTCCGGCACCTTCACGTCTGCCATCGTGCGCAGCGTGTCTATGAAGCGGTCGGTAGCCTGCAGGCCAATCGGCAGTTCGAGCATTTCGCCCGAGACACCGCACTTTTCCGTCAGCGCATCAACTGCCGCCGTGGAAGCCGAAAGTCCCAATCCGAGGGTGGCAACGCTTCCCCCCGAGGTACGTATCTGCTCCACCGTGGTACCGCCCTTGGGATAAAACTCATGTTTGCCGGTCTGCGGCGCATCCAGCACGTCGGAGGTGTCCGGATACATCACGATATCGATTCCCATCTTGTGGGCCAGGCATTTCAGCTCACGCATGTCTGAGGGTTCAACCCACCCTGGGATCAGGTTGACCTGCTTGCTCTTCTCCGCCTTCGGATCGGCAAAGTAGGTCACGAACGCCTTCGTCATGTTCGAAAACCCGGTGACGTGCGAGCCGACATAGCTCGGCGTATTGCAGTGAATTACGTGCTTGCCTTCGGGCACCTTGCTTTCTCCCACAGCCTTGGCGATGATCTGCACCAGATCGTCGCCAATCGTCTCTGATAGGCAAGTGGTGTGAACCGCGATCACGTCAGGGTTATAGACGGTAAAGATCGTTTGAATCGCCTGCAGCAGATTTGCCTGCCCACCGAAGACCGATGTTCCTTCAGTGAAAGAACTGGTCGCGGCCATTACCGGTTCCTTGTAGTGCCGCGTCAAGGTGCTGCGATGGTAGGAACAGCAGCCCTGTGATCCATGGCTGTGCGGAAGGCAACTGTGCAGACCCAGCGCAGCGTACATCGCGCCTATCGGTTGGCACGTCTTGGCGGGATTCACCGTGAGTGCGGTGCGTTCCAGAACCTCATCGGTAGTGTGGCGTAAAAGCATAGAGAATTCCCTTTCTGCTCGATGAGCAGTCCATGTGCTCGATGAAAGCACTGGGTCAAAGCACTGAATCGATCCAAATGGAGTGCGCGGTTTAGTCGGCGGCCACGCCCGTCTGCTTCTTCGCCTGCTCTTGCCAGGGCGGAGTCACAAACGACCAAATCTTCATGTTCACCATCCGGTCAATGTCATTGAAGAAGTTGATCGCTCCACGGAACCCGGCGTACGGCCCGCCGTAGTCATAGCTATGCAGTTGCTTGCAGGGAATTCCCATCTTCTGCACCGCGTACTTCTCCTTGATGCCTGCGCAAAAAATGTCAGGCTTGTAGATTTCCAGCAGACGTTCCGTTTCGTGATGGCTCAGATCATCGATGACGAGTGTGTCGTCTTCCATCTCCGGCATCATGCCGATGTAATCTCGGAACTCCATCTCGGAAAGACCTTCCAACTTGGCGATTTGATCGGGGCTGCGACGTGCGCGATAACGCTCCGGGTCTGGAACCACGTCGAGTTCCTCGATGTTTCTGCTGTCCGCATCGATCTTGATTCCGGGCAATACCTTCCGCCCTTCGTAATCGTCGCGGTGACCGAATTCATAGCCGGCGGCGACGGTCTTCATCCCGATTTCAGTGAACAACATCTGGTAATGGTGGGCGCGTGAGCCACCCACGAATAGCATGGCCGTCTTTCCTTGGCAGCGTGCCTTCACTACCGCCCGTGTCGCCTCCACTTTCGCCATTTCCTCAGCGATCACCTGCTCTACATTATTTGTGAGTTCGGCATCGTCAAAGTATTGCGCAATCTTGCGCAGCGTTTTTGCCGTTGCATCGGCGCCGATGAAGTTCACCTTCATCCACGGAATACCAAATTTCTTTTCCATCATCTCCGCCGCGTAATTGATCGAGCGGTGGCACATGACTAGGTTGAGGTCGGCGGTGTGGGAGTTCGCCATGCTGTCATACGTCGAGTTCCCACTGAACGTCGATATCTGCTTGATGCCGCAACGTGTGAAAATCTCTTCCAGCACGAAACCGTCGCCGCCGATGTTGTACTCACCCAGCAGATTGATTTTGAACTTGTCGTCATGCGGCGTCTCATCTAGTCCGATGATGTGTTTAAACAGCCCGTTGTTGGCAATGTGATGTCCTGCCGACTGGCTGACCCCGCGGTAGCCTTCGCAACTCAAGCCGAAGATGTTGATGCCGAGCTCGGCTGACATTTCCCGAGCTACGGCATGCACATCGTCTCCGATGAGTCCGACCGGGCAGGTCGAGAAAATCGCTATCGCCTTGGGATGAAAGAGTTCAAATGCCTCTTTCACTGCAACCTTCAGCTTCTTTTCTCCGCCGAAGACAATGTTTTCGTCCTGCATGTCGGTCGAGAGGCAGTAGTTCATGAAATTCGGAGCAGTCTCCGTCGGCGTACGAGTCTGATTACGCCGCGTCAGCCAGGCGTAAAAACTGCAGCCGATGGGGCCATGCACGAGGTTGAGAATGTCGCGAGTGGGTCCAAAAATCACGCCCTTGCATCCGGCATAGGTACAGCCGCGCTGGGTAATGATGCCTGGACTGGAGCGCACATTCGACTTGATCTCCGGCACGCTGCCGTCCTCACGATGTTCTGTGACAACAATCTGCTCGGAGCGCTTCTGGCGAAGCTTCTTCGGATAGATCTGTATTAGTTCTTCTTTGACAACGCGCGGATCTTTCGACATATCAACACTCCATTGCTCGGGCTGGCCCTCATCGGGCAGGCTGTGTTTCATCAGGAATAGGAGAGCGCCGGATTAGACAGCGACCTCGGTGCCGGGCGCAATACCGTCAACCAGACCGAAGTCGATCAGCAGTTTTTCCAGCGTTTCGATCTCCAAGGGCTTCGGGATGACGAACAACTTGTTGTTGTCGATCGCCTTGGCCAGGGCGCGGTACTCATCTGCCTGGGGGCAGTCTGGACGCCACTCAATCACCGTCTTGCGATTGATCTCGGCGCGCTGCACGTCATTGTCGCGCGGAACGAAGTGGATCAACTGCGTACCCAGCAGGCGCGCAAATTCTGTAATCATTTCTAACTCGTTATCGACCTTGCGGCTGTTGCAGATAATGCCGCCGAGGCGCACGCCGCCGGCCTGAGCAAATTTCACAATGCCCTTTGAGATGTTGTTGGCCGCATACATCGCCATCATCTCGCCCGAGCACACAATGTAGATTTCCTGCGCCTTGCCTTCGCGCATTGGCATGGCAAATCCGCCGCAGACCACGTCACCAAGCACGTCGTAGAAGACGTAATCGAGTTCGTCGTTGTAGGCGCCAAGCTGCTCCAGCAGATTGATCGAGGTAATAATGCCGCGCCCCGCGCATCCCACACCCGGCTCCGGTCCGCCCGACTCGGTGCAATACGTATCGCGATATCCTCTGCGGCGAACATCGTCCAGATCGACTTCATCGCCTTCATCGCGTAGTGTGTCCAGCACAGTCTTCTGAACCAGGCCGCCGAGAAGCAGACGGGTAGAATCCGCCTTGGGGTCGCATCCGACCACCATTATCTTTTTACCCATCTCAGCCAGCGCTGCTACCGTGTTCTGAGTCGTCGTGGATTTTCCGATTCCACCTTTGCCGTAGATCGCGATGCTTCGTCTCATATCAATGCTCCTTAAAGAGGTCTTTGGGTTTCTTGAAATCTGTGAGTACACCTGTCGCGGCATCCAAACTAGAGATGCGGGTACACCGCGCCACATGATTGCTCAACGGCTCGCGTCATGACCTGACGTGACTTTGCGCGGATTAAATTAGCTATAGGGGTTCGTCCAGCCAGAAGCGGCTTGGGACGATCGGCTCGTCTTGGAGCTTAAGAGAACAAACGCGAGCTACAGCGCCGCGTCTATCGGGAAAGAGTGCCTAAGCTTGGACGACGTCCACGGTCGCTCTGCTCAGTTACTCCGGTTGAATGAAACTGTACGATGAACCGCAACCTGCCGTCCAATTCATTTTCTTTATCCCTGCGATAAGCGCGGGATTTACATGATCTTGTTTAGTTCGGCGCTACGGACACGTAGCCATGGACGGTATAAGAAGTGTCGATTAGCCTTCCATCATCGCTTCAGCTTACCCTGCCTACAATGGCGATAAAACCGCTTGGGGCCAGGGGAAGTTGTGAATAGAGTATGCAAAAAGGGAATGATGCTGCTGGATGGGAAGTTGCCATCCGCATCGTACAAGCCGAATTGTCAGCTCCGGTCTCTCGATCGACGATATGTTGGAGGAACTCGTCGCCATCACGGTTGGGGTAACCGCTTGCGACGCCTGCCTGGTCTATTTGCCAGACCATGAGACAGGAGAAATTGTGCTCCGCGCATCTCAGTTGCCCCATGACGTAGAAATGGGCGCCGTACGCCTCAATCTGGGCGAAGGCATCGCCGGATGGGTCGCCCAGCATAAATCGGCAGTGGCACTCCATTCATGATGTTTCAGAGGCCGTGTTGCTGGTCGAGGGACTTGGCCAGGAGCGGCCGCGTAAACCTGACATCGGCGACAAACGATAGCTCCAATCAGCTTATAGCTTTCTTTGTTTCTGCCGATGATGCTCCTGTGGGTCAGGGAGACCAACCGCTCCAATAGTCCAGCGAGACCAGCGGGGAGAGACGTCATTTTATGGCGATGGATGCAGATAGTTGCTTTCTGCCGTCGTTTTCCCCGCTCGCAACCGTGCTATATTGGCAGCTTCGTTTTTGCGAGTCTTCAATTCGACAGCCCAAGCGGACGCCGACCGCTTCCACCTTCTCGTACCCCGCTTTGAATCTTGCGAGCCGACAGCCTTAGTCTCCGCAGGCCCTGCTTGATCTCGTAGCCAAGAAACGCGAATCCTTGTTGAACGTGAACGATTCGCGTCATCTGCGGATGTAGTTCCACGCCCAACGGTTCCAGGATCCTGCGCGCAGCGGTTGCGCCGCGGATTCGCAGGTTACAACCCAATCATCCGCATACCTCGTTAACCGATATCACGCCATCACATCCGAGATCTGTTTGCACCCGATGTGTCGGCGCGCAGCAGCCCGCAGCGATGAATCATGCACCGCTCGCAAAGGCGCCTGCATCGAACTGTCCTAGGAGAAAGACTCATGAAAGCTGCAGTGGTACCCGCTGTGAGCAGTTCGTGGCAGATCCAAGAAGTTCCCCAGCCTCAACCCGGGCACAATCAAGTGCTCGTGCAGATGCACGCAAGCGGCATCTGCTATACCGACGTCCACGAAACACTCGGACACATTCCAGGACAGTTTCCCCGAATCCTCGGGCACGAACCGGTCGGCGAGATCGTTGGCATGGCTCCCGACGTCACCACGCGAAAGGTAGGTGACCGTGTGGGCACCGCATGGATTCAATCTACGTGCGGACGCTGCGAATGGTGCCAGCGCGGCCGAAGGATGTTCTGTCCTTATCTGAGGGGCACAGGCCTCGATGTACAAGGCGGTCACGCGGAGTACATGCTAATGAATGCTGACGCGACCTATTTGATTCCCGACAATGTTTCCTACGAGCAAGCAGCCCCGATCTTCTGCGCCGGTTACACAGTCTATAGCGGGCTTCGTTGGGCCGATCCCAAGCCGCATGAGCGCGTGGCCGTGCTCGGGATCGGAGGGCTCGGGCACCTCGCAGTGCAGTACGCGAAGGCTGCAGGCTTCGAGACCATCGCAGTTTCGCACTCTCCCGATAAAGACAAAATGATCCGCGATCTCGGCGCGGATGAAATCGTCCGTGACGGAAAGAGCCTCGCCGCAGCAGGCGGCGCAGATGTGATCCTCAGTACTTCCAATTCGACCAAGTCGATGGTGGACAGCATTCAGGGGCTGCGGCCGGACGGCCGGCTCGTCACCATGGGAGCCGACGCGGAGCCGCTTTCGATCTCGCTGATGGACCTCATCATGAAGCGCATTCGGATCATCGGCAGCCAGCAAAACGGTCCCGAGTACCTTTATGAGGCGCTGGATTTCGTAGCAAAAGGAAAAGTTAAAACGATAGTCGAGACGTATCCGTTGGCCGAAGCTCCGAAGGCATATCAGCGTGTTGTGGACGGCCAGGCCCGGTTCCGAGCCGTGCTCACGATGTAGGCATTGGCGTTGATTGTCGCGGCCGAGAGCGGGTTCGAAGCGATCCGAAACGCGTCGTGTTCCTGAGTGCAAACATCCAAATAGTCGGGATCCCATTCTTGCCTCGGCCTCACAAGACGCGGTTAAGTTCTCGTGACCTAGTGCATCTTCGTTTCCGATAAGGCTCACAAATCTTGATTTAATCTTCCGCGCGCGCGAAAAGCACGACCACAGAGTGGGGGCCGGCCTGATAGCTGTGGCCCGAAACCGGTGGTGCGTTTCGCCATTTTATGATGTCGCACGGCGAGTCAAGTGTAGTGTCAATCCATCGGCGCCACGGGTCCTCGCGGCAGTCGCCTGCCCTAGGCAATTCAAAGTCGAGCGGCTCCCAATAGGCATTCAGAATCGCGTAAAACAACAGCTCCTCACTTCTGCAATCCGCGCTCAATGCCAGGCTGTGCGAAGAATCGCCCCAGTCCGGATGCCAAAGTTTTACGCCGTGCCACGCTATGTTCGCCTTCCGCAGGAGTTGGTTGAGGCTGAAATGTCGCAACTCTGGCTCCACGTCTCGCAACAGCCGTCGTGCGCTGAGAAGCGTAGCGAAGCGAAGCACATCGGCATGCTTCGCGAGCAGCGTCCAGTCAAACCAACTGGTCTCGTTGTCCTGGCAATAGGCGTTGTTATTGCCATGCTGAGTGCGCCGCACTTCGTCGCCCATCAAAATCATAGGTAATCCCAGCGAGAGCATCGTCACGGTGAGGAAGTTCTTGACCTGCCGGTTTCTCAGCTTCTCTACCGAAGGATCATCGGTTGGGCCCTCGACACCAGCAATTCCAGCTTCGGTTATCGTTCGCGCCATCCCGGTTGTTCTTCTCCGTTCGGTTCGTTGTGCTTTTGGTTGTAGGAGACGAGATCGTTGAGTGTGAATCCGTCGTGACAGGTCACGAAGTTCACGCTCTCTTCTGCCTCGCGTTGCTTGTGACCGTAGATCTGGGGGCTGCCGAGCAACCGGTCAGCAAGGGGCGCCACCGAGCCCTGGTCGCCACGGAAAAAGCTGCGAACATCGTCGCGGAAGCGGCCATTCCACTCTTTCCAACTGTCCCCAATGAAGCTGCCTACCTGGTAAAGGCCTGCAGCGTCCCATGCCTCAGCGATCAGCTTCGTGCCCGCGAGCACCGGGTCCGATTCGATATCCCACAGCACCGGTGGGCTCGGCAACAAATTTCCCGACTCGTCGCGCTCGAGGATCGATGCCAGATCGAAGCGGAAGCCATCCACGTGCATCGCTTTAACCCAATAGCGGAGACTATCCACGATCATCCGGCGGACGATTGGATTGTTGGCGTTGAGCGTGTTTCCTGTGCGGCTGAAATTTGCGTAGCGCGAGCGGTCTTGTTCAAGGATGTAGTAGGTGCTGTTATCGAGACCGCGAAAACTCAGCGTCGGCCCGCGGTGGTCGCCTTCGGTGGTGTGATTGAAGACAACATCGAGAATGACCTCGATGCCAGCTCGGTGCAGCGCCTTTACCAAGTCGCGAAACTCGTTTACCGGGCCGAGCGGGTCGCGACGCGAACTGTAGCCATGGTGCGGAGCAAAGAACGATATAGGCGCGTATCCCCAGTAGTTGACGCGTCCAGGTGGGGCATCCTGGGCGTCGAACTGGAACACCGGCAGCAGTTCGACGGCAGTGATGCCGAGTTGCTGAAGATATGGAATCTTCTCGATAAAACCGGCATATGTGCCGCGTGTTTTGTCGGAAACCCCGGAACTGGGATGGCGCGTGAACCCTCTCACGTGTATCTCGTAAATAATGCTCCGAGAGGACGGTCGACGCAGCACTGTGTCGCCTTCCCAATCGTACGCGTGCGGATCCACCACCACGCTCTTCATCGCCGTTGCGGCATTGTCGCCTTCCTGGCGCGCAGCATCGCGGCTGTAGTTCTTCGGAACAACTACACTCAGGCCATATGGATCGAGGAGCACCTTTGTGGAGTCAAAACGCATCCCGTTCGCGGGGTCCCAGCTTCCGTGCACGCGATAACCGTACATTTGGCCCGGTTGCACGCCTAGAGCGGTTCCTAAGTAGTTATATCCAGAAAAGAGGGATTGGAGTAAGTTGCAGGTGGCGATTTCTCCGTGAAGACACAAAGCGATGCCACGAGCATATTCGGATGATTTGCGGTGCAAGCTTCTGCAGGCATACGAAAGGGCCGGGATCGGCCTGGAGCAGTTGGCGGAGCAGTTTGGTGTCAGCTACGGTTTTACAAAGAAGATTCGACGGCAACAGTTGAGGTCGGGACAAATGGAGCGGCCTCTGCAACGGGTCCATGGGCCGGTGAGCCGGGTGACCGACGCAGTGAAACAGCACCTGCGGCAGCAGTTGCAGGATCAACCGGATCTCACGCTGGCCGAGTTGGGGCAACGGCTGGAGCAACATCTGCAGGTGAAGCTCAGCAAGACGCGACTCTGTCTTGAACTCCAGCGGTTGGGGTTGCGGCGTAAAAAAAACGTTGCACGCCAGTGAGCAGGACACGAAAGAAGGCCGGCAGCGACGGCAATCGTGGTGGGAGTTGATCGCTCGAATCGATCCGCAACGCTTGGTGTTTCTGGACGAAAGCGGCGTGACCACCGAGATGACCCGTCGCTACGGGCGCGGCGAACGCGGTGATCGTGTGTGCGAAGGTGCTCCTGGCGGGCACTGGCATACCGTGACTCTGTTGGGGGCGATTACGATGAACGGCCTGCTGGCCACCATGACGATCCCAGAACCCACCGACGGTGATGTCTTTCTGGCCTATCTGGAACAGGTCCTATGTCCGCGATTGCGTCCTGGACAGATTGTGATCATGGACAATCTGTCGGCACATAAGCATCGGCAGGTTCGCATATTGATTGAACAAGCCGGAGCCGAACTGCTCTATCTACCGCCTTACTCACCGGACTTCAATCCCATCGAGAAGTGCTGGTCAAAGATCAAACAACACTTACGAGCAAGCAAAGCTCGAATGCTCGACACCCTCGACCTCGCCATCACAGCCGCCATGGCAGCTATCACCGCACAAGATTCCGCGGCTTGGTTTCAATTCTGCGGCTATCGGATACAGACACCATGAAACCGCTCTAATACGAAGATGTGCCAGTAGTGGTACGTATGATTCGTCGCGGGGTCAATCGGAATCACGCGGGCCGGTGCATCGTCCACCCGGTCAAAGAGCAGCAACTCCACAGCCGAGGCTCCACGGGAGAATACGCTGAAATTGACACCGCCAGGAATTACCGTGGCACCGAGCGGAGAGCTTCGTCCAGTGCTCTCAACCTCTGCTGCAGCGGTCCTCGCATTTTCGGTAAAGCTTTGCTCGGGATTAATGGCACCCACGACGTACCCTCGACCCAGCAGTTCTTTCGCAATCGCAACGCCGCGCTCCGGCCCGAAATCAAATTTTCTCTGGAGTTCTTTGAGCGGAGGCGAGGCTCCGAAAGTGTTCATCCCGCGGCCGGAAGCGCCCACGTATCTCATGCCCCGCCCCGCGAAGACGAGAAACCAATTCTTCCTTCATACACAAACCCAGCATGATCCGTGGCATTTCCCGCGCGCATATTGATTCTCCTCACTTATTCGGCGTCTGTCCGGTTGCGCTACGAGTGACCGTCTTAGGCGGCAATGCGGAAATCCTCCTCGTCGTTGGAGATGGGGTTATGCCAGCCCCCGGCGGGCAAAACTCTCTCGTTCACCTCACTCGGCCCCCAAGTGCCCTTCTCGTATACGTAGATGGGAGTACCAGCCTTCAGCACCGGATCGACGATTCGCCATGCCTCCTCGACGTAATCCTGACGGGCAAATAGCGTGGCATCTCCCGCCATGGCGTCGCCCAGCACTCGCTCGTAGGCTTCCATCTCCTCGGGACGGGGATGACGGCTGGCGACCATTTCTACGGTTTCGCCTTTCAATACTTCGCTCGGAGCCATGACAGTCGCACCCAAGGCTATCGTCATCTCGGGACTGATTCGGAACCGGAGATAGTTCTGAGCCAAAGCACTATCGGGAATAACCGACGGGGGTTTTCGGAACCGGCCCACTACCTCTGTACAGGTCACAGGCAGGTTCTTTCCCGCGCGAATGTGGAAAGGCACCCCTTTCCATCGCCAGGAATCAACCTCCAGTCGCAGCGCGGCAAACGTTTCCATCTTTGAATCAGGCGCAACGCCCTTTTCCTGGAGGTAGCCGCGGAACTGTCCTCGGACGAGATTGTTCGCCTCCAATGAGGGAATCGCTCGCAGCACCTTCACCTTCTCATCGCGAACGCTCTCACTGTCTATGCGAACCGGGGGTTCCATCGCAAGGTTGCACAGGATTTGGAAGAGGTGGTTTTGAACCACGTCGCGAATCGCGCCAGTCTGATCGTAGAAAGCGCCCCGCCCCTGCACTCCGAATTCTTCCGCCATGGTGATCTGCACGCTTTCGATGTAGTTCCGGTTCCAGAACGGCTCCATGAGCGCATTAGCGAAACGGAAAACCACCACATTGTTCACCGGACGCTTGCCAAGATAGTGGTCGATGCGAAAGATCGCGGACTCGGGGAAGGCTGCGTGCAGAATTCGGTTGAGTTCCTGTGCCGAGGCCAGATCATGGCCGAATGGTTTCTCGACAATGACGCGAGCACCCTGTGCGCAGCCTGTGTTCGCAAGTTGTTCCACAACTGTTTCAAACATGAGGGGCGGAATGGCGAGGTAGTGTGCTGGACGCTGCGCCCCACTGAGTTGCGCTGCGGATTGCCTGAAAGGTGGCAGGGTCTGCGTAGTCGCCGTCCACATAACGCAGTAAACCGCTCAGCTTGTCGAAAGCCGCAGCATCGACTCCGCCGTGTTTCTCGAGACTGTCGTGTGCCCGCGCCCGAAACTGTTCAAGGTTCCAACCAGCTTTGGCCACACCAATGACCGGCACGTCAAGGTGGCCACGCTTTAGCATGGCCTGCAGCGCCGGAAAAATTTTCTTGTAGGCAAGATCGCCGGTGGCACCGAAGAAGACCAGAGAATCGGAATGGGGATTCGTCATTGCTAACTCCTTTACGCGGCCTCAGTCTTGTCCTCTGGTTTCTCCAGGTGTCCTCCGAAACCGTAGCGCATCGCTGAGAGCAGTTTGTCCTGATAATCCGCCTCACCGCGCGAGGTGAAGCGCTGGAAAAGCGCGGTGGAGAGAACCGGAACCGGCACGGCCTCATCGATCGCCGCCTTGATCGTCCACCGGCCCTCGCCCGAATCCGAAACACGCCCAGCGAACTGGGAGAGTGTGGGATCTTTCACCAAGCTGGCAGCCGTCAGGTCCAGCAACCACGATGCGATCACGCTGCCGCGCCGCCACACCTCCGCGACGTCACGTAAGTTGAGGTCATATTGATAATGCTCGGGGTCACGCAATGGCGTCGTCTCTGCGTCGATCGCATCCTGTTTCTTGCCCACGTTGGCGTCGCGTAAGACGCCCAATCCCTCAGCGTAGGCGGCCATGAGGCCGTACTCGATACCATTGTGGACCATCTTCACAAAATGGCCGGCACCGTTTGGACCGCAGTGCAGGTAGCCCTGTTCAGCGGTTCCGTCAAGCGCCTCGCGCCCCGGCGTGCGCGGCACGTCACCGGTGCCGGGCGCCAGTGTCGAGAAGATTGGATCGAGGTGCGTGACTACGTCTTTTTCTCCACCGATCATCATGCAATAGCCCCGTTCCAATCCCCAGACACCTCCGCTCGTTCCTACATCCACGTAGTGAATGCGCTTTGCGCCGAGTTCCTTTGCGCGCCGAATGTCGTCCACGTAATAGGAGTTGCCGCCGTCGATAACGACATCATCGGGCTCGAGGTGAGGCAAGAGCTCAGCTATAGTTTTATCTACGACTGCTGCCGGAACCATGAGCCAGATCGCCCGAGGTTTTTCGAGCTTCGCCACCAGATCATGCAGTGAGGAACTTCCGGTTGCTTTCTCCTGAACTAACGCGTTCACTGCTTTCGGCGACATGTCGAAGACCACGCACCTGTGGCCTTTCTTAATGAGCCGCAGCGTCATGTTTGCTCCCATCCTTC
The DNA here is from genome assembly GCA_963759215.1 of uncultured Acidobacteriota bacterium. GTDB lineage: Bacteria > Acidobacteriota > Terriglobia > Terriglobales > Acidobacteriaceae > TOLSYN. The sequence goes on from CAVWYG010000006.1 coordinate 166,951, forward strand.
CAAGCCCAACCATTCCAAGTTGCATACATCGCTCCTTTGCAAATGTCTGTCAAAACCACGGCATCACGATGTTTCCTTGAGTATCCGGTAGCGGCGGATCAAGCTGTTCGTTGAACTGTCATGGCCGAGCGCCGGCTCTGTCTCGCTCTCGAGTTCAGGAATGATCCGCTGCGCCAGCGCCTTACCGAGTTCGACGCCCCATTGGTCGAAGGAGTTAATCTGCCAGATGGTGCCCTGGGTGAACACGCTGTGTTCGTAAAGGGCAACCAGTTTGCCAAGAGTTTCCGGCGTGAGCCGGTCGGCAAGGATTGTGTTCGACGGACGATTGCCCTCAAAGACACGGTGTGGCACGAGCCAATCCGGCGTACCCTCGGCCTTCACTTGCTCAGGCGTCTTCCCGAATGCCAGCGCCTCAGTCTGCGCGAAGACGTTTGCCATGAGCATGTCGTGATGGCGTCCGAGTTGATTGAGCGGGCGGCCAAATGCAATGAAGTCACAAGGAATCAGCCGGGTGCCCTGGTGGATCAGCTGGTAGAAAGAATGTTGCCCGTTGGTACCCGGCTCACCCCAATAAATAGGGCTAGTCGCGTAGGTGACCTCGTTCCCATCCAACGTGACGTGTTTGCCGTTGCTCTCCATCGTCAACTGCTGTAGATAGGCTGGAAAGCGCTTCAGGTACTGTTCATATGGAAGTACCGCAACTGTCTGAGCACCGAAAAAGTCGTTGTACCAGATGCCCATGAGACCCATCAGCACCGGCAGGTTGCGATCGAACGGAGCCGTGCGGAAGTGCTCATCCATCTGGTGAAAGCCGTCCAACATGGCGCGGAAATTATCCGGTCCAATGGCCAGCATCGTCGAAAGCCCAATCGCCGAGTCCATAGAGTAACGACCGCCAACCCAGTCCCAGAATTCGAACATGTTGGCCGTATCGATACCGAACTTCGCTACTTCCGCCGCATTCGTTGACACAGCCACGAAGTGCTTGGCGACAGCCTTTTCTTCACCGCCAAAAGCTTTCACTGACCATGCACGAGCTGTGTGGGCGTTTGTCATTGTTTCCAGCGTCGTAAAGGTCTTGGAAGAAATAATGAAGAGGGTTTCCGACGGGTCGCGGTCGCGAACAGCTTCCGCAAAGTCAGTTCCATCAATGTTGGAGACGAACCGAAAAGTCATGGCGCGATCGCTGTAATGCTTCAGTGCCTCGTAGGCCATAACGGGCCCCAGGTCGGAGCCGCCAATGCCGATATTAATGACATTACGAATGCGCTTACCGGTATGGCCTTTCCACTCCCCGTTCCGGACGCGGTTCGAGAAGTCAGTCATCTTATCCAGCACGGCGTGTACCTGGGGCACAACGTCCTCGCCATCTACGACGATCGATGTTCCTTTCGGCGCGCGCAGGGCCACGTGCAAGACCGCCCGCTTTTCCGTGATGTTGATCTTCTCGCCTCGAAACATAGCGTCGATCCGCGTTCGCAGTCCTGACTCTTCGGCTAGCTCGATGAGGAGCTTGAGTGTTTCATCGGTGACGCGGTTCTTTGAGTAGTCCAGCAAGAGCCCAACAGCCTCAGCCGTCATCCGCTCACCGCGCTTGGGGTCAACGGCGAAGAGATCTCGTAGATGTAACTGCTGAGCCTTCTTGTAGTGGGTCTGGAGGGCTTTCCATGCGGGGCGATTAATCAGCGGCTCAATTGCATGACTTTTGGTGTCTACCTCGACAGGTGTTGTCATATTAGTGCTCCTTTCATTTCACATCTTCTTTTTAGGTTTTTAGCCGGGCACAGCTAGGCCGCCTTAAGTGCAGAGCTCTTGGAATTGATGACCGCCATCAGATCGTTCCAGGACTGGACGAAGGACTTCGCTCCTTCATCCTGAAGCTGGGTAGCCAGTGCCTCGACATCGATGCCGGCCGTGGCGAATTGCCCGAGCACTTCCTCACTGTCGCCACCGTCGGCTGGCAGAATCGTACCCAACTCACCGTGATCGGCGAGAGCTTTCAACGTACCCTCCGGCATGGTGTTCACCGTGAAAGGTGCGGCGAGAGCCTTAATGTAGAGGACATCGGATGCCTTGGGGTCCTTGGTTCCTGTGCTGGCCCATAGGAGCCGTTGCGGACGGGCGCCGGCGTTGAAAACGCGCTGACAGCGAGGCGAATCAAGCAACTCGCGGTAGGCCTTGTATATACGCTTAGCGATCGCGATCCCGAGTTGGTCGCGAAGTGAGTCGGGAACTTTGTCCATCACCGCGACGTCCCAGCGACTGATGAATACAGAGGCGACCGAGCCGACAGTAGGCTCAAGTCCGGCATCGATGCGCCGCTCTATGCCGCGCAAGAACGCCCCCGCAGCAGCCAGATATTGCTCGCGCGAGAACAGGAGAGTGACATTAATCGGAATGCCGGCAAAGATGGCTTGCTCGATGGCGGGCAGACCCTCCTTGGTTCCAGGGATCTTGATGAGAAGGTTATCCTGTCCCGCGTGCGCGTGCAGTTCCTTGGCAGCGGCGAGGGTGCTGGCTGTGTCATAGGCCAGCAAGGGCGACACCTCCAACGACACCCACCCGTCCATCCCGTCCGTCTGATCGTGGATCGGGCGAAAGAGAGCGGCGGCCCGTATTATGTCCTCCAGCGCTAATTCAAAAAAGAGTGCCTCGCCTGATTTGCCCTTGCTCAACTTCTCGCGGATAGTGGCGTCGTAAGCAGTGCTGTTTTTGATCGCGTGGTCGAAGATTGTCGGATTTGAGGTAAGCCCTGTTACCGAGAGTTGGTTGACGTAGCGCCGCAGTGTACCGCTGTTCAGCAAGTCGCGTGTGATGTTATCGAGCCAGATGCTCTGGCCCAAATTGTGAAGCAACTGTGTCGCTCTCATCTGTGTCGGTTTCATCGTGTCACTTCTGTCTGGTGTTTTAGCGTCTTTCTGCGTGTATTGATGAGCGCTTAGTACGTGCGACGAACTCGGGCGGTGAGTTCGCGGCAATGCTTACTTCGGATACGCGCTCGGTAAACCAACTGCCGGCAGCCCCATAACTAAGCACTCATTACGGGGCGCCCATCGGCTCGGTTCCGTAGTAGGAAACTCGCATTCCCCCGGACTGGAATTCAGGAGTTCCCTTGTTAGCTGTCGGTTGTGGGTGTCCTTCGCTCCGTACTGGGTGGGATGCAGCGGCGCCTTTTAAAGTTGACAAGAGTTATCGTGGACGGCCGAGCGGGCCACGAACATTTGCCTCGCGGCATCCAAACAACACCTGCGGCTAAGTCTGAAAGTGAACAGCACGACAGAGCCGCACACCATACAGTGTGTTGAATTGGCATGAAAACATATCAAACTCTTTGCCCGAATCTTTGCCGCTCAGGCAAGAGCTTTCCCTTAAAGAACCCTCGTTGGTGAAATGCTGTGTCCTGTCTGTTACGTAAGGCAGGGCGATGATTTGACACGGCCTTTGCTGACGAGATATCAAAACAAGCATCGCGGCATTGGACGAGGTAGACATGAAAGTAAGTCCTTGTGCGGGAAAACCAGCCGAACTGTCAATGCTGGTAAACGTACCCAGACTCGTCACGGCCTACTATACGCAGGCGCCTGATCCTTCGCTGCCGGAACAAAGGGTTGCTTTCGGCACATCGGGGCATCGCGGTTCGGCTTTCAAAACGGCTTTCAATGAGTGGCATATTCTCGCCATTACTCAGGCCATCTGCTTATACCGCAAGCACAAGAAGATTGATGGCCCGCTGTTTCTTGGCATGGACACGCATGCTCTTTCCGTACCGGCTCTTGCCAGTGCGCTGGAGGTGCTGGCGGCAAATGGAGTGGATGTCATGATCGCACAGGAGGATGAATACACCCCTACCCCTGTCGTATCCCACGCCATCCTCGCTTACAACCGCGGGCGCAAGACAGGTTTCGCCGACGGCATCGTCATTACGCCGTCCCACAATCCGCCACATGACGGAGGGTTCAAATACGATCCTCCGAGTGGCGGGCCAGCGGAATCCGACGTTACTGCCTGGATCGAAACCAAGGCAAATGAGTTCTTAGAGAACGGCCTTCTGGGGGTGAGACGGCTTCCCTTCGAGAAAGCTCTCCACGCAAGCACAACGCACAGGCACGATTATCGCAATGCTTACATTGCTGACCTCGCCAATGTGATTGACATGGATGTTTTGCGGGAGGCGAAGGTCAGTATGGGAGTCGACCCGCTCGGAGGTGCCGGCGTTCACTACTGGGGACCAATTGCCGAGCGCTATGGGTTAAACCTCACCGTAGTGAACGAGGTCGTTGACCCGACGTTTCGCTTTATGAGCGTAGATTGGGACGGGCAGATCCGCATGGACCCATCCTCGCCATATGCAATGCAGAGCTTGATTGGTTTGAAGGATCGCTTTGCGATCGCATTCGCCTGCGATACTGACCACGACCGCCACGGGATCGTCACCAGGAGCGCGGGGTTGCTTCCGCCCAATCACTATCTTTCCGTTGCCATCTTCTACCTCTTTCAGCGCCGTCCGAAGTGGAGCGAGGCGGCGGCGGTGGGCAAGACGGTAGTAAGCAGCAGCATGATTGATCGCGTCACTGCGAAGCTTGGCCGGAAACTCTACGAGGTGCCGGTTGGTTTCAAGTGGTTCGTCGATGGCTTGCTCGACGGCTTGCTTGGCTTCGGCGGCGAAGAGAGCGCGGGTGCATCGTTCGTTCGTATGGACGGCGGTGTGTGGACGACTGACAAAGACGGAATCGTCCCGGCGTTGCTTGCAGCAGAGATCACGGCGCGGATGAACCGTGATCCGGGCGAGATCTACGGCGACCTCACGCGCGAATTTGGCGAGCCTTTTTACGATCGCATTGAGGCGGTGGCTACGCCGGACCAAAAACAGGTTCTGGAGAAGCTCTCGCCGCAGCAAGTTCGGTCAACAGATCTGGCCGGAGAAAAGATCCAGGCCATCCTCACGCGTGCGCCAGGCAACGGCGCCCCTATCGGCGGGTTGAAGGTTGTGACCGAGAGCGGTTGGTTCGCGGCGCGCCCGTCTGGAACTGAAGATATCTACAAGATCTATGCGGAGAGCTTCCAGGGAGCGGATCATCTGAATCGCATTCTGAATGAAGCACAGGCGATCGTCAGCAACACCCTCGTTGCGTCGAGTCCTATGGTGAAATCATGAACGACCAAGTCCGCGCCAGTCACCCGATCTATAACCTCCTACCTATCGAAATCGAGGGGTTTGATTCCCTGGCGGAACTCGCCTTGGATATGCACTGGTCATGGAATCATGCTATCGACGAAGTGTGGCGGCAGTTCGATCCTAAACTGTGGGAGGTCACGCAAAACCCTCGGGTCGTCTTGCAGACAGTCTCGCGAGACCAGATCGAGCGCGCGTTGGTCGCTCCAGTTTTCAGAAAAGACGTGGATAGTTTGATCAGAGAATTCTGGGCCTTCAAATCACGTTAGAACCCGAGGAGGGCTGCCTTACCAAAGCAGCCTTCCACCCCTGAGATGGTCGAGAGCAATTAGTAGCCCGCGCCTGCTTTGTTTTCGAGCTGAATGATGCGGAGTTCTTCCTCGCGCTGCTTTCCCGTGGGCAAAACGGAGAGTGGCCGGATTGGGAAGGTTTGGCGACCATCGGCCCGGAACCAAGGAATCCTAAGATGCCCAGCACTCCGCTAGTGATCTCAAGACCCTGCGGCGTTCTCAGGACTAATCCCGGCAGAGCCGCGCCAAGCTCCTCAATGAGCGCGTTGGCCTGTTTGCCCTAATTGGCATCTGGAGTGCGGATAACGGGATGCTAAAAGGTCGGTTAAGCGCAGCTATCGATAGGATGCTCTGACTCCAGCGGTCCTCGCGCGCTCCGAAAGAGTGTATCCGATCTTCGCGGAGGCGCTGCAAGAGCGTGCTTAGCCAATGGCATCGCGTTGTATCACATTCGGCATCAGATCCGTGATTATGGCACCGCAGGAAAGTTTTCCGGAGTTCGATGTTCACAAGACAAAGGCGGGCGGATACGCCAATCTTCGAGAGAGCCGCGCCCGCTTTGAAATTTCGGTTGATGGCCTGAATACCGAGGCGTTTGAAGGCGAGCCGCTCATTGAGGCGATCAATCGCAGCGGACGCGAACTGGCGCAGGTCTGCTATCACCATCAGCTCGGCCCCATCCAAACCTGTGACACCTGCATGGTGGAGATCAACGGCGCCCTGGTGCGCGCGTGCGGAACCAAGGCAGAGCGTGGTATGCGGGTAGTTACCAACTCCGCACCGGCAAAGGCTGCACAGAATGAGGCTTTCGACCGCATTCTCGGCAACCATCTTCTATACTGCACAGTTTGCGACAACAACAACGGCAACTGCACAGTGCACAACACCACCGCGTTGCTGAACACCGAACATCAGAAGGTTCCCTTCAAGACCAAGGGATTTGCCGTCGATGAATCGAACCCGTTTTACCGCTACGATCCCGACCAGTGCATTTTGTGCGGACGGTGTGTGCAGGCGTGCCAGGACGTGCAGGTGAATGAGACGCTGTCGATCCGCTGGGAAGACGAGCAGCCGCGTGTGCTGTGGGATGGTGGCAAGGCCATCGGCGAATCAAGCTGCGTTTCATGCGGGCATTGCGTCTCCGTGTGTCCATGCAACGCGCTGATGGAGAAATCGATGATCGGCCACGCAGGCTACTTTACCGGGTTACCCAAGCCAACGCTCAATCGCATGATCGACGCCGTGAAAGGTCTGGAGCCTTCGACGGGCTTTCCGCCGATTTTGCAGGTCAGCCAGGCGGAGGCGGCCATGCGCGATCAACGCATCCGCAAGACGAAGACGGTCTGCACCTACTGCGGCGTCGGCTGCTCATTTGAGATCTGGACAAAGGATCGCGAAATCCTCAAGGTGGAGCCCTACGCCGGCCCGGTCAATGGCATTTCCACCTGCATAAAAGGCAAGTTTGGCTGGGACTACACGAATAGCGAAGACCGCTTGCGTACGCCGCTGATTCGCGATGGCGAAGGTTTCCGCGAGGCGAGCTGGCATGAAGCGCAGGAACTGATAGCCGCAAAGTTTTCGGAGACCAAGCGCTGCTACGGGCCGGACTCGCTGGCCTTCGTGACTTCTTCGAAATGCACGAACGAAGAGAGCTACCTGATGCAGAAGCTCGCGCGCGCAGTGATTGGCACGAATAACGTGGACAACTGTTCGCGCTATTGCCAGTCGCCCGCCACGCAGGGACTCTTCCGCACCGTCGGATATGGCGGCGACTCCGGCTCCATCGCCGACATTGAGCACGCGACACTCGTGATGATCGTTGGCTCGAACACCGCGGAGAATCATCCGGTGCTCGCCACCCGCGTAAAGCAGGCGCACAAGCTACGCGGACAGAAGTTGATCGTCGCCGACCTGCGCAAACATGAGATGGCGCGACGCGCCGACATCTTCTTCCAGCCCAATGCCGGCACAGACATGGTGTGGCTCACGGCGATCACCAAGCACATCCTCGACAACAACTGGCAGGACCAAGCGTTCATCGATGAGTGGGTCAACAGGTTCGACGACTATCGCGCGAGCCTTGCGCCATTCACCTTGGAGTTCGCAGAGAAAGTCACCGGCGTTCCCGTGGAAACCCTCAAGCGCGTGGCCGAGCTCGTCGCGAAAGAAGAGCGCGTTTGCATCCTGTGGGCGATGGGTGTGACGCAGCACTCCCAAGGTTCGGATTGTTCAACGGCGTGCTCCAATCTCTTGCTGACCACCGGGAACTACAAGCGTCCCGGCACCGGAGCGTACCCTCTGCGCGGACATAACAACGTGCAGGGCGCGAGCGATTTCGGCTCCATGCCGAACTTCTATCCCGGCTATCAGAAGGTGGAAGACGAGAACGCGCGGCATCGGTACGAAGAGGCGTGGGGGATGAAGTTGCCCACGAATAAAGGGCTAGACAATCACGAGATGGTGGACGCCGCCATTGAGGGCACGGTGAAGGCCATGTACATCGTTGGCGAAGACATGGTGATCGCCGATTCCAATGCGAACCACAACGCGGAGGGCTTCTCGACAAATTCCGTTCCTTGTTGTGCAGGAATGCTTCTTCAGCCAGACATGCCAGTTTGCGAATGTCGTGCTGCCCGCCAGCCCCGCGTTGGAGAAGGATGGCACGTACACCAATACGGAGCGGCGCATTCAGCGGTTGTACCAGGTTCTTGAACCGCTCGGCGAAAGCAAGCCGGATTGGGAGATCATTCGCGACATTGCGAACAAACTCGGCGCGCATTGGACGTACACACATCCCGGCGACATCATGCAGGAGGTCGCGAGCTGCACTCCGCTGTTCGCCGGAGTGAGTTACGCGCGACTCGAGGGATACCGCTCGCAGCAATGGCCAGTGGCCGCAGACGGAGAAGATCAGCCTCTGCTCTACACACAGAAGTTTCCGTTCGATGATGGCAAGGCGAAGTTCCATCCCTTGCAGTGGCTGGGCACGCAGGAGAAGCACAATGAGGAGTTCAACCTTCATCTGAATAACGGACGTTTGCTCGAACACTTCCACGAGGGAAACATGACGTACCGCGTGAAGGGAATTCGCGAGGAGATTCCTTTGCAGTGGGTGGAAATGTCGCAGGAGCTAGCCGCGGAATTGAAGGTGAACAGCGGACGATGGGTTCGGCTGCGCACTCCGCACGGGCAACTGAAGACGCAGGTGCTGGTGACCGATCGTGTATCGGGCCGCGAACTGTATTTGCCGATCAATAACGCAACCCAGCGCGTGAATAGCCTCACCGGCAGCGCGACCGACAAGGACACGCACACGCCCGCGTACAAAGAGGTTTCGGTCAATCTTGAGGTGCTGCCCGAGAAGGGGATCACGCCGCTGCCGGTGACGAATCATCGCTACGGGCATCCGACTCCGCAGAACGGTGTGGAGGTGGAGCGCAAATGGCAGCGCGCGGACTATCGGCTTCCGGGCACGAAGGCTCCGCTGGTGCAGATTGAAATCCGGAAGGCCAAGGAAGAGGAGCCCGAGCGGCGAGCCGCCTGAGCCGAGGAGAGGAGATGGCAAACCCTGTAACGACGTTCCCAAGGCTGAACAACATTCGCGAAGAGCGAATGAGCAAGCTACGAGACGCGCCAGCCGAACACGCTGAAGCATTGCTCGATCTCTACGAATTGGTGCAGGTGCTGCATGAGCGCGGCACGCTGGACCTGCTGCGCGGACTGGCTGGAGCGAGCGATGACATCATCGGACGCCTTGCCGAAGCGGGCAGCCAGCCGGGGTCAGTAAGAGCCGCGCGCAACCTCATCGAGATTTCAAAACTGCTGACGCTGTTCGATCCTGAAGGCCTTCAGAAGACGGTGGAGCAGACGGAAGCGTTGCTGGCCAACTCGCAGGCCGAGCCTCCGGGCGTGTGGGCCATCTTGCGCCGCATGACGAGTCGCGACGCGCGACGTGCGCTCGCCTTCTTCGCCGAAGTGCTCAATGAAACAGGACGCAGAATCAGACACAGTACGGGCGAAACACGGAAAGCAAGCTGAGGCTTCACACCTCGCGCAAATGGAGTGCGCACACAAATCTTCGGGGATGATGGCCCATTCTGCTTCCACGTGCCAGTGCAGTTCGCGGATTCCACCCGCAGTGAGCCGCATCTCCACGCCGGCTATGTCCTTGGAAATCGGCAGCTCCCGAACGGTCACCTGGCGCGTCCAGCCTCCTTCCTCCTGTCGTTTCCGCGAGAACGCGAACGAATATTTGAATGGAGGCAGCGAACCGTTGTCTGTATTTACGGGCCAAACGGAATCGGGATTCTGGCCTTCCAATACCCCATTGTCAGCAGTTGGCGGCGTCTCCAGTCTGCCGGTAGTAGACTCAATTGCCATGAAACGTCTGCTCGTTGCGATTGCTATGCTCATATTCTGTGTCTCAGGCTCGGCCCAGGATTGGGCCAAGGCAATGCTGGAGAAATCTTCCCGCCATCAGGAATGGGTTGCGATAAAGCATGATAATCGCGTAGTCCACGCATTCATCGTTTATCCGGAGATCAAGGAGAAGGCGCCTGCAGTGCTTGTGATCCATGAGATTTTTGGGCTGACTGACTGGGTGCGTAGTGTGGCCGACAAGCTTGCAGCAGAGGGGTATATCGCAATTGCCCCGGACCTGCTCTCAGGCTTTGGTCCGGACGGCAAAGGAAGCGAGGGTTTTGCCAGCACGCAGGACAGCATGAAGGCAGTTTCGGAGCTCTATCCGGATACCGTGACCGCCGACCTCAACGCGGTTGCCGACTACGTAGAGAAACTTCCCGCTGCCAACGGAAAGCTTGCGGTTGCCGGATTCTGCTGGGGTGGCGGCCAATCATTCCGCTTTGCTACCAGTCGTCATGGCCTGAAAGCGGCATTTGTGTTCTACGGGTCTCCTCCGGAGGAGTTCACGACCATCAGCGCTCCGGTCTATGGGTTCTATGCCGGCAACGATAACCGCATCGATGCCACCCTGCCCGACTCCCAAGCCGGCATGAAAAAGGCTGGCAAGAAATACTATCCGGTGACCTACATGGGGGCAGGGCACGGCTTCATGCGCGCCGGCGAGGACCCAAGCAATACTGTCGATGCCAACAAAAAAGCCCATGATGAGGCTTGGGAACGCTGGCTGATATTGCTGAAGAAGATGTAGCCGCGTTGCCGTCATGTCAGCCTTGCGGGCTTGGGGACAGCTGGAGTTCCGTGACGAGAACATTAAGCTCGTGCGCGGCTTTCGGATCAATCTCGTCATAACCGGTGGACATCTCGCCGATGTAACGCAGTCGCTTAAGTTGCATCAGGGTTTGCCCCTGGAGAGGTGTTCTTGTAGTTAGCCGAACCTCGGCTTCTTGCGCCCAAGGCGCAATTAAATTGTCCGCAGTCCGGTCAAAGACTTCCAAACTCCAGGTCCCGCAGCGCATCCCAACTTAGATCGCCCGAATTTATTGCGTGGCCGTCACGAATGACAATCTTCATTAAAAAACCCTTTGAATCCGCATTCTCGACTGCCGCGAAGGCAGCGAAAAGCCAGTCTCCAGCGGCTCAGGAACAGCCGCGAAAGTGGCTCTCACATCCGGCACGGCAATGAAAACATTCATCCTATAGAGGCGGAAAAGTTGACCCTGGGATGATCGAGCATGTATCTGTTTGAGAGTAGGTTCCTGGCTCGCATTCGAAAACGCGGAGTCGAAGTTATCGTTGTCCTTGCAGCGGTGATGTGCATCAGCGCGTTCGCGCAGCAACAGACTGTGCTGGCGAACGTCACGGTCATAGACGGCACTGGAAGGCCCTCCCAACGCAACAGAACCGTCGTGATCAAAGGAGACCGAATTCAGTCGATTTCCGCCGGACATGAGCACACGCCGTCGTCGGCGAAGGTTATTGACCTGCACGGCCAAACGATCATGCCGTTAATCATCAATACGCATGGACACCTTGGGCTCACAAAAGGTACCACCCAAGCGGCGGCAAACCAGACCGACGACAACTTCCGTCACCAATTGTTGAGGTACCAGGAATACGGGGTCGGCGCGGTACTCTCCATGGGCACAGATGGAAAGCGCTTCGCTGAGATTCGCGAGGAGTCGCGCCGTGGCGCGCTCCCGGGTGCTGACGTGTACACGGCGGGCATTGGGTTTGGTGCAAAGGACGGCGTGCCTCCTACCACCATGGGCTTCACCAATGTGTTGCGACCCGAGACGCCAACTGATGCCCGCCGTGAGGTGGCAGAACAGGCCCCACAGAATCCGGACTTCATCAAGGTGTGGGTAGATGATTTCTGGGGGCAGTATCCGAAGTTGTCACCTGAAATTTATGGCGCAATTATCGACGAAGCACACAAACATGGGCTTCGAGTTGCTGCGCATCTCTATCACTTGCAGGATGCTCGCCTGCTGGTGGCCGATGGAGTAGATGTTCTGGCGCACAGCATTCGAGATGCTGACGTTGATGACGCTCTAATCGCAGAGATGAAAAAGCACCATGTCGCTTATATCCCGACCCTTTCGCTGGATGACTTCGCTTTTGCGTATGGAGATTCGCCGGGCTGGGTTAACGATCCTTTCTTCGTCGCAGCATTAGATCCCGGTGTGCTGGAGATGATCAATAGCCCAGAGTACAAAGCGAAGGTGCAAGCAAATAAGGTGACCGAACAGGAGCAAGCTGCGTTGCCACAAGCGATGCGCAATTTGAAGAAAATCTATGACGCCGGCATTCTTGTCTCGTTGGGCACCGACTCGGGAGCGACTACGGTCCGGACGCAGGGATTTGCCGAACACATGGAACTGGCGCTGATGGTTCGGGCCGGTCTGACCCCTCTCCAGGCGATCACGGTTGCGACCTTGAACGCAGCCAAGCTGCTTCGCATCGCGGATCAGTACGGAACTCTCGAAGCGGGCAAAAAGGCTAACTTCATCGTTCTCGAAAAGGACCCATCGCAAGACATTCACAATACCCAAACCATTCGCGCTGTGTGGAGGAATGGCAAAAAAGTTAGTGTTGGGCCGCTCGCTGCGGGAACGGCTGCAATGCAGTAATGACAAGGCCATGGCGACAAGGAGAGAATTTCCAGAGTTTGCTGTAGCCTCTGTTCCAGGCGCAGGACTGGTCCAGCAATCGTTCGGAGCGGAGACCAACGGCGTTCCGTACCGCACACTCGGACGCACTGGCGAGAAGGTCTCGATGGTGGAGATTGGCGGATACCATCTTGGCAAGCCGAATCCCACCCCGGAAGCAGCATACGCATCGTGCACAAGGCAAGGTTCGGCTCTGCCTTGTGGATACCTGCTCTGCACTGGGCAACCCAATCAACTCGTTCTTATATCTGTGCGGATTGTCTCCATAGGTTGTCCTATGCCACGTGTGACACATCCCTGGTCGAAGCGAACGACAGCTTGGTCTGGGCTTGCGCTGCCCGAATTGCTGATGGAATGAGCATCTCCGCAAAGTCAGCAAAGGCCTCGGCCGCCCGGGTGGAAGCATTTGATCGCATCCTCAGCAACCACAGCTCTACTGCACGGTTTGCGATAACCATGGCAACTGCACTGTTCAGAGAGGATAGGTTAGGTAACGATGAAGAACCTCAACACTCTCTCGGAACGCGAGATTCTGGCGCTAGCCATCTCCCTTGAGGAAGAGGACGAACGCGTTTACGCCGATTATGCGGAAGGCCTTAAGCAGGATTTTCCAGCCTCGGCTTCGGTGTTTGAGGCAATGCGCGGCGACGAATCAGGTCATCGGCAAAGACTCATCGAGTTGTATCGGCAAAAGTTCGGAGAGCACATTCCCCTCATTCGCAGGCACGACGTGAGGGGATTTGTGCAGCGAAAGCCGGTGTGGCTTATGCGGCCACTGGGGCTCGACTCTGTCCGAAAGCAGGCCAGCGCAATGGAAGTCGAAACCCGCCAATTTTATGAAAGAGCCGCGGCGAGAGCACAAGATGCCAGCGTCCGCCAACTGCTGGATGACTTGGCTCAGGAGGAACGCAGGCACGAAGATCGGGCGCAGGAGTTGACGATAGAAAAGCTGCGGCCAAATGTCCGGGAAGATGAAGAAACGGCTCGACGGCGGCTTTTTGTCTTGAGAATCATACAACCGGGTCTTGAGGGACTCATGGACGGCTCGGTATCGACGCTGGCCCCCGTGTTTGCGGCTGCTCTCGCAACGAGAAACACTTGGGATACGTTTCTTGTCGGATTGGCCGCCTCGCTCGCCGCAGGCATAAGCATGGGATTCGCGGAGGCACTGTCTGACGACGGCAACCTCACAGGACGTGGCCACCCCTGGGTGCGTGGGTTGGTGTGCGGAGCCATGACGACCGTAGGGGGGATTGGCCACACGCTGCCTTTCCTGATTGCAAACTTCCACGCGGCGATGACCGTAGCGTTGTTTGTGGTTCTGGTCGAACTCGCTGTCATTACCTGGGTTCGACATCGTTATATGGATACACCGATCCTATCGGCCGCGACGCAGGTGGCGTTGGGAGGTGCTTTGGTCTTTGGAACTGGCGTGCTGATTGGCAGTTCCTGAATGAGGGACACTCGCGATTGTTCATGTCCGCGGTGAACAGAAACTCAGCAACACCTTGTTCGCCAATGTCGGCATCCAGGGATTTCATCAACTGCTCAAGACGGAGGGATCCGGACTCGCAAGCTAGGAACAACGTTTATGTGGATCGTTCGACTCGCGCTTAGGCGGCCATACACGTTTGTGGTTGTGGCCATACTCATCCTGATCATGGGGATGCTCGCGATTGTTCGAACCCCAACCGATATTTTTCCTAACATCGACATCCCGGTTGTCAGCATCATCTGGAACTACATTGGACTCGTGCCTGAGGACATGAGTGACCGCATCGTCAGCGTCACAGAACGCGCGCTTACCACGACTGTTGACAACATCGAACACATCGAATCGCAGTCTCTCTACGGGATTGCTGTTGTTAAAGTGTTCTTGCAGCCGACCGCTAATATTCAACAAGGTATTGCACAGATCACAGCGATCTCCCAAACCCAGTTAAGACAGTTACCTCCCGGAACGACGCCGCCTCTCATTCTTTCCTATAGCGCATCGAGTGTGCCCGTCCTCCAGTTGGCCCTCTCGGGACAAAACCTGTCAGAGCAACAACTCAATGACTATGGGCTGAACTCGATTCGCACGCAGCTCATTACAGTGCCTGGTGCATCTGTGCCCTATCCTTATGGCGGCAAGCAACGCCAAGTGCAGGTGGATCTGAATACCACAGCGTTACAGTCTAAGGGCCTGTCGGCGCTGGACGTGGTCAATGCGATCAGCGTGCAAAACCTGATCCTCCCCACAGGAACATCCAAGATCGGCCCCAAAGAATACGATGTCTCCATTCCCAATGCAGCACCGCAGACAATCGCCGATCTAAACCGCATCCCAATCAAGAAGATTGGGGAAACCACCATCTACATCAGAGATGTCGCCTGGGTGCGCGACGGGTTTCCTCCGCAGACGAATATCGTGCGCGTGAATGGGCAGCGCTCAGTATTGCTGACGATCCAAAAGGCTGGGAATGCATCAACGCTGAATGTGATCGCGGGCATCAAAGCCCTTCTTCCTCAAATTAAGACGACGGTTCCACCCCAGCTCCAGATAACACCTCTGGCTGATCAATCGATCTTTGTCCGGAGCGCAATCAGCGGAGTGGTCAGGGAAACGCTGATTGCCGCTTGCCTGACCTCTTTCATGATTCTCACTTTTTTGGGCAGCTGGCGAAGCACAGTTATCATCGCGACATCAATCCCTTTAGCGATTCTGACTTCCATCATTGTGTTTAGTGCACTCGGAGAAACGATCAACATCATGACACTCGGTGGTCTCGCTCTAGCGGTTGGGATACTCGTTGACGACGCTACGGTTGAAGTCGAGAACATCAATCGCAACCGGGAGGCGGAACCAGAAAAGAGCATGGACGAAGTGGTACTGGATAGCGCATCGCAAATTGCTGTACCCGCCTTCGTGTCCACGCTTTCGATCTGTATTGTGTTTGTTCCGATGTTTTTACTCTCCGGTGTGGCGAGATACCTCTTTGTGCCGCTCGCGGAATCAGTGGTCTTCGCCATGTTGGCTTCGTATGCGCTTTCGCGAACGATTGTTCCAACGATGGCGAAGTATCTGTTGCGAGGAGATAGAAAAGAATCCCAGGATGCCCCCTCCCGGAACCCGTTGGTCAGGTTTCAAAAGCGTTTTGAGGAGGCCTTCGAGAGATTCCGTGAGAGTTATCGAAGACTGCTGGAGAGTTGTCTCCATCATCGGCGTATTTTCCTGCTCGGGTTTTTCGCGATTTGTCTTGGCTCTCTGGCAATTCTGATTCCCTGGCTGGGCCGTGACTTTTTCCCAAGCGTTGATAGCGGCAGTTTCAAACTTCATCTGCGCGCTCCCACAGGAATGCGCATCGAAGAAACCGCCAACCTTTGTGATTTGGTCGAGCAGTCTATCCGGCAGCAGATCCCTGCAGGAGAAATCCAGAGCGTTATTGACAACATCGGGTTGCCCTATAGCGGTATCAATCTCTCCTACAGCAATTCGGCTCCGGTCGGCACCGAGGATGCCGACATTCTCGTCAGCCTTTCCGTAAATCACCATCCTACGAACAATTACATTCACCAGCTTCGTCTGGCGCTCCCAAAGCAGTTTCCGGGTGTTACGTTCGCATTCTTGCCCGCTGACATGGTCGGCCAGATTCTCAATTTCGGCTTACCAGCTCCCATCGATGTGCAAATCGTGGGCAACGACTTGGAGAGCAACCGGCTCTTCGCGGATGCACTGCTTGCGAAAATGAGATATGTCTCCGGAACGGCTGATATGCGCATTCAGCAACCCTTCGACGAGCCGTATCTGCGCCTCAGAGTCGAACGCACCAAAGCAGAAGAGCTTGGCTTTTCAGCCCATGACATCGCGCAAAATCTACTGGTGTCATTGAGCGGCAGCTTCCAAACTTCACCCACATATTGGGTTAGCCCTGAGAATCATGTCAGCTACCAAATCGCGACGCAGACGCCGGAATATCGCACGGACAGCTTGCAGAAGTTAGAGAACATTCCGATCACAGGCACCAACCCGAACGCTCCTCCATCACTCATGGCCAGTCTGGTGTCCATGCAACGGGGAACGGGAATGGCGGTGGTTTCTCATTACAACGTTGCGCCAGTGATTGACATCTTCGGCGCTGTCGCAGGACGCGACCTGGGTGGGGTGGCCAGCGACATCAATAAGATCATTGATGCGACGCGCCAGCAATTGCCGCGCGGTTCTCGAATCGTTGTTCGTGGGCAGGTTCAGACCATGCGAGCCTCCTACATCGGCCTTCTGAGCGGACTGGTGTTCTCGATCGTGCTCGTATACCTGCTGATCGTCGTGAATTTTCAGTCCTGGCTGGACCCTTTCATTATGATATCCGCGCTGCCCG
Source organism: uncultured Acidobacteriota bacterium (assembly GCA_963759215.1). Taxonomy (GTDB): domain Bacteria; phylum Acidobacteriota; class Terriglobia; order Terriglobales; family Acidobacteriaceae; genus TOLSYN. The sequence goes on from CAVWYG010000006.1 coordinate 183,863, forward strand.
CGGCACTCGCGGGAATTGCCTGGTTCTTGTTTATAACTCACACCACGCTAAGCGTGCCTGCACTCATGGGAGCGATCATGTGCATGGGTGTCGCAACCGCAAACAGCATCTTGGTCGTGAGCTTTGCCACGGAGAAGATGACAGCAGGCAGCGATTCCGTAAGCGCCGCACTCGATGCGGGATACACGCGTTTTCGTCCCGTGCTGATGACTGCTCTGGCCATGATCATCGGCATGGTGCCAATGGCTCTCGGACTCGGGGACGGCGGCGAACAGAACGCTCCTCTCGGCCGGGCGGTCATTGGCGGACTGATATTCGCGACGGCTTCGACACTTTTCTTTGTCCCGGCTTTCTTCAGCGTTCTGCAGGGTTCACGGCAGCATCCGAAAGCATAAATCAGCAATAGCGATCAATCCAGCGGAGAGTGACTCCATGCATCAAGCTGACGATAGCGGATCAACCGACGGCGGCCAATCACCCTCCTTGAATGACTGCGATGGCGAGAGAAAGCGTCTCGCACGCCATGGCTGCCATTAGCTATTCTGTTGATCGTCGTCGCCGGCCTACTGGCATGGGGAATCTGGTCACGTATCAGTGCTGGTAAATCCTTGCGCGCGGAGGCAGCTCAAGTGGCGGTGACTGCGGTTTCCGTGGTATCGCCCAAGCTCACCGCGCAGGCCCAGGAGATCATCCTTCCCGGGAATGTACAACCATTCATCTCCTCACCCGTGTATTCCCGCACGGACGGCTATCTTCGCAAGTGGTACGTCGATATCGGGGCACGCGTTAAGCAAGGACAACTGCTCGCCGTGATCGAAACTCCCGAAGTGGACCAGCAATTGGAGCAAGCTATCAGCACCCTGGATACTGCAAAAGCGAACCTGGCGCTCGCCGAGATCACAAAGAACCGCTATCAGGATTTATTGAAGAGCCACGCCGTGTCTCAGCAGGACGCCGACAACGCAGTGGGTACCTACAATGCCAATCAGGGCAACGGTTGAAGCCAATCAGGCGAACGTCAAGCGACTGCAAGCTCTGCAGTCATTCGAGAAGATCTACGCTGCGTTCGACGGAGTCGTCACTGCACGAAACATCGATATTGGCGATCTCATCAATTCTGGTAACATCGGCGGCGTCGAAAACCGACCTCTTTCACATCTCTCAGGTCGGAACGTTGCGCGTTTACGTAAACGTACCTGAGGAATATTCGCAGGGCATCAGAATCGGCATGACTCCGAACATTACTTTGGCGGAGTTTCCCGGACGCAGTTTTAAGGGAAAGCTGGTGCGCACCGCCGATGCCATCAATGCGACAACCCGAACGTTGCTGATCGAGATCGATGTGGACAATCCAAAGGGCACCCTGTTTACGGGTTCTTACGCAGAGGTCCACTTGGATATTCCGGCGCAATTTTCCACCTTCCTGATTCCCGTCAACACTCTGCTATTCCGCTCGAAAGGTTTGCATGTCGGCGTCGTGAAGGATGGGAAAGGTCGTGCTCACTGCCGTAACTCCTGGCCACGATTTCGGTAATGAGATAGAGATCGTCAGCGGCCTCAAGCAGGATGATCAAGTCATCGTCAACCCACCCGACTCGATCGTTTCCGGACAGGAAGTCCAAATTGTTCAGGCGTCATTGCCAGGGGATGTGAAGTGAAGCGCCCTCCGAGGATGATTTTCGTTAAGAAACCACGCAAAGATCGTGGCTGGAAGTTCTGCTCGCGATAGCGATACTCCAATTTACTGGTTGCACGGTCGGGCCTAAGTACCACACTCCTGTTGCACCGGTTCCTTCCGCCTATAAGGAGACTGAAAGACTGGAAGCCCGCCCAACCCAATGACCAGAATCTTGGCGGTACGTGGTGGACGATATTTCAAGATCCGCAGCTCGATGCGCTAGAAATCCAGATCAACGTTTCGAATCAGAACCTGAAGGCCGCAGAGGCGCAATATCGGCAGGCGCGAGCCGTGCTCGCCTACAATCGGGCTGACTATTACCCAACCGTAACGGTCGACCCATCGGCGACTCGGACGCGCGTCTCCGCAAACAGTCCCAACGAATTCAATCTTGCGCGGCACCAGCTACAACGACTTTGTGGTGCCGTTCGATTTGTCCTACCAGGCCGACATCTGGGGACGAGTTCGAAAAACGGTGGAGTCTTATCGGGAACAAGCGCAAGCGAGTGCGGCAGACCTGGCTACGGTCAATCTGAGCATGCACGCGGATCTGGCCATCGATTACTTTCAGGCCCGCAGCCTGGACGCCGAGGAGCAACTCCTGAATTCCACGGTCAAGCAGTACGAGCAGGCATTGGAATTGAATGAAAACCGCTTTCGGGGAGGCATTGCTTCGGAAGTGGATGTTGAGCAGGCGAAGACTCAACTGGAAACTACACGGGCAGCGGCGATTGATGTGGGCGTGCTGCGAGCGCAGTACGAGCACGCCGTTGCAATCCTTATCGGAAAACCACCCGCGGAGTTCAGTCTTCCACCTCTGCCCCTCGCTGCACCGCCTCCGCATGTTCCTGTCAGCGTGCCTTCGGAACTGCTGGAGAGACGCCCGGATATAGCCGCCGCGGAGAGGCGCGTGGCGGCTGCCAATGCCCAGATCGGAGTCGCGAGATCGGCCTATTATCCGCTGATCAATTTGGGCGCCTCGGGAGGATTTGAAAGCGGCAGCATCACGACCCTGCTCAATGGGCCGAGCGGCCTTTGGTCTGTTGGTGCGTCTGCCGCGGAGACCGTCTTCGATGTGGGAAGACGCCGTTCTCTCACCGATCAGGCACGTGCCGCTTATGACAATCAAGTCGCTGCCTATCGAGAGAACGTACTGACTGGATTCCAACAAGTGGAAGACAATCTGGCGGCGGTGAGAATTCTGGAAAAGGAAGCCAAGGTTCAGGATGAAGCGGTCGTGGCGGCCGAGCGCTCGTTGGACCTCTCGATCATTCGCTACAAAGGCGGCGTCACCAGCTATCTTGAGGTGATCACCGCGCAAAGTGCGGCTCTTTCGGATGAAATCACGGCGGTCAATATTCTGGGCCGGCGGATGGCCGATACGGTCTTACTGATTCAGGCTCTCGGTGGCGGATGGGATCGGTCAACTCTTCCGCAACCTGAATGCTGCGGCAAGCTGGCGAGCAGCGCTCAGCCGAATTGAGGGGGATAGCACTCCGAACGAAGAGAGACCATATGAATCGCGGAACGTTGACGATAGCAATATCGATCCTTGTGCTTTGTACGGTCGCGCTGTGCATCTCGCTGGCCACACGAAAATTGTCGGGTCCGAGTGCAGACGCCCCAATTTCAGCGCAGGTCTACGACCCGTACCCGCCTGGGATCCTCCCGTCCGATTTGAATCCAGAAATCGAAAGGGTGCGGCGTGAACTTCGCGTGCTCGAGGGACGAGCTCTCGCACGGTGGCACGCCTTAAAACCCCCGATTCTGAAAGGTCAGCCGCCAACACTTCAGAACACGGGAACTGAGGCAGTCGAAACCCTCGGCGAGCTCATGAATTACGACGAAAACATCTCGCCTAACAAGAATCGAGCCTGTTCTTTCTGCCACATGCCATACGCCGGCTTCAGCGGGCCAATCCCGTCGGTGAATCTCACTATGATCGCGTATCCCGGGACTGCTCACTTTCGGGCGGGCAAGCGGACGGCGCAGCGATACACGTATTCACCGTTCTTCCCCGTACTCCAGTACAACCAAGTGCAGGGTCTTTTCTTTGGTGGAAATTTCTGGGATTCACGCTCGACCGGATACTTACTAAGGAATCCCGACGCCGAGCAGGCACAGCATCCTCCCGTCGATACCCAGGAAATGGGTTTCCCTGACACTGCTTGCGTCGCGTTCCGGCTCTCGCAGGCTGAGTACAGACCGCTCTTTGAGCAGGTGTGGGGCAAGGGCTCATTTGATATCAAGTTTCCACCCGAAACTGAGCGTATCTGCGATACGCCTGGAGGGGCCGCAGTGTTCGGCGGGAGCGCCACCCCAATTCCGCTGAGTCCGGAAGACCGCACACGCGCAAACACGGTTTATGACCACTGGGGTCAGTCCATTGACGCATACGAGCAGTCGGTGCAGGTCAGCCCTTTCTCATCGAAATTCGACGCGTTCCTGAAAGGTAACTACAAGCTGACAGCAGACGAAATGGCGGGTTTCGACCTGTTCAATGGCAAAGGCAACTGCAATTCATGCCACCTCGACGGAAGAGGCACCACTCTGAAGTCAGATCAGACCGACACCAGCGCGGCCGCCGCTGTAAACCCTCTGTTCACCTGCTTCGGCTCGGCCAATGAGGGTCTCCCTCTCAATCCCAGCGAATGCATTCTATTATCAGACCACGCCGGATTCCTTCGGGTTCACTGGAAATCCTTTAGGTTTCGGCTACAGAGATTTGGGATTAGGAACTTTCCTCAGAAGCGGTTCCGGTTCCGCGCCCAACCCGAACTCGACTTGGACACAATTTGCCCCAACTACCGACGGCCAAATGCAGGTGTCTTCGGCGCGCAATGTGGCTATGACACCTCCGCAGTGCCCCACCACCGAGGCACCCGGGCCTTACTTCCAGAAGGAGTTCTTTCACAACGGCTACATCAAGAGCCTGAAACAACTCGTCCACTTCTACAACACGCGCGACAAGTATAAGTTCAACGTCACTTCCGGGCACTGCCCGGCAGGGACAACCGAAAAGGTAGACTGCTGGCCTGCCCCCGAGGTCGCGAACAACATCGACATGACGACCGGTAATCTCGGTTTAACGGATCAGGAGGAGAACCAGATCGTTGCCTTCCTGGAGACACTGACGGACGGGTTCACGACACCTTACCCAAACCGGGATACCTTTACGGGCAGTTGCATGACGGGTGGATCGGCTAAGACTCAAGGTAATGAGTCCCTTATCCCGACTCCGAAACTTCCGCCCTGCGCATCGGCGATCTGCGGCGTTTCGCCTGTCCCCAATCCGCCCATTCCGTAGTGGAAAATGCTAAAGACAGGTGCCAGGGACGAGTGTGCCCTCGTCGTCTTGTCAACGGAATATCAGAGTAATTCGGTTGGAGGTCTGTCCATGAATCGGCTGCTTCTGAAACTGGCGATGACGGTTATCGTCGGTAGCCTACTCTACTCAACCCTAGCGGCCACGCAGGAGAGTCCCACCACAAAACAAGCCGCGCGTGTCCGGATCACGCAAGGGCCACAGATCGAACGGGTTGATGCCGATTTTGCGATTATCAAGTGGACCAGCAACAACCCTGGGGGCTCGCCCGTGCACCTCGGCATCGTGCGCTACGGTACGGGTCCCAAGAACCTGAGCCAGACGGCGCAATCTCCAATCCGGCTGAATCCGGGCCATTCCTATACCGTTTTCCGCGTGCGCATGGAAGGCCTCAAGCCGCAGACAACCTACTACTATACGGTTGACTCAATGGAAGCCACTGGCAGGGCCAATGGTGCGAAGAGCACTATCAAGCATTTCACTACACCTTGAGAGCACGAGGACAGAGGGTGCCAGGTGCCGCAACTCTTCCTTCAGGGGAGGGAGCGCTTTCGCAGCAGCAACAACAGCAGTAGCGTGAAAAGCCGCTCGTCAAACTATCTAAATTGTGCAATATTGTTTCGGCGTTCGGTCGTTTGGGACGCAGAGCCTCGGTGATTTGCCAAGCGGTATCCATCCCGCACCGATCGTTTGAAGTGCGGCTAAGATATTGACCCGTGGCCACGCGGCTGCTTCAACAAGCCGAAAACGTCAGAACTAGCTTAGGAGTCCTTTGCTGAACGGCACCGCAACTCCCGTGCAATGCCCGTCGACTTCGCTGGTTTCGGCGAAGGCGCGTGCGGTGGCGCTGATCGCGCTCTGCGAGGTCATGGCGCTGTCCTTGTGGTTCTCGGCGACGGCAGTGCTGCCGGCGTTGAAGTTGCAAGCTCACCTGGACGCCTTTCACTCTTCACTGTTCACCAGCCTGGTATCTGTCGGCTTCGTCTGCGGCACCCTCGCCAGCGCGGTCTTGGGCTTGGCCGACCGGATGGAACCGCACAGGTTCTTCCGTTTTTCGGCCTGGGTCGCGGCGCTTGCCAACCTCGGGCTGCTGGTCTTTCCGCCTTCGTCAACGGCGGTGCTTGCATGCCGGTTTGTCACCGGTGTCTGCATGGCGGGTGTGTATCCGGTGGGGATGAAGATGGTGGCAAGTTGGGCCAAGGGAGACATGGGACTGCTGGTCGGCATCCTCGTCGGCGCACTGACCCTCGGCTCGGCTTCCCCGCATCTGTTCAACGCCGTGGGCGGGCTCGATTGGCGGATCGCGGTGGTTCTGGCTACGGCCTCAGGGGCAGCCGCCGGTTGGCTGGTGGGATGGGCGCGGCTCGGTCCCAATCACACTGCGGCGCCGCCCTTTCAGCCCGGCTACGTCCTGCAAGCATGGCGCAGCACGCCGCTGCGTCTGGCTAACTTCGGCTATCTCGGTCACCAGTGGGAACTGTATGCGATGTGGGCATGGATCGGCAGCTTCCTCAATGCCAGCTTTGCCTTGAGGGGAATCCCGGCCGTTTATGCCAAGGTTGTTACCTTTGCCGTGATCGGCGGCGGCAGCCTCGGGTGCTTGGTCGGCGGCCTGTTTGCCGACCGCTTGGGACGCACCACGCTAACGATGGCGGCGATGGCTGTGAGCGGCAGCTGCGCCCTGAGCGTAGGTCTGCTTTACGGTTCCGACTGGCGCCTGACTACCGCCCTGTGTCTGGTCTGGGGCGTGGCGGTGGTAGCCGATTCGGCGCAATTCTCGTCGAGCGTTATCGAGCTATCAGACCGGGCTCATGTCGGTACCATGCTGACCACCCAGACCTGTGCCGGATTCCTGCTGACCTTGGTCACCATACATCTGGTGCCACTGCTGGTGGAGGCGGTTGGTTGGCGGTGGGCCTTTGCAGCCTTGGCCCCGGGCCCTTTCCTGGGGGTGGTGGCAATGGCGGTGCTGCGGCGCCGACCTGAGGCTGCGCGGCTGGCCGGTGGACGAGGCTAACCCAAGCCAGTCTCGCGACAGAAATGCGAACCGGTGAAGCTTGCGCAGGGCTCCGGGTTCGGCAAATAGTTTAGCTCGACCAACCTTTCGATAGGATCGACCTTTTCCACAAACTAACTCGCCGCAGGATTGTCTAATCCCGGGCGTGAAACTGCCGATGTACTTGAGAGCGGCCTTTGCCGAGACACTCAGGAGACAGTTGCATGCGGGCTGAAGATCGGCAATCGGGGAGTCGCCCTCCGCTGATTTTCGTCGTGGATGACGATTCGACCACGGTTTGTGCGATGGAGGGGATACTCAAACGCGCCGGTTTTCAGACGGCCTCCGCCGCAAGCGTGGCCGAAGCTCTGCACCGCATCCCCCAGTATGAGCCTGACCTGGTTCTGCTTGACGTCAACCTCCCCGATGGCTCCGGATTCGACATCTGCCGTTCACTGAAGGACGCTCCGTCCACATCGGCTGCGCCAATCCTGTTCATCTCCGCCGAAGAAGATGTGTCCACGAAGGTAAAAGGATTTGAGGTTGGCGGAGTTGACTACGTCACCAAGCCCGTGACCGGAGCTGAACTGCTGGCGCGCGTGCGCACCCATTTGCGGCTAAAACAAATCCGGGAGCGGCTGGTCGAACTGCAGGCGGAACGCTTACAAACTCTGGCGGCGGCGCAGATGAGCCTGATGCCTTGCCCCGAGGACATACCTCAAGCCAGGTTTCAGGTCTGCCTGCATCAAGTACTGGCCGCTGGAGGAGATTTTTACGATGTAATCCCCGGCGGCGAGGGGTTGGTCGACTATCTGGTCGCGGATGCAAGCGGGCATGATCTTGGGGCATCGTTCTGGACCGCTGCGCTGAAGGCATTGGCCGCCGAGTATGCCAGTCCGGTCTATCTGCCTTCAGAGATCGTTGGCGCCATCAACAACGCGCTCTGCCGCGTTCTTCCCTCTGGTGCGTTTTTCACACTTCTTTATGCACGGCTCAATCATCGAACTGGACTCCTCTCCCTCGTCAGCGCCGGCCACCCCCCACTCATCCTGGTTCACTCGGATGGAAGTCCAGTAACTGTTGTACGACTGAATGGGGACGTGGTCGGTGCCTTCCGCGATGCGGTCTTCGGCTCCGCAGAGTTGACCGTCCAGCCGGGCGATCGGATGTTTTTGTACTCCGACGGATTGATTGAGACCGGCGGCTCGCATGAAGACGGGATCGAACGTTTGGCGCAGGCGTGCCTGCATCGACAATTCGCGCCGCTCGCCGAACTCGTTCCCGCCGTTGTCAACGAAATCACCTCGGGTATAGCGGTGACTGACGACACCTTGCTGCTGGGGATCGAGCGATGAAGCCGATTCCCCGCCGATCTCTGCTGAGCTTTCGCGTCGTCGTCGCCTCGCAATTCACGGAAGCAGACCGCCTGTGCCGGAACATTCGGAATTGGCTAAACGAGGAGGGTTTGTCAGCGACGAGTTTTGCGGTGGAGTTATTGGCGCGGGAGAGTCTAAACAACGCCGTAATTCATGTAAATCGCAGTTTGGACGATAAAACGATCAGGCTCGAACTACACGTGGGCCGGAAGTGGATCCGCTTACTGGTGGGCGACGAAGGACCGGGATTCGACTGGCGCAAGGCGCGCCGAAATCATTGCGGATTGGAATCCGAGTCCGGTCGCGGCTTGACGGTCTGTGCCCTTTATGCCGAGCAGGTTCGGTTCAACCGTTGTGGGAACCAGATCACCCTCTGGCTCAGGAGAGACAGATGAAAGAGGAAATTGGCGTGCCTTCTTACGTGATTGCAGTCCAGAACCGCCAATGTCAGGTCACCCTTACAGGCGACCTGACGGCGGCAACGATCCCCGAACTGCAGCCTGCGCTGCGAAGCGTACTGGATCAGGGCGCATCCGAACTGGTGTTCGATCTGTCCAATGCGGTCATGCTGGATTCCAGCGGTATAGGGCTTCTGATCGCGGCTGCCAACACGACGGCGCGCCGCGGCGGCAGGATCAGCGTCACCAATGTGTCCGCCGACATTCTACGACTGCTCCAAATGATGCGACTCGTCGACCGCCTCAATGCGACCGGCCGCCAGGGCCAGGAGAGCCGCCGTGGATGATGAACTGCTTGGCGTGTTTGTAAACGAAGCCCGCGAGCATCTGGCCACCATTGAGGCCGACCTCCTGGCAATCGAAGAGAGCGGAGCCAATGTTGACAAAGAACTGGTCAACAAAGTGTTTCGCGCCGCTCACTCTATCAAGGGTGCAAGCAGCTTTTTCGGGCTGCACAAGGTCAAAGACCTGGCGCACAAATTGGAGACCGTCCTCGATATGCTCCGATCGGGGAAGATGATTCCGAACGCCGAGATCACGAACGTACTGTTGTCCGCCTTCGATCAGCTCCGGGAGATGATCAACCACCACGCCGAAAGTGAGAATGCGGACATCACCGAAATGACGGTGAATCTAGACGGATTGGCATCGTCCTATCTGCCGCCGGAGCACAAGGCCTCTCTGGTTCAAACCGTCTCTCTCCAGCCGGAAGGCGGCGTTCCCTGCGTTACCTTGCCCGAGAGCGATTTCCTGCGTGCAAAATCCGCGGGCCAGCTCCTGTACAGCGTTGAGTATGATCTGATCCACGATATCAAGCGTCGCGGTCAGAACGTGCTGGAACTCTTTCGGCAACTCTTGCAGGAGGGTGAAATTCTGGATTGCACACTGGACTTTGAGGCCGCCGGTACACTCGACGACCCCATCGGGACACGGCTGCCGCTGCGACTGATCTTTGCCACGCGTACTCCGCCCGACGATATTGGAACTCTTTTTCCCTTTAACCGGGAGAGGGTCAGCCCTATATCGCTTGTCCCTGCTTTGGCCCCGCTTGTTGACGCTCGACCAGTTCCGATTGTCACCCCACAACCGTGCAAGCTGGAAGCGACCCATGCAGAGCCGGGTGTGACCGCTGTCCCGAAAGTGCCGACCGAAACGCCTACGATTTCCGCCGCAGTTAAGACGGTTGCATCCTTCGCGCCGGCCGCAGTGGAGGAAACGATTCGGGTCAATGTGGGCGTCATTGAACAGCTCATGAATCTGGCCGGAGAGCTGGTGCTTGGCCGCAACCAGTTGCGCGCATCCATCGCCCAGAAGAACTCGCGCGCCTTGGCCGCCGCAGACCAGCGCATCAACCAGATCACGTCCGAGTTACAGGACGTCATCATGCAGACGCGCCTTCAGCCAATAGGAAATGTCACTGCTGTCCGGTTAAAAGTCGAACAGAATCAATTGGTTGCTGGAATTGTGTAAGTCAGTGCAGGAGTCGGATGCGTGAAGTGCCTGTAAAATGGGCGTTTTCTCGAAAAGGGTAAGGCTGAGAATCTGTAGAATCTGATACAGACTGGCCTCCAGTCCCAATCGCTTGCGCATGATGGCTACCAGCACATACACCGACACTGCGATCCAGATTTGAGTTTTCACGGCGTTCTCGCTGGTGCCGTAAAAGGCTTTGATCCGCAGGTGCTGCTTGATCCATTTGAAAAACAGCTCCACCTGCCAGCGTTGCTTGTAGATTTGCGCGACGGTCTGTGCCGGAAGCGCGAAATTGTTGGTCAGGAACTTCAGGCGCTTGCCAGTTTCAGCATCGAAGTAGCTCACGCGTCGAAGTGTATCGGGATACGCCGAAGCTGATCCAAAGGATGTGAGTACGACAGTCTGATCGGAGCGAACGCCGGTGCTCTTATCAACGGGATGTGAGTAGCGTCGCTGGAGCAACACGTTCGATTTGGTGCGCACCACGAAGAAGGCCGAGTTGAGCGTCAGCGCAAACAACCGCTCGAAATCGATGTATCCGCGATCCATGACATAGAATGCTCCGGCTTCCGGCAGAATCTCGTCGAGTATATTGACGTCATGCACCTTGCCATCCGTAATGCGGATAAACATTGGAATGTTGCCGCGAAGATCGAGCAATGTGTGCATCTTGACGGCGGCCTTGTGGGTGCGGAACTTAGCCCATGGAAACAATGACAGGCACAGATCGATGGTGGTTGAATCCAGAGCGTACAAGCTCTGATCCAGATCGACGCCCATTGGATCGCTGGCATAAAGCCTGCGAGCAGTAATAATCAGCCTTTGGGCGAAGTCGGCAAAGATGCGCCAGTCACGCGACTCGTTGGCGTCCGCCAGCGTCGAACGAGCGACCTTGCCTCTGAACCCCAAGTGATAGAGCTTGCCCTGCAACGAACCCAAGCAGGCTTCGATGTCGCGCAGGCTCTCGCGATAGGTCAACTGGGCAAACGCCATTGCCAGATACTGATTCCAGCAAGTGAAGTCTCGCAGTCGCAGGTCGCCACGATAACGCTCGACGCAACGACGAAACTCTCGGTCAGGCAGAAAGCTGATCAACTGCGAGAAAACCGTGCGGCCCTGATTCATAAGCCATTGTCAGCTCTCCTTCGCATTTCAAATCGCGGCAAGCCAGAAATGACTTCAACTTATTGCGCAGCAACTACTTGTAGCCAGCGGTTTCTGAGTTAACCGGACAGCAGTGAGGAAATGTATTTAGCAAGTTTCCGCGAGTGGTACGGGATCTCTCCGCCGCGCTGAAGAAGGAGATCCAACTCGACGTCAAGGGCAAAGACGTCGCATTAGACAAAAGTCTGATCGAAGCTTTGTCTGACCCTTTGACCCATATGGTTCGCAACGCAGTGGACCACGGAGTGGAAATGCCCGAGGCACGCATGCTTGCGTGCAAGAAAGCGCAAGGGACTGTCACCATCGATGCTCGTCACGAAGCCGGCCAGGTTGTCGTTGAAATCGCGGATGACGGCCAGGGCATTGATCCCGAGCGCATCGCGCAGGCGGCACTGGCCAAAGGTCTGATTACGAGCGAAAAGCTCCAAGCCATGTCGGCACAGGAAAAGACGGCTCTCATCTTTCTTCCTGGTCTCTCTACGGCGAGAAATGTGAGCGATATTTCCGGTCGTGGCGTGGGTATGGATGTGGTCAAGACGAATCTCGACCGGCTCGGCGGCAAGGTTGAGATTGCTTCGGTGATTGGGCGCGGCACAACTTTCCTCATCAAACTACCGCTCACCCTCGCCATCATCCCTGCGCTCATCTTCTCCGTCGAAGGCGAGCGTTTTGCAATTCCGCAGATCAACGTGGAAGAACTGCTGCGGGTACAGCCCGAGGGATCCAAAACCCGTATCGAGGTGTTGGGCAACACTGAAGTATTGCTTCTGCGCGACCGGCTGATCCCCCTGGTTCGGTTCGCCGATCTGCTGGGCGTGCTGCCGACCTATGCCGATCATAAGACAGGTCAGCACGAAGTGGATCGCCGCACTCGATTGGCAGATCGTCGCTCACTCCGGCACGGCGTTTCGGAATCGTTCGCTCAGCAAGACACCTCTCCCGTCGAACAGCCTTCCACACGCGAGATGCCGGACCGGCGCCAGAATGCGGACGGCGCAATGGAGATCGCCGTGGTCACCACCGGAACCCAGACTTACGCACTCGTGGTGGGCGCGTTCCATGACACTGAGGAAATCGTAGTCAAGCCTCTAGGCTGCCATCTGAAAAAACTTGTGGAATATGCCGGAGCAACGATCCTGGGAGACGGCGCAGTAGCCTTGATCCTGGACGTTGGCGGATTGGCAGCAAAGGCGAATCTTGGAATGGTTGCGGGCAGCGCTCGCGCTCGTGAGCTGTCCGAGGCGGCGCAACAGGAGAAGCTTACCGACACCCATGCGCTGCTGCTGTTCCACAACGCTCCGAATGAGTTGTGCGCAGTCCCGCTCGACACGGTTTTGCGCATTGAACACATCCGCCCCGAACAGGTAGAGACCAGGGGCGGGCGCCGCACGATGCAATACTGCGGTGGTTTCCTGCCACTCGTCACGCTCTCGGACAGCGCTCAGGTCAACCCGATTGACGATACTCAGGACCTCGCCGTAATGATTTGCAGGATGCGCGGTCGCGAGGTCGGTCTGCTGGGCACCATGCCGGTGGATGTCATCGAGACCCGCGCCAAAATCGATCAGAAATCCCATCGGCAAAAAGGCGTTGCGGGTTCGGCCATCCTTCGCGACCAGACTGCCTTGATTGTGGACCTTTTCGAATTGGTGGACAAAGTCTGGCAGGAATGGGCCGTTGAACAGGCAGCGGAATCGCCACGCACGCTGACGTCCCAGAGTTCCGCCGTGCTCTTGGCAGAGGACTCTGATTTCTTCCGCACCCAGGTAGTTCGTTTTCTCGAGGAAGACGGTCATACCGTACTTGCCGCTCCGGACGGGGAGGCGGCATGGGAGACGCTTGTTGGAAATCTTGAAAAGGTCCGCGTGGTTGTCACCGACATTGAAATGCCGCGCATGAACGGTATTGATCTCGCGCGCCGAATCCGGGCTGATGAACGCACGGCCCGGCTACCGGTCATTGCGCTTAGCTCTTTGGCCGGGGACGAGGATATCGCCCGGGGCAAGGCGGCCGGAATCGATGAGTATTTGGTCAAACTCGATCGCGACAGCCTGCTGGAACGGGTGAGAGAAGTCTGTACATAAGTGAACCGCCTTTGTGCGTGGGAACATTCAGGATGTATGGGACGGAAATACGATGGGAGTGGTATTGACCCTCCCGGAAAATGAGGAATCGCGTGTTCAGTCGACTTAAGCTTTCGGGAAAGATCGTGGGAACGATCGTGATCGTTCTGGCATTAACCTCTGTGATCAGCTTTTGGATTACCCAGCGCCGTATCAACCAGCAGGCAGAGGATGCGTTTCGCGACGAAGTTCGCCAAATTGCCAGTATGGCGAACTCATCACAGACCTGGTCTTCCGACAACCTCGACACGCAGAAGTATGCCGACAAAAGCGGCATGATATTCCGCACGCCATCCATGCAACCGCGCAAGTCTAAGAACCTGGCAGACCCTTTTGAGCGCCGGGCTTTGGAGATGTTTCAAAAAGATCCATCACTCAAGGAGTACTCGGAGCGCACCACCCTGGATGGCAAGGAAATGATGCGTTATATCCAACCGGTCCGCCTCACGCAGGACTGCCTGGTTTGCCATGGCGATCCTGCCGGCGAAAAAGATCCGTCCGGCGGCGCCAAGGAAGGCATGAAGGCCGGCGATCTGATCGGCGCTTTTTCTGTGGCTGCCTCCACCGACCAGTTGGTATCGACAGCCAATTCGAATTCTATTGCAACTTTCCTACTTAGCTTTTTCACGCTGCTCGCTTCTGCCGCAGCCGTGTATGCATTGGTGCACAGAGTCGTGATTCGACCGCTATCGAAATCGGTCGACCTCGCAAACAGCATCGCCAACAATGATTTATCGGTGGACGATCTGACCGTGGATTCTGAAGACGAGATTGGGAAGGCGACGGCAGCGCTGAACACGATGAAAAACAGCTTGCGCCACTTGCTGGGAGATATCTCCGGCGGGGTCCAGACGCTGGCGGTGTCGGCGACGGAACTCTCAGCCGTATCGAAACAGACCGCCTCCGGTGTTGCCGATATGTCGGAGAGGGCCAATACCGTGGCGGCAGCGGCCGAGCAGGCCAGCGCCAACACGATGTCGGTGGCCGCGGGTATGGAGCAATCCTCGGTGAATATTTCTTCGGTGGCCAGCGCCACGGAAGAGATGAGCGCGACGGTGGGCGACATCGCGGCAAACACCGCTCGGGCACGCGTTATCAGCGAGCAGGCAACTACCCAGGCGCAAACCGTGACCGCGCAAATGCAAAAGCTGGGACAGGCCGCCCAGGAGATCGGACACGTAACCGAGACCATCACCAATATCTCGGCGCAAACCAATCTGTTGGCGCTCAATGCCACCATCGAAGCAGCGCGGGCGGGGTCGGCAGGCAAGGGTTTTGCGGTGGTGGCCAATGAGATCAAGGAACTAGCGCGGCAGACGGCGGAAGCGACCGAAGATATCAAGCTCCGCATCGCTGGCGTTCAAAGCTCCTCCGGAGCGGCCATTGCCGACATCGGCCAGATTACGGCGGTGATCAAAGAAGTGGAAGACATTGTCTCCGGCATTGCTGCTGCCATTGAAGAACAGGCGACGGTGACGAAAGATGTTGCCGGCAATATCGCGCAGGCGTTCGACCGGAGTACGAGACGCCAACGAACAGCATCGCGCAGACGGCGGAAGTGTCGAGGACGATCGCTCGCGATATCGCCGGCATCAACGGCGCGGTCACCGACCTGCGTCAAGGTGGCGAACAGGTGCAGGTAAGCGCGGCCGAACTCTCCAAATTGGCGGAGCAGCTCAAGTTCCGTGTGAACCAATTCAGGGTATAGGGGAAAGCTACACATGGCGACTGACGTGTCCGCAATGAAGACCGAAGAGGATCTGCTTGTAGCCACTTTCCGGCTGGGCGGGGGAACGTTTGGGATCGACACCGCCCTTATTCAGGAAGTGGTTATGACAGGCGATCTCACGCCCGTGCGTCACGCTCCGGGCTATGTCGCCGGGATTCGTAATCTGCGCGGCCGAATCATCACCGTCATCGATCTGCGGGTGCGCCTGGACCTGGGCTGTGTCGAATGCGATCCGGAAAACCGCATTCTCATCGTCGATTGGAAAAGCGAGCCGGTGGGCGTGCTGGTGGACCGGGTAGCCGATACCATTCCCGTGGGCACTGACGCTCTACAGGCGGTGCCTCCGAACCTGCACGGCGTACAAATGCGGAATTTGCTTGGGGTCTTTCGTAGCGGCGAACGCCTGGTCGCCTTACTCAATCCAGTCCCCGTGCTCGACCCTGATGATCGTACCGGACCGTTGCAGCAGGAAGGGATGAGGGATGAGCTTAAGGGTTCTGGTAGCTGATGACGCGATTCTCTTTCGGCGCGTGCTTGCGGAGGTGTTAGCTTCGCTTCCGGGAGTTGAATTAGTGGGGACTGCAGCCAATGGCCGGCTAGCCGTCCGCAAGGTGCGCGAGTTGCATCCTGACATTCTCACCCTCGACATCGAAATGCCGGAGATGGATGGCCTGGCAGTTCTGGATGAACTCCGCCGTGGGGGCGACGAGGTAGAAACAATTGTGGTGAGCGCTCTCTCCCGCACGGGAGGCGACCTGACCGTACGAGCCCTGGAAAAAGGCGCGTTCGATTTCATCACTAAGTCCGAGACGTGCGGCCCTGAGCATGGCCGCGAGGTGCTGGCACGGGAACTGGCTTTGCGCTTTCGCGCGATCGCCGATCGACTGGAAGTGCGCAGCATCATACGCGGCAAGAGTTCAGCGTTCCGCCCGGACGTTGCAACCGCCAAAGTCGTGGCAAGAGTTGCGGCCACAACCGACTTGAACGAAGTTGCCGCGCGCATGCAGCGCTTGAATGCACCGTCGAGCCCGGCAATGGTTCTGGTGGGATCGTCGACAGGAGGCCCGGTGGCTCTGGCCCGCATTCTGCCTGGGATACCGGGGGACATTGGGGTACCCGTATTCATCGTTCAGCATATGCCGCCGGTATTCACCCAGTCTCTGGCGGAGAACCTGGGACCCAAATGTGCTGTGCGAGTGCGGGAGGCGGCCCATGGAGAATTAGCGGAACCGAACACGGCCTATATTGCTCCGGGGGGCAGACACATGCGACTGGCAATCGCGCCCGGCGACCGGATCTCGATTCAAATTACCGATGACCCGCCCGAGAATAACTGCCGCCCAGCGGTGGACTATTTGTTTCGCTCGGTGGCGAACCACTTTCCGGGACGAGCCATGGCCGTCATTCTCACCGGGATGGGCAGCGATGGAACCGTGGGCTTGCAGCTCTTGAAGCGCCGAGGCTGCTTCGTCATCGCGCAGGACGAGGGTAGTTGCGTCGTCTATGGCATGCCGAAATCGGCCGTCGAAGCGGGGGTGGCGGATGCCGTTCTGCCGCTGGATGCAATCGCCTTCCGGATTGCCTCGGTGGTGAGAGGTGGTGTCGCTTGACCACTGCCGCCATCACTCGTGACGAACTAGCGGTCTGGTCTCGCTACATTCATGAGATCAGCGGGATCTATTTGGATGAGTCCAAGGGCTATCTGCTGGAGACGCGCCTCTCGGGCTTGCTTCGGGAATCAGGTACTGGAAATCTATCTGAGTTCTTCTACAAGACCCGGACCGACCCGACCCATACCCTGCGCCGCAAGGTCGTTGAGGCAATCACCACGAACGAGACCTCCTTTTTCCGGGATACGGCCCCCTTTGATTTGCTCCGGCACAAGTTATTCCCCGAACTCATTGACCGGCGTACCCGGAGCAGTATGAAACCGGTTCCCATTCGGATTTGGAGCGCCGCCTGTTCGACGGGCCAGGAAGCATACAGCACCGCAATGGTCCTGAAGGAACTGCTCACGGATTTTACCAAATTCGACGTCCGAATTCTGGGCACTGATATTTCAAACAAGGCAGTCGCCCAGGCCAGCTATGGGGAATACACCCGGCTGGAACTGGAGCGCGGGTTGCCGCCGGACATGCTGCTTCGACACTTCACGGCTTGCGGAGAGAAGCGGAAGATCCGCGATGAAATCCGCGCCTTAGCTACGTTTCGGACGATGAACCTCCTTGAACCGTTTGCGTTCCCGTCGCCCTTCGACATCGTATTCTGCCGCAACGTGGCGATCTATTTCACTGAGACAGACAAAGTCAGGATGTTTCGGAACATCGGGAAAAGCATGGCAAAGGACGGCTGCTTGATTATCGGAGCCACCGAGTCCATTTCCGGGCTGTGTCCGGAGTTCGAACCGAAGCGGCACATGCGAACCGTGTTCTACCAAGTGCGGCAACCCTCGTAGTTAAAAGCTCAGTTCGATACCTGCTGAAGGTGAAATAAAGTGCGCCGATGTACTGCCGATACATACATAGGGGAAGGAATTCTCGCACGAGCAATCCAGGGCTAATCGCCGAGTACTTTGTTGACAATGTTTCAGCCTGACCACTAACTAGGCACCTATGAAATTCTGGACAGTTGAACGGAAGATCGCATTGTGCTTCGCGGCCATATTCGTCATGGTCGCAATGCTGAGTTGGGTGTCGGTTCACAGCTTCTCATCGATGAACGAGAATTTTGGCGTCGCCGTTGATTCGACTGCCCGAAAGATCTGGCTTGCTGGCGACATCAATATGGCCGTAAGCGACATGATCGCAGCTGATCGCGGTGTCTTGCTGTATACGCATGAGAAGAATGTCGCCGGGGTTGAAGCCAGCAAAAAGCTGTTCGCCGGTCGGGTTGCGCTGATTGAAAGGGACGTTGCTGAACTCAAACCTTTGGTCTCCAGCGAGGAGGAACTTTACGCCATTGATGTTGTTGTTCGCGGCAATGCAGAGTGGCAGAAGATTGTACAAAATATGGAGCGACTCTGTGCTGCCGGAGAGGTGGAAGCGGCCAGCCATCTCGAAGCCGACAAGGCGATGCCCTTGTATCACGAACTGGACGACATAACGGATAAGCTTCAGGAGATGCAGTTAAGTTCGCTCAAGAAGGACAAGGAAAGAGCAGCAAGCACATTCAGCTTTAACCGTTTCATGTCATTGGCATTGCTGGCGCTGGCGTCCCTTGTTTCTGCTTTGGCATTCATGGTGGTGCGCCGGATCAGTGCAACCCTGCTTGAAGCGAAAGAGGCCGTTGAGGCGGAAGCCAAACGTCGCCAGAACTTGCTTGCGGCTGTAGAGCAGGCCGCGGACGGTATCGTGATCACCGATCTCGACGGAAGGATCCGATACGTGAATCCCGCGTTCACCACAATGACGGGATACACCAGAGAGGAAGCGGTTGGGCAGAACCCGCGCATCCTCAAATCGGGCCACATGCCGGTCACGCTTTACGAAGAGCTCTGGAGCACTATCCGATCCGGGCGTGTCTCGTGTGGCGAGGTGATCAACCGTCGCAATGACGGAAGCTTTTACAGCGAGGAGATGCGAATCACTCCGGTGCATGGCTCCGATGGAGAGATTGCCAGCTTCATCGCGATCAAACACGACGTGACCGAGCGACGCGCTGCCGAGGAGGCGAAAGCCCTCCTCGCTGCGATCGTGGAAAATTCCGAGGACTGTATCGTAGCCTCCACACCGGCGGGAATGATCCTCAACTGGAACCGCGGCGCAGAAGCAATTTTTGGCTACTCTGCCGACGACGTGATTGGGAAACACATTTCCATGTTGGTACCGCCTGAACGATTGACCGCCTTGGGGCACCTTACCGAGCAGGTACTGCAAGGGAAAGCGTTTTCGCAATACGAGGGTTTGTGCCTGCGCAAGGACGGGCGCAGGGTTCCTGTATCAATTACGGGATTTCCCATCAGAAACGCCGTAGGAGAAGTGACGGCCCTCTCTGCGATTGTGCGCGACATTACAGAGCGCAAGCAGGGCGATGATGCGCTCCGCGAGAGTGAAGAGCGTTTCCGCGTCATGGCCGACGGATGTCCGTCGATGCTGTGGGTGACCGATGCAGAGGGTGGGAATCAGTTCATCAACCAGGCATACCGAAACTTCTGCGGTATCACCCCCGAACAGGTGGAAGGAAACAATTGGCAGTTGCTGATTCACCCGGACGATGCAGTGGAGTATGTCGGGGCGTTCCACCACGCGGTGAGGCAACAGAAGCCTTTCCGAGCCGAAGCGCGCGTCCGGCGCGCAGACGGCGAGTGGCGATGCTTCGGCTCGAACGCGGAGCCGCGCTTCTCGAAGGCCGGAGAATTCCTCGGGCACATCGGCCTCAGTGCGGACATCACCGAGCGCACGCAAGCTGAGCAAGCCCTGCGAAGCAGCGAAGAGAAATTTCGGCAATTGGCGGAAAACATTAATGAAGTGTTTTGGATGATGCTCCTCCATAACCAACGAAACGCTCTATGTCAGCCCTGCGTACGAACAAGATTTGGGGCAGAACCTGCGAAAGTGCATACCAGAATCCGATGTCCTGGATGGAGGCGATCCATCCCGACGATGTGGAACAGTTTCGTTTGTCGTTTGCAAGGCAAATGCAGGGAGAACTCGTCGATTCGGAATTCCGAATACGAACACCGGACGGGGCAGGAGAAATGGATCCGAGGCCGGGCTTTTCCTATTCGCGACCAAACTGGCCGACTGACTCGCTTCGCCGGAACTGCGGAGGAGATTACTGAGCAGGAAACGCTACGAGCAGGAATTGATTCAGGCCCAGGAGGGCGCGGACGCTGCCAATCGGGCAAAGAGCCGCTTTCTGGCCAACATGAGCCACGAAATTCGAACGCCGATGAATGGCGTCATTGGCATGATTCAACTACTTTTGGAAACCGAACTCTCTCCGGAGCAACGGCGGTACGCCAGCGTGGCCCAGAGCAGTGGGCGGACCCTTCTCGCCCTGATCGACGACGTCCTGGACCTTTCCAAAATCGAGGCAGGGAAGATCTCGCTTGAGAATCGTTAGCTTCAGCGTGCGCCAAACTGTCGCAGACGTTATCCAACTCTTGCGCGTCCAGGCGAGCACGAAAGAGCTCGAATTACGATTCGCACCTGTCGCGGGAAATACCGCCGCTGTTGCGCGGCGATGCACACCGGCTGCGCCAGATATTGACCAATCTCGCGCGCCAATGCCATCAAGTTCACCGAGCGGGGTAAGGTAACACTGGAAGTTGCGCGTCGAGCGCCAGAGCGAGGACAGTGCAATGCTTCGCTTCAGCATCACCGATACAGGAATCGGGATACGGCCGGAGCAGGCCGCCAGCACTGTTCTCCCCATTCGCCCAGGCGGACACTCTACTACGCGCAAGTACGGGGGTACCGGGCTCGGACTGGCGATTAGCAAGCAGCTTGTCGAGATGATGGGTGGGACGATCGGCGTCGAGAGCTTGGAAGGCCAGGGCTCCACCTTCTGGTTCACCGTCGTTTTTGAGAGGACGCTCGAAGCGGACTTGGCAGTCGATTGATGAGCCGGTCTCGAAGCAGTTTGCAGAGAACCCGCGGGCGAAGCGACTGATGGAGCCTTCCGAACTCGCAAGGCCCGGAGTGGGGTCGCGAATCCTGGTGGCAGAGGACAATGCCACCAACCGGGTCGTAGCTCTGGCGCAATTGAGAAAATTGGTTATCAAGCCGAGGCTGTCGCCAATGGCGCCGAAGCCGTCGCAGCGTTGCAATCTGGCGGCTACGATCTGGTGCTGATGGACTGCGAGATGCCGGTGATGGACGGCTTTGAAGCGACACACTTGATTCGCCTGTCGAGAAATTCTCGGATTCCAATTATCGCCCTCACGGCGAGTGCGATGTCGGGCGACCGGGAGAGATGCATTCGCGAAGGAATGGACGGTTATCTCTCGAAGCCGGTGGATCTGCATCAACTTGCCGAAGTGCTTGCAAAGTGGGGCTCTCGGCCTGATGCCCGAGACGATGGTCGAAACAGCCGAACCGACTGTCTCGGAACAGGCGGCGGCGTTTTCGATTCAGAGTCTTATCTGCAGCGCCTCATGGGAGACGCGCGCTTGCCGGCACAATCCTCAAAGGGTTCGTCGAGGATTTCCCGTCGCGGTTGAACTGTCTGCGGAGCGCGTCCCGAGGCGGATGGGCCTGGTGTCTCGCCTGCAAGCGCATACGCTTAAAGGATCTGCGACAACCGTCTCGGCCGGTAGCTTGCACGCGACTGCCGTCGAGATGGAGCGGGCGGCGCGCTGCGGGAGAACTGGATCACGTCAGCGAGTTTCTGCCCCGGGCGGTGAGGAATTTGAGACGATTCAAGAGCACGCTGGAAGACGCAGGATGGCTATAAACCCACGAAAGACGGCACAATCATGAAAACGCTTATCGTTGAAGACGACTTCACCAGCCGGCTATTTATGCAGACTTTCCTTTCCCGCTATGGCGAATGCCACATCGCGGTAAACGGAAAAGAAGCCGTGGAAGCATTTCGGATCGCCATCGACCATGGATTGCCTTATGACCTGATTTGCATGGACATCATGATGCCCGAGATGGACGGCCAAGAAGCAGTAAAACAAGTCCGGGCTCTGGAAGAAACACGCGGAGTGCTCTCAAATCATGGCGTGAAGATCGTCATGACGACAGCGGTGACCGACTTAAAAGAGGTGATGCAGTCGTTCCGGGAGCTTTGCGACGGTTATCTTTTCAAACCCATTGATACCGCCAAACTGATGAGTGAACTCAAGTCTTTTCAGCTTGTGAACTGACTGAAGGGAAGCGGCGCGCGGGGACAAGGGCAAAGTCAAAGTCAGCCGGCGACAGGCTTGCGGGCGGCGATGACGCGTGGGATTCCGGCGAGGTCGGAGACGGCGTGGACGTTGTGCCAGGCCGCGAGTAGCGCGATGACCTGCTGCGATTGGGTGTAGCCGATCTCCATGAGCAGCCAGCCGCCGGGGCGCAATGCGACATAGGCCTGCGGGATGAGCCGGCGGATGACGTCGAGGCCGTCCTCTCCGGCGAAGAGCGCCATCAGCGGTTCGTGGCGCTTGACCACCTCCTGCACCTGGTCTTTCTCGTTGAGTCCGACGTAGGGCGGGTTGGAGACGACGAAGTCGAAGCCGACATCGCGGGTAGCGTTATTCGCAAGGTCGTTGTTCGGAATGTTGCCCGGAACTTCGTCGGCCAGAACGCTGGCCAGAACGTCGCTTTGGGCGAAGTGGACATGGGCGCCAAGGCGTTCGGCGCTGCGGCGGGCAACCTCGAGCGCGGCGGGCGAGAGATCGACGGCGTGGACCTCGGCCTGGGGCAACTCGCGAGCCAGAGTTATGGCGATGGCTCCCGAGCCGGTCCCCACGTCGATGAGTTTGAGGCGCGGACGAGCGTCCGCGACCGGCAGCGCAGCGTTACCCGACGAACTGGGCGCGTATTGCTGGACGAGAGCAAGCACCTCTTCGATAAGGTGCTCGGTCTCGGGGCGGGGAATGAGCACGGCCGGGGTGACGAGGAAGTCGAGCTTCCAGAACTCCTGATGTCCGGTGAGGTACTGCAAGGGCTCGCCCGCGGCGCGGCGGGCGATGAGGGCTTCGTACTGCGATTGCTCGGCTGGGGTCAGTTCGCGCTCGGGGTGGGCGAAGAGGTAGGAGCGGTCGCAGCCGAAGACGTGAAAGAGGAGAACCTCGGCGTGAAGGCGCGCCTCACCGATGGCTTCGGCTTCGAGTTGGGAAATGGCGGATCGGAGCGCTTGGCGGAGTTGCACGAGGTTATTGTACGGCGCGGATGCGCAATGCTCGCTCCCCACATTCGCCAAAAGAAGGCGGATGTCACCCTAGGCCCTCGTATTTTCCGGCGGCGATTACGCGTTCACGGTGTCGCCCTTCAGCTTTTCGGACTGGAAGTGGGTGATGAGGGCATCGACGAAGGGCTGGAGTTTGCCTTCCATGACCTGATCCAACTGGTGGACGGTGAGGCCGATGCGGTGGTCGCTGACGCGGTTCTGGGGAAAGTTGTAGGTGCGGATTTTTTCGCTGCGATCGCCGGAGCCGACCTGGGAACGGCGCTCCTTGGCGAGCGCTTCCTGCTGCTTGGCCTGCTCAAGTTCATAGAGGCGCGAGCGGAGGACGCGCATACCCTTCTCGCGGTTCTTGATCTGCGATTTTTCATCCTGGCAGCTGACCACGGTGTTGGTGGGCAGGTGGGTGATGCGCACGGCGGAGTAGGTGGTGTTGACCGACTGGCCACCGGGACCGGAGGAGCAGAAGGTATCGATGCGGATGTCCTTGGCCTCGATCTTGATGTCAACGTCTTCGGCTTCGGGCAGCACGGCGACGGTAATGGCCGAGGTGTGGACGCGGCCCTGGGTCTCGGTATCCGGAACGCGCTGCACGCGATGCACGCCGCTCTCGTACTTGAGCTGCGAGTAGACGCGCTTGCCTTCGATGATGGCGATGACTTCCTTGAGGCCGCCGACCGAGGAGTCGGAGCTGGAGAGGACTTCGACCTTCCAGTGGCGCGACTCGGCATAGCGCATGTACATGCGAAAGACTTCGGCGGCGAAGAGAGTGGCTTCATCGCCTCCGGTACCGGCGCGGATTTCAAGGACGATGTTCTTTTCGTCGTTGGGATCTTTGGGCAGGAGAAGCACCTTGAGCTCTTCCTCGACGGTTGTGAGTTTCTGCTCTAGCGATTGCAACTCCTCCTGCGCGTAGGCGAGCATGTCAGGGTCGGTTTCCTGTGCGACCATGGCGCGCGAATCGGTTATGCCGTGCTGGAGCTGCTTATACTCGCGATACTTTTCGACGATGGGCGCGAGCTCTCCCTGGGCCTTGGCGGTCTTTTGATAATTGGCCGAGTCGTTGGCGAGCTCCGGCAAGGAGAGGGCGTCGTTCAACTCCTGGTAGCGCGCCTCGATTTGATTAAGCCTGTCAAACATGAAGGGTTCCTGAACTTTCAGGCCGTGCGGGAAAACACGCGACAGCCGGAGACAAATGTTTTCGATGCAGCGGAGACGAAGCGCGGCGAAGGGCCGCTAGAGGTGAAGCTGCGAGGCGAGAGACGAGATATGTACGGCTGCCTTCATGCGATTACGAGCTCTCCGCCTTGCTGCTGCTCTAACTCCATGGCGCGGTTGAGGGCGACGATGGCGCACTCGACCTGGCTGTCATCGGGCGGCTGGGTTGTGATGCGCTGCAGCCAGAGGCCGGGAGCGGTCATCATGGCAAAGAGCGAGGAGCGCCGCTTGGCCGCATAGCGGATGATTTCATACGAGCCGCCGGCAATCACCGGCAATAAGACGATGCGTGAGGCAAAGCCCGCCCAGAATCCGTGCACCGGCACCAGCGCGTACACGCCGATGGAGATAATCATGACGGTCATCAGGAAGCTGGTTCCACAGCGCGGGTGATAGGTGGAGTAGCGCTGCACGGCTGGACCGGTGAGCGAGTCATGGTTCTCGTAGGCAAAGACCGTTTTGTGCTCGGCGCCGTGGTACTCATAAACGCGGCGGATATCGCTCCAGCGTGAGGTGAGCCAGATGAATCCGATGAAGATAGCGAGCCGGATGAGACCTTCGACCAGGGCGAAGAGCGCGGTATTCGCGGTTTGCGGAGCCCAGTGGCGCAGCGAACGGGCAGCCGCGTAGGGCAGAAACTTGTACATGAAGATGAAGAAGCCGAGCGAGAGCGCGATGTTGAGGGCGGCAACCCAGCCATTCATCTCAAGCTTTTCTCCACTGGCGGTCTTCTCATCTTCCAAGGCCACGTCAGCCGAGTAGCGCAAGGCCTTAAAACCCAAGACCATGGCGGAGCCGAGTGTGACAATGCCGCGGATGAAAGGCCAAGCCTTCCAGGGGCTCTTGTCGCTTGGTCGGGCGAGCGGCTCGGAATGAATTGCGAGCTCTCCGTCGGGTTTGCGAATGGCAATTCCCCAGGCATGCGGGGAGCGCATCATGACGCCTTCGAGAACGGCCTGGCCACCGACGAGGGTTTCCTCGGCACTCTCCAGGGCGAGCGAAAGCTGAAGGGCGGTATGAAAGCGCAAATGTGAGCGGAAAGACATGATGTTGATTAGACGTGGAAGGCAGGCGAAAAGTTACGGATGGTAACTTCCTGATCGTGATTTCCCTGTCGTAACTTCCTCGACAAGGGTAAGGCGGTTGGTTAGCCGTTGTCAAACCGGTGTCAGGCGTCTTTGCCGGTAAGGCTTGAGGTCAAATGCCGGGCGAGGGGACTTCGTCGCCGGTGGAGGCTGCGGCGATGGAGGCGAGGCAGACCTGGTTGCGTCCGGCTTCCTTGGCGTTGTAGAGCGCGTTGTCGGCGGCGCGAACAATGTCATCCCGGGTGATGCCGTTGGCAGGAAATTCGGCCACGCCGATGCTGACGGTCACGGGATAGGGAACTCCGGGAAATTCGAGGTTGGCGACGGAGCGGCGGAGCTTTTCGGCCACCGCTGCGGCGCTGGCTGCCTGGGTGGCGGGCAGGACGACGGCAAACTCTTCGCCTCCATAGCGGCACACCACATCGACTTTGCGCAGTTGGCGAACAAAGACGGCGGAGACGGCACGCAGAACATCGTCGCCCAGCATGTGCCCGAACTCGTCGTTGATCTTCTTGAAGTGATCGAGGTCGATCATGAGGACGCTGACGCCACCTCCGTAGCGGGCGGCGCGGGTGACCTCATCGACGAGACGGGAGTCGAAATAGCGGCGGTTGAAGACGCCGGTGAGGCCGTCACGATAGGCGAGCTGCCGAACCCGGTCCACATAGCGGGCGTTCTGGGTGGCGGTGGCCAGAATGTCAGCCACGGATTCGAGCGCCTGAATGTCATTGGCGAGGAGCGCCTTCTCCTGGGTCGTGGCACAGATCAGGAGTCCGATATTCTCGCCGAAGGAGACCAAAGGCAGGCAGACCTCTTCGCGGCCGGCGGGGAAGCAGGCACCCGGGCATAGCGAGGGATCGCCGCAATACGGAACGTGCCGCCCGGTTCCCGGGGTGCACGCATAGCCTAGCGGAAGCCGGTCACCCACTTTGAGCGCAGAGGCCAAGGTTCCTTGCTGGGCACGCAGGAGGAGATCGCCCTCTTCGTCGCGGAGGAAGATGGCAACATGCTCGACCTGAAACGACTGGGGAAGCTGGTAGCAGAGGCGGTCGAGCAACTCCTTGAGGTCGAGTTCGACGGTAGTGCGTTTGGCGATTGCGTTGATCGCCTCCATTTGCGCGGCGCGCCGCTGCAGCATGGAGTAGAGCTTGGCGTTTTGCAAGCCGATGGACGCTTGGGTGGCGAAGAGGGTGAGCAGATCCACGGTTTCATTGTCGAAAAATGCGGGAACGTTGCTCTGACAGTCGAGCACGCCAACCACCTCATCGCGCACCATTAGAGGTATGGCAAGTTCTGAGCGTGTAGAGGCGATGAAAGGGATATAACGAGGGTCGGTGGTCACATCCGGGCAATAGATCGGACGTCTGGCCTTGGCAGCGGTTCCGCTGATTCCTTTGCCGAACGGAACGGAGAAACCTTGAAGATCGGTGCCCTCGCCGAAATGAGCGCGAACCGAAAGCTTCTGGGATGCTTCATCGAGCAGCATGATGCTGCCACATTGCAAATGAAAATAATCACGGACGATGGCGAGAACCTGGTTGAGGACCTCATCGAGATCGAAGGTGGACAGTACCGCCTGGCTAGCGTCGTATAGAATCGCAAC
Organism: uncultured Acidobacteriota bacterium; assembly: GCA_963759215.1. GTDB lineage: Bacteria > Acidobacteriota > Terriglobia > Terriglobales > Acidobacteriaceae > TOLSYN. The sequence goes on from CAVWYG010000006.1 coordinate 210,927, forward strand.
CCGTTGCATTTATTAGCCCGTCGTCCGAGTTCCCCCCAATAGTACATCAGCGTCGGCTGCGAAGCGTCTTTTTGTGCCTGTACAAAAGTTCCAGCACTCCTAGCACTACGAGGCAGAACCAGAAGTCCACAACCAGTCCCAAATCGAAACCAGCGTTGTTGTGACGGGCAGCTGGCGGCAGAAAATTCGAGCAGGCAAAGTAGAGCGCATTGCCGATCAACACTGCTGCCAGGGATCTCCAGAAGTTTTTGGGCACGAATATTTGACACCACCTCGGGGCGAAAAGTTGGCAGCACGGTGGACGGCAAGCCAGGCCGCAAGTGCCCGGGATGCGAGACGCTGCATGGATGGGAATAGCGATTGGGAATAGATGACATGGAGTGCGATACCATGCCAGTGATGCCGGAGTTGCATACAGAAGTCCAGTTCTTGAAGGGCATTGGCCCGCGCGTGGCAGAGACCCTGGCCACCAAGGGAATTCGTACCCTGGAAGACCTTCTTTATTACCTGCCGTTTCGCTACGAAGACCGCATCAATCCGCGCACGATCGAGCAATTGCAGCCGGGAGAGATGGCGTCGGTCATCGCCGAGGTGCGTACCAGCGGCCTCTTCAAGACCAGAAGCATGCCTATCTTTGAAATGACGGCAGGCCAAGGGCGCAGCAAGCTCAAATGCCTGTGGTTTCGCGGCGGCTACCTGGAGGGAAAGTTCAAGCCAGGAGCGTTGGTCGCGCTGTATGGAAAGGTTGAATTTTCCAGCTTTGGGCGCGGCGGTTTGCAGATGTTGCAGCCGCAGTTTGAAATCCTGCACGAACCAGCCGTGGAGGGCGAAGCGGCGCCGGAGAGCGAGGAGCAGAAGCACTTTGAGTCGCTGGAAATAGGACGCATCGTGCCCATCTACGAAGCGGCAGGAAAGCTGAACGCACGCTGGTTCCGGCGCACGATCCGCACCGCGCTGGAGCAGATGCCGTCGGAGGTTTCCGACGCGATCCCGGCGGCGATTCGCGGGCGGCTCGGGCTAATCCCGCGGGCCGAGGCCTTCTGGCACGTACACTGGCCGGATGCAGGAGAGAGCTTTGCCGACCTACAGGCGGCGCGAACTCCCGCGCATCAGCGGCTGATCTTCGAAGAGCTGTTTTTCCTGGAGCTGGGGCTGGAGTTGAAGCGCCGCAAGGCGCGCCTGCAGCCAGGCATCGGCTTCGAGATTAGCAACCAGGTGCGCACGGCACTGAAACGGGTGCTGCCTTTTCATCCCACGCTGGCACAGAAACGGGTGCTGAAAGAAATAGCCGGCGACATGGCCCACCCGTCGCCGATGCGGCGCCTCTTGCAGGGCGACGTGGGCTCAGGCAAAACGATTGTGGCTTTTGAGGCTGCGACGATGGCCATGGAGAACGGCTATCAGGTGACGATGATGGCCCCGACCGAGATTCTGGCGACCCAGCACTATCTTTCGGCGCGGCGCATTCTGGAGCCAGCAGGGTACCGGGTGGTGTTGCTGACCGGATCGCTCGAACTGGAGCGTAAGCGCGCGATCCGCAGCCACGTGGCACGCGGACACGCGCAGATGGTGATTGGCACCCACGCTCTGCTGGAAGACACCGTGGAGTTCGAACGGCTCGGGCTGGTGATTGTCGATGAGCAACACCGCTTTGGGGTCATGCAGCGAATGAAGCTGATGCGTAAGAACAGCGACGTGCAACCCGACGTGCTGGTGATGACGGCAACTCCGATTCCGCGTACGCTGGCCCTGACCCTTTACGGCGATCTGGATGTGAGCGTAATCGATGAACTGCCGCCGGGACGCACTCCGGTGAGCACGCGGGTGGTGGCAGACGAGCGCGCCGCTGAAGTTTGGGAGTTTGTCCGCAAGGCCGTGGCGGGCGGGCAGCAGGCCTACGTTGTGTACCCCGTCATTGAAGAGATTGAAAAAGATGCGGGCGTCAAGGCAGCGATCAAAATGTATGACGAGCTGCGGAAGAAAGTGTTTCCGGAGTTGAAGCTGGGGCTGTCGCACGGGCGCATGGGCGCCGACGAGAAAGACGAGATGATGCGGCGCTTCAAGGCCGGCGAACTGCAGATCCTGGTTGCGACCACAGTCATCGAGGTAGGCGTGGACGTTGCGAATGCTTCGGTGATGGTGATTGAACACGCGGAGCGCTTCGGCCTCTCGCAGATGCATCAGTTGCGCGGACGCATCGGGCGGGGCAAGGCGAAGTCACATTGCGTGCTAATGACAGGCGGCAAGATCAGCGAAGAAGCGCAGCAACGGTTGGACACAATGGTCCGCACCAGCGACGGATTTGAGATTGCGGAGAGGGATCTCGAATTGCGCGGGCCGGGCGAGTTCTTTGGCACCAAACAGGCGGGGATGCCGAGCCTGCGCGTGGCCAACCTGATTCGCGACCGCAAGCTGCTGGAACTGGCAAAGGCGGAGGCACGCGCACTGCTGGACGGGAGCCGCGAAGAATCCGCACCGGGGGAGACGCGAATGGCTGTGCAGTATCTGATGACGCACTGGAACCGGCGGTATGGGCTGGTGGAGGTCGGGTAACGCGGAGCTTTGATTAGCGGGGAATCGCGGGCGCAGAGCGAGGCGTTTCGTGTACGCTGGATGGCATGATCGTGGGCATTGGCGTGGATCTGTGCGAGGTGGAGCGGGTGGAGGCGGCAATTGCGCGGCACGGCGAGCGCTTTCTTGCTCGCATCTATACGGAAGCGGAGCGCGCCTATTGCGAATCCAAGCCGAACCGGATGGAGCGCTACGCGGGACGCTTTGCGGCCAAAGAAGCGGCGATGAAGGCGATCAGCACGGGGTGGAGCCGCGGGGTTGGATGGCGCGACTTTGAGGTGACGCGCGCAGCGAGCGGACAGCCGGTGATGCGCTTCCACGGTGCGGCGCGCAGGATTGCCGAAGAGCTTGGCGTGATGCGGGCGCTGGTTTCCATCACCCACATCAAGAGCATGGCGCTGGCGCAGGTGGTGCTGGAGGCAAAGTGAAGAAGAGGAATGCAAGCGGCTGAGCGGGTGAAGTTCCGAGCAGGTTTGTTATGATTCGAGTCAGTTGCAATTGGAGAGATCGTGCCTAGTCAAAAGCAACTTCGATGGGCTCAGCTTCGGGTGGGGCTGACCGTTGTCGTCGCCGCCGCCGTTCTGATGGGCCTCATCTTTCTGATGAGCGGTACGACCGGCTTGTTTACGCCTACGTTGCACCTTGTCTGTTACGTGGAGAATGCGGGCGGGCTGCGCAATGGCGCGCCGGTGCGGCTGCAGAGCGTCGATATTGGGAACGTGCAAAGGATCCGGTTGGTGGACCATAAGGATCCGAACGGCACGCCGACACCGGTAGAGATTACCATGAAGGTGAACGCGAAGTTCCGGCCGTTCATCCACACCGATTCCAGCGTGCTGCTTTCCACCGCGGGAGTGCTGGGTGAAACTTTCATCAACATCGACTCGAGCCAGGCGAAAGGCCCCATCGTCGCCAATAACTCCGAGCTACCGTCAAGGGAAGTGGCGGACATTCAGGACGTGGTGCGCGCCTCGCAATCCACTTTGCAAAACGTAAACACGCTTGTGAGCCGCTTGGATCGTATTGTGAGCGCGGTGGAAAACCAAGAGGGTTCGGTCGGCAAGCTGATCTACGACGAACAGCTCTATAACAACTTGAATAGCTCGGTCGCACAGGTCGGAAGCATGCTCAATGACATCAACAATGGTCACGGCAGCCTGGGTAAGTTGATAAACGACGACACTCTCTACACGCGAGCGACCTCAACCATCGACAAGCTGAATACGATTGCCGATAACATGAACAATGGCAACGGAACGATCGGCAAATTGATTCGCGATCCAGCGCTATACGACAACGCCACCCAGACGCTAGAAAAGGCGAATCGATTGATGGACGGGATTAATCGCGGCGAAGGCGGGCTGGGCAAGTTTGCCAAAGATCCGGAGTTTGCGAAAAAGCTGGACCTGCTGGTGACGAATCTTGCAACGATTTCGTCGGAGTTGCAGGCCGGGCAGGGCACGGCAGGCAAGTTGCTGAAGGACCCCACGCTCTACAACAACGCCGACATTCTTTTAACCGAGAGCCGCACTCTGCTGGCCAACTTCCGCGAGAACCCAAAGAAGTACCTGAGCATCAAGATGCACATCTTTTAATAAGTGTGATGGTGCTAGCGTAATTGCGCAGGAGGAGGCGCTGGCCTTCTTCTCCATGCGCTGATCCCTTCCTGCTCCGCTCGTCGATGAGCTTCTGGTTCAGGGCGATTTCTGTCTGCGAGGTAGATTCCGAATGCGATTGCTTACCATGATTGCCGCAGTGCTGTTGGCGTGCTGCACTGCGATGGCGCAGACAGAGGCGCAGAACACAGCGCAGAGCGCGGCAAACGACGCACCGCCCCAGGCAAGAGCTCCGGTGAGCTTTGATAAATCTGCCATGGACCTGACCTCCGACCCCTGTCAGGATTTCTATCAATACGCTTGCGGCGGATGGCGGGAATCGCATCCGTTGCCGGCGGACAAAGCGCGCTATGGGCGGTTCGATGAGCTGCGCGAATACAACCGCATCCTGCTGCGCTCAATTCTGGAAGATGCTTCCAAACCGGGCAAGCGTACCCCGAATGAACGGAAAGTCGGCGCGTTCTATGCGTCCTGCATGGATGAAAAGACCATCAATGCAAAGGGGATTCAACCGATTGAGCCATGGTTGAACAAGGTGGCGGCAGTCACCGACAAGCGGCAGCTCTTGGACCTGATTGCAAAGATGCAGGCCGCGGGGCTTCCTCCGGTCTTCAACTTCGGATCAGGGCCTGACCTGCACAACTCCACGATGAACATCGCCCATGTCGATCAGGGCGGACTGACGCTCGCCGACCGCGACTATTATCTGAAGCCGGACGCGAAGATGGTGGAGATACGCGGCAAGTACCTGGAGCACATCCAGCAACTGCTGGCCTTGGTCGGCGAGACGCCGAAGCAGGCTGAAGACGACGCCAAGACGATTCTGGCGCTTGAAACCAAAATCGCCGAAGCCTCGATGGACCGCGTGTCACGCCGCGACCCGAAGAATATGGATCACAAGATGACGGTTGCCGAACTGGGAGAACTCGCACCGGAGATCGATTTCCCGCGTTATTTCAAGCTGGTTGGTTCGCCGGAACTGGATTCGCTGAATGTGGCCAACCCGGAATATTTTCAGAAGCTCAGCGCTCTTCTGGTCTCCGAGCCGATTGAGAACTGGAAGACTTATTTGCGCTGGCGGATTGTGAAGAACTCGGCGCCACTGCTCTCGAAGCCAATTGTCGACGCGAATTTTGAGTTCCAGGGCAAGTACCTCTCGGGACAGAAGGAACTGGAGGCACGCTGGAAGCGATGCACTTCGATGACCGATGCCAGTCTGGGCGAGGCGCTGGGTCCGATCTACGTTGCCAAGGCGTTTCCCAAGGAGGCCAAGGCGCGCATGGACGTGCTGGTGTCCGCAATCGAACAGTCGATGGGCAAGGACATTCAGAGCCTTGAATGGATGAGTCCGGAGACGAAGAAGGCCGCCGAAGAAAAACTTAGTAAGGTGACCAATAAGATCGGCTATCCGGCCAAGTGGAAGAACTACAGAACGGTTGTCATTAAGCCAAATGACTATGTAGGCAACGTGCGCGCAGCCACCATTTATGAGCACAAGCGGGACATGGCCAAGCTGGGCAAGCCGGTGGATAAGACCGAGTGGAGTATGACGCCTCCGACGGTGAACGCCTACTACGACCCGAGCGAGAACAACATCAACTTTCCTGCGGGAATTCTGCAGCCTCCGTTTTTCAGCGCGGAGGTGGATGATCCGGTGAACTACGGCGGCATCGGGGTGGTGATCGGCCACGAACTGACGCACGGCTTTGACGACCAGGGCCGCAAGTTTGACGGCGAGGGCAACTTCACCAACTGGTGGGCGCCGAACGATGGGCCGGAGTTCGAACGGCGGGCACAGTGCGTCGCCGATGAGTACTCAAACTTTGTCTCGGTGAGGGACGACAAAGGCGAGGTTCACCTGAACGGCAAGCTGACGCTGGGCGAAAACACGGCGGACAATGGCGGGCTGAAGCTGTCATTCATGTCCATGCATAGCCAAGAAGGTAACGGCCAAACAGCGAACAGCCACGCAGGCGACAAGAACAACGCTGAGAAGATTGACGGCTTCACACCGGTTCAGAGATTCTTCATCGGTTTTGCCCAGGTGTGGTGCGAGAATGTGTCCCCGCAGCGCGCACGTGAGTTGGCGCTCGTCGATCCCCACTCTCCGGGCAAATTTCGCGTGATTGGCACGGTGAGGAATTCTCCGGATTTCGTCACAGCCTTTGGCTGCAAGCCAGGCGATGCGATGGTTCCTGCAAAGGCCTGCCACGTCTGGTAAGAAGAACCCGCCCGGATCAACAATTCGGTACAGCGCGAGACTTTGGTCACTGCCTAAACGATCGCGAATCGGTTTTGATGTAGTGTAAATTCGTTGTCAACTTCGACTTCGACGAGCGGTCGTTTCATCGGGATCTGGTGACTTGGCTCTCGCCATAGAGGGAAATTCGATGCCAGAAACATTCATGCCCACAAACGATTGGTTGTATCGGCACATTGTCGAGGATAGTGGCATCGCAGTGATTTACGGTGATGCAGCCGGTGTTATTCGGCTATGGAACAGAGGTGCGGAAGAGATCTTCGGCTGGACGGCGGAAGAAGCACTCGGCGCTTCGATGGACCTCATTATTCCGGAGAAACACCGCCCAGTGCATTGGGAAGGCTACTCCCGGGTGATGAAAACCGGGGTCACCAAGTACGGTCGTACTTTGCTTGCCGTACCGGCACTGACCAAGGATAGACGCCGCATCTCGGTCGAGTTCAGCGTGGTGCTGTTAACGGAGCCGAGCGGCGGGGTCGTCGGTATCGCCGCTTTTCTTCAGGATATTACCCAACGTTGGGAACGCGACAAAGCACTCCATAAAAGGCTGGCCGCAGCGGAAGCTTTGGCCCAAGGGAAGTAAGTAGTTCGGGTCATTCGGGGTAAGGCAACTTACTATATCCAGGAGTAACGGCCTTTACTTCTGACATTCAATTCCAATGTTAATTTTTTTGATCCCGCTTGACTTGCGGAGGCCTGCGGGGCTATAAGTCAATTATGCTGCAGTGCAGCAAGTTTTGCAGCATTGAAGGCGAAGAGAGATTTTCAGAGGAGGCAGCATGGATACCCGGTCGGTTAAGACGGAAGCGGAAGCGAGCATGTGCAACACGGCCGCATTCACGGCCTTATTCAACAATGGATTGGAGCGGGTTGTCGAGGTGAGCAAAACCTCCCTGGACAAGGCGCTTGAGCAGAATGCCGAAATTCTGGCCTCGTGCAAGAAGGTGCTGACAGGATCTTCTCTGCCTGGAATGTTTATGTTCGATCTAGCTGGTCAGGCGTTTGAAGGCTACGTTACGCTTCAGAAGAGCCTGCTAGACATGGCGGTTGCGCAGAGCACCTCTATTGCGGACGCGGCCCAGGAATATAGCCAGGACGCAGGTAAAGCGAAGAGTGGAATCAGCAACCTGATCCAGCAGTCGGTCGATCGCACGGTCGCCGCGCAAAATTCGGTTCTGGAATTTGCAGCGAAGCAGGCCAAGGCCGCGGGCGAGAGCGTCAAGCAGCAGCCAGGCGTGACCGGCACAGCGGTTGAGGCGGTCACCGATTCAGTTCAGCGCGGCGTGGACAGTGTGATCGCAGCCCAGAAAGAGCTCGTAAACATGACCACCAAGCCGGTGAAGACTACGACAGCCAAAGCGTAAGAAGCCTTACGAAGAACGACCTCCGGTGGAGAGACGCGGAGCGCCATTGCCAATTCTGGTGAACTCCAAAGGCGTTCCGTGTCGCTCATCCAGAGTTGATTCGTGGCTCCGCCGGTCTTCTGTTTCTTCGTACCGGCTTCTTTCCAATTCCTTGTAAATCTTTATTGCCTTGTCAGCGAGCTCCTCTATGCTGCAATGCGTTATGAATCGCAGCATTAGGGTTGATGGCAGAGTGAACAAAGATCAGGAGGTAAACATGAACGCAATCGCTATGAAGACAGGCCGGGAGACCGGTGAAGCAACGTACGGCCCGGTCGCCTATGCGGCTTTGTTGACCAATGGGTGGGAGCGAGTTTTTGAACTGGGCAAGACCTCCCTTGAATTAGCAGTAGAGCAGAATGCCGAGGTGCTGGCCTCGTATAAGAAAAGTCTGAGAGTATCTGGTTCCTTCCTGTTTCAGCTTGCTAGCCAGACTTTAGAAGGCTATGTCGCGCTCCAGAGGGGCCTGCTAGCTCTGGCGGCTGGGCACGTATTTATCGAGGCGGCTCGGGAAGATAGCCACGAAACCAGCGAGACGAAGGCTAGAATTACCAAGCTGTTGCTGGAATCGCTGGATCACACGATCGCAGTCCAGAAGGCAATTCTTGCCCTTAGCGAGAAGCGGACTAAGGCAGTAAGCGAGCAATCCAGATTCAATAACACGCCGGTTGAAACGGTTGAGGATAGTGTTCAGCTTCGAGACGACAGGCTGCTTGCGAAAGAGATAGTGGACCTCGTCGTGCAGCAACCATGCATTGACGGCGTGTCCGATGATACAGAGGCAGATATTATCCAGCTCCGAGTCAACACGCAGGGTGCGAAAGAGAGCGTGGACCCTGCCGAGAACCCCCCAAAGAACAAGACGAACCCTTCCGTCCATTGAAGGTCAATCTCGACCATAATGAGCCACGAATCGCCTGACCCGTAATTGATCGTGCGTAGGAACGGCGCGTATGATCTCCAAACTCGGCGTGCAAATTCCAATGGTTATCCGGAGTAACTATGGACAGATTCTGGGAACGAGTCACGTTTGCGTTTCAATGCTTCTTTTCAATCCTGTTCCACGCTGAGATCCCCAACGACATTGCAGAGAAGATGGTCAAGGCTGCCGGTCCGGCTCCTCAGGCTGCGGTAACCGCTTTGCCTTCCATCTCTCGTTTGAAGGAAGTTGAGGCGCCGCCCTCGGAGCGGTTCGATGGCGCCGTGCAGATGCTGGCGTTGCTGCAACGTGATGGACGGATGATCGACTTCTTAGCGGAGAACATCTCTGCGTATGCCGACGTGCAGCTTGGAGCCGCTGTCCGCAGCATCCACGAAACTTGCCGCCAAGTGCTCGATCGCTATGTAAAGCTGGAGCCGATTCTGAACTCCGAAGAGGATCAGCCGGTGACGGTGCAAGCGGGTTTTGACCCGGCAGCCATCAAACTCATTGGCAACGTAGTGGGAGAACCGCCCATTCGCGGCATGTTGCGGCATAAAGGATGGCGTGTGAGGGAAGTGAATTTACCTCCCCTGGCGCAGGGCGCGGGCCGTATGGTAGTTGCGTCGGCGGAGGTCGAATTACTGTAACGGTGACTCACATTGCGCAGCAGACGTTGAGTTAAAAAATAGGAGACTCTGGTTGGCAGCTAAATACATCGTTGGCATCGACCTGGGAACCACAAACTCGGCGCTGGCGTTCTGCGACGCCACGGCTCTCGAAGAGGGAAGCCGCATCGCGGTCTGCAAGATTCCGCAGCTGGTGAATCCGAATGAGGTAGCGGAACGAAGCTTGCTACCGTCATTTCTCTACATCCCAGGCGAATTCGATTTTCCAAAGGGGAGCGTCTCTTTGCCGTGGGACGCCGAGCCGAAGCTCGTCATCGGTGAACTGGCGCGCAAGCGCGGGGCGGAGAGTCCAAACCGTCTGGTCGCCTCGGCCAAATCCTGGCTCTCGAATTCTGCGGTGAACCGCACTGCGCCGATTTTGCCCTGGCAAGCGCCCGACGAGGTACACAAAGTATCGCCGGTCGAAGCGTCCTCGCAGTTGTTGCGGTACCTGCGCACGGTGTGGGACAGCGGCGAGGCCGGAAAGCAAGGGGAACACGCTCTTGCGGAACAGGACGTGCTGCTCACGGTGCCCGCTTCGTTTGACGAAGAGGCACGCGAACTGACCAGACGCGCCGCCGAACAGGGCGGATATCCGCAGGTCACATTGCTGGAAGAGCCGCAGGCAGCTTTTTATGCGTGGCTTGAGAGCCAGGGTGACGGCTGGCGGAGGCGGATCAAGGTGGGTGACCTCGTTCTGGTATGCGACGTCGGCGGCGGCACCACGGACTTCAGCCTCATTATGGTCTCAGAGGAGGAAGGCGAACTGACGCTGAAACGCGTCGCGGTTGGCGACCACCTCCTGCTGGGTGGCGACAACATGGACCTGACGCTGGCGCGGGTTTTGCAACAGCGCCTTGCAGCCGCAGGGCACGTCACCGATACCTGGCAGTTGCACGGCTTATGGCATCAGTGCCGCATGGCGAAGGAGAAGCTGTTTGAGTCGCCCGATATGCAGAAGCACCCGATTACGTTGCTGGGCAAGGGGACGAAACTCATCGGTGGCACCATCAAAACGGAACTGGCGCGCGAAGACCTCGACCAAATTTTGATCGAGGGATTTTTCCCGAAGGTCGCAAGCAATGAGTTGCCTGCGCGGCAGCGCCGTGTCGGCTTCCAGGAGTTGGGGCTGCCGTACGCGACCGATGCGGCCATCACCAAACACCTCGCGCGGTTTCTCTCGGAGCAGGTTAGCAATAGTCCCGAGGCTGCAGGCATTCGGCGTGGCCGCAGCGGACTTGCGTGTCCCACTCACATTCTGTTCAACGGCGGAGTGATGAAAGCGGCAGTGCTGCGCGACCGGGTGGTGGAGGTGCTGAACGGCTGGCTGCGAGAAGAAGGATTCGATGCGCTTGGGGCAGAGCAGGTTCTTGAAGCGCCCGACCTGGAACATGCAGTGGCTCGCGGTGCGGCCTATTACGGCAAGGCGCGTCGCGGTCGCGGGGTACGTATCCGCAGTGGCGCCTCACGCACGTACTACATCGGAATCGAAAGCGCCATGCCCGCCGTGCCCGGCATGGCGGCTCCGCTCAAGGCGCTCTGTGTCGTTCCCTTTGGCATGGAGGAAGGCAGCGAAGCCGCGATTCCCAACAGAGAGTTTGGCCTCGTCGTCGGCGAAGCAGCGGAATTTCGTTTTCTAAGTTCCAGCGTCCGCAAGCAGGACTAGGTGGGTAGCATGCTGGAAGATTGGGGCGGCGACATTGAGGAACTCAGCCCTCTGGAAGTCACGCTCAACCTGGATGGCCAGCAGGGAATGGTGATACCGGTGCGGCTTGAGACTCATGTTACCGAGATCGGAACACTCGAGGTGTGGTGCGTTTCCCGCGAGGGCACGCAACGCTGGAAGCTTGAGCTGAATATCCGCGAAAAAACCGGAAGGTGAGATTATCGGTGTCTTCTCGTTATCTCATCGGCATCGATTTAGGCACGACAAATTCTGTTGTGGCATACATCGATACGTATTCCGATACGCAGTCCAAGGGCCCGGAAACGTCCGACGCGGGCTCGGCGATTCGCGTCTTTGCCGTGCCGCAGTTGGTAGCGCACGGAGAAGTTCGCACGCTTTCCGCACTGCCTTCCTTTCTTTATTTTCCTACCGAAGATGAGCTGTCTTCCGGAGCCGTGAGCGCCACCTGGGATGAGGACCCGCCGATGGTGACGGGTGTGCACGCGCGTGAACAGGGAGCGCTAATACCGAGCCGGCAAGTTTCGTCGGCGAAGTCGTGGCTCTCCTATCCTGGAGTGAATCGCCGCGCCAAGATTCTTCCGGCGCAAGCGGAAGCGCCGCAGCCGATGATCTCTCCCGTGGATGCCTCCGCGCGATACCTCATGCATCTTCGCGACGCCTGGAATGGGGCGATCGGGACGGATGGAGAACAGCGTTTTGAGCAACAGGAAATCGTCCTCACCGTGCCGGCTTCGTTCGATGAGGAAGCGCGTGAGCTGACGGTGGAAGCCGCGCGCATTGCCGGATTCAGCAAACTCACTCTGCTCGAAGAACCGTTGGCCGCGTTTTATGCGTGGATGGCGGCGGATCGACACGCGCAGGCAGTTGACTCATCTGCGCCCCCGTATTTGGCGAGAGAGAGCAGCGGCGAAGCCCTTCGCGATGGCGAACTGATTCTGATCTGCGACATCGGCGGCGGCACCACCGACTTCAGCCTGGTGCGCGCTCACCTGATCAACGGCGAGTTGGAGTTTGAGCGAGCTGCTATCGGCGAGCACCTATTGCTCGGCGGCGACAATTTCGATTTCGCGCTGGCCCGCCGCGTGGAAGAGAAGCTCAAGGACACCAAGCTCACGGCGAGGCAGCGTTATGCATTGCGAAGGGCTTGCTGTGCGGCGAAGGAGCGGTTGCTGAGTGATGCGTCCTTAGAGCGTGTGCCTGTGACGGTGCTGGGCAGCGGCCATGCCGTAATCGGACAGGCACTCAGCGCTGAGCTGACGCGCGAGGAAGTTCTAGAGATTCTGACTGCCGGCTTTCTGCCAATGACCGCGAAGGAAGAGGTGCCGGCGCCCGGAAGAATAACAGGGTTGCGCGAACTCGGCCTGCCTTATTCTAGCGATCCTGCCATCACCAAGCACCTTTCCGCATTTCTGACGCAAGCGGCCGTCGCCATGAATTGTTCGCCGGCAGAGCAGCAAATGGTACGACCCGATGCGGTGCTCTTCAATGGCGGCTTCTGTGTGCCAGAGGTGACGCGCACGCGGATTCTCGATGCAATCTCCGCTTGGTTCAACGGAGCCCAAAGCGGCTGGCGACCCAAGCTCCTCAACAACGAAGCGGTAGAGAGTGCGGTGGCTCGCGGCGCTGCCTGTTATGGACGCGTACGGCGCGGCATTGGTTCGCGCGTCAAGGTGGGTAGCGCGCGTACCTACTATATTGGGTTGTCTTCAGAGGGCGGGTGCGCCGACGAGGGTGTGCAGGGCATCTGTGTTCTGCCTGCGGGGGTGGAAGAGGGTACGACGCTTCCTCTGCTTAACCGCGAATTCTCGGTGCTGGCGAACCGCCCGGTTTCGTTCGCGCTATACAGTTCGCGCACGCGGCACGAGGCGCACGGCGAAGTTGCTGTGTTGGACGAAGCCAGCGTACATCGTCATGCTCCGCTGGTGAGCTTGTTGCGCTACGGCAAAAAGATGCGCGAGCTCTACCTGACCGTGCACCTGAGGGCCAGCTTTACGGAGGTGGGCACGCTCGAACTGTGGTGTGAATCGCGGGACACGGCACATCGCTGGCGGCTGCAATTCGAACTGCGCGGCGAAGAGTCGCAGGCGGAGCAAGTCGATGCGGCGATGCCCCGACCTGTACCGAAGAATTCGCATTCCATTGCGGCCTCCGATGCAACGGTCGAAGCCGGTGTGAAACTGATTCGCAGTGTTTTTGGCAGCTCCGGCGATGGCGATAGCTTTGCTAACAGCGAGGCGACTGAGACTCTTGTGAGCCAGATGGAGGCAGCGCTCGACAGCAAGCGCGACTCGTGGCCCATTGCGGCCGTTCGGCGGTTCAGCGATGTGCTTATCGAGTCCGCTGCCGGACGTAGAAAGTCTCCACGCCATGAGCTGCGCTGGCTGAATCTATACGGCTTCTGTTTGCGGCCGGGCTTCGGTGGGACGGGGGATGATGCGCGGGTTAAAGACCTGCAGAAAGTCGCGTCCAGCGAGCTAAACTTCGCCGACGATCTGCAATGCCAAATTGAAAGGCTTGTGATGTTGCGCCGAATCGCCGGCGGCATCAATGCGAGTAAGCAACAGGAACTCTACCGCAAGCATATAAATAACGTCGGCGGGAAAAAGAAGGGGCGCCCGAACCGGCAACTCGAGTACGAGGCGTGGCGACTGGTGGCGAGCCTTGAGCACCTGCCTGCCAGCTTCCGTGCTTCGCTTGGCCATGAGCTGTTGGCGAAGATCAGAAGAGAGCCCGGAGATGCAATTTGGCTTTGGTCACTCGGACGGCTAGGCGCGCGGATACCGCTGTATGGGCCGATGCACTCCGTGGTGGCGATTGAAACCGCTGGCGAATGGCTGAAAGTTCTGCTGGACTTGACCACGATCACGGCGGTAACGGCTTTGGCAATCGTAGCGATCGCGCGGCGCACCGACGATGGCTCGCGTGACATCGACGACGCGATTCGCGAGCAGGCAATCTCCCGCTTGAGGGCGCTAGGCACCGCCGAAGAAACGATAGGACTCTTGTCAACCTACGTTGCTCCCGAGCGGGTAGATGCGGTGCGCAGCTTCGGGGAGTCGCTGCCGCCGGGATTGCAACTTGTAAGCTCGGCGAACTGCTTGCTGTCGCTGCCCGCGTTGCACAACTCCAGTCCGACTGTTTCGAAACCAGCCTGAACACACACTGAATTTTCGCGCCGGTAATGCGGTCCGGCTGCCACTTACTTCGCGAGACTACGCCGCCTTCTTGCCCTGAATCTGTTCCTGAATCAACGTCACGACACCGGGATTGGCCAAGGTGCTGATGTCACCGGTGTCTTGCCGGTTGGAGATGGAGGCCAGCACACGGCGCATAAGCTTACCCGAGCGAGTCTTCGGCATGTCGGGCACGATGTAAACATTCTTCGGCCGCGCGATTTTGCCTATCTGAACTTCAATCGCGGCAATCACGCTTTTCTCGATCTCCTTACTCGGCTCGCAGCCAGGTTTCAACGCGATATAGATCTCCGGCACACGCCCCTTCACGTCGTCCGCCACAGGCACCACTGCCGCTTCGGCGACTTCCGGAACCGTGAGACAGGCGGACTCCAACTCCTTGGTCCCAAGCCTGTGGCCAGCGACATTGATCACATCGTCCACCCGGCCCAGAATGCGAATGTACCCATCCGAGCCCATCATGGCACCGTCGTTCGCGAAGTACGGCCAATCGTGCCAGTCCGTGCTCGCGGAGTTCTTGCAGTACTTCGCGTAGTAACCGCGCACGAAGCGCTCGGGATCTCCCCAGACGGTTTGCATGATCCCGGGCCAGGGATTTCGGATGCAGATGTTTCCTGCCACTCCGGAGCCGGCTGGAACCTCATTGCCGTCCTCATCGAAGATCACCGGATAGATCCCTGGAGCGCCGGGACCAGCGCTTCCGGGCTTCATCGGATCCAGTGCAGGCTTGGTGCTGCAGAGAACGCCGCCATTTTCGGTCTGCCACCAGGTGTTGACAATTACGGCCTCTCCTTTGCCCACGACATCGTGATACCAATGCCAGACCTGCGGTTCAATCGGCTCACCCACGGTGGTCATGTGCTTGAAGTGGTAATTGTACTTTGCGGGTTCCTCTGCACCCATTTTCCTCAGCATTCGGATTGCGGTGGGCGAGGTGTGAAAGATGTTGACCCCAAGCTGCTCAGCGATTCGCCACGGTCTTCCTGCGTCGGGATAGGTGGGAACGCCCTCGTAGATCACGCTGGTTGCAGCTAAGGCAAGCGGGCCATACACAATGTAGGAGTGGCCCGTAATCCAGCCAATGTCAGCCATGCACCAGTAGACATCGGTGGGATGAATGTCCTGAATGTACTTGGAGGTGCCGGTCACGTAAGCCAAGTAGCCGCCGGTTCTGTGCTGGCATCCCTTGGGCTTTCCAGTGGTGCCGCTGGTGTACATGAGAAAGAGCGGCGACTCCGCATCCATGGAGACGGGAGCAACTCTCCGGCCAGAAAATTTCTTCAGAAGCTCGTCTACAAAATAGTCGCGCCCCTGCACCATCTCCGACTTGGAAGCATACTTCCCCAGCTCTCGCCGCCAGACCAGAACCTTGTCAACCTTCTGGCCTTCACTCTTTGCGACTTCCACTGCAGCCTCGACGGTGGCAGACTTGTGATCCATCAGCTCTCCGGTGCGATAGTAGCCATCAGCGGTGATGAGCACTCGGCTGCCCGAGTCGGCAATTCGTCGCCCGCAAGCCTCGCCGCTGTATCCACCGAATACGACCGAGTGAATGACTCCGAGGCGGGCACAGGCCAACATGGTAATCGGCAGCTCGGGAATCATGGGCATATGCAACGTGACACGGTCGCCCGTCTTCAGTCCTGCAAAGTCGCGCAGCAGTGCCGCGAATTCATTGACCCGGACGAAGAGCTCCTGGTAGGTGATTGCCACCGGCGCCTGTGACTCCGGTTCCGGCACGGAAATCAGCGCAGCCTTATTCCTATACTTATCCAGGTGGCGATCCACGCAGTTGTAACAGACATTGAGTTTGCCGCCAACGAACCATTTCCAGAAAGGCGGATTGCTGGTATCCAGTGTCGTTTCCCAGTATTTGTCCCAGGCCAGCATGTCAGCGTATTCGCGAAAGCACTCAGGGAAGTTTTTTTCACTGAACCTCTCCACAACAGCCGGGTCTGTGAGATTCGCCTGACCAATAAATTTGGGCGAAGGATACAGGTAGCGCTCCTCTTTCCAATGGACCGCAATCTGGGCCTCGCTCGCAGCAACCGTCGTCTCGCTAGGTTTTAGATCAGCCACGGTAGCAACTCCTTTTGAGGATCACTCTATCCGCAGGTCAAAGCGCTGACAGCGCGGTTGGGCGTCGTGAGAGTTGTGCGACTTCGGGGTAGAAGATCGATCTTTAGTGGTAGAGACGAACACAAGGAAAATAGTTGCATTTGGGTCTGTCGAATTGTGACCCGCTGCGTGTGAGTGGTGGCTGAATGTTGGTCAGACACACGCATCGTTAAGCTGCTGGCTACTTAAGCCGGCCGCGCCTGTTCCACCATCTCGACGAGAACGCTTCTGGTCTGGTCCGGGCTGCTAACCTCGCGAAGGAATGCGATGCGTGTGCCGCGAATGCCTTCGGCGGTTTTCAAACGCAAGTGAAAGCCAAGCCGATCGACGGAGGTCATCGCGGCCTCCTCGGCTTCGATGTCGGCAAACCTCCGCGCGAGCAACACCAGCGAATCCTTGTGATCGGCATTCATGTGTTCGACGATTCCGGCCATGGCGTCAGCCAGTGGGTCTGGTTGCGCGGCAACATAGTCGGAGGCCGCAACCCATCCCATTACTCCGAAGCCGCCCACGTAATAAACGTCCACGACCTCCATCCGATAAAACGAAAAGTCTTCGTAGTCCACCCAGTATTTGCTGTTTTCGGAACGCTCCAAGTAGAGCTTGCGCGCCTGCTCCAATTCCGGCTCTTTGACCGTGAGTGCATTGCCCAGCAGCGTGACTCTGGCTGCACCCAGCGGATCGCCTTCAGCATTGGGTTGGGTCACCAGGAGACTGGCACGCGGGTCCGCCTTGAGATTCTGGGTGTGCATGGCCATCGTGCTGATGAGGAAAATGGGGCGGCCGTGCTCGTCCACGCTGTAGGGCATGACTGAGCCGAAGGGAAAACCGGGCTGCCTTCGCGAAACCGACGAGAGACTGCCGATGCGTCCCAGGTGCACCAAGGTTCGCGCACGCTCGGCAAAGGAGGGCTCTGGGATTGAAGGGCCTGCGGCGACGCTGGTGTATGCGTGCTTTCTCTCAGACGTTGACACTCGCTGCCTCCGGTGAATACGCGCTCTATCCTGAATGGGATGCGCGTACAGGCTTGCGGGACTCGCCACGCTTCGGCAATCTGAAGAATTCAGCTTTGCCCATCAGGTGCGATCAGGATGATCTTTCCACCTGCGCCACCTTTTTCCGCTAACGCGTGTGCTTTGGCCGCATCGCGCAGAGGAAGCCGAAGGGCGATGGGCAGGACGAACTTGCCATCGCGCAGATCATCCGCGAATTCACGTAGCTTGGATGGATCAGGCTTGGCGTACACGCGCGTGATCTTTACGGCAGGGTACCGCGCCGCAGTACCTTCCGGGATTACAGAGGCATACCCGAAGGAGCCTCCCTGCTTCACCTTCGCAATCAACTTCGCTGCGACCTCACCACCAACGGTATCGGCGATTACCTCCACCGGGCCGAGCTTCGCAATCGCTTCGTCATCGTCGATTGCCACCACGCCAGCGACACCGAGTGAGCGAGCTTCCTCCAGTTGCTTTTTGCGAACGCCGGCAATTACCTGACCACCCATCTTCTTTGCCGTATGCACCGCAGCTCGGCCCACGCTGCCCACTGCTCCGGTTACCAGGATCGTCTGTCCCTTCTGCAGATTCGTTGCATGGCGCACCAGCTGGTCTCCCGTCAAAGAGATCAGCGGAATCGCCGCCATATCCACGAGGTCTACTCCATCCGGCAGATGCGCCACATCGGAATCAGGCACTGCGACCAGTTCGGCATAGGTCGCATTCGTCAGTGCAAATACGCGCTCACCGGGCTTGAAGTGCTTCACATTCGCGCCGACCGCGCGCACGACACCGCTGACGTCGCGGCCAAGAATGGCGGGGAACGTCAATGGAAAGTCCTTCTGCCTCGCACCCGAACGGACCTTCCAGTCAATCGGATTCACACTCGTTGCGGCCTCGGCAATCAACACCGTGTCTCCGCTCACCTGCGGTTCGGGGACGTTGTCTTCGAACTTCAGTTTCTCGGGACCTCCATACTCATGCAGCACAACTGCCTTCATTTGGTTTCTCCAATGCCGGTCGCCTACCTCGTGGACATCAGCTTCCGCTATTAGATGCGCAGCCGCCAGCCTGGTCATAATTCGTTGCGACCACAGAGCATTGTGCCACGTCAAAACGCGTATGGAATTTCGACAACTAGGCAAGAGTGGTCTGAAGGTTCCGGTGCTGTGCTTTGGCACGGCTACCTTTGGTGGCGGAGACGAGTTTTTCCGCGCGTGGGGCGATACGGATGTAGCGGAAGCCACGCGGCTGATCGACCTCTGTATGGAAGCCGGTGTTCAGTTCTTCGACACCGCGGATGTGTACTCACAAGGACGTGCCGAGGAGATTCTGGGCGCGGCAATCAAGCACCTGCCTCGTGAAAGCGTGCTGATCTCGACAAAAGCAACGTTCCAGTTCGGGGAAGGAGTCAACAACTCCGGTTCATCGCGTTACCATTTGACGCGGCAGATCGAGGGCAGCCTCAAGAGGCTGAAGACCGACTACATCGACGTGTACCACATGCACGGCTTCGACGCGCTAACGCCTTTCGAAGAGACCCTGAGCACGCTCGACACATTTGTGCGCGAGGGAAAGGTTCGCTACATTGCGGCGTCGAACTTCTCCGGCTGGCACCTTCAGAAGTCGATGGACGTGAGCGAAAAGTATGGGTGGGAATGTTACGTGGCGCACCAGGTCTACTACTCGCTGGTGGGTCGCGATTACGAGTGGGAGCTAATGCCGCAGGCCTACGGGCAAGGCTTGGGCGCGCTCGTATGGAGCCCGCTCGGATGGGGACGTCTCACCGGTAAGATTCGCCGCGGTCAACCGATGCCGGAAGTGAGCCGATTGCATAAGGCTGCGGAAGGTGGTCCGGTGGTAGCCGACGAGTTGCTCTATAAAGTGGTTGATGCGATCGAAGCAGTTGCAACTGAGATCGGCAAGACCGTGCCGCAGATTGCTCTGAACTGGATTCTTTGTAAACCGACGATATCGAGCGTGATCATTGGCGCCCGCAATGAACAGCAACTTCGCGACAATCTCGCCGCTGCCAGCTTTACCTTAACCAAAGAACAAGTTGCAAAGCTGGATGAGGCCAGCGCGCCCCAGGTGGCTTATCCTTACTGGCACCAGCGGCTCTTTCAAGACCGCAATCCGCTGCCCCCGTCTTATCGATGATTCAGCCGACACGGCGCAAGCGTTACCCCTCATCGCCTAGGCAGTGCATGAAAAAGCCCGGAGGTTTTATCCTCCGGGCGGCAGTGTCTGAGCAGTGTTACTCAGGCAAGGAAGAACTCTTTGGTGATCTCGACGTACTTGTCGGCCGGAAGTTGCTTGGCGATTTCGCCATGCGCCTTGCCTCCGTCTTGCGCCATGGCCAGGCTGCCAGAGTTCGCTGGGATGTAGGCGGCCAGCCTCTTGGCGCTGTCGCTCATCAGGTTGCGGGCCATGTTGCCGCCGAGCAGGTTGCGGAAGTTGGTCTTTGCGTCCGGGCTCTCCACGGTCATCAGCCAGCTGTTGCCGTAAGGATCAGAGGTCAGGCTCTCGGGGTGGCGAACCACTTCATCGTTTACGTCGCTCACCGTGCCCTCGATTGGCGAAACCATCTCCACCAACTCACCATTCACGCGGAAGCTCCAAACCTTTTGTCCCTGGCGAATCCACTGGCCGCGTTGCGGCAGGTTGACCTCTTCGGCCGCCCCGATCAGTTTGGCGGCAAAGTCGTCGATCCCTGCGCGAACCAGATTCGGGCTCTCGCCCAGCGCCCAGGCATGACCCTGATGGAAGCGGAGGTGTTCGGGAATCTCAAAGCCGGCCACGATGGGCTGGGCTTTGCGGGCACCGGCTTCGGCTGAAGGCGCGGTCTGGAGTACGAATTCGGGGGCGGGCTTGTTGGTGACACGCTCGATAACCAGGAACGTAACGAAGAGTGCGAGAACGATGATAACCGTCATTGTCTGATCCTCCGCCCCTTGTTGGGGCTGTCGTTTGAATTTCGCGGCTCCCGACTCTTCCTTGTCTGACCCGCGTACGTGCTCTGTAAAAGCACTCTGCTGGCCGTTGCTGGACAGAGTAGATAAGTCGAAGAACACGCGGGAGTTAAAGGAAAGAGACGAGTGACAGTGAAAAATTACAGCACCTGGCGGTGCTGTATATTGCAACGTGAAAAACAGAGGAGGAGCTACGAGGCTCAGCGTAGCTTCGTTGGAATCAGCAGCTTAGAAGGCGTAAAGAAAGAAATGATGCATTTTGTTACAGCGTTGCACTTTGCATCGCACAAACGAGAGTTTTCCACAAGCCAATCAAGACGCAGAAAACTTAATCAGTGAAAAAGGCGGATTCGCCGCCTATTGGCAGCCAAGAAGCAGTCGGTGAGGTACGGGGAAAATATCGCAGGCGCGAGCCAGAATCGAAGTGGCGAAGAAACGTTGTGCGGACCCGGCTACGTCATTTGTGGTTTAACAGGATATTAGCCGTATTTGAACCGTAGTTCGCAGTGGCAAGGTCGAGGTTTCCTCCACCTCGAAAATCGCCGACTACCACTCCAACCGGATTCGTGCCGGCTGTTGGAGAGAGGTCGTCAGGTCGAGCTTCGAGGGGACAAGCGCAATCAACAGGCTCATGGGGCAAGCGGAAGGAATTGCAGCGCAGTGCTAAGGCTCCACAGAAGGCGTGGCCGGCCTGATAATTAAGCTCGCCTCCGCACCAGCAATGCGCATCAGCGCGTCGTTGGTCGTATCCTCAATGCGAGTATTGCTTTTGTGAAGCAAGCGAACAGCCTTGAATGCTTCATGGCACAACACAAAGCGGTTCTTCGTTTGTAGCGCCTCAAAAACGATATCTGAACGCATAGTCTGACACCTTTTCGTGGTACAGGGAGAGTTGCGGTTTGTTTGTGATGTCCTTGCCGAACAGCGGCATCAAGAGTGGTGCGTTTGTTGCAGGTCAGGATACTTCTCTAACGACAGTATTGGGAGAATGGCTTCAGCGCTATGATTTGGGTCACAAACGCGGAACTTCCGGGGACATCACCTGCCATCCAGCCGGACTGTCATCACGGCGCACTCGGCTTGTTGCCTTTTCTCCTGACAAACTACCTTAGCCGAGAGAAACCACGTCGGGGGGCAGGATCGCATAATCTTCCCACCCCAGTTCAGCGACGAACAATTTCGGCGCCCCCTCTCCGAGAACCTGTGAACTCCATCAAGCACGCCATGAACCTTGGCGTCGGCGCCAAACCTTGGGACGAGGAGAGAGCCGCATAGGAGTAGAACGACCGACGTCAGGCGGAAGTTGCAAAGAACCCAAACGGTTGCTTCAGACGGAAACTTTATAGCACGGTCACGTTCTCTGCTTGCCAGCCCTTGGGGCCTTTGACGACATCGAACTGCACAGCTTGACCTTCCGCGAGACTTTTGAAGCCACCCGACTTAATTGCCGAAAAATGTACGAAGACATCTTCGCCGTTCTGGCGGCTGATAAAGCCAAATCCTTTTGCGTCGTTGAACCACTTCACTGTTCCTTGTTCCATGATGTTGCCTGTTCCTTTGTGAATTTAAATCTGCTGAGTGAGTCGGAGGAGCAGTCCAACGAAAAGTCTGCCGAATTTACAGCACGCGAAGAACTCAAATGCTCCAGCAACTCTATCGCGGCGAGCCTTTCCTCAACATGTTGTGCTTTTGATGCCCAGCGGTATCTATCGGATTCTGGACTCGCTGATCCAGGCTCTACATTTTAATTTATGTGCTCTTGTGTATAGGTGATGTAAGTGATTGAAAGATTGGAGGCGCGGGCCAGAATCGAACCGGCGAACAAAGGGTTTGCAGTTTAGGTGTTCAATTCTAAATAGCTGATTTTATTGGGCATTCCAGCGGAGGATTGCCCGTAAGTCATTGATTATTTGATCTATTAGACGCCGATTGGCAGCCAAAGGGCGGCCTGATGGAAGATGGTCTCTCACTGATCGCGGGTCCGGAATGCCATCTTTCTGCAACCGAGAAAGCTCGGGGGGCGAGTCGTGCCCCTGCGGTGTTGGGGAGAAATTGATCCTCGACCGTGACTTTGGTCATCGCTTCGAGGGTTTCTCCTGCATACCCTTAAGTTCGCAAGGGGGTCACGCCGATGAAAACCATCACTGCTGATAGCACGATTGCCCAAGTCGTACGAGAGTGTCCGAGCGCACGGCGCGTCTTCGACCAGCATGGATTGCACGGCTGCGGCGGCCAACAAGGCCCTGCCGAGTCGCTGGCGTTCTTTGCCGATGTCCATCAGGTCGATCTTGCCCTGCTGTTGCGAGAACTTAATGCCGAATTGAGGTGCCCAGCCCATGACTATCGCTATAAGGAGTCGCTTGCGGACTTCATCTACCGGCGGTTCTTCAAGGCGGGCATCGCAATTGCAATTACGTTAGGGGTGCTGTGGGGCGCGATCAACCTGTTGCAGATCGGGCTTCGCGGTTCGTTCTTGCAGTCGGGATTATTGCCAGCGATTCACGCACACGCTCACGCCATGGTGTACGGGTGGGTGTGTTTATTCGCCATGGGCTTCGCCTACCAATCCTTCCCGCGCTTCAAGAACACTAATCTCTGGCGGCCGGAGCTGGCGAACCTCACGTTCTATCTTATGCTGACTGGCATAGGCTCGCGGGTCGTGGCCGAGTTGATGCAGCCCGCCCTCGTTGGTCTGGCCTTCGGTGCGTTGGCGGCGGGCGTCGAACCAGTTGGCATCGCGCTGTTCGCGTTCGTCTTGTACCGAACGGCGAGCCAGTCCCTTGAGCCGCGGAACAAGTATGAGAAGTTCATGTTCGGTTCGGTGCTCTGGCTCTTCGTGGGAAACGTGCTCAGCCACGTATTCTTCTTCGCAAAGGCCACAGCTGCCAGCCAGCATGTGCTGGCCGCGCGCATTGCCCTGCTCGACAATCCGCTGCGTGACATTCAGCTCTTTGGCTTTGCGGCATTGATTATCGCAGGGATCAGTCAGCGATTCGTCCCTGTGGTTTATGGTCTGGCGCGGCCGCGGCGCGATAGGCAAAACCTGATCTTCGTTATCATGACTGCGAGCCTTGTGTTGGGGATCGTGAGCTACGTGGGAGCTGTGGGAACAAGGAGCGCAGTATTCTTTCTTGGCCTGGAAGCGGCCTACTTATCGCTGGCGCTGTGGGCAACGCTGCTGGCCCGGCAGTTGGGGATATTCTCCCATCCGGTGCAGACGGATCGCACGTTCAAGTTCATTCGTGCCGCATACGTATGGCTGTTAGTCTCCTGCTTCATGCTGCCGTTCTACTTGCTTTACGGCAAGTTCACCGGGCAGGTATTCGCTCACGCGTACATGGGAGCGCATCGTCATGCTTTCACGGTCGGCTTCATTAGCTTCATGATCATGGGTGTTGCCGGCCGCGTGGTACCAATCCTCGCGGGTGTAGCCGGCGATCATTTGAGCTCTCTGCTGGGCCCGTTCATTCTTTTGAATATCGGATGCACCGGCCGCGTTCTGCTACAGGTCGCCACCGACTTTACGAGACGAGCCTATCCGCTGGTCGGCATCACGGGATTCGTCGAGTTGATTGCACTGACTTGGTGGGGCGTTGAGATGTGGCACACAATGAATCTCGCCAACAAGCATCGTTCCGCTGTGCTCGGCGCGCCGCCGATTCGCCCCAGCGATCTGGTTAGGATCGGACAATAACGATTTTTCGACAAAAAGACGACCAAAGATGGGCGCCGTATTTCTGTTGAGTTCAGCGTCGTGCTGTTAACGGAGCCAAACAGGTGGGGTGGTCGGTATCGCCGCTTTTCTCCAGGACATCACCCAACGGTGGGAACGCGACAAAGCACTCCGGGTACGGCTGGCGGCGGCGGAAGCTTTGGCCCAAGGGCATTAAGCAATTCGGGACGTGGGATGAACCAGCGACCAACGGCAAAGCATTTGGTGGTAATGACCTGTGGGCATTCCACTCGCCCGATAGACGAGTTCATTCATCTCCTCAAAGTGCATGGAGTCGAAAGGCTTGTTGACGTGCGCACGATGCCGCGCTCACGCCACAATCCGCAATTCAATCGCGACCAACTTTCTCCTTCACTACATTCCGCACGCATTCACTACAGCTACATGCCAGGTCTCGGTGGGTTTCGTCACGCGGCAAGTGACTCTATCAACACTGCTTGGCGCAACGCGAGCTTCCGAGGGTATGCCGATTATATGCAGACCGCGGAATTCGGGGAGCATCTGAATGCGTTGATTAGACATGCAGAGCAGGAGAAGATTGCAATCATGTGTGCGGAGGCCGTTCCATGGCGCTGTCACCGCTCCCTGCTTGCCGATGCGCTCCTAGTGCGGGGAATCGAAGTGCGAGAAATCACCAGTGCGACCAGCACGCGGATTCACATACTTACGCCCTTCGCGCAGGTCAGAGGAACTCAGATTATCTATCCGGCTGAATAATCGACAGGTGGAAGTACTCGCGCTCTACGCTCCTGGGATGGTTTCAAATGCTTAGGACATGACCAATCAGAAGCATGTGGCTTCAATCATGTGCGCCGTCTCAGTAGGCAGACATGGTGGAGCACCAGGCGACCATTCCACCGCCAAACCGTTCAGCTTACAAATCCATACGCTTGCTCGTGGGATCCGAAGTCCAGGAACATCAATGCGCCGGGTGAGAACAGGGCGACACGGTCCCCGGGCCGGACGACTGCCCTCAACGGACGGTACGCCTTCCGGTTTACGAAAATCACTCCAACCTCTTCTTTCGGGATATCGAGCTGAGCTAAGAGTGCCAGCGCCGGCGTCTCACGCTCCACGGTAAAGCGGCGCGGGTTGGCCCACCCTCTCTGCCTGAATATGTCACGTAGCGACATATTCCCGTAAATCTCAATCGTGTTGGTCACGTTTCTCCTCCTTTTCACAGACCCATCGCGGCCCAGAGCATCTCTTCCAGACCTACAATTTTCATATCCGCCGAAGAAGAGATTGCCGATGACTTAAGTCACGAAAGAGAAAAGGAAATGCGGCGCGTTTTTTGGCTAACGCAGGGCGGCGAGCTCGGAGGCACGCTGGATCTTTGGAGTGGTCGCGGCGCGGGGAGGGCCTGGGCGGTTGGATTTTGCCGGGGCTGCTCTCTCAGTCGGCTCAACGCAGTCAGAATTAGCAGCGGCACTGTTGAGAGGACTACGCCCACGGTTGTCGGAACCTCCAGCAGGCCGCCAAGACTAAATCCGTGTACGCAGACTATGCTGCATCTGTCAGCGTTGCCTTCATTTGGCTGGTGGGCGCGGCAAACGGACGACAATTTGTTTTGCTGAGACTTAAGTCATTGGTTAAGGAGTGTAACTATGGCTTCCTGATATTAGACTGGCCACCACGGTGGTTGCGAATCCGGCGGTCAGGAGGAACTCATATATGCAATCCCAACCGTCTCCTAAGCTTCAGCTCGCTCTCGGCACGGGATCCTTTGCATTCTGCTTTGCAGTCTTCGGCTCACTCTCTGCGATGATGCCGATACTGAGCAGGCAAATGCATCTCTCTCCAGTGCAGAAGAGCATTGCCGTAGCAATTCCTGTTTTACTGGGCAGCCTGGGTCGCATCCCCTTGGGCATGTTGACGGATCGCTTTGGTGGGCGCTCGGTATTCAGTATCGTGATGTTGATCTCTGCTATTCCAGCTTTCCTTATGGGAACCGCGCACAACTATGAGCACCTGTTGTTTTACGGATTCTTCATAGGAATTGGGCTGGCGAGTTTTTCGGTTGGCGTAGGTTTTGTCAGCGGATGGTACAGCACCGAGCGGCAAGGCTTTGCACTTGGCGTGTATGGTGCGGGAAATATCGGCCAGTCATTGGCTGCGTTTGGGGCGCCTTTCATCGCCGCCGCAGCGGGAGTTCGATGGGGTTTTTGGACCTTCGGTGTCCTGCTCTCGATCTGGTTGCTGCTGTTCGCGCTTCTGGCGCGCAATGCTCCGCGCCGCGTTCCGATCAAATCGTTCAGGGATACGGTGCGCCCTCTGAATGATTCCCGGAGCTGGGTTCTGAGTCTCTACTACTTCCTCACCTTCGGCGGCTTCGTTGCCATGGCCGTGTACCTGCCGATCTTCCTGACGGAGACGTTCAAGCTAACACCACAAGATGCGGGAATAAGAACGGCGGGCTTTGTTGTATTGGCGACGGTCATGCGGCCAATTGGGGGAACGCTTGCCGACAAAGTTGGCGGCCGAACAATTTTGAAATGGGTGTTTCCCGCGACGGCTCTGATGGCCATGTTTCTTGCTTGTCCGAGGATGACTACCTTTACCATTGGGGCTCTTGGAATGGCTATTGCTATTGGTCTCGGCAACGGAGCGGTCTTCAAACTGGTGCCGGAGTACTTCCCTAATGCCGTGGGCAGCGTGACTGGATTGGTTGGCGCTGCTGGAGGATTGGGTGGTTTCTTTCCGCCGTTATTGCTGGGTGTCATCAAGCAGTGGACCGGTAGCTTCTCGCTCGGCTTTGTGCTGCTTGGCCTGTTTGCACTGATATGTCTTTTCATTCTGTTGCGACGATCATCGACGCCAACCGCGTCAGTTCCTTTTTCAAAGGCAGGAAATGCAACAGCCTGAATTCCCAGTTCGCGGCTCCGACACAGCACACGCCTTTGCATGGGGCGTGCTCGTGGCTTCGTCTCTAATCGCAGCCATTTTCATTGGTAGTCGCGGCCTGAAGGATTTCGATCCCGCGCTGGTTTCCTATGCAGGCGCAACGGTCTTTGCTGCCTTCGGGTTGGGCTACCGTTATTCCATGTGGCTGCGAAGGCCGCCCACTCGCATGTACTGGTACCGAGGTTGGCAACTGTTCCTGCGCCCGAGGCAATTGCCCGGAAACATCCTGCACCTAGCCAGAATATTCTTGAACAACATCGTTCTGCAGAAGTTTATCCAGAGGCGTTCTCGCATTCGCTGGACCGCGCACTGGTTCCTGGCCTGGGGATGCTTGCTCGCCGCGGCAGTTACCTTTCCTTTGTCGTTCGGCTGGGTGCGATTTGAGACAGCGCGCGACAGTCAGGAGATCTACAACGCCTTCATGTTCGGCATCCCGGTTGGGCACTTCCGTCTTGGAACCGTGGCTGCGGAACTGACCTTCAACATTCTGGACATCGCGGCAGTGATGGTTCTCGTCGGCGTCTTTTTCGCCTTTTGGCGGCGCGGTCGCGATCGTGACGCGCGTTCGGTCCAGCAGTTTTCAAACGATCTGTTGCCGCTCATTCTTCTGTTCGCAATTTCGATCACCGGACTGTTTCTAACCGCATCGACGCACCTGATGCATGGGCTGCACTACGTCTTCCTCTCGCAACTGCATGCAATCACTGTGATCTTCACGCTGCTCTATCTGCCTTTCGGCAAGTTCTTTCATATTTTTCAGCGCCCGGCGCAGCTTGGTGTGGACTTCTACAAGAAGGCGGGAGCAGAGGGAGAGCAGGCGAGTTGCGTGCGCTGTGGTCAACCCTATGGATCGCGAATGCAGATGGAAGATCTGAAAGCCGTGCAGGCTGCGCTAGGCATCCGGTATCAGATGGCCGACGGAACTCACTATCAGGATGTCTGTCCTGCGTGCCGCCGCAAGAATCTTGCGCTCGCACAGGACGGTCTCTGGAAATCCCTCGGCACGGATGTGCGTGGGATGGGAAAGGAGTTGTAAGAGTGGCGAAGCTTCCTACAGATATTCCTGAGCTGGTCAATCAATTCGGCCCTACCCTGCACACGGTTCCTCCTGGCGGATGGGCTCACGTCGATAAGGACGAGAAGTTGGTGAAGACGCATTGCTGTTTCTGCGGCCAGCAGTGCGGAATTCAACTGCGCGTGCGCGAGAACAAGGTTGTAGGGTTTGAGCCGTGGGAGGACTTTCCGTTCAATCGTGGCAAGCTCTGTCCCAAGGGTGTAAAGCGCTATATGCAGGACGAGCACCCAGACCGGCTGAAGATCCCTTTGCAGCGCGTGGAAGGAAAAGGGTTCGCTCCAGTCGCGTGGGATGCGGCGATGGAACGCGTCGTGGGTGAGATTCGCCGAATACAACTCCAGTATGGCAATGATGCATTCGCACTGTTGACCGGGGCTTCGCTCACCAACGAGAAGGCTTACCTGATGGGCAAGTTTGCGCGGGTTGCGCTGAAGACCGCAAACATCGACTACAACGGGCGACTCTGCATGGTCTCCGCAGGCGCAGCTTCCAAAAAAGTTTTCGGCATCGATCGCAGTGCGAACCCCTGGAGCGACATTCCTAAAGCCAAGGTCATTCTGGTTGCCGGTGCAAACATTGCCGAGTGCGCCCCAATCACTACCGACTATTTGTGGCAAGCGCGCGAGAATGGTGGCAAGCTCATCATCCTCGATCCGCGCATGACGCCCATCGCGCGTAATGCCGATCTGTTCATCCCCGTGCGCTCGGGCGGTGATATCGGTGTATTCAACGGCATGCTGCACATCATGATCGAGCGCGGCTGGATCGACCGCGAGTTTATTGCGCAGCACACCACCGGCTTTGAAGCCGTGATGGAAACGGTGAAGAAGTACACGCCGGATTACGCCGCAAAGATCGCCGGCGTTCCGCCGGAAATGATCGTCAAAGCCGCCGAGCTATGGGGGCCTGCGCCAACCAGTTTCCTGCTTCATGCTCGCGGCATTGAGCACCACTCGAAGGGCGTGGACAACTGCATCGCGGCTATTAACCTGGCTCTCGCCAGCGGACGCATTGGCCGCGAGGGCTGCGGCTACGCCATGATCACCGGCCAGGGCAACGGACAGGGCGCGCGCGAGCAGGGACAGAAGTGCGACCAACTTCCCGGCAGCCGCGACATTAGCAATCCAGAGCATCGCAAATACATCGCGGGTGTGTGGGGTGTTCCCGAAGAATCGATTCCGCAGAAGGGCTTGTCGGCAGTTCCGCTGGTGGAAGCCATTCACGATGGCAAGATCAAGGGACTGCTGTCGATCTGCTTTAATCCTGCGGTGTCTCTGCCGGATGGCAACTACGTTCGCGAGGCGCTTGAGAAGCTGGAGTTCTACGTCAACATCGACTTCTTCCTCTCCGAGACCGCCCGCTATGCCGACATTGTTCTACCAGGCTCGCTGATGGAGGAAGACGAAGGCACGACCACCAACGTC
The DNA here is from genome assembly GCA_963759215.1 of uncultured Acidobacteriota bacterium. Taxonomy (GTDB): domain Bacteria; phylum Acidobacteriota; class Terriglobia; order Terriglobales; family Acidobacteriaceae; genus TOLSYN. The sequence goes on from CAVWYG010000006.1 coordinate 240,466, forward strand.
GAAGGTCGCGTGATCCGCCATCGCCAAGCTGTAACACCGCCCGAAGGCGCGCGCCGGGACTGGGCGATCATCAACGAGATTGCCGCAAGGCTCGGCTACGCAGATAAGTTCAGCTCCGCGCCTCGCGAGATATTCGAAGAGCTACGCATCGCCTCCAAGGGCGGCGTCTCAGATTATTCCGGCATGACCTGGGAGCGCATTGACGAGAGCTACGGTCTCTTCTGGCCTTGTCCCGAGCCAGGACATCCGGGCACTCCCCGGCTGTATGAGGGCGGGAAATTCGGCCATCCTGACGGCAAAGCGCACTTCATTCCGATTGAGTGGCGTCCTTCGGTGGAGATGCCGGATGAAGAGTACCCGATCATTCTCACTACCGGCCGTGTGGTATCGCACTTTCTCTCCGGCACGCAGACCCGCCGCATTGGAGGGTTGATGGAGCAGTATCCACAGCCGCGATGCGAGATACATCCGCGCCTCGCGGAAAAACTCGGCATCGTAGATAACGACTTTGTAAAGGTGGAGAGCCGCCGCGGAGAAATCGTGGTGCGTGCGCAGGTGGTGAAGACGATTCGGCCAGACACAGTCTTTGTGCCTTATCACTGGCCACTGGGTCGCTCGGCAAACAATTGCACCATCCGTGCCATCGACCCGGTATCGAACATTCCTGAATTCAAGATCTGCGCGGTGCGAGTCAGTAAGACTGAGGCTCCTACCGATCCGCTGGCACAACTTGAGATGGAGGCGGGAGGTATTCGATGAGCGAGAAGGCTTTCTTCATCGATCACTCGCGCTGCATCGGATGCCAGTCGTGCGTACAGGCTTGCGCCGAGTGTGACACGCACCGCGGCGTCAGCATGATTCATCTGGAGACAATCGAACGTTCGGACAGTGTGCAGACGGCTCCGCAAGTCTGCATGCATTGTGAAGACCCCATCTGTGCGCGTGTCTGCCCCGCTGACGCTATCAAAAAAACTCCTGATGGCGTAGTGCAGAGTTCTCTGAAGCCGCGCTGCATCGGGTGCTCGAACTGTGTCATGTCGTGCCCGTTCGGCGTGCCAAAGTACCGCGCCGAGATCGATCAGATGATGAAGTGCGACATGTGCTATGACCGCAGCAGCGTTGGCAAAAAGCCGATGTGCGCCACCGTTTGCCCGTCCGGCGCTCTGACCTTCACCACCATGGAAGAGATTCAGCGCACCCGCAGCGGAATTCCGATCAACTCGTGGCGGTTTGGCGAGGAGGTCGTAAAGACCAAAGTGTACGTAATGGTTCCGCGAGAGGTCGAACGCGTCGATGTGGAACTGGTGCAGATCACATCCACTCCCGCTACTCTGCCGGATGATCCCTACGATGTTGCGTTAATGTTGGAGGACGGACGATGACCGTCGAAAAGAAAGAGTGCGCCACCAGCGCTAAGTCTCCGAAATGGAAGCAGGATTTTCCTATCGAGTGGGAGGGCGATCATTACGTCACCCGTCGCGAGATGGTGAAGTTCATGACCCTCGGCTCATTGCTGCTGGCAGCGGCAAACTGGATCACCGCAATTGCCGGAAGCATGATTCATCGCGGTTCGCGTGCAGAGCGCCACATCGGTGCAGCTTCGGCCCTGGAACAAACAGGTTCGCTGCTCTTCCGCTACCCGACCGATCAGGACCCATGCATCGCCGTCCAAACGCCGGAGGGTAAGCTGTTTGCGTATTCGCAGGTATGCACGCACCTATCATGTGCCGTTGTGTATAACAAGGCTGAGAACGCTCTGGTGTGTCCGTGTCATAACGGTGTGTTCAACATTGACGGTGGGAGCCCCGTTGCCGGCCCACCCACGCGACCGCTTCCCCGGGTAAAGATCGAGCAGCGTGGTGACCAACTCTTTGCAACGGAACTGGAGGCCTGAATGAGCGTGCGCAGCCAGGGAACGACTCTATTTACGGCAATCCTGATTCTGGTAGGAACAACGGTCGTCGTGCAGCTCTGGTTGCTGACGGTCTCTACCGAGGCACTGCTCAGCGGCCAGACAAGAACACTGATACCTGCCGCAGCAGGTTCGTCGCTGCTGCTGTTGATCAATGCGTGCCTACTTCGCTACGTATATCGTTTTGACCAAGATGTGGAGCGGGAGTCCCAGGAGTAAGCCCTGTGCGCAATGATCGCGTCCATCACCAGGTGAGCTGAAAAAAGTTTTTTGCTGTGACTTTAGTCGCAGTAGGCGGCTCCTCCAGTCCATATGCTTTAGCTCGCTAAATTGTCAATCGCCGTCAGGACTGAATCGCGTGGCCGTTGTCCGGGATCAGGCGCGGCTCACAAAATTACGGCATACCCTGTTTCGCGCCGGGCTTCGTACTTCGCGTGCTTCCGTCGAGAGGAGAGTCGATGCGCAGAATGTTGTCTCGATACTTTGGTCTTTTCGTTTGCCTGCTCACGTTAGGTTCAGCGGCATGGCCGCAGGTTGCAACTTCGACAGCCACCAAACTGGCGGCTTCGGTTTCAAAAGAGAGCCAGGCCTGCATAAGCTGCCATCAAGAAAAAGCGACTCCGCTCGCAGTGCAGCAGTGGGCGGAGAGCAAGCATGCTACCTCCGGTATTGGCTGCTATGAGTGCCACCAGGCGGGTGAGGACAGGCCCGACTCCTTCGAGCACTACAACTTTCGGATCTCGGTGCTGGTGACGCCCAAGATCTGCGGGAGTTGTCATGCGCAGCAGACGGATGAATTCGAGAAAAGTCATCATGCACAGGCGGGCCAAATCCTCGGCTCACTGGACAATGTGTTAGGCGACATTATCGAAGGACCGCAGGCGGCGATTAACGGTTGCGCGAAGTGTCACGGCAGCGTGGTGAAGGTGGTTGGGAACGGGAAACTTGATCCCACAACCTGGCCCAACGAAGGCATTGGCCGCATCAACCCCGACGGCAGCAGGGGGTCGTGCTCGGTCTGCCACAGCCGCCACACCTTCTCGCTGGCGATTGCGCGGCAACCGGAAAGCTGCGGCTATTGTCATCTCGGTCCAGACCATCCACAGGAAGAAATCTATACCGAGAGTAAACATGGAGTCACTTACCGCTCGCTCATCGGACAAATGAATTTGAGCTCCGATAGCTGGGTCCTGGGCAAGGATTACAACGTTGCACCAACCTGCGATACTTGCCACATGGGGGCCACTCCTAAGCTGGCTGCCACGCATGACGTGGGCGCGCGGCTCTCCTGGAACCTGCGTCCGGAAATTGCGATCAAGCAGCAGAACTGGCAGGAGAAGCGCGGCGCGATGAAATCGGTTTGCCTGAACTGCCACGCCTCCGACTGGGTGAACAACTTCTATATCCAATTCGACGGTGTAGTGGATATGGAAAATGACAAGTTCTTCGCTCCCTCCAAAGACATCATGGCGAAACTGCAAGCGGCCGGCAAACTCACTGCCACTCCGTTTGACGCGAAGATCAAGTGGACTTACTTCGAGCTATGGCATCACCAGGGCCGACGCGCGCGCATGGGCGCTTCGATGAACGGTCCCGATTACGTGCAATGGCACGGATTCTACGAGGTCGCCAAGATCTTCTATAGCGAGTTCATCCCCGAAGCCGAGGCTCTGATGCCCGGAGTAACTGCCGACGTGATGAACAGCGATGCCAACAAGTGGATCAAAGGGCTCTCTTCCGAGGAAAGACAGCGTATCCGCGAGTTTTACCAAAAGAGGTACGAACAGAGTACGAGATAACGTTGTCGGGTGCGCCTTAACACCGCTTTGTTTGTTGTCTTAGCGTCAGCGCCACGGCAACTGTGGCGCTGACGGGTTTTGAAGACACACCCTGGGACCCAAAAATTCTAGCGCTAAATCCCGACGACGCCAAGCACTCCGCGGACGAGCACGGGTTGCGATAAATGGCACGGTTGCACATGGGTAGTCAGCGATTTCAAGACCCTGCGGCGTTTGAACTAAGCCGCTAGCGCGGCGGACGCTACCGCGTACTCGTCCCAGCATTTTCTCCGGTGTAACGTGTGGGTCACAAGGAGGTTACTGTGACCCAACTCAGGAAGCTGATGCTGGACGAACTCCAGCGTCGTAACTACGCCCAGAACACCATCCGCACCTACATTCGTGCCGTACAGGACTTCGCGAAGTACTTCCATCGTTCGCCGGACCGTCTCGGTCCCGAGCACATCCGCGAGTACCAGGTTCATCTATTTCGAGACTGCGAGCTATCGCCAGGCACGATCCAAAGTCGCACTTCCGCTCTGCGATTTCTCTACGTAAAGACACTCAAGCGACCCTACCTCCCCGATGACATCCCTGTGCCGAAGCGGCAACGACGCATGCCAACCGTGTTAAGTCAGGAAGAGGTGGAACAACTCATCGGCTGCGCACACAACCTGATGCATCGCACGATGCTGATGATGTTGTATGCAACTGGCTTACGCCGGGACGAACTCTCTCATCTTCAGGTTTCCGACATCGACAGCGAGCGCATGGTCATTCATGTCCGCCAGGGAAAGGGTGGACGTGACCGGGACGTGTTGTTGTCTTCGAAACTGTTAGAGACGCTGCGCGAGTACTGGCGTTGGATGAAGCCAAAGACCTACCTGTTCCCTGGCACGGTCAACGGCTGGCGGGCCGATGTGCCCATTACAGGGAAGATCGTCTGGACCGCCGTGGCGGAGGCTGCGAAGCGAGCCGGTATAAAGAAACGTGTCTCCCCTCACACGCTTCGACATTGCTTCGCCACCCACATGCTGGAAGCCGGAGCCGATCTGCGCACGATCCAGGTACTGCTCGGACACTCGAAGCTGGACCACACAACCGTTTATCTCCATTTGTCCAGGCGCCATCTGCAGGCGGTCCCCAGTCCACTAGAAGCGATTGAGGTTTCCAACCCCAACGAAGCGCTCCAGGCTCAAGAAGAAACGATGAGCCGGCCCACCCTCGAGGTGGCCGATATCATCAGGGCAGCAGGCAATAGATTCTGGGAGCACAACGGATCACACCTTGCATGGCAGCATCGCAAGGTGCTCGATGCGATCGTCCGATGTCGCACGGCGGCCTTGGGCGGCCATCGTGATCAGTGCACGCGCTGCGGCCATCAGGCCATCTCATACAACTCGTGCAGGAACAGGCACTGTCCCAGATGCCAGGGGAACGCACGCGCCAGATGGATGGCAGCGAGAGCGGCGGAGCTGCTACCGGTGCCGTACTTTCATATCGTCTTCACCCTGCCGCACGAGCTCTCTGCTCTCACTCTGCAGAACAAGCGACTGCTCTACGATCTGCTCTTCCGAACCAGCGCCGCCACACTGCTGGAACTCGCCCGCGATCCGAAGCATCTGGGAGCCGAGATCGGATTTCTTGGCATACTCCATACTTGGGGGCAGAATCTGCAACATCATCCCCACATCCATTACGTCGTTCCCGCTGGTGGCCTTGCATCCGGTGGCTCCCGATGGATCGCTTCGTCGAACCGCTTCTTCTTGCCCATCGGTGCACTCAGTCGCGTCTTTCGAGGCAAGTTCACCGCGGGACTGCGACAACTCTTCCAGCAGCACAAGCTCCAGTTCCACGGCTCTCTCCAGACTCTCGCCGAACCACGTTCCTTCCGCGGATTTCTGCGACAGCTCTTCCGAGAGAACTGGGTCGTCTACGCCAAGCCACCCTTCGGCGGCCCCGAACATGTTCTGCATTATCTCGCGCGCTATACCCATCGCGTCGCAATCTCCAACCATCGACTCGTCGCATTCCAGAATGATCGAGTGTCGTTCCGATGGAAGGATTATACCCACGGCGGCAAGCAGAAGATCATGACTGTTTCCGCAGAAGAGTTTCTCCGCCGATTCCTGATCCACGTTCTGCCCAAAGGACTGGTTCGCATCCGTCACTTCGGACTCTTCGCCAACCGCAAGCGCGGAGAAGCTCTCGCACGCTCTTGCATCCTACTCGGTAAAGCCGCATGCAAAAGCGATCCCGAGATCACTACTCAGTTGCGCTGTCCTGTCTGCGCAGGTCCTATGCTCATCATCGAACGGCTCACCAGCAGCCAACTCTTTTTCCGGTTGGGCTCGATACCGCCAGTTCCCCGGAGGTGTTCCGTTGATAGCTCCTGAGATATTCCTAGTACGCCGAGTTTCCAGCAAGGTATGTTTACGCCGTGTTCAGACACGCCATGCCTTCGTGCGCTCACTCGCGAACTCTGTCACCCATGAACGCGCCCAATGCCAGTCCGAGAGACTATGTCGCAACGGCCAAAGCCCGATCTAATGGGCTTCCCGACCACGCACTAACCGTGAAATGCCACCTACCGAACAGCCAAACCAAATTCAAAACCCATAGATCCGACCGCGTCCGCCGCAAACACTAGCGGCTCAGTTCAAACGGCCCTATCGAAACTGCCCCGACCGGTAACTTTGCGCACGCCCACGCTTCTCCCGTCGGGGCAGTCCCGATAGGGTTCTAACGTTTGTCAGTACTCATCCTGCAGTATGGGCCGGCTCCGTAAGTTAACAGTAATATGTCGAACACCGGGCAACGCCTCCATCGGACCCGGAATCGACGTGTTTAAATGCGCGGCAACCGATGGGACGAATGTCCTGTGTGAGAGACATCGTGGACGCGATTCTTTATCTGACGGACGCCGGTCAGGTAACAGGAGAGATACTGCACGAGGACGGCCGTGCGCACGTAGGCAAATGGTAACCCACGAAGGCTCTCGGCCGGCCAGCGGCGAGCAGCGTTGAAAGAACTTGGCATCGAGCTCCCGGCGCCGGTTGAAAGTGTGACCCAATTGCTGCAGACAGTCTCGAATGGAAGTACGCAGAATAAAGCGAGCGCGCCTTAGGTGTGCTGCTGCTTTGAAATCCACAGCTTAATTGGCACAGCGGTTGCAAAATCCGCGCCAGGAGATAGTCATGGTAACAACAAGTACAAACCTGATCAAAATCCTCGAAGACAAAGCCACACGTTTGCGAATCGATTCGATTCGTGCCACAACGGCGGCAGGTAGCGGGCACCCGACGAGTTGTGCTTCGGCCGCCGAGATTGTCTCGGCGCTCTTCTTCTCTGTCATGCGGTATGACCCGAAGCAGCCGCACAGCGCCGAAAATGACGTGTTCGTGCTGTCGAAGGGACACGCTGCTCCGATTCTTTACTCTGCGTGGGCGGAAGCGGGGCTCTTCCCACGCGAGCACTTGCTGACTCTGCGCCAGCTCAGCTCCGATCTTGAAGGCCATCCCACGCCGCGGCTGCCGTTTGTTGACGTGGCGACCGGCTCACTCGGACAAGGCCTGCCGGTCGGCATCGGCATCGCGTTGTCCACTCGCATGGACAGGCGAGATCAGCGCGTTTACGTTCTGATGGGCGATGGTGAGTCTGCCGAAGGCTCGGTGTGGGAAGCCGCCGAAATCGCCTCGAACTACGGCATTGATAATCTCTGCGCGATCATCGACGTGAACCGCCTCGGCCAGAGCGGCCCCACAATGCTGCAACACCGCATGGACGTGTACAGAGCGCGATTGGAGGCTTTCGGCTGGCACGCGATGGTCGTGAACGGTCACGACATACCAGCTTTGCTGAACGCCTTCGATGACGCGAAAAATACGATTGGTAAACCGACTATCATACTTGCCGAAACGCTGAAGGGTAAAGGCATGGATGGCTATGAAGACAAGGAAGGATGGCACGGCAAGACGCTGTCCAAAGATGAAGCGGCGCGCGTTGTGGGAATTCTCGAGAAGTGCCTGACCGGAGAGGGCGATCGCTGGACCCCAAATCTCCCTGAAAAGCGCGGTGACCGACAAGTGCCAGCCTTGATTGGGCCTGCGCCTAGGCCTCCTTACACGCCCGGCGGAAAAGAGGTGGCAACCCGCAAGGCATTCGGCGATGCTCTTCAGGCGCTCGCAAAGGCGGATCCTCGCGTGGTTGCGCTCGATGGTGACGTGAAGAACTCGACGCACTCGGACGAGTTTCTCGCTGCGGCGCCAGAGAGATTCTTTGAAGGCTACATTGCCGAGCAGAACATGACCGGCATGAGTATGGGACTGGCTGCCCGCGGCAAGATTCCGTTCGCGAGTACCTTCGCGTGCTTCTTTTCGCGTGCTTTCGACTTCATCCGCATGGCGGCGATCAGCAACTTGAACCTGAAATTTGGCGGAACCCATGTCGGCGTTTCGATCGGCGAGGACGGACCATCGCAGATGGGCCTGGAAGACATCGCGATGTTCGGTGCCGAGCCGAACTTCACGGTCCTTTACCCCAGTGACGCAACGAGCGCTTGGGCGGCGACGATGCTCGCAGCAGAGCACGTCGGTCCTACTTACATCCGTTTAGGCCGACCGGATACAGCCGTTATTTATGGGCCGGAGGAGAAGTTTCAGATCGGCAAAGCAAAGGTCATCCGTGGAGGGAACGATGATCGTGTGCTCGTCGTCGCGGCTGGGATCACACTGTTTGCGGCTCTGAAGGCCCACGACGGATTGAAGAAGAGCGGCATCGATATACGCGTGATCGATCTATTCAGCATTCAACCGATTGATCGCGAAACGCTGGTCGCTTCGGCTCGTGCTGCCGGGAACCAGGTTATTACGGTGGAAGACCATTACGCCCACGGTGGTCTGGGTGACGCGGTGCAGTCAGCCCTGGCGGCGGAAGGCATTCCTGTTTACAAGATTGCCGTCACTGAGATTCCCCACAGCGGCAAGCCTCAGGAACTGATCGAGAAATTCGGAATCTCGTCCAAGGCTGTGATAGCGAAGGTGCGCGAACTTGTGGAACAATCTGCGCTTGCCGCCTAATCGGGGTGTTGATTGCTGAATTGAATCAAGGAAGGCAACCAGGCAACACACTGACCCGGCTATCGTGCCATCGATTCCGGCCAATGAAGCACGTTTGCAGTTGAGCCTGCTGGCCTACAACTTGGGCAACCTGTGGCGCCGTCTGGTGCTGCCGAAAAGAATCGACCCTTTGCAGCAACGGACTCTGGGGTGAGCGAAGAAACAGCGCGACTTGACGAGTCGTACACTCCGATTCCGCTAAAGCATTTAGCTTTCTCGTCAAATTGAGGGCTCAAGATGAACGATCAACAAAAGAAGGAGCAGTATTCTGAAGTGCGAGATCAAGAGATCCGTGCGGCACTGGATCAGCATTGGGCGGCGTCCGATGCCAACGATTTGGAAACGGAGCACCGCATCTATCACGAGGACGCGGTGCTGGAATACCCGCAGTCAGGCGAGCGAACCCGCGGTCGACGCAACATACAGAACCAACGCGCTAGTCAGCCGAACAAAAAGCGGTTTGCTATCCGACGAATCATTGGTGGCGGTGATCTTTGGGTCACCGAATTCATCCTGACATATGACGGCAAGCCGTCCTACACGGTGAGCATCATGGAGTTCATGGGCGACAAGGTTGCGCGGGAAACACAGTACTTTGCGGATCCATTCGTGGCTCCCGCATGGCGCGCGCAATGGGTCGAACGGATGGACACATAATCTCGAGGCGCGAGAATTCGCTAACGACACCGCATTTGCGGTTTGCAGCATAATTGTCGAGAACAGAGATTAACGCCAAAGACCCGCTAAGTTTCCTCTGGGAGTGCCTCAATTGCCAAATCGTGAACCCATTTCCAGCCCCCGCCACATCTCACCCAGCGTGCAGATTTCCCGCACTGGGCGCACCTGTTTGCTTAGTCTGCGATTCTCCGCTATTTCCAGTTCGGGTCTGCTGCTCCGGTCAACGCCCACAATCCCTCAAAAATCTTCCCAAGTACCCGCGCGGCAATCAGCTCCCGACTTTGTTTGCCAACTGTAACTTCTGCCAGTTACTGAGTTCTCAAACGACTTCATAGTATCCAGTGTCGCCATAACCATCTCAGGCCAAGGACTGACTTGGTCAACGAATTTTTGATCGGGCAGTTTGGATGCAAAAAAACGGCTTTGCCGGAAAGCGAGAAAGTTCGAATGAAACAGCGAAAGTTCCTATTTACTACGGGGGCACTTTGCTCCTGTGTTTTTCTTTTGTGCGCAAACCAGTTACAGGCGCAGACACCCGCTGAGAAGCTCCAACGGCTCTCTCAAGCGCTGAATCTCAGCCCCGGACAGAAAACGCAGCTATTGCCGATTCTCGAAGCTGAAGCGCCGAAGATAGAGGATGTAAAGAAGAACCCCAATTTCGCGCCTAGGCAAAGGGCGATGGAGTTACGGGCGATCCATCAGCAAGCAGATCCCCAGGTCGAGAGAATCCTATCGGCACAGCAATACAAGGAGTGGCAGGCCATTCGAAATCACGAGATAGAACAAGCGATGCAGAAATAAAGCACGCGATGCCGAAGCTGATTTGCAGGGATTCGAACGGAGACACGTAACGTATGAGGAACGCGGAGAGAACGTGGCAGAGTCGGAACCTGCTTGAAGCGGTCGCAGTTTCCCTGATATTTCTGCTGGAGGCGGTTGCCCCGGTTGCCGGGCAGCAGGTCACGGGCGTGTTGGGTTCACCCAGCGCCACGACCACGATCGACGGGAAACAGATTCCGCCACCGCCCCTGCAATTCGGCGGAGTGATCAAAGAAAGTGCCAAAGACTCCACTCCCTGGTGGCCGCCGCGAGTAGCGCCGCCCAAGGGCGCGCCCAACGTGCTCCTCATCATGACCGACGACCAGGGCTACGGTGTGTCAGGCACCTTTGGCGGCGTCATCCCGACGCCGGCCTTGGACCGCGTCGCCAACGCGGGGTTGCGCTACACCCAATTCCACTCGACCGCGCTTTGCTCGCCAACGCGGGCGGCACTGATCACCGGCCGCAACCACCACTCCGTCGGCTTCGGGGTCATCGGCGAGTTGTCCACCGGGTACCCGGGCTATGACTCTGTCATCGGTCCGGAGAGTGCCACCGTCGGCGAGATCCTCAAGGAGAACGGCTACGCTACGTCATGGTTCGGCAAGAACCACAACACGCCAGGTTTCCAATACAGCACCACGGCTGGTCCCTTCGAACAATGGCCTGTGGGCATGGGGTTTCAGTATTTTTATGGCTTCTTGGAGGCGAAACCGACCAGTGGACGCCCTACCTTTTTCGCAATACAACACCGGTGTTTCCATGGATTGGCAAGCCCGGCTACAACCTCACCACTGACATGGCAGACGATGCTATCAAGTACGTGAGAGACCTGAACGCGTCCGCCCCCGACAAGCCGTTCTTCCTTTATTACGTGCCCGGTGGATCCCACTCGCCGCACCAGCCGACTAAGGAATGGATTGAGAAGTTCAAAGGGAAGTTCGACATGGGCTGGAATGCGATGCGCGAGCAGATCTTCGCCAACCAGAAGCGGCTCGGCGTCATTCCCGCCAACACGCAACTCACTCCCTGGCCGGATGATCTGCCAAAGTGGGAGTCGCTTACCGCGGTGCAAAAGAAACTCTATGCGCGCCAGGCAGAGGTATTTGCCGCCTACACCGCCTATACCGACTATGAGATTGGCCGTGTGATTCAGGAAGTCCAGAACATGGGTAAACTCGACAACACGCTGATCATCTATATCGACGGTGACAACGGCACCAGCCCTGAAGGCAGCCTCTCCGGCACTTTCAACCAAATGACTGCATACAACGGCGTGATGAACGTCCCTGAGCCCCTGCAGCTATTGCATTATGAAGACTGGGGCTCTGATAAGACTTACCCGCATATGGCGGTGCCATGGGCCTGGGCGTTTGATACCCCCTTCAAGTGGACCAAGCAGGTTGCGTCGCATTTCGGCGGGACGCGGCAGGGCATGGCGATTTCGTGGCCCGGCCACATCAAGGACGTGGGCGGGATTCGCACCCAGTTCCACCATGTCATTGACATTGTTCCGACGATCCTCGAAGCCGCCGGCGTTCGGGCACCCGAGGTGGTCAACGGAATCAAGCAGAAGCCGATTGAAGGCGTTAGCATGACCTACACGTTTGATCAGGCAAATGCTAATGCGCCCTCGAAGCGCGACACGCAGTATTTCGAGATGGTCGGCAACCGCGCGATCTACCATGACGGTTGGATTGCTGCCACAACGCCTCCCGCCCCGCCCTGGCTCTTGGGAACGGGCAAGATGCCGCCCATGAACGAGTACAAGTGGGAGCTCTATAACATCACGGAAGACTATTCCGAGTACAACGACCTAGTGTACTGCGTCAAACAGATGGGCTTGTTTCGTTTAGAAAGGGCACGACTTCAGTCGTGCCGCAAGTTCAATCGAATCAATGGGGCTTTAGCCCCTGAGGGACTGCTGGCAGAGTAGGCAAGCGATCAAAGCGCAAGAAATAGCAGACGCTATTTCCGACGCACTACACTAGTGTAGTGCGATGAAAGTCAGAGCAGTTATTACACGGGAGTGCCTACCCGGTATATCCACACACTCCAACGCGAGGAGAGTTGACGACCGGCAGGCACATTTCGTCGCCACACGTATGTGCAACGAGGCACGATTTGCAAAGCCAGCCCTCCCCATTCCATGCGCATTCGGTACAGATCTGAGTAGCTGGTTTGTTTCCGCAGCGCTGACAGGTTACCTGCGGTGCCTCGTTTCTGGCCAACAGTTGCACTTTCGTTGAACCTCGTTCACGAAGAGCAACAACCTTTAGCGCAAGAGCGGTTGTGGAGCCGTAGTCATACTCGTAGAAGAACCTCATTCCTACCTCAAGCACTTGGTTCAACCGCGTACCCATGTCCATTTCTTCATCCATGAGTTCGTCTTCATCCATGGGCTCTGAAGCATAGCGTTTGCCGCCTATCTCAAACGCACTCAAGTGACCGCAGCATTCAAGCCAGGTATGACGGAGAAAATCGTCGAGTTTGTTCAGCGGGGATGCAATAGGTAGCGCCACATGCATCCAGTACGCCTTCGCCTCACGCCCTTCGACAAGTAAATGGAAGCTCTGGCCAGTCGGTTTCTTCGGAGCCGGCAATGGTCCGGAAGATCCCAGATGGCCGCACGCGAGTAGATGCCGTGGCATGGACGCCTTGGCGACTATCTCTCCGCAGAGATAACACTTTCCCATCGATTGCGGTTTGCTCATGACTGAACATTATAATGCGTCATATATAGCAACATTTATCTTTCAGCCGGGTTCTTATACAAGGGGACACGGCGGATGAGAATCGCACCTCAAGTGGTTCTGACAATCGACCAGAGGACGAAGTTGGAAACCTATGCGCGCGGCCGCAGGATACCCGCCCGGCTTGTGTTGCGGGCCAAGATCGTGTTGCTGGCCGCAGAAGGCAAGCAGGACATCGAGATTGCCCGCCTGCTTTCGATCGTGCCGCGCACCGCTGCACGCTGGCGCTCACGTTTTCTGCGCAACGGTATTGCCGGACTGGAACACGACGCGCCAAGGCCCGGCCGCACGCCCTCCATCTCGCCGGAGTTGGTGCGCATGGTGATTACCAAAACCACGAAGGAAAAACCTCCTCATGCAACCCACTGGAGTACGCGCACCATGGCCGCCACAGCCGATATTAGCGAGGCCAGCGTACGGCGCATCTGGCACAGTCACGGCCTGAAACCGCACCGCATGGAAACCTTCAAGCTGAGCAACGATTCCCATTTTTCCGAGAAGCTGGAAGATATCGTCGGACTCTATTTGAATCCGCCCGAACACGCGCTGGTGCTTTCGCTCGACGAGAAGAGCCAGATCCAAGCTCTGGACCGTACCCAACCCGGCTTGCCCATGAAGAAGGGCCGCGCCCAGACGATGACCCACGATTACAAGCGGAATGGAACCACTACGTTGTTTGCTGCTCTCAACACACTTGATGGCAGCGTGATGGCTACTTGTATGGAACGTCATCGTCATCAGGAGTGGCTGAAGTTCCTACGTCTCATCGATCGCCAAACTCCCGCCCACAAACAGCTCCACCTCATCGTCGATAACTACGCCACCCATAAGCATCCGGCGGTGCAGCGCTGGGCAGAGCGCCACAAGCGCTTTCATTTTCACTTCACTCCGACGAGCAGCAGCTGGCTCAACATGGTCGAACGATTCTTTCGCGACTTGACCGAAAATCAGCTCCGGCGCGGAGTCTTCACCAGCGTTGAAGCTCTCGAACAAAGCATCCTCGACTATATCGAAGAACATAATCGCAGCCCCAAGCCCTTCATCTGGACTGCTAAGGCCAATGACATCCTCGAAAAGGTCAAACGCGCCAGGGCCTATCTCAATAACAGCTCATCTGTGTGACGCACTACACTAGCTGCCAAGAATCCCGACAAGTTGAAGGAGTTGCAGGCGTTGTTCCTGACCGAGGCGGGAAAGTACCAGGTCTTCCCGCTGGATAACTCTGGCTTCGTACGCTTGCTGGCGCCGAAGCCGAGCGCGACCGCCGGGCGAACGGATTTCACCTACTCAGGTGAGAATCCCGGCATTCCCGTCGGGAATGCTCCCAGCATTTTGGATAGGGACTACACTATCACTGCTGATGTGACGATTCCCGAAGGTGGCGCGGAGGGAATGATCGCGACTCTGGGCGGCCGCTTTGGCGGCTACGGCCTCTTACTGAGCCATAGCTTTAATTGGTGGTTCGAAGGCCGGTTGTTTAAAGCCCTCGGTTTGGGGTTGCTCGTCGTTGGGTTGCTTCTTATTTCGCTCGGCAAGAGCAGAAGTGGTTCGCGCTGGAAGATGCGGCTTGGCTACGGAATGGTGTTATTGGCTGTGCTCTGGATAGCTGCTGTGTTTGCTACCGGCCTATTTGGAATCGGCAGAGGCAGGCCAGTGTTCGTGTACAACCTGTTAGACCTGGAGCGTTTCAGGTGGGCCAGCCTCCATTCGCTCAGTGCAGGCAAACACACAATAGTGTTCGACTTCAAGTACGACGGACCAGGTCCGGGCAAGAGCGGCACCGGCGTGCTCTCGGTTGATGGCAAGGAGGTGGCCAAGAAGACGATCCCGCCCACGATTCCGTTACTCATGGCCGTCGACGAAACCTTCGACGTTGGGATCGATACCCGCACGCCTGTGGACTTTACCTATGAGTCCCATTCCGCTTCACCGGGACAATCGACAGGCTGAACTACAAACTCGGGCCTGAGCAATTATCGGCGGAGGACAAGAAGGCTGCTGCGGAAATACTCGCCAGAGCCAAGGACTAGGCAATCCATAATACGAAAGGGATGACGATCATGAAAACTAGATTTGTGTTGTGCGTGCTGCTTCTGTGCATCACAGCCACGGTTGCTGTCGGGCAACAGGTTTCGGTCAACTACAACCGCGATCAGAGCTTCGCGAACTATCACACGTATGCCTGGGGTTCCAACAACGCCAACCAAATTCAAAACTCGATACTGGCGCAAGTGGCGCATCAGGATATCAACTCGGCAATGCAGGCTAAGGGTCTGAAAATGGTACAGGAATCTGAAAACCCTGACCTGATCCTCATCGCAAACGGTGGAATGAAAGAACAGACCTCTTATACCGCGTGGGGTATGCGCGGAGTCGGCGGAGGAATGGGTGGAATCACTCCACAGCAGAACGTGGTAGGGACGATGATTGTCGATTTGTACGACGCGAAAACTCAGTCCCTGGTCTGGCGAGGGATCGCTCAAGATACGCTGAGCAACAATGGCAACAAGAATCAGAAATTGGTGGATAAGGCCGTCCAGAAGATGTTCAAGCAATGGCCGAAAGCGTGAGCGGGCAATACCGGGCAGCCGCATCTGCAGTTCGCGGCAAGCACCGACTCGCAACAGCGGAAGACCCAGACAAGCGCATGTTGGCGCAAGCTCGCAGTGCGCTTAAAAGAAGGAGATCACGTTATGAGTCAGAGCCACTTCACCCTCAGCTTTCCCTTGAAGTCGCCCGCGGACGCAAAGGCGATTGCAAAGGAACTTCCACCGCTGATGCCGGGGCTGTTCCAGGCAGAGGATCGCATCGGCACGATTCATTACTCGCGCTTCACAGTTCTTAGCGAAAAGACGCTGTTGTTCCTTGGTGACTTCGACGGCGAATTCGGCCTGCTCATGACGATCTGGCCGCACATGCCGGGCCGGTGTTCGATGCTATTTTCCAGCACGTGGACAATCCGCCGGCCACTCCAGTCGCCGATAACGCAGCCGCTTTCGTCGAATGGAGCGTGGAGCATCTGGTCCATGCGTTGAATCTCTACACCGCCTACCCAGATGTGACCGCCAAGGAGATTAAGGCCTTGGCGTCCGCCGCAGACATTAGTGGCGCCGGCGTACTAAATCCATTCCTGGTGATCCTGCCCACCAAGTCCCGCATTGCTTTCTACCGAGATAGAACTGCTCCTGCGCGCGAGGGGGCGCGGGACAACGAAAGACCTGGACACCGTCGGCACGCCTCATTTCGCCCAGTTCGTGCCGCTGGAGGACAACCAGATTGGTTTCTTTACCGTCTACGACGGCGACTTCGAGAAGTATATTGCCGATTTCACCAAGAACATCGGACAGGTCTTCGATCTACTATTCAAGTTCACCAAGGGTGCGCCGCCCTCGCCGTGCAGAAAGCACCTCCAGGAGTTCATTGACTTCGCGGCTGGGGCGAATCGCACTCCGATTGGGTTCTACCAGGCATATCCAGGGCTGACGGTTCAGGACATCCATGCTTTGATTGCCGATAGCAAGTCACAATCAGGCTCGTCGGCCGCGTAGTCACGAGCCCGGATCATGCAGGAGACACTCAATGACCCAGGACGAACAAGGTACACGCGCCACAGGCAAAGGAAAACGGGGGCTACTCCGCCGTATGTTCGGGCGAGACGGACAGGAGAGCGCAACGCATGATGCATTAGACCTCGGTGACATTCAGGGGTTCATCCTCCGCGGTTACAGGATGCCGATGGTGCGGCATTTCTTGCTCACGGTGGGCGTCCCCGGTAAGGCACGCAAGTTGCTCGGGCGACTCGTCAGCGGCGACGAGTCTGACGCGCCGCAGATCACTACTGCCGAAGACTGGCATGTAGGGTTCGCGCCGGGACCAGGAGACAATCTTGCCGATGCTCCTCGCCGCAAGCCCGACTACTGCCTTAACTTGGGAATTACCTGGCCCGGACTATCGCGTTGGAGGTCAAAGATCGCGTCCCGGCGCTTTCGTTCAAGTCGTTCGGCGCGTTTATCGCCGGGGCCGCCGAACGAGCGGAATTGGTAGGCGATACCGGAGCAAGTGCGCCGCAGAACTGGATCGGTGCCTTTGGAAAGGGAAGCGATCACGTCATGGTGACGCTGCACGCCATCAGCCCGGAGGCGATGACGACCTATAGCGACCGGCTCGTGTGCTCTGTTTGCCGAAGGTGATGCCTTTCGGGAGATCTGGCGTGGCGACGGGATGGCGTTGATGGAGATGGTCGATGGCAAGCCCGTTCCAACCTCCAAGGTTCACTTCGGTTACACCGACGGCATCAGCATGACCACCATTCGCGGCGGTCCAGAACGATATCCGCCGGATCACCAGCAGCCATGCGAGCCCTGGCTATTCGTTTTGCTGGATGAAGCTGAGAATTACTTCGTGCCGGAGCCTCGAGAACTCGGCCTGAACGGCAGCTTTGCTGTCTTCAAGATGGTCGAGACAGACGTTGTTGGATTCGAGAATTTCCTGCAATCGAACAAGGACAAGATAGATCCCGAACTGCTTGCCGCCAAAATGTGTGGACGATGGCGCAACGGCGTTCCCCTTGCCTTGTCGCCGGAAACTGATAGCCCTCCGGGCGGGATTTCACTCGAGCAGCTGAACAACTTCGAATACGTGAACGCGGATGGTTCAGGCGATCCGAAGGGACTGCGCTGCCCCGTTGGCGCGCACATGCGCCGCATCAATCCACGAGGCCAGCCAGTCACGGGCCAGGGCCATCCCGGCGGCAGCAATAATACTCACCGGCTGATCCGTCGTGGCATGCCGTACGGGCCGACCTATGACCCGAAGCAACCCTACGACGGCATCGAGCGTGGGCTTCTCGGCTACTTCATCAACTCGAACATCGAGAATCAATATGAGTTCGTGCTGAGCGAATGGGTAAACGACAGCGAATTCGCCGGGGCGGTCAGACTGAACCCTAAATCGAAGGACCCAATGATTGGCACCCAGGACCCAGCGGAAAGCATTTTCGTGATTCCGCAGCCGAACGGCGCGCCCCCGATTAAGATCACAGGGTTCTCAAGCTTTGTCACGACGAAAGCCGCCGCCTACTGCTTTCTGCCGAGCATCACCGCCGTCAAATTCATCGCCAACTTGGGATCAGGCCTCTGATCCGGCACAAGCGGGGGGACTTCCATGTTATTCCTGACGAGATGTTTCGGAGTGACTGGCAGCGACAGTGAGCGGAATCTCGGCGCAGAACAGGGCTGCCACGAAGAGATCGTCGAAAAAGTTCTCTTGCTGCAGGCGAATGCTGCTGCCAAAGCTCACCGCCCACTCCGCCGTGGAACCCACGCGAAAGGTGTGAGCGTCCGAGCTCAATTCGAAGTGTTTGACGTTACCGTCGGACGCGACGGCGAACTGGCGGAGCGGCTCGCGCAGGGGATTTTCGCAACGCCTGGCGTATATCCCGCGATTGTGCGGTTTGCAAACTCGGATCCGAATGTAAACTCTGATTTCAAGGCCGACGTCCGATCGTTGTCTTTTTCGGTCGACCTCACCCGTTACGGTACGGCCGTTCCAGAGCCGAAGGTCGGCCGGCAGGATTTCTCACTGCAAAACGCGACGACCCTGCCCATAAATGACGCACCTGCATTTCTCGCGACCATGAAGCTACTTACGGCGTCGAATCCAGCCGCCGGTCTGTGGTCTCTGCCGTTCAAGGACAAGTTGAGAGTGCTGAGGACCCTTACGTTGGCACAATTGCAGGCACACCAGACGATCAAACCTTATCAGCAACTGCGTTATTGGAGCACCGTGCCGTTTCGTCACGGACCGATCGATGTGGTGAAGCAATCGGTTACACCGTCCCCGGACAATCCGGCGCGTCCCCTGCAAAGGAGTAACCCAAACGGCCTGCAGGACGAGTTGATCCGGCACCTCAACGAAGATACCAAAATCAGCAGCTTCGACTTTGGACTCCAGTTCCTCGACCCCAGCGAGATGACTTACTGGGGCAAGCGTCACGACGCCAACTTCTGGATCGAAAACGCGAGTCTCGAGTGGAACGAATCGGAAGCACCTTTCCACACGGTCGGACGGCTTACCCTCCTATCAAACTCGCAGCTTCAACAGGATGCCGCCGAAGCGGCGTATTTCGATGTTACTGGGCACTCGACACCGGACAGCACGCCCGTTGGGAGCATTAATCGCGCCCGCTGGTATGGGGAAGTTGCCAGCAAAAAAGCACGCATGCGCGCGGTCAGCAGTCGAGGACCAGAGCGGAAATCAGCGTAGAGACAGGCAAAAGTCGAACAAGGCGGCGAAGCTACTGAACGAGTACCAAGCGGATCGGTACTAGTAGGTTAGCGGGAGCCAATCTACTGGTCTGGCACCAACCCGATACGCTCGTTCTCCTTAGGTCGCGTGGTGCAAGAAACAGGAGCTCGCAATCCATTGCCTTCTTTTGCCATCTTTTTGCCCCCCCATACGACCTTCGGGCTGATGCCGTTCCCCAAATCTTACCTGCCTTATTAATAGAGCGCAGCAGTGGATCGTTAGTGATGCCAGCGGCTTAAATCCATTTAACGATTCCTCTTTTACCCAGTCTGGCATGGGAATCGTTCTTATGTGACCGCCTTGCCGACGAGATCGGCAATCACCCAATGTTCTTCCCGCAACTGCAGATCTTCGACACGCAACGCCGGCATGAAACTGTAACTTTTACCAGTTTAAGAAACGCCAGCAATCCCTCGCAGTATGTTCGAGCATCTTTACGGGTGAGCTGGTATGCCACGGGAAACGGCAAGTGGGAAGGGGTAGCAATTATTGGAACGATTTGAAATGCACAGTGAGGAGACTACGTTTGCACTCATCGCGCGGATTCGATTACAAGGTGACGCCTCGGTTCTCGATCCACCCCATCCAGGCCGACTCGGTCTACCACTTATAACCAACCCGCTGGCCCTGGCGGGCAGTGCGATCGCGCTGAATGGGGTTCGTCTGCATGCTGGCGTGGTCTTCTGCTTCAAGATGTTTATCCCGATCGACGAGGAGAAAGAAAATGCGCAAGCCGTTTTTTCTAGTGGGATTGCTTTTGTTGGTGACAGGCATGGCTCTGGCTCAGGAGCCGTACCCGAAGGTTGAGACATCGCCGGCATTCATGTTCATTCGCACCAGCCCTAACATCAGCAGAACGTTCATTTTGCCGAATGGGCAGGTAGCGCCGGGGGAATATTTCAATTGCGCGGGTGGCGGGGGCACGTTCACCTATAACATGACTTGGTTTCTCGGCATAGGGGCTGACCTGGGTGCTTGCAAATTTTTCGGTAACACAATCGGCCTGGGCAACAAAATTAACGGGTATCAGTTTACCTATTTGTTTGGGCCGCGGATTGCCTTTCGAAATTCCAGCCGTTTCACGCCGTTCGTGGATGTCCAATTCGGCGCCGACAAACTCTCGGTGAGTTGCAAAAACAGCACGGGAACATGCGTCACTGTTGCGGGCACAGGCACATACTCCAAAAACGTCTTCGCCCTGACAGCAGGTGGAGGAGTCGATATCAGGCTGACCAGGAAAATATCCCTGCGGCCCGTGCAGGCGGAATATCTCTACACTCGCTTTGGCAACTCATGCGCTTTTGCGGGCTGCAGCAACAATAAGAATCAGGATAGCCTTCGTCTGAAAAGTGGAATCGTCATGAACTGGGGTAGTGGCGCTCCGCCGCCGCCGCCGGCCGCGAGTTGCTCGGCGCAGCCGAGTGAAGTCATGGCCGGCGAGCCTATCACAGTGACAGCCAGCGGCAGCAACTTCAATCCCACGCACACACTGAATTATTCCTGGCAGAGCAGCGGCGGCAAAATCTCCGGCACCGGCGCCATCGCCAGCGTTGACACCACTGGCGTTGCCGGTGGCAATTACACCGCGACCGTAACCATTACCGATCCGAAGCTAAAGAAGAACAATACCGCAAGCGGCTCGGCCAATTTCACAGTCAAAGAGCCACCCAAGAACCCGCCGACCATGAGTTGCTCGGCAAGTCCAACATCGCTGCAAGCGGGTGGGAACTCGACCATCACCTGCACTTGCACCAGCCCGGACGGCGTCCCGGTCACGGTTAGTGACTGGAGCGCATCGAGCGGCAGCATCAGCGGAAGCGGCAATACCGCGACCCTGAGCACCACCGGCGCATCGTCTGGTCCGATCACGGTCAACGCAACCTGCACCGATACGCGCGGATTGAAATCTTCCGTTACCACTGCTCGTGTGATGGTGGAGAATCCGCCACCGCCGCCGCCACCGGCGCCGCAGGCCTCGAAGCTAAGCCAGTGTGACTTCCCGAACCCGGCCAAGCCGTGGCGCGTGGACAACACTTGCAAGGCTATCCTCGACGACGTGGCTAAGAACCTGCAGCAGAACGCAGACAACAAACTGGTCATCGTTGGCAACTCCGAACCCCCCGAGAAACGCAAGAATCTCGCTGCGGAGCGCGCCGTCAATTCGAAGGCTTATCTGTCCTCTGGCGAAGCCAAGTTGGGAATTGATTCGAGCCGAATCGAGACCCGCACCGGCAGCGCTGGTACAAAGACTGCCGAGTACTGGATCGTTCCCGCAGGCGGAACGTTCTCCGGCGAAGGCACACAACCCGTGGATGAGTCGCAGGTGAAGCCAGTACCGGATCATCCTGCAGCGCACAAAGCAGCCAAGAAACCCGCAGCGCAGTGAACTCGGGGATTGCCCCAATCGAGCTGGTCGAGCGCAACACTCGGCCAGCTTTCTTCCAACGTCGCAACGGTCGCTCCCTTGGTAACTTGAACTGTGCGTGGTACCCTGTCACGCTCTAACGGCATCTCCCTTTGGGGCAACTGAAGTCATGACATTTGGAAACAGCAACTTGTTAAGCCGCAGGTGGTTAGTCGTCCTGTCGTTGGCGCTCTTGTGCGCCAGCGCTTGGGCAGGACAATGGACACCGCTCGGGCCGGACGGCGGCGACGCGCGCAGCCTGACGCAAGATCCGCGCAATCCGGATCACCTTTTTCTAGGCACCAGTACCGGCGAGATTTTTGTCTCCAGGGACGCTGGACATAACTGGTCGCGCTTTGCCCATTTGGGCACCGGCGACGACTATGTCATTGACCACATTGCTATCGATCCCCAGAATCCGGAACACATGTACGTCGCGACTTGGAGCGTGGACAACCAGCAAGCCGGCGACTTCTTCCGCTCCCACGACGGCGGCAAGAACTGGGAAATCGCTCCGGCGATGCATGGCAAGTCGATCCGTGCGATGTCGATTGCGGCATCCGATCCGAAGATTCTCGTGGCCGGCTCGCTGGAAGGTGTGTTCCGCAGCAACGATGGCGGCAAGAATTGGCAGAAGATTTCGTCCTCCACTCAGGAAATTCATAACGTGGAATCCATCGCCATCGATCCTAAGGACACGAACACGGTTTATGCGGGAACCTGGCACTTGGCGTGGAAGACCGCCGATGGCGGCGCCAGCTGGAAACACATCAACAAGGGCATGATTGACGATTCTGACGTGTTCTCGGTGATCGTAGATTCGTCGAATTCTTCGGTCGTATTCGCCAGCGCCTGCTCCGGCATCTACAAGAGCCAGAACGGTGGCGATGAGTTCCAAAAAATACCGGGGATTCCGTTTTCGGCGCGGCGTACGCGTGTGCTGAAGCAGGCCCCTGGCGACCCGGCGATTGTCTATGCGGGGACGACCGAAGGTTTATGGAAGAGCATCGATTCAGGAAAGAGCTGGAAGCAGATGAGCAATCCTGAGGTCGTTGTAAACGACGTCGTTGTCGATCCGCGCAATTCACAGCGGGTATTGCTCGCTACGGATCGCGCTGGCGTTCTGACCAGCGACGATGGCGGGCAGAGCTGGACCGCTTCCAACCACGGATACGCGCATCGCTACGTGACTGCAATCCTGGCCGACAAGAAAGACGCCGATACGATCTACGTCGGCGTGGTGAACGACCGCGAACAGGGCGGCGTGTTTATTTCGCATGACCTCGGACAGCACTGGACGCAGAAGAGCACCGGGCTCGGCGGACACGACGTATTCACACTGAAGCAGGCGAGCAGCGGTGAGCTGATTGCCGGCACCAATCGCGGCATGTTCATGCTGGCGCGTAACGCGACGGTATGGAGCCCGATCAATTCAGTGGACGGGCCAGGCAGCAAGCGTTCCGGAAAGCCAGCTACGCACTCCGTGCTCACTGCTCGGGTTAGCGATGTTGAAATCACTCCGAAGGGGTGGTACGCGGCCACATCGGCTGGTTTCTACACCAGTAGGAACGAAGGCAAGAGCTGGAGCGGCGGCCCGGTGATGGGCAAGTCAGACTTCGTTGCGGTGCAAGCCGACGGCGACCTGATTGCGCTAGCCACGCACAGCGGCATGCTGGTTTCGACCAACGATGGCAAGGTTTGGCAGGAATCGAGCAACTTGTCTTCTTTCGTTAGCGGCATACGTAGCCTCACCATCACTCCCGCCAAGCAGATCATGATCGCTTCGCGAGAGGGCGCCTTCCGCAGCTCCAACCAGGGCGGCGGCTGGGAGCAAATGCAGAACGGTCTGCCGAAGAAGAACATCAGTTCCATCACTTACGATGCGGGCTCCGGCAAACTGCTGGCAACCAGCACGGAGACCGGCGTGGTGTTTGAGAGCCAGGACGGCGGCCAGAGCTGGCAGCGTGGGCCGGATTCAGGCTATCCGCTGCGGCGGATTAGCGTAGTTCACGGACGCTTCGTGGGTGCCACCCCGTTCGACGGCATCGTGATCCAGCCTGAAAACGAGAACCGCAGCGCGTCGGTCAGCGTGGGGAGAGCGACGAACTAAGCGATCGGCAAAACGAATTGCTTCAAAATAGACGTAAGATCGGTGTGAACCGCTTCTCCGTTTTCACTTTGTCACTTGGCGTAACCTTGGCAGGACTCCGGCGTGCCAGTAAGGGTTGCGATGGAGCGACTTGGCCACTCTCGGCCCGAGACGACCTTGAGGCACTACAGCCACGTCACGATCAGCAAAGCCGATAAGCCGGCGCAGATCGTGAGCACGATGTTCGGAAATCGAGCCTCGTAACCGAAGGACAATTGGCGACTTCGCCGCTTATTGTTAGCGTAGCCTTCGGGGTGGCAATTGGAAGTGCTTGAAAGGATTGGAGGCACGGGCCAGAATCGAACTGGCGAATAAAGGTTTTGCAGACCATGAAAAGTGTCCGCTAACCGCTGTGTTTGCAACAACTACATCGGCACGTACTCCCGTTAGTCCCCTTTTAGTCCGCCATGAGTGGGAGAGCAACAAACCGGGGGGTTCCGCCTCTCGTGAACTTCAGCGTTGCTCGCAGCGGCAGGGAATCAGGTCGTCGGTCGGCGTGCTCACTCCAATCCGCCTCCCGCCACTTCCCCATCCCATCCAGCCTCCACGCAGCTCGCAATCTGAGCCGCCACGTTAGACTCCCGCCTGAAGCATCTGCTTGACCCTCGCGAACCGCAGGAGTTCCTGAGCGCCGAGGACGGGGTTGCCGGGGATTACATCATCGAATTCATCCTCGTCCAGATCAGCGTCCTCCTCCGGCTCGGGCGGCGACAAAAACTTGGTGCGCTCCAAGTCGTCCAGATAGCCGCAAATCTCCTGTGCGCTGAATATCCTGCGAATCTCGTCCACAAAGTTCGGCAGTTCCGCCGCGAACTCCGGCGACTGTTCCGCTGCCGCCACAAAACTGAAGAGCTTTTCGCCAATCAAATAATCCAGCGCCCTCTGGAGCCCGAACGAGTCATGAATTTCTTTTGTGGCATCGCACTGCTCGATCCATATTTTGTGGAACTGAATCTCGTTGGACTCCATCTTCCCTCCGCTGTCATAAGGTCATTTTCCATCTGCGTGTGGTTTGGCGCAAGGTGGTGTTTGAAGGGGCACGTTCCATTGGAAAACCCAAAGCGGCAGGTTACGAGGTGACGACCCAGCGGGCACTACGCTTGCCGCAGATAGCCCAGAGTCGTGTAGGCAGCTCTGGTTTGCAATCGTATTACTATCTCAGGGTCTTTCGGGCTCGATGGCGGTCGGTACGTGGCGATGAGGTGTTGAATCAGCTTCCGTAAGGTGATGGGTTCAGCCGCTGCTTGCTGCAAAAGATCAAAGAAATCACCGTGCCTGGTCTTCCTGGTCTTTTTGGATGTAGCCACAACGACGGTGTCATAGAAAGAGTCTGCCAATTTCTCGGAATTGGAAAGTTTCTTCCCCACAATCGAGAACGACCCGTCCTCATTTACGACAATGTAGTGGATTCCATCCGCTGGATAATTCTTCAGGCAATTCCCAGCTTCATCCAGAGTCATTCGGATTCGAGTCTCTAAAGCTGGCATCCTTAGCCGTCCTTGCGTTATTGAGTTTACTGCGAGCCGCCTTCGCATTGTGCGGTAATCGTGGGGTTCCGGCAGGTCGGGACTGCCGGAACCCCAGAACCCGCCCAGAGCCGATTCTGGCAGTCTGCGGTGCGGGGGTGGGGCGTTGGGTGCCGGAGAGTGGTGCAGAGGTTGCAGAGACTTTATTGACCAGCAAAAGGCCCGGTTCCTGAGCGTGGCGTCGGCGGAATTGTGGCTGGCGACAGGCCCCCCGGCAACAACTACTGAATACTGCGGCTCATTTTGGCGGGTTTCTCGAAAACGGGGATGGATTCCGCAGCATCCTGAATAATCTTGAGCCACCGTTCTCTCGCTGCAAGCAAATCTCCAAATAGCGGAACCTCACGGTCTGCGAGCCACTGCGCCAGCTCTTCGGCTTGTGCGAACACTGGAGACATCGGCGTGCCTTCGGTGGTCGTTTCGTACATCTGAAAATGATTGCGAACACCTTGCATCAAGCCCGCCATCTGCGGCTCAAGCATCGGAATCAACTTCCCATCAATGTCAACGGGATGCTGCCAATCGGCGCTAACTTTTCGGGCTTCTCTCGCCATATGCCTCAATGAGACGGCCAGTGGTGCCCCTGAGTCAAGGCTGCGCCTTGCCGAGCGGATCATCGTTCTAGGAGCAGGCACTCAGTTCACGGCCCGGACAAACTGTGGCGACAACGAATACGAAGAAAAGAGCGAGGCGCAGCGTGGTTCACTCCGTTACCTAATCTGCTGAACGAGTTCCCGTAACGCAATGTTCAGCGCATTCGCAATAGCTACCAAACTACACGTATCGTGACTGTAAGCATTATGCATCAAGGGGCAGATCGTGACCGTCATATCCGACGCTTATGACTGGAATCTGCCACGAGCACTACGAAGACCCTACGATGCGTCCCGAACCGATCACCCCAGAGAAGCGGGAAACGATCATCGTTCACATGGCGGCTGGGCTCGTGGGAGCTTATCGGTATTTCCAGCAGCACCGACAAGGCCAGGTTGGCACTGCGTTCAAATCCGAACCCCGGCGCACTGGCTCCAAGGTCGGGCGAAACGAGGCGTGCCCGTGCGGTTCGGGGAAGAAGTACAAGAAATGCTGTGGCGGGGCGACCGGGAAGCCGTTCGCTGGCAGTTGGCAATCGACAAATACATCAAGGAGAACAACTACAAGATTGCCACGCTGGTCGCCTTCTCCGGCGAAGTATCCGATTCTGAATCCGGCGACGACAAGTTCACCGAAACCAGCAAGACGCTCAATCCAAACCTGCGTGGGCGGGATATTAGCAAAGCCTTCGATACCGACGAGTATCAGATTTTGCTGGCGGCGAACAAATTCCAGACTGGCTTTGACCAGCCCTTGCTGTGCGGCATGTATGTGGACAAGCGTTTGGCGGGCATCCAGGCGGTGCAGACTCTCTCCCGGCTGAACCGCTCGTATTCCGGCTCCTTCGGTGAGAAAAAGACAACCTATGTGCTGGACTTCCTCAACGATCCCGCCGAAGTGCTGCTGGCGTTCAAGGCTTACTATGCCACGGCGGAGTTGGCGAACGTCACCGACCCGAACCTGGTGTTCAATCTGCGAACCAAGCTGGATTCTGCGGGACATTACGACGAATTTGAAGTGAATCGTATGGTTGAGGTGGAACTGAATCCCAAAGCCAAGCAGGGCGACCTACTCGCTGCCTTGGAACCAGTGGTGAATCGGCTACTGACCCAGTACAAGCAGGCTCAGGTGCGTCTCCGTGCAGCGAAAGCTAGTAAGGAGAGCAAAGCTGCTGGCGAAGCCAATGATGAACTTGAGAGCTTGATTCTGTTCAAACGAGATGTGGGCACATTCCAGCACGTCTACACCTTCCTCTCCCAGATATTCGACTATGGCAATGCCGCGATCGAAAGCCGCTATATCTTCTTTAAGGCGCTATTGCCGCTGCTAGAGTTTGGCCGGGAGCGTGAGGAGATTGACCTGTCCAAGGTCGTCCTGACTCACCATAATCTCAAGGACAAGGGTAAGCAGGCCATGGTGCTGGGCGAGGGCGACCAGCCCAAGCTGCCACCGCTCACAGAATCTGGCTCCGGTTCGGTTCAGGAAAAGGAAAAGGCACTGCTGGCGGAGATCATCGCCAAGGTCAATGATCTGTTCGACGGCGAACTGACGGAGGACGACAAGCTCGTCTACGTCAATAATGTGATCAAAGGCAAGCTCCTGGAGTCAGATGTCCTGGTGCAGCAGGCTTCCAACAACACCAAGGAACAGTTCTCGAACTCCCCAGACTTAGCCAATGGCATCTTGAACGCCATCATGGATGCATTCGCCGCTCATTCCTCCATGAGCAAGCAAGCCCTGGACTCGGAAAAGGTACGCAGTGGATTGAAGGACGTGCTCCTGGGACCGGCTCAGTTATATGAGGCTTTGCGAGCCAGGGGAAACCTTGCGGCGAGTGCGGAGCAGACGTAGTCCGTTAGGTTTTGCGGGCGGTGCGGAGTCACTTCCACGAGTTTCTTGAGGCCAACAAGGACAAGCTAGAGCTGAAGGAATAGTGCAGTCTCGCACCTTTCCATCCAGTACATACGTTAGAATTCATCTGGGCGTGAGGCCCACAAAGGGAGAATGAAAAAATGGCTGCTACAACAATGACGAAGACGCAGTTGGTCGCCTTGATGGCGGAACAGGTTGAAATCACCAAGAAACAGGCAACATTATTTCTGGAGTCTTTGGCGGAACTCGCGGTCAAAGAAGCCAAGAAGAACGGTGTCTTCGTGGTGCCCGGTCTGGGTCGCCTGAAGAAGGTTCAGCGTGCGGCACGGACTGGCCGCAATCCGCAGACGGGCGAGGCCATCAAGATTAAGGCCAAGACCACGGCAAAGTTCTATGTAGCAAAAGCGGTGAAGGACGCCATCGCACCCGTGAAGGCAGCGGCTGCGAAGAAGTAGCTCCTGACATACTGTGGGATAGGACTGGCCGACCAAGCGTCGGCCTTTTCTTGTTGCACAGGTTGGAACCTGCACGCACTAATGGTTGTGCAATAACGCTTGGCATTGCTACCATGCCCGGTAGAAGGAGTATTCCCCAAATATGGACACTGCACAATTTCTCACCGACCTCCGCACCCAGCGTGACCGCATAAACAATGCAATCGCCGCACTGGAATCACTGAACGGAACCGCCGCCACCCCGGCCAAATCCGCTGCCAAACCTGCCGCGGCGAAAAGCGCCAAGACCGCTCCGGTTTCCCCTGCCAAGAAGCGTGTAGTCAGTCCCGAGGCACGCCAGCGCATGGCGGAAGCTCAGCAGAAGCGTTGGGCGAAAAAGAAGCGTGCTGTCAAGGCTGCTGCGAAGAAAGCGGCTGTGGCTCCGGCTCCAAAGAAGGCTCCAGTCGCGACTCCCGCCGTAAAGGGAGCACGGAAGCCCATGAGCACGGCTACGAAAAAGAAGCTGGCGGTGGCGGCAAAATCACGGTGGGCGGCGAAGAAGGCTCCGGCGGCAAAGACGGCGTAGGTTCCCGCTGATGGCATGTACCGTGACATGTCACGGCTCCCGTTGTGTTGTCGGCTCCTAGACTAGATGCAACAGCTCATCTGCTCTGGCGTTGTAAAGACCGTCAGGAGTGAGAGTGCGGTCATCTAGCCGGACGGTGTAGATAGGGACAGCCGAGGAGTTCAGGCGAACCTGAGCAACCTCACCATAGGCATGGAGGCTGTGAAGATAAACACGGCTGTAGGGGGCGAGCATGACTAGCTCCTTGGCCTCGGCCTCGGGCATTGCTGATACCAGTGTTTTTTTGGGGTGGTCATAGAAGCCTCCTCGGTACGTCAACGGAGGCGAATACATCATGCTGACTTTCTGCACAACTCGAATCCCCGTCAAGATGCTCAGCAACTCTGGACGGTTGTCCGGCCGCCGTGAAGGGAGCGAAGAAACCCATGACTCCGTCCACGAAGAAGAAGCTAGCGGTGCGGCGAAGACTGCGTAGGCTCCCGCTGGGGGCGTGAACCGTAACATGTTACGGTTCGCCCGGGAGCCGCATCAGAGACATCATGACAAAGCCGGATATCACTCCCCAGCATCTGTCAGCGGTCGCCCCGATATGACCTCAGGATTCCAATGCGCTGGTTGCGGGGAGTGGAACGAGACCACCGTTGATTCCTCAGCCGGGACAAAACAGACCTACGTTGAGGATTGCCAGGTGTGCTGCAACCCCAATGTACTTTAGGTGACGTGGGACAAATCTACCGGACTGTACACCGTCTCGGCTGAGTTGGAGTAGTACGGGAAACGGTGCGAAGCATTCGTCAAAGTCATGCAAGGCGTGCATCACTTGCTCTCGGAAGAAACCGGACAACTTGTCCTCCCACCCAAAGAAACTCCTTCTGGGGCACTTCCGCGGTTGTGCGCTCGGTCATATACACCCCCTGCACAAGGTGCTATGCTTTTTTAGCATCTGAATTGGATGGACGCAGCGGTAGAAGCGTCCTGAGAGCGAACAACCAAGCGCCTTCGGAACACGTATCTCCTTACAAAATCCCTCCGACTCATTCAGCCAGATATCAATTCACAAAGGAACACGCATCATCATGGAACAAGGAACAGTAAAGTGGTTTAACGACGCAAAGGGATTTGGCTTTATCAGCCGCCAGAACGGCGAAGATGTCTTCGTGCATTTTTCGGCGATTCAGTCGAATGGCTTCAAGAGCCTCACCGAAGGCTGCGCCGTGCAGTTCAGCGTCGTCAAGGGGCCGAAGGGTTTGCAAGCAGAGAACGTAACGATTCTCTAAGATTTCCAGTACGAAAGTTTTTTGGAGGGTGGCCTGAGGGCTGCCCTTTCTCTTGGTGCGCTGTGCATGTTCTACAGCTCAGCAAGCATCTTCAGGGCTTCATCCCAATGAAGCAATTTGAAACTGAGTTGTTGTCCTCATTGCTATCGTGGCATTTGATGATTACTTTAGAGAATGGCTGAGATTATCCCTTTCCGTCCCAAGTCCGAACCGTCGTCCCGCTGTAGTTTAGTTCGTTGCCACGAAGGGCTGGCGTGCCCCGCTTGCGAATACGTGGCGTGTTCCAGTGCCGACCTCCACACACATGTTCAGCACAAGCACTCGCCCACACACAACGGATCAAACACCCTTCATTTTGTTCAGCGCCCCAGCATCTTGGAAGATTTGTAGTAGGTTGCTCGCTAGTGTGAGTCCGGCATCTGGCTTCAATCGAATGTTTCTATCGCTGGCATAACTCGACCTTATCAACTTTTCTGTAGGTTCATGCTCTGCATAGCGAAAGCAACGAATTGCGTCTCCCTACGTTGAGGAGAACGATGAAAATGCTGTGAATATCGAGCATCCCTTGCTGCCACGCGAATCCTTCCAGGTGCATCGGGAATCTATAGAAACTCACGAAAGAAGAATAGATATTGCCAAGCGCTTAAAACAGAGGCAAGCGAGCAAGCGTATCTATCCCTTTTTCATTTTAAGGAGGAGTCATGAACGCCGGAACCCAAACAGCCAGAAGTGCTCCACGGTCTTTCGTGGCAGCAAATGAAGATCAAATCCAGAATGCCGGACTCCCCGTTGATTTCCAAGACCTGTGCGCCTTCGCAATGGATCAGGCGTTGGGGATTGAGAAAGCATCGCTCTCCACGGTCGTCAGCTTAAATTCATCCGTACTCGATTTCTATCAGGAAGCTCTGCGGTTCAACCCCGTATTCGGCAATCTTATCGACATGGTGTCCCAAGCCGTGGCGTGCTCTATCGAATTGCAGATGAACTGGCTCAGCTTGCTGGCACCTTATGACAGCAGCACGGTGGCGGGCACCTCGGGCGGTGAGACCCAGCCGACGCCGGATGATTTAGCACACAGCATGGACATCGCTATCGGGGCACGGGCGGCATAGCTTAAGGGCTCCCTGTGCTGGAGGCGCACGCATTTCCGCAAGTCGATTAACGCTCAGGATTATTCCCCCACCTGAGAAAGCAGGAGGTCAGATAATGGCCACATACCCGCTTGAGTTTCGCAAGTCGTTCACAGTCATTACCCATTCCTCTCCAACTGGAATCATCGTCACATGCTGGGGACAACTTACTGGTGAGGGCTCAACTATTCTGGAAGATGAAGTACGGAGCTTAATTCCAACAGCCAAGCTGATCGAGATTGATCTGAGTGCTGTCACGCACATTGACGGTGCCGGAACGAGCACGCTTGCCGACATGTACGTGTTGGCTAAATCCGATGGATGTGACCTCAAATGTAACTGCGAGGACGGCCTTGTCAAAAGGAAGTTGCAGGTCACTCGTCTTTTGTCCGTGTCTCAAGAATACGGTCAGTACCTGTAGCGACAGCAGTCGGTGTAGCGCACCAGAACTGCAAAGAGCGGAGAATAACGGCACAAGTGTGGGGGCGAAACCCATCCGCCGATCATCCTTCCAGCATCACAGCTCGCACGACCTCAGGTGGTGCCGGCCAAAATATGCACTCGGCGGCGAATCGGACACACCCCGGGCGGGGGAGGTTTGGCGGGAATCAGATGGGGATACGTCAGCGTGGAAACTTCAACTACTTTTGAAGGAGCAGGCCGTTACAAAAGGCCGCCGAGTGTGCGGAAAAGCGCCCGGTGTTCAATCTGTTATCTGAGTAGATGCTAGGCAATTCTGAAAAGTAGCCTATCGAGAAAGAAATAGGAATTAATCAATACAACTACGTGCTATTCTCTTTTTCGCAATCCCTCACGACGGCTGTTCTTAGCACCCTGACGAGACTTGGAATGACGGACAAGAACGCCACAAGCCCCAACTCGCCTTCGCCCGGCTTCGCACATAAATCTATGCCGAATGGACTTACCATTTCGAATTGCCTGCGTTGTATGAAGTCAATCGCCAGTCCTACGCCCACCAGTCTTAGAATGGCGGAAGAAAACCATCGCCATCTCTGCGGCTCCCGCACCCGCACACGATAGCTCAACAGCCGAGCGGTACGGGACGTCTACGTGGGGGTGGTAGAACTGCATGCACCCGTTCCTCCTGCCACAGAACCTTGCGGCTGGACTTTCAATCTCATGCGTGGGCTGTTTTCAGAGCGACTGGTTATCAGAAGAACACGTAATTTTATACGAGCCTTGTGAAGCTGCGACCTGCTATTGCCAGTAGAACATCCCAGCATCTCGGCAATCTCGCTGTGCTCATACCCTTCTACGTCGTGCAGCACGAATATGATGCGGTAGCCGGGGGAAGGCTCTCTATGGCACGCTCCAGATTTACCCGGTCGATAGAACCAGCAAGAGTGTGGTCTTCGGAGCCGTA
The DNA here is from genome assembly GCA_963759215.1 of uncultured Acidobacteriota bacterium. GTDB lineage: Bacteria > Acidobacteriota > Terriglobia > Terriglobales > Acidobacteriaceae > TOLSYN. The sequence continues at coordinate 273,185 of CAVWYG010000006.1, forward strand.
ATCTTTTGGAGAGTCACCTTCATCGGACTCCAGAACCTCATCGAGGGAAACCTCCGGAAGTCCGATCTTGCGTAAGCGCATGAGGGCGACGTTGACGGCAAGACGATGGAGCCAAGTGGAAAACTTAGAGTCACCACGAAAGCTCGCCACCTCACGATAGAGTTGGAGAAAGGCTTCCTGTGTACAGCGTCCTCAATACTTCTGGTGATGCGGAGGCACAGAGAATAGACACGCCTTTTATGAAGTGCATAGAGAAATTCGAAGCACTTGCCGTCGCCCTCCTTGACGCCTTCGATGGCTTTGGCTTCCGGCATTTCTGATGCCAGCATACTTCTCGGGGTGCTCATAACAATTCCTCAAAACGGAAACACTTCAATTTGAAGGCTCAAGATTCAAAGCGCAGCCCGGCAAAAGGTATGCCGAGTCCGCAGGAACATCGAGTGGAAGTGCCCCGTTTGTAATCTGAGTAGACGCTCGGCAACTCTGGAAGGTTGCATTTTCGATATTGCACGGGCTTGAATAGGATGCGGCTGGCATAAAGCTATTTCCTTTGATGGGGGCAGACCATTGAAACGGCTGCCGAGTTTGCAGAAAAGCGCCCGGTGTTCAATTTGTATCTGAGTAGATGCTGCTGCACCCGTGGAAAGTTGCCCTTGCAAAGCCGCTCTGAACAGTAGCGCTATTCCACAGGGTCTTTTTGCCGTGTCGCTTTTACGCCTTTCAGAATCCCGACTCCAAGTAGTACGGTAGCGCCCACCGCAATCCAATGACCCGGCACGTGCAACAGGGTTGCGCCATAGATCAGACCGCAGAGCATGATTGCATATCCAATCGAGTAAATGCCAAATGACATAATGCCTCCTCTTACATTCAGTTTCCAGCAAAGGAAGCTGGTTGATTCGTACATGTTCAGGGTTGCATCAACGGAATCATTTCCCGTACTTGCCTGCGATCATCATGCCTGCACCGCCTAGAATCATAGCCGCACTGATGATCGGCGAGATGGTTTCACTGTGCTGAGTTTTGACTCCCACGGATAAACCGCCGACCGAAAAGCCTTCACGCTCAGTGTGAGGAATGGGAACGACGAACGAGATCAGACCTAGTGCGGCAGACAGAACACCAATCCAAAACAGTAGTTTCACTGGAAAAACTCCTTCGGAGCGAAGTCAAAGACCGCCCAGTTCGTCCTTACGTCGGATCGATCTTCCGCTTCGGCCTCATTTCTAATCATTCGCCGGACGTGGCAAGTATGCGATAGCTGGCTATTGAATACTGTTCCAAATTGACCACGGGATGTGAAAACCTCTCTCGTCGTAAGCCGCCATGAGATAACCGGAAAGTCTTCCCGACCGTGCTGCAGTCGCATGAATTCATCCGCACAAAACCGGGGGGACGTTACGATTCGGTTATTTCAAGCGGTGAGGTGAGCAAACTTGCACAGATTTAGGGGTAATGGGGCTCTACCGTACTCCCTGATCGACGTAACAAATTACGCTAAGCATCGGTCGAACTGTGCCCAATCTTTCTCTGAACACGGTGTCGGATATGCCGAGCAGTCGGGAGGCTTTACTTCCATATCCTTTACTCCGACTCGAAGTCGTCTTTCATTATGTTGCTGACAGGCAATGGAGGCAACGGCAATGCGAGTATTCTGTGCTGAGTATTCAGGAGGGTGATTGCGGGGCTTGCCGTATGTTGCCGCTGCGACGAGCGGCAAGCCATTGCAGCTTGCCGCCCACTGAGTTCGCTTCTCCAATCCGTCGCTACTTTTTGCGGAAGAGTAGACCAGGATCGGTGCTGTTGTTTGAAACCACGTTCCCGTGGTTGTCTCTGGTGCTGTTGAAAATTCCGCTGGTCGTGCCGACAACGTGTTCGTGTTCATCCCGAACGCAGGTAGAATCGCCGGCCAATCCGCTCGTGACTGACCCGATTATTTTGCCACTGCCATCCCTGATGACTTCTTTCTCCAGCATGTTATTCTCCTTCACCACAGGTATACAGAGCCCGCTTTCGAATTGACTAGGTTCCGAAAAATATAGTCGGCGGTGCTGCTGGAAAAGTAGCTAATCCAGAAATCTGCTCTGTATACTTACTTCAGAGAGTTACTTCTCTACGCAAGGCGTTCCGCCTGCCACCTAAGCGCTTCTGTTGTTTACCGACGCCCCCACCTTCAGCGTCGTGCAATTCAATCAAATGATGACTCGACGTTGGCAGCGGCATGGATACATGTCGCTTCATCCATTGTTTTTGAAAAAGCGTAAAGGAGCTTCTGTGAAGCAACGTGCAGTTATCTATTGCCGAGTAGCAACCGCCGCCGAGCGAGTGGACTCTCAGTTGTGCTTGCTGAGGGAATTGGCAGCGGCACGGGGATTCAGCATTGTGCAGGAATACATTGACCGTGGCTCCTCCGGCGTGAAGGCTCGGCGTCCAGGACTTGATTTCTTGATGGCAGATGCCCGCCAGGGGAAGTTTGATGTCGTCCTGGTCTGTGCGTTTCAGTGCGTGGCTCGTTCGACCAAGCACTTCTTGCAGGTGGTGGGAGCACTGGACGAATTGGACATCGGATTTATCTCAGCAAAGGAAGCCATCGACACCACCAGCCACGCAGGGCGGCAATTCATGAGCCTGAGTAACTCTCTCCTGGCGCTTGAGAAATCGCTGAGCGGAGAGAAGATACGGCAAGGAATGCGCCGTGCAGAGTTTGAGGGGCAGAGGTTGGGTCGGGCTCCGTTGGACATCGACCGTTCGGCGTTGGTGCGAGACCGCTTCTCGGGCATGTCGCTGACGAACGTCGCCAGGAAATATGGCGTGAGCCGTGCCTCAGTGGTCAGGTTTGTCCGTGAAGCCCAGCGCCGTCAAATTGAAGATGTCGGCGGGTTCACTGTCACAGAACAGCATGAAGCCGCAGCCGAGTGTGTGGCGTAAAGGCAGTTCAGATGATCTTTCGTATTCCAGACAGGAGCGCCGAGAGCATGACTATGAAGACGGATAATTTGCAAAAGTTGCAGGTCGGACTCACTCCCTCCGTGGAGTTAATTCGGGCGTCCCTCGAACCGTACTTGCCATGGATCGAGAAGACCTTGGGCATCAATATCGACCAGACACTCACCATCGCACTGGGTTCTAACCCCGGCGATATTGTTGCCGAGCGGCTCTTGAAAGAGCTTCCGCTTAACGCCAATCTCAGGGCTAGAAAGTATTCATGGGACAGATTCATCGAAGACTGGGCGCTGCCAAGCGGCATGAGCCCCCGCATCGGTGTGTCCCTGCATCGGGAACGCCAATCCAAGTCCGCCCCTACAGCCGTTTGGGACTTGAACTGGCAGGAATGTCCTGTCGCCCTCACGCTCAAGGGACTGGAGCGTCCTGTAATTAGCGTGAAAGTCCCGCTGGCGTTTCCTTCTAGCGAGGCTTCGCCATTCAGTCCCGCATCATTCGAGCACTGGTTTATTACTTGCCGAGAGGACGCCACCAAACTGCTCGGGCTGGTGCAGCAGGTGCAGCAGCAATCCCAGCGTTGTTTGGAAACTGCGGGCAAACAGACCCGGTTCGAGTGCCAATATGACTGGGAAATGGTTGTGCTGGAGCCCACAGTCCGGCGCTTGGTGCAGGGCGACTTTGAGCTTTTCTTCCAACGTGAAGAATGGTTCCACGCTCATAATCTGCCCTATCGCAGGGGGTACTTGTTCTACGGGCCTCCCGGCAACGGAAAGACCCAAACAATTCGGGTGATGGCATCACATCCGCACATCCAGCCGTTTGCGATTCATCTCAGCGATTGTGAGGCCGAGAGCAGCGATTTACTTCGGCTGTTTGAAATGGCGTCCGATAGCACCCCGGCTTTGATAATCCTGGAAGACCTCGATCGTGCTTTTCCAACTGAGGGCAAGCAAACCCGTGAACGGAAAGTAAGTTTCCAAACTTTGCTCAACTGCCTTGACGGAGTAGGAAGTCAGGATGGCGTGATCGTGGTTGCCACCGCCAACAATCCAACGCATCTCGATCCCGCCATCCTGAAAAGACCGGGACGTTTTGATCGTGTCGTGCAGTTCCGAAATCCCGACGCCAGCCTTCGCCGTCAGTATTTCCAGCGGCTCAACCCGAATCTCAGCGGAGATAAGTTTGAGCCAGCCATCCAGAAGACCAGTGGATTCTCTTTCGCTCAGTTGCGGGAAACCTACATTTTGGGCGCTCAATGTGCCTTCGAAAATGGGCAGGAGGTTTCCGCCGCCGATGTGATTGAAGCCATCAGTCTCCAGGCTGCGGGAGCGCAGGAAGTGAAAACATCGGCTGGCGGATCGGGGTTTGTCCATAGCCGGAGCCTTCTCACTGCCACACAGCATGAGGAAGAAACTATGCCGGGAGTAAACAAAATTTAAAAGTGTTTGTTCGATGAGAGGGCTTAAGCCAGTGCCAGGAAAGAGATTGGAAATGGGTCACATCGTAGCAACTCCTGGCGCTTTGGCTGCGATGGAGGAATCAGGCGAACAGCCCTGCAAGTTTCTCTCACGGCATGCCTCCGGCGATTGGGGAAACCTGTCCGCAGAAGATCGGAAAGAAAACGAGTTTTCTCTGGTGCATGGGTTCAGGGTGCTCTCGTCATACAAGCTACGCACTGGCACAGTGGTCTGGGTCATCACCGAGGCTGACCGCAGCTCCACCACACTCCTCTTGCCAAGCGAATACTGACTGCGCCACTGGAGACGAGATGGAAAAACTCATGCAATACTACTTTGATAATTTTGGCAGCGACCTGGACAAACTCCTCGGCACTGAAACTCCTCGCTATTTCGGAGGTAGTTGGCACAACCAAGGCTGTCCTGAATTAAATCAGGTGGCGGCGGAAAACCGTCCAGCGTATGTGACCTGCCTTTACTACTCGGTTTTGTGTGACCAGGGGCTCTGCCACCACACACACGAGGCTTACAAAAAGAACGCCATGTTCCCACGCTACCCAAAGTTCTGTCCTGGGCTTGGCCGAGGTCATATGAACCCGAGAGGGATTCTGCGTTATCCGATGCACTGGGGACTGGTGTCGCCCGAAGACCTTATGAAGTTAGCTCTTCCTGCATCGGATTTCTTCGTCCCCCACTACATCGGCATCATTGGAGAAAAGTTTCCGAAGCTCTCTCTGGCAAACTTCTTCCACTTGTTGGTGAACTTCCCCGAGGTGAACTTTTGGGAACCGAGGGAGACTCGCAAGTATTCAGCGGAAACAAAAGTGGAGCAAAGGTTCTTGGCGGAAATGTTGGCTGCCATCAGGGATTGTGGTTTCTAACAGGAAGGTGAACATCTCCTGGGTAAAGAGCAGGCTCAGCATTCTTGGCTAACCGCACCACCGATCCGCTCTCGATACCCGCCGAATCCACTGGTTGGTTTAGGATGATCATCATGGGTCACTTTTTTGAAACTGCCATCCTCCACCCGGCTGCAGCAACGCTGTTCGCTTTTGGCGGCATAGCGCTCGGTGTCGTGCTTCGTCAGGTCGCTTTGCATCGGCTCAGTCTCTTGGTCGCTGCGGCAATGGGCACGCTGTTGGCGGTGACTCTGTTTGATGTATTGCCCGAAGCCAAACAATCCCTGACATGGCCGACCCTCATTCTTGCTTGTGCCAGCGGGTATCTCCTCCTATGGGCGGTCGGCAAATATGTCTACCATATCTGTCCGGCTTGCGCAGTGAACGACCTTGAACAACCGAATCCGCAACTGGCACAAACAGCACTGATGCTGATGGTCGCCCTCGGTCTGCATTGCACCATGGATGGGCTTGGTATCGTCTTCGGAGACAATCTCCTTGGACATTCCAATTTCGGTCTTGTGACGGGAATATCCGAGCATAAAGTGCCCGAGGGCTTAGCGCTAGTTTTGCTGCTGCTCGGGGCTGGAATTGAACGCAGGAAGGCGATTGCGTGGGCGCTCGGAGTGGAAAGCATGACAATCGTTGGAGGCGTGATGGGATTCTACTTGGTCAATTCCACGTCCACCCTCTGGTTGGGAATATTGTTCGCACATGTGGGAGGCGGCTTCTTCTACATGATCGCTAGCGCTGTCAGAGGCGTGCTTGGGCAACATACCGACAAGCCTCGCTATGCCCAGTATGCGCTGGCAAGTGGCTTATCTTTCGTATCCAGTGCGGTCTTTCTTGATTTCTTCGGCAAGTGAGAGATGCCGATGGGTTCAGTCATCTCGTCTATTCTCTACACCCAGTAATAAGTCCTGTCCAGGGTGCGCAAGCCCGCACTTTAAGCCTGGCACTTCTGGGTGTCCGGCGGCATTCGGGCGACGATGGTTGTCCACCACCCATTCCTATGGCGGTTCTGTTTTTGAATTGTGAGCGCATTGGCGATGTATCGACAGGGATCTCCTTCAGCGCTCCACTGTGCTGTATTGCTCAGACCTGGAAGCTTCCGGCATGAGAGGGTGACGAAGCGGAGTTCTTCTCCCGGTATCTTCCCTCAGGAGGAATATGTCGAAAACGTCGTATCTCACTATCTTGTCAGCAGCGGTCATCTTTCTTACGTTTGGACTTGTAGGATGCAAGAAGAATGACACCCCGGACGCCAGCGCCCAAATTCCAACAGCGCAGACCGAAGCGGCGCAGACCGACAACCTTGCCCCCACCGACGGGACCCAGCCAACCAGTATCAACGATCAGCAGCAGCCTGCGCCGACGAGGCGGGTCTCACATCACCGAAATGATTCCAATAATGATGACTCCGACAATGACGACTCCTACGATGACAACCAGGATAGGAGCTACGGCCAGCCTGTGCTTCAGGCACAAGAGCCCCCACCAGCGCTGCCGGAATATTCGCAGCCTGAATGCCCTGGCGATGGCTATCTATGGACGCCCGGATATTGGAGCTATGCTCCCCAGGGCTACTACTGGGTCCCCGGAGCCTGGGCGCAGCCGCCTGAAGTAGGCTACCTATGGACCCCCGGATATTGGGGAGTTTACGATGGCAGCTATCGCTATCACTATGGCTCATGGGGTCAATATGTCGGTTACTACGGTGGCATTAACTATGGATTCGGCTATGGCGGAACCGGCTACCAGGGCGGGTACTGGAGCGGACGGCGCTTCAACTATAACCGCACCGTCAACAATGTGAACATCACCAACATCCACGTCGAGGTCTATAACCGCACCATCAGTAACACCACCAACAGCAGGGTCAGCTACAACGGGGCGGGAGGTATCACCCGACGGCCTTTGCCGTCGGAAACCGCCGCATTGCAAGGGCAGCGAATTCCCCCGATGAACACCCAGTTACAGCACCAGCACGAAGCAGCACAGAACCACCAGCAGTTTGCCTCGGTGAACCAAGGGCGTCCTGCCATTCTCTCGGCGACAAAGCCGATTGCGGTAGGCAGACCGATTGCTCCGGTCATTCCTGCCCGCACTTCTCCACAGCCACAGCAGCATGCTCAGGTACAACAACAACTGGCCCAGCCACAGCCGCAACAGCACGCTCAGCCGCAGCAGCAACAGCAACAGCATGCTCAGGCACAACCACAACAGCACGTTCAAGCACAACCGCAACAGCACGCTCAGCCGCAGCAGCAGCATGCTCAGGCACAACCACAACAGCACGCTCAGCCGCAGCCACAACAGCACGTTCAAGCACAACCGCAACAGCACGTTCAAGCACAACCGCAACAGCACGCTCAGCCGCAGCAGCAGCATGCTCAGGCACAACCACAACAGCACGCTCAGCCGCAGCCACAACAGCAACCGCATGCCCAGCAGCAGCAACAGCATGCTCAGGCACAACCACAACAGCACGCTCAGCCGCAGCAGCAGCAGCATGCTCAGGCACAACCACAACAGCACGCTCAGCCGCAGCCACAACAGCATGCCCAGGCACAACCACAACAGCACGCTCAGGCACGACAACAGCCCGAGCCTGAAGAGAAGAAGAGGTAGTCGCTACTCAGTCTTGATAGGCTTGCCCCAGACTGCTCTTGTATGCTCATGGGCGTGGCTGGTGGTCTCCATTCTCGGTTGGGTCGGCCTAGCGAGGACTTACAAAAGAGCACACTTCACCGACGGTCCGGGAACGGGCAGCCTTGTTTAGTGGACATAACAGGGCTTCCCGCTCACTATACCAAATCAGGGATCACCCCGCTCCTTTGAGCCCCCGCCAGCAATCGGGCAACGCTGGTTTTGCTCATTCTCAATTCTCCTGCAATCGTCGCCAAACTCTTGCCGGAGTTGCGCAGGTTCAGGAGCCGCTGCTCATCGCAGGTGACCCGAGGGCGTCCGCCGACCCGTCCCTGTGACCTGGCGGACGCCAGCCCAGCCAGCGTCCTCTCGCTCAGTCGCACTCGCTCCTGTTTTGCCACAACAGCCAGAATGCTGATGACGGCATCCCGAAACATGCCGCAGCTATCCAGATACTGCTCCGTGAAACTGCGGTAGCCGACGCCGTGGGCAGTGAGCCGTTGCAGATATTGCAAGGTTTCGAAAACGCCCTCACGACTGAACCGATCCAAACTCCAGAACAAAACGGAATCGAACTCCCTGCGGGAGGCGGCGGCGAACAGAGCCTTGAACTGTTGGCGGTCGCCATTCTTGCCGGATGCGATATCAACGAACTCGCACACGACCGTCCAGTCCTGCGTGGAGGCGAAGGCTCGGAGCTGCGTGAGTTGGTTGGCGGTGTCCTGCGAATTGGTGCTGACCCTGCTATAGATGGCAACCTTCATGGCTGCAGTATACAAACCACGTTGGACGATTGGATAAGTTCGGCAATAAAACGGTCGTTTTTGTTCCGCCAAAAGCGGTGACTGTAAGTTGTTGATTCTTGGCGGAAGCAGGCGGAGAATTTCGGTGACGTTTTTGGGACGGCAGTGGCGGCGGCGAGGCGGGGTGTGTCGAGCGAGGCGTTGGGTGGATGCTGGATTAGGACTTCGCTGCTATCAGATTCGCAAACGGTCGGGTGTCACTCAGGGCTCCACGGGACGCTTCATCGCATTCGGTGCAACCGGGGCAGCGCACGATGATAGCAACCTCGGGGTGATTGGACGAAACCTCTGAAGCTATGCTTTCTCGTTCTTGCTCAGACCACGAGTGCAAGCAAACTATGACGCCTTTCGCCGCTTTGGCTTTGATGACGCATCGGGCAGCGGTCACGTTCGTAGCGGTCACCAGTTCGAATCCCGCCGAGTGCAATATCGACTGTGTGCCGCATAGGTCGGCGGTTCGCTTTGTAATCGCCAAGACTTTCCTGTGATCCAAGTCAAAAAAACGACCTTATTCTCGCCCAAGTTGGTGTGCCCCTGCAACCTCGTCTCCGGGGACAGCCATAGTCGTGATTTTACGGATGATGATCTCAGGATGACTGGTTTGGCGAGTATTTCCAAGTCCGGCCCGCCGCTTCCCCGCCACTCGGAGAGTTGGGGAGTGTATGCGTTGCGGAGATCAGCAAAACTTGGCACTGGGGAAGCTGCTCTCGCAGTTTGATCGCTAAGGTAATGCCGTCCATTCCGGGCATCACAACATCGCTTAGGACAATATCGGGGTTCTCCCGTTGTGCGTGTTCAAGGGCGGCCAAAATGTGACGAGAACCTCAGTGTGACAAACTCGGCAGGTTTCGAGCAACAGTTTTTTCGCATTCAGTCATTTATTTGGTCTTTCGAGGTAGGATTTCGTCTTCTTCAGCAGTGCGTCGACCAGTTCAAGCATCTGCACGGGAGATTCCCCCTTGGTGGCATATGCATCCACCAGATGGAGAATCTCTTCGGGGACAGGGAAGTAGGCGGAGAACATCAGGATCGGAATTCCGGGGCTGATGCGTTTCATTTCAACGGCCACATCGTAGCCATTCATTTCCGGCATGGCATAATCCAAAATCACCAGATCAACTCGCTGAGAAGCGAAAATCTCCAGGCCAGTCTTTGCCGTTCCCAGCGGTGAATACCGAGTAGCCAGCGCTCTCCAGAACCATCTTGCGAACTTCGAGCCCGCCGAGTTCGTCATCGATGCAGAGGAGCACTGGTTTAGACATGGCGAATCTCCGGCCCTGCGGTACTCAGCAGAGCATTTTCTGTCGCTGGAATACTCGTCCCTAGCGCCGCATCGACTGTGCCAAATGTCACAGCAACATGTGCGGCACGTAGCGGCATCTAGGTTGCCTAGAATGCTATACTTGCCGCTCTTTTGCAAAGTTTTAAATTCCTGATCTGTTTGGAATACTTCATCTCTCCGGGTCTCGTTGATGACGACTAAGAACACTGCCGCTCTCGGCAAGGATGGTTCGCCATCGGAACCTCCCCGCCCAAATACGTTCCCCATCGTTGGCGTTGGGGCTTCCGCCGGGGGACTGGAAGCGCTTTCCGAGTTGCTTGCGCATTTGCCAGTCGAAACCGGAATGGCATTCGTGCTGGTTCAACACCTTGATCCAACCCACCCAAGCCAGTTAACCGATTTGATGTCCAGGGTCACGAAGATGCCTGTCACCGAAGCCAGAGACGGCATGGCCGTGAAGCCCAATCATGTGTACGTCATTCCTCCAAACGCAAATCTCGCCACTCTCGATGGAGTATTATCTGTCACACCGAGAGTTCGAGATCACCACTCGCCCATCGACTTTTTCTTGCAATCACTCTCCCGGAGTCGGCACAACACCGCAATTGGCGTGGTTTTGTCGGGTGCCGGATCGGATGGAACCTTAGGCTTAAGGGCAATCAAGGCAGAAGGCGGGATTACGTTTGCCCAAGATAAAAAGTCGGCTGTCTATGGAAGTATGCCGCACAGCGCCATTGCATCAGGGAATGTGGATTTTGTGCTTCCTCCAGAGGGGATCGCTCGGGAGCTGGCAAGAATCGCCAGCGATCCCTATGTTAACGACCCGAAAGAGTTAGAAACTGAAGACTCGTCCATAGAAGAAGCCCTGGAAGTCGCAGACGCACCGGGACTGGCGATGCTGTTTGCGGCATTGCGAACTGCGACAGGAGTGGACTTCAGCCACTACAAGCGCACGACAATCTTGCGGCGGATTCGGAGACGCATGCTGGTTCACGAGATTGATGAGTTGGCGGACTTCCACAGCTATCTCAAGAACAATCCAGCTGAAGTCATAGCGCTTTACCAAGACCTTCTGATCAATGTCACGGAGTTCTTTCGGAATCCTGAAGTTTTTGAGTTTCTTGCAAGTGAAGTGTTCCCCAAAATCGTAAAGGACCGGTCTGCCGATCAGCCCATCAGGCTCTGGGCGTCGGGGTGTTCTTCAGGCGAAGAGGCGTATTCGCTGGCCATCGCCCTGGTCGAATTCCTTGGCGAGAAAACGGTCAACACACGCATCCAGCTTTTTGGCACTGATCTTTCCGAGCCTGCAATTGAGCTGGCCCGTGCAGGTATTTACCCGGAGAGTAGCGTAGCGACAGTTTCACCGGAGCGGCTGCGGCGGTTCTTCTCCAGGGTGGAAGGCGGATACCGAATCAGCAGGGCTATTCGGGAGATGTGCGTTTTTGCTCGCCACAACATCTTTGCCGATCCGCCATTTTCCCACATGGATTTGATCAGTTGCCGCAACGTGCTGATCTATATGGATTCGGTTCTGCAAAAGCAAGTTATGCCAATTTTTCATTATGCGCTCAATCCGGACGGCATCCTGATGTTGGGAAATTCGGAAGGCATTGGCAGGTTTTCGAATCTCTTCGATGTCGTAGACAGAAAGCACAAAATCTATTCGAAGAAGTTGTCCGCCGGTCATAACCGATTTGATTTTGTGACGAGTGCTTTTCCTGCTGCCGCTTCAGGGCGAGCGCCCATCGGCCTGGGACGTGGCGACACTCTCGAACTGCAGAAAGAGTTGGCTCGGCTGCTTCTGGCCAACTATGCCCCGGCAGCCGTGCTCGTCTCTGACGATTTTGAACTTTTGCAATCGCACGGAGACACTTCTCCGTATCTCAAGGTGCCAGCCGGAAAACCAAGCCTCAATCTGCTGAAGATGGCCAGGGAAGGTCTCGGGTTTGAGCTGCGCAATGCGGTAGCTGTAGTAAAGCAGCAGAAGATGCCTTATAGGAAAGACGGCATAAAGCTCAAGTTTGGTGACAGCACACGGATCACAAGTATCGATGTGACGCCTCTGAAGGCTTCGGGATATGAACCATGCTTTGTGATCACGTTTGACGCACCGACATCAATGAGTTCCTCCGCAGTGCAGACAACAGAACAAGCTACGACCAGTCAGGTCGCAGTTTCAGAGATGGAGTCCACTCGCACCCGGCAACTGGAGGAGGAACTCGTCAACACCAAGGAATATCTCCAGTCGGTGATCGAAAAGCAGGAGGCAAGCAACGAAGAGTTGCAGTCTGCGAACGAGGAAATATCGTCGGCTAACGAGGAGTTGCAGAGCACCAACGAAGAGCTGGAGACCTCCAAGGAAGAGCTGCAATCGACTAACGAGGAACTGAACACGGTCAATGACGAGTTGCGAGCCCGGAATACGGAACTGGATCAGTTGAGCAACGATCTCACGAACCTGCTTGCGACCGTCAACATTCCGATCATTATGGTCGATTGCCATCTCCGCATTCGTCGGCTTACTCCGATGGCGGAGAAAGCCCTCAGAGTGATTCCCGCCGATGTTGGAAGGCTTATCACAGATATCAAACTCAACATCGATGTGCCCGACCTGGAGAAGTTGATCCTATCCGTAATCGAGAGCCTTAAACCGATTGGGAAAGATGTGCGGGACGAGCAAGGCAAATGGTACTCGCTGCAAGTGCGGCCTTACCGGACGTTCGACAACAGAATCGATGGTGTGGTTTTGGCGTTGCAGGATATCGACATCCTTAAGCGCAATGAACAGGCATTTAAGCGCTCCAGCGACTTTATGAAATCTATCGTAGACACGGTGCGTGAGCCCCTGCTGGTGCTCGATATGAACCTGCGGATAACGATGGCCAACAAGTCCTTCTTCACCGTGTTTCAAGTCTCGCCGGAGGAAACGATAGCAAAAAGCCTGTACGATTTGGGCGGCAGACAGTGGGACATTCCCCAACTGCGCAAGGTCATGGGTGAACTTCTACCTGCGGCTCAGGCCGTGCGAGATTTCGTGGTGGAGCATGAGTTTCCCCATATCGGACGCAAGACCATGTTGCTCAATGCAAATCAGATCAGTACGGCAGACCAGCCCGATCCTTTGATCCTGCTGGCAATTGAGGACATCACAGAACGCAAGCGAGCAGAAGAAAATATGTGGCACGCAGCCGAGAGGCTGGCTTCGGCAGGACGAGTCGCTGCAACCGTAGCCCACGAGATAAATAACCCCTTGGATGTCCTTGCCAGTGTAATGTACTTGCTAAAGCAGAACACTGCGTTGGATCAGCCTTCACGAGACTTGGTGAAACGGGGAGAAGAGACTGTAGAGCGCATCACGAAAATTACTAGGCAAACGCTCGGATTGTTCAGCAATTCAACTGAGATTCAAGACGTGGCCCTTTCTCGGGTGCTTGACGAGATGTTGGAGCTGCTGGGTGGAAAGTTTCGAGAACAAAATATCTCGATAAGGAAACGCTATGACGTTGACGGGCATATCCATGCCGCACCCACCGAGCTTCGCCAGGTGTTCACCAACTTACTGGTAAATGCGCTGGCTGCGACCCCGGCTGGAGGCAAGCTTGGATTGCATGTGTATCCCTCTCGTGATTGGAGAAGACCGGAGTGCCATGGGATACGTGTAGTGATTGCCGATAGCGGTGCGGGCATTGCTCACGAACACCAAGAGAAGATATTCGAGCCGTTCTTTACCACCAAGGGCGAGAAAGGAACCGGGCTCGGGCTTTACGTCATTAGCGGCATTGTGAGGAAGTACGAAGGCACGATTCGCCTGCGCAGTAGTACAGCAAACGGAAAAAGCGGAACCTGCTTTTCAATTTTCTTTCCTGTCACAACAGCCGGGAACTCAGCTCTCAATGTGGAAGCTCCGAGCATTACCAACAGTTGAATTCAAGGGCGCTCATTCAGGAGTGGGTGAGGTGTGGCATCGCAAGCGTCACTCGGTCAATGCCAGATGCCCGCCGCCAGCCCCCGCCCGTCCCGCTCCGGTTCGCAGACCTGCCAAGCTTCTCCCCTATGAAGTCTGAGTGCCGTCCACGCCGCAGCCGCCGCATCAAGCAGATCGTCCTTGCCGACGCCGGATGGTCGGCACAGCAGATGGCTTTCGATGTCTGGAAACACAGTACGGAGAAAGGCAAGCCGCTCGTCCACGCCAGCCGGAATCTTCTTCCTGTGCGTCATCGGGCGTCCGCCTGCCATCGCCCAGAAGCAAACTTCGGGATGCACTTCGAACGCCCACTGCTGGCATTCCGGCGTGATCTCATCATCTACCTGCTTAATCTTCGGGGCGATCCCAAAAGCCTGTTGGCTGAGTCCACTTTCCGTGACCCGGAGGTTTATGGCATTGGCGTCGGTGTGATTCTTTGCGGCAAGGGCTGCCCTGCATGGGGCGGCGAAAACGCTTCTGCCCCGTGGCTGTCCAAGCAGCTTGCGGGCTGCCTTGTCACAGGCTCGGGAACCATCCAAAAGTCCAATGGGAATGTCGATGCCGAGGCAGGCAATCTCCGCAGGTTTCCTTTTTAGCCATGCCGTGAGGTCAAAGAGTTCGACCGAGGTCGCCAGAGTCGCCAGTTCAACTTTGAAGGCGACCCAACCGCTTTTGCATCCGTCTATGCCTGCGACCATCACCTGGCGGCTCCTCCACAGATCGGCGTGCTAGAATTCACTGCCCTACGATAGCAAACCATAGAACCGTTCAATTTGCCTATGCTGACCGAATCGGAAGTTATTGCCGCCACCTGCCTTTTCCTCAAATCGAAGGGCTTTCGTATCACGCAATCACTGTTGGAAACGGAACACGGAGTTGATATCGAGGCGGTTGCTCCAGACGGGAAAACCAAGATTTCGATTGAGGCGAAATGCCTCGGGGGTCACCCAAAACCGGCCACGAAAGGTCACTTCAAAACCGGCCACGCTTAGAGGCCTAAGACAGAAGCTCCGACCAGGTGCAGGTAGCCTCGGTTGGCATGGGCAATGTCTTGAGCGAAACGAAGCGGCAGCAGGTGATTGCGTTGGGGCGGCTGGGTTGGTCGCTGCGGCGGATTGAGCAGGAAACCGGGGTTCGTCGCGAGACGGCAGGCGGCTATCTGAAGGCTGCCGGGATTTCGATAGGGCGACCGGGCGGCTGGAAAGGTAGGCATGGCGCAAAACCGGCCACGGTGACCACCGACTCCAGCACGAAAATCCCCTCCCTCAACTTACAAACAGAAGACGAGATTTCAAAACCGGCCACGGAGGTGACCACCGACTTCGAATCGTTGGCAGTGCCTGCAGATGAAAGCCTCCAGATATCGGCCAGCGTCTGCGAGCTGTATCGGGAAACGATCGAGCTTGGGCTGTCGCAAGGCCGCAACGCCATGGGGATCTGGCAGCTATGCCGATTTCGGCATAGTGCAGAGCATTTTTAGGTCAGCGTCGCGGCAAACGAAGTCCTGCACGTGGTGTTGCGGTCGAGGCCGCGACGGTGGGCTAAAAATGGATTGGACTAAACCGCCTCGATGCTGCTGGCGCTATGGGTTTTGAATCGTGAGGCTGCTTGCATGATTTCCATTTTGCGGCACAGGGGCGAGTCATTGCGGAGGGTCAGGTTAGCAAAGAGCAGAGATACACCGGCCGCTGCATCGGATGGGAAAGATGAAAGTCTCTCTGGAGGGACGTCGGCCGACACTTCTCCTTGATCTTGTGTGAGGCAAGTTTGCAGAGGCAATCGTTGAGAATCGGAGATTTTCATGAAGAGTCCTTCCCCGTTGGGAATGAGCAAATGAAAGCAGGAGCTCCGATCCTAATCATCTGGCCTCGGTGACAGACCGGGCACAGACGGAGGGATTCGCCGGTCTGTTCCTGGTAGCGGTCGCGGTAGTCCTTCGGCGGTTCTTTGGCGGGAGGGGGTTGATCGGCGGAGACCATCCCCAGGAGTCGGCGGCAGCGTTGGAGTTTTTCTTGGCGGAAACGATTGCCGAGGAATCCGTAGTAGCGGATACGCTGGAAGCCGTTGGGGAGTACGTGAAGCAGGAAGCGCCGAATGAACTCATCAGCTGACAGGGTCATCACCTTCTGCTGGCTGTCGTGACGATAATCCTTATAACGGAATTGCACCTGACCGTCTTCGATGTCGAGCAGGCGATTATTGGATATGGCGACACGGTGAGTGTAGCGTCCGACATAGTCGAGTACTTGTTGGGACCCGGCAAAGGGCGGCTTGGCGTAGACAACCCATTCGGATTGGCGGAGCGGAGCGAGATAACGGAGAAAGTCTTGGCGCCGCTGAAGTTCGCAGAGCGAGGTAAAGAACCGCAACTTATGTTTGTCGAAGGCCTTCTCCAATAACTCCAGGAATAGGCGGCGAAACAGCCGCGAGAGCACTCGTACGGGCAAGAAAAATCCGGGGCGGCAGGAGATCCAACGATCACCGTCAGGAGAGAGCCCGCCGCCAGGAACCACACAATGGAGGTGGGGATGAAAATTCAAGTTCTGTCCCCAGCTGTGAAGCACGGCGAAGAAGCCGATCTCGGCGCCCAAATGTTTGGGATCGGCAGCAATGGTGCGTAAGGTCTCGGATGTGGCCTGGAAGAGAATGCGGTACACCACTTCTTTGTTTTGGTAAGCGATGGCGGCAATCTCTTCCGGTAGCGTGAAGACGACGTGGAAGTATTGGGTCTCGAGAAGTTCGGCTTGACGATTCTCGATCCATTGGGCACGTGCCATGGACTGGCATTTTGGGCAATGTCTATTTCGGCATGAGTCGTACGCAATGCGTTCGAAGCGACATTGATCGCACTGCTCCAGATGACTGCCGAGAGCGGCAGTCCGACATAACTCGATCGCACTCATGACACGCCGCTGTGCCGTGGACAACGAAGCACTATGCTGTTCGCGATAGGCTTCGCCGTATCGGCGCAATACGTCGGCTACTTCCAGCTTGGGACGATCCATGGGCCGGTACTCAGAAATACTGCGGGATCGCCGGTTTGGTTTCGGTGGGGATTGGCGCCGGGAGTAGATCGAGCGGGCTGGTGGTGGAGCAAACTTTACTTGTGGCGATGCGCAGATAGCGGGCAGTGGTCGCTAGGCTGCGATGGCCGAGCAGCAGTTGAATGGTACGGAGGTCGGTGCCCTGTTCTAGAAGATGTACTGCGAAGGCGTGCCTTAGCGAATGGGGTGTGATGGGTTTGGGAATGCCGCAGAGTCGGCGAGCCTTCTTGCACGCATCTTCCACCGCGTCTTTGGTGATATGCCGGCCCGGCTTATCGCCTGGAAAAAGCCAGTGCTGCGGTTTTTCCAAACGCCACCAGTCACGCAGAGTGATCAGCAACTTTGGCGAGAGCATCACGTAGCGATCTTTTCTTCCTTTGCCTTGTTCGACTCGTAAGACCATCCGCTTGCTGTCGATCGCGGGAGGTTTGAGGACCACTGCTTCGGAGATGCGCAGGCCGGCTGCGTAGCAGGTGGTTAAAATGACGCGATGTTTGGGACTGACGACGTTCCCAAGAAACTGCAGGACCTCTTCAGGGCTAAGAATAATCGGTAGTTTCTGCGGCTTCTTGGGAGCAGGGATGATCTCTTGGAAGACCCAGTTCTTGTGGAGAGTAATTCTATAGAGAAAGCGAAGAGCGGCTACGGCAATGGTGATGGAACCAGGAGCCAGTTTCTTTTCATTGGTCAGATAGACCTGATAGGCGCGAATGTCCTCAGGACCCAATACCTCCGGTGACTTGCGGAAGTGGCGGGCAAATAGCGAGATCTGTTGCACGTAGGACTGCTGCGTGTTCGGCGCGAGATTCCGCACCTGCATGTCCTCGGTGACGCGTTGTCGGAGGGATGTCATGGAAAGCTCCTTTGCGAGTTGGAAGTTGCTGCAAGCAGCGGCTCCAATACTTCCGCAAAAAAGCTCCGGTGAAAAGACGGGTGAGAGGTCGAAACTCAATCGTCAGGCTTGGGATTCGATCTGACTGATGGCACCACCGAATACCGCGCAGCGGTTTAGTCCAACTGCCAGAATGCCGAGTTCGATCCTATGCCGAGTGAACGCCACCTGTTACGGAACTTCGTGTTGCAAACCCCAATTGCAACGGCTGTCTTCGATCTAGCGACCGCAGCCTTTATCGGCCGGCGCGAAGACGGACTTTTCATGGGGCCGCCTGGGAGCGGGAAAAGTCATCTTGCCCAAGCCATCGGACACGCCGTTATCCTGCAAGGCTACCGCGTACTCTATCGGGAAGCGCACATGCTGCTGGAAGATCTGGCCGATGCCACCTTGGACGGCAAACGCAAAGAGCACATGGAGATGCTGTCCACCGTGCCGCTGTTGATTATCGACGATCTCGGAATGCGTAAACTGCCGCTGACCGCTGCCGAAGAACTGCTGGAAATCATCATGCGCCGCTATGAGCGCACAAGTACGCTGCTCACGTCGAACCGTCCAGTTGAAGACTGGGGTAAGCTGCTCGGCGACAGCGCCGCCGTCACCGCCATGCTCGACCGCCTGCTACATCACGGACACGTTCTCAAGTGCGGCCCGCGCAGCTGGCGAACTAAATCCGGGAACCGCGGAGAAGCCCAATGACAAAAGCAAAAGCAACAAGGAGGCCGGGCAAAAGCAGCCCGGCAACGTCGCGTTCCGTGATCCAAGGGCCTCCACAACGGAGCTCCACCAAAAGAATGGCGATAGAAACACCAAACCCTTCACAGAGTCAGCCATCACGGCCAATCTGCAAAGGGTCTCAATCGCTGATTCCTTCGGAGCCAGCCCCGTGTCTTCGGCCTTGGATGTCTCCGTCAGGCGCGACCCCGGCGGGAACAGCATTAACTTAACACGTAACTGCGAAATCAAATCCGGCCTTGCCACGAACCACTGTGGCAGGGTAAAACAACACTTGTCTTAGGCCACTCTCCGTGGCCGGTTTTGAGACGTCCACGCGTGGCCGGTTTTGAAGTGACCACCGAGGGCGAAAGGCGAGACGAGTTCCAAACCGAGCACTACTCGGTTCGGGAAACCGTTTGATTCAAAGCAGGTGTTTGACCATGTGGCGAAAGCCTTCTACTGTGCCGCTCGGGACAGCTCTTTGGGACTAATAGCTGGAGTAGCCTTCCCGAAGAACGATCTGCACGTTGCTTGCGTCCAGAAAATCCTGCCCGCTTTCAAGAAACCCGGCATTGAGGTCTTCTGGGTGAGCGCAGAAGGGCTCGTTCAAACCGAGAACATTTGGGGATAGGAGCTATACGGAGGAAAACAGATGCTAGACGTGGATAGTTGGATAACCCGGGCCAATGTCGTTTTGGAAGGAGGGCATTCCACTACCAATACTTCTGAGCTGATGCAGTTTGCCACGTCGATTATCTCGGCATTCTACGGTTCAGAAAGCCCACAGATGAAAACTTTCCGTGACAGTACAGATGGGATCTACAAGGGCAGGGATGCAGTGGAGCATCGGTTGCATTTGCACGCCCGTTCGACCATTAAAAACGTCAAGTCCGAACTGGAGGCCGGGTTAATAAAAAGCGTTCGGGCGCTCATAACCGGAGAAAACATTTCGGAATTTCTCGCTCTTGCAAAGGATGTGCTGTCGGAAAACTCCGAAGCGTCAAAGAACGTGGGAGCCGTCTTGGTTGCGGCAGCGTTCGAGGACGTAATCCGGCGTATGGGAGCAGAGTTCGCAGGTGTGACTGGCAGACCTAAGCTAGAGGAAGTTATAGGCACGCTCAAGCAAAAGGATGTCCTGAGGGGCGGGGAGCCGACAACCGCTCTCGGTTACCTGAGATTCCGCAACGATAGCCTGCATGCGGACTGGAGCAAGGTCGAGCGTTCGCAGATTCATAGTTGTCTCTCGTTTGCGGAACAACTATTGGTTAAGCACTTCAGCTAGAAGTTTTGTGCGGGTGTCCTCTGCCGATGTTCTTTTGCGTTCCGGCTGCTCTGTCAATTTCTGTACACCGATACGACGCTGGGCCCCAACTTCTTGCCGCCCTCCGGATATTTTGCCAGGAGCCGCGGAAAGTTGCGGCGTGCTCGTCGTGGCGGACACTTTGAGTCAACGAATGGACAGCGGGCGATTGACCACCATCGTTTCATTTTGTTTTGAATCAACATTTGGCGAACTTCTGATGGAAGAATGAGACCTGAGTTCGATGAAGGCGGCGGAAACGATTCGAGTGGTGGGGTGGCGAGGGATGAAACTTGTAGCGCATGTGACCTGCATCCGTACTCTGATTTTGCGAAGGACAACGCAGGGAAGGCGCAGATCGCCAGTCGTTTGAAACGGGCGTGGAAACTTGCAAGGTCGCAATAGCTTCACACCATGTAGCTGGGGGCGTACTTACTCCGAGTAGCCTTCGCCATCGTCTTCTTCGTCGGCATCTTCATCGTCCTCGTTATCGTCGTCGTCGTCCTCTTCTTCGTCGTCTTCTTCATCGTCGGGGTCTTCTCGGACAAAGATATTGGTAGCAACCACCGGGCTATTAGCAGAATCGAAATACTCTGGAAGTACGCTCATGCCCATATGGTACGCCTCCCAATACCTTGGCAACGTCATCGGGTTGAAGTTCCGACATGGGGGCTCGTCAGACCACGAAGTCGGTTGTTGATGCTCAGGGTGCAACTTGCAATCTGCACGACGGACTTCAAAAACGATTCAATGTTGAAGTCCCGGAGATTTTATGACTCAGAGTAATCCGTTGAATGACTGGATCAACTACTTTGGTTCTTTCTATTCTCCGATGACCAGCACGAACACCAATACCAACACTAATTTTAACTTCGGGTGCAACATCGAGGATGCCACGGTCGAAAAGCACGTCGTAGAAACAGTTGGGAGCTATGGTTTCCAGTTGAACCGGGTTATAGATGCGCTTCTGATTATTCTCAATCATCAAAAACTCACGGAGCTGTCCCCCGAAAAGTTATTTCCCGAAGAAGATTGGAAGATCGAAGCCTTCAGGAAGCTTGCAAAGGATGCCGATGAAGCCGCAAAGGAATACCAAGGCCAGATTACCGAGACAGGCGTCGAGAAATTGATTACAGGCATGATTTATCTTCAGGAGACTAACCCAAACCTTTACGAAAAACTCAAGTCTCAAATCTTTGCGAGCTTTGAGGCAAACGCCCGCCCCGACATAAGCAATGCAGTTAGTAGCAGCGTCGAGGCGGATGCATCGACGGTTTGAACCGGAAGGATTTTGTGGCGTGAATTGCGATCACAGAGGAGCAGTGGTGTGTGCCCGATGCTCATGCGGACCCGCCGTGTGGTCGTGCGTGAATTCTGTGACGCTGCCAAAGAGTTCTTGGGGTGGGCGAAAATGGAATACCGGGCACACCCCAATAGCTACAAGAGGATCGCCACCAGCTTTACAAGCGTGACCGAGTTCTTTGGCAAGGAGCCCGTTTCGTTGATCTCCGAAGGCAGGGTGGAGGCGTTCAAAGTGTGGCGAATCATCGAGCATCAGGTTCGTGACATAACTCTCCGCCACGATCTCCATGCGTTGTCCAAGTTCTTCGGGTACGCCATCAAACAACGATGGACGCGGGAGAACGCCGTCCGCAAGGTCAAAATTCCGTCCGATGCCGATGCCGTAAGGATGCACATCATCACAGCATCCGAAGAGAAGGACTACTTCCTGCGTACCGCAAAGAACGAGAATGTGTGGGACTTGGCTCGGCTGATGCGGAACCAGGGAATGCGACCGGAGGAGGTTGTGTCTCTCCGCAAGGCGGAGGTAGACCTGGAACGAGGGCAGCTCCACATTCAGCACGGGAAATCCAAGGCAGCACGGCGAACGCTCGATCTGACTGCCGAGAGCAGGTCGATTCTTTCCCGGCGAATGGAGAAGAATCCACGGAAGAAGGAATCACCGTGGATTTTCCCATCCCCGACGAAACCGGGAGAGCACATTCAACGCCTCAATCGTGGGCATGATGCCGCCATCAAAGAGGACAAGACGAAAGGGCGCAATGCCCTCAACTTCGTGCTGTACGACTTCAGGCATCATGCCGACTTCCCGATTATGCCGACTACTCAGCGGAGGCGACGGCTGGGAGGAGCTCTAGCTGTGTATAGTGTCGGCATAATCAGAGGCTTTCCAGGAAGGCCAATAGTTTGTCGTCAGGGTGGTATCGTGTTGGTTTGACGCCAAGCGGCGCAGTGCGCGAGAGTGCTTTTTCCTTCAAGCGCATATCCGCATGGAGATACATCTGCGTTGTCTCCACCGATTCGTGCCCCAGCCAGAGTGCGATCACTGAGCGATCGACACCATGTTGGAGAAGGTTCATGGCTGCGGAGTGTCGAAGCACATGGGGGCTGACTTTCTTCCGTTTGATTGAATGGCAAGCGTGTTCGGCAACATGAGTGTACTTCGCGATGAGACGTTCGATCGCATCGCGGCTGAGTCTACTGCCGCGGATGCTGAGAAAGACCGGGGTTTCGGGTAGACCGTGGCATTCCCGCAGCCAAGCATCCAGCATTTGTGCCGTTTCCGGACGCAACGGCGTGCAACGTTGTTTTCTGCCTTTTCCTATGCAGCGCACGTGGGCGCCGGTCCCAAGCACGACATCTTGGCAGTTCAACCCAATCAACTCGGAGACCCTCAGACCTGTCTGGACAGCGACAAGAAGAAAGGTTCGATCGCGACGCCCAACCCAGGTTGAAAGCTTCGGAACCGCGAGCAGCGCATCGATCTCTTCCCGGTTGAGAAACTCGATCTGCCGTCGTTCGTGGCGTTTGTTGGGCATTGCCAGTATCCGCTGGCAGTGCAACGCACACCCGGGCTCCTCTAAAGCCACGTACTGGAAGAATGAGTGGATGGCCGCCAGACGCGCATTCCGCGTGCGAGCGCTATTTTTGCGAACGCTTTCCAGGTGTTCGAGAAAAAGGCCAAGGAAGGGCGCGTCGAGATCTTCGACCAGGATCTTGGATGGTATTTTGCCGAGTCGTTCTTTTGCAAAATGCAGAAGTAGGCGGAAGCAATCGCGATATCCGGCTATCGTGTGGGGGCTCGCTCGCCGTTGGCGAAGCAGGCGATCAGTAAAGAAGGATTGAAGAAGAGCGGGAAACTCGGCAGAGATCATCGCTGCTCCTCCCGTTCGATCAATCGGTCAGTAGCCAGCTGAAGCAGTTCTGGCACAGCTTCCAGATACCAATAGGTTTCATTGACGTGGACATGCCCAAGATAGGTAGCCAGCTTTGGAAGTTCTCGTTCGACATCGAGCCCGGCCCGATACCAGTGGATCAAGGTGCGGGCGGCGAATCGGTGGCGCATGTCATGAAGCCGGGGGCCACGGCCGTGACCCTTGGCCGATATGCGGAGGCCGAGTCGTTGGGACAGCTTCGCGAAGGTGTATCGCGCCGCCCACTCTGTAACCCTGCTACCCCGTTCGGAGATAAAGAATGCAGGAGTGGAGGGTGTAGGAAAGATGCGCTGTCTGGCTTCGGCGTACTTCTTCAGAGCGTCTACAGTGGAGGGATGAACCGGCACGTATCGAGACTTTCCAAACTTCGTCCGCCGCACGTGAAGGATTCCGTGCTCGAGGTCAACATCCTGCCGGTCCAAACTGAGGGCTTCGTTTATTCGCATTCCGGCCACCGCCAGCAAGCCGAAAACAGTCGTAAACGTGCTGGCGCGGAGGCCTTTGGAAGATGGGAGTTGTTGTGCTCCGCGAAGGAGCCTTTCAATCTCATCGTCTTTATATATGTGAGGAGTCTTACGTAGATAACGATGAGCGAGAATGCCTGCGGGTGGAATCTCGGTCCGAGGTTCCGTAGCGCTGTACCAAGTGGCGAAGCGTCGGACCATGCTCAAACGCCAAGCCCAGGTGAAAGGTTGGGCTTCCATGGGCTGGGTTGCCCAGCGAAGCGCCAGTTCCGTGGTGATGTACGAGGCGCCTTCGGCTTGCAGAAAAGCAACAAAATTCCGCAGAGAACTCGCCGGTAGCCGAAGTTGGAATCCGAGGCCACGTCGGATGGCAATGTAGTCCTTCAATGCCTGGTCAAGAGGGGTCACAGTCCACCCCCGATCGGCCATGGGTGAGCCAGTGAGCGCAAGCCATCAAAGTCGACCTTGGCATAGATCTCGGTGGTGTTCGGGACTCGATGCCGAAGAACCTCTCCGATTTCCGTCATCGTCGCTCCTGAGCGAAGCATGGAAGTGGCGAGACTATGACGAAACAAGTGAGCTCCCTTAAAGGCCGGGTGCAAGTCCGCGCGGACGAGTGCGCGGCGGACGATTGTCGTCAGTGTGGAGGCGCCAGCAAAACCACGGCGTGGCGCTTTTGTGCAGACGAATACCCGACGCGTTTTACAGGCAGGGCGATCTCGGCGCAGGAAGCACGCCAAGGCCTCGCCCACATCCGAAGGCAGAGGCATCCGGTCGTGAAACAACCCCTTGCCTCGAACTATGATTTCTCCCGCTCTCCAGTCGATGTCATTTAACTGGAGAGCAACCACCTCACCGGCGCGGAGGCCGAGACGGGCGAGCAGAAGAAGGATGGCGTAGTCGCGGCGGCCGGTCGAAGATTGACGGTTGCATGCTTCAAGCACACGACCGATTTCCTTCGAACTCAGGTACTTGGGCACCGTCGACAGCCGCCAATCAGCTACAGTGGGCACGGAGACAGCTAAGTCGACATGCAGTTCCCCCTTCAGAAACAGGAACCGGAAGAACGAGCGGAAGACCGTCGTCATCAGTTGTGCTCTTCTGAGGCTCATGCTGTGGCTATGCCGCAGAACGAAATTCGAAATGTCGGACGGTTTCACTTCTCCGAAAAGGTACGGTTGCTTATGGAAGCGCTCGACGAGAAACCTACGGACGAAAGGTTGATAACCAATGATTGTCGCGGTGACCAGCCCGCGCTCCGAGCGTAAATACTTTTCGTATCGGCTCAGAATGTCAGTCAACGATGATTTGTCCGGAACCAGCTTCCGGGCCGGAACAATGTCACGCTTCCGAAGATGATCGAGAAACTGTTTTATCGTTTCTAACTCGCCCCTGCGAACCTGCTGCTTGTCATTAATAAATGCCTCAATGCGTAGCTCATCAAGATTCGTGACTGAGAATCCGCCCCGGTCCAACCAATGCCCAAATTCCGCAATCAAGCGTAGCTTCGACTGCACGGTCACATCTGCATAGCCGTCTTCCATCAGCGATGCGGCAAACGTGCGGAGATGGAACTTCAACGGGTTGTCTTGAAAGTGTTTGTCTGCTTTCGAATCATTTCCCAGCATATGTCTCCCCTTTCCTGGCTTCATTCCAGTTCAGAGAAGATCAAAGGATTATGCCGAATTCAATTCATGAGCACGGCGAGGCGTTCGGCTCCAAGCGCGAAGAACAAGAGAGCTCGTCAACAGAAGTCGGCATAATCGAGAAGTCGGCATGATGTCTCTTGGACTAAACCGCTGCGCGGTATTCGGTGGTGCCATCAGTCAGATCGAATCCCAAGCCTGACGATTGAGTTTCGACCTCTCACCCGTCTTTTCACCGGAGCTTTTTTGCGGAAGTATTGGAGCCGCTGCTTGCAGCAACTTCCAACTCGCAAAGGAGCTTTCCATGACATCCCTCCGACAACGCGTCACCGAGGACATGCAGGTGCGGAATCTCGCGCCGAACACGCAGCAGTCCTACGTGCAACAGATCTCGCTATTTGCCCGCCACTTCCGCAAGTCACCGGAGGTATTGGGTCCTGAGGACATTCGCGCCTATCAGGTCTATCTGACCAATGAAAAGAAACTGGCTCCTGGTTCCATCACCATTGCCGTAGCCGCTCTTCGCTTTCTCTATAGAATTACTCTCCACAAGAACTGGGTCTTCCAAGAGATCATCCCTGCTCCCAAGAAGCCGCAGAAACTACCGATTATTCTTAGCCCTGAAGAGGTCCTGCAGTTTCTTGGGAACGTCGTCAGTCCCAAACATCGCGTCATTTTAACCACCTGCTACGCAGCCGGCCTGCGCATCTCCGAAGCAGTGGTCCTCAAACCTCCCGCGATCGACAGCAAGCGGATGGTCTTACGAGTCGAACAAGGCAAAGGAAGAAAAGATCGCTACGTGATGCTCTCGCCAAAGTTGCTGATCACTCTGCGTGACTGGTGGCGTTTGGAAAAACCGCAGCACTGGCTTTTTCCAGGCGATAAGCCGGGCCGGCATATCACCAAAGACGCGGTGGAAGATGCGTGCAAGAAGGCTCGCCGACTCTGCGGCATTCCCAAACCCATCACACCCCATTCGCTAAGGCACGCCTTCGCAGTACATCTTCTAGAACAGGGCACCGACCTCCGTACCATTCAACTGCTGCTCGGCCATCGCAGCCTAGCGACCACTGCCCGCTATCTGCGCATCGCCACAAGTAAAGTTTGCTCCACCACCAGCCCGCTCGATCTACTCCCGGCGCCAATCCCCACCGAAACCAAACCGGCGATCCCGCAGTATTTCTGAGTACCGGCCCATGGATCGTCCCAAGCTGGAAGTAGCCGACGTATTGCGCCGATACGGCGAAGCCTATCGCGAACAGCATAGTGCTTCGTTGTCCACGGCACAGCGGCGTGTCATGAGTGCGATCGAGTTATGTCGGACTGCCGCTCTCGGCAGTCATCTGGAGCAGTGCGATCAATGTCGCTTCGAACGCATTGCGTACGACTCATGCCGAAATAGACATTGCCCAAAATGCCAGTCCATGGCACGTGCCCAATGGATCGAGAATCGTCAAGCCGAACTTCTCGAGACCCAATACTTCCACGTCGTCTTCACGCTACCGGAAGAGATTGCCGCCATCGCTTACCAAAACAAAGAAGTGGTGTACCGCATTCTCTTCCAGGCCACATCCGAGACCTTACGCACCATTGCTGCCGATCCCAAACATTTGGGCGCCGAGATCGGCTTCTTCGCCGTGCTTCACAGCTGGGGACAGAACTTGAATTTTCATCCCCACCTCCATTGTGTGGTTCCTGGCGGCGGGCTCTCTCCTGACGGTGATCGTTGGATCTCCTGCCGCCCCGGATTTTTCTTGCCCGTACGAGTGCTCTCGCGGCTGTTTCGCCGCCTATTCCTGGAGTTATTGGAGAAGGCCTTCGACAAACATAAGTTGCGGTTCTTTACCTCGCTCTGCGAACTTCAGCGGCGCCAAGACTTTCTCCGTTATCTCGCTCCGCTCCGCCAATCCGAATGGGTTGTCTACGCCAAGCCGCCCTTTGCCGGGTCCCAACAAGTACTCGACTATGTCGGACGCTACACTCACCGTGTCGCCATATCCAATAATCGCCTGCTCGACATCGAAGACGGTCAGGTGCAATTCCGTTATAAGGATTATCGTCACGACAGCCAGCAGAAGGTGATGACCCTGTCAGCTGATGAGTTCATTCGGCGCTTCCTGCTTCACGTACTCCCCAACGGCTTCCAGCGTATCCGCTACTACGGATTCCTCGGCAATCGTTTCCGCCAAGAAAAACTCCAACGCTGCCGCCGACTCCTGGGGATGGTCTCCGCCGATCAACCCCCTCCCGCCAAAGAACCGCCGAAGGACTACCGCGACCGCTACCAGGAACAGACCGGCGAATCCCTCCGTCTGTGCCCGGTCTGTCACCGAGGCCAGATGATTAGGATCGGAGCTCCTGCTTTCATTTGCTCATTCCCAACGGGGAAGGACTCTTCATGAAAATCTCCGATTCTCAACGATTGCCTCTGCAAACTTGCCTCACACAAGATCAAGGAGAAGTGTCGGCCGACGTCCCTCCAGAGAGACTTTCATCTTTCCCATCCGATGCAGCGGCCGGTGTATCTCTGCTCTTTGCTAACCTGACCCTCCGCAATGACTCGCCCCTGTGCCGCAAAATGGAAATCATGCAAGCAGCCTCACGATTCAAAACCCATAGCGCCAGCAGCATCGAGGCGGTTTAGTCCAATCCATTTTTAGCCCACCGTCGCGGCCTCGACCGCAACACCACGTGCAGGACTTCGTTTGCCGCGACGCTGACCTAAAAATGCTCTGCATTATGCCGCGCGCGGCATAAGCGCCATACCTTCGCCACCAGACTCGCCCAAGCGGGTGTTGATCTGGCTACGCTGGCGGCGATCCTTGGTCACAGCTCGATCCGAATCGTCCAGCGGTATGTACACCCGACAGCGGAGCACAAGCGGCAAGCAATGCTGACATACGAGCGAACCCTCATGTCTACTGAGGAACCCGCAGCCAAGGGCAGCGAAACCCGCACAAATTAAGGGTCAAACGGTGCAGTCCGCTTTTAGTCCGCTTACCAGTCCGATTGTGCCCAATATCGGACAATTTTGTCTCATTGAGCCACAGTGTGAGCGACGATAGAAAATTCATGAACTGCTGGGATTTCAGTGATATACGGGAAAGGATTGGAGGCGCGGGCCAGAATCGAACTGGCGAATAAAGGTTTTGCAGACCTCTGCCTTACCACTTGGCTACCGCGCCCCGTTTTGCGTTATGTCGGAATCGCGCAGGCTGGGGAGCAGCCTCTTTTCATGGCAAACCCTCGCACGTTGGCGAGGGCTATCAAAATCTGGAGCGGGAGACGGGATTTGAACCCGCGACTTCGACCTTGGCAAGGTCGCACTCTACCACTGAGTTACTCCCGCTCGACTGTTTAATCTTAGACAATGCACCTTGCTCTGTCAAACCGGCGAATGCCCTATAACCTGTGGATTTCCGCGTAATTACTGCGCTGCGCCAGCCCACTGCGGGTCCAGTTCAGGGCAACCACCTGGCCGTCGCGCAAGTGCAGAATGCGATTCCCGAATCGCGCCGCCTCGGGGTTGTGGGTAATCATCAGCACGGTTTGGCCCAGCTCCCGATTGGAGCGTTGCAGCATCTCCAATACCGCATTGGAATTTTCTGTGTCGAGGTTTCCGGTGGGCTCGTCGGCCAGCACGATCGCCGGTTTGTTGATCAGGGCTCTGGCCAGCGCGACTCGCTGCTGTTCGCCGCCGCTCAACTCGCTGGGGCGGTGATCCAGGCGCTTGTCGATACCAAGAAGATGGGTGATATTCCGGAAGTGTTCCCGAATCGTGGTTCGCCGCATTGCCTGCGATATCAACGGCAATCTGAATATTGTTGCGGGCCGTGAGGGTGGGCAGCAGATTGAACTTCTGAAACACGAATCCAATCTTCTGCCGCCGCAACTGGGTCCGCTCGGCGTCCGTGGTGTGCGCAAAGTCGGTGCCGTCGATCAACACCCGGCCAGAATCTGCCTGTGCCAATCCGCCGAGAATGTAGAAGAGGGTGGACTTGCCGCTGCCCGAAGGGCCCACCACACTCAGGAATTCGCCCCGTTCGACTTGGAAGGAAACTCCCCGCACGGCCGGCACGTCTACTTTGCCGATGCGATAGGTTTTCGTGACATTCTCAACTTGAATAATGGCTGCCATGGCTATGCTAAGTCCATCTTACACGAGGGCGCGGCGCCCGTTCTCAGGACAGAGCTGGGCATAGCTTCACTGGCCATTGCTGCCGATGTTGGAGAGGGTGGGTTCCGGCGAATGAGATCGATCGGGCGCTTAACATTCCGCGTTTCCGCTCTAAGCCTGGGCGCTGTGGGCCAGTGCAGGTAGCGCGCGGCGAGGTCCGCGGCGCTTCACCAGCAACAGGCGAATACGGTCCAACAGCTCCGCCGGAGCATAGGTGCCCTTTTTCAGCATGAGATCCACGGGCGCATCCGTATGGAAGGCCCAATTCTGTGCGCTCAGCAGGACTACCGGGATTTCCGGGGCAGAGCGCTTTGATGCTCTTCACCAGTTCCGTTGCCGGTGCATCGGGCAGTTCGAAGTTGCTCAAGACCAGATCCACGCCGCCAAGGTTGAAGATGCTGAGCGCCTCTACTGCAGTGTTGCAAGTCATCACCCGGTAGCCGCGCGTTTCAAGCGTGAGCTTCTGGATGGAAAGGCTATGCTCGTCGTCCACGCACAAGATCGTCTTCTTTACAGTCACGGCCGTACCTATTCTCCTGCGATCCAGACTGCATGGACCCTAGTGCTTGAGGGACTTCCAATTTCAGAAGGTGCACTGAATCCTACGAAGAAGAATCCGCTCTGACAAGTGCTCAGTTTGCCAATTGCATTCTGGTCATAACGTCGAAAATCGTGCACGCCCCAAAAACCATTGAAAGCAAACGTTCGGCTATTGATCGCGATACAAACTCGCGCGTGAGTACTGTCCGGAACGGAGCGAAGCTCGACTTCGATTTCACTCGAATCTTCGTCATTCGAATTTACTATTACTCGACTTCAGCTTCACTCGAATTGGCTTCAGCAGATTCGAGGCAACTGCTCTCCGCTCAGCATGTCGATGATGCGCGTAGTGCCGATGCGGCTCTTCATCTTCACCAGGCCGCTACGCTCGGCGGAGACGCGCCCAATCTCCACCGCGCCGGCCGTATGCGGGGCGGTGCGCAACAACTCTAGCGTGCGTGCGGCTTCGCTTTCCGGCACAAAGACGATCATTCGGCCCTCGTTGGCCAGGTACAGCGGATCGAAGCCTAACACCTCGCAGGCACCAGCCACGTCATCGCGCACCGGGATCTTCGACTCATCGATGGTGATCTGCAGTCCGGTGGCTTCCGCAATTTCGATCAGGGTGGTGCCCAGTCCTCCGCGGGTCAGGTCGCGCAGGCAGTGAACCGCAACCTTGCCGGAGATCAGCTTCTGCACCGCGCCGTTGAGCGGCGCGCAATCGCTTTCAATCTGCGACTCGAATTCCAAACCCTGGCGCATCGCCATGATGGCAATGCCGTGGCGTCCGATGTCGCCGCTGAGCAGCACCACGTCGCCGTCCTTCACGCTGGAGGGAGCGATCGTCAGCTCAGTTTCCACAATGCCCACGCCCGCCGTATTGATAAACACGCCGTCGCCCTTGCCGCGATCGACTACCTTCGTGTCGCCGGTCACCAGTTGCACGCCCGCGACTTCCGCCGACTGCTTCAGGCTCTGCACTACGGCCCAGAGCGTTTCCATCGGGAGCCCCTCTTCGAGAATAAGGCCGCAGCTCAAATACACAGGGCGCGCGCCGCACATCGACAGATCGTTGACCGTGCCGTTGATCGCCAGCGACCCGATGTCTCCACCGGGAAAGAAGAGCGGATGCACGACATAGGAATCGGTGGTGAAAGCCAGCCGCGCGCCGCCCAGTTCAAAGACTGCGCCATCGTGCCGCGCCTCCAGCAGCGGGCTGTTGAAGGCCGGCAGAATCATCTTCTCGATCAGTTGGTGCATCAGTTTGCCTCCGCCGCCGTGGGCCAGGGTCACGGTTGGATAGTCGGTGATCGGCAGTGGGCAGCTCAGTGCAAAGTCCTTTACGGTGCTCATCGATTATCCTTTTCCAGTTGTCGCCAACTCGGCGCGCCGATAGCGGTAATAGGCGGCGCAGGCGCCTTCATTTGAGACCATGGGTGCGCCCAGCGGTCTTTCCGGCGTGCACTGCCGTCCGAAAGCGCTGCACTCGTGCGGCTTCTTCTGGCCCTGCATGATCAGGCCGCTGATGCACAGTGGGCTCTCCTCCGCCGTGTAACCGCCAAGGTTGAAGCGTTGCTCGGCATCGAATTCCGCGTACTCCGGCCGCAGGCCGAGGCCACTGGCTGCAATCTCTCCAATGCCCCGCCACTTGCGGTTCACCACGCGAAACACTTCCTTCACGTAGTGCTGCGCCGTACGGTTGCCGCCCTCGGGCACGGCGCGTGTGTACTGATTCTCAACCTCGTGGCGTCCCGCTTCCAGTTGCGCAACGCACATGGCGATGCCCTGAAGAATGTCCAGCGGCTCAAAGCCCGTCACCACGATGGGAACCTTGTACTTGGCCGCAATCGGGATGTACTCCTCATAGCCCATGATGGCGCAAACGTGACCTGCGGCCAGAAAGCCCTGCACCCGGTTAGTCTCCGAGCCAAGAATTGCCTCCATCGCCGGGGGCACCAGCACGTGTGAGACCAGCACGGAAAAGTTTCTGATCCCCCGCTGCTTCGCCTGGTACACGGCCATCGCATGTGCCGGAGCCGTGGTCTCAAAGCCGACGGCGAAAAACACAATCTCTTTCAACGGGTTTTCCTTCGCGAGCTTCAGCGCATCGAGCGGCGAATAGAGAATTCGCACATCGCCGCCGCGCGCCTTGATGCCGAACAGGTCGGTCTCGCTCCCCGGCACCCGCAGCATATCGCCAAACGAGGCGAAGATTACCTCCGGCCGCTGCGCGATCTGCACCGCCTTGTCGATCAGTTCCAGCGGCGTAACGCAGACCGGGCAACCCGGCCCGTGCACCAGTCTCGATCTCCTTCGGCAACAATTCATCCAGCCCAAATTTCACGATGGCGTGGGTCTGTCCGCCGCAGATTTCCATGATCGTCCAGGGCTGCGTGGTGATTCTGCGAATCTCCTGCGCGTAGCCCTGCGCCGCGTTCGCATCGCGGTACTCCGAGGAAAATTTCACCGCTTCACTCCTGGGTCATCCGGCATCAGCTCTGCCAGCTCGCCGAAGATGCCCATCTGCTTCAGGTAGCCGAAAACCTTGGCCGCCTCTTCCTCGTCCACCACGCTGATGGCGAATCCCACGTGCACCAGCACGTAGTCGCCAACCTGCGCTTCCGGAACGTAGGCCAGATTCACTTCCTTCAGGATTCCGCCAAAATCCACGCGGGCCTGTCGCGCCAAATCCTCGCCGCTTAACGCTGATGATCTTTCCTGGCACCGCTAAACACATTTTGGTACCCTCGCATTTTTTTCGAATCTCAATTGCCGTGCTGCAGCCACCACTTGCCCCAGCGCAATGCCCCCGTCATTCGGAGGAACCCTCTGATGCCAATATACCTTCACGCCGTCGGCTTCCAGTCGCGCCACCGTTAACTCGGTCAACAAACGGTTCTGGAAACATCCGCCGCTCAGGGCCAGCGGGAGTCCGGCGTGCTTGCCTGCGATGAGCGCAATCATCTCCGCCAACGTGTTGTGGAACTTGCGCGCCATCGCCTCCTGCTTCGTCTGGCGCGAAAGGTCAGCCAAGATTCCGCGCACCATGGGAGCCCAGTCCAACTCCGCCGGGGCAGCATCGTTTGCGGAGCTCAACTCGCACGGGTGGCCCATATCCGCCTTCTTTTGGCGAATGTGGGGCTCGATCAGCTCGAATTCGTATGTGCCGCTCTCGTCGCTCTGCGCGGCCAGCCACTCCAACTCCATCGCCGCCTGCCCCTCGTAGCGCGCCATCTGCCGAATCCAATCAGCGAAGCCACGGCATCATACAGACGTCCCGCGCTGGAAGTCCACGGACTGTTCAAGCCCTGGCGCAGCATCGCCGCGATAATCTTGCGGTCAGCCACGGAGAAGGCGTGGACTGGGTTGAGCTCTTCGCTGAACTCTTCGCTGGACCCATCGCGTTCAAATGTTTCGTCTCCTAATGTTTCGAACAGCAAGCCCAACCCGCATCGCCGCGGTTCGCGCACCGCGCGTTCGCCACCCGCCAGCCGCATCGGCCGCAGGCGGGCCACGCGGGTATATCCATATTCATCAATCTTCAGAAATTCGCCGCCCCACACCGTTCCATCCGGGCCCCAGCCACTGCCGTCCCAGGCCACGCCAAGCGCGGGAGCCTTCACTTCATTCTCCGCCATGCAGGCCAGCACGTGCGCGTAATGATGCTGCACCCCCGCCGGGTGCGCGCAAATCCGTTGCGCGTATTCGGTTGAAATGTAGTTGGGATGAAGGTCGCAGGCCACTGTCTCCGGCTTGGCTTCGTACAGCTCTTTCAGGCTCTCCACCACGCTCTCGAAGGCCACGCTTGCCTGCGCGGTTTCGAGATCGCCAATGTGCTGGCTGAGAAATACCTGCCGTCCCACGGAGAGCGCGACCGTGTTCTTCTGATGAGCGCCCACGGCGAGCACGGTCGGCATCTCTTCTTCCAACAGCACGGGCAGCGGCGCAAAGCCACGAGCGCGGCGCATCACCATCTCGCGTCCGGCCATCACGCGCACAATCGAGTCGTCCACGTGACGCAGGATCGGCCGGTCATGCACCAGCAGCAGGTCTGCAATTTCGCGCAAACGTTCCAGGGCCTCATGTTCATCGGTGCAAATCGGTTCATCGCTCAGATTGCCGCTGGTGGCAACCACGGCAAAGCCGACGAGCCCGCATCAGCAGATGATGCAAAGGTGTGTAGGGCAGCATCACCCCCAGCATCGGATTGCCCGGTGCAACCGAAGACGCCAGCGTCGATGCCGCGCAACTCCTGCGCCGCACCAGCACAATCGGAGACTCCGGCGAGCGCAGCAGGCGCTCTTCCAGCGGCGTCAGTTCGCACTCCCGCAGCACGTCTTCCGCAGCCGGAAACATCAGCGCGAACGGTTTCTCCTCGCGATGTTTACGCTCGCGCAGCCTGCGCACCGCCTCTTCATTGCGCGCGTCGGCCATCAGATGGAAGCCGCCCAATCCCTTTACGCCCACAATCCTGCCCTGCCGCAGTGCCTCGGCGGCCTCTTCCAGTGCGGCTTCGCGCCGCGCCAGCACCGCGCCCTCCATGCTCCAGAGTTCGAGTTGCGGCCCACACTGCGGGCAGGCGTTGGGCTGCGCGTGAAATCTGCGGTCGCACGGGTCGCGGTACTCGCGCGCGCACTCCGCGCACATGGTGAATTTCTTCATCGTAGTCTGCGGCCGGTCGTAGGGCAGCGACTCGATGATCGTGTAGCGTGGCCCGCAGTGGGTGCAGTTGGTGAACGGATAGCCGAAGCGCCGGTTTCGCGGGTCGAAAATTTCGCGCAGGCACTCCGGGCAGGTTGCGATGTCGGGCATGACGAGCGCGGTCTTCTCTCCACCCTCGCTCTTGCGAATCTCAAAGCCCACATAGCCGACGGGATCGGCAAAGCTGCTTTCCAGGCTTTGGATAAAAGAGATGGCGGGTTTTTCGCGCTCCACGCGCAGCAGAAAACTGGTCGAGCTTCTCTCTCGCGCCTTCCACTTCCACAAGAACGCCGCGCGCGGTGTTGTTGACCCACCCGTTCAGCTCCAGCTCCGTCGCCAGCCGGTAGACGAACGGCCGGAAGCCCACGCCCTGGACCGCGCCGCGAATCGTCATCTTCAGCCGCGCCGGCGTGTTCAGCTCGCACGCTCGATCTGCAGTCGCCGACGCATCTCGGCCTTCGCCCACCATGCTCTGGTCTGCAGTCGCCAATTTCCCTCATTTTCGCACAGGGACAGCAATGGATGGACGATCTATCCAGTCTATTGAGCAGCCTAGAATCTCGCAGCGCACTTTCGGGAGGGCGGCTATCACGAGTGCTTGTGACGCAAATCATAACGCGGCTTGGCGGCGCCAGGCGCGGCAGCAATGCTAGAATCGCCACAGTACCCGGCTCATCCGGAGTGGAATCTTGCTCATGACAGCTTCTTCGTCCTCCGCACAATCCAGCCCGTTCCCATGCTCGACCTGAAGCGCCAGTACGCCACGATTCGTGAACTGGTGCGCACCGCCATCGACCAGGTCTGCGAGTCGCAGTCGCTGGTTCTGGGCGAGGAGGTCGCGGCCCTGGAGCGCGAAATCTCGGCGCATCTTGGCGTTGCCTCCACCGTCGGCTGCTCCTCGGGTACGGACGCCCTGTGGCTTGCCCTCGCCGGAGCCGGCGTCACCGCGGGCGACAGCGTTATCACCACGCCATTTACGTTTTTCGCCTCGGCCAGTTCCATCACGCGCTGCGGAGCCCGGCCGGTTTTTGCCGATATCGACCCAGCGACCTTCAACCTTTCGGCGCGCTCGGTCGAGCAGGCGATTGAGAGTCAGCGCCCGGCCAATCTCAAGGGCATCATGCCGGTACATCTCTACGGCCAGTGTGTGGATGCGGACGCCTTCGACGCGATTGCCGCCGCGCGCAAGCTGGTGATCGTGGAAGACGCGGCCCAGGCTTTCGGCGCCACCTGGAAGGGGCGCCACGCCGGAGCCCTGGGCCGTACCGCAGCCTTCAGCTTCTACCCGACCAAAAACCTCAGCGCATTCGGCGACGCTGGCGCGGCGACCACCACCGACCTCGAAGTGGGCGAGCACATGAAGCGTCTACGCAATCACGGCGCGGTCCGCCGCTACTACCACGAGGAGATTGGCTGGAACGCCCGCATGGATGGAATCCAGGGAGCCGTGCTGCGCATAAAGTTACGCTACATCGAGCAGTGGAACCAGCGCCGGGGCGAGATCGCCGCAACCTACGATCAGCTCCTGCAACAGGCGGGACTCACCGGCGCGCGCGGAACATCGATATATGTCGATGCATCTCGCCCGCTGGCCCTGCCCGCAACCGCGCCCGAAGCAAAGCACATCTTCCACCAGTACGTGCTCCGCGCCCATCGCCGCGACCAGTTGCGCGAGTTCCTGCAGCAGCGCCAGATCGGCTGCGAGATTTACTATCCCGTGCCGCTGCATCTTCAGCAATGCTTCGCCTATCTCGGTTACAAGCCAGGCGATTTTCCGGAGTCCGAGCGCGCATGCCGCGAAGTGCTCGCTCTGCCGATCTTCCCCGAACTCACCGGAGCCGAGCAGCAACGGGTGGTTGCGGCCATCGCGGAGTTTTATTCGAAGTAGCGTTGACTCGAAGAAGCTCACGCCGCACGCAGCGAGGGGGCAGCGTTTGCCGATTCCTCGCTGCAAGAGCCCAAGCGGGCTGCGCTTCTGCCGCAGGCGCCAACGCAAAGGCGCGATACTTCTCGTAATCCCGCAGCAAGCAGCGCCTCGTCGTATTCGCCCTGCATAGCCAGCGCCGCCATCTTGCGACCAGCCCAT
Source organism: uncultured Acidobacteriota bacterium (assembly GCA_963759215.1). GTDB lineage: Bacteria > Acidobacteriota > Terriglobia > Terriglobales > Acidobacteriaceae > TOLSYN. The sequence goes on from CAVWYG010000006.1 coordinate 309,985, forward strand.
GCGGAAGGTGGTATAGGCCAGCAGGTAGGGCGCGAGCCTTGCGGCGACTGCATCCCCGGAGCGCGCTTCGTACGCCGCGATGAAGTCGTTCGCGCAGCTCGCCGTGCAACTCCCATTCCACGATCGCTCCTGCCACGTCCCAGGCGATGTCGCACGGTCCAGGGAAGAAGTGATTATCGCCGTGACTGCCTGCATCGAGCTTCAGCAGCTCTCCGCCGCCGGTGCGAAGCCATTCATGCGGCATCATCCGTCCATCGCAGAAACCACGCGCGCGGTGCACAGTTGCGCTTCGGCTACGCCGAGTTCCTCGCCGAAATTCAAGCTGCCAGTTCCAGCGCAACATGTTTTCGAGCTCGGGAGTTTGCGGCGTATCGCTGGCAAATGCCGTGGCCCTGAAGGCGAGATAGCCGGCCATTCTCTCCAGCAACTCAGGCGAGACGCTCGCCCGGCTCCAGCACGCGTCCGGGCACCAGCTCATATTGGCCAAAGCCGCAATGGTTGCCGAGATAGCGCGGGGAAAAGCCGCACTCGGCCAGCAGCCTTGCCCGCGTGCCGATGGCTTCGCCGTAGTGTCCGAGGCCCTCGAACTTGAAGATGCTGCGTTCATCGCGGGCGAGGAATTTGGCTGGCTCCAGGGGTGCCCACGATGCGGGCATGGTGCTGTCTTCGCAGTGGAAATACCTGCGCCAAGTGCCTCCCGAGAGACTCTCTCCTGCTCCCGGCGGAGCCAGCGGAGCATTTTGCATGACATGGTAACGGTAGCGCGCCCATCGCTCGCGGGCGTTGGTGGCGCGCAAAGTCGAAGGGTCAACCGCGCGGCTTCCGATCATCTGAATCCGCTCGGCCTCGACGCCGCACTCAACCAGCGCCTCGGCCACCGCAAGAAAGGACGAGCCGCTGATGCCCGGGCCTTCATCCACAACCAGGAACCCCGCGTCACGCGGCGTGCGCGATCCACTCGCAAAACTCCGGCGTTAATTCCAGCTTGCGATCATAAGGGTGGCCGGTGGGGCGGACGGTGAAGCGCCGGCACTCGATGCCGCGCAGGCGCAACGCAGCGCAGGCCACCGCGCTCAGGGTCACTCCAATGCTGCGAATTCCCAGCACGGCCATAGGAGGGTTTCAGTTCCAGAGTGTCGAGCAGCATTGCAACCTTGCGCGGGTGCAGCGCGTAATAGGCGAACCCCTCCTGCACCGCGACCTGGTAACGGCGCGGCTACGCGGAGTTGCTGGGCGCATTGAAGATATGATGAATGTGAATGTCTCTGCCCGGTGAGGAAGGCAGCAGGCGAGCGCTTCGGTGATTTCGGAGGCAATGTTGCAGGAATCGGGTGATGGCGCGCCGTCCGCCGCACTGTCCAGCAGCGCGCACTCCAACTCTCCGGCGGCGATCAGCGCCGCCAGCACGCGATCCTCTGCCGGCTTGGGATGGCGTGCTCCGGCGCACTCTGCCAGCGGCACAGCGCATCGTTTAGCGACGAGACTAGCTCCGGCTCCGCTTACCGTGCGCCGTCCGTCACGAAACACATACATGTTCCAGCCGAAGTTGTTCATGGCGCGGTCGGGAAGCGGTTCGCTAACTGGGCTGCGCATCAGGCTGCCTTCTTCTTTTGGCCGCGAGGCGAGCGCGAGATGTCGCCTTCCTTGTCGATGAAGTAGAGAAACTGGTTGTCACGCTCGACCGCATGCGCAACCAGGATCTTCGATTCCCCTTCCCCGCTCTTTGGCTTGTGGCAGACATTGCCCTGACCATCGATGAAGTACAGGTATTTCTTGTAATCCCTTTGGAGGTCCAGCTTCTTGATTTTCTCGGCCATGGCGGCATACCCCCGATTTCAGGAGTTAGGATTCGCGTTTGGCCCTAGCAGGGATGGATTGCCCTGCACGGAAGTTCGGATCGAACTACGGATCAAATGTCGGATTGAGCAGGAATTTCCCAGCTACGAAATCAGGTTTTTCGCTTTTTGCGTGAGCTGCTCTTGGCGTGCGCGGACTTCCGGCCTTGGCCATTCTTTTTCGGCTCGTCGGGGGAGTGGGCGGCAGGCTGCGGCTGTTCGCCGACGGCCAGCACCGGGCGAACGATGTTGCCGATGACCCGGTACTTGCGGTCCCCAATGGAACCGTCGGCATTCTGTTTGCGAATGGTGAACACCGGCATCATGCCTTCCTTGCCGAAATCTTCTGTCGAAACCTTGGCCGGGAAGTATCCGATGATGAAGTGTTCGCGATAGCCGGTCTCGTAGCGATGCCTCTTCAGGTTCCAGGTGAAGACCCGGACCTGATTGAAGTCATAGGGGATGCCGTCTTTATTCTCATTCAGCAGCACCAGGTATTGGGAAGTCGCGCCCTTTACCTCGTCCTGCACGCTGTTGAGCACAAACGCCGCCTGGATACGCTGGCCTTCGGCGTACTGCGCAACGTCGAGAGGAATATCGAGATCGACCATCTGCGCCAGCACCCAACCGACGTGTCCCTGCTGATCCCGCACCAGCCACCAGTCATCCATCGGCTTCGGCTCTTCGGCGGAGACCGGCGCAGCGGGCTGGGCTGCGGGTTGAGTTGCGGATTGAGTTGCCTCTGCGGCGCGGCCTTCGGCTGAGACGCGGGCGTGGGATCCTGGGTTGGCGCGGCTTGCGGAGAAGGCGTGGGAGCGTTTTCGGCGGGGCGTTCTTTGACGCCGCCAGCGGACCGGGCGTAGAGGTTTTCTTCGGTGCGGCTTTGGCCGGTTCGCCTGTCGCCCTGGCGAGCTCGGCGGCCGGACGGCGGCGATCTCTTCCGGAGTGGCGCGCCCGGTGGTCGGCCCGCTTGAGCATCTCCACCTTGGAATTTTCGGCAAGCTGATAGAGCGTGTCGGTCTCACGTCCGGGGCTGACGTGCATGTTCAGCTCGACGCGGGTGACGCCGTGGCCCTCGACCGGCGTAGCCGCGGTTGTCCTTGCTCAACTGCTGGAACTGATCGTAGGTTTCGCTGGGCACCAGGGCGCGCAACTCGATCCAGCCTTCCATCTTTTGAGCGGTGCGCACGCGAACAAAGCGCTTCTGGCGCTCGAGAACCTCGATCGCGATCCCCGTTTTTCACCGAGCCGACGCGGTTGTAAACGGTGGCGACGTGGTCGCGGAGATTGGCCTGCGGGGCGGAGACATACATCGACTTCTCCGCCGCTGACCGGGCCCGAATGCTTGCACAGATGCGGCGAAAAGCAACACGAGCAGAAGCGCGAGGCGAGAAGCACAGACGCAGGGAGGGCAGACGGAAACGAGAGTTCAAGGAATGCAAAGGGCTTCTCTTCCGGATTGAATCTCCACTATAACCCAGGGCGGTGGAGAGAAGAAACCGTTGAGGCAGGTGGCCCACATCCGCCGCGGTTGGCGAATGTGGGGGGGAAGCTACTCGTCGCCGAAGTGAGTTCCGATGGAGCGCGCGGTGTTGACCAGTTGGCCGTCGGGATCGACGGTTTTCATCTTGCCGATTGCCTCGGCAATATCAACGTATTCGATCTTGCCGCCGCGCAGGGCCACCATTTTCTGGAAGCCGCGTTGGGCGATGAGGTCGACGGCTGCGACACCGAAGCGGGTGCTGAGAACTCGATCGTAGGGCGAAGGCGAGCCGCCGCGCTGGGTGTGGCCAAGGACGGTGACGCGAACTTCCTTTTTGGCGCAATTCCCGACGGCTTCCCCGATCAGGTTGCCGACGCTGATGCCCAACGGGATAGAGCCGTAGCGTTGCATCCAGTCCTTGCGGATCTGCTCAGGAATCTGCACGCCTTCGGCCAGGCAGATGATGGTGAATTTCTTGCCGAACACATGGCGCTGGCCGATGAAGGTGCAGATGCTTTCGACGGTGAAGGGAATTTCCGGAAGCAGGATAATGTGAGCGCCGCCGGCGATCCCGGCGTGAAGCGAGATCCAGCCCGCGTCCCGACCCATGACTTCCACGATCATGACCCGGTGATGCGCTTCGGCGGTGGTGTGAATGCGGTCGATGGCGTCGGTTGCGACATGGATGGCGGAGTCAAAGCCGAAGGTGACATCGGTGGCAGAAAGGTCATTGTCGATGGTCTTTGGAACGCCGACGACGGGCAACCCTTTTTGGGCCAGGTCGAGGCCGATCTTCTGGGTGCCATCGCCGCCGATGACGATGAGTGCGTCCAAGCCCAGGGCTTTGGCGTTCTGCATGACTTGATCGGAGAAATCGCGGACCGCCTCGTGGCCGTCATTGCTAATGCGATAGGAGAACGGATTGCCGCGATTCGTGGTTCCCAGGATGGTTCCACCGCGCGGTAGAATGCCGCTCACGTCGCTGAGCAGCAAGGGACGGCTCTTTTCCGGCCAGATCAGTCCGTCAAAGCCGTCGCGGATGCCGATGACCTCGTAGCGATACTTGTGGATAGCGGTCTTTACCGCGGCACGAATGACCGCATTGAGACCGGGACAATCTCCCCCACCGGTGCAGATGCCAATTTTTCTGATTTCAGCCATGCAGTTTTCTTCTGATTGCGAAATTGGGCTACGGCCGTCGCAGCGATTGTATATCAGAGGAGCGGTGGGCGCGGTGAGCGGTGAGGCGCGAACCGAATATGCGCGCTCCAAAATGGAGCAGAATCCCGCGGGCAGAACTTTTCCGCTCAATACACTTTAAATAACGGTGAAGGTGCCGGAGGTGCCGCTCACGGTGGGTGTCGTGGCCGTGGCGCCGAGGAAGGCAGTAGCGGTGATGGTGAAGGTGGTGCCGGTGGTCGCCGTGCTCAGCACGGTGACGACTCCGTTCGCGTTCACGGTAGCAGCGGAGGTGTTACTGCTGGTCCAGGAGACGAAGCTGCTGATATTGAAGGAGGTGTTGCCGTTGACGGTGGCGACAGCGGTGAGCGCGAATATCTGGCTTGGGGTAATACCGGTTGGAACGAGGCCGTTGGGGAGGTTGACCGAGAGAGCGGCTGGAGGGGTGCCGGTGTAGGTCAAAACCGTGGCAGTACTGCTCTGTCCGCTGTCGGTTGCCGTGATGGTGGCGGTAGACCCGCCCGTGGTGGCGACCACGGTCAGTTTGCCGGCGTTGACGGTGACAACGGAAGGGGCGCTGCTGGTCCAATTGGCGGTGGCGGTGTCATCCGTTGTTGTTCCGCCGACGGTGCTCGCCGAGGACCTCAAGGAAAAGGTATCACCTGGAGTGCCAGCACTGGGCGCAACTGCGAGAATGACCGAGGTAGGCGTGACCGCGATCGATTGAATGGAACTGTTGGAGACGAAGAAGCCGTCGCAAGAGGTACAGAATGCGAAGAGTACGAGCACAGGGAGCAGGCGGACTACACGGCGAAGCAGCAAAGTCATGAGTTCCTCCGGAAGGAATCATTGTAGTACCTCTGTGCAGGCTGAGCGCAAGCGGGGGAGAGTTCGGAAGGAAACGATAAGGCAATGTGGATTTCTGGTCCCGTACCTATCGCCTGGAATCTTTGCGGCTTCTGCAACTCGTAATCTTCAACTTGTCCAAGTAAAAATCCCCGCCGGTATGGGCGGGGATTTTCCTGGAACGATGGAGCGGTTATGCCTTCATGCTTCCGGTCTTGAGGAAGCGCTGGTGGAAGGCGAGAGACTCACTGAGCATATGCGGCGTATGTCCGCCGACGCTCTTTTGGGCGCGCTCGAAGTAGTCGTTGAGGAGCGGCTTGTAGCTCTCGTCGGCGCAGTTGTCGATGATGACGCGGGCGCGCTGTCTGGGCGATAGGCCGCGCAGATCGGCGAGACCCTTGTCGGTCACAAAGACATGGGTGTCATGCTCGGTGTGGTCGACGTGGCTGACCATGGGAACGATGGTGGAGATGGAACCACCCTTGCCCGCAAGCGAGGGCGCCATGAAGAAGGTCAGGCGGGCGTTGCGGGCGAAGTCGCCCGAGCCGCCGATCCCGTTCTGGATCTTGCTGCCCATGATGTGAGTGGAGTTGACATGCCCGTAGATGTCGCCTTCGATCATGGCGTTCATGGCAATGACGCCAAGACGGCGAATGATGCCGGGGTTGTTCGAGATCTCCTGGGGACGGAGGACGATGGTCTTCTTATAGTCACGCATGTTGGCGTTGACTTCGTTGATCATGTCTGGACTCAGGGAGAAAGCGGTGCAGGAGGCGACGGTCATCTTGCCGGACTTGAGCAGGGCGATCATGCCATCCTGGATGACCTCGGTGAAGGAGGTGATGTTCTCGAACTGGCCCTCGTTGAGCCCGTGGAGCACGGCATTGGCGATGTTGCCGACGCCGGACTGGAGGGGCAGAAGATTGCTAGGCAGGCGGCCCTTCTTCACTTCCCACGCCAGGAAGTCGAGAATATGGCCGGCGATCCGCTTGGAGCCCTCGTCCGGTTCCTTGAAGGGGCTGTTGCGGTCGGCCATATTGGATTCAACCACGGCCACTACCTTCTCGATGGGAATTCTGAGGTAGGGTGTGCCAATGCGGCCTCCGGCGGTGGTCAGAGGAATGGGCTGACGGTGGGGAGGAACGCCCAAGTCATAGTAGACGTCGTGCATGCCTTCCAGTTCGAGGGACTGCGCGTTGTTGACTTCCAGGATGACCTTGTCGGCACACTCAATCCACGTATTGTTGTTGCCCATTGCGGTGGAGGGAATGGCGCGGCCGTCCTCATAAACCGCCGTGACCTCGATGACTGCGACGTTCATCTTGCCGTAGAATCCGTACTCTACCTGCTGCCCGAGGTGGCTGAGGTGCATGTCATTGTAGTTCGCCTCGCCGGCGTTGATGCGCTTGCGGAGTGTGGGATCGGACTGGTAAGGAGAACGGAAATTGACGGCGTTGGCTTCACCGAGTTCGCCATCGAGTTCAGGGCCTGTGGAGGCGCCGGTGAGTACGCTGATGCGCAGCGTCTCCCCTTTCTCTTGAAGGCGCTTCGAGCGACGGGCGAGGGCGGAAGGAAGCTCCTTGGGATAACCGGCGCCGGTGAAACCGCTCATGCCGACGACGTCGCCATTGTTAATCAGCGCGGCGGCTTCATCGGCGGACATGATGCGCTTGCGCAGTTCTGCGTTGAGTACACGATTGTGTGCGGTAGAGACAGTAGCCATGAGGATCCCCTGGAATCAAGATAAGTTGCAGTGAGTCACGTGAACAAGCTAGGCGACTAATTTAGGTCGAGCAGAGGAATTCGTCAACAGATACTTTGAAGAGAAGTGCCTTAGATGCGAGATAAAGCCCGTTCGTTATGAAGGGTTAAGATACTTTTCTCCCAGCGGCGGTTGAAGGAAAACAGGCAATCACGGGCAAAGAGGGCGTGATCTGAGTCTCCCGAACGGCCGAAAACAGAATCCATGAAAAATCAAGGCGCGGCTCATTTTTTGTTGAGGCGGAGTGAAGCGGAGTTGATGCAGTAGCGCAGGCCGGTGGGATTGGGACCGTCGGGGAAGACGTGGCCAAGATGGCCTCCGCAGCGCGAGCAGGTGACCTCGGTGCGGGTCATGCCGTGGCTGCGGTCTTCGTGCTCCTCGACGTGCTCCTTGTTGAGAGGATCGTAAAAGCTGGGCCAGCCGCAGCCGGAGTCGAACTTGGTTTCCGAGGGAAAGAGTTCGAGTCCACAGGCGGCGCACAGATAGACGCCGGGCGTCTTGGTCTCGGCATACTGGCCGGTGAAGGGACGTTCGGTACCCTTTTGGCGTAGAACACGGTACTGCTCAGGGGTGAGCGAACGACGCCACTCTTCATCCGACTTGCGAATCTTTTCCATGGTGCTCCAATTACCTCCCGCAGGGCGCTTCGATTGTAATACGGCGATTAAGATGAAGGGCAGGGCGAAAACGCTGCCGCCGCGCAGGGTGGAGGCGCCGCTTGCGCTCTGGATCGGCGCGGCGGAGCTACAATCCGGCATGGCTAATCTATCGCTGGTGTATGGATTGAGGCTGCTCCCCGCAGGTGAACTGGAGCAGGTGGGTTCGGGATCGATCAGGCTGAGGAATGGACGTGAAGAGCACGTCACCCTGCACTTGCTGGAAGGCAGCAAGGAAGAGATCGAGGCCCAACTGAAACAAAGCATCGACGCGTTCTTCGACATTTATCCGGAAATTCAGTAGAGACACGTCATTCCCGGGTAGTGAGATACAAGGCCTGTTCTCGCCAAGAAAACATGCTTTGTGGGTACAAAAAACCAAATGTCGCAGCGAACTGCCTTTATATCGCTCTACGCGTCAGCCCGCTGTGTCCTGTTAGGCAAAGTCCAGCGCGGCTGCGCGTATGCGGGCGGCTCTTGCGAACTGCCCGCTGTGAATTCATTCCGGTTAGTTGCTGGGGCCTTGGGCTGCCTTCTCCGCCTCCTCCATTCTTTTCCCCATCTCCGCTTTGATGGCGTCAAGGTTGAAGCTCGCGCCCCGCTGCATCGGCGGGTAATCGAGGAAGGTCTGGATTTCCTTGGCCATCATCTGCTGGACGAACACAAAGCGCCAGAATTGGTACTTGAACCAATCGAAGTATTGCTGCGCCCCGTCTTTCGTCCCATTGCTGGGCCAGCCCGTACGCTCGAACGGATCGAGGCGCAGGTTGGTGATGTAAGGCACGTCAGGATGGGTCTTTTCACCTAGCCAGCCTTGGGGTTGGTCGATGAAGCGGAACTTGTAATCGTCAATGCGCACCGCGCCGACCGTGCTTTCGCCGAGGTAGAAGATTTCGTGACGCACTGACGGCCCTTTGCCGGTGATGGCGGCCATCTGGTCGTAGCCGTCCAGATGGTTCTTGTAAGTCCGGTCGCCAAGTTTCACGCCCTTGAGCAACTGGCCGGTGATGTTCGCGTTTCCAGCGGCATCGAGGAAGGTGGGGAACCAGTCCATGCCGGAGAAGATTCCGTTCTGCACGGAGTCCGCCGGGACGTGGCCGGGCCAGCGCAGGATGCAAGGCACGCGGAAGCCGCCCTCGAGGACAGTTCCCTTGGACTGTGCAAACGGCGTCTGACCGCCATCAGGCCAGGTGAAGACTTCGGTGCCGTTGTCGGTGGTGAAGACGACGATGGTGTTGTCGTCTTCGCCCATGTCCTTGAGCTTCTGCATCACCAAACCGACGTCGTCATCAAGCTGGGCCATGCCGGCCTCTTCTTCCGACCAGCCATTCTCTGAGTTGCGCAGCGCCTCGTACTTGTCGGAGAGATGCGTGACGATGTGCATGCGCGTCGGGTTGAGCCAGACGAAGAATGGCTTGCCGTCTTTTTTCGCCTTGTCCATGAACTTGATGGTGAAGTCGCGGATTTCATTGTCCACGGTCTTCATCCGTTCGGGATAAAGCGTGCCGGCGTCCTCGATCTTCTGTTTGCCGATCTTGCCCCAGCGCGGCATCTCGGTCGGGTCGTCCGTATCCGTGGCCCAGCTATGGACCATGTTGCGTGGGCCGACGGCGTTCAACAGATTCTGCGGATAGTTGGGATGCGCCGGGTCCTCCATCGCGTCCAAGTGATACAGATAGCCAAAGAATTCGTCGAAGCCGTGCACCGTGGGCAGATACTCGTTGCGGTCACCGAGGTGATTCTTGCCGAACTGCCCCGTGGCATAGCCAAGGGACTTGAGCGCCGTCGCAATGGTCACCGCCTCCGCAGGGATGCCGGTTTTGGCGCCGGCTTGCCCGACCGTGGTCATGCCGGTGCGGATCGGTAATTCGCCAGTGATGAAATTCGCGCGCCCCGCCGTGCAACTCGCCTCAGCGTAATAGTCGGTGAACAACATGCCCTCTTTGGCGAGCTTGTCGAGGTTCGGTGTCGTGCCGGCCATCAAGCCGCGGTGGTAGGCGCCAATGTTCCACATGCCGATGTCGTCCCCCATGATGACGAGGATGTTCGGTTTCTTAGCTTGGGCGGCGCCTGGGATCGCACTTCCCAGGAGCACTAACGAGGCGAGCGCTCCCCGTGCCAGTTTTTTAGCGACAGCTCCAAGTTCCATGTAATTCTCCTTGTAGACCCTTTCAGTTTGAAGGGGCATTCGGCCTGAACCAGCGGTACGGCGCGTTTGTCCGTCGCAGCCTGGACGAAGACGAGCAGACAATGGCCCATCGTCAGAATGAGGATCCTATGGCATGTCTAGGGAGTAAGAAACTGGCAAAATGCACAGTGAGCGCGAGGAAGTGACAGAATCAACGCGTCGCAAACAAGCCGGAGACTCCAGGATCTCCGGAGAACAATCTCCATCAGAGCCGGATACATAGACGCAGACTGTGACTTCGATCCCAACATTCCCGTGCAGTCAGGCGGCGGACCATACATAGGCGCTCAGCATCTCAACGTGAGATGTTGAGGCGGAAGGCCTTAGGCGTACTCTGCCTCAGAATGCCGGTTCCCGCACCGGCCTTTGCTGTTTTTGGCCGCATCAGGCATGGTAATAAAGGCGGCACAGAAAGGAAGACTAGCGTGGAATTCATGGAACTGCTGCGGGCGCGGCACTCGGTGCGGAAGTTTCGCGGCGAGCAGGTGTCCGGGGAATTGGTAGAGAAGATTCTGGAGGCGGTGCGGACGGCTCCCTCGGCGGGAAACTTTCAGGCCTATGAGATTTATGTGGTGAGCGGAGAGGCGCGGATGCGGGCCCTGGCCGGCGCGGCGTTCAATCACGACTGGATCGCGCAGGTTCCGATGGCGCTGGTGGTCTGCACCCATTGCGTGCGTTGCGAGTACGACGGCCGGGAGCACTGGGCCCTGCAGGATGCCAGCATCGCCGCAACCCTGGCGCATCTGGCGATTGTCGATCTCGGCTTGGCGACCTGCTGGGTCGGAGCCTTTCTTCCGTCCAAGGTTGCCGAGGTGATCGAAGCGGCGGAGGGACACGTTCCACTGGCGGTGCTGCCGGTTGGCTACGCGGATGAAGTTCCGCAACAGAGCACGCGGCGGGCTTTAGAAGAGTTTGTACACCGGCGCGAGTAGGGGCGAGTGCGTTGGAAGACGCGGGAGATCGCTAGGCGCGGGTGCGCAGTTCGGACTTGTAATTCTGAAGGCGCTGGCGCATCTCCTGCAATTTACTGACCTGCTCGGCGGCCAGGGGACGCTCGCAGCCAAGCTGCTTGACCACCAGCGCGATCTTGGCAAAGTGCTCGACGGTCTCCATATTCATGTACGCCTGCATCAGGTCGCAGCCGCAGGTTACGACGCCATGGTTCGCCATCAGGACGGCGTCGTGATCGGGGATGAATGGCTCCAGGGCTTCCGATAATTCGGAGGTACCAGGGGTTGCGTAGCGGGCCAGCGGGACGGAGCCGAGCGAGAGCAGAACTTCACTGATCAGGGCCTGGTCGAGGGCGAGCCCGCAGGCGGCAAAGCCGGTTGCCGTGGGCGGATGCGCGTGCACGATGGCGTTGATGTCAGGACGCATGCGGTAGATGGTCATGTGCATGCCGATTTCGCTGGTGACATCGCGGTAGCCGGAGACCTTGCGGCCTTGCATGTCCACCACAAGCAGGTCTTCGGTGGACATCATTCCCTTGCTGATGCAGGTAGGGGTCGCGAGGATAGAAGCTTCGTTGAGACGCACGGAGATATTGCCGTCGGTGGCGGCGATGAGGCCGCGTTCGTGCAGCATCTTTCCAAAACGCAGGATTTCCAGCCGGGACTCGTGCTCGCTCATTACGGATTCAATCCAATAAAAAAATTCCCGCTAAGGCATAGTACCGTAGCGTCAAGCGCTTCGCCACATTTTCTGTGATGCATGGGCCTTTCCTGCGGAGCCCTATAATTATTTTCGTGCTTGTTTCCGATTTTGACTTTCCACTCCCCCCGGAACTGATCGCGCAGCATCCACCGGCCGAGCGTGCCGCCTCGCGGATGTTGCATATGCAGGGTAATTCGTTGCGAGACACAGTCTTCAGCGAGTTTCCGGCGCTGCTGCGCACAGGAGATTTACTGATTTTTAACGATACGCGGGTACTTCCGGCGCGGCTGTTTGGGCACCGCAGCGGGAGCCGTGCGCAGCGGCTGAGCCCACACAATCCGGCCTCGCGGGATTTTTTGCATGGCCAAGTGGAGGTGCTGCTGACCCGCAGGCTGCCCCCGGCGTCAGCGAGCGGAGGGCCATCGGTTGGCCCGTACCCATCGCAAAGCTCACCAGCCGCCGGGGAGGAGCAACTCTGGCAGGCGTTGGTGCGTCCGGGAAGAAAGATTATGCCGGGCGAGCGGCTGTACTTTGGAACCGCAGAAGATGCGGCCGCCGGCGCTGGGCCGCTACTCGAGGCCGAGGTGCTGGCGCGCGGCGAGTTCGGAGAGCGCACGCTGCGCTTTCTGCCGGTGCCCGACTTTTTCGCGCGGCTGGAGCGCCTGGGGCACATTCCGCTGCCGCCCTACATCGACCGCGAGGACACGCCAGAGGACCGCGAGCGCTACCAGACGGTGTTTGCGCGCGATCCGGGGTCGGTGGCAGCGCCAACGGCGGGGCTGCACTTTACGGATGAGATTCTGGGAAAGCTCCGGGATAAAGGTGTGGAGACCGCCTCGGTGACGCTGCACGTGGGTTTGGGAACCTTCGCGCCGATTCGCACCGAGATCGTGGAGGAGCACAAGATTCATACCGAGTGGTACCAGATTCCCGTGGAAACCGCCGAGCGCATCACGCGAGCAAAGCGCGAGGGCCGTCGCGTCGTGGCCGTGGGCACCACCACCGTGCGCACGCTGGAGTACGCGGCGGGTGCTCAGGAGAAAAGTGGTGGCCCACATCCGCCCGCTGTTGGCGAATGTGGGGAGAGCGAGCACCCGGAGCCTTTCATCACGCCCCACAGCGGCGAGGCCAACATCTTCATCTATCCGGGATACCGCTTCCGGGTGGTGGACGCGATGCTTACCAATTTCCATCTCCCGAAGAGCACGCTGCTGATGCTGGTGTCGGCCTTTGCCGGACGCGAGCGGGCGCTTGAGGCCTACCATCATGCGGTGCGCGAGCGCTATCGGTTCTTCAGCTACGGCGACTGCATGTTCATCGAGTAGGAGACCTTCGCCGGAGGCGGGAATTGGCGGCGTTGGAGGCGGATTCCAGTTGGATTGGAGAGCCGGAATGCCGCGTATTTGTTAGCATTTCATCGTGCCTGCCAAGAAGAAATCCGCTGACTCTGAAGCCGTAGTTGAAAGCAGTACTCCCACACTTCCTCCTCAGGGCAAGGGACGCGTCTTTTTGATCGATGCGTACTCGTTTGTCTTCCGCGCCTATCACGCGATGGCCCGCCAGCGTCCGATGTCCACCCGTACCGGGCTGCCGACGGCGGCTACATACGTATTCGTGAACATGTTGAACAAACTGCGCAAGGATTTCGCGCCCGAGTACATCGCCGCGGTCTTTGACATGGGACCGAGCTTCCGCGACGCGCAGGCCCTCGCGATGCCATCGCAGCTGAAACGTGACAAAGAGACGGGCGAGATGGTGCAGGTGGCGTACGAAGGCTACAAGGCGAATCGCGCCGAGATGCCCGAGGACCTGCGGCAGCAGCTTCCGTACATCCATCGCGCGCTCGACGTGTACCGCATCCCGATCCTGGGACGCGAGGGTTTTGAGGCCGACGACGTGATCGGCACGCTGGCGCATAGGGCCGCCGAGGCAGGCTATGCCGTGTACGTGGTGAGCAGCGACAAGGACATGCTGCAACTGGTGGATGGCAACATCTGCGTGCTCAATCCTCCAAAGGACAATTTGATTTGCGACCGCGCGAAGGTGCAGGAGTTGCTGGGCGTGACGCCGGAGCAGGTGATCGACCTGATGGCCCTGCGGGGTGACTCGGTGGACAATATTCCGGGCGCGCCGGGCATCGGCGACAAGGGCTCGGTGGAGCTGATTCAGCAGTTCCGAACTCTGGACGCGCTGCTGGAGCGGGCGGGCGAGGTGCAGAGAAAGACCTATCGCGAATCGCTGCAACAGAATCGCGAGATGATTCTGCTGAGCAAAGAGCTGGTCTCAATCGACTGCAATGTTGCAATTCCGTTTGAGCCGGAGCTGATGCGCGCGCAGGAGCCCGACGCGGCGGCGGCTCGCTCACTGTTCGCCGAGCTGGAGTTCACCACCCTGCAGAAGGAGTTTCTATCCTCCGGCGAAGCCGTTGGCGAGGCGAAGTACGGCGAGCTGACGGATGCGGCGCTGGAAAAACTGGCGCACGCAAATACCCTGGCGATTGCGCTGAGCGCGGCGGTGCGCCTGACCGAGGCCGAGGCAAGCGAAACCGTATTGACCACGGACGAAGCCGCGCTGGTGGAAGAAGAGGCGCCCGAGCAGGGTTCGCTCAATTTGACGGGTGGCCCAAATCCGCCTGTCTCTGGCGAAAGTGGGGAAGCCGCTCCCGTTGCTGGCGCTGGCCAGCAGATTGCGCTCTGCATGGAGGAAGCCGAGAGCTATACGGCGGAGCTTGGCGGCGCACACCGCGAACGCATTGCGCATCTGCTGGCCGACAGCGCGGTGGTGAAGGCCGTGCACGATGCCAAGTCTACGCTACACGCGCTGAGCGACACGGGGCTGCAACTCGCTGGAATCGAGCACGACACGTTTTTGCACGACACCATGCTGTACTCGTATCTGCTGGACCCGACCTACAGCTCGCACACGCTGCCGGGGGTTGCGCTGCGGCGGCTTGGGCTGAAGCTTTCCGGCTCACTGGCAGAGGCGGCAGACGTTACGCTGCGGCTGGCCCGGACGCTGCGCGCGGAAGTGGAAGCCGAGCCGGAGTTGGAGCGGCTCTATCGCGAGATCGACCTGCCGCTGGCGTTTGTGCTGCACGGCATGGAGCAGGCCGGGGTGCAGCTTGACTGTGTGGTGCTAAAGGAGATGGCCGGCAAGCTGCAGGGCGACATCAGGCGGCTGGAGCGCACGATTCACGAGATGGCCGGGGTGGAGTTCAACGTGAATTCGCCCAAGCAGCTTGGCGATGTGCTGTTCAACCGGCTGGCGCTGCCCAAGCCCTTCAAGTACGGCAAGGGAAAGACGATCTCGACCGCGCAGGATGTGCTGGAGGGCTTGGCCGCCGAGCATGACATTGTGCGTCTGGTCTTGGAGTTCCGGCAGCTCACGAAACTTAAATCGACATATGTCGATGCATTCCCGCTGCTGTGCCGCAACGGGCGCTTGCATACCAGCTTTAACCAGACGGTGGCGGCGACCGGGCGGCTGAGTTCGACGAATCCGAATCTGCAGAACATTCCGATCCGCACCGAGTTGGGACGGGAGATTCGCGCCGCGTTCGTGGCGGCTCCGGGGAAGCTGCTGGTTGCGGCCGACTACTCGCAGATCGAGCTGCGCCTGCTGGCGCATTACTCGCAGGACCCGTTGCTGCTGGAGGCCTATCGCACCGGCAAAGACATTCACACGCTGACCGCCGCGGAGGTCTTCGGCGTGCCGCCAATGCTGATCAACGCCGAGCACCGGCGGAGGGCGAAGGCCGTCAACTTCGGCATTGTGTACGGGCTCTCGCCGTTTGGATTGTCTCAGCAGTTGGGGATCGAACAGAAGGAGGCCAAGCGTTTCATCGAAGCCTACTTTGAGCGCTACGCCGGTGTGCGCGGCTTCATCGAGCGCACGCTGGAGCAGGCGCGGCGCGATGGCTTTGTGCGCAACCTGTTCGGCCGCAAGCGTCCCATTCCGGACCTGCTGAGCAAGAACCCGAACCTGCGCGGCTTCGCCGAACGCACGGCCGTGAACACTCCGCTGCAAGGCACGGCCGCGGACCTCATCAAGATCGCAATGCTGCGTCTGGACCGCGAATTACGCGGGCGCGGACTGGAGGCGAAGATGCTGCTGCAAGTGCACGACGAACTGGTGCTGGAGGCTCCAGAGGCCGAGGTGGAGACCGTGAAGGCGCTGGTGAAAGAGTGCATGGAAGGCGCGCACGAGGTGAGTGTCCCGCTGGAGGTCGAGGTGAGTGTAGGCGCAAACTGGCGGGATATGGAGTGAGGGGGAATTCTACCCGAGGTTTACAAGTAGGTTTCGCTCCTATAGGTCGCAACAGCCGCGCGGCATACAATCTCCGGGATGAAAAAGCTGACGGAACTGCGGGTGGAAAGCGACGGCCTGTTATGCCCGGAAGTCGGATCATGGGCTGAAGACAAGTATCGACTGATCTCACTCTATGATGAGTTATTTGCGTCAGGTGTGAGGAAGAAGTGGGGGTGCAGAGTCTATATCGACCTCTACGCGGGAGCCGGGTACAGCCGGGTGCAGGGGACCTCCACTGTGCTCAAAGGTTCGCCCATGCTGGCCTTAACCGTGCCGCACCCATTCGATAAGTACATTTTCTGCGAAGAGAATCCTGACCTCTTGGCGGTGCTAAAAGAGAGAACGCAAAGGATTGCTCCGAGTGCTGACGTTACATACGTGTTGGGCAATTGTCATACTGAGATCGACAGTATTTGTCGAAGCATTCCTAAGAACTCTCCGGGTGGCGTACTTTCATTGTGCTTTGTGGACCCGTTCGACTTTGGTATCAAGTTTGAGACGCTTCGGAGGCTATCCACCTTCAAGGTTGACTTTCTTGTCCTGCTAGCGATCGGTATGGATGCGAACCGGAATTACGATCACTATGTGGACGGCGAGTCTACGAAGCTAGATGAGGCGCTTGGAGGCACAGAGTGGCGGGAACGATGGAAGCAAGTTGGTGTCCGGAGAAGAGAGTTTAGGAGTTTCCTGGCCGAAGAGTTTTCGCGGAGCATGAGTTCTCTGGGCTTTCTTGAGCAGCCGCCGCATCGAATGAAGGAGGTGAGGTCGGGCGTCAAGAACCTCCCGCTTTATCATTTGGCATTGTTCTCTCGTAACAAACTCGCCGACAAGTTCTGGGACCAAGTGTTGAAGTACGCGACGAAGCAAACTAGCTTTGGATTTGAGGATTAGTGATGGCCGTTTTGACAAAGATCGAATGGACCGACGCCACGTGGAACCCAGTACGCGGGTGTTCAAAAATAAGTCCGGGTTGCAAGCACTGCTATGCGGAGAGGTTCGCCGAGCGCTTTCGGGGCGTGCCCGGACACCCTTTTGAACAGGGCTTTGACCTTCGGCTTGTTCCCGAGAGGCTATCTGAGCCTCTCCGCTGGAGTCAGCCAAAGTCAATCTTCGTCAACTCTATGAGTGACTTATTTCACGGGGATGTTCCGCAGAGCTACATTTCAAGAGTGGTTTCCGTGATGCGGCTTGCCCGTTGGCATACGTACCAAGTGCTCACAAAACGTTCAGGGAGAATGCGCGAATTGCTCTCTGGTCCGCTTCGCGATGCTGCGGCTGAGGGGCATATTTGGTGGGGGGTTTCAGTGGAGGACCGGATGTACGGACTCCCGCGAGTAGCTGATTTGCAGTCGGCTCCCGCGAGGGTTAGATTCCTCTCAGTTGAGCCACTTCTGGAAGACCTTGGAACCTTCAGTTTGGAGGGGATCTCATGGGTAATCGTTGGGGGCGAGAGCGGACCGGGAGCGCGTCCTATGCGTGAGGAATGGGTAATCTCAATCAGAGAGCAATGTAAGGCAGCCCACGTGCCATTCTTTTTCAAGCAATGGGGCGGGGTAAGGAAAAAAAACGCTGGGCGCCTGCTTCAAGGCAGAACATACAACGAATATCCAGATATGGAGCAAAACCCAGTCCTTGGCAAGGAACTGCGCCTTAAGTACGCATCACAATACGCGAGCCAGCCGCTCCTCAATATCTGCCGCTAGTGCAAATCAAAAGTTGCTAGATTCCAATCGCCTCCTGCAGCGCCCCCGCAATTGCATTGACGTGCTTATGCATCAGCTCTTCGCTTTCGGCTTCGATCATGACGCGGGCGAGTTTCTCGGTGCCGGAGTACCGCACTACGGCGCGGCCATTCCCGTCGAGCTCCTGCTCGGCGGCACGGATGGTGGCGGCGACCGTGGGCAGTTCGCGCATGGGGATTTTCTCGCGCACTTTGACGTTGCGGATCTGCTGCGGGAAGACCTTGAATTCGGCGGTCAACTCGTGCAGAGATTTGCCCGAGCGGGCGACCACGTCGAGGACGCGCAGTGCGGTCAAAAGGCCGTCGCCGGTGGTCGAGTCGCCGTCCATGAAGAGGATGTGGCCGGACTGTTCGCCGCCGAGGGTGGCTCCGGTTTTCAGCATCTCTTCGAGCACGTATTTGTCGCCCACGCCCGCGCGCAGCATCTTGATGCCGCTCGCGTGCAGAGCTTTCTCCAGCCCCATGTTGCTCATGGTGGTCGCGACCACAGTGTCATGCGCGAGAACGCCGCGAGCCTTCATGTCGCGGGCGGCAATCAGCAGGACGGCGTCTCCGTTGACAACGTTGCCGAGCGAGTCGCTGAAGAGCGCGCGGTCGGCGTCGCCGTCGAGAGTGATGCCGAGATCGAAATGGCCGGGGCGGCGCCCCAACTCGGCGGCAAGGTGCTCGGGGTGGAGCGCTCCGCAGCCTTCGTTGATGTTGCGGCCGTTAGGCGAGGTGTGCAGGTTTTCGGCGGGGATGCCGATGCGGGCAAAGAGTTCGGGAGCCACGGCGCTGGCGGCTCCGTTGGCGCAGTCGATGAGGACGCGAAGATTTCTGATGTTGGCGGCATCCACGCTGGCGGCGAGCCAGTCTTCATAGTCGGAACGCAGGCGCGCATCGCCGGGAAGGATGTCGGCTATCAGGCTGCCTTCGTCGTGCTTGTGATCGATGAGCTGGTCGATGTGTTCGAAAATTTCGGCTTCGATCTCGTGCTCGATCTCATCGGCGAGCTTCATGCCGTTCGGTCCGAAAAGCTTGATGCCATTGTCCTGCCAGGGATTGTGCGAGGCGGAGATGACGACCCCGGCGGCAAAGCCGTGGGTATGGGTGAGGTAGGCGACGCCGGGCGTGGTGATCACTCCGGCACTGGCGAAGCCGCATCCGGCGTCACGCAGTCCGCGCGCTATGGTCTCGGCGATCCAGCCGCTGGATTCGCGGGTGTCTTGCCCGAGCACAACCTTTGCGTCGCCGGAGCCGCGCACGAGGCGTGCGCCGCAAGCGCGTCCAATTGCGTAGACTGTGGCGCGGTCGAGGGGAAACTCGCCAGCGACGCCGCGGATTCCGTCGGTTCCAAACAACTGCCTTATGATCGCCCTTGAAGTATTTGCCAAGTTATGGGACTCCAGCTCTTGAAGATGATTTCTGCGTTCTGACGGTGACATGAATGAGGCCGGAGCCGGTGATGTGGACGAGGGGATCGGGGAGATAGGCCATGGTATCAAAGCTGGCCTGTCCGGCGACCCCGGTAGCGTCCACGGTATCGGTCGAGGCGTCTTCGATGGCGTTCACGTGGCGGGCCGGACCGGTGACGGAGAGCGTCGCCGGGTCGCTAATCACGGTTGCGATGCGATATCCGGGCGGCAGATTGCCGACGACACGGGGCTTGACCGCTATCTGGCGGGTCTCACGCTGATCGAAGAACAAACGCAGACGCGAGGGCGTGACCTGCATCACCTCGACGTCGTGCGGAACCCGGATCTGGTCGGTGGTGAGGTCATAGGTATGCTCGCCGGCAGTGGCGTTGCGCAGGTCGATCACCGCGCGCACGCTCTCCGGGGAGAGATCGCGCAGCACGCGGGCCGGGCCGCGGAGGCGGATTTGCGCCTGCGGAGCTACGTCCGAGGTGTAGTCGAGATCCTTGGGAGGCCGGGTGAACTCGATCGGAAGCCGAAAAGAGACGTCGGCGACAGGATCATGCGCCACCCCGTACCACATGAGTACGGCGATGACGAGCGAGAACAGTTTGAGGACGATGTGGTCAAAGAGGAAATGGCGGATGTGGGAGATCATGACTGCTCTCCGTGTTCACCGGCGTGCTCCGAGGAGCGCAACCCGCGCTCCTCGCCCGGGACGCGAAAGGCGTCGACGGAGCTG
The DNA here is from genome assembly GCA_963759215.1 of uncultured Acidobacteriota bacterium. Classification (GTDB taxonomy): domain Bacteria; phylum Acidobacteriota; class Terriglobia; order Terriglobales; family Acidobacteriaceae; genus TOLSYN. The sequence goes on from CAVWYG010000006.1 coordinate 329,772, forward strand.
GACGTGGGGTAGGGATGGGCGGAGGCCGGGGTGTGCGCCAGCAGCTCACCCAGGCGTTGGCGCAACCGCTCGGGAGTGATGTCACGCTCGACCTGGCCGGCGACGGCAACGCTGATGCTTCCGGTCTCCTCCGAAACAATCACCGAGACGGCGTCGGTCTCTTCGGTAATTCCGATTCCGGCGCGGTGGCGGGTGCCGAGTTGGGTGGAGAGCAGCGGATTCATGGAAAGCGGCAGGAAGCAGGCGGCGGCCGCGATGCGGTCCTTCTGGATGATGACAGCCCCGTCGTGCAGGGGCGCGCTGGGACGGAACAGAGTTGCCAGGAGGTCGTAGGAGAGATGTGCGTCGAGGGCGACACCGCTCTCGATATAGGTGCGCAATCCGATTTCGCGCTCAATCACAACCAGTGCGCCGGTCTGGTCCTGTGAAAACGTGGTGGCCGACATGACAATGTCGTCATAGGCATCGGCGGTGCCGTTTTGCGAGCCGCGGGAAAACGTGAGATTGCGGCCAAGGCGCGCCAGGGCATGACGAATCTCGCTCTGGAAGATCACGATCAGGGCAAAGATGCTGTAGGGCAGAATGGTGCCGACCAGCCAGTCCAGCGTGCGCAGATTGCAGAGATGCGCGACGTAGAAGGCGACAACGAGCGTGCCCACACCGGTAAGCATGGGAACGGCACGGGTGCCCCGGACCAGAAGCAAAAACTGGTAGATGAAAAATGAGACGAGCAGAATGTCCAGAACAGATCCGGTAGTCAGGTGCGGCGAGTATCCAGAAAAGTTCGGAAGCTTCGGCATGGTCTCCTCTCCAGAGAGCTTTGCGCCGGGACCATTCGCTGGCCGGTTCAAGATCGGAATACTTTTATTGTAAAGCAGTGCCGCCGGTAAAGCAGGCAAAGACCCACATCTGCTAACTACGGCAGATACGGGCAGCCGTCAATAGAAGATTTGGCCACCAGCCAAAAACTTCGCGCGATGAACTTTCGTCACTCCGGTTCGGTCTTGGGGCCGGCCTCACGCACGGATTGAACGCGGGCCTCGATCTCGCCCTGGGCCAGGCGGGCGTGAATCGCATCTCCTGACTGTAATTGCGCGGCATCCTTCACCAGATTGCCCTGGGCGTCGAAGATCAGCGAATAGCCGCGCCGCAATATTGCCAAAGGGGAGAGCGTTTCGAGTTTTCCGGACGCCTGTTCAAGACGCGCGCGGCGTTGCATCCGGTAACGTTCGCCGGCGGCCGCAAGAGCCTGGAGGCGGGAGAGCAACTCCCGCTTTCTCATGCTGAGTTGCTGCCTCAGATCGCGCTGGCCCAGCCGCGAGACGGCCAGATCGAAGCGCCGCGAGGCATCGCCGAGGCGGGTGCGCAACAGGCTCTCCAGGCGGAAGCGCAGATCGTCCACACGCTGCTGGCGGCGGGTGATGGCGTCCTCCATGCGGGCAAAGACGCGGTTCTTTTCCAGCGAGGTAAGATTCTGGCGCCGCTGGAGCAATGTGTATTGCGCGGCGCGGCGTAGCCGTTGGCGCAAGGCGGATACGCTCTCCTGCAACTCCTGCTTGGAGCGAATGACGATCTCCGCCGCCGCCGAAGGGGTGGGGGCGCGCAGGTCGGCGACGAAATCGCAGATGGTGAAATCGGTCTCATGGCCCACGGCGGAGATGACCGGAATGTGGCTGGCGGCGACGGCGCGCGCCAACGACTCATCGTTGAAGGCGGCAAGGTCTTCGACGCTGCCTCCGCCGCGCGCAATGATGATGACATCGACGGCGAAGGCCGAGAGCTCGCTCGCTTGCTTTCCGCTCTGCTGATTGAAGAAGCGAAGTCCGGCAGAGACCTCTCGGGCGGCGCTCTCGCCCTGCACCTGGGCAGGGTAGATCAGCACGTTGAGCGACTGGTGGCGGCGCTGCAGCACGTTGAGAATGTCCTGAATGACGGCGCCGCGCGGAGAGGTGATGACGCCGATGCGGCGGGGCAGCGCGGGCAAGGGCTTCTTGCGCTCCTGGGCGAAGAGCCCTTCGGCCGCCAGTTTCGCCTTGAGCTGCTCGAAGGCGACCTGCAGGGCTCCGGCGCCCATCGGCTCCATATATTCGGCAAGCAGTTGCATCTCGCCGCGCGCCTCGTACATGGTGATGCGGCCCCGCGTGATGACCTGCATCCCGTTCTGCGGACGAAAGCGCAGCAGGCGCGCCTGAGCGCGAAACATCACGATGCGAAGCTGCGAATCGCCATCCTTGAGGGTGAGATAGATGTGGCCGCTCTCGGCCGGGCGATAGTTGGAGATTTCGCCTTCGACCCACACATCGGGAAAACCCTTCTCCAGATGGGTGCGGACGGATGTGACCAGCTCGCGCACCGCGTAGATGCGGCGCGAGGGTATTTCAGCCGAAAACTCGAAGGAAAACTGCGAATCGCCCACGCGAAAAGTTTAGCAGGGAAGGCAAACTAAGGCTCCGATCAAGCCTTTAGCCACGGCCTACGGCAGAGCCTGGGGCATCTCCGCACCCGCAAGTATCAACGACTCAGTGACTTTGGTAATTATCTTCAATTGAGTGCTGATCGTAAGATCGACCGAAAAGGGGATTCTGCGATGCGTGCTCTCCGACGTGCGATGGCTTCGGCTGTTTGCTTCTGGTTGTTCTTCTCCCTCTGCGGCTTGGCTCAGGAAGAATCCCTTGCCGACGCGGCGCGCAGGGTTCGCGCCGAAAAAGCGGCCAAGCAGGAGGCCAAGGCTGCGCAAGCCGAGAGCGCAACCACGTCATCGGCTCGCAAGGGCGATTCCAGCTCTCTTCCGCACCCCACGGACCTCTCCAAAGAAGCCTATGTGATTGAAAGCTCCACGACCAAGATTGCTGTGCAGGCCGATGGAACCGACACGCGCGAGCTTGGCTTTGCCGTTCGCATCAATAACGACAATGGGGTCAAGCAGTTTGCGGTGCTGAAATTTGCCTTCACCAGCGCCAACCAGCAAGTCGAAATTGATTCGGTTCAGGTGCGGAAGCCGGATGGCACCGTGATCAAAACCCCCGAATCGAACTTTCAGGACATGCCGCACGAAGTCACAAGCTCCGCCCCCATGTATAGCGACATCCGTGAAAAGCACGTTGCTGTAAAAGGTTTGGGCGTAGGCGACCTGCTGGAGTATAAAGCCCGGATCAGCACGGTAAAGCCGCAGGTGCCGGAACAATTCTGGGTTGAGTACAACTTCTTCAAGGACGCCATGATCAAGGACGAGCGTCTTGAGATCAGCTGCCCAAGTGAAAAATATCTCAACGTCAGAAGCCAGGAGGTAAAGCCGGAGATTCGCGAGGAGGGTGGGCGGCGAATCTATCGCTGGTCGAGCTCAAATCTGGTCAGAACGGAAGCAGATGCGGCGCGGCCAAAAGCAGGGAAGGCTCCGATGCCGTCGGTACAGGTTTCTACCTTCCAGAGTTGGGAGGAGGTCGGACGCTGGTACGGCGGCTTACAGCTAGAACAGGTCAAGAGCACTGCGGTGGTTCAAGCCAAAGCCGCAGAGTTGACCAAGGGCTTGAAGACCGATGAAGAAAAGATTCGGGCGATTTATGACTTCGTTTCCCTTCACATCCACTATGTCGGGCTGTCCTTCGGTATCGGGCGCTATCAACCCCACGCGTCGGAGGATGTTTTAGGCAATGAGTATGGCGATTGTAAAGACAAGTACACGCTGCTGGCATCTTTGCTAAGAGCGGCGGGCTACGACTCCTGGCCGGTGCTGATCAATAGCTCGCGCGAGATCGATCCTGAGCTTCCCTCGCCTGGCCAGTTCGATCACGTCATCGCGGCCATTCCGCTGGGCGGAAAGCTGCTCTGGGCAGATTCCACTCCCGAGGTCGCGCCCTTCGGTTTGCTCATGCCCACGCTGCGCGACAAGGTAGCCTTGGGCATTCCAACAAAAGGGCTGCCAAAGCTGTTGCGAACCCCAGCCGCACCTCCGTTTGCGTCCTCGCAGTTGCTTACCGTAACCGGAAGGCTGGACGCGAGCGGCTCCTTCAGCGCACATACCGAACTAACCGTCCGCGGAGACCTGGAAGTGGTTCTGCGCACCGCCTTCCGTCAGTCGCCGCAGTCGCAGTGGAAAAAATTTGCGCAGGTGCTCTCGGCTCAAACCGGCTATGGCGGCGAGGTCGATGACGTTCAGACGTCGGAGATGGGAGATCTCGCGCATCCATTCCGCATCTCTTACGAGTGCACGCGTAAGAAGCTCAGTTCCTGGGATAGCCGCCGGATCATACCGCCGCTTCCGGGTTTCGGTTTCGAAACGAAATACGACGCCATCGAGAAAGCGCCGCGCGAGCCCGAGGAGTTGGGTGCGCCGTCAGAACTCACATACCGCTCGAAGCTCGAACTTCCACGGGGTTACACCGCGACGTTCCCCATGGCAGTTCATCTCGTGACGCCCTATATCGAGTACCACGCAAGTCATCTGCTGAAAGAGAATGTCTTGATTACGACACGGCGGATGGTCGTCAAGCAGCATGAAGTGCCGTCGGCCGACTGGGAGGGCTTCCGCAGGTTCTGCAAAGACGTCGTCGCCGATGAGAGTGCCTTTATAAGACTGCAGTCTGAAAGCACAGGTCTCGAAATGGACCACGTCACCTCGCGTCAGTGAGCCGCGCTCGGTGTGCCCCTCGGTTGCCGCGTGCTATCGCCGAAAGAGGCTCAGAAGCCACAGTACCAGCGAAAACAAGATGCTCAAAAGGATCGACGTTCCCAAGGGGAAATAGACCTGGGTGTGGCCGCTGCGGCTCCGCCAGTGCAGGTCTCCGGGCAGGCGGCCAAGGGGGAACCCGAAGCGTGCGGCCAGCAGTATGACCGCACCAAGAACGATTAGGATGAGGCCCAGTCCGAGGATTGTTTTGCCTAACTCCGCCATGGAGTGATTCTAGCAACGGAAGGGGTGCTCGGCGGCCTTTGATCTCTATATCAAAACGACTTAGCACGCTGCGGTGGGAGAGGAAGGACAGCCGTTTGCGTAGAGTGCGATGCCGCGACCGGTTCTGCTGTTTGTGGTCGCCGGAGCGGTCAATAGTTGGCGCTTTGCCTCGGAACTTGTGAGCCGGGGAGCGGCCCGCGATATCACCGTCCCCTCGTAAGTCGGATGGACAGATCGGCTGAACGCGGCCAGCTCGATCAGCGCGGCGAGCTTTCGAATTCTCGTTGCGAGCGTCCAAATTGGTCTAACATTGCATCCAAAAGCGTACGGTTTGGCGGTGTTTTGCAAGCGCCGGGAGTGACCGCTGGCACCCTTATTTAGTGGAGGCCAATACGGTACTGGAGCTAACAGATGACCTGCGCAGATCAATCCGGTTGCGGTTACCCCGCCTGGATTTTCCTGCACTCCAGCGCGGCAAACAACCAAGGAGCGTAATGAGCAGTCAGGTTCGGAGTTCGATTCTTACTCGTAGTACGGTGGCATTGGCCTTTCTTCTTTTGGTCGCACTTCCGTCGTTTGCAGCAGACCCGACCTTGGTTCAAACCAGCAGCGCTGTCAGGTCGGGGATGAGCGTGGAAGAGATCGTTGCTAGGCTCAGCCGGAATAACGAGCAGCGTTCGGCCGCTCTCCGCGGCTATGACGGAAGACGCTTCTATACCCTGACCTATCGTGGTTTTCCTTCCGATCGGGATGCGGAGATGGAAGTGGTGGCACACTATCAGGCCCCCGAGCGGAAAAGCTTCGAAGTGGTCTCCGACACCGGCTCGAAAATGATGCAGACCCGGGTGTTTTCAAAATTGCTGGAGGTGGAGCGTGAGGCAGCCGATGCCGAGAATCAGCGCAAGACCGCGCTTTCGACGGACAACTATAACTTCACGCTGCTAGGCTCCCGTCCCAGCCAGTACGGCGGGTGCTATCTCCTGGAAGTGGAGCCGCGGCATGACAACAAGTTTCTCTACCGCGGACAGATCTGCGTGAATGCGGCCGATTTCGCGGTCGAGAGCATTGACGCCGAACTGGCCAAGAATCCTTCCTTCTGGATCAAGAAGACACGCATTGAACATCGTTACCAAAAGATCGGACAGTTCTGGCTGCCGGCCTCCAACCAGACGGTGACCAGCGTCCGGCTGGGCGGAACGGCGACGTTGAACATTTTGTATTCGGAATACGAGCTGCGCTGAATTCTTCGCAGTTTGCAAATTCAGCGCTAAAAGCAAAGGCCGGAGCATTTCGCTCCGGCCTTTGCTTTTTGACTGCTCATGACTCTAGAAGTGGTACACGAGCTGCGAGCGAAGGTTCCGGCACATGCGTCTTCAGCCCGGTTCCAAATGGGCCCGTGGTCATTAGCTTGAAGTCAGGTTCGCCGCGGACCAGGCCGCGATATTGCAGGCGTAGGCCCAGCGCTCGGATAGCTTAAAGTCAGTTCCAAAGCCGTAGGCGAAGGCGGGTTTGGTGTCTGTCGAAGGTGAGAGCCCGGTGGTGAAATTGTTATTCGGAGAGAAACGAACCACGCCGCCGCCGAGCAGCGCGTACGGCTTCACGTGTTCATTCGAGGGAAGGCGGACAATATAGCTTCCGATGATCTCGGCGTTATTGGTCTGAACGTGGGTGAGGAATGCAGAATTGAAGGAGTCCGAGGCGGACTGGAGGAAATATTCGGTGTTGCGATTGACTGTAACGGAGAAATCCAGTGCGCTGTGGTGGCCGAAGTCATAGCGCGCGTCGGCGACAACGCCCACCGAGTTCGTGGTGTCCTGGGTGCTGGAGGCGCCATTGTTGTCGATGTATTTATCGCCGCGGACTTGGTAAAGGTTGCCGCCGGGAAGATTCCCTCAAAGCCTGCACCGACCGAAAGATTGGACAAAAAGCCCTGCGCTTGAGCCATCCGCCAAACGCCAGTACGGTAATAAGTAACAGTTTAAGTTTCAAAAGTCTCTCCTTTTACTTAGGGACAACCGCGACGAAGCTGGGGACCAGTTCGACGGAGATTGACAGGTCTTCCGTGAGCAAGCCATCCAGCAGCGCGCCGGTTGTGGCCGTACCTGTTGATAGGTCGAAGCGATGCAGCGTTGCTGTGCTTGTCGTGCTGTCATGGGTTCCGACGAACAACTTGCGGCCATCGCTGAGTACGCCGCCGCTAAGCGGGATGATCGAAGTTCCAGCCGTCGTAGGTGATGGACGGTGTTACCGCGTGCGTAGCCAGGCTGTAGCCGTGAATGACGGAATCCGTAGCCGTGCAAGAGAGGGTCCACACCGGTGACAAATTCCGCTTCCAGCCTGGGTGAAAAAGTGACCTGAGTTGCGGTGCATGGCAACGAGACCGTCGTGGCGACGGGCGCATTGACCGTGACCGTTGACCCGCAAATCCGTTGCCCGGCGTTGACGGCGTTGGACGCGATTGACCGAATCTGCGCGCTGGTAGTGACGGAATAGTCGAGCCACTGTGTTGCCGTGACAGACCCACCACCTCTGGCACGCCGCCGATCGCGGTGGCTCCGAGATTGATGGGCCCCGTCGTGGCTTGAATCCAGCGATAGCTGTTTCGGCTTCTGTTCGTTGCAGGTGGAATAGTTGACCAATTGGTCGCCGCTGGCAAAATAAGACTGTCCATCCGGCATCCATGCCAGCGCCTTCACGTCAGTGCTGAGGCCAGCGTCGGTCAGGGTATGCGAGCTAATCGGCACGAAGGTGTCCGCGTTGAATACGTACACTCCGCCGGTGCCTCCGATCCACATATTGGAGCCATCGGCGGCGAAGGTCACGGCGTTGATTGCCGGCAATCGTATAACGCGTGGCGACTTGGTTCCCGTGGTATCGATCAGGAAGACGTAGCGTTGCGCGGCCGAAACGTGTCGGAGAGCACGACGTAGCGGCTGTCCGGCGAAACTCCCGAGCACTTTGCCGGTTATCACGTCGGTGCTGAGTCCGCCAACGATCGGGTAGGTCTGCAGCGATGGCTGGAAGGTCGTCAGGTTCACCACCACCAGGCCGGCGCAGTTATTCGGTGTGGGACACGCGTCGCCTACGTAGGCGGTTGTGCCGTTGGGAGCGACTACCAGAGAGTTTGGCGTATTGGCCAACGCGATGGTACGGGTGTTGGCCAGCGACTCGCTGTCATAGACTTCCAGGCGATGGATCGGTCTAACGCCGTCGGCAAAGGTCGTTCCGGTTACCAGCACCGAACTGCCAGTAATGCCCTGCACGGTCACGCCGATCACATTGCTGTAAATCGGAAAACCGAAGCCAGCCGCCGTGCCGGTCACCAGGCATCCCGGAGCTGACAATGCCGAGCAGGTAGCTGCGTTGAGGGGCAAAGTGTAGTTCGGTACACCGCATTATTGCAGTTGGGCGGTTCGCAGGCGGCGACCATGCTGAAGCGTCCAGAGGTGTTTGCCGTCAACTTTGCAATCAGCGGCAGCACCGTGTTGAAGCTGCCGGTCAGCGGGTCCGAGGTGACGTAATTCAGCGGCGCGGTAACTACGTTGTTACCGTTGGCGTCCTTCAGGGTCGCAGTTACGTACTCCTCGATTGCCCTTGGTCGAGAGTCCAGATCGGACGTATCAGCCGTAGTGAACGGTGGCACCGGCGTTGCACTTGTGAAGTCGGAAGAGAGCCCAGCACGATCGAAGTGGGCGGGCAGGTTGCAAATGTCGCAGGCTGCGCTGGTGGTTCCGTTCAGGGTCGCATACACGCTGGTCACGCCAGGATTGCGCGCAACCACGAATCCAAAGGTGCTGACCGCGGCCACGTTGGGGTCGCCCACAGTCCAGGTGTAGTCGTTGTTGTTCACACAGCCAGCAGCCGCCGGGAGAATGGAACAACTGCTGATCGTTATTGCCGCTGCCGTCCACGGGATGCGCAACATACTGCACCTGATTATTCTGCGAGATGCAGTTTACAGGTACTCCCGTTGCGCTGATTGGCCACGATTGACTGCTCCCTGGCCAAAAAGTTGGAGTCGGGCTGGTGGGGTCAGCGCTCAAGTCAATGCTGGCGGCGCGCTGGTGAACCGATAGCTGCGCCGTCGCGCCGACGTTGCGCGTGGCGTCGTAGGCCGTGATGGTCACGTATCCGGTGGGAATCCTGCCGGTCGGCGTGCAGATGTGATAGAGGATGTCCCATTGTCCGGCGCAGACTTCTCCGACGGGAGAGATCGTGATGGTGGGTCGGAGGAGAAGAACTTGATCTCCGGCTGCGGCGAAACCGGCTTGGGAGCACCGTTCTCAAAAGTCACTTCTTCCGTTGCCGTAATCGTGGACCAGTCGCCGACATTCAGCGTAAATAGAGTCGGCGACACCACCATCGAATAAGCAAGTTGGTGACGGGCTGCGTGCTGCTGGTGACCGAACTGCCGCAGCTTGCCAGCAATCCGGCAAGCCCAATGAGAGTGAGGGTGAACAACCGATTCATGTGCCGCACCTATCGGATCGTGATCCAGGTCGGATTGCTTGTCGCGTTTTCAGCGCCAACCGAGGCCGACATCAGCGCTCGTATCTGGCCGGTGCTCTGGTTGATTGCGAACTGGAAGACCTTGCCCGCGGGTGTATCGAGCACATACAACCCATTGTTCGCAGTGGCAACGGCAACAAACGACGGCGTGGTGCAACAAGGCCGCAATAACGGAGACGCCGTGGACGTCACGATGCCGTTGACCGTGGCCAAAGAACCGAGAACTTCGGTCGGCTCGCCCGTAGTGAGCAGTCTGAAGGTGGAGACGTTGTGTGAGCCCTGGTTGGCAATGAACAGAAAACGCGAGTCGTTCGAGGTCGCGCCGGCAATCGGGTTGGACGGAAACTGTCCGGTAGCAAGGTCCGCGTTTTCGTTGAAGACATTGTTTCCGCCAGCGGTGCCGCCGTTGGCACCAGCCAGAGGCGTTAGAGTGGTGCCAGCCGCCGTGAAGCCGTAGAAGTTGGGGCTCGGTCCTGTCGGCGTGCAGTTCGTGTTCGTCAACCCAGAGCAGTTTGCCACATTGGCGATGTTGGTCGTTGCAGTGTGGTCCAACACATACATGAAATAGCCGTTCGCGGACAGAACCATGTAGACGGGGTCGACGCCTACCGAATATGTGTTTGCCAACTGGGCAATGCCGGACGAAGAGGTAAGCGTAAAGGTCAGTACCTCCTGCTTGCCCGATGTCACCGAAACACCTGGGGAGAGGCCGTAGAGGGCACTGCCGTTGGGCGCCATTACCAGTTGCGTCATCGGAGAGCCGAGCTGAAGGTTGCTGCCCACCTGCGTAAGAATGCCCGTCCCTGCGTCGATCGAGAAGATAGCGAGCGCGCCGCCCAGTGTGTTCGGCAGCGCTACATAGAGGGAGGCACTGTTGGGGGCGAGCACCAGCGAAGAGGCGCCTGGGCCTACAGGAAAGGGAGAGTTCGTGATCGGCCCCGCAAACGAGCCGTTGCCGGCGCGGGTGTAGCCGTAAATGTTAGTGCCGGCAGCGTCCAGAAAGTAGGCCCAATTGCCATTGGCGGAAAACTGAATAACCTTGGGTGCCGCCGGGGTGGGCAGCGGTGAAATGAGGACGTGGTCAGGGTTCCGTCCGTTATTCACGTTGTAAACAGTGAAACCCGTGCCCGTGGAATTGCTGATGTAGGCCAGCGTTCCGGTGCTCGTAACTCCACCACAGCCGACCGTGATTGCCAAAAGGCAAAGTGCGGCCGTATAGCCGATCAAGCGCTTCATGCAAGCTCCCAGAGCGGGGAGAATGTGCCCGCCCGTTTCTTCGAAAATCAATCTTACCCAATCATAATTCGGGCAGACCGGAAATTACCCTTCAACTAGGCAGCAATCGGGTAAATTTTCCTATCTCGGATTGAGAGATTCTACTCTACTCAGCATCGTTTTCGCCTCCGGGATGCGGTCGGGGCTGCTTCGCATGGGCCGCCGGCGCGTCCAGCGATCGCACTTTGCGTCATGCGCGGCTTCGGTCAACGTGCCCTATCGGCTTGCCGCGCCGGGGCGAGAAGTGCAGAATACATCTCTATATGGAAGACTGAGGTGAGGAGGGAAGCTTTGGAGCTTGCATCTGGACGCGGTAGAGAAGCGAGTGCTGGGCTCGCTGATGGAAAAAGACATGACCACCCCGGAGTACTATCCGCTGACGCTCAACGCGTTGCTGGCGGCCTGCAATCAGAAGTCGAATCGCGAACCGGTGATGGAGGTGGATGAAGCGGCGGTGCGCGCGGCACTGCGTTCGCTGGAGGAAAAGGGCTGGCGGGAGTGGCGCGGGTCGAGGGCCGGGTGGCTCGCTTTGAGCATCGCATGGGCGAGGCCTTGAATCTTGGCCGCCGCGAGAGCGCACTGCTCTGCACGCTTCTGCTGCGCGGAGCGCAGACGCCGGGCGAGCTGCGCGGACGCAGCGAGCGCATGCATCGCCTGGAAGATCTCGACGAAGTGCAACTGGTTCTGCAAAAGCTCATCGAGCACGATCCCGCCGCTGGTGAGGCTGCTGCCGCGGCAGCCGGGAACCAAGGAGGCGCGCTATGCCGACCTGTTCTCCGGAGACGACGGCGGGTGGAGCGATGACATGCAGGCCCTCGGCGAAGGCGCGGCCCCGATCTCGCGCGAGGATCGCATCATCGCCCTCGAAGCCGAAATCGCCCGACTGCGCGCCGAATTTGAAGCTCTGCGGCAGCAATTTGCAGATTTCCGCGGCCAATTCGAAGCCTGATGCTTTCGAATCTCCGGCGAGCAGCGTAGCATCTAGGTAACGAAGCAAGTTTCGGGAATGCTAGGTTCGGGAAAGGCTAGGTTTTAGAAAGGGAAGATGAGCACAATCAGCGAAACAACTGTCACCACCATAAAGACTTCCATTCATCCGCCCAAGCGCCTGCTCTACGGACCAGGGCCGAGTCAGGTGTATCCGCGCATTTATCAGCGATGGCGCAGCCCATAGTCGGCCACCTTGATCCATATTTCTTTCAAGTGTCGCAAGGCGTGCAGAAGGGCCTTCGCGAGGTCTTCGGTACCGCGAACGAACTGACCATGCCGATCTCGGCCACCGGTTCGGGCGGAATGGAAACGGCAGTCTCCAACTTCATTGAGCCGGGCACCAAGTTGGCGCTCTTTGCCGGCGGATTCTTCGCCGAACGTATCGGCGAGATGGCCAAGCGGCATGGCGCCGAGATCGTGCGCCTGGAAAAGCCCTGGGGCGAAGCCGTCAGCGACGATGAGGCCGCCGAATTCATCCGCCGCGAACGTCCGCAGGTTGTGGCCTTCGTGCAGGCGGAAACCTCGACCGGCGTCTTCCAGCAGAGCAAGGCGCTCTGCGCCGCCGCGCATGAAGTGGACGCCATCGTGATCGCCGATTGCGTGACCTCGCTGGGTGCAATGCCCGTGGAGGTGGACGCCAACGGCATCGACGTCGCCTATAGCTGTACCCAGAAGGGACTCAGCGCGCCTCCGGGATTGAGCCCGATGACGATCTCGCCGCGAGCGCAGGAGCGGCTCAGCCAACGCAAGCAGGCGAACCGCAGTTGGTACTTCGACCTCACGCTGATTCAGGATTACCTGGCCGTCTCGCATCGCTATCATCACACCGCTTCGGCAACGCTCTTCTATGCGCTGCATGAGGCGTTGGCGATCATCGCAGAAGAGGGCTTGGCGCTGCGCCAGGCACGACACTACCGGGCGCATCAGCGCTTCGTCGCCGGAATCGAGCGGCTCGGTTTGACCATGCACGTCGCCGAGGGGAACCGCATCTGGAACCTCAACACGCCGCGCGTTCCCGAGGGCGTGAACGAGGCCAAGGTGCGCGCCTATCTGCTGGAAAAACACGGCATCGAAATCGCCGGAGGCTTCGGCCCCTTGGCGGGAAAGATCTTCCGCATCGGCATCATGGGACCGCTGGCAACCGACGAAGGTGTGGATCGCTTCCTGGCAAAGTTTGACGAAGCAATGAAGGAAAGCCGATAGAAATCAGGTTTCAGGGTTTCAAAGTTAAAAGTCTGAGATTCATTGATTCCGGAATTACTCAAGGGTGCCATCGAGGGCACCCTTGAGTTTTGCATTGCACCGCGAGCTTGGTCGCTGTTGTTCTTGCTCTTGAGGGTCATCTTGAGCGCAGCGAAAGACCCCAGCACTCTTCAACTTTCCGTGCCGTCTCAGGCTTTTCAACCAGCCATCTTGCTTCTCGTCAGTTCCCGAAGGCGCCGGGCTACACCATTCAACGGATTCCCTCTAAACCTCGAAACTTTGCTCTTCACTCCCCGCCCATGCGGTCGTCGATCGGCTTGCGTCCGGCATAGCCTTCTTCGGTCCCGTGCCAGTGCGAGATGGTCGTTTCGCCCATCTTCCAGCACAGCAGCACAATCTCACCGTCCACCTTGCAGGGGAAATCCAGCAGTCCGATGTCGAGGTCCTTTACCTGCACGCCGATGGCATTGATCTCCGAGAGGGTATCCTTGGCAGCCTGGATGGCCTTTTCGCGCTGCGCCCGGCGAGCGGCGCAGGCGCGCACATCCACCAGGGTTCCGCCATTCAGAAAGATGCGTTCGCTCAGCTCATTGAATTCCTGATCGATCTCCTCGATCAGTGCTTTTGATTCGATCGATTTGCGCAGCAGGCTTTCCAGAATCGGCAGCATCGATTGCGCTTCGCGCACGGTAAAGGTTCGCATGGTCTACTTCCATTCTAAACCGATCTTCCAGCCGCTCACTCCGGCAGGCCCGAAGGTGGCACACATCCGCCGTGCTCCCTCGGCCGGAAGCGCGGGTGGCAGGTGGCCCATATCCGCCCGCAGTTGGCGAATGTGGGGGCGGCCTGCGCGGCCCGCCTTCAGCCCTTGATCTGCAGCATCCGGTCGAGGGCGACCTTGGCCCAGCGCTTCACCGTCGGCCGCACCTTGATCTGGTTGACCACCGTGCCCTCCACCAGGTTCTCCAGCGACCAGGCCAGATGCTGCGGCGAGATGCGATACATCGTGGTGCAGAGGCAGCCTGAATCGTTTAGAGTCACAACCGTCTTGTCAGGATGCTGCTTGGCAAGGCGGTTGACGAGATGAATTTCGGTTCCAATGGCAAACTTCGCGCCCGCCGGAGCCTCGGCCACTAGCCGCCGCAACTTGTCGGTGGAGCCCGTGTCGTCGGCCTTCTGGCAGACCTCCCAGCGGCACTCAGGATGCACGATGACCTGGATCTCCGGGTAGCGTTCGCGGATGCGGTCCACGTGCTCGGGCAAAAATCGCTGGTGTACCGAGCAGTGCCCCTTCCAGAGGATCACTTTCGCCTTGCGCAGCCTTTCCGCCAACTGGCCGCCCTGCAACTGGTAGGGATCCCACACCACCATCTCGTCCAGGGGAATCCCCAGGGCGTAGCCGGTGTTGCGTCCCAGATGCTGGTCGGGAAGGAAGAAGATTTTCTCGTTGCGTTCGAAAGCCCACTGCATCGCCGCCCGCGCGTTGCTGCTGGTGCAGACCGCTCCGCCGCGCTCGCCCACAAAGGCCTTGATCGCCGCCGCCGAATTCATGTAGGTCAGCGGCGTGATGCCGCGTCCGTCTTCGGTGGTCAGGCCCAGGCGCACAAACTGCTCCCAGGCGTCTTCCACCTGCGAGATCTCGGCCATGTCGGCCATCGAGCAGCCGGCGTTCAAGTCCGGCAGAATCACCTGCTGGTCAGCCCGCGCCAGAATGTCGGCGGACTCGGCCATGAAGTGCACGCCACAAAAGACGATGTAGCGTCCCTTGGCCTGCGAGGCCAACTCCGAGAGCCGCCAACTGTCACCCTGATAGTCGGAAAACTGGATCACTTCGTCGCGCTGGTAGTGGTGCCCCAGCACGACACACTGCTCGCCGAGAATCTCGCGAGCGGCACGAATGCGAGCGTCCATCGAGTGGTCCGGCAGGACGAGATAATTGTCCAGGGAACACGTAGAGTTCGTACTGACTGCTGTAGCCAAAGTTTGTCTGCCTTCAGTTTTCGCTGCTTTTCGGCACGAAAACGGGGATGTTGAAAGCGCTATCGCCGGCTCCAGCGGATGCACATACCTTCAAAGGTCCCATCCGCGGGGATGTTGAAGCCGTAGTTCGTACTATTGTTAATAATGCATGAACGCGCCAAAGGGAGCAAGTATTTTTGCACGCGCAAACCGTTTTCGGTCCGCAGCGCAAAAGCTGGCTTCAGCCGTCATCCGCCGATGTGCACCATCGTCCTGCCCGCGTGTACGAATCCCGGCTCGCCGATGTGATGCCGCTCTTCCTTGTGGGCCACGGCGTACTCGATCACACGCACCAGTTCTTCGTCTCCGCCACCGGAGCGCAACGCAGCGTACAGGTCATGCTCGCGCAGTGAGAACAAACAGGTGCGGATCTTGCCATCGCTGGTCAGCCGCAACCGCGAGCACGCTCCACAGAAGGGAAGCGTCACCGGAGCAATCACGCCGAACTCCGCGCTCTCATCGTCGAAGCGGTAGCGCCGCGAGGTCGAGCTAGGCTCGTGCGCAATCTCATGGAAGGGCGCAAAGCGCGCCATGCGCTCCAGAACCTCAGCCAGCGGAACCACCACCTCAGGCGTCCAGACGCGGCCCTCTTCCAGCGGCATGAATTCGATGAAGCGAACCGAGACCTGCTCTTGCTGTGCGAAGCGGCCAAAGGCCTCAATCTGATCCTCGTTGAAGCCGCGCAGCAAAACGCAGTTAACCTTTACCGGGCCCAGCCCTGCTCGCCGCGCCGCCCGCAAACCTTCCAGCACAGAGGCATAACCGTTTTTCACCCGGGTGATGCGGGCAAAGCGCTCCGGGTCCACGGCGTCCATGCTCACGGTTACGCGGTCCAGCCCCGCCTGTTTCAGCGGCTCGGCAATCTCAGCAAGCAGATGCCCGTTGGTGGTGATCGCCAGCTCCGGGGCTTTGCCCTCATGGGTGCGCAGGGCGGAAAGCTCGCGCACCATCTCGACGATGTCGCGCCGCAGCAGCGGCTCGCCTCCGGTGAGGCGAATCTTGGTAATGCCGAGCGAAACAAAGACGCGCGCCATGCGCAGGTAATCAGCCAGCGGAAGCTCGGCAAACTGTGCGCCCACAGTGCCGGTCCGGCAGTAAACGCAGCGGTAGTTGCACCGGTCAGTGATCGAGATGCGAAGGTCGTGAATGCTGCGCCCGAATTTATCCTGTAACGGCATAAAAATCAGAAAACCCAGGCTAAGTGTTAAACGCTAAATCCTGCTGGTATAGATGCCAACCGTGTGACAAAGACGCAGTCGAGGAAAGGACAAAGGCCTTGACACATGACTATCGTGGAATCCGAAATACTACATTCCCTCGTAGTTTGGCCCGCCGCCGCCCTCGGGTGGCACCCACGTAATGATCTGGTAGGGGTCCATGATGTCGCAGGTTTTGCAATGCACGCAGTTGGAAGGGTTGAGGTGGATGCGCTTTTTGCCCGGCTCGTCCGGCACCTCCTCCATCTCATAGACGTTCGCCGGACAGAAGAACTGGCAGGGATTGCCGTACTCTTTAGTGCAGCGATTGCTGCAGATATCCGTGTCGTGAATGATCAGGTGCGCGGGTTGATCCTCTTCGTGCCGCGTTCCCGAGTGATACAGGTCCGTGAGCTTGTCGAACGTCAACCGCCCGTCGCCCTTGGCCCAGCCCAGTATCTGCTCGCGCCCCCCCGGCATGCCCCATCACGTCCCAGAGCGGCAACATGCGCTCATGTCCGGCGTGTGCCGGATAGCGGTCGCGGAGGCCGTGTCCCCCGGTAGCCATCAGCAGGCCGGTGTTCAGCATCCCGCTCACGAAGCCGTGCTCAAATCCCTGGTGGAAGTTGCGCACCGGATAGAGCTCCTCTTTGATCCAGCTTGCCTCGACCTTTTGCTGAAACTTCCCTAGCTGCCGGGCGCTGCTGTCGCCCGCGATCAAAGCCTCGAAAGCGGTCTCGGCCGCGAGCATTCCGCTCTTGATCGCCAGGTGAATTCCTTTGAGCCGCTGCGAGTTCAGAAAGCCAGCTCCGTCGCCCACGATCATCCATCCATCGCCGCCCAGCGGCGGCATCGACCACCATCCCCCATACGGCATGGTCTTCGCGCCGTACCGCACCATCTTGCCGCCTTCGAGGAGCTTGGCCGCAAACGGATGCTGCTTGAACGATTGCAGCACGTGCTGCGGATCGGTGCGCGGATCAGGATAGTCGAGCCCTGTGACGAAGCCGAGCGAAACCATGTTGTCTTTGCAGCCGTATATCCACGCCCCGCCGTACTCCTTGGTGGTCAGCGGATAGCCCATGGTGTAGATCACCTCGCCCGGCCGAATGCGTCCCGCGGGCACCTCCCACAACTCTTTCACTCCCACGCCATAGGTCATCGGATTTCGATCGCGCATCAGTCCCAGCCGCTCGCTAAGCTGCTTGGTCAGCGATCCTCGCGACCCTTCGGCCAGAATCGTCACTTTCGCTTTCAGATCGTATCCCGGCTCGAAATTTGCCTTGGGCTGGTTGCTCCTGTCCACCCCTTTGTCGTCGGTGCGCACTCCGGCCACACGCTCGCCATCCCCGCCGTTATTTTCAAAGATCAGCTCGCTCCCGGCGAAGCCGCTGAAGATGGTGATCCCCGTCTCCTCCACCTTGGCGCCCAGCCACTTCGTGAAGCGGTTGATGCTGATCACGTAGTTGCCATGGTCTTGCATCGGAGGCGGCGTCACCGGAGACTTGAACGCAGACTTGCGGGTCAGGTAATAGAGGCTGTCGCTTACGACTTCGGCCTCGAAGGGCGCCTGCTTCTGCCATTCCGGCAGCAACTCATCCATCGAACGCGGGTCCAGCAAAGCTCCCGAGAGACAGTGTTGCCCGATCTCGCGCGCCTTTTCCAGTACGTAAATGTTTTCCTTGGATAGCTGCGCCTCGGGATTCGAATTACGAGGCTCCGCATTATGCGCATCGATCAACTGCGAAAGCCGCAGCGCGCACGCCATTCCCGCCGGTCCGCCGCCCACAATGACAACGTCGGCCTCCATCTCCGGATGGGTGACACCTTCGAGCGGTGTGCGAAATATCATGATCTTTCTCAGGTTTCAAAGTTTCAAGGTTGAAATCGCTACACTCTGGCCTTTGTTTCGATTGCGCTCAGAAGCCGATTGAGGAGTCCCAGCGTCTTGTAACAATCTTCGCGCAGCTTGAGGAGTTCGTCTGTGTTGCCCATCCCGAGTTCCAGCGCGATTTCGAGTTGAGTTTCCAACTCCAGCAATGAACCGCGCGCGATACAGAGAAACTTCGCAAAATCAGGCTTACTGCCGCGTCCCTGCCCCTCGGCAATGTTCGATGCGACCGAGACCGCGGCCCTTCACATCTGGCTCGTCAAACCAAATATTTCGCTCTTCGGAAATCGTTCTGTTGCCCGGTAGATCTCGACGACAAGCTCCTTTGCCTTCTGCCACACCAGCAGGTCTCTATAAGTGTTAGTCAAAAAGTCTCCTCACTCGCAACCTTGAAACTTTGAAACCTTGAAACTTTGAAACCTGCTCTTTACGCCTTCGCCTTCCGAATCTCTTCCGTCAGCACCGGAACTATGTCAAACAGATTCCCCACCACCGCCACATCCGCAATTTCAAAGATCGGAGCATCCGCGTCCTTGTTGATCGCGATGATCGTGCGCGAGCCCTTCATGCCGACCAAGTGCTGAATCGCGCCGCTGATGCCGAGCGCGAGGTAGAGCTTGGGGCTCACGGTCTGTCCGCTCGAACCGACCTGGCGCTCCATCGGCAGCCAGCCCGCGTCGCAGATGGGGCGCGAGGCCGCAATCTCTCCGCCCAAGGCATCGGCCAAGGCCTTGGCAATCTCAATGTTCTTCTGCTCTTTAATGCCGCGCCCCACCGAGACGATAATCTCGGCCTGCGTAAGATCGACCGCCTGCCGAGCCTCCTGGAACGGAGCCTCAGGTTTCGTGCGAATCTCGCCGGTGCTGGCGCTGCACCTGTTCGACGGGCGCCTCTCCCGGCCTCCACCTGGTCGCCGCGAAACGCGCCGGTCTGGAAGCTCGCAAACCACGGCCCATCGCCCGCAAGCGAGATGTCGGCGGCGAACTTTCCCTGGAACATCTGCCGCGTAAAGAGCAGCTTTCCGTCTTCGAATTTGCAGCCCACCGCGTCGCTCACCAGCACCGCACCCAGCGCCGCGGCCAGCTTCGGCGCAAAGTCGCGCACCTGGTAGGTGTGCGGCAGCAGCACCAGCTTCGGCTTGTTTAGTTCGATGAATGTTTTCAGCGCGGTCACAAAGCCATCCGGAGTGTATTGCTCCAGCGCCTTGTCTTCGATGGCATAGACCTTCGCGACCGCGGTCTTTGCGATCTCGGCGGCCACGGATGCGATGTTGCTGCCCACCACCGCGGCTTCCACCGTCCAGCCGGTCTGTTTGGCGAGCGCCTGTGCGCCTGCCAGCGTCTCAAAGGAGACCCGGTTCAGTTTGCCTTCGCGCTGCTCTGCGATTACCAGAATCTTCTCTGCCATCTCGTCTTTCCTCGCTCGCCTGCCTACGTCTTCGTCTCAGTGACGGTGCCCCACATCTGCCGTAGTCAGCAGATGTGAGCTCTGCAGCGCTACCGCAGCGCGCGCATCCGCCGCCATCCAGCCCACAGCAGCGCTGCGCCCGCAGCAAAGAGATCGCCGCCAGCACTCCCAGGGTAGGTACGCCCCTGGCGCCTCCCTGGTGGAAGTAAGCACAGCAGCAGCGCCACGATCAGGAAAAGCCCGCCGATGATGCGCGATCGTATTGATTTTCTCGCGCGCCTGCTCGCGGTCTTCCTGCTTCTCTGCCGTCATTCATCGCTCCTTTACAGCACGCGCACTTCGTCGCGCAGCTTGGCCACCAGCTTTTTCGCCACTTCCTGCGGCGAGCCCTGTATGACCTCGGTCTGCTTGGTCTTCACCGGAATGTAGAGCCGCTCGATGGTCAACTGATTCGGCTTCAGCGCCGCGGAAACTTCATCGAAGCTCACCTTGCGCAGCGGCTTGTTCTTGGCCTGCTTGATGCCGATCAGCGTCGCATAGCGCAGCTTGTTGATGCCCGACTGAATCGTCAGCACCGAGGGCAGCGGCATCTCCACAAACTGGAAGAACCCGCTCTCCAACTCGCGCTTTACTCGGATGCCGCCGGTTCCTTTACGCCGGCTTCAATCTGCATGATGATGGTGGCGTGCGCCCAGCCCAGCAACTCCGCCAGCAGCACGCCGGTCTGCGCATAGCCGAAGTCGTCCGATTGCAGGCCGGTGAAGATCAGGTCGAAGGATTCGTCTTTGATCGCCGCGGCAAATGCGCGCGCAATGTTGAAGGCGTCCAGGGTAACAAAGCGCTCGTCTTCCAGATGGATGGCGCGGTCGGCTCCTTTGGCCAGAGCTTCGCGCAGAACCTGCTGCGCGCGCGCCGGACCGGCGGTGATCACCACTACTTCGCCGCCATTTTTTTCCCGCTGCCGCAGCGCCTCTTCCAGCGCATACGCGTCGGGTTCATTCACCTCATAGCCCACGTCTTCACGAACCCAGGTTGCCCGCTCATTCAGCTTCAGCGGCGCGTCTTTCTGCGGTACCTGCTTCATGCAAACCAGGATCTTCACCCTGCACCTCGACGGAAGTTTGATTCGACCCAGGAACGGAAACTCGCGTCCCGAAACCACACGAATAGAAAGCGAGAAGCCACGCCAGCTTCATCTCTGGCAGCAGCAGCGATGCGGCTGCAAGACCGGCAAGTATATCTCGCCCGAGCAGAAAAACTGAATGGCTGTTCAATTTAAGTCTGTGGTGTTTGTTTGCGAGGCCGCCAATCGTCAAGCAGAGATACCAAAAAAGGGACGCCCGTGTGAGCGTCCCTCTTTTCGGTTTCCATCACTCGCCGGTGCCAGGTTCTCGCCCCGTTTTTGGGCGATAACCTGGGAGAGCAAACGGCCTGGCGCTAGAGAAACGCCACCGTCTGAATGCCGGCGATTTCAAAGCGCTTGCGGCAGCGCAATTCTTGCAGGCCAGCAGATCGTCCTTGCGCACCATGTAGCTCTGCGCCTTGGCGAACTTTGCCCGGTCGCGTTCGTCGGCCCGGGGCGGCAGCGATTTCTTTTTCATGCGCAC
Source organism: uncultured Acidobacteriota bacterium (assembly GCA_963759215.1). GTDB lineage: Bacteria > Acidobacteriota > Terriglobia > Terriglobales > Acidobacteriaceae > TOLSYN. The sequence goes on from CAVWYG010000006.1 coordinate 350,760, forward strand.
AATCCAGCCGACTTCGTATTCGCCCTCCTGCCGGCAGTGCGGGCAGATCAGCATATGCTTTTTGGTCTCTTGCCGTTCGTCGTAATATTCCCGTTCTTCCATAGCCGACCTATTATAGGCGCGGATTCGCACGCCGCCGTCTCTTTTTACCGGGCATAATTTCGTTTTCTTGCGCGCACTTCTTGCCGCCTCCGGATGCTTCCGGCCTCCGCTTTTCCCTGGCGAGGGAGAAAAGCGAGCCCCGAATTGGCTCTCCTTGCTGAATCGGACGAACTCTGCTCCCGGAACTCGCATCCAAGTTGAAATCGGACGGCTTAGGCCGTATCGTTATGGCTTGTCCGGGAGACGCGAACTTCCCCGCCGGACAGGGTTGAACCCGCCTGTATTCTCAACCGAGGCGGTGTTTGTGGATTTGGCTGTTCTACTTATGAAGGAGAAATAGACCGATGGAAAGCAAGCCGGCACAGAACATACAAGATTCGTTCCTCAACACTGCCAGGAAAGATAAGTCCGTTATCACTATCTACCTGTTGAGCGGCGTCAAATTGGCGGGCCGCATCCGCTCGTTCGATAAGTATTCCGTCGTGCTCGAAACCAACAATCAGGAACAATTAATCTTCAAGCACGCCATTTCCACCGTTGTCATGGCGCGTGCGCCGCACCTGGAGCGGCCGGCCGCCCACGCGGCTTCCCCCTCGCCCTCCCCGGTGGCGTCCGCCACGCCGATCGTCGCAGCAGGGGTGAGCCATCGCTGAGCGTCGCTTGCCCGGGCCCCTGGAAACCGCCGCCGCCGCCGAGCGGCCCCGTTTACCAGGCGAGTTGGAGCGCGCGTTTCTGGTCGGAGTTGAATTCCGCAGCTCGTCCTCGCGCCCGTGCTGCCGCAGGGCGGAGACGAGCCCGCGGAAGATCCCGCCCGCAAACCCCGCATTCCTCCACAGGCGCTCCAGGCCAAGTCAGCCTCCAAAACGCTGCATCTGGAAGCCGACGACCATGCCGTACCCTTCAACGCCGAAGAGTCTCTCGCGGAGCTGCGCGAGCTGACCTCGAGCGCCGGCGCCGATGGTCGTAGGAGAGGTGCTGCAGCGCCGCGACCGCCCCGACGCGGCGACCCTGATCGGGCGCGGCAAGGTCGAAGAGATCGCCGCCGCCGCCAAGATGGCCGAGGCCGGCGTGCTCATCTTCGACCACGAGCTGTCGTCTTCTCAACTTCGCAATCTCGAGCACGAGTTTCATTGCCGCGTGGTCGATCGCACGCAGTTGATCCTTGACATCTTCGCCCGTCACGCGCGCACCCGTGAAGGCCAGCTCCAAGTGGAACTGGCGCAGCTTGAGTACATGCTGCCCCGGCTGGCTGGGCGCGGGGCGGAGATGTCGCAGCTTGGCGGCGGCATCGGCACCCGCGGGCCGGGCGAGACCCAGCTAGAAACCGACCGCCGCAAAATTCATCGCCGCATCAAGCACGTCAAGGAGCAGATCGAAGACGTGCGCCGCATTCGTTCGCAGCAGCGCCAGCGCCGTGAAGCCGTTCCGGTTCCGGTGGTCGCGCTGGTGGGCTACACCAACGCAGGCAAATCCACCCTCTTCAACGCGCTCACCCGTGCCGGAGTAGTCGAAAGCTCGCGCATGTTTGCCACTCTGGACCCGACCTTGCGCAACGTCACCCTGCCCTCGCGGCGCGATGTGCTTCTCTCCGACACCGTCGGATTCATTCGCAACCTGCCTACCACGCTGGTTTCCGCCTTCCGCGCCACTCTGGAGGAGGTGCAGCGCGCCGCCATCCTGCTCCAAGTCACCGACGCAACCAGCCCCACCGCCGCCGAGCAGATGGCCCAGGTGGAGTCCGTTCTGCGCGAGCTGGATGCGTTCGACAAGCCACAAATTCACGTCCTGAACAAGATCGACCTCTTCGATGAGAACACCCGCGCCGGGCTCAAGGACGCCCCGGACAGCGTACATATTTCCGCCGCCCGCGGGCTGCGCCTGGAGCAGTTGCTCGCCGCCATCGATGCGCATCTCGATCAGGACCCGATTGAGCGCGCCCGGCTCAGGGTTCCGCAGTCGGAGGGCAAGGCTCTGGCGCAACTTGAGTCGCGCAGCCGTCATCCTTTCGCGCCAATACGGCGAGAATGAGACGGTAGAGCTTGAGGTGGATGCGCCGGAGTCGCTGCTTCGCCGGCTCCATCAGTTTGTCATCCCTCCAGCGACCGTGCCCAGAACCCGCCGCGCCAGAAAACCGGTGCGGGGAGCGATAAAAAGTAGCGACAAAGAGAGTTAAGAGCAAAGACGGACGGGTGGCCCACATCCGCCCTCTGTTGGCGAATGTGGGATTTGCGGCAAGTTCTCATTAATGAGATTCTCTTGCATTGCAAAATTAAAATGGGCCTGTCGCTGAGGAGCGGTGTCATTTCCTCAGCCACAGGCCCACTTCGATCCGGTTTGGATCGGAGGCGATATCCACATGTTAGCGCTATGGCTGCGCCAGTCAAGAAAGATCGAGAGCAGCCGTTTTTTTTTCCCAATTCCTGGCCAAAATGGGTATCTTTAAGAGAGCGAAAGCCGACAACCTGGCTATTTGACAGTCGCTCTCCGGGCGTGTTACCTTGAGAGCTCCTTTAGATCCCTACACTTCTGGGCTATTGCACTCACGATATTGAAATGGAACAAACCTTCAGGCAATTAGGTGAATTACTGCTCGGCGCCATCCCCACCGTGGTGCTACTCCTCGCGCTCTACGGTTTCTATCACGTAGTCGTGCATAAGCCGTTGGAGGCCGTTTTGGCCGAACGCCGCAGGCGTATCCAGGGAGCGGCCGAACAGGCTCGCGCCGATATCGCGGCCGCCGCACAGCGCGCCAAGGAATATGAGGCCCGGCTGCGCGAAGCGCAACTGGCCATCTTTAAATCCTTGGATAACCGCCGCAAGCAGGCGATCGAGGCTCGTGCCGCTGGCGTAGCTCAGGCCCGCGAACGCGCCCAGCAGCAGATCGCGCAAGCCAAGGCCGAGCTCGAGCGGGACGCCGCTGCTGCCCGCGTCACTCTGGAAGCCGACAGCGACCGCATCGCAGACCAGATTATCGGAACCATTCTTCAAGCCGCTGGCTCTGGCCCGGTAGCAGTCATGGGCGGGCGATAATGTCGAAACATAGCCGCATCTGTCTTCTCGCCGTCGGGCTTCTGTTGGCCTCTGGCCTACTGTTTTCGCAAACCCCTTCCCAGTCCCAGCCGTCTGACTACCACTACTGCCCAATCAGCGGTAATCGGTCAGCTCAATAGAGAGGCGGAGCGCGATCTTGGCAAAGCTTCCATGCGGGCAGGAGAAGGTCATCCTCCTGAGAATACGGAAGAGGCGGAAGAGAACGCGCAGTTCAAGTACTCCGCGGGCGTGAGGTACGTAGCCTCCAAGACCGGGCTCCCCAAAGAGACGGTGTACTGGGGATTCCTCGTCATCAACTTCGCAATTCTGTTCGGCATCGCTGTGATGGCTTGTGCGCAAGGCGCTTCCCCATGGCTTCGCTCCCCGTACTGCCGAGATCCAGAAGGGAATTGAAGAGGCTCGCAAGGCCAGTGCCGAAGCCAACGCGCGGCTCAGCGAAATTGAAGTCCGCCTGTCCAAACTCGATGCCGATATCGCCACAATTCGCAGCGCCGCCGAGGCCGATTTCAGTGTTGAGGAGCAGCGCATCAAGGACTGCCGCCGAAGCAAGATGCCAAGAACGTCATCGCCGCCGCCGAGCAGGAGATTAACGCTGCTGCCCGACTCGCACAGCGCGAACTGAAGTCTTTTGTGGCCGACCTTGCGGTGGGCCTGGCGGCAGAAGAAAATTAAAGTGGACGACGCTACCGATCAGGCGCTGGTTCGTGCCTTTGCCTCCCAGGTCGGAAAGGATGGTCAATAATGGCAGCCGTATCCATCCGTTATGCCCGCGCTCTGGCCGATGTCATCGCCGACGCAAAGCTGGATCCGCCCAAGGCTGTCGCGCAGTTGTGTTCGCTGGTGATCGCCTTTGTCGAAAGCCGCGAACTTCGCGAGGTATGGGAGTCGCCCGCAATCACCGTTGAAGCAGAAGCATCAGGTCTTGGATGCACTGGCCGCCCGGATTGGCGTCACGGATCGTCCGGTGCGCAACTTCATCGCCGTGCTCATCGATAAGGATCGCATCACCCTACTGCCCGAGATTGCCAAGCTGTTGGAGATTGAACTCAACAGCCGTTACGGACGTCTCGACGCTGAAATCGTCAGTGCTCGCGAGCTTGTCCCTGAGCAGCGATCCTCGCTGCTTGACGAGCTTTCTCGCATGACCGGTAAGATCGTCCTGCCCCGCTATGCCATCGATGCGAAGTTGATCGGCGGCGTCACGGTTCGGGTTGGCAGCACAATTTACGATGGCTCCGTGCGCGGACAGTTGCAGCGCATTCGTCAGCAGTTGATCGAGAACTAGACTTTCACTATTTAAGATGCCCTGCTGGCGAATAGCTGGCAGACGGTAGCTGAGAGCGGACATGGCCCAGATTAAAGCAGACGAGATTACACAGCTCATTCGTGAGCAGATTGAAAACTACGAAAACAAGATCACCGTCGATGAAGTTGGAACCGTGATCTCCGTTGGCGACGGCATCGCCCGCATTCATGGCCTGGACAAGGTCATGGCTGGCGAACTGCTTAGCTTCCCGCACGGCATCGCGGGCCTGGCCATGAACCTCGATGAGGATCAGGTCGGCTCCGTGCTCCTCGGTGAGGCCACCGAGATCAAGGAAGGCGACGAGGTCAAGCGCACCGGAAACATCATGAGCGTGCCCGTAGGCGACGCTATGATTGGCCGTGTCGTCAACGCCCTCGGTCAGCCCATCGATGACAAGGGTCCGATTGCCACCACCCAGTTCAATCCGGTCGAGGCCATCGCCCCTGGCGTAATTGAACGTCAGCCGGTGCGCGAGCCCATGGCCACTGGCATCAAGTCCATCGATGCCATGATCCCCATCGGCCGCGGCCAGCGCGAACTGCTGATCGGCGACCGCCAGACCGGCAAAACCGCGATCTGCCCTTGACACCATCATCAACAACAAGGGCGGCGATCTCATCTGCGTCTACGTTGCCATCGGGCAGAAGCGTTCCACGGTTGCGCAGGTCGTGAAGACCCTGGAAGAGAGACGGCGCGATGGCATTACACCGTCGTCGTTGTCGCTTCGGCCTCTGACCCGGCTCCCATGCAGTACATCGCGCCTTACTCGGGCACCGCCATCGCCGAGTACTTCCGCGACACCAAGCGCCACGCCCTGGTCATCTACGACGATCTTTCCAAGCACGCCGTCGCCTATCGCGAAATCTCGCTGCTGCTCCGCCGTCCTCCGGGGCGCGAAGCCTATCCGGGCGACGTGTTTTATCTTCACTCCCGTCTGCTGGAGCGCTCCTGCAAGCTCAGTGACAAGCTCGGCGGCGGTTCGATCACTTCGCTGCCCATCATTGAAACCCAAGCAGGCGACGTCTCGGCATACATTCCGACCAACGTCATCTCCATCACCGACGGTCAGATCTTCCTGGAAGCCGATCTGTTCAACTCCGGTGTACGTCCCGCCGTTAACGTCGGCATCTCGGTCTCCCGCGTCGGCTTCTCGGCGGCGGTCAAGGCCATGAAGCAGGTCGGTTCCAGCCTCAAGCTGGAGCTGGCGCAGTACCGCGAGCTGGCGGCCTTCGCGCAGTTCGGCTCTGATCTCGACAAGGCCACGCAGGCCCAGTTGAATCGCGGCGCGCGCCTGGTTGAATTGCTCAAGCAGGGGCAGTTCGAGCCGCTTCCTTTCACCCATCAGGTTCTGTCGATCTATGCCGGCACCAACGGCTTCCTCGATGATCTGGCGGTAGAGGATGTGCGTCCCTTTGAGAAGTCTCTGTATACCTATGTTGAGACCGTCAATCCGGCCCTGTTTAAGAACATCGCCGAGAAAAAGGCCCTCACCGACGACATCAAGACCGATATCGCCAAAACCATCAAGGAAGCAAAGGAACGCTTCCTTGCCGAGCGCCAAGCAGCCGTCACGGCTGCTCACTAAAGGGGCAACTGCCAGAGTGACCGAATATGCCTAACGTTCTGGACATCCGGCGCCGTATCCGCAGCGTGAAGAGCACGCGGCAGATTACCAAGGCCATGAAGATGGTCTCTGCCGCCAAGCTTCGCCGCGCTCAGGAGCGAGCCCTGGCCGCCCGTCCCTATGCGGAGATGCTGACCAATGTGCTGCGCTCGCTGGTCACGCGCGCCGACGTCATCGATCCCGACACCGGCAAGGCCAAGCATCCCTTGCTGGAGACGCGCGAAGAGCAAAACATCGTCGTCGTCGTCGTCACCGGCGATCGTGGCTTGGCCGGCGGCTTCAACTCCAACCTGCTCAAGGCCGCACAGCGCTTTATTGACACCAAGACAAACATCAACGTGGACATTGAGTGCATCGGCCGCAAGGGCCGCGACTACTTCCGCCGGCGTTATCCAGCGCAAGCCGCCGGTGAAGTGCGCAGCTCGTCCATCCGTGTTACCGGCGAGCACCTGGGCATTCTCAAGGCGCCGCAGTTCAGCCACGTTTCGCCGATTGCCGAAGACATCATCGGTCGTTACACAGATAGTGAAATCGATGCCGTCTACGTGGTGTTCAATGAGTTCAAGTCGGTTATCGCTCAACGCTTGGTGGTCGAGCAGGTTCTCCCCATCAGCGCCATCGGCGAGCGCGATATCGAGCAGGCCATCGAGTTCTCGGTTGAAGAACGCGAGCGCGCCGGCGAAGCCGCAGCCACGTCTGGCGTCGGTCTTGCACCGCAAGACACCAGCGAGATCGACCGTCACGCGGCCGCCATTGCAACCTCGCAGGTGGACTACATCTACGAGCAGCCCGCGGCTCAAATATTCCGCGAAATGCTTCCCAAGTACGTCATCGCGCAGATGTACCGCGCCATGCTGGAGTCGGTGGCCGCCGAACACGCTGCACGCATGACTGCAATGGATTCGGCTACCAATAACGCTGGTGAACTGATCGACTCGCTTACGCTCACGATGAACCGCGCCCGTCAGGCCGCGATCACCAAGGAAATCATCGAGATCGTCAGCGGAGCCGCAGCGCTGTAAATACAAGCTCTCGCGCAAGCGAAGGCAAAACGAATTCAGCTCCACGGGTTTCTGCTTCAAGGTTCGCCTTGAATCGTTGAAACCTTGAAACTTTGAAACTAGGTTTACTCAATATGCCTGAAAACATTGGACACGTCATTCAGATCGCCGGACCCGCCGTGGACGTGCAGTTCTCCGAGGCTGCCATTCCGCTCATCTACACCGCCCTTCGCGTCGTCAGTGATGGCTTTAAGGTTCCCAAGCCCATCGATGTCATTCTCGAGGTGCAGCAGCACCTTGGCGAGGGCCGCGTTCGCTGCGTCGCCATGCAGCCCACCGAGGGCATGGTTCGCGGCATGAAGGCCATCGACCTCGGCGGCCCCATCAGCGTTCCCGTTGGCCGCCAGACTCTAGGCCGCGTGATGAACGTGATCGGCGAGCCGGTCGATAACCTCGGCCCCATCGCCTCTGAGACTCGCATGCCGATTCATCGTCTGGCTCCGGCCTTCGATGAACAGTCCACCCGCGCAGAGATGTTCGAGACCGGCATCAAGGTCATCGATCTCATTCAGCCCTTCCTCAAGGGCGGCAAGATCGGACTTTTCGGTGGCGCCGGCGTCGGCAAGACGGTCGTCATTCAGGAACTCATCAACAACGTGGCCAAGCAGCACGGTGGCTACTCGGTCTTCGCCGGAGTCGGCGAACGCACCCGCGAAGGCAATGACCTCTGGCTGGAGTTCCAGGAGTCCGGCGTCATCGAGGCGGGTAATCCCGACAAGTCCAAGGCCGCGCTAATCTACGGCCAGATGACCGAGCCTCCAGGGGCGCGTCTCCGCGTCGCCCTCACCGGCCTCACCGTGGCCGAGCACTTCCGCGACGCCGAGGGCGCCGACACGCTGCTGTTTATCGACAACATCTTCCGCTTCACCCAGGCAGGCTCGGAGGTTTCCACCCTCCTCGGCCGTATGCCGTCGGCCGTGGGCTACCAGCCCAACCTGGCCAGCGAAATGGGTGAATTGCAGGAGCGCATCACCTCGACCAAGCGCGGTTCGGTCACCTCGGTGCAGGCCATCTATGTGCCCGCCGACGATCTGACCGATCCGGCTCCGGCCACCACCTTTGCCCACCTCGATGCCACCACGGTGCTCAACCGCGCCCTGACTGAAATCGGCATCTATCCGGCGGTCGATCCCTTGGCCTCCACTTCGCGCATTCTCGATCCGCGCATCGTCGGCCAGGATCACTATGACGTGGCGCAGAGCGTTAAGCGCACTCTGCAGACCTACAAGGATCTGCAGGACATCATCGCCATTCTCGGCATCGATGAACTTTCCGAAGACCAGAAGTTGACCGTGTCGCGCGCCCGCAAGGTTCAGCGCTTCCTCTCGCAGCCCTTCCACGTCGCCGAGCAGTTCACTGGTTTCCCCGGCAAGTACGTCAAGGTCGAGGACACCGTCCGCAGCTTCAAGGAGATCATCGACGGCAAGCATGACGCCATTCCGGAGCAGGCCTTCTACATGAAGGGCTCCATCGATGAAGTCTTGGCAGCCGCCGAACAGATGAAGGCGAAGGCGTAAAGTTATCGGTAGTCGACGATGCCCCACATCTGCCGTTGTTAGCAGATGTGGGTCTTCGCCCTTGCACTTGCTTTGGCTCTTTTACGTTTTGCTCAGGAAATCCCCATGGCAGATACCATCGAACTCGAAATCGTCACGCCGGAGCGCCTCGTCGTTAAGACCCGCGCTGAAGAGATCCAGATTCCGGGTCGCAACGGCTATCTCGGAATCCTTCCCCTCCACGCACCGCTCATCACCGAGCTCGCCGTCGGCGAAATCTCCTATGTCGAAGCCGGTGTCACCACCCGTCTCTCCGTTGCCTGGGGCTTTGCCGAGGTTCTCCCCGACAAGGTCACCATCCTCGCTGAGACCGCCGAACTCGCCGAAGACATCGATGTAGCCCGCGCTGAAGCCGCTCGCGACCGTGCCCAGGAGCACATCAAGCACGCCGAGGACCTCGCCGCCTATGAGCAGGCCTCCGACGCTCTGGCCCGCGCCGAAGCTCGCATCGCCGTCGCCAAACAGCAATAGCACTCGCTTTGCAGCATTCCCAATGCCCCGGAGATTCTCCGGGGCATTTATCTTGGTCTTGGGTTCACATCTCTATATCCGCCCCATATCTGCCGCTGTTCGCAGATGTTGGAGCTCCTGCTCTTGGTTTTGGAGTGTCATCTTGAGCGCAGCGAAAGACCCCAGCACTGCTCACATCCTCAAGTTGTTCAACCAGTCATCGATTTTTCTCGGCGGTCCCCAGTTGATAAACTGCAAACTGTCGTCGGGCTACACAGGTGGCCATTCAAGCCCGCTGGCTTGAGCACAGAGGGAACCTGCGCCGTTGCCCCCGAGTGCGTTAGAATCGCTCCGCAAGGATCAAGCTCTCAATGAAATCATCCAATTCTGAACGCTTCCCGCTGGCCTTCCTCCTCTTCGCGATTCTTCTGGGCGTTAGCTGCGGCGCGATCCACGTGCTGGTGGAGACCATGGAGCAGCCCGACCCTCTGCTCTCCGCCCTGGCCGTGACCGTTGCCACCATGCTGCTCGGCATCTTGCGTCCCGCGCGCCCCTGGCGATGGGTGCTGTGCGTCGGCGCCCCCGTGCCGCTGGCGATTCTCCTCGCCAGCTATGTCATCCCCACCGCGCATTTCACCCGGGCCAGCATTGCCGGCTCCATTCTGATTTCTTTGCCGGGATGTGCGGGGGCCTTCGGCGGATCGATGCTGCGCCGTAAGCTTTCTGAGATTTTCTTCGAAGGCAAAGCCTAGCTCACGCGGAGATTGCGAGCGCATTCCCCTCAGCTCTCCAGGGCTGATTGTTGCAGTTCGCCGCGCTCCAGCTTTTCCTGGCAGCCGATGCAATGCCGGGCCCACGGAACCGCCTCCAGACGCCGCTCGTTGATCGCGTTTCCGCACTGTTCGCATTCGCCGTAGCTTCCCTCTGAAATGTTGGAAAGCGCGTGTTCCACCATCTGCAGAAACTGCCGGTCGTTATTGCTGCGCGCAAACAGAAACTCTTTCTGATAAGAGCTGGATGCGCGGTCGGCAATGTCCTGCGCGGAATCCGTGTCCTGCGCGGCGCGCCCGTCCTCCTCGCTGCGGGCAACGCTTTCGCGCAAATGGAGTCGCCTCGTTTCCAGCAGCGTCCTGTAGTGTTCCAGTTTTTGTCTCTCCATAGTTTCAGCCCACTTCCGCAGGAGCCTTCACCGGGCAGCCTGCCACAAACCGAAGATAGTACCCCCGCCGCAGCGGTCAATGCCTTGCTGTTCATTCCGTCACGGTGCCATCTGATGCGGCTCAGTCAGCGCCGCTCCCCAAATTCCCATCTGCGAACATCTTGGATGCTTCCTTATGGCAATACGTAATCGGGATCGTATATCCATGGAACGGAAACTCAGCCTTCAGCAAAAAAGCGACCCTGGTTGGGGTCGCTTCCTGAAAGAGGCAAGGGAGGGAGGATCGATAGGCGAGAGAATTAGACGCTGCTCCCGTTAACCGGAGCAGCCTTGAGAAGGCGGTACTTCTTGAGAGGGACTTGCATTTGAATGTACGGCCTCTTTGTTACATTCTTTGATGCACGTTTCGGGCCAGGGAAGCAGGACCTTCTAAAAAAAATCTAAACTGTTCACCAAAGACCAGAATTCAACGAAACTGGACATTGCGACCGCAGAGGACGTTATCCGCGAAGCTGGACAGACCTGGAAGAAGTTGGTATCGAGGTGCCACTATTTAGAAAGTAAGTTCTTCTTTGTTCCGTGATCCTGCTCTGCCATCAACTTCATTTTGTTCAGAAGAGCCTTATAACTCACCTTTAGAATCTTCGCCGCTTGGCGGCGGTTCCACCGCGTCTCATTCAGCACCCGCTCAATCGCCCCACGCTCGGCCTCCATGGCTGCGCGCCGGCCAATCTCCAGCAGCGACAGCGATTCGGACTCACTGATCGCAAGAGATCGGCCGTCCGGTAATTGCGCCCTCTCGCTGTTTACAGGGACCGTGGCGTTCCCTTTTGGTTCCCAAGCTGGGCCGGTGCTCCCGCTTATGGAAGAAATCAGCGGCTTGTGTGTAGAAAGTTCACGAATGATCTGCGATTCATTGCCCACGATGACGTAGCGCTTCACCAGGTTCTCAAGCTCGCGGATATTCCCTGGCCAGCTATACTCCAGCATCCGATTCACCGCGTAATCGGTGAAGGGCGGGGGCTGTTTGCCATAGTATTCGCTGTACTTGCGCAGCAAAAAATCGAGGAAGATGGGAATCTCCTCTTGCCGCTCGCGCAGCGGAGGAATGTGAATGGTCACCACATTCAAGCGGTAGAAAAGATCCTCGCGGAACGTGCCCTCTTCCACCGCGCGTTCCAACTGTTTGTTGGTGGCCGCCAGAACCCGAACATCGACCGAAATATCGCGCTTTCCGCCCAGGCGGGAGAATTCTCCATCCTGCAACACGTGCAGCAGCTTTGCCTGCAGCGCCGGATGCATCTCGCTGATTTCATCCAGGAAGATCGTGCCTCCGTGAGCAAGGTCGAACTTGCCCAGCTTCTGGCGGTTTGCGCCCGTAAACGCCCCTGGCTCGTAGCCAAACAGTTCGCTCTCCAGCAACTCGTGCGGAATCGCCGCGCAGTTCACCTTTACAAACGGTTTCTCGCGGCGCAGCGAATGGGAAAACACCATCCGCGCCACCACTTCCTTGCCGGTGCCGCTCTCGCCCCGGATCAGCACTGTGACGTTGGTGTCTGCCACCTGCTCGATGGTGTTCTTCACGTCCTCCATCTTGGGGCTGGTGCCGAACAACGTGCTGAAATCGTTTTGCCGCCGCACCTGGTCGCGCAGCTGCGTCACCTCACTGGTCTGCCGCTGTCCGTCCAGCAAATGAGTGATGCGCTGATCCAGTGCGGCAAGGTCGAGTGGCTTGGCGAGAAAGTCATCGGCTCCCAGCTTGGAGGCGCGAAAAATCAGCTCCGGCGCGCCACTGCTGGCGGTCATGATGACCGAGACTTCCTGCTTCATCTGCTTCAGCCGCTCCAGGGTCTCCATCCCTTCCATGCCGCGCGCGTCGGCATCCAGCAGCACAACGGCAGGGTCAAAGACCCGGAACATCCGGATGGCCTCCTCTCCGGTTGCCGCCGCACTCACGTCAAAGCCCCGCCGCGTCAGATGCGCGCTCAGAAAGTTTGATTGGACGCGATCGTCGTCCACAATCAAAACTCTCGCTTTGCTGGCGGCTGGCATCACAAGACCTTTCTCGGAGTTCGGTTTTCCGACCCGAACAACTTAACGACTCGACGTGCAGTGAACTCTCAGGAGTCACCAAAGCTTCGCCCGGCAAGCCACAGCACTCAGGACGTGGCCCTAAAGATAAGAGCGTGCAACCCGGAAAACGGTTGCCCTCGTAATCAACTAGATGCATCTTCTGGGTCGCATGCACCATGAAAATGGTGGGAACATTCCCATCGCATGGTAGCTCAAGTGCGAGGAATGGTAAATAGGTATTCAATGTGAGTACGTAGATTCCTAATTTCGGGTGCTCTGTTTCTGAGCGAAACGCCTGCGAGCCGAGTGCGGGAAAAGGGAAAGGGCCAGCATCCGCCAGCCCTCCCCACTCTCGGTACGGGAATCCTTAATTGTTCACGACGGTGCGAACTTTGCCCGGGCTGGGCATGAAGTGGTACGGTGGCCAAGGGCCGGAGAGCGATATTTCTACATCTTTGAACTGGCGCAGTGCGTTCGAATACCGGTTCTGGTATTTTTCCACCCCAGCCGAGTCGATCAGATGCGCGATGTCCAGCACCATCCCCATGCCCGCATCCACTTTCTTGCAGGAAACCTCTTCCTGCAATGGATTCAATAACTTACTAACTTGCACGGTAAGTGCGCGGGCCCGCGACTGACGCTCACGATCGCGGTTGGCCTGCTCTTTCAGTCGGGTCAGGTACTCGCCGCCAGCCTTGTGCGGCAGCACTGAAACCACCTCGGCGATGGAACCTGCCACGCGCACCGTGACCTTGATGTGCATTTCGCTCTTGCCGCGGAGTTTTGCAATCGAATCGGCAAAGGTTTTCTTGTTGTTGCGAACCGCATGGCGCAGCGCTTCGTCGGATTCAAAGATAGTGCCGAACTTGAACGGCAGCAGGGTTGCCACCTTGAAGCACTCGCTTACGATTCGGGCATGTTGCATGGCGGACTGTTGTGTGAGAGGCTGTCCGTGATCAAATTCGCTGACGATCACGACAAACTCGCCGCAGGGGAATCCCCGCACCGGGTTTGCGTTTACGCCTTTAAGGGACTCAATAAGAAAAGGGCGGCGAACCCGGCCTTGCTGAAAGTTCGCTTGTTCGCTGATGCAATATGCGTACCACGCCATCTTCGCTCTCCAACGATTCCCGAAGGGAGCTCCGGGAACTCAGGCACAGCTTGAATTAACAACTCCGGCATAGTGCTTTTGGGGGAGGCAGTTTCTGTTACGATTGCAGCAAAGTAAGGTATTTCTTACCATTACAATCCTAAGTCGAATTGCTGAAATTAGCAACTGAACGTCGAAAAAAAGTCATCGAGCGGGACGAATTGGAATTGAGCAGGGTTCGACCGGGCAGCGATAGCCTCTCAACGCGCATCTAATCGCAGGCTGATGTACAGTCATTCTTAACTCCAAAGGTCTCATGCCATCGCCATCTCCATCCTTCTCTCCTGAACCCGAGCCGCTGGAGCGTTGTGTCGTCGAGGTTTTCTCGGAGTTGCAAGAGGATACGATTGTCAATCGCCCCTGCGAGGTGAACGTGCTGCTGCGCATGAGCATGTTGGCTGGTCTGGAGATGGAGCTCTCCTCTACCCTGAACCTCATCTGCGACCTGGCTGCCGAGATTGTCAGCTTTCCACGCGGCGCGGTTTACTTCTGGGAGGAAGATAGCGCGGCGATGCACCTGCGCGTGACCCGCAACATGCCCGAGCCGGATCAAGGAAGTTTTGCCCGCGCCAACGTGTTGAACTTTTGGGCCACCAAACTGGCGCGTCCCCTGCTGCTTGTCCGCGACTGCCAGCCCGAAACCGACATCCTGCTGGACAACATGAATGCCGCCAGCGTCCTCGTGGTGCCGCTGTTTGTGCGCAATCGAGTCATGGGGTCGCTGCAGTTGTTCGGTGAGCATCCAGATAGCTTCTCGCGCGAGGATGCGCAACTCCTATGGTTGCTCTCCCTGATCGCCGAAAGCATGTTGGCGCGCGACTACTCCAATGAGACGCTGTTGCGCTTTGCCTTCACCGACTTCCTTACCGGACTCAAAACCCGCGGCTTCTTCGAACAGCAACTGGCTCTGGAGTTGGCGCGCGCCGAGCGCCGTGGAACTTCTTTGGCCGTTCTCATGATCGACATCGATCATTTCAAGCGACTCAATGACACCTTCGGTCACCAGGTCGGTGACGTCGTGCTGCGCGACCTCTCGGCAATCCTCTCCCGCGAGCTGCGCGAGATCGATACCGCAGCGCGCTATGGCGGTGAGGAGTTCATCCTGCTGCTCCCTGAGACTGATCTGCCGGGGGCTAAGCTGGTTGCCAACCGCCTGCGCTCCGCCGTCGAGCAAGCTGCCTTTGCTATCGGCACCAACTCTGCCTCGGGCCAGAGAACCGAGCACGTCACCATCAGCATCGGAGTCTCGCTCTTCCCCGCAGAGGCCCGATCGAAACACGACCTGCTCGAAGCCGCCGATACCGCCCTCTATGAGGCCAAGGCGCAAGGACGCAACTGCGTCGTCTTCTACGCCGACTTAAAAAAAAAGAAGCCTCGTAAGCAAGGGCCGAGCACGCTGCCAAACTCGAAGCTCAACGCTTCTTGACCGCTGGCTTGGCCGCCGCCTTCCCCGCAACTTTACCTGAACCCTTCTCGGCTTTCGCTGCTGCGGCTTTTGCGGGTGCAGTCTTCACCGCCTCCGCCTTCCTGGCTGCCGCCTTCGCTGCCCCAGCCTTCGGCGCTGCTGCTTTCACTGCCGCGCCCTTTGCCAATGCACCTTTCCTGTCCGCAGCCTTAGCCCCTGTTTTCTCCACGCACGTTTTGTCCCCCACTTTTCCGGCCGACTCGGCCGCAGGCTTGGCGGCTGCCGCATCCTCGGCTTTCGCAGCGGCCTCTGCATCCGTGCCAGGGGTGGCGGAAGACGCCGCGGAAGAGGTCCCGGAAATGGCGTTCACGGCCTTTGTCTTGGGTGGAACCACCAGCGGGATCGGCGCGGTGCTATCCGTCCCCATCGCCCCCAACTGGCGCAAAAGAACCTGCCGCATGGCATCGATCGGCGCCGGTTTTCCGGTCCAGATCTCAAACTGCCGCGCCGCCTGGTGGACGAACATCTCCGCCCCGCTGATCGTGCCGCAACCCTTCGCCTGCGCCAGCTTCAACAAACGGGTTTCGATCGGGTTGTACACCGAGTCGAAGACCCAGAGTGCGTTTAGCTCGTTTTCTTCCAGCGGCGTGTGTTTGTCTCCGGCCATCCCCACCGGAGTCGCGTTGAAAATCAGTTCGAAAGCCAGCTTCGGCAGTTCGCTGCGCTTCACCACCTTTGAGCCGGACTCTTTTGCCAGCGCCTGTGCCGTGGCCGGGGTGCGGTTCAGGATAGAGACTTCCGCGCCCTTGCCCCGCAGTCCGAAGACCGCCGCCCGCGCCGCGCCGCCCGCGCCCAGTACCAGCACGCGCGCGCCCTGCAGCGGAAGCCGAGCCTCAACCGCGGCGATGATCCCGTAAACGTCCGTGTTGAAGCCGAACAGCCGCCCGTCCTTGCCGCGCACGATGGTGTTGCAAGCCCCGGTGCGTTGGGTCAGCACGTCGCTGTTGTCCAGATGCTCCACCACCGCCTGCTTGTAAGGCATGGTCACGCTGATCCCATCCACAGGCAGGTCGGTTACGGTCGAGAGCAAATCTTCAAGGGACTTAGCGTGCAAGGGCACGTAGACGGCGTTTACGTTCTCGCGGCGGAAGGCCGAGTTCATCACCCATGGCGACATCGAGTGGGAAACCGGGTCGCCCGCAATGCCGTAAACCTTGGTCACCGACTCAATCTGCTCGACGCGGTAGAAATCCCGCAACTCACGATACGTGGGCTGTCCCGGAGCCGTTTCCTTACCCTGTCCAGCGGAGCCGAAGGTGAATGCCGTCCCTGCGCGAATGCCCAGAATGCGGCTCAGCAATCCCTGCTCGCCCATGCAGGCGCCCACCATCGAGTACTCGGAGCTGTGCTGCTGCAAAAAGTGAGTCATCACCACGTTGTCGTGCAGACAGGTCGCCGTGCCGATCACTTTGTAAAAATCCGCGGTAAAGGAGCGCATCCGCTCAAACGTCTCCTCCAACTTGTTGGTGCCTTTAAAGTCGTGGCTGGAGAGCACAATGGCGGCGCGCGCGCGAAGATCTTCCCAATCCGCGCCGGTCATCGCCTCGGCGCTCTCAATCGAGCACATCCATCGCCGGGCAGCCGGCGTCGGCCGCCTTGCGCAGCAGCTCCAGTTCCTCGCCAATGGTGCCGTGGAACTTGCCTCCAGCGTCGGTACGGCGGCAGGTGGCGATCACGATGGCGTCGGGACGCATCTCCATCAGCCTTCGCAGCCGTGGCAGCGCCGACGACGGGCTCTTCAGGTAGTCGAGCCGAAGCTCAATGAGCGCATTTTCGCGCAAGACCGCCTCTGCTTTTTCCAGCAACTCGGCGGCATCCGTACCCGTAATCGAGACGCAGATCCGGGGGATGCGAAGGCGCAAGGAACGTGCAGCGTAGTTCATCGGCGGAACAATCATTTGTGGGCACATGGTAATGATGCGATACGTCCAGTTGCAATGGCTGAATGCACTTTTCGTCATAATAATCCAAAATCCCGGCGTGCCCTTTCAGTCAACGCGTTCACCCATTTTCTCAGGCCGCTTGACCCCATCGTTCGTACACGCTCTTTGCCCACCGTTCCACTCGTTCGTCCGGTCGTCCAAGGTCACTTGACCATGGCTTCCGCCTTTGTTAGCTTCCGGTTCATATCGTGCACAGCTTTCTTCTTGGGGCAAGCGCCGCTGTGCGGCTGAAATGAGAGCGCGGAATGAAATCTCTGATAGTTGCGATCACCCTGCTGTCCGGAACCCTGTTGGCGCAATCTGGTGCCCAGCTTGGCGCAGATCTGGCCAGACGACGAGTCTTCCGCCCGGTTCTTCTCCTGCCTATGCCCCCAGCTATAGCCAGCTCTATTGCGCCGGCTTTATCACCCGGCAAGCGATTCCCCGCACCAATTTTGTCCTCGGCTCCAAAGAAAGTCCGCTTGCGAGATCGTTTTCCGGGGCACACTCGGCTCTTTCTCGGAGGCCCAGGCCTGGTCGAGGGCGAGCGTTACAGCATCTTGCGGCAGATCAAGGATCCCAACCGCGAGAGCTCGTCCCCCGAGCAGCGTGACCGGCTTGAAAGGCTCGGCGCCCTGTACCAGGAAGTCGGCTGGGTGACGGTACATTCGGTCATGCAGGGCGCCACGGTTGCCAACTTTGATTTCTCCTGCGATGCGGCGCTTCGCGGCGATATCGTGGTGCCCTTCAGGGAAAAGCTTCCGATCGCCTACCGCACCGTGGACACTCCCGTGGAATCCTTCCGCGAAGCTCTCTGCGGCCCCCAAGGGACACATTCTCGGCTCCATTGGATTATGTCGGCCTTCTCGGCACCGGCCAGGTCGTCTATACCGACTTTGGCAGCGCTAAAGGAGCCAAGCCCGGAGATTATCTCTGTCGTCCTGCGCGGGTACGCCGCCGACCAAATGAACCGGATCGACCGCATCTCTGAGGTGCTGCCCAGGGGCGCAGAAGCCGATTTCTCGCCGTCCATCCCGCCCGCATCAAAGCCGACGCCGATGCCATCTCCCGCAACACGTACTCGGTGAAATGCTGGTGCTCAACGCCACACCCGAGTCCTCTACCGCAATCATCACCCGCAGCTTCGCTGAAATGCAGTTGGGAGACGTCATCGAAGGCGAAGACGCCAGCCTCCGAGCGCCGGAGCCTTCAAAAAGCCCCGGCCGAGGAGATGCCGTCTCGTCTCCCGCCTCCACGACCTCATACTCCTCCACCCCCACACCTGCCGCGCCGCCAAAGACCTCCCCGAGCCAAAGCAATAAGCGGGTGGCCCACACTCCGCCTACTTCTGGCGAATGTGAGGGCTACACAGTAGGCTCAAGCAATGACCGATATCCGCCTGCATAAATTAGCAGATGTGTAATCGGAATCTGGGCGGTCCATTCAAGCCTTGCTTTTGCTTGAGTGGGGCAGTTGACCTTGCCCCTGCTCTTGCTTTTGTCCTTTGACCTTAAATGTTGAAACCTTGAAACCTTGAACCTCTGAAACCTGGCCCTTTCACTGCAAGCTATCTCCCGGCTCCGCTCTCTCCAAACACCTCTGCCGTAAACGCCTCGAGCTTCGCCCCTCTTCCAGCTATCCGGAGCCAGTCCCGCCTTGCGGCAGGTCTGCGCCAGAAACGTCTCCCGATCCCATCCCCACTCCGTAGCCACCTGCGGCAGCAGCAGTCCGCGATGATTGCCATAGCTCACCATCAGCCCATGCCGCCCCACTACCACGTCTTCGGGCGCAATCTCAAACATCGGAGACAACACGCTGATCTCCACCTGCAACCTTGCCAGCTCATCCTCGGTCACCGGTGAAAAGCGCGTAGTCTTCCAGCGCCGCCGCGCGAGCCATCTCGCAAATCGTCTCATCCAGCGGCTTCACCGCCATCACCAACCCGATGCATCCGCGCAGCGCTCCATTTTCGTGCAGCGTCATAAACGCACCCCGCCGCTCGCGCAGATGACCAGCGCAGCGGCTGCGGCCCTCCGCTCTTGCGCGAGCGGCCTGCTCCGTGCGACTCGAACCGCCGCGCGAATGCTCTGCTGCGCCAGCCTCAGCAGCCAGCGCCGTTCTTCAGCGGAGTATTCAGAAGAGAAGTCTCTGTCCATATCGTCCGCAAACGTATCGCAGAGCCGTCGTGTCGAGTCTAAGCGCGCGCGTTCTTATCGCCCGGCCGGCGGAGCGACAAATGGCAGCGGCTTGCGGCGCTCGCTGCTCTGCGCCAAGGCCGCGTCCCAGAAAGCGCGGAAGTAGACCAAAGCCGAGAGCAGCGACACCGCCAGCATCAGCCAGATCGCACCGATAGCGATCGTCTCGCCGGGCAGCGTCATCGCCGCCCACCGGCCATGTCGTCCACGCATGTGCCATCAGCACGGCCACCACCGAAACCACCTGCACGACGGTCTTGACCTTGCCAATGTCGCGAACGTCGAGCTTCATGCCCTCCTGCACTGCCACCGAGCGCAGCCCCGTCACCAGGAATTCCCGTCCCACGATCAGCACCGCGATCCAGCCCGAGACCAGCGCCGGAGCAAAGCGCACCAGCGCGATGTAGGCCGTGGCCACCAGCAGTTTGTCGGCCAGCGGAGAAAGCAGCATCCCCAGCGTCGTCACCTGATGCATCCGCCGCGCCAGATAACCCATCCACTCCATCGGTCATCGAAGCCAGCAGAAACACCGCCGCCGCCAGCAACTCCTGCCTGCCATGCACTCCATGAAGCCGCTGCCGGAGAGAATCCAGAGAAATAGCGGCACGCAACCAATGCGCGCCAGCGTGATGGAGTTAGGCAGATTCACGGGAAAGGACAATTGGCGAACTCTTCGCCAAATTACGATTACAGCACTACACCAAACGGCTACGGCGACTATGGGTCTGATCCGGCCGACTTCAATGCATCCGGACAGATATAACGATCGAAACGCCGTCGGAACTTCGAGACACAACTCTTGCAGTTTCGCCCGCTTAGCTCTCCGGCTGGCCGCCTGCGACTCCGCCGAACCACTTCGGCGGCCACGGCTTGCGGCTTTTCGCTGTCGTGGTTGACCATGTCCTTCAGCTCTTTACTGGGCTTGAAGAAGGGAATCTTCTTCGGAGGAACTTCGACCCGGTCGCCGGTTTTCGGATTGCGGCCAACCCGTGGTTTGCGCTGCCGGGTGCGGAAGCTGCCAAAACCACGAATTTCGATCTTGTCTCCCGTGCGCAGAGCACGCACCACGCTGTCGAAGATTGTCTCCACAATGACTTCACTATCCTTGCGGGTCAACTCGGCCAAGCGCGAGACTTCTTCGATGAGATCGGCTTTCGTCATGTTCCTGTTTCTCCGTGTAAGCGGATTTTTAACTCCCGTCGCCGGGCATCGCAACCGAAGGTTAAAACATTGGCAAATGGGAGTTTACCATGCCTAAACCAAAAAATAGCAGCAGACTTTGCACGAGAATTCGAGCCCACGCCCTCAGTCGCTGAAATAGCCGTCCCAGAAATTTGCCGCAAGCGCCGCAGCCTTGTTCCTCTCACCGCGGTCTTCTTGGCGCTCGGCGTGGCTCTGCCGCCGCCGGCCCGCTCACCTGGGGAAGCAGCGCCAGGACCAGCTTCGAGTTGTCGGTCGAAAGCGAGAGCCGCGCCACCGAGCCGTAAATAATCCTGCACCGCCTCATCTCCATGGTAGACAAAAGTGCTGTCCACCTCCAGGTGCGGCGCATCGCCTGCGTCGTTCCTGCAATGTCCTCCGCATGCCGCCGCATTGTCTGACGCTGGTGCTCCGCCGCAATCGCGGCATCTCGGCTTCCGGCTCGGCAGCCGCTGCCGGCAGCGTCGCGGCCCGCAT
This sequence comes from uncultured Acidobacteriota bacterium, assembly GCA_963759215.1. Taxonomy (GTDB): domain Bacteria; phylum Acidobacteriota; class Terriglobia; order Terriglobales; family Acidobacteriaceae; genus TOLSYN. Next base: position 371,551 of record CAVWYG010000006.1, read on the forward strand.
CGTCATCTCCGGCGTCGTCTCCGGGCAGCCGCACACCGCAGGCGCCTCCGTGGCTCCGGAGATCTTTCCCGCCCGGAACATCACGTTCTTTCCCGGCGAGAGCTGATAGGAGTCCGAGCCCATCATCTCCGAGATGAACACCGACGCATCGTTGCCCGGCAAGGAGCGCAGGCAGGTATCCCCAGCCGGGTTCACCGAGATGGCCAGATGGAAGGTGCCCGGGCTGATCAGTTGCAGCCGGAAGTCCGGGGTGATCAGCAAATCCGCCGAGCTTGCCAGCGAGTAATTCAGCTCCATCGCGCCCGCGTTCAGTCCCAGCACCAAGGCCTTACCCGCCGCGTCCGCGCTCAACGATAAATTCGTCTTGGCGCAGATGCGCAACTCGCCGCCGCGCTCCAGCTTCAGCAGGGCTGCTCCATCGCCCGCCGTGACCTGCGAGCCGCTGAGCACATGGGTGCCGCCGCTCGGAGAGCAGCACCGCGCCGCGCACGCTCGGCATCGCCGGAAAATACCTCGCCAATCGCATTCTGCGCGTTCGCCGCCGGAGCAGCAGCCAGTGCAATGCCGAGCAGCACCACAAGCATTTCTTCACGATTCAGTTATTGAATCACAGAGTTCGCCGCGCGTCATTCGCCGCGTCGCAAATTCTGCTCCTCGTCGTCGGCCACAAACTCGTAGCTGTCAATCGCGGCGCGCGATGGCGAACTTGCCGTCGCTCATCTCTTTTCCACCCGCACCACCGTGCCACGGCACTGCACGCTGATCGGCTCCGTCATCGTGACCTCGGCCGGCAGCGTCACCGTAAATTCAATCGCTGCTCCAGCACTCCATCGCCGCGTCGCAATAGAAAGCAGATCCCATGTGAGCTTACGTCGCGGGTCTCCGCCACCGCCTGCAGCGTCTCGCCTTGGTCTGACACTGCGTTGACGGTCACCGGGAGTTGAAGAGCAAACCGCCGGATCGCCCGCTTCTCTGATTACGGCCGGATCTGCCATAGCCAACTCTCCTCTTGCACTTCAGCTTACGTTTCCGCTCGAAAGTGTCAAGCCAGTAGTTCATATCGAGGCGGACAATAGTAACCACCTTGGCCCCTACAGGGAATCCATGTTTGTGTAAGGATAAAATCCACATTTTCGCGCGCCCTGTATTCTGACCGGACGGCATCGCCTCGGCGCTGCTTCGAGAGGGCACAACTCGAATCGATCGCGCCAGTTTGTCATCAGCCGCGCCGCCTATTCGAGGCCACGTCGTTGGCTGGCATATACTTCCGTAACTCTCCTCCGCCTGCCATACTGGAGTCCTGGGAGCCGCTACTCGCTCTTTTGCTGTATTTTGAATTGGCTCGCGAAAGGTCCGGAAGGGACGCATGCAAATCAGATTCTGGGGAGTTCGTGGCTCCACTCCCACGCCGCAGATGGAGAACATGCGGTATGGCGGGAACACCCCCTGCGTCGAGGTGCGGATCAACGATCACATCTACATCTTTGATTGCGGCACCGGATTCCGCAATCTGGGCAAGAGCCTCATCGCCGAGTACGCCTCTACTCCCATCTACGCCCACGTCTTCCTCTCCCACTTCCACTGGGATCACATCCAGGGCATTCCTTTCTTTCAGCCCTTGTATGAAAATCCCGACAATTATTTCTTCTTTCACTCCTCCAGCCGCACCCGTGGCCTGCAGCGCGCCATCGAGGAGCAGATGGCCGACCCTTATTTCCCGGTCGATATGAGCGAGATGGCGGCCCATTGCAACTTCTATGACATGGAAGAGGAGCGCGTCGCCTTTGACGATTGCACCGTGCAATCCATGTGGCTCAACCATCCCCAGGGCTGCCTCGGCTTCCGCCTTGAAACCGACAACGCACGTTTTCGTCTACGCCACCGACACCGAGCCCGGCCATCCCGTCTTTGACCGCAACGTGCGCAAACTCGCCGAAGGCGCCGACGTGCTCATCTACGACGCCCAATATCTCCCCGACGAATACCAGGCCAAGCACCGCGGCTGGGGACACAGCCACTGGCGCGAAGCCGTCGACATCGTCGCCGCCACCGGCGCCAAGGAACTCGTCCTCTTCCACCACGACCCCGACCACGACGACCAATGCGTCGACGCCATCGTAAAATCCGCCGCCGAGCACTGTCCCCGCGTCCGCGCCGCCCGCGAAGGCGACCTCATCGAACTCTAGCAATGTTTTCGGCGTGCGGGTGCCCCACCCTTCGACGCCGGGTGCCCCAGGTTCGCGCCGACGCTCTTTCGGCGATAACCTGGGAACAATGACCTACCCCTGTGGAGCTTTTTGTAGTTGCTGTTGCTCTTTTGCTCTTGCTCCTGAGCTGTCATTCCGAGCAACGCGAGGAATCCCCGCTCCGCTCAAATCTCCCGTGCCGCCCCAGAGGCCGCTCAACTTTGAAACCCCACCGCTCTTTCATTGTGATAAATTAAACTGTTTACCCGTGCATGTTTTTCACCGCACCGACGCACCGGCGCGCAGGAGTATCGTTCTTGGAAAACCGCAGTGCACAGCATCATAAGGATCGTCTCGTCGAGGCGATCAAGGAAGAACTCGTCATCATCGTTACCGGAGAGCTTTCCGACCCGCGTATCGGCCTTGTCTCCGTCAACGAAGTCATCATGGCTCCCGGCGGCAAAGCCATGCGCATCTATGCCGCCGTCGAGGGCGACGAGCGCGAGCAGAACGAGTGCATCACCGCCCTCAATGACGCCGTCGGCTTCATCCGCCATCAGCTCGCCGAGTCGCTCGGCCTCCGCCTCGCCCCCGATCTCCACTTCGTCCTCGACAACTCCAACAAGTACGGCTCGCGCATCGACGAGCTTCTCCACCGCATCGACAAGCGGAGCAAGAAAAAGACTCCATGAACACGCTTGCCGAGGTGCTCGAACGCCGTGCGGTCGCGCTCGCGCTGGGTCGTCACCTCCCACGCCCGGCCTGATGGCGATGCCGTCGGCAGCGTCCTCGGCTGCGTCCAAATCCTGCGAGCCATGGGCAAGCACGCCGACGGATATCTCGGCGATGGCGTGCCCTTCATCTACCGCTGCCTGCCCGGCGCCGCCGAACTCCGCGCCGGCCCCGTCGATGCCGCCTGCTATGACGGCGTCGTTGTCCTCGAGTGCGACAATCTCCAGCGCACCAACCTCGACGGTCTCGACGGCCTCTTCTCCGTCAGCATCGACCACCATGAAACCTTCTCCGAGTTCGCCGCCGTCAACTACGTCGTCCCCTCTGCCGCAGCCACCGCCGAGCTCGTCTATCACCTCGCCCAGGCGGCCGGAGTCCCCATCACCCCGACATCGCTACCTGCCTTTACACCGCCCTGCTCACCGATACCGGATCTTCTGCTACTCCTGCACCACGGCCGAAACCTTCGCCTTCGCCCGTGAAATGGTCCTTGCCGGAGCCGATCCCGCCGCCATCGCCCAGCAGGTCTATTTCTCCAACCCCGCCTCCAAAATGCACCTGCTTGGCCGCGCCCTCTCCCATCTCCAGTGCCAGGGCGCCATCTCCTGGATGCATGTCTCCGAGGCCGACATGCTCGCCAGCGGAGCCACCGAGCAGGACTGCGAGGGCCTGGTCAACTGGGCTCTGAGCATCCAAGGCATCGAGGCCACGGCCTTCTTCCGCGAGATCGCCGGCGCGCGCTACCGGGTCAGCCTGCGCAGCAAGGGCCGCATCGATGTCTCCCGCATCGCCCAAACCTTCGGCGGCGGAGGCCACACCTGCGCCAGCGGCCTCGACATCGCCGGCCCCCTCGAATCCGCCACAGCCGCGTCCTCGCCGCCCTCCGCCACGCCCTCGACGCGAGCAGTAAGCGTAAGCTGGCTAGGGCGGCGGGTGGCCCACATCCGCCTTCCTTTGGCGAATGTGGGGTCGCGGCTAACCGCGTCCCATGTCGCAAGTGGCACTGCCGCAAAAGCAAAAAGAGCGCGGATTTGTCCGCGCTCCAGGGTGAAGAAAGACCGTTTTTACTCCGGGTCTTCCACAATCTCAATCAAATATCCAAACGATTTCGGATGCACGAAGAACACCGTGGTACCCCGCGAACCCGGACGCGGTGCGGCGTCGATGATGTTAAAGCCCTTGGCCTTCATGGAGTCGAACGCCTTCTGCACGCTCTTCACCCGGAATGCCACGTGGGCAAAGCCGCCGCGTCCGCCATTCTTTTCCATCAGCTTCTGCACCGGGCTCTCCGGCGAAAGTGGTTCCAGCAATTGGATCAGGTTCGGCCCGCTCGCCAATCTGCAGCAGCGCCTCGCGAACCATGTCCTTGCCGTGTACTTCCTCGCGGTGAATCTCACGGAAGCCCAGCAATTCATAGGCTGCAACCTGCGCCTCCAATTGCCCTTGCGGCACTGAAATCGCAACATGGTCGATAAACAAGAATCCCGGTACTTCCTTCAACTCCGCCGCAATCCCCTTGTCGTTCTGCCCCTTCGTTCATGATAGTCAAACTCCCGAGTCGCTCTCAGTTTCATTATTTCGAGTCAGTCATCATTGCGAGTAAGTCATCACTTCGAGTAAGTTGTCATTCCGAGCAAAGCGAGGAATCCCCGCCCCGCTCAAATCTCCCGTGCCGTCCCCGAGGCAATTCAACCAACGCCCTCACCGCAGTTCCCGAGCGAGCCTACCACACCGGCACCGTGTATTTGTCGTCCGCGCCCCATCGCCGCACCAGAAAAAGCCGCACACGAGGCGCGGCTTCTCTCCCAAGCTCTTTTATTACGGAATCGTTACCGTGATCGTTACCGGCAGTGGATCCGCCACCGTACCCGATCCCTTCGCCGTCACGGTCACCGTATAGCTCCGCGGGGATGATGCCTGCTGCTGCGAACTGCTACCGCCACCTCCGCCGCCGCACGAGATCATCAAGCCCGCCGCCGAGATCGTCAGCGCCATCAGCAGCACCGTCAGCGCCCGCTTCCGTCGCAGCGTAAACGGCGCAGACAGCAGCACCGCGAACACCATCATCCCACCGCCCCGCCACGGAAGCGCCGGCGAGTGCTGGGCCGCGCTCGAATTCGCCGTGATCGTCAGCGTAGAAGTCCCGCTCCCGTTATTGGCCAGCACGACTGAGGGTGAACTCAACGCTGCGGTCACATTGGAGGAGTTGCCGTTACTCGATGTAACGTTAGGCGTTAGCGTCACCGTCCCTGCGTAGTTGGTTGAGGTCAGCGTCAGCGTTACTGGTGAGCTTCCCGCAAGTGAGGTCTGGCTGGCAACCAGCGTGTAGCTCACTGCCGTCACCGTGAGGCTCGCGCTTCCCGATGAAGCCGAGTACAACGTGCTGCCGCCATAGGTCGCAGTGATCGTATCCATGCCGCCCGCAAAGCCATTGGCCGCCGAGGCTGCTCCCGTCCAGCTTGCCGCTCCATTCACCAGCGCCACCGGACCCAGTGTCCTCGTACCAGTGCTGAAGCTCACGTATCCCGTCGGGGTCGCGCCCGAACCGCTCACCGTCGTCGAGAGCGTGACGCTTGCGCCCTGCATCACCGAGGTCGGCAACACCGTAACCGTGGTCGTCGAAGTCGAGGGTGGTGTCGTCTGAATGGCTGCGCCTCCCAGTGCGAGGTATAGCTGGTAGCCATCGATCGAGCCCAGCCCTGTCGCCAGATCATAACCGGTCGTAGCTGAGTAGCCCGCGTAATCGCCAGCCTGGGTGAAAGGCAGTGGAGCGCTGGCGTGGTACACGCAGTCATTGCTTCCGCTTCCAACCCAATTGCAGGGCACAATATCATTCCCGCTAGTGATGTCGTGGAAGACGCTCGCGTAGCTTGCAGGATTCGCCGCCAGACCATACAGCGTCAGATTGATGTTCCCGAACCCCGTCCCCGTCCCTTGCGCCTGCACCAGCAGCGTCAGCACGCCTGCAAAAGAGGGCGTGGCGGCTGACGTGCCGCCATTTACGTAGAAGGTGCGATCTACGCTGCTAAAGAATGAGTTGTTCGCGCACATCGTGCCGTGCGTCGGCGAGTTGTTGTCCGACGAGCAGCCCATGTAGCCATCGTGATCCGCCGATGCCGCAAACGCCACATCCGGCACAAAGCGCCCGATGGCCGTCCCGGTGTAATTGCTCGGAGCGTGCTGCCAAGCTGGCTGCATAAAGTACTGGCTCACCCCGCCGCCGCTCGCCGAAAGGTGGGCGTCGGCTACGGTGTCGTTCCACACCGTCTCTGGAATGTATTGAAGCGCGGAGTCAACCAGGTTCAGCGTCTGGTTCCAGTACAAAGAAGGGCTACTCTCATCGCCGCTCAGAGTCGTACCACCCACCCCCGTGTAGTACGGAGAGTCCGCTGGCACAGGGGCATACAATCCCTGGTACGCCGGATCATCCTTCTGAGCATCGCACCCAGCCCCTCCCGTGTCCCCCGAGGCAACCAAGATCGTCTGCCCTTGCGAATTCGCCTGTGTGCCGATCTGGGCTACCAATTTGCGGTAGTTTGAATTACCCGAGAAGTAGAACTCGCAGTCGCTGTAGCTCATGCTGATCGTTGGCAACACCTTGCCCGTCGCCGGAACCTTGTAGTCCTGCACCGCATGCTGCAGCGCGTCGAAGACGCCATAGGGGCCCGCCGTCGCGGGATCGTTCACCGAAGTAGTGCATCCGGAATTCGAGCAGGCATCCTGGTACGGTGCGTACACGTAAACCACCGTCGCATCCTTCGCGATGCCGCCCGCCCATTCGATATCCAGGTCTGCTTCGCCTAGGTCGCCGGCCGACTGCGGAGCGGTGGCGAGCGAACCCGTGCAGTTGGACACCGTTGGGTCAATGCATACGTAGCACACAGAAGAGGTATTGCTGGCGGGGCAGCTGTTGAGGCTAGGAAAGTTGGGCGTGCTCAGCCCGGCGGCGCTGCGGAAGTTGGCAATGTCCGACTGCGGCGCGTAAGTCTGTCCCACCACGCCCACGTAAGCGCCCTTGCCCGTGTATCCGGCGGCATAGATATTGTTCACATCGTAAATCGTCGCCCAGTCTGCCGGGGTCAGGGTGTTTATGACCCCTTTCGAGGTGTTCATCGTGTCGCTCGGCACCAGCCGCTTGATCGCGTGCGGCTTCAGGCGAAAGTTGTTGAGCCCACGCACATTCAGCAGCACGCTACTAAGGGCCGCCGGAACGCGTATCTCCGTTGCATTCGCAAAATGCGTCTCGTCATCCAGTTTGTAGTGGTGCAGTTGCGTGTGGAACGCCGACTCCACCTGCCATGCCTTGCCGCCGAAGTAAATCGCATTCCGCGACGCCGCGACGCCCCTCACCGTGAAGCCCTGCGACGTCAGCCACGCGGTCACGGCGTTCAGGTCCGCGTCCGTCAGTCCAAAGCGCGCGCCGTATTCTTCCTGCGTCAGCCACTGGTGGTACTGCGGCGACTTCGGGTCCTGCTGTGCCGCCAGCAGTGCATCCAGCTCCGTCTGCTCTGCCGCGCTTAGCCCGATGTCCAGCGTCAGAGTATCCATCTGCATCGCGGAGCTCACCGCGCCCAGGTCGGTAGCCCGCCGCGTCATCGGGTGTACCGTGCCTGGAACCGTCACCATTGCCCCGGAGGTCACCTGCTGCGTGATCCGGTTGTGGCGCTGCGTTGCTGGAGAATCCAGTGTCTGAGAAACCAGAGTCGCCGCCATCGCAAGGACGACCGCACAGACCACAGTCCATCGCTTCCAACTGCTCACCTTGGGCTGCGACAGGCCACTCCCGGCGTCATTCACTCTCATTTCAGGCGGTCCTCTCGGAAATTGCGAACGAATTTGCGAATCTCCGGGGTTTCTGCCCAGAGTCACCTCCGATGACATTACCCTGCTTTGTTACTGAAGCCAAGTGTCAGCTTTCGCAAGGGTGCAATGCGCAAGGCACGGGACCCAGCCATGCAAGCTGGCTGCGGGTCTGGACCCCCGGCTTCGGGCACAAAGCCGGAGTCTCCAGGCAGAGAAAAGCCGTGCCCTCGGGCACAGCGATCAGCCTGCAACTCCCTTACTGTAATTCGGATAGCTGGCTGCACTGTCCATGCAGCGAACACGATTTCTTTGCGCAGCCGCGCATGTGATCCCGTGTCTGCTTCAACCCGTTCAACTCGTCGCACATCATGTTCATCACTTGCATGCACAGCTCCGGCTGCCGGCGCAGAATCTCGTTCACCGTATTCGTCGGCAGAAACACCACCTCCAGCGCCTCCAGCGCCTCGACATCAAACTGGTAGTGGGTAGAGCACAGCGCTGAAGGCAAACCCAGCACCGAGCCGGCGCCTGCCGTGCGGCCTACCAACTCGCCTCCCGCCTCGCCGGGCAGCGTCGCCCGCGCCCTGCCCTGGGTGATCAGGTACACTCCCTCTGCGGCGTCGCCAAAGGAAAACATGCGCTCTCCGCGCTCCAGCCTGCGCAGCTCACCCGCCGGGGTCAGCGCCCGCGCGATTTCGTCGGCCAACTGATACGGCCACGCAGTATTCCCACATGCTTTCGCCGGCAACAATGAATCCATATCGACTACACTCCTTGCCTACTTCTCTCTGCCTACACTTTTATCAATGCTTCAACCATTGCGGTGTGATGCGCGTCACCTCGTCCGGTGATGCGCCCCGCTGTTTTCCACACGGGCCGCCACCCATGTTCCCGGATCGTAACTTGTCCCCGCCCGCGCAACCGTCTACCCTGATTCTGCGATGATCCGCTTCTTCCGTCTGCTCGCCCAAATTCTCGTGCTCATCATTGTCGCGCTCGCCTCCGCCCTGATCAGCATGAGATTCGCCATCCACGGCCGCGAGGTCGCGGTACCGGACTTGCGTGGCATGGCGCCCGCCCAAGCCGAGCGCGCCGCCTTCGAGCGCGGCCTGGAGCTGGCTCGCAGCGATCATTTCTATTCCGCCGTGATTCCCGCCGGACGCATCGTCTCCCAGCAGCCCGAGCCTGGAACCCGCGTCCGCCGCGGCTGGCGGGTGCAGGCCGCCGAAAGCCTCGGCCCTCAGCTCATCGAAATTCCCACCATCGTCGGCCTCAGCCCGCGCGCCGCTGAAATCGATGTTCACCGCCGCGGCCTCGAACTGGGGCTCGCCGCCGAACTTCCCACCGAAGCCTCAGCCCCGCAAGTCATCATCGCGCAAACTCCCGCGCCCGGAGCGCAAGGCGTAGCCTCGCCTCGCATCAGCCTCCTCTACGCCGCATCGCCGCCCGCACCTGCCTACGCCATGCCCGATCTAACCGGAATGACCCTTGCCGATGCCACCAGCCTCGTGACCGCGTCGGGATTGAAGACCGCTTCCGTCACCAACGCAGTCAGCAACTCCCCCTCGGACAACCCAGCCTGGCACCCCATCACTCCGATCGTCACCGGCCAGACACCGCCGCCCGGCACGCGCGTCACCCCCGATACCAGCATCTCGCTCGAGGTAACCCGTTCGTAGCTGACCACTTCGTCAATTGAATAGGGAAACAATTGCCTGACTGGTAATCCTCGCGCAGGCGCAAACCATTGCCTCGAAAGTAATATTTGCCCCAGAAACGATTATCTTTTCCGTCAATCGCCGTTCCGCCGCAGCACCGCCGCAAAAAAACCATCGCAGGGGTGAATTCCCGGAAGAGTCCGCAAGAACCCTCCGCGCACCAGCCCTTCCGGCTCCGCCCACGCCAGTTCGCCGGAGTTCTTCAATTCCTCAAGCACCTGCCCGCAAGGAATGACCGTCAGTGCGTCCTGCCCGCATAGAACCTGCTTCACAACGTCCTCGCCCTCTTCCGCCTCCAGCGAGCAGGTGGAGTACACCAGCCGTCCTCCCGGAGCCAGCGCGGCCGCCGCCGAGCGCAAGATCGACACTTGTAAATCTTTAAGCCCGCGCAGGTCCTCCGCTTTCAGCCGCCACTTGATCTCCGGATTGCCGGCCAGCGTTCCCGTGCCGCTGCAGGGCACATCGGCCAGCACGCGGTCGAACTTTTCGTCGAACTCCATCGCTGCCACATTTCCGGTCACAACTTTTACGTTCATCGCTGCAACCCGCTCTTTCAGCCCTCTTGCGCGATGTTCGTGCACTTCCACCGCGGTGATCTGCGCTTCCGGATTGCGTGCCGCTATCGCCGCTGTCTTTCCCCCCGGAGCCGCGCAGCAATCCAGGATTCGCGCGCCTTTTCCCACCAGTGCGGCTACAAGTTGTGACGCTTCGTCCTGCACCGCGACATGATGATCGCGAAACGGAATGCTGTGCGCCAGATCGCCCGCCACCAACCTCCGCGCGCCCGTCAGCAGCGCTCCGGGCGCAATTCGTATTCCGGCCTCGATGAGTTCTTCTTCCGCGTCGGCGGTGCAGAGCCGCAGCGCAGAGCCAGCCGCATGTTGATCGGCCGCGCAAATCGTGCGCGCGGCGTTATATCCATACATGTCAATCCATCGCTCAACCATCCACTCCGGATGCGCAAACTCCACCGCCAGCTCCGCTGCACGGTGCTCTGCATCTGCATGGTGCCCCATATCTGCCGCAGTTAGCAGATGTGGATCTCTGCCGGTTTCCATGTTCACCACCGGAGCTTTCGCATTGGCCGCAAGCTTGCGCAGCACTGCGTTGGCATAGGGCACGGCAGAACGCTTCCCGGACTGCTTCACCAACTCCACGCTCTCGTGCACGGCGGCGTGCGCGGGGATGCGCTCCAGGTGAGACAGTTGGCATGCGCCCAATCGCAGAGCGACCCGCACCTCTCCATCCAGGCGTGAAACCTTCTGCGATGAGTACTTCGCGATTCGCGCATCCAGCTCGGACTGCCAGCGCAGCGTGCTCATCACCAGTTCGTAGGTAAGTGCGCGATCCTCGCGCGAGAGCGTATCCATGCGCGGCGAGTTCAGCAGCTCGGAGGCGTAGGAGCCATCGCGCTCCACGCGAATCAGAATGTCGTAAGCAAAGTTTCTTGCTGGCGAGACTGCCATTTACGCCCCTACTCTCTCGCCCGGCTTGGGCTGGTATCCGTTGATGAACTCGCGCGCGCTCATGCGGCGCTTGCCTTCCAATTGCAACTCGTCAATTGCAATTGCCGTGCCTACGCCCGGAGTTTCAAAGCCGCAGCCAACCAGCAGCTGCTCGCCTGCCACAGCAATCTCTCCAGCCATCAGTGCAGGCGCTCCCGCAAAGGCTGAGATCGCATGAAGCGTGAGCTGCTTTCCGCGAAAGCCTGTGAATGCTCCGGGCCACGGCTGAAAGCCGCGATGGCGATTGCAGATGGTCTGCGCAGTGTCCCGGGCAAAGTTTATATGCCCGTCTTCGCGCGTCAGAATTGGCGCAAGGGTCGCGTGTGCATGGTCCTGTGGTGTGGGATGTAATCTCTGCTGCCCCAGTGCTTCCAATGTCTCAACCAGTAGCTCTGCTCCCATCGCCGACAGCCGCGGAGCCAGCGTTACGCTCGTGTCTTCCGGGCGAATCTCCATCTCCTGCTGCAGCAGAATGTCTCCGGTGTCGAGTCCTTCGTCGATGCGCATGGTGGTGTTGCCGGTCACCTGCTCGCCCGATGCAATCGCCCACTGAATCGGCGCGGCGCCACGATACTTCGGCAGCAGCGAGGCGTGCAGGTTGATGTTGCCATGTGGAGGCAGGTCGAGCATCCAGCGTGGAATGATGCGTCCATAGCCGACGATCACAATGCACTCGGGCGCCGTAGCCTCAAGCTGTGCGCGGAACTCCGCGTTGTTCTTAATTTTCTCGGGCTGCACAACTGGCAGACCAAGCTCGCCAGCCTTCTGCTTCACAGGCGAAAGGGCCAGTTCCATCCCGCGCCCCTTTGGGCGGTCCGGTTGCGTCACCACCAGAGAGACGTCATGGCCGGTGCGCACCAGCGCCTCCAGCGAAGGAACCGCAAACATTGGAGTACCGCAATAGATAAGCTTCACGGATTGATTGTAGCGGCTGAGGCAAAGCCACGTCAGCGCCGAATGATCAGAAGTGCGCTATCAGCGCAGCATTATCGGCGCAGTATTGCTTCCTGCATTGTCACGCGTGAATTGCTACCACTCGCCTTGCCGAATCAGGCGCTTGATCTTGCGCCGCATCATGTCGCGCTTGAGCGAGGAGAGATGGTGGATGTAGAGGGTTCCGTTGAGATGATCGATCTCATGCTGGAAGGCGCGCGCCAGAAGGTCTTCGCCGGTCTTCTCATACCAGTTGCCGTTTACGTCTTGCGCCCGGATCGTGACCTTTTTGCCGCGCGCAAGATTCTCGCGGAAGTCGGGCAGAGATAGGCATCCTTCACCGCTAGTCTGCTTGCCCTCAACCTTGATGATCTGCGGATTGGCCAGCACCAGCCGTGCCTCGGGATCTTCCTTGAAGGATGTATCGATGACGGACAGCCGCAGCGAAATTCCGATCTGCGGCGCGGCCAGGCCGACGCCCTGCGCCTCATACATGGACTCGAACATATCGGCGACGAGCTTCTTCAACTTGTCATCGAAGGCAGTCACGGGTTTCGCCGGAGTCTCCAGCACGGGATTGCCATACTTCACAATTGGATAGATCATCGGTCGTTCCGGCATTCAGTAGCTGCGTAGCTGCTCGCAGTATCCTTCATAATTGCGGCGAAGCTCAAGCAGCGAATCGCCTCCAAATTTTTCCAGCGCCGCTGCGGCCAGCACCAGCGCCACCATGGCTTCGCCAACTACACCAGCCGCTGGCACCGCACATACATCGGAGCGCTCGTAAGCGGCTTTCACCGGCTCGCGGCTGGCGAAGTCGATAGAGCCCAGCGGGCGGCGAAGGGTGGAGATCGGCTTGAGATGCCCGCGAACCACGATGTCGCAGCCATTCGAGATCCCGCCTTCCACACCGCCGGCGTGATTTCCTCCGCGGGTGAAATCCGTGAACGTTGAATGCAATATTCCGGCAGGCTGCTCGCTCGCGGATGTGCTCTGACTTGTGCTCTGATCTGCGCCCTGAGCCGCGCGATGCGCGTAACCAATCTCATCCTGTGCCTGCGAACCGTGCGAGGCGGCGGCCATCACGCCGTCACCGACTTCGACCGCCTTCACCGCTTGAATCGACATCACGGCCGCGGCGAACTTCGCATCCAGGCGCTCATCCCAGTTGGCGTAGGTTCCGAGTCCGGGCGGGACGTTGTGCGCCACCACCTCGAAGATTCCCCCGACTGTATCGCCGGTGCGCAGAACCTCATCCACCTCGGCCTTCATGCGCCGCTCGGACTCCTCATCGGCACAATTCAGCAGAACTTCATCTTTGGCGGACAGAGCGCGGAGCTCGTTGAAGGAAACTGCGCGCGAGAGCCGTGCGCTCCCCACCTGAATCACATGGCTGAGCACTTCAATATCGAGAGCTGCGAGCACCTGCTTTGCCACCGCTCCGGCGGCGACGCGCGCCGTGGTCTCACGGGCGCTGGCCCGTTCCAGAATGTAGCGCGCCTCGGGCAGGTTATATTTCAGAGCCCCTGCCAGATCGGCGTGTCCCGGCCGCGGAGATTTCAGCGGCTTGTGTTTCTCCGGGTCGCCTTCGCCCACCGGCAGGGAATCCTTCCAATTCTGCCAGTCGCGATTTTCAATCAGCATCGCAATCGGAGACCCAATGCTGTGACCATGCCGCACTCCACTGAGAATGCGCGCATGATCGCGCTCGATCTTCATGCGTCCACCACGGCCAAAGCCCTGCTGGCGACGCCAGAGTTCGCGATCAATATACGCCTCGCTGACACGGATGCCAGCGGGCAAACCTGAGATGTTGGCAACCAGCGCTTCGCCATGCGACTCGCCTGCAGTAAAGAAACGGAGCATTACAGAATTGTATCGGAAGGGACGCCGTTTGCCGTGGGCAGGGAAGCCAGATTCGCCGAGCGGGTGACAGAACTATTCAGCGGGTTAAGGTGAGCCTGTTGCCCGCGCTTTGCATTGTAGTCAACATGGGTACTGAAAAAACCTTAGGGAATGACGAATTCCCTAAGGAAAGTGGGTTAGAATGTTTTCAACGCATGTGGGTGGTAGCGGCACAGGGTAGAGCCTCTAGTTACTTATATCTACATACAAAGCTGCACGTCATTCCAGCATCTAAGGAGTCATGGTGTCGACTGTGTTGCCCATACAGGAGTCGGCCCGAGAGTTGATTCTTGAGGCGACCGCCGCGTTGCAACCACACCTTGCAGAGATGACAGCTGCGTGGCGGCAGCGAATGTTCGAGGAATTCCAGTTTGAAGGGCGCGCGATGGTGGCATTGGAGCGGTTGAATCTCGGCGTTGGCTTCATGCTGTTCAGCCACTCGGATTTTGCTGAGTTCACCGACAACCTTTGCTACTACGGCAAGCGACTCGCCAAGCTGCGCGTGGATACTCGGCAGGTGGCGCGCTCGCTGGAGATTTACCAGAAGATTGCCGGTCCATTCCTTGCCCAGGCGTTCGGGGAGCGCCGGTTCCAGATGATGGCAGCTCTGGAGACGCTGACCTCGGCAAGTTTTGTCGCGGTTTCCGGTGCCTATTTCGACGTGCAGCAGAACGCGAGTGACGCATTGCTGAAGGTTCTGGATGCCGAGCTTTCGGCCAGAGACCTGACTGCACTGCTGGAGCGCGTGCTGGTGGTGACGGCGGGTATTTTCGGCGCAAGCGTGGGAGTCGATTCTGCTGGCCGACCCTGACACCAACAGACTGCGCGTGCGCAGCGCCACGGGAATGTCTCCTGGTTTGGCAGAAGACATTGCGATCGCCCCAGGGCAGGGCTTTACCGGCCACATTTTTGAAACCGGCGAAGCTGACATTCTCCCCGACCTGACTCTTTCGTCGGGATTGCTGAACCCGGAGTTGCGCGAGCGGGCACGCGCGCTGTGGGGCGTCCCACTGAAGATCAGCGAACGCGTGATCGGGGTTCTGATCATTGGTTTTGAGAAGCCCTACCATTGGCTGCCCACGGAATTGGAGTTGTTCCGCGCAGTGGCGGACCGCTCGGCTCTGGCGATTGATCGCGCCCACATGACCGACGCTTTGCGCGAACGTGAGATGCGCATCGTCGAGTTGAGCGGACATTTATTGAAGGCCCAGGAGGAAGAACGCAAGCGCATCAGCCGTGAACTGCACGACGAAACCGGGCAGGCGCTGATGGTGATTCGCCTGTATCTCGGAATGCTCGATGGGACGGTCAAGACGCGCGAGGGCAAGGCGAAAATCGGCGAGTTGCTGGCAGTAGTGGACCGGACGATTGAAGGAATCCGTCGCATCATCGGGCGGCTGTCGCCGCTGGTTCTGCAGGAACTGGGGCTGGTTTCGGCGATCCGCAAAGAGGCAAAGGATCTGGCCAAGACCGCGGGCGTGCAGTCGCGAGTTGCGATCAGCGACGACGTTGGCAGGCTTGATCCCGTGATCGAAGCCGCAATTTACCGGGTCGTGCAGGAGAGCCTGCACAACGTTGCCAAGCACGCGCAGGCGCAGAACGTGAACATCCAGATGGAGCGCAAGGGAGAGACTCTCAAGCTGGTCATCGAAGACGATGGCATGGGCATTCGCGCCGTCACAAATCCTCTCCGGCCTTCTTTCGGAATGGCTGGAATGCAGGAACGCATCAGCACCCTGGGCGGCCAGATGAAAGTAGTTTCGCGCAAGGGCGAGGGAACGAAGATATCAGTTACTGTGCCGGTTTCGGCCCGTCCGGCAGTAGGCGGAGTTGAACAGGCAAGCGAAAGGAAGGTCGGGCGCTGATGGGTACCGGGAAGTTAAGACAAGTAAGATGAGCGATTTTGATGAGCGGGACTGTGCAACTGAGAGCGAGGAGCGGGCGCAATGCCGAAGATTAAGTGTCTGTTAGTGGATGACCATACTTTGTTCCGGCAGGGCGTTCGCCGCCTGCTGGAAAGTGAGAGCGATTGTGAAGTGGTGGGCGAGTCGCCCGATGCGGGCGATGCCGTCGAAAAGGCGCGCGAGCTGCGTCCCGACATTGTGTTGATGGACATTGGAATGCCCGGGCTGTCCTCATTTGAGGCGGCGCGGCACATTCGCAAGACGCGTCCGGAGACCAAGGTATTATTCCTGACCATGTACGAAGACGAGGATTACCTGGTGCAGTGCCTGGAAGTTGGCGCGTCGGGATACGTGCTGAAAGACACTCCGGCGCAGCAACTGGTGACCGCCGTTCGCGACGTGTACAAGGGCGGAAAGTATTTGAGCTCGCAGGTGCTGGGCAAGCTGGTGGAGGACTTCCGCGCGCGGGTTCGCGATTCGAAGATGCGTCCGCGGATTTCCACTCTGACGCCGCGCGAACGCGAGATCCTGAAGTTGCTGGCCGAGGGCAATTCGGTCAAGGAAATCGCGGTCCTGCTGGGGTTGAGCGTGAAGACCGTGGAGGCCCATAAGTTCAACCTGATGCGCAAACTGGACATCCACAACAAGGCCCAGTTGGTGACCTACGCGATTCAGAAAAAGATTATCAAGATACCGGTCAACCAGTAAAGCGCCTGGGATGCGACGCTCAGTACGCTGATGATGAGCCGGACGGTGGAGCACCACTGGCACGAATAGAATCTCGCGAGCGAATTGGATTTGCAAGACGCGAGCCCGGCCTTGGGCCGGGCTTTTCGTTGCGCGTTGGCAGCTGAGTTCGACGCTACTCTGCCTGCGTCATTCAGCTGACGTGGCTGCGGCCTCAACTGCGCTTCGACCGTCTCCAGGGATTTCAGAAACTTCTGCGTGTTCAGCAGCGGACGCGCCAGCGCGGAGTTATAGCCGGTCCAGGGTGAATCCAACTCGGCATCGCGTTCGAATTGCGCCCGCATGGCTTCCATCTTGGAATCAAGATCGTCCAGATAATGCAGCATGAGCGCTTCGGGGAACATGGGCAGCTTGGGAGAGCCAAACTCGTATTGGCCGTGATGGCTGATGATGAGGTGCTCGACCAGAATCTTGAGCGGAGCAGGAAAGTCGGGAATCTGCGCCAGCTTTGCGTGCAGCAGTTCCAGTTCGATGATCATGTGGCCGAGCAATTGCCCTTCGGTGGTGTAGCTGAACGAGCGCGCATAACTCAGCTCGTGAACCTTTCCAATATCGTGAAGAAACGCGCCGGTGAGCAGCAGGTCGCGGTTGATGAATGGGTAGTTGCGCGCCACCAGGTCGCAGGAGCGGAAGAGCGAAACCACGTGGTCCAGCAGGCCGCCGATAAAGGCGTGGTGCATGGTCTTGGCGGCCGGAGCGTTGCGGTAGGCGCGGGCAATCTCCGGATCGGCCATGAACAGACTCCAGCAGCCGGCGCAGATGAGGCTCTCCAATCGAAGGCGACAAATTCGCCGAGCGCACGCCAGAGCTCATCGATATCCTTCGATGTCTTGGGAAGGTAATCGGCAGAAGTCGATCTCGGCCTCGTCCATCTTGCGGATCTTGTGAATGGTGAGCTGCCAGCGCTGGTTGTACTTGTTGATCAGTCCCTTGATCTTTACGATGTCATCCTGCTCAAAGGTATAGAGCGCACTCCTCAACGTTGTCCCACATCTTCGCCTGGATGGTTCCGGTGCGATCCATCAGGGTGAGATCGAGATACGGCTCGCCGCTCTTTTTGGACTTGATCTGCTTGTTGCTGACGACGAAGCTGGTGGTGACAACCTTGTTTTCCTGCTGTGCGGCGTCTCGAATATAAAACTCTTTCATGAATGCGCCATCCTTGCCCTGGCGAAGCGGGCGACGGATTATGGTATCGCGGAAAGCGGGAAGCGGATAGCAAGAACGGCAGCGCAGGGCGGCCTAAGAGGAATCGCGCGGAAGGCGAAGCGTGACCGTGGCTCCGCGCCCTTCGCCTTCACTGGTGGCGTAGGCGCTTCCGCCGTGACGCCGCGCAATGCCGCGCACGATAAACAGTCCCAGCCCAGTGCCCTGCACGCGCTGACGCAAGCGTTCGTTGACGCGGTAGAAGCGGCGGAAGATCCGCTTGAGTTCGCCTTGCGGAATCCCCTGTCCTTTGTCGGTGACTCGCACCAGCAGATCGGAAGCCTCGTCCAGAATTTCAACCGTGATGGCGATCTTGCCGGGAGAGTACTTGACGGCATTCTCCAGCAGATTGTTGATTGCCGACCGCAGCTCTTCGGGATCTCCCTGCACAAACGGCGATGACAGCGTGTAGTCGACGAAGCGGATGTTTCCTGCGGCAAGGTGGTGGCGGGTCTGGGCCAGCGAGGCGCAGTCGCGCACGATCTCTCCCAGATCGAGGCGCTGGAAATGCTTTCGTGCTCTTCTGTCCCGAGATGACCGGCTCGCAACACCTGCTCCACGGTATTGATCAGGCGGTCGGTATCCTCCAGCATGATGCCGTAGAAACGTTTGCGCTGCGCCTCATTGAGGTCGCGCGACTGCAGCGTCTCCAGGTAGAGACGGATGGAGGCGATCGGCGTCTTCAACTCATGCGTGACCGCGTTGATGAAGCTGTCATGTTGTTCGCTGCGGCGCATCTCGCGCACCAGAAAAATGGTGTTCAAGGTGACTCCGGTGATGATGAATCCGAAGAAAATGATGCCGAGAACGATCATTCCCACATTCACGCCAGCGAATCAGCCAGGTGATGTTGAGAGCCAGCGCGAAGGCAACCGAACAGGCTCCGAGGACGATGAAGAACGCAATAGCCTTGTTGCGGGAAGTGATCGGCATAAGACAGCTAGATAGTAGTGAGGCGGCCGAGGTTAGTCAAAGAGGGCAGTTGGAATGAGCGGCAGCGGACATTGCGGCAGAGTTATAAGATAGCGGCAGATACGAACAAGCCCTGACAACAAAGTCAGGGCTTGGCAGATAGTCTTGAAACGCTGCTAGTCGCCGGCAGACGCGCGTGTTCGATCTCGGCGCCATCGGCTTTGGCTTCCGTTGCCACGGGGCTGCGGAGCGGGAGCAGCCTTGGGGCGGATCTCCTTGATGCGGCTGTCGGCCCTGGGAAGCTTGATGTCATGCGCCAGTCCGACGGCGCCCAGCGCGGAGATCACATACCAGTTGGTATCGATCTCCCACCAGCGCAGGCCATGGCGCGCGGAGCTGGGATGCGCATGATGATTGTTATGCCAGCCTTCGCCGAAGGTGAGCAGCGCGATGAAGAAATTGTTGGTGGAGTCGTCGCCGGTCGCCCAGCGTTGTGAGCCCCATAGGTGGGTAGCGGAATTCACCGCCAAGTGGCGTGCAGACCAATCACGGTACGGAAGAAAACGCCCCAGAGCACCATCGTTCCACCCGAAGAAGTACAGCACGGCGAGACCGACAACGACCTGGGTGATCCAATGATATTGGCTGAGCCAGAGATAGAACTTGTCGCGGCGCAGATCGGGAACGTATGGCGCAAGTTGTTCCGAGTCCTGATGAAGCGATCGGCCGGAGAGAATCCATCCCATGTGCGACCACCACTTGCCGTCGCGCGGCGAGTGCGGATCACCTTCACGGTCCGTCAACTGATGATGAATGCGGTGGATGCCGACCCAGAAGATCGGGCCGCCTTCAAGGGCAAGGGTGCCACAGATGGCGAAGAAATATTCCAGCAACTTGGGACAGCGAAAGCCGCGATGCGTAAGCAGGCGATGATAACCAACGCCAATGCCAAGCGATCCGGAGATCCACCACAGGACGGCGGCGACGGCAACTCCCTTCCACGAAAAGTGGAAGAGGGCCACGACTGCCAGGATGTGATAAATCGCCATCACGATGGCGGTAAGCCAATTGATTCTTTTGTCTTGGTTGCTGCGGTCACTTAATGCCATCCTTCCGTGGTCTTCGGTGCGCGCCGCAGAATGCGGCAGGGAGGGGAAGGCCACGCCACTGTTACGTCTAAGATAGCAATCGCAACGCGTGCGCATTGTAAAAGTTCTGTAAGTCCAGAAAGGCTCAGAGAGCGGCGCATGGCAAAGAGCTGGATCGCAACGAAATGTTACATTTCGCTGACAAAACTCACGAGGAGATTAACTCGTTGACAGATGCGGCGCGGGAGATTCGGCCTCTCCGGAAGTGTCGGGGATGAGGTCGTGGATGGATTCCAGCCAGAGGATTTGGGAACAGAAGAGTTCGCCAAAGGTGCGCGAGGCGATGGTCATGACCTCGTCGAGCGATGGGCAAAGGCCGGTTTCAAACTCGATGGAAGTGACGGGCTTGGCGAGGCCGCAAGGGACGATGAGTTGGAAGAGATCGAGGGCCGTGGTGACGTTGAGGGCAAAGCCGTGCGAGGTGACTCCGCGCGAAATGTGGACGCCGATGGCGGCGATTTTGCGCTCGGGCCAGGCGGACTGCCCCTCACATTCGCCAACAGAGGGCGGATGTGGGCCACCCTCAGCATCTTTGCTGGAAGGGATATAGTCGCGTCCTATCGGGCGGCTATCGAGGCGCGGAGGCACGGTGGTATAGGTCCAGACGCCGGTCATGCCGGGAATGCGCTGGGTTTCAATGGCGTACTGGGCGCAGATGCGCATCAGGATTTCTTCGAGGCGACGGACATAGTCGATGACTCCGAGCTTGGGTGAAAAGGATCGCAGGTCGAAGATGGGATAGGCGACGAGCTGTCCGGGGGCGTGAAAGGTGACATCGCCGCCGCGATTGATCTCGTGAACCTCAACGCCACGCGAGGCGAGCAGTTCGCGCGAGGCGATGATGTTGGCCTCGCGCGCGTTGCGGCCCAAGGTGATAACGGGCGGGTGCTCGACAAACAGGAGCACGTTGCCGACACGGTCCTGCTTGCGGAGCTCGACGAGTGTTTCCTGCAAGCGCAGAGCGGTTGCGTAATCGCAGCGGCCGAGATTGAGGACGGCAATCATGCTGGGACTAGGATACCGCGGTGAGGGATCGAGTTTTCGAAGTTCTCAGGTTGACGCCCGATCTGATCTCCTGGTTCAAAAATCGATTGCTGGTTGAAAAGCTTGAGACGGCGCCGGAGATTTGAGCAGTGCTGGGGTCCTTCGCGCTGCTCAGGATGACCCCTCATTCTGCGCGTGCCGCCTCTTATACTCGTTTACTCGTTCCGCCTATGGATTTCCTTACGCGTTCTCCCGCGCACATTCGGAATCTGAGTTAGAAGGTGAACTTTGCGGCCAGTTGCACCTGGCGTGGCGGCATGGCGTTTACGATCTGTCCGAAGCCGGCGGTGCCTGTGCTGCTGATGTTTCCATTGACGGCGGCGGCGCCGAAGAACTGGGCGTGATTGAAGACGTTAAATGCCTCGACTCGGAACTGGAGGGCTTTTTCCCCCGAGAGTACCAACTCCTTTTGCAGAGACATGTCGAAGTTGTTCTGGCCGGGGCCGTAGAAGAAGCGGCGCGGGACATTGCCCAGCGTACCCAAGGGGGCACAGTTGGGGCTCCCCGGAACGCAGAAGAGCGAGACGTTGAAGGCCGGGGCGCGCGAGCCATCGGGGGCAAAGCCGCGCGGATTGCGGTTGATTTCAAGATTGCCTGGGTTCATGTACGGCGTATCCACGCCATTGTTGTTGATGCCGTTTGGCATTGAGCCCAGCAGCGAGCTATCGGTGTTGTTGTAGAGCGTAACCGGAAGTCCGGTGGAGAAGCGCGTGATGCCGGAGACGGACCAGCCTGTGGTGAGGCGATTCTGGGCACCCAGGAGGCGCTGCAATGGCAGCGCGTAGCGGTAGCTGGCGACAAAGTTGTGACGGAGATCGAAGGCGGAGATTGCCTTGCTGAGCGCCGCACCCATGGGGTAGACAGGCTCGGCGAGGCTGGAAGAATCATCAAGCGACTTGCCGTAGGTGTAGGCGGCCATCAGCTCCAGCGACTTGCTGGTGTGGCGCAAGGAAGCCTGGAGCGAGTTGTAGTTGGAAAAGCCGATGGTCTTCTGATAGGTAATTCCGGCGAAGGATGCGTCGAACGGTCCTCTGGTGCTGCCTTCGGCAAAAGGGCCGCAGCCCGGCGTTTTGAGGCAGAGCGCGGGGTTGCCGGGATTGGCCGAGGTGAGCACCAGCAGGTGGTGCGCCTGCGAGCCCACATAGCCGAGCTTGAGGAAAGTGTTGCGCGCCAGTTCGCGCTCCACTGAGAGGTTGTAGCTCTCGGTGTAAGGAGAGGTGTTGCGGTAGTAAAACGCAGGGTCGCCGGTGATGGGTGCATATTTCGACCAATCGACGGAAGTGTTCGGATGACTCGCCGAGGCTCCGAAGGTGGGAATTGGCGAAGGAAAAGGTTGCGTGCCCGGGCCGTTGGCGGTAATGAATGGCTGGTCGAACATCGGATGTCCGCCGGTGCTGCTGTAATCGTATCCGTAGGGCGGGTTGGCGCTCATGATGCCCGCTGATAGGCCTTCGAACGCGGAGTAGAAAATGCCGAAGCCCGCATGAATGCTGCTCTGGCCGGAATGGCCGAAGATTGCGCCGAGGAGACTGCTGTCAAAATTCGGCGAGTAGGCTAGGCCGAGGCGTGGGGAAAAGTTGTCCCACTTGGTCGGGGCAAGGGTGCTGGGAATTCCGGGATCGCCGGGGAAGACAATGCCGGTGGGCGCGCCGGGATAGACGACCGACTGCTGGCCGAGAACGAAGGTTTGAAGCTGGTTGTACTTCTCGCGCCAGGGAGGGAGAACGTCCCAGCGCACGCCGTAGTTGAGCACGAGGCCGGAACGCAGTTGCCAGCTATCCTGACCGTAGAGGCCGATGTACTTGTTTCGAATGTAGAAGGCGCTGGCGTCGCCCTGCTCGTAGGTGCTGGCGACACCGAGGAGGAAGTCGGCAAAGTCGGAGCCGGTTTCCGCACCCTGGAAGACGAATGAACCGTTGTTGATGGATTTGGACTGGATGTTGACTTGGTCGAGGTGAAAGCTGCCGCCAAACTTGAGCGTGTGGTGGCCGAGCACGCGAGAGAGATCGTCGCTCCACTGGAAGGTGTTGTTAACCTGGCGCTCTCCGGTGACATCGACGCCGATAGTGTAGTTGTTGAAGGCGACATTCTCGATACCTGCAGTGCTCGGGTCCAGAGGAACGATGCCGAGGCCGCCTTGGACGAATCCCTGCGAGGCAAGAGACGGGCCGACGCCGCCCACCGGCTTGCCGATGAGATTGAAATCGCGCATGTAGCTGAAGTGCGCCTCGTTGACGGTGTTGGGGCCAAGGGCTTTGGTCAACCCGAGGCTGAACAATTGTGAGCGCCCGTTCGAGGTGGCATTGAAGCCCGGCAGGTTGGCGCCGCCTTGCGCGGTGGGATAGGGATTGTTCAGGTTGTACTGGTCGACGAAGTAGTAAGCGGAGAGATTGCCCAAACGCGTGTTCTGGTCAATGCGTACTCCGGCTTTGTTGTCGCCGAGGGTTTCATTCTGCGAGGAGTTGGAAAAGCCATTGGGAGTGTTGGCGGTCGGGATGTACTTCATCAAGGCCTTGGCGGGAGCAGACCAGATGGATTGGGGAATGATGCCGTTGGGAAAGACTTGGGAGTACGGCTCGCCGGTCGTGACGGTTTGGCCGAGCTTGGACGAAAGCTGGGCAGCCAGATAATCTCCACTTACCTTGCCGGTGAGTTGGTTGGTCAGGCCGCTGAAATTGCCGCTGCGTTCGGCGAGGGTGGGGACAGCAATGTTTCCGGTCTCCTGGCCCTGGGTCATGCCGGTACCCTGGTAGTCCAGGAAGAAGAATGTTTTTTCTTTGCGGATGGGGCCGCCGAGGGTTCCGCCGTACTGGTTGCGGTCGTAGGTGGCGCGGGTGGGGGCGAAGTAGTTGCGGGCGTCGAGGGCGGTGTTGCGCATGAAATCGAAGGCGCTGCCGTGAAGCTGATTGCCTCCGGACTTGGTGTTCACCAGGACCTGGCCGCCGCTGTAGTTTCCGTATTCGGCGTCGAAGTTGCTGGTGAGCACCTTGAACTCCTGAATGGAGTCGAGATTGGGGATGACGGCGGTGCCGTTGTTGAACGCTTCCTCGACATTGGAGCCGTTAACCGCAAAGCCGTTGCTGGTCTCGCGCTGTCCGCTGACGGAGAGATTGCCGGGGTTGAGGTCGCCCGATGGTGGAGTGGCGGTGCAGCCAGACATCACAACCGCGTTGGGCTGCTGCGAACTGGCGGGAATGACGCCGGGCTGGATCGCCAGCAGATCGGTAAAGCTGCGGCCATTCAAAGGCACCGAAGTCATCTTGGCGGCAGAGATGGTTTCGCCAAGCTGGGAGCTGGTGGTCTCAACGCCAGGTAGTTCAACGGTGACGTCGAGCGACTCGGTTCGAGTTGCGAGTGGCAACTGAACGTCAACGGCCGTGACGGTTCCGGCGGCCACATCCACTGCGCGGCGGACGACGGTCTGGAAGCCGGACTCGCTGAACTCCACGTCGTAGAAGCCTGCGGAAAGCGGGATTGAGTAGGCTCCTTCGGGGCCGGTAGTGGTTTCGACGACGGCGGAGGTGGCGAGATTGCGCGCGCGCACGCTGGCTCCGGGCACCAAGGCTCCGACGGGATCGGAAACGGTGCCGCGGAGGGGAGCGGGTTCGGCGGCCAGTAGGAGAGCGGTGCAGGCGAAGAGGATGACGGCGAGGCCGATGGCTTGGCGTAGCTTAATCTGAAAACCAGATCGAAGACCGGAAAGGAGCGTGGAGTTTGGGGTGGACATGATGGGCTTGCCGCCTTATGAAAGTGAAAATGATTTTCAGTTCCACCAGTGTAGCCCTCCTACTCTGCTTGACCCTGTGACCAGAGTCACAGGGCAACGTGATGGACGCCTCGGCAGCGGATGTGGGGCCACGCAGAATCGATTCTTTGGTTGAAAACCGGGGACGGTACGGGAAATTTGAGCCGTGCTCGGGTCCTTCACTTCGTTCAGGATGACAACTCTAAGAACAAGGCAAACGGCAAAAACAAAGGCAATACGAAAGGCCGCTTGCGGCGGCCTTTCGTATTGCTAGCAAAATTGCCCGCCTATCTAGCAGTGTTTTCCGAGGAGTTTGGCGGCCTCTTTGGCGAAGTAGGTGAGGATGATGGAGGCTCCGGCGCGCTGGATGCTGAGTAGGGATTCGAGCATGACGCGGTCGTGATCGATCCATCCGTTCTGGGCGGCGGCCTTGATCATGGCGTACTCGCCGCTGACCTGGTAGGCGCCGAGGGGGACGTCGAACCTCATGCGGGCCTCGGCGATGATGTCGAGGTAGGCGATGGCGGGCTTGACCATAATCATGTCGGCGCCCTCCTGAAGGTCGAGTTCGATTTCGCGGATGGCTTCGCGGGCATTGGCCGGGTCCATCTGGTAGCTGCGGCGGTCGCCGAAGGATGGGGCGGAGTCGGCGGCCTCGCGGAATGGGCCGTAGAAGCCGCTGGCGAACTTGGCGGCGTAGCTCATGATGGGAGTGTTGTCGAAGCCGTGCGCGTCGAGCGCAGTGCGCAGGGCGTCGATGCGGCCATCCATCATGTCGGACGGGGCGATGATATCAATGCCGGCCTTGGCCTGGGCGACGGCGGTTTTGGCGAGGAGGTCGAGCGAGGCGTCGTTGACGATCTCGTACTCGGTCTCAGGGGTGGGACCTCCCACCTTTTTGACGATGCCGCAGTGACCGTGCGACATGTACTCGCAGAGGCAGACGTCTCCCATGATGAGCAGGTCGGGGACGGCAGACTTGATGGCTCGGGCGGCGCGCTGCACGATGCCGTCTTCGATCCAGGCTCCGGTGGCGATCTCGTCCTTTACCTCGGGCAGGCCGAAGAGGATGATGGCGGGGATGCCGAGGGAGTGAACCTCGCGACATTCCTTTACCGCCTCATCGACGGAGAGGTTGAAGACTCCGGGCATGGAGCCGACAGGCTTGCGGACGCCTTCGCCGGGACAGATGAAGAGAGGATAGACGAAGCCGGAGGGAGTAAGCCGAGTCTCGCGGACGAATGAGCGCAGGGCTTCGGTACGGCGCAGACGGCGCTGACGATTGATAGGGAATGCCATGAAGAAAAGTATAGTCCCGGAGAGGGATTGACGGGCTGTGATGAGGGTCACACGAGCGGCGAGAGTTGCGAAGGCAAGCGCGGGCAGGCGTTCATGGCATAATTTGCGGCATGGGAAACGAAGGCGGCTCCGAGTTGGTGATGGTGGCTCAGTTCCTGATGGAGCAGGAGTTTCTGTTTGCGCGGGGACGGCTGGAGTCGGCGGGGATCGAGTGTTTTTGCGCGAACGAATACCTGAGCCGGATCAGCGGCGGGATGTACAACGGAATGACGGGCGGGATCGAACTGAAGGTGAAGCGGGAAGATTTGGCCGACGCACGCGCGATTCTGGACGACCCAGGCACACCCTACCTGGTGCGATGAAAGGCTTAGACTGATCGCATGAACAAACACGAACGCCGGTTTGACCCTAAGAGCCTGCACAAGTTGGAAGCGCCGGAGCGCGGAGAGCAGTTTCCGGTGGATGCGATTCTGGACGCCGCCGGTGTTTGCGGAATGCTGAACGTGGCCGACATTGGCGCGGGCAGCGGCTACTTTACGCTGCCGATTGCGCGGCGGGTGGCTCCGGGAAAAGTGTATGCGGTCGATCCGTCGACTGAGTTGCTGGAGGTGATTCGGGGCAAACTATCGGTGGACGGCGCGCCGAAGAACGTGGAAGTGGTGGCGGGCGAGGATTCGGCGACCGGACTGGCGGAGGCGTCGTGCGACTTAATTTTTCTGTGCGCGGTGTGGCACGAGATCGACAGCCACGCGGATGCGTTGCTGGAGTTCGGGCGGATTGCGGCGCCGAACGCGAAGCTGGCGATCGTGGACTGGAGTCCCGAGGCGGTGGCTCCGCCGGGACCGCCGCGGGAGCATCGCATTGCGCGCGCGAAGGTGGAGCGGGTGCTGGAGGAAGGCGGCTGGGGCGTGGTGAAGAGCGACGTGGTGACCGCGTGGACTTACATCGTGGTGGCTCAGCGATAAGACGGCGCGCGTATATAATTTCGGGTTGACGTGGTGAATCGAAGAACCAGCAATTATGCGGAAGGAAGATCATGCCGATTGAAGTCGTTATGCCGCAGATGGGTGAGTCCATCTTTGAAGGCACCATCACCAAATGGCTCAAGCAACCGGGTGACAGGGTCACGCGGGATGAACCGTTATTTGAAATTTCAACCGATAAGGTCGATGCCGAGATTCCCGCACCCGCGTCGGGGGTGCTGAAAGAGATCAAGGCAGAGGCAGGGAAGACGGTGCAGATCAATGCGGTGGTTGCAGTGATCGATGAGTCGGGTGCGGCTGAAGCTGGCGCAGCTGAGTCAGGCGCAGGTAAGACGACGACTCCGAACGGATCGTCGAAGGCTGAGGCGGCGAAGGCTGAGTCGGGAAGCGCGGCGACTGCGGGTACGAAGCAAGCGAGTGGGCAACAGGCGGCGGGGGCGAATGAGGCGGCGAGGGCCGTTCAGGTGGCGAGCGCAGGCCAAGCGGCTACCGAGGTGGTGATGCCGCAGATGGGCGAATCGATCTTCGAGGGCACGATCACGAAATGGCTCAAGGAGGTGGGCGAGCAGGTTCGGCGCGATGAGCCATTATTTGAGATCTCAACCGACAAGGTGGACGCGGAGATCCCGGCACCGGTTTCCGGCGTGCTCACCGAGATCAGGGCCGAAAAAGGCAAGACGGTGCAGGTCAACAGCGTGGTTGCGGTGATTGGCGGAACCGGGGCGGCCTCGGGCGCTGCGCCGACGGCGGCGGGGACGGGGAAGGCTGCGGCTGCGCCGGCAGCGAATGCGCCTGCGGCACGCGAGACGGAAGCTGCGCGTGAGGAGGTACGCGGCGAAGAGGTTCGCACCTCTCCGCTGGTGCGCAAACTGGCAAGCGAGCACGATGTGGATCTGCGCCAGGTGGCGGGCAGCGGAGCTGGTGGCCGCGTCACGAAGGACGACATTCTCGCGTTTGTCGAGCGCGCCAAGAGCGCTCCGGCTGCGGCCGCGCCGGAGGCTGGAAAGGTTGCCGCGGCGGCTCCCGCGGCGGCTCCCGCGGCTGCTTCAACGGCACTTGCGACGGCGGCTCCGATGGCCCCAAATAAATTTGCGGGCACGCCCGGCGTTGTGGAACCAATGTCGGTGATGCGCAAGAAAATTGCCGAGCACATGATCGCGTCGCGGCGCACCAGCGCGCACGTACATACCGTGTTTGAGGTTGACATGACGCGGATTGTGAAGCTGCGCGAGAAGAACAAGAACCGCTTTCAGGAGTCGACCGGACTGAAGCTGACATACACGCCGTTCTTCATTCGCGCGGTTGCGCAGGGGTTGCGCGCTTGGCCGGTGATGAACTCGTCGGTGGAAGGCGACAACATTCATTACAAGCGCGACATTAACATCGGCATCGCCGTGGCCTTGGACTGGGGATTGCTGGTTCCTGTGATTAAGCACGCAGACGAACTAAGCTTTGTGGGCCTGCAGCGAGCGCTCAACGATCTGGGCGAGCGGGCGCGGACGAAGAAATTGAAGCCGGACGAAGTATCGGGCGGCACTTTTACGATCACGAATCCGGGAATCTTTGGCGCGAGCTTCGGGTTGCCGATCATCAGTCAGCCGCAGGTCGCGATTCTGGATCTTGGCGCGATTGTGAAGAAGCCAGTGGTGCTGACGGATAAGGAAGGCAATGACACGATCGCGATCCGCTCGATGATCACGATGGCAATCGGCTTCGACCATCGCGTGGTGGACGGTGCGGTGGCCGACCAGTTCATGATGGTGGTTAAATCGGTGCTTGAGAACTGGGCCGAGCCGCTGTAATCGGAAGAAAAAACTTTCCAGGCGGCGGGCTTCGGCTCGCCGCTTTTGCTTTGGCACAACGGCGTTTATACAAGCGGTGCTGCACAAACGGATTTGCACAAACGCAAAAAAGGCGGCAGACCCGAGAAGGTCCGCCGCCAGTAATCAGGAGGAGTCGCTTACTTTTTTACTTCGCCTTCGCCCAAACCGATGCGTTCATGCAATCGACCACGCCGTCGATCACTTTGCTCAGGCCGGCGCTGAACTTGTTCTGATCCATGATTTGCTTATTTGCCACCGCGTCCGTAATACCCAGCCCCGCGCTAACAAAGGACAGTACTGCCTGTTTCTTCTCGCAACCGGTCTTATTTCCCAGCAGCGCTTCAACGCCGTGCACGATGGCGGGAACGAACGAGATACCTTGCAGCAGAGTCGCTAGAAAAATCATTTTGTTATTCCTCTCACTTCATGTCCTCTCACTTCATGCAGCACGGCGAGAAGCTTACCGGCGTACTTGGGATCGGTGGCCCAGTGCTTTGCGATCTCTGTGATGAAGGCGGATTCATCTCCGACCTGCTCCCTCGCGCCCGCATAAACGGCAGCTCGCAGAAGAATCCCATCTCTGCACTGGAAGCAGTCGAGCATGGAGAGGTACTTCGCAAACTCCGCCTTGACCTCGACGTTTGCGCCGCCTTCACATTCGTTAGTACACATCTGGATGCGCTGGTGAATACCGTGCGCCTTAATTCCGAAATAGTTGTTTGCCTCTTGTGAAAGCTTTGACTGGCCCCAGTTGCTCTCCAGCGCGGCCTGGGCCACAGTTACCATCGCGGGCATACCGCTTCGTTTTGAGCTGCGCGATGCTGCCGCATATGCTTGCTGCACAAATTCGTATTTTGTCATTAGTGGTGTACCACCCTCAGCGAATCGATCGCGATGTGCGCGATGGTCAGCAAGACTCCTACGGCTACGCCGATCCCGGCTGTGCGTTGCAGTGCTGCTTCGTGCTTCCGGATTCTGCATTCAAGTTCCTGGATTTTTCCCTCATTGCCGTTGCCGACGATCCACCGCATATGCGTTTTGAGTTCCTGCACCAGTGTTTTCACCGGAGTCGCATTCGCCCCCGACGCGCCCACAACAAGCACTACCCACACGAAAATCAAAAGCCGCCTGATCAGGCGGCTTGAACTCTCCAATATCCTCGTATTCATACTCTTCTGTCGCCGTCCTTTCGGCTGATTCCCGCTCTGCCGTCCGTTCCCGTGTAACCCCTCAAAAATCGCTCCACACTGCGTACATAAACCTCGGCAAAGTCCACAACATAACGCTTGGTCTGAATCAACCCCTTTGCCTGCTCCAGCGAATATCCCGTCGCGCACAGCACCGCCAGCGCCATCATCGGAGCCCGATGTACTCCCGCCGCGCAATGCACAAACAGCTTCGCCTGCGGATCTTCCAGCGCTCGCAGCGCAAACTCCACGCCGCGCTCAAAAACCTCTCGCCCCTTCGGCTCAAAATCATCGTCCACCGGGTTCCAAAGCACTTCCACTCCCGCGCGTTCGCCCAACGGGGTGTCGTCAAATTCCATCTGCATGTCGATGACGTGCGTTATTCCGGCCCGCACCACCTCGGCCATTCTCTCGTCCACCCAGATTCCGCCACCCACTGCGATCCGGTCAGTCACCCACGTCATGTCCATGCTAGCGTTCGCCTTTATCGAACCCGGCTCCGGTCCGCGCCCGTCACTGCTCTACCGCTCCGCCCCAATTTCCTGCGCCTCTGCCTGCGAACTCGCGCTCTCTGTCCCGGCTTTGGAATCCGCTTCGTCCAATCGTTCCAGGACCAGTTTCGCCCATGGCTCGCCGCCAGCATTTCCTTCCCCTTCGCCGTCGAACATATGCTTGGTTCCGGTCATCTCCAGCAGCGTCTTGGCGTGCGAACAACTTCCTTGCTTTGCCTTCTCCACCATCGCATCCACAATCGCCGGAAACGACCCCTTCACCCTTTGCTTCGCAGCTTCAAGTGGATTCAGCTCCACTCCCGCCGTCCCGCCCGTTTCCTTTTTCCTAACCGTGACAGGAACTCGTATTCTATGCTGCTTTGCAGAATCGTGCTTTGATTCACTCTTGCTGGCGCCATCCTTGGCCGTTGCCTTTTTCGGCGCCTTCACTGTTTTTGGCTTCTTGGACTTTGCTTCAGTCTCGCCCGGATCGTCCTTGCCGACTCGTACTTTCTTTGCCTTTGCCTTCGGCTCTTTCTTCGACGCCACCGCCACCGCCCCTCTCTCTACCTCTTATCTTCAGGATATCAAGTTCACCCCCCTCATCCCCTCACCTCGGGCACAAACTCTATTTCGCGTGAAATCAGTTACTTACTTCGTTATTTGAAAGTTTCTGCTCTTGACACCAAAAATCCGCCATCTGTTCCGGCAGTTCCGAAACGAGATTGTGAGTGCCTTGGCGATTTGAACGAAGCCGCTGAAGCGGCGGACGCATCCGCGTGTGTCAGAGCGAAGCTTGGCTGAGTTGAGGTAAGTTGTGTCGCAGAGGAGGAGATACCCCTGTGACCCATCTACGCCAGATCATGCTGGAGGAGTTGAAGCGCCGTAACTTTTCCGAGTCCACCATCCGCACCTACATTCGCAACGTCGAGCAGTTCAGCCAGTACTTCCATCGTTCCCCAGACCGGCTTGGCACCGAGCATATACGCCAGTATCAGGCGATGTTGCTTAGCAGCAAGCTTTCCCCGAACACCGTGGGGCAGCGGCTGGCAGCCTTGCGATTTTTCTACGCCAAGGTGCTGAAGCGAGGCTGGAGCATAGCGGAGACGCCATACCCGAAGAGCGTATTCCGGTTGCCGCTGGTGCTCAGCCAGGAAGAAGTGGCACGTCTGATTGATGCAGCCCAGTCGCCCTTCCATCGCATTTTGCTCATGACACTCTATGCCACCGGCGCACGCCGAGCGGAACTGACACGCCTGAAGGTCAGCGATATCGACAGCCAGCGCATGGTCATTCATATCCGCGGAGGCAAGGGGCGCAAGGACCGCGATGTCATGCTCAGCTCGAAGCTGCTCGATGCGCTGCGTCTTTACTGGCGAGGTCTTCGGCATAAGCCCAAGGACTGGCTGTTTCCCGGCAACCGCTGGCATACCGGCCCTGATCCCATTTCGCCGAACGGCGTCTGGCACGCCTGTCATCAGGCGGCATGTCGCGCCGGGCTTGCCCACAAGCACATTCATCCGCACACGCTTCGTCATTGCTTTGCCACGCATCTGCTCGAAGCCGGCGCCGACCTGCGCACCATTCAGTTACTGCTGGGACATCGCGACCTGGAGGAGACAACGATCTATCTGCATCTCTCCCGGCAGCATCTCAGCGCCACCAGCAGTCCTCTGGACACACTGACCATCGGCGGACAAAGGGAGCAAACAAAGAGCGCATGAACCGGCCTCCTTTGGAGGTGGCCGATATCGTTCGCTATGCAGGGCAGTCTTTTCTTGAACGCAGTCGCCGGTGGATCAACTGGCAACACCAGAAGGTGTTGCTGGCCATCACGCGCTGCCGCACCGCTGCATTAGGCGGACACCGCGATCGTTGTGTCGACTGTGGACATACCGTCGCCGTCTCCTACAACTCGTGCAGAAACCGGCATTGCCCGCGATGTCAGGGCAACGCCCGGGCTCGCTGGCTCCAAGCTCGTGAGCAGGAGCTGCTGCCCACCCGCTACGTGCATGTTGTCTTCACCCTGCCACGCGAGCTTGCTCCGCTGGCCTTGCAGAACAAGCGTCTGATTTACAACCTGCTCTTCCACGCCAGCGCCGAAACCCTGCTCGAGATCGCTCGCGATCCCCGCCACCTGGGGGCGGAGATCGGATTCTTCAGCGTGCTCCACACCTGGAATCAGCGCTTGCAGTTTCATCCGCACATTCACTGCGTCCTTGCCGCCGGAGGACTCGTCCCGGACCACTCCCGCTGGATCTCGTCCCGCTCTTCGTTCTTTCTTCCCAACGGGGTGCTCAGTCGCGTCTTCCGCGGTAAGTTCCTCGCCGGACTGAAGGCTGCTTTCCGCGAAGGCACACTCCAGTTTCACGGCAATCTGGCGCCACTGGCAACGACCACGCATCTTTGCTTCCTGGCTCCGAATCCTGTTCCGTCACGAATGGTTCGTCTACTCCAAGCGCCCTTTTAAAGGGGCCGATCACGCGCTCAGCTATCTCAGCGCATACACCCACCGGGTCGCCATCTCCAATCGCAGACTCGTATCTCTGGCCGATGGCAACGTGACATTCCGCTGGCGAGACTCCGCTCACCGAAACAAGAAGCAGCTCATGAGTCTGCCCGTCGATGAGTTCCTGCGCCGCTTCCTCCTGCATCTGCTCCCGCGTGGTTTCGTGCGTATCCGCAACTTCGGCTTCCTTGCCAACCGGCGGCGGGCCGCTCTCCTGCCACTTTGTGCTCGACTACTGAACACACCAGTACGAGCCAGAGCTACCAGATCTGTAGC
Source organism: uncultured Acidobacteriota bacterium (assembly GCA_963759215.1). Taxonomy (GTDB): domain Bacteria; phylum Acidobacteriota; class Terriglobia; order Terriglobales; family Acidobacteriaceae; genus TOLSYN. The sequence continues at coordinate 404,607 of CAVWYG010000006.1, forward strand.
AACCGAGAACAAAGGCTTAACTTTCTGGAAGTGTCCGCACTGTGGCGGAGCCATGAAGCTTGTCGAGAGGTTCACCGCCGCGCAGCTCCGACTCCGCGCCCCACCTGCTCCGTTCAGAGGTGCCGCGTGAAACATCAACTACAACCCGTTCCATCCACGTGCACTGCCACGTGGTTGCTCTTCCACGCTCCGGCGCAAGGAGGCATGCACCCTGTCGCACGGACCACAAGCAATTACCCTCGAAATCTTTGCAGCCGACCCCACCTTACCGGCCCAAGCGCCACACGTTACTGCTCTCCTCGTACTGAGCTGGCAACGCCGACCCATCCCAACCCCATTCAAAGTACATAGCTCGCGAAGGCGGCTTCCTTCAAATCGCTGTATCTGAAGCGCCCGCAAACAGCACGACAACGCACACCTCTCACTTTGTGGGCGCTTCAGATACAGCCCTAAGATTTCTCGACAGGTAAAAGAGAAAGTAAATACGAACGCAAGGTCAAAGCTCAGTCAAAGAATTAGAAGGTTCTCGCCGCCTTGAGCCACAAGTGCTAGTCGAGTCGCCGCCGCCCAAGCACAACAGCCAGGGCTGCAAGCGACATTCCTGCAGAACGCCCCTCGCTAGGCTGCCTCAGCATTGATCTGCGCATCCGGCGTTCTCCAGAATCGAATTGAGTCACTCTCGGCGTAGATGCCTCTGCCAGTCTGTTTAGAATTTATTCTGGCGAACCTCGCATTGAAAATCCGAGGTGGAATAAGGCCGACAGCCGTAACCCTTCCTAGTTACAATACACTGAGTATGAACGGTTAAAGTTCCACTTATTCGACTCAGTGTGTACTCGTTGTGATTCACGAATCCACCGTAGTTCTCTTCGCTTTTCCATGTTACTTGGCTGTCGGTGAACGAGGCAGCGGCGGAGTCTCCATCCGACAAACGCGCCGTGCCAGCGGCTTCGTCAAGCGTCAACTTGAGCTCCTTGTCGCAGATAAGGACGATTGATTGCGCGAAACCTTGTGCCATCAGGACAGCGAAGAGAACGACCGACAGAATGAATGTGCGGTTCATGGAAATCCTGACAATCCCGCTCTTGGTTCTCATGCTGTGTACCTCGTGCGCGGATAGTCTCACAGCAACTCTGGTCGTGCAAGCGGATTCATGATTCCCCGCATTAGTATCCTATGCATAATGCCGAGGAAATTCGTTCCGAGATTGTTGGATACTTACGCAACGTTCGGATGTATGGAGAACGAATGAGAAAGCTATGGGCAGTTGTATTCCTAGTGGGGATGTTGAGCTTAGTGTCGGAACCGACTTCGTTATGCAATCAGGCCAAGGCACTCACTATCGTGCGACGGGAATCGCCGCCTACGTCTCAATCGAGATGTGCGCCACCCGACCCACTACGTAATCCGCAAAGGTCTCGCCCTTGCCCAACTGCACGTATCCCAACCCATAGGTTTGATTCTCCGGACGAAGTGTGAGTTGGTTTCCCTGTAACTCTACGTAACGGACCGTCCACATCTGCCCGCTCTCTACAACATACATATTCGGCTCGCGCCGCCGGTAGCTGCGCAGCGAGTTGTAGTGACGATCGATCAGCAGCGTCGCTCCCGGCAGTAACCGCGGACGCATCGCACCACCCGAGTCCTTATCCGCCTTGACCAGCACGAACCGCTGCCAGTGTTTGCGCTGGTTCGCCATCTCCGGACGAATCCGCCGCAGAAAGCTCTTCTTGAAGCGCAGGTACTCAATGATGTCGCCGGAGCCGAAATCGCTCTGCAGCAGTCGACGGCCTTCCACCAGCGGAATGGACTCAAACCCGTTTTCGTCGCTCTCCACCGCCGGCAATCTTCGCCGCTCCTCCGGTATCAGGTCGCGAACCTCCAACTGCAGGACCTTCATCACGCGGTCCATCGCATCAACGCTCAAGCCACGGCGTTCATTTAAGAAATTGGAGACGTGCGCCTGCTGGAACCCGGCGCGGCTCGCCAGTTCAGTCCCTGTCAACTCTTTGGATTCAATGCGCTCACGCACAAGAGCCCGCAAACGGTTCTGTAAGTCTGAAATCAACATCGCTCTGTCTCGCGGAGCCGAAATAATAGCTCTAAGAAATAAAATTGCCATTTGGTAACAACTGGCAGCATTAAACTGTTTGACTTCCGCTTCCGGGTACTCAATGATGCAACCAACAACTCATTCTCGAAGGGCTAGGAGCAGTAGGCATGGAGCACGGCGTTAATGCTTCACGCGAAACCACGTTTGTCGAGTTTCGTCGCAAGGTTCGTAATTCCGAACTTCTTTCAATGGGAGTCTCGCAATTACTCCGGGAGATAGGTTTTACCGGTCGCCTAAGTGTCCTGATCCAGAACGGCACAATTCTCAAATCCGGTTATGAAGAAGGTTACTTTACCCGTAAGGACGACCGTAGGTTGACCTGATTCTGGTCACAGGCAAAGTCGCACTTCAGTTAACGGCAAGTCCAGGATGGGGACGCGCCGCTTCCAATCGATAACAAACAGGTCATCGCAAATCAAACGAGCCCTGTCGCCGGCACTGGCGTGAACCTTGCCCGGAGTCCAACTCCTGCAATCTTCGCCCTGTGCCGGCGGCAGGGATTTTTTTGCCGGGGGGCAAAAAACAATGAAAGCAAAATCCGAATCACCACAATTGCGCAACATGGAACTGAAGTATTGCGAACGCTGCGGCAACATCTGGCTGCGTCGTTCCGGCAGCCAGCGGACACAATGCGCACCATGCGCGAAGGCGGAAGCGTCGCTTATGCTCGACGGTCCAGCTTCCTTTCTGCAGCTCTGGACCCGGCTTCGGGCAGAGGTGCAAGCATGAATGATTGCTCCGCTCACTCCAATCTGCAACTCGTACCCGCCCGCCGCAAGCAGGACGGGGAGGCGAACTTGAGCGCCTATCGCCCTTACACGCGTGCTCTGCTGCGGCGCTACTTCCGCGTTTCGGTCGATATCGGTCGCCTGCCCAGCATCCTCGGAGGGCTCTGCTTCCGCGCTCGTGTCAGCTCCTACCGGCTGAACACGTTTGAGGACGCCGTGATCTTCGTTCACGATATCGAGCGCGCCTTCGAACGCGTCCAGCGTCACTATCTGGAGATCATCGCGGGTGTAATCCTGCTCGAGCACAGCATCCCTGAAGCCGCGCTCCGCCTCGGCATCACGGTGCAGCGTGCCGAGCGCCGCTACTCCGCCGCGCTTGACGCTCTCTCCGCTGTCCTGCTCGAGGTCGGCTTGCTGCGCCGCATCTTTACCGGCGAAGCCGAGGACGCGCATCATTCCGTCCAATCCGGGACGACGCTTCCGCCCAGAAAGCCGCCAGTCTCCGTACGGATCGAAGCTCCCGTGCCGGCTCATCAGCAAGCTTCCAATGGACAAGCTTCCATAACTGAAACACCATAGTCGCGGAAGAAATCGCGGAAGGGGAGTGGACACTCTGGTTCGCTCCTCACATCCCTCGACCCTTCGGTTCTCTTCTGCATATCTGTTATGATCGGCACCGCGCCGCCTTTTCTTAAGGCGGCGCGGTATTATTTTCAATTCAGCCTCGGAGAATTCCCGTGAGCGATACCCCAGCAAATCCCATTCCTGCGGCACCACCTCTGCGACGCGACGAGGAGATCGCACTGGAGATGATGAAATTCATCGCCACCACAACCGGCTTTGGCCGTACCGGAACCCCCGGCGCTGGTTTCCAGGGTGGCACCGTTTCGCGAGCCGAAGATTACGCCAAACATCTCCTCGACCTCTATGGCCAGTGCCTCGACGCCACTAGAGGAAGGCGCTAGATCTTATTGGCACTTTGCCGAAAGGCAGACTCCGCGCAATGAGCGTGAATCTGTGAATGCAGTCCAGTGAGCGCTGCGCAGCTTGAATACGCCTGGAGTGCGGGTCGAGCGCGCCTGCCGGGACGGGGGTCTTGCCTGCCACCATTCGTCGTTCAGTGGTGTCGAACATGGTGTCATGGGAGCGACCGGCGGCCTCGCCGGTGACTCCGGTGATCAGAAACGGGCTCTTGCCAAAACATCGCCCGGCGGGTCAATGGCACAAGCAGCACAGGTTGTGATGGTAGTATATGGTTCTGACCTGCGCAACCATTGCTGATAAGGTTGAGGATGATTCTTCCAACGATTGACCCATCGGTGAATCGTTCGTAGATTTGAGAGAGCGCGTGCTCCGGTGGTCACAGAACTGCCGGGAGCACTCCGCACACACTGATGAGTCTTCTTGACCGTACAATCCTGCCGCTGCTGCTGGTATCGTGCCTGCTTCTCGCCTCCTGCGAACACGTAAAGGATGAGGCATCCACCTTGCCCGCGCCGCAGGCCATCGCACCGGCTCTTCGCTCAACCCCTGCCGTAGTCCAAGCCTCTCCGGCGCCGCCCCCACACCGCACTGCCGCACCGCAACCCCTTGTCGAAACCGTGGAGCAGTTGATTGCGCGCGCCGAAGCCGAATACGCCCGAGGTCAGGCCAACTACACCGCCGGACACCTGGAGGCGGCCAAGGACAACTTTGACGCGGCCTTCAATCTTCTCCTGCGTGGACCCGTCGGGGTGCAGAATGATGAGAGATTGCAGAGCGAGTTCGACAAGATCGTTGAGGCAACGCACGAACTGGAACTGCAGGCCCTGCAAGCCGGCGATGGATTCACCGAGCAACGCGCCCAGCCCGCGCCCATCGACGAGGCCAACAACGTCACTTTTCCGGTCGACCCCTCGATCAAGGCGAAGGCGCAAGCCGAGTTGGCCAATACCCATAGCGATCTTCCGCTGATGTTGACCGATCCGGTGGTGAGCTACATCAATTACTTCTCCTCCCGCGGGCATGGGACCATCGAGCGGGCGCTGATCCGGCGCGGACGCTATAGCGAAATGATCTCGCGAGTCTTCCGCGAGGAGGGCGTACCGCAGGATTTGATGTTCCTGGCCCAGGCGGAATCCGGCTTCGAGCCGCTCGCTTTGTCGCGCATGGGTGCGCGCGGGATGTGGCAATTCATGCCGTGGGACGGCATGCACGCAGGGCTGCAGCACAACTGGTGGGTTGACGAACGGCAGGATCCAGAGAAGGCCACCCGCGCCGCCGCCCGCCTGCTCAAGGACCTCTTCAACCAGTTCGGCGACTGGTACCTGGCGATGGCGGCCTACAACTCCGGGCCGGGCACGGTGCAGCGTGCGGTGCAGCGCACCGGCTACGCTGATTTCTGGGAACTCCACCGGCGCAATGTATTGCCTGAGGAGACGCGCAACTACGTGCCAATTATTCTAGCCATGACCATCATGGCGAAGAATCCCTCCCAGTATGGGCTGGATCACCTGGCGCTGGACTTACCGCTCGCCTCCGACACGGTACGCATCCACTACCCAATCGATCTGCGCCTGGTCGCCGAGTGTACCGACTCCTCCACTGCAGTGCTGCAGGAGCTGAACCCCAGCCTGCTGCGCATGACCACCCCGAAGGATATGGATTTTGACCTGCACCTGCCCCGGGGAACGACCGCGAGATTCCAAGCCGCAGTCGAGGCGATTCCGGAGGAGATGCGGGTTTACTGGCGCTACCATCGGGTGGAGAGCGGAGAAACCTTGAGCGAGATCGCGCGCCGCTATCACACCACGGCCACTGCGATCGCTGAAGCCAACAATCTCGAAGGCGCCGCGACGCTAGTAACTGACAGCAAGCTGATCATTCCGGTCGCCCCGGCCAAAGCCGCGCCGAGCCGCCCCGCGGCTGCTGTGAGCTACAGCAAGCATCCCGTACACTACAGCGTCCGCAAAGGAGACACGGTGCTGTCGGTGGCGGACGATTTCGGAGTTCCGGCGGAAAAAGTTCGGCAATGGAATCGCGTGAAGGGCAACGCGCTGCATACGGGACGATCTCTGATGATCTTCAAGTCCGCCAGCCAAGCTGCGGTGGAACCTGCGTCTGCAACCACCACCAGCCGCCGCCACCCGCGTTCGGAGGCGGCGCCGCAGCATGCGGCTCATGCATCGGGGAAGGGCCCCGGCAAGGGAAAGGGCCCAGGCAAGGGAAAGAGCCGGGGCACTGCAAGCGCCGCAAAAGCGCCTGCCGCAAAGCGCCCGACTGTACCCCGCCGGACAAGCACAGCATCCTCGCGAAGCAAGAGACGTAAGCAGCAAGACTGAGTTGCTAGAAATCGATGCGCGTTCTGCGTATTGATTGCTTCATTCCGTTGCATAGCAAACGAGGCTGAGTTATTGTGTTCGAGTGCAGGGGCGCGCATCAGTTCACGCATCCTCTGCCCGCGTTAACCAAAGAAGCGGCAGCAGTCGTGTTGTACCTGTGCTCAGCGGTCCGCGGGCGCGGAGTGGAAAAAGAATCCAGGAGGAGACATGACGTTCGACGAAACTCTTTACGGTCGCGGCAGTGATGATGGGGATGACTTCGGCGATAACGAATCATTCGAAGATGTAATTGACGATGAAGAGGAAGAAGAAGAACTCGAAGACGACGAGGACGAAGCGGAAGAACAGGAAGAGGGTTACGCCGAAGACGATGCCGTAGCTCCTTCCGCAAGCCGCGCTCAACGCGACGAGGAAGCGCGAACCGAGCCAGCTACTGCAAAGAAGCCGGCAAAGAAAGCAGCCAAGAAGGCCGCTGCTAAGAAAACCGCTACTAAGAAAACAGTTGCCAAGAAAGCCGTTGCCAAGAAGGCGGTTGCAAAAAAGGCACCGGGCCAAGAAGGCTGCCGCCAAAAAGGCCGCAGTCAAGAAGGCCGCCGTCAAGAGTCCAGCAAAAAAGGCTGCGAAGACAAAAGCAGCTGAGCCAGTGAAGCCCGCCAAGAAAGCAGCCAAAAAAGCGGCGAAGCCAACTAAGCAAGACAAGAAGGCCGACAAAAAGGCTGACAAGAAGAAGGCTGGCGGAAAGAATAAAAAGGCCGATAAGAAGGCTGAAAAGAAGGCCAAAAAGGGAAAGAAGGGCAAAAAGTAGGAAGCCCGGAGTTTCTGTTCAGGGCCGCGGAGCCAATCCGCGGCCTTTGCTCTTTTCATCCGCATCCGTCTGGAAACGAAAAGCCCCAACCGCTTCCGGTTGGGGCTGAAGTCCCATGGTAATCGATGGGCTAGGCGGCGGCCGCGGCGGCCTTCTGGTCCTGCTTGCCAAGCTGTTCTATGGCTCGGCGAAGCTGTTCGTCGGGCTGATTCTTTGGCGGCTCAGGCTTCTCGCTTACATCGGGGACAATATCGGAATCCTCCGTTGCGATAAAGTCGTCCGCCTTGTCAGCCACCAGAACATTGGGCGTGATGGCCGTGTTTTGAATCGCTTTGCCGCCTGGGGTGTAGTACTTGGCAATGGAGAGGATCAGCGCGCCTCCGTCCTGAAGATCGATCGTCTTTTGGATGGAGCCGTCGCCAAAGGTCTTGTCGCCTAGAACGTCGCCGCGCGCGTTATCCAGAATCGCGCCTGCCACGATTTCAGCGGCTCCGGCGGTCGATTTATTCACGATCACTACCAGTGGCAAGGTGGTGATTGCCTTGGAAGCGTCAGCGGTAAAGTTCTGGCGCGGATACTTTTGCCCTTCAACATAGGCGATCTGCCCGTGATTCAGAAACAAGTTCGCGGTCGAGATGCCCTCGGAGACATCGCCGTCGCCGGAGTTACGAAGATCGAGAATGAGCTTCTTTGCACCGTTTTTCTGAAGGTCGCGAATATGCGAGGCGATCTCCTGGGCGCGGCCCTTTGGGAAGCCCTCGGTGCGGATGTAGCCAATCTGGCTCTCCAGCATCTTCGAGGTAGCCGAAGGGTACTTCACGGCTTCGCGGGCGATGGAAATCTTTTGTGGCTGAGCCTTAGTGGGGCGCACGACGCTGAGATTGACGACCGAGCCAACCGGACCGCCCAACAAACCGCTGAATTCAGCCACGGACATTTCGCGGGTGCTCTTGTCATTCAGGGCTTCGACGATGTCGCCGGCAACAAGTCCGGCTTTGTCAGCCGGGCCGCCGGGCACTACCGAGATCACGTCGCCGTAGCCGAAACGCTTGGAGACGGCGGCGCCAATTCCGGCCACTGGCTGGCCGAACTGCTTGTAGACCTTGTACTCATCCGGGCTCAGGTAGCTGGATTCGGGATCGAGCGCCTCAAGCAATCCGTGCAGGGCACCATTGCTGACCTGCAGAATGTTCGGATCTTCAACATAATCGGACCGGATACGCGAAAGGACTTCGCTGTACACGCTCATCTGGCGATATGCACCGTCATTGCCGCCGCTTGCCTTGACGCCTACCGCGCCAGCTACCGCAAAGCCAAGGATGAGGAACGACAACAGGAGGAGTGATGTTTTTACGCTTTTTGACATGGATCCTTTTAACCAGCCGGAGCTAACAGTCATTATACGGCGGAAGTGGAATGACCGCCTTGGCCCGGCTCTGCTTTGTTTTTAGACGCGCCCGAGAAACCAAAGATGAAATGTTTTTTCCGTATCTGTGATTAGGGTGATCGTCGCAGGTTCCCCAAAGCCGAGTTTTGCCGTATATTTCTGAGACTCCCAATTCATTCGGTATTTAATCGGTCCACGATCATGCCGATGCGGCAGCCCCGATTCTCCGGTGGCCTCTGCGGCATCTGAAACAGATAAAGTTTCACCAAATCCAAGTGCGGCTCGACTTGGCACACTGGCGCACGGCATTATTGTGATGTGGCTTACCAGGGCACCTAGCCGGAATTCCTAAAATTTTCTCGTAGCACCCGGCGCGCGCCGGGGCAGAAAGGCAACTCAAACTAAATGTCAGCGAATGTGCAGCAGCTTGAAACCATAAAGCCATCGGCGCTTGACCAACTGTGCGTCAACACCATCCGCACGCTGTCCATCGACGCGGTTCAGAAGGCAAACAGTGGACATCCCGGAGCCCCGATGGGGCTGGCTCCGGTCGCGTATGTGCTGTGGGACCGCATTCTGCGATACAACCCGGCAGACCCTCGCTGGCCGAATCGGGACCGGGTGGTGCTCTCTGCCGGACACGCCTCCATGCTGCTCTACTCCATGCTGCACCTGACCGGCTATGACCTTCCGCTCTCGGAGATTGAGAGATTCCGCCAACTCGGCTCGAAAACTCCCGGGCATCCGGAGTACAACATGACACCCGGCGTGGAGACCACGACTGGCCCCCTCGGGCAAGGGATTGCGAACTCGGTGGGCATGGCCATGGCCGAGCGCTGGCTTGAGGCTCACTTCAATCAGGCCGAGGACAAGATCGTGGATTACCGGGTGTATTCGATCTGCTCCGACGGCGACATGATGGAGGGACTTTCGCACGAGGCGGCGGCCTTGGCGGGGCATCTGAAGCTGTCGAACCTGATCTGGCTGTATGACTTCAACCACATCAGTCTGGACGGTCCGACGACGCTTGCCTACAGCGACGATGTGGAGTCACGCTTCAAGGGCTATCACTGGAACGTGCTGAGCGTGGAGGACGCAAACAATCTGGAAGCCGTGGAAGCAGCGATCCAGCGAGGCGAAACGCGAGACCGGGCGGCCCACGCTGATCATCGTCCACTCCCACATCGGCTACGGCTCACCGCACAAGCAAGATACGAACGCGGCACACGGCGAACCGCTCGGCGTCGAGGAAGTCAAGGCCACCAAGCGCTTCTACGGCTGGCCGGAAGATGCGCAGTTCCTGATTCCGAAAGAAGTGGCTGCCCATATGGGAGAGGCCGTGGAGCGCGGCAAGAAAGATGGAAGCCGACTGGCAGGCCGCATACGAGCGCTGGGCGAAGAAGAATCCCGAGCTGGCCAAGCAGTGGGACGGAATCATGTCCGGCAAGCTGCCCGAAGGTTGGGACAAAGATGTTCCGGTCTTCGCAGCCGACCCCAAGGGCGTGGCCACGCGCGAGGCCAGCAACAAAGTGATGAACTCGATTGCGAAGAACCTGCCCTGGTTGCTGGGCGGTTCAGCCGATCTGGAAACCTCCAACAAAACGAAGATCGACGGCGAGACCAGCTTTGAGAGCGGCAATTACGGCGGTCGTATCCTGCGCTTTGGCGTGCGGGAAATGGGCATGGGCGGAATCCTGAATGGGATCGCCGTCAGCGGCCTGCAGCGTCTTTGGCGGAACCTTCATGGTCTTCAGCGACTACATGCGCGCGACACTGCGCCTGGCCTGCATCATGGAGTTGCCGGTGACCTATGTCTTCACCCATGACTCGATTGCAGTGGGCGAGGACGGCCCGACGCACGAACCGGTCGAGCAGGTCATGTCGCTACGCCTGATGCCGCACATGCGGCTGATCCGTCCCGCGGATGCGAACGAAACCGCGGTGGCGTGGAAGCTGGCGATCGAGAGCAAGAAGCATCCGACGGCTCTGGCCCTGACCCGGCAAGCGGTCCCGACCTTTGACCGGACCAAGTACGCCAGTGCCGAAGGTGTCCGCAAGGGCGCCTATGTTTTCAGCGACGTGCTGGGTGCTCCGAATGTGAAGCCGGACGTGATCCTGATCGGCACCGGAAGCGAGTTGCAGCTTGCGCGTGGAGGCCCAGGAAAAGTTGGCCACCGAGGGCGTGAAGGCACGCGTGGTAAGCATGCCCTGCTGGGATCTGTTTGACGAACAGAGTGCAGAGTACAAGGAAAGCGTGCTGCCCAGTGCGGTGCGGGCACGCGTCGCCGTAGAGGCCGGAATTCCGATCGGCTGGGAGCGCTACGTGGGACTCGAGGGACGAGTCGTCGGGCAAAAACAGTTCGGAGCCTCAGGCCCGGCGAAAGAGGTATTCAAGCACTTCGGCTTCACCACGGAGAATGTGGTGGAGCACGCCAAAGAGAGCATTGCGGTGGTGAAGGGTTTGGGAAAGAAATAGATCAAAGTCGCCACGCGGCTGCAACGGGTCACGATGCCCTGCGGCCGCGGGCGCTTTGGGAAAGAAAATACATGAAAGTTGCCATTGCGGCAGATCACGCGGGTGCTCTGCTAATTGATCCCGTGTTGGACGAAGTACGCAGGCTGGGCCATGAAGCCCTGGATCTGGGCACGCACGATGCGGTTACGCCGGACGACTATCCGGAGCGCGCCGCCGACGATTGCAGCGGCGCTGAAGGAGGGCCGAGCCGAGCGCGGCGTCCTGATCTGCGGCAGCGGCGTGGGCGCATCGGTGGCGGCAAACAAAGTGCGCGGCATTCGTGCCGCGCTTTGTCATGACACCTATTCAGCCCATCAAGGGGTGGAGCACGACCAGATGAACGTGCTTTGCCTCGGAGGGCGAGTGATTGGCGAGGCATTGGCCCTGGAACTGGTGCGGGCCTTTCTGTCGGCGAAGGTTGACGGCGTGGAACGGCATCTGCGGCGCGTGCAGAAGATAGCCGCCATGGAAGCAAAGTTCTGATGGGTCGCTTTGACCATCGTATTGACGCATGGCTTTGACGCAGTAACGTCACGAGGAGATGAGGAATGGCCAGCAATCCTTTAGCAGCAGTTGAGCAAGTTGGGACAAAGCCCGTGGTACGACCAGATGACGCGTTCACTGGTCTCGCAGGGCACCCTGAAGAAAATGATCGAAGAAGACGGGCTCCGCGGATCTGACCTCGAACCCAACGATCTTCGAAAAGGCGATTTCAGGCAGCAAGGATTATGAAGACGCGCTGCGCGCATTGGTGGGCAAAGGCGCCGGGCTTGACGAGATTTACGATGCGCTCGTGGTGGGAGACATCGCGAGCGCAGCCGACGTCTTCCTGCCGGTGTATGAGAGCACGAAGGGTGAAGACGGATTCGTGAGCATCGAAGTATCGCCTCTGCTGGCGCAGGACACGGCAGCCACGGTGAAGGAAGCCAAGCGCCTGCACGCCAAACTGGCCCGGCCCAACGTGATGATCAAAGTTCCGGCAACTGCCCGAGGGACTGCCCGCTTTTGAAGAGCTGATTTCGGAAGGCATCAGCGTGAACGTGACCCTGATCTTCTCGGTGGAAGTTTACGCGCAGGTGGTCGAGGCATACATGAAGGGTCTGGAAAAGCGCATTGCCAAAGGCGGAGCGGTGAACCGCGATTGCGTCGGTGGCGAGCTTTTTCGTCAGCCGCATTGACACCGCGGTGGACAAGAAGCTGGAAGAGATCGCCAAGGCTGGGCGTCCGGAAGCGGCAGAGCTGATGGGCAAGGCCGCCATTGCGAATGCGAAGCTGGCTTATGAGAGGTTCCAGAAATTATTCAGCGGCGCCGCGCTGGGAGAAGCTGGCAGCCGCCGGCGCCCAAGTGCAGCGTCCGCTGTGGGCATCGACGGGTACAAAGAATCCGAAATACTCCGATGTGCTCTACATCGACGTCGCTGATCGGACCGCACACGGTAAACACGATGCCTCCGGCCACCTATGAAGCCTTTCGGGACCACGGCAAGGCGGTGGTAACGATCACGAATGATCTGAAAGGCGCGCACGAATTGTTCGACAAGCTGAAGGAATTCGGAATCGATATGAACGCCGTGACCGAAGAGCTGACGGTGGCGGGCGTCAAGAGCTTTTCGGAATCCTACAACAACCTGCATTGCGGTGATTGAACGGCGACGGCACGAGGTCGCACATGTCTGATGTAAGCGAATCCGCGGTAAGCGAAGTAGTGCCGGCGGCGCGGCTGCAGACAGATATTGAAGCCGCGATGGAAGAGCTGAAGTCGAAAAACACGATTGCGCGGATCTGGAAGAGGGACCCCAGCGTCTGGTCCGATCAGCCCGCGCACCACAAAATCATCGCCCACTCGCTGGGCTGGCTGGCGGTCCCGCAGCAGGTTCTGGAGCGCGTTTCGGAATTGAAATCGTTTGCGCTAGAAATTCGCGCGGCCGGTTTTACCCATGCCGTAGTACTGGGGATGGGCGGTTCAAGCCTGTGTCCGGAAGTTCTGCGGCAGAGCTTTGGCCCACGGCTGGGCTACCCAGAACTGCTGGTGCTGGATTCGACGGTTCCGGCGGCAGTGGCGCACATTGAATCGCAGGTGAAGCTGGAAAGCACACTCTTCATCGTTGCCTCCAAGTCAGGTTCGACCACCGAACCGCAGATGTTCGAGCGCTACTTCTACGAACGCGTGAAGCAGTTGAAGGGCGCGAACGCGGGCGAAAATTTCATCGCCATCACCGATCCTGGAACGCTGCTGGAAAATCAGGCGAAGAAACTGGGCTACCGCAAGACGTTTGTGAACTGGCCCGATATCGGTGGCCGCTACTCAGCGCTGAGCTTCTTCGGCATGGTTCCGTTTGCGTTGATGGGCGGCGACGTGGAAGCGCTTCTGGAGCGTGCCGTCGCCGCTGCCAAGGCCTGCGAGAGCGAGGATGTTGCCGCGAATCCAGGAGCGGCGCTGGGCGCGCTGTTAGGCGCGTTGGCCAATCAGGGCGTGGACAAACTGACGCTCACGGCCTCCAAGGAAATTGCCTCCCTCGGACTCTGGATCGAACAACTAGTAGCCGAGAGCACCGGCAAAGAAGGGAAGGGAATCGTCCCAGTTGACGGCGAAGCTTTGGGTGAGCCAAAAGACTACGGCAAGGATCGGGTCTTCGCTTTCATCGCCGTGGACGAGGGTGATGCGGAGACCAACGCGAAACTCGCGGCGCTGGATAGAGCAGGCTTCCCGGTGTTGCAGCAGCAACTGAGCGGGCCTCTCGACTTGGGCGCGACGTTTTTTGTCTGGGAATTTGCGACCGCCGTGGCGAGTTCTCTGCTGAAGATCGACGCCTTTGACCAACCGAACGTGCAGGAATCCAAGGACAATACCAAGCGGCTGCTGGCGGAGTTTGTGGCCAAAGGTTCGCTGCCGCAGCAGACGCCGATGGTACAAGAAGGCGCGGTAAAGCTATTCAGCGAAGACAAGTCGTTGGGCAAGACTCTGGACGCCGCGATTGCCGCTCACTTGAAAAAGGTTCACCCGGGAGATTACGCGGCCCTCACGCAGTATTTTCTTGAGACTCCCGAGGCCGATGCGCTGGTGCAGCAACTGCGGTTGGCCGTGCGAAGCAAGACTCGAGCGGCGACCATAACCGGCTACGGGCCGCGTTTTCTGCACTCCACCGGGCAGTTACACAAGGGCGGCGGGAACAATGGCGTCTTTCTGCAACTCACTTCAGAGGATGCCAAGGACGTGCCAATTCCGGGCGAGACATTCGGATTCAGTGTGCTGAAGCAGGCACAGGCGCTGGGCGATCTGGAATCGCTGGTGAAGCACGGACGTCGCGCGGTGCGCCTTGACCTGGGGTTGGACGTGTTGGCCGGACTCCGGCGATTGCTGCAAGCCGTGGAAAAGGCGTAAGCCAACCGGCGCGGCCTAAAGGCTGCGCCGAATTGTTGAGGCCGAACGTCGGCCGTGAGCATCAATAAGCTGGTTTTCTCTTTGCGCATTGCCGCGATCCGTTTGGACTTCGCGGCCTATGCTCCGGCATTCACAGGACAGACCACCACATGAGCACAACGATTCCCGCGACTCCGACGGCACCTTCCGAAGTGCAGCCGCTGCCCACGGCCGAGCCCTGCATACTGATCATCTTTGGCGGCTCAGGCGATCTGACGCGGCGCAAACTGCTGCCCGCGGTCTTTGATCTGACTTCGATGGGCTGCACCGAGCGCGGCTTCGACATCGTTGGCGTCGGTCTTCCGGCGATGTCCGATGACGAGTTCCGCGCCACAATGCGGCAATCAGTTGAAATGTCCAACGATGCGCGCACCTTCAGTGAGGAAAATTGGCAGAGGTTTTCGGGCAAACTGAACTACCTCTCTGGCGACCGCAGTGCCCGCTTCCATTGCGCCCAAGGTGATTGCCGGCCTAGGGGGAGCGGGGCTGAACCACAATGAAAAAGGGTGGTCGCGCATCGTGGTGGAAAAGCCGTTCGGTCGCGATCTGGAGAGCGCGCGAACCCTCAACAAAACGCTGCTGGGAGTCTTTGAAGAGAGCTCGGTCTACCGCATCGACCACTATCTTGGCAAAGAGACGGTGCAGAACATATTGATGTTCCGCTTCGGAAACTCACTCTTCGAGCCGTTGTGGAATCGCAACTTCATCGACTACGTCGAGATTACAGCCGCCGAGCCAATGGGCGTGGAGAACCGGTCAAAGTTTTACGAAGAGACCGGCGCCCTCCGCGACATGGTTGCCAACCATCTGCTGCAGTTGCAGTCGCTGACCGCAATGGAGCCGCCCTTCAGCATGGATGCCGATGCCGTGCGTGAACAGAAGGTGCAGGTGCTGAAGGCAATCCGTCCAATGACATTGGAGGAGGTGTCGCGGCGCACGGTGCGAGGGCAGTATGGGCCTGGCGTCCTGGAGGGGAACCTCGTACGCGGCTACCGGCAGGAGCCCGGTGTGGCCGAGGATTCGCTGACGGAAACCTTTGTGGCTTTGGAGTTGCGAGTCGACAACTGGCGCTGGTCCGGCGTGCCTTTTTACATTCGCACCGGCAAGCGGCTGGCCTCGCACATGACCGAGATCCGGGTCCACCTCAAGCCCACGCCTGAGGCTCTCTTTGGCAGTTCCAACCGCCAGCCCGAACCGAACATCATCGGCATTCGGATTCAGCCCGATGAAGGCATAGCGATTTCGTTTGCGGCCAAGCAGCCGGGACTCGGCATGAACGGCATCACCTGCAAAGCTGATTTCAGCTACCGCGACGCGTTCGGGCTGAACACTCCAGTGGCTTATGAGACTCTACTGCTGGACGTCATGATGGGCGACGCGACGCTGTTCACACGCGGCGATGAAGTGGAAGCTGAGTGGCGCATCGTTACACCGATTGAGCAGGCTTGGGCACAGTTGCCGAAGCCGCAGTTTCCAAATTATGCCGCGGGCAGCGAGGGACCGGAGATCACCAAAGCCCTGATGTGGGGAGACCGGCGCTGGAACACGCTAAGAACGCCACGGTAAGAACGCCGCACGTACATTCGCCTTTTTTGCGGAAGTCGCGGGCGGTTTGACAGTGTATTCAAGGCCCAATAGAATCAGTGTTGTCGGTCGCGTCCTGACCGCATGATGTCTGCCCGCCTGCACCCGCAGGCCGCTTTGTCGGCAGACTGTCCGTGGCGGCGTAGCTCAGCCGGTTAGAGCGACGGTCTCATAATCCGTAGGTCCGTGGTTCGAGTCCACGCGCCGCCACCAAGCAAATCAACAACATCCAAAGGAATCTCGGTCTCGGCATTTTCCCGTGGTTGCGCGGGGGTTGCGGATGGTTTCGTGTCGGTTCCCACATTCTTCGGCTTTTCGTCAAGACGATCGACGAAGGAGACATCCGCGCCAGGAATAAGGTGCCCGTAGATATCAACTGTTAGTTGGATAGATGCATGACCAAGTTGCTCCTTCACGTAGGTCAGGGAGGCACCCTGCTGGATGAGTAGTGAGCCGAAGGTATGACGCAGATCGTGCAGGCGGATCTTCCGGATGCCTGCCTTCGTCAGCGCCGGAATGAACAGGCGGTGGTAGAGATTGTCCGGGTCGAGAATGCCTCCATCGGAGGATGGAAACACTAGGTCGTTGGTTATGTCCGATTCGCCCTTCAGGTAGGCGGCAAGCAGCCTTGCGTCGCGTACCTCCATCAGAACACGGCGAAGCTCCCGGGACATATCGACACGGCGCGCCTTTTTGCTTTTAGTCGTTGTGTGCTCGCGCAGAACGTAGTTATGCTGGACGAATACATATCGATTCGAATCGTCCGTGTCTTTGCCGAAGTTAAGATCTCCAAACTGAAGTGCAACGAGTTCTCCACGACGCATTCCGACCCGGACGGCGGTCAAGAAAAGCGGGTAGTAGTCAGGACAGACATCCTTGACGGCATCCAGAAAACACTGAACCTCCTGCTGGGTCAGAGCAATACCCTTCTTATCGCTCTGGCTGGCGGCCCTTGTCCTGCGGCCCAGGCGGGCCGCAGGATTTGACGCCACCATGCCAGCCTCGATTGCTTGGTTGAACATCCCACGGATCACAGCGATCGCGTTCTTGATGGTGCTGCGGGAAAGTTTCTGTTCGATCATCTCGGCGATCATGAGCTTCAACTCGTCTCTCCTGATCGCATCCATCAGCTTCGTCCCGAACCGGGGGCGCAGGTAGTTCCGGAGAACACCTTCATAGCCTTCCTTGGTAGAGCTTTTGCACTCGATACCGGCATACTCCTTCAGCCAGCGATCGGCATATACGTCGAACGTGGGCATCTTCGAGTCTATTTCTTCGAACACGCCAACATCACCGAGCGCCAGCTTGGCTTCGAGAATGCGCTTGACCTGCTCGGCAGCAGCCTTGCTGGTTCCCACGCATTTCGCTTTGCGGCGGCCATTGTGGTTCACAAATACGAACCATTTGCCCCTTTTCTTTCTTACGCTTACTCCCATCAATTAACCCTCAGTTCCTTCATTACGTCATTGACGATCTGACTGACATCGATCGCGTCGACCGATCTGTATGGATGTGCCTCAAGCCAGCGATCAAAGTGGCTTCGTTTGATGAGGAGCTTGCCCTTTTCCACCTGGACGGCTGGAAGGGGGTTCTGTGGCCTGTGAATCCAATCACGAACCGTCCGCTCGGACACAGACGCGTACCGTTGGACGGCCTTTAGGTCCATCCACTCCGGGTGCTGTTCGAGTTTTGTCGGTTGCGAGATCACGGTCACTCCAGAATAGCTTTTGTTCAAGACGAGCTGTGTTGATCGCGTTGGAACCTCTATTCCAACGCGACCTGGGTTTCAGTCAGTCATCAGTTATCCCAATTCGATCAGCGCCTGATCGCGAGCGGCAATCTCATACTGACGCTCGGCGGACAGCAAGGTCTTGAACCCTAAACGCGACTTCCAGCCGCCGATGACCCAAAGTGAGTTGAAGCTCGCTCCGGAGTTGAATAAGCGATAGAAACAAGTGTGGCGCAGCGTGTTCAATGCGAGGCGCTTCAATCCGGGTTGCGTGCGAAGTTGTAGTGAGATGCGGTTGACGAGCCCACGCGGTGACTTCCCCAGCACGTACTCCGAAGCGGGATGGCGTTCGCGGCGCGCTTCCAGAATTTTGAGGGTCTTCGGTCCGAACGGCACGACGCGTCGGCAGGCGCTCTTGGCGTCATGCACCACTAACTGAAGTTTGAGGTGATCGACATCTGCCCAGCGGAGCTTGCAGAGTTCACTAACTCGCAGGCCCGTGTTGAGGATGACTTTTACAACATCTCCAAGATCGAGGTCTGAATGTTCGTTCGAAAAAGTGATGAGCTCATTCACCTGTTTGTCGGTGAGGGGCAGGCGGGTGGAATCGGGAGGGGTGGAACCTGTGGTAATCATTTTTGGTGCTCCTTGCGCAAGTTCACTGCGCTTCTTGAAAGTATTGCTTTTGGTGAAATCTGTGATGATCGCCTTGGTACGATATTCGTGTTGTACCAAAGCGATCTGGTGTATCAAAGCAGGCCTATTAACGCGGCCTGATGGGCGGATCTGAATCTGCGCTCGGTACCAGCCGAGCACCGGTGAGCGTCGCGTACACGTAGCCAAACCAGAAGGCGCGCTTCAGCGTTTCTTTTATCCGTCAGGCTGTGGTAGATCGGTCAGATCGGTCATCTCTTTTCTCTCCTTTCGTTTCATGTGTCAGCTTTGCATGGTGTCCGTATCGTGCCAAAGCCTCTGCTCTAAACGGGGGAGGTCTGACTGATGTATTCCATGACGCTGAAATACTCGCGGGTCTTGCGCTCGGGACGAATGCGAAAATACCGTCCAGTCGTATCAGGGTGGGCGTGTCCCATGAATGACTGGAGTACCGGCAGTGACATTCCTGCATTGACGTTACGGGTAGCGAAAGAATGCCTGAGTTGATGGACATGAATGTGGCTGATGTTGAGCTGCTTGCACCACTTGTCGAGGATCTGCTGAATTGTGCGGCAGCTCAGTCGGGTACCGCGGGAAGAGACGAACAGGGCAGGGTTCGTGTCATCGCCGCGCTGCTGGTCGTACTCAGAAAGCGCAATCAATGCGCGAGCGCCGACCCGGATGTCGCGGCGTTTCTTTCCCTTTCCTACCACCTCGCCATAGCCCAGGAACGTCCTCTTCCCGTTGGCCTCCGTACGCACCTTCGGAATAATCGAGTCCCTGTTTAGGTCGTGCAGTTCGGACAGCCTCAGCCCGGAATAGATGAAGAGGAGAATGATTGCCTTATCACGCAAATCGGTGATGCCGTTCACCAGCGTACTGAGCACGTCATCTTCAACTGCACGCGGCAGGTCGTTTGAAACCTTGGGGCGCTTTACGAGCCGTACTGGATTCCTGATCTTTCCGTCTGAGTTGTTGTTCAGAAAATCGAAGAAGCCAGAAAGAATTGCGAGCTGTCGAGCGATTGTGGCAGGCGACAGCGACTCGCCGACGGTTCGGCCCTTCTGCTCTGAAAGGTGATTGACGAAGGCCGAGATGGTGCCCGGTTTAACCTGGGTCACGCGAGTTCCTTCGGCACGGATATAAGACTCGAACCGAGTCAGCAGTTGTCGGTACGCACGTAGGGTTTCAGTACTGCGTGTCCGTACAGACAACGATGCGAGATAACCTTCTATGTTCATTGAATGTCCTTGTCGGAAGTGGTCAGTGGGGTAATTGCGGGTAACATGAATTACCCGCAATTACCACTAACCTGCTTTATGCATGAAGGCCGCCGAGGTGGTCTTCGAAAGGCGAGATTGCGGCGATGGTGTTGATGGCAACGTGAATCGTCCAGTGCGATGAGTTGTGGAGTTCGCCGGTTTGTCGGAACTGGCTAGCCTGGAGGTTTTCGGACACAGTGCTTCCCCGACTGCCGTCTGCATTAATTCCGAAAATTATGTTTTGGGTAGACCGCGTCAGTGCTATCCCGGCGAGGCTCCGAGGGCCAGCGCTACTTGTCGGAAGGTGGGCAGGAACGGGAACGACGCGGGCAGGTGCACGACCACGCGGCGAACCGAAACCAGCAGACGGGCGCCCAGTTTGAGCAACCGTTCACGAAGAGTCCAGACCTGAGCTCGCGCACAGTTGGTGTGCGCAGCCTTCAGTCGTAGCTCCTGCATCAAGACATATGCTGCGGCGGTCAGCAGGACGCGGAGTTGGTTGGCCCAGAAGTCGCTGCAACTGGTGCGATCGATCTGAAGATCGTGCAGTTCTTTGATCCGATTCTCGATCTCGCCCCTCTGGCAGTACACCTCTTCATAGAGCCACTGGGGACTCTGCTTCATATTGGTGATGACGAAGCGCGGATTGTCCTTCGGCTTCTTCCCCTCGGCGCGAACGACCTCGGCCTTGATGATGATGCGGCGTTGTTGCGGCCACGTCTGGGCCGCATAGTTGGCTTCGCTATAGACGTGTTCGGTCTTCCCAGTCTGACGCGAGAGTCTGCGGGCCTGTCGCATAGCTGGTTTGGCTTTGCGTTTCAACACAGCGTTTTTGGCCATCGCAATGACGTACTCAAGATTGGACTCTCCCTCCAGGAAGTCGAGCAAATCGGGGTGCGCGAAGCCGCCGTCGAGGCGAACCCGGATCCGCGCACCGGGAAAGCTGTAGGAGATCATATTGATCAGACGACGGAGAATCCCCCGCGCGCCTACCGCCGCGGTCACGTTGCCGGGACGCAACACGGCTGCGCACAGATACTGTTCGGCCTCGTCATTGAAGCTCACAAAGCCCATTACCGGCAGGTAGCACCAGCTGTCGTAGTGTCCGTTGAAGAACGATAGCTGCTGTGCGCCGTGGGTAGGGTCGTCGGTCGGATCCAGATCGATGGTGACGAGGCGAGCGCGTCCATGTAGCCGCTTCGCGTGACGGTCGATCACGCTGTCCGCCAGTGCTTCGCCCAGGCGGTAGAGTTCTCTTGGTCGGATCGAGTTTTCAAAGCGCGACAGAGTTGGCTGCGAAGCCAGGTCGCGGCCGGTGATTGGATCGCGATCGAGCAACATCTTGTGAATGGGGTCGGCAGAAAGGCGCGCCGAGTCGTTTGCGTCCGGATAGCCGCAAGCAATCGAGAACACACGCTGTGCCAGCAACTCGCGCAACGAGTGATCGACCTTGCTGGCTTGCCGCTTGTCTCGCAGACATCCGGCCAGAGCTTGGATCAATCCGTAACGGCGGTCAGCAGCCTTCAGCAGGATGGCTCCGCCATCAGAACTGCCATTGGTTTGGTCGAAGCGAGCAATGATCGGCTTGGTGAAAATCTCGGGGAACAACAGACACTGTGTTGTGCTATCTTCAAACACGCGGGAAGCCTTTCTTGCTGCTTCAAACACTGTCTAGACAACATGTTTGTAGCACAACAGGCTTCCCGTTTCTCTGATCTTCACGAATTTTCCGGGCTAAGCCTCTGATTACGAATGACTTTATGAAGACGCGGCATGGATGCGGGCAAAATCGCGCAATGACAGCGATTCTTCGTGCGGCATCTCCTGCTTCTCATCAATCACAGCGCAGGCTGCCTGATATTGGCGATCCTTGGTTTCCTTGCGGACCTTCGCATAGATCTGCACCGAGCTGAGAGACTTCCATCCCCCGAGGATCTGCAATACGGGTAACTCCATGCCGGCGTTGACCATTCGCGTCGCCCAGGTATGCCGGAGCCGATGGAAGATGAAGCTCTT
This sequence comes from uncultured Acidobacteriota bacterium, assembly GCA_963759215.1. GTDB lineage: Bacteria > Acidobacteriota > Terriglobia > Terriglobales > Acidobacteriaceae > TOLSYN. The sequence goes on from CAVWYG010000006.1 coordinate 426,141, forward strand.
TGCCGGTTCGGGGTGAGCACGGAGCGCGTGATTGAAGTAAACCTCGAGACGTTCCGTGTAGAAGAATCCACGCTGCTGCTGATGAAGCAGATGGTCATGATCACAGCGCGGATCGCGCAGTGCTAACCACAACGGGAGCAATTTCTTTACCTTATTGTGGAAGAGGACCGTGCGCGGTTCTCCATTCTTCGTTGGCAAACGCACGAAGATCGCCTGCCGCACAAGATCGACATCCTCGAGGCGGATGTTACAGACTTCGCTGATCCTTAGGCCGCACTCCTCACCAATAGCAAACGCAAGCAGGAGGAGCACGTTACCGGTCTCTTCGAGCAGGTGCCAAAGAGTAGACATTTCATCCTCAGTGTGGGGATCACGGGGCTGACCGCCGTGAGCCTGCGAATGAATGCGCGGGATGATCGGGTTCCTCTCGATCTCCCCCTCGGCTTCAAGCGTACGGAAAAGGGTCACCAGGTTGGAAATGTCACGGGCAGCCTGCTCGCCATAATCGCGGTGTGCAGCAATGAAGAGAGTGATGATGCGTGAAGTGATCTGCTGAAGCTCCGTGATGCCGTTGTCCACACACCATGTAAAGAAACGGCAGATCGCAATCCTCGCACCCCTCAGGGTGTCCTTCTTCAAAGGGCTGGCCGCAAGATATTCCTCGATGACGGCCCGGAACGGCCCGGTCGGGCCGAGGTTGCGTTCAGCAGCGTGTGCCCACTCGCACTCCTTGGAACAGTGCTTCGCCGTTCCGACGCGCTTCATTTGCCCAAGGATATCTTTGCCATCCCACTCGCAAGTGCCAATGACGTGGAGGTGAGTTTGGATTTTGTGCATGCACTTCGGGGAACAATAACGATACTGCTGGTGCGGTGGAACGAAACCCGCAGGAACGAGGTTGGTACAACGGGGTGCTTCACACGGTCCTTCAGGACGGAATTTAAGAGCCTTGCCCCTGCCAGGTTTCTGGACGGCCGGGATAGTCAGGATGACCTCTTCTGGAAGCAGCGGGAGCTGCACTACATCAGTTGACATTGTGTTTCTTCCTTTTGGCGATCTGAAGATAGGTACCGATGACGGCGTCGAGTTCGCGTGAATCGAACCGGACCTCACCTGCGATACGGATTGGGTGAAGCTGATCGGTATTGATCAGCCAGTCGATCTGCCCCTGTGAGAGCTGGAGCACGGATGGAAGTTCTGCCGGCGTGTACAGCCGGCGGTCGGGATGCAGAGTCACGTATTTCTCCTGATCGCATGTTTGCGTCAGGACGGTGAGTTACCAAAGCGATGGCCCGCAAACTTGGTGCGCGGCCTGGATCGTGGAGTCTCGCCGTCCTTGATTGCACAGTGCAACATCGAGCAGGAGGTACCAAAGGATGTGCGTCGAATATCTGTTCTGGCGCGTCCTGCTTGTGTTGCAGCAGGACGGAGAAAGTGCCCAGGATGTCCGCGTTTGTTGGCACGCTACATTACTACTGAGAGTTCGCCGTCTATGAATTGCTTTGTTCCAACGGAGGTCAGCCGGTGAGCGGAACCGCAGAGTATCTTGAGGTGTTCTCAAAGTGGAAGAAAACGGTTGGAGAGGTCTTGGCGCGCGCAGACCCACAACTTCTCGTTCGCATTATTGAAATGTCGTCCCCCAAGGAGGGAATTTCCCAGCGCGAGCTTCAGCAAGCACTAAAAATTAAACAGTCAAGGCTCAGCAAGTTGACAAGAAAATTGGCCGTCTGCAAGTGGATTGTGTTGCGAACGTCGTCGTCTGATCGAAGAGTGGTGCTTATGGTCGCCACTGATCACGGGAAGGCCAGAGTCGAGTGGCTGCGGAAGGAACTGTTAGCGATGGTCGTGATGCCTACCCCGACCCGAGCCGCGCCCAAGAAGCGTAAGGTGGTTAAGCCTTCCGTTTACAAGGGGCCGTCCCTGTTATAGGTAGCGATCGCTACGAACTGATGGAGCAGGCGAAGGCCGAAGGATGGGGAGACTAGACAAGGGAGTGCGCCGTTCCCGATCCGATCATGTCGAGCTGAGCTAAATGTGTGCTCCTTCAGCCTCTCGGTTTAAGGGGTGCTCCGAATGTGGCCTGATTCTCCTCAGGCGTCCATCCGTCATTTGAAGAGCACTCGTCACAACGGCTGTGAGGGGATCATGGAAATCCCAAGTTTCCTAAACACATCCATTGACTTACATCACGGTATTAATGTAACCGAGTGAACTCCTCTGCTTCATTCTAGAAACTTTCAAGTTTGTGGGCGGTCATGTGTGTTGCCGCTGCCGTCGCTCTGACCATCGGTGCAGCCTGCTTCTTGTTTGTCTGTTTCGACCCCCGTCATCACGATCCGATGCGTTTGTCGTCGCGGCCAAAATCCCATTACTAATTTCACTTGAACGTGAGTACCTGAACGTTATACGATCCTGAAACGTTCTACTCTCAATTTCAACTGAGCCACGGTAGGCCAACGCTGGAGAAGGCGGTGTGAATTGCTTCAAAAAACGCTTCAAGTGAATCGCATCCCTGAACCCAGCGGTATGTTGATTGGCCAAGGTGATGCAAGAAACGCCTCATGGCGTAAATATGGTCCGTTCTTACTGGTTTGGCTCATCGGTATTTTGGTGAGGATACCTTTTTATATCGCATTTAAGCCGATCTGGTCGGGCGACAGTCCTGGGTACGCGGCCCCCTATGCTTTCTGGGTTCATCATAGGTTCTTCTTGGGCGAACGCACACCTGTTTACCCCCTTTTTCTGGGTTTAGCGCAATTGTTGGCTGGCGTTCCCGCAAGTGTTCAGCTTTCTACTTCCGCCGCGTATGTGACTGTTTATTTGCAATCGATGTTGGATATTGGAGCCGCCTGTCTTTTGTATGTCACATTGAGCAAACTGAATGTCCGGAGAAAAATCGCTATTGTTTCTGCGGTGTTCGCTGTATCAATTCCCGCACTCTGTTCGCTCGAACTCAATATTCTGAACCTGTCGCTCTCGTTTACTCTATTGATCTTGTGTGCGTCGGTATTCGTCACCTTGGTGAGGAGGGTCAACGATGGCTCTCGCTACGTGTTGATGTCGTTGTTGTGTGGTTTGGTATTTGGCTGTGCCGCGTTGCTCCGCGCGGAGAATCTGGTCTTCTTCACGATCCTTGCGACTTTGTTGCTGGGAAGCTGGGTGGTATCCAAAATCCGCGGGGCGACAATACTTCACGGAAACAGGGCTCCGATTGCAGTCTTCCTCATGATCCTGGCGGCGGCACCATTGCTTCTCGCTTGGATGACATGGAATTATGTTGGAATTGGTGAGTTCCGCATTACTACACTCACCGGGTGGAATCGAAGCAAAACGGTCTACAACATGTTTGATCGGGTCGATCCGGAAGACCGGGTGCTTGGACAAGCTCTCATGGATTCCTATTTGAAGCGAAACCGCAATGGCAACATCGTTCGTGACCACATTTGGCAGGCCGCCGACGACAGTCTCGGCGATCTGTACATGGATATGCCTATTGAAGACCCTACGGATAATTTGTCTGCATTCCACATGAAGGTGGATCACGTCTTCGAAGATTCCCTCGGGATGAAGATTAACGTGCCGTGTGACCTGCCTGGCCATTGGTGCACTGCGCGTGTAAGAAGGCAAATCAACATGGGTGACTATGTGGGCAGAGTGTCATGGAAGCTGACCAAGAAATACCCAGGCATGTACCTTAAGAATGTCGCTGACAATTTTGTGAGCGACACATTTAACGTCCGCAACGCGGCTTCCGGCCCCGCTGTAGAGGGGTTCCGGGCGACCACTGTTGATGGCGGCGAGTATGTCAGGAACGAATCTCTTGCAAAGCTCTCCGGAAATGCGATCAACGCGGAGGCTCCGCTTCTGACTGTTTTCTACATGATCACTCTTGTTTTTGTTGTTTTCGCACCCTTCGTTTTCATCAGGAACTCTGAGGAACGCCCGGTCGCGGATATTGTCGTCTCCGCACTCGCGCTTGCTACAGTTGGGACCTTCATTGCGATGTGCTTCCTCTCGGGATACAACAAGGAATACAGCATTCCTCATCTCGGGATCTTTGTGATCTGTACCGCGTACGCTGTCGAGAACTGGTCCCGCATCGCGGCAGTCGCAGGCATACGCCCGCTTCGGCGCGCGTCGGGGCTCCTCAGTCTTCCAGACGTGAATCCGTCCTGACGGAAGTTGCTGTAATCGATTGAGGCTTCTCTTCGCGCTCACATCCTACGGTGACCTAAAACACCAAGCGTGAGTACCTGAATGTCATAAGATAGATTCCAGACGCGTTCTACACACACTTGAACATGGAGCGTCCGTGGCGACCGGCGATTGCCGGATTGTGATCAGCGGAACGCGACACATGGGTAGAGCGGCTTTCATCAGTGTCGAATTGTCACACTTTTCTCAGGAGGTTTTGCTTTATGAAGAAAGCAATGTTAGTTCTCGTAGTTGTGCTCGCCACGGCTGTCCTAGCCATGGCGCAGTATCCGTACAGCTGTGGCGTCGGCGGTGGGGCTTGCCTCACGTCCGACGTTCTGGGCGCCCACTTGAACTACGGCCGTGGTTGCGCGGCCTGCCACGCTCCTCACGGCGGCGCATACGGTAACGGTGCAGCCAAGGCTGCCCAGACCTCTGCGAACTCGTACCTCTGGGGCCAGGACACCTCCAGCCTCCTGGGAAAGACCATCATGGTCAGCGGCGGCGTTTCTGAAACGCTTCCGACCGCTCTGTCGGCCACCACGCCTGACGTCAGCGGCGTGCTGATGTGCCTTAGCTGCCATGACGGCAACTATGCCACCGGCGCCATGATGAAGAACGCGGTCTACGAGTCGCTGCCTGCCACCTACGGCACCTTCAACTTCATCCCGACCCTGCTCGGCGCTGCCGGCGGCTTGGCCGTGGGCGACTACACTGCCAACCACCCGGTGGGCCTCAATGCCGTTCTGTCCTGCGGCGGCACCTGGAACTGGGATTGCATCAACACCAACGGCTCGATCGCGATGACCGGCCCCCAGTCCAGCCAGTTCGTTACCGACTACGGCATGTTCGTCAAGCCCTCGACCTACAACAACACCGCTGTGATCATGTGCACCACCTGCCACAACCAGCACTCGATGAACGCTGTTAAGGTCACCAACGGCAAGAGCTCCGGCCTGGCCAGCGGCATCTACAAGACGATGTTCTTCATCGCCGCTCCTTACAACCCGGCCAGCACCACCGCCGGCTCCAACCAGACCGCTCAGTTCTGCCGCGAGTGCCACGGTGGCGAATCGAACGAAATGGGTGGCGGCGCCGCACTGCCGACCGTGTTCTAAGTTTGTAGCCTCTAGTTGTTTCGCAACACAAACAAAATGCCCGCCGCCGGTACGAACCGGAAGCGGGCGAGGTTGCACCGATTGCTCTAATTTGAATGTGACAGAGGGAGCCATGTTGAGTTCAAACTTTCTTCTGGCCACGATACGAGTGGTTGCTGGGGGGTTGCAGACTCTGCCATACTTTGCCGCGTTCTTCCGAGCTAAGTTGTTGATCTCCTTTGTTATCAACGTCGATTGAGGCACTCATAATCCGTAGGTCCGTGGTTCGAGTCCACGCGCCGCCACCAGAATCAACTTATTGTAAACAGGGAGATCTCCAACAGTTCACGCGCCTGGACGGCGGCACCCACGTCCACCTTGTGATTGCCATCCTTGTCCGTCTGCGCCGCCTGCATCTTCTTGTAGCGGCTCTTGTATTTCTCAATCACCTTTTGCTGGTTCGGTATGACGACGTGGACGGAGATGGCCAGGGGAAAGCCGCAGGTGAGCAACTCCCTAATAATCCCTGGGAAAGTGGCCTCGGGCGGAACCTTCATCGTGATACAGCCGTACAGGAAGCCATCGATATTGAGGTAGTCTTCCGTCTCATCCAGGATCGAGACGCTCCCCAGCTGCTCGCGCGCTGTGAGTGGGCGAGTGTCAAGATGGTTCGGGGGGCGGAAGCCTCGCCTGGTTATTGAACTCGGACTGAGAGCGCGGCTCACCTCCGCAAAGAACTCATCTGCAGCCATGCGCGACGGATTCAATCCGGCTGTCTTTAAGGACGACTCAATGCCGCGAAGGAAACTCTCAAACTGAGTGACAATGGACAGGTGTTTCTTCTTGCCGAGCTGTGCCTGCGCCTCGGTCGAGACCGGCGCAGCAGATTTCTTGAATAGGCGCCTGATTGCGCCAGGCACGCCGCCACTCGGCTCAGCCTCGGTCGGCTGCTCCGCCGCTTTGACCGCCTGTGCTTTCGGCTCATTTTTGTGGCGGGCCAGCATGCCGGTTGTGGTGCGATTCAGTTGCTCATGGAGCGCGGGGTCCCAGATGAAATACACCGCGGCAAGACGAGTCAGAAATTCGCTGAGCTCCTCTTCTTTTCTCCATCCTTCCATTCGAATGGCATCCATGCGGCGTGCGACATCGGACTCGGTTCGTTGAAGCGCCTCGTAGCGGTCGATGAGACCGTTGGCGTTCTCAACGACTTCGTAGCGAAACTGGACACGCATGCTCTCCTCAGGAATCGTGCGAAGCAGAGCCTCGACCCGCGACTTCATTTCGTTCATGGCGGCGTCGTCGGCGAAGTATGTCAGTGAGCCGCCAAGGTGGAAGCCCGCGACGTAGCATCCATCGGTACGCACCATGACCCCCTCGGCAGGCGTCAGTGCTCCTGGTAGAAAATCTCGTATGGGAAGCAAAGAGTAAATTCCTGGCGTGACAAGAGAACGGTTGTGTTTCGCGGTCGTAATTGGCATTAGTCTTCCTCGTCGGACAGGTATTGAGCGGGAAATTCTTCGTCGCGCTCACAGGCCGCGTAAGCGCGTGGTTTCGTGTACCACGCAATCAAGTCCTTCATATAGCCGCGTGGTTTGCCGTATTTGAAGATGGAGAGTGAGGGCACCCCAAGAATCAGAACCATCAGCATTAGCGCCCAGTTGAGGGGAAGAAACACGAGATATCGGTCAGCGAAGAGGAGCTGACCGCCCATGAGTGTCGCGACGCAGACAACGCCAATGATCATCATGTCCTCGATTTCGAGGCCCATGAAATAGACCGGATTGTGCAGGTTGCGCGATACCGGTGAAACTTGCAGAGACATTCGATTAGCTCCCAATCTGCTGGCCGTTGGCGACCCAATACTCGATCAACCGCATAATTGCGGATACCGCGCAGCACATCATCGCGGTGGCAAGGTGTTTCACTGGTCTGAGATCGGTGCGCATGGTATTGAGGTCCTCAAAGGAAAGTCCGGCGCGCACCACCTCAATCGCTGCGTAGACGGGCAAGATTACGTTTGCGACCCAATTGGTCAGGTTCAGGAGCGCGTTCGAGTAGGTGTCGGTGATTACAGAATTTCCGGCACTCGTTGCGACGAAGTACTCCGCAAGGCGGGTGATTCCAGAAATGCTGATCGCGACCATGACACCAATCACGCAGCGCTCCATGCTCTCGCCTTTGGAATACTTGTAAACCCCAGCCGCAAGGTACAGTGCCGCCATAATCGGCATCACGATCAAGCCAAGCCAGTTGACCATCGCCAGAATTGCCTGTGCCGGATCAGTCGCACTAGACATTGCTTGGCTCCTTGGACGCGAGTCGAAGCACGATCGCGATGCGGACACTGGCTTCCCAGGCCTTTTGGCCGACCAGCGACAGACAGTAGAAGAACGAGAGAACATTGAACGTCGCAAACCCCGCCCTGAGTACGATGAGACCTGTCCGAAAGCGCGCTAAAACCGCAACGGCCATCGCTGCGCCGATGAGGAGAATCGCGAAAATGGCAAGTTGGCGCGGTTTAGTAAGCGTGCTGTTGTCTACCATGTGATAGAGGCTCCCATCCAGCCCGTTACGAGTGACCACAGCCCGCTAAAGCTCAGAAATGCGAGCCCTGAGAAGGCCACAACACCCCATGGCCTAGAGCGTTGGTAATTGATTGCGGCCCCAACGAAGCAGAGGACTGCGACATACGGGCTGATCGTCATGGCCAGGTAGTTGAACATGCCGTCGAGCACGTCGGCGGATGCGAACGCTACGGTGGAAGTGGTACTGCTGGAAGAGGTGGACCAGGTCTTCGCGAGCGTCCAGAACGCCTGTGATCCCAGCACAAAGAGTGCCGAAATGATCGACGGTAATGGGGAGTGCCCCTCGGAGCTATCGAGAATAGCTTTGAAACAGAGGGCAGCCGCCATCAACGGCACGATGCGTCCGACGAGGATATTAGTGACGAAGCTCGTGATTCCGGTTGTGAGGCTAGTTGCGACGGAGCCAAAAGTTCCCGTCCCAGCACCGGATGGTGGGACAGGAGCCGGTCCGCCGGAGAATAGTGCCGGGATAGTCGCAGAGAAGATTGCGGGCAGGGTTAGCAGGAGCGCTCCCCAGAACAGCCACTTAAAGAAGCTCCCGCCTGCGTCGTAGTTGATGCCTCCTTCCCCACGCAATCGCAGCCCCGCGAGCACAATAGCCCCAAGGGCGGCGACTGGAAGGAGAGTCACCAGCATGCCGGAGATCTCCGACACAAAATCCGGCAGAGCGGTGGCCATTAGACATTCCTCAGGAGGTGCTGCAACATGGCGACTGTGGGTTGACTGGGGAAAATGGGAAGCTGGTGTAGACTGCCCCCTACCTGTTGGCCTTGTGCGATAAAGTACTCGATGAGTCGGGTGACGGCCGAGACCGCGAGGAAGATGCCGCCGCCCACGATGCTGCTCATATATGGCCGATTGGCTTGATACTTGAACGCGGCGGCGACGAAACAACCGGCAGCGATCACCGGGCAGATTACGTTGCATATCCAGTTGACGACGTTGAGAACCGCGCCCTCAACCTGGGTTGCCTGTTGTCCTTGCACCGCCTGCCCAGTCGCGGCCGACTTGCCGAGATTCTGTGCGGTTCCTGCGATGGGAAAAGACAACAGCGTGAAGAGAGAGACAACCGCCATGAACTTTCCGTAACGGAACTTCATGCGCGAGAAAAGCGAAGCCATATACCCTCCGGGTGACGTGTAATATATTGCATAGTTACACTATTATTTATATTAGGCAAGAAGAAATGTTTGTTTTTCCGGCCGGGTGCAAAATACTTTCGATAACAATGGATCCGATTTCGCCAGCGGACGCGGTATGGAGTTGTCCATCTGGCCGGCTGTTATGGGGTGGGGTTGCTCGACAAACGAATATCTCAAAGCTCGGACGTTTCGTGATATCATGGCCACGGTAGTTATCTCGGCCATGATATATATCGTGGCCATGGTGCTAAAATGCCGATACCCAGTGAGAGTCGTTCGCGGCAGGAAAAGGACGAATTGCAAGAGATTCTGATCGATCTCTTCCGCCGGTCTGGCGGGCGCGTCGCGCGAGAGCCGGGCGAGGGAGACCTGCGACCAGACCTTGTCGTGGACTATGGCGACAAGAAATTCCTGATTGAATTTAAGCGATCATCCGAAGGGAGGCGAGACCGGTTAGTGCCGCTGTTGTCGCAGGCAGTGCTTCAAGCGCAGGCAATGGCACGGCATCGTGGGAAGCCGTTCGTTCCGATGGCTGTCGTAGCTGCCCCACGAATCTCGGACTCAATTTGTGATCAGATCAAACAGTTCGCCCAAAGCTACGCACCGGGCGCAGCAATCGGGATCATTGATGGAGAAGGGCTCCGCGCATTCGTTGGGTATGGTCTGGAGGCGCTGAGCAGCAAACGTCAACTCTCCCGCAGAAATCAGTTAGGGGCTCCCTCGCCATCGGTTCACCTCTTCTCTGACCTCAATCAGTGGATGCTGAAGGTCCTACTCTCCCCCCGCGTTCCGGATTCCATGCTTTCCGCACCGCGGGGAGAATATCGAAATGCTTCGCAGTTGGCCGAGGCGGCGGGTGTATCGGCAATGAGTGCGTTTCGGCTTGTGCGGCAGTTATCGAAGGAGGGATTCCTTCACGATAGCGGAGGGTTTCTGAACATCGTGAGAGCCGAGGAACTGATGCAACTGTGGCTGTCTGCCAGCCGCCGCGTTGCGAAAGAAGTTCCGGCGCGCTGGATCATTCCAGGAGGAGAGAATCAACTTAACGCTGCGCTGAAGTCATATTCTGAGCCTGTGGGGCGAGCGGTTCAGTCTAAGGGAAGAGGTCAACGCAGCCACGCACCCAAGAGACCGCGTATCTGTCTCGGTTTATTCGCGGCCGCTAAAGCTCTTGGGCTGGGATTCGTTCATGGAGTACAGCCATATCTTTATATAGAGAGTCTGGACGACAGTGTCCTGCGCCAGCTTGGCTTGTCGCTGCAAGACGCCGAACATAGCCCCGATGTCCACATCAGGATTCCTGATAACAGCGAGGCCGTGTTCCGTGCTGCGGTTCACAGAGATGGGTTAGCAATTGCAGATATTCTTCAAATCTGGCTGGACGTGTCGAATCACCCCTCCCGAGGAAGAGAGCAGGCTGATCATATTAGACACCGGGCTTTGAAACGGCTATTTGGACAGGAGCCATCATGACCCCCGACCCGGAGTTTGCGAGCTTTGCTCGTCTTATTGATTCTCTTTCTCCTTGGTTGGATCAGGTCGTCATCATCGGGGGATGGGCTCATCGGTTGTACCGGTTCCATCCCTCAGCGCGAAGGCTCGATTATCCGTCTCTGTCGACCTTGGATACCGACGTTGCGGTGCCCGCGCGGATCGCCGTCAAAGAGCACGATATTTACGAGCGTCTCATCGCAAACGGCTTCCGAGAAGAGTTTCTTGGAAACAATCGGCCACCGGCGACACACTACCACCTGGGCAGTGAGAAATCGGGATTCTATGCAGAATTTCTGACTCCTCTGACCGGAAGCGCTCATACTCGCACAGGGCGATCGAATGCGACTGTGCGCATCGGCGGCGTCTCCTCGCAGAAGCTGAGGCACCTCGAAGTACTCCTCAACGCGCCATGGCATGTTGAGTTAAGCGACACCAATGGCTTTCCTTCCCCACCGGCAGTGCGGGTGCAAATCGCAGTCCAATAAGCTTCATGACTCAAAAGATACTGATCCATCAGAAGAGAAGCCAATCAGAGCGCGCCAAAGATATACTCTACCTTCACGACACGCTTCAGCTCTTTGGAGCGCGACTTCCTGAACTAAGAAGCGTATGGCAGAGTTGCGTGAAACTCCAGCTTCATGCCAAAAGCGTGGCTGTTATTGAGCGTGCGCCAGACGTTCTATTCGGAAGAGTAAGTGACTCGATTCGCAGTGCGGCTCGCATGGCAACGGGAAGAATTCTCTCACCAGAGGCTATTCAAGAAGCGTGCCAATTCGGACTCACGCGAATCTTGCAGTGAAGCAATTCTACGAGGGTCCGAGAACCGGAATTGCACGGCGTCGAACCTCGTAGCGAGGCCCTGCTACCATACGGATGGGTGAGGTTGCCCTTTCTACATCACCCGACAGGAGAAAACATGAAGAGCAATGAAATGATCGGAAGTGCATCATCACATGTCCTACTGTCCCTGCCCTACGCTGAGAACGCACTGAGCCCTATAATCTCCGCAAATACGATTGGCTTCCACTACGGCAAGCATCACAAGGGATATGTCGATAACCTGAACAAGTTGGTAGCAGAAACCGAGTTTTCGGACCTGTCATTGGAAAATATCATCGCCGAGACAGCTGGCAAAGCTGACAAGACCGCAATCTTCAATAACGCAGCGCAAACATGGAACCACACGTTTTACTGGCGCAGTCTGAGGCCGAATGGTCTTGGTGAACCACCCGCAGTGTTGAAGCAAAAGATCGAGGCTTCCTTCATCACCGTGGATGCATGCAAGAAAGAGTTAGCGACCGCGGCATTGACCCAGTTTGGCAGCGGCTGGGCGTGGCTAGTTCTGGATGGCGACAAACTCAAGGTGGTCAAGACCGGCAATGCAGAAGTGCCAATTACTACTGGTCAGTAGTGTCCGGCTAAAATTTCAGAGAGTTGCGTAAGTCTCTACGGGTCAGCAGGATGTGGCCGTTCGGCGCGAGAACGATTTGAAATCCAGAATGCGGCTTTCGGCCTGAGACGACGAGTTCCAGATCCGAAACAATAGTGGAATGAATGCTGGCCGCACTATCTTCTCTCAACTGATCGAGCACGCCCCGGGCAAGGAGTTTCAGAAATGTGTAGCTCGCTATCGCGGCGACTCCCACCTGCGAGGTTTCTCTTGTTGGGACCAGTATCTGGCGATGGCCTTCGCGCAATTGACTTACCGGGAAAGTCTGCGCGACATAGAAGCATGCCTTCGCGCGATGGGTGCCAAGTTATACCACATGGGCTTTCGTGGCAAGGTGACGCGCTAGACTTTAGCGGATGCGAACGAATCTCATGATTGGAGGATCTTCGCCGACTTCGCACAAATTCTGGTTGGCATGGCACGGCCTCTCTACGCCTGCGATCCGTTGGGCGTCAACCTGAACAACAGCCTCTATGCCTTGGACTCCACGACTATTGATCTCTGCCTTTCCTTGTTCCCATGGGCCAAGTTCCGTGAGCACAAAGCTGCTGTCAAAATGCACACTCTGCTGGATCTGCACGGCAACATTCCCACATTTATCCGCATTACTAACGGCAAAGTGCATGACGTAAACATCTTGGACGAGATCATGCCGGAACCCGGCGCGTTCTATGTGATGGACCGCGGCTACATCGATTTCCAACGTCTGTTTGTGTTCACGCTCAGCTCGGCTTTCTTCGTGGTGCGCACCAAGTCGAACGTTTCGATTCAGCGGCGCTACTCGCATCCGGTCGATAAGAGCACAGGCGTTCGCTCCGATCAGACCGTGCTTCTAACATCTCTGGAATCGGCTTCTGCGTATCCCGATCCACTGCGACGCGTGAGTTACTTCGATGCGGAGACCAATAAGCGGCTGAAGTTCCTGACCAACAACTTTGCGCTCCCGGCGTTGACGATCGCGCAAATCTACAAGCAGCGCTGGCAAGTTGAATTGTTTTTCAAATGGATCAAGCAGCACCTACGCATCAAGGCATTCTTCGGCACCAGCGAGAATGCCGTGAAGACTCAGATATGGATCGCAGTCTCGGTATACGTCCTGGTGGCAATCGTGCGCAAACGGTTGGAGCTGGACGCCAGCCTCTACCAGATTTTACAGATCCTCAGCCTCACGCTTTTCGAGAAAGCGCCCATTTTATGGGCACTTCACGCAGCTGCCTTCGATAACGACTTAGTCGATTCCGGTAACCAGTTCAATCTATTCGACTTTTAGCCGGACACTACTGACTACTGGTATGAAACCGTTATTGACCATCGACGTGTGGGAACACGCCTACTACCTGGATTACCAGAACCGGCGCGCGGACTATATCAACGCAGTGCTCGACAACCTGATTAATTGGGATTTTGCAGCAGAGAACCTCGGCTGACGGTACCCTGAACGGTCACATGCTAAAAATATGTGTAGCCCAAGGACGATCACGCGCAGAAGTATCTGGTCGTCATCCTGCTGCACGGCGTGAATGGGGATGACGGTCAATTAGAGCCGTTGCCCCGAGCGCCGCTCGACAGGCTTGGCGGAGATCAAAAAACCTAACTCAGCACGTCACATGCAGGATGGCATTGGCGACTTCTGGTTCTTGCTGTAGCAACTTGATCGCGCGTGCTGTGGGCACAATCAGCAATTCGATATTGCGACGCTTGGCTTCACGCTTCACTTCGTCCATCACCGGCAATGCACCTGTACCCGTGCCGATGACGAGCCGTCTGCACTTCCAGGGTATCTCTTCTTCAATCGAGACCGGCGTATGTCCAAACGCGTCGCGATATTTCTTGGAGTCTTTCTTTTTGCGTTTGCGGATTTCCCCGCCGTCGATCACGACGTCGTGCTCGTATGTTCTGCCGTCAATCCGGATCGACCCAAACGAAAACGACTCGAATCGCATCGAAATTTTCCCTTGTCCCCTGTCCGTGTGCACTCGCCTATCGGATGTTCACGAAACCGAGGTTCGAAGAAACTGGTAAGTGCGGGACATAGGGACGGTCAGTGATTTGCCTTTGGAAGACTGTGTCCCAGCGCCCGGGAATCAGCTTGCTGCACCTCGGGCAGCGGCCATCCGGTGTTAGACGATAGTCGGTGATCAGGTAACCGTAACGTTCCACTAGAAGCTCATGGCAATCGGGACAACGCGTGTTCTCAAGATCGCCCACTGCGCCAGGAAGATTGCCCGCGTAGATGTAACGAAGACCAGCCTTCCTTCCAATCTCCGCAGCTCGCATGAGCGTTTCTGGGCCTGTGTTGTCCGGATCAGTCATCTTGTAGTCTTTGTGAAAGGCAGTGACGTGCCACGGAATATCCGCCGACACACTGACTAAAAACTCTGCCAGACGGGTGAGTTCATCGTTGGAGTCATTGAAGCCTGGGATCACCAGGGTGAGGACCTCCAGCCAGAAGCCCATCTCATACAAGCGACGGATCGTCTCCAGGATGGGTTGCAAGCGGCCTCCGAGCTGGTGATAGTGCTGCTCGTCGAAGCTCTTGAGATCAACCTTGTAGAGATCCACCCACGGGCGCAGGTACTCAAGCACCTGAGGAGTGCCGTTGCCGTTTGAGACGAACGCGGTTGCCAATCCGGCTGCCTTCGCTTCCTTGAAGATGGCCACCGCCCATTCCGCGGTAATCAGCGGTTCGTTGTAGGTGCTGACCAGGAGACGCGCGCCGTGATTGAGTGCCTCTTGTACCAGCATCTCCGGTGTCACGCCTGCGGGCGAAACCACGGCAAGAGGGTCGCGAATCGCCTGCGAGGTCACCCAGTTCTGGCAGTACAAACAATGAAGGTCGCAGCCGAGCATGCCGAAGCTGTAGGCGAGAGCACCGCAATACGCATGAAAGAAAGGCTTCTTTTCAACTGGGTCACACTGCACGCCGCCGACATAGCCCCAGGGTACGTAGAGCGTTCCATTCCGGTTGAAGCGGACTTTGCAGACCCCTGCTTGCCCGTCGGCGATAGGACAGCAATGTCCGCAGGAGTAGCAGCGCACCCGGTTGCGATCCAGCTTCTCGTATAGCCCCGGCGCGGCTTCACCGACGTGATTATCAAGAATGTCCTTCAGGGCCGCCATGTATCGAGCACCCGATAAAAACCACCCCAATAAGTTAGCACTTTTCCTGAGTGGCTTCCGACTAGGATGCAACCGGATAGGCGGTTGCGTTCCAGATGAGCGCCGTCGGGCAAACGAGCTCTAAAACTACCATCCGGCGCTCAGAGCTGGTGGTTGCTACTATTCGTTTTCCGCGGCTGGGTGTTCAGCGCCGCGATAACTTGTCGGGGCGCGCAGCCATGGGATTAGCGGGGCCGTAACCTTTGCCGATGGCAAGACCATCTTGGATCGCCATCGTGACGAACTCTTTCGCCATGGCCACACTCTCCTTCACCGTACGTTTGCATGCCAAGTGTGCGGCGATGGCAGAGGCGAAGATGCAGCCGGTTCCATGAGTATTCCTGGTCTCAACGCGCTCGGTACGGAACTCGGTGAACTCTCGGCCATCGTAAAGCACGTCTACAGCAACACCCGCCAAATGGCCTCCCTTTACTACGACATTGTCGGATCCAAGGTCGTGGATGGCACGAGCCGATGCTTTCATTCCTTCGATATCTTTGACCTCGAATCCAACCAGCGCTGCGGCTTCATACAGGTTCGGTGTGACTACGGTGGCGAGGGGCAGCAGCTTACCTTTCAGCGCGGCAACTGCATCCGGCGGCAGCAATTGCGCACCGCTTTTAGAGATCATCACCGGATCTACCACCAATGGCTGGAGGCGATGCTCAGAGACGCTCGCGGCCACCGTCTCGATGATACCGGTGTTTGCCAACATGCCTGTTTTCACAGCATCGAAACCGATGTCAAGAGCGCAGGCTTTTATCTGCAGGGCGACAAACCCGGGTAACACCTCGATGATCCCCAGTACGCCGGTCGTGTTCTGCGCTGTAAGCGCGGTGATTGCAGTCATGCCAAAGGCTCCCAGGGCAGATATCGTTTTCAAGTCCGCCTGGAGGCCAGCTCCACCGCTGGAATCAGAACCTGCGATGATCAGCACGCGCGGAATGTTCATACCGACCAGCGCTCCTGTCTCCAAGCCATCTCCCAGAACTGCCACTCATAGCGGCTGCTTGTCAAAAATGCAGCTTCCAGTTTCTGCAACTCGCGCTCCGGCAAGCCCGCAGCGAGGCGATCCAACAGTGCTCGGCACCATGCTGCCAACTCCGCAAACTCCCGTGACGAATACATGGCGATCCACTTAGCGTATCGTTCGTCGCCCGGCGGTACAGATCGCGTGGCCAGCCGAAGGCCGATCTCGCTGAAGCCCCACATACACGGCAGCAGCGCCGCCACTAACTCCGCATAATCACCGGTTGTCGCTATCCGCAACAGGAAGTCAGTGTAGCCGCGAGTGGTGGGTGCAGGAGCCTCGGACCCCAGTTCCGCGTCGCTGATGCCGAACTCTGCGGCATACGCGCGGTGTAGGCTCATTTCGGTTTCCAGCGTTTCGCTGAGAAGCCGCGCAAAGCGCGTCATCGTTTCCAGATCAGGACTGCGCGAGGCAGCCGATGCCAACAAGCGCGCGTATTCAACGAGAAAAAGATAATCCTGACGCACCCAGAACTTGAACCGCTCCAGGTCGAGTGTGCTGTCTCCGATGCCAATCACAAACGGGTGCCGGTGTTGCGCTTCCCAGATCTCGGCGACTTTCCTGTGGAGGCGGTCCGTGAATGTTTCGGCCATGGATTACACTTCCAGATTTGGCCGGATGGACCCGGCAACAGCCATCGCGTCCCAGTACATCAGCTCGTAGCTTTGCAGCATTCGAGCAGCGCGATGAATAGCCAGTGGCGAAATACCGCGGTCCAAACCGCTTTGAACCACGCTCATGGCTTCGGTCTCAAATGTTGGCATATTGGCGAACAGATCAAAAAAGGTGAGCGCCGAGGCGGGAAAGCCGTATTTCTTGTGCAGGGCTTGGCGCATTCGACCGCAATTGGCGCCCCAGGCTGCGAAGTTGACCAGGAAAGCGCCAGCCAGTTCCGCATCCGACCCGTAGAGCGCCAGCCAAGCCACGAATGTACAGTAAGCATGTGCGGCAGGGATGGGCTCAAACGCTTCAAGTTCACCAATGCTAAGGCTTAGTGCTGCGGCGAAGGTGTGCAACGCTTTCAGCGCCGCCGCCTCGCCTTCCAGCAAACTCACCAGAAAATCGCGGCTGGGCAACGTCCCATGTCGCGAGACAAGCATGGCGATACTGCGCAGATCGCTACCGATAATGTGGTATTGCTGGCCGGAAAAGACTTTGAACAGGTCACGCGTAACATGACCTTCTTCAATCGCGGCAAGACACGAATGACCGATGATCTTGCGTTCGAGCGGTTTAAGGTCCGAGCAAATTTGAGCGACGAGTTGACCGGCATCAGACATGGCAATTCAATATTGTGCTTCGTTACTTTGATGCGGCACGCCGGCAATCAGGAGGGTGCGGGCAGCGCTAAGCCCGTTGCCAACCCTGGGCACAAAACGAGTGCTCTGTTCCAGAGAGGTTCCGCTTCTGTAACCTCGGGCCAAACCACAGGTCGTAGGTTTCATCTGAGAGGATGATCGGGCATCCGATCAGTGGACGTTGCAGAGCGGCATCCGGCAAGCTTACATGGATCAGTCTCGGAAGCGATATGCGGCGGTTGCGACTAATCCGGAGCAAGAAGTCATCGCCGAATTTCTGATCAGTATCGCGGTAGATTCGAGCGGCTCGTGTAGCAAGCCGACGCAACGGCTGACAACGTTCAGCGACGGGCGCTTCTGTACGCCGTCCGGCCACATGTGGCAAGAGGATACAACCTTCTACCGTGGTTCAGCTATTTAGATTCCAGATGCCCTCCGCAGGTTGTGATTGGGCAGCAGGGCATGGCCGAATTCAACAGGGTGCTCATCTCTACCTTCATCGCTAAAGTGCTGAAATATTTATAGCAATAAAGTCAACTTATAGCTGTAGTCGAGACTGTCGATACGCAGAACTACGAACATATAACTGAATCGGAAAAAGAAGCTCTCAGCGGGCGATTCGACAATCCGTCGAAGCAACAGCACCTGCCCCCAAGCCATCCAACTGTGATCACTCAAGAATCTGTAAGTCGCTTCGGAACCCGGCGAAAGCCTTAACCAAATTTCCACACTTCATGGAGGAAATGATGGCGGAGCATAAAAGTGAACGTGACACTCGGGACACACAGAAATCATTCCAAGCCGCTCAAACTGCTGCAACTGATGAGTAC
The DNA here is from genome assembly GCA_963759215.1 of uncultured Acidobacteriota bacterium. GTDB lineage: Bacteria > Acidobacteriota > Terriglobia > Terriglobales > Acidobacteriaceae > TOLSYN. The sequence continues at coordinate 444,420 of CAVWYG010000006.1, forward strand.
AGAACTGGTGTTGATCTGTTCAAAAGCGTAATGGGGTGCGGCATTGAGGTCCAAAAGCGCGCGCTGAAGGCAGTTTCCCAGCTGAATGCAGAAACGGTTGATCTGTGGAGGAAAATGTTTCGAAGCTTCCCCGGATCGGAGCTATTGTTCAACTTAGCAGAACAGACGGTTGAGAATTTCATCGGAATGCGCAGGAGCTATCTGGACATGATGGAAAGGCAGAGTAATGAAATGGCGGAATCGGCAAAGACACAAGGAGAGCGGACGGCGCGAGCCGTTCACGAAATACCAATCTCTTCAAAAGCCGCATAGAACAACCGGGGCACAGTGATAATTACGTTTGTTCCGACCTGCAAAGCAAGCCCCCGGATTCGAATGCTCTCAGGCAATGCTGCGCACTGCGTCGCGCCGTTCAACCGGTAGCCAGATGGTCACGACCGTTCCCTTGCCGAGTTGACTGCGGATGTGCATCTTACCGTCGTTTTTATCGACTAACTCACTGGTCACCCATAAACCCAGTCCAGTGCCGATTGACTGCTTGGTGGTGAAGAACGGCTCCAACACGCGTTTGAAGTGCTCGGGCGCGATTCCGCTGCCTGTATCCGCAATGGTCAAAGCGACCGTGGGGCGCTTCCCGTCCAAGTTGACGGGACCGGTGGCGCGTACGTGCAGCGTTCCGTTTTGCGGTGTGGCATCAATACTGTTGGCAACCAGATTGGAAATAATCTGACGTATCTCCCCGCCGACCCCGTAAACGTCACAAACGCTGCCGTACCGCCGTTTGACATGCACTGAGTTGTTTCTTAGTCGGGGGCCGTAGATGTCCAAGACTTGATCGAGGACCTCGGGCAGCCGTACCGCTGTCGGCGTGGCGCTCTCTTTGTAAAAGCCTAAGGTCTGCTTCGTGATGTGTGCAACAAGTTTCAGCTCACGCTCTGCGAGGTCGAGATGAGAACGCACGTTGCGCGGCAGCCCTGGGTCTGCGCTAACCAGGAAGAGCAAATTCATAACCGCCGCCAGAGGATTGTTAATCTCATGGGCAATGGTGGCTGCCATCCGCCCGACCGAAGCCAGCTTTTCCACCTCGATAAGTGACTTTTCCGTGCGTTTGCGCTCGGTGATATCCATCGCTGCCCCGATCATGCGCACGGCTTTTCCTGAGGTATCGTGGAAGGCTTTTCCACGTGAAACAACCCAGTGCAGGCTACCGTCCGGCCAAACCGTCCGGAATTCAACCATGTACTCTTCGTGCCGATCAAGGGCAGTATGCACGGCACAATCGATGCGCTCCCGGTCCGCCGGATGCAAAGCATTTAGAAACCGTTCATATGTCATTTGCGTATCCGGAGAAAGACCAAATAGAGCAAAGCAGCGAGGCGACCAAAAGAGGCGGTCGGCCACGATGTCCCAATCCCACGTTCCGAGATCTGCCGCTTGTACAGCCAGCGACAATCTCTCTTCACTCTCGTGCAGCGCCTCCTCGACCCGCTTGCGCTCAGTGATGTCTCGGGCAATGCTTGATGCACCGACGATGGCACCTGACGCATCCATGATCGGAGATACCTTCAGCGAAATCTGAATGATATGTCCGTCTTTCCGTTTGCGCTCGGTCTCATATGGAGCAACGTGCTGGCCGGAGGCAAGACGCTGCAGGATGTGCGCGAGGTCATCGGTGTGCCCGTCCGGCACGAGCATGGCGATGGACTTGCCCAGAACGTCCGCCGCCGAGTAGCCATAGAGGTGCTCTGCGCCTTCATTCCAGCTCGTAATTCGCCCGTCGAGCGTCTTGCCAATGATGGCATCTTCCGAGCACTCGACGATCGCACCTAAGTATCGAACGGACAAATCGGCCTCCCGCTCGCGAATTCGGGAGCGCAGTCTGTATTCCGCGAGCAGGCAGACGCCCACACCCCCAAACAGGAAGACCACGAAGCGCCCGAACATTATTGGGGCGTAAAAGTCCGACAGCGGGACGCCATCGAAGAGCAGACGTACAGACAACCACGAGGATACGAAGGCCAACACTCCCGGCCAAAAGCCGCCCAGGATGGCGGCGAACACGCATGCTGGGAAGAACGCAAGATAGGGCGTAGTGCCCAGTATGTTCGGGGCCGCCCACCGCAACAACACTGCCCCTGCGACGAAAAGCACTGCGAGCAGGTAGGGGCGGAGGCCGCGCGGCTGTTCCGGGTCCGGAAGTATCCATCTCTTCATAATTGGCCCGACTGCCAGACGCTTGCCGGGGATGTGCAGCACAGCGGCTTTACTGATACGAGCCCGGTTAGAGTTTACTTCTGGACGCATGGTGGCTCAGAGGAATGTCTGTTGGCTAGCAGGTTAACACGCGTCTGTCTGCTTCTCGGGGTAGTTTCGCCTTAGATTAGACGTGCGCCCAAACAACCACGAGACTGTAGCCTTATCGGAAGTTCCCCCTCCCACGGTGCCGCCATTGTTCTTCTGGTGACCAGCGACGTTCCGCTACAATCAGCACGGAACATCACCATGCCGAAATCGAAATCCAATCACCAAGCCGCCCTGCTCGCCATCGAAAAGGTTCTCTCCCTCCTTCGTTCGATGCAAACGCTGGAAGGTACTGATAAAGATGGAGTAGAGCACCTGCTGGAGATGGCTATTGTGAACCTCAAGAAATGATGCGTCACTTCAACTTGCGAGTAGCCTCGTGGTGGAGCAGATCAATGACTCGGAATTGATGAGATTTGGTGTTTTCTCGAACTTTTGCACCGCCTTTCCACCGCTTTTTCACAGTTGATCGCCCGCAATCAGCAGCTTGGCCCCCGGCTTTCACTCACAACAAGCGTGGGCGTCCGACCACGCGCATGGCTGACGGTGCGTATAGCCATCTCAACCTGTTCCTGCGCGCAATGTCCGTGGAGCGAAGAGGCCCTGCTGTTTGTAATGGCTCTAACAAAACGGGAGGCAAGGGTGAGATGACAAAGTCGCCCATCAGTTTGCAGGACCTGAGAAGGAGTCTATATGTCAAGGCGAAGGCGGAACCGTCTTGGCGTTTCTGGGGATTATACGTCCACGTCTGCAAGATGGAGACTTTGCGGGAAGCCTACCAGATGGCGCGAAGTAATGACGGGGCGCCGGGTATTGACGGAGTCACGTTTGAAGCCATCGAGGAAAGCGGAGCGGAGAGTTTTCTCGTGCAGATTCGGGATGAATTAGTTACCAACACGTATCGGCCCATGCCGGCACGGAAGAAGGAGATTCCAAAGGACGGAGGAAAGAAAGTCCGCGTCCTTTCGATTCCTGCAATCCGTGATCGGGTGGTCCAGGGGGCATTGAAGCTCATCCTGGAGCCGATCTTCGAAGCTGACTTCCAAGCAGGGTCGTTTGGATATCGACCGAAGCGGACGGCGCATGAAGCCGTAGCCCGGGTTGCCAGAGCGATCGTCGAAGAGAAGACGCGCATCATTGATTTGGATTTAGCCTCCTATTTCGATAACGTGCAGCACTCCCTGCTGTTAGAGAAAGTGGCTCGGCGGGTCCGCGACGATGCGGTCATGCATTTGCTCAAGATGATTCTGAAAGCGACTGGGAAGAAAGGCGTTCCTCAAGGCGGTGTGATTTCACCTTTGCTCAGTAACCTCTATCTGAATGAGGTAGACCGGATGCTGGAGAAGGCGGTGCATACCACGCGAAGGGGCAAGTCAACCAACGTCCAGTATGCACGTTTTGCGGACGACATGGTGATCTTGATCGACGCCGAACGGCGGAGTGACTGGCTCGTAAAGGCGATAGACAGACGACTGCGCGAGGAGTTCGCGAAGCTCCGCGTTCAGATCAATGAAGATAAGAGTCGGATGGTGGACCTGAAGAAGGGAGAGAGCTTCACTTTCCTGGGTTTTGAATATCGGCGTGTACTAAGTCTTCAACGGAAGTGGCGGCCCTACTATGCGCCCAAGCTGAAGAAGCGGACAGCGCTGTTTGAACAGCTCAGGGAGGTCTTCCGCAAGCATGTCAGCTGGCCCGTCGAGATTGTGATTGAGAAAATCAATCCGATTCTGCGCGGCTGGGTGAACTACTTTCGGGTCGGTCATTCGAGTATCTGTTTCGGAGTGGTCAAACGCTGGGTAGAAATGAAGGTCCGGAAACATCTGATACGTGCCCGGGGGCGCAAAGGCTCTGGCGGGAAGCGGTGGAGTAGTGAATGGCTATATGGCGGGCTGGGTTTGTTTAACGCTTACCAGCTTCGTCGATGGTCAGGTGCGAAAGTCGCCCCAGCACGATAGGCCCCATAAACCCTGGCGCGAAGCAAACAGGTGCGCCCAGTGCGGGAAATCCGCACGCTGGGTGCGATGTGGCGGGGGCTGGAAACGGATTCACGGTTTGGCTATTGAGGCACTCCCAGAGGAAACGGGGAGCAACAAGCTAGGCTAAACCTTCGGAACACCGCGCCAGTCCTCGACCCGACCCGCAGCATCCGTCCATCTGCGGGATCCATGTTGCCGGATTCACAGACACCTTGCCAGACTTGCGGGAACCACTCCCGCCCATGGCAAGCCAGATTACTTCTGGAAAGCCAAACGTTCCTGCTGGAATTCCCTTACAGAGTTGGCTGCTGCTGGGGATGTGCTCCGGTCGACCGGGGGATGATCGACCGGCGTAATCGAGCGTTACGTGATTACCTCTTGTGTGCGCGAGGTCTTATGGAGGCACGTTCGCAGGTCGGCGGAGACTCCAGAAGAGCCTTGAGCAGATCGTAACGGTTTCGCACACCGAGCTTGTCGTAGATCAGAACGACGCTGTTCTTGATGACTTGGCACGTCGTATCGCGTTGAGCCGCGATTTCCTTACACTGCATACCTTCCAGCAGCAAGGCCGTTAGCTGTCTTTGCTTTTGCGTCAGTAGGTCCCACTTCTCTTGCCGAGAGGATGTGGCGTCATCGGGACTATCCAGCGGCTGTATCCACGTCCGCCGCTCCCGTAGTGCGGCAATGCACTCCGCCAGATCAGCGGCTTTCGCTGTGCGGAACATGATTCCGCGAATCGCAGGTTGAGTCAGTAGAGGCAGATATTCATCTTTACGCTCGGCAATCCAGACCACAGTGCAAGACAACTGCCGTGCGAGCTTCATTGTTTCTGAGCGCAGAGATACCTGACCGAGAAACAGCGTAGCTCCTGGATTGTTGGCTATGTGACGAGCCAGCTCGTCCTCCGAGGCACAGTCAGCTACCTGTGTGGATTCTGGAAGAAGCAGGCTCAAGCGGGTTGATATCGACGCCTGGCAGAGCGATTGGCGGTCGAAGATGAGGATAGTTACCACGTAGTACCTCACAGAAGTTAGTTAGATTGTGCAATCTACAAAATGCTTCTTGGGGCAAACTACCAATCACTAGCGAGGAGGCCGGTCTAGAAGGCGAGGTTCTCCTTTACATCCTCGACCTTCTCGGCGGGATCGGCTGGCTCAGGTGTGGCAATGCGAGAGTTCTCTGGATTGTATGGACAAGAAGCTCACCGGGAAGCGGCCAGATTTTTTTGATCTGTTTTCGGAACAAAGCTCACTCTCCTGCTGTTGCTGCAACTTTTTTCCTGCGGTCACTCTACCGGGCTAGTCTTGACGCGAAGATGCCTGCAATTCACACCTCGGTCACCGTGCCGCAGCGAGGACAGTAATGGAGGCGGCGATACTCGGTCATGCGTTGAGGAAAATGTCGCAGATTCCAATAGAAATCGTACGAGCCCAGATACAGCCCAAGCCAGGTAAGAAGAAATGAGTACACCATCACCCGATCAGTGACGGCCGTTGGCATGCAGTCCACATACACGGCAAATGCTCCACCGGCCGCAATCACCAGCAGAATGAGTGCGGGCCAAAACGCTTTCTTCTGTGGTGGTGCACACAACTTGGCCATCTCCGTTTGTCTCCATGTTTTCTGGTAGGCGTGCTTAAAGAAAAGGCCCTTCATGGGGACCGCGGTTGATGTGCCTTGCGCGTACATCGTGGCGAACGCTTTGAGCTGTGGACTGCCGCATGTTTTACAGCGGAATGGATTGGCGGCGGCGTGCGCCGACCGGTAGATCGGGAGGCTCTCTTTTCCTGAACACAGACGCGACGTCTTCGACGTACCTCCGTTGCGGCCCTGAATTCCGGTTCCGCTCCCCTTTGACAGTTCGTCACCCCGGAAGCTTTCTGTGAGCCGTTCGCTGTACCGCATGGACATGGAATTCCTTTGCACAACACTTGGTATTTTTCCAGTGCGCGCAATAATGTCATATCTTTACTAGTATTACTATATCTTTTTTATCGCGAACTCCATCTGGTCATCCTTTGATCTTTTACGCGAATTGTTTGGGGAACACATTCTCACGATCCCAGTGGCGAATCGTGAGCTACGATTTCTGCCGGCACGGGCTGCGCAGATGCAAAGGGGAGTTGCCAAAGTGCGGACATATTATGGTTCCGCGCGACGGGGCGCGGTACAAACACAGGCTCTGCCCGATGGGCCATAGGCTCCGCGCCCAATGCGCTCCGTAAACGGCAGCTCATTGGGGGCGGAACTCATCGCAAGACTTGTGGCGGTTGGATCTCAGGATTGCCGTGGAGGGGCGGATTCAGCAAGGGCTGCTCGATACGCAAGCAGCCCAGGTTACTCTTTAGCAGGGATAATTGTGGACTTCTTGACTTGACCGACTACGGCAAACTTGTTCTGGACTGCGAAGTGGGCAATCAATACACGCACGGCCTCGCTTCGATTATTCGAACTAAAGAGATGCTTGGCGTACATGAGCAGCAAAGCATTTTCCTCGGGAGTCCAGTCAAGGATCAACTGCGAGAAGCGCTGTCCGCTCTCGAAGGAAAGGTTGCTCCAGACCTCCTGGTGAAACTTCGTGACGTCTGCCAACTTGATCTTTTTTTCGAGGGCGAGCCCCACGATCATTTTCGATGCGTTTGCTTTGGTGAGGTGGAACTTGTGCCTGATCTTCTCAAGTAGTGTCAGCGTCAGGTCGTCCAGGGAGGTACAAGCCTTGATGAGCGGTGGGGCGGTGGGATCTTTGGTTCGTGCCATGATAGCGCTTCCTTGCCGAATCATTTCTATGGTACGTATATCTACTATATGACGAATAGTAACACCTTTTATTATGCCTTGCTCTATTTTTATGCTAACCGCCCATGAGGGGGAGACTCATGGGCTTGTATTCTGTCTCTTCATATTGCCGAGGCTAATCCCACCACTCGGGCGGCATGGCCATGTTTGCAGTGGGCAGGGTCAGAAGCGTGTCAAGGTCCGATAGCCGGACAAGTGTGCTCATGAGTCGCAGCAGGTGGATTTCGTCAGACGTGAGCGCCGGCGTCTTTTTCGACCAAAGGGCCTGGAGTCTGGAAGTGAGTGGTGCAATCAATGCCTCACGCCTCTCTTGAACGGTGAGCGGTTTGGGCTGTTGCTGTTCGGCGGTGCCTGGCGGATTCGCGGACGTGCGAAGCGGTTCAGTCCTGCTCATTACAAAATCTCCCCTTTTCGCGAATCTGCGTGTAATGGATGAAGGATTCACGTGCCGCAATTGTAGACAGGAGATGAATGCTTCGTAAGTTACCCGCGTAACGGGAAGCAAATAAAGTTACAGAATAAAGAGCATCGCTGCGCAAAGCGACATTTCCAGACACGACCGCTCTCAGGGCGGCGCGGCGTGTTGCGGTATACTGCCAGTCCTTTTCGGACAGAATGGGGAATCATTGAGCCGCCCGCAATTCGTCTTGGCGCCCAGTGAACACGCAGAGTCCGGTGTCGGCATCGTTTTAGGGGACTGCGGAGAGAAAACATTCAGCCGCAGATTCTCGCCTCGGCATTTCGAATTTAATCCTGGCCGCTCTCTGTGCGTAGTTTGACGCGGTTAACGATCACAACTTATGCTATTGCCGTAATTGCTATAAGTTATTTTTGTGTTGCAGAGGCCACCGCCCATGGCGCCCGTTGATCGCCGACTATGCCGATTTGTCAGCTCTGTCGGCAAAATCCAATGTGTGCTTCACAATTGCCGTCCTCATCTCTTCCTTGGATTGAGGCAAAACTCCGTACCTTTTATCTGCTGCGCCTGATGCAATGCGGCTGGTGCTAGATAGTGATGGACCGCCCCATCGTGTTCATTTCGTTTTCTGATTGCTCAATTGAGAGGCTCTCATGATGACGACCGCCCCATCTTCTCCTCCGGAAGCACCCTCGAAGCAGGTATTGTGGCGCTACGCAGTCGGGGTCGTTGTGGCTTTGCTCCTGCCGTTCGTTTTCTGGCCATCACTGCTAACCAAGGCTACCTCGTCCAAATATCTCGCGCATCGCTATTGCTACTTCAACAATCCTCAATTGGTGTGGACGAATGTCGTCTCCGATAGCGTGATTGCGCTTTCCTATATCGCAATCTCGGCGACATTGGCAGTGCTTGTAAACCGGGCAAGACGAGAGATTCCGTTCTCGTGGGTGTTTCTCGCCTTCGGCCTGTTCATCGTTGCTTGCGGCGGCACTCACCTGATGGAAGCGGTGACGGTGTGGATGCCGCTATATTGGCTCTCGGCTGACGTAAAGATTGTTACCGCATTGGCTTCGTTCGCGACCGCAGTCAGTCTTCCGAGTATGGTTCCCAAAACAATCTCGTTACTTTCCGCCTCCAAGGTGGCTGCTGAAAGAAAGCTCCAGCTAGAAGAGGCAAATACTCGGCTCCTTAGACTAACTCAAGATGCCACAGCCCGACTCGCTGCCATCGTTGAAGGCTCCGAAGATGCAATTATCGGCTACCGTCTGGACGGCGTTATCACCGACTGGAACCAAGCAGCTACGCGGCTATACGGGTATTCGGCCGAAGAAGCGATTGGGCGCAGTGCATCAATCCTAGTTCCCCCAAGCCGTCCGGACGATTTGACAGAGATTCTGAACACTTTGGCTGCTGGCAAACGAATCCAGCAGCTTGAAGGGCTTCGGCGGCGTAAAGACGGCAGTCTGGTAGAGGTTTCATCCAGCATTGCTCCTATTATTGAGCAGGATGGGACGATTATCGGCGGCTCAAGCATCGTGCGCGACATCACCAGCCGTAAACGAATGGAAGAGGAACTGCGGCAAAGCGAAGAGCGATTCCGATTGGTGGCACAAGCTACCAAAGATGCTATTTGGGATTTGGACATTCGGAGTGGAGGGGTATGGCGTAGCGAGACCTTCTGGGAAAAGTTCGGATATCCGCCGAGAGACACGGAACCCGATATGGCAGATTGGAAAGACCTGCTTCACCCAGAAGATCGAGATCGTGTTTGGAATGGATTCCAGACTGCATTGTCACGGCGGTCTGATTCTTATGAGGTTGAGTATCGCTTTCGACGGGCGGATGACTCCTACGCTGTAGTCTTAGATCGCGCATACATCGTTTATGACGAAACTGGACAGCCGATACGTGCAATCGGTGCCGTTACAGACCTGAGTGATCGCCGCGAATTGGAGGAGCAGTTTCGGCAAGCGCAGAAAATGGAAGCTGTGGGGCGGCTTGCGGGAGGTGTCGCTCATGATTTCAACAATCTTCTGATGATCATTAGTGGATACGCCGACATGATGCGGGAGCAACTCGGTCCGGAAGACAAACTCCGCAAAAACATAGATCAGGTGCTCAAGGCCGTCTGAGAGGGCTGCTGCCCTTACCCAGCAACTGCTTGCATTCAGCCGCAAACAAGTCCTGTTGCCGCGCATTATCGACCTGAATTCCGTGGTGGACGACAGTGTGAAGATGATCCAGCGTCTGATTGGCGAGGACATTGAGCTGAACGTCTCGCTGGGTGAAGCTTTGTGGGCGGTCAAAGCTGATCCGGGGCAGATTGTTCAGGTCTTGATGAATCTATGTGTAAACGCCCGTGATGCGATGCGCAACGGCGGCGAGTTGGCAATTGGAACCGAGAACGTCTCTATCGATGTCGAAGCCGCGAGGAAACGGACTGCCCTTGTTCCCGGCAATTACACTGCTCTGGTTGTACGTGACACAGGAACGGGAATGACGAAGGAGGTTCAATCCCACCTCTTCGACCCATTCTTTACTACCAAGGAATCGGGAAAAGGAACCGGGCTCGGGCTTTCAACGGTGTACGGCATCGTCAAGCAAAGCGGCGGATACATTTGGTTCGATAGCGAAGTCGGACGAGGCAGCTCTTTCAGCCTCTATTTTCCTGCCGTCGATGCTCCCTTGACGACGTCCATCACGCCGGAACTCAGAGAGGCCGAGGGGCAGGGCGAGATCATCCTGCTTGCTGAGGATGAAGAAGCACTGCGCGAGTCGCTGTCCATTTACCTCGGTCTGCATGGATACAAAGTGCTGGAGGCACCGAATGGAGCCGAAGCGGTGCAGATCGCGAACCAGTACGCAGGAGCGATTCGAGTGCTCATAACTGACATGATTCTGCCAAAACTCAATGGCGCAGAAGTCGCTCGTGAAGTCGCCAGAACGTCTCCACAAGCGGTAACTCTCTTCATGTCTGGGTACACTGACCGCGAGTTGATTGATTACGACCCGGCAAATTTGAGAACGGGATTCTTGCAAAAACCATTTGGCCTTCGAACTCTCTTGGAAAAAATAGGAGAGATGATTGTCAGACGAGAGTGACAGGCTCGCACAATGCGGGCTCGTTGATGTCGGCAGGGTGGCATTTGGACTATAACGGCAATGCGTTCGGGTGATTAGATATGGGCGCAATGCAGCCCGTTGTCGGCAGCCTGCCCAACCATTCGAGAACACAATCCTAGACCTTTCAACTGGCACTGCGACGCCTCAGTCCGGGGCTCCAGAGAGCACGAACAGAATCGCCAGATTCTTGCGGCTCCAAAAACTGATCGTATCGGACAGGGCGGCAAAACAAGAAACCTTGGACAAGCGTAATCCCCACGTCCCGCAAGATTTCAAGGTCTGCAGGGTCTTCAATGCCTTCCGCGACTACGGCGCTGCCAAGCTCTTCCGCTAACTTTGCCACCGACGAGACAACAGCTTTGCGGTGTTTGTCACGATGGCAGCCGTGGACAAAGTAGCGGTCGAGCTTAAAGTAGTCTGGCTTGGCATCTACCATCATCTGAAAGTTTGAGTGGCCAAGACCGACATCATCCAGCGCAATTCGCATTCCAGCCTCTCGCAGAGCGGCGAGAGTGTGGGAAAACTCTGGCTTGTTCCACACTGGTGTGTGTTCAACGATTTCGATGGTCAACCGTTGAGTGTCAATCGAATTCTCCGCTGCGGTCGAGCACAACCATCCACAGAAATCGGCAGTACGCCCAAGTGTCGAAGCATGCACGTTAAGGTTAAGCCGTATGGGCGCGGGAATGGCGGAGGCTGCTTTCAGAGCGGCGGAAATGCAGTGTTGATCGACAAGGTGTTCCGCTCGTTTGCGACGGGCATATGCAAAAAGTGCGTCGGCACGCTGAAAGGGGGTACCGCCCGGCCCACGGGTCAGGCACTCTACTCCGGCTAGTGTATGGGTATCGCCATCCAGTCTGAAAATTGGCTGAACTATGGGAACAATCCCATCTTTGCTTAGCACCTGCTGCAAAAGCTTGCCCGTCGGCGGCTTCGGGGATGTGAAGGATGTCATGCTAAGAAGTTGCCGTAAAGTGGATGCCAGTTCTGGCAGTGCCCGTGGCTTCTCCATGAAGACATCCGCTCCCACACCGAGCGCGAGCGATTTCAGTCTGTCCGTCCCTTCTCCAGACATAGCGACAATTCTTGGCCGTCCATGAGCGTCGGCGACTTCCTCGATAATGTAAAGACCCTCAAGTTTTTGAGGCGTAAGAGAAAGGTCGCTGACTACAAGAGAATACTTGTAACAGTCGAGCAGTGCTTCGGCTTCTTCGCGATCACTGGCGCAGTGAACCTCGCATTTCAACGCACACTCCAAATAGCTGCCGATGAGTTCCAGCAAAGGTAATTCGTCCTCGATAACGAGAACACGATTCACTGCGGCCTTCGGTGCTGCAAGAATTTGTATCATTCGCTTTATCCTAGTCCAAGGGAACCCTGTCCATCAGCATATTGCTTCAGGCGCAGATCACAGAAGTAACCGCGTAACCTCCTACCCGCACACAGTCGGCGATGTTCGATGGCGAACGTTCGGCGACTGGACGACAGCGGAAGCTGAAAGCATCCACGCAAGGGAGAGTATCGCTGTGCGGAGAGCTTTCTTCGGGACGACGTCCGGCATTTATGACAATGCTCCTCGCACAGCGTAATTCGCATCCGAGACCAAAGCCTGTGGAAGACTTCGAACCTCTGCCCAATTGTTCGACCGAAAAAACTTGGCGTATGCCGCATCGCTCTGCGAAATGTGGTGTCCCAGCCATTCCCGCAGCATATCCGAAACTTCAACTATGATTTCATTTCGTCCCGACTGGAAGTGGTCGCAAAATTGGGTTACCCGCTCTATGAAACGGTCGTGCTGCACCCTGTGTGCGTCAAGTTCGGGGTAGCCGTAGCGTTTCATAAGCACTTCTTCAGCCGTGAAATGAGTTTGCGCGTACCAATTTAACTCTCTCAGTATCAGGTTCAGAGCTGAATTGCTCTCGCGACCAGCCATCGACATATGCAACTGATTCAACAACGAAAACAAGTGACGATGGTCATGATCGAATCTCTCAATTCCAACACTGAATTCCGGCTTCCACTGTATGTATGGCGTTTGAACTCCTTATTGGGCAGAAATAGTCATATGGTCGGCTAAGCCTCTCAAGTACGTGCTTAACTGTCGTTCTTCAAACTGCGTGGCTGATTTCATCACAACAGCGCTCGCCCACAAATCCAGTCGGTTTGCAGCTTGGACAATAACCAATAACATCTGCACAGGAATGTAAAGCAGCAGTAGTGCGGTTCGGACGGCCCAGGCGAGGTGGATAGTCATTCGCATATCCTTTGCTGAACGGGATGAACTCATCAGCGTGCCCACAGATTGCTGGCAGCACCAACTGCGTGCATCCCGGTAAGAGAAGCAAGAGGCATCATCCACGTTTTGCGCTCTTTGCGCCGAAGCACCCGGCTTAGCATCATCTCGCCTGCGTAGATGGGAACGTTCACTCCGTACAGTCGTGCCCGGCTTGGGTCTTTACCCAAAAGTGGATTTGCTTCATGGCAATTGACGGAGGTCTTCAGGCAATTGGCGGTTAGCTCGACATCAGCCACCATCGCAGCGGCGGAGACCGCAGCAAGAATCGCAAAAGTACGGTTAAAGATGCGAGGTTTAACCTCGGGAGGGGGAGTGTTTTCGATTATGAACTTCGTTCCCGGAGCAAGCGGCTCGAAGGCGTTCACCCGCGCTAAGGCTAGCAACTCAGGAGAGGAAACAACTCCCATATGTGCGTCAGGAAGCATGAGCTGGGCCGTAGAAGAAGCGGCACGGCACAAAAGCAGAATAGCGAAAATGTATTTCATGTTTCCCTCCTCCCGAGCCGTCAATCAGCCTAACGGTCGGTGGCGGGCTTTTCTTAAATGGGCTGTAGCTATTTTTGGGAAAAGTCTTGATATAGACGATCCAGCTAAAGTGTTGTGCGCAGGCCGCCGCCAACTTGTGTGTGATGATGGTCAGCTCCTCGCGACTCGCAGTGCAGCATGAAGTCCAACTCTGGTGTGACCACAGAGAAAAATAAATAGCGGGACAGGCTAAAGATTGCCGCCGTCTGTGCCGTTAACCCACGCAGGCGATCTAGGCCCTTGCGGTTTACGTCCAGCCGAGGAGTTTTTCTGGTCTACCTAAGGTAAGGGCAGCATTGCACGGTGCAGGTGAATGGAGCACTCTTTAGATTGGGAAATTGCATCCCGCCAGATGGTGAACTAAGCCTGTCCATCGAGGCATTGCCTGAGTTTAGAGTTGTTGTCAGGATCGCTGACACAGGGTGCGGAATTCCCGCTGAACATCTCGACAGCATCTTCCAGCCGTTCTTCACCACCAAAGGCGAAAGAGGTACTGGAATTGGTCTCTGGGTGATCACAGGTATTATTGATAGAGTCGGCGGGAGGATTGAAGTGACGAGTTCGACAACGGACAAGAAAGGAACGTGCTTCAGCATCTTCCTTCCGGCTACAAACGCTGAGGCCCCTGAGGGAACGGGTGATGCCGAAGAGGACGAGGAACGAAGGCAAGCATAATAGCCTCCGGTGTCCGTCTCGACCGACTTCGTTGTTGTCGTTCATGTTCAGGCCATCGGCGTGTCCACACTGGTAAAATTGTGAATCAATGGCAGAAATACAGTGAACACGGTACCGCCGTTCTTGCAGGGGCACTGGTGGCGAGACCGAAATCTGATAAAGCCGCCGTGTTTTTGTACAAGCTGGTTTGTAATCCACAGCCCTAGACCTGTTCCCTTATCGCCCTTTGTGGTGTAGAACGCAGCGAACAATTTCTGGCGAGTCTCCGGAGGAATTCCATGGCCAGTATCGGCAACCACGATTCTGTACCCTGACCGCCCGTCTCTCCAGTCCCGTGCAGGATGAACACGGACGAACAGCTTTCCATTCCGCTGCATAGCTTCCACGGCATTGGACACCAGATTCGTAACAACTTGGCGCAACTCGCCGGGAAATGCATAAATGGGCTGCGAGTAAACCATTCTTATTTGCAGGTCAATCCCAGCCTGGCGAAGAGTGCCCTGCTGAAACTTCAGCACGCTTTCAACCAGCTCAACGGGATTCGTTCGCAACAGGTTAGGCGATTCTCGATAGAACGTCAACGTGCTTTGCGTTATCTGCGCAGCACGGTTCAGTTCGTGCTCGACGTTCTCCAGACGCTCTTTGACAGGCTGGGGAACGTCTTTGTCGTGGCGGGCGAGATATACAAGGCCAATCGCGGCATCTAGCGGGTTGTTGATTTCATGCGCAATACTCGCCGCCATGCGTCCGGCAACCGCAAGCTTTTCCGACTTCACCAGAGCTTCCTCGGCCTGTCGCTCCCTTGTGACGTCCATGACGGTGCCGATAAACCGGACTGGCTGATGGTCTTCGTCGTAGAACGGCTTACCTCTGGCAATCACGTTGCGCGTTTCACCATCATCGGTGACGATTCGAAATCCGGCGCGGTAGTCACGATTATCGGCCAGAGCGCCACGAAGAAGGGCTTCGACATGGGCGCGATCTTCGGTATGTACCCGTTGATAAAGTCGTCATATCCGAGTTCCTGATGATTGTTCACCCCGAAAATGCCGCGACAGCGGTCGTCCCAGTGCAGTTCGTTTGTCCTCGGGTTGAGTTCCCACGTACCCAGCCCGGAACTCTGCACGGCCAGCTTCATACGCTCTTCGGTGTCGAGCAACTTGGAAAGAGTTTCGACCCGCTGCTGTTCACTCTTCTGATGTGCCTCATGAAATAAGCGTATCGCCTCGGCAGCACGCGGTACGAGCGGGGCAAAAGCAATGGCGGTTATCACAGATGCTGCTGCTGTCAGCACCTTCACCGACGTTGATAGCCAGTAGAATGGGACCCAAATCGTCAGCACTTCAAAAAAATGGGTGAACCCGCAAGCTACGATGAAAAGACCGAAGGCAACGAAAACCCAGCGAAACGCAAGCAACGTTCGCGTTTTTCGCAGGAGTACAACAAGCCCGACAGAGATGGAAATGTAAGACAGCCAGATGAGGCTGTCAGAAATGGCGTTCGTCCACACCAGTCCGGGTTGCAGGAGATAGCAGTAACGGTGGCCCATGAAGTTTGTTGAGAAAAGTGAGCCCACAACGTTGTACTTGGCTGCTGCCCAAATCGCCCGAAAGCAAAACAAGCCCTGTTACGGCTCCGGTGACCTTCGTAAAGACCGTCATATCGGATGCTCCTCTTGCAAAAGCTGCTGTAGAAGGTCACATGCACAACGTCGGCTCTCGCCTTCGTCTCGTAATGAGCAAAAAGCCGACCAGCAACTAACAATTGGGTTTTCGGCACACGGTTTTTTCTTCTGCTCACGTTCCGTTATGAACGATAGTTTAGCGCGGATTGCGCAGAGCGGTTAATTGTGGAAATGAGTTGCACTAAGGACGCGGTGTCCTGCAATGTTCGGGGCGACCAGCCGCCTCGTAGACGCTAGAGCTATTCTCCTGCGTGGCTACGAATTGGCTTCTCCACATTCAGGAAAGCCATCTGCGTTAACTCAAGTTGAAGACCAAGTGTGTCATTGAGGCGCTTCAGGTCAAACATGAAATAGCTGAGATTCAGCGTCAGCATGCGCTCGTGGACAACGTCGTAAATTGCACGTTCCAAGAGGCGCACATAGGTCGCCAACAACGGGAGGGTGTAGCCAAGTTGATACCGTTTGGTTCCGCGCATTGTTGCACCCTGAATCAGGCGCTCTCTCGCGGCTCCGTCTGGTTCGGCTGATTCCAACACGGTCGCCAGTTCCTCAAGCGTTTGGGGGGTGAACTCAATCCGCTCCTCATCGGTAATCGGAATGATTCCCAAGGCAGGGTCGGCCTTCATCTCTCTCAGGGCACGCTGCGTAATCTCCAATGTGTTCTCACGAAGAACTTGGGATATGCGCTTGGTGGCCGCCCCCGTGCCGGGCTTGGGGTTCTGTAGTTTCTGCTCAATCAGCTTAATCAAACTTGGGATGACGGCAGGTTTGACGAGGTAATCGTCCACTTGGCTCCGAATGGCCTCAAGCGCCGAATCAAACCCCGGATATCCAGTCAGGATAAGAGTGACGCACGTCGGCTGTGTCCGGCGCATTGCGCTGACCACCGTGAAGCCATCGCCGGGTTGGCCGATGTTCAGGTCTGAAATGAGAACGTCGAACGGCGCGGTCGTAATCTGACTCAATGCTTCGTTCACCGTGCCCACCGCCGTCACTTCGAATCCGTGCTGCCGCAAAATCGCTGGCATCGTGAGAATGAGATTCGGTTCGTCATCAACAAACAAAATCTTGACAGCTTGCCTTTGCTCGACAGCTTGCTCTTGCATGATGCGCCTTCTGGGTGCTGCGCGATTGTCTTGAGAAAAGCGTTTCTTGGTTCCAGCAGAATCGAGAGTGTTTGGCAGGGGGAACACACCCCTCGAAACGTATAGATTCCGCCAACAGGGTTAGGGTTGCTGGCCTAGACACGGTGTTCTCACTTCACGGAGGCGAACTGGTGCAGATAAGGTCTCGGAACTCTTTACGATGCACGCCTACTCACATTTCGGACGCATCCAAGTTCTTCATGCAACACCATCGGGAAATGCCCCCTCTCTTCTTGCGTCCCCAATTTTAAAGGGTTCTCCTCTGGATTCTGCGTTCTCCCCTGAGAGTGACTGCTGCGGTGTTGGTGTTTGGAGCGTCGGCATCTCTAATTGAGGGTGCAATTCATCTTGCGGTCAGAACAGTGAATGCCCCGCTCATTGCTCAAGCGATTGGGGACGCCGTGGTTCTAGGTATCTTTGCGGCTTTCTTTGCTCTTGTTGTTTTGACGGCTGCACGAGACCGCCAGCACTTGGTGCAGGACGACCTAAGGCGGATTGCGGAATTGAACCACCAAGTCCGTAATGCTCTTCAGGTCATTGTGTATGGACAGTATTCTTCAGACAACGAGGGTCATCGAACCGCAGTTCTTGCTGGAGTGGAGAAGATTCAAGCTGCATTGCGTGAACTGTTCCCACTGATAGGGGATCGCACGGGTGACCGCCCTTGGGAGGCTCACAATCGGCTTCGCCTGCAAGGGCACAATCGTCTGCACGAACGCCGGAGACAGCAAATCTGATGTTAGCTGATCTCCTGTGGCCAAGGGATGCGCCGCCCTTCAATCAGAGCCTTCACGCCCCGGATAGATTCAGATTGCTGCTTTCAAACGAAAACGTTGCCCATGTAGACGGTGGAACAAAGCGTTCCTAAACCACCCGCGCCGAATCTAGGAACGAATCGGCAAGTCGGAGCTAATCTCGAACGGCAGGAAGAGCGAGAAGCATGTTCCTGAACGGTCAGGCTGGGTACAGCTTCGCATCCGCAGCGTCCCGTCATACTTGCGGAGAATGTCGGAGGCGATCCATAGGCCTAGTCCGGTTCCACTCTCGCACTTGGTAGTGAAGAAGGGCTCGAAGATTTTGGTGCGAACGTGCTCGGGTATGCCGGGGCCGTCGTCTGCAACCAGCACGCGCAGTCCGGGCAGGCCGCGCCGCCGATCCTGGGATTCGTATGCGCGCAGCGTAATCGTGCCGCGGCGGGAGCCAACCGCTTCTATGGCATTGCCAACGAGGTTGGCGATGATCTGCCGCAGCTCCCCCGGCAAGACGAGAATGTGACCATCGAAGTCAATTTGTTGTTGCAGACGGATGCCCGCCGACGTGATTTTTCTTTCGTACAGAGCTGTCACGCTCTCAACAATCTCCTCGATCCTCACCGGCACTGGATTGATCGCTTCGCGCTGGAATACAAGCATTTGCCGCGTCATTTGGGTGACACGTGCCAGTTCGCTGCTAGCCAGGGAAGCGTACTGCCGAGCGGTGTCATCCTGTGCTTCCTGATTTATCATGTAAAGCAGGTTGCCGACCGCATCGAGCGGGTTGTGGATTTCGTGCGCGATGGTGGCCGCCAGTCGTCCGGTGGTCGCGAGGCGGTCGCTATTCCGCAACGCTGCTTCGACCTTGCGCTGTTCCAAGCAATCATGAAACACCAGCACTACCCCCTCCATTTGACCTTTACTGTCCCGAATGGGAGCAGCACTGTCTTCGATCGGGATTTCCGTGCCGTCACGATGAATGAGTACGGTATGGTTTGCCAGGCCTACTACCTTTCCTAAACGGATCACTTTGGCGACCGGGCTTTCCGGTTTGATTCGTGTTACCTCCTGAACAATGTCGAAGACGGCACTCAGATCGTTTCCCTTTGCCTCCGTCAACGTCCATCCGGTCAGTTTCTGTGCCACGTCGTTCATGAAGTC
The DNA here is from genome assembly GCA_963759215.1 of uncultured Acidobacteriota bacterium. Classification (GTDB taxonomy): domain Bacteria; phylum Acidobacteriota; class Terriglobia; order Terriglobales; family Acidobacteriaceae; genus TOLSYN. The sequence goes on from CAVWYG010000006.1 coordinate 463,271, forward strand.
GACATTGCCCGCGCCATCGGTCGAAATGACCGCATCGCCGATGCTCTGCAAGGTCGTAGCCCAACGCTGCTCACTTGAACGTAGGGACTCCTCCGCCCGCTTGCGCTCGGTGATGTCGGCGAAATAGGCTCGCACGGTCCCGAATTCCGGGGCGTAATGGATTGTTTGAAGAAAAACGAGGCCATCGCTGTCATCGATCATCCGAAAACGTAGTTTTTTGAACAGCGCCGGATCTAGACACAGAACATCATCATCTGCGCCGCAGGCGCACATCATCAGTCAATCATCCTTGGAGTCGGTTGAGGTGTAAGTTCATCCTCGACGGTGGGAACTACTGCGGGGTCTCGTCGCTTGCAACGGCGAGACCCCACTGGGCAACCTTTATGAGGTAGCCATCTCGGTAGATGGTCCTACCTTGCCATGATTGGTCGCCGTTGTCCAGTTCCACCTGACAACGTGGATGGCGATTGATAGCGAGGTTGTTCTACGCGAGCGAGTTTGCTGCGGCTGTCACGCGGTGTTCTGGATCTGTCCTCACTGCGACCGCGGCCAGCGTTATTGCAGTATGCCGTGCCGAATCCTGGCGCGTCGCCAGCAACGGCGTAGTGCCAACCGCCGCCATCAGCAGAGTCCGGAAGGACGAGATGATCATCGTGACCGGCAGCGGGAGTACCGGCGCCGCTGTCGAATCCGGGCCTGCGTGACGGATCAGGGTTCCGCTTCGATCACCTCGCCGGGCAATATGCCGGAGTGGAATACGAGATCAGCGCGGACTGCTACCCGGGTTGGCTTCGCCGCCGCTTTCGTCCAACCGCAAGCGTTGCCGGCGTGGCAGAGGCCCTCGGGGAAGGCCCAACCGCCATTTCTTTGCTGTGCCTGGTGCGGTTGTCGTGGTCGTTTCGTCGATCCGTTTCCCAAAATCCCTCGATTCTAGGAACCTCGATGATTAGCTCTGAGACGCGGATGCAGATCCGTCATTGCTTCTACGCCGAACATTGGAAGATTGGCACCATTGCTAATGAACTTGGCATTCATCCCGATGCCGTTCGCTCTGCGATTGAGTCCAACCACTTCAACCGTGCGCAAACCATGCGCCCCTGCATTACGGATCCCTTCTTACCCTTCATCCGCCAGATCCTGGACCAGTATCCCCAGTTGCGCGCCACCCGCATCTACCAGATGCTACGGGAGCGCGGATACCAGGGTAGCGTCGTCCAGTTGCGGCGTGCCGTTTCCAATCTGCGCCCCTGTCGGCCAGAACCTTTCTTGCGCCTGCATATGTTTGCGGGCGAGCAAGCGCAAGTCGACTGGGCACACTTTGGTGAAGTTATGGTCGGTCGCGCCCGCCGGCGTCTGTCCTGCTTCGTCATTACCCTTGCCTACTCCCGGGCGCTGTATCTGGAGTTCTTCTTCGATCAGAGCATGGAGAACTTCTTGCGCGGCCACGTCCACGCTTTTCAAGCCTGGTCTGGCCAACCGCGCGTGATTCTTCATGACAACCTACGCAGTGCAGTGTTGGAGCGACGTGGTAACCAGATCCACTTTCATCCACGGTTGCTGGAGTTGTGCGCCCACTATCACTGCGTAGCCCGCCCTTGCCAGGTGCGTGCCGGAAATCAGAAAGGCCGCGTCGAACGCGCGATTCGTTATGTGCGTGAATCCTTCTGGGCTGGCCGCGACTTCACCACCTTGGAGGAATGCAATCGTCAGGCTCTGCGCTGGCGAGACGAGGTTGCACATCAGCGCCCCTGGCCGGGAGACGATCGTCGCACGGTGGCGCAGGCCTTCGCCGAAGAACAACCGCGCTTGTTGCCGCTGCCGCTTCATCCCTTTCCCACCGATCTGATCGTTCCCATTCGTTCCGCTAAGACCATCTATGTTCGCTTTGATCTCAATGATTACTCGATTCCGCCCAGTGCTGTTCGACGTCCTCTCACCCTGGTCGCCTCCGATACCTGGGTTCGTATCCTCGACGGAACCCAGGAGATCGCCTGTCATCGCCGCAGCTACGACCGCCACCAACCGGTGCTGGATCCGGATCATCAAGAAGTGCTACTCCAACAAAAACGCAAGGCGTTTCACTCCACACCGACCGGTCGGCTTGCCCAATCTGTGCCGGAAAGCGAAACCTTACTGGATCAAGCCTTCGCCCGCGGGGAATCGGCGGGCAGGCAGACTGCCCAACTGCGCAAACTGCTGGACCTCTACGGTGCTCCAGCATTGCGCCGTGCCATCTGTGAAGCCCTGGAACGGGGCACTCCACGCGCCTCTTCGGTGGCGTTCCTGCTGCGTAAGTGGGAGCAGACGATGCCTTCTGCTGCACCGAAGGTCAACCTCAGCCGTCACCCCGAAGCGCAATCCATCGATGTTCAGCCCCACGACTTGGAGACCTACGATGAACTCGCTCGCCACGACGAAGACCCCGATGAATAACCTCGCTGCTCAACTCCAACAAATCGGCCTGCGGGCGGTGCCTGCGGAGCTGGACGACTTTATCGCGCGCGCCGCCAAGGGGCGCTGGTCCCCGCACACGTTATTGGAGCAACTAGCGCAGGCCGAAACCGAGGACCGTTCCCGGCGCAGCCTGGAAAGGCGCTTGCGGGTCTCCGGCATCAAGAGCTTCAAGCCCATGGTGGACTACGAATGGTCTTGGCCGAGCAAGATCGAGCGCGACATCATCGAACGCGCGCTCACCTTGGACTTCTTGCACGAGGCTCGCAATCTCGTTCTCGTGGGTCGTAACGGGCTAGGCAAAACCATGATCGCCCAAAATATCTGCCACGCCGCTGTGTTGGCCGGCAGCTCAGTACTGTTTCGTTCCGCGCCAGCGCTGCTGGAAGAACTCCAGCGCCAGACCCCGGAGGGGCGCCGGCGAAAGCTCCGCACCTATGCCAACGTTGATCTCATGTGCGTTGACGAGGTTGGGTACCTGTCCTTCGATGATAAAGCTGCCGACCTTCTGTACGAGGTCATCAACCGCCGCTACGAACGCAAGTCGTTGATCGTTACAACGAACAGACCGTTCAAAGAATGGAACGAAGTCTTTCCCAATGCCACCTGCATCGCCACTATGCTGGACCGACTCCTTCACCACGTCAACGTGACCGTAATCGAGGGCGACAGCTATCGCGTCAGGGAAAGCGAACAGGAAGCGGCTGCTCGCAGGAGAAAGAAATGAACGCCTCAGCAACCGACTCCGATGCCACCCGCTACGTTTCGACAGTCCTGTCTTTGTACTTGGAAATGCCGGAGACGCCATTGCGCACAAGCGGTCAGGATCAGAGGTGCGCACGCCAACTCTACGATCGTGGCGTGTCTTTGGGTGTGGTCGAATCAGCCTTCCTGCTGGGTTCTCTACGCCGCTTACTCCGGCCAGCGGACGCACCGCAGCTGTCGCCTATTCGCTCGCTCGCTTACTTCCAGCCAGTCATTGCCGAGCTACTTACCAATCCCGCGCCCGAAAACTATCTGGAGTACTTGCGTCTCAAACTGCGCCGTATCGCTAGAGGCAAGATCGTTGGAGCAGTGTCGGCGGATGTTCAAAAAACTACGTTTTCAAATGATCGTTAACAATCGCTCTCAACCTCACGTGTGGTTGAGTGTATTGCACGCGCTTTCAGTGACGCGACGACAGCACTCCAGTCTTTCAAACCGGGATGCTCGGTCCCGGTTCCGCTAAGGGAGGGAAATTGCTGCCGCGCCGCCGGGTTGACATAAGTGATCTTCCCGTCCAAATCGGTCTCGAAGATGGGGTTTGTATTCAGCTCGGGGAAACTTGCTAGGTGGGCGGCGCGTAGCTCGGCCTGCTTGCGATCGGTATGGTCCAGGTTGACGCCGACGAAGCGTACGGCCCGGCGTTCTTCGCCTGCGCCCTCGAAGTGAACGCGTCCATGGGACGCCACCCAATGGATTGAGCCGTCAGGCCAGACGACGCGAAACTCACGGTGGTAGGCTCCGTCATCGGCTCCGGCAATGGCCTGCTTCACCGCCTCATCCACGGCGGGGCGGTCCTCAGGGTGAATGCGGGCAATGGCCGATTCATACTCGAAGTGGTCTCCTCGGGCGACGCCGAAGAGGTTGCGGCAGCGCTCATCCCAGATCACATCTCCGCTTTTGAATCGATAATCCCATGTACCTAACTCCGCTGCCTCCAGCGCCAACCCGCGGAACTCGGATGCCTGCAGAAGCTTTGCTTCGGTCTCCCGCAGAGCCTGCTCTTTATTGAAAGTCGCTACCTGCTTTTGGTTGCGGCGGTAGGCATCGGCCACAAGGCTCATGAAGACGCCTGTGCCGAAAAAGAGGGCCAGCGCGATGGCATCCGAGGTGCTCGCGATTGCGAAACTTCCGCGCGGAGGCACAATCCAATAATCCACCACCAGCGTGGCGAGTACAGTAGCTAGCAGCCCGGGCCAAAGACCGCAGAGCAACGCGACAACCATGACTGCGGGAGAGAAGATAATGAACAGCGGTAGATTCGTGCCAAAGTAATGCACCATGGTTTCGCGCAGCAGAAAAGCCGCTGCGACTGCGACTACCGCAATCGAGTAGCGAATGTAGGTTCTCGCAAAAATGCCGTTTTCAGCTTCCACATCTGACATAGGCTCTGTCCACGAAGAGGATGTTTAGACAGTACTGGACGAACACGACTGAAATATCAAACTACTAAACGGACAGAAGTTGCTTAAGGTCTTCCAGAAAAGAAGTCGGAGACACGCCCTTCACGGCTCGTTTGTCCACATCTTTCAGAGCGTCCGCGGGAAGGTCTACGTAAGCGGACAACAGCAGAATCTTGACGGCGGGCTTAAGACGCTTCATTTCCGCCGCGACCAGGTCCCCGTTCATACCCGGCATCGAATAATCCAGTACAACCGCTTTCACCGGATTGGCCACGAACAGATCCAGCCCTTCGGGCCCACTCAAGGCTATGAGCACTTCATACCCCTGGCGCTGCAGCAGTATCTTTCGGACTATGAGACCGGTTGACTCGTCATCGATGCATAGAATCATGTGGCCCCAAGCTAATAGAGAACATTCAATTTTCTGGGATTACGACTAGATATGACTGTACGATGTCATGAGCGCAGTCACTCGAACAGTGAGTTATAACCAAGGTATACGTGATGTACGTCACAGAGTAGATCTATCCTGAGGCCGAGAACGGAAACGATTGAGTGACTATGGAAAGGAGGCCCTGCAGTGAGTCAAACGACGACAACTGATGATCTGAAAGCCAGGATAAAGCGGCTTAGTTTTGAGGCGGGCCAGCTGAAGTTGGATCTGCACGATCTGTCGGAAGATCTGCCCAATGGATGGGAGAAGATCATGCAGGTTGCGGAACGGACGTACAAGAAATATGCCGAGCTCGTTGCAGCAAGACAGCAGTTGGCGGAAATAGAAAAGTCTGCAGCTGGCTGAACTGACGCAGGCATCGATGCGAGCGAGCGCAATACCGATGGCTCTTGCAGTGTTTTTGTACTTTTCAAAAAAATCACCTCCCTTCAAGCGGGACCGTGTTTTTGGTTTTTGGGAAACTCGGGCAGGTCCGCGCAGACGTGCCTAGAATGCCAGCTACGACTCTCGCTCGCCGCATGATCAAGGAGCTAGCATCTCAAAGCGGGGCCAACCCTAATACCCGAAAGGGGGCGTCGTCATGAAGCGTTTGGCTACTGTCTCACTAGTTCCGGGCAAAGTGCAGCTTACTACCGCACAGAATCAGACGGGCACGGTAGTGGCACACGGCGCGGAACCGACGTGACTGCCGTTCTACTAGTCACAATGTTGCGCAGTTTAGCGAGCCGAGCTTCGAGCAGGTGAATTGCATGAAACGAATTCAAGTTTTGCCGAAGGGCCTCAAAGCCGGCACCATGATGGTCCGGGAGGGCTTACTGCTGGCCAAGCTGCCGGACGTGGAAACCAGCGCCTACTTGAAGGGATGGCGCTCTGTAACAGCCCTCGACAGCTTTAGCCTGGGTCGCAAGCTGGACGCCGTCGGATTGCACCTCTTCTTCCTTGCCGGCCAAGTCACAACCGTCGCCTTCGGTCTCGGTGGGGAGAATTCCCTACACAAAGCAGTGCAGCGAATCGCAGCAAAAGCGAGTGCGCTCGATCTGAACTGTCTGGAATTGACGAAGATCGCCAAAAAGCATTTTCTCGGGCTGCCGTACATCGCGATTTCCGCGCACTTGTACCACATTCAACAGGGTTATGTGCTCCAGAACTTGGAAGAGCGCCGGGCGCACGCCGCGCAATAACGGTTGCACGCTGGGCCGACGCCGACAGTAGTCCCGAGCGGAAATTGACAGCGTGGTGGCATTGGGACTAGCGTCGAAACGAGAAAGTATTTCCTTCCTCGTTTCACGTTTCCTGAACTAAGTCAGCTCATCTGAAGTTCGCCGAATCCAAACACAAGCCTCAAAGGAGGCTGCAAATGTTTGTACGCAACGTGGCGACACCGAGGTGACCGCAATCAGTCTTCGGGATAGCCAGAAACGGTCAGAAAGCCACAACGCCCAGCGTATCCGCAAGTACTGAAGAGCCTGGAACGAGCTACAGTATACGGCCACGAATGCGACTACCAGAGAGGACAGAAGCCATGAAGAACCTCTACGTCGGCAACTTGGATAACACCACGACGGGCGATCAACTCCGAGCTTTGTTCGAACCGTTTGGGACGGTTGAGACGGTCACCGTGGTCATGGATCGTGATACCGGTCGTGGACGAGGCTTTGCGTTTGTCGAGATGACCAGTGACAGCGAGGCTGAATCCGCAATCACTGCTTTGAACCAGACGTTGTTCGGCGAGCGGGTGTTGAACATCAACGAGGCCCGTCCCAAGGACAAGCGCGGTAACCGGAGCCAGCCACTTGACCAACGCAAACCCCGCGAACCGCTGGAGAGACGAACGCACCGGCAGCATCGGTATTAATACCGCTAGGTGGGAACAGCAGGTTTCAGGCATTTCATCGAAGCACGGTGGAGGCGATGCTCTCGAACTGTTCGGGTACCACGTCGGCCATCCACGGCTGCTCGTAGCGCCGTGGTTCCATCTGTGGAAGCGCACTGCCCCAGAACGAAGCACCCCACATGTGACACAGGATTTCCAGCATTAGAATCTGTGCCAAATCCGTGAAGGCAACTTTTGTTCGTCTGGTGGCATCGACCGCTGCAGCCTCTTCGTGCTCCCCTCGAACGAACTCCCTGTCGAACTCCCTGAGGTGAATCTCATTACGGAAGGAAAACAATCCCATGACAAAGGTCTTCAGCTGCAGAGATGTTGGCGTTGAGTGTGACTTTGTGGCTCGCGGTCAAACGGAGGAGGAAATACTCCAACAGATCGCGGAACACGGTCGCACCGCCCACGGTATGGACGAACTCTCACCCGAACTTGCAGAGAAAGTCCTGTCAGGCATCCGCGAAGAAGGGGAAGAAAAAGCAGCGTAGCCGTTCCAGCGGCTCGGGAATTCGTGCACGACGGAAAGAGTGTCAATTAAGAGGAAATTTGGGGAGCCGAAATTCGGGGTACATGGAACATGGCGCACTCACGAATGAGAAGTGTACCGCTCGCCGCCGCGACTCCCCGCTCGTCACAGATTCGGAGATGCAGGAACTCAAGATGAGGCTTGCGGTGTGACGCTGACTGTTCGCACCGTGGAGACCGTTTGAGAGCAATCGAGTTGTTCCTGGGGGCAAGGTCAGTGACGTCGGGTTTTTGGCGCCTCCCGTAGCAAAACAGGCACGTGCCGGTGTGCACACCATAACGGGTCATTTTGCGTGAGCGCTGGGGTGGTTCCTCCCAGCAAGGTCATTTATATTCAAGACAATCGATGCTACGAGTGTTCTCGCAAATCCATTTACCCCTTCCCCACAGGGTTGCCACTTAGTTGTCAACAGCGCCGAATGGCACGATGCAGCCCCAAATCATATGACGTCTTCCGACTGTAAGCGATTGAATCCAGGTGGCGGCCCCTCGGAAAGTACATCTCATAATCCGTAGGTCCGTGGTTCGAGTCCACGCGCCGCCACCAACAAACTCCTGAATATTCGATTGTTTACGATCCTTTCGTCCGCTCTGGAGCAAGTAGCGTCCGGGTGCGTGTGGCTCTGCGGTTTATGGCGTGTGGTGTCGCACACGGCAATGCTTCATTGTTGATGCCAGATGACAGGTTTCCCAAATCCCAAGGGCCGCCGGTTCACAGGCTGAACCACTGCACTGGGGCGATGGTCATCTTTACCTTTACCTTGTCGCTCGCAAAGCGAGAGCGACAAGATTGGGACAATGCTCTTTGTGTCATGTCACTGCAACTACTTTGTTACTTTGTACGGCCGCATCATCTCGTTGTCCTCATGATCGATGATGTGGCAGTGCCAGACATAGCCAGGACCATAGGTAGGATCGAACGAGTAGAAGTTCTGACCCGCGAACGACCTATGGGGCTGAAGCTGCGTGTCTGTCGGTGTCCATCTCACCAGCAGCCTTAGCACTTGGCCAGGATATGCCTTGGCCGTATCTTTCCACCCGGCCTCGTCCGCCTCAGGAGGCACGGGAGAAGCGGAGAGGTACGGACCAACAGCGGGATTGCCGCCGATAGCTCCGTCCTTATTGGGCCTGTTATAGGCAAGAGGCGGACCGTAGCCGGGACACAAGACGCCACCTGTGCAGCCTGACGGGAAGAAGGAAGACCAGTAGGCGGTATAGTCACTAACGTCGAAATTCTGACGATTGAGCACCTGGAACTGGACGAGATGGGTGTGCATGGGATGTGCGTCTGGAGTCAGATTGACGATGTCCCATTCTTCTACGGAGCCTTCTCGCGGTAATTCGCTGATACCATCCGAGGGAAATATAGCATCGATGCTGGGTGAGTTCCTGCCGTCCCAGAAAGTGTTGTTGACCATGACGATGTCGGGGCCGCCGGTCACTGGGTCCTCTGCCTCTTTCAGGACGAGCTCTCTTTTGGCATCGACCTTAAGTCCGGGCTTAATTTTACCCTCGCCATCGGTAAAAGCCACTATCGGCGTTGGCCTTGTGCACCCGGCGTAAGCTGCTGGATCGCAACTCGTATCTCGTCCCGTCAAACGTTTGTTTACGATGAACCGCATCACTTGAGCCATCCCGGGTTGGTCTACGCCTGGGGCGAGCCCATCGGGATAGGGCACGTTGGCATTGTTCGTAACGGTAATAGTCTGGCCCTCTAAGTCGGCGAAATCGACAATAATGTCGGCTCGCTCGCCCGGTGCGATGAAGACATCATCCATCTTCACCGGCGAGTCAAAGTAATTGTCGTCTGCGCCGACCTGGTAGACAGGCGCTACCCCGAACATGAGTCTCCACATCCGCGCGTTCGATCCGTCCAGAAGATGAAAGCGGTAGCGACGTGGCTCTACGTTGAAGTAAGGCCACGGAGCGCCGTTGGCGATGGCCACATCTCCGATGAACTCAGGGATCCAGAAAGGGTGCTGCGGGTCCGAGGGCGGACCGTTCAGGCAAGGGTCTCCGACCCGCATGGAGCCGCATTTCGGGTCGCTTCCATCCGGCCAATAGAGCTGACTGTTGGTGTCGAACTGGCGATCCTGGATTGCAATTTCTATCTCATGAGGACCGCTCGGAAGATTCGCCGGCTCATTGTCCGGCTGTCGAATGAAATAAAACGTAGCGAGACCGGCATAGACGTTCAGGCGTGTCCCACCGAGAAGATGGTCATGAAACCAGAGCGTCCCAGGTTCCTGGGCATTTAGATAAAGATAGACTGCCTTACCGGGGCCAGCGTTATAAAGACTGGTATATCCGGGACCGGTTTTTCCGTCGGGTGTAAACCATGCATTAGGTCCCCCGTCAACGGTAGACGAGTTCTCTGCGCCATGCAGGTGCGCAACCGCTCCCACCGGACCGATGAAGGGTTGGTTACAGCCAGGTCCATTACGATCATTCATGCAGGGATTCATCCCGGGACTGTGGAGCGGGTCCGCCCAGTGAATTGTCTTGTCCAGGCTGATCAACCCCTGAACGAGGCCCGGACCTTCTGGATAATGTGGGTTAAAGCTCGGCAGTTTATTCACATAGGTGACAACAGTCGGGAGTAAACCTCCTCGCTGTCGATGGTTACTCCGGGCCAGTTCGCCGGGCCTAGGAGGGCGCCTGTGTGCGTATCGGTGGTTTGATAGCCGTAGACTCTCGTTGGCTTAACAGTTACCACGGGACAGGGGTGAGATTGGAGATCCCACGTGCTGATATAGGTTGCCGGATAGTGAACAGTCGATGGCAACACAGCTTGGTTGATTTCCTCCATGGTTATTGTGAGAGAAGGATGTGTCAGGGCATCAACGCGCGGAATCGGACCTGCCGGTCCGAATACCGGAAGCGGAGTTGAAAACTTGGGAATGCAGTCACCGGGCAGCGCCGTTTGCTGGACCAGATCACTGGCATAAATGCTATTACAGACAAAAATAAATGCTGACAATACGAAACACAGGCTCGGCAATTTGATTGACTTCATTCTGATTCTCGCTTTCGTAGTGATTAAGACTCGGTGTCACCCACCGCGAGATTGCAGTGGTACAAAGCGACAGGAACTTCAGAGTTGGATGGCAAGCCACAACACCGTCGTCGGGCAGGTGACAAAGAAACAGCCACTCTTTCCCGTTATGAATCAGCTACACGATTTGCGATTGAAGTCAGATTGTTAAGCCCACGACGTCTTGGCCATTCACATCGATACCGGACTCTGCATAGCACCCGAACTTTTAAGTTCGAAGAGGCCGTGATTCAGGTGCTTCCTAGTCGCGCCCAGGTTGCGCGCCCTTCCCTTCTCTGCCGCATTGTGCCGAGCTAGACCCTGCATATAGGTTTTCAGTGCGACGATTGTCGCCTCAGGTCCGTGGTCCGAGTCCACGCGCCGCCACCAAACAAGCTGCTGAATCTTCTTGCGTTTACAAGCAAGGCTGGACTGCCCCGCGCGGAATCGCGACGGGAGCCGTACAATGGAATTTATCGTGTGCAAGGTTTTCAATGCCTCGCCAAGGCCATGAAACAATCGCCGGGATATAAGGAAGCGCAGAGGGGGAGGGTAAGAGCATGGCAGGTTCGCTTCACCACGGAAGTTCTTCGCATCACGCGCCGCGAGACTACTCGCAGACGCCGCTGAATATTTACTGGGAGATGACACAGGCCTGCGCGCTAACCTGCCGCCATTGCCGCGCCGAAGCGATGCCGGGGCCGCATCCCATGGAGCTGACCTATGAACAGGGTGTGGAGTTTCTGCGCCAGATCCCGGAGTTTGGCAACCCGTTGCCGCAGTTGATCCTGACCGGAGGCGACCCCCTGGAACGGAAGGACCTGTTCCCATTGATCGACGAGGCCCGCAGACTGGGAATCGGGGTCTCCATCACTCCCGCCGCGACGCCAGCCTTCACCCGCGATGTGCTCGTGCGGCTGAAGGAGCATGGAGTGGAGGGCCTGGGGCTCAGTCTGGACGGCTCTACGCCAGAGAGGCATGACTCCATCCGTGGCGTACCCGGAACCTTCGAACGCACCATGGCTGCGATCCGGTGGGCGCAGGAGCTGGAGATGCCCCTGCAAGTGAATACGCTCGTGGCTGAGGAGACGGCCAGCGATATTCCTGCCATTTTCGAGTTGCTGAAGCCCTATGCGGTCAGCCGCTGGGGCCTGTTCTTCCTGATCTCAGTTGGCCGCGGGAAAGTGCTGCAGGCGCTTTCTCCCGAAGAGGGCGAGAAGCTGATGGGCTGGGCTTTCGACACCTCGCTCACGGCTCCATTTGTCGTCGCCACTACAGAGGCTCCTTCCTTCCGCCGGGTGGCCCTCGAACGGATGCGTGCCAAAGGATTGAGCGGCGAAGAGATGAAACGCAGCGGCACCTACCGCAGCTTCGAAATCCGGGACGGACACGGCATCATGTTCGTTTCCAACACTGGCGACGTCTGTCCGGCTGGTTTTTTACCCCTGGTGGTTGGCAATGTACAGAAGGATCGTGTCGCCGATCTTTACCGGAACGCGCCGGTCTTCCGGTCACTTCACGACCCCACCCAATTCGAGGGCCGTTGCGGCATCTGCGAGTACAACGCGCTTTGCGGCGGTTCGCGTTCCCGGGCCTATGGCGCCACCGGCAACCCGCTGGCCACCGACCCATTTTGCGACTACATTCCGCAACCCAAGAAGGCAGAAAAGGACGGAACGAAGAATTAGAGCGGTTCCTAAGTAGTTATATCCAGAAAAGAGGGATTGGAGTAAGTTGCAGGTGGCGATTTCTCCGTGAAGACACAAAGCGATGCCACGAGCATATTCGGATGATTTGCGGTGCAAGCTTCTGCAGGCATACGAAAGGGCCGGGATCGGCCTGGAGCAGTTGGCGGAGCAGTTTGGTGTCAGCTACGGTTTTACAAAGAAGATTCGACGGCAACAGTTGAGGTCGGGACAAATGGAGCGGCCTCTGCAACGGGTCCATGGGCCGGTGAGCCGGGTGACCGACGCAGTGAAACAGCACCTGCGGCAGCAGTTGCAGGATCAACCGGATCTCACGCTGGCCGAGTTGGGGCAACGGCTGGAGCAACATCTGCAGGTGAAGCTCAGCAAGACGCGACTCTGTCTTGAACTCCAGCGGTTGGGGTTGCGGCGTAAAAAAAACGTTGCACGCCAGTGAGCAGGACACGAAAGAAGGCCGGCAGCGACGGCAATCGTGGTGGGAGTTGATCGCTCGAATCGATCCGCAACGCTTGGTGTTTCTGGACGAAAGCGGCGTGACCACCGAGATGACCCGTCGCTACGGGCGCGGCGAACGCGGTGATCGTGTGTGCGAAGGTGCTCCTGGCGGGCACTGGCATACCGTGACTCTGTTGGGGGCGATTACGATGAACGGCCTGCTGGCCACCATGACGATCCCAGAACCCACCGACGGTGATGTCTTTCTGGCCTATCTGGAACAGGTCCTATGTCCGCGATTGCGTCCTGGACAGATTGTGATCATGGACAATCTGTCGGCACATAAGCATCGGCAGGTTCGCATATTGATTGAACAAGCCGGAGCCGAACTGCTCTATCTACCGCCTTACTCACCGGACTTCAATCCCATCGAGAAGTGCTGGTCAAAGATCAAACAACACTTACGAGCAAGCAAAGCTCGAATGCTCGACACCCTCGACCTCGCCATCACAGCCGCCATGGCAGCTATCACCGCACAAGATTCCGCGGCTTGGTTTCAATTCTGCGGCTATCGGATACAGACACCATGAAACCGCTCTAGACTGATCCGGTTCGGGAGCACGTGGTCGAGAGGCTGGGCGCTAGTTGCGCCCGGCTTGAATTTTCGCGGGTCACGCCAGCATGAAATCGCAGTTTCCGCACTTCAGAACTAAGATTCCTGAAGGGTTTTCCTCCAAGTGAAGGATGTTGCCGCATTGTTGGCACGCTTCGGCACTCACTTCGGACCATCGTTCATTGGAAGCAACCCCGAAAGTCTTCCAGCTCGTACACATTTTGCTCTCCAATGCCTTTGAGCCATTTTGTCCCGACCATACGGGTCTGAAAGCCGCGTGCGGACAACGCTTCAAACGAGGAACTGTCGAATACAATTTGGCCGGGGTTGGCGATGCTACAGAGGCGATTTGCCTTATTCACCACCATGCCGGTTGCGGTATAACTCCGCACAATCTGCCCTTGAAAACCCACTTTGGCGTGTCCGTTGGCAAGGCCCATTCTCAACTGGAAGGGTCGCCCCCAGAAGCGTGCCATCTCGTCTTCGCGATCTGCGATCGTGTCTCGGATCTCAAGGCACGCTGCCCCTATCCTGGCGATGTAATCCATTCTTTTTGCCGGTTCGTTGGAGAACCCCATAATTGCATCACCGATCATCTTGTCGAAGGTGATGTCGTACTTGAACAAAATTGGGACGGCGATCGCGACGAAACAAGTTCATTGCATTCTGATAGGGCTCGACACCCACGGCTTGCATGACCGATGTCGAATCACAGACATCAAGAAAGCAGACGCAAATTTGGCTTTCTTTGACCGAGTCGGAAATGTGCATTTCCCCGGTTCTAATCGCATGAACAACCTGTGGGCTGAACTGTCTTGCGAGCTCGGCCAAACTGAGCGCTTCCTCGGTTTTCTCTTCGATGATGTTCGCGCGCCGTTCCAATTCATCATCCAGGGCAACTCTGCTTCGAATCGCCGACATGCGGTAATCTTTCATTGAAATGCCGGATAACCAGCGTGATGATGACCGTGGCGCCCATAAAAAATGAATTCGTAATGAAAATGGAGTTGCCTTGTTTACTCCATGTCAAAAAAGACCATGCGAAGAAAGGCAAATAAATGAGCGCAAGATTGCATATCAGAGCGCCAGAAGTCCAAGGAATGAACGATCCCACTGAAATGGCGCACAAGTTAAGACCGGCGTAGTAGGCTGAGCTTTTTCCTTCAGCAAGAAACGCCAGGATCGTGATGAGGATCGCGTTTATGAAGACATAGAAGGCGCCCCAAGCCTGAATTTTCGGCAGGCTGCGGGTTCTCTTCATCGCAACGTTCACAAGCACATAGGACGGAAAAATGGCCATCCTAAGACCAAGCGAAAAGAAAAAACTTGTCGGGCGCGTAAAAGTAATCAGCTATCGAAAATGCCGCAAACAATGGAATCGATATCCAGCTACAGGAAACCAAAATGAGATTGCGTAATTCTCTTATCCTTTCTCTTCGCCGCAGCCTTAAGATCTTTCGCTCATCTAGGTCCATGGTCCTTCAATCCAATCATGAATGGCCGCATTTCCGCGCAATCAGGCTGTTTCCGGCTTCCTGATGACACAGAACAAATTCACGCCCTCTGGCTCCTGCTCGATGGAAAGAACACCTCCAAGGTCACCAAAAAGTCGTTTGAGATCGTCAAACGATCGGTAAATCAAACTCCAATCCAGGGCAAGCCGCATCGCAAATTGATTGGGCGTTGTGAGGTTGAAGTTTCCGATGATCAGCCGGCCACCCGGCTTCAGACGCTTGAAAAGGGCCTTCGCCCCCATTTGAGCAACGGGATCGCTAAAATAATCAAATAAGCCGGCAGAATAAATCAGATCGAAATTGCTCTCCTGCAAGCCGCGCGTAATCACGTTCTTGATCGCCTTATGAATGAAATTCAATTTGACCGGGCTGCTCGTCCTTCTTGACAATTTCGGAAAGTTCCTCGTGCGCGTGTTTCAGAGCGTTTTCATCTTGATCCAAAAGATGGAACTCGCAATTGGAAAGATCCAGCCCTTGCTCAACAGAGGACTCGATGAGCATTTGCACTTCACGAGAGGGGCCGCAGGCAATCGATCCGATTTTTAAAGGAGCTCCCGCTCCGTCTCGAATCACACGCAAGAGAATTCCGTAGAGGTATCTGGATCGATTCCTGACCGCCTTCGCCTCCGGATGACCTAGCCAGTATGCGTGCAGGCACTTTCCAAACAGTGAGTCACCCACATACTCATTTCGATAAATGATATTCATCATCTCAAAGTCGCCGGAATATCCCAGCGGCTTCGTCACGCTCCTGTGAGCGAAGGAGGACTGATAAATCAGTTCCTTAAGCTGTTCACGAAAAAAAGCCACACATATGGGAAGATCAGCGTCAGCTACCTTTTTTAAACTCGCCTCCAATTGAGGGTAGGCCGGCTTGAACAATGCAGTGATAAACTCGGCGACAATCGGAATCAGCGTGTCTTCAAAGCGTTGAAGTTCCTGCAGCGAGCAGTGCTTCTTTTCGGCTCTCATTTCCTCGACCCGGACTTCAAGGTCCTGCAGGAATAATTTTGCTTCAAGGGTAAGCCGCCTGAACTCTTGCGGGATCTTGCTCATCTCCTGCTGAGTTTCGTTAAAACCGTTCAGGATCTGACGAAGTCTAATGACCGTGTGAATCTTATCAATCGGGACTGAGCCGGACTTGAGTTCGAATGCAACTTGAGCGCCCTCGCGTGACGGAAGCTGGACTTTTCGCGCCAAGCACAATTGGTATGTTCCAACCTTAACGCCATCGACGCGGTGAGTAGCCGTGTAGGTCTCCGACTTGGTGAAGCGATCCGAGCCCGTCTTCACCACGATAGCCATTCCGGTTGCGCTGTAATTGCTGACTTCAAAGCAGCCGAAATCAAAGTCCAAATGAGACTGGATTCCGATGAGTTCACGCCGGTCAGAACGAATAATCTTTTTGCGTTCTTCCAGGATTTCGAAATTTTCGTGTTGCTTCCCGTAGGCTAGACTCATAGTTCGTTCTCGCTTTCTTAGTATCGCTTAACCCGGAACAATAGCAGTTTGAAGTACTCTCAGTGCGTGACGCTCGTCACACGGCACGGATTCCCCGTGACTATGGTCGATGTCATTTTGGGAGATTGGCAGCGTTGTATTAAGACGCTTGGGGTCACTTAGGCGGTTACCTTTCTACATGACCATAGCCGTACCCCGGCACTGTGCGGTCAGCATCAGCCTGACCGTCGGATTCCGGTCCCCCGCTGGGGGCCAACAACCGGAGCGCGTGCGGCAAATCACCCGGGCGTTTCAGGGCAGGAACTCCTCTGCTACACTGGATGCCATCAACGATTCCAACAGCAGGTGCAAATGCCAGCCATACTCGCATGTGTCAATTTAAAGGGCGGTGTTGGGAAAACGGCCATTTCGGTCAACTTTGCGGCCTATTGCGGCCGCCAAGGCATGCGTACGCTGCTGGTGGATTGCGACCCGCAAACCAATGCGACTTTCTCCTGCATTCGTGGCGAGGACTGGGTAGAACACGCGCAGCAGTTCGGCACCATCGCCTCCCTGCTCGGGGTGAGGAGCATCGCAGGGGAGACCAACCACAATGACGCGAAGACGGTTATCAAAAAGGGCGTCTTCGAAAATGTGGACCTTGTGCCTTCGCACATCAGTCTTTTCTCCGTAGATTTAGACCTGGGCGGTGCAGCCGGGCGGGAATTGCGGCTGCGAAAGGCTCTGAAACCCGTGCTCGACCAGTACGACATGGTGGTGTGCGACTGTCCGCCGAACCTGACAATTCCGACCCAGAACGCGCTTGCCATGAGCACCCATTACGTGGTGCCGGTTCCCCCGGATTACCTGTCCATGCTTGGGATTGCGCTGCTGAACACACGGGTACAAGAATTGTGCGAAAATCTGGACCACAAAATTACCAACGCCGGAATCATCATCTCTCGTGTGGGGCGCAAAGCCACCCACCGCGAGAATCTGTTGGCGAATCTGCGGACACGCTTTGAGAAACTGGTGCTGCAGACAGAATTGCGGGAGCGCGTGGCTGTCCCCGAATCAGTCTCGCTCCAGAAGCCCATTTTTGAAATGGGCGACGAGCAGGCGTCTCAGGAATTCACGGCGATGTCACAGGAATTGCTGGAACGTATCGAGGCGACTTCGTAAAGTTTTCGCTTTGACGTTTAAGGATGCGACTCCCGTTCTCCTTCGAGCTCGCTATGCCGGATGAGACTGATGCCGGATGACTGCAGTTGTGGCGATCGCAGCATCAGGGTTATCGAAGCGGAAGATCAGGGTCGCTTTTTCTCCGCGTCCGAAGGGAAAAGCATACATGTACTCGATGTTCACGGATGAATCCTGCAGCGCTCCCAACACCTGGGACAGCCCGCCGGGACGGTCCGGAACCTCCACGGCGAGCACCTCGGTCGCTTTGACCGAGAAGCCAGCTTCTTCCAGTATCTTCGCGGCCCTGCGCCAATCGGAAACAATCATCCGCAGGATTCCAAACGTCTGGGCATCGGCCAGGGACAAGGCGCGTATGTTCACTCCCGCGTCGGCCAGCGCCCGGCAGGGGGCCAGAATGTGGCCCGGTGCGTTTTCGACAAAGACAGAAAGTTGAGTGATCTTCATGATTGCCGCCGGTCAATGACTCGCTTGGCTTTTCCTTCACTGCGTTGAATGGTGCGCGGCTCTACCAGGGTGATTCGCACACGTACCTGCAACACGCGCTCCATGGCCTGGGCCAGCTTTCGCTCCAACGCCTCCAGGCCGCTCACCGTGTCGGTGAACAACTGCGGCGTTACTTCGACCTGGACCTCCATCTGATCCAGTCCGTGCTCACGGGTCAAGATGATCTGGTAGTGCGGCAGCGTACCCTCGACGCCAGCAGCACCGACTCGACCTGCGAGGGGAAGACGTTGATTCCCCGGATGATCAGCATGTCATCGCAACGCTGCCCAATGCGCCGGATGCGGCGAATCGTGCGGCCGCAATCACAACGCTCGGTGTGAAATGCGGTGATGTCACGCGTGCGATAGCGAAGCAGCGGCATTGCCTGCTTGCTGAGCGTCGTCAGCACCAGTTCGCCCTCCTCGCCTTCCGGCATCAGCTTGCCGGTTTCCGGATCGACGATCTCGGGGTAGAAGTGGTCTTCAAAAATGTGCAAGCCGTTCTGGCAGACGCATTCGACGCCCACGCCCGGACCAATGATCTCGGAGAGTCCATAAATATCGAATGCCTTGATGTTGGAATGCGCTTCAATATGCTGGCGCATTCCTTCCGTCCACGGCTCGGCTCCAAAAATTCCCGCCCGCAAAGGCAGCTTGCGCAGGTCTATACCCATGGCGTCGGCCCGCTCGATCATATGCAGGAAATAGGTGGGCGTGCAGCAGATGGCGGTGGTGCCGAAATCGTTCATCAGCATGATCTGCCGGTCGGTGTTGCCGACGGAGGTGGGAACCACCGTGGCTCCAAGCTTCTCCGCCCCGTAGTGCGCGCCCAGGCCGCCGGTGAAAAGTCCGTATCCGTATGCCACCTGTATGATGTCGCCTTCATGCAGGCCGCAGGCACTGAACGAGCGCGACACAACCGAGGACCACACCTCGAGATCGGCCTTGGTATAGGCGACCACAATCGGCTTTCCGGTGGTTCCGCTGGAAGCATGCAGGCGCACAACATCCTTCATCGGAACGGCAAATAGGCCGAATGGATAGGTATCGCGCAGGTCGGTCTTCACCGTGAAGGGAAGCTTTGCGATATCCTCCAGCGACCGAATGTCTTCGGGAGCGATTCCGCGCTCTTTCATTCGCGAGCGAAACAGCGGCACATTCTCATAGGAGAGCGCGACCACGGTTTGCAAACGTTTAAGCTGGAGCTGTTCCAATTCGTGACGAGGAACAAAGTCCAGCGCACTGGCGGGAGAAAAACAGGCTTGAGAAGTCAACGATCTCCGGCCCCCCTTCCCAAGGCAAATGCCTGTAGATTGGCTTCGTGAAGCGCTTCGGGCAGATGACGCTGAATCGCCACTTTCCAGACCTCTTCCGGGAAGCTCAGGTGATGGCTCAGCACTCCCAGCAAGGCTACGTTCAAGCTCTTTTTGTTGCGCAACTGGCTCTGCTCCACCTGCGAGGGCTGGATCAACACTCCATCTTTGCCCAGCAGGTGAACATTTACCGGAACCTGATCCGGTTGCGTGACCAGCAGATAATCGGCCTCGCCTTCGGGCACCATGGGGCTGAACACCCTGGGGCCAAATCGGACGTCGCTGGAGACCGATCCGCCGCGCTGACTCATGCCGTGGATCTCGCTCTTCTTCACATCCAGACCGGAGAGGAACGCGACCTCCGCCAGAATATCGGAAGCCTTCAACACGCCCTGTCCGCCGAGTCCGGCGACGACGATATTTGTCACCGCTGAGATATCAGTCACCGCTGACCTGCTGTTCATCACACCTCTCGTACTCGCGAATCGATTTCGCCGCAAGCAAGCAGTTGCGGCGGGCAATAATCACCGAGAGCTCCGGCTTTTCCAGGGTGCTTCGCACCAGTTCCTCAAAGCCTTTGGGGTCGGCCGTGGGGTCGGCGACGATCACGTTGCGCACGCCAAGGGCTCGCGCCAGGTCCTCAAATTTCACCTTGCCCGTGCTGGCGTGCTCAAGGGTGCGTCCGGTGCCGGGATGTTCTTGCAGTCCCGTCATCGCGGTGGTTCCGTTATCCAGAATCAGCAGGACGTGCCCCGTTGACGGCGGGTTGTAGATCATCTCCACCAGTCCCGTGATCCCGCTGTGGACAAACGTACTGTCGCCCAGCACGCTGACAACGCGCTTTGCCTGCTCCGGAGGCAGCACGTGACGCATGCCGAGACCAACGCCAATTGCCGCTCCCATGCAAACCAGCGAATCCATCGCTTCAAATGGCGGCAGAACGCCCAACGAGTAGCAGCCGATGTCGCCCGCCACATAACAATCAAGGTTCTTAAGTGCGGTGAATACGGTTCGGTGCGGGCATCCAGGACACAACTCAGGAGGCTTGCCGGGAATTGGTTTCGCCTCGGGTGATAGATCCCGATCCACGATGCGGCGCACGCGCGGGACGTTCAACTCACCGAAGCGGTACATCTCGGACTTGCCCTCGACCTCGATTCCCGCCATCCGCGCGCCTTCTACCAGGTACGGATCACCCTCTTCGATTACAAGGCAGCGCTCCACGCTTGCAGCAAACTTGCGCATCAGTTCCGTCGGCAGCGGATACGTCATGCCCAACTTCAGCACGCTTGCCGTCGGTACGGCTTCGCGCACATGCTGGTAACAGACGCCGGAGGTGATGATGCCAAGCTCAGCCGAACCAGGCTCGGCAGAACCTGGCGTCAGCATGTTCAGTTCAGATGTTTCGTTCCACTCCGCAATCTGCGCCAGCTTTTCACGAAGCCGCCGGTGCGCCGGGCGGGCATAGGCCGGAATCATCACGCGCGAGCGAATGTCATGCGCAAAGTGGGCTGGGCCTGCTGGAGGTACCGCTGCGCCACGCTGCACTATCGACTTGGAGTGACACACCCGCGTCGTCATGCGGAACAGCACCGGAATATGCCAGCGCTCCGAAATTTCTATGGCGCGAAGCGTGAAGTCATACGCTTCCTGCGAGTCTGACGGCTCCAGCATCGGCACGCCCGCCGCGACCGCATAACGGCGATTGTCCTGCTCGTTCTGGCTGGAGGACATCCCCGGATCGTCGGCAGAGACCACAATCAGCGCGCCCTCCACCCCCGTGTATGCAACCGTAAATAAAGGATCGGCCGCAACGTTCAGGCCGACGTGTTTCATGGTGACCAGGGACCGCGCTCCGGCAAATGCCACCCCGATGCCAACTTCCAGAGCGACCTTTTCATTCGGAGACCACTGAGCGCGCCCGCCCAATCGTTCGAACGTCTCCAGAATCTCTGTCGAGGGAGTGCCAGGATAACCGCTGCCCAGCTTCACATCCGCATCGAGCGAGGCAAGGGCAACGGCCTCGTTGCCACTCAAAAAGAGCTTTTCGGAATTCGAGTCCGCAATTTGCATGGACATCCAGATTGGTTGAAATGAGAATCAGTTTAACCGAGAGGAGCACCTTGGGCAACGAATCCAGCGTGCTTTTCAGCCAGCAGTGAGCGGTCGGTCGGGATGCCTGTGATGCTGGGCTGGCGCGGTGTGAACGGGCGATTCGCGGCGGCTACATAACGCGACTACATAACAATGCCTAATCGCAAGCATAAATTCTTTCAATTTCCGCTACCGCTGGGAGTGGGATAGTGTACTCGAAAGTCGCTTTTCGTCCAGAAGCAGCACCGAGCGACCAATAGAACCGGCATAGCTACCGCGGCAACCGTGCGCCGATCAGCATCTATTTGGTGGACTGAATCGCAAATACATTAGGTGAGACCGATGAGCTTCAACCGTAAGAAGTCGATCAGTGTGGGCATATTGCTGGTTGGCTACTCAGCGCTGATTGCTGGCTTGTTTGCCTTGTCGGTGCAGCCTCTGGTCGGTGTGCTCGTGGTGCTGGGCGGTATGGCTCTATCGATTTGCTCGGCCGCTGAACTTGTTCAGGAGCGGCCAGAGACAGAAACCCTTTCCCAAAGTAAATAAATGTAAACTACAGCGTGCGGAATCCCTCCTAAGGTTGTTTTTGCGCGCGTTAGGCTGTTTCCTACCCAGAGCTTTCTGCTCCAGATGAACTGATAATCTCCATGTTATGTGCAAACTGCGGCTCGTCGGGCCGTATCGCGAGTTTCTGGCCTGCTGGTGTGAAAGTTCAGACGGCCGCCGCGAAACTACGGGCGCCGAACCGGGTTTGTACACACATAACCCGTCAGTGTCGGGAAACGTGCAGTTCGAGTATGCTGCGCTTTTAGGAGTGAGTTCATGAAATTCGCTACAGGTGCGAAAAGTACTAGGGCATTTAGATATATCTTACACAGCGTTCTTCTGCCGCTGACGCGGCAGGGACTTGCGGTCGTCCTCAGCGCGTTGATGATCATGATCCCAATGGGCCAAGACACGGCGTTTGCACAATCCGAGCCATTGCCCAGCGGCCCTCCCCCAGTCGCCGATAACGGTGATCCAGCTCCGCAGGGACAAGCACTCACGCCTGACCAGCTTGATCAGTTAGTCGCGCCGATCGCGCTCTATCCCGATGGGTTGGTGGCCCAGGTTCTTGCAGCCGCGACCTATCCCACGCAGGTCGTAGAGGCGGACCGCTGGCGGCAGGGGCAGGGCAATGCCTCCCCAGAACAGATTGCTGCCGGGGCGGAAAGCCATAACTGGGATCCGAGCGTGAAGGCGCTCACGGCGTTCCCGACCGTTCTTGCCCAGATGGACCGCAATATTCAGTGGACAACGGACCTGGGCAATGCCTATTACAACCAACCACAGGACGTGATGGATTCCGTGCAGGCGATGCGCCAGAAAGCGCAAGCAGCGGGAAGCCTGCGCAGCACGCCGCAGCAGACGGTAAGCAACGACGCTGGCCAAGTTGTGATCGCGCCAGCCAACCCGACTGTGGTTTACGTCCCGGCCTACAATCCCTGGGTGGTTTACGGCGCACCGATCGCGGTATTTCCGGGCTTCTATTGGGGGGCGCCTCCAGGAGTTTTCTGGGGAGGACTGGCGATCGGCTTTGGAATCGGGATCGGCATCGGAGCCTTCGCACATTGGGGCTGGGGATGGGGCCATTGGGGAGTTGGATGGCATGATCACGCCGTCTTTTATAACCGCAACACTTACATCACCCGCAGCACGACCGTGATCAACCGTGGATACGGCCGTCCGGGTGGCCCGGGACGCGGGTTTGCTGGAGCGCGAGGAGCTTACGCACGACCCGGCGGTGGATTCAATCGCACGGGAGTAAGTTACAACCGTGCTAGCGTGAGTAGGCCAGGTGGAAACTACGGACATCCCAGCGGCGCGGCCGCACGTCCGGCAGGCAACTACGGACACCCCGGCGGCGCGGCCGCACGTCCGGCAGGCAACTACGGACACCCCGGCGGCGCGGCCGCACGTCCGGCAGGCAACTACGGACACCCTGGCGGAGCCAGTTCTGCAGCAAGCCATTCGGTCGGCGCTCCGCGAGCATCGGCTGGCGGTGGTCGTCCCAGCGGGGGCGGTGGGCACCCCAGCGGCGGTGGGCATTCCAGTGGTGGCCACGCGAGCGGCGGTCACTCCGGTGGCGGCGAGCATAAGAAGTAAGCAGCTTAGGCGTGCTATTCATTAAGGGAGGTCCGGCCAGGGCCTCCCTTATCGCATTTCTGCCATTTCCTTGTCACAGGCCGGAAACCCGCTCACGTTTTCGCAGACCACCGAAAATTCACTCGCTTCCCACTTTCAGATATCCGCGCTATCTGCAGGGCCGACGCATATCAGATTCCAAGCAGTTTGAGTAGATAGGGGTGGTCCCAGGCGGCATTGAGGCGTTTTCCCTTGATCCCTCGTTTGGAGCTTTTGTCCTGCTTGAGCATATTGAGAGCGATGCGGTTGAGGACGGAGAAGTTCTGCGCGGCGTGGCCGGCTCGTTTGCGGCTGAGGTCTTCGCCGAAGCCTACATCAAGCACCCAGTGCAGTTTGTTTTCGATGCCCCAGTGCTGGCGGACCAATCGGTTCAATCGCGCGGCATCGGGGTTGAGGCTGGTGATGTAGTAGCGAGTTTCACGCTCAGTCTTGCCCGTGGCCTTGTGATATCGTTCGGCCTCGATACGCACCAGGCCCTGTAAAGACGGCCATTCCGCAGCTTTTTCAATCAGCCCGAGGTCGGCAATCACCGAGCACCTGCGTTGTTCGACCCGCCCGTGGCCGCAATCGATTTCTTCGGCCACCGCATCGGCGGCCAGATTCTGAAACGAGTCTTTGATCTCCTCCAGCAGATGGCCTTGGTTTTCCTTGACCGCCAAAATGTAATCGGCTTTCTTGCCGACAATTTTCTCGGCGATGGTTCGCTGGCAGCCCATGGCGTCGATGGTCACCACCGTTCCGCTCAACTCCAAGGCATCCAGCAGCTTTGGAATCGCCGTGATTTCGTTGGATTTTTCATCGACCTTGCGCTGGGCCAGTACCAGACCGTTGCCCTCAGCCCAGGCCGAAACCATGTGGACCAACGTCTTTTTGCCGGTCTCGCGGCTGCCGCACAATGCCTTCCCGTCGATGGCAACCACTTCGCCCGCCGTCAACCTGGATATCGACGAAACCCAGGCTACAAAGCCCTTTTCCATCTCCAGCGGGTCCAGCGCCGCAAATACCCGGTTGAAGGTATCATGCGACGGGATGCCGGAGGGCAGCGTCAAGAACGTCTTCAGCCACTCCCGCTTGGCCTCGCCATAGTCCGCAATGTCGTTCCAGCTCTCGGCCCCGCTCAACACCGCCGCAATCGCGATCAGCAGGATCTCTTCCAATAAATGCTCCCGGTTCCGCTCCACCCGCGGATCGCGCAGCTCAGAAAAATACTTCAGGGGATTGTCCATCTCCCCTTGTCTCTCAAATACACCCCAACTGCATATAGCCAACTATGTCCTTTTATATGCGTCGGCCCTGGCGCTATCTGGAATTCATGCGCGATTCCTGCTCCTCTGCATTACACTTCAATGTTGATACTTTTTTGCTGAAATGCCGGTAAGCAATCGCTCCACGCCTGCCCCTGCCGGGACCGGCACGTTCAAATCGCTACGTTTCGTGAGAGAGAGAAGTACCTGAGATGAAAAACCTGACTCGCGCTTGTGGGCTCGTGGGGCTGATCGCTGTTCTGTGCAGCCAGCCACAGCTCTGGGCGTCTGCTGCACAAGCAAGGCAGGACGTTGTCCTCAACAGCATGGATAAAGAGCTGCAGCGTGCCAGGCAAGAGCTGGGCAAACTGACTCCCGCCGCATATTTCATCAGCTACACGGTGTATGACCAGCAGGTTTCGTTCGCCATCGGCATGAATGGCAGCCTGGTCAGTAGCACCAGCGGACGCAAGCGGATGGCCGATGTCATCATGCGGGTAGGCACTCCGGCGCTGGACAACGCGCATGGCGAGAATCGCCCCTCGGCCATCAACACCGACACGCTGCCCCTTGATGACGATCCGGACGCGATTACCCACGCGCTCTGGCGGCTTACTTTTAGCGAGTACCGCAAAGCCTCCAGCGCGTTTCTCAACGTGCAGACTAAGTCGCAGGTGAAGGCAAAGGAAGATGACTTGTCTGCCGACTTCAGCAAAGAAACGGCGCAGATACACTCCGATTACACCGAAGTCGCGCCCGCTCCGGAACAGAAGCAGATGGAGAATTTTGTTCGCCGCTTCTCCTCGGCCTTCCGCAACTATCCCTACGTTTATTCCTCCGGCGTAATGGTCACTGGCGAAAAATCGCTGCAGCGCTTCGTCTCAAGCGAAGGCGGCCGCCTAGTGACGCCGGAAACGGTGATACGCGTTGTGATCCAGGCCGAGACCCGAGCCGAAGATGGAATGGAACTGATGCGAGTGGAGACCCTGCAGGCGGAGTCCATGGACAAACTTCCCGGCGCGGCGGAGATCGATGCCAAGGTGGAACAGATCGCCAAGGATCTGAAGGCTCTGCGCGAAGCTCCGGTGGCCGAGCCCTACGATGGCCCCGCACTTCTCTCCGGCCGGGCCTCGGGTGTCTTCTTCCATGAGGTGCTTGGGCACCGATTGGAAGGCCAGCGGCAGCGCGGCGACGATGAGGGGCAGACCTTCACCAAAAAGTTGAACCAGTCGGTACTGCCAGAGTTCCTCTCGGTCACCGATGATCCCACGCTAAAGACGTTGAACGGCACCCGGCTGGCGGGCTGGTACCAATATGACGATGAAGGCGTACCGGCAGCAAAGGTCGAGGTGATCAAGAATGGAATCCTGCGCAATTTCCTGATGTCGCGCATGCCGATCGCGGGCTTTGATCATTCCAACGGGCACGGCCGTTCCCAGTCAGGCTATATGCCGGTGGGCCGTCAAGGGAACCTGATCGTAAGCTCGACCAACACGGTGAAGGACTCCCAACTGCGGCAGAAGTTGCTCGATGAAGTAAAGAAGCAGGGCAAGCCGTACGGACTTTACTTCGAGGACATTCAGGGTGGTTTTACCCTCACACAGCGTTCCTCGCCTCAGGCCTTCCAGGTTCTTCCCGTCATGGTATGGCGCGTGTATCCGGATGGCCGGCCCGATCAATTAGTCAGAGGCGTTGATATTGTAGGCACGCCGCTGGCGGCCATGAGCCGCATTCTGGTAACCGGCGATACCTCTTCGGTTTTCAACGGGGTGTGCGGCGCGGAGTCCGGCGGAGTTGCGGTTTCCGCCGCCGCTCCGGCCATCCTGTTCTCCGAAATTGAAGTACAGAAGAAAGCGCACTCCAACGAACGGCTGCCGATCCTGCCGCCACCAGGATTTGACCAAGAGGCCAAGCCGCCAACTCGCGCAGGGGTTCAACAATAATGATAACTATTCTGAAGAGATTGATGTTGTTGCTGGTAGTCCTTCTGTGTGCCATGGGAGCGTTTGCCGCCGCTCCGGAGTCCGCGCGGAACACAGATGATCCGGTCCTGCGCAGCCTGCGCGCAGAGATGGATCGCTCAAAATCCAAGCTGCGGCTGGAAAACATGTTGGCGCCATACTTCATCGACTACCGGGTTGTGGATATGGATAGCTGGGAAGCCGATGCCGCGCTTGGAGGCGTGCGCTCGGAAACCCACACGCGAATTCGCTTCCTCCTGGTGCAGGTAAGGCTGGGCGATTACAAGCAGGACAATTCAAGTGCTCACGGCGGCGGTGTAATGGAGGTTGTTCCGCTCGACAGCGATGAGCACGCCTTCCGTTTTCAGGTGTGGAGCGCGACCGACAAAGCTTACAAGCACGCAGTGGAGGCCCTCACCGATAAGCAGGCCCGCTTGAAACAATTGACCATCGACAATCCCGTAGATGACTTTGCGCGCGCCGAGCCCGTGCAATTGTTGCAGCCGGTGGTTGAACTCAAGGTGGAGCACGAGCCCTGGCTCAAAATGCTGCGCGCCGCCTCTGGCCTGTACACACGTGACCCGAAAGTGCAATTTGTGGACTCGACGCTGAACTTTAAGGCGGTGAACCGCTACTACCTGAACTCGGAAGGAACCGTGGTACGCAGCGGAGAGGAGCTCTACCGCATGTCGATCAGCGGCGACACTCAGGCCGATGACGGAATGCGGTTGGAGCGCGCCACCGAGTTCACCGCAAAGTCGCTCGAAGATCTTCCCAAGGCGGCTGAGTTCCAGGAGCGAGCTTCAGCCGTGCTCGCATCACTGAAACAACTTCGCGAAGCTCCTCTTGCGGACGAAGATTATCACGGCCCAGTGTTGCTATCCGCCGATTCGGCTTCGACGATCTTCGCCTCGCTCATCGGCGATAACCTGCTGGGAAACAAACCCGAGCTCGGGCAGAATGCCCGGGTGCGGGGACAGTTTGCCAGCAGCTACAAGACGCGCGTGCTGCCCGATTTCCTGAGCCTGACCGACGACCCGACCCTGTCTGCATTGGAAGGCACAGCGCTGCTCGGGCACTATGACGTGGACGACGAGGGAGTAAAGGCGCAGCGAGTTCCGCTGGTTGAAAAAGGCATGCTGGTGAACTTTCTGCTGGGCCGCCAGCCCATTCGCGACTTCGCTTCTTCGAACGGACATGGACGCGCAATGGTGCCGCTGAGCTGGCCCGCACCGGGATTGGGGAATCTTGTGGTGCACTCCAGTGACGCGGTTGCTCCCGAGGAACTCAAGAAGAAGCTGATCGCACTTTGCAAGGAGCGCGGTCTGGAATATGGCTATTACGCCAAGACCATGGGTGGGGTTCGCGCGCCGCGCATGCTCTATCGCGTC
Source organism: uncultured Acidobacteriota bacterium (assembly GCA_963759215.1). Lineage (GTDB taxonomy): Bacteria > Acidobacteriota > Terriglobia > Terriglobales > Acidobacteriaceae > TOLSYN. The sequence goes on from CAVWYG010000006.1 coordinate 491,362, forward strand.
TGGACGCAGGATGGCCATGAGGAGCTGGTTCGTGGCGGATTGTTCGGCGATCTTGACCAGCGCTCGATGCGCAGCAACATTGTTGCGGCTGGCAACGATCACTACGTGGACAACGAAGTCCAACCGCTCCCACACAGCATCGTCGCGCCATCTATTCTCTTTGACGATCTGGAAGTGAAGCGCCAAACCTCGAACAAAGACAAGCTGCCGGAGTATCCCGCGCCGGAGACGGCAAAGAAGTAATGCCGCCTGCACCGCTGCTCGTAAGGCCCTGGTTCGATCAATTGCGCATCGTGCTGGTGCGTTCGCGCAATCCGCTGAACATCGGCGCGGCGGCGCGCGCGATGAGCAACTTCGGTTTCCAGCATCTTCGGCTGGTTACTCCGTGGGAGCCTTCCTACCTCGGCGCCCGCTCGGCGGTTGGCGCCTCGCAGGTGCTGCTGAGTGCGCAGGTGTTCGGCAGCGTGGCCGAAGCCGTTGCGGATTGCAGCTTGGTGGTGGGCACTTCTGCGGTGGGCGAACGCGAACTCCAACATCCCTTGCATGGGCTGGAGCAAGGCGCGGAGTTGATGCGGCAGGGACTCGCGGCGGCTCCGGTTGCGCTGCTCTTCGGTTCAGAAAAGTTCGGCTTATCCAACGAAGACTTGAGCCATTGCCATTGGCTGACGCGCATTCCTACCCGCGACCAACACGACTCGATGAATCTCGGTCAGGCGGTTGCGATATGCCTTTATGAGCTGGTGCGCGGGGGCGCGAATGCCCAGACGGCAAGCGCACAAACGCTGGCGGAGGCCGCGGAAATAGAGCGCATCACGCAAGTCTTGTTCGAGGCGCTCTGCCTCAGCGGATACGTGCCATCGGCAGGAGAGGCTGCAGCCCAGGAAAAAGTCCGTCGTCTGCTGCGCCGCTTAAACCTGGAGAAAGGCGATGCTGAGCTCTGGCTCGGCATGATGCGCCAGATTCTGTGGAAGACGAAACACCCCGAGAAGGAGTGATCGAGCCGAGGTTGAGCGATTGACTACAAAGATAATCCTTTCGGAGACGAATGGTTACTCGTCGGTCAATCTCTTCGCGAGTTCTGCAACCATTGCCTCACTGGTCATTGCTTCACTTAACAAGGTTCGCGGCTGCTGGTTGACGAGTTCGATAATGGTTGAGGCGAGCAAGCGAGTTCGCGCGTCAGTGGTCGGCTCGAAGTAAAGTAACGGTGAACCACTTGCGCTCGTCGCTCCAACTTTGCTCGATGCGGAAGCCGCCGTTTGCAGCCATTGATTCAATCATCCACGGAGTGAACTTGTAACTATTCTCCGTGTGAATCGTCTCTCCCGCGAAGAATGGAACCGAGGTCTCCAACGCTCGGATATTGACGAAGTGATGGATGCGGCTCATCAAGTGCATTTCGATACGGGAGTCACGCTCATTCCAAGTAACACAGTGCTCAAAACGATCCAGATCAAAGTCAGCATCGAACTCGCGGTTGATGCGCGCCAGAATGTTGAGGTTGAATTGCGCGGTGACTCCGGAAGCATCGTCATAGGCGGGGAGTAACACGTCGGCCGGTTTGCGCATGTCGGTGCCGAGCAGAAGCGAATCTCCGGGAACGAGAGAGGAGCGCAGCCGCCGCAGCAGCGCGCTTGCGGCCATCGGCTCGAAGTTTCCAATGCTGGAGCCAATGTATAGAACGAGCTTGCGCCCGGGGATCTGGGCCAACGCGGGGGCCAGTTCCCGGGAATGTCGCGTGTAATCCATCACCAGCGGCTGCACAGCAACTTGCGGCAGCTCGTTGCGCACACGACGGTACGCTTCTTCCAGAGCAAAGCTGGAAACATCGACGGGAATGAAGCTGACCGCATCATGCGCGGCGAGCGCGGCGCGTAGAACCAGCATGGTTTTCTTGGCTGTCCCTGCCCCGAGCTCGATGATGGTGGAAGCTCCTCCGGCGGCACAAACCATCTCGCTCGCGTACTGCTCGAAGATGCCCTGCTCGGTGGACGTGAGATAGTACTCCGGCAGCTCGGTAATCTGCTCAAACAATGCCGAGCCAGCGGCGTCATAAAACAATTTCGGCGGCAACTGCTTGGGCCGAGAGGTAAGTCCGTGGAGCACCTCGCGTGCATTGTCGTCCAGCGAGAGCGCACGTGTCTGCGAATTAGCGTTCATTCCTTGCCAGCCTGATTCCCATGAATTGCCAGCGCACATGGGGCGGAAAGAAGTTGCGGTACGATGCGCGAAGGTGCGACGCAGACGTAGCGAACGATCCTCCGCGCAGGACAAACTGATTGCACATGAACTTGCCGTTGTACTCACCGACGGCGCCCGGCGCGGGACGGAAGCCCGGATATGCGAGATAGGCGCTGGCCGTCCACTCCCAGCAATCGCCGTATAACTGATCCTCTTCGGCGCGGGCGTTGCTCTCGGACGATGTCTCGGATGATGAAGTCTCGGACCGAGGTGGCGACGGAAGAGCCTCCAGGGTCCAGCTCTCAAGCAGATTGCCGGTGATGGGACGATCCTCGGCCGCTTGTTCCCATTCGCTTTCCAGCGGAAGCCGTGCGCCGGACCATCTGGCGAATGCATCCGCCTCGTAGTAGCTCACGTGGGTGACAGGGGCTGCGGGATCGAGTGAACGCACGCCATGCAAGGTAAAGGTGCGCCATCCCTCATCGGTTCGCTCCCAATAGAGAGGTGCGCGCCAACCCTCACGACAGACCGTGTCCCATCCATCGGAAAGCCACAGCTCGGGACGCTGGTAGCCCTTGTCGTTGATGAAGTCGAGATACTCGGCGTTGTTGGCCAAGCGTGACGCCAGTTGGTAGGGCAAGAGCAGCGCAGCATGACGGGGGCGCTCGTTGTCAAAGGCGAAGCCCTCGTCGGGTGCGCCAATCTCTACTGTACCGCCGGGATGAGCAATCCAGCGCAGAGGTATCTCTATACGCGAGTTCGTTGCGGGCGGACCCTGCTCCGGAGCTGAAGGAGCGTAGGTGGGGCGCAGGGGCTGGGTCCAGAAAGCGTGCAGGATATCGGTGAGGATGAGTTCCTGGTGCTGCTGCTCGTGGTGAATGCCGAGTTCGACAAGAGCCAAAGTTTCTGGCGACGGCTCAGAGTTGAGTAAGCGATCCATCGCCTCGTCTACATGCGTACGGTATTGCAGGACGTTGCTGAACGATGGGCGCGAAAAGGTTCCTCTCTGCTGGCGTGCGGGATGGCTCCCAAGGGTTTTGTAATAGGAGTTGAATAGCAGGCGATACTCGGGATTGAAGACGCGATAGTGGGCAAGTTGCCCGGTGAGGATGAAGGTTTCAAAGAACCAGGTCGTGTGTGCCTTGTGCCACTTTGCCGGACTTGCGTCGGGCATGGACTGAACCATGGCATCTTCGGCAGACAACGGATCGGTAAGACGTAGGGTTGTGGAACGTACCTGCTGAAAGCGTTGCAGGAGAGTTGTTCCAGAGTAGACTGGGGCCTTAAGAGAAGTGATGGTTGCCAAGCCAAAGGTCCTCCGCCCCGCAAAGCAGCGTACACAGGGGCCAGTTATCAGATGCAACCCGCACGTCCGTGGTTCTACGAGCCCTGGAATGAAAGAGAGTTGCTGTGGGAAGGGTGGCGGCAGCTCTGGAATCGTGAGGGCCTGATCTATGGCAACGCGCTCCGCGCACATCTTCATCTTTAGATAGATCAAAAGACGAATAAAGAGGGGGATGTATGCGCAGGTTTGTACTAGTCGCGAGTCTTTCACTTTGTGCTCTCGGCTTGGCCGCACAGGATTATCAAACGGGCGATGTCACGCCGATGGACAAAACGCCGGTGTACCGGGTGAACGTAGTTTCCCGTACAGTGGATGCGATCAACTATCGTCATCGCAGTGGATCGACAAAGGTCAATTTCCGGGGAACCGCCCTGATGCAAGACGGGTATGGCGAGGCCAAGGTGGACAGCAAGGCTGGGCGGCTGGAGATTAACGCAGAGTTCAAGAATGTACGCAATGCCAACTACTACGGGCCGGAGTATCTGACATACGTTCTCTGGGCGGTAACGCCGGAGGGACGTCCGGTGAACCTGGGCGAGGTTGTGCCGAATGACAAGCACGAGGTGAAAATTCACGTCACCGCGAATTTGCAAGCCTTTGGAATGATCGTGACCGCCGAACCTTACTTCGCGGTGACTCGCCCAAGCAACATGACCGTACTTGAGAATGAGATACGCAAAGACACGAAGGGCTCGGAGCAGCCAATAAGCGCCCGCTATGACGCGACGGAAAAGGGCGAGTACACGGTGGATCTGGCCAGCAACCAGCTCCCGGCAACCAACATGAGCAGGGAGCAGAAGAAGGAAATTCCTCTGACGCTGCTCGAAGCTCGGAATGCGGTTGCGATCGCGAAGGCCACCGGGGCCCAGGAGTATGCACCGGAGGTGCTGGCACGCGCCGAGCAACAGCTGGATGAAGGTGATCAGTACTACCATGAACGAAAATCGTCGTCGGCGATCGGCACCGTAGCACGGAGTGCAACCCAGGCGGCAGAGGATGCCCGCGTGTTGTCGATTCGCAGAAAGGCGGACGCGCAGGTTGCGGCGGAACAACAGGCGGCCGAGGCGCGCACGCAGCAGGCACAACAGCAAGCGCTAAGAGAGAAAGAGCGTGCCCAGGATGCACGCGAGCAGACTCTGCAAGCCCAGGCAGCTACGCAAGAGGCTCAACAGGAGCGTCAGGCAGCCGAGCAGGCAAAGGCTGAGGCGTTGCAGGCGCAGCAGCAAGCCGAAGCCGCTCGCCAGGCAGCTCTGGCGCAACAACAGGAGCTTGCCGCCCAGGCGCAGACCGCGCAGGCACAGGCACAAACCGCCGAGCAACGCGCGCAGGCGGCCGAGCAGGAGAAGGAGCAGATGCGGCAGCGGCTGCTTGCCCAGCTCAACCAGGTGCTGCAGACTCGCGACAGCGCACGCGGGTTGATCGTAAATATGAGCGATGTGCTGTTTGATGTTAATCAGGCAACGCTGAGGCCGGGGGCAAAGATGCGGCTCGCCAAGGTTGCCGGAATCATTCAAGCCTATCCCGACTTGAAACTTAACATCGAGGGGTACACGGACTCGACCGGCAGCGTGGAACACAACCAGGAACTCTCAGAGCGCCGTGCCGCAGCGGTACGCGACTTTCTGATAGCCCAAGGAGTAAGCCTCAACAACGTTTCCGCGCAGGGTTTTGGCCCCTCGAATCCGGTTGCCAGCAACGACTCACCGCAGGGCCGGCAGATGAATCGTCGGGTAGATCTGGTGGTGAACGGCGAATCGATCGCAGCGCAGCAGAGACCCCCGGTGGATCAGAATAGCGCCCCGGCATCCATGTCAACGCCTGCTTCCTCCGATCCGCGGCAGCCTGTGCCACCGGCGAGCAGCCCGGAGCCGGACCGACAGGACCAGCGCTAGGCCCGGAGTTGAGTTGCACGGCCGGCAAATGATGAATGAGGCGGGAGCTTACGGGCTCCTGCCTTTTCTTTGCAATGTTCTTTGTACTTGAAAGTTCCGGCTTGAAACTTGAAACTGAGTCGATGAACGCTGTCGCGATTATTCCTTCCCGCATCGCTTCCACCCGCCTGCCTCGCAAACCTCTTCGCGAGATACTTGGGAAGCCGATGATTCAACGCGTGTACGAAGCAGCTTGCGCCTGCCGGGGACTTAGCGATGTGATCGTCGCCACCGACTCGGATGAAATTTTCGCACTGTGCCAGCGGCACGGGTGGAACGCACGCATGACCTCTGAGGAATGCCGCAGCGGCACCGACCGGGTGCGCGAGGTTGCACAAAGCGTGCAGGCCGACATCTATGTAAACGTGCAGGGAGACGAACCGCTCGCACGCCCGGAGCATCTGGATGCGCTACTTTCTGTAATGAAGCCCGGGGTGGAGGTGGGGACCGTTTACACGCCCTGTCCGTCCGAGGACGTGAATAATCCGAATGCTGTGAAGATTGTGAGTGCGCTCAACGGCCGGGCTCTTTATTTTTCGCGGGCAACGATTCCTTTTGATCGCGATCAGCGCGGCGATGTTCGGTACTTCAAACATTTGGGATTTTATGCGTACACACGCAAGGCTCTGGAGCAGTTCTGCGCGTGGCCGGAGTCGGAACTGGAGCGCAGCGAGCGATTGGAGCAGCTTCGCTTTCTCGACCATGGCGTGGACATCTATGCCGCCGCGACGCCGTTCGACACCGTGGGCGTGGACACGGAAGACGACCTGCGGCGGGTGGAGCAGATATTGCGCGAGCAAGGTCGCGAGTAATGATGCGGATCACGTTCTGCTGTTCGCGCAATAGACATCCAAGGAGAACCGCTGCATGAAGCAGGAGAAGAAACTGCGGTCGCTGGCCACTCTCTATAGAGTCGATGAGGGAAAGAAGTTCCGCTTGAAGGATTTCGATCCGGACGATACCGCCGGACTTCCGAAGGAGTTCAAAGAGGAATCCGGTGAGTTGTTGCAGCGCTCCAAGGAGCTGCTTGCGGAAATGCAGGACAAGCTCTACGCGCAGGATCGCTGGGGGTTGCTGGTGATATTCCAGGGGATGGACGCGGCGGGCAAGGACGGCACCATCAAGCATGTGATGAGCGGTGTGAATCCGGAGGGCGTCCAGGTGTTCTCTTTCAAGCAACCTTCGGCGGAAGAACTCGCCCACGACTACCTGTGGCGAACTTCAAAGAGCATGCCGGCGCGCGGCAGAATCGGGATATTCAACCGCTCCTACTATGAAGAGGTTCTGGTGGTGCGCGTACACCCGGAGCTGCTGGAGGCGGAACGTTTGCCGGACCCTTGCGTAAAGGGCAACTTCTGGAAGCAGCGCTTCGAGGACATCTCCGCCTTTGAGCGCTACGCCACACGCAACGGAACTGCGATCCGCAAGTTCTTCCTGAACATCAGCCGGGAGGAGCAGAAGCGGCGCTTCCTCGCCCGCCTCGACGAGCCTGAAAAGAACTGGAAATTTTCTGACGCGGATGTGCGGGAGCGCCAATTCTGGGACGATTATCAGCGGAACTATGAGGAGATGATCCGGCACACATCCGACAAAGATGCGCCTTGGATCGTGGTTCCGGCGGATAACAAATGGTTCGCGCGGCTGGTTGTGTCATCGGTGATTGTTCACGCGCTAAGAGATATGAAGCTGACTTATCCTGAGGTGAGCGAACAAAAGCGGCGCGCTTTGGCGGCGGCGCAACGAGAACTCGAAGCCGAGGGGAAAGCAACAAAGGCGCGAAATTCGTAAGAGCCTCCACTCTGCCTGCACTGGCGCAGATGGCCGGTAGCACCGTAAATTAGAAGAAAGAGAAAAACAGATGAGCACAGAACACGAGATGGAAGAGTTGCAGGAATCCGCCGAACACGGCCGCGAATCCAAAATGGCCCCGGTCAGCTTCACCATGGCGATCCTCGCGGTGCTGGTTGCGGTTGCCGCACTATTGGGCCATCGTGCCCACACGGAAGAAGTTCTGAAGCAGGACAAGGCTACAGACACATGGAACTATTACCAGGCGAAAAACATTCGTCGCAATACTATAGAGCAGCTCGACGAATTCCTAAAGGTTGTGCCCTTGAAAGACGCTGCCGCCGCCGAAGCGCTGATTAAGAAGAACGAAGCGACGATCGAGAAGCATAAGGCCGACCAAGAAAAAATTCAGGAGGAGGCAAAGGGGTTGGAGGCCGAGGTGGAACTATTCACGCGTCGCGCCAACCATTACGACCTAGGCGAAACGCTTCTGGAGGTTGGGCTCGTCATTTGTTCCATCACGCTGCTCACCAGACGACGCACCTTCTGGCTCGCAGGAATTGTCTTTGGAGTGGCAGGAGTGGTACTGACTGCGATGGGAGCAATGCTTCACTGACGATACTTCTTTAATCCCGAAATAGGGGCCACCCGGCAACGAGGTGGCCCTTTTGCTTCGTGCGCCCGGCAGGGCGCACTCACTTGGAGGTGAAAGTCCTCTACACACCCGGCAAGGGGAAGTGTTAGCTGAACGGCAAGGGTGTCCGTCGCGAGGCGGGATCCGAAGGAAGCCGGAGGCAAAGCGCTGGCCTGACGAACAGGAAGCGGATAGAGGCGGCACGGCGGGGTAAGCGGGCCATTAGACGCAAAGCCCAGTTCTTGCACGGAACGCCGTGACGTATATCCGACAGGCATAAGCGTGAAGGTGGGTGCGCAATACCCGGGGAGATCTGGTGGTCTGCCTTGTGCTACCGGCATTGAGAGATGTTGGGAAGGATCACCAGAAGTCAGCCGAGGCCATAGTAGTACCGCGCAAGCGGGACGAAGGGCCGAACATGAAATACGGGAGTAGGACAACAGATCTCGATGCGAACCGATGATGCAGAAGCGTACGCGAGTACGGCCAGCACAGGCAAAGGCAGGCGGAACCTGCCGGGAACTGGCGCGGGCGCGGAGGTTCGGACGGCGGCTGTTGGGCGAACGAAACCAGAAGCACTGCGGCTGATGGAAGCCGCAGTGGCACGCAGCAACATGCTGTGTGCCTACGAGCGCGTGGTGAAGAATAAAGGCGCACCGGGGGTCGATGGACTGACGGTGGCCGCATTCAAACCATGGCTCCAGGCGCACTGGCCGAGAGTAAGACAAGGGCTGCTGGCAGGCGAGTACGTGCCGTCGGCGGTGCGCAAGGTGGAGATACCGAAGCCGCAAGGCGGGGTTCGCACGTTGGGCATTCCGACGGTGTTGGACCGTCTGATTCAACAGGCGCTGCATCAGGTGATGCAACCGCTATTCGAACCCGAGTTTTCTGAGTCGAGCTACGGTTTTCGTCCCGGACGCAACGCGCACCAAGCGGTCAAAGCCGCGCGGAGCTACGTTGCCGAAGGCAGGCGCTGGACTGTTGATCTCGATCTGGAGAAGTTCTTCGACCGGGTGAACCACGACGTGCTGATGGCGCGGGTGGTGCGCAAGGTGAAGGATGAACGGGTGTTGAAGCTGATCCGGCGCTATCTGGAAGCGGGGCTGATGGAAGGCGGGGTGGTGAGTGCGCGAACGGAAGGCACGCCGCAAGGTGGACCACTGTCGCCGCTGCTGTCCAACATCCTGCTGACCGATCTGGATCGCGAACTGGAGAGACGCGGGCATCGCTTCTGCCGTTATGCGGATGACTGCAATATCTATGTCGGAAGCAAGCGGAGTGGACAGCGAGTGATGACGGCGATCACAGCGTTTCTGGAGCAAAGACTGAAGCTGAAGGTCAATGCGGCCAAGAGCGCGGTGGCGCGTCCGTGGCCGCGGAAGTTTCTGGGCTACAGCATGACGTGGCACAAGAAACCGAAGCTGAAGATCGCGCAACAGAGCCGTGAGCGCTTTGCGGAAAAGGTCCGCAAGGCGCTACAGGAGGCACGTGGCAAAAGCCTGAAACAGGCGGTCGAGCAGCTCAATCCCCAACTACGGGGATGGATCTCGTACTTCCGGCTTACCGAAGTAAAAGGTGTGCTGGAGGAACTCGATGGCTGGATCAGACACAGGCTGCGAGCGCTGCTCTGGCGGCAATGGAAGCGCAATCACACACGGGCCAAGAACCTAATGCGACGTGGACTACAACAGCAACGTGCGTGGCAATCGGCCACCAACGGACACGGTCCGTGGTGGAACAGCGGTGCCTCGCACATGAATGAAGCCTATCCGAAGTCTTGGTTCGACCGCATGGGGCTAGTTTCGCTGCTGGAAACTCAGCGGCGCTTCTCGCCTGTTTCATGAACCGCCGGATGCGGAACCGCACGTCCGGTGGTGTGGGAGGACGGCGGGGGTAACCCCGCCTCCTACCCGATAGCGACTCGCGGGCGAGCCTGCCCTGCGTTCCGCCTGCTGCCGTCTCTCTGCGATAATGAGAATGACTCCGATGCCCACCCCGCTACTTCACACCAGCGCAATTGCGCTTGAGTTCGACCGGTTGCGCGAGATGGTGCGCGGCTGCTGCCAGAGTGAGCTCGGCCAGCAGGCGGTGGACTCGCTTGTGCCCACCACCGATGCTGAATGGATTGAGCGCCAACAGCAACTCACCGCCGAGGTGCGTGCCTTCTTCCGCGCCGGCGGACGCTTCGACTTCGGCGGCCTCACTGATCCGCGCCAACTTGTCCTCCGCGCCCGCATCAGTGGCGCCACTCTAGAAACCACCGAACTACGCGATGTTGTCCTCCTCGTCGATCGTGCCGCCGAGTGGCGCGAAGCCGCCGCCCATCCGCCGCAGGCGATGAAGGAGCCCTGGCCCGCCATCGAGCAGCTCAGCTCGGCCATTGAGGATTTCACCCCGCTCCTGCGCTACTTCGCCAACAAGCTCGCGCCCGACGGAACCCTCGACGACAACGCCTCGCCCGCTCTCGCCGGTATTCGGCGTGAGGTTGAAAAGCAGCGCCGGTCGATCCAGAACTCGCTGCGCAGCTATCTGCGCCATCTCTCCGAGGGCGACGCCTTGCAGGAAGAACTGGTCACCATCCGCGGCGACCGCTTCGTCATCCCTGTAAAGACGGAGCAAAAGCGCCGCGTCCACGGCGTCGTGCATGGAGCCAGCTCCAGCGGGCAGACCGTCTTCGTCGAACCGCTTGAAACCATCGAGCAGAACAATGAACTCGTCCGCCTTCTTGAAGATGAGCAGCGCGAGATCCATCGGATCCTCGTCGAAATGACTGCTCGCCTCGGCCAACAATCCGAGCCCATCCTCATCGCCGTCGATGTGCTCCGCGAGCTCGAGCTGCAATTCGCCAAAGGCCACTTCGCCGACCAGTACCACTGCACCCGCGTCAAGCTGCTTGCCGCCGATAGCGCAAATTCGCTGGTTCTCATCGACGCCCGCCACCCTGTCATGGAGCGCAATCTGCGCTCGCGCGGCAAGTCGGTCGTCCCGCTCACCCTGGAGATGGACGCGACGCACCGTCAGCTGATCATCAGCGGCCCCAACACGGGCGGCAAAACCGTCGGCCTCAAGACGGTCGGACTGCTCGTCCTGATGGCCCAGGCCGGAATCCCAGTGCCCGCCGAGCGCGCCGATCTTCCGATCTGCGACGCAGTGCTTGCCGACATCGGCGACTCGCAATCCATCGAGCAGAATCTCTCTACGTTTTCCGCTCACGTCACCAACATCGATTTCATCTCCCACACCGCCACCGCCCGCTCGCTTGTGCTGCTCGACGAACTCGGCTCGGCCACCGATCCCGAAGAGGGAGCCGCGCTGGCCGTCGCCATCGCCGAGCACTTCCGTCGCGCCCAGGCACTCACCATCATCTCCACCCACCACACCGCGCTCAAGATCTACGCCGCCAACTCACCCGGCGTCCTCAATGCCGCCGTCGGCTTCAATGAAAAAACTCTGGCGCCCACCTACGAGCTCCGCGTCGGCGTCCCCGGAGCCTCGGCCGGCATCAACATCGCGCAGCAGATCGGCCTCAATCCCCAGATCATCGCCGACGCGCGGCGCCGACTCAGCACCCAGACCCAGGACATTGCCGGCTTCCTCGACCGACTGCACTCCGACCTGCGCCAGATTGAGACCGAGCGCCTTCACCTCCGCCAGCGTGAGCAGGAAGTCGCCCGCGAGCGCAGCCGCCTGGAAGCCGAAGGGCTCAAGGAACAGCGCGACAAGATACGCGATTTAGAGAAGAAGCTCGACTCGCTGATGCGCGACTTTGAGTACCACGCGCGCGAGGCCGTTGCCGCCGTGCAGGACCGCGCCGCCGCCCAGAAGCTCGGCAAGGAAGCCGAACGCCGCATTGCCAAGGCGCGCCGCGAGTTCCGCGAGCAGTTCAATCAAACCGTCGTCGCCCACACCACCGGAGCCGACCGCGGCGACGAACACGCCCGCCCGCACGTCGTCGCCCGCGTCTCGGAGGGAGACACCGTCCAGCTTAAGTCCATCGGACGCACCGGCAAGGTCGTGCGCAAACTCGAAGGCGATGCTCTCGAAGTTCAGGTCGGCCCCATGAAGATGCGCGTGCCCCTTGATGACATCGCCGCCGTCATCGGACAGGCCGCCAACAATCCGGTCAACGCAGCGCGCAACAAAGGCATCAACGTCCGCCTCCGCGATGACAACGATTCCAGCACCCCCGCCGAACTCAACGTCATCGGACGCAACGTGGACGAAGCCACCGCCGAGGTCGAAAAGTTCGTCGACCGCGCCTTCCTTGCCGGACTCTCCCGCGTGCGCATCGTCCATGGCTCCGGTATGGGCATCCTGCGGCGCGCCCTTCGCGAATACCTGAAGACCCACCCCCAGGTAATCGGAGTGACCGAGCCTCCGCAGAATCAGGGAGGCGGAGGCGCTACCGAAGTGGAGTTGAAGGTGTAGGGAAGCGTTTGGTCGCGGCGCTTGGAAATGAGTCGCATTTCATAAGTGTGACTGTTCTATCCAATGTTCCCTCCCGGAGAATGCATCGACGACAGCTCCCGCCCTAATGCATTGTTGAGCGTTCTCTGGGTCGTCAATATCGATCGCAAATATTTCGAGTATCTGTGGGACGGACGTACGGCTTGGCTCCCAATCGAGACCCAACCGGTTCTCGACTTTTTTCAATGTGTCCCAGAGTTCGGCTATGGCCGCAGCGCCCTTACACACGCTTGCCGCGAGCTGCTCGCGCTCTGCCTCGGTGAACTGTATGCGTTGGATTTTTCTCATATGGGTGCAACTTTGTGCCACCTCTATCGTTACTGGCCATTAGAAAAATGCACGCAAAGTTTCCGGGCATAGATTAACCGCGTTTTCCAATGGGGGGAGAATAGTGAAGACTGTCGGACTTTGAGAGAAGAGGTGAACACGGTAAATGCGCCATGCCTCAGGACGCTCAGCTGCCACGTCGCGCTCGTTGCGCGTGAGAAAAAAAGGCGTGCGTGCCGAGCCGTTGGTTGTCTTTACCTCTATCAGACTCTCCCTGCCACTTACTTCGAAAGATAGGACGTCGTACCCCGCACCGTCGCCATCCTCCGTCGAAATCCATCTCACTTTATTGGCCAGGTCTGATCGGTCCGCATCGACAAGTCGTTGCCATTCAAGTTGCATTACGAATTCTTCCCCAGCTTTGCCTAGTGATCGGTTACGACGATCACGCTCCACGGGATCGAACTTCCGCACCAGACGTCGCAACCGCGCTGGAATAGGTTGGTCGAGAACTGCCGGGGTCGGGGGCTCAACAAATACGGACACAGGCAGCGGCGTTGCTTCATTTGGTGAGGAAACTGTCTGGATGATTGCCGGATTTCCAGTGAGGTAGCGGTCGATAGCATCGAAAATGGCGTTTTGGTAATTTGGCTTTGGTCTATATCCCTTGATCCATGGCATTCCCAACTTTTCCAGTACGGCCGAGACGTTCTGGTATTTGAATTCCACGGATCGGTGAGTTCGGCCCGTTCGGGCCATCAGTGCAGCACAATAGTTAGACTTTGTGTATTTTTTACCAGCGAGTTCGAGCGTGAGCATCACGAAATAGTCCGCGACGATTGCATCGAGTTCATCATCTTGCCAATGCGTCCCGTATTTTGCGCCGTCTGCCATATGGTCTTTGCCAACCAGGCTACATCACTGACCAAATCCTTTCACTTCTTTTTTCATAGCTTGGCGGGTGGCCGAGGTCGAGAAGTTCGTTGACCGCGCATTCCTCGCCGGACTCTTCCGCGTGCGCATCGTCCACGGCTCCGGCATGGGCATCCTGCGCCCTGCCCTCCGGGAATACCTGAAAACCCTTCCCCAGGTAATCGGAGTGACCGAGCCTCCGCAGAATCAGGGAGGCGGAGGAGCAACCGAGGTGGGGTTGAAGGTGTAAGGAAGCTGGAAGCCTCAGCCGAGGGACTTCGCCGCCCTGGCGCATAACAATCTTTTCCGGAAACATCAGCTCGCACTCACCCACACAACCAGCACGCGCGCAATCGAGAGCTCCGGCAGGTTGCTCGGCTCCGGGGCAACCCCTCCCTGCAAGGTGTTATCTGATAGCTCTTAATCGCGACAACTTGTTATCTCGAAATCTTTTGTTGTGCCAAGGGCAGTGGCTGGACCTAGTCAGGAAACGAGAAAGAAAGGAAGAAGCTCGATGAGGAAGTCTATTTGCACGATATTAGTTACGCTTGCTTTGTGCCTGGCTGCATCGGCGCAGGTGCGTTTCTCAAACGCAGGATTCAATGGCGGGTATACGCACATCACTGGCTATCAGGGTCTGAATGGCTTCAATGTCGGTGCCGAACTGATCGTGGTGCGCCCAGCTTCGATTGCCTTTGACTACGACAGCGGCTGGAATGACTCCACTCTCGGTGTTTTTCAAGTTACGACCGTGGGCTTGACTTCCGTGAAGACTCACGCGCAAGACTTTATGGTGGGTCCGCGCATCTATTTCCCACTCGCATTTAAGAATAGGTCCGATAGCAAAGGACCGTGCGGCACTTCGTGGGGCAGCTTACGCTCTCTCATGCCATTTATCGAAGCACAGTTCGGAGAATCCACGATTAGTTCGACTGTCAACAGTGTAGGCACTGGTAGCGTCTCTGCCTCGGATAGTGCCTTTACATGGGAGTTGGGCGGCGGTGCGGACATCAAATTGAATCAGCGTTGGGCCTTTCGTACCAAAATCGATCTTCTTCGTACTCACTTCACGAGTTCCGGTCAGAGCCACGCGCGGGTTGTGATCGGTCTCGCTTACTCCATAAAACCAAGGGAGAAGTGGTAGCGGCTCAAGCTATGCTGACCCAGGTCGCTGCAATATTCAGGGAGCGTGGTGCAACCTGATTCTTGCGGCGTGCCACTCCATACTGGGAGGCATCACCCTATGAGAAGGACCATCCTGCTGAGCTCAATCCTTCTGCTGTCAGCGGTGTGGGCGGCGGCGCAAGTTGACAGCAACTCAGACAGCGAACAAACAATTTCAACACGATTGACCGTTGAGGGATGCCTGGAGGGAGCAATTGGAAACTACACGGTGACTGACTTTGCGGGGGCCTCCTATCAGCTCACAGGGGACACGGAACAGTTGAAGTCCCACGTTGGCGATACCGTTCGGGTGACGGGAGAATTCACGCCGGTTGTGCATATTCCCTACACCACGAGCGAAGGTACCCAGACGGAACCAACATTGTCTGTTACTTCGTTTAGGCGTATATCCGGCGTGTGTAGTGATGCGATTGGTATTCCATGAACTCGGCGATGCAGCCTAGCTAACAAAACTCGCGGCGCGGAACCGCTCACCGTGCTTCCTGCGACCAGCCGTTTCGCGACATGAAACAATGGGCCGCTTAAGGCGCGACTCCTCTCCTGAAGTCCTCTTCTAAATTTACATGCACGAATCTTGTCGCATTTTCCACACCTAGATCAGGGCCAAAATGCCTTTACGCACAGCTTTTCCACAAAGATACGGAGCAATCCGTTCCGCCCGGCTCGGCGATGGGGCAGACTAGGAGTGTGGCTAACCCCGGAGACTTCGCGTACACCATCAAGCAGCAGGCCGACATCGTCCGCATCATCGGCGAGTACGTGAAGCTGCGCAAAGCGGGAGCGCAGAATTACTCCGGTCTTTGCCCGTTTCACGGCGAAAAGACTCCCTCGTTTTCGGTCCACGCCAGCCGCCAGTACTTTCACTGCTTCGGGTGCGGAGTCTCGGGAGACGTCTTCAGCTTCGTCCAGAAGATTGAGAACATCACCTTTCCGGAGGCGGTGCGCGCCGTCGCGCAGAAGCTCGGCATCGCGGCGCCCAAGGCGCAGTTCAACTCGCCGCAGGAAGCTCGCGAGGCCCGCACCCGCGGCCTTCTGCTCGATCTGCATGAAGCCGCCTGCGTGTGGTTCCAGGAGCAGCTCCGCCGTCCCGAAGCTGCCGCCGCGCGCGAGTATCTTCACGGCCGCGGCCTCGATGACGAAGCCATCGCACGCTTCCGCATCGGCTTCGCGCCCGAGTCCGGCTTCCTGTTGCGTGACAAGCTCAAGGGGATGGCCGACGAGGATGCGCTACGCGAGAGCGGCCTGTTCAGTTGGAAGGAGCGCGATGCTCGCTCCGATGCCCCGCCCTCTGACGCCACGCGCTCTGGCGAGCCTGCCAAGCCCGCCGCCGCAGCACTTTACAGCAAGTTCCGCAACCGCATTGTTTTCCCCATCTGCAATGAGAGCGGCAAGGTTATCGCTTTTACCGGGCGCACCCTCGCGACGGATGACAAGTCCGGCCCGAAGTACCTCAACTCGCCCGAGACGCCCATCTACAGCAAGTCGCGCGTGCTCTTCAATCTGCACCTCGCCAAGGAGGCGATCCGCCGACTCGACTACATCATCCTGGTCGAGGGACAGATGGACTGCATCTCGGTTTTCAACGCCGGCTATCACAACGTGATCGCCTCCAGCGGCACTGCGTTCACCGAGCCCCAGGCGCGCCTGCTCGCCCGCTTCAGCAAAAAGATTGTCGTAAATTTCGATCCAGACACGGCGGGTGCCGCCGCCGCCGAGCGCTCGCTCGCGCTGCTGGTCAGCGAGGACTTTGAGATTCGCATCGTCACCCTTGAGCAGGGCTTCGACCCCGACCTCTTCGTGCGCCGCAAGGGAGCCGCTGCCTATGGCGCGATCCTGCAGGCTTCACAGAAATATTTCGACTACCTCATCGAGCGCGCCCAGGCCCAGTTTCCGCGCACCGCGGAGGGCAAGGTCAAGGCCGTCAATTATCTGCTGCCGCATATTCAGCGCATTTCCAGCCGCATCGTGCGCGACGAGCTTGCCGCCGATGTCGCGCAAAAATTGCAGATTGACTCCGCCGTTCTACGCCAGGAGCTTCGTCACGTCGCCGGAGCCCGGACCTCAACCAAGCTCGCGCCCGCGCCGCTTTCAGCTCTCACGGAAGCCGAGCGCTTTCTGTTGCTAGCGCTCGCCTCCGGTCGCGAACTTGCCTTCACCTTTGAGGATGAGAACGGTAAGGAGCAGGTCTACAACCCCGCGGAGCAGGCCTATTACACCCTCTCCGCCGAGCAACTGCACAAAGGGCTGCGCGCCGAGGCGCTCATCGATGCAATTCTTCAGGCCCTCGCCGAAGGTGCCGACCTGATGGCTCTCCCGCTCCCAGAGGACGATCGAGCCCTCTTCATGTCCGTTGTCATGCAGGAGCACGAACCGCTGACGGCCGAGCTTCTCCACGGAGCCATCGAAGCCCTGCGCCGCCGCCAGCTTGAGCATCGTCAGCGCGAACTGCGCCGCCAGATCGCCGAAGCCGCGCGCAACAACGATCCGCTGGCCGTGGCGCGCCTGATGCAGGAGAAGCAGGACGTCGATCGCGCCCTGCGCTCCGCCGCAAGTGCGTAAACTGCGCCCCCGTGACACTTCTGTTTGTGATGAGTGCAGAATTTCCTTTGGTCGCTCCGAATGACCAGCGTGGAGAAGATGCAAATTCAAGGGCAAAACCAGGAGCACCAGCAAAGTCAACTACCCCACATCTGCTAACTACGGCAGATATGGGGCACCAGTTCTGCACCCCGCGGTCATTTCGGTCCTAACTTGTGCTGCATGGCAAATTCATGCGACGAGGAAATTACAAGGCAGCTTACTGAAAAGATGAGAAAGTCTGGTAGTATTGCAAGCGGAGTTGAATATGAAAATCATTTTCAACACTATTGAGTTCCGCTTCTCCCTGGCGGCGCTGCCAATCTCTAGGACCTAAATCCGATGAAAATTTCGGTGCTAAGCCAATCTCTTCAGCAAGCCTCCCTTTCAATTCTGGCATTGTGTATTCCGTTCTTTGTTGTGGCCACAGCCGCCGCGCAGGAACGGCCTTACTTTATAACCTATACCCATGAGATGGAGGAGCCTGGCAATCTCGAAATTGAATCCAAGGGCGTGACCGGCAAGCCGCAAGCCGGGAACCGCTTCACGGGCGGAAATCTTGAGTTTGAATATGGGGTAAAGGGCTGGTGGACCAGCGAATTTTATCTCGACGGTCAATCGACCCAACAAGACAGCACAATCTTTACGGGTTACAGGTTTGAGAACCGCTTCCGGCCGCTGATGCGCGAGCACTGGATCAATCCCGTGCTCTACGCGGAGTTTGAAAATACCAGCGCAGACAAATCCTTAGTTGAAGTGGTGGGCCACGATGGCACGGGCGACCTTGTCTCTCCGAATGGCGTGGCGCGCAAGGATAAGGAGCGGGAGATGGAGTTCAAACTGATCCTCTCCAGCAACTTCAAAGGATGGAACGTCAGCGAAAACATTATCACCGAAAAGAACTTATCGAATGGGCCATGGGAATTTGGTTACGCACTGGGTGCAAGCCGTCCGCTCAAGTTGACCGCGAGAGCGCGCAAATGCACATTCTGCGCGGAGAAGTTCATGGCTGGAGTGGAAATGTACGGGGGGCTTGGGGACCGCGACTCCTTCGGTACACACCTTACCTCGCACTATATTGGACCGGCAATCAATTGGGAATCGCCAGGCGGCACAACGTTCTCTTTCGCTCCGCAGTTTGGCCTGAACAATTACAGCGTACCCCGCTTATATCGCTTTGGCGTTTCATATGAGATTCCGCAGCTATTGAGCCACTTCCATAAGGATGGTGCGCGATGAGAGCATTTCTCCGGATTTCCCCGGCCACTCTGTTCCTGTTGTCGCTGATGGCGCCCACGCTGGTCTGGGCCAGCACGCAATGGATTCACAAGGTTCCGGTACGCGAGCACGATCGGACGAACCCTGCGGCAGGCAATCCGCAAGCCATGGCGGCAGGGCAGTTGCTCTTCTCCGATCACTGTTCGAAGTGCCATGGCGAGGATGCTGGCGGAAAGAGTGGGCGCCCATCCCTGCGCAGCGACCGGGTGCAGGTAGAGGCAACTCCCGGCGACCTACACTGGCTGCTGGTCAACGGGAGTCTGCGCAAGGGGATGCCGTCCTGGTCTAGATTGCCGGACCAGCAGCTCTGGCAGATTATTGCCTATCTGAAGTCACTCAAATAGTGTGTGGGGCACCCGGGGCACCCGGCATTCCGCCGGTTCCACTGTCACTTCCGTTTTGCGTAATTTTCCATTCCCGCAATATCGATCACGACGACGGCCTCGTGGCCCACTACCCAGGCGTCGTGGCCGGGTGGAATCTCGCTGATCTCGCCGGGACCAAATTCGTACTCCCGGCCATCGTCCATGAGGACGTGCAGCCGTCCGGAGATATGAAGATTCAGGTGCGGCGCCTCGCAGCTCTCAGTCTGCGCGATTGGTTTCACGCTGGTGGACCAGCGCCAGCCAGGCTGGAAGACGGCGCGGCCAAAGGTGGCTCCGCCCAGGGAAACGATATCGACCTTGCCAAGGTTAAACTTTCGGGTCTCGTCCGGCGTGGAAAAACTGCGTTGTTCTACTGATGGCTCCGGCTCGCGTTTAAATTCTCTAAGCGCCATGGCAATCCTCTGTCACCATTAGAGAACTGCGGGTGCGCTAAAGTTGTCGCACTAGGGTGAGGAGGATGCGGGCTGAGTGCGAGATGGATTACCGCGAAAGCCGCCGAAAGCTGACGGCATCCAATCACACAAAACAACCGTCGCAACGGCAGCAAAAGAATATGATTCAGAATCGGCGAAAGCGCCGCTCAAACTGGCGATTTTTGAAATATCGTTCCGTAGGATCAGAATAGGCGAGCATGGACTCCACAAACCGCAAGATATTTTGGGTTCTATTCACGGTGCTCAGCCTCGTCGGGTATTTTCTGCCCTTCGGTTGGGCCATCGCCGAGATGTTTTTTGCACTATGGCTAAGCTGGTGGATCGTCTACCGCTCGGGCCTGCTCTGACCAGCTCCTGAGTTGCTGGTTGCGATATAAGTACTGGAAAAAAACGCCGGATGTTTTAGGCGCTGGTCGCGAACAAGCAACCAGAATCCCGCCGCCAGGATTGCAAGCATGAGCGCGAGTTCCACGGGGACCCAGGATGGCCCGATTACGGTCAGGATGTTGGGAATCAGGAAAGATCCGGCTCCAATAAGAATCGCCGCCGGAAGTGAAAGCCGCCTCCTGCCGCCAGAAGCCGCGGAGTGCCTTGAAGCAAACCGCAGCGCGCGCCAGCCGATCAGCAGCATCGGAATGGTGATAGCGGCTTGATCATATTTCATGATTCGCGGGTTCAGCAGAAGCGTTCCCAGCAGGGCAACGGGAATCCATCTCTCCTGCGGAAGATTCCATTGGCGGACGTGGCGGGCAAGAATCAGAAGTACGATCCCAAGCACACCAGCAAAGGCCAGGTAGAGGATGGTGGTTGCGGGAGAGCCAGGCAATCCGCGTCGCCAGAGGAATCTGCCCAGTATGCCGGCAGGTCCAAACCCAAAATCCTGTCCTCCGTCAAACATCAACCGGAGGGTTAGCAGGTACTCTTGGAACAGATGCGGCCAAAGTAGTGTCGGCGCTGCGAAGGTCAGCACTCCGGCCATGGCGGTGACACAGGAGGGAATCCATTGCCGCCGATCGACCAGAACCGGAAAGGCAAGCAGCGAGAGCAACGGCGCCTTGCAAATGGACGCTGCCAGTACGGCGAGGTAATACCAAGTCCAACTTCCGCGCTTCCAGCCGGGGACGGCGGCGGCGAGGATCATTCCATAAAGAACCCAGGCTACGTTGCCGCTCAGAATCACATCGTCGGTGATCAGTCCGGGAAAAAAAATGATGGACGGCAGCACCAAGGCCAGCCAGCGGCGTTCATCGTTGTCCGCCATCTGGAACCCTGTCCACAGTTGAGCCAGGGCTCCGGCCGCAATCGCAGCCCCGTAAAGCAGGCCAAGGGTCCAGCCGGGAAACACTCCCAGAAGCCGCAGCAAAGGCAGCGTAATCGGGGAGTAGGCATAGACAAAGGGCGGGCGCTCCGTCGGGTTGGAGCCTGCTGGGCGGGCATGAAACGCCTGCCTTGCCAGGATGCTTTCGGCGTAGGGATCGCTGCCGCGGTGGACGGATTGAATGGCCTTCCAATACACCTTGGCATCCCAGCCAACCGGGCCGGTACAGACCATCACGACGACCGCAATGACCGCACAGACCCACAGCAAGGCGATCAGCCGCGGGCGGGTAAACAAGCGGGCCTGTCGGACGTGCGGGGCGGTCAAGAGCTCACTGGGCAAGGGATTGTTCCAGAGGTGGAGTCTCGATAGGCTAGTCTGGCTGCATTGGCAGAGTCAAGCGGCTTCGCCGTGAGATTCTTCACCCAGTTTGCCGACACCCTGGATTCGCCAACAGAAAGGCGGATGTGGGCCACCAAGACCCCTTGCATTCCAATGCTTTCTCTGCAAAAATAGTTAGGTTCCCGAAACTCGGGACGACTCTCCGCCATCTAAGGCTTATGGCCTCCTCGCCCAAATATGGCGACTGCCCGTAGCGGAGCGGGCTTTCTTGTGTACTGCGTGATAAAATTTTTGAGGTTTCGGCTTATTTTTTCGGCCCTTGCAGGCCGGGAAGCCGAGTTGTGATTGTTTGGCGGTCGCCTCGCCGCCTCTGAAGTTTTCCGGCTGCCTACGGCGCCAGTGAAGGATACTGCTCTTGGCTTTAGACGATAAATACGAAGACATTCAAAAGTTGATCGATACCGGCAAGGAAAAGGGTTTTCTCACCTACAACGAGGTGAATGACCTGCTGCCCAACGATATCAACTCCGCCGACGATTTGGACGACTTGCTCGGAATGATCGGAACCCAGGGAATCAATGTCCTGGAAGACACCAAGCTCCCCTCGGAAAAAAAGTTTGATCCCGATGAAGAGCAGGAAGATGTCGAACTCGACCTTACGCCCGGCGCCCTTGAGAAGACCAACGACCCGGTTCGCATGTATCTGCGCGAGATGGGCACGGTTCCGCTGCTCACCCGCGAAGGCGAAGTCGAAATCGCCAAGCGCATCGAGCGCGGACAGATTCGCGTGCTCAAGGCTCTGTCGCGTTCGGCCATCGTCATTCGCGAGGTTCTCGCCATCGGCGACGATCTCAAGCGCGGCGTCCGCTCGGTCAAGGAAGTCGTGATCTTCGACGAAGAAGAGATCACCGACGAGGTCATGCAGGGCCGCCTCAAGGAAATCTCCGGCAAAATCGACGATCTGGGCCGCCACTATAAACGCGGCCTCGCGATCGCGGTCAAGTTGTCTGAAGTCGGAGTTCCCGGCAAGGACAAGAAGAAGCAGCGCGATTATCGCAAGCTGCACTGGGCTCTTGGCCGCGCTCAGGTAGAGGTGAGCCGCGCGATCCGCAAGTTGCGCTTCACCAACCAGGAGCGCAAACGCCTCATCGACCGCGTTAATAAGACGGTCGAAAACATGAAGGCGCTCGACCGTCAGGTTCTGAGCCTTGAAAAGCGCTGCGAGTTCACCAAGAACGAAGAGCAGAAGAAGGATATCCGCAAGCAGATTCGCACCGTGCGTACCGACATGGAACGCATCGAGGTCGAAGCCGGAGCCGTCTTCACCGAGCTCAAGCGTACCCAGCGCGAGATCATTCAAGGCGACATGGATGCCGAGCACGCCAAGCGCGAGCTTATCGAGGCCAACCTCCGCCTCGTCGTCTCCATTGCCAAGAAGTACACCAACCGCGGACTGCAGTTCCTCGACCTCATTCAGGAGGGCAACATAGGCCTGATGAAGGCGGTCGATAAGTTCGAGTACCGCCGCGGCTACAAGTTCTCGACCTACGCAACGTGGTGGATTCGTCAGGCCATCACTCGCGCCATTGCCGACCAGGCCCGCACCATCCGCATCCCGGTGCACATGATCGAGACGATCAACAAGCTCATCCGCACCTCGCGCCAACTGGTGCAGGAGCTTGGTCGCGAACCAACCAGCGAAGAGATTGCCCGCCGTATGGATATCCCGGTCGCCAAGGTTCGCAAGGTTTTGAAGATTGCGCAGGAGCCCATCTCCCTTGAAACCCCGATCGGGGAAGAGGAAGATTCGCACCTTGGAGATTTCATCGAGGACCGCGCTGTGGTCTCGCCCGCCGAGGCAGTAATCAACGTCAACCTCAAGGACCAGACCTCGCAAGTTCTTCGCACCCTTACACCGCGCGAAGAGAAGGTTATCAAGATGCGCTTCGGCCTTGAAGACGGCAGCGAGCACACCCTCGAAGAGGTCGGCCAGTCCTTCGCGGTCACTCGCGAGCGCATCCGGCAGATCGAGGCGAAAGCGCTGCGCAAGCTGCGTCACCCGTCGCGCTCACGCAAACTCCGCGCGTTTATGGACGGCGTGCACGACTAAGTTTGTTTTCTGCAATACGAAGGGCACGGCCTTGGCCGTGCCCTTCGTATTGCGCGTCGAAGATATGCGGGTGCCCGGCTTTGCCTAATTAAGCGATTCTGTCCAAAACTCAACGAGCTGCTCCCGATTTGGGATAGTGAGCTACAAGCCCTGTTTTCGCCAGCAATCGTCCCAATCGATGTATTCCTCTACTTCTCTGGCCTGCTCTGCTATCCTTCCCTGACTTTCTTAATGTGAACTTGTAGGAGCTCTCATGCTGCGAGAAACTCGATCCCTTTTGGGTTTCGTTAAGATTCGCCTGTTCGCCGTGCTGATCTGCACTGCGCTCCTCCTGACCGGCTGCGGAGGCAAATCCGGTTCCGGGAATTCTACCCCTACTCCTACAACCACCCTGGCAGTTGCCATCACCGCCCAGCCGGTGAGCCAGACCGTACCCATAGCCGAGTGGGCAACCTTTACCGTCACTGCCTACGGCACCGCGCCACTCAGCTATCAGTGGAGCGAAAATGGCGCCGAGATTGCCGGAGCCACCAACGCCTCCTACACCACACCAGCGATTGCCCTTGGCGAAAGCGGCTCGACCGCGATTGGCACCTTCCAGGTGACCGTCAGCAACTCCGCCGGTTCAGTTACCAGCAACACCGCTACCCTGACCGCAGGGCCACGCTCGCCAAAAGCGGGAGATCTGCGCTATCTGTTCTTCCAGCAGGTCGATCGTCCGGGGCTCCTGGACGAGGGCACAACAGGCGGCGTCACCGTATCTCCCGGCGGCATCGACAGCGCATGGGTTGACAATGCCGTAGGCTCTCCCCTTGGAATCGGATCTTCCTTCGTCTGTGGCGGCGGGACGTGCGTATGGCCGTTCTCTTACCAGCTTCTGCCATCGCCCATGACTGGTCTCAATATGTATTACCAAGGCGGCAACTATTCGAGTTTTACGTCGGACTTGCAATCGTTTGCGGCTTCTAATGTCGTCTTTACGTCTCTGGACTTGGAGCCTGCCGAGAACGCCTACGCTGTGTCCTGGGTACAGGCGACGCAGATCGTAGGGTTCGACTATCGGCAGGATCCAATTATTCCTGCCGGGATGGGCCAGCAAGCGCAGATTCAGGCTCAGGCGATGCTCGACGGCACAGAAAGCCGCGTCATCACGGCCGTCTCCTTCGATCAATCGGGGAATGCCAACATGATCTCCTATGGCTGGCAGGGTGACACAACGACTGCGTATGAAACCCAAACTGTAATTGCCGCGCCAGCAGACGTTGAAAACCAAGCGACTATCCTGGCTGGGGACGGTTACATTATCAGCGCCTTTGGCGGCAACGATACCAACGGCTACATGCTCATCGGCACACGTGTGGTGGGAGACAGTTTGCCGCGTCCGATCAACGTGTTCACATCGACTGGAAATGTCCTAGCACCCGCCCCAGACTCAGCCTACTTCACCACTGTCGTGTATCTCCGCGAACCCTCTGGCTTTACAATTGTCAACGAGCAGTAAATTCGTTTGAGCTTTAGTCGGCCCCCAATCAGAAGTAATGTATGGCAAGGTTTGTTGGCGAAACATCGCCAAGTGACTCACTATCCCGAAGCAGAACCGTTAAGGGGAGCCGCCCAAAAAGTAGATGTTTCCCCGAACTCACTAGGTAAAGCCTGGGTGCCTCAGGTTCGCGTCCGGTGCTTCTTGTGAAGTGTGCGACTTACTCGTACCGGAGCGCCTCGATTGGGTCCAAGTTCGCGGCCTTCCATGCGGGATAAATGCCGAAGACCAGCCCGATGAATCCCGAGCTTGCGAACGCGAACGCTGCCCATTGCAGGCTCATGGTTGCGGGTAGCGCGGGCACCGTGGCGGCGATCAAATATGTCAGCACGGCGCCGAGCAGGATTCCCATTGCGCCGCCCACCGCCGTCAGCACTACCGCCTCGGTTGTGAACTGCAACAGAACGTCGTGCTTGCGTGCGCCGACAGCTTTGCGCACGCCAATCTCCCGCGTCCGCTCGGTCACGGAAACCAGCATGATGTTCATCACTCCCACGCCGCCCACCAGCAGCGCCACGCTGGAGACGGCGAACATGAAGGCAAACACTCCGCGCGTCACCTGGTTCCACACCTGCACAATCGAATCCTGGCTGAACACTTCGAAGTTATCCGGCTGATCCGGCTTCAACCTGCGCCGCCGCCGCAGCAGCTCACGAACCTCGTCCTCGGCCTTCGCCATGTCCGGCTGCGAAGTCGCCTTGATCGAGATCCAGTTCTGCTTCAGCTCCGGATGCAGCTTGCGAAAGGTGAAGTAGGGAAACATCACGATATTGTCTTCCGGATTCGATCCGCCGCTGAAAGCGCTCTTTTTCTTCTCGTCCACGCCGATGACGGTAAACAGCTGCCCCTCGATGTTGAGCTCCTTGCCGAGCGGCTCGGTCTCGGCGAACAGTGCGTTGGCCGTATCCTGGCCAATCACGATCACCGGCATTCGCTGCGCATCTTCCATCTCGGTAAACCAGCGCCCCTTGGCCGGGGTGTAGTCGAACACCTCCGTCGAGTCGGCGGTATCGCCTTCGAGAATCGTGTTCTTCGCCACGTGACCTTCGTACTTCACCACATAGCTGCCGGTGTTGAACTGCGGCAGAAAGAGCCGAACGCCCGGAGCCACGGCCTTGACGTGCGGCAGATCTTTCATCGCCTCGGCATCCTCGTAGGTCAGCTCTTTGCGGTTCAGCATCTCCGCCGATGGACGCCCGAAGGTCATCATGTCCATATGGAATGCGAAGATGATGTTCGATCCCATCTGCTGCACCATGCTCTGCACGTTGCTGTTCAATCCGCGCACCACCGATGAGATCGTGATCACCGTCGCCACGCCAATCACAATGCCCAGGATCGTCAGCCCGGAGCGCATCTTGTTGCGCACCAGCGTTTCGAACGCGAGCCGGAAGATCTCTTTAAAGTCGCCGCGCTGCGCCATTGCGTCCTCTACAGTTCAAAAAGCCCCTACTGTTCAAAGCGCAGCGCCTGGATCGGGTCCAGCTTTGCTGCCTTGTGCGCCGGATACACTCCGAAGAAGATGCCCACCGCGCCTGCCATGATCACTCCCGCCAGCACCGTCCACGTCTTCACTTCGCTCGGCATTCCGATCATGATCGTCACCGTTTTCGCCACCGCGATTCCTAGCGTCACGCCCATTGCGCCGCCCACCAGGGACAGCGTCGAGGACTCGATCAAAAACTGCTGCATCACGTCGCCCGAGCGCGCTCCCATTGCCTTGCGTATCCCAATCTCGCGGGTCCGCTCGGTCACCGAGACCAGCATGATGTTCATGATCACCACACCGCCCACGATTAGCGAAATCGAAGCCAGGGCCACGGCCACCATGAAAAACGTTCCACTCAGCTTCGCCCAGATGGAAAGAAAGCTCCGGTTGGTCTCGGCCACAAAGCTGTCCGGTTGCCCCGGCGCGTCGTGCCGCCGCGAGCGCATCACCACCCGCACCTGGTCGATGGCCGCCTCCAAGGTGCCCACTCCCTCGGCCTTGGCCCAGATGAGCAGCGGCACATGTTGCGAGCCAAACTGCTTGTACCAGCTCGTTATCGGAATCACCACCCAGTTGTCCAGACTCTGTCCCAGCGCCTTGCCCTTTGGCTCGGCCACTCCGATCACTGTATAGCTCTGCCCGTCGACCCGAATCTCCTTGTTCAAAGGGTCGACTCCTGGCATCAGGTTCTCGGCGATATCGCTGCCGATTACCGCCACGTTCGACCCGGCGTTTATGTCGGACGCGGTCAGCGCCCGCCCCGATTGCAGGTTCAGGTCGTAGATCGCCGTCATGCCGGGGGTCCACCCCATGGCCCGCGTGTCGCTGCTGTTCTGCTCGTTGTACTTCACCCGCACGTTCTCCTGCCGCGCGGAGGCACCCACGTTGCGGCATAGCGTGCAGCTCTCGGCGACCGCCAAAAAATCTTCGTACACAAAGTCTTTGCGCTTTTGGCTGTCCAGGTATTGGTCGACGTTCGTGATCACGTTGGGAGCCTTAGAGACGATGAACACGTCGGCGCCGAGGTTGAAGATCTTCTCTGCCACGAATCCATTGATGCCGTTGACGAAGGTCATCACGGCGATCAGGGTTGCCACCGCGATCATCACCCCGAGCAGGGTGAGTACGCTGCGCAGCTTGTTGGCCCACAGCGATTGCAGCGCGATGCGAATGGCTTCCAGTGTATTCATACGACGACAGACATCAGTAACCCGCAGTTTACCAGACCCATCCTGCCCATTCCCGAGATCTGTTCGGTGCTCATGGCAGCTTCTCGCGCCCTTCGCTACCTGCGCTTCGATATCACAGCTGGGGATAAAAAATGTCACAATCCGGTGAAAAATTGAGCCTGCTCGCCCCGTGTGCTACGATGCTCTGCTTTAGTGCAATTCGATTTCTGCAATCTGCAGCAAGACGCTCGTGCCTTTTGCGGCGGGCGCCGTAGGCGAATGCTCCTGCAACGCGCTTGTTGGGTTGCCGCCGCCGCTTTTGGCTTCAACTCGCGTAGCTCCGCGCAGGCTTTCAAATCAAAGCTCACGGGAGTTATTTTTGTGAAGACCTACGAAGGTGAGAATGTCCGCAATGTGGCTGTGATTGGCCACTCCCACTCCGGCAAAACCTCTCTTGTCTCCGCCCTGCTGTTCACCGCCGGGGCCAATCCCCGGCTGGGCCGGGTCGATGACGGCTCTACCACCACCGATTACGATGAAGAAGAAATTGCCCGCCAGATGACGGTCTCGGCCTCGATTGCCACTTTCGAGTGGAGCAAGGCCAAGATCAACCTCATCGATACTCCCGGCTTCAACATGTTCGTGCATGAAGCCGAGCTGGCTATGCCGGCCGTGGATTCCGCCCTCGTGGTAGTCGACTCGGTTTCCGGCGTCCAGGTCGTCACCCAGAAGGTCTGGAGCTATGCTGACGAGTTGAAGCTTCCCCGCATCGTCATCTGCACCCGCATGGACCGCGAGCGTGCCGACTTTGAGCGGGTGATGAACTCGCTCACCTCCGCCTTTGGCCGCACCGTTGTTCCCGTCCAGCTTCCCATCGGAGCCGAAAAGACGTTCAAAGGCGTCGTCGATTTGGTCAAGATGAAGGCCTACTACTATGAGATCGGCGGCAATGGCCGCGCCCGCGTCGAAGAGATTCCCGCCGATATGGCCGCGCAGGCCAAGGCCGCGCATGAAGCCCTCGTCGAACTCGTCGCGGAAGGCGATGACGAACTGATGAGCGAGTTCTTCGATACCGGAACCATCGGCGAGGAGCACATTGTCGCGGGCATTCACAATGCCATCCGCGAAGACCGTCTCTTCCCCGTCCTCTTTGCCTCCGGTCTCGGCAACATCGGCAGCGACGAAATTCTCGACTTCATGCTCGACTTCGTCCCTTCGGCCAACGAGCGCAAAACTATCGCGGGCGTTCCCGCCACGGCCGGGGCCGAGCCTCCCGAGCGCAAAGTCTCCGCCTCTGAGCCGCTCTCGCTCTTCGTCTTCAAGACCGTCAGCGATCCCTTCGCCGGACGCATCTCTTACTTCAAGGTCGTCAGCGGCGTGCTCAAGAATGACGCTTCGCTCACCAACTACGCGCGCGGCACGGCAGAAAAATTCGCCCATATCTCCGTCGTCCTGGGCAAACAGCTCATACCCGTAACCGAGCTCTCTGCCGGAGACATCGGCGCGGTGGCCAAGCTCAAGGAAACTCTCACCGGCGACACCCTGGGTGACAAGTCAGCGCCCATCCAGTACCCCTCGGTCACTCTTCCCGAACCTGCCATCACTTTTGCCATCGAGCCGAAGACTCGTGCCGACGAGGATAAACTCGGCGTCGGCGTCCACAAACTGATGGAAGAGGACGCCATGCTGCGCTTCTTCCGCGATCCGCAGACCAAGGACTTCCTCATCGCCGGAACCGGCCAGCAGCATATCGAAGTTGTGGTAAGCAAACTAAAGCGCCGCTACCATACCGAGGTCGTCCTCAAAGCGCCCAAGGTGCCCTACCGCGAAACCATTCGCGGCACCGCCGAGGTTCAGGGACGCCACAAAAAGCAGTCCGGCGGACATGGCCAGTTCGGCGATTGCAAGATCAGAATGTCGCCCTTGCCCCGCGGTGGAAACTTCGAGTTCGTCAATGACATCTTCGGCGGATCGATCCCCAAGAACTTCATCCCCGCCGTCGAAAAGGGAATCCTGGAAGCCGCAGCCCGTGGCTTTCTCGCCGGATACCCGGTCGTCGATTTCAAGGTGAGCCTCTACGACGGCAGCTATCACGACGTGGACTCCAACGAACTCAGCTTCAAAACCGCGGGCCGCATCGCCTTCAAAAAAGCGATGGAGGTCGCCAAGCCCACCCTGCTGGAGCCCATCATGCAGGTCGAAATCACCGTCCCCGACGAATTCGCCGGAGCCATCATGGGCGACATGAACTCCCGCCGCGGACGCATCCAGGGCATGGACAATAAGTCCGGAAATACGATCATCCGCGCCCACGCGCCCATGTCGGAGATGCTCACCTACGGCACCGACCTCACCGCCATGACCCAGGGCCGTGGCTCATTCAACATGGAAATGGACCACTACGACTTCGTCCCCGCGCTCCAGCAGGAAAAAATCATCGCAGCCGCCAAAGCCGCCGGAGCCGGTCTCGAAGAGGAGGAAGAGGAGTAGCCGCTTCAACCCCAGCAAACCAAAAGGGCAGCCGTCGCAGGCTGCCCCTTTCTTTCCATCGCGGCTACTGGATTATTCGCGCCGCTGCGCGTCGAGGGCGTGTTGAACCGCCTTTCGCGCTTCGTCAATGTGTTGCTGTGCACTATTTGCCTTCAGCCCCTGCAGGAAGCCGACCTGAGAGCGCTGGTAGTTCTCCTCGCGGGCCCTATCCAGCAGTTCCAGTGCACGAAGCAGCCGGTCAGCCCGGGCCGCGTGTTCATCCACCGGGGGATGGTCGTTCAAGGACTTGCCATCATCGACCGCCGCTTCCTTCACATCCCGGATCGCGGCATCTATTTGCTCAACCGCCTCGGCGTCGTGGGCGTCCAATCGCGCGTCGGGAGTCTCCACACTCAGGTACGCCCGCGCATGGCGCAGATCGGCAAGCGTATCCCGGTAGGCAGGAAGCGCTCCCGCCGTGTCGGCCGCGCCCATCACGCTCAACAACAACATCGCACAGAATGCCATCAAAAATAGCTTTGGACTTCTCATGATTGACGTGCTCGTCCTTCGTGGAACCTATGTTGCTGAAATTATCGTACAGCGTTTTATTAAATGCCCCCACTGCAGCGCAAATGAAAAGGGCAGCCGCCAGGGCTGCCCTCACTTTCTTCGTGCCCGCTTTTCTACTCGTGCCACCGGGCGTCGATGGCGTGGTGAACGTCCTTCCGCGCTTCTTCAATGTGGTGCAATGCGCGATGCTTCAATCCCTTCGCAAAGCCATCCGACTCGCGCTCATCGATGTCCCTGTGTGCGCTATCCAGCAGCTCCATTGCCCGACGCAAGCGTCCCGCCCTGTCCATACCCGTATCCACCGGAGGATGATCGCCCAATGGCTTACCGTCGTCGATGGCGGCTTCCTTCACCTCGCGAATTGCGGCGTCGATCTCGTCGATCGCCCGTTGTTCATAGTCGTCCATTCGCGCGTTCGGAGTCATGCGATCCAGGTGTGCGCGCGCATGGCGCAGGTCGGTCAGCGCATGCAGGTAAGCGGGATGCGCTCCCGGGGTGTCGGCTGCGGCAAACGTAGTCAGCAAAAGTACGGCGCATGCCGAGATCAGAAACAATTTGGCAATCTTCATCAATGCATCTCCTGGTGTCGGTGGAATCGATATTTCAGAGTCTCTACTATGAACCCGTCTTCTGCCCGCAAGTTTCTACATCTCTGGAGTCGAGCTGTGGAAAGTTTTCGCATTGATGTTTGTTCCCGTACTTTTTCCACCGCCTAAAACAGCAGGTTCTGTCTCTTCGGCGGCTCAACCCCAAAATGCTTGTACGCCAGTTGCGTCGCAACTCGTCCCCGCGGAGTCCGATCCAGAAAGCCAATCTGGATCAGGAACGGCTCGTAGATTTCTTCGATCGCGTCGGGCTCTTCCGCCAGCGCCGCCGCCAGCGTGTTCACCCCAACCGGCCCGCCCTGGTATTTCTCGATGATCGTCAGCAGCAGCCGCCGGTCCACCTCGTCAAAGCCATGCTCGTCCACCTCCAGCATCTCCAGGGCGGACTGTGCGGTCACGCGGTCGATGTGCCCGGTGCCGCGCACCTGCGCATAGTCCCGAACCCGCCGCAGCAGCCGGTTTGCGACTCTCGGTGTACCGCGGCAGCGCGTGGCAATCTCCAGCGCCGCATCGTCGTCGATTCCCACTTTCAAGATCTGCGCCGAGCGGTTCAGAATGATCTTCAAGTCCTCGTGCGAGTAAAACTCCAGCCGCAGCACCAAGCCCAGCCGCGAGCGCAAGGGAGCCGACAGCAGCCCGATTCGCGTCGTCGCCGCCACAAACGTGAACGCCGGAATCTCAAACGAGTGGGTCCGTGCCGAAGGCCCCTGCCCGACCATGATGTCGAGCCGGCAGTCTTCCAGCGCCGAATAGAGCAGCTCTTCCAGCGCCGGCTGCAGCCGGTGTACCTCGTCCACAAACAGCACCTGTCGCGCCTGTACGTTGGTCAAGATGGCCGTCAGATCGCCTTTGATCTGCAGCGTCGGTCCGGATGTCTGCTGAAAGGCCGCATCCATTTCGTTGGCGATAATCGTCGCCAGCGTGGTCTTTCCCAGGCCCGGAGGCCCATAGAGCAGAATGTGGTCCAGCGCCTCGCCGCGCGCCCTCGCCGCCGCAATGGCCACCGCCAGGTTCTCTTTCACCTTCGGTTGGCCGATAAACTCCTGCAGCCGCTGAGGCCGCAGCTTCAGCTCAAACCCTTCTTCGCCCTCCAGTGCCCCACCGGCCACTAGTCGCGCCCGCTCGTCCTGATCTCCTGCCATGCAGCGATGTTATATCCCCCGGCAACAAGGGGCAATTGCGATCTGGTGTGGTGTATTGAAGCCCGCGCTAGACTGATCATCTTCCCAGAGGAACGAACCCGATGCGTAAGACCTCCCGCAAGACTTCCATCGTCGCAATGATTGTCGCTCTCCTTCTCGTGATCGCAGTACTCCTCGCTCGCACCAGGCCCTGGATGCATCAGCTCAATCGGAAAACGTATGTTCAAGGCGCGGCGGGTGGCCCACATCCGCCTTCCTTTGGCGAATGTTGGGGACAGATGCGCCCCAGGCTCCCGGACTTGCCTAATAAGTTCGGCAAAACATCCACTTTTTTTGGGGCCAGCAGGTTCGCTTAACGGTTCTGTTTTGGAATAGTGAGTGCCTTTGCGATTTGAACGAAGCCGCTGAAGCGGCGGACGCATCCGCGTGTGTCTGAGCGAAGCTTGGCTGAATTGAGCTAAGTTGTGTCGCAGGAGGAGATACCCTGTGACCCATCTACGCCAGATCATGCTGGAGGAGTTGAAGCGCCGTAACTTTTCCGAGTCCACCATACGCACCTACATTCGCAACGTTGAGCAGTTCAGCCAGTACTTCCACCGTTCTCCCGACCGGCTTGGCACCGAGCATATACGGCAGTATCAGGCGATGTTGCTTAGCAGCAAGCTCTGCCCGAACACCGTGGGGCAGCGGCTGGCGGCCTTGCGATTCTTCTATGTCAAGGTGTTGAAGCGAGGCTGGAGCATAGCCGAGACGCCATACCCGAAGAGCGTATTCCGCTTGCCGCTGGTGCTCAGCCAGGAAGAAGTGGCACGTCTGATTGATGCAGCCCAGTCACCCTTCCATCGCATTCTGCTTATGACACTCTATGCTACCGGCGCACGCCGCGCAGAACTGGCGCACCTGAAGGTCTGCGACATCGACAGCCAGCGCATGGTCATTCACATCCGCGGAGGCAAGGGGCGCAAGGATCGCGATGTCATGCTCAGCTTGAAGCTGCTCGAAGCGCTGCGTCTTTACTGGCGCGGGCTTCGGCACAAGCCCAAGGACTGGCTGTTTCCCGGCAACCGATGGCACACCGGTCCTGATCCCATCTCGCCGAACGGAGTCTGGCACGCTTGCCATCAGGCCGCAGATCGCGCCGGGCTTGCACATAAGCACATTCATCCGCACACGCTGCGCCACTGCTTCGCCACGCATCTGCTCGAAGCGGGCGCCGACCTGCGCACCATTCAGTTGCTGCTGGGACATCGCGACCTGGAGGAGACCATAATCTATCTGCATCTCTCCCGGCGACATCTCAGCGCCACCAGCAGTCCCCTGGATGCACTGACCATCGGCGGACAAGGGGAGCAGACAAAGAGCGCATGAACCGGCCTCCCCTGGAGGTGGCCGATATCGTCCGCTATGCAGGACAGTCTTTTCTTGAACGCAGTCGCCGATGGATTCACTGGCAACACCAGAAGGTGTTGCTGGCCATCACACGCTGCCGCACCGCTGCTTTAGGCGGACACCGCGATCGCTGTGCCGATTGTGGGCATACCGTCGCCGTCTCCTATAACTCGTGTCGAAACAGACATTGCCCTCGATGCCAGGGTAATGCCCGGGCTCGCTGGCTCCAGGCCCGTGAACAGGAGCTGCTGCCCACCCGTTACGTGCATGTCGTCTTCACCCTGCCACGGGAGCTGGCTCCACTGGCCTTGCAGAACAAGCGCCTGATTTACAACCTGCTCTTCCACGCCGGCGCCGAAACCCTGCTCGAGATCGCGCGCGATCCCCGCCATCTGGGAGCGGAGATTGGGTTCTTCAGCGTGCTCCACACCTGGAATCAGCGCTTGCAGTTTCATCCTCACATTCACTGCGTCCTTGCCGCCGGAGGACTCGCACCGGACCACTCCCGCTGGATCGCTTCCCGCTCTTCATTCTTCCTGCCCATCGGGGTGCTTAGTCGCGTCTTCCGTGGTAAGTTCCTCGCCGGACTGAAGGCTGCTTTCCGCGAAGGCAAACTCCAGTTCCATGGCAGCCTGACGTCATTGGCGACGCCACCCGTCTTTGCTTCCTGGCTCCGAATCCTGTTCCGTCACGAATGGTTTGTCTACTCCAAGCGCCCTTTCAGAGGAGCCGAACATGCGCTCAGCTATCTCAGCGCATACACCCACCGGGTCGCCATCTCCAATCGCAGACTCGTCTCTCTGGCCGATGGCAACGTGACATTCCGCTGGCGAGATTCCGCTCACAGAAACAAGAAGCGGCTCATAAGTCTGCCCGTCGATGAGTTCCTGCGCCGCTTCCTCCTGCACCTGCTCCCGCGCGGTTTCGTGCGCATCCGCAACTTCGGCTTCCTTGCCAACCGGCGGCGCGCCGTTCTCCTGCCACTTTGCGCTCAATTACTGAACGCACCCGTGCGGGCCAAAGCTACAAGATCTGTCGCAACCGAAACCAAAGGCTTAACTTTTCGGAAGTGTCCGCGCTGTGGCGGCGCGATGAAAGTCGTGGAGCGGTTCACCACCGTGCAGCTTCGCCTACGAGCTCCACCTGTTCCGTTGAGAGGTGCCGCTTGAAACACCAACCGAAACTGGTCCTATCCACGCGCCCTGCCACGCGGTTGCTCTTCTATGCTCCGCCCCAACCAGGCATGCACTCACTCGCACGGATCACAAGCGATTACGCTCGAAACCGTGGTGCCCGATCCCAACTTACCGGCTCAAGCGTCACACGTTACTGCCCACCTTGCACTGCGCTGACAGCGCCAGCTCATCCAAACCCCATTCAAAATACATAGCTCGCGAAAGCGGCTTCCTTCAAATCGCTGTATCTCAAGCGCCCGCAAACAGCACAGCAACGCGACCCTCTCGCTTGTGGGCGCTTCAGATACAGCCCTAAGATTTACTGCTAGGTATTTCCACTTTGCGGATCACTTCCGATAGACGACGATACACCCGGAACAGGGCCGATCATCCCAATCTTTCCCCCGCGTTTCACTCTCGCTCGACAAAATGAATCATTTTGTCGAGAGCGAGGACACCCAGGTGCCAGCTAGGAACCGACGGACAGTCCGTAATCCGCCCGGAACAGAAGGGATGCACCGAACAATACCAAGGCACGGCGGCGATCTCACCGGAGTTCAACACTGCGGTTATCTAGACTCGATGCGGCGTGATCGTTACGTCGTGCAACAACCATTTTCCGTTCTGCAGCACGACCACAGCGTTGAAGTCAACGTAGGCGGTAACTTTCATGTCCTGGGTGTCCGCGTAGAGGCACTCGAAATACAGATGTCCGGTATTCCCGGTTAATTTGTAGGCGATGCGAAAGGCGGGCGTATAGCCGACCCAGTGATGCGTGAACGGAGGGGACGACTGCCAGAACCCGCGAATCTGATCGGGCCCGGTGTAAGTCTTGCCAAACGCGACGACGGTCGCGCCCTTGGCAAACAAGGACATCATCAGGTCAACGTTGTGGTCGGTGGCCGCCTGGTGGAGGTCGGCTTCAATCTGGTGCATCCGCATGTAGTTTTCCGCCGCCAGGCGATCGGAAGTTTGCGGAGCCGGTAGCGCGGGCGCCGGTCCGGCAAGCGCCATGCCGAGCAGCAATCCGCGAGTCAGGATTGAGAATTTCATTGCTTTCCTCCTCCGCATCTCAAGAGCGGATGTGCACGGCCAAGGTTGCCTTCTGCAATCGAAAAGAGCGGTGATTCCGCAGGGCGGGCGGGTGGCCTAAAGTTGGCGTTTTTCCAACTCTGGGTCTCCACAAGCAATCTCTCGACAAAATAGATCAAATTGTCGATAGTTGAAAAGCCCCTGCCCTGTTTATGCGTGTTTCCGGGGCATCGCACAGGGGAAACCCCCGACAAAACGATCAGCGGGCGCAAGAGCAGAAACGAGGCCTGGCCGGAACGATTGAGCTGCGGGCAGATGAACGTCGACCCCGCGCGGCCACACAGGCTTTTCGACCGGCCCACATCATTATTGGCCCTCATAAGTTAAACTTTTCTTTTCTGGAGAGCCCTGAATGCTGCGCCGCCTGCTCATTGCCACAATCCTGCTTGCCTCGTTCTCCGCCTTTGCGCAGAAGCGACCATTCACGTTTGAGGACATGATGAACCTCAAGCGGGTCGGCGGCTTCACCATCTCTCCGGACGGCCTCTGGGTTGCGTTCTCCGCCGTCGATGTCTCGCTTGCCGACAACACCAAGCAGTCGCATCTCTGGATCATTCCGTTCGCCGGTGGCGTGCCCCACCGCCTTACCGAAGTCGGCGAGGGAAGCGAAGACCGCCTGCGCTTTTCGCCGGATGGCAAGCAGGTGCTCTTCACCGCCGTGCGCAATGGGGTCTCGCAGATATACGTGCAGCTCTTCCACCCTGAGACCGGAACCCTCATCGGCTCGCCGCTCCAGCTCACCACCTTTCGCTCCGGGGCCGATGGCGGCCTCTGGTCTCCGGACGGCAAGCAGATCCTCTTCCTCTCCGCCGTATGGCCCCGTTGCCACGACGATGCCTGCAACAAAGCCAAAGACGATGCCGCCGATAAATCTCCGGTCAAGGCCAAGGTCTTCGACCAGTTGCCCTACCGTCACTGGAACGCCTATGACAATGGCAAGCGCTCGCACCTTTTTCTCATCAGCGCAGCCTGCGCTGGCGCTCAAACCTGCGCCGCCGGCCGCGATCTTACTCCCGGCGACCACGACGTTCCGCCCTTCCCTCTCGGCGGACAAGACCTGTACCAGTTCTCTCCCGATGGGCGCGAGATCGCCTTCACCAGCAACCTCGATGAGGTTCAGGCAACATCGACTAATAGCGATATATTCACGCTCTCACTTGCGGCACCCAACGCTCGCCCCATCAACCTCACGGCCGCCAATCATGGCTCGGACTCCACGCCGCTCTACTCGCCCGACGGACGGTATCTAGCGATCCGCTCGCAGTTGCGCGCCGGATACGAGAGCGACCGCTTCCGCCTGCAGTTGATTGAGCGCGCCAGCGGACGCATCATCAATCTCACGGAGAACTTCGACCGCTGGGTTGGGTCCGTCTCCTGGGCCCCGGACTCCTCCAAACTCTACTTCACCGCGCGCGATACCGGGGAAGCTCCCATCTACAGCATCGAAGTACCCGGCGGACAGCCCAAGGAGGTCGTGCGCGGCTACAATGACTCGCCCACGCCCACTCCCGATGGAAAATTCCTGGTCTTTGCGCGCAGCTCCGTGCGCTTCCCGACCGAGTTGTTCACCGTCTCCACCTCCGCTGGTACGCTTCTGCCTCCACCGATTCCCAGCGCCGGAAAGCACCCCGCAAAGTCGAGCACGCCGCGTGCCGTGTATTCAGAGAAGGATGACGCCCTTGCGCCGGATGCTGGAGCTCGCCCGCTCACCCACATGAATGACGCGCTCCTGGCGCATATCGGGATGCAGCCGATTGAGTGGTTCTGGTTTACCGGAGCGGAGAAAAAACAGGTGCAGGGATTCCTTATCAAGCCGCCCGGCTTCGACCCTTCCAACAAATATCCGGTCAAGTTCCTCATCCATGGCGGCCCGCAGAGTGCATGGGGAGATGAATGGAGCTTCCGCTGGAATGCCAATCTCTTCGCCGCCTCCGGCTACGTCGTTATTATGATCAATCCGCGCGGCTCCAACGGCTACGGTCAGCAGTTCATCGATGAAATAAACGGAGACTGGGGCGGGCGTCCCTTTGAAGACCTCATGCTTGGCCTCGACTACGCAGAGCATGAGTATGGCTTCATTGATCGCCAGCGCGAGTGCGCCCTTGGAGCAGGTTATGGCGGTTACATGGCGAACTGGATTCTCGGCCACAGCGACCGCTTCAAGTGCATCGTCTCGCACGACGGCATGTTCAATCCCGAAAGCGCGTACGGCACCACCGAGGAGCTATGGTTCAACGAGTGGGAGTTCAAGGGGACTCCATGGTCCAATCGTGAGCTTTATCGACGCTGGTCGCCTGCGCTGGCCGCGTCCAACTTCAAAACGCCAACCCTCGTCATCCACGGCCAGCTCGACTGCCGACTCGATGTCAGTGAAGGCTTCCAGCTCTTCACCACCCTGCAGCGACTCAAGATCCCCAGCCGA
The DNA here is from genome assembly GCA_963759215.1 of uncultured Acidobacteriota bacterium. Classification (GTDB taxonomy): domain Bacteria; phylum Acidobacteriota; class Terriglobia; order Terriglobales; family Acidobacteriaceae; genus TOLSYN. The sequence goes on from CAVWYG010000006.1 coordinate 529,582, forward strand.
ATGCTCTACTTCCCCGATGAAGGACACTGGGTGCTCAAGCCCCGGAACTCGCAGCTCTGGTACAAGACCGTCAACGAATGGGTGGACTGGTATATAGGGAACCCGGGCAAGCATCCCTATGACGCTCCGCCTGCCTCGGATTGAAGTTGTCGTGATGAAACGCAACAGGCACCCATCGCAGGGTGCCTGTTGGCTATTGGAACGGTTGTTGCAAATGATTACCTATGAGTTTATCGATACCGCCGCTGCCTTCTCCGGCTGCGGTGTCAGCAGGGACTGTCTCTGCGCCGTCATCGAGTCTTGAGCCGAGAGATGAGCTCCTGCCAGCAGCAGCAGGCCTGAGAAAAACGCCCAGAAGATCAGCGTCACGGAAACATAGAAGGGGCCGTATGCCTCATGAAAATCCAGCAGAGGCAGGCAGGCGACAAAGATGATCTTCGCAACTTCCCACGCCACGCCGGTAATGATTGCCGCCGGTAGGACCGCACGATACGGCACCTTTCCATTGGGCAGCAGCCAGTAGATGAGGAAGAAGATCAGCACGCTGGCGATCATTCCAAATATTTTCAGGGCGATGAACTGAATCGTCACATTGATCTGGTCCACCAGCGAGTACACCATGCCGGTGCCGATGTGATGGCCAAGCCAAAACTGCGCCTGCGCTGCCGGAGCCCACACTCCCGCCGTGCCCGCAACGCTCAACAGCGCCAGAACGCCGCAGCCTAGCGCCAGTCCCAGCGAGACGATCTGGTTCATCAGGTAATTGCGGGACTTGAATCCCCACACCGAGTTCAGGGCCACCTCCAGTGGCTCAAATACCCCGGTGCAACTGATGAACAGCATGACGATCGAGAACAGTTGAATCTTGTGCGTGGCCGACATGGCATCCACGGTCGAGACAATAAATCCCTGATTGCTTGGCAGGTAGGCGGCCAGCATCCGCTTGATCGCAGTTACCATTGAGGGCGAATGGAAGCAGCGCCGGCTGATGGTGAGCAGTAGAACCGCCGCAGGAAAGAAAGAGAGAATGGCGTTCGCTGCTACTGAAAACGCGTAAGTGTGGACTTCCGTTGTGCCCAGATATTTCAGCGTGGACCAACCGTTGCGCCGCAACGTCTGCAGCATCGAACTGCGCAGTTGTTGGAGGGGATCGTCGCTGGTGGAAGAAATGCCGGTTGCCACGGCACTGGCCGTGGCGGCAGATGTGCTGTCGGTTGTCATGATGTCTACTCCCATTGTAGCGAAAGCGGCTGGATTTGATCGCTTTCTCCGGCTCTTAAAACCATCGCTTCCGCGGTTTGGGTTGCGAACAGCATAGAAAAATGTGATCAGCATCAGAAGAAAGTGCGATCAGCGAGTAAAGTTCCTCCCTTTTTGGGCCGTTGTTCCATAAAACCCCCACAATCCTGCAACATTCACTTGTCAAGCTGGTCAGCTTGGGATAAACATGCCACACCCACTGAAAAACACATCGTTTTTAGGGGGCTTGTTGCTGGTGCGGTACAGGAATAAGTAGATGTGCAGTCGGCAGTCAGCGCAGCATTCGAATCCGGATTCCATCGTCATTCTCGCGAGCCGCGGCCAACGGCAGGTTGCGAGAATGACGATGGAATCCGGATTTGCTTGATGGGCGGGTTCGGGCTGCAACGGAAGCTGGAAGCAATTCCTGCGGAACAATGAATACTGTTTCGTTGCATGATGCGAAAGGAGTGAGTCGTGAAAGAGAAGGGTACGGTTAAGTGGTTTAATGGCGCAAAGGGCTATGGCTTCATCCAGCGCAGTACGGGTGAAGATGTATTCGTGCATTATTCGGTCATTCAGGAAAACGGTTATCGCACTTTAAACGAAGGCGAGACCGTTGAGTTTGAATGCGTAAAAGGACCCAAAGGACTTCAAGCCCAGAACGTGAGCCGCGGATAGTCATCATTGTTCATTTTTGAAGCTGGCCCTTGTTTATCAAGGGCCATTTTCATTTGCGGTCGGCATCGGGAGTCGTCTCCAATCTCGCAATCGCCCAGCGCGCATGTTCAGCTACGGCCGGGTCTTCATGCTGCGACAGTTCGCGGAGGCGTGGCAGATATTTCTGCTCTCCGCTGTTGCCCATGGCAATGGCGGTGCCGCGCAACAGTCCCTTGAGTTTGGCGCGCTTGACCGGCGAGCCGCGAAAGGTGCGCTGGAACTCCTCCATCGACATGCCGGCGATCCACTCCAGAGAAGGGTTGACGAGTTCGGTACGCGGTGCAAAGGCCGGGTCCGGGGAGGCAGGAGCGCGGCGATTCCATGGGCAAACATCCTGGCAGATGTCGCAGCCGAACAAATGCCGTCCCATCTTGGCGCGAAGTTCTTCCGGCGCCGGCCCACGCTGCTCAATGGTGAGATAGGAGATGCAGCGGGTGGCATCGAGGTGGCGCGGCGCCAGGAATGCGTTCGTGGGGCAGGCGTCCAGACAAAGCGTGCAGGAGCCGCAACGGTCGGCCGCGGGCAGGTCGGGCGGCAGCGCATGGCTGCTGAGAATGACTCCGAGAAAGAGCCATGAGCCGAGCTGCTGATTGAGGATGCAGGCATTCTTGCCGGTCCATCCAATGCCGGAGTGCTGGGCCAGCACGCGCTCCACAACGGGGCCGGTATCGACATAACACCAGGTGCGCGGAGTCGCGTGACCGTCGGCAAGGATGCGCTCCACCATGCGGCGCTCGATGCGGCGCAGGCGCTTTAGCAACAGCTCGTGATAGTCGGAGTCAATGAAAGCATAGCGCGAGATCCATCCCTGTGACGGGTCAGCGGCTTGCGTGGAATAGGGTGTGGCCGAGTTGTAGTTCGCGGCGCAGACCACCACGGAGCGCGCCCACGGAGCGACATTCGCAAGTGCCGCCCGCCGCAACTCGCCCGCCGCGTTGGTCCCAGGAGCGTTGGTTTTTGCCAGGTAATCCATCTCGCCGTGGTATCCGGCAGCAATCCAGGCAGGGAAGTAGTCGAGTTCGCGCAGCGGCGCAGCGGGTGCAATCCCGGAGAGGGAGAAGCCCCCCTCGAGCGCCGCCTGTTTGACGAATTCCGCAAGCAAGGACATCGCAACCCCATCAAGCCCGCAGGCCGGCAGCGCAGCTTTATCCGCCAGGCGATCACTGTCTCAGGCGGTCAGCTTGCGCCTTCTGGCCACCGCGACGATGGCCGCAATCTCAGTCACCGCAATGACTCCCGCCGAACTCACGCACCAGATACAGTAGGTCTCCAGGATTCGCGCCTCGACGTAGGTGAGATAGATGGAGAAGCTGAGCGCTCCGGTGGTGAGCAGCAGCACGATCCGCCAGCGTCGCGCCAGGGCGAAGCCCGCGATGGCCGCATAGCCTAGAATTCCGAAGACAGCGACCGGGACGCCTTCGAGTTCGGCGAATGGGCTGTGGTTCACCGCGCCGCAGTCCCAGCGTTCATTGATGCTGCACGGCGAGGGTTCGGTGCGGAAGTGTTCGCGCAGGGCGAAGCAGGAAATCACGAGTCCGGCCAAGGCAAGCAGAGCAATAAGATAGCGCATGAATCTATTGTATGCAGAGGCAGCCCCCGCGGGCTACATGCCGACCGTCGGGGGCGTTCTGAAGCCGATTTTCCGCACTGCGTACGGCTTCTGCGTCCAAAGCCAAGCCAGCGCATCGAATCAAAGTGTTACGATATCGTTTTGGCCGTTGCGCCCCCGGCGATTTTGCGGCAAGAATTTCGTACAAGGAACTGGAGGAAGAATGGCGAGCGATGGAATCAGCGATGGAATTATGGAAGTAACCGACGCGAACTTCGATCAGGAGGTGCTCAACTGTGAGCAGCCTGTGCTGATTGATTTCTGGGCCACCTGGTGCGGTCCCTGCCGCGCTCTCGCCCCGGTAGTGGATGAGATTGCGAAGTCATACCAAGGCAAGGTCAAGTTTGCCAAGATGGACGTTGACCGCAACACGGCGACACCACAGCGCTATGGCGTGCGTGGCATTCCAACCCTGCTTGTCTTCAAAAACGGCAAGGTGCAGGAGCAGATTGTCGGCTACGTCCCCAAGGAAACGATCGAGAGCGCGTTGAACAAACTCGCCTGAGTGGAACGTGAGCTGCGCGCATTTGAGCCCGGCCATGGCCGGGCTTTTCTTCAAGCTTTTTCAAGCCGCGGCGGAGTCGAATCGGAGAGAGCGAAATGCGTAGGAGCACAGTCCTCGTCCTGTTGCTGCTTGCCTTTGCTGGTATTTGTACGCTTGGCGGCTTGGCTTACCTCACGATGCCGGCAAAGGGATTTAGCGCCCGCTCTCAGCCCACCGCATTAGAAGCGGAAGTCGCGGAGTGGGCGCGCGCTTTGGCCATGCCTCGCTCCGTCAAGTCGACGAAGAACCCCATCCCGCCATCCGCCGAAGTTCTTGCCGAGGGTCGAGCACATTTCGCGGATCACTGCGCCATTTGCCATGGCAATAACGGGAGTGGAAAGACGATGCTCGGTGGGGGGCTCTATCCGAAACCGCCCGACCTGCGCGCCGAAAACACCCAAGGCATGAGCGACGGCGAAATCTTCTTCGTAATCGAAAACGGGGTTCGGTTATCCGGTATGCCGGCTTTTGGTGGAGAGAACTCGGCAGACGAGAGTTGGAAGCTGGTGGATTTCATTCGTCACCTTCCGAAACTCTCCGCGCAGGAGGAACTCGAGATGGAGCGGCTCAATCCCAAAGCGCCAGACGAGGTACGGGAGGAGATGGAGGAGGAGCAGTTCCTCAATGGCAATACGCAAACTCCGGCGTCCAAGCCCTCAAACGCGCATCAACACTAAGTAATCAGCACAGAGGAGATTCGCGATGAGAGCACTGCTGGCACTGGCACTGACAGTCGGCTTGATGGTGAGTTTGGCCTATGCCCACGGCGGCATGGAGCACGTGATGGGGACCGTGGCCGGCGTCGGCGCCAACTCGATCACGGTGACCACTACGGACGGAAAGTCGCAAACCGTTCTCCTCACCTCTGAGACGAAGTACGCGAAGAATGACACGGCCATCACGGTGAAGGACGTCAAGGTCGGCGATCCGGTCGTCATCCATGCCACCCGGAAGAACAACGAACTGACGGCTGCGACGGTCAAGGTCGGAGCCAGCCACAAGCAAGCCGCTGTGGGAGGCACTGCCTCGCAAACAGCAAAATAGTTCTGGCGGCCCCTCAGTATTTTCGCAGCACCGCAACCACGCGTCCCTGCACTCGCACCGCATCGGCGGGAACCATGATGGGCTGCATCGCGGCATTCGAGGGCTGAAGGCGAATCTGCTCACCGGCGTGGTAAATACGCTTCAGAGTGGTCTCCGAGCCGTTCACCAAGGCCACCACGATCTCGCCTTCGCGAGCGCTCTCGGTCTTCTCCACCAGAACGTAGTCGCCGTTCACGATGTGCTCGTCCTGCATGCTTTCGCCCACCACCTGGAGCACGAAGACGTCTTTGGCGCGGGTGAAGTCGGTAAGCGAAATGGTCTCCGGAGTCTCCACCTGTTCAATCGGCTTGCCGGCGGCGATGCGACCCACCAACGGAAGTTCGAACGAACCGGCGTCCAGGGCGCGAGCGCGTTGCGGGATTCCTTCCGGCAAAGGCAGCACGTCAATGGAGCGGCTGCGGTTATAGTCGCGGCGCAACATCTTCTTCGCCTCAAGGTTGTTGATGTGCTTGTGCACAGTGGCAAGCGAGCTGAGACCCAGCGCTGCGCCGATCTCCTCAAACGAAGGAGAGTAGCCGTTGCTCTGCACGAAATCAGCGATGAAGTCATATATCTGCCGTTGCCGCTTTGTCAAAGCCATAGCCGACCTTTCCCAACCCCCACCAAAGTTCCCAATAGTTTGGCGAATAAAAAGCGAAGTGTCAACTGGCGGTGGTAGATGATACTACCTTCGGTCCTATTTCCCAGCGAACAAAATGTGCGCCGATTCGCATTGCAGCTTAAAATCGCTAAGCAAGCTATGAGTAACCCTACAAAGTTCATCGCGCGCGCTGAGAAGCTCCTGGAAAAGGGGAAACCAGAGCTTGCTCTGGAGGAGTATCGCGCCGCTATTGAGTTGCAGCCGCGATGACGAGCAACTCATGGAGAAGACCGCCGACCTGAGCTATCTCCATCGGCCAGCTTCGAATCGCAGCGGATATGCTTCGCCGCCTGTTTGCCATTTTTATTGAGCGCAAGCAGGTCAGCAATGCTGCCGTGATCTTCCGCAAACTGCAGCGGATGAAGACACTGGATCCGGAGATGGTGAGCCGCTACGCCGAACTGTGTGTCAGCACCAACCGCAAGGATGCGGCCGAGGCATATCGCGTCGCGTATCCAGGAATTTCAACGCCTTGGCGATCCGCGGCGCGCGCTGAAGTGCATCAGCGAGTCGCTGGAGCTCGAACCTCGCATGGAGGATTACCGCGAGCAAGCCCGCATCGCGGAAGCTATGCATGAACTTCGCACTGGCCGCGATTGCCCTGGTGCACCTTGGCGTCATGTTGGAGCGGGTTGGCCAGGATCGCCTCCGAGGCGTATGCGCGCGCTTACGCCAACGATCCTGCCAATATGGCGGCGCGCCTGGGACATGGCCGTGGCCTGATTGCAAATGGCCGACCAGCGGAGGCGATCGACCTGTTGCAACCGCTCGCCACCTACCCCTCCAGCCCGGAAGAGGCGCGCGAACCCTATGCGCTGGCCCTTGTGGCCGTGGGGCGCAGTGGAAGAGGCGGAGCCCTTTGCATGGCGACTGTTTGAGCGCAACCCCAGCGGAAATCTCGCGCCCCTTCACTCCATCATCTTGGGTCTGGTGGACCGGGACTGCGTGGACCGCGCCCTTGGCCTGGCGCGCCGTCTGGAAGAGTTTTATCGCAAGGCCGGACGCCGCAATGAGTTCATGAGTGACATGGCCCAGCTCACCGAAAAGAGCAAGCCCAGCATTGCGTTCCTCGAATATCTTGCGGAGCTCTACAACAGTGCTAATCGCGAGATTGACTACGCCCAGGTGCTCTCGCGTCTATTCGGACTGTACTTTGAGGCGGGCAATTTTGCGAAGGCCGTGGACGCGCTGGACCGCGCCGTCGATATCGATCCCTATGAGGCCGAACACAAGGAGCGAATGCAAAAGCTTTTCGGGCACGCTCCGGAGGAGCGTTTGCAAGCGGTGGCCAGGCGGCTTGGAATCGACCCGCCCGAGCAGGTTACGGTTACAGCCGAGGAAGAAGAACGAGCTGCCGAAGGAGCCTCGCCAAACGTCTTCGAAAATCTGATTCTGCAGGCTGAAATTTTCCTTCAGTACGGGATGCGAGACAAAGCGCTCGGGAAAATCGAGCAGCTCAAGCAATCGTATGCCGCCGATCTTGAGGACGACCCGCGTGTGCGGCAGCTCTTCCTCAACGCCGGACTGGCGGTTGGAGCCGCGCGGCAAGAGCCAGCCGAACAGAAACGCGCTGCCGATGCCATGGCGCGCGCCGCCGAAGTCAGCCGCCTCATCGCCCGCCAAGCCGACCCGCGCTCGGTGCTAGTGACGGCGGTCAACCAGATTGGCGCACGTTGGCAATATAGCCGCTGCCTGGCTGCGCTGGCCACGCCCGGAAAGCCGCCTTCGCTGGTGGTTGAGTACTGTTCGCCCGAGGTATCGAAGTCCGAGCGCGCGGCCATGGTGCGTCTGCTCGCGCTAAGTCAGCGCCTCACCTCCGCCGAGCCCGTCTTTCGTGCCGCTGACGTGCAGCTCTCCGAAGCACTTTCGCCAATCCGTCAGGAACTCGCCCGTCTCAACGTACACTCGCTGGTCATTCTCGCTCTGATCAGCGAGGATCAGCCTATCGGACTATTCATCGTGCAGCAGTGCGGAGCGCGCCGCCGCTGGTCGTCCGACGATCTTGCGCTGCTGCGCTCGATGGTGGACCAGGTTGCGCTTGCCGTTCACGTCGCGCGCATGCAGGCGCTGCTTCCAGCGGCTGTGGCGGAGGAAGACACCGGGCTGCTGAAGCGCTCCTCCTACATCGACGCGGTCGTGGCCGAACTGGGCCGCCAACGCGCTGGAGCAGAACTCCGCAGCACGCTGGCGCTGCTCCAGGTCGCCTCGCTCACCTCGGAAACGCAGGCTGAGGACGCGGTCGCCGAACTGGTGCGCACCTTGCGCTCGGTCGCCAAAGGTCAGGCGATGTCGTTCCGCTATGACAGCGATATCGTCGCGCTGCTGTTGCCGCAACTGGAGGTTTCCGGAACCGAGGCCCTGGTGGGACGGTTGCGCGAAGCTCTCGAGCCGATCGCGATCACCATCACCGCCGGAATTGCACAGGCCGGCGCCCTCTCGGGCTTCGACGCCGAGGACGCCGCTACGGAATGGATCAACCGGGTTGCCCGCGCCATGACCCTGGCCGCTACCCGCCCCGAGCGGCTCTGCACGCTGCCGCCGGAACCGGCATCGATCTCGTAGGGCGTACTGAACCGTCTTCCTTTAGACTGATCGATTGGGCGCGGCGCTCAGAGCCTGTCCGGTGTAGCTCTTCTTCACCCGGGCGACTTGTTCCGGAGTGCCCTGGGCCACCACTCTTCCGCCTTCTTCGCCGCCCTCGGGGCCGAGGTCGATGATCCAGTCTGCATTGCGAATCACGTCGAGGTTGTGCTCGATGATGATGATGCTGTTGCCCAGATCGGTGAGACGGTGCAGAACTTCCAGCAGGCGGTTTACGTCCTCAAAGTGCAGCCCGGTGGTCGGCTCATCCAGCAGGTAGAGGGTGCGTCCGGTCTGCCGTTTGCTCAACTCACGGGCCAGTTTGATGCGTTGCGCCTCGCCGCCGCTCAGGGTCACGGAAGATTGACCGAGGTGAATATATCCCAGGCCCACATCGACCAGCGTCTGCAGTTTCTGGCGCGCCTGGGGAATGTTCTCGAGCACGGTGAGGGCTTCGCTGATTGGGGTATCGAGCAGGTCGGCGATGGTGTATCCCTTGTAGTGCACCGCCAGCGTCTCGCGGTTGTAGCGTTTGCCGCCGCAGACTTCGCAGAGCACATATACGTCCGGCAGAAAATTCATTTCAATGCGGCGTTGGCCCTCACCCTGGCAGGCCTCACATCGTCCGCCGGAGACGTTGAAGGAGAAGCGCCCCGCCTTGTAGCCGCGCTCCCGCGACTCCGGCAGCATGGCGTACAAATCGCGCATCTGGGTAAACACGCCAGTGTAGGTCGCCGGATTCGAGCGCGGAGTGCGGCCGATCGGCGACTGGTCGATGCGGATCACCTTGTCGATCTCCCCAGCTCCGCTGATCGCTTTGTGCGCGCCTGGCTCCTGCCGCGATTTGTAGATCTTCTGCGCCAGCGCGGCGTACAGAATGTCATTCACAAGTGTCGATTTACCGGAGCCCGAGACGCCGGTCACCACCGTCATCACGCCCAGCGGAAAGCTCACGTCGATGTTTTTGAGATTGTTGGCGCGCGCCCCCAGCACCGCGATGAAGTTGCCGTTGACCTGGCGCCGCTCCTCGCGCACCGGAATGGTTTTGCGCCCCGAGATGTATTGCCCGGTCAGTGAGTCTGGGATGGCGGCGACCTCCGCGGGCGTGCCTGCGGCCACCAGTTCTCCGCCCAGTTTGCCCGCGCCCGGTCCCAAGTCGATCACGTAATCGGCGCGGCGGATCGTCTCCTCATCGTGCTCTACCACGAGCACGGTATTGCCCAGGTCGCGCAGCGCTTCCAGCGATTGCAGCAGCTTCTCGTTATCGCGCGCATGGAGGCCGATGGAAGGCTCGTCGAGCACGTACAACACGCCTCGCAGTTTGGAGCCAATCTGTGTGGCGAGGCGGATACGCTGGCCCTCGCCACCGCTCAAGGTCGCAGCCGAGCGATCCAGCGACAGGTATCCAAGGCCGACGTGGTTCAGGAAGCCGAGCCGCTCGCGGATCTCGCCGACGATGCGGCCCGCGATTTTTTCATCGCGCCCGCTCAACTCAATCTGCGACGCCACATCGGCCGAGCGCGCGATGGGAAGCGCCGTGAACTCCGCGATGCTGATGCCGTTGACCATGACCGCAAGGCTTTCCGGGCGCAGCCTGCGCCCCTGGCACACCGGGCAGGGCGTGGCCGACATGTACTGCATCAGGTAGTCGCGATAGCCCTCGGTGACCGTCTCCTCCAGCGTTTGTTTATGGAAGGCGAGGATGCCCTTGAAGCCCGAGCGGGCGCGCTTGGACGGATCGCCGTAGAGCAGAAATTTCTGCTGCTCTTCCGGCAGTTGCTCGAAGGGCGTGGCCAGGTCGATGCCTTTGTCTTCGGCGGCGCGCTTGATCATCGATACCAGAGAGGCCGAGCCCGCGCCGGGGCCAAGGCCGCCATCCAGCAGCGGCTTGGACCAGTCCACGATCACCTTGACGGGGTCGAAGTCATACTTCGAGCCCAGCCCGTTGCACTCCGGGCAGGCCCCATACAGGCTGTTGAAGCTGAACGAGCGCGGCTCAAGCTGGGCCACGTTTATGCCGCACTCGGGGCAGGCCATGCGCGAGGAGTACATGTGCTCCTCACCGCCCACGACGCTGACCACCAGCAGTCCTGAGCCCAGCTTCATGGCGGCGTCAACCGAGGTTGCCAGCCGCCTCTCGATTCCTTCCTTCACCAGCAGGCGATCCACTACGACTTCAATGGTGTGGTTGCGCCGCTTGTCCAGCTTGATCTCCTCGTCGATCGAGCGCAGCTCGCCATCGATGCGCGCCCGGGTAAATCCGTGCGCCGCCAGCTTTTCCAATTCCTTGGAGAACTCGCCCTTGCGTCCGCGCACGATGGGCGCCAGCAGCATGACCCGCGGTTCGGCACCGGTGCGGGCATTGGCGCCCAGATCCATCACTCGCGCCGTAATCTGCTCCACCGACTGGCGGGAGATCTCTTTGCCGCAGCTCGGGCAGTGGGGAATGCCGATGGAGCTGTAGAGCAGGCGTAAATAATCGTAAATCTCGGTGATTGTCCCGACGGTGGAACGAGGGCTGCGCGAAGTAGTCTTTTGTTCGATGGAGATGGCGGGGCTCAAACCGTCGATGGAGTCCACATCGGGCCGCTCCATCTGGTCGAGAAACTGCCTGGCGTAGGCCGAGAGGGTCTCGACATAGCGCCGCTGTCCCTCGGCGTAGATGGTGTCAAAGGCTAGCGAGGATTTGCCCGATCCGCTCAGCCCGGTGATCACCGTCAGCGTATTGCGCGGAATTTCAACGTCGATGTTTTTAAGGTTGTGCTGGCGTGCGCCACGTACTGTGATGTTGCGGATACTCATGTTGATCGGTTTCAGGTGAACCACTTCACTGTCGGTCGCTCCAGTGCCGCGTTTTGGTACAAGGCCGCTCGTAATTGGACGCGCCGCCACGGACGAGGTAAAAAGGGCAAGCAGATAGTTCAACTCAGGTATCTTATTTGCCAATAGCGCTCTGGGTCAAACCGCCGCATAGTAATTTCAGCCGCTCTGGACGGTATGGCCGGGCGCAGCAAGAAAAAATCGTGAATTCGCGATTTTCAGAATTCAGAGTCACAGCTTCGGGATCGAAACAGAGTTAACATGAAGCAAACGCGGCGTGATCGCCGCGCAGCCTGGGCACGGAAGCCCAGCATCAGACTAGAAGGTACAACGTGTTCTCAATTGTTATGATGTTTTCATTGTTCGCCGTGATCGTCCTGTCGCTGGCCGCAGGGGTTGGGCTCGGCTACGTTATTATTTTTGGAATTCTCACCGCTTTCGACCGTAGCCGGCAGTCGATCAAATCCGCACAGGTTGGCCCTCTCACCACCTCCGCAGGTCACAGTTAAGCGCCTGCCCCGAGGTGGAAATCCGCATCCCTGCACGCGCCAGAAATGAAAAGGCCCCGCCTGATTTCCTCAGCGGAGCTCCCCCCATTGGAATTGTCTAACCTGATTTCCAGAGTTATTGCGGAGGCTTCGGCTGTGCTGGCTGCCCGGGCTGTCCCAGTCCTAGTTGCTGCAACTCCTTGAAGAGCTGATCTGGAGTTTTCGAGGGCTCCTGCTGCGGCGTTGCTGGCTGCGGTGGCGGTGGTTGCTGCGCCTGCTCCGGTTCGCTGTCCGGTTGCGTGGCTACCTCCTCGGGAGGCGTGCGTACCGGTTGAGTATTGTCCATATGCGGCTGGTGAGGTGAGATGCCAGGGCGCTGTCCGGGTGCAACAGGTAAACCCGACACATCATCTGGCTCGGGCTCGGGCTGGCCGCCGTCGGCAGGCGAGGACGCCGAGAGTGAGGAGACCTGGGTCAGCACCACCCGCGTCACCACGTCCTGCCTTCCGAGCGAGCCAAGAATTACATAATCATAGGGCGTGCCGTGCAGCAAAGCAGCGATGACCTGCTCGGGCTCTCCAGGGCCCAATCTCACCGCAACGCGTTCGGTCGGCGACGCTCCTTCAATGGCCGCGCCGGTTGCTTTCTGAACCCCGTTCAATACATCGTTCAACGTAGAATTCGGCGCATCGATCGTGAGCAGCCCGCGCTCCATCGTTACATTCGGCTTAACCGGGGGGCGATTCATCAGGGTGGCTGGCACCGGCGGCATGGTTTGGGCGGGAAGCTCATGGGCCGGAGCCGCGGCCTTAGCATTCTTTTTCGTGGCCGCTCGCTTCTTTGTTTTCGCCCCGGTTTTCGCCGCGTGCGACTGGTGCGAATGCACTGTGGGCGCTTGCGAGTCCGACGTCTGCGCCCAGACCCCGCCCGCCATCATTACCAGCACACACGCCGTTGCGATCGCTCGTCTCATTGCAGGCTCCACCTTGCATTGCAAACCTTGCAGTGCAACTAAGCAGTACAAAGCATGGGCCGATTCTAACCCGTTCGGCCTTCCGGATGCACCTTGTCGTGGCTGTTCCCCCTTTGCGGATATGTTTTTCGTCCTCCGCAAGCGGCGGCTATTGGCTTTGAGAGCGCATCTCTTGAGATCATGAGAGAGCGCAGCCCCGACGTACTCCGGGTGAACATCTGTTCTGGCCCTCTGGGCATCTATTCTGCCGGGGGCCGGATTCTCTCGCGGGTGTAATCTAGGGGCGCAGCCCTGCAATGGATGTTTATGACAGGAGAGACCATGTCTCGCAATTCCTATTCGGCGCAATGGATTCAGCGGCTTGCTTTCACTGCCTGCCTGCTCTTTTCGGCTACGGCTATTGCCCAGGAGTGTTCCCAGGCCGGTGAAATTCAACCTGCCGTCCGAAGTGTCATCGACAATACCGCCACACAATTCATTCAATATGCGGCGCACGGTGATGTGCAGAGTCTGCGCCAGGCGTCGATTCCCACTCTTGCCAACAACTTTGGCGGTGTTCAGAGTACGATCACCCGTGACAAAGGTCAGCTCGGAGACCAGGTCACGATTCGCCGCGAGTACCTTCTCGATGCTTCCAAGGCCACCGCTCCCATGCCCCGTGCCGAGTTCTTCTGCGGCGTTTACGGGTCGAACGGACACACGCCTTCGAGCGCCAGCTTTGCAATTCCCAACCTTGACCCGGGCCAGTATGCCCTGGTTCTGACCAATGTGGCCGGAGGCAAGACTCCCTACATGGTTACCGTCGTCCTGCAAAATCTGCAGAACCAGTGGAAGTTGGCAGGCTACTATCCCAAGCCGGCGGAAGTCTCCGGTCACGATGCGGTCTGGTATGTGCAGCAGGCGCGTACCTTCAAGCGGCAGGGCCAGTTGCAGAATGCCTGGTTTTACTATGTGCTCGCCTGGGAGATGTATTCTCCCGTGGACTTCATGAGCAGCCTGCAATTGGACAAGCTCTCAAACGAAATTCAGGCGGCGCGCCCGGCCGATGTTCCCGGCGCCCAGCCGCTTCCTCTGGCGGCTGCCAACGGACGTACCTACAGCCTGATCCAGGAATTTGCCGTGCCTGACGATAAAGGCCAGCTCTCGCTTGTGGTTAAGTATGCGGCCACAGATGTGAGCAACACCGCGCAGGCATTTCAGGACAACACTGCGGTCATGGCAGCTCTGGTGGCCAAGCACCCGGAGCTGCGCTCGGCGTTCAGCGGCATTGTGGCTCGTGCCACCACGGCGAGCGGCCAGGATTATGGGACACTGTTGGCGATGAAAGACATCAAGTAGGGACAGTAACCCAGGCAAGGCTTTCCGAATTGCGGCTCATCCGGGCCGGATTCCGTGCGCGCTTCTGCCGTTCGCCGCTCCCGTAATTGTCCGGATTTCCTGACATTCGCCTCTTGACTTCCCGGCTGGCCACGCTAAAATACCCCAACCTACCGCCTCGTGCGGAGTTATTCCCTTATGCCATCACCGCAATCGCTCAGCAAGACCGTGCAGCCCGTACAGCAAATGAGTACTTCCGTCAACCAGAAATGCCGCCATCCACGCGTGCAGATCGTCGCCCGCGAAGAGGATTCCGAATTCGTTGAATGCCTGGAATGCCGCGAGGTATTCGAGAGCAGCGAATTCAAGGACATGGCTATCGAAGATTCCGCGCTCGGCGAAGCTTAACGCCGGCGGGAAAGCGATTGCTTTTGGAACTGCGCCGTGGTGTGTTCTCTGCCCGTACTCTCCCAATCAAGACACAACGTATTGAGAAGTGCTATACATAGAGAGTTCGAAGCTGGTTCCACGCTATGCCTACTCCGCCCTCCATTCCGAAGACCGCGTTGGTCGTGGATGATTCCATGCTCATACGCCATAGTGTCTGCCGCTTCCTCGAGGAGCGTGGCTTTATTGTGGAGGCAGCGACCAACGGCGTGGAGGCGCTGGAGGTATTGAACAACTTTGTCCCCGATCTCATCATTACCGATCTCTCCATGCCGCGCATGGGAGGGATTGAGCTGATCTCCAGAATCAGGCAGCTTGAGGTTTTTGCGGATACTCCCATTCTGGTCTTGGCGGCCCGCAGCACCGCCAGTGAAATGACGAACGAATTGCCTAGCGGAGCCGCTGCCGTGATCTTCAAAGACATCGACATCGAAGCGCAGCTCGGCAGCGCGCTCGCCACTACCCTCGAATAACCACCCGCTTCGCACGAACCCAGGTCAGCGCAACTCCAGGTTTGCCTCCGCCGAAACATCCAATCCAGCGAACTCCCTCGACATCCACTTCGAATACGCTGCGGCGGCGATCATGGCGGCGTTGTCGGTGGACATCACTCGGGAAGGGAAGTGGACCCGCACTCCGCTACGTGGGCCGCGCTGCGCTAAGCTGGCTCGCAGAGCGCTGTTGGCGGCCACGCCTCCGGTGACCAGCAGAGTTTGCACCCCGTACTCTTCGCAGGCTGCCATCGTCCGCTGCGTCAGGTCGCTGACCACTGCCGCTTGAAAGCTGGCAACCAGGTCGAGGGTCTGGCGATCGCACAGGCGGGCGTAATCCTCATCGGTGGGCGCTTCGATCTGAAGCAGGGCGCTGCGTCGCGCTGCGATTGCGCCGAACATATCATGGGTCTCCACATAGCGGAGAACCGCCGTCTTGATTCCGCTGTAGCTGAAATCGAAGCGCTTGTGATCCTGCTCGATTCTCCCGGCACGCTTGGATCCGTTGCGCGCTTCGTGCTTGAGCTGGGCAAAGGTGAACTTGACGGCCTTAGGGTCGCCGAACTTGGAAACGCGATCGATAATCGGCCCGCCTGGGTAGCCCAGGCCAAGCAGCTTTGCGGTCTTGTCGAAGGCCTCGCCGGCGGCGTCGTCTCGCGTGTGGCCTATGTTTTCGTAGTGCCAGCTATCGCCCCGCAGCTCGGCCAGAAACAGGTGGGTGTGTCCGCCACTGACGACCAGGGCGAGCACGGGAAACTCCAGTACTCCCTCGTCGTTGCGCCGCTCCAGCAGCACGGCATGGATGTGGCCTTCAATGTGATTGACGGCGATTAGCGGCTTTTCCAGCGCCCAGGCAAGCGACTTGGCAAAACTTACTCCGGTCAGCAGCGCGCCTGCGAGACCTGGGCCGTTGGTTACGGCGATGGCGTCCACGTCCGCATAGCTCAGGTGAGCCTTGGCCAGCGCGGCGCGGGTCACCGGCACCAGGTTGCGCAGGTGCTCGCGGCTGGCCAGCTCCGGCACCACGCCGCCATAGGCCGAGTGAGTTGCAATCTGCGAAGCGACCACGCTCGACACCAGCTCGTCGCCGCCGCGCACCAGCGCCGCAGCCGTCTCGTCGCAGGAGCTCTCAATTCCAAGAATCAAAGCACGTTTGTCCACCTCTAAAGAATACCGCCTCCGATCTACAATGTCCTCATGCACGTCCCAACGCATGACGTTCGAACGCATCCCCTCCCAACGCCGCGCGATGCCGCACTGCAAGCGCTCCGTCTTCTCCGCCAGCACGGGCATCAGGCCCTGTGGGCGGGCGGATGCGTGCGCGATCTGCTGCTGGGGCGCGATCCCGCCGATTACGACGTTGCCACCTCGGCCACACCCGACGAGGTGATGCGCATCTTTCCTCAGTCGTATGACGTCGGCGCAAAGTTCGGAGTGGTGCTGGTGCCGATGAAGGCGCTGGCTGACAGCGATGGACGCGGGCACATTGAGGTAGCCACCTTCCGCTCCGACGGAGCCTATCTCGACGGGCGGCATCCGGACTCGGTGCGCTATACGCTCTCGCCGCAGCATGACGTGGAGCGGCGCGACTTCACCATCAACGGACTGCTGCTCGATCCGCTCTCCTCGCGGCCCAACACTCCGCACGGAGAGCTGCTGGACTACGTCGAGGGGCAGCGCGATCTGGAGCGCGGAATCGTGCGCACCATCGGCGAGCCCGAGCAACGCTTTGCGGAAGACAAGTTGCGCATGTTGCGGGCGGTGCGTTTTGCCGCGCGTTTCGGATACACGATCGAAGCCGCGACCTCGCAAGCGATTCGCCGCCTCGCCGAGCAGATTCACCAAGTATCATGCGAGCGGATCCGCGACGAGCTCTCCAAGATGCTGACCGAAGGCCGTGCGCAAAGGGCCTTCCAGTTGTTGGACGAAACCGGGCTGCTGCGCGAGGTGCTGCCGGAGATCACGCGCATGAAGGGCGTGGAGCAGCCCCCGCAATTTCATCCCGAGGGCGACGTCTTTGTCCATACGCTGCTGCTGCTGGAGGGCTTGCCGCCGGGCTGCTCGCTGACCCTGGCCTGGGGCGCGTTGCTGCATGATGTGGGCAAGCCCACGACCTTCCGGCGCGCGCCCGACCGTATCCGCTTCGACGGACACGTTGAGATCGGCGTGAGCATTGCTGACGATATCCTCACACGCCTGCGCTTCAGCAATCGCGATCGCGAGCAGATTCTGGCGCTGGTGGAAAATCACATGCGCTTTGCCGACGTACGCAAGATGAAGGACTCCACCTTCAAGCGCTTTGTGCGGCTGCCGGAGTTCGATGAGCATCTGGCCGTGCATCGGCTGGACTGCCTTGCCAGCCACGGGAAACTCGATCTGTACGACTACACACGCGAACGCTTGGCAGCGCTCCCTGCCGGGGCCGTGCGTCCCCCTCATCTCATCAACGGCAACGATCTGATCGCCGCCGGATTTCACCCCGGCCCGCGCTTCGCCCAGATTCTTGCCGCCGTGGAGGACGCGCAGCTTGAAGGCACGATTGCAACCCGCGACGAGGCCATGGGATTCGTCGCGAGCAACTTTCCTCCCCTGTAGGTGGCGAAGGCGGACAGAAGCCTTCGGCTGTGGATCAGTTTCCGCGTAGCTGAAGATGCGCCAATGAGCAACGGTCGCAGCGCGGAAGATGTCCTTCTTGCGTGTTCGCAGAAAACCTTTAATGTAAGATCGATCCGGCTTAGTCCATAGAGGACAGCGTCCGAAACTCTGAAATCGTGCGAGGATGACGTGGCGGAACTGAGAATAAGCAATCTAGCCAGCGGCTTTGTTCTTTACTTTGAGACGCCAGAGCCGCGCATAAATGCATATGCCTTCGCATCAACGCTCGTAGATCTAGCAGACGCCGCGAAAGCCGCAGGCCGAACGTTAAATAGCGCTATTGAATTGAGATAGTCGTAGAAGCTCTGGGTCCGGGTAGCTTCAGGGCTAGAGTTTCTGCCATTGCGCGTGAATCTGGGCTGTTTGTGAAGCAACAGCTTGTGACCGGAATTATCATCGGCGTTCTCAGTAATTACGTCTACGATCACACGCTATCGAAAAAGGATCTCATCCAAGTCCAAGTGAATACAGACGAGGTGGTCATTACGCACGGCGAAGATAGGATCGTTGTGCCAAGAGAAGTGCATGAGGCGACAAAGTTGGTTGCCCAAAATCCTGTTTTTGTCCGCTAGGTTGACCGGATGTTAAGCAGTGTGATCATTGACGAGCGCGTAACAGGCTTTGGGCTTGCACCCGACGTTCACGGCCCGCCTCCAGCGATCATATTACCCCGCGAATTACTCGCGATGAGAGATGAGCCCCTGGACCCTGAAGCGAAGACGCGAGTGGTAGAAGAAGATTGCGATCTTTACATCGTGAAAGCAATCATGGAGCGAAGCAAGCGAAAGTGGGAATTCAAGTGGCATGGCCTTAACATTGCCGCGCCCATCAAGGATCCAAACTTTTACGATGACTTCGCCAAACAACAACTTCACGATCGCCCCTGGTGACGAGTTTCAGGCGCGGCTAGCGATCCACCAAAAGAGAGATGACGTTTCTGGAGTTTACGCAAATACGAGTTATGAGGTTCTCCAGGTCTATCGGCACGTCTCCCACCCAAAGCCCGGTCGTCTGGCGTTTGCTCCCGAGTGATGGGCCACTCGAAAGCGCACCCACTGCTTAGTCCCCACAGGAGTTGCTCTCCGTTATAATCAACCGATGGAGCAGGTTTCCAACACATTGCAGCGCATCATCGCGCAGGCGTTGCAGCGCTTACCGGCCGAAGAACTTCCGGCCGCCGCCTGGGACTTTGCGGCGGGAAAAGCGGTGGCGGAAAAGACGCGCGTGCTGGGCTGCGATCTGATTGGCGAGAAGCAAACCCTGGTGGTCGAGGTTCCGGACGCCACCTGGCGTGCGCAACTCTACGCCATGACTCCGCAGTTTCTTGCTCGGCTCAACCCGTTCATCCGGATCGAGCGCATCGAATTCAAACTCGCAAGCCCGCCGGGTACCGCGAAGAGTTAATTTCAGCATTCGGAAGAAAAAAGGAAGCTATGAAGGTCACCGAAAAAGACGTAGCCTACGTCGCCGATCTGGCTAATCTCGAACTCACGCCGGACGAGAGCACGCGCATGGTCGCCGATCTGAACTCCATCCTGGAGCACATCGGCAAGTTGAACGAACTGGACACGAGCAACGTGGAGCCGCTTGCCGAAGTGGTCTCCGCCTTTGCCTCCGCCGAGTGCCACGGCAGCGAGAAGTTTGCCTATGCGCAGCGCCCCGATGAGGTGAAACCGGGACTGAGCCGCGAGGTCGCGCTCTCCAATGCCCCGGATACCGATGGCACCTGCTTCAAGGTTCCCAAAGTTATAGAGCGCTAACCAGCGCCCGCAGCCGGAGCGGCATCCGTTGCCGCGTACCCGAAGCTGAAGGAGGAAGATCGATGGATATCAATACATTGACGATTGACGCCGCGCGCTCGCTGGTCGAAAGCCGCGAGACTTCCGCGCACGTCCTGGCCGATGCGCACTATGCCGAGATTGAAAGCCGTGATGCGGCCATCGGCTCCTTTCTGAGCCTGACCCGCGAGCGCGCTTTGGCGCAGGCCGAACGCATCGACCGTCTGGCCGAAAAGGGCGATCCGCTGCCGCCGCTGGCCGGTGTTCCGGTTGCAATCAAGGACGTGCTGATGACGCGTGGCGATCGCACCACGGCGGGCTCGCGCTTCCTTGAAAAATTTGTTGCCCCCTACGATGCAACCTCGGTTGCAAAGCTGGAAGCCGCCGGCGCGGTCTGCCTGGGCAAGCTCAATTGCGATGAGTTCGCCATGGGCTCGTCGAACGAAAACTCGGCTTTTTATCCGGTGCATAATCCGCGTGATACCACGCGTGTCCCCGGAGGCTCGTCAGGCGGCTCGGCTGCGGCGGTTGCCGCTGGTTTCGCGGTCGCAACCCTGGGCTCAGATACCGGAGGCTCGATCCGCCAGCCCGCGGCCTTCTGCGGCGTGGTGGGACTCATGCCTACCTACGGACGCGTTTCGCGCTACGGCCTGATCGCCTTTGCCAGCTCGCTCGACCACGTGGGACCACTCACGCGTACGGTCAAGGATTCGGCGACGCTGTTGGAGGTGATCGCCGGACGCGACCCGCACGATTCGACTTCGGCCGATGTGCCGGTGGGCAAATACTCCGCGGAGTGCGGGCGTGAAGTGAAGGGCTTGCGCATCGGGATTCCCAAGGAATATTTCGGCGAAGGGCTGGACCCGGAGATTCGCCAGGCCATCGAGCGCCGCATCGACGGGCTGCGCAAGGCTGGGTGCGAGATTATCAACGTCTCACTGCCGCACACCGAGTACGCCATTCCGGTCTACTACATCGTCGCCACCGCTGAGGCCTCGGCGAACCTGGCGCGCTTTGATGGCGTGCGTTACACCACGCGCTCGCCCCAGGCAAAGACGCTTTCTGATATGTACCGGCGCAGCCGCGACGAAGGCTTTGGCGCCGAGGTGAAGCGCCGCATTATCCTGGGCACCTACGCGCTGAGCGCCGGATACTACGACGCGTATTATCTGAAAGCTCAGCAGGTCCGCACTCTTCTCACCCGCGACTTCCAGAATGTATTCACAAGTGTCGATGCAATCGTCACACCGGTCACGCCGACGGTCGCCTTTAAGCTTGGCGAGAAGACCGACGATCCGGTGGCGATGTATTTGAATGACATTTACACGGTCACCGCAAATCTGGTCGGCGTGCCGGGTATTTCGCTGCCGTGCGGAGATAATCACGAAGGACTGCCGATTGGAATTCAGATCCTCGGCAAGCACTTCGATGAAGCCACGGTGATTCGTTTGGCGCACGCCGTGGAGCAGGACCAGCGATAGCCGAGGAGGGTGCGATCCCTAGTGCGCAGCGCTCGCAGCACCTTTCCTGGCAGTTGCCTTGCGCAGCAGGAAGACGATCGGAATGCAGGCGAAGCAGGCCGCGGCGAGGTACTGGAAGTCATCGACATAGGCCAGCAGCCGTGACTGCCGCGAGAGCATTCCATTCAGGATTGCGTACGCCGCCAGCGGTGAGCCGCCGGTGCGTTCAATCAGCGCCAACGCACTGCTGAACCTCTGCTGAAATACCCTGCTCGCCCCGTCGATATGGCCGGCGAGCATCACCCGGTGGAGTTGCTCGTGGCGGGCCACCACCGTGTTCACGATCGAGATTCCAACCGAGCCTCCCACGTTGCGCAGCAGGTTGAACAGTCCGGCCGCATTGCCGATCTGCTCGTTGGGCAGGTCAGCCATGCTGGTCGTGGCCAAAGGAACGAAGATCATGCTCGCTCCAAAGCCGCTGATGGTGACCGGCCAGAGCATGCTCCACTGCGAGAGGATGAGATTGACGTGGGCGAACCACAGCCCGCAGAAGCCGAAGATTGTAAAGCCCAGCGCCAACAAGTAGCGGTTATCTACGCGGCTGCCGATCAGCCCTATCAGCGGCATGGCTACTACTGCGCCCAAGCCGCGTGGACTGACCGCCATTCCTGCATTGAACGCGTTGTAGCCGAGCAGCTCCTGGTAGAACAGCGGTAACAGTGTGATCAGGCCATAGATGACTCCGCCGAACAGCGCAATCAGCGTGCATCCGAGGCTGAAGTTGCGGTTGAGGAACACGCGCAAATTCACCAAAGGTTCTTGCCGCTTCAACTCGCAGATCAGGAACGCGATAAAGCATACGACCAGAATCGCCACGGCCCAGCGAATCCAGATGGCTCCGAACCAGTCGTCCTCCTGGCCCTTGTCGAGCACCATCTGCAAGGCGCCGAGCCAGATTGCCAGCAGGCCGAAGCCGATGGCGTCAAAGCGCCCCGGCTTGGCCTCGCGGATGTAAATCGGATCTTGCACGTAGCGCATGATCATGAAAATGGCGAGGATGCCGATGGGTATGTTGATGTAGAAAGACCAGCGCCACGAATAGCTTTCGGTCAGCCAGCCGCCCACCGTGGGGCCGAGCACGGGAGCCACCACTACGCCGAGTCCGAACACCGCCATGGCCTGCCCGCGTTGGTGTGGCGGAAAACTCTCGAGCAGAATGGCCTGCGAGAGAGGCTGCAACGCTCCACCGCCTGCTCCCTGCACCGCGCGCGCAATCAGGATTACGGCGAGACTGTTGGCCGCACCGCAGCAGAACGACGAAACGGTGAAGATCACAATGCAGGTCAGCAGAAAACGTTTGCGGCCAAAGCGCTGCGAAAACCATGTGCTGGTGGGCAAAATAATCGCGTTCGCCACCAGATAGCTGGTCAGAACCCAGGTCGCCTCATCGTTGGTTGCGGAAACGGACCCGGCAATATAGGGCAGCGCCACCGAGGCAATCGAAGTGTCCAGGACCTCCATGAAGGTGGCCAGCATCACCGAAACTGCCACCAGCCAGGGGTTGGAAACCACCGGCAAGGGAGCCGCAGGAGAATCACTCATCGATGGAAAGCTCCCTTCCGAGATCTATGAATGGCGCGCGACGACCGCCGGGTTGCACCTACCAAATTTGGATTGTATTTTTGTATCGTTCGACTCAGTTCTGGTGCGCGTCGCGGTTGAGCTCTGATTCATTCCCGAGTCGGTCCGTGAAGAGCAATGTAGACAGCGGGATGCGAGTCGTAGTTACATAGGTGGTTATAGTAGGTACTCATATTTGTGCGAGTTACCTGACAGACGAGGCGAGAGCGTGCTGCAAACGATTCGAGAAGACATTCAATCCGTGCTGGATCGCGACCCGGCGGCAACCGGAACGTTCTCCGTGCTGCTCAACTACCCAGGGCTGCACGCGGTGTGGATGCATCACCTGAACCACTGGCTCTGGAGGCGAGGCCACCGCTTGCTGGCGCGCTTCCTTTCGCAGTTCTCGCGCTTCTGGACCGGGATCGAGATTCATCCCGGTGCCACCATTGGACGCCGTTTGTTCATTGACCACGGCATGGGCGTGGTGGTCGGCGAGACGGCCATTATCGGCGATGACGTGACGCTCTACCACAGCGTGACCCTGGGCGGCACCAGCCTAATGAAGAAGAAGCGCCACCCCACGCTCGGCAACGGCGTAGTCATAGGCAACACCTCCAGCGTCTTGGGAGACATTGTGGTGGGAGACAACTCCCGCGTCGGCGCCGGTTCCGTGGTGCTACGCGACGTGCCGCCCGACTCAACCGTAGTGGGAGTGCCCGCCCACATCGTCTACCGCGATGGCAAGCGGGTGGTCATCACCGACCCGCGCGAGATCAAGGACCCGCTCAGCGACGCCCTGATCGCGCTGGCAAAGGACGTCGAAGGGCTGCGCGCGCGACTGGACAAACTGGCACACCTGGAGGCCATGGCCGAGCCCGTATGCGTGCCGCCAGATGGCAGCATGGGCGGCTTAGCCAATGAGGACAAGGAGCGTCGCGACTACCGCAGCGAATTCGATAAGAGCGGGTTCGCCGATTACGGCGCAGGAATTTAGTTGCGCTTGCGCGGGTTTGCGCTCAGGCGGAGATTTGCGATAGCATCAAGCCGTCTGCGGCACTTCTCCAGTGCAGTGAGGCGCGGTGGCCAAGTGGTAAGGCAGAAGCCTGCAAAGCTTCCATCGGCGGTTCGATCCCGCCCCGCGCCTCCATATCCTGAATCCCCATCCCAAATCAGCGCGGGCTCTGAATCGCCCGGCAACACTCGCGCGGAAAATCGGTTTGGGATAGTGAGTTACTTGGCCTTCCATGAGAAGGCCGGTCGGTGTCAAGTTATTTGTGGTTGGGTAAGTTCATATCTGATGTTTTCCTTTGCCCGGATAGCGGGTGTATTTGGGCTGGCTGCGGCGTCAAGGCCGAGCGCAGCGAGTCATCTGGAGCCTTGACGGCCGCCGCAGCCAGCCATAGCAAGGCTCTCCGGGCGAAGGAAGGCATCAGATATGCTCCTTTCCTGACCTGTCTTACCAGCCGTGCCGAGCTTAAGCTGTCGTCACCCTTCCATCCGCACTCTTGTTGAGCGACTCATGCGCTCGGTGCACATTGGGGTCCTCGGTTCAGTCGGCGCTGCCACCTGTTAGGCGACCTCTCCTTGCATCGGTGATGCAAAGTGGTCCAGGCCAAGGGCGCAGTCGCCGGAACTCGGCGTTTGGCTGTGGTGTAGTCGATCCTTTGCTAAAACTATGCCGCTGCCAGTGTCCGCTTTTGCGTGTTATGAAGCGGTTCATACTCTTCACCGCTGATCCAGAGATGATGGAGTAGAACTGCCAGCTTGCGTGCTACGGCGATGATCGCGCGTTTCTTTCCGTTTTTGCCTCCGCGTTCGGCCAGCTTCAGTCCCCACCGCCGAAGATCGGAGTCCTCTCCGAATGGCCCCAGGATGTGGTGCGCCCCTTGCACCAGAACCATCCGCAGATAGGAGTCTCCCTCCCTGGTGATATGCAGTTGAGGCTCGCTCTGTCCGGAGTTTCTTCTGCCCGGCTGCAGTCCCACGTAACAGCCTGCATCGCGGCTCTTTCGAAAGCGCTTCGGGTCTTCCAGCGTCAGGATGTACGTCAAGGCGATCAACGTCCCCACACCCTTGACCTGCTTGAGCAGCGCCACTTCCGGATAACTCTCTTCTGCGAGTTTCTCGATCTGAGCGTTGTACTCACGGATTCGTTCGTTGATTGTTTCCAGTGCACTCAACAGGGGTGCGAGTGCAGCTTGCAGTTGCGGACTCAGCGTCTCACCCGTGGCTAGCTTGAAGCCTTTCGGGTTTCGACCGCGGATCCGTTCTCCGAACGACTTCGTCAGTCCTCGCGCCGCACAGACCAGCGCCGTCCTTGCGCGCACCAGCGCATGTCGCGCCCGGATCACCGACAGATCCGCCTGCGCCTGAGCACTGCGATGTTGAATCGGCGACAGTAACTGCGGATCGATTCTGGCCAGCCTGGCCAGGGTCTGCGCATCCAATCGGTCGTCTTTCCGACGACTCTCCCCGATGAGCCGGACGTTGCGTGCATGCGCCACGATCACCTCATGTCCCAGATCGGAGAGCAGTCGGCTTACCCAGGGCGAATGCGTGCCCGTCTCCA
This sequence comes from uncultured Acidobacteriota bacterium, assembly GCA_963759215.1. Taxonomy (GTDB): domain Bacteria; phylum Acidobacteriota; class Terriglobia; order Terriglobales; family Acidobacteriaceae; genus TOLSYN. The sequence continues at coordinate 554,639 of CAVWYG010000006.1, forward strand.
GCGCAATCCGGCTGCGTGGCATCTTCCCGAAGCTCTTCTTCATCGCTTCCGGGGTGGTGGTAACCTTCTGCTCGGCAATCACCTCGCCCGCTCCGTTGAGAACACAGTAGAAGCTCGACCGATCCCCCAGATCAAGCCCAACGGTCAGTTGCTGATCTTGCAATTTTCCAGTCCGACATATTCCCTTGGTGGTAAGCTTTTTCACGGCCGGTCTCCTCCTTGTGCCCTGAGCGCGTCGATAACTTGGGAGCTTAACGCATCCCGCTGGAGACCGGCTCTTCTCATCCCATCTGTTCTCGCCAGCTGAAATGGAAATGGCGAGGGATTTGTTTTGGAGCAGCTACCCGCAAACTTCAGAATGAAGAACGCACGACGCCGATATCATACACATACCAGCATCAAGCAACACATAAGCGGAATGCGGAACAAATTTGAGGAGGACCGGCCAGAATGTCATACCCACCGGAGGTTGGGACGGGGCCCACGGACGATTCGGATCGCAAGCGTGAAGCGGTGCTCCGTGTAATGTCAGCAGCGGCCTTTCTCATATTCTTCCAGGCGTATCTTGTTGCCCCGCTCATCCCGGCGCTCTCAATCCAGTTTCACGAGTCAACGGATTTCCTCGGCATGCTCGTTCCTGCGTACATGCTGCCCTATGGCATATCGACTCTGTTCTACGGGCCGATCTCTGACCGGGTTGGCAGGAAGCCGGTGATTCTCGCGCTGCTGGGGCTGATGGTCGCGACGATAGCCGGTGTGGCGACAGCTCATAATGCGTCCCAGATGATGATATGGCGCCTACTCGGTGGGATCGCAAGCGGGGGAATCGTGCCAATTGCTCTGGCTCTTCTCGGAGATATCTTTCCTTACGAACAACGTGGCCGGCCCATAGGGTGGATGTTTGGTGCGATGGCCGGAGGTATGGCTTTCGGGTCGAGCCTCGGGGCCCTGTTGAATCCCATCATCGGCTGGCGCGTAGAGTTCCTTATAACATCCGGTTTTAGTGCAGCCGTTCTGGCCTTCGCAATTCGCCTTCGTCGGTTTCTCGAAGGCACAGTTGCCGCACATCCGTTAAGCCCTGGTAAGGTGATTGCGGGATACTGGTCGCTCTTTGCCAGCTCAAGAGGAGCAAAAGCCTACGCCTATATCCTTCTCAACGGCATGTTTCATTCCGGACTCTTCACCTGGCTTGGCTTATATTTCTCGCAACGCTATCATCTCGGCGATGAAGGGATCGGCCTAGCCCTGCTGGGTTATGGCGTCCCAGGAATGCTGTTTGGGCCACTCATTGGACGTGTCGCGGATCGGATAGGGAGAAAGCGCATCATTCCATTAGGCATCCTGATTGCTGCCCTCTGCTGCGCCGCACTCATTCCACGGGCACCACTACTCTGGCCAGCAATGATCATTGCGATTCTCTCTTTGGGATACGACATGAGCCACCCCCTCTTGGCTGGAATCATTACTTCGCTCAATCCATCTCGGCGGGGCCTCGCAATGGGCATGAACGCCTTTTCCTTGTTCTGCGGTTTCGGCTTGGGCGCTCTGGCCTTTGAGCTACTGCTAAAGCACGGATTCCGTACTGCACTCGCGGTTTTTGCGCTTGTTCAATTGTGCCTTGCAATTCTGGCAGTACAGCTGTTTCGAGGCGAAGATTCTTCAGCGGGAGATCATTCAGGGAGAATTGGTTCCGAAGTTAATTGCACTCCCGGTTCGATTGTTGTCGGATAATCGCCTTCTATCCCACAATCCCATTCAGGATTCGTCCTCTTCAGGAACATCGGCCAGGCGAGCCCTGTTATCAGAACCCCTCCAGTGTCTTTGCTCCTGCTGCTCCGCGGATTTTTTCGTTTGACCTCGCCCTGCATCCGTCGTAGTCTTTTTGCGTGAGCCTTGCAACTCCATCCTTTGCTGATTCCCGTCGATGGTGGTTCTACACCGTCGAGTGCCTCTAATCCAGGCACGTTCCCGTTTTCCCTTACAATTGAAAGTAAATACATCTCCCGCGGCGTATTGCATTGTGCGCGGAATTACAGGATGAACGAATGCAAGTAGTCTCCGCAAATTCATCGGCCACACCCACCATGGGAGAGTTGCTCTGTGTGCTGCTGTCTGGGCGCGATCTTACCCGCCAAAAGGCCGCGCAATTGGTCAACGCCATGCTGGCCCCGGAAACTCCGGACGCACAGATTGCGGCGGCCCTGGCCTTGCTGACGGCCAAGGGTGAAAATCCGGAAGAGCTGGCGGGCTTTGCCGACGCGCTCTACCAGCGCGTGCTCTCCATTGAGATTCCGCCGCAGGTGCTGGACACGGCTGGCACCGGGGCCAGTGCGGTCAAAACCTTTAACGTTTCCACCGCGGCTGCCTTCGTAATTGCCGCCGCCGGATGCCAGATTGCCAAGCACGGCGCGCGCGCCTCCACTAGCCGCAGTGGCAGCGCCGACGTGCTGACCGCGCTCGGCGTCCGCATCGACTGCGAAGCGACGACCGCCGTCCGATGCTTGCATGAGCTGGGAATCTGCTTCCTCTTTGCGCCCAACTACCATCCCGCCCTGGCCCGGGTCGCGCACATCCGTAAGGACCTGGGGATCCGAACTACATTCAATCTGGTCGGTCCGATGGTGAATCCATGCCGGGCGCAGTACCGCTTGCTCGGCGTGGCCGACCAGGCGCGCATGATCGATGTGGCCGGTGCGCTGTCCTTGATCGGAGTGTCGCGGGCGTGGGTGCTGCGCGGCGGCGATGGCCTAGATGAGATCACCACAGCATGCGCCACACGCGTGCTGGAGGTGCGCGAGGGCCGCCACAACGAACTCCTCTCCGTTTCACCGTCCGACTTCGGAATTACTCCGCGCCCCACCGATGCGGCGCGGGCCGGAAGCGTGGAAGAGAATGCGGCGATGGTGCGCGCGGTGCTCTCTGGCGAGCGTGGCGATTACGACCACCAGCGTTACAGCGTCGCGCGCGATCTGGTCGTACTCAACGCCGCAGCTGCATTGCATGTCCGCACTGGCGATGGATTGCTCGACTGTGCCGAACGCGCGCAACGTGCGATTGACGACGGCTCGGCGCTGCACAAACTGCAAGCCCTGATTGAAATGACGCAGGCCGCAAACCCACAGGCCGCAATGTCGCAGGCGCCGGAAGGAGTGGCAGAGTGAGCGTGGAATTCCTCCAACGCGTGATGGACGGCAAGCGCATCGAGATGAGTCTTCTCGGTGACCCCGTGCGCGAGAGCGTGCGCGATGCCGCGCTGGCGGCGCGCCAGGGCCGCAAGGCCCGCTTCTGCGATGCACTGCTGGCGCACCCGACGGCGATCATCGCCGAGTTCAAGCGACACTCGCCGTCGGCGGGAGACATTCAGGCCGGAGCCGATCCGCTCGCGATCGCACGCATCTATGAGACCGGAGGCGCTGCCGCCATGTCGGTGCTGACGGAGCCGCGGCACTTCAAAGGGTCGCTCGAGGATCTGCGCCGCGTCGCCTCCGCCGTGAAACTGCCGCTGCTGCGCAAGGATTTCTCGGTCGATCGTCACCAAGTGTATGAAGCCGCCATCGCAGGGGCCGAAGCCGTGCTGGTGATCGTCGCCGGGCTGACCGATGCCGATGCCTTGAAGTTGCTCGATGCAGCCCACCACGTTCACCTCGACGCCTTGGTCGAAGTGCACACCGCCGAGGAGTTGCAGCGTGCCTCGGCCCTGGGCGCAACCTTGATCGGGGTCAACAATCGCAATCTGAAAACTCTCAAGGTTGATCTGGAAACCTCTCTGCGTCTGGTCGAACTGGCTCCATCGAATGCGACCCTCGTGGCCGAGAGCGGCCTGCGCACGCGGGCCGACATCGAACGCCTCCAGTCCTCCGGATACAAGGCCTTTCTAATCGGTGAGACGCTGATGCGCTCGGGCGATCCGCTCACCTCTCTGCGCGAATTGCAGGGATTGGAGCAGCAGCGATGAGTGCGGTGAGGAGTACGGTCGAGATCAAAATCTGCGGCATCACTCGCGTCGAAGATGCGCTGGCCGCGGTCGATCTAGGCGCGGCCATGCTCGGGTTGAACTTCTATCCGCCAAGCCCGCGCTGCGTAACCCTGGAGCAGGCTCAGGAGATCGCGCGCGCCGTTTTAGGCGTCCGCGAGCGGAGCGCCAGCGTACCCGTCGCGAAGCCCGGACGCGTGAAGCTCGTCGGCGTATTCGTAAATATGAATATATCGGAGGTGCTGCGCATCGCGCGTGCCGTTCCGCTTGATGCCGTGCAGTTGCACGGAGACGAATCGCGCCATGATTGCGAACTGGCCGCACAGGAGTTCGAGGCGATTCGCGCACTCAAGGCGAACGAGGCAGCATTTACCGCCGCATTCCTCTCCGAGTTCGCCTGCTGCCGCGGGCTGCTAGTGGACACCCCGTGCGCAGAACATGGCGGCTCGGGCGAAAGCTTTTGCTGGGACGGCGTGCCGTGGGCAAGCCTGCGCCGTGCATCGCCGGCGGTCAAAGTCTTTCTCGCCGGAGGCCTCCACGCTGGCAATGTCGCCTCGGCAATCGCGGCGGCGCATCCTGACGTGGTCGATGTTTGCAGCGGCGTCGAGTCGGCGAAAGGAATCAAGAGCGTGAGCCAGATGCGTGAATTTGTGGCGGCCGTGCGGGCCGCGGAGAGGCAGTAGCAATGAAGGACGGAGCAATGAAGGACGCAGCAATCCAGGGCGCAGCAGTGTTGGAGAGCCTTCTGAGCGCCTCCGGTGAGGGTTACTTCGGCCACTACGGCGGACGCTTTGTGGCCGAAACCCTGGTCGAACCGCTAGACGAGTTGAGCGCGGCATTCGCCGAAGCCAGCAAGGACGCGAGCTTTCAACGCGAGTTGAGCGGATTGCTCGCCGAGTTCAGCGGCAGGCCAACGCCCTTGTATTACGCCGAACGGCTCAGCGAATACGCCGGCGGCGCGCGAATTCTGCTCAAGCGCGAAGACCTCGGCCACACCGGCTCGCACAAGATCAACAACGCGCTCGGGCAGGTGCTGCTGGCGCGGCGCATGGGCAAGCAGCGCATCATCGCCGAAACCGGTGCCGGGCAGCATGGCGTTGCCACGGCTACGGTGTGCGCGCGCTTTGGCCTGCAGTGCGTCGTCTACATGGGCGCCGAAGACATGAAGCGCCAGGCCCTCAACGTTTTCCGCATGCGCCTGATGGGAGCCGAGGTGCGCGGCGTCGAGGCCGGCTCCAAGACCCTGAAGGATGCCATCAATGAGGCGTTGCGCGACTGGGTCACCAACGTGCGCGACACATATTATCTGCTGGGCTCGGCGCTCGGCCCGCATCCCTACCCGACCATGGTGCGCGAGTTCCAGCGCGTAATTGGCGACGAGGCGCGGGCGCAGGTCTTGGCTCGCGAAGGCCGTCTGCCAGATGCGGTAGTGGCCTGCGTGGGCGGGGGCTCAAACGCAATTGGAATCTTCACCGCGTTTGTCGCCGATGAAGCTGTGCGCCTGATTGGCGTCGAGGCCGGCGGACGCGGCGAATCGCTCGGCGATCATGCGGCACGCTTTCACGGCGGAGTGCCCGGCGTCTTGCAAGGAACCTACAGTTACGTGCTGCAGGACGACGACGGTCAGATTGCGGCGACCCATTCGGTCTCTGCCGGACTCGATTACGCCTCCGTCGGCCCCGAGCACGCGCATCTGCGCGAACTGGGACGCGCCGAATACGTCTCGGCCGATGACGCCGAGGCTCTCGAGGCTTTCGATCTGCTATCGCGGCGCGAAGGAATCATTCCCGCACTGGAGTCTGCGCACGCGATTGCGTATGCGGTAAAGCTGGCCAAGGAACTTGGTAAGGATGGATTGATGATTGTGAATCTATCAGGACGCGGCGACAAAGACGTGGACACGGTGGCCAAACTGAAAGCCAACCTGAATGAAGGCGGCGCGCAATGACCACACGCTTGCAGCAGGCTTTCAAAACCCTCCGCGAGGCAGGACGAAAGGGCGTGGTGCCCTACATCACGGCGGGCGATCCCGACCTTGAGACCACCTACGAACTGCTGGTTGCGATGGCGCGCGGCGGAGCCACGGCCATCGAGTTGGGTATGCCATTCAGCGATCCGGCAGCCGACGGGCCGGTGATTCAGCGGGCCTGCGAGCGCGCGCTGGCCCGCGGCGTAAAGCTGAACGCCGCACTTGAAGTCGCAGCCCGCGCGGTCAAGGCCACTGGCGTTCCGATCGTGCTCTTCAGCTATCTCAATCCGCTGCTGCGCCACGGCCTCGACAAACTTGCGCAGGATGCGGCCGATGGCGGGCTTGCCGGAGTGCTGGTGACCGATCTCCCGGCCGAGTCGGCGCAGGGCTTTTCGCAGGCGCTGCAACGGCGCGGACTCGACTTGGTTTCGCTGGTCGCGCCGACTTCGACCGAGCAGCGCATCGCGCAGATCGCGCAGCACGCCACCGGTTTTCTCTACGCTATCTCGGTCACCGGAGTCACCGGAACGCGGCAGCAGTTGAGCGCCGATGCCGCCGCATTGTTGCAGCGCATCCGGCGGGTTACGCAGCTGCCTGTCGCGGTCGGATTCGGGATCAGCAATGCGGAGCAGGCGCGCGAAACCTGGGCGCAAGGTGCTGACGCGGTGATCGTTGGCTCGGCAATTGTGCGCAAGATAGAAGAATTCGGAGCCCGGTCGCCCGGCGAAGTGGAGCGCTTCGTGCGCGAGTTGCTGGCGTCGCAGGCAGTGGAGGCATAGGTCAATGCTTGTATTGATGAATGTGAATGCAACCGAGGAACAGATGCAAGCGGTCTGTAAACGCGTTGAAGAGCTTGGATACCGGCCTCATCCATTGCCGGGTGCAACCCGATGCGCCATTGGAATCACCGGCAACAAGGGCGCGGTGGAAGCCGATGCGCTCAGCCAGTTGCCCGGTGTGGCCGAGGTCATTGCGGTCACCAAGCCCTACAAACTTGTCAGCCGCGACATGAAGAGCGAGAACACGGTCGTGCGCTTTAAGGAAAGCGATGCGACCGTGGGCGGAACCGAATTGGCGCTGATGGCCGGACCGTGTTCGGTGGAGAGCCGGGATCAGCTCTTTCGCGTCGCCGAGTCCGTGGCCAAGTCTGGCGCGCGATTCCTGCGCGGAGGCGCTTTCAAGCCGCGCACCTCGCCCTACGCCTTTCAAGGCATGGCCGAAGAGGGATTGCAACTCATGGCCGCTGCGCGTGAGGCTTTCGGGCTTCTGATCGTCACCGAGGCGGTCGATCACGAATCGCTGGCCCTGGTCGAGCAGTACGCGGACATGATTCAGATTGGTGCGCGCAACATGCAGAACTTCGCTCTGCTCAAACTCGTCGGACGCGCCAGCAAGCCGGTGCTGCTCAAGCGCGGCATCAGTGCCACGCTCGATGAGTTGCTGATGGCCGCCGAATACATCATGAGCGAGGGCAACTACAACGTGGTGCTCTGCGAGCGCGGCATCCGTACATTTTGCGACCACGCCCGCAACACTCTCGATGTGAGCATCGTCCCGGCGGCGAAGAAACTGACGCACCTCCCCATCATCGTCGATCCCAGCCACGCCGCCGGTAAGCGCGACACGGTGGCTCCGCTGGCGCGTGCCGGAATCGCGGTGGGCGCCGACGGCATGATCGTCGAAGTGCATTGCGATCCCGACCACGCACTCTCCGATGGTGCGCAGTCGCTCTACCCGGATCAGTTCGCGGCCATGGTGGGCGACCTGCGGCGGATTGCTGAAATCGTGGGCCGCACGTTTTACGAGCCGCAGACAAAGCAACAGCCTCAAACGAAGCAACCGCCAACTGGTGCGGTGGTGACAAAGTGACCGCCTGCGCGGAGTTCGCGGATTTCTGCCGGCTGGCCTCCTCCGGCAGTCTGGTTGCTGTCGCCGAAACGGTTTCAGCCGACCTGCTGACTCCGCTCTCAGCGTACTTGCGGATCGCCCAAGGCGCCGAGCGTTCGTTCCTGTTGGAGTCGGTCGAGGGTGGCGAGCACCTCGCCCGCTATTCCTTTCTCGGAGCCAATCCCGCCATGGTGGTGCGCAGTCGCAACGGCGTAACCACCGTGCAGGATGCCAGCGGAGAACGCGTGGAACCGGGCACCGCCGTGGATATCCTGCGTCGTGAGTTCGCGGATCGTAAACTGGCTGCGGCGGAGAACATCGCGCCCATGGCCGGAGGCTGCGTGGGCTACCTGGGCTATGCCGCTTCGCGGTGGTTTGATTCCGCGATGCAGGCGGTTTCAGGCACGGGCGACGATGCCTGCTTCCTGATTTTCCGCACCGTGCTGGCCTTTGATCACGCGCGCCAGCAGATACAGATTCGCACCCTGGCCGAGGTGGAGCCGGGCGCAAGCCAAGCCGCGCTTGAGGAAAAGTTCAGCGCTGCCGCGGCCAAGAATCGCGAAGTAGTACGCAAGCTCAGCGCCGCCGTGGAGTTGCCGCTGAAGGCGATGGCGGTTAGCGGCGCCGGTGAGGCTGAATTCGAGTCCAACTTTTCACCGGAGGAATTTGAGCGTGCCGTAGACGAGGGCAAGGAGCTGATCTTCGCCGGCGAGTGCTTCCAGATCGTCCTCTCGCAACGCTTCCGGCGCAAGACCAAGGCCAATGCGGTTGCGCTCTATCGCGCACTGCGGGCCACCAATCCATCCCCATACATGTTTCTGCTCAACTTTGGCGACCTCCCTTCCAACGGGGGCGAGCGGGCGCTGATCGGCGCATCGCCGGAGATGCTGGTGCGCTGCCGTGACCGCGAGCTGACCTATCGTCCCATTGCAGGCACGCGCGCCCGCGGAGCCAATGGCGAAGAGGATGCCCGGCTGGCCGCAGAGTTGCTCGCCGATGAAAAGGAACGCGCCGAGCACATGATGCTGGTCGATCTTGGGCGCAACGATCTGGGACGCGTTGCCACCTACGGCACGGTCAAAGTGAAAAAGCTACTGACGGTAGAGAAGTATTCCCACGTGCAGCACCTTGTCACCGAACTCCACGCCGAGTTGCGTCCGGGCCTCGACCGCTTCGATGCGCTCGGCGCATGTTTTCCTGCCGGCACAGTAACCGGCGCGCCCAAGATACGCGCCATGCAGGGCATCGCCGAGCTGGAGCGCGGCGCTCGCGAGGCGTATTCGGGCGCGGTCCTCTATGCCGACTACGCAAACAATCTCGACTCCTGCATCACCATCCGCACCATGGAGCTTGCCGGCGATGAGCTAAGCGTGCAGGCAGGCGCGGGAATTGTCGCCGACTCGGTGCCCGCTTTGGAATGGGAAGAGACGATCAATAAGTCGCGTGCGCTGCGTCGTGCCGTTGCCCTGGCCGAACTGGAAGGATAACGCGGAGGGAAAACAATGCTGCTCGTGATCGACAACTACGATTCATTCACCTACAACCTGGTGCAGTTTCTGGGTGAACTGGGAGCCGAGCCTGTGGTGCGCCGCAACGACCAGGTCACCTTGGAAGAGATTGCCAATGGCGGCTATCGCGGCATCGTAATCTCCCCCGGACCAGGCGTACCCAAAGATGCCGGAATCTCCCTTGCGGCCATCCGCGAACTCGGCGGACAGCTTCCCATTCTCGGCGTCTGCCTGGGCCACCAGGCGATTGGCGAGGCTTTCGGCGGCCGCATCGTGCGCGCCCCCAAGCCGATCCACGGAAAAGCCAGCCGCGTGAAACACGACGGACGCGGAATCTTCACCGGCTTGCCCGAGGAGATTGAGGTCGCGCGATATCACTCCCTGGTGATCGAGCCGGACTCCTGCCCCGATGTGCTGGAGGTCACGGCCTCCACCGCCGATGGAATCATCATGGGGGTGCGGCATCGCAGCCTGCCCATTGAAGGCGTGCAGTTTCATCCCGAGTCCGTGCTCACCAGCAACGGTATGCAGATCCTCTCCAACTTCCTGCGTCTCTGTGGAGCAGAGGGTGCCCCAAATCCTGCCGGTGGCCCACATCCGCCATCTGTTGGCGAATGTGGGGTGCGAGAAGTCGAAGCACCTCTGTCCGTCACGCCACGTTCCATCCTGTAGACGCGGGTGTCCCGGCTTTGCCTTTTTAAACCGTTGCATCGATTTATTCAAAAGCGCCATGAGGCAGAGGTTTTGGACGAGATGAAGCAGGCGAGTTTGGCTGAACAGACGGGGTTCCAGCGGTATTCGAAGAAGACGAAGCGTGCGTTGTTTCTGGAAGGGATGAAACGAGTAGTTCCGTGTGGCAAGTTGTGTTCGCTGGTGGAGCCGCATTATCCCAAGGCGGGCAATGGACGAGGAAGGGCAAGCAGTGGTGTGTGTCACGAACATGAGCGCAAGCTCGTGATGCTGTACTGAAGATGGGAGATGGCCTCCCGAAGTCAGCTTGCAGGAGCAGGCTTCAAACCGCCCGGTGCTGCTGCGTCCAAAAGGCGTGGTGGTGAGCGACCGAGGAAAAGGCATCGAAAGAAAGATGTCAGGTGAGTATTGAGAAGATGAGCGAAAGCAAACCGTCCGATGACGCATCGTTATTGCCTCAAGATACTGCCAAAACTGGAGCTGACCATTGGCTCCAAGATAAGTCGAGACGATACCTGCTTACGGTCTCGATGGCAGTCGGTGTATAGGCGGCATGAGCTCAATACAGGCTTTGGTATGGAACGTGAGAACCTCGTTCTGGATGGCAAGGGAAATGACAAATGGCAAACACCATGAGGAAGAATACCGATGCCGGGACGAGGGGCGGAGCTGTCCGCAGTAGCGATGAAGCCCTTGCAATGAGGGTGGAGCGAAGGGGCGGCGTTATCCAGTTGACGAATGTTGCCAACCCGCCATGCGGGAATGAGTGACATGACATCGACAAAATCGTATTTCATTGCAAAACGCACAGTATGGGAAGCGTACCAGCAAGTAAAGGCCAACCGGGGTGCTGCCGGCATCGACGAAGAAACCATCGCGATGTTTGAACAGGATCTGTCGAAGAATTTGTACAAATTGTGGAACCGAATGTCATCGGGGTCGTATCTCCCACCGCCGGTCAAGCAAGTGGAAATTCCGAAGGCAAAGGGTGGCACGAGAAAGCTGGGTATACCCACTGTGTCTGATCGAATTGCACAGACCGTAGTCAAGCTCCTCATCGAACCGATACTTGATCCGATGTTTCATCCAGATTCATATGGATATCGGCCGGGACGATCGGCAAAACAGGCAATTGCCGTCACCAGAAAGCGGTGCTGGCAATATGACTGGGTGGTGGAATTTGACATCAAAGCAGCCTTCGATCAAATCGATCATGGCCTCTTGTTGAAGGCTGTGCGCACCCACATCAAGGACGACTGGATTCTGCTGTATCTCGAACGGTGGCTGACTGCACCGTTCGAGACTGCGGAAGGTGAACAACTGCTGCGGGAACGCGGCACGCCGCAAGGCGGAGTGGTCAGTCCAATCCTGATGAATCTGTTCATGCATTATGCGTTTGACGCATGGATGAAGCGAAACAACCCACTGTGTCCGTTTGCCCGCTATGCCGATGATGCGGTAGTTCACTGCCGTAGCCAGAAGCAGGCGGAAGATGTAATGCAATCCATCGCATTGCGGCTGGCGGAATGTGGGCTGACGATGCATCCGGAAAAGTCGAAGATCGTGTACTGCAAGGACAGTAACCGCACTGAGTCGTATCCGCAGGTGAATTTCACATTCCTCGGCTTTACATTCCAACCGAGGAAGGCACAGAGCAAGCAGAACCGGTTCTTCACCAGTTTCTTGCCGGGTGTAAGCGCTGATGCCAAGAAGCGGATGCGGCAGACCGTGCGCGGGTGGAAACTGAATCGTCAGACCCAAGTGACGCTTGCCGAACTGGCGAGGCAATATAACCCGATGATACAAGGATGGTGGAACTACTATGGGGCGTTCTATCAGACGGCCATGCACCAGATCTTCCAGCACATTGACCGCACGCTCCAGCGATGGGCCAGACGCAAGTACAAGTCGCTATCAGGGCGAAAGCGGGGCAGCGTGCAGTGGATGCGCAAGATGAAGGACGCTGATCCCCAGTTGTTTCTCCACTGGCGTGTTATTGGAAACGCGGTTGGATAACGGGAGCCGTATGACGCGAGAGTGTCACGTACGGTTCTGAGAGCGGCCGAGGGGGAAGTTCCATCGGCCGACTCGCCACTTCGGGATGAAGGCGCATGTCGGCGTAGACAGTAAACAGAAGATCGTCCACTCGGCGGTGGTGAAGGCAGCCAACATCGCGGATTGTCCGGTGTTACCGGACCTGCTGCATGGCGAAGAGACGAAGGTCTGGGGCGATCGGGCTTATCGCGGGCAGAGCGAAGCGATCCGCGAAGCCGCACTCATGGCGCAGGACATGACCAACAAATGCTACCGCTAGAAAAACCGCGTTGACGGAGTGCAGCGCGCCAAGCAACCTGTTCCTCTCGTGTCAGAGATTGCTGTCCACCCAGATGGCGTAGTGTCCCTGGACAGCCTCCAGAGACACCTCCAGAGCACCGGTCAGCCCTAGAAACTAACGCCAAAACTCCAGAAATCCGCTCTCTCCGCTAACAAAAGCCAATCGCCATTTCAATTTCACGACCTGTGCAGAGCTTCCTAGGTGCGAGTAAGCGCTGGGGCATACTCAGTTCGATCGGAGATGCTGTCGCGGCTGTTACTCTTCAGGCATCAACCTCCATTAAGTGCGTCATTCTTGTAATATTTTGTACCCTGAAGTGTGAACTGCAAGGCCAGTCCTTTTTCCGTGAGCTGATAAACCCAAACGCCCGGAGCGAGTGCAATCGCACCAGCGTACGCACCCCCCCTCGCTGGAGGTCTTAGCTGCTGCATCCGTCTGGGCTCCGGCCTCCCATCCGGAGTCGAGGAATTTGTTGAACACGTCCGGGGTTTCGAAGACAAAAATGGCGCGGTAATCCTTGACTCCTACTCCTAACCCAGCACCTCCGGACAACATCTTCATGAATGTTTCCTGTTTCGTCCTCTGGTTAACGGCGATACCATGCCCGTGAGCTGTGCTCACGAGCAATAGGTGAACCCCCATGTTGTCGAACACAGCGTAACCTGCGGCGGAGTCGATGGCCTGTCGGGCGCTAGGCTTTGTCTTGTAGAGATGTGCAAGTGTTTCCGCGGCCATTTTGCGAATGTTCGCGCGTACCTCGTCAGGGCTCTTGTCCTTCGCGGTACATGGAAGTGCAGTGAGCATCAGCATGGCGACCAACAGCCTCAGGGCTAATAGGCCGCGCAGCTTTGGGATCGTGTTGTTTGGGTGCATCCTCGTGCTCCTTTGCTGATACGAAGCATGTATCTCTCGTGCCGCGCCTGGACTGGACTCCGCGCTGCTGTCTCGACATTGCGAAACCAAGTCATATTGAACGCTGCTTTAACGCTGCGCCGTGCTGTGCGACGCCTCCAGCGCAATCGTAATGGTGAACGTTTTTCGGCATGATCTCGGATGAGTCGGTCCCCGGAAGCTTACGACTGCGTTTGTCTATCGAGCGCGGTATGAATGCGTGAGCCGAAGATGAAAAGCGAGTCCCCTCCAGAGCAACCTATACCCTAGAAGATGTTTGGAGTGTCGGGAACTGGTAAAAATACCACTGAGCGTCGGGAGAATTGACCAGCGGCAATCATCACAGAATCCAGGATGCCCATGTACCTGGAACGCACTGTCGGGCCAACTGAAGCGTGTCAATTTCCTTCCCACATCTGGGCGATTGCCCTCGAGATCAGGACTCCATCGGAAGTGCTCCGCTGTGATGATGATGTTTCTGGCGGCGGGGTTTCAGGCGGAGCAGTTTCGATAGCGCCGTGAGAAGGAAGTCGATGGTGCGGTCGGGCAGGATGGTTGGAGCAATGGGTCTGGAGCCTCACGATTCATAATTGCGCTCAGTCGACTTGCGCGGCAAACTGCGCTTCGATGAAGTCCGGTGTCAAAGGGAACGATGAAATGTTTGAAAATTGGCGGAGGAAGCCTCACTTCGTCAGATACAACCCGGCTCGCAGGCTGCGCCATCGCACGCCCACTGGCCTATTACGGAAGACCGAAAGCGGTTCCCTTTGGCCAATATAGACCTGAACAGAAACGGAGATTCCGAAGAGGGGCAGTGTTGCTTCTACTCCTTCTACCCAGAGCGCCCGTAGTTCCAAAGCCCCCAAGTTGGTGCGACCTTCGGTGCGTCCGGCACCACTGCCCAGCCATCACGAACGCTACCAAGCCGGTAAGGTGCTGCGTGACCGATGGAGGTGCTTGGCGCAATAAGCAGCGCCGAACTGGTCAAGGACGCCGTCAGGAACCATCTCGTGGCCGCTTAGGCCCGTTCTTTTTACCTTGCGCAAACCGAATCGATAGGTAGACAGCGACAGCCCGCCGAGGGAGCCAAGCAGTCCGTTGCTGATCTTGAACACGAATTGCTATGAGGGGCCTTAAAGGTGGTCGTTTGATCCATGCCGGTGGTAGCCATCGACCACTTTCGCGAAGGTGCATTGAAGGCATACGGAAGGGCAGACAACGATGTTGTTGAGTTCTCCAGACCTGCAACACCCAAAGCCAATGAAGGCGACTTGGCCGACAGTGCTGCGGGCGATTGGAATCACAATTGCGTGGTTTATCCTCGCGCTGCTCACTCTGTGGGCAGTGGCAGCACTTTACGTCGATTTTCGGATTGCAGTATTACGCATTCCGGTGACATTGATCTACGTCCTTGGGATGACCGCGATTCTACTCAAGCTCAGACGGTCCCGTTGGGCGGCAGCCTTGTGCTTCGGGAGCTTTTGTATTGTGCTCGCATGGTGGCTGAACCTAAAGCCCTCGAACCATGGCGATTGGCAACCCGACGTTGATCGAACAGCCTGGGCTGAAATGGACGGGAATCGAGCTACAATTCACAATTTACGCAACTGCGACTATCGCACCGAAACTGACTACGCGAATTGCTGGACCACGCGGACTGTCTATCTTTCACAGATCCGGGCCGCCGATTTATTCCTGACGAACTGGGGGCTGCGCTGGGCGAGCCATCCGATTGTCAGCTTTCAATTTGGAGACAACGAGCACGTCGCATTCTCAATCGAGGCACGCTACAAGGCTGGTCAGTCCTACTCTCCAATTCTTGGATGTTTCCGCCAATACGGGCTGATTGTTGTTGCTGCTGATGAGCGCGACGTTATTCGATTGCGTACCAATTACCGCAAAAATGAAGAAGTTTACATGTACCGCGCCAATTTGCAATCGGAAATGGCACGGGCTATGTTCCTCACCTATGTCGCGTACCTGAGCAAATTGAAAGATAATCCCGAGTGGTATAACCAGCTGACAAGAAACTGTACGACTGCGCTCGACAAACAGCTTGCTGCTGACGTTAGCAACCCGCAGCCATGGAACTACCAACTCATATTGAACGGCACGCTGGATAAGCTGCTGTACGACCGGGGACGACTG
This sequence comes from uncultured Acidobacteriota bacterium, assembly GCA_963759215.1. Taxonomy (GTDB): domain Bacteria; phylum Acidobacteriota; class Terriglobia; order Terriglobales; family Acidobacteriaceae; genus TOLSYN. The sequence goes on from CAVWYG010000006.1 coordinate 570,040, forward strand.
GTCACTGGCGGGCTTCCATTTCCAGAGTTGAAGCGACGTGAGCATATCAACGCGGCGGCCCAAGCTGCGAACCGGTCTCTTGATTTCTCTGCGTTGATTCGAGCGGGGCGGATCGGATTCTGAATGGGTAAGAGATGAAGAAGTCGGAGGTCACATGAGTCGCATTTGTCCGCATGAAGGCACTTGCTGGCATTCTTATCATTTCCTTCAGTTGAGGATCGGGGTTGCTCTACTCGCTGTAATCGTGTCTCCGTTCATCGCTGTTGGCCAGAGCGCACCACCGGCTCCCAAGCGGTTGACAATCGGGGTTGCGCTCGAAGGTGGCGGTGCGCTCGGGCTGGCCCACATCGGAGTGCTCAGATGGTTTGAGCAGCATCACATTCCCATTGACTATATCGCCGGAACCAGCATGGGCGGCTTAGTGGGAGGCATGTACGCGACCGGCAAGAGCCCGGATGAACTCGAACAACTCGTCAAAGGAATGGACTGGCCGCTTATCATTGCAGGCGGAACCCCCTACGAAGACCTCTCTTACCGCCGCAAGGAGGATGCGCGCGCAATTCAAAACGACTTGGTGGTTGGTTTCAAACACGGGGCGTCGCTCCCATCGGGATTGAATGCGGGACATGAAATCGGCCTCGTGATTGACCGTGAAACACTGGCCTACTCGTCCGTGAAATCGTTCGACGATCTACCCATCCCCTTCCGCTGCGTTTCCACCGAGCTGGTCTCGGGAAAGGCTCATGTATTCGACCACGGGCCGATTAGTCTGGCTATGAGATCCACCATGTCCCTGCCGGGAATCTTCGCTCCCGTCCGCGAGGGCGACCGCCTGTACGTGGATGGTGCCTTGGTTGACAACCTGCCTACAGACCTTGTGCGCAAGATGGGGCCCGACGTGGTCATCGCGGTTCATCTGCAGGTTTCTCCCATCACCGCGAATCAAATCCAGTCTCTGTTCAGTGTCCTCGGCCGTTCAATCGATCTCGGCATCGCGAACACGGAGCTACGGGGGATGGAGGCTGCGGACCTCGTTGTCAAAGTGGATGTTAAGAACTTCAACACCCTGGACTACGACAAAGCGGAAGCACTCATCCAGAAGGGAACGCAAGCGGCAGAGGAGAAATCCAAAATCTTGCTACCTTATGCTCTCGATCAGGCCGCATGGACCGAATACGTGGCTCGGCGCAATGCACGCAAGAAAGGCGCCGTGGGCGTTCCACAATTTGTAAGAGTGGAAGGGACTAGCGACGACGCGAAAAAAAAGATCCAGAACTTTCTCCAGCCTCTGGTGGGCAAGCCGATCGACACTCCCATGCTGGACACATATCTGACCCGCTTAACTGGGGTGGGCAAATTCGACAGCGCTTCCTATGATTTGACCCAGAATGATGGCGAAACCGGCCTGCTGGTCACCGTCCACGAAAAGAACTATGCGCCACCCGTTCTGCAGCCCGCCTTTGCGGTAAACGGCACGGAGCCCGACAACGTCAGCTTCGCGCTGGGAGGACGATTGACGTTTCTCGACATCGCCGGGTACGGCTCGGAGTTGCGTACGGATTTCGAGATAGGTAGCACATACTTGATTGACGGCGAGTTATACAAGAAATTTACCCAGACCTCCAGGTGGTTCTACGCGCCACGCGCGAGTGCGAGCGACTCTGCGCTGTGGATCTATTCCTACAACAACCCTCAGGCCGACTACCGCCTCAGTGTGGAAAAATTTGGGGTTGACGTCGGCTATGCGCTAAGCCGGTTCAGCGAACTCCGCGCCGGCTACGAAATCGGCTATCTGGATGCGAGCGTAAAGCTGGGTACTCCGCAATTCCCATCGGTCAAGGGGGGACTCAGAGACTCGCGATTTCTTTTCAGAACCGACCACCTGGACGATCCGATCATTCCGCGCCGGGGGTATGCAGGGGAGTTGAATTTCCACTGGGTGGATACGAGCCCTGGAGCGTCCGGCGCGTTTCCAACTCTGGAACTGAGATCCGAGTTTTTCAAAACCATCTCTCCGCCGGCTTCTGTCTTCCTATTCGCTCAGGGTGGATCGACCCTGGGCTACGACCGCACCGGCATTCCACAATACTTTCTGGGGGGGACGGACGGGCTGTTTGCTTATGGCCAGAACGAGGTGCGCGGAGATCAGTATTTTCTCTTCCGGGCGGGATACCTGCACAAACTGCTCCTCCTTCCGCCATTTCTCGGCGACGGCCTTTACGCCGCCACATTTTATGAAATTGGAAAAATGTACCACGCTCCAGGCGTGAGCAGGCTTCCCAACGATGGCGCGGCCGGGGTGATCGCGCGGACGGCTTTTGGGCCCTTGTTCATTGGCGGAAGTGTCGGAGACACAGGACATGCCACGTGGTTCTTTGCTCTGGGCCGCGTGTTCTAGCCGGTTCAAGCACGCCGTCAGACTTTGTGGTCAGGCAGCAGGGCGGAGCAGCCGCTCCGGATAGCGGAGCAGAACCTTGCCGCGACTCTTCAGAACGGCACCCTGGCGCTGCCACTCGCCAAGTAGGCGGCTGGTGGTGAACAGCGTGAGGTTTGCGGCGCCAGCCAATTCCTCGTTCGTGACCTCAACTTCAGTTCCATCATGAACTTGCTGGCCAAAGTTGCGCGCAAAGTTAAGCAACACCTGTCCGAGCCTCTGTCGAGCGTCATGGCAGCTCAGCGCAATGTGAGCTGCGACAGCGAGAGTCAAATAGTCAGCCGCGGTTAATAGTGCATTCTCAAGTAATCTGGGGTACCTCTCGGCCAGGCTTCGGATGGTAGGGCGGTCCCACATCAGAACGCAACTATCCTTCACCACTTCGGTACTGGCGAGATAATTTGATGGGTTCGCCAAGAGCGTGAAACCGCCGAATGTCTCTCCTGGTCCAAACCAATGAAGGAGCAGCTTTCGGCCGTCTTGTGTAACGAAAAAGTATCTGGCGCGGCCACTCGTCAACAAGAAGTAGTAATTCGCGGGGTCTTCCTGGTTTGTCACGACGGCGCCGGCGAGGTATTGCCGCGGGGTTGCGCTCGCTAGGATGCAATCGAGGCTAGCCGGCGAGAGTCCCTCAAGAAATCGAGATCTTACGTGTAACTTCACGACAGCAGACGACGGGCAAGTCATAGCCGATCTCCCACCAAAACCGTACTGTTCCTATCTGTCGAGCGGCGCTACTCACACAAACAATGGAACGATAAGTGCCGCTAGTCAACCCTCAAAACTAGCAGTCCGGTCTCGCGTAGTTGAATCTTCGTAGCAAAAACGAGACACAGATAACAGGGGTTCGCATAAGGCAATTAATGCAACTCTGCTGCCGGTTTCCCTGTAAGGCCAGCCAATCACCGCTCTTTTCTACCGAACGCGCCGATACTTTACGGCCCTATTAGTCCGCGCACCAGCCCTGAGCGAATGTCCACTTCATCATTCCTCACCCAAGTTGCGGCAATCACCAAGTTGCTCTGGGGCAACGACCGACTTGAGTTTGAAATGTCATTCTGTGTGTCGAGAGAAATCTGACGCCTGTCGCCCTGAAAGGCTTCGTGGATGGCTTTCACGAAGAGAGGGTGATCTCTCCCAGGAGTTATGGCATGTGCGAATTGTGCAAGCACAAAAAATCAGACACACGGAAGAAGCTATGCTCGGATTGTAATGAGAGCATCATGCGTCTCGCCGATGCAGTTCGTGTAATCCAAGCGCTGCCACGCTTAGCAGATGCGGCCCAAGTTCATTCAGCACGACGGTGAAGCTTTGGGCTTCAGGCGGCGACCGCCCCGGCAATGTGAACGAAGATCGAGGATTATTATGCATACTGTTCTCTGCGTTGATGATAACGTGACGGCGCTGTACGTCAGGAAACGCGTACTGGAAAGTGCCGGGTACTCTGTTTTAGTAGCCGAGGATGCTAAAACCGCAATGCAGCTTTTTACTTCCACGGATATCGGCATTGTCTTGACTGATTACTTCCTGCAGGGAACTACTGGGATGGAGCTCGCTGCAGAGATGAAGAGACTAAAGCCGAACATTCCCATCGTGATTCTCTCGGGAGCCGTAGAACTTCCAGAGGGTGTTGTACATGCTGATCTATTTCTCAGTAAGACGGAAACACCTCTAGCTGTGTTGCAGAAGGTTTCTGAATTGCTTAACCGATGACGACCGACCTTCGCCAACTGTTCGGATTCCGCGTGATACTAGTGTAGTGCGTCACACAGATGAGCTGTTATTGAGATAGGCCCTGGCGCGTTTGACCTTTTCGAGGATGTCATTGGCCTTAGCAGTCCAGATGAAGGGCTTGGGGCTGCGATTATGTTCTTCGATATAGTCGAGGATGCTTTGTTCGAGAGCTTCAACGCTGGTGAAGACTCCGCGCCGGAGCTGATTTTCGGTCAAGTCGCGAAAGAATCGTTCGACCATGTTGAGCCAGCTGCTGCTCGTCGGAGTGAAGTGAAAATGAAAGCGCTTGTGGCGCTCTGCCCAGCGCTGCACCGCCGGATGCTTATGGGTGGCGTAGTTATCGACGATGAGGTGGAGCTGTTTGTGGGCGGGAGTTTGGCGATCGATGAGACGTAGGAACTTCAGCCACTCCTGATGACGATGACGTTCCATACAAGTAGCCATCACGCTGCCATCAAGTGTGTTGAGAGCAGCAAACAACGTAGTGGTTCCATTCCGCTTGTAATCGTGGGTCATCGTCTGGGCGCGGCCCTTCTTCATGGGCAAGCCGGGTTGGGTACGGTCCAGAGCTTGGATCTGGCTCTTCTCGTCGAGCGAAAGCACCAGCGCGTGTTCGGGCGGATTCAAATAGAGTCCGACGATATCTTCCAGCTTCTCGGAAAAATGGGAATCGTTGCTCAGCTTGAAGGTTTCCATGCGGTGCGGTTTCAGGCCGTGACTGTGCCAGATGCGCCGTACGCTGGCCTCGCTAATATCGGCTGTGGCGGCCATGGTGCGCGTACTCCAGTGGGTTGCATGAGGAGGTTTTTCCTTCGTGGTTTTGGTAATCACCATGCGCACCAACTCCGGCGAGATGGAGGGCGTGCGGCCGGGCCTTGGCGCGTCGTGTTCCAGTCCGGCAATACCGTTGCGCAGAAAACGTGAGCGCCAGCGTGCAGCGGTGCGCGGCACGATCGAAAGCAGGCGGGCAATCTCGATGTCCTGCTTGCCTTCTGCGGCCAGCAACACGATCTTGGCCCGCAACACAAGCCGGGCGGGTATCCTGCGGCCGCGCGCATAGGTTTCCAACTTCGTCCTCTGGTCGATTGTCAGAACCACTTGAGGTGCGATTCTCATCCGCCGTGTCCCCTTGTATAAGAACCCGGCTGAAAGATAAATGTTGCTATATATGACGCATTATAATGTTCAGTCATGAGCAAACCGCAATCGATGGGAAAGTGTTATCTCTGCGGAGAGATAGTCGCCAAGGCGTCCATGCCACGGCATCTACTCGCGTGCGGCCATCTGGGATCTTCCGGACCATTGCCGGCTCCGAAGAAACCGACTGGCCAGAGCTTCCATTTACTTGTCGAAGGGCGTGAGGCGAAGGCGTACTGGATGCATGTGGCGCTACCTATTGCATCCCCGCTGAACAAACTCGACGATTTTCTCCGTCATACCTGGCTTGAATGCTGCGGTCACTTGAGTGCGTTTGAGATAGGCGGCAAACGCTATGCTTCAGAGCCCATGGATGAAGACGAACTCATGGATGAAGAAATGGACATGGGTACGCGGTTGAACCAAGTGCTTGAGGTAGGAATGAGGTTCTTCTACGAGTATGACTACGGCTCCACAACCGCTCTTGCGCTAAAGGTTGTTGCTCTTCGTGAACGAGGTTCAACGAAAGTGCAACTGTTGGCCAGAAACGAGGCACCGCAGGTAACCTGTCAGCGCTGCGGAAACAAACCAGCTACTCAGATCTGTACCGAATGCGCATGGAATGGGGAGGGCTGGCTTTGCAAATCGTGCCTCGTTGCACATACGTGTGGCGACGAAATGTGCCTGCCGGTCGTCAACTCTCCTCGCGTTGGAGTGTGTGGATATACCGGGTAGGCACTCCCGTGTAATAACTGCTCTGACTTTCATCGCACTACACTAGATTGAGTATTCCCAATACCAGATTTATACCCTCGAAACTTCCTAATGGTGCATCGTTTTGGCACGCGGCAACGGTGACCGTCTATTCTCGGACGTCTACTCGGAGAGCAGTGGTTACCCCCTGCACTCTGCCCGTTGACCCTGGCCTGCATCTTGAAGAGGGCCAAGGTCTCGGAGAACTTCGCAGACTTCTTCAACAAACGTTACTGGCCCTTCTCCCCCCACGCTACGACGATTCCACTCTTCAGTCGAAAGCTATTCTGATTGTTGTTGTTATTGCAGATAGCAAGGGCACAGTCGTTGCCAAAGCGGGTGTAGAGATATTCCGCCTGGATAGGCCGTAACGAAAATTTCTTGCTGAGCCTGATGTCAAGTCCCCCACCCGCCGTCAAGGCGAAGGCATTTTTGGAGTAAGTGCCCGAGCCAGCAATGGTCAGGCATCTAGTCGCGCTGCTTTTGCAACTGGCTGAGAGTTTGTCGGCGCCGAATTGGACGTCGAAAAACGGTGTGAAGGGGCTATGGTTTCGGAAAATAATCCGCGGCCCGAACAAATAGGTAAACTGATACCCGGTAATCGAGTTGCCCAGACCAATTGTGTTACCGAAAAATTTGCAGGCACCCAGGTCAGCTCCTATGCCTAAATGCCTGCTTGCGTTATAGGTGAACGTACCTCCGCCACCGGCGCAATTGAAATCATTTTGGCCTGTCACGAATGATTGGCCAGTCACGGGATTTACTACGGTGAACGCGTTGCTGAAATTGGGGCTGGTGCGGATGTACATGAACGCTGGCGACGTGTCAAACTTCGGGTAAGTGTCCTGAGCCAGAGCCAAGCCTGCTACCAGCATGAACAGGCCAACCAGCATTGAAAATCTTTTCATTTCTCTCCTCCAGTTAGGAAGCAAATGCCATGTCCGCACAACTCCGCGCAACTTCCAATCCGGCATTGTCTTGTTGGGCTCGAACGACGCAGCCATTGCACGAAAGCATCTTGCCTGCTCAAGACGTGGTTAAACGCAGAGAGGATATCTAAGCCACCAACCTCATGTCACCTGTCAACTTTGACAGGGCCGCCAGTTTCCCCGTGTCGTCAAGTTGATGCCGCCGGACGACAATGTGTTGGCCGGGATAACTCCTGCAGCGAACGAGGTAAGAGCTTCATCCTGTGCCCGCAGGAAGCATCCACTCTGAACACATAAAGTTTCGGCGACGAGATTGGTTCACGAGTCTATGAGAGATACAGCTCTGTCGGGTTCTTATGAATCGGCGACTGGAGACAATCAAGCGGCTGGACACAATCAAAAAGAACAGAGCTGAAGCCAGGCTCAAGAGCCGCGCAGGATGATTTCAATACGGCACAGCGGCTCTCTGAATAGGCCGAGAACTGACTCTGTGTTCCTCCGGCCGAACTGCAACCGGGATTGTCACACAATTAAGTTTCCTAGTTGGCATTCTTTGGATACGTAATCGTCATCCATGTGTCCGATGAGGTTGTGAGCGGCAGTCGGAAGTGTATTGCTACGCTAATCTCAAGGTTAAGCTTACGGTTCACTGGGTTGAAGCTGGTTGTAGCGTTACCGTTTGGTTTGTTAACGCCGTGCTCAGTATTACAGAGGTGCGGAATGAGTTCGAATATGAGTCCTGTTAATCGCACGCGGCTTGCAATCGCCGACGATCATACCCTCGTCGCGGAAGCATGCGCAACGCTCCTGCAACCAGAGTTCGAAGTGATCGGTATCTTTGCGAACGGTCAGGCTCTATTAGCGGCAGTTCCGGAGCTCAAACCGGAAGTCATCATTCTCGACATCGGGATGCCATTGATGAACGGGTTGGAAGCCGGCAGGCGTATTAGGAAGTTGCTACATACGGCTAGGATCGTGTACCTGACCATGAACCCTGATATAGGTGTCGCAGCAGAGGCATTCCGGGGTGGTGCATCGGGCTATCTCCTGAAGACCTCAGCCGCGGCGGAACTCGCAATCGCTGTTCGCGAAGTGCTTAAGGGCAAGCAGTACATATCGCCGCTGGTCACGAATGACGTGGAGGGGTTCTTTCTCGAAACCCGGGTCTCGCACATCGGACAAGAGAAACTCACGAATCGGCAGCGCGAGGTTCTTCAACTGTTAGCCGAGGGGAAGTCGATGAAAGAAGTTGCCTACAACCTCAAGTTGACTCTGCGGACTGTAGCATTTCACAAGTACAAAATCATGGAAGTTCTACGCTTAAGAACGAACGCCGAACTGTTCCAGTATGCAATGCGAGAGCACCTCATTTCGCTGCAAACGTAACAGACGCTCGCCATGCCCGGGGGTACAAGCCGTTTAGCACAGTCGATGAGCGTTGCCGGCTGACAAATTCCTTTCAGCTCTCACCTCCTTGACTGGGGGAGCGATGACCTAACGTTGCAGGTTCTCAGGGTGGACGTATTGGCTTCGCTCGTGCGGATTCGGGGGAGCAGGTCAGCGCGATCGCGAAGATGTTGGCTCGTCCCAGGGCGACGCGACAGAAAGAGGAGGTTGCTGTCTAAGACGTTGCAGACACACCAACTACTTTGGGCCGCGGTGAGCTTGTAGCAGGGGAGCAACCTAAGGCGTGGCGGCCCAGTTCAAAGCGACTTGGGGGAGCATCCATGAACGGCATTGTCGAATGGGAGTGGCTAGCGCTCTATCACGCGGAGCACTCGTACATATTTCACGTTCACGGTGAGGAGTTGGAGGCAATTCGAAATTACGCCGCAAGTGAACCGGTACGTATCATCCTCCGTACCGGCAATGAGCAGTTGACCTCGTTTGTCAGAGCCGATCGTCGCGGGATCTGCATAACCTTTACACGGGATGTTCACGATGTTGGATAAACACGCATTGAAAGAAAAAGCTCTCGTTGAGGCGAAAAGCTTCTCAGTAATCGTCGGGTATCTTTGGGTACTATTCAGCCTATTGGAAGCTCACAAATGGATGATTTTAAGGCAGCACAACCTAAGTTCCGAATTGGGCTACAAGGTAGGTTTTGGCCTCATTAACGCAATAGTATTGGGTAAGGTTATTTTCATTGCAGAAGCGTTGCAGGCAGGGGAGCACCTCAGAAACAGGCCTCTTATCTATCCGATTCTATATAAGTCCGCTGTGTTCTCGACCATTTTGATCTGTTTCCACATCGTGGAAGGAGTGCTCATCGGAATGTTTCATGGTAAGACGATTGCCCAAAGCATTCCGGAAATAGGTGGCGGAGGTCTGGTAGGAATCTTAATCGTGGGAGCATTCATGTTCGTCGTGTTGATACCGTTCTTCGCATTCATGGAGTTCGGCCGGGTTTTGGGCGAGGACGAGTTGAAATCCCTGTTGTTCGGACGCAGAACAAAGGCTGGGAGAGTTCAGCCCAGAGTGCAGCAAGACAATGACAGGGTGGAATGAAAGTGTCGGACGAATGGCGCGCACCACCAAGCGATTTCTTCCAGTCGGTGATAGATAACGCGCCAACCGCGTGGTCTATAAACAAAATCAGCCCGAAATGTCCTCGTAACCGAAGTGGAGGAGAGCATGCGATATGTGTGGTGGATCGTGGCGTTGGCGATGAGCTTGCCCGTACTTGCGATGTCGCAGGAAAAGATTCAGAAACTGTCGGTGAGCGGGCATATGGGCGACGTTCCGGTGACGCAGATCGATGGAAAAAAGTATGTGGAAGTCGAAGCATTGGCGCAGTTGGTTAGTGGGTCTCTGAGTTTTCATGGGAATGTAATGACCTTGACGCTGAAAGGAAACGAGGCGCCGCGCGCAGAGGAACAAGTGGGATTATCGAGGGATTTTCTGCGCGCGGGAATCGAGGAGATGAGCACGATTCGCGAGTGGCATAGCGCGCTGACGACTGCGATCGAGAATCAGTTTCCAGTGACACCGGAGGTGCTGGGGCCGTATGAAACATCGGCCGCGAAGAATCTGCGGCTCGCGCAGGTGGCGGCAACGACAGATGCGGATCAGAAAGCGGCGCAGTTAATTACGATCGAGTATCAGAAGATGAAGCAATTGAGTGACAGCTTCCTGGCGAAACGGGCAGCGGCGACTTACATCAATGCCGATGCGCTGACGAACGACACATTGAATCAGAGCGTGATCGCCTGCGGAAGATCCCTGGGAGCGATGGCGGCGAGCGGGCAGTTTATGGATGACGGGACGTGTCGATGAGAAAGAAGCAATTCGTCCCGAGGTAAGAGCACACGGCTAAGAGCACACTGCAGGGTAAGGGATGTCTTCAGATTCCTTCTCGGCCGCAATGCCGGTTGGAAACTCAGAGTTGTTTGCGTGCTGCGGCTCAGCATTTCTGTTCGGACGCCTGTCCATCTCGACTATCGGCTCGAACGTGCAGCGACAGCCGATGCTGATTTCCTTAGGAGGTCGCGCATCCCGCAGAGCTAGAAAACCGTCTGATTGGGCAAGCGGCTGCTTAGGGAAGGCAGTATGTCCACGGGTAGGCGCACAGTTCCTATCTAAGCCAGGATCGCAATATGAGCAAGGCAGTGAGGGTCGCGGCTTTGAAACAGGAGTACGGTCGCGCCTCCGCGTACCAACACCGCTTCGAAGCGTTAATTTCGGAATTATCGACGAAGTTTACCGCACTGGCCGCAGATGACATTGATTCCGCCATCGAATCTTCGCTGGGCCGAATCTCGGAGTCTCTTCAGATTGACCGGATCGTTGCTCTGGAGTTCTCAGACGATAAGACCCATCTCCGCGTGGCGCACTGCTGGGAGACTCCGAGTAGCGGCTCGCCGAACAATATTTTCGTAGCGACAGACTTTTCGTGGTCTTTGAGGACGGTTGTCTCTGGCGAGACGATCCGCGTAACCACGATGAAGGAACTGCCCCGGTGCGCCGCGAATGACAAGAAAGCGTACGCTCGATTGGGGGCCAAGTCGGTTGCGATTCTACCTCTTGAGGTCGGTCGATGGGTCCTGGGCGCTATGTTGTTCGCGACCGTAAAGGCAGAAGCAGAAGAGGTCTGGCCGGATGAACTTGTCAGCCGACTCAGGCTGGTGAGCCAAGTATTTTCCAACGCGCTGAAACGCAAACGGATCGTGTTAGCCCTACGTAACAGCGAAGAGCGATTCCGAGTCATAGCAGATCACGCCCCGGTGATGATCTGGATGTCCGGCACGGACAAGGGGTGTACTCATTTCAATCAGAAGTGGCTTGATTTCACCGGCCGCTCTCTGGAGGATGAGCTTGGCGACGGCTGGGCCCGCTCCGTGCATCCTCAGGACTTGCAAGGTTGCCTGGCAACGTATAACAGCGCTTTCGACTCGCGCCAGAGCTTCCGAATGGAGTATCGCCTACGCCGCTTCGACGGAGAGTATCGCTGGATTCTTGATTCTGGGGCACCCAGGTTTGAGTCGGACGGTGCGTTCGCCGGGTTCGTTGGGTCGTGTGTTGACATCAGCGACAGCAAAGCTGCTGAATTAGCTATTCGCAGACTAACCGGCCAGCTCATCACCGCCCAGGAGGAGGAGCGACGGCGTATTGCGAGAGATCTCCATGATGATATTAACCAGAGTCTCGCCTTGCTTGTGGTCGACATGGAGCGTTTCGCGGCGAAGTACCCTTCCTCCGTCAGTGTGCCAGCGGAATTCTTTCACCAGTTCTCAAAGCGCGTGGTCGACATTTCAAAACACGTGCAGGCCATTTCACATCAGCTCCACTCATCACAGCTTGAACTGCTCGGCCTTGGTGTGGCAGTCAGGAATTGCTGCGAGGAATACACGCAGCAACAGCAGGTCAAGGTAGATTACAAACAGAACGGCCTACCCGCCGGTATCCCGGCAGACGTTTCGCTATGCGTTTTCCGAGTTTTGCAGGAAGCGTTACGCAATGCTGTAACGCATAGTGGTGCCGATTACGTGCAGGTCGAGCTTGGCGGGAAAACCAACGAGGTGCATCTTTTGGTGCGGGACGGTGGCAGGGGTTTCGATCTACAATCTGCAACCTCCAAAGGAGGGCTCGGCCTGGTCAGCATGCAGGAGAGACTTCAGCTTGTTAATGGGCGAATCTCAATACGGTCTCGCCCAAAGCACGGCACCGAAATAGACGTTTGGGTGTCGATAGCAAGGAAAAAAGGAGCAAAGAATCAGGCCCCAACCGCCGCATGAAAGCTCCTGCCCTCTTTTCACGAGCACATCGATTATGGCTAGCTCAGGTTCGTTGCCGACCGATACATTAACGCAACAAAGCAACTAGGTCCGACGCCTCGCCGCTAGCATCGAACGGACACCGCTTATCTGTCCGGCTGCCACTTTTGACAGTATCCCTCTGCCCTGACAAGAAGTACCGTAAGTACAGAGAGTCGGATGACTCGTTTTTCCATCACCGAAATCAGGTCCCAGTGAGCCGAGTTCATGTTTTGCTTGCCGATGACCACGAAGCCGTGCTCAAAAGCGTTACTGAAGTGCTCGCGCAGCACTATGACGTAGTGGGGGCTGTTCGCGATGGTGAGTCGCTCATCCGTGCCGCTGAGTCCCTGGATCCTGACGTTCTGGTCGTCAACATCTCTATGCCTGTTCTGAATGGAATACAAGCTGTAGCCCAGATGAAACTTGATGGGCTGAGGGCCAAAGTTGTTTTCCTCACGATTCAGGAAGGCGAGACCTTCGTCCACGCCTGCTTCGCTGTTGGCGCAACTGGGTACGTCGTGAAACCACGCCTTCTCAGTGACTTGGTATTCGCCATCAACGAGGTGCTTGCTGACCGCAGTTTTGTGTCACCATCGCAATCGTCCGAGGAGCCGTAGGTCTGCTACACATTGGCCGCTGGCTTTGATTCCCGAAGGCGGCTCGGAGGGAATGATCGCGAGTCCGGGCGGCGCCTGGCGCTGTCACTATTGCCAGTTTTACATGTTGCCGCGCCGCCTTACTCTCATCTCGAAAGAGTTTTCCCGGGAAGGAGTAGCGCGGGCAACCACGCTGCCTGACGTTCCATCGAATGTTCCAGCATTCGCTCCTGCAAACAGTCAAGCCAACACACATAGGACGGACCGACGCTTTTACCTTCACCTCGGATACCTTCACCTCGAAAACACGAACCTCCGATACCAGAAGACGATTGGGCACTTAAGGAGAAGCAATCACCATGAAAAGAAATCTGAAATTGACCGTTGCTTGCACGCTACTCATTTGCGCGTCTGCATTGGCGTACGGTAAGGACGATACAAAACTGAAAGGAATGATCATAGCGCGCACCGCTGACAACATGACGGTGCGAGCTGAGGACGGCACCACCACCGTGGTCACTCTAACGGATGACACGAAGGTACAGGTACCGAAAGGAATCGTCGGCCTCCGACGTACACAGATGTCCTGGACGAGTCTCATCCCTGGACTACCTGTCGCGGTGACCGGAAGCACCAACGCCCAAGGCCAGGTAGTAGCCTCCAAGGTCGATTTTACGAAGCAGAACTTGGCCACGGCGAGTATGATCCAGGCGGGCTTGACGCCAACAAATCAGAAGGTGGAAACAAACCAGCAAAACATTGGCGCAAACAAGCAGGCTATCGCGTCCAACCAGCAAGCTATTGCGTCCAACCAGCAAGATATTGACGTCAATAAGCAACAGATTGCAACCAATCAACAGGATGTTTCTCAGCGTTTCGCAGATTTGGCCGACTATGATGTGAAGAATGAAGCTGCGGTTTACTTTCCCGTTGGCAGTAGCAAACTAGCGGAGAAAGACAAGACCGCCCTGACTTCATTGGCTGGCAATGCGACAAACCTGCAAGGCTATATGATCGAAGTAAAGGGCTTCGCAGACTCAACGGGAAACGCGGCACTGAACCAAACCTTAAGCAAGGACCGAGCCGAGGAAGTTATTGGGTACTTGATGCAAGAGTGCAACATCTCGCCGCGGCATATACTAGCGCCAGCGGCGATGGGCATCTCCGATCCAGTGGCATCGAACGAATCAGCACAGGGAAGAGCTGACAACCGACGGGTTGAAGTGAAAGTACTGGTCAATAAGGGAGTAACTGGCAGCTAGTGCTCCCTGTAAACACCGGGCATGGCGGTCCTGAAACAGCGGAGGACCGCCCATAGCTGCACACCGGAAGAGAACGCAAATGCGCCAGCATGGCGATCTATTATCTATTTTGCAAATCTGGCATCGATGACGGCGACGAGAACAACCGCTGCCGCACCACTCCTCCAATGGAGACTTGCGAGCTGCCTGTCAATACTGACAGTATCCCCTACGCCATCTTCGTCGCTAGCATTCGATCTCGATCCGTCTATGCCTTCTCCTTAACGGGAGCGCAACAATACGGCAAAGATGGACTATTTGCCGGCGTATGCAAGGAGACGGCTATGAGTCGGTATCGAAGTCTGCGGTGGGCGGTTTTCATCGTATCGCTGCTGGGATCGCTGCTCTGTAGACCTGTGATTGCGCAGGAACAACCGGAGCAACCGAGTACACAAACGCAAACCGCGGGCAAGCAAAATGCAGGTAATCAAGCGGATGAGGCTTGGCACTTTGCAGTGACTCCTTATCTCTGGTTTGCCGGGGCGCACGGAACAGTTGGCGCGTTCGGCCGTACCGCCGGCGTCCATGTCAGCGCCAGCGATCTGCTTTCGCATCTGGATGTTGGACTCCTGGGCGCGGCCGAGGCTCGCCGGAAGCGTTTTCTGCTGAACGGCGATCTGCTGTGGCTGAGGCTTTCTGACAGCAAAGCGCTGCCTTTTCCCAGACTGGCGGCGGTATCGGCCAACTTTACAGGGGGCTTACTTATCTGGACTTCAAAGCTCGGCTATCGCGTGATCGATCATGAAAAACTCAAGGTCGATGCCAATGCCGGAGTCCGTTACTGGCATTTGGGGGAGAAGCTCAATTTCAGTCCTTCCTTGCTGGGCCTGAGTTTCAGCACGTCGCAGAGTTGGGCCGATCCGCTGGTGGGTGGGCGAGTTCAGGTACTGTTGAGTCCGAAGGCGTCGATTACAGCGCTGGGTGACGTGGGCGGGTGGGGCGCAGGCTCGAAGCAGGATTATCAGGTCGCAGGCATACTCGGCTACAGGTTGAATCCGCGCTACGCCCTGCAGGGCGGCTATCGCTATCTATTTATCGACTATCGCGGCAGTAGGAGCTCGGTAGTCAACCTTGTTACGAGCGGCGTGGTGGTTGGCGTCACGATTAACTTGAAACCGAGAATAGGCCAATGATCCCGACGATCATTTTAGTGGAAGCATTGCGCAGGACCGAGTGGCTTCTGTAGTCCGATCCGTCAACGCGCGGCGGCCAAGCTTGATACATCCCTGCAATGGAGAGAACATAATGTTCAAAACCTTCGCGAAACGGCTTTTGTCAACGGCGTTAGCGGCCCTGCTCGTCATTGCCACAACGCCACTTGAGGTTCGGGCTCAATCGCCGCCAACATCGACCGGATATTCGGGAGAAGGTGCGCCTCTGAGTGCGGAAGAGTTGCAACAGCTGGTTGCGCCCATCGCGCTATACCCGGATGCCCTGGTAGCCCAGGTTCTTGCGGCTGCGACCTTTCCAGATCAGGTAGCTTTCGCCGACGACTGGCTTCAGCAAAACAAGAATCTCACAGGCAAGGCCCTAATGCAGAGCGTTGATAAGCAATCGTGGGATCCCAGCGTGAAAGCGCTGACCCAGTTTCCCTCTGTGCTCGACAACATGGCGAAGAACCTCAGTTGGACTTCCGCGTTGGGAGAGGCGTATCACACCCAAGTCGCCGATGTCATGTCGGCCGTCCAAGTCTTGCGTGCAAAAGCTCAAGCTGCCGGCAATCTGAAATCAAGCTCGCAGCTTACGGTCGTGCAACAGTCTCCGCAAGTCATCGTCATTCAATCTGCGAATCCGCAGGTAGTGTATGTCCCCATGTACAACCCAGCGGTGGTTTACGGTTATCCCTATGTAACTCCCGGATACAGTACCGCGACCGTAGTCGCGACCGGCGTACTTGCCTTTGGAGCCGGTATCGCTGTGGGCGCGATGATGAGCGGCGGATATGGCTGGGGATATAGCAGTTGGAATTGTGGCTGGCACGGCAGCACCGCGGTGGTGTATCGCGGCGGAGCATACTACGGAAACAATGCCTGGCACGGTGGTTACTATGGTTCAAGTAAGACGGTATACGGTGCTGGCGGCGCAGCGCGCTACGGAACTGGCTATAACCCTGCCACTGGGACCTATGCACGTGGCGCGTCAACCACGACTGCCTACGGCACCCAAAAAGCTGGTCAGGCATACAACCCGAGTACCGGGGCCTATGGGGCCACCCACCAGAGTTCTAACGCCTATGGGAGTTACGGAAGCTCGGTGTATTCAAAGAACGGGCAGACTACAAACACCCAGCATCAAACAACCTCGCAGGGAACCGTGGCATCGGCGCAAAACTCGAGCGGTGGCAAGGCTGTTGGCGGCGCGGGTAAGTACAACAGCGCTGCCGCGGGTGAGTCTGCAAGTGGTAATAAGTACGCGACAGCGAACGGCAATCAGTACAAAAACACGGGAAGCGGTTGGGAGACAAATAAGAGCGGAAGCTGGAACAGCGTGCAGAAACCCAGCGGGAGCA
The DNA here is from genome assembly GCA_963759215.1 of uncultured Acidobacteriota bacterium. Lineage (GTDB taxonomy): Bacteria > Acidobacteriota > Terriglobia > Terriglobales > Acidobacteriaceae > TOLSYN. The sequence goes on from CAVWYG010000006.1 coordinate 586,688, forward strand.
ATTCTGCTGCTTCGAAGGGCTGGGGCGGGCAGGAAAAGAGCAGCGGATCATCGGCCTTCAGCGGAGCCGGCGGAGGCGGCGGAGGCTGGCAGTCCAGGGCGGACAGTGCTCGTGGCTCGGCAAGTCGGGGCGGTGGCGGTGGCTGGGGCGGCCGCAGGTGAACTCCACGGCAGATATGTCCCGTCGGTGTTCTGGTGAAGTGCCCTACATTCGATCTTTGGGGAGATTAAGTATGTCGCTCGATATCCGCAGACACTGGTTGATACTTTTGGCCCTGGTCGTCCTTACTGCTGCCTGCAGCAGGTCCGAGAAGCCTTCGGTCGCCGAGCAACCTTCGTTCAAGGTGTTTACTTCACCCGACGATGCGAGCAATGCGTTGCTGGAAGCGGCAAAGTCAGGGGATCAAAACGCGGTGCTGGCAATTTTTGGTCCGGAAGCGAAGCAGGTTGTCTATTCTGGCGATCCCACGCAAGACAAGAATGCGCGCGACGCATTCGTGGCGGCCTATGGGGTGATGCACCGCTGGCGCAAGACGGCTGATGGAGGCCAAATCCTGCTGGTGGGAGCTGACAATTTTCCTTTCCCGATTCCTCTGAAGAAGAATGGTGCCGGGCGGTGGTACTTCGACACGGCTGCGGGAAAGGATGAGATTCTGAATCGCCGTATTGGCCGGAATGAACTGGCGGTTATCGACATCTGTGTAGCGGTGGCTGACGCTCAGGCGGAGTACTTCTCACAGCGTCACGATGGCGGAAGCAGGCGGCAATACGCTCTGAAGTTCATTAGTGACGCTGGCAAGCATAATGGTTTGTACTGGGATTCGCCAGAGGGTCAGCCCAGAAGCCCGCTCGGGCCTCTGGCGGCGTCCGCATCTGCCGAAGGATATAGTGCAAAGGCGAACTCCCCCACGCCTTTCCATGGCTACTATTTCCATATGCTGACCAAACAAGGGAGTCACGCGAACGGCGGTGCGAAGGACTACGTGGTCGATGGAAAAATGGTCGGCGGGTTCGCCCTCGTCGCGTATCCGGCTGAATACGGCAATTCGGGAGTGATGACATTCATCATCAACCAGGATGGCTTGCTGTTCCAGAAGGATTTGGGTAAGAGCACTACAGAAACAGCAACCGCTATGAGCGCGTTTGATCCCGATACCAGTTGGAGCCGGGTAGAGGAATGAAACTGGCCCGACTCTCTGACATGCAACTGTCAGTCTTGACAGTTGCTGACCTATACCCCAACTCGTATTGTTCGTGTGCAGGTCACGTGAAGGTTACCTCGCGAGGGCAGAGCACAACATGAAGCACACGCAAGCCAGCACACGGACCGAACCGACCTTTTTTACACTCACGCATGCAGTGTGGATTTTGCTGGCCATGGTTGTGCTCGCAGCCGCCGTGGCGTTCGTCGGTTCCCGGGTGTCCCTCTTTTCGCTCGTCAAGAAAGTGGAGGTGGGCCAGCGGATAACCGAAGCCCATAAGGCCGCGGCTTTTGGTCCCACCATTGCCAACGCTTCTCTAGCTCCTGCTCCGCAGCCACGCGGCATGGTGTGGATTCCTGGCGGGGAATTTTCTATGGGCGCCATGGATCCACCAGCCCTCAATCCGGCCGGCATGCATGCAGCGGCCGACGCGCGCCCGATTCACCGCGTGTACGTCGATGGATTCTGGATGGATAAAACTGACGTGACCAACGAAGAGTTCGCCAAGTTCGTTAAGGCGACAGGTTACGTGACCGTGGCCGAGCGTGCGCCACGCGCAGAGGATTTTCCCGGTGCTCCTCCCGAAAATCTAGTGGCTGGTTCCGTCGTTTTTTCGCCGCCCGATCATCCCGTGCCGCTCGACAACCAATTTCAATGGTGGTCCTACGTAAAGGGTGCGAACTGGCGCCACCCTCTGGGCCCCAAGAGCAACCTCAAGGAGCGCGAGAAATATCCAGTCGTCCAGGTGGCCTACGAAGACGCATCGGCCTATGCCAAGTGGACCGGCAAGCGTTTGCCTACGGAAGCGGAGTGGGAGTTTGCGGCGCGCGGAGGCCTCGCCGGCAAGTCCTACCCCTGGGGAGACCAGTTCCGACCGAATGGCAAATGGATGGCAAATACTCACCAGGGACATTTTCCCAACATTGATATGGGGGATGACGGCTATGCTGGGATTGCCCCGGTCGCGCAGTTTCCGCCGAACGGCTATGGCCTTTACGACATGGCCGGTAATGTGTGGCAGTGGACCAGCGACTGGTACCGACCGGATTACTACGCACGGCTCATCGTCGCAGGCGGCGTGACGCGAAATCCGCAGGGACCGGACACGCCCTACGATCCCTCCGAGCCGACTGAGAAAAAGAGAGTTCACCGTGGCGGCTCCTTCCTCTGCACCGACCAGTATTGCTCGCGTTACGTAGTGGGCACACGAGGCAAAGGCGAAGTCAGCACCGGGACCAATCATCTTGGCTTTCGTTGCGTGATGCCGGTAACCGGAAATAACGGACACGCTACCGCAAAGAACGTGAGCCAGCCAACTCCGTGACTGTCATCTTTGACAGTTTCGACCTTCCACCCGGCCTGCTAGCCTCGCGTGCATCAGAGGCCTTCTCCGCTTAGACTGCCGTTCCCGGATGATGGAAGTGGAAGTTGCAGTTAATCCGTCTTCTGGATGGAGCAAACAAGAAGGGCGAGGAGATAAATCAATGAAGCAAACGGCAACCGTGGTGGCAGGTGGGGGAAGATGACGCGCTCTTTTGTTGCAGGTCTCAAGCGCGCTGGCGCGTGGGCGGTGTTTAGCTTCGTACTGGCTACCAGTCTAATGATGTCGGCCAAGCCAGCACAGGCCCACCCGGCGCAAACGAAGAAACCCAACATTCTCGTCATCTGGGGTGATGACATTGGCTACTGGAACGTCAGCGCCTACAACCAGGGCATGATGGGCTACAGAACTCCCAACATTGACCGGATCGCCCGCGAGGGCGCCCTCTTCACAGACTGGTACGGCCAGCAGAGTTGCACTGCCGGTCGCGCAGCATTCATTACCGGCCAGTCACCTATCCGCACCGGCCTCACCAAGGTCGGCCTGCCGGGCGCGAAGGAAGGGCTGCAAAAAGAAGATCCAACGCTCGCCGAGTTGCTCAAGCCGTACGGCTACGTAAACGGACAGTTCGGGAAAAACCACCTCGGTGATCGTAACGAGTACATGCCCACGGTTCACGGCTTCGACGAATTCTACGGCAACCTTTACCACCTGAACGCGGAGGAGGAGCCTGAGAACCCCGACTATCCGAAGGATCCCAAGTTCAAAGCGATGTTCGGTCCGCGCGGCGTATTGCATTGCTTCGCGACCACCCAGGACAACCCGACGGTGGACCCGCGGTTTGGCAAGTGGGGTAAGCAGAAGTGCGAAGACACCGGCCCGCTGACGAAGAAGCGCATGGAGACGATTGACGAAGACCTTACCCAAAGCGCGATGGCTTTCATGGACAAGGCGCACAAGGATGGCAAGCCCTTCTTCGTCTGGTGGAACTCGACCCGCATGCACATCTGGACGCACCTCAAGCCTGAGAGCCAGGGAAAGACTGGGCTCGGCGTTTACCCCGATGGCATGGTCGAACACGACGCGATGATCGGCGAGCTACTCAAGAAGCTTGACGATCTCGGCATTGCTGATAACACGATCGTCATGTATTCCACCGACAACGGGGCGGAGACCATGAGTTGGCCGGACGGCGGCACCACTGTGTTCCGATCCGAGAAGAACACGAACTGGGAGGGCGGCTATCGCGTCCCTGCTTTCATTCGCTGGCCCGGCGTTATCACGCCCGGCACAATCATTAACGACATCTGTTCGCACGAAGACATGCTCCCGACGTTGATGGCCGCAGTGGGCGACACCACGGTGACAGAGGACTTGTTGAAAGGCAGGAAAGTCGGCGACATGACCTACAAGGTGCATCTCGATGGTTACAATCTGACGTCCGCCCTGAAGGACGGGGGCGCGTGGCCGCGGCACGAGTTCCTTTACTGGACCGACGACGGCAACGTCGCCGCGCTGCGCTACAACAACTGGAAGGTCACCTTCCTGAAGCAGAATGCCCACGGCCTGCAAGTCTGGATGGAGCCGTTCCAGGAACTGCGCGCCCCATTGATCGAAAATCTACGCAGCGATCCCTTTGAACGGGCCGAGTATGAGGGCATGGATTACGACCACTGGTTCGTGGAACACGTCTTTGTGATCGCGCCCGCAGCGTTTTACGTCGGTAACTGGCTGCAGAGCTTCCGCGATTTCCCCCCGCGCCAGAAGCCCGGCACCTTCAACCTCGACCGCGTGATGGAAGCAGTGACGAGCGGCCCCGGAAAAAGCAACTGAAGCAAAGCTAGCTCCGGGGCTTTTTTCGTCAACTAGGCAATTATCGAGAGGAGACTTATGAGAAATACAGCATGGTGTAACTTGAGTACCACACCGCTGGCGCTGCTCGTTCTTTTGGCTGGCGCAGGATTTATCTGTCCCGCCAACGCCCAGAACCCGGAAGTGCAGCAACGAGTGGCTGCGCTCAAGGAATCCGTGGCGCGGGACCAGCAGACCATCCGACAGTATGAATGGATCGAAACTACCGTGATCAGTCTCAAAGGTGAGGAAAAGTCGCGGGAGCAGAAGCAATGCTATTACGGCGCTGAGGGCTCGTTACAGAAGGTCGATGTGTCAGAGTCTCCGCAGGATAAGAAACGAGGGCTGAGGGGCCGCATCATCGAGAAAAAGAAGGCGGAACTGACGGATTACATGAAGCAGGCGGTGGCACTGGTGAAGACCTATGTTCCACCCGACCCGGCGAGAATACAGGCCGTGAAGGATGCTGGCAATGCCAGCGTGGACCTGCCGGGTGCTGGCAAGGGCGCACGCGTGAACCTCCGCAATTACGCAAAGCCCGGCGACGTGTTGTCGGTGGAAGTCAACCCGGCCAGTAACCGGGTGATGGGGCTGACCGTGGCCACCTACTTGGACGACCCCAAGGATGCTGTCACCCTGAATGTTCGCTTCTCGTCCCTCCAGGATGGGACGGGATACCCGGCGACCGAAGTTCTAGTCGCCAAGGCAAAGAATCTTACGGTAAACGTAACCAACTCCGGATACCGGAAGTCAGCACACTGACCGAAGTTTCGATAAGAATTGCGTCCAGACCAGTGCGGAGAAAAAGCTGTGCTCCAGATGCGCATCAGAATTCTACGTCCCAAGTTGGTCGCATTAGCCCTGACATCGATTCTCCTCATGTGGGCGCCGGCGTCGGCGCAAGAACCACCGGGAACCACAGAGGGAAAGCCGGCCGACAGTACAGCGGCATTACAGAAGGCAACTCAAAACCCGGTGGCAAGCCTTATCAGTGTTCCCATTCAGAACAACAGCAACTTCGGCATCGGGCCCTTTGACCGCACGCAGGACGTGCTTAATATTCAGCCGGTGATCCCGGTCCGGGTGAGCCAGAATTGGAACCTGATCATTCGCTGGATCATGCCAATCATCTGGCAGCCGGCTCCCGGAACGCAAAACTTGGAGGTGTTTGGTATCGAAGAAGGCACCCCCGCGTTCCTGTTGGCCCAGACAGCACAAAAGAGCGTGGGAGTGTTTGGCTTTGGAGATATGCAGCCCACGTTTTTCTTGTCCCCAGCGAAAGCGGGCAAGCTGATCTGGGGCGTAGGACCTGTATTCGTTCTCCCCACAGCCACCTCGGACGTGCTCGGGCAGGGCAAGTTGAGCATGGGGCCTTCTGTTGTCGCCTTGGTCCAGCCGGGGAAGTGGACCATCGGTGCACTGATAAATAACGTCTGGTCGGTAGCCGGTTCGGGAGGCCGTGCCGATGTCAACCAGATGCTTCTGCAGTATTTCGTCAACTACAACCTGAAGAACGGATGGTACCTTTCGTCCTCCCCCATTCTTACCGCAAACTGGAAGGCCTCAAGTGGAAATCAGTGGGTGGCTCCGCTAGGTGGCGGCCTGGGAAGGATCATGAAACTCGGATTCCAACCGGTCAATATCTCGGCTCAGTTCTATGGCAATGCGGTGCATCCGTCGGGGGGCGCGCCATGGAGCATGCGTCTGCAAATTGCGTTCCTGTTCCCCAAGTTAACCAAAGAGCAGCAGAAGATGATGATGGAGCAAAAACTGAAACAGATGGAACAGCAGCAGCCGGAGAAGAAGTGAATACGACGCACATTCCGCCCCGTGTGAACCGGCTGAACCCGTTCGCGCTTGGTGGAGAGACGACGCAGCCCCAATGATCGCAGAGTCGGAGTGCAAGTCGGACTCAGCAAAGAGTCCACGGAAGCCAAAGAGGAGAGCCCTTGATGAAAAGGATTTTGGTCATAGTTCTTCTAACACTCGTAGTGTTTCCCGCCGCGGCTCTGGCCCAGGCAGTCATTCGGCTCGGGCCGCCACCGCCGATCGTAGAACGTCCCGGCCCTCTACCCGGTGCGCGCTACGTCTGGATTCCTGGATACTACCGATGGAATGGACATAACTACATTTGGGTTCGCGGACGTTACGCCATCCCTCCCCGTCCCGGCGCCGTTTGGATCCCATCCCGATATGTGCATCGTCCCGGCGGCTATGTTTTCATTGCCGGCTACTGGCGCTGATCGAAACGAGGTCAACTGCTCCCATTTCCGTGGACGCATCAATTGGAGGTCTGGTAGTTGCAACTGAGAAGTTGAAGAGACCCAGTTCAGAATACCTGTTGTCACTTTCAGTTCCACTGCCGATGCTACGGGGCATACTTTGCCGAGGGTGACGATTGATCCAGCTCGGCTTTCTTCTTAAGCTTGCGGCCGTGGTAAGCCGTGAACAGGAAATTCGGCGGCAACATCAACGCGCTGAATGCGACAACAGCTACCTCAACATTCGTACCCGGAAAGCTACGTGATGATATTGCCAGGCAGAGGGCTACGTTTCGCATGCTGGTATTTATCGCCAACACCTGACGCGTGTCGTGGTTCGGTCCTCCCATAACCCATCCGACGACCATGGAAACCACGATGAGGAGAAACATTGCCAATAACCCGTGTATTCCAATCGTTCTTGTTGCGGCCGATTTCACTGAAAAAGTGAGAACGACCCCCAAAATAAAGAGGACATCCGCACACAAACTTGTCCATTTTTGCAGACTTCGCGTATGTGAGCAATCCAGGCGATTAATCACAAGACCGGCGGTTAGCGGTGCAACCATGCAAAGAACCAGTACGCGAAGAGCTTGTCCGTAGTGCATTGTCACGTGCTGATCGATGCGCAACAGAAGTTGCGCCAAGGGAGGAGTCACGGCGAGTGACAAAACAGTAAGCACAAAAAGCAACGATGCCGCGGCAGGCACACTGTCCCTCATCTGACGCGTGAAATTGACAGCGAACAGAGCACCAGGAGCTGCCGCGAGAAGAAGGAATCCAACCTCAATGTCCCTCGGCATGGGTAAGATCCTTGCGATAACCAGTCCAAACAAAGGAACAACAACAAAGTTCGCCAGCAGAGCGTTCGCAATCAGGCGTCTGTTGCGCAGAACGGACAGGCACTCGCCGATCGTGAGCTCCAGTCCGATCGACGTCATTACGGTGACCAGGAAGAGGATCATGACGACTGTAGCCATAGCGAAATTTGATGCACCAGGAGTTGGTGAGGCCATCCTCGCTATCAAATGCTCACCGGCAGGCGGTCTCACGGCGATTCATTTGGCTGCTTCTAGTGTAGTGCGATGAAAGTCAGAGCAGTTATTACACGGGAGTGCCTACCCGGTATATCCACACACTCCAACGCGAGGAGAGTTGACGACCGGCAGGCACATTTCGTCGCCACACGTATGTGCAACGAGGCACGATTTGCAAAGCCAGCCCTCCCCATTCCATGCGCATTCGGTACAGATCTGAGTAGCTGGTTTGTTTCCGCAGCGCTGACAGGTTACCTGCGGTGCCTCGTTTCTGGCCAACAGTTGCACTTTCGTTGAACCTCGTTCACGAAGAGCAACAACCTTTAGCGCAAGAGCGGTTGTGGAGCCGTAGTCATACTCGTAGAAGAACCTCATTCCTACCTCAAGCACTTGGTTCAACCGCGTACCCATGTCCATTTCTTCATCCATGAGTTCGTCTTCATCCATGGGCTCTGAAGCATAGCGTTTGCCGCCTATCTCAAACGCACTCAAGTGACCGCAGCATTCAAGCCAGGTATGACGGAGAAAATCGTCGAGTTTGTTCAGCGGGGATGCAATAGGTAGCGCCACATGCATCCAGTACGCCTTCGCCTCACGCCCTTCGACAAGTAAATGGAAGCTCTGGCCAGTCGGTTTCTTCGGAGCCGGCAATGGTCCGGAAGATCCCAGATGGCCGCACGCGAGTAGATGCCGTGGCATGGACGCCTTGGCGACTATCTCTCCGCAGAGATAACACTTTCCCATCGATTGCGGTTTGCTCATGACTGAACATTATAATGCGTCATATATAGCAACATTTATCTTTCAGCCGGGTTCTTATACAAGGGGACACGGCGGATGAGAATCGCACCTCAAGTGGTTCTGACAATCGACCAGAGGACGAAGTTGGAAACCTATGCGCGCGGCCGCAGGATACCCGCCCGGCTTGTGTTGCGGGCCAAGATCGTGTTGCTGGCCGCAGAAGGCAAGCAGGACATCGAGATTGCCCGCCTGCTTTCGATCGTGCCGCGCACCGCTGCACGCTGGCGCTCACGTTTTCTGCGCAACGGTATTGCCGGACTGGAACACGACGCGCCAAGGCCCGGCCGCACGCCCTCCATCTCGCCGGAGTTGGTGCGCATGGTGATTACCAAAACCACGAAGGAAAAACCTCCTCATGCAACCCACTGGAGTACGCGCACCATGGCCGCCACAGCCGATATTAGCGAGGCCAGCGTACGGCGCATCTGGCACAGTCACGGCCTGAAACCGCACCGCATGGAAACCTTCAAGCTGAGCAACGATTCCCATTTTTCCGAGAAGCTGGAAGATATCGTCGGACTCTATTTGAATCCGCCCGAACACGCGCTGGTGCTTTCGCTCGACGAGAAGAGCCAGATCCAAGCTCTGGACCGTACCCAACCCGGCTTGCCCATGAAGAAGGGCCGCGCCCAGACGATGACCCACGATTACAAGCGGAATGGAACCACTACGTTGTTTGCTGCTCTCAACACACTTGATGGCAGCGTGATGGCTACTTGTATGGAACGTCATCGTCATCAGGAGTGGCTGAAGTTCCTACGTCTCATCGATCGCCAAACTCCCGCCCACAAACAGCTCCACCTCATCGTCGATAACTACGCCACCCATAAGCATCCGGCGGTGCAGCGCTGGGCAGAGCGCCACAAGCGCTTTCATTTTCACTTCACTCCGACGAGCAGCAGCTGGCTCAACATGGTCGAACGATTCTTTCGCGACTTGACCGAAAATCAGCTCCGGCGCGGAGTCTTCACCAGCGTTGAAGCTCTCGAACAAAGCATCCTCGACTATATCGAAGAACATAATCGCAGCCCCAAGCCCTTCATCTGGACTGCTAAGGCCAATGACATCCTCGAAAAGGTCAAACGCGCCAGGGCCTATCTCAATAACAGCTCATCTGTGTGACGCACTACACTAGTTTTATTGAATTCAGACAAGTCAGTCCGGGATTGCGGGGTCTTAAGCACCGCACTCCAACTCTGGGTTTAAGAAACGGCCAACCCCGTTGGCGGTTGGGGCAACAACCCGATATGGGTTGATGGCATCGCAAAGGCATCCCGTGAACTGATATGCGTTCCACGAACTGATATATGGAGGTGGTCAGATGAAAAAATGGATTGCCGTGTGGCTCCCGCTTTTTATGTTTCTTGCCTGCTGTCCGGTGACTTTCGCGCAAGGAACGTCGCAATCACAAAGCACGGAAGAACAAGCAGCGCCGTCCGCTCCGACAGACACGCAAGAGAAAAATATCCAGGAATACATTGAGCTTTTGCGCACCGACGTTCGCCAGCAGAAGGGCGAGATTATGGGCGCTATGATGGCGTTGAGTGTGGATCAGGCAGCAAAATTCTGGCCTATCTACAGCCAGTATGACGCGGAATTGACCAAGCTGAACAACCTGAGGATCGCCAACATTCAGGAATACGCGCGCGACTACGACCACATGACCGACTCCAAAGCCGATGAACTGGTTAGGAAAGCTCTCGACTACCGGAAGCAGCGTTCTGAGCTTCTCGCGAAATACTATGGCCGCGTCAAGGCCTCGCTGGGGTCCATCGAAGCCGCGCGATTCCTTCAGATCGAAAACCAGTTGCTCTCGATCATCGATCTTCGAATTGAGGCGGCTTTGCCGATTCTCGGGTAAGGGTCGTGAACTCTACCTCAGGGAGATAAAGATATGCGACATACATATTCTCGGATAGCGGGATTGGCCACGTTAGCAGCGATCTCTGCGGTGGCCGCAACGCAACTGCAAGCAGCACCAACCAGGGTTACCGTTCCTGCGGGAACGCGCATTCTGGTCCGCACGATTGATCCTGTGGATTCGAGCAAGCAGCAGGCAGGATATCGCTTTACTGCGAGCCTCGAGACAAATCTGCAGGCCGACGATGTAGTAGTGGCGCCGAGAGGCACGACGGTTCATGTCCGGCTTGCCGACGCTCAATCGGCGGGCAAGATGTCGGGCGGTGCCGGCCTAACTCTGGAAGTGACCGACATCATCATCAACGATACCGCTTATCCGCTTCTGACGAGTACTTATGAAGTGCGCTCACAAGGCCAGGGCGGAAAGACGGCCAAGAGAACTGTTGGTGGCGCCGGACTCGGTGCACTGATTGGCGGAGTAGCCGGAGGAGGAAAGGGCGCGGCAATCGGCGCAGTGTCCGGCGGTGCCCTTGGGACCGCCGCCTCTGCTGCCACACCAGGGAAGCAGGTAGCCGTGCCCAGTGAATCTCTGCTTGAGTTCCGCCTGGAACAACCAGTCAGCCTTCCCGTGGCGCAGAAACCCGCGATTGCAGGAAAGTGAGCAGTAGAGATTCGATGCCAGATCAAGAAAGAAAGACCACGCTCGACACATCGACGAGATTATCGTTTGAGCGCACGCGCGCGTCCTATGATCGCACGATGATGTCTTGGATTAGGACCGCGACTTCGCTGATCACTTTCGGTTTCGGCATATACAAATTCTTTCAACTCGAAATGGGACGTGGCGACATTCCCAACCGCTTGATCGGACCGCGCGAATTCTCACTGCTAATGGTTGCCATCGGATTGTTATCGCTGCTCCTGGGCACCCTGGAACATTCGCGGAACATGCGATCCGTGAGAGCGGAGTACCCCGAAATGCGGCGCTCGCGAACAGGTGTATTGGCGGGGTGTATTCTGGCTCTCGGAATTCTGGCATTGATCTCGGTCGCCTTTCGGCAATAAAAGCAATGCCCCGAACTGGGTTTCGTGCTGATCAGCACATGCAGGGTTAACATCGCCCCTTGCTTGGGCGTCATCAACACTCAAATCCACGCTGTAAGAACTGACAGTGGCGTGCGTCGCGGAAACACGCAATATAGTCTCGCTGACTGTTTGTGGGCAACGCTCGGCGAGATAAAACCGACCGGCCCAGGGATGGAGAACGATTTATGTCCGATCCGAAACGCGCTGCTAAATCCGATTTGCATTCTCGTAGCATCCTACCGATTCCCGATCGGCCGCACGTTGGCTTGACCACCTACGATGCTAAGGATCCCGACACAAAGTTTCCTCCTATCGAACCGTTGCGCCCCCCCGAAGGGGCGCCCAACGTACTCGTCATCCTTCTCGATGATGTTGGCTTTGGCGCATCCAGCGCCTTCGGCGGACCGTGTCAAACGCCTAATTTTGAGATGCTGGCCTCTGGCGGGCTCAAATACAATCGCTTTCACACCACCGCGCTCTGCTCGCCAACTCGGCAGGCACTGCTTACAGGTCGCAACCATCATTCAGTTGGGATGGGCGGCATCACCGAAATCGCCACGTCCGCGCCTGGCTATAGCTCCGTTCTGCCCAAGAACAAAGCGCCGCTGCCGCTGACCCTCAAGCTGAACGGCTACTCGACAGCGCAGTTCGGAAAGTGCCACGAAGTGCCGGTCTGGCAAACCAGCCCGCTGGGTCCGTTCGACCAGTGGCCAACAGGTGGCGGCGGCTTTGAGTATTTCTACGGATTTATTGGAGGCGAAACCAACCAGTATGATCCTGCACTCTACGAAGGCACTACGCCGATCGATCCGCCGAAAACGGCCGAGGAGGGATACCACTTTACCGAGGACATGACCGACAAGGCGGTCTCCTGGATCCGGCAACAGAAGGCGCTGATGGCTGATAAGCCTTTCTTTGTGTATTTCGCGCCAGGTGCGTGTCACGCTCCGCATCCGTGCCGAAGGAGTGGGCGGACAAGTACAAGGGCAAGTTCGATCAAGGGTGGGACAAGCTGCGCGAGGAGATTCTTGCCCGGCAGAAAAAGTTGGGTGTGATCCCACAGAATGCCGAGTTGACCAAGCGTCCCAAGGAGATTCAGGCGTGGGATGAAGTTGACCCGAAGATGAAGCCGGTGCTGGCCCGCCAGATGGAGGTATACGCCGGGTTCCTGGAGCATACCGATCATCACATAGGGCGGCTATTCGACACACTCAAAGATCTCGATATTCTCAACGACACCTTGATCTATGTGATCATCGGCGACAACGGCGCTTCCGCCGAAGGAACCCCGAACGGCACATTCAACGAGTTGTTGACGCTCAACGGCATCCATCGGCGTCGAGACTCCCGAGTTCCTGGCGGCAGCACATTGACAAGTTCGGCGGACCGGAGGCCTATAACCATTACGCTGTGGGCTGGGCGCACGCCATGGACACACCCTATCAATGGACCAAGCAGGTGGCGTCGCACTGGGGCGGCACGCGCAACGGTACCATCGTGCACTGGCCAAACGGAATCAAGGCCAAGGGCGAGATTCGTTCGCAGTTCAGCCAGCGTGATCGACGTTGCGCCGACGGTTTTGGAGGTGGCAGGCATCCCGGAACCGACGATCGTTAATAGCGTGCTGCAGGCTCCGATGGAAGGCGTCAGCATGGCGTACTCATTCGACGATGCCAGAGCTGCAGAGCGGCACGATCTCCAGTATTTCGAAATGCTCTGCAACCGGGGAATCTACCATAGAGGCTGGAGCGCCGTGACCCGGCACTCGACTCCGTGGGTGATGATGGCTAAACTGCCCGCCTTTGATGACGATGTTTGGGAGCTATACGACGGCAGCAAGGACTGGACCCAGGCGCACGATCTCGCGAAGCAAATGCCGGAGAAGCTGCACGAATTGCAGCGTCTCTGGCTGATCGAGGCTACCAAATACAACGTGCTGCCCCTCGATGACCGCCGCGTGGAGCGCCTCAATCCAGATCTGGCTGGTCGACCGCAGCTCATCAAGGGCAACTCGCAACTGCTCTTCAGCGGGATGGGAAGGTTGAGTGAGAATTGCGTTGTGGCGATGAAGAACAAGTCCTTCTCTATCACGGCCGAAGTAGAAGTGCCGGCAACAGGAGCAGAGGGCGTCATCTTTGCTCAGGGTGGCGCGTTCGGCGGCCTGAGTCTATATACCAAGAATGGAAAGCTGAAGTTTGCCTACAACTTCTTCGGCCTTCAGACTTTTACGATCGAGGCAGGCAGGCCAATCCCACCGGGCAAGCACCAGGTACGCATGGAATTCGCCTACGATGGTGGGGGCTTTGGCAAGGGAGGCAACGTCAGCCTTTTCTATGACGGAAAAAAGGTCGGTGAAGGCCGCGTCGAGCAGCACCGTTCCAATGCTCTTCTCGGCCGACGAAACCGCGAATGTTGGCCGCGATACTGGCACGCCTGTCAGTGCGGATTACACCCCCGCTACCAGCATGTTCACAGGCAAGGTGAACTGGGTCCGGATCGACGTCGGCAAGGATGCTCAGGACCAGTTCATCAGTGCGGACGAGCGCCTGAACCTCGCCATGGCACGGCAATGAGCGCTGTCATCTGAACGTGCCTGTGAGACGGGTTCGCGATAAAGTGAATTGGGTGCAACTGGATTAGCAAGCGGAGGCAAGATGACGATTGGGGACAAGGGCACGATCGCGGGGTTGCCCAGTCAAAGATCTTCTGAGTCTCCGCCGCTGCGAACACAACCCACTACCAGTGTTGAAGCGATGCCCGAACTTCCCAAGGTTTGGCCTCGCAACGCGCCCTCGTCTTTTCATGTTCTCGCCAAACCCACGGGCGCCATCTGTAACCTCGATTGCAAGTACTGCTTCTTTCTGTCGAAGGAGTCGTTGTATGCAGGAAGCAAGTTCCGGATGGCGGACGACACGCTTGAAACTTACATCAGGCAGGTAGTCGAGTCGCAGCAGACACCCCAGGTCACGATTGCGTGGCAGGGGGGCGAACCGACTTTAATGGGCCTTGATTTCTTTCGGCACGCCAGTGCTCTGGCGCGGAAGTACCTGCCGCGGGGCGTAAGTCTTGAACACACGATCCAGACCAATGGCATTCTCCTGGATGGGGAATGGTGTGAGTTTCTGCGGGAGAACAATTTCTTGGTTGGCCTGTCTATGGACGGCCCTCAGGAGATGCATGATGCCTACCGTGTCGACAAGAGTGGTGCTCCTACGTTCTGGAAGGTGGTGCGGGCGGCACGGTTGATGCAGGAGCGCAAAGTAGAATTCAACGTTCTGTGCACCGTCCACAACGCGAATGTGGACCGCCCCTTGGAGGTCTACCGCTTTTTTCGCGACGAACTGAAGACGCACTTCGTCCAGTTCATTCCAATCGTCGAGCGGACCACGTCCGACCTGCTGGCAATCGCCAATGAGGGCTGGGGCGATCGCAACCACCACCGTCCCCTTTATACCCAAGATGGTGAATTGGTGACGGAACGCACTGTCAAGCCGGAGCAGTGGGGTAAGTTTCTCATCGCCATCTTTGATGAGTGGGTGGCAAACGATGTAGGCGATATGTTCATTCAGTTGTTCGAGTCCGCAGTGGCTTCCTGGATGGGCCTGCCGGCCTCGCTCTGTATTTTTGCCGAGACCTGCGGCAACGCTGTGGCTCTGGAGCACAATGGCGATCTGTACTCCTGCGATCACTTTGTGGAACCTAAGTTCCGCCTGGGAAATATAAAGGAGCAACACCTGATACAACTGGTCGCGTCGGATCAGCAACGGCAATTTGGAAATGCCAAGCGCGATACCCTCCCACGTTATTGTCGCGAGTGCGAAGTGCGCTTCGCCTGCAACGGCGAATGTCCGCGCAATCGCTTTATCCATGCGCCCGATGGCGAGGATGGGCTGAATTATCTCTGTTCCGGTTACAAGGCGTTCTTTAAGCACATCGATCGCCCCATGAAGATCATGGCCGACCTACTGCGGCAAAAACGGGAAGCCGCCGAAGTCATGCGAGTCCTGGCCGCGGAGCGTCGCTGAATGCAAAGCCGGGCGCGTGGCAAAATATTTGTGAATGCCTTTATGAAACTGCAGGGGATGGCGTGAATTTACATTTGAGCGTTGTTGCGTCGTAGGGGCCTTCGCCTGCGGAGTTTGCTTCGAGCTTCGAACAAACATTGACAACATGTTGGTTTCAACGATCCTTTGTTTGTCGTCACGAGATGCAGCAGCTCTGTTGAGGCTTTGCTGAGTCGTATGAGAACGGCGCACGAGGTCGCCGCATATGCGTCTAGTGAACTTCCCGCCACTTGTTTTCGTACTGTCGTTCCTCACACTGTGTCTTTCGATACGGATCGGAACCTCGTTGCGCAAGAAGGGTCGGGATATGGGCGAATACGGTCGTGAGGATGCCCTCCTCATCCTCGGCGCTATCTTGACACTACTCGGCCTCATCATCGGATTTTCCTTTTCAATGGCTGTTAGCCGGTACGATCAGCGAAAGAATTACGAGGAGGAAGAAGCAAATGCGATTGGAACTGAGTACGCCCGAGCAGGCATATTGCCTGCCGCCGAGGCGGTGAAAGTGCGTGCTTTGCTGAAAAGGTATCTTGAGCAGCGTTTACTGTTCTACAACACGCGCGATCGACAACAGCTTCCACAGATCGATGCGTCCACCGCTCAACTGCAAAACGAGTTGTGGTCCGCTGTCGTGGCGCCTGCTGCGGCGGAGCCGACCCCAGTGAGAGCCCTTGTCCTCGCGGGCATGAATGATGTGTTGAACAGGCAGGGCTACACGCAGGCGGCCTGGTGGAACCGTATCCCCAGGGAGGCATGGTTTTTGATGGCTGCGATTGCCATCTGCGGCAACCTGCTGCTCGGCTACATTGCACGCGGCTGCAGTCCCTTCATTCTTCTAATTCTGCCCCTGACGCTGTCAATCGCATTCTTTCTAATCGCGGATATTGAGAGCCCGCGTGGGGGCGCCGTTGTGGTGCATCCTCAGAACCTGGAAAGCCTCTCTCGCTCCCTGCGTTCGCAGTAGTGACTCAAAGGAAACGCCGAGTTTCTCCGCGCCCGCTTTTGTCAGACTGGAAGACAATTATTCTGGCGGTGTCTCTGGAGGCATTCCGAAATGCCACTCAGGCTGCGGTCGCCGTCAACGCTCTCCGCTGCGCTCCGACCGCTGACGCGGCGCTGCCCGGGTGCCCCACATCCGGCTTCTGTCGGCGAATGTGGGATGGTTGAGGGGACGCCATCAAGAGCGCGCTCGTTTGCGACTCTGAGGCGCGAACGTAACATCGTGGCCCGCGCTTTGTGCTAGTTCTTGCTTGTTCCTGTTGGCAGAAACAGCTTATGCTCGCGATTCCCGTGTCGTTTCCGGACGATTTTCTCTGGGGCGTCTCCACCTCCTCGCACCAATTTGAGGGAGGCAACACGCTGAACCAGTGGCATGACTGGGAGCGTGCGGGACGCATCCGTTCGGGCTCGGCCTGCGGCGCAGCCTGCGACTGGTGGCTCAACGCCGAGCGCGATCTCGAACTCTGCTCCGACCTCGGCCTCAACGCCATCCGCATCTCGCTGGAGTGGAGCCGCATGGAGCCGGCCTTCGCGCCACTGGAGCGACACCGCCGTCGTGCGTTACCGCGAGATCATCCGCGAAGCCCGCCGCCGTGGCATGAGGGTCTTCGTCTCGCTGCACCACTTCACTCATCCGCGCTGGTTCGAGGCTCGCGGAGGCTTTCTCGATGCCCAGGCGCCCGAGCTTTTCCGTCACTACGCCAAGCGCGCCGTGCGCTCGCTGGGAGACCTCGTCACCGACTGGGTGACCTTTAACGAGCCCAATGTTTATGCCGCCTTCGGCTATCTCTTCGGCGAGTTTCCTCCCGGACGCCTCAACGAGCTGAATTCCACTCTCAGCGTCTTTGCCGCCATGATGCGCGTCGCACGCGGCCGCCTATGACGTGATCCATCGCGAGCAGCCCGAGGCCAACGTCGGGCTGGCGGTGAACTACGTGGTCTTCGAGCCCGCCCGCGACAACGTGCTCGACCGCCAACTCGCCTCCGCCTATGACGCGCTCTTCAACCGCGCCGCGCTCAGCTATCTGCGCGGCGAGCCCCTGCCGCATGCCCTTCGCCATGATGGCGCCCGCCGTCCCCGAATGCGTGGGCAAGATCGACTTCGTCGGCCTCAACGTCTACAACCGCTTGCACGTGCGCGCCCCGCTGGGAGAAAAGTTCGGTCCCGGCGGCCTCCACGTCCCCACGCATGTGCCGCAGGGAGACCATGGTGTTGTCGCTCCTTACGGCGAGGCCTATCCCAAGGTGGTCTCGGCCGCCGTCGAAGCCTACGCCCCCCTCGGCCGTCCCATGTATGTGATGGAGAACGGCGTTCCCGACCGCGCCGACCGCATCCGTCCCTGGCTGCTGGTCAACTCCCTGCGCGAGCTGCGCCGCATGTGGCAGCAGGGCTACGACGTGCGCGGATACTTCCACTGGAGCCTGGTGGATAACTTCGAATGGAGTGAGGGCTGGCACTTGCGCTTCGGCCTCTACGCGCTCGACGAAGCCACCCAGCAGCGCATCGCCCGCCCCAGCGCCGAGATCTACCGCCAGATCATCGCCGACAACGGAATTTGCCGCGAATTGCTGGAGCGATGGGAGAAGGCTCCGGGGTAGAACTTGTTTTCTGAAGTGGTGTTATTCCTGCGCCGCCCGACGCTTGTCCTTTAGCAGCGCAAGCTCTCGTAGTTCGCCAAGGCGGGCAGACTGGCCGGCGCTAAAAGGTCGCCACCCGGAAGCAGCTCAGCTTCTGAATTTGCAGCGCCTTCGCCAATGGCTTCGTATTCGTACTTTGGGCCCTCGTACTTGCGAATCTCAACCCCCTGCTCACTGATGGCGAGATACGTTGGGTTGGCGTCGATCCAGCTTCCGCTGTTGTAGTAGTCGATGCCGTGGCGGTTCTGGTGTGAGGCGACGTGGGTATGTCCGCAGAAGATGCGATCCACACGCCCGGCGCGGGCGTAGAGGAAGGCGCCCTCGGCCACTCTGGACTCCAGACGAAGCCAGCGGGTGTTCACCCGGTCGATGAAGCGCGAAATTCGTTTGCGGTCGCCGTCCAGCTTTTGCAGTTCGTAAAAGATTCGCTCGCCGAAGCGGCCGAGAAACTCGTTCTTGCTGCAGAACGGGTCGAACTGATGCCCGTGTACCGCGACGTGGCGCTTGCCCTCGAACTCCCACACATAGCGCTGATACACCGGCACGCCCACCAGGTGCGACATGATTTTGGAAAGTCCCTGGTCGTGATTTCCCTCCACCCACACCACTTCCACCTTGCGCTTCGGGTTGGAGAGTTTGCGGATACGCGAGAGAAATTTCCAGTGATCGCTGGTCAAGCGGCGGAAGTTCAGGTCACTGAAGATATCGCCCAACAGCACCAGCCGCCGGAAATTCGTCTCCGCCAGCAACTCACTGGCTTCGCGGGCGCGGCTCAGCTCGCTGCCCAGATGCACGTCGGAGAGGATCAGAGTGTCCATTGCCTGCTCTGCCATAGCGTGTCCATCTTGATCCCGCCCGGTTACGCCTGGATAAAGTGCTCGTGAATTTTGCATGAAAGATGGTGCAGTTATCAATTTTGTGCCACTATCTCTGGGTTAAGGTCCACGGGGTCTGGGCTCAGTAGAAGGACTGCTGTTCTCTCATTCACTAAAGATTTACACTGGTGTCATGAGCTCGCAAGCAATCCGCGGGCAGAATGAAAACACTATGCATCACGGCTCCATCACAGACAACGTACCAACTCCGTTTGCAAAGCTCGGGAAGCAGATTCCCTGGGCGCGTCCGTTTCTCCCCCTTCGCCGCCTGGATCGCATCTATGCCGGAGCCCTGGCACGTACGGAGAGGACCGTCTTTGACGGCATCCTGCGCGAGATGGATGTCGAGTACTCGGTACGCGAGGGAGACCTCAAGCATGTGCCTCTCGAAGGCCCTGCCGTGGTCTTCGCCAATCATCCCTTTGGCATGTTGGACGGCATCGTGATGGCCTCGCTACTGCTGCGCCTGCGGCCTGACGTAAAGCTGCTGGCCAACCAGTTGCTCGGCTGCATGAATGAGCTTTCGCAACACTGCATCCTGGTGGACAACATGATGGGCGAGGGCCATGAGTCAGCCAATCGCCGCGGCATTCGCGAAGCTCTGGACTGGGTCAAGCAGGGACACATGCTGATCGTCTTCCCCGCCGGTGAAGTCGCCTCCTGGAGCCGCCATCACCGCCGCGTGCTGGACCCGCAATGGAATCGCAACATGGCGCGCATTGCGCGCATGGCCGGGGCCAAGAGCGTTCCGGCTTTCATCTCCGGCGCCAACAGCGTCGGCTTCCATCTGGCGGGAGTGATCCATCCCCGTCTCCGCACCCTTTTCCTGCCTCATGAGCTGCTGAACAAACGTGGCCGGCGCATGGAAATTCGCATCGGGGCTCCGGTCGAGAGCGAAACCCTCAAAGCCATTTGTGACGACGAAAAGGCGATCGATCTGCTGCGCTGGAACAGTTCGCTGCTCGCGCTGCGCGACCGCATCACTTCGCCCCGCGCCCGCTTCTTCCCCGGCAACTGGTATCCCAAGCACGCCGTTGCTCCGGCGGAAGATCCCACCGTGCTGCTGCGCGAGTTGCAGTCGCTGCCCGCCAGCGCGTTGCTGGAATCGGTCGGCACCATGCGCGTCTATGCGCTCACCTCGCGTCAGGCGCCGCGCATCGTGCGTGAGATTGGCCGCTTGCGTGAGCTTACCTTCCGCGCCTCCGGCGAGGGCACCGGCAAGGCTCGCGATCTGGACCGCTTCGACGCCTATTACACCCATCTCGTGCTGTGGAATGACGAGCGCCAGGAGATCGCCGGCGCTTACCGTATCTGCAACGTGCAGAGCGTTCTGCACCGCTACGGAATGCGCGGCCTCTACACCACCACGCTCTTCCGCTTCCAGCCAAAGTTCTTTGCCCAGGTCGGCCCGGCCTTGGAGCTGGGACGCTCCTTTGTCCACCTGGATTACCAGCGCCAGTACGCGCCCTTGCTCGTGCTTTGGAAGGGTATTGGCTCCTATCTGGTGCGCCATCCCGAGACTCCGGTGCTCTTCGGCGCCGTGAGTATCAGCGCGGACTATTCGATGGCTTCGCGCGAGGTGCTCACCAAGTATCTGAGCGCGCACACCGTCGATGCCGAACTGCTCAAGATGTTGCGGCCAAAGAACCCGCCGCGGACGCCGGCCGAAGATGTCAATCAGCCGGAGATGTTCGCGCGCGTCTTTTCCCTTGACGACATCTCCGATTGGATCAGCATGTTTGAAAGCGACGGCAAGGGTGTTCCCGTGCTGGTGAAGCACTACATGAAGCTGGGAGGCAAATTCCTCGGCTTCAATGTGGATGCGAAGTTCTCCAATGTTCTCGACGGCCTACTGCTGGTGGATCTGCGCGAGGCGAAGCCGGAGTTGCTGGCGCGCTATCTCGGCAAGAAGGGCTCATCGGAATTCCTGCGCCTGCATAGCAGCGCGACTTCGGCAAAGGCCTTTGCCCAAACTGCGCGGTGATCCGACTCCTCCGCGTAATCCGTACTGCTCGCGAAGCAGCGGCGCGATTTGCTCCGGCACACGGAAATAGCGTATCGTTTCGCACGTGGCGCAAGAAATAATCAGTCGTCTGGAAGTGCAGCTCGCGAAGTCTTCTGCGGTTGCAAAATCCCTAAAAAATCAGCGTAAAAGAGCGGGTAAGGTGCGTGATATTGACGTGCATCTTGATCGGTAAAGCAGGTTAGACGAATGGCGACGCTGGCCGCGGTAGATATCGGCGCGAACTCGGTGCGGTTAAAGATTGCGCGCGTGGTGCGCAAGCGTCTTCAGGTGCTGCATGAGGATCGGGAGGTGGTGCGCTTGGGCGAGGGCGTCTTCCGCACCGGAGCCCTGGACCCGGCGGCGATGGAGCAGACGGTGCGTGTCCTGCGGCGCTTTCAAAAGGCAACCCAGGCTCACGGTGTCACCAAGGTCCGCGTGGTCGGCACCAGCGCCCTGCGCGACGCCAACAACACTGCCGCTTTTGTCCACTGGGTCCATGCCGCCATCGGCTGGCATGTGGAAGTCGTCAGCGGTGTGGAAGAGGGCCGCCTGATTCACCTAGGCATCATGGCCAATACCCGGATCGGTGCTGGCCGCCTGTTGCTGATCGACCTCGGTGGCGGTAGCTGCGAGCTGATCGTCTCCTATAAAGGCCAGATCGAGCACATCTTCAGTCTTCCCCTGGGAGCCGTACGTCTCACCCGCGAGTTTCTCCAGCACGATCCGCCCACCGAAACCGAGTTGGACCAGATGCGTACCTACATCGGCGAAGAGGTCGTACGGATTCGGCGCGAGCTCACCGAGCACAAGATCAACCTCACCGTTGCCACCTCCGGAACCCCTGCTGCCCTCAGCGAACTCTGGGCGGCGGCACAGGAGATCCCCAACCCCACTACCGTACCGCGTGCCGGACTGCTCCGGCTTACCAAGAAGCTCTCCGTCTCCACCGTCGAGCAGCGCCGCTCACTCGAGGGAATTGGCCCACGCCGAGCCGAGATCATCGTTGCTGGTGCGCATGTCTTCGCCGAACTGTTCAGCGAACTCGATCTGACCAGCTTTCGTTACCTGCCCTTCGGTTTGCGCGACGGCATTCTGGCGCAGATGGCCGCCGATGATGAAGACATTGGACTGCGCAAGCAACTAGCGAGCGAACGCAACAATTCGGTCGTGAACCTCCTCACGCACTACCATGTCGATCTGCGCTTTTCCACCCGCGTTGCCGACCACGCCCAACGCCTCTTCAAACTGCTGGCGCCGGTACACGGTCTGTCGCCGGAGTCCGCCACGCTGTTGCACGCGGCTGCCATGCTACACGAGGTGGGTTCGTTCATCAGCCGTGCCGGACGCCGCCGCCATGCCTGGTACATCCTGGCGCACTCAGAGCTGCTCGGCTTCAGTCTGCCGCAGCGCCGCTTCATCGCGGCCATCACGCGCTATCTTGGGAAATCGAAAATTATTTCGACCAGTCAACCGGTTCGCCTGCTGACCCCCGAAGATCGTCTCCGCCTGCCGCGTGCCGTGCTGCTGCTGCGGCTGGCCCGGGCGATGGAGCAGGGAAGGCGCGGAGCCGTGCTTAACGTGCGGGCCAAGGTAGACCCCAGCACCGTGCGCCTCACACTGGTCACCCGCCCCAGCGGAGCCGAACTGGAGTTGTGGGCGCTCGAAAGGGAACGGAATTACTTCTCCGAGGTCTTTGGCCGCGAGCTGGTTTGCGCCGAGGTGTAGGCGCTTTTGACCAGACGCGGTGTGATCAGCCAGTTCAGCATGCTGTGCTTGGAGCTCACTTCCACGCGGGCCACGCTGCCCTTTTTCATCTCGATCGCCCAATCGCTCAGCCCGCCTGTAATCAGCATCGAGAGAAACCTGCTCATGCCAGGATTATGACCCACCAACATCACCGCATCCAGGCCGCTGACCTTTTGCAGCAGTTTGCGGAAGCTCTCGTAATCGGCCCCAGGTTGCAGCGCTGGAGTCAGTTCGATCTTCTGCTCATAAGCAATTTCATTTCCCACCAGGGCAGCCGTCTGCGTGGCGCGCTTCAGCGGGCTGGAGAGGATCAGATCCACGTGCGTGTCCATCGCGGCCAACCACCTGCCGACGTAGCGGCACTGCTCAATGCCTTCCTTGTCGAGCGGCCGCTTCGCATCCAGAACCGGGTTCAGGCGGCTCTGTCCGGCACTGGCGTGGCGCAGAAAATATATGATCATCGGCTGGTTACCTTCTCGCGGGGTTTAGTGACGCGGGGCTTGGCGATGCGGCGCGGCGGTTTGGGTGGCGCCACCGGAATTGCCGAAAGGTCGCGCTTGCCCTCCGCCGCGTCGATCAGGAAATCCTGCGCACTGAACGGTGCAGTTTTACTCTTTGCGGATTCGCGCAGGTAGCTGCCTCCGCGCTGAAGAATTCGCGACTTCATATTATCGGCCAGATACGCAGCCAGAATTTCATGCCTCACACGATCGCGCAGCAGGGGATCGCGCAGTGGAAAAACCACCTCCACCCGCTCGTGCAGATTACGCGGCATCAAGTCGGCGCTGCCCAAATAGATTTCCTCTTCGCCGCCATTCTGGAAATAGTAGATGCGGCTATGTTCAAGAAAGCGGCCTACGATGCTGCGCACCTGGATGCGGTCACTGATGCCGCGTATGCCTGGATTGAGCGCACAGATGCCGCGCACAATCAGGTCCACCTGCACCCCGGCCTGCGAGGCGCGATAAAGCTCCTGCACCACGTTCTTGTCGAGCAGCGAATTAATCTTGGCGATGATGCGCGCCGGCTTGCCAGCCCTGGCGTGGTCGGCCTCGCGCGCAATCAGATTTGCCACCCGTTCGGCGAGGTCCACCGGAGCCACCAGCAACGGGTTATAGTTGGGCTGCTCGGAGTAAGCGGTGAGGAAATTGAAAACATTGTGCACCGCAAGGGTCATCTCCGGGTTTGCCGTCATCAGGCTCAGATCGGTATAGAACGCGGCCGTCGTAGGATTGTAGTTTCCCGTGCCCAGATGAGCGTAGCGTCGCATGGTTCCGTCCGGGTCCTTGCGCACGACCAAGGTCAGCTTGCAGTGAGTCTTCAACCCCACCAGTCCGTGGAAGACCTGCACCCCTGCGTCTTCGAGTTCGCGTGCCCACTTGATGTTGGAGGCTTCGTCGAAGCGCGCCTTCACCTCCACCACCACCGTAACTTCCTTGGTCGCCGCAGCCTGCACCAGTGCTTCCACAATCGGCGAATTGTCGTTGGTGCGGTAGAGCGTCTGCTTGATCGAAAGCACGGCCGGATCCTGTGCCGCGGCTTCAATGAAAGAGACCACGCTGTTATAACTGTCGAAGGGATGGTGCAGCAGCACATCGCGCTGACGCAGCCCGCCCCAGATGTCCCGTCCCTTGGGCAGCGACCACTCGCGCGCCTGGAACGGTTTGAATTTCAGATCGGGACGATTCACCGCAGTGTACAGGTGCATCAGCCGCGAAAGATTCACCGGCCCCTGCGTGCGATACACCTGCCAGTCCTGCAACTCGAAAACCGTCTGCAAGCGTGAGACAACGTCGGCACTGGCGTCGGATTCAATCTCCAGACGCACCGCATCGCCCTTGCGGCGGTTATGCAACTCCGTCCGCACCGATTCCAACACAGAGCGCGACTCTTCTTCCTGCAAATATAGATTGCTATTGCGCGTGATCCGGAAAGCGCCTTCGCTCAGAATCTCATAGCCCCGATACATCCGCCCCGCATGCAGCCCGACCAGGTCCGCCAACGCAATAAAGGAATCGCCCTTCGGGTCGGGCAATCTCACCAGCCTCGGCAGCGAGCGCGGCACCGTGACCACGCCCATGTAGTTTGCGGTAGAGCGCCGCCGCCGCCGCAGCAGCAGCGCCTGGCACAGCGCCTTGTGAATCACCCGCGGAAACGGATGCGCCGGATCGACCGTCACGGGAGTCAGCAGCGCGTCCAGTTCGTTGCGGCAGTAGTCGTCCACCACTGCTCGTTGCGCATCGTCCAGGTCTGCCAGCGAGTGTACCCGAATTCGATGTTCCGCCAGCGCGGGCAGAAGCTTCTCGTTCCAGCACGCGTACTGCTCGCGTACAAACTTGTGCGTGGCCTCGGCCACCAGTTCCTGCTCGTCCATCGGAGTCAAGCCATCGGGTCCTGCCTCTACCTGACCTTCTTCCAGATGTTGCAGCAGACCGGCGATGCGAATCTCGAAAAACTCGTCCAGGTTGCTCGCAGTGATGGCGAGAAACTTAACCCGCTCCAGCAGCGGATTGCTCTCGTCTTCAGCCTCCTCCAGCACCCTTCGATTGAAGGCGAGCCACGACAGGCTTCGGTTCAGATAAAATTCCGGATTAGACAGTGCGGGCGGCGGCATAATCTCTCAGTGTACTGCAACGGCCATCGCATCTGTGGTGAATTCAGCAGTACGTGCTCGCCATCGCAACGCTTCTCGGCGAAGCCCGTGGGTGCCCGACATCGTACCGCTGGACGAATGTGGGGCTCGGAGGCAGCGCCGCTCTGAGCCGGTCCGAACTCCTCTAGCCCTTATTGTGTTCGTGCCGCAAGTACGGCGAGGGATGTTTGTGCGGCACGCCACCGTGCAGATGACGATGCGAGTGAATCAGGTTCGCCGCCTCCAGCAGTCCGGTGTTCGCCAGAACTTCGGCGGGTGTCGAGTCGGCCACCACAGTGCCGTGCTCCAGCACCACTGCGCGTTCGGCGATCTCGCTCAATATCTCCAACTGATGCGTGGCGGTGATGATCGTCTTCTGGCCGTTACTCCAGGATTCCAGCAGCTCGATGACCTGGCTCTGGCTGCGCGGGTCCAGCGACTCGGTGGGCTCATCCAGCAGCAGCACGTCAGGATCGAGCACGATCACCGAAGCAATCGCCACCCGTTTTTTTTCCCCGCCGGAAAGCCGGTACGGTGCACGATCTTTCAAGTGTTCCGCGCCAATCCATTCCAGCGTCCAATGCACGCGCTCCAGAATCTCCGCCCGCGGCCAGCCCATTTGCAACGGGCCAAAAGCCACTTCGTCAAACACCGTGGGATTAAAAAGCTGAACGTCTGGATTCTGAAAAACCAGTCCCACCCGCCTGCGGAAATCGAGCGCGAAGCCGTCGTCCTCCATCGCGCGCTCGGTCAGTGCTGCGCCCCGGAAGCGCATCGTTCCTTCGCAGGCAAAGTGCAACCCATCCATCAAGCGCAGCAACGTGCTCTTGCCGCTGCCGTTTGCCCCCAGCAGCGCAATGCGTTCGCCGGCGCGCACCCGTAGCGAGAGTCCTTGCAGTGCCGCAACGCGCTCATACTCATAGCGCACCCCTGCAGCTTCAAACTCCGCCGTACCCGAGGGTGGCCCACATCCGCCCGAAGTTGGCGAATGTGGGGTATACGAGGGCTCTACCCTCTCGGATGGAAAACTTTCCGGCACGCGCTCTTCCTTTTTCATCGTCCCGCCATCGTTGTCACCACCACCGCAGCCGCAAAGCCAGAAATCGCCAGGTAGTCCCACCCGCGCAGGCGAAATTCGTGCAGCAATCGCACTTCGCCACGAAAGCCCCGCGCCAGCATTGCCAGGAAAACCTGGTTCCCCAACTCCAGCGTTTTACTCAGCAGCACGCCGCCGGTATTCACCATGAGTCGCCTCTGCTCTGCGCCGTTCAACCGCCCCACCATGCGGCTCTGCCGCGACTCGAACATCGCGTTTGCGGTCTCCGTCAGCAGCACCACATATCGATGCGTCATCGCCAGCAGCATGACCACCTCCACCGGAACCAGCAGCGTGCGCAACGCCTTCAGCAGATGCATCCACGGCGTGGTCAGCACCAGCAGCGAGCTCAATGTCACGGCGGTCTCCACACGAGCCACCAGCACCAACGCAGATCGCACCCCCTGCGCGGTAATCGCCAGCCAGCCGAATCTGTACATAACTTCGCCGGGCGTTAGAAACAGCGCCGGTGCCGCAATCATAAAGGTGAAGGCGAAGGCCACCAGCCACACCCGTTTCGCCAGAGACCACAAACTCAAGCGCGAGGCCAATGCCAGCACAATGCCCAGGCCGAACAGCGCAGCCATCACCGCAAGTTTTCGAGACAGCGCCGCCGCAACCACCAGCGCCAGCAGTCCCACCAGTTTCACTCGCGGGTCCAGCGCCTGCAGCAGGCCGCGCTGGCGGGCGCACTCCTCGGATTCCAGCGTATGCGCCAGTGCCTCGGTAAATCCCCGAACTGTCTTCCCGATCACGCCCGCGCTCATGGATGCTCCGCAGGTGGCCCACATCCACCATCCCTTGGCGAATGTGGGACGGGACGCGACTCATACCGATGTCCAGCAAGTTGGTTCGAGCTTGCGTAGTCGTTCGCCCATTGCACAAGGCGCTGCACAATCCAAGCCGCCGCCAGAATCACTCCCACGCCAAACATCGCCGACAGCAGATATCCAAAGCCCGCGCTCTTTACAAAGTGCGGCGCATAATCCGGCAGTGGCGCCGTCCACAGCTTCGCCATTCGCGCCAGCCCCGTGGGTACTGCCCCCGGCGGCAAGGCACTTCCGCTGGCGGCCGCAATCCTCGCTCGCGTTGCTACGTCTGAGAAATCCTTCGCAGCCCACTCGCCCCACGCCGCGCCGCTTGCGACAATCCCTAACGGCGTCAGCAGCAGCCCCAAGGCCAGCGCGCCCCATAGCCGAGCGCCCGCAGCCGGAGCGGCGTCGGTTGCCGCGTACCCGCCAGCGCCGGGAACTGGGTGCCCTACGTTCGCCTTCGTTTGGCTAACGTGGGCTAGTTGACTCTGACTCTGACTTTGCTCCAGATCCCCATAACGCGGCCGCAGTCCCACCAGCGCCGGTTCGTTACGCCGAAGATAGCTGAACAGTCCCGCGCTCATCACCGCCTCGGCCACTCCCGCAATCGTCAGGTGTCCGGCCATCATTGCCGGGATTGCGATGTGCAGCGGATAGGGGGCATAGAGGGGCGCGCCCGTCGCATCGTGAAACAGCATCGGCTGAATGCCGAATTCAATTGCCGCCAGCAATGCGGAAAGATTGATTGCGCCATAACCAGCCAGCGCCGCCGCAACCACTCTGCGCCGCGACTCCGCAGCGGCTCCCAGGCTCACCAATTGGTAGATGCCCCATGCTGCAAACGAGCCCGCGATCGCCATGTTGAAGCAGTTCGCGCCCAGCGTAGTGATGCCGCCATCGCCAAAAAACAGCGCCTGAATCGCCAGCGCCAGCGAGATCGCCAGCAACGAAGCCCACGGGCCCAGCACGATCGCCGCGATACCCACGCCCACCGCGTGCCCCGTCGTCCCGCCGGGCAGCGGCAGGTTGAACAACATGGTCACAAAGGAGAATGCGGCGAATACCGACAGCAGCGGAAGAGTGCGCCCAAACAGCGTCCGCCGCGTTCGCCGCAGCGCCGCCCACCAGCACGGAGCACTGGCCGCGTACATCACGGCGCAGGTCGAAGGGCTCAGGTATCCGTCGGGAATATGCACGCTGGTGCGGCTCCTCTGCCTAGTGTACTGGATGGCGCAAGCCTCCCCGCGTGCCGCCTTTTTTGCCGTCACGCAAAAACGCCTCCGTTTCCGGAAGCGTTCTCCACCTCACCGATTCGTCGCATCCGCACTACCGCGTCAGCATCGTCTCGTCAGCATTGTCATCAACATGGTCTCTATTCGGTCAGCTAAGCTGCATCTTCCTCGCCCGGATCACGGACGACTGAAGGCGGGTCGCTCGCCGGGAAGGTCTCTGCCAGCGCCTCGTCGAGCGCTCGTTCCATCATCATGCGCTTGTTGTGCGCTATCTGTTGCGCTACGGCTTCGCGCCGTTGACGCGCTTCCCGCTCGCGCACAGAATTGTCCTGCTCAGGCTCAATCTGCCGACCGGCTTGCTTTTCCTGTTCTCTCTCGTCTGCCATGGCTCCTCTTCTGCAAATCCATCGCGGAATTCGCGAGCGTGCAGTCACCTGCTTTCGGTGTGAGCGCGACGCTTCGGTGGAATGAATGCTTTCTAATGTGTTGGATGCGAACCGCAGGGCGTACGGTGCAAGGCGCTAGCAGCTCAGTGAAGCTGCATCGCGGTCAGACTTGCGGGAGATCAACAGCGCCGATGCTACTTTTAGAATGATTTCCTGCGGCGGAATCGGCTTCGCCAATATTTCAAAATGCATGCCTTTCTGCTCCGCATGCATCAGCAAATCCTTCGTTGCAGCCTGCCCGGAGAACAACAGCACCGCAATTTCCGGTAGAGTTTTGCGGATCTCCATTGCCATGCTCACGCCGTCCAGCACCGGCATCATTACATCGCTCAGGACCAAGTGCGGCTTCAACTCCCGCGCCGCTTCCAATCCGAGCAGTCCGTTGTAGGCCGTGAAAGCCTCGTATCCCACGCTGCGAAAGATCATTGCCAGCGTGTCGGCAATCGTTTGTTCGTCGTCCACAATTAGGATCTTCGCAGTCATCGTGGACCCATTATATCCAGATTTCAGGGCCAATGACAGTCAGAAATGGCCAGTGACCAGGAAAATTCTTGAAAGATTCTTATTTGTGGGCCTCCGAATCCTAAGTTGCTACTAAATCTAATCGCGCGTCTACGAGCCCCGCATTCAGCACTACCGCACGCTGCCGCCTTCATGTTAGCCTGCGGCCATCTTATGCTGCGCCGGATCTTATGACCCTTTCGCTTTTGGATTGGCTGGCCATTGCCGCTTACCTCGCCATCACCATCCTGCTCGGCTTCTGCTTTCGCAAGCGCTCCGCCAAAAGCGTTGATGACTACTTTGTCTCCGGACGCAGTGTGAACTGGTGGCTGGCTGGAACCTCCATGGTGGCAACCACCTTTGCCGCCGACACTCCGCTCGTCGTCACTGGCCTCGTCTACGCCCAGGGCATCAGCGGAAACTGGCTCTGGTGGGGATCGTTGCTCTCCGGCATGATGACCGTCTTCCTCTTCGCCCGTCTCTGGCGGCGCAGCGGATTGCTCACCGACGTGCAGTTTGCCGAGATCCGTTATAGCGGCAAGCCCGCCGCCTTTCTGCGTGGCTTCCGCGCCGTCTATCTTGGCCTGCTCATGAACTGCATCATCCTCGGATGGGTCACCAAGGCCATGACCAGCATCGTCGCCACCACGCTCGGCGGAACTCCCTTGCTGCTCGCCGTGGGCCGCTGGGTCGCCCCGCTCGGTGGCGTCTGGGCTGCTCCGGATGGCTCTGCGCTCGCCATCTGTGTCCTCTTTCTCATTCCCTTTACCGGTCTCTACGTCTCGCTCGGCGGTCTCTGGGGAGTTCTCTGGACCGACCTCTTCCAATTCGTCCTAAAAATGTCCATCGTCATCGCGATTGCCTTTTACGCCGTCCGCGCCGCCGGTGGCATGTCCGCGCTCATCGCCCGCCTGGGTTCAATGCAGAGTTCAATGCGCACGCCCGCCACCGGCAACCCGCTCGCCTTCTTTCCCAATCTCTCCACCGGCCTCACCACCGAAATGCTCTGGACCATCCCGGTCGCAACCTTCCTGGTCAACATCGGCCTGCAGTGGTGGGCCTTCTGGTATCCCGGGGCCGAGCCCGGTGGCGGAGGATACATCGCCCAGCGCATCTTCAGCGCCCGCGACGAGCGCCAGGGCCTGCTCTCTGTCCTCTGGTTCAACGTCGCTCACTACGCCATCCGCCCCTGGCCCTGGATTCTCACCGCCCTCTCGGTCATCGTTCTCTACCCCGGCCTTGCGCATCCTGAAACCGGCTACATGCTGGTGATGAACAATTACCTGCCGCACTCGATGCGCGGCCTTGCCATCGCCGGATTCCTCGCCGCCTTCATGTCCACCGTGGCCACCCAGCTCAACTGGGGAGCCTCCTACTTGGTCTCGGATTTCTACCGCCGCTTCCTGCGCAGGGACGCCAGCAACACTCATTATGTGAGGGTCTCGCGCCTTGCCACCGTGCTGTTGGTCATCGCCTCGGCCTGGGTTTCCGTGCACCTGGAGTCGATTGCCAGCGGCTGGCAGGTTGTCATGGAGGTCGGCGCCGGAACCGGTGCCGTCTATCTGCTGCGCTGGTATTGGTGGCGCATCAATGCCTGGTCGGAGATCTCGGCCATGGCGTGCTCACTCGCCGTCACCGTTACCCTCAACGCGCTCCACCCCTTTCACGGAGCGTCGCCCGTCGTCTTCGCCAAAACCGCCCTGACCACAACGGCCATCACCACCCTGGTGTGGCTCACGGTTACCCTGCTCACTCCCGCCGAGCCCTTTGCCACACTCGTTGCCTTCTACCGCCTCGTTCGTCCCGATGTCCGTGGCTGGAAGCCCATCGCTGCCCACCTCGAATCCACCGCCGAAGCCATCGCGGACACCCGCGACCTCGGTCGCAACCTCACCGCGTGGCTCCTCGGCTGCGCCATGGTCTACCTCTGCCTCTTCGGCACCGGCAAACTCCTCCTTCACCAGCCAGTGCTGGGAACGATCCTGCTCACCCTCTCCGCTCTCAGCGCCATCGCCCTATACCGCAGCTTCGTTGCGGGATTCAATGAGGAGCCTGACCCGACCCTTGCAGCCGCTCAACCCAGCGCGGCCGCGCACGTGGTGGAGTAAGTCGCGCGGCACGGCTAAACATGCAGGAAATCTAATCCATCTCCGTCGGATTCGCGAACGCGTCGTTCAGCCCTACGAACACTCCGTCGTACTGTCCTCTCTCGGCCGCAAAGCGCAGTAGCTTCACGTTCTCCACGCAAATCTCGGTCACCTCCGGCTTCGCTTTCCAAATCGCCATCACCTCGGCAATGTACCGATCCAGCGGCATCGCTCTCGGGTCCGAGGCCCCATTCATCAGGTCGGTCGCAACATACGGCGGAATCAGTTCCATAACCTCGGTCGCCGTCCCCCGCAGTTGATAGCGCAGCGACTGCGTGTACGAGTGAATCGCCGCCTTCGTCGCGCAATACGTTGGCGTCATCGCCAGCGGAACAAACGCCAGCCCTGAGGAAACGTTGACGATTGCCGAGTGCGCCTGCTTCTGTAACTGCCCCAGCAGCGCCGCCGTAAGCCGAATCGGCCCCAGCAGGTTCGTCCGCACAATTGCCTCGGCGTTGGCCAGATCGTCCGGCTGAGCCCTCAGATCTTCCTCCCGCATAATGCCCGCATTGTTGATCAACACGTTCAGCGCCGGAAAGTCCTTTGCCATCTGTTCCGCCAACGCGCGTATGCTCGCCGGGTCTTCAATATCCAGCACGATGGATTTCATCCCCGGATGCGCCTGCGTGGTCTTTTCCAAGGCCTGCTTGCGCCGCCCTGCGATGATGACCTGATTTCCCATTCCGTGAAGGCTCTGCGCCAGCCCGCGCCCAATGCCCGATCCGCCGCCCGTTATTAGAATCGTGTTGCCGGTAAGTTTCATGCCGTTCATTCTCCTGCACAAATACTAAGTGCCCTCCGCACAGAGGGAAAGCCATCAACGAGACTTTTCCACATTGAAGCACCTTACAATCTCGCATAGCATGGGTCGCCGTGGGTGGGGCCAGTAACACATCCTCCATCCCTCAAAGGAGGCCCTTGCGATGTACATGCTACATATTGACGGTACACTCAAGCCCGGGAAAAAAGACGAATTCCTCATAGCCTGGAGCAATCAGGTTTTACCCTTGTTGAAAAAGCAGAGCGGATTCGTCAACGAAATTCTGCTCTTTGAAAACGGCACCAACCACGGATGTGGACTCTCCTTCTGGAAGTCCCAGAAAGATGCCGACCGCTATCAACGTGAAGTATTCCACCAAGCCTCGAGCCACGTAGAACCGTTCCTCGAAGGCACGCCCACGATCCGCAGCTTCAACATTGCGGCTTCGGAAACCTTCCACATCACCGCTACCCAAGCCGCTTAGCCGTCATCCGTCCATCCACAACCCAAACGCCGCACCAAAAAGAAAAGCGATGCTCCGTAATTCGGAACATCGCTTCCTCCTTCAATCGTGATCAGCTAGTTAGCTGGACGCATTCCTGCGAGCCAACCGCTTGATGTTGAGCAGGTTCTTGTAGCCCACGTTTTCGCTTGTGATGTTACCGCCCATCGCGCCGCAGCCCAATGTGAGCGAGGGTACCAGCGAGTTGTACAGGGCGCCGATGGTGCCGTGTACCGAGGGCTGGTTCCACACCACACGGTTGGCGTGAACTTTCAGCGCGAACTCATGTGCGATTTCTTCATTCTCTGTAAACACCACGGCCGAGTGGCCGGCGCCGCCGAATTCAAGCTGAATCGCGGCTGCGTTGATGGCCTCGTCCTTAGTATCGACGATGAACCAGCCCAGAACCGGCGAGAGCTTTTCGCGGCTCATCCAGTCGTCACCATGGGTTGTGGTCAGCGGAACCATCAGCATCTTCGTTCCGTCCGGAATGTGGAAGCCGGCCAGTTCGGCAATGACCTTCGGGCTCTTGCCCACGATCGACATGGAGGGAACGCCCCGCTCCTTGTCAAACATCACGGATTCCAGCTTGGCTTTTTCCGCTTCGGTGCACAGATAAGCGCCGCTTTCTTTGAACAACTGCAGCGTCTTTTCGGCAGTCGCGCGGTCGTCAAAGATCACCGACTGATCGGATGAGCAGATGGTGCCGTTATCAAAGGTCTTGGAGGCGATGACGTCTTCAACCGCCATCTTCAGGTTGGCGCTCTTTTCGATATAGACCGGTACACCGCCCGGTCCCACGCCCAGCGCGGGGTGGCCGGAGCTGTAAGCGGCTTTCACCATAGCGCCGCCGCCGGTGGCGATGATGATGGCAACATCGGGGTGTTTCATCAGCGCGTCCGTAGCCTCGATCGAAGGCTTGGTGACCCACTGGATGCAGTTTTCAGGAGCGCCCGCTGCCACTGCCGCGTCAAGCATGATCTTGGCGGCTGCCGCACTGCACTTCTGCGCACGGGGATGAAAGGCGAGGATGATCACGTTGCGGCCTTTGAGTGCAATCAGGGCCTTGAACATCGTGGTTGAAGTCGGGTTGGTGGTTGGCGTTACCGCTGCCACAATTCCGAAAGGCTCGGCAATCGAGATGATGCCGTCCTTTTCATCGATCACGCCGACTGATTTCGCGTCCTTCATGTAGTCATAAACCACCTGCGTACCGAAGTGATTCTTGATGACCTTGTCTTCCACATTACCAATGCCAGTCTCTTCGACCGCAAATTCGGCTAGATAACGCTCGTTGGCAACCCCGGCCTTCGTCATTGCTTCTACGATCCGGTCAACCTGCACTTGGGAGAAGCCCTTGAACTGCTCCAGTGCCGTGAGTGCCTTTGCTGCCAACACATCGATTTCGTGTGCTGCTGTTGTAGCGGTCGCTACCGCCGCTGTCGTAGCCGTTGTGGTCACGTGAACTCCTTGGTTTTTATGGGGTGATTACTGCTATGCCGAAAGAGTGTAACAGCATTGCTGGCGTTTGGTAAACGTGTTAAGTAGAAGAATTAATTCAGCAACTCTGGGTAGGGCAAATCGGGAACGAATTGCCCCTGCGCCCACTCAAACTTAGTACGAACCAGATGATTCCAGCGCCAAATGCCCAACCTAAATCGTTACGTAGGGGTTTATTTTGTGAGCTCGTTGGTGAGCAGGCTTGCCTTGACGGCGAGGTTGTAGGCGCGCTCTACGTCTCCGGCCTGCAGCGCCTGGCTGGACTGGCCGATGTAGTTGCGCGCCTGTCGCAACATGCCCTGCTCGCTCTCACTGAGAGAGCGGTTTAGGCCGGCGAGCCTACCCTGGGAGTTGCGCAGCAACTGCTCGGTGCTCTGCCTTTGCGATTGCACGGCAGCGCGCGGAACGTCGGCAGTAATCTGCACGGAATCATCGGGCCCGGCGGGCTTGACGGGCTCCGGCTTTAGGGGCTCGGAGGGTGTGGGAGGCGGGGACTT
This sequence comes from uncultured Acidobacteriota bacterium, assembly GCA_963759215.1. Classification (GTDB taxonomy): domain Bacteria; phylum Acidobacteriota; class Terriglobia; order Terriglobales; family Acidobacteriaceae; genus TOLSYN. Next base: position 621,558 of record CAVWYG010000006.1, read on the forward strand.
TTTGGGAAGAGGCTTGCGTGGCTTGGGCTTGGGCTTGTGCGCGTCGCTCTGGGGCTTTGCGGCGGGAGCGGCTTCGGGAGTGGGATTGGCATTCTCGTTCGCTGCGGGCTCCGGCGCAGTTGCGGGCTGCGGTTCAGCTTCGATGGAGGGGACAAGCACGGGGGGCGTGGTGCGTGCCTGCTTCTTCTCGCAGGCGGTGAGGAGCAGGGCAAGGCAAAGAACTGCTGCCGTGAATGTGCGAGCCGGTATGAATGCCTGGAATCGGAATGCGAACATTTTGCTTTCTATATGAAGCTCCGAGCCGGCCTTGCTGAAGGGCCTTGCGCGGCAGATCTTAGTTTGGTGGACGGATCACGGGTTCCCTGGGCGGAGAGATCGCGGACTCATCTCTCGCGCCGGAAGAGCTCTCTGTGTTTGCATCGCTAGATTTCATGGTCGTCGGCTCCAAAGCAGGGTTCTGGGTTGCCATCGGAGTTGGCATCGAAGCCTTCTCCGCGATTGCTCTCGGCATGGGCAGCGCCTGCGTCGCCAAGGGGAGCATAAAGCGGAAGGTTGTGCCTTGCGGCGCTTGCGTGTCAAGGTCAAGTGCACCGTGATGCAATTGCATGGCGCGATAGGTCAAGGCAAGTCCGATTCCACTGCCGGTTTTCTTCGTTGTGAAATACAGATTAAAAATCTTATCGCGAATCTCAGGTGAAATCCCAGCACCGGTGTCTTGCACCTCAAGCACGGCGGCCTCGTCTGAGGCGAACGCTCGGAGGGTGAGGGTACCTCCGTCGGGCATGGCCTGCACGCCGTTGAGGATGACGTTGAGCACGGCCTGCTTGATCAGATCGATATCGACGTGGACGGGGAGCGGCTGCTGGCCGAGATCCTGAACGATTTGCACGTTTTGCGCGCGGGCTTCGGGAGATGAGAGGGCGGCAACGTCGGCGGCAAGGGAGCGCAGATCGAGCAGACAAAGCTTAAGTTCGACCGGGCGAGAGAAGTCGACGAGGGTTTTTACGACGCGATCGAGGCGATGGATTTCCGAATTGATGATATCCATGTGCCGGCGTGTCGTCGGGATCGAGTTCCAGTAGGCGCTCGCGCAGAATCTCAAGGTGGATGACGATCGCGTTGATGGGATTCTTCACCTCGTGGGCGACGCCGGAGGTGAGGCGGCCGATGGCGGCGAGGCGGCGCGAGAGCTCGATCTCATTTTCAATGCGGCGGACCGATTCGGCGTCACGGACGGTGAGCAGCGCGCCGATGTGAGCGCCGCCCTCGGAGATGAAATCGAGCGAGAGCTGAACCCGCCGCCCGTGTTCCATCTCAATCTCGCGCGAGGAAACTTCCTGGCGCAGCGCAAAGGCATCCAGCACGATGCGGCCGAGGCGATTGGAATCGTCGAAGATCTCTTCTACCATGCGGCCGAGCATCTCGCCGCGAGGTTGGCCGATGAAGCGTTCTGCGGAGGCGCTGACCAGCACGATGCGGCCGTCGCGGGTGAAGAGGATCAGTCCATCCTGCAGGGTGGACATGAGCTGGTCGAGGTTTTCCTTGAGTGCGGAGAAAACCTCGCGGACATCGTGAATCTGGCGTCCGAGGCGGTCGATGCGGGTGCTGACGGCGCCGAATTCGTCGGTCCTGTCAGTCTCTGGCTCGGGCTTTTCGGTCTCGGTGGTCATGGCATCGAGGCGGCGGGCGATGGCCTCCAGGGGCTGCAGCGCCAGGTTGGAGAGGAAGGCTGCGATGATCAGCGAGAACAGAACGGCAAGGCCGGAGAGCAGGAGCGCGCGGTTGAACTGCGGCACCAGTTCCTGCTTGAGGAAAAGGGTGGAGAGCCCGACGCGAATCTCCCCGAAGGGCGCGCCCTGGCGCTGCACCGGCAAAGTGACCTCATAGACGCGAGCGGGGCCGTAGACGGCGCGAAGCTGCTGGATGAAGCCGCCATTGCGCAACTCAGAGAGCGCGGGACGATAGGGCAGAGGCTTGTCGATGGCGCTGGCATCGGTGTCTACCAGGGCTACGCCTTTGCGGTCGGTGAGCGCCGTGTCATAGACCTCAGCGTTGTAGCCGACGATGGACTCGAAGAGACTGGCGACGGAGTTATCGTGCTGGAGGATTGCGGCGATGGCGTTGCGAGCCTGCGTGGAATCCCGGGGCTCACGACGATTGCCTGGTAACTCGGTTTCAAGCGCCTGCCGCGCGGCGTGAAAGACCTGGTGGGCGATGAAGTCGGCGTTGTCGTAGCTTTGATTGATGCGCTGGCGAAAGATCTGGGAGACGTAGAGACAGGAGAGCGTAGCAACCAGGACGAAGACCAGTCCGCTGATTGCGAGCACCAACTTGGTTTTTAGCCTAAGCCGCGGCATTGAAATTGGAGGCGGAGAGCTGGCTGAAACTCCACGGTCAGCTATCCAGCTTGGTGCCCCAAGACCTCGCCGGAAGAATCCTGCTGTGCCTGCGCTCCGTACTCCTTCAGCTTATTGTGCAACGTCTTGAGGCTGATGCCCAGGATTTCGGCGGCCCGGGTTTTATTATTGTGAGTTGATTCCAGAGTTTTGACGATCAGTTGGCGCTCGGCCTCGTCGACGGTGGTGCCCACCCCGAGGTGGATGCCGTTGGCGTCGCTGATAGGGAAGCGCGCCGGGTTGATTCCGAAGGCAGGGGGAAGATGGCGTGGCTCAATCACGCTGGAGTCACAGACGATGATGGCGCGCTCCAGGGTATTGCGCAACTCGCGCACATTGCCCGGCCAGGCAAAGGCGTCGAACAGCTGCATGACGGAGTCGCTGACGGTGCGCACGTTGCGCTGATGCTTGGCATTCATCTGCTGGATGAGAGAGTCGGTGAGGTCGGGGATGTCTTCCTTGTGCTCGCGCAGAGGCGGCATGTGGATGTTGAAGACGTTGAGCCGGTAGTAGAGATCGGTGCGCAACTGGCCGCGGGCGACGGCTTCCTCGGGGACCTTGTTGGTGGCGGCGAGGACGCGGACATCGACGGTGGTCTCCGACTTGCTGCCGAGACGGCGCAGTTTACGGTCCTCCAGGACGCGAAGCAGTTTGGCCTGGGTTCCCACCGGCATCTCGCCAATTTCATCGAGCAGCAGGGTACCGCTTTCGGCCAGTTCGAAGCAGCCGATGCGGCGCTCGAGGGCTCCGGTGAAGGCTCCCTTCTCATGGCCGAAGATTTCGCTTTCGATGAGAGTCTCGGGAATTGCGGCACAGTTGATGGCGACGAAGGGCTTGTTTTTGCGGGGCGAAAGCTCATGAATGGTGCGCGCGACGAGTTCCTTGCCGGTGCCGCTCTCGCCGGTGATGAGGACAGAGGCAGTACTGGGGGCAACCATTTCGATGAGATGGAAGATCTCCTGCATCTTGCGCGAGGAGCCCTCGAGTGAGCCGAGCTTTCCGCTGTCACGCAGGAGGCGGCGGGTGACTTCGAGTTCACGATCGGTGCCGCGCTGACGGGTGGCGTTCTGCAGAATGTTGCGCAACCGGGTAGGGTTGACCGGCTTTTCGATGAAGTCGTAGGCGCCCAGCTTCATGGCCGCGACGGCAGCATCGATGGAACCCTGGGCGGTGAGCAGGATGAATGAGATCTCGCGCGGGGTCTGGGACACGCGCTCGAGCAACTCCATGCCGTCCATGCCGGGCATCCTGAGGTCGCTGACCACAATGCCAGGGCCCCAGGAGATCACTTTGTTCAGCCCCTCTTCGCCATCCTGAGCGGTTTCGGTGCTATATCCCCAGGCGGAGATGAGCTCGGCCAAGCCGGAGCGTTCGTGCTCTTCGTCTTCTACGATCAGTATTTTTTCCCATTCCATCTGGAACAAGCCTCTCAGCAATCTTCGTTGCGGCGCACGAATCCCAGAACGCCCCGATTCGCAAAACTTAACTACAAACATAACTATGTGATTAGATGCAGGAACTTGGCACAGTGTAACTTTTTCCAGGCACTAATCTCACACCATTGATCATGGTGCTTCAGGAGCAGCCTTGCAAGAAGGTTTACCTATAAGGAGCTGCCCGGCTTGAAAAACGCAAGCTTGCGGCGGCCTTGCGCTAGAATCAAAGCAGAGTAGATGAAACTAAAGCTTGTCCTATTCAGAGTGGCATCGCGGTGCTTAGGAGTTTGATTTCAAAGACTCAGAAGGCTGCTAAATCCACGTCTTGTTTGACTGTCGTCCTGAGAGTTCCGGAGGATTCAATGTTCTTGCGCCGCTTCTTGTCCATGATGTTAACTTCGGCAGTTGCGCTCTGTATCTCATCGCCCTTGTTGGCACAGGGTGTGGACGGCGTGGAGAAGTACGAATTGTTCGGCGGATATTCCTGGTATCGCCCCGGCGGCAGCATCCCAACCACCATCATCAACGGTAAGCTCGTGACCGGTGGTACGCTGGCGGATTTCAATAAAGGCTGGGCTGGGCAGTACACCTCCAACCTGAATCACTGGGCGGGTATTGCGCTGGACGCCAACGGCCACTACGACGCTTTCGGAAATGCCCATTCGATTGCCTTCGGCCCGCAGTTCAGACTGCGCAGAGAACATTTCACGCCGTTCGGAGAAGTATTACTAGGCGTGCAGTTTTTTGCTCCGAAGAAACTTCCGGAGCAGAACGCGGCGACGTTCACAGCTGGAGGCGGCATCGACTTGCCGGTGAGTCCCCGCTTCTCTCTTCGTCCTATCCAGGTCGATTATGTAAATTCCTCTTACAACCAGCTCTCGCCGTTGGGTGTGGCCAATACGCTCAATGGTGTTCGCCTGCAGGCCGGGGTGGTTGTGAACTTCAATTTGCCGAATACGGAAAGCAACGTGAGTGCAGCTTGCACTGCCGAGCCGGCTGCTGTGGACGCAGGCTCTCCGGTCATGGTTACCGTAACCGCAAACGGTTTTTCGCCCAAGCGCACGTTGAGCTATTCCTATGAGAGTAACGGCGGTAAAGTTTCCGGCGCCGCGATGACGGCGACGGTGGATACCGCCGGGTTGGCTCCCGGCAGCTATGTCGTGACCGCGAAGGTTGCCGACAATGGCAAAGGCAAGCATAGACAGATCGCAATTTGTGAGGCCTCATTCAAGGTGAATGAAGTGCCGAAGCATGCGCCAACGCTGTCGATCTCGGCGAATCCAGCTTCGGTGGTGGCAGGTGACACGGCCACGATTACCGCGAACGGCAGCAGCGCGGACAATCGTCCGCTGAGCTTTACCTGCACAACCAGCGCCGGACGGCTCACCGGAAACAGCCCGACTTATACGCTGGAGACAGCCGGGATTGCGGAAGGCACAACAGCTACGGTGGACTGCACGGTGAGCGACGACCGTAACTTGACTGCCTCGGCCCGCACAGAGGTGAAGGTCAAGGCGAAAGTTGCGTCCGTTGCAGCGACAGCGAAGCAGTACGGGACCATCGAGTTCCAGCGCGACTCCAAGCGTCCAACCCGCGTGGATAATGAGGCCAAGGGTGAACTGGACCGTTATGCCGATGCTCTGGCCGCTGCGCCGGAGGTCAAGGGCGTGCTGGTTGGCAGCGCCACGGCCAAGGAAGCACTGGCCTCGAGTGACTTTGCCGCTCAACGTGCCGTAAATACCAAGGACTATCTGACCAAGGAAAAGGGCATCGATCCGGCACGGATTGAGCCTCGCATCGGCGGCGGTGAAGGCCAGAAGGTTGAACTCTGGATCGTTCCTGGAGGCGCGACCTTCCAGGGGACGGGCACCACGGTTGTGGACGAAGCCAAGGTGAAGGCGGTTCCGCGCATTCCCTTGAAGAAGAGGGCAGTTCGCGGGAGAACGGTTCACAAGAAAAAGCACTAGGGATTTGAGGGGAGTCTGCGGCGCTCGCTGCTCCCGGCTGATGCAACCATTCAGCCGGGAGCTTTTTGTGCGCTGTGCCGCAGAATGGCGGACAGGTTTCGGACTATGATTTTGAAGCGGGAGCTGACATCGGGGAGCGTTTGATCGGCAATGGCCCTGATGCCATTGCTGGCCTGATGGGGTTGCGATATTGATGAGGATTCCGATGGTGAAATGCTGGTTCGCGCTGATTTGCGTTCTGTTGCTGCTGCCGGTTTGCGCCCAGGCGCAATGGCGCTCTTTGGGGCCCTACGGCGGCAACGCTCGCGCCCTTGCTTACAATCCGTCCTACCCGGACCACGTGCTGTTGGGCTCCGGAGCCGGGAGTTTGTTTGAGTCCCTGGATGGCGGCCGGCAGTGGAGACCTTTCGCACATCTGGGTGTAGGCGACGAGTTGATGCTGCAGAATGTGACCTTCGACCGGCTGCATTCGTCGACCATCTACGTAGCCGGGTGGAGCGTATCGGGCTCGGGCGGCGGATTTTTCGTGACCCGCGACGGCGGACACAGCTGGAGCGAGCCGGCGGCGCTGAGAGGGAAGAGCATTCAGGCGCTGGCGCAATCGGAGTCCGACCCTCCGGTACTGATTGCTGCGGCGCTGGACGGACTGTACCGCAGCGGCGACAGCGGAGAGAGCTGGGAGCGCATCACCCCCGCAGGCCATCCCGATCTGAAGAACTTCGAGTCGGTGGCCATCGATCCGCGCGACCCGAAGATCATCTATGCCGGAACCTGGCACCTGCCCTGGAAGACCACCGACGGGGGCGCGAACTGGAGCAACATCAAGCAGGGCGTAATCGACGACTCGGATGTCTTCTCGATCATCCTTGACCACTCCAACCCGGAAACGGTGTTTGCCAGCGCTTGCTCGGGTATCTACAAGAGCGAAGACGGGGGCCGGCTCTTCCATAAGGTACAGGGAATCCCTGGCACCGCCCGGCGCACCCGGGTTCTGCGGCAGGACCCGGAGGATGCCATGACGGTATATGCGGGAACCACCGAGGGGCTCTTCAAGACCAGCGACGGCGGCACGACCTTCCAGCGCATTACTCCGCCGGACTTCATCCTCAATGACGTGCTGGTGGACCCGCGCGACCCAAGGCGGGTGCTGATTGCGACCGACCGTGGCGGAGTGTTCGCCTCCGATGACGCAGGCGCCAGCTTCCAAGCCTCCAACGACGGCTTCTCCGAGCGCCAGATTGCAACCGTGGTGGCGGATCCGACAGGCACCGCCGATCTCTACGCCGGAGTGCTGAACGATAAGGAGTTCGGCGGCGTCTTCCACGCCCACAATGGACGCTGGCGTCAGATGAGCGAGGGCCTGGGTGGGCGGGACGTGTTCGACCTTGGCTGGTCACGGCAGGGAAAACTGGCGGCAGCCACCAATCGCGGAATCTTCCTCTACGACACCCCGCGGGGGAGCTGGCAGCCCAGCCGGATGGTGCAGACGGTGAAAGCGGGGCTGGGCCCGGCATCCAGAGCGATACCCAGATCAGCACCCAGAGCTGCGGCGCTGCGCGGCAAGCGGGGAAAAAAGGTGCGGCGGCCACAGCCGTCGGCGGTCACCCCCGCCGTCTTTGAGGGAAGGGCTTCGGCCCTGGCAATGGGAAACCGGCGCTGGTATGCGGCTACCGATGCAGGCATTCTGCACAGCGATGACGAGGGCGCGAGCTGGAGCGGAGGTGCGATAGGGACGGAGAAGTCCTTCGTCTCGGTCTCGGCGCACGAAGGAGTGGTCGCGGCGGCCTCAGTGCGCGAAGTGTGGTACAGCCCCAACTATGCTCGACACTGGACGCTTCAGCCACTTCCCCCCGAGGTGACGCTGGTCTATTCCGTTACCGTTACGGGTGAGGACGCGGTATGGGTGGCAACCCGCGAGGGAGCGCTACGCTGGATTCGCAAAACGCTGGACGAGGGTAGTTGGGTGCATGTGACCAATGGCTTGCCTGCCCGCGAGGTGACCTCGATCCGCGAGCAAGACGGTGTGTTGCTGGCCGCCGTCGCCGCTTCCAACTGCTGGTATATGAGCCGCGATGGAGGAAAGAGCTGGACGGCCTCCGCGCCCGCCGAGTTTGAAGTCAGCGGAGCGGTGCTGCAGGGCGGCACACTCTACGTCACCACCCGGCACCACGGGGTGGTGGTGCGAGAGCCTGCGGTTCCGGCCGGTGGGCTTTCCCATAGCAACACGGCGCAGGTCAGCGGCGCGGGGCGATAGTGCCTCTACTTTTGTCGCCCTTTTCGGGAATCACGCCCAACTTGGTAAATCATAGGAATTGAGGGACTTGCCTCACGATGCGAGCGGTACTGTCCCGTTGTGGGAAATTGTCGGAAAGGCGAGCTCATCGCCGTCGCCAGTGGAAGACATTGTCCTGCAATCATTTGCGATTTCTAACCCGATTTGGCACGTGTATTGCCTTTAGAACTGGCATGAACTCCGAAATGAACACAGATGGGGCACGGTTCCCGGGCGATGCCCAACCCGGGCAGCGTTCGCTTGACGCAGACGGGGTGCGGGCGATGCGGCACAGCCTGCATGAGCTGGCGAATGTTTTTACCGGGTCATGATCGCGGGCGACTTGCTCTCGCTGCAGCTGGCAGCGGGCTCGCTGCAGCTTTACGCGGCGGACATCTGCGCCAGCAGTGAGCGCGGGTGCCTTCTGGTGCGGGAGCTCCGCAGCCAGTTGCTGGCCGCCTGCGGCGAAACCGAAGCCTCTCTCAATGGCAGTGCAGCCAAGGGAGAGTAAAGGATTTTACGAACGATTTCACGAACCGGATTTCACGAACCGGATTTCACGAAACAGGACAGGCAGCATGGAGGCGACAGTGATGACGGACACAGTGCGGCAGGCGCAGGGCAGCCGATTCCCGGTCACAGTTCCGGCGTGTCTCAGGGCACACGGCTGGGTGACGCAGGTACTTCTAGTACCGGGGTGCAATCAGTACAATTCTGGGCGCGCTAGCTATGGAACCCACTCGCGACAAAGCGGAGGCGAATCTGCTTGAACCTACTCATTGTAGATGATGAGCGTTCGATCCGCGAGGGCTGCCGCGATGTGGCCCAGAGCATCGGATACTCCACCTACATTGCGGATAACGCCGAGCATGCGTTCCGGGTGCTGGACACCACCAGCATCGACGTGGTGCTGCTGGATCTGCGGCTGCCCGGTCTGGGCGGCCTGGAGGTTCTGCGCGAGGTCAAGCGCCGCCGTCCCGAAACGGTCGTCATCGTCATGACCGGCTATGCCAGCGTGCAGTCGGCGGTGCAGGCGATGAAGCAGGGCGCCTACGACTACGTGACCAAGCCCTTTAATCTGGAAGAGCTTCGCCTGATCCTGGATCGGGTGCTCTGGTCATCTTGCAACTCTCCAGCGAAAACCGCATCCTGCGCCAGCAGGTGAAGAGCAAGGAAGGCTTTGGCGCGATCGTTGGCCGTTCGCCGGAGATGGAAAAGCTCTATCGCATCATCTCCAAGGCGGCGCACAGCTCGCACCCGGTGTTGATTCTGGGCGAGAGCGGTACCGGCAAGGAGCTGGTGGCGCGCTCGATTCACTTCTCCGGCCCTTATCGCGACAAGCCATTCGTGGCCATCGATTGCGGCTCGCTGGTGCCGACCCTGATCGAAAGCGAGCTGTTCGGTTACGTCAAAGGGCGCTTTCACCGGGGCCGATCAAGAACAAGGATGGACTGCTGCAGGCCGCCGATGGCGGAACCATTTTCCTGGATGAAATTGGCGAGCTGCCGATCGATCTGCAATCCAAGCTGCTGCGCGCCCTGCAGGAAAAGGAAGTGCGCCCGGTGGGCGGCACCAAGCCGGTGCCGATCGACGTCCGAGTGCTGGCGGCCACCAATCGCGACCTGGAGCAGGCGGTTGCCCAGGGCACATTCCGCAAGGATCTTTACTTCCGGCTGAATGTGCTCAGTCTTCGCATTCCCCAGCTGCGCCAGCGCAAGCAGGACATTCCGTTGCTGGTGGGGCACTTCCTGGAGCGGCTCTCGCGCTCCACCGGGGTGCAGCGCAATATCAGCGATGACGCATTGAAGCTCATGCTCAGCTACGACTGGCCGGGCAACATCCGTGAACTGGAGAACTGCATCGAGCGCGCCTGCGCCCTGACCAGCGGTCCCACGATTCACATCGCCGATCTTCCCACCTCGATTCAGAACTGGCGGGAGCAGGGTGAGCCGGCGGCCGAACGGCCCATTGTGCGGCGCGGCATCATGCCCATTGCCGAGATGGAGAAGCAGGCCATTCTGGGTGCCATCGAGATGCTGCACGGCGACAAACTGGAAGCGGCGCGGCTGCTTGGCATCGGCAAAACTACCCTGTATCGCAAACTCAAAGAATACGGCGCGCTGCAGTAGGCGCGGCGGACAACCTGAAGTCAGAGACGTGGACTGAAAAGTTCTGCGCCACGGCCCCGGCACGTTCGTGGGCCACTAGGGAGGAGATCATGATTCTACTAGTGACATCGAGCAACCGCCGCCTGGAGTGCGGCAACGCGTTGGAGCAGGCCATCGGCGAGTCGGTTGAGGTCTGCGAAACGGTTCGCAAGGCAGCATCGATGCTGCGCAATAACGAGTATTCGTCGGTGATCCTGGACGATCCGATGGTGGAGGCCGAGGGCGAGGCCCTGGAGTCTCTGCTGAATAATCTAGGCCTCGCCGTGCCGGTCTATGTCAATCTTGCGATCAGCAACGCCGAGCGCATTGCGCGGGAATTGCGGCTGGCGCTGCGGCGCAATCGCGAATCGCGGATGATTGCGTTGCGCGCCGCCGAGTCGCAGCTGCGCAGTGAGATCCGCGACGCGGTGACCGGAATTCTGCTCTCCGCCCAGCTGGCGATGCGGACCCCGGAGATGCCGGCCGAGGCCATGGAAAAGCTGACCTCGGTGTGCCAGCTCGCCAGCAACATTCGGACCCGGCTGGAGAGCGTGAACTAGAAGCGATCAGCGCGGGTGCGGGGCGGCGGCTGATTCCTCTGGCTTCTCCGCCGGCTCCGTCGCTTGCGGTCTAACGGGGCCGCAGTTCGCCGCAGTTCTAATGTTGCGCGCTGTTCTTTTCTGAGTAGATATATTCTGCGCTGGGCCAACTTGAGGCGAACTGCTTCCTTCTTACCTTTGAGCTACTTTGCTCGGGCACGGAGGAAGACAGACGTGATGTGGACAATCTTCGCCATTCTGCTAGTGCTTTGGTTGCTGGGTTGGGGCTTCCACATCGCGGGAGCCCTGATCCATTTGCTGCTGGTCTTTGCCTTGCTGATGCTGGCATTGGGGCTGCGGAAAGGGCAGCGCGCCATGTAGGGGTGGTCCCGGGTGTATAGGCCGGTTCTGTGACTTAGGAGGCATCCCGAGTAGGCAGAGATGCCTCTAACTTTCAGCGGCAGGGATCGCAGAAATCAACTTCGCTGCCGGACGGAGCCGATGTCACCATTGCAGAGTATTCCATCCCCCTACACGGCTTGCACTTCCGACCCGCTGGCGCAGCAGATCTCAGAGCTGGGAGACTGGTTCCATAACATCGATCTGCGCGGCATTCAGACGGCGCCCAATCACTTTCTCGGCGATTTTCCCAACGTGAAATGGCGGCATATTTCTCCGGCGATTCCGCAGGATCTGAGCGGAGCCACGGTCCTGGACATCGGCTGCAATGGCGGATTTTACTCGCTGCAGATGAAGATGCGCGGCGCCAGCCGGGTGCTTGGGATCGACATCTGCGACCGCTATCTGAACCAGGCGCGCTTGGCCTCGCGGACCTTGGGACTGGAGATCGAGTTGGAAAAGCGCAGCGTCTATGAGGTGGAGGAGATTGCCGGGCAGTTCGATTTCGTCATCTTCATGGGCGTGCTCTATCACCTTCGCTATCCGCTCTATGCGCTGGATAAGGTGGTGACCAAGGTGGGCGGCAAGCTGGTCTTCCAGACCATGATTCGCGGTTCTGACGAGGTGAAGCCCTGGGAGAGCGATTACGACTTCTGGCGCAAGGAGATGTTTGCCGACCCGAGCTGGCCGCAGATGTACTTTGTCGAGCAGAGCTATTCGAACGATCAGACGAACTGGTGGATTCCCAACCGGGCGGCCGCCGAGGCGATGCTGCGCTCCTCCGGGCTTGAGATCGAGTCGCATCCGGAGAGCGAAACCTGGATCTGCACCCCCGATGGGCGCTCACGCGACGGGGCGTTTTGTACATCACATGGAGTTGGATGGAACGCTGTAGCGATTTTCATTCCCGGCGCGCCGAAGACGCGACGTGATTGCGAGGTACAAGGCCTGATGGTGGAAGCCATAATGCTGTGGAACGAGCCGAACAATCTCTCGCATTGGGATTTCAACATCGATCCGGAGTGGAAGCAGTTTGCGGCGCTGGTTCATGCTGGATCGAAGGCGATTCGGGAGGTGAATCCGGAGATTAAGATCGTGCTCGGCGGCATCTCGCCGATCGATGCGAGGTTTATCGAACTGCTGGCTGGCTACGGCGTGCTGGAGTCGGTGGACATCGTCGCGGTGCACGGTTTTCCGCTCGACTGGAATCACTGGCAGATCTCGGAGTGGCCGAAGAAGCTGGACGAGATCCGCGCCGTCGTGGGCGGAAAGGCGATCTGGGTGAGCGAGGCCGGAGCCTCGTCGTTTGGCGCCGAGGAGGTGCAACTGTTCGGATTGCAGAGGACGGCCGAGCTGCTGCTTCCGCTGGTGGAGCGGGTGCACTGGTACAGCCTCTTCGATCTGCCCGCCACCTGGACGGCCACCACGCGGCATAAGGAAGCGGAGGGAAGCGCGTACTACCGGCATTACTACATGGGACTGTTCCGCGAGGATGGCTCGCCGAAGCTGGCGGCGGCGAATTTTCCGGCGGGCCTGGGCGTTTGCCAGTGGTTCCACTTCGAGGATCACCGGCTCGAGCTCGGCGTGGAGCGCTTGCGCGAGTTGGGGGTGCGGGCGGTGCGCACCGGCATCAGTTGGGCGGACTGGTTCCGTCCGGGCTCGGAGGCGTGGTTCGACCGCCAGATGTCGGCGCTGGATGAATTCGATACCACGGTTACGTTGTGCTTTACGCCGGAGCATCTGGGCATCGCGCCGCATTACACCAGTCCGGCAAAGGATCCGGCGGACTTTGCGGAATTTGCGCGCTGGGCGGCGCTGCGCTACGCGCCTCGCGGGCGCACCTCCGGCGTGAGCGCGCCCAGGAGAGCGCGCCATCGTGGTGGGAGCAGTGGGAGCGGAGAAAGCATGAGCAAGAAGATTCTGGTGACCGGCGGAGCCGGATTCGTGGGCTCGCATACAGTGGACGCGCTGCTGCGCGAGGGCCACTCGGTGCGGGTGTTTGACAACCTCGACGATCAGGTTCATCACGGCAGCATTCCGGCCTATCTTTCGCGCGAGGCGAGTTCGTGCGCGGCGACGTGCGGGATCTGGAAGCGCTGCGCACGGCGGTCGCCGAGGTGGACGTGGTTTATCACTTTGCCGCCGCCGTCGGGGTTGGCCAGTCGATGTATGAGATCGCGCGCTACATGGGGATCAACACCCAGGGGACGGCAAACCTTCTGCAGGCGCTGCTGGACCGCGGAAACAGCGGCTGGAAAAGCTGATCATCGCCTCGTCGATGTCGATCTACGGAGAGGGGCAGTACCGCTGCGAACAGCATGGGATGGTTGCGCCGGGGCCGCGTCCGGCGGCGCAGTTGAGGGCCAAGCAGTGGCAGGTTGCAGGTGCCCGCAGTGCGGGCGCCGGCTGGAGCCGGTGGCGACCGGCAGAGGACAAGCCGCTGCAGTGCAGCTCCATCTATGCGCTGGGCAAAAAAGATCAGGAAGAGATGTGCCTGCTCTTCGGACGCACCTATGGCGTTCCGGTGGTGGCGCTGCGTTACTTCAATATTTACGGCACGCGGCAGGCGCTTTCGAATCCGTACACGGGGGTGGCGGCGATCTTCGCCTCGCGGTTGCTGAATCGCCGCGCGCCGCTGATCTTCGAGGATGGAGAGCAGTTGCGCGACTTTGTGAGCGTGCATGACGTGGTGCAGGCAAATCTGCTGGCGATGCAGCGCAGCGAGGCCGATGGGCTTGCGCTGAACATCGGTTCCGGCCAGCCGGTCACGATTCGTCAGAGTTGCGGAAATCTGGCGGCAACGCTGGGAGTGCGGATGACCGCGTCCAGCCGAGATTACCGGCAAGTATCGCGCCGGAGATATCCGGCATTGCTTTGGGGACATCTCGCTGGCGCGAGCGGTTGCTGGGCTACAGCCCGCGCCATCAGTTGCAGAGTGCGGTGGGAGAGCTGGTGGAGTGGCTGCGCTCGCAGAGTGCGGTGGATGGGGTGGAGGAGGCATCGAGCCGCTTGGCTGCCTTTGGCCTGACGGCCTGAACAACGAGGTTGCCGTTCCTCCGTTGGCGTACCTGCCGACGGGAGACGGAGGCGCAGTGCACAGGGCTGAACCAAGCCCATTGCTCGCGCCAAGTTTGAGAGTCCGCCGCGAGCGGCAAAAAATTGCCGCTCTGGCGGCGGCTTGTTCATTGGAGCAGAATGCACATTCTGGTCACAGCGGATACGGTGGGCGGCGTGTGGACCTACACGCGAGAGCTGGTCACGGGACTGGCGACGCGCGGTGTTCGAGTCACGCTGGTCAGCTTCGGAGGAATTCCCACACGCGCGCAGAGCGCGTGGCTGGAGAGGCTTCCCGACGTGACGTATTTTCCCACGGGCTTCCGCCTGGAGTGGATGCAGGATGCGGACCGCGATCTCTCCGATTCGATGAGTTATCTCTGCGAGCATCATTCAAGAGTGCAATCCCGACCTGCTGCACTTGAGCCAGTACTGCTACGGCGCGCTGGACGTTGCGCTGCCGAAGCTGGTGGTGGCGCACAGCGACGTGATGAGTTGGAGCCGGCGGTGCGCGGGGTGCAGCCCGACGATCCATGGGCGCAGCTGGTATCGGGCAACGGTGGAGCGAGGGCTGGCCGGAGCGAGCCTGCTGGTTGCGCCGTCGCGCTGGATGCTGGACTGCATTGAAGACTGTTACGGCGCGCAGCGGCACTCGTCGCGTCATTTACAACGGACGAACCCCGGCTCTGTTCAACCCATTCGTAAGCAAACAGAATTACGCGGCCAGCGTTGGACGCCTGTGGGATGAGGGCAAGCAATCGCAATCTGCTGATGCAACTCACCGCTCCGCCGCTCCCGATCTTTCTTGCCGGCGCCTACGACCGTGGCGGGCGAATCTGAACAAGGACCAGCCACAGACCAGCCGAAGCAGGACGCCCGCAGATAGCAGGACGTGGCACGGTCGAGTTCAAGGGAGAACTTTCCGAAGGCGAGATGAGAGAGCTGCTGAGCCGCGCCGCCATCTACATTGCGACCTCGAAGTACGAGCCGTTCGGCCTTGCGCCGCTGGAGGCCGCGCTCTCGCGCTGCGCCATCGTGGCCAACGATATTCCGAGCTTCCGCGAAATCTGGGAGCGATGCGGCATTCTATTTCCGCAGCGATGACGCGGAGTCGCTGCAGAGAGGCTCTGGCGCTGCTGCACGGCAATCGCGAGCTTCGCTTGACCTACGCCAATCGCGCCTACGAACGCGCCCGCCAGCGTTACACGGCGGACCGCATGGTTGAGGAATATATGCAGCTTTACAGAGCTCTGCTGGAGCGCCGAGTGTGGCCGCATGAATCAGGCACTGCGCATCCGTTTCTTCGCGCACTCCTGGATCAGCGACTGGAACCACGGCAACGCGCATTTTCTGCGCGGCCTGGCGCGCGAGCTGGTGCGCATGGGGCACGAGGTTCGCTGCTACGAGGAGATCGGCGCCTGGTCGTTGAGCAATCTGATTCAGGAGGGCGAAGCCGGCGAGCCGCGCCATCGAAGATTTTCATCGCCACCTATCCCGAACTCGACGTTCGCTTCTACCGGCGCGACGAGAGCTTGCCGGCTTTTCTCAATCACGAACTTGCGGGCGCCGACCTGGTCATCATTCATGAATGGAATGAGCCGGAGGTGGTGCATGAGATACTTGCGCGCAAGAAGCGCCTCGGCTTCCGCGCGCTCTTCCATGACACGCATCATCGCGCCTACACCAATGCGAATCAGATTCTGCGCTTTCAGCTTCACCTCTTCGATGGAGTGCTGGCCTTCGGCGAGGCGATTCGAAAATTTACCGGGATGGATTTGGCGTGGAGCGGGCGTGGACCTTTCACGAGGCCGCCGATATCAGCGTCTTTCATCCCATGGAGCGCGCAAAACAGAACGACGTGGTGTGGATTGGCAACTGGGGCGACGAAGAGCGCACGCAGGAGTTGATGGAATTCCTGGTCTCGAGCCGGCGACGGCACCTGACTGCCGCAGCAGCGGCGGGTGCTGGTGCATGGAGTCCGATATCCGGAAGAGGCAAGGGAGACGTTGCAGCGACGCGGGAATCGAGTACGCGGGCTATCTTGCGAACCTGGGTGCGCCGGAGGTCTATGCGCGCAGCCGCTTGGCTCTGCATGTGCCGCGGCGGCAATATGCCAACGGACTGAGCGGCGTGCCGACGATCCGCGTCTTTGAAGTGCTGGCCTGCGGCATTCCGCTGGTGTGCGCGCCGTGGGCGGATACGGAAGAGCTCTTCCGCGCCGGTCAGGATTACCTGCTGGCGCGCAATGGCGCGGAGATGAGGCGCATGCTTGGCGAACTGCTGGAGAACGAAGAGCATGCGCCGGCAAATTGCATCGAGTGGACTGGAAACCATCCGGCAGCATCATACCTGCAGGCATCGGGCCGAGCAGCTGATGGAGATTTGCGGAGAAATCAGGCGATGAGAATTTTCGTATTTGGGTCGAGCATTACCTCAAGCTATTGGAATGGGGCTGCGACATACTATCGCGGCATTTACAAGGGCCTTGCGGCGCTGGGTCACGAGATCACCTTCGCCGAGCCGGACATTTTCAACCGCCAGCAGAATCGCGATCTCAGCGAAGTCGAGTACGCCAAGGTCATCGTTTACCAGACTCCGCGCGACATCGATGATCTGATCGACCTGGCATCGACGGCGGATCTGGTCATCAAGCATAGCGGCGTGGGCAGCGATGACGAGCTGCTGGAGCGTCGCGTTCTGGATTGCCGCGATCATCGGCGTCACACGCGCAGGTTGCATTCTGGGACGTGGATGCGCCCGCGACACTGCAACGAGTGGAAGGCAATCCCATGCGATCCGTTCCGCCGCTGCATTCCGCAATACGATTTTGTTTTTACCTACGGCGGCGGGCCGGAGGTGGTGCGGCGTTATCGCGAACTGGGGGCGCGCAACTGCCATCCGATTTACAACGCGCTCGATCCGGAGACGCATCATCCCGAAGCCGCCTGATCCGGCGATGGCCTGCGACTTGGTGTTCGTCGGCAATCGCCTGCCCGATCGCGAGCGTAGGGTGGAGCAGTTCTTCCTGCGCGCCGCCGAACTTGCACCGGAGATGAGTTTCATTCTCGGCGGCGAAGGCTGGGGCGGCAAGGCGATGCCGCCGAACGTGCGCTGGATTGGACACGTCGGCACCGGCTCACACAATCGCATTAATGCGTCGGCAAGAATGGCGTTGAACATCAATCGCGACTCGATGGCCGATGTCGGCTTCTCGCCTCCTACGCGCGTTTTTGAAGCGGCGGGCGCTGGAGCTTGCCTGATCACCGACAAGTGGCGCGGCATCGAGAAGTTCTTTGAACCTGGGCGCGAGATTCTGGTGGCCGAGAGCGCGGAGGAGATTGTCGGGTATCTGCGCGGCAAGTCGGCGGCGGAGGCTCGCGCGATTGGCGATGCGATGCTGCGTCCGCGCGCTGGCCGAACACACCTACGCGCAACGTGCCGCCGAGGTGGAGAGAATTCTGTGCGCCGCGCGCGCCGACCGTCACCCGAGCGCCTGGATCCGGCGGTGCTGGAGACTGCCGGAAGGCGCGTCTGAGTTGCATATGGGCTCGGTAGTTTGCGGTGAATTTGGAGAGGCAAGGAGATTGCATTGAAGATCGTTATCTTCGGCCTGTCCATCACGTCTTCCTGGGGCAACGGCCACGCGACCACATTCCGCGCGCTGGCCCGGGCGCTCCATGCGCGCGGCCACCGGGTCGTGTTCTTTGAGAAGGACGTGGAGTGGTACGCCTCCAATCGCGACCTGCCCGAGCCCGGGTTTTGCGAGCTGAAACTCTACACCCGCTGGACGGATGTGCTGCCCCTGGTGCGGCGCGAACTCGCATCGGCCGACGTTGCGATGGTGGGCTCGTATTTTCCTGATGGCATTGCGGCCGATGGAGGCGATGCTGGATTCAAGAGCAGCGGTGCGCACGTTCTACGATATCGATACTCCGATCACGGTCGCTACTCTGCGCGAAGCGCGGAGTCGACCGATTACATTCGCGCAGATCAACTTCCGGCAGCTGGATGTGTACTTCAGCTTCACCGGCGGACCGATGCTGGGCGAGTTGGAGAGTCGCTTCGGAGTTCGCCGCGCCGCGCCGCTGTATTGCAGCTTCGATCCCGAGCGCTATCGCACGTATCCGCGGTCTCCGCGATTTGCCTGCGCGATGAGTTACATGGGAACGTATGCTCCCGACCGGCAGCCGAAGCTGGAAGAGTTTCTCTTCGGCGCTGCCACGCGCGCTGCCGAAGGAGCAGTTCATTGTGGCCGGGCCACAATATCCACGCAGCGTGCGACTGGCCGCGCAATGTGCGGCACATCGTGCATTTGAATCCGCGCTGGCATCCGCACCTGTACTCTTCTTCGCGATTGATTCTCAACGTAACCCGCCGCGATATGGTGATGGCAGGCTACTCGCCGTCGGTGCGGCTGTTTGAGGCTGCCGCATGCGGCGCCGCAATCGTCAGCGACAACTGGCCGGGACTGGACGCGTTCTTTCGAACCCGGACGCGAGATACTGCTGCCGGCAAGCGCCGGAAGAAATCGTGCGTTATCTTCGCGAATTGGATGAGTGCGAATTGCGCGCGATCGGTCTGGCGGCGCAGCGGCGAGTGCTTGCGGCACACACCAGTCAGCAGCGCGCCAAGGAGTTCGAGCGCGAAGTGGAGGCGGCGCGGCGCGGCGAACGCGTCGTCGCTGGTCAACTCAGAGGCGGCTGCGCTGATCAGTGCAGCTCACCATTCCAAAGCTGCGCCGATAACCTGCAGAGTCTCCCGCTGCGCATCTCACCGAGTCGCTTGAAGTCGCTACCGCCTGCTTCTAATCAGCCCTCCTGGGAGTACCATGCGCATCGCTTTGATCGCTTCGCCGTTTATCAGTGTGCCTCCGAAAAAGTATGGTGGCACGGAACTGTTCATATCGCAACTTGCCGAAGGGCTTACGCGGCTCGGAATTGATGTTGTGGTGTACGCAAACGGAGAGAGCACGGTACAAGCGGAGCTGCGTTGGCTCTATGCAAAAGACGATTGGCCGATGACGGAGAGTTGTATTCCAGCCTGAAGGATCTTAAACCACACCTCGTGGGCGGTGAGCGACTGCTGGCGTGACGCGGACATCATTCACCTGAACAACGCACCTGGCCTTGCCTTTTCGCGCCTGCAGGGCCCGCGCTGGGTTTACACGGTGCATCATCCGCACACTGCCCGCCCTTTCCGCGTTCTACGAAGGTTTCCCGGGCGTAGAGTTTGTCTCCATCAGCAACTTCCAGAAAGAAAGAACCGCTCAAGCGAATTCGTACGATTCATCACGGCATCGACTTCGATCCGTACCGTCTGCAACCGAAGAAGTCGGACTATTTCAGCTTTCTCGGAAGAATCGCTCCGGTGAAGGGAATTCATAATGCAATCGAGATTGCCAAGCGAAGCGGCATTCCGCTGAAGATTGCTGGCGAGGTGCAGCCGATGTATCGCGAGTACTTCGATTCGTGCGTCCGGCCGCACGTGGACGGCAAGTTCATCGAGTACATTGGCGAGGCGGATCTTGCGCTCAAGAATGAACTGCTTGGCAACTCCATGGCGATGTTGTTTCCCATCGAATGGGACGAGCCGTTCGGTTTGGTGATGGTGGAGGCGATGGCAACCGGGACGCCGGTGATTGCTTTTCCCGGCGGCTCGGTTGCGGAGATCGTGCGAGATGGCATCAGCGGTTTCGTCTGCTCCGGCGTGGAGGATGCGGTCGCACGTGCTGCGGGAGGTCGCAGGCGCTGAAGCCGGCCGGCGATCCGCGCCTACGCCCAGCAGTACTTTTCAGTGGAGCGCATGGTGCAAGACTATCTCGCTCTCTATCGTGAGATGTATGACGAAGTGGCGCTGGTGAAGGACAGCCGAATTGAGGAGCAGGCGGCGGCATGAGTGCGTCCGGAATTCTTTATCTCGAGCAACTCGTGCCGATCGAGTCTCCGTACATCGAGCCGCGGCTGGCTCATCAGGCGCAGGAGCCTCGCAAGGTCAACAACCTTACCCTGATCGAGGGCAAGACTTTTCTTGCTACCAACGTTGCCGGTGACATCGTTCCGCCGGGCGCGCCCGATGTCGGATTTTTTCACGAAGACACGCGGTTCCTCTCGCATCTTGAATTCAAACTCGATGGGCAGCGCTCGGTGGTGCTGTCGAGCAGCACGGAGAAGACGTTTGTCTCGCAGATCGAACTGACGACGGGAAACATCACTCTGCGCGATTCGTTCGATCTTCCGGAGAACACGGTTCACATCCGGCGCGAGCAGTTGCTGGCCTCCGACATTCTCTTCGACCGCTACACCTTCGAGAATTTCAATCGCTGCCCGGTGGAGTTTACGGTAGAGATCTACATACAACGCGGATTTTGTCGATGTCTTCCAGGTGCGAGGAGTGGCGCGCGCCGACCACGGGCAGTATTACCAGCCAGTGATCGAAAGCGACGGGCTGATCTTCAGCTATCGCGGGCGGGATAACAGTTCTGCGCCAGACGGTGGTTCGCATGAATCCCGCTCCGGACGAAATCAGCGAGGGCACGGCGCGCTGGGAACTTCGGCTGGAGCCGCTGCGGAAGACCGCGCTGGAGATTACGGTGACTCCCCGCGTGGAGCGATAAGGAAAGCCGCGCCACGCTCTACGAGTACGATGCGCAGTTGCAGACGCGCCGCGCCGCCTTCCATGAGTTTGATACCGCGTCCACCAGTTTTTCCAGCTCCAATTCGGTATTTGACGACCTGCTGCGCAACGCCATGGGAGATTTTCACGCGTTGCGCATTCCGGTTGGCAATGAGCACGTCATCGCTGCCGGAATTCCGTGGTTTGCCACGATCTTCGGGCGCGACTCGATCATTGCCGCCTACCAGACTCTCTCGCTGAATCCCGAACTTGCCAAAGATACGTTGCGCGTGCTTGCCCGATATCAGGCCAGCGAGGTGGACGACTGGCGCGATGCGCAGCCCGGAAAGATTCTGCACGAGTCGAGAGAAGGGGAGATGACGCAATGCGGCGAGATGCCCTTCGGCCCCTACTATGGCTCGGTGGACGCGACGCCGCTGTGGCTGGTGCTGCTGAGCGAGACATTCAACTGGACCTGCGACGAAGCGCTGGTGCGTGAGATGCTTCCGCACGCCTATCGCGCGCTGGACTGGATCGACCAATACGGCGATCTCGACGGCGATGGATTTGTGGAGTACCTGCGGCAGGTCGCCGCGCGGTCTGGTCAATCAAGGCTGGAAGGATTCGTGGGACGCAAACATGCATCGCGACGGACGCGTTGCCACCCCTCCGATTGCGCTCTGCGAGGTGCAGGGCTACGTCTATGACGCGAAGTACCGGATGGCATCGCTGTTGCGGACGTTTGGGAACGCCGAGCGCGCCGAGAAGCTCCGCCGCGAGGCCAACGAACTTGGCGCGCCGCTTTGATAAAACCTTCTGGAGCGCGGCAGCGCGGCTTTTATGCCATGGCTCTGGATGCGGAGAAGAAGCCGCTGGAGGTGATTGCCTCCAATCCCGGCCATCTTCTCTGGAGCCGCATCATCAATCGCGAGCGCGCGCGCGCGGTGACCCAGCGCATGATGCAGGACGATATGTTCAGCGGCTGGGGATGGCGCACCATGTCGCAGCAGGAGCAGGTTTTCAATCCGCTCAGCTATCATCGCGGCTCGGTCTGGCCGCATGACAATTCGCTGATCGCGCATGGAATGGCGCTGAACGAATTCCGCGAGCCGGCGCTGAGCGTTCTAGCGCGCTGTTCCAGGCGGCTCTGGAATTTCGCGATTATCGTCTTGCCGGAACTTTTCTGCGGCGTGCAGCGGCGGCCGTTTGACGAGCCGGTGCACTATCCGGTCTCCTGCTCTCCGCAGGCGTGGGCCTCGGGCGCGATGTTCCTGATCCTGTCATCGGTGCTGGGAATTCGCCCGTCAGCGCACCGCAAGGAACTCAATATCATCAATCCGCAACTGCCGGAGTGGCTGGGCCATCTGCACATCCGCAATCTGAAGATCGGAAACTCGCGCGTGGGACTCGACTTTACGCGGCGCGACCAGCGCACCTTCTGCAATGTCGTCGATATCACGGGCGAAAAACTGCTGGTCAACGTGGCGTTCCGGCACTGAGCCATGTGCGAGAATTGATGTCTGGTCTTGTTTGGAGGAAGAATGGCGAAAGTGAAAATCACGGTTCGTCCCAACGGGCCGTATCGCGTGGAAGATCCAGAAGGCTTGATCGAACTGGTGGACGCAGCCGGAACCGCATACGATCTAACCGGTAAACCTGTCTATTCGCTGTGCCGCTGCGGAGCCAGCGTCAACAAGCCTTTCTGCGACGGTACGCACTCGAAGATCGGCTTCCAGGCCGCGGAAGCCGCAGTGCGCGCGGAAGAAAGCAAAGAATAATTCGAGCAGCCGCAGACGAGTGCGGGCGCTGGCGACGCGGCTGTGCCCCTCTCCTTGCGGCGTTCGCCGGGCTAGTGTACGGTCTTGGTCTTGCGGCTCATGTAATCCATCAGCAAATACTGGCCGAGGGTGTAAGGCGTGGTGAAGTACGCCTTGCCGCGGCACATCTCGGTCACCTTCTGCACAAACTGCACCAGGCCGCGGTCGGAGGCGAGCATGAAGGTGTTGATCATCACCGCGGCGCGCTTGCACTTGGCGACTTCCTCCAGCGTCTGGCTCACCACCATGGGGTCCAATCCGAAGGCGTTCTTGTAGATTCTTCCATCGGGCAGGGTGATGGCCGAGGGCTTGCCGTCGGTGATCATGATGATCTGCTTCATGTCCTTGCGCTGGCGCTGCAGGATGCGTTGCGAAAGGCGGAGGCCTTCGCGGGTGTTGGTGTAGTAGGGACCGACGCGGACTCTCGCCAGCTGCGAGACCGGCAGCTCTTCGGCTGAGTCATGGAACAGGACCAGCGACAGAGTGTCACCGGGATACTGGGTGCGAATCAGTTGCGACAGCGCCATGGCAACTTTCTTCGCCGGAGTAAAGCGATCCTCGCCGTAGAGAATCATGGAGTGCGAGCAATCGAGCATCAGCACCGTGGCGCAGGAGGACTGATACTCGCACTGGTGCACGTGCAGGTCGCTGTATTCGATATGCAAGCGGCAGAGTCGAGCCCTTCGCGCTGGATCGCCGAAGCAAGCGTTGCATTGATGTCGAGATTCATGGTGTCGCCGAACTCATAGAGCTTGCTCGATCCGCTGGTCTCAATTCCGGTCGCAGTATCGCGGGTATCGTGGCGTCCAAAGCTGGAGCGGCCCAGCGAGCCGAGCAGGTCGCGCAAGGTGCGGTAGCCAAGGAAGTCGAGCCCCTTGTCGGTGACTTCGAATTTCGCGGGCCTTTGGTGCGACTGGTCCTGTCCCACGCTTCCGACCGTGCTTGACATGCGGGTGGGATCATGCGGGGGAGAGATGGTGACGAATCCCTCCTGCTCCATGCGGTTCAGCACTTCGTCGATCGAGTTCATCCATCTGCCTCGCTCTGCAACTGCTGCATCTGTTCGCGCATCTCTTCGTCGAACAGATCGAGAGTTCAACAGCGCGTCGCGGATGGCTTGGCGCAGTGCCTCCAGTTCATCGGCGCCGTTGCCGGGACGGTAGTAGCGCCCGAGCTCATTTTCGAATCCGCTCTCCAGCAAGAAATCGGAGAGCGCGTCCATCAGATCGTCGAGGCTCACTTCGTCGGCAAGGTTCGGAATGTACTTGCTGTACTTGACGCGCTTCATTGCGCTCCGGTTAATTGAAAGGGCGGCGATTCTTTCTGCGCTGCTCCCATTCGGCTTCAAAGTCCTCGCGGGTGTCTTCGCGCTCGGTGCGCCGTGGCTGCTTTTCGCCGGAGGTAAAGACGCGATCCTCGGTGCGGCCAATGCGCTTGTGCGCGTGCAATCCCTCAAGGATGAATTCAGCCGCGGAGACGATGGACTCGGCAGGCTCGCCCTCGCCCGCGCCAACCTTTTCGGTCTTCTCCAGCAGCCCCTGTATCTTCTCCATGCTCTTGAGTCCGTCGCGGGTGGTGGTGTTGTCGGTCAAGCGTGATCTGGCCGCCCAATTCAAACCACTGCACTACCTGCTTGAGATCGTTGGGGCCGAAGTAGCGGTCAAAGGTCTTGGCCACCGCGGCCTGGATGACCTCGCGCGCCACCGTATCGGCGCCCTTGATCTCGCCTTCGTATTCCAGTTCCAGCTTGCCGGTGATGGAGGGCATGGCAGCGTAGATATCGGAGATGCGCGGCACGGCGATGGAGGAGCCTTCGAGCACGGCGCGGCGCTCGGCGTTTGAGATTACGTTCTCCAGAACGCTGATGGGGAGTCGCTGGCTGACGCCGCTGCGCTTGTCCACGCGCTTGTCGGCGCGCGCAATGAAAGCAATCTGCTCGGCGGTTTCGCGAATGTAGGCCGGAACGATGAGCTTGAATCCTCCGCGCTCGCACCAGGATTCCTGCGTCGGTGATGGCCATGGCCTCTTCGATGGTCGCCGGGTAATGGGTGCGGATTTCGCTGCCGATGCGATCCTTGAGCGGAGTCACGATCTTGCCGCGCGCGGTGTAGTCCTCAGGATTGGCGCTGAAGACCAGGGCCACGTCCAGCGGCAGGCGAACCGGGAAGCCTTTGATCTGCACATCGCCTTCCTGCATGATGTTGAACAGTCCGACCTGGATTTTTCCGGCAAGGTCGGGCAGTTCGTTGACGGCAAAGATGCCACGGTTGGCGCGGGGCAGAAGGCCGTAGTGAATCACCAGCTCGCTTCCGAGTTCGTGGCCGCCGCGCGCCGCCTTGATCGGGTCGATGTCTCCGATCAGATCGGCGATGGTCACGTCCGGAGTTGCGAGCTTCTCCACATAGCGCTCGTTGCGCTTCATCCAGGCAATCGGAGTGCGATCGCCTTCGCGCGCCAGCAGGTCTTTGCAGCGGCGGCAGAGCGGCGCGTAGGGATTGTCGCGGATCTCGCAGCCGGCAATGTAGGGCGACTGCTCATCGAGCAGCGAGAGTGAGGGCGCGCAGGATGCGGCTCTTGGCCTGTCCGCGCAGGCCCAGCAGAATGAAGTTGTGGCGCGAGAGCACGGCGTTCACCAGTTGCGGAATCACCGTGTCGTCATAGCCGACAATCCCCGGAAACACCGGCCCGGTGGCCTTCAGTCGTGCGAGCAGGTTTTCGCGCAGCTCGTCTTTTACGCCGCGCCGCAACATGCGTTGCTCGTTGAACTGGCTGGTGCGGAGCTCGCCCAGGGTATGAGGAATGGTCATTCATTGCCTCCAACCTCTGCCAGCGCCCGCTCTGGTTTCGCGCGCTAAAGTCCAGCGGCGTTGTCACAAGGTTGCTCATTTGACGCGAATATCAGCTCCAACGTTGCGCAGATATTTCGCCCGCGGCGTATGCCTGCTTGACTTTTCACCATGAGCGCCAATAAAAGTTCCCGGCATGAGTAATTCCAGGGAAAGTCGTTGTGGTCACCGGCGCGTCGATGGGCATCGGCGAGGCCATCGTTCATCGCTTTCTGCGCGAGGGCGCATCCGTGGTACTCGCCTCGCGCGATCTGGCGCGAGTGGAGGCTGCGCGTCAACGCAGCGGAGCGCTGGAGCGCACGCTGGCCATGGCCTGCGACGTGACGGTGCGGGCGCAGATCGAAGCTCTGCTGGCCGCGACCATCGAGCGCTTTGGACGGGTCGATGTGTGGGTGAACAACGCCGGCTTCGGGCTGGTGGATTCAGTCGAACACATGGACATGGGTGCCTGCCGCCGCATGTTCGACACCAATCTTTTTGGCGCCATCGAATGCATGCAGGTGGTGTCGCCGGTGTTGAAACAGCAGCGCTCGGGCGCGATCATCAACATTTCCAGCATGGCTGGAATCGATCAGCGTGCCATACATGGCTGCCTACGGAGCGACCAAGCACGCGCTGAATTGCATCGGGCGCGCGGCGCGCCTGGAACTGGCTCCCTACGGAGTTCACGTCAACACGGTCTGCCCGGGATATGTGCAAACCGATTTCAACGTCCATGCGGTGCGGGGAGGCGAGAGCCTGCGCGTGGCCGGCAACCGCAAGCATGGAGTGACCGCCGAGCGGGTCGCGAACGCGGTCTGGCACGCCTATCGCGGCAACCGCCGCGAGGTGGTAGTGCCCTGGAGCGGCAATCTGGTGGTCGGACTGTCTCGTGTGCTTCCCGGCGTGTTTAACTGGGGAATGCTGAAAATGCTGCGCAGGATGGATCGCGCGGAAAAGACCTAGGCTTCCAACTCCTCGAGCAGCGACTGCATTTCGCTTTCCGCATGGTGATTGCCGACGCGATGCGCACAGGCGATGCCATCGCGCAGCCAGGCGATGGCTTCCTCGATTCGCTCTGCGCGCTGCAGCGCCTGCGCTCCCATGAAAAAGGCGTTGGCATAGTTGGCGTCAAACTCCAGCAGCGTGCGAAACTCCTGCAGCGCCGAGTCGGTCTGGCCGGCGGAGGCATACTCCATGCCCAGCGCATAGCGGGCAAAGGTGTTGTTGGGTTCCTGCGCCAGGATCGATTTCAGTTGTTCCAAACGCTCGACGGACATAAACAGAACATACCACAGGTTTCTTCGATAGTTGCCGTTGCCGTTGTTTTCCAGATACACCATCGCACCGATCCGAAGTGTCCGCGTGGTCTGCGATCGGATTAGAATTGATTTGCGAGGAGAGCGCGATGGCTTGTCCCTACTTCATTCCGGCCGAGGTTCACGAGCGCGAGTTCTGGCCGCATCGCGAGCGGCTGCCGCTGGGAGATGGCTTTGCCGGCCGCTGCGCGGCGCGGGCTGCCGACGTATGCGCTGCGATGACGAGACTCTGCGCCTGCACTGCAATTTGGGTTATGCGCAATTGGGTTGCGCAGGATTGGGTTCAGCAGGACTCTACGCAACGGGACGCGACGCCGGCGATAAGGTAGTGGGCCACGGCGTGGGACGTGACCCAGGGTGCGTGCATCTTCCCGTCGGAGGGGCGTTCGATGCGGTCCGCTTCCTGGTGCAGCGTGAGAGTGCGGTAATGCTGCGTGTGCAATTTGCCTGCGAGCGTGCGCACCAGCCCGCGTTGTGCGGAGAGCTGCGCTATGATCAATGCTTAAAGACGTGGCTGGAGCGGCCCGATGCGCGGCTTCTCGATCTTGCCGAGGCCGCCGTACGCGCTTGGATGCCCGGAAGCCAGCGGCTAAAGATATTCGCGCGGTGCATTCAATCAATCGCAGCAATTTGAAATTGCAAACCGCATTTGCGTTCTGCAGAAGTCAAACACAGCGAAGCACGAACGAGCCGTTGATGGCAGAGCGCGGCGAGGAACGAGGAACATGGAGCAATCTGAAAACTTGAACCCGCGCCCGGTCGCCGACTCGATCTCCGAGATGGTGGAACTGGTTCTTCCCAATGACGCCAATCCGCTCGGCACTTTGCTGGGCGGACGGCTGATGCACTGGATCGATCTTGCCGGTGCGCTGGCCGCGCATCGCCATTCGCGCAGCTATGTGGTGACCGCCTCCACCGATCACCTGGATTTCCTGATTCCGGTGCGGGTTGGCGACCTGGTGATCTTCAAATCTTCGGTGAATCGGGTCTATCGCACCTCGATGGAAGTTGGAATCAAGGTCTGGGTGGAGAGCTTCTTCACCGGCGAGCGCCACCACGTCAGCTCGGCCTATCTCACCTTTGTCGCCATGGACCGCCATGGCCGCAAGCTGCGGGTCGCGCCAGTGATCCCGGAGACCGCCGAGGAGATCCGCCGATTTGAGGATGCGGACCGTCGCCGCGAACTACGCCGCGCCGAAGCCGAACGCAAGGCCAGTGTCACGGGCCGCAGCTAAGGACACGAACAAGGACGACGGGAACGCGAACAGGGACGCTGTATCGCCGGCGCCGGTTTCAACTGTGCTCGATGGGTTTACGGTGGTTCTGGATCGCACCCTCCGCGATCCAGAACCTGCCCGACTTGCTCGGACGGGACGGGGTGGGATGAACGCTGGGACCTCATCTACCCTTCACTGCTCTCAGGCGGCGTCCTCTTTCTTGCGCTCCACCTTCGGTTTATTTGCCTGTTCGTTTTGCTTGCTGCGATCCAGTACGTCGCGTCCTGCGTCTTTCGCCTTTCCCCAGGCATTTTGAATCTTGCCCTTCGCCTGCTCGGCTGCGCCTTCTGCTTGAGTCTTTTCGTTGCCGGTCCATTCTCCGACCTGGCGCTTAACGCGGCCTTTTATGTCTTTCATTTTGCCTTCAACGCGATCCTTATCCATGGTTTGCTCCCGGTCTTAGTGATTCGCTCTCAAACATCGTTCTCAAACTGTAGGTCTTCGTCCAGTGATCAACTGAAAGGCCAGCGCCACCAGCGCCAGCACCAGCAGAATGTGGATGAACCCTCCCAAGGTGTAGCTGCTTACGACTCCGATCAGCCAGAGCACCAGCAGCACGACGAACAAAGTCCAAAGCATATTGGGATCCTTCCCGCCCGAACATCACCGATGCGGGCTATTAGCGATTGGGTGCGGTCCAGAGAAAAGAGGTTGGCGCAAATCGGAAGCTGCCGTTGCGGTGATCGGGCCAGCGCTGCTCGCGCCCCTTTTTGAGACTCGAATGACAGGTTGTCAACCTGAAGTCAGAATCCTTCTTGCCTCGCCGCTTCGCCAAGGACTACAATCCGCCCGCTTGATACTTTTGCCGATTTCCGGACGTTTGTGTGCCTTCCGCGCGCATCAAAAAAGGAGCCACGCGGAAAAGATGTCGCTTCCGGCTCTGGCTTAGATCGATAAATCCATTCTGGCAATGAGATACCGGAATCGAATCTTTACCTACATTAGAGTCATCAAAGTTGAGTATATTAGACTCAAGGAGTATTATGGCGAACGAAACGCGCAATCTTGAAGGCATTCCCATCGCAAACGATCTCCGCGCCGACGCGCGATCTCCCGGTTCTGCCGGTTCGAGATACGGTGTTGTTTCCCCATGCCGTTCTTCCCCTGACGGTGGGACGCGAAAGTTCGGTGCAACTGATCAATTCGCTTGGCGAGGACAAGACGATTGTGGTGATCGCGCAGCGCGAGGCGCGGGTGGATTCGCCGCAGCCGGTCGATCTGTACCCCATTGGAACTCTGGCCACGGTTCACAAAGTGGTCAAGATGCCGAACCAGAGCTTGTTCGTCTTTGCCGAGGGCTTGGAGCGCGTCAGCGTGGTTGAATACACGCAGCTGGCTCCTTATATGAAGGCGACGGTCGACACGGTTGCCGAGGTGGTTCCCGAGCAGAACGCCGAAGTTGAGGCGCTGCAGCGCAACATTCTGACCCTGTTCCAGCAGATCGTTGCCGGCTCGCCGACGCTCTCCGACGAGCTTTCCACGGTTGCGATGAACATCGAGGAGCCGGGCCGACTGGTGGACTTTGTGGCCAGTTCGCTGCCCTCGCTCTCTACCCGCGACAAGCAGGATGTGCTGGAAACCTACGACGTGCGCTTGCGGCTGGACAAGATCAATCAGCACCTGGCCAAGGAGCTGGAAGTTCAGCAGCTGCGCAACAAGATCCAGAGCGAAGTGCAGGACCGGGTGCAGCAGACGCAGCGCGAGTACTACCTGCGCGAGCAGCTCAAGGCAATTCAGAAGGAGCTTGGCGAGCAGGACGACGCCACGCGCGATGTCGAGGAGTTCAAGGAAAAGATCGACCAGAGCGGAATGCCCGAAGACGTGAAGAAAGAGGCGATGAAGGAGTTGAACCGCCTCTCGCGCATGTCTCCCATGGCCGCCGATTACTCGGTGACGCGCAACTACCTGGAGTGGCTGGTTGTGCTGCCGTGGGTCAAGTCGAGCGGCGCGGAGGTGGACATCACCAAGGCGAAGGAAGTTCTCGACGAAGATCACTACGATCTGCAGAAGGTGAAGGACCGCATTCTCGACTATCTCTCGGTGCGGCAGTCTGAACCCGAAGATGAAGGGGCCGATCCTGTGCTTCTTTGGGCCTCCGGGAGTTGGTAAGACCTCGCTGGGCAAATCGATTGCGCGCGCATTAGGGCGCAAGTTCGTTCGCATGTCGCTGGGCGGCATTCATGACGAGGCCGAGATTCGCGGTCATCGCCGGACCTATATCGGAGCCATGCCCGGACAGATCATCCAGGGCATCCGCCGCGCCGAAGCCAATGACCCGGTCTTCATGCTGGACGAGATCGACAAGGTGGGACGCGACTATCGCGGCGATCCAACGGCGGCCCTGCTTGAAGCGCTCGATCCTGAGCAGAACTCGACCTTCCGCGACAACTATCTCGACGTAATGTTCGATTTGTCGAAGGTGCTGTTCATCACCACGGCCAATCAGTTGGATACGATTCCCGATCCGCTGCGCGACCGCATGGAGATCATCGACCTGCACGGCTACACCGAAGAGGACAAGCAGCACATCACGTATCAGTACCTCATCCGGCGGCAGATCGAGGAGAACGGTCTGAATGCGGAGCAGATTGAATTTACGCCGGACGCGGTCAGCTTCCTGATTCGCCACTACACGCGCGAGGCTGGAGTGCGCAGCCTGGAGCGGCAGATCGGCACCATTTGCCGCAAGCAGGCGCGCCGCATCGTGGAGGGCAAGACCGAAAAGCTGGTGGTGACCCGCGAGGTGGTTCAGGAAATGCTGGGCGGCATCAAGGTTCGCGTGGATACCGAGATCGCGGCCCGCACCAAGCATCCCGGGGTCGTGGTGGGATTGGCGTGGACTCCGACCGGCGGCGACATCCTATTCATCGAAGCGATGAAGATGAAGGGCAAGGGCGAGTTCCGCATCACCGGCCAGATTCAGGAGGTCATGCGCGAGTCCATGCAGGCCGCCTATAGCTGGGTGCGTGCGCACGCCGAACAGTTGAAGATCGACGATGACATTTTTACCAAGTACGATCTTCACATTCACGTGCCCGCTGGAGCCATTCCCAAGGATGGTCCCTCGGCCGGGGTTACGATCGTAACCGCGCTGGTGTCGCTGCTCACCGATAAGCAGGTGCGTCCGAAGATGGCGATGACCGGGGAAATCACCTTAAGCGGAAACGTGCTTCCCATCGGTGGCGTCAAGGAGAAATTCCTGGCCGCCAAGCGAGCTGGAGTTACCGACCTCATCTTTCCCGGCGAAAACCGGATGAACGTGGAAGAGGATGTGCTCCCAGAACAGATGGAGGGGGTCAAGGTCCACTACGTCGAAAGCATCGAGGAAGTTCTGGAAATCGCATTGCCGCAGAGTCCGGCGGAGGCCCGCCAGGACGCCGAGACCCGCGAGCAGGTTTTGGCCGACGCGCAGGACTAAGCCGGTTGCAATCTGTTTTTTCATCAAGGCCAGCCCTTCGGGGTTGGCCTTTTCTGTTGTGCGGCGGGACGGGCCTCGCACCAAAGGTGTGGTGTGGACCCTGTCCAATAGGTGCACGCCGAAGCAATAGGTGAACCAACCTAGTAGAGCCTATTCCTATACTTACGCACAACTTTGTGCCCAAAGGTCCTAATACCAGGGTATCAAGTTCACAAACTCGAATTCACTTGAATTGCAGAGTTGATGTTGCGAAGATTGAGAAACATTCCTTACAGGAGACTGCAGCAGATGGGGCGCCGCACATTGATGGTGTTTGGTTTGGGTTTCATGACGTTACTACTGGCCAGTTGCGGCCAGACCTACGAAGTGCAGTCGATCACCGTGACTGATGCTGACAGTTTCACCCTGACGAGTTTAGGCGTGGGGGATCCGCTGACGGTCACGGCCAACTACTCCAATTCGAAGACGGCCATCGTGACAACGAAGAGCCAGTACAACGGCGTCGAAGGCTCGAACAATCCTGTCGTCGGTGCCGCTCCGAATGGTGCAGTCACCGTCAATAACTCCGGCATCGTGGAAGATAGCTCGGTGCAGGCGTGCACCTATGCTCCAACGGCCTCCGGAACGCCAACCACTTACACCTCCTACCCCTACTTGGCTAACGTCAGCTATACCGAGAACGGCGTGACCGTGACGAAGCAAGTGCCGATTAACGTCGCAATTCCGGGCACAGGGTGCAACGGAAAATAGCTCGGTAGGTGCAAGATGTTGCAGAAAAGCCTGGAAGCTCTTCTTCTCTGGGCTGAATGACCGGTCGTGCCGCTGTGTACAGCCGGGGTTGGTAGTTGATTTTCTTGATTGCTGCACTTGAGGCCCGACATGAAGCTGAATTTCTGCACCGCTCTGCTCACCGCCGCTACCATCCTCGCACCGCTTTCTACCATGGCCGAAAAGGCTCAGGACCCTGCTGCGGCGAAACGCGCCGCGGTGGCAGCGTTCGCCAAACTTCCCTTGAGCTTTGAGCCTACGGAGAGTTCCGCGCGCTTTGTGGCGCGCAGCGGAAATTACTCAGTGTCGGTTGGCGCCCACGAATCCTCGGTTGTAATAGCCGACGCAAAGTCCAGCAAGCATCAGACGCTTCACTTCGCATTCGAGAACGCAAACGCGGCCGCGCCGCTGCAGGCCATTGAGCCGCTCCCGGGCGTGACCAACTACTACCTTGGCCGGGACTCGAGCAAGTGGCGGCTCGGGGTGAAGAGTTACGGAAAACTTCGCGCTGAACGGGTTTACCCCGGCGTGGACGTGATTTATTACGGTGACCATCGCCGCCTGGAGTTCGACTTCATGGTCGCGCCCAAGGCCGATCCCACTGCGATCGCATTGTCTTTCTCTGGAATGGATAAGTTGTATAAGGATGCGGGCGGCGACCTTGTTGCCGAGGTTGGGGGCAAGCCGGTGCGCTTCGCCAAGCCTTACGCATACCAGAACGTGGGCGGCAAATCCAAAACCGTTGCAGCAGATTATGAGCTAGCCGAAGGTGGCAAGGTCCGGCTCCATATCGGCGAGTATGACCACAACACCGAACTCATCGTCGATCCCGTCGTCAGCTATGCCACTTACCTTGGTGGTAATGCATTCGATGCTGGCAACGCTATCGCAGTGGATAGCACCGGAAACGCATACGTCACCGGAGAAACCTGCTCCGGCACCGACTTTCCGGACACGAATCCCGGCGGCTTAAGCGGATTCGAAGGGCATTGCGATGCCTTCGTAACCAAGTACACCTCCGACGGTACCGGATACATCTACAGTGCGATCCTGGGTGGTTCGACTCCGAGCGACTCTGTGGCCTCTGGAAACGGAATTGCGCTGGATGCCTTCAATAATGTGTACATCGTCGGCACCACGCAAATTACGGATATGCCCGGTACTCTTCCCTACAACCAGCCCCCTACTAATCCAAACAGCTATCAGGGTGGTGATAGTGACGCGTTCATCGTAATCCTAGCCGCTGGTGGAAATTCACCCGGAGCGCTTGGGGCAATACCTGGGGAGTTGGTACGGAGCACATATCTGGGAGGCTCCGGCCCTGACTCTGGATTAAGCATCGGAGTAGACCAGGCAAACCCGGCCAATGTAACTGTGGTCGGGCAGACCTGCTCAGATGATTTTCCAGCCTACAATGCGTTTGAGACCAAGGTTGAGTGGTGTGTTGCATTTATGACAAAACTCGACAACAACCTGGACATCGGCTCGAAGATCGATGGTACGATCGACCCGCTCGCTTCTGCCTTGACCCCGCTCGCTTCCAGCGGCGGCAAGACCTATTATTTCTCGGGGTTCTACGGCGGCCAATCGGTGCCACCCTTCCCGTCGGCGAGTTCGTCCAGTTGGTACGCATGGCAGCCGAATACCCCCTATCCGCAGGGCGCCATCGTACTGGATAACCAGGCTACTCCCCACATTGAAATCGCGATGAACGCCGGCGTGAGTGGCCCTTACGTTCCTGCCACAAGCACTATCGCTCTCCCCATTCCAAACTGGAACGTAAACTTATTAGGCACTACCATCGAAGGCAGGATAACCTGGGAGGACTATGGCACGCCCGTAAGTGCCAGACCCCCAAACATCAGCGAGGCCTATGGCGTAGCAGTCGATCGATCGGGTGACGTTCTTGTCGCAGGCGGAACGGATACACCCGACCTTGGGAGTCCGAATTGGGGATGCCATGCTTCCGGCACCGGAGCCTGGGTACTCAAGGTACACGGCGATCGCATCGGGTGCATTTATGAATGGACGCTGGAAACGACACCAACCGACAAGAGCTTGACCTATAACACGGCGCGGGCCATTGCTGTGGATGCACAGAACCGGGCCTACGTAGTCGGAACTACCGGCACGGCACCTGCCACTACGGGCGCGCTCGGCGTCTCCCACGCGTTTCTCCTCAGAGTGAACGAAGTTGGTTCGGGCATCGATTATTACTTGAATTTTGGCGGCTCAGGCCAAGACCAAGGACTGGGCGTAGCGGTGGATGGGAATTTCTCGCCATACGTTACCGGCAGCACCACGTCTAAAGACTTCCCCACGGTCAACCCTCTGGTCAACCCGAGCACCAGTAACCTGATGAATACGCTCTCCGGTTCGATGGACGCGTTTATTTCCGAATATAGCGCTGACGGTTCGGCAATGATTTTTTCCAGCTATCTAGGCGGTTCTGACATTGACCAGGGCAACGCCATTGCCGTAGATCAAAGTAGCGGCGATATGTACTTGGCAGGC
Organism: uncultured Acidobacteriota bacterium; assembly: GCA_963759215.1. GTDB lineage: Bacteria > Acidobacteriota > Terriglobia > Terriglobales > Acidobacteriaceae > TOLSYN. The sequence goes on from CAVWYG010000006.1 coordinate 656,318, forward strand.
TACACCTCCTCGACCGATCTTGAACAGCTCAATCCCTCGGGCTATATCGCCCCTCAAACGTATGGGGGGGCTACCGATGCCTTGGTTGCCAAGATTGCTGCGAGCGGAGCCAACATCGCAGGATTGGCCACGATCTCGCTTCCGGCATCTCTGCCTTTCCCCCCCCAGACGGTGAAAACGAGCGCCACCCTGCCGGTGACTCTATCCAACTCGTCTACCACCGGGGCCGTACTCACGATCAGCCAGATCTTGCCTTCGCCCCCCGCCGGGAGCAAGAAAGCTACCGTCGGTGATTTCACCATGGACTACACCGCTTGCCCCCTCAGCCTGGCGGCGGGGGCAAGTTGCCAGATTTTCGTGACCTTCCTGCCGACAAGCGCTACGAGCGAGTCTGCTTCTCTTTCGGTCTCCGGCAGTGCCACCAACTCTCCGCAAACGGTGAACATCACAGGCACCGGAGTCCCAGTAGGTTCGGGTTCGGGCTCAGGCTCAGGTTCGAATGGGTCTAGTGACTTCAACCTGGCAATGAGTTCGACTGCCTTATCAATTAACCAAGGCGGTACTGCGGTCTACTATTTCGCTGTGACCCCGATTAATGGCTACAAGGGTTCGGTCGCCTTCACTTGCTCCGGGCCAGCCGGTTCCAGTTACTCGGTCAGCACAAACCCACTGACCATGGACGGGATCACAACCAAGAACGTCACGCTCTCCGTGAACACCACAGGCGGCAACGGTTCTATGTCCAGCCTGCGACCCGGAGCCAGGTCCATCTTCCTTGCCTTGCTTCCGTTCTCGATGATGGGGATGCTGCTCATCAACAAGCGGCGCGGCGGTTGGCTCGGGCTTCTGCTGGTGGCGTTGTGTCTGTTGCTGGGATCGATGAGCTGCGGTACGAACTCGGGCAGCAGCAGCGGGAAATTGGCCCCTGGAACCTATCAGGTCAACCTAACCGCGACGTCGAGTGCAACCCCGGCGTCGGCGCAAACCGTTGCCTTGAGCCTGGTTGTGAACCCGCAGTAAAGCGTTCATTCGTCTCGGGGTCTCTGCAGCACATGTCGCATCCGGTGCTGCAGAGACCCTTGAGTTTGTCACGCCGAATTTACCGCGGAAACTGCTATCCTTTTCTGATGCAACTTCGAGTCCTCTGCTTTGGCCGCCTGCGGGAGCTTATCGCTCCGGAAGTCGCCGCCGAGCTAGCTTCTCCCGCCACCGTTGCCGATCTCTGGCTCTCTCTGCGCGAACAGCATCCGGGGCTGGCTGCCTACGACGGAGCGATCGCCATCGCCGTCAATCAGTCTTTTGCATCGTCATCCACGCTGCTGGCGGAAGGGGATGAAGTCGCCCTCTTGCCGCCGGTGAGCGGAGGCTTGCCCGAGCCGGAGCTGCCGCTGGTATCCGCCCATGCCCGTCTGCAGCGTGAGCCGATTGAGGCCGCGCCGCTGCTGGCCCAGATCAAAGAGGCCGAAGACGGAGCGGTATGCCTGTTCGACGGCATTGTGCGCAACCACAGCCGCAACCGCCGTACCCTTTATCTCGAATATGAAGCCTATCCCGCCATGGCCCTCGCCGGCATGGAAGCCCTGGCAGAGGAAGCGCTGGCGGGTTTTCCGATCCGCGATCTTCGCATCGTGCACCGGGTTGGACGTCTGGAAATTGGCGAGACCAGCATCATCATCGCCGTCGCCAGCGCCCATCGCGCCGCCGCCTTCGACGCCTGCCGCTGGGTCATCGACTCGCTGAAGCGAACCGTCCCGGTATGGAAGAAGGAGTTCTTTGAAGGCGGAGCAATCTGGGCCGACGGCGAACCATTCCCAGCGGATCTGACACTGTAAGAGCCGTTGGCGCGCCTTCCGTAAAACCTCCGAGGCAACTTCGGAATCCCAGCCATTCGACTTTGCCTATAATGGCCTAGCATGTTCGCCCGCCTCGCACTCTCGCTCCTGCCGATACTGCTGGCTCCCGCGCTGGCGCAGGTTGCGCCTCCCGCGCCTCCGGACATGTCCAAGGTTCCCTGGTCTCCGGTCCGCCGCAATGCCGCCCCTGGTCAAAGCTCCGGCCAGTCCTCTCCATCCTTTTCGGTGAACGTCAAACTGGTGAATGTCTTCGCCAGTGTCGAGGATGGCGCCGGCGCCCCTTACGGCGGACTGCAAAAAGAGGACTTCCGCATCTATGAAGACGGCATCGAGCAGAAGCTCGCGTTTTTTGATCGCGAGTCCGGACTGCCGCTCTCCATCGCCATGGCCCTTGACACCAGCATGAGCACCCGCAAAGATCTGCCGCTTGAGATTGCCTCGGCCCGTAAGTTTGCGCACATCATACTGCGCCCGGTCGATTCCATCTCGCTCTATCAGTTTTCCACCTACGTCTCGCAGGCCTTGCCCTTCACCGCCGACGAGAAGCTTCTGGAGGAGGCCTTGGGGCATCTCCGCCCCGGTGCGGCCACAGCTCTTTACGACGCCATCTATCTCAGTGCCATATCGCTGCAGCGCCGCCAGGGACGCAGGATTATCGTCCTGATCACCGATGGCGGCGACACCGCCAGCAAGGTCGACTATCAGGAGGCGTTGCGCGCGGCGCAGATCGCCGAGGCCATCATCTATTCCATCATCATGGTGCCCATCGAAGCCGATGCGGGGCGAGACACGGGCGGGGAACACGCCCTCATCCAGCTCTCGCGCGATACCGGGGGCAAGTTCTATTACGCCTCCTCGCTGGCGCAGCTCGACGAAGCTTTCCGCCAGATCAGCGACGAGTTGCGCACCCAGTATCTGCTTGCCTATTATCCTGTCAGCCGTCCGGGAGACGAATTCCGCCGCATCACCGTGGAACTCAGCGCCGAGGCGAAACAGCGCGCCCAGCACGAGCTTGTTGTCCGCCACCGGGCCGGATATTACAACAGCAAGATCGAGTAGGACTATGCGGCTCGTATCCAGTTGCCTGAGCGAGCAGCATTTGCCAAATCCGTAGATTCGTTCGTCTTCGGTTCTCGACTTTGGATGGAATCAGCGGATAGAATCAGCTCATGCCCTTCCATCCATCGAGCAAGAGCAAGACGCCTCCGCCGGAAGAGACCTTCGAAGAAGCTGCGTACCTCAAATCGCTTGGCGAAAAGCAGAAGCTGGTCAGCATCAAGTTGCAGGGTGGTGAAGTCGTTCGCGGCTGGATCGAGTACTACGACCGCAACATGCTGCGTCTGACGCGTGAGGGTGCGCCCAATCTTTTCATCTTCAAGTCGGAAATCATGTACATCGCCGAAGGTGAAATCAAAGCTCCGCGGGTACGCCGCACCAAGGCAGCACGGCCCCAGCCGTCGGAACCCGCCGAGTAGTATGACCGCTGCCGATGCCGCCGGTTTTCTGCCGCAAGCCACTGCCATCGCGGTGGAAGCGGGCAAGCTGCTCATGCCGTACTTCGAGCGCCGCGTCAAGTTTGAGTACAAGGGAGACGCCGATCTGGTCACCGAGGCCGATCGTGCCAGCGAGCACTTGATCGTCTCGCGGCTGCGCACCGCTTGGCCCAATCATGACATCGTCGCCGAAGAGGGCACGCGCGATACCCATGGCGGCGCCTTTCGCTGGTATGTGGACCCGCTCGACGGCACTACCAACTTTGCCCACGGCTACCCGGTCTTCTGCGTTTCGATGGGATTGGAATGGGAAGGGCAGCTCATTGCCGGCATTATTTATGACCCCACCCGCGACGAGTTGTTTGCCGCCGGGAAGGGAAGTGGGGCGACGCTGAACGGACGGCCCATCCACGTCTCTGCCACAACTACCCTGGCCGAATCCATCCTCGGCACCGGCTTCCCCAGCTTCAAGCGCCACCAGAATCCGAACATTCACTTCTATCACCAGATTACGTTGCGCTCGCACGGTATCCGTCGCGCGGGCTCGGCCGCGCTGGACCTGGCCAACGTCGCCGCAGGCCGCTTTGACGGCTACTGGGAGTTCAACCTGAATCCCTGGGATACGGCGGCGGGAGTCCTGCTGGTGCAGGAAGCCGGAGGCATCGTGACCCGCTTCGATGGCTCGCCGTTTTGTATCGACAGCCGCGAGACTCTCGCCTCCAACCCGCTTATCCACCAGGAACTGATGGATAACTTCCATGAAATTTTTGCAGGACATGGCCTTGAAGCCTTACCCCCAATTACCCGCTCCGGCGCTTAGCGCTAAGTCCAGCGGGGCTCTCACAGCATCCAACGTGATAAGCAGCATTTGTTACAATCATCTGTTTGAGGTGGTTTTTTCACGAACCACCGGGAAGAGGATCACCAGAACGTTATGGCATACGTGATCGCAGAACCGTGTATCGGAACCAAGGACACTGCTTGCGTGGATGCATGTCCAGTGGATTGCATTCACCCCAAGAAGGACGAGCCAGCCTTCGGTGCCGCAGAGATGCTTTACATCGATCCGGTTGAATGCATTGACTGTGGCGCTTGCGTCCCGGTCTGTCCCGTCTCGGCCATCTTTGCCGTTGACGACCTGCCGGAAAAGTGGAAAGAGTATACCGAGCGCAACGCGAAGTACTTCGGCCGGTAGATAACCGCTCCTGCAGCCTTGAATCCATCTTGGAAAGCTAAAGGCGCGCCCGCGTGGTGCGCCTTTACTTTTCCATCTTCCACTCTCCCTGCGTCCTCCTGCCAACCAGAGCTCCTCGCTGCGCATCTCTCCTATGGCAGCCCTCGCAGGCCGAAGCATCCACATGCCCCATCCCATCATTCCGCCGCTCGAGTCGCTTCCTCCTCCGGAGAAGCATCGCGGCCGGTATGCGTTCGTGCGCGGCGTGGTGGCCGGGGCAGCCGATCTCGACCCAGCCGCGGTGCTCACCGCAACCGTCGCCGGGGCCACCTTCGGATACAGCGTAGGCTGGGTCGTGCTGCTCTCGATTCCGGTGCTGTGGAGTGTATTTTCGGTTTCCGCACGCATCGGCCGCGACTCCCGCAAAGGTTTGGTGGAGCTGGTTCGCGCGCAGTACGGACGCAAGATAGCCCTCACGCTTGCCGCGGGAGTCTTCGCCGTCAACTTCGTCATGATTATCGGAGACCTGGTCGCGGTCAGCGATGCACTCGCCATCGTCACCAACCAGTGGCGGGCGTTCTTCCTGGTCTCCTTGGCCTTCGTCGTCTGGTACATGCTTATCGTGGGCAACGCCCGCAGGAGCATGGAGCGCCTGGGCCTGCTCTCGCTATTCCTCATCGCATACGTGGTTGCCGCCTGCTATACCGTGCATTCCCCGCTCCACGTCGCCAGAGCAATCCTGCTGCCGCACATTGAGGCGACGGCGGCATACTCGATGGCGGTCATCGCCATATTCGGCTCGCTGCTCACCCCGGACGTCATCATCTGGCAGACCAGTTCCAAGCGCGACGTTCCGCGCAGTCCGGAGCCTTCACAGGACACCGAGTCGCACGCCGGAACCTTTGTCGCCACGCTGATATCGCTCTCGGCAATTGTGGTTGCCGCCAGCTATCACGTCTCCGATCCGTCGCAGATGACCACTCGATCGGCCTCGCAGTCCTTGGCGTTCCTCGGCTCGGCGGGGCCGCTGCTGTTCGCGCTTGGCATCTTCGGCTCCGGAATGGTTGCCCTGCCGCTGCTGGCTGCCTCGCTCTCGTTCAGCATCTCGGAGGCCATTGGCTGGGAATCAGGTCTGAACATGGAGGTCTGGGAGGCGCGCTATTTCTACATCGCGATCTCCAGCATTCTTGTCCTCTCGGTCGTCATCTCGCTCTTCGGAGTCAATACCGTCCAGCTCCTCTACTGGTCGCAGGTCGGTGCCGGAGCCCTGGTGGTTCCCATCCTTGCCTTTCTCCTGCTGCTGGGGCGCAACCGCGACGTGGTTCGCTCGTTCAACAGCCCTCTCGACGACTTTTGCCTCTCCTTCGCATTCATCGCCATGCTGATCGCCAACGCTTTCTTCGTCTGGACGGCATGGATTGTCCCCCATCTCTGAACCGTTGCGAAACGGGATGTGTGCAAAAAACAAACTCCGCCCGCCTTTGTTTTCGCGCAGTTTGCTCCGCGGTTGATCGGCCCATTCGCAGCGTGGTAGCTTCAGCTGTTTGGGATTTCCGCGGCAAAGCGGGCCTCACCCGCTCCCGAGGAGTTCCTCATCGCCCCGCGCAAACTCGGTTTCTAAAAGAGGGCGCGATTGCGTATTAGAGCGGTTCCTAAGTAGTTATATCCAGAAAAGAGGGATTGGAGTAAGTTGCAGGTGGCGATTTCTCCGTGAAGACACAAAGCGATGCCACGAGCATATTCGGATGATTTGCGGTGCAAGCTTCTGCAGGCATACGAAAGGGCCGGGATCGGCCTGGAGCAGTTGGCGGAGCAGTTTGGTGTCAGCTACGGTTTTACAAAGAAGATTCGACGGCAACAGTTGAGGTCGGGACAAATGGAGCGGCCTCTGCAACGGGTCCATGGGCCGGTGAGCCGGGTGACCGACGCAGTGAAACAGCACCTGCGGCAGCAGTTGCAGGATCAACCGGATCTCACGCTGGCCGAGTTGGGGCAACGGCTGGAGCAACATCTGCAGGTGAAGCTCAGCAAGACGCGACTCTGTCTTGAACTCCAGCGGTTGGGGTTGCGGCGTAAAAAAAACGTTGCACGCCAGTGAGCAGGACACGAAAGAAGGCCGGCAGCGACGGCAATCGTGGTGGGAGTTGATCGCTCGAATCGATCCGCAACGCTTGGTGTTTCTGGACGAAAGCGGCGTGACCACCGAGATGACCCGTCGCTACGGGCGCGGCGAACGCGGTGATCGTGTGTGCGAAGGTGCTCCTGGCGGGCACTGGCATACCGTGACTCTGTTGGGGGCGATTACGATGAACGGCCTGCTGGCCACCATGACGATCCCAGAACCCACCGACGGTGATGTCTTTCTGGCCTATCTGGAACAGGTCCTATGTCCGCGATTGCGTCCTGGACAGATTGTGATCATGGACAATCTGTCGGCACATAAGCATCGGCAGGTTCGCATATTGATTGAACAAGCCGGAGCCGAACTGCTCTATCTACCGCCTTACTCACCGGACTTCAATCCCATCGAGAAGTGCTGGTCAAAGATCAAACAACACTTACGAGCAAGCAAAGCTCGAATGCTCGACACCCTCGACCTCGCCATCACAGCCGCCATGGCAGCTATCACCGCACAAGATTCCGCGGCTTGGTTTCAATTCTGCGGCTATCGGATACAGACACCATGAAACCGCTCTAATTAAATTAAAAAGGAGCAAGGTATGCCACTGGTTTCAATGCGGCAGTTGCTGGATGAGGCCGCCAAAGGCGGTTATGGCGTTGGCGCCTTCAACGTAAACAACATGGAACAGATCCAGGCCATCATGGAGGCCGCACGCGAAACCCAGTCGCCGGTGATCATTCAGGCATCGCGCGGCGCACGCGCTTATTCGCAAGACAAGTTCCTCTATCACCTGATGCTGGCCGCTGCCGAACTCTACCCTGAGATTCCGCTGGTGATGCACCTGGACCACGGCAACAGCTTTGAAACCTGCAAGTCCGCCATCGATCTCGGCTTCACATCGGTGATGATGGATGGCTCGCTGCTGGAGGACGGCAAGACTCCCTCCACCTTCGAGCAGAACGTCGAAGTCACTCGCCGCGTGGTCGAGATTGCCCACGCAAAAGGTGTGACCGTGGAAGGCGAGATCGGCGTGCTCGGCGGCATTGAAGACGGGCACGGCGCAGGCGGCAGCGGACTCGACCACGTCACCGATCCCGACCAGGCGGTGGAGTTCGTCGAGAAGACCGGCGTAGACGCGCTGGCCATTGCCATCGGCACCAGCCACGGCGCCTACAAGTTCAGCAGCAAGCCGGATGGTTCGGTGCTCAAGATGGATGTGCTCATCGCAATCCACAAGCGCCTGCCCCACGTTCATCTGGTGATGCACGGCTCCTCCAGCGTACCCAAGGAGTTGCAGGATGTGATCAACCAGTACGGCGGAAAGCTGAAGCCGACCTGGGGCGTTCCAGTCGAAGAGATTCAGCTCGGCATCCGCAATGGCGTGCGCAAGATCAACGTCGATACCGACAATCGTCTCGCCATCACCGGCGCCATCCGCAAGGTGTTCATAGAGACGCCGGAGAAGTTCGATCCCCGCGACTACATGAAGCCTGCTCGCGATGCGATGAAGAAAGTGGTCGCCCAGCGCATGACCCAGTTCGGCCAGGCCGGCCACGCCAGCGACTACGCGCCCATCTCCATCGATGAGATGAAGAAGCGCTACGCCAAAGAGGCGGTCGCCGCAAAGTAGTTCGCAAACAATCGGCGGAGGAGTGAGAACTCCTTCGCCGATTGGTTTTGTTTTTGCATAGGGTGTCATTCCGAACGAAGTGAGGAATCCCCGCCCCGCTCAAATATTCCGCGCGATTTCAGGCTTTTCAACCTATGGTCTTTCTATTGCCTATCCCGCCCATCTATGCTGTCATTCCGTATGCGAAAGCGCTTCTGGGTGTACATCATGTCGAGCAAAAGCGGCACGCTTTATACCGGCATGACCAATAGCCTTGACCGCCGCGTGTTCGAGCACAAGCACCACCTCATCAGAGGATTCACGGCAAAGTACGGCTGCACTCGTCTCGTGTGGTTTGATGAGTGGTCTGACCCCCGCAGCGCCATCGCCCGCGAGACGCAAATCAAGGGTTGGACACGCGCAAAGAAGATTGCACTGATCGAAACCCTGAATCCTCATTGGAATGATCTTGCCGAAAACTGGGGAGCTCAGATGTGCCGTCTGGACGGCTCCGGTTGAGGATCCTCAGGCCGCACTCTTGCGAAGAGCGGTGCGGGGATTCTTCACTTCGTTCAGAATGACACCATTAAAAAAGAAACGGGCGCGAGCCTTCGCCCGCGCCGCATCAACCTTTCGCACTACGCTCCAACCCCGTAAATCGGATACCACGGCGAAGCCGCGTTCAGTTTGTCGTTTACGTTTTGGATGTTCTTCACGCCTTCGGCTTCCAGCCATTCGCGGAACGCCGCCAAGCCTTTGTCGGCGAAGATGGGAACGCCATCGGCCCAGGTGGCGCGGCCGCAGAGAACGCCGTTGTACTTCACGCCGCTCTCGGCCACCAGTTCCAGAGTCTCGGAGAACTCCGCGTTGCTGACGCCCGCCGAGAGATAGATGAACGGCTTGTTGGTCGCCTCGCCGGATTTGCGGAAGATCTCTATGGCCTCGGCTTTGGTGTAGGCCTTCTCGCCCTTGAAGCTCTTCGTGCCTTCGACGAATTTCATGTTGACCGGCACCTCGAGCTTCAGCACGTCCACGTTGTACGTTGGCTTGCTGAACTCGCGCATGTAGGCCATCACGATCTCGGGCTTCTTCTTTGCGTAGGTGAGGCTCTTTTCATCGAGACCTTCTTCGTAGCCGATGATCTCGAGAAAAAATGGAATGTCATTGGCTACGCACTCGTCGCCAATGCGCTCGGTCCAGGCGTGCTTGTGTTCGTTGATGGACTTGGGGTCCGAGGGCGCGTAGTAGAGCAGAATCTTGATGCAGTCGGCGCCTGCTTGCTTCAGTCGGCGCACGCTCCACACGTCGAGCAGATCGGGGAGACGTCCGGGCGTCTGCTTGTCATAACCGGTCTTTTCGTAGGCCAGCAGCAGTCCGGCTTTTTTGTTGCGCGCCTTCGCGGCAGGCAAGCCCCACTCGGGGTCCAGCAGTATTGCGCTGGCGTAGCGGGTAAGCACCTCGCTGACTGCGATCTTGAAATCGATCAGTTCCTGATCGGTTGCTTTGGGGCCGAGCGCTTTCTTCAGCGACCCGCGCTGATCCATTGCCGCTGCGGCAATCACGCCCCGCTCGTTTGAGACTGCCCTCAATCCAGCCAGTTTTCCGGGAGTAAGTTTCACGTTCATCCTCCTGCAACTTTCAGATGCAAAATCTTCTGCGACGCGACCCCGACGCGGCCTCGCCTGAAGCCAACCACTCTAACGCAATCCGCGCGGGAATACAGCTTCCGCGTCACAACTTGGTGTTACAGCTTGGTGTTACAGTTTGGCGTTACAGCTTAACCCCGGCAGCGGAGAGTACCTCGCGCTGCCGCGCCGCCAGTTCGGCAATGCCTTTGCGGGCCAGCGCCGTCATCTGCGCGAGTTGCTCATCGCTGAAGGGCTCGTGCTCGGCCGTGGCCTGAATTTCAATGAACTTGTCGGCGCCGGTGAGCACGTAGTTCATATCTACCTGGGCGCGCGAATCTTCTTCGTAGGCCAGGTCGAGCATCGCCGCGCCATCGACAATGCCGACGCTGATGGCGGCGACCGTGTCCTTCAGAGGAAGATGCTTGAGAGTTCCGCACGCGACCAGCTTCTGCATCGCCAGGGCCATGGCTACAAAGCCTCCGGTGATGGATGCGGTGCGGGTTCCGCCGTCGGCCTGGATCACATCGCAGTCGATCCAAAGAGTGCGTTCGCCGAGCTTCGCCATGTCAACGACGGCGCGCATGGAGCGGCCAATCAGGCGCTGAATCTCATGGGTGCGTCCGCCCTGCTTGCCTTTGGTGGATTCGCGCGCGGTGCGGGTGAGGGTGGCGCGCGGCAGCATTCCGTACTCGCTGGTGATCCAGCCTTTGCCCTGGTTGCGCATCCATCCGGGAACGCTCTCTTCGATGGTGGCGGTGCAGATGACCCGCGTGTTTCCTACCTCGATCAGGCACGAGCCTTCGGCGGTGCGAATGAATTCGGGAGTCAACGTCAGTGCGCGCATCTGGTCAAGCGAGCGATTGTCAGAACGAAAAATCATCTTGGTTTCCTTACTTCCTGTGGGCGGCAACGATTCACTCTTATGCTAATGGTTGAAAGGGGACGTTGTAACGGTAAAGATAATTGCTCGCGCGATTGTCGATCTATGCACCATTTTGCCTGCGAGGGGTGACCGGGAAGGCAATCGTTGGCCTGTTCTGCTCCGCCCGGTCGGACTTTCAGCGTAGCCCATCGAGGTCGGCACGCTCCACGGCTTCGGCAGCAAAGCCGAGGAAGACGGGAGCCTGCTTGCGGAACTTCTCTACCGAGTCGGTGACGAAGAACTTGTAGCCCGGCTCACCGGCCGCAAGGTCGTGGCCATCGAGATAGTGCAGGAGCGCACGCGCCGTGGCTTCGGCGGAATCGACGATCTGGATGCGCTGGGGAACCACGCGCCGCAGCAGCGGACGCAGCAAGGGATAATGGGTGCAGCCGAGCACCAGTACATCGACATTTGTCGATGCGGTGCGCAGGGCCTCGATGGTGTAGATGCGCGCCACCTGCTCGGCTACCGGCGAATCCACCCAGCCCTCTTCGACCAGGGGCACAAGCAGCGGGCAGGCTTTCTCATGGGTGGCAAAGCCGCGGCGGGCCAGGGCGCGCTGGTAGGCGTGGCTGGCGCAGGTCGCCTCGGTGGCGAAGACCAGGGCCTCGCGGCTCTTGGAGATGGCGGCCGCGGCGTCGGCTCCCGGTTCGATGACGCCGATGACGGGGATGTCGACCGCCGATTTTACGTCGTAGAGCGCCAGGGCAGAGGCCGTGTTGCAGCCGATCACCAGCAGGTCAATGCCGCGAGCGGCGAGGAAGCGGGCGGCCGCCGAGGAGTAGCGGGCGACGAACTCCTGCGACTTGGTTCCGTAGGGAAGGCGCGCGGTGTCGCCGAAGAAAAGATAGTCGGCGTTGGGGACGAGCCGGGCAATGGCTCGCGAGGACCGTAAGGCCGCCGACGCCGGAGTCAAAGACTCCGATGGTAGGACGATGTGAGTTGGAAGTCACCTGAATCAATGTAGCGCAAAAGCGGGATGGGCGCTTCCCACATTCGCCAACTGCGGGCGGATGTGGGGCAACGGCCAATCAAAGCTTGAACGGGGCACCCCCGTCAGCGCTGGAGTGGGTGAATCAGTCGCCAGCTTTGGCCTTCAGTGCCTTTGGGCTCGCTTTGTCCAGCTTCTTCATGCCGCGGTGCGTGCTCTTGAGTCGTTTCTTGACGGAGTTGAGGTCCTCCGAAATGGGGAGTTCTTCCGGGGCAATTCCGCTGTTCTGCATCATGGTCTTTCGCACAGAGGAGCCTATCTCCTTGGCCGTCACTTCCAGGGCGGGCAGGCCCCGAAGACGCTTGCTTTTGATTCGCTCGGCGGTTTGCGTCACTCGGAAGTAATTGCCAGCGAGCTCGGTCGCCCCCATGAAGTCGTACAACGTCACTTTCTGTGAAACGCCCTTCTTGGTTTTGAGATCACTGAGGCTCATGTTGTACATGCCTCGGATACCCGCGTCTTTGAAGAAGGCGTAGCCGCTCCCGGTGATTCCCGCATCCTTTGCCGCGCCGCTGAGAATCTTCTCGCCTGTTTTCAGCTCTTCCCGTACTTCAAGTCGCTGAAGATCAACATCAGCAATCGCCTTCTCTATTATGCTGGCGGCAATTCCCGCGAAGTACGCCTTGGCGGCGGCGACTTGTGGCTTCTTGTCGTCCGCATGCATGGAAGTGAGAAAGCAGGCAAAGCGGGTCAGCTTGAAGGTGTCAGTCGGCTTGCCATCGAGTATTATGCTCGCGGGAATGAATGCCTCGTGAATGCTGATATCAAGTTGTGCGCATGATGCAGCCGCTTTGTTGATCACTCTCTTGAACGAGGCAAAGCTTTCGTATCCGAGGCGCTCCATCAACTCGAGGGCGTCCCAGTAGCGGACACCATTCTGTTTAGCCGAGTCCTCGAAATCGTCGAATGCGCTGAGTTCCATAGGTAGTGACATTCAAGAATTGTAAGCTGTTTCCGGGTTTTGGGAAACTGTTCTCTTCTGACGGATGGGGCGCTTCCTTGCGTGGCCAGCGCGAATGGTCGTGGGGGTGTCCCTCGCCGCCAATGCGCGTTGTGGGGTGAGTCAGTTACAATCCAGCGGTGCGGAAACTTCAAAGACAAGAGCGGGATCAACTGCCCCACATTAGCCAACTGAAGGCTAATATGGGCCACCCGTCAGTGTGCAGATTGCTGATCGGTGTGCTGATTGCGGTGCTGATCGCGCTGCTGGCGGGGGCGGTGTGGGCGCAGGAAGCGCCGTCGGCGTCGGGCGGTGCGGCTGGCGCTGCGTCAGGCGGGGCTGCTGGCGGTGCGTCAGGTGCGGCGGCGGGCGGGGGGCAGCCGAAGATTCAGGTGAATTTTTTGAATACGTGCAGGCCGGCGCAGGGGGATTTGGAGGCGATGGGACGGGCGCTGGCGCAGGTGAAAGAGAGGCCGAGGTTTGCCGCGGATTTTGAGATTTCGCGCGGGGTGACTACCTTGACCGAGGCGGAGGCGCGGGCGGCGGGAGCGCCGGAGGGTTCTGCGGCGGCGCCGTCGTCGTGGGTGCGGATTCGCAAGGAGTTTCCGGAAAAGGCGGTGCTGACGGACGCGCAATATTCCCTGAGCGTGGAAGGAAATTCGGCGAGCGAGGCGCTGGCACTGCATCTGCGCGACAGTAAGGAAGTGCTGCAGATTCTGATTTCGGACACGGTGGCGGGGAGCGCGGCGCAGGTGGTGAAGGCGGAGACTCCGCCGGACCGGATACGGATTGAGCGCTTTGGCAAGGGGTCGATTGTGCTGGCGCGGTGCGGCGGGGTCGATCAGTCGGCGTATGAGCCGCTGTTTGTGACGGCGGGTGGAATTCTGGAGCAGTACCGGGCGGCGATGGCGGTGAGGACGGTGGTTCCGGCAGAGCTGGCTCATCTGCCGAAGGGGAATTCATCCAAAGCGGCGGGAAGTTCATCTGGAAAGACAAAGGCGGGTGGCGCGATTCGTTAAGGCGAATCCGCGGATGGTGGACAGTAAGAGCAAGGACGAAAGGCCGTCGAGGGAAGGGTTCTGCTTCCCAGGTTAACGCCGAAAAAAGCGTCGGCGCGAACCTGGGGCGCCCGAGATTTCTTATTGGTCCGCCTGAAAAGAAAAAGAGAGACGAAAGAGAGAGCGATGGCAGAGGACATTCTTGAAGTAGTGATACTGGGCTCGGGATGCGCGGGACTGACGGCGGCGATCTATGCGGGACGGGCGAACCTGAAGCCGCTGGTGCTGGAGGGACATGAGCCCGGTGGTCAACTCTCGATGACGACGCTGGTGGAAAACTTTCCGGGGTGGCCGGAGGGAATCCAGGGACCGGAGCTGATTGAGAAGATGCGGGTGCAGGCCAAACGCTTTGGAGCGGAGTTCCGCATGGGGCACGTGACGGCAGCGGATCTGACGCAGCGTCCCTTTGTGCTCACGGTGGGCAAGGAGCAGATCAAGACGCGGACGCTGATCATCGCAACCGGGGCAAGCGCGCGCTGGCTGGGGTTGCCGAGCGAGAAGGCTCTGATTGGACATGGGGTTTCCTCATGCGCGACCTGCGACGGATTTTTCTTCAGCGGCAAGGAGATTGCGGTGATCGGCGGAGGGGATTCGGCGATGGAAGAGGCGCTGTTTTTGACGCGCTTCGCTAGCAAGGTGACGCTGATTCATCGGCGCGACGCGTTCCGGGCAAGCAAGATCATGCTGGACCGCGCACGGGCTCACGAGAAGATTCAGTTCATGACGGACACGGTGGTGGACGAGGTGATGGACCCGGCGTCCAAGGAAGTGACGGGGCTGAAGTTGCGCAACGTGCTGACCGGAAAAGTATGGGACTTTCCTGTCTCGGCGATGTTTTTGGGGATTGGACATGTACCGAACGCGGCGATCTTCCACGGGGCGCTGGAGAGCGACGAGGACGGCTACCTGCAGGTGCGCGACTACGTACACACGGGCGTTCCGGGAGTGTATGCGTGCGGCGATGTGGCGGACCGGCGCTACCGGCAGGCGATCACAGCCTCAGGCACGGGATGCATGGCGGCGATGGAGGTGGAGAGGTATCTGGAAGCGCTGGGGCACTGAGGGGAGGTTTCAAAGTAGGAGGGCAGGTTTCAAGGTTTCGAAGGTTTCAAGGTTTCAAAGTTGAAAGGCTGCAAGGTTCCGAGGGCAAGGTTGAAAGGGATGCTGCGCTCCTTGTTTATCGCTTTGTCCGAGAGCACAGGGATTCGTTCGATGGCGGAGCATTCTGCGATTGGGCGGAAAGTTTCCGGGCGCTTTGTCGCAGGCTTGACAGTGGAAGATGTGATCGCGGCAACCGTGGCGATGAATCGCGCGGGAGTACGGGTGACGGTGGCTAACCTAGGCGAGAACGTCACCAATCGCGAACAGGTGCTGCAGAGTAAAGCTCTCTATCACCAGCTGCTGGATGAGATTGAAGGGGGCAAGCTCGACGCCAATGTGAGTTTGAAGCTGACTCATTTCGGGCTGGACCTGCATGAAGGATTGGCGCGCGCGACGGTGGAAGAGTTGCTGGAGCACGCCATTGCGATCCAGAGCTTCATCCGAATTGACATGGAAGGCGCGCGGTACACGCAGAAGACGCTGGACATGGTGCGCGAGCTGCACGGGCGGCCCAACGCGGCAGGCCACGTGGGCACGGTGCTGCAGGCCTATCTGTACCGCACGGAGGAAGACGCGCGGCTGCTGTGCGCAGAGGGAATTCGGATTCGGCTGTGCAAGGGAGCCTACGACGAGGCTGCGGAGATTGCGTTTCCGCGCAAGCAGGACGTGGACGCAAACTACATCAAAGTCGCCAGGCAGATACTCGGGAGCGGAGTGTTCCATGGGTTGGCTACCCACGACGAAAAGATCATCAATACGATGAAGGGCTGGGCGTTGCGAGAGGGAGTGCCGAAGACGGCGTTTGAGTTCCAGATGCTATATGGGATACGGCGCGACTTGCAGGAGCAACTCGCGAGAGAAGGGTGGGGAGTGCGCTGCTATATTCCGTTCGGTGTGGAGTGGTATGCGTATCTTATGCGGCGGCTGGCGGAGCGTCCGGCGAACGTGTTGTTCCTGGCGAAAAATTTCTTCAAGGGATGAGCAATCAAAAGGATTAATCTGTAGGTTGATGCGAAGTGCCGTGAGGCCGCAAGGAGAGTGGATGATGAAGATCAGTGCGCGCAATACGCTGGCTGGGACCGTTAGCAAGGTGACCAAAGGCGCGGTGAATTCCGAAGTGGACCTGACCCTGGGTGGCGGCGACAAGGTCGTAGCCATCATCACGAATGAAAGCGTGGCTCACCTTGGGCTGAAGGAAGGCGCTCGCGCCTACGCGATCCTGAAAGCGAGCTGGGTAATCCTGGGCAAGGGGACGGACGCGAAGAAGATCAGCGCACGCAATGTATTGGCGGGAACGGTGTCCAAGGTACACGCAGGCGCGGTCAATGATGAAGTCGTGCTGAAGCTGAAGGGCGGCAACGAACTGACGGCCATCATCACCAGCGCAAGCAGCCACTCGATGGGATTCAAAGAAGGCGATGAGGCTTACGCGGTATTCAAGGCGAGCAGCGTGATTGTTGGAGTGGACTAGCGGATTTGGGGTGGGCAAGCCCGGCGCGGCGCGAACCTGGGGCACCGGAATGATTACGAGAATTGCTTTTGGTTCTCGATCATGGCGATCAACTCCGGGTTCGCGCAGACTTCGTAGTAGATGTGGTCAGCCCAGCGCACAAAACGGAAGTCGCGCACCTCGACCTGCGCGGCTCTGCCCTCGCGCACCACGATGGGACGGAAGACGCCGGGACTCACCGGAACCAATCCGCGGAACAGGGTCACGTTGTCCGAACCCCACGGCATCGGCAACTCCATCTGGAACTCTTCCAGTGAAATCTCGTTCCGCATTTTGTCGAATCCAGCCTGCGGCAAATGGATTCCGCCCACGTTGTAGTTGAGCAGAAAGTCTTCCAAGGCTCCGGCGGCCGCTTCTTCGTCCGTCGTCTGGAACACGAAGACATTGAAGATCGGATTGCTGTCCTGCACATGGCGCCGCGCACGTTTATGGCAGGCGCTCAACCGGTCGCTCAGGTTCAGCGCCTCGGAGATCATGATGCGGTGCGCTCCGTCCATCAGGTAGAGCGGCGCCGAATTCTGATACGCGATGCCGATTCCGATCTCCAGCGGAGGCAATCCGTTTTCCGTCGAGGCGCTGTTGTAGGCACGCACAATTTTCAGAATCTCGCTCGCCAGCACGCAGGTGCGCGCCACGCCAAAGCCACGCTGCCCCTCGCTTTCCAGCAATGCCAGGATGATTGCGTCGCCTTCGATGAAGACTTTTTCCGCACCGTATTTCGGCAGCAGCTTGTTCACCGGCTCAAAGAAGTTGAGGCTGAAGAACGATGCCGGATTCAGCCCGCGTTCCAGCAGCGAACGGGTCAGGAAGGTTGAGTCGCGAATGTCGGCCTTGAGGACAACATGGTCGTTCACCCGCTGCTCGGCCGGTTTTTCCTCTTGCGGAAGTAGAAATTCGTAGAGGGTCCCATTGATCTCCGAGAGCTCCCGCAGCCGTGCGTTGTTCACCACGTTCACCGACTCCAGCACCTGCTCCAGAACCTCCATCTTGCGCATGTCGCGATACAGGCGCGAGAGGTCGATGAAGTAGCGTGCCGCATATCTCATGCGCTCCGGTTTGCCCGCCGAGCGAACTCGCTGCACCGCCGCGTGCAGCTTCTCCTGCGAGCCCCCGCCGTTTGCCTCCAGCAATTCCTCCACCCGCCGCAGTTCGTGCTTCAGGATCAATGCGGATTTCAACTGTTGCGGATGGACCAATGCTCCATAGTCGCCTAGGATTGGAACTGCTTCATAAGCGGCAACTGCGTAATCCATCATCCCGGCCTCATCCAGTCTCTCCATCCAGGCGGTGGTGATCGCCCGCTGCGCCTTACCGCGCGGAGACTCATCGGGCAGGCCGCTGAACATCAGCATCTTGGCGTTCTCCGGCACGCTCAGCAGCGCCTCGGCCTCCATCTCGTCGCGGGCTAGTTCCAACTCCTGCAGAAAGCTCTTCGCAAGCACTACCACCTTATCGATGAGATCAGGATCGCGATCGAAGCTGCCAAACAGGGCATAGTGTGCCGCCCGCAGAAGTGGATCTTTACTCGAATCCGGGAAGAGCAGACGATTGGTCAAAACCTCGTAGGCGGCCGCCTCGCGCTCGCCGAAAAGTGAGTGCCGCGTGCTCGCGACCGCCTCCCGTTCCACCTCCCACAACGTGGCTAGCACATCCTCGGAGACCCTGCGCAGCACCTGACGTTTGCTTACCTGGAAGTGAACGAAGCGGTCGTGCAGCACCATCTGCTGCAGTTCCAGACGCCGTTCGTCACGCTTTTTCAGATTCTCCTTGCAGCGCTGCAAGACGAGCGAGAACTGCTGCAACAATTCGGTGCGCAGAAACTTCACCAGCCCAACGCGGCATAGCAGATCCAACTGAAGATCGTCGGCTTCGCGGGCGTTCCGCAACGACGCCAGCTGCAATCCGCTCAGGCAACGTTTGAACTCCGCCGGGTAATCGATCTTCTCCACCGGCAGTGCACCGCCCTTTACGTGGGCGCGCCCATACGGCGAATCGCCGAATAGATTCTCCTCCTTGGGAACGCGAGTCAACTGCTCCACGTCTCCATGTTGCTCGATCAGGTTGGCTAGATGGATGCGGGCAATCTCGGTGAATTTCTCGCTAAGGAAAACGTCAGGGCGCAGGTTGTCAACGCCGGCGACCAAGCCTTGCAGAGTGAGCTGCGGCAGATAGGAGGCCAGCGTGAACTGGCTCGCCACATCGGGCAACTTCACGCGTCCAAAAGACAAGGGGAACATCCGGACTCGCACCTTCAAATCCATCAAATCCATGACTTTGTGAGCTGACTGCTGACTTTATCACACCCGCGGAGCGAAGCCGAGAGCCGATTATCGCCTCGTGCACGTCTCGTAACCGGCTGAAGTTACTGTCGCCCGTCGAGCCCTTTCATCTGCCTGCGCAGGATCTTTCGCGTCAGCCCGGTCAGCGGGAATGCAAAAATCTCCGCGCGCTCCACCCACCGGCCCGCCTTGCCGCCTGCCGCGCCCAAGGTTTTCACGGTCCCGCTCACCACCCGCACCTCGTAATCGGTGTCTGTAATCGAGTGCCGCACCACGCACAATTCCTTCCGCCCCGCGCTCTGCTTTGTACCTTGCTCCGCGCACTCCGGAAGCTCCCACATTCCAGCCATCTTTGCGACATCAGTGGCGCGCTGCACCAGGTACACGCATGGCTGCGCTCGATCAGCGCCCGCGTCATGCGCACCCGCTTGCGCACTGCCTGAGGCTTGCTTGTATCCGCTCCCGGAGCGCCGCACCAGCGGAGCACGGGACACGTCAGGCACTGAGGACTCTGCGGCGTGCAAACGGTCGCACCCAGCTCCATCATCGCCTGGTTCCAGTCCCCGGCGTGGCGCGGATCGAGCAGCTCCTGCGCCCGCTTCCACGCCGCGGCATTCGAGGGCGCTCGGCCTCGAGCTTGGCCATCGGGGGTGGCGTCATAGGTGCCAAGTAAGCGACTCAACACCCGCTCCACGTTGCCGTCCACCACCGCGTTGGCTCGCCGTAGGCGATGCTCGCGATTGCCGCAGCCGTGTAGCGCCCAATCCCCGGCAGCTTGCGCAACGCTTCTGACTCGCGCGGAATCACCCCGCCCAGTTCGCCCACCACCATCCTGGCCGCCTGATGCAGCATCCGTGCCCGGCGGTAGTATCCCAGCCCGCTCCATAGCGCCAGCACTCGCTCCTCCGGTGCCTGGGCCAGCGCCGCAACGGTCGGGAACGCCTCCAGAAACACGCGATAATGCTCCAGCACCGCCGCCACCCTCGTCTGCTGCAACATGATTTCCGAGACCCACACCCGGTAAGCGTCGCGGTCCTTTCGCCAGGGCAACTCGCGCCTGTGCTGCGCGTACCACCCCAGCAGTGCCGCCCGCAGCGCCTCGCGATCCTTCTCTTCCTGCGTCATTTCGGTGCGCCGATTGTAATAATCCTTATCTGGGCTCTGCATACCACCTGCTCTGCTCTGTGCTGGTAGCTCCAATTTGCTGTCTGTCCCGCTTTATGTTCTGATTCTACATATGACAAAAATACTGACCACGGCCGTTATTCTTCTTGCTGCTGGCACAACGCTGGCTGTCAGCGGTTTGGCCCAGCAGACCGACGCGGCGAAGCCGGCAACCGCTTCGCCCTCCACCTCCACGACCAAAAAAACGGCTACGACGAACAAGGCGGCCACGGCGACGAGCCCGAGCGGTGAATTGAAGACCCAAAAAGAAAAAGCCAGCTACGCCATCGGTATGAACATCGCCCATGGCTTGAAGCGCGACGGCATCGAAGTCGATCCCGCCGCTATTTCACGCGGATTGAAGGATACCCTCGCCGGAAACAAGAGCTTGATGACCGAGGACGAAGCCAAGGCCGCACTCATGCAGCTCGAAAAGGACGTCAAGGCGAATCGGGAAGCCAAAATGAAGACTGAGGGCGAAGAAAATAAAAAAGCAGGCGAAGCTTTCCTCGCCGCCAATAAGACCAAGGAGGGAGTCATAACCCTCGCGGACGGATTGCAGTACAAGGTTGAAAAGCAGGGCGACGGCCCCAAGCCGTCTGCCAGCGATACCGTCCAATGCAACTATCGCGGCACCCTCATCAGCGGCAAGGAGTTTGACAGCTCCTACAAGCGTGGCACGCCGGCATCGTTTGCCGTCACCGGAGTCATCCCCGGATGGACCGAAGTCCTCCAACTGATGCCCGTCGGCTCCAAGTACCAGGTCTTTATCCCCTCGGAACTCGCCTATAAAGAGCGCGCTGCCGGTCCTGATATCGGCCCCAACTCTACCCTTATCTTCGAGATCGAACTGCTCGCGGTTAACCCCAAGGCAGCCAAGTCAACCGAACCAGCCAAGTAGTAATTCACTTTGAGCGACAAGAAAGCCCGCCATTTCCTGGCGGGCTCTCTTTGCTTCCGACTCACTTTTTTCCAACTCAATCCAGCTATTTCTTGATTTCCACAAACTCAAAGCGCTCCAACTGCGCCTCAAACGGAATCGAGAACTCTTTTTCGATCTTCTCGCGGTAGGTCGGCCCAGAGTTATAGGTGCAGAACGGATACAGCTTCCCGTCCGGCGCGGCGTAGTGAATCACGCACCGCTTCACCCGCTCGATATCGTAGTTGTACGAATCCTGGAAGTGCATGCCCGCGACCAGCAGGGTGCGATAGGTGAACGTGCCGTCCATGCCGTCGCGGCCCAGCTTTTTGTTCGTCATGCCCTGGATTGTGTTGAGGAACCGCTCAAAGGTCAGTCCCTCCGGCGCCAACTCGGTCTTGAAGTGCTTCTTCATCTCCATCCAGCCCTTCGCGCCGTTGTAATACTTCATCAGCCCGCCAAACTTCTTGCGCGACATCAACTCGATATCCTGCAGCATCGCCGGAATGTCCACAAACTGTGTCACCGGCACTGCCTTGCGCGACTTCTCGTCCACGAACATATACGTTCCCAGCGAGCAGTGCGGATGGCTCGAGATCGTCGGCACGCCGCGATGCTCCACCGCCGCAATCAGCTTGCTGAATGGCGTAATTGCCGACAGCGGGAACCAGTCGTTGTACTTGTCGAACATTCCCGTCTGCTCGCTCAATCCGAAGGCCAGATCGGTCAGTGTGAAGCGCTTCTCTTCCAGCTCTTTCTTTGAGATGCGTCCCGTGAACGCCACCGGCTGGAAGCTGATGCCGCTGACCGTGTCCACGTTGTCGATGGCCACCTTCAGAATGTCGCCGAGCTGATGATCGTTGAGTCCCTTCACAATGGTCGGCACAAAGACGATCTTCATCCCCGCCTTGCGGCAGTTCTCAATGCACCGCATCTTAATGTCGACCATCGCTTCGCCGCGCGTCTTCAAGTAGATGTCGTCGCTGATGCCGTCGAACTGGAGATACAAGGTTGCCAGTCCCGCCGCTTTGCACTTCTGCGCAAACTCCAGGCTGGCAGCAATCATGATTCCGTTGGTCGCGGCCTGTAAGTGGGTAAAGCCCATCTCGGAGGCCATCGCCAGAATCTCGATAAACTTGGGATGGATCGTCGGCTCACCGCCCGAGAACTGCACCACGCGCCCATCTACCGGACGCTCGTTGCGCAGCGTGTTCAGCATGGTGCGCACCTGGTCCATATCTGGCTCATACAGATAGCCGGCTGCGTTCGCGTTGGCAAAGCATACCGGGCAGGTCAGATTGCAGCGGTTGGTCAGGTCGACGTTGGCCAAGGCGCTGTGCGAAGTGTGCAGCGAGCAGAGTCCGCAGTCGTCCGGGCAAACCGCTTCCGCGCCCTTGTCAATCGCCGGATTGCTCAGCCCTGTGTTATCGCCAAATTCCCATTCTTCCATCTTCAGATAGAGGGCCACATCCGAGTACACGCAGTCCTTGAAATCGCCGTGCTCCGGACAGGTCTTCTCCATCATCACCCGGCCATTCTCTGCAAAAATGCGCGCCGGAATCCGGGTCGTCGTCTCACATTCCGGGCATAGCGACGTGGTCGTCTTCGGAAGCCCCTTCTGCAACGGCTGAATTGGGCCACCAGTCAGGGTCTTTTCAGGTTGCAAAATCTTCAGGTCAGGCCGCTTCGACGATGCAAATGGGGTGCTCAAAGGCTCTCTCCGCTCAACATTGGAATTTATCGGGGAGCCAAAACACTCCCGCGTCCAGCTAATGTGCCTGTTGAGGCACACTTCCACAGTAGCATCGGTCACTCTCCTGGGTGAGGCCACTTTCAGCGAAGCGCAATTCCGCGCATCCAGCGGTAATTTCAGGAACTAAGCCTTACGGCCTAAAGCTGCAGGAGAAGCGTGTCGCCGTACGAAATTTTGAAATTTCTGCAAAAGAAGTGGAACTAAATGGCCGCCCACGGTGAATACCAGCATATGGCTGAGTCGATGGCATTCGACCAGACCCCAAAATCTCTCTCCTCCAATGTCCGCCGGAAGCCCGGCGGACGTTTTTTTGATTTGTGCGCCGGACGCATCTGGGATACAAGAACAACTGCAAGAGCAACAGCAAGTGCGAAAGGCTTCAGAGGTGGAGGGCATTGCTTCCCAGGTTATCGCCGAAAAGAGCCTCGGCGCGAACCTGGGGCACCCGCCGTCTGTGCGCGATGATGGGTAATGCTTCGCTGCCAGCAGCGGGCGCGACGTCTAATCCCCCATTACTTCTTCTTCCTTCTCCGCCGCCTTTGTGCCTAGCGACTCCAGCGAAACAAATCCGCCCGCCACCGGGGCCTTTTCCCCCAAGACGTGCTGACGATACAGGGCCATCATCCGGGCGTCCTCGGCCTCCTGCTTCACCTTGGCGTTTGCGTCGCGCGCCCGCAGCTTTTCCTCGCGTGCGTTTCTGGCAATGCCCTGCTCGTCGAGCGTCGTATTGCGCCCGGCCCGCACGTGCTCCTGGTTCAAGGTCAGCGAGTGCTCTTTGCTCTCCAGAGCCACCAGCCTGCCGCCCGCAAAGATCTCATGCCGGCCATGCTCCTCGTACCACTTCGTCAGCGTCGCCGTCATGTGCATCTTCTCGATGATGTTGCGCCAGCCCACGCCCGTGTTATACGCGCAGAAGCTGATCTCGCCTTCCTGGGTGGCATACGGAATAATGCACTGCTCCGTACGACGGAAGTCGTAGTTGAACAGATCCTGGAACCACATCCCCGCCACAAACAGAAAGTTCCAGCGGTCGGCCCTGCGCTTCTGGACATCTTCCAGCGTGCGGTCTGGGCTCGACTTGCCGTACTTCACCTCCGCCTTCTTTGTCGCCGCAAACGTCTTGTCGAACTTCTTCAGCAGGTCGGTGAATTTGAAGTGCGTCGGTGCCTGAAACGGATCGTAGTTGCGCGCCAGCGCCAGCGCCATGCCCAGGTTTGACCAGCGTGCCCCGCGTCCCGCATCGCTCACCCTGGCGACGTCCTTTGCCACCTGGTCGGCATAGATGAACTTCGTCACCGGCACCGCTTCCTTGGTCTCCTTGTCGATCATCAGCGCCATGCCAACGCCGCAGTTTGGGTGGCAGCCGCAGTTCAGCGAACCCCACTCCTTGTTCGGTCCGTGAACCACGTCGGCCCAATCGCTGAACGTTCCCATAAACGAAATCGGAAACCAATCCCTTGCAGGCTCGCCGAGTCCCGTTTGCTTTTTCACATCCTGCGCCAAGTGGCTCAGCGTGTAGCGCTGTGCCTGGCGACGTTCGTCCGTGATCGCCTCATCGCGCCCTGTAAATGAAACCGGCTGGAACGAAAGGAACGAGATGCGCTTGGGATTATCCAACGCGAACTGAATGATGCGTCCCACCTGCTCGTTGTTGACCCCGTTTACGATCGTCACCACGGGGACGATCTCCACCCCGGCGCTGTGTAGGTTTTCAATCGCGCGCAGCTTCACGTCAAACAGGTTGCCCACGGCGCGGTGTGAGTTTGCGGCGTTTCCGATCCCGTCAAACTGCAGATACGCGTAGCGCAGCCCCGCCGCCGCCGCCTTTCGTGCAAACACCGCAGACTTCGCAAACTCAATTCCGTTGGTCGCCGCCTGCACCGAGTTGTAGCCAACCTTGCGCGCGTACGCCACTGCCTCCAGAAAGTGCGGCGACAACGTCGGCTCGCCGCCGCTGAACTGCACGCTCATCTGCCGCCGCGGCTTGATCGTGATCGCGTTGTCCAGCAGCGTCTTGATGTCCTCCCACCCCAACTCATGCACAAACCCAACCTGATTTGCGTCCATAAAACATGGATCGCACATCATGTTGCAGCGGTTCGTCAGGTCCACCGTCAGCACCGAACCGCGTCCGTACTTCACCGTCGAGCTGCCGTGATTGTGCAGCGCTTCGTCGTTGTGCGCCCGCATGTCGCGCCCCGGAAACATCTCTTCCAGGTGCCGGAAAAAATCCACGTCCACCGCCATCACGTCTTCAAAGTGGCCGTGCTTCGGGCAGTCCTTCACCATCAGAATCTTGCCCTCGCGCTCGATGATCTGCGCCTTGATCTCGCCAACTTTTTCGTTGAGCAGAATCTCATACGGCAGCTTGCCATCGACAATCTGCTGCCGAATCTCCGGTACGCACTTCGGACACAGCGAGTCGGTCGTGCGCGGCCAGCCTAGCGGCGGCTTCGTCTTCTCATAGGACTTGAGCAGCGGCTTGTCCGCCCACTTCGGCGTGATCGAAGGCTTCGGATGAATACTGTTCAGCTTGTCAAAGACCACCCACGCGCCCTTCGCCACATACGTTAGCGCCTTCTCCGCATATTTGATTGGCTTATGCATGTGAACCGCACTCCTCCATTAAGTCTTCACATGCTAGGGGCCGGGCCCCGACATCCCCAACGCGGATTCCATGAATGGCCAAATTCTGCCGCTGACCGGCGAGATATCACATCAGACGGTGATCTACATCACACGCCTAAACAGTTGAAAGCAGACGTGTTCGGACCCCAGAGTTGGAACAGCGCCAACTCTGGGCCACCCGCCCATTACAATCGAATTCACCCTATACGTGAATTCCGGTTTCGATGAAAGCAGATTGCACGCGGCTTTGATGAGTCGCTAGCCGGATTTTGAAACATCGTACAATCGTGAGGCACTGAACCAACACTCATTAGCAGGTCAAGACGGTGAGGAATCAGTGCTTACGGGAGAACCCATGTACTGCACAAATTGCGGCAAAGACATCGGTGAAGGCCCAATCTTCTGTCAGTTCTGCGGAATCCGTGTGGCACCTCTCCCGCCGATCCCAAAACGCCCATTCGCCCGCGTCCGTGCGGACAAGAAAATCGCCGGCGTTTGTGCCGGCGTCGCCCGCTACTTCGACCTCGATCCCACGCTCGTGCGTGCCATCTGGCTGCTCTGCATTCTGTTTGCAGGCACCGGTCTGCTCGTCTACATCGTCCTCTGGATCGTCATGCCTTTGGAACCTGAAAATCCCCTTTTGCCCGCCTGATGCTGCCCGAGTAACCTGCCCAAAAGTGTTGCCCGCCCGTGTTCCACCTCATTGACCATCCCCGGCTCATCACCCAGAATCGAAATGCTATGCAATCGTGGGCGGCCCATTCGAGCCTCTTTTGCTAGCTTGCGGATGTAAGTCGGAATGAAAGAACTAAATACTAAATCTCGGCATCATGGCCTCTGGGTACTTCCGGCATTGCATCTGTGCCTTTGCCTCTTTATTCAAGTTAGCAATGTAGAGGGAAGCTGGGGATGGTTCATAGCTTTTGTTGTGGATTTTCCGCTTTCCACTCTGATTGCTTCTACCACCCATCCGTTGCGCGACTTCGGAGCCCTGGGTACGTTGTGGTGGTTCTTTCTCAGTTGGTGTCTGGTGCGATTCATGCGATTGTTCTCGGGCGAATCCCAACTCAAATCCAAGTGGCTCAAGGACAGGGGATGACCTCGATCAGATACCACGATGACATTGCGGCGAATCATCGCGCCAGATACTACGATCTCGTGATGGAGGTTGTGGCATCGATGCGGCGAGAGCACTTGCTTTACGCGGCGCTGCTCGCGCTCGTTCTCGTGAGCGCTGGCTGCGCAGGAAAAAAGCAAACTGCGCGCAATGTTCCGCCCGCACCCTCACTCTCCGAGAGCGCTCCTGCGTCCAAGCCGAATGAATCCACGCCGCACGACAACAGTCCGCTCCGCCGGCGTCGATTCAGGGAATTCACGTCGATCCCAACGCCCGCGTCCTCTGGGCCGAGGTCGGATACGCCAGCTGGTACGGTCCCAACTACCACAACAAGAAAGGCGCCAACGGCGAAATCTATAACCAGAACGAGATGACCGCCGCCCACAACACTCTGCCGCTGAACTCCATCGTCCGCGTCGTCAATCTCGAGAGCAATCAGTCCACCGTGGTCCGCATCACCGATCGCGGCCCCTTCGTTGGCGATCGCATCATCGACCTCTCGCTCGCCGCCGCCAAGGCCGTCAATGTCTACCTATCCCGGCACCGCGCAGGTCCGCCTCGAGGTCCTGGAAGCTCCGCGCCCCATCGAAACCGGTGGCCGCTGGTGCGTGCAGATCGGCGCATTTCCGTCGCAATCCGCCGCGCTCCGCGTGAAACAGCAACTGCTGCGACCGCTACCCCGGCAGCGCAGGTGCTCCAGTTCAAGGGCCCCACCGGCTACTGGGTCCGCATCCGGATCGCGAAGGACGACAAGGAAAAAACCCGCGAGGTGTACCAGCACACCCACGTCGACGAGGGCGCCGTCTTCATGGTTCGCCTCGACTAGTCAGTCGCAGCCCAACCAGATCGGATAAATCCGCGCATGATCACCTCCCGGACTGTGTTAAATTGGCCTCGCAAGGAGCGCTTATGAGCGACTGTCTTTTCTGCAAAATCATCGCCGGAGAAATTCCCTCGAAAAAGGTCTATGAGGACGAGCAGGTCTATGTCTTCGAGGACATCAAGCCTGCCGCGCCCACTCACGTTCTCATCGTGCCCAAGCGCCACTTCGCCGGACTCAAGGAGGCCACACCGTCCGACGCCGAAATCATCGGCTACTGCCATCTGATCGCCGCCAAACTCGGACGCGAGCGCAACATCGAAGACGGATACCGCACGGTCTTCAACGTCGGCCCGCGCAGCGGCCAATCGGTCTTCCACCTTCACCTCCACCTCATCGGCGGACGCGACCTCAAGTGGCCTCCGGGTTAGTCGCCACAGGGGGCAGAAAAGAATCGCTTGCGGGTTGAAAAGCTGTGAGACGGCGCGGGAGATTTGAGACGCGCGGGATCCTTCGCTGCGCATCAGGATGACACCCTTAAAACCCTAGTAGTGCGCGCAAGGGCATGGGAATCTGCGCCAGCGTCCCGGCGCACGATTCAGCCGCAAGGCCTAAGCATTGGCTGGTTTGCTAAGCGCCAGCCCAGCACGCAGCCGGTCAGTATTCCTGAAGCTCAGTTTCGCTGGTGGCGTGGCGGCGCAGCAGTTGCGGCAGGTTCTGCGAGAACGCCGAGCGTGGCAGCACCATATCGCAGCCCGCTTCCTGGGCCTTCACCTTCAGCTCTCCCTGCAAGTGCGAGAGGAAGCCGATGATGTTGGTCTCCTTCTTCAGCTTCGACTTCAGCTTGGGGATGATCGTCAGCGGCTTCACCGTGTGGTGGTTCAGGTCGATCATGATCAGCGACGGCTTCTCTTCCCCGGCCGCCACCGACTCCAGAACTTCCTTCTCGCTCTTCACGAAGCTCACCTTCACGTTGAGCTTGCGCGCCGTTTCCTGAATCTTCGCCATAAAGAACAGGTCATCGACGAACGCAAAGATCGGCTTGGAACTTGCGTTGTCCACCACCGGCATCGCCTCGTATCCTGGGCGCCCGGTATTGCCCTCATGCTGCAAGCTGCGGTAGGAGTGGTCCATCGGTGCGCTGTAAATGCCGGCGTCTGGAGTTTTTTGATTCACCACCGAGCGGAAGACGCGCTTGTTCGCCGTGCCGTTTCCGTTGCCATTGGCGTCGGCAGCAAAATTCTTCCGCACCGGCGCTGCTTTCGGTTTGAATTGTCTTTTCATGCGGCTTCCCGTGAGCGACTGGCTTTCCCGGAGAAGCTTGTGACAGAGTCTGGTTGGCTGTCCCGCTCCAGCTTGGGTCTGGCTTCCGGCTTGCGATGCAGCTTGCGGGCCGACAGGCGTTCCCGCAGCCGGTCCACCGCGACGCCCGCGGCGCCGCTTGCGTCCTCTCCCGCCGTTGCTGGCAGGATGGTTCGATCCACTATTCATATTTTCAGGCTTCTCTTGTGTTTAGTAGCTCTTTGCGATCATATCCGCGCGGTCCACGGCCCTGTTCTGGTTTCGGCCATGAACCCGCTCTGGATGTCTTGGTGTTGCCTGGTCTTGCGGCCATGCTTTGGATCAGCGCCGCGACCCCGAGATCGTATTTCTGAATCCGGAAAGTGACCCGATACTACCTCAACACTCCCCGCTTCGGGCAAGCCGAATATTCGCTCCGGCTGTGGATATCGGCGGATTTCAGAACACACTCGCCGACCTATGTTCAGATGCCAAAACCTCGCTGCGGGTCGCTAACGAATTGCATTTGTTGCCCTTCTTCGCTTCCCGAACTGAACCATTCGCCGACTCGACCACTCTACCGGGGGATGGGAGTGGTGGGCGCTGTAGGATTCGAACCTACGACTTCCACCGTGTGAAGGTGACACTCTACCGCTGAGTTAAGCGCCCTACTGTCTGCTCACATTGGATTGTAGCAAACCCTCCCGATTTCTCCAATCTCCTGCGCCGTTCTCTCCCTGTCTCTCTGGTCTGCCATTCGCGCTTAACTTTCCCAAGTCCGCCTGCCCGCCTTCGGGCATAATAGCCACAGGATAGTACTGCTCCCACTGCCATGATCTGGAAGCGCAGGAAGCCCGACAACCCGGAAGCCAGCTCGGTGACCGCTGAATCCCACGCTTCCGAGACCACAATGACCCGGCGCTGAATCCGGCGAATCCCCGCAACTTTCGCCCGCCGAGGGGGTTCCAAATGACATGAGTAGTGTGGCCATTGGCGGTGCGTTTCCCGCTTCCAGCAGCTCGGTCGGCAGCCAGCAACTTCGCTTCAGCGATCCGCGGACTACTGGCCGCGCTGGACGACGCTCAGGTCATGCTCCGGGTTCGCGATGGCGACGATGCCGCATTCAACTACCTGGTCGAGCGCTACCGGCGGGCGATGATCAGCTTCATGTACCGCATGGTGCACAATGCTGCGATCGCCGAGGAGCTCTCGCAGGAGGTGTTCCTGCGTGTCTATCGCTCTCGCGCCAGCTACTCCGCCGATGCCAAGTTCACAACCTGGCTCTACCGGATCGCGACCAATTTGGCGGTGAACCACGCCCGCGATAACAAGACACGAGCGCCCTGAGGTGAAGGCCAGCCTCGATGAGACCGACGAAGAAACCGGGCTCTCCATCGACGTCGCCGACGAGCGGCCCAATATCGAGCAGGAGATTCTGCGCCGCGAGCGCCTGCGCGCCATTCGCAAACACGTCGAGGCCTTGCCCGAGCGCCAGCGCATGGCCGTCATGATGCACAAGTATCAGGAGTTGGATTACCGCCAGATCGCCGAGGTGTTGCACCTCAGCGAGTCTGCCACCAAAGAGTTTGCTCTTTCGCGCCTATGAGACGTTGCGCGAGAGCTTAAAGGATTTCGTATAGAGGCCGATATGAATTGCCGGAATATTCACGATCAGTTGCCGGACGTCGCCTGGGCATCACTCCAGCGCCGCCCGAGGTCGAGGCTCATCTCGCCGAGTGCCGCGAATGTGCCGGCGCCCTGCAATGCACTTCGCTCCACCATGAGCCTGCTCGATGAGTGGAAAGCGCCCGAGCCCTCAGCCTTCTGGGATGTCCGTATGCAGGCGCGTTTGCGCGAGGAGCAGCAAAAGGCATCGCGTCGGGATGGTTGCAGTGGTTCCGCCGTCCCGCGCTGAGCGTGGCCGCCGCGCTCAGCCTGGTCGTCGGCATCGGTCTCTACCAGGCGGACGCTTCATGCACGCAGGGCGACAATCCGCCGGCAATGACGATCGTCATTGCCGCACGCCCCCACCGGAACCGCGGTCTCCGACTTGCAGTATCTGGACAAGAATTCGGACCTGCTGCAAAACTTTGACGCCCTCGACGACATGGACGGCGATGCGGATACCGACGGCAGTAACAATAGTAAGCGCCAGCGGCCAGAGGGCCTGCTTTCAGCAACAGTTCGAAGCGAAGCGTGAGGAACT
The DNA here is from genome assembly GCA_963759215.1 of uncultured Acidobacteriota bacterium. GTDB lineage: Bacteria > Acidobacteriota > Terriglobia > Terriglobales > Acidobacteriaceae > TOLSYN. The sequence goes on from CAVWYG010000006.1 coordinate 686,886, forward strand.
GTCTTACTAGCTGTGGCGTTGTGGATCTAGACTTGCTTTAAGGATTTGGGATAACGATGCGCAATGAACTACATACCGGCTCTTCTGGTCACCCTCGCACTGGCCGTGCCCCTCTGGCCGCGCACAGCACGGGCATGCCGGAGGTGGCGCATCGCATCCCGGAGGCGGCGCCTCGCATCCCGGAGCCGCATTCGCATCTCCGCGGCGCATACCGCACCGGCACAGACTGCAGGCCCAGCTCGCCAGTCCTGCGTCCGCCCCGCACGCTGCCGCCCCGTGCGCGGCCCCAGTTCGAGGCCACGCGCCGCCGTCCGCCCGCCATGCCGCACCAGATCATCCGCGGAGAAGGCCCGCACAACGGCGACTGGCTGCGCAACACCATGCGGCTTCCGCCCCAGGAGCAGCAAAGGAGACTGGAGCAGGATCAGCACTTCCGCCAGCTTCCGCAGCAGCGCCAGGAGCAGCTCAGAAACCGTCTGCAGAACTTCAACTCCATGCCGCCGCAGCAGCAGCAGCGGGTGCTCAATCGCATGGAGATGATCGAGCACCTGCCGCCCCGAGCAGCAGCGGCAGGCGCATCAATTTGTTCGGTCAGTTCCGCGGCATGGACCCGCAGCGCAAGGAGATGATGCGCAGCACCTTGCGCCAGATGCGCACCATGCCTCCCGACGCCCGCGAACGGATGTTGAATTCGCCCGAGACGCAATCGCGCTACTCCCCGCAGGAGATCCAGATGCTGCGCGGCTTCAACAACATCGGCTTCGCCGGTCCATAAGCACGCCGACTGTTCCTAATAAGAATCGATTACTGGTTGAAATGCCTGGGAGAGTGCGCGGGAGATTTGCGCCGTTGCTGGGGGCCTTCGCTGCGCTCAGGATGACCGATCCTCACCCTCCTCATAGGTCCACATATCTGGTCAAAACTTTGCGGCCTTGGCGCGGAAGGGTACCGTGACAACCGCTTCGAGGTCGATGGTCTTTCCGTCCTTGAGAGCGGGGCGGAAGAGCCAATGCGAAAAAGCCTCGGCGGCGTTCTGGTCGAGGCGCGGATCAAGGCTCTGGACGATGGCGACATTGCTGACGCTGCCGTCGGCGTGAATGATGGCCGTGAGAACGACGACGCCCTGCACGCCGAGGAGGTCGCCAGGATAGGCAGGGTCGGATTTGCTGAGCACCTCGGGTGCGGCGATGGGGGTCGATATCGGGCCAGCGTCACGCTGGGCGGAGTGCTCGGCGAAGTGAATGATCCAACTGCCGGTGGCGGCGTTGAGGTTCGGCATGTTGACCGAAAGGGTGTAGGAGCGGCGTCCGGCAAAGATTCGATTTTCTAGCGGGGTGCTTTTGGTGGATTCGCGTGCCACGGGTTGGCGAGGCGGGATGGAGGCAAGCGGTGGCGGACGCATCGCAGCCATGAACTTTGCGCGCAGGTCGGGATCGGCGGGCGCGGCTTGAGTATTGTTGGAGGCGTTATTAGAGGCGTTATTGGAACCAATGGGCGCGGGGGGCGCAGGCACGGCGGTTACGCTGATTCCGGCGGGTGCGTTGATTGGGGCTTTCGATTCGCCGGCTCCGCTGCCGATGGCCGCGTCCGCGCCGGGGGCTCCGGCGGCATTCGAGCGTCCGGTGGGCGAAGCCGCAAAGGTTCCCCGGCGGTTGCCGGAGGGAACTTCTACGGGGGCGCGGATCTCGGCGGGATGGAGGTTGAGCACGATGACCTGGGCGGAGGTGCGCAGCGCGTCGGCTACTTGCGGGGCTTCGGGAATAGGCGGGGGGATGGGCTGGGCAGCAGGCTGAGGAATGGGCTGGGCGGGGTCGGGCTGGGCGATCTGCGGGGCGAGATGCGCGAGGTTGGCCGGGGAGCCCCGGCTGACACGGCTAAGATCGGGCGCAGGTTCCACCACCTTGGGCTGAAACGTGGGCAGGGCAAGGCGAGGATTGGCAACGGCGACCTCGGGGGAAGGTTCGATGACTTGCGGCTGCAAGGCTGACAGCCTGCGGCTGGATCGCAGGGAAGCGGTGTCGGCTGCCGGAGCGATCACCTCCGGCATGGGCATCAATTTGGGCAGACGCAAGCTAGCCGGGTCGCGCTCGCTGGCGGCCAGAGGTTGCACCGGCGCCGGAGGCGCGTAGGCGACGAGGTTAGGGAGATCGACGTCCTGCTTGAGCTTGATTTTGGGTGGGGTGACGACGGTCTGGCGAAGATTATCCGGATTGTTCGGGAGAGACAGAATCTCCTGCTTTGCCGCGACAGGATCAGGTTTTCCGCGAGCGGCGCGATGCGCGCGAGCGCCGTGCAACTCGGGGAGATACGGGCTGATCGAATAGGCATGGAGCGCCCGGTGGGAGAATGGATCGGCGAGGCGCGCCCCAGATTGCGGCCAGATGGAGATGGCATAGAGCAAGGCAAGCAGCGCGGCGTGGGCAAAGACGGAATCGATGAGCCCACGACTGGGGATGGGCGTGAGGATGTCGATGCCACGCCAGAATCCGTGGTCGGGCGGTGAGGTGGTCACCAGTCCGGGGATGACGCGCCGGTGCAGACGATCGGAGAGATTGCCGGTGAAGACCGCGAAGGGGTCTGGCCAAGCGATGAGAAGGTGCAGGTCGCGCGGTGGGTCGGACGCGGCGTGGATCGGAGTACAAGGCGCGGCGTCGGGCGAAGTACAGGGCGTGGGGATGAAGGCGGCATCGAGCGAAGGACAGGACGCGGGCTTGAGCGCGGGTTTGGGCGCGATACAGGAGCGCCTGCGTTGCGATCTCCGGGATTTGTGAGTGGCTCGCACGGGGCTTTGAATTCTGCGATCTGAATTCGGCGAACTCGCGACATTGGCGCGATATGTAGCGGGATTATATCGCGATCGGCAGTCGCTCTGAAGTCAATCGGTGAGGCTATGCTCGAATCCAACAGGAAGAAGAAGGTTTTCGCAATTGCAGTTTTGTCGCTCGCCTTTGTCGCGGCTGGACTGGCCCAGGGGGCAGCAAAACCGGAGGCAGAGCTGAACGAAGACATTTCGGGGATGTACTCGTTTCTGCATGAAGGAGAGTTTGTGCAGATCGAGGTGGACGAAGGAAAGGTCAGTGGACTGGTTTCGCACTTCAAGAACGAGGACTTGGACAAAGCTGAATTCGTAGAACAGTTCTTTGACCAGGCAAAGCTGGAAGGCTCAACCCTTAGCTTTCGCACCAAACCGGCAGATGGCGTGTGGTTCGAGTTCTCCGGGACGGTGGGGCGCGGTCCGGCAAAGACTCCGGATGATGAGGGCTACTGGGATGTGAGGGGCACGCTGACCGAGCATCTTGAGAAAGACGGAAAGGTTACGGAGAAAGTTCACGAGCTGACGATGAAGTCATTCCCCGAGGATGAGGAACCGAATGCGACCGAGGATACGGGTGCGGACAAAAAAGAATAAGACCGCAGAGCAGGCAGAGCAGAGTGACGCTGCTCTGGCCTAGCCGCGCTGCGAGTAGCTTGCAACCCTGCGTTCGAGAAATTCGACGTGGGCGGCCTCGAAGCTGGAAAGCTCAACGTAGAGGGCGCGAAGGTCGTCATCGGTCGCCGATTTGGCCAACTCGGCGTAGAAGTCGCGTGCCTGGTTCTCCGCCTGCAGCGCGACGTTGAGAGCACGGATTTGCGAGGTGGCCGACTCGGTTGAGGCGTCGAAGATTTCCTGGTCGGTCAACTTCGGCAATTCGATGGTCTCTATGACATTGGCTTCGGTGAGGGCGCAGGCGGCCAGTCCGTATCGCGCGGTGTACCGCTGCTGCAGCATCGTGCCGTGAGTGCGCTCCTCGGTGGCCATGTCCCAGAGAGTGCTAGCAATTTCAAGCGAATCGGAATCCTGAAAAGAGGCGAACATTTCCGCGAAATGGTGGTAGATCTCCGCGTTGCGCTCTTCGATGAAGATGGCGACGTGGAGCGCTTCTTGTGCCGAAAGATCAGGAAAGCTAAATTTCATCAATGCCATTGCCGGTCTCCTATTGTCGCACGCCGCGGTGAAGCGGTGTGGGGAAAGAAATCGACTCGGTTGCGTCCGGCTGGAATGATCCCCATGCGAGACTAAGATTATGACTCAGAGTTGCGCTCCCGCGTTGCTTCCAGAAGCGCGATGGTATTACGGAGCCAGTTTTCGAGCACAAACACCAGCTCTGACGGATTGTTCTTCTCGATCAGCTTGGCAATGGTTTCACCGGAGGGGTTCAGACGAATGTAGTGACAGGGGAATTCCTCGCTCTGCTTGTCCGCTGGAGCGAACTGATGCAAGACGCATTCGCGACAGGCATGGGAGCGGAGCGGGTCGCCGAAGTTGATGCATACGAGGTTTCCTAAAAAGGGAGATTCGGTTCCATGCAAAAGGCGGTCCCGGTCAAAGCCTCCTTGCTCGAGGTAATTCAACTCGTAGCGGAGTATCTGCAACACTTCGCGCAAATCCTCGTGCATAAACAAAGCTCTCCGAATCCTGTCTCTGGAATGAGTCTGGCGCAATAGTGGCCGCTAGGCGGTGATTCAACTCACCTTGGGTGGTGACGGCGGTTGGCTTTGCGGGCAACGCCACTCTCAAATGAGAAACTAGATGGCTGGTTGGAAAGCCTGAGGGCCGCACGTGAAATTTGAGCGGTACGGGGGCTACGCCTTGATGACCAGCGTGGAGAAGATGCAAATTCAAGGGCAAACCAGGAGCAAAGGCGAAATCAACTACCCCACATCTGCTAACTACGGCAGATATGGGGCACCAGTTCTGCACCGCGGTCATTTCGGTTTTAACGCTTCGCGAGCCATGCTGCTCAGGATGGCAGCCGTTACGGATACATCACCTCAGGATCCACCTGCTATTTCTTTTTGCCGGGTGGAATCACCACCGGGCGGCGCACCGGCACAAGGCCTTCCTTGGGCATGGCCTGATTGGCGCGGGTCATCACTTCGTGCTGCACGTACTTCACGAACTCCTGCATCTGGATCTGCATCTGCTCCATGCGTTCGCGCATGTTGAGGATGATGCCGATGCCTGCGATGTTGACGCCAAGGTCGCGGGCGAGGGAGAGAATGAACTCCAGGCGCTTGAGATCTTCTTCGGTGTAGAGGCGGGTATTGCCTTCGCTGCGCGATGGCTTGAGCAGGCCTTCGCGCTCATAGAGGCGAAGCGTCTGCGGGTGGATTTCATACATTTCGGCCACCACCGAAATCATGTATGCGCCTTTGCCTTTACGTTTGGTCATCGGCTACACCTTGCTCCAAAGCTCTCTGCGCGGATCTTCGGGGTGCATCTTTTCGAGCTTGTGCCAGAGCTCTTTGGCTTCCACGTTGGGAATCTCGGGGACGACGATGCGGATCTCGACGATCTGGTCTCCGATGACGCCGGGGCGGGTTGCCGAAGGTACTCCTTTTTCCCTCATGCGCAGCTTCTGTCCGGTTTGGGTGCCGGGCGGAATGCGCAGCACGGCGCGGCCCTCGATGGTGGGCACCTCGACCTTGGCTCCGAGCGCGGCCTCCCAGGGGAGGATGGGCAGAGTGATGTAGATATCGTCGGCATCGCGGCGGAAGATGGGGTGCTCGGCGATGTGGACGATGATGTAGAGATCGCCGGGAGGGCCACCGCGGATGCCGGGACTGCCTTTTCCTGCGAGGCGGATGCGCTGGCCATCGCGGGTTCCGGGCTTGATGCGGAAGGAGATAGGCTCTGGGGTCATGCGTCCCATGGCAGACGGACGCTGAATGTTGAGCTTCATCTCGCCGCCGCGAATCGCCTCCCAGAAGGGAACCGTGACGCTGTACTCAGCGTCAGCGCCCGCGCCGGTAGCGGGTTCCTGCGCCGCCCCGCCACCGCCGAACATACCGGAGAAGATGTCGCGGAAGCTGCCGGTGCTGGCGCCGCGCCCGCCATGCTGCTGCGCGGCGCCAAAATCAAAGTCGCGGAAGTCGAATTCGACGTGTGGCTGACCGCCCGGCTGGCCTCCCGGATTGTTGTAGCCGCCGAAAGGATTGCCGCCTGCTCCGGAAAAAGGATTGGCACCGCCGCCGCCACTGTTGGCGTAGGCCTCGGCGGTTTTGGGATCGATGTTGTCTGAGTAGAAGCCGACCTGGTCGTAAATTTTGCGCTTCTTGGGGTCGCTTAAAACTTCGTTGGCTTCGGAAAGTTCCTTGAACTTCTCTTCCGATTTTTTGTCGGGATTGACGTCGGGATGATATTTGCGCGCGAGTTTGCGAAAGGCCTTGCGCACTTCGTCAGCCGTGGCGGTTTTCTTCAAGCCAAGGACGCCGTAATAGTCTTTCTTGTCCGTTGCGGCCATTGTGTTTTCTTCTCGCTCGCTCGCTGATCACCCAGCATACTTGCAGGTGTGTAACTCTGCCATACTTTTCTGCCCAGAGGTACTCTGCTAACGCTTGCTGCCCCTGCAGCGACCCAACTTGCTGGAGGGCCGCCGCAGGGGCAGCGGTTACGATCGGGAGATCCTAATTCAAACGGGTCGCGCTACCGCCAGGAAATGAAAGCTGGAGCGGTCCAGTCAGCAGCGTGCCGTCATTGTGTATTTCTACGGCTTCGACACCGCCGCGAGAGGGCGTAAGCAGACACCACTGCTCCTCGCTGCGGTCGAAGGTGAGAAAGTACGGAATGCCGTTGACTTCAAAATTCATTAGATCCCCCTTTGCGAGCCAGAGTGAGCCATGACTTGCGCTCGCTAACTGCCCGTTTGCGAAGCGGCCAGAGCACAATTCGCTCCAGCCGCGAGAATGAGCCCGCGACGACTCCGCGAGCCACCGCTTACTTCTTGTCCTCCACGTCCACGTACTCGGCGTCGATTACGCCGTCGTCTTTCTTCGGTTCTTCCTTGGGCTGTGCCTCGGCATGGGGCGCACCGCCTTCAGGATTGGGTTGAGCCGCTTTGTACATCGCTTCAGCTAACTTGTGAGATGCAGCTTGCAAACGATCGCGCGCGGTTTGCATCGATTTGTGATCGCCGCTCTCCAGAGCCTTCTTGGCATCGCCGAGAGCGTTTTCCACTTCACCGCGCTCGCCGCCGGAGATCTTGTCGCCGTTCTCCCTCAGCATCTTCTCGACCTGATAGACCATGGAATCGAGCTGATTGCGGGTCTCGACCTCTTCGCGCTTTTCCTTGTCTTCCGCGGAGTGCGCTTCGGCCTCTTTGGCCATGCGCTCGACCTCTTCCTTACTCAAACCGCTGGAGGAGGTGATGGCAATCTTCTGATCCTTACCGGTTGCGACGTCTTTGGCGTTGACGTTGAGAATGCCGTTGGCATCGATGTCAAAGGTGACTTCGATCTGGGGCACGCCGCGCGGCGCCATCGGAAGCCCGGAGAGGTGGAACTTGCCCAGAGTGCGGTTCTGCGCGGCCAGGGGTCGCTCACCCTGCAGGACGTGAATCTCGACCGAGGTCTGATTGTCGGCCGCGGTGGAGAAATTCTCGCTCTTGCGGGTCGGGATGGTGGTGTTGCGCGGAATCATGGTGGTGGCAACGCCGCCGTAGGTTTCGATGGAGAGCGAGAGCGGAGTGACATCGAGCAGGAGCAGATCCTTGACCTCTCCCTGCAAGACGCCGCCCTGGATGGCTGCGCCGATGGCAACCACTTCATCGGGATTGACACCGCGATGCGGCTCGCGTCCGAAGAAGTCCTTCACCTTCTGCTGAATCATCGGCATGCGAGTCTGTCCACCGACCAGCACGACTTCATCGATTTTGCTGGCATCGATGCCGGCATCCTTGAGCGCCTGCTCGCAGGGCTTGATCGATTTGTCGATCAGGTCGCGAATCATATCCTCGAGTTTGGCGCGAGTCAGGGTCTTGACCAGGTGCTTGGGGCCCGAGGCATCGGCGGTGATGAAGGGCAGATTGATCTCGGTTTGCATGGTGGTTGAAAGCTCAATCTTGGCGCGCTCGGCGGCATCACGCAGCCGCTGCATCGCCATCTCATTGCCCTTGCTGCGCAGGTCGAGGCCGTAATCTTTGCGGAATTCATCGGCTAGCCAGCCGACCACCCGCTGGTCGATGTTGTCGCCGCCCAGGTGGGTGTCGCCGTTGGTGGACTTGACCTCGATTACGCCTTCGCCGACCTCAAGAATCGAGATGTCAAAGGTGCCGCCGCCAAAATCGTAGACGGCAATGGTTTCATCCTTCTTTTTGTCGAGTCCGTAGGCCAGGGCGGCGGCGGTGGGCTCATTGATGATGCGCTTGACGTCGAGCCCGGCGATCTTGCCTGCGTCTTTGGTGGCCTGGCGCTGCGAGTCATTAAAATATGCAGGCACGGTGATGACAGCTTCGGTGACGGTCTCACCGAGATAATTTTCGGCAGCCTTCTTCAGCTTCTGCAGGATCATGGCCGAGATTTGGGGCGGAGTGTATTCCTTGCCCTGGGCCTCAATGGCGACGTGGTCGCCTGACTGAACGACCTTATAGGGCACCATCTTCATTTCTTCGCTGACTTCGTCAAAGCGACGGCCCATGAAGCGCTTGATGGAGAAGACTGTGTTCTCCGGGTTGGTAATGGCCTGGTTTTTGGCGACCTGGCCCACTGGCCGCTCGCCGGTTTTGGTGAAGCCGACGACGGATGGGGTGGTGCGTCCGCCTTCTTCGTTGGGGATTACCTTCGGCTCGCCGCCTTCCATCACGGCTACAACCGAGTTCGTGGTTCCCAGATCGATTCCGATAATCTTTGCCATTGTTCTTTGCCTCCTGCGGATACGCTGAAATAAATGTTGAGGTTGGCACTCCCGCAGGAGCCACCGAACCCGACGCCGCGCCCTACTCAGACCTAATATGACTGCGATGATAGAACCTGAGTCAGTTACTGTCAACTTAATAGATGAATTGCGCGCCTCTCAAGATGCACAAAGAGTTGGAAAACGGGGAGCCGACCCGAAACGGGAACTTTGGATACCGATTCAGGACGGACCTTTCCAGTTCTCATACCGTTGGAGTCGGCAATTGTCGCGTCCGCGCACGTTTTAGCGCAAGGGTGGCCGGGGAGGAGTAGAGAAACGTTGAGTGTTATCAGATGCTTACGGGGTGGCTGGAAAAAAGGTGAGAGTTTTCTGAGCTAGTCTGGGGAAGAGGGAAGGTGAATTGCAATGTATTCCTGCGAGAGGCGGGCTGGATGAGCAAGCAGGCGCGTGGAAAGTTTGGAGTCGAGCTGGAAATTCTTGCAGAAGAGCACTCACATATTCATTGCCGGCTTGCCGAGCTCGATGAAGTGATCCTGCAGGCGCAGGGTTCACCCCGGATCCTTGAAGCTGCGAGGGAGTTGGTTTGGCTGCTGCTGCTCCACTTCACGCATGAGGCAGAGTTGCTGGAGAAGATTTCGTTGCCGGCCCTTGCAGAACAACGCAGGGCCGTGAAGAAGATGATGGACGAGGTTGTGAGGATTGAGGCGGGATTGAGGATGGACGAAGCGCACGCTGCCTTGCAATTGCGCGGATTGTGCAAGGGATGGATCGAGGAGCACATGCACATGGAAAGCTTCGAGTTCGAGATTGCGGCGGCCCGGATGGGCGGGAATGAAATTGGCGGGATGCAGGCGCAAGTTGCGCGCCCCGCGCTCTGAAATCGGCTGCGGGCATGATCAGATTTGTATGAACGAGTAGTAGCACCTCCTGATGAATGTTTGCGAGCGGCGGCCTTCTACGAGACGGGGCCGCCGTATTTTTGCTCGCTCCGAGCTGAGGAAGCAGCGCACGAAAAGAGTCGTGCAAGGTTGGAGGGCCCGCAGTATGACAGGGCTTTGGGGCAGGGAATTGGCTGAAGTTGAACCGCTCGGCTAGTCGTAGCGTTCATAGATGACGCGCTTCTTATCCCATCCGCACTCCTCGATGAGCAGGCTGCGCACGGAGGAGACCATGTTATTGAGGCCGCAGATGTAGACGTGCATGTCTTTGCGGTCACCGACGATTTTGCGAACGTACTCCTGGACGTAACCGCGATTGCCGATCCAACTCTCAAGGGCGCGGCTGAGGGTGCAGATGTAGTGGAAATTCGGATGCTCGGCGGCGAGTTGCTCGAACTCTTCCTTGTAGTAAATATCTTCGGGGTAGCGCGTTCCGTAAACCATCCAGACGTTTCGTCCGCCGTGGCGCTGCTGTCCGCTGCCGTCTACTCCGAAGAGGTGTTGCGCCATGCTGCGAAAGGGAGCGATGCCGGTTCCGGTGGCGACAAAGATCACGTCTTCGACTTCGGGCTTGAGCACGAAGAGTCCGTGCGGGCCGTGGATGCGGACGATTTCACCGACCTCGCGGTCGCAGAGGAAGTTGGACATGAAGCCTTCATCGACGCGGTTGAGGCAGAGATCGAAGGTGTTGTTGCCGCGCGGCGGCGAAGCGATGGAGTAGGCGCGCGTGATGAACTTTTCGCCGCGAGGCTCGCGGACGGAGACGAACTGTCCGGCCACAAAGTCGAACGAAGAGAGCCCCTCGACATCGAATTCAAGGTGCTTGGTCTTCTCCGAAAGGAGCACGGAGCGGGTGAGCCGGGCGTTACGAAGGGTATGTTCCATGTTCTTCCTTGACCGAGAAGGCCCCCGCTATTCTAAAGCAGAGCGGATGGCGGTGGGAAAAAGCTGGAAAGCCTCCGTTGCCGCATTTAAAACATTCTATGTTGTTTGTTGATAAATTGTAGTTGGTTGGGAGTGTACGACAAACCCATGATCGGGACATATACGGCAGCCCAAGCACTCGAATGCCATGCTGCTCTGACTCAGGCGGTCGCCGCCATTATGAGCACGATGATTGCCACCATCGCTCTGATCTACGCGATAAAGTCCTTGCGTGCATTGCAGCGGCAAACCGAAGCTTCTATTGCAATGACGACTGAAACGTTTCGCCCCATCATCGAGGTTCTAGGTGGAATCCTTGGGGCAACAAGCCAAATAGATTTTGTGAACAAAGGAAACGGAGCAGCGCTGAATTTTCGATGGAAGACAGACGACGCACCTGAGCGATGGCGGCCATATACATCAAACATCATCGCGCCTCAGGAGAAGGGTACTTTGAAAGGTGAGATCAACTGGAAAAAAGGGTTGGTGCTCTCCTACAATTCTGTTGCGCATCGAGAGGAGCTGCGCACTCACGTTACTTTCGGCTCAACTGGGTCAGTGGTTAACAGCCACGCCGTCAGTCAGGGGGCTGCGGTGACTCGCCAAGGGTGGACTCTGCTCGACCCCGAGCTTGCGATACCCGCTTTTCACCCTGATCTCATCAGGTCACTGCCAGTAATGGCTCGAATAAGACATTGGTGGTGGTTGAAAAGAGGTAAAGAACGCCGCTTGTGAGAGAGAGTCTCAAATGTTCATCCCTTGAACTGACCACTGAGCCGTGGGGCTGGGCCCACGAACTGCGTAACGGATTCGGAAACTGCTGAATGGTCTCAGTCGCGCGAGTTATGAGGGGTCCGTTTCTGCGATTTCTTCCAGCACCTCGGCTTCGACGATCGGGTTTGGTTGGCCATCTGCGGTGGCAATCAATTCCTTCGGTACCAGCAGGATCAGGGGCAGGATCAGTGCGTACACGATAGTGGTCGCGATGACGCAGTACAGGAAGCCGTGGGTTGGGCTGCTGTTATAGATCTTTGAGCCCAACAGGTCGCCGCCGCGTGCGGAAAGCGCGAAGACGCCGTCCACCAGCATCATCAAGGTTCCTTGCAGGCCAGGGGGACAGGATCGCATCGCGAGGTCGAAGTAGGAGGCGGTGGCGATGCCGCCCATCAACCCTATCGGGACTGCCAAAACAAGCGCGAGGTTCCCTGAGTGAATGAACGCCAGCGGAATCATCTGCGGTATCGCGATGATGGTTCCCCACCACAGCAGTTTGTTCAGCGGCACTCTCTTGCAGAGAAATCCATAGAGCAGGAATGTTGGGATGAACGCGGCGGCGAAGATTCCGTTGTAGTAGGAGAAGACGGCATCGGAGGCATGGAGCCGGTCGCTGAGATAGAACTGTAGCGGAGTTGCGGCTCCGGGCGCAAAGTTCCACAGAAAGCAGATGAGGACCGCTGGATACACCGCGCGATGCTTCAGCAGCCGCCGAACGTTTCCGACAAAATTCGCGCCCATGGCTTGCGGTTTCTCGTAGGTATGGCTGAATACGGAGCGCGGCTTCCAGAGTCCGAAGACGGCTATCAAGGAAGTGAGTGCAGCTACCAAGTAGAAGGTTTCGTTCGGGGGCAGATGCTCGGAGATGTATCCGGAGGCGAACGCTCCGGCAATCACCGGGACGGAGCTGACTAGATTCCACAGGGCGCTCAGGCGGCCGGACATGAGCAGTTCCTGGCCCACCAGAGCCATCAACCCCTGATAGGCTGCAGCCAGGAATCGGGACGCCAACATTGCCAACAACATCCCGATCAGCAGTCCCCGGTAGGAGAGGCGGGAAGTCGCCATCCAGATGAAGGCAAGTGCGGTTGCCGGAGCGAAGATCAAGAAGAAGCCGCGGTCGCGAAGGCCGAATGGGTTCCACTGGTCACGCACCAGGCCAAACGCGAAGGCAAAGTACACGGGAATGCCCGTGAGCAAGCGGAAGACCGAGATCTGCGTCGCCGTCGCGTGCAACTGGTTTTTCAGCATGTACGACGTCTGTATGTCAACGAGGTACCCGGCTGGGGTTGCCATGTACAGGAACAGCGTCAGCCAACCAAAATAGAGCAGGGTTTGGCCGGTGTCCGTGGAACCGTTGCGACTGGAATCGGTCGGCATGCCCGTTATCTTAACAGCGAGAGTGGAACTGTGCCGCTCCGGCGGAGCGCACAAGTGCGAGCCGAAAACTGACCCACACCCAGAATGGATGGAGCCGCCCAGCTTCGGACCCCACATTCGCCAAAAGAAGGCGGATGTGGGCCACCCGTCGGACACGAATGACGGGAGATCCAGAAGCACCACCCATCATGGATGGAACTGTCCGGCTTCGAACCCACATTCGCCAAAAGAGGGCGGATGTGGGCCACCTGTTCCCGTTTGTTGCGCGGGTTATTCGCGCGTTACTTTTTCCAGGAGATAGATGTAGGAGCGGTAGACTTCGCCGGTTGAGCGGGTCATGCCGATCTCGCAGGTGCGGCTGCTGGAGTAACAGCCGTCGTGATTGTGGGCTTTGATGTCAGCGGCTTCGCCGGTGGTGGCCGAGGCGGTGAGTTCGGGGTACATGAATCCGCGGTCTCCGGCAAAGGCGCAGCAGCCAAGGCTGGGAGGGACGAAGACCTCGCCGCTGCACTTGCGCGCAATGGCCTCAAGCTTCGGGGCGAGCCCCATCTTGACGGTGGAGCAGACCGGATGCAAGGCGACCGACCGTTCGGGACGATTCACCTTGAGCTGGGGGAGCAGTTGGTCGTGAACAAACTCGATGCTGTCGGTGATCTTGAGGCGGTCGAAGCGCTGCTGGTTTTCCGGCGTAAGGTATTCGCGGGCATGGGTCAGTCCGTAGGAGCATGGGCTGCTGTCAACCATGATGGGCAGCGCGCCCTCGCTGGACCAGCCCCAGAAGTTCTCAATGGTGCGATTCAGCATGGCGTCGCGCGCTTCTTCAAAGCCCTTTGATGAGTAGGGAGTGGCACAGCAGTTTCCGGCAACGTCGGGGGGAATCCAGAGGGGAACTCCGGCGCGCTTGGCCAGCTCGACGGTTGCCTGCATGAGGGACATTTCGCTGGTCTCGCCCGGAAGCATCCCCATGGTTCGCGAGATGCAAGAGGGGAAGTAGACGGCTTTGGCGGCGGAGCGGGCGGTGGGCGGAATACCGCCGGGCGTTGCGTAGGGCATCCCGGCACTCCAGAGCGGCATGTTGGGGCCGATCACCTTGCGCATGGCTGCGGTGATCGCCTGCACGCCTTTGACTCCGATGACGCGCTCGGCGAAATGGGCGACGGTGAGGCCGAGGCGGATGAGGGATTCCACCAGCGCGAATTCGTCCACCGTGAACTGCGCGATGCGCTTTGCGGCCGACGAATTGCGCAGTGCGCGGAAGCGCTTCACCAGCGTGCCTGTATCGATGTTGACCGGGCAGGTGGTGGCGCACATGCCGTCGGCGGCGCAGGTATCGAGCGCCATGTATGGAAAGTCGCGTTCGAGCTGGACCAGTAATTCGCTGCCGCCAAGTTGCTGCTGGCGGGTCATCTCACGCCGGACCACGATACGTTGGCGCGGGGTGAGGGTGAGGTCGCGGCTGGGGCAGCGGGGCTCGCAGTAGCCGCACTCGATGCATTTGTCGATCTCAGGCTCGACGGTGGGCAACTGCTTCAGGTCGTGCAGATGCGCGTGCGGGTCGGGGTTGATGATGACGCCGGGATTGAGCAGGCCGGTGGGATCGGCCAGCGACTTGAGCTGACGCATGATCTGGTAGGCATCAGAGCCCCACTCGGTTTCGACGAAGGGGGCCATGTTGCGTCCGGTTCCATGCTCGGCCTTGAGCGCACCGTCGAAGCGGTTGACGACCAGTTCCACTACATCGTCGATGAAGCGCGAGTACTGGTCAATGGCGCGCTGATCATTGAACGACTGGGTGATGACGAAGTGGAGATTGCCGTCCTTGGCATGGCCGAAGATGATGGCATTGTCGTAAGCGTGACGGCGGAAGAGGCCGTTCAACTCCTGCGCGGCGGGCGCGAGGTGCTCGATAGGGAAGGCGACATCTTCGATGATGACCGTGGTGCCGCTGTCGCGGACCGAGCCCACGGAGGGAAACATTCCAGCGCGAATCTTCCAGAGCGCGGCCTGGGCCGAGGGAGAGTGAGTGAATTGCGCGGGCTCAAGGAGCTTGAGGCGCGAGGTGGAGTCGGCGGCCAGGGCTTCGAGCTCGGCACGCTCGGATTCCGACGCGGTCTGGAACTCAACGAGCAACCCGGCTGCGCCTTCGGCGAGAGTCTTGATGACGGGCGGCGTGCCTGCCTGATTCTCGACGGAGCGAAGGGAGGCACGATCCATGATCTCAAGGGCTTTGGCGCCGGCCTGGCGCAGCGGCACGATAGATTCAGAAGCGGCATAGAGATCGGGGAAGAGCAGGAGGCCGGTGTATTTTATGGGCAGATCGGGGACGGTGTTTAGGACCGCCTCAGAGATGAACGCCAGAGTGCCTTCGGAGCCGATGAGGAGATGGGCGAAGATATCGACGGCGCGCTGGAAATCGAGGAAGGCGTTGATGCCGTATCCGGTGGTGTTCTTGGTGCGGTACTTGCGGCGGATGCGCTCGGCGAGCGCGGGGTCGCTCTGAATTCTCGACTTGAGCTCGAGGACGCCGCCCGCAAGTGCAGGTTCGCGGGCGAAGAATATCTGTTCGGCATCCGGTGCGGCAGTATCGATGACTGTGCCGGAGGGGAGCATGAATCGCAAGGAAGAGAGCGTGTGGTAGGCGTTCTGATCGACGCCGCAGCACATTCCGCTGGAGTTGTTGGAGAGAATTCCACCCAGGGTGCAGGTTGCGATGGAGGCCGGGTCGGGGCCGATCTTAGCTCGGTAGGGAACGAGTGCGCGATTGGCGCTGGCTCCGATGACTCCGGGATGAACGAGGATTTTGCGGCCCTGTTCGAGGACTTGAAGATCGCGAAAGTTGCGGGCGACCTCGACCAGCAAGCCGTCGGAGATGGATTGTCCGGAGAGACTGGTGCCGGCGGCGCGAAAGGTGATGGGGAGCGAGTGCTCATGACTGAACTGGAAGAGACGCGCGACTTCCTGTTCACTGGCGGCCTGCACCACGGCCTTGGGGATGAGCCGGTAAAAGCTAGCGTCGGAGGCGTAGGCGATGAGGTCGATGGGGCGCACAAGGATCCGCCGTGCATCGATGATTTGAGAGAGCATGGAGGTGAGCTGCTCAGGCTGAAAGGATGGTTTGGAAGCCTTGCTCGCGGGTGCGGAAACAGTGTGGGAGCTCAAGTAGAACCTCCGTTGCAGTCCAAATGGGATCGGGCCGTTCAGTACCCTTTCCCCACGCGCCGCGCTCGCGGCATGCGTTCATTGGCGGGGTCAGTAGAGAAACATTACTACATGTCAGCCTGTCAGACAATCCGAGCATTCGATCGATGCCCATCTGCAATACAATCAGTAGGATTTTGCGAGCGCATTGCAAAAAGACCGCACCGGTTGGGGCGGAGCTGAGTGGCTGAGAGAAACGATGAAAGTTTTAGTTTCGGGTGGGGCAGGATACATCGGCAGCGTTGTGGTGTCACAGCTTGTGGACGCCGGTTATACGGTTATCGTTTATGACAATTTGAGCAAGGGGCATCGGGAATCGGTGCCGCCGGGGACAACGCTGGTGGTTGGCGACGTGGGAGATCGCGCGGCGCTGGAGGCGGCCTTTGCGGAACATCGGCCAGAGGCGGTACTGCACTTTGCGGCCTGGATCGAAGCCGGGGAGTCGATGCAGGATCCGGCGAAGTTTTTTCGCAACAACACGGCCAACGCTCTTACCCTGCTGGAGACCGTGCTTGCTCACGGCGTGCGCTACTTTGTCTTTTCATCGACGGCGGCGCTTTACGGAGAACCGGAGAGTATTCCGATCTGTGAGACGGACAAGCTTGCGCCCACGAATGCATACGGCGAATCCAAGCTGCTGGTGGAGAAGATGCTTGCCTGGTTCCATCGGATACACGGCCTGTCGTACGCCAGCCTGCGCTACTTCAATGCCGCCGGTGCGACGGGGATTCTCGGCGAGCATCATGATCCGGAGACTCACCTGATCCCGATCGTTCTGCAGGTTGCCAGCGGGATGCGCGACCATATCAGCATCTATGGCGGAGATTACGAGACGCCCGATGGAAGCTGCGTGCGCGACTACGTACACGTCTCTGACTTGGCGAGCGCACACCTGCTTGCGCTGGATGCGCTGCGGTCGCGCACGGAAGCTGCGCAACTCATCTACAACCTAGGGAATGGGCATGGGTTTAGCGTGCGGGAGGTGATTGAGTGCGCGCGTCGCGTCACCGGCCACTGCATCCCAGCCACGGTGGAGCCACGCCGGGTGGGAGATCCGGCGACCCTGGTTGCGAGTTCGGCGAAGATCCGCGCTGAGCTGGGCTGGCAACCGCGGTATCCGGCGCTGGAAGATATTGTTCGCAGCGCGTGGGATTATGTTCAACGCACTGACGGCGGTAAAGATTGATGAGTGCGAATCTTCGGGACGTCTAAGATTGCATTGCCTGGCGAATGCTGCCTCGGGTGCGCCTGAGCCGCCGAATTGCTTCTGTCTTGGTAACGTTTGCACAGAGCATGACGAGCGCTACGGAGACCTTCCTGTCTGCCGCGTCCAGGGCGGTGATGGCAGCGTTCCGCTCCACCTTGGCAACGCGCTGCACGATGCTGATGCCGCGCTCGCTCAGCTTCTGATTTTTCATCTGCAGGTTGACCATGAGGTTGCCATACACGTAACCAAGGCGGGCCATTGCGCCGGTGGTGATCATGTTGCAGATCATCTTCTGCGCCGTGCCTGCCTTGAGGCGAGTCGATCCGGCAAGCACTTCGGGGCCGACCTCGGCTTCGATTGCGATGTCTGCCCGCTTGGCCAACTCCGAGCCGGGGTTGCAGACCACTGCGATGGTGGCGGCGCCTTTTTTTCGCGCGTACTGCACAGCCGCAATCGTGTAGGGCGTTCGGCCGCTGGCGGAGAGGCCTACGACTACATCTTTCTTGCCGGGCCTTCGCGCTGCGATGTCGCGCGTACCTAACTCAGCGGAATCTTCGCTGGACTCACTGGCCTTTGTCAGCCTCTGCTCGGCGTCATCATCGCCGTCATTCCACCCCCAGGCAATCACGTACTGGATCATCTCAGGATCGGTGCCGAAGGTTGGAGGACACTCGGCTGCGTCGAGTGCGCCGATCCTTCCGCTGGTTCCGCTGCCGACGTAGATCAGGCGTCCTCCTTGTTCCAGCCGATCGCGGACAAGGTCAATCGCTTTGGCAATTGCAGGCAGCGCTTTTTTACGGCGCGCAAAACCTTGGCGTCTTGCCGGTTCATCAGCGTGGCAATTTCAAGCGCGTTGAGCTGTCCAGATCGGCGGAGACGCGGTTCTGCCGCTCGGTCTTAGATTGCTCAGCCGCACTTTCATTCGCTTCATCTGCCATCTGTTGTGACCGCCTCCACCTCAACGCTACGGTGCAGAAACAAGCTTGCGCCGTAGCCGATGACAAACGTTGCGATGCTGCCAAAGGGGACGTACCAGGTGAACGGAACCTTGGTGGATTGCCAGAGGTAGAGATTCAGCAGAAAGCCGCACAACATTCCAACCATGGCACCGCCCTCGCCGGCCTTGCGGGTCAATACGCCCAGCAGAAACACTCCGAGCAACGATCCGTAGGCCACTGAGGCAATCGACAGTCCGGCCTCAAGCACCTTGCCACCGCTGCGCGCCACAATCGCCAGAGCGAACAGCACGACTGCCCAACCCACGGTCGCCAGGCGCGACAGAAACACCCGGTGCTGATCGCTCGCCTCGGGATTGATTCGCAAGTAGAAATCAACGATGGTCGTTGACGATAGTGAGTTGAGCGCGGCGCTGAGATTTGCCATCGCCGCAGCCAGGATGGCCGAGATCAACAGACCGCTGATTCCGTGCGGCATGCGGGTGACTATAAAGGCGGGGAAAATTGTGTCCGACCGGGTGAACGCCACTGCCGGAGGAAACAATTTGTAGAACACGTAGAGCATGGCGCCGATCAGCAGGAACAACGAAAACTGGAACATAACCATGATGCCGCTGGCCAGCAACGCGAGCTTCGATTGCCGCTCGGTTCGGGCGGAGAGCAGCCGCTGTACGATCAACTGGTCGGTGCCATGGCTGGCCGTGGTTAGGAATGCGCCGCCGATGACGCCGGACCAGAAGGTGTAGGTCGCGTAGAAGTTCCATGAGAAGTCGAAGATGCGGAACTTGCCGGCCTCGGAGGCGATGCTGTGAACGGTGTGCCAGCCACCAGGGACAAGGTGCAGGATGGTGAAGAAGCCAGCCAAGGTGCCCGCTACGTACACCGCCAACTGCACTACGTCGGTCCAGATTACGGCCGCCATGCCGCCCTTCAAGGTGTAGATCAACGTGAGGACGCTGACGATGGCGATGGCGGCGACGTCCCTGCGAAAGTCGCTGAAGCCGCCCAGCAGATCGCCGAGCGCGATGCCGACGACGATGGCGACAGCAAAGACGCGCACGCCCTCGGCTGCGGCGCGCGTGATGAGGAACAGGCCCGCCGTCAGCGATCGCAGCTTCTGTCCGAAGCGGCGCTCAATCAACTGATAGGCCGTGACCAGGTCGCCGCGGAAGTAATGCGGAATCAGGAGAACGGTGATGATGACGCGCCCGATGAGGTAGCCGATGACGAGTTGCAGGAAGCGGAAGTCGCGCTCGTAGGCGAGTCCGGGCACGCTGATGATGGTAAGCGTGCTGGTCTCGGCGGCCACGATGGAAAGCGAAATGGCCCACCAGGGAATGGTTTTCTCAGCCAGGAAATATCCGCGGAGCGTACTCGCCCTCTCCTTGAAGCGCATGCCAAACAGAGTGACGCCGGCCAGATACACTGCGATCACGGTCAGATCCAGCGCGTTCAAGTCCCACGGGATTTTGTTCTCCTGTAATTCTGCTGGCTTATGCGTTCAGTACAGCAGGTACTTCGCCCTGATGGCTTTGAAGACTTCGATCTCATCGACCCATTCCATCCAGACTCGTCGCGGATCCTGCCCGGCGCTGATGGACTGCGCGCTTCGCGGCGTTGAGCATCAGGTTATCCAGCTTCGTCATCTCGTACTGATCGGGATAGAGCGAGTGCAGGGCTGAGGCGATCTCAATGCCAAGCTCGGGTGCGTCGAGCGCATTTCTGCCGGTCACAACGATGTTCACGCCTCCGCATTTCTTTTGCGCGTAAAGGTCGGCGCTGGGAGTAAATTCAATCGGCACAAAACGCACGCCGCTGATAGCGCGGCCATTCAGATACGCGGCCAGTTCGACCGCATGAATCCACGGCGCACCCACGACTTCGAAAGGAGTATCAGTGCCGCGGCCTACGGAAATATTGGTTGCTTCCAGAATGCCGATGCCGGGATAGAGCGTGGCCTCGGTGAGGCTGCGCATGTTGGGCGAAGGATTGACCCAGAGAATGCCGGTCGAATCCAGCCAATCGCCGCGTTGCCAGCCTTCCATTTGAATTACGGTGAGGTGCGCATGGATGCTGTGCTCGGAGTTGTAGAAGCGCGCCAACTCGCCAATGGTCATGCCGTGACGAATTGGAATCTGTCCGTAGTTGGTGAAGCTTTCGCGCCCCTTGTCGCTGATCGGCCCTTGTACGTAAGTTCCGTTGATAGGATTGGGGCGGTCGAGGACGAAGATCTTGCGGCCCGTCTGTGCGGCTGCTTCCAGGAAGTATCCGAGGGTCGTCTCATAGGTGTAGAAGCGCGCGCCTACGTCCTGAATGTCATAGACGATGGCATCGACCGAATTCAGAATCTGCAGCGACGGATGGCGCTTTGCGCTGCTGTCTCCGTAGACGCTGTAGACGGGAATTCCGGTGGCAGCGTCTCTGGAATCGGAGATCGCGGTGGTGTCGAGGCTTCCGGTGACGCCGTGCTCAGGGCTGAAGATGGCGGCGACTTCGATGCCCGGCGCCTTGGCCAGCACATCGATGGTGCGGCTGCCGTGCGCGTCTATGCCGGTTTGATTGGTGACGATTGCAATCCTGGTCTTGGCCGCAGTATTCGCAGCGGACTTCGGCAGACCGGGTTCGCGGAGTTCGGCAAAATTGTGGCTCTCCAGCACGTCGATGCCGGTGCGCACCGAACCATTGCGCGCCGTCACCAGTCGCGCGGCAGACATGGCTTCGTTGTAGCCGGTGATGCGCGCGAGGCGCAGTTTCTGGTCTTCAGCAACCGATAGTGCGAGCTCCTGTGCGACCGCCGAGGCGATACGCGAGCGCAGCGAAACCACGGCGGAGTTACTCCCCCTCGGATGCACCGCGTTGGTCAGCACGATCACGTAGCTGTTGGTCACCGGATCGATCCATATCGAGGTTCCGGTGAAGCCGGTGTGCCCGAAAGAGCCTACGGGAAAAAAGTCGCCGCGATTGCTCGAAAACGGCGAATCGATGTCCCAGCCAAGGCCGCGGAGCGAAGAGGCGTTGGGCGGCTGTTGCGGGGTTGACATCTTCTCTACCGAAAGCGCGGAAAGAACATGGAATCCGGTCAGCATATCCTGCGCATAGATTGCAAGGTCATCGGCGGTTGAGAACAGCCCGGCGTGTCCGGCGACGCCGCCCATGCGCCGCGCCGTGGGA
This sequence comes from uncultured Acidobacteriota bacterium, assembly GCA_963759215.1. Taxonomy (GTDB): domain Bacteria; phylum Acidobacteriota; class Terriglobia; order Terriglobales; family Acidobacteriaceae; genus TOLSYN. Next base: position 708,108 of record CAVWYG010000006.1, read on the forward strand.
TCGTGTACGGTGCCGCGCAGCATCTGATGGCGCTCGTCGTACTCGGTGGGAGCGATGCGCGCGCGCCATTGCGCGGGAGGCAGAAAGCGGGTGTCCTTCATCGCCAGCGGCTCGAAGATGTTTTTTGCGGCGTACTCATCCAGAGCTTGAGCCGGAAACTTTTTCGACCACGAATCCGAGGGTTTCAAAGTTGATGTCGCTGTAAAGAAAACGCGAGCCGGGAGGAAAGATGGGCTTTGCGTCCATTGCCAACTGGTAGGCGGCATTGCGCCCATTCCATGCCGTCTTCAGATCGAGGTCTTCTGGCAGTCCGGAGAAGTGCGTGAGCAGTTGACGGAGGGTGATGTTCTCCTTACCGTTCCGGGCAAACTCCGGCAGGTACGTTGCGACGGGATCGTTGAGCCGGATACGTCCTTGCTCCACCAGTTTCATCACGGAGGTGGCCGTGGCAATGCACTTTGTCATGGAGGCGATGTCGAAGATGGTGTCGACGGTCATTGCTTCTTTGGCTGGCTCAAGCGAGCGCATGCCGAAAGCCTTGCGGTACACCACCACGCCGTCATGTCCCACCAATACAACGCCGCCCGGGATGGTTCCGCGGGCCACTGCGGCGTTCATGATCTGGTCAACGTTGGCGAAAGCCGCGCCGGGGGAGGACGCGCTCTGCGCCAGCAATCCGCAACTGGATGCAGCGACGATCAGGAGAACGAGTAGTCGAAATGCCGCGAAGCTGCGTGTCATTCTGTCTCCCGGACAGCCGTGGAAAGCAGAGCTGGATACGGACTTCATTCTATGCCGCACGTCGCGTAAAACAGAAGACCATCCCCCGTCCCAAAAGGGAATACGCTTGCGCGAGCAGAAGTGTTGGTACGAATCGGCCCGATTGAGCATCAAAAAACATAGAGTCGGGAGGCGCCATGCAACTCAGCAGTTCAGCATTTCAGCAGGCACGCAGCATCCCCATAAGATTTACTTGCGATGGCGAGAACGTCTCCCCTGCGTTTTCATGGCGAGGCGCCCCGGCACAAACGAAATCGTTCGCATTGATCATGCATGATCCGGATGCAGCGCGGGCGGGCGGATTCACCCATTGGGTCGGGTACAACATTCCTGCCACGGTCTCCGAGCTTCCATCCGGTATACCTCAAGAAGAGCAGGTTGCCGGTTGCTGTGTTCAGGGCATGAACGACGCCAAAAAGATCGGCTATGTCGGCCCGTGTCCGCCGTCCGGAACCCACCGCTACCTGATTCGACTCTACGCCCTTGATACGGAGTTGAATTTGAAGCCTGGCGCCTCGCACCAACAACTCCAGGAAGCCATGCACGGCCACATTCTGGAGCGGGCGGAGTTGACGGGCACGTACACCAGGACCCTCCAGAAAGTAGCGTAGCGACATAGAAATGGAGACACCCAGGCGCAGAGAAATCCCCGGCGCGAAGACGGGGATTTTTGTTCTACGGTACAGATTGCCTGTCGGTCGGTCTACGCTCCGAAGCGACGCGCCTCGTAAGCAGCAATTTTGGGCTCATGCTGCAAGGTAAGCCCGATGTCGTCCAGGCCTTCGAGAAGGCAATGGCGGCGGAATGGGTCGATCGAGAATGTGGCCATGAAGCCGGCGTCGTCGCGCACTTCGCACTTCTCAAGGTCAACGGTCAACTGATAGCTTTTCGTTTCTTTGGCACGACGGACCAACAAAGCGATTTTTTCCTCGTCGAGCGAAACCAGCATGATTCCGTTCTGGGCGCAGTTGGTGGTGAAGATATCGGCGAAGTACGGTGCGAGGATGACTCGGAATCCGTAGTCGGCCAATGCCCAGGCAGCGTGCTCACGTGAGGAACCGCAGCCGAAATTCTTGCCGGCGATGAGAACAGACGCTCCGGCGTAGCGCGGATCGTTCAGGACGAAATCAGGATTGGGCGATCCGTCGGGACGAGAGCGCCAGTCAAAAAAAAGGAACTGGCCAAAGCCGGTGCGCTCAATGCGCTTGAGGAATTGCTTGGGGATGATCTGGTCCGTATCGACGTTGGCGAGATCCAGAGGTGCGGCGATACCAGTGTGTACACGAAAGGGCTGCATGGTTTCCTCGTTAGGGCACTGCTTCCCAGGTTATCGCCGAACAGCATCGGCGCGAACCTGGGGCACCCGGCTTTCTACAGGGCTTACCTTGGTTGAGACAGCAACTTGCCAATGAGAAGACACTCAACAATTAACGTATTGAGGGTTCCTTCACCGCGGCGCCTTTGAACTCCCATTTCCTTACATCCGTGAAGTGACCGGTTATGGCTGCGGCTGCGGCCATTGCGGGGCTCACCAAATGCGTGCGTCCACCGCGTCCCTGACGGCCTTCGAAATTGCGGTTGCTGGTGGAGGCGCAACGCTCGCCGGGGCTGAGCACGTCGGCATTCATGGCAAGGCACATCGAACAGCCTGACTCGCGCCATTCAAAGCCGGAGGCGACGAAGATCTTGTCGAGCCCCTCGCGCTCGGCAGCGCGCTTCACATCCTGCGAACCGGGGACGACCAGAGCGCGCACGTTGGGCGAGACGTGGTGTCCCTCGGCTACCAAGGCAGCCTCGCGCAGGTCCTCGATTCGTCCGTTTGTGCAGGAGCCGATAAAGGCCACGTCGATGGTGATTTCTTCAATAGGCGTGCCGGGCCGGAGGCCCATGTATTCCAACGCACGCGCAATCGAATTGGCATCGGTTTCGGTTTTGGCGGTCGCGGGATCAGGGATGCTGGCGTTCACCCCGGCAACCATTCCAGGGCTGGTGCCCCAGGTAACCTGCGGCGCGACGCGACTGGCATCGATTTCAACCACTTTGTCGAAAGCGGCATCGGCATCGCTGGCCAGCGTGCGCCAGTGTTGGACTGCCTTGTCCCACTCGGCACCCTTAGGGGCATAGCGGCGACCCTTCACGTAGGCGAATGTCTTTTCGTCCGGGGCGACCATGCCGGTGCGCGCGCCTGCCTCGATGGTCAGGTTGCAGAGCGTCATGCGCCCTTCCATGGACAAGCCGCGTACGGCTTCCCCGGTGTACTCCACCGCATAGCCGGTTGCGCCGTCGCTGCCAATCTGACCGATGAATGCCAGGGCAAGATCCTTTGCGCTTGTTCCGAGCGGCAACTGCCCACTGACGCGAACCTGCATGGAGAGCGGCTTGCGTTGCGGCAGGCTCTGGGTGGCCAGCACGTGCTCTACTTCCGAGGTTCCAATGCCGAATGCGAGCGCGCCGAATGCACCATGGGTGCTGGTATGGCTGTCTCCGCAGACGATTGTCATGCCCGGTTGCGTCGCGCCGGATTCCGGACCGACGACATGGACGATTCCCTGGTCAAGAGAGTCGATGTCGAACAGGGTAATGCCGAATTCCGCGCAGTTGTTGCGCAGGGTTGCAAGCTGAGTGGCGGCGATGGGGTCGGTAATGGGCAGATGGTTCAACGTGGTTGGCACGTTGTGATCTACCGTCGCCAAGGTGCGCTCGGGTCTGCGTACCCGGCGGCCAGCCACGCGCAGACCTTCGAACGCCTGTGGCGAGGTCACCTCATGCACGAGATGCAGATCAATATAGAGGAGCGGCGGCTGCCCTTCGGGCTGGCAGACAACGTGTTTTTCCCAGAGCTTTTCAAACAGACTCTTGCCCATAACGTTAGTTTCCCTGAAAAACGCCTTGCGTTTTTGAAGTCAGAACTTTTTCGTGCCGGCACCAAGAGCCAAACGCCAGCGCGCAAACCATGATTTTACAACTATGCGTGCGTCGGCCGCACCTTGGCTGCGCCGATTGCTTCCAGTACGAGCCTTCCCATCTCTTCGGTGCCGACCAAGCGTTCGCTCGAACCACGCTTGAGATCTGCGGTGCGATATCCGGCTTCGAGCACCTGCGTGATTGCCTGCTCGATGGCATGGGCTTCCTGCTCGCGCTGCATGCTATGGCGAAGCAGCATGGCGGCGGTCGCAATTGCTCCCAAAGGATTGGCGATGCCCTTGCCTGCGATGTCGGGAGCGGAGCCGTGAATGGGCTCGTAGAGATTGATTTTGCCGCCTACGGTCGCCGAAGGCAACATGCCAAGCGAACCGGTCAGTGCCGCGGCCTCGTCGGAAAGAATGTCTCCGAAGAGGTTTTCGGTCAGGATGACGTCGAAGCTTCCGGGCGCGGTTACCAGACGCATCGCGCAGGAGTCCACGAGCTGATGTTCCAGCGTCACGTCTGGATACTGCTTGGCTACTTCGATCACCACTTCGCGCCATAGTTGCGAGCATTCAAGCACGTTTGCCTTATCAACCGAGGTCACCTTTTTGCGGCGCTGCCGCGCCACCTGGAAGGCGACGTGGGCTACGCGCTCGACTTCTGACACCGAATACACCATGGTGTTGAATCCGGTACGCAAAGCGCCTTCATTGGCGAATCCGCGGGGCTGGCCGAAATACATTCCACCCAGCAACTCGCGCACGAATAGAATATCGGCGCCTTTGAGCACCTCGGGACGCAGCGGCGAACACTCGGCCAACGTGTCATATGCGATCGCCGGGCGAAGGTTGGCAAAACCACCCAGGGCTTTGCGAATGGCCAACAGACCACTTTCCGGCTTCAGGGTCGGGGGGAGCGAGTCGAACTCCGGCCCGCCGACTGCGCCCAGCAGTACGGCATCGGAGACAAGGCATTTGTCGAGGGTGATTTCGGGCAACGGGGAGCCGTATTGCTTGTAGGCGGTTCCGCCGATGGGCAGCTCCTCGAAACGAAGTTCGAAGCTGCCTTCGCTGACGGCGCGCAGAACTCGCACAGCCTCACGTGTAACTTCGGGGCCAACGCCGTCACCCGGCAGCACTGCAATCTTGAATGTCATGATCTAATTTTTATAGCACATTTGGCCCCGGAACTGGCGTTTACACGCCAGTTTTGCCTTGGCTCATGGCGACTATGAATGAGGAGCTACGGCGAATTGTCCCCAGGTTTGTTCCCGGGTTCGGAGCTGCCGCCTGATCTCCATATAGTTGAGCATACGCACCGTTGCGTTCATTGCGGCTACGAGTTGATCCGGAGCCACGGCGCGAGTGGTGAAGAGCTTTTCGTCGCTTTGCCAGGTGATTGTCGCCTCGGTAAGCGCGCCGCTGGTTCCTTTGCGGGAGATCCCGATGCGATAGTCCATGAGCTCGGGCATGTCATCCCAGACGGTGCGCAGAGCCCGGATGAAGGCGTCAAACTGCCCATCTCCTTCGCTTTGTGCTGTCAGCTTGCGATCATTGCAGAGGAGTTCAAGGCTGACCTTCGGCGGGGCTCCCTTTTTCAGGGCAAATTCATAGTTGACCAGCTTCACCCCATTCTCCTTTTCACCGTAGATCTCATGCAGAAGGAGAATGACGTCGGCTTGTGTCACCGAGACCTTGTCGTCGCCTAGTTCTTTGACCTTGGCGAGCAACATGCGTTGCTGCTCCGGGCCGATCTCGATTCCAAGCTCTTTGCAGTTGGCCTCGATGGAGGCGATTCCCGCCGTCTTGCCGAGGTTGTAAGCGCGCTTGCGCCCAAAGCGCGTCGGCTCAAGCCTGTTCTGATATAGCTTGCCCTTCTTGTCTCCGTCGGCGTGTACGCCGCAGCACTGGGTGGCGCTGATCTGGCCTACGACCGGAGCATTGGGAGCGAGGGCGATACCGCTGATTCCGGCCACCAGATCACTGAGCATGGCGAGATTCCGCTCTTTGACATTGCTGTTCATCTCGTACAGGTCTCGTGCGGTCACAACCAGAGTCGCAAGGTTGGTGTTGCCCGCACGCTCGCCGATTCCGTTCACCGTGACATGCACGCGCCCAGCGCCGCAGCGCAGTGCGGCAATCGAATTCGGCACCGCAAGGCCGTAATCGTTATGACAATGGAAATCGAGCGGCATGTCGAAGTTTTCGCGCATAGCACGTACGAAGGCTTCGGTTTCCTCGGGGGCTAGGACGCCGAGGGTGTCACAGAGCATGACGCGCTTGATGGGCAACTTGGCGAGGCCGCTGGTCAGCGCCATCACGTAAGGCTTGGAGTTACGCATGCCCTGCGACCAGTCTTCCAGGTACACGTTGACGCTAAGGCCGCTCTTGACAGCATACTCAACGGTGCGCTCAATGTCGGCGAGATGGGATTCGACGGTCTTGCGAAGCTGCACCACGCAATGGTGTTCCGATCCCTTTGAGAGCAGATTCAGAACGCGTCCCCCGTGCTGCACAATCCAATCCACGGACTTGGTTCCGTCAACAAAGCCCAGGACCTCGACTTTTTCCGCGGCGTCATGGGAACTCGCCCATTCGGCTATGTTTCGAACCGCCAGCGCCTCGCCATGTGAAACTAACGCCGAGCCGACTTCGATGGCATCGACACCTGACCTGAGCAAGGCCTCGGCAATGACAAGCTTTTCATCCGGCGTATAGCTGATTCCCGGGGTCTGCTCACCATCCCGGAGGGTTGTGTCCATGATTTCAATATTTCGCACTATGCTCTCCCGTACGCGCTCCCAAAGGCACTATTCAGGATTCCGCTCTTGTCGCAAACCTAAGTTGTTTCTACAGCCGGATGTCCGTCGGCTTCGCACGTGCGATGCCTTGAATGTGCGCACGGAAACTCTGCCGGATTGAAACCATTCTAGCCCGAAATTCGTCTGCCGAAAGAGGAATTTCCGGCAGACGACCTGTATGACGTTGTGCAATCGAGCTTTACTTGCCTTACTTACTACCTCAGCCCATTCGTCAGCCCAGGCGGTTCAGCCCGTCAACGTAGGCTTTTGCGCTGGCCTCAATGATGTCAGTGGAAGCACCGCGGCCCATGACGCGACGGTCGCCGATCTCCAGGTGTACGGTGACCTCGCCCATGGCTTCGGTGCCTTCGGTTACGGCTCGAATGTCATAGCGCAGGAGTTTTGCCTGGGTGCCGGTGAGTCCGGCAATTGCCTTGTACACGGCATCGACCGGGCCGTCGCCAATCGAAGCTCCTTCTTTTGTGCTCCCGTTCATCTGCAGACGCACGGTCGCAGTCGGGATCGCGGAGGTGCCGCTGTAACTGTGCAGGTACTCGAGCTTCAGCTTCTGCTGCACCGGAGGCAATTCATCGTGCATCAGGGCGACCAGGTCTTCGTCGAGGACCTCCTGTTTTTTATCCGCTACAACAAGGAAGCGCTGGTAGAGGGTGTCAACCTCGTCGCTTGTGAGTTCGTATCCGAGCTTCTCCAGCCGCGAGCGCAGGCCAGCGCGGCCGGTGCGCGCCGTGAGAACGACGCGGCTCTCGCTGAATCCTACGTCTTCAGGACGCATGATTTCGTAGGTCTGGCGGTCCTTCAGGAATCCGTCAACGTGGATGCCTGAACTGTGGGCAAATGCGTTGCTGCCGATGACGGCTTTGTTGGCTGGAACGGGCATTCCGAGCATGTCAGAGACCATGCGGCTGGTGCGGAAGAATTCGCGCGGCTCGACTCCGGTGCTCACTCCGTAGTAGTCGGCCCGGGTGCGAATGCCCATGACGACCTCTTCCAGCGCGGCGTTGCCGGCCCTCTCGCCGATTCCGTTGATGGTGCCTTCGACCTGGCGCGCGCCGTTGCGAATGCCTGCGAGGGAGTTGGCCACGGCAAGCCCAAGGTCGTCATGGCAGTGCACGCTGATGGTTGCGCGCGCGATGTTGGGGACGTTTTCGCGAATGCCGCGAATCAGTTCACCGTACTGCTCGGGAACGGTGTAGCCGGTTGTATCGGGAATGTTGACGACGGTCGCGCCAGCATCGATTACGGCTTCCAACATTTCGAACAGGTACGCCGGATCGGCGCGGCCGGCATCTTCGGTAAAGAACTGAACGTCGTCAACATAGTTGCGCGCCTGCTTTACGGCATCGATGGCGATGGCCACCAGCTTTGCCTTCTTTTCGGCGAGCGTCTTGCCGTACCGATCATCGCGGAACTTGCCCATGATGTGAATGTCGGAGACGCCGATGCCGGTGTGAATGCGCGGCCGTGCAGCCTTGGCGAACGCTTTGCCGCAGGCTTCGATGTCTTTAGGAACCGCGCGGGAGAGCGCGCAGATGCTGGGACCTTCGATTTCCGTGGCGATCCTCCGCACAGCATCGAAGTCTTCCGGAGAGGATGCCGGGAAGCCGGCTTCGATGATATCCACCTTCAAGCGAGCGAGCTGGCGCGCAAGGGTTATCTTGTCCCGGCTGCCCAGGCGAGTTCCTGCTGCCTGTTCGCCATCTCGTAAGGTAGTGTCAAACACCGCGATCTTTGACGTATCTTTCATTCCCGCATCCTCGATGTATTTTCAGATCTGCCGACGGAGGAGAGCCTCCGAAGGAGTTCAGCATAGCGCAATAGAATTTCCGGAGAGATACCCAGCTCGAAAATATGCCGCGCAAATTATCGCACAGCCCGGTTCTTATTGAAGTGGGAGCGGTGCTGCCTCCGCGGTCGGCATCTGCAAGCCAAGCAGGTTTGCGATGGAGGGCGCGATCTGGCGCATGTCCACTACGCCGAGATTTTTGGCGCGCGCGATGCCTGGGCCAACGAGGAAAAACGATGCGCGCAGTTCCACGTGCTCCGGCAAGTGTCCGTGCGTCCCGCCGCTGGCCTCTCTTCGCAATGCTCCGGTGAGGCCGGAGTCGGTTTGAAAGCCGGGCTTCAGGTCTACCAGGAAGCTCGCGGTTGGATAGCCTCCCAGTTCACGCAGCTCTTTCTTCTCCACGATGCGGTTGATTCCGTTCTCCGGATCGCCAGCCAGCGAGGCGAGCAGATCTCTTACCTTGTTTGCGAGCGCGCCATCGTCGGGATTGCGGAGAACGATTGCGACTGAGCCGCCGTTCGCCCATGGCATCGCATCCCAGGATTCTACCTTTGAGGTGCCGAACATAGTCTTCGCTGTTCCTGGCTGGATGAGACCTGCTTGCACAAACGGGACGAAAAGATTCAGCTTCTGGTGCACCGGCGCAAAGCCGTGATCCGAGACGACACAGACAATCGCCTCCGGGTCCGCGTTGAGTGCTGCCTGCCACAACTGTCCGACCAATTCGTCGCTGGCTTCCAGAACGGAGTCGGCCTCGGGGCTGAAGGGGCCGTACTGGTGTTGGATATGGTCGAGCGCCGCCAAGTGCACCGTGATTAGCTTTGGCTTGTACTTCTGAAGGATGGCGATAGCAAATTTCGTGCGCACACGGTCATTCGGAATGTCCGTGTTCAGTTGCTCGGCGTAGGGGCCAAGCTCGCTCTCAAGTTTGGCCAGCAGGCCGGGCGTCGAGAGGGCTCGCACCAGTTTGCGATCGTCTTCTGTTCCAGCGCGCCAGACCTCTGGAATCAGGTAATCAATTTTGGCGCCCACGCTGACCGGCCAATTTACGCTGGCTGTGCTCAACCCCGCAGTCCTGGCAAGATCCCACAAGGTCGGGACTTTGATGTCCTCGCTATACCAGTACCAGCCCTGAAGGTTCCTCTGCTCGGGATCGAAGGTGGTGTTGGAGTAGATGCCGTGCCGGGCGGGCGACACGCCGGTGATGAGCGTGGTGTGGCTGGGATAAGTCACCGTCGGCACAACTCCGGTCACGCCTTCCGCATACGCACCCTCACGCATCATGCGGCGAAGGTTGGGCGCTTTGAGACCGTGTTCGGCGGCGCGGGTGATGTAGTCGGGGCGCATTCCATCCACGGAAATAAGTACGACGCTGCGGGCCTCTGCGCGCTCGATGAATCCAAGAAGAAGCACAAGGGCGAAGGCGCACCACAAAAAGTCATGACGAAGTTTCGCTGGAATTAAGTGATTCATATGCGTCACTGTGCAGTATCGTCTACCGGAGGGTTCTCTGCCACTCCTCAGATGAATCGTTGAATAATGGTGAGGGAACCATGTAGCTGTTTTCCATTTGGCAGCTCGCGCTCTACAATCCTGCGGTGAATGAGAGGGAGATTCCGATGACGAAGCTAAAGCTCTCCGGCATTGAGGCCTGCGTCTTCGATGCTTACGGCACGTTGTTCGACGTGAACAGTGCGGCACGCGCGGCCCAGGACTCACTGGGAGCCCAGTGGCAACCGCTTGCCGAGCTGTGGCGCGCAAAGCAATTGCAATACACATGGCTGCGCGGCCTCGGCGGGCGTCATGCGGATTTTTGGCAGGTCACGGGGGAGGCCCTCGACTTCGCCATGTCGACGATGCGAGTCGAAGACCCTGCGCTACGCGAGCGGCTGATGAACCTGTACCTGGTGCTGAGCGCCTTCCCGGAGGTTCCAGACACTTTGCAGCGCCTGAAGGCCGGAGGGATGAAACTCGCGATCCTTTCCAACGGATCACCCGCCATGCTGGCAGCGGCGGCTGCCAATGCCGGCATCACTGACCTGCTGGATGCCGTGCTGTCGGTGGAGGAAGTGAAGGTTTACAAGCCGCACCCTGCGGTTTATGGGTTGGCCTGCAAGCGGCTCAATGTGGTTGCGGAGCGCATCTGCTTCCTGTCTTCCAATGGGTGGGATGCTTACTCCGCCAAGGCATTTGGTCTCCGTGTACTGTGGTGCAACCGCTTTGGTCAGGCGCCAGAGCGAATTCCGGAGACGCCGGACGCGCAGATTGCCACGCTGGCCGAGTTGCCGGATATCGTTCTGGACTGATGCGTCGGGCGGAAGTCCGGGATGACTTGGGATATGCTGGTCGGCGAGCGGTCTGCCCCACGAGGAGAGCCCTATTATGGCGATACAAAGCACTAGCGAGAAGGCAGACGCAACTGAAGTCCTAGCTCGATATCCAGAGGTGGCAGTGGTCGGTGCGGGCCTGATTGGACTTTCCTGGGCCGCGCTGTTTCTGGCCAATGGCTTGCGGGTGCGGTTGTGCGACCCGCGTCCGGATTTGGAGAATGCGGTGCGCGAGGGACTGGCCGACGCTGCGCCCGCTCTGCAGCAACTCGGATACTCGACGGAAAGTTTCGAGCAGCGGTTGTGCATCGAACCCGATCTGGAGGCGGCGACCCGCGACGCTGATCTTGTGCAGGAATCTGGCCCGGAGCAGATTGACTTCAAGCGCGAATTCTTCGCCCGCATGGAGCAGTTCGTAAAACCGAACGCATTGATGTTCTCTTCCACCTCAAGCTTGCGGGCCACGCAAATCGCGCGCGACATGAAGCGTCCGGGGCGAATGATGGTTGGCCATCCCTTCAACCCTCCTCATGTCATGCCGCTGGTGGAGATCGTTCCAGGGCAGAAAACTGTGCCGGAGGCGGTGCAGGAGGCGCTGGCGTTCTATCGCGCGCTGGGGAAAGCCCCGGTGGTGCTTCATCGCGAGATTAACGGCTTCGTTGGGAACCGGCTACAGGCGGCGGTGCTGCGCGAGAGTATCTATCTGGTGAAGCAGGGTGTGGTTTCAGTCGAGGAGTTGGACACGCTGGTAAACAATTCGCTGGGCCTGCGCTGGGCCGCCGTGGGTCCATTTAAGGGAATGCATCTCGGCGGAGGTCCCGGAGGAATTACGCACTTCCTCACACACCTGGGGCCGATATTCCAGGGCCTGTTCGACGAGTTGGGAGAGGTACACCTCACCCCCGAAACCATTGCTGAGTTGGCGCAGCAGGCCGATGAAGCTTACGGCCCCATGCCAAATCCGTTGATGGCCAGCGAACGCGACCGAAAACAATTGGGAGTCCTGCAGAGCAATGCTGGCGTGATGAAGGACCTCGCCGAGGAAAAGTAAGCGTGAACGTGGAACCAACGCTGCCCCCCACCGCCGACATCTAACAGGGCGCGCACAAGATGCAGCACGCAGAGCCATGAACGACAGATTGGCTGGAAAATTCGATTGGGAAGAGCACGGCATCCGCCTCGTCCGCTCCGATGAACTGGATATGAACACGCCCCAAACGCCCGGGATGACCCGCGCCGCAGCGATCACCCACGCCCGCGCAGGAGCGCAGAAGCTTTGGGCAGGCACTGTTGTCGTTCAGCCTGCGGCCAGAACCGGGCCGCACCATCATGGCGAACTGGAGACCGTGCTCTACATTATTCGCGGGCGGGCACGATTTCGCTGGGGAGATCGTCTGGAATATGTCGGCGAGGCCGGCCCCGGTGATTTTATCTATGTGCCGCCGTTCGTGCCTCATCAGGAACTCAATGCGACTGCCAACGAACCGGTTGAGGCCGTTGTGGTTCGCAGTGGTCAGGAACCGATTGTGGTTAACCTTGATATTGAAAGTCCCGAACCGGCTCCGCGCAATTCGCACCCAGATGCGTTCCACTCGCCGCGCTGACGCGGCAGTGTATTTGCGGGACTCCTCTCCTAAATTGGAGAGTTTTCGTATCGCACTCCGCTTCAGCATCTTCAGAACCTAATCCGTAACAAAGTGCATCCCACAGGTCCATGAGGCCGCCCTGCGATGAAGCCGTAATCCGATCGGCGGGGATCGAAGTTCCATGTGCAGCCGAAGATAAAGGCTGGATACTCGCGGCCACCATTCTCGCGTCCAGCATGGCTTTCATCGATAGCACGGTGGTCAACGTTGCCCTGCCTGCGCTGCAAACCAGTTTTGGTGCAACGGTGGTGGATGTGCAATGGGTGGTCGAATCTTATGGAATATTTTTGGGAGCGTTGATTCTCGTTGGGGGCTCGCTCGGTGACTTGTTTGGCCGCCGCTTGATGTTTGTCCTGGGTGTTGCGATTTTCGCCACGGCTTCCATCGGTTGCGGGGTCGCCTCAAACATACATCAGCTGATTATTGCGAGGAGCATTCAAGGCGTGGGGGCGGCACTGCTCGTGCCTGGCAGCCTGGCGATTATCAGTACATCCTTCGATGAGAAAAGTCGCGGTCAGGCGATCGGCACGTGGTCCGGGTTCACGGCGATCACGACCGCGATAGGGCCCGTGCTTGGTGGCTGGCTGGTTGAGCATGCTTCCTGGCGCTGGGTATTCTACATCAATCTCCCATTGGCGGCGGCGGTGATCGCCATTTCGCTTTGGCACATTCCGGAAAGCCGCAGCGCCGCTGGGGGCCATGTTGATTGGCTTGGAGCCCTGTTCGTCACGGTCGGATTGGGAGGCTTGGTGAATGGGTTCATCGAATCCAATCGCATGGGTTTTAGACATCCTCTGGTTTTCGGTAGTCTGATCGCAGCCTTCGTGTGCATGGTCGCGTTCGTGTTTGCCGAGCGCAACGTCACTTCGCCGATGGTGCCGATCACGCTCTTCAAGTCCAGCAGCTTTAGTGGCGCGAACCTGCTCACGCTGTTTTTATATGCAGCTATTGGAATCTTCTTCTTCCTGTTTCCGTTGAATCTGATTCAAGTGCAAGGATATTCTGCAACTGCTGCAGGAGCCGCGGTGCTGCCACTGATTCTCTTGATCTTTTTTCTTTCCCGCTGGTCCGGAGGTCTCGTGATGCGTTACGGAGCAAGACTTCCATTGATCATCGGACCGCTGATTGTGGCGCTAGGGTTTGTTCTGTTCGCTGTACCCTCGATAGGCGGGAGTTATTGGAATACGTATTTTCCTGGGGTGGTTGTTCTTGGTTTTGGCATGGCAGTCACGGTGGCTCCTCTCACTACGGTGGTGATGAATTCAGCAGGCCAGGATCGGGTCGGCGCGGCCTCTGGAATTAACAATGCGGTTGCCCGTGTTGCCGGCGTACTTGCGATTGCAGCACTGGGGATTGTGATGATGAAGGCCTTTAGTATTCGACTGAATCACAGCTTGATTCACGTTGCTCTGCCGCCCAACGTTTTCGAGGCGGTTCAGGCGGGCGAGAGCAAACTTGCCGATTTGCCGATTCCCACTGGCCTCACTTCCGTTACAAAAGCCGCCATCCGGCAATCGGTTGCGGAAGCGTTTGTATTTGGATTCCGAATGGTGATGTTGATTTGCGCGGGCCTGGGTGTAGTGAGCTCTGCAGTTGCGTGGCTTATGATTCCGCGCGGGCGGGATGTTTCATTCGGTCGCCGATGGGTCGGTAAGCTCCAGCAAAGGTTGGCGGGTCGTGCGTAGTTCAGAACTTGAAAAGTCGAAGCTTCCTTTCATTACACCTTCGCTTTTGAGGATCGCGAGTTCCTCCTGCACCTTCTTCCACTGCCGCCTGTGCTTCTTCGTTGCAATCGGCGCATTTGGGTCGGAATAATAATCTAAAACGTTTTGCCGCAGCTCGGACGGCGTGCGCCGATATGGGTTTTTGTTCGTCAGCCGATCGAGCAGCTTCGCATAGGTTTCATCGGCCCGCTTGTAAGTCCCAGGCCGGGTTCTATCTCCCGTATCGAGGTCCAGATTCTCGATATAAAATCCGTCCTGGCCCTTTTGAGCCAGTTCCCTGAGCAACGCCGCGTAATGCTCGACACAACGGTTCACGCTCTCGACATACTTATTTTCTGTGTCTGGACGCGGACCTCGGATCGCGAGATCGGAAAATGCGCCTAGCTTGGGCGTGATGAAGATCATCCCCGCAACGACTCGCGTTGAAAAGCCCGTCTTCTTGCGGCGGAATCTGTCCCACCCATTCTCGCGGTCTGCCTGTGTCAAATGTTGATCAAATTTCTGGAACGCTGGCGTCGGCTCGTCCGGAGGAAAGTCTTTCCGGTGCAGCAAAACCTCAGCCCACGCGATCTTCGGCAGCACGCGGCGCACGGAAGATTGATAGCTCCTATATGGCGCAGGCCCTCTTCCCAGAACGTCGCGCAAGCGCAGCCCGTAGGTCTGAAAGAATGCCCGCTCCAGCAGTCGCCGGGAGACCAGCAGTCCGACGCTTTGCAGGTATGCAGCGGGAGCAAAACGATGATAGCTTAACTGGTCGATATCGAAGGCAAACTCAGTCCGAACGTGGGCATGTGGGTTTTCATCGTAGGTCACGCTTGGCCCGTATTTCTTTTCGAGGTTCGGAAATTCAACCGCCGTCGAAGGATTTACTGCATCTTGGTGACCGATGGTGTCACCTACGTAGTGCGATAGAGCGCCCAATGCGAAAGCTAGTTCGTTGACGTTGCGGGCTTCATGAATCATGTTCGCGATGAAGTCTCCGGTGCGTACGTAATGCGTAAGATCGCTGAACAACTCATGGCCGAACGGGTAGTAGCCCACATCCTGTATCGTGCAGCCGCCAAACGCATAGGCGTGCGCCAATCGCAGTCCTTCTGGAGTTGTATTTGGATATTGACTCAGCAAAGCCGGCTTGATGGCACTTTCCCAAGTCATGTCGATGATCACTTCATGGGTTAGAAATGAATATGCGCTGCAGTGCTGGCAGGCCAGAGCCAGACAAAACAAAATAACAAGAGTCTCGATTCCTGACCGTTGCGCGCTGAGCTTGGCTCTTCTGACCCAGGCGGCTGGTTTCCTGATTTCTGCGTTCCTCATCGTGCAAAGCCTGGGTAAGTTCGAATGGGTACAACATGGAAGCAAACGTGCTTCCGGAGAAACCGCCGTTACACTCACGTCAACTTAGATGCGCGGATCCAACCGGCAGAAAATCACGGGATGAGACGGTCGATGGTGGCGAGAGTGGTTGCTCCGAGCAGCCGGCATTCCTGTATTCAGCCGTGTGCTCTCGGTGGTTCGCGCAGACGACCTCGATGGCGCTCTCGCGATCATCAACAAGTCAAGGGTTGAGAATGCGGTGAGCATCTTCACTCGCGACGGGGAAGCAGCTCGCAAGTTCCTTTATTGCTTTGATCTGCCACATTCAGAGCACGTGTTCACCTGTCACTAATACCTGTGACTGGTGGCATTGATGCGCACTTGCATTTGGACAACTCTTGTGCTCAAGGTTCCTGGGGTAAGAACGAGTTGGATATTCCGACTTAGTCGTGAGTATCTCATCCATTGAGACGAGCAGTTACTTTATGAAATCAAATCAGTCGCAACTTTGCAGGTCACTGAAACCTCTCCAGAATGCCGCCAGAGAGGATGATGTGGTCTGCGGCAGCGGCGCGCATGAGCACACGCCGAGCGAGCAGGCACTCCGTGAAAACCAGCAGAGACTCCGGGCAATCGTTTTTGGCTCTCCGATTCCGCAGTTCGTGCTGGGAGAGGACCACGCCATCATCTCCTGGAACGGAGCTCTGGAAAAGTATACGGGGATCCGCGCGGAATCTGTGATCGGCACGAACCAGCACTGGCTCGCTTTCTATGCCACGCAGCGCCCTTGTCTGGCTGACCTGATCATCGACCGCGATATCGAAAACATTCCTCTTTGGTATGCGGGCAAATACAGCAAATCGGAGTTGGTAGAAGGAGCCTACGAGGCTACGGACTTCTTTCCGGCCATGGGCGAACGTGGCAAATGGCTTCACTTCACAGCTGCTGCGATTCGAAACCCGGAAGGACGCATCATCGGAGCAGTGGAAACCTTAGAGGACATTACCGAGCGAAAGCTTGCGGAGGAAGAAGCCCGCGCCGCTCGCCAGCGCCTGTTGGATATCATCGATTTCCTGCCGGACGCCACCTTCGTAGTGGACCAGAACAAGAAAGTTATAGCCTGGAACCGGGCGATTGAAGAGATGACGGGGCTTCGCAAAGAACAGATCATCGGCAAGGGCGATTACGCTTATGCCGTTCCATTTTATGGTGAGCGCGAGCCCATGTTGATTGATTTTCTGGGAACGGAAGAATCTTCGTTCAAGTTCAAGTACGACAACTTCTCCAACAAAGGCGATACGCTTTACGGGGAGCGCTATTTCCCGGCCGTATTTGGTGGCCGAGGCGCCTATCTATGGGGGAAAGCCTCGCCGCTGCTGGATAGTGGAGGCATTCAGGTTGGGGCCATCGAGTCACTGCGGGATCTGACCGACCGCAAGCAGGCCTTTGAAGATTTGTTGAAGATGCAGGAGCAGCTTCGGCAGGCTGCCAAAATGGAGGCCGTAGGCCGATTGGCCGGGGGGATAGCCCACGACTTTAATAATCAACTCACCATTGTGCAGGGCTACTGCAACCTGCTTCTGGAACAATTGCCCAACAGACACTCAGGCCGTAAGCTGGTGAGCGAAGTATTAAGGGCGGCAGACCGGTCGGCCAAATTGACGAGTCATCTGCTTGCGTTCGGACGCAAGCAAGTGCTGAATCCCGAACTGCTCGATGTGAATAAGGTTCTTACCGACCTGCTGGATCCCTTGAGGCGGATGATCAGAGAAGACATTGAAGTTGAGATCCAGGTTGCGCCCGAGCTGTGGCACGTAGAAGCTGATCGGAATCAATTGGAGCAGGCAATCATCAACCTCGCCATCAATGCCAGGGATGCCATGCCGGGCGGCGGCCGGCTGATTATTAAGGCCCGCAATGATGTCCTGGACGGCAAGTACGTGTTGCGCCACATGGGAACCTCCGGAGGACCGCATATTTGCCTGAGCGTGAGCGATACAGGCATGGGCATGGATGATGCGACGAAGCAAAGAATTTTCGAGCCGTTCTTTACCACTAAGCCGGTTGGCAAAGGCACTGGTTTGGGACTGGCCATGGTATACGGCTTCGTGAAACAGAGCGGCGGACATATGAACGTCGTCAGTGAAGCCGGACATGGCGCATGCTTCGAAATTTATTTTCCTCGCTCGTCGGGCTCGGGCGTCTCTGTTGCGGAGGAGTTGGTCCCAAAATCTTCGCCTTCGACCGGACGTGAGACGATTCTTGTCATTGAGGACGAAGAGCCGCTTCGAGAACTGGTGGCCCACATCCTCAAGAGCCGTGGCTACAACGTGCTGCAAGCGGCCGACGGTCGGTCGGCAATTGCCGTCAACCGACAGTACGCATCACCGATCGACCTGGTGCTTTGTGATGTGATCATGCCAGGAATGTCGGGACCCGACGTGGTCAAGCAGGTAAGGTCAGACCGGCCGGGGCTGAGGGTTCTCTATGTGACTGGGTATGCCGAGAGCGAACTGTTGAATTACGGCGGGACAGAATGCGCGACACGAGTTTTGCTGAAACCATATACTCCCGACACGCTGTTCAGGGCTGTCCGGCAAATGCTCGATGAGGATATCAAGCAATGTGCTTAACGCCGCCAGCCCTGCAACGTTCGAGGACGCTTGTTTAGCGCCGGCCGATTCAGCGATGTTTTATGAACGCACCGGTTTGCAGTTCGGCCATTGCCTGGCGTAGCTGTTCCTGCGTGTTCATCACGATCGGACCGTACCATGCAACCGGCTCCTCGATTGGCTTGCCCGACACCAACAGGAAACGGATACCCTCGTTGCCCGCTTGCACCACGACCTCGTCTCCGCGGTCAAACAGCACCAGCGAGTGATTGCCGACATCGTAGATGGGCGGCGCGTCCGGCTTTGCGACCTGCTCGGTAAGAACCGCGCGCGGCTCCGAGGAGTCGCGGAACGTGCCTGAGCCCGCGAAGACATAGGCAAAGGCGTTGCGCGTGGTCTCGACCCTGAGCCGTTTCCGCTGTCCTGGTGGAACAGAGATATCGAGGTAGTTTGGATCAGCTGCCACGCCTTCTACCGGCCCTCTCTTGCCCCAGAATTCGCCGCAAATGATGCGTGCGCGGGTGCCGTCATCGTCGGTGACCTCAGGGATCGCACTGGCCGGAATGTCCTGATAGCGTGGATCGGTCATCTTCAAAGACGCGGGCAGGTTGGCCCAGAGTTGGAAGCCGTGCATGCGGCCTTGCGTGTCTCCCTTTGGCATCTCCTGGTGCAGGATTCCGCTGCCTGCGGTCATCCACTGCACGTCGCCTGCGGTCATCTTACCCTTGTTGCCGAGGCTGTCACCGTGCTCGACCGAACCGGCGAGTACATAGGTAATCGTCTCGATCCCACGGTGGGGATGCCAAGGAAATCCCGCCATGTAATCTGCTGGATTGTCGTTGCGGAAATCATCGAGCAGCAGGAAAGGATCGAATTCTTTGGTCTTTCCGAAGCCGAAGGCACGCTGCAACTTCACACCAGCGCCCTCGAGAGTGGGCTTCGTTTGAATGATCTGTTTGATTGGACGGAGTGACATACTTTCCCTTCTCACCAGAGAGCACGCGGACTTGGACGTGCGCCTGGTTTACTTAGTAATTCAAGGCTTCACGAACCGCAGATCCATTACTTGTCGCCGACCTGAATGCAAGCACCGCGTTCCACGTCGGCCGAACGTCTCTGCGACCGATCTTTCTGTTCCTTTAGATTCGTTCGGCCAATAATCGTTGCAACAAATATTATGCCAATGCGCTGTTCGAGGACGCGCGCAACTTCTTGTGAAGGTAGGTCATCTACGGCTCCCTGGGGAGTGCCGAGGCTGGTCTGGTGCCCGTGGGAGAGGGTGAGATGAAGGTCGGAATTATTGGTGCGGGTGCGGTTGGTTCAGCGTGTCTGCTGTCTCTGGTGATGCGCGGCTCTGCGCGGGAGATCGTGCTCGTAAACAGGAATCGAAAGCGCGCAGAGTCCGTAGTGACAGACATCCAATATGGCGCAATATTGTCGCCGACGGTGGAGCTGCGCGTCGGTGACTACTCCGATCTCGCGGGGGCGTCGCTCGTAATGATCACCGCCGGAGAGAACGAGAAAGCCGGAGGTGCAACCAACCGCAGCGATCCGTCCGGCAGGCTCCGGCTGCTGGATGCTAACACTGCCGTTTACCAGGAGATCGTTCCGCAGATCCACCGTAGGGCCCCGGGAGCGCTGGTGCTGGTGGTGACTGATCCGCCGGACCCGCTCGCGGATGTGGTGCGCATGTTAGGACATGAGCGCGTACTGAGCACCGGGACGTATCTGGATAGCCTGCGCTTCCGCTTTCACCTGGCATTGCGTCTGAAGGTGAGCCCGGCCTGTGTGGAGGCGCTCGTACTAGGCGAACACGGCACGTCGTCGATCTTCCTGTGGTCGTCGGCTCGGGTGGGCGGCAGGCCGGTGCTGGAGTTGCTGGCAGAGTCGAACGAACAACGAGAAAAGATACGCCAGGAGATCGAGCGAGAGGTCCGCTACGCCAACATCAGTATCATCGAAGGCATTGGTGCGAGTCAGTACGGAATTGGAATGGTCTGTGCCCGCATCGCTGAAATGGTGCTGCGCGATGAGCGGGCTGTGATCCCCATCGGGTTCCACAACTCCGAGTACGGCGTTACTCTTTCGCTGCCGAGCATTGTCGGAACTGAAGGAGTAGCGCAGGTACTAGAACCTGAGATGTCCGCCACAGAACGGCAGGGACTCGGGCGCAGCGCTGAAGTGCTCAGGAAAGCGTTCACGCGCCTCAACCTCGGCGGGCGCCCTGGCAAGGCGGCATAGGTCTGACCGATAGCCCACTAGCTCGCCGCATGAGGTTGTAGAGCCCTTGATTGGTTGCCGCTGCGCCTGCGTTTCTCACGCGGCCATTTCGCCCACCATTTCCTCATCAACGTAGCACCAAATCCAGCTTTCACCGGGCTCATTCGACTTAATCAATGGATGGCGAACCCGAAGAAAATGCTTTGTGGCGTGCTTATTCTTCGACGAATCGCAGCATCCGACGTGCCCGCACGTCAGACACAATCGCAGATGCACCCAAGTATCGCCCATCTTCACACATTCTTCGCAGACGTGCTCGTTTGTCGAGGTGACCTTGATGGCGTTTAAATGTTGGCACTTGTTCAGCATTGATCCTCCCCAGAGTTGTGTCATTCAGAATGGATACTGGCGCGGGTGTGAATCGTTGATGTGAGTCATGCTGGCCTCCACGCCGAGTGCGAATCGCAAGCCGCGCCCCTCGTCTCTGGTGAACACGGCACCGTACTCAGTGTCGTTTGCAACTCGTAAGGCTTCGGCCTCTCCGTTCACCTTTATGATGGGCGCGATGGGGCCAAACGTTTCCTTCAGGCGATGGGGCATGTCGTTCGTAACTAATCGAGCATCCCGCAGTGAGACAGTTTCTACTCCGAAGGCGGAGCTAACCCCTGTCGAAATAACCCCATCCTACCCGTCATCCATATAGAGGCGGCTTAACGGTCAAGTTGGCCACCGAAGAGGTGAACGATGTGTCCATTCTGTTTGGCGTCCATAGGATTAGTCGTCGCCGGGGCGGTTTCTACCGGCGGTTTAGCAGCATTGGCTCTGAAAGCTTCTCGCAAAAAGAACGGAGCAGAAGAAATAGTTCCGAATGCGAATAGCAAGGAGAAATGAAATGTCAGAAATAAGATGGCAACAAGCAAAGAGAGAGACAAGGAACACGGGAAAGGGCATCTCGCGATGAACACACCCCCGATCGTGTCGCAGCAGGAGTGGGAGGCTGCGCGCCAGCAGCTCCTCGTGAAGGAGAAGGCCTTGACCCGCTCCCGTGACGCGCTGGCCGCCGAACGCCGGCGGATGCCGTGGCTGGCCGTGGACAAGAAGTACGAGTTCGACGGACCCAAGGGCAAGGTAAGCCTGCTCGATTTGTTCGAGGGCCGCCGTCAGTTGATCGTCTATCGCGCCTTCTTCGAGCCCGGGGTGTTCGGCTGGCCCGAGCACGCCTGCCGCGGCTGCTCCCTGGGCGCCGATCAGGTCGCCCACCTGGCCCATCTGAACGCCCGCGACACCACCCTCGCCTACGCCTCACGCGCGCCGCAGGCGGACATCGCGCGCCTGAAGGCGCGGATGGGCTGGGAGATGCCCTGGTACACCATCACCGACAGCTTCGACGCGGACTTCGGCGTCGATGAATGGCACGGCCACAACGTGTTCTTCCGCGACGGCGAGCGGGTGTTCCGCACCTACTTCATCAACAGCCGCGGCGACGAGGCGATGGGGACCACCTGGAGCTACCTCGACATCACGCCGCTCGGCCGTCAGGAGACTTGGGAGGACTCGCCAGAGGGTTACCCCCAGACCCCGCCGTACAAGTGGTGGAACTGGCACGACAACTACGACGCCGAGGCCTCGCCTGACCCGAAGTGGGTCGAGATATCCGACCCTGGAGAAGCCGCCTTCCGAAAGCGCGACGCAGAGGCGAAAGCGAGCTAAAGAAGGGCGACCACTCGCCGCCTTCGACACGTCACAGAGCTGAGGAGAGAACGATGACAGACATTCATGAGAGATGAACTTGGAGCCCCTAAGGTAGTCGATCGGAGCACCTTCCAGGCCGAGCTGGACGCATTGCGGGTTCGAGAGAAGGCTCACACAAGAGAAGGCGACGCCATTGCGGCCGCCCGCCGACGGCTCCCCATGGTCGAGGTGGATGGCGCCACACCGCTCATTGGCGAACGTGGCGCGGTGACACTATTGGACGCGTTTGAGGGACGCCGGATGCTCATCGCCTACTACTTCATGTGGCACACCGGCCACCCTGCGCCGGAGCAGTGCGAGGGGTGCACCTGGGTTACATCGCAGGTCCGCGAGCTGTCCTATATTCATTCTCGCGACGTCACCTACGCCACGTTTTGCCAAGGCCCGTACGAAGAGAGCGCCCGGTACCGCGACTTCATGGGCTGGGAGATGCCTTGGTACTCGGCCCAGGACTCGCTCGACACCCTCTTGGTTGGACGCCGGGTGGGCAGGATGCACATCGTTTGCTACCTGCGACAAGGATCCAATGTCTTCGAGACTTACTGGACGACGAGCCGCGGCGTCGAGGCGATGGATAACAGCTACCGGTTGCTCGACTTGACCGTCTACGGGCGGCAGGAGACGTGGGAGGACTCGCCGACCGGCTGGCCACAACGGTTTGAAGGCAAGCAAAATTTCCGTACCGATGGACGTCCCACCGCCCAGTGGTCTCGCCTGAAGGCCGGGTATTCGGACGACCTGGGAACCGGCAGGCGCTGAACCGGTCCGTCCACGAAAGACTGGACCAGCGCTTCACGAGAAAGGCGTCTTAGGATTCCGTGGTTCCGGGCGTGCCATCATCTACTCTTCCCGTGCCGGTTTGTCCGTGAACCACCCGAGTGTTCCGACTGGCCAGAGTGCGCCTCCACGATCCGATATCTCAGGCCCCGGCGCGCACACTCGTTTGCCAGAAACAGGCCTACCGGGCCGGCACCAACAATCAGAATATCCGTATTGTCCGCAGCACTAGACATCATCTTGCCTCCGCCCGGAAACGAGCCTCACCTAACACTTATAAGTTGGACGCATCCCAAACGAAGGCGGTTCTGATAAACGAGCTTGGCAACAGTTTTCGGCGTCTAACCTCGGGCGATTGGATAGGCCTCAGGGCAATCCCTTCTTTCAACAGACCTACGTCGCCAACGCCGACCCCAATCATCCAAAACCTAAAAACGATCGAGTAACTCAAAGGAGAGTTTATGGAAGCTCGTTTTAACTACGTTACGGAGATGATAAAGGCGCCTACTCACCTTCGGTGCTCTGGGATAGCACTTCCCAACTAACGGCTGACACACTTGGCTCAAGGCTGAGGCGGTTCACAATCTGCTCGACCAGGTCATCGCGTTTGCCGCTGCTCAGCAGCGTGGCGCGGATTTCCAGTCTACCACCGCCTACATCGAGGTCTTCACTGGATAAGGAGCGCAGTATCAGGCTCAACATGGAGACGGTCTGCAGCAGCTGAGCGCGGAGATGATTCTCATCCGCACTCCGACACGTCAGCCTCAACACATAGAGCAGCTCCGCACTTTCTGAGATAGGAATATTTCTGCGCTCCAGTTGCCTGGCGATGGGCCGCAGAACAACGTTGGCGAACAGCACGACTCCCGCCGCCGCAGCACCTTCTTTTGCAAACCCAGCCCCGCAAAGGACGCCGATTGCCGCCGAACACCAGAGCGTGGCCGCCGTGTTCAGCCCGTTTATCGACAAGCCCTCGCGAAAGATCACACCGGCCCCGATGAAGCCGATGCCCGAAACAACTTGCGCCGCAATCCGATACTGATCACCGGGGTGGTTGCCGAGTGATGCGACCAGAACGAAGGCTGCTGCTCCAGCAGAAACCAGTGCGTTGGTACGAAGTCCAGCAGTGCGCTGCCGCCACTGCCGTTCTGCACCGATGATGGCCCCGAGCACCAGGGCTTCAAGTAGAAATAACGCGAAGTGAACGAATGTGATTGGCTGTTCCATGCTCGTGCCTTTCTTGGCGCGACGGTTCCAAGTGCACTCGGAATCCGGGTATGAGGACTGGGCCGCGGTCGCGGTTGTACACCGGAATGGCCGCATACTGCAAGTCGGCGGCCAGCGATAGGTCCGCGCCAGATATGCGCCGTATACGGAAGTAGTGCACCAGAGACATAGTCTTAAATGTTAATGCCGGATCAAACTCTTGTGACACAACTTGATTCTGAAGCAACAGTCGTTGATACTTCCGGCCAGCGATAAGCGTTTTACGGAAGAGTCTTCGTTGGATAGGCTCCGTGTTTTGGGCTGAAAGAGGGGGGGCATGAACCTAACGGCCATGAAGCGGAGGCTTGGGGCGGTGCCACGCCGTTTTCGCGAGGCTCGAATGTTCGCAAAGGCGATGCGCTCAGCCAGGCACCCGATACTCGCGCATATCATCCCGACCCGACGCTGTAACTTGGCTTGCGCATACTGTAACGAGTACGACCATGTTTCCCAGCCGGTTGCAATTGAGGAAATGTTGGGGCGCGTGGACCGGTTGGCCACACTGGGCACTACGATCATCACCATCAGTGGAGGAGAACCGCTTCTTCATCCTCAACTGGATCTCATCATCTCGCGCATCCACCAGCACGGCATCATCCCAACTCTCATCACCAACGGATACCTGCTGAATCCGAAACGAATCCAGCAATTGAACCGAGCAGGGCTGCACCAGCTCCAGATCAGTATCGACAATGTTGTGCCCGACGAGATCTCGAAGAAGAGCCTCAAGGTGTTGGATCAGCGCCTGCGCTGGCTCGCCGAGCATGCGGAATTCGACGTCAACATCAACGCCGTGGTTGGGTCGGGAATCCAGCAGTCCGAAGATGCTCTGGTCATAGCCCGCCGCGCTATTTCTTTAGGATTCGGCATCACGACGGGCGTGGTTCACGATGGTTCCGGGCAACTGCGACCACTGAGCGAGCGCGAAAGATGGGTTCTCGATGAGATCAGCCAGTTGCGCAAGCCGTTGTTCTCTTTTTTCAGGCACAACCGGTTCCAGGAGAACCTGGTGCGCGGAATTCCCAACGAATGGCGTTGCCATGCTGGAAGCCGATATCTTTACATCTGCGAGGATGGTCTAGTTCACTGGTGCTCGCAACAGCGTGGCTACCCTGGAATCCCGTTGGCCGAATATTCGCAGGCGGACCTTGAGCGTGAGTACAGTACGGTGAAGAGTTGTGCCCCACTGTGTACCATCAATTGCGTTCATCAAACGGCGATCCTGGACGATCTGCGCGAAAAGCCGCGCGAGACGATTGTTCAGCTGCTCGCTCCGTCCCAAGCGTCGATAGATCCAGCTAAGATTCCAGCTCCCGTGCGCTTTCTTACCTGGCTCTTTGTGACTAACCGGAACCGGGGATGGTTTTCCAAGGCTGCGTTGCGGCTGCTTGGGCTGAAATAACACGCGAATGCTTCGCGGGTGTGATCCGGTTCCATCGACTCCCTGCACCGGACGTATTTGATCGGACGCTTTCAAGAATTCGCACCACGATGCAATGCACGTATTTGGGTTGCCTGCGGCTGTCCACCTTTATTCGATCGCATGAGCCTTGTTTTAATTTCTCATTAACATTCCCGTAATGTCCCTTCACTAGAGTCTAGGTACCTTTCGTCGGTCCTACTGGGCCGGATACCTTAAGTAACCATGCCGGCTTTTCGCATAAGTGCACAAAATCGGCGCATTGCTTCCATCACCTCCCGCTGCAGGCGGATACCTGGCCTAGCGGAATTTCAGCTCTCGTCTATAACCAAGGAGATCAGCGATGAAGAGTCGTCTCTGGACTGCGGCACTGGCACTCGTGTTACTCACTGCGTTCCTGTCGGCTTGCAACAGCAAGTCCGCCGCTTCTGCCGAGAGCGTCAAACTGCAGGGCGCCGGCGCCAGCTTTCCGGCGCCTCTTTATAACAAGTGGTTCAAGAGCTATGGCGCTTCTCATCCGGACGTGCAGGTGGATTACCAATCCGTGGGCAGCGGAAGCGGCAAGAAGAGCGTAATTGATCACACCGTCGACTTCGGCGCCAGCGATGCTGCAATGACCGAGGAAGAGATGGCCCGCGTGCAGGGCGGAGTGCAGTTGCTCCCCATGACTGCCGGAGCCATCGTGATCGCATACAACGTGGATGGTGTGGACGGACTTAAGCTCTCCCGCAAAGCGTATACGGGGATATTCCTCGGCACGATCAAGAAGTGGAATGATCCGCAAATTGCGTCGGCAAATCCCGGAATGAATTTGCCGGATCTGCCGATCAACGTGGTGGTTCGCGCTGACAGCAGCGGCACCAGCTTCGTGTTCTCCAAGCATCTGAGCGCCGTCAACGATGACTTCAATAAGCAAGTCGGCGCAAATACCATGCCGAACTGGCCGGTGGGCACCAAGAGCAAGGGAAATGAAGGCGTGACAGCAAGCCTGAAGTCCACTCCCGGTTCGATTGGCTATGTCGAGTACGGCTACGCCAACAGCCAGAAGCTCAAGACGGCAGCTCTGGAGAACAAAACAGGCAAGTACGTGTCCGCCTCCACCGCTTCCGGTCAAGCAGCGCTCGCTTCCGCCGAACTGCCCCAGAACCTGATCGTCTGGGCGTCCGACCCCACCGCTGCCGACGCCTACCCTATCGTCACTTATACCTGGTTGATTTGTTACCGAAAGTATCCCGACGCCAAGAAGGTCGCGGCATTGCAGGATCTGTTGAAGTACGGGCTCACCGACGGACAGAAGGACGCCGAATCGCTTGGTTATATTCCGCTGCCTGCCAACGTCTCCAGCAAAGCCTTGGCGGCGGTACAGACGATCACGAACTAACCTGTTGAGGTTGGAGTAATGGCGACTCAAAGTCACGCGGCGCCTGGAGCCACTTCGGCTCCGGGCCCACTCTTCGCAGTTCGACCGGGCGAGATCACCCAGGCGCCGACGCGCGCGCAAACGTTGCTGGACAAGGCATTTCGTGCTCTCAGCTTTCTGTTTGCCTGCTGCACCATTCTGCTGGTGAGCTTCATCGTGCTCAAAATCACGGTGTCGGCGCTGCCCGCGATGCGGCAGGACGGACTCTCGTTGCTTA
This sequence comes from uncultured Acidobacteriota bacterium, assembly GCA_963759215.1. Classification (GTDB taxonomy): domain Bacteria; phylum Acidobacteriota; class Terriglobia; order Terriglobales; family Acidobacteriaceae; genus TOLSYN. The sequence goes on from CAVWYG010000006.1 coordinate 735,097, forward strand.
CCGGGCGGGTCTGGGATCCGAATACTGGGCAACACGGGATTGCGGCAGAAATATGGGGAACGCTTTATACGTCCATCCTCGCTCTGGTGATCGGCACAGCCTTTGGGGTTGCTGCAGCATTGTTCCTCAGCGAAGGCTATATGGGGCAGGCGATCTTCACGCTTTTGCGATCCTTCGATCTTCACCTTCACCCCTTCTGGTCGAAGCTTCCTGACAGGGTAGAAGATCTGCTGAAGCAGTTGATCGAACTGCTGGCAGCAATTCCCAGCGTGGTCTACGGCCTCTGGGGATTGTTCGTTGTGATTCCGCTGATTCGGCCCGCCTGCAACTGGCTGCACCTGAAGCTCGGTTGGGTGCCGCTATTCTCTACGGACTTATCCGGCCCCGGCGTGCTCCCGGCGGTGATCGTACTGGCGATCATGATTCTACCCACGGTCACTGCCATCAGCCGCGATGCGCTCGTCTCTGTTCCGTCCAAGCTGCGCATGGCAGCCTACGGGCTCGGAGCGACGCGCTGGGAGACCATCATCGGTGTGATTCTGCCGACTGCTTCGCGCGGCATCTTCGGCGGCATGGTGCTGGCTTTTGGCCGGGCTCTGGGCGAAACCATGGCATTGGCGATGCTCGTCGGCAACTCGAACCGCATCAGCGTTTCGCTCTTCTCGCCTGCCAACACGCTTGCCGCATTGCTTGCGAATAACTTTCCCGAAGCTGGCCCCAAAGAGGTTGGCATTCTGATGTACGCGGCGCTGGTACTGCTGGCCATCACCCTAATCGTCAATATCTTTGGCGCGTTAATCCTTCAGCGCGCCTCGCGTAGCGCGGCGGAGTAACCGGATGCAGACGGTAAGATTCAAAACGAAATACGGTGCCGCCGATCCTTTTGCGGGCGTTGACTTCGGGCAACTTGAGCACTCCTTACGCCGCCCGCGAACCCTGGTGGATTTTCTGCTGAGCGGCCTGGTCGCGGCCATGACCCTATCCGCGCTGGTGCCCTTATTCAGCGTGCTCTGGATGCTTGCCTGGCGGGGTGGTAAGCGCCTTACCGCGGCGGTCTTCACCCAGTTACCCCCGTCGGCAATGGAGTCCGGCGGCGGCTTTGGCAACGCCATCGTCGGCACCCTGCTGATTGTGGGACTGGCTGTGCTGATTACAGTTCCTGTCGGCATCATGACTGCTATCTATCTCGCCCAGAACCAGCACAGCAAACTTGCGGAGATCGTCCGCTTCGCTGCCAAGGTACTCACTGGATTCCCTTCGATTCTCGCTGGCGTCTTCGCCTATGGCGCGATCGTGCTGGCGACCGGAGGTTACTCGGCGATTGCGGGCGCGGTCGCACTTTCGATCCTGATGCTGCCCACTATCATCCTTACTTCGGAGGATGCTATTCGAATGGTGCCTTCGCGCATGAAAGAGGCAGCCATTGGCATGGGTGCCACCTCGACGCAGACGGTCTGGATGGTACTCATTCCCACAGCCTTTCCTGGAATTCTCACCGGAGTCATGCTGGCCATAGCGCGTGCTGCGGGAGAGACCGCGCCGCTGTTGTTCACCGCGCTATTCAGTAATTACTGGCTCTGGTCCCACGGCCACATGCAACTGATGCGCCCAACCGCCTCGCTCGCCGTTTTGATCTACAACTTTGCTGGAATGCCGTTTGAAAATCAGGTGGAGCTGGCGTGGGCCGCCGCCCTGGTTCTGGTGTTGCTCGTATTGGCAGCTAACCTGATCGGCCGAAGCTTCTCAGGCCGCCAGGTTCAACAGTCTTAGGAGACACGATGATGGCGACAAACTCGATTCCCCAACCCGACCCGAATTCCCCTCCGGCTCCCTTGCCTGCGCACAACCATGATGTCGTGGTCGATTGCCACATAAGCGAGCTTTACTACGGCACCTTCAAGGCCGTGCGTGACACCGTGCTTCCGGTAAAGAAAAATTCCATCACCGCATTCATTGGACCTTCCGGTTGTGGCAAGAGCACCGTCCTACGCTGCATCAACCGCATGAACGACCTCGTGCGCGGCTTCCGTTTTAAAGGCCACGTGCGCTATCGCGGGCGCGATATCTACGATTCCGCCATCGACCCGGTCGCGGTGCGCCGTTATATCGGAATGGTCTTTCAGCAGCCCAACCCATTTGCCACCAGCATCTACAACAACGTTGCTTTCGGCCTGCGACTCAACGGCTACAAGGGCAACAAGATAGAAAAGGTCGAGCAGGCTCTACGCTCCGCCGCGCTCTGGGATGAAGTAAAAGATAAGCTTAGTAAAAGTGGGCTCTCGCTCTCCGGCGGACAACAGCAGCGCCTCTGCATCGCGCGCGCCATCGCCACTGAGCCCGAGGTTCTGCTGATGGACGAACCCTGCTCCGCACTGGACCCGATCGCCACCCGCAAGATTGAGGAACTGATGCTGGAGTTGCGCAAGCGCTTCACCATCGCCATCGTCACGCACAATCTTCAACAGGCGCAGCGCGTCGCCGACTACACAGGCTTCCTCTACGTGGACACGACCCAGGGCGGACGTACCGGATACCTCGTCGAGTTCGGCGACTCCAAGCAGCTCTTCGGATCGCCTGTGCACAAGCATACCCAGGACTACATTCGCGGTGAGTTCAGTTGAACCGCCCTGCTTGACGATCGATTCGCTTGCAGGGCGCGAGCGCGAATACGGCAGAAGCGTGTCCGCCGCAGGCCGATGAATTCGCGATGAAAAATTAACGAATGGGAAGCGCGTACATGAGTCCGCCTTGCGTCCACAAGTTATTGGGGCCGCGGGCGAGCTTCATCACGGACCCTGAGCCAAGGTCGCGCTCGTAGATCTCGCCATAGTTGCCGACGGCTCCGATCACCCGCGCTACCCAAGCGTCGTCGAGTCCTAGATACTGGCCGTAGCCGCGCTGATCGCCGAGCAGACGCTGGATCACCGGATCGACGCTTTTCTTCATCTCGGCGAGGTTCGCCTGCGTCACTCCGCTCTCCTCGGCTTGTATCAAGGCTTCGACGGTCCAATTGACAATGGTGGCCCATTGCGGATCATCGAGGCGATAGGTGGGTGCCAGCGGATCTTTGGCAATGACGTCTGGGAGGATTTCAAAATCTCGCGCCATCTTCTTAAACGCGATTCGTTCGTAGGCTAGTGTAGTGCGATGAAAGTCAGAGCAGTTATTACACGGGAGTGCCTACCCGGTATATCCACACACTCCAACGCGAGGAGAGTTGACGACCGGCAGGCACATTTCGTCGCCACACGTATGTGCAACGAGGCACGATTTGCAAAGCCAGCCCTCCCCATTCCATGCGCATTCGGTACAGATCTGAGTAGCTGGTTTGTTTCCGCAGCGCTGACAGGTTACCTGCGGTGCCTCGTTTCTGGCCAACAGTTGCACTTTCGTTGAACCTCGTTCACGAAGAGCAACAACCTTTAGCGCAAGAGCGGTTGTGGAGCCGTAGTCATACTCGTAGAAGAACCTCATTCCTACCTCAAGCACTTGGTTCAACCGCGTACCCATGTCCATTTCTTCATCCATGAGTTCGTCTTCATCCAGGGGCTCTGAAGCATAGCGTTTGCCGCCTATCTCAAACGCACTCAAGTGACCGCAGCATTCAAGCCAGGTATGACGGAGAAAATCGTCGAGTTTGTTCAGCGGGGATGCAATAGGTAGCGCCACATGCATCCAGTACGCCTTCGCCTCACGCCCTTCGACAAGTAAATGGAAGCTCTGGCCAGTCGGTTTCTTCGGAGCCGGCAATGGTCCGGAAGATCCCAGATGGCCGCACGCGAGTAGATGCCGTGGCATGGACGCCTTGGCGACTATCTCTCCGCAGAGATAACACTTTCCCATCGATTGCGGTTTGCTCATGACTGAACATTATAATGCGTCATATATAGCAACATTTATCTTTCAGCCGGGTTCTTATACAAGGGGACACGGCGGATGAGAATCGCACCTCAAGTGGTTCTGACAATCGACCAGAGGACGAAGTTGGAAACCTATGCGCGCGGCCGCAGGATACCCGCCCGGCTTGTGTTGCGGGCCAAGATCGTGTTGCTGGCCGCAGAAGGCAAGCAGGACATCGAGATTGCCCGCCTGCTTTCGATCGTGCCGCGCACCGCTGCACGCTGGCGCTCACGTTTTCTGCGCAACGGTATTGCCGGACTGGAACACGACGCGCCAAGGCCCGGCCGCACGCCCTCCATCTCGCCGGAGTTGGTGCGCATGGTGATTACCAAAACCACGAAGGAAAAACCTCCTCATGCAACCCACTGGAGTACGCGCACCATGGCCGCCACAGCCGATATTAGCGAGGCCAGCGTACGGCGCATCTGGCACAGTCACGGCCTGAAACCGCACCGCATGGAAACCTTCAAGCTGAGCAACGATTCCCATTTTTCCGAGAAGCTGGAAGATATCGTCGGACTCTATTTGAATCCGCCCGAACACGCGCTGGTGCTTTCGCTCGACGAGAAGAGCCAGATCCAAGCTCTGGACCGTACCCAACCCGGCTTGCCCATGAAGAAGGGCCGCGCCCAGACGATGACCCACGATTACAAGCGGAATGGAACCACTACGTTGTTTGCTGCTCTCAACACACTTGATGGCAGCGTGATGGCTACTTGTATGGAACGTCATCGTCATCAGGAGTGGCTGAAGTTCCTACGTCTCATCGATCGCCAAACTCCCGCCCACAAACAGCTCCACCTCATCGTCGATAACTACGCCACCCATAAGCATCCGGCGGTGCAGCGCTGGGCAGAGCGCCACAAGCGCTTTCATTTTCACTTCACTCCGACGAGCAGCAGCTGGCTCAACATGGTCGAACGATTCTTTCGCGACTTGACCGAAAATCAGCTCCGGCGCGGAGTCTTCACCAGCGTTGAAGCTCTCGAACAAAGCATCCTCGACTATATCGAAGAACATAATCGCAGCCCCAAGCCCTTCATCTGGACTGCTAAGGCCAATGACATCCTCGAAAAGGTCAAACGCGCCAGGGCCTATCTCAATAACAGCTCATCTGTGTGACGCACTACACTAGGTGCGAGATGTCCGCAGTGACAGCGGCGCAGTTGCGAGTGATGAGGGCCGCCTCCATCTCGCCTTCTTCCTGGAAAGAAAAAGGCAGCCACTTGATCTCTTCTCGCGCCATGTAAGCTCCCAACTGGTCTTCGATCTCCGTACCACCAAGAAAGCAGATTTTCTTGCCCGAAAGGTCCTTCGGAGAAGTGATTCCTAGAGTCTTATTCACCAGAAAGCCCTGGTGGTCATAGAAGATGGGTCGCGCAAAGCCAAAGCCCGTGTTGGCTGTATTGATGAGATTAGGAGATCCGGTGGCGAGCAGTGCGATGCCGCCGGATTTGAGGGCTTTCAGTGCGTCCTGTTCATCGCGGTAGGCAACCACAGTGAACTTGGCGTTTGGCCCGAGCACGGCTACTGCCACTGCCTTACAGATATCCAGGTCGAGTGCGGAGTGATTCCCATGCGCGTCTTGGGTGGAATACTCGGGCTCCTCGGTGTTGATCCCGCAGGGGAGAGAACCGGCGGCTTTGATTCCATCGAGTGTGGTCCCGGCATGGACCGGCGCGGTTGCTCCCATCACGAACCATGCAATTGAAAGTAGAAGTACGGAAATTCTGCTCATGCGGTTCCTGTTCCTTCATACCAATCTGGCGACCGGTAGCAAATCCGGTCGCCAGTGGAAAATGGTTGAGAAGATCGCTTAGTTATTTGGCCAAACGTTGGTTGGCGCTGTCGGCGATGTCTGTGAATACGGTATACCCGGGTTGGTGCTGGGACGAGGATTGAAGTCCTGTGGAGCCGGATCAATCAATTTCCCGTTTACTATATCGGTCGGCGTGATCTGCAAAACATGGCAGCCCTGCGCATTGAAGTGCGGAAGACTTACCACCTGCGCAGACGAAATCATTGCGTACTGAGCAGGCAATGGCTCTGCTTTGCCTTTTAATCGGGCATTGTCAAATGCGGAGAAGAGGTCGCCGACTCCAGGAGTCTTGTCATCGGAAGGCCCAAGGTACTTCTGCCCATAAGTCTTCTCGCCTAGTTCGCGCGCCGAGGCTTCGTCGGGAAGATCGGCAAGCGGAGTCAGGTTAAAAAGCTCATCAATGAACTTGATAATCGAGCCATGTTCGGTGGCTTCATGCGAGATGGCATGGACCTTGCTATACGGCGAGATCACGATCGCGGGAATGCGGGGCCCCTGATCGAGAGCGGCTCCAAGAGGATCGAAGGAGCGAATCTGTGGCTGAGTATGGTCATAGAGGCCATCGGTTTCATCGTAGGTGATAATGATGGCGCTCTCCGGCCAATACTTGCTGCTCGCAATCGCGTTGATCGAGTCAGCCAGAAGGGCCTCGCTGATCTGCGCATCCGAGTAGCCAGGATGGTCGTCGTTGCCTTTAAAAGCAGCCTCTACCGCCGGACTGGGAGAACGGGGAATGAGGCTGTCGAGGTTGCCGTATCCGCCGCGCACATAGAACACGCCACCGTTCTTGGGCAGAGCGTTCGCGTTGACCGCGGTAAAGAAATCGCCGAGGCCTTTCAGGTGCGACTGAGTCTCGTTCTGGTTGTTGGCTTCATATCCGAAGTCACTGCTGTCCGGTTAAAAGTCGAACAGAATCAATTGGTTGCTGGAATTGTGTAAGTCAGTGCAGGAGTCGGATGCGTGAAGTGCCTGTAAAATGGGCGTTTTCTCGAAAAGGGTAAGGCTGAGAATCTGTAGAATCTGATACAGACTGGCCTCCAGTCCCAATCGCTTGCGCATGATGGCTACCAGCACATACACCGACACTGCGATCCAGATTTGAGTTTTCACGGCGTTCTCGCTGGTGCCGTAAAAGGCTTTGATCCGCAGGTGCTGCTTGATCCATTTGAAAAACAGCTCCACCTGCCAGCGTTGCTTGTAGATTTGCGCGACGGTCTGTGCCGGAAGCGCGAAATTGTTGGTCAGGAACTTCAGGCGCTTGCCAGTTTCAGCATCGAAGTAGCTCACGCGTCGAAGTGTATCGGGATACGCCGAAGCTGGTCCAAAGGATGTGAGTACGACAGTCTGATCGGAGCGAACGCCGGTGCTCTTATCAACGGGATGTGAGTAGCGTCGCTGGAGCAACACGTTCGATTTGGTGCGCACCACGAAGAAGGCCGAGTTGAGCGTCAGCGCAAACAACCGCTCGAAATCGATGTATCCGCGATCCATGACATAGAATGCTCCGGCTTCCGGCAGAATCTCGTCGAGTATATTGACGTCATGCACCTTGCCATCCGTAATGCGGATAAACATTGGAATGTTGCCACGAAGATCGAGCAATGTGTGCATCTTGACGGCGGCCTTGTGGGTGCGGAACTTAGCCCATGGAAACAATGACAGGCACAGATCGATGGTGGTTGAATCCAGAGCGTACAAGCTCTGATCCAGATCGACGCCCATTGGATCGCTGGCATAAAGCCTGCGAGCAGTAATAATCAGCCTTTGGGCGAAGTCGGCAAAGATGCGCCAGTCACGCGACTCGTTGGCGTCCGCCAGCGTCGAACGAGCGACCTTGCCTCTGAACCCCAAGTGATAGAGCTTGCCCTGCAACGAACCCAAGCAGGCTTCGATGTCGCGCAGGCTCTCGCGATAGGTCAACTGGGCAAACGCCATTGCCAGATACTGATTCCAGCAAGTGAAGTCTCGCAGTCGCAGGTCGCCACGATAACGCTCGACGCAACGACGAAACTCTCGGTCAGGCAGAAAGCTGATCAACTGCGAGAAAACCGTGCGGCCCTGATTCATAAGCCATTGTCAGCTCTCCTTCGCATTTCAAATCGCGGCAAGCCAGAAATGACTTCAACTTATTGCGCAGCAACTACTTGTAGCCAGCGGTTTCTGAGTTAACCGGACAGCAGTGATCCGAAGTATTGCGGGCCGTTGTGGTGGGCGATGTAAGTGAGATGGCTTGCGATGGGAGTAGGATCGGTCGACTCGTGATCATAGCCTTCCTCGAACCATGCCCAATTGACCGGCTTGTTATGGTCGCCAGCGATCTTCTTGATGTCCCCTTGGACATCCAGAAGATCGAACGCCGGGTCTAGATCGGCAGCCGTGATCTTTTCAATCTGGTCTCCCATAAAAGAGAGCGGCAGCGAAGCGAAGGTCAGGTTGGAAGATGGGCTCGGGCTTGGCGCGCTCCCGCTCTCTGTGGGCTGCTTTTCACTAGGTGGGGTAAGTACATCCAGAGCCGATCCCCAGAAGGGTTGCGGATCGCCGGTAACGGGCAGTTGCGCGTTGGTAGTCGTAAGGTTGCTACCCAGTTCGGGATGCTTGACCCACTGCGTCTTCCCTGATTGGCCAGCGATCATGGCGATGGCATTGGGCGTCGAAGGCCCAATCACGGTGTCAAAGAAGTTATCGAAAAGTGTGAAGCGGTCCGCGTAGTTCCAAAGAAACGGAGCGGTATCGCAGTCCACATGGCCTACGACCAACTCGCCCTTCTGCACCTGCTGCTCGGTCGGCGCCGGTCCGGTGTAGGTCGTTCCATCGGCGCTCAGCGTCCCTTTCAGCGCTTGCTCGACGAAGGCATAGCGATTGTTCTGGGCGACGTTATTCGTATCCAGATTCAGCTTGGCGTCGATGGCCGTGTGGCCGTGATTCACCGAGTCGATGTCCTCCGGGTAAAGCAGCACCGTATTGCCTTTGACGTCGGTGATTGACTGGGGAATCTTAAAGGGAGAGATGGTGCCAACCGAGCCATTCGTCAATACGATTGGCTGGACAAAACCAGGCGTTTCCACGGCAGACTGAGAGAATAGGCCACGAGCCCCCGGGTAGGTTCCGAAGTAAAAATCAAAAGACCGATTTTCCTGGAAGAGAACGAAGACGTATTTGATCTTTTTGCGGAGCAGTTCAAGCTTCTGATTATGCGTGAGGTAAGGCGAGTCTCCCATGCGTCGTGTGTAGCGCTCGACGTCATCGCTGGACTTTGGTGCGATTTGGACATCTGCATAGCCCGCTCGGTGCTGCGCAAACGAGGTGCCCGGCAGCATTAGCGACGCCGCCATCATCAGTGAGGTGCAACCTCTCACCCATTTGGTGAAATTCATAAAGTTCCTTTCATGAATTCAAAGCTAGTGGCCATGTGGGTGTTGCCGGTGTTCCTGAAAACCGCGGAAGTGGGATGCGGTCCGGCGGGGACTGTTTCGCGACTTGCCCGCAACATTACCAACGTCATTAAGAGTGTGTAAAAATGAAACCCGGTAACCTGCAATGACTCAGAAAGTGTGCAGATCTGGTCGCGATCGCTGTCGAGGTTCCGCCTGAAATGGAGATGGGCTGCTTAAACTCCATAAATCCTGGATGCGATATACGGCGATGCGCCTTCTCTGCAATCCAGCCTCTTAGGGTCTCCGAACCTCGATCTGCCGGCGGTGTGAAGAAGCCAACCATGCGATAACTTACAGCGGCACGCAAAAGCTGGTAAAAAATGCATGAGCATCTGCATCTAGATGCCGCGGACGCTGCCATGCTACGATAGTCATGCACTCTTCTACCTCCGTCAACCTAACTTATTGACAAGAATGTATTAGAGGAACGAAATGAACGCCTCAGCACTTGGACCTGTCTGGATTCATCCCCCGCGCTTTTGGAACGCAGTTAAAGGCAAGAGCGAAGACGAAATCGCCGAACTCCTGGATCACATCACACAGCTTCTTGCAGAAGGCCAGATCGAGGCTTTGCTCCGGTTCGATTTCGTTACTGGAGTCGGCTATCCGTATCCAAACACTTTTAACCGCGTGGAAAGTACGAAAAAGTCAGTTGCTTAGTTAAAACGACAGACAGCGTGCGGACTAGTCCGGCGCCGCAACCCGGATGCGAGGGCGAGAAATTGCGGAAGTATGGCAATGCCTCGATGCTCCCGCGCGAAGTTCGCAAGAAGCCCTGTGCTATCTTTCGAGCAGCCCCCATTCACATTGGCGATGCGCCGTTGCTTTCTGCGACGCAGCTCCCACTGTCTTGTGAGGAGGCGACAGCGTTGCGGGGGATTCGGAACACCACATCAAGAATAAAACGCCAGACATTTGCTGCTCCGGAGGCCACGAACAGAAGCGCCAATCTCGGTAGTGCGCTCAAATCCTGCGCGAACGAATTGCCATCCTTGCCCACAAGCAGAGTGCCTCGACGCATGATGTATAGGTTGAAGGCGGCGGAGAGTGCTGTGAACACCGCCGAAGCGATCATCCCGTCGCGGAACACCTGTGTCCCCAGCGCAGCATGAAAGGACAAATCACACAGTTGGAAAAGGAGCGGGTAAATGCCTGCGAGCAGTAGCCCGGCAGCCCACTGAGGATCGGCAAAGCGCAGCGACTGCGTCAAGGTTCCGAAGAATCCAGCGCTCATCGCACCAAACAGCGCCTCCGCCACCACCCCGCTGGAGCGCCCGGCATGATGCGACTTGAGGGAGGCGGCCAGAAAGATGCCTCCGCGGAAAATCGCGCTCAGCAACGCCGCCTTTCCATTCCAGCGCAGAACAGGTGCTGCCAGGGGTTCCGCAGCAAGGGGCGCAGAGCCTGCCCGATAGAAACAGATTTGGGCTGCGCCGGAGCGTCTTCGCCGCTGCACTCATTCATAGCAGCAGGATACTTTACTAGACGAGAACTCGCGTGAAGACCACGTTCTGATTCGGTCAAATGTTCGTGAATTCGGTGAAGTTCGCCCTCCTTGCGGCCATCCCGACCTGAAACTAGATTTCATCTCACATTGTCCTTTCCGTAACCAAAACGTCATCGATTTTCTTCCATACTGCTGTTGAGCACAATTTCCAAATTCTCGATAAGTGCGAAGCGACACATCCGGCACGTTAGGAGGAGACTCTTGCAAACTAAGGAAGCGTGGTTTGATAGGGATCAACCGCTCATTCGTCAGTTCAGGACCGGCGTTTCCATCCATAGTCATACCAGCCGCTCCAAAGAAGGTCTGGATTTCATGGAGCGAATCTTCGAGTCCCATCCTCTGTTGCGTACTGTTCATGCGTGTGCATGAGAATGCCGCCAGAAAGCGCGGCTGGCCGATCGATTTCTCTCAAGGCTATTGGAATCCGCCGCTGTGCCCACGCTCGGCTTATGAAGTAGAGAAACATCAGATCGAGCAAACGCTTGGACTGCAAGCCCTGGTTTCGCTCTCCGATCATGACTGCATCGAAGCCCCGCTGCTGTTGCGTGTTGTTCCCGCATGCACAAACGCCGGTCTCATTGGAATGGACCGTCCCTTTCCAGGCTGCCAAGTTTCATCTCGGCGTACACAACCTCCCCGGCGCGCGCGCTCAGCAGTGGTTGGACGAGTTGAAGGCCTGCACTGCCGAGCCCAGCACCGAACGCATTTGCGATCTGCTGAGCACGTTGCACGCAATTCCGGAAGTGCTGGTGGTCTTTAATCATCCACTGTGGAATCTCTACGGCAATCCTGCCGCCGACTTTGCGCGCGACATCGAGGACTTCCTCGCCCTCAACAACGCCCACCTGCACGCATTTGAAGTGAACGGTCTGCGGAGCATGGAAGAAAATCGCCAAGTCATACATCTCGCTAGGAGGTGGCAGCAGATTCTAGTCTCCGGCGGCGACCGCCACGGCTGCGAACCGAATGCGAACTTGAACCTCACCAACGCCACCAGCTTTGACGAGTGGGTCCAGGAACTGCGTCGCGAGCGCAGGAGCCAAGTGCTCTATATGCCGCAGTATCACGACTCGCGTGTGGCCCGCTTCTACCAGACATTTCTCGATGCTGTCGCCAATAATCCAGATCATTCCGACGGTGCCTCACGCTGGGATCAGCGCACATATTACCCCGACCGCGAAGGATTTCTGCAGCCGCTGAGCCTGCTCTGGCCTCGCGTCCCCGGATTTCTCCAGGCAATCCTCGACGTTGCCCGGCTGCCTGAAACCACTCACCTGCTGAGTAAATTCCGCACCGCCTCCGGACCGATTGCCGCCAGCGCACCCGAAATCTCTACCCAGAAAGAAGTCGCCAGATGAACACACGGCCCATACGCGTTGCGCTCTTTCCCGATTCGCTGAACGAAGTCAACGGCGTTGCCAACACCTGCCGCAACTTTGTCGCCTATGCCCAGCGCACCGGCTCTCCCATGCTTCTGGTGAGCGCCAGTGGTGACCGCCCCGGTCTGACTCAGGATGGCAGCGTGACCCGCCTTGATCTCCAGCGCGGGCCGATCTCATTCGCCGTCGAAAAGGACCTTGGCTACGACCTGGCACTCTTTCGCTACTACCGCCGAGTGGTGGACGCCTTGCGCGAATTCAAACCCGATGTCGTCCACATCACCGGCCCCAACGACTTTGGAATGCTCGGCGCTGCCACCGCCCACGATCTCGGCATCCCCCTTGCAGCCTCCTGGCACACCAATGTACATGAGTACGCTGCTCGCCGCTCGGATCGAATCCTGCCGCGCTGGATCTCCGGCACTCCCCGCGCCCGCCTACTACAAACCATCGAGGACGTCAGCTTCCGTCTCACCGCTTATTTTTACCAAGTGGCGCGTTTTCACTTCGCACCCAATCAGGAGCTCATTGCTAAACTGCGTGGCGCAACCCACAAGCCTTGCACGCTAATGGAGCGTGGCGTCGATCTGGCGATGTTCAGCCCCGCGCATCGCGACCGAGCCGATGACGGACAGTTTGTCATTGGATACGTTGGACGTCTCTCGACGGAAAAAAAGGTCCGCAGCTTCGCCGCGCTTGCGCGCGCAGTAACGGATGCCGGCTACAACAACGTGAAGTTCGTATTCGTTGGACAAGGCGGCGAAGAAGGGTGGTTGCGCCAGCACATCCCCGGTGCCGAATTCACTGGAGTGCTGCGCGGCTCCGCTCTTAGCCGTGCTTACGCTAACATGAATCTCTTCGTCTTCTTCTCTGAGACGGACACTTTCGGCAACGTGGTGCTGGAAGCCTTGGCCTCCGGCGTTCCCGCCGTGGTCAGCGATAAAGGCGGTCCCAAGTTCATCGTCGAGCACGAGCGCTGCGGCTTCATCTGCAGTACCGAGGAGGAGTTCACCGCCTCGGTGCTGCGGTTGTTCTCCAGCGACTTGCTGCAGCGCGACATGGCCGTGGCTGCCCGGCAGCGCGCCGAACGCGCCTCCTGGGATGCCGTCTTCGCCGAAGTCTATGAGACCTACCGCCGTGAGTTGCCGCAGACGCGGGAGGCTGCGGAGCCCGCGCGATTTCGCCAGAGATTAGCTTCAATCGCGCCGAGACTTCTTCAGCCTAGACCACAAAGGTTCGATTGACCTCTTGCCAAGCGCTGCAATCACCGCCGCAGTTTATGGTCTTCCGACGCAAACAGCGACGCCGGCGGCAAGCATCACACCGAGTATCACGTCTAAGGCATAGTGATAGCGCCCGAGCACGGCACCAACCGCGATGCTCAGCGATATCAGCAGAAAAACAACGCCCACCGCAGGCACAAACCGCATGAGAACTAGCGATGCACCAACGGTGGAAGCGACGTGAGCGCTGGGAAATGTATTCAGATGGATGCTGGCGTTTCGGAGAATAAATAGGTTTATCGAACGGATCTTTTGCTTTGCGTGTCGTACACTCCCAGCACTGGAACACAGGCGTGGCGGCAGAGTTTGTGCGAATGGCACAAGCATATAGCAGAGATAGCTTGCTGGTAACACGGTAGCCCAATATACGTCGATGGCGCTCCGCCGATTTGCACAGTACAAAACTCCCACCCCAAGAGGGATCATCGCGTAACAGGATAGATAGGCGAGTTCGAAATATGTTCCAATCCAGGTGGTGTTCCACCGGCAAGCCCAATGATCCAAGATTGCGCCGAGTCGTATGCGGTCGAAATCGGTTAACCAAGCCTGAAGTTTCGTGTTGATCGTGCCAACAAATCGGCCCGCCTGCCAATAGACGATCAACACGAGAAGGCATGGCAGCCAATCTCCAACCGCTTTCGCGGCACGCTCTGGCAGGGACTCAGTAGTCGCGATCAGCACAATGCCTAACAGAGCAAGACCGATGATCTGGCGCTGCTGCTTTGGGGATACCCGACGCAACCACCCGATAACGGCGAAGAAAAGCAAAACGGCAAGAGTGACACTATTGCCCGGGCGCATGGGTTAGGTTGCTCCTCCGCTCCTGTTACAACGAGAATGTTTCCGGCTCAGGTTGGGATAAGCTGAGCACAATATGAGTTCAACACTGTTTGGATAAGTTGCTGTCAAAGCTGCGTGAAGGTTCTATGAATAGGTGAAGACAGTGTCCTTGCCATTACTGGTAATGCCACGCCTTAACGTGTGCACCAGTGCCACGCCGAGGCAGGCCGGAGACGAGCATCTCGGACGGTAACGCCAAGGTCTCGTCAACCTGGAAGACCAGTTGGCAGCCCAAAGGCGTCGCGGTAAGTAATTCCAGCACCCACTTCCTAAGAGATTGCACACCGTTTACGATGTTACCTCTCAGGACCGTGTTTACCAGGGCATGACGCTTGCCTTCGATTTTTCAATTGAGGAGATTTGGCCAACGTTCATCGCCGGAGCGACCCCGGTTTGGTTCTGGGCAGGCCGAGTTCCTGATCGAGCAACGTTTCACGCTCTCGTCAAAACAGCCTTGCTGTTTTCACTTCTGAAACGCTTGGCATATGATCGACGGGGTGACTAATCTCTCAATTTCGGCCCTGCATGATCACGACTTCTAGACAGGGCTTCAAAGTGTACTTGCGCACGGCATTCATTGTGCTGGCTCTGCTCCTACCTTGTTGTTTGAACCTGTCGGCAACCACAGATACGGGTGGAGTTTCAGGGAGGATTCTCGATCCTCGGGGCGCTCCCGTCGCCGGGGCGCACCTGAAACTGCTGAACTCCGCGGGAACTCCGGTTGCGGAAATAAACAGCAACGCGCGCGGCACTTTTGTTCTTGAAGGTATTGATCCAGGTGAATACCGATTGACGGCAGAGGCAGTGTCTTTTGTTGCGGTGACCTTGGGCATTTCCGTTGCCGCCAGCCAGCAAAATGAAATTAGCGTCCAATTCCAGCAGGTGGCCTCCGTTCAGCAAGCCATTACTGTTGTTGCTTCATCCCCGTCTTCCCTGACTCCTGATCCGGCGCAAAGCATTGTTATCCACGACCAAGTGTTGGACGCGAATCCCGGGCGACCGGGAGCCCCGATCTCAATCCCCGGACTTCCCATCGAGACCGCGTCCGGCGGAATCAAGGCTCCGCAATATTTTGCCCCTGGCGTTGCCGGTGACCACGGCGAGCCTATCGCTCAGTTCTTTGAAATCGGCACGTTTCTTTACCCCAACAACCTTCCTGCGAATGCTCACGGAAACGGCTATGCCGATCCGAACTTTCTAATTCCGCCGACGATTGAAGCGGCCACCGTGGATGGAGGCGCATTCAATGTCCGCCAGGGGAACAACTCCGTCGATCTTGCTGTCTCCTACGTCCCAAGGCAGCGCCTCCGCAGCTTCGTCCAACTTACAGGAGACGCTCGCGATGGAGATCTTACGGCGGGTTGGAGCCCTCGAAATCCCCGGACGAATGAGTGGATTGGGGTTGAGGCATCTTTCGGCAATGGATTTCTGGACCGATTGGAACACCGGCAGCAGTACAAGTTGAACGGGTTCCGCGAATTCGTGCTGGGCCGCCATGAATTGACCCTGTTCGGGATTGGCTATTATGGGTTCTCCCAAATCCCGGGGTTGATTCCCATCAACGTGCCCGTTCCCGGTGATACCATCGACAGTGGGCAACTCGACCGTACGCACACCGCTATTGTGGTTGCAACGGATAACTGGAACTTGAGTGAGCAGCGGCAGTTGTCCTTTTCGGGCTTCTTCAGAAACTACTCTCTTACGCTCCGCTCCGACTTTGGCGACGGATTAATTCAGCAAAGTGAGTCACGGAATGTTGCAGGTGGCGAGGCCGCCTATTTCCAGAGCGTCCGTCCCTGGCTTTCTCTGTTGGCGGGGGTTGACCTCCGACGGGATGCACCTCGCGATCTGGATTTGAAGCACATTGACGCTCAAGGCGTTTTCCAGCCCGTGACCAGCAACAACCTGACTCTCTCCTTTGTTGAACCTTTTATTTCCTTGGATGGGATGGCCGGCAAATACCTGCACTACAACGCGGGCTTTCGTCAGGAAGAAGTCTGGATGGACAATCAGGACCTGATCAATCCACAGAATTCTTTCAATAAGCTTGCTACGCTAACGCTCCCCAAGGGGACGCTCACGCTGCTTCCGCCGGATCGCTGGTTGCCGAAGGTGGCTTTCAGCTACGGGGAGGCGTTTCACACGAACGATCCCCGGATCGGAACGGGAGCAGGTCAGCCAACGCTTCTCTCAGCCTCGCGCGCATATCAGCTTGTAATATCCAAGGTGCTAAAGCAAATACAGTTTTACGTTACTCTGAGGCGCGTCTCAAACTCGCTGGAGTTGGCGAAGATTGACCCCGACACGGGCCTACAGCAGGTTGTGGGACCATCTCTAAACAAGGTGATCTCAGTCTCCATGCAAAGAAACTTCTCGCACGGTGCAATCTACGTTTCCTATGCGCAAGCGGATGCCCGGGATCGGGAGACGGGGGAGCCAACACCCGAGGCGCCGCGAATGATTTGGGATGCGGTTGGGTCGTTGAACACGCTTCCATTTCACTTACAGGCTCTCGGCGAGTTTGAATATGTGAAAGCAAAGCCCCTCGGCGACGGCTTTACTGGAGTACCCGTTCGAGAAGTTCGGGGAGCGGTGCTCCGACCGTTCAAAGAGAATCGCATGTCCGTCGGAGTTAATTGCTTGATCGCCAGCGGCTACACGGGTCAGACAACGGAAATACTGGCGCTCCCAACCAATCCCTTCCCGTCGGAGCGCATTGTTGGTGTTCCTTTGAAATCCTACGTCAGCTTGAGTTGGACCTACTATTTCAAGCAATGAAACCCCTGGCTGCTTTGATCGCCGTTTCCGATGATGCTGGATGATTTGTCGGCTACTCTTCCCTTTGTGGAGCAGGCCGAAAATTCCGCTCTGGCGATCCGACAACGGAAAGGGCAGACTCTGGATTGAGCGTCACCCGGAACGAAGTCGTGTGCATTTCGTTTTCGGGTAGCTCAAGTTTCTCCGCGCCGATATTTCCATTGGTGAAGAACTTGATCTTCTTGTAGCCCACGACTTGGAAACGTCACTGGCGGCTTGCTCCTCGACTGCTGAGCCGGGCACCTCCACGCTGCCCTCCCAATATCGACGAAAGTCCGCCAGTTCGTCGCCAACATCGGTGACGTCCGTCCCCAGTTCAATTCCGACCAGAACGTCCACCTGTCGCAGAGCACGTCCCATTCGCACTTTGGACGGCCGATAGTTGAGCCAAGCACCATCGCTGTTCTAACTTCCCAGATCGAGACTTCGGGCCCGCGTCGCCAGTGAGATCGGATGATCTTGTTCACAAGGAAGCCTTTGGTAGTCATAGAAGATGCCGATCGAGCAAGAAGCTCCCGCATTGCGTCCTGATCCGGTTGCAGTTTCGTTCACTTTAATTTGCCCGCGGTATTTACCGGAACGAAACCGGATGGGTGTATGGTCGTGCCATCCGCATTTTTGAGGGGAAGATGTTGAAGAACGCGATCGCCACTCTTTTGCTGTTGACCTGCGCGATGTCCGCGGCGCAGGAGCACCCAGCTGCCATTGCCGAGAGGATTCAGCTGCCCAGCAGCAAGGTTTTGTTTACGCCTGCGCCTGGTTTCCCCCGTCGCACGAATAGCCTTCCCACGGCGGCTGCGGTTTCGCCCGACCAACACTATGTGGCGATGCTGAACTCTGGTTTTGGCACCGCGGAATCACATTTCGGGCAATCCATTACGCTGCTGGATCGCGCCAACAATCAACTCATGGACTTTGCCGACGAGCGTCTGCGCCCGCGCTTCAAACAGACGTATTTCTTCGGACTCGCGTTCAGCCCCAATGGCGACGAACTTTATGCGTCCATTGCCTCCTTCTCCGATTCCGAGGGGAAACTTGCGGGTGATACCGGCAGCGGCATTGCCGTGTATTCCTTCCGCGACGGCAAACTTTCGCCGAGCCGCTTTCTGAAGATCCCCCCGCAGAAGATTCCCGACGGCAAAAAGTTTCTGTCCAAGTCGCCGCTCGGCAGGGATCTGATGATCGCGTATCCAGCGGGCTTGGCTGTGCTGCCGGCCTCTGGCGAAGCCCCCGAGCGCCTGCTTGTTGCCGGAAATCTTAGCGATCAGGTATGGCTTCTCGACGCGAAATCCGGAGCGATCCTCAAAACGTTTGACGTGAGCGATTCTCACAGCGACTGGATTCCTGCCACCATGCCATACGCGATTGCCAGCGACGGTAAACAAAAGGCATGGGTGAGCCTCTGGAATACTGCCGCCATCGCCGAGTTGGATCTTGTGAGCGGCAGAGTCCATCGCATTGAACTCGACACGCCCAAGGGCTCACCAACTTCCTCCGGGCATGCGACAGCGATGATTGATGTGCCGGGGAAGCACACGCTATACATCACGCTTGCCAATCTGGATGAAGTCGCCGCGCTCGACACGGATACGTCCAAGGTTGTGTCACGCATCAACGTGCGCCTGCCCAAGCAGCGCGCCGGTGGTGCGTATCCCAATGCGCTTGCACTGAGCCCGAGCGGCAAACTCTACGTCGCAGAGGCCGGAACCAACTCCGTTGCAATTCTTCCCGTGGGCAAGCACTCCGAACTGGCAATGCCTGTGGGATTCATTCCCACCGAGTACTTTCCCACCGCGCTCGCCTTCGCAGGAAACGAACTCATTATTGGCAGTGGCAAGGGCCAGGGAACCGGTCCCAATGCGAGCGCTCCTGGCCCGGAGTCGAGGAACACGCGGTCAAAGAAAAACTGGAAATACGTCGGGGAGCTGACCTACGGCTCCGTCGCGTCCCTGACAGAAAAAGAAATCGCGAGCAATCTTGTGGCTTATTCTGCCCAAGTCATGCGTAACAATCTGGTTGAAGAAAGCCAGCCCCGGATCGACTTCCGCAGCGACTTCCGCAACCAGGGCCATGACGGCAACCCGATCCACCACGTGATTTACATCATCAAGGAGAACCGCACCTATGATCAGGTGTTTGGCGATCTCGAAGTCGGCAATGGCGACCCTTCGTTGGCGATGTTCGGCGAGGAGATTACACCGAATCATCACAAACTCGCGCGCCAGTTCGGCGTGCTGGACAACTTCTACGATTCAGGTGAAATCAGCGGCAACGGCCATGTCTGGTCCACGGCGGCCATCACCAGCGACTACACGGAAAAAATCTGGCCGATCAATTATCGCAACAACCAGCGTATGTATGATTTTGAGGGCCTGGTCAACGGAGAGTATCCACTTCTCCAGCACATCGCAGACGTCGATGAGCCTGCAACCGGATACTTGTGGGCGAACGCCGCCCGTGCCCATCTGCGCTATCGGCATTACGGCGAGTATATAAACACCGAGTGGTGCAACGAGCCCGGATGGGTGAACTCCCCGGCATCTACTGGAACCACCACAGCGCTCTGCCAGAAGAAGTCGATCGCACCCGGTGAGCCGCTGCCTGAAGGAATGGGTACAGCCGCCGGCAAGCCGAGCCCCTGGCCATGGCCGATTCCGCTGATTGCACGGAACGTGGCGACTAAGCCCGAACTGGTTGGCCACTTCGATCCCAACTTTGCAGACTTCCGCCTGGATTACCCGGACCAGTTTCGCGCCGACGAATTCCTCCGCGAGTTTAGTGGCTTTGTCAGCGCGCGTCAGCATGGCGACGAAGCGCAGGAATTGCCGAACCTGGTGGTGATGCGTCTGCCGAATGATCACACTTATGGGGCGAGGGCGGGCATGCCCACTCCCCAGGCTTCGCTCAAGGATAACGACTTGGCGCTCGGGCGCGTCGTGGAAGCAGTCTCGCACTCGCCGTACTGGGATGACACTGCCATTCTCGTGCTGGAAGATGATGCGCAGGACGGCCCCGACCACGTGGACGCTCACCGTTCGATCGCACTGGTCATTAGCAAGTACGCGCCGCGCGGTGTGAAACCACACGTGGAACACGGCTTCTATACTACGGTCAACATGATCCGCACCATCGAGGATCTACTGGGCCTGCCGCCAATGAATCACAATGACGCACAGGCCTCACCGATTTCGGGGCAGTTCACCGGCGATGGCGATCAGCCTGCGTTTGAAGCCGACCGCCGACACGAGGACGACGGTAGTCTTTTCCAAGCCAATCCTGCCGATACGAAGAGCGCCAAGCAGAGCGCGATGCTGGACTTCAGCAAGGAAGACAAGGCCGATCCGGCCAAGCTCAACGCCATTCTCTGGCGCGCAACCATGGGCAAGCAACATATGCCCAAGCCGAAGTACACGGTTTTCCCGGCTTCCAAGGTTCGCGATGACGACTGAAAGGCAATATGCAACGGCGCTCGAGTGAATACTCAGACGGCGCAGTAACTAACTTACCGGCATTGTGCCCTGTTATTCCTATTTCACTTCCAGCGGATAATTCACCGAGCCGACCTCGCCGCTGACGTTATTCCGCACCGCGAAGTGTACGTCGTATTTTCCCGGAGCTAGCTCCAACGATACGTTCATCGCCATGCCTGACTTACGAATCTTTTCGAGCACTTCCGGCTTCAGATTCCCAGCCAGATGATTCTCAGCTTGTCCGCAGTTATTTCCATCGGCGGCAAAAGCCACACCGAGTGCTGTCACATCCACAGCATTCCCGTCCACCGTCAGCGAATTGCCCAGCACTCCGACCGCGAACTCATGTTTCGACTTTCCTGCCCCGGCCGTTTTTGCATTGTCCGCAAGAGGCAACTCGCGCACGTTCATCCGAACTCCCGTGAACTCGACTGGCGATTGCAGTGCGTCTACAATTTGGCGCCCCCGTGCCTCGGGCGTGTCATCCGCGGGAGACGGCACATAGAATCCTTTGCGCGCCCGCACGCGTGCCCCGGAGGCCTCCACCTTCACCTTCAGCGTGCGCCATCCCGCCCTCTGGTCATCTGCCGGTAGATAGTAGCCCAGCAAATAATACGAGCGCGAATCGTCGACCGCCCTTGCAAAGCACCGCGCAAGGTCATTCGTGTTCGCGCACGGAAGGCCGCCCGTTGCCTCGGCGAATGCTTTAAGGGTCTCCTGCTTCTGCGCGTCTTGGTTATAGGGAAGATGCGGCACCCTGCTGCTATCGGAACGACCGGCGCGCAACGCCGAAGTCGAATGCTGCGAGGCATCAAAATTCGCCATTCCGTAGAATCCCGTCAGTTCGTTCACATCCACTGTGTAGACCGCGATGTCGGCTGCCACCAGCGCCCGCCACGTCTCTTCGTACTGGGCCACCATGTCGATGCCCATTCGCGCAAAGGCCTGCGGATCGTCGATCATGAACGGAAACCCACCACTCGCCCAGATCATCGTCTTGCGTCCCGGGATTGCCTCGCATGCGTGCGCTATCTGCGTCATTGCCGTCAGCGTCGTGCGAATCGAATCGCGCTGCTCCTTGTTGTTCGCTGATGTCTCGGCATCCATCATGAAATTAAGGATCTGCTGCGCCGTCTCGCTGTCATGCCCCCAGGCTGCTGAATTATCTGCTAGCGTATCGGTGAGATCCTGTGACCAGTTCGCCGTCGCCTGATTGCTTTCGTCGAGGCCCATCTCGTTCTGCGCTTTTTTTAGCGCCTCAATCAGCACCGCAGTGTCGGTAGTAAACGGATGAAGCTGCTTCAGTCCGCTGAGCCGCAGCCCAAACAGCGCCGTCGGTTCCTCGCGCTGCAAACTCTTCGACAGATACTGAATCAGCTGCCGCTTGGCCTCGTTCTGGGAGAGAAATGGCGTATTCAGCATGTCCAGCACCACCACTGTCATGCGCCAGTTCTGCGCATCGGCATAGTTGAAGTTCGAGTGCCCCTCCACGGCCGGCGCGCGCCGGGAATTGGCATCTGGCGCAACCGTTTTGATCTCTTCAAAGATCGTGGCCTCACGCGTCTTGCCATGCTCTTCAATCCTGAACGCATCGCGCTTCAGGCCTGAAATATGCTGGCCGTCTTTTCCCATCACCACCACCGGCACCAGCACTAACTGCGATTTACTCGTAAACTTCGGGGCCATTCTCGACGGCGTTACCTGAGCCCCGAGTTGTGCATGAGAGAGAAACCCAAAGAAAAAGAAAACCACAGACGTCCAACGCAGCATTGCGCGTTCCATCAGTCGAAGTCTCCTTGATGACTTACGAAAGCGATAACAGTGTACGTCAACCTGATCGTTCTGCCCTTCTACTCCGCGCTCCTTGTTGCCAGGCGTTAACCGGGCGTTAACCCTGTGTTTATGCTATCGGCCGAAATCGGTGCGACAAGCTTAAGGCTCCTGGTAAACCTTCTCTTTTCAACTGATATTCACATCTTTCAGCAACTCTCGATAGCTACAATCGTCCCGATACAGAACCCTAACTAATTTCTGTCTAAAGAACCTCGAGCCGATACCGGGAATAGGGTCCGTGAGAGACTCCGCCCCCGCTGGAAAACTGACGAATCAAGCAGTTAAGTCCTTACACACCGTTTCAGGAGACTAACAATCATGAAGACAATCACACGCGACTGGTGTTCACGGTCGCTGATGACGACGTTATTTTGCTGCGTTCTTATACTGTCCAGCATTGCAGCCTGGGCGCAGTCAACTACTGAAGGGGCAATCGGTGGCACTGTCGCTGACCGGGACAACAAAGTCATTCCCGGAGCTGCCGTAACCGTAAAGAACAAAAGCAGCAATCAGGCATTTGCGGCGGCAACCGATTCGACTGGTTATTTCCGCATCGGTCAGTTGCAGCCTGCGACGTACACCGTCACGATCAATGCAGAAGGATTTGCCCCATACAAAGCCGAAAATGTCATCGTCTCCGTCGGCAGTTTGACTCCGCTGCTCGCGCATTTGACGATCGGCAACACTGAGACGGTGGATGTAACTGATGAGGCTGCGCTATTGAACGTCACCTCAGCCGATTTTGCTCCGACATTTAACGATATCGCGATCGAAAACCTTCCCATAAACGGCGGCCGCTGGTCGAGCTTCGTCCTGCTCACACCGGGCATAGTCAGCGACTCCAATGGCTTCGGTCTGGTCAGCGTTCGCGGCATGAGCCCGCTACTCAACAATGTCACAGTGGACGGCGCCGACGACAATCAGGCGTACTTCTCGGAAGAGGCCGGCCGCACCCGCGCTGGCTACTCCACCGCAAAAGTTGCCGTGCAGGAGTTTCAGGTCAACACGTCTAACTACTCGACTGAATATGGCCGCTCGGCCGGAGCCGTCATCAATACCGTCACCAAGAGCGGTGGCAATGCAATTCACGGCGAAGCCTATTTTGAGGACCGCAACAACGAGTGGGGTTCGAGGAATCCATTCACGACCCTGATTCAGCCCGTGTACGGCAACGGCCTCACTGCGCCGCCCACGGCTGCCAACACGGTGCCTTACAAGCCTGAAGACGTTCGCAAAATGGGCGGCTTCGGCGTGGGCGGACCGCTGATCAAGGACAAGCTGTTCTGGTATGTCGCCTATGATCGCTATCACCGCAACTTCCCCGGAACTGCGGTTCCGAGCAATTCGGCGTTCTTTGCCGTGCCGGATGCTGCTCTGCCGGCAGGAGTCGTCTGCGGCGGCAAGGGCGCGGCCGCGCCCAGCACGCAGGACGCGAATGTCTGTACGCTTGCTACGGCCACTAAGTTAAACTACGCCGCCGCCCAGCAGCTTTGGGGCAAAGATATGTTTGGCAACCCCAGCGCGGGCCTGCTCGGCCTGATCAGCGATACCGGACCGACCCCGCGCACCGGCGACCAGGACATTTTCTTCCCCAAGTTGGACTGGATTATCAATCAGAGGAACCACGCTTCGTTTGAAGTCAACCGCATGCGCTGGGCATCCCCGGCTGGCATTCAGACCCAGGCCACGAACACCTACGGCATCGACAGCTTCGGCAACGATTACGTGAAGGACACCTGGGGTGTAGCAAAGTTGGACACGATCTTAAACAGCACCATGGCGAACCAGCTTCGCTTCCACTACGGCCGGGACTTCGAGTTTGAAAGCAACCAGAAGCCTTCGGCGTATGACACCGCGACGCTGCTCGGGAGCAATCCCTACGGTATCGCTCCGACCGTTTCACTCAGCAGTATCACGATCGGCAGTACTGTTTACGGCAACCGCATCCAGTACCCGGACGAGCGCAAGACGCAAATTGCTGACACCATTTCGATCGCCCGTCATCACCACAATTTGAAATTCGGCATCGACTACGTGAACAGCAGCGACACGATCAAGAACCTTTATGAGCAGTATGGTTCGTACTCTTACGGCGGGCCGGCGCAGTTCTTCGCTGACCTGTATTCCGCTGCAAATCCCGCGCTGAAGCTCCCCCTCCAGTATTCCTCGTATTATCAGGGCTTCCAGGGAAGCTCAACCACCAACCCTGTGCAGGCGTATCAGTTCAGCACCAACGACTTTTCGCTTTTCGCGCAAGACGACTGGAAACTTATGCGCAGGTTGACCGTGAATTTGGGCCTGCGGTATGAAACCGAACTGATGCCCAACAGCATTTCGAGCCTGCAGAACCCCATCACCCTGGGTACGCAAAACATCACTCTTGGCAAGATGCCAAACAACCCGAACAGTTGGGGACCGCGTGTAGGCTTTGCCTGGGATATGTTAAACGATGGCAAGACGGTGCTGCGTGGCGGCTACGGCATGTACTTTGGCCGCGTTATCAACGCCACCCTCTTCAGCGGCATGACCAATACTGGCAACCTCGCTTCCGCGGCGAGCGAGCCAACATACTCCCTGAACTCGAAATCCGCTGCGGGATGCGCGCCGCAGTTCCCGAATGTTTTATCGACTGCACCGAACCCGACGACGTGCCCGGCGAGCCTGACGCTGGATTACTTTGATCCCAACTTCAAGATGCCCCAGATTCACGAAGTTGACCTCAGTATCCAGCGCGAGATTGGCTGGCATATGGTGCTTTCGGCCAGCTACCTGGGCAGCTTCGGCCGCCACATGCAGAGCTTCACCGATAGCAATCTGGCCAATCCCGGAACACCCTACTGTTCAGCCGTCAGCAAAGGTGTAGCGACCGGTTTGCAAGGCGGGGCTATGACCAATGGCGCATGTGCAGCGGGGACGCAGTTGGTCACGCCGCCCTCCAGCATCGCCTACACGCTGTCAAACCAGATTAGCGGCAATAACGTTACTGGCCTGCCGCTGTCCAACAACTTCGCCGTTACCACACCGTTCTACACTTCCCGCCTGAACTATGGTTTCGGCGGCGTGATCGAGAACGTCAGCAACGTCAACTCCAGCTATAACGCCTTTGTCATCCAGTTGGAAAAGCGCATGAGCAACCACGTTCAGTTCGCGGCCAATTACACTTGGTCCCATGCTCTGGACTACGGTGTGAACGGAAGCACGTCGGCGTCGACATACCCGGCTTATGTTGATCCCCACAACATCAAGTACGCTCAGTATGGTAACTCCAGCTACAACGTGCCGAATCGCTTTACCCTCAGCGCAGTACTGCAGTCTCCGTGGCAGGCTCAGGGCTGGAAGAAGTACCTGGTTCAGGGCTGGGAGGCATCGCCTGTGCTTCAGATCCAGAACGGTCTGCCCTACTCCGCGACAACCTATTCCTTCTATCCATCCGTATATCAGGGCACCCAGGAGTACCAAAGCGTTGGCAACGGTATGCTGGGTGCTGGTGGTTCCTACCAGGTTCCGGGATCGGAGCGTAACGGTTGGCAGCAGCCGGCCACCTACGTATGCGATCTGCGGCTTGCAAAGCAGGTTACCCTCGGCGAGCGCTACCATGTCGAGTTCACGGCGGACGGCTTCAACCTGTTTAACCATCGAAACGTAACCGGCATAAGCACCACTGCGGCTTACACTGGAAGCACTGCAACTCCTGCGGCTGGCACTCCGGCTTCCACCATTACCGCGCCGGTGCTTTCGCCGAACACGTCGTATGTCTCCGGTGCGGCTGGCAGTCAGTCCTCGCTGTTCGGTGTTCCGAACAGCGCCAACAGCAACTTCGTCTACGGCACGCGCCAGATTCAGCTTGGTGCGCGTCTGACCTTCTAAATTCAACCAACACAGACCACGGCGGCGCTTCGGCGCCGCCGTTCACGTTTTGGTGTACCCGTAGAGTGTTGCTGCTCGCGACTGATGAAGTCTTGGTGCCGGGAGGGGGAATCGAACCCCCATGAGGTTGCCCTCGGCGGATTTTGAGTCCGCTGCGTCTGCCAGTTCCGCCATCCCGGCTTAGGGAAGGTAACCACTTGCGGCGAAACAACTTACTATTGACTAGCTGTGATCGGTTTTGCTTGGTCAAAATCACTGGTGCTAGTTTTGTTGTCAGTTGCTCCGTTCTGAGCAAGTTGATTATTGCACAACCGCTTCACAGCTTCCAACTGGTGCTTAGGCGCGAGATGGGAGTAGCGCAACGTCATCTGAATCCCTTTGTGGCCTAGCAAACTCCTGAACGGTGCGTATATCGACGCCTGCCATCACCAAGCGACTGGCGAAGGTGTGGCGCAGGTCATGCCAGCGGAAGTTCTTGATTGGGCGCCTAGGTCAACCCAACTCCATTCGCATCCGTACTGCTCACTTCGCCTCATACCCGTGTGCAGAGCTATATCAAACTCCGGTAGCCGCTCCGGGCAGTGCTCCGTAAGGTGCACCCTCAATGTCCGCCCGGCACACGGGTTCTCCGCGTTCGGCACGCCCATAACGCCGGGTCATCTCAGTGGTGACTTCGCTCTCGTCCAGAAATACCAAGCATCGGCGATCTACGCTACTCAAAAGTAAAGATTGAGTATGAGTCCAAGGGCGTTTATTTGCTGATTGGGTTTTTTGCCGGTGTTATTCTCATGCTCGTAGTAAGAGTCGAACTGGGTGTGTTTACCCAGCGGGAACTTAGAACCGGCGTACAAATCGGTACTGCTCCATTTCCCATACCGGCTGTCGTAGTAGACCTCTACGCTGCCATATGGTATCGGATGGAAACGGTGAATGGTTAATCCCCGCTCGATTGATAACCGGTTGCGATAACGCCAAGTTAGAGCACCTGCAGAGACGTTGAGTTCTCCACGGTTGCGGTCGAAAATCAGAACCCCGCCCTTCAGTGGGAGGTTCGGGGTAACTGCGAGAATGGTGCGATTAACGCCAGCCCCGCCAGGTGTGCGCACATATCGGTATCCTAACGACAACGCTAGCGCCCGCTTTTTCGCGGCGTCCATATCGTACAAGCGAATCCTCTTCAGACTAAGCAAAGGCTTCATGAGAAATTGTATGCTAGGCCCAAACTCAGCCTGTGTTGCGTCGCCGTCTTCCCTGGTTTGCTTTGCCTGAAAACTCAGTCGCACCTTCGGGGCCAGCGTGTAATAGGCGTCAACTTCAGGAAGGAATTCAAAGGTCTGCTGTGCACTAGCGAGCACGGAGGGGAGGATGGTGAGCAGAGATGCTCCCAACAACCGCGCGCAGTAGCGCATCATGGAATCTTCCTCATCGCATTGTCAGCGAACGACATTCTCGACCTGTTCCCGGAATTCGTGGGCAGACAAAGAAACTATGGGTGAACGGGAAAAAAATCAGCTGTTAAATCTGACAGTTCTGCACAAAAGATAGGCAAGAAAGGCATCGCCATCGGTGGGCGATTCGATCGTCATGCTCGCCAGCAGACCATCGAAGGTGATGGCCCCAGCAAGGTGAGAGTGCGCCATCACAATGTTTTTCGGGATACGTGAGCGGTGAGCGTACTCCGGAATCCGGAGTTGCACACGCGCATCGTTGTCACGCAGGCAGAGCGAACACCCCTCTGGCCCACATTGTGTCCGGACGGTGCCCGAGGCCGCTCAATAAGCTTGATAGCGTCATCCACATCGTCCTCCGCAACAATAGCATAGCGCTCAAACACAGAAGAGTTTTCCAGCCGCCGATTTTCACGATGACACTCTCGGGTACGCTAGCTGAACCGGCATTTCTGGCAGCCGATCTGCGCAGTTAAGAAGTAGTTTGGCGACGTATGTCGGCTGCGGAAGCAGCTTTCAGTTGCCTTGGCGTATTCGAGATCAGGCAGGCGCAAAAACGGCCTTGGCCTTCTTGTGTTTGACCTTGGAGCGCAGATTCTGCTTCCCAGACTGTGGGCTGCGGTCAGCAACTCAGTAATGGAAGCGGTAGCGGACCTCCCCGTACACCTCGCGGGGAGAGTTCCAGTGAAAGCCGCCGAAGGTGACGCTGTTGTCGAGTTCCACGCGGCGATTGGCGACGTTAAGCCCAGTCAAGGAGAGTGTGCACCACTCGCCAATTTGCTTGCTAAAGCTCAGGTCGAAGGTTGTGTGGGATGGAAGGTAATTTCCCGGATACGGCTGCCCCGGAAATGCATTGCTGAAGCCCGAGCCATAGTTCACGTTGGTTGAGGCATGAGTATGCCAGGGCAGCATCAAGTCGCCGCCCACGGTCAGCGTGTTGCGCTGGTCATGGTCGAGCGGCGCCAGAGGGACCGGCCAAATGGGCGGGGCCGGAACGGAACCGATCAAGCCTCCGGTCACGACTCCGCCACCCTCGGCAATCTGGTTGGAGTAGGCAAGGTGAAGCTGGCCGCGATGTGCGATGCGCGGCGAACGCAACGTCAGCTCCCAGGCCCGGATCAGCGCCGCCTGAATAGTAACTGGGAAGAAGAGGTTCGATTCGCCTATGTTGTTGTGGTCGAAAAAGTTCACCACTCGCGTGCGGAAGGTGTCCGCATCGAGCACCCAGCCGCGATAAGGAATGTTAATGCCGAACTGATATTCTTCATCGCGCTCGCCCTGGAGCGGAATGAATGCCAGACTGTTGGCGTTGGCAAACTGCACCAGCGGACCGGAGGCGGTAATCAGCGGCGGAGCCTGATAGAAGTGTCCATAGAAGCCGCGCAGAGTCCAGTTGAGGCGTGGAATGTTCAACGCCGCGCCGAAGCGCGGACTGATTGCGCTCTCCGTAACGCCGCCATTGAAGAAGGTGGGACGCATTCCCGCGGTCAACGTAAGCCAGGGAGTTACTTTGAATTTGTCGTCGATGAAGAAGGCAACAAGGTTGCCCGAGGGATGCTCCTGAGCACTGAACGGCTGGCTACTGCCATCGTTGAAGATTGCGCCGAAGGTCTCGCTGTCGGTCTGGTAGAAGCTGTACGTTCCCACCTGGAGATTGTTCCTCGCAACGTTTGCGTCGAAACTGAACTGACCTCCACCATAGGTGGATGCACGATTCTGCTGTGTGGCAACCGGAAAGTCATTCGGCGAGCTGTCGTAGTTCGCGCTATTGTAATGGAAGAAAGGTGAGAGCGTCAGCATCACCTTTGAATTGAAGGTGTGGACCCAGGAGAAATTCACCAGTACATCGGATTCATGGTCACCATCGCGCAGGCCGATGCTCGGATACTGTCCGTTGGTGGGATTGTTCTCGATGTCATTCGGATTGGGGTCGTACGGAATCTGATAGTAGTCCTTGCGCATCGAGGTCACCAGGCGCAATTGGTTCGAGTGGTCAACGTTGAAGATGAGCGAGCCGAAGCCCCCGTATCCATTGGCTGCGTCGTGAACCACCTGCGGGGTCGGCGTCTGAATGCCCAGGTTGCTGCGATTGCCGTTGAGGCTCGCATAGTAGGCAAAACGCTCGGTGTGGCTGCCAAAGCTGATCTGATCGTTGGTCTGGTAGTAGTTCCCCGCGCTGATCACCAGCTCGGCTTCGTTGTTGCGCTCAAAGCCGGTGCGCGGCACGATGTTGAACACGCCATAGGTCCGGTCGCCAAGTTCCGCGCCGTAACTGCCGCGCGAGGCCTCCATGTAGTCAATGTCCTTGGGATCAAACTGCGGCCCGAGGTTGGAGGCGATGTTGGTGTTGGGGATGGGCACGCCGTCAATGAGCCAGCTTGTCTGGTGGCCTCCGCGAATATGCAGTTGATCGTGGGTGACGTAGGCGCCGGGTACGTAATCTGTAATCATGGCAAGGCTGTTGGTTCGCTCTGCGCCCGGGGTGTGCAGGATGTCGATGCGGCTGACCATGGTGATGGGAGTGACCGAATCGACCGGAGCAATTTCTGGCGCGCCGCTCACAGCCACCGTCTCTGTCGCGACGCCCGGAGTGAGTTGAAAGTGCAGTACAGGGTCGGTACCGGGGCTGACGACGACATTCTGCACTGATTGCGCAAAGGTGGGACTGCTCACGGTGATTGAGTAGTCGCCGAGCGGCACCGCGTTGAAGGAGAACTCGCCATTGGCATCCGCACTCGTACTCTTCGACCAATCCGACAACTTCGCTTTTAGAATCACAGTCGCGCCCTGGACCGGGCGGTGTTGCGGATCGTGGACGATTCCATGGGCGGAGCCGAAAATTGTGGCGAGGGCCGTGGATGCAATGAGGGCAATCATTGCCGACATGAGACAAATTCTTCCGATCATACCTTTACTCCTCGAATCCCGTAACGCTCTCGAAATTCGCAATGCACGGTGATGCCAGAGAAGCAGAAATACAGGCGCAGCAAAACTAACACACGCGAGCTTCGAGCGGTGTTCCGTACAGTTGTTGGGAAATCAGCTAGAGCGCGAAGGAGGACCGCGTTGAGTATTGCGGATCGCACCACCGGAGCCGCAAGAAGTGGGCTCCCATTGCAGAAGAAAATCTCTTGTGGGCACTTCGACGGCGAAAGCCTTCTTCGCCTCCGCGTGACCGGCAGCACTGAGGACGAGACCCTGCAATCGGCAGGGGCACTGGGGAGAGTTAGTATGAAAGCCAGGACTGGCGTCGCCGGGCTTTGCCCTCATAGATGCCATGGCGCAATGATGGGCGCCATTCGAGCGGCAGCACGGTGGCAAGTCCAACTGCGCCGCTGCGAGCATAGCCGGAGCCAAGTAGCCCCAGAGCATGATCAGCAGCACGAGATTGGCAAGGAATCGCCGCATCAGGCTTTTTATGATGGCGTTCTCGCTGCCGGATGATTTCTAAATACGTTTTTGGGGCAGAGACAGAGTGCCACAGTGCAGGCAGAGTACCGCAATGCGCAACAGAAAGATAGGTCAATCTCAGGCTGTGCTACTCATCTCCAACGGTTGCCTGCTCGATGGTTGGCTCAGGTATCGACGCTGATCGTATTGCTTGCCGTTCCTTTCTCGCCGTAGGCGCGATCTGGTTCCTGTATCTAGCGAGTTATAACATGAGCATCGGAGTCTGGGTGGGATTGATTGCCCTGCTCGGCGTCGATGCTGAAACCGGCGTCTTCATGCTGCTATCCCGACCTCGCGTACGAAGAAACGAGGCGTGAAGGCCGCATGGGCAGCCTTGCCGAGCCGCGCGAAGCAATCATGACGCGGCGAAGCGCCTGCGCCCAAAATTCATGACCATCGGCACCACCATCGGCCTTTTTTCCATCATGTGGGCGAGCGGCGCTGGTTCGGATGTAAACACCCGTGAGCACGTTTCATCCGGTCTGGCCAACGCCAGTTGCACGCTTATCAGTGAAAAGCTAAGCTACAGAGAGAGGGTCCATGCAGACGCAAAATACGAAAAGCGCCCACCAGAATCAGAAAGTTCGGACTAGCCTTACCGGATACGAGCTGCTGAATGACCCGAGGCTTAACAAAGGTACTGCGTTCAGCGAGGAGGAGCGAGACCTCTTTGCCCTTCACGGCTTGCTGCCTCCCCACGTTTTCACGCTCGAGGGTCAAATTGCACGCCGCAAGAAGGTGTTTGCGAATCGCCGCACGCCATTTGGCAAATACGCCTTCATGCGCGATCTCCAGGACACAAATGAAACCCTGTTCTACGCCCTCATAGAGCACAACATAGAAGAAGCGATGCCAATCGTTTACACACCAACAGTTGGCGAAGGATGCCAGCGCTTCAGCGAAATATGGCGTAAGCCGCGCGGCCTCTTCATCAGTTACCCCAACAAGGAACGCATCGATCGGATTTTGTCGCATCCGCATTACGATAAGGTCCGCTGCATTGTCGTGAGCGATGGCGAGCGCATCCTCGGCCTCGGCGATCAGGGAGCCGGAGGCATGGGCATTCCCATCGGAAAGATGGCCTTGTATACGGCATTGGGCGGCATCCCGCCTGAGAGTTGCCTGCCGATCCTGCTCGACGTAGGAACTGATAATGAGGATCTCTTGAATGATCCCCTATACATTGGGTGGCGCAACAAGCGGGTACGCGGTCCCGAATATGACGAGTTTGTCGACCTGTTTGTCTCGGGGGTAAAGCGGCGCTGGCCGCACGTTCTGTTGCAGTGGGAAGACTTTGCTGGCACAAACGCAGCACGGCTGCTGCATCGCTATCGCGAGCAGCTTTGCACTTTCAATGATGACATACAGGGCACAGCCGCCGTCGCGGCCGCCGCTTTGCTCTCGGCTGTGAACGTAACCGGCATTCCGCTGGAACAGCACCGCATCGCCATCGTTGGTTTCGGTTCGGCCGGTCTTGGCATTGCCGGCCTTCTGGTTTCCCTGATGCAGGACGAAGGGCTAAGCGAACAAGAGGCCCGCGCGCGTTTCTATCCTGTGGACCGCTACGGTCTGCTGGTTGAAGGCGTGAAGGATCTTCGCTCCGAGCAGCAGGCTTTTGTGCGCAAACATTCCGATATCGAAAGCTGGCAGCTCTCGAATCAACAGTGCATCGGTCTGCTCGACGTCGTTCGAAATGCAAAACCGACAGTGCTAATCGGAGTCTCTGGCCAGGCAGGCGCATTTACAGAGGACGCGGTGCGTGAGATGGCAAAGCATACACCTCGGCCTATCATCTTCCCTTTGTCGAATCCGACCTCGCGCGCCGAAGCCGCGCCGCAGCAACTACTCGACTGGACAGAAGGACGCGCACTGATCGGCACCGGCAGCCCCTTCGAGCCGGTCAACGTCAAGGGCAAGCTGGTGCGTATTGATCAGACAAATAACTCGTATATCTTTCCCGGACTGGCTTTGGGCATCATCGCCTCGCGCGCAAGGCACGTGTCCGACGCAATGATTAAGGCTGCAGCACGGACTCTGGCTGAACTCTCACCAACCAAGACAGACAGGACGGCAAGTCTCCTGCCCGATTTGAAGACGATCCGCTCCGTCAGTAAACAAATCGCGAGGGCCGTCAGCAACCAGGCCATTCAGGATGGCTTGGCAGGCATAAGTCCAAGAGAGATAGAGGATGCGCTCACTGCGGACGTCTGGGAACCCGTGTATCTGCCTTATGAGCTAACAGATAAATAGGAATCCATTGCATGCAGGAGAGGGACTGGCGACTGACTTCAGTCCCTGCTCACTGCGGCGGTTCCGTTTTCCATTTCCGTGGGTGCGGGCCGGGCGGAGGAAGTGCGAGCAGAGGCTCGCAGCCGCAAAAGATGCTGCACGTAATCGATAAACACCATGATCGAAGCTTTGCTCTCGCCGCGCTGCCGCGAACGAAAAACATAGCCAACCTCGACCACGCTACTGGATGCGTGAGCGAACCAGCAATTCAACCAGGATCTTATAGCCGCACGGCGCCAGCACCACATCTTGAATTGCCGTGCGGCGAACCACGAAGAATCCCGTCATCGGATCGGAAACCGAGCCGAGCACACCGGGTAGCAGCACTTGCCAAGTGCGCGCGAGCCACTGGAAATCAGCAGACGGAGAAAACTCCAGTCGCTGGTGCCGCCGCCTTCGGCTTCGCGGCTTGCCACCGCAAGATCGGCGCCATTCCGCATGGCTGCAATCAACTGCGCTGTTACTTCCGGAGGATGTTGCAGATCGGCGTCGATCACGCCCAGCAAATTGCCACGAGCAGCCTGCCAGCCGCGCACCACAGCCGTCGCCAGTCCGCGCTCGTTCATGCGGCGCAAAGCAACAACATGCGGATCCATGGCGGCCAAATCGGCGGCAACCTGCCAGGTTCCGTCCGGACTGTTGTCGTCCACAATGATGATCTCGTAGGAATTCCCCGACCTCGGAGGCAATCGCCGGCTTGAGAAGGTTAATCAATTCAGCGAGATTGTGGCTCTCATTGCGAGTGGGCACCACCAGCGAAAATGCAAGACTCTCGCTCGGCCGGCAGCGCTGGCACCACCAATTCGCCCGAGGGCACCGGGGACAAGCCTTCCGGAATCTCGTCTAAAGGTGGCTATGCATCATGAGCTTCCGTTATTGCAACACATCGAAGGCTGTGGAGTCTAGGGGAACACACATGGAAATCCCGACTTTCGTAAGCTGTTCGGTTTTGATTGACAATTCGCAAACGAACTCCGGCGAAACTACTGGCGCATTGGCGGTGTTTCGTTTGAGCATGGGGACGAAGTTTTAGACGGACCTCAGAACAAGTGAAGATGGAGAAAATGACAATGCGTGGAAATTGGATCAAGAACATGGTGCTGATGTTGGGAATGACCCTGAGCGGTGCTGCTCTGCTGGCGCAGCAGGCAACTGCACCGGCGCCGGATACCGACAACCCAGAGCGCGGCCAGCGCAACCGGAGCGCAAGACTCAACTGACTGCAGAGCAGAAGAAACAACTGAGCGATCTGCGCAGCTCGTGCGCGCGACCAGGCGGCCATCATCCGCAACGACCAGACGCTGACCGCGGAGCAGAAGCAGGCCAAACTGAAGGCGCTGCGCGCCAGTACGCGCGAGCAGATGAAGTCCGTGCTGACCCCCGAGCAGCAGAAGGCGTTTGCCGATCACCGCGCCGCAGCCAAAGCTAAGTTTGCGGCGAAGCTCGGCCTGACGGCAGACCAGCAGAGCAAATTGAAAGACCTCCGCAGGTCGACTCGCCAGCAGCGGCAGGCGGTGCTCAACAATCCTTCGCTGACCAACGAACAGAAGCAGGCGCAGCTCAGCCAGATTCGCCAGACAACGCAGGCGCAATTGGCAACGATCCTGACGCCGGAGCAACTGGCGAAGTTCCACCAGATGCGCAAGCACTGCAAGCAGGGGTAGGCGGTCTCGGAATCGTCTGCGAGTAATCGATGTTACGCTTCCCGTCCAGGATAAAAGGCTCCAGGAATCAAAGGCCGCCCGCGCTTGGGGTGGCCTGTTTGTTTCAAATGAATTCGAGTCAGAAGACCGAGCAAACGATGCACTTCAAATAGTGCGTCTCCGGCACGTTGAGCAGCACCGGATGATCCGCCGACTGCATTCGTTTTTCGATCACGTGGAGATTGCGGCGGGCATCGAGCGCGGCGCTGGAGAGCATGGCCAAGAAATCCTGTTCGCTGACATGGAAGGAGCACGAGCAGGTCACCAGCACTCCGCCGTTGCGCACCATTTTGAGCGCGCGCAGATTCAGCTCCTTGTAGCCGCGCAGCGCGTCCTCGGCGCTCTTCTTCGATTTCGCGAAAGCCGGCGGATCGAGCACGATGGTCTCATATCGCCGCTCGGCGTCCGCGTACTGCCGCATCAGTTCGAAGGCGTCGGCCTGCACAAATTCGATCGGCTTCTGCTCATTCAGTTCGCGGTTTCGCTCGGCTACGGCCAGCGCCTCGGCGGAGATATCAACCGCCGTGACCTGCTCGCAGACGCGGTTCAGGTGCAGCGAGAAACCGCCCTGGTAGGTGCAGATGTCCAGCGCACGGCCCCGCCCATAGCGCTCGGCGGCGGCATAGTTTTCGCGCTGGTCGAGAAAGGCTCCGGTCTTTTGTCCCGCGCTGCCGTCGTAGTGGAAGGCGAGTCCATTCATGTGGAAGAGGGTCGAGGTCTTGGGCTTCTTCAGCCGCGAATACGCCGCCTGATCCTCGCGCGGGGCCAGCCCTTCGAGCTCG
This sequence comes from uncultured Acidobacteriota bacterium, assembly GCA_963759215.1. GTDB lineage: Bacteria > Acidobacteriota > Terriglobia > Terriglobales > Acidobacteriaceae > TOLSYN. The sequence continues at coordinate 770,918 of CAVWYG010000006.1, forward strand.
CGAATACGCGGGTCCACCCGCTCCAGAATCGTCTCAGGCTTGTATGCTGCCTTCAACTCCTCGATCAGAATCTCGCGCGCGAACGGCGCATCCATGGCCTGGGTCAGCACCTGGAAGCTGATTACGTCGTTGTACTTGTCCACGATCAGGCCGGGGGTAATGTCGGCCTCGCTGAAGAGCACGCGGAAAGCATCCGAGTCGCGCACCACGCGCTCGCGATAGGCAATCGCCTGACGGATGCGGTAGCGCAGCAACTCGGGATATTTCTCCGCCTCCACCGGATTCGGCGCAACCATGCGCAGCGCGATCTGCGAGCTGGAGCTGTACAGCGCGGAGCCATAAGGCTTGCCGCGCTGGTCTTCCACCCGCACCAGCGCGCCGGGCGCGGCCTGATCGAGGCGCTCAATATCGGACTTGAAGATCCAGGGATGGCCGCTGCGCAGCCGTGCCACGGCGTGTGCGTTCACAATCACGCGCGCAACCGGAGCCGATGATGTTTTCTTTTGAGCTTTCATGCGGGAGGTGCGCCTGCGCACTCGACGATTGTATTCGAGTGCGCGCCGGTTACGCCTTGGGAAGCTGATGCCGGAGGTCGTCAAGCACCTCGGGCGGCAACTGTTCTTTGTATTTTTCTTCGAGGTTTGCCTCGTCCACGAAGAGATTGCGAGCGTCGCGGATCTCCTCGGCAAAAATCTTCTGGCAGATCGCGTTCTTCTCCACCCGGCGCGCGATGGCCTCGCCGGTCATGGCATCATAGGCCTTCATGGTGGCGTTGCCCTTGTGGTTGATGAAGACCACAAACGCGCCATTGCTGCCCATCGAGGGCACAAACATCCATTCGCGTTCGGCCTGGTGCGCAATTCCCGTGGCGTTGGCCGCCGACGGTCTTTACGTTGTGCTCCGGCAGGTAGTAGAGCATCCGTCCGCAGGAGTCGCAGTGCACAACCTCCTGCGCGGCGCGGATGTTGGATAGCACCTGCGGGCGCAACATCACCTGGCAGGCCGTGCAGCGATGTTCCAGCACCTCGGCCACGGCATAGCCGCGCGATTTCAGAATGCGGTCATAGGTCGCCAGCAGCGTCTCGTCCACGTCCTTGCGCAACTCCTGGCTCCTGGCCTGGGCCTTGGCGGCGGCAGCCCGGTCCGCTTCGCCTGCCTTCTCGGCCTCGATCTTCTGGCGTTCGACTTCAGCGGACTCGGCCTTGAGCGCCGCTTCGGCGGCAGCCAGTTGCGACTGCAAGCGAATCGGCGTTCAGCATGACTTCGAGAATCTTCTCCTCGAAGCCTGCGATCTCGCCTTCGGCGTGCGCAATCTCTGAGAGCAGTGCCTTGTACTGTTCGTTGTTCTTTATGCTCGAGGACTGGCCGCGGAACTTGAGAATCTTCTCGTTGAGAGACTGAATCTCCTGTTCGTATTGGCGCTTGGCAGTCTCTCCGGCTTTGATGGCAGCGTGCGCGTCTTCCACGCGTTTGCGGGCGCTGGCCAGTTTGGCGTCAATGCGCGCAATGGTTTTGGGTATGGCCGCAAGCTGCGCGTTGAGGCGCGCAAGTTCGAGATCGACCCTCTGCAATTCGACAAGCTTTTCAAGATCAGTTGGCATGAATTCCCGGGAAGCCCATGAGTTGCGAATTTTAGCACGTCACGGCGGGCCAAGGCGTTTTGCCGTCAGCCCTAAGAAGTTTGCCGTATGGAGCGAACGCCGCCATCCCGCCTAAACTTCATGCCATGCTTTTGGAATTTACCCGCGTCCTGCTCGGTCTGGCCATTGCGCTGTTTCATGCGCAACTGGCGGACTTTCTCCGCAAGCAGGATCGCGCGCTGGGCGCCGCGTTCCGCGAGCGCGGCGTCCAGATTCCTGGCGCCTGCCGAAACAAGCGGCCCATAACTTGTTTTTCTGTCTTCGGCGTTTTGATCGCCCTGCTTCAGCCTCGGCGCGCATCTGGTTGACCCTTCGCTAAGGATTTCCCGTCTCGCCGGCGCTCCAGCTTGCAAATTGCTCCAGCTCGGATTTACCTTCGCCACAGGAGCATCATGGCTCCGGCGGAGGAACTGCTTTGAAGACCAGCAGATGGCTTGTGGTGTTCGTATCGTGCTCTGGTGAGCGTGGCGGTACTCGCACGGCTACGGCGCAGCAAGCGGCCAAGAAGCAGTACACCGTGGAGGCAATCTACGCGTCCCTCCGCTTCCAGCGCCCGTCCGCCCGCCGGAATGCAGTGGAGCCCCGACGGAAGCAAGCTCACCTACATTCAGTACGGAGCCGAGCGGCGAGCAGGAATCGCTCTACTACTTCGATCCCGCCAGCGGCAAGAGCGCGCAATTGATCGCCGCCGACAAACTGGCGGCACTCACGCCCTCCACCAGCAAACTGAAGGACGACCGCCAGCGCGAAAACCGCGCCCGCTTCGGCGTGGCTGACTACCAGTGGTCGCCCGATTCCAAAAGCCTGCTCTTCGACGCGTCGGGGCCAGCTCTGGATCTTCGATGTGGCCGCCGCGAAAGGACGCCAGTTGACCGATGCCGACGAGCCATCGAGCGATCCCAAGTTTTCGCCCGATGGAAAATTTCTAAGCTACCTGCGCGGCTCACAACCTCTACGTGCGTCCCATCGCGGGAGGCGCTGAAATTGCGCTCACAAAGAGCGGCGACGCAAACCTGCTGAACGGCGAGGTGGACTGGCTGTACTCGGAAGAGCTGGACGTGCGCTCGAACTACTTCTGGTCGCCCGACGCAAAGCAGATTCTCTATCTGCAGATGAATGAAGCCCGGTCCCGCAGTATCCAATCGTCGACTGGATGCCCACCCATCCCGAGACAGATCAGGAGCGCTATCCCAATGCCGGCGACCCGAATCCCACGGTGAAGCTGATGCTCACCGGGCTCGACGGCGGCGCCAAGAAATCGACCTCGGCGTGAAAGGCGAATTCTACATTCCTCGCTTTGGCTGGGTGCGTCCCGGACTTGCCTGGGCGATGGTGCTCAACCGTTCGCAGAACGAGCAGGACTTGTACTTCATCGACACCCGCACCGGAAAGTCGCGCCGGGTGCTGCACGAGACGCGATCCCAACTACATCGAACTCCACGATCCCATGGGGCGCGGCGAGCACCAGGGTCTGCGCTTTCTCGACTCCAGCAGTGAATTCCTCTGGCTGAGCTGGCGCGATGGATTCACACATGTCTATCTATACGGCTTTGATCCCGCCCGGCCCCTCGCTGCCGCGCAAACTGGAACGGCAGTTGGAGAGCGGCGAGTTACGAGGTGAACAACGCTGCTCGGAGTCGATGAAGCCAAGGGCACCGTTTACCTCGAAGCGAACAAGGGCGATGATCGGCAGGAGCAGCTCTTTGCCGTGCCGCTGGCGGGCGGCGAGGCCGTGCCCGTGACTCGCCAACCCGGCGTGCACTCGCGTCTCCATGACCGCGAACGCGAAGTATTTTGTGGACACATACAGCGCCCTCACCGAGCCCGCCGAAGATGCAGATCTGCGCTGTCGGCGGTCCGTGCAGCGAGGTCTGGGCCTCGCACGCATGGGATGGCTACGATACGCTGCACTCCGCAGTTTGTGGACTTCCGCGCCGAAGACGGACAGTTGCTGCGCGGCGTAATTCTGCTGCCTCCGGCCGGAGCCGCCACCGAGGTCAACGGCAAGGTTCCGTTGATCCTCAATCCCTACGGCGGGCCCGCAAGGACAGATCGGTGCGTGACTGCTGCGCATACCATGGACGCATTCGACCAGGTGCTCGCCCATCATGGCTTCGCCGTGCTCAAGGTGGACAATCGCGGCATGGGCAATCGCGGACGCAAGTTTGCCATGGCCACCTTCCATCATCTCGGCGAGGTGGAATTGCGTGACAATCTCGCCGCGCTCGATCAGGCGCTGCAGAGGTTTCCGCAACTCGACAGCACGCGCCTCGGCTGGTGGGGATGGAGCTATGGCGGAACCATGACCGCCTACGCGCTGACCCACTCGGATCGCTTCAAGGCCGGAATCAGCGTTGCCCCGGTCACCGACTGGCACAACTACGACACGCACCTACACCGAACGCTACATGGGACTGCCCAAGGACAACGCCGCAGCAATACGAAAAGACCAGCGTCGTGAAGTCGGCGGCGAAGCTGAACGGGCGTCTGCTGCTGGTGCACGGCACCAGCGACGACAACGTGCACATGCAGAACTCGATCCAGTTCATAAATGCCATGGTCAACGCCGGACGCCCCTTCGATCTGCAACTCTACCCCGGCAAAACCCACGGCATCGCCGGTCCCGAGACGCGCACTCATCTGTTCAACCGCATGCTCTGGCAGTGGGAGCAGTACCTGGCAAAGTAAGATGCGTTGATTTGTCAGCGGTACCCCACATCCGCGCTGTTGTTGCGCGAAGGTGGGAAGCCACGCTCTTCACAACTATGAGGTGCCTTTGTTTTGCTCTTCCTGCATACTTTGCCCCGAAGTTGGCGAATGTTGCAGACGTCTGCAACAGCTTCTTACCGCGCCTTCCATTTCGAAGAGAGCATGGAGAGCTTCTGCTCGACCGAGAGCTGCGGTTTCTCCGGTGGCTTTGGTACTTGCGGCTTGCGGGCTGCGTCTTCGGAGCGGCTTCCAGCAGAGCTTTGATCGAGAGCGCGATGCGCTTGGTCTTCACATCCGCGCTCAGCACCTTCACCTTCACGATCTGGCCCACCTTCACCGCCTCGCCCGGCTCCTTGATGTAGCGATTGGAAAGCTCGCTGATGTGAACCAATCCGTCCTGGTGTACGCCGATATCGACGAAGGCGCCGAACTTGGTCACGTTGGTCACAACGCCTTCCAGAATCATTCCCGGCTGCGCATCGGCGATTTCGCGAACGCCTTCGGCGAAGCTGGGCGCAACGAATTTATCGCGCGGATCGCGGCCCGGCTTCTTCAGCTCTTCGAGAATGTCGTTGAGGGTAAATGTGCCGGCGGAGAGTTGAGTGCGATCGACTTTCTCCAGCAACTCGGGGCGCGTTGATTAATTCGCTGACCGGAGTCTTGAGCGACTCGGCAATCTGCTCTACCACGGGATAGGACTCGGGATGCACGGCGGTGCGTGTCGAGCGGATTTTCGCCGTCGCGAATGCGCAGGAATCCGGCAGCCTGCTCAAAGGTTTTTGGGCCAACGCCGGGAACTTTCATCAGTTGCGCGCGCGAATGGAAGCGTCCATTCTCGTCGCGATACTTCACGATGTTGACCGCAGTGCGCTCGGTGACTCCGGCAACGTAGCGCAGCAGCGTCCACGAGGAGGTATTCAGATCGACGCCAACGCGGTTGACGCAGCTTTCGATCACGGTCTCAAGCGATTGCTGCAGATTGCGCTGATCGACATCGTGCTGATACTGTCCGACGCCAATCGATTTGGGATCGACCTTCACCAGTTCGGAGAGCGGGTCTTGCAGGCGGCGCGCGATGCTGATGGCTCCGCGCACGGTGAGGTCGAGTTCGGGGAACTCCTGGCGAGCGACATCCGAGGCGGAGTAGACGCTGGCGCCGCTCTCGCTGACGGTGACGGCGAAGATGTTGTCGAGCTTGCGCTCGCGCAGAAACTCGCGCACAAACTGATCGGTCTCGCGTCCGGCGGTTCCGTTGCCAATGGCGATGGCGCGAACGTTGTGTTGCGCCATCAACTTCTCCATGACCTTTGCGGATTGCTCCAAGCCGCTCTTCGAAGTGAAGGGATACATCACGTCATGGGCGAGAAACTTTCCGGTCTCATCGACAATGGCGAGCTTGCATCCGGTGCGCAGGCCGGGGTCAATGCCAAGTACGGAGATCGGTCCGGCGGGCGGCGAGAGCAGCAGGTTGTGCAGATTGTCGCGGAAGACGGCGATGGCATCGGCGTCGGAGCGCTTCTTCAATTCAAGGCGAATCTCGCCCTGGATCGATGAATTCAGCAGGCGCTGCCATGCGTCTTCAATGGCCAGCGTGAGCTGCGGAGTCCAGTCGCCCTGGCTGCGCAGGATGCGTGATCGCAACAGTGTCCACGGCGCGCTGCGGCTCGAGTTCCATCAGGAAGAAGAGGACGTTTTCGGCTTCGCCGCGGCGGATGGCCAGCATGCGATGCGAGGGGATGGTCTTCACCGGCTCGCGATAGTCGTAGTACATCTTGAACTTTTCCTGCTCATCGACGGCATCGGTGGCCTTGCGGCTGGTGATGACGCCCTCGTCGAACAGAAGCTGGCGCAGAGCCTTGCGCAGGTCGGCGTCTTCGCTGATGGTTTCGGCGACGATGTGGCGCGCGCCTTCCAGCGCTTCGTCGATGTTGGCGACGCCTTTTTCTTCACTGACGAAGGTCGCGGCGAATTCGGCGAGCGGAAGTCCGGCGGGCTTGCTGCGCCCAGAGATATTGTGCCAGCGGCTCCAATCCCTTTTCGCGCGCGATGGTGGCCTTGGTGCGGCGCTTGGGTTTGTAGGGCAGGTAGAGATCTTCGAGCTCGCTTTTGTCGAGGCAGTGCTCGATGCGTGCTTTCAACTCATCGGTCAGTTTGCCCTGCTCTTCGATGGAGTGCAGGATGGTTTCGCGGCGCGAGACCAGATCGCGGAAGTAGGCGAGCTGCTCTTCGATTTCGCGGACCTTCACTTCGTCGAGATTGCCGGTGGCCTCCTTGCGATAGCGCGCAATGAAGGGCACGGTGCCGCCGCCATCGAGCAACTCGATGACCGAGACGAGGCCGCGCAAGGGAACATCAATGGTCTGCGAGACGTGCAGCAGAATTTCCGGGGAGAGACTTTTCAATTCAGACATGGCTTCCGGTCAATTCTAATTGCCCGGCTTGAGGAAAACCCGGTGCAGAGCAATTCGCATCTTGGGAGGAAGCAAATCCCCTCACCCCCTCACCAAAAATATCTGTGGATTTCCCGCTCTGGCCCACTCGCCTTTGATGTCTGCGGAAAGCCGTCACCGAGTAGTAACCAAGTGCGCCAAACGTGTACTTTCTCGCCAACTTCCAAAACTATTTCCAAACCAGTCAACATCTCGTCTTCAACCATTTACCTGTGCGCTAATGGTGCACCCCATTAGTGGACAACGGGCGAACGTGGAGATGCGGGCTCGGGCAAAAAGTGGCAGAGGGGGCGGGAGTCTTATAGTGTAGGGAGGTGGGATTGAAGAATCCGCTGGAGAGCTGACGGGCAGTCGGAAGGGTTGCAGTGAAATCATTAAGGCAGTGATTCGCGGAGGCTTTCCGCATGAAGTACCATTCCGACGTTTTGATTCTGGGTGCAGGCGCGGCAGGACTGATGTGCGCCATCGAGGCAGGAAAGCGCGGCCGCTCGGTTACGGTGCTGGAGAGCTCGAACCGGGCAGGGCAGAAGATACTGATCTCTGGCGGCGGGCGCTGCAACTTTACCAACGTGGAGAGCGGGGCCGAGGATTATATCTCGGCGAATCCGCACTTTGCCAAATCGGCGCTGGCGCGGTACACGCCGGAGAAATTTATCGCCATGGTGGAGCGCCACCGCATTGGTTGGCACGAGAAGAAGCTGGGGCAGCTGTTCTGCGACCGCAGCGCGCAGGACATTCATGACGATGCTGGAAGAGGAGTGCGTGCGGGTGGGAGTGCGGGTGAAGCTCTCGGCGCAGGTGCGGAGGTGCGGTCGAGGAGCAGGACAGTTCACGGCGGTGACCGGAGAGCATGAGTTCTCCTGCGACGCGCTGGTGGTGGCGACCGGAGGGCTTTCGATTCCGAAGATGGGGGCGACGCCTATGGCTACGAGCTGGCACGGCAGTTCGGGCTGAAGATCGTGGAGCCGCGTCCGGCGCTGGTGGCGTTTACGCTGAACCCGGTGGATGCGAAGCGATTCTGCGACATGACCGGGGTTTCGACCGAGGTGGTGGCAAGCATCGGGAAGCAGAGCTTCCGGGAGAAGCTGCTGATTACGCATTACGGATTCAGCGGGCCGGCGATCCTGCAGATTTCCTCGTACTGGAAGCCGGGGGAGAAAGTGATGCTGGATCTGGCGCCGGAGCGGCAGGTGTTTGGAGCATCTGCTGGCCTGAGGAGCGCGGCGCGATGCGGTGGCGGCTGGAGCGGCGCTGCGCGAGGTGCTGCCGATTCGGCTGGCTGAGCGCTGGCTGGAGCTGCATCCGTTCAAGAAGTGGACGAATGCGGCGTTGGAAGAGGCCGAGCGGGCGCTGCATCACTTTGAATTTGTGCCGTCGGGGACGGAAGGATTTGCCAAAGCCGAGGTGACGGCGGGGGGAGTGGACACCGACGAGCTTTCGGCACAGACGATGGAAGCGAAGAAGGTTCCGGGGCTGTATTTTGTGGGCGAGGTGGTGGATGTGACCGGGACACTTGGGAGGATATAACTTCCAGTGGGCCTGGGCTTCGGGGTTTAGCGCGGGACAGGCGGTGTGAGAAGTAATTTTCAACAGAAATGGTGTCCCGCTCGGACACCATTTCTTGCGTTGATTTGAACTAGATGCCGAGTTTCTTGACCTCTTCGTTGTAGTACTTGTGGTAGAGGATGTTCCACTCGGGCGTGCCTTCGGGGATGATGCGGCGCTGGCTTTCGATTTTCATGCGGGCGGCTTTGTCGAGCTTTTCTTCACTGGCCAGCAGATCTTCGAGGATGCGGCGCACTTCCAGGCGGATGTCGTCGTAGCCTTCGAGGAACTCGACGTTCTTGAGGCTGGCGAGCTGTTCGGTGGAGGCTGAGGCGAGCTTGTTGAGTTTTTCGCGAGAGAGTCTCATAGCACCGCCTTGTATTTCTTTACCAGTTCGTTCTTCACCTTCTTGAACATCTCCTGGTAGTTGGCTGCGGTTTTGCGCATTTCGTCGGAATAGGCTTCAAGGATTACGCGGACTTCGTCGTTGATGCGGTCCTCGAGGCTGAGTTCCTCGACCATTGAGCTCTGGACGCGCTCGATGACTTTCTCGAGCTCGTGGGTTTGAATGAAATGATTGTCTTGCAGCCGTTTGACGGTTTGCCGGGCTAGGTAGCCCACGTATTCTTTCGAAAAGAGCATGATGTGTGTGTCGGACCTGGCGCTGGAAACAATGAATTTTAGCACAGGCAGGAGGGGCAAATTCAGCGGGTCGCGCTGGGAGTCAGGGCCGACGCATATAAAAGGACATAGTTGGCTATATGCAGTTGGGGTGTATTTGAGAGACAAGGGGAGATGGACAATCCCCTGAAGTATTTTTCTGAGCTGCGCGATCCGCGGGTGGAGCGGAACCGGGAGCATTTATTGGAAGAGATCCTGCTGATCGCGATTGCGGCGGTGTTGAGCGGGGCCGAGAGCTGGAACGACATTGCGGACTATGGCGAGGCCAAGCGGGAGTGGCTGAAGACGTTCTTGACGCTGCCCTCCGGCATCCCGTCGCATGATACCTTCAACCGGGTATTTGCGGCGCTGGACCCGCTGGAGATGGAAAAGGGCTTTGTAGCCTGGGTTTCGTCGATATCCAGGTTGACGGCGGGCGAAGTGGTTGCCATCGACGGGAAGGCATTGTGCGGCAGCCGCGAGACCGGCAAAAAGACGTTGGTCCACATGGTTTCGGCCTGGGCTGAGGGCAACGGTCTGGTACTGGCCCAGCGCAAGGTCGATGAAAAATCCAACGAAATCACGGCGATTCCAAAGCTGCTGGATGCCTTGGAGTTGAGCGGAACGGTGGTGACCATCGACGCCATGGGCTGCCAGCGAACCATCGCCGAGAAAATTGTCGGCAAGAAAGCCGATTACATTTTGGCGGTCAAGGAAAACCAAGGCCATCTGCTGGAGGAGATCAAAGACTCGTTTCAGAATCTGGCCGCCGATGCGGTGGCCGAAGAAATCGATTGCGGCCACGGGCGGGTCGAACAACGCAGGTGCTCGGTGATTGCCGACCTCGGGCTGATTGAAAAAGCTGCGGAATGGCCGTCTTTACAGGGCCTGGTGCGTATCGAGGCCGAACGATATCACAAGGCCACGGGCAAGACTGAGCGTGAAACTCGCTACTACATCACCAGCCTCAACCCCGATGCCGCGCGATTGAACCGATTGGTCCGCCAGCACTGGGGCATCGAAAACAAACTGCACTGGGTGCTTGATGTAGGCTTCGGCGAAGACCTCAGCCGCAAACGAGCCGGCCACGCCGCGCAGAACTTCTCCGTCCTCAACCGCATCGCTCTCAATATGCTCAAGCAGGACAAAAGCTCCAAACGAGGGATCAAGGGAAAACGCCTCAATGCCGCCTGGGACCACCCCTATCTACTCAAACTGCTTGGAATCTGATATGCGTCGGCCCTGCGCTGGGAGTGCGAAGTTGGTGCTGGAGAAAACCTAAAAAGCGAGAGCAAGGGCAGATCGATTGCCGGTTGAAGGGCTCGGGGCCGCGCGAGAGCATTGAGCCGTGCAGGGGTTCTCCACTGCGTTCCGAAGCAAAGGCAAAGAAGAAGGCAGAGGGCAAAGACAAAAGAGAGGAGAGCTGGGCGGCGGCAGCGGGAGTATGATGGTCGGACGTCGGCGGCGAGTGTGGGCGGTGGGTTGCAGCCGAGCCATGCATTTGTTAGAACAGCAGATAGCGATGATTGAAGACCTAACCAGCATTCATGACGACATGCACGCCTTCACCCAAGGGCTGGGGCTGCGGCGCTTCCACGGATACATCCCGGACGAGATGCCCAGCGTGCTCTGGGACGGCGAGGACGTAAACGAGAGCTGGAAGGATTTTGTGGAGTTGGCGCGCGCCTCGGGAGCCCCGTTTGTAACGATGAATGCGGTTCATCTGGAGTCCGACGACGTGGAAATATTGCTGTCGGAGTTGCGCCGCTCCACCTTCAGCCGCGAGGAAGATATGGAGACGGCCCGGCAGTTGCGCTCGCATCTGGGGCGCATCGGGTTTATCCAGCTAGGCTTTCCTTATCAGGGAGTGATGTTTTTGTGCGAGCTCTCTACCGAGTGGTATGAGGGCTACAAGGCGCTGCAGGAGATGGCCGACGACCTGGGCGGCATCATGATCGACGGCTCGGCGGACGGTTCCGAGGAAGACGAGCGCTAGGGGTGCGCTGGGTTCGGCGTACCGAGAAAAGTGTGTACGGCAGAGATCCGCAAGAGATCGCCCGGCTGCTGGCGGCTGCGATGGAGCTGCCCGAGATTGTGGCCGCAGTGCTGGCGGCGCGAGGCATCAGCACGGTGGACGAGGCCCACCGCTTTCTTCATCCCTCCCTCGATCAACTGCACTCACCCATGGAAATGCTTGGCATGCGAGCGGCCGTAGAGCGGCTGGAGCGTGCGATTGCGCAACGCGAGCCGATGCTGATCTACGGCGATTACGACGTGGACGGCACGATGGCGACGGTGATTTTGAAGACCGTGATTGAGCTGCTCGGTGGGCAGTGCGACTTCCACGTGCCGCACCGTTTGCTGGAAGGGTACGGCATGCGCGACGAGGTGATTGAGCGCGCTGCGGCGAACGGAGTCCGGCTGATTATCAGCGTGGATACCGGTATCCGCGCCTTTGCCGCCGCCGAAACCGCCGAACGCGCGGGGGTGGATTTGATCGTGACCGATCACCACCTGCTGGCTCACGAGAAGGGTGCAGACCGGGGCCAGGCGATGGGCGTTCCGAAGGCGCTGGCGGTGCTGAATCCGAATCAGCCTGATTGCGGCTATCCGTGCAAGTCTCTGTGCGGAGCAGGGGTGGCGTTCAAGGTGGCGCAGGCGCTGCTGGAGCGCTCGGGGCGGGAGCGGCTGATTCCTTCGTTTCTGAAAGTTGTGGCGATTGCGACGATCGCGGACTCGGTGCCGCTGCTGGGCGAAAACCGGGTGCTGGTCTCGCTGGGGCTGGAGGGGCTGCGGAAGGCGGTCAATCCGGGGCTGAAGGCGCTGCTGGAAGTTTGCGAGCTGCCTTCCGGACACGCGCCGAGCACCACGGAGGTGGCCTTCCGCATAGCGCCGAGGATGAACGCGGCGGGGCGGATGGACGTGGCCAAAGACGTGGTCGAGCTGTTTACGGTGAAGGACGCGGCGCGCGCCAAAGAGCTTGCCGAACGCTTGGACCAACTGAATTCGGCGCGGCAGCAGGAGGAGCAACGCATCACAGAGGCGGTGCTGCGGCAGGTGGAAGAGAGCGCGGAGCTGCGCTCGGCGGCCTGCATGGTGGTGGAGGGCGAAGGCTGGCACCGGGGAGTGATCGGCATCTGCGCCTCGCGGGTGGTGGAGCGCTTTGGGCGTCCGGCGGTGGTGATCTCTCGCGATGGCGACGAGGCGCATGGGTCGGGGCGGTCGATTGCGGGCTTCCATTTGCTCGATGCTTTGGAGAGCGCGCCGGAGTTGTTTCTGCGCTTTGGCGGACACGCGGCGGCGGCGGGGTTTGCGATGCGTTCGGAAAATGTTGCTGAGCTGCGGCGGCGGCTCAACGAGTATGCGAGTGCGAAGCTGGCGGTCGAGGAGTTGCAGCCGGTGCTGGAATTCGACGGCGAGCTGACGATGGAGCAGGTGACGCCTCGGCTGTGGGAGCAACTGCGCGCATTGCAACCGTTTGGGATGGGGAATCCCGAGCCGGTATTTATGGCGCACGGCGTGACCGTGATGGGCGAACCGAAGGTGATGCGCGAGAAACATTTGAAGCTGAAGCTACGGCGGTATGAGAGTGCAACGTTGGTAGGCGCTGGCGGGTACGCGGCAAAGGATGCGGCTCCGGCCGCAGGCGCTCTGGCACGCGGCGTGGATGCGTTGGGTTGGCGGATGGCGCATCGGCTGGAGGCTGAGCCGCTCTCGGGGGGCGAAGCGGTGGATGTGCTGTTCCGCATTGAGCAGAACACGCACAAGGATTTTGGAGGAGGCCTGCAGTTGGTGCTCTCGGACTACCGTCGGGCGGTGCGGGTGGAGGCGGCTTCGGCGGGAGAGGCTTGAGCGAGGCGCTTGGACGAACGACCGGGCTGGGGAGACTGGCTGGTTGAAGTGCCTCTGGGGCGGCGCGGAAGATTTGAGCGGTGCGGAGGTTCCTCACCGCGTTCGGAATGACTCCTCGTTTTTTCGGCAGCTCTGAGGCAGACTCTTTAGCGGCAGCTTAGGAACGGGCGAATTCATCATTGGGGAATGGTTCGGGGCCGGGCGGCTCGCGTACACTGATTTGGTCATGCCTGTCTCGATCCCTCGCCTGCGAATCTGGTTTGCCGTGATGGCCTTGGCGGCTGTGGCGGTGGTGGCGGGGTTCTACCTTCGCGCGCGCTTTGAACTGCGTGGCGCATTCAAAAATCTTCCGGGAAAACTCGGGATCGAGATTCAGCAGACCAGCGAAGGGTTTTCGCTCTCCAAGAGCGAGGGCGGTCGCACGCTGTTCACGATTCATGCCTCCAAGGCAACGCAATTCAAAGCGGGCGGCCGGGCCGAGTTGCACGATGTGAACATCGTGGTTTACGGCCGGAGGTCGGAGCGCTTTGACCAGATCTATGGCGATGACTTTGAGTACGACCAGCAGGCGGGTACGGTGGTCTCGAAGGGCGAGGTTCAGATCGACCTGCAGGGCAGCACCGAAGGCCAGAAGCTGGAAGGCCAGAAGCAGGACGATCCGGCACTGCCGCGCGATACGCAGAACCCGATCCATCTTCGCACCCAGGGAATGACCTTCTATCAGAAGAGCGGGCTGGCAGAGACCGAGGGGCTGATCGATTTCCGCGTGCCGCAGGCCAGCGGGACGGCGCAGGGAGCGACCTATGATTCGAAGAAGAACGAGCTGACGCTGCACTCGGCCATCGACATTCAGACCTCCGGTGCCGACCCGACGCACATCCAGGCTGTCCACGGAACGATTGGCAAGGAACCGCATGTGGTGATTCTGGAATCGGCGCAGCTGGAGGGGACAGGGCGGAAGGTTTTGGCCGACCACGCGGTCATCGATTTAGGTGCGGACAATGCGATTCAGCAGGTTCACGCCACGGGGAACGTGCGCCTGAGCGAGGCGGGCGGAATGCAGTTGCGCTCGCCGGCGGCCGAGATGAAGGTGGGCGCGAATAACACGGTAGAATCGGCGCTGTTTACCGGCGGAGTGGATTTCGAGTCGGAGACACAGGGTGCCAGCGGACACTCGGGCGAGATGCTGCTGCATTTTGCGAGCGGATCGGCAGGGAAGCATTCCACAAGCCATGCCGAAAGACAGGAAAAAGGAAGCGGCGGTACGGCGCTGCTGAAGACCATCTATGCTAGCCGCGGGGTTACGTTGCGGCAGGCGCCGAGGGCGACGAGCCAGAATCCACAGGCTCTGGCGATGACCTCAAACGCAATGACCTTTGAGCTCAGCGACGGGCGGCTGTTGAGTTCGGCGCAAACCGAGGCGGCGGGTCAGCTCGTGGTCAGCTCCTCGGGCCCCAAGAATGCGGGCGAGCAGACGGTGATCGACGCTCAGCATTTCACTGCGGACTTTGGCGAGGAGAACCGTTTGCGCACGGCGAATGGCATGGGCGCGGTACGCGTGACCAGCCACAACCCGGGGCTGCCGGACAAGGTAAGCACGAGCGATACGATGGTGGCGGAGTTTACGCCGGGAGGCGAGGTTTCACGAGTGGTGCAGGAGGGCAATTTCCGCTATCGGGAGGGCGAGAGTTCGAAGAACGAACCGGGCGGGCGGACCAGCTTTGCCGAGCGCGCCACCTACTCTCCCTTGGATGATTCAGTGACGCTGCAAGGAAGTCCGCGGATCGTCGATGGCGGGATGACGGTGACGGCGGACAGCATTCGCCTGTTGCGCCGCAGCGGCGAGGCGTTTGCGCAGGGCAACGTGAAGACCACTTATAGCGAGCTGAAGGTGCAGCCCAACGGCGCACTGCTGGCGACGGCGGAGCCGATTCACGTGACCGCGCGGGCGATGAATGCGCTGCAATCCTCAGGGCTGGCACATTATACCGGCGGGGCGCGGCTGTGGCAGGGATCGAACATTGTGGAGGCGCAGACCATCGACTTCGACCAGAAGACGCGCACCCTAGCTGCGCAGGGAGACCGGAAGCGTCCGGTCAACAGCGTGTTTCTTCAGGTGGACGCCAAGGGCAAGGCTTCGACCATGCTGGTGACCGCGCCGAATCTGAACTACGCCGATAGCGAACGCCAGGCGCACTACTCCGGCGGAGTGACGGCGCATGGACAGGACGGGGTGATGACGGCGGATCACGCCGACGTTTTTTTGAACGCGGTGAGCAACTGGCGCGTCCCACAGCAGCCCCCACAAACGTTTCCAGGACCAAAGCCAGGGCTGATCCCGGCACTAAACCCAGGGGCGAGCCAGTTGGACCACATTGTCGCGAACACGCATGTGCTGGTGCAGCAGCAGGAGCGGCGGGCCGAGGGCGATAAGTTGGTGTACACGGCGGCCAGCGGCAGCTTTGTGATAACCGGCGGCTCGCCAATGTTGAGCGACCCGGTCAACGGCACGGTGCGGGGCGATTCGTTGACCTTCTTCAGCCACGATGATAGGGTGGTCGTCGAGGGGGACGGTTCTTCGCGAGCTGTGACCCATACCCACGTTTCCCGCTAATGCAGACCCTTTCCACCGAAGAGATCGGCAAATCGTATCGCGGCCGTCGCGTCGTCAACGGCGTATCCCTGGCGGTAAATCGCGGCGAGGTGGTGGGACTGCTCGGTCCCAACGGCGCGGGAAAGACAACCAGCTTTTACATCATTGTCGGACTGATTCCGCCGGATACGGGGCGGGTGATGATCGGGGACGTAGAGATCACCGACGTTCCGATGTATCTGCGTGCGCGCCTGCACGGCATCAGCTATCTTCCACAGGAGGCTTCGGTATTTCGCAAGCTGAGCGTGGAGGAGAACATTCTGGCGGTGCTGGAGACGCAAAGCTCTACCTGGGAGGAGCGCCGCAATAAGCTGGAAGGCCTGCTCGACCAGCTTGGCCTGGGTCACATCCGCAAGAACAAGGGCTATGCGCTGAGTGGCGGCGAGCGGCGCCGGGTGGAGATCGCCCGCGCGCTGTGCATCAATCCTACGTTCATTCTGCTGGATGAGCCGTTCAGCGGGATCGACCCGATCGCGGTGCTGGATCTGCAGAAGATCATCTTCGCCCTGAAGGAGAGCGGGATCGGAGTTCTGATCACCGATCACAACGTTCGCGAAACGCTCTCGGTGGTGGACCGGGCGTACATCATCAACGAAGGCCGCATCTTCCGCGCGGGGACTCCGGAGCAGCTCGGCAACGATCCGGAAGTTAAGCGAGTTTACTTAGGCGAGAGTTTCACTTTGGTCTAGAGCTAGTTGCATAAATGCCTCAAGGTGATGATGAGGCAAGCACAATGAAAGAAGCCTTGATAGACGCTCAGGATGCGGTCATAGCGCACCTGGACGCGGCGGAAGTTCTGCAGCCAAGCATTGGTTCGTTCGATTTTCCAGCGCCGGCGATAGCGGCGTAGCTTGCGTTTGTCTTCGAAAGCGGCGCTGTTTTCTGGTGCGCAATGTAGGGAGCGATCAACTCCGTGCCATGGTCTAACAACCGCTGGCGCAGCCCATCCGAATCATAACCGCGATCCGCAATCACACGGCGCAACCGCTTCCGCGGGCGCCCACGTCCACAGCGCGGTATTCTTACCTGCGCCAGCGTGCTTTCTGCGAGCCGGAACTCGGAGATCTGCGCGGACGCAAGTTGCGCTCCGATAGGTATACCTTGGCCGTCGACCACCACCATGCACTTCGTACCTTTCCCGCGACGGGTCTTTCCGACGGCAGAGCCCCCTTTTTCGCCATCACAAAGGTCGCATCGAGAAAGGCTTCTTCCCAGTCGAGCAACTTTCGTTCATCCAACCGGGCCAGCAACGATTGCCATGCCCGCAGCCACACCCCTTGCTCTTCCCATCGCCGAAGACGACGCCAACAGGTGGAACCATTTGGATACTCGGAAGGCATGTCGCGCCACCGTGCGCCAACACGGAGAACCCAGAGAATGCCCTCGAAACAGCTGCGATTCGATGCCCAAGGTCGGCCACGTCCATCCTTCCGCCGTCTGCGGTGTCGGAAACAAATCCTCAATCTGCTTCCACTGCTGGTCGGTCAGCATCATGACAACAGCTAAACGCAATCAGCAATATCTCTTGAAGTATCAACTCTGAGTCAGAACCTATTTATGCAACCACTTCTAGGTAAGCGTTGGAAGGACTAAGCGTCCTTTGTAGCATTTTGATTGCCGAACCTCTGCGTACAACCCAACTTTCTAGTTTAGAATCGGTGCTGGGGAAACCTCCCCATAATCGTTGGTACATGGTATCTCTGCAGACAAAGCTGAACCTGAAGGTCACGCAGCGCCAGATCCTGACTCCCGGACTGGTGCAGATGGTCAGCGTCCTGGCGCTCAACAAGCTTGAGCTGAAGGACATGATCAACGAAGAGATGGTCGAAAATCCGGTACTGGATGAGTACCTGGACCCGGTGCCGACCATCGACGAGATTGCTGCCCGCGAGGAGCAGCGCGAGCGCGAAAGCGCCGCCGCAGTGGCAGAAGAGCCCAAGACCACCCCGGAGGAGCGCGACCCGTTCGAGGAAGTCGATTTCGGCTCATTCTTCAACGATTACCTGGACCCTGGATATCGCAGCAACAACGAGCTGGAGTCGATCGAAAAGCCTTCGTTTGAGAACTTCCTTTCCAAGCCAACGACCCTGACCGACCACCTGATGTGGCAGCTCGGAGCGATGCACGTGAAGGATGACGTGCTGGCTGCGGCAGAGCTGATCATCGGGAACCTGGGCGATGACGGCTATCTGCTGTCCAGCGACGACGAACTGCTGGAGCAGGGCGCGTGTTCGTTGAGCGCGCTGCAGGGCGGTGCGGCGCTGGAGCAGGAGCTTGGCGTAGCCGGAGCTGAGGCAGGCGACGGGGAAGGCGGTGTGCGTCCCAAGCTGGTTCCCAAGCCGGAGATTCAGGGCTACGCGCTGTTTGGCCGCGACGCACTGCACGAGGCGCTGGACATGGTGCGGCAGATGGACCCGGTGGGCGTAGCCGCACGCGATCTGCGCGAGTGCCTGATGGCGCAGTTGAAGGATCTGATGCGGGTGCACGATGAGCGCGGCGGCGAGCCGGATATGCCCGAGCTGCTGGAAGACGCCATGGTGATCGCGGATAAGCATCTGCATGCGCTGCAGAACAAGCAGATACGCGAGATTGGCCGGGCGATGGGCAAGAGCATGGAACGGGTGGAGCGCTGCGTGGGGTTGATTCGCACGCTGGACCCGAAGCCGGGACTGCGCTACAACATCCCGGAGACGCGGCTGATTGAGCCCGACGTTGCCATCATCAAGCAGGGTGACGAGTACCTGGTGATGATGAACGACGATGATATGCCGCAGCTTCGGCTGAACCCGACTTACAAGAAGCTGCTGAGCAAGGAAGGCAACGAGAAGGACGTGCGCACCTATGTGAAGGAGCGCTACAAGTCCGCGATTCAGCTGATCAAGAACATTGAGCAGCGCAAGCAGACGATCCTGAAGGTCTGCTATGCGATCATCGGGCGGCAGGCGGAGTTTCTGGATTTTGGCATCGACTACCTAAAGCCGATGATGATCAAGGAAGTGGCGGAAGAGATCGGGGTGCATCCCTCGACGGTGAGCCGGGCGGTGGCCAGCAAGTATGCGCATACGCCGCAGGGAGTATTCGAGCTGCGCTATTTCTTCAGCGAGAGCGTGAACGGGCCGGAGGGCGGAGCGACATCGCTGCTGATCCTGAAGCGCCGGGTAAAGAAGCTGATCGAGGAAGAAGATTCCTCGCGGCCGCTGACCGATGAGCAGATCACGCGCATTCTGCAATCGCAGGGAATCCAGGTGACGCGGCGCACGGTGGCAAAGTACCGCGAGGACATGAAGATTCCCTCGACCCATCAGCGGCGGGTAAAAAAGTAAATTACTTGCTTCCTCAGGCTCGCAAGACTGGCAGCGCCCCTCCGCATCTGATATAACCAAACGCCCACGGTATTTTTTCCGTGGCGCATGCCTGGGGACGAATGTCTCCGGGTTGGCGGCATTGGGCAATGATTTGAGCCGATCATTCTGTAGGGTTCGGCTCTGGACGATGTACGCGCCAGCACTGAAAAGGGCTGGGGATGAAGTGGGGACCAAGGAGGAGAAATCGAATGATCGTGGATTATACCGGTAGGCAATTCGACATCACTCCCAAGATTCGCAAGGAAGTAGAGGCTGGACTGGCGAAGCTTGCAAAGATAGTGGGCGACAACTGTAGCAGCAAGGTGATTCTGACGGCGGAGAAACAGCGCCGCATCGCCGAGATCACGCTGACGCGGCGGACCAAGAAGCTGGTGGGCCACGGCGAGGCCACCGACGTTCTGGTGGCCATTGACGAGGCTCTGGAGCACATTGAAAAGCAGTGCGCTGAAGCTGAACACGCGCAAGCGCGACGTAAAGCGGGCGGAGAAGCCGACTGGAAGCGCGAGGCTCCGGAGATGGAGCTGCCGATAGCGATTGGCGCAGCGGCGGTGGCGGCGGTTCCGGTGGTGGTGCATAAGTTTCCGGCCAAGCCCAAGATGACGGAAGCTCACCTGGTGAAGAGCCAGGATTCCGTGGCGCTGCAGCCGATGACGATTGAAGAGGCGGTGAAGGAGTGCGAGTTCCGCGACCGGGAAGTCTTCATCTTCCGCGATAAGAAAGGCATCGTGCGCGTGCTGCATCGCCGCAAGGACGGCAAGCTGGAGCTGATCGAAGTGCCGTAGAAGCGGCGCGAAAGACGAGAGATTTTGAGGTGAGCGTGCGCGCTGGCGAAGATGGCCGAGGGCGCACGCTCATTCGTTTTAGGGCCGGCAAGGGCGACTGGGATGGTGGTTGCTTAACGTATCGTAACCAAAGTTGCCAATATGAGCTTTCTCCGGATCACCTTCTGCTGCTAAATTACGCGTATGCCCAAGGATCGCAAAGCTGGTTCCAGCAAACCTTCAAACTCGGCCGCTACAGAACTGGAGCGCAAAGGCCCAGGCTCAAAGGCCAAGCTGGTGATGATCACCGGATTGAGCGGCTCGGGGAAGATCACCGCGCTGAAGGTGTTTGAGGACATGGGGTACTACTGCGTGGACAATCTGCCCGCGGAGTTGATTCCCAGCTTTGCCCAGCTCATCGAGGACACCCGCGACAACAAGAACGCGGCCATCGTGGTGGATATCCGCGAGGGCAGCCGGCTGGAGCAGCTTCCGGCGATCATCGGCGATCTGAAGAAGCGGCTGGACGTGACGCTGATTTATCTGGACACCAGCGACAGGGTGCTGGTGCGGCGCTTCAGCGAGACGCGGCGCCCGCATCCGCTGGGTTCGGCGGCCTCGGTGCCGAGTTCGATTACGAGCGAGCGGCGCAGGCTGGAGCCGATCCGCAACATTGCCGACCTGGAGATCGACACTTCGAAGTTCAACGTGCACGAGCTGCGCACGCATCTGGTTGAGCTGTTCAAGACGGGCGACGAGCGCCAGCCGCTGCTGGTTTCGATGCTGAGCTTTGGTTTCAAGAACGGCGTGCCGGAGAGCGCGGACCTGGTCTTCGATGTGCGCTTCCTGCCGAATCCGCACTTTATCCCGGAATTCCGTCCGTACACGGGCAAGCATCCGCAGGTGGCGAAGTACATCCGCTCGTTTCCGCAGACCCAGGAGTTCATCGCGAAGGTGATGGATATGCTGCTGTTTCTGCTGCCGCACTATGTAGCGGAAGGGAAGAGCTATCTGACAGTGGGCTTTGGCTGCACCGGCGGCCAGCACCGCTCGGTGTTCATTGCCGAGGAGATCAAGAAGCGGCTGGCCAAGGCGGGCTACCGCGTCAAGGTGGAGCACCGGGACAGCCCGCGCTAAAAGGGTCAAAGTGCGATGGCCTGTTTTCGAGCAGCCGCTTCCAGTAGAATCGAATGTTTGCACCGCAAATCCTGATGCCAGATGGGCCGCCATCTTATGAGTAGTTCATGCGCCGACTGATTCGCTTGATGTGGTACGTCCGGCCGTACTGGCCGCAGTTGATTGCCAGTGTTGTGCTGTTTTCGCTGGTCGGACTGCTGGAAGCGTTCCGGCTGGCGCTGTTCCGTCCCATCTTCGATCGGGTACTGGCGCCGGCGACGCCGGGGCGATCGATGGCGCTGTTTACCATTCCGCACACGCAGCACACGATCTATCTGGAGCAGCTTGTTCCCAGCCATTTTCATAATCCCTGGACGGTGGTTGCGTTTGCGCTGGTTGTGTCGGTCTTGCTCAAGGGCATTTTCGATTACGCGCGGCACGTACCTGGTGAACTATGCGGGCTTTGGGCTGGTGACCGATCTGCGCAATGAGATTTATGGCAGCGTGCTGCGGCGCTCGGCGGCGTTCTTCCAGAAGCATCCGACGGGGACGTTGGTTTCGGCGATCATCAACGACATCGACAAGGTGCAGTTTGCGATGTCGAGCGTGCTGGCGGAATTTCTGCAGCAGTTTTTCACCTTTGTGTTTACGGCCGCACTGGTGATTTCGGCGGGCGGAAAGCTGGCGTGGATTCTGCTGCTGTTTGTGCCGGTGATTGTGTTCAGCTCGCGCAAGATTGGCCGGCAGGTGCGGCACACCACGCGGCGCGGGCAGGACAAGCTGGCCGAGATTCAGAACATTCTGCACGAGACGATCACCGGCAACCGCATCGTCAAGGCCTTCAGCATGGAGCTCTGGGAGACGATGCGCTTCAAGGCGGCGGCCAAGCGGCTGTTCTCGGCGAACATGCGCTACGTGAAAGCCATGGCGGTGAGTTCTCCGCTGATGGACCTGCTGGGGGCGGTGGCGATTGCGCTGCTGGTGAAACTGGGGCGCGACAGCATTAATCACGGCACCATGAGCATTGGCGGATTCATGATGTTTATCGCCGCGACGATCAGTTTGTACCAGCCGGTGCGCAAGTTTGCGATGTTTTACAACAGCTTTCAGCAGGCGCTGGGAGCTTCGGAATCGGTCTTCAAGTTTATGGACGCCAAGGACGAGGTGCGCGAGAAGCCGCACGCGCGCAAGCTGGCGGGGTTTCACGATTCGATCCGCTTTGAAAACGTGCGCTTCTCCTACGGCGATGGGGAGGATTCACGCGAGGTGCTGAAGGGCATCGACCTGGAGGTGAAGCCGGGCGAGATGCTGGCGATCGTGGGCGGAAGCGGCGCGGGAAAGTCCACGATGGTGCACCTGATTCCGCGCTTCTTCGATGTGACGGCGGGGCGCATTCTGGTGGACGGCATCGATGTTCGCGAGCTGTCGCTGGCCTCGCTGCGCGGGCAGATCGGCATTGTGGCGCAGGAGACGATGCTGTTCAACGACACGGTGCGCAACAACATTGCCTACGGCCAGCCGCACGTTTCGCAGCAGGATGTGGAGCGGGCGGCAAAGGCGGCGCTGGCGCATGACTTCATCCTGCGAATGCCGGAGGGTTACGAGACGGTGATCGGCGAGCGCGGCTTCCGGCTCTCGGGCGGCGAGCGGCAGCGGCTGAGCATTGCGCGCGCGCTGCTGAAGAATGCGCCGGTGCTGATTCTGGACGAGGCGACCTCGGCGCTGGATTCGGAGAGCGAAGCGCTGGTGCAGACCGCACTGCAGAATCTGATGGCGGGGCGTACAGTGTTTGTGATCGCGCACCGGCTCTCGACGGTGCGCCGGGCCGATCGGATTGTGGTGCTGGAGAACGGAACGATTGCCGACCAGGGCTCGCATGATGATCTGCTGACGCGGCTGGGAACCTATCGCCGGCTGTACGAACTGCAGTTTGTGGATGTAAATCTCGACGCGCCCAAGCCGGACGCGGGCGTGGAAGGCGGGAGCTAAACATGGCGATCCGCTCGATGACCGGCTTTGCCCAGATCAAGGGCCAGCAGGGTAAGACCGCTTACACGTTCAGCGCCAAGTCGGTGAACCATCGCTTTCTGGACCTGCACCTGCGCCTGCCGGGGAGGTCCGAGCTTTTTGAGCAACAGCTGCGCAAGCTTTTCAAGGAGAAGATGCACCGCGGACACGTGGAACTGACGCTGAGCCTGGAGTACGCTGGGGCTTCCGGGATCAGCGTGAACCACGAGCTGGTCTCCGGGTATGTAAAAGCATTTCGCGAGTTGACGGATGAACTCGACCTGCACGGCGAAGTGGATTTGAACGCGGTCTTCCGTTTGAATGGCGTGCTTTCGGCCTCCAGCGAGATGCCGGACGAGGCGGAGTTGCAGGCAGCGCTGCTGGCGGCGGCCGCGGAATTGATCGACCTGTTGAATGCCAACCGCCGGCTGGAGGGCGATCACACGCGCGCCGAACTGGAGTCGCGGATGGACCAACTGGAGCGCAACACGGGCGAGGTGGAAAAGCTGCGGGGCACGGTTCTGCAAGCGCATCTGGAGCGCATCCGGGCGCGCATGGCGGAGCTGCTGGAAGGCAAGGCCGAACCCGACCGCATTTTGCAGGAGGCGGCGATGCTGGCCGAGCGCAGCGATGTGCAGGAAGAGATCGTGCGCCTGCTGACCCACATCAAGCATTTCCGCGGCTTGCTGGAGGAGGGCGAGGATGTTGGGAAGAAGCTCGACTTCCTGCTGCAGGAGATGAATCGGGAGGCGAACACGATGCTTTCGAAGACCACCGGCCTGGCGGGAGATGCGATGCGCATCACGGAGCTGGGGCTGGCGCTGAAGAGCGATATTGAAAAATCCCGCGAACAGGTGCAGAACGTAGAATGAGCAAGAGAATCGGAATGAGTCTGGTCTTCATAATTTCAGCGCCCTCGGGCAGCGGTAAATCGACGCTGGTGAATGAAATCAAGCGTCTGGTGGACCGGCTCGACTTTTCGGTTTCCTACACGACGCGGCCTCCCGCGGCAGCGAAGAAAACGGCCGCGAGTACTACTACACCAGCCGCGATGTCTTCGAGCGCATGATCCAAAGGGGCGAATTTCTGGAACATGCCGACGTGTTTGGAAACTACTACGGCACGGCAAAGAAGTTTCTGGACGATGCGATTGTGCGCGGCACACGACCTGCTGCTCGATATCGACGTGCAGGGGGCGTCGCAGCTGCAGAGAAGCTTGCCGGATGCGATCAGCATCTTTATTTTGCCGCCGACCAAGCAGGAGTTGGAGAACCGTTTGCGCCGCCGCAGCTCGGCCGAACGCATGACCGACGAGGCTGTGATCAGACGCCGGCTGGAAACTGCGACGCGGGAGATTGAAAAATACCAGGAATACGACTACATTCTGGTGAACGACCGGCTGGACGATTCGATTGACGCGCTGAAGGCGATTATTCTCACCGAGCGCCTCCGGGCGGCAGGGCGCGAGCCTTCGCGAGCCGAGGAGGAGAAGCTGGCGGGGCTGGCGGAAGATCGCAGGCTGGAGCGTGTGCGGGACCAATCTGGGCCCGATTCTGGAAAGCTTTCGAAGGACGACTGTGTAATTCACAGGGGGTACGAAGTGGATCTCTACAGCGGTTTCGACAGCAATTACCGGTACATTCTTGTGGCCGCGCGCCGCGCTCGCCAATTGCAGTCCGGCGCAAGCCCATTGGTGGTTACGGATTCCACCAAGCCGTGCCGGATCGCCGCCCAGGAGTTGCAGGCCGACAAGGTGAAGTGGGAGACAACGCCGTTGCGCGTGGTTGCGGCGACAGGTCCGGAGTCCGGCGTGGCCTAGACTGGGGGGCCACCAGAGTGGGGCAGATTGCGGCGCGAGTTGCCGTCGTGCACATTTCTGCGCTTTGCGGGCATCGAATCCAAAGAGAAGATTGACTCAACAAAGTTGACTTAACCAATGAAAATCGCACTGGGAGTTACGGGCGGCATCGCGGCATACAAGGCGGCGGAGATTGCGCGCCGTCTGCAGGAGCGCGACGTTCGGGTTCAGGTCATCATGACCGCTGCGGCGCAGGAGTTCGTGCGTCCGCTGACCTTTGCCGCGCTGACGGGCGAAAAGGTGATCACCGAGATGTTTTCGCAGCGCGACTCGAACTCGACGCTGGATTCCTCGGTGGAACACATTGGCGTGGCGCAGTCGATTGATGCGCTGCTGGTGGCACCGGCGACGGCGGCGACGCTGGCTCGCTTTGCGCATGGACTGGCGGACGATTTTCTCTCCACACTGTATCTTGCGACCACGGCTCCGGTGGTGGTGGCTCCGGCGATGAATGTGAATATGTGGCGTCATGCGGCGACGCAGGCCAATCTGGCAGACCCTGCGCGCGCGCGGGGTTACGATCGTTGAGCCGGGCGAAGGGTATCTTGCCTGCGGGATGATTGGCGAGGGACGGCTGGCGGATACGGAGTCAATCGTCGAAGCGGTGATGGCGCGGATTGGGCGGCAGCAGGAGCTGAAGGGCGAGCAGGTATTGATCTCCGCTGGGCCGACGTATGAGCCGATTGATCCGGTGCGTTTTCTGGGAAATCGCTCCAGCGGGAAGATGGGATATGCGCTGGCCGAAGCCGCGTTGCGGCGCGGTGCGCGGGTGACGCTGGTGAGCGGGCCGACGGCGCTGACGCCTCCGGCGGTGGATGAGTTTGTGCAGGTGGAGAGCTAGCGCGCAGATGCGCGAGGCGATGCTGGCGCGCTTCGGAGGCGCGAGCATCACGATCATGACGGCTGCGGTTTCGGACTTTGCTCCGGCACAGGTTGCGGGAGAGAAGATCAAGCGCGAGGCCGCGCTGAACATTGAATTCCAGCCGACGGCGGATATTCTTGCCGAGCTTGGTTCGAAGCGCGCGCCGGGGCAGTTGCTGATTGGATTTGCCGCCGAGACGCAGAACGCTGGTGGAGAACGCGCGCGGGAAACTCGAACGCAAGCGATCTGGATGCGATTGTGCTCAACGACGTTTCGCTGCCGGGGCTGGGTTTTGGCTCGGAGCGCAACGCGGGTGAGATCATTACCGCCGATGGAGACGACAACGATTCCGGAGATGAGCAAGCAGGAGATGGCAGAGCGCATCCTCGATGCGGTGGTGAAGCTGCGCGCACGGCAGCAGACTCCAAAGGTGACCGCATAGGCATGGCAAAAGTTTTGGACGAGCAAAGCAGGAAGGCCGTTGCGGCCACGGTGCGGTATTATCGCGAGCTTGGAATCTACGATCTCTACCGGCGCGAGGTGCCGGAGGGCATGAGCTTCGGACAGACGATTGCGCGCGAGGAGCTGGCGGCGATTGCGGTGGACGCTGCGGAGGAGGCTGTTGCGGCAGAGAGTCGCCGGGAGCCTGCGGCCAATGCCGAGCAGATTGCGGCCATTCTCAACGACAAGCCCGCTGCGCTTGCGCGTGATTCGCGAAGAGATTGGCGATTGCACGCGCTGCAAGCTGAGCCAGGGACGCACAAATATCGTCTTTGGAGTGGGCGATCCTCATGCGCGCATTCATGTTTGTGGGCGAGGGGCCGGGCGCGGATGAAGACGCGCAGGGCGAGCCCTTTGTGGGCCGTGCCGGACAGTTGCTGAACAATATGATCACCGCGATGGGGATTCGCCGGGAAGACGTTTACATCGGCAACGTGGTGAAGTGCCGTCCGCCGCAAAACCGCGCTCCGGAGCGCGATGAGTGCGAGACCTGCGGGCCATTCCTGATGCGGCAGATTTCCGTGGTGCGCCCGGAGATTATTGTGGCGCTGGGGGCGACGGCGGCAAAGTTTCTGCTGGGCGGCTCGGAGTCGATGGCGAATCTGCGCGGGACATATTTACGATTTCCATCCCATCGTGCCGCAGGATGCGCCGGAGCGCGATCCTGATTTCACGACCAAGCTGGTGGTGACCTATCATCCGGCCTACCTGCTGCGCGATCCGCGGCAGAAGAAGGAAACGTGGCTGGACCTGCAGATGGTGATGAAGTATCTGGGGATGACGCCGCCGAAGCGCAACGTTGATAGCAACCCAGAGGCTTGATGGCCGCCGAATCCACGGCACAATCCGCAGCCAGATCTGCGGCGGAATCCGCAAACCCATCGGTGGCACAATCAGCAAACCAATCCGCAGACCTGCAGGGTTCGCTGCTGCCTGAGACGCAGGCGGTGTATTGCGATGTTGCGCTGCCGGTGCCGCTGGACGCGGTCTTTACCTATGAAGCAGGTGAGCTGGAGCCGGTTGCGGGCGGGCGGGTGGTGGTGCCGTTTGGAAGGGGCGCGGAGAAGAAGCTCTCCGGCATTGTTACGCGGGTTCACCGCGAGCGCTCCCGAAAAACGCAAGCTGAAACGAGTGCTGCAGGTGCTGGACACGGTTCCCGTGCTGGATGAAAACCTGCTGGCGCTGGGGCGCTGGATTGCGCGGTACTATCTTGCGCCGATTGGCGAAGTTTATCGCACCATGCTGCCGCTGCAGGCTGAGTTCCGGCAGGCGTTCGGCTACCGGATTACCGAACTTGGCGCAGAGGCGCTGTTCGACTCGGCGGAGGTGGGTTCTTCGCTGCGCGCGCAGAAAAGTCCCGAGCACCAGATGAGTGAATATGCGGTGCTGGACGTACTGGCCGAAGGCGAACTGGTGCGCGAGGAGCGGCTGCGCTCAGGCGAGCGGTGCCTCGCGCGAGGTGTTGCGCACGCTGCTGCAGAAGAAGTGGATTGTGCGCGAAGACCTCTCGGGCGCGCGCGATGCGCGACGGCTGGTGAAGATTGCGGTATTGCGCGAGGCGTTATCCGAAGCCCAGGATGAGCCGAAGGCGCAGAAGCTCAACGCGGCGCAGCAGCGCGTTGTAAATCTACTGCGGCAGGCGCAGGGGCGTATGCGGATGGACGACCTGCGCGAAGCGGGGATCTCAGCTGAGTTCGCTGAAGACGCTGGTGAAGCGCGAGATAGTTGAGATTGTGGAGGAGGCGGCCGAGCGGGCGGTTCCACAGATGAAGCCGCGCAGCACGCTCGAGTTTCTGTTTACCTCCAAGCAAAAGAAGCGCTGCGGGAGATTCGAGGAAGCGTGGAAGCCCGGCGCTTTCAGGTTGCGTTGCTGCACGGGGTCACCGGTTCGGGAAAGACGGCGGTGTATCTCGCGGCGATGCAATCGGTGCTGGCGGCAGGTCGCGGCTCGATTCTGCTGGTGCCCGAGATTGGGTTGACTCCAGGGGTTGCCGCCGACTTGCACAACGTTTTCGGCGAGGAGGTTGCGATTCTGCATTCGTCACTGAGCGATGCCGAACGCGCCGAACAGTGGCACCGCATCCGCCGCGGTGAAGCCCGCATCGCGGTGGGGACCCGTTCGGCGATATTTGCGCCGGTACACGAACTGGCGCTGATCATTGTGGACGAGGAACACGACAACAGCTACAAGCAGGAGGAGACGCCTCGCTATCACGGGCGCGACGTAGCGGTGGTTCGCGCCAAAGCGCTGAATGCGACCGTGGTGCTGGGCTCGGCTACGCCTTCGCTGGAGAGCTACTACAACGCAACCCATACTCTGTCGGCGGGCGCTGGCTCGGCAGCTGGGTACGCGGCAATGGATGCCGCTCCGGCGGCTGGCGCTCGGGCTAAGTATGCTCTGATCGAGTTGCCCGACCGGGTGCAGGAGCGTCCGCTGCCGGAGGTGGAACTGATTGACATGCGCGCGGAGTTTCAGGCGACGGGCAAGGAGAGCGTGCTGTCGCGCAGGCTGATTGAGGAGACCACGGCGAGCCTGGAGCGCGGCGAGCAGGCGATGATTTTGCTGAACCGTCGCGGGTACTCGGCGTGGGTGATGTGCCGCGCCTGCGGAGATACTCTGCAGTGCCGCGATTGCGCGGTGGCGATGACGTATCACAAGCGTCAGCATCGGCTGTTGTGTCATTACTGCGGCTACCAGCAACCGGTGCCGAAGAGTTGTCCGAAGTGCGGCAGCGAGTATGTGCAGTTTCTGGGCACGGGCTCGGAAAAATTGGAGGACATGCTGCACACGGTTTTCCCCAAGGCGCGCATCGGCCGCATGGATCGCGACACGGTGCGCGGGCACGACGATTTTGAGCGCATGCTGAGCGCATTTCAGGCGGGAGAGATCGACCTGCTGGTGGGTACGCAGATGATCGCCAAAGGACATGACGTGCATGGCGTTACCCTGGTGGGCGTGGTGGGCGCGGATACGGCGCTGGGTCTACCGGATTTTCGCGCGGCCGAGCGGACGTTTCAACTGCTGACCCAGGTCGCGGGCCGCGCCGGGCGCGGTGAGATGCTGGGCAAGGTGGTGCTGCAGACGCATTTCCCGGATCACTACGCGGTGCAGTTTGCGGCGCGTCATGACTATCATGGCTTTGCGGAAAAGGAGCTGCGCTTCCGGGGATGGATGCACTATCCGCCATTCGATTCGCTGGCCAACATTGTGGTTCGCAGCGACAAGCAGGAAGAGGCTCTGCGCTACTCCGGGCTGCTGGGGCGAGTGGTTTGAGCAGGTGCGGCATGAGGGAGTGCGGGTGATGGGGCCGGCTCCGGCGCCGATTACGCGGCTTAAAAAGGATTACCGCTTTCACTTTGTGCTGAAGGCGGGGAGCCGCGAGCGGCTGAACTTTGTGCTGCGCGCGATGCTGGCCACGGCGCAACTGCAGAAGATTCCGCGGACGAACATTATTGTGGATGTGGATGCGATGTCGCTGTCGTGATGTTACGCCCACCTGCGTCAGCGGTCGCGATTCTTAGCGGCCGCCTTGGTTCTGCGGTTACCGGTTGCCGTGCTTGATGATGCGCGCCACCTGGGGGAAGGTGGAGTTTGCGACCGGGGCGGGGGTGAAGGTAAGGATTAGCATGGCGAGCGCGAGCAAAGCCATGTATCGGCGGCCGCGTCCGACGCCGGGCCACCGCGGGACACTGGGCTGCTGAAGGCCGCTCAGGGCCAGTAGAATGGCCCAGATCATCCATCCCACCCAGAAAAACCACGCCATTGCGACCAGCGCTGCGACCATCGCCCAGGAGAGAAACCTGTGCAAGTCGGGGGAGACGGCAAAGACCAGGTGTCCGCCATCGAGCTGTCCGCCGGGAAGCAGATTCAGGGCGGTTGCGAGCATTCCTGCCCAGCCGGCGAGCGCAACCGGATGCAGGTAATAGTGGGTGAGCGCGGGGCCGCCGTGGTGCAGCAGAGCGTGAGCGAGTTGGAAGATCAAGGGAAAGCCGAACTGCAACTCCGGATCTGAAGTGCCCGCGACGGGATGCGACATGGCCAGCCCGATGAACATGGTGGGCACGGCCACAACAAAGCCGGCGATGGGACCGCCGATTCCGATGTCGAACAGCGCCGCCCGCGACCGGATGAAGCCGCCGATGCGAATGAATGCGCCGAGGGTTCCGATCAGGGTGGGAGCGGGGATGAAGAAAGGCAACGTGGCTCGCACGTCGTAGCGGCGGCAGAAGAAGTAGTGTCCCAACTCATGCGAGAGCAGGATGCCCATGAGCGCCAGGGAAAAGGGGATGCCGAGCAGAAGCTGCCGCGGGTTCTGCCAGAGCCAGTGCACCGGAAAGAGCGGCAGCAGTTCGTTGCCGCTGGCAAAGGCTTCCAGGTTGTGGTTGAAGTTGTACTGCAGGCGGGAGCCCACCAGGACGGTGGTGCAGAAGGTGACGATCAACAACAGCAGCGGCAAGCGGTAACGGAGCCGGGGAGCATAGTCCCGGGAAAGCGCCGGAACATTTTCGGGCAATACTTTTTCTGATAAAACGTCTTCTGGCGAAACGTTCTCAGGTGAGGAGTCGGAGATGAATTCAGACATCGGGGAGACGCTCGCGGAACCCTCGTGACACAAAGGCGGTACCGGAGGAGGTTTCCGGCATCGCGGATTTAATACGCTGACACCTAGTCGATCGACTGCAGTTCCTTGCCAGGCTTAAAGCGAACGGCTTTTCCCGGAGGAATGTTGACTTCGGCGCCGGTGCGCGGATTGCGGCCGATGCCGGTTTTGCGGGGGCGCACGTTGAAGACGCCAAAGCCGCGCAGTTCGATGCGGTCGCCGTTGGCGAGAGCTTTCTTCATGCTCTCGAAGACGGTTTCGACGGCGCGCTCGGCCTTGGTCTTGGTGACCCCGGTGCGGTTTACGACTTCGTTGATGATGTCGAGTTTAATCACAGCGATCGGCTCCGGCGCTTCAGATTGAAAATCAAGGGCTTACCCAGTGATGCTAGAAAATACGAAGGGCATTGTCAAACGTAGTTTGTGGCACAGGCCGCAAAGAGGTTGCAAATAGTAGCATGGCTGCTTCTCCGGGCGGAATAGTGAATGCTAAGATGAGCTTACAATCCCAAGAACGAAAAAAAGGACCGCAGCATGGCGATAAAGAGCGACCGTTGGATACGGGAGATGGCGCAGACGCAGGAGATGATCAGCCCGTTCTGTGAGAAGCAGGTGCGGGAGGGCGTGATCAGCTACGGGCTTTCCTCTTACGGCTATGACCTGCGGGTGGCCGACGAGTTCAAGATTTTTACCAACGTAAACTCGGCGGTGGTGGACCCAAAGAAGTTCGACGAGCGCTCGTTTGTGAACGTCCGCGCCGAGAGCATCATGGTTCCTCCGAACTCGTTTGCCTTGGCGCGCTCGGTGGAATACTTCAAGATTCCGCGAGACGTGCTGGCCATCTGCGTGGGCAAGTCTACTTACGCGCGCTGCGGAATCATCGTGAACGTCACTCCCTTTGAGCCGGAATGGGAGGGCTTTGTCACTCTGGAGATCAGCAACACGACGCCTCTGCCGGCGAAGATTTATGCCAACGAAGGGCTGTGCCAGATCCTGTTCTTTCAGGGCGACGAGCCCTGCGAGGTCAGTTACAAGGACAAGTCGGGCAAGTACCAGAATCAGACCGGCATCGTGCTGCCTAAGCTGTAGTCGGCGATGAAAACTTTGCGCCTTCGCCTTCGCTCTGCCGCACTTGAGCGCGCTGCCGAAATCATGGCAGATCCCGCGCTGCTGGAGGCGGCGGAGATACTGCGCGGCGGCGGGCTGGTGGCGTTTCCGACAGAGACAGTTTACGGATTGGGAGCCAACGCGCTGGATGCCGATGCGGTGGAGAAGATCTTTGCCGCCAAGCAGCGCCCGCATTGGGACCCGGTAATCGTTCATGTGGCGGACGTGACGGGGGCACGCGGGGTGACGCTGGCGTGGCCTGAGGCCGCGGAACGGCTGGCTGCGGCCTTCTGGCCCGGACCGCTAACCATGCTGCTGCCGCGCACAACCCAGATTCCGGATGTTTGCACGGCAGGGCGCGAAAAGGCTGGAGTGCGCGTACCTGCGCATCCGGTGGCACTGGCGCTGATCGCAGCGGCGGGAGTGCCGGTTGCGGCACCGAGTGCCAATCGATTCGGACATACCAGCCCAACCACAGCAGAGCATGTGCTGGGCGATCTGGACGGGCGCATTGACGCCATTCTGGACGCGGGCGCCTGCGCGGTCGGCGTCGAGTCCACGGTGCTCGATCCTACGGCCGATCCGGCGATCATCTATCGTCCGGGGGGAGTTACGGCCGAGCAGATTCGACGCGTGCTGGGCGATGTGGTGGTGGCCGAGCGCGAAATTTCCGACGAAGTTCCGCCGGAGACGCTGGAATCTCCGGGACTTGGAATTCGTCACTATGCGCCGCGGGCGCGGGTGATCCTGGTGGAGAGCGAAGAGCGAACTGAGGCGGGTGCTGGAGCGGGAGGCGCGCGAACATCGAGCTGGCAAGCATCAACTGGCGAACATCGAGTGGGAGTGTTGCTGCCGCAGGGGTGGGCTGCGCCGGGTGCGGGGGTGATCGCGTTGCCGTGGGGAAGTTGGAGCGAGCCGGAATCGCTGGCCCGCGAGTTGTACCGGCAGATGCGCGCGCTCGACGAGCGCGGGGTCGATGTGATGGTTTGTCCGATGCCGCCGGCGGAGGGGATCGGGCTGGCGATACGGGATCGGCTGCGCAAGGCCGCCAAGTAGAAAAGCCCGCGCGAGAGGCGGGCTTTGGAGTGCGGATGCTGCGAAGGCGTTATCTTGTTTCTTCGCCCTCTTTAAACATGTATCGAATGCTGGATTTGTAGATTAAAAGATTGGATTCACCGCTGGCGCGGTTGAGCTTGATGCAGTTTTTGTCGTACCACTCGATGACCCCGCGCAGTTCTTCTCCCTCGCGGGTGACTACGACCATCGCAGTTTTGCTCTGCATCTGTTTCTGGTAGTAGAAATTTTCCGCGTGGGTCTGTTCGGCGGGCGCAGATTTCTTGGCCATCCCGGGAGCGCGTTCGGTGGAGCGTGCCGGCCGTTCGCGGCGCTCGGCAGCAGCTTCGATTACCCGAGCCTGCTCGCGATTCAGTGAAGGACGGATCAATTTCCGGTTTCCATAGCTCTCCGGTTCGGGTGCCCGAACCACTGCGGTAGAGTCAGGTCCGTTTCTCATAAGGGTCCCCTCCCCAACGGGAGTATTGAAATAAAGGCGCTGCGATAGACACTGAGACTCTCCTCCCTGAGACACAGAAGCGCAAGCACATAATGAGACGTGCGAGAACTGATTTCCTTGAAGAGAGATTACAGTGATTCGTGCCTAAAACGTACCATACGTGCAGGGCGAAAAACAATAATTGTCTTAACCCATTTGTGTGACGGAAGTGAGTGGCTCTGGGATGCCAGGATTTTGCGGCACAAACCTTGGCGAAAGGCTAGTGTTCGAAACGCTAGAGTTCGATGGAACTGGAGAATCCATCCAGGGAGAGCGAGCGCAGCAGGTTGCGGCGCATGCCGTTCTGCACCTCGCCGAGGCCGTCGCTGGCGCGCACGATCCAGTCAAAACTAACCTGCCCGGCAGTGGCCGACAGTTCGGTGTGCAGATCCTGGTTGCGCATCAGTTCGACTGACCCCGCCTTGAGAAACATCAGATCCTCGAGGATGGAGTAGAGCACGGAGATCAGCAGGTCGGTCTTAGCCTTGCCCTCGCCCCCGGCGCGGTAGGCCTCGGTTGCGCGGAACAGGGCCGAGTGGTCGTCGTCGCCCAGAGCCGTGGTGAGCAGCAGCAGCGCGTCCTTGCGAGCGGTGAGGTAGGCGGTGAGATCAAAGCTGCGGGCGCGTCCCACGGCGCCTGCGCAGAGCCGCGCCACCAGTATCTTCTGCGCCGCGGTCCAGTCGGGACGCAGGGCGAGATCCTGCCCGATCTCGTCGGCAGACAGGGGCGCCAGCCGCAAGGTGATGCAGCGGGAGCGAATGGTGGGTAGCAGCGCGTTGGAGTTTTCCGCCAGCAGAAACAA
Source organism: uncultured Acidobacteriota bacterium (assembly GCA_963759215.1). Taxonomy (GTDB): domain Bacteria; phylum Acidobacteriota; class Terriglobia; order Terriglobales; family Acidobacteriaceae; genus TOLSYN. Next base: position 804,958 of record CAVWYG010000006.1, read on the forward strand.
CGTGGCAAAGTCGGGCGGCTCCTCAAGAACCTTCAAGAGGGCGTTGGCCGCCTCTTTCATGAAATTCGATTCGGAGAAGATGTAGAACTTCTGGCGGCCTTCGGCGGGGCGATAGTACATTTCGCCGATGACGTGCCGCACCTGGTCCACTTTGACAAGCATTTGCGGCGGATCGGGAGGGATGACCAGGACTTCAGGATGGGTCTGCACGAAGATGCGGGTCTCGCGCTTGTCGCTCTCACGCAGATTTTCACGGGTCTCCACGGCTTCGGCAAAGCGCTGGTCGAGGGCGTCGGCCTGTGCGATTCGCTCGCAATTGCGGCAGACGCCGCAGAAGTCCGGCAGGCCATCGGCGGCAAGGGGGCGCTCAAGGCAGTTCATGGCTTTTGCGACCATCTGCGCCAGGGTGAATTTGCCTGCGCCGCGCGGGCCGGTGAGAATGATGGCGTGGGGCAGGTGGTCGCGGGCGATCATCTCGCGCAGGCGCGTGACCGTTGTGGCGTTTCCGCGGAACTGATCGAATCCCATTGCCTAGTCCTGGCTGGCCATCAGGCGCTCGCGCACTGCTGCCACAATTTCCTCATGAACCACATCTTTAGGGTGGCGGGCGTCCACGGTTATTACGCGCTCGGGTTCGCGCCGCGCAATTGCCTGAAACTGAAGATGCACTCGCTCGAAGAAAGCGCGGCTTTCCATCTCGAAGCGATTTTCATCGCCTTCGCCGACGACGGCGAGATTCCTTCGGTGCGCCCGCGCCACGCTGGCCTCCACGTCGTTGTCCAGCAGAAGAGTGAGATCGGGCTGCAATCCCTGGCAGAGTACGCGATGCAGGGTGAGAACCGCTTCGACGCCAAGCTGCCTTCCGGCGCCCTGGTAGGCCTCGGAGGAATCGGTAAAGCGGTCGCACAAGACCCATGTGCCGCGATTCATCGCCGGAAGAATCAGCTCTGAAATCTGCTGTGCGCGCGAGGCAAACATTAGTGCCAGTTCGGCCAGCGGAGCCAGTCCGCGGGTGCGCGAATCGACCAGAATGCCGCGAACCCGCTCGCCAATCTCCGTGCCTCCGGGCTCGCGCGTGGTCAGCACTTCCAAGCCCTGCTCGCGCAGAACGTCGGCGAGCTTTTGCTGGTGCGTGCTTTTGCCGCAGCCATCGAGCCCCTCGAAGGTGATAAAGCGTCCGCGGTTTTCGCTGAGCTGCATAGGAGAATGATAGCAAAGCGGGAGGCCGCTGCTGGAATCGCTGCCGCGTTATAGCTATGTATCGTGTGACAAACGCCAAGCTGAACCGTTGTCGATGGCCACCACTCAACGGCTTCGTTGAATCGAGGTTCCACCCATCGCCATGTATCCGACAATCCCCACTTGGCGCACCAGCTTTACATTCAATCTTCGCAGCCGGGTACGCGGCAACTGACGCCGCTCCGGCCGCGGGCGCTCGGCTCGGACTGCAGGCGCTCGGCTCTGTTAAACTCGAAATCCGACAGGAGCTGCAATGCGAAAGTTGCGTTGTGCATGGATAGTGGTGGTTCTGGGAGCCGCATCCGTATTCGCGCAGACTGGTTCTGGTCAGAGCGGCTCGATCCGAACCTCGGGCTTCTCTGTGGTGGAAACGCTTGCGGTGGATGCCACCGACGCGCCGCGCAAGGTGTTTCATGCGCGGCTGACGATTCCTGCGACGCCGGGCGACTTCGTGCTTCTGTACCCAAAGTGGATTCCCGGAGAACACGGTCCCACCGGACCCGTGGTGGATACCGCCGGAATCTATTTCCGTGCCAATGGCCGCGCGCTCAACTGGCATCGTGACCTGGTGGATATGTACGCCTATCACGTCGATGTGCCGCAGGGCGTGACCTCGATTGACGCCACGCTCGATTACCTGAGCCCGGTGGAGATGCCGTACAACTTCAGCGCCGGCTCTTCGGCCACCGAAAAGCTTGCGGTGCTCTCCTGGAACTGGATGGTTCTGTATCCAAAGGGGTACGGCTCAGATGAGATCGGGGTAAAGGCCTCGCTGAAAGTGCCGGAGCATTGGGATTGGGGAAGCGCGCTGCCGCAAGCCTCCCATGCTGGCGGGACGGTTGAGTTTGCACCGGCGTCGCTGACGACGCTAGTGGATTCGCCGGTACTGATGGGGCAGTACATGAAGAAAGTTGCGCTGCAGGAAGGCCAGAGTCCGGCGCACGAACTCGATATTGCGGCCGACTCGACGGCGGCTCTGCAGATTGTGCCGCAGCAGAAAAAAGCTTTTGACAATCTGGTGGCCGAGGCCGGGGCGCTCTTTGGGGCACGGCATTACCGGGATTATCACTTTCTGCTTACGCTCAGCGATCATGTCGCGCATTTTGGATTGGAGCATCATGAATCCAATGACAGCCGGGTGGGCGAAGGATATCTGACCGATAACACGCAGTGGATGCTGGGAGCATCGCTGCTGCCGCACGAATACACGCACTCCTGGAACGGCAAATACCGGCGTCCGGTGGGATTGGCGACGCCGGATTTCGAAGCGCCGATGGAAGGAAATCTGCTCTGGGTGTATGAGGGACTGACCGAATACTTTGGCTACATGCTGGCCGGTCGCAGCGGCTTGCAGACGCCGGAGCAATGGCGCGAGCAACTCGCCGATATTGCGATGACGTACACATACCGTCCAGGGCGCAAGTGGCGCCCGCTGGAAGATACGGCGACGGCAGCGCAGGTTTTGTATGGGGCTTCCGAAGCGTTCAGCAATTACCGGCGCGGAGTGGACTTCTACGATGAGGGCCTGCTGATCTGGTTGGAGGCCGACACGATCATTCGCCAGAGCAGCGGCGGGAAAAAATCGATGGACGACTTTGCCCATCTTTTTTATGGCGGCCACAACACGGCGCCAGAGGTGAAGAGCTACACGTTCGACGATGTGGTGAACGCGCTGAATCGGGTGCAGCCGTATGACTGGCGTGGCTTCCTCAATGACCGGGTGATGAAGATAGCCGTACATGCGCCGTTGGGGGGCATTGCAAACAGCGGTTGGATGGTGGTCTATACCGATCAGCCGAACACGATTTTGAAGCTGCGCGAGCAGCAGGGGCAAGGCTTTAACATGCTTGCGTCGATCGGACTGTTGCTCAGCAAAGAGGGCGTAGTGATGGACGCGACCGAGGACGGGATCGCGGCGAAGAATGGAATTGGTCCGGGGATGAAGATCGTCGCCGTCAATGGAAGGAAGTACACGCAGGATTTTCTGGTGGCGGCGATGCGCGAGGCGCAGAATTCGCACCAGCCGATTCAGTTGCTGATGGAAAACACGGAGTATTATCGCAACGTTTCGCTGGACTACTTCGACGGCCTGCAGCATCCGCACCTGGCGCGCGACATGAGCAGGCCGGACCTTCTGAGTGCCATCTTCGCACCCAAAGTTACAACCCCTCCGGTGCCGCTTCCGGGCGCGGAATAGAGTTCCCCAAGCACCAAAAATACGGCGGATGTGTGCACCCGCGGCCAGCCTGCATCCTATGAATGATACGGAGTGACTGCGTGGAGGGATTATGTTCAAGGGATTCCGGGAATTCATTCTGCGGGGTAATGTCATTGACCTTGCGGTTGCCGTGGTCATTGGCGCAGCCTTTGGTGCCGTGATTACATCGTTCGTGGCCAACATTCTGACGCCTCTGATTGCCGCCCTCGTCGGCAAGCCGGATTTTTCAGCACTGGTGACAAACTTGAATGGGAGCGCGATTAAGTACGGATTGTTTTTGAACGCGTTGATCGCATTCCTGCTGATCGCGTTTGCGGTGTATTTCGCAATGGTTGCGCCGATGAATGCGTGGAAGGCGCGGCAGGCACGCGGTCAGGCAACTCCTGATCCGGCGACCAAGACTTGTCCCGAGTGCCTGGAATCGATAGCGATTGCAGCGCGCAAGTGCAAATGGTGCGGCACGGCGCAGCCTGCTCAGGTTTTAAAAGACGCTGCATAGGCCCTCGCCGACGGCATAGCTAGACGCTCGGCTTGCCAGTGAGGGGAAGTTCCGCGATAATAAATATTGCTGCAAGCGTTGGCCGGACGTGTGTCTGGTTATTCCTTTGTGGTGAGCCCGTGGCGGACGTCTTCCGCCGAGCGCCAAGGCGCAACGGGCACACAGCGTTCGAATCGAGGCTGGCGTAGCCGGTTGCGATTTCCGGTCTCCGAGGCAAGAGCCTAGGGGATGTCGAGCGCTGGAATTAACCGAAGAGAGGAAATAAGCCTGTGTTGATGATTCGTCTTTCGCGCCGTGGTGCGCGTAAGCAGCCTGTTTATCGTATCGTTGTCATCGAAAAGGACCGCGCGCGCGACGGCCGTTCGATTGAAGTTGTGGGTCTCTACAATCCGCGCACCAACCCTGCAACGGTGGACCTGAAGAAGGAACGCATCGAGTACTGGCTCGGCAAAGGGGCACAGTTTTCGCCCACGCTTGCGCGCCTTTACAAGAATGCTGCCGCTGCTTCGGCTGCATCTGAGCCGGTAGCGTAGGCGAGGAGCACAGAGGCCAATGTCTGCCAATCTGCCCGAACTCGCAAAAGAACTGGCCACGGCTCTCGTGGATTCTCCCGGGGAAGTTTCGGTGGTTGTCTCAGGCGACAGCGCGTACGTGAAGCTGGAGCTGGAGGTTGCCGAAGACGATCTGGGCCGCGTGATTGGCCGCTCCGGGCGTACCGCCCGGGCGCTGCGCACGATTCTTTCCGCTGCGGCGGAGAAGAATGGGCAGCGTTGCTCACTCGACATTGTTGAGTAATCATTGTTGAGTAATCAAGGTCAGGTCGAGTCAGCAGGCGCTATGGAAGAGGATTCGGGCAACGCCGCGTTTATAACGATTGCGCGCTTGGTGAAAGTGCAAGGGCGCATGGGAGAAGTTGCAGCGGAGTTGTACACGGACTTTCCCGAGCGATTTGCGCAACGGCGCACCCTCTACGCATGGAACCCTGGCAGCAGCGAGCGTCGCGAACTGCACCTGGAAGAGTACTGGCCCCACAAGGGCGGTATGGTTTTCAAGTTCGAGGGCGTGGAGTCGATTGAAGACGCGGAAAAGTTGCTGCGGTCGGAGATTCAGATTCCTGCCGAAGATCGCGCGGAGTTGGAGCCGGGCGCCTATTACGTAAGCGAACTGCTGGGATGCCTGGTGGTGGAAGTGAGCCAGGGAGTCGGTCGAGACATTGGAACCGTTGTGGATGTAAATTTTGGGGCGGGAACGGCCCCGCTGCTGATCGTGAACAACGAGAGCGGCAAAGAGTTCATGATTCCCTTCGTGGAAAGCTTTACGAAAAAGCTGGACTTGAAGGGGAAACGGATCGAGATGCAACTGCCGGAAGGCATGCTGGAACTGGACGCTCCGCTCAGCGCGGGGAAGAAGGACCGGCAGCCGAAGCCATAGGCAGAGGCGTTGGACAGAGGGCAGGAAGTGCGGTTCGAGATCGTTACCATCTTTCCGGACTTCTTCCGTGGTCCCCTGGATTACGGCATTGTGCGCCGAGCGCGCAACGCCGGGCTCATTGAAATCGGAGTCCACGACCTGCGAGGGTTTACGCAGGACCGTCACCGCACTGTGGATGATCGTCCATTTGGCGGCGGCGAGGGAATGCTGTTGAAACCCGACCCGTTGTTTGCATGCGTCGAATCACTGGGCGTTGCGGCAAGAGCGGAGCGGGTGAGCGGCGCGGCCAGGGAATCGGTGGTGATGCTGTCGGCGGCGGGAAAGATATTCTCGCAGGCGATGGCGCAAGAGCTGGCCGGGCTGGAAAGCATTACCTTTCTGTGCGGACGCTATGAGGGCGTGGATGAGCGTGTGACCGAACACCTGGCGGATCGCGAGGTATCGGTTGGCGACTTTGTGATGAGTGGCGGAGAACTTGGAGCCGCGCTCATGTTGGACTGCGTGACACGCCTGCTGCCCGGAGCACTGGGCAATGAGGCTTCGGCAAAGACCGAAAGCTTCAGCGGGGTGGAGGCAGAGGCAAGGTTCGACGAGCGCGGAAGGCTGGAGCCGGATTCGACTGTTTCAACCGGCGGCCTGCTGGACTATCCGCACTACACGCGTCCCGCGGAATTTCGCGGACTATCGGTTCCAGATGTGCTGATGAACGGGAATCATGAAGAGATCCGGCGCTGGCGACGGCGGCGGGCACTGGAAAAAACGCTGAGAAACCGCCCCGACCTTCTGGAGAAGGTGGCGCTCAGTCCGGAAGACAAGGCATTGCTTCGCGAATTTAAGCGCGAGGCCGAAAAAATTTAGAAGATTACGGGATGCACCAGGGCTGCTTGCCCCGGCACCCGAGAAGAGAAGAGGAAATCGTCATGTCGTCATCTCCCATCATTACCCGGATGCTTGCAAAAGTGCAGCGCACCGACCTCCCCAACTTCGCGGTGGGTGACACTCTCAAGGTTCACGTGAAGATCAAGGAAGGCGATAAAGAGCGCATCCAGATCTTTGAAGGCATTGTCATCAAGAAGGCCAATGGCCAGCAGCCGAGCTTCACGGTTCGCAAGATGAGCTTTGGGCAAGGCGTGGAGCGTATCTTCCCGCTGGGCAGCCGCATCATCGAAAAGCTGGAAGTGGTTCGCTCGGCCAAGGTGCGCCGCGCCAAGCTGTACTATCTGCGCGCCCTGCGAGGTAAGGCTGCGCGTCTGAAGGAAGTGGATCGCGTAAAGTAGTTCGCTGCGGGTTCCCCGCATTCGCCAACTGCGGCTTCGCAGCCGGGTACGCGCCAGAAGACGGCGCTCCGGCCGCGGGCGCGCGGCGGATGTGGGCCACCAAGCGATAGGATCGCGGACAAGGGGCGAGGTGTAATCCTCGGCCCTTGTCCGCGTTTGTTTGCTTACGCAACCTTCATGCACACGGACTTGGTTTCCGTGTAGGCATCGATTGCATTGTGGCCCATCTCGCGACCCCAGCCGCTCTCTTTGTATCCGCCGAAGGGAAGCGCCGCGTCGAAGATGTTGTAGCAATTCACCCAGACGGTGCCGGCACGCATGGCCGCGGCCAGCGTGTGCGCCTTGGAGAGATTGTTGGTCCAAATCCCGGCAGCGAGGCCGTAGGAGGAATCGTTCGCCTGATCGACCAGTTCATCCATGCTGTCGTAGGGCATGGCGGCCACGACCGGACCGAATATCTCTTCGCGAACGACCTTCATGTCCTTGTTCGTGTGCACCAGCACGGTGGGCTCGACGAAATAACCTTTGTCGCCGATCTGGTGTCCGCCGGTCATGGCGCAGGCGCCCTCGACTAATCCAGCATCGATGTAGCCTTTGACGCGGTGCAACTGCTCTTCCGAGACCAGTGGGCCGAGTTGCGTACCAGGCTCCCAGCCGGGGCCGACGCAGATCTTCTTCGCCATGCTCGAGATGCCATCGACCACCTTGTCATAGATTGATTTGTGTACGTACAGGCGCGAGCCGGCGCAACAGCACTGTCCCTGGTTGAAGAAGATCGCGCCGGCGGCGCCGGGAATGGCAACGTCAAGATCGGCGTCACTCATGATCACGTTGGGGGATTTGCCGCCCAGTTCGAGCGTCACCTTCTTCAGATTGCCGGTAGCCGCATGCAGGATCAATTTGCCGACTTCGGTGGAGCCGGTGAAGGCGATCTTATCGACCTGCGGGTGGGCGGCCAGCGCGGCACCTGCGGTCTCGCCGAAGCCGGTGATGATGTTGACCACGCCTTCGGGGAAGCCAGCTTCCTGGATCAGTTCGCCCAAGCGGATCGCACTGAGAGGAGTTTGCTCGGCTGGCTTGAGGATGATGGTGCATCCGGCGGCCAATGCTGGGCCAATCTTCCAGGCGGCCATCAGCAGTGGGAAGTTCCAGGGAATCACCTGGCCGACGACGCCGACCGCTTCGCGCAGGGTGAAGGCGTGGTATCGGGCTCCGGGAGTGTAGGGAACAGAGATCGGTATTGTGTTGCCCTCTATCTTCGTCGTCCAGCCGGACATATAACGCAGGAGATCGACGGCAAGAGGAACATCGGCGGCGCGGGCGACGGCGAGCGGTTTTCCGTTGTCGAGGCTTTCAAGAGTTGCGAATTCTTCGGTGTGCTGTTCCAGAAGGTCGGCGAACTTCCAGATCATGCGTCCGCGCTCTGAGGCGGTGAGTCTGCGCCAGGGGCCGTGATCGAATGCTTCGCGGGCCGCCCTCACGGCGGCATCCACGTCCGCCTTGTCGCCCTCGGCGATTTGCGAAAGCACCTGCCCGGTGGCGGGGTTATAGGTTGGAAAGGTTCGTCCGGATGCGGCCTCCACCCATTTGCCGTTGATGAAAAGTTTGTGTGTGCGATCAACGAACTTCAGGGCGGATTCGTCAAGATGCGATGCAGTGATGGTGGCCATACATACTCCTCGGATACTTCAAATCCTGTGCTGAATGGGCTAACGGAGCTGCTAAAACAGTTTGCGAAAAAGGGAGCGGCGTGAGTCACAGGCGTGTTGTTACCGGACGCCGTCCCGGAGTTGTAGATTCGTCCTGGAGTGAATTGGATGCAGCGCGATTTCGCACCCATTAGGCGGAGTCACTCGGGAAGATGGCTTCTTGCTGCTAAAGTGCATGCAGAGCAGCTTGGCGTACGTCAGCCTCAGACCAAGGTGGTAAAATCATCTGTCCCGCGTGTGGGTGGCGGGGCAATGTGCAGAGCAGCTTTGGATTAGAAACTTGGGATTCAGAAACTTCGGAATTATAAACTTGCAATCATAAGGGTACTGGGATTTCCGAAAGGATTGTTATGGCGACGATAGAAAGCAGTGTGGTAGCAACTACGGTTGAAAGTTCCGCGCTCACGCCATTCATAAATGAGCCCTCGGTAGACTTCACGCGCATGGAAAATGTGCGGGCAATGCGCGAGGCGCTGGACAAGGTGCGGCTGCAACTCGGCCGCGAATATGAAAACGTAATTGGCGGCCATCGCGTGAAGACGAACGCGAAGCTGCAGTCGATCGAATCCTTCGCACCCGGAGCAGGTGGTGGGTGTTTTCCAGAAGGCGGGAGCCGAGGATGTTCCGGCGGCGGTGGATGCCGCGCTTGCAGCATTCGGAGCTGGAGCCGCACACCGGTGAAGGAGCGCGCGGAGTTGTTGTTCCGGGTTGCGCACACCTTGCGCGAGCGCAAATTTGAGTGGGCGGCGTGGTTGGTGTTCGAGGTGGGCAAGAACTGGGCCGAGGCCGACGCCGACGTAGCCGAGACGATTGACTTCGCAGAGTTCTATGGGCGTGAGGCGCTGCGTCTGGATAAGTCCGAAACGCCGATTCAGTTGCCGGGCGAGCGCGATGAATTGCGTTACATTCCTCTGGGAGTGGGCGCGGTGATTCCGCCGTGGAATTTTCCTCTGGCGATCATGGCGGGCATGACCATGGCCGCGATTGTGAGCGGTAACACGGTGGTGCTAAAGCCGAGCGGCGACGCGATGACGATTGCCGCAAAGTTTTTCCAGGTGCTGGAGGAGTGCGGGATTCCCGATGGCGTAGTGAACTTTGTCTGCGGCAGCGGCAGCAGCTTCGGCAACGCGCTGGTGAAGCATCCCAAGACGCGCTTCATCGCTTTCACCGGATCGAAGGAAGTTGGACTGCAGATTCACGAACTGGCGGCCAAGCCGCAGCCGGGACAGATCTGGATCAAGCGTACAATTCTGGAAATGGGCGGCAAGAATGCGATTGTGGTGGATGCCGACTCGGATCTGGACGAGGCGGTGTCCGGCGTGATGACCTCGGCCTTTGGCTTCAGCGGACAGAAGTGTTCGGCCTGCTCCCGAGCAATCGTGGACGAGCGCGTGTATGAGAAGTTTGTGGAGCGGCTCAAGGATCGGGCAGAGAAGATGACGGTGGGTCCGGCAGAAGGCAACCCTGACCTTGGCCCGGTGATCAATGAAGCAGCAAGGAAATCAATTCTCGGCTACATTGAGCAGGGGGTACAGGAAGGCGGGCGCCTGATTTCCGGTGGACGGGCGGTGGAGGGCAAAGAGGGCTACTTTATCGAGCCCACGATCATCTCCGAGGTGAAGCCGGGCGACACGCTGGAGCAGAAAGAGGTGTTCGGGCCGGTGCTGGCGGTCATTCGCTGCCGTGATTTCTACGAAGGACTGCGCATTGCCAACGACACGGAGTTTGGGCTGACCGGATGCGGTTTACACCAATTCGGAAGAGAGGATGGAACTGGCGCGACAGGAGTTCCACGTCGGAAATTTGTATATCAACCGCAAGTGCACGGGGGCGATGGTGGGCGCGCATCCGTTTGGCGGCTTCAATATGTCGGGCACAGACTCCAAGGCGGGCGGATCGGATTACTTGCTGCTGTTTACGCAGGCGAAATCCATTGCACGTAAGTTGTAAAACGAGACTCCTCGCGAGGCTTCTTGGGAGGCTGTTCACCGAGGTGTCATTCACAAGCAGGCGTTGGCTGCAGATTATGTTTGCAGTAAAGCAGGGAATCTCATGGCGCGAATTTTGTGTATCGACGATGAGCCGCACGTTGTACAGCTGAAGTGCGCGATTCTGGAGCAGGCGGGGCACATCGTCGCCTGTGCGACCTCGGCGCACGAGGCGATTGAAATGATGAATGCCAATGAGTACGACGCGATCGTGACGGACTGGCGACTGGGAGACAGCAGCGGTCGAGGGGTGGTGCAAGCGGCCAAGAACCACTCCACGATGCCGGTGGTGGTGGTCTCCGGCTACGTTGCGGAGGCCTACCAATCAGCGGAGCCGTTGGCGGATCTCTATCTGGAGAAGCCGGTGAATCCGGAGGAATTGGTAACCATCGTGAATGAACTGCTGAAGGCGAGCGAACGGGCGTCACAGCACTAGGGCAAATCTTGACCGGAAAAAGCGCGGCTCGTGGCCGCGCTTTTTCGTTTCAGATGCGTACGGCTAAACGGTGCTTCCGGGGTTGGATTGGGTGGTCCGCATGGTCGCCGCACTGGCGGCAGCGGCTTCGTTCAGAATCCGATGATGGATGGTGAAGAGCGCAAGTTCCAGCCGATCAGAGACGCCGATCTTATCGTAAACATTGCGTAGATAATTCTTCACAACCTGCTCGGTAGTTCCAAGAAGATTGGCAATCTCTTTGTTCTTGTAACCCTGCACGATGAGGGCAACGATCTTCAATTCCTTGGGCGTAAGGCGGTCACGCACACGGGCACCGACAAAGTCGTCGGTCTCCGGGTTGCGAAGTCTGGGTGCGCAGATCCTGCACGTAGCTCTCGCCGAGCATTGACCTTTCGCACGCAGCGCAGCAGTTCGGCGCTTTCCACGGAGCGGAAGATCAAGCCGAGCACGCCAGCACTCAGGTAGCGCTCAGGCGGCTCATTATTTTCGGCAATGACGACGAGTTGAATTCCGGACTCGCGCGCCAGCGAAGCCAGCTGGGTCGTGTCCGGAAGAAAGCTGGAGGCATAGATCATCACGGAGCCACGAAATTTTTCGATGGCGATCATGGCCTGCTCGACGGTCTGCGCCTGGGCTACGATGCGCACGTCGTCCTCGACGGCGAGAACTTTGGCGATGCCAGCCCGAAAGATTGCTTGGTTGTCGGCGAGAATAATTTTCAGCATCTATTCGCCTCCGGCTTCGGCGGTGCGCAGGAATTCATAGCGTTCGATGACGCAGGCGACGCCGGTTTGCCCGGCTTCCTGGTTCAGGTCACAGCGCACGACTCGACCATTGCAGTGCAGGCGAACGTCATTGCCTGCGGCGATTGAATCCCGAGGAATTGTCATCTCGAACTCGATGGAGGAGCCAACTTGCGAGCTCGCCATCGACCCAGAGATATACTCCGGCGGCGCTGATATTTGCCGTGCTTCCCACCGGTATGTTCTGGTTTCCCAGAACTTTGAGCGGCAAGTGCACTGGAAATCGTCTACTTGTCCTGATGTCGGCCACATTCGCTCCCGCAAGTCGCTGCCAAGTTACCTCGGTAACCTTGAAAATTGGATTATGTCATGAAGTTGGCTGGTTGCGGAAGAGCGGAATTTTCCATAGGTATCCGGAGAATCAATCGTTTATCCGCAACCTGGAGGGGCGGCGGGGCGGGAACTGCCCAGCCCGCGGGTAATTCATTCATTTGGTAAACGCGCCGGCGATGCCATATCCCACGACTAGAGCCAAGAGTGCGGCGGCAGCCGAAGCCCGCCAAACATAATTCTGGCGGTTTTTTGGACATCCAGGTGCTCGCGCAGTTCGCTTACAGAGTCATGCAAACGCTGCCGCTCGTTGGCGGCGCGCTGCTCCAGCGCATTTGGGAGTGGGATCGGTCATCGTGCGCTCCTCGTTTCATTCTGCAACCAGATCTGGTCTTGTTTCAGGGTGCGAAGGGTACGCTCGGGTTTAAGTCCGCGCTCCTTCAGCTGTCTGACGCCGAATGCGAGCGTCAAGCCACCGGCCAGCAGGAAGATGACGCCAACGATGGCGAAGGCCGCCGACCAGGCTCCTGCGCCGCCACCGAAGGCCATGGCGAGTAGAGCTACGAAGGCGACGCCCAGAAACAAGATCGCCAGCAGGGCTAAACCGGCTCCGACGGCGATGGCGACAAAAGCCGTGCTGGCGGTGGCAATCTTCTCCCGCATCTCGGCACGCAGCAGCTCGATCCGAGTTGCAAGAAAATCCTTCAACTCGTCCTTGAATTCAGAGAGTACCTGCGCCAATGGCTTTTCTGGCGGGTAGAGGTTAGAACGGCTAGCCACGGTGAGACCTCCTTGTGAGTCGGAGCGCCACGCCAAGGGCAAAGCCAACTCCGGCAACGGCGCCGATGGTTTGCAGTGGTTTTTGCTCGGCATACCGCCGCGCCTTTTCGCGCACGCGGGGGAGTGCCGTGCTGATTCCGTCGCGGCACTGCTGGAAGAGCTGTTCAGCTTCCTCGCTCCATTCATCCAAGCGATGTGCGGCCTGGTGGCGGATATCGTCCACTTCTGTGCCGATCTCCTGCAGGGTAGTGGCAGCGCGGTCCAGGATTTCCTGTTCCATCTGCGTGACATGGGCGGCGCCGGAGGCGGGGATATGGCGCACCAGTTGCAAGCCCCGGCGCACCTGGCGTTGCGCACTGCCGACGGCGCTGCCGATGCGCTCGGCGGTGTCGGTCATGCCGCTTCGACCGCCCTGCTCCAGGAAGAGTCCACGTGCGGCCTCGACCACCTGGGGATCGAGTGGTTCGGTTGACGGGAGGTGCTCGGTAGGCTCCCAGGCGGGAGCTATGCCTTGGACACGAGGCGACACAGGGGGGCGCACCTCGGGGTTGGGATCAGGCGAACCTTGGTCATTGGGCAAAACTTCAGACATCGCAAAACCTCGGCTTTGGAGAATGAATTGGATGTGCGAAATCGGTCGAATGTTGGCAGGGTAATCCTACAGGCGTACACAGGAACAAAAGGCCCCACGTTAGCCAGAGCAGGCGAGCGCCGGGCATGGGTGGAACAGGGGCTATGAGATTCGGCTGCGCAGGAACGGAACCCGCTAGGGTCTGAGCGGGCGCAGGAGAAAGAGGTAGCCAATCGCAATCGCATAGAGTGTCAGCGCGAGGGGTGGGGCCGCGCCCAGCAACTGCATGGCGAAGCCGGTCAAACCCACGGCGGCACAGAGCGACTGCACGATGAGATTGTTGCGGCTCCAGCGCTTGAGGAGCTTCGGGTCACGCGGGTTGCGGCGCAGCTCCGCCAGCGATGGCAGCACCATGGAATTGCGGATGGTGTAGGCGAAGGTGAGCAGCGAGGTGGAAAGGATGACGGGAAGATAAAGACGGTGGCCGAGCATTCCCTGCGTCGACTGAAAGAGCGTCATGCCCAACACGGCACAGATGGCCAACATTCCCACCAACCCGCGCTGGGTGCGTTGCAGTGAGAGATAGGCGAATTCGACAGGCTGGGTGTGGATGGGCAGAGCGCGTGAGTGGGTGCGGGCTTTCTTGACGAAGCGGGACATAGTTAGTAAGTCAGATCAGTTCGTCAGCTTCTGGACGCGCTCGACATCGCGCACACCCTGGATGCGGCGGATGCCGGTGATGATGCGGTTGAGGTGATTGACGTCGCGGGTTTCAAAGATGATGTCGATGATGGCGAGCGGACCGCCGGTCTTGGCCTCGATTTGGCGGATGTTGGACTCCTCACCGCTGATGACGGCCGAGACCTGGGTGATCATGCCGGGACGGTCATCGGTGGAAACTACGAGTTTAACCGGGTAGGGCTTGCGCACCGGCAACGCGAGGCTCCTTGTGCGACCACTCAACGGCCAATTTGCGCTCGGGTTCATACATCAGGTTCTGCACGTTGGAGCATGCCTTGCTGTGCACAGCCACGCCCTTGCCGCGGGTGACGTAACCGACAATTTCCTCGCCGCGGATGGGGTTGCAGCAGCGGGCGCGATAGACGAGCAGATCGTCGGTGCCGCGGACGGTGAGCGCCGAGCTATCCGAGCCGAAGGCGCGCTTGACCGCCGAGGCTACGCCCTGATGCTCTTCGCCGGGTTGCAGATTGCTGCCCGGCAAGACCTTGGCCAGCACCGAGCGCGCCGAGTACTTGCCGTAGCCGATGCCGGCCATCAGGTCGTCGACCTTGTTCACGCCATACTCGACGGCGGCTTTCAGCAGCTCCGGATCTTTGATGTCCTTGAGCGCGATGCGATATTTGCGCGCTTCTTTTTCGATCAGCTTGCGGCCGATTTCAATGGCGCGCTCGCGCTGGTGAATGTTGAGCCAGTGCTTGATTTTTTGGCGTGCGCGCGAGCTTTTTACGATGCCAAGCCAGTCGCGGCTGGGTTTGTGGCCGGTCTGGGTCATGACCTCGACGATGTCTCCGGAGCGCAGCGTGGAGCGCAGGGGAACGATGCGTCCGTTGACCTTGGCGCCGACGCAGGAGTGGCCGACCTCGGTGTGCACGGTGTAGGCAAAGTCGATGGGCGTGGCGTCGCGCGGAAGGATGACCACCTTGCCCTTGGGGGTGAAGGTGTAGACCTCTTCGGGATAAAGATCGATCTTAAGCGTGGAGAGGAACTCGCTGGGATCGGCCATCTCGCGCTGCCACTCCACAACCTGGCGCAGCCAGGAGAGGCGCTGCTCATCGCGGGCCGAGATGGGGCCGTCCTTGTATTTCCAGTGCGCCGCGATTCCCTCTTCGGCCATCTTGTGCATCTCTTCGGTGCGGATCTGCACTTCGAAGGGACGGCCGTCTTCGGCAATCACCGTGGTGTGCAGGGATTGGTAGAGGTTCGGACGCGGCATGGCGATGAAGTCCTTGATGCGTCCCGGCACCGGACGCCATGCATTGTGAATGATTCCGAGCACCGCGTAACAGTCATTCACCGAGTCGGTGATGATCCTGAGGGCAAGCAGATCGTACATCTGGTCGGCGGTGATCTTCTGCTTGAGCATCTTTTGATAGATGGAGTACATGCGCTTGATGCGCGAGTCGACGCGCACCACGTTGATGTTGGCTTCGCGCAGCTTGGCGCGGATGGTGTCGGCCATCTGCGCCAGGGCGCGTTCGCCGTCTTTGCGCAATGCCTCCACCTGCTCGCAGACCATCTTGTAGCCGACTGGATCGACGTAGGGGAAGGAGAGATCCTCAAGCTCGCCGCGAACCTTGCCCATGCCGAGACGATGCGCCAGAGGGGCGTAGATTTCCAGCGTCTCCTTGGCAATTTTCAACTGACGCTCGGGCGAGAGGTGTTGCAAGGTGCGCATGTTGTGCAGGCGATCGGCGAGTTTGATGAGCACCACGCGGATGTCGTCCACCATGGCCAGCATCATCTTGCGCACGTTTTCCGCCTGCGCCTCTTCGTTGGAAGCGAAGTCGATTTTGCTGATCTTAGTTACGCCCTCGACGATGTGAGCGATCTGCTCACCGAATAACGCCTTGATCTCCTCGGTGGTCGCGGTGGTGTCTTCGACGGAATCGTGCAACAGTCCGGCGGCGATAGCGGTGGTATCGAGCTTCATCTCAGCCAGCAAAATCGCGACTTCCAGGGGATGCACGAGATAGGGCTCGCCGGAGGCGCGCTGTTGTCCGCTGTGATGTTCGAGGGAGAGTTCGTAGGCGCGGCGAACGACATCGAGGTCGTCGTTGGGACGGTTGGCGCGGGCGATTTTCAGCAGGTCGCGAAACCGTGTCGCGGTCAAAACATTCGTCGCCACCTGCTCGCGAAAGCTCGCCATAATTGATTTTAGCTTGTAACCTCCCAGTAAAGCCAAACGGGACAGGCCGAAAGCTGCTCCTATTCATCCGATGCGGGAGGGCCGCAGAATGATTCGGAACGGGAAGACACAATGAAGGTGCTCATCAGCGGAGCCAGCGGATTGATCGGACAGGCGGTCTCCTCTGAGTTGCGCGCGCGAGAGCGCGAGGTACACGCTTTGGTTCGCGATCCGGCAAGGCTGCGCGAGGGCGATGTGCTATGGCAGCCTGCTTCTCCGCTGGAGGCTGAACGGATTGTCGGCTTCGACGTGATCGTGCATCTGGCGGGAAGGTCGGTGGCGACGCTGTGGACGGAGACAGTCAAGGCGGAAATCCGCGGCAGCCGGGTGGAAGGAACGGCCACAATCGCACGGGCGGTGGCGCAGGCATTCCAACGGGACGGAAAGCCACATGCCCTGATCTGCAGTTCGGCGATCGGCTACTACGGCAGTCGCGGCAACGACGAGTTGACGGAGGAGAGCGAAGCGGGGCTTGGATTCCTAGCCGAAGTCTGCCGCGAGTGGGAGAGCGCCACGCAAACGGCGGCGGTGGCAGGGGTTCGCGTGGCCCACTTGCGCACCGGGTTGGTGCTTAGCACGGCGGGCGGCGCACTGGCCAAGATGCTTCCAGCTTTCCGTTTCGGAGTGGCCGGCAAGCTCGGCAGCGGAAGGCAGTGGTGTAGCTGGGTCAGCCTGCGCGACGCGGCTCGGGCCTACGCCTTGGCGGTGGAGAATGAGCAGGTACACGGCGCGTTGAATCTGGTGGCTCCAGAGGCGGTGACAAACGCGGAGTTCACCCGGACGCTGGGCCGCGTGTTGCATCGTCCTGCGCTGCTCACCTTGCCTGCCTTTGCACTGCGTGCGATTGGCGGAGAGATGGCGGAAGAGATGCTGCTTGCCAGCCAGCGCGTGATTCCAAAGCACCTGCTGGAGGCGGGATTCAACTTCGAAGACCCGGAGCTGGAGCCGGCGCTGCGAAAGTTGCTGGAGTAAGAAGAAAGAGCAAACAGCAACTGCGGAAGGCCGCAGAGGTGGAGGTGATAGCGTCCCAGGTTATCGCCGAAAATAGCTCGGCGCGAAACCTGGGCGCCCGACGTCCCTAATCAGAAAGCGTCGCCTCCGCCACCCCCGAAGCCACCGCCGGAGAAGCCGCCCCCACCGCCGAGGCTGCCGCCATCGCCAAAGCCTGAGCCACTGGAGGTGGCTTGCGGCGCGGCGGAGAAGGACTGGTAAGCCGAGTTGGAGAACGAACTCATGGCGCTTGTGAATAGCGGCGGAGTCCACATCATGCCGGGGCTTCCGTAGGAGGAGCCAATGTACCAGGAAGGTGGTTCGGTGAGCAGTCCCTGGAAGGCCTTGGCCCAGTGCTGCTCCACGCCGAAGGCCATGGCGTAGGGCAAGAAACGCTCGAAGGTGTCTGGCGGCATCCTCTTGATGCGGTCACCGTCGACGCGGGTCATGAATTCCTTGAAGCCCAGGCACGCGACTCGGGTGCGCGCCCCGCGCACGGTCTTGGCGCTGAGTTGGCGTCCGAAGAGGAAGACGATAAGGATAGTGAGCAGCACACCCACTCCCAATACCGACAGAGAGTTGGTGAGCCGGATCGCCCCGGTCATCTGGAGCCAGGCGAATGGCAGCGCAATTAACAGCACACCGACGAGGGCCAGTCCCTTGGCCGACTCGGGATCGGTGGAGTAGAGGTCTTTGCCCTTGAGTGAGTCCATGATCTCCTGACGGATAGAGGGCAGGGCGATGTAGAAGCGGTTTTTCAAACTGGAGAGGGTGGTCTCCTCAGCCGTAACCTCAGGGAAAATGTTATTGAGCACCTCGAGTTCGTGAGCCGCGAGGTTCTGCCACTCGGAGCGCGGCTTCATCAGGCGGAGGATGTAATCCTTGTGCGTGATGAAGAGCACCTTGTTGTCGCTCTCAATGATTTTGAGATAGCCCTTGACGGCAAGATCGATGAGTGTCGATGTGATGTCGCGGGCTTCGATGGCGTCGGAGAGCAGGGTGCCCGCCTCGGCGGGGGTGAGCCCTTTGGGCGGTTCGTACATCGGCGCAACGGAGACACCTGGATCGGGGTCGCGTCCCTTCCACCACCAAAGGCTGAACATCACGACGAAGGCCCACACCGGCAGCAGCACACCGGGGTTGCCGGCGACGAACCAGACGACATAGCGGGTGAACCAGGAGGGCTGCTTCAGAATGCCCTTGGGAATGTAGACGTCGATGGTGAGTCCGCTGCGGGGTGGTAGAGGACTGGAGGTCTCGAAGGTGAGGTTGCTGCCATCGATGTTGGTGGTGGCTTCCTGCTCGCGCGATCCGTAGCCGCCGGTGAAGGCCTGTGCCTTGAGTTGTCCGTCGGCGGCGCTGGGCATGGCGACGAAGGCCGAGGCCTCGTCGATGGGCACCTTCCAGTCATTGCCGGTCACGTTCCAGTAGAACTCGTCGTGGTCGTCGAAGAATCGGATGGCATTGGTGGCGCGGTAGGTGATGCGCACGGTGCGCTCGGTGTCAGTGCCTCCTGCGTAGATCTTGAGCACGAGAAACTGATGGTCGGGACCGTTGCGGGTGCATTCGGTTTGCGTGCTCTGCTCGTACTTGATCTTCTTGCCGGTCTCATCGGTGACCGAATCCACCTTGAGAAACAGTTTGCAGGCAGTTCCGCCGGGGCCGGGATACTCGACCGGAATTTGGCGCAAGATGCCGTTGAATGTGCCTTCAAACGATGGATGGAGTTCCTCTTCGATCAGCACCTCGCCGTCGTCGCCGACGGTGTAGCGGGCATCAAAGCGGGCGATCTTCCAGGAGCGGGCAAACGAGGGCGCCGCTAATAACAGCAGGACAGCAAGCAAGAAACCCCAGCGAATACGGCTGGGGTTCAGCAAGGTCGAGCGTTGTCTGTAACCCAGGGTCCGATTCATGTCGATCCGAGTTAGAACTTCACGGTTGGAACGGCGCGCTCGGTGGGATCGGGGATCTCAAAGAACGGCCGCGGCTGGAAGTTGAACATTCCCGCGATGATGTTGGTCGGGAACGACTGAATTTTGGTGTTGAGGTCGCGCACCACGGCGTTGTAGTAACGGCGCGAATTCTGCAACGCATCTTCCAACTCAGAGAGCGATTGCTGCAGCGACATGAACTGGGTGTTGGCCTTCAAGTCGGGATAGGCTTCGGCAACGGCGAGTAATCCGCGCAGGGCCTGGGTGAGCTGGCCTTCGGCCTGGGCGCGATCCTCGGTGGAGGTGGCGGCCATGGCGGCGGAACGATAGCGGGCGACATTTTCAAACGTGCCCTTTTCGTGCGCGGCGTAGCCCTTCACGGTTTCGACGAGATTTGGGATCAGGTCATGACGGCGTTTGAGTTGAATGTCAATGTCAGACCACGCACTATCTGCGCGAATCTTGAGCTGCACCAGACCGTTGTACATTCCGGCCACGATGAGGCCGGCGACAACCAGAATGGCGATGAAGACAAGCAGGGGGATCATGCGTACCCTCCGGAGTTTCCCATGCGAGATTTCATCATATCCTGTGCAGTGGGAAGAGGGAAGGCTAAGGCGTTTCGCGGGGCACCGTCAGGGCTGCGTCCTTCATTCAACAGCCAAGTGGGATGCGTTGATGAGAGGCTTTCGTCTGTGGCGCGATGCCAGCCGCGCAGCCCGAGTTGGTTCACTCCGGCAGCTTCTTTCGTACAGTGCTTTCGCTCCCTAATTCCTCCCGAGGGACAATAGATTCGCCGGCGAAGTCGTACTACACTGCTTGACTCCAGACGGAGGTATTCATCGTGCGCGGTCGAATCGCCTGTCTCCTCGTCCTTGCCGTTGCCTTGCCATCAAGCCTCTTCGCCGACTTTCAGTACACCGAGACCACAAAGTTTACCGGTGGCTCCATGATGAGCATGATGAAGCTGGCCGGCACATTCAGCAAGCAGGCCCGAGAGGCTGGCACTCCCATCGTGCACAGCGTCTACGTCAAGGGAAACCGCATGGCGCGCAACGACCCCGACTTCTCGGAGATCGTCGATCTCGACAAAGAGACCGTCACCCATATCGACCATCAGAAGAAGCAGTACTACACCATCACCTTCGAACAGATGCGGGAGCAGATGCTGGAGGCCCAGCGTGAGGCGGCCAAGCAGCCACCGCCCAAGGCTCAGCCTGCCCAGCCCGCGCCGGACACTACCAACGCTCCTCAGCTCGACTTCGACCTTGCGGTGCGGCAGACCGGGGCGACAAAGCAGTTCAGCGGCGTGGATACCAGCGAATCAATCCTCAGTCTTACGCTCAAGGCCACCGACCAGCAGAGCGGGCAGAGTGGCACTTTCGCGATGACGAACGACATATGGCTTACCCCTGAGATTCCCGGCTACAAGGAGGTGCGCGAATTCAACACGCGCTACGCGCAGAAACTCGGTGAGGTTTACGGCGCCGCCATCTCTTCCATGGTGCGGTCCATGCAGCGGCAAAAGCAGGCTCCGCCGGTCGGCTCCGGGCAGGGCTACGGTGAGATGGCAAAGGAGGTTTCCAAACTCAAAGGGGTTCCCATCTACACTGTGATGCGCATGGGAAGCACGGTCGATGGAAAGCCGCTTCCGGCAGCGTCGGAAGCTCCACTGCCAGACGCCGATCAAAACGCTCAGCTTCCCTCGGCGGGCGACGCAGCCAAACAGGGAGCGAACAGCGCGGCCACCTCGGCCATCGCCAGCAAGCTGGGGGGATTCGGCTCCATGATGGGCGGCTTTGGCCACAAGAAAAAGAACGACCCGCAACCTGTCGCCGATACCAGCACTCAGCCGCAGCCCACCAGCATGGTGCTCATGGAAACCACAACTGAGATGGGCGGCTTCTCCAGCGCCTCCATCGACGGTTCGCACTTCCTGCCGCCAGCAGGTTACCAGCAGATGCCAGTTCCCGATCTCCACCCGCAGCGGTAAGAGCCTGAACCCAGCCGCGGTCGCGAAGCATCTAGCGAGTAAGACATTACAAAAACGGGGCGGCGATTCGTTCGCCGGAGGAGATCTCCATGATGCACCCCGCTGATCTTCAGCTTTTGACGCGGCATGGCACGTTCTGGATGTTCGTCGCGACCTTGGGGGAACGCCTCGGCCTACCTTTGTTCGTGACTCCGCTGCTGATTGCCGCTGGCGCGTTGGCTGCGATGGGGAGGTTGCACTTTGGATTGGTGCTGCTGGCGACCACGATTGCCTGCCTGGCCGGCGATACGGTGTGGTACGAGTTGGGGCGCTGGAAGGGCAATGCGCTGTTCGGCCTGCTGTGCCGGCTCTCGTTCCAGCCAGACTCCTGCGTGCGGCGCTCACAGGTGGCCATGGCTCAGCACACCGGGTTGTCGCTGCTCTGGGGTAAGTGGATACCCGGCGTAGGGCGACTTGCGATGCCGCTGGCAGGCGCGGCCCGGGTGTCGCGAGCGCGTTTTCAGCTCTACAATGCGGCGGGCTCAATCGTCTGGCTGGCGGTGCTGCTGACGAGCGGCTATCTCTCGGTGCTTACCATCGACTGGCTCGGTGTGTTTGTGATTACGGCGCAGTGGGCGGTATCGTTGGCGGTGATCGTCTCAGTGGTTCTGGCCGTGCAGAGCTACTGGATGCGGCGGGAGTTCCTGAAGACGCTGCGCATGGCGCGCATTTCTCCCGAAGAGCTTCACCGGCAGGTGGAGGCGGGAGAGGAACCAGTCATCGTCGATCTGCGTCATCCGCTGGATTTTCTAGTCGCGCCGCGCACGCTGCCGAATGCGTTGCGGATGAATCCCAATGAAGTCGCCGTGCGCTGGGTTGAGCTTCCGGCAGACCGTGACATTGTGGTCTATTGCACCTGTCCCAACGAGGAAACGTCGGTGACGGTGGCCAAACAACTGCACAAGCTCGGCGTAACTCGTGTGCGCCCGCTGGCTGGCGGGCTGGCGGGTTGGGAGAGGCTGGGCTTTCCCGTAGACAGGCGCTTTGGAGACGATGGACAGCCGATCATCATGGTCAAGGCGAGCTGAAACCCTAGGGTAAGGAAAATTCTGCAAAGCGGTAAGAAGCCTGACTGAGTTCGGCCAATTTCCCGGTACACTGGTTAGAGAGGACGTAGCGTTCGTGGGCGAAAAGCTTACGGCCGCCCCGCGTTCTGAGAGAGAAGCGAGTAGATGTTTTTACCGGCAGAGACAACTTTACTGGCCCGTCACGGCGCGCTATGGATGTTCCTGGCAACCCTGGGAGAGCGGCTGGGGTTGCCGGTATTTATCTCTCCGCTGCTATTGGCGGCGGGAGCCATGGTGGCGGTGAATCCCATGCAGTTCTGGCTGGTGCTGGCGGCCACGGCCTTGCCTTGCCTGATCGGCGACGCCATGTGGTATGAGCTGGGACGCTGGCGGGGGCGCAAGGTGATTGCCGCGATGTGCCGCATCTCGTTTGTGCCGGATTCGCTGGAGCAGAAGGCCTATGACGGGCTGGAGCGCTTCAAGGGCATCTCGCTGCTGTATGCCAAGTGGATTCCTGGCGTGGCGCACCTGGCGCCTCCGGTGGCAGGTGCCGCACGATTGCCGCGTCTGCGCTTTCACCTCTATAACGGCATTGGCTCGCTGGTGTGGATTCTGGTCATGCTGCTGGCTGGGGTGCTCTCGATGCGCGCCTTCAACTGGATGGACATGTTCACGCGCTCGGCCAAGTGGTCGATCACATTCGTGGCGGTCTGCTCCGTGCTGATGGGCGGGTATAGCTGGTGGCGGCGAAAGCAGTCCAAGGCGCGCCGGGTCCATGCCGGAGAGCCTGATCCCGGCTTAGTCCAACCCAACGGCCTTAGATCCTAAATTCGCGCTTCAATTCGGCTTAAATTCGCGCCCTCCCCGGTGTGCCGCGATGGCCCCATTCCTCACATCTTTGGTCTGAAGTACGCGGTCTTGTCCCATGAGATTCTGGCAAAGCAATCGCTCAATCCGTAGGTCGTTTCGGCGGCCCCGAGCAGCAGGTAGCCATCCGGCTTCATGGTAGAGAGAAGGCGGCTGAACATTTCACGTTTTTTCTCGACATCGAAATAGATCAGCACATTGCGAAAGAAAACAGCGTCAAACCTGGGCAGGTTGCACCACGGAACGGCGAGGTTCAACTCGCGGAATTCCACCATGCTTCTGATAGTGGGAGAAAGTATCCAGTCCGACCCCTCGCGGGTGAAATACTTGGCGAGATACTTCGCCGGCAGACCACGGTTGATTTCAAGCTGACTATAACGGCCTGCGCGGGCGCGCTTCAGGATGGCGGAAGATAGATCGGTCCCGACGATCGAAATGGCCCAACCGGGCAGCCCTCCGAATTCTTCTTTGATCATCATTGCAATGCTGTAGGCTTCCTGGCCGCTGGACGAAGCGGCGCTCCAGACATTGAGCCGACGCAGCGCGGCGCGATCCGAGATGAGCTCCGGAATGATGACCTGGCGCAGGGCTTCGAAGGGCAGATGATCGCGAAAGAACCAGGTCTCGTTGTTCATCATGGCATCGAGAACCTTGCGGTGAAGATCACAGAACGAAGAGTGCCGAATCTGCGCCAGCAGTTCCTGCACCGAATCCATCCCTTCCCGGTACGCCAAGGGAGTGAGACGCGATTCGGCAAGGTATCCCTTGCCTTCATCGAGCATGATGGCAGAGTGCTGCGCCAGAAATTGCCGCAGGTATTCGAATTCTTGCGATTCAAGCCCCACATTCACCGCCTTGCGCGCGGACTTGCAGCGCGCGACCTGCCGCAGAGGTTTGCGACTGTGCGCGACGCCCGCGCTGAACCCTGCGAACAATCTCATCCGCGATTTCCGTCAACGGCAGTACGCTATCGGCAAGGCCAGCCTTGGCCACGTATCCGGGCATCCCCCACACCACGGAACTGGCTTCGTCCTGCACGATGACCTGGCCTTGAGCTTCCTTGATGAGCTCACACCCACGCAGTCCATCCTGCCCCATGCCGGTCATGATAACGGCCAGCACGTTCGGACCGAATGCCTCCGCCGCGGACCGAAACAGGACATCCACGGAGGGGCGGCAGGAGTTCTCGGGTGGCGCTTGAAATACGCAGAGGCGGACCGCTGAGTTCTCGCGGCGAAGATTCATGTGGAAGTCGCCGGGTGCGATCCATGCGCCCCCTGGCGCAATCAGCGCGCCCGATACTGCCTCTTGCACATCGAGCGAAGAAGCTGCGCCGAGGCGCTCGGCCAGAAAACGCGTGAACGTCGGCGGCATGTGCTGCACGATCACAACCGGAACCGGGAAATGCGCCGGAAGGTGCGGAATCACCTCAGCGAGCGCGTTCGGACCTCCGGTCGATGTCCCGATTGCTACAACGTCCACTCGCTGGTCCGCGGCTGGACGCAATTGCGCAGAGGCCGCTCTGGAGGCACTCGGCGCAGTGGCGATCGAGGATTGGATTGTGCCGGTTGTCAGAAGCTCCGGCGTGGCAAATGGAAATTTTTTAGACTTCCAGCAAAGAGCTTTGATCTTGGGAATCAGTTCCAGACGAATTCGCATTATGCTGTCCTGCACGCTGCCCACGTTGGCGGGTTTGGCGACGTAGTCATCCGCGCCGGCCGCAAGGGCGTCCAGGGTGGCTAGTGCCCCTCGATCGGTCAACGTGCTGAACATGATTACCGGAGTGACGACGCCGCGACTGCGTAACTCGCGAAGAGTTTGCAATCCGTCCAGCTCCGGCATTTCGATATCCAGCGTAATTGCGTCAAGCGTGTACTGCTCAACCATGGCAAGCGCAATCCTACCGTTTGCCGCAACCCCAGCAACTTCAATGTCCGGATCGCCTTCAAGAGCTTGCTTGACAATTCGGCGCATCACAACAGAGTCGTCCACGACCAGCACGCGATATTTCATTGGATGAGTCCGATGATCTGCAACTTATTCAGGAACGAGTCCTTGGTGAAGGGCTTCATGATGTACTCATTTGCCCCCTCGCGGAGCGCCCGTTCCACCTCGGCTTGTTCGCTCTCGGTGGTAACCATGATGATTTTCAGCTTGTCATAGTGGTGATCCGACCTTACTTTCCCGAGCAGTTCGATTCCGTTCATCTCGGGCATGTTCCAGTCGAAGAGCGCCAGGTCGGCGCAGCTTTGCTTGAGGCAGTCGAGTGCATCAGGCCCGCACTTAGCTTCAACCACCTCGAAGCCCGCGCCGACCAGAATGGATTTGAGAACCTTCCGCATGGTGGATGAATCATCCACAACCAAAGCCTGCATGATGTCTCTTTTCTCGGCATCGAATCAGAGCACAGCCGAAGGTAGTAAAACTCCCACGGCTGTGCTCGACCTATGCAGCTAGTAACGGAACTGCGACACCAATGTTTGCAGTTCAGCGGCCATCTTTTCCAGCGAATGCGCGGACTTCGAAGTGTCCGTTGCACCCTCGGTTGTAGCGCGTGCGGCATCGGCCACTCCGCCAATGTTCTTGCTGATATCGGTGCTTCCTTTGGCTGCTTCTGCGAGGGTGCGCCCGATCTCGTTGGTTGTTGCGCTCTGTTCTTCGATGGCACTGGCAATCGTGGTCTGGATGTCGCTGATCTGGCCGATCACCTGGCTGATCTGGCTGATGGCCGAGACGGCTCCATTCGTATCGCCCTGGATGGCTTCGATCTTCCGGCTGATGTCTTCCGTGGCTTTGGCGGTTTCTTTTGCGAGTTCTTTCACCTCGTTGGCGACCACGGCAAAGCCCTTACCGGCTTCGCCTGCGCGTGCGGCCTCGATGGTGGCGTTGAGCGCAAGCAGATTGGTTTGTTGGGCAATGGACGTGATCACCTTGATGACCTGGCCGATCTCGGCGCTACTCTGTCCGAGTTTGGAGATGGTCACGTTGGTCATCTCGGCGGTGCGAACGGCTGAGGTTGCGACGCGACTGGCTTCGGCTGTGTTTTTGGCGATCTCCTTAATACTGGCGCTCATCTCCTCGGCTCCAGTGGCTACGGTCTGAACGTTATTGCTGACCTGTTCGGCTGCCGCGGAAACCACGCTTGCCTGGGTTGCAGTTTCATCCGCGTTGGAGCCCATGGACTGGCTGACTTTGTTCAGCTCTTCTGACGAACTGGCCAACAATGAAACATTGCGCCCGATCTGCTCCAGAGCAGAGCGCACCGACTTGGCAAGCGTATTGACGGCTTCGGTCAGCAGCTCGAAATCGCCCGCATACTTGTTGGTAACGAGAGCGGTGAAGTCTCCTCCGGCGAGTTTCGTGAGGACCGCGCTCACGTCCTGCATCGGTCCAACGACTGCGTCGAGGGTGGAGTTGACGCCCTCCACGATCTTGCGGAAGTCGCCGTGATGTATGCTGGCATCGGCACGGGTGGAAAGCTTGCCTTCCAGAGCGGCCTTGGTCAGCATGTTGGTATCTTTCACCAGGTTCTGCAGCACCGTGCCGACGGTGTTGATGGCCTGCTTCATCTTCTCGTGGTCGCCCTTGTAGGTCTGCGCGATCAACTCGTCGATCTTGCCGTTGGAAATCTGCGCCAGGATGCGGTTTCCTTCTCCGATGGGGAGGAGAATGGCGTCGAGCATCTGGTTGACGCCTCCAATCACGTCGGCATAAGAACCTTTGAACTGCTCCGGCTTGCCCCGTTCGGAGAGCAGGCCATCGCTGGATGCCACGGTTAAGCGAGTCACTTCTTTCTGCAGATCCTGCAGAACCGTGGCGACGTTGTTGACGGCCTGCTTCATCTTCTCGTGGTCGCCCTTGTAGGTCTGCGCGATCAACTCGTCGATCTTGCCGTTGGAAATCTGCGCCAGGATGCGGTTGCCTTCGCCGATGGGGAGAAGGATGGCGTCGAGCATCTGGTTGACGCCTCCAACCACGTCGGCAAACGCACCCTGGAACTGCTCTGGCTTGCCGCGTTCTGAGAGCAGTCCATCTCTGGATGCGTCGGTTAGGTGAGCCAATTCTTTCTGGAGACCCTGCAGGACCGTGGCCACGGTGTTGACGGCCTGCTTCATCTTTTCGTGATCGCCCTTGTAGGTCTGCGCGATCAACTCGTCGATCTTGCCGTTGGAAATCTGCGCCAGGATGCGGTTGCCTTCGCCGATCGGCAGGAGGATGGCGTCGAGCATGGCGTTGATTCCGGTCATGAGATCGCGATAGCGTCCCTGGAAATCCTCGGCCTTGCCGCGCTCGCGTAGTTGCCCGTCGTGAGAGGCCTGTACGAGTCTGGAAATTTTCGTCTCCGAATCGCACTTCCTCAGAGTTTTCCTGAACGACCTGAACGACGCCGATAATTTTGTTCTGGTCGTCGTAGCGCACCGAGACCGAGGTACGGATCGGAATCTTGCGGCCCTTGACCATCACGTCAGCATCTCCGGCCAGCGAGCGCCCTTCGCGCATTGCGCGAGATGCAAGGCAAGATCCATTGCGACAGGCCTCGTTGTCAAACACGTCCCACATCTTGAGCCCGATGCACGATTCCGGTGCTATGCCTGCAAGCAAAGCCGCTGCGGGGTTGAGGTATTCGATATTGTGGTCGCAATCCAAGACGATGACCGGCACCGGGGTGTCGTCAACGTAGCTGGCTTTGTTCATGGAACGATCGAATTCGGAAGCAACGGCCTGAGGCAATTCACTGCCCGGCAGCGTATGCAGTTCCGTTCCCGTTCCCGTTCCCGTGTGTGCGACCCACTCCGACTGCCAATCCTTTTGCTGCCATGTTCGCTTCCCCTTTTGTTTGTGGATTTCTGTTAGTGCGCGCCCGGTCCGCCGGCGCTTGCCGCTGCGCTGATGTTCACGGACCGTTGCGTGTCAAGGACCAGCAGCAGTTCGTTTTTGAGCTTGTACACGCCCCGGATGAGTTCGCGGCTGGTGCTGGCCAGCGTGTCGGGCGCCTCTTCGAAATCTTTTTCTTCGACTTCGACCACATCGCCGATTTCGTCAACCAGGAGGCTCACCGCTCCGTCCCCGGTGCGAACCACTACGTTCATCGGCAAGCTCGCCATCGAGCCGCTCGCGCACGCCAAGGCGGCGGCGGAGATCGATCGCGGTGACGATCTGGCCACGCAGATTGATCAACCCGGCGACCACTTCCGGCGCAAGCGGAACTCCGGTCATCTCCTGGTGCCGTATCACTTCCTGAACCGTCTCGACCTCGACGCCGAAGAGAAGACCTTGAATGAAGAAAGTGCAGAACTGCTGCTGAGTTGCGCTCATGCCATCCTCCCTTCGCCTGCGAACGACATCACCAGTTCCGGTACGTTGAGCAGATCGGTGACGTGCTGCTGAATGACCGCGGAACCAAGCAGGCGTGCGTTGTCGGACTTCCTGTTCACCGAAACGTGCTGATCGACGATGTCGAGGATCTCGTCCACAACCAGACCCACGCTGCGGCCGCCTTCGGAATGCACAACGACTTGCATCGGACCTTCGCGGGCTGGTGCGGGCCGTAAGTTGCAGCGCATCCGCGACACTGCACCAGCGGCATGATTTCGCCGCGGTACTGAACCACCTGGTGATTGCCGGACATCTCAATCGTGGCCGGGTCAAACTCTTCCAGCCGCGATACCATCGACAGCGGGACGGCGAGCTTTCCTTGATCGCCGACCCGGAAGAGCAACCATGACTCACGTTGTTGGGCGCTCTCGCCGGACTCGCCTTTGGCGGCGACGGCGGCATGATCGCAGGACTCGCCTGCCAGCGATGCCAGTTGCGCGAGACCAAGGATGTCCAGGATCAGAGCGACTTTGCCATCGCCCATGATGGTGGCTCCGGCAAAGCATGAGATGCCCTTCAGTTGCTTGCCCAGCGGCTTGACGACGATCTCTTCGGTGTCATTGATCTCGTCCACCACCAGGCCGAACTGGCGGTCGTCGGCCTGCAGCACCACGATGTTGATGGATTCGTCGGCGGCTTTGCCGCTTTTGCCGCTGAGCTTCAGTTCGCGGTTGAGATAGATGACCGGGAGAAGGTTGCCGCGAAGGCGATAGACGGAGGCTTCCTGAATCATCTCGATGCCGGTTTCGGCGGCTTTGCCTTCCAGCCGGACCAGTTCCACCAGGCTGACCTGCGGGATGGCAAAGCGTTCGGCTCCGGTGGTGACGATGAGAGCAGGAATGATCGCGAGGGTGAGAGGAATTTTGATCTTCAGCGTGGTGCCGTGGCCACGCACCGAAGTGACATCGACCGTGCCGCCGATCTTTTCGATGTTGGTCTTGACGACGTCCATGCCGACGCCGCGGCCGGAGATGTTGGTGACCCTTCGTGCGGTTGAGAATCCGGCCAGGAAGATCAGGTTCCCGATCTCGCGGTCAGACATTGCGGCGGCGTGCTGCGGAGTCACAATCCCGCGCTCGATGGCCTTGGTCTTGATCGCGTCCAGATCGAGTCCCGCGCCGTCATCGGAGATCTCGATGTTGACCTGTCCGCCTTCATGAAAGGCCCGCAGGAAGAGCAATCCCTTCGGCCGGCTTTCCCGCCGCTTCGCGCTCGGCGGGCGACTCGATGCCGTGATCGAGCGAGTTGCGGACGACGTGGGTGAGCGGGTCCTTGATGGCCTCGATGATGGTCTTGTCGAGTTCGGTCTGGCTGCCCTCCATCTCAAGCCGCACCGACTTTCCGGCCGAGTTCGCCAGGTCGCGCACGACGCGCGGAAATTTGTTCCAGATGTTTCCGATCGGCTGCATACGCGTCTTCATGACGCCTTCCTGCAACTCGGTGGTGATCAGGTTCAGGCGCTGCGCGGTGTTCAGGAACGCTGGATCTTTCTGGTTGGAGGTGAATTGCAGAATCTGATTCCGCGCCAGCACCAGCTCGCCGACAAGGTTCATCACCTTGTCGAGAAGATTTACGTCCACGCGGATGTTGCTGTTGACGGCGTCTTCGCGCGACTCACTTTGGGTTTGGAGCGCCTCCTGCACGGCTTTCGGGGACTGTTCCGCTCTGCACCAGGATTTCGCCGACGCGGCGTTGATCGCCGCTCTGCTGAATATTGAGGGCCTCGGCCACGGAGGCGGGCTCGACCAACGCCCTGTTCAACCAGGATCTCGCCGAGCAGATTGGAAGCGCCCGCAACTGCATTGGGGATATCTGGTTTGGTGGCATAATTCGTGGTGTCATTCAATGTAGCGTCCTTTAACGTGTCATCTTTCGAAGTGGCGTCCTTCGATGTTTCCTGGTCCGTTAGAATTTCAGTGAGCGACTGAATCACTTCGCTGAAATCGAGGTCGCCCTCTTGCCCGGTACTCTCCAGAGAAGCGAATAGCTGGCGGTCAGCATCGATCATGCGGAGCAGTGCGGAGGTAATCTCCGCATTTACGCTTAGCTTGCCGTCGCGCATGCGGGAGAGAATGCTTTCGCCAACATGATTGACGGCCTCGAGCTTTTTAAGGCCGATGGCTCCGCTGGTTCCCTTCAGGGTGTGAATGGCGCGAAAGATTCGCGCAACCAATTCTTTTGAGCCTGGATTCTTTTCAAACTCGACGAAATCGCGGTCAAGCTGGTCAAGCAACTCGCTGCCTTCGATTAGAAAATCCGGGATAAACTCGTCCATTTGCGTTGGCTCCCAGTGACTGCCAAGACTGGCGTGTACACAATCATCTTCAATTCCCTCTATCGGAGAAGGTTGCGGTTAACTTGAGGCGATCTGTGGAGAACGATTAACGGCTGGCGGATAGAGAAGTCTGAAGTCTTAGAAAAAGAAGCCCCAGGAGGATTCCCGGGGCTAAAAGATGCAGAAAGGAGTTGGTGTTTGTTGTCGAGGGCGCTACTTCAAGATCGCAGCGAGATCCTGCTCCGGATTGGTGATCGCCATCAGGTTGTAATTCTTTTGCAGCAATCCGAGGACGGCGGGGCTGATGAACGCGGGTAGCGACGGACCGATGCGGATGTTCTTGATGCCGAGGTGCAGCAGGGTCAACAGAATCGCCACCGCCTTTTGCTCATACCAGGAGAGCACGAGCGAGAGTGGCAGGTCGTTGACGCCGCAATCGAAGGCTCCGGCGAGCGCGACGGCGATCTGAATGGCCGAATAGGCGTCGTTGCACTGGCCGATATCGAGTAGACGGGGAATGCCCCCGATGTCGCCGAATTGCAGCTTGTTGAAGCGATACTTACCGCAAGCCAGAGTGAGAATCACGCAGTCATCGGGCACGGATTCGGCGAGTTGCGTGTAGTAGTCGCGACCGCTTTTCGCGCCATCGCATCCGCCGATGAGGAAGAAGTGGCGAATCTTGCCAGCCTTCACGGCACCCACAACTTGGTCCGCAACACTGAGAACGGCGTGGTGCCCAAAGCCGGTGAGGATGGTGTCATCGGGCCCGGTTTCGGCAAAGCCCGGCGCGGCCAGAGCCGCTGCGATGACCGGAGAAAAGTCCTTGCGGGAGACGTGCATGAGTCCCGGCCAAGCCACCGCGCCAGAGGTGAAGATGCGGTTGCCATAGCTGTTCTTGGGCTGCTGAATGCAGTTGGAGGTCATGAGAATTGCGCCGGGGAAAGCGGCAAACTCCTCGGCCTGATCCTGCCATGCGCCGCCGTAGTTGCCGGCCAGATGCGCGTAAGCCTTGAGCTTGGGATAGCCGTGTCCGGGGAGCATTTCACCGTGGGTGTAAATCTTGATGCCGGTGTCCTTGGTCTGCTCGAGCAGGGCGGCGAGGTCGGCAAGATCGTGTCCGCTGATCAGGATGGCCTTGCCGGCGATGGGGTGCAGGCGGACCGGCGTGGGGGTAGGATTCCCGAAGGCGTCGGTGTGGGCCTTGTCCAGCAATCCCATCACGCGCATGTTCAACTCGCCGACCTTCAGCGCGTAGCCCAGCAATTCTTCGAGCGAGGGCGCGGGGCGGGTCAGGAAGTCGAGAATCTCGTGAATGGTGGCGTGGATTCCAGCGTCGGTCCCGCCAACCTGGCGGGCGTGCTCGGCGTAGGCTGCAACTCCCTTGATGCCGTAGAGGATTAATTCCTGCAGGTTGGCAACTTCGCTGCCGTTGGTTTTGGTTGGCGACGGGAATGCTGTAGAGTTTACCCTGCGAGATCAGGCCATCGACGCTCGCCTCCGGCTGGAATTTGCTGGCTCCGTTGAACTGCTCGGGCTCAAGTCCCTTGGCGGCAACGGCGCCCAGATACAGCTCACGGGCACGGTCGCGAGCCTTGGCGGTTTGCTCGATGAGGGCGGCGACCCGGACGGGATCGAAGTTGACGTTGGTAAGGGTGGCGAAGAGCGCCTCGACCACAAACTCGTCAACGGAGTCATCCCGAACGCCGAGCTGGGCTGCGCGATGGGCAAACATGGATACGCCCTTGAGGGCGTGCACGAGAAGATCCTGCAGGGTTGCGGTATTGTCATCCTTGCCGCAGACGCCAATTTGCGAGCATCCCTGGCCTTTGGCGGTTTGTTCACATTGGTAACAGAACATTTGATAGAGCTCCCTTTTGTCGGACTAGTACCGAGGCTACAGGAGGATTGGGTGAGCGGCAGCGACCAAAGTCACAGCCTGCCGGAATTGGATGGCGCGGCTTCTGGTTCGTAAATGCTTGCAGACAAAGCGAATCCGTTTTACGCTCGTACATCCCGCAAATTAAAGGTTCCGGCCGGGCGGCCGGAGGAAGGTGAGCATCGCAGCGTACGGGTATTGATCGCGGCGCGATGTGAGTATTAAAAAATTGGCTATGTTCTACGCAACCGATGATCTGAGAATTAAATGGACGAAAGTGGTTCTGCCGCCAGTGTTTCTCGAGGAGGAACTGCCGATGACGGATCCGCCTCGGCAACCGTCTTCCAGACGCGCAACGCGATCTGCAACGTGCTGGCCGGCCGGGACAAGCGCCTCATCGTAGTGGTAGGCCCATGCTCCATTCATGACACCAAGGCCGCGCGCGAGTACGCGACTCGGCTCAAGGAAGCCACCGCCGAGGTTTCAAATGAATTGATCCTGGTGATGCGCGTGTATTTCGAAAAGCCGCGCACGACGATTGGCTGGAAGGGTCTGATCAATGATCCTTACCTCGACCAGTCTTATAAGATCAACGACGGCCTCCGCCTGGCCCGCCGCCTTCTGTTGGACTTGGCCGAAATGGGCGTACCCGCCGGAACCGAGTTTCTCGACATGATTTCGCCGCAGTACGTGGCCGCCCTGGTGAGTTGGGGAGCGATTGGCGCACGCACCACCGAGAGCCAGATTCACCGCGAGTTGGTCTCTGGTCTCTCCTGCCCAGTCGGCTTCAAGAATGCCACATCAGGAGATGTGCAGATTGCGATTGAGGCGATGCTCTCGGCCGCCCACCCTCATACTTTCCTCGGCCATTCGAAATACGGGCAATCGGCGATCTTTGTGACCACGGGCAATCCGGAGACCCATGTTATCTTGCGCGGCGGCAGCAAGATGGTGAATTACACGGTGGAAGCGGTGGCGGAAGTCTGCGCCCGGCTGGAGAAGTGCAAACAAAAGCCACAGGTGATGATTGACTGCAGCCATGCCAACAGCCAGAAGGACCACACCCGGCAGTCTGTGGTGTGCCGCGATGTCGCCGCACAGATCGCCAATGGCGAAAAGCGCATTATCGGCCTGATGATTGAGAGTAGCCTGGTAGCGGGCTCACAGCCGCTGTTGGAAGGCAAGCCCTTGACTTATGGCCAGAGCATTACCGACCCATGTATTGGATGGGATGAAACGTATGGGCTGTTAAGGGAGTTGGCTGCGGCGGTAAAGAAGGGGCGTTAACGTGAACTTACCCAGCTGCTCAGGATTAGGGAAACGTACTTAGTTTGTTCATGACCTAGGCGGGGCTTTGCCTGCACGGAAGCCCCGCAAGAATTCCTCACAACATAAGCGAGCAACATTCATCGCATCTCAATGCGTAGAAAGTGCATCGCCACTCCACTGACAGTGTCAATACTACCTGCACGGCAATTAATTCACAGACTCGCATCAAATTCGAACAACCTTGGGCTACTCTGCTGCGTCCGAGCTATGTACATGCGTGAGTTGTTGCGCTGCACGCTGCCAGATCAATCGATTCGCAGCGAGAACAAATCGCGAAGTTGCAGTGGAGAAGCCAAAGCCATGCTTAGGTCAGAACCGAGAGATGCCGGAGTCGAAGATCATCATCGTGGCGGTGCCGAGTGGAGCAGTACGCGCTGGTACGTCGCGTACACAAAGGCGCGCCACGAGAAGAAAGTTGCTGCCCATCTGGAGATGAAACAGGTGGAAGTCTTCCTTCCGCTGTATAAGACTACCCACATCTGGAATAAACGACGGGCAGTTTTACATCTCCCGCTGTTTCCGGGCTACGTATTCGTTCGCACCTCACTGGAGGACCGGCTGCGCGTGCTGGAAGCTCCCGGCCTGATTCAACTAGTCGGCTCGAGGGGCGCGCCAGTCGCTTTGCCAGACGCTGAAGTGGAGCAGTTACGCGCCTGTCTTTCTCTTGGCTTCAATGCCGAGCCGGTTGCTTACCTGAACTCTGGGGATGTGGTGCGGGTTACTAACGGGCCGCTCGAGGGCTGGAAAGGGAAAGTAATCCGTCGCGATGGAGAGACGCGATTCGTACTCTCCGTTGATCTGATTATGCGCTCAGTAGCAGTCAAGGTCGAGGCGTCTTGCCTTGAGCTCTGCGCGGCAAACACTGCTGCAGCCTGAGACGCTTGCTTTTCCTGCGTCAGGCTTCGGCTTTGAGTTACTCAATAAGAGGGATGGGCCTGGACTTGTTAAGTCTAATTGGAAAGCATATGTCAAACATTGTTTCCGAGATATAACAGCGAAGTCTTAATCGTCCACGAGCATGTGTTTGTGAGAATCTGATCACCACACAACGCATGCAGTGTAGCTGGCATCAATTTTAACTGGCGCATCTGTGAGTTGTTGCAAAAGCCTTCGGCGGTTTGCAAGATAGCGTTACAGAAGTCTATTTGGAAGATGGAAATGACACATTGTCGTTGAGAGGGCGAAGCTGCGCATCCCGGCGGTGGGTTGGAAAGACATCATGTTAGACCGACATTATGATGACCGAACCAGCGATAGAACGTGGGACTTAACTGCGTGGCGTGCACCGCAGCAGTCCCACAGTATCAGATCAAGCAGCGTTGCACTAAAAAGGTGAGAGCTCAAAATGCTGCGGTCTTACGATCTACGGGCGCAACCGTTCGGAACGACTCAGAACCCGCATTTCCTGTTTTCCGGCGACACACATCGCCGCGCGCGAGCCTCGCTACCTCTGGGGGGCGTTTCCGGGCTACCTACGCTCGGTCATTCGGATCGACCGTGGATTCACCGTACTACTGGTCGGCCGCGCACGCTTTACGGTGCGGATGTGCAACGAACGCTTGCGCCGGTGCGTCGCTGCGGACGTCGTTGTCGTCCGATTTCATTCAGAGCTGCCCCTCATTTGTCTCAACACCACAGGGTTTCGGAACGGGAGTAAGTCAATGCCAATGAAATTTCGATTCACCTCTGAAACTATTATCAGGATGGCCGCAGACATTGCGATGTTAAACGCTGCGCTCTGTCTGGCGCTGCTGCTGCGCTTCCTCATGGTCGATTTTCAGATGGACAATGCAGAACAATACCGGGCGATATTCTGGCGCACCTCGTTGCTCTTAAGTGTGCCCGCCCTGATTATCTTCAGCCTGTTCGGCTTCTACTCCAGAGGCCGCGCCTACAGCAGTCGCTACAAGATGCTGGTCATCACGGAAGCGACTACGCTGCTATTCCTCATCGTCGGTTTCGGCAATTACGCTTTCCGCCCCTACCGCAACCTGCCGCGGGGCGCGCTGGTTGGCGCCTGGGCACTGGTCACTGCAGCGCTCGTGCTCTCACGAATGTGGTCAGGTTGGTGGAAATCTGTCGTGCTCAGGACCGCAACAACAAGTGTGGTGGCGGGCAAGCCTACTGTGCTGGTGATTGGCGGTGCCGGTTACATTGGCTCCAGCTTGCTGCCCAAACTGTTGAAACGTGGTTACAAAGTAAAGTTGTTCGACTGCTTTATGTACGGAGACGAGCCTATCGCCGCCTGCAAGGATCACCATAACCTTGAGATCATCCGGGCTGACTTCAGGCAGGTTGACCAGGTCGTAGCCGCCATGAAGGGGGTGAGCACCGTCGTTCACCTGGGCGCGATCGTCGGCGACCCTGCTTGTGCAATAGATGAGGACCTCACGCTCGACATCAACCTCGTGGCGACCCGAATGATTGCCGAAGTCGCGAAAGGGCATGGTATCGAGAGATTTATCTTCGCAAGCACCTGCTCCGTCTACGGTGCGAGTGATCACATTTTGGACGAACACTCAGCTTTGAATCCTGTGTCGCTATATGCAAAAAGCAAGATCGGCTCCGAGCGTGTCCTGCTCGGAATGCAAGATGCGAATTTTTCGCCCGTCATACTTCGTTTCGGAACGATCTACGGCCTCTCCGGTCGCACGCGATTTGATCTTGTCGTCAATCTCCTCTCGGCTAAAGCCGTGATGGATGGTGAGATCACAGTTATGGGCAGCGATCAATGGCGTCCATTTATCCACGTAGATGATGCCAGCAGTGCTGTGTTTTCGGCGGTGGAAGCGCGAGCGGAACAACTGCAGCAGGTTGTTTTCAATGTCGGGTCGGATGAGCAGAATCTAACCCTAGGTGAATTGGGGGAACTCATCAAGCGCATTGTACCGAGTGCCGTGATTAAGGTGAGCGACACCAATGCTGATCGTCGCAACTATTACGTAGACTTTCGTCGCATTCATCAGACTCTTGGCTTTTCGCCATTGTGGTCTCTGGAATCAGGGATCCGCCAGGTGATCAGAGCCATTGATGAGGGCAAAGTCCTCGATTACCGCGAGCCCCGGTATTACAACGTGCAGGTCATCAATGCCGAATGCGGCCGGCTGAAGGCCCAAAAGAATTGGGCCGACGAACTCATCCAGACCTCGAATGACCCATATATTCCGACTGTGCGCGCATCCGCTGCCTGATGCTAAAGCGCTCTCGTTTCAGGCAATGACGGACCCCAGGGGGAACGCGTCGCGGCACCCCATGGGAATGTCACAAATTCGCCAAACCTCTTCACCGTTGATTTTAGAGTTTGGTGCAAGAGGAGCGAACCGCGTAACCTTCGCAGATTTGACCATATCTTTCAATTGATTGGATCACCAATATGAATGATCACGCCGATATACCTTTTCATCGCCCCTCGATTGAGCAGGAAGAATTCGAGGCGGTCCGCGCCGTCCTTGCCTCAGGGTGGCTGACCACAGGACGCGTCGCGGTCAACTTCGAGCGACAGTTTGCCGAATACATCGGTTGCAAATACGCGCTCGCCGTAAACTCCGCGACAGCCGCGCTGCAACTTGCGCTCGATGCAATTGGAATCAAGGAGGGCGATGAAGTGCTGGTGCCCTCTTACACCTTTACAGCTACGGCAGAGGTTGCAACTTATTTTGGCGCGCGGCCGGTGTTATGCGACAGTCTTCCGGGCGCCTTCAATGTAGATCCTTCCGACGTGGAAAAACGTATTACGGAGAGAACTCGTGCAATAATCCCCGTTCACATTGCTGGCGAGGCGTGCGACCTTGATGCGATCCATAACATCGCTGCGCGTTATGAGCTAAAGGTGATCGAGGATGCTGCCCACGCGTTACCCGCCAGCTACCGGGGACGCCGTATCGGTACCATTTCCGACTTGACGGCATTCAGTTTTTACGCGACAAAAACCATTACAACCGGCGAGGGTGGAATGCTCGTAACTGATTGCGATGACTACGCCCGCCGTATCTCCATGATGC
The DNA here is from genome assembly GCA_963759215.1 of uncultured Acidobacteriota bacterium. Taxonomy (GTDB): domain Bacteria; phylum Acidobacteriota; class Terriglobia; order Terriglobales; family Acidobacteriaceae; genus TOLSYN. Next base: position 842,810 of record CAVWYG010000006.1, read on the forward strand.
GCCTGCACGGTATCAGCGGTAACGCCTGGAAGAGATACTCAAAGGAAGGCTCCTGGTACTATGAGGTTGAAGACGCCGGCTACAAGTTAAACCTGTGCGATCTGCTTGCGGCGCTCGGTACGGCCCAGCTGGCCAAGTGCGACAAGTTCGCCGAGCAACGGCGCGCCATTGCCACGCGTTACCGCGAGGCGTTCTCAGCCTTCGATGAACTGGAAAATCCGCCGCGAGGCGAAGATCCCGCGGGACATGCGTGGCACCTGTTCATTCTTCGCATACGTCCCGGCCTGCTCGATCTGAACCGAAACCAATTTGTTGAGGAGTTGAAGAAGCGCGGCATCGGAACCAGCGTTCACTTCATTCCCTTGCACCTGCATCCATTTTATCAGCGCACCTACGGGTATCGGCAGGGACAACTTCCTAATGCCGAAGCCGCTTATTCGCGCTGTCTTTCGCTCCCACTGTTTCCAGGCATGACCGCGGCGGAACAGACGCGAGTCATCGACGCGGTGAGTGAGATCGTAACTGAACATCGCATGCGAAAGTCTATGAGCGCTGCATGAATCAGCTTCGCGCCACATTCGAACTAGGGCCGCGTATGTCCGAAGTCACCGGCGCAACCAGCCGTTGGTGCAGCGCGCCGGCAAAGCGCGCCTTTGACCTACTCTGCACGATTCCCGCGTTGGTCGCGCTGGCTCCCGTGATGCTGATTATCGGAGCCGGGGTCAAACTGACGTCTGGCGGTCCGGTTCTATTTCGGCAAAAGCGATTCGGTCGCAATGAGCGTGAGTTCGAGGTCATTAAGTTTCGCACTATGACGCGAAGCGGCGGCGTCGGAGTTACGCAGGCTGGGGATGCGCGCGTTACCCGGATCGGCGGCATACTTAGAAAGTGGAAGCTTGATGAATTACCTCAGCTCGTCAATGTGCTGCGGGGAGATATGAGCTTGGTCGGGCCTCGTCCCGACCTGCCGGAATTTATCGTTGAGCTGGACCCACCGAGGCGCAATCGTTTGGCATCACTGACCCCTGGTATCACAGGTTGGGCCACCCTGAACTTTCGGCATGAGGAAGAGTTACTGGCTGACGTTCCGGCGCAAGAACTGCGATCCTTTTATGTTCACAAGGTGCTCCCGCGGAAGAGTGACCTCGATCTGGAATACGCTTCTCGCGCCTCTCTTTGGGGCGACCTGCTCATATTGTTTCGCACCGTCACCGCGATTTTCTGAACTAACTGCACAACCTGCGCACGAATAAGCCGCCCAGTCAGGGCGGCTTATTGTTGTGGCGTGCCGCGGGTGACAGTCCTCTACCAACCTAATGGAGATGGGTGGGGCTGGCCCGCACTTCTCATGACCGATGAGGTTAGCTGGGGTTTCGTCAGAGATTGGGTTTCCGAGTGGCCATCGAGCGGTACGCGGAGGTTGGTTGCGCATGTATTGGGTTCACCTACCCGATGGAGATCAGCTATTCTTGTCTGCTGGATTGACTTCTGGTGTGTCAAGTTTGGTGTAAGCATTGGAAGGTAGGCTCGGGCAATAGACGTAACTCGACACCAGCGCGTTGATACATTCGACGCCTCACCATTGTGACCCCGGTAACGTGTCTCGAAGACGAGGCAAGGTGGTGCCCCCCTCAGCGATATTTAGCTGCTGATGGCGTGGTGGGGGCGTTTGGGGTTCTTCCTACCGCAACTCCAAATCATGCAGCACGCCCCATCATCGCATTCCTGCGAGAGAGTACCAGCACTAAGTTCGCCTTTCGGCTAATACCCGCAAGTTTCCACAGCAATGGAACCGGATTTTCATCGACATGTGTCGTGACTGATTCACAATGCCGACTGCACATTTGCTGCAGTTCTCGTTCGGTCAAATACGACACCACAGGAGCGCCGATGTTATTCCAGGTATTGAAAAAAGAAACTCGCCTGTTCGATAGCCTCGAAATGTATTTCTTCAGATAGAAGAGTACGTCCAACGCGAGCACGGGCGCGAACACTGGTTCGATGATGATCAGCGATCCCGTCGGCTTAAGTACGCTAAGTGCGTTGGCGAGTGCTCGTTCTGCATTGTTCTTCGAGTTTGCCCGGTTGTCATCGACGAGGTGGTGTAGCACGGCACCGAGGATTGCGTAGTCGAACCGCGGCAGTGTGGCTACAAACCGGTCGTCCAAAACAGATCCGACGTAAGCACCACAGCCTAATCTTTGCCTGACGGAGGCAACATAATTTGGTGCGATATCCACCCCGCAAAGGTTGCGAATACCTGTGTTCTGGCGAACATAGTCCAGAATGTTACCTGCACCGCAGCCGAAGTCCACAACCGATGCATCCGAAGTCTCGGTCGAACGGATAAACTCGATGGCTGTTTGGTAGCGCCCGAGCGAGTACTCTGGGGTATGTTTGTCGAAGTACGCGAGCGTTTTCTCATCAACTTCCATGTCACATTTCTCCGTATGGGTCGGGAATATCCACTCCAAATGCAAAAAGGTAAGGAGCACGCATCGGCTCACGATTAGAAGTGTCCCGTCGTACATAGGATGCCAAGCTGCGAGCGGGCGACCGCTCCCCTATGCCGATATCAACGGACGGTGGCTCTGTTTAGATCGGGCGGGCGTAGATCGCCATTCCCGACGCGGTGCTGAGGACCGTATCCAACCCCTTGCGGAAACCGGTCTTGGCTCTGCTATTCGGAATGAAGAGGATATCTTCCGCTTCGAGGGTCATGTCGGGAATTTTCGCAGAGTAGATCTTGTCCAATGCGATCGGAGTCTCTTTCTGCTCACCCGATGCCGTTTTGCGAATGAGTTTTGCCTTACCCAGGGATGCGGTAGGATTTGTGCCTTGGGCAAGGGCGACAGCCTGCAGAACTGTCATTTTCGCGTTTTCCATCACGAATCCACCGGGTAGCTTCACGTCGCCGACAACATAAACGATTCCGGCCTTTGAAACCATCACGGTGTCACCGGGTTTGACATCGACGTTACTCTGGCTCCAGTCTTTCGCTCCAATGGGCATCTCCACAACCTGGGCGTCGGTCGAGCCCCGACGCATGATCATGACTTTCTTGCCCGCCTTTGGGGTAACGCCGCCGGCGGCGGAGATGGCATCGAAGAGCGTGTGTGTCCCTAGGAGTGGGTAAATTCCAGGTTTGGTTACCTCCCCAAGTACGGAAATACCCTGGGTCGCATATTCCTTTGCGAACACAGTTACCTGGGGGTCGCGAAAATACTTTCCCTCGCGCAGGCGCGAGGCGATCAGGTCCTGTGCCTGGCTTACCGAAAGTCCTCCGACAGTGACGGTCCCAAGCATCGGCAAGGTGATGCTTCCTTCGCGACTCACTCGAGCTTCACGCATGTATTCCGGCGCGCCCTCCACGCTGATCTGTAAGAGATCTCCACTTCCGATCAGTAGTTCTGAAGGCGTTTGAGCTTGCAGCACTACGGACGAGTTTTGTCCCACAGGAGTAGCCGGGGAAAGCGAGGCAACACTCTGGCTCCATACGGGAAGCGCCAAGGTCAGAGACATTAAACTTACTACTTGCTTGCAGAATAGGAGCCGCATAACTAGAACCTCATGCTTTCTGTTTCAGAAGGTGGGCGCAAAACGACCACCATAGCTTTCGTGCAATCAGTTTCGGCTGAGGGATCAGAATCCGCGCGTCCGCCGCCTGGTAGTGTTCTGAGTGATTGAGAGTGTGAGTGCCCTTGCCGGCAGGAAACCACTCCGGCCCCAACGTTCGGATCGGAGTTTCTTTGTACTCCGTTGGCGAGAGCACATCAATGCGATTCAACACGATCGCGCCACCATAACTTTGTGAACAATCCTGACCGGGGCGGATCCATAGACCTTCATGAGTGAAGACCTGGCCGGCGGGTCTGGCCCGGGAAGAATCGGAAACAACGGGATTGCCTGCATGAGGGATCCAAGGCCCAAGTGGGGAGTCGGCGTAATAGAGAAACAGCTCGCTGTTAATCTTTCCATTCTTTTTGACTCCGCTGGCGAACATCCAAAATTTACCCTCATGTTCAAAGATCGTTGTATCGACGGCCCAGACATCTTCAAGGAGGCAACCAGCGAACTCCCAGTGAAGAGGAAAGTTCGACCGCCCGGAATAACTCGATGCGCCCACTGTCGTGGCTCTCCGGCAGCATGTAAGTCTGCCCCTCCCACTCCAACAGGAATGGGTAGGAGAGATGGTGTTTCGCTTCCAGCACTACAGCCGGCGAGCCGATAAATCCCTGCTCATCAAATTGGATGCAGGAAATTACGCCTTTCCGTTTCGCAAAGACAAGTTCCTCAAAGAATAAATAGCTCCGCTCACCGCGCTCGGCCAAAAAGGGATCGGCATAAAAGCGGTCGCGCGGCGCCTTCAACACATAAAAGTCTTTCAGATCGAATGCTTCAGGTCCGCTCATCCTTTTGCGCACGGCGACGTGCCATTGCTCATCGAAGCAAAGCCTGCGAAACCTGAGGGCGAGGTGGCGGCCGAGCGTGCGAAAAAAAGACACCGAGTCAGGGGACGCGTGATCTGCAGGAGCGGCTTGTGCATCGCGCAATGCGACCGCATGAAGTTTAGGCGGACTCTGGGTCGATGCTTGCGAAGTGGGTTGCAATGGGGGGCAACTCTCACCCGGTTGTGCGTGAAATAGCTGTTTCATAAAGCCTGCGTTCGCGCTGGGAGCAAGCGAGCCTTGCTATGGTTGAACTGGCTGCCGAGGCGCGAATAAACCTCGAGCGTTTTCCGCGAAATTGAATCCCACGACAAGGCTCCGCCACTGAGGTCGGCGATCGCCGCTTGCATCGTTTTCTGCCCGGCCTTGTCGAGAAGAACGCTTTCCAGCGCGGCTGTCAGCGCCGGTATATCGCCAGGTGGAGTAAGTCGCCCGTGAACTCCATCTGCGATTGTCTCCGCAATTCCGCCGATCCGGCTGGCAACCACCGGCTTGCCGAAGGCCAGCGCGGTCATCAATACTCCGCTCTGGTCTATATCGGTGTACGGCAATGCGACCAATGTGGCCTCGTCAAATAGCCGCGGAATCTCTTCCTCTCCCACATAACGCAACTCCCACCGGATGTGCTGATCGACGCCCAGCACCTGCGCGCGTTTCCGGATGGGCGCCATATCGATGCCGGGTTTGCCGGCGATCAGCAAGCGAGTGCTTTGGCGGAGATCCGCCGGAAGGAGGGCAAAGGCTTCGATTAAAAGGTCGAGTCCCTTATAAGTTTCAATCGAGCCGAAGAACAAAATGACCTGCTGCTCACGGGCAGGCTCGACCGAAACTGGTGCCAGGGAGCGGTAATAGCTCAGCACGCCATGTGGAATGAGGTGAAGCTTCTCCGGAGCGATCCAGCCTTGCTCGAGAATTCTCATCTGACTGAAGGCGGCATGAACGATGACCGCGCTGAATTCCTCAAAAGCGGTTCGCCTCTTCAAGGTTTGCCATCGCGATACGCTGCCATGAAAAAAGCTATTCGTGTTATGCGCGGTCAGCACCAGTGGCGCAATTCGCGCAAGTCTCTTCAAGAAAAGCGCGTCTACCAGGGGGAGCGGAAGCCATTGGAAGTGGATGATATCGGGATTCGTACGCCGCATTTCCGCTACGAAGGCCTCCATCCCGATAACGTGCTCGATGCCCTTGGCGTATCTCCATAGGCGGCTGCGGCGGTATTTGCTAGCGTAGCCGTGACACAGCGGATAAAAGTGTTGACAGTCCTCAAAGCTCCGCGTGGGCCAGCGCCACGATGAGTGAAGGAACTCGCTTCTCGCCAGCGTGACCTCTGCGCCCCGCTGCGCAAGCCCTTCGCACAATGAGTAATCATAGGGAAGGCTGAAGCACGATGCGTCAACAATAACCACGCGGAGGTTATCTCCGGCGCTAGCAACGTCAAGACGAGAGCTTCGGTTCAAGAGGATTCCAGAGGGCATAATTATCCGGCAGCAACAATAGATCGATATATGTGCATATATTTTGCGGCATTCTTTGCGGCCGAAAACATTCGCACGGTTCTGATTCCATTGCTGATCACGCGGCTCCGTAGAGCCCCTGCGCCGAGCAGCGGCAGAGATGCGCTCGCAAGCGTCCTCGCATCAGCGGAGTTCACCAGCCGTCCGCTCACGCAGTCGGAAATCACTTCGCCGATTCCGCCAACATTACGAGCTACCACCGGAACTCCCAGTGCCAGCGCTTCCAGCAGCACCGTGGGCAGGCCCTCATGATCTGAGGTAATGAGCAGCAGGTCCATCGCGCGCATGACATCGTAGATATCATCGCGCTCGCCTAGAAAGAGTGTCCGCCGTTCCAGGTCGCTGCCCCGCAAAGATTCCCGCAGCGCTGTCTCCTCTCTGCCCGTGCCTGCGATTACGAAGCGAACCGAAGGCAGTTCGCGCGAAAGACAGTGCGCGACCTCAAGAAAGAGATCCACCCGCTTGACTGCCTCAAGTCTGCCCACAATCCCGACCACTTGGTACTCCGGGCTGATCTTGAGTCTTATCTTCGCCTCTGCGGCGGTGAAATGGGATTGCACCTTTGCCAGGTCGATTGCGTTGCGAATCACCGTCAGTCTTTCGCCAGGAACTTTGCTTGCCAGTCTTTGCTTCAGGTCGGCACTTACGCAGATAACGCAGCTGGCATAACGGGCTGTCATGCTCTCCATGCGATAACCAGCACGATCCTTCAGGGTCCGTGGCTCGGGCATTCCATGTTGCGTGCGTATCAGGAAGGGAACCCCGAAGCGTCGGGCCAAGAGAAGCGCGAGCAGGTTCTCCTTGCTTTTGTGCGAGTGCAGCACATCGACCTTTGTGTTTTGCAGAAATCGCGAAGCTTCACGGAACGAAGTCAGAAACCTTCCGCTGGCACGCGGTATCAGAGCCGTTTCAATCCCGCTGTTCTTTAATTCTTTTACCAGGCGCCCCTCGCCCAGCACAATCGCACTCAGGGACAACTCCGTGTCTGCGGCGAGCTCGCGAAGCAGCATCGCAATCTGCGCCTCGGCACCCGCCCACTGTTCTGCTGAAACCAGATGGCAGATCGCGATCCTGTTCGCAAGGCGCAACCGGGGGTGAGTCAGCGCTCGTGCCTCGGCAGTCGAAATCGCAATTTGTCGTGAATTGGCGGCGTTCATCACAGAGCGTCCCTCGAAACCAATGCAGCAACGTAGGTCAGAGACTCACACCTAAGGTGCTGGACTACAAGACTCCCAAAAGCCTTAGGAGCAAGTTGCTAACAATAAACAGGTTAAACATACATACCTAGGAGTCATGCGATGAAATTGTAAGACGATGTCGGGGTAACAGCTGATTTTAGAAAGCATCGCTTCTCCGTATCGTTAGTACAGGAGAAACAATGAAACGACTTCTCGCACTCCCAATGTTGATTGCTGCTCTCACGATCGTCAGCTTTGCCAGCGTCAATGTCACAACACCAACCAGCGGAGCCACCGTTCAATCGCCCGTCAAATTTGTCGCCAGCGCTACTTCCTACCAGCAGATCACGAGCATCGCCATCTTTGTAGATTCACAGAACGTATATCAGACCAATGCATCGAGCCTTAATACCAGCATTGCGATGTCCAGCGGCCCGCACGCGATAGTTGTGAAAGCCTGGAATTCCGAAGGAAAGACCTATTCGGAAAGTATCACCCTGTCGGTCACATCCCCGAAGCCAACAACTCCAACGCCCGCACCCGCACCAGTAGTAACTCCCACACCTGCACCGCCGACGACCGGCAGCGCAACGGTGCCAGCTGGTTACAGCGCGCTGATTGCGGCGACTTACACCTCGAACGCGAACTACACCAGCATCTATTACGTTTCGGCGAGTGGCAGCGACTCCAACGCTGGGACGTCGAGTGCACCCTGGGCGACCCTATCTCACGCCACCTCTACAGTCTCTGGCTGCGCTCTGGTTCTGGTTGAGCCGGGAACTTACACGGTATCCAGCGGTCGCACCGCGAAGATCACCAACAGCGGCACAAGCACTTGTCATACCGCTTACGTTGCGACGGCATATGGCAGTTCCATTTTGAACACCCCCAATGACAACGGCAATGACGCGGCCATCTGGATCACTGGAACTTATGTGGATTTAGTTGGCTTCGACATTAATAATCCGATGGGCTGCGTGGGTGTGTACTCGAATGGAAACTATGTAAACATCACATACAATCGCATCCATGACGTTGCCAACGGCTCTGGCGTAGGGTGCGGCAATGGTGTGGGTGGCGGTGGTATCCTCGGCGCCATTGGCGCCAGTAACTATAACAATTGGTCGGACAACATCGTTTGGAATGTGGGAACGATTGGCAATCACTTTACTCACGGCCTGTACACATCTTCTGCGCATAACACCTTGCAGAACAACATCGTGTACGCCGCGGGGGGGGCTTGCATTCAGGCGTATCACCAGCCCAGTTACGATGTGATTACGAACAATACCCTCGTCGGTTGTGGGTACAACGGATTCTTATTTGGAGCCGATTCCGGGTACTCGTACAGCAACTCCGTGTTCAGTAACAATGCCATGTCCGGTAACTCCGGCTATGACATTAACGCCTGCGGGGCGAGTGGTTGCGGAGTTGCGATTGGCTCGGGCAACACCTTCTCCAACAACGGAACAGCAAGCAGCGGCGGCAACAACATCGGCGACCTCTCCAGTGTCGGTCAATCGCTGGTGAACAACCTCACCTCGGCACCGAGCTTCGTCAACGTAGCTTCCCCAGCAAGCGGCGGCAACTTCGACGTGAAACCAGGTTCACCGTTGCTGACCGGGGGTACTGCAATTAATGCGCCGAAGACCGACATTCTCGGGGTCGTGCGCAACACCGTTGACCCGTCCATCGGAGCCTACGAAGACTAATCGATAACGTAAACGGAAATATCAGTTACCGGCGACGTCCGAATTGATCTGCACCACTCGGCCAATGCCGTGAATTAAATCTCGCCAGGTCTTAAGGCCTGGCGAGATTTTTGTCTTCCTCTTGATATGGCTGTCCTGGAGCGGCAATCCTCAAAGCGGCCTCATTCCTCAACTCGACCTCCTCGGGAGCGAAGCTCCTCGCGCTCTGTAGTCCGCTCAACCAACGCCCCACGATGCCTGACCAGGAATACTCGCGTTCAACCAAAAGCCGGCCATTGCGTCCCATTTGCTGACGCAGTGCGGGATCCTGTGCCAGCTTCATCATCGCCTGGGCCAGCGCGGCGGAATCCTCGGGCGGTACGGCGATACCGCACGCGTTACGTTCGATCAGATCCGCTGCTTCACCACATCCGGAGAAGATAACCGGCACGCCACAACTCATGGCCGGGAACAGCTTTGATGGGCGCATTCTGCTTGCCACAGCCACATTCCGGAACGTTGCGATCGCCGCGCACGCGATAGAATACAGTTCGGCGCTCTCCTCATAGGAGATCCGGGGGAAGTGTACATTCGTCAATCCCTTGCTCTTCACCAGCGCCTGGATGCGCTCGCGCTCCGGACCGCTGCCGACCATCAGGACCACATACTCCGGATAGGCCGCAAGCCGCTCCGCAGCTTCGACGATGGTATCCAGAGCCTGGTAATAGGCCATTGTTCCGACAGAAACAATCACCTTCTTGCCATGGAGATGCAGGCGGCTGAGCAATTCCTTCGACGCTGGTTGTGGCTTCAGAAGCGTCGTGTCAGCGCCGTTAGGCAGAAACGTAATGTTTTCGGCTGGAACTCCCCGCGAGACAAAGTGCTCGATGAAAGCATGCGTAACGGTCGAAACTTTCCATGCGTTTTTTAGCAGCATATTCTCGAAGCCGAATGCCAGGTCGAGCACGGGCCCGCGCAGAAATCCGAGTTGTCGCGCTACATCCACCTGCAGGTCCGGGACGTTGTACACGTACGGCACGCCGCGCAACCACTTCATCATCAGCGCCACGATTCCAAGTGGAAGTGGCTGCGACTCCACGAACAGAACATCTGGACGTGGTCCGAACAGCATGCTTAACGCGCTCATGGCGAAGCTGCAGTAGTTAGCAATTCGCGACGCTCCGGAACGAGTATTAGAAGCAAAGACCCAAAGCCGCTTCACCGGAATGCCGTCAATCTCCTCGGTGGCCGACCAGCGGCCAGCATATCCATCGAAGATTTTTCCCAATGGATAATTCGGCATGGCGGTAAGCACGGAGACATCAATGCCGAGTTTACGAATTTCGCGGGCGAATGAGCGCAGCCGTATCTGCGCCGCGCCCAACTCCGGGGCGTAGTACTGGGTCAGGATCAACCATCGTTGCGGAAAAGTTTTCATTCCAGCCATCCTTCGATCTCCAAATCTTGCACAAAGCCGAAAAAATTAAGCCGCCTGCGCATCCTGCAAGTGTGCGGCTTCAAGATTCAACGTCATTCTGTCGACGTTGACTAGGTCGATCAGCATCTGGTCTGGGCGCAGTTTTGCCAGCAGGGCTGGCCGGTCAATCGCTTTACTGCCGATGACGATGACCTCCTGATCGGCAAGCACTTCGTCCATGTCTTCGGTGAGTAACCGGCCGATGTGCGGAATCGTCTGTTCGATAAAGCTCCGGTTCGACCCGATGAGCCGGCCAATCACAACATTCCTGTCCCAGATCTTCAGGCTGCATCCTTCACCAATCAGGGTTTTGGCGACTTGCACCATCGGACTCTCGCGCAGATCGTCGGTGCCATCCTTGAAACTCAGTCCGAGCAGGCCAATCTTACGCTTTCTTGTTTGCAGAATCGTTGCCACTGCGCGGTTCACGTGCTCAATGTTGCTCGGAAGAATCGCTTCCATGAGCGGCAGTTTCAGATCCAACGCTCTTGCGCAATAGGTCAACGCGCGCACATCTTTGGGAAGACACGATCCGCCAAAGGCAAATCCAGGAGTGAGGTATGCGGGAGAGATATTCAGGCGCGTATCGGCCGTGAATATCTCCGTCACCATCCCTGGGTCGATTGCGAGTTCTCCGCATATCGAACCGACCTCATTGGCAAAGCCGGCCTTGAGCGCATGAAAGGCATTGCAGACGTACTTGATCATCTCCGTGGTTGCCAGCGTGGTCTCGAACATCTTTCCCGGCATCCACGCATAGAGCTCGCGCAGAGTCACCAGAAATCGCGGATCACTGGCGCCGAGCACGGTGAACGAGGGCTCAAAGAAGTCAGCCACGGCGGTGCCTTCGCGGAGAAACTCCGGATTCGCGCAGACTGCGAAATCAACTCCCTCGCGCTTTCGGCTGGCGCGTTCCAGGGTTGGAATCACCAGTGTTTCCGTGGTTCCCGGCAGCACCGTGCTCCGCACCACAACGGTATGAAAATCATTTTTGAGTGCGATCGCGCGCCCAATCTGGCGGCACACATGCTCCACTGCGCTCAGATCAAGCTTGCCATTGCGCAGGCTAGGAGTTCCGACGCTGATAAAAGAGATTTCCGACTCAGCAACTGCTTTCGCTCCGTCGGTGGTGGCGCGCAGATTTCCAGTGCGGTTGCAGAGGGCCACCATCTCCTCAAGGCGTGCCTCCACGATGGGGCTGCGTCCGGCATTGAGCGCATCGGCCTTGGCCGCCATCACATCGACGCCGGTCACCCGGTGTCCTTTATGCGCGAGGCAGGCCGCGGTGACCGCCCCAACATATCCCAGACCAAAAATGCTTACACTCTTTCCCATATCCTTGCCTTCCGAGTAATTCCAAGAAGTTGAGTCCGGTGATCGCTGCCATTAAGCAGCGCAGAAGCGAGCGGCACCTACGACGTCAGCGCGTTCGCGAAAGTTGGCGCTGTAAAGACTTATTTTTTAAGTTCCAGTCCGAGGGACGATTCTCATATACGATGTTATTTTCAAAGCGGTTGTGATCGCCCACTGAGCCATACTCTTCGATTCCGAAGCCCTGCGCTCCTTGGAGCAATCCGTTGCGATACACCTTGTTATTGCTGACGATGCTGTTGTCGTTCGACCCGTAGTGGCCAGGAAAGTCAACAGAGTCGGCGCCGACCACGATACCGCCGTAACTGTTGTCGTAGACCTCATTGTCCGTGATCGTCACGCCGGTGGCTGCGTGCCAAAGATGAATTCCCCAGCCTTGGTTGTGATACGCGACATTCCCGATTATCTTTCCACGTAGGTTGGCGTGGTAGATGCCGTGTACGCGCATGCAGAGCGTGCTAGGGTCACCGATGTCGTTCACCGTATTTCCCGTAATTTCGTCATCGGAACCGGCGTAGTTTCCATCGTGGATTCCGGCACCTCCGTTAGCGGGACATCCAGGGGCGGGAATGTCATGAACATGGTTTCCGATGATCCGCGTGAAAGAACCCGTGTTGTAAATCCCCACCGCGCCGTTTCCGGAAATGTCGAAGCCTTCGATATCCACGTAGTTGCCCAGGTTCCACCACACCGCCGAGTTTCCGGGCTTAGAGGAGCGCAGTTTGGCGCCCCATTTTTCCTCCGAGACATAGCGAATGCGATTGCCCGGGAAGCCACTTGCAGGCGTCTTGAACTCACCGTCGCTTCTGTAAATTCCGGGCATCACATGAACCGTGTTCCCGGGCAGCACTTGCTGTGTCGCACGTTCCAGCGTCTTCCATGGGTGCTTTTTCGAACCGTCGGCGCGATCGCTTCCCGAGGGAGAGACGTAGAAGTCGGCATTCAGCCCGACGCTCCCGAGGCCGTTCAGGGGGCAGAGAAATAGAGCGGCGATTATGCAAATCCAGCGCATCATGACAGGGAACTCACCAGCATTTCGCTGTTCTGTGAATCGGTATACACATCGGGCACTTCGTCGCCGCAGGCTGGTGCCATTGGCAGTAGTTCGACTCGGGGCTCGACTCGGGGTACGCGGGAGCACACTACCAGCAGCACCCATATAATCCAGAACGCCTTGGTCCAAAGCATGCCGAGGAAGAACGACGCAACTAACATTCCCCAAGCGGCGGACTCGCAGGCGATAAGACGGAACCGCGGGGCTCCCGTACTTAGTGCGTCGCGCCGCGCCGCTATGCGCGAGTGGGATACGATGGCCCAGCCAAACAGAAGCAATCCGATGATTCCGGATTCAACCGCAATTTGTAGAAAAATATTGTGCGGCGAACGATTCAGGCCGGCAAACCGGGTTGCATGCGCGGCGTAATCGTTGTAAATGACGGTAAAGTTGTCCAGGCCCGCACCTGCCAGAAAGTAATCCTTCAGCGCGGCTAATCCAGTCTGCCAAACATAAATCCGGCCCGCTCCTCCCGACGACTGCGCGAGTTCGAGGCGCTGGAGGAGGAACGCAGGGGCGAACATCAGGGCGCCTCCCAGCAGAGTCAGCGGCGCGAGCACCTGCCAGTTGATGCCTAACCTGCGCAGATAGAACACGAGCATGACCCCAATCGCCAGTAATGCGCCGCGAGATCCGGTGGCAAATATTCCCGAGACAATGAGGAGCGCGCAGAACGAAAGCAGAAACTTGGCATGGAGTTTCGCGGCTCCGAGAATCTCTCCTACCACCAGCGAGAGAGGGAGCAATAGGCTCGCGGCGAGAATGTTGGGATCTGTCTGCCGGTTGCCAAAGACGAGCGAACCGCGCATGCTCATGTTCAGATAGAAAATTCCGCTGCGGAATTCATAGAGCGTAATGGCCGCCGCGACGCATCCACCGAAGATCGCGAATCGAGCGACCCGTGAAATCTCTTTTTCGGAAAAATGACAGGACGTCACGACCAGGTAAAAGACAAAAAGACTGAGCATGGTGGGCAAACGCAGGATCGCTACGTCTCTGTCGACCGACCATAAGATCGTGCAGGCCTCCCAGGCAAGAAAAGCAAACCAGGCGATGGCCGGACGTAAAGGAAGGCGGAGCCGGCGCAGGGCGAGAAAAGACCCAAGCGAAACGAATAAGGTTACCAAGCCGATGAGTGAGGTCAGTGTCAACCCGCTTGCGCCCGACTGCAGTGCTGACACGTCGTCAAATGGAATGAGGAATATGAACACGCCAAGCCACATGTAAGCGGGCCACAGCGCCAATAAAGACAGCCCCACAGCTCCGCCGAGCGCTAGCCATGCTCCCTTGGCCACCATCCATCCCATCGCGATGGCGACGAGCAGAAGTGCGAATTCGATGATCAGCTTTCGAGACAACGAGGTTTCGCTCATGCGCATTGGGGGACTGGCGGTCGAACGATGTGATACAACTTGCGAACACTCCGGGGATGCAACAGCAACAGACTGCACCCATAGACACAGATTCCGATCACAATCTCGAGGATCATCCGGACAATCTCCGGCCATTCGATAGGCAGGAACTCTCGCGCAACGAACAGGGCCGCAGCCATCAGGAGTCCGCAGCTGAATGCGGGCCAGAGGCTGCGCAGAAACTCAACCCATGACAGTTCAATTTCACGAAAGGTTCGACGAAAGAGCGGGATTGCCAGCACCGGATATAACAGCACCCATGTAGTGGCTATGCCGTTGGTGCCCCAGCGTGCGCCAAGCATGAATCCGATTGGGAAGTAGATCGCAGCGGCAATGTTCGTCCACATGCTGAAGCGGGTCTGTTGTTTGGCGTTGAGCAAGGGGCCCGTGATGTTAGTTAGGGCGCGGATCACCGCGTAGGCGAGCAGAATGCGGAGCGGACCGACCGCAACGCCCCACTTGGCTCCGAGTACGATGTGAAGGAACTGATCGGCGATGATCGCCATGCCTACGCTCATCGGCAGCACCGCGACAGATACGACTTCGCTCAGGGTGAGCAGATAACTTCGCAGGGTTGCATTCTCTTTGTGGGCGGCCGCGAAAAAAGAAGGCATCACGCGATTCACTAGTTTTGCAGCCTTATCCACCGGAGCACTCGCCAAGGTCCAGGCAAACGTGTAAGCACCCAGCGCTGCCTGCCCGAGCATTCGGCCCGCCGCCATGAAATCCGAATTCGAATAGGTGTACCAGGCCACGCTGCTGAACAGCATATGGGTACCGAAACGGAGCGGATCGCGCAGCCCTTCGCGGGTAGGCCAGTGGAAGCTGTGGCGCCGCGCGCGCACCGTCAGCCAGGCGGAAATCCCGGTCGTAACAACCATCCCTGCCACCAAACTCCAATACCCTGCGCCCAGCACGGCCAGCACCACCGTGCAAAGCGCATAAGCAAGGTAGGACAACGCTTCGATGGTTGCGAGCGCCTTGAAATCGCCATCGCGCTGCAGTAGCGCGAACGGAACCGTCTTCACCGCGGTGAGCAGAAAAACAATGCTCATCCAGAACAGGATCATCGGCATGCGTGGCATCCGGAAAAACGCTCCGATCACATGCGCGAAAATGCAGGTCAGAGAGAGTGCCGCCACTCCCATCAGCGCAACCAAAGTGTTGAGTTGTCCGATCTGCGCCTCGGTGAGGTCATGGAGATTAACTACAGGCAATCCAATTAGCGCCCCGTTGATCTCCACGATAATTCCAATGCAAAGATAAGCAACTGCCACCAGGCCGAAATCAGCTGGCGTAAGCAACCGAGCCACAGTAAAGGTCGCCAGCCATGTAAATAGCTGCGTCGACCACATCCCTCCACTGCTCCACGCAAAGGCTTTCGCCATGGCGTGGAGATTGGACTGATGATCGCTGGGAGTCGTCGTCGAAGCTACTTCAACGGGGGAAGTCATTGTCACTGCCAATTGAGGCACACCCTCTTCTTGCCGCATCTAGAGAAATAAGCAAAAGCAACTGAGAGCAGCTTCACGCCGCCTGCGAAGAGCCCTTGGCGTAACCGTAGTACGAATAGTCTCCGCTATTGATCAGAGCGCCGTTCATTACGACTTCAATCACGGGTGCGGCGTTGACCGTCTTCAATACCGCTTCGCTCTGAGCCAGAGCGGCTCGGGTCGTTACCCCGGAGCGGCAGACCATAATGATTCCGTCCACCAGGGTGGCGAGCACACGAGCCTCCGCGAACGGCAGCAACGGCGGCGAATCGATCACGACTGAATCAAACTCTTGGCGTAGGCCTTCCAGAATTTGTCGCATCGCGTCCGAGGATAGCAAGTCGCTTGCAGTGGAGGTTGCCCCCGCCCTGCCTGCGGTCAAAACCATCAGGTTTGGCAGTCCCGATACCGGGTTCAGATGGATGGACTGCTGGCCGATCAGCAACTCGCTCAATCCCGAGCCCGGCGCAATGCCGAATGCCTTTGCCACCTTTGGCGCGCGAAGATCGGCATCTACCAGACAAGTTTTGCCATGACGTGAAAGTGCGCTCGCGAAGTTTACGGCCAGTGTTGATTTTCCTTCTCGCGGAAGCGAGGAGGTAACCAGGATCACGCGGAGCGACTTTGATGCCCGCGCAAGCATCAGGCACGAACCAAGGCTGCGGAGCGCTTCGGATTCCGGCGAACGAGGCCGCTTTTGCAAATACATATCCGGGGCGCCGCTCGGAAAGTTTTCGTATCTGCGCCCTCTCGCGAAATGTCAGGTCGCTCCCAAACTCCGGAATGAATGAGATAGAAGAAGCGATTGCCATGCCTCGAAGATCTTCAACCGCGTGAATCCGGCAATCGAAGCTTTCGCGTGCGAATCCGAGCAGAACTCCACCAAGGATTCCAATCAACGCTCCCGCCGCCAGATTCAAAGGCCAGCTCGGACGGGTTGGCCGATCCAGCACGCGGGCCGGGTCGACCACTGTCATATCGGTTGCGCGAGCTCCGGCTGCGATTCCCGCCTCTTTGATGCGGCGGTAAAGATCGTTCGCAAGCGTGGTATTTGTCTCAACTTCCTTCTTCAGTTCGTTGTATCGCGCAACCTTGCCGAGCTGTCCCGACGCAATCCTCACTTCAGCCGCAATCGCGTGTTGGCGCGATCCCGCCGCGGCGTAACTGGTCCGCAGTTGCCGCAGAATCAAGTCGGTGTGAAGCTTCAACTGGTGCT
Organism: uncultured Acidobacteriota bacterium; assembly: GCA_963759215.1. Taxonomy (GTDB): domain Bacteria; phylum Acidobacteriota; class Terriglobia; order Terriglobales; family Acidobacteriaceae; genus TOLSYN. The sequence continues at coordinate 859,664 of CAVWYG010000006.1, forward strand.
GCAACTCTGCCACTTCATTTTGTAACTTGAGGACCGTAGGATGATTCTCGCCATAGGTCACTTCTTCTTTCTTCAGATCGACCTCGGTCTCGGCCAGCTTCTTCGATAGATCTTGAGTTACCAGGTCCTTCTGTACATCCGCGACGGCATCGGGGTTCGTAACGGTACTGAACAGAGATTCCAATTGGATACGCTCGGCCTTAGCCAGCGTTTCCTGGTGGCCAAGCTCAGCCATCTGTTCGGAAACTGTGTTCTTGGTACCGTCAACGTCGGCGATTCCCGTCTCTCTCTGGAACGCGGCAAGCGAGCGCGTAGAAGCGTCAAGGTTATCCCGTACATCTTTCAACTGCACTTCCAGCCAAGTGGAGCGGTGCGCAATGTCCGCCTCGCGCTGTGCATAGGTCATCTGTATAAAGGTGGCCAGCAGCGTGTTGGTAACGTTGGCGGCTAACACCGGATCAGTGCTCGAGTAACTGACACTGATAATCCGGCTGGTCGCATCCCGCTGCACTTTTACTTGCTTGTGGAACCGCTCAAGGGCCAGACTTTCCGCGCGCGTGAGCCGGACGGATGCATTCGTGCTCGAGGCGGACGTGACTGGCTCCGGGGTCGCAAAGCTTCTCACCATTGCGATGAAGCGCTCAACAGAGTTGGGCGGATCGGTAAATTCCGGAGCTTGGTCGAGATGAAGCTGTCGAATCACCGTGATGGCTAGCTCGTCACTCTGCAATTTCCGGGTCGCGGTGCCGAGGTACTGATCAATACCGGGCTCGGAACTGGAGCTCGGGCTGAATAACTCCGCACCTTGAGGATCGACTTCCAACTGCGCGACCGGTTCGTAGGTTGGTCGCGTGGTAAGCGTTACACCCACCACCACCGTGAACACCGTGGCTGCGAACAGAGCAGAGAGCTTCCACTGTTTCCGCAGCTTCGACCACAAACGCGAGGCGTCGGAAACCTCGGAATGGAACACGCTCCCCGAGAGCGTGCCTGGCATCTGCCTTGCGATCAACGCTGTGTGCGTATCGATCTTGGCTTTAACGGGATGAGGGTCGGGTTGTTCGAAAGTAGAACTCATTGCCTATTCTCCAACTGCGGCTGAGCACGCGAGGTGACGAAATTGTGAAGTTTCGGGAGTAATCAGAGGTCGCGCAACGGCGATTGATAAGAAACTGGGAGTGGATGGGCAGAGCTTCGCCCTCTGAACCGCATCCTGTATCTCCTCGGGATTACGGCAAACGTCTTTTGCGAAAGCTGTGGAACAGTTTGCCGAAGCGCGCTGTTCTGTTTTTCTCCGCATCCTGCTAGCGTCAAAAGCAGGTTCGCGTCGCTGTGATTAAGATGAGAAAATCACGTTGAGCGATGCTTTAGGGACAACGCTTTCTACTCACTCCAAGGCGGTTTCCAAGCTTTTCTCACCGTTTGGACGCCGCCCTTGCACGCGCCGCAGTGTTTGCAACATCTTCCACATCCTGGCCGGTGCATGGATACGAAGCCAGCCTTTGATGGTGCTCCAGGCCTGGACGCTGGCCAAATAAACCGCTCCAACACTGGCCGATCTGGCAAAATGAAAATCTACATAGTGACCAACCTCGGCACCCCAGCGCTGCTTGCTATCCTGGTCGCCATAGAGAAAGTCGTAAAAGCGAACGCCGTTCTCGATGCACTCCTGCAAAACAAGACTTCGCAGCACGTATCCCACGCTGTCGCTGGCATAAGCCGGATCGAAGCCTTCCTGCAGAGCATAAAAACCGTCTCCGTAGCACATGCCGATCTGGGCCGCCACCGGCACATCGTCCATCTCCAGCAGCCATAACCCGAGCCAGCCACGGGAAAGTAACATCCGTGTCATCTCTTCATAGAAGTGTCGCCGCTCGACCACGCAGAAGCTTCCCGGTTCGCCTTTGGCCTCCCAGCGCTTCTGGTGGAGCGCATACAGCGTCTCCAGAAACGCGTGTAGTTCATCGGGGCGCTCGCAACGCCGGAAGCACACTTTGTGACGGGATTGCAGGCGGCGAAGCCGGATGCCAGTCTTTTGCCGCTCCTTGGCGCTGAGTTTCTTCAGATAGAGCGCCCAAGTTTCCGGAAGCTTGACCCTGGTGAACGGACGATGCGAGACCGTGCGCTTCCAGCCCAGCCCGCGCAACGCATTGTCCAGCAGCGCTGCAACTTCGGATTTCGAAGAAAGGGCGTCGAACTGGCATACATCCCATTTTGCCTGCCGCATCCAGTTCAGAAGGGCCTTTGCGACCGACGCCGCATAACCCGGTTTGACGATGAAGTCCAGGTCGTCAGAGTCCGCCGAGCCATCGCCTATAAAACGCAGTACCCGGAGTTCGGTGAAGCCGAGGTATTTTCGGCGCTCCCAATACAAGGGAGCGATTCCTACGATTCCGACTTGCGGATCGCTGAGAAGCAGCACGCACAGTTCCTTATTCTCGCTGTAAGCGTGCCACCAGGAGAACATCCACTCTGGGGTTAAGAAAACACTTAGGCCTGGTACCTGCGCGACAAGGTTGCTCCATGAGTTTCGTTTGCCTTCCAGTTGCTCCCATTGGCGATGCTCCGAAATAACCAGCGGAAGCGACTCGAGCGACTCTGGAAGCGAAATGGATGGTTGCGCACTCATAAGAATTCCTGACCGGCAAAGTTCGAAAGTGGATCAGTCACTCACAATTAGTTGGGATTCAGGGCGAAATGGATGCCTCCTACTTGCGTCAGAGCTGAAATCGCCCCTTTGTACATCCAGAACGTGAATCACTGCCTCTAAGACACTGGATGAGGTGAACCGGATGGGCGCAAGTCGAGCAACCCTTACTCCAGATGTCTCGCAGAGTGAATCGCTCGTTTCAGAGCGGAGCGGTACGCGCGCGGAGCGCGGAATGGCAATCGAAGAGTTGCGCTCGGCCTGGGAAGCCATGCCCACCCTTAGTCCGATGCAGAGCTATGCCTGGGCGCAAGTCTGCGCGCACGCGTTTCCAAACAATGGATTGAAGATCGTGACTGCCGGCGAGCCAAGCCCACGTGCGATGGCAGCTTTCATCGCGGGCCGCGATTCGCATGCATTAGTCCCGCTGGGAGATGAACTGTACGAGCCGACTGAATTCGCGTACGTCAACGCCAGCGCCGCCGAGGAACTCAGTGAGTCGATTGCGCGGCTGCGAGAGCCGGTGATGATTCGGGACATGTCGGCCGATTCCATCATGGTCGAAAGTTTGCGGCGTATTGGCGGAAGGCGGCTCGTCACACATCCATATGCCGGTCATCCGTGGCTGGAGTTGGATGACTCATGGCTCGAACCTGAGTCCCATCTGAATGCAGGGCGCCGTTCCGATCTGCGTCGTGCGCTGCGCAACGCCGCCAAGCAGGGGCAAGTGCTCTGCGAGATCACAGCCCCGACTCCGGAAACACTCGCACCGCTGTTGCGCGATGCATTTCTGGTGGAGTCGGCAGGCTGGAAAGGAAGTCAGGGTTCGGCGCTGGCGACCGATCCGCACGTGGGAGCGTTCTACACGCAATTCGCGCAAACTGCTTGCGAACTCGGTACGCTTCGCATCGGCATGTTGCGCATCGGCGGTCAGCCAGCCGCCATGCAGATTGCCATTGAACAAGACGGTTGCTTCTGGCTTTTCAAAATGGGCTTCGATGAATCTTTCGCGCGCTTCTCTCCGGGCACTCTGCTGATGGTGGAAAGCCTGCGCAGTGCGCGCCAGCGCGGCTGTAACCGCTATGAGCTGGCAGGCAAGAGCGAGGCTTGGAACCAGATCTGGGCGCCACGGTTTCACGAAGCCGTCACCCTAAGTCTCTGTCCGCCGACAGTACGCGGCTGGGTCAATGTGATCGCCGGACATGCGAAAGGTGCAATCAAAACGCAGCTACGCTGTCGAATGGAGAACTCAAAGTGAACCAATCCTTACGTCATCGAGCTGGGCGAATCTTGCTTCCGCTGCTGCGCCGTGCCGCGCACTCCTACATCGCTGGACCTGAACTGAGCGACGCGCTGGCGATGGCCAGAGCGCTGGGCGTACAGGGCAAGGGCAGCACCATTGCCTTCTGGGATGAAGCCGGGGCCGCGCCCGATGAGGTGCTCAACGCTTGCCTGGAATCTGCCGCGGCGCTCGGCAGCGAGACGCTCGACTGCTATCTCTCGGTGAAGGCGCCGTCGGTGCAGTACTCCGCGGAAGCCTTGCTGCGGGTGATCGAGAAATGTGAATGCAGCAAAACGCGGCTGCACTTCGACTCGCTTGGAATGGATTCGGCCGAGCCCACGCGGGCGCTGGTGGAGAGGTTGCTGCCGCGCTACGCGAACATCTCCTTTACCCTGCCTGGGCGCTGGGCGCGCAGCCAGGAAGATGCGGAATGGGCCGTCAATCGCGGCGTTAGCGTGCGTGTGGTCAAAGGGCAGTGGGAAGATCCGGCGATGCCGCGGCGCGATCCGCACACAGGATTCCTGGAGGTCATCGAGCGGCTCGCCGGAGGCGCTCGCTCGGTGGCAGTTGCCACACACAATCCCACGCTAGCCGCACCGGCGTTGGAGATACTGATGAAGGCGGGTACGCCTTGCGAACTGGAACTGCTCTTCGGCTTGCCTTCAAAGGCGGTACTGAGAATTGCCAACGCGATGGGGGTCCGCTCCCGCATTTACGTGCCGTATGGCTATGGGTGGCTGCCATACAGTTTGTCGCAGGCGCGCAAGAACCCGCGAATCCTATGGTGGATGTTGCGGGATGCGATGCAGAGGAGGCCGGAAGTTGCGATTTGAGTAGTGGGAGACAGGCAGAAGGGAGTGCACGGAAAGATAATCGTTTGCGGGACTCGGGTTGACCAATGAGTCTATAGTTGGACGGGTTCGTAAGTGGATTGACCAAGTAGTAACCAGATGGAAGCTCATGGTCGGTCCCAAGGGCAATGGTTGAGAAAAAGAGGATTGAGAGCAGGGGCGGCCACGAGTGCCGCCCTTTTCATTTGGGGTGAGGGCGAGCCGAGTGGCGGGTGCGGGTCTCTTGCTTGACCGAACCTGAATAAACTGGACACACCCGAATTGGGCCGGGTTCCTCTTTGGGGAAACGAAAAGGACGACGTGCCGAAATGGTGAGTGAGAAGCGTACCCGCAGGCGCGCTTTTTCGAAAGAATGGAAAATGCGCGAGTGGAGCCGGCTCTTCTTTTAAATAACGAGGTCGCATGCTGTTGAGTAAGTTGAGTAGTGACAAGTAAGTTCTGCGTAACAAACAACTCAGAAAACAAACAGAAGAGCTGATCGCAGCAAGGACGGAGTCTCTTATGGATGTGAACGCGAGTGGTGAGGGGCGGTTGCCGTATACGATTCTGCTGGTGGAAGACGAGGAGATGGTTCGCGGGCTGATGTGCGAGGTGCTGGAGCGCCAGGGATATAACGTTCTACCGTGTTCCGATCCGAAGGAAGGCATCGAGGCGAGTAAGCGGCATTCCGGCGAGATCGACCTATTGCTGACCGACGTGGTGATGCCGGGCATGAATGGGTGCGACATGGCGAACCGCATTCTGGAGACTATTCCTGAGTTGCGTGTGGTGTTTATGTCGGGCTACACGGAACACGCACTAATGCACGATGGGGAGGCCGATCCTCACTTTGAATATTTGCAGAAGCCCTTCAAGCTACAGACACTGACGCAGAAGGTGGCGCGGGTGCTGGCTTCGGTTAAAGGGCAGGTGCAGTGAAGAGGGTTTCAAGGTTCATCGGAAGGTGTACCGCTAGCTAGGCTGTTGTCCTGCTTGACGACCGACTCGCCGTTCCGCATCGATAAAAGCCATTAACGTGTGCTCAAGCTGAAGGCTAAGGCTGGCGTTGAGGCGCTTCAGGTCGAACATGAAATAGCTGAGGTTGAGCGACAGCAGGTGTTCATGGATAACTTCGTAGATGGCTTGTTCCACAAAGCGCCGATGGGAGACCAGCAACGGGATGGTGTAGCCCTGTTGGTACCGTTTAAGGCCACGCATACTTGCGCTTTGAAATGCTCCCTTGTCCGTTTGCTCTGATTCGGACGATTCCAATATTGTTCCCAACTCATCAATCGTGCGAGGCATGAACTCAATCCGCTGCTCATCGGGAAGCGGTAGAGCTCCCAAGGCGGGGTCGGCCTTCATCTCTCGAAGCGCGCGCTGCGTAATCTCAACGACGTTCTCACGAAGGACTTGGGATATGCGCTTGGTGGCGGCAAGCGCGCCAGGTTTGGGGTTCAGTAGTTTCTGCTTGATCAGATTAATCAAGGTTGGGATTGGGGTAGGTTTGATGAGGTAATCATCCACCTGGCTCCGGATTGCCTCCAGCGCCGAGTCAAAGCCGGGATATCCAGTCAGGATAAGAGTGATGCACTTCGGATTCGTCCGGCGCATTGCGCTGACAACTGTGAAGCCGTCGCCGGGGTGGCCGATATTCAGGTCTGAAATCAAAACATCGAACGGATTGGCTAGAATCTGGGCCAGAGCTTCATTGACTGTTCCTACCGCCGCCACGTCATACCCCTCCTGACGCAGAATCATGGACATCGTGAGAATCATGCTCGGCTCGTCATCAACAAACAAAATCCGGATGTTTTCCATGCACTACTAAGATGCTCCACCCCCCCCCCCAACAAAGCAGCGCTGCTTCAAAATTAATCGAGAGTATTCATATATCCGGGTTCACTGCTGTCCGGTTAAAAGTCGAACAGAATCAATTGGTTGCTGGAATTGTGTAAGTCAGTGCAGGAGTCGGATGCGTGAAGTGCCTGTAAAATGGGCGTTTTCTCGAAAATGGTAAGGCTGAGAATCTGTAGAATCTGATACAGACTGGCCTCCAGTCCCAATCGCTTGCGCATGATGGCTACCAGCACATACACCGACACTGCGATCCAGATTTGAGTTTTCACGGCGTTCTCGCTGGTGCCGTAAAAGGCTTTGATCCGCAGGTGCTGCTTGATCCATTTGAAAAACAGCTCCACCTGCCAGCGTTGCTTGTAGATTTGCGCGACGGTCTGTGCCGGAAGCGCGAAATTGTTGGTCAGGAACTTCAGGCGCTTGCCAGTTTCAGCATCGAAGTAGCTCACGCGTCGAAGTGTATCGGGATACGCCGAAGCTGATCCAAAGGATGTGAGTACGACAGTCTGATCGGAGCGAACGCCGGTGCTCTTATCAACGGGATGTGAGTAGCGTCGCTGGAGCAACACGTTCGATTTGGTGCGCACCACGAAGAAGGCCGAGTTGAGCGTCAGCGCAAACAACCGCTCGAAATCGATGTATCCGCGATCCATGACATAGAATGCTCCGGCTTCCGGCAGAATCTCGTCGAGTATATTGACGTCATGCACCTTGCCATCCGTAATGCGGATAAACATTGGAATGTTGCCGCGAAGATCGAGCAATGTGTGCATCTTGACGGCGGCCTTGTGGGTGCGGAACTTAGCCCATGGAAACAATGACAGGCACAGATCGATGGTGGTTGAATCCAGAGCGTACAAGCTCTGATCCAGATCGACGCCCATTGGATCGCTGGCATAAAGCCTGCGAGCAGTAATAATCAGCCTTTGGGCGAAGTCGGCAAAGATGCGCCAGTCACGCGACTCGTTGGCGTCCGCCAGCGTCGAACGAGCGACCTTGCCTCTGAACCCCAAGTGATAGAGCTTGCCCTGCAACGAACCCAAGCAGGCTTCGATGTCGCGCAGGCTCTCGCGATAGGTCAACTGGGCAAACGCCATTGCCAGATACTGATTCCAGCAAGTGAAGTCTCGCAGTCGCAGGTCGCCACGATAACGCTCGACGCAACGACGAAACTCTCGGTCAGGCAGAAAGCTGATCAACTGCGAGAAAACCGTGCGGCCCTGATTCATAAGCCATTGTCAGCTCTCCTTCGCATTTCAAATCGCGGCAAGCCAGAAATGACTTCAACTTATTGCGCAGCAACTACTTGTAGCCAGCGGTTTCTGAGTTAACCGGACAGCAGTGATCCGGGTTAAGGTGCGCGATGAGGTTGAGAGGGGCATCGCCAACCTCATCTCGTATCCCGCGTAAGAGAAGAACAACGGCCACTACGAAAACGCAGAGGTGGACGTCACTGCGTCCCGGGTTTGCGTCCCAGGTTATCGCCGAAAAGCGTCGGCGCGAACCACGGGCACCTGACTGTTCTGGGGTGTGGGAGTGATTTGATGGGGAACGATGATGACGATATCGACGCGGCGATTGAGGCGGCGTCCGTCTTCGCTGGAGTTGTCGGCGATGGGGTGGTACTCGGCGTAACCGGCGGCGGAGAGGCGGTCGGGGTCAATACCTTCGCGGGTCAGCAGGAGGCGGATGACCTCAGTAGCGCGGGCGGTGGAGAGCTCCCAGTTGGAGTTGTAGTGAAGGGTGTGGATGGGGACGTTGTCGGTGTGGCCTTCGATGCGGAGATTGCCATTGACGGAGGTGAGGACAGAGCCGATGCGGTCAAAGGCGTCCATGGAATTTGCGCGCAAGGTTGCAGATCCGCTCTGGAAGAATCCGACCTCGCGAAGGCTGAGCACGAGGCCTTCACGCGTGTCACGCAGAGAGACGGTATCGTGTTGAAGTTCGTCGGAGAGGCCGAGTTCAAGCTTGTGGCGAATGGCTTCGGCGCTCTCGCCGGGGCGATGGGTTTCATTGGCTGGCACGACGCCGGAGAGGACAGCGTTATTACCGGGACCGGGACCGACGCCGAGCTCCTGGAATCCGTTGGTGATGGCGTTGGACAGGCTTGACATGCGCGACTTGTCAACCTGTGCGGAGGCGTATAAGACGACGAAGAAGGCGAAGAGAAGGGTCATAAAGTCGGCGTAGGAGACTAACCACCGTTCATGGTTGCTGTTATGTTTCGGTCGTTTTTTCATCCGGTTCACGCGTGCTGCTTTTTGGATTTGGGTTCGGTTTTGGAACTGGAGTCACGTTTCTCGGCGGCCTGTTGGAGGAATCCATTGAGCTTGGCCTCCAACATGCGCGGATTGATGCCTTCGAGGATAGATACAACGCCTTCAAGGGTAAGCTCGCGAAGAATCTGGCGAAAGCGCATGCGATGGCGCAGTTTGCCTGCGATGGGCAGAGCACAGAGATTGGCGAAGCCCACGCCATAGACGGTGGCGACGAAGGCGACGGCGATGCCGCGGCCGACTACGTCAATCTTGTCGAGATGCTGCATGACCTGAATGAGGCCGAGAACGGCGCCGATGATTCCGATGGTGGGGGCAAAGCCTCCGGCGGCTTCATAGACGCGGGGCAACTCGTCTTCGGCTTCGGCGCTGGCGTCGAGTTCGAGTTGCATAATGGCGCGCAACTCGCCGCTCTCGGTGCCATCGACAGCGAGGGTAAGGGCGCGGCGTAGGAACCCATTGTCGATGCGGGGGAGCTCGGCATCGAGCGAGATGATGCCGTCGCGCCGCGCCATTTGTGCGAGCTTGGTGAGGCGGCTGATTTCGTCGCTGGCGCGGGAGCGGGGCTCAAAGAAAACGACGCGAAGATCGCGCGCCGCAGCAAAGACGGTGCTGAGCGGAAACTGCAGGAGTACGGCGCCGATGGTTCCTCCAGCGACGATGAGCGCGGCAGTGGGCTGAAGAATCTGACTGAGCTTTCCGCCTTCGAGCAGAAGCCCGGCGGTGATGCCTCCAAAACTAACAGCGATTCCGGCTACGGTTGCCTTGTCCACGGCGGGCCTCTATTCCTGGGCTGGCGGTTCGGAATCAGGCTGCCCCGGATTGGCGCAGACGATGGGGGTACCGCGATGAAGAAGATTGAAGCGGTAGTCCAGGACGCGCTGCATCACTTCGGGAGCGGCCTCGCGTACGACCATCTTGTCTCCGGTAACGAGAGTGATGACGGTGTCAGGGTTCTGCTCGATGAACTTGATGAGTTCGGCATTGATGACGAGGGGGTGTCCGTTCAGCCGGGTTAGTTCAATCATCGGATGCCTGCCTTCTATAAAGGTTATCGGCGCGGACTGGGAAAGCTTCAGCCGGCGCACGGATAGGAGGTGGCACGAAGTCGAAAAGTTTTTGGCGAAGAGTAAAGGTTATGGGAAATGGGTCGATAGCACATGTGTAGGAAGCAACGGCCCCAGCGGAAAGAACGGCAATCTGGCCGGCGCCGCAAAGAGGCAAGAAGGAGACTCTCGATGGCAATGAGCATTCTGAACAACATTTCCGCACTAACGGCCGAGAACAATTTGAACACAACGCAGATGTCACTGCAGAAAACGTTGACACAGCTTTCATCGGGATCGAAGATCAACTCCGGTTCAGACGATGCCGCAGGCCTCTCGATTGCGAATGGTCTCACTTCCAACGTCGCTGCTCTTACCCAATCGGTGCAGAACGCTACCAATGGCGTCGGACTTCTACAGACTGCGGATGGCGCCTTGTCGCAGGTAACCTCGCTGCTGAATCGCGCGGTTACACTGGCAACGGAGGCGAGCAACGGAGGATTGACCGGAGCCCAGACCTCGGCGATTCAGAACGAATACAGCACAATTCTGACTCAGATTGGTAACATCGGCACCACGACCAACTTCAACGGTAGTTCCGTATTTAGAAGTAATGCGGTTAACTCCTCTACCTCCGTGCAGGGTAGCTTGTTGGCCACAACCGCCATGACGAACAATTCCGTCACCACCATTCATGACAACGCCACGGGCGGCACGTTTGTTTTCACCGCTGGTGCTACCTCTAAACTGTCAGATCTTGCGACTGCTGTTGGCAACGCAGTCACGGCCGGCACGCTTTCTGGCGGTACGACAGTAGCGTATACGGGCGGGCACCTGGTAATTGCGACCAGTACCGGCGGCGACAGCCAGCAGGTGTCGACGAACGACGCAGTAATCGGCAACATGAATCCCACCGTCGTTGCCAACAATTCCGCTTCCGTCTACCTCGGCGATGGCACTACTGAAGGACATCAGACGGTCACGACCAGCATTAGCGCGCTTACTACTGGTAGCGGCGGCCTAGGCCTGGGTGTGACCGCGAATGCGCTGACGTCAACCACGACTGCGGCAAGCGAATTGGCTCTTATCAATACCGCCATTTCTACGATTGCGGGAGACCGCGGCACGATCGGCGCCAACCTCAATCAATTGAATGCGGCTTCGAACGTTATGAACAACCAGATTCAGAACCTGACCAGCGCCGAGAGCGGCATCAGCGATGCCGATATCGGAACGACGGTGGCAAATATGTCGAAGTACAACACCTTGCAACAGACCGGCATTTCGGCTCTGCAGCAGGCGAACCAGGCTTCGCAGTCGATTCTGAAGCTTCTGCAATAAATTCATCCGGCGATGGCGGGGTAATTGCATCCCCGCCATTGTGTGGTTTTTGTAATCCGGTCACGAGAGGTATGGGATGAGTTCTGTGGGTCTGTCGAGTTCGGATTTGTCTTCGCTGCTGGGTTCTTCGTCGTCTTCTGATGGGATCGATCTTAGCGCGCTGCTGGAGGCGGCGACCGGCGCCAGTTCGGAGGGCATCGATGTAACTTCTGCGCTGCCGCCGAAGCTCCGGAGACCCAGTGGAAGGCGGAGCAGACGACGCTGCAGAACCAGGAAAGCGAACTGACAAACTTCAACGGCGCGACAACCACGGTAGAAAACGACTTGGCGGCGCTGAACAGTTACACGGGCGCTTTGTCGTCCACCGCCGTGACTTCGACAGATACGAACATTGTCAGTGCGTCCGCGACTGGTGCGGGCGCATCCGGCACCCATGTTGTCAACGTGAGCAATTTAGCTACGACGGCGTCGTGGTATTCCACGTCTTCGGTAGCGAGCAGCAGCACCGGACTTCCGGCGGGCAGCTTCTCGCTGCAATTGGGCAGCGGCACGGCGACCCAGATCACGGTGACGAATGGCGAAACGCTGACTCAACTGGCCAGCGCCATCACGGGGCAAAGCCTCGGCGTTACCGCCAGCGTAGTCAACGACGCAAGCGGGGCTCGCCTCTCGATTGTCAGCAATAGCTCGGGGAGTGCGAGCGACATCACGATCAGCAATACCTCTCCGCAGCTCACGAAGGCAAGCGATGGGTCGGCATGGAACTCCGGATCGGTGGTGGATAGTGCAGGAGCCTCGGCCGGTAGCTTATCCATACAATTGGGCAGCGGCACGGCCACCCCGATCACGGTTACGAATGGCGAAAGCCTGAGTGCAGTCGCCAGTGACATCAATGGCCGGAGCCTGGGGGTTACCGCCAGCGTGGTGAGCGATGGCAATGGTTCTTCTCACCTGACGATGGTGAACAGCACGACGGGCGATGCCAGCGGCATAACGATTGCAAACACGTCTCCGCAGTTTAGCCGGGCCTCGTCAGGAACCAATGCGTTGCTGACCGTCGATGGCATTCCCATCAGCAGCGCAAGCAGTACAGTGACGGGTGCGGTCCCGGGGTTGACCATCAATCTGGTGGGTGCCGATCCGAAGACAGACGTGACTCTTACAGCCACGCCGGATAATTCGACGATTACCTCGGCGATCAATCAGTTCGTCTCCGACTACAACACGCTGATTGGCGAGGTGAACAACGAGTTTACTTATAACTCAAGCAGTGCAAGCGCGCCACCGCTTGAGGGAGACAGTACGGTGGAGATGCTGCAGAACTACCTGCTGGGAGCGGGCAGCTACTCCTCCAGTGGCAATGGAAGCATTTCGACGCTGGGCTCGCTGGGCATCAGCATGAACAACGATGGGACCTTGAGCGTAGATAACACGACCCTGGGCAATGCGATCCAAAACAATTTTTCCAATGTACAGCAGTTCTTCGAGGGCACCGCGCTGAACGGATTTGCCAGCTCTCTGAGCAATCAGTTGCAGAACCTTACGGACTCGTCCAATGGCGCTTTCACGGTCGAGCTCAGCAACCTGCAGAGCAACTATAACGACCTGCAGGACGACATAACGAATTTTCAAAATAACTACATCACTCCTCTGCAAACGAGTTTGACGGCTGAGTACAACTCGGCGGAAATTGCGCTGCAAGAGTTGAACACCACGAAGGAACAAATCAACGCGGAGTTGGGTAACAACACATCATCATCGGGGAACTAGATCATGGGGAATCGGGAACTTACGGCCTATCGTGAGGCGGATATTCAAGGCGCCTCGCCGGTGGAATTGGTCATTACGCTTTACGACGTACTGGTGAGGGACATGAAGCGGGTGATTGCCGCCATCCGGGCCGGGGACGTTGAGGAGCGCGTAAAACAGTCTAACCACGCCTTTGAGGTGCTTCAGCAATTGGAGTGCTCGCTGGATATGGAGCGTGGGGGGAGCACTGCCAAGGATCTCTCGCGTTTTTATTCGCATCTGCGGGCGAAGGTAATGGAGGTGCAGTTCAAGCTTGATCCGGCGCTGCTGGAGAGGCAGATCGAGATGGTGCTGGAGCTGCGTCAGGGCTGGGTGCAGGCTATGGCCGTGCCGTCGAGCGCATCGAGCCCGGCGGAGATGGTGCCGCTGGCCGGTGTGTGGAATCCTTATGCAGGGGTGGAAGAAAGGCAGTGTTGCGGGTGGTCAGCGTAAGAGCATGAGGCACGAAGAGCAAGAGGCCGGAGAGTCGCAGTCCGATGAAGACGGCGGCGGCGAGAATGGTTTCGAGGCTGAGGGATTGAGCCATTGCGGCGTCGCTCATTGGGCGTAGTTCATTGGAGCAGGCCCCGGAAATCGGAGAAGAGGTGGATGGTGAAGGCGGCGAGATGGCGCAGCATCCAGGGCATGAGAAACATGGCGCTCAGGGCGGTGGCGAGCAGTCGCGGAACGGTTGAAACCGTCTGGTCCTGAATGCTGGTGAGCACCTGAAGGATGTTGATGACAATGCTGACGACGGTGGCGACGGCAAGCAGAGGGAGCGCGGCGAGAATGGCGTACTCCAGGGTGGTGCGTCCGAGTTGAATGACCTGTTCGAGAGGCATAAAGAATCACACGAAGCTGCGCATCGTTATCCGAAAACTACGCAGCGTTTATCCGAAGCTGCGCATCAAGGAGCCGACAAGAAGGTTCCATCCATCGACCATGACGAAGAGAAGAAGCTTGAGTGGAGTGGAGATCACCACCGGCGGCAACTGCATCATGCCAACCGAGGTGGTGATGGAGGCGACGACCATGTCAATGACCAGAAAGGGAAGAAACAGCACGGCGCCGACCTGAAAGCCGGCCTTCAACTCGGAGAGGATGTAGGAGGGAACGACGACGCGCATGGAGAGATCTTCCGGAGTCCGGGGGCGCGGCTCTTTGGCGAGTTCGAGGAAGAGCGCAACGTCCTTCTGCCGGACGTAGTGGAGCATGAAGGTTTTAACCGGACGCGAGCCAGCGACAACGGCGGCGATGGGGGTGATGCGTCCGGCTTCAAGCGGAGCGATTGCCTGCTTCTGAATGGCAACGCCGACCGGCTGCATGAGAAAAAACGTAAGCACCAGCGCCAATCCGATCAACGTCTGATTGGTGGGCGTGCTTTGGGTTCCGAGCGCCTGACGCAGAAAGTGAAAGACGATGAGCAGGCGCACGAACGGCGTCATGGAAAGCAACAGCGCAGGGACCAGGGTAAGAAGAGTGAGCAGGATGAGGATGGTCCATGGAGCTTGCCCGCCGGAGAGGTTCGCCAGCGGCGTGGCGAGGGCGCCCGGAGGCGCATCCAGCGGCAGGGGGGCGGCGAAGGCAGCAGAGGCCGTCATGAATACAATGGCGGTCAAGCGGAGGAGACGCTTCATGCGCTTTCCTGGCCGAGAGGACGGGCGGCAATGGGCGTGACGCGGCGGGCGTCGATCTCTGCCAGAAGCGAGACGGATGCGGCCGCACCGCCAATGAGGAACTTCTGTCTGCCGACGCGCAGGATGGCGACAAAGCGCTTCTCGCCGAGTTGTTGAATGTCTACAATGTCGAGCTTGCGCCGGCGGCCGCGCCGATTGAAAAGCCGTTTGCAGAGGCGCTGCATTGCTTCGATAAAGGCGCGTTGAATAAAGCTGCGTTGGATGAAACTGCGCTGGATGAAACTGCATGGGACGAATCGTGTATAGAGAGCGTGGAGCCGCGACGGGCTGGAGGCCTGATTGGCTCGCTGCATCGCTGCCAACTGCCGTTCGAAGGCGAACGGATTGCCGTCGCCAGACAGAGGGCGGCGGGCGATGGGGGCGAGGCCGTTTCGGCTGCGAATTTTTCTGGGTTCGTGATTCTGTTTGCTCATGCGATTTGGGTCAGGCGCGCCGCCAGATGGTCGTCAATGACTTCGAATTCGGTCCAGCCGATCAGTTTTCCGTTGGCATGCAGAGGCACATCCGATCCCTGTAGCCAATGGGTGCTGATGACATCGTTTGGGGCAAGGCGCAGGAGCGCCGAGACGGTAAAGCCGGGGATCGGAATCTCCATCGAGAGCTGGCAGGGGAGCTGGAGAAAAGCGCTCCAGTTCTTCGGCTTCTGCAAACCCAAGGTGGTACTGTCCGTGGTGAGTGCGATCGCGGTTTCTGCTACTTCGTTCATGCGGCTCCGCCCGTGGAAATACAAATGCTGCATGGCAAGCAGGTGCAATCGGCTGGCCGCGGCGGGGCGGAGTTGATGAAAATTCTCTCAGGGAAGCGGGGACAAAGCACGTAACTCGCGCCGTGCGCCGACGAGGATAGCCACGGTCTCGTGCCCTGGTGGTTGAAAAGCCTGGGGCCGCACGCGAGATTTAAGCGATACGGGGATCCTTCGGCTGCGCCTCAGGATGACACTCGAAATCAAGAGCAGATGACACTCCAAATCAAGCGATTAGCGATGGCCACCTCCACCGCCACCGTGAAATCCACCACCGCCCCCACCGCTGAATCCACTGGCGTGTGAGGCGCCGCCACTGAATCCACCGCCGCCAACGGCGCTGCCTCCGCCATAGCTGACGTGCGGAGCCGAACTGACGTGCGGAGCAGAGCTGAAGGAAGGAGCGCTCGGCATATGCTGGATTGGGGCGGAAGGAACATTGTAGATACGCGGAGCGGAACTGTAGCTGTAGCTGTGTGGAGCGGCGCTGCTGGCCGCGTAAGCATAGCTGTGCGGAGCCGAAACGCTGGCGGGCGGCGGGCGATGGACTTGATTGGCGCTGCGGCCACTGCTGGAGCTGCTAAGAGTGTACGACCCTTGGCGTCCGGTGATGGATGGCGGGTGGTTCGACATGGCAGGGGCATGCACCATGCCAGAAGTGGCAGTCGCATGGACCGGGCCTGCTCGCATGCCGCCGTGTAAGGCGGTTGGCGTTCCGGAAGCGTTGGAAGTGGCCGTTCGGCTTCCGTTGCCAGGCACTCTGCCCGTGAATCCGGTGGCCGAAGCCGAGGCGTGGGTTGTGCCGATCGCTCCGACGAGAAGGTGCGAGCCCGGGACGGCTACCGTGCCGTGGGTGGCGGTTGCGGGTGGATGAGGGGTGCTAAAGCCGTGCGGTGTTGCTCCTGCAAATTGGGGGCGCGAATGGAAACCAAAGCCGTGGCCGCCGAACCCGTGCCCACCGTGGTCAGGACGCCAACACCAGCCGCGTCCGTGAATGAAGAACCAGTTACCGTAGAAAAACGGCGTCCAACCCCAAGGGTAACCGGAGACGAAGGTCCAACCCCAGGGATAGTCGCTCCAGGCACCGTAGTCGAAGGGACTCCAGTCGGGGCCAACTCCGTTCGGTTGCCAGACTTCACCGTAGCCGGGCACGTCGGAGTAATTGCCGTAGTAGCCGAGATCGGCTTCGCCGGGAGCGTTGACATCTTCGCCGCCGGAGTACTGCGCTCCGGCGGAGGCGTTCTGATCGTTGTAGCTGTCGCGCTGCTGATTCCAGGAGTCCTCAGGTTGAGGGAGAACATTCTCCGCACGCGCCGCGCTGTCGGGCTGGCCAAGAATGTAGTTGTAGGTTTCACCGCTGCGGATGATGCCGTTGGCGCTGGCGTTCTGGGCTACGACTTCACCGTCGGTCAGGGCGAGCGATGCGGTTTGTTGATCCACGCTAAAGCGCAGGTGCGAGGGCTTGGTGACCTTGAAGGACTCGCCGCTGTAGGCGGAGATGCGGAAGTCCGCGTGTTCGTGAAGCCGCGCCGTGACGTAAACCACTCCGGAATCGACTTGGATCGCGTTCACCGGAGCGCCTTTGGGGGTTGAGGAAAGCTCGACCAGGGAGATTTGGGCGGGGCCGACGAGACGGACGTTGCTGCCATCCTCGAACTCAAGCTCGGCTTTGGAATTCCCGGCGGCGTAGATGCGCGCTCCGCCAATGACAGGCATGTTGACGATGGCCTGCTCCCAACCATCGCCGGAGTTGCGATCAATCTGCACGTCTCCTTGCACCAGGCTTAGACGGACCATGCGGACGGTGGCGGCAAAGGCCGGAAAGGCCGAAGAAAGTAAGAGCGCGACAGTGAGGCACGCGAGCCGAACTCTCCGGGTGGTCATGACGACACCTCTACACAACTAGTTTGAACTCCATCGCGCGGAGGAAGATTCGGTCGCAGCGAGATTTATTTCGGCTCGGGTGGGGGATGGAGATTGCTGGATAAGCGGAGGCAGTAACGGCCTTAACGCGGGGACGCAGCTTGGCGCAGCAGCGTGGCTGCGGTATGAATGTGGCAGATGGCGATGGCCAAGGCGTCGGCGGCATCGGCGGGCTCTGGAATTTTGTCGAGGTGGAGCAGACGCGCCACCATCACTTGCACCTGCGACTTCTCCGCCCGTCCATAGCCGACCACGGCAGACTTGATGGCCAGCGGTGCGTAGGTGACGACGGAAAGGCCGTTCTGCGCGGCAGCCATCATGGCAACTCCGCGCACGTGTCCTAGCTTGAGCGCGCTCTT
Source organism: uncultured Acidobacteriota bacterium (assembly GCA_963759215.1). GTDB lineage: Bacteria > Acidobacteriota > Terriglobia > Terriglobales > Acidobacteriaceae > TOLSYN. Next base: position 877,452 of record CAVWYG010000006.1, read on the forward strand.
GGCGTTTACGGAATAGAAGACATCCTCGATGGCAACCACCTCGGGCTGATGTTGCGCGATTAGGGCCGAGAGGCCATCAAACACCTTTTTGAGGCGGATTTCCAGAGCTTCGCGTGGATTGAGCCGGATGGCTCCGGCGGTGAGGCAGGTCAGCGATCGGCCGTCGCCTTCGACCACGCCGAAGCCGGTATATTCGCCGCCACAATCGACTCCCAGCACTCGCATCAGAGAAGTGTAGCCGAAAGCGAGAGCGGTGAGGAGAGGTTTTGAATTCAAGATTTCAAAGTTAAGAGCGAGAGCACCGGCAACAAAGCTGCGGGCAGCGTCATCCTTTGTGGAAGCTTGATATGCTGTGTGGCGCAATGCTTTGTGGAGTACTCGGGCGCTCGACCCCAAAGGAGAAGGTGATGGAAGTTTGCTGCTGGCGTATTCGCCTGATTCTCGTGTGGATCACCATAGTCGCGGTGATTCTGACGGCCAGTGGCGCGGCCCAAACCGCTCCGTTGAGCGAACGTGTTGTGGCTTACCAGATTGAGGGAGCTTACAACCCGAAGACGCACACGCTGGACGCAAACGAAGTTCTCACCTACACCAACCGCACCGGCACCACACTGGATAAATTTCCCTTTCATCTCTATCTGAATGCGTTTCAGCCGAAATCGACTTGGATGACGGAAGCGGAGCGCGGCGGGCAGCGCGACACCGAAGAGGGGGCGGATTGGAATCCCAAGCACTTTGGCTCGGATGAGGTGCAATCGCTGGAAGTTGTGGGCAGCGACAACGTAGCCCACGACGTGACCAAGCAGATGAAATTCATCTCGCCTGACGACGGAAACCCGGACGATCGCACGGTGTTTGAGATTGCATTGCCGAAGCCGCTGCCGCCGAATCAGCGGGTGCAGTTCCGGATTCACTTTGTGGCCAAGTTCCCGGAGGTAATGGCGCGCACCGGCTACAAGCGCGATTTCTTGATGGCGGGACAGTGGTTCCCAAAGGTGGGAGTGTGGTGGAACGGCGCATGGAACTGCCACCAATTCCACGCCGAGACCGAGTTCTTCGCGGACTTCGGCACCTTCGACGTGAAGCTGACGCTGCCGGCGAAGTGGAATGTGGGGGCGAGCGGAGTACAGACGGGGGCCAGGGACAATGGCAACGGTACGCAGACGGTGAGCTTCCGCGCCGAGGACGTACACGACTTTGCGTGGACGGCGGACCCAACCACCAAAGTCGTAGAAGACTCGATCAAACTGAGTGGCGGCACGGTGAAGATCCGAATGCTGATGCAGCCGGGACATATGGCTACCGCGCCGCGCTACTTGCAGGCACTGAAGGGCACGATGCGTAAGTTCGACGAGTGGATTGGGCCGTATCCATATCCGCAGATCACGGTGGTCGATCCGCCACACGGCGCAGGCGGAGCGAGCGGAATGGAGTATCCGACGCTGGTTACGGCAGGTACGACGTGGTGGATGCCGAAGGCGTTGCTGGAACCCGAGGCCGTGGTGGAACACGAGTTCGGACATCAGTACTGGTACGGCATGGTGGCTACCAACGAATTCGAAAATGCGTGGATGGATGAGGGCATCAACCAGTACACCGAAGCCAAGATCATGGATGCGCTGTATGGCCAAAGCACGTCGAGCTTCAATTCGCGGCTGGCGACGATGGGAGAGCGCGGCGAGGATCGCGTGAGCTACGTACCTGACGCCGACCGCGATCCGCTTTCGCGTCCGGCGTGGCTGTTTTTGGATGGCGGCTCGTATGGCGCGATTTCGTACTCGAAGACCGCGTTGATGATGCTGACGCTGGAGAACCTGATCGGCGAGAAGACGGTGCTGCACGGACTGCGCGTCTACTTTGATCGCTACAAGTTCAAACACCCGCGACCAGAAGATTTTACGGTGACCATGAACGAGGCCATGGGGCAGAACCTGGATTGGTACTGGAAGCAGGCCATCTACGGGACGGAGACGCTGGACGACCGCATACTTTCGGCGAGTTCCGAACGGGTGGACTGGTACAGCGAGGAGGATGAGAAGAAGGGAGTCACGGTGTATGACAACGAGGTGGTAGTGCACCGGCGCGGCAACTTCGACTTGCCGGTGCTGCTGGAGGCGAAGTTCGACGATGGCTCGACCATACGCGAGCGATGGGATGGCAAGGACCGGTGGCATCGTTTTGTGTGGAAGCGCAAGGCGAAGTTGGTCTCGGCGGAGGTCGATCCGGATCACGGCTATTTGCTGGACCGCGATCCGTTCAACAATAGCTGGACGGCGAAGGCGGATCGCAGAGCAACCGGCAAACTTGCCGGATACTGGACGCTGCTGGCGCAATGGCTGGAACTGGTACTTGGCTGGCTGGCTTAGAACGCTTGCCCCAGGAAGGCGGGGAAAGCTGGCCTTGGAGAAAGACGCGATGAACGGAAGTTTTCGCAGTGCGGCAGGAATGGTGTGGCGTCATCAGCGGCTGGCGTGGTGGATCTTTGCGGTGAACCTGGTGATTGCAGGGCTCAGCTCGCTGTCGACGCGCGTCACGCTGAGGGCGGTGCTGGACCACAGTTTGGAATCCGCCAAGCTGGTGACGGGCTTTGACCTTGGCACACTGGGGCTGCTACTGGAACGGCCGGATGTTTCGGCGCGAGCGCTGGCTCCGGGGGCAGTTGGAGGGGCGCTGATTTTCCTGGTGTATCTGCTATTCATCGATGGCGGCGTGTTCAGGGTTTTCCTGGAAGACAGAAAGCTGAGCCGCGCGGAGTTCTTCGAAAACGCGGGGCTGTTCTTCTGGCGGATGCTGAGGCTGGTGTTGTATTCGGCGGTGCCGTTCGGGTTGCTGATGGCGGCGGGCGGCGGAATCGCGGCCTACGCGGGAAAGCTGTCACGCGAGGCTCCGCAGGAGCGGTTGGGATTCTTCGTCAACGTGGCGGGCAAGCTGGTAATTATCGCGGTGGCGCTGTGGGTGAGGATGTGGTTCGACCTGGCGCAGGCCCGGGTGGTGCAGGACAACCTGCGCAAGGTTTTGCGGGTGCTGGGGCGCAGCTTGAAGTTGGCGTTGCGCTCCCGCAGGCTCTTTGCGAGCTACGTGGGAATCGCATTGTTCGCGGCTGCGACGTTGGTGGCCGGCATTGTGGTGTGGGCATATCTGCCTCATGCGGCAACCGGGGCAAGTTTTTTGGTACTGGAACTGGTGACGATCACGCAGCTCGCTTCGCGGCTATGGATGAAGGCGGCTAGCGCGCGTTGGGTCGTACTGCTCCCGGTAGAAGCGGTTCTGCCTGTGGATGAGGCTCCCGAGGCCGCGCTTGATACCGCAGTTGATAAAACCATCGATATTCAAGTCGATCAGACAGACGTGCAATCGCCAGGGACGGAGTAGGACGTCTACTTCTGGGGCGGGGCGCAGTCTGTGGGATCGCCCTGCAGTTTGCGGATGGCGTGGGGTACGGCGGGCCAGACCGCTTCCAGATTCTCCACGGCACCGGCGGGGCTGCCGGGGAGATTCAAAATCAGAGTGCGGTTGCGAATCCCACAGACGGCGCGCGAGAGCATGGCGAAGGGAGTTTTGGCGAGGCTGGCGGCGCGCATGGCCTCGCTGAATCCATCGACCACGCGATCGAGAACCTCGAGCGTCGCCTCGGGAGTGATGTCGCGCGGTGAGAGCCCGGTTCCGCCGGTGGTGAGGATGAGGTCGGTACCGGACGAGTCCGACCACTGGCGCAGGGCTTGAGCGATGAGTGGCTGTTCATCGGCAACCATGGCCGAGGCTGCGATCTCGACGCCGCGCTCGGTTAGCCACTGCGACAACGCCGGGCCACTCTGGTCGATGCGCTCGCCGCGCGAGCCCTTGTCGCTGACGGTGAGGATTGCTGCACGGATTCGATTCGGGTTCGTCATCTTCGTGTTCTAGTCTCTGTGCCCGGCACAGGAGTTCTTTCCTCTGCTTCTTTTTCACCGTCTTGTTCAATGGGTGCAATCATCGCAGGAGTAAGAGGGTTCGCCGCTGCCGGCGCGGGCTTCGCGGGTTCGAGCAACAGATCGACTCTGTAGTTTGCGGATGCAGCGGAGACTGCGGCGTCTTTGATGACGTTGGCGATCTCCTGAATTCTGCTGCGTGAGGGCACTTGAATTGCGAGCTTGCACAGGACCGGAAGTTGCAGCCACCAGAGCAACTCCTCGAAGGACTCCTTGACGAAATAGGTGTGGCCACGGTCTTCGTGAGCTCCGGTGAGCCAGCGGACATCGGCGTCCTGCCAGAACGCAGGCGAGAGGACCGGGATGAGCGGCGATGCGAAATCTTCCTGCGCTTGCGCATCTTCCGGTGATGCGAAGACCTCGGCTTCAAGTAGCAGAGCAACTTTGATTCTGGCGGCGACGCGCCAGCTTTCTTCATTCGCAAAGCCGAGGGACTCAAAGGCGTGCGCCAATGGTTCACGCATGCGGAGACGGTCGAAGAGATCGAGCGCGACGCGTTTCAGGTCCTGGGCATTGATGGATTCGGCGAGCAGTTCGAGGGTGATCCATGCAAGCACGGGGCCCCACAGTTCAGTGGCCATCAAGCCGGGGCTAAGGCTGGGGAGGACGCGGCGGGCGGCGGCGGGCCACGGTTCGGTCCAGAGCGTCTCAAGCACGGGGATTCGCAGGGCGGCGCGCGCGCGCTCGCGGAATTTGGCCGCCAACGCAGATGGGTCGGTGAAAACCGGAAGCGGAGAGCCGTCGTTGTGCCCACGGTAGAACGATTGCGCCTCGCGCAGGAATTCGCGGCCGCGCTTCCAGGCGGTTTCGAAGAAATCTTCACGCGCCAGTTCGAGGACCTTCAACTTCTCTGGGCCGACGGGCTTATCGCGGTCGTAGAGTTCGGCGAACTTGCGCACGAGAGCCGGCTCCAGCAGACGGCAAAGCGCATCGTGCGCCGGACGGAGTTCGAGGCCGATGAGAGCGTCTTCAAGGTTGGCGACGCCGCGACCGCCGAGATGGTCGCACAGGCGATCCCAAGGTTTTTCGGCGGTGGAGCGCAACTCGCGCCAATCGAGAAAGACGTGGCACTGGTAGGCGTGCAACTCGATGGTGAAGCCGTGCTCGGCTAGATTGACGGAGCGGCGCAGATATTCGAGACCAGTCAGCGAGTCGCGAAAGGCAAGCACGAACGCGGGATCGACCCTGAGCTCAAGGCCTTCCTTGAGCCGCCGCTGGCGGAGATGACCGGAGGATTTGTCGGCGTAGGCGGCTGAGTTGTCGATGGTTCCGCGGGTAGTGGAGTAGCGGTTGTTATAGAGAATCAGCGCGCGCTGATCGCCGCGGCGGTTGGAGTAAGCGAAGACGTTTTCATCTACGCCGCCACCCTCGTGGAAGAAATCATAGAGCAGGAAATTGCCGCTCTCGGCGAAGAGCGCGCGTTGATGCAGCAAGGGCGCAATCTCGCGCTCATGGCGCTCGACCAGCCAGGGGTCGGGATCTTCCTGGTAGCGGGGCCAGCGGTACTCCATGCCGTACTTCTCGGTGTAGCCTTCGATTTGGCCGTGGCCGAACATCGGCAAACCGGGCAGAGTGGACATGAGGGTGGTGACGCCGAAGTACTTGTCGCCGGTGCCAAACTGATCGATCGCGGTGCGCTCGTCGGGATTGCTCATGAAGTTGACATAGCGCTTCATGATGTCGGGATCGAACTCCAGGGTGTTCTTGATCACCGAGCGGTACTTTGCGTTTTCTTCATCGCGCATCATGTTCATGAAGGCGCTGTTGTACACCCGATGCATCCCGAGGGTGCGGACGAAGTAGCCCTCCATGAGCCAGAAGGCCTCGGCGAGAAGAAGGGTTCCGGGAACCTCGGCGGCGACGCGATCGACCACTTCGCGCCAGAACTCATCGGGCATGTGCTTGTTGAATTCAGCGGTGGACATGGCGTACTCGGCGCGGGAGGGGATGGCTCCGCTGCTGCCGGGATTGGGGTACCAGAGGCGCTGAAAATGCCGTTTGGCCAGAGTCATGGCAGCATCAAAGCGGATCACCGGAAACAGACGCGCGACGTGCAGGATGGTCTGAATGACCTGTTCGCGCACGACGGGTTTCAGGTAGTCGAGTTGGGCGGTATCGTTCCAAGGAAAGCTGGTGCCGTCGTTGCCATGATAGATGTAGCGGGTCTCTCCACTCTGTCGGTCGCGGCGTTGGAAGACCACGGCAGCATCGGTCTGCTCGTAATAGTGCCGCTCGATCTTGGTCTCGACGCGCGGGTCGGGCGAGAGGTCAGGGCCATTGAAGTCATACGCGGGGTAAGGCACGTCTTGGCGCGAGATGAACCAGTCGGGATGCTCGACGACCCAGGGCGAATCGATGCCCATGTGGTTGGGCACCATGTCACTGGCAAGGCGAATGCCGCGGTGGAAACAGCGGTCGCGCAGAGTGATGTAAGCGGCCTCTCCGCCGAGATCGTCGGCGATGCGATAGTCATAAAGCGAATAGGCCGAGGCCACGGCATCCTGATTGCCACACAATTGCTTGATGGTCTTGGAGGCGCGACTGCGCTCCCAGATGCCGATGAGCCAGAGCGAATTCAGACCGCGTCGCGCGAGTTCGTCCAAGTCTTCGTCGGGAATCTGATCGAGACGGTCGATGTTGCGGCTGTATTTGCGGGAGAGCTGCGCGAGCCAGACATAGGTGCTTTTGGCGACCAGTACGGCGGTGGGCATCCAGGCGACATCGGCGCTGAACTTCTCGTATTCGTGGGCGGGATCGCCGAAGACCGGAACCTCGGAGTGGCTGGCCACCCCGGGCCATTGCTGCAGGCCCAACTCGCGGCGGCGGCGCGCGGCTTCCTCTGCGGCCTTGGCGGCGGCGGCACGGGCTGCGGCCTCGGATTCGGCGCTGGGAGGATGGAAGCGAGCCCAGATCGCCAGTTCTTCTTCATGCAGGATGTCACCGGCAATGAGCAGGAAGCGTTCCAGGCTCTCGCCCAGCAGGGACTTCCACTGCTTGCGGATCACGGAAAGCTGGTCACTCAGAGAACCGGGCGCGGAAACGGCGGGAGCGCGGAGCAGATCAAAGAGATTCACCGGCGCGGCGCCTTCGACGGGGAACAAGCGGGCGGGTGGCAAAATAGGCGGGGAGACTGCTCGGCGACGCGGCGATAGGCGGTCTTCTCAGCCAGGGCGCTGTCCTCGAAGAGCTCCTCAAAGGGACGGAAGGCGGCGTTGCGATTCGCCATCCAGAGCAGCATCATCTCTTCAATGGCGGCGGCGCGGTGGGGGATTCCAGCGGTGGAAGCGGCGAGCCATTGCCGGGGAGTTTGCTCGCCACGATAGACGGAGCTGCCGGGAAATTGCTGGACAAAGGCGAGCAGCATCTTGTCCAACTCCTTCGGACCCGACCTGCTCGGAGAAAAAAGAGAGAGCATCGACCATTACGTTGGGATCAAACTGCTGGCGATAGCGCGCCATGACCGCGTGGCTGGCCTCATCGATCAGTCCCATGACGTAGAGTGCGGCGGCATGGACGGCACGCTCGGGATGCTTCTCGACATCACGAACCAGGTTCATGCGATGGGCAAACTCGCGGCTGGCCGCCACGTTAGCGAAGACTACATTCCCGGTAAAAGAGAAGAGCGTTTCCGCAAACTGGTAGCGGTTGCGCGCGGCCCTGGAGATATGAAATTCCATCATCTGCGACTTATCCTAAGCAAAGCCTGCTCACCATCATGCCAGATGCGGCCGATATCGGCATCCGCTAAGACTTCAAAGGTAGTCCCTTAGACGTGGAAAAAGGTCAAAATGATTGACCACCATCGTGGCGACTCACGTTCGCAGCCGATGTTTCGGGGAGGCTGAAGGGAGTTGCAGGAGGAGTGATGTCTGGGCAAAAATGCGAAGGCCGCTGCGCGATGGCAGCGGCCCTGGTAGAAGCCATTAATCTTTGGGCTCTTTGCGGATTTTCTTCTGTGCCCGCTTACGAGCCAGAGCTTGCTTTACGCGGAGCTTCGCGCCTGGTTTCAGATAATAGGAATGACGCTTCACTTCTTTAATGATGTCTTCCGTCTGAACCTTGCGCTTGAACCGGCGCAGGGCGCTCTCAATGGACTCGCCCTCTTGCAAACGAATTTCTGCCAAACAAAATCACCACCCAACCCAGCCATAAATGGCCATGCGCAAGTTTACCACAGGAAGCCGGGCGAGGCGTTCCGCCAGGCGGCGGGTCGGCTTCAACCCTGTAAACGGGCCGCCGAGTCTCTGTGAGGCAACCAGTTGTTCATTGGCGCCAGTTCAGCGGCGACTCGCCCAGGGAAAGCAGTCGTATTGCGCGATGTAGATCTTGATATCGAGAACGGGAGTGCCATCCACGGCGTCGAGTCCGCGCACATGCAACTGATTGCGCTCGCGTCCCAGCAGTTCAACCACGCAGGAACCGATTCCGGAAGGCCGCGCCGGAGAGCGGCTGGTGTAGACGCCCGTGCAGGTAGGTTCCCCGATCCGTGACAGGGTAAGTATTTCTTCACCATCGGGAAGGTTGGCGCGCTTCTTCCACTCATCGCGGCGATGTTGCCAGTAGATGACGTGCAAGTGAGAGAAGTGCTCAAGGCCGAGCAAGGCTTCGGTCAGATCCTCGCGGATGGAAATGTAGCTGTGTTCGCGATAGCTCGGAATCTGATCGAAGTTCTTCAGCTCGGAGACAACCACTCCGATGGGGCGGATGGTTACCGGTTGTTCCCAATCCTTGTTCATCGCTCTTCCATTTGGATGCAGAACTAGGGTTCCAGAGAAGGTGGGGCCGCTTCTTCCGTCTTATCTTGCTCTATCCCAGCAAGGCGCTGGAGTGCATCATTGGTCGTATCCTCAATGCGAGTATTGCTTTTGTGAAGCAGGCGAACAGCCTTGAATGCTTCATGGCACAATACAAAACGGTTCTTCGTTTGTAGCGCATCAAAAACAATATCGGAACGCATGGTTGACCTTCCGTTGTACAAGGAGAGTTGTGGTGGGTTTGATGCCCTCAAGAAAACAGCGGGAAGGCACAGGCGTAATCTGCGACCAGAATAGCGGGAGTTCGGAATTCAAACCAGGATTTGAATCACAAACGCCGGTATTTCTTAGCCAACCCGACCAAAACGGGTCGCGCGATCGAAACAAGGCAATATTTCTAAACGCGGGAGATGCCGTTGAGCACGGCAGCAACCGTGGACAACAGTTCCTTTGGCCCGACTGGCTTGGCCAGGAGTTCGATTGATAGCCCCTCCAAACGAGCCGCCTGTAACTCTAATAGGTCCTGCGTTCCGGCATGACCTGAAATAAGAAGAATCTTGATGCCCGGATACAATTGGCTGGCTTGTAGCGCAAAGTCCACACCGTTCATACCGGGCATCATGACATCGGAAATAATCAGGTCTGGACGCACCTTTGCCAGAACGTCCAATCCCTCTGCTGCGTTGTACGTGGCGGTGCTGTTATAGCCGGCCCTCGCAAGAATAGCGGTGAGGGTGTTGGCAAGCGGATGCTCATCATCGACCACCAGGATCATCGGCGCTGCCTCGCTGTTAGTCATGCGGATCTGCGCTGCTCCCAATTGCGCCGTTCCACTGGCAGCCAGAGCGTCAGGACAGTACCCTTGCCTAGCCCGCTTCGGAGGCGAAGCCTGCCCTCGTGTTTCTTTACCAGTTCGCTGACTACCCAAAGTCCGAGGCCGGTGCCGATTGATTCCTTCGTGGTAAAGAACGGTTCAAAAATCCGTTTCAGGTTCGCTCTCGCGATTCCCTCGCCATCGTCGGCAATGGTCAGTCGAACCATGCGACGGTGTCCGGATAGAACTTGTGGACCGCTGAAGCGCACATGCAGTTTGCCACCTTCTGGAAGTGCGTCAATGCTGTTTGCAATGACATTAGAGACGATTTGGCGAATCTCTCCCTCATTCGCGCGTATGCCCACGCTGCTCCGATAGCTGCGCTGCACCGATACCTTCTTATCTCTCAGCTTCGGTCCATAGAGATCTAAGAGACTATCGAGAACCCCTGGGAGATCCACCGCTGTCGGTTTGCCGACTTCCTTATAGAACCCAAGCGTCTGCTTAGTGATATGAGAGATGCGGTTCAATTCCTGCTCGGCGAGGTTGAGGTCGCTTTTTACGCATTCCGGCAGAGCTGGATCTGTCCTCGCCAGGAATAAGGCATTCATGGCGGACGAAAGCGGATTGCTTATTTCGTGGGCAATGGTGGCAGCCATGCGACCAACCGAGGCCAGCTTTTCGCTTCGGATCAGAGCTTGCTCGGCCCGTTTGCGCTCAGTGATGTCAGTTGCTGCGCCGAACCACTCTATGATGTCGCCATCCGCATCCAGCAGCGGGATCGCACGCGAGAACGTCCAGCCCACGGTGCCGTCCACGCGCAAAACCCGGTGTTCCATCTCGAACATGCTCTTGGTCTGGATTGCCTCGTTCACGACCGCCGTCACGCGCGCCCGATCATCGGGGTAAATGTAGTCCTGGAGCCAGGTGCGGCTTGGCTCTTCCGAGTCAGCGATGAAGTCCCCGCCGCGTAGCTGGCGCAACTCACTCCAATCAGGGCTCATGCGATACATCACCTCCGAACTGGCCGTGACGAGGGCGCGCAAACGTTCCTCGCTCTCACGTAGCGCCTGCTCCGCCTGCTTACGCTCGGTGATTTCACGCACGATCTTGGAAATGGCGAACAGCTTCCCGGCTGCGTCGTAAACCGGAGAGATGCTCACAGAGACGTCGATACGTGTGCCGCTCTTATGCACCCGCACTGTTTCGTAGTGATCGATGTGCTCACCGCGGCGCAGGCGCTCCAGAAACTCCGCCTCTTCGGCACGACGCTCGGGGGGAATGATGAGAGTAATTGGTTGGCCGATGATTTCTTCAGCAGAGTAGCCAAAGATGCGTTCCGCGCTCGGGTTCCAACTAGAAACAATGCCGTCAAGGTCTTTGCTGATGATGGCGTCTTTGGAAGACTGAATGATGGCGGCGAGTCGAGCGCTTGTTTCGGCCGCCCGCTTGATCTCAGTGATGTCCCGGTTCGTCTCCAGTATCAGTTCGGCACCGTCGGCACCTGCTATGAGTTGGTGGCGGCTTGCAACCGTTACTGCACGGCCTTGCTTGGTGATGTGGCGCAGTTCACCTTCCCAATTTCCGTATTGGCGTAGTCTCGCCTCGGTCTCCGGCCATGGCGTTGAATGGGTGGTTCTGAGCAGTTCGTGCGTCACCCGCCCCAGCGCTTCGCTTTCACTATAGCCATAGAGCTGCTCCGCACCACGGTTCCAGCTCTCGATGACCCCGCCGATCCGCCACACGAAGATCGCATCAAAGGAGAGTCGCAGCAATTCAGCTTGACGCCGCATCGCCTGTTCTGCGTACTTGCGCGCAGTCACGCTATCCTTTTTTCCGCTCACGCGATTTTGGCCGGAGGGGATATTGGGTTGACCTGTAGCCATCTACAGCTATTTGACCTCTTTGTGTTACGAATAAACCAGCTTCAACCCTGGGGTTGGAAATTACTTGCGATCTGATTGCTGGAGTAGCGCCCCTTGTGGGGTACTCGGATTGTCCTGTCAGCATCTCTCGGACTGGAAATTGTGAGTTTCTTGCCGGGCGCAATCAGCAGTGCATTTAAACATTCGATGCTTTAGACGAGCATTCCGTTTCGATGCTTCTGCACGGGTGTAACGATTGCGACACAGGCTTAGGATGCTTCGCATCCAAAGCGACACCCCGCATGATAGGATCTTCTCGCCTGCCATGAACGCCAGCAACGCTGCTCATACGGATCTTCAATCCGCTGCAAGACTCACGATGCTGGAGCATGGCTTCGAGCCAGACTTTCCTCCCGAAGTTCAGCAGCAACTTGCGCAACTGGTTTCACATCCGCCGGCCATCGTGCCGTCCGGAAACATTCGCGATCTTCGAAGCCTGCTTTGGTCCTCGATCGACAACGACACCTCGCGAGATCTCGACCAGGTCGAGGTGGCGCAACGCATGCCAAACGGCTCCGTCAAAGTCATGATCGGAGTTGCCGATGTGGACGCCTTGGTGGCCAAGTCGTCGCCCGCGGCCAACGACTCGCCGATTGACCAATATGCCAGCAAGGAAACTACAACTGTCTATACCGGCGTTCGCGTTTTTCCGATGTTGCCAGAGCAGCTTTCGAACGGAATGAGTTCGCTACTTGAAGGAGCCGACAAGCTGAGCATCGTCGTCGAAGCGGTGATTTCGCCCGACGGCTGTGTTCAGTCCGGCGATGTGTATCGGGCCATCCTGCGCAACAAGGCACAGCTTACGTATGACGCGGTGGGCGCGTGGCTGGAGGGCAAGGCCGAGGCTCCGCCAAAAGTCGCAGCTTCCGCCGAACTGCAAGCGCAGTTGCGTCTTCAGAATGAGGCAGCCGAGGCACTACGCGCACAACGCATTCGCAATGGCGCGCTGAACCTGGAGACAATTGAAACGCGGCCCATCATGCTCAACGCGCAGATCGTCGATCTGGTGAAGCAACAGAAGAACGAGGCCACGGAATTGATTGAGGACTTCATGATCGCCGCGAATGGCGTGGTTGCGCGAAAGTTGGAGAAAGTGTCTTCGATTCGTCGAGTGGTGAAGACGCCCGAGCGCTGGAGCCGCATCGTGGAACTGGCGGCGGAGCTAGGCGAAAAACTTCCTCCGGTTGCTGACTCAAAAGCCCTGAACGAATTCCTCCTCAAGCGCAAAGCTGCCGACCCCGATCACTTCGCGGATCTCTCCTTGAGCGTTATCAAACTGATGGGTCCGGGCGAATACGTTCTAGAGCGGCCCGGCGACCCGGAACAAGGACACTTCGGGCTCGCCGTCCAGGACTACACGCATTCCACGGCTCCCAATCGCCGCTTCGCCGATCTGGTTACGCATAGGCTCATAAAGGCCGTGCTCGCCAGCCAGCCTTCTCCGTATTCAGACGATGAACTGGCCGAGGTGGCGGCGAACTGCACCGCGAAAGAAAACGCAGCGCGCAAGGTGGAGCGAGAGATGTCAAAGCGCATCGCCGCGGTTGCCATGAGTAACAGGATCGGCCAGGTATTCGACGCCATCGTTACCGGGGTGAATGAGCATGGGACATTTGTGCGCGTGCTGCAGCCTCACGTCGAAGGAATGCTGGTTGTTGGCGGCGCTGGAGTCGATGTGGGAGACAAAGTTCGCGTCAAGCTAATACGTACCGATGTGCAGCGCGGATATATCGACTTTGCCAGGATGTGATTTCACCGCAGCGGTCGCGCGATGCCGGCAGAGTCCCGAGCTTACGGGGCGCCGATTTTCAGCAGGCCGGCGAGGGTGCGTACGCCGCGATCTTCGAGCTGATAAATCAACTTTTGCCAGAGGCGAGCCGTGACATAGGCATCGTCGAGCGCATGATGGGCTTCGCGGAGCTCGATGTTGTAGAGCTTCGCCAGCGAGGCCAGATCGAGGATTTCGAGGCGATGGAACAGATCGTCCGAGTAGCGCCCGTTTCGCAACAGCCAGTGATGAACCTTGGCTGTATCGATCACGGGATTGTCGAGCGAGTGTTCGGTTCCCCGCATCTCTTTGCGTAGAAGATCCATGTCCATTTTGATGAAATGCCCGACTAGCACTGCCCCCGCGAGGTAATCCCGCAACTCCGCCAAAGCCTGGAGCGGCGGTTCTCCGAGTTCGATATCGCTGGGCCGAAGCTTGTGCACGACAACCGTGTCTGCGGGAACCTCCACACCAGGGTTCAGCACGCGGTAAAACTGTTCGCCCATCCGAATGCTGGCGCCTTCCATGCTGATTGCGCCCACCGAAAGCAGACGGTTTGAGCGTTGGTCCATCGAGGTGAACTCTGTGTCTAGGACCGCGTAGCGCACCGAACGGATGGGAGCCTCTGGCGGGTGCTCGCCTTTCCATGCACCAAACTTGAGCCAATGGCGCATCGTCAGCCCCCCAGCTGCGTCCACAGAGGGGTACGGAAGCGGTCGGAGATCACCGACTGTGCGCGGGCAATGGTGCGAAATGCTTCTTTCAGCAGGCTCCTCTGCAACTGGGTGAGAGTGCCGGGATTCACATAGTTGTTGACCGGCTGTCCCGCCCGCAACTGCTGTAGTTGATGTTCAAGACGGAGGAGCGTGAGCAACTCAAACGCCTCCAGCAGATCACGGCGAAGGACATCATCGAAATAGGGAAGCGGCTGCGCCGCAGAGAGACGGTCAACCGTATTCGTGGCTTCGACCCGTGCGTCGAGTGCCAGCAGCCGCGCGGCCTCCACGATGGGAGCAGTGCCGAAGGTTTTAATGTCCAGTTCCTGCTTGTGCTCGCCCGAGCGTTCGACCACGAAGGTACGGAAGAATCCGATGGGCGGCTTGCGGTCAATGGTGATGTAAGCAAGAATCGACTTGAAGAAGGAAGCGTCCTGCAAGGCTTCGCGAAAGAAAGTCGCAAGAGCTTCGAAGAGCCAGAAATCGCCGCCGATGGGGCGCATATCAAAAAAGATAAGAGCGTCCTCTACGGAATGGAGATCAGGCTCGGTGATCCACGTTCGAAAGCAGTTCTTCCACGAGGAAAGCGGCCGGCGCCAGCGTGGGTTGCTGGCCATATAGTCGGCCTCGCAGGGGGCATAGCCACAACTGGCAAGTGCTTTCCGTACGTAATCCGAAAAGCGCGTGAAATATTCCTGCGCCGTCGCGGCATTGCCTTCGTCCGGATCGGCATAGATAAGGGCGTTATCCTGGTCGGTCTTGAAGGTCTGCTCGCGGCGCCCTTCGCTACCCATCACTACCCAGCAATATGGAAGCGGGGGCGGGCCCAATTCGGCTTCGGCGAATTCCAGAATCTTTGCCATCAGGCGGTCGTTGATCTCGGCCACTACGCGCGTGATGTGGCTTACCCGTGCGCCTTCCCGCAGCAGCAGCGGAAGCAGTTCGATGATCTTTTTTTGAGCCTGGGCGAGACCTTCGACAGATTTCTGTTGCTCGATATGACGTGAGACGCTGAGCGGCGACTTGCCCTGCAGCAATATGAGGTCATGGCTGGAGAGGACGGCCTTGGGCAGTCCCTCTTTGGTCACCAGTATGTGCTGGATGTCTTTGGAGATCATGGAAAGCAGGGCCTGAAAGAGACGCGCCGTGCTCTCCACAGAAATGACGGGTGCGCTCATGATGCTGGAGACGGGAAGATCGAGTGCCAAGGCATTGGCCACAACGCGGTCGGTAAAGTCGCGACTGGTTACGATGCCTTCGGCGCGGCCATCCGATCCGACCACCGCGAGACAGGTGGCGTGCGAGGATGCCACCAAGCGCGCAGCCTCTTGAATGGACGTTTCGCCGGTGCAGACTACCGCCGGAGCGCTGATGACATCTTCGACGGCGAGCGAGTAGAGCAAGCGCTCGGTGCTGCCCATCAGATTCGTCTGGTCCTTGAGTTCCTTCAGACTGCGGTCGATGTAGCGCGTGATCGACACGCGAACCAGGTACTCCGAAAATTCAGGGTAGCGCGAGGCGAGTTCCTGAATCACTGTGCCTGGGATGCTGTAGCAGAGTGCGTCTTCGGACGCTGTCACGTCGAGGCGGGCGGTGTCCCGACCCATGGTTGAAAGCAGCCCGAAGATTTCACCCTCGCTGCGATAATCGAAGACGAGACCCTTCCCAACTTTGGTGCGCAGCGTCAGTTCCACCGCGCCCTTGTGCACGATGTAGAGCACTTCAGACGCCCGATCGCCGGCGCTGATGATCGTGGTGTCTTTGGGGAAATACTCCAGCGCCATGCTGGGCACCAGGCGGGAAAGTTCGTTTGCAGGAAGAAACTGGAAGGGCGGGACAGTTTTCAGGAATTCAATGACCGTCTCAGTGACCACCGACGTAGATGAAGAGCGAGTCGACAAAGCTGCACCTGTAAGGCGGGCAATGTTAGCAAAGCTGGAGGTGGGAAGCCAGCTCGACATTCAGATAACTGCGGATTGTCCATCGAGCCCGCTATCACCTTTGCCCTTCGATCTCCAACAGTTCGCTACATGTTGTTGAGTGGATTACTCCAGCCTGTACAAATAATATGCGCCGCTCTGGTGAATCAGTTGGGCGCGCAAGTCGCTGCGATTTTGCAAGGCAAGGTAGTATTCGCCGCCATATAGTTTGTGAATGGAATCCAGCTGCGACTGGGAGAGTCGAGAAAAGTTGGACGACAGTTCCGCTTCAGTTGCGTACCCGACCGAATGAAATGGGCCACCGTTCACGGCACAATATCGACGGTACCATTCCAGCATCAGAGCATTGTGGGGGTTTCTCTTGAAATCAACCACCTCGGCCCGCTCAGCATCCAGGAAGAAATCCCCCGTCCAAGGGGGAGCGATAAATATTGCGTTCGACAGGTGTGTACGCGCGAATCCAGCGATCCATTTCCTGACCAGGGGACTCCTGATGATGCAAGAATTGCGCCCAGGAATTGGTAAACCGGTGGGGCATTTCCGGGTGACGCGAGATATCTGCGACGATCACAGCCGTCACTAATAAGCAGAATGCAGCATTTTTCCGGGCAGAGCTCATCAGAGAAAAGCTGGAATTTGGGGAGCCCGATAACAACCTCACCACGATGACGGGTAACACCATGCAGAACAGAAGGAGGATCAACGTGTCTGCGACGCGAAACGGATACATCTTCAGATATCCAAAGAGCCCCAATTTGCGCGCCACTAGTCCGGTCATGAACTCCAGTAGCAGTATTAGCAGGAAGGCGCTGGGCAGTTTCCATTTGGGGTGCGAAACCGTTCTTAGCACAGCTGCGGCGACACCAACACAAAGCGACAGCTTCAGGAACTCGCGCCACCCTCCGAAAAAGTAAGGGTCCAAATGATGGGGATTTCGAAATACAACTACAAGCCAGTCAGACTCGGGAAAGGCTCCTACAAGACCCGACTTTCCTGTGTATTTCAGTGCCATGAAGGCCATGGGAATACATAGCCCGACGATGATCAGCCCGAATTGCAGTAATTGTGTGGGGGCATAATCGCGTCGGCATAGCAGGAGAGCGCCGCACACCGCCAGCACTCCCCAAACGGCTACAGGAACATGAAACCAGAATGCGAGTCCGCAAAAGAGTGCGGCCCGGAATAGCCGCTTTCGTAGCAGGGACTCAATCGACAACATGATCCAGGCATAGGCAAAGCACTTGCCTTCCACGGCACCGAATATATACTCGCCTGCTCCCAGCGATTGATTCTTGCAAATCCAAAGTAACAGGCCAACTGCCAGCGCATAACGAGGAATATCAAGGGCACGGGCCAATCGTATGATTGCGTAAAACACAACAGTTCCGGCGATAACTCGTCCGGCCATGGCCACGAGAATGCCATCCTTGGTGCAGAACCACAGCGGCGCCAACAGCGCCTTGAAGCCGATGGTTAGACTGTCTTCGTTATATCCAGCAATATGTAGCCACTCATGAGAAAGGAAAGACGGATAGGCGAATTGCCGCAGGCTGGTCAGGCGAACTGACTCATTGGGAAGGTATTCCGGTATGAATTGTGAAACAAGAAGTATTGCGAGTGCGGGCAGCAGCGCCAGCCAGTACTGCCTGCTGAACCAGGCTCGAATCGTGGAGAGCATTGCTAGCCCTCGGCTGTTGCAGTCAACCTCTTTCCGGCAGTTGGAATCCCGAAACTATAGAGGTCTGTAGACTGGAAGCGGGTTTGAGCTGAATGGAGGCCTTCACCAGATGGGTGAGTCGCGTGGGGTGGAACTTTCCGTACGTGAGCAGGAACTGGAAGCATTTTCGGTGGACACGCCGGGTGGGCGGATTCATGTTCGCTGGGATTACGAAGCCAGCGCCACGCCGAATGCGCAGTTGGCCTTTTTCGCGGAGTTCCTTGCCACCACCGGGGTGTATGACTCTTGGCTGGAAAGTTGCCCGCTCAGTTATAGCAGCGGCAACGCCCCCGACAAGCGAGACGTTCTTGGCACCTGGTTTCTATCCATTCTGGCAGGACACCGACGTTATGCTCACATTACCGGGCTGCGGGGCGATGGAGTCAGTCCGCAGATCCTTGGAATGAGTAAGATCGTCAGCGAGGATTCGCTGCGCCGATCGTTGGCGCGGATGAGCGCCGAGCAAAGCCAAGACTGGCTCCGGCCGCAGCTGCTTGCCAGTGTGCAGGCTGCGCTGAACACGCCATGGATCCTGGACATTGACACGACGATCAAGACGCTGTTCGGCAAACAAAGCGGGGCCGAGGTCGGCTACAACCCGCACAAGCCTGGTCGTCCCAGTCACGCACTGCACACGTACTGGGTTGGCAACTTGCGACTGGTTCTCGATGTCGTCGTCTCCTCTGGAAAGCAGCACAGTTCCATGCACGCGCGACCTGGACTGAGCGCCGTGCTGGATAGCTTGAGCCGCGAGCAACTGCCAGCCTTGATACGTGGAGACTGCGGCTATGGCAACGAGCCGTTTATCGGCGAACTGGAAGATCGCAGCCAGAGCTATCTGTTCAAGCTACGCCAGACCAAAGGGGTGCAACGGCTGCTGGCGCGCCAGTTTGCCCGCGATGACTGGAGTACGCCCGGCCCTCGCGATCAGGGTTGGAGTGCGGTGGAGGACACACTGCGGCTTGCGGGGGGGATAAGTCACGCCGGGTAGTGATCCTGCGTCGACTTACAAAGTCCGACTTAGCGCTGAGTCGAAAGACCAAGGATGAACAGATCGAGCTACTGCTGCCTGACGAGGACGTGCAGCTCTGGGAGTACGCAGTTCTGGTGACCAACAGCAGCTACCCGCTGGATGCGATGGCGCAGTTATACCGCGACCGGGCCGATGCGGAGAACGGCTTCGATGAGTTGAAGAACCAGTGGGGCTGGGGCGGCTTTACGACTCAGGACATGGAGCGCTGCCAGACCAGCGCCCGTGCCGTAGCGTTGGTCTACAACTGGTGGAGTTGGTACTGCCGTGCGGCCAAACCGGGGGCGAGGATGGAAGCCATTACCAGTCGCGCGCTCTTACTGGCAGCCGTGGGCAGGGCGACCAAACATGCCGGAAAGACAACGCTCTACCTGACGCCCATGCATGCTGCCAGGAAATCTCTGATCCTGATGATCGCCAATATCCACAAGGCTCTGAGTCATGTGAGAACAGTTGCGGAGCAGTTTCCGGCGACCGACCGATGGAAGACCCTGCTGGACTATGTTGTGGCTAAAATCACCCCAGCTCTACCACCAAGGCTCCTCGAAGCAAATGGCGTTTCGCAAGGTAACTGCCGTTTTTAGGGTCAATCATCTCCCTATTGCCTTTCTCGCATTGGGCGTTCTGTTAACCTCGCCCAGAAAGAATGCTGAAG
This sequence comes from uncultured Acidobacteriota bacterium, assembly GCA_963759215.1. GTDB lineage: Bacteria > Acidobacteriota > Terriglobia > Terriglobales > Acidobacteriaceae > TOLSYN. The sequence continues at coordinate 896,739 of CAVWYG010000006.1, forward strand.
GCAGACCGGACACGCGGACCGTGCCTTCTTCGTACCGCATAGATTTTTGGTTTTGGCTGTAACTGTAAGAAAAGAAATGGTAGGCACGAGGAGACTCGAACTCCTGACCTCTACCGTGTCGAGGTAGCTAAACCATCTATTTACAATTACATAGCAGGACACGAACGGCACTGTAAGTCACTGTAAGACGGTCGAAGACGGGCTTGCCGTGTACCAAGATGTGTACCATTTCATAAAAGGTAAGTAGTGTGCCCTTCGTTGGTCCGTTGGAGCAAATCAGGTTGCATCCGACATCTTGGCGTGCCACGGCGTAGAGCTTTGCACGCTATTTGGCGTAAGCCCTCGTTAGGAGCCGCGACACAGTGGCGGCGTGGACTTTGAACAGCCGCGCTGCATCGGCTGCGGTTTTGCTGCCTTTGGTTACCATCTTTCGGATTTCAAGCTGCTGTTGAGAGTTTGGGACGACGTCCACCAACCCGCCCTTCTTCGCGAGCGGCATCCAACCCGGCCTTGGTCCGCTCTTTGAGCGTGGCCCTTTCGAATTCAGCTGTGAGAGCCGCTACCTGCGCGGCGGTGTTGTGGTCATCGGTGCTCGTGCGTAGCCAATCAGCATTGCACAAATCTATCGCCAATGATTCAGTAATGCAATACCTTTTTGCAATGCGATAACCCACGAAAATCAACAACTACCGATCTGTTGCGAATCCGAAGCGCGAACGCACCACTGACGTGAACCAGAGCATGGACGGGATCGCAAAAATAGTACAGACGAGTTCCATAAGCGCACGCGAATCGGCAAAGGCATGCCAGGCCTATCTAGTCTTAAGTGGCAGGTTCACGGTAAACGTCGATCCCACTCCTGCCTTGCTTTGCGCAGTAAGCGTACCACCGTGCGTTTCCGCAATCCAGCGCCCGATGGCGAGGCCCAGTCCTGCGCCTCCCGTCTCCCGTGAACGCGCTTTGTCGGCACGGTAGAAGCGCTCAAAAATACTTTCGAGGTCCTCGGTTTCAATCCCAATTCCCGTGTCGGAGACGGATACTTTTGCGCTTCCATTCAATGCACAGAGCGAGATCGTAACTTTCCCGGGAGCAGGCGTGTACTTCACCGCGTTGTCAATCAGAATCACCAGCAATTGACGCAGATATTGCGCGTCTCCATGCACCCACAAAGCACCACTCGCCAGCTTGCCTTCCAACTCCAGTTGCTTGTGCTCGGCAAGCACCGACGTCTGTGCCATCACGTCTCGCGCGAGTTGCAGCAGCTCAACCGGCTCCAGGCGCAGCAGTGATGCGCCGGAATCTGCGCGCGCCAACAGCATCAGCTTTTCGACCAGCTCCGAGGTCCTGACAATCTCGCAGTGCAGTTGCGCGATGGTCGCTTGATTTTCATCTGCCGAGCGCGGACGCCGCAGCGCCAGTTCCGCGCGTGTGCGCATCAGCGCAATCGGCGTGCGCAACTCATGCGAGGCATCGGCCGTAAATTGCGCAACCTGTTTCAGTCCAAGGTCAATCCGCTCCAGCATGGCATTCAACGTTTCGGCCAGCCGCGCCAGTTCGTCACCGGAGTTTGGCACCGCCAGTCGTGCCGAAAGATTCCTGCCGCTGATCTCCTGTGCCGCGCGTGTGATTTCGTCCACCGGGGCCAGCGCCTTCCTGCTGATCCAATAACCACTCAGCGACGCGGCCAGCAGCAGCGCAGGAATCACCGCCAGCAGCAGGTGGCGGAAGCGCGAGGTAGCCTCGACGAAATCGTCCATATTTTGCGCAACCTGGATGCTGTAGGTGTGCGAACCGGCCACAACGCTCGCACTCATCCCATGAAATGGCTCGCCATCAATCTCTGCATTGAAGAATGGTCTGTGCCTCTTTCCCACTCGTCCGTAGTCACGTGGAGAAAACAGCCCGCGGTTCTGCATCCAACTGGAGTAAAGAATTCTGTTTCCCGTTTCGTCGGAAACCTGCACCAGTTCTTCCACGCTGTCTGGTCCTAGATTCTTGCGCAGCTCCGCCGCCAACTCTGCTGGCGATTGAGCGGCGGGCTTAGCCAGTATCAGCTTCTTGACGAGGTTGATGCGGGCGACCAGTTGCTCATCCACCGTGGTGCGTATGCTGTGCCCCATGCCTGCCAGGGCCAGTGCTGCCATCCCGGACATGGCCACGGCCATAATGACGAAATACCATGCCGTAAGCCGAAGCTTGATGGCAATCAAGCGCGTTTTCTTCATGACCGCTCGCGGACCATGTAGCCCACGCCTCGTATCGTATGGATCAGTTTGTTCTCTGAACCCTTGTCCACCTTATTACGCAGCATCGAGATGAACACGTCCAGCGTGTTCTCTCCAATGTCGTCGGGATTGCCCCATACCGCGTCCACAATTGCGTCGCGTGAAACCACGCGTCCGGCGCGGCGCATCAGCAATTCAAGTAACTTGAACTCCGTGCCGGTCAGGTGCAGTTCGCGCCCGTCTCGCGTGACCTGCCTTGCCCTCGGATCGAGCACAAGGTCTCCCGCCTGCAGCATCGTTGAACGCGGTGAGTTTCCACGCCGTGCCACGGCGCGCAATCGCGCCAGCAACTCCACAAATGAGAATGGCTTCGTCATGTAGTCATCCACGCCCGTATCCAGTCCACGCGCAATGTCCGCAACCGCGTCGCGTGCCGTGAGCATCAGGATTGGCGTGTGATTCTTTGCATTGCGCAACCTGCGAGCGAACTCGAAGCCGTCGATGCCCGGCAGCATTACGTCAAGCACAATTACGTCGAACTCTGCGCCTTCCGCCGTATCAAGCGCACTCAGTCCGTCCGTCGCCACGCAGACAGAGTGAAGTTCCTCCTCAAGTCCCTGCTTGAGAAGGTGGGCCATCGTGCGTTCATCTTCGATGACTAGAATTCGCATTGTTTAAGGAAATGTTACCGTGACAATCTTAACGCAACCTTAATACGATTCTTAAGAAACCCTTCAGGTACGCCGCAGATAATCATGCCATAGCCTACCGCTGGCAACTCATGAAGCTGGAAAGACACATGAAGCGTCTCTGCATTCCAACCCTGTTCGCGCTTTCCATACTTATCGGGGCCGTTGAACTGGTCGCGCAGCCACCCTCCGCCCCAGTTCCGCAGAGCTCCCCAATCACGCTCGATGAAGCTCTGCAAAGGGCGAAGGCAAACAGCGTGCAATTCCGCGCTGCCCAAGCCGACGCCGCCCTCGCCAAAGAAGACCGGGTACAAGCGCGTTCCACTCTGCTGCCAGTCATCAGCTACAACAATCAGTTCCTCTACACCGAGGGCAACGGAACGCCCACCGGACGCTTCGTCGCGAACAACGCGGTTCACGAGTACGTAAGCCAGGGGAACGCGCACCAGGTCCTCAGCCTGCAGCAGGGCGTGGACTATCGCAAGGCCAGTGCAATGGCTGCCCTGGCTCGCGCGCGCGCCGATGTCGCCGCCCGAGGACTGGTGGTGACCGTCGTGCAGAGCTACTATGCGGTGCTCGCCGCCGAACGCAAATATGCCAACGCCATCTCTGCCGGCGACGAAGCGGCACGCTTTCTCAGCCTGAGTGAAAAGCTTGAACGAGGTGGTGAGGTCGCCCACTCGGATGTGCTGAAGGCGCAACTGCAGGCCAACGACCGCAAACGCGAGCTTGCCGATTCCCGTGTCGAACTGGTGAAGTCACGGCTGGAACTCTCGGTTTTGATCGCGCCGAATCCGGCCAGCAACTTCACGGTAGCCGACGACCTCGATGAGCGGTCTGCGCTTCCCCAACTGGACGAAGTTCGCCGCGCTGCCGCCGAGAAAAATCCCGAGTTACGCATTGCTCTTGCCGCCGTTGAAGCCAGCCACGATGAGGTCATTTCCTCGCGTGCCGCGCATCTCCCAAGCCTTGCTCTCGACTACTTCTACGGCATCGACGCAACTCACTTCGCGACCCGCACCGACGGTGTTCGCAACCTCGGTTACGCCGCCACTGCTACGTTGAACATTCCGGTCTTCAGTTGGGGAGCCACCCAGAGCAAGGTTCGCCAATCGCTTATCCGTCAGAACCAGGCAAGGCTCGAACTAACCGTGGCGCAGAAACAGTTACTCGCCAACATCGAAACCTTTTACAGCGAAGCGGAAGCCGCTTCATCCGCACTCGCAACATTGCACGAGTCAGCCGCAATCGCCGCCGAAAGTCTGCGCCTGATTGGCCTGCGCTATCAGGCTGGAGAATCAACAGTGCTCGAAGTGGTGGACGCACAGAACACGTTGAACACTGCACGCAATGCATACGTCGATGGCGGACTGCGTTACAAAGTCGCGCTCGCTAATCTGCAAACTCTTACAGGGACGCTCTGATATGAGACATACTGCTGTACTCAAGTCTTCACGATTCTCCATTCTTTGCTCCCTACTGGCAGTGGCCGTGCTTCTTTCCGCAGCCGCCTGCAAGAAGGATGAAGCCGAAGCCAAGCCCATCGTCACCGTACAAACCGCCGTGGTGCAGCAGACCGATCTGGTGCAGACCGTTGAGAGCGAGGCAACGCTCTATCCCGTGAACCAGGCCGCCATTACTCCAAAGATCAGCGCCCCGGTAAAGCAGTTCTATGTGAACCGCGGCAGCCGTGTGAATGAGGGTCAGTTACTCGCGGTGTTGGAAAACAGCGACCTCTCGGCCTCGGCTATCGAAAACCGTGGCACGCTTGAGCAGGCACGGGCAGCCTATTCCACGGCCACTCTCGCCAGCCTTCCCGAGGAGTGGAAGAAAGCGGAACTCGACGCCAGCGCTGCAAAGCAATTGCTTGATGCCGAGCAGAAGCTCTACTCCTCTCGCGAGGAACTCTACAAACAGGGTGCGCTGCCACGGAAAGAACTGGATCAGGCGGGCGTCGCGCTTACCCTGGCACGCAACCAGTACGAGGTTGCGCACCAGCACCTTGAAGCTTCGCACGCAGTCGGCCAAAGCGCACAACTCAAGTCCGCCAAAGCCCAACTCGACTCCGCGCGCGGCAAGTTCATGGGCGCTTCCGCGCAATTGCATTACTCTGAGATTCACAGCCCCATCAGCGGCATTGTTGCTGACCGTCCGCTCCACGCCGGTGAAACCGCACCTGCGGGCGTTCCCATGCTGGTCATCGTGGACTCCTCGAAGATCATCGCGAAGGCTCACCTTTCGCAGCAGCAGGCTTCGCTCGTGAAAGTAGGCAACGCTGCATCGATTACCGTACCCGGCGAAGATCAACCCATCGCAGCGAAGGTAACCGTGGTCAGTCCCGCGGTGGACGTCAACAGCACCACCATCGAAGTTTGGACGCAGGCCGATAATCCAGCGGGCAACCTGAATCCCGGAGCCAGTGTGCATCTCTCGATTGCCGTCGCAAAAATTCCTGCAGCGGTGGTCATTCCCTCTGCCTCGGTACTTACGGCGAGCGAAGGAAAAAGCTCTGTGCTGGTAGTCGGACAAGGCAGCATCGCCCACCTCACGGACGTGAGGCTGGGAGTACAACAGGGAGCTTCCACACAGATTGTTGAAGGTCTCAAGCCTGGAGAGACCATCGTCGTTTCCGGCGCCTACGGATTGCCTAATGGAACCCACGTTCAGGTCGCAGCACCGGAAGACGAGGCCGGCAAAAGCGTGGAGAAGGCCGACTGATGGCGCACTCAATCGAACTTCTCGACAAGCTTATCCGGCGTGCGCGCTCCAGCTATGAACCGGACGCGCACTGGCTGACGCGCAATGCCAAGCCCACCATTTTCGTCATCCTCACGCTCGCGTGCCTGGGCGCGTACCTTGCATTCTCCGTGCCTATCTCGGTCTTTCCCGCCACCGACTTCCCTCGCATCATCATCGGCGTGGACAACGGAGTCATGCCCATTGACCAAATGCAGATCGTGGTGACGCGTCCCATCGAAGAGGCTGTAAACAGCGTCCCCGGACTCCACAACGTTCGCTCCATCACCAGCCGCGGATCGGCGGAGATCAATCTGTTCTTCGACTGGAACGTGGATATGTTCCAGACGCTGCAGTATGTGAATGCGGCGCTCTCGCGTGTGCAGCCCACGCTTCCATCTACCGCACAGATCACCAGCAACCGCCTCACCTTCGCCTCGTTTCCAATCATGGGGTACAGCCTCACGTCGCAATCCATCTCGCAAACCAAATTGTGGGAGCTGGCAACCTATGAGCTAAAGCCGCGCCTCAACCGACTCGATGGAGTTTCAACCGTCGTCGTGCAGGGCGGAGAAGAACCCGAATACCACATCATTCCCGACCCCGCAAAGCTCATCGCCTCCGGCGTCACCATCACTGACCTCCTGGACGCCGTGCGCCGCTCCAACCTGATCGACTCTCCCGGACTTTTCCCGAGCAATCATCAACTCGTTCTCGGACTCATCAGCGGACAGGTACATAATCCCGAGCAGTTATCGCAGGTTGTCGTGAAGTCCACTCCTGCCGGAGTTCCCATTCGCATTGCAGACGTGGCGCAGGTGGTTACAGGAGTCAAGCCGGTCTACACCATTGTTACCGCCAACGGGAAACCCGCAGTCCTGCTGAACCTCAATCGCCAACCTAACAGCAACACCATGAGCGTGGCCACCGAGGTTCACCAATCGATCGAAGAACTTCGCAGAACCCTCCCTGCCGGAGTAAAGCTCGAACCCTTCTACGATCAATCGCTCATCGTCAGTGAATCCATCAAGAGCGTTCGCGACGCTATCCTCATCGGCATCATTCTGGCCTCCATCATAATGGTGCTGTTCCTGCGCGATTGGGGCACCTCCATCGTTGCAGCGCTGGTCATCCCGGTTACGGTCCTCCTCACGGTGATCGCCCTCAAACTCATCGGGCAAAGCTTCAATCTCATGACGCTCGGAGGCCTTGCCGCAGCCGTGGGACTGGTTATCGATGACGCCATAGTTGTCGTTGAAAACATCGTGCTGCATCGCGACGCTGGACAGTCACGAGCCATGGCGATCAACAGCGCCCTGCGCGAAATTACGGTTCCACTCATCGGCTCCACGGTCACCCCGGTCGTCGTCTTTCTTCCTCTTGTGGCCATTAGCGGAGTCACCGGAACGTTCTTCCGCGCGCTGGCCATTACCGTTGCAGTATCGCTGTTTACTTCGCTCGCGCTGGCACTTACCTGGACGCCTACTCTCAGCCACTTCTTCATCTCTGACCGCAATCATGATCTCCCGGACGCAGACGCCACCGAACCCTCTGCCGCAACCGAAGGTGAGATGAACGAGCGCCTTCTTCAGGCGGAAGAGAAAAATCTTGAGGGCACTTTCGGACGCATCGTTGGCTTCTATGAACGCTGCCTGCTGGTCGCGCTGCGCCGTCCGCTGTGGCTCATCGCCGGAAGCCTGCTTCTGATCGTAGCCTCGTTCGTCTGCTACCGCTATATCGGCTCTGACATGTTGCCGGAGATGGATGAAGGCGCGCTGGTGGTGGACTACCTCATGCCGCCCGGCAGCTCCCTTGCGGAAACCAATCGCGTCGTCGGGCACATGGAGAAGATACTGCTCGCTATGCCCGAGGTCGAGGGCATAGCCCGCCGCACTGGCCTGCAACTTGGCTTGGCCGCCGTGACCGAAGCAAATCGCGGAGACATCTCCGTGAAACTCAAGTCCAGGCGTAGCCGGGGTGTCGCTGAGGTCATCGCCGACGCGCGCGCTCAATTTGCCGAAACCGAGCCAGCCGTCGATGTCGAGTTCGCACAAAGCTTGCAGGACATGATCGGCGATCTTACCGGAGCACCCGAGCCGATTGAGATCAAGCTCTTTGCCCGCGATCCTGAACTACTGGCCCAGTGGGCTCCGCGCGTTGCTGACGCCATCAAAAACGTACCCGGAGTGGTTGACCTCAAGGATGGAATAGAGAGCTCCACCAGCGGTCCTGCAACCACATTCCAGGTCAATCCGGCGATTGCCGCACGCAGTGGATTCACTCCTGAGGAAGTTGCCGTCGATGCCTCAGCAATCCTCGAGGGCGAACCCGCCGCAACTCCACTGGTTGCCAACGATCGCGCCTATACGATTCGCGTGCGCTACCCGACCGAGAATCGCGACTCGCTGGAGGCCATGAGCAATACTGTCATCAACAGCGCCTCAGGCAAAACTGCGACGCTCGGCGGACTCTCAGCCATTACCCAGATCCCCGGACAAACGGAGGTCCGGCGTGAGGACCTGCAACGCGATGTAGCCGTTACCGCCCGACTGGAAGGCCGTGACATGGGCAGCGGTGTTCGCGACGTGCAGAAAGCGGTTACAGCGCTCCATCTCCCGCCTTCGATTCGCGTTGTTTATGGCGGAACCTTTGAGCAGCAGCAGCAATCTTTCCGCGACCTATTACTGGTTCTCGTGTTGGCCGTCGTGCTGGTCTTCGTCGTCTTGCTGTTCGAGTTCCGCACCTTTGCCGCCCCGGTCTCCATCCTGGCCTCTGCGCTGCTTTCGACCTCCGGCGTTTTTTTCGCGCTGCTCGTCACGCGCACCGAGTTCAACATTGCCTCGTTCATGGGACTCATCATGGTCGTCGGCATTGTTGCCAAAAACGGAATCCTTCTGCTCGACGCCGATCAGCGTTTCCGCCGTATGGGAATGAACGCCGAGCAAGCCATCGTTCAAGCCGGACGCCGCCGTTTGCGTCCTATCGTGATGACCGCACTGGCGGCCGTCGCCGGCATGTTGCCACTCTCTCTCGCTCTCGGTGCAGGCGCTCAAATGCTGCAGCCACTCGCCATTGCAGTGATCGGAGGAATCCTCATCTCGATGGTTCTTTCGCTCATCATCACACCGGCCATTCACTACCACACCACACGGAGCCACTCATGAAAGCGAAGCTGAACATCCTTCTTGCATTTTCACTGTTGACCTTTAGCGCAGTCTCGTTCGCGGTTGACGCACCCAACTATCAGGTCACCGACCGTTTTGCCGTTGGCGGTGAAGGCGGCTGGGATTACCTCACCTTTGACGCCGATGGTGGACGGCTCTTCATCACGCGTGGCACGCACGTTATGGTGATTAACGCCGCCGGCAAAGTCCTCGGCGACATCCCTGATTTGTCAGGCGTGCATGGCGTAGCTCTTGCCAGCGATCTCGGAATCGGAGCCATCAGCAACGGAAAGTCCGGAACCGTCACCCTCTTCGACATGAAGAGCCTGAAGAAGACCGGCGAAGTGAAAGTCGGTACCAAGCCCGACGCCATCATCTACGATCCCGCCTCCCACAACGTATTTGCCTTCAACGGAGGCAGTGATAACACCACGGTTATCGATCCCGCAAAGGGCACTGTGGTCGCCACCATTGCGCTCGGCGGCGGACCCGAATTTTCGGCCTCCGATCTGCGTGGCCACGTCTTCGTCAACCTCGTAGACAAGAATGAGATTGTCGAAATCGACTCCACGCAGAACAAGGTGCTGGCCCACTGGCCGCTGACTGGCTGCGACGGACCGAGCGGCCTTGCCATCGATGCCAAGAACAATCGCCTCTTCTCCGTCTGCTCCAATCAGATCATGACCGTCCTTGATGCCGTCAGCGGAAAGCTCGTCGCAACCGTTCCCATCGGCAAACATCCGGATGCCGCCTCCTTCGATCCCGGAACCCAGCTCGCCTTCAGTTCCAACGGTGATGGCACGCTGACCGTGGTCCACGAGGATTCGGCAGACAAGTTCAACGTCGTGCAGACCGTAGCCACCGCACAAGGCGCACGCACTCAGGCGTTGGCCGCGAAGTCACACAAGGTCTATCTCGTGACCGCCAAGTTCGGTCTAGTTCCGGCCGCAACCGCAGAGCAACCGCGTCCGCGTCCAGCAATGATTCCGGGTACGTTTGAAGTCCTCGTAGTCGCAGCAAAATAGTGAAGCTAGGAAGTACGGCAGTCTTCTGAGCGAGGAGACTGCTGCTCTCCTGACTGCCGGAAGCACGCATCGGTCGAAGCTGGAGACTAGCTAGTTGCAAAGAGAGGATAAGCCGACGCGGAGTGCACATCCTAGAGGAGAAGACACGAAACGGGTAAAGTCGAGATGCGGCGGTTTAGGTCCGTCCTAGCCGACCATAATAGTCCGCCCCCTCGGGACGCATTGGGGTTGGATGACGGGCCAACCGGACAGAGCCTTTTGTCGGATCATGGCAAGGTGGCACGGAGGCCACTCGCCATGAAGCAGAATCCGCGCTCCAAGGCCAACCGCAAGCAGGCGAAGACCGTTTTGCACCTGCCGGTCCACCGGCATCAGAGCACTGAGAAATATTCCCGCGAGCGGGTCGACCCTTCGCGCCGAAGCCGAGGATATTTAATGACCTTCGCCCGACTCCGCACCATGATTTTCCCATTGCTTCTCCTTCTGTGGCCTAGCTTCGCTCGAGCTCAGGATAGCGTGGCATCTCTCGTTGAGAAGACATTCCGGAATGAAGCTGCGAATCGTCGCGTTCCTAATCACTAAAATTGAGAGACTCATGCACAGGCTGCTCCTTGTTCTAACGCTCTTCTTCGCCTCGTCGACGCTGGCGCAGACAACCACGTTAAAAGGCCGTATCTTCGATCCCAGCGGGGCCGTTGTGCCCAACGCAATGGTCACTCTGACCACCCCGGCCCGACCGGTTCAAACCGTGATCGCGGATAAAGCCGGTGCCTATTTGTTTGCCGGTGTAGCTCCGGGAATTTACGCCGTGGAGGCCGCGACGGATGACATGGAGCAGGCCCAGCCGGCAAGGCTCGTGGTGAAGCCTGGCCTCCAGACACTGGACCTACGACTGAAGGTGAAACAAGTGGTTCATGAGCTGACGGTCCAGGAAGACGCGGGCGTCGCACTGAGCACCGATTCTTCCAACAATGCCAGTGCGTTGGTGCTGAGTGGTGACGAGATGGAAGCGCTTCCCGATGATCCGGACGATTTGCAGGCGGACTTGCAAGCGCTGGCGGGGCCATCTGCCGGGCCCAATGGCGGTTCGATCTATATCGATGGCTTCAGCGGTGGGGATTTGCCGGCAAAGAACTCAATCCGCGAGATTCGCGTCAATCAGAATCCCTTCTCGCCTGAGTACGACAAACTCGGCTACGGCCGCATCGAGATTTTTACAAAACCGGGGACCAACCGTTACCACGGAACTGTCGATTACAACGTCGCCGACCGGTTCTGGAACTCCCGAAATCCCTATTCGCCGGAGAAAGCTCCGTTCTTACTGAATGAATTCGAAGGCGCTGCAAGTGGCCCCCTGAACAAACTTGCTTCATTTGCGATCGATGCGCAAAGGAACATGGTCGATAACGGGGCGATCACCAGCGCCGTTGCCCTGGATCCGGCAACCCTCGCTATTGTGCCGCTCAGCACTACAATCACCTCGGCGCAACGCCTTACCAAGGTCAGCCCGCGTGTCGACTATCAACTGAATCCGAACAATACTCTCATTGTTCGCTATGGCATCACCGACGCGGATATCCAGAACGCTGGCATTGGCAGCTTCGACCTGGCATCCCGCGGTTATCACACGCAATACACGAATCAGACAGCACAGTTGGCTGAAACTGCCGTGCTTGGCCAGACCCTCAATGAGACACGCTTTCAGTACTATCGCAACAACTTCCGCACGACTGCCAATACCGTAGCCCCGGTGCTCCGTGTGCTTGATGCTTTCAACGGCGGTGGTGCGCAATCCAGCCGGGCCTTTGATGTGCAAAACACCTTCGAGTTGCAGAACTATACCTCTTGGGTTCGTCGCACGCATGCCTTGAAACTCGGCATCCGCCTGTTCGGCCAGATGGATGACAGTCTCTCGCCGCAGAACTTCAATGGGACGTTTACCTTCGGCGGCGGCGATCTGGGGCCGCTGCTGGGTAGTAACAACCAGCCGGTGTTTGACGGGTCCGGCCAAGCGCAACTCGTAGCGGTCAGTTCAATCGAGCGCTACAGGCGTACTCTGCTTTTCCAGCAGCTTGGTTACTCGCAAAGCCAGATTCGTGCACTTGGCGGCGGCGCGACGCAATTCAGCATCAGCGCCGGTAGGCCGGAACTGTCTGTCCATCAGATCGATTTTGCCATCTTTGCTGGTGACGAATGGCGGGTTCGTCCTAACCTCACGCTGAGTTACGGTCTGCGCTATGAAGGGCAGAGCAACATGTGCGACTGGCGCGATTGGGCGCCTCGAGTATCCGCCGCGTGGGCTCCAGGCAATAGGAAGAAGACCGTTCTGCGAGCCGGCTTCGGAATGTTTTACGACCGCTTTGCCCTGGGCAACACTCTCACCGCCGCACGCTACAACGGAGTGAATCAGCAGCAATATGTCCTAACCGATCCCGACTTCTTCCCAGCCGTTCCCTCCGCTGGCGCGCTGAACACGGCCCAATCGCAGACGATCGAGAAAATCAGCTCCGGGCTGCGCGCTCCTTACCTGATGCAGACTGCCGTTACCGTTGAGCGCCAAATCGGGGCAAATACAGCGCTTGCCGTGACGTACACAAATGCACAGGGGCTTCGCATGCTCCGCTCGGTGGACATCAATGCGCCTCTGCCCGGAACATATAACTCAAGCGTGTCGGGAAGCGGTGTCTTTCCTCTCGGACATGCCGGCCCAGTCTTCTTGATGGAGTCATCGGGCCGCTACAACCAGAATCAACTAGTGACGAACGTAAGGACCAAGTTGAGCGCGGGAACATCGCTGTTTGCGTTCTATGTCTTCAACAAAGCGATGAGCAATACCGACGGCGTCGCCACGTTCGCGGCCAATCCCTACGACTCCAGAGGCGAATACGGGCCCGCGGTCACGGACGTCCGGCATCGCATCACGGCGGGTGGCTCAGCTGTCATGCGTTGGGGTGTGCGCGTTAGCCCCTATTTGGTTATCCAATCCGGATCTCCGTTTGATATCACGAGCGGCAACGACGAGTACGGTACAACCCTCTTCAACAGTCGTCCCGGTCTTACGACAAATTCTTCTAAAGCAGGGCTCATTCAAACCAAATACGGGCTGCTCGATCCCAACCCAGGTTCCGGAGAGAAACTTCTTGGACGCAATTATGGCCGCGGCCCGAGCCTAGTCACAATGAATCTGCGGATTGGCAAAGCCATTGGCTTCGGACCGGAGCGAGAGACGGGAGGAAAGTCGGCGCAGGGTTCAGGTTCCGTTCCCGTGGATGCAGTCGGCAATCACGGACTCAACTCAATTCTCGGCCGGCCTGCTACTTCGCAACGTTACAACCTGAGCATCTCGATGTCCGCCCGCAATTTGCTGAACCACAAGAATCCTGGTCCCATCATCGGGAATATTACCTCGCCGCTGTTTGGAGAATCCAATCAGATCGCGGGCACTCCTAACGGTGAAGGATTTTTCGAGACCGCAAACAATCGCAGGCTGGAAATGCAGATGCGGTTGACTTTTTGAGCGATGAGCCGATTTACCGGGGAAATGACGGGCTATGCGTCAGTTACCACTTGTGTACTACCGGCACGGTTGTGGCGCGGAGGCAGTGCTTGACACTTGCGCTTTCTTCCCGCCATCGTTCTTGATGGAGCACGTTCGTGAGCGCGTCAAGCGGGTTGTTGATCTCATGGGCTCGGGTCGCAACAAGCTGTCCTGTGGAGGCAAGTTTGTCGGAACGACGAAGTGCCTGTTCCAGTTCATCGTTGAGTTTCCTCTGCGCCTCGGCCAGCTTACGCTCCGATACATCGCGGATGGCGCTGGTGAAGAACGTGCCTTCCTCTGTGGTGAGCGGAATGAGGCTTATTGGAACTCGCTTCCGTGTTTCCGCAGTCCGAACAGTTCCAGCCCAACACCCATTGGGCGTACTTTCGATGATAAGGCGCAGTTGCATGCCAACCCGAATCCGCCGCTCGGCCTCTAACTCGTGATCATGAGTTTTGCAAGTTCACTGGCTATCTGACGCCGTCATTTTCTTCCAAAGGCCCACAGCAGCGTGAAGGCATAATTGTGACGGCACCAGCGGTAATCGTATGGCTGAAGAGAAGGGCGGGGCTGGCGACCAGCTTGGTCAACTCTCGCGATACCGAGTGACGCGTCTTCACTGGCAGTCTAATCATGTTGGCTGGGACAGCTATCGCCAGCTTGATGAATTTCGGTTACAACATTGGCGTGGCACACCTGCTCGGCCCCCGCGGTTTCAGCCATGCCGCTGCCTGCGTGACGCTGCTGATGCTGGCCTCCTGTATCCATTTGGCGTTTCAGTTGGTCTCGGCCAAGTTTATCGCCCGCAACCCCGATGATGCTGGGCGTGTTGCTGTTTATCGCTCAATGATACGCAAGGCCTGGATCGTCGGCTTGGCGATCTTCCTGGCTTTGGTTATTCTTAGCGGACCGATTTCCATATACCTGCGTCTGCCTTCTAAGCGAATCATCGAGATGCTGGCCGTCGGAATGTTTTTCTACATCCCTCTCGGCGTGCGCCGTGGCCGAATGCAGGGGACCTGCCAGTTTGGCCATCTCAGCGCCAATCTGATCGTCGAAGCCGTGGTCAGATTGGTCGGGGCCGTTTGTTTTATTGCGATGGGCAGCTCCCGATTTCAGCAGGCGCTCGCACCGAACGTGAGAGCATTAAAGCTGTCGTCGTGCCACTGGTGTTCGTAACAGGGCTGTCGGTTGCCTTCGCTCTGTTTTTGGCGGCTTTTCCTGATCTGACTATTCACATTCTATTTGGCGGCGGTTTTTCTAGGACGGGTCTAAGAATCTTGCTGACCATGACCGCTATTAGCGCGGGTACGTGTTCAGATTCTACACAACCAGAATCAGCGATGGAGCGAGAGTCGAAAACAACAAAGTTATCGGCAAAATCTCCGTCCTGAGAACGGAAAAAGCTGGAATGGCAGAAGCCACTCGGCTGGGATATCTGAACCTTATCGCAACACCGACAGCAGCTACACTCACGTTCAAGATGCTGGTTGATCACTTCACCCAGCATGAACTCGACAAGACCGAAGGCAGGATCGGAAGGAAAGCTTCTGAGACTGTGAAGCGTGACAAACACAACCTCAACACGCACGTCACCCCTCGCTGGGGTGATGTGCTCGCCCTTGAGATCAAGCCCCTGGCCATCGAAGCATGGTTCGAGTCCCTGAGTGAGAATCTGGCTTGGCAGACCATCGCCAATATCAGGTCCGCAATGTCACAGACCACTGCTGTCCGGTTAACTCAGAAACCGCTGGCTACAAGTAGTTGCTGCGCAATAAGTTGAAGTCATTTCTGGCTTGCCGCGATTTGAAATGCGAAGGAGAGCTGACAATGGCTTATGAATCAGGGCCGCACGGTTTTCTCGCAGTTGATCAGCTTTCTGCCTGACCGAGAGTTTCGTCGTTGCGTCGAGCGTTATCGTGGCGACCTGCGACTGCGAGACTTCACTTGCTGGAATCAGTATCTGGCAATGGCGTTTGCCCAGTTGACCTATCGCGAGAGCCTGCGCGACATCGAAGCCTGCTTGGGTTCGTTGCAGGGCAAGCTCTATCACTTGGGGTTCAGAGGCAAGGTCGCTCGTTCGACGCTGGCGGACGCCAACGAGTCGCGTGACTGGCGCATCTTTGCCGACTTCGCCCAAAGGCTGATTATTACTGCGGAATCCGAGCCATGGCGAACATGATTCCGACGTGATGGCGAACATCGTTCCGGGGTCATGGCGAACGGCATTCCGACACGATGTCGAACGTGATTCCGAGGTGATGTCGAGCAGCGTTCCGATCTGATGGTGGACAGAGAATGAGGTTGTCGGAACCGTGTTCGGCATGATGTCGGAATCCAAGGTTTAGGGGTAGAAGCACGCTGGACAAACCAGAGGCAGCAAAGGTTCCACTTACGGTGGAGGTTCCTACTTGCCTCAAGAAAGGTTGTCCATCGTGAAAATCAAGGAAGTTCTGCGGCTTCATTCGCTCGGTCTCAAGCAACGTCAGATTGCCCGTAGTTGTTCGATCTCACCCAGTACGGTCAGTGATTATCTTCAGGCTGCAGCCAAGGTCGAGCTGAGTTGGCCGGCAGTTGAGGGTTGGGACGACGACAAAGTCGAGCTCACCCTGTGGGGTGATCGGCCCAAGCCGATCCTTCGGCGTCAGCATCCAGCGCCGGACTTTGCGGTGATCCACCGGGAACTGCAAAGCCACTCACACGTTACCCTGCAACTGATTTGGGAGGAGTATCGCGTCGCCCACCCGGACGGTTATCGCTACAGTCGCTTCTGCGATCTCTATCGGGAGTGGTTGCACAAGCGCGACGTTGTGTTACGGCAACAGCATCGCGCTGGCGAGAAACTGTTTGTCGATTATGCCGGGGACACGATTGCCGTCTATGACGGCACCGCGGCAGAGCCTCGCCGCGCCGTCATCTTCGTCGCGGTTCTGGGTGCCAGCAACTACACCTATGCGGAAGCTACCTGGACGCAGAGCCTGAACGACTGGATTGGCTCCCACCTGCGGACCTTTGAATTTCTCGGGGGGCTGCCAGCTGTGATCGTGCCCGATAACTTACGTTCCGGGGTGAGCCGCGCCTGCCGCTACGAACCAGAACTGAACCGTACCTACCAAGAGATGGCGGCTCACTATGGCGTCGCGGTGACGCCAGCCCGGCCTTACAAACCCAGAGATAAATCAAAAGTAGAAGTTGGCGTGCAAGTCGTTGAGCGATGGATAGTAGCAGCTCTACGCAAGCAGAAGTTCTTCGACCTGGGGTCGCTGAATGAGGCGATTGCCGAGTTACTGGAACGCTTGAACCAGCGTCGCTTCCGCAAACGCGAAGGTAGCCGCCAGAGTCTGTTTGAGACGGTGGATCGGCCCGCTTTGCTTCCACTTCCGGAACAACGTTACGAGTTCGGAAGCTGGAAGACAGCCACCGCCAATATCGATTACCACGTAGAACTGGAGCACCACTACTACAGTGTTCCTTACACCTTGACCGGACAAACGGTCGAGATCCGCGCCACCGCTACAACCGTGGAGATCTTCCATCGCGGCCAGCGGGTAGCTTCGCATGTCCGCGGTTACGTCCCCTACCAGGCCACCACCATCAACGAACACCGGCCCAAGTCTCATCAACGTTATCTGGAGTGGACGCCCTCGCGGCTGATTGAATGGGCCCAAACCATCGGCCCAGCAACCGGCAAAGTGATCGAGCAGATCATGGCCACGCGACCGCACCCCGAGCAAGGGTATCGCTCTTGCCTCGGCATCCTGCGGCTCGCCGACAAGTACTCGCACGCGCGCCTGGAAGCCGCCGCCCAGCGGGCTTGTCTCCTGGACGTCTACTCCTACCGCAGCATCAAGTCCATTCTGGAGAAACAACTGGACCGCATGCCGGTGGAAACGTTGTCTTCGCCCCAACCGCCGGTCATACACCGAAACATCCGCGGCGCCGAGTACTTCAGAACCCCCAAAAAACCAACCCTGCAGTGAGGAGACGAACATGTTGACACAACCAATGCTGGAGAAACTCGCGGCCCTGCGACTGCGCGGAATGATCGAGGCGTTTCAGCAGCAAGCCGGCGACCCACAGAGTCATCGGCTGAGCTTTGAAGAACGCTTTGGACTTATGGTGGATCGGCAGTGGAACTGGAAACAGAACTGCGCCTTGGAACGGCGCTTGCGGAGCGCCCGGCTGCAAGGCAATGCCTGCGTTGAGGACATCGACTTTCGTCCGGCACGCGGTCTGGAACGGCAAACAGTACGCTCCCTAGCGGCTGAGTCCGCCTGGGTACGTGATCATCTCAATTTACTCCTCACCGGTCCGACCGGAACCGGTAAGAGTTATCTGGCGCGGGCCTTCGCCCAGAAAGCTTGCCGCGATGGCTACACCGCTTGGTTCTTCAAAGCACCGCAACTGTTTCGCGAGCTGACAATGGCGCGGGCCGATGGCAGTCTAAGCAAACTGTTCTACCGGCTGGCCCGAGTCGATCTGCTGATCGTGGACGACTGGGCCATGGCGCCTCTGGTAGATGCCGAGAGGCGCGACTTCCTGGAGATATGCGACGAACGCTACCAAACCCGTTCGACGCTTCTCACAAGTCAACTTCCCGTCTCGGCTTGGCATGCCCAGATCGGCGAACCAACGGTCGCCGATAGCATCCTGGACCGGCTCGTGCACAACGCTCATCGGATTGAGCTGCAAGGCGAATCGATGCGCAAAGAACGTCCGGCCAAGGGGCAAGCTGAAAACTGAGGAGCCAGATCCACAGGCTCGTCTGCTCGTCATGGGTTGGGCCTACGCTTCGTCCCCAAAGCGCGCCGCCCCAAGGGGCGTCGCTGGGGACTTCGCTCCAGCCCAACCCATGACGACTCTTCTGTAGGTAAGAATGTTCAGAAAGCTTGTTGCAGAAATCGTAATCGCGGCAAACGAAAAGCAACTCTTTTCTTGACCGATGGCGAACACTCCGACAAGATAAACAACACCAGCGTCGCTTCGCTCCGAGACCGCTCGCCATCATCTCGGAATCGTGTTCGACATGAAATCGGAACGGCGTTCGACTTCAAATCGGAATGCTGTTCGACATCGTCGGAATCCGCATTATTACTGCTCGCAGGCTTTATGCCAGCGATCCAATGGGCGTCGATCTGGATCAGAGCTTGTACGCTCTGGATTCAACCACCATCGATCTGTGCCTGTCATTGTTTCCATGGGCTAAGTTCCGCACCCACAAGGCCGCCGTCAAGATGCACACATTGCTCGATCTTCGCGGCAACATTCCAATGTTTATCCGCATTACGGATGGCAAGGTGCATGACGTCAATATACTCGACGAGATTCTGCCGGAAGCCGGAGCATTCTATGTCATGGATCGCGGATACATCGATTTCGAGCGGTTGTTTGCGCTGACGCTCAACTCGGCCTTCTTCGTGGTGCGCACCAAATCGAACGTGTTGCTCCAGCGACGCTACTCACATCCCGTTGATAAGAGCACCGGCGTTCGCTCCGATCAGACTGTCGTACTCACATCCTTTGGATCAGCTTCGGCGTATCCCGATACACTTCGACGCGTGAGCTACTTCGATGCTGAAACTGGCAAGCGCCTGAAGTTCCTGACCAACAATTTCGCGCTTCCGGCACAGACCGTCGCGCAAATCTACAAGCAACGCTGGCAGGTGGAGCTGTTTTTCAAATGGATCAAGCAGCACCTGCGGATCAAAGCCTTTTACGGCACCAGCGAGAACGCCGTGAAAACTCAAATCTGGATCGCAGTGTCGGTGTATGTGCTGGTAGCCATCATGCGCAAGCGATTGGGACTGGAGGCCAGTCTGTATCAGATTCTACAGATTCTCAGCCTTACCCTTTTCGAGAAAACGCCCATTTTACAGGCACTTCACGCATCCGACTCCTGCACTGACTTACACAATTCCAGCAACCAATTGATTCTGTTCGACTTTTAACCGGACAGCAGTGGCCACAGGTATTCAACCACGCCTACCGGCATGGATTGTTGCTAGGCAGCAAGAAGGAGAATCCGGTAGCACTCAGCCGGTGTCCAGAGTCCAGCTCGTATGAAGCTGTAGTGGTCGAGCCAGAGAGGATGGTCATCATTCTCAATGAACTCGATACGCCTACAACCCAGTGCGAGTGGATGATTGCCTTGCTTCATGCAGCTACAGGATTGCGGCCTGAAGAAGCATTCGGTCTGCAATGGCAGGATGTGGACTGGAAAAACGGCCAAATCAACATCCAAAGGGCATGGTCGAAGGGTGAGCTGACAGCAGGAAAGAACCGGAACAGCATGACGCAGGTCGTCATGGCACCAGTTCTAGCCGAAGAGTTGAAGCGTTGGCAAAGATTGACACCATATCCGGAGCCCTCAAGCTGGATCTTTCCTAGCACCAAAGAGAAGGGCAAGATTCCACGTTCAGCTTCGATCTGCAGCCAGTCATATCTTCGCCCGGCAGCAGTCAAGGCTGGGGTAATCCCAGAGGACTACTCTGGTCGGTTTGGCTGGCATAATCTTCGGCATTCCCTGGCAACGTTCCTGTCGGCTAATGGGGTTCGCCTGTCTGTGACGCAGGGCATGCTGCGGCATAAGAAGATGGAGCACTACGGCTGAAATCTACACGCACAGGACTAGCAAACCACAGCAGGAAGCACAGACTAAGTTCCTGTCTGCTATCGGCCTCAAGGCTGTTGCGGGTGCAAATGCGGGTGCAGAAGCACAAAAGCAAAGGGCTCAGCCATGAGCTAAGCCCTTTAGATTCTATGGTAGGCACGAGGAGACTCGAACTCCTGACCTCTACCGTGTCAAAGGGTTAAGGTATAGTATTCTCAACAACTTACAAGAATCGGAAGGACTGCTAAGTCTCTGTAAGTTCTTGATAGCTCGTAATCGGAAGAATGCTTTGCGGGTTGGTTTGCGGGTTGGCAAATTGGGAGCGTGACTGCAAGGACATTCCCCCGCGGCCATCAGCTAAATACGAATTTCAAATGCTATTTCAAGCTGTTGATTTGTTCCTCAAGCATCGGCAGCGCCGCTAGTATCGTCGCGAAGTCCGGCGGTTCTCGAAAGAACATCTCCCGCATTTCCTTGTAGTCACGAGCAAGCGCTGAAACTTGAGCCGGTGGGGGACTCAAGCGAAACGATCCAGGTACTGCTAAGTCATATCGCGCCCAAGAAGGAGCGTAAAAGAGTTCCTTGAACTCGACGACGTTCTTGAGCAGCGCAAGATCCGAAAGCGCCGTATCTTTTATCTTGCTACACGCCATCTTGTGGAAGTCGTAATAATGACGCGAATACCGGGAAGGCACTGTGCCCGGACGATGCGCTTCCTGATGGAGGATCGTAGCTTTTTCCCAAAACGTCCTCTCGGCGCGAATAGCCATCACTGCACACGTTGTTTCTTCAAATGCCTGGGGAAACTTCTCTGCGGCATAGGGCTGAATGGTGTGTTGCTCGGATGGCACCCAAGACGCCAACGGTCCAATTTCCAGCCGGACTTCTGGACGGATGTAGGCAACAGCAAAACTGGCTGGATACCTGACATTCACGGTGTGTGGGTCGGACTCATCTACGGAAACAATAATGCCGGGAGCTGATGCAAGAAGCAGATTCAGTTGCGCGAGGAGTTTCTCTCGAATGTACTCTGCGGCTCGAGCATTCATCTCCTGGTTGTAGCGACTCCGCTGCGTTTTCGAGGGGAGATTCTGGTAAGGATCGCTGCCCTGTGACAAGCCGTAGCCGAGGAGGCGCCAGTCGAGAATCAAATCGATGTCTTCAGAAAAACGATCGATAAGCCCATAGACCTTGGAGAGACTGGTGCCACCTTTGAAGATCATTTGATCTTTAAGCTGCGGATCGGCAAAGAGTCGCTTCAGAATCCAGCAAACCCAAAAATCTTTCTCGACAATGACGGGGTTCATCCCCAAATCACTTGCTGTTTCACTGAATAGGTCGCGGCGGTCGGCGGCAGTCCCCCTCGCAATCCTATCCATGATGGTGCTCCTCTTGGGCGATCTGCTGAATGACGGAGTACACCCATCCGGTAGCGGTTTTGGTATCCGTCAGAATTCTTGGACGGAGAGATGTTGGCAGCCACGTCCTGATCTTGGAAATGACTTCCGGCGTTATACGCTCTTGCCCGAGAGACTTGAGCGCTTGGACGATCAGTCCGCTTTCCCCGAGTTTGAATCCAGCCTCTTTCAAAGCAGTGTGTTCGAAAGCCAAGGTGGTGTTACCGACTTTGAAGCTTTTGTCGGGTCCATCGGACAAATAGACGGCGCGTGCTGGAACCTGAGTCGAGAGCCCCAGCAGATTCAGTGCTGTTGCGCCACTCGGTTGGATTCGCCAGCGAAACTTACGCGCCAGAGCGCGGGCAACTTGGTCGATGTCCGGGCTCAGTTGTTGCTTCAGGAGTTCGCTGTATCGCGGGTAGTCATAGATTCCGCGAATAACCCTTCGCACTTGACCTTTGGCGGTGAGGCGATGCAGAGCGGAATCGATCGTGGCTCGCTCGCCAAGGTCCAGAAAATCGCGAGGCGAGAACGACCAACCACTCCCTGTGCCTCGAATGCGATTAAGTATCCTATTTTCAGATGATTGGTTCATGCCTTCTTGCCCTTATCGTGCAAGAAAAAATACCACTTTTTTCTTGCAATCACAAGCCGCAGCTGCCATAGACGGTGAAGACCGCAGTACACAGGTGGAGTTAAACGAGTACTGAAAATCCTGCTACGGTCAGGAACTTTCCAGCTCTAGTCCTGAACGTACGATTGCAGGACTGCCGATGCATCCGCGGGCGATCCGGTTCGCTCTTCTGCATCGCCTGAATTCCCGAAGACCTCTTCTCGAATGATACGTTCCGTGGCTTCGTTCAAGTATTCGTCGAGTGCGCCTTTGATCTGGAGGAACTCAGGCCAGAGAGTATTGTTGATAAACGATTTCGGGGCGCGCAGAACGACAGTGGAGTATCGCTGACGCGCATACCGGTACGGCTTAAGCCCGTAGCGACGGCACAGAGCGATGAACAGACGGCGCTGCCAGGGATCATTCAATCTGAACTGCATTTCGATTGTTTGTTCCGTTTGTTCGGCAGCGCTGATTGCCGCACGAATCCGGTTGATTGCAGCAGCCGCAGCGTCCCGCTCCCCGGGTGTGGCAGCGCCCTCGAAAAGAGCCGCGATTTTTCTCAGCTTCTGGCGCAGTTCTTGTTCAGTGCTCACTTAATTTGCTTCCCATGATGAGACAAGAGAATGGTGGCGTCCGGAATCGATTCCGTGCTATGCAGCCCGTCCTCCGTGCTTCGGCTAAATAGCTGCCCAGTAAATGATACGGCGTGGCGAGCTGCTCGTCACGCGAGCCTTTGCATCCTTCCTATCACCGCGGAAGCAGACGCCGGATTCATTGTCGTTACCCGGGCCAGGATCTTGACCGGAACAAAGAGATCAGAAACACTCTGCGGCGTGCGATTATTTTGTTGTCAAGTAATCGGCGGCATGCGAACGGAGACCAAACTTGAACAAGGCCGATAGTGATCGCGATCTTCCGAGCCCCAATGATTCCCTCGCGGAAATGCGCCGACTGCGAGAAGAGAATGCTCGTCTGCGTGACCTCCTGCTCGCGCATAGTATACGAATACCGCAAACACCGAGTTCCACCGAGACGACTCAGCTGGTGCGGGCTTCGCTGGGCTCCCATAGTTCTGGCGTGGGCACTGCGGAACAGCGAATCGCTCTGTTCCGCGGCCTCTTCCGTGGGCGTGACGATGTTTATGCCATTCGCTGGGAGAACGCTGACGGGCGATTTGGATACATGCCAGCGGCCGATCGCGACTGGAAAGCGTATCTCAGTGCTAAGAGCGAAGATCGCAAGAAGGTTGATCACCGAACCAGAACATTTAGGCCGCTCAAAGATGAGGTTATTCGCAGACACCTTGTCGGCGAACACACAGTCGGGATCTACCCGCTCATGCAAGACGAGACATGCTGGCTGCTGGCGGTTGATTTTGACAAAAAGACATGGCAGAAGGACGCGACTGCATTTCTTGCGGTCTGCCGCGCACTCAGTGTGCCTGCGGCACTGGAACGCTCACGATCAGGAAACGGGGGCCACGTCTGGATATTCTTTGAGCGGGCGATTTCTGCGACAATTGCGCGCAGCCTGGGCTGTGCACTTCTCACTCGAACCATGGAGTCCCGACACCAAGTGGGACTGGATTCATATGACCGATTCTTTCCCAACCAGGACACGATGCCCAAGGGAGGACTCGGCAACCTAATCGCTCTTCCCCTGCAAAAGTTCCCGCGTGCGGAGGGGAATAGTGTTTTTATCGATGCAGACTTTCAGCCGTATCCGGATCAGTGGGGTTTTCTGGCAAGTATTAATCGGATGTCTTCCGATGCTGTCGAAGCAGTAGTGCTGGAGGCGCAAAGACGTGGGGATCTCATTGGGGTCAGAATCAGCATCACAGAAGACGATGGGCAAGATCCGTGGACATTGCCGCCGTCACAGAAAAAAGCGGAGCGCCCAATCCCCGGCCCATTCCCTCCGCAGGTGCAAATCATTCGCTCGAATCTTGTGTACGTCGAGAAGAAGGGCTTGCCTCCCGCGATTTTGAATCGGCTGCTACGCCTGGCGGCATTTCAAAATCCTGAATTCTATAAGGCCCAGGCAATGCGGCTCCCCACATTCGATAAGCCAAGAGTGATCGCGTGCGGCGAAGATCTTGCACGCCACATTGCTCTGCCGCGCGGCTGCATCTCTGAAGTCGCAGAACTCTTTGAAGCACACAACGTCAAGGCTGAGATTCGCGACGAGCGGCTTGCCGGACGTGCAATCGACGTGGAGTTCTTAGGCCAGTTGCGCCCGGCTCAGCGGGATGCCGTCTCAGTGATTGCTGAACACGATGATGGCATTCTCTGTGCACCCACTGCGTTCGGCAAAACTGCGGTGGCCGCCTGGATGATCGCGGAACGAAAGGTAAATACCCTCGTGCTCGTCCACCGCCAGCAATTGCTCGATCAATGGCACGCCAGATTGGCAATGTTCCTCAACCTCCCAGCCAAGTCCATCGGTCAGGTCGGGGGCGGGAAAAACGAGCGCAGCGGTTGCGTAGATATCGCCATCATCCAAAGCACTCACGACAAAGCAGGGGTAAAAGACTTCGTCGCAGAGTACGGTCAAGTCATCGTCGATGAGTGCCACCATTTATCGGCGTTTACCTTCGAGCAGGTTATGAAGCAGGTAAAGGCGCAGTATGTCCTAGGGTTGACTGCAACTCCTGAGAGGAAAGACGGGCACCATCCCATCATCTACATGCAGTGCGGGCCGATTCGATTCAAGCTCAGCGCGCGTTCGATGAATGCCGCCACACCGTTCGAGCATGAAGTGATTCCTCGATTGACAGAGTTTTACCTGCCGTCTGAGCAGAACGACATAACAATTCAGGAAGCGTACGCCGCCCTCGTTGATGACTGTGCTCGCAATGACCTCATTGTTTCCGATCTGGTACGCGCACTCGCAGACGGTCGCTCACCGTTACTTCTTACGGGCAGAACTGATCACCTGAAACATTTCGAGATGGCGCTAGCAAACCGAGTACAAAACGTATTCGTGCTGAAGGGCGGTATGGGGAAGAAACAACGGAGATCGGTTGCGCAAGCCATGGCGATTGTGCCGGAAGGCGCTCCACGAGTCATCTTGGCGACTGGCAGCTACATAGGTGAGGGTTTTGATGATGCTCGCCTGGACACGCTGTTCTTAGCAATGCCGATTTCTTGGAAGGGCACCTTGCAGCAATATGTCGGGCGCCTCCATCGGTTGCACGATGCCAAGCGCGTCGTCAGAGTCTACGACTATGTGGATGCCCATGTCTTGATGTTGGCAAGAATGTATGCCCGACGACAGAAGGGCTATAGCGCCATGGGATATAAGATCTGCCACACCCTCGAAGAAGTAATGGTACCCTCTCTAGACATTTTTTGACTGGAGGAGGCCACAGAATGCGCAATCGTTATCAGCGCGGTTGTCTTCGGTGTACGACACGCAAGTCTGGACCAGCCTGCTGGGAGTTTCTATGGCGCGAGAACGACCAGAACGGAATACGCGTGCGCCGGACAGCCGTGATTGGAACGGTTCAGCAGTTTCCGACAAGAGCGTCGGCTGAACTTGCGGCGAACGGCCTGAGAATGTGTGCGAATCAGGATCGAAACCGCCAACCCGAGCAGAGGATTTCGGTTGGCGACTTGGTTGACCATTACCTCGAGACCGAGCTGTCGGCGGGAGCCGCTCGGCATGCTCTGGCAACAAGGGTGGTCTATCGGGAATTCCTCACGCGATGGATACGGCCGCAGTGGGCGAGTCTGGATATTCGCGACGTCCGGACCGTGGCCGTCGAGCGTTGGCTTCAGTCCTTGCGTTGCATCAATGGTGACCGGTTGGCAGACGCGACCAAGGCAAAGATACGCAACCTGATGAGCGTGTTGTTCAACCATGCGATTCGGTATGAATGGCTCGGGCAGGGGAAGAACCCGATCACTTTGGTTCGTCAGAGCTCGAAGCGAAAACGGGTTCCAGAGATCTTGGAGCCTCATGAAATTCGCAATCTGCTGGCCGAGCTCAAGCCCTGTTTTCGGGTCATGGTGCTCGTTGACGCCACCACTGGTTTGCGACGCAGCGAGTTGTTCGCGTTGAAGTGGAGTGACATCGATTTCTCAAACTTGCAGCTCAATGTGCAGCGATCCATCTATCTGCAAGTGACCGGCGACTGCAAGACGAAAGCATCCTGCAAACCTGTCCCGTTGGAAATCAACGTGGCCGCAGATCTCTGGTGGTGGCGCGAGACGAGCAAGTATCGGGCGCCGGACGACTGGGTATTTGCCAGCCCTCGCTCGAAAGGAAGGTATCCGTTCCGCCCGGATGGTCTGCTGCAAAAGATCATCCGACCAGCGGCCACACGCGCCGGCGTCACCAAGCGAATCGGCTGGCACACCTTCCGGCATTCGTTCTCAACCCTGCTCATTGCCAACGGGGAGAACGTCAAGGTTGTGCAAGAGCTGATGCGCCACGCCAGCAGCCGGTGCACGCTGGAGGTCTATTCCCAGGCGAAGGCGATCGCCAAGCGCCAGGCCCAGCAACATGTGGTTGCGATGATCTTCCCGGAAATGGGAGACAGCGAACTTGCTGCGCCGCTCGGCGATGCGGAAGCCGCGGCTTGAGCGGGTCTGAGCGGCGAAGGTCGCATCCGGCAGTACGGCTCCGATGGAGGGGAGCATACGACTGCGCTTAAGGGAGCAATCTGGAGCAAGCAGCAGCGCACAGATTTTGCGCTAACTACAAGAAATGAAATGGTAGGCACGAGGAGACTCGAACTCCTGACCTCTACCGTGTCAATAAGATTTATTATTCTCAACAACTTACAAGAATCGGAAGGACTGCTAAGTCTCTGTAAGTTCTTGATACCTAGTAATCGGGAGAGCGCTGTGCGGGTTGGTTTGCGGGTTGGACAACTTAGCGACATGACTAATCTGGAGATTTTGCGCTCTTGCTTAGGGCATCACTGGCGCCAAGAACCACGCTAGAAATTGCAGATCGTTTTTCCAGGGCTGCTGATCCTCGGGGAGACCTCCGACCCCTTGATTCAGAATTTTAATATGACGCTAAGTCCTTTAATGTCAATATGTAATCAGCGATGCTCAGCCGTAACATTGCTGCTAAGTCGTTTATCTTCTATGAGACGTTTTCTGTCATTTTCTTATCGGCGCTCCCAAGTAGCGCCCTCAAGGCTTCGTTTCCCGAAGAAGATGCTGTCCGCTCCTCGACAACCCTGCGACTTTCATCGTCCATACCGCGTCGCGGATTGGGTTCATTAGGCATCAGCGCCGCCAATCTCGCTAACCTTAAGGAATTTCCTGTTAATCTCGATTGCATTCAAGGAATCTGGCGTCAACTTGTAACCTTGCCCCACAGTAACATCAGGAATGACGCGATAATCCAAGCTGTAAGTGAGATTTCTAGCTTCCTTGATCAAGCCCGTGAGGGATGGATGTACAAAATAGTACGGGTTGTTTGACGGTAAGACGCCCCACGAGTACTCAGCCATCCGATACGGCTCGAGAAACTCCTGCCGATCTTCGCCGTCGACCTCATTGCGTGCGACCACTCCAAGCAAGCCGATATTGTACAAATCACAAAATGGATGGACAAACCCTTCCTTTGCGCATTCCTTGCAGTTCAAATGGCAGCTGGTGTTACGCCTGTTGAAAGCTCGGCATATGTGCTTCATCTCGGCGAGAGTCAAAATATTGGCGGGCAACCGAGACAAGAACTCTCTTCTTTGCTCACGATTTCCCAAAATGTGCAGGAACAGTTCCTCTTCCTCAAAAAGAGGAGAAATTACGTCTCGTTCGGCGGTACTGTTCACGATCTTACGGAACATCGACGGATCAATATTCGTATCTTGAACCTGTGGGGAGAGTTTGGAACAGATGCTCACGAAATCACGGGGGCGGCCGATTGTGTGGCGATACGTGTACGAAAAGACTTTCTCGTTCTGATGTCCATTATTGGTAACGTTCTCAAAACCGAGCATCTTTGAGTAGGACTCTTTGTTTTCGTATGCTTGTACAAGGCGATTCAAAAGGTTTGCCAAGTCCGCAGGCGTGTATTCGATAAACGATACTTCGCCGGAGATGGCAGCCTTGTTCGCTGAGTTGTAGTTTGCGTATGCTTCCTGCCGCATTGAGGTGTATATCTTAAGGTGGGGATTGCCGCGCATGACTTCCCAGGCCCCTTCTAGTAAACCTTCCTGCATCGAGATCCACAGGGCGCGATTACCCAAGGGACGAACCGCATGGTCCAGCTTATCGATGAAGATGTTCAAGCCCGAGTGTACTTTGTAGTGCCACTGAAAGAGTTGCTCTCCGTATTTGGACACAATCTGGTGGAGCACCGAAATTGGCGTATGCAGGAGGGCGTGGAGTACGACGGACGGCACCGACGGAGTTGAGCAAAGCTCCAGCAGCCGAATGTGCTCGCATTGCGACTCTACATCCGGCCAAAACGGTAACAAGGGCTTAGCTGGGTAATGCGAGATCGCCGACAAGTTGAGCGCCAGCTTCCAGAAGAATTTCGCGTTGTCCGCATTTTCCAAATATTCTCGATGTTTGCTGCCTACACTCTCAAAGGTGTTGACCTGATCGAGATATGGGCGGTTGGACGGCACATGTACACGAGCATTGGAATGGCGTCCTGCACCTGCTGATTGCCGTGCCCTCAGTTGCACTTGGCATTTTTAAAATCTGGGTGGAACAGGCCGGCTACGACGAACAGGTACGGAATTACAGCCACATGGCAAATTTGTTCGCTCATCGTGCCCGTGAACTAAAGGACCATCTGGATGCCGAAAACCTTTCGGATGCTCAAGGTGTGATCCGCGAACTTGGAATTCAGGCTTTGCAGGAGAACGGCTCATGGCTGATCATGCACCGCGAGCATCCGCTCAAGGTCGTAGGTCCATAGTTCATCTTCATATGAACCAGCCTGCGTCGGTATGTTCAGCCGATCATTCACCCTAAATCTTGCAGGCATTTCGGAGTACTCTCAAGCCGGAGTTCAGCACATTCTGCAAAGTTTGTAAGTTCCCGTATTCTGCTGATGCTAAGCCTCTTGGTGTTAGTTGTGGTCTTCAGAACTGGAAATTAGCATCACGCCAACTGTGCCATCCGCCGGAATTGCCAAGTACAAGATTCCCAGCCCCCTTCCTACGACAACGAGGCTCCACCCAAAACTAAAATCTAACCATCCAGAACCAGGTGAACTTCTCCTGTCGTATAACTTTCACGTACCTGAAGTACGCGAAAGTTATAAACCATCCTTGACGTGCAGCGCGTAAAATACTAACTTAGTCGTACCTGAAGTACGGGAAGGTTCGAATGGCACTCCATCTTGTCGGCGAAACTCTGGACAAAACCCGCAGCCACTACATGGCTGAGACGGGCAAACTCGTCCAGCTTATGCGCGGTATCTACGTCGACTCCGACGACGATATCGACGCCACCGTCCTCAAGCACTCGGTCCGGATCGCCAAATATCTTTACCCTCAAGCCTACCTGTCTGCGGCAAGCGCCGCCTTGCTGGGGCCAACCCGCGATGGCCGCCTGTTTCTGAGCGCTCGGCGCAAGCAGCGTACCCGCATCCGTGCGCTGGAGATTATCCAGAACGAAGCGCCCAAACATCCGTCCGTCGGCGACGCCGTCGTCGATGACGGCATGGGCGAATTCCGGGTCAGTGTCTCTTCGATCCGTCAGCGCTTCCTTGAAGCGTTCCGCCTTCGCAGCGAACACGCGGCGTCGATCGATGAGGGAATGCGGGCAAGGATCGCCGCCCGCTTGGTCGAGGAATATGGCAGCGTGCAGGCAGCGGCGGACGCGCTTTGGACGCTCGCGCGCGAAAATGAATGGTATCGGGAAGGCGAGCTTGCCGAACGCTATTTCCAGCATCGGCCAAGCACTACCCCGATGAAGAACGAGGCGGCGCTCGACCTTATTGTCGCCTGGCATGGCTCGCCATTAGGACATTTAACTCACGATGGCTTCGAATGGCGCTGGCAGCCAGCAGATGGAGAGGAGCCACCGCTCATTCGCCAGACCACGCCCGGCAAGCTGCCGCCCTTTATCGTTTCTCTGCTCCCGGAGGGCTGGCTCGAAAAAGTACTCAA
Organism: uncultured Acidobacteriota bacterium; assembly: GCA_963759215.1. Classification (GTDB taxonomy): domain Bacteria; phylum Acidobacteriota; class Terriglobia; order Terriglobales; family Acidobacteriaceae; genus TOLSYN. The sequence continues at coordinate 926,825 of CAVWYG010000006.1, forward strand.
GGACAAGGACGAGCGTACGCTACTGCGGTCGGGCAAGCGCTACATGTCGAATATCACCATCGTGGAGCGTGAAGCCGAACTGGCGGGCTTGCCGCAGGACATTCTGATAACCAGGCTGGAGAAATATACCAAGGACGGTGCGTTTACCGGCCAGTATGCCGGGCCGGGCCGCGGTGAAATCGAAGCAAACTTCGAGCACAATCTCGCGCAGATTTACCACCGTGCAGATACGCCGCGCCTGTCAGGCGTTCAGATCAAGGCGCCGATGTATCTTGATCCCGAAGGCGTCCTGTCGCCCAGCACGGGCAAGCCCTTCACCCATATTCTGAAGCCGGCGGGGACCAGCGGCTACGATGCTTTGCCGCTTGTCGAATGGACCGCCATGGCGCTCGGGCGGGCCGCGGGATTCGAGGCCCCGGCTACCGGGCTGGTCGGTATGCCGGACGGCATGCCCCCGGCGTTGGTCGTGGAGCGCTTCGACATTCGGGAGAGGCCGGCAGATACAAGGATGTTGGCGCTCGAAGATCTTTGCTCCGTTCTCGATCTGACCGCCGACGCCAAATACAGCAGCACTATGGAGCGGGTCGCGCGCGCCGTTCGCCCTTTATCGACGGAACCGGACAAAGACCTTCTCATTATCGTCAAGCGTGCGCTGTTCGCATGGCTGATCGCCGATGGCGACATGCACTTGAAGAACATGGCGCTGCTCAAGATCGCCGAGCCCGGCGAGAAGCAGTTTCGGAGTGTGCGGATGGCGCCGCTGTATGACGCAGTGACGACGCGGGTTTTTCCCAATCTCAAACACGACCACATGGCTCTCAAACTCAACGGCAAGGACGATAATTTACGGCGCGTCGATTTTCGCGCGTTGGCGACGACCGCCGGGCTTAGGGCCGGCGACGCTGACGACGCGATGGACGATATGTTGAAGCAGATCGGTGGTGCCATTGACGGGATCAGTTTGCCCAATGCGATCGAACCTACTGCGGACGCGCGAAGGATTGTCGAGGACACGCTCAATATCTGCCGTAGTCGGATAGAGGCATTTTCATGAGCCGCGCGACGCGACAAAAGGCTGCTGTAACAAGGCGACGCGAGAACGACGATTACGCCCCGTTGCTGGACGCTCTGCGTAAGCTAAAGGCGCAGGGTTGCGATGGCTTTGAAGGGCTCTTCCGCGATCTTCTGCAACACATTTCGGGGCGCACGCTCCGGCTCGTAAAATCCGGGCCGCAAGGTGGAAAAGATGTTGCATCGGATTCCGATCTTGCTCAGCCGGGAATTGCGATCGAGGCCAAGCGTTTCAGCGATAAAACCAACCTCCCGCTGGACGAACTGAAGTCCAAGATTCGCGACACCCTCGACACTATGCCGGAGATCGACATATGGGGCGTGGTCGCCTCACGCGAGATCAAGGAACCGGATTGGTCCGAGCTCAAGAGAATCGGCGAAGATAGAGGTGTAACGCTCCTATGTCTGGACTGGCGCAACGCGCAGGGCGCGTTGCCTGTTCTCGCAGCGCTTTGTGCGGCCGGGCGCCATATTACAGAGAAGCGTCTGTCGGCGACTTTGAATCCGGTGATTGATCGGATCGAGCAGCATCCTGAATTTGACAGCACAATCGATAACATCCGCCGGCAGCTTACCGCTGCGGAAGTCGGATTCGATCTCGCCCGGGACGCCGCCAGGCATTGGCTGGGGGAAGCCGTCTCTTCCACGAGCAATGCCCGGCGAGATCTGCAAAGCCACGCCGATCTGGGTGCTGCGGAGGCCCACTGTATTTCCCGGCCAGCCATAGAAACCGCGCTCAGTCAGTGGTGGAACTCCGGCCCCGGAACGCCGGCGGTATTGCTTGGTGACGAAGGAAGGGGAAAGACTTGGACGGCCCTTTCATGGTGCCTTTGCCAGCCCGCCGGCACGTCTGGGCCGATGATCCTTGCGACATCAGCCAAGGACATCCGTTCAACCGACGCTGGAGAAATTCTCGCCGGCTTGCTCTCGCGCTGCATGCCCCATGTTCCCAAGACACAACTCGCGGCGCGTCTGAAGCGCTGGCTCACCGGCTCCCCGAAAATACTTTTAGTGATAGACGGCCTCAATGAGGCATGGGGCACACGGTGGGGTGAAGTCGTAAGATCATTCGAGGTTGAGCCGTGGAAGAATCGCGTGGGCCTGTTGTTGACCTCACGATCGACGTTTTGGCGCGAAGACCTGCTCCGCCTGCCTAATGTAACGAAACAGCCCATTCAGGAGATTAGCGTATCGGCATTCTCCGACCCCGAGCTGATCCAGTTCTTGGCCCATCATGGTCTGACCAAGGATCAGTTGCCGGGAGGCCTCTTAGAACTAATCAAAATTCCGCGGTTCGCAAAGCTTGCCATATCCATGATGGATCGACTTCGCGATACAGGAGACATCACAGTTGCCCGTATCGTTCTTGAAGACTGGCGCGAGAGGATGGCGCAACGCGGTGCAGACCTGCGCGTGGACGACGAAGGACTCATCGACTTCGTCTCCCAACTTGGCCAAGAGTGCTTAGCCGATAAGGATTTCCAAATCTCCCAAGCGGAGATACATAGACGGCTCTCCGAAGACAGCGGGCTTGCCATTGACGACTATCGATCGACCATTAACGAACTTATCGAAGGCCACTGGCTCAAGTCCGGCGACAGGCCGCACACCTACATTGTCAGCAAACACCTTCTGCCTTTCGCCATCGGCCTGGATCTGGCTCGATCCGTAGAAAAGCTTACGGACGAAAGTGCAGTCGAAGAGGTGATCGCAAAATACGAAGAACAGCTGCGGGGCGACGATATGGGCGTCGCCATACTGCGCGCTGCCACATCGGTAAGTTTCTCGCGCCAGAAGGCGACGCCGCCCGCACGCTTCACGCTGCTCAGGACATGGCTGCGTTCTCAGAACTTCTTCGCTGCGGACTTCGCCGAGCTTTGGCCGCTGATCAGCCGCGACCCAAACCTATTTCTTGATTTTGCCGAGGATTACTGGCGCAAAAACCCGGTGGGCCGCCGCGAAGGCGAGATCCTGCCCAAAGCGTTCGCCAATGCGGCGAAGTGGCCGAACGTACTGGAAGCGCTTGCTTCACGTCTTCCCGGCTGGGCGGGCGCTTATGGACTGGACCCGATCCACTGGCATTACGGCAAAATTCCTCCAGATGAAGGCAGGAAAAAACGCACGGAAGCCAGCCTTGCCGAGTGGCTGTCCGTTCAAGGCCAATATCATGCGCAGATCTCCGACTACTTTCGTGTCGATGCCGATGACTATCTGCCACAAGCCGCTTTCTCCATCATGTCTTTTCTCCCACGCGCCCCCTTCATCAAGACGCTTGTCACGCGCGCGATCATCCTTGCGATCACCCACGACGATTCTGGAGCCGATCTTCTTGAGTGGCTGCTCCGGTTGAATCCCCATGACCATGACGCCCTTGAAACAGGTCTTCTTGAAGAGGTTGTAATATTACGAAAACTTTCAGTTCCCGCAACTTCGCGTGCGGCGGATATTCTGCTGGAGGCCCTCGCAACGCCGCGAGCGATGGAGACCCGCGGCTCGAAGTCCGCTGATAATGAAAACAGACAACTGTTGGACAACTCTCCGGAAGCAGGCGACGACAACGTCATTACGTGGCGTAACCCCGACGGGTCTTTTGCGCCCGTCGTTTGGGCGGACAGGCTGGCTCGGTTTTCATCTCTTCCAGACGCCAAACTGTCGGCAGCGGACCTCAAGAAACTCCAATCCATCGCGGATGGCATCGGCGCCGACGCTAGTGCCGATGATTTCAGCGCAGCACTCGGACGGCCGATATCCGCCTTCGCACGGTGGACTCCTTCCGCGCTCGGGCAGGCGATAAGAAGGATCTATTTTTCTACTCCGGGCCGCGACTTCGCAGCGGCAGCGCGGCTCGCCCACCAGTTCGCAGGCGTGTCGCTGGTGCTTGGAGAGCATGAGCGTGATCATCTCTTCCAGCAAGGTTTTGACAAACTTAAGATGTCATCGCCGGAGGACGCACAGCAGAAGCAGCGAATGGGGTTCTGCTTCCAATCGATGATCGTGGCCGGTCTCATCGGTCGGCCAGCGGCGGATCAAATCGCAGCGTTGAAAAAACTGGCCCCGAACTTTACCTTCGGCACAGACCTCGCGGGACTACTCACCCCGCCTACGACAGAAGACGTTGAAGGGGTCTTCGATTTGCTTCACGTGGAGACTGACGAGAATGCGATCTCGGGATGGCTTGGGTACCTCAACAACGTTAAACTGCCGCTCATGCCGTCAAATGCGGGTATCCTGCTGTCTCTGGTGAAGCACGCGAATGAGCACCTGCGCGGCGCGGCGGCAGAGCTTATCGCAGCCACGCAAGATACGACGTTGGGCACGGCCTTTGTTGATAGCGGGTGGGCTCACTCCAAGGGACAGGCCACAAAGGAAGCCCTTTCTGGCAGTTACCTGATTGCGCGGTATGGGGATCACCTTGCATTCAATGTTGCGCGCAGCCGGATCGCGCCCCAGGTCCTGGCGCTACTGGTCGAACTGCGGGGCATGCGCGAAGACGAAGTCCGCGCGCTGTTCGAATACGCGATTCACTTGCTCGACGATAAAGTCTCGGAACGCAAAGTCGAACAGTATGTCTTCTACCCTCAATCATTCAACGCCAAGGAAGCGTGGCGTAAAATTGTTCTTCTTGATGGCGGCGCCATTATCAAAAAGATACGAGAGGTGGCCTTGGCGGGAAAGTTCATCGGCTTCCTTGATGTTTTCCCCCTGGTTGAGGTCAGCGAGGCGATCCTGGAGCTGTATCCGGGAGAGGGCGCGGAGATATGGACGCTTGTCAAACAAGGACATGAACGCGCGGCCTTCAGCATGGGCGAATATAACAACCTGCCCTTTTGTGCCCCGGACGATGAGAAGGTCATCAAGCTTCGAACCGCGATTATCTCGCTTGCGAGAAACGATGATGACTTCATGCAGATTGTATTTTCGAGTTTAAAGGCCGGTCATGAACAATGGTTGATCGGGTTCATTCGGGAGGCAATTATCGCGCGAAATGCGGGAAAAATCGCCTCTGGTCTCACGTTGGCAGGTCTGCTCGATACTACCGAAAGCGCAGGCAACCTCTGGTGCGTCGAAATCGAGCCGATGGTTCTCAAAGGCTGGTTAGGCGGCGTCCGGGATGAGGCGCGCCGCAAATATTAACGCAATATCCTCGCCCGTCATTGGTTCGAACAGTTTCTATCCACGCGAAACCGCGACGAAGCATTTGCATCACTGCTGTCCGGTTAACTCAGAAACCGCTGGCTACAAGTAGTTGCTGCGCAATAAGTTGAAGTCATTTCTGGCTTGCCGCGATTTGAAATGCGAAGGAGAGCTGACAATGGCTTATGAATCAGGGCCGCACGGTTTTCTCGCAGTTGATCAGCTTTCTGCCTGACCGAGAGTTTCGTCGTTGCGTCGAGCGTTATCGTGGCGACCTGCGACTGCGAGACTTCACTTGCTGGAATCAGTATCTGGCAATGGCGTTTGCCCAGTTGACCTATCGCGAGAGCCTGCGCGACATCGAAGCCTGCTTGGGTTCGTTGCAGGGCAAGCTCTATCACTTGGGGTTCAGAGGCAAGGTCGCTCGTTCGACGCTGGCGGACGCCAACGAGTCGCGTGACTGGCGCATCTTTGCCGACTTCGCCCAAAGGCTGATTATTACTGCTCGCAGGCTTTATGCCAGCGATCCAATGGGCGTCGATCTGGATCAGAGCTTGTACGCTCTGGATTCAACCACCATCGATCTGTGCCTGTCATTGTTTCCATGGGCTAAGTTCCGCACCCACAAGGCCGCCGTCAAGATGCACACATTGCTCGATCTTCGCGGCAACATTCCAATGTTTATCCGCATTACGGATGGCAAGGTGCATGACGTCAATATACTCGACGAGATTCTGCCGGAAGCCGGAGCATTCTATGTCATGGATCGCGGATACATCGATTTCGAGCGGTTGTTTGCGCTGACGCTCAACTCGGCCTTCTTCGTGGTGCGCACCAAATCGAACGTGTTGCTCCAGCGACGCTACTCACATCCCGTTGATAAGAGCACCGGCGTTCGCTCCGATCAGACTGTCGTACTCACATCCTTTGGACCAGCTTCGGCGTATCCCGATACACTTCGACGCGTGAGCTACTTCGATGCTGAAACTGGCAAGCGCCTGAAGTTCCTGACCAACAATTTCGCGCTTCCGGCACAGACCGTCGCGCAAATCTACAAGCAACGCTGGCAGGTGGAGCTGTTTTTCAAATGGATCAAGCAGCACCTGCGGATCAAAGCCTTTTACGGCACCAGCGAGAACGCCGTGAAAACTCAAATCTGGATCGCAGTGTCGGTGTATGTGCTGGTAGCCATCATGCGCAAGCGATTGGGACTGGAGGCCAGTCTGTATCAGATTCTACAGATTCTCAGCCTTACCCTTTTCGAGAAAACGCCCATTTTACAGGCACTTCACGCATCCGACTCCTGCACTGACTTACACAATTCCAGCAACCAATTGATTCTGTTCGACTTTTAACCGGACAGCAGTGAGTCCAGATGTACTGTTCAAGTTCAGCCAGCCGAGCGGTGCACCAGCACGAAAACCTAGCGCGTCGATGACCTCTGCCCTGCGTAACCTGAGCGAGTCAACCGAAATGCGGTCGCTCATCGCCGAGGCTCAGGCTAATGGCCGCAAGGTCGTGGTGCAGGTCTACCACTGCTCGGATGGACGTCCTTTCCTAATTCATCTAAAGGCGGTACCGCAGGACGCGGCGTGAACATTGACCCCAGCCCGGCGAGTAGCGCCCGGAGCAGGAGGGCTGCAGTTAAAGAGCTTGCTGCCCGGCGCGTAGAAGCCGTCTGGGCATGTCTGGCGTCCTTTGCCCCGATCTTCCCCTTGTTGAAAGGAAAGCCCTTGCGGAGAAAGTGCTAGACCTTTCTCGTGGCGAATATCCCGTAGCAGCGAAGAGGATTGAAATCTCCCCGGCTCAGGTTCAAGAGCTTGTGTGGCGGCACTCCCAGTGCGCTAACCGCTGTTGCTCAATGGTGCTCTTTTCGCAGGAAATGGCAGACGAGCTTAACGAGTTTTTCAACCCAGAGGAATGAAGCCCGATATCAGGAGCGTCTGCGCCGACGCGGGGCGAGTTCGACGTCGAGCTTCTCGTAGATGCCCTCGTCCAATCCCCGCGCCAGCTTGGCCATTGACGTTTCGAACACTTCGCAGGTGCGGAGCAGTGTCGAAACCGTAATCGGCCTCCCGGCCTCAATCTGCGGCCAATGGCGGGTGGAAAAGCCAAACGACAGCATGTCCTCTTGGCTGTATTCGTGCTTCATGCGAAGGCTACGCACTTTGGTGCCCAGAGCGCGGAAAAATTGTTCTTGATTCGCCACGCTCTGGTTCGTACTCTGGTGAATGAAGCTTCATCACGCGCAGGTCAGGGTGAGTGATTGTAGCAGGATAGCAGGTAACTCATCGGTTACTAGAACTCATGCCATTTAGAAGACACCGTTCGGGAGAATGGTCGTCTGCACTCAGAGGAGCACCCATGCTTAACACCGTCAATCTCCAATATCTTCAAGAAACTCCGACTGCGGATATCCTCGATCGCCAGCATTTACAAATCAAGCGGCAGCAGCAGGACTTACGTACTGCCATCATCATAGGCACGGGCATGGATCAGATAGTTGCATGCGCTAAGGACTTGATCCAAACCACGATTGAACATTTCAAGTCGGAAGAAGGCGCGATGGACGCAATCAAGTTTTCTGGACTTGGGGTGCATCAGCTTCTCCACGCCGAGATGATCGAACTCGTGATGAAAATCTGGAGTGATCTGGGGCACCGTAATATCAGTGGAGCAATTGAGTTAATGAAGTCCTTTGACGAGCGCCTGACCCACCATTTGGATTTTGAGGACGGCGCGTTCGGAAGCGAACTCAGTAACGTCAAGAAATAGGAAATGCCAATTCCGTAAGAAAGCGGCGGAGAGTGTCCGCCGCTTCATCGTTGACTCTTTCTGCATCTCACCTAGTGTAGTGCGTCACACAGATGAGCTGTTATTGAGATAGGCCCTGGCGCGTTTGACCTTTTCGAGGATGTCATTGGCCTTAGCAGTCCAGATGAAGGGCTTGGGGCTGCGATTATGTTCTTCGATATAGTCGAGGATGCTTTGTTCGAGAGCTTCAACGCTGGTGAAGACTCCGCGCCGGAGCTGATTTTCGGTCAAGTCGCGAAAGAATCGTTCGACCATGTTGAGCCAGCTGCTGCTCGTCGGAGTGAAGTGAAAATGAAAGCGCTTGTGGCGCTCTGCCCAGCGCTGCACCGCCGGATGCTTATGGGTGGCGTAGTTATCGACGATGAGGTGGAGCTGTTTGTGGGCGGGAGTTTGGCGATCGATGAGACGTAGGAACTTCAGCCACTCCTGATGACGATGACGTTCCATACAAGTAGCCATCACGCTGCCATCAAGTGTGTTGAGAGCAGCAAACAACGTAGTGGTTCCATTCCGCTTGTAATCGTGGGTCATCGTCTGGGCGCGGCCCTTCTTCATGGGCAAGCCGGGTTGGGTACGGTCCAGAGCTTGGATCTGGCTCTTCTCGTCGAGCGAAAGCACCAGCGCGTGTTCGGGCGGATTCAAATAGAGTCCGACGATATCTTCCAGCTTCTCGGAAAAATGGGAATCGTTGCTCAGCTTGAAGGTTTCCATGCGGTGCGGTTTCAGGCCGTGACTGTGCCAGATGCGCCGTACGCTGGCCTCGCTAATATCGGCTGTGGCGGCCATGGTGCGCGTACTCCAGTGGGTTGCATGAGGAGGTTTTTCCTTCGTGGTTTTGGTAATCACCATGCGCACCAACTCCGGCGAGATGGAGGGCGTGCGGCCGGGCCTTGGCGCGTCGTGTTCCAGTCCGGCAATACCGTTGCGCAGAAAACGTGAGCGCCAGCGTGCAGCGGTGCGCGGCACGATCGAAAGCAGGCGGGCAATCTCGATGTCCTGCTTGCCTTCTGCGGCCAGCAACACGATCTTGGCCCGCAACACAAGCCGGGCGGGTATCCTGCGGCCGCGCGCATAGGTTTCCAACTTCGTCCTCTGGTCGATTGTCAGAACCACTTGAGGTGCGATTCTCATCCGCCGTGTCCCCTTGTATAAGAACCCGGCTGAAAGATAAATGTTGCTATATATGACGCATTATAATGTTCAGTCATGAGCAAACCGCAATCGATGGGAAAGTGTTATCTCTGCGGAGAGATAGTCGCCAAGGCGTCCATGCCACGGCATCTACTCGCGTGCGGCCATCTGGGATCTTCCGGACCATTGCCGGCTCCGAAGAAACCGACTGGCCAGAGCTTCCATTTACTTGTCGAAGGGCGTGAGGCGAAGGCGTACTGGATGCATGTGGCGCTACCTATTGCATCCCCGCTGAACAAACTCGACGATTTTCTCCGTCATACCTGGCTTGAATGCTGCGGTCACTTGAGTGCGTTTGAGATAGGCGGCAAACGCTATGCTTCAGAGCCCATGGATGAAGACGAACTCATGGATGAAGAAATGGACATGGGTACGCGGTTGAACCAAGTGCTTGAGGTAGGAATGAGGTTCTTCTACGAGTATGACTACGGCTCCACAACCGCTCTTGCGCTAAAGGTTGTTGCTCTTCGTGAACGAGGTTCAACGAAAGTGCAACTGTTGGCCAGAAACGAGGCACCGCAGGTAACCTGTCAGCGCTGCGGAAACAAACCAGCTACTCAGATCTGTACCGAATGCGCATGGAATGGGGAGGGCTGGCTTTGCAAATCGTGCCTCGTTGCACATACGTGTGGCGACGAAATGTGCCTGCCGGTCGTCAACTCTCCTCGCGTTGGAGTGTGTGGATATACCGGGTAGGCACTCCCGTGTAATAACTGCTCTGACTTTCATCGCACTACACTAGGCGGAGCGCGGGTGGACACATCCGCCATCCTTCGGAACATGTGTCCGCAGGTCTGTCAGCATGATGCCGGATGCCGCTACAAATTCGCTGCCCCCTTCCTTACTGTGCTCATGGGCTCCATGCGTGGCATGGCAGGAAGAGAGTGTAATTTCTAAGCCCCGAGCAAAAACTTCCGCATGAATTCCTCGATTGCGCTCTGGCTGGCCTGATGTACCGGGCTGCTGGAACGGCACTCGCCGTGCCTTGAACACCCGGAGGCTTTTTATGAAGAAGACTCTCACGCTCGGTACACTTCTGCTGGGCTGCTGGCTTGCTGCCGTGGCACAGACGGGCAGTACCCCGAACCAGACTCCGCCGATGTCCACTCCGCCGATCTTTCCGCAGGATCAGACTGAACAGACGCCGTCCAATCCGGCGACCCCAGCAGACCCATCGACAATTCCGCCCGACACCAAGGCTCCGGGGCAGAGCGAGTCCAGCTCACAAGCAAGCAATTCCGAAGCGACCACAATTCAGGGCTGCCTCAGCAAGTCCTCGGGCGGGAATTTCATACTCTCCGACGACTCGGGAAGCATCTTCCAATTGCGTGGCGACATTTCGCAACTTAAGGGTTATGTCGGCAAGGTTGTTCAGGTAAAAGGCATCGCCACGAGCAACAGCGGGTCAACCGCAAACGCAATGTCGTCGCCTTCTTCGTCTGAACCATCCGATTCTTCGTCGGGAGCTGTTACGCAGTTCAGTGTCAGAAATATTCGCCCGGTGGCGGATACCTGCGTAAGGAGTTCAGGCACAGAGAAGTAAGTACTGTAAAGAAGGGGTGCCTAAATGGCCTACTTGCTGCCAATCACCACCCGCTGGGGCGAAGGCGGAATCTCATGCAACTCGGCTGACCGGAAGCCCGCGTTACAGAACATGCGATTAAGCTCCAAGTATGTATAGGCGTCTCCTTCCGGGGTGTTGGCCAGCATCGTCAATGAGAACTCCGCTGGAATACGCGGCGTGAGGCGATCCTCGTTGGGAATAAATTCCAGCGCAACCGCACGCCCTTCCGGTTGCAATGCTCGGCGTACCTTGTATAACAACGCCTGATTCATGTTCTCGCTGAAGTGGTGCAAGAAACCCGTGAGCAGTACGATGTCGTACCCCTCGCCTAAATCGACGTCGAAGGCGCTACCCTCGATGGTGCGGTATCGACTACTGATACCAGCTTTCCTGGCATTGTCTTTTGCCACGGCCAAGACATTCTTCCAGTCGAGTGCCACGATCTCTGCGTTGGGGTTGTGACGAGCCAAAGCGATTCCATACATTCCGTGTCCGGCAGCGATGTCGAGGACTTTGCACCTCGGCATGATGTCAGTTTTCAGTAATAGAGCCACCAACTCGGCATCCATGGCAGCGATGGGTGCCATCGAACGCGCAAACTCTACCCAAATCGGATGCTCTGGCTTAAGCGTGCCCTCTGCGTTCACGGTTCCGCCTCGTCGCACACACCCGGCAAGGTCTCGGAAGTTCTCCATCAGCACTGGGTTTCCGAGGAAGAAGGCCGCACTTCCCATGTAGGTGGGCGACTTGCGATTGAGAAACATGGCGGCATCATTTGTCGCCGAGTACCGTCCGTCCTGCTTCAAGAGGAATCCCTCAATGGTCAGGTAGTCACAGAGAATACGTACACCACGGGTCGATGCCTGTAGGCGTAGCGCCAGCGATTCAGTGGTCTGGCTGCCCTCGGCAAGCACTGTGAACAGATCAAGCTCAATCGCGGCCTTGAGCGCAGCGCCCTGCTTGTATGCAGTCATGCAGTCGATGAACCTTGCAGGAAAGAATTGCTCTGTTGCTGGTTTCTGTGATTGGCGAGGAACGGACACGTTCCGTCGTGTGTTGCTGGCCATGGATAATCTCCAGAGTTCAAGTCCCACGAAAACAAGACGCAGTCTGTTTGAAGGCTGGCTATGCTAGTGGGTTTCACACACGGGGCATTTATCGGATTTTTCAATCGGCCATTCGGCGACGTCTGGAGCAGAGCGGGTCAGGTTGCTGGTCAATAAACCCCGCAGCACCTGCGCACCAGTTGAACCACACGATCCCCCACCGCAGCATCGCCGACCGCCACAATCGCCTCCGGGAGCGTTGTGGTGTTCCGGACATAATGTCCGGAGGTGTGAGGTCGCTACGACGTCCGGCACCATGATTGCCGCCATTCGGTAACCTGTAACCGTGAGCCGGGTGAAAGCTTTCGCCGGACAGATCAGTCATCGCTCACTCTACGCCTGTGTTGTCCGTCTGGTCGCCTCGTCTGCGGCATTTCCCCCATCGGCATTCAGCACCACTGTAATTGCACTATTCTCGCGGTTCACCGCATCTATATTTTCAGAGAACCACTCACGGAGGCGATGTCCATGGACGCGAGTGAAAGAACGGATGTCAATGCGGTCTGCTTGCAGAATGCCGTGCTCTGCGCCGACTGCGAGGTAATCAGCGACAGCCCACATGAGACCTGCCGGGTCTGCGGGAGCCGCTCGCTATTGAGCCTGTCCTGCGTTCTCGGCGGTGCGCTCCCGGTGCAGAGGGCGCAATTAGTCGATACTTGGGTATCCAAGTCTGAACGGCCAGCTTTGGTGGAAGTTCGAATTCCTCAGAAGCGGGCTCGGGCTGCTGTGGCGTAGGCGTGCCGCCGTAGCGTCACGCGGCCTTTGTTCCAGCGGATTCCCTCAATGCTTTCAACGCCCCGCCCCACGCGATCACCTCGTCTGCAATCGCATGCACGGTCTTGTCATGGTGTTCGAGCGGTTTGAATATAATGAAGTTTTCAAAATCGGTGAATAGCGAAAGCATTACCTGCGCCCGCACGTCAGCAACCTTGATTTCCCCCATTACCAGTCTGAGATTCTCCACCGCTCGGACACCACCCGCACTGCCATAGCCGATAAATCCAGCGGCTTTGTTGTTCCACTCGTGGAAGAGAAAATCAATCGCGTTTTTTAGGGCAGCCGATGTGCCATGGTTGTACTCGGGAGTGACGAAAATAAAGCCATCGAGCGAGTCAATTTTCGCCGCCCACGTCTTGGTGTGTGGCTTGCTGTACTGCCCCATCGAGGGTGGTACGGGCTCATCCAGAAGCGGTAGTTTGTAATCCTCAACGTCAACGATCTCGAACTCCGCGTCCTTGCGGCTCTTCAGCAGGTCGTGCGCCCACTTTGCCACGGCAGCGGCCTTCCGTCCCGGTCGCGTGCTACCGACGATGATTCCAACTTTCAACATGTTACCCCTCCGTCTCGACTGGCTGATTTCATAGATGCAGGACTGCTCTCCCGGTTTGTAGTTGTTTGCGGGCAGCCCGCAGAGGACGCCGAGTCCGGGAGACGTCATCGATACCGCCCCACCACCATCTATTCCGGGCGTGGGGGCGGGTTCCGGAGATCGGATGGCGAGTCAGTATCGCGGTTAGATTCCCCAAAATGTTGCCCTCCTGCGATCTGCGTGGTAATCCCTGAGACGGCAGATGATAAAGCACATTTAGCTTCAAGGTCGCTTCAGGTAAGCTGTTGCTTGGACATCGGTCCGCCGAGGAGTGTTGGCCATCATCAATGTAGATTTCAGGAACGACTGGAAGGAATTCCTTGCGGAGGAAATGACCGCCTATGGATTACAGTACGCCCCATCGAAATCTCTAGCGGAGAACACCAGCAGATATCTCAACGCGAAGAGAAGGATTCCGCGGAGGACTCCGAGGAACATACATGAGTCCAAAGAGCTTTGCATTCCGTTCCAGTATTTACAGGATTACGAAGAGCTAAAGAAGGTTATGAGCATGGGCTGCGACCTAAAGCTCTACCTGAGTCGAGACATCCAGAAGGAGCAAGCTGACAAGAACGATGGGCTCCTCAATGCGTGGGGGATACAGCATCTGCACCTTCGGCCTAGCGGCACTGGTGACGTCCTGTTTGTAAAAATCACGGATGCAGATGTATTTGTTATCCAATGCCTGTCGCACGGATGTGGCCATTCGGATGTCTGGGTAGACACGACGCTCCCACGAATTTTGCACGAGAACTGGCCTGATATAGAAGTCGGCAAACTCGTGGGAATTCACGCTGACCCTCTGACGCCGACGCAGATGCTCTCTCTTCGCAAGAACAATGCGAATTTTGCTATCGCTTTGTCAGATGGCACGGTCTGCGTCTCGCCAACCGGAGGGCTAACGTCTTCAGGTCGTTGCGTCTTCGACATAATCGACAGTGACAGGATTATGGTCAGCTTGGACGAACGAGTTGAGCTTTCGCGAGGCACTTAATCTTGCTCCTTCCGAGGAGCTTTCGATAAAACTGATATTCGACAACGATCACAAGTGCTGGCTGTACGAGCCCAACAAACAGGCGAGGTTCTCCGTCACCATCCGGGAATAGCATGCCCCACACGATTGCTGGGTACCTGCGGCAACCCTGACACTACCCGCCACCCAACCTACGATACACCCGCTCCACCACACTCTCCGGAATCCGCATGGTAATTCTCCGACGCACTCCTCTGCGCCGTGGTGGATGAAGGAGGAGCACGCCGGGCTCGTTCCGGAACAGGCGAATGATGCTGTCGTGGGACATATTAAAGATGACGGCAAGTTCCTTCGGCGTGTAGTGCCGCTGATTCCAAGTGGGCGTCGGTGGTTCCTGAGGTGGGTCGCGCATGATGTCCAGATTGTATTCAGCGGGCGGGACATTTTGGGCGCAAGCGAGATTTACGGTTCTTAAACTCGACATCATCCTCGACGTGGTGCAGTCCTCATCCGTGGGAATTGTCGCCGCTGAGGCCCTGACCTCTCCTGTTAGCGAGGACACGCCAGCAAACCACCACGAGACCTGCAACAGTTAGGCCGATGGACAGGACTGGGTGACTGAGAACGCGCATCATGGGGCGAAGAATCACAGGGACCCAGTGCAGCGCGTCGATCACCCCAAGACAACCGCCGAGCAGCAGCCATAGAGATGCTTCCCGCAGCGACTTGTTCGTTGGCACATCCAGCCAGCGGCGGTACGAGTGGTCGTAGTTGTCGAACATGAAGCCGCTTAAGAGGAGGGCATAAATCCATTGCCGAGTGCAAAGCAGAAAGAAGAGTCCGGCACAGCAGGACACACGGAGTAGGACGACTCGCAAGTGGGGCGTGAGAAGCTCTGGAATTAGGACGACCATCATCAGGGTCAAGCCAAAGCAAATCAGTAGGCACGACGCCCAGAGCGGTACGTAGATAGCTAATTTCAGTAGCATGATTGATAAATTGAAGCACATAGCCGCCGCAGCACGCCAGTAGACTGGGTGCTGTATAGCGGACTATGGAGACTCGACCCAGACGCGGACACTAGCTGCGGGTGTCCCACCGACTGACATGGAAGCTGATCTTCGCGTCCCGTCAGACTGAGGCTGGCTGGCGACCAGCGTTCTCCAGCGCATCCATCTCGCCATGCAATATTGCGACCCCGCGCTGGACACGGCGGTTGCGGCCTCTGCCGATAATCTTGCCGCCCTGCACGAGAACCGAACCGATTGGGAATGCCGCCATCGGTTTCAGGCTTGACAGGATACCGATGGGGCTGCGACGAGTAGCGGGCGGTCATGCAGCAAGCGAAGGTACATGACTCCCGCTAAACTCGCAGGGGATTTTCAGAACCGTTATCTGTTGTCCGGATTATCGTGACGCCAGTTCCAGTAGGCGCTCTGCTGCTTAGTGTTCAACTGAGCGAAGTCATTCTTCTGATGGTGTTCGGTCTGATACCGCTTGTACGAGTTGGCTTCATTGCTGTCCCACGAGTGGTATTCCTTGTGACCCTTGTCGTAGTAACGCTTGTTGTTCTCGCCTTGCCTGTTTTCTTGGTTCTTGTTTTCTTGGTTCCTGTCGTCCTGCGGGCTGGCAGCGGCCATTAGTGCAACCGGGACAGCGAGGGTTGCGGTCAGAAGAAGTGAACTGAGTAATCGGTATCCACGGTGCATGAAGTTCTCCTTTGGTGCGAGATTTACATGCGTAGAATCCCGCTGACATTATGGTCTACTTTTGGCGCTCAGGAAGATGGTCAATACGGCTCAGCGTGAGTACGGCGATTTCGGCATAGTGATGTGGCACACGTATAGGAGAGAGCATCATGTCTGCTCGAAGCATTTACCTGAATCCAGATGACTCCACAGTTCCAGAGCAGATTGAACAGTTGGAAAATCAAGAGAGGCTGAACCGCCTTGCCGACGAGGTTGGCAGGGCGAGCTGGATAGACGACGCACGGTTACAACCGAGGTCACGATATTCCTATAACGTTTTAGAAACGTGAGAGGGTAAGCCCAATTTTTGGGATACGATATCACCGCCTGAGGCACTGCCGTTGGAAGCTGTGCCACACCGCTGTGTTCGAGCTAAGCGGCCTCGTTAAGTTCCACTCCGAATCGTTTGGCAGCCGACTGTATGCGCTTCCAAGCTGCACGACGCTCTGCTTCAGAGACGCCCTTCACCTGATTGAAGCGGGCGACGGCATTGCGGACGTGAGAGGCATTCTCCAGCGGCTCCTTGCGCTGCTTGGGGAAGGCGAACTTCTCTGCGGTTATTCGATCACGAGTTGCCGTGGTTAGCTTTGCCATTATCCTCCTCCATCTGGAGCGTCCATCGGCGCATTGACGAATTTCCGACTCCCGCCGCGTGGTCTGTTTTACTCTCTTCTTCTTCCCGTGCAGATGCGGACATGCGCGGTTCATCCATTACTTCTTTGACGTGGGCAAGTATCGCCCGGTTGGATTCCCGCCTCTGCTGGATTTTGCGACTCGGCATACTGGCACGATGTCACAAGTGGAAAGCGAATACAGGTCAATATGGTACAGGCAGCTCGGGCGGAAGTGGCTGATGCTCACCGTCAACCCAAGCCCAGCGCCCGCAAATGCATCGAGGCGTTTAAACGCCCCGGCATGGGCTGTGTGCACCGTTGGTGCCTGTTAGGCGACAGCCCGGTATTCTCCGTCCGCGTTCTATGCTTCTGGAGATCGCCGGACACGTCAATTTTGGGGTTAGATGCCCCCAAAAGATAGCCCTCCCGCGATCTTGAATAAAATCTGCAAGCTGGAAGACGATGAGTTCCTTTCGTCCCAACGTCGATTCGACTAAGCTGGTGGCGGAGCGATAAACCTGTGTGGGAATCCCTGCACCCTATTCTTAGTAGTGAATCCGGAAATGGAGGCCGTAGTGGCTCCAACAAGAACTGAAGCTCGGCCTCCTGTTGAACTGTGGACGACCACAAGTCTGCTGATTGTGGCGCTCCTCACGTTCTTCTTTCCGCTCCTGACCATACAAATCCCGTTGATGGGAACGCAATATGTCAGCGGCTACGACATCTTTTCCAAGACCAGACAATTAGAGAATCAGCTTTCTTCGATCTCCAAGGATTCTAAGAAGCCAACTGTCGAGCTGGATGAGCGGCAACGATCAGATCAACCCTCGCCAACGCTGTCTATCCCACAGAATCCTGAGCATCCCTTCCCGCTATCGGTTCAATTTGCCCCTCTAGTCCCGATTGAGGTTACCCTTGCATTCGTTTCCTGCGTCGTCGCACTGCTGGCGTCCCGCTGGGGAACTGTTACATCGAAGGTGGCCGCAACGGTCGGCGCAGTATGCGCCTTGAGCGCGACCGTTCACGTAACCATCCTCAATTCTGAGTTGCACACTTGGGCTCAGGAGTCGATGCAGTTCCCGCTACGCGGCAATCCCTTCGCCGGATTTGCTCAACAACTTGGCAAGGTGCTGGCAAGCAAAGTCCAGATAATACCCGGCGTTGGACTGTACGTTCTCGCCGTTGCGTTGGTACTGGTGGCGATTGCTTATCACTCACGGCTGCTTGCGAGGCTGCGGTTGGACAAATGAAGAGATGTCCCCAGTTGCGGAATCCGAGCCATGGCGAACATGATTCCGACGTGATGGCGAACATCGTTCCGGGGTCATGGCGAACGGCATTCCGACACGATGTCGAACGTGATTCCGAGGTGATGTCGAGCAGCGTTCCGATCTGATGGTGGACAGAGAATGAGGTTGTCGGAACCGTGTTCGGCATGATGTCGGAATCCAAGGTTTAGGGGTAGAAGCACGCTGGACAAACCAGAGGCAGCAAAGGTTCCACTTACGGTGGAGGTTCCTACTTGCCTCAAGAAAGGTTGTCCATCGTGAAAATCAAGGAAGTTCTGCGGCTTCATTCGCTCGGTCTCAAGCAACGTCAGATTGCCCGTAGTTGTTCGATCTCACCCAGTACGGTCAGTGATTATCTTCAGGCTGCAGCCAAGGTCGAGCTGAGTTGGCCGGCAGTTGAGGGTTGGGACGACGACAAAGTCGAGCTCACCCTGTGGGGTGATCGGCCCAAGCCGATCCTTCGGCGTCAGCATCCAGCGCCGGACTTTGCGGTGATCCACCGGGAACTGCAAAGCCACTCACACGTTACCCTGCAACTGATTTGGGAGGAGTATCGCGTCGCCCACCCGGACGGTTATCGCTACAGTCGCTTCTGCGATCTCTATCGGGAGTGGTTGCACAAGCGCGACGTTGTGTTACGGCAACAGCATCGCGCTGGCGAGAAACTGTTTGTCGATTATGCCGGGGACACGATTGCCGTCTATGACGGCACCGCGGCAGAGCCTCGCCGCGCCGTCATCTTCGTCGCGGTTCTGGGTGCCAGCAACTACACCTATGCGGAAGCTACCTGGACGCAGAGCCTGAACGACTGGATTGGCTCCCACCTGCGGACCTTTGAATTTCTCGGGGGGCTGCCAGCTGTGATCGTGCCCGATAACTTACGTTCCGGGGTGAGCCGCGCCTGCCGCTACGAACCAGAACTGAACCGTACCTACCAAGAGATGGCGGCTCACTATGGCGTCGCGGTGACGCCAGCCCGGCCTTACAAACCCAGAGATAAATCAAAAGTAGAAGTTGGCGTGCAAGTCGTTGAGCGATGGATAGTAGCAGCTCTACGCAAGCAGAAGTTCTTCGACCTGGGGTCGCTGAATGAGGCGATTGCCGAGTTACTGGAACGCTTGAACCAGCGTCGCTTCCGCAAACGCGAAGGTAGCCGCCAGAGTCTGTTTGAGACGGTGGATCGGCCCGCTTTGCTTCCACTTCCGGAACAACGTTACGAGTTCGGAAGCTGGAAGACAGCCACCGCCAATATCGATTACCACGTAGAACTGGAGCACCACTACTACAGTGTTCCTTACACCTTGACCGGACAAACGGTCGAGATCCGCGCCACCGCTACAACCGTGGAGATCTTCCATCGCGGCCAGCGGGTAGCTTCGCATGTCCGCGGTTACGTCCCCTACCAGGCCACCACCATCAACGAACACCGGCCCAAGTCTCATCAACGTTATCTGGAGTGGACGCCCTCGCGGCTGATTGAATGGGCCCAAACCATCGGCCCAGCAACCGGCAAAGTGATCGAGCAGATCATGGCCACGCGACCGCACCCCGAGCAAGGGTATCGCTCTTGCCTCGGCATCCTGCGGCTCGCCGACAAGTACTCGCACGCGCGCCTGGAAGCCGCCGCCCAGCGGGCTTGTCTCCTGGACGTCTACTCCTACCGCAGCATCAAGTCCATTCTGGAGAAACAACTGGACCGCATGCCGGTGGAAACGTTGTCTTCGCCCCAACCGCCGGTCATACACCGAAACATCCGCGGCGCCGAGTACTTCAGAACCCCCAAAAAACCAACCCTGCAGTGAGGAGACGAACATGTTGACACAACCAATGCTGGAGAAACTCGCGGCCCTGCGACTGCGCGGAATGATCGAGGCGTTTCAGCAGCAAGCCGGCGACCCACAGAGTCATCGGCTGAGCTTTGAAGAACGCTTTGGACTTATGGTGGATCGGCAGTGGAACTGGAAACAGAACTGCGCCTTGGAACGGCGCTTGCGGAGCGCCCGGCTGCAAGGCAATGCCTGCGTTGAGGACATCGACTTTCGTCCGGCACGCGGTCTGGAACGGCAAACAGTACGCTCCCTAGCGGCTGAGTCCGCCTGGGTACGTGATCATCTCAATTTACTCCTCACCGGTCCGACCGGAACCGGTAAGAGTTATCTGGCGCGGGCCTTCGCCCAGAAAGCTTGCCGCGATGGCTACACCGCTTGGTTCTTCAAAGCACCGCAACTGTTTCGCGAGCTGACAATGGCGCGGGCCGATGGCAGTCTAAGCAAACTGTTCTACCGGCTGGCCCGAGTCGATCTGCTGATCGTGGACGACTGGGCCATGGCGCCTCTGGTAGATGCCGAGAGGCGCGACTTCCTGGAGATATGCGACGAACGCTACCAAACCCGTTCGACGCTTCTCACAAGTCAACTTCCCGTCTCGGCTTGGCATGCCCAGATCGGCGAACCAACGGTCGCCGATAGCATCCTGGACCGGCTCGTGCACAACGCTCATCGGATTGAGCTGCAAGGCGAATCGATGCGCAAAGAACGTCCGGCCAAGGGGCAAGCTGAAAACTGAGGAGCCAGATCCACAGGCTCGTCTGCTCGTCATGGGTTGGGCCTACGCTTCGTCCCCAAAGCGCGCCGCCCCAAGGGGCGTCGCTGGGGACTTCGCTCCAGCCCAACCCATGACGACTCTTCTGTAGGTAAGAATGTTCAGAAAGCTTGTTGCAGAAATCGTAATCGCGGCAAACGAAAAGCAACTCTTTTCTTGACCGATGGCGAACACTCCGACAAGATAAACAACACCAGCGTCGCTTCGCTCCGAGACCGCTCGCCATCATCTCGGAATCGTGTTCGACATGAAATCGGAACGGCGTTCGACTTCAAATCGGAATGCTGTTCGACATCGTCGGAATCCGCACCCAGTGCGCCCCCGCTGCCGGACTCATTGTCCTGGAGTCGGCAAACATGCATCATTAATAAGGTATGGATTCCGTCAGCAATCGGTTCTGCTCTTTTAGCTGCACAGTGAAAGCTTCAGCCGCTTCGAGGGCGCGTTCCATCTCATTTGCAATCTGGTGAGCCAGTCGCTGGTGAAACATCTCCCACTGCGCCTGTATTTGCTGGTTAGAGTCCGACATCATTGCCTCCTTGTTCACCACTATCGTTTCCAGAGGTGCGCTGATCTGCATCTGGTTGCTGTTCTGTAGAAAGCCGCTTGGGGCCCGGAGCACGAGACAACCCGTGCTTGGAAGCGGCAAGTAAGACGGTTGCTTCGGAGACGCCGAAGTCCTCTGCGATTTCGCGGTATGCCCTTGGCGACTCGTGATGTGGCGGCAGACTTGAGCAAAGACTTCAGCCTCTTGAGCTTCTGCTGCGAGTTGAGGGAATAGACTGGGAACCCGTCTCGGCGGTAGAAGTCGATTACCCGCTGCACGTAGCCATTCACGTTGTCTTCGACCTCGGCGGGCCATGGATGCCGGGTGCTCTGTCTCCGAACAAATGGTGGCTCCAGATTCGCGACCGCGCCCATGGTGATGAAATCCGTCGTTGGCATCAGTACCTGAGTTGCTGCCATTTAAGCCACCTTTCCTTCGTCAACGGCCAAACCGAATCTTGTCGCAGCCTTATGTGCTTCGGCGATGTATGGAAGATTTTCCGTGAGCGCATTCCGGGCAGGAGCAAGGACAGTCTCGATGTGGAGGCAAAGTGCTTCTGGGCTCATGGCGGCAGCGTGCTTGGCCTTGTCACTATCCGTGAGGAGAGCGACTGCCGGACGCGGGTCCGCAGGTTCCCATGAAGGCAGACTCTTATCGCAGAAGGAGATTGGCTTCACGTTGTCGTTGCCCGCTTCTATGGGGGCAATCTGGAATATCGCTTCCGGCGGAACTGTCATTGCTGCGCTCAATTGGTTCTCCTTTTCGACGGATGCGGGTACTCGCAAACCCCAGCCGTCGTCAGACACACGTATCCTGTTGGCGTGCAAGCACGCTCTGAGTCGTCAAATTTGTTTCTGTTTACCCGGCCTGTTTACTGGACGCTGCCGATGTAGGCGTCAGCTCGGACGGGCTCAAAGGTTGCATCACGGCTGCAGCTTCCAGCAGCCGCTCAAAATACGGTTGCGCTTGCGCAGTCGGAGAGAGTCTGTACTTGTAGCCTCCATAAACTTCGAGGCGCTCCAACAATCCCATCTTGAAGAACGTGAACAGCAGATGTCTGACGGTACTGCCGGGTAGCTCAGTCGTGTGCGCGACGGCGTTACAGTCGAACCACTGCCGAGGCTCGGCGATCAAAACGGCCATTGCCCGTACTTGTTCTGGTGAGATTTGCTTACCCGTCACGCCACGCCTCCTCGCGTCTGATCTACTTTCGCCATCTCTGTGTAGGGTGTGTTCCCCCTGACAAAACCAATCCTAAGCGGGTGTGATAAGTGCCACCAATTCTTTAAATAAACGATGGCACGAAAGCGGAGTAAGTCGTTGTACACTTGGTCTATTCAATTGAAAAGGCCGTATCTGTGAAGCCAAATAATCGCCGTGAGCCAGTTCCAGCACAGGAGTGCCAAGACTTCTTGGTAGCGATGGCGAACGATCTACCAAGCGTGATGACGAAGTATGGCGAAGGGCGATGGCTTCCTCACTTTGAGGCGGAGTTTCTTCGTGACTATGGGGCGCTCCTCGAACTCTCCTACAAGGCGCTGGAGAGCTATCACTGGAAAAATGAAAAGCTTTCACTGAGGCCACCGCCCAAGGATTTGACCCGCTTCTACGCCATGATCTTCACGCACAAGCTCAGGCTTGTGTGGCACCGTGCTGTTGGGCTTGCGTCGATTGATGAAGAGCCACAGGCAGCAGTTATGCGGCTCATCATGGACACCCGAAGTTTTCAGCAAGTGCGGCGTATGGTCGGAATCTCTATTTCACCATCCGCCGCCCCTTGGTGCCGTAGGTCGCTGGACGCTCTGAACTGGCTTCATAGGAACACAGACAAGCTCAGACGATGTGAAATCGCCGAGTGTAGAATTCACCCGTATTTCATCGTGTCGCCCGCGCATAAGACGTACTGTTCCAACACCTGTAAGGAACTCGCGGAAATGGCAAGGGTTGATGAACGGGTCAAAGCTCAAGCCGAAGGTCGTAAGACTGCGACCACGAAACGCCGCATCAGTCCTGAAGGTGCGGAGAAGATTGCGAAGGCCCAGAAGGCGCGATGGGCGAAGTGGAAGGCCGCGAAGAAGGGCACCGAATAGCTTTTTCTGGCCGTCAGGCTGACACCCCGGAAGAGTACTCGTGCTCATAATGCTCACGGAGACGGGTCATGAGCCCAAAGAGCTTGAGTTCCGAGCGGCGGACTCAGGTGGTCAACCTCAACATATTAGAATCTTGACGAAGCCGGAACACTTACGTCCGAAGTGATAACGCCACGACGCCGACATTCACCCCACACCGCTCCCGCAGCCACCCGGCTGTGACAACCGGGTCGAACTTCAATGGCTTTGTCGCGCAGGAACCTCGTGCTTAGGGTATTTTGCTGGAACTGAACTCAAGAATAATTTCCACTTCGACCGGACGAAATACAAAAATATGCTGCGCGAAAATAACTTTTTCAAAAAGTAAGCTCCCCCTTGTATTAACCAAGGTCAACAGGACATTGGGTGGCTGAAAGATGCAGGGTGAGTTAGCGCAGGGCAATATTGTTAATGGTAATGGTGGGGCATGGACGGAGAAGGAGTTCACGCCAAAGGGTGCGTCGAAATCTATATCAGATACCACTGCTGTCCGGTTAACTCAGAAACCGCTGGCTACAAGTAGTTGCTGCGCAATAAGTTGAAGTCATTTCTGGCTTGCCGCGATTTGAAATGCGAAGGAGAGCTGACAATGGCTTATGAATCAGGGCCGCACGGTTTTCTCGCAGTTGATCAGCTTTCTGCCTGACCGAGAGTTTCGTCGTTGCGTCGAGCGTTATCGTGGCGACCTGCGACTGCGAGACTTCACTTGCTGGAATCAGTATCTGGCAATGGCGTTTGCCCAGTTGACCTATCGCGAGAGCCTGCGCGACATCGAAGCCTGCTTGGGTTCGTTGCAGGGCAAGCTCTATCACTTGGGGTTCAGAGGCAAGGTCGCTCGTTCGACGCTGGCGGACGCCAACGAGTCGCGTGACTGGCGCATCTTTGCCGACTTCGCCCAAAGGCTGATTATTACTGCTCGCAGGCTTTATGCCAGCGATCCAATGGGCGTCGATCTGGATCAGAGCTTGTACGCTCTGGATTCAACCACCATCGATCTGTGCCTGTCATTGTTTCCATGGGCTAAGTTCCGCACCCACAAGGCCGCCGTCAAGATGCACACATTGCTCGATCTTCGCGGCAACATTCCAATGTTTATCCGCATTACGGATGGCAAGGTGCATGACGTCAATATACTCGACGAGATTCTGCCGGAAGCCGGAGCATTCTATGTCATGGATCGCGGATACATCGATTTCGAGCGGTTGTTTGCGCTGACGCTCAACTCGGCCTTCTTCGTGGTGCGCACCAAATCGAACGTGTTGCTCCAGCGACGCTACTCACATCCCGTTGATAAGAGCACCGGCGTTCGCTCCGATCAGACTGTCGTACTCACATCCTTTGGATCAGCTTCGGCGTATCCCGATACACTTCGACGCGTGAGCTACTTCGATGCTGAAACTGGCAAGCGCCTGAAGTTCCTGACCAACAATTTCGCGCTTCCGGCACAGACCGTCGCGCAAATCTACAAGCAACGCTGGCAGGTGGAGCTGTTTTTCAAATGGATCAAGCAGCACCTGCGGATCAAAGCCTTTTACGGCACCAGCGAGAACGCCGTGAAAACTCAAATCTGGATCGCAGTGTCGGTGTATGTGCTGGTAGCCATCATGCGCAAGCGATTGGGACTGGAGGCCAGTCTGTATCAGATTCTACAGATTCTCAGCCTTACCCTTTTCGAGAAAACGCCCATTTTACAGGCACTTCACGCATCCGACTCCTGCACTGACTTACACAATTCCAGCAACCAATTGATTCTGTTCGACTTTTAACCGGACAGCAGTGATCAGATACGTTTTCAGGGATTGAGAAATTCGTTGACACGGAGGTCGTTGCCGATTTTCTCTCCATGCCTCGGCGCGAGGTTGCGAAGCTGACGCGGGAAGGCAAGCTTACCGGGTACCCTATTTCAGGTACTCGGAGGTTGACCTATAAGTATCGCCTGTCTGAAATAGCGGAAGACCTTGCTAACATTCGCAAGCCGAGTAGAATCGTTGCCAGCAGTCCTTCCGATTTCAAAGCCAAGGCTTAGGAGCATAAATGGCCAAGAAATCTGAAGGTTGGATGCGAAAGAAGATGTACGCGGACGGCGAGACGTGGTTGTTCTGCTACTACACGACTCGCCCGAAAGACGGTAAGCGCGTAGAACACTCCCAGAGAGTGGGTCTTAGTTCGAGATTTTCCGACCGAGATTAAAGCTTTAGTCGAAGTCGATAAACGGGACTATGCGAAGCTCCTTGACAAAGAGGTGCCTATCAATCCGACGTTCGGCGAGATCGCCGAGCACTGGCGGAAGTATGAGCTAACGAAGTCTGGTTCCATTGGCAGGAGAGCTTCCGAGACGATAGATGTTTTGGAAAGTAACCTTGACCTGTATGTCCTCCCTAAATGGGGGATGCGGAAGGCTCTCGATATCCAGCCGACCGATGTGGAGATGTGGTTTGAGTTCCTGAACACGCATGGGGTAACAAAGCCGCTGAAGTGGGGGACAATCCAGAAGATTAAGTCTGTGATGTCTTTGATCTTTTCCCACGCACTGAGGAACAAGCTTCTCCCGGTTGCTGTCTCTTCGAATCCATTTAGGGGTGCTGCCGCTGGTGGTGCCCGGTGCAAACAAACTTCCAGCTACGAGGCTACAGTGGTTTCTCCAGAACAGATGATCGCTATACTGGAGCATCTGGACGAGCCAACTACGCAGATGGAATGGATGATGGCTCTACTCCATGGCGCGACCGCACTCAGGGGCGAGGAAGCTTTCGGACTCCAGTGGGGTGACGTTCAATGGGAGAAGAATCAAATCTCGATTCAGCGCGGCTGGTCAAAGGGCAAGCAGACCGATGGGAAAAACGAGCATTCCATGGTGCCCATCGCAATGCATCCGGCTCTGGCCGCACACCTGAAGCATGGCGGGAACAATCGCTGTATAATCGAGACAACGATTGGATGTTTCCTAGTCTGAAGCTGAAGGGTACCAAGCCGAGAGTCGCAAGCATCGCAGCTCAGGATTATCTCCGGCCCGCTGCTGTAAAGGCAGGGGTGATCGAGGAGGGGTCATCCAAGCGTTTCGGCTGGCACAACTTGAGACATAGTCTGGCAACATTCCTCGCGGGGCAGGTGGATTCGTCAGTAGTGATGAAGACCCTACGCCACAAGAGATTGGCCACTGCCATGGAAATCTACAGCCACCGGGTCAACAGTTCGCAGATGGACGCGCAAGGGCTGTATTTAGAAGCGATTAAGAAGACTAAACCCGCTTCGGAAGCTGTACAATAGTCCCATCGCGGGTTGAATCGCGGGTTGTTGCAATAGAACCAAATCGCTGGTAAGCTACATGTAATCAGTGATGTAGGCGCGTAGCTCAGTTGGTTAGAGCGCTACCTTGACACAGCATAAACACTAATAGAATCAATAACTTGCAGTGGCACTGGTGGGCTGCCAACCACCTCTAAGTCATTGAATTCTTTAGTGAGGCAAAAGAGCACCGGGTAAATTAACGGGTACGCCAAAACTGGCAACAAAGCCTCACGTCGAGTGAGGTTTTTCTGCATCAGAGTCCCCACTCAGCCGCCAACCCAATTGTCATTTCAGGACGCTCTTGCGAGATACCGAAGTCCCGGGCGGGCGGCTTGGCGACATCCAACTCCAGCCGGGATATTCGGTCTCTATCGGACGCGCACTCGGGTTGGGAGGCGTCCGTGCCCGGCTGGCTCATCACATGCGCCCGCCCAACATCCAGGTGAGCTTCTTCGGGCGTATAACTTTCACGTACCTGAAGTACGCGACAGTTATAATCCATCTTGACTTGCAGCGCGTAAAATACTAACCTTCCCGTACCTGAAGTACGGGAAGGTTAGTATGGCACTCCATCTAGTCGGCGAAACTCTGGATAAAACTCGAAGCCACTACATGGCTGAGACGGGCAAGCTCGTCCAGCTTATGCGCGGTATCTACGTCGACGCCGACGACGATATCGATGCCACCGTCCTCAAGCACGCGGTCCGGATCGCCAAATATCTTTACCCTCAAGCCTACCTGTCTGCGGCAAGCGCCGCCTTGCTGGGGCCAACCCGCGATGGCCGACTGTTTCTGAGCGCTCGGCGCAAGCAGCGTACCCGCATCCGGGCGCTGGAGATTATCCAGAACGAAGCGCCTAAACATCCATCCGTCGGCGACGCCGTCGTCGATGACGGCATGGGCGAATTCCGCGTCAGCGTCTCTTCGATCCGCCAGCGCTTCCTTGAAGCGTTCCGCCTGCGCAGCGAACACGCGGCGTCGATCGATGAGGAAATGCGGGCAAGAATCGCCGCCCGCTTGGTCGAGGAATATGGCAGCACGCAAGCAGCGGCGGACGCGCTTTGGACGCTCGCGCGCGAGAATGAATGGTATCGGGAAGGCGAGCTTGCCGAACGCTATTTCCAGCATCGGCCAAGCACTACCCCGATGAAGAACGAGGCTGCACTTGACCTTATTGTCGCCTGGCATGGCTCGCCATTAGGTCATTTAACTCACGACGGATTCGAATGGCGCTGGCGGCCAACAGACGGAGAAGAGCCTCCACTCATTCGGCAGACCACTCCCGGCAAACTGCCCCCCTTTATCGTTTCTCTGCTGCCGGAGGGCTGGCTAGAAAAAGTCCTCAAGGACAAGGACGAGCGTACGCTACTGCGGTCGGGCAAACGCTATATGTCGAATATCACCATTGTGGAGCGTGAAGTCGAACTGGCAGAGCTGCCGCAGGATATTCTCCTAACCCGCCTTGAGAAATACACCAGGGACGGTGCGTTCACCGGCCAGTATGCCGGGCCGGGCCGCAGTGAAATCGAGGCGAACTTCGAGCACAATCTCGCCCAGATTTACCGGCGCGCGGATACGCCACGCCTGTCAGGCGTCCAGATCAAGGCGCCGATGTATCTTGATCCCGAAGGTGTCCTGTCGCCCAGCACAGGCAAGCCCTTCACCCATATCCTGAAGCCGGCGGGCACCAGCGGCTACGATGCTTTGCCGCTTGTCGAATGGACCACCATGGCGCTCGGTCGGGCCGCGGGGTTCGAGGCCCCGGCTACCGCGCTGGTCGGTATGCCGGACGGCATGCCCCCAGCGTTGGTCGTGGAGCGCTTCGACATTCGGGAGAGGCCAGCAGATACAAGGATGTTGGCGCTCGAAGATCTTTGCTCCGTTCTCGATCTTACCGCTGACGCCAAATACAGCAGCACTATGGAGCGGGTCGCGCGCGCCGTTCGCCCTTTATCGACGGAACCGGACAAAGACCTTCTCATCATCGTCAAGCGTGCGTTGTTCGCATGGCTGATCGCCGATGGTGACATGCACCTGAAGAACATGGCGCTGCTCAAGATCGCCGAGCACGGCGAGATGCAGTTTCGGAGTGTGCGGATGGCGCCGCTGTATGACGCAGTGACGACGCGGGTTTTTCCCAATCTCAAACACGACCGCATGGCGCTCAAACTCAATGGCAAGGACGATAATTTGCGGCGCGCGGATTTTCGCGCGCTGGCGACGACCGCTGGGCTTAAGGCCGGCAACGCTGACGCCGCGATGGACGATATGTTGAAGCGGATGGGCGGTGCCATTGACGGGATCAGTTTGCCCAATGCGATCGGACCTACTGCAGACGCGCGAAAGATTGTCGAGGACACGCTCAATATCTGCCGCCGTCGGATAGAGGCATTTTCATGAGGTGCGCAACGCGACCAAGGGCTGCTGTAACATGATTCGAAGGAACTTCTGTTCGCCACGCGCCTTCCTTATGGCCTTGCACCCTGGCTCTAAGCGCTATATCCGCCGCGACCCAGAACACAGGCTAAATCCCATTCACGCTGATCGGATCATATGTCCCTCTGAAGACATCATGTCGGCGGCTCATAAAGCTGATTGATAATCTCGCAGACAATCTGGATTGACCGCAGGGCCCAGTTGTTAAGCTCCGTGCTGCCGTGCGCATAATCGTTTCTGAGCATCGGCAGCATGTCAGGAAGCATTTTCACGTAATCCCAGTCCATATCCTCGGCTGTGATCTTTATGTCCGATTCGTCCCACGTCATCTCGGTGAGCTTCTTTTCTGACATCTCGCGAAACTTTTCCATCCTCACCCGTTGCCGGCTGTTGATTTCGCTGCGGTTCCGCCAAGTGGCGAAGCCTTCATTCTTCACAAGCCCGTGCTCGATGGCGTAATTCAGCAAGGGCCGCAACGTCGGTCTCTTCCCCTTGATCTTTCCCGTCCTAATTTCCTCCTTAAGCCGCTCGCGCAAAGCCAGCTCCAGACAGGCAAGGCTCTGGTGCTCCGCCACTGGGTAAAAGCGGTAAACGAACCACGAGTACAAATACACATTTCTGGCCGTTTCGAACTGCAGCACAATGTCCTCCGGGACCCCGGCATGCAGCACGTACCCGGATATCTGTTCATGATGGTCGGCCAGTTCGATAGCGTGCGAAGTCCCATTCGTAAGGTCAAGCCGCACGAACATTGTGCTGCGTGGATCGGGTTCAAACACGTATTCTGCCGGCCTTAGTTTTTCGGGGTCGAAATTCTGCGCCATCGTTGTTAACCTTCTGATCCAGATCTTCGCTACTAACCGTTCCGATTGGAATCATAGGAAGCAGAGCCCCTCCTCCTCCTGAAGAGAATCCAACTCCAACTGGAAGAGAATACAGCTTCTCACCTTCAGCTTTTAGAAATGTGATTCCGGACATTGGCCGGTTGAGACCGACTTCGGGACTGTATCACGGTTGAGATGGCGTTTCTCGGGACCAATACGAGAGCCTGGGACGTCAATTGAAAGGCTGGATTCTCCGATTCAGACTTCCGGCCCGCGTCGAACGGTACCCAACCTTCCACATCGAATTGTGGCCGAATCAGCCGCAGATTCGCACTGCGGTCCAATATCTGGGTGAAAAACTTATATCTTTCCGTAGGCGGTCAGGCAAACCAGGAACGACGGTCACGGTCTTTCGAAGGAGCCTTTGCGACGCCCATCCCTAGAAACTAATCTATTGAGAAGCTGAGCGATGGTCGCCAAGTAAGGATTCAAGATGGGCGTTGGGGAGTGGCCGTGTCGTTGGAATCAGCGAGGCCACCAGCATGAGCGAAGCTCCAGCTTTGGTTTGGTTCCAGCATGATCTGCGCGTCGCGGACAACCCCGCCTTAAACGCTGCCGTTGAACTGGGCGCCCCGTTGATTCCAGTATTTATCTGGGCGCCGGAAGAAGAAGGCCGTTGGCGGCCGGGTGCAGCCTCGCAATGGTGGCTGCACCGTTCGCTCGCCGCTCTCGGCGCCGATCTGGAAAAGCGCGGATCGCGCCTGATCATTCGCCGGGGGCCGGTAAGCGCGGCATTGAATGATCTGCTGGCGGAATCTGGCGCTTCGGCAGTGTTCTGGAATCGCCGCTACGAGCCAGTAGCGATTGCGCGGGATCGAAGGCTGAAGTCGCAACTTGGAGGGCGCGGGATCGACGCCGTGAACTTCGACGGCAACCTGCTGTTTGAGCCCGGAACGATTCGCAATGGCCGTGGAGAGCCGTATCGCGTGTTCACGGCGTTCTGGAGAGCCTGCCTTATACAGTCTGTGTCGTTGCCTTGCCAGAACGCGCCGGAGAAGCTGCGCGCGCCCGGTAATTGGCCACAATCGCTAACGCTTGCTGAGCTCGAATTGGAGCCTAAAGGCGAATGGGCATGCGTGCTTGGTGAAAGCTGGCAGCCGGGCGAACGCGGAGCGAAAAAGCAGTTGAAGCGCTTTGTAAAAGCAGCCTTGCAGGAGTATTCGACAGGGCGCGACAGACCGGGCGTTGTCGGCACCTCGCGTCTCTCGCCGCACCTGCATTTCGGGGAGATCAGTCCCGCCGAGGTTTGGCGCACGGTCCAGAATGTGGCGAATGATGGAGTGGTCGGTGATCAGACCGCGTGCGATGCCTGCCTGCGGCAACTTGGCTGGCGCGAGTTTGCCTACCATCTGCTCTATCATTTTCCGAAGTCCACAAAGCAGTGTCTTCGACCGGAGTTTGCGGCTTTCCCTTGGATGACCGATGCGAAAGCCTTGCGGGCATGGCAGCGAGGCAAGACGGGTTACCCGCTGGTCGATGCCGGAATGCGCGAGTTGCGTCAGACGGGGTGGATGCACAATCGGGTGCGGATGGTGGTGGCCTCATTTCTCGTGAAGCACCTACTGATTGGCTGGCAGCAGGGCGCGGCCTGGTTCTGGGAGACGCTGGTGGATGCGGACCTGGCCAACAACAGCCTGGGATGGCAATGGGTGGCAGGTTGCGGCGCCGATGCGGCGCCCTATTTTAGAATCTTCAATCCGGTGATTCAGGGCGAGAAGTTCGATGCTGCCGGTGAATACGTCCGCCGCTGGGTACCCGAGTTGGCGAGACTGCCGGATCGATGGATACACAAGCCCTGGAAGGCGCCGGCGTCAGAGCTGGCAGAGGCGGGCTTGAGGCTGGGACGAGACTATCCTTTTCCGATCATCGCCCACGACCAGGCGCGAGCGCGCGCACTGGCCGCGCTAAGAAACACAAGAGGAAGATGAAATGACGATGCCTCGGGTGACTGCGATCTCAGCGATTCATCGTGAACAGCGGGTGCAAGCTTCGCTTCCTGCTGTGTACTCGTTTTTCAGCGACGCAGGCAATCTAGATAAGATCACGCCGCCATGGCTTCACTTCAAGGTCCTCGGCCAGAGTGAACCCGTGCTCAGTACTGGCACGCTGATTCATTACAGACTCGCCTGGCACGGCATCCCGATGAACTGGACTAGCCGCATTGAGGAATGGTGTCCGCCTACGCGATTTGTGGATGTTCAATTGAAAGGCGCTTACCGGTCCTGGCATCACACCCATACCTTTGAGGCGTGCGATGGCGGCACCCTGATCAGTGACAGCGTGCACTACGAGGTGCCGATGGGAGCCGCAGGAAATTTCCTTGCCGGATGGATGGTGCGGCGCGACGTTGAGCGAATCTTCGACTACCGCACAGCGCAGATTTCATCGATATTCAAAGAGTACGCGGAGCTTTAAGGCTGGAGCGGTTATGGATATTATCGAGCAATCTCACAACCCGGCTCTCATTCTGTTGACTGGCGGCACTGGCTACGTCGGAGGCAGACTCCTGACGGCCCTGGAGGCAGGCGGTAGGCGAGTTCGCTGTCTTGCCCGGCGCCCCGAAGTTCTGCAAGCTCGAACCCGGCCAGGAACCGAGGTCGTGGCCGGCGACTGCCTGGATCGCACCACACTGCGGCTGGCAATGGCTGGTGTTTACACGGCATATTACCTGGTCCATTCCATGGGCTCGGCTGAGAAATTCGAAGAACAAGATCGCATTGCCGCCGAGAACTTTGCAGATACCGCCAAAGAATCCGGAATCAAGCGGATTATCTATCTCGGCGGGCTGGGTGAAGCCGATTCATCACTATCTGCACACTTGCGTAGTCGCCATGAGGTTGGCAAACTCCTTCGGCAATCGGGTTTAGAGGTGATCGAATTTCAAGCCTCCATCGTAATTGGTTCTGGCAGCCTTTCCTTTGAGATGATCCGCGCATTGGTGCAGCGTCTGCCGGTGATGATCTGTCCCCGCTGGGTTTCCGTCAAAGCACAACCCATCGCTATCGAGGATTTGGTGCAATATCTGGTGCAGGCTCTGGATTTGCCGTCCGAGGAGGGGAATCGGGTATTTGAAATTGGCGGCGCGAACCAGGTTTCCTATGGCGACATCATGCGCGAGTATGCGAGGCAGCGCGGATTGCGCCGCATCATGATTTCGGTTCCTGTCCTGACTCCGCGTCTCTCCAGTTTGTGGTTGGGGCTTGTGACCCCCATCTACGCGCGCGTAGGCCGCAAACTCATCGACAGCCTGCGCAATCCGACATTGGTGCGGAGCCCATCGGCGCTCGAAGGCTTCGGTATCAAGCCCATGGGGTTGCGGCAAGCCATTGAGAGAGCCTTGCTGAATGAAGACCGTGAATTTGCTGAGACCCGCTGGTCCGATGCTCTTTCATCGGCTGGAAGAACGTCGGCGTGGGGTGGCGTGCATTTCGGAACCAGGCTTGTAGACTCCCGCACCCTGCGCGTCTCGGCTTCACCGGCAGCAGCTTTTGCGCCCATCCGGCGCATTGGCGGTGCGAACGGCTGGTATTTTGCCACCGTTCTGTGGCGGTTGCGCGGCTTTCTGGATATCCTGGCCGGCGGCGTTGGAATGCGCCGGGGGCGTCGCAACCCCGAGACTCTAACGGTTGGCGATGCGCTGGATTTCTGGCGGGTGGAAGCCTTTGAGCCCGATCACCGTCTGAGTCTTGTTGCCGAAATGAAGTTACCGGGGCGCGCGTGGCTGCAATTTGAAGTTGAGCCGACCGACGCAGGGCCAGACCTTCACGAGTCCAATATTCGGCAGACGGCCACCTTCGACCCTGCGGGTCTGGGCGGTCTTGTCTACTGGTACGCTCTGTATCCCGCCCATCGATGGATATTTAGTGGAATGCTTCGTGCAATCGCGACGCAGGCGGAAGAGATTGAAACTGGCACGACTCCGCAAGTATGACCTTTTGGCACAAAGTCATCGTTCGTCCTAGCTGCCCGCTGTCCGGCACGGCATCAGGCGCAGTCGCGGGCACAGAAGTCAGGGCGAGGACATAAACACTCCAGCGTAAGTTTGGGTTGCTTTCATCCAGGCGTTCGCAAATCAGTTTGCGAATCATACTTATGAATCTCGGAGGCTTAACCCTGCGGGTGCTCTCTGGTGATCCATTGCATTTGTTCTCTACGAATCATCCGTACGGTTCTGATGCGTTATGCGAACCCTGACCTACAGTGTTTTCTATCGGCGTTCATCCGCGTTCTATTGGCACCCACTGGGAACAACTACGAGATGCGAAAAGGATTTACGAGAAAACCACAAGCGAACGAGCCCGCGACGAGCGGCAAGAACTACATAACGCCGAGCGGGCTGCAGCGCCTCAAAGATGAGCACCGGTTTCTGCTCAGCAGGGAACGCCCGGCCGTTGTAGAGGTGGTGGCGTGGGCGGCCAGCAACGGCGATCGCAGTGAAAACGCCGACTATCAGTACGGCAAGCGGCGGCTGCGGCAGATCGATGGGCGGATTCGCTTTCTCACGAAGGAAGCTTCGAGAGCGGGGCAGGCGAAGACGAGGGTATTCTTCGGAGCGACCGTGCGCTATGCCAATGCCGCGGGAGCCGAGCGAGTGGTGAGCATTGTAGGCGTCGACGAGATCGATCTCAACCGCAACCACATCAGTTGGGTGTCACCTCTGGGGCGCTCGTTGATGAAGTCGGCAGCGGGCGACAGCGTTGTTCTCCAAGCGCCGGGCGGTACAGAATACCTGACGGTGCTGGAAGTGTGTTACGAGCGCATTTCTGTGGAAACGTTCCGTGAACCACCTGGATCCGAGGTCTCGGCAAAGGGACTCCCTCGCCGACGCTAATCCACCTTTGGCTCGGAGCAGTACCACTCGACGAATTCGTCGATCGCGTGCCGGTATCCACGCTGCGCGTCCGCCGAACTCACGGTGTTTAGAACGGCTGATTTCGCTTGATCTAGGTCCGGAAGAGACACCGGACGCCTCTTGCGCTTTTCGTCGATCCAGTCGCCATCGTCAGCTGCTCCTTGCCGCGCGACGATGTTGCGCTAGTCGTGTCCGGATTGCCCGTTATCCACTCGGGATCCGACGCAAGCGCCAACGCAGCTTCTGACCTCTCAGATCCGGACTTGAACGAAGCCGCTTCGGCCAGAAGCTAGGCTTGATCTGTTGCGGCCCCGCAAATCTAGACATGCTTAACAAACTTCAATGAAGCGGCATTCATGCAATAACGCAAATATGTAGGCTTGGGGCCGTCGTCAAAAACATGGCCAAGGTGCGCCTCGCATTCTGTACAGGAGACGGCGTCACGGATCATTCCGAGGCTCGTGTCGCTGCTGGTGTGGACATTTTCTTTGGCAATCGGCGCCCAGAAGCTGGGCCATCCGGTCCCTGAATCAAACTTTGTGTCAGAACTGAACAGTGCATTGCCACAACAGATGCAGCGATAGAGTCCCTTGTCGTGGATGTCGTATTGGCCGCTGAAGGCTATTTCCGTTCCTTCCTCACGAGTGACCTCGAATTGCAATGGCGCCAATTGCTTCTTCCACTCGGCGGCTGTCTTGTGAACTTTTTTGACGCGAGCAGGGCCGAGGTTCTGCCCGGAGTCGCTGAATTGGATGACGGTCACCGTGTCCGCTTCGTCCGGGCTCGCCTTCGCCGCTTGTTGCGCAACAGACATAACGGCAGGACGGGTGAGCCACGCCAGCAGGCTAACTCCGGCAGCCGCTATTACGGAAGTGCCCAGAAAACTTCTGCGGGTCAACATGCTTTGTCTCCTATTGCTCTAGCTAATTTCTTAACCAAAAGTGAAGGCAAACGCCTGCACACCGGGATCGAGAAATTCGATTTCGAACGTTCTGTCTTCCACTGTTCCTT
The DNA here is from genome assembly GCA_963759215.1 of uncultured Acidobacteriota bacterium. GTDB lineage: Bacteria > Acidobacteriota > Terriglobia > Terriglobales > Acidobacteriaceae > TOLSYN. Next base: position 962,446 of record CAVWYG010000006.1, read on the forward strand.
TTTGTCGAATCAACTGATACAGGCGATGGCCTTGAATCATGCCTGAACCGCTCGCATCGGTGTCGCTGCCGTGGTCTTCACCGGGCGGAGCTCCATCAAGTTTGGCGATGAAACGCACCGGCTTGCCGTCTTTCGAAGGGCCTAGCACCAGGTGAAGATCGCGCGCATGGAAACGAAACACCATTTTGCCGGGTGCTGTCTGGAGCGCAGCGCTTTCAGGGCCCACTTTCCATGTGCCTGCCAGCGCCCATTGGTTGAGAGAAACTCTTGGGCGCGGAAGATAGGCTTGGCGGGCATTCTCAGCAATCGGTTCGACGGAGGCGAAATGCTCGGCGCGGCGATAGCCGATGTATGTTTCCGGTGAATGGACGTCCCTGTCGTCCGAAGCTGCTTGAGCACCGGTAGCAGAGATGCTGATCGCCTGTTCATAGAGAGATGTTGCGCCGTTCTCCTTGAGCAGTTGCTGGATCACGTGTTCGGACTCGTTGTATTCGCCTTCTCCGAAGTGGTGATAGCGAATGCGCCCCTTGCCATCTATGAAGTAGTGTGCCGGCCAGTATTCATTGTGGAAGGACTGCCAGATCTTGTGATCACTGTCGAGGGCAACGGGGTAGCTGACTTTTAGATCCCGGACGGCCTTCGCCACGCTTGCCTGATCTTTTTCGAAGGCGAACTCGGGCGTATGCACGCCGATGACAACCAGGCCGGCATCCTTATATTTCGCAGCCCATTCTTCCACGTAGGGTAAGGTGCGCAGGCAGTTTATGCATGAGTAAGTCCAGAAGTCGATGAGGACAACTTTGCCGCGAAGGGAGTCGCGGGTCAATGGCGCTGAGTTCAGCCACGCTACTGCGCCGTTCAGATCGGGCATTGCGCCTTCATCGGCGAGAGCCGGTTGCGACTCAGCGGCACTCACTGCAAGAGTGGAGGGTTTCTCTGTATCGAGCGCGTTGATCAAACGGGCTTCGGCCGTAGAAGTGTTCACAAAGGAAAACTTTGTGAGCAGATTGGTGTCCCAACCCAATGCGATAGCAGCCACTCCCATGATTACCGCTACACCGAGGGCGCGACGTATCCAGACTTCGAAAGACAGAGACCGCTTCAGGGCGGTAAAAGCCTTATTCCCCGCAAAAAGAGCAACTCCTAATGATGCTGCCGCACCCGATGCAAAAGACAAGAGCAGGAAGGATGAGCGGGCACTAGGGCCCTGGATGGCTGCTCCGGTCAAGATCAAACCAAGGATTGGGCCGGCGCATGGCGCCCAAAGTAAGCCGGTAGAAATTCCAAGCACAAATGATTTTCCGATGCTGCTCTGTGTGGAAGGCCTACCCTGGAGCCGGCTGCCGACGCGAACCAGCGGCCGGGTCAACATTTCGGCTAGCGAAGGAAAAAGCAAGGTCAAGCCCAACACTAGAAATATGGCCATTGCTGCGTAGCGCCCGCCCTGATTGAGGCGTACCACCCAATGTCCGCCGAATGCAGCGGCGATTGCCACGAGCGAAAACGTAAGCGTCATGCCGACAAGCAGAGGCAAGCCGAAGCGACGAAACGGCTGGTCGGCCCGGGCAAATACAAATGGCAGTACAGGGAGAATGCACGGACTTAGAATCGTCAGCACTCCACCAATAAATGCGAGCAAGTAAATAAGCATAGTGTTCGTCTATCCGGCCTTTCTTTTCACGCGTTGTATCTACTTACTTCTTACTTCCGATACAGATTAGGGAATTGCTCACGCAGACGTTCCACCTTTGGCGCGTCATTGATTGCGATGTAAGCATCGTCGGGGTGCAGTCGCGTAGTTCTGTGACGGCCTCACCCTCTGCCGTTTGGACGCGTGCGCCGTTGAAAAGTTACAGCCTCTTCCGCTTCGGACAAATGACCGAAATCCTGCATATGACAGAATCGCTACCGATCAGTCGGTATTGAGGTGAACTGGAGACTGGCGCGTTCTTCCTGGGACAAAAACGGCGAGTAGCGGTGCAAGGAAAGTCGCCAAACCTGACGTGGGCGAGGTCGCGGTAGCGGTGGGGATGCGCGTGATTGTCGGAAGCGGATGTGGTGAGCTTACATTGTCCGCTGTTGCCGCAAACCCGTGGAATCATCAATGCGGCATCCTTGTCCAAAATGGTGCGCTGGAGGCGGCATTGGACGCAAAGAAGGCTGGTAAAGTGCGCTATCGACCGCGGCGGAGCATGGTTTCACATTCGACACCGTACAAATGCCGCTGAACGTAATGGACCACCACTTCACCGCTTCATCGCAGGGCGGTTTCATGCTCTACCTATGCCACGCGCTCATCGTCGTCGTTCAGGTACTCGCCAGGAACATCGTCTTCCGGCGCCTCGCGAGTTTTGACCTCGGACGGATCGCCCCCTCTTCGATCCTCGACAGCGTCGGCTTCGAAGGCGTTCCCCTCTTCCGCCAGTTCTCCCACGCCCTCAGAATCCGCTGCAGCGGCATTCGCCATTCCCTGAATGTCGCCAGATTGTCCGGCCGACTTCGGGCCGAGGTCGTCGTTTTGTTAGTACGCCGTTTTGCCATGTTTCAGGAGTCGAGAGACCCTCACCCGCTCGGTTATTACCTACAGGATGCACCGCGGTTGCTGTTCGCGCCATTCACGCTGGTATTCAGCCCCAGACGCGTGGCGAGTTGTAGGGTCGAAGCAATAATACAAAAACGTTATGACCCAGCTTTCCTCGCCACGCTACGCCATCAGCGCCTTATGGACAAACTGCACGGCCATAGATCCTTCACCAACCGCCGAGGCGACGCGTTTCACGCTGCCGGCCCGAATGTCACCCACTGCAAAAACGCTGGGAAGGCTGGTCTCTAGCATTTCTGGCGGGCGCACCAGCGGCCATGCAGTTCCGTGCCCGTCGCCGTTAGGCACGCCATTCAGGTCTTTTCCGGTGAGGATGAACCCTTTCTCGTCCAGGACAACGCAGCCATTCAGCCAATCGGTTCGCGGCGACGCGCCCGTCATTATGAATACATGCCGAATCGAGTGAGTTGACGTTCTACCCGTGGCGTCACGCCAAGTGACGCGCTCCAGGCTTCCGTCCCCCTCTAAGCCAACGATCTCGGTCTCGTAATGCTGCTCAATCCCAGGATTCTCGGTGATGCGTTGAATCAGGTAGCGAGACATAGTGTCGGATAATCCCTTACCGCGCACCAGCATGTGCACCTTGCGCGCCGTTTGCGCGAGGAAAACCGCTGCCTGACCAGCGGAATTTGCTCCGCCAACGACAATGAGTTCCTCGCTTTCGCAGAGTTGTGCCTCCATGTAAGTCGCGGCGTGGTAAATGCCTCGGCCTTCAAATTTGTCCAGATTGGCGATACGCGGCTTGTTGTACTGTGCACCGCTGGCAATGATAATCGTGCGTGCCGGAAGTGTGTTGCTGTTGTCGAGGACGATCTCGTACCTGCCCTCTTTACAATTCAGCCGGACGACCTGGTGGCCGACGATCATCTTCGTCCCAAACTTCTCGGCCTGATTGATAGCACGAGCGGTCAGTTCCTGGCCTGAGATTCCGGTCGGAAAGCCAAGATAGTTTTCAATCTTGGAAGTCGATCCTGCCTGGCCACCCGGAGCATTGGTCTCTATCAGCAGGGCGTCCAGCCCCTCGGATGCAGCGTAAACGGCGGCCGCCAATCCCGCTGGTCCCGCTCCGACGATAATCAGATCGCGTATTTGAGACGCATCGATGCTGACGTTCAAACCCAGGCAGTCCGCCAGTTGCTGCGTCGATGGATTACGCAAGACCGTGCCGCCCTGACAAATGACTACCGGCACTTCGTTCAATTTCACATCAAAACGGTCAAGGACCTCCTGGGAAGGCTTATCTACATCGAGATCGAGATATTTATATGGGTGAGCGTTGCGGCTGAGAAACTCGCGCAGGCGCAGCGTATCGGCAGAATGCCGCGAGCCAATCACGACGACGTTGCCATACCCTTGGCTGATCAACGCCAAACGGCGCAGGATGAACGCTCGCAGAAACATCTCACCCAGCTCGGCATCCCGGGCGATGAGCGACCGCAGGCCATCTGCGCTGATCTCAAGAAATTCACCCGGGGACGTGACGCGCCCGCGTACAAGACACCGCCGACCGGAGATCATCGTCATCTCACCCGTGAACTGCCCGGGACCGTGAGTGGTGATCAGGCGTTCACCCTCGCAGTACGGCTGCACGATTTCCATCGTTCCCGAAAGCAGAACGAAGAACGGCACGTCGGTGTCCCCGGGTTGAAACAGGATTTCTCCCAATTCAACCTTCCGAACGGTGCCGCAGGGACGAGCGCGAGCAATCTGCGACTCCGTCAGAATCGGAAACGTTTGGGTGGCAGCATCGAGCGCGCTCGGAGTGGTAGGCCAACTAGACATGGTTCTTCCTGGTTCGGAATGTGTTCGCCGAATGTTAGTGGTAGATGACATACGTGGCCCTCCGGACTCAAGTTGGGCATGTGGCAACTCCCAGTTCGTGCTCACGTCGCCCGTGCCGACAGCATGGACAATTGCGATCACATCAGGGTGCATGCCTCGCTAAAGTCAAGGCGCCGGCTACGCGAATGCAGCTTCGAATCATCGCCGTAGCCGAGATTGCAGAGAAAATTAGACTGCACGCGACCTGCGGGAAAGAACTCCTGCTCGCAAGCTTCGCAGTTGCCCGCGGCAAAGACTTCTTCATCAGCTGCTGACCGCAGGAACAAGAATGCGGTAAGTGATCGACCAGCAAGGAATCATTCGCGCTGCCGATGTCAATGCAGACTACACGATTCGCCCCGAACCCTCAGAGATCTTGTATCAATTGCGGCAGATGGCTGTGTAATTTCTGGCGGCAACAAACGCCCTCGCTGGTGCCTCAATGTCAGGACGCCGTTTCAACTATCTGGGCAGCGCGCAGCCCGATTTTCTTGAGCTGCGCATAGAGTGACGCCTTCTCCTTTGACGTAAGCACCGATATCAAGGTCTCGAGGTCGTGCGCGTGTCGCTCGAAGCACGATTCCGCCAACCGTCGGCCGCCACGCGTGAGCTCCACCACGCGCGCGCGGCGGTCGGCAGGACTCGACTTGCGCACCAGCAATCCGCGCTTCTCCAGTCGATCAACCGCCGCCGTCATCGAGCCGCTGGCCAGCAGGACCTTGTGCTGAAGTTCGGTGATGGTCAGTGGGCCCTTGTGCAGCAGGGCTTCAAGAGCCGCAAAGTCGGTGAGGCAAAGGTCGGTGCGCGCAATGCTCGCCTCGGCGACCTTCTGAATGGCGCGGTGACTGCGCATCATCACCGTCCAGAGATGAGGAGCGGAGAGCTTCTCGTTGGATTTCATCGCGCACCCTGAGCAGCCACTGCCGTGGTGTCGCGGCCGGCAAACAAGTAATCGATTGAGGCCGCTCCGGCACCGCGGATCAACAGCAGCACGGCCATGGCAAGCGCCAGGAGGTGATACTCAAAGCCTTCACCTTTCTGCGTGCCTGTCCAGTTCATGAAGAAGCCGAAATTGTGGTGCACTGTGACGATGGCGACGACCATGTTAATGAAGATACCGAAGGCGGCAATGCGCGTCAGGAATCCGAAGATCAGGCCGAGGCCTCCGAAGAACTCCGCAGCAATGGCGAGAAAGGCGAGGGGTGCCGGGATGTGCATCGTCTGGATGAAGAACCCCATCGTGCCGTGGAAGCCGTAACCGCCGAACCAGCCCAGCATCTTCTGGGCGCCGTGGGCAAAGAAGACGATACCGAAAACGAGACGAAGAATGGCGGTAGCAGCATCATTGTCCGTAGCGACGAGTTTGCGGATCATGGGAAGGCTCCTCTTACCTCACCTGAACAGATGATATGTCCTGATATAAGGATTCTCGATCCCGAATCATTATTCTGAATTGCGCATCCAATGCTTGAAAAGGATGAAATATGAGTCTCCGGCCAGTCAAGCAAATCCTGAATACAAAGGCAACGATCGAGGGCGCGGGTGTAAAGCTGCAGCGCGCCTTCGGCTTCGGCAAGACCAAGGAATTCGATCCGTTCCTGCTGCTGGATGATTTCCGCAACGAAAATCCCGAGGACTACCTGGCGGGCTTCCCCTGGCACCCGCATCGCGGCATCGAGACGATCACCTACGTGCTGGCGGGCTCGGTGGAGCACGGCGACAGCCTGGGCAACAAGGGAAAGATGACCGCGGGCGATGTGCAGTGGATGACTGCCGGGAGCGGCATCCTGCACCAGGAGATGCCGAAAGGCGATCCACAGGGGCGCATGCACGGCTTCCAGTTGTGGGCGAACCTGCCCGCATCGTTGAAGATGAGCGATCCGCGTTACCAGGATATCCCGTCAAGCGCGATCCCGCAGGTTACCGAGGACGATGGCACGCGCGCGCGCATCATCTGCGGCGAATTCTGGGGCAAGCGCGGCCCGGTGGAAGGCGTGGCCGCAGATCCAGCCTACGTCAACATCTCGGTACCGCCCAACACGCGCAGGCGCATCAAGGTCGATGTCACGCGCAACGCCTTCGCCTACGTGTTCGCCGGCCAGGGGACCTTCCGCGACGCCTCGGAGCCGCGCGCGGTGTTGACCGAGCACACGGCGATTCCCGAAGCCGCGCCGACCTACGACGCGCGCAACCACTCACTGGTGCTCTTCGACCGGGGCGACGACATCGTGGTGCAGGCCGGCCCCGACGGCATACGCTTCCTGCTCGTCTCCGGCAAGCCAATCGAGGAACCGGTCGCCTGGTACGGTCCGATCGTCATGAACCATCCCGGCGAGCTGAAGCAGGCGATGATCGAGCTCCAGGAAGGCACGTTCATCAAACATCCGCACTCGTGACAGGTGAGCACCCTTTCCCGGCACGCCGCTCTATCGCGCCCGGGCGCGAAAGGCCGTTGCTAGGATCGCGAACAGGATCGTACCGCCGACAACTCCCGTGATGAACAGACCGACGAGGGGTGGTCGAGGAGTGTGAGATTCGATGATCTGCGTGAGATTGCATCGGAAAACGCAGAACGCATACTGAAGCTTATTTCCAGGGAAGGCGGAGTGAATCGATGCAAGGTAAACTGATCGTTGTTGGGGGTTCTGTGGGCGGGCTCTTCATTGGAGTTCTGCTGCAGCGGGTAGGATGGGAGGTGGACATTTATGAACGTTCCTCCTCTGGCCTGGCAGGCAAAGGAGCTGGCCTTGTTCCACAGCACGAGGTCTCAGAGATACTGCGCGAAATTGGCCGCGAAGATGTTCTGCACACGGGAGTTGTCGCGCACGAGCGAATCTTCCTTGATCGCAATGGCGACATCCAGGAACTGCTGAAAACACCCCAGGCGCAGATGTCATGGGACCTTCTTTTCGAAGCGTGGCGGGATCAGATACCTTCCCGGCGCTACCATTTGGGCAGCGATGTCGTTTGGGTTTCGACGACCGAGGGCCATGCCGAGGTCCACTTGTCAGATGGTTCCATTCATCGGGCTGATCTTGTCATAGGTGCGGACGGGATCGGTTCTGTCGTACGCTCTCTGGTTGCACCCGATTCTTATCCTCGATACGCCGGATACGCTGCTTTCCGCGGTCTTGCGCCGGAGCAAGAGTTGCCGGCGCGAAGTGCCGATGTAGTCTCCGACCGTTTTACGTTTTTTGACTTGCCTGGCTCGCAATATCTTGGTTACACGGTAGCTGGAGCGGACGGAAGCATTCAGCCTGGCAAACGTCGCTACAACTGGGTCTGGTATCGACAGCTATCCTCCGAGGAGTTCGCAAAAGCACTTGAGTCTAATACTGGTGAACGCCGGTTTTTTTCCGCGCCCAGAGGTGGTCTCTCCAAAAGTACCGAAGAAGAGTTACGCGCCGTAGCTCGGGTAAAGCTGCCCGTCGTGTTGAGTGAGATCGTCTCCAATGAGAAAGCCCCTTTTCTCCAGGGGATATTCGACTACGAAGCGCCAGTTCTGTATCGCGGCCGTGTTGCTCTTTTGGGCGATGCGGGCTTCGTAGTTCGGCCTCACACAGCTATGGGCGTCGCAAAGGCAGCTGGAGATGCGATGGAGCTGCGCGATGCTCTGGTACAAGAGGCATCCATAGACTCTGCACTCCATCGTTACAGCACAACGCGGATGGTCGCCGGCTCCCGTATTGCACACTATGGGCAGCGGCTTGGAGAGCGGTTACAAATGCACACTGGAACACTCTAGCTTTTTCTACACAGAGAGCAAAGAAGGATGACCATGCAACGAGGATGGCCGGGCGCTGCCCCGTTCCAGCGCTCGGATTGACTTACTGATCTCCAAGCACGCCTTCGCCTGCACCTGTCCGAGATGATGGATAGGATCGCTAAGGACTGGAAGACGTGAAACAATTGGTGAGGGCGCAGATGAAGTCCGTGAAAGTGGATGGGGCGCGCGTTGATGAAGTCGGAAGCGGGCGACAGCGTAGTTCTGCAAGCGCCGGGCGGTAGAGAATACCTGACGGTGCTGGAAGTGTGTTACAAGCGCATTTCTGTGGAACCGTTCCGTGAACCACCTGGATCCGAGGCCTCGGCAAAGGGACTCACTCGCCGAAGCTAATCCACCTGGCCAAGAAGAGACGAAGCTTGCGCTAGTCGTGTCCGGATTGCCCGTCATCCACTCGCGATCGGGACCAGAACCGATGAAATCCCAACTTTTCAGAACGTGACTTCTGACCCGCACACTTCGGGGTAGCCCGGTTCGACCAACCCATTGCTCAATTCAGGAAAGCAGGTGGTATGCTTCCGGGTGATTCCTATATGGTCCCATCCTACGATGTTTTCCTCAGTCACTCATGGTCCGATGGAGACCGCCCACGGCAGATCTACGAGGCGCTCACCAAGGCTGGGTTGCGCGTCTGGTTCGACGCAACCGAGATCAAAGAGTTCACCAGCATCACGCATGCGGTAACCGAAGGGTTAGCAAGATCGAAGGCACTGTTGGCCTATTACTCACAGACATACCCTCTGCGTCGCGCCTGCCAGTGGGAGTTAACCGCTGCTTTCCTTGCTGCGCGGGCCGAAGGAGACCCTCGTCGCCGTGTGATGGTGATCAACCCGCAGCAGACAGCCGACCACATTCATCCGATTGAACTGCGTGACGCCAAGTTCTGCGCCGCGCCGGTTGGCGACGGCCCCGCACTGAACGACCTTGTGCAAGCGATTGTCGAGCGCGTCACTGAGCTAGAGGGGCCGCTGCCCGACATTCATCCACTCAGCGCGCCTACCTGGCACGGAATGACTCCACTTGGCTCTACCCGTTTTATTGGGCGCTTAAGGGAAATGTGGGAAGTGCACTCGCTTCTCCACGCGGGGGACGTACCACTGATCGGCAACACGCCGGTGGCTACGGGAGGCATCGGGCGAATCAGCGGGCTCGCTGGTGTGGGAAAGTCGCTGCTGGCGGAGGAGTACGCTCTGCATCTTGGGTCCGCTTATCCAGGTGGTGTGTTTTGGCTGCGCGCCTACGGCACTGATGACGCGCAGACTACTTTGGCGCCTGAACAAAGAGAAGCGTTACGCACCGATCAAATGCGCCAGATCGCTGAGCGGTTAGGCATCGACACGCATGAGATGAAAGAGGAGCAACAAGTCGAGGGCGCGCTGGCTCGCAAAATCGCCGCAGAGGGCAAGGCTTGCCTCTGGATAGTGGATGATCTACCCAGTGGCCTCGACGGCCAGACGCTGCGCCGCTGGTGTGCTCCCCATGCCTTGGCGCACACCCTAGTCACGACTCGTAGCGGCGGGTATGGGTCGCTCTTAAGAGGAATCGATCTCTCTGTGCTCGCGCCAGAGGAGGCGTATCAACTATTAACATCGCGCAGGGTGCCTGCAAGTACGGATGAAGAGGAACAGGCTCGGCTATTGGCGGCATGCTTGGGCTACCACCCGCTGGCGCTCGATGTAAATGCGTCGGCATTGTTGTCCTCCGCGGCGGACAACCCCTTCGCTGCTTTTCGAGGCAAGATGGCACGGCCCGACGAAGATGCGCTGGTATTTGCCGAGAAGCTGGCGGATGTGCTGCCCAATGGCCACGAGAAGAGCATCGCGCAAACCATGCTGCGAAGCATATGTGAGCTAGGAGCGGAGGGGCTAGACTTTCTTCGCTTGGCATCGACGATGGCCACAGCACCGATTCCTGCGTCGCTGGTAGTGGCGGTTTTCCAACGGGCGGACAAACTCTGTCAGGAGGACGCGGAGGAACGCGCGACTTTGGGGTTCCATCAGGTCACAGTAGCATCTCTGGCCGAGGTTGCGGGTATACATCAGGAGGCACGTGCGGTGCATAGCTTGGTTTCGCGAACCGTCCGTTTCCAAGAAAAGGGCTCGCCGGAACGTACACCAGCACTTCGGGCGGCGGTTATCGTGGCGCTGACGGAGGAGATAGCAGAGAAGGCGGTAGATCCCAGATTGCATGAGCAGATTGAGTTCCAAGTGATGCACGCACGGCAAGTGGCTTCAATCCCTACTACCGCCGATGAGGCCACTCTTGTCAGCTGGGTGGCGCGGTATGACCTTGAGCGGGGATCATATGCTTCGGCTCGCAGGCTGCAAGAACAGGCTTTGGACATCCGCCGACGCGCGCTGGGATCGGAGCATCCAAGCACGCTCACCTCGATGAGCAACTTGGCGATGACACTTCACCACCAGGGTGATTTGGCAGGGGCATGCAAGCTGCAGGAAGAAACGATGGAGATCAACCGCCGCGTGCTAGGCCCCAAGAACCTCGAAACACTTCTATCAACGAACAACTTTGCCCAGACACTGCAAGAGCAGGGTGCTTGGCAAGAGGCTCGCGAACTGCAGGAAGAAACAATAGATATCGCGCGCAGGACGTTTGGACACGAGCACATCTGCACACTTGCGTCGATGAACAACCTGGCATTAACGTTACGAGCGCAAGGAGATTTGACGGGGGCCCTCAGGCTTCAGGAAGAGTCGCTGGAGATCCTGAGCAGGCTGTTGGGCGCGGAACACCCCGACACACTTGCCTCGATGAATAACCTGGCGGACACCATGGGAGCGCAGGGAAATCTTACTTCGGCTCGCAAGCTACAGGAAGGGGTGTTGGACATCCGCTGTCGGGTGCTTGGACGGGAGCACCCTGAGACGGTGACCTCGATGAACAGCTTGGCGATGACACTTCACCTGCAGGGTGATTTCGCAGAGGCACGCAAACTCCAGGAAAAGACGCTGGACATCGCGCGACGGGTGCTGGGGCTGGAGCACCCGAATACGCTGGGCTCGATGAACAACTTGGCTGCGATGCTGCGAGAGCGGGGCGACCTAACGGGAGCTCGCGAGCTGCAGGAGGAAACGCTGGACATCGTACGGCGGGTGCTGGGGTTGGAGCATCCCAATACCCTCATCTCGATGAGCAATGTCGCGGAGACGCTGTGTATGCAGGGCGATTTGGCTGGGGCCCGCAAGTTGCAGGAAGAAGTTCTGGACATCCGGCGACGGGTGCTCGGGCTGGGACATCCCGATACCATTACATCGATGAACAATGTGGCCGCGACGCTGTATATGCAGGGCGATTTGGCTGGGGCCCGCAAGTTGCAGGAAGGGGTTCTGGACATCCGACGACGGGTGCTCGGGCTGGAACATCCCGATACCCTTACCTCGATGAACAATGTGGCCGCGACGCTGTATACGCAGGGCTATTTGATCGGTGCGCGCAAGCTGCAGGAAGGGATACTGCACATCCAGAGACGGGTGTTAGGACCGCAGCATTCCGCTGTTTCAGTCTGCGCATGGAACCTGTTTCGAACGCTTCAGAGCTTGAACAAACCTGCGGCTGCGCGAGCCGTTCTGAAACGCGATCTGCTCTGGTTGCTCGACCGGCCTCCCGCTACACTCAGCGGCGACCAGCGTACGATCCGCGCATACGTGGCCACGATACCAAATAAGAATGCATAGCGACGCAGGATTGTGCTAAGGAGTGTGTTTCTGGGCGAATGGTCGGCTCAATCTCCAGTTTGCCCGTCAGCCGTCCGGGACAGCGAAGAGCAACGTGTGTGCCTAATCAGCTGCTCTGCAAAGCTACGAGTTCTCCGCCCGTAGGTCAACAGAGACAGATATCAGATGACCGAAAGCGAGAACCCCTGCTGTTTCCACCAATCCTCAATCGTCTCCGCATAAACGGCATATCCATGAAGGCGATCTTCCCCCACAATCATGCCGCACCACCCTACTCCCTGGCCATTTGCAGCACATATCCATGATCCAGAATCTCCAGCTGTAACTGGCCGTTGAGTCAGTTGATAAAATCGAGGCCAATTCAGTTGAATGACGTTCTGAAAGCAATACGTCTGGCCATTCTTCTGATACTGGTAGATGACTCCAAGCCGTCCGACCTTGAGGGATCGATTTCCGCTGCTCCTACCCGTGAACTCGACGGCCTGCCCTTGACCTATCTTTGCTATCGGGATAATACCCGCAAGCGGTCCGATATCGAGTATCTCCAAATTTGCAGGGACGGAGGGATCAATTTCGATTAGCGCGACATCGACGGAGTTCAGCCCGTTCTTCGACGCTGGAGTGCATAGGCCAGCGGACGATTGTAGGGGGGAGTGGCTATGGACACTGCCTATGCGCGCTGCATTCTTTCGGTCGATTTTAGCAGGTTGATCGACGGTCCCTGACGTCATGACATGGGCACAGGTGACTCCGAACATACGCCCATTCTGCCCAATATCGCGGACGACGCCACCCATCGTGCCGTAGCTTGCAGTGCCGACACCAGCACTCAAACCTCCTAGAAGCGGTCGCCGCAAGCGTTTCGGATTTGAGGAGAGTTGCGCCAGCGGGCGAACCTCGTAAGCGATCTGGAACCTTTGCGACTCAAATCGAGGAATTTCTTTAGGTTCTGGTCGCAGACATATAGTAAGAATTACTGGAAGAGCCGTGGGAAGATGCAAATAGTCTCTCCTCGCGGCCCAGAACGGCATGCGCTGGTTGAGGTCCTTCGTCCCTGGGAGGCGAACTGGGTGATCGTTTATTGGAGAGTCAGCGAAATATGCAGTGCCATTCAAATCCCGCCAGATTGGACCAACACTCCGAAACCACTCTCGAAAGTAAGCGCCGGGATCTCCAAATAGATGTGTTGCGTTCCACTCCGTTAGCCATAGATCGTCAATGTGGAGCGTGATTCCCTGAACGTCCCGGCGCTCCATTGCGGCGGTCGCAATGCGAAGAAACTCTTCCTCACCGGCCAGATTAATAAGCGCTTGCATGGTTCCTCACTCTAAGTACTTCTTCACTGCGTAGGTCGGTATTTTGTATCGGTCTTCTCCCATTTCAGTTGGTTTTACCAACCCACGATGATCCAGAGCAGGATAGGTGTGCTTCTCATCGCAGCCGTATTGGGCGCTTTCGATCGATACGACCTTATCAGCGGGGCTACCCTCGCAAAAAGTATGCGGCTTTGTAGCTAAATGCTTCCAACTTTCCTCGAGGCCGTTGAGATACGGGGAATCGGCTTGAATTTCGCCGACAAGTTTTCCGCCCGGGAGGATCTTCTGGTCGATCAGTGCGGAATAACTATATGGCCCGAGATGCGGGGTACCGAGTTCCACTAATAAGCCTATGTGATTGAGTTCAGGCCGATGTTCTAGAACGATCTGACGAGCTAGGAGACCGCCGATGCTGTGGCAGATGATCGCAATCTTCTCGTATCGCCCGATGTCATTAGCTGCCAATTTATCCGCTAGCCATCCACCGAACTGCTCCATCGAAAGATTACTGCCGATCAGATACGTCGGATATCCGATCGAAAGCACGTCGGTATCCCTGAACTGATAGTCCCCGCAGACGAGGTCCGGAAAGCGCTTCCACGTCTCCTCCCGGTCTCCCCTCCAACCATGAAGGAAAATGATCAAGCTCTTCCCATGGTGGTTGCATGTGAGATCTGGCATTCCGAGCACGCGTGTGGCTTCTATGGGATCGCTCTTGCCGTACGAGGCTCCACCCCACCCAGCGAGCGCAACCAGGATGACGAGTCCTGTTATCTTCCAGCCTCTCTTCAGGCGTAATGGGCCAGCCGCCGGCGAGGCCAAAGACGGGTCTCCGAAAATGTCCAACCTCTTGGCGTAGAGCAGAAACTTAATGACTATGGCTGCAAATAAAGCGCCGATACAGCCAAGGATAGCTGATTGATGCGTTAGGAGGGTTTCAATAAGGGCGTGTAACATCGGGATACATTACCCCCTAGCTATTCCGAAATCTCTGGATCATCTTACCGCAGCTCTCTACTCTGATTGCCGACAATCTTCAGTCGTAAGAGGCGGGAGTTTACAGTTCTTTATCTTAGACCTGATCAATCGAAGGTCTTTTTGATAGACCTTTCCTACGCTGTGGCGTTTGCGGAACAGCTCACCTGTACCCAAATGAGGATGCGCTCAGCGACGAACTAGGAGTCGAGAACAAGCCGCGCGTTCGAGGCGCTTGTCGCAGACCACGATGAATGTCGCAAATCGACGCGCCGTGCACCGTCGAACGGCGCTTTCGATAGATTAGTACCGGGGAAACGCCGCATGAAAGCAGAATCACCAGCGGTTGCTGGCGTCTTGGAGTTCCATTAGTTCCGGGTGGTTTGTCGCCCACTCGGAAGTAATCGCGAAGCAGTCGTCCCAGCGGTCCCGTAAACCGGCTTCGAGTCATTCGGGGAGCGAAACCCTGAGCGAACGATCTCAGGACAAGGAAAGTTTATAAAACCGCCAATTTATTAACCGTGGGTATATGAATTTGAAGATTGTTAAACTGACATTAGTTTAAGTTTGTGCTATTTTGTGTACCGTGGGTATACAAAAGCAGGAAAAGCTAAACTCGCTGCAGCGATCCCTCCCTGAAGGGCTGGTCGCCGATGCCGCCTGGCTCGAAAAGAACGGCTATTCCGGCGCCTTACGAAAAAAGTATGTCGCGCATGGTTGGCTAGACCGAGTCGCGCGCGCCGTGTACCGTCGTCCGGCACCCGAGCTCGCGTCGGAAGCTGAGAGGGGTGTTCCGTGGGAAAGCGTCGTCATATCCCTGCAGACGCTGCTGAAAGCGCATTTCGCCATAGGCGGACGGACCGCACTCAACCTGCAGGGCTTCGCGCACTACCTGTCCGCGGCACCGCAGCGCGAGGTTCATCTTTACGGGATGGACAGACGTCCGGGCTGGGTCTTGAAACTCAACCTTGAGAGCCGGTTCGTGTTCCATAACGCGAAGAGGCTATTCCCGAATGACGTGGTCCTGGACGTCGACAGCGAAGCAAGCGATCCACTGGTTCGCAGCAGCTATGTGCAGCAACGATGGGACAAGTGGGACTGGCCGCTCGTGACGTCGTCGTCCGAGCGCGCGATCCTCGAATTGCTCGACGAGGTGCCGGAACGCGAGACGTTCCATCAAGCCGACATGCTGTTCGAGGGTCTGCGAAACTTGAGTCCGCGCAAGCTGCAGCCGCTGCTTCAGGCCTGCCGCAGCGTGAAGGTGAAGCGGCTGTTCCTGTGGTTCGCGGAGCGGCATCAGCCGCCGTGGCTCAAGGCGATCGAACGCGGCGCGATAGACCTGGGTAAAGGCAAGCGCATGCTCGTCAAGGGCGGTAAACTCGACCCGAAATTGAATATCACGGTTCCGGAGTCGCTCGATGGCGCCCGCTGACGATGTCGGTCAGGAAAATGACCTGCCATCCGAATCGGACCACCAACCCCCTCGGCCAGCCACTTTCCCGAATACGCCAATCACAATTCAATGATTTCTTGAATTCTTGAGCGAATCGGTGCATCATATTCAAGGTAGCCAGTAAGAGAGCATTTCCCTTCCCGCCGCCTCATCTTGGAGAATCGTATGGAAAAAAAGGTAGTTAGAGAACTCGGCTCCCGCATCAAGGCTGCTCGGGAGCGAATGCGCTGGTCGCAGAAGCGACTGGCCGATGAGCTTGAGTGGAAATCATCGCAGATTGTTTCAAACGTCGAAAGTGGAGATCGGGAGCTGAAAGCTTGGGAACTTGCTCGGATAGCCCAGGCTTTGAATAGCTCATTTGATGCACTCCTGAATCCTCGCAGTGAGCGTGAACCGGTCGTGCAATGGAGAGCTAAGCCTACCGAAGAACTGGCAGGTGAGGTCGAAGCGCGCTTCCTACAGAGATGTGCGAAATATAACCAATTAGAAACTTGGTGCCAAATCCCCCCGCCGAAAGAATTGAAGCCGCTCTCTATTTCTTCTTTAGATGTTCAGATATATGTTGTCCAGAAAGAAGCAGAGACGGTTAGAGATGCCATGAAGCTCGGTGGCAGACCGGCATGCACTCTTGAAAAGACGTTAGAAGAGGATTACGGCGTCAAAATCTTTTATGAAGACCTTGGCTCTTCGGGGTCGGCTTTGTGTGCTAAAGATCATTTCGGAGCCGCTCTGTTACTCAATTCCAGCGAAGCTCCATGGCGGCGAAATTATAGTCTGGCACATGAGCTATTTCATCTGATGACACCTAGCGAATGGGACGACAAGAAATGCGAACAGCTTGCGGATGCATTTGCCGCGGCATTGCTGCTTCCACAGGAATCGCTGGCTAGTTCGGTACATGCTCGCATCGTGGACAAGAAGATCACTCTGGAGAAGTTAGTAGAGATTGCTTGCGAGTTCGGAGTCTCCATAGATGCATTATGTTGGCGTCTGGTCAATTTGAATATGCTGAAGAGAGACACTGTGGTCAGATTCTTGGAGCACGGCTCCAAATTGCGCCAGGTGGACAGATTTAGCAGACGTGAACAGCTTCCAAAGGAACCTCAGTCCGGTTTACCTGAACGGTATTTGCGCCTCGCATATCTTGCGTATGCGAAGGGCAGAATTGGGCGAAGCAAGCTTGCTGAGTACCTTGAGATGAGTCCGTATGACCTAGCGGTGTATTTAAATTCAAATTCGGAAGTACTTGCCGGTGCCGAAACTCAAGTTGCTATTGCTGGATGCTAACGTCATTATTGACGCTCATATTCACGGGATATGGGAAAGCCTCAAGCAAGTCTATGAGATCGCCGTACCTTCGATTATCGCGAACGAGGCGCGTTTTTTTGTGTCGTCAACCGGTTCCGCAGGGATTGACCTGAAGGCTCAGGCAGGGCGAGGGGAAATTGCGGTAATTGAAGGAACGTTGTCTGATATCAATGATGCTTTTGCCGGCATCAATCCGGCGTTCATGGCCGGCATTCACTCCGGAGAGCAGGAAGCAATATCGCTGATCTGCTGCGGCAAGTGTGAAGGTTACTCGTTCTGTACAGGCGATACGAATGCTATCGAAGCGATGGGGTACCTGAAGCTCGGAGACCGCAGCGTTTCGTTTGAAAATGTAGTGAGTGGACTAAAGCTAAAGAAGAAGCTCATGTTTGACCCATCCCTGACGGAGAGAGCGCACGCAGATCATTTAAAGGCCGGAGATAACTTGCGAGTGTCTGGCGTTTATGCTGTTCCAGTGAAGAAAAAGAAGAAGTCAACCTAACTGCGGCGGAGGATACCAAATATGAAGGAACCCGGACTGGATAATCGCCATCGCGATAAGGCTCAGCCGAAAGCTGGTGAGATTCAGCAAAAACGCGGCGATACACTCAACAAGAATCTTCCGAAACCAATTCCTCAGTTCTCGCCGACTGCGAAGCTAAGCACGATGAGGAAAGAGACCGGAAAGGTCAGTGAAGAGGCCGTGCGGCGCGCCGCGAGAAAACTCAGACCAGACAAATAGAGCGCGGAGTTCAGCGGGTGCCGAGACTTCTCGATTTCGGTGCTCAGGTATTGATTTCCTCGATGGCAGCGCCGACTTTATCTTTCCACTGCTCGGTCGCGTATTCCACTTGGCTAACGATTACCGGCTTGATCGTGGATGTGGGACTAAGTTGCAGCCATAGTTCATCTTCGGCTAGATGTTATCCTGCATTTGGGATGGACGGAGGTCGACTGCATCGTTGCAACGGATGATGAGGCATACACGTACAACAAGAGGGTGAATCACCTCCCGCCAGTCGCCCAACACTACATGCTGCGCAAGGCGCTTTCAAAGGGCCTAACAGAACAGCGTCTCGCGGATGCTTTGGACGTGAAGATTGATGCAATACGCAGAACGACCACCATGTTGGATGGCATCTGTCCGGAGGTAATCGACATCCTGCGGGAGAAGGACCTGCCCGCTTCTGGCTTCGGAGTCCTCAGGAAGATGAAACCATTCTGGCAGATTGAAGCTGCCGAACATATGGTCGCGTCTGCAAAATATACGATGTCATTTGCGACCGCCTTGCTGGCAATGACGCCTCCGGAGCTTCTTGTTGACGCGCCTCATAGCCGCAAGTTCAAGGACAAGCCAGCCGAAGACCAGACATTACTCAGGGAGGAAACAGATTCGATCGTTCGTGATTTGAAAGATGCGGAAGCTTCGTACGGCACGGACATTCTGGCGCTAACTGTGGCCTGCGGGTACATGCAACGTGTGCTCCAGAACCGAAGAATCGAAAAGCATCTTGAGAAACACTTTCCGGAGATACTCAGTACGCTTCGAAGCCTAATCGCCGAGGTCAAGCCGACGGCTTCGGAAGCTATCGCGAGCTGATTGTGGGCGGCTGCCATTTCCTTGACCCCTATGGCGTCCTGCCGGCTTTCGCCTAGTGCAGCCCCACCTCGGGCGCCACTGTAGCTCTACCGTGGCATCCTCCTCCCGCTGATCGGGCGCTGGCTTAAATTTAGTGAATACCGTACTAGTCGTCATATAATAAACATTCTTGCGAGCTGGGAATGCCCGGGCAAGGAAAGCCCATTTATGCCACGAATCAAAGATCCCAACGCGCCAACGCTCATCAGGGCTTGCCTCTCCCTGGACGACCCGACGCTGACGCTGCTTGAGAAGATCAGGCACAAGTTCCATCTATCTAAAGCAAATGCCTCGAAGATGATTGTGGGCCTCGCCCTGGAGAAGAAGATCAAGCTGGCAGAGGTCACGAAGTTTCAGCAGGGGGTCTGGAGCAACCTTTCCTTCGAGAACGGACAGCGCTTCTCGCAGCTGATCGTCGACTGGACTCCCGAAGAGAATGCTCTGCTCCTCATCTACGCGAAGCATCTCCTCAGCTCAAACAATAGAAGCGAGGCCCTGCGAATTTTGATCGCTCACTACGCGGTCCAGAACAAGTTCGCCGCTGTTGCCCAAGTGAAGAAATTCACCATCATCCCAACCTAAGGGCCACCCCAAGAATGTGCACTCCCCCCCCGGGGAGTGTATGTCGAGCACGCCTCCTACCAGAAATCAGACATAGTAAATCCTGGCTACCAGTGCAGGGGCTCTCCCCCTTCGCGTGCTTTCCTTACCATATACTACATATAATAACTATGTATACTATGTAAATGATGACGCAGCCAGCGCATGTCGTGCGGCAGCACTGACGTTCTCGGTAACGCCATCCGTTTGCAAATCAAAGGAGAAGTGCATTGAAACAAACTCTATTGCTCGTTGTTTTGCTCTTCACGGCAGCTTCCGCGCCGTGCCAAACCAACACTGGGCTGGTGCCGGGCGATCCAACCTACCAGCAGCAGTTCGATTCCGAGTCCGGCAATCAGCAGCTGCATGACATCCCACCGCAGCAGCCACCGGCTCAGGCCGGCACTGGAAGTTCGAGTGCGTCGGAGCGCTGGAGATACGATCCAGCGGTCAAGCCTGGCTCTATAGCGAAAAGGCCATTCCTTGAGTCGCCCATCGAGCGCGCACTGAAGGGAATTAATCCGTGCAATGTCCCCTATGGCCGCCTGCTCGACGAATGGCGCGCCATGGTTGTGCAGGAGACAATTGAGAACGTCAAGTTCTGGTTACTGCTCGTTCTCATTGCCAGCATGATGTTGTCTGGCTCCTACACTGTCTGGCTTCTGCGTGAGCGCGAGGATCGGCTACAGATTGCGGGAGGCATCGTCGCGCAGCTCTGGAATGCCCACGTGTTTGCGCGCGGTAAGGCGCTTGAGGCGACCGAGGCACACAAAAGGCTGGTCGAAGTGAACGCTGAGGATCGCGCCGCGAGGGAACGATCCGCACAACAGCGGGCAAATGCCTCTGATGCATCGAAGCCGCCATCTACGGAGAACGCAACAGAAGATCGGTTAGAGGAAGCGTCCCGAAGGGTGCATGGAGACGACGATCAACAATTTCACGGGCTGGCTTTTGAGCGAACGTCAACGCCTAATTCGGATTCTTCCGTCGATTCCGGCCAAGACGGTGAGCAGAGTGATGCTGTCCCTTCGCCGGTCAAAATCGCCCGATTTGCCAAGGCCGGAGGAGAGGATTCGTCAGGCGAACTCCCCCTGTCCGAGCCGCCGGCGGGTTCAGGGGTGCCCGCTGAGGCGATCTCCGATCCTCAGAAAGTCCCTGCCGAGAGCGATGCCGAGAACATTGAGTTGAGGAAGCTTGAGCTTCAAAAGGCTAACAGCCTGTGGTGTAAGTAGCTGATTTCCGGTAAGACAAGCCGCGCAGTTGCGAACGCGATCTTGTCGCATTTCTGACAGCCTGCACGGAGTTCCGGTCCCGAGCAAACCTATTCTGCCTTACTCGGCACGCAAACCGCAGAAATGGTGGCGCCAAGCGCAAAATATGGCGCAACAGGCGTGCTCCGAAGCGGTTTCTAAGCTCACGCGGCGTGCCCGCTCCCAGCAGTTTGCGCATCACCAGGCTCAGATTGAAGGCACCGACATGGATCAGTTGACGCTTCAATATGTTCCCGTGCCCGCGCAGATGTGTGCGCCTCATGCCGCCGGTTTCATAGCAATGAGCGAAACTGCGCTCGACGAACTCACCTCGACGCTTCAATAACCTCTTGCCGTAAGCTCCGCGCACCCGCCGGCGATTTGCATACACCGCTTTTTGCTCTTCGTTTTTATCTTGCCAGTGGCGCCGACCCCTCTGCTTCTTTTCCGGAATATAACTGCGCACCTCACGATCCTCGACGCTCGTCAACACCGGGCCACTGTGATAACCCTTATCCGCGACGATCTCTTCGATGCCGTTGACGTTGACCTTGGACTCATCGTTGGGATGTAGCTGAACGTCCCGCACGGCCAAATCGGCGACGGTCATGCCCGCCTCGACCAGGGTTTCGTGAAACGTTGTGGTGTCGCCCTTATCGGCGCCTTGCAGGGTAACGGCCACCACCGCGCCACTGTCCAGATCGACGGCGTGCTCGGCCTTATGCGCAAGATGCGTGCATCCGTCCTTCATTTTCGCGATCCGCGCATCAGGGTCCGCCGGACTCATCCAATCCTTGTTGGAAGTACGTTTCTTGCGCTTTCGATCGAGCCGCGCAAGGTCCTCGCGCGCTGGCGTCTCAATGCCGGAGGCTTTCGCCAAGCCGCGCAGAAACTCATCGTAACTTGCACCCGTATCGCGCCGCACAATCGAGCGCATCGCTGCGTTGGCTTCCAGCGTCGTCGCGTCAATCGCGATACGCTTTCCCTTCAGCAGCCCGCGATCAGCGAGCATGCACAACACCCAGTTGAAGACTTCGCGATGCGTCTCCAGATCGAGCAATCGGCGCGTGCGGGAAATCGTCGAGTGATCCGGCGTGTACTCGTCCAGGGCAATCCCAACAAAACGGCGTAATGCCAGCGAATCCGCCAGCCGCCAAGCAATGCCGCGCTCAGCCTCGATGCCTTCAAAGTAGCCGATCAGCAACGAACGAAAGTAAATCCCGGGCGTCAGCGACGGCCGCCCGTAGCGCTCCGCATAAAACTTCGCGCATCGTGCCTCAACAAATGCATCGAAGCCTTCGCTGTCCAGCAACTCGTTCAGCCGCTGGTAAAACGGATGCCCCGGCGCTACCGCCAGTTCCGTGTGCGCGACCCACAGACCTTCTTGTTTCTCCCGACTCTTGCGCGTGCCCATCGCCATATGTCGAGTCTACAAACAGACCCTGTGGATAGTTCAGAACTTTCTGCTTATCACTCCAGACTTGCACCACGGGCTGCTAAGGAGACTCTCGCAATCCTGACGGAACAGGTGGCAACGAAAGACGCGCAGCTGCGGGCAAGGGACGAAAAGATCTCCAATCAGCGCGAGGTCCTGAACAAACTCCAGAGCAGGATCCAGGACAATCGTAATACGGAAGTTGGTGCCAATTGACCGCCGCTTCCGCATCGATGAATGGCAAATTGACGGTAGGATTAACGCATTCCGTTTCAGCCCATTGGCGATCAAGAACCAGCTCTGCGCATCCCGTCGGAGCCCGGCAAGGAGATGATATTGTCTTCCTCCGCAACACGGGTGGAAACAATACGTGTCCGGGACAGCCGACAGACGGGAGCCGCCATGAAAGGTAAAACCCCGGAAACCCCTCGACGGATCATGCCGCTGCCCCCCGGACGCAAGAGACATTCACCGAGCATGAGCCGGGTCACATTCGCCCCGGATGCAGACGGGCGCCTTCTCGCCTTGATTCGCAACGCCACCTTCATTTCCCATTGGCAGCTGCTTGAGTTGGCGATGCGCGCACATATCAAGGCGACAACCTCGGCCATTCGCCAGCGGATCGGCCGCTTTCTCGAATACGATCTCATACAGGTCGTCCCGGCAAGAACGGTCCATACCGGTGCGGTTTATCAGATCACCCGGTGGGGATTGAGTGCGCTGGAGTCCTTCGGCCTTGGCATCCACTCAATCTCTTCGGAGACGGAACGGCTGCCTTCCGTGCTTCAGGCCCCGCACTTCCTGGACTTGAATGCGGTTCGGATTGCCTTCTTAAGGACACAGCTTCTTTCGCGGTGCGAATGGATAACCGATCCAGAGATCAAGACACATAACACGATTCCTCTGGTACGGCCATTTGCCAAGGACTATGACGCCGTTGTGAAGCTCACCGATTGCAACGGTCAGGCATTTCAGATTGGCGTGGAGTACGAACGGACGTACAAAACTATTCAGCGATACGAGGAAATTGCGGAGACGATTGAGACGGAAAAAGAGCTTTCGTGCGTGCTGTACATTGCCAGTTCGAGCAGCATGGTCGCGCGTTTGGTCGACTCGGTTCGCTGCCCAACATTCCCCATTTGCGTGACCGCAACCGGCATTCTCTGCCATCAGACGCTGAATGCAACCGTCGGCTTCCTGGCCGGAAGAACCCTCCGGACTTCTACACTTCGGCAGTATTTTGCCACGCTGAAGCACCCCATTTAGCTCTTCGGCATTGAGTGGTATTGAGACATAAGCGAGGTTCATCCGGCCTCGCTTATGCGCTTTCTGGCCATCGCTTTCCTCGCTCACGGAGGCAACACGTCACCAAGGATCCGCGTCGCGCGCTGAGATTGCACATTACGATTCCCTAGCCCACTCAAACGGATTGATCGTGCTTTGATCGCTGTCCTTCGCTGCTCTTCGCTGTCCACGGTCGTAATGAGCGCATCATCGACGTCCTTCAGCAGAATCCGGCACCACGCAGCGCTTCTCTGCGCTGTTGATCGCTGCCAACTCCCCCGGCAACTTCCACGCGCTCAATCTTTTGCGATTGACTACCATCTGTTTTCGCCTGTTTTGAGGGCCTTTTTGTGCCCTCAGAGTCTTCCCGGGTCGGTGGGCCGCTTGGCGCCGCTTGGTGCTTGCGGCCTCTTTGGAGGCGCCGTCAGCGGCTGTGTGGGGGGTGTTCCCTGTGCGTCGCCAGGTGAGCTTTTACTCTTTCGGCGGAGTTGTCTGTGCCGATCTTTGTGCGCGGCATCCGGCGACCTTTGCCTCTTTCTCCTGTCGCGCGGTGCCGCCTTTTGTGCGCGGTGTGTGGCAGCTTTGGCAGCCGCCGTTGCGCGGTGCGTGTGTCCGTGGCGGTTCCGTTGTGCCGGCGTCGGCAGCTTCTGGTCGGCGCTTTGTGTCGCAGTCGTTCTGCCGACGAGCGCCACGTGTGATGCGTTTACAGGCCTCCGCCCTGCGGTGTCCTTGCTGTGCCCCGTCGTCTCCTATCTCCGAGCTTTGGTTCCTCTCATGTGCCAGCTGCGATGGTTTTGCACCCGCTGTTTTGTTGTCGATTGGCCTGGCAGCCCGGGCGTTTCTGAGGCCGTCTCGGTCGTCACCTAGGGGCCTTCGCGCGCTCTATTTATCCGATTGGCCGCCTCCGGATGCGGTATCACTTCGCTGCCGGATGGCGGACGACGACCTCCAACCTTTTCGACCAATTAGCCGCGCTGCCTGCGCCGCACTTCTCAGTCTCTTCAGAAAGGAGTTGAACCATGAACACCATAGCAGAAGACTTAACCGCCCAGAACACCCTCGTCCGGGGTGACTCAGTTCGCAACTATCTTGACCGTCTCACGCTGGACGCACACCTGACGACATTGCTCGACACTGCACGTCTCGAACGGTCTCGCGGTGTCCCCGCGGGAGCGTCGGTTTATTCGTTATTGCACCGGCAGGCCACGGAGCAGCTGCGCAATTATTGCGCCTGCTGGCGGCTGGATCCGTCGCTGCTTGAGGCGGAGATCCCGTCCGTTGGAGAACTTCGCCGCTTCACAGTGCGCGCAATGCCGGCGGCTACAGTGCGCCGTGGAGGTTGGTTGCTGACGCTCGGATTGGCAGCCCTGGCAATCTCGGTCGCGCTGAGTAGCGATTGAGCAGGGGGCCGAGGGGAAGTGGAAATGCCGATTCGGGCGCACATCTTATAGTGTTCCCCCCAGCCTCATTCCCCGCTACTGCCATTTCGGCTTCGCGGATTCATTGCTGAACTCCATCCGCTTCGCACACCAAAACAAACAATCTGGCCCACGCATGTCGGTGGCCGTGCCATGGAATTGGCCGGCCGCCCGTGCGCAACCTTCAGGGGGTTTCCATTGATCAGTCAGTTCAAAGGGCAATACGAATTCCTCGATCCGGCCTGCTACTGCCTAGCGGAATTCGAGGGCGTAATCTACAACTCGGCGGAGGCGGCATTTCTGGCTGCGCAGCACGATGATCCCTATTTCCGGTCAATGTTCCGCAATCCGGCCCTTCCTATTTGGCGTGCGCGCGAACTGTCCAGGAAGCTCCAGAAGCGCCGCGATTGGACACCAGAGCTGTCGCTTGAAATCATGCGGCAGATCACTCTAGATAAGTTTTCCCGCTCTCGGAATCTCCGCTCCATGCTCCTAGCTACGTGCGACGAGCGGATCATCGCCGAGAACAACTGGCACGAACAGTTCTGGGGCTGCTGCATCTGTGATACCCGACTTGGCAAGTACGGACGGAGATTCTCGTGCTTGGTGCCAGGCCATAATTACCTTGGGGAGATCCTGATGGCGGTGCGAGACCAGCTTCAGATGGTGGCGCGCGCGGTGTGATGCGATGATGTTCGGCGTGGGGTACGAATCTCAAATCGGCACGGAGGCTCTGCGTCATGAATCCGGAAGTGACGCGGCTATTCCCGTAAGCCTGCCAGATGGGCGTTTGTCGGGACAAATTTAGCAGGCAGTTTCCCGCTCTCGAGTGAGTGGAGACAGGGAGACCGTTGCGCCTTCGAGCAAAGTCAGTGCTATGCTACTGCCGTGTTCTTCAGAAGAACCATTTATCTAGGAGTAATTATGAGCAGCGTCGCTCCGTCGGAACCACCTTCCAAAGCATTCCTCTCCCATTCCTCCCTGGATAAGATATTTGTCGATAACGTCGCACTCCGCTTGGGACGCGTGCAGGTGTTCTTCGACAAATGGGGCTTTGAAACGGGTGACACATTCATCAAGGCAATACCGGAGGCTCTCAGCAGCACCGAGTTATTTGTGCTCTTCGCTAGCAGAGCAAGCCTCAAATCGTTCTGGGTGCAGCTCGAAATCGATCATGCGCAAGTGCTGCTAGCATCGGCTGTTCTTAAGAAAGCGCTCGTCTTCATAATCGACGAGGCGGTTACCCATTCCGACCTCCCGAGGTGGATGCAGAGCGCGCTGGTTCGCAAGTGTACCTCACCAAATGCAGTGGCTAGAGAAGTCCAGGAAACCCTGGACAGATTAAGGGGCGTGAAGCAGAGGAGCTACTTCTTTGGACGTGACCAGCTCATGCAGGAGTTCTCAGAGAAACTCTTCCCCGTGGGCGGGTCGCTCCCGCCAAACATATTTGTGCTCTCTGGGCTCTCGGGCATGGGCCGAAGAACATTTGTACGAAGGGTTCTGGAGGACCGCCTGTCCATGCGAGTTGGCCCCACCATCCATCTCAGAAGGGGTGACAATCTCGACGCTCTGCATCTCGCCTTGCTCCTCGAAACCCGCCCGCTCATGTCGAAGGATGAGATAGGACAGGAAGTGACGGCCTTTCGGGAAGCTGCCCTCGATGCGAAGGTAGGCGAGGTTGTTAGATCGCTTTCCGTTGTAGGGGAGAACAATGTTGCGCCAGTTATCCTTGATAATGGTGCTTTGCTTGAATCCGACGGTTCTTACACGCCGGAGGCTAATCTTCTCATACGAGAGCTGCGGAAGATCCCACAACTAGTGGTGGTGTTCATTCAGGCAAGGCTTCCGAAAATATCCCTGGCTTCGAAGCACGATTGGGGGATCTGTGGGGCAAAGGTCCCCCCCCTCAATCCTGAGGCATCCCGCCAATTCCTTCAAAGAAGGTTCGCCGATAATGGAGTAGGTGCGTCTGCGGAACAGATCGAAATGCTTATTCCATACTTGAGTGGGTATCCTCCGACCTTCAACATGGCTACGGCATACGCTAAGGATTATGGCCTTCCGGTACTCCTGAACAACAATTCCATTCTGACCAGTTTTCATCAACAAGAATTCGCGGACTTTCTCAATGAGTTGCATCTGTCAGATATCGAGTGGGGAATTCTCCGGATCCTTTCTACCGGTATGGAGGTCCCGATTGAGGTATTGGCGGCTGCGACGGGGCGGCGCGCGGAGATGCTTGTCCCTGCGATTCAACGCCTCGTAGATTTTGGCCTTATCTTGAATGATGGCGGAACATTGTCAGTTGCAGGCCCTTTAGTTCCGGCAATTCATGCAGCGAAAGGAGCGATTCCCCCCGAAGAATATCTATTTCTCGGCAAAAAGCTAAAGTCCGAATTCTGGGACGGAAAAGATACACTCCCTGATTACGGAATTCTTGATGCCACGATTAGTGCTTTGCTGAAGAGTGATGGGCCTGACCTAACGGACTTCAAGCAGTTTGTTGTGCCGTCCATGCTTTTTAGAGGCGCGAGCTACCACTACAAGATTGGCCGCCACGATGGGTGGCTGAAGGCCAATAGGCTCCTCGAAATGCTTCTCAAGCTCGAGCCGAAGAACGTTAGGGCGCTCTCTCTCCTGTTGAAGATTAAGGTGCGATTGCGGAGGTACAGTGATGCAGAGTCGATCCTAGACGAACTCAAAAAGCTCAAGGCACCGGAAAGACATTATCTTGAAGGATTCCTTCACTGGAAGAGACGTCGTTTTTCTGCGGCTGTTCCGCATTTCGAAACGGCTTTGCGGTTGGGCCAGGAATCGGTCGAGATTTACCACGGGTTGGGGAGTTGCCTTTTTTGTCTCAATAGATTGGAGGAGGCCAAGAGAATTGTCGAGCGGGGCCTCAGGGGGAAGGCTCGGAACATCGTTCTGCTCGTCGATCTCGGTGCGCAGATCGCCATTGAAAAGGGTGAATTGGAAGAAGCCGGAAAGTACGTGGAGCAGCTTCGGCGATTGAAGGCTGACTCTGATTACCACCACCGTTTTGCCACGCTTTTGAACGTTAAACACAGGTCTGCCGAGGCGCTCGTGCATGCGCAGGCTGCAGGCGACATGCCTGGGGCACGTTTCGAAAACAAGACAACACTCATCAACACATTTATCGAACTGAGGCGGTTTAGTGACGCAGAGCGACGTCTCGACCGTCTGGACGAGGAGTATAGGATGGAGGAGGATAGGCAAGACGTGCGTCTCGGGCTTCGGTGCAAGTGCCTTCTTAGGCAATCCCAATGGTCCCAGGCGGAGCCGCTTTGGGAGCGGCTGTCCGATAAAACCTCACCGATTCACTCCGCCCTCCGTAAGGAAATGCTCAAACAGAAGATCGCGGACAAGAAGACGACGTTGACCGAACGCAACGGCGCCAACCTCGAGTTGGTAAGCCTGACCGGGGCCCCCAGTCTGGATAGCCTTTCATTTGCCGATCCGATACTTACCGAGGTCCTGGATGGAACTGATGAAGACTAGAGCTGGTTGCATAAATAGCTTGAGGCGATGAGGGAGTTTCCCTCAGGGGCTGAAGCCCGATGTTTATGCGCCTTCTACGACGCGGCTGAAGCCGCATCCTTTCAAAACCGGATTTGTGCAACCAGTTCTAGAGCCAGGCTGATTCCGTTGACACTCTTTCGATGAGTTGGGACGGCCTGAGGCGGTACGAGGTTGAAGGCCGGGCCGAGCAGCAAATTTTGGCGCATTGCGTGGACATTGGTAGCCTCCGGGACGATCATATCCGGAAAAGCCCTGATAGCAACTCAGCCCTGCGATCTCCTTCCATTCCCCAATTTCATCAGAAGAAAGGAATTCACCGGATGCCGACCTTTGTATGGTTCCTCATTATTGCAACACTGGTCCTCGCCTGCCTTCTTGTCCGCCATGCTGTTGTCGCTTTCCGTGGTGTTCTGATCGCGAGCGCGGTTCTTGGCACATGTGCAGGGGAGAGCTGGGCATTCCACCGGTATGGCTTTTGCCGAATGCCCAACATCATCTATTTGTTCATCCCTGCGGGGGTGATTCTGGCCTGTGTGCTTGTCTACCTGGCTTTCACGAATCTCCGAGGTTTCCTGCTTTTGGGCTCGATTGTCGCTGCACTCGCTGCCGTCGGCTGGGTGCTGGACAGTCTTACGCCGTTTGCTGGCCTTCTCCTGGTTACTTGGTCGGTTCTGCGAGGCCGCGGCGCAAATACCGGAGGATTCTTGTTCAAGGCTTTCGTGGTTCATTCCGGTGTCCCTGACATTTCCGTTGGAGAGGCCTACATGGCCTCGGAAGCAGACCTGATCTAAATCAGTCCGAATCCGCTCACCAGTTCCCCCGCGCCTATGACCGGGGGATTTGTTTTGCACTCAGCCCCGTGCTCCGGGGCTTTTGCTTGCGTCTTTCACGACGCGGAGGCTCTATTGTGTCCACTTCGACCGTTCCCTATCCGACCTTTGGCTATCTCTACCCGGCCACGTCTCTCTCTGGAATCACCCGCGTCTCGTCCCGTTGGGAAGTGCTGAAGGCATTTCTGGCATTGTCCGACGGCGCTATCGTCAGCCGGCTCCGGGAATTTCCCACCGGCCTGCTATTCATCACCTCCATCCCCGGGCAGGCTCACTCGGGAGCAATCTACTTCTACAGTTCGGTTCGGAGGGCGTTCTTCATGCTGGACTGGGCCGGCCGCGACGATGACTTCGAGGCTGCGGAGTTTGATGTCCTGGTCGAGGCCTTCTCACTTGACCTCGCACTCGCTCCGGGCGCCTGCCCCGCTACCCGCCACCGCTCCCGCCGCCATAGACGAGATAGACAGCATCACGCGCGGACCGCGATTGGGCTGCGACCCACCCTGGCACTCACAGGTCGAGCACAGCAGCGAACGACATAAACACACTGCCCCTAAAGGAGGACAACCGATGTCCACCACGGCCAAATCCGGATGGGAACCGGCAGCCGCTACCCCGCGGCTTCTTCAGGTTTCCACTGGATTGGCAAAGACGTATATGAAGCTCTTCGTGAATCGGCTGTCCTACTGCGAGCAGTCCCCTTACGGCGACCATCGCTACCACCGCCCGAAGCACCCTGAGCTAAAGACCATCGCTGGCCGGAGAGCCGCAATGGAGATGCCCGGCCAGAAGTGGGGCAGTTTGCCCCACACTGACCGGACAAACGAGATTTACCTCGAACTCGTAAGGGAGCGTAGACTCCCCAGCCCGTACCGCAGCCTGACGGGGAAGATCATCGAGCAGCACCTCTCCGGGCAGGTCACCATCAATCTGTATGCCATCAATCCGGAGACCCAGTGCTGCAAGTGGGTTGCGATTGACGCAGACTACGAAACGGAGCAAGCGAAAAGAGACTTGGCAAAGCTGCGAAAAGAACTGCTGTTGGAAAACGTCTTCGCTGTTCAGGAGTATTCCCGCCGAGGCGGGCATCTGTGGATCTTCTGCAAGGAGCCGCTGCCAGCCCGGCAGTGTCGCCTTTTCGTCTACAACCTCGCACTTCGGCTGGGCGTGCCCATCAAGGGATCAGGGTTCTCGGAGGAGGGGATCGAAATCTTCCCGAAGCAAGATTCCATTGCCCCGGGCGCGCTCGGCAATGGCATTCGTGCGCCGCTAGGCATCCATCGGAAGGACGACAACCGCTACTGGTTTGTGGACATCGGTCAGCTGACGCTCCAGGCTCAAATTGATGCGCTCTGCGCGCTCCCAAAACTAACAGGCAAGCAACTGAATGATCTAACGCACCACCTGGCGCCTCCACCGCAATGGGAGACAGCTGATGATCCGCAGCCAGCGGAGACCGCGCAACGCTTCACCGGAAACGGCAGCGGAGCGAAGAAGCCTTTCGATATTTACGAGCACGTATCGTTGGCGAACAAGCGGCCAGTTGGTGGAAAGGACTATTTCGTGCAGTGCCCGGCCTGCCGCCAAGCCGGTCGCGACACGAGCAAAGACAACCTCGGCGTTGCGAAACCGCACGGTCCTCGACACGGCTTCTACCACTGTCATGCCGGCTGCTCCACAGATGACATTCGAAATGCACTTTGGCACCCGCGTTCTCTGTACTTCAAGCGACGTTAGGGGCTGTCCGCACCAAGGTCTGCTGGGTCGTGGAACCGGCCCGACAACATCGTCATAAGGTAGTCGCCTCCGTCGTTAGACTTCCCCAGGCTGCGCCTTCGAGCGCGGCTATTCTTTCGCCCGAACGCGGCGAGCCACCAACTCCACCATCAAACCAGCCGCCCGAGGGACGGCAGCAAGGACACTTCTCACCATGGCAAAGAGCGTAAATCGCGTGACATTGATTGGGCATCTGGGCAGAGACCCGGAGCTGAAACACACCAGCGGCGGCACCGCTGTTGCCAACTTCACGCTGGCAACCAACGACCGCTACAAAGACAAGGACGGCAACTGGCAGGACCGCACCGAGTGGCACAACATCACCTGCTGGGCGCGCTTTGCAGAGATCGCCAGCGAGTACCTCAAGAAAGGCCGCGCCGTATACGTCGAGGGCAGCCTGCGCACGCATAGCTGGGACGACAAGCAGAGCGGGCAGAAGCGGTACCAGACCTACGTCAGCGCCACCGATCTGGTCCTGCTCGGTAGCGAGCGTAGCGAGGGCGCCAGCGGTTCCTCGCGTGAGAGCGACAGCGAGCAGAACTTCCCCGGCGACGAGCCCGAGTTCGCCAGCGCCGGAGCCAGCGAAGATCCCTTCGAATTCTAGGGGGCGGCTGGATCGCCCCGCCACGCTTACCGCCCTCAACACACCTGCTGTGTCGGGGGCTTTTCTCTAACTCGAATTCTGAAAAGGAAGAACTGCATGTCTTCTGAAATCGTTCCAAATCAAAAGCACACCACCGAGGAGATCAAGAATCTTCTCGAACTCCCTTTCCGTGCCACCGAGATCACCTGGCGAGTCCTCGGGGATGGCGAGAAAACAGAAGGTGAAGCCCGCATCATCCCGTATGCCTACCGCGCCGCATACATGAGGCGTCTCGACATCCTGTTCGGCCCTGGAGGATGGACCCAATCCTTCTCAATGACGACGGTAAGCAATATCCAGCGCTCGAAGAAGGTCAATAAGGCGTATGCGATGATCACCACCGGCAAGATTCTCGTCACCAGCACCATCACAATCGAGGGGTTCGGCACCAGGTCGAGCACCGGCGAGGGATGGGCTGACGACGAGAACGGCACCACGCGCGCGCAAGCCCAGGCCTTCCGCCGCGCCTGCGCCGAGTTCGGTCTGGGCCGGTACCTTCGGGAACTGGAGGGCTGGAGCTGCAAGGTTCCAGTGAATGGGAAGGGCTACTTCAAGCGTCCGCACTTCTCGGTCCTGCCGGATTCCGCGATTCACCCATCTGAAATCGAAGAGGCACGGGAAGCACGAGCCAGGTCGGCGAAATCATCCCGCATGTCCGCCGCACACGCGCCGGCTGCTTCGGCCGGGAATGGTACTCAGCCGGCTCGAACGGCGCAGTCATCGCCGCAGGCCGCCGCGACTGGCACTCATATTTCCGGCGCCTCGACGAATGCCAGCACCAATCGGGCGGATGCCATCGAGGCACAACTCGCAATGCTGCGGACTGCCGAGGTGAAGCAACGCCTTGCCGGCTACCTCGATCAGCTCTCCAAGCCCTTGATCACATCGGTGGTCACGGGCCTCTCGGAGCTGTATGCCAACGGGCGCATGGCGGGGAACCTCGTCAACGATGTCTTCTTCAACCTGGACAGGGCCGTGGACCTGATCGACCAGATCAACACCATGGAGCCCATGTTGCCGAGCGACAACACCCTGCCCAGCATCCTGCACTCCCACTCGGCCAAGTCGCTTTCCGATCTCCAGACCTTCGGCGATCTCAAGGCTGTGAGCCGGAAGGTCACCGCCATCTATCAGGCAGAGCAGGAGCGCCAGCACAGCACGACGGCTGCCTGATTCGATACCAGGAGCGTCGCTCCTGCGATGCTCCTGTTTCCCCCAATGTCGGGACAAATGGTATGCTGCCGCCCAGCACAAGAAATTGCTGCGTGGGTAACATGCGACTCGATGGAGTTGTCAATTGCCGAATACGATTTGGAATGGAGGCTGAGGCATGAGTCCGAGGGGTGCGCGAAAGTCGAGCCAAGCTCTAGGTTCTGTGCTTGAGGAAGCTGAACAGAACCTGTTAGCTGCCTTCAATAAATCTCGATTAACGGCTCACCGTGGAATAGCTGGTAATGCACGCGCCAAAAGCATCGCAGATTTTCTTGCTGCACGGCTTCCGAGCGTTTATGGAGTCGCAACGGGTGCTGAGATCGTGGATTATGCTGATCGACGATCTGGAGAAATAGACATCATCATCTATGACAAGCAACGAAACGCAGTCGTTTCCGCTGATCCGCTGTGGGTCGCTGCGGAAACGCTCCTTGCGTACATTGAGGTCAAAACCAGGCTGACTAACTTAGAGCTAGAGAAGTCGTTCAAAGGCGCAAGACGAGTTGATACACTCCGCCCATTTAAGCGCCCGTTCTCGCTGGCTGGACAAAATGATGACGCGGCTGGAGGCGCGGAGCAACTGCGTTGCTTCAGGACAATTTTTGCGTTTGGCACAAATCTAGGCAAGACAGACTGGCTGAATAAAGAGTGGCGGCGGGTAAAGGACGCGGCGGCCCAAGCCAATGTAACGCCGGCAAGCATCGATAGGATTCTCGTAATGAACCGCGGAATGCTGAACTCGCCGTCACAAACTGGAACAGATCAGTTCTTGGTCTCTTCGGTCTTTCAGCAGTGGGTCATTAATCTCGTGAACTTTCTCGCGCGAGAGAATGGCCGTCGCCCAGCCTGGGATTGGCAGATGTATACAAAGAAGACCATGCCGGGCTGGCGAGCGCTTTAGCCATCGCGTAGTGGGATCACCTCACTAGAATTGAAAAGTCCCGATTGACGCTCATTTCGCCGTAGGTGGCGGGATCGACCTGCGCTGACCGGCAGCATTCCCTTGCGCTTGGTAGCAGAACTGGCTGCCCCAAGCACCCTCAACACCTCCGCAGTACCCGAAACAACTCAAATCTTGAGGTACATGTCCATGTGCAAACTGCTGCAATTTCCTTCTCCGGACGATCCGCGCCCGGAGCCACCGGCCTCTGCGCTGAGCGTTCCCCAGCCGGGTGAACTCTCCGTGCCCAGCGCAGTGTCCGTCCACGCTCTCTCGGCGCCGCCGAAGAGTGCGAGCGCGCCCTGCATCCTTGCTGCAGCGGCGGCCGTGGCTGTGTAGGGTGACTCAACATGCCGCCCATTCTCATCACGGCCTCTGTCCTCGCGAGCCCGCGGGCAAGCCCTGAGCAGGGCGCCCGGCGGCGCACGGGGCTCCTCCTGAATCCTAAATACGCAACGCCCCCGGCCTTGAGGGCCGTTGCTACCTCGACGATGTTCCGCGTGGTTTCCTGCGCAGGGCCGGATGGCAGACGCCATGTACACGCGGAACCGCTCGCTCCCGCGGCACGCAGCAGCTCATGGAAGCCCGGCGGCAATCAACTGCACTCCGACGACCCAGCGTACGCGGAGTTCACCGGCGGCACCGACCCCATTCCTTTGTACGACGTGCAGGCCGCATAGCGCGCTCTACAGCAGCACAAAAACCAAGTAAATCGGAGGCTTTTTGCGCCTTTCAGGTCGTCTCAAACTCGGACATTTTCCGCTTCCGCCCACCGAGGGCAAAAATATCCGCAACCTTCTGCAGTTCGGCACCGAGCCAGCGAGCGTGATTGATCCTTGCGTTGGCACAGGCGCCGCATTGCAACAGATCACCAAGGGCGGCAACTGCCGTCTGTACGGCATCGAGCTTGATGCCGCGCGCGCCGCGACGGCCTCAGCCATGGGAATCACCACCATCCATGGCAGCACCTTCGACACCCACAGCAAGGTCGAGCGATTCTCGCTGCTCTATCTCAATCCGCCGTACGACTCGGAGATTGGCACTCTCTCGAACCGGCGCATGGAGGAACTTTTCCTCGATCACACCTTCCGCTGGCTGCGCATCGGCGGCGTGCTCGTGCTGGTCATTCCGTTTGAGCGCCTCATTACGTGTGTCGATGTGCTGTCAGCGCACTTCACCGATGTCCGGCCGTACCTGCTCGCTGATCCTGAATCGCAGCGCTTCGGGCAGATCGCGGTCTTTGCCACCCGGAAGCGCGTAACCGGTTCAACGGTCCGTGACTCCAGGCAGGCGCTTCTCCACTACTGCGAGGGCTACCTCGACATGCCTACGCTTGTGGGAGACGAGCGTCCTTACGCGGTGCCGCCCTCGCCGGGAACGACTCTGACCTATACCGGATTGCCGCTAGACAAAATCGAGGACATGTTGCCGCGCTCCTATGCCTATCAACAAGCCGTGCAGCAGTTCTTCCTTCCGGCGCCAACCGTGAGCCGGGGACGCCCGTTGACACCTCTTCACGCCGGACACGTCGGCCTCTTGTGCACAGCGGGGCTGCTAAACGGGGTGTTTGGAGAGGGGACCGATCGCCATCTGGTGCGCTGGCGTTCCACCAAAAACGTCACCACCACCGAGGAAATCGAGACGAATGAAGAGACTGGGGAAAACGTCTTCGTGAAGCGGCACACAGAACGGTTTAGCAATGATGTGACCCTGCTGTTCGAGGACGGCCGCACTCTGGTTCTCGGAGAAAAACCACCATTAACCGACGCCGGCGCTGCGGACGGGCGAGCTGCATAGCATCGCCCGGTGCGACGCCTCTCAGGAGACACCCCTTGGAAAACGCACACCTACGTCTTGGGCAGCTGGAGTTTCGCCAGTCCACAGACAAGATCAGCACCACGCTCCGCGTACACTGCGACTGCTACATGGGAGAGGAGGAGCAAGGCCTCCTCCTTTCCATTTTCGGTGGGGACACTGAAATCGCAGCCATCTCCGCCGCAGTCGCCGGCAATTCGGCCTTCTCGCTGAAATTCCCTGGAGAGGATGGCGAGACCAGCCTTTGCGTTCGCATGGGGGAGAACGCAGCGAACATGCGCGGCACGATCCTGATTCCCGGGATGAGTCATCCCGTCCGGCACCTGGTAGTTGTTTCTCAGGCCCTTCGCCAGAACGGAATCGACGGGAGCATATACCTCTTGAACTACTCCCCAGACGTGGCTTGGGCCTTGGTGGCCTCAGTTATGGGGTTGCCGGCGCGACCGGAGTGGGGCTTTTGGGTCATCGACCAACTGGACTTGCAACACCGGATCTCTCCGCTGACCGGCTTCGGTTGCAATCCATACAGCATCCGGGCGACACGCGACGAACTGCTCAACTTTCTCAGCCAAGGCGTCCGGAGTATGAACCTTCTCTTCCCTGATGTGAACGGTCCAGTGCAGTGGCCAGACTTCACTGTTGCTGGCTACTTTCAGGCCGCCACCTCAGGGGCCTGAAGATAGCGCCGCGGGAAGATGTCGGGTCGATTGCTACAGGGCGATTGATGGTCGGCACGGCATCTGTCGAGGATGTACAGAACCGCGAAGAAACCTTGCCACATGCCGACATTTGGGGACTGATTGTGCCTCAGGGAACGCATTGGCAATTTTACGTCAATCAAAAACGGCATCGATTCGCGTAAGACAACTTTTCACTGCTTGTTACGCTGGGCTTGGGCGGCAAGGTGCTCGTGAAATAGGGCCTAACTCATGGAGTCGCCGGCTTCTTGATACACGGAAACAGCCCACAACGCGGAATAGCCGGGTTCTTGGTGAAATGCGTAGCCTTCGCGAGGAAGTCCGGTGGCGGCTCTGTATTGTCCACGATGAAAACCTGCTGCTCCCCCGCGAAGGTCTCAAGATACTCATAGAAGCGGGCCTTCAGGTCGGTTCCTGAAATGCCTTCGTCGTCGGCCTTTGGTTCCTTGTACGCGATGAGCGGCGAATCCAGAACGACGAAGCCGGGATGTGGCATTTTGCGGGAGCGGCAGTATTCGAATAGAGCCAGAGTGAAGGCAGAATAAGTGATGGCACAAAGGCCAGCGCCACGGCTACCGCGCAGCCTGTTCCCGATCACCACATCGCGCTTGCCCTCATCGAAATACACCTCCGTCGCATCCGGAAAGTGCCATTCCTGCAGAATGTGCTCGACGGTTTTGGAAAACGCGCCAAGGATAGATTTGGGGATGTATTGGTTGACTTCAGGTGCGTCTTCTTTCTCGACGAGTTTTGCCGGTGATGACGCTGGAGTCGGTTCATCCAGGCGTCGCTTCAATCCCTGAATGCGTTTGTATATGACGATGGCCTGTTGAACTTTGGATCGCTTCTCGATTAGCGCGGCATGTTGGGTGCGCGCTTCGGCAAAGTCGGGCGATAGAGCGGAGTCAATCTGCTTCTGGTATCCACGCCATTCGCCTTCTACCGTCTTCCGTTCAGCAATGACTTCGACCTGCTCTTTCCCGAGGGCCGTCACCGTAGCGTGTAGTTCGGACTGCAAAAGCCTGATCTTCGCAATCTCAGCGGCTGCGGCCTCTGTGACCGCAGCCACGTTGCCGTCGCATGCGGCGTCATGATTCTGTCCCTCCGGCTGCGCGCCGCATAAGGGGCAAGCCATGGGTTCACGCAAGACGAAGAACTGGCCGGATTCCTCAATGGCAACGAGCCGTTTTATGTCGTTGGTGTATTGCGCATCGAGCAGCTTGAAGCGTTCACGCAACTCGGTGATTTCGTTGTTTCGCGCCGTCAGCTTGCCGTAGCGGTCATACACTTCCTTGCGCTGCTGGCTTGTCTTCGAGATTTGCCCTTCCATAGTGCGAAGGGAGGCCTGCAACTTGTCGAGGTCTTCGTCGATGGCGGTTTCTTCTTCGTCGAGCCCCGCTGGGTTTTCGGTGAGCCGCGCGAGTTCGTCTTCGTAGTCGCTAATCATCTGCGCGAGCACATCGGGTCGAATGGATGGGCGCTCGACGTTCGGTTTCGCCTCGACCGGCAACGGAGCATCTTCCGTGACGGAGGAATCGTCCAGCCCTGTCAGCAAGAGCCGGAACACTCCGTATTCCCGAGTCGCGTCCAAATACTGGCCGCTCAGAATCGGCGACTTCCGCTTAGTGATGTTCGGATAGATGATGACGCTGAGATGGGCAAGGGCGCGAAAGCCGAGGGCCTTCAGCTCCCCGGTTTTTGCGCTGTAGAGAATCGTCTTATTGTCCAGTCCGATCTCTTGCAGAAGCCAATTGGAAAGGTTGTTGTAGTTTTTTGAACTGTGCCCAGCCGAAAGTGCCCTTCCGGACTTCGGATCTTCAGGAATTTCTTTGAGCAGGCCGTCGTACCGTTTGAATGCTCCGGCTTCAGTGCTGCGGCTGATCGTGTAATCCTTGCCGCCGGCAGTAAGGCCGAGCAGAATTCGGTCGTAGCCGATGCGTTCCGGGATGTCTTTGAGTTCCTCGCCGGAGCCGAGCATGAAGTCGATGGCTTCGACTAGGAACGTCTTGCCGGTATCGCTGGAACCCCAGAGGATGTTAAGTCCAGACGTGAAGAGGTACTCAGCGGGCTCTTTATTGGGGCCAAGGAAGCGGATAAAGCGTAGCTGCAGGGCGTTGAAAGCCATCAGAATAACCCCGGCTGTTCTGGCGCCTGAAACTCTCGCGACCACTGATCGTATACGTTGCTCAGCATTATTCGTATGTCGTGGTCGCTCATCTCGCTGAAGCGATCGACAACCCACATCGCCCGGTTTTTCAGATCGTCAAGGTATTCAGCGGAAAGGGCGTCGATGAAAGGCCCTGCGTCGTCTTCGGCCCGATACATGAAACCGTTCGGCGTGGCATGGCGGCTGATGAGGCCACGACTGATAAGAAGCATAAGGCCGCGCTCGATCAACTGGCGCCGTACGAGTAGTTCGCCGGAACGCAATGGAAGTGCCGGGTGAATGCTGGGCGGCCCGTCCACATCGCCTGTATGGACCATGATGTAGTCGAATTCCAGGATGCGCTGCAGGTCTAGTTGTTCCGGGTACGATTCTGCCAACAGGATCAGTGCACGCATGCCCGTTTCGATTGGGCTGTTAAATGTCTGGATTGTCTCAGCCATTCTTCTTCACCCAGGTAAAGCGGTCTTCGTTCGCGAGATGGTGGCACAAGCCCTGTTTATCCTGCGTCTGTACGCGGATGCAGAGGGCATTGCAGTTCGGTGTCAGTAGGCCCGCATGTTTCACAGTTGATCTGATGCGGGTGAGGCCGTCCGCATAGTCCATCTCATAAGTATCAGCGCAGCCGTGGTAGATTTCGTCACGGATGGCATCGAAGGCACCGGGATCGACACTATCGCGCGGGAAGTTCCGTAGCGATTCCGCGTGGTAAAAAACTTCACGCGAGCGATTGAAATGGGCCTGCAGTTCAGGATGCGCCGATAGCTGATCCGGGCTGTCGAGTTGCTTCGACAGCTTTTCCGAATAGGCCTCGAACAACTGCTGAACATACCGGCTCTCTTTTGCATGAATGGCCGCTGGCGGAACCTCAATCGGAGGACGGTCGGGGAAGTTTGCGGGACCGAAGCGCCGATTGTGGAAAATCGTTCCTGAGTGCCCTGTAACCAATTGGACGATCGTCTTGTATTTGAAGATGCGGAAGTTGAACTTGTCCAGGTAATCGAGAAGATCGCCTTCCAGCGCGATCGCCCCTGTATCCGTGATCTTGTCCCTGCAACTCGCGTTCCAATTTTCGATCAGCCCCGCTTTCAGCTTGACCGGGTCGCTGAACAGCTTCTGCAGGGAAAGACCTACACCCTTCGACGCAGCGAAGTAGTAGTTCTGCGGGACGGTAAACGCCTTGATGTGGGTGTAGTGAATGATCTTTCCAAGTTCCACCCATATATGGGAGGGAGCAAGCTTGAGGGCGTATCGCTTGCACTGATAGTTGTCCCACGGCCCGTCAAATTTCTGATCCGAGCTGAATCCGATAATGTCTCGGCCCATGTCGCCTGAGCCTGACCATCGCTCCACGGCTACATATTGCTTCAGGGAGTGCGCCCACTCCTCGGTGAACTCTTCCCACTGGCCCGGCTCAAGCAGCTCGATCAGCTTGGCGATGGGAAAGTTCATCCCCGAGCCAACTTGTGCAGGCGTGTCCGAGGTCGTCGGGTTTTTCAGTTTTCGTAGTTGGCCGACGCTCCCGTTATTATCCACGAGAATCGCGCACCGACTTGCCAATGCCTGCAGTCATTCGGTCGTTCCACCAAGGCGTAATTGGAGCAGAGATGAGCATACCAAACGACCTGAACTTGCCGATAGTGAGTAGGTCTCAATTTGAGATAACAGGGCGAAGCGCTCATGGAGCTACTCTTGGGAATGGTCGCATCAATGAGGTCCCGTGAAACGCCGTTGGATCCTCGAACGGATATTCCCCGGGTTGTCGGCTCCTCGTCGGCAACTCTCTGGTAACCATTGCCATTCCATGCAGATTCTTGCGTGGCCTATGAACCCAGCACTGACAGCATGATCATGCACTCGGGCAGCTTTCATCGTTGCCGGTAGTAATCAATCCATTCAGACATACCCTCACAAAACGACGATTAGAACAATGCACGACAGGCGGGCACCATGTCCCACCCACCACTCTCATTACAGAGCGAGACCTGCTATGGAAATGACCACCCTGTATGACTACCTGCGCATCTACGGTCCTCGAGAAATCGGGCGCAGGATCGTTGAAACGTTCCCGCCGCTCCACGCGCCTGATGATCCTCCTGCGCCGGAGTTGTCGCGCCTAATGCGTAAGCCACTGCCAGCCCAGGAACTCGCCATCATGGGGTGCGTGAAGTACCTCGCAGATCACGATGCGGTCAAGATTGTGGGCGAATGTGGGACAGGGAAGACATACATGGCCGGAGCAGGCGTTGCATACGTGGCCGCTCACTCCAAGCCATTCTCCACGATCGTGATGTGCCCGCCGCACCTCACTGAAAAATGGGCGCGCGAAATCCTGATCACGGTACCTCACGCGAGAACCTACATCATTGAGGATCTGCGCAACGGCGGCGACCAGAAAAAGCCTCACGGCGTAGTGGAGATTCAGTACGCAAATGGCGTCATGCGCCGTCGCGGCCTTGCCACAACTCTCCCAGAATTGCGCGCCATGGGCAGGCGCGCGTGGCTCCAGCAGCATCCTTATCCGACCTACTTCATCGTGGGGAAAGAGAAAGGTAAGCTCGGGTACTACTGGAAACACGTTTACGGTAAGGCAGCTCGAAGCAGCAGGGATCACGCGGGCAGTGTCGTCAACATCGACACGTGCCAACCTGTCGCGAAGGCTAACAACGGTGTGCTCACCGAAGAGGACTTCGACGAGCGCCGGAAATACTCGGAAACGGTAGAACTCAGCAAAGGCGGGACGAAATTGTATTCGCCCCTCTGGTCTGCCGATCGCTCGCGAATCCAGCGCATGGCTCCCATGGATTACATGGGCCGATACATGCTGGACTGGTTCGACTTCTCCATCGCCGATGAGGTGCACCAGCTCGCCGGCGATACCGCTCAGGGCTACGGCCTTGCCGTATTGGCTAGGATCGCAAAGAAGGTCATCACGCTTACGGGCACGATGATGGGCGGCTACGCCGATGATCTCTATAACGTGCTGTACCGCATCGATGCCCCTCAGATGGTTCGCGAGGGCTTCGAGTGGTGCGGTGCAGGACGCGAGATGTTCCAGCGTAAGTACGGCGTGATCGAGACCGTGGAGAGAATCACGGAGAACGAAAACGCGTGCTCCCGCAACCCGAAGAAGTCGATTCAGATTTTGCGGCGCCCTGGCTGTTCGCCGATGCTGTTTGGCAATCACCTGATGGACTCCACGGCCTTTGTTTCCCTGGAAGACATCGCAGAGGCGCTCCCACCTTACACCGAGACTGTTATCGAGGTGCATGCCAACCAAACATTGAGGGATGCCTACGACGATCTCGCTGAACAGATCAAAAAAACCATTAACCAATATCCAAAGGACAAGGGCCTGAGGAGCATCATGCTGAATACGCTGCTCTGCTACCCCGACCACCCCTTCGGCTTCGAGACGATCTACCGGAGGATGTGGGATCGAAAGGCACGCGAGTACACGATCATCAAGGTAGCGGAGCCTGCGATTCTTGACCACGAAGTCATCTACCCGAAAGAACGCGAACTGATCGATGACATCCGCGGCGAGCTGGCGCAGGGACGCAAATGCCAGGTCTTTGCCACCTACACCGGAAAGCACGATGTGGTGGGTCGGCTCGATACGGTACTGCGCGGTGCGGGATTTCGGGTTGCAGTGCTTCGCCCTTCGGTTGCAACAGACAAGCGCGAAGCGTGGTACGAGCGCCAATTGTCCCTGGGCGTGGATGTCGTCATTTGTCATCCACGGCTTGTGGAGACTGGTCTCGATCTCCTCTCCTTCCCCACGATCTATTTTTACGAAACGGGCTATTCCACCTACACGTTGCGTCAGGCCAGCCGCCGTTCCTGGCGAATCGGCCAGCGGCGCGATGTGCGAGTGAAATTCTTCTCCTATGCGAACACGATGCAGTCCAACTGCATTCGCCTCATGGGAAGGAAGGTTCTCGTTTCAATGATGATGGAGGGCAAATTCAGTGGCGAGGGCCTTGCCGGTATCGAGGAGGATACCGACATGATGTCCGCCATGGCTCGCGAGCTGGTCGAGCAGGGAGGTGTTGGAGAAACTGCCGACGATGTTTGGCGGCAGGTCAACCAGCAGCGCCAGGCGCAGTTTGGCTCGGCGATGCCTGCTCCGGTAGTCTCCACTGAACCGCTCGAAGCACCCACCGAGGAAGAGCCGCTGCTGGTTGCCGCAATTGCGGCGCCAGAGGATCAACCTGCGGGGGCCGTTTCCGCAGCCGGCGCGCAGCCGTCCTTCATAGGCTTTGCGATGGCCTCCATTGCAAAACGAAAGAGGAAGTCGCCCGAGCGCATCGACAGCGGGCAGCTCCCGCTCTTCGCGGCATAGCGTCCATTCCAACCTCTGCTGTTGTGGGGTTCGCCTTGTTTGGTGAGCCTCCTGGCAACGGATGTGTCTTGTGGTTTCTCCCGCCGCAAGGCACCCCGTTGTTTTGCATTTCACTCCTGTGCGCCACCGAGGTGTTCTCATGCACACGTTTTTCAACGCTTCCGACTTCGTGCCTACCAAGTGGAGCACAGCCGAAGAAAAGGCCGCCTTCGGTAACAACCTGCTCCAATTTATGATGGCGGGCTTTTTGGCTGGCCGATTTACGGAGAAGCTCTACACGCGGCTGTCCATGTGTTTTGGGTATATAGCCTGCTTCGATCGCAATGGCTTCGCTGAAACTTGGTTTGACAGTCCCGAGAGCATCGCCGCCTTTGTGAATCACCTGATGCAATGGCCGTGCCACGGCGATCCCGGCTACACCTTCTCCGACGTGGAGCAGGCCGTCCAGCGCGAAGTTGCGAAGCTCAACCTCGTAGCGACGGTCAATGAGGCCGCCGCGAGTTCCATCCAGTCGCGCGAGCTTGCCTTGCTGGACGCTCTTGAAAGCAAGTATCGCCGGGATACCGCTATCCCTATGCCGCGGCCGGCCACGCCGACGGACCACAGCGAGCCTGCTGAGCAGCTTCCACTGATCGCGTAAACCGCCTCCACAACACGCTTTTGCCCCACTTCACCATCAGGAGCATTCCCCTATGGAATTCGTCGTCAAGAAGTCGGATATCCTTCGTGAACTGGCTGCCGTTCAGTCCGCGACTGAGCGCAAGACCACCATTCCCATCCTCACCAATGTCCTGCTCAAGACTGACAATGGATCGCTGCACATCGCTGCTACCGACCTGGATTGCAGTCTGCGAACAACCTGCCCGGCTGCCATTGCCAAAGACGGCACCATCACCCTGCCGGCGAGGAAGCTCTACGAGTTCATCAAGCTGCTTCCCGAGGGCGATGTGTTCTTCTCTCTGGCCGAAAACAACTGGGTGAACATCAAAGCCGGTCGCAGCAAGACGAAGATGATCGGCATGGCGGCGTCAAACTTCCCGGCCCTGCCCGCGTTTCCCGCGGCCGGGATTGAGGTGCCAATTCCCATGTTCAGCGCGCTCATCCAGAAGACCATCTTTGCGGTCTCAGACCAGGAAAGCCGCTACACCTTGGGCGGTACACAGTTCGAAATCTGCCCCGAGGGTATGGCGATGGTTGCCACGGATGGGCACCGGCTCGGCTACTTGAAGAT
This sequence comes from uncultured Acidobacteriota bacterium, assembly GCA_963759215.1. Taxonomy (GTDB): domain Bacteria; phylum Acidobacteriota; class Terriglobia; order Terriglobales; family Acidobacteriaceae; genus TOLSYN. The sequence continues at coordinate 1,006,217 of CAVWYG010000006.1, forward strand.
CGACAAGCCGCTTACGGGGATTACCGGCGCCACAAAGCTGCTGATTCCGAAGAAGGCTCTCGGAACGCTCCTGGCCCTGCTCATGCCATATGAGGACGGCATGGTCACGTTCGCGCACGACGAAAACAGCCTATTCTTCAGGGTGGCAAACAAAACGCTGACCGCCCGCAAGATGACCGGGCAGTTTCCCAACTATGCGGCCGTGCTTCCCAAGGATCAGACCGTCTCGGTCGTGATCGACAGCAATGCGCTCCGCAACTCTCTGCAGCGCGTTGCCCAGTTTGCCGATGAGCGGGTGATGAGCGTGAAGATGCACTTCGAAGCGAACTCGCTGGTTCTGTCTGCTCATAACACAGAGAACGGCGAGACGGAGGAGACGCTCGATGTGGAGTATGTGGCGGAACCGATCACGACCGCATTCAACGCCAACTTCATCCGGGACATTCTTCGGTCGGTCCCGGAGAGCGACCGCGTAAGGCTCATCCTGAAGGACAAGCATTCAGCCGCTGAATTCCAGCCGGTGACGGGTATGGAGCTGACGATGAACCGCCAGATTGTGATGCCGTGCCGGTGACAGTCCGTCGTTGGTTTTATTGCTTGGCGCACCGAGCGCTTTGGGCCGCGAATGTGCAGCGTTGAAGCAGCCGCACATCCCCTCTCATAAGGGCGACGTATTCGCAGTCGCCAGAACCATCAGGCCAAACGGCGCTGTGAGCAGAAGAGCCACCGGTTCCGGCATGACTATCGGCGGCGGCATGAACAACGAGTATCAGCCTCCGAAAGCAACATCTGCTGACAGCGGCAGATGTTGCGCACCTTCAATGCGGAGTAGAGACGTGGGGCCACCAGCCAGCGAGACCAGGCTAGATGGCGGTAACCATCTTCATTATCTTTGGGCTGCTTTCGCAAACATTGATGATGTGCTGTGCCAGTTTTTTGGGATTCTCGCATCTGAACTCCTTGTACTTGTCCACACAACCTTCGGCCTTGCTCGGCGTGATGACATACTTGTCGGATTTCGCGTTGCCCACCGTTTTCAACTCCTCCATCGGAATGAACCACGCGCACACGAAGCCAGTCATTGTCTTATTGAGCAGGGCCGCAACAAGGTATTCCTTCTTCCAGAAAACTTGCGGCAATTATAGACGGCCAGCACAGGCTGTTTGCTTTCAAATTTGCGGCATCTGCGCGCCTAGAGACTCAGCTTGTTTGTTCCATTTTTGTTGATTTACCAAAACCGTTTCAGGCGCAACTATTTGCGACGATCAACTCTACCCAGAAGCCCGTTGATAAGAGCCTTACTTATGAGTTGTTCGGATACAACATTGCGGAAGAGTCGGAAAAATATTGGAGCCCAGACAAGCTCGCGGTGTTCCTGGCGCGCAAACTCAATGTTGAGAGCGGCTCCCCTCTTAAGAACAGAATTATTGTTGCGCCGTGGAATGATATGGCGCTGGGAGTTGACACACAAGAAATCCCATGGAAAGTTTCAATGGCGACAATCGTGGAAGGTATTCTCAGATTAGTTTCTAATAATCCCAAGCGTGATACTAATGAATTGCTCACTCCCAAACCCAACGAACGGAAGGTGCTTCAAAAGCTAGCAGCGAAAGACAAGTCTGTCCTGCGTAATGCATATATCGACAGTAATGATCAACTGGTCTATTTAATCGTGCGCAATTTTCTGGATGCTGCCAATACAACATTGTGGAGTCATGCAAGAAATGGATCCTTCATTGTCAAGACGGTAGGAATCCAGGCGCTGTTTGACGTTTTGCGAAAGCTTGTTCCCGAAGCCATCGCCCAGAAAGACGTCAGCGTTAAGTTTTTTCTCGACCATCTGTCGCGAGCATCCGATATCGATTTTGCCGGTGACAATTTCAGGAATGCATCTGGCTCTGGTCGAACCGAGATACGGCGAGCAATCGAAGCCGCGATGGGACTTGACTGAATCTTCTTGAGGCCTGGGCTACCCAGCGGATGGTATACCTGAGGAGTAAACCGGTGTGAACAACGGCCCTCGAAGAGGCAAAATGCGGGAAATCCCAAGATTCATTACCGACAGAGTGCAGAAACTGAATGTCTGGAAACGCGGCGGTGAGCGCGCCCCGCACAAACCTCTCCTCTTGTTGTTAACTCTGGCTCGCATCACGCAAGGTTGCGAGCGGTTGGCTACATTCGCAGAGCTTGAGAAACCGCTGGCGAGGCTTCTGCGCCGATATGGCCCGTCAAGAAAATCAGTTCACCCAGAGTACCCGTTTTGGCGGCTTCAAACGGACGAACTTTGGGAGGTGACCAACTCCGAAGGCCTAGTCCGCAGAGTGAGTAACAGCGATCCAAAGAAGTCAGAGCTTTTGAGCGCGAATGTTTGTGGAGGGTTTCCGACACTCCAGTGGGAGGAGCTCAATGAGCATCGTGGTCTCCTTGAACGAATCGCGGCTCGTTTACTCCACGGGCATTTTCCTGAATCGTTACACGGAGACATACTGAACGATGTCGGTCTGAGCATGAGCACTACTCTTTTTCCGAGGAGCTCGGACTTTCAGCGTTCGGTATTGACGGCATATTGCCACCGGTGCGCGATATGTGGATATGACGCGAAGATAGGAACAAGTGACGTTGGGCTCGAAGCAGCCCATATTAAATGGCATCAGGCAGGCGGACCGGACGATGTCAATAACGGTGTTGCGCTTTGCAGTATTCATCACAAGGCTTTGGATTGCGGGGTTATCGGAATTAGCGAGGACCTGAAAGTCCTTCTGTCATGCGAGCTACATGGAAGCACAACGCGGGACTGGTTCGAGCGCTTTCAAGGATCCAAGCTGCACCGTCCCGGTCTCGCTGAATGGGAACCACAAAGGGAATACATTCGTTGGCACTTCGGGCAGGTCTTTAAGCGCCCCGCGAAGGACTGATCTCCGATTCTGAAACCTGCATGAACAGCGGCTGCAGCCGCGCCCAGAAATCTGAAGACATCTCTCGTCGACTATTCCTGACCCTCGCTGCCGGGGGATGGTTGGGCGCTCATTGTTTCGCCCACCAATTCAGCAAGGTCGGTTATATTCCGAACTCGACGCTGCAGCAGAACGATTCCACGGTTGAGATGTGCCCGAAATTGATCCGCGAGCTGTGACCGGTCTAAACCGTCCTCGTGACAACGTTGCCTAAGTAGGGACATAAATGTTGCATCAAATTCCCCGAGAAGCGTGTAACGATTGAATTCGCGTTCCTCTTCAAGAAAGTCCTTCGGGTTGGGAACCGTTGGTTCCGTGAGAGACAGGCACAGTCCAAATCGACAGAGCAAATTCGGTGTAAGCCCTGTTTTGCCTGCCAAGAATCGAAGGCGATTTGAGGCGTCTTTTGTTAGCCGGACCTTTGTGAATTTCAATTCCTGACCTCCCAAAAGTAACCCGGAACAACCGTCGTGGAACCCTCTTGTTGGTTAAATTCTAGCTTGTAGGATCGGGAAATACATTTCGAGAGTTCGCCGACCTTTTCGTGGTCAATTTCAGTGTCTGTAGAGAGCATTATTACTTGATGGCTTGCTGCGGGGAAATAAGACTTTACGAGAAGTTTCCGATGTTCACTGTCCAACCTGGCTAGTGGCGTATCGATAATCATTGGCAGAGGCCGCTGAGATAGCTTTGCCAGCGCCCAGAGCATCGCGATGGCGTAGATCTGCTTTTCCCCAGCTGATAGTTGTGATTTCTGCACCAAGTGATTTGTAGCAGTGCGGATAGTGACCGAGTAATTATCGGGGTCAACACAAATGCGCCCGACCCAGCGCTTCTTGCGCAGGAGAGTGGAGAAGCACTCGGTAGCGACCGTCTCAAGTTCAGCTAATCGCTTGTCAATGAGACGCTGCTTAAACTCGTTTAATGCATCAATCGTCTTGATTGCAGCAACTGCGTTCGATTGCGCAGAGACGAGAGATGCAGCATTTTGAGTCAATTTCTCATATTTTCGTCGCGTCTCCAAGACTGCGTTCTGCAACTGACCGACCTTTTCGTGCTGCTGCATCGCTTCCGCGCTGGCAGACCCTAGGCGCGAATGCAGTGCTCCAAGCTCCGCGAGCTTAGGGGTGAGTTCAGCCTGGCTTGGGGCTCTGGCGATGTCTTTTTCCAGCTTATGAAGTTGCCGATTGAGTTTGTCGAGTTCGCTCGCAACCTGTTTCATCTCTGAACTTGCTTCCGTAGACGCACGGACGAGCTGAGCCCGGACCTGTTCCGCAGCATCTGAAGAAAGTCCGTGAATCGAAGCGGTGGCAGGAGAGGGCACATCCCTCAGACATTCAGCTACTATCTCGAGTATGTCACCGCGCGCTTTGATCGACGATATTCGGTTTCGATCGAATGCGGCCTCGAGTTTCGTCGCAAGCGAGGACCGCGTCCGTGAAAGCGCCTTATTCCGCGCTTTCGTTTCCTGAGCGGCTTGTTCCGCTTCGAGCTGGCTTTGAACGCGCTCTCCGAGTTGGTGCGCGATGCCGAGCGGCATCAACCCAGAGCATGCTTGCCTCACTCGATTCTCTAGATCGGCGAACCCTATTGAGGCAGGTCCGCGTAGAATCACGGCGCTTCCATCTCAGCGTGATTGCCCCGGACGTTGTATTCACCAGTCCGACTTAGAAATCGGCCAATCCGATAGGAATCAAAATGAAAAGTAGATTGCGCAGTGTGAAACAGCACTCGTGGCCAAGTTATGTCTTGAAAGCAGAACCCGCGGCCACTTTTTTCTTGCAGAGGCCGAGGTTTGGTGGACGGACTCCGATGGGAACCGGCATATTCGGCCAGTTTATGGATGTAGGTTCGGTCAAGTTATGACGGTAAGGACACTCTCCCCGGCCGTTCGGCTCAAGCAGGGCCGGACGAAACTGCTGCTCGATTTCCCATTCTTCGGGGTCCTGATCCTGCGGCTCAAGGATGTTGAGACTCCATCGATCGATACCATGGCGACCGATGGAGTCTCCCTGTTCTATAACCCTGAATTTGTCGCGAAGCTGACGCCGCCTGAACTGCTTGGCTGCCTGGCGCACGAAGTCATGCATCCGGCGTTGCAACACCACACGCGGCGGGGAACGCGTTCGGCAAAACGCTGGAACGTAGCGTGCGACTTCGCCATTAACCCGCTCATCCGGGATGCAAAGCTCGCTCTCCCTGCAGGGGCGCTCTATAATCCGGCATTTCGGAACCTAAGCGCGGAGCGGATCTACAACCTGATTGCCGAGGACAACAACGGTGAATCTGCCGACGGCCAGGGCGACGGCTCCACGAATTCCGGGTCCGGAGATCCTTCGGTCCAGGGAGACGAGAAGGGAACTTCCGTGCCCAATGTTGCAGCGACAGATGGCGGTTTTGGCCAGGTCGTCGACGCGCCCAACCCCGACAAGGAAGGCGCGCCGGCGACCAGCGACCAGATCGAGAAGCAGCAGATGAGCTGGACTGGAGCTGTTGAACAGGCCGAAGTTGTCGCTCGCATGGCTGGCAAAGCTCCAGGCGGCGTACGCCGCGCCATGGAAGCGGCGGACCGGGCAACCGTGGACTGGAGGGCTGCGCTCCGGAATTCATTCGCCGCTGCGTTTCCCGAGGACTACTCCTGGTCGTTTCCCAATCGGCGCCACATTGACTCGGGCCTATACCTGCCAAGCATTCGCAAGGACGGCGTGGGTGAAATTGTGGTCGGCGTGGACTGCTCCGGCTCGATCAACCGCCGCCAGCTTGGACTGTTCCAGGATGAACTGAATTCCATCATCTCGGAGCGGAGGCCCCAGCGGGTGCATGTGCTCTATTTCGACACACAGGTTCATAACGCAGCGATCTTCGAACAGGGCGAGCCTATTACGCTCGATCCAGTGGGCGGCGGCGGGACCAGCTTCTGTCCTTGCTTCGAATACATCGAGGAGCAGTCGATCCAGCCGCAGGCTCTCGTGGTCTTCACCGACCTTGAGGGCTCTTTTCCGGACGCTGCACCAAACCACCCAGTCCTGTGGGCGGCCACCAGGGATCATCCGGCTCCGTTCGGCGAGGTGATTCCCATGGCTGCTGCATAGCTCTACTGCGAATGCGGCGTGACGCCGCGCTTCAGGCAGCCCTGTCGTTCGCGGAGTTGCGCGCTATTTACTAGCCAAGCATTGCAGCCCTTGCCCTGGAGCGTGAGGTCCGCCGCTAAAATTCCCGATGAAAATCAAGAGGCCCTATTGTAGCGGCCTGCTCTGAGCAGGAATTAGGAGATTCGCTTATCAGGTTTGTTCGGCTTTCAACCATGCCGGAAGGTCTGGAAAGTCCCGCACACAGTTCACCATGATGCGGTCATAAATAAACTGATCGCCAGCATCATGGGTGTTGCAGCAGAGATAGTAATTTTTTCGTTCATGTCGCAGATAGATGATCCATTCTCCGGTTAGCTTTTTGCTGGCTTCCCTCGTCTCCACGGGGTCGTGAATGACGCGGTGCGTCAGCTCGTCGATCATCTCCTGGGTGATCACGTCCGATTGGGCAGGGTCCATCACCTCGTTGACGAGCTTTTGAACCCCGTTCTTGCCGAGTCCAAGAAGGATGTTATTCACCAGGAAATGAGCCGAAAAATAATGCTTATGCCATAGCCCTTTCAGAGGCATTTTCTTGAACTGAGTCGCAGGTTTGATACCTGACGGCAGGTCGCCCTGTTCGATCTCCCTAATAGCGCTAAGGATATCGTGCGGACTGACACCGAACACTGCGTCGAGAATGTAAATGTCGAGCCAGATTAGCTCCGACATCCGGGAGGCAAGATCGGATGTTGCGACATACATATCCCGAAACACCGCTAAGTCCCGGCTCGTGATCTTGACATCTCTGTCCTTCAACTTCGCAGTGTAGGTTTGTTCAGACATCATGCGCGCCTCAATCAGAATCTGCCCTTGCGGGTTTTAGGGAGAGTTGCTCGGCGGAATTCTGCCTGAGCGAACCCACTTGATAAGAAGACAACGTCTGTGGCTTCATCTTGGAGAATTGATCATTACCTGCAACCTTGTTCCGTCCTTTCTCAAGTCCAGCCCTCCAATCCTCAACTTGTTGCAGATAGAAATTTAACTTACTCTGAAATATCTCGAACCTCTCGCATCCCTTCTTCGAAAGTGCTTGCCGACCCTGAATATTCACAAGATTCTCAAGTTTCTCTTTCCCCTTCAACGCGTAGTCCTGATAAAACCCGTCAACGATGACAATGAATTCTTCGCACCGAGCTATAAAGGAACGAATGTCGCTTGTAGGGACGCGAGGTCTCTCAGTGAAGCAGGGGAGCCATTTCCCAAGGTAGACCGGATCGAAAACAAAACTTGCGAATGGTCCGTCGTATGAACCACTAGAATTTACTATAGAAATAATCGATAGCTCGCCCGTGGAACTCGCGAATTGGTTAAGTTTTTCCAGCAGTTGCAGCTCGTCAAATTTGGCCTGCCACTGTTCGACGAATGCAGCTTGATCCTGTTGGATGAGTTGGGCCCGCTTTCGTTGGACGCGTCGCCTTTTCCATTCGAGAACGTGCCTGCTGATTTCCGGGTAAACAATCGTGAGCACAAGGGCAAGGGCACAGCCGACGAGTGCCCTGCTAGTCTGCGGACTGTTCTTAGTCCAATCTTTGAAAGTCGTTAAAATTGTTGCCGCTGCGGCTACGCCTGTCAGGATGGAGCTAACCGAAGGGCGCGCTTTCGAAGTCTCGGAAGCCGGTTTCTCGAAGCCGTTGTGGTCGTTGTCGTTGCGCTGATTCATGGTAGAGATTATAGGCTGTGCTCGGCGGGGCTTCCTACCGCCAGAGCTTTTCGAACCTGGCCGGGTTGGTGGCGGTGTACCTGACGGTGTGCTGAATATTCCGATGCCCCAAGTAATCCTGAATCAATCGCGTGTCCGCACCCTGGCCGGCAAGGGCGAAGCCGCAAGCGTGGCGCAGCATGTGAGGATGGGCAAGCAGGGGCAAGGAAGCCGCGACGCTGTATTTCCGTAGGGCTAGATTCACGGTGGATCGGTGCAACGGTTTCCGCTGCTCGCTTACAAAGAATGTCTTGCCGGTCGGCTTCATCCGGGCGCGTTCTTTAAGCCACGCGCCGATGGCCCGCAGCTCATCGCCGCGTAACGGCTGCGTCGTCGATAGCCCGTTCTTCAACCGGGCGACATGCAACACGCGGATTTCAGTATCCACCTGGTCTAGTTTCATCCGGCAGGCTTCCGAGACGCGGAACCCATGCCGGAACATCAGAAGCAACAGGCAACGGTCGCGGGCCTCGTTCCGGCTCCCCTTAACCGTCTCGATCAGCCGCTCAACCTCGCCCCTCTCGTGCGACCTGTTTCTCAAGATATAATAATATTCATAGTGTTACTATGTATGATATGAATTTGTGCGGACCGGGAGGAGCTATATGTTCAAGATGGCATTTCGGGTTGTATATCGCATCAAAGGTCGATGTTCCCGGCATCCCGCATACAACCCAGTGAAGGACGAGCAAGGGGGCATCAAGGGCGGCTGTAACGAGTGTGAGGCGCTCCTCGACGCTTATCGGGCGTATCTCGCATTTCGTGAAGCGATTGAGGAGTTCGAGACCACGGTTCAGCCTCTTCTCGTCACCAACAAAAAGGCGCGAGGAAAGGGCGTAGATTTCTTTCGCGCATTTACTCCGGAATGGTCGTTGTCGCACGCGCAGCGGTGCACACCAGGAAATTGCAATTTGATCGCTCCGGAGGTGCCCTCTGAATCACGCAAGTGAAAAAGACGAACAGTTCGATGGGCAAATGCCGGCAAGAGCAATTGCGGTAGCTCTTTTGCTTTCTCTGGTTTTCTGGTCGGGCCTTGGAGCGGTCCTGTGGTACTTCGAGGTTATCCGGTGGCAGCAACGCGGTACTCATGCAAATTAGGAGGCAGGGCAAACTATGTTGGAACAGCTTGAATCTTTCGTTTCGGCTGAAAAAGTAGCCGAATTTCTTGGTACCACCCGTCGTCAGGTCCTGCAAATGGTCAGGGCGGGTGACCTACCAGCCCATCCATTGACAGGCCGGAAGAGACATGTCTGGGTATTCCGGATATCGGAAATAACCGGTCACATCGCTGCCCGTCATGTTAATGTTCGTCCTGGCAGCCCAACCAGCAGTCACGCTGACAGGAAACGGCATGACGAATAACGGTTGGATCAGCAAGAAGAACGGACGCTTTATGTACAGGTTTTGCACGACCCGGATCTCAGACGGCAAGAAGATCGAGCTGATGAAGACCATCGGATTGATCTCCGTGCTCAAGACCGAGAAGGCCGCTTGGCAGGAAGCCGAGCGGTTGGGGTTGACGAAGCTGTCCGCAACACCAACAGCAGCACAGCTCACGTTTGATGTTTTGGCGAAGCATTTCATCGGTCATGAACTCAATAAGAGCGAGGGCAGGATCGGCAGGAAGGCAACCGAGACGATCACCCGTGATAAGCACAACATCAACAAACATTGCATCCCGCGCTGGGGCACAACCCTGGCGCTGGATATCAAGCCTCTCGCACTGGAGGCATGGTACGAATCATTGAGCGCGGAGCTGGCATGGAAGACGATCTCCAAGATTCGCTCTGCGATGTCTCAGGTGTTCAACCACGGCTATCGGCATGGCCTACTCCCCGGCAACAAAGCTGAGAATCCTGTAACGCTCAGCCGGTGCCCCGAGTCGAGCCAATACGAAGCGGTGGTTGTGACTCCTGAACAGATGATCACCATCCTCAATGAACTCAACGTGCCTGAGACGCAATGTGAGTGGATGGTCGCTCTGCTCCATGCAGCAACCGCACTGCGTCCGGAGGAGACGTTTGGCTTGCAGTGGCAGGACGTGGATTGGAAGAACGGGCAGATCAACATCCAGCGTGCCTGGTCCAAGGGTGAGCTGACGGCGGGCAAGAACCGGAATAGCATGACGCAAGTGATCATGTCGCCGGTCCTGGCCGAAGCCCTCAAGCGCTGGCGCGGTCTGACTCTGTACCGGGAACCATCCGACTGGCTCTTCCCCAGCATCAAGAAAAAGGGAACGATTCCACGTTCGGCGTCGATCTGCAGCCAGTCGTATCTGCGCCCGGCAGCAGTCAAGGCAGGTGTAATTCCAGAAGGGTATGCAGGACGGTTTGGCTGGCACAATATGCGCCACTCGCTGGCCACGTTCCTGTCGGCCAATGATGTACACTTGTCAGTGACGCAATCCATTCTGCGGCACAAGAAGATGAGCACCACGGCTGACTTTTACACTCACGCGGTCAATGCCAAACAGAAGGAAGCACAGCAGAAGTACCTGAAGGCAATAGGGATGTAGGGTTGCAACGGGTAATTCAACGGGTATTTCGAGTAGGTTGCGTCAAAGTAAAAGTGCTGTTAAGCTACATGTAATCAGTGATGTAGGCGCGTAGCTCAGTTGGTTAGAGCGCTACCTTGACACGGTAGAGGTCAGGAGTTCGAGTCTCCTCGTGCCTACCATTTCTTTTCTTACAGTTACAAGCATTCCGACCTCCTTCCCTGCCGTTTTCCATCGTTTCCCATTCCGCTTTTCGTTCCGCTATTGCACCGATCCGCCCGCCAGCAACCTGCCCAGAAACTGTCCCTGAGCCGCCAACTTATTGGAATCAACAGCATGGCTGTAGATTCCGAGCGTGGTCTTGATGTTGCTGTGCCGGAGCATCGAGGAGACCGTCTTCACATCGACACCGTTGGAGACGAGCCAGCTTGCCAGACTATGCCGCAGATTGTGCCAGCCCCACCGTTTGATGGGCTTCCCGCTCAGGTCAATGTAACGGACACTGATGAGTTTTCCCTTCCGGTTCCGCTTTTCAACGGAATTGAAGACCCCCGCCTTGGCCGCTGCCGGGTATAGGAACGTCTGACTGGCGATGCTGCCGCAGCGAGGCTTTCTCCCCTTTAGTTTGGTGGACGCGAAGATACACCCGCTTGTGGAGCGGTATTTGTGGCCTCAATTCCACGAGCACCATGATGTTCAACCGACGAGCCACACTCTCACGAGGGAGCTAGGGTGGCTGGAGCGTACGCTATATACAGGGGCGCTAATTGTCGGCGCTTGGCAGTGGGTGGGAATTTGGCTCGCAATCAAAGTTGCGGCAAGATGGCGGAGCACTTCTGGCGACACAAGCGCTCCGGTGGACAATCTCTGGTTAATCGGTACTGGTCTTTCTGTGCTGTTCGGCTTTATCGGTGCTTGGGTTGCCCTTTGGCACCTACCTACGTTCGGGCGATGAACAGTCGTCGGTCTCACTCACATTCAGGAGTATTGCTCAGTCAAACAGGGTGCTCCTTGAACATAAATACGCAGGGTACAATTACGTACAGCGAGTACATATATAGGCACTGATAAAACCTGCGAGGACTATTACAAGCATGAACCCCACAGCGAAGCCAGCAGACCCCGGTAAGGCATCCGAAATCCAATCCTTAGTGGTAGAAAGCCAACGTATGGAAAAGTCCGTAAATCGTTGGAATGACGGATATGTGTGGTTTGGCGCGGTCGGGCTGTTGGTAGCATTCCTCATATTCTTCGCACAATTTCTAATCATTCGCAGAGGCAGACAGCTATCCACTGTGCAAACGGCACTATTGGCAGCTAAGGATATGCAATTGAAATTCGATTTGGAACAAAAAGACAACGAGATTGCTGGCGTGAACAAGAAAGCCGGGGAGGCCAATGAACGCGCTGGTGACGCAAACAAAGAAGCTGCCAAGGCCAACGAAAAGGCTGGCGCTGCAAATGAACGCGCAGCGAATCTCGAAAAGGAGGCAGCAAAACAGCAGGAACGTGCGGCTGGCGCTGAACGCGAGCTACTGGAACTAAAAGAGCGCATCAAGCCGCGTAGATTGACAGACCAACAGGCTAAGGATTTCGTTGCAATACTCAGTAAACTACCAAATACAGCGATTAAATTCGGACATACGGTAGGCGGCGGAGACGAAGGATTTAACCTCTTGCAACAGATAATGCCACTGTTCAAAGAGTCAAATTGGAAGGTTCCCGAGCGAACAAGTGAAGTAGCTAACCGTTTTGAAATCCAGGTTATTGGAATTGGATTGCTGATTCCGGGACCTAAAGGAAGCGACCCGAACAGCCCAGCCCCACCAGAGCTTATCCAGTTGAATCTGTTCGAAACCACCCTCCAAACGGCGTTTAAGGCTGTAGGTATGGATTTGCAGTTCCTTAGATGGTACCCGAGCGAAGATGGAATACCAGAACTTGTAGTTGGGTCTAAACCTAACCCCTGAATCCAAATTAGGACACTACCGAAAGCTTTACTATTTTCATTCATTTCATTCTTCGTTTCAGTTAGGTATGTCGGCTCACTGGTGACCGCTGACTACTAATACTGAGAAACTCGACTTCCCACCCCCCTTTACGGAGGTCAAAGTGAAGCTAATTTCTTCAACCGATATTTAGTTATGATTCAGGCCATGGTATTGGGGTCATCGAAAGACCACGACCCGCACTGCTCCGGGTGCGCGAGGTGCAATGGGCGACCGCCGACCGAGGGGCGGGTGTGCCTACAGAAGATTATGTCGGTAGAGGACAGATAAAGACCCCGGTCGATGGCCGGGGTTGGGGTTGTGGGTAGGTGAGCCTAGCAGTGCCACGAGAAGATGAAGGTTCGGTTTCAATGAACCACAAAATCCTTCGGCCAATAGTGATATTCCTTCCATCCCGTCCCTGAGTATGAATCATCACCAAAACCGTATCGCATCACCCCCATCTTCATGCAGAATGCCGGGTGTGCGCTTTCAGGCTTTAGGCTCACGTCGCACAGAATTGAGCCCATCTGTACTCCAACCGTGTCTTGAAACCGTAGTTCTCTGAAACCAAGTTTGTACAAATCACTGTTGAGCATCGGTTTCCGAAGCAATGCCACGACATCGCAGGGAAGCGCAATAGAGTTCGTCTCCACAATCAGACGAAAGTCATCTCTCGTCTTACTACCGTCATCTGTTTTCGGTGTCTCAGTGTAGACCCGAAGAGATACCAAGGTAGGGTCAACATTTTGGTCATTACGAAGATTGCGAACCATTGCACTCTCAAGGGCACTGGCGTACTTTCGTCTGGCGGCGGCTCTAGCTTCACTGTCAGGTAATGCCGATACGACCGCCGCTTGTGTTTTTACCGCAGATTGTTCCGTCGCGCCACGATCTTGGGCCTTGGCTTTTCCTTGCTCGGCATGTCCCTTCTGCCGCAGGGCTTCGAATTCTTGCTCTGCCAAGTATTTTGAACCATCCTACACGAATTTCTTCGCGGCCTCGTACTTGGAATTTTGTTCAATATCGTAATAACCATTGGTAGAGGTCTTCTCTACGACGTAGTCGTCGATGTGCCCCGATTGCTGATGTAATAGTTCGAAGTATTTTCTGCCACCCTGCTTCAACAGAACCATTTCACAATGTGCTGCAGTACAGAATGGACGATATTCGGGAAGCTGAACGAGTACTCCAGTCGTACCGTTCAGACCCAGCCGCAAACGCTTGTACTTGATATCATTCAGGAATTTTGCTCGGCAGAAGTCCAACGCTGCCTTGCGGTCGGCGATTTCATTATCCGATTCATTCGCATCGGGTTCGGACGAACAAGCGTATCCTTCTTCCTTCATCAGTGCAGGTTCGAGTGCCAATCTGTCCGAGGAGATGGAAGCGGTTGCAAGGTGATGCTCTGCAGCCTGCTGCTGCGAAGGCGGCTGTTCCCGCTTCCCAGCTTCAGCTATCGATGCAATGTAAGTTTTGGCAGCAGCGTCTCCCTGCGCGGCTGCTTTGCGATACCAGCGAAGAGCTTCCGCGTGATCTTGCGGAACAAACATGCCGCGCTCATACCTGAAGCCAAGAAGGCTTTGAGCGTCTGCATATCCCTGCGTTGCAGCCTTGCGGAACCAGCGAAGAGCTTCGGTATGATCTTGCATGACACCTTTACCTTGGTCATACATAGTGCCAAGGGCATACTGAGATGCAGCATCCCCGCGCTCGGCCATCACGCGATAACTGCTCGCCGCTTTGCTGTACCAACGCTTAGACTCCTCTGGATTATTCGATCCCTTCCAAGTGTAGGCAATCCCAAGAAAGTACTGCGCTTTGACATCCCCGGCCTCAGCCTTCTTGATTAGATCGGCAATGTTGTTCGGCGTGGAATCAGCAGATGCAACGTTATCAGCCGCGTCTTGAGCCGACATCGGTGGGATGGTCATAAGAATGAAAAGGGCGGCTAGAAGCCAGCGAAGAGAGCGACCGGATAAACGCATTACAGTACCCTCGTATGTTCAGTATTAATGACTACAGAAACCTACTGTAAGGAGCGTTACATATGCCTGAATCTGAAAACCCTGCCACTCGTCGTAGTCAGCATCATCGTGAGCTTCGTGGGGACTTTTGTAGTTATTACAGAATTCTTCGAATTTGTCGTACTCCTCGGGATGCTGCTCTTGCAGAAATTCAATCAGAGCTTCCACTCGAAGAGCAAGTTTATCAAGCCGACGCCGTAGAGCGGAGTATGGGCCACCTCCGGGAGTGCGTGCGGAAGGCATGCGCCGCAGTACGTTCTCCACAACCGTAAGCCGATCTTCTATGCCTTTGCGAAACTCTTCTTCAGTAGTCATAATGTATCCTTCTTTAGCTATGGAAGCGGCAAGGATACCATCCAGTACTCGCTGGGAGTAGTGCCCGATGAGTAACCTACGCCGCACATTTCTCATCCCAGAACTCCGGGTCAATCCCCAAACTCATGCATCTCGTGAATGAGAACCACGAGGTTGTGGCACAGGAATTTGCACAGGGTCTCATTTTCATGGCGGCATCCGTCCGGCCCGGAGACCATCTCGGCTTCAACCCCTATCCCGCCTCTCTTCAGCAGCAGGCGGTATGGGCGCACTATCAGAAAAAAGCGCAATAAAGAATTCCCCAAGTCGCAGTCGAGTGGCAAAATGGTGCTTAGCTTTGTCAGTCCTGATGTGCCATGAGGTGCTGTGATGCGTTTCTGTGGCCATTGTCTTCGCGGGCTCCTGCTTGTCTTGGTGACTCTTCCCGCCGCCGTTCCGTCGGTCGCTCAAAGCATAAACATTTCCGAAATTATCAAACAAGCCGAACAGGGAGACGCTAAGGCTCGGCGCAGACTTGGAGAGGCATATCGCAACGGCGAAGGTGTCCCGTCGAATTACGCCGAAGCTTCGCGATGGTTTCGCAAAGCTGCCGATCAGGGAGATGCCGGAGCCGAACTTGACCTTGGCGAAGCCTATGTCCGTGGCCAAGGTGTTGCAATGGATTCCGCCGAAGCGGCACGCTGGTACCGCAAAGCGGCTGAGCAGCAATATGAGGACACTCATTCGAGCAGCAGCAGTGCTGACGAAGCAGTGCATCACTCCACTGCCGAACTCATAAAAAAAGCCGTGAGTGGAGACGCAATGGCTCAGTATACCCTTGGCCTTGCGTATGCCAATGGCGACGGTCTCTCACAAAATAAGGGAGAGGCAGCCGAATGGTTCCTCAAGGCTGCTCAACAAGGACTCGCGCAAGCTCAGAACGCCTATGGCGAGATTCAGAATGACGCCGCTGTGGCCGTGTACTGGTTTCGAAAAGCCGCCGAGCAGGGGGATGCAACGGCTCAGTACAACCTTGCTAAACTTCAGGCCGAAGCCGAAGCTGCTGCACAGCGGAGAGCAGAGGAACTCCACAACTCTGTGCGAGAGGCGTTGACACACATCAATCAAAACCTTCGCTCTAGTCACGAGTTTTATGATTGGTTGAGCGCCGAGAAACTTTCTGTTTCAACGGATTCAGTATTGGGGGATAAGCTCATCGTCAGCTATGACGTAAGACATCAAGCACCTCAGGATAAGGCATCGAGAACTATCCACCACGTGGCGGAATTACGGCTGGCGGACCTGGACATCGACTCCGTCGATCTCAACGATAGGACAATTTATAGTGATGTGCGCATTAACTGCAAAGGGAATACGGCGTGCGGCACCGACAACGGAGAAAAGTTGCGGCAATTACCACTCTTCTGTAAGGGTGGCTCTGCCCTGGAAGTCGCGGACTACCTAAAACGCATTCTCCTGATTACACAGGGTAAAGCTGCTCCTGAAATTAAGCACCAGCCCACCGAGAAAGAAATAGTAGCGTACCTCCAATCGAACATCGCGCCAAGCATGCACTTAGTTGGTAATATCACGGGCTTCAATCGACGGTTCTCGCTGGAGGGCGATGAACTTGTCATGAGGCTAGACTTGAGAAGCGACAGCCCGCGTACCGGGCACCTCGTCATGAGGATCAAACTCAGTCAGTTAACTGATACTGTTGTCGCCAGCGGTAGCCGCATCCAGTTACTCTGCAGTGCCGCCCGAACTGGTCTGCTAAATTGCGTCACCGACAGCTCTGGAGATGCGTTCCCGCACATTGAGATCGATGGCGTATTCAATAGCCAAGAGGTTGCGCCATTGTTGAAGCGCCTCATTCAGCTTCATGCGGGTGACCGCTAGCCGCCCTCAGCTTTTGCGTGCAGCTTGCACCTGGTTCGACTCCACGCCCCCTCCGTCTGTGACCCCGGCTGGCCACAGACCTCACAGGTGCGATACGACTCCAGCGTGGCAGCTTCGATGCGCTTCGAAATAGCTTCGCTGTGAAGGTTTGTTCGGAAGCGCAACCCGCCAAACTTTTCTTTGACCTGGCGGACCTCAAACGGACGTCCCGCTTCCAACTCGACCTCGGGGACGAGCGGCTCCAAATCCTCGCACAGCCGCCAAATGATGCCGAACCAGCCGTCTTGAAGCGTGAAGCCTTGCGGCATCAGAGTTTCTCGGATGTCCCCGTTAACGTGGAACCAGGTCGGCCAACGTATGATGAGCTTTTGTTCCAGGTCTTTTCGCATGACGGTCAGCCCTTCTGCTTCAAAGCCTCGCGCACCACGCCATTCACCCGTCGCCAGAAGGCATTTTCCCAGTCGGCTGCATCGGGCACGGTAATAGCCGCCGCCTTGCGCTTCAACAGGCGGACAAGGATTCGGGGTGGTTCTTTCCAACACCTCTCGCTCGTCCTTCTTACATCTGAGATTACCTCTTGGACAGCCTTGCGTCGGTCGAAGTCGCCCCCGGTTTCCTTGCAGATGCGACGAAACAAGTGGAGGTGGATAAATCAGCGATGCTTAAGATAAAAGTCGATGACCGACCTAACCTGTTCCACCTTCACTTCAAAAACATCGGCAAGCTGTTCCAGTGACATCCCCTCTTGATAAAGTAGGATGACCGAGTCGGCTAATTCATGAGTCCCATTCAGCAGGGGACGCCCGCGCATCGCCCCCGGCACTTGGACAACTTCATCGCACCCTTGCCATTTCGGGTCGATTGGCTGGGACGCCATCCGGAATTGTTTTTCTTCATCCGTTGCGTTTTTAAGGAAATAATCAACGACCTTTTGCACCTGCTCCACATCCAGCCGGAACATATCAGCGACCTCTTGAGCCGAATACCCTTCTTGGTAGTTTCCGGTGATGGCATTAACCTGAACCCGAGTACCCTTCAGAATTGGAACCCCGCTAACCTTGCCCTGAACCTGTTCAACTTCATCACACCCGCTCCAGAAAAACTCAATGACCTTTTCCACCTGTTCTACGTTTAAATCAAAAAGGGGGGCAATCTCTCGGGCTACCAAGCACTCCCTATCTTTCTCCATAATGGAGTCAGCTCGCACTCTAGTGCCTTTCAGAAACGGGACGCCCTGAACCAGTTCAACTTCATCACACCCGCTCCAGTCCATGACAGTACCCTCCACGGCTGTTGGCTGAGAATCAGTCAACTATTTCTCCACCCTCCAGCCCCTCCCGGATGGCGTTCATTACCCGCTGCCAAAACTCGTTGTCCAGACTCTGGATATTATCGGGCATGCGAACCGCCGGAATCTTCGCCGCTTGGTCGCCGAGCCCCCTCTTCAACATCCGCTCGCAAGCACGCCTTCCGCACTCCCATGCATCGCTCTGCTGTTTTAAGTCAGCGATTACTTCGTCGGCAGCTTGGATTCGGTCGAAGGTGGCTTCTCGTTTAAACAATCGGATAAGCAAAAGATGGAGCGCCCGCTCAATCGAACTCTCATAATGGTCAAGCCAAAAGATGTCATGGGCACTCGGGTCATTGAGTTTGCCAATCTCAATGTGAATGTAATGCCCATGCGCCTCTATGAGAATGTTCTCAACTCTATCCTTGAATTCAGCGCGGCTCCTGTAGGTGTCGTCATCGATAGGTTCGTCAGCTTCCTCAAATGACTCGCAAGCCTGCTCCCTAAAAGTTAGCAACCCGGCTCGGGGAGAATCTGGATTGGCGCAAGCGCCCCAGTCCAGCACTCCATAGCGGAGGAGCGGCTGGAACCAGCGACAACCGGAACAGTCAGCCTGGTCTTTCCGCTGGCCTTCCCGTTTACGCTGCCCATATGGCTCATAATCAGACGGGAGCTTGCGGCATACTCGCCACAGTTGCTCGTCATTTGCTTCACTGGCTTCCATCATGTCCCTCCACTAAAAAGATTTACCTACTCCGGAAATTCAATTTGATGCTTGCCATCCTGCTGCAAATGCAGGACGAACCAGCCTTCGGTCTTGAGCCGGAACTTCGTCCATGCGCGGCTAATCATGTCAGCTATGGCGGCTGCCTCGTTTCCTTTGACCCCGCTGATATCGATGAGCGAAAACTCAAGCACCGGAACGTCATACTTCAGGTCGTCGGGCTGGTCGGTGACAAGCGTGCGCCCCGGCAACCAGCAATCCATCTGCGCTTGGTCGAGGAGGCCGACAGGCAGGACGATTGGATGAAAATTCTTATAACGTAGACTCGCAGCGAGTTCGGAGAGGTGGCTGGGCACCACCAGCACCGCACGCCACCTCCGGCGCATGCGCAAGAAACTCGGCTTCATTATTTCTCCTCGTCTTTTCCGGGCTCATCCTCATCGAGTAGCCCCGCATCTTCCGGCATCATTTGGAGAACAGGCGGCATACCGCCCTCGTCCTTGAACTGTTGAAACACAGGGCACTCCGCCATATCGTTGGGGTTGTGGGCTTCCATCTCATCCATCGTGTAAAACTCCTGGTTGCACCACAGACAAAAACCCACGATTGGATTACCGTCACTGTCCGTGAACATGCTGGCTGCAGTCTCTTCCTCGCTTACAGGCATGTTGCTCGTACCAGGCTCATACCCCATCTGCCGCAGCTGCTCGTCCATGTGCTCAGGACACGCCAGCAACTCAATCATGCACCCGCTGTGGTCGCCCTGCTCCATTGGGACTTGACACCTATCGCACATGCAGACCGACGGCTCTGTGTCCCCAGCAAGGGGACGAATAGCTGTCCCGGCGCATTCCCAGAAGTGCCCGGCAAAATCGCAAAAATGTTTGTGGCTCATAGTCTCTCCTTGGCTTCAGCCCCGAATACGTCGTTTCCAAAACATGGTCACGTCGCCAACCTTGGACAGCGTGATTCGCAACAGACGGTAAGCCATCCGCCTCCCGAATGATTCCTTTTCGTCGGGGTCAACCGAGTGATAGAGATCAATCGCCGCATCGATCATCCGTGCAAACGCTGGCATGCTAGGGAGTACGGTCGCGGTTTCTCTCATTACCAGGAACCTCTGACTGGCGGAAATGATGGCATCGAGCCTCGTGCGGTATACGGTAGTCACTATCGCTCCAGATGCTCTTTCATTTGGCTGACGATTTCCGCCACTTGGTTCATGTTCTGTTGCAACCCAACGAAATAGGGGTTAGCAGCGGCGTCCGGGACGTCCCTCCGTATTCGCTCCACGACGTCATTAAAGTTCGTAGAAACCTCCTCCACCCTCGCAACCATGCGTTCGAAAGCTCGTAACGCATCTGCACGCTCAGCGAACTCGCCTGCTTTGAAGCGCCGGACAAAGTTTTGAACTTCGCCAGTCGCATTTTTCATCACTGCGGTGACGTACTGCGTGGCATCAGTCACATCCACGAAGCGAGCATCGGAAGTCGGAGAACCGGAAGCGGCATTCGCGGTGATGTATGCATAGGCTTCATTGATTTCCCTCAGCTTGGCTTCAGCCCTGCACCGGAGCCGTGCGTCGTCTGCGCCGAACCTATCCGGGTGCCAGATTTTCACCAGGTCTCTGTGTGCTTGCTTGATTTCCTCCTTGGATGCACCATTCTGCAGGCCGAGTACCTGGTAATAACGGCAAGGAGCCTTGCTAGGCTTGGCAGCTTCGCTATGGTCGCGCTTGGGCGCAGAATGCCGCCGAGGCCGAGAGGTCTGAACCCGCCCCCGGTCGGTGCGCTTCTCCCGCTTACTGGAGTCGCCATAGACTCTGTTCCTGCGGCACTGCTTGACTGCAACCCATAAATAACCCACGAGTTGAAAGGCGAAAAGTACGTTCCTCACCGTTTCATAACTGGGGACAGGGGTGTCAGGCTGCGATGCGGAATAGAAAAACATCGTGGCAAACAGAGAGATGCTGCCGAGTACGGTATACCACGGAGCGGTGAAGAAAAGGATGACCAAGCCGAGAACGAATAAGGCGACCCCTATTTGTGTTGAAGAGGCGGTACCCGTTGTAAGGAAGTGGTATACCGGGGTGACGATGGCGACCACTGCGACGAGTAGGAAAAATCCCAGGACTTGTAGTCCGCCGATGAACCACTGTATGGGCTTGGTCACGATATCCAGAACCCCATACACACGTTCCTGTGGAGTTGGCATTCGTTCGTCCTTTGCCTGTCGGGCAGGTTAGGGGGTATTTCAACGGGCAGCTTCGAGCTTTACGCCGCTTCCTGCGGTACCGCCCCGAGGTGAATTAGGATGGGGTGCCCTTCGGCGGAATGGAACATGTGCACGACAACCCTGCGCCCTTGAGCCCGCGCCTCGGCGGCGAGCGCCTGCATCTCATCGGACTCAGTCAGGCGCTGCAAGGCTTCGGTCATGCCCTTGCTGGGCTTCCGGGATGCTGCCCCGCTGGCCTGGCTGAACTTGAACAGAACGTCTCGGTCGCTTCCCATCGATATCCTCCTACGCTGCGCACTCAACGGTGGCGGTGTTTGAATCGTGGTGGCACTCCATCCCTGCAATCTGCCTCTGGTGCTCCCGGACATAATTCACTACTGATGAGCGACTCACTCCCCATTTCCTTCCTGTGTCGGTTAGACTCATCCCGGCGAGGCGGTCGCGGACAATCGCCGCATGGTTCACCGCAAGAGGCTGGCGACCTAGCTTAAAGCCCTCCATCTTGCGCCGACGCATTCCTGCACGTATAAGCTCCTTGTTCAAGTCGGCCTGGAGCTTCAGTAGTGAGCGAGTGAGCGCGAGGAACTGACCTCTCGACTCGCCCGTTGTGCCAATGTTCTCCTGCTGCGACATAAACTCGATACCCAACCTGCCCAACTCGTCTACAGTTTGAAGAAAGTGCCTCGTGCTTTTCGCAATTCTGTGACAGTCGGTGACGAGCACAACGGCGAACTTTCCTCTCCGTGCCGCCGCGAGCATGGCATCCACACCGGGACGCCGGGCTTTCGTGCCGGAGACCACATCGGTGTACTCGCAAACCACTTCGAAGCCGCGCTGTGTCGCCAGCAGCCGGAGAGCAAGGAGCTGGTCGTGGATGTGCTCTTCGGAGTTGGCGACTCGGGCGTAGATGGCAGCGGTCTTCATGCAGAGGCTCCTTATCGGGTGGAGTGCGCTTGCTGGAGGAGACGGTGGGCGGTGCTTTTACCGATTCCAAATTCCATGGCAATGGTGGTCAGGCTCTTCCCGCCTTCGTGCAGCCGTAGGATTTCGTCCCGCTTCACGTCAACGCGGGGTCGGCCACCGATACGACCCTCCGAACGGGCGCGTTCCAACCCCGCCCGCGTCCTTGCTCCCAATCTCAGGGTTTCTTGGAGCGCCAGGCATGAAAGGAGGCTCACTATTACGTCGCCAAACACTCCCTGGCTGTTGATGAATGGTTCCGTGAGGGAGCAGTAGGTGATGCCGAGGTCACTTAGCCGATTGAGGTACTTCAGGGTCGCAAACGTGCCCTCGCGGGTCAGCCTGTCCAATGACCAGAAGAGGAGGCAGTCCCACTGGCGCTTCGCCGCGTCCTCGAACATTTGCCGGAAAGCTTCGCGTTTGCGCTCCCCTTTTCGTCCGGACACTTCTTCCTCATAAACCTTTACGAGCGTCCATCCCTGCCGATTTGCATACTCTTGTAGTTGGAGTCGCTGGTTGGTGGTGTCCTGCCCCTTGTCCCTGGTGGAAACTCTGCAATAAATGGCGACGCGCATTTAAATAGTATATACCCATTTACGTAAGGGCGTATATCAATGTACGTAACTGCGTAACTACGGTTTCCCATAAACGTCCGTTACTGGGATGAATGCAAAACCCCTAAAATACGGCTGTAAGTTATTGATTCTGGGTGGGGGAGAAACTGGCGTTTTTGGGACGCCTGAAGTTTCATCGCTCCGGGAACAATGGTGCAGTACGATGGCACCCGAAGGGACAGCAGTTTTATGACTGATGCATGGTCGGAGTGGCGTTCGTTTCCTGACCCTCGAAAGGGCGGAATACTTAAGGCTCCATTCGGGGCGGGCTGTTATGAGCTGAGGCACCGCTCCGATAATAGGCTGGTGCTCTTCGGGGAGGGAGCTGATTACAACGGACTGAAGCCACCTCGAATTTTTTACCCGAAGGATTGAGTACAATCCGAAAGAAGCCACTGAATACAATCGATTCCGGCTACTCCGCACCGAGGAAAACTATGAAAATCGCTCTCGTCGTATTGTTTTTTACAGCTTTCGCATTTGCTCAGGGCGGATCTTCCCGGATTGCATCGGCCTGCGGCTCCAAAGATGTCAGCTTCGACATAAGGCTGGAGGATTCGCAGCACACACTGGCGCAGCCCGAACCGGGGACGGCGCGGGTTTACTTCGTTCAGGATGACGGCTCAATGAGCAACCAACATTTCACATTGAGAATCGGCCTGGATGGAGCATGGGTGGGTGCCTACAAACAAAGTTCCTACTTCAGCGTGTCCGTGGAACCAGGAGAGCATCATGTGTGTGCGAATGTGCAGTCGAACTTTTCGTTCGGGAAACTGGTGTCGCTCGCGCATTTCACGGCGGAGTCAGGGAAGGTCTATTACTTCCGCACTCGATTTCATGGGGCAGTGGTGACAGCCCGCGTTCCGGCATATCTCGATCTTGATCCATTTGATAGCGATGAAGCTGAGTATCTGATTACCTCCTACCCACTGAGCGTATCGCAGCCTAAGAAGTGAGGCGGAGGGGCTCCAAGCTATCCAACGGGAATTGTTACGCTCCGAGTCAACCGATAGGGGTCAGAACAGAGTTTCCCCCGCCCGAGCCCATCGTCGGCTTTGTTCATTCTCGTACCTCTCAAGGTTCCATCGCAGCTTGCTTACGTATCTCCGCACTTTGCGGGTATACTTCCGCTTTATGAGGAATTTGTGAATGGCCACCAGTAAAACCGGGCGGAGCCCCGGCTCCGAGAAGAAGAAATCTGCTAAATCGCCCGCCTCCGAAGAGGTGAAGCCAGTTGCCCTCACGGTGAAGGTGAACCAGGAGACGTACGTCCGCCTGTGCACATTGGGCGCGACCCAGCGGCGGACGAATCAGGACATCCTGAATGAGGCGCTGGAGCAGTACCTCGACCGTGTTGGAGGGTAACTCGTTGACGGTTTTGCATGGCCACTCTGCTAACGAACACGGGGATAAACGATGGATGTTGACAGCCCGTGGTGCAAGTCTGGAGTGATAAGCAGAAAGTTCTGAACTATCCACAGGGTCTGTTTGTAGACTCGACATATGGCGATGGGCACGCGCAAGAGTCGGGAGAAACAAGAAGGTCTGTGGGTCGCGCACACGGAACTGGCGGTAGCGCCGGGGCATCCGTTTTACCAGCGGCTGAACGAGTTGCTGGACAGCGAAGGCTTCGATGCATTTGTTGAGGCACGATGCGCGAAGTTTTATGCGGAGCGCTACGGGCGGCCGTCGCTGACGCCCGGGATTTACTTTCGTTCGTTGCTGATCGGCTACTTTGAAGGCATCGAGGCTGAGCGCGGCATTGCTTGGCGGCTGGCGGATTCGCTGGCATTACGCCGTTTTGTTGGGATTGCCCTGGACGAGTACACGCCGGATCACTCGACGATTTCCCGCACGCGCCGATTGCTCGATCTGGAGACGCATCGCGAAGTCTTCAACTGGGTGTTGTGCATGCTCGCTGATCGCGGGCTGCTGAAGGGAAAGCGTATCGCGATTGACGCGACGACGCTGGAAGCCAACGCAGCGATGCGCTCGATTGTGCGGCGCGATACGGGTGCAAGTTACGATGAGTTTCTGCGCGGCTTGGCGAAAGCCTCCGGCATTGAGACGCCAGCGCGCGAGGACCTTGCGCGGCTCGATCGAAAGCGCAAGAAACGTACTTCCAACAAGGATTGGATGAGTCCGGCGGACCCTGATGCGCGGATCGCGAAAATGAAGGACGGATGCACGCATCTTGCGCATAAGGCCGAGCACGCCGTCGATCTGGACAGTGGCGCGGTGGTGGCCGTTACCCTGCAAGGCGCCGATAAGGGCGACACCACAACGTTTCACGAAACCCTGGTCGAGGCGGGCATGACCGTCGCCGATTTGGCCGTGCGGGACGTTCAGCTACATCCCAACGATGAGTCCAAGGTCAACGTCAACGGCATCGAAGAGATCGTCGCGGATAAGGGTTATCACAGTGGCCCGGTGTTGACGAGCGTCGAGGATCGTGAGGTGCGCAGTTATATTCCGGAAAAGAAGCAGAGGGGTCGGCGCCACTGGCAAGATAAAAACGAAGAGCAAAAAGCGGTGTATGCAAATCGCCGGCGGGTGCGCGGAGCTTACGGCAAGAGGTTATTGAAGCGTCGAGGTGAGTTCGTCGAGCGCAGTTTCGCTCATTGCTATGAAACCGGCGGCATGAGGCGCACACATCTGCGCGGGCACGGGAACATATTGAAGCGTCAACTGATCCATGTCGGTGCCTTCAATCTGAGCCTGGTGATGCGCAAACTGCTGGGAGCGGGCACGCCGCGTGAGCTTAGAAACCGCTTCGGAGCACGCCTGTTGCGCCATATTTTGCGCTTGGCGCCACCATTTCTGCGGTTTGCGTGCCGAGTAAGGCAGAATAGGTTTGCTCGGGACCGGAACTCCGTGCAGGCTGTCAGAAATGCGACAAGATCGCGTTCGCAACTGCGCGGCTTGTCTTACCGGAAATCAGCTACTTACACCACAGGCTGTTGAGGCTGATATTGCGCTCGCCGCGCCACCCCCTGGCCGAAGAAGCCTCAAACCAGTTCGGCCAGGCGCAGCGAAAGTGATGGCCGGACGACAGTGGCATCCAGCGGCAAACCTGTTCCCCATGTTGGAACCCGACGAGCTAAATGAACTCGCCGCCGACATCGCGAACAACGGACTTTTGAACCCGGTTGTGCTGCTGGACGATAAAGTCCTTGATGGGCGGAACCGGATGCTCGCGTGCAAACTTGCGGGTGTCAAACCAGAGTTTACTGAATGGCAGCAGAACGGTGTCTCTCCGGTTGCTTGGGTCATTGCTCAAAATCTTCGCAGGCGTCATTTAACAGCGGGACAGCGGGCTGCCGTTGCGGTGGAGGCAAAGCCGCTGTTCCACGCGGAAATTAAGAATGGGAGGCCGATGAAAAACTCTCCCAAGAATGGGAGAGTTAGCGGCTGGAAGGAGAGAATCGTTGCCGACCAGTTCGATGTCAGCCATGGCTACGTGGGGGCGGCTCAACAGATCAAGGACAGAGACGAGCTGTTGTTTCAGGAGTTGAAGGCTGGGCGTCTTTCTCTACCGGAAGCTCAGCGTGAGTTGGGTTTGATGCAGAAAGCAATAAAGGTCATGGTGTCATCGGAGTGCAACGAGTGGTACACGCCTGCAAAATATCTCAAAGCCGCACGTGAAGTCATTGGCGACTTTGATTTAGAGCCGGCATCGTGTCGTGCGGCGAACAAGGTTGTAAAAGCAAAAGAGTATTTCACTCGGGAGCAGAATGGTTTATCGAGGACGTGGCACGGCGCTGTATGGTTAAATCCTCCGTACGGCGACGTTGGTCCTAAGTTTGTAGCCAAGCTAGTCAAGGCATACGAAAGCGGGGAGGTTGCCCAGGCGATTCTGCTCGTAAACTCTCATTCCACGGATAATAAATGGTTTCAGCCGCTTTTTAGCTATGTGCTGTGCTTTACCGACCATCGTCCTAAGTTCTGGAGCGACAAAGGGGAGAGTGATTCCCCCAGCCATGGGTCAGTATTCGCGTATTTCGGAAAACGTCCGGGCAAATTTATTTCTGTTTTTTCGCAGTTTGGAGCCGTAGTGAAAAGGTGCGGGTGAAATACCATCCTGAACCGATACCAAGCTAGCGCCAGCGTCTCCGCGCTGACCACCCGCATCGCGGGTAGCGTCTTTAACGCCGGGGTATGGTTTCCGATTGCGGCTTCTCGTATGGGAGTTCAGGGTCATCCCACTCCGGAACCGCGTCCCTAGTTTTCAATTCTTCGGCAAATACTTCGGGATTTTCGAACAGCATCCGCAGAAACCTGAAACACCTTGCCGCCACCTCTTTATTCAGCCACATCATTTCTTCATCGCTAATCCGCGATAGGTTATTCCATGGAATCTCACTGCTGAATGCACTCAATTCTGCCACCCGATGCAAAGCAAACCTGCCACGCGGTGCAGCCTAATGCTGCCACCGGGTGCACGAGAATCCTGCCATGGTTAATCCGGAGGAATCAACAGCATCATCCACGCCGGTGGCGTGCGGAAAGATTTACTAGAAGATAACTCGCGGCTTGTCATCCGCCCCGAACACGGCGGCCAGGAGCTCAAAACAATTCCCAGAAACGGATAGTGAGTTACTGGGCGATGTTTCGACTGTTATCCGTGACACTGGCACGGTCGTTGAGCCTTTATGCCCCCCGAAAGGACAAAAGACGCCGTCAGTCTTCTCGGGACAAGATTGGCGGCGTCTTTTGTTTGTAGTTAGATTACCTGCAAAGTTTGCGCTTTGCCATCCCAGCCAGAGCTAACAGTCCGCTTCCAAACATCGTTAGGGACGTAGGTTCCGGCACAGGTGCAACGTACGGAGTGATATTGATGTTGGCCATTTCCATCGGGAACGAACTTTGGACACCCAGAAGCTCAACTTCATCGATGTTCGTCCAACCGGGTGAGACGGTTACCCAGGGATTATTGCCGTTGACTGACAAGCCTAGTTGGTCGACGACATTACCACCAAGTAGTCCTTCGAGAGTGAACCCTGTTGCGACACTCGGAGAAGCCTCCAGAGCAAGACTGTTGAGGTTGAACGCCGTCGACGTGCCACTGATTACGCCAGTGGCAGCATTCACCGTGGCTCCAGTGAAGTACTGGAAAGTGGGATTGTTGACGACGTTGTGGACGCCGGTAACGTTCTCGTTAACAGTGCCAGTGTTAATCTGCATACTAGTGGGCGTGCCGTTGATATATTGCGATGCGCCCCAACCGTTGAGGACAAGGGCCGAGCCGCCATCGTTCGGGGTGAACTCGCCCGGAACCGGCGTGCTGAAATGGAACCCGTTTCCATAGCTTGTGGTGGTAAGTTTGGTGATGACAGGTGACGCGCCCGTTGTGGTCTCCTCGTAGACACCCTGCGTTCCCGCGGTCAACGTAGTTCCGGGGAAAATGGCACCTGCTTTGAGCCAGTACTCATTCGTTAAGTCGTACGTTGTTGCCTGCGCTGAAACTGCACCCAGTGCAACTACGGCTAAGCTTAGGAATAACGCCAATTTACTAAGCTGAGATTTCTCCATTTTTTTCCCCCTGCTGTAAATAACGTGGCAAGCCAGCTCTGTCATACACTGCACGTCGGAGACCAGGAAAACGCGTTCTCCGCCCCGCCCCTTCAATGAGGCAAGTAACTTAGTTGCAATGTGATAATGATTTTGTGACAGAAAGGGATAACACCTTAGCCTGCTTTATGCATGAAGGCCGCCGAGGTGGTCTTCGAAAGGCGAGATTGCGGCGATGGTGTTGATGGCAACGTGAATCGTCCAGTGCGATGAGTTGTGGAGTTCGCCGGTTTGTCGGAACTGGCTAGCCTGGAGGTTTTCGGACACAGTGCTTCCCCGACTGCCGTCTGCATTAATTCCGAAAATTATGTTTTGGGTAGACCGCGTCAGTGCTATCCCGGCGAGGCTCCGAGGGCCAGCGCTACTTGTCGGAAGGTGGGCAGGAACGGGAACGACGCGGGCAGGTGCACGACCACGCGGCGAACCGAAACCAGCAGACGGGCGCCCAGTTTGAGCAACCGTTCACGAAGAGTCCAGACCTGAGCTCGCGCACAGTTGGTGTGCGCAGCCTTCAGTCGTAGCTCCTGCATCAAGACATATGCTGCGGCGGTCAGCAGGACGCGGAGTTGGTTGGCCCAGAAGTCGCTGCAACTGGTGCGATCGATCTGAAGATCGTGCAGTTCTTTGATCCGATTCTCGATCTCGCCCCTCTGGCAGTACACCTCTTCATAGAGCCACTGGGGACTCTGCTTCATATTGGTGATGACGAAGCGCGGATTGTCCTTCGGCTTCTTCCCCTCGGCGCGAACGACCTCGGCCTTGATGATGATGCGGCGTTGTTGCGGCCACGTCTGGGCCGCATAGTTGGCTTCGCTATAGACGTGTTCGGTCTTCCCAGTCTGACGCGAGAGTCTGCGGGCCTGTCGCATAGCTGGTTTGGCTTTGCGTTTCAACACAGCGTTTTTGGCCATCGCAATGACGTACTCAAGATTGGACTCTCCCTCCAGGAAGTCGAGCAAATCGGGGTGCGCGAAGCCGCCGTCGAGGCGAACCCGGATCCGCGCACCGGGAAAGCTGTAGGAGATCATATTGATCAGACGACGGAGAATCCCCCGCGCGCCTACCGCCGCGGTCACGTTGCCGGGACGCAACACGGCTGCGCACAGATACTGTTCGGCCTCGTCATTGAAGCTCACAAAGCCCATTACCGGCAGGTAGCACCAGCTGTCGTAGTGTCCGTTGAAGAACGATAGCTGCTGTGCGCCGTGGGTAGGGTCGTCGGTCGGATCCAGATCGATGGTGACGAGGCGAGCGCGTCCATGTAGCCGCTTCGCGTGACGGTCGATCACGCTGTCCGCCAGTGCTTCGCCCAGGCGGTAGAGTTCTCTTGGTCGGATCGAGTTTTCAAAGCGCGACAGAGTTGGCTGCGAAGCCAGGTCGCGGCCGGTGATTGGATCGCGATCGAGCAACATCTTGTGAATGGGGTCGGCAGAAAGGCGCGCCGAGTCGTTTGCGTCCGGATAGCCGCAAGCAATCGAGAACACACGCTGTGCCAGCAACTCGCGCAACGAGTGATCGACCTTGCTGGCTTGCCGCTTGTCTCGCAGACATCCGGCCAGAGCTTGGATCAATCCGTAACGGCGGTCAGCAGCCTTCAGCAGGATGGCTCCGCCATCAGAACTGCCATTGGTTTGGTCGAAGCGAGCAATGATCGGCTTGGTGAAAATCTCGGGGAACAACAGACACTGTGTTGTGCTATCTTCAAACACGCGGGAAGCCTTTCTTGCTGCTTCAAACACTGTCTAGACAACATGTTTGTAGCACAACAGGCTTCCCGTTTCTCTGATCTTCACGAATTTTCCGGGTTAGCTATGGCGAAGTGCAATCTCTTGCACTTGTATGAGGAAAATATCTCCCCTATTTTAGCGCCCAGAGCGAGCTTATGTTCGATTTAGACATTCAAAAGATTGCTCGCTCGGTCACCAGCGGTGCACGCGAACATTCAGTTCGGAATCACGGGCATCCCGGAACTAATGCCTGGCATGTAGCGAGCGACAACACTATCAACCCGCAACCCGCTTGCCTCCATCCCGGCGGGTGGCACAAGGGTATTCCAACTCGTCTGCTCTCGACCGTACCGTTCTATCTCGGTTCCGTTGCGAACGCGATCCCTGTTGCTGTATAGAAAGGAAAGTAGTGGATGTAAGCGACAGGGCATTCGGGCATCGCCGTTACTTTGCCGGTGAGGTGATTGATTGAAAAGCCCGCAACCTGACAAAAGTTCAAATTAGACATGAAAATGTAACTACCGGTGGGATCCATGGTTGGAATCGGGCCGAACCCGATCACAACATCTTCAGGCGGGACGGCCCCGGTCTCAATGGACGTCAATGCCCCGGTCGTGGAGTTGACGGAATAGGCATCGAGATTGATATTAAAATGATTTGCGGAGGAGTATAGGTAGGCGTACTTACCCGATGGGGCCAGCGCAATGTCAGCGAACTGGGGAACGCTGATGATCGCCGTCGGCGTCAATGTGCCAATGGTGGTGTCAACAGAAAAGACCGCGACACTATTACCACATGGGGCTTCACCACACGGGACGTCAGGTTGAATCACGGCGTATGCAAAGTTGCCGGTCGCGTTCAGGGTTAGCGATTGCACGTCGGATGGCATGAAGGCGGGCGCTCCGCCGTTCGAGGGTGCGAACATGGGGACGGCTGTCAATGCGCCGGTGCTGCTGTCAATGGCATAGGCCCCTCCCCAAACTGCATAAAGAAATCTACCCGACGGAGCTAGGACTAGCTGGCCTGCAAGGTAATAGACACCATCGGAGAATGGACTTCCTGGGACGGCTGTCAGCGTGCCATCGCCGCCGATGGTGAAGGCCAGGATGGTATTGACACAGCTTGCTCCACAGCCAATATTTGTCTGGGTTCCTACATAAAGAAATTTCCCGGTCGGATCCACCACCGCTGGAGTAGGCCCGAAGCCGGCCGCAATCGAGCCACCCACCGCCCGCAGTGCGCCAGTGCTGGCATCAATGGAAAAGGCCTGAATGCTGCCCAGTGCTGTCACCACTCCACTAGTGACCCCGCTCACGAGATAGGCAAACTTGTTCGTCGGATCCACGGTGATGGCAGATCTGTCTGCAACTACGAGCGGACTTCCAACCGGGGTCAGCATGCCAGTGGAGAGGTCGAGGGAATGTTCCACGACAGTATTTTGAGATGAAATGTTATTTGTAAACGATATATAGGCGAAGACCTTTGTGGCTGGAGTGTTGCTACTGCTGCTGGCCCCGCAACCGCCGCAGATGGCCAGACTGCATAAACAGACAACTCCGGCCCAAAGATGTGTTTTCACCTACATTGAACCTCGCAAGTACATTGATGCTCCTGCTCGAAAGAACGTCGAATCCCGCACTCCACATTCAGGTACTTATCTCTGTAGCTTCCCAAATTGGTATCTAACAAAGGGCGAAACGACGGATGGCATTGCTTCGGAGGATTGCTGTCGCAAACAGGCCCAGGCACTCACTATCCGCATTCGGGAAGTCTCGCCCTCTGGTGCCACCCTAGGAAGGTACCACGACCTCAGCTCCTGGCCACGTCGTTGCCAAGGCGAAAATTACTCACTAGTAAATAGTGAGGAGGTGGCAGACTTGTTTGCATCCGTTGGCAGTTGAACGTCCTACTCCAGACGCGCCCATGGCAGCATTTCGATGCAATGGGTGGCAGCATTCGATTGGGTCTTCCGCATATTTGGTGATACTTCCTCTTAGGTCCGAAATGGTCATAGACTGCCACTGATAATTCAGGAGTTGCAGATCGCCATTCCTTCGCTCTGGCGGTCAACGTGGTGGTGTGCGTGATTTCACTGCTTTTTCACCAAAATCGCTGATGAACCATTCGATTGCATCCAGCAATCTCACCGTAGGGCGACCGAACAACAACGTCACTGAAGTCCCCTGTTTTTGAACTCGGCGACGTACCGCAATGCAAGTCTTCGATGGTATTTCGAAAACACTGCTTCGCCAGAAGCTTGGCTACCCGCTTAATCGCGGTCTTGTCGGCGGCAATTTGCTCCAATGGTGTCATTAGCTGCCTCCCTTGACAGAGATGCTGGCCAGCTTATCTGACTTATCACACCGCCGACCGTCCGCGTGCACCCAGATTGTACCGGGTGTTTCGCTGGCCATTCTCGCCGGTATTCTGGCCGAGCGCAAGCTGCACGCTTGCATGAACAAGGCTTGCAAACCGGGTGGTTCACAAGGCTCCGTTCCACGCCCCCAACTTCATTGGCACTTTTGCATGGAATGCGGCTATGGCAACCTGGTCATTTGCCTACAGGATATGAACCAGAGGCTGACCTTCGTGCATCGCAAGCGGATTCGTCCCACTTCGCCGAGGACGAACTACCTGAACAACCTGCTCTTTGCTCATCCACAAACCTCATCACGACCGCAACAAAGCAGGTACGTTGCTCAGACGCTTACGGTAGTTGTCTTCATCCCCCTCGAAAGTGTTGTTCTTATGAGCCACGATTTGGTGGGCCCAAGGGGCTTCCATCTAGGGTTGTTCGCCACTAGAGCTGGCTCCAGAATCATAGGGAGGAAACCAAGAGGAGTCAGCAATGCGAAGCCATTCGGGAAGGGAAAGGGAAGAGCTGCCTGAAAGAAAAGCGATTAGCGTGAGAACCCGCACGGGCGATTATGCGTACGAAGTCACAAAGGAACTCTGCGCTAGGACGGAAGCTGTCGTGCGCTGGGGCTACGTGGTCTACAAGGTCGCGCCGATTGAGGTGCTACTATCCCACGGCGAAAATTCACCTAGTCGGGAACACGCTGAGCGCAACGCTCGTCAGCTCATTGCACTTTACATCGAACTAGATCGAATGGAGGTCATGCGGGACTCCACGGCGGCGTGACGATGACGCCGCCCTTGGTCGAGTTCACGGCGAAGCGTAGCTGAAGTTCTGATACGCCGCAGCCGGATTCTATTGACAACAACCGTGGGGCTGCATCGGCGGGCACAAGAAGGGCGAAGACGCCACGCGGTTGAAGAGAGCTTGGATTACGCCGCCAGCTTGCATCTTGACACGCTGAAAATTACGGCGGGGCTAAGAATCTATCCGGAAACTCCACTCGCACGTAAGGCTATAGCTGAAGGTCTTATCAAACCCGAAGACGATCTGCTACTACCGCGCTTCTATATCACCCCGAAGCTACGAGATTGGCTGCCTGAGCGAGTGGCAATGACCTCCGGCGACTAAATCACGCCAGAACTGACGACGGCGCGACGAGACCCGGAACATGCTAAAGCCGCGCCTTCGCAGTCCTGCCTCGCCTGCGCGTGTGATTCCCGCTCACCTGAGCCCCGTCTAGGCGCTCTTTCGTAAATCGATTGTGTGGACTAAGGTCGATAGGCTCACGTCAAAGGTGGAAACCACTGGCCTGCCTTCGCACAAGGGCCGTAACGCATCGGCGATTTCCGAGAACCGCTCGCGCTGGTACTGCTCGGCGTCCTCCTGCCCCGCCCAGAAACTCAGCGCCAACATACGTTTGGGATCGGTTTTGGAGGCGAGCACAAGCTCGTCCTGAAAGCCCCGCAGTTGTTTCAAAATCGGCAGCAGCTTCTCCTTTATGAGTGTTGCCACCTCGTCCGTCTTTCCGGCTTTGCATTGGATTTCCACTACCCTCGTAAACACGCAGTCCTCCGTTTCCTGAACATGCAAATTTGCAGCGGATGATAATGGTTGGTGTATTCGACGCTGAGGATGAATCTTCAGGGTCAGCCTAACATCATGGGTGTATTGATAGCATTCATGCCTTGCTGTCGCAAGTTTCTAGCCCACGTCTCGACAAGCACAACCAGAAGGCGCGGCTGGATCGTTTCGGGGATACCACCTCGGCGGATGAGCTTCAACTTCACGCGGCTGCTGGCTTGGATACCTATGTACCACAGAGTTGTGATTCGGTGAGTAGGAATTGCAGTTTGATGCGACGTTTGTGGCAGCCCCACTAGCCGACGCTTATGAAGTTGGTTTGGTTTGGAGCCTATGCGGCGATGAGTGAGCCCCTTTAACTCCCGACGCGCCTAAATTCCCATGAGGTGCCCGCCGCTGCTTCCCGCACCACAGGTTCCGAGCACGCGGCATCGTTGTTCTTCACCAGATTCACCCGGCTGCTCACCTCGTACCGTCGCATCAATTTCGGGTTGAACGGCTTCAGCAGGTCGCATACAGAGTCCGTCTTCTGGAAGCCGGGGTCGAGCCAGAGGTCGTACACATCATCGGGGAGGATGACGGGCATCCGGTCGTGAATATCGGCGAGGAGAGCGTTCGGGGTTGTGGTGATGATGACGCAGGTCTCGACCAGTTGCCCCGCTGGATTCTTCCAAGTCTCCCACAGCCCGGCGAAGGCGAAGATCGAGTCGTCCGCCATGGTGAAGCAGAACGAAGTCTTCGTCTTCCCGGCCTTCTGGTCGAGTAGGCGGGCGGCGTCTCCGCCGACCGCCCCTCTAAGAACCGTGCGTGAGAGTTTCCATCTCACACGGCTCAAGCCTTCATAACGCCTCGTGAGAGACGCGGTTGGTGGAAGCCGCAGAGTTTGCTGTGCAGTTGCCGGTGGCATTGAGGATGAAGAAGTTGACGGTTCATTGCCCCGTCGGGTCCACCCATCACCTTGGGGATGGCGTAATGACTGTGCCATCCGGTCTCCTGAGTGATGGGTTCGCCACATGCGGCACATACTCCCCGTTGGGTTCGCCAAAGATAGAGCAGCGTCCCACGACCCCACAACGTTCGGGCCATGTGTTTACTCTCGCGAGTTTCGAAGTACATCTCCCATGCAGGGTGATATGGATTCGCTTCTCGCTTAATCTTGACGTGGCGGCGGAGCGGCAGGGAGGTTGCATGAAAAAGCCAGACATTCTCCCTGTGTCCGTCGTCATACTTTCTCATTCCGAAGAAGCACCATCCACGACCGCCGCGCCATGCGAAGTATTTCCGCATGACCCAGCGTTTCCCCTTGCGGTGATGCCGCTTCAGTGCCCACTGCCACAGGGCTTTGAAGATGGCGTAATCAACACGGCTGAAGATGCGCTTGCTATTGATGTGGCCGTGATACATAGCCCACCCGCGTATGATCCGGTTGAGTTTTGTGATCAGTTGCCAAGTCGGGGTAGCCCGCGATCTTCTGACAACCTCCCGAACATTTTCCAGAAACGTATGGATGTTCTTGCGAGATGGTTTTATTAGCAACTTTCCATTGCTGTACCTTCGCAAGTTCTGTCCGAGAAAGTCGAAGCCCTCTTCGATATGCGTGACCCTCGTCTTTTCTGCTGAGAGTTCCAGACCACGGGTGCGGAGGAACTCTTCCACCAGCGGCTTCACCTCTTGCTCCAGCAGTTCTTTTGTCCTGCCGGTGATGATGAAGTCGTCGGCATAGCGGATAAGATGGATGCCCGCATAGCGACCTTTCTCCGATCCTTTGCCATGCTGCGGGTATTTCTCCAGCAAGCACCGCTCCAGACCATCAAGAGCGAGGTTGGCCAACACAGGCGAGATAATGCCACCCTGTGGCGTCCCTTGCTCTGTCGTATGGAAGAGAGACTTTTCCATGTAGCCCGCCTTTAGCCACTTGCGGAGGATGGCGCGGTCCATAGGAACATGGGCCATCAACCACTCGTGACTAATGTTGTCGAAACAGCCCCGGATATCGCCTTCCAAAACCCAGTGCGGATTGCGATGTTTAAGAGCTGCAAAGCAGCCTTCAATCGCATCAGCACAAGAGCGATGTTTGCGGAATCCATAGGAGTTTACGTCTCCGGTAGTCTCCGCCACGGGGTCGAGTGCCAGCAGATACAGCGCCTGCATCGCTCTGTCCTTCATAGTGGGGATACCGAGTGGACGTAATTTACCGTTCGACTTCGGGATGTATACGCGCCTGAGTGGCAGTGGCCGATAGCTTCTGCCTCTCAGCGCATGTACAGCAGCAACCTTCTTTTCTGGTGTATTCCATATAATGCCGTCAACACCAGAAGTTTTTCTGCCTTGGTTCTCAGTCACCCGCCGCACAGCCAGTAACTTGCCGTCCCGCGAGTGCGTGAGCAGCCGTTGCAAGGCTTTCACCTTGCCCCATCTGCCTGCTTCTACTGCCTTCACGATACGCACCTGAAGCCTGCGCACATTTCGATTCATGGAGCGCCAGTCGATGTCGCGCCAGTGAAGCGAAGCATGGGATGCCGCACCAACGGATCGCTCCGTCGTCATCTGCTTTGCCTCCTTATGCTGGTTAGTCAGGTTCTTTCGTGATCGAAGACCAGAGAGAAGTCGGCTCGCTTTCGCGCCAGACACTGGGTCTGTATCCATCCGATTACCGGATGGCATTGGCTTCCTCTCTCCTCCTGTACCCGCACCGCTATCGTCCAGCCTTGCGGCTTTCCTACCCTTGCGGGAGCGATACGGGCTTATCCTGTTCCGTTCCGAAGACAGAAATTGGTTTAGGCCCTCTCTACTACACCGGCAGCGTTGTTTGCCCATGACGGAAGAGAATGGAGCTTCCGCGCCCGCTGCATCCGGAGCCTATCAGCATCTTGAGGCTCCTTGTTTCTTGTCGATGTTTGTGAGAGTTCGCATATGCTAGCCATGCCATTCACCCTAGCCCCTGTCCGCCTCGATGCTGGCAGACCTGAGTTCACCTCGCGGCTTACTCAGCAACCTTGCGGTTGCGGTTACGTTGTCGGAGGGCTTCTCAACGGTTCGTTACCGAAC
The DNA here is from genome assembly GCA_963759215.1 of uncultured Acidobacteriota bacterium. Taxonomy (GTDB): domain Bacteria; phylum Acidobacteriota; class Terriglobia; order Terriglobales; family Acidobacteriaceae; genus TOLSYN. Next base: position 1,042,810 of record CAVWYG010000006.1, read on the forward strand.
CGCTTGACCTCCTAGGGTACTGCCGATGGGACGGCAGGTCCGGTCATGTGACCATGCCGGACAATCATCGGAGCGACTTACAGGTCGCACCCATTCGTAGAACCCGTCCGCTGGAATCAGGCAGCGCCGCTGCTTGAGCGCGTCCCGGAATGCAGGTTTGGTGGCCACCGTCTCCGCACGGGCGTTGATCATCTTGTAGCCGATGCTGGCGTCCTTCGCCCATGACGGAATCAACCCCCACCGCATCCGGGAGCCGAACCGCTTGGGTTCTTCGGCGTGCTGGCGGATCACCGGGATGTCCTGAGTCGGGGCGATGTTGTAGCGTGGCACCCAGTCATCTTCGGGCTCGATGCCGAAGCGTCCGGCGAGTTTATCGACGCGGGTGAGGCGGAAGCGTCCACACATGCGAAGGCAGTATAGCTCAACGAGGTTCCTGTTCTCACTGCAATGCAAAGCCCCTCCGGGTGGTCGGAGGGGCGGGACGACGCATGAATTTTCTACCGACGCCGTCGGTAATCATTGCGACCTTCATGGCGGTAGCCCTCATCGCGGCGGTTATCACGCCAGCCATCATGACTGTATCCACGCCCATACCATCCGCCGCCGTAGACAGGAGCCGCATACGCATAGCTGGGGCCGTAGTACGCGGGCGCGGCGTAGTAGTGGCTGGGCTGGACGACAACGTAGCCCGGAAGACCCACGCCGATTCCGATTCTCACCTGTGCGCTTGCTTTCGGCGGTGCAATTAGGGCAACTGTAAAGACCAACCCGAATAACGCTAGGATCACTTTTTTCATCATGCACACAGCCCTCAATGCTGTAATCATGGAAACCCCTGCGCCTCTAAAAGGTTTTCGCTTTTATTGTTGCGATATGTTGCGCGAAAAGTGCCTCTACTCGCTGCAGCCATGTTCTGCCCAGACCATGGAGTCCGTAAGCGGTTTCGCTTCGCATCTGGCCAAGCTGTCGCACGCCGCGTCCGTAATCTGGAGGTCGAGTCACAGGTGGTAGGCGTCGTCGGAGAGCGTTGGGGGTCAAAGACGCTGGGAGGAAGTTCTGACCGTGAGTACCGGAGCGCCTGAATAGAGGCTTCTTATGCCGGAACGAGCATCGCGAACGGCGTTGCTGCGACATGGTTGGCAAGCTGAGCCGTTCGCGTTGGAATCGGGCATTCACACCGAAGCTCATGCTACTTTCTTTTTCCGTATGGTGTCCTTCACCTTGCCAAAGACTTGTTGCACCTTACCTTCAGCTTGCCGAGCAACGCCACGAGCTTCGGTTTTCATATCTCCTGTCGCTTTTCCGAGTTTGCGCTCAGCCCGGCCTACGACGTCTTTGATCTTGCCCTTCACTTCGTCTTTGTTCATAACGGACACTCCTCGTCGGCACGACTTCAGCCGCACAAAGTTAGAAGTATGAATTGAGCAGGTGCGTTGCGTGGCAGTAGAAGTCTACATTTCAACGCGCATCGAGGCGGTATAGCCTGAACGGGAACTCAGCGTTGTCAGCATCTGTCAGAATGATTCAGTCCAGATGAACGCCACCGTCCCAGACCGTAGCGCCCCCGACGCCCAACTGTCCGGCGTGATTGAACGGGTCACGTTCTTCAACGAGGAAAGTGGTTTCTGCGTCCTCCGCATTAAAGCGCCGGGGCACCGCGAAGAGGTGACGGTCATCGGCTCCTTGCCTTCCGTCAGCGCCGGGGAGTGGCTTTCCGGTGAAGGTTGGTGGGTCAGGGACAAAGAGCACGGACTTCAGTTCAAGGCCAGCACCATCCGGACGGTGCCGCCGACCACGGTCGAAGGGATTGAGCGATATCTCAGCAGCGGCTTGGTCAAAGGCATCGGCCCCTTAATGGCCAAGAGGCTGGTCGGGCGATTCAAAGCCGATGTCCTGAACGTCATCGAAACCCGACCGGGTGAATTGCTATTGGTCAACGGTATAGGCGCGAAGCGCCGGGAGCGGATTTCACGGGCGTGGCGGGAGGCGAAGCAGGTTCGCGAGATCATGCTCTTCCTCCACGGCCATGGCGTCAGTACCAGCCGGGCGGTGCGGATCTTCAAAGCTTACGGCGACGAAGCGATTGAAAAGGTACGCAGTAATCCATACATGCTGGCGAAGGACATCTACGGCATCGGCTTCGCCACCGCCGATCTAATAGCCCAGAAGCTTGGAATTCCAAAGGATTCGCTGAACCGAGCGAGGGCGGGACTCGACCACGTTTTGCTGGAGGCGACCTCAGAGGGTCACTGCGCATTGCCTCTGGAGAAGCTCAAGGTGGCGGCGGTGAAACTGCTGGAGGTGCCGGAAGCCACGGTGGAAGAAGCTCTCTCGCAGATGCTCACCAGCGGCCACCTGCTGTCGGAGGAAATCGACGCCGAACCGCTTGTTTTCCTGCCCCATCTCCGCAAGGCGGAAGAGGCCATAGCTGCCAAGTTCAAGCAGCTTGCAGAGGCGGAGACCATCTATCCTGCGATTGATTTTGACAGGGCCGTCGCATGGTGTGAGCAGCGGACGGGGAAAACACTTGCCCCGAGCCAGCGCGAGGCACTGAAGACCGTCCTGACGAACCGTGTCGTGATCATCACCGGAGGCCCCGGAGTGGGAAAGACCACGCTGGTGAACTCAATCCTGATGATACTGAATGCCAAGAAGGTGAAATGCCTACTCTGTGCGCCCACTGGACGGGCGGCGAAGCGGCTGACGGAAACCACGGGATTAGAAGCCAAGACCATTCACCGATTGCTGGAAGTGAACCCCGGTACAGGTCGGTTCAGCAGAGATGAATCCAACCGACTCGAATGCGGCCTTCTGGTCATCGATGAAACATCCATGGTGGATGTACCGTTGATGCACTCGCTGGTCAAGGCTCTCCCAACCCGCGCTGGGCTGATTCTGGTCGGCGATGTCGATCAGCTTCCATCCGTGGGGCCGGGCATGGTGCTTCAGAACTTGATCGAGAGCGGCATTGTCCCGGTGGTGCGCCTCACCGAAGTATTCCGGCAAGCGGCGGGTAGCCACATCATCAGCAACGCGCACCGTATCCGCCAAGGAGAGATGCCTGAGCTGCGGGGAACAGACCCGTCCTCAGACTTCCACTTTGTTGAGCGGGATGACCCAGAGGGCATTGCCGAGACCCTCGTCAAAGTAGTGCAGAACCGCATCCCGGAGCGAGATTTCATCTTGACCCGATTCGCGACGTGCAGATTTTATGTCCGATGAACCGTGGGTCGCTGGGTGTGCGGGAACTGAACTTGTCTTTGCAGAAGGTGCTGAACCCTCCCCGGTCTGGAGAAGCTGCCGTTGAGCGGTTCGGATGGCGGTTCCAGCGCGGTGACAAGGTCATCCAGACCGAGAACAACTACGACAAGGACGTGTTCAACGGCGACATCGGAATCGTGGAGAAGGTTGATGCCGTCGAGCAGGAAGTCACCATCCGCTTCGATGACCGACCTTTGAAATACGACTTTGGTGAACTGGACGAGGTCTCACTTGCCTATGCCATCAGCATTCACAAGTCGCAGGGTTCTGAGTTTCCCGCAGTGGTGATTCCGTTGGCCATGCAGCACTTCATGCTGTTGCAGCGGAACCTGATTTACACCGGGATTACGCGGAGCAAAAGGCTGCTGGTGCTGGTGGGGCAGAAGAAGGCTCTGGGAATCGCGGTTCGCAACGACAAGACCCAGCGGCGGTACTCTGGGCTCCTTGCGAGTTTGAAGGCGTGACGGACGACGTATGAAGACGTTGACTCGGATACTTCCACCCTGACTTAGGCTGCACGACGATCTGCAACACGCGAGGACACTGCAGCCTCTTTTCGCATCAGCAGCCTGAACACAAGAACATGTGTGACTAGGAGAAGAGGGACTCCCAAGATGGGGAGGAAATATCCCGCGCCCAGCACCCCCGGTGTGTCCGCCAACGAGATGCGGGCACCTTGGTAAAACGCATTCAGCAGATCAGCGGTTCCGAAAACGTTGAAAATCCAGACCAGAGGTACGGACAAACTGGTCCTAAGAGCAGCGAGCGCGATAAGGGCTAATATTGCAGCCGCTAAGTCACCGTAGGCCAGCCCGCGAGCGAAAACAGTTGTGGATAGTTCCGGAGAAACAACGCCGGGGATCAGGACTGCGAGACCAATATACCTGAAGCTGTGCAACACGAGGATTGGTCTGATCGCATCTGCGCGTTCCCGCTTGCTTATTGTCGGCCAAATATATTGTCCGGCTAAAACGCCCCAAGCAAGAATACCGAAGGCAACACTGATGCCCCATATCAAAGCAATCGGCATGGTGTGCTCCTTTCTTCGCCAGACTCAAGCTCTGGCCTGTAAAACTTCCCCTAACTGATGATTTAAACCGCCGCCGAGACTCCGGTGACCGTTGCAGTCCCCGTCTACGAATACCTGCCCCACTGGCCAACACCATTTCCCACTTGGCGCTCTAAACGGTACAGCAAAACGGTCGCTCGAACATTCCATGCTGCCATTGAAAACCACCCCATCCACCACGACCCTGTTGGTCGCGTCACGCCGTTCCCGGCTGGAGGTCACAAATGAAAGCAATACGCATTCACGAATACGGTGATGCTGGCACCCTCAAACTGGAAGAGGTTCCGAATCTCTCGATTTCAGATGACCAGATACTCGTACGAGTTCGCGATGCGGGTGTAAACCCCGTCGATTGGAAAACCCGGCAAGGTGATTTTAAGCAAGTCGCTCCGGTAACCTTTCCCCTGACCGTGGGACAGGACTTCGCGGGCGAAGTCGCCCAATGTGGAAAGGCTGTTAAACGCTTCAAGATCGGCGACCGGGTATTCGGTTTTGCACAAGGCGCTTATGCGGAGTACGGAGTACTCCGCTGCCCCCGAATCGACCGTGGCGGCACTACCGGACTCGATGGATTTCGCTACCGCTGCCGCACTACCAACCGCAGGTTCCACCGCCCTGCAGGTCATACGCGATGTTGTAGGTGCCCGCCCCGGCATGACTATCCTCATTCACGGTGCCGCCGGGGGAGTCGGTTCCTTTGCTTCCCAAATCGCTATGAGCTTCGGTGCGAAGGTGATCGGCACCGCAACTGGGGATGATATTGAATACCTCAAATCGCTCCATCTGGACGACGTTATCGACTACAAACACGAACGGTTTGAAGTCGCGGGTACAATGGACGCGGTCGTTGACCTTGTCGGGGGAGAAACGCTCGCACGCTCCTACTCTGTAGTGAAAAAGGGCGGCGTCCTCGCCACCACGGTTCAGCATGTTGACGAAGCGGCTGCCAGCCGGGCTGGAATTCGTGCCGTTTTCGTGTGGATGAAGCTCAGTGCGGCAGACCTCGCCCAACTTGCCGCTCTAGTCGAAAAAGGGGCGGTGAAGCCGAGACTCGCGCAGACCATGTCTCTCAGCGAGGCACGGGAGGCGCAGGAACTCAGCCGAACGGGCAGAATTCACGGAAAGGTGATCCTCAAGGTGGCTTAGCAATGGGGCGTGCGGTTCAGTGCGTGGCCGGGCGAGCGCCGTGGCATTGAGCGAGATGGCTGGCGCGGATAGGTGCCACTGGTAAGAACCGAGTCAGACGATGGAACTTTTTATCTTTGGTCGCTTCCACGCCCGCGAGGGATGTGAAGACGCCCTCGGCGAGGCGATGCGGAAGGTCATTCTCGCAACCCGTGAGGAAGAGGGGTGCTTGGAAATTCACTGCTTTCGCTCCGTCCGGGACATTCGCCTCCTTTACCTTCATTCGCAGTGGGTGGACGAAGCCTCGTTCGAGAAGCACGCAAAGCTGCCGCATACAGTTGAGTTCCTTCAGCAGGTAGAGGCTCTTCTCGACCACCCGCGAGAGGTGAGCCGAACACAGGTATTCGTTTGACCGGAAGCCTCTTGCGCTTTCGCCATTCATTCGCCTACCGTGAATCCGTGGAGAACGGCGTGCAGTACTCACCCGGAGCGACGAAGAAGGACGGCAGGATTCTCGTGCTGGCAGCGGCCATCATCACTGGCTTGCGACTGGCGCGTGACCCGAGGGCGGGGTGTCAGACTGGGCGTGTCATCGATGCGGTCGAGGATGGGGTGTGGCTCGCGAACCAGATTTATGAGAAGGCGCTGCTGAGCATCAGTCACTTCCAAGTGCACCCCGTCTTTCTCTCCCTGTTTTGTTTCGAAATTTGTGCCATAACCTCCTGTTCCAACGCCTGCAAGCCTCCCCGTGGAGAGTGCGTCCAGAGCCGTGCGCCTCGCCTGTAACCGCAAATGGGAGTAATGGACCAGCTTTTCTGTTGCTTGCCGCACGTCGACGCAGGTCAGGCGGGGCTGCGGTGAGATTGAAATGCCCACTTTCGGTGGGAAAGCGGGCAGAGTAAGGGTATAGAAACCTTCCTAAGCGGCCCGTTTCTGGGTACCTTCTATCTCCTCGGGCACGGAGATTTTTCTTGGTAATCTGCGCGGACCGCGAGTAAGCCGCCATTCCGGGGTCGGCGGGTAGGTTAAGTCGTATTCAGCGATTATCTCTTCTCTACTTTTTTCTTTTACAACTCTCATCCCCGGTGCCGAGGTCAGCGGAAAGGCTAAGTCATATGCAGCGATTATCTCTTCTCTACTGGACATCTAAATTCCTCCACGTCATTGTTTGGAAGGAGTCCTGCCCAATTGAGTTGTTAACCCGAAGTAAATCGATTCGCATTATATTTCGACGGGCTGAAATGTTCGCCATGTGATCGCCTGCTTTCGCGCGTCACTCGGTCGCCCAAGGTGCTATGCGTCGTCAGCGACTCCGTGCAACTGGCATGGCCGCTGACTGCGGTGGGTGCTGTGCTCGTGCCCATTTCTAACACGTTTGATGGACGCGAACTTGTCAGAGCCCAATCAATTGAACATGCTAGGTGGTGAGGGTGAGTTCACCGTCTATCATGCGGCAGATTGACTTCCTCGATCTCGTCGCTCAGCTTGGGGGCGGTCAATCTCTGGAACGTCATAGCTTTCAACGATGGACTGGGCTCCATGCGCTACGGCTCTTGGGCGAGGGGCGGTCTGCACCCCGTATTCGGAAGCTGGCCTGTGGGTGAAGCTCTCTACAACGAAGAACGTTACGAACATCGCGAGAACCAGAATGACCGTCACTGCCCCTCCTCCGTCAGGTTCTTGGATGAGCGGAGTCGGTGTGGGGTCGCATTGTGCCCTCGAAGTGGAACTGAAGTGAGTCTGGGCATGGCTCTGCCGCCCGGCCTCTGGCCGATATCAAGAACCAGACCCATCTCGACCTACCCTCGGCACCGAGTTCCGGTGGAAGACCTTCGGCGTGACCATCGACTCGACCGTGCTTGAGTTCGTCCAGCTTGAGCGGCTGGCGTGGGATGCACATTGCGATGATGTACATGCATATCATGCGTGGGGTTTCCCTGCCAATAACGCGCTACATAAGATTGTTCCGAAGCAGAGCGGGTCTCCAAACCTTCTCCGGGATTGCCATCCGCCCTCGCACCCGCGTGTCGCAGTACACTAGTCACAAATGGGGTCAGATCATGCGCAACTTCACACGCTGGATGGTCGCAATTCTATTGTTCGTTGCTCCTGACATCGCCGTGGCTCAGCATCGCGGAACGGGCGGAACGAGCGGCTCGAAGAGCACAGGAAATTACCCCCAAGAAACTGACGGTGAAATAAAAGACTTCCAAAAGACGGTCGCGCTCCAAGCTACCGAAACACAGAAATCCCAGTTTCAATCATGGAAACAAAACACCGAGGATGTGAAGAATCGCCTCCAGAAGCTCCGCGCTGCTGTCGTACCAAACGAATTTTCCAGCCAGCTCAATGGACTGCAAGCAGCAATTGAGAAGAGTAGTAGTGGCTATCATGACTTTGTCAGCAGCCTTACCGACGCGCAGCATGCGGGGCTTAAAGACCCAATTCAAAAGCTCAGAAAAGCCAATGACAAACTAGCCAAAGCCGCCGCGACCGCATTGCACGAGCTTGGGCAGGCGAACAGCGGTGCAAAACGCTCGGCTAAATTAGAAAACGCAGAGACGGCGGCAGAGAACCTGCTAAGTGAGCAGAAGAGAATTGCTGACGAAATGGGCATTAGTGCGTGATGAACTGAGTTTTGCGGAGCTGCTCCCGGTGGGGCTACGATCTGCTTGTGGTGGGACGAGGAAACACAGAACGGCTAGCTGTGAAGGTTTGGGGGCTGGTGATGCCGGGCAGATGTCGAAGTGGCACCAGCGGTGGCTGGAGGGGCTGAGGGAAGTGGCAGGAAGGGAAGTGCCCTGATCGGCACCTTGCATGGGAAGCGATTATCAGCGGGGGCATCAGCGCCAGCCGGATATCAAGCTCACTGCACCCTGTCCGTCTTTGGACGCGCTCCCAAAAACTGACGATGACGGTGTCCCTTCACAGTGCGCTCCGCCATGCTCTTGGGCAAATCAAGCCCAGCTTTTTGGAGGAGAGCCGCCTCGGGGTCGTTTGAAATCTCCGGTTCCTTGATTTCGCCCCATTGGCGGGTGCGCTCCTTGACGAGAGCTTCATTGAGGCCACGGAGCGCGGTCTCCACATCCTCCTTGGTAGCCTCCTCCTCATCCGGCCAATTCTCACCCTCGGTGATGGAAGCGTCGAAGTACTCCGGGTAAATCCGGTCGCATAGCATGTCCACGGTCTCCTCGCCAAACCCCTCCAGTTCGACCGGAACAAAGTCGTCCAGCTCGTCCGTCTCCTGCTTCAGGGAAAAGTGCACCATGAAGTTTTTGACGGTAAACAGTTCGCAGACCTCGGCATTCCCGACTTCATCGAGGAGTTCGATGGCATCTTTCTTCGATGACGCGCTGACGGCGGAGAAGTCACCATTTTGCCAGCGGCAGATGAATAGCGGCATGTGTCACGCTCCGACTGCGATTATAGGCAGGGGTGGGGCGCTGGTCATCCGATGGGGAGGTGGCACCAGAGGTGGTTGGCGGGGGTGGGAAGGTGGCAGGGAGAAAATTACCCTGACGGACGGCATAGTCGGGCGACTATGCCACGTCCGGACACGTGGTCCGAAGGTCAGTTCTGCGCGAATGTCTTGGCGCAGATGCTTCCGGCCAGCTATGGTGGAAACGACATGCATCATGCCACCCCAGACCAACTGAAAGAAATCTTTGGCCTCTTCCGCTCCTATCCCGCGATCTTCCCGCACATCCGGCAGGACGCGCTCCTTCGTCGGATTGTCGCCCAACAGTGCGCGTACGAGGATGGCGTCGTGATCACGTATCAGCGGTATAAGAAGCTCACGAGGGTCGGCACCCTTGATGTGCCCGCTGGAGCCGTGATGCTTCATCAGATTGTGAACTCGAAGCAGCTCAGTGGGGTGGGTGGGCGCGTCTTCGAGAAGTTCTGCGCCGAGATAGTGCGGCCACTGGGAGGCCAACTCTACCTGAGCGTTAGGCAGGAGAACACCACGGCTTGCCAGTTCTACGAGCGCCAAGGGATGAGGGTGGTGGGCAGCGTGGCGTGGGCGAACGGCACCATACCCGGCCACATATATTTCAGGGACGTACGGGGATAAGGCTGGCCACGAGCAGCCGCGCTGCGGGGCATACGCTTCACTTCTTGCTAACGGCGGCGGCAACCTCTGATATTTTGAACCGCCACGTCTTACGCAAGCGCCCCGTCAGAGGGTAAGCGGGGATTTCTCCCCGGCGTGCCATCGCCGTAACCACCCTTGGAGGGCAGCTCAGAAACTTCGCCACTACATCAGCATCTACAAATGGTTCGGGTGATTCTGCCATGCCGTCGTCTCCATCCCTTCATCGACTGATTCTAGCCATATAGGAAAAGCTCCCGATTCTGGGAGCTTGTTTTCCGACCCGTGCTATCAACCCGCGATGATTCTTGGTGGTACGGTTTATTAACGTCTTACAACGTAATGGCAGTCCTTCCGATTGATGTAAGTTATTGAAAACACTAGGTCTTAACCCCGTGTCAAGGTAGCGCTCTAACCAACTGAGCTACGCGCCTACATCACTGATTTCATGTACCTTACCAGCGATTTCGCTTTGACGCAACCTCATCACAAAACCCGCTGTTTACCCGCCTGAACTGCAAGTGTACATCATCGCCGGACAGGAGAGTGATCTTGCGGAGCAAACGTACGGGCGCTTGCCTTAATGACACTGAAGCCCTACGTTCAAGAACCCGCACGATGGCGGACTCAAGAACCCGCACGATGGCGGACTTTTTTCTTGCGTGTTGGCTGAACCTTGCTGCTCTTCAAAACCAGGGCTTCCAGTTCATGGATGCGCATCTTCAACTCCCTCAGTTCCCGGGCGGCCTTGGATTCTTGCGTCTCCGAATCGCGCACTTCGCTGCCGGGCTCAGGCACGGGCGTTAGCGGGGCAGGCTCCGCCTGCGCACCGGAAGCGGAATTCATCATATTCTGCACAATCTCAAAAGGGCTCATGGTGTGCGAGAATCCACGCAAGGCGTTCTTGTACATGTCGGCAACGGCTCGCATGTAGTTCAAAGCGCTCTCCTGGCTCGCCTTTCCGGAGGCGACCACCATCTCCCGCAGGATATCGAGGGGAAAGACGGAATCGGCGGTCTTCGCGCTTTCCGTGATGATCTGCGTCATGATGAGGCGGGTGAGATCTTCTCCGCTCGAGGCGTCCAGCACCTGGACGTCATAGCCTTCCTGAACTGCCCTGGCGACTTCGTCCAGATTCACATATCTGCTGTGAGTCACGTCATAAAGCCGCCGGTTTTCATATTTCTTGATGAGGATTTTCTTATTCATATCGATATTTTCCTGCTTGACATGCGTGCGCCAATGGAACAATAATTGCTGCAGTGCAGCATTACTTGCAGCATTGAATCTATATCCCAGAGCTATCCCATCAAGGAGAGGAACATGAGCGCTAGCGCCAAGTCAACTAAGACCGAGGAAACAATGGAAGCCATCAGCCCGGCAGCCTATGCCAGCTTGTTCAACAAGGGATTCGAGCGGGTCGTTGAAGTGAGCAAGACCTCCCTTGATCTGGCTCTCGAGCAGAACGCCGCGATTCTGGACTCGTGCAAGAAGATCCTGAAGGGGTCGTCGCTGCCGGGTCTTTTCGTGTTTGATCTCGCTGGCTCGGCCTTTGAAGGCTACGTTGCCCTTCAGAAGAACCTATTGGGTCTGGCAGTTGAGCAGAGCACCGCGGTGGTTGAGGCAGTTCAGGAATGCAGCCAGGATGCCAGCAAAGCGACGAAGGAAATCAACGCTCTGATCCAGCTGTCGGCGGATCGCGCGCTTGTCGCCGAGACTTTGGTTCTGGATTTCGCAGCCAAGCAGGCCAAGGCAGCGGGCGAGACCGTGAAGCAGCAGCCCGGCGTGACCGGCACGCCAGTGGAGACGGTCACGGAATCAGTTCAGCGCGGATTAGATACCGTCGTGGCGGCCCAAAAAGAGATTCTGAACCTCGCCACCAAGACCGTGAAGGCAACAGCAGCTAAGGCGTAAATCGTCTTAGAGAAGTGTGGTAAGTACCCGCTGAGGACTACCGGAGCGTCTTGAACGTTTCAGACGCTCCGTGTAATCTTCAGACATACGCATGTGTGGCGAAAGGAACCGCGAATGAGTGATCGACCAACAGAAGGCAAGCCTGCAGATCCGCTTGAACAGTGGCGCGTATTGCGAGACGTTTACATGGATGCGTGGGCCAAGGCGATGGGCGAAGCCGTAAACTCAGAAGCGTACACCCAAGCCAGCGGTGCCGTTCTTGACACCTGTCTCACCGCTTCATCCCCACTGCGGGATGCTCAGAAGAAAGCGATGACGACCGCGCTGGAGCAGTTGAACATGCCCTCACGGGCTGAATTCGTAAGCTTGGCTCAGCGGTTATCAAACATTGAGCTGCTGCTCGATGACATGTCCGCGAAACTGGATGAAGTCCATCAAGCCGTAACCACATCCGTCCAGCCGGCGGCGCAGCAGGCTAAGGCGGAGACGCCTAAGGCCGTGGCGCAACCTATTACACAGCCCATCTCCACGCAGCCTATCGTCGAAGCCAAGCATACACAGCCTATCGTTGAATCCAAATCTGAAACCAAGGCCGCAGCGCAGCCTATCCCCCAAACCAAGCCTGAGATCGAGGCCGCAGCGCAGCCCGCTTTCGAAGCCAAGTCCGAAACGAAGTCCGCGGTACGCAGAGAAGCCGTCAAATCTGCGAAGAAGGGATCCAGGTAGACTATGTCCTCCGAACCGGTCGCCATCGCACAGTTCACGGCAACGCAGGATAAGCTGCAGACGCTTACCAAAGTGCTGACGACGCGCGCAGCGATTGCGCAAACTCCGAAGGAAGTGATCTGGAGCCTGAACAAAGCGAAGCTGTATCGTTATACTCCGGTGGTCCCGAAGGAAAAGCGGCACCCGGTTCCGCTGCTTCTGGTGTTCGCGCTTATGAACCGGCCATACATTCTTGATCTGCGGCCGGGACATAGTTTTGTCGAGTTCATGATTCATCGCGGCTACGATGTGTACCTTCTGGATTGGGGTGCGCCCGGCATCGAGGACAAGGATCTGAAGTTCGACGATTACACTCTCGAATACATGCCGCGTGCGATTCGCAAGTTAAAGGCCGTATCCGGATCCACTGAATTCAGTATGCTCGGCTGGTGTATCGGTGCGATTCTGACAACAATTTATGCGGCCCTGCGCTCCGATGACGGATTGCGGAATCTCATTCTTCTGACTGCACCACTGGATTTTTCACAGAAGGAAAAAATCACCTTCGGGCGCTGGACCGACGAGCGCTACTTTGACGTCGAAAAAATTCTGGCGGCATTCGGCAATATGCCTCCCGAGATGATCGAATACGGGGCAAAGGCTCTGAAGCCGGTGGAGAATTACATCAGCAACTATCTGCGCCTCTGGGATAACCTCGACAATCTGCAAGTGGTGGAAGCCTGGCATGCCATGAATACCTGGGTCACGGATAACGTCCCCCTGGCGGGCGGAGCCTTCCGGCAACTGATTGTCGATCTCTACCAGAACGATCGGCTGATGCAGGGTACCCTGATGATCCGCGGCCAACGGGTGGACCTGAGCCGCCTGCGTGCCAACCTGCTGACAGTGATCGCAGAAGGCGACCACATTACTCCGCCCTGTCAATCAGAAACCGTCATGGCCGAGGTTGGCAGCAAGGACAAAACCGTGATGAGGATTCCTGGTGGCCACATCGGAATCATGGCAGGAAGCGGAGCAAGCAAGCGCACCTGGCCGCAGCTGGATGGATGGCTGGCTCCCCGCTCCGAATCATTGCCCAAGCGCTAAGCAGACTCCCTGGGAACGGTACGCCGTCCCAGGGAAATCGCAGCCCGCTCCTTGAAAGCTCCTACCGCAAAAATAGGTCTGCCAAGACAGAGTTAACGTGCTCTCCGGGGCGTATGGCTGTTGGTGGAACTATCTGAAGAGAAAATCTCGGTATAAACGCTGACGCCGACGGGTGGGGCTTTTCCGCGCTCGGAGGCAAAAGGGCTGACTATTGTGCGCTGCGGAGCGAGCTCTTCAGGGCTTCTCGCTCCGCAGGCCAAGTAATGCTCTGGTTAGAAGTGGAATCCTCCGCCGCAAATCAGGACTTCGCCAGTAACGTAATCCGAAAGCGGAGAGCAGAAGAAGAGCACCGCCCCCGCGGCTTCGTCCGGAGTGCCGACACGTCCCAGTGGGCAGGACGCCTTGACCGCTTCCAACATGGCCGGCTGCACTCCGATCTTGATATCGTGTCCGCCCATCTCAATGGTTGAAGCGGCGCCGGTTAACGGCTGAACCATGCGCGTATTGATAAGGCCGAAACCAACAGCATTGACGTTGACGTTGTAGCGGCCCCACTCCTTTGCCAATGTCTTGGTGAGTCCAATCACTCCTGCCTTGCCTGACGCGTACCCAGCCTGCCCAGGATTCCCGTCGGTGCCGGCAATCGAGGTGATATTGACGACCTTTCGCATGACGGTCTTGCCAGCCGCCGTTTCCGCCTTGGCAGCTTCCCTGATGTATGAAGACGCCGCTCGCAGAATCCGGAATGGCGTTACGAGATGAATTTCAAGCATGGCCTTGAACTGCTCGTCGGTGGTCTTCTGAATCACCCCATCCCAGCTGTAACCGGCGTTGTTGACGATAATGTCCATGGAGCCAAATTTGTTGATGGCTTCTTGAACGATCTTATCCGGCGTAGCAGGGTCCAGAAGATCTCCGGATGCGCTGCCCACGGTGAAGCCGGCCTTCTTAAATTCGGCTTCGGTTTCTCGCAGTACCGTTTCATCAATGTCATTCAGCATGACCTGGGCACCTGCGGCAGCCAATTTGCCGGCAATTGCTCTTCCGATGCCGCGCCCGGAACCGGTTACCAACGCAGTTTTACCACTTAGATTAAAAGACATAGCGCTCCTTGCTCTCCAAATTCGAATCCCAGAATCAGAAACTATGGTGTTCGTTAATGTGTGTGCAGTGGCGGTACGACCCGCAGCACCAACTCCGGATGCATCCAGCTCTGGATTAGCCTGCCTCGTCCTGCGTCGGGCCTGATCCCGGCAAGCGGCAGACTGCGGATGACCGTACGAGTATATCGTTCCCGGAATGGAGAACACGCCATCCGACTCGAATCCCGTCACCGATGAGCTGCCAGTTTCCGAAGAACGCGAAATTGGGCGGCACTGTTGGCCGCCCAATTCGGTATCCGGAAGGTGCTACATGTGGCATCCGCCGTTCACGTTCAATTCCTGTCCGGTAATGTAATCCGCGTCCGCAGCCAGGAATCCAGCAGCCTTTGCCACTTCCTTGGGGGTAGCGAAACGTCCGAGCGGAATCTTTGACATGATCTCGTTGGCTACCCTTTCAGGAATGTCCTGCGCCATATCCGTCGCCGTATATCCGGGAGCAATTGTGTTCGCGGTGATGTTGTACTTTGCCGACTCCAGTGCGACGGTCTTGGTGAAATCGGTGATGCCGCCCTTACTGGCGGCGTAGTTGGCCTGGCCGGAAGCTCCGGACTGGCCAGCCATGGCGCCGATGTTGATAATACGACCGAAGCGCTGATTGATCATGGCCGGCAACGCGGCACTGGTGGTGTTGAACGTGCCGTTCAGATTGGTTTCGATCACCTGCTGCCAATCACCGTCCGTCATCTTCAGCAGCGACACATCCTTGACGATTCCGGCGTTGTTGACGAGGATGTCGATGCGCTGCCACTTCTCAAGAACGGTGCTGACAACCCGTTGCGCATCGGTATTGTTGGAAACATCGCCCTGAATTACCATGCAGCCAACGCCTAGCTTCCGAACCTCATGAGCAACAGATTCAGCGGCCCCGGCATCCGCCCGGAAGTTGATGGCCACAGAGGCGCCGCGGCGCGCCATTTCCAGCGCAATCGCCCGCCCGATTCCACGGGCTGCGCCGGTCACGAGCGCCACTCGACCGGTCAGAGACATATGATCTTCATTTACATCATCGACCGACAAGCATGGTTGGGCGGCGAGGCAGACGATCGCTGGATCAATCCGCATAACGAGGTACCCAGCCACCGCACCCGCTCCAAAGCCGGGAGCAAAAAGGCGCATCGGCCGATCGATCCGCTTGTCAACGACCGCATCACGAATGGCGATGAGGATACTGGCAGCAGAGGTATTTCCGACACGATCGATATTGAAGTAGAGATGACTGCTCGGAATCCCTGCCAATTCGGCCAGTTTCTCCACCATCGTCTTGTTCGCCTGATGCGGGATCACAATGTCAATGCTATCGAGCAGAGAGCCTTGTCCATCCTCGGTTTTCAAGGTTCCCAGGTCTACCATCATTTGCGTCAGGTAGCGCTGTGCCAGCGACTTCACCTCGGGGCCATACACGGTGATGGCGTTATCAAACTCCGGATTGGGCCAGATGATCGAGTTCACCTCAGACCAGGGACCGCCCGCATAGGTTTGCATGACCTCGATATCCGGGGCTACTCCCTCCGGGGCGGGGCCAATGACGACGGCGGCAGCGCCATCCCCAAAAATCATGCGCGATGTGCGTACGGTTCCAATCTTGTCGGAGAACTTCTCCGCACAAACGACCAAAACCGGCCGGTTGATCTCCTGAAGCAGTCGCACCGCATCAGAGAAGCCGTACGACATACCTGCGCAGGCGGCGATCACGTCATTGCAGGCGAAGGCCTGCTCGATCCCAAGCTCTCCGCCAATCCAGCAGGCGGTCGATGGAATGATTTTGGCAGTGGTACAACTGCAGAAGATGATTGCGCCAATTTCGGACGGTTTGCGCCCGGATTTTTCCAAGGCCGCACGCGCCGCCAACAGCGCGATCTGTTCAAGCTTTAACTCCGTGTAGAGACGCTGGTTGATTCCGGTCTTTTCCCCAATCTCTTTCTCGGTCATGCGTGACCAGCTAAAGGCATGATTCCGGATGAGATCGGCATTGGTGCAGACCACTTCGCCCTCGTACACGGCGAGCCCTTCTATCCGCGGCATTATCTTAAATTGCTTCCGCACTTCGATCGGCTTGTACGGCTCCAATGGGGCAGACAGCGCGGGGGTCGGCGGCATCACGAAGCGCGTCGAGTGTGCTTCGCGCTTCTGCCTTGCCCGGCGGATAAACTGAAGCACCTCGTTGCTGCGCGGATAGAGTGCAATGACATAATCGTCGGGCTTCAGCTGACTGGCTTCCACCGCCGAGCAGGTCGACGGGTCCCACCGATATTGGTTGTGCAGGATCATCGCCTGCCGCATCAATGCTTCCAGCTCGGGAACGTCATGCGCGTACTGAATCACGTCGTCGTAGGCGTATCCCGGATAGTCGGGATCGTATTTGGCAAGGCGGAATGTTTTTGCTTTCGGCGACGCGAGCAGTTCAGCGACCGTCGGCTGCAGGGGGCGCAGGTCTCCACCCGCGCTCGGCTTGCTGCGGAATCCATTCAGCAACAAATCGAAGATTTCGTCTTCGGTTTCAAATTCCCATTGGTTGCGCAGGAGGCTATAGCCATCTTGAATGGCGGCAGCCGAGCGAGCTGAATCCCACGGCTTGCAGAGCGGGAGGAAAACATCTTCGCGATGGCGGGCAAGGTCGGCCCAACGGGTCGGACGCTCTTCGTACATAGTGAGCGCATAGCGATTGACCCAGTACAGGTTCAGGGCGAGATCACGGCAGAGTTCGTAGCGGGACTTGTACTTTCCGGCACTTACCCGTTCCGTGATGTCTTTCTCCGACGGAGCTTTCTCACTGAAATCTCTGGTGATAATAGTCTTCAAATGATCGAGGGTTTCAATCGAAGAAAAGTCCATCTCTGGAAAAAAGTTGAAAGGAAGAACAATTCGACCATGCTGGTTGATGACAAATTCTTTCATTGGCTCCTGGATTCCCCCTGTGGTCTGGATAACCGATTCGTTGCGCGAGACGCACCGCGCGAAAACTCTGTAGGACTAACCGAAACTGATCGGATTGCGAGCCAGCCAGTTCGCATCGCGCAATGCGTCAACACTCTTCTTGGCTCCGCGCACCGCCACTTCGGTCAATGGCAGGGTGTTCCATAGCAACGCGGTGCTCAGGCCGAAGGCGGCGCCGATCAACGCGCCTGACACGGCAGAATCAGACTCTGGCTGTTGTTTCGTACGAATGCGCGCGCCTGCTGCACCTGCAATTGCTCCCATCATAGCCCATCCGAAGGAGTTAACTGTGGACTTTGCGACTAACCGGCCGATTGCCTGACGATCAAAGGCATTCTCTTGTGCGGCACGCGCGCCGCTAAATGCGGCATATAGCAGGCTTCGAGAGTAATCGGTGTTTGACCTGACCAGTGTCGTGAGCTTCATTTGTAACCTTTGCTGGGATGATTGCGTTAAGCGATGGTTGCCAAGGCAGCTTCTTCTTCCCGCTCGGCTGACTGCGGAGGTACG
This sequence comes from uncultured Acidobacteriota bacterium, assembly GCA_963759215.1. Lineage (GTDB taxonomy): Bacteria > Acidobacteriota > Terriglobia > Terriglobales > Acidobacteriaceae > TOLSYN. The sequence goes on from CAVWYG010000006.1 coordinate 1,060,688, forward strand.
CTGCTTGCGGCTGAGATTGGCGTAACCCCGCATTCAGCTTCCTGTTCAGTCAGGCAGGCATCGAGTAGGCGATTCGCTTCGGCCAGGCACAGGCATGCCTTCTCGGAGTCGCCTTCTGCAAATAAGCGCAGAGCCTCGCTAAGGCATTCGGTCACGCGGTCATACGACAGTGAGTCTACGGGGCTGTCAACCACTTCCAGATTCATTTCGGTATTCATTAGAACCCTCCGGCAACTTGTAAGAATATGAGCTATAGCTATAAGGAGATCAGCGGCCCCGAAAATACACGGACAGCCAACCTCCGGATCGACTTCTTCGGTCCGACTTACATGTAAACGCCACCGTTCACATTCAGCTGATGGCCGGTAATGTAGTTTCCGTCGGTAACCAGGAACGCTGCGGCTTTGGCAATTTCCTGCGGCTCGGCAAGCCGCTTCAGCGGGATGCGAGACTCAATCTCTCTGAGAAGACGCCCCGGGATGCTCGCGACCAACTCCGTTGCCGTGTAGCCTGGCGCAACGACGTTGGCGGTAATGTTGAACTGCGCCATCTCTAAAGCGACGGTCTTGGTAAACGCAATGATTGCACCTCTGCTGGCGGCGTAATTTGCCTGGCCAAAGGCGCCGGCCCCACCGACGAAGGATGCGATATTGACGATCCGGCCAAACTTTCTCTGAATCATCGAGGGCAGAGCGGCCCGGGTGCAGTAGAACGTGCCATTCAGGTTCGTGTTCAGCACGTCGTTCCATTCCTCTACGGTCATCTTACGAACCGTACGGTCACGCGTGATCCCGGCATTGTTCACCAGAATGTCGATCCGCTTGAAGCTGTCCATGACGGCTTCCATCACGTGCTTGGACTCTTCTTTGGATGAGACGTCGCCCGGAATCAGGGTGCTTTCGACACCCATCTCCTGAATCTCGGCAGACAGCTTTTCAGCCTCGGCAGAGCTGGAGCGATAGTTGATCGCAACCGACGCACCCCGGCTGGCGAGTTCAATCGCAATCGCCCGGCCGATGCCGAGCGCGCTGCCCGTGACGAGGGCAACTTTGTCGTGAAGGGGTTTCGCTTGAATAATTCCCAGATCTTCCGAAACGGCTATGGTTGCCATGATCCTAAAATCTCCTCCTGCTCGGTTTCACTCGTATGAGAACAACGTCCGCGTAAGGCACTAAGTTTAAGTCGCTTCCAGTTACAGCTTCGTTACAGTCACGTGGCATGAAAAATAATTTACTCTGTCCAGCACCGAACACTTGACAGGTTCACTGTCTTTCCGTAGAGTAAGTGGAACCTTAACCCAAATTGTCAATGCCGGACGAACCCAGCCGCTGGCTCGTTCCAAGTATCGCCTGTGATTGGGGGGTACTGTCGGCAGATGCTGCGCAGGGGACACACAACCGCTGATGCCAACATTACCAGCGCCTGAAGTGTCTCATGGGTACCCCTATGGGCTCTGTGATATCAATCACGTTTTTTGGTGATTCACTTAGGCAACTCTACTGAAAGTATTGGCATCAGCAGCTTTCGCAGCGTTTAAATTCCATCGCGGCGAGTCTGGCAAATCCAGTGCGCTGCCACTCTAGCATAGGTGGCAAGTCTCTGAGCCGAAACTGTAAAAAATTTGTGACGGTGCTGCAAAACGCAACACTGCTTCCGATCCAGGTGTTGTGCAAGGCAACACCCGAAAAAGCCCACTCGTTTGTTTGCCGTCTAAAGTCCAGCAGCGAGCGCATCGATTTTTGCTGCCATGATGAAGTCGTTTCGGTGCAGCCCATGAATCTTGTGCGTCCAGAGCGTCACCGTCACCCGGCCCCATTCGGTGAGAATCGCCGGATGATGACCTTCAGCCTCGGCGAGAGCCCCAACGCGATTCGTAAACGTAAGAGCCTGGGCAAAGTCCCCTAGGGTAAAAACGCGCTCCAGCCGTTCGATCCCTTCGCGCTCCAACAGCGTCCATTGCGAGATCTGAGGCTTCAGCTCTAGTATCTCCGCCTCAGTGACGCGCGGCGAGTCGCGGCGGCATGCGTCACACTTCTCATTCGTCAAATTGCCCATAATCTGACCTCTATATACGCTCGGGGAGTCCTCTTCGGAATACTAGGGGAACCATACTACCCTAAACCCACGCAAACCGTCCCCGAGACCTGTAAAGCCGAATAGTCGGGAACCTTCCAGCACGACGTGCCATGAAATCCATGAGCACAGACATCCAATTTGCATCACCACCCATCTAGTCAAGCCTACAATGCTGCTCGTGCTGCGATGGCGAGGGCACCTGTAGGGATACGAGAACTTCCTGCAAACCCCGTTTACCGGGGAAGGAGGGTACCGTAGCGAACGCATCTTACGACTTTCAATCGGTACTCAGTCGTGGCGTCGTGCCCTCAAGCGACGCCTGAGTGTTTCAAATATGAACTATAGCGACCGGGCGTAGCCACCTAGTGCTACGTCCGGTTTTCTGCTTGCAGGAAGCAGCAGCCAAATTTCTGCTTCGCCCGTAGCTGCAGCAGGCTGGAATTTAACATTCCAGCATCGTTGACATGCCTCTCCTTTCGGCCTTGCGTTTGCATAGCTTTGCCGCCACTTTGCCGAGAGCGTTCAGAAGAGTCAGTGCCAGTCTGCCCTATCCGTCACAGCCAGATGTGAGCTATGTCACAGTCAGGCGGACACCAAACCATTGATCCTTTTATATCGGGCCCCCACAGGGGACGCCTAGTCTCGTCCCTGTGTCCTCAATAGCCAACCCGCCAGCCGCACGCGCCTGGTTTCTTCCTGTTTGGAGGTGTTACAGGCAATGACGTTTAACACCGAGAACTCTGGCGAATCCAGTCCAAACATCGGGATCATCACCGAAGAAGAGATTGCTTCCCACCTGATCGCAGAACGACAAAGGTTGGAGCAGGCGGCCGGTCTGGCGCAACCCAAGGTACAGCACTTCCGTCGCCCCGAGGAGCGGCCCTTCACCGCCGAGGAGCGGCAGCAGGTCACCATCCTCTTTGGAGGGCTCACGTGGAAACACGAGAAGCTGATCCGGTCCGTCTTTCGCGGCAGCGGCTACCGTTGCGAAAACCTGCCGAATCCGAATATTGACGCCTATCACCTGGGCCGGGAGTTCGGCAACGCAGCCCAATGCAATCCGACTTATTTTACCGTGGGCAATCTGATCCGCTACCTGCGCGGGCTGGAAGCAGGTGGGCTCAGCAAGCAGGAGATCCTGGACGGCTACGTCTTTTTCACCGCCGGTTCGTGCGGGCCCTGCCGCTTCGGAATGTACGAGTCCGAGTACCGGATGGCGCTGGAGAACGCAGGATTCGGAGGCTTTCGCATCCTTTTGTTCTCGCAGGACAAGGGAATCGAGGCCAAGACCGGCGAACCTGGATTGAAGTTCAATGTAGATTTCGGAATGGGAATGTTGAATGCGCTCAATCTTGGCGACGTCACCAACGAGATGCTCTATCAGCTCCGTCCCTATGAGGTGGTTCCCGGTGAGACCGAACGCGCCCTCGCCGAGGTGATGGAAATGCTGGACACTTTTCTGCGCGAGCGCACACGCTTTGAGATTCTGGAGCGGGCGCCAAAACCGCTTCCCACCTACCTGGCGGAGCCAAAAAGGAAGAAGTTAAAGGACACCCTGAACACCTTGGGCAAGGTGCGCGACCATCTGTACGGCACCGAATACCGCGACGTGCTGCGCAAATGCCGTGAGCGCATCGGTCAGGTCGAAGTGGATCGGCTTCGAGTCAAGCCGCTCGTCAAGATCACTGGCGAATTCTGGGCCCAACTCACCGAAGGCGACGGCAACTTCAACATGTTCTCCTTTCTCGAAGGCGAGGGCGCGCACGTCCTGGTGGATTCAATCGGCAACTGGGTCATGTACCTGTTGCACCAGGGAAAGGCCAACGCGTGCGATCGCAAGGGTCTCGATGCCCCTCACCCACGGCCAGCCTGGTGGGACGTAAAAGGTTTATTGCGCAATGAGTGGAAGCACTTCCGCAAGAAGTGGCTGCTCCTCACCCTGGCTGAGCGCATCTGGAAGCGCCAATATACGCGGGTCGCAGAAGGGCTGGGCAGCGTGGCCCATCCACTGCCTTCGCAAGTGGAGTTGGCGAAGCTGGCCCATCCCTTCTATCACTCGCTGGCGCGCGGCGGCGAAGGTCATCTGGAGGTCGGCAAGAATGTCTATTACACCGTTCATCACCTCTGCCACATGGTGCTGGCCATCAAGCCATTCGGTTGCATGCCATCGTCGCAGTCGGACGGCGTGCAGTCGACGGTAATCAGCCGTTTTCCGGAGATGATTTTTCTGCCCATCGAGACCGCCGGCGAAGGGGAAATCAACGCCCACAGCCGGGTGCAGATGGCGCTGGGCGAAGCCAAGGCCAAGGCCAAAGCCGAGTTCGAACGCTGCCTGCAGAGCACCGGGCGCAGTCTGGGAGAGATTCGAGACTACGTCACCGCGCACCCGGAGTTGCGCAGCGCGCTCTACCACGTTCCACGCCATCCCGATGTGGCGGGCGTGGCCGCCAATTTCGTTTTGCACGTGAGTGACCTGATGAAAGCAAAGAACCACAGTTCCAGCGCCCGGGGGCGCAAACTCGCATGAGCAACAGCATCGCCTACATGGTCGGTCTGGATATCGGTTCCACCACGGTGAAGGCGGTGGTATTTGATCTGCACAGAGACCAGATCGTGTGGCGCAATTATCAGCGCCACGAGACGCGCCAGCCGGAAAAGCTGCTGGAGTTCCTTTGCAGCATGGAGAGCGAAGTTGGAATCGCTCCTGGCAACTGCCGCGTCTTCATCACCGGTTCGGGCGGAAACTCGCTGGCAGCGCTGATCGGCGCGAAGTTCGTGCAGGAGGTCAATGCCGTCTCGCTTGCGGTCGAGAAACTGCACCCCGAGGTAAATTCGGTCGTCGAACTCGGCGGACAAGACGCAAAGATCATCATCTTCAAGGAAGACACCAGCAGCGGACGCAAGAAGAAGATCCCCAGCATGAACGACAAGTGCGCGGGCGGGACCGGGGCCGTCATCGATAAGATTGTGGCCAAGCTGAAGATCCCACCCGAGCAACTTTGCAATCAAGGCTACAAAGGCATCAAGCTGCACCAGGTGGCCGGCAAGTGCGGAGTCTTTGCCGAAACCGACATCAACAGTCTGCAGAAACAAGGCGTCCCGGCCGATCAACTGATGGCTTCGCTTTTCGACGCGATCGTTTTACAGAATCTGACCGTGCTGACACGCGGACATACTTTGCGTCCGCACGTTCTGCTGTTGGGAGGGCCGAATAGCTTTATTCGTGGCATGCGCGAGGCCTGGCAGCACAACATTCCGCGCATATGGAAAGAGCGTGAATTAGAGCCTATCGAAGGTGCCAGCCCCGAAGACCTCATCAAGACCCCTGCAGAAGCCTTGTACTTTGCTGCGATTGGCGCCGTGGAGTTCGGCAGGGAAGAGGAGGAAGCCATCGGACGCTACCTGGGAACGGAGTGTCTCGAAAACTACCTCCATGCAGGAAGGCAACAGGAAAAATCGAAGGCGGGCAGCCGCGCTCTCTGGGGTTCCGCCGATGAATTGCAGGAGTTCAAGGCGAAGCATGACCGCCCGCCCTTCACTCCGGCAACTTTTCAGCCAGCGGAGAAAGTTGGCGCATTCATCGGGCTGGACGGCGGTTCTACTTCAACCAAAGCGGTCCTGCTGTCGGAGAGCGGAGATGTGCTGTGCAAGGCCTATCAGCTTTCCGAGGGCAACCCGATCGAAGACACAAAACAACTCTTCGAATCACTCCGCCAGCAAGTGGAGTCGCAGGGAGCGTGCCTCGAAGTGCTGGGTGTCGGCACAACCGGCTATGCCAAGGACATTCTGCGCGATGTGCTGCACGCCGATGTGGCGCTGGTGGAGACCGTAGCCCATACTCAGTCGGCGCTGCGCTTTTATGACGACCCTCACTGCATCGTTGACGTGGGCGGGCAGGACATCAAGATCATCGTGCTGCACAACGGCCGCATCAAGGATTTCCGCCTGAATACGCAATGTTCGGCGGGCAACGGCTACTTCCTGCAATCCACCGCCGAGGGACTCGGTATCCCGGTAGAAACCTACGCGGATACGGCCTTCGCAGCCGAAGTCATGCCGGTCTTCGGATACGGCTGCGCCGTCTTCCTGCAATCGGACATCGTCAACTTCCAGCGTCAGGGCTGGCGCGCCGAAGAAATTCTTGCGGGCTTGGCGGCCGTGCTCCCGAGGAACATTTTTCTCTACGTCGCCAACGTGCCGAATGTGGCCAAGTTGGGCACGCGCTTTATCCTGCAAGGGGGCACGCAGAAGAATCTTGCCGTTGTGAAGGCGGAGACCGACTTCATCCGCGCCAGCTTCCGCGACGCAAGTATCGAGCCGGAGATCGTCGTTCACCAGCACTGTGGCGAAGCCGGTGCCATCGGCGCCGCCGTGGAATCCCTGCGCTTGTGGCAGAACGGCCGGCGTACGAATTTCATCGGAATGGATGCAGTGCGCGACATTACTTATCGCACCACGCGCGACGAAGCCACGCGCTGCCACTTCTGCAAAAACAAGTGCTTGCGCACCTTCGTGGATGTTCACACCAGCCGCCCGGCGGAGTTGGTTTTGCCCTCCGTCGCTGCAAAAGTTCCGTTGCAGCCGGGTGAGCAACGGCTGATCCTTGCTACCTGTGAGAAGGGCGCGGTGGAAGACCTGGACAGTATGCGCGAAATCAAGGCAGGCCTGGACGCGATCAAGGACGCCAACCCGAACCTTGTCGATATTGCCGCGCGAGAGGTGTGGCAGGCGCGCAACCCGGCCAGCGTCGCCGACCCCATGCCGCGCCCGTCGTGGCGAAAGTCGGCTCAGGAGCGCATTGCGCTCATCAAGAATCGTCCGGACCTGCGCATCGGAATCCCGCGCGTGCTGAACATGTACGCTTATGCGCCGCTGTTCAGCGCATACCTGCAGAGCCTGGGCGTCGCTGCGGAGAACATCGTCTACTCTGATTTCACGACTAATGAAATGTACCGCGCGGGTTCCAGCCGTGGGTCGATTGATCCCTGCTTCCCGTCAAAGATCACCATCGCGCACTTCAGCAACTTGATCTACGCCAAGCACGTTCGCCAGCCGCTGCACTGCATATTTCTTCCCATGTTCGATGTGTTGTGCTCGCCCCTGGTGAGAACTCGCGCCTGGAACGCCTGCCCGACCGTTGCCGTGACCCCCGAGACCGTGGAAGCGGCTTATACCAAGGAGATCGACGTCTTCGCGCAGCACAACATTCGTTACCTTCACCCGATGGTGAACCTCGCAGACCGTAAGCTCTTCGCGCGGCAGATGCTGCAGTGCTGGCAGCCGGTGCTGGGCCTCTCGGAAGAAGAAAACGAGCGCGCCATCGAAGAAGGTTTTAAAGCGTGGCACGAGTATGAGAACTCCGTCCGAAACCGCGCCCGGGAAGCCCTCGACATGCTGGAGCGGGAAAACCGGCTCGGCATAGTCATGCTCTCACGGCCCTATCACCACGACCCAGGTCTGAATCACGGCATCATGGAAGAGTTCCAGAAGCGGGGCTATCCGGTGTTTTCGCAAAATACTCTTCCCCTGGACGAAGATCTGCTCGAGCGCCTCTTCGGAGATGAAGTGCGCGCCGGCGTCATCAGCCATCCGTTGGATATCTCAGACGTGTGGAAGACCTCCGCCGCGGCTAGCAGCAACATGAAAGTCTGGGCGGCCAAGTTCACCGCCCGCCATCCGAATCTGGTGGCCTTGGAGCTTTCCAGCTTCAAATGCGGGCACGACGCGCCGGTTTACACGGTGATCGAGCGCATTGTCGAGCAGTCCGGCACACCTTATTTCTGCTTCAAGGATCTCGACGAGAACAAGCCGGCGTCCTCCATCAAGATTCGAGTGGAGACCATAGATTATTTCTTGCAGCGCTATGGCGACGACCTGCTCCGCAAAAAGCAAATCGAGGCAGGGATTGAAATGCGAATGGGCCAATACGAACGCCGGTTGCGGGAGACACACGGTTTGCACGGGGGCCAGCCCGCTTAGGAATCCGCGATCCCGGGACGATGCTGCGTGCGCCGGAGACGGCGCGATGGGTCGAATTCACGAGGGATCGAGTTCACGATGACGACATCAGAGTTCGAGCGCGAACCGCTGCATCAAGCGGCGTGCTTCGCTGGCGCCACCAGCTTCATCTGCTGCCAGTCGTAAGGAAACTCTTTGCCGCAATCCAAGCAGACCACGTAGGTGGTTTTGGATGACTTGCCATCAGACGCTACCGAACCCTGCTTCGTGGCCGTTATCGGAAACGTGCAGCGGCGATGGGCGCAACCGAACAGCGCAGTGACAAATTGAAACATGTGAGCCCCCTCGGCGCCTCTTTACTGCCGACCTTCATTCTATCTTCGATGCGAACCCAGATTAGAAAGAAAGCGGTGGCCTGCATTGCCGGAACCTTTGTGAACACGTGTCCCGATTAGTGCTTCGCGAGATCGTTCGTTGCAGAAATCAGTTCCGTAAATCGCTGAGTATCGCTCAGGGTTCCGGGTCTGTGGTTTGCTTCGTCGCATTCGGTGCAACCAGGGCAGCGCACGATGACTGCAACTTCGGGATGCTGGGCCGCAAGTTCCGACACAATGGATTCGTGTTCTCGCTCGGACCAGGAATGCTTGCAAACAACGACGCCCTTCACCGCAAGCCTGTGGATGGCGTCGCGAGCTGCCGTCATGCTGTTGGCGCCCACCAACTCGATTCCCGACGCGCACAACAATGCCTGTGTGCCGCAGAGCTCAGCACGGCGTTTCGTGATCGCCAACACTCTTCTTTGACTCACCCCAGGAACCTCTCAGCTCCATTCTCACCCGCAATGGTGCGCCTCCGCAACAGGGAAAAGAGTTTGACATGTTTCCTGCTGAGGAGTTCTGGGCTATGATCAATTTTCAGGCACTCGCTCCAGAATTGTCTCGCGCTCAAGCCGGATGATTTGCTTTCACAACAACATCGGAATTGACGGGCGCGGGCGAATTCGGATATAAACAGTCGATGATGAGAATCTGCCGCCAGACCGGTCGAATGACACGCTGCCGCTGTTGTTGCGGCATCAACCAGACTGGCGCAGGCGAGATCACGGTATAGCGCTCCATTTAACCAGGATCTATATGTATAGGCCCACCCGCCCTGAAGAGTTAGCGCGGGTGGGTTTTCGTTTTGGGAGGAATGATGGCAGAGCAAGGCAAAGAGAACAAGGCACAGCGGGCAGAGCGCCTGAAACGCGAGAAGAACCCGTGGGAGTGTCTTGACGAGATTCGTGAATTCGCCCGCGGCGGACACGATACCATCACTCCGGAGTGGCTCGGTACTTACTTCAGGTATTGGGGAGTGTACACGCAGGGGGATGGCGGCGGAGTGACTGCCGGTAAAGGCGGGGAAGGGAATGCGGTGCCGTACTTCATGGTCCGCATCCGAATTCCGAATGGTCTGCTGGCCGCTCATCAGGTTCGGGTCATCGCTGACATCGCTTCAAAGTACGCCCGCGGATTGATCGACATTACCGTGCGCCAGAACATTCAGCTGCACTGGGTTCGCATCGAAGATTTGCCGGATCTGCTGGAGGGCTTATGGCAGGCAGGATTGACTACCATAGGCTCATGCGGCGATGACACCAGAAACGTTACCGGATGCCCGCTGGCGGGAGTAGATGCCGGGGAAGTCTTCGACGCATCGCAACTGGCGCTGGATGTGAGCCGTTTCTTTGTCGGAAACGGCGAGTTCTACAACCTGCCGAGGAAATTCAAGATATCGCTTTCAGGTTGTAATGACTGGTGCTCTTATCCGGAGATCAACGATATCGGTCTTACTGGCCTGCTCAGGAAGCGGAATGGTTCTGAGGAGCGCGGGTTTTCGCTCCGCGTAGGCGGCGGACTTTCGACACAGCCGCATCTTGCGCAACGGCTGAATGCATTCGTCGGCTGGAATCAGGTGATTCCTGTTGTAAGAACGGTCGCGGAAATATTTCGCGATGCCGACGTGCTGAGGCAGAGTCGCGAGCAGGCACGAATGAAGTTCTTATTTCTGAAGCACGGGTGGAATGCCGAAACCTTTCTCGCCGAGATTCATCGCCGGCTCGGATTTCAACTCGATGCGGCCGAAGAAGAGAGGCTGCCTTCCGACCTCTATCGCGATCACGTCGGAGTGCATGAGCAGAAGCAGAGCGGCTATTTCTACGTTGGAGCATCGGTGTTGCGCGGCCGGCTCAGCGCCGAGCAGCTACACGCGGTGGCCGAGCTGGCCGAGCGCTTTGCCGGCGGAGAAGTGCGCACCACTGTAATGCAGAATCTTTTGATCGTGAATGTCAGCAAGGAGAACACCGAGGCTTTGCGGCGCGAATTGGAAAATATCGGCTTGCCGGTTGAGGCTTCGCAGTTCTGGCGCGGCACCGTCGCGTGCACGGGCATGGAGTTCTGCAAGCTTGCGATCACTGAGACAAAGAGCTTTGCGCGATGGGTGGTGGAAGAACTCGAAGGCCGTGTGCCGGGCTTCGACCAGCAACTAAAACTGAATATCACCGGTTGCCCGAACAGTTGCGGCCAGCATTGGATCGCCGATCTCGGACTGGAAGGCAAGAAGATTAAGGTGGATGGGAAGTTCGCCGATGCCTATTACTTCTGTGTCGGCGGCTCGGTTGGACGGGTGCAGTCGATTGCCCGTCCAGTGGGATATCGCTGTCTGGCCACAGAGGTTCCGGAATCCATCACCCGCCTGCTTTCCCGCTACACGGAACTGCGGGAGAGCGGAGAGTGTCTGCAGCAGTTCCTTGCGCGCAAGTCGAACGAAGAGATACGAGGCTTTCTCTCCGTCGGCACGCCTGAGCTTGCGCAGCGGGATCTCCCGACGGCTCCGGCGCCGCACGGAGTGGAGGGCTGATGACCGCGCTGTTTCCCATGTTTTTGAAGCTCGATGGCCGCAAGTGCGTTGTGGTTGGCGCCGGTACCATCGCCGCGCAAAAGCTTGAGAGTTTGTTGGAAAGCGGCGCCGATGTGCGCGTCGTCGCGCCGGTTGCGAGCAGTGAGATTCAGGAACTTGCGCGAAGCGGCCGCATCACATGGATACAAGCGGAGTTTCAGGCTGAGCATCTTCGAGACGCGTCGCTGGTCATCGCCGCAACCGGGAATCCAGAGGTGAATCAGGCGGTGTACAGCGCCGCTCAACAGCGCAGTGTACTCTGCAATTCAGTCGATGAGCCGGGGCGATGCGACTTCTACTACCCGGCGCTGGTGCGGCGAGGTGATCTGCAAATTGCAATCTCGACGGCAGGCAAAAGCCCTGCGCTCGCGCAGCGCATCCGCAAGGAGTTGGAAGAGCAGTTCGATTCGAGTTACATCGGTTGGCTGAATTGGCTAGGTACGGTTCGCGAGTCGTTGTTTAGTCGCCAGATGGACCCCGAGTTGCGCCGCCGAACCCTGCATCGCATCGCTGGCCGTACTGTGTTCGAGCGCTTCAAGACTTCACGTGAGCGGAAAAGTCAGGGAGAGAATCATGGGTAAGGTTTACCTGGTTGGCGCAGGCCCCGGAGACCCCGAGTTGCTCACCCTGCGTGCTGCGCGGATATTGCAACAGGCGGACATCGTGTTACATGACGCGCTGGTGAGTACGGAGATACTCGCAATGATAGTCACGTCCAGAGTGATTGACATCGGGAAACGGTGTGGCACAAAGCTGCTGACCCAGCAAGAGATTAACTCCCTTCTGATCGCCTACGCCTCACAGCATAACGTCGTCGTCCGGCTCAAGGGCGGAGATCCAACCATCTTTGGCCGCGCCGGAGAGGAAATTGAAGCGCTGCTGCAGGCCAACATTCCCTACGAGATAGTTCCCGGCGTAACCTCCGCGATTGCAGGGGCTGCTGCCGCAGGCATCTCGCTCACCGACCGCCGCTTCGCCGCAAGCGTGGTATTCACCACCGCGCATCGCGGTTACGACGCCGAGGCGGTCGCGTGGGACACACTGGTCACGTCGCATTCAACGCTGGCCATCTACATGCCTGGAAGCGATTACAAACTGCTCGCCAGCCAGCTTTGCAACGCGGGACTGGATGCGCAAACCCCCTGCGCGGTGATCTCCCATGCCGGACGCCCGAGCCAGCAAGTGCGTTGGTCCAATCTCAGTTCGCTGCGGCTGCTGGAGCCACTGCCCGCGCCCACTTTGCTGATCGTGGGTGAGTGCGCAAGACCGCTGCACCAGGCGGAATACACCGTCCAGAGCGGCCTGGCCACAGACGAAGCGCTTTTCGAAGATGCAGCGCCACAACACAACGAAGGTGACATCCGCGAAGGAAAGTAACTCGCGCGCGCAAGGCCGAAGAGAGTTGCTGTAGCTGCTCTCCGGGAACCGTCTGGCGGGTCTGATTTCCTCTCCGTTACCGGACTCTGATATCCTCTTTCCTCAACTTACTTGTCGGACTTCAATGAAAAAACTATTAGCCCTCAACCGCAGCGAAATCGCCATACGCATTCTTCGCGCCGCCAACGAACTCGACCTCCGCACGGTAGCCATCTACTCGCAGGAGGATCGTCTCGCACTGCATCGTTTCAAGGCCGACGAAGCTTACCTGATCGGCGCTGGAAAGGGTCCAGTAGAGGCTTACCTTGACGTCGAGGGCATCGTCGCCCTTGCCAAGGAAAAAGGCGTGGATGCGATCCACCCCGGCTATGGCTTCCTGTCAGAGAATCCGGCGCTGCCGCGCGCCTGCGAACGCGCAGGGATCACCTTTATTGGCCCCAATGCGGAGTTGCTCGACTTACTCGGCGACAAGACCGCGGCGCGCAGCCTCGCTCAAAAGGCGGGCATTCCAGTGGTTCCCGGCACACAGACGCCCGTGACCGACCCGAAACAAGCGGCTAAGCTCGCCGATGAAATTGGCTTCCCCCTCATCATTAAAGCGGCCTTCGGTGGTGGCGGCCGCGGCATGAGAGTGGTTAATCAACCCTCCGAGTTCGTCGAAAGGCTAGAGGAGGCGCGCCGAGAAGCTGGCGCTGCATTCGGCAATGATGCGGTTTTCATGGAGAGATTTGTCCGCCACGCCCGCCACATCGAAGTTCAGATATTAGGCGACCGCCACGGTCATGTCCTTCATCTCTACGAGCGGGACTGCTCCGTGCAGCGCCGCCACCAGAAGGTGGTTGAGGTCGCGCCCGCGCTTTCGCTCGATCCAACGATTCGCGCCGAACTGGCCGAGGCAGCCGTCAAACTCGCGCGCGCCGCTGGCTACTACAACGCCGGAACGGTCGAGTTCCTCGTCGATACCGAAACCGGCAAGTGGTACTTCATCGAGGTCAATCCGCGCATTCAAGTGGAGCACACGGTCACGGAGATGGTGACTGGCATCGACCTGGTGCGCGCCCAGATACAGGTTGCGCAGGGGCTTTCACTTCACGACGATGAGATGAAGTTGCCCACGCAGGAGAAGATTCCGGTCTACGGCTACGCACTGCAATGCCGCATCACGACCGAAGACCCGGCCAACAATTTCGTCCCCGACTACGGCAAGATCTCTACCTACCGCGCCCCCGGTGGCTTCGGAATACGACTGGATGGCGGTTCGGCCTTCGGTGGCGCGGTCATCACTCCGTACTATGATTCCTTGCTGGTGAAGATCACTGCCTGGGGCAGCGACTTCCACCAGGCCTGCCAGCGCATGGACCGCAGCCTGCGCGAGTTCCGCGTGCGCGGCGTCAAGACCAACATTCCCTTCCTGGAAAATGTAGTCAACAGCACAGACTTTCAATCCGGCCGCGTCACCACGCGCTGGATTGAGGAAACGCCGTCGCTCTTCTCCTTCACTTATAAAAAGGACCGCGCGACGCGCCTGGTTGCCTATCTCGCCGATGTGATCGTGAACGGCAATCCGTCGGTTGCCGGCAAGCCCTCACCCAGGCGACTCGACCCCGCCCCGGTTCCGCCGCACGTTTCGGCCGCACCGCCCGAGGGAACGCGCCAAATGTTGCTGCGCCTCGGACCCGAAGGCTTTGCACAATGGGCCGGCTCGCAGTCCCGGCTGCTGCTCACCGACACTACCTTTCGCGATGCCCACCAGTCGCTGCTCGCTACGCGCGTTCGCACCTACGACATGATGGCGATCGCCAACTTTGTCGCGCATCGACTGCACAACCTGTTTAGCTTGGAGATGTGGGGAGGCGCAACCTTCGACGTCGCGCTGCGATTCCTGCACGAGTCTCCCTTCGGGCGCCTCCGCCAGCTTCGCCAGGCCATTCCCAACATCTGTTTTCAGATGTTGCTGCGTGCTTCCAACGCCGTCGGCTACACCGCATATCCCGATAACGTGGTCGAGGAGTTCGTGAAGGAAGCCTCCGCCCAGGGCATGGACATCTTCCGCATCTTCGACTCGCTGAACTGGCTGCCGAATATGAAAGCTTCCATGGAAGCCGTTCGCAAAACACCTTCCGTCTGCGAGGCCGCCGTCTGCTATACCGGAGACATTCTCGATCCGGCTCGCGACAAGTATTCGCTCAAGTATTACGTCCGCATGGCCAAGGAACTCGAACGCATGGGTGCCCACATGCTTGCCATCAAGGATATGGCTGGACTATGCCGTCCCTACGCCGCCGAGAAGCTGGTGAAGACCCTTCGCCAGGAGGTTGGCATCCCGGTCCACTTTCACACCCACGATACTAGCGGGCTGAACGCTGCTTCGATTCTGAAGGCCTCGGAGGCCGGCGTGAACATCGCTGACGGGGCCATCGCTTCGATGAGCGGACAAACCAGCCAGCCTAACTTGAACTCCGTCGTCGCCGCCCTGGCACACACCGAGCGCGATACCGGAGTCGATCTCGACGCACTCAACCAGTGCGCCGACTACTGGGAAGTGGTGCGAGAGTACTATCTGCCATTCGACACCAGTCCTGCCGCGGGCACCGCCGAGGTTTACATCCATGAGATGCCCGGTGGCCAATATACCAACCTCAAGGAACAGGCCGAATCCATGGGGCTCGGCGCGCGCTGGCATGAGATTGCGCAAACCTATGCCGAGGTCAACATGGCCTTCGGAGACATCGTCAAAGTCACGCCTTCCAGCAAAGTCGTCGGTGACATGGCAATCTTTCTGGTGAACCACGGCATGACCATCCAACAGTTCGGCCGTCTCACCCCCGATCACAATCTCACTCTGCCAGCTTCGGTCATTGATATGTTTATGGGATCGCTCGGCGAGCCCGAAGGCGGCTGGCCGAAGAAGCTCCAAAAAATCATTTTGCGTGGCGCCAAGCCGCAGACCGGACGCCCTGGCGCCTACCTCCCCGACGTGGACCTTGCCGAAACCGCAGGGGTGATCGAGCGGAAGATCGGCCGCCAGCCTGCCTATGATGAGGTGCTCAGCTACCTCATGTATCCGGATGTATTTGTGAAGTACGTCCAGAATCGCAAGAGTTGGGGCGATGTTGACGTGCTTCCAACGCCACAGTTCTATTACGGCATGAAGCGCGATTCGGAAGTAAGTGTCGAAATCGAACCCGGTAAGGCGCTCATCATCCGCTTTCTCACTGTGGGTGAGCCGCGCCCCGACGGCACCCGCACCGTCTTCTTTGAGTTGAACGGACAGCCCCGCGAAGTCACCGTCCGTGATCGCAAGTTGGAAGCCAAAGCTCCTGTGCGCGCCAAGGCCGACCCAACCCAACATGGGCAGATCGGCGCGCCGATTCCCGGAGTAGTTTCAACCGTGGCTATAGAGATGAACCAGAAGGTCCATAAGGGAGACCGGCTGTTGGTGATGGAAGCGATGAAGATGCAGAGCACCGTCTATTCACCCGTTGCGGGAACGGTGAAGCAGGTGCTCGTGAAGTCTGGTCAGCATGTCGAATCCAAGGACCTGCTGCTCGTCATTGAGGCCTAGCAGCACACAACCCGCTCACGGTGAGCAACGGACTGCAAAGGACGAAGAACAGGACTATGCCACAGACGAGCCATCGTACCAGCACGTTTAACGAGTCGGTCATTCGGCGCATGACCCGGGTGGCCAACCAATACGGCGCGATTAATTTGTCTCAGGGCTTCCCTGACTTCGATCCGCCGGAGTCTCTGCTCAAAGCTGCCGAGCGCACGGCGCGCGAGGGTCCGCATCAGTACGCTATTACCTGGGGAGCCCAGGATTTTCGTGCCGCGCTGGCGAAAAAACAGTCGCGTTTCATGGGCTTGCCGCTGGATGCAGAAGAAAACTTTGTCGTCACCTGCGGCGCCACCGAAGCCATGATGGTAGCAATGATGACCGCCTGCAATCCGGGCGACAAGGTCATTGTCTTTTCCCCGTTCTATGAGAACTACGCTGCCGACGCCATCCTCTCCGGCGCAAAGCCGATCTATGTGCCGCTGCATCCGCCGGAGTTCACCTTCGATCCCGACGAACTGCGCCGCGCCTTTGAACAGCGTCCAAAAGCGCTGGTTCTCTGCAATCCCGCAAATCCATCGGGAAAAGTATTTACGCGCGAAGAGCTGCTGTATATCGCCATGCTGGCCGAGGAGTTCGATACCTTTGTTTTGACCGACGAGGTTTACGAACACATCGTCTACCAGCCGCATCGCCACACCTATTTCGCTGCACTGCCGCAAATGTTCGAACGCACCATCTCCTGCAGTTCGCTCTCCAAGACGTACTCAATCACCGGCTGGCGTTTGGGCTATGTGATCGCACCTCCGGCGATTGTGAACCAAGCTCGCAAGGTACATGACTTCCTGACCGTGGGCGCGGCGGCGCCCTTGCAGGCCGCGGCCGTCACAGCCTTGGAGCTGCCAGACAGCTATTATGCCGGACTGCTTGCCAGCTACACCGAAAAGCGCGACCTGTTTCTCGGCTATCTCGACCGAGCCGGGCTCACCTACAGTCGTCCGCAAGGCGCCTACTATGTGATGGTCGATATTTCCGAGTTCGGATGGAACGACGATGTTGAATTTTCCGAGTGGCTGGCACGCGAGGTGGGAGTCGCAGCCGTTCCCGGTTCGAGTTTCTTTCACGAGCCGGTCCGCAACCTGATTCGCTTCCACTTTGCCAAACGTTCCGAAACCTTGGCGGCGGCCGGTGAGCGCCTGCTCAAGTTGCGCGAGAAAGCGCGAAGCCAATCAGCTTGAGTTGCAATCGCGTGGCCCGCGAGGGCAAGACAACTTGCAAGCTCCGCCCGCCAGCAGTGGCGCGGCGCAGCCCGAATACAAAACGCGCCTGCCTCGGGCAAGCGCGTCTGCAATTACGTGCCTATCTAATTTACGTGCTTATCTACGGTGCGGCCTGTGCGCGAGGTTGGTGGGCGCGAGACACGACAAGCCGCCGCTACTCCGCTTCAGCTCCGAACTACAGTTCTCACGCGCTTTTCTTTGAGGTGACGGCATAGAACGTCGTAAATTCCTGTGCCACATTCTTGCTGCCGCACTTGGGGCAGATGACGGGATCTCTGTCGTGCGCTGCCAACGTCAGAGTCTTTGCGAACGTATTGTGACAATCCTTGCATAGGTATTCGTAATTTGGCATCTCGTGTCCCCTCCTGGGTAGATTGCGGAAGGCATTCTATCGCGAATCCAGCTTCGGATGTACGCGCAACTCACGAAGATCACTTTTCAGATCGCACCAGCACCGGTCCCGCCGCTGCCAGATCAACTGGGCGTGGTCCCGAGTTCGCCAGCAGATGCCTTCTGGCTTCGTCCACGTTGTTCGTGATCGTCTGCAAAGAGCCATTCTGCAATACCAGTACTGCGTCGCATCGCTCCAATGTGCTCAGCCTGTGCGCAATCATGAATGCCGTGCGTCCCACCATCAGCTTGTCCAGCGCTTCCATGATGAGTTGTTCTGTGCGCGAATCCACCGCGCTGGTCGGCTCATCCAGAATCAGCATGGGAGTTTTTTTCAGAAATGCACGCGCAATCGCCAACCGCTGGCGCTCTCCGCCGGAAAGTCCTGCCGCGCCGTCTCCCATCGGTGTGTCGTATCCCTTCGGTAGCCGTTCGATAAACTCGTGCGCATTCGCCAATTGTGCCGCACGAATCACTTCCGACCGCGAGGCCTGCGGATCGGCATAGGCAATGTTGCCCGCCACCGTAGTAGAAAACAACATTGGCTCCTGCAACACGATTGAGAACTGTTGCCGCAGCTCCGCCAGGTCGTACTCGCGCAAATCCGTGCCATCGATCAGGATCGACCCACTCGTCGGTTCGTAGAAGCGCGTTAGCAGATTCACCAGCGTACTCTTGCCTGACCCGCTCGGCCCCACCACACCCACGCGCATTCCCGGACGAATGTGGAACGAGATGTCGTTCAACACGTTGCGCCCTCCTGCCGTGTACTGGAAGCAGACGTTGCGGAACTCCACCTCGCCGCGAGCCCTCAATGTTTTTGACGACTCCGGCGTCGCCTCCAGCTCCGAAGTTTCCTCCAGAAGGGCGAAGGTGCGATGTAGACTTGCCAGCGACGACTGCAGCTCCGGAATCTTCGTGCTTATGGTGCGCAACGGTTCATAAAGTTGCGCCATGTAGGCCATCACCAGCAGAAATTCGCCAATCGTCATCAACTGCTGCCGGACCTCGGTCACGCCCATCACCAGCGCCACCGCCGCCGCCAGCGCCACGCAGAATCCGATCAGCACATGGAAGCCCGCCTGGATGGATGCCAGCCTTACCTGCTCGGTCATCCGCTGGCGCGATTTACGCCGGAACTGTTCGTCTTCGTACGCTTCCTGGCCAAACGCCTTGACCGCGCGCAGGCAGCTCAGCGCCTCGTGCAACACCAGCATCGCCGAGCTATCAAGCTCGCGCACCTCGTCATAGCGCTGCCGCACTTTGCGGCTTGAGTTGCGCGCCAGCACAAATAGCACCGGCGAAAGAATGGCCGCAATCGATGCAATGTGCCAGCTCATTCGCATCGTTACCACCAGCATGGCAACGAAGGTGAAGGCCGAGGAAAGAATGGGAATGACTCCCTGCAGCAGCAGCGTCTGGATCGCAGGCGCGTCATACTGAATGCGGTACGCAATATCATTCGCGCCCCGGCGGTCGTGTACGGACAAGCTCAAGCGCTGCGTGTGGAATAGCAACTGGCCGCGGAAGTCATGAACCAGCTTCTCTCCCGTATATGTGGAAAGCAGCCAGGTTGCCAGTGACTGCAAGCAATTCAACAGTGCAATGGCGATCAGCATGGTTGCGCATATCACCATGTTGCCATTGGCCGCGCTGAACCAACGGTGCGGCCATGGCAGCGCGTGCAACCACGCCGGCAATGGCCGTGTCCCCAGCACGCTGTCCACTGCGAGCTTCAGTGGCAGCGGCGCCAGCAGCGTCACCGGCGTCGCAAGCAGACACAGCAGGCTGATCCCGGCCAGATGCGGCCAGCACGGACGCGCCACCTGCAAGACTCTTCGTATCAGCGACGGGTTGGGATGTGGCTTCGTCCGGGATTCGTACATGAAAGCAGCATCGCCTCAAACCAGGGTTCGAACCAGCATAGATCTTCAACCGCGCCTTCGACAATCAGGTTGTGCAACTAGCTCTCGCAGTTTCCGACCTTAGTTCTACCAATAGTTCTCGATACTGCTTCAAATTCCATCACAAAAACAGGCAAGCATTACGGCTTCCATCCCTTCTGCCCCGCGCCAGTCGTGACCCTTATGCGACTCCCGAAAAACAGGATTGCGCTCCCAAAAACAAAGCCCTCATAACGGGAACCTCTCCAGAACGGGAAGCACCTTACTTCCGTAACCCTTTCAAAGCCGAATCAATACTAAACAAGCGATTCAGCCGAGTCATGCTGTGCTGGTCAGCAATTTAATCGGAGTTCAAAAGCATGCGTATTTTGGTAATTGAAGATGACTCGGCGCTGGCTTCCTATGTTCGTAAGGGCCTGGAAGTCGGAAAATTATGCTGTCGATGTAGCGCTGGATGGAGAGCAGGGCGCGCACATGGCATCGGATCTCGACTACGATCTGCTCATTCTCGATCTAAATCTTCCCAAACTCGACGGCATTTCCGTCCTGCGCGGCGTTCGTCCCGGCAAGCCCCAGCTCCCCGTTCTCGTACTGACCGCCCGCCCGCGCGTGGAAGACCGCGTTCACGCCCTGGACAGTGGAGCAGACGACTGCATCAATAAGCCGTTTTCTTACTCCGAACTTTCCGCCCGGGTGCGAGCTCTGCTCCGGCGCGGCCGTCCCTCGGTCGAATCGACCTTGCAGGTCGCCGACCTGCACCTGGACCGCGTCGGAACGAAGGGTCGAACGCTCAGGGCGCAACATCGAGCTGACGGCCAAGGAGTTCGCCCTGCTGGAATACCTGATGCGCAATGCCGGACGCCGCATCACCCGCTCCATGATCATCGAGCATGTCTGGAATATCAGCTTCGACACCTGCACCAATGTCGTCGACGTCTACATCAATTACCTTCGCAAGAAGGTGGACCAGGGCGCTCCCCATCCCCTCATTCACACTGTCCGCGGCATCGGCTATGAGCTCAGCGATAAAGCCGGGGAGATCGCATGAATCCCGATCGCGAGTTTATGTGTGAGACCTTTCACGCCTTGGCGCAGCCCATCACCGCCCTGCGCGCCAACATCGAACTGGGTCTTGGCAAACACGACGAGCAGGCCGCAATTCGGGTGCTGGCAGACTGCCTGCCGTTGATCGATCGCCTGATGCAGGATTTGGCCGTCTTGCGCGAGATCGCCAGCCTCGACGAAGAGCCGCTGCACGACTCCTGCGAGGGCCAGCGATTACTCCAAAGCTCGGTCGAGGAGATGGCGACGGTCGCCCAGGCCGGCGGCATCGCAATTCATCTCAACGCTGAGCCGGGCGCGATTCTGTGCCATGCGCCGATGTTTCAACGGGCAATCTTTCTTCTGCTCGATGAGATCATCGCCGGCGCAGGACGCAACCGTACAATCTCGATTTCTCTGCGCCGCAAGGAAGATGAGTTTCTGCTTGAAATTCGCCCCGGCACGCCGCCAGGGCCGCGCCAGAAGCTGTGTCGCAAGCTCATGCAATTCGCCGGAGGCTGCGTCCTTGATTCTGCCGCCGGTGATATCTCCGTGACTTTCCGGGAGTCTTCCCCCCAACGGCCTCCGGCAACCGCCGACGCGGATAAGACGACTTTTAACAGCGCATTAATTTGTTTCCAAGAATGTCGGAGTAAAAACATCTCATGACAGCCGCTCGTAACATCATGCCCGTACTACGCGGGGCCACATCGATTCTGATTGCCACGCCGGATGCGCTTCTGCGCAAGCGGCTCGGCGACAGCCTGCGCAAAGTTTGTCTGGTCGAAGACGCCGGCACCGGAGCCGAGGCTCTCAGCATGCTGGAGCGCCGCGGCGCTCGCATCGTCGTACTGGACCGCAAGCTTCCTGACCTGAATTGCGACGAACTCATCGGCGTCGTCGAACGCCAGTTTCCTTGCACCGAGGTCGTCCTGCTCGATGGCGAGAGCGGCACGATCAAAGTGCCGGAGGAGCTGCGCGCCAACCCCGACTACCTCTGCTTTCAGGAGTTCAACCACGCGCTCGAGCGCTCTGCGCCCGCACTCGCGGCCCAGCCCGAAAAGAAGCCCTGCCCTGACGCCGATAGCGCGTTCATGCCGCTGCCGGGCATGGTTGGCGCGAGCCAGGCCATGCAGCAACTTGCGGCGCTGGTCTTGGCGGTTGCTCCACACTCGACCTCGGTGCTCGTCACCGGCGAAACCGGCGCAGGCGAGGAACTGGTCGCCGAAGCCGTGCACAAGCTCAGCTCTCGTGCCGACAAACCTTTCGTTACCATCAACTGCGCGGCGATTCCGGAAGCGCTGATTGAAGCCGAACTCTTTGGCCATACTCGTGGCGCTTTCACCGGAGCCGTACAGTCGCGCCTCGGCAAAATTCATGCTGCCCAGAGCGGAACGATTTTCTTTGACGAGATCGGCGAGCTTCCGCTTGTCAGTCAGTCCAAGCTGCTGCGCTTTCTGGAGTGCGGCGAAGTGCAGCGCCTGGGAACCAGCGACGTCTTCCGCCTCGACGCTCGCGTCATTGCCGCGACCAATGTTGATCTGGAGACGCGCGTACAGCAGGGGCTCTTCCGCGAAGATCTCTTCTATCGTCTATCGGTTTTCCCCATCGAGTTGCCGCCGCTTCGCGAGCGTCCGGAGGACATCGCTCTGCTGGCGCGGCACTTCGTAGAGCGCATTGCTGGCAACACAACGATTCGTCTCAGTCCGGAGACCGAGGCCAAACTTACCTCCCACCCATGGCCTGGGAACGTCCGCGAGTTACGCAATGTCATCGAGCGCGCCCTGGTTCTCGCCGCGGGCCGCAGCATCATCGCCCCCGAACAGATCCTCATGCGCAAGCCCTGCGGATCGGTACGCCTCGCATCAGAAACTTCTTAATTCTGCACTCATGGATTGGCAGCCCTCGTGCACACACAACGGATGCAGGTAACTCAGTTTTAAGAGGATACAAATGAAAGACTGGCAGATCATCCCTGAGATCGTAGGCTGCAACGCAACCCTGCGAATGGCCGCCATCCAGGCGGTCGACGCCGTCGAACAGGGCCGGCATTTCGTGGTGGAAGGGGAACCGGGAAGTGGCCGCCGCCTTCTGGCGCGCAGTGCGTGGTGCAGGCAAAGTCCTGGCGCCCGTTCGCTGTTCACGCTGGACTGCCGCATGTTCCGCAATGATGGCGCGGAGTTGCTTCTCTTCGGCGAGCGCGCTAAGAGCGGTGCACACACCCTCATCCATCTTGGCAAACTCAACTTGAGCGTGGGCGGAGGACTCCTTTTGCTGCACGCGGAATTTCTGCCGCTTAAGACTCAGGGCCGTCTCGCACAGACCCTTGCGAACCACCTCTGCCGCCCGCGCGGCGAGGGAATTCAACTTCTGCTGACGTGCACTCCCTCGCTCCATGCGCCGATTTCGCTGCACCCCGAACTTGCCGGACTGCTGCTACGATTGCGCGTGCCGCCCTTGCGCGAGCGCGTCGAGGACATTCGAGCCCTTACCGAAGCATTCCTGCGCAACGCATCTCCGTTCGAGAAGATTCGCTGCTCGCAGGCGCTCATCGACCGCTTCTGCGCCTACGAATGGCCGGGCAACGTCACCGAATTGCGTTCCGTTGTACGCCGCCTTCTTCTGCAGCCCCACAGCGGCCTTCTCGACGTGCATCACCTCGCCGACCTGATCTGCCGCGACGAGAGATGCTTTGGATTTCTGCAGGGGAGCCCGGGCCATCTCTCAGCACAAAGCGCAAGCGGCTTACTCCAGGACGCGTCACCGGAGCGCAGGAGCCTGCAATGAACCTGCCTGCAACCAATCTGTCGTCCGCAACCAATCTGCCCGCGACCAATCTGATTGACACGCCGCTGATGCAGCGCCTCTCGCGGTACCTGGACACGACCGCCTGCCGCAGCGGCATCATCGCCACCAACATCGCCAACATCGATACTCCCGGCTATCATGCCCGCGACCTCGACTTTCGCAGCCAGCTCACCTCGCTGATGAGCGACAGTGCCCAGCCCGCCGCGCCGCGCGTCACCGAGGTCGCCGGGCTCACCGAACGTCCCGACGGCAATAACGTCAACATGGATCGCGAGGGCTTGGCACTCGGCCAGGTGCAGTTGCAGTTTCAGACCGGCATCGCGCTCATGAAGGCCGAGCTGCATCGCTTCAGCCAAGCCATTCATGAAGGAGCTAATCAATGAACCTGTTTGGCGTCATGGGCATCAGCGCTTCAGGCCTGAGCGCCGAGCGCACCCGCGCCGAGGTCGTGGCCGGCAACATGGCCAATGCCGAGAGCACGCATACCGCCGAAGGTGGTCCCTACCAGCGCAAGGAGGTCGTCTTTGAAAGCGCAGCGCCCTCGAGCTTCCGCATGCAGTTGGCCAGTGCCGGCGCTTCGGCCTCGTCGGCTGCCGCCGGTGGGGTCACGGTGCGCTCGATTGTCTCCGACACCGCGGCGCCCATCATGCGCTATGAACCTTCGCATCCCGACGCCGACGCCAACGGTTTCGTCGCTTACCCCAACATCAATCCCGTGCTCGAGATGACCGATCTGATGGGCGCCGCACGCGCCTATCAAATGAATGCTTCGGCCGTACAGGCGGCCAAGCAGATGATCCAGCAGTCCATCGAACTATTGAAATAGGAGCACGGAATTTCATGGGGATTGAAGCCATGGGCATCACGCCATCGTCGCTAGCCAGCATTGCGAGTACCGCCATCGCCGGAGCCGCCAAGCCTGCAGGCGATTTTGCCGGCGCACTCGGTTCGGCCATGCAGCAGGTCGACAATCTTCAGGCCACGGCCGAGCTCCAGGTCAACAGTCTGCTCGCCGGAAACGGTCAGGATATCCATGCCGCGGCTCTTACCGTCGAGCGCGCCTCGCTTGGCTTTGACCTCATGCTCCAGGTGCGTAACAAGGTCGTCAGCGCCTATCAGGAAATCTCCCGGCTGCAGTTTTAAGTTCTTTGTTTAAGGTGCTATGAGCGAACCCAAAAGCTTCGGCCAAACCGTCTCTCAACTCGGTGAACTCGCCTCTAGCCTTACCCCACGCCAGCGCATGTTGCTCGGCGGAGGAGCTCTACTGGTCGCCGTGGTTCTGTTCACCTTCGTTCGCCTGTTGGCCAAGCCGGAGATGACCCCTCTCTACTCCAACATGGAGGCTGCCGATGCGCAGGCGCTCGGCCAGCGCCTCACCGCGAAGAACATCCGCTACCAGCTTTCGCCCGATGGCAAATCCGTGCTCGTTGCCGCCGATCAACTGGACACGGCGCGCTTGGAGATCGCCACCCTGGGCGTGCCTCACAGCGGCCGTCTCGGCTTCGAACTGTTTGACAAGACCAACTGGGCCACCAGCGATTTCGATGACAGAGTGAACTATCAGCGCGCCCTCGAAGGCGAGCTCGAACGCACCATTGTAGCGATGAGCGGTGTGGAGTCCGCGCGCGTGCATCTTGCCATCCCTCCCGATTCCATCTACACCGGGCAGGATCGCCCCGCCAAAGCCGGAGTCATCCTCAAACTGCGCGATCGTCATCTCTCGGCTGCCATGCGGCTTGCCGTGCAGCGCCTGGTCTCCAGCGCGGTTGACAAACTCGATCCGCAAGGTGTCACCGTCGTCGATGCGGAAGCGGGCACTTCATTCGGCGCCTCTCCTGATAACGCCGGAGCACAGCCGGCCAGTGACGAGCGCAGCGGCGAGGAGGCGCTCGCCGACCGTCTCGTCCATACATTGGAGCCGGTCATCGGTGCCGATCACGTCCGTGCTAGTGTCCGCGCAGAATACGACTCCACCACGGTCGACGAACAGCAGGAGAGCTACGATCCCGAAAAGACGGTTGCGCTCACCATGCAGCGCACCGAGGAGACCAACGGCGGGTCAGAGTCCGGCGGCGCCGCCGGAACAGCCTCGAATGTTCCCAACGGCGGCGCCCCGGCCAAAACTGCCGCCACCGAAAATCTCGCGCGCTCCAAGTCCGAGAATGGAACGTACGTGGTCAACCGGATCATCCGCCACTCCACCCAGCCCGCCGGACGCCTCAAGCGCCTCGCCGTCGCCGTCCTGGTCGATGACATTTTCAATCCCGGTAACCAGAGCAACCCGCGCCAAAAGCGCTCGCCCGAAGAGTTGAAAAGCATTGAGGAGATCGCCAAGGCCTCGGTCGGCTTCGATCTCACTCGCGGCGATATCCTCACCGTGCAGAACATCAGCTTCCAGGTTGTGCCCGTCGATCTTCCGCCGCCTCCCACCCGCATCGAGAAGATCCGCACCCAGTTGAAGGATTGGATCAGCTACATCCGCATCGCTGCCATGTTGCTGCTCTTTGGCATCACCTACCTGCTCATCCTGCGCCCGGTGAAGGCGCAGCTCATCCGCTCGTTGAATGCGGTTCAACCGAAGAGGCTGGCATCCCGCTCTGGCGCAGCAACGTCTGGCGCAGCGGTCTCCGGCGCAGCTGGCGCAACATCACTGCCGGACGGCGACGAACTCTCCGACCGTGTTCCCGGCGCCGCCCCGCAGCAGCGGCCGCAGATGGTGCGGCTCCGTGACGACATCTCCACCCGCGTCAAGCAGGAACCAGTCTCCGCCTCACGCTTCGTCCAAAACTGGATCAGGGATGGTGAGCGCGGATGAGCCCTTCTCATGCAATCGCGCATTCAGGAATCCGCAAGGCTGCCGTTCTCCTGGTTCTGCTGGGCGAGGAGGTCGCCAGCCTCATCTTCCGCAACCTGAATGAAAATGAGTTGCAAAAGGTAACCCAGGAGATCTCCGATGTGGGAACCGTGGACCCTGCTGAGGCCACCGCGATTCTGAACGAATACCACAATCTGACGATCACGCAGGATTACATCGCCCAGGGCGGCACCGAATACGCCGAGCGCCTGCTCGTCAAGACCCTCGGCCCCGATGGCGCGCGTCTCATGCTGGAGTCGGTCTCTCGCGCCCAGGAGCTCAGCCACAGCAAGCTCGACTCACTGCAGAAGGCCGATCCCCAGCAGCTCGCCAAATTCCTTCAAGGCGAACATCCGCAGACCATCGCTCTCATCATGGCCCATCTCGACCCCAAGCAAGCCTCGGCGTTCTTGATGAAGCTGCCGGAGGAGACCCGCGCCGCCGCCGTCAAACGCCTCGCCGAGTTGCGCCAGTTCTCGCCTGAAATGGCGCAGAAGGTCTCCGTCGTTCTCCACAAACGCCTGCAAGCTCTCGGTGAACAGAGCCGCCGCGCCTACGCAGGATTCAAAGGCGTCGCCGACCTGCTCAATCGCATGGACCCCGCCTCCGGCAAAGCAATTCTCGAACTCATCGAGCGCGACGACTCCAAGCTGGCGCTCAGCATCCGCAACCTGATGTTTACCTTCGACGATCTGCTCGGAGTGCCCGAGGTCAGCATCCGCGAACTGCTCGCCCAGGTGGATAAGAAAACTCTCGCCCAGGCGCTCAAGGGCGCCTCCAACCAGCTCCGCGATCATCTCTTTAAATCGATGTCCTCCCGCGCCGTGGACATGCTGAAGGAAGACATGGAGACGCTCGGACCGGTACGTTCCAAGGACGTAACCAAGGCACAGCAGGAGTGTGTCGCAGCCGCCCGCAAACTCGAGGCCGAGGGCAAGATTCAACTCAAACAGGAGAATGAAGATGAACTCGTCGTCTGAGCCACTCCCGCCCTCAGGTGCCCCACATCTGCCGCTTTTAGCAGATGTGGGTCTTTGCCCCACCACTCCCAATGCTTCCCAGTCCGCGTCCTACCTTCCGCTGCAGTATCACGATGCCGCCGAGCCGTTCTCCCCATTCCAGTCCCCAGTCGAATCCCCAGACCAATCTTCCGCTCACAAAGCCGAGCGCCCTGGATCGCCCTGCGGCGGCAACCAGGGCGGCGAAGGCGATCCTGATGCGCTGGTTGCCGCCCACATCGAAGCCGAGTGCCGCGCCATTCGCGCCGAGGCACGCCAGGAGGCGGAGCGCGAGATCCAGCGCGCACGCTCTGCAATTGCCGAGGCCATCGAACAATTCGCCAGCCAGCGCGAGGAATATTTCCGTCATGCCGAGGAAGAAGTCGTCGGCCTCGCGCTGGCCATTGTTCGCCGCCTAATCCATCGCGAAAGCCAGATCGATCCCCGCCTGCTTTCCGGCCTCGTCAACTATGAACTTGAGCAATTGGACGCCGCAACCAGTGTGCGCCTCTTCGTCTCCCCTGACGCACTCAGCTACTGGAAGGAAGCCTCGCAATCCATGTCGCGTCCCGTCGAGGTCGCCGCCGACAAGGCGCTCGCCCCCGGCGACGCCCGCATTGAAACCGTTCTCGGCTCCGCCATCGTCAGCTTCGAACGCGAACTGAAGGAGATCGAACGCGGCTTCTTTGACCTGCTCTCTCACCGCCCATCGCCCGCCGGAACAAAAGCGGTGCGGGTGCAATGATTCTCGACCGCTACCACCAGGCGCTCCAGCAATTCCCACGACGCCGCTGGAGCGGGCGCATCTCCAAAGCCAGCGCCGGACTGATCGAATCGGTTGGCCCGCACTGTGCCCTGGGCGAGTGTTGCATCATCTGCGACCATGCCGGCAACGAAGTGGAAGGTCAGGTCGTCGGCTTTCACGGCTCCACCGTTCTCTCCATGCCGCTCTATCCCGCCACCGCCGTCCGCTTCGGTGACACCATCTCTACCTGGAACGCACGCCCCAGCATCCGCGTCAACAGCAGCATGATCGGCCGCGTCGTCGATGCCTGCGGCCAGGCCATCGATGGAGGCGCGCCGCTCACCGGAGGCGACCCTATGCCGGTGGTGCGAGCCGCTCCCAATCCTTTCGAGCGGGAGGCGATCCACGATCCCATCGGTACGGGGGTTCGCGCCATCGATGCCTTTCTCACCTGCGGACGCGGCCAGCGCGTCGGCATCTTCGGCGGCAGCGGGGTCGGCAAAAGCACCTTGATGGGCATGATGGCCCGCGGCACCTCCGCCGATCTCACCGTGGTCGCGCTGGTGGGAGAACGCGGCCGCGAGGTTCGAGAGTTTCTTCAGGACACCCTCGGCGAAGCCGGACGCCGCCGCTCCATCGTCGTCGTCTCCACCTCCGACCAGTCGCCGCTGCTGCGTCTGCGCGCCGCTCAATCGGCCCACTCCATCGCCGAGTTCTTCGCCGCGCGCGGCCAGCACGTTCTGCTCGTGCTGGACTCCATCACCCGCTTCGCCATGGCCCAGCGCGAAATCGGACTGGCCGCCGGCGAACCGCCCACCGCCAAGGGTTACACGCCTTCGGTCTTCACCTTGTTGTCGCAGCTTGTCGAGCGCGCCGGAAACTTTCAAACCGGCTCCATCACCGCCTTCTACACCGTGCTCATGGAAGGCGACGATCAGATGGACCCCATCGTCGATGCCGTCCGCTCGCTGCTCGACGGACACATTCTGCTCGATCGCCGTCTCACCGCCGAGGGCCACTTCCCGCCCATCCATTTGCTTGAAAGTCTCAGCCGCCTCATGCCCGCCGTCTGCGCGCCCGAGCACCTCGCCAAGGCGCAGCGCCTCCGCCGCATGATCGCCGACTACACCCACTCGGAAGACCTCATTCGCATCGGCGCCTATCAGAAGGGGTCGGACCCGGATCTCGACCGCGCCATGCAGGTCATGCCCAACCTGCGCGCCTTCGCCCGGCAGGCGTCGCACGATATTCCACAACTGGAGCGCACTATTTCGTCGCTGCTGACCATGGCCGAGTGATGTCATTCCGCTTCCCACTCGAAGGACTGCTTGGCGTGCGCCGCCTGCTTGAAGATCAGGCACGCCAGCGCCTTGACGAATCCATGATGCAGATTCGCGCGCTTGAGCACAGCCTCGCCGAGGCCGCCGAGTGGAGCCAGAAGACCGCCAGAGTGCGCGCCTCCGAAACACTCCTTCCTGCCGCCGAAGTGCAGTTCATCGAATCCATTCTGCGACAGACTCAGGAAGCCATCCATCGCCAGCAACACCACAGGCAGATGGAGGAGCAGCGTGCCTCCCACCTTCGCGCCGCTTACGTGAACGCGCGTCGAGAACGCGAAACCCTGAGCACCCTGCGCGAGAATGCTCTCCGCGACTTCCAAGTCGAACAATCCCGCCGCCAGCAATCTGAGCTGGATGAGATCTTTCTCGGAAAACTGATCCACTCCCGCAACGCCGCAACCGAATCCATGACAGGAATCTAACCTGAGCGCTGCGCGCTTGGCCGCCAAACTGCATTCAGTCATCGCGCATGAACACGTCGCCCATTCTCGCCGCACCCACCTCATCTCCCTCAACGGGGGGCGCCAGCCAAAGCGCCTCGGCAGACAGCTCCGGTTTTCAACGAGTGCTGCAGCAAATGGATTCTTCCGTTGAGGCAAGTCGAAGAATAACTCCAGCGGCAACCACAACAACAGGAACTAATGCACTGCTTCAAGGAGTAAGTTCCAGGGTAAAGCCGGAGGTAACATCGGGAGTAAGTTCGGGAGTTATCTCGGGTGTAACTTCCAGAGCAACTTCCAGTGGAATTCCCGAAGCATCTCCCGCTGCTGGAGGGTTCCCGGATGAGTCGCTCTCATCCGTAAAATCATTGCCAGCCTCATCCGGTGTGATTCGCACCCTCCCCGGCTCGCCCGAGAAGGAGGAAAAAACAGCCAGCGCAAGCGGCGCTCTCACCGCAAAAAAAGATACCAAGCAAGCGAGCGCGGCAAAAGAACGAAAGGCAAAAGAACCAGAAGTAGAAAGCAGAGTGAACTCTACCGCCGCTGCGGCCGCGGCTCCTATCGTCGCCGTCGCAACACCGGTCGCACCGAAGGTGCTCTCCAATCTATCTTCCAAGGAAGATTCGCTTTCCGCGCCGGGTGCCGGCACGCAGACAGCAGAGCCTGGCTTCAATCAGTCTGTCGCATTTACCTCCGAGGCTGCTACGGCAACCTCGAAGGGCACTGCAGCCCCTCCGGTTGCAGCCCCCTCCGTCGTCGCTCCTTCTCTGGCGAGTGCGGCGGCGGAGAGAATCGCAATCGCGATGCGCGCAAACGCGGTCAGCTCCGCCACGCACGCTAACGCGGATTCAACTCCTGCAGCCCAGCCCCAACCTAGGCTTGAAGCAACGCCACAATCCGCCATCTCCTCCTCTGCGCCACCCGACTGCGCCGCCCTCTCTGCCGCCGGCTTAACCAACGATCCGGCATCGGCTTCCAAGGCAAGTCAGCACGTTCTCCCCTCGCATCCTGCGCAGGCGCGCGAGACCGTTGCGCGCGGCTCCAGCCCGAGCGCCGCATCTTCTGCGAGCGCATCTTCTGCCAGCGCGCATCTATCGTCCGTGCAGGCCGTTGCCGCACCGGCGACGGTTCCTGCCATCACAAACGCCGCATCGGCGACCCAATCTGCAACACAATTAGCATCCCAGTCCGCCGCAGTCTCCACACAACCGTCCTTCGCGCAGTCCTCGCCAGCTCCGGCTCATGCTCAGCTCCAGTCGAACCCCATTCCCGATCCGCCCCGCATGGTGGACTCCGGCCAGCTTCGCGTGACGCCCAATAACAGCGAACTCAAAATCAGCGTTCAGCTCCCCGAACTTGGCAAGGTTGAAGTACGCGCCATCACGGCGCATGACGTTACCACCGCGCATCTGACTGCCTTCAGTCATGACGCGTTACCCGCACTCTCTGCCGGTCGCAACGGCCTTGAGCAAGCGCTCAAATCGCGCGATGTGGTTCTCGGCTCCTTCGATTCTCACCCTCAGGGCCACTCCGGCGGACAACAGCGCCAGCAGAGCTTTCAGACCTTTGCCCCCTCCCCTGGTGCCGCATCGATTCGGGCAACAATCGTCCCCACCGCCGAAGTCATCGGCTCCGGCCAGCTCCCGGATTATTCCAGCATCAGCATCCGTGTTTGAGTTCAAGGAGAAACGGATTCAGCAGGGAAAACGAATTCAAGGAGAACGCAACGACATGAGCATTTATCCCGTACAGGCGGCAACCGCCCAAGCCAACGCTTCGACGAACGCCGGCAGCGGCACCACCGGCACAAGCGGCACAACCAGCACTGCCACCGACTACACCTCGATGTTCATGCAGTTGCTAGCCACCGAGTTGCAGTCGCAAGATCCGACTCAGACCATGGACCCTACAACGATGGTCACCCAGATGGTTCAGATCAATCAGCTCAACGACGTGGCAGGCATCTATTCGATTCTCCAGGGAGGCAGCAGTAGTAACACTGCCGCCCAGCCCGTTGCCGCCCACTCCAGCCAATCCGCAGCAAGCGTTCCGGGAGGCAACTAATGCCCAACTTTTCCATCCCACTCTCTGGATTGGACGCCAGCAACACGGCGCTCGCCACCATCTCCAACAACCTCGCCAACCTCAACACCACCGGCTACAAGGACACCACCGTCAACTTCCAGGATATGTTCTACCAAATGCTTGGCAGCAACGGCGCAGGCGATCCGCTCCAGCTCGGCTCCGGAACCTCGGTCGCTTCGATTGGCACCAATTTCAGCGGCGGCAGCGTGCAAAACACCGGAGTCAACACCAATGTCGCGATCACCGGCAACGGATTCTTCGTGGTGCAGAACGGCAGCAACACCTATTACACCCGCGCCGGCGATTTCACTCAGGACTCGAACGGCTATCTGGTTACGCCCGACGGTTATCAGGTGATGGGCTACGCTGCCAGCAAGGGAGTGGTGAACGCCAACGGCGGGCTCACTCCCATTCAGTTGCCGATGGGCATGCCCAGTCCGGCCAATGCAACCACTGGCATCTCGATGCAGGCCAACCTTAGCGCCAGCGCCGCCGTTGGAGACACATATAACACCAGCGTCACGGTCTACGATTCCCTCGGCACCTCGCACGTGATCAACGTCAACTTCACCAACACCGGCGGCGGTTGGAGTTACAACGCCACACTGCCCAGCAGCGACATTACCGGCGGGGTCGGCACCACGACCACCGTACAAAGCGGCACCCTCAACTTCGATAGCGGCGGAAACCTCACCAGCACCACGCCCGTCGCCTTCAACATCAAAAATCTAGCCGATGGCGCAAACACTCTGGCATTCAACTGGACCCTGGCGAGTTCCACCGGCCAGAGCCTCATCACCCAGGTGGCCGGAGCAAGCAGCACCACGTCCACCACCCAGAACGGCAACACCAGTGGCGCGCTGACAGGTTTCTCCATCGGTTCCGACGGAACCATTACCGGCACATTCACCAACGGAAGCCAGATTCTCGGCCAGGTCGCTCTCGC
The DNA here is from genome assembly GCA_963759215.1 of uncultured Acidobacteriota bacterium. Taxonomy (GTDB): domain Bacteria; phylum Acidobacteriota; class Terriglobia; order Terriglobales; family Acidobacteriaceae; genus TOLSYN. The sequence goes on from CAVWYG010000006.1 coordinate 1,093,423, forward strand.
CAACTTTGCCAACCTCCAGGCTCTCACCAAGCAGGGAGACAGCAACTACTCTGCCAGCATCTCCTCCGGCTCTGCCGTCGTCGGAGCACCGGGAACCAGTTCGCTCGGCACCCTGACCGGCAGCGCGCTGGAACTTTCCAACGTCGATATGTCCACTGAATTTTCCAACCTCATCATCGCCGAGCGCGGCTTCCAGGCCAACGCCAAATCGGTGACTACCTTCGACCAGATTGCGCAGGACACCATCAGCATGATTCGTTAAGCCCGTTGAACTCACGCGTCTCGCGTCTCTTTTAATGTTCCTTCGGCCCCAATCCAGCGTATGCCGAGCGCCCCACCGAAACGCAAAATGGCGGCCTCTTTTTCTAGGCCGCCATTTCATCTCTGCATTTGCTGTGCCGCTACTTTGAAACTTTGAAACTTTGAAACTTTGAAACCTTGAAACCTTGAAACCTGCTTCCTCTACACCACCGCGATTCCCGCGTACCCCACCACGCGTGTCAGGTCGCCAGAAACGTCTCCCGACGTCGCATACTTCACCAGCTCTGCCGAACTCGCGCCCAGCCGCAGCGCCGCCGTCAGCATCGCCACCGCAGGGCCATATCCGCACATCGAAATATTCTGGCCGCGAACAGTCTGGAACAGTCCTTTGGGTTGCAATCCCAGCACCTGCTCGATCGCCAGCGCATCTTTCACCCTGGTCTCCGCGTCGTCCTCGTAGTGGTTCATGTCGCTGGAAGCAACCATCAGCACCGGCTCGCCACACTCTGCGATCACCTTGGCCAGCACCACCCCTAGCGCCGTCAGCACCTCGAATTGCCCCGTCCCCACCGTGATCGGCACAAATTGAAGATCCGCCCGCACCGCCTGCAGAAAGGGCAGTTGAACCTCCACTGCGTGCTCGCCTCTCTGCGCCACTTCGTCCTCGCGCAGCAGCGGAAACGCCTTCTTCAGCGCCTCGGCCAGCGCCTTGTCAATGGGAGCATCGCCCAGAGGTGTGCGGAAGCTACCCGTGCTGGTGATGGCCAGCGGTTCGCCCATCCCCGTGTGGTTCGGGCAAAGCACAATCACTTTTCGCGGGACCTCGACATGCGCAAACACCGCTCCGGCCACGGCTCCCGAATACATATAGCCCGCGTGTGGCGCAATCACTCCGAGCGCTCGTACCCGCTTTGCTCCCTTACCTCCGCGCTCCAGCAATCCCTGCACCTCGTGCAGCAACTCCGTCCTCGCTCCCGGATAAAACTGCCCGGCCACCGCTGCTTCTCGAACCTCGCTCATCCCGGAACCATCCTTCCCGGCTCTTACTTTCAGCTTCCGATTCTTACTTCCGTAGCTCCCGGTACAACCGCGCCATATCCGGCAGCGAGATCGCCTCGGCCCGCGTTGTCGGCGCAATCTCTGCCTGCGCCAGTGCGGCTTTGGCAACCGATTTATCGTAGGCCAGTTTCAGGTTGTTGCTTACGGTTTTTCGCTTCTGCGCAAACATCACTTTCAAAAAAGCGATGAACCCCGCCTCATCCACTTGCAGCTCGGCAAAGCGCGGCTGCATTTTCATACGGAAGACCGCCGAACGCACCTTTGGTGGCGGATTAAACGACTCTGGCCCAATCTCAAAAAGCTTCTGCACCGTGCCGTACATCTGGGCCGTGGCCGAGAGCAGTCCGTAGTCCCGGCTTCCCGGAGCCGCCACCACCCGATCCGCCACTTCCTTCTGCACCATCAGCACCAGGTTTTCGATCCGGTCGCCCGCCGAAAACAACTTCAGCAGAATATCGGTCGTGATGTAGTACGGCAGGTTTCCCACCACCTGCGCCTTAAACAGCCCCGTCGGACGCAGATCGCGCAGCGGCCCCGGAGTCGATCCAGGACCGTCCCCAACTCCATCTGCAGAATGTCGGCCTCCAGAATCTCTACATTGGTCTGCGTCGCAAAGCGCATCCGCAACCGCGCCGCCAGCACGCGATCCAACTCCACCGCGATCACCCTGCCGGCACGCTGGGCCAGCAACTCGGTCAATGCCGCTTCTCCCGGGCCGATCTCCACCACTGTCGTTCCTGCGATTTCTCCCAACGCGTCCACAATGCGCTGCATCGCATCCAGGTCCACCAGAAAATTCTGCCCCAGCTTGGGCTTCTTGCTGCTCACCACTTCGCTTGGTAAGACCTTTGCCAAGTTTGACCGCCTTTCGTTCCGCCCGATAGACTTCCCTTGCGCGGCTTCCGATCCCTGTTCTATTCTTAGGCCCCCGCGCATCCAACTCCTCATTGCGGAGGCCACGTGCACGTTCTGTTTGCCGCATCCGAGTGCGTCCCGTTTTCCAAAAGCGGAGGACTTGCCGACGTCCTCGGAGCCCTGCCGCGCGCCGTTGCCGGACTCGGTCACCAGGTCACAGTGTACCTGCCTCTCTACCGGCAGACCCAGCCGCACCTGAAAGATCCCCGCACCGTCATCGCCAGCCTCACCATTCCCTTTGATGACAGTTACCGTTTCTGCTCGGTGGTGGACGGCGGACAGCAACACGGCGTCCAGTTCTATTTCATCGATTATCCACCGTTCTATGATCGTGACGCTCTCTATGGCACTCCGCTCGGCGACTACGATGACAATCCCGAGCGCTTCGCACTCTATTGCCGCGCCGTTCTTGAGGCCTCAAAAATCCTCGGCCTGCCCGATGTCTTCCATTGCCACGACTGGCAGACCGCGCTGATTCCCGTTCTACTACGCACTCTTTACGACGAAGACCCCGTGCTCCATGGAATCCCAACCATCTTCACCATCCACAACATCGGCTATCAAGGAGTCTTTCCCCCAGACACGCTCCCGCTCCTTATGTTGCCATGGGATCTGTTCACCATCACCAAGCTTGAATTCTTCGGCAAAGTAAACTTCCTCAAGGGTGCTCTGACTTACTCGGATTTCATCACCACCGTCAGCCGCAAGTACGCCCAGGAGATCCAGACCGCGGAGTACGGCTTTGGCCTCGAGGGCGTTCTGCGCAGCCGTAATCCCAACCTCGCCGGAATCCTCAACGGTGTCGATTACGACGAGTGGAATCCAGCCACCGACCGCTACATCGCCGCCCGCTATTCGCCGCAGGCGCTCGAAGGCAAGCAGGAGTGCCGTCGCGATCTGTTGCTCCGCTTCTCGCTTGACCCTGAGACCACTGCGCCGGTCATCGGCATCGTCTCCCGCTTTGCCGCCCAGAAGGGCTTCGATCTCATCGCCCTCGCCGCCGACCGTCTCGCTCACGAGGATGTCACCGTCGTCGTTCTCGGCTCCGGAGACAAGGTGTACGAGGATCTCTTCCGCCGCCTCGTCCGCCAGTATCCGGGCCGCTTCGCCATCAAGGTCGGATACGACAATGAAATGGCGCACCGCGTTGAGGCTGGCTCCGACATGTTCCTCATGCCCTCGCGCTACGAACCTTGCGGCCTCAACCAGATCTACTCGCTCAAGTACGGCACCGTCCCCGTCGTCCGCGCCACCGGAGGCCTCGACGACACCATCGAATCCTACGATGTCCGAACCGGCAAAGGCACGGGATTCAAGTTCCGCGAGTACACCCCGGAGGCTCTGCTCACAACCATGCAAGCTGCGCTCCAGCTCTGGGCCAAGCCGAACGAGTGGCGCAAGCTCATGCTCAACGGCATGGCCCGCGACTTCTCCTGGACCGTCGCCGCCCGCGAGTACCTCAAGATCTACGAAAAGGTGCGCGCCGCCCGTCACGCCGTACTCGCCTGAACTGCTTCGGAGTCGTATTTAGGAGGTACTAGGAGGTGTCATTCCGAGCAACGCGAGGAATCCCCGTACTGCTCAAATCTCCCGGGCCATCTCAAGCTTTTCAACCCGCAATCGATTTTTCCTCGCCCTCAAAATAACGTTGTGTTCAATTGACAAGAGCGTGCCCCCCTCCCCGGTACCAAGCTTGCCACCTCGAAGCCTCCCTGGATTGTGTCAGAATGAGCGCGATGCATTTTCTACTTGGAATCGACGGAGGCGGAACCAAGACCGCCGCGGCGCTGTCGGATGGACAGACGGTGCTCGCAACCCACACTGCGGGTGGGTGTAATCTCAACGTCGTCTCCGCCGACACGGCCCGCTCGTCTCTCTCTGAAGCAGTGCATGGCGTGCTCTCCTCCGCCGGAGTTCCCGCCGCCTCAGTCACCGGTGTCTGTGCCGGTGTCGCCGGAGCTGCCTCACCCGAAAACGCCGCAAAGATCGCTGGCTTTCTCGCCGAGCTTATTCCTGGAGCATCCATCCAGGTCGTTCCAGACGCAACCATCGCGCTGGAAGCCGCCTTTTCCGGTGGCCCCGGCGTGGTCTGCATCTCTGGCACCGGTTCCATCGTCTATGGCCGCAATGAGCGCGGTGAACGCGCCCGAGCTGGCGGATGGGGTCGTCTCATCTCCGATGAAGGTTCGGGACACTGGATCGGCCAGAGCGCGGTGTCGCAGTGCCTGCGTGCCCTGGACATGGGACGCAGCAGCGCTATGGTCACGGCAATCATGGAGCACTGGCAGGTCGTAACCCGCGAGGACCTTTTGCAGCGCTGTCATCGCGAGCAGCTTCCCGGCTTCGCCGAACTCTTCCCCCTCGTGCTCGTCGCCGCCCATGCAGACCCGCTCGCCAGTGAAATTCTCACCGCCGCCGGATTCGAACTCGCCCGCGTCGCACAAATCGTCCTGCGCCGTCTCTGGGTTGGCCGCAACAGCGTGGAAATCGCAATTACCGGTGGCGTCTTTCTCAGCTCCCCTCACATTCGCAACGTCTTCACCAATGTGATCCGCAGCCATCGCCCCGAGGTCAGCGTTCACCTCAGTCGCCACCAGCCCTTCGAGGGAGCTCTGTACCTGGCGCAGCAAGACCTACCTGAAAGCGCCGTCAGCTAACCCGCTCCTTACGACCCGTTCCGAGCCGCAGGTGAATACCTACGTACCGCTCTGCTAATATCTGACCGGGAATCATGCCCAACGATAAACCCAATCTCACTGCTGCTCTCGCGGAATCCGCGTATTGTCTGTTTCTCTTCCTGAGCATGGCAGCTTTCTTTGGCATCTTGCTCTGGCTGTTCGCGCCCACCCTGACAGAGCAATATTGGTACTCATATACCAACCACGTCCCCAGAACCCGCGTCTTCGTCTCCCAGCGTCCGACCGATTGCTACTTCGTCCCCATAGGAGGCAAGCGGTGTCATTACGAAAAGGTAGTGGACGTGGGGAAGGATAACGCCGGTAACCCACAGGTAACGGTGCATTGGCAAAAGGTTTCGGAGTGACCGGTAATTTGCCCTTGCTCCTGTTCCTTAGAGTGTTATCTTGAGCGCAGCAAAAGACCCAGCACTGCTCAAATCTTCCGCGCCGTTTGAAGCTCCTAACCAGCCGTCGACGCTCTCGGCAGTTCACGCGTTGACGAACGTAGGATGCACCTTCCGCAGAACTGCTTCAGTCGAGATGTCTGTTGATTCAGACTGGAATTGCGCTCCCGAATTGCGCTCCCGAATTCCACTCAATGCCGCGACTTTCTTCTGCGCCCATGCATCCATCAACCAAGTAGCCGTCATCCATACAGGGTTGAAATGCATTCATTCGGAGGAGTACATATCATGAAGAGTGTTCTCGGAGTGCTTGGGGCATTCCTGCTCGTGACCACACTGGCCGTGGGCCAGCAATCGGACCTGCCATTTCCACAAGGTGCGAACCCAGCCTTACAAAACGACACCTACGCCCCCGCGGTAGCGGACCAACGCAACTTGCCAACTTCCATGGCCTTCAATCAAAGTTCGCCAACCGCGTACCCAGGGCGGCACGATAACATCGCCACCGGATCGCCATTCCCAATGGACGCTGATCCATCACCCAACAAGAACAATGGGATCACACCTTCGTTCGAGAGAAGCAACGAGTTCGACCCCGGGTCGCCATTCCCAACGGCCGCCGCGCCAGCCCTCCCGTGATCCGCGAAAGGCGGTCGTGAACCACAATCGGCGGGAGACGAGGTGATCTCGATCTCCCGCTTTAACCTCTCTCGCCCTCTCTGGTTCGCCTCCTGATATGATGTCCAATTTGCTGATCGCTATTCACCCGGAGTGAGTGAATGATTCGTCGCGTCCTCGTAATCCTTGCGCTGCTGTGCAGTTTTACCGCACTCTCCCCTGCAGACGAAGGCATGTGGCTCTTCAACAAGCCGCCCAAAGAGCAACTCAAGAAAGGCCACGACTTCACCATCACCGATCCCTGGCTCAATCATCTCCGTCTCGGCTCGGTGCGTTTTAATAACGGTGGCTCGGGCTCCTTTGTCTCTGCCGACGGACTCACCTTCACCAATCATCACGTTGGCCGCGCTTGCCTGCAGCAGCTTTCCACTGAAAAGGTGGATTACATCAAGACCGGCTTTTACGCTAAGACCCAAACCGACGAAGGCAAGTGTCCCGACCTCGAACTCAACGTGCTGCTGGATATAGCAGACGTAACCGCCGCGATCCAGTCCGCAGCCAGGCCCGGCATGAGCGACGCCGAGGCCGCACAGAAACAGCGCGAGAAGATGTCGGCCATCGAGAAGGAGTGCGCCGAAAAGAGCGGCCTGCGCTGCGACGTCGTGACCCTCTATGCTGGTGGGATGTACAACCTTTACAAGTATAAAAAGTACACCGACGTGCGCGTTGTCTTTGCGCCGGAAGGGCAGATGGCGTTCTTCGGCGGCGACCGCGATAACTTCGAGTATCCGCGCTACGACCTCGACATCACCTACTTCCGTGTCTATGAGAACGATAAGCCGGTGCACCTCGCCGAGTACCTCAAGTGGTCGCCTACCGGAACCAAGGCCGGCGATCTGGTCTTTGTCTCCGGAAATCCCGGCGGCACCGAGCGCTTGCTCACCATGGCCGAGCTGCAGTTTCTCAAGGACGTGCAGACCCCGTTCGTGATCGAACTGCTGTCCAGTCGCGACAAAATGCTGCACGAGTACGGCGCGCAGTCGGAGGAAAATGCGCGCGTCGCCAGCGACGAGATCTTCGGCGTCGAAAACTCGCTCAAGGCTTTCAAGGGACGAGCCGAGGGACTAAACGATAAAGAACTGATGGACAAGAAGGCCGCGGACCAGCAGAAGCTTCGCGCCGCCGTCAACGCCGACCCCAAGCTCAAGGCCGCCTACGCCCCGGCGTGGGACGAAATTGCCAGGGCCATGGAAGTTCGTAAGCAACTCTTCCTCCCGTTCACGTTTGTCGAGCGTGGTCTTGGCTTCAACGCCGCCCTCGCGCAGTATGCGCGCACCCTCGTGCGGGTGACGGCCGAAAAACAGAAGCCCAATCCGCAGCGCCTGCGCGAATACACCGAAGCGCGTCTGCCGTCGCTCGAACAGCAGTTGTTCTCCACCGCACCCGTCTATCGCTCGCTTGATGTGGCCACGCTTACCGGGTCTCTGGAACTTATGCAGGAAAAACTTGGTGCCGATGATCCGACGGTGAAGCGGGCGCTCAACGGCAACACTCCAGCCGAAGCCGCCAAGGCGTATATCGACGGCAGCAAACTCGACTCCCCGGCGGTGCGCAAGCAACTCTACGAAGGCGGATGGGCCGCGGTTCAAGCCAGCACCGATCCGCTCATCGTGTTGATGCGCGACATCGATCCTCGCGCCCGCGAACTGCGCAAGCAGTATGACGACAAAGTGGATGCGGTCATTCGCCTGAACTCGACCAAGATCGCAAAAGCCCGCTTCGCCGTATATGGCACCAGCAGCTATCCCGATGCGACCTTCACCCTGCGCCTCAGCTACGGCACCATCAAGGGCTACGAGGAGAAAGGCGAGTTCATTGCGCCCTACACCACCATCGGCGGAGCCTTTGAACACGCCGCCGCCAACGGCAACAAAGGCGACTTCGAATTGCCCGCGAGCTGGGTGGCAGCCAAGAGCAACCTCAACTTGGCGACGCCGCTGAATTTTGTCCACACCTCGGACATCATCGGCGGTAACTCGGGTTCCCCTACGGTGGACAGGAAGGGCGAGGTGGTGGGCATCATCTTCGACGGCAACATCCAATCGCTCTCGTGGGACTTCGCCTATGACGACCGGCAGGGTCGAGCGATCTCCGTAGACTCGCGCGCCATCCTGGAAGCGATCCGCAAAATCTATCACGCGGATGCGCTCGCCGAGGAACTGGTGAACGGTCATCAGACGAAGGCCGCGGCGACCACGAAGTAGATTTGCGGCGATTAACTTTTTCGGCAATCGGCGGCCGCCGGTCTATTACTTCGCGGTTAACCCTTGCAAACGGTTGCCCAGCTGGTTACGCGGTGTCTGAAAAACGATTATCACTTTGGTAAATCGTTCGCTCCGCACCGGGGCTACAATCGGTGACAGCCGGATTATGCTGCGCACCTACTTCCATGTCGATATGGACGCTTTTTTTGTCTCGGTGGAGGAGCTCTACGATCCTTCGCTGAAGGGCAAGCCCGTGGTCGTGGGCGGACGCGCCGATCAGCGCGGAGTGGTCGCGGCTGCATCCTACGCGGCACGCAAGTTCGGCGTACACTCGGCGATGCCGCTGCGCCATGCCGCCAAGCTCTGTCCGCAGGCGGTCTTTTTGGAGGGGCATCCGGAGCGCTATCGCGAATCGTCGGCGGCAGTGCGGCGCGTGCTTCTGCAGTTCACCCCAGCGGTGGAGATGGCTTCCATTGACGAAGCCTACCTCGACATGACGGGCACCGAGCGGCTGCACGGACCCGCGATGAAGTCCGCGGATTTGCTGCACCAAACGATGAAGCGCGAGACGCGTTTGAACTGCTCGGTCGGCATCGCCACAGCGCGCGTGGTGGCCAAGGTTGCTAGCGACCAGGCCAAGCCCAACGGAGTGCTGCAGATTCTTCCGGGGCTGGAGGCCAGCTTCCTCGCGCCGCTCGACGTGCGAAGGCTGCCCGGCGTGGGCAAGGTCACCGAGGAACGGCTGCGCAAGTTCGGCGTGCGCACCATCGGCGAACTCGCCGGGCTCACCGAATCGGCGCTGGGTTCCAGGATCGGCGACGGCCTGGCGGCGCTGATAGAAAAGGCGCGGGGACACGACGCGGGCGGATGGTATGACCAGGAGGTTGGCTCGGGCGACGAGCCGAAGTCCATCAGCCACGAGCACACTTTCAATCGCGACGAGCGCGACCCTGCGGCGCTCGACTCCATGCTGGCGCGGTTGACGGAGATGGTCTGCCGGCGTCTGCGCGAACATCAACTGCACGCGCGCAAGGTGCAGATCAAGTTGCGCTACTCGGACTTCACCACCTACACGCGCGGGCACACACTGGAGCGCGCCACACAACTCGACGCCGACGTGCTGGAGATTGTGCGCGAGCTGTTTCGCGCCAATTGGGAGAAGGGGCGCACCGTGCGCTTGATTGGGGTGCAGACCAGTTCGCTGGAGGCCGTCAGCCCACAGTTGGATTTGCTGGCCAGCGCGCAGGAGACGCGCCTGAAACAGGCGATGAACGCGGTCGATGCATTGCGCGATCGCTTTGGCGAGTCGGCGGTTTCACTGGCGAGCGGAATGAGTGCGCGATTCCGCGAGCGTACGCATGAGAATCCAGCGGCGCTTCCCGGTAAAGAGCCGCGGGCTAAGCGCGAGCCCGGTCCATAGCCTCGCGCCCCACCAATCGCAACGCGAGTCCCGCAAAGGTTCTCTACTGCTGCCTGCTGTTTTCCTTCAGAATCTCACTGCTCCAGCGTTCGGCTTCGCGGTAAAACTCCCAGACTTTTTCTTCGGGCAATTCGCGCTCGCTGGCGATGGCCGATATTCCATTCCATTCGCCGCGCTCGCAGCAGATGGCCAGCCGCAGCAACTGGCCGAGTGAATTGTTCCCGCCGCGGAGCGCGTCTTTGCACCGCGTGGTGAGCGGGAGTTGAGAGATTACGGCTTCCATTGGGCAATCAAGGATTGCATCCATCAACGACATGATGCCGACCATGAATGCACCGCAGGAGTCATCGCCCGAGGCTGTGGCGAAAGCTTCACAAGTCCGCGCGCGAGTAAGCGCACAGGAGATCAATTCACTGGGGCGGTCGCCGGAGATGGAGATCGCTACCACAACCGATACCCACTTACGGATTTCGCGCTGGCCCAGCAACGAGAGCGCGTGCCGGATGGAGCGGACGGGGAAGAGGCCGAATGCGGCGGAGTTCAAGTAGCGCAGCAGGCGATAGCACAGTGAGGGCTCCCGCAGGATGGCCTGCTCCAACTCGTCCATGTCATAGCCCTCGCGGTTGGCAATGTTGAGCACTTGAACGCAGGAGAGCTTGGAGCAGGGAATGTCCTGCATCGTGAGCGATTGCGGCTTGCAGAAGAAATATCCCTGGAAGTAGTGGTAGCCGAGGCGCAAGGCAAATTGAAATTGCTCGCGGCTCTCGACCTTTTCCGCCACCAGGCGGATGCCACGGCGACGCATATCGGCGGCGAGCGCGGCCTGACGCGCAGCGTCGGTGGCCAGAAAGTCCACTTTTACAATGTCCGCGAAGGGCAATAGGCGCAGGGTGTCAGGGGTGGGAACGTAGTCATCGAGCGCGATGAGATAGCCGGAACGGTGCAAGCGGGCGCAGGCCGCGATGACTTCCTCGTCGGCAGGCATATTCTCCAGCACCTCAATCACAACCCGGTCGCGCGGCAGCAGGGTGATGATGTCGCGCAGCAGGATGTTGCGGGTGCAGTTGATGAATGCGGGATGGGGGCCGGTGAGCGCCGCGGAGCCCATGAGCAGGGACAGGTCGATGGTTTGACAACTGGCCATGTCAGGGTCGTTGCAGTGGAAGAAGTTTTCAGGGCCGGAGCGGAAGAGCAATTCGTAACCGTAGGTTTCCTGGTCGCGATTCAGGATCGGCTGGCGCGCGATGTAGCGCAGGCAAGCCCCGGACTCCGCATCGATGAAAGGCTGAGGGATGAGAGGGTGGGGCGGGAGATCGGGGCCGGATTGTGGAGAGGTGCTCACATCCCAGATGTACCATGCTTCGCGGCGGCGGCTCATTCTTTTGCGCGGAGCGAACAGGGACTCCCATCCTCATGAAGCCGTTTTGAGAGAGATTCCGCTTTGGGAGCAGGTGGCGAATTTCTTAGGAATTCGTCGCGGCGACCACCCAGCCGCTTTGGGCGCGCAGATCGGCGATCACGTCGCCGAGGATCTGGTCGAGATCGCGGCGTGGCTGGAAATTGAAAACAGCCTGGGCCTTGCTGATGTCCGGCAAGCGGCGCTGCATGTCCTCGAAGCCGGGCGCATAGGCCTGCTCGTAGGGGACGTGGACGATGGAACTGCGGGAGCCTGTGGCCTGCAAGACGAATCGCGCGAGTTGATTGATGCTGATTTCCGAGGTACTGCCGAGGTTATAGATTTCGCCGATGGTTCCGTCATGATGGACGATCGAGACGAGGGCTTCGACGATGTCGAAGACGTGAGTGAAGCAGCGCGACTGTTCGCCACTGCCGTAAACGGTGATGGCTTCGCCGAGCAGCGCCTGTTGGACGAAGGTGGGAAGCACCATCCCATAACGTCCGCTCTGGCGCGGCCCAACGGTATTGAAGAGCCGGACGATGGTGACCGGCAAGCGCGACTGGCGATGCCATGCGAGGGCGAGAAACTCGTCGATGGCCTTGGAACAGCCATAGCTCCAACGCGAGTGGCTGGTAGCTCCGAGCACAAGGTCGCCATCTTCGCGAAAGGGCAAGCACATGGACTTGCCGTAGACCTCGGATGTGGAGGCGAGCACGACACGCCGCGAGTGCCCGGCGGCCAAACGCAGGAGCAGTTCGGTTCCGGCGACATTGGTCTCAATCGTCTCGACCGGCACCTCGATGATGCGCTTGACACCGACGGCGGCAGCGAGGTGATAGACGGTTTCGCTTTCGGCGACGAGCGAGGAGAGAAGTTCGCGGTTGAGGATGGAATTGTGGTGAAACGTGAATGCAGGATGCTCGAGGAGATGCTGAATGTTAGCCAGCGCCCCGGTTGATAGATTGTCCAGCACGGCAACCTGGTGGTGCTGGCAAAGCAGGGCTTCGACGAGGTGGGATCCGATAAATCCGGCTCCCCCCGTGATGAGAACGCGCATCCCCACTCCTTTGCTAAATCATTATAGGGTAGGAGCCAGGGTTCCTGGACGGGGTAGAATGTTGCGCATGATTCTACGAAGCGATGACATCGACCTATTTTATGAAGTACGAGGCGAAGGACCGGATGTGGTGATGCTGCATCCGTTTCCCTCAGACCACACTTACTGGCTGCCGCTGGTGCGGCATTTGGAGTCGCGCTTCCGGCTGGTGCTGCCGGATTTGCGCGGACTGGGGCGCTCCGGCGTTGGCGCGGGCGCAACCACGATGGCCAAGGTGGCAGCAGATGTGCTGCGGCTGTGTGACGAGTTGAAGATTGGGCGCGCTGGGTTCGTGGGATGTTCTGTAGGAGGGTACGTCCTGTTCGAGTTCTGGCGCCGGTCGCGCGAGCGGGTGAAGGCGCTGGTGCTGATCGATACTAAGGCCAGCGCGGACACCGATGAGGGTCGCAAGGCGCGGCTGAAAAATGCGGAAGACGTGTTGCAGAACGGGCCGGAGTGGGCAATCGAGCAACTCATGCCGAAGCTGCTGGGGCCGGTTGCGACGAACTCGCGGCTGGACGTGGTAGAGCAAGCGAAGGCGACCATGCGGCTGGCCAGCGCGGCCGGGATCGCCGCCTTCCAGCGTGGCATGGCCGAGCGCCCTGACAGCACAGCAACATTGGCCCAGATTGATGTGCCTGCGCTGGTGTTGGGAGGGGAAGACGATGTGCTTGCTCCGGTGAGCGAGCAGGAGCGGCTGGCGCGCGGGATTCCGGGGGCTGAGCTGAAGATTGTGGGTAGAGCCGGACACTTCGCCGCCTTTGAGCAGCCCGACGAAGTGGGGCCGCTGGTGCGCGAATTCCTGGAGCGGAACGGACGCTAGCGTTGATCACCGGCTTGCGCTGGCGGAGCTGGCGCGCAGTTGATCGAGCACAGTGCGGGCTTGGTCGGCGAGCTGGCCGCTGGGCTGATGAGCGAGAAAAGCTTCAAGTTCGCGGCAGGCGCGGGGCAACTCGCCGAGTCCGATCAAGGCATTTGCGCGAACCACATGCAGCTCGGGCAATTCCTTCTCCGGCCCGCCCTGAAGCTCGGAGGCGCGGTCTGCGTTGCGCAGAGCGTCGGCAAATTTGCGGGTGCCGTCTTGGGCGCGGGCAAGCTCGTAGTAGGTCTGCCATGCGTTGGGCGCCAACGGCTCGGCTTGAGCAAGGATGACCAGCGCATCGGCAAAGTGTCCGGTTGCGTTGTAAATCGAGGCCAGCGTGAGGTAGGCGAGGGCGTAGTTGGGGTCGTACTGCATTGCCAGCTGAAGATCGGCGATGGCTTCGGTTTGTTTGCCGGAATCCTCCTGCAACGCTGCACGCAAGGTCAGTGCCTCGCTGAACTGGGGATAGATGCTTATGGCGGCGTTCACCTTGGTGAGAGCGTCATCGAACTTTCCGCGCTTCATCGATCGGACGGCGTTCTCGTACAGCGATCGGGCCTTGGCGGGAACGCGGAATTGCGAGAATGAGATGGTGGGACCTTTTCCGGCACTGGGTTCAGAGGCATTGGGTCCGGCGGCAGACTTGTTTCTCATCCGAAGATCAACGCTGGTGTCGTCGGCCAAGGAGCTCACCTGCACCCGTTCGTGGGCCTCATCGACCCCAGTCGAGGCAGTGACCTCATAGTCGCCGGGCGGAATGTTGTAGAGTGCAAAGGAGCCGCTGGAATCCGAACGGGCAGTGTAGAACCGGCCTGCTCGTCCAATGCTGCGGAGCTCGATGTTGGCGTTGCTGATGCTGTGCCCATCGAAGGTGCGGACGCTTCCGGTGATACGCCCGAAGCCCACTCCTGCCGCCAAAGGATCGGCAGAAGGATCGGAGGAGAAGTTGGGCGGGCCCTCCCGGGAAAGAGAACGATTCTGTGCCGCTGCGGTGAATGGGAACGAGCTTGTGAAGATTAGAAGGAGAGAAGCCGCGACTAAACGATACGACATATATCGTTCATCCTGAACTGCAAGAGCTGAGTGTTGCGCAATTCGAAAGCAGTGGCTTTGGAGCTGTGTTGCACTCACCGCGAAATGTTTCCGATCGCAGTGGAGGGTTGGAGAGCGCGCGGATGACAAGAGTTGGCTTCTTGCGCGGCCGGAGCAGGATTTATATTTCATTTAGGTGGACAACCCGATGCGGCGCAATCAGCCGAGCCGGAGCAGAGATGAGGACAACGCAATGGACGTAAAAGTAAACGCGGCAAAACAGATCCGGGGCAGCGTTCGAACTGCGGGAGACAAGTCGGTTTCACACCGCTACGCGATGCTGGCAGGGATTGCCGAAGGCACGTCGGAGTTCGAAAACTTCTCTAGCTCGGCGGATTGCGCCAGCACGCTGAGCTGCATGGAAGCGCTGGGCGCAAAGGTGCGTCGCAATGGCAATCGCGTGGAGGTAGACGGAGTTGGCGGCGCTCTGTTGGCTCCCTCTCGCGAGTTGGACTGCGGCAACAGCGGTTCAACTATGCGCATGCTGAGCGGCGTGGTGGCGGCGCACCCGTTCACCAGCGTGATGAGCGGCGATGCGTCGTTGAGCAAGCGGCCAATGCGGAGGGTGATCGACCCACTGCAAAAGATGGGAGCACGGATCGAGTCGCACGATGGTTGCGCGCCGCTGACGATCCACGGCGCGAAGCTGAAGGCGATGGAGTATCAGCCTCCGGTGGCGAGCGCACAGGTGAAGAGCTGCGTGCTGCTGGCTGGACTGTTCGCCGAGGGCGAGACCACGGTGATCGAGCCGGTGCGCACGCGCGATCATACGGAGGTGGCGCTGAAGGCATTCGGCGGAGAAGTTGTGCGCGACGGCGAGCGAGTGAGTGTGCGCGGAGGACAGAAGCTGCGCGCGTTGAAGGCCTACGTTCCGGGAGACCTGTCGTCGGTCACGTTCTTTTTATGCGCGGCGGCGCTGTTTCCGGGATCGAACCTGGTGGTGGATTCGGTGCTGCTGAATCCGACCCGCTCCGTGGTGCTGGATGTGCTCTCGGGCATGGGGGTGAAGATCAACTTCATCAAGATGGAAGAGCTGAACGGCGAGCTGATTGGGACGATGCAGGCAGAGGGCGGAGTGTTCCAGGGCGGAGTGATTCGCGGAGCCCAGAGTGCGGCGTTGATCGACGAATTGCCGGCGATTGCCGCCGTGGCTCCCTATAGCGCCAAGGGGGTTGAGATACGCGATGCTGCCGAGCTGCGCGTGAAGGAGTGCGACCGCATTGCCGCTGTGGTTCGCAACCTGCGCGCGATGGGCGCGGAGGTGGAAGAGTTTCCGGATGGAATGCTTGTTCCGGGGGGACAAAAACTGCACGGCGCCGAGATCGAGAGCTTTGACGACCATCGAATTGCAATGGCGTTTGCCGTAGCCGCGCTACGCGCCGAAGGCGAAACCACGATCAAAAATGCGGAGGCGGTCGCAGTCTCGTTCCCGGAGTTTTTCGAGGCGCTGGGCAAAGTCGTAGAGTAATCGCGAGAGTTGCGGAATCGGCGTTGGCGTCGGTATGCGCAGAATTCAAGCAGGATTGCGGCCCACCCTACCTGGGCCGCGGCCATTTCACCCGGAAGCATTCCATTTTGCGGTGATCGGTCCAGGACCGGAGGCGCCACGCTGAGTTAGGGGTGTATCTGCATCGTAGCGCGTGGTTTGTGGACACACCTGGAGCATGCGCGTAGCTCCACTCCGCCATTCCCGATATTTCCTGCACCAGATCAGCCCAGAACGGCCCTATTTTGTGCGGCACGCGACTGAAGCGAACCGGTTGCGGCCTGCGATTGGCATATAATTCTCTAGGTTTGGCGAACTCTCTCCAATTTACCGATGTATCGATGCCGCCGGAGCTTGGGCCGTCCGGCGAACGAACGCACCTATCTTCAGAAACTTATCTGTCTCCCCAAAATTAAAGCGAAGAGGAATCTATGACCGATATCGATCTGGTACATGCACGGGAAGTCCTTGATTCACGGGGCAATCCTACGGTGGAAGCCGAGGTGACGTTGGGCAGCGGCGCCAAGGGGCGCGCGATTGTTCCGAGCGGCGCCTCGACGGGCGAACATGAAGCAGTGGAATTGCGCGATGGCGACAAGTCACGCTACCTGGGCAAGGGTGTGCTGAAGGCGGTGGAGAACGTGAACACCTTGATCGGTCCACATCTGGAGGGCTTGGATGCTTCGCACCAGGCTGAACTGGATGCCGAGATGATCGAGTTGGACGGCACCGAGAACAAGGGGAGGCTGGGGGCGAACGCAATCCTGGCAGTGAGCATGGCGGCGGCCCGGGCTGTGGCCACGCACTATGACATTCCTTTGTACCGCTATTTGGGCGGAGTGAACGCGAGCATCTTGCCGGTGCCGATGATGAATATCATCAACGGCGGCGCACACGCGGACTCGAGTGTGGACTTCCAGGAATTCATGGCCATGCCGGTGGGCGCGCCGTCGTTTTCCGAGGCGCTGCGCTGGGGTGCGGAGACCTTCCACAGCCTGAAGAGCGTGCTGAAGAAGCGTGGCTACAGCACAGCAGTAGGCGATGAGGGCGGATTCGCTCCCTCGCTAAAGTCCAATGACGAAGCCATCGAAGTGATTCTGGAAGCGATTACGCTGGCCGGGTATAAGCCGGGCCAGGACATTGCAATTGCGCTTGACCCGGCGTCGAGCGAATTCTTCGAGAACGGCAAGTATGTTTTCAAGAAGAGCGACAAGTCGGTGAAGAGCTCGGAAGAGATGGTGAAGTTCTACGCCAACTGGGTGCGGCAGTATCCGATCGTGTCGCTGGAAGACGGCCTGGCAGAGAACGACTGGGATGGTTGGAAGATGCTTACGGACGAACTGGGCGGCACGATTCAGTTGGTGGGCGACGATATTTTCGTGACTAACACGGCGCTGCTGGCACGCGGCATCGACACCGGCGTGGCGAACTCGATTCTGATCAAGCTGAACCAGATTGGAACGATCACGGAGACGCTGGAAGCAATTGAGATGGCGCGGCGCAACGGCTACACGGCGGTGATCTCGCACCGCTCGGGCGAGAGCGAGGACACCTTCATTGCCGACCTGGCGGTGGCGACCGGCGCGGGGCAGATCAAGACCGGCTCGGCCAGCCGCACTGATCGCATTGCAAAGTACAATCAGCTGATGCGCATCGAAGAAGAGCTGGGTTCAGGCGCGAATTTTCTCGGCTTTAGCGCACTCAATTATGAAGGCGAACTGCTGGAGACAGCAGCCAACGAAGAATAACTATCAGGCTTCCGGACTCTTCGGGGCGCAGGAGAAGTGGATGATTCGTCGCATGGGAGCGTTGGTTCTGTTGGTGGCCGCGATGTGCGGGGTGGGACTGGGGCAGGAGGTCGCCCTGGATAGCACTCCGCCCTCGCGGGCACAGGTGCTGAAGCTGATGTCGGCGATGGGGATTCAGCAGAGCATTGATTCGTCGCTGCAGAGCACGCAGAAAAAGTTGAGGACGGCGGCGCGCGACTCGTTCCTGAAAAAGAATCCTGAGGCCGATGCGGCAACCCTGAAGAAGCTCGACGAGGTCTTCGACAGCACGCAGCTATTCAGTTTTGAAGCCATTTCAGAGGCGCTGATCCCGGCGTACCAGAAGAATCTGAGCGCCTCGGATGTGCAGTCCGGAATCGATTTCTACTCCTCGGAAGCTGGAAAACGGATGCTGGAAAAGTTGCCGGCGATCATTCATGAGGCCAACGAGAGCGGCGGAAAACTGGTTCAGCAGAAGCTGGCGGCGTATAGCGAAGAGCTGGAGCGCAAGCTGGAGGCCTTCCAATCAGAAGTGGATAAGAAAACGCCGGCGGCGGATAAGGCCAAGGGCTCGGACGAATCAAAGACTACGGACGGGAAGTCCAAGTAGCGCGCGGTTGCGTGGGCACTAGATTCGCCATCTAACCGGGGAGTATTCGAACGATCATGGCTCGACCGAAACCGCTGGTGCTCATCATCATGGACGGATGGGGCTATGCTCCGCCCTCCAAATCGAATGCAATTTCGCTGGCGCGCAAGCCAACGTACGACAAATTGCTGCGCGAGTTTCCCAATACGCTGGTGCATACCAGCGGGCGCTTTGTCGGACTGCCGACAGGGCAGATGGGCAACAGCGAAGTGGGGCACCTGAACATTGGCGCCGGACGCATTGTGTACATGGACATCACGCGGCTGGATCTCATGATCGAGAACGGCGAGCTGTTCAAGCATCCGCTGCTGCTGGAGGCGATGAAGCAGGCGCAGAAGAACGGGCGGCGGCTGCACTTCATCGGGCTGCTTAGCGATGGCGGCGTACACTCGCACGAAAATCATCTGTATGCGCTGCTGCGGATGGCGAAGCAAAATGGCGTAGAACGCGCGTTTGTTCATGCCTTCCTGGATGGACGCGACACGCCGCCGGACTCTGGCGCGGGATACCTGGAAAAGCTGCAGCAGAAGATGCGCGAGTATGGCATTGGCAAGGTGGCCTCGGTGAGCGGGCGCTACTACGCCATGGATCGCGACAAGAAGTGGGAGCGCGAGCGCAAGGCATTCGACGCGATGGTGCGCGGCAAGGCCGAGGGCGGCGTGTCAACCGATCCGGTGAAGACGGTGAAGGAGTCCTATGGCCGCGGCGTGTACGACGAGTTCGTGATTCCGTTCGTGTGCGTGGATGAAAAAAACGAGCCGGTAGGCACGATTCGCGATGAGGACGTGATCATCAACTTCAATTTCCGGGCGGATCGCGCACGGCAGATTACGCAGGTGTTGACGCGGGAGAGCGGCATCACGCCGCAGAAGGGACGCGACCTGCCGGACGCCGAAAGACTTGAGGTGGAGATTCCGTCGCGCGAGCTGCCGAAGAATCTGCACTATCTCTGCATGACCGAGTACGACCAGCGCTTCAAACTGCCCACGGTGATTCCGCCGGAGCGGCTGCACAACATCCTGGCGAACGTGATGGCCGCGCAAAATATGCGCAATTTGCGTGTAGCCGAAACGGAGAAGTACGCGCACGTCACGTTCTTCTTCAACGGCGGGGTGGAGAAGCCGTTTCCGGGTGAAGACCGGGTGCTGGTGCAGTCTCCGAAGGTTGCCACCTACGACCTGATGCCGGAGATGAGCGCGGCGGAGGTTGCGAGTCAGGTGGTGAAGCACATCGAGGACAATACCTTCGACGTGATTGTGGTGAACTTTGCCAACGCGGATATGGTCGGGCACTCGGGCAGAATTGAGCCGACGGTGAAGGCCGTGGAGACGGTAGACGCGGGGCTGGGCGAGATCTACGCGGCGGTGAAGCGCCACGGCGGCGTTATGCTGGTGACGGCCGACCACGGCAACGCCGAAGAGATGATCGATCCGGTTACGGGCGGGCCGTTCACTGCGCACACTACGAATCCGGTACCGTTCGTGTACGTTGCAGAGGCGGCCAGCCAGTTCTCGCTGCGCCCTGACGGTGCGCTGCAGGATATCTCACCGACCGTGCTGGGCATTCTCGGTGTGCCACAGCCGGCGGAGATGACAGGGAAGGATTTGCGGGTGAAGAAACAATAACGGGTAGAACTTGAAAAACAGGAACGCCACGGTGTGGGATGCCGTGGCGTTTTTCATGGTGCGCCCGGCAGGGCGCACTCACTTGGAGGTGAAAGTCCTCTACACACCCGGCAAGGGGAAGTGTTAGCTGAACGGCAAGGGTGTCCGTCGCGAGGCGGGATCCGAAGGAAGCCGGAGGCAAAGCGCTGGCCTGACGAACAGGAAGCGGATAGAGGCGGCACGGCGGGGTAAGCGGGCCATTAGACGCAAAGCCCAGTTCTTGCACGGAACGCCGTGACGTATATCCGACAGGCATAAGCGTGAAGGTGGGTGCGCAATACCCGGGGAGATCTGGTGGTCTGCCTTGTGCTACCGGCATTGAGAGATGTTGGGAAGGATCACCAGAAGTCAGCCGAGGCCATAGTAGTACCGCGCAAGCGGGACGAAGGGCCGAACATGAAATACGGGAGTAGGACAACAGATCTCGATGCGAACCGATGATGCAGAAGCGTACGCGAGTACGGCCAGCACAGGCAAAGGCAGGCGGAACCTGCCGGGAACTGGCGCGGGCGCGGAGGTTCGGACGGCGGCTGTTGGGCGAACGAAACCAGAAGCACTGCGGCTGATGGAAGCCGCAGTGGCACGCAGCAACATGCTGTGTGCCTACGAGCGCGTGGTGAAGAATAAAGGCGCACCGGGGGTCGATGGACTGACGGTGGCCGCATTCAAACCATGGCTCCAGGCGCACTGGCCGAGAGTAAGACAAGGGCTGCTGGCAGGCGAGTACGTGCCGTCGGCGGTGCGCAAGGTGGAGATACCGAAGCCGCAAGGCGGGGTTCGCACGTTGGGCATTCCGACGGTGTTGGACCGTCTGATTCAACAGGCGCTGCATCAGGTGATGCAACCGCTATTCGAACCCGAGTTTTCTGAGTCGAGCTACGGTTTTCGTCCCGGACGCAACGCGCACCAAGCGGTCAAAGCCGCGCGGAGCTACGTTGCCGAAGGCAGGCGCTGGACTGTTGATCTCGATCTGGAGAAGTTCTTCGACCGGGTGAACCACGACGTGCTGATGGCGCGGGTGGTGCGCAAGGTGAAGGATGAACGGGTGTTGAAGCTGATCCGGCGCTATCTGGAAGCGGGGCTGATGGAAGGCGGGGTGGTGAGTGCGCGAACGGAAGGCACGCCGCAAGGTGGACCACTGTCGCCGCTGCTGTCCAACATCCTGCTGACCGATCTGGATCGCGAACTGGAGAGACGCGGGCATCGCTTCTGCCGTTATGCGGATGACTGCAATATCTATGTCGGAAGCAAGCGGAGTGGACAGCGAGTGATGACGGCGATCACAGCGTTTCTGGAGCAAAGACTGAAGCTGAAGGTCAATGCGGCCAAGAGCGCGGTGGCGCGTCCGTGGCAGCGGAAGTTTCTGGGCTACAGCATGACGTGGCACAAGAAACCGAAGCTGAAGATCGCGCAACAGAGCCGTGAGCGCTTTGCGGAAAAGGTCCGCAAGGCGCTACAGGAGGCACGTGGCAAAAGCCTGAAACAGGCGGTCGAGCAGCTCAATCCCCAACTACGGGGATGGATCTCGTACTTCCGGCTTACCGAAGTAAAAGGTGTGCTGGAGGAACTCGATGGCTGGATCAGACACAGGCTGCGAGCGCTGCTCTGGCGGCAATGGAAGCGCAATCACACACGGGCCAAGAACCTAATGCGACGTGGACTACAACAGCAACGTGCGTGGCAATCGGCCACCAACGGACACGGTCCGTGGTGGAACAGCGGTGCCTCGCACATGAATGAAGCCTATCCGAAGTCTTGGTTCGACCGCATGGGGCTAGTTTCGCTGCTGGAAACTCAGCGGCGCTTCTCGCCTGTTTCATGAACCGCCGGATGCGGAACCGCACGTCCGGTGGTGTGGGAGGACGGCGGGGGTAACCCCGCCTCCTACCCGATGAAGCTCGGGACAAGAGCAAAGTCAACGACCAACTTGCCAATGACGGGAGGACATGGGCACCCGGCAGATGCGAAGCAACTGTTCACCCATTTCCGATCCGCGTCTCTATGCCGCAGATTTCAGGTTCCGCGCTCCCTCGCCTTCGAGATTGCCGCGAACAGCGTGATGATATTCCGGAGCCGGGATGTTAGCCTCGGCGAAGCTGTTCCGGATCATCCGGTTAGTATCGAAATAGACTTGCCAGTAATGTTCGTTCGCGCAAAACGGACGAACAACCAATCGTGGGCCGGCCAAAGTGAACTCGAAGACCTCGATGACGGGAGCCGGGCTAGGAAGTACATTCGCGATCTGTGCGATCCCGTCTTTCAGTAGTGCGATAGCCTGATTTGGATCAGCCTCATGCGAGAGTTCGACCGTCAGGTCTACACGGCGGTAGTCATTGCGCGTGTAATTCTGGATTGTATCGCCAAAGACTTTTGCGTTGCCGACGATTGCCACGACGTTCGCGGGCGTGTTGAGTGTGGTGGTAAATAGACCAATTGCCTCGACCGTACCAGTCACTCCGCCTACTTCAACATAGTCGCCCACCTTGAATGGCCTCAAAACCAGGAGAAAGAATCCGGCTGCAAAATTTGCGAGCAGTCCGCTCCATGCCGCACCGATTGCGAGGCCGACACCGACCAGCAGTGCGGCAAACGATGCTGTTTGAACGCCGAAGAAGCCGAGCAAAGCGACAACGAGCACAACATTCAGCAGAATGCCGAGCGCTGACTGCATGTAAGCCACGAGCGTGCTGTCCAGGCTCTGTCGATGCAGTGCTCGACCCATCATTTTGAGCACGAATCGAATTAACCAGCGTCCAACGAACCAGATAACGATTGCTCCCAGCACCTTCATGGCGACCACGGTCAGCAGAGCAAGCCCGGTTTGAATCGTCGTATTCATGGCGAACCTCGATGGCAGGATTGTGCATTGTGCTGTGCACAGCGCACGCAGCCATTCACCTATTTGATACGACGAGACGGGAGAAGGTTTTCGCCAGAATCAGTGAACCGGCGAAGATCAGGAATTGTAAGCCGATCTGGGCCTCGGCTTGACCTTATTGCGTTGCGCTGAAACACGGTCGAACTACTTCTTGGCCGCCTCTGTGGTGCGCAGGGAGACGTGCTCGGTGATCTCGATGTCGAAGCCTTCGAGGGCGGCGACGCGGCGGGGATGATTGGTGAGCAGGCGGATGCGGCGGAGTTTGAGGTCGGCGAGGATCTGGGCGCCGATGCCGATGTCGCGCTGGCGGGTGCGCTGGTTTTCAGGCAGCGTGGGCAGAGCATGGTCCTGGTGGAACTGCAAGGTTGGCTTGCCCGCAAGCGGCTCGACAGAGAAGCCGAGCGAGGTTTGGTGCAGGTAGATGACGGCGCCGCGGCCCTCTTCGGCGATGCGTCGCAGAGAGCTGTCGAGGACCGCGCCGCACTCGCACCAGGTGGCGCCAAAGACGTCGCCAACCAGGCAATGGGTGTGCATGCGGACGAGCGCCGGCGAGTCTCCAGCAGCGTCGATATCGCCACGCACGAGAGCGACGTGGGACTGGCCGTCGAGGGCCGAGCGGTAGGCGATCATGCGGAAGTCGCCGTAACGGGTCGGAACGATGGCTTCGCCCTGGCGCTCAACCAGGCGCTCGTTGGCCATGCGATAGCGGATGACCTCGGCGGTGGTGATCATCTTGAGCTGGTGCTGGCGGCAAAAGTCGGTTAGCTCGGGGACGCGCGCCATGGTTCCGTCGTCGCTCATGATTTCGCAGATGACGCCGGAGGGGTCGAGTCCGGCCATGCGCGCAAGATCGACGGAGGCTTCGGTCTGCCCGGCACGGACCAGGACGCCGCCTTTGCGCGCACGCAACGGAAAGATGTGGCCGGGACGCACCAAGTCAGAGGGACGCGAGGTGGGATCGACGGCGACCTGGATGGTGCGGGCTCGGTCAGCGGCGCTGATGCCGGTGGTGACGCCCTCGCGGGCTTCGATCGATTCGGTGAAGGCGGTGCCGAAGGGCGACTCGTTGGCGTGGGTCATGGGGCCGAGGCGCAGGTAGTCGCAGCGCTCCTCGGTGAGCGAGAGGCAGATGAGTCCGCGGCCGAAGCGGGCCATGAAGTTGATGGCCTCAGGCGTAACTTTTTCGGCCGCCATGGTGAGGTCGCCTTCGTTCTCGCGGTCCTCGTCATCGACGACGATCACCATACGTCCGGCGCGCATCTCTTCCAGCGCAGCGGGAACGTCACAGAATGGGGGATGTGGACTCATATACTCTGGATTCTAGCATTTGCGGCAGAGCTGCTGGATTTTACGGGAATGAGGATACGGGGCTTCTCGCGTTCACACCCGTAGCAGGCGGCGAAACAGTGGCGCACCCCAGGTCCCGATCGCGAGCAACGCCCCGAATAGCACGATGGCATCAATGCTCTCCCGCCCCTGCCGCGACCAGTAGGCCGCGGCATCCAGGTTCAGCCAAAGTGCAAATTCGTCCAGCGTCAGGGCTGCGCCGACGCCGTAACTCAATGCCAATAACCGGCTCAGAAGAATTGAGCGCGTGCTGCTGCCCGTCCCCACTTCCGCAAGCTCTGCATAGCCGCAAATGAGTAGAAGAAGGATTCCCCAAACCAGGTGGTGAATATGCCGCCCACCCATCTCAACATAGCCGAATGGCCCAATATGATGAGTGATTGAGAACACTAAAAGGCGCACCGCGAGAAAAGTAATAAAAAAACTGACCGACGCGAGGAATAGCCGCCGGTGTGGCTGCTCCGGAATATGTTGATGGATCAGCGGGCCTAACTGGGTCAGGTGCAGTACCAGAAGCATCACGGCGGTTGACAGGCTAACAAAGATCAACAGAATCCAGGATGCGGATATGTGCATAATGCCTCGGCTAACGTGCGACGGCCAAGCGAAAGGCCGCCACGAAGGCGGCCTCGTCAAAGCTGAACTCCGGGGAGTTCAGTGGATGCGAAGTTCAATGGTTACAGTGTGGATTCGATTTCGAAACCCCAGGCTTCGAGTAGCGGCTCGGGAATGTATTTCGAATTCTTATTCCGGCGCGCCCACTCGCGCAGCCGGGTGGAACGCAGGTACTGGTCCGGAGTTAGCTTGAACTCGCGGACGACCTGTTCGAATTCGGTGATAGTGGGAGTTACGGGGCCGATTGGTTCTGGCTTGCCCCAGTTGGGATTACCACGTCTCTTAGCCATGGAAGTTGTCCTTACCTCTACGATGGATTAGCGATATCCGAGCGGGATCTTAAATTTATATTGCGTGTTGGAATGAAAAACCCTATTGCACTTCAGGTTTGGCGAATCTGGCGCTGGCCGTAACTGCAGCCTTGACGCGATTCCGCGCATGATCCGTCTCGCTAAAAACCCACCCAGTCTAACGAGTCCGACGGGACACAATATCGACCCATGATACTACGGAATGGGGGGCAATTACCAGAAATGAGCCGGTACAAAGCTGGCCGGATTCCTGCTTGAGCGCATAAGTGGCATATGTTTCTGCCACTTACTTCCGGAGAGGGGGCGAGGTGTTAACAAGGCGTGATACGTAAAAGCGATTCCTGAAAAGGGAATTCGAGACGATGCAAACGATTCGTTCGGGTGCCACCACCCAAAATTAAGTCTTCAATTCAAAGTCAGGCGCTCTCACTGTTGGCGGCGGAGCTGGCGGCGCGCAGCCGCTTCCAAAGTTCGTCCTGTCCCAGTCCGCTTTTTGCCGAATATGGCAGTACGAATTCGACGCCATGGGCGCGTTTCAGGGCGTTAAGCGATGCCTGCAGGCGGGTTCCGACGCGATCGGCCTTGGTCGCAACGACGATCAGAGGACGCTGGGTCTGGCGCAGGTAGTCGATCATGTTCGTGTCCGAGGGCTGCGGCGGAATGTTAGCATCCACCAGGCAGAGGCAGAGGCTCAGCGAGCGGCGCTCGGCAAGATAGGGCTCGATAAATGTCGGCCAGCTACGGGAGACCTCGCGTGGAACGCGGGCGTATCCGTAGCCGGGAAGGTCGGCAAAGATTAGCTCAGGACGAGGGCGGCCAGGCCAGCGAATCTCGAAAAAATTGATTGCCTGGGTGCGCCCCGGGGTGTTGCTGGTCTTGGCGATTTTGGCGCTTACCAGGGAGTTAATCAGGCTGGACTTGCCGACGTTAGAGCGGCCAAGAAAGGCGATCTCCGGCAACTCGACGGGAGGGAAGTGTTCGGGCGCGTAGGCCGAGAGCAGAAATTTGGTCAGAACCTTCATCTATATATCTTAGCCTGAAAGTCGATCGCGATGAACTGGACAAGATCAAGCGGTTGGACCCGCGCGTACCGGATCTGGAACGTGTCCGAATCCTGACCGGAGCAGCGCATAGATCCAGCGGCATGGCGGGGTCAGCGTATTCTTCTGTGCCGAGTAGGCGCGGTCGTGTAAATTGGACTTAGTACCCTGATGGCAATTTTCCTGTGAAGTGCAGCGAATGGCTAAGTTGAGCCACAAATACGGCCTGCGCATGGTGGCCGTGGTGGAAGCATTGAAGGGCGTGGCAGTACTCGCGCTCTGCATCGTACTGCTCTCATTGCTGCACAAAGATCTGGATTCGGTGGTGGATCACCTGACGGAGTTGCTGCGGCTTAATCCAGACTCGCGGGTTGCGGACTGGTTCTACGAACTGGCCGACCGCACGACGGGGCGCGGAATCTGGACCGCTGCTTCGGTGGGGGTGGCATATTCGGCATGCCGCTTTGCGGAGGCCTATGGACTTTGGAACCAGCGGCCCTGGGCAGAGTGGTTTGCCGTAATCTCAGGCGCGCTATATATCCCTTTTGAATTAGCCGCGCTGATTGCGCATCCGCACTGGATCAGGCTAGGAGTGCTGCTGGGCAATGTCCTAGTGGTGTTGTATATTCTGCGGATTCTGGTTGAAAATCGTCGCGAGCGTTGCGAGATAAAACAGTGCGCGGATAAAAGCGGCGATAGCTGAGCTGACTTGCACCGTTTCGCCATGAGTTCCTCACAAAAAGTCCCCCGGCGACCCGGGGGACTTTTTTGGGGAGCACATTCCTTGCAGCAGAGCGGTTACACCTGCGCGGCGACTGGCTCGGTACCTTTGCGGGGGCGGCGACCAGCTTGCAGAATCTTTTTTCGCAGGCGGAGCGACTTGGGTGTGACTTCCACCAGTTCGTCGTCGGCGATGAATTCCAGACTCTGTTCGAGGTTGAGAGTGCGGAAGGGAACCAGGCGAATCCCTTCATCGGAGGTGGAAGCGCGCATGTTGGTGAGCTTCTTTTCGCGCACGGCGTTGACGTCGAGATCGTTCTCGCGCGAGTGCTGACCGACGATCATGCCCTCGTAGACTTCCACACCGGCGCCGAGGAATAGCTCGCCGCGTTCCTGCAGTCCATTGAGGGCGTAGGTGGTGGTGGCGCCGTTGCGATCCGAGGTGAGAACACCGGCGGCGCGATGAGGGATGGTTCCCAGCCATTCGGTGTAGCCGTCAAACAGCGAATTCATGACGATGGTTCCGCGTGTTTCGGTCAGCATCTCGCTGCGCAGGCCGATGAGGCCGCGGCTGGGGACGCGAAATTCGATGCGCACGCGGCCGTAGCCATGGTTGTGCATCTTGCGCATTTCGGCCTTGCGTGCGCCGAGCTTTTCGATGACAACCCCGATGTACTCCTCGGGAATGTCAACGGTGAGCATCTCGACCGGCTCCATGAGCTTGCCGTGAATGGTGCGAGTGACAATCTCGGGCTTGCCGACGGCGAGTTCGAAACCTTCGCGGCGCATCATTTCGATGAGGATGGCGAGCTGCAACTCACCGCGGCCCATGACCGTGAACGTGTCCGGCGCGGTCTGATCGACGCGGATGGAGACGTTGGTCAGCAACTCCTTATCGAGACGCTCGCCCAGGTTGCGCGAGGTCACGTACTGGCCTTCGCGTCCGCAGAACGGTGAGGTGTTCACCATGAACTGCATTGCAATCGTGGGCTCGTCGATAACGATGCAGGGCAGCGGATCGGGGGTCTCGTAGCTGGTGATGGTTTCGCCGATGGTAATGCCGGTGACGCCGGCGATGGCAACGATATCGCCGAGCTCGGTTTCCGTGATGTCGGTGCGCTTGAGTCCACTAAAGCTGAAAAGCTTGGTGATCTTGACCTTTTCGATCTCGCCATTCAGCTTGGCGATCCCGACTTCTTCGCCGGTGCGCAGCGTGCCGTTGAAGACACGCGCAATGGCCAAGCGTCCGAGGTAGTCGCTGTAATCAAGGTTAGCGACGAGAATCTGCAGGGTCGCGGCGCTATCTCCTGCGGGCACAGGAATGGTTTTGACGATGGCTTCAAAGAGCGGCTGAAGATCGGTGCCGGGTTTGGCAAGGTCGGTGGTTGCGGTGCCAAGTTTGCCATTGGTGTAGAGCACCGGGAACTCAAGCTGCGACTCTTCGGCGTCGAGATCGATGAATAGGTCATAGACCTCGTTGAGCACTTCCTGGGCGCGGGCGTCGGGACGGTCGATCTTGTTGATGACGACGATAGGCTGCAGGTGGGCTTCCAGGGCTTTGGCGAGCACGTAGCGGGTCTGGGGAAGCGGGCCTTCGCTGGCGTCGACCAGCAGCATGACGCCATCGACCATCTTCAGAGCGCGCTCGACCTCTCCGCCGAAATCGCTGTGGCCGGGAGTGTCCACGATATTGATCTTGAAGTCGTGGTAAATCACGGCGGTGTTTTTGGCGAGAATGGTGATGCCGCGCTCGCGTTCGAGATCGTTGGAATCCATGACGCGGTCCACCATCTCCTGGTTGGCGCGAAATACGCCGCTCTGGCGAAGCATGGAGTCAACGAGCGTGGTCTTTCCGTGATCGACGTGGGCGATGATGGCGATGTTGCGAATCTGGTTGGTCAAACTATTCATCCTTATTTTGTGGCGAACTGGTTGCGTGGGCGGCGCGGCGTGGCGGCGCGCGAGTAGGCAGGGAACTCTGCCGCGAGTCCGTTACACGATTCGATTAGGAAGCGAGGGAACGAGAACTCAGGAATACTGTCCTCATTATATCGCGGAAGCGCCATACGCCGCAGCTTTGTAACAAACCATTGACATGGCGGCGGCGAATCGGCCTCGGATATTGGGCCTGGCCTGGGCTAAACGGCTCAAACGCATCATCCGTGAGAGAATGAGAAGACAACTCACAGTGCGGTTCACTTCTGAATGATTCAGCTTACAGACGCCGGTAAACGCTACGGCCACAAATTACTTTTCGAGAACCTGAACTGGTTGATCACTCCCCAGGACCGGATCGGATTGGTGGGCGCCAACGGCACCGGGAAATCCACCCTGCTCAAAGTGCTGGCCGAAATCGAATCGCTTGATTACGGCAACATCACTCGCGGTAAAGGCGTGAGCGCGGGCTACCTGCCGCAGGACGGACTGAACCTGAGCGGACGCTCGGTGTTCGCCGAATGCCTCTCGGTCTTTGACGACGTTCATGCCATGGAGCGCGAACTGGAAGAGCTGACGCGGCGGATGAGCGAGATCGATCCGGCAAGCGTTGAGTACGAACAGGTGAGCGACCGCTTCCATCGCGTGCAAAGCGAGTTTCTGCATCGCGACGGTTACACCCTGGAATCGCAGGTTGGCACGGTGCTGACCGGGTTGGGATTCGGCAAAGAGGATTGGCTGCGCCAGACCGAGGAATTCAGCGGCGGCTGGCAGATGCGGATTTCGCTGGCCAAACTGCTGCTGGCAAAGCCGAACATGTTGCTGCTCGACGAGCCCACGAACCACCTCGATCTTGAAACGCGCAACTGGCTCGAAGACTACCTGAACAATTATCCATGCGCGTACGTTCTCATCTCGCACGACCGTTACTTCCTCGACGTGACGGTGAAGAAGATCGTGGAGATATGGAACAAGGGCGTGCACTTCTACAGCGGAAATTACGACAAGTATCTGCTCGACAAACAGCAGCGGCGCGATTCGCTGGCATCGTCCTACCGCAATCAGCGCGAGCGCATCGAGCAGTTGGAGGCGTTCATCAGCCGCTTCCGCTACCAGGCCACCAAGGCGAAGCAGGTACAGAGCCGCATCAAGGAGCTGGAGAAGATCGAGCGCATCGAAGTGCCCGAGGATGAAAGGACGATTCATTTCACCTTTCCGCAACCCAAGCCCAGCGGCCGCATCGTCGCAGAGTTCAAGAACGTCAGCAAGAGCTATGGCGAGAAACATGTGCTGCGCAACGTGAGCTTCACCATCGAGCGCGGCGAGCGCATCGCGCTGGTAGGCGTGAACGGCGCGGGAAAATCGACGATGATCAAGATGCTGGCGCAGACCGAGGCGGCAACCGGCGGCCAGTACTCGCTGGGCCACAACGTGGATGTCGATTACTTCGCGCAGGATCAGTACAAGGAGTTGGACACAGAGGCGCGCATGTTGGACGACTTGAACCTGATAGCGCCGCGCTCGCAGACCGAGTTGCGCAGCCTGCTCGGCAGCTTCCTGTTCAGTGCGGACGACGTGTTTAAGAAGATCGGCGTGCTCAGCGGCGGCGAACGCAATCGCTACGCGCTGGCTCGGATGCTGCTGCACCCTTCGAACTTTCTGCTGCTGGACGAGCCGACAAATCACCTCGATCTGCGGGCCAAGGACGTGCTGCTGGAGTCGCTGCAGAAATTTACCGGCACCTGCGTCTTCGTCTCGCATGATCGCTACTTCATCGATCGACTGGCGACGCGCGTCTTCGAAGTGGCTGACGGCGCGGTGAACATCTATCCGGGAAACTACGAGGACTACCTGTGGCGGAAGCAGAATGGCGCACAGGCAATGGAGGAATCGCTTCGCGCCTCGGTGGGCGGATCGCCTAGCGTGGTCACGGTCGCAGAGCCTGAGCCGGTTACCGAACCAAAGCGGCGCGTGAATCCGATGAAGCGCAAACAGATGGCCGAGCGGTTGGCGAAGGTGGAGGCCGAGGTGAGCCAGACCGAGGCGGTGATTGCCGAGTCCGAGGAGTCGCTGAGCAACTACGTCAGCGCCGAGGAGACGCAGCGGGTATCAGCGCTGCTGGAGGAGAAGAGGCGCCGCCTGGAGACTCTGGAGAGCGAGTGGGCCGAATTGAGCGAGGCACTGGAAGAGACGGAATAAGGAACGCCGATTCTGCTCGGCCTAGTGCTGCAAGGTAGCCTGCGCCGCAGCAGGAAGTTTGTCGGCGTGCGCCACCAACATCGTCACCTGCCAGCGTTGCGTATCCGACAACATGCCCGCGAAGCTTGGCATGCCGGACAGTCGGATACCGTGTGTCACCAGCCAATAGGTCGCGCCTTCCGGATCATCGGTCACCATGTCTTCTTTTTCGAAGAGCTGAGGCGGCAGAGGGAACATCCCTTTGGAAATTCGCGAGGGCCGTCCCGGAGCACCGTGGCAAAATGCGCAGTGCTCTTTATAAGTATTCGCACCAGCCAGCATATTGCTGTCATCGAACGGCAGCGGGTTTTTCTGCTCCTTTGCATTCCCCATGCTTGCGCGCAGCGCCAGATTAGCAACCCGCTCCTCCATTGGAAGGGGCGATGCGTTCGTTGCCATGGGAACCCCTCCCCCACGCACGAACAGGTAACCGCCAACGACAAGTATCAGTACGGTTGCGATAACACCGAGAACAAATCCACGCAAAGTGTGACGACCTTTCCTGCCAACCGACTCTCTTGGCTCTTTGCCTTCGGTTTGAACACACAAACCATTCAGATGCACCTGAAGGCATCTTGCGCGAGAGAAAACTGGTTTGCACGATGCTGGATTGCGCGATAACGTGGGAGGGCATGTTTGCCCGCAGAACAGAGTGGAACCTTTCCGCGAACCGTTACTCGCTCGCCGTAGAGCGGGCGCGCGCCAATGGAGTGAGTGGCGGGCAAACGCTGCTGGACCTCACGGCTGGGAACCCGACCACCGTGGGCCTGCACTATGAGCGCGAGCGCATTCTGCAGGCGCTGCAGCATCCGCGGGCGCTCGAATACGAGCCGGCCTGCAAGGGGATTCTGCCGGCCCGCGAGGCCGTGGCCGCTTACTACGCGGATCGCGGAATTGCACTTTCGCTTGAGCGGATCATTCTCACCGTCAGCACCAGCGAGGCTTACTCGTATTGCTTCCGGCTGCTGTGCGATCCGGGAGATGAGGTGCTGGTGCCGTCGCCGAGCTACCCGCTCTTTGAGTTCCTGGCCGACATTCAGGATGTGAAGCTGGTGCCGTATGAACTGGTGTATGACCAGGGCTGGCAGATCCAGTTCGAGTCGCTGCGGCGGGCGATTACGCCGCGCTCGCGGGCGATCATGGTCGTGCATCCCAATAACCCCACGGGTCACTTCACGCGCCGCTGGGAGCAGGAACGGTTGAACTCGCTTTGCCGCGAACACGAGTTGGCGCTGGTGGCCGACGAGGTTTTCCTGGACTATGGATTGAACGGCGGGGCGCTCAAGGGCGGGGGGCTTGCGAGCCAGGGACTAGGCGCGGAGCCGCCGCTGAGCTTTGCCTCAAACCTAGGCGCGCTGACGTTTACCTTGAGCGGGCTTTCAAAGATCTGCGCACTGCCGCAAATCAAGGTGGCGTGGATCGTCGCCAGCGGCCCGCCGGAGTTGGTGCGCAAGGCGCTTGACCGCCTCGAAGTCATCGCCGACACCTATCTGTCGCCGAACGCGCCGGTGCAGTGGGCCGTCGCCGAACTGCTCGCGACGCGCGACGGCATCCAGCGACAACTGCGCGAGCGCACGGGGCACAACCTGCGCGAACTCGACGCGCAGCTTGCCAAGGCGAGAGTCACGACCCGGCTTGAGTTCGATGCGGGATGGTATGCCGTGCTGCGCACTCCGGCGACGCGCAGCGACGAGGACGTGGCCATCGCGCTGCTGGAGCAGGAATCTGTGCTCATCCATCCCGGACACTTCTTCGACTTTCCCGGCGCAGGGTATCTGGTCGCCAGCCTGATCGCGCCGGAGGAGGATTTCCGCGAAGGAATCGGGCGGGTGCTCAGGGCCTTGGATGCGGAGGGTGACGTGTAGGTAAGCGCGGCACTCCGCGCGCAGATCATCCAGCAGATCATCCATAAGCGGCAACCGGACCCAGGCTGCTATTCTGGATATGTGATTGCAACGCTACACACGCGCACCAAGACCCCCCTCCGGAAGAGTTCTCTCCGGTCCTTTGTTCGATGGCTACTCATCGGTGCGTTGCTTCTTTGGTCGCTTGCCGTGCTGATCCTTCTGGCTGTCCGGTGGATCGACCCACCGACCACCGCGGTGCATGTGCAGCGCCGCGTGCAGGCCTGGATTCATGGCACGCCGTATCAGGAACGCTACAAATTCATTCCGCTCAGCCAGATCTCGCCCGATCTCCAGCACGCTGTCATCGCCGCTGAGGACGCGCGTTTCTACCAGCACCATGGCTTCGATTGGCACGCGATCCACCTCGCTGCCGAAGAAGATATGGAAGGCGGACGCATTCGCGGAGGTTCCACCCTCACGCAGCAACTGGTAAAAAACCTATTCTTCGGAACGGGCCGATCTTTGCTTCGCAAGGGCGCGGAGGTCACGCTGGTACCAGTGGTCGAATTCCTCCTCGGCAAGCAGCGCATTCTTGAGCTTTACCTCAACGTGGTCGAATGGGGCCCTGGGATTTATGGTGCAGAGTCGGCGTGTCGTTACTACGACAGAACCTCGGCCCGGAATATCGGGCGGCAACAATCGGCACGGCTCGCCGCGATTCTGCCGGCTCCCCTGAAGAGACGGCCCGAGCACATGAATAGCTACAGCGCGGTCATCCTCGGGCGGATGCGCCAAGCGAATTGGTAATCGTGAGCAACACATCATTGTCTGGATAGGTTCTGGCCGGAGGGTCGGCTATCCGGAAAATGGTGACTTACGGTGAAATCTATGAAATCTTTGAAACCTTTCCTTCGTGCGTCTATCATCACAGCATGATTCACGAGATTCTTGCGGTTGGCCCGCTCCACTGCAATTGCTCCATCGTCGGCGACGAGGTGTCGCATGAGGCGATGGTGATCGATCCTGGGGCGGATGTTTCCGAGATTCTGGCCATTGTGGCGCGGCATGGGTTGCAGGTGAAGCAGATCGTGGTGACTCATGCCCACATGGATCACATCGGCGGGGCGATGGAGCTGAAGAAGGCGACCGGCGCGCCCATTCTGCTGAATGAAAATGACGAGATGCTGGTGGCCATGCTGCCGATGCAGGCGCAATGGCTGGGGATGCGGGATCCCGGCAGGGTCGAAATCGACGACAGTCCGATTAGCGGAGACAAGGTAGAGGCTGGCTCGTTGAGCGGTGAGGTACTGCTGACACCGGGGCACACCGAAGGCTCGCTTTGCCTGTACTTTGCGCCGGAGAAGATGCTGATTGCAGGCGACACGCTGTTTGCCGGATCGATCGGGCGCACCGACCTTCCCGGTGGAAATCAAGCGAAGATTCTGCGCTCGCTGCACACCCAGGTGCTTGCGCTGCCCGATGACGTGATCGTGGTTCCGGGGCACGGGCCGATGACCACGATTGGCGAGGAGCGCGAGGAGAATCCGTTTCTGAAGAAGTAAGAGACGGGCAAGGACAACGCAAGGCAAGGGCAAAGTCAACTGCCCCACACAAGCCAAAAGCGGGCTTGTATGGGCCACCGGCCAGTACGGTCAGTACCCTGAAGTTTTCTGAATTGATGAATGTGAGCGCAAACAAAAATCCCCGCCGCGTGGCGGGGATTTTTCAGAGCTGGAAACCTACTTCGCCGGGGTGGTCTTCACGGGAGCAGACTTGCTGTTGTCAAGCACAGAGCCGCTGCCGCCACCGTGGCGGGTGGAGATGATGGCAAGGGTGAACGAGGTGAGCATGAAGATGATTGCGCACCAGGTGGTGAGCTTGGTGAGGAGGTTGGCTCCCGCACGCGGTCCGAAGGCCGTCTGGCTGCCCAGTCCTCCGCCGAAGGCACCTGCGAGGTCGGCGCTGGCGCCGCTCTGCAGCAGAACGACCGCGATCAGGAAGAGGCAAACAATAACGTGAACGATGGTGACCAGAACGACAATCATGCTTTTCCTTCCCGGCGACTATGCACGCCGGACATTGCTGAACTTTAGGTGACTCTTACCTGCCTGGGACGATTTGGAACGTACAACTCCGGCTTGAATAAGCGGGCGAGGACGTATGGTGCGGAAGGCGGGACTTGAACCCGCATGCCTCTCGGCGCCACCCCCTCAAGATGGTGTGTCTGCCAATTCCACCACTTCCGCACTGCCATCGCTGCGCGCGCCGGACTCGGCTGCGCAACGACTCATCAGCTTCCAAAGAACGTATACAGAGGCAAATTGAGTATAACAAACTCAGCGCCGATGGGAAGCCTCGACCCGCCGCGGATTGTACATACCTGTGGAATTCGAGCCGGCACCGGCTTCGCAGCCGGGTACGCGGCAACAGACGCCGCTCCGGCCGCGGGCGCGGGGCCTTACCACTTCACGATTTTCGCGAACGACTGCGGCTTGAGGCTGGCGCCGCCTACCAGCGCACCGTCAATTTCCTCTTGCGAGAGCAATTGGTGGGCATTTTCCGGCTTGACGCTGCCGCCATAGAGGATGCGAAGCTGGCGCGCAAAGTCGTCGCCAAATACGTTGGCGGCTTCCTGGCGGATGAGCTGGTGCGCTTCGTTCGCCATCTCAGGCGTTGCCGTCAGTCCGGTGCCGATGGCCCAGACCGGTTCGTAGGCGATGGCCATCTTGGCGGCCTTGCGGGCGGAGATGCCGCTGAAGGCGCGCGAACACTGGCGGCGCAGCACGTCTTCGGTGATTCCGGCTTCGCGTTCTTCCTTGACTTCGCCGATGCAGACGATGGGTGCGAGTCCGGCTTCGAGCGCGACCTTCAGGCGGCGGTTGACCGTGTCATCGGTTTCGCCAAAATACTGGCGGCGTTCGGAGTGGCCGATGATGACCCACTTGCAGCGGGCTCCCACCAGCATTTCGCCGCTGATCTCGGCGGTGAATGCGCCTTCTTTTTCCCAATAAACATTCTGTGCGCCCACTTCGATGTTGGTGCCTTTGGCACCTTCGACCACCGCGGCGAATGTCCACGAAGGGCGGACAGATTACGATCTCGTCGCGGGTGTGTCCGGCCACCATGGGCACGAACTCTTCCATGAACTGACGCGACTGCTCCGGGGTTTTGTACATCTTCCAATTGGCGGCAATGATCTTCTTGCGGCTCATAGTTCCTCGTTCTTGGATGGAGTGATTCCGTGGAGTGGCAGGGTTACGAAGCTCCAGCCGGTGGCATTGCGCCGCCGCTGTTCGTCTTTCGCAGCCTGTATGAAAATGGACAGCATGTCAGGACTGTACAACACGAAGCGCGCCTGGTGAACGCTGCGTGCTTGGCCCAACTCATCAATGATGGTGCAAACCGCGACGGCCGCGGCAGCCTCGGCCGGGTATCCGTAGACTCCGGTGGAGATTGCCGGAAAGGCCACAGAGTGCAAGCCCAGACGGTCAGCCAGGCGCATGGAGTTGCGATAGGCGTTGGCCAGGATGCCGCTTTCGCCCTGCATCCCATCGCGCCAGATGGGGCCAACGGTGTGAATCACAAACGCCGCGCGCAAATTTCCGCCCGTGGTCTGGACGGCTTCGCCGGGAGGCAGGTGACCGTCGCGGGCGACGATTTTGTGGCACTCCGCGAGGATGGCCGGACCACCGGCGCGATGGATCGCTCCATCGACTCCGCCTCCGCCCATGAGGGTGGAGTTTGCCGCGTTGACGATGGCGTCGGTAGCCTGCTCCGTGATGTCGCCGGCCTCGAAGAAGATCTGCGCGCCTTCTCCGAGGTCGAGCCGAACGAAAGTTTTCACGACTATTTGTTGGTCAGCGCTTCCACGCCGGGTAGCTTCTTGCCTTCCAGAAATTCAAGCGAGGCGCCGCCGCCGGTGGAGATGTGGGTGATTTTGTCGGCAACGCCGGCCTTGTGTACCGCCGCCACGCTGTCGCCACCGCCAACAATCGAGGTCGCCCCCGGATTGTCGGCCACAGCTTCAGCAATCTTCGTGGTGCCCTTGCTGAACTGGTCGAACTCAAAGACGCCCATGGGGCCGTTCCAGACGATGGTGCGTGCGCGGGAGATCTCCTCGGAAAAGAGCTCGATGGTCGCAGGACCGATGTCGAGCGCCATCTTATCGGCGGGAATCGGCTTGCCTTTGGGGATGATGGTGCCCACGGCGGCAGCGTCAAATTTATCGGCCACCACGTGATCTACCGGAAGCAGCAGGCGGACGTGCTTCGCCTTGGCTTCGGCGAGCAGCTCGGCTGCAAGCTCAATCTTGTCGGCCTCCAGCAGGGATTTGCCGACCTCCTGGCCTTGGGCCTTGAGGAAGGTGTAGGCCATGCCGCCGCCGATGATCAGTGCGTCCACCTTGGGCAGCAGATTGCGAATGACGCCGATCTTGTCGCTGACCTTGGCGCCGCCCAGGATTGCCAGGAAAGGCTTGGCCGGATTCTCGGTCGCCTTGCTTAGATACTCCAGCTCGCGCTCCATCAGCAGGCCGGCAGCGCTCTTGGCGATGAAGTGGGTTACGCCCTCGGTGCTGGCGTGGGCGCGGTGAGCCGAGCCGAACGCGTCATTGACGTAGATCTCGGCAAGGCTCGCCAGTTGCTTGGCAAAGGCCGGATCGTTCTTCTCTTCTTCTGCGTGATAACGGACATTTTCAAGCAGAAGGGTCTGTCCGCGTTCCAACTGGCTGGCCATTTCACAGGCTTGCAGGCCGACACAGTCAGGCGAGAAGCCGACGTTCTGACCACGGCCCATGCGCTCATCCAGCAGGATGCGCAGGCGCTCGGCCACTGGCTTCAGACTGTATGCGGGATCGGGCTTTCCCTTGGGGCGGCCGAGGTGCGACATAAGAATCAGCTTGGCGCCGTGGCGCAGCGCGTACTCAATGGTGGGCAGCGTCTCGCGGATGCGCGTGTCATCCGTGACGCGGCCGTTATCGAGGGGGACGTTAAAGTCCACCCGCATCAGAACTCTGTGATTGTTTAGTTGCAGGTCGCGGATCGAAAGCTTGGCCATGGCGTGCCTACCTGAGTGATTCGTTACTGCCGACGGTTTGTGTCGTGCGCGGTTGCGGAAAATTAAAGACGGGTCAGAGGCAATTGCC
This sequence comes from uncultured Acidobacteriota bacterium, assembly GCA_963759215.1. Classification (GTDB taxonomy): domain Bacteria; phylum Acidobacteriota; class Terriglobia; order Terriglobales; family Acidobacteriaceae; genus TOLSYN. The sequence continues at coordinate 1,131,130 of CAVWYG010000006.1, forward strand.
TCCAACCCGTCGCGGTTTCTTACAGTCCCTTTTCACCGAAGAAAGTGATCAGATCTTTCACACGGCAGCTGTAACCCCATTCGTTGTCATACCAGGCGAAGGTCTTCACCAGGTTGCCGCCGATGACGCGGGTCAGCTTTGCGTCCAGCGTCGAGGAGGCGGGATCGCCCTTGAAGTCGGAGGAGACAAGCTCCTCTTCGGTGTAGGCCAGGTAGCCCTTCAGCGGAGCAGTCTCGCTGGCGGTCTTCATGGCGGCGTTGACCTCTTCCACGGTCACGTTGCGGCCCACCGCGGTCACCAGATCCACGGCCGAGACATTCGGGGTCGGGACGCGCACGGCGAAGCCGTCCAACTTGCCCTTCAGCTCGGGGATCGCCAGGTAAATCGCTTTGGCGGCGCCGGTCGAGGTAGGAATCATCGACAGAGCGGCAGCGCGGGCGCGGCGCAGATCGGAGTGCGGGAAGTCCAGGATCACCTGATCGTTGGTGTAGCTGTGAATGGTGGTCATGGAGCCGCTGACGATGCCGAAGCTGTCTTGCAGAACCTTGGCTACGGGAGCCAGGCAGTTGGTGGTGCAGGATGCATTGGAGATGATGTGGTGCTTGGCCGGATCGTACTTGTCTTGGTTGACGCCAAGGACGATGGTGATGTCTTCATTCTTCGCCGGAGCGGAGATGATGACCTTTTTCACCGTGCCGCGCAGATGCTTCTTCGCATCCTCGGCATTGGTGAAACGGCCCGTCGATTCCACGACCACCTGAACTCCCAACGACTCCCAATCCAACAGCGCGGGATCTTTCTGCGCGAAGACTTTCACCTTCTTGCCGTCAACGACGATGAAATCGCCGTCGGCCTGAATGTCGGATTTAAGATTGCCGAGGATGGAGTCGTACTTGAGAAGGTGGGCCAGAGTCTTCGGGCTGGTCAGATCGTTTACAGCGACGATATCGATGTTCGCATCGTTCAAGAGATGCGCGGAAAACGTTGCGGCCAATACGGCCGAAGCCATTAATACCAACTTTAATTGCCATTCTTGCCTCCAGGCATGTAGCAGACGCATAGACGCGGTGTCGATGGCGCAGCCCCGCCCGCGCTCTTTGCAACCGAAAGAAATGCTAGCACTGCCTCCTTCGCCGGAGCAAACTGTAAGCGAAGCTCTTGAAGTTTACTTCCCACTTGCGCGCACATTCCGAGATTGGGACGCGCTGCTCCCGCGTGAAGGGGATCGTGGTGTGGCCGGGAAGTTGCGCAGGTGATTCCGAATCCGGATCAGCAGACCACTAAAGGTAACTTGCACGAATAACGGAACGCTTCTCGTAAATTTCTCAAGCGGGACTCGCCCGAATTCGCGGGACGTGGTATAAGTCCCTTATGCGCAGATGGATGCGCGATCGCGTGAAGCGTCGCAATCAGAAGAACAAGAATCCGCAGCAGTCCGACGAAACACAGCAGGGGCCAGCTCCCTTGCAGCCGACATTTCTGGACCGGGCAACTTCCTGGGCAGAGCCCGGGGAGGGGCGAGCCGATGCTCCCGCAGAGGGCGCGGCGCAGAGTGCCCACCAGAGTGCACCCCAGCCGGTATACGAGGCCCAGCCCGAAAAAGATCCGTTTGATGGCGATGCGGAGAGCACCTCCGGCGAGCGTTTCTCGGGCCGCCGCGAGCGTTCTCGACGCCGCGGCCGTGGTGGACGCGGGCGCAATCGCACCGACCAGCAGCAGAAGGCCGCACAGTCGTCCGCCATTACTCCTGGGCTTCCGATTGCTCCCGGCCAGGCCACCGGCGAAGCTGCCGAAATCGATGATCCAGAGGCGTCCGCGGAGGCACCCGAAGTGGACGCCGCCGAGGCCGAGCCCCGCAAAGCCGCTCAGCCCAAGGGCAAGAAGGGTGCGGTGGTTCTGGCGATCGGTCTTCCCGGGTCAGGCAAGAGCTCATGGTTCAAGCGTCACAACATCATTCCTCTCTCCAGCGATCTGGTGCGCGGATTGCTATTTGATGATGCTACCGAGCAGCGCTTTCAGGATCTGGTGTTTTCGTCGCTGCGTTCGCTGTTGCGCGCGCGCCTGATCGCGGGCCGCCCGATGAATTTCATCGACGCCACCAACCTCTCGCCCAAGGAGCGCCATAGCTGGATCAAGATGGCGCACGATTTTGGCTATGAGGCTCATGCCGTGTTCTTCGACGTGCCCACCGAGGTCTGCATGGAACGCAACCGCAAGCGGCTTCGCAACGTTCCTGACGAAGTGATGCTGCGCATGGCGCAGAAGCTGCGGCCACCCAAGTTCGACGAAGGATTTGCCAAGGTGATCGTGGTTCGCCTGAAGAGCAAGAAAGATTCCGACGCACCGCGCCTGAATCGCACGATTCCTCAGAACAGGACGGCGGCGAAAAGTAGGACGGAACAGATCGAGGATCACGAAAAGAGCGCGGGCTTTATGGCTCGCGCTCTTTTTAACTTCCGTAGCCAATGCTCTTACCCGAAACCAGGCGAATGTTGCTCTGAGTGCTTCGCAGCGGCGCTCACCGCCGGCAGACAAATCGTGAAGTGGGTGCCGTGGCCGTTTCCGAGGTGGTGCTGCGTACGTGAATCGTGCCGCCCATCTTTTCCACGATGTTGCGCGAAATCCAGAGGCCGATTCCCAGTCCTTTTTCGCCCTTGGTGGTGACGAACGGCTCGAAGATCTCATCCAGATTTTCCTGCGCGATGCCGGTGCCGGTGTCGGAGAAAATCAATTTCACATCCTGGCCCTCGGAAAAAACCTCCAGATTCAGAGATCCGCCCTGGGGCATCGCGTCGATTGCGTTTGAGATCAGGTTGGTGAAGACTTGGCGCAGTTCGCCGGGCGTAACGTCGATCATCGCGTCGGTGTCGTAGTGGCGCTCAATGTGAACCTTTGCCGCCTCTATCTGGCGATGGAACGATTCAAGCGAGGTATCTACCAATTCGGTGGCCTTGATCTTGACCCGTTCTCCAGAGCTGCGATGCGGCGCCAGGGTTTCCTTGGCAATTGTGGCAAGCCGATCGACTTCTTTTTTCGCCGACTGGAGCAGCGTCTTGGTGTCGTCGGTCAGCCCCTCCTGCGAAGAGAGCACGTACAGAATGTCGGTAAGTGACGATAACGGGTTGTTAATCTCGTGCGCAAGGCTGGCGGAGAGGCGTCCGGTTGCGGCCAGCCGTTCCGAGCGGCGCAGAGCTTCCTCCAATTGTGCGTTCAACTTCTTGATCTGCGACTCGGCTTTCTTGCGCTCGGAGACGTCACGGACGGCCGCGGTGACGACCGTGCCTTCTGGGGTCTGCATCGGGCTCAGGCTGATCTCCACCGGAAACTCAGAGCCATCCTTGCGCAGCCCGAACAACTCCAGGCCCACTCCCATCGGACGGGGCCGAGGAGATGCGAAGAAATCATCACGGTGCCCGCCGTGGTATTGGCGATAACGTTCGGGGACGAGGGTTTCGATCTTTTTGCCGATCAGTTCAGAGCGCTCATAGCCAAAGAGGCGTTCGCTCTCTTTGTTCACCAGGAGGATGCAGCCTTGGCTGTTGATAATCGCCATTCCGTCGGGCGCGGATTCCAAAAGACCGCGAAAATAGGTTTCACTACGTCGCACTGCTTCCTCGTCTCGCTTACGCTGCATGGCTATGGCGATGATGTTGGCGACGGATCGCAAAAAGCTGATGTCGTCCGGACCGAAGCTCCGCATCGTCGAACTGTAGGCGCCCAGCACCCCGTAGGGGATTTCGTGGCCGGGGATATGAACCGTGACACCGCTGCGAATTTTGTGTTTCTCCAGCAGGGGAGAGAGGGTGTAAGGCGTATCCGAGGTATAGTCGTCAACCACGACCCGGCGCTTGGTCAGGAAGGTATATCCCGCCTGGGATTCGCGAGTCACCGGAAACGTGGTCACTCCGACGTTTCCAGCCCGCCAGCCGAGTCCGGCAGCCAAAACGAATTGACTATTTGACGGCTGGAACTCCAACACCTCGCAGAAGCGAAGCTGCAATGTCTCCGCTACGAGCCCCATTGAATCCTCAAGCAAGCCAGCCAGTTCACTGCTTTGCAGCGCAAGTTGACTTAATTCCGCAAGAGCTGACTGCTGTTTTGTCCTGCTATCCGTAGTTCCCTCCGGATCTGGTAGTTCGCTTCCGGCATGAGGCTTGGCCATTGAATCGAAGTCTCCGGTTGAAGCACACTCTAGGCATGTAACCAATGAGATGCTAAAGCTCTGCACAGGGTTGCTAGATCGGCACACCACCCTGGGTCCCACACATGGCCGATTGCCCTTCTACCTGCCCTGAAAATTCGGCTTGCGCTTTTCTAGGAACGCCCGGATACCCTCCTGGTAATCTTCGCTGTCATACACCTCGCGCCGAAGAGATTGGATGCGCTCGTAGGCCTCCGGCGTGATCGAATGTGCCGCAGCCAGCACGCGCAACTGTTCCTTTAGGATGCGGTGCACGAGCGGTGAGGTTTCCACAATCGGAGTTGCTAGTTCGTGAGTGAAGCTTTCCAGTTCTGCCCGGGGAACCACGTGATTGATGACTCCGCACTCCATCAGGCGCTTTGCCGCGATCGGTTGTGCGGTAAACATCATCTCCTTGATGAAATGGATGTCGGAGACCTTCATGAAATTCAGGATGCCGGATAGGTTATAGGGAACACCAAGCTTGGCCGGAGTAATGGCCAGGGTGGTGTCCTCGCCGGCCACGATCAGGTCGCAACTCATCACCATCTCGCAGGCGCCGCCCCACACGGAGCCTTCGACCATGGCGATGATTGGGCAGGGATGCAACTGAATGGCGCGCACGAGTTGGCGCAGTGGATCGTTGTAGGTGAGCGGATCGCGGCCATTGGTGGGCAGTTCGCTGATCTCGTGTCCGGCGGAAAAGACCTTGACGCCGCGCTGGGCGCGAAGAATGACGGCGCGCAGGTTGTCCGTCTTCATGGAATCCAGCGCCGAGGTGATCTCCTCGATCAGGGCTTCACTCAGCGCGTTGACCTTGGGGCGGTTCAGCGTAATCGTTCCGATGGTGCCGCTGACTTCGACGATGATTTGGGACATGGGCTCTCCTCGTGTGCAGCCTTCGATAGTGCCACAGAGCCTCGCAGTCGGGAAATTGAGGGCAGGGAACCGCGTTGCGAGCCGATGCTCGGGTTTATCGAACTTGCGAAATCGCGGAACTGGCGGTACAAATCATCGTGTGTTGGTCATCAGAGATATCAGATACGCTTAACTTGAGGTGATCACGATGCGCGTACTTATTGCACTCTTGTTGCTTTCCACTTTTGCCGCAGCTCAGCAGCCTTCCTCGTCCGCGGTGAATCCCCGAGTGATGCCTGTGACCCCGACGCTGGTCGATCCGGCGGCAACCCCGGTTCCTTCGCCTACCGTGCATTCCATTCCTGCCTCCTCGCCCAACGCTGAGGCATACACTTTGGAGGCGGGGACGCGAATCGCCGTGACTCTCAAGCACGCGATCTCCACCAAAAGCGCGCGGGTGAACGATCCGGTGTATGCCGAAACCTCGTTTCCTGTGGTCTCAAACGGCCACATCGTGATTCCAGCCGGAACCTATGTGCAGGGAGTGATCGAGCGCTCGCAACGCCCCGGACGGGTGAAGGGGCGCGGCGCACTGGTGATTCATTTCAATACCCTCATCTTCCCCTCCGGTTATACCTTGCTGCTCCCCGGTTCGATTGACAGCGTTCCAGGCGCGGAGAAGACGAAGATGAAAGACACGCAGGAAGGCGGCATCGAAAGCCAGGGCACAAAGGGCAAGGATGCCGCAACCGTCGCAACCACCGCGGGTACCGGAGCCGCCCTGGGTGCGGTGGTTACGGGCGGTGCCAAAGGAGCCGGCGTCGGCGGATTACTGGGCGCGGGGGCCGGTCTGGCGTCGGTTCTGCTGACTCGCGGGCCGGACGTGCGCATTGAGAGCGGCACGCTGGTGGACATGGTGCTGGAGCGCCCCATCTCCGTGGAACATGATCGCGTGGCCAAAAACTAGCACGCGATTCGCACAAGAGTTCCCGGCCTTACTTCAACTGAAAGAGCACGTTCACGTGCGCTGTCATCTCGATCTTTGCCGGGGCGAAATCCTGCATGGGAGGAGGTGCCGCGAGTTCGTTGGCAGCGCGTGCCTTCATCACCATTGGGATCGGCTGCGGAGTGAATTCGCTGGCATCCACCGAGGCATAGCTCATTGCGCCCAGCGTCCGGCCTCCGGCGTGGGCAAGGACTTCTGCACTGCGATGAGCCGCGCGGTAGGCATCCTCGACCGCTTTGGCTTTTGCCGATTCGATGTTTTCAAGGGTGTAGCTGATGCTGAGAGTGTCGGTGGCATCCACCCGTGAGAAGCTCTCGATGATCGGGCCAAGCTTGTTGAAATCGTGAACCTTGACGGTGACGTGGCTATTGACTTGGAAGCCCACCAATTTGCGCTTGGGACTCCAGTTGTAGACCGGAGTCATGGCGAAGGAGCCGATTTCAGCGTCTTTGGGATCGAGGCCATTGTCACGCAGAGTCCTGCGAATCGTCTCGGCAGATTCCTGGGCTTGGGCGTAGGCGGCTTTCAACTCCGCCTGCTGCGCGGAGATGGAGAACTGCACGAGGGCGGTGTCTGGCGTGCTCTCAAACTTTCCGTTCCCGCCGACCCAAAGCGTGTCGGCAGTGATGGGAGTTTGCTGTGCCAGCGCAGCGGCGGCAATGAGTAACAGCGGTGCAATCCAGGCGGTTCTTAGGCGTTTCATCGTTCTCCTTGCGTAGACGTGGCGATAAGCCCGCCAAGCCTTAAGTTTGGAACGCGATTGTAGGATGTTTGTTGCGGGCAAAAATTCCGTATTGCGAGTCGCGCCCTCTACGCGGTGAGCGAGTCGATCCTGCGCGCCATCTGGAAGTCCTTCTGGGTGAGTCCGCCCGCGTCATGGGTGCTGAGCGCGAGGGTGACGCGGTTGTAAACGATGCGGATATCCGGGTGATGCCCTTCCTCTTCGGCGACCTCGGCAACCTTGTTGACGAAGATCATGGCATCGACGAAAGTTTCAAAGGTTATGAGGCGCTCAATCTGGTCCCCCTGCAGAGTCCAATTAGTGAGCTTCTGTAGCCCCTCGGCCACCTGGTGTCGTTCCAGTTTTACCGCCATCTGTACGAGCTCCCTTCCAGCCTAGCCAGACTGTGTGGAAAGATGCTCACTATAGCAGATGCGGTTACTGTCAGAGTTGATTCCCCGATTCAGACCTTCCCATACGGAAGTGGGAATCGAGAGGAAAACGCCGACGACGTGGGGATCAAACTGCCGGCCCGACCACGCGGCAATCTCTTTGCTGGCTGCATCAAAGCTGCGCGCGGCGCGGTAGGGGCGGTCTGAGGTAATCGCGTCCAGGGTATCGGCAATCGCGAAGATTCGTGCGCCCAAGGGAATCTCCTCGCCCTTTAGGCCACGCGGATATCCACTCCCGTCCCAGTGTTCCTGGTGTGCATACACCACATCGGCAGATTCGGCGAGAAATGGAATCTTTCTCAGCATCCGGTAGCCGAGGTAGCTGTGCTGCCGCATGATAGCTGTTTCTTCTTCATTCAGATGATTCGGCTTGCGCAGGATGGCGTCGGGGATGGCCATCTTTCCAATGTCATGTAGGAAGGCGCCGCGGGCCAGTATGTGAATAGTTTGTGAATCGAGTCCCACGGCGCGCGCGATTTGGATGGTGAAGGCGGTCACGCGCTTGGAGTGGCCTTCTGTTTCGGCGTCTTTCAGGTCGAGGGCATCGCCCAATGCTTCCAGGGTTACGTCGTAGGATCGTTCCAGTTCGGCAATGGTCTCGCGAAGTTCCGCGGTGCGCTGGTCCACAAGCGCTTCCAAACTGGACTGGTAGGTGCGGTTCTCCACCCGCAGGCGGTTGGCTTCCAGTGCCCGCCGAACCACGGCGAGCAATTGATCGCGCTCGAATGGTTTCAGCAGGTAATCGTAGGCTCCGTTGCGGATCGCCGCAAGCGCCACGGAAATGTCGTGGACGGCGGTGACCATCACGACGGGCAGATCCTGATGCTGTTCCTTGAGCTTTTCCAGTAGCCCCACGCCATCCAGTTCCGGCATCATCAAGTCGGTGAGCACGAGTTGGAAATTGCTGTCTTCAGCGAGGATTCGCAGTGCCTCCACTCCCGAACAGGCCTGCTCGCAGCGGTAAGAGGCATTCTGCAGCATGGCGCAGACGACTTCGCGGATCGCTTCTTCGTCATCGACAACAAGGATTCGCTCAACCGACATCGGGGGGTCGCCTCGTGGAATTCGCCAACACGTCAGTAACACTGCGTCGTCTTGGAACGGTTACCATTGTACTCTGGATGTTTTCAGCTTACATCCGCAGAATACCTGAGGGTCGCAGAACCTTCCTGTGGTATATAGCAAGGCGGGAGAGTAGATGATCGATGTCGCTAACCTCGGCTGGCTGGGCACTCCAGCGACAGCAGCCCTGTTGCCCGTTGGGCAGTGGGCGACCCCGCTCGGCCTTTTGCTTGTCGCGATGATCGTCTCCTTCGGTCTGCGCGAGCGGGTGCTAGCCCGACGGGTAGATGTGATGAGCGCGATTGCCAGCGTCGCAGCGGGAGCTCGCGACCATAGCGGCGTAATGCTGACGGCGATGAATGAATTGTGCCAGCTCCACGGCGCCAAATTCGCCTGGTTCCAAATGGTGGAAGCAGAGGACCTGGTACTCAATCATCATGTGGGACTCCCTGACTGGATCACCGAGCCTCGCCTCCGGGTGCCTGTTCGCGACAGCGTTATCATGCCGCTGCTGAATGGACGCGAGGCCCGAAGGGTGAGTGTCCGGAGTCTGGCTCCGGAACTGCGCGTTGACCTGGAGCGGGCCGGAATGCGGTACCTGCTCTTGGTGCCGGTGATAGGAGAGACGGCTCTGGTGGGGATTCTCGCCTTTGGGCTGACTGGCCGGCGCTGGTTTACCGCGGGCGAGCTCCGGTTTCTTACCACCACGGGGAATCAATTGGGAGTAGCGGGTGAAAACCTGCATCTGTTCCAACAGGTTCTTCAATCGCAGCGGCAGTGGCTGGCGACCATCGACTCCATTCGTGACTCCATTCTGGTGCATGACGCCGAAGGGCTCATATTGCGCATGAACCGTGCACTGGCGCAACGCCTCGGGCGCGCGCTGCCGGAACTCATTGGCCAGCCGCTGGCATCGGTTTTGCCCGGCGCGCAACTCGGCTGCCCCTATTGCGAGTTGGCGCAGCAAACCATCGGCGAGGTCTCCGATCCGTGTTTCGGAGGATACTCACTGATCTCCACCTCTTCCTACTACCTCGAGAATCAGGGAGCCGGCACGGTTCACGTTATCTGTGACAGCACCGAACGGCGGATCGGGGAACAGCGCTACCGGCTGTTGTTTGAGTCGGTGCAGGAGGGTGTGTTCGTTTCTACCCCCGAGGGGCAGTTGGTCGACTGTAATCGCGCTTTCGCAACCATGTTGGGCTATCCAAGCCGCGAGGAAATGCTTGAGATCGACATCGGCAGGGAACTCTTCCAGAGCCCCGAACAGCGTGCCGCATATCTAGAGGATATGGGGCGGCTAGGTTCCATGCGCAACTACGAGATCACGCTCCGCCGCAAGGACGGACAGATCGTGACCTTGATGGAGAACAGCTTTGCGACCCGGAATGCGCAGGGAAATATCGAGCGCTATCAGGGCTTTCTGGTAGACATCACCGAGAAGAAGAGGGTGGAGCAGGAGATGCGGCGGCGTAACCGGGAGCTCGCCGCGCTCAATGCCATGGCGACCGCCGCAGCCGCGACCTTCAACCTCGACCAGATTCTGCAGAACACACTGCATTGGACCACCGAGTTGTTTGCCCAGCAATGCAACATCCTGCTCTTCGACCCGGATTCCGGATGCCTGACGCGCAGCGAAACCAACCGAGAGAACCGGGAGGAGGAATGCGCGGAGCTGCGAGACTTGGCGGCAGGGAAACTGGCGGGATGCATTGCGCGAGCGCACAGTGAAATCATTACGGAGCAGGATTTCCCACGCTTGCCTGAACCGGCGCAATCATGGATCGTGAAACGCGGCTACGAATCCTTTGTCGCCGTCATAATGTACTCGCGGCGCAAGACCTTGGGAATTCTGCTCATTAGCAGCCGGAATCGGAACCAGTTCACGGGGAACGACCACAATCTTGCGATCGCCATCGCACGCCAGCTCGGAAGTTCGGTAGAAAAAGTGCTGCTCTACGAGGAGACGGCGCAGGCCTATGAGAATCTCCGTAGCGCCCAAGAGCAATTGCTGCAAAGCGAGAAAATGTCCGCCGTCGGACAGCTCATTTCCGGGGTCGCGCACGAGTTGAACAATCCGCTCACGGCCATTCTCGGCTACGTGCAGTTGCTCGAAACAGAACCGATCGCGGAGCGTGCGCAGGACTATGTACGCAAAATTTACCAGCAGACCCAGCGCACCCATCGCGTGGTGCAAAACCTGCTCTCGTTCTCGCGCCAGCGTAAGCCACTTCATTCCCAAGTGGATATTCGGCGCCCGTTGGATGATAGTCTGGCGCTGCGGGAATTCGATCTGAAGCTGAACAACGTAACGGTGGAACGGGATTACGACTCTGCACTTCCTTTCGTAACCGGCGATGTGCATCAACTGGAGCAGGTTTTTCTAAACATCGTCAACAATGCCGTGGATGCGATTATGGATTGCGCGCAGAGCGGCAGTTTGCGGGTGCGAACGTATGCGGAGGAAAATCGGGCCTGCATCGAATTCCGGGACTCCGGTCTGGGGCTCAAGGATCCCAAGAAGATCTTCGACCCGTTCTATACCACCAAGAAGATCGGCAAAGGCACCGGGCTCGGGCTTTCCATCTGCTACGGCATCGTAAAGGAGCATGGCGGGGACATCATCGCCTTCAATCACCGGCAGGGGGGAGCTGTTTTCCAAATCAAACTCCCATTGGCGAGCGGCCCGGTGTCCGCTACTGCCACCAAGCCGGACGGCAATGCTGCCCTTCTGGTGGGTGATTCCGCGCCCGCGAAAACGTAACCTTCGTAGTTCCGCCATTCCAGAGCTGCAGCGGCTTCGGCCCCCGGCTTCACGTAATTCTTCTACAATCGGGCCTAAAGTGAGCATAATGGTTCCACTATTAAAACCATGAATGCCACGCTAAAATGATGAATAGTAGTGCGTAAGGTTAATAAACTACTTCGAAGTGATACTTCGGGAAAATATCTCACGTGTCCAAACTAGTTGATTCAGTATAGCTTGTAGGGATTTCAACAAAGCAGAGATGCTGCTTGAAGAAAACTTGGGCAGGGCGATTGCATTAGAAGGGCTACGCGACGGTTTCCGTTGATTCAGGATTCAGCCTAGGGTATCTTGAATCGATTACGACAAAGCGAGCTTTCCGAGGGCTTTTAGCCCGCGCGTACAGGAGTTCAGCCGTCTAAGGGGGCATCCAGTGTCAAGTCCATTCGAGGGTGTACTGCCAAGCGCAATCGTGCAGTTTCTTCCTAGTGCAAGGAGCAAGCGCATCAAGCTCCAACGAGCGATATACGAGGCGAACCGTCATCGTGTGTACTCGTTTGCATTCTGGATGACCGACAGCGAGCCGATGGCGGAGCATGTCTCCGAACGGACGTTTTTGCGTGCATTCTCGTTGAGCGACCGGCCTAGCGAAGAGATTATCGATCGGGCGTTACTGCGCGAGTTGCAGAACGAGGCGTCTGTAAGCCTGGGACCGCTGCAATTGGAATGCGCTACGGTAAATGCGGTGAGCAGCGTCCGGCGTAATACCAAGCGCGAGGAACTGGAACGCGCCATCACTCAACTGCCGCACACCGAACGCATGATCTTCTGCATGCACGATGGGGACGCCTACGATCACGCCCGCATCGCGCGTACTCTCGCTATCACCGAGAACGACTCGCGCCAGGGATTGCACCAGGCTCGGCTGCGCATTCGCGAACTGGTCAACTCCAAAGCTGCGCAGGCTGCCGCATAGCCGTAGCAAAGTTGCTGGAACCACAACGCCTCTCGCAATCGAGGGGCGTTTGCCGTTTCACCGGAGGCGGAAGTTCATCCGCTGCTGGCCGGTCACTTCCGGTCCAGCGCGATCTGCGAGATGGCCAGATCCCAGTGGGCTTCCAGGATTTCAAAGCGGCGCTGCTCTTCTCGCTTGAATGCCGCCTGGTCGGGGAAAAGCTGAAGTTGAATCGCGTGCTCATCGACCGGGGTATAGGCCGCTTGCGCATTCTTGAAGACGATGGTCACGCGGTAGTCCCAGCGTTCCTGCTCGGGCATGTGAAAGGCGGGAGTATCCATGCGCACCGATAGAATGCGACCTTGCGCGATCTCGTTCTGCAGCAGCGGGTAGTGATTCTTCTTGAAGAGTTCGAGGAATTCTTCCTGATAACCCCAGTGCGTCTTGTAGTAGTACTCCATGACGTAAGGTTTGTTGGGGTCGGGGGCGGGCGGAGCCTGCGCGAAGCCGACGGCGGAGAGCAGGAGCAGCGAAGCGAGGAGCAAAGTTGCGGAGAGCAGTTTGCGCACGAAAAACCTCCAGTGAGTTTGTGGCGTTGTTTGGTGGCATTGTAACGGAGCGATGCCGGTGACGAAGCCAGATTAGGACCGATGCGGGACGCAACGCAAAAATTTGCGGAAGTTTTTCGTAGACAGAAATGCGTTTGGGAGTACTATTCACGCGGACGTCCACCGGGACCGGAGCGTACCAGTCGCCCGCCCTCATATCCCGCAAGTCCACGCAACCCGCGTAGCGGGTCTAGCGGGATAAATGGCGGCTTGAGTGCACTCCGGCACCCGCGAAGACTTACCTCTCCGCCCCTTCCGCGGGAACACTCCCACTTGCAAAAAAGTTGGCGATTGATGAGTGAAGCTTATGATATAAAAGGTGCGCTGCGATTCCCTTCAAAAGGGTAAGTGGCAGGTAACCCGGCGCCCCAGGATTGCGGGGAGCGGCTTGCATTTGGAATCTTTTACTCTCAATATTCAGTGCGGAAAGGAACACGATGTCCACGAGTGCTACTAATTCTGTAAACCGGGGTTTCGAAGACGTGATAGCAGGTACGTCATCGATTTGTTTCATCGATGGCGAAAAGGGAATTCTGGCATATCGTGGAATCGATATTCATGAACTCGCGGATAACGCAACCTTTGAGGAAGTCACATACCTGCTGTGGCACGGCAAGCTGCCGACGCGGGCGGAATTAGCGGAGTTCAAACAGCAGTTGGCACGGGAGCGCAAGCTGGACGCGCAGATCATCAGCTTCCTGAAGCAGATTCCGAAGCACGCATTGCCCATGGATGTGCTACGCACGATTGTGAGCTCGCTTTGCTTTTTCGACCCTGAAGAGAAGGTGAATACCAAGGATGCCAACTACCACAAGGCGCAGCGGCTGTTTTCCCAAATTGCGATGATCGTTGCGGTCTACGACCGGGTTCGCAAGGGGCTGCCGATCATCGAGCCGGACCGCACGCTTTCGCATGCCGGGAACTTCCTGCTGATGTTGACTGGCGAAAGGCCAAGCGAGACCGCAATCCGGGCACTTGATATCGCGCTCACCCTGCACGCGGACCACGAATGGAACCCGTCGACCTTTGCGGCGCGCGTCACGGCAGCCACGCTGAGCGATATGCATTCGGCCGTGACCTCCGGACTTGGAGCCCTGAAGGGCCCACTGCACGGCGGCGCCAATGAGTCGGTATACAAGCTGCTGAGGGAGATTGACATCAACGGCGCAGACCCGGTGAGTTACATCAAGGGCCTGCTGGCACAGAAGGCAAAGATTCCGGGCTTTGGACATCGCGTGTATACCAAGACGGAGGATCCTCGTGCGGCCCACCTGCGCCGCATGTCGCATGACTTGGGCTCCTCTAGCGGGCAGATCAAGTGGTTCGAATACTCGAAGGCAATCGAGGACTTCATCATTGCCGAGAAGCAGTTGAACGCCAACGTGGATTTTTACTCGGCTTCGACCTATCACACGCTCGGAATCGATGTGGACCTATTCACGCCGATCTTTGCGGTGTCGCGGATTTCAGGCTGGACGGCACACATCATGGAGCAGTTTGCCGAAGGCCAGATCATTCGTCCGCGTGCCGAATACGTGGGACCGGCCTACCCGGCACCGTGGATTCCGATCGACGAGCGCCGCTAAACAGCGCGAAAACGAGATTGAAGAGCCCAGACGTGCTGCTCCGAGAAATGCGGAGAAAGGCGCGGGTGGGCTCTTTTGCTTGAGAGAAGCCCGACTTTGCTTGAGAGAACTCGAGCCGAGCACGATTTGGATGCGCCTGATCTCCTGGTCGCCTAATCTAATAATCAGTGGGGACGTTGGCTGCGGTTGCGATGAGTGCAACGGTGTCGCCATTGCTGCCTAATCCCGCACTCCAGTGACTGGGGTCGTGGGTAGAAGCGAGCCGCCAGATCAATACAAATACGATAATAAACAGCAGGAGAACCACCCAGAAGCAGAGAGTGCCGACGCGCGACGGAGGGCGGCGGCAGTGCGGGCGCGGAGGTAGAACCGGAGACGGAAATGTCGGATGATCCGGCATCCCCCATATGATGCGCGGCTGGGAAATTCGTTTCCCGGGAAGCGGAGATAGAATAAGGGTAGTGATGCGGCGAATCTATTTTGACAATAATGCGACCACGCCTTTGCTGCCGGAGGTTTTTGAGGCGATGCGGCCTTATCTGTTGGAGAGCTTTGGCAACGCCAGTTCCATCCATCAGCAGGGCCAGCAGGCGAGGGCGGCAGTGGAAGGCGCGCGTGAACAGGTGGCTGGGCTGCTGGGCGCGCGACCGAGCGAAATCGTGTTCACCTCGGTGGCACCGAAGGCGATAACCTCGCGCTCTCTGGATTGGTAGGTGGCGGGCGATCATGTGATCAGCTCGACCATCGAACACCACGCGGTACTGAACTCCTGCAAGCGGCTGGAAGAGATGGGCATAGCAGTAACCTATGTCGCCTGCGACGCGAACGGGGTGGTGCGGCCTGAGAATGTGCGGGCGGCGCTGAGGCCGGAGACGAAGCTGATTTCCGTAATGATGGCCAACAACGAGACCGGCGCGCTGCAAAAGGTGGAGGAGATTGGGGCGATTGCTCGTGAGGCGGACGTGTACTTCCACACCGACGCGGTGCAGGCGGCAGGGAAGGTCGCGATCGACGTGGAGCGGATCGGCTGCGACCTGCTGACCATTGCGGCGCACAAGATGCACGGGCCGCAAGGCGTGGGCGCGCTGTTTGTGCGGCGTGCAACTCTGCTGCGCGCAACGCAGGTGGGCGGACGGCATGAGCGCGGACGGCGCGCCGGAACGGAAAATCTGGCAGGCATTGCCGGCATGGGCAAAGCCGCCGAGCTTTCCATGGAATGGCTGGCCTGCGGCGGGGCCGAACGCATGAGTTCGCTGCGCGACCGTATGGAGCGCACAATCCTCAGCGCGGTTCCAGGCTCGCGGGTGAATTCTGCCGCAGCCGAGCGGGTTCCGAATACCTCAAGCATCGTCTTCGATGGCATCGAGGGCGAAGGATTCGTGATCGCCATGGACCTGAAGGGGATCTCGGTTTCGACCGGCGCGGCTTGTTCTTCCGGCGCGATTGAGCCTTCGCACGTCCTGACCGCGATGGGACTCACTCCGGAAGAGGCGCGCGGATCGATTCGCTTCAGCCTCGGAAAACAGAATACGGAAGAGGAAGTGGAGTACGTGCTGGCGCGCGTTCCTGAGGTGGTTGCAAAGCTGCGGGAGTTGAGTCCGGCGTGGGCAGGAAAGACATAGTGAGATAGGCGGGGCCTAGTTTTGGAAGAGCGTATGTTGCAAGAGCGGAAGACAGTTGCGGTGGCTATGAGCGGCGGGGTGGACTCCTCGACCGTGGCGGCGCTGATGGTGCGCGATGGCTACAACGTCATTGGACTGACGATGCAGTTGTGGAATCAGCGGCGTCTGCCGCAGGCGAATCCAAACCCATCTGGCGAACCGCAGGCCGGACGATGCTGCTCGCTCGACGATGTGTATGACGCGCGCGCGGTGGCGAAGAGGTTGGCGATTCCGTATTACGTCGTCAATCAGGAAGACCGCTTTGAGCGCGACGTGGTGCGTCCGTTCGTGGAGGATTACCTTTCGGGGCGGACGCCGATCCCGTGCTCGCTCTGCAACAACCACTTGAAGTTCGATCAACTGCTGCGGACAGCGCGCTCGGTGGGCGCGGACGTGATCGCCACCGGCCACTATGCGCGCAATGAGTGGAACGCCGAGCGCAGCCGCTGGATCTTGAAGCGTCCGGCAGACCGCGCCAAGGACCAGACATACTTTTTGTTCGGCCTCACGCAGGAACAGTTGAGCCGCACACTGTTTCCGCTGGGCGAGATGTGCAAGCCCGCAGTGCGCGAGGAGGCGCGGCAGCAGGGCTTGACCGTGCTGGCCGAAAAGCCCGACTCGCAGGAGATCTGCTTCGTGCCCGGCGGCAATTACAAGGCCTTCCTCGACGCCTACATGGAAGAGCAGGGCGAGCGGCTGCCCGATCTTTCCGGCGAACTGGTGACTGAGGACGGCGAGGTGCTCGGCCGCCACGAAGGGATTCACAACTTCACCATCGGCCAGCGCAAGGGACTCGGCGTGGCCACCGGCTCGCCGCTCTACGTGGTGGAGATTCGCGGCGACCGCAAGGAAGTAGTAGTCGGCGGGGCCGAGGCGCTGCTCTCAAAGACCCTGCGCGCGAAGAATATGAACTGGATCTCCATTGCCAAACTCGACGGCCCCATGCGCGTCGAAGCAAAGATTCGCCATCGCCATCCCGCGGCGGCAGCCACCGTGGAACCCGTGGCCGCAGACGAGGTGCTCGTCACCTTCGATGAGGCGCAGCGCTCGGTAACTCCGGGGCAGGCTGTGGTGATGTACAGCGGCGATGAGGTGGTGGGCGGCGGCTGGATCGAGTGAGGGATGAGCGTTTGCGGAATGCAGCTAAAAGCGATCTCCGATGCGCATAGCTAGACGGGCTTCGGCTCCATTGTCGAATTCTGTTTCCGGCTAGAGAGCCAAGCGCAGAGCATGGCCAGTGGATGGGTAACGAAGAGACTCCGGGTATGCCACTTGCTGTAGTTGAACACCGCAGCGCTGACCGCGGTGAGATGGCCGTGACTTGACAGAAAATAATGGCCGTTTACAACCCGTCCGCTTATGGCATCGCCTCCAAGGTATACAGGCCCGACCCAAAAGGCGGCGAAATTCACAATGCCCAGCATGAACACGAATTGAAGTATGCGGCGGTTCATCTCTGGGCTGGGGTTTCGTCCTCTCTGAATTGAGACGTTAACATTCATCCCCCGTTTGCCAACCACCCTCCCTTGGAACTACGATTTGCGTCACGCCTTCGGGCACGAAGGCGGGTGAGGCACGTATGTCACTCGAAGTGGAACGAGCGGTGCGCAGCTACACTCCCATAAAAGCGGCGCGTGGGCTGGAGCTCTCCTGCAAGGGCTGGGCGCAGGAGGCTGCGTTGCGCATGCTGATGAACAACCTCGATGAAGAGGTGGCCGAGCGTCCGCGCGATCTGGTGGTGTATGGCGGCACGGGGCGGGCGGCGCGCAACTGGGAGTGCTACGACGCGATTGTGCGCTCGCTGAAGGGGCTGGAGAACGACGAGACGCTGCTGGTGCAGTCGGGCAAGCCGGTGGGCATCATGCGCACGCATGACTACGCGCCGCGCGTGCTACTCTGCAACTCCAACCTGGTGGGGCACTGGTCCAACTGGGACAAGTTCAACGAACTGGAGCGCGCCGGGCTGATGGCCTATGGTCAGATGACCTCCGGTTCGTGGATCTATATCGGCTCGCAGGGAATCATCCAAGGGACGTATGAGACGTTTGCGGCAGCAGGCGAGCGGAGCTTCGGAGGCGACCTGCGCGGCAAGTTGATTGTCTCCGGTGGCATGGGCGGCATGGGCGGAGCGCAGCCCTTGGCGGCCACGATGACCGGCGCGGCGTTCCTTGGCATTGAGGTCGATCCCGAGCGCATCAAGAGGCGGCTGAAGAGCGGCTACTGCGACTTCATGGCGAACTCGCTCGACGAGGCGCTGCGGATTCTGAACGATGCGGTACGCAATAAGCAGAACATCTCCGTCGGGCTGGTGGGCAACTGCGCCGACGTGATTCCGGAGCTGGCCGAGCGCGGCGTGGTGCCTGACATCCTGACCGATCAGACCTCGGCGCACGATCCGCTGAATGGATACGTGCCGAACGGGATGACCCTCGAAGAGGCGCTGGAGTTGCGCGCGCGCGATCCGAAGACCTGCGAGCAGCGGTCGCTGGAGTCCATTGCGCGACACGTGGAAGGGATGCTGCGGCTGCAGAAGATGGGCTCGGTGACCTTCGACTACGGCAACAACATCCGCACCTTCGCCTTCCAAATGGGAGTGAAGAACGCCTACGATTTTCCGGGCTTTGTGCCGGAGTACATTCGGCCGCTGTTCTGCGAGGGCAAAGGGCCGTTCCGCTGGGTTGCGCTTTCAGGTGATGCGCAGGACATCGCCGTGACCGACGACCTGGTGCTCGAACTGTTTCCGCAGAATCGCAAGCTGGCCCGCTGGATCGACCTGGCGCGCAAGCGGATTCGCTTTCAGGGATTGCCGGCGCGAATCTGCTGGCTCGGCTATGGCGAACGCGCCGAGTTCGGCTTGGCGATTAACAAGCTGGTGAAGCAGGGAAAAATCAAGGCTCCAATCGTGATCGGGCGCGATCATCTCGACTGCGGCTCGGTGGCGTCGCCCTTCCGTGAGACCGAGTCGATGAAGGACGCGAGCGACGCGGTGGCCGACTGGCCGCTGCTGAACGCGCTGGTGAACACAGCCTCTGGGGCGTCCTGGGTTTCCATCCACAACGGCGGCGGCGTGGGCATAGGATACTCGCAACACGCAGGGCAGGTAACCGTAGCCGATGGCACCGAGGAGATGGCGCGGCGCATCGAGCGCGTGCTGACCAACGATCCGGGAATGGGCGTACTACGGCATGCAGACGCGGGCTACGGCGAGGCGATCCGCTTTGCCGAAAAGTCCGGCGTACGAATTCCAATGGCAGAGAAGTAAGAGCACGAGGCAAGCATGGCAAGAACGAAGATCGCAGAAGAAGAAGCGGTGGCACTTGAACCGGCGGTGCTGCTGCATCGCATCTCTCAACTGGTGACGATGAATGGCGAGCCGGGGCCGCGGCGCGGGCGGCAAATGCGCGAGATCGGCGTGACCGAGGATGCCGCGGTGCTGATCTCCGGCGGACAGATCGCGGCGGTCGGCAAAAGCCGCGAGGTACTTCGCAACCCATGGCTGAAAGAGCATCGCGCCGAGGTGATCGAACTGGATTGCCGTGGCAAGGTGGTGCTGCCGGGCTTTGTGGATTCGCACACCCATCCGGTATTTGTGGCGCCGCGGTTGATCGACTTTGAGAAACGCGTGGCCGGCGCCAGCTATGAGGAGATCGCGGCAGCGGGCGGTGGCATTCGCTCCAGCATCCAGGGCGTGCGCGCGGCAAGCGAAGCCACCCTGTCAGACCACGTGTTCTCCGCGTTGCGGCAGGCGCAGTCGCAGGGAACAACCACTGTGGAGGCGAAGTCCGGCTATGGCTTGGACGCCGCATCGGAGATCAAAAGCCTGAAGGCGATCCGGCGCGCGGCCCAGCAATGGCAGGGAACCGTGGTGCCAACGTTTCTCGGCGCGCACGTGCCGCCACCGGAGTTTCTGGAGAAACCGGAAAAGTACATCGAGCTGTTGTGCGCGGAAATTTTGCCGAAGGTTGCGCGCCAGAAGCTGGCGCAATACGTGGATGTTTTCTGCGAGCGTGGTGCGTTTACGTTGCGGCAGACTGAGCGGATTCTGCGAGAGGCCGAGCGGCACGGGCTGCGCTCGCGGGTACACGTGGGGCAGTTGACGAACACTCCGCTGGCGACAATTCTCGCCCACAATCCGGCGTCGGCTGACCATCTGGACTGCCTGGAAAAGGCCGACGTCGAAGCCTTGGCAGCGGGCGAAACCGTGGCGACGCTTCTCCCCGGAGCCAATTACTTTCTGGCGACCAAGAAGTATCCACCGGCGCGCAAATTGATTGACGCCGGTGCTCCGGTGGCGCTGGCAACCGACTACAATCCCGGAACTTCGCCGACAATTAGCATGCCGATGGTGTTATCGCTGGCGTGCACCCAAATGCGAATGAGCGTGGAGGAGTCGCTGACGGCGGCAACCATCAACGGCGCTCACGCGCTGGAACTGGGCGAGCGGAAGGGAAGCGTGGAAGTGGGCAAGGATGCCGATCTCGCGTTTTTTGAGCTCGACGATTACCGCGAACTGGCGTACTGGTTTGGGGGAAATCACTGTGCGGCGGTGATGATGGCTGGGCGTTTTGCGGACGTATTCTGAGCCGATGGGTGCGGGTATATCCACGCCGTTTATCCACAGTCAAGGTTTGCGAACGGTTCTCATACTGCTATAATCGAAAACGTTCCAGCAAGCAGTGTTTGCTTCTGCAACCCCCTCCGTAAGCACTTTTATTCAGTGCATTCAGGATGGCCAGGTAGCTCAGCTGGTAGAGCAGCGGACTGAAAATCCGCGTGTCGGGGGTTCAACTCCCTCCCTGGCCACCACTTTACGCCTTTGTTATCAATAACTTACAAAGACCAAACAGAATCGTATGCGTTTTGTAGTTTGAGTTTACACTCGTACTCATGAACGTCACCGCAGTTCCAACAGTGGAGGTCTACACTCGCCACTCCGCTGACTGCCCGAAAGCCTCCGCCAGGTCATGGAAACGATGCGGCTGCCCCAAATGGCTCTACTGGAGGCAGGACGGGAAAGCCCTCCTCCAAAGCGCAAAGACCCGGCAGTTGGGAGAGGGCGCAGGAGGCCGCAACCGAGATTGAAGAGCGATTCCGGCTCGCGCGCCAGGGTAAAGATGTAGAGCTTCCTTGTGGGATGACAGTAAAGGAAGCCGTCCGACTCTACCTGGAAGATAAGCGGGAGCAGCATTCCGGTGGCACCCTTCTCAGCAAGTTAACGAGGCTGCTCGAAGCGCCAAGTCCCAAGGACAATAAGCAAGCGAAGCCAGGTGAACTTCCGGTGGAGGATAGGGAGGTCAAGCCTGGAGAGGTCTTGGGATTTGCAAAATGGTGTGCGACGAAACAGACTCCTGCAATTAGAGACGTTCCACTTCCCGTATCGCATATCGCGTCAGTGACCGTGCGTCATCTTGAAGAATTCCGCAAGTCTTGGCCCGGCGCTCCACTCACCAAAAAGAAGAAGCAGGAACTCCTGAGAGCCTTCTTTAACTTCTGTTTGAATCATCCTAAAAACGGCAGTTACCTTGCGAAACGCCATTTGCTTCGAGGAGCCTTGGTGGTAGAGCTGGGGTGATTTTAGCCACAACATAGTCCAGCAGGGTCTTCCATCGGTCGGTCGCCGGAAACTGCTCCGCAACTGTTCTCACATGACTCAGAGCCTTGTGGATATTGGCGATCATCAGGATCAGAGATTTCCTGGCAGCATGCATGGGCGTCAGGTAGAGCGTTGTCTTTCCGGCATGTTTGGTCGCCCTGCCCACGGCTGCCAGTAAGAGCGCGCGACTGGTAATGGCTTCCATCCTCGCCCCCGGTTTGGCCGCACGGCAGTACCAACTCCACCAGTTGTAGACCAACGCTACGGCACGGGCGCTGGTCTGGCAGCGCTCCATGTCCTGAGTCGTAAAGCCGCCCCAGCCCCACTGGTTCTTCAACTCATCGAAGCCGTTCTCCGCATCGGCCCGGTCGCGGTATAACTGCGCCATCGCATCCAGCGGGTAGCTGCTGTTGGTCACCAGAACTGCGTACTCCCAGAGCTGCACGTCCTCGTCAGGCAGCAGTAGCTCGATCTGTTCATCCTTGGTCTTTCGACTCAGCGCTAAGTCGGACTTTGTAAGTCGACGCAGGATCACTACCCGGCGTGACTTATCCCACCCCGCAAGCCGCAGTGTGTCCTCCACCGCACTCCAACCCTGATCGCGAGGGCCGGGCGTACTCCAGTCATCGCGGGCAAACTGGCGCGCCAGCAGCCGTTGCACCCCTTTGGTCTGGCGTAGCTTGAACAGATAGCTCTGGCTGCGATCTTCCAGTTCGCCGATAAACGGCTCGTTGCCATAGCCGCAGTCTCCACGTATCAAGGCTGGCAGTTGCTCGCGGCTCAAGCTATCCAGCACGGCGCTCAGTCCAGGTCGCGCGTGCATGGAACTGTGCTGCTTTCCAGAGGAGACGACGACATCGAGAACCAGTCGCAAGTTGCCAACCCAGTACGTGTGCAGTGCGTGACTGGGACGACCAGGCTTGTGCGGGTTGTAGCCGACCTCGGCCCCGCTTTGTTTGCCGAACAGCGTCTTGATCGTCGTGTCAATGTCCAGGATCCATGGCGTGTTCAGCGCAGCCTGCACACTGGCAAGCAGCTGCGGCCGGAGCCAGTCTTGGCTTTGCTCGGCGCTCATCCGCGCCAACGATCGGCGCAGCGAATCCTCGCTGACGATCTTACTCATTCCAAGGATCTGCGGACTGACTCCATCGCCCCGCAGCCCGGTAATGTGAGCATAACGTCGGTGTCCTGCCAGAATGGATAGAAACCAGGTGCCAAGAACGTCTCGCTTGTCGGGGGCGTTGCCGCTGCTATAACTGAGCGGGCAACTTTCCAGCCAAGAGTCATACACCCCGGTGGTGGCAAGGAACTCCGCGAAAAAGGCCAACTGCGCATTCGGCGTGGCGCTGGCTTCGTAATCCCAGCGAACATGAATCCGCCCACCCGGCGTGTCCACCGAAAATGCTTCCAGTTCCTGCTCACGTACGGAAAGTTCCACCCCACGCGACTCACCCATCTGGTGAAGGCCTCCATTCAGCTCAAACCCGCTTCCAGTCTACAGACCTCTATAGTTTCGGGATTCCAACTGCCGGAAAGAGGTTCATGGATGGGTGCGAACGAACCAAGCCAAGCTGCTCTCGCAGATTCGCGTGGATGAAGTTCCGACCGACTACTTCCCGCCGGAGGAGTTTGCCAAGATTCTTTCGGCGATAGAAACCTACCGCACGAAGTCAGTGCAACCTGATCTCCGCCGCGCACGCGTGAAAGCAGTGGCGCTGCTAATGCGCTGGTCAGGATTACGGGCAGGAGACGCAATCAAACTCGAGCGCTTGCGGCTGAACGGGAACAAATTGTTACTGAGGATGGAGAAAACGGGAACGCCTGTCTCGTGCCTAATTCCGCCAGACGTCGCTGATCTGCTCCGCAACACCGAGAACTCCAACCCCGCTTATTTCTTTTGGTCGGGAAACGGATCGGCAGACTCGGTTTACTCCGACTGGCATCGGACATTCGAAAAGGTCTTCGCTGAAGCCAATCTCGGCAAGCGTTGCCATTTCCACATGTTTCGCGATACCTTCGCGGTGGAACTTTTGCTGGTCGGCGTCCCGATCGAACAGGTCTCTCGATTACTCGGCCACAAATCGATTCGCGTCACTGAAAAACACTACTCCCCATGGGTTCAAGCCAGGCAGGAACAACTCGAAGCCAGCGTCCAGAAAGCGTGGACGGCACAGTAGGGAATCGAACAGAAACAGCGAAGGCCAGGAGATGATCCCGGCCTTTTTCTACTCCTTCGCTCTCAGTCGAGCGTGAACTCTTCGAACCACGCTCGCCGGAATTTTCAATGTCACGTAGCCACGACAGAACCGACGCTCGCCTTTTCCGACAGGAAGCACATCTGGTTCATCAATGAAAAGCTCACGCGTCTTGTCCACGCCAAGGTTCCACAACTCAGCGATCTGTTGAACGGAATAATGCTGTTCAAACGCGATGTCAGTTTGCGGAAAGCAATGGCACGTATGTCCAGGTGTCCGCTGATTCGCGGCTCTCATGCGCTCTTGCTCGGCTTGCAACGTATCTGCGTCCAAGAAGTTCTCCTCTCCGCATCCAGAACTCTCCACCTGGGCGGCCATTCCATCTGCGATCCATCGGCCCTGAGTCGGCCTGAATCCAGAATACACACCGCGCGTCCGGAGCCAAAGGACACGCCGGGACAATGCACCAGGCGATTCACTATCTTCGAGCCGGAAGGGGGCGCGAAGCGACCCGACGGGACCAAAACTCCCGATTTGAGAGATCTCGACCTTCAATGGCTTACGTGCTGCAGAAGTCGAGAGATGAACACATCATCTGGGAAATACACCAGACTGGCTGACCGCGCCGGGCTGGAACCCTGCTCCAGACTAGACCTCAAAGGGCTTGCTGAGCTTTTTGGGCTAGGTATATACCCCTCGGAATGCTGGTCAGCGGGTCTGACTTCGGGGTGTTTTCGTTCGTCGTTTGTTTTCGACCTTCTTGGTGATTCGATCCGACAGTTCAACAAGCGTCCCGGCGTCCGTCTCGGCCCTAGCCGCTTCACAATGCGTCCGCAGCCAAACGAATGTATCGCCATCCGGCCCGTCGCCCACCTTGGCCGCGAGCCGGTCAGCTTCGGCGCGAAGGCTCCCGGCCCAGCCGCGCAAGCCTGTGGCGGAACGCTTCATGAATTCTTGGCAGGCCTTCGTATCCCCGTGCAGCCAGGCGAGACAAGCAACCCGGAGGATCGAGTCAATGTCGGTGTGTTCCGTTGCTAACTGCTCTTTCCAGCCTTGTGTTAGCGCCTTGGTGCCTTTGGCGGTAATCGAGAACTTTCGGCTTCGGCGAGCGCCTTGTTCCGATGCTTTTACGTGGGCATCTTTCTCAAGCCGAGCCAAGACCGGCACCGTGCTGCCCAGCGACAGACCGGCCTTGGTCTTCAACTCATATGGAGTCACAAGGCCTTGCCGCACCATCGCGAGAACAAACAGCTCTAGACTGGTACTCATGGTCCCCCCCGGATTCTCTCGTCGATATACCCGCGCTATATCCTATCGCATCTGCTCATCGGAAGTGACATGGTTTAGTACGATCCACTGCGTCGGTGCCCACGATGCTCACCACTCGCTCCGCTCCCGCGGCATTGGCATAGCGCACGGTCGCTCCGAAGAATGCCCTTGTCTCCGGCTGCCCCGCTCTCGAAGCTTCCGGGGCCACTACTTCCGCGGCGAATTATTACTTCACTCTTGATGTGGCATAGGAACAGATGAGTAACGCGACGATGCGCGCTGCCGCGCTCACGATTGGCCTCCAGTCATGAACTCCACTCGAGATCGGGATTGTGTTGCGCAAACGATCGTTTCCGCAACGCACAGACCAGCAGACCAGACCACAAAACTCTCGGACGCCGCCTTACCTATTTACAATTTGCGAATTTCGAGCGTATCACGCACTTTGCGTGCAAGCGTACTCAAGCTGAAGGGCTTCTGCAAGAACATCGCCCCAGTCTCTTGAATGCCGTGCCCTAACAATTTATCGCCCGGATAGCCGGACATGTAGATTGTCTTCAGATCGGGGCGTAAGCTGCAAAGCTTTTCGGATAACTCTTTTCCGCTCATCGCAGGCATTACTAGATCCGTAAGTAGCAGGTCGATGTGTTCCTCATGTTCGACGGCCACCGACAACGCCTCTTTGCCTGAGCGAGCTGCGAGAATCGTGTATCCAAAGCTACCCAGGTATTCACACATCCCTTCTCGAAGGGCTGCTTCGTCTTCGGCGACGAGTATCGTTTCCGATCCTCGTATCAACTCTCCGGCCTCCTTTGCCGCCGCGTGGGTAGCCGCCTCCTTAACCCTGGGCAGGTAGATTGTGAAGCAGGAGCCGTGTTCCAGTTCGCTCTCGACCCACACATACCCGCCGCTTTGCTTCACAATGCCGTACACGGTGGCAAGTCCCAATCCCGTCCCTTTGCCGACTTCCTTGGTGGTAAAGAAAGGCTCGAAGATGTGCTCCTGCAACTCTGCGCTTATGCCCATACCCGTGTCGCTGACCGACAACCAGACGTAGTCTCCAGGCGCGACAAACTGCCACCGGCTAACATCTGCCTCCTCCGCCGTGACATTTCCAGTCGCGATGCTTAGCGTGCCGCCTTGAGCCATGGCGTCTCGGGCGTTTACGCAGAGGTTCATCAGAACCTGAACCATCTGGTCCGGATCGGCCTCAACCGCCCAGAGTGAAGCCGCCGAGCTGACTCGAAATTCAATATCCTCCCCAATGAGTCTTCTTAACATCTTCGCGGTCTCATCGATCACTGCATTCAGGTCGAGCACGACTGGGGAAAGAACCTGCTTGCGGCTGAACGCCAACATCTGGCCGGTGAGGCTGGCACCGCGCTCGGCAGCCTTCAGGACCTGCTCCGTATTCCTTCGCAGGTTGTCCCGGACGGGAAGGCGGTCTTGCAACATCTCCGTGTAGGTTTGGATAACCATGAGGAGATTGTTGAAATCATGGGCAACGCCGCCGGCGAGTTGACCCAGAGAAGCCAGTTTTTCGCTGCGACGGAGCGCGTCCTCAGCCTGCCTTCGCTCTGTGATGTCCATGGAAATACCATGAATGGCCACCACCTCACCCATCGCGTCGCGCTTCGGCTCGCCCCGTGTCAGCACCCATCCTTTGCTCTCGTCGGGACGCACTGTCTCCAACTCCAATTCGTAAGGCATCCCGGTGCGCTTGGTCTCTGTGACCGCGGCGGTCAGTCGCGCCCAGCTTTCAGGCGAGTACCTACACTCCAGTTCCAGAAATTGCAGAGCATTTTTGGACGAAGGTTCAAGCCCCTTCATGTGGCACGTTTCGTCCGACATCGTGACGCGCCCCGTACTCAAGTGCACTGTCCAAGAGCCAAGGTGGGCAATACGTTGCGCCTCGGAAAGCTGAGCCGTCCTTTCGACGATCAACTCTTCCAGAAACTGGTTCCGCGCTGTCAGCTCCTGCAAAGGATAAATCTCGCCTTCACGAACCAAGTAATAGGGGATGGAAATACTGCTGTGCGAGATTTTCCAGCCTTCGGATTCCTTGCGGAAAATCAAGACCAGGCGGGCTGTCTCTTTCGACAGGATGTGGTCTTTGATTGGCAGGTGGATGATGAAGAACCCGGTTGCGACGGCGACCGTATCAGCCAGGGATTGAATGGCCAAATCCTTGAGTTCGATACGGATCGGATCTTTAATCTGGGCGAAGTCCTGGCGGGTAATCGCGACCCATTGCTCCCGGTCTTTGACCAGGAAATCCCCGCCTCCCGTAAAACCGGAAAAGTCCTTGCTGAAGTATGTGGTCAGCCGATCATCGCGGGTTGAATACATTCGCAGATAGTCGTCAAAAAGTTGCCGGATTATCTGGTCGTCAGTTACATCCATTGCAGGTCCTCCCCTCTATTGGCGATAAGCGAGACGCCTTCTTCTCAGCTATGACTGCGTGATCGGCAAACCTTCCGGAGTTTTGGAAGGATCTCATTTTCGCACAGAAGCCGGCCTGGGTCTGGCATAAGGCGCGAGTCACAGGTATCGTAGCTCACAATCCAGAACTGGAACTGTCGAGCCAAGCCGGAGTCGGCTGTTGTTGATTTTCGTGTTGCGGCGTTGCCCCCGCCGCGTCTGCAGTCTGGTCGGACCAGCAATTTCGTTGCACTCGGCGGGCAGGCTACCGTCCACGAGCAAGCGTCACTTCAGGCGAATGATTTTCAGCACGGCCAGGCTTGCCTCCGTGTCATTCGGCTCAAAGCAGAGCGTGCCCTCGGCGTCGCCGTCCTGGACCAGTACACAGCCTGCAGCAACGAGTTTGTGTTTGGAGGGTACCCAACGGGCGGTCACTGTCACCCCCAGAAGATCCTCCGTGTGCTGATAAATGTAGCCGCCGATCCCCGTTATCGCGGGGCCTTCGTCGATCAACGTCGGTTCCTCGAGGCAATAGTCCCGTCCCCACGACTGCAAATCTGTAGAACCTGGAAACTTCAAATACATATCCGGATCCTAGTCGATTCCAATCACGGAATCGGCTCGCGGTGATGTTGACGGGGCGATCGTGTCCGATTCCTCAGGCCAAAGGCGCGGCTGCACACAAGCGATGCCGGCCCGGTCCAAATCCGCCAGCTCCTCTGCCATTTCTCCACCAGCTTCGCGGCTTGCGCTTGTCGCTTTTGAGCGCGCTGCAGCATTCGCTCGGCGTGTGCTCGCTGACGACTTGAGTCCGGTGTCTTCATGGTTCGGTATCTGTCATCTTAGCCGCGATTCTCTCCGTCGGCACCATTTTGGCGGTGCCTTCCGTCCGGCTATATGTGATGTCCTTTCTCACATGTATGGTTAACTAATTTATTTTCCACAACTTGTCCACACACGATACCTGCATGACTGCCAGCAGCGCAACGCCCTATTTTGAATGGGTGAGCCAGACCTCGCCGGCCAGGAGGCCGACGGAGACACCGACAAATGTTCCGGCGATTACATCGCTGACGAAATGCCAGTCACCCGCGATCAGCAGCACTGTTGCAATGAGCAGCAGTGCGGAGAACGGCAAGATACTGCTTCGATAGAGTCGCATGAAAACACCGGCGAAGGCGCTGGCGAGAACCATGTGGCCCGAGGGAAAGCTGCTGTTCGAAGAGCCGCTTAGGAGATTAAAAGCATGTTGGGTTCCGTGCAACACGGCAGCAGGATTCGGTACCCCGAAAAAGAGCTTCAGAGTGCTGTCGTTGATTGCATAAGCACAGATGGAAGTCAGACACGCGAGCGCGGTCGCCTCAAGAAAAGACGACAGATGTCCGCGCGTTATCCGAATGATAACCAGCGCCAGCGCAACAGCCGCTTCGACACCGAGAAGAACGCCACTTGCAAATCCCGTCGCCAGGCTTTCAACCGACCTCAAAAACCCATAGACGCGACGGGCTATCGGTACGTCGAAGTACACGAACGCCACCACCATTGCGAGCGTGCAAATCAGCAGTGACAGAAGCCACATCAGGCCAGGGAAGCGTCGAGTTCTTCCTTCCAACTCGCTTCCGCCGTGCTGCCGAGAAATGCCGGCACCTTGAAGCAATAGAATCCCCCTCAGGGGCCGCCCTCGGCGGCACCTTACCAACTTTTCTTGGCTCTGCCCTCCTGAATGCAAGGCCCATGCACGCGTGGCAGTGCAGGTTAATGATACTCGTGGGATTGGTGCCCGCCACCAAAGGTCACTATCTTTCGCCGCTTGCCTCCGCCGAACAGGACAACGCGCCAGGATGCCCGTAGACGAGTTTTCTCGAGGCGCCATGTGGAATAGGTATCTCTCTCGCTCTTCGCGTCGGATCTGGGGGGCTACCCCCACGAATCAGAAGGCCGGAAGCTTGATAGAGCATCTGCCTTCTAAGCACACTGGTTGGAATGGAACCCTGCTGGTAACCCACGGAAAATCCGGTGCGGCTCGCCGTCTCATTCCAATGAGTCCTAGGGTCAGAATTGTTTTAGAAACGCGCTGGGAGGCAGCGAAAATTGTGACACCACCGACGTGAAGCTCGATTGGTGGCAAGTAAGTGAACCTGTTGCAACGACGCGCTGATCGATGATCGATTCAGGTCGGTACACCTGCCTCGCTTGCCTACTGAGGCGGAGTGAAGTTGCATGATTTCAAAGGCCAATGGATTGGAGAAGACGAAGTACGTCGACCAAACCGGTCTTCTCTAAGTACGCCAGCAATGCCTATCGTAGCGGCAAGTTGCTGTGATCATGGATCATCCTGCTTCTCTCGTCTGCGCGCATTCCACGAACAAGCCCTCTGCATCGAAATTTCTTAATGGGGAAAACCGGGGCTACATATGTGCATCTCACGTCGCGCATACGTGCATCTCACGTCGCATGAAAGGTACTTACGTTCTGTCCCTACTCGTCATAACAAGCTCCATCGCCTTGGCGCAGTCAACGGCCGTCTCCAGCAGCGCTACTAGTACCGCGCCTCAACTCCAGGTGGAAGGCAAACTTGCAGATGCTCCAAAGAGCATGTCCAAACCGGCCAGCGCGGACCCTGAACCATACATCGAAGGTACGATCACCAGCATCCCGAACAGACCAGTAGGCGAGCATACTGGATTCTTTGACAAGCGCAACCTGAAGCTATTCGGATTGAACTTGGTGGCGCAAACTGGAGCACTGTTAGCTATTCAATCCCATGGGGGTGGCGGAGCCAATTGGGCACAGAGTCGTGGGCGCACACTCGATCCATTCGAAAAGCACTTTGAGTCGTACGGCTACGGCTGGGGTGCGGTTTATCGGTATGGAGGAGGTGTCTGCCTCAACACTCTTGTTGCCTACATGTTTCACGAAAGCGGACACCATAAGCTCGAACGCTTGGTTCCGTATATCGCTATTGCGCATGCTGAAGCCTCCACTGGGTATGCCCTCACTGGCTCAAAGCAGGGGAGCACCGGCTGGTAGTAGGAGCATGCCTGGTGATCATCAAGCAGATTGCCCCGCGAGAAGTTCTAAACTACCCAAATGGATGCTTGTAAGTATCTGAATTTATCTACGATCACTGCTGTCCGGTTCAAAGTCGAACAGAATCAATTGGTTGTTGTGATCTGGTAAGTCAGTGCAGGACTCGGATGCGCTGCGACTTGAGCCTGTCGCTACGATACATCTACCACTACGCGCAGTCCAGGCGATTGCGACGCCAGTCAAGGAACGCTTTCTGGAACTCCCCAAGCTACACCACTTGGCTCACTTCGATGTTGACCACAGTTGCCCCGTCATCCGGTTCGGGTGTCGCCGAGTCTGGTGCGCTGATGACGCGCCAGTTCCCCGGTGCCCTAAAGTCTCCAGGAACAACCTTGATAGGTACGACATTCCTTTTTCGGAGCCGCACGAAGAACGTGCCGTCAGAATCCGTAAACGCAATTTCTTGCTCGATAAGAACAGCTGCGCCAGCGACTGGTATTCCCAATGAATCCTTCACTATTCCGCGAACGATAAATTTTGCCGTAAGTGTTGTCTTATTGGTGTGGGCCTGGCCTGCCACATTGCCCATCTGCAATGGTCCTTGGACGTAACTGTTGCCGTATGTGCTCCACCGCACCGCGCCGTTGGGTAGCGTAGTGGTTGCCAATGTAACGGTTGTGCTGTGCGGAAGTTGCCAGCTCACGCTCACGCTAATTGTCTGTTGAAATGGCGAGCCCCCATTGCTATACGGAACAAAGTTCGTCACATATCCAACACTCGCAGTTAAGCGATTCGACGTAAATGAGCCGCCATAATTGAGCGACCACTGCCCCTGAGCATACGTCAGAAACTCACTGACCGACCAATGACGTTTAAGCCTCTCGGTGAACGAAGAAGTAACGGAGCCACCGTGCGCTGATCGATAGTAGCTCGCCGTGACCGCTACGGGACCGGGATGGACAGCGCCGCCAAATGTTTGGCCGCTCACCTGATTCTTGCCAGATGTGCCAGTAAGGGCGGAGGCGCTAAGCGAAAGACCCCGCAGATTCGCGGAAGTGCCGAGAGTACTGATTGTTGATTCCTTTTGGACAAGAGAAGAGCTGGTGCCAGCAGTTGGAGTCTGTTGCACGTCGAAGAAGTAATCTTGCCGCGTGGCAAAAAAAGAGAGCGATTTAATGGGCTTGTAGAAGATACTCCCATTTGCGAATGGTTGGCTTTGCAGGAGCCCTGCCGCGCCGGATGCGTCAAGGCCTTTCCGGAGATAATGCAATGCCCCAATTGCGGTGTACTGTGATCCGACGACTACCCCCATCGTGGAAAAGTCCAGGCCACGGGGCAACTGGCGCTGATAGAGGATACCCGTACCGAAATGATCGACGCTCGTGACCGAGAAATACGGAAATGAGTAAATCTGGCCGGCGGCTCCGGTAAAGAGGGTCAGAGTTTGCTTCTTCCACTTTCGTTCGACCGTCAACCCACGCAACGGAACCGCTAGCCCGGTCCCAACCGCGAGGCTAAGATAGTTATCGCCAGCGGTCAAATGCCATTGATGCCAGTCGAACGCAGAACTGATGCCGTAGTGGAATTGTCCACTTGCGATTCCTGCGCCAAATGTCTCGGTCGAATTCGGAAAATGGAGAACGACACTTCCGCCGCCAGCATCGAACATGGTGCTGTCGCCGCCCTTGAGTTCAACGACTTGAGCGTGACTGGTATCCGGCAACGCGAGCAGCAGCAAGAGGAACAGAAATAAAGGCCGCGATGTCATTTTTCAAGGCGAAAGACACTGCGGCGAATGCGGTCGCGACAACCTGTTTGTTTATCTTGGCAAACGTAGAATGTGTGCGGGACGATCATCACCACACCGATCCCATTAGAGACGTGTGCGCCGCTAATCGAGGCGTTGAAGGTTCCCCAGCACGGCAAAGTGTCGCATTTTACTTTGTAAGCAAATTCGTGCTGCTGTTTTGCGCCAATCTTGGCAGACATGGAATCAAGCTGGATGTGAATACCCGGATCGAGCGGCCGTATCGCTGACTTACCATCCGGATTCACACTAAAGCTGTATTCCTGGATGACCACCGATACTGGCTCCAGGAAGCTATTCGTCACGGTGAAGGTTCCATTGGCTTTGCCATGACCGTACTCTGTGATGATGGGCGCAATCCCTTGGGCATGAAGCGCGGGAGCAACCAAGAGCAGTACGAAGATAGGGAGGTGTCTTATCAAATTTCTCACAATTTTACGGAAAAGAGCGGCAGCGCTTTCCGCCGGGCATGCCGCTCCAATCCCCTCGGTTGTTCGTTAGTTGGCTTGGGCAGAGATCAAGAGTGTACCCGTGTAGTTACCAGGCGCCGAAGCAAACCCCGGGTCCAGGCTCAATGTAATTGTGTGGGTATGTGTTCCGGTTGTGTGCCCTGGCGTTAATGCAGGGAAGGTGATCCAACCGCAAGAATTCATGAATTGAATTTGTGTTTGATTGCTTCCCATGAACATACCGCAATTGGGCAAGGAAGTGACTTGGCCGCCACCGCCAGAGAATAGTGCACTGATAGCAAATGCGGGGATCGAATCGCCGGTCCCGTCAGTAAGGGCCATGAGGTTGCTAAATCCAGCCTCAACCGTTACCACACGACCAGGGTTCAAGTTGTATTGCGTGGTAACAGAAATTACGCTGGGCGCCTGCCCGCCGCCCAAGGGAAATGCCACCGTACCAGTGGATACCGTAGCGGTCAGGTTAAGCACTTCTGGACCGTTATACAACAGCGGTATGCTGGCGAGGGTGCTGGGACCTGATGCCTGTGCCGCCATCGGCAAGAACAGCAATCCGAGCGCGCAGATAGCGGAGAGCGCATTGCGCAGAACTATGTTCATTTTCACTGGTGTTTCTCCTTAGAAAGTATCAGGTTTGGGAACGCCGGACTCTGTATGTAATGCAAGACAGTGGCCAGAGGCCTTTCTCTGACCCGGAACTGTGGTAACCGCAAAATGCAGGTCTCACATAAACAGTGTCTCTGGTATAACTTGCGCGGGAGAGCATGAGCGGTTGCGTAACAGGAACAAGCACGTGCGTCTCGCCGAGCGAACTATCATGAAGAGACAGTTGGCTTCTGGAATCCAGAAGCTGGACAAAATGTCTAGATCCAGCACTTCGCCGATGCTGCGACCGTGAATACTATTTCGCATCTATTCTTTTCCGCACCCGCAAGAGCTGCGGAAAACCATCGATTGGGCTTTGCCGTCAAGACGCGTCGCGGTTTTAAATCGACCGACGCCGACGCCACGACTTCAATTCGCCAAACGCTTCCGATCAAGAACCTTTCGAAAGACGAGGCCAGGCTCATATCGGCATTCGCTTGCTTCAATCAACGCGGGCATCGGAAATGTTTGCACTGCGTAAAAGGACATCACCTCGCGAACGCACATCTGCATCCGCAGACGAATGTCTACTGAACGACGGGCAATTCTGAAACTATCTGTTCAAGCTTAGTAGTGATGACACCGAATTAGTGACCATGAACCCAACCTCAACGGCGACGCGGTTCCGAAGTCATAATGGGGGAAGTTAGAAGCTGCGATGGCGTTTGCGTCGGATTCCGGGTGTGTGGGCTACCCGGAAGTTATTCCGACGATGGATGAGTCGTATCACAACCCACTCCTTTTGGGCTACCGCAGGCTGCCGGATTCGGCAGCCTGTTTTCAGTGGTGCGCCCGGCAGGGCGCACTCACTTGGAGGTGAAAGTCCTCTACACACCCGGCAAGGGGAAGTGTTAGCTGAACGGCAAGGGTGTCCGTCGCGAGGCGGGATCCGAAGGAAGCCGGAGGCAAAGCGCTGGCCTGACGAACAGGAAGCGGATAGAGGCGGCACGGCGGGGTAAGCGGGCCATTAGACGCAAAGCCCAGTTCTTGCACGGAACGCCGTGACGTATATCCGACAGGCATAAGCGTGAAGGTGGGTGCGCAATACCCGGGGAGATCTGGTGGTCTGCCTTGTGCTACCGGCATTGAGAGATGTTGGGAAGGATCACCAGAAGTCAGCCGAGGCCATAGTAGTACCGCGCAAGCGGGACGAAGGGCCGAACATGAAATACGGGAGTAGGACAACAGATCTCGATGCGAACCAGTACATCGTTGCAACTCATGTCACAACTGCCTCGGTTGGCTGTCCGACTCTGGCATCCAAACGTGTCACGCCACACGTGTGTCGCCACACCGCCGCTATGGAACTGCTCTTAGCCGGAGTCGACCGCACCGTGATTGCCTTATGGCTGGGACATGAATCAATCGAAACTACCCAGATTTATCTAGACGCAAATCTCGCAATGAAGGAGGATGCCCTTGCTAGTGTAGTGCGATGAAAGTCAGAGCAGTTATTACACGGGAGTGCCTACCCGGTATATCCACACACTCCAACGCGAGGAGAGTTGACGACCGGCAGGCACATTTCGTCGCCACACGTATGTGCAACGAGGCACGATTTGCAAAGCCAGCCCTCCCCATTCCATGCGCATTCGGTACAGATCTGAGTAGCTGGTTTGTTTCCGCAGCGCTGACAGGTTACCTGCGGTGCCTCGTTTCTGGCCAACAGTTGCACTTTCGTTGAACCTCGTTCACGAAGAGCAACAACCTTTAGCGCAAGAGCGGTTGTGGAGCCGTAGTCATACTCGTAGAAGAACCTCATTCCTACCTCAAGCACTTGGTTCAACCGCGTACCCATGTCCATTTCTTCATCCATGAGTTCGTCTTCATCCATGGGCTCTGAAGCATAGCGTTTGCCGCCTATCTCAAACGCACTCAAGTGACCGCAGCATTCAAGCCAGGTATGACGGAGAAAATCGTCGAGTTTGTTCAGCGGGGATGCAATAGGTAGCGCCACATGCATCCAGTACGCCTTCGCCTCACGCCCTTCGACAAGTAAATGGAAGCTCTGGCCAGTCGGTTTCTTCGGAGCCGGCAATGGTCCGGAAGATCCCAGATGGCCGCACGCGAGTAGATGCCGTGGCATGGACGCCTTGGCGACTATCTCTCCGCAGAGATAACACTTTCCCATCGATTGCGGTTTGCTCATGACTGAACATTATAATGCGTCATATATAGCAACATTTATCTTTCAGCCGGGTTCTTATACAAGGGGACACGGCGGATGAGAATCGCACCTCAAGTGGTTCTGACAATCGACCAGAGGACGAAGTTGGAAACCTATGCGCGCGGCCGCAGGATACCCGCCCGGCTTGTGTTGCGGGCCAAGATCGTGTTGCTGGCCGCAGAAGGCAAGCAGGACATCGAGATTGCCCGCCTGCTTTCGATCGTGCCGCGCACCGCTGCACGCTGGCGCTCACGTTTTCTGCGCAACGGTATTGCCGGACTGGAACACGACGCGCCAAGGCCCGGCCGCACGCCCTCCATCTCGCCGGAGTTGGTGCGCATGGTGATTACCAAAACCACGAAGGAAAAACCTCCTCATGCAACCCACTGGAGTACGCGCACCATGGCCGCCACAGCCGATATTAGCGAGGCCAGCGTACGGCGCATCTGGCACAGTCACGGCCTGAAACCGCACCGCATGGAAACCTTCAAGCTGAGCAACGATTCCCATTTTTCCGAGAAGCTGGAAGATATCGTCGGACTCTATTTGAATCCGCCCGAACACGCGCTGGTGCTTTCGCTCGACGAGAAGAGCCAGATCCAAGCTCTGGACCGTACCCAACCCGGCTTGCCCATGAAGAAGGGCCGCGCCCAGACGATGACCCACGATTACAAGCGGAATGGAACCACTACGTTGTTTGCTGCTCTCAACACACTTGATGGCAGCGTGATGGCTACTTGTATGGAACGTCATCGTCATCAGGAGTGGCTGAAGTTCCTACGTCTCATCGATCGCCAAACTCCCGCCCACAAACAGCTCCACCTCATCGTCGATAACTACGCCACCCATAAGCATCCGGCGGTGCAGCGCTGGGCAGAGCGCCACAAGCGCTTTCATTTTCACTTCACTCCGACGAGCAGCAGCTGGCTCAACATGGTCGAACGATTCTTTCGCGACTTGACCGAAAATCAGCTCCGGCGCGGAGTCTTCACCAGCGTTGAAGCTCTCGAACAAAGCATCCTCGACTATATCGAAGAACATAATCGCAGCCCCAAGCCCTTCATCTGGACTGCTAAGGCCAATGACATCCTCGAAAAGGTCAAACGCGCCAGGGCCTATCTCAATAACAGCTCATCTGTGTGACGCACTACACTAGAGTCACTCCATTCGGCAAGAAACCTCGGCGATACAAACCCGACGATAGTTTGCTAGCTTTTCTGAAGGCATTGTAACGGCGAAGGAAGCTGCCAGAGACTATGCCGAGTGGTACATCACGACCGACTTGAACCGGCCCCACAGAACAGCCGTTGCAATTGGGGTTTGCAACACGAAGTTCCGTAACAGGTGGCGTTCACTCGGCATAGGATCGAACTCGGCATTCTGGCAGCTATGCCGAAATCGGCATAGCTGCCAGATCCCCATGGCGTTGCGGCCTTGCGACAGCCCAAGCTCGATCGTTTCCCGATACAGCTCGCAGACGCTGGCCGATATCTGGAGGCTTTCATCTGCAGGCACTGCCAACGATTCGAAGTCGGTGGTCACCTCCGTGGCCGGTTTTGAAATCTCGTCTTCTGTTTGTAAGTTGAGGGAGGGGATTTTCGTGCTGGAGTCGGTGGTCACCGTGGCCGGTTTTGCGCCATGCCTACCTTTCCAGCCGCCCGGTCGCCCTATCGAAATCCCGGCAGCCTTCAGATTCGCTCAAGACATTGCCCATGCCAACCGAGGCTACCTGCACCTGGTCGGAGCTTCTGTCTTAGGCCTCTAAGCGTGGCCGGTTTTGAAGTGACCTTTCGTGGCCGGTTTTGGGTGACCCCCGAGGTTACTCTCTCCAGCTATAATTAGTCATGCGTCATTTTGCTTTGCTTGCCGGTACATCCCTCTTCGTTGTATTTATGGCCACAGGCTACCTTTGGCAAGCCTTGGATGAAGAAGAGTTTCCCGATGATGAATTGCCGGATTGGTTCGTGAAACATGTTCGTGAGAACGGGTTGCTTGCTAACGCTAGAACCCATTTCAAAGGCATAGATTTGTCCCAACCTTTTTTCAGCAATTTGCGGAAGCGCTGAAAGCACTCTGAGATTGGGCATCGCAGGCAGGCGACAGACGCTGGATCGCAAGATCCGGTTTGAAATATCGAAGGCGATGTGTGACCGACGGCGCCAACTGCAGGAAGTGATTCGGACCTGCGATGAAGAGAACAGGATCGTCAGCATGACATGCGACGTTGAAACCAGTTGATCGATTGTCCGTCCCGGCGCTTTTGTGAGCATGGGATCACAGGGATGCAACGCTTCGCTTCGTCAGCACTGACCCGGGCAGGCCTTGGCTGATGGTTTCCTGCCAGTTTTCGACCACAGAATGCCTGACGTTCTGCTCTCCCTCCCTACTGCCCCGTTCCCGCAAACACCACTAACAGTGTCTTCAGCAGAATCTCCGCGTCAAGATACAGATTCCAATTCTCAACATAGCAAATATCAAGGCGGAAGTACGCCTCCGCCGAAGGGTCTTGGCGCGCTTCAACCTGCCACAGTCCCGTGATACCAGGAATGGCTGACACACGGCGATGCTGTTCTTTCGTGTAGCACGCATATTCGGTCGGCAGGCAGGGACGCGGTCCAACCACGCTCATCGTTCCAGTAAGAACACTGAAGAACTGCGGCAACTCGTCCAAACTATAACGCCGCAAGAGGCGTCCCAGACGCGTCACACGCGGATCGTTCGACATCTTGAATAGGTGGCCCTGCCGCTCGTTAAGATGCAGCAGCGTGCCTCGCAGTAAATCCGCGTCTTGCACCATCGTCCTGAATTTCAAAAAGCGGAAGCGCTTCCCATTCTTGCCGATCCGCTCTGAGATATACAGAACTGGTCCTTCCGAATCCAGCTTCACAGCAAGAGCGATCATCAGCAGTATGGGAGAGATAAAGATCAATGCGAACAAAGAAAATACAATATCAAAGCCGCGCTTCGCGAATCGCTCTGCGCGCATTGACGCCCGGCACCCCTTGCTTCGTGAAGTTGACTTTTCATGTCGCGACGTTGCAAAACTCGCCATTGATCACACCACAACACGGGTTCAAAGATTCCGGCTTATTGGGCACTGCCGGAAGGACCAGTCATTCAAATTTCCATACCTTGCTTTGTACCCCAGAGTAGCACAAACACGCCGGCACTTATTGCGACAGTGTTAATCCTGCTGGTAACGAAAGTTACATTGTGACGAAAGTAATTAAAAGATTTGAGTGGAGGGACCAATGATTGCAGAGCCGCGGACGCACACCTACTCTAACCCACTGGAGAAGCAGTTTGAGTGATGGTATGCCTGGGGTTGTTTATCTTACGGACAAGGTGTCGGAGCACATATCACTGTACATGATCGTAATAGGTTAATAGAGCCGCCATGCGCAGGAGAACTACCTGCGCCCATAGCCTCCAAAATGATAGGCAATTCCGGCAGTCGCACTGATGAAGTGAGTCCTGGCATTCCAGTCGTCGACTACGTTGCCAGCGAACCTAGCGAAGATCGGCCCATTAATACGAACATCGGATCCCGCTTCAAATTGCATTGAGCCACTAACTTTATGGGGCTTTCCCCAATAAAGCGCGCTTACGTTTGCAGCTCCGGCGGACCCGACCATGTACGGCTGGAAATCTTTACCGACATTGAAGCGATAAATGCCCCCAAGGCGAGCAGCGTACTCGTGAAATTTATAGGAGTGGACCTGTATCGCTTCGGTTTCGGCGACAATCCCTAAATGTTGCGTAAAGTAATGACTTGAACTCAGTTCGGCACCCATGCCGCTGTTCAAACCACCGTCCTTAACGACGAACATATAGCTCAAACTCACGCTATTGTTGGATGAAGTGTTCAACGCGGCAACCGGAACTTCCAATGCGGCAACAGGAGCTCCCGCTCCGAAACACAAACCGGAAAGCAGAAAGAGCGTAGCCACGGTGACCAGGGTGCTGCTTCTCATGGTTCAAATACTCCACATGCGATGACTTGTGGGCTCACTCGCATACATAGCTGACTCTCAGGTGTGCTTCATTATAACCAGAAACACTGGAAACTGACTAGCAGGATCGGCATTCGCAAGATCATCGTACTTCCGTGATGAGCGGCGGAAAAAACGCGCGGGTTTCGGCGAAGCCTCTCCGGTAGTTCAGCCCCATGTTGTGCCGCGATTTACGTAGTGTCTGTCCGGCGAGCGGTCCGGTCGCGGTGCGGCAATCTTCTCGGGTCAGCCAAACCTCTCCGATCGCTTCAGCTTCCGGTATGAGTGATGGAAATCGCGTGCCAGAAAACCTTCATGTTGATTGTTGGCCACCGCGGTTGCGGCGCCCCTCGGTTGGTCAGGGAATGCTCGGTGTGCGAATACCATAATTCGCAGAGCCCGCATAACATGCGCATCAGCTACTTACGGAGCGATGGAAATCACCCTATATCATTTCCAGGTTACAGCCCCCAAACCAGAATCAACTCACAAGTCCCGCCGGAAGGGAAAAATAGCTTTTCTCCTTAGATACAATCAGTTGTGTTGAATGCCGTTTTCGTGCACCCAGAATAGACACGGCTTAGTCGGTCAAAAGCATCCATCCTCTGAACAACTCCCCGTCCCTAAGTTCGCCTTAGACGAGACGTCTATCTGCTAACCACGATTGACACCACGCACTCAGCTTTCCTATATTAGTCTCAGTCCCAAACAGTGAGCGCTCACTTTCATGGCGGCCTAATTCCGGCGGCAAGGAGGAAAGCTCTGCGACCTCACTGTTGGAGTCACGCCGACTCCGAGGCGGTTTACAAGCCGCCGCGGTTCATATTGTTAGCCGCAATTGTTAGCCGCAATCAGGAGAAGCAAGCTGTGGAAAAAGGTGCTGCTAAGTGCCAATGGCGAAGCTTTGCCTCACCAACGCAAAAGAACGAGAGCGCAATCTTGAGCATTGAAGGCGGCATGTTGACAGGGTACAGCAACGACGTTTCAACGTTTTCTCCGATCGCCGACGCGCCGAACTTGAATTGGTACGCGATATACACGCGACCAAGCCATGAAAAGCGCGTAGCCGAACATTTTGCGTCGCGAGAAATCGAATACTACTTGCCATCCTATCGGACGACCCACCACTGGAAAAACCGTTGCAAGGTGGAAATGGAACTACCCTTGTTTCCGGGGTATGTGTTCGCTCGCTTTCAGTGGTGCCAGCATGTACGCGTGCTTGAAGTCCCTAGCGTCGTCTCAATCATAGGTAATGGGCGGGAACCACTATCGATACAGCACTCTGAGATAGTGTCGCTACGCGCGGGATTAGATCTGCGTCGAGCCGAGCCGCACCCATATTTGAATATAGGCGAACGGACACGGATTAAGCGTGGTCCTTTAACAGGATTCGAGGGGATTGTGGTGCGCAAAAGCAATGGATTGCGGGTGGTCCTTACTCTCCAGCAGATCATAAAGAGCGTTGCCGTTGAAGTCGAAGAGCACGACTTGGAACTGCTAAGAGATTCACTTTGTTAACACGTCAGACTGGCGAAAACAATGACTGAAAACCCCAATCGAGATCGGATAATCGCCGCAGCCGTGACTCTCTTTGCGCGCGCCGGATTTCATGGTGTTTCTACCAAGGAAATCGCCCAAAGAGCGAACGTCAGCGACGGGAATATCTTCCGCTATTTTCCTACGAAGCGGGACATGCTCATCGCTGCCATTGATTCAGAACTAGGGAAGTTGAGCATCCATGCCCAGACGCTCGCGCAAGTCTCGAATATTGAAGACTCCAGGACTGCATTGCGCACCTTGTTCGAACTGATCACCGATACCGTCGTGAAAGAGCCCGAGTTGGTGCGGTTGCTGCACTTCAGCGCGCTTGAATTCGGCCCCGACATCGAGCCCATTTACCGCAAGCATCTGGATGCAATTATCACTGCCTCGGCAAAGAACCTTGAAAAATGGTCGAGGGACTTTGGGTTCCGTGACTTGAGCGCTCGGGTTACAGTGTTGTCGTTCGTCGCGACGGTAGTCCTTTTGCAGAACTATCCGCTATTCGCCGGCGCTGTTCTACCGTTTCCTTCCCTCGAAAGCGCCGCCGCCGAATATGCAGAACTCTGGTATCGCGTTCTGTCCGATAAGCCCGCGACCGGCTTGCCTAGTTCTGGCAGTGTGCCAGCACCTGATCCGTGCGGCGGGGGGTGCGCAGCAGCGCGATTTATCAGTTCCGGAAAGAGCAGCCTATGCCGGACGCAGCCCTGTGTGACTGCTCAACCCAGTGAACTATTACTGGATGACTCGGATAGCTGACGCTCAAGCAGACATTGCGCGCAAGGCCGGCAGCATTGTCGATCTCATCGCTCATGGCCACAATTTTATGACTGCTCCTGCTTTGCGCAGTATTAGTTGTGCGATCAGGAATCGGGTGTTAATGGCGCCCACATTTGTTAGGAGTATTTTATGCGTGAGATGAATCAAGACAGCTTAGTGACAGAAAAAGGAACCGTTTTAATGCCCCCGGGCGGCGCGCCCTCCCTCGACGAGGAAGTGTCGCTGACTGAAATGTGGCGGACGATTTTGAAACACAAACGGCTCACTCTGTACACGGCTGCGGTCATTTTTGGCTTGGTATGCTTGTATACCTTCACAAAAGCGCCCGTATACGAAGGCGTCTCGCGTCTGCAAATTGATCCGAGCCGGTCTTCCGACCTTGGCCTTGATGATATGCTCAGCGAAAAACTCGGGACCGGAGATTCAAACAGCCGCATCCAGACCGAGGTGAAGGTTCTCCAAAGTGACACCGTAGCGATGCGCGTAATCGACACCCTAGGGATGGCGAAGAAATCGGCCTTTGCGGGAGATCTTGCAAATAACATCAAGGTCACAAATCCTCTGGAAATGAGCCCAGAAAACCGGGACAAATTACTTGTTAGGTTTCAGCAGAAGTTAGACGTGCAGGTTTTGTCCAACACGC
This sequence comes from uncultured Acidobacteriota bacterium, assembly GCA_963759215.1. Lineage (GTDB taxonomy): Bacteria > Acidobacteriota > Terriglobia > Terriglobales > Acidobacteriaceae > TOLSYN. Next base: position 1,173,513 of record CAVWYG010000006.1, read on the forward strand.
AGATTGTCGAGGTTCGATTTCGCAGCACAGACCCGAAGCTCGCTACTGACGTCGCAAATGCATTGGTCGATCAATATATGCGTCGTAATGTGCAGTCACGTTACGACGGCACGACTCAGGTATCCGATTGGCTCTCGAAGCAGATGGAAGACCTACAAACCAAATCCGCAGAAGCCCAACATAGGCTCTCGGAGTTTCAGAAACAGAACAACATTTTGGGGACGGATGAGAACGACAACATTGTCATCGACCGGCTGAAGCTTCTAAATGAACAACTCACCGAAGCGGAATCGGACCGAATCGTAAAGGAAGCTCGGCACCGATTGGCTAAGACCGGAAATCCTGAGTTGATTGCAGCCGTCATTCCCAGCACAACGTTGCAGGTCTTGCGCACACAGGACGCGGAGTTGAAGGCTCAATTGGCGCAGTTGAACTCGAAATATGGGAGCGGGTATCCGAAGCTCGGCGAATTGCAATCTCAGTCAATCAAGTTGAATGCTGCCATCGCTGAGGAAATTAATAATGTCGGCAAACGTCTGGAAGATGAATATCTGTCAGCCGTGAAGACGGAATCGTTGATACGCGGCCAGTTCAATGAACAGAAAGACAAGGCTTACCAGCTCAATGAGCATGCCGTTCAATTTGCGGTGCTAAAACACGAGGTTGAGAACGGACAAGAGCTTTATGACACGCTACAGATGAAATTGAAAATGGCAGGCGTTACCGCTGGCTTAAGCTCCAGCTACATCGGTGTGGTGGATCGCGCCGAGATCCCGTATAAACCAGTCAAGCCGAATGTTCCATTGAATCTCATGTTAGGTCTTTTCGGAGGATTATTTACCGGTCTAATGGCGGCTTTTGTAGTCGACTCCCTCGACGACACTTTGAGCAGTTCAGAGGAACTGGAGTCTTGCATCGCGCTACCAGTGCTTTGCAGCGTCCCGGATAGTGAGTTCGATAGCCGTCCCAAATCAGCTTCCATTGATGCGACAAAGTCTCTTCCGATCTTAGTGAGCCATCCACAATCCCAGGCTGCTGAAGCTTTTCGTAGCTTGCGGTCCTCGTTGTTACTTTCCTCGCCCGACCGACAACCAAGAGTGATAGCGGTCGTTAGCTCGCTGCCGGGCGAAGGCAAAACCACCGTCTCGGTAAATCTCGGTATCTCATTCGCCAAATGCGGCGAGTCCGTCCTTCTGATCGATGCGGATCTACGCCGTTCAACTATGCATGCTCAGTTTGGGCTTCCCAATTCCTACGAAGGCATCACTACAATTCTTACCCAGGGAATGAATGATCGCGCGATCCTCACGCCTCTGGAAGCATTGCCCAATTTGAAACTGTTACCGGCTGGGCCACACCCTCCCAATCCCGCAGAACTGCTCAGTTCGAAGCGCATGTTGGAGGTGCTGGAAGCTTTTTCTGCCCAGTTCGATCGAATCATCATCGACACTCCGCCTATTCTTTCCGTTTCTGATTCCCTGCCTTTAACGAATGTTGCGGACGCTGTAGTACTGGTTGTACGTTCAGGAGTTGCGCGTAAGAAAGCGGTCATTAGGGCTCGTAGTCTTTTGGAACGCGCGAACAGCAACCTGGTCGGGATTGTCTTCAACGGGGTGAATCTGCAACTGGAGCATTACTACTATGCGCAGGGGGCAGGTTACGGCAAAGCGTTGAAGAATTACTACAGAGATGAAGATGAGTAACTTCCAAAAGCGCAATCGAAATGTAAATTACCAGAAGTGCTTTGTAAACAGCGTATCAGGGAGTAGGTAACATGCATTCGCCCAATTTTCGAATCCTGTTAGTAATCGCGGCCGTGAGCGTAGTACTGCCGATTTATGTCGCCGCACAGTCGGGCTCAAATCCCGAAAAGGTTACGGTCCAGAGTACCCCTCATGCCTTGCGTATATCTTCAGGTGACCTCCTCGATCTCAGTGTTTTCGACACTCCCGAGTTGTCCGGGAAGCTTCGGGTCAATGAAGTAGGGGAGATTACTGTTCCAGTTGCGGGTGCGATGCGGGTTTCCGGCATGACATCGGAAGAGGCGGCGGTGGCGATTGAAGAAAAGCTTCGCAGCACAGATGTACTGAAGTACCCGCATGTTACGGTTTTCATCGGCGAATATGCTACCCAAGGCGTCACTGTTATCGGCGAGGTCAAGACTCCTGGCATATACCCATTACTGGGAAGCCACGGCGTGCTCGATTTCGTTTCCGCGGCGGGCGGAGTTACGCCGGTGGCAGGAAAGGCCATTACCGTTACGCACAAATCTGATCCGGCAAACCCGGAAGTCGTACAACTTGACAGCAAACCTGGAAGCGTCACTCAGTATGTCGATATCCGTCCTGGCGACACGGTCAACGTTTCGCGATCCGGAATCGTGTACGTATTGGGCGATGTCGGCAGGCCGGGTGGCTTCCTGATTGAAAACAATGACCGCCTCACCGTGATTCAGGCTGTGGCGCTGGCGCAGGGTACCAATCGAACGGCTTCGCTGAACAAAGCCAGACTTATACGCAAGCAAAGCGACAATCATGGAGAAGTTCGAGTCCCGCTCAAGCCTATACTTGCCGGCAAGTCTCCCGACCCGCGAGTTAATGACGGGGACATCATCTTCGTCCCAACCAGCGGAGAAAAGGTGTTCATGTATGGTGTTGGGTCTTCAGTGGTGCCCGGCGTAGCGGGCGCGCTGATATACCACTATTAGTTGCAGGATGCGGGAAATTGGTGGCGATGTTGAGGGGCACGTGGGGAATAGGATGAATATGGGTACTGTTACCATCAGTCAGTACGGGGATGCCGCAACCATCCGGCTTCGTGGCTCGAAACAAAGCGGCAACATCGCTGCTTTAATGCCGTGGATGATGGCGACGGTATATGCGTTTCTTTTGCTCTCCCCGTTTTCGATCGATATATTCAGTATCTCAAAGAGTTATGTATTCGAAGTTCCTGTTCTTCTCTGCATCCTGGCTGGCGCTGTCGCAAACGATCCCATTGCCAAACTGGTGGGGCTATCCATCACCAAGCAGGATGGGCGCCTCTACATTGCCGCTTCCATCATGCTGCTGCTCTGTTTTCTCGGCGCATTCAGGGGCGGGAACTTCCTCTATTCTTACGCTGATTTACGCGGAAATCTGGTGGTGCTTCTAGGGTTCAAAATGGCGTTCACCGCAAGGAAAACAGGCCGGTACGCTGACCTGCTTCGGCTCGCCACCATGTGTACGTCTCTGGCGGTCGTGTACTGGCTCTATTCTCTTTTAACCGGCGCAAACATCTCAAAATTTCCTACTTGCTACATGGCTGCAGTGGTTGGAGTCGTAATCTGCATAGAGTTGCGGTTGTCAGGAAGGCTGCTGCTAGCACTAGGATCTCTAATCTTCCTTGCCGCCGTCTCATTCTTTCGGCAATACTGGATCGCTGCTGCGTTTGGCTCACTTTTAGTTGTTTACTCAGTATTTAGAACTTTTACAGGAAGAGCTCGACAGCGTGCAGTACTCCTTATGTTCGCATGCGGCATTGCGGTATCCGCCTACGGCTACACAAAATTAGATAAAATCACGAACTTCTTTACCGGCGATCAATCCCGTTACATCCAGAGTGTTGGTAAGACCAACGATGCGATCGACGCGGTTAAAGGAACGCGCGAGCTGTCAGCCAACGACTCCGTGAGGCTCGGGTATTTCCAATTCATCGCAGATAAGCCTTGGGCGCTGTTTTTTCCGCATGGGCTTGGCAACCGTGCGTTCCAGGGCAACGTGGACCCATACTTCAGTACGTTCGCCGATGAGGCCGGAACCATCGACTCTCTTGCTTTTTTTGTTGCATTTCATTATGGACTCATCGTGCTTGTGCCCTTGCTTGCGTGGTTGATGCTCTCGTTCCGTCGCCTGTGCAAAGACAAGGGGATCTTTCCAAGTCTTATGCTCTACGGCATTTTGCTAATACCTGCATTGTTTGATGGCGGCCAAGCGGTCGTTATTTTCCGGTCGTTCTGGCTTGGAAGTTTCGTCGGATTGATCACATATCGAACTCGGTTCGTATAAGAGTGCACGGTACTTCACAAAAAGCCTTGAGCTTGGCCGCCAAGGGGGTTGTTGTGGGGTTTCGAATTGACAGCGTCTGGCGCGGAGTTCCGGCCTCACTCAGTACAATTGGAGAGAATCGGTGCTGAAAAATGAGATTCCAGTTAAGGTCTCGAACAAGTTTTGGCTAACAGAACTTGAGGGCCTGCGGGGATTGGCCGCCTTGTGGGTCTTGTCACTACACGTTTCCATCATGGCCGGAACAAAGATCCCCATCATCTCCTGGGGAGCATTAGGCGTAGACCTGTTTATTTTGCTTTCTGGTTTTTTAATGGTGCATCAGTATGAGCGGAGCAAGGAATCTAAACTTTGGCCGGAATCAAAGAGAATCGGTCACTTTTGGTGCAGGCGATTCTTCCGTATGGCTCCCCTGTATTACTTGCTCCTAGCGGTAGCTCTTGCGGCCGGTCCTTTGATGGCGTGGTCTCGGCTCTCCATTGGTCGGCATTATCCGGCAAGCATGACGGATACGCTCCGTTATACGGACAGGTCGTGGGCCAATGCGCTAGTACATTTCAGTTTTGTCTTTGGATTTCTGCCGCGCTTTTCGTTTAGAACGGCGCTTCCCGACTGGAGCATCGGCCTGGAAATGCAGTTCTACCTTTTGTTCCCGTTCCTTATGATCGTAGCTAAGAGGTTTGGGTATGTTTTGATGGCGGTCGGCACGCTCGTTTTGACCGTAGCGGCCTATTTTGCCTTTCCTCAATTCTTTGGCAGCTTTCCGATGCCGTCGTTCCTCCCGATTAAGATTAACTTATTCCTTTTGGGAATGCTGATCGCTGCTGCATTTCATAAAAAGCTGCGCTTTGTGACTATTTTCATCGTCCTTCTTCCGATTGTATCGTTCGTTGTGACCTCGCAGAAAACAATGGGAGTTATCGCGGACATAGTACTGGCTAGCTTTTTACTTTTGGTAACCGGGAAGAATAAGCGCCTGAGTCCTGCCCTTGTACCAATAAAATGGCTTCTGAATGGATGGGTGGCTCAGAAGCTGGGAGATATTTCATATTCGCTGTACTTGGTCCATCTGTTATTACTGATGCCAATCAGCGCGGTGCTGTTGCGTTTTCCTCAAGTATCATCCATGCCGGACCTACTTCGCTTCAGTGTTCTTTTTGGAATAACTTTGATTTTTGTTATTCCGGTCTCAACGCTGTTGTACTACGGTGTTGAAAAGCCTGGAATCGAAGTGGGAAAGCGGCTACTAAGCACAACGGTCACTAAGGAATTGAGTAGAGCCGCGGGTACGGGCGCTTAGGAGCTGCGAGATGGAGACGCACGATGCACACGCGGTGAGTCATCGAGAACGGCGAAGCGCACTATTGCGCCTCGCGGTATATAGCTCTGGCGGCAGCAAAGTCACGGCCCTGGCCCTGCAAGGACTTGCGATACCCCTTGTGTACCGGGCGCTCGGGAGCCATCAGTACGCCCTCTACGTCCTGCTATCCGGAGTGCTTGCTTCAATCAGCCTGTTGCAGATGGGAGCGGGCCCAGGGTTAACTCGTGGACTGGCCCAGGCACATGCAGCGGGCGACCGCGAAAGGGAGAGCGCTCTGTTCTGCGGCGCGCTGATCTTTAGTGCGTGCGCAGCCGCACTGGGCGCGGCAGTGGTGTCAACCGCGGTTCATGTTATCCCCTCTCAGTCGCTGTTTGGAGCCGCATTCGGCTCCGATCACTCCGAAATTACGCGCATAACCAGCATATGCGCGTTGTTATTGGCCGTGCACATAGTGCTGGGAGTTGTAGACTCGGCACTCGCCGGCTACCAGGAGCAGGTGTTCACAGGCGTAAGTACAGGCCTGACAAACATCGTTACAACTTGCGTTCTCTGCGTCATCTGCTCCAGGTCCCCGTCGATCACCTCGGTCGTCCTGACGCTATACGGCTTGCCTGCATGTTCGCGCTTGGTGAATCTGGTTATGCTGCTGCGGCGCAGACCGCACCTAGTGTCATGTCTGTGGAGGCCGAACATCTGGCCTCTGCGGATGTTGTTACATTCGGGCGTAGGTTTTTGGATCGTGCAAATCGGCGGACTGCTGGAGCAGAATGCAGGACCTTTTCTTCTTGCCCATCTTTCCACGCCGCAAGCGGTGGACATTTTTGCGATCACATTCAAGATCTGTGGCTTTGCCGGAGCTACTGTTGGGACGCTAACGCAGCCCTTGTGGCCCAGTTTTACAGATGCAATCGCCAGACACGACATGGTTTGGGTATTGCGCGTCTTCAAAAAAGTCAGGCTCATACTGGTATCGTTCTCCAGCGCGCTCGCGGTAGGAATGGTTATCTTCGGCAGCTGGTTTCTGACGCATGCTGTTCACGCCTCAGTCGGACCGGAGCGCTCGCTGGTTGTAATTCTTGCCATTTATCTTGTCGCGAATGTGTGGACTCATCTGCATTATGTGACGTTAATGGGAATCAGTGACATATGGAAAATTGCTGGTATTGTGCTGGCTGAAAATTGTCTAATGATCGCTTGTGGCGCACTTCTCGCCCCAAGGCTTGGAGCATCCGGCATGGCGTTAGGCTACTTGCTCGCTAGCCTCCTGCTGCCAGCATGGGTTCTACCTCGCGCCTTCACGAAGGCGAGCACCCATCCCGCGCCGAGCGAATGTCCGGCTCCGGTGTACGTTGAGTCGATTCGCGCTGACCCTTGGAACCCACAGCCATGTGACGCTGGATCAGCCCTTACAAAAGGACGCAGACATTCATGAGTGACTATTGTCTTGTTTTGACCGCAACCATCAGCCCCAACGGGGCCGTCCGAACCCATCGCCTTGACCCTGAGGTGCGTCGCAGAGATTATTGCGACGCACTTCGCAAGTGGCTTTCGGTACCGCAGTTGCCAATCGTCTATGTCGAGAACAGCGGGAGCGACATCGCTGACTTGGTAAACATCGCGGCCGAGGCGCGAAGGAAAGTGGAGTTCTTGTCGTTCAAGGGCGAGTACGACAGCACCAAGGGAAAGGGTGCGGGCGAAATGTGCGCGTTACGATACGCTGAGGCTAACTCCAGCGTTCTTGCGTCTTCCAAAGGATTTTTCAAGGTGACCGGGAGGCTTTTTGTCAGCAATTTCAGTCGCGTCTTCACCGAGATCGAGCGCGACGAGGCGGATCTCAAATGCAGCTTATCCGACAGACTGAGGTTTGCTGACAGCCGTTTGTTTTATGCTAAACGTGGCTTTATTGAGCATTATCTCGCCCGATACGCGGGTCTGATCGACGATTCTCAAGGCGTCTACTTCGAACACGCGCTAGCGCGCGCGGTGCATCTCGCGACCTCCGACGGCTGGACATGGAACCTATTCGAAACAAAACCTCGAATAGAGGGAACATCCGCCAGCTTCAAGTCTGACTATGAGGAAAATCCGATGCGCCGGATTTCATCGAGCCTGGCACATTGCTTAAAATACAATGCATTCCAGGTCTAACAGAGGCACTTGCGCAGGCTCTCAGGGATGTTATCTCCTCAGGTGTCTACCGGCGTCGATTCTCGCGTGAGATGGACAACTTCAGTATGGAAGCCTGTGCCGCAAGCTATTTAAGCCTTGCCGAAACGATTTGCGCAAGGTAGCTATTTATCGCGCATGAATTGATTGGAAGGAACCGGGTTGGAAATGACCGTGCGAAACATGCTGGTAATGGATCTATCCGGCGCTGGACACCATCCGCGATATGTTCGCTGGATTCTCGGTTCCGATGCATGCCGATGCGCAAACGTGGAGGTTGCGGGCCCGCGGGAATTGCTCGAGCACTCCGAGCTTAGCAGCATGTCAGCAGCGTTCCACGGACACACGATTACTCTGTCGGCTGAACGCAAGCGCGCTATTAACTCCATGCAATCGTCGGCGGCTCTTCTTAGGCGCCAGTTCACAGTCAGGCGTATCTGGCAGGAGACCTTTGCGGAGATTCATCGAAAGCAGAAGATCGACCTGGTCATTTTGCCTTGGGCGGACGACTGTCTGGATGCAATCGGCCTGCTTGGATCGCCTTTCGGAAAAACGCCATGGGCTGGGATTGCACTTCGTCCGATGTTTCACTTTCAAAAGATCGGGGTGCGAGCGCCTGCGGGACGCCTCGCGTGGGTTCGGGAGGTGTTGTTTCAGCGCGCTCTCCGGGAGAGACACTTAGCTGGTCTCTTCACAATTGACCCGACGCTGGTCGAGTTTGCAAGATCCGAGTTTGATGTTCAAGAGCAGAAGAAGCTACGGTTTCTCCCTGACCCGGCGGTGGACCACCCCCTGGAGCCGCGGACGGTTGCACGTGAGGCACTCGGCATTCCAATGAATGCAAAGGTCGTTCTCGCTTACGGTGCACTCTCTGAGCGTAAGGGTATCGGTCCTTTGATTGAAGCCGCGGCTGACCCGAACTGCCCGAACGATGTATACATTGTGCTTGCCGGCGCACAATCTCCAGAAGTGTTGCCGATTTTGGAAGGCGCAGCTTCCGCCTCGCTTCGAAAGCAGAACCGGTTACAGCTTATCGACGGATACCAGACCGATGCAGAAGAGGCCAGACTGCTGGCGGCTTCAGACTGTGTATGGGTCGGCTATCGTGGGTTCTACACGATGAGTGGCATCCTGTTACTTGCAGCTCGCCATGGTCTTCCGTCTATAGTTTCCGACGCTGGCTTAGGTGACTACTTCATGAAAAAACATAACTTCGGCTTAATCGTTGCCCCGGACGACAAAAGAACTATCGTCGCAGCATTGCGCCGGGTGTCGACCGACCAGCAAGAGCTCTCTTTGGCAGGCGGCAGAGGCAGGAATGCTTTCAGTCGTCACTCCGTGATGGAGTTCCAAAGTGAGATCAGCAGTTTGATTGACAGCACATGCGCTGATACCGGCTTACAGCTAAAACTACAGATTGCGGGTGCCATAGGGAACAAGCAGACGGTCCAAAAGGATGCACGTGGAATTCCCATATGCCAATCGAAGGAGGAGTGATATGTCGAAAGGGCCAGAGCACGTGCTCTTTCTTATTCGCAACGTCGGTGACTATCATGCGCCTCGCCTGCTGAAGTTGCAGGAAGGATTGGCCGCCGATGGGATCGCATTCAAGGTGATGGAGGCATGTGATCGTTCGGCGTTCTACACACATCGTCAGACGCGCGCTCCGTTACTGAAGCTGCAGCTCAACTGTATCTCGCTTCATGCGAAGAACCGGCTTCAGATCGTCTTGCTAACCCTTCTTGAGATATTTCGGTTCAAGCCGCAAGCGATTTTCGTGCTGGGCTACACCGATGAACTTTCGCTCACTGGATTGATTGCTGGCCGCCTTCTGGGGGCGCGAGTGTATTTTGTATCGGACAGCAAGGCAGACGATCAGCCACGCGATCCGAAGAAGGAAAAAGTGAAGTCCAAGTTGATACGGCGCTTCACTGGCGCCCTTGTTGCGGGCGAGCGGCACAAGGCGTATTTCGCGGGATTAGGCGTACCCGCGCGAGCCATCGGGGTGGGTTGGGATGTTGTCGACAGCGACTATTTGGCCGCGCGGGCAGAGGCATTCCGGAGAAAGAGTGGGCTACTGCGGAAACTCAATGTTGTGCCGGAAAAGTACGTATTGCTGGTGAGCCGTATGGTGCAAAGAAAGCGCGTGGGGCTGGCGCTTGAGCTGTTCGCGGCATCCGAGCTGCCGCGGGGTGATATACACTTGGTCATCATTGGTGATGGGCCCGAGGCAGCACACATACGGGTACGCATCGAGGATTTGCAGCTCGAAAGCAAGGTCTCGATTCGTCCGGAAGTGAAGAATACGATGATGCCGTTGTTCTACTCCCAGGCCAAGGCACTGCTCCTGGTCTCGGAGTACGATCAGTGGGGGCTGACGGTGAGCGAAGCTATGGCCTGCGGCGTTCCGGCTCTGGTCACTCCGCGCTGTGGTTGTGCCGGCGAGATTGTACATCACGGAGAAAATGGCTTTGTTTGGGACGGTGAGAACGTTGATGAGGGAGCAGCACTCCTGAATCAGCTTGCCCTGGATACAGAGACGCAGTGCCGTTTTCGAAAGGCCACACTAGACACCATTCGCGGGTGGGGATTAGAGCGATTCGCTGAGTCGGCAAAGAGCCTCGCACTCGGGACATCTTATTCACCGGTTTCCGCAATCGAGGGTCAGCCAAGCCAGACGCGAACGAAACCAAACTTTAGGTGAGCTGAGACAATGCCTTTCAATGCAGGCGCAGAACAGGCCACGATGCGCAAGAAGACGGTTATCTTCAACGTTTTTGGCCATGCCAATTCCGGAGATGCAATTCTGCTCGAAAGCCTTGTTAACGCGCTGGCGGCGCACCGACCCAACGATGAAGTATCAGGAATCGCGTTCGATGTGGAGTCGGAGCGGCGATGGATGCCGGAACTCGTCTGGACCGAGCGGATAGGAAAGGCGACCCAGCGCAACCTGAAGGGAAGGTTGATGCAGTTAGTCGGCCTTTCCGTGGCCGCTCTGATCGGGCTGCACCGAGCATGGTTGCCATTGTGCCGCCTGCTTCCAGAGGCACAATGCCGGGCCGTGGAGGAACTGGCGAAGGCAGACTTGGCGATTTCGTGTCCAGGCGGTTATCTGGAGGACTCGAACGCGGCTTACATCGTCAATACGCTCTCGATTCTTCTGGCCTGCAGCTTGTCGAAGCGTGTGGTGCTGGCGCCGCAGAGCATCGGACCGGTTAGGAGCAGGTTCGGCCGCTGGCTTCTCCGCAAGGCGGTGCACCAAGCAGACTACATCTTTGTCAGAGAGCGCGAATCGCTGACCTTCGTGCGTGAGTTGGTCGCCCCACCAGAGCGAGAAGAGATGCTTAAAAAGACGGAACTGGTTGGTGACCTGGCTTTCTGGTTCGATCGGCCTCCAACCGGCTCAGTCGCTCAGGAACTGGAACGACTGGGTATCCAGCCAGATCGCAAGTTTGTCGGGATGACCGTGGTCGACTGGAACTTTCCGCATGTCCCGGACCCAAAAGCAGCGCGCGAGCGATACATCGACAGCCTATCCACTCTAATCCGGCACGTGGCGGCAAAACAACTGCATCAGATCATAATTTTCAACCAGGTGGCACACGACCTGGAGCTTGGACGAGAAATAGCGCGCCGGCACCCCGAAATTATTCTCGACTTGCGGGAACGAGATGCTGGGGTCTTCTCAAAACTCATTGGCTCATCAGACGTCTTCATCGGAACGCGTTTTCACTCGTGCATTTTCGCCCTAATTGAGGGTGTGTCCACCGGCGCGATCGCTTATCTGCCTAAGACGACTGGGATCATGCAGGACCTTGGTCTGGACGAGTTCGTCATAGACATTAACGACGTGACCGGCGCAAGTCTGGTAGCGCTGTTCGAGAGTATGAGCGCGCAGCGCGAAGCGCTCCGTGCGCGCATTTCCAAGAGCCTGGAGGCGTACCGCAGTAGCCACGATGGCTTCATCCGCTACCTTTCTGAGGGAAAATGCGAAGACTTTTCGTAATTGGTTTACAACCGCCCCCAGTGCATGGTCTATCCGCGATCAATCGTGCCATGCTTGAGTTGCTAAGGGAGCGAAACCCGGAGACGATTAGCATAGATCTAAGCGCGGGAAATGCAAGCCGCGCTCGATTCGCAGGGATACGAGCTTGGCGCGTCGCCACAGGCCTACTAAAATACACATGCGCTGCGTTCACGGGGCGTGGTTCGGCCACCTATCTGGCGCTCTCCGGCGGTTCAGGTCAAGTCTTCGATTTGTTCTTCCTGGCGGCGGCTCGACTCTCCGGGTCGCGCATCGTGCTGCATCATCACAGTTTTGTGTACTTGGACCGGCGTAGCAGACTGACAGCAGCCCTCGTTTGGATTGCCGGACGACAGGCTACTCACATCGTGTTAGGCGAAGTGATGCGTTGCGCACTGCAGAAGCGTTACAAAACTGCAATTCGCGCGGAAGTTGTGTCCAACGCTGCCATTGTGCCACTGGATATTGCGGAGAGTGCGATACGCAAAGAGGTCAAGACAGTGGGATTTTTGAGCAACATCACGAAGGCCAAGGGGATCGATGACCTATTCGCGGTTGCCGAGAAGGTCGGCGTCCTTCTCCCGCAGCTTCGCTTCGTGATTGCGGGTCCGATTGCGGAACGGGGACTCAAGGAGTCTTTTGAGCAAAGACTGGCGATTGCAAAAAACGTCGAATATGTCGGTCCGGTCTACGGAGCAGCCAAGATCCGCTTTCTATCAGATATCGACGTGCTGCTATTTCCAACACACTACAGGAATGAGGCTGAGCCGTTGACGATCCACGAGGCACTAGGGTCGGCAACGCCGGTGATTGCCAATGCCCGCGGTTGCATAGCATCCATTGTGCCTGATGACGCAGGCCGCGTTGTAAACAACCCTGACGCTTTCGTGCAGATCGCGTCTGACCAGATTTGTAATTGGGTAGATGCTCCCAGCGATTTCCAGAAAGCAAGCGAATGCGCGCGAAACTGTTTTCGTACCTTGCGAGCATCGCAAAAGGCGGCCCTTGAACAGTTGCTTGTACAACTTTCCGACGGATGATGAAAGGGAGACAAGATCATGCTATCAATATCGATCGCTGAGGACAGCGCAAGGCCAGAATCAATGAATGTGCAACAGTTGGATCGGTTTGTGCTCCCGCACAATTTTCGTGGGCGACATTCGGCTGTAGTTCAGTTGTGGTGGATGGTGCAAGCAACACTGTTCCGGTGGTCGCCACAGTTTCTCTACGGCTGGCGAAGGTTTCTGCTGCGGCTATTTGGCGCGAAGGTAGGGACGGCTGTTTTCATTCGCCCTACGGTGGAGATCACTTATCCATGGAAAGTATCGTTCGGTGATCATTGCTGGATTGGTGATCATGTCATTTTGTACAGCCTCGGCGAAATCGTAATTGGGCACGATGCGGTGATATCGCAAAAATCCTACATCTGCACGGGGGGCCACGACATGCATTCTCCATCGTTCGATATCTTCGCTAAACCTGTGGTGATTGAGCCAGAGGTGTGGGTTGCCACCGACGTATTTGTAGCGCCGGGGGTGACGATTGGCGAAGGTTCTGTTGTCGGTGCCCGAAGCAGTGTATTCAAAGATATTCCCCGCAACATGGTGTGCTGTGGGACGCCTGCGGTTCCGATCAGGAAACGCTCTGAATCAGCAACCTGATTTGTTACCGGCCATCCGCGCAGGCACTCTGAGTATCCGAAGAGAACAATCTGCACAGGATTCCCGTAGAATATATAGGTAGAGAAATGCTTTCAAGTTGTTTTGGGCCGAGTCACATGATCAAAATGATTAAAGAATTACGATACGCCATAGCCATACTATCAATGTTCGCTTCGACGTTGGCGATGGCCCAAAACACCGGCCCACTACCGGTGCCTCAAGCCGTGCCACAATTGCGTCCCATCGAAGGCGTAAAACTAGAGGTTCAAGCCGACGTTGGGGATTCAAGCGTAACTCAAAGCGCGGCTCAATCAGCAAAGCAACCGCAGGCCCGCAGCGCCTCCAAGTGGGGGCCAACCGTCAATGCACCAATCTCTTCGAGGCATGTGGCTGGTGGTGCAGAAGATCTCTTGGCGCCGCAGGCAGCACAGGATCAGTCGAACTCTGAACTCAACAGCAAAATGCAGCAGGATCAGAAGTTGCCGGCTTCAAGCTTACAGAATTCAAGCGGATCAACTCGCGAATTGCTCTTGGACGAATTGGACGCCGGCTCGAATCCCTCGAAAGGATCTGCTACCGAGGTTGCGCCCGCAGAGAGCCTGCTTCGGCCGTACCTCAATTCAAAACTACCCGGACATTTAAGCAGCACGCATTCTGCCAAGGTCGGGTCTGGAGAGGATCCGACCCGTTTGACCGTGTATCATTTCCAGCCGAGCGATAAGAAGAGCAGCGTACCATTCGCAAGCGAAAATGGGTTGTCGCCTTTTCGCAATCGGCACCGCTCTGTAACGGGAGCACGGAAGGAACAGCGCAACCGAACTGTCGCCGCCTTGCGATCAGGCAAGGAAAAGAATCCGCTCCTGTCGAAGAACCAAGCCTTCTTCACGAATAATCAGACCGGCAAACGTGTTGACGAGGCGAAGCACTCCGGCCATCAGTCATCTGATTCCACGCGAAGTAGGGGGCTGCTAACTGAAAACACTTCTCTGAAGGCAAGCACCCGCGACAAATAGGCGCGCGGCCGGGAATCTCCCGAACTCCGCGCCCAGCAAAAGATTCCTAATTCATAATCGTGTAATTCCAGCAAGTCTTACCTGCTGTGCTCGGCAATGTGACGGTGAAACTTGTTCCTGCCAAAATGGCCGAGACAACATAGCCGGACGTGACTGATGGCACCACGCATGTTGGGCTAGATGGCAGGTTTGCGGTATAGGTCCTTGGCGTGAGGAGAATTACGGAGTTTGCTGTCACCGCGCTGGTGAGGACCGTATAGCTGGTCGTGGCCGCCGGTACGACGAACGCACCTGCAGAGGCCGATCCGCAGGCCGCGGGAGATGCCGAGTTCACCGCACAGTTTGAGTTGCTGCGGTAGGTTCCGGCCTCGATTCCGTTAGGGAAACTTACTCTTGCCTCGCCGCTCGTACCTCCGCTCTGGTGCTGGCAGGTGAAGGTGGAAGTTGGGTTACTTCCAGCTCCCATGACGTTTCTGCACTGCCACTTGTCAATCGCCGTTCCGCTCCCATTCCAGAACGCACCTATCGCACTCAGCGGTTCGCTGTTGTGATTTGCAGATGCAGAAGCATAAGCAGGAGGGTTCAGAAACACCTCGCGAGTGATGGTCGCGCCGTCGGTGCTTCCCTCGTATTCATCTACCACTGCACTCGTCAGGAGTGCGGAAGTCGTTTTAAATATGGGCACATTGGCCGTTACGTCATGGATGCGCCAGCGTGATTTGCCTGCGGCTGGTGCCCAGCCAATCTCAAAGGCATAAAGATTTCCGCTGCTAACAGTCGCGTTGATAATCACTCCACGCACATTTACTAACCCGTCTGGAGGGTTTGCTCCTATGAAATAGCAGTTCTTTCCGGCACCTGGCTTAATCACAAAATTTGCGTTGTCGGTCGCTCCATCCAAGGACACATTCGAGTTCGGGAGATTGATGATGAACGTTCCCGGAACCGTACACGTATTTGATTCGATATGCAGATTCATCAGCGCGCCATACCACCCGCCGAAAGTGTAGATCGCGTTGGTGCCGTTGTTACTCTCGATGTTTTCAGCGGTACACCCATAGCAGGGTACGTTGAAATTCATCACAGGCTCCGCAGCCTTCTGCGAGCTGTAGATATTCAACAGCTTCATCCGCAGGATGCCCGAGGTGGCGGGTGAGGTATAAGCGATGGTCGCGCCTAATAGGCCAGCGCCGCCTACAATGTCATGAATGTTCAGCCCCCAGAAGTTTCCGCCGCTAGACCAGTTCGAGATTCCACGGTAGCCATTCCAGAAAAGGATGTGGTCGATTTCCCCGTTGAAATACTCGCTCTGAGTCGCGCCGCCGTCACCGAACGAGATCGCGTAAGCGTTGGAACCAAACGTCTGGGCATTCGTGTATTTGAATGCAAGGTTATGAATGTGCCAGCCCCATGCGATTGTGGTCAGGCGGCTGGAGGTGGTCGCAAATTCGAAGATTGGCAATCCCACCGCGCGGCTCTCAATCGTCGTGCCCATGGACATGCCGTCAATATCCCACCGTGTCAGTGTTCCGGCGAAAATCAGCGGCGCACTGACAAGGCAGGTCGCTCCGCTGGGGAAGATCAGCTTATGCCCGCTGAGCACTCCTGGAGCGATTGCCGCTTGAAGCGCCGCTGTGTCATCGGTCGCGCCGTCGCATTTTGCACCATAAATACGCACATCCACTACAGGAGTGTTTTTCGCGATCCGGTCTTCAATTGCAAGGTTTTCGCCTGCCGCCATGCTTGGCGCCGCGGACGCGCCTGCGGGTTGCTGAGCGACGCACGGAATTAGCGCCAAAAACAATACGAGTGAGAGCAGGATGATGAAGATCTTTTCCATTCGATTCTGCATTGCTGGCCTTTCCTCTTTCTTTCGCACTTCTGCGCAGGAAGTTGACATTTCCTCCAGCACGCCACGATTTGGATTTAAGACCAAACCAGAGTTAGAGATTCGCAGCAAATACGACTGAACCTATCGTGGCCACAGCGCGCGATAGGAAACGGTCCGATGCAAATACTTGCCACGGAGAGAGCCGTGCCGGGCATCACCGGACTCTGGCAGGTGGAGGCGCGCACGAATCCTTGGGCGGATGCGTACTTCAGCCTGGATATTTACTATGTTGAGAATTGGAGTTTGTGGCTCGATGCGAAGATCCTGCTGAAAACCATCGCGGTGGTCTTTTCGGGAACGGGCCAGTAGAAGGCACATCAGTGAGCAGTCCACCTACAACATCTTTGACGAAGGAAAAGAACTGCATGCGCTTTAGATCGTCTTCGATTGCAATCCCCCTTCTACGGTGTCACCCGCTACTCCATCGAGTTTACATCCGTACGCTCGCACATCGATTGTCGGCCCTATGCTCCCAAGTGGATCGGTAACCCTCACCTGTTGCGGATCGCCGAGCGTGTGAGTGGCCTCAGAGGACATAGCTGGAGACTGCGCGGCCACGCTTTGCGCAACGCAGGAAATGGTGATGAGCACAAATGCAAGGAACCCAACGGCCTGTGCTTTTTTCATCTTACAATGGTATATCGACCCATTAATTCCATCATTCCGAAAACCCGAGTCGGAAGCTACAACACGCCCCACCGCTCTGAGGGAATGCTCTGAGTCCGCAGGCAAAACTGGGAAGGCAGAACACGAATTGCGCATACTTGTACTCAGCATCAATTACTGGCCCGACGAAACCGGAATCGCCGCCGTCAACACCTGGCGCTGCGAATACCTTGCGGCCCAGGGACACCAGGTAACCATCTGCACCGCCCCCCCATACTATCCGGAGTGGCACGTGCCGGAGCGGTACCGGGGCAAGCTTTTTCAGGGTGAAGAGCGAAATGGAGTAACGATCCTTCGCTCCTGGATGTTCGTGCCTCAGACACTCAACACAAAAAAGCGAATTCTGCACGAGGTATCGTTTCTGGTCTCCTCGTTTGTGCGCGCGCTGAGTGTCGAAAAGCCGGACCTGATCTTCGCCATTTCACCGCCGCTGGGGCTGGGAATGACAGTCGCAGCACTCAGTCGCTTGTGGCGCGTTCCGTACATCTTTGATGTGGAAGATCTGCAACCGGATGCAGCGGTCGAACTTGGCATGATGAAGGGGCGGTCCATCATTCGCGCGCTCTATGCAATCGAGCGGCTAGCCTACCGCCGGGCTGCACTGGTCAGCACGATCACTGAAGGAATGAGGCAGCGCATTGTGGAGAAGGGAATCGACCCAGCAAAGATCGTTTTGTTCCCGCCGCGCGCCGACTCATCGCTCTACACTCTGCGTGATCGGTTCGACGGCTCAGTTTTCCGCGAGAAGTATGGATTGCATGGAAAGTTCATCGTCTCTCATTCCGGAAACATGGGAGTGAAGCAGGGGCTCGATGTGATTCTTGAGGCCGCTGCAAAATCGCGCGACCGTGAAGACATCCAATACCTTTTCGTTGGCGATGGAGCTATGCGTCCGCAACTAGAGGCGCAGGCGCGTACCCGTAAGTTGAACAATGTCCGGTTTCTTCCGCTGCTGGAAAATGATTTATATGCTCATATGCTGGCTGCCACCGACATTGCCCTGATCACACAGCAGCAGATCGTCTCTAATATCGTCTTTCCGTCCAAGACAGTGACCTTGCTCTCTGCCGGATGTCCGGTGATTGCCTCTGTGAATTCCGAAAGCGAAGTTGCCAGGGCGGTGTTGCGCTCGGGAGGGGGAATGGTAGTGGAACCAGAAAATGCCGACGCTCTTTTGGACGCTATCCATGAGCTCGCAAATAACCGGGAGAGGCTGGCCCGCATGAGTCTGCAGGCGCGCCAGTTCGCCGTCGAATCCTGGGATGAGCGCCGCACTCTGCCCCGGATGGAGCAGGAATTCATAAATTGTGCGAAGCGGTCTCGGCTTAATGCGGCAGCCGTCGCTGCCGGAGTTTAACTCCGAGGTTGGGTAGCGCCTGCAACTGCTGAATCCAAGCTAAGCACAAAAGTTCGTGCTATCAGTCAGGTGCTTACGCAGATTCCCCTATGCCCCACGCTTTGTCGCAGTTCATGGAATCAGGGAAGGCCTAGCACCGACGTTGGCATTACGGCCGCCGAATTCAAGGTAAAATGAAGGACGTGGGGGCAGGGAAGTGTTCGGTCGTGCACCCCTATTTGCTCCCTCCCGCTTCTCTACTTCAAAGTTGATTTTGTCTACGTTTTGTACTTTGGGCCATCCAAACTGCCGTTTGGGCCGTTTGTGTATTCTTTAGAATCTGTAAGTTACAGATTCTACATTCGATTTAGAGAACAACTCCCTCCCTGGCCACCATGTAACTCCTCGACGCGGGATCCTTGAGAGGATTCTTGTTCTGGAGCTCACATCGTCATAAACGATGCGGGATTTGTTCATGCGGCCGATAACATCCGATCGGGCAGTGGCACTCTCAACCTATCCGCCAGTCGAGCCGATGCCGCAATCGTCACTGAGTGCCAATTGCGAATTTCCGATCGAGGTGGATCATCCAGTAGGTCGGATTCATCCAGCCAGTCCTTTTCCGAAATTCTGGCCTGTTCTGGTCCGTACAATTCGGTCACCGCACGAACGAACGCTGAAAGCTCACAGTCCTCTATTTGCACCTGGTTGTCATAGATCGAGAGCGAAAACAAATCGTTAAGCATCACTGGTCCTCCTCGGGTGAGCTCTGCGCATAGAGGCATCTGCTCAAAACGCCTCGACACTAAGGGTTAGGTGCGTAATGAGTGAAGACATAGTCGCGAGCTTTGATAGGCTCGTGACAAGGGAAGCAGGTTTTGAGCAGCGCCGCGTCCGCATTAGGTTTGCCGTCCTTAAATTGAGCGAACCCCCAGCCGCCCGTTGCGGCGTATTTTTTTGAGTCCTTGACCATAAACTGAACATTCGTGGCGGACCCGGCAACGAAAGATTGGGAACGGCCAAAGACTTTGTCGTTTTCTTCCGATGGGACGTGACTCCAAGCCAGCCGGGCAATGATTGTGCCGTCAGGAAACGGAAGCTTCCCTTCGCGATAAGCCTTAATCGCAACATCGTTGCCCAGAACGGCGCGAAGATCGTTGAGGTTGCCTTCTTCGTGGGCCACGGAGATCAACTTCCAGTCGCGGTACCCAGGTGGAATTGTGATTCCGAAGAGCGGGGCGGCCTCGTCATCGGAGCGGCTTGCTGCGAATGCAATTAAAGCAACAGCGCACATTGCGGTTGCTTGCAAGATAGCGATCCGTTTCATAGGGTTCCTCCTTCCAGATTCCTGAGCACCACCATTGGCGAATGACGGAAATATTGAGTGCTGACATTCCGGCCCGTCGTGGGCTTCTCCGTAGTTGAACCTGTTGGGACGGAGCCCACCTGACGGCCCTGATAGGTGTGACAGTTGCGGCAGCCCCTTGCCGCAAGAGCCGCTGCTCAGCGCTGTCGGAACAACGGTTCGATGTGGCTGAAACTACCGGTGGCTTCCTGTCTACGCACTAAAATCCACGGATAAACCTGAGCTCTATAGGTTTTTGATTGGTAGGGAGATTCCGATGACTGAGGGTAGGGTTGCCCCAAGAAATTAATTCGATCTTCAAGTGAATGTAGCACCGTTAAACCCCAACTCCGGCCAAGTCAACAATATCAAGCGGCGTTTTCTCCTTTGACATCGTTTTGGTCTTCTCCTCGTTTTACGGCGCTCTTTGCCGCTGTCTCCTGCCCAGAGAAGACGCGCACCTTCCGCCGTTTCGTCAGAAATGCAATGCCCCATTGCAAGACAACGAAGAAACGGTTCGCGAAGCCAATCAGAAAATAAACATGTACCGCGGCCCACACCATCCACGCCAAAAATCCCGTGAAGCGCAGAAAACGAAGATCGGCGAGCGCGTACGAGCGTCCCACGATTGCGAGATCGCCCTTATCCCAATACCAGAAGGGCGCCGGGTCCGGCTTCCCCTCCACACGACACCGGATCAGCTGCGCCACATATTTACCTTCTTGAATCGCGGGCTGCGCGACGCCCGGCATGACCATCGCGTCATCCGATCTGATCCCGATCAGATTGCGCGCCGGCGCAACCACATGGGCCGTGTCGCCAATCATGAAAATCTCCCGATGCCCCGGCACAGACATATCCGCGTTGACGATCGCTTTGCCGAACTTATCCATCGCCGCGCCCAACCACCGTCCAGCCGGCGACGCCAGTACGCCCGCTCCCCACAGCACGGTCCCCGCCGCAACGCGCTTCCCGTCGGCGACGATCCCATCCGCATCCACGCTCGTCACCCGCGTGTTTGTAAACACCTTCACGCCCAGGCCCTCAAGATGCCGTTGCGCCTTGGCAGAAAGAACTTCGGGAAAAGTAGGCAGGATACGCGGCGCCCCCTCGTACAACAGAATCTGCGCCGACCGCGGATCGATGTGCCGAAAGTCGTGGGCCAACGCCATACGCGACATTTCCGCCAGCGTGCCCGCCATCTCCACACCCACCGTCCCGGCGCCCACCAGCACGAAAGTTAGCAGTTGCTGAATTCCCGCCGTATCGCTGCGATCGAGCGCGGCCATCTCCTCGGCGCGCTCGAACGCCGTCAGCACCTTGCCACGAATCAGGTCGGCGTCGTCCAGCGACTCCAGCCCCGGCGCTACGTGCCGCCATTCGTCATGTCCGAAGTAGTTGTATTGAATACCTGTGGCAAGAATAAGGTAATCGTAGGGAATTGCGTGCTGGCTCAGGTGAACCAGGCGCTTTTGCGGGTCGATTCCAGTCACTTCATCCTGCAGCACTTCTACATTGCGCTGCCTGCTGAGGATCGACCGCAACGGCCCCGCGATCTCGTCGGCGGAGAGCAGGCCAGTGGCAACTTGGTACAGCATAGGACGAAACAGGTGGTAGTTTCGTTTGTCGATCAGCGTCACGCTCGCCGGAGCACGGGCCAGTCCGCGTGCCGCAGATAGCCCGCCAAATCCGCCGCCCACGATCACCACGCGAGGTACAGACACGCCCACGCCTGCCTCCAAAGACCGCGATTGCAGCAGTGCAATTGAAATACCCACAACCGCCGACCAATAGGATGCACCGCGGCGCACCGCGCTTCATTCTTTATCGCCTTCCGCTCTCGCCTTGGGCTCTGGCCGGATGGTCGGCATAACTGGTCCGATCATGATGCCCGTGCGGCGGAACTCAAGCAGATGGAGCGATTTAAGGGCGCGTGCACAGATTGAACCAGTTTGTTTTAGCTACCGCATCGCGGACAAGAGCTTGTCGGCGAAGTTCGCCACGCCCCGAGAGCTTAGGCCACGAACTTGTCGCCGAACATTGGTTGACCACTCTTTGATTGTTCTTTTGTGGCCTCGTCTTCGATCACATCCCAATGTTCGACCAGAATGCCGTCCTTGATACGAGGAATGTCTGCGGCAATCCAGTTCACCGGCTGGCCGATGCCCGAGAACCGCCCGTGCACGATTACGAAGTCTCCGTCTGCCAAGATCGTTCCCGGTTCGTATTTCAACGTTGGGGGGAGGCTCTTGACGAGATTGAACAGACCATCGCGGCCAGGTGCGATATGAGCGCTGTGCTGAATATATTCAGACGACCAGAAATGCTCAGCGGCAGCATAGTCACGCTTGTTGAATAGGGTGTCGAAGGCTTCTAGAACAAGCGCTTTGTTTTTCAATTCGATCTTCTCGCTCACCACTTCCATTTTCCGTTCCTCCTCTCTCATCGAGGCAATTCCAGCTGACGCAGGTCCTTAAAGCTTCGACTCACCGTCGACCGGGATACTCGCTCCCGTGATCCAGCGGGCTGCATCTGACGCCAGGAACGCAACGATGTCCGCAACATCTTCCGGCTTGCCGATTCGCTTCAGTGCTTGCATTCCAAGCGTCATCTCCCGACCTGCGTCGG
This sequence comes from uncultured Acidobacteriota bacterium, assembly GCA_963759215.1. GTDB lineage: Bacteria > Acidobacteriota > Terriglobia > Terriglobales > Acidobacteriaceae > TOLSYN. The sequence continues at coordinate 1,195,604 of CAVWYG010000006.1, forward strand.
TCTTCGTGAAATGCGACATGTCAGTGTCGATCACGCCCGGTTGCGACCGCGTTTACACGGATGCCCTGCGGCCCTAAATGGCGGCCCAGTTTTTGACCAGAGTCTCTAATGCGCAAACGGTGATCAGGATGTAGCGTCGCTTCAGGCGCTGTATTTCTCGTACACGTCCAGAGTTGACGCTTTCTCTTTCCGCAGATTTCAGACCCGCCGGAGAGGCGGGCCTTTTCGTGCGTGGGTAAGATTGGCAGCAACTCTCCACCAGCAGCTCTGCATCATACAAAAAACGTGTAGTCGTTTGTCGGACCCAACCGTTCGCCGAACGCTGAAAGCCGTAATCGCAAGAGCACCGACTTAAGCATTTTGAGCCGGCGCAATTCTGGGCACCGATGCTTTCGTTCAGTGTCACTCCTTTGTCTCTCGTTCTTCGACAAGTAACGGTAACGCTTCTGGGGATGGAGAAAAAAATGACTCACCGTTTATTGAACAACTCACATGTGTCCTCGATGTTGGTCGTCCCTGCTCTCGCCGCAAAAATCAACACAGCTCGCGCTCTTTTGCGGACAAGAGCCATCACCGTAGCCGTACTGGCCGTTCTCGGCTTGTCGCTGATCGCGTGCGGCGGCTCAAAGAGCTCATCATCGACGCCCCCGCCTGCTGTCGTGGCCGTCGCTACCAATGTTTCCGCCGCGACAGTCGCCTCCACTGGCACCATGACGTTCACGGCATCGGTGACAGGAAGTTCAAATACCGCCGTGACTTGGTCGGTTCAAGAAGCCAATGGCGGCACCATCACCGCAGGCGGTGTTTACACCCCTCCCTCCACGGCCGGAACTTACCATGTATTGGCGACCAGTCAAGCCGACCCAACCAAGGTCGCGACGATTGCGGTCACAGTCACTGCGGCCCCACCCCCGGCTAGCGTTAGCGTTAGCGTTACTGCTGCCTCAGGGACTGTTTACGCCAACTTGACAGATCAATTTACAGCGACGGTTACCGGGTCCTCGAATACTGCCGTGACTTGGACGATAACGGAAGGTTCGGCAGGCGGGACGATTAGTGCCACAGGCTTGTACGCCGCGCCATCTACGGCTGGGACGTATCATGTGGTCGCCACCAGCCAAGCGGATACCACGAAGTCGAAGAGCTTGCCGGTGACGGTTACGATCCCGAAGCCGACATTCACCAGCACGCCTTCTACAACCCTTGGTGAGGCAGCAACATACAGCTATCCGATTACCGCTACCGACCCTTCCGGAACGGCGATCACCTACACCCTGACCTCTCCCGTGACGGGCGCTTCGATCAGCGGCAGCGCGTTGAGCTGGACTCCGACCGGCGTTGCGCCACTCACTGGCCGGGAGATGCCGACCACCTTTACCGTTACGGCCACGACCGCGCTGGGCGGTGCGAATACGCAGACCTGGATAGTGACTCCGTTACGCCAAGTTGTGGTCTCCCGCATCGATACCTTCTGGACCACGACTGGTGCTTCCCCGCAGGCGCTTCTCAGTTTACCCACTCTGGGCGCAACTGTGCCGGGCTGGTCCGCACCTACATGTGTTAGCGGCGGGGTCACCTATAGCCTCTGCGCCGGCTCTTTGACCAGTCTCGATGGCACGTACACAATTGACAATGTGCCGGCGGGATACTACTGGCTGACGATCGATCCGGTTGAAATGGTCTTCACCAACACTAGCTCGTTCGACGTCAGTAAGGATTATGTAGGCAACTTGGATTCAGCTACTGCCGTTGCCACGCCAGTTACCTTCAGCGGTCTTACTGGAACCTTCTCGCCGGGAGACGCAATTTGGGTGGGAAGTCCGAACACAAACGCCTGGTTTGCTCCGCAGGCTGCGCTGGTAACCCCGTTCACCGATTCGGAATTAATCGCCATCGATACCTTGCCGTTGATTGCAACCGGAGACCCGAGCTGGGTTCTTCAGTACAGTTCTTCATCGACAGGCAACGCCAGCTACTCCGGTAGCTCCATCTCGGCCGATGTGAATCTTGAAACGAGTTTCACATACGCAACCCCGATCACCGGCGCACTAGCCCCTTCAACTTCGAACACGCTGGCTGTAACCATGACAGGTTGGGGTGCGCTGGTTCCGGCTGTCGAGTCTGGGACACCGACAGTGACCTTCTTCGCTGACACTCTGACGTCGCAGCCCTATGCCCCAACTACCCCTACGTTGATAGCGGCAAATGGGGGCGGGTTCCCGGGCTGCATCATGGGAAGTGCGACCTTGGGCTGTCCGGTTGCCCCGGCGTACAATGCAGGACTTTTGGGATGGCCTACTGCCAGCTATTGGCCGCAGCCGGCAATCATCGCCACTGCTGATCCAAATACCCGCGAGGCAGGGGAGAACGCAGGTCCACTGTTCATGGCTTGGGCGGAACGATGCGCGTCGGAGCCTCCTCTTGGAGCCTGTCAGCCTCCGGATGGCGATGCAATAAGTCTCACGTTTGACAACCCGTTCCCGACGACGCCGATTGTGCTGACAGGCCAGCAGGAGATTCAGATTCCGTTGGTAGCTGGGGTCTCCAACTTCGCCCTGAGCGACACAAGTGCTGTCGAGTTCGCCACCCTTCCCGCGTCGGCCACAATGCAGCCGGTGGTTCTGCCGGTGACAGCCCCGCTGATCAATGGTGTCGATCTGTACTCGACCGGTCCAGCTACGGCTCCGCTCAATCTAAGCTGGGCGGCAGCAACAACCCCCACGGGCGCAAGACTCATGGGATATCACATTATCGTGTACTCGGTGCCCGCGAGCGGCGAATGGGGCGCTGCGATCATTAACCTATTCACGACGGACACTGAGCTCACCGTGCCAACAGGATTGTTAGGCCCGGGAACATACGTGTTCGTCATCGAAGCGAGGGCAGACGCAACTGCCAACGTCCTTTCAAGCCCATGGCGTTCCAGCTATCCCAAGGGAACGGCACAGGTAGTGTCGGCACCGATCACGATCGCTGGATCGTAGTGATCTCCTAAGGGGCTACTGCGGTAGTCCGCTACTAACTCGATGGCCACCGGCTTACAAACAGCCGGTGGCCGTTTCTTTTCCCTGCCATCACGCCCGTTTACGCCCATCGAACTTGCCATAGCGCAAGGCCAGTGTAGGCAATACAAGCAGATTCAACAGGGTGGACGTTACGAGACCCCCAAGGATCACAACCGCCATTGGCCCTTCGATTTCGCGGCCCGGGTCGCCGCTGCCGATGGCCAGCGGTAATAAGCCAAGGCCGGTAACTAGCGCCGTCATCAGGATCGGTGCAAGTCGTTCGGAAGCGCCGCGCAGCGCCGTAGCTAATCCCCAAGTCTGGCCTTCCACCCCGACCAAGTGCTCATAGTGCGAGATCAGCATGATCGAGTTTCGCAGTGTGATTCCAAATAACGTTACAAAACCGACGAGAGAACCAAGCGACAGATTGCCGCCCGTAAGCAGTGCGGCAGCAACTCCTCCCACCAACGCGAAGGGAAGGTTTGAAAGCACGAGCAACAGGTTGCGATGATTGCCCGTCACCATCGACAACAGCAGGATGATTCCCAACCCAGCCAGCAACGAGTTCATCAAGAGGTCACGTCGAGCTTGGGCCTGTGCCTCGACCGTACCGGAAAACTGCACGTAGCTGCCCGCGGAGAGCGACAGTCGAGAGATGCGCTTTCGGGCTTCGTCCACAAACGATTCCACCGAGCGCCCTTCGACACTGCAGGTGATGGTTTGCACGCGGCGAGCCCCGTCATGCAGGATGACGTAGCGCCCTGCCGTCTGATAAATGTCGGCGACCTGCTTTAGCATCACAAAATTTCCATCGGGACTTCGCAGCGGCAGAGCGTCTATTTCGCTGATCGCGGGCCGATGGCCGGAGGCGAGAATGACGGAAAGGTCAAAGACCCGATTCTCGTCGTAAATCTGTCCCACAACTTCGCCCCCATAGGCGGTGCGCACCACATCGAGAACCTGCACCGGATCGAAGCCCCAGCGTGCAACGTCGTCCTTTCGCAATCGCACGGCGATCTCGGGTGTCCCTGGAGGGGATTGGATCTGAATCTGCGTCGCGCCACGGACTTGGTTCAGCACGGTGCCGATCTGGGCTGCTTCCTGATCCAGGTGGTCCAGGTCGTGCCCGAAAACATTGACCACCACCGGAGCGGTGTAGCCGGACAACGTCTCATCGATCCGCTCGGTCAGGAAGCCGTTCGAGGTGAGAGTTGGGCCGGGAAACTGCGATAAGACCTGCCGAATGCCCGCCTGGGTTGCGGCTACTTGCTTCCCGTTAAGCGCTTGCATGTTCACGTCAATTTCGCTCTCATGAGTGCCCAGGGTGTCGGTTCCCAGTTCGGCCCGCCCGGCTCGTTGCGCCACGGTTTTCACCGACGGAATCTTCAGCAGGGCTGTCGTGATCAGACCTCCCATTCGCATCGACTCCTGCAGGGAAGTCCCTGGCACAGCCGTCATGTGAACCGTAACGTCTCCCTCGCGTAACTCGGGCAGAAACGATTGGCTTAAAAAGAAAAGGCTTCCGATGCCTAGCGCCACCAGCAGCGCTACGGCGGCCATCAACAGCCTGGGCGCCTTTTCGATCTCCAGCAAAACTCGCTCATATCGCTTCTTCAACCAGCGGACAGCCGGTGCTTCCTGTGGCGCAAGATCGGAGTTACCAAGCAACAGAATGCAGAGCGCGGGTGTAACGGTCAGCGCCACGATCAGCGAGGCGAGGATTGCCCAGATGTAGGCGATGCCCAGAGGATAGAAGAGCCTTCCGGCCAGTCCAGACATACTCAGCACCGGCACAAACACCAGCATCACCGCGAATGTCGCGTACACAACGGCGCTGCGCACCTCGATGGAAGCCAGCAGGGCAACACGAGCGGGTGTTCTCGGCTTTGGCAACGCCCGGTTCTCACGCAGGCGGCGATAGATGTTCTCGACATCGATCACGGCATCGTCCACCACTTCACCGATTGCAATCGACAGCCCGCCCAGCGTCATCATGTTCAAGCTCAGGCCCATGTGATCGAGCGCGATCACCGCGGCCAGCAGCGAGAGCGGAATTGCAATGCAGGAAATTGCGGCGGTGCGCAGGTTGTACAGAAACAAGAACAGCACCACGATCACCAGGATCGAGCCGACCAGTAATGACTGCCGCACATTATGAAGCGCGATGTCGATGGAGTCGGCTGAACGAAACACGTCCGCATGGACAGAGATCCCCTGCGCGTCCAGACTCGGGCGCAGATCCGCTAGCGCCGCATCAAGCCCCCGTGTCACTTCAAGCGCGTTGGCTCCATAGGCGGAGTCGATCACCAGAATGACTCCCGGCGTTCCACGAATCGAAGCCGAGCCGATGGCCGGCGCCGGCGCGTCCGCCACGTGGGCCACGTCTCCCAACGTCACATTGCCACCGTTGTGATGGACTAGCACGGTGCGGGCCAGTTGCGCAGCGGTCAGCGATTGTCCTTCGGTTTCCAGCACAATTCGCTGGTTTGGCGTTTCGACAAAGCCGGCTCCGCGAACCCCGGTGGCTTGCCGCGTCGCCGCGATTACCTCCTCGACGCTCACTCCATATCGGACGATACGTTGCGGGTCGAACTGCACTTGGAGTTGCCGTCTCTCGCCTCCATTGACCTCTACGCCGGCGACGCCGCCCACCGCCAACAGGCGCGGCTTGATCGTCCAGTCGGCAACGGTTCGCAATGTCATCAGCGACTGCTTGTCTGATGTCAGGCCAACGTGCATCACCCAGCTTGTGGTGGTTGTCAGCGGAGTCATCAGTGGAGGCTGAACCCCGCTCGGGAGCCCTCCGGCAACGGTCGACAAGCGTTCACTCACCGCCTGCCGGTCGCGATAAATATCCGTCCCAAAGCGGAAGACGACTGTGATTACGGATAGACCTTGAATGGACTTCGAGCGCAGAGCGTCGATCCCAGAGATGCCGTTGATTGCGTTCTCGATGGGTTGAGTGACGAGAATTTCAACCTGCTCGGAGGAAAGTCCCGGCGCTTCGGTTTGAATCGCGACCTCCGGCGGCGCGAAGTCCGGAAAGTCGCTGTACGGCACACGATAGACGGAAAGAATGCCATACGCCAGAAACGCGCAACCCGAGCGCAACGACAATTCCCCTGTACCGGATCGAGAAGCGGACGATGGCATTCAGCATCGGTTGCCCTTGGCTTTAGTTTTCATCGCCTTCGCCTCCGCCCTTGCCATGCAGAAGCATTTCTTCAGAAAGCAGAGCCTGCGCTCCCACGGTCACGATCTTGTCTCCGGACGAGAATCCTCCTCCGGCGAAGAACCCATCGTCCACAGGCACATCCGTCGCCATAGCACTACGAGTGAACCCGTCAGGGGACACTTGCATGTAGACCCAAGCTTTACCCTCCGACCACACAACTGCGGAGGCTGGGATGACCACGCCTCTCAGCGGACTCCCAATCGAGAGACGAGCAACAAGGTTCAGCCCCGGAGCAAGTCCCGGCTGCCCCAATGCGAGGTAGAGAAAGCTCCTGCCTTGAATCCTGGGATCGACCCTGCGAAACGCTGAGACGAAACTTGCATGGGTCCGGCTTCCGCCGGGGAGTTCAAGCGAAATGCTCTTCGGCGGCGCAAACGCACTCTCGGAAGGCAGTGTCATTTGTATAAGCGCAATCGCCGCCATCGAGGATGCGCTGAAACTGCGCTGAACCTTCCGTCGCCCACTTCGTCACCACGTCGCCCCACTCCTGCCGGAGGGAGGACGCTTGCAGTCTTCAACTGTTGCTCTGCCGCGCGCACGTCCGCTTCATCCAATTGCAACGCAGCTTCCGCCGATTGCAGCGACTTTTCTGAGATGTTCTGGTTTTCTCCGAACAGAGCCTTCAAGCGCGTGTACTCCTTGCGGGCAACATCGGCTTGGACGCGTGCCCTTTGCAGTTGCGCCTGGGTCGCAACATACGTATTGCGAAACGTCGCCAGCTCTTGAACCGAAAGCACGACCGCCGGGAACGTAGCCTGCGTGCGAGTGACGGTCGAGGCAAGGGTTGCAACCGTAAATCCCAGCCGCTGTTGCGTTGCCGCGTCCAGACGAATCACCGTCTGCCCATTCTCGACCGTGATCTGAGCCGGCGCTTTCTTGCTCTGAGCCTCCGTGTGCTCAACCTTTTTATCGGCGCGATTCCGGCATCCGCCCAGCAGCGTCAGCATCGCAAGCACGGTGAGAAACATGCCGCTCAATCCAATGCCGGTGAACTGATTCCCGCTCAATCGAGCCAACGTAGCTCCGGCGCGCAGTTTCATCGTTGCAACTCCTTTGGCACTTCGTCCCCCGGATCGAGCGGGCGTTGCACAGCATCTTCCAACTCGCCGAGAGCGCTTTGCGCGCGTGCAAGGGCGTCGAGCCGCGACCGAGCCAACACAGAACTTTCGATTTGCACACCATTCAGCGCCAGTCGATCCTCCTCACCGAGTTGAACCGCCTGCTGCATCCTCTCTAGTTGAGCATCGTGCAGCCTTCGCAGGGAGTGATCGGCTTCGGCCAATTCTTTGAGCGCCGCGGCATAGCGTGCAAGGCTTCTTTCGCTCTCCGCAATCACTTGCGCCTGTTTCTCCAGGAACGCGGCTGCTGCCTTCCTGCGGCGAGCCTCCGCTTCAGCAATGGGGCCCTGGTTTCGGTTGAAGACAGGAAGCGTGGCCGAAAATCCGATGGTGAAGAAGCTGTTTCGTTCCTCAGACGTGTAGCCAGGTCCGATCTGCACATCTGGGTATTGTTTGGCAATTTCCAACTGCAGGTCGGCTTCGGCGGCCGCGTATTGAGCCAGCGCGCGACGAACATCGAGGCGATTCAGCACCGCGTCCCGTTGGATCGTTTTCGGCGAGAGCGATTCTGCACTCGGAGGCGATTCCAAATCCGTCCACGAGAGATCAATGCCCGCGAGCGCCGCAACTGGAATCGCGATCGAGGCTGCCAGTGCCGCCTTACTCTCGAAAACCTGGCCCTCGGCAGCCGCGATCCCCGAACGTATTTTCGAAAGCTCAATGCGCGCCAGGTCTACCTCCGGCCTCGCGATCTCTCCGACCGCCAGCCTCTGCTCAAGCAGCCTGACTTGCTCCCCGCGAAACTCCTCTTCGGAATGCAGCGTGTCCAGGTTTCGAGATGCGAGCAGCGAATTCAGCAGTGCCGCGCGAACTCCGCTGCGGACCTTCCAGGCCGAATCCGCCAGATCGAACTGTGCGGCTTGATCCAGACTCCGTGCAGATTGAATCCGATACCCGCGCTTCCCGGCAGTTTCGATGGGCATCGCAATCGCTAAGTTGAAAAGGTAAGGGCTCGGGATGCCGGGCGCGATGCTCAATGTTGGATTGGGCCGTGCGCCGGCAGTCACGGCCGCTGCCTCGGCCTCCGCCAGGCGTGCCCGCGCCGTCTCTATCGCAGGATTGAAGTACAGAGCCGCGAGCGAAAACATTCGAAGATCCCAAGTCTTCGGCGGCCACGGCGATACCGCGTGACCCAAGTGGGCTTCGACGTAGGCATGCAGTCCCGCATCCGCGATGCTCCTGGCCTCCAGCCTGGATGCGGTCTCGCTCGGCACCAGAGGAATCGCCTGGTAGTGTCGCGCCGCGCAGCCCACCGTGAGCCCCGCCATGAGCAAAGCCATATGCCGGAGAAGTTGTACTTGTTTTGTCGAAGGCACCCTTGTGTTCGCTCCGTGTGCGGAAAAGACGAGTGTACCTGCGTGTCAACACGGATTCAATTCGAGCGGATTATCTATCCTTCATTCAGCATCTGCGACAGATGGCGTACCCGGGTGCCTGGACAGAAGTGACGTATCTGCGAGCGGCAGGAAAAGCCGTCGGCCACCACCAGCGTCTCTGGCCCGCTCCTGCGGATGGCGGGCAACAGCACGCGTTCGGCAAGCGCGCGCGACATCTCGTAATTTTCTTTCGCATAACCAAAAGCGCCCGCCAGCCCGCAGCAACCCGAGTCGAGCACTTCCAGTTGCAGTCCCTCAATGCGCTGCAGCAGTCCGATCTCGGTTTCCATGCCCACGATGGCGCGGTGATGGCAATGCCCCTGCAACAGCGCGGTTGCGCTTCTCGCGGGCGGAGTAATTCCCGGCGCGTAAACGTGCAATGAACTCCTCGAACATGAACGACTGTCGCGCCAGCGCCTCAGCCAGTGGGTCGTTGGGATACAGTCTGGGCAACTCGTCTCGAAAGGTGAGGATGCATCCCGGCTCCAGGCCCACGATGGGAGTGCCGCGCTCCAGGCATGGGCGGAGTACTTGCATCACCTTCGCCAATTGCAACTTGGCTTCCTCCAGCATTCCTTGATCGTAGAGCGGGCGCCCGCAACAGACATATTTGGGCGGAATCGTCACCCGGAAACCGGCGCGCTCCAGAACCTCCACCGCTGCGATTGCAACCTCGGGCTCGAAAAAGTTATTGAAGGTGTCGGGGAAGAGCATCACCTCTTGTCCCTTGCCGCGAGCGCCTGCCGGATGCGAACCACTGGCGGAAACTGCGCGCGGCCAGCCGAGGCAGCGCCCGCTCAGCGTGAACTCCAAGCAGCTCCTTTGCCACCGAGCCCAACACTGAATTCGACACGAAGTTTGAGAGGCCGGGAAGCCGTGCTGCCAGCGGAGCCCAGTGGAAGACTTTGGCAAACAGTTGATCGCGTACCGGCCGCCGGTGTTCGCGGTGGTAGTGCGAGAGAAACTCCGCTTTATACGAGGCCATGTCCACCGTGGCCGGGCACTCGGATTTGCAACTCTTGCAGGAGAGGCAGAGTTTGAGGCTGTCGTGCAGCGCCTCGTCGCCGAATCCTCCGGGAAGCAGTTCGCCATTGAGCGCCTCGAAGAGCATGTGAGCGCGCCCGCGCGTAGAGAGCAACTCGTCTTGCGTGACCATGTAGGACGGACACATCGCGCCGCTCTCCAGCTTGCGGCACTTCCCAATGCCAATGCATCGAGAGACCGCGCCGCCCAGACCGCCGTCGGCGCTAAAGTCGAACTGCGTCGCAATCTGCTTTTGGATGATATCCGGCCCCAAGCCGCAGATGAGAATCCATCGGCAGAGCATCGACGATCACGCCCGGATTCATTCGTCCTTCGGGATCGAAGATCTCTTTGAACTCGCGGAACGCGCCCATTAGCTCGGGGCCAAACATCCTGGGCAGCAACTCCGAGCGCGCGATGCCATCGCCGTGTTCGCCTGAGATCGATCCGCCGTGCTCGGTAATCAGATCGCCGATCTCCAGCATTGCGCTGCGAAACGTCGCAATGCCCTCCGCGCTGGTCAGATCGAAATTCACGCGGCAGTGGATGCAGCCTTGTCCAAAGTGGCCGTAATACATGGCGACCGACAGATTGCGTCGCTGCAGTAGCCGGTCGAAGCTGCGCAGATACTGGCCCAGTTTGGCCGGAGCAACGGCGCAGTCCTCGGCCCCTGGCCACACCCGCGGAAATCCTTCTCGTGGAGCCCCGGCCCCAAGGCCGGACTCGCGCAGTCCCCACACCGCCGCGCGCTGCTGCGCATCGGCAAACAGGCTGCCGCCCACCACACCGTTTGTCTGCCGCGCGCGATGCAGCAGAGCCTCGCCGCGTTCGCGCGCCTCATCAACGCTGGCGCCGCCCAGTTCTGCGATCAGATACGCACTGCCTTCTGGAAGCAACCGGAGCGACGGCATGCGCTTCGCCTGACCGAACTCCACCAGGTTGTGATCAAAGGCCTCCAAGGCCTCCGGGTGGTGCTCAAGCAACCAGGGCACATGGTCTGCGGCCTCGAAGATATCGGCGAAGCCCAGCACCACCAGCACCAACTCTTTGGGGCGCGGCACCAGCTTCACGGTTGCACCCAGCACCAGCGCCAGCGTGCCCTCTGACCCCACCAAAGAGCGCGCCAGGTTGAAGCCATTTTCCGGCAACAGCTCGTCGAGGTTGTAGCCCGACACGCGCCGGGGGATGCGCGGAAAGCGGCCGCGGATCAGCTCTGCGTACCGCCGGGCCAGCGCCTGCGTCCGCGCAAAGATCTCGCCCGCACGCCCGCCGGAATCGATCGCCGCCTGGATCGCCGCTGCATTTTCTAAACCAAGCTGCAGGCGTGTTCCGTCGTAGAGCAACGCATCCAGAGCGATGATGTTATCGACCGTTTTACCGTACGCCGCCGAGTGGGCGCCGCAGGAGTTGTTCCCAATCATGCCGCCCAACGTGCAGCGGTCCTTGGTGGCCGGGTCGGGCGCAAAGAATAGTCCATACTGTGCGGCCTGGGCGTTGAGCCTGCTCTGCACAACTCCGCTCTCCACCGTCGCGGTCTGGCGCTCCGCATCGATCGAGTTCACGGCCGTCATGTAGCGGGAGAAATCCATGACAAGCGCGGTGTTGCAGGCTTGTCCGGCGAGGCTGGTGCCACCGCCGCGCGCCACAATGGGAACGCCGTTTTCGCGAGCCAAGGCCACGGCACGGATCACGTCGTCGCGATGGCGTGGACTCACCACGCCTACAGGAACGCGGCGATAGTTCGAGGCATCGGTGGAATAAGCCGCAATCGTACCTGCGTCAAAGCGGACATCGCCTTCAACGATGCGCCGCATTTCTGATGCAAAGCTTGCCAGGGGCGGCATTCGCAACCTCAGAATTCATTTCTTGGAATCGAACGGAAGCCATTCTACACCGGCATCGTTGCGGGGGCTGCTCCGGTTCATCTGCGGCCACGGCTATGGCCTTGCGCTACCATGCGCGGCACCGCTCCGCTAGGCAGCGGAGCGAGCAGTTAAGCACTCAACATTGATCGCGCATCGATACCAACTACGAGGACTGTACCCGCGCCTGCTCCCGGGCCGCCCGAGGATGCGGCGTCGCTATTGTCGTGGACGCATCGCGTGCCGGAACTTGGCTCACCAGCGTCTTGACGGCGGTTGCGGCCGAGTAGGAATCTTCGTTCCCGGAGAGAAAACGCAGAACGACGTCCAACTCGTCTCCGCTCGTCACCATGCCCGGTTCCACACTTCCGTCGCGCTGCACCTGTTGCTGACCGATGTTTGCCAGCAGGCAGTTGCACAGGCATTTGCGTCCCGCGGTATCTTCGAACACGCCACCCTTGGCGACGTAGATATTTTCCGGCTCTGAGGGGCAGCGATAGGCAATGGTGCCGCTCTCGGTGCGATAGGCTTCGCGCAGCACGCCAACGTCGCAGATGCGCTTGCGGACAAGGTACACCTCTGCCTCGGAGGTTGTGCCCTCCAGTTGCGCCGCTTTGAAAGGAAAACCTGTGGGCGAGGAGAGCGGGTCGGTGAAGACCGAAGCTTCGCCGCGCTTGATCTTCTGCACCAGAGCACGCTTGTAATCCGGGCGCAGACCAGACTCCTCGCAGAAAGCGAACGCCGTACCCACCTGCACGCCAGCCGCGCCCAACTCCATGGCTTCTGCGATCTTTTCCGGTGTGCCATAGCCTCCGGCGAGCCAGAACGGCACGCCCATCTGGCGAATCTTCTCGAGATCCACGCGGTCGCGCTCGCCATAAACGCATTCGCCCTTTTCGTTCAGCACCATCTGCCCGCGTGGCGGCGCATTGTGTCCACCCGCCGTGGGGCCTTCAATGACAAATCCGTCCACCTTGCCGTTGGAGCGGCGAACCATGGTGGTGGCCAGCGTATTGGAGGAGATGATCGCAAGAAAATAGGGCCGTTCCAGCTCAGGCATCGGCCTCCCGAAACACTCTGCCGGATCGAAGCGCATCAGGCAATCGTCATCGGGCTGCGCCCCGGTTACCGAAAGCGGATAGCTGGCAGATTGACCAGCGGCAAATGCGTCCAGCACTCCAGGAACCTTCAGCGGAATTCCCGCGCCCATGAGCACGTATCCGACTCCGGCCAGCATCGCGCCGTAGAGCGAAGCCAGCAAGGGAAGCTGAATCTTCTCCATGCAGTTAATTCCAACCGGATTCGTGTGTCCCTCGCGCGCCAGCGCCACCTCGACAAAGTTGGCCACGACGATCAACTCCGTAAGCTCCCGGGAGTTGACCCGCGCCGGCATCGGCACCAGACGATAGGGCGAGCCCACTGGCCGACCACCGGCAACGTAATACTTTTCCAGAATGCGCTCGGCCATCGCCGGGAAGGGAAACATTGCCAAGCCGCGGCGCATGTGGCCGCCCGGGTCGCCGTCCTGCAGCCGCCGCGCAAGAATCGTGTCCAGTGCCACGCTGGAAACAACCCCAAGCTGCCCGGTGAGGGAAACAGCCCTCGCCAACCGCCAATCGGAAACCCCTGCGCCCATGCCGCCCTGGATCAGTACCGGATGCTCACTCATATCCTCCAATTGTGGCAGGCATTTACCTTGGAATCAGTCATAGTTTTGTATTACCTGCGAGGAATGGGTACTTCCGTAATCCTCTCCTGAGCCGCACGCAAAAGAAAAAGGAGCAGAGAACAAGCCCTGCTCCAGCTTCGTAGATCGGTTCACGGCTTCCTAGATGAACATGTCGTCGCTTGGTACCGCCTTGCTCTGGCGATCCTTACGTCGCCCCACAAACTCGCCGATACCCGCTGTTACGCCTTCCATCACCGCCGAGAGACGCCGCACCGGAGACAGCGCCGCGTGCTGCACGGCTGCCGCCGTAAGGTCTACGCGTTGCATGGTTCGGGTCGCCAATATGCTGGCCTGGTTAGCCTGAGTGCGTGCGATTTCAACGATTTCCGTAGCGGCTTCGTTGATTTTGCCGGCCTGCTCCCGCACCAGGTTTGAGGTTTCCGTCAGATTCGTAACCACGGTCTGGATCGCCGGTGTGCTCTCATCCACGATGTCGCGCACTTTCTTCACCAGCGGCAGCACCTGCTCGTTCACCTGGATCGAGAGCGCCTCAATACGCTCGCTTGCCTTGCGGGTGGCAAAGTACATTCCCGCCAGAATCAGCATCTGCAACACAACCGCAACCGAGGTCACCCCGACAAAGGTGGTGAGTAAGGCTGTTTGACTCATAATGGCCCGTCCATTGCTCGTCCGGGACATCCAGCCGATGGTGGCCCGGCGAGTTCTTGCAAACTTACAAAAAGCTACAGGTTGGGAGTGCCGGGTTCCGGAATCCTGGTCCTGACTGGCATCGCGATACGCTTGACGGCCTGCTTCAAACGCCGAACGGATGTTGTCCTTCTGCTGCGAGATCACGTCCTTGCCGCGATCGGCCCACTCCTGCGCCTGTTCCTTGTACTTGCGCGCGTGCTCCTGCACCAGTTCGCGGCCTTCTTCGGCCGCACTCAGAATCGATTCGCGGGTCTCTTGGCCAGCTTTGGGGGCATAAAGCACCCCTACGGCCGCGCCGATTCCGAGCCCTGCAAGAAACCATAAAATGCCGCCACCACCGCAGCTTTCGTCAGCCATGAATTTCCTCCTGAAAACACCTTAGGTTTCGAATGTTAGCACCGGGGTTGGGGAATTACAAACCAGCATACTCCCCGTGTTTGCCCTGGAAGCCGCTCCTATGTCTTTCCACCGGTCGTCTTTCGAGCGGTGTCCCAGTGCGGGATGCTCTGGCCAATCGTCCCATTCTGTCTTATTATTGTGACGATAATCACGCTCCGTTGTGACGGCTACACTTAGGACGCAACCGCTCATTTGTATAATCAGGAATGTCCTTGCCCAATATTCTGTACGTTGCGAGAGGTTGGTGGGGGCGTTTTGAATATGCCATTGCTTTGGCTTCGAGTTGCGACCGTTCTGTACGGAGTGGGTCTGGTTCACGCCATCCTGATGCTCCGGCAACGGGGAGAACGTTCGGGAAAGATCGCGGCTCCGGCGGTGTGCCTGGGGATGGTCTTTCATTTTGTCTCCCTCGTAGAGACCGCGGTTCTCTACGGATATGCCGAGTTGGTTACCATCCGCCATGCCGAGTCGGCTCTGGCGCTGATGATCGCCCTCATCTTCAGCGTGATCTTTTTGCGCTACAAGACGGCTTCTCCGGCGGCGTTCATTTTCCCGCTTATCTTTCTTCTCACCTTTGCTTCCGCGATTTCGCAGCAGCCGGTGGAGTTCCCCTCGTCCGCCTTCCGCAGCGGCTGGATCGTCTTCCACGTCTGCAGCCTGCTGTTCGGCTATGCCATGCTCTTCCTCAGCTTTGTTTCCAGCTTGCTGTATCTGGTGCTGTCGCGCCAGCTTAAGCGCAAGCAGACGGTGACCTGGGCTGCCCGCTTGCCCGCGCTGCAGGAGATCGATGCGCTTGGTTACAGAGCGCTGTTGATGGGCTTTCCCTTCATGACCGTGGGACTGTTGGCCGGTGCCGTAGTCGCCCAGGAGCGCTACGGGCCCACCTATTTTACTGATCCGAAGGTGCTGCTCTCGCTGCTGATGTGGGGCATCTATCTCGTCCTTCTCTACACCCGGTGGAGTGCCGGTTGGCGCGGCAGGAAGGCCGCCTATCTGGCCAGCTTTGGATTTGCTGTCTCGGTCTGTGCCTGGGGTGCGAATTACCTGAGCAGACTGCATAGGTTCGTCGCCCCATGAATTTTTTTGTGCTGGGTGTAAATCACAAGACGGCGCCGGTGGAAGTGCGGGAGCGCTTTGCTATCTCCGAATCCCGTCTGCCTGAGGCTCTCGGCAAGCTCACTTCGATGGATGGCATCGAGGAGGGCATGATCGTCTCCACCTGCAACCGGGTAGAGATCTTCGCGCGCTCACAGGACGGCCATTGCGACCTGCAGAAGTTCGTTCGCGAATACTTCGGCTTCAACACCGGCGAGTACGAGCCTTACATCTTCGAACACAATAGCCTTGAGGCCGTAAAGCACGTCTTCCGCGTCGCCTCCAGCCTGGATTCCATGGTGGTCGGCGAGTCGCAGATTCTGGGACAGGTGAAGGAAGCCTACGCCACCGCGCGCGCCCTGGGCGCGGTGAATTCGCAACTTGACCAGCTTTTGACCCGCGCCTTTGCCGTCGCCAAGAAGGTTCGCAACGAGACCACCATCGCCACCTCTTCGGTTTCCATCGCCTCGGTGGCCGTGGAACTGGCGGAGAAGATCTTCGGCAGCCTGGCCGGCAAGTCGGTGTACCTGGTGGGAGCCGGCAAGATGTGCGAGCTCGCCGCCCGCCATCTCATCGCCCATGGCGCCAAGAAAATCTACGTCGGCAACCGGACCTTCGATCGCGCCGTGGCCTTGGCGGAAAAGTTCGATGGCGAAGCCATTCCCTTTGATCGCCTGTATGACACCGCGCCCTGGGCTGACATCATCATCAGCTCCACCGGCGCTCCCCATGCCATCTTCCGCAAGGAGCATGGCGAGAAGTTTCTTCACGCCCGCAAGAATCGTCCGATGTTCTTCATTGACATTGCGGTGCCGCGCGACATCGATCCCGGGCTCAACGATCTGGACGGAATCTTCGTCTACAACATCGACGATCTGCAGCAGGTGGTTCAGTCGCACATCGGAGATCGCCGCAAGGAAGCGGTTCGCGCCGAATTGATGGTCGAGGAGGAGGTGCGCAAGTTCGAGCAGCGCGCCCAGACCGCCGAAGTGGTTCCGACCATCGTCTCGCTGCAGCAGCACCTGGAAACCCTGCGCCAGGCCGAGTTGGACCGCGTGCGCGGCCGCCTGGGAATGCTTTCGCCCGAGCAGGAAATGGCCGTCGAGGCGCTCACCCGCGGCATCATCAATAAGATCATGCACACACCGATCACCACGCTGAAATCGGCGGCGCGCGATCCGGAGTCAACCACCGTGGTCGATGTTGTGCGCAAGCTCTTCAACCTCCGCGCCGAAACGGCTCCGGAGCCGGTGGCGCCGACCGTTGTGATCGCACCCCGCCAGCAGCAAGAGACGATGTCTGCATCGGCCCCACTGGCAATGTCGAACCAAAATCAAGAGATAGGCAAACTCAGCAATAAGTAAAGGAAGTTGGAATGGCGCTGTTACGCATCGGATCCCGTGGTTCACAGCTTGCTCTCTGGCAGGCTCATCACATCTCGGCCCTGCTCCGCGAAAAAGGGCACCAGGTCGAGCTCGAAATCATCAAGACCACGGGCGACAAGATCACCGACGTGGCTCTCGCCAAGGTCGGCACCAAGGGAATGTTCACCAAGGAGATCGAGGAGGCGCTTGCCGAAGGCCGCGTCGATCTTGCGGTGCATAGCCTCAAGGATCTTCCTACCGAACTGGCCGGTCCATTTGAGATTGCGGCCATCACCGAGCGGGTGGATCCGCGCGATGCCTTCCTCTCGATTCACTACAACAGCGTGAAAGAGTTGCCACAGCGCGCGCGTGTCGGCACCAGCAGCCTGCGCCGTCAGGCCCAGCTCAAGCAGTTCCGGCCCGACCTTGAAATCTTTCCTCTGCGCGGCAACGTGGACACCCGCGTGCGCAAACTGGAAGAGGGCGAATACGACGCCGTGATTCTGGCTGCCGCCGGCCTCAAGCGCCTGGGAAAAACCCAGCACATCAAGGAAATCATCGAGCCGGAGATCATGTGCTCGGCTGCCGGACAAGGTGCGCTCGGCATCGAAATCCGTCTTGGCGACGTCAAAATGCGCGAGCATCTCGCCTTTCTGAACGACGAGCCTTCGCGCCTTGCTACGGTTTGCGAGCGTGCGTTGCTGAACCAGCTTGGCGGCGGATGCCAGGTTCCCATCGGGGCCTATGCGGTGGTCGCCGCCAATGGTGAGATCAAGCTCACGGCGATCTGCGCCCGTCCCGACGGAACCGAACTGCTGCGCGAAATCGGAAGCGGCACCGATCCGGTCGAACTTGGCCAGCGTCTCGGCAACGTTCTTCTCAGCCGTGGCGGAGACCAGATTCTGAAGGATGTCTACAGCGAAAACGCGGCCAGCACCACGCCGCGCTAACCTATCGAGCCAAAGCGTATGAACGAGAACGAAAACAGCGAATTCTACCGCGCCCCTGGAAGGTTGGCGCATCCTGGTTTCACGCGCCCGCGAGCAGGCTGGCGCGCTCTCGTCCGGCCTTCGTGCGCTCGGCGCCGAGGTTTATGAGATCCCGTTCATTGAGATTCGTCCGCCGCGCTCGTTCAAGTCGCTGGACGAGTCGCTCAAACTCGTGGGCGAGTATGAGTGGCTGATCCTGACCAGTGTGAATGGTGTGCGCGCCATGTTCGATCGAATGGCGCTGCTGAACATTCCGAAGCGTGCGCTGGCTCACCTCAACATCGCGGCCATCGGTCCCGCCACTCGCTCGGCCATCGAGCGCGAAGGGTTGAAGGTCGCCGTCACTCCCAAGGAGTACATCGCCGAATCCATTGTGGAGACGCTCTCCGATAAAGTTCGCGGCAAACGCGTTCTGCTCTGCCGCGCCAAGGTCGCCCGCGACGTGATTCCCCGCGAGCTGCGCCACATGGGAGCGTTTCTGGACGTAGTGGAAGCCTACGAAACGGTGATTCCGCAGAGCTCGCGGGTTGAGCTTCGTGCCGCGTTGCGCGATCCGCAGCGCCGTCCGCACCTCATCACCTTCACCAGCTCCTCCACCGTCAACAGCTATGTCGCATTGCTCGGCATTCGTTCGGGGCGTTCCCGCCTGGTGGAAGGCGTGCTCAACGCCTCGATCGGCCCGGTCACCTCGGACACCTTGCGTCAACACCAGCTCAGTGTGGACGTGCAGGCAACCGAGTACACGATTCCCGGACTTATCGAAGCGATTGTGCGGTGCGCAGGCGCGCACTGTCGTTCAAGCGAACCGATGTCGGTTCTCTGAGGATAGTGACAGTTTCAATTCTCTGATGCGATTGCGCTATGAAACCCTGAGCTCCTGGTAGAGAATACTTTCAGAGCTGAAACACCTTTCCACGGAAACCAAACTGCATCGTTGGACTGAAAGCATCTCCTGAAGCAGTGCTGGTGTGTCGGCAATCATAGGGGGCAATCTCGTTGATGCAGCTGATCACAAGGTTGAGGCGGCATCTGCCTGTTGTGACCCTGCTATGCTTCGGCAGTCTTGTTTCAATCCTGGTCTTTGTTTCCATCCGTTCCCTCGAGGCCGAAAAAGATAAAGCCGCATTTCAGCGGGCCGCGCAGGAGCGCTTTGACGACCTTCAATCCGAACTGGATTTAACCGTCGGCAAGGTCGTGGCTCTCGGGGCCTTTTGCGACTCCAGCTATCCCATCACTCACGCCTCATTTGATAGCTTTGTTACGCCGCTCCTGTTCGGTCGCGATACCGGAATCCAAGCCCTCGAATGGGTTCCGCGAGTCTCTCTCAGCGCGCGCGCCGCCTTTGAGAAATCCGCTCGCAAAAGCGGTTTACCTGGATATGAGATTCGTGATCGCCTGACCCAGGGAAAGATGGTCCCTGCTGGCAACCGTCCGTACTATTTCCCGGTGCTGTATCTGCAGCCCCTTGCGGGAAACGAAATCGTCTCGGGATACGACGACCTTTCCACCAACGCCCTCCGTCGCCAGTTTTTCCTGCGTGCGGCATCCACCGGAGCGCTGACAGCGACCCCGAGACTCACCCTCATTCAGGAGGCCTCGGATCAGTACGGAATGCTGGTCATCCGCCCCGCATATCGTCAGCATGGCAGTATCTTCGGCAAAGCAGAGTTGCTGGGATTTGCGGTTGGCGTTTTGCGGATCGGCGATGTCGTAGAGAAGCACGGCGCAAATTCTGGCGTTGATCTCGCACTCACGGATATCAGTACCAGCGCGCCGGGCCAGCAACTGTATCCCTCCTTGAACAAGCGCCAGCCGCCGGTTACAGCCTTCACTCAGTACCGGACGATCACGGTCGGCGGACGCAACTGGCAACTCGCTGCCTCTCCCGCGCCCAGCGCCTTTTTAGTGACCAAAACGTATAGCTATCTCGGCGGTGCGTTCTCCATTCTGATCACGTTGTTGATCGCCGGGTATAGCGCGGATTTGGTCGACCGTCGCCGGCAGGTGGAGCGTTTGGTCGAGGAGCGCACCCGTGCCCTCAATACCGCGGTCACTTCGCTCGCCAGCGCCCATCGCGGACTGGAGCGAAGCGAAGAGAAATACCGACGGCTTGTCGAGGACTCTCCCAACGCCATTGTCGTCGAGCGCGAGGGAATCATTGTCCTTGTGAACCGCGCTGCCACGCAGCTATTTGCCTTTGACCCGACCCGCAATAACGAGGATCACAGCCTCCTGGAATTCGTGGCCCCTGAGCACGCCGAACTCGCGCAACAACTCATTCGAGAGCTTTATGCGCAGGAGACCCGGATCTCCCCGCGAGAATCGCAACTGCTTCGCGCCGATGGCTCCATCGTGGATGTCGAGGTCGCCGCTTCCTCGTTTTTCTCTGGGGATATCCACTCCGTCCAGTTCGTGTTGGGCGACATCACGCAGCGCAAGCATGATCAGGCCGAAAACGCCCGCCTCATCCTCGCCATCGAGCAGGTAGAGGAATCCATCGTCGTCACCGACCTCGAAGCCAAGATTGTTTACGTCAATCCGGCCTTCGAACGCGTCACCGGATACAGCCGCGAAGAAGTGCTCGGTAAGAATCCGCGGGTACTAAAGAGCGGCCGTCAATCCAGCGAATTCTACGCTGCGCTCTGGAAATCACTGGCAGCCGGTGAGAGCTGGAATGGCCGCTTCCTCAACCGCGCCAAAAACGGAAGGCTGTTTACCGAGGAAGCCACCATCTCTCCTGTGGCCAACCGCAGCGGCGAGATCATCAACTATGTGGCCGTCAAGCGCGACGTCACCCTTGAAACCGAGTTGCAGGAGCAACTCCATCAATCGCAGAAGATGGACGCCATCGGCCGCTTGGCTGGAGGCGTAGCTCACGACTTCAATAACATGCTCATGGTCATCGTCAGCTACGCCGACCTGATCGAAAGCTCCCTGCCCGTGGACGATCCGCTGCAACAATACATCCGGCAGATATTGACCGCCGCGCAGCGTTCCTCGGCGCTCACGCACCAGTTGCTGGCCTTCAGTCGCAAGCAGGTGCTCGAGCCAAAAATCCTCAATTCCAACGTCATTCTTTCGGAAACCAGCAGCATGATTCGCCGCATCATTTCGGAGAACATCGACCTCAGGTGCAATCTCTCTCCCGAGTTGTGGAACGTGAAGGCCGACGCAGACCAGATTGCGCAGGTGATCCTCAATCTCTGCGTCAACGCCCGCGACGCCATGCCCAACGGAGGCTCGCTTGTCCTGGCCACGCGCAACCTCCCCCTCGATGCAGGCTTCGTCGAAATTTCCGTCTCCGACACTGGCGTAGGTATCCCCCTCGAAATTCAGGGGAAACTCTTCGAACCGTTCTTCACCACCAAGGAGAGGGGAAAAGGAACTGGACTTGGTCTGGCAACCGTTTACGTTATCGTGCAGCAATCCCGAGGAAGCATTCGCGTGGATAGCTCACCGGGCCGTGGCGCAACTTTCACCATCCAACTTCCGCGCTGCCTGGAAGATGCTGCTTTGCCGGATTCTCCCATCGAGAAGCCTTCCCTAGCCGGACGTAGCCTGATCCTTGTGGCAGAGGACGAAGACACCCTGCGTGAAGCTCTTGCATCTCACCTCCGACGTCAGGGCTACCGGGTACTTGCTGCATGCGATGGCATCGAGGCTCTTGAGATTCTCGCCCAGAACCCCGATGTCTCCATCCTGATCTCGGATCTGATTATGCCCCGCATGGGTGGACGCGAACTGGTCCAGGTTGCCGCCAAGGAGAGCCCCGACCTTCGATTCATTCTTATGTCCGGCTATTCCGACGATGATTTCAGCCAGGCTCAGGACAGCGCCGAAAGTGCCACAGTCTTCCTCCAGAAACCATTCACCATGGAGGTTCTGCTCTCCTGCATCGCTGATCTGAGTCAACCGGATGTCCCACTTCGCAGCTAAGCCAGTTTCGCGCTATCCCGCCCGCTTGATCCGATCCGCGTACTTGGCTCGCACCTTAACTACCTTGGGCGCCACCGCAAACAGACAGTAAGGTCGGTTTGAGTTGTTGGCAAAATAGTTCTGGTGGTACGCTTCGGCCTTCCAGAAGGTGCGGGCCGGCTCGATGGCGGTCACAATCGGCGCATCGAAGACGTTCTTCTTCTCCAAATCCGCGATCACACGCTCCGCCTCTGCCCGCTGCGTATCGTCCAGAACAAAAATTGCGGAGCGGTATTGCGTTCCCACATCGTTGCCCTGCCGGTTCAGGGTCGTCGGATCATGGGCTGTAAAAAACACCTCCAGCAACTCGCCATACGAGATCACCGCGGGATCAAACTCAACCCGCACCACCTCTGTGTGTCCGGTTCCTCCGCCGCAAACCTGCTCGTAGGTGGGCTGGTCAACGTGGCCACCCATGTACCCACTCTCCACGCTCAGCACGCCCTCAATCTGCAACAGCGCGGCTTCCACACACCAGAAGCACCCTCCGCCCAGCACCGCCGTCTTCGTGTTCGCCATAACGCTTTCGATGCCTCTGCCCAGCAAACGATGCTCGAATGCGCACGCCCGGATTGCTCGCACTTCGTTCGCACTGGCCTCATGCATCCACCCAAGGTGCAAATCAAGAAATCTTCGTTATCGCTCTCATCAAAAGAATCGATTTCCCATCGCCGGCGATTTGCGTCATTCTTTACTCAGATTCCCCTCATATTGCTCCCTTTAGCCCGGCCCTCTGGCTGGGCTAGCTTTTGCCAGTACAGTGCTTGCACTACAATAAGCGTCACCATGTTGCTCAACGGAATCTTTCCCGCCATCACCACTCCTTTTTACGCCGACGGAAGTCTCTATCTCAAAAAGCTGGAGCACAATGTCGATCGTTACAGCAAAGGCCCCATTGCCGGGATGGTCGTTCTCGGCTCTACCGGAGAAGCCGTGCTGCTTAACTGCGCCGAGCAGCGCGAGCTCTTCCGCACCGCAATTGCCGCGGCTGCGCCCGCCAAGGTGATGATCGCAGGATGTGGGCATGAGTCGGTGCAGGAGACCCTGGAAGCCTGTGAATACGCGTCTGCGCTTGGCTATGACGTAGCATTGGTTCGCACTCCGCACTACTACCGCGCGCAGATGACTCCGCCTGCGATGCTCAATTATTTCCGCACCGTCGCCGACCGCTCGCCACTGCCCGTGTTGCTCTACAACTTCCCGCAGTGTACCGGATACGATCTGGCCGTCGAACTGATTGCCGAACTCGCCGGACACCCTAACATCATCGGCATCAAGGAATCCTCAGGCGATCAGGCGAAGGTCGAGCGCATCGTCCAGCGCACCCGCCACATCAAGCGCGAGGCTCGCACAACTCACGACTTTCACGCCCTCACCGCGCGCATGATCGAAAAGGCAACCGAGCCTCTCGCAGGCGAATTCGTCGCCGCCGCCGCGCTCACCGCAAGCGCAGCGAAGCCCCCTGCACCCCCAGCGTCATCGCCGGCGCCATCAGCGGCATCATCAATAACCCAGCCCTCGTCGGCTGCAGTGGAGGTCATCGGTGGCCTGCGCACACGCCGCAAGGAGGTTGGCTTCCAGACGCTGGTCGGCTCAGGTCACAAACTGCACACACTGCTCAGCGCGGGAGCCGTCGGAGGCATCCTGGCCTTCGCCGCTTGCGCGCCCACCGCCTGTTACGAAATTTACGCCGCGTTTAAGGACAACGACCAAAAGCTTGCCGCCGAGAAGCAGCAGCGCATTGAAGCCGCCTGCATCCGCATTGCGAACGAACTAGGCATTGCCGCAGTCAAGTACGCCGCTGACCTCAACGGATTCTACGGCGGCAATCCACGCCTGCCGCTGCTCCCCCTCACAGCCACCCAGCGCCACGAAATCGAGCGTCTTATCGCCGACGTGAAAAGCTAATTTTCAAGCCCCAAGAAACAGGGCAGGAGCGTCCGCCTCCTGCCCTTCGCCTTTAACCTTGAAACTTTGAAATCTTGCTTCCTACGCCACCCGATTCTTCCTTTGCTTCTCAAGCACCTTGGGCGAACGGTTACTGCCTCGCATTCCCCCCTCATTGGCGTGCTCTGCGGCCTCCGCGTCATCGGCCTCTGCCGGCTGATTCCTCCGGTTCATCGGTCTTCCGCCTACGCCGCCAATTGACTTACCCGGAGCTTCCGACTCGCCTTCCAGTTGCAGTCGCTCCTCGCGATGTTCGGCCAGCGCGCGCTCCACCAGCTCAAACTCTTCTTGGGTCTCCGGCTTCAACGCCGTGCTCTGGCCTGCTGCCTCAATTTCCGGATCAGCCATGATATCGGCACCCGTGCGGGGGTTGACAATGAACAGCAGCTCACTCAACTCCTGTGCGTGCTTCTCTTCCTCTCCCTTGATGTGTTCAAACATCGTTCGCGTCGTCGGGTCCTTCAGTCCAAAGTGCTCGATGAAGCGCTGATACACATCGATCACAATGCGTTCGGCGATCAGGTCTTCGCGAACCATCTGTCCCAGCGATTCGCCCTCAATATATTGCGAAACCGAGCGCCCCACCAGCGACCCAGGATTGAAGTCTGGCTTTCCTCCCAGTTGCTGGATGCGTTCGGCTATCTCATCTACATGTTCGCGCTCGTCGTCGGAATGTTCCTTGAATATCTGTGCCACGCTCCGCCCATGCACGCCGGAGGCCATGAAGTAATGGTGCTGATAGCGCAGCACGCAAACGATCTCGCTGGCCAGCGCCTCATTCAGAATTGCAATTGCCTGCTCTTTATTGAGCTGATAGCCGTTGGTCACTGCTCCCTCGTCCAACTTGCTCATTGCCCGTTGCCGAATCTCTTCGACGTCCCTGATAAAGCTCGCCATGGATTCTGCCTCTCTGGAAATGCCGCGCGAAGATCGAGCTCTGTCTTTCGCACACGCACTTCCTCGCTTTTGTTGCGCATTTTGCCCCGCAGGATGCCAGAGCCAACGTCAAGATCGCAGGGCCAGTTGCTAAACCAGCCGCAGTGCTATGCTTTATGGAATGGCCCGCGAATCAGAGTCTCCGGATACGCCCTGCGGTTGCACCAACTGCTACCGGCTTTTCTCCTACGCCGATATCGCCGACTTCTGGGATGAAGGTGAAACTCCGGTCTGCCCATGCTGCGGCTCAGACAACGTCATCATCTCCACTCCTGACATGATCGTGGACGCGCACTGTCTCTTCGCCATGCGTAAGACCTATCACTAACCAGATTTGTGCCGAGCCGGTGTCATGCCACCATGCCCAAGATGAGATCTGAGCTCTAACATGACCTTTGATTTCGCTCGCACCGCACTTCCGCGCGCTGACGTACCTTCTGCGCCGGAATCCTACACAGCAGTTCTTACCGGACCCACGCGGTCTCGCTCGTCAGCCAGTCCGGTCTGTTCACACTTCGACACGAAACAGTTGTACAACCAGGCACAGAGCGCACCTCCAACGGCTCCGTCCAGCGCGGCATAGGCGGTGCCTACGGCGACCTGGTTTAGCCTGCGTTGTGCCTTATAACCGGGGTAGATCGATGACACCACTTGCAGGAACTCTCTGCCGTATTGCGGGTGAGACAAATTGGCGACTCCAACAATGAAAACACATCCGCTCCAGATCAGTGCAGAGGCCGCCGCCGCAGCTCGAATGTTCAGTTTCATCTCCGCTCCTTTTAGCAATTTTTCAGATGCGCAGAACCCGGGCACTGGCCGTACCTTCAACTGGCGGCAAATCTTTGGCCCATTCAGTTATGGAAGCGAGGACGTTATGGATTACGAAATCACTCCGAAGGAACTAAAGCAGCGCCAGGAGCGCCACGAAGAGTTGTTCCTGCTCGATGTGCGCGAGCCCTGGGAGCGCCAGACCGCCAGCATCGCGATCAGCCAGCACATCCCCATGGCAGACATTCCAGCCCGTCTGCAGGAACTCGATCCCGAGCAGCATATCGTCGTCTATTGCCACCACGGCGTGCGTTCGCTCTCGGTCACGGCCTGGCTGCGCAAACAGGGCTATCAAAATGTGCAATCCATGTCGGGCGGCATCGAACGTTGGTCGCTGGAGATCGACCCTGCGATTCCAAGATATTAGCGTTTAGTTTTTCGCGACGCGGTCTGAGTTTCTTCCGGTGAGTTGTGAAGTGGAGCGGGGCCGCTGCCTGCAGTGCAACGAGTATTCCCCACTTAAGCTTTTTTTCTTAAGTGGGGATTCCTCGTTGCCGCAATTAGGGCAGAAGCGTGTTGCTGAAATCCGGTACGCTAACACTCTTGCCCAAGCTGGGCGTGAATCCCAGTTGCTGTTGAATGAACCGAGCCGCACTGTCATGGTTAGCCGATGTCACATCATCGTTATTGGCCTTGATTCCCGGCCCAATCACCATCATTGGGATCTTCCCGCCGCAGCTCTTGCCATCGGGTCCACCACAACTGTTGTCGCTCAACGAAGCTTCATCCCACCAGATGATGAGAATGCCATCGCCGCCCGGCTGGAAGTAACTCGATGCCAGCAGTGGTGTCAAATATTTCTGCATGAATGCGTCCATCTGCTGCAACGTGCCGTCGTGTCCGTCGCTGGTTCCGTCAGGCGTGATCCAGTTCAAGTACCCTATGGACCCACTGGCCAGATCGCTGGTGAACTGGCTCATCCCCCACCATCCGTTTCCACCACTTTTACAGGTCGCTGCCGTCGCCGTCCCCACCGCATACCAGGGGAATCCGGCGTGGCGCTGATAGTAGTTCTGATTGCCATTCGAATCCGGGTTGACGATCCAGTTCGTGGACTGAGGCGCAAGCTCGCCGCACGTGCTCACTCCATCAAAGTATCCTTTCCAGGCCATCCCTTTGGCGTTCATCAAGTCCATCAAACTCGGCCCAGTCAGCGACCCGCTGGCTCCGCAATCGTTGCCGTTGCAATTGAATGATGTCCCGCTCAGCGTCTCGATATAAGAAAGCATCGACCCATGCGCATTGGAATAATAGTTCGACCACATCGTTCCCTTGGAAACCAAGCTGTTGTAATAGGGCATCTGGCTGGTATTGCCCACCACCGCGGAATAGCTGGTATTTTCCTCTGACATGACGAAGATGTGATGGGTAGATGGAGTGGCGGCAGCGGTGGTGGTCACGCCAGTGGCGGGTGCAGCAGTACCGGAAGGTGCACTGGCAGCGGGCGCACCACTCGTAGTGGGCAAAGTAGCGGTGGGCGCGCTGTTTGCGGGACCGGCTGCGACGGTCTGCGAACTCGGCGCCGCGTTCACAGAGCTTTTGCTTCCTCCACATCCGATATAGCAAGTACAGACAACGACCATAACGACGAAAACAACGAACTGAAGCAATGCTCTGCGCAAGGCAACCTCCTGGGGTTTGGAACTGTGCAGAGATTACGTTGGCAGTTACTGTCTCAACATCGGTTGTAATGCTTAGAGATTCCTCCCGTCTAGCCGTAGACGAAGCCGGTGAAACCCCCTAGACAAGGCGTGATACTGACGCGAAGCGAATACGCGGCTATCTGTCAAACGGAAGTCGCAACTAATTGTGCATGAAAGTACTTATACCAAGTCAATCAGCCGATCTTTATAAAGAAGCCGGCGGGCTCATACCCGGGCGGAAGCCCTTCGGTGCGATTGTGAATTTACGGTGAAAGAGTAGTCTGACTCGGCGGAAATTTATCGAGTGTTAACGCAGATGTTACCGTGTAGTACTGAGCTCACGTTGCGGCCAAACCTTGGTGGCACATATCCAACGTCCCTCTTGGCGCATGTGGGACATGGGCTTGGATGTGTGCGCCCCTCGAACGATGAATCAAAAGTCACACCGGCGCGCCGATCCGTACAGTAAGGTCGAGCTTTCCTCGAAGCGTGTTAACGATGATGCATCCCCTTTCGGCGATCTCAACCAATCTCTCGAACAGCTCCCGGTCGGAATAGTTCGCGGAAACACATACTTCGACGGCTGAGAAACGGGTGGGTGAATCAACCAGCGAGCCAATCACTTCAGTGCGAACCTCGGAGACGTCCGCTTCCCGTGCTTTGATTGCTGCTAGCAGCGTGCTCATGAAGCAGCCACCGATGGAAGCAAGGAAAAGCTCACCGCCCATTGGCCCCTGATCCTCGCCGCCCTTGGATGTCGGCCGGTCAATGAGGATCTTATGGTGGCGAATCGCGGCTTCGGAGGTCGAAGCCGAAGTCTGACGAATCTGAATCTTCATCTTGGTTTCCATCACGGGTCTCCGAATACGGAAGTCAGCCTGTTATTCCTTCACCTGATTTCACGCGAGAGTCGATGAGAACATAAGCGCTTCCGGTTGCCCCACCCGCGGCTAGTCGAAGACCACTGTTTTTTTCCCATACAGCAGCACGCGATTTTCAAGGTGCCAGCCCACCGCGCGTGAGAGCACAACCTTCTCCAGGTCGCGTCCCTTCTGCACCAGGTCCTCCACCGAGTCGCGATGCGAGATGCGCGAAACCGCCTGCTCGATGATCGGGCCGTCGTCGAGAATTTCCGTCACGTAGTGGCTGGTCGCGCCGATCAGTTTCACGCCGCGCTCAAACGCCTGATGGTACGGACGCGCCCCAATGAAGGCCGGCAGAAACGAGTGGTGAATATTGATGACCTGGTTGGGGAACTCCGCCAAAAACGCGGGCGAAAGAATCTGCATGTAGCGCGCCAGCACCACCACATCGCACTCGTGCTCGCGCAGCATGGCAATCTGCTGGCGCTCCACCTCTGCCTTGCTCTCGCGCGTCACCGGCGTGTGTACGAACTTCGCGCCATAGAATCCCGCCAGCCGCTCGGCTGCTGTGTGATTGGAGATCACGAGCGGAATGTCGCAATCCAACTCGCCTGCCTTGTGCCGGTAGAGCAGGTCGGCCAGGCAGTGGTCGTACTGCGAAACCAGAATGCCCATGCGCGGCCGACGCTTGCCCTTGGCCAGCCGCCAGTGCATCTCAAAGCGCGCGGCAATCGGAGCGAACTCGTCGGCCAACTCGTCCAGGCTCACGTCCATCCCGGAGGGATCAAACTCCACGCGCATCAGGAACAGGTTGGTCTCCGCGTCGCGATGCTCGTCGGCGTGCAGAATATTTCCATCGTGGCGGAAGACAAAATCGGAGATCGTTGCAACCAGACCCTTGCGGTCCGGGCAACTGATCAACAACACTGCGGAACGGCTACTCGAATTCTCAGGCAAGGCTCACTCATCCAATAAAATTGCAGGAATGAACCGCAGTGTACCATTGCCGCCTGCGCGGGTGTGTTTCGTGGTTGGGGCTTAGGCCGCGCGCTTGTGGATCGCGCGCCGGGCGCTCTCCAACTCTGCTGAAGTGAACTCGTTTTTCCCGTGGGCCTGGCGTGCGTGCGCCCGCAGGTACCCGAGAACCTCTTCTTCGTTCTTAGCCGGACACGCTCCAGTCGCAGTCCCCGCGCGCAGCTCAAACTGCGGTCGCCATGTGGCGAAGCGTTCTCCCAGGCCGCTGGATTTTGTGCCGCTTCATTCTGCGGATACGAGGTGTGCCGCACATCTCCCGCGCCCTTCGCGTCGGGGTGCCAGGCTTCGGGATTGTTCTGGCTCACCGGTTCGCGCTTCTCATCCGGCGTGCCGGTCGAGGGAGCCGGGGGATTGAAGTCGCCCTTCGACGACTGAACATTCGGATTGTTGCCGGCAGGTGGTAATTCGTCGTGAAGCTTCTTGTCGCGCATCTCCCCTCCTGACTCACGGTCACAATTCGCCTTGACGATTTGATGCACACCTAAGGCCAAATGATTGACAGAAACGATAATAGGTGAGCGGCACAAATGTTATCAAACAGCCAATGCTTTGTAAAAAATTCCAGGCCATTGCCGAAATGGTAACGCGCGAGTGGCCAAAGACTGTTGCAAAACACAATCGTTGGAGTGCTGCGACGCGTGGACGAATTGGATGACAGGGCTTCAAGGACGAACCAATCTCGATGACAAACCATCTTCGCGAATCCACCGCCGCTTCGATGACATCGAAACCCACCAAGAGGAGAGTTATGTCAGGTCACAACGCGCACGCAAACAGTGAGCAGGAAATTCCCGGAGTCACCCGCGACCCCGTTCTGCGGCCAGTCGGAGCTCTGATGGTAGTAGTGGGCGCGATCTGGGCGCTGTTTTGGGGCATGGCCGATCAGGCCGGAACCTTCGGGCAGCCACTGGCCGCAGCGGCGCTGATCTTCCTTGGATTGCTGGCCGCCGGAGTAGGAAAACCTGAGGAACAGATCTAACGCGAGGTGCAGTTACAGCATCGGCGCGAGGTGACGTGAGCGGAACGTAAAGGGCGAAGCATCGGCTTCGCCCTTTGTTTATGCGGCTCTGCGCGTGCAGTTTACTTCTTCAGCTTTGCGGCTTCCAGCTTGGCGCGCTTCTCGGCTGCCCATCCTTCTTTGATGAGTAGCTCGGGGCGGGTGAGTCCGAGCGAGTCGTCGGGCACGTCCTTGGTGATGCAGGAGCCCGCGCCGACGTAGGCTCCGTCGCCGATGCGGACGGGTGCGACCAGCGTGGTGTCACTGCCGATGAAGGCTCCTGCGCCGATGACCGTCTTGTGCTTGTTCACTCCGTCGTAGTTGCAGGTGATGGTGCCCGCGCCGATGTTGCTGCGTTCGCCGATCTCGGCATCGCCCAGGTAGGTGAGGTGATTGGCCTTGGCGCCGCGGCCCGAGTTTCGCTTTCTTGGTCTCCACGAAATTGCCGACATGCGCCTCGGGGCCGATTTCACTGCCTGGGCGAATCCTCGAGTAGGGGCCGAGGATCGCCGCCTCGCTCTACGGTGGAGTCATCGGCAATGGTTCCCTGGTTGATGCGAACGCGGTCGCCGACGCGCATGTTGGTGAGCACCGAGTAGCTGCGGATGAAGCAGTCTTCGCCGATGGTGGTTTCGCCGAGCAGTTGCACGAAGGGCTCGATGACCGTGTCCGCGCCGACGGTGACGTCGGCATCGATGAGAACGGTCTCGGGTTTGAAGATGGTGACGCCGTCGTCCATCAGCTCGCGGGTTTTGCGCTCGCGCAGAATCGAATCGAGTTGCGCGAGTTCGCGGCGGGTATTGACGCCGAGTACCTCGCTGGCGTGCGCGGTGCGCAGGGCCAGCACGGGTTTGCCATCGCGCCGCAGGATGGACGCAATCTGGGTGAGGTAGAACTCGCCGTGCGGATTGTCGGTGGAGAGCTGGTCGATGCGGGAGAACAGATCGGCGACGTTGAAGGCGTAGATGCCGGAGTTGATCTCGCCGATCTCTTTCTGCTCGGGGGTGAGTTGCTTCTGCTCGACGATGGCTTCGACTTGATCGGTGCTGACGCCGTGCTCGACGCGGCGAACGATGCGTCCGTAGCCGAAGGGATCGGGCGGCTCGGCGGTGAGAATGGTCATGGCCGCGGCCTTGGCGATGTGGAAGTCGCGCACCGCGGCGATGGTCTCCGGACGGATGAGCGGCACGTCGCCGCTGAGCACGAGGACATGATCGTAGGCGGCGAGCGCCTGGCGGCACTGCATCAGGGCGTGTCCGGTGCCGCGCTGGTCAAGCTGTTCGATGAACTGGGTTCCGAGCGGCGCGAATTCGGCGCGGACGCGCTCCGCCTCATGGCCGATGATGCAGAAGATGTCGGCGGGGGCAACGATGCTGCTGGCGGCACGGACGACGTGGCCGAGCAGCGGACGTCCGGCGATCTGGTGCAGCACCTTGGGCAGCTTCGACTTGAGGCGGGTGCCCTTGCCTGCGGCGAGAATGGCGATGGCAAATCGTGAGTTCGGCATGTCGTAGGTATTGTAATGCAGGGAAGCGGGATTGACAGTGACTTGAGTGCTCCGCTAACGTGCTTTCTTGGTGACGGCACGATAGACAACCTGTGCGGGTACGCTGACGCTGTAGCCAGCCGTTTTGCCGCCAAGAAAGGCGTCCACTTCGCTCAGTCCGTTCATCAAGTCATCGAACATGGCGGTCATCGATTGCTCCTGTAAGCGCTGGAGTCTGGAGAGAGGCAGAGTCTATTTTTTGTTAGCGATTTCCGGCTGTGGCAATTCAGCTTTCTTCCAACCTGGGCCGGGGTTATATTCCTTCATTGCTTTGGCGAGTTCGCCGCTTCTCTTGCCGAGATCTTTCTCGTAGACGCTACCCTTATCACTGACTATGAACGTCATTACGCCCGATGATCGGTATTCCGCAGGATAGGCGACGAAGGCGAAGCCCTTTGTCATCTTGCCGTCTACGATGTAGCTCTTTGCACCGCCTGGCGCATTCCTCCCCTGGGCGGTCAGGATGCGGTAATAATAACCACGGTACGGAGTCGGAGCGCCATCTGCGCTTTCGGTGTGGCCCGGCGCGAAGGCCGCTGCTACCAGCGGGCCGATCGGGCTCTGAGTTTCACTTCCGGCCGCCTTCCAATAGAGGCCGTCCTGTTGGCCGTCATCACTGACGATTTTCTGGGCGTACTCTGTGATGTGCGGAGGAGTATTCTTTTTCCGCTGCGACCAGTTCCTGGCAGATGCGAATGGCCGACAGTTCATTGCGGCCGATTCTGCGGAAGAGAATTTCTCTTTCACCTGCGGAGGTCTCGAAGTACCAGGAATGACCTTTGCGCACGATTGGTATGGGCGTGGGCCAGTTCTCTGCGCCGATATACAAGACAACGGTGGTTCCATTGGGTTCTTTGAAAAGACGGTGCATTTCCTCATATTTCTTTGCGAATCTTGCGCGGCTCGCGGCGTCTTCGGCTTCATCTCCCGATGAGACGATTCGTTTTCCGTCTGGTCCGAAAATTTCGAGCATCGCTTTTTCGTCGTTGTTCTTTGCTGCCGTTAGCAGTGCATTGCTTGCGTCTTCCGGCGAGGAGAAAGTCTTCTGGCCCGGTTGCTGCGCCACGGAATGAATGGGAACGCACGCCACCCAAAGGATCGCGATCGCAGCAAATCGTGGAAGATTGATCCAATGAAATTTGTCTAAGGTCAGCTTCGTTTGTCGCATATGCTTCTCCCCATTTCAGGTTTCACAAGTTACTCGGAAGGACGAAAGCTCGATTACCGGTGGCCGCCTCCGCCGCTGTGACCGCCGCCTCCTCCGCCATGAAATCCGCCTCCGCCTCCGCCGTGAGGTGCGCCGCCGCCGAAGCTGGAGCTTCCACGTGAGGAAAAGCTCCGTACTTGTCCACCATGGTCGATGCCGCTGAAGGCTCCGGAGCGGACACCGCTCTGACCGCGAGGCTCCGCGAATCCTCGCGCTGCCGAAGTGTTTCCGCCGAAAGGACGGGGAGTTGCGCCAGGACGGTTAAAGACTCCACCAGGTCTTCCGGTGACTCCGCCGCGATTGGGACCTACTCCGCGCTGCACGTTCCTGGCTACGCCGGGCGCGCCTCCTCCGCGATAGAACGCGTTGCGGTTATAAAACGTGCCGCTGCGGGAGTAGTACCTGCCGTGATTGAAGAGGACATAGTGGTTATGCCAATCGGGCGCCCAATGCCCCCAGCCCCAGCCATAGCCTCCGAAGAAGCCGATACCGAAGCCGAGTCCAAATGAAAGATATGGGCCGCCAAACCAAATTCCAGGGTACGCGTACCATCCGGGCCACGGCGCGATGGGGCCTCCGTAAACCAGCCACGGATCGTAGGCGGGAACGTAGACGACCTCGGGGTTCGCGGGCTGAATGACGACGTCGTTGCCTTGCGTAGTGACGGTCTGCTGCGGCGTGGTTTTAAGATTGCCAGCTTGTTGCGCACGCTGGCGCATTGCTTGCACGGCATCCATTACGCTCGCTTGCTGGTTGTAATAGGCGTCGCCTAGAGAGGATGTCCAGGAGAGGTTCTTATCCATGTTTCCCAGCACGTCTGGAAATGCGGTGAGCGCCTTGACGCTCGCATCCCAGGGTTGCTGGTTCACGGCGTTAGCCAAATCGCTGCCCTTCAAATCAGGATGCGCTTGCACCCATCGGTCGGCCTCGACAACCTGGTCGGGAAAGGTGGACGCCGCCAAGATTTGCGCTACAAGCGAATCCGGATACAACGCAATGGGAGCTACCAGTTGCTGCAACTGCTCGGGAGTCTGCTGCGTGTATGGCGCTTGCTGCGGTGCCTCGGGCTGGTCAGAGGGTTGGTTTTGCTGATCGGGAGGCGGGCCTTGCTCATCCTGATAGGCTGACGCAGTATTAGGGGCGACGACTAGAGCCAACGATAAGAGGGAACTTAAAACATTCTTCTGCAGTTTCATTGCCAAGGCCTTCTTTCCTTCCTAGTCGGATGAGTCGTCGCTTGTCGAAGTTGCAAAATGAGGCGCGTGGTATTGCGGGCTGCTTTGAAACCTGCTTATGAATATCGCGGGTTGCTCGCGAGACCTATAGAGACTGGCGTTCGGACTGGAGCCGGGCAGGGAGGTTGAGGAGATCGAGAGCGATGCGGTCGGTGGCGTGGCGGGCGAACTGAGTGGCGTCGAGGTAGTCGCCGAGGATGGGGGTGACGCCGAGGGCGCGGATTTGATCGAGGTCGTTGTGCAGGGGCTCGGAGTTGTCTTCGGCGTAGCGGGCCCGCAACTCGCTGGGGGCGGGGGCGCAGTTGAGCATGGCGTATTCGAAGACACGGCACCTGGCGTGATCAAAGATGGCCTGGATGTGCTGCGAGGCGGTGAGGCCGGTGCTTTCGTTGGGCTGGGTCATGAGATTGCCGATGTAGACGCGAACAGCGTTGGAGCGGGCGATGGCCTCGGGAACTCCGCAGACGAGCAGGTTGGGAATGCAACTGGTAAAGAGCGACCCGGGGCCGATGCTGATGATGTCGGCGTGAAGAATGGCGTCGAGCGCCTGGGGCAGCGGTTGGACATTGGCCGGGACGAGGCGGAGTCGGGCGATGCCGCTGCGGCTGGCGGTGATGTTGGTTTCGCCGCGGACGCGCTGGCCATCGCGCATCAGTGCATCCAATTGCACGTTGCTGCCGGTGGAGGAGGGATAGATTTCTCCGCGGGTTTTTAGAATGGCGGAGCTGAGCTTGACGGCGAGGGAAAAGTCGCCGCAGACATCGGCCAGGGCAGTGAGGAAGAGATTTCCGAAGCTATGGCCCTCAAGACCGCCGCCGCTGCCGGTGAAGCGATAGCGGAAGAGTTGCGAAAGCAGTTCTTCATCGTCGGAGAGCGCGGTCAAGCAGTTGCGTATGTCACCGGGCGGCGGTACGCCGAGTTCCTTGCGCAGGCGTCCGCTGGAGCCGCCGTCGTCGGTCACGGTGACGATGCCGGTGAGGCGGGAGATGAAGGGCGCAAGCGGCGCAGGTGCAGAGGAGTCAGCTGGTGAGATGGAGATGACGTGGCGCTTGAGTCCGCGGAGCAGAGTGGAGAGGCCGGTGCCGCCACCGATGGCGACGACCCGGAGGCCTTCCAGACGGTTTGAGATGGGGTTCGCTGTCGTCATCGCTCTCGCTGGAGCCGGGACGTACGCTCCAACAGTACCTTCGGGATAGAGCAGCTCGGTAAAGCGCGGATCGTCGGCCATGTTGCGGAAATCCGAGTCATTGCGGGCCTGGAAGCGATTGCCTGGGTTGAGGCGGATTGCTTCCGCGAGATGTTTGAGGCTCTCCGAGGTGCGTCCGGTGAGACACTCCAGCACGGCGAAGCCGTACCAGACAAAGTCGAGAGCGGGCCGCTGGGTGGAAAGACCCTCCAGGTGCTCGCGAGCGGTGACGAAGTCGCCCAGGTTCATGAGCGAAACCGCGAAATCGTAATGCTCCTCGGGGGTCTGGAAGGTGTTCTGAATCTGGTCCAACTGCTGGTTGCAGATGTTGATATGAACTTTGGCGCGGTCGGCCAGCTCGCTGATTCCGGATTCGATCACCTTTTCGAGCAGGAGCTTGGCTTTCTCGAATTTCTGGGTTTGCAACAGCTTGAGAGCCTGTTCATAGCTCTGCAGGGTGTGGGAAAATCGCGCCTGTAGCTCATCGGCAACGTCTTTGCGCGAGTCCGTGCTGGGTTTAGCAGAGGGGCTTTTCGGCTTGACTTCGAGTTTTTTGGTCATGGGCCCTTCCAGAAACGCGGTCCATCCAT
Organism: uncultured Acidobacteriota bacterium; assembly: GCA_963759215.1. Lineage (GTDB taxonomy): Bacteria > Acidobacteriota > Terriglobia > Terriglobales > Acidobacteriaceae > TOLSYN. Next base: position 1,231,438 of record CAVWYG010000006.1, read on the forward strand.
CCGTTCCCGGGCTGTCGAATGCTGGAAACGGTAATTACCTCAGAATACTGCTTTATACCGTGTGGAGAAGGCAGCGTCAACCAGGGGCTGCCGGGGGGATCGCAGGGCAGAGGCGGAAACGGAGAAATCCGATGCTCAACCTGCGACCCAGTTCTGCGTCTATATAGAATGAAACCTAGAGGGAGTGTGTGAGATGGATGAGAGCCAAAGCCTGGCGCAAGCGGGCGAGCCGGAGGAGTCGAAGACCGGACGAAGCACATGGAGTTGGCTGCGCGAGATTGTGATTGCGCTGGGAATCTCGATCTTCATCATCGTCTTCCTCTACCAGCCGGTGAAGGTGGAGGGCACCAGCATGATGCCGGGACTGGCCGACCAGGAGCGCATCTTCATCAATAAATTCGTTTACCGCTTTGAGTCCATCGAGCGCGGAGACGTGGTGGTGTTCCGCTATCCCGGCGATCCGAGCAAGAATTACATCAAGCGGATCGTGGGCGTGCCGGGCGACCGGATCGAGATCTTGCGGGGGGAGGTGATTGTGAACGGCAGCCGGCTGGCGGAGCCCTATGTGCCGGCGGAGTTCCGGGACGAGCGCTCGATGAGCGAGGTGGTGGTTCCTGCGGGCGGCTACTTTGTGCTGGGCGACCACAGAAACCTCTCCAGCGACAGCCGCGACTTTGGCGTGGTGGAGCGAGAGGCAATCTTCGGCAAGGCGGTTTTCGCCTACTGGCCGACGGGCATGATGGGCAAGCTGCGGTAAAGCTCGGTATCGAACGCGAACGACAGGAAGGCAAGATGAGGCTGGCAATCTTCGGCGCAACCGGCGGTACGGGATTAGAACTGACGCGGCAGGCGCTGGAAAAGGGCCATAGCGTGCGGGTGCTGGTGCGGAATCCAAACCGGATGCCGCTGGTGGACCCGAATATGCGGGTGGTGCTGGGCAATGTGCTGGATCACGAGAGTGTGAGCAAGACCGTGCTTGGAGCAGACGCGGTGCTGAGCTGCCTGGGACAGCGCAATCTGCTGCGGAATACGCGCGTGTGCTCGGTGGGAACGCATTTGATCATCGACGTGATGAAGGCGCAGGGAGTGCGGCGGTTGGTGGTGGAGTCGGCCTTTGGCGCGGGCGAAAGTCTTGCGTCGGCGAATGTGCTGGAGAGATTGGTGTTCGCGACGCTGCTGTGGGCTCCCTACGAGGACAAGAACCTGCTGGAGCCGGAGGTGAAGGCGAGCGGGTTGGAGTGGACGATTCTGCGTCCGACGATGCTGACCAACGGGGCTCGGATGGGAAACTATGCGGTAGCGACGGGGCGTCCGGCGGCTTCCAGGGTTTCACGCGCGGACGTGGCGTCGGCGATGCTGCGGGCGGTGGAAGAGCGGCTATGGATTGGGGAGTCTCCGACGGTGACGGGGGCGTAGTTCGAGGTTTCAAAGTTTCAAGGTTAGGAGCAAAAGCAAAAGGCTACAGAGGTGAGAGGGAGCTGCTTCCCACCTTAACCGCGCAAAAAGGCGGCGCGGCGAAGGTGGGGCACCCGGCTGCACGGGTTGTTGAAGATCAATTCAACTTCTGACAAGCCCGAATAGCAGGAAATGTATATTATGCGTGCGGATGTATTTGTATTCATGCGAAAGGGATTTCCTTGGGGGCGGGGCTGCACGTGGGTTGATTAGCTGATATCATCTAGAAAATCCACTCCCAGAGGATGCGATGCAAGCTATCCTTGCGCTGGAAGACGGCAGAGTCTTTCGCGGCAAAGGCTACGGAGCGCAGCTCGAACGCACGGGCGAAGTAGTTTTTAATACATCCATTACCGGCTATCAGGAGATCTTCACCGACCCCTCCTACGCCGGACAAATCGTTGTTCTCACCAATCCTGAAATCGGCAACTACGGCACCAATCCCGACGACGACGAGTCGGGCAAGCCCTACATCGAAGGGCTGATTGTGCGCGAGTTTTCGCCGTACGCGTCGAACTACCGCTCGCACCAGGTGACGGACGAATACCTGGAGAGATACAAGGTTCCGGTGCTGTCGGATATCGACACGCGCGCGCTGGTGCGGCATTTGCGCGACCGCGGCGTGATGCGCGGCGTGATCTCCACGAGTGAGACGAATGTGGAGAAACTGGTGGCGACGGCCAAGGCCACGCCGACCATCGACGGACTGGATCTGGCGAAGGAAGTCTGCACCAAGGTGCCCTATCAGTGGACCAAGGGCGACGTGGAGGAGCGGATTATCGCCGTGCCTCACGGTACGGCCGCGCAGCTTTCGGTGATGACCAGCGAGGCTGCGGCAGAGCGCAATGCGCCGGAGCGTAAGAAGGTGGTTGCCTTCGACTATGGCATCAAGCACAACATTCTGCGGCGGCTGGTGAGCTCGGGCTGCGATGTGACGGTGGTTCCGGCGCAGACCTCGGCGGAGGACGTGCTGGCGCTGCACCCGAATGGAGTGTTTCTATCCAATGGGCCGGGCGATCCGGACGCGGTGGTGTATGCGCAGAAGACGATCCGCGAGATGGCGGGGCGGGTGCCGATCTTCGGCATTTGCCTGGGGCATCAGTTGATCGGGCTGGCGCTGGACGGCAAGACCTACAAGCTGAAGTTCGGACATCACGGCGGCAACCATCCGGTGAAGCAGTTGAAGACCGGGAAGGTGGAGATCACGGCGCACAACCACAATTATGCGGTCGATCCGGATTCGCTGAAGCAGAGCGAGGTGGAGTTGACGCACGTGGACCTGAACGACAATACGCTGGAAGGGCTGCGGCATCGCAACTACCCGCTGTTCAGCGTGCAGTATCATCCGGAGGCTTCGCCGGGACCGCACGATTCGCATTATCTGTTCGACGATTTTGTGACGATGATGAGCGAGTGGAGAAGGTAAGCGAGTGAAGCGAACTGCATTGGTGTGTGCGGTAGTGCTGATGGCCATGATGTGCGCGGCGCAGACGACTCCATCCAACCCGCACGCGGGCGGAGATGATTTGCACGCAGGAATGCAGGGCGACCCGTCAATGGGTGTGCGCGCCAGCCGGGCCGAGTTCGGCAAAGGTTGCGGCATAGAGGATACCTCCACGGAGAGTGCATTGGAGTTCAGGCGCTCGGAGGAAGGAGTGTGGTCGGCCGCAGGCACCGCAGGCGTGATGGGCAGCGCGGTGGCGCGGGTCTGGCACGACTCCAATTGGATGGTGGATATGCACAGTGCGCTGGGGCCTGGCATGGCGACCATGCACACGGGGCAGATGTGCTTCGACTCGCAAGGGCATATCACCTACATGATCGACAATTACGTGGAGATGGCGGACTGCGGTTGCATGCGCTTTACTTCGCTGACCTTTGCCACGGATGGGCGTGTGACGCGGCGCGAACAGAGATTCGTCAAGATTGCAACGGGCACGGAGATTGAGGTGCCGGAAGCGGCAAAGCGATTCCCTGATGTGTGGGACTTCCGCACGCTGCAGCAGTTGCCGTTCTATTCGCTGGTGAAACAATAGGACACCAAGAGCAAGAGTAACGGCAGGAATAAAGTTAACTGCCCACCCTAAGCTCGCGAAGGAGAGAAGGCGAATGAGGCTTTGAAAGGGCACGGCTTTAGCCGTGCCGAACGGATGGCAAGATGGAGCGGCTTTAGCCGCTGAGGCAACGGATGATCCCAAAGCGCGAACACGCGAGAAACAGCGAGCAGATGTACTTCGTGACATCGTCGACATGGGAGCGCCAACATTTGTTCCGCACGCAGACCTTCGCGGAGTTGTTTGTCGAGGTGCTAGGCCAGTATCGCGGATCGAGTTATCTGCTCCATGAATTCGTCCTGATGCCCGACCACTTTCATCTTCTCATCACGCCGAACGAAGCATTAGAGCGTGCAGTGCAGAAGATCAAGGGCGGGTTCTCGTTTCGCGTGAAGAAGGAACTGGGTTCGAACGCTGAGATTTGGCAGCGCGGCTTTTCGGACCATCGCATTCGTGACTGGGAGGACTATCGGCAGCATCGCGAATACATCTGTTTGAATCCGGTCCGCGCCGGGCTCTGCGGGGATGCGAAGAAGTATCCGTATTGTTCGTATGGTGGCGGCTGGGATGCTGTCCCTCAGCGGCTAAAGCCGCCTGAATTGGACGCTGTACGGCACGGCTGAAGCCGTGCCCTTTCAAAGCGCGGATTGGCGAGAAGAGTTGCTGACGTGCCCTTCAAAGCGCGGATTGGCGAGAAGAGTTGCTGACGTGCCCTTCAAAGCGCGGATTGGCGAGAAGAGTTGCTGACGTGCCCTTTCAAAGCGCGGATTGGTGAGAAGAGTTGCTGACGCGCCCTTTCAAAGCGCGGATTGGCGAGAAGAGTTGCTGACGTGCCCTTCAAAGCGTGGATTGGCGAGAAGAGTTGCTGACGTGCCCTTTCAAAGCGCGGGTTGGCGAGAAGAGTTGCTGACAAAGATCGTAGAAACAAAGGAACATAAATGCCACGTCGCACTGATATTTCGAAGATTCTGATTCTTGGTTCGGGTCCAATTGTGATTGGGCAGTCGGCGGAGTTTGACTACTCCGGCACACAGGCGTGCAAGGCGCTGAAGGCCGAAGGGTTCGAGGTTGTGCTGGTGAATTCGAATCCGGCGACGATCATGACGGATCCGGAGATGGCCGACCGCACGTATGTGGAGCCGCTGACGCGGCAGTACGTGGAAGAGATTATCCGGCAGGAAGTGGAGCGCGGAGTTGGTAAAGGGATGGCCGTGCTGCCGACAGTGGGCGGGCAGACGGCGCTGAACCTTGCGGTGGAACTGGCCGACGGCGGCGTGCTGGAAAAGTACGGCGTGATCCTGATTGGCGCGCAACTGGAGGCGATCAAGAAGGCGGAAGATCGTCTGCTGTTCAAGGACGCGATGACGCGCATCGGGCTGGATGTGCCACGCTCGGCGCTGGTCAACAATCTGAAGGACGGGCTGGATTTCTCGACCAAGCTGGGCTTCCCGGTGGTACTGCGCCCGTCGTTCACGCTGGGCGGTTCGGGCGGTGGAATTGCGTTCAATCGTGAAGAGCTGCTGGACTTGCTGGCACGCGGGCTGGACCTTTCGCCGGTACACGAAGTTCTGCTGGAAGAGAGCGTGCTCGGGTGGAAGGAATACGAACTGGAAGTGATGCGCGATCTTGCGGACAACGTGATCATCGTCTGCTCGATTGAGAACTTCGATCCGATGGGCGTGCATACGGGCGATTCAATTACGGTGGCTCCGGCACAGACGCTGAGCGACCGCGAGTATCAACGCATGCGCGATGGTGCGATCAAGGTGATGCGCGAGATCGGAGTGGAGACCGGGGGCTCGAACGTACAGTTCGCGGTGCATCCGACGACGGGGCGGCAGATCGTGATCGAGATGAATCCTCGCGTCTCTCGCTCCTCGGCGCTGGCGTCGAAGGCGACGGGCTTCCCGATTGCAAAGATCGCGGCGCGGCTTGCAGTGGGCTACACGCTGGACGAGATTACGAACGACATCACGCAGCAGACTCCGGCATGTTTTGAGCCGACGCTGGATTACGTGGTGGTGAAGATTCCGAAGTGGCAGTTTGAGAAATTTCCGGGGGCCGACGAGAGTCTGGGGCCGCAGATGAAATCGGTGGGCGAGGTGATGGCGATTGGCCGCACCTTCAAGGAATCGCTGCTGAAGGCGGTGCGTTCCTTGGAGACGGGCAAGCGGCTGGAGTCGCAAGTCGTGGAGCCGAAGATCATCACCAAGCGGTTGGTGTCGCCGCATCCAGAGCGGCTGCAGTACGTGCGCTATGCGTTGAGCAACGGATGGACGGTGCCGCAGGTGGCACGGCTGACCTCGATGGACCCGTGGTTCCTGTACCAGTTGAAGGAAGTGAGCGACGAGCTGGCGGCGCTGGAAAAACGCTCGCTGGAGACGATTACTTTCGAGGAGATGCGCGAGGCCAAGCGCAAGGGGATCAGCGACGCGCGGCTGAGCGAACTTTGGAAGCTGCCGCCACGCGAGGGTGCGATCAAAGTTTACGAAAAGCGCAAGGAGATGGGAGTCGCTCCGGTGTACAAGCGGGTGGACACCTGCGCGGCGGAGTTCGAGAGCTTTACGCCGTATATGTACTCGACCTTTGAAGATGAGGACGAGGCGATGCCGACGGCGAAGAAGAAGGTCATCATTCTGGGCTCGGGGCCGAACCGCATCGGGCAGGGAATTGAGTTCGACTACTGCTGCTGCCACGCGGCGTTTGCGCTGCATGACGATGGCATTGAAACCATCATGGTGAACTGCAATCCGGAGACGGTTTCGACCGATTACGACACCAGCGACCGGCTGTACTTTGAGCCTCTGACGTTTGAAGACGTGATGGCGGTTTATGAACATGAGGCCAAGGGGACGGACGACATTGGAGTGATTGTGCAGTTCGGCGGACAGACTCCGCTGAACCTTGGCGCTGCCGTTGAAGAAGGCCGGAGTGAAGATCATCGGAACCTCGCCGGAGTCGATCGATCTGGCGGAGGATCGCAAGCGCTTTGAGGCGCTGCTGAACCGGCTGGAGATTCCTCAGTCGCCGGGCGGAATGGCAACCACGGTGGATGAGGCGCTGGCGGCGGCGGAGAAGGTTGGCTACCCGGTGCTGGTGCGTCCTTCGTATGTGCTGGGCGGACGCGCGATGGTGATTGCCTACGACGCGAAGGCGGTGACGGAATACATGGGGCAGGCGGTGGAGTACTCGCAGGACCGGCCGATCCTGGTGGACCACTTCCTGGAGGCCGCAACCGAGGTGGACGTGGACGCCTTGAGCGATGGCGAAGACGTGGTGATTGCCGGCATCATGGAGCACATTGAAGAGGCTGGGATTCACTCGGGCGATTCGTCGTGTGTATTGCCGAGTGTCGATCTATCGCCGCAGGTGCTGGAGACCATTCGCGAATACACGTTCAAGCTGGCAAAGGCGCTGAACGTAGTGGGACTGATGAACATTCAGTACGCGATTCAGCGCGAGAAGGTTTACGTGATCGAGGTGAACCCGAGAGCTTCGCGCACGGTGCCGTATGTATCGAAGGCCACGGGCGTGGCGTGCGCGAAGATTGCGGCACGGCTGATGACGGGACGGAAGCTGAAAGAGTTTTTGCCGGAGAACATCGCAGGCCGGCAAGGAGCTGGACACGGGTGACTACTTCTACGTGAAATCTCCTGTGTTCCCGTGGAATAAGTTTCCGGGAGTGGATACGGTGCTGGGTCCGGAGATGCGCTCGACCGGCGAAGTGATGGGAGTTGCGGATAACTTTGGCGAAGCGTTCGCCAAGGCGCAACTGGCGGCCGGACAGGCGCTGCCAGCCAAGGGAACTGTATTCATCAGCGTGAACGAACGCGACAAACCGCACGTCGCAGCGGTGGCACGGAAGTTTGTGGACATGGGATTTAAGATTGTGGCCACGCATGGAACGGCCGATGCCCTGGAAGCAGGCGGGATGCGGGTGGAGCGCGTTTACAAGGTGAAAGAGGGAAGGCCGAACGTTGTCGATCTGATCAAGGGCGACCGGATTCAGTTGATCATCAACACGCCGCAGGCGCGCGGCGAGCCCTGGTTTGACGAGAAGGCAATCCGGCGGGCGGCGATTACGGCGCGCGTTCCAACGATTACGACACTTTCAGCGGCACGCGCCGTGGTGGAAGGGATTCCGGTACTGCAGGCTGGGATGGTCAATGTCTGTAATCTGCAGGAACTGCACGCGGCGCACGACGAAGTAAAACGCGACGCAGTGGTAAAGGAATAGATAAACTATGCGGAAGATACTGATTGTGACAGTGCTGCTGATGAGTGCGATGTGGCTGACGGCGCAAGCGGGGCCGCTGCATCCCTCCTCGGTGGACGGTGGCGGGGTCACGCTGCCCAGTGGATTGAAGTACTGGGATCTGAAGGTGGGCACCGGCGCGGTGGCCACAAAAGGAAAAAAGGTGACGGTCAACTACACGGGCTGGCTGCTGGAGGGCACGAAGTTCGACAGCTCGTTCGACCGCAATGCGCCGTTTGAGTTTAAACTCGGCGCTGGGAATGTGATCAAAGGCTGGGATGAGGGCGTGTCCGGCATGATGGTCGGCGGCAAGCGGCAGCTCAGGATTCCTCCGGATCTGGGCTACGGAATGCGCGGAGCACCGCCGGTAATTCCGCCGAACGCTTACTTGGTTTTTGATGTGGAGTTGCTGGACGTGAAGTAGGTCATCCGGAAGTTGGAAGTGAGGCGCATCCTGAGCGGGTGCGCCTTTTGTTTTGGTGGGAAGGATTGCGGGCTGAAAAGCCTGTGTGACCGTTCGGGAGATTGAGCGGTGCGGGGATTCTTCACTTCGTTCAGAATGACACCTCAAAAATCAACTGCAAAGGCGAGGGCAAGAGCCGCGGAGTTGGAGGGCGCGGCGTCCCCGCTTTTGCGTTGAAAGGCGCGACGCAGAAGTGGGCCACCTGTTATCTTGGCCGCTTGGCTAGGGCTCGGGGAGCTCCGGTGTGACGGTGAAGCCGGGGATGTTCCAGGGCACGAAGTAGGCCGCAGCGGTGGTTGCGACGATGAGCGCGTGGTTGGGGTCAAAGGCGAGGCCGACGACGTTGATTCCGCTGATGATGAGCGAGGCTTTCTTTTCCGGGGTGATGCGGATGATGCCGCGGTGCCCGTGCCAGGAGGCCGCCACATACAGGTTGCCTCCGAGGTCAAAGGCGAGGCCCTGCGGACGCCCAAGGTTGGCGAAGAAGGGCGTGACGAGTCCGTCCTGATCGATCTCATAGACGCAGTCGTTGGACGAAGTGGTTGGGCCGGTGACGTAGAGACGTCCGTTGGGCGAGAAGGCCATGTGATAGGCGGCTACGCTGGGTTCGATGGTGGCGAAGACGAAGATCTGACGGTCGGGCGCGATTTTGAAGATCGTGCCGCTGCGGTCGCCGACGTAAAGGTTGCCGATCTCGTCAAAGGCCAAGCCGGTGGCGACGCCCATACCTTCGGCGTAGGTGGAGAGTTCGCCGGCGGTGGAGAGGCGATAGACGGCGCCGTCGTGACGCGAGGAGACGTAGAGGTTTCCGCTGTCGTCGAGGGCGAGACCGGTGGGATTTACGACCTCGGCGCTGATGGGGTGAAGCGTGGACTCGTCATCGATGCGGAAGAGCGAGACGGGCACGGACTGGCCGCGGGTTCCGGAGAAGGTGACATAGATGTTTCCGACGGCATCGACGACGGGATTGGCGACGGGATGGAGATTTTCCGAGAGAAGCGTTGCGAGGGTGAAAGCCGTCTCGGTTGAGCCGTGGGGAGTGGTGACTGTGATCGTGCCGCGATCGGCGTTCTCCGGCACCAGGACGGTGAGCTGAGTAGAGGTGGCGAAGACAATGGTGCCAGCGACGGCGCCGAATGAGACCCGCGTGGGTTCGGCGAGGCTGGCCAGAAGTGCCCGGCCACGGAGGACGACTTCACCGCCGGGCAGAGCAAAGGCCGGTTCCACGGAGGAGATGACGGGAGGTTCGGCGGATTGGCTCATAGGTTCGTGCGTACTCTCTAAAACCCACTATCTTACGATGCCGAAATGTAGCAGGAGTTGAAGAACAATGAAGCCATAAAGACCGGCGCCGAGATCGTCCACCACGATGCCAACGCCCTCCGGACGCAGGCGCTCAAGCCGGCGGATGGGCGGCGGTTTGACGATATCGAAGGCGCGAAAAAGTATAAAGCCCGTAAGCTGCACCTTCCAGGTGAGCGGGGCGGCGACGAGGGTGAGCATCTGGCCGGCAACTTCATCGATGACGACGTGCGAGGGATCATCGCGATGACAGGCTCGCGCGGTGAGGGTTGCGGCGGGGATTCCGATGGCGGTGGCCAGCGCACAGTAGGCCAGAGCTCCGGGAATCAGCAGGTTCGGCGGCAGGTTGCGAGCGATCAGCGCCCAGGTGAGCACTGCTCCGAGCGAGCCCCAGGTTCCGGGGCCGGGCTTGAGCGCGCCGGCACCGAAGAAGGTTGCAATGGTCCAGGCCCAGTAGGGACGAGTAGGGCGGGCAGAACCTTGCTTAGTATGTGGACCAGTGTGTTGACCCGTCTGCTGAGTGGGGGGCTGAGCTGGTTGCTCAGTTGGCCCTGCTGCGTCCATGATTCTCGCTTTCACCGGCTGAGTCAGGCGCCTCTGGGGCTTTGCGAATGCCTCCGATGCGGCGCTCTCTGGGCTCATTGTACTCGGCTTCGCCGCCGGATTCGGGATCATTCACCGGCGAGGAGATAACGTAGCCGCCGCTGATCCACTTGCCAAGGTCGATGACTCGGCAGCGGTCAGAGCAGAATGGGAAGTCAGGATCGGTGGCGAGCACGATTTTGCGGCATGTGGGGCAGCGGAGCGATTTCTTTTTCTTCGTCATGGCACAGTTATCAAGCTTCAGGGTGGTGTCTGGCTTTCGGTCTCCAACTTTCGGTCTCCCACCTTAGACGCGCAAAGACGGCGCGCCGAAGGTGGGGCACCCGATCATTTTCAATTTATAGCAACTTCAATTTACAACAACCGCGCGACCAGATCGTAATCGTGAGCTTCTTCCACGATGGCGCGGTGGAAGCTGCCGGCCTGGGGAGATTGGTGGTCTCCGAAATCGTTGATGAAAACCTTGCCGTCGATCTCAGGGGCGTGGGCGGGAGTACGAGCCTCCCAGAGCAGGTCGGTTTCCTCGCTGGGGCCCTCGAGCATGACCTCGATCTCGCGGCCAATCCACTGCTTGCGGCGCTTGCGGCTGATGCGCTTCTGCAACTGCATGAGCTTGCGGCGGCGACGCTCGATCTCTTTGGAGGGCACTTTGTCTCCGAGGAGAAAGGCGGATGAACCTTCCTCGTCGGAGTAGGCGAACACGCCAAGCCAGTCAAACTGCGCGGCGGTGACGAAGTCGCAGAGCTGCTGGAAGTCATCTTCGGTTTCGCCAGGGAAGCCGACGAGAAACGAGGTGCGCAGCGTGAGATCGGGGATGGTCTGGCGCATTTTTGCTATCAGCTTGAGAAATATCTCCGCCGAGCCGCCGCGCTTCATGCGCTTGAGCACCGAGGACGCCGCGTGCTGCATGGGAACATCGATATAGCGGCAGAGGCGTGGGTATTTCGCGAGAACTTCCAACAGGCGCGGGGTGATCTTATTGGGATAGGCGTAGAGGAAGCGGACCCAGCGGAGATCCTCGATCTGCGCGAGCTGTTCGAGCAGAAGGGCAAGGCCGTCCTGCAGACCGAGGTCTTCGCCGAAGCAGGTTGTGTCCTGCCCGATGAGATTGATTTCGCGAACGCCCTGCGAGGCGAGGCGCTGCGCCTCGATGACGACCGAGGCAACGGTGCGGGAGCGGAACTTGCCACGCAGCTGAGGAATGATGCAGAAGGCGCAGGGATGATCGCAGCCTTCAGCGATTTTGATGTAAGCGGAGTGGCGCCCGGTGGCGAGCAGGCGCGGGGTGTTCTCGTCGTAGAGATAGCTGGGGAGCTCGGCTCGGGCACCGTCCCAGGTGTCGCGGGCGAAGCGCCCGGCTTGCTCGCGGGCATCGCCTTCAGGGCGCGAGGCGGGCTGGTGTTGGCCTCCTTTGAGCTGCTGCGAGGCGCTCGGGTGCGAGTGCGGGGGCGCGACGTTACCGGCAAGAATGGTGAAGGGGGACTCGACCACGGCAGGGGCGATTCCGGCGGCGGCGAGGATGTCGGCCAGTTCGCCGGTGCCGAGGACGGCATCGATCTGGGGAATGTTCTTCTGAATCTCGTCGCGGTAGCGCTCGACGAGACAGCCGGTAACAATGAGTTTGCGCGCGCGGCCATGAGTCTTGTGCTCGGCCATCTCGAGGATGGTATCGACGGACTCCTGCTTGGCGGTGTCGATGAACGAGCAGGTGTTGACGACGATGATGTCGGCGTCTTCGGCGCGGGCGGTGATCTCGGCCCCGTTGGCGGAGAGCATGCCCATCATGACCTCGGAGTCCACGAGGTTTTTGGGACAGCCGAGGCTGACGAAGCCGATGCGCAGACGCGGCGCGGGCTGGGCGGATTGAGTGATCTGATTAAGGGGCGCGGTACTGCTGTTGATGGACATTCCTGAAGCTATTTTAACAGCAGTCGGGCGGGTGGACAAATTGCAGGTGCGCAGGGGGATCAGGAGTGGGTGAGGAGAAGAACTCCGCAGCAGACGAAGATGGTGGCGATCCAGCGGCGGCGGTCCACGTTCTCATGCAGGAAGAACTTGGCGGCGAGGGCATTGGTGACAAAGGTGAGCGCGGCCGAGGCCGGGCCCATCAGGCTGAGGTCCGCCCAGGAGAGGCCGACGAGGTTGCTGAAAAAGGCCATGGCCATGAAGAAGATGCCGGCAAAGAGCGCTCCGCTGGAGAGCACGCGGGCGATTACCGCAAACGAAGCCATGATTGCGGCGGAATTGGCCGAGGTCGCCGATGCGGCGCATGGCCAGCGCGATGAGAACGTCTCCAGCGGCGGCGGCGCAGACCGTGGAGAAGATGCAGATCCAGGTGTAAAGGTTCCTCATACGCTGTTCCTGCATCGAGCTGGTATTGGAGACCTCGGTGGGTGGATGCTCGGTGCGGGACGGGCCGCCGGCGACGAGGCCGACGCCGAGCGGTGATGAGCACAATGCCGGCCCAGCGTTGCGGGCTGACGTGCTCATGCAGCCAGAAGTGGCCGAGCAGGGCCATGAACACATAGCCGATGGAGGTGGCGGGAAGGACGTAGGTGAGATCGGCGAAGGAGAGCGCGGTCATGTAGCTGGACATGAAAGCCGAGCAGGCAGAAGATTCCGAAGATGACCCAGGGATTGGCAAGGGCGCGAAAGACGTGAGCGAGATGGTGAACGTCGATGGCGCCGACATCTTTCATGCCGCGCGCCAGAAAGGAGTCTCCGGCGGAGCCGAAGACGACGATGGAGAGTAGCACGAGGTATTTGCGAAGCGTCAAAATGCGTTTCCTGACTGGTGGTATAGAGCAAGCTTAACAGCAAGCAAAGCTGATTCTATTGGCTGATTTCTATTTATTGCCGAGGGCCCAGGCGTGCAACTCGCCGGTCTGGCGGAGAAGCTGGAGTTGGGCGCGGAAGTACTCGAACTGGCTCTGGAGCAAGGCGACCTGCAGGTTGGCGACATCGGCGCGGGCCAGTTCCTCGTCGCGGGCATTGGCATGGCCGTTCTGCTACCTGGAGTTGCACGGCATCGATGTTGGCCTGCGCGACCTCATACTCAAGGCGGGTGACCTTGGCTGGAGGCCTCCAACTGGCGGATGGTGTGCTGGGCGCTGACGGCTTCGGCTGCCACCTGATCGCGGGCTAGTCTGGGCATCGGCTTCGGCGCGGAGGGCGTCGGCGTCGGCGGCGGCGGCGTTGGCGTTCTGGGCGAGGTTGAGGATGGGAATCCGGAGGTTGATGCCGAAGCTGTAGCTTCGTGCGAAAATTGTTGGTAGTACTGCGAATAATTGTTGAAGGTGGCGTACTGGTCGTACTGTCCGGCAAAGTCGATGGAAGGATAGTTCATCTTGTGCTCGGCGCGGGCGCGATCGTGGGCGGCGCGGACGTGCTCATCGGCGACGCGAACGCTGGCGGAGTTGGCGAGCGCAACCGAGGCAAGATCGTCCGCCGGCAGACAGGGCGGGCGCAGCAGGGAATGGAGGCGCTTACGGTTTCCAGGGTTGCGGGCGAGCGGCCGATGGTGCGTCCGAGGCGCTCGCGGAGCACGTCGAGATTGGTTTCCAACTCGGCGATGCGAAGATCGACGCGGGCGGAATCGAGTTCGGCGCGCTTGCTGTCCAGCACGCTGCCGACGCCCTCCTGCTGGCGCTGCTGCGCGATGTAGAGGGCGCGGTCCACGGCCTGCCTTTTGCTGCTGAGCGGCGGTGAGGCGCTGCTGGGTGTTATCGAGCTCGATGTAGAGCAGGGAAGTATCGAGGATGACCTGTTCGGTGCGGTCCAGCGTAGTCGATGTTTGCGGCGAGGGAGTCACTGTGGGCGGCCTTGATGGACTCGCGAGTGGCGAAGTTCAGCACGGTCTGGTCGTGGGTGACGTTGAAGAGCGAGGGAGCTTGTCCGGCGATGGCGACAGGCGCTCCAAAGTTGTAACCGAGGCCGGAGCCGAAGACCACGGTCGGGATGTAGGCGTAGCGTTCGGCGCGGTAGCGCGCGGCGGCGCGTGCGCGGTCGGCGGAGGCCGCAACGCATGACGCCACTGTGCTTGAGGGCCAGTTCGATGGCCGGACGGAACTCGACGGACTGGGCATGGAGGGGCAGCGCGGCCATGATCAGCAGCAGCGGTATCAGTAACCCCATCAGCAACTGATGGCGATAGGGGAGTCCGGAGTTTTGGAGAGCTTGTTCTCGTCATGGTTCGGTCGTAGTCCTCCGCAAGCGGCGCGGCTCTAGCGTTGCCCAGGCGGCGGAGAGACTCCGCCGCGGGGCGATAAGAACTGGCCAAGGCAAGCGCGGCCCTGAATTCGGCGGCGGCCTGGCCGGCGTCTCCACTCTTAAGCAGAATCTCGCCGAGCAGAAAGTGAGCGCGAAAGAGCGGGGCTGCCTCCTCGGTGTGGCCGCCCTGAATATAGGCGCGCATCTGTTGCGCGGCCAAGGGAAGATTGCGTTTGGTGATCAGAAGCAGCTCGGCGGCGTCGTAATGGTCGGTGGGCTGGATGCTGGTGGAGTGGACTGCCTGCTCGACGGCCTGCTGGAAGCGCTCCCAATTCTTGCGCCCACGCAAGATAACGGGCCAGATCGAGATAGGCGCCGGCAGATTCATGATTGAGGCGGATGGTCTCGTTGTACTCGTATTCGGCCTGCTCGTGATGGCCCTGATTGGCGGCAACCATAGCGCGAACCCAGGCGGCATCGGCGGGATGCTCGGGAGCCAATTCGGCGGCCAGGGCGAGAGCTTTGTCGCTGCCGCCGCCAACAATGGGAGGCGCGCTGGCATAGTACTCGGCGAGGTCGCGCGCGATGGCGAGGCTGTGGCGATCGAGTGAGCGCGCAGTGATAAAGGAAGCCACGGTTTTGCGTGCCAGCGGGTAGGCGATAAGCAGGTTCGACAGCGTTCGCCTTTTCGCCGTAACTGCGGCCGAGCCAGAGCTGGAAGGCCGCGTTACCGGGATCAAGCTGGGTGGCGCGCTCGCAGTGTTGCACCGCATTGTCCCAGTCACCCAGGGAGAAGTAGACACGGCAAAGATAGTTGAACGCCGCGGCATTGTTTCCCGCTGCCTGCGGAGTGAGCATGCGGAGTGCGTCGTCAGCGCGTCCGGCATCGAGCAGCTCGTGGGGACTGGGGGCGGCACGGGCGGCAAGCGGCAGGAGCAGCGTACATCCCAGCAGAAGACCCAGCAGCGAGCGGCCGACCGGAGGAAGCCGGCACAAGGGACCGCGGCTCTTTCGGATCATTATTCGGATCATTACGAAGGATTCTCGACGTTGATCTTTACCTCGACGCCATCCGACATGGGCGTGGGACTGTATGACTGGAGGGCGACGACATCGCCGTCGGAGATGCCGCTGAGGATTTCGACCCTGGTCAAATTGGAGATGCCGAGCGTCAAATCGCGGCGGTGCAGGTGATCGCCCTGGAGGACGTAGACGTAGCTGTGGCCGTTGTCCTCACGCACCGCTTCGCGGGGTACGGTAAGAGCATTTTCCTTACTGTTGGCAATGATTGTGGTGTTCACGTTTATGTTCGGCAGCAGCAGGTGCTCGGAGTTATCGACCTTGCAAAGGACCTCGGCGACGACTCGGGAGCCGCGGTTGACGACGGTGGAGGGCAGACTGGCGACGGTACCCTGCCAGGAGTGTCCGGGCATCGCGTCCCAAGTAATCTTAACGATTTGTCCGATGGCCAGGCGGCCGATTTCGGGCTCGTCCACGAAGGCGCGAACTTGCAGCTGCGAAAGGTCGGCCTCCTGCAACAGCAGGTCTCCAATGTTGACCCAGGCGCCGACGCGGGCCGGCAGGAAGTAGACGGTACCATCAAAGGGAGCGCGGATATTGCACTTGCGGATGGTCTCCTCGGCGAGGTTGACGCTGGCCTTGGCATCGGCGATTTCCGATTGCGCGCGCGCCTGCTCGTCGGGCGAGTAGCGGACCTGCGATTGAAGCTGGGTGAGGTCGGCCTTGGCGCGGTCGAGACGATCGCGGGCGGCAGCTACTTCGTCCGGGGTGGCGGCACCGCGCTGCTGCAGCCGTTCGAGGGCCGAGAGCTGGCGTTGCGCCGCGTCGCGCTCGGTGGTTGCCTTCTGCAGGTCGGCGCTGCGCAGCAGTAACTGCTGGTGACTGCCGCCGGCCATCAGGTCGTTATATCTCTCCTGCGCTCCTTTGAGGCGGGTGAGCGCGGTGGCAAGGTCGCCGCGGGCGCGGGTGTCGTCCAGCACGAGCAGCAACTGCCCGGACTTTACTTGTGCGCCTTCTTTGACCAGGATTTGTTGCACCGTGCCGGAGAGCGGGGCATGGGCTTCAAAGCCGTGAATGGGTTCGACCTTTCCATTGGTGGTAATGGAGCTGGAGACTTCCTGACGCACGGGCTTGACGACCGAGATGCGGATGCGATGAGGGCGAAGCTCAATGTAGGTCCCGAGTCCGACTATAAAAATCAGAAGGATGACCAGCATTGTGATCCAAGTTCGGCGAGCTCCGCCGAGCGAGCTGTTTAACGTTCCGTTAGCCATGAGTAAGGTTTCAGTATATCTGACCGAAGGGCTCTGATTGTTTCCAGAGTAGGAGCCTGGTTGCAGATTTTGCAAGTTAGTGGATTGGATTCGCAAGTCGAAACGCCCTGCGGGAGGTATTCGCGCGGAATGATGGTGCGGCTGGTGACGCGGAAACAAAAAGAATCATCGAAGAACGGAGACGCGAAATTCAAGGAAGCAGGATATCTGGAGCCAAAAGAAGGCGCAGGTGGTGGTGATTCTGATGAGCGCAAAACAATGGGTTGGCGTTTTTAAGGGCGCAATTGTAGATGCGGACCGGAATCATACGCTGGCGTTTGCAGCGGGACTTTCCTACTACTTCGTGCTGAGCCTGTTTCCGGCACTGATTGCCTTTTCAGCCGTGATAGGGTTTCTGCCGATACCCGACCCATTCAATCAGATACTAACGCTGATGGGCCGTTTTGTGCCCGCCGACAGCATGGGAGTGGTGCGCCATGTTGTGCGCGACGTGATTAGCCCTCATCGCGGAGCACTGCTGTCGTTTGGACTGATCGGGGCACTGTGGACGGCTTCGAGCGGCTTTGCCGGGGTCATTGAAGCACTCGACGTGGCGTACAACGTGCCGGAGACGCGTCCGTATTGGAAGACGCGCGGGCTGGCCCTGCTTTTGACCTTCCTGGTAGGCGGGCTGCTGCTGGTGGCGCTGGGAATGATGCTGGTGGGCCCGAGGTTTGGCGAATGGGTGGCAGGAGTGCTGCACCTGAGCTTCCTGTGGGCGCGGGTTTGGCCAGTAGTGCGCTGGGCGGTTTCCGGGGCCTTCATCGTGCTTGCAGTGGAGATCCTGTATTTTCTGGCGCCGAATGTGAAGCAGCGCTTTCGTCATACCCTGGTCGGCGCGGTCTTCGCGGTTGCGGCGTGGCTCGTACTCTCCTATGCGCTGGGAATCTACTTTCAACATTTTGCGAACTTAAATCGCACGTACGGGGCGCTGGGTGGGGGCATCGCGCTGATGACATGGTTGTACTGGAGTTCGTTCGTGATCCTGCTGGGGGCGGAGATCAATGGTGAAGTGCTGCAGGCAAGCGGAGACGGAACGCTGCCGCTCAAGCAGGCTCCGCCGGAGAAGGTAAAGCCGAAGACACTGCCGGAGAGCGACGTCGCGGTACGTAGGTCGCCCCATTCGCCAAATGCGGGCGGTCGGCTAGAATAGCCGGATGGCTACGAAGAAGAAATCCGCATCGGAATCCGCACACCAGGGCGCGACGCGGCTGGGCTACACGCCGGACCACGCCGCCAGTGGACTGGATCACAACTTTCCAGCGATTGAGTGCTGGCCCAACCAGTTTCCCAGCTACGTCATCGAAATCGACATCCCTGAATTTACCTCGGTGTGTCCGAAGACGGGACTGCCGGACTTTGGCACCGTGTGGATTCGCTACGTGCCCGGCAAGTTCTGCCTGGAGCTGAAGTCACTGAAGGAATACATCAACGAATACCGCAACCTTGGAATCTTCCAGGAAAACATTGTGAACCAGATTCTTGAGGATGTGGTGAAGGCCGCCAAGCCGGTGTGGTGCGAGGTTCGCGGACAGTTCCGGCCGCGCGGCGGGCTGGGGACGCTGGTGGAGGCGCGCTGGCCGAGAACGAAGTGAAACAGCGTGGGCCTACGCATCCGCACATCTGCTAGAGGCAAAGGCGACAGATGTGGGGCAGCGGCCGATGAGACGCTGGGCGACGACGGCGCTGGTGATCCTGACGGCGCTGAACTTTGTGAATTACATCGACCGCTCGGTGCTGTTTGCCGTGCAGCCGCTGGTGCAGCACGAATTTCCGGGCTCGGATGCAAAGTTCGGGCTGCTGACCACGGCGTTCTTCTTCTGCTACATGCTGACGGCTCCTCTGACCGGGTGGCTGGCGGACCGCCATTCGCGCCGCTTGATCATGTGCGTAGGGGCACTGATCTGGTCTGCGGCAACGCTGCTGACGGCGGTGACGCACAACTTCACCGAGCTGATGATTCGGCACACGCTGGTGGGAGTAGGCGAGGCGACGTTTGTTGCCATCGCACCATCGTTTCTCTCCGACCTGCATCCGGAATACCGGCGGGGCAGAGTGCTGGCGGTTTTCTACCTGGCGATACCGGTGGGAACGGCCTTGGGATACTTGCTGGGTGGAGCGCTGGCGGAACGCTGGGGCTGGCGCGCACCGTTCCTGGTGGGCGCGGTGCCGGGGGCGCTACTGGGAGTGTTGTTGCTGCTGGTTCCTGAGCCTGAGCGCGGAGCGCAAGACCGGCTGGCGGTCACCTTAGAGCGAGGAACCTTCCTGGGACTGTGGCGCAATCCGGCGTTCTGGAGCGCGACGCTGGGGATGGCGATGATGACCTTTGCGGTGGGCGGGATGCAGGTGTGGATGCCGACATTTCTTACACGCATCCGGGGAGTTCCGCTGGCTACGGCGAATCTGCGCTTCGGATTGATGACGCTGGCGGCGGGGATTCTGGCGACCATGTTGGGAGGATGGCTGGGCGACCGGATGGAAGCAAGGAAACGTGGCGGACATTGCCTGATCTCCGCGATTGGAATGACGCTGGCATTGCCCGCGGTGCTGCTGGCGGTGTTTCACGCGGGCTCGTGGATGTATCCGGCGATTTTTCTGGGCGAGTTTTTCCTGCTGCTGAATACGGCTCCGCTGAATGCGGCGATTCTGAATTCGGTTTCGGCGCCGATTCGCTCAACGGCCTTTGCGGTAAATATCTTCACTATTCATCTGCTGGGCGATGCGTTCTCGCCGAGCCTGATGGGCTATATCTCCGACCGGAGCAATATGCAGATGGCGTTTGTGGCGGCGTCGGCGGCGATTGCGCTTTCGGCGGGAGTGCTGTTTTTCGGAGTGCGATACGCCCCGCAGCTTCCACAGGGAGATTCAGCACAAGAAAATTCAGTGCAGGGAGATGAGGCGTGAGCGCGTGGCATGCGCTGAACCTGCTGGCTGGAGCGTCGTTGGGTGCGACCTGGCTGTTTTACGCAGGAGCGGCGCGGCGAGGAATGAGGGGGATCGCCGACCTGACGCGGCCTGAATACGCGGTTGCGCCGGAGACGAAGTTGCCGCGAGTGAGCATCGTGGTTCCGGCACGCAATGAGGCCGGGATGATCGAAATCGCGGTGCGCTCGTTGCTCGCCATTGACTACCCGGACTACGAACTGGTGGTGGTGGACGATCGCTCGGAGGATGCGACGGGCGAGATTCTGGATCGGCTGAAGGCCGAGCATGGGGCGCGGCTGGGAGTGGTACACGTGCGCGAACTGCCGGCGGGCTGGCTGGGCAAGACTCATGCGATGTGGAGCGCGGCGGAAGCGGCGACCGGCGAGTGGATTCTGTTCAGCGACGGCGACGTGCTACACGCGCCCACGGCTCTGCGGCGGGTGGTGCATTACGCCGAGCAGGAGCAGGCCGCGCATATGGCGCTGCTGCCGACGATGGTGATGGAGAGCGTGGGCGAACGTATGATGATTTCGTTCTTCCAGGCCATGTTCATCTTTGCGAACCGTCCGTGGAAGGTGCGCGACCCGAAGGCGCGGGATGCGATGGGCGTGGGCGCATTCAACATGGTGCGGCGTACGGCCTATGAAAAGATCGGCACATATCAATCTATGCGGCTGAGCGTGGTGGACGATATGCGCCTGGGAGAAAAAGTGAAGCAAGCGGGGCTGGCCTCACGGGTGGCCTTTGGCGATGGCATGGTCAATGTGCGCTGGGCGGTGGGGGCGCACGGCGTCGTCCGTAACCTCACGAAGAACTTCTTTGCCCATCTACGCTACAACCTTACGTTCGCGGTACTGGCGGTATTTGGGCTGCTTTGGCTGCATCTTGGACCGTGGATTGGAACGGTGTTTGCGACCGGGTGGGCGCGCGTTGGATATGCGGTTGCACTCGGCTGCCTGCTGACGGTGTACGCGGGAATGGGGAAGCGAACGAAGATCGGAGTGGGGTACGTGTTGCTGCATCCAGCGGCGAGCGTGGTGATGGTGTTTACGCTGGTGCGCTCCACGGTGCTGACGCTGGCGCGCGGCGGCGTGGAGTGGCGCGGAACGTTCTATCCGTTGGCGGAGCTGAAGAGAAATCGGTAGGAACCGGTGTAGCCCGACGCAGTACATCACCTCGAGTACTGATTAGAAAAATGATGGCGGGTTGAAAAGCTTGGGACCGCGCGGAGGATTTGAGCAGGGCTGGGATCTTTCGCTGCGCTCAAGATGACCAGCGTGGAGAAAATGCAAATTCAAGGGCAAAACCAGGAGCAAAGGCAAAGTCAACTACCCCACATCTGCTAACTACGGCAGATATGGGGCACCAGTTCTGCACCTGCGGTCATTTCGGTTTAACTAGTGCTCAAGATGACTCTCTAAAAACACCAGCAAGCTACCAGGCGCGGGCGCGCTTGCTGGAGGACGAGGCCTTGCCTGTGGCGAAGGGCTTGGACTGAACAGCGTCAAACTCCGGTGGCGGATCGCCGGCGGCGACGCGAATCTGCTCTCGGTCCTTTACGAGGATTACGGGATGGCCGCCGCGAGACTCGGTGACATCTCCCATGACGGCGATGACCTTGCCGCGCAGATAGGAGAGGTCGCCAACATTGCCGCGACTACGTTTGGAGATTACCGCCTGAAATGAGCATTTATTGTTGGGGCAGAGCGAGAGATGGGTGTTGCCGCTTTTGCGGACGGTGACACGAAAGACCTTTCCCGCAACGCATCCGTGATTGCCGATCAACACCGAGGCGTGCGAAGCGGGAGTGCACTCCACTTGGAGCCCGCGCAACTGGGAGTCGGCTTTTTGCGCCGATTGTGCCGGGGGTTGCGCGGTGGTAGTGGGAGTGGCGCTCTGCTGGGCGAGGGCTGGTGTGATGAGCAGCAGAGCGACGCACATAAGCCAGCGTAAGTTCACTTGGTGGGTTCCATTTTGAGCGAATTGTTGAAACGGTTGAAGTAGTTGAACAGGCCGATGGCGGCGGCAAGCTCAATGATTTCGCCTTCATCAAAATGCTGGCGCAGTTTGGCCCAGAATTCGTCGTCGATGCCGGTGGAGTCGAGGGTTTCGCGCTCGGCGAGTTCGAGGGCGGCTTTTTCACGCGGGTTGAAGTCAGAGCGGGTGCGGAAGTTCGCGAGATCGGCAAGCTGTTCCTCGCTCCATCCGTAGCGGTGCGCGAGCTGGGTGTGGGAGTTGAGGCAGTAGTCGCATTGATTGATTTGCGAGGTGCGAACGATGACGAGTTCCTTGAGTTTGACGCCGATGGTACCGGTCTCCATGACGGCGCGGAAGTGCGCGATCATAGTGCGGAGAATCTCCGGGCGGTAGGCGACGGTGCGAAACATATTGGGCACGTTGCCGCGCTCTTTTTTGTAGTGGTCGAAAATTTCCTTGGCGGACGAGTCGGCCGCTTCGTAGGCGATGGCAGGGATGCGTGGCATGGGAGTATTGTGCGTCCGGTTGGGCGGCGTGTCCAGTGGGTTGCGCAAGTAAACGGGCGGCCTTGGGAGCCGCCCGTGGTTGGATTGAATGGCCCAGGTTATTAGCTCAGGTTACGACTCGAAGGCGCCGATGGCCGAAGTTTCGTCATCCTGAATGTCAAACACTTTGTACAGCTTTGTAATCTGCAGCAGATCGTGGACCTTCTTGGTAACGTTGATCAGCTTGAGCTCGCCACCTGCGCCACGAATACTGGTGAAGGCCTTGACCAGTTCGCCGACCCCGGAAGCTATCAACGTAGCTGATGTTGCCGAGATTGAGGACAATTTTGTTTTGGCCTTGAGCGGAAAGATCCTTCACGGTATCGCGCAGCACGACGCTGCCCTCGCCGAGTGTAATACGCCCGCTGAGATCGACGATAGTGACACCCTCTACCTGACGCGAGCTAGCTTTCATCGTCACTGGTTGTCCTCCTTACTGCTGCCGCGGCCCGGACCGCGAACGGATTTAATCATAATGATTTCTGTGCCCGGAGACATGGTTCGAAAATGAATTTCGTCCATAAATGCCCTGATCAGAAAAATTCCGCGTCCTGATTCCTTGAGCAGGTTTTCCGGGGCAAGAGGGTCTGGGAGCGTAAATGGGTTCAGCCCTGGTCCTTGGTCGCGCACGGCCACCGTCAGGGCGTCGGGAGTGATATCGAAGGAGACAGTCACGCGCTTGGCTGGATCGTAGCGGTTCCCATGCAGGACCGCGTTGAGGGTGGCTTCACGGACGGCCATGGCGATACGGCCACATTCGTCCGGCGTCAAAACCGGCTCTGGCGGCGACCTCGGCGGCGGACTGCTCGGCCTTGTTCACACTCGCCAGAGTGGACTCGAGGGTGTAGGAAACCCTGGTTGCATTCATCGCGTACGCTTCATCCATCGTGGTAAATTTACCAGTTCAAGCGGATCGAGTCGCCCACAATTATTACCTCTAAGGCGTCCAGGTTCGGCAGCAACGCGGTTGCGTGAACCAGTTCGTCTACGGGATAGGTGGTGGGAACGGCGAGAACAGGCATTGCCGCATCCGATGCGGAACGGATGCCACTGGGTGCATCTTCGACGGCCACGCAGTCGGCAGGAGCAAGGCCAAGCAGAGCGGCTCCACGCTGGTAAGGCTCGGGATGCGGCTTGCCGTGCTCGATGTCGGTGCCGGTAATCATGAGCTCCGGAATGGGAAGGCCGGCGACGCGGAGGCGGTGGGAGGCCAGATCGCGGGTTCCGCTGGTGACGATGGCCCAGCGGCGTGGAGGCAGGGAGGCGAGCAGGCGGGCGGCTCCGGGGAAGACGATGACGTCGTGGGATTCAGCGATTTCGCGGCGCTCTAGGTCGCGCAGCTCGGCTTCGGCATCGAGTTCGGGCGCGAGCAGGCGAACTGTGTCGATGGCGCGGCGTCCGTGGGCGGTGTGGGCGGTCTGGGCGGGATCGAGTCCGTTGCGCAGGCCCCAGTCGCGCCAGACACGAGTGACTCCGGCGGTGCTGTCGATGAGCACGCCGTCAAGATCGAAGAGAATGCCTTGCACGAGCAGAGATGGCATGGATCGAGTGTAAAAGAATTCGGGTGAGTTCATGCGAATTGCTTAGGGCGCATGGGATCGAAACATCCTATGATGGGCACGAGAGATGATGAATATGGGTATGCGAGTTGCGCTGCGGGTTGTGCTGATGGTCGTACTGGTGATGTCGCTTGCGGCGGTTTGCGTGCCGTGCTTTGCGGCGGAGAAGCTGATTGCGTTGACCTTTGACGATGGGCCGCGGCCTTACGTGCTTTATGGAGTGAAACAGCCGGGCGCGGCGGCCAGCGCGAACCCAGGAATGCTCGACGTGCTGGACCGTAATGGGGTGAAGGCGACATTTTTCTACATGGGCTGGAGGTTGACGCCGAAGACCTGGGGCGAGACTCCGCATGAGACCAACATTGGGGTGAGCTGCCTGGATGCGGCGCACGACGTTCTGCGGCGCGGGCACGAGATTGAGAACCACACCTACAGCCATGCCGACCTGCGCATCGCCGAGCGCAAGAAGGGCGAAGGTTGGGTGCTGGGGGACGTGGAGCGCGGAGCCGAGGCGGTGAAGGCTGTGACAGGGACGAAGCCGCTATGGCTGCGTCCGCCGGACTGGGACCTGACGGACGATGCGCGTCACGATCTGGAGGCTCACGGCTTCCGCATCCTGACCATCTCAAGCCAGAACCCGGTGGCGCTGCGCGATGTGAATTCGCAGGACTACCTGTGCGTGGGCAAGGGCGTGGGCTGCCCGAAGCCGTCGCTCTCGCAGAGCGTCGTGAAAGCCATTGAGCAGCGCGAGAAGAAAGGGGTGTACACGCACGTGCTGGCCTTCCACGAACTGACGACCACAACTGCGCAACTGCCGGAGCTGATTGCGACGCTCAAGGCGAAAGGGTATCGCTTTGTGACCGTGACGGAGTATATGAAGATTGTCAGGAATTGACAGGGTAGGAGCAACAACAAAGAAACAACAAGGGCAAAATCAACTACCAGTCAACTACCCCACGTTAGCCAAAGACAGGCTAACATGGGCCACCCGCCGAGTTCTCGGAGTGTACCTCATGACGTTAGATGCCGAGCATATCAGTCAGAATAATGTTCCAAACGGCGAGAGGAAACCCGATATACAGGCCAATGACTCCGCACCAAATGTCTCGCTGACATCTGGCGCGTCTAGCTGTCCACCACCCCAAACACATTGCGAGATTACCTGCAGGACAGAGAATGATTGGTGGAATAAGATTAAGCCGTTTGTGGAGATTGCTGGCGTAGTGCTGTTGTTTGTTTACACCGTTTACACAATTAAAATGTATTGCGCCAACAAAGAGGCCGCAGATGCTGCCACTAGCGCCGCCATCTCTGCCGGAGAAAGCGTGACGCAAGCAAGAGATAACGCCCGTCTGGATCAAAGAGCGTGGGTTTCCGTTAGTGATATTTCCGCACAATCTAAGCAGGATAACAATTGGACTGTAAGCATTGTCATTAAAAACACTGGCAAGTCTCCTGCTAAGAATTTTGTCATTCGCGGGATTGGGGAACCTGTCGCAAAAGGCAAAAAACCTAACGAGGAAGAGGTTGTTCTCCCCGGACGAGGCATGATCGCCCCGGACGGAGTTTTCCATTCCAATTTGAACTCTTTTGGTCGGTTTGACTGGCAATCTGTAGACTTCGTTATTCACGGACGAATTGAGTATGCCAGCGTTTTCGGGGCTGGTCACTGGACTACGTTTTGTTATCATTTTATTCCCGATAGTAAAACCGGAAAAGGCGGGTTTGCTCCTTGCGAGTTCGGAAATGACATAGATAATAACCTGCCTTAGCTTAGATACTGGGGAAGATATGTCAAAACTGTCTGTGGCGATATTCGGTTTCATACTAGGGGTGTCCTGCACACTCCTGTTCAGCCCGCGCATGCAGATCGTTGCAGCATCTACCGCCGCCCCGCAATTACTCAATCGTGGATCAAACCGCAGTGTATTTGTAGGAGGAGGGATATCCGGAGCCACGACTGGCGTCTTCATCGAAGGTGCCGTTCCTCGTTTTATACCTCTTGATAACACTCCAATTTTTAAAGATTTCACTATTTCCGGCGCAAAGGAACAATCCCTAGATGGTCTTGACTGTCGCAACTGTACATTTAACGATGCACTCCTGACATACAGCGGCGGGGCATACAACTTGGACAATGCACAATTTTCAGGGACAACAAAAATCGTACTTGGCGGCGCTGCCGCAAATACAGTGGCATTTCTCAAGTTTTTGGATGGGATCGGGAGGGGCATCCCAACCAAGTCTCTTGCTCCGAATAAGCCCGTACAGAGAAAAGCTATAGCTAAACAACCTCTACCCAAAATGAACTTTACGGCACCGTATATCGGCTCAAAGTGAAATTGCCGCAACATGTGCGTCAACCTTTTGTCGCCGTTGTAAGGAATTGACAGCGCTAGGAATGGCAGGAGCAAGGTCAACTACCCCACGTTCGCAAAGACAGGCTACACTACAGCCGCCCGCCTAGCTATGTGATTCCTTTCCTTGTTGCGCTGGCAGCTTCCGTGATCCGGAACGAAACCGCTGTCGCACAGAAGTCGCATTCTGCTGTGTGCACGCCGTCAGGGAGCGGGGCCGGGACTGGGAAGGTTCTCAAACAGGAAGAACATGTCACTGCAATGTAGTCCGCATCGCCTTTGACCGGAATCCAGACGGCTGCTTTGGGCTGACGGGCGACGCTCGGGCGTTGAGGGATCTCTTCAAGCAGGGCAGTGATCTTCTGGAAGAGGTTTTCTGGGGAATACTGGCCTTTTTCAAAGAATGCGTCCGCTAAAACGCTCTCGGGCACATCTATCCCGGAAAACTCGCCGCTGATCGCGATGACGGCTATCCGGGGAAAGCGCTTGCGCACTACAGACAGGAATTCAAATCCGCTCATGTTGGGCATGCGTAAATCTGAGATAACAACATCGGGCAGGGATTGCTTCAACTTTGTGAGGCCATCAAATCCGTCAATGGCACACAGCACTTCATAGCCTTGTGATTCGAGAATTGTTCTGGCCACGGTGCGGATGTTCTTCTCGTCGTCAACCACAAGAATCCTATAGCGAAAACTCATGTTCCTCAATTCCGCAATTGGGAATTTGATGCCACAGTTGTACGGAAACGTTGTCAGGAATTGACATGAGTCAACTACCCCACCAAAGACGGGCTAACATGGGCCACCCGCCGGGCTAACATAGCCACCTGCGGGCTTTTCCTTCGTCTGCTTTCGCAATCCGCTTTTGCCGGCGACATCACTGACTTGACGAAGCTTTTCGAGTATTTTGATTTTCTCGGAAAACGGGAGCGAGGCTAGTTTCTTCCGTCTTTGCTTCTCCATCACTACTCCTCAAGGTACTTGCTTTCGAACTTCTTCCATTTGGGGACCAGCCCGTGCCGTAACAGGATGGAGTCGAGCTTCTTCCTGTTGACTGCATCTTGTTCGAGGAACATTGCAATCCGAGCATAATCCTTGGCTCGTCCAGTCTGCAAAGCGATGGCGACCAGATGCTCGGCACTCAACACGGATGTCGGAATGCCATCAAATTCGGTCTTCACCGCTTCGGCCAATGCCTCCTGCTCCAGTGCTCCTCGAAGCGGCAGAAATTGTACAGGCCAGCCACCGATTACGATGCGTTCGCCGTCGACTTGGCACCCCTGCGCTGTCAGATATTCGTAGATGGGCGAAAGGCTCAAGAGTGAGCTTCCAGGGGCAGTGGGCAGCGTAATAAAGATATCAAGGTCCGCAGTGTAGAACGTCTCCAGATAGAAAATCGCCCCTATGGCTCCGCCGATGGCGTAGTTGCCGATTACGCCATCGACCTGCATTCGGTTAATCATCTCCAACGTCGCTTTCATTGGATGCCTTCCTGAACTACTCCACCTGCTTTTTCAACTCATACAACAAATTCATCGCCTCGCGGGGGCTGAGGGAGTCGAGGTCGGCTTCGCGGAGGCGGTCGAGGACGGTGTTGGAGACCGGGGTGAAGATCGTCAACTGCACCGGGCCGGATTTTTCTGGCTTGGGAGCAAGCTGGGTGGTGGCGGCGTGTTCGGCGTTCTCGTGCTGGTGCAAGACCTCGCGGGCGCGGGAGATGACTTCGGCGGGGAGGCCGGCGAGTTTGGCGACTTCGATGCCGTAGCTTTTGTCGGCGGCGCCGGGTGAGACCTTGCGTAGGAAGACGATGCTGCCGGCGGTTTCCTTGACGCTGACGTGATAGTTCTTGACCGAATCGAGCAGCGTTTCGAGCTCGGTGAGTTCGTGGTAGTGGGTGGCGAAGAGCGTCTTGGCGCGGCTGTGCTGGTGGATGAATTCGACCACGGCCCAGGCGATGGCGAGGCCGTCGTAGGTGGCGGTGCCGCGGCCGATTTCGTCGAGCAGGATGAGCGAGCGCGAGGTTGCGGTGTTGAGGATGGCGGCGGTTTCCGTCATTTCAACCATGAAGGTAGAGCGGCCGCGCGCGAGGTTGTCCGAGGCTCCGATGCGGGTGAAGATGCGATCGACTGTGGAGAGGCGGGCGCGGGTGGCGGGGACGAACGAGCCCATCTGCGCCATCAGTACGATGAGCGCGGTCTGGCGCAGGTAGGTGGACTTGCCGCCCATGTTGGGGCCGGTGATGAGCAGGATCGACTGGCTGGAGGCGTCGAGATAAAGATCGTTGGGGACGAAGCGGTCGTTGGAGCCGGTGAGCTCGGGCTGCTCAATGACGGGGTGGCGGCCTTCGAGGATTTCGAGAAGTTGGGCGTTGTTGTTAGATTGCGGGTCGTTCATCTGCGGGCCGTGAAGCTGGTCTTCAAAGTTCGGGCGGCAGTAGTTGCGCAGCGCGGCAAGATGCGCGAAGGAGAGCAGAACATCGATCTCGGCCAAGGCCAGCGCGCTCTGGCGAATGCGGCGCGATTCGGCGGCGATACTCATGCGCAGCTCGGCGAAGAGGCGGCGCTCGATTTCGACGATCTTCTCTTCGGCATCGAGAACCTTGGTTTCGTATTCCTTTAGCTCCGGCGTGGTGTAGCGCTCGGCGCCGACCAGGGTCTGCTTGCGCTCGTAGTCGGCGGGGGCATGTTGCAGGTTGGCCTTGCTGATCTCAATGTAAAAGCCGAAGACGTTGTTGAACTTGACCTTGAGCGAGTTGATGCCGGTGCGCTCGCGCTCGCGTTGCTCGATTTGGGCGATGTAGTGTTTGCCGTTGCGGCTGATGTCGCGGAGTTCGTCGAGCTGCGGATCGAGTCCGTTCTGGATGACTCCGCCATCGTTGAGAGTGATGGGCGGCTCGGGGAGGATGCTGCGCTCGATGCGCTCGCGTACGTCGGCGAGTTCGTCGAGCAGATCCACGAGTGCGGTGAAGCGCGCGGCAGGGAAGTTGGCCAGCGCGCGCCGCACGGCGGGGAGCCGGGCGAGCGACGCGGCGAGGGCGAGAATGTCGCGTGGGTTCGCGGTTTCAAGGGTGATGCGGCTGAGCAGGCGCTCGATGTCAAGAATGCCGTCGAGTCGAGCGGCGCAGCTCTTCGCGATGAATGATGCTGGCGAGGGCGGCGGAGACGGCATCGAGGCGTTGGTTGATTTCGGCGACATCGATGGAGGGGCGCAGCATCCAGGCACGCAGGAGGCGCTTGCCCATCGGGGTGAGGGTGTGGTCAAGGGCGCGGAAGAGAGTTACGGCGTCTCCGGAGCCGGCAAAGAGGGGCTCGATCAACTCGAGGTTGCGGACGGTGACGGCGTCAAGGATAAGGCAGTTCTGGCGCTCGTAGTAACCGATGCGGTCCACATGGCCGAGTGAACCACGCTGAGTCTGGCGGACGTAGTGGAGGATGGCTCCCGCGGCGCAGGCAGCGGCGTTGTGGTTGGCGAGGCCGAAGCCCTCCAGCGATAAGACGCCGAAATGATTTTCAACCAGAGGGACGGCGTAGTCGGTGGCGAAGATCCAGTCGTCGAGCGGAGTCTCGCTCCAACGCGCGAAGGGCGCAAGGTCGGTGGAGGCCAGGCGCGGCGTGGGCGTGTTTGGCGCACCCGCTTTACCCACATCTGCTAAATGCGGCAGATGTGGGGCACCCGGGGCGGATTGGAAGAGGGGCAGCGATGCGGCGTAGAGGAGCTCGCGTGGGCGCAGGGTTTGGAGCTCGTCGGCGACGCGGCGGTCGGCGTCGGGGCCGATGAATTCGGTGGCACGGAATTCGCCGGTGGAGAGATCGAGGGCGGCGAAGCCGAGGGTGCAGCCACCGTTGAGACCCGAACCGCTGCCGTGGCGAGCGACGGCGCAGAGGAAATTGTTCTCCTCGGAGCCGAGCTGCGAGTCGGCGGCGGTGCCGGGAGTGACGACTCGGGTGACTTCGCGGCGCACCAGTTTCTTGGTGAGCTTGGGGTCCTCGACCTGGTCGCAGATGGCGACCTTGTAGCCTTTGCGAATGAGCTTGGCGATGTAGCCTTCGGCGGCGTGGTAGGGAACTCCGCACATGGGGAGGGCTACGCCATCGACCTTCTGACGCGAGGTGAGGGTGATCTGAAGCTCGCGCGAGGCGGTGACGGCGTCGTCGAGGAAGAGCTCGTAAAAGTCGCCCACGCGGAAGAACAGCAGCGCGGTGGGATGCTCTTTTTTGATTGCGGCGTGCTGCCGCATCAGCGGGGTTGAGGCTTCACTCATGGGGAAAATTTGGGGGTCTCAAAGGGCCGAGTATAGCAGAGCCGGGCTGGTTTGAGAGGATTCGAGCGACGGCGCACGGGCGTGAAAGGGACGGACCTTGGCCCGTTTCCGCACAACTCTTAGCGCTGCATCTGCTAGAGCATAAATCCCGGAGTTGCGCAGCGGCATCTTGGGATTCTGAGAGGGACCACGTGCGCATCCCGATTTTGAAGAAACTGAGTCTGCTTCTGCTCGGTGGGTCTGTAGCGTCATTGGCACTGTTACCCGCCTGCGGCAGTGGTCGGCCCACTACTGCGAGCACACAATCCAACACGTTTGTTTATGTCACCAGCCTTGTTGAAAGTGTCGGCCCGAGTGGCACCTTTTACTCTGGTTCGGGTGGCATCTCCGAATTCCAAATGGCTTCGACCGGCACGCTGACAAAAGTGGCTGGCTCGCCCGTATCGTTCAACTCAAATATGCCGACGACGCTTGCGGCAGACCCGCTGGGCCGGTTCCTGTTCGCCGCGAGCGCGAACAGCATATTCACCTTCAGCATTGCGCCGAGCACCGGCGCACTCACGCAGGTGGCAAGCTCCAGTCTTCCTCCTGCCGGGAGCACACAATTTGCGGGCGGCCCGATGGCCGTGGATCACGCGGGTAACTTTCTGTATGCGCTGACCCTGAATGGACTGAACGTTTATTCCATTGGGGCCAGCGGTGCTCTCACCATTGTGCAGACGATCGTGACGGCGGTGGATCTGATCAGTGGCGGGATCGCACTGGATAGCGCTGGGAAGTTTCTCTACGTGGTTACCACCGGGAACACCGCTGGCATCGGCGTAGCCAGTCCGACGGTGTTCGCGGTCGATTCCAAATCGGGGATGGTGACAAAGGTCAGCTCGTTTCCGGTCTATCAGTTTGGCACGGGAGGGCTAGCAGTGAATCCGAATGGGAGCTTTGTTTACGTCCTGACCGCGCATCCCGTGACCAACCTGGTTTTCGCGAACAACAATGGAACCGTGACGCAGGTGCAAGACACGGGGTGCGGCTGCGATCTGGACCTTGAAGGCGGATTTGTCCTGGTGCACCCCTCAGGTAAGTTCCTCTATGAAACGGTCAGCAATGAAGTCATCGGAATGAGCATTGGCGCCGATGGCACGCTGGGTGCGGCGATATCGCCATTCTCGGGCTTTCTTTTGACGCCAACCCCTGGAGTGAAAGTCGCCATTGGGCTCGATCCGGGCGGCAACTTTCTATTCGCATCGCAGAGCTTGCTCACCGGCCCGAACTCCACACTTAGGACTCCGGTGGTTACGGAGTTTGCGGTGGATTCAACCACGGGTAACCTGAAGCAGTCACCCGGCTCGCCGTTTACGCTCGATGTGGCATCCAGTGATCCGTTCGCGACGGTTGCAGTGAGTGTTCCCCGGTAGCAGCGGCTGGCTCGGCAAACAATTCGTATTTGACTCAGAAGCCCGGGAGTGGTTTGCTATCGCAATGGAACTTCGGAAGGATCCAATTACGCGCTCCTGGGTTGTTACCGGGGATCACCCGTCGCAGGGCCGGAATTTACTGCAGGTTTGTCCGTTCTGCCCGGAGTCGCCGCAACAGCCGCAGGTGATTTCCTCGATGGCGTCGGTGAACTATGGACCGTGGTCGGCGCGAGCAGTGGTGCATCCGCTGCCGCTGTACCACGTGGAAGGCGATCCGGGAAGGCGCGGGGTTGGGCTTTACGACGTGATGCGCTCGGTGGGTGCACATGAAGTGATTGTGGAAAACGCGCGCCACGACCGGCAGCTCTGGACGGCTTCGGATATGGAGATCGAGCAGTTTCTGCTGCTCTGCGCCCAGCGGTCGGAGGATCTGAAGCACGATCACCGCTTTAAGTATGTGAGCATCTTCAAGGATTTCGGATCGCTGAGCGGGCAGGAGTTCGACCATCCGACGTCGCAGCTTGTGGCAACGACCTATGTGCCGCGGCGGGTGCTGTACGAACTGAGGTCGGCGCGCGAACACTACGCGCAAAAAGAGCGCTGCGTCTTCTGCGACATTCTGACCCAGGAACTGCATGCGCGGGAGCGCATTGTGGAGATTCGCGGCGACTACGTTGCGTGCTGCCCGTATGCCTCGCGTGCGCCGTTTGAGACCTGGATCATTCCGGTGAGTCACGATGCGCATTTTGAGCACACCGCCGTTTCGCGGCTAGGTGCGCTGCGCGATTGCGCCTCACTGCTGCGCCGCATGTTGAACCGGATTCGCTCGATTACCGACAGCTTTCACCTGGTTGTGCACACGGCGCCCAATACGCAGCACCAGTCCAAGGTGCTGAATTACTGGCGCACGATCAACGAGGACTACCACTGGCATATCGAGATTCTGCCGATCCTGCAAGAGCGGCAGAAATCGTACTCCTTTAAGGAAGCGTATCGCTCGCCGATGATGCCGGAAGATGCAGCCGCACGGTTGCGCGAAGCGCCGACGGAACACACCCTGACCACAACCTAAGTGTGGCGTGTCACAGCTAAAAATCGTTTGTAGCCGCTCAACTGTTGGTCGATCAGTTGTTTTGATTGCGGTTGGTTTCCTCTTCACTAAGGCCGTTTTTGCGACGCAGCTTCTTCGATCAGCGCCGCAACCTCCTTCGGCCTGGAGACATAGACTGCGTGACTGGCGCCTGAGACTTCGACCTTGTGACTCTTGGCCCTTGTGGCATACCACCGTTCGAGGTCGGGGTTGATGGCTCTGTCTTTTCCCGCCACCAGCATCCAACTCGGTTTGCTTTTCCACGCAGGTGTGACCGCTTTGAAATTGTCAGCCAAGTTCAGCACCTGTGACCGCGCCATGAACGCGGCCTGTGCAGCAGGCAGGTCGGCTGCGAAGTACTCATGAAACTGCGCAGGGTCGAGGTAGGTGAAGCCGTCTGCTGTCTTCTTTATCGCGGTAGACTTGCTGAGGTCACTTGGGAAGCGCTTTCCGTCGTCAGCCTCATTCTCTCCAGCATCTGGCATGTGGGCCGCAATGTACACTAAACCGACTACCGATGAATCCGTACCCGCTTCTGTAATTACAGATCCCCCGTAGCTGTGAGCGACAAGAATGCACGGTCCGTCCTGCAGAGCGAGGATGCGCTTCGTGGCGGCCACATCCTCTTTGAAGGACGTCTCCGGTTCTTGCACAATGCTGACGTTGTAGCCGTCCTTTACGAGAATGTCGTACACGCCTTTCCAGCCGGAACCATCTGCCCAGGCACCGTGAACCAGAATAATATTCCGAACGCGATGCACTTTCTGTGCTGAGAGAGCGCAGCAGGTCAGCAGCAATAATACGATGCAGAGGGATTGAGACATTCCTCGTACTACTGACATAGGCTTCACTGGATTGCTCATTTGTTGCTCCTTTTTGCCAGTTCGCGATCAGGAGCCTGTATTCGCGACCGCCGCAATCGCGCCCTATAGGATGCAGGTAAGAATCGGCGTGCCCGAGGCGGTTCCTTGCTGTTGTGCCGAGCACGCGAGCAGGCTAAGTCGCACGCGGCAGGTTGAATCAGACCAGGTCCGGGGAGTTGCATGGCATGTTATAATCAGCCGTTACCGAGCATTGTGCGGTAGTGGTATGCCCGGTCGGCTGGATGGGCAAGACCGAGAAGCTGTTTTTCCAGAAATCACACAATCTACGAGGTTGGCATGTCTGGCCACTCAAAATGGGCCACAATTAAACACAAAAAGGGCGCGCTGGACGCGAAGCGCGGCAAGATCTTCACCCGCCTGATCAAGGAAATCACGATGGCTGCCAAGGCTGGCGGCGATTCGGATAAGAATCCTCGGTTGCGCACTGCAGTGGCTGCGGCAAAGGCCGAAAACATGCCGCAGGATAACATCAAGCGCGCGATTCAGCGCGGCACCGGCGAGTTGCCGGGCGTGACCTACGAAGAGATCACCTTCGAGGGCTACGGGCCGGGCGGCGCGGCGGTTTTGGTTGAGACTTCGACGGACAATCGCAACCGCACGGTGAGCGATATTCGCCACATCTTCGGCAAAAATGGCGGCAACATGGGCAATGCGGGCTCGGTGGCGCACTTGTTCAGCAAGAAGGGCGATATTCTGATTCCGAAGGCGCAGGCCAAGGAGGACGATCTGATGAACATCGTTCTTGAACAGGGTGCTGATGACCTGCGGGACGATGGCGATAGCTGGGAGATTCTGACCGATCCGGCTGCCTACGAGGCAGTTTTGGAAGCCGTGAAGGCCGCAGGATACACGCCCGAGCATAGCGAACTGGGCATGATTCCTCAGAACTACGTCAAGCTCGAGGGTCAGCAGGCGCGCACCATGGTTCGCCTGATGGAAGCGATGGAAGACTACGACGACGTGCAGAACGTTTACTCGAACGCCGACATCGACCAGAAGGATTTCGAGGAAGTCGCCGGCTAACAGCGCAGCAGAGAGTGTTTCAGGATGGGCCGCTCCA
This sequence comes from uncultured Acidobacteriota bacterium, assembly GCA_963759215.1. Classification (GTDB taxonomy): domain Bacteria; phylum Acidobacteriota; class Terriglobia; order Terriglobales; family Acidobacteriaceae; genus TOLSYN. Next base: position 1,266,187 of record CAVWYG010000006.1, read on the forward strand.
AAGAGGGCGGCCTTTTCCTTCAAGGTGTTTCTTGGGAATGATGTTTCGCTATTCCAGCGTTTTCTCCTTCACATTGCTGCGTGGTTTACTTGCCCTCGCTCAATTTCATCATTATTTTCCGGAGGGCATCCGTGCGTTTTTCGTTTAGGTCATCACTGAACCGGCTTCGCGGCGAGAAGATTTTCGACGTGGAGCTGGCAGAGCAGGTCTTTTTAGTACCGCCGTTCACTCCGGAAGTTGCCGCTGCGGTGAGCCTCATTTCCACTCGCGTTCCCTTCCGCGCGGACGAACGCTCTCGTTCACTTTGCCAGAAGGAAACCAATGGAATGTCAGAGCGCGAATACGAGGCACTGGCACCATTTTTCGAGAAGATTCCTAAGCCGCAGCGAGTGCTGGAGATCGGGCCAGGGTTTGGCCGGTCGGCCGCTTATTTCAGCAAAAAAGGCGTTTGGAATGAAGGTGCCGAAGTTCACCTTTACGATAGCAACGGCAAGGATACCAAGTACAAGCAGGTGCATTATGACCGCCCGCCGCAGTGGCCGGATGTTTCGTCCTTTTGCGGCCATCTGCCGCTGTTGCGCTCTTTCTTGGATTACAACCACATTGCCGGTTATCGAATTTTCGATGCAGCAGAGTTGCCGCTTCGCCAGTTGCCAGGAACTTACGATTTGATTTATGGCTTTTTCAGTGTCGGCTTCCATTGGTCGTTGGAGTTCTATTTGGACGATCTAAACCCGCTCCTTGGGAAAGATAGTGTCCTGATCTGTACGCTGAACAAGCACTTCAAACCGTTTGCAAGACTGCGGGACTACTCGACGCGAATCCTTTACTGCCGGGATACGAAAAAGGGCGCTGCGCCACTGCGGTTGATGGCGTTGAGCAAGGGCGAGCTGCCCGATGTCGGGATCATGCTTGCGGAGGCATTTCCCGGTTCCCAGGTGTGAGCGCGAGCGGTACGCCTTGAAGTGAGACAGACCGAACTCGAATTAAGTTTTAGGTGGGGCCGCTCCAATGAGGTGCGGCCTTTTCCTTTGGGCTTGGAAGCAGGGCTGCAGGACTGTTACCGTATTCAGGGTTATGTTGACGATGATGAGATTGTTTCGACTGGCAACATTTGCTGTGCTAATTTGTGGCGCCACGGCAGGGATAGCGCAGGACGAAGATGACGCGGCGGCGATTCGGCGCGAGCACTGGACTGCGGGCGTGCTGGCCAGCGCCGGCAATGGCCTGTACGACCGCACAAACGTCCATTTTGTGCGGGCCGGCGTGCGGGTTGGCCGGGTGATGACCGGAGAACTCGGCTCTGGCTGGGCGCGCGGGACGTTTGAAGTGGATTCGGAGATCATGCCGCTGGAGATGATTCTGTGGGGAGGCTACAAGGATGTGTATGCCCTGGGCGTGAACCCGCTGGTGATGAAGTGGAATTTTACTCGCGGAAAGAAAGCGATTCCGTATTTTCTGGCGCAGGGCGGAATGCTGTGGAGCACCGACAACATTCCTCCGGGCAACACGTCGAAGATAAATTTCACCTCTGGTGCGGGAATCGGCATGAATTATTTCGTAAAGCCGGGGCGCTCGGTGAACTTCGATCTCCGGGCCACGCATTTGTCGAACGCTTCCCTGGGCTCTCACAATCCCGGAGTCAACTCGAGCTTGCAGGTTTCAGTTGGATATAACTGGTGGAAGCAGTAGCGGAGAGCGGGAAGATGGCAGCGCTGATTGAGTGTGTACCGAATTTCTCCGAAGGACGCGAGAAGGCGCGGGTTGACGCCATCGTTGAGGCGATGAAGCGCGACGGCGTGTATCTGCTGGATTGCGAGATGGACGCCGACCACAACCGCTCGGTGGTTACGCTGGCGGGCGAGCGCGGACCGCTGTTGGCGGCGGTGCTGGCAGGCATCGGCAAGGCAACGGAGTTGATTGACCTGAACGTGCAGCGCGGGGCTCATCCGCGACTAGGCGCGACCGACGTTGTGCCGTTCATCCCCATTGAGTCTGCGACCCTGGAAGACTGTGTGCAGATGGCGCATGAGCTGGGAGAGCAGGTCTGGCGGCATTATCAGGTACCGGTGTATTTCTACGAAGCCGCCGCGGTCCGGCCGGAGCGGGTGAACCTGGAGAATATCCGGCGCGGGCAGTTTGAGGTGATACGCGAGGAGATCACGAAGCTGGAGTCGCGCCGTCCCGATATTGGCGACCCGCACTGCCATCCGACGGCGGGCGCGGTGGTGATTGGCGCGCGTAAGTTTCTGGTGGCCTACAACGTCTATCTGCAGACGAAGAACGTGGAGATTGCAAAGAAGATTGCCAAGGCGGTTCGCTTCTCCGGCGGGGGATTGCGCGCGGTGAAGGCGATGGGCGTGGAGGTGCGCGGTCAGGCGCAGGTTTCCATGAATTTGACCGACACGGAGCTGACGCCGATTGCCAGAGTTTTTGAATTTGTGAAGCGGGAAGCGGCGCGCTATGGCGTGCTGGTGGAGTCCAGCGAAATCGTGGGACTTGTACCGAAGCGGGCGATAGAAGAGGCCGCAGAATGGTTTCTGCAAGTGGAGAACTTTGACTCCTCGCTGATCCTGGAAAACCGGCTGGCGATGATCGGTGACAAGGCTGTCACAGGCGGCCCGCGCGCAGGCGTGGAGAGGTTCGTTGAGCAACTGGCGTCGGCGACCGCCGTGCCGGGCGGGGGCAGCGCCTCGGCCGCAGCGGGAGCGATGGCGGCAGGCTTGGCGTCGATGGTCGCCGGAATATCACGCGGAAAGAAATCCTATGCCAAGTTTGACGCGGAACTCACCGCGGCTCTGACAAAGCTGGAAACTCTACGCGAGGAGTTGAAGTCGGCAGTCGATGCCGATGCGTGCGCGTATCAGGCGGTGGTAGCTGCCTGCAAGGCGCAGAAGAATGCTGCGCCGGAGCAGGCCACCGCGGCAGGCGAAGCGGTGGCCGCAGCGTTGCGCGGAGCCTCCGGTTTGCCGCTACACGTGGCAGAGTGTGCGGTTGAGGTGAGCGCGGTGATCAAGGATTTGCGCGCAAAGACGAATCCGAAGATGGCTAGCGACCTGACCGTGGCTGCGGCCCTGGCGCGGGCGGCCATGGAAGGCGCGCTCGCGAATGTGGAGATCAACCTGGAATCTCTTGAAACCGGGACGGAGACCGCTTTTATAGCTGAGACTCGCGCGAGAGTAGCGGCGCTGCGAAAAAAGCAGGGCTGACATACCTAAACGAAAACTGCGATCTTTAACTAAGTGATCGTTCTATGCAGCCGGGGGTACAATTGTAGATCTATGAAGACTTTTTCAATTGCACTCGTTCTCGCCTGCGCACTGTGCACGAGCGTACTGGCGTCTCCGCTGGGAACCAACGCGCGAACCGTGCTGCCGGTACAGATTCAGCAGATTATCTCGGTGGATTACCGCGCCCTGCGCAACTCACCAAGCGGCATCGCGCTGAAGAATCGCGTACTGCCGGACAATCTGAAAGCGTTCGAAACTTCACTGCGCGGTATGGGCGTGAATCCGGATATGGATGTGGAGCAGCTTACGTTCGTCTCCTATCGCACGGCCAAGGGAACGTTGCGCAATTTCGGCGTTGCCAACGGGCAATTTGAGCCCAAGAAGGTAGTGCTTCGCTTGAAGAAGAAAGAGAAGAGCGAGAAATATCACGACTCCGATCTGTGGTCCACCGGCAGCTTTGTTATGACGTTTCTGGACGACAACACCATGTTGTTTGGTGAGACAAGCGCGGTGAAGGATGGTTTGGATGTCCGCAACGGGGATGCGCAGGGCGTTGCCTCAAATCCGGACATGCTGCAGATGATCGTAGACGCAGAGTCCGGGCCGGTGTGGAGTGTGCTCGATCAACTGGGCACACAGAACATGCTGCGCTCGGTGTTGGGTGAGGCTTCGGCACTGGCGGATTACGACACGATCAAGAAGCGCCTGCTGGGATCGCATTACACCCTCGACCTGCAGCACGGTGTGGATTTCGGGCTGAACGTGCAGACCTCGGATGCGTTCACGGCGGGAACCCTTTCAGCCCTGATGAAGGCGGGCATCATGTACAAGAAGGCTGCCGGTACCGCGGAGGAAAAGAGCGCGATGGACAGTATGGAAGTTGACTCCGACGCGGGCCACTTGGTGATAAAGTTCAAGGCCGACGACAGCAAGTTCCAGGCGCTGGTGAAGAGCGACCTGTTCCAGGCGGTTTCACACTAGAGCGGATCGAAGTTTGAAACAAAGGCGGCCCGATGCGGTCGCCTTTGTTTTGGGCCAAGCACGGTTAGAGTTCCTCGAACAAATCTTTGCGGAGGGCGCGAACCGCAATTTCGATGCGGCGGTAGCGCACCCAGGTCCCTTGCTTTTGGGCCTCGACTAAACCTGCGTTCTTCAAAATCTTCATATGATGCGAAATTGTGGGCTGGGCGAGTTTGATTCGCTGCTCAACGTCGGAGGCGGTCCAGCCTTCGTTCGCGCCGATTTTGCGAGGTGTGGCGGGATGGAGCAGACGCAGGATTTTGCGCCGGGTTGGATCGGCAACAGCGCGAAGCGCCAAACTTAGCTTATCGGTTGCAGCCTTCATGACTTTCACCAATCATAAAAAAATATTCGGGAGCGTGGGCCAGCAGCAAACGTCAGTCCGGCGGCTGCTGTAACAAGCAGAAATAGATCGAAATATGTCGATCTAATGTTTGAGGAAAGCGTTGTAGCCCGCGCCGACAAGCCGGGCGCGGATGGCCTCGGCTTCCTTGAAATCGGCGTATGGACCCACCTGTACGTGGAACAGTTTGTCTCCGGGTTGGCTGATAATGACCGGATACCGTTGCTTCTGGAGCGTGTCGCTGAGCAGTTTGGCGTCGTCCTGATATCGCACGGCGGCAATCTGTACGAGATACCCGGTGCCGAGCGTGTTGCGAGTCTCGGCGGGCTGGGTTGAAGGTGTCGGCGCGGGCTCGGGCGGCGTAAGTTGCGGGTGCTCGTCCTTCTGCTGCACCGTCTGGTAGAAGGTCAGGTCAGTGGCGTTGGGCGCAGAGGCAGTCTGCGGCGGGCAGTTGTCGCCGGAGGTGCAATCCGGCGTTCTGGGCGGGGCAAGTTGCGAGGCCCCAGGCTTGCTGGCCGATGACGGAGACGGAGTTGCGGGAGCGGTGGCGAGCGCTGCGGCGGCGGACTGCCGAGCAGAATTGCGTCCGAGCGAGTAACCAACCCCGAGCGAAATGCCGCAAAGAATCACCAGGCAGAAGAACAGCCCCAGCAACTTGCCAATGCCGAGCGTGATCTCGGTGTCATTACCCTCGGTGTCAGCCATCGTTTCCCGCTCCCGCATACCAGTGTCTCTCAATTATGCCTCGGTTTTAGGCGTGGGGTCAGTGACGGGCGTCGTGGATTTTGGTGCATTCCCAGTTAGCTTCTGGATACCCGCAAGCAGGTCGATGGGAACCGGGAAGATCACCGTGGTGTTCTTCTCGACGCCGATCTCGGCCAAGGTCTGCAAATAACGGAGCTGGATCGAAGCGGGTTCGGTCTGCAAAAGATGCGCGGCGTCCACCAGGCGCTGTGCGGCGGAGTATTCGCCTTCGGCGTGGATGATCTTGGCGCGCTTCTCGCGCTCGGCTTCGGCCTGCTTGGCCATGGCTCGCATCATCGTTTCGGCGAGATCCACCTGTTTGACTTCGACGTTTGCCACCTTCACGCCCCAGGGGGCGGTGTGCTGGTCGAGAATGGATTGCAGCCGAAGGTTGATCTTGTCGCGATGGGCGAGAAGTTCGTCAAGTTCTACCTCGCCGAGCACGCTGCGCAAGGTGGTGAGCGCGAACTGCTGCGTCTGGTACTGGTAATTTGTGACCTCGACGACGGCGCGGCGCGGGTCGATGACGCGGAGGAAGACCACGGCGTTGACCTTCAGGGTGACGTTGTCGCGGGTGATGACGTCCTGCGGCGGCACGTCAAAGGCCACTTGGCGAAGATCGACGCGCACCATGCGATCCAAGGGGGCGAAGACCAGAATCAGACCAGGGCCCTTGGGATTGTCGAGGAGGCGGCCAAGGCGGAAGATGACACCGCGTTCATACTCGCTGAGAATCTTGATGGAACTGAAGAGGTAGAAGGCGATGATCAGGAACACTATGCCGCTAAGAGGGAACATGATGCCTCCGGGCCTGCTTGCAGGTCAGGGAGGATTCTATCGCAACGGAGAGCGGTTTCAAGGTTTCAAAGTTGTGAAGGTTTCAGGGTGCGCGCTGGAGGCTTGGCAGAACACCATGGGAGACCATGGTGATTGCCGGAAAGTTGACGGTGGGTGTAAGCTAATTTTGCTCACCTGTGAGCGGGAGTAGTTCAGCGGTAGAACGCCAGCTTCCCAAGCTGGATGTCGCCGGTTCGATCCCGGTCTCCCGCTCCAAGAAACCCAACAAAACAAAGAAAAAGGCAAAGCAGCTCAATCCGCGATGTCTTTCTGTTTTTCTGTACTGTGCCCGAACTGTGCCCATTCGATTAAATTCGCGGCGTATCACCGCGTGTGCCCGGCTCCGCAGGCACTGCAAAGCCGTCTCAAATCCCGCCCGCTCGATTGGGCTCTGACCAAGCCAATCCGCGGCCCGGTAGGTAATATTTCGGCTACGTTTACAGAGCAAATCCGCAGTGGCTGGTTACCTCCCCTGAAGGGTAATTGTGAACGGTCTTCGCTCCGCCTCGCCGCCTCCATGCCACATGGCGACATTCGCGAACGTGGTTGCCCGACTTCTTTCAGCGGGACGGCGGCGCCGATGGCGGATTCCAATCAACGTCCAAAACAAAGGGGGCGAGTGGGTCCCTGCATATATCGAACAAGACATCGTTTTCCCGCAGCCGTTATGATCGTAGATGGAACTTGAGATTGACTGTAAGTGAGGCCCGCTCGTGCCACTTTCTGCCAGCCGTATTTGGCGACAATTGCCTAATGAGATTAGAGTCTCCGCCAGCAAAGTATTTTGGGCGGAGACAACGAAAGAACAGAAACAGTTCCTCTTTGCCGCCCTCGCGAAAGCGAAGAACGTTCGTGAGATTAGTGTCCGCCGAGCTCCGATTGAGCGCCTGGTCAATTGGACGGCAGCAACTCTGACTCTTCCTGATCAGATCTCAACTAATCTGTTGCAGGACTATCTGCTCCACGACCATCTTGCAACGATCGTGCGCTATCTTGAGTTGCTGGGGATTCCTCATTCCGATGGAATCATCGAGGAGAGCTTTGACCTGGCCTCACTGCCTAAAGAACGCATCCAGGATGCAGCTCGAACCCTCCTCACATCACCAGATCGCCAAGCAGCCGAACTTTACCTGAAGTATCTCGTGGTTCAAGGTGGTCCCTGGTCGGTGATTGAAGAGGTCCTTCCTATCGGGGACGCCTAAATACCTTACGGCATCGGGGCGGCGATGGAACTCGTGGGTATCGGAGATGCAAACGATGCGAACTGACTTGGCCGGTCTCTGCACTTTCAGGCAATCACCCCCTGGTTTCTCAAACCGCGCTCCATCTCGATGATCCCAGACACAACATCCTCATGGTTGAGAGCGGCTGCGACGATGTGCGCCAAAGCTTCCTTGTGCTTGTCCGTGTCGTGCGTCAGCCAAGGTAGGTCATACGCCTGCGCCAGCGGCGGCCACTTGTCGGTTCGTCCTTTGATGACCGAGTCCAGCGATGAATAGAGGGCAAGCCGGCGAATCATCCTTTGCGACAATGCAACACCGTCAGCCCAGGTCGGCGAACTGATACAGATTACGTGCAGATCGCCACGCCCGCTCTCCTGACGTTTGGCAGCCACCAGTCCCCCAAGACTGATGCCGATTACCGCGGATCCGTTGGGAATTTCGAGATCCCGGAGACGTTCGAGGGAGGCCTCTGCTGTGACCTCTGGATCACCATGGAGGAGCGCAGGCCGAACAAACCGAGTCCGCGGAAACCTGCCGCGCAACAATTCCTCGAGTTGGAGGACGGAGCCGCCGGGGCTGCCTCCTTTGCCATGAAATAGAAAGATGTTTTCCGGCTCCGCGCAGTGCATGGTTAGTCTCCCATCAGAGTAGCTTAATAGTGAGTTGATCCGGTTCGCCGGCAAAGTACTTTTGTAGCGCATCCTTGAATATCTGGTTTTCAGACCCCGTGGACGCAAACAGTGTCATCGACGATCGAAACTTCAGATTGTCTGGGTAGCCAAGGATCTGGTCGATGGAACGGCCCTCAACCATGGTCACGAGCCGGGTGCACTCCCTTATTCGCGGCCCCAGAACCGGGTGTGCCAGGTAGGCCTCGGCCTCCTGCCGCGAAGAGATTCCATAGTAGTTTGCCAGTTCACTATGACCTAAGCCCTTCATTTGGGGAAAAATGAACCACATCCAATGGCTCCGTTTCTGGCCCGCGCGTAACTCCGCGCACACCGCCTCAAATGCCGGTTCCTGCGCGTCCACAAATCTTTGTAGATTATGGGGATCCTTTGAACTCGTCATCCGCGCTCCCTATTGCTGCCCGACAGGACTCTTCCACCGATCCGTGACCTACCCCCGATCTTTTAGAGTCGTGAACGCTAGCTTCGGATGATTTGGATTGCAGGCAGATAGCCGGCTTCCGGTAGGGCAAGGGCGCCGATACTGCGCGAAGCCGTTCGCGAACCCTGCAGGGGGGGTTGTGACCAGCATTGCGTGACGGGCTGGGTAGTGGATGGCGGCAACGATCGTGGTGCGTTGGGTTCGCAATGCAACAGAAGCTGCAACTTCCCCAGATTCGGACTAATGGGACTTCGCGACAACAACATCTCTGTTGAGATGGGCGCGTCGGCATCCAACCTGAAGTGGCCTGCTTGCCGCGGCAGAGCTGACGTATTCCTGAGTGACGAACTTCAGTTCATGATTCTGCGCAGATTCCTCACATAGCGCATACTGGCTGCCCGGAAATCCGCCAACTACTCTGCACGTGCCCCCCCGGGATCGGTCGGAAGCTCGGAGGGAACAGAGATCGAGAAGCATGTCCGGGGAACAATGGTGTTGTGTCATGAGTCTTAAGTTTCGCGCTGATATAATTCGTCGCGTGAGCTTCGAGCCTACTGACCTGGCGATTGTCCTTAAAAACACACGTTTGTTATCCGGCCTTTCTCAACCTGAAGTGCGATTGCTAGCACAACGCACTGTGCGAAAGTTGTTCAGCACGGGAGAACTATTGTTTTCCGAGGGCGAACCCTGCCATGAGCTAAACATTGTCTCCCGAGGAAAGGTACGCATCTTTAAAACTTCTGTCAGTGGACGGGAACAGGTCCTCGCTGTCGAACATCCGGGCGATACGGTCACCGAGATTCCCGTCTTTGACGGTGGCCCGTATCCCGTTTCTGCTGTCGCCATCGCAAACACGGAAATTGCCTTCATCTCGCGGCACGATTTTCAGGCATATTGCATGGAGCATCCGGAGGTGGCGCTCAAAGTGCTTGCTGTTGTGGGTAAGAGACTCCGGCGCCTCGTTGAAATTATCGAGGAATTGTCGTTCACCACAATTCGCCAACGGCTCGTCTCAACGCTTGTGCGTGTAGCACAGTCTGAGGGAAAACAAACGGCTCGGGGATTGGAATTTCTATTACCGGCCAGTCACCCAGAGCTGGCAAACCAACTCGGGACGGTTCGCGAGTTAATTTCTCGCAATCTCAAGCGGCTTCAGGCTGAAGGATTGCTGGAAGTGGATTCGCGGCGGATCGTGGTGAAAGATATGAAAGGTCTAGCGGAAATTCTCGACATCGCAGCGTAGGATTCCCGCAAGAAGCATAAGGCCGACCAAGTGACATAAGTTACTGCCTTACCTCCTATTGTTCGCTAAGTTAAGCGATGGAGAGTGCTTCATGTTCAGCTCATCACAATCGATTCGCGACATCGCTGCCGATCAACCGTCTGCCATTGCCCTATTCGAGCGATTCGAGATAGACGTCTGCTCTCTGGCAGACAAATCTCTGAAAGAGGCATGTTCTGAACTTCAGCTCTCACTCGACCAGGTATTGGAAAAATTGCAAGAGTGCCGCGATCGTGAAAGCGGCGCGGGTCTCAGCGATCCATCCACTCTATCCTGTGCACATCTGATTCAGCATATCGTTCGCGTTCATCACCAACGTGTACGCCACGATCTGCCGAGCTTGGTCAGGGAGGCACGCAAACTCACGGACACGCTTGGCGATCAATCCCACGAGTTTAAGGCAGTAGAAAAACTCGTTGAACAACTCCGGCAGGATATGTGGGCGCATATTCGAAAAGAAGAGGAAGTGCTTTTTCCTTTCATCGTTCAGATGGAGGAGGAATCCGCACTTGTCTATCCACCGGCGCATGCCTGCTTCCGGTCAGTCAGCCATCCAATCTTCATGATGGTGCAGGAACACGAAGCCGCAAATTTGATCATGGAAGAGATCCGTTGGACCACAGGAAACTTCACACCTCCTGAATGGGCGTGTCCTGCGCACCGCGCACTCTTTGAGAGACTTCGGGGATTTGATGCGGATCTACGGGAGCACATTCATCTAGAGAACGATGTCCTGTTCCCTCGGAGTATTCAAATGGAAGCTGAACTTAGAGGCACGAGGTAACGCACGGACTAGGATCGCGGCAGAGAGGACTAACTGATCTCGATGGCGAAAGTTCCCCTTCATCCAAAGCATCCCGAGCGAGTATGTTGGGGTTGCGCCAAATATTGCCCGGCTGACTCGCTCTCTTGCGGCAATGGAACTGTGCGTACTCAGCACCCCGTTGAGCTATTTGGCGCGGATTGGCTCAAGTGGGCAATTGACAGCCCCACTCCGATCCCGAGCTCCTAGAAACGACCGCGACGGCAGACGACCCGGCTGATTCCAACTGGGGTGGATACTGAGACAGATTTCGCCTATGTGATGGGAACCAGAACAGCAGATAGACCACGAAACCTTTCCGGATTAGAGACGCCCGGTGATTGCCTGGAACAATAAGAGTGCACCGATGCTTCCCAGACCCAGGTAAACGTAGTTCATAAAAGCGTTTCCATGCAGACGATGGTTAATGGCTCTGCCGAGGAACACCGTTGGCAGCGCGACCGGCAATGAGAGCAGATAATAGTGCGTTACTGCGGGAACCCAGAGCCCGGCCAGCCAATACCCCACCATGACAACGATGCTCGCAGGCAAGAAATATGCCTGGAGTGTGGCGCGAAAGTGCTGCGCCGACCAGCGGCGCATGGATCCATAAATGACGAGCGGTGGACCGTTCATTCCGTAGGCTCCGCCCAGGACGCCAGCAAAGAATCCGCAGGCTACAAGCCATCCCCGGTGGTCGCGCCGCAGTTCCAGCGGTGCGCGGCCGATTAACGAATAGCCGCAAAATAGCATGATGATCAGAGCTAACGCGGCCTTCACTATCCTTTGATGGCTGCTTGTCAGAAGCAAAAGACCCAGCGGGATACCAGGAAATGTGGAGAACACCAGCCAGCCCGTGCTGCGCAGATGAATCTTATTCCAGTCCTGTACGACGACGATGCCAGAGATGGTGATCGACACTAGCACGGCGAGTGGAGCGGCTACCTGCAGCGGAATGCGGAAAGCGAGCAGTGGAACGGCGATCAGCGCCTCTCCAAAACCGAATGCCGAGCGAATCAGTGTGGCAACGAAGACGACGGTCAGAACATAGATAGTGATGGAGGAGATTGAGTTTCTCGCAGACTGATGAATTGATATTGGCGAGCAGGAATTACGTCATTCCGACCAGCCGAAGCACCCTCTATATGCTACCGCATTGCGAGCCAATCGTACGTGCCGAGACCTTCCGCTTCGCATGAGGGTTCATTGGTAACTGTACCGGGCCGAGAGGCTGTGCCGTATCAACTTCGAGCGGAAAACAGGAACAATGTCCGTAGTCTGGTGATTCGCAACAAATCTGGTCGTTCCACCATCTTCTAGGTAGGACGCGTTCTCCGAAACTAAGCCGATTGTTCAGTAGGATAGGTGACCTGACTTCCTATAACACGTGCAAAGGGCGTAAGGGAATGGAGTCGCGTGCTGGTTGCGCTTATGATTTCCCGCACCTCGATTCCGCGCGCCAACAGCGCATCGGATATCAGTGAGCGGTGACACCGCCAAGGAACGGCCTCCGCGCACATGACCGCAATCTGCTCCTGCCGAGCGAGTTTTATTAAGGCGTCAATGTTTTCATGGAACTCAGGCGTCTGCATGTAATCGGCATAGCCGCGGAAACTCGCGTTGCGCCAAGCGTTGTTTATAGAGTCATGCCGTGCATGGCGGAAGCCGCCGAGACCGGGCATGCAGCTGTAGTGGATGCGAGCTGAATGCAGAGTCGGGGACAGTTGGTCACGATTGAATTGCGGATTGTGGCGTGAACGCGGCACCGTGCGCACGTCAACCAACTTGTGAACGCAGTGTGCTTTGAGGAGATGAACGAACTCATCGATCTGGCGTGTGGAGTGCCCTATTGTCATTACCACTAAGGGTATTGGAGTTGCGCGCTGTATCATTCCACCCACTGCCTGAGTGCGTCCCGGTGCATACGGCAAATGCCCAGCTTCCTTCAAGCTATTTTGCGTCCTGCGTCCTCGACCGTCTGCGTTGGATCTGCACCTTTCCAAGTAACGTCCGCGGTTGGTCCATAGGTCGAGGGGACCTCCTTGTTCAGCAGTCGCAGATACACGGTGAGCTGAGTGCGGTGATGGCAGGTGTGGAGCAGCCGTCGCCAGAATATCCAAATCCGCTGGCGAACAACATCGAAAAACGGAACCTCTTCCAGCCACCACGCCTCGGTCTGCACCGCGAGGAATGCCAGGCGCGGATATGCCAATTCCCGCATTCGCATCCAATAATCCTGTGGGGTTTCGCCGAGTGGCAAAACCTCTGACGCCGGCGGTTCTGGCACCGCCATGAATTCGCCGAAAAAGCGACGTTCTGACAGCAGTTGGTGCTTCAAGATGTCGATTACTGCTTTGGATCGCGGATGGGGACGAAATGACATGGCAGGCAAATCGAAGCAGCGCCACACCGAGATCACCTTGTTGGTTTCGCTGGCGTAGATGTTCAACATGTGCTGAAACACCGGCTGGGGAGCGCGCGGAATCTCCGACTCTGGAATCGCAACGTGCTCGTAATCCATTGGCATAACACATCTCCACTCTCAATTCCTTGCTATGCGCGTGTCCGAGCAGGAGTTTTATATCTCCTGCTGATTTAACAACAAAGCTGGTAAAAAAGTATGCCGGCGCTCCGGCTCTGCCTGCATTGTGCTCTTCCGCACATCGCTCGTGAATTATTCGTGGAATGCACGGCGCTGAAGGTTGTCCGCAAGCTCTTCAAAGCGTCGCTGGATATCGGGACCGATGCTGGATTCGATGTCGTTGAACTGCTTGGTTAGCTGGTCTTGCTCTTCGGCGGATAGAATCTTGTTCGTCATCGGAAACAGAAGGTAGTCTTCTTTCCAGATGTGACCGCCGTAGAGTTCGGCTAGGCTGAGCAGTGTAGTTCGCAACAGCTCCTTCTCGCTGCCGTTCTTTGTGTACCTACCAGAGACGGTTGCAAACTGCGCGACCAGGATCCGACCAGCGTCATGTTCCTTCTTTAAGACACCAAGCGGGCAGCCCTGAGGCGGCACACCTTTCAGTTCGAGGAGAGGAAACAGACCGGCTTCTTCCTTTCCATGATGGCACCGATCAGCGAAGGTGCGGAGGAACTCAAGGGTGTCGGCCAAAGTCTCTGCCGCCACAGCTTCGCCCTTTTCCAATTCTTCAGCGAGAAGCACCAAAGACGCGACGACCTGCTGGATATAATGGTGCTCGCGCTCGAGCACTTCGGTTGCTTTCGGATGGCTCATTTTTGTCTTCCTTGTTCGAAGCTTCTCGTGTTCATCGCTGGTCAGCGCTTTCCCACTGGCTCCTCCTCTATTTTCCATTGGCCTTCACGGACGAATCCATGTTCGGCATAGGAGTGCCCGGTAATGAGGCCGAGTACAAACCATCCCAGCACGAGGGTGCCAAAGGCGAAGATGCTGTCGCCAATGACACGAAGCCAGCGCAGGGTGTTCATCGTCGGCGTCTGCAAGAACTCGGAGGAGCGGGCGTACCAAGTACCGTACTCAACCGATGCCCAGGCCTGCATCAGTCCCACGGGTAGCAAACTGATCAGAACCATCGTCAACAGACCGATGTTGATGCACCAGAACGCGAGTGCAATCGGCTTCTCCTTCCAGGCGCGCCCAGGCCGCAGAGCGCGCAGGCAGAAGAGCATCAGGCCAAGGCCAAGCATGCCGTACACGCCGAACAGCGCCGTATGTGCGTGCACCGCTGTCGTGTTCAGGCCCTGCATGTAGTAAAGCGCCACCGGCGGGTTGATGAAGAAACCGAAAAGCCCGGCGCCCACGAAATTCCAGAAGGCCACGGCGACGAAGAAATAAATGGGCCACTTATAGGCGGTCACCCAGCGCGAGCTCTCGTTGCCGCGAGCCAGACGGATGTTCTCCCATGCCTCAAAACCGACCAGCACCAGCGGCACCACCTCCATAGCGCTGAATGCCGCGCCCAGTGCCAGCACAGAGGTAGGCATCCCGGTGAAATACAGGTGATGGAAAGTTCCCAGGATGCCTCCTGAGAGGAAAATTACCGTCGAGAACAGCACCGAGGAAGTCGCCGTTCTCATAGACAGAAGTTTCAGGCGGGTGAAGAGGAACGCGATGACCACGGTCGCGAACACTTCAAAGAAGCCTTCTACCCAGAGGTGAACCACCCACCAGCGCCAGTATTCGGCGGTGACCAGATTACTGCGATGCCCGAACATCAATCCGGACGCATAGAACAACGGGATCGCGATGGACGAAACCAGAAACAGCATCAGCAATTGGCGGCTCTCGTCACGCTTTCGTAATGCTGGCGCCAGCCCGCGATACATCAGCCACAACCAGAAGCAGAGACCGCCGAAGAGCAGGATCGCCCAGAAACGTCCCAGGTCCACGTATTCGTAGCCCTGAGTTCCAAACCACCAGGAGAGATTAAGGTTGCCGATCTTGTGTTCGATGCTCGCCCACTCACCTGCCAGGGACCCGACGACAACGGCTATCAGAGCAACAAAAAGAACGTTGACTCCGAGCCTTTGGCCCTTCGGTTCGCGCTCGCTTACCGCCGGAGCGATGTAGAGGCCAGTTGCCAGCCACGAGGTTGCGATCCAGAAGATACCGATCTGCAAGTGCCAGGTGCGCGTGACTGCATAGGGAAGCCACTTCGATAAGGGAAAGCCATAGAATCCGTTGCCTTCGACTCCGTAATGGGCAGTGATGGCACCGAGCACAACCTGCACAACCCAGAGTGCAGCCACCACGAAGAAATACTTCACCGTAGCCCGTTGCGAGGGCGTGGGCTTCAACCCCAAGAGCGGATCGGTCTCGGGCGTCGCCAAGGCGTGTTCCGAAGAACTAACGTTTTGTGAGGCATACCACCACACCATCCCGCCGACACCGGCCAACAGCAGAACGAAACTAATTACGCTCCAGACAATGGTTGCGGCGGTTGGACGATTGCCGATGAGTTCTTCATGCGGCCAATTCTGCGTGTATGTTATATCCGTGTCAGGGCGATTGGTACTCGCGGCCCAAGACGTCCACCAGAAGAATGCAGTCATCTGCCTGCTTCGGCCAAGATCATCCACTGCGTTCGGAGGAATCGCGTAAGCATTACGGCCGGTGTGGAATACGTCGTAGTAATAGGTCGAAAGTTCGCGGAAGGCGTCGGCACGCACTGGATCGACGGTCACATTCCCTGTGGCAGGGTCGTAGGTGTTGCGGCGCATCATCGCTTGCAATCGGCCCTGCAGTGCGGCCCGGCGTTCCACGTTCAGCGCAGCGTAGCTGCTGCTGCCTTCCCGCTGTGCCCAGCGGTCTAGAATGATGACGCACTCACGATGTAGGTAGTCGGCACTCCAATCCGGAGCCACGTAGGCGCCGTGCCCCCAAACCGTGCCGACTTCCTGACCTCCGATCGACTGCCACACGTTCTGCCCCGTCTGAATCGCGTTAGCGTCAAAAAGCACGCTCCCATCGCTGGAGACTACTTGGGCTGGTATCGGAGGAGCATTACTAATGGCCTTATAGCCGACGCCACCGAGCACAGCGAAGGACACGACCATCACTAGTCCAAGGGCGATCCAAAGCTTTCTGAATTCCATTATCTTGTCCTCCCGAACATCGTTCTTAATGCCCGCCAGTTCCATCAGCGCTGGGACAAGGAGGGTGCTCAACTACAGAGCTGGGTTTTTCCGGAGCATGGGTTGCCGTAGCCGAATCTATACGAACAATCGCAAAGCGTATCACCGCCGCCTATGACTTTAGTCACACCCACATTTTCGGCAGCGCCCGCTCTCAGCGGCACTCGGTCCTGAGAGTCTCCTTGTCGAAAGCTTGGTTATTGTCCTATCCTGACCAGATCGTCGGAGTGAATCCGCGGTGCCCCAAGCACGCCGGGACGATGCGTGTGGGCAAGGTTCATCGTGCGCCACATCTCAACGCCCCACCAAGTCAGTGCGATCAACTCGACGAATCCCGTGATGCCGACCAGCGGATAGGCTCGTCTCGTGAAGTCGGTTGCAATCTGCAACATCACGCGGCCGGCGCACCCGATATTTAAAAGAATGAATGGGCCCAGCAGAGAACTGAAGCGATCGCCAGCCACACCCGCGAGGATTGGTACCACGCGACCGGCAACACCTATGATCATGAAGCTAATGAAGCCAACCGTGAAGGCATGACGATGCGCTCCCATGTACGCGTGAGCGAATACCTGCCCGCTGAACTTGCCGTAAAGCAGGTAGAACGGCAGCATGAAGCAGGAGGCTAACAGCCATACATATGCGGCACGAATGAACTTGAACGTGCGATCCGTCTGCGCCGGATGCGAGAATATTCCCAACTGCCGGACCAGCAGCGTTGCCCACAGCGCCAGCAGTAGGTAGGCCGCTTCCAGGCCGAGAAAGAATACTGCGTTCCTTGTGATCAACGCTCCCACGTAGCTCACGATCCCCAACACAAGGCTCGCGGTCATGATGATAAAGATCAGGTTTTGCCGGTCATGCCCCGGCCGCGTTAGGCCATAAACCACGGGGACGAATCGCTGACTGATCCCGGCAATAATCAATGCCGCAAAGCCAAAAAGTTGAATGTCGCGCAGCGGATTGTCGAGCAGGGCAATGCGCGCGGCCAGCACATGCTGGCTGGCAGCTGTGGCCTTTGCGAAGAAGAATACGTGGCTGAGCACGTTTCCCACGAAGAGCCAGAGCACCGAACCGAATATGAACTTCTCATACTTGTTCCGCGGCTCAAGGGACTGGCTCGCCGTTCGGTACAAGATGAACGCGAACAGCGCGATTCCAACTGGTTCGACGCCCGCCGCCAACGCACCGAAGGCCAGACCAACGAGTGCGGGCTGCATCAACTCGGCCACGACCCGCGAGCCTATGCCAGTCAGCATAAGATAGAACGTGAGGTTCGCCAGCTCCGGCCGCCAGAGATTAGTGTTCTTGAAGCGCGGGAAGGATTGGTAGGCGAAGCCCATGACGAATAAACACACCCACCCGTACACCATGGCGTGAGCGTGTGCGTGAATCGCTGGCAATAATCCCGACTGCAAGAACGAACCGCGAAGCCCGATCTGGAACAGGTTGATCGCGCCCCACAGCACCCCTAACGTAATTGCAATTGCGATGCCCGCCTTGAAGAACCGACGGTAGATGAAGTCCGCAAGCGACTCCTTATAGCGATAGTCATGGGCTGGGCACCTCAATTCGGCATTCAGTTCTCGCAACAGCAGGGCAAGATCGACCTGATGGACATCGGCAAAGAACGCCAGCGACTCGGCAGGGCCTTGTTGGCCGCCGCAGCCGTGCAATCCATGCTGGTCGAAGACGCGCCGTGCGCTCGGACACTCTCGTACAACTTGGGCAATCGTGCTATCAGCAGTGATGGTTTTCATCGGCGTAACCCCCTCGCGAACTTAACGGTACGCAAAAGAAAACCTCGAGGCGATGACCAAAGTCACGGTCGAGCTCAATTTCACCTCAACACCGCAACGTTCTGAGCCTTATCGTCCTTTCGCTCATTTCGTGTTCTCCTTGGGGCTTTGAAGGCGAGTTATCGAGTGTATATGTGCTGCTGCGTTAGGTTGCCGGCATCGGGTGAAGAGTGTCCGCCTTCGAACCCTGGTCTGCTTCCTGCTCCGCCGCTCCCGTCGTGCGCGGCTGATAACTGCAACACGGCTCTTCGGCGAATATATCCTCCGTCAGTGCATAGGCCCTGGCGCGCGAGCCTCCGCAGATCTGCTTATATTCACAGCGCCCACACTTGCCGAGCAGATTGCGCTCGTCGCGTAGTGACTGAAACAGTGGACTATCGCGATAAAGCTTTGTGAGTGATTCGCTCCGGACATTGCCAGCTGTGATCGGCAGGAATCCGCTGGGAAATACTTCGCCAGTGTGGGAGATGAAGACGAATCCCTTTCCGTCGTTAATTCCCTTGGGGGCGCGCCCAATACCGTCGGCGGAAGCGGTGCCGAGAACTGGAGGCAATTCACTTGGCTTCGTTACTCCAGCGCGCCGCAATTCGGTGCGGCGTTGCAGAAGATAGCGCCGGTAGTGTTGAGCCTCCGTGCTCTTGATGTCGAACTTCACCCGCCGGGAGGTCTCGTACAACTTTGCAAAGACCTGCTCGAACTCTTCTGCCGAAATTAGATCGATGTCCGCGCCACGTCCGGTTGGAACCAGGAAGAAAACACTCCACAGCGCGATATCAAGGTCCTCCAGCAGCGTGACGATAGCGTCGATGTACTTTAGATTGTGGCGTGTGATCGTGGTGTTGATTTGCACCGGAAGGTCAATCTCCCCAGCCCAGTGCGCGCCCTGGATTGTGAGGTCAAAAGAGCCCGCGACGCGCCGAAAGCCATCGTGAATCTCGGCAGTCGGACCATCAAGACTGATGGCAAGACGGGCAAGGCCGCTTTCCTTCAGCTTCACGATGGCTTCGCGGGTGAGTAGTGGAGTGGCACTCGGAGTCATTGAAGGCCGCAGCGTGCGATCTGCAGCGTAGCGGACAAGTTCATGGATATCGGGGCGCTTCAGAGGGTCGCCGCCGGTCATCACAAACAGCGGAGCCTTGAGCGCTGCAATTTCGTCGATCAGACTTTTCGCCTCTTCCGTCGATAGCTCCAGGGGATTGCGCGATGGCTGCGCGCTAGCCCGGCAGTGAAGGCAAGCCAGGTCGCAGGCCTGCGTAGTTTCCCAGATCACGAGGAACGGACGTTCGTCGAAATCAATTTCCAAGTACGCTACAGGACTCGCTGAAGCATGATTCAGCTGCATGATACTACCTCACTCTAGCTATAGATTTGCAGTTGCCGGCCTCTCTGCAAACGACTGAAGTCACAGGTTTACGACATTCCTGACCGAATCGTGAGGAGCAGAATGCCGGTCAATCTGTACCAGGCGCTCGGAGAGCCGCTGAGAGCGGAAGGTCAGGGTCATGTTCACCGCGAAAAGAGTGACGGCCGTCAGTTCGGTGAGCGCCGAGATGGGCAGGATTTTCCATGCGCTCTGCAAGATGTCCTGGTAGGCGAGCACCTCGGAGGAGACGCGCAGCAGGCATCCCACTGTCAGCAGGCAGAGGACTATTCCCATCAGTCGCGGGCTGTACAGCAATCGCATTCCGCTGAATGCAGGCAGAACTCGCTGTCCAATCGCAAACACCATCGTGGCAACGAAGCCAACGGTCAGAGCGTGGCGCGATGCGCCCCAGATGCCGTCATGGTTGGTTGCGAAGGCCGCCCACACGCCCAGCATGGCTGCCACAACAAGCCAGCCGTAAGCCAGGCGGATGAAATACGGGAAGGCGGGGTGAACGCCCTTTGTCTTGGCCGGCTGAAACGACCGAGTCTGAATTCGCAGTGCGATATTCGATAGTACGGCGCCGCCCAGCAAAAGAAGCACTGCGACCCGGAAGGCACCTGCCAAGGCGGCAACCACCCCCGTAGCGTTGAGCGCTAGCACAATCAGGAGCCCGCGATTGCAAGGGCTGCGAGTTCCCAGAAAAATGGGCAGCCAGCGCGCACTGAATCCCCAGACGAATGGCACCATAAAGCCCCACGCCATCAGCACTAGGTAGCGCTCATCAAAGTTCTGCGGAAAAGCGGGAGAGCTTCCGTGTATGGCTGCCCAGATGCATCCGCCAAGATTGGCGGCAAGAGTTTCGAGCAAGCCCAGGGTTCCGGCTACTACCACAAGAATCCACGTTTCAAGCTTAGGGCGTCCTTGCGATGGGCTCGTAGGTTTATGGGTAGACACTGCTCGGAAAAAGATAAGGAATGCCAGGAACTCAAGCGATGCAGAGATGGGAAGGATGGTGCGCCAGTGCCATTCGTAGATGCCGGCCGCCCACCTTCCGGTTACTCCCACGGTCCACAGCACCCAGCAAACCCAGGCCTCCCACAGTGCGAACGGCTGTGCGTTGCGAACTCGCGGAATTGAGTAGAAGCCGATGCCGAGAATGAACGTGCCGATCCATCCAAAGACCTGAGCGTGGCCGTGTGCTTGGATCCACGCGGCTGAGATCGAATCGCCCGCGTGCTTGCTACTGATGGAGAACAGATTCCAGACGCCGAGAAATGTCCCAGGCAGCAGCATGAAGGCCAGACCGGTGCAGATAAAGAGCATCACGATGAAGGAGAGAGCAGTTTCGCGCTGGCGGGTGGCCATGACGCGAGTCTCTTCTTCACTTGAAAGCGCTATATTGTTGATCAGTTGCATAAGACATCCTCTCGCCGCTCAGTCGGAGCGCAGATGAAGGGGCGGTGCGTCACGCATCGCGCGCACTTGCACTCAAACTACCCGCAAGCACGCCTCGCTGCGATGACCAAGGTCACACTTTCTCAGAATCGCCCGGGTGACTCGATACAGAGCGCAAGGTTGGCGGGGCCGACCCCAAGGGGCAGCGTCTTGGGGTGAACATTCTGTTCGCCTGGTGCTCGCCGTCTCGGCGTGTCCTCGTTTGGCCAATGCCGGGTGGAGCGCGCCTCGCGCCGTGTGCCGGTTGGCGGAACATCACTTTGCTTCAGACGTGTCTCAGGGTTCTGCCGCAATATCAAAGAATCTTTCGATCATGGATCGCCCTACGGCCTCGACTCTCTCGCGCTGCTCTACTGCAGAAGCCCGAACAGTCGAAGGCAGATGAGGCTCCCAAGCAGACCAAGTCTCAAGATCAGCTTCAATGTGAAATTGGAGAGCATATACGCACCGTGCGAATCGAAATGCCTAGTGTGCGTACATTGGACTGCTAGCCAGGAGTGTGGCCCCGATTGGTAGTTCGAAAGTGTCGCCATGCCAGTGGAACACCGGAATGTCGGCATCGGATGGTGCGAACACGGGGTCTGTGCTCGCAGCAGGCGCCAGCCGCACAGAGCCAAATCCAATTTCACTCGCTGGTCCGGGAAAGACACTCGCTCCCAACGACTTCGCAAGCAGCTGAGCACCGAGGCAAACTCCGAGCACGGGACGGTCGCGCCTAACCATTTCTGAGATTAGAGCGCACTCTTGTGCGAGGTATGGGTACTTCTCGGTTTCATAGGCCCCCATGGGGCCGCCCATTACGATTAACCCGCTGATGTCTTCTAGATTCGGGACGGTGGGGATCAGGTCCAGGCGGTGAGTTTCCACCGAGAGTCCGCGTGCGCGAGCTAGGGATGCGATAAGTCCGGGCCCTTCCCACGCGACATGCTGGAGTATGGCCCAATGGCAGTCTGTTGAGAAAGAGGGAAAGACGTTCAATATGGTCTGCTCCTTCTGTCTAGGCAGTGAGGCGACCTTCAGGGTTCCTCTCGTACCTTGCAGCCAGAACTATTGCGGCTCCTTCTGCCGCGAAGGGGCCGAAGCGAGGGGGGCGCGCAATCAGCGAGACGGTAATGCTTCCATCGCAATCGCGCGCGGGAACAGAATGTTGTTCTCGAGATGAATGTGCTGGTGCAGGTCCTGCTCAAATTCCTTGAGCCCAGCATAAAATGCGTGATAGGTGGGACACGCATCCTGGGGTGGAGTGAATTTAGCACTGAGATGCTTGATCTCTGCCAGCAACTCTCCTGCGCCGTCGTGCTCCTGCATCATCATGCCAATGGGGTTTGCAACCGTTTCGAAGCAGCCGTGCGGTCTCGCGCTGCCGGTGGCCAGGGCACGTTCCAGATTGGCGATATAGGGAAACAGGACCTGTTCTTCTTTCATCAGATGCTGACTCAGGTCCTGATCAAGCGCCTGCAGCGCGAATTGAATTTCAGGGAGTTCCACGTGAAGGGAGCCATGCTTCGCAACTACCTTTTGTGCGAGCGTGTCGAGGCGAGGGAGTTCCTTCTTTACATACTCGTGGTGCTGCGAGACGATGTGCATGATCAGGCTTTCAAGCGAGGCCTCGCTCCAGTCCGTCAGCTCCCGATTGGACTCTGAGGCGGCTGATGCCAACGCGACGAGCACGGCGCCGATTTCGACATCCTGTTCCGTGCAGGCGATGGCGAGAGGCTTTCCCCCACCACAACAGTAATCGATTCCGAATTGTTCAAATACTCGTATCGACGATGGCTGGTTCAATACGATCTCACGGACGGTTTCAGTGACGGCGGGCATATCAATCTCCTTGAGTCTTGAAGATAGAAGAGTGCGGTGGTTGCTGCAGCGACCAAAGTCACTTCCACGAGAAAGCAATAGAATAGGGCGTACTTACCTGCCGCCGATGGCGTCGTTCCAGTTTTCAACGGCGCTGGAGGCGTGATTCGAGGGATGCGATTGAACACGAAGCGTGTTGATCTGGCGGAAGTTCTTCAGAAGACAGCCCTGTTTTCCAGTCTTTCTCAACCCGAGTTGCAGTTGCTGGCCACCAAAACGGTCAGGAAGCTGTTCGGTGCGGGGGAAGCTCTGTTCCACGAAGGCGATCCCTGCAAGGGATTGCACATCATCTCGCGAGGACAGGTGAGGATTTTCAAGCCATCGGCCAGCGGACGCGAGCAGGTTCTGGCCGTGAACGTTGCCGGCGAATCGGTTGCCGAACTTCCGGTCTTTGATGACGGCCCGTATCCGGCCTCCGGAATGGCGATCGAGGAAACCGAGATTGCGTTTATCTCGCGTAAGGACTCCGTGATTATTGTCTGGCTCGCCCGGAAGTCGCACTCAAGGTTCTGGCTTTTGTCGGCGCCAGGCTGCGCAGGCTGGTCGGCATAATTGAGGAGCTGTCCTTTACGACCACGCGTCAGCGCCTTGTCTCCCTCTGGTTCGTCTGGCGCAAAGCGACGGACGGAAAACCGAGAAGGGTATTGAGGTCCTGCTGCCCGGTACCAACCAGGAGCTCGCAAATCAACTGGGAACGGTGCGCGAAGTGATTTCGCGTAACCTCATGCGGCTGCAGGCTGAGGGATTGCTGGAAGTGGATGCCCGGCAGATCGTGATCAAAGACGTGAAGGGACTGGCCGCGCTGCTGGAGGCGGTGCAATAAGCCGCAAAAACAGGGTTAGAAATTCTTCGCTGGGAATGGCCGTAGACGGCCGACCATTGGCGAAATGGACAATCGTTGTCGGAAGGCAGTTTCGCTTGGAGGCAACGGTTGGCAGGTTGCTGAAGGGTTGCATAACGTGTAAACCTGTGCGCCGCGTATTTTGTCAGTCAGTATTATCTCTTACGTAAATTCCGTCTGCTGGATTTGCTTCATACGCTCGGTAGGAGGCCCGGCAGATTTTGCAAACGGGTGGGCGAACGTAACGCGTCGAAAGGAATGTTGGCCTATGCCCGCATCATTTGAGGAAGCACGCCGCATCATTCTGGAACATGTCACGCCGCTCGGCGCAGAGCGTGTTGGACTGATCGAGTCGCTCGGACGAGTGCTGGCGGGGGATATTACGGCACCGTGGGACCTCCCCTTGTTCAGCAACTCCGCGATGGACGGGTACGCGGTGCGTGCCGCAGATTGCCGGGATGCGCGGGCGCTACCGATCATCGACTATGTTTCCGCCGGAGGGCGCGCTACGAAATCAGTCATGCCGGGAACGGCAATCAAGATCATGACCGGGGCGCCGCTTCCAGAAGCCAGTGACAGCATTGTGCCCATAGAGGACGCAGTGGAATCTGACGGCACAGTGCGCGTGATGCAACCGGTAGCACTGCATCAGTATGTTCGTTTTGCGGGAGAAGACGTGCGTAAAGGCGAAACCATTCTCACCTCTGGAACGCTAGTCCGTCCCTATGAAATTAACTTGCTCGCTAGCTTTGGAATGGAGCAGGTGACAGTTGTGCGGAGGCCGAGAGTTGCGATAGTCGCAACCGGGGACGAATTAGTTGCGTTAGGCGAGACCCCGTCGATCGGGCAGATCGTGAACAGCAATTCTTATTCTTTGGCAGCGGCAATCACCAGCGTGGGCGCGCTGCCGGTGCTGGTGGGCATTGCGCGCGACGACGTCGACAGCCATCGCGAGAAACTGGCGGAAGGATTGAAGGCAGATGTGCTGGTTACCTCCGCCGGGGTTTCAATGGGCGACCGCGATCTGGTGCGCGAGGTGCTGGATGAGCTTGGAGTGGAGATCGTCTTCTGGCGGGTGAAAGTAAAGCCGGGAAAAGGGCTGGCATTCGGCAAGAACGGAGGGACGCTGGTGTTCGCGCTTCCGGGAAACCCAGTCTCGACGATGCTGACTTTCGAGGAGTTTGTAGCTCCGGCTTTGTTGAAGATGATGGGACACAGACAACCGGTGAAGCCGCTGTTCCCGGCTGTGCTGCAAAGCGACCTGAAGAAGAAGGCGGGACAGACACATCTGGTGCGAGTGAGGCTGGAATACTACGGCGGAAAGTACCTGGCGTGGAGCGCGGGCAAGCAAGATACGGGCCTACTGAAAACCCTGTTGCAGGCGAACGCCGTCGCCGTGCTTCCCGCAGATCGCGATGTATTTGCCGCAGGCGAAGAAATTCAAGTCCATCTGCTCGACGGATCTGTTGGAATGACGGCGCTGTAGCCTGCCCACGATTCACTCCTGAATCGTGGGCAGAATTAAGGGGTAACACAAGGACGCTAATGCCGAAGGCGCTATCACTGGTGGGTTCAATCTTCGGATCGCGCAATTGAGACGACAAATCCGCCTGCTCGAAGGCATGTACTCGCGCGAGGGTGTAGATCAATCTTCTGACTTCAGCAGGAACGCGGCCGTTGAGAGTGACTAAGGTCATAGCAAGACGCCTGATGGAAGAGCAGGATTGCATCATGACCATTGAGACCTCGTCTGAAACCGTATTCAATAGCAGCATCTTCGAAATCGCATCCTCATTGCAAACTGCGGATCACGGCACCGGCGGACGGATCAACCGCGTGCTGATCGATTTGCCGGGCCTGCGTGTTCTACTCATTTCACTTACGGCAGGAGCTCATGTGCCTGAACATAAAGTTGCAGGCGCAATTACCGTCCAGCCTGTGCTCGGGCGTGTTCAGATGATTGCTTTCGGCTTGGGCAGCGAAGCCTCGGAAACCCAACGCGCCCAGCAGCAATATGAGCTTGGAGTCGGCAGCCTGCTTTCGCTGAAAGGCGGTGTTCCACACGATGTGCGAGCTTTGGAGGAGAGTTGTATCTTGGTTTCGATTGTCAGGGCGATCCGATGACGATACGTCGCTGCTGAGACTTAAGTCATTGGTTGCGGGAAGTCGCTATGGCTTCCTGATGTAGACTAGCCGCTGCGGTGAATCCGGTAAGATCCGGCGGCAAAGAGGAACTCATATGCAACCGTCTCCTAAACTTCAGCTCGCTCTCGGCACGGGATCTTTTGCTTTCTGCTTTGCAGTCTTCGGCTCACTCTCTGCGATGATGCCAATACTGAGCAGGCAAATGCATCTCTCTCCAGTGCAGAAGAGCATCGCCGTAGCGGTCCCCGTTTTACTGGGCAGCCTGGGCCGGATCCCCCTGGGCATGTTGACGGATCGCTTTGGTGGGCGCTCGGTATTCAGTGTCGTGATGTTGATCTCCGCTATTCCCGCTTTTCTTATGGGAACCGCGCACAACTATGAGCACCTGTTGTTTTACGGATTCTTCATAGGAATTGGGCTGGCGAGTTTTTCGGTTGGCGTAGGTTTTGTCAGCGGATGGTACAGCGCCGAGCGGCAAGGCTTTGCGCTTGGCGTGTATGGAGCGGGAAATATCGGCCAGTCGTTGGCTGCGTTTGGCGCGCCTTTCATCGCCGCCGTAGCGGGAGTTCGATGGGGTTTTTGGACCTTCGGTGTCCTGCTCTCGATTTGGTTGCTGCTGTTCGCGCTTCTGGCGCGTGACGCTCCGCGCCGCGTTCCGATCAAATCGTTCAGGGATACGGTGCGCCCTCTGAACGATTCCCGGAGCTGGGTTCTGAGTCTCTACTACTTCCTCACCTTCGGCGGTTTCGTTGCGATGGCAGTGTACCTGCCGATCTTCCTGACAGAGATGTTCAAGCTAACGCCGCAGGATGCTGGAATGCGAACGGCTGGATTTGTTGTACTGGCTACGATCATGCGGCCAATTGGCGGAACGCTCGCCGACAAAGTTGGCGGCCGAACAATTTTGAAGTGGGTATTTCCCGCGACGGCTCTGATGGCCATGTTCCTGGCTTGCCCGCGGATGATCACCTTCACGATCGGGGCTCTTGGAATGGCTGTTGCCATTGGTCTTGGCAACGGAGCGGTCTTCAAACTCGTGCCGGAGTACTTCCCTAATTCCGTGGGCAGTGTGACTGGGTTGGTTGGTGCCGCCGGAGGGCTGGGCGGTTTTTTCCCTCCGTTATTGCTGGGCGTCGTCAAGCAGCAGACAGGTAGTTTCTCGCTCGGGTTCGTGCTGCTTGGTGTGTTTGCGCTGATATGTCTTTTCATCCTTCTGCGGCGATCATCGGCGCCGAACATAGCAATTAGTTTCCCAGAGGCAGGAGATGCGACAGCCTGAATTTCCAGTTCGAGGTTCCGACACTGCACACGCCTTCGGATGGGGCGTGCTCGTGGCTTCGTCTCTGATTGCAGCCATCTTCATCGGCAGCCGCGGCCTGAAGGATTTCGATCCCGCGCTGGTTTCCTATGCAGGCGCATCGGTCTTTGCCGCTTTCGGGCTGGGCTACCGTTATTCCATGTGGCTGCGAAGGCCGCCCACTCGCCTGTATTGGTACCGGGGATGGCAACTGTTTCTGCAACCCAGGCGATTGCCCGGAAATATCCTGCATCTGGGCAGAATATTCTTGAACAACATCGTTCTGCAGAAGTTTATCCAGAGGCGTTCCCGCATTCGCTGGACCGCGCACTGGTTCCTGGCCTGGGGATGCTTGCTCGCTGCGGCAGTTACCTTTCCCTTGTCGTTCGGCTGGGTAAGATTTGAGACAGCGCGCGACAGTCAGGAGATATACAACGCCTTCATGTTCGGCATCCCGGTTGGCAGCTTCCACCTTGGAAGCGTGGTGGCGGAGCTGACCTTCAACATCCTTGATATTGCGGCGGTGATGGTTCTAATCGGCGTTTTCTTCGCCATGTGGAGGCGCGCCCGCGACCGAGATGCAAGGTCTGTCCAGCAGTTCTCGAACGATCTGTTGCCGCTGATTCTGCTGTTTGCAATTTCGATCACGGGACTCTTTCTCACCGCATCGACGCACCTGATGCATGGACTGCACTATGTGTTCCTCTCGCAACTCCATGCCATCACGGTGATCTTCACGCTGCTTTACCTGCCCTTCGGCAAGTTCTTTCATATTTTTCAGCGTCCAGCGCAGCTTGGAGTGGACTTCTACAAGATGGCGGGAGCAGAGGGCCAGCAGGCGAGCTGCGTGCGCTGCGGTCAGCTCTACGGATCGCGAATGCAAATGGAAGATCTGAAAGCCGTGCAGGCTGCAATCGGCATCCGGTACCAGATGGCCGACGGAACTCATTATCAGGATGTGTGTCCCGCCTGCCGCCGCAAGAATCTCGCGCTAGCACAGGACGGTCTCTGGAAGTCCCTTGGCAGGGACGTGCGTGGAATGGGAAAGGAGTTGTAAGGTGGCGAAGCTTCCTACAGATATTCCTGAGTTGGTGAATCAATTTGGTCCCACACTACACACGGTTCCTCCCGGCGGCTGGGCTCACGCCGGCAAGGACGAGAAGTTGGTGAAGACGCATTGCTGTTTCTGCGGCCAGCAGTGCGGAATCCAACTGCGCGTGATCGAGAACAAGGTCGTGGGTTTTGAGCCGTGGGAGGACTTTCCCTTCAATCGCGGCAAGCTCTGCCCTAAGGGTGTAAAGCGCTACATGCAGGACGAGCACCCGGACCGCCTGAAGAGCCCGTTGCAACGCGTGCAAGGACAAGGTTTCTCGCCGATCGCCTGGGATGCGGCGATGGAGCGCGTCGTCGCCGAGATTCGCCGCATTCAGCTCCAGTATGGCAATGATGCATTCGCGCTGCTGACAGGGGCTTCGCTCACCAATGAGAAGGCTTACCTGATGGGCAAGTTCGCGCGCGTCGCCTTGAAGACGGCGAACATCGACTACAACGGGCGCCTCTGCATGGTCTCGGCAGGTGCGGCTTCCAAGAAAGTTTTCGGCATCGACCGCAGTGCTAACCCGTGGAGCGACATTGCGAAATCCAAGGTCATCCTGGTTGCCGGTGCAAACATCGCAGAGTGTGCGCCTATTACCACCGACTATTTGTGGCAGGCGCGCGAAAACGGCGGCAAACTTATTATCCTCGACCCGCGCATGACGCCCATCGCGCGCAATGCCGATCTGTTCATCCCCGTGCGCTCGGGCGGCGACATTGGGGTCTTCAACGGAATGTTGCACATCATGATCGAACGCGGCTGGATCGACCGCGAGTTCATTGCGCAGCACACCACCGGCTTTGACTCCGTGATGGAGACAGTGAAGAAGTACACGCCGGAGTATGCCGCCAAGATCGCGGGAGTTCCACCGGAAATGATTGTCAAGGCAGCTGAGCTATGGGGGCCGGCGCCGACCAGCTTCCTGCTGCACGCCCGCGGCATTGAGCACCACTCCAAAGGCGTGGACAACTGCATCGCGGCCATCAACCTGGTTGTGGCCAGCGGACGCATTGGCCGCGAGGGTTGCGGCTACGCCATGATCACCGGGCAAGGCAACGGACAGGGCGCGCGCGAGCAGGGACAAAAGTGCGACCAACTTCCCGGCAGCCGCGACATCAGCAATCCGGAGCATCGCAAATATATCGCGGGTGTATGGGGCGTTCCCGAAGAATCGATTCCGCAGAAGGGTTTGTCGGCGGTTCCGCTGGTGGAAGCCATTCACGATGGCAAGATCAAGGGGTTGCTGTCGATCTGCTTTAATCCTGCGGTGTCGCTGCCGGATGGCAACTACGTTCGCGAGGCACTTGAGAAGCTGGAGTTCTACGTCAACATCGATTTCTTCCTCTCAGAGACCGCTCGATACGCCGACATCGTTTTACCGGGCTCGCTGATGGAGGAAGACGAAGGCACGACAACCAACGTCGAAGGCCGTGTGATCCGCCACCGCCAGGCTGTAACGCCGCCCGAAGGCGCGCGCGAGGACTGGGCGATCATCAACGAAATCGCAGCCCGGCTCGGTTACGCAGACAAGTTCAGCGCCGCGCCGCGCGAGATCTTCGAAGAGTTGCGCATCGCCTCCAAGGGCGGCGTCTCGGATTATTCCGGCATGACGTGGGACCGCATTGACGAGAGCTACGGCCTGTTCTGGCCTTGTCCCGAGCCAGGACATCCGGGCACTCCGCGTTTGTATGAGGGCGGAAAATTCGGCCATCCCGACGGCAAAGCGCACTTCATTCCGATTGAGTGGCGTCCTTCGGCGGAGATGCCGGATGAAGAGTATCCGATCATTCTCACTACTGGCCGTGTGGTCTCGCACTTTCTTTCCGGCACACAGACGCGCCGCATCGGAGGACTGATGGAGCAGTATCCGCAGCCACGCTGCGAGATACATCCCCGTCTCGCGGACAAGCTAGGCATCGCCGACGGCGATTTCGTCAAGGTCGAGAGCCGCCGCGGGGAGATCGTGGTGCGGGCGCAGGTAGTGAAGACGATTCGGCCAGACACTGTCTTCGTCCCTTATCACTGGCCGCTGGATCGCTCAGCGAACAACTGCACCATCCGTGCCATCGACCCGGTCTCGAATATTCCTGAATTCAAGATCTGCGCGGTTCGCGTGAGCAAGACGGAGGCCCCTACCGATGCGATCGCGCAACTTGAGATGGAGGCGGGAGGCATTCGATGAGCGAAATGGCTTTCTTCATCGATCACTCGCGCTGCATCGGATGCCAGTCGTGCGTGCAGGCGTGCGCCGAATGCGACACCCATCGCGGCGTCAGCATGATTCATCTGGAGACAATCGATCGTTCGGACAGTGTCCAGACGGCCCCGCAGGTCTGCATGCATTGTGAAGACCCGATCTGTGCGCGTGTCTGCCCGGCCGACGCTATCAAGAAGACCCCTGATGGCGTAGTGCAGAGTTCCCTGAAGCCGCGTTGCATTGGGTGCTCGAACTGCGTCATGTCGTGTCCGTTCGGTGTGCCAAAGTACCGCGCAGAGATCGACCAGATGATGAAGTGTGACATGTGCTACGACCGCAGCAGCGTTGGCAAGAAGCCGATGTGTGCCACCGTTTGCCCATCCGGCGCATTGGCCTTTACGACGATGGAAGAGATTCAGCGCACCCGCGGCGGAATTCCGATCAACTCGTGGCGCTTTGGCGATGAAATTGTAAAGACCAAGGTTTACGTAATGGTTCCGCGCGAGGTCGAACGTGTCGACGTGGAGCTTGTGCAGATCACATCCACTCCCGCTGCGCTGCCGGATGATCCCTATGATGTTGCGCTGATGCTGGAGGACGCGCGATGACCGTGGATAAGAAAGACGCCACCTGTGGTAAGGCTCCGAAATGGAGGCAGGATTTCCCCATCGAGTGGGAAGGCGACCATTACGTTACTCGACGCGAGATGGTGAAGTTCATGACCCTCGGCTCCGCGCTGCTGGCAGCGGCAAACTGGATCGTTGCAATTGCCGGAAGCTTAGTTCATCGCGGATCTCATGCAGAGCGCTACATCGGCGAGGCTCGCGCTCTGGAACAGACGGGCTCACTTCTCTTCCGCTACCCGACAGATGCGGACCCGTGCATCGCAGTCCATACGCCGGAAGGCAAGCTGGTTGCCTATTCGCAGGTCTGTACGCATCTCTCCTGTGCCGTTGTGTATGACAAAAGCGAGAACGCTCTGATCTGTCCGTGCCACAACGGCGTCTTCAACATCGATCATGGGAGCCCGACTGCCGGACCACCCACTCGGTCACTTTCTCGGGTAAAGATCGAGCAGCGTGGTGACCAACTCTTTGCAACGGAACTGGAGTCCTGAATGAGCGTGCGCAGCCAGGGAACGACTCTATTTTCGGCGATCCTGATTCTAGTAGGAATAACGGTAGTAGTGCAGCTCTGGTTGCTTACTGTCTCTACCGAGGCACTGCTCAGCGGGCAGACGAAGACACTGATCCCTGCCGCGGCAGGATCGTCGTTGTTGCTGTTGATCAGCGCGTGCCTGCTTCGCTATGTGTATCGTTTTGACCACGACGTTGAGCGGGAGTCCCAGGAGTAGCCACTTTGCCGGTGCAATTTATCCGCGCATTCTTCACATCAAGCGGTCATCAGGTGAGCTGAAAGAAACACTTCCTGGTGTGACTTTAGTCACAGTGCGCTGCTCCTACAGTCCCTATGCTTGTGTTCGCTAAAGGAACTCAATCTTCATCAGGCTGGAATCAAACACATGTTCTGCTATCAATGTGAGCAAACCTATCGCGGTACGGGCTGCACCGACCTTGGGGTCTGCGGCAAAGACGATACCACCGCAACTTTGCAAGATCTGCTCGTGTTTGCGGCCAAGGGCATCGCAATGTATGCCCATCGTGCGCGTCAAGCCGGCGCGGCCGATCCGGCAATCGATTCGTTTGTGATCGATTGCCTGTTTGCAACCGGAACGAACGTAAATTTCGATCCCGAGCGTCTCGCCAGCCTGATTGCCAGCGCTGCTACGGTTCGCGATCAGGCTCAGAAGTTGTATGAGCGCGCCAGCGCCGCGGCTCCTCTGGCTGGTCCGGCCGCGTTCAAGCCGGCAGCTTCCATCGATGGCTTGGTTGCACAAGGTAAGCAACATCTGATTCCGGATCAACTTCTTGCGGCGGGAACGGAGACGGGGAACCTGCAGGAGCTAATCCTATACGGGCTGAAGGGCCTGGGCGCCTATGCGGCGCACGCGAAACGTCTCGGCGCGACCGATGCCGCTGCGAACGCCACCATGCTGGAGATCCTGGATTTTCTTACCCTGCCCGCACCTACCCTTGATGAGCTGCTTGCGATGGTGCTTCGCACCGGCGAACTGAATTACCGCATCATGCAGCTCCTGGACAAGGCAAACACCGATGCCTTCGGACACCCGCAGCCAACTGCCGTGCGCCTGCATCCGCGTAAAGGAAAGGCAATTTGCGTTTCAGGACACGACTTAGCCGACCTTTATGAGTTGCTGAAACAAACCGAGGGCACTGGAATTCAGATCTATACACATGGCGAGATGCTGCCCGCGCATGGTTACCCCAAGCTCAAGGCCTTCAAACATCTGGCCGGCAACTTTGGCGGTGGATGGCAGGACCAGCAGAAAGAATTCCCCAACTTCCCCGGGCCCGTTGTCATGACCTCCAACTGCATCCAGGATCCGAAGGATTACAAGGACAAGGTCTTTACCACGGGGCCGACCGCATGGCCGGGCGTCCGCCACATCGCCGACCACGACTTCTCGGCTGTGATCGAGGCCGCTTTGCGCGCTCCAGGTTACGAGCAGGATGGCGCTGGCGATGAGATCACGGTTGGCTTTGGCCACAATGCCGTGCTGAGCGTGGCCGGCACAGTGGTGGATGCCGTGAAGGCAGGCGCCATCCGGCACTTCTTCCTGATTGGTGGCTGCGATGGCGCGCGTCCGGGACGAAACTACTACACCGAGTTCGCGGAAGCCGTGCCAAATGATTGCCTCATTATGACTCTTGCCTGCGGAAAGTACCGCTTCAACAAGTTGGACTTCGGCCAGATTGGCGGCTTGCCGCGCCTGCTCGACCTCGGACAGTGCAACGACGCCTACTCGGCTTTGCAGATTGCAGGCGCGCTGGCCAATGCCTTCCAATGCGGCATCAATGACCTGCCGCTTTCGCTCGTGTTGTCGTGGTACGAGCAAAAGGCAGTTGCAATTCTGCTGACGCTGCTCCACCTTGGAGTGCGCAACATTCGCATCGGCCCAACTCTGCCGGCCTTCATTACGCCTACAGTCCTGGGTGTGTTGCACGACAAGTTCAACCTCATGGCGATCACTGAACCAAAACAGGATCTTGCCGCGATATTGAACTAAGCCCCTATTTATCTTCATCCGGCCCCGGCGTACGCTATTATGCGCCGGGGTTTCGTGCTTCGAACTGTTCCGGTCAAGATGCGAAAGGAGAGTCCATGCGCAGGATATTCCTTCAAGCTGTTGGTCCAATGGTTTGTGTGCTCACGTTGGCTCCAACGGGATGGCCACAGGTTGCAGCGGCAATGCCCGCATCGGTCGCCAAACTGGCGGCTTCGGCTTCAAAAGAGAGCCAGGCCTGCATAGCCTGCCACCAGGAGAAAGCGACTCCGCTGGCAGTGCAGCAGTGGGCGGAGAGCAAGCACGCCATAAGCGGTATTGGCTGCTATGAGTGCCACCAGGCGGGCAAGGACAGGCCCGACTCCTTTGAGCACTTCAATTACCGGATCTCGGTCGTGGTGTCGCCCAAAGTGTGCGGGACGTGTCATGCGCAGCAGACGGCAGAATTCGAAGCCAGTCATCATGCAATGGCGGGCGAGATTCTCGGCTCCCTGGACAATGTGCTTGGCGACACCATCGAAGGGCCGCAGGCCGCGATTAACGGTTGCAGGAAGTGTCATGGCAGCGTGGTGAAGGTGATCGGAAACGGGAAACTCGATTCCTCAACCTGGCCCAACGAAGGCATTGGCCGCATCAACCCAGATGGCAGCAAGGGATCATGCTCGGTGTGCCATAGCCGCCACACCTTCTCGCTGGCGATTGCACGGCAACCGGAAAGCTGTGGCTATTGCCATCTCGGCCCCGACCATCCGCAGACAGAAATCTATGCCGAAAGTAAACATGGCGTGACCTACCGCTCGCTGATCGGCCAGATGAATCTGAACTCCGATAGCTGGGTTCTGGGCAAGGACTACAACGTTGCGCCCACCTGCGATACCTGTCACATGGGAGCTACTTCCAAGCTGCCTGCCACGCATGACGTTGGCGCGCGGCTCTCCTGGAACCTGCGTCCGGAAATTGCCATCAAGCAGCAGAACTGGCAGGACAAGCGCGGTGTGATGAAGTCGGTTTGTCTGAACTGCCACGCATCCGACTGGGTGGACAACTTCTACACCCAATTTGACGGTGTGGTGGATATGGGAAACGACAAGTTCTTCGCTCCCTCCAAGGAGATCATGGCGAAGTTGCAGAAGGCCGGTAAGATCACGCCTACGCCGTTTGACACCAAGATCAAGTGGACTTACTTCGAGCTATGGCATCACCAGGGTCGCCGAGCGCGTATGGGCGCTTCCATGAATGGCCCGGATTACGTGCAATGGCTCGGCTTCTACGAAGTGGCCAAGATCTTCTACAGCGAGTTCATCCCCGAGGCCGAGGCGTTGATGCCCGGGGTGACTGCCGAGACGATGAACAGCGATGCGCACAAGTGGATCAAGGGCCTCTCTGCCGAAGAAAGGCAGCGTATCCGCGAATTTTATCAAAAGAGATACGAACAGAGTCCGCGCTAACGCCCGCGGTGTACTCTGAAATTCTTTTCCTGCGGCTGAAAGTCGCTGCAATAATCGACGACCAACTTCGGCTAGGAAATGTAAGGAGTTAGCAGATGCGGAACGAGCAAAAAGTCCTAGGTCGGTTACCTGTGCACCCGAGTAACAGGGAAGAGGCCGGAGCTTATCTGCTCCAAGTCAACGGATTGGTCGAGCAAACGCTGGAACTGACTTTGTCCGACTTCGAAAGATTGCCACAGCGAGATGTCACAGAGGATTTTACCTGCGAAGAGGGCTGGACCGTACCGGCGGTTAAGTGGTGGGGTGTAACCATGGAATCCGTACTCGCTCTTGCGGGGGCACATCCCGAAGCCCAATGGGTTCAGGCAGGCGCTGGAGAGTTTACTGTCCCCATCCCGCTACAAGACGCCCGACGGGCACTACTTGCCACTCGCCTGGGAGATGGCGCTCTGCCGTCCGAGCACGGTGGCCCGGTTCGGTTGGTAGTGCCCGGCGGCGACTGCTGGACGAGCATAAAATGGCTAGATCACCTGGAGTTGCGTGCCGAGCCAGGGCCCAACACTGGAAAAGCGATGGCGCTAGATCGATTGCGTTGCAAGTCATTGAAGTAACATTCCCAGAACGGGCCAGTACTCGGTGAGCACCGGAATATTCTGCGGCGGACAGCAAAGAAGCGCGTCCAGTCCGGCGAACGCCATCGCGTGACGTACGCAGTTAGTTCAGTCGGGGTCTATGTAGCTCACGCGCGATACCTCCAGGCCGATTCCCGGAACGGTTGGCGGATCTCGGTACAATATGGCGTCGCCTTTATCGGCACCCCCGACAATCTTGACCTGATCACGCCATCGGACAGGCTTATGCTGAAACCACCGACTGCCTCCGCGATCGCAATAGACAACATCAGTATCGGGTACTTTTTCTTTTCACTGAATGGAGGTTGGAGTTTCGCGGCAGTCAATTATCCTCTAGCCGTTGCCCCACTTTTCAATCGGAGAAGGGGGACACTCTTCTCCGCGGCTTCCTGTACCAGACGCAGCCAGCCGGTCAACTCAGAAGAGGGTGCGCCGATGGGTATTGGTATTTGGTACGAGATGTTCATCTCTGATCCAGTGGCATTCCTATTCAAGAACGCGGACCCGCGTGGATCACTGGCCGCCAACGTCAGCAATTCTACGGTACGCTGCCTTAGCAACATGAAGCTGGCAGATATGTTACAGAACCGCCATGCCATGAGTCAGACGGTGCGCGACGAGGTTTCGCCAAAATCTCATGAATGGGGTTACAAACTGGGCTCGATCTACATTCGGAAGGTTCATTTCCGCGACCTCGAGATGATCAAGCAGATCGAAGAGAAGGTGGTGAACCGGCTTCGCCAGGTGACCGCGGCTATCAAGCAGAGCGGTTCCAATCAGGTGAGCATCATCACCAGCACTGCCGAGCGACAGGCTGCGGTGGAGTTTGCCAAAGCCGCCGCGATGCGTCCGCGCATTGTGGGCGAGGCGCTTAACAAGGTAGCGGCTGATCCGGACGTAGAATCCGCAATGTTTGAAATTCTCGAAACCCAAAGGCTGGTCGAAAGCAAGGCAAAGATCACGCTGGTACCGGAGCGGTATGGGATCCTACCGGAACTGCTGGCCTCTTCTGGACGGGGACCGCAGGGCGCAGATGTTCGCCAAAAGGCAGTGGGTTCGTAAGTGGAGACAGAAATGGCACACGTTGAGATGTACACTGACGGTTCTTGCAAAGGAAATGGCCGTGCTGATGGAGGCCGCGGCGGCTGGGCCGCAATTCTGAGTTGCAATGGCAAGACAAAGGAGTTGAGCGGAGCCGAGCCGAACACGACCAACAATCGCCTGGCTGTAATCTCCGGTCTGGAAGCTCTTACAAAGGAATGCACTGTAACAATTCACTATGACTCGGAATACATGCGGAATGGCATTACGAAGTGGATAGCGGGCTGGAAGCAGAACGGATGGAAAACGAAAGACAAGAAGCCGGTTAAGAACCAGGACCTGTGGCAGCGACTCGACGCTTTGGTTCAGAAATATCAGCAGATCGAGTGGGATTGGGTTCGCGGTCACAACGGCAATCCCGGGAACGAACGCGCCGACACGCTCGCGCAGGCTGCAGCCGATATGCTGTGACACTGCAGACGTCGAAGGGCATGACGAATCAAGAAACGCTGATGATCTGAGAGCCGATGCCCAGCGACGGACGCAGCGATCTGTGGAATCTTCGCTCGCGTCTTCTTCTTCGCTAGCTCTGCGATTTGCTCTGACGGTCAAGCAAGGCTTGGAGCATCTCTACGGGCTCAGATCGGCACCAGTCAGGTGCGCGTAAGCCGTCGGCGGGTCAGATTATTATTCGGGGTCGAACCACCAGTATGCTCGCGACCCTTTTGCCTGTGCGCTCCAAAAGTTTCTTCGGACGGACGGTTCGCGTCAAGCCAACATTCTCATCCTCAGGTGCGGCCCGCGGCCATGCAGGATTATCATGGATTATGGCGGATCTGGAATCCGGTACCATCGCCGTGCTGGCGGAGAAACCTTCGGTGGCGCGTGATATCGCC
This sequence comes from uncultured Acidobacteriota bacterium, assembly GCA_963759215.1. Lineage (GTDB taxonomy): Bacteria > Acidobacteriota > Terriglobia > Terriglobales > Acidobacteriaceae > TOLSYN. The sequence goes on from CAVWYG010000006.1 coordinate 1,303,609, forward strand.
CGGGAGCTGAGTGCGACCAGCCGCGGCGATGGATATCTGCACGGCAACCGCTACGTTGTGACGTGGGCGGTGGGGCATCTCGTAAGCCTTGCCCAGCCGCACGAAATTAACCCTGAATGGCGCCGCTGGCAGCGCGACCTACTCCCCATGCTGCCGAGCCAATGGCCGCTTGTCGTCTACGAAAAAACTAAGGACCAATTCGAGATCGTAAAGCGAATTCTGAACTCGCCGAAGGTTTCGCGCGTCGTTTGTGCGACTGATGCCGGCCGCGAAGGGGAATTGATCTTCCGCTATATCTACGAGTCAGCGCAGTGCCAAAAGCCGGTCAGTCGGCTTTGGATCTCTTCCCTCACGCCGGAGGCCATCCACAAAGGGTTCTCATCCCTGCGACCGGGCGCCGACTACGACTCGCTGGCGGATGCTGCGCGTGGCCGCAGCCAGGCAGATTGGCTGGTAGGCATGAACCTATCGCGTGCCTATTCTCTTGCTGACAATGAAAAGCTTTCCGTGGGGCGCGTCCAGACGCCCACGCTGGCTATGGTGGTTGAGCGTGAACTTGCCATACGCCAATTCGTGCCTGAAGAGTACCTCGAAATCGTGGCCGATTTTCGCCCAAGTGACGGGTGTCCCCCGGGCGACGCTCAGCAGAATCTCTATCGGGGTACGTGGTTCCGCGCGTGGGCGGGAGAGGGGGCAGACAAGGAATCGCGGCAGAAGGCGATGCGGCTGCCCACCGATGGAAAAGAAGCGAAGAGTATTATCGAGCGTGCGCACGCCGGTCGGGCCTCTATTGACACGATCCAATCGGAAACGCAGCGCATGGCTCCGCCGTTCTTTTACGATCTTACAGAACTCCAGCGGCACGCCAACCGCCTGTATGGCTTTAGCGCACAGAAGACGCTGGATGTCGCGCAGGCGCTGTATGAAACTTACAAACTCATCAGCTATCCGCGTACTGACAGCCGACATCTCTCGCGGGATGTAGTGTCGACGCTACAGCCGATCGTTAAGAACATCGAAGGTCCCTATCGTGAGCGTCTGGCACCGGGCACGGGCGAGCGCGCCTTGGGGCGACGGTTCATTGACGACTCCAAGGTGACCGATCACCATGCCATCATTCCCACCGCAATATCTCTCGGGAAGGCCCGGCTGTCGGATGACGAGCGCAAGATCTACGATCTGATCTGCCGGCGCCTGCTCAGCGCCTGGCAGGATGACTACATCTGGTCGGTTACAACCGTGATCACCGCGATTACAAATGGCGATATCATCGACCGCTATCATGCGTCGGGAACCGCTGTGCAACAGGCGGGTTGGAAGGTGTTGGATATCGTCGTCGAGAAGAAGGCGAAGCGGGGGCAGGGAAGCGGAGAGGAAGAGCGGGGGAACAGGTCCTGCCGCCAGGTTTGGCGGAGGGCCAGCCACAAGAGGTCATCGACGTTAAAGCCTTGACGAAGAAGACCCGGGCACCCAAGCGGTACACGGATGGCACCCTGCTCACGGCCATGGAGACGGCGGGCAAGACCCTCGATGAAGAGGAACTGGCGAATGCCATGAAAGAAACCGGTCTGGGAACACCAGCGACTCGTGCATCCATGATCGAGGTTCTCCTCAAGCGGGATTACATCGTGCGGCAAGGAAAGGCTCTCGAAGCCACTGACAAAGGCATTCGGCTGATCGAGGTGGTCCACCCTGAGGTGAAGAGCCCCGCCATGACGGGTCAGTGGGAAGCGTATCTCAAGCGGATTCAGCGTGGGGAGGCTCAACTCGGACTGTTTCTGAAAGGCATTGAAGATTACGTAACGGGAGTGGTGGGCAAGGTTGGGCAGGCGCCGTCCGCGGCTAAGGCATCGGTGGAAGTTGCGCCCCCAAATCTAGAAAACATTCACGTCTCTCTGAAGACATCCATTAGCGAGTCGCTGCCCATGGGCGACCTGAATGGTCTCCTGCACAAAGCATTTGGTTTCTCCTCATTCCGTCCAAACCAGGAAGCCGTCTGCCGGGCGGCTATCGAAGGTCATGACGTGTTGCTGGTCATGCCGACCGGCTCTGGCAAGTCGCTGTGCTATCAATTGCCGGGCATCGTCCGCGGCGGCACGACGCTGGTGATCAGCCCGCTGATTGCCTTAATGGAGGATCAGGTTGCCAAGCTAAAGGAGCGAGGTTACGCCGTTGACCGCATCCACTCTGGCCGTCCGCGTGCCGAGTCGCGGCAGGCCTGTGTGGATTACTCAGCGGGAGACGCAGTTCCTTTTCATCGCGCCCGAGCGGTTGCGGGTGGCCGGCTTCCCGGACATACTTGCCAAACGACCGCTGTCCCTCATTGCCATTGACGAGGCACACTGCATCTCGCAGTGGGGGCACGATTTCCGGCCGGATTACCGCATGCTAGGCCAGTACCTGCCGCGCTTTCGTCCGGCGCCGGTGATAGCGCTGACGCTACGGCAACACCTGTCGTTCAAAATGACATTGTCGAGCAGTTGGGGCTGGCGCAGGCGAACCGCTTCGTTCACGGCTTTCGCCGCGATAACCTCGCAATTGAGGTTGTCAGACCGCGCCTTCGCAGCGGGCCGAGCTCGCCGGTGAACTGTTGCGGGCGGCGGAGCGCAGGCCGGCAATCGTCTACGGGGCCGCGCAAGCAGGCCGAAAGCCTAGCGGCCAAAGTTGCGGCCCACTTTCCCGCCGCTGCATATCGCGCTGGGATCGATGCTGAACGCCGCCAGCAAGTTCAAGAGGAATTCCAAAAAGGCCGGATCCAGGTGATGGTCGCGACGATCGCCTTTGGCATGGGGATCGACAAGGCTGACGTCCGCACCGTGATCCACACCGCCCTGCCGGGCAGCCTGGAAGCGTACTACCAGGAAATCGGGCGCGCCGGGCGTGACGGTGCGTCCAGCCGCGCGATCTTGATGCACTCCTACGCTGATCGCTACACCCACAAATTCTTTTTCGAGCGCGATTATCCGGATGTGACTGTGCTGGAGGCGATCTTTACTCGGCTCCGGGCCGAGCCACATGAAAAGGCATCCTTAATGACGAAGCTCCGGATGGATGAAGAGGTTTTCGACGAAGCCCTAGAAGCTCTGGATCCATGGCGGCGCCGTGGTGGACTCCGCCGAGAACGTGAGCCGGGGCCACGACCAGTGGCGCGAATCCTATGTCGCCCAGGGTGAGCAGAAACAGGCACAGATCGAGCCGATGATCCGGTACGCGGAGAGCAATCAGTGCCGCATGGCCGGCCTCGTGCAGCATTTCGGCGATCTTACTGACGGCGGAAGCCGTGCGGGATATGCGATTTCTGCGTTCCGGGACAGTGCGCCGCACAACGGTTCCGTACCGCGACGGAGGCGGAGCACAAGACGCTCTTGCGCGTGGTAGCCGCGTTGCGCTCTGGTGGCGCGAAATCGACCGGCAAGCTGTACGGCGAACTGTGTCCCAACAAGGAGATGAGCCGCGGAGCGCATTTGAAGAAGTGCTCGGCGCCACCGCGCGTGCGGGACTCCTGCAACTCTCGGACGAGGCCTTCCAGAAAGATGG
>CAVWYG010000007.1:0-472232 GCA_963759215.1 uncultured Acidobacteriota bacterium
GCCTGACGTAGTAATTCAACCCAACTCTAAGATAGATCGCAAAGATTGTTACAGCTCTATCCTTCAGGTTCTCAAGTATCACCTCGGACACGTACTGATCGTTGCATTTGGAACTCGACGCGGTAGAGAAGATGCCACGGACAAGAACACCCTCCTTCCTTCGATAATTCATCAACGCAACAACCAGCGCAAACGCCGAGATACAAAGAGGCAGCGATGAAAAGGATAAGCTCAACATAGGTCTTCTTCTCTCCGAGTACGACTCGGCTGCGGATTCGAGAACCCCGTATTGGATCCGCTCCAAGTAGTCGGCGACTCGGACACTAACCCGTGTCTGCTGGGAGTTGCGTGCGGGCCATCTGCCTAGCGCCTTCTAGTGGGCTTCTTCTTTTGGCACTCGTCGCAGATGCCGTAGACCTGGAAGGTGTGGCGGGTGGTGAGGTAGCGGTGTTTGCGGCCGATCTCTTGTTCTACTTTTTCGATCTCCGGTGAAAAGAATTCGACCGAAGCGCCGCACTCGGTACAAACCATGTGGTGATGGCTGTGCCGATTGTATTGGCGCTCGTAACGGGTGACGCCGTCGTGGAACTCCACCTCGCTGGCGAGGCCGCAGTCGGCCAGCAGTTTGAGGGTGCGATAGACGGTGGTGAAGCCGATGCGGGGATCGGTGCGCTGGACTAGGTGGTGCAGCTCTTCTGTGGAGAGATGCTCGTGGGTTTCCAGGAAGGTGCGCAGGATGGCGTCGCGCTGGCCGGTATGCTTCAGTCCGACTCGTTTGAGGTGGTTATTGAAGCTTTCCTCAGCCTCGCGGATGGATTCATGCGAGAGCTGGGTCTGGTCGTCAACGCGTTTGGTCAGGGTGGTCATGGGTATCCATCCATAATGGTATCCAGCCAATGGGAAAAGCATATCATTGGACGGGCTTTCTGCTTTGATATTCTAAGCACTAACTCTGATCGAAAGCTGGAGGAGCAAGTGGCGACCGGAAAATTCGAGGTAGGCCTGATACAGATGCACTGTTCGCCGGAGCCGCAGGATAACCTGGAGCGGGCGGTGGCACACGTGCGCGAGGCGGCGCGCCGGGGGGCGCAGGTCATCTGCCTGCCAGAGCTGTTTTTGACCCAGTACTTCTGCCAGCGCGAGGACACTTCGCTGTTCGACCTGGCGGAGCCGATTCCTGGACCGAGCACGGCACGCTTCTGCGCCTTGGCGCGAGAGTTGAAGGTTGCTATCGAGGTTTCCCTCTTTGAGCGGCGCGCTCCGGGGCTCTACCACAACACTGCGGTTGTGATCGGCAGCGATGGCGAAATCCGCGGTCTTTACCGCAAGATGCACATCCCGGACGATCCGCTCTACTACGAAAAGTACTACTTCACACCGGGCGATCTTGGCTTCAAGAGTTTTGAGTTGGAAGAGGGCTCGGTGGGAACGCTGGTGTGCTGGGATCAGTGGTATCCGGAGGGTGCGCGGTTGACTGCGCTGCAGGGGGCGAATGTGATTTTCTACCCCACGGCCATCGGCTGGCATCCGGCGGAAAAGGCAGAGTGGGGGGCGGCGCAGTACGATGCGTGGTTCACCATTCAGCGGGCGCACGCCATCGCCAACGGAGTGTTTGTGGGCGCGGTCAATCGCGTGGGGCATGAGACGGGCAACGTTCGCGGCAACGAGGTGAAGGGCGCGGGGCTGGATTTCTGGGGTGGCTCGTTTTTGGCCGATCCGTTTGGCCGCATCATCGCGCAGGCTTCGCACGATAAAGAAGAGATTCTGGTGGGGACCGTGGACGTGAAGCTGCAAGAGGAGATTCGCCGCAACTGGCCCTTCCTGCGCGACCGCCGCATCGACGCCTATGGGCCGATCATGCAGAGGTTTGGAAAGTAGATGACGGCCAAGATTGCAACAGACTTTCCGGCCGCGCTGGGCTACCGCATGCCCGCCGAGTGGGAACCGCAACGGGCGACGTGGCTGGCGTGGCCGCATAACCGCAGCGATTGGCCGGGAAAGTTTGAGCCCATCCCCTATGTCTATGCCGAGATCGTGCGCCACCTGGCGCGGGCCTCGCGGGTTGAGCTGATTGTGAACGACGGCGGGGCCGAAGACCGTACGCGGACTATATTGACACATGCAAATGTATTGCCGGGCCTGGAGGCGCGCATCGGCTTTCATCGGTGGCCCACCAATCGCGGATGGCTGCGGGACTCCGGTCCAATTTTTGTGAAGGACAAAGCGGGCAAGGTTGCGGTGACCAACTGGAAGTTCAACGCCTGGGCCAAGTACAAGAACTGGAAGCTGGATAACACGCTTCCGGAAAAGATCGCCGAGGTGCGTGGCTGCAGGGAATTTGCGGCCACGGTGAATGGCGGGGACACGGGTAACGCTGCGCTGCCGGCCGCAGGCGCAATGGTACTGGAAGGCGGATCGATTGACGTGAACGGCCGCGGGTTGCTGCTGACCACGGAGGAGTGTCTGCTCAGTCCGGTGCAGCAGCGCAATCCGGGGATGACGCGCGAGCAGATTGAAGCCGCGCTGGGGCGGATACTGGGAGTGAAAAAAGTGTTGTGGCTGGAGCGCGGTATCGTGGGAGATGATACCCATGGCCACGTTGATGACATCGCGCGTTTCGTCGGGCCGCGCACGGTGCTGGCCGCCAGCGAGGCTGATCCGGCGGACGAGAATCACGCGATTCTCAAAGAAAACTTGAAGCGTTTGAAGAAGATGACGGACACGGTGGGCAAGGCGCTGGAGGTAATTCCCTTGCCTATGCCGGCGCCGGTTGTTTTTAAGGGACAGCGCGTGCCCGCCAGCTACGCGAATTTTTATATTTCTAACCGGACGGTACTGGTGCCAACTTTCGACGATCCGAACGATCTAGAGGCGCTGAACATTATCCAGCGGGCGATGCCGAAGCACAGCATCGTGCCTATTTATTGCGGCGACCTGATCTGGGGCCTGGGCGCAATCCACTGCATGACGCAGCAGGAACCGGCGGGAGAGTAAGCGGCTTTATTCGCAATCCAGAGACGCAATCCAGCCTATGCAGAATGGAAAAGAAATTCGGGTCTCGGCTCCGGACGAGCGCTGGATGGAAGAGGCTCTGCGGCTGGCGCGGATGGCCGAAGTTGCGGGCGAGGTTCCGGTCGGCGCGGTAGTGATTTGCGAGGAGCGCATCGTTGGACAATCCGTGATTGCGCAACACATCGTGGGGCGCGGCTGGAATCAGGTGGTCTCGCTCAGCGATCCCTGCGCGCACGCGGAGATCCAGGCGCTGCGCGACGCCGCTCGCGAGCTGGGTAACTACCGGCTTAGCGGCTGCCAGCTTTACATCACTCTGGAGCCCTGCGCGATGTGCGCCGGAGCAATCATGCATGCGCGAATCGCGCGGCTTGTCTTCGGTGCGCGCGATCCCAAGGCCGGAGCCGCAGGCGGCATCATGCAGGTGATCAACCATCCCCGGCTGAACCATCATGTGGAAGTCACGGAAGGCGTGCTGGCTGGGCGCTGCATGGAAATCCTGCAGGCGTTCTTCAGGGAGCGCAGAGACTAGGCATGACGAAGTACAGTCTCGATTTCACGGCAAAGGCGACTGATGCTTCTGTTCGCTCAACAGCTTAAATAACAATTGCTCGATGAAAATCTGAGACCGCGCGGCAGGTTTGAGCAGGGCTGGGGTCCTTCGCTGCGCTCAGGAAGACACCCTCGTAAACACGCGTGACCACACTCTCAAGAGCACTGCTACTGCAGCCGCGCGGCGATTTGCGCATCGAGCTTTGCGAACAGGTCGCGGTTTGAGGTTCGTGGATAGTCGGCGAGCTTCTCGCGAAAGTACGGAATGTTGAAGAGGAACGATTCGACGCGCTCTTTGGTCAACTGCTCCCAGAATGCGCCGTAGCCGGTACGATCCAGCCAGAAGGCGTTAAAGATTTGCTCGAATTGATTGCGAACCGGCACCGCGAGGTAAGGCTTGCCGAGGTGCAGCGCCTCGGTGACCAGAGAAAATCCGGCGTTGGCGATGATCGCCTGGGCGCGGACGAGGTCGTCGAAGAAGGTTTCAAAGCCGGGCTTTTTGTAGAGGATGTTACCATCTTGTCCTTCGCGGCCAAAGCCGTAGGCGATGAACTCGGCACGCACCGAGGAAAGCACTTTGATGAGCGCGGGCGCGGGCGAGGTGACATAGACGAGGATGGGGCCCTCGGCGGTGGGTACGGCATCCTGAATCTGCTGGCGCAGGATCGGCGGCACGAGTTCGGAGTTACGACGGAGGGATGGCGCATCGAAAAATGATGTCACCAGGTAGTGGCTCGCCTGGGGAGTCATCATGCGCACCAGCATTTTGCAGGCGGTTGCGTCGGTGCGGTATCCCGGCGGCGTGGCCACCTTGAAGTGCGTCATGATGTGCTGATTGTCGATGGAGATGACGGGGAGTTTGCGGCGGCGTCCGGCACGGCAGGTGAGAGGCTCAAAGTCGGTGATGACCAGCTCGATGCCACGCTCGTCGATGAGTCGGGTAAGTTCGCTGATGCTGCGCGTGGCCTTGCGAGCGTGGAACAGGTTGCGCGCCAAGGTGCGGTTGTAGCGCACCTGGTTGTTCACATAGGTAAAGCGGAAACCGTGAATTTCCAGCACTTCGCACACGTCGCCAAGGTTGCGCAGGCCGCGGTCGAACGATGCGGCTACTACGTTGTGTCCGCTGCGTTGCAAGTGAAGAATGATCTCTCGCGAGCGGGTGGAGTGCCCCGCGCCCTCGCCGTTGACTCCATATAAGATGTTGGCCATTGCTGGCTGAAGTATAACCAGCAGAGTGCGTCGTTACAAAGCGTAGAGACACAATCAGCTTGAACGGATTCACCTCGACGGACTGCGAGCGTGGATTGTTGCGCGGCTACGGCCGACTTTGAAGAGCACTGCAGTGGCCCTGTTGCGTTGCTTTTCGACGATTGATCCCGCATAATTTGACGGAGACACCTGCCCCACTCCGGATGGTATTTGATTTGTTGAACCTGCCAAACTCGATTACCTTGAGCAGAATTGGCTGTATTCCTTTTTTGATCTGGGTGCTGTCCAGCCACATGTTTCGGCCGGGTGAGCAGGAGTTGCTGGCCGCTGGAATCTTTATTCTTGCCTCCATCACCGACGGACTCGACGGCTACCTTGCGCGCAAACATGGCCAGATCAGCAGTATGGGCATGTTGCTGGACCCGATGGCGGACAAGCTTCTGGTCGCCGCCGGCCTGATCCTTCTGGTTCGTTTTACGCCCAACCTCATGCCGCCCTGGATTGTTGTTCTGGTGCTGGGACGCGAGTTTCTGATCACTGGCTTGCGCAGCGTGGCCGCGACGGAGGGTTTTGCAATCCAGGCCCGCGAACTGGGTAAGCTGAAAATGGTCCTGCAGATTGTCGCCGTCGTCGCTGCAATTCTGGCTCACCGCTGGTATGAGTGGAACTTTTTCGGCTTCATCATCGGGGTCGAACTCATCGCACGCATCTCGATCTGGTTCATGCTGTTTGTGTCACTGCTCTCGGCGGTGGATTACTTTATTGCTTTCTGGGCCCGTGTGGATCACTCGAGGCGCGGCCAAAAAGCTCCCTGCATCCCGGCCAAACCGGGAGCCGCAAACACACTCCAATAAGCTGAGACCTCACAAAACTCTCAGGCAAGCTTCTCCTGATTCCAGCGCTTTGCGGCGCGTGTGCCGAAGGCGGTCAGTGGACTTTTTGTCGGCGTGCTCTCGCTCTGGTGCCCGCGATGGCGATCTTTGCCATGTCCGGAGGCACCTGGCATTATGCGATTCACTGCGGCCAACGCCCGCACCGTAACGGCAGGTGCCAAGCCGTGGGCAAGGGCCGCGATCTTCGCAGGTAAGCCCAGAATCAACTCCGCATCGCCACGACGGATTGCATGCACAATTCTTTTCGCGGCACGCGCTGCATCCATGGCCAGAAATGGAGTGCTGGCGGAGATGCCGAACCATGCATATTCGGACCGATTGTCACCTTTAAAGAATGCATTGAGATGAGAACCCGTGCGCATCAATCCAGGGACTACGGTCGTGACTTGGACACCTTCAGCCGCAAGCTCAGCGGTGATGCCCTCGGAGAATCCAGTGAGCGCAAACTTGGCTGCAGAATAAGGCAGCAGATGCGGGACTGCGATCTTTCCGCCGATTGATGTTATGTTGGCAATCCGTCCTTGGCGCCTCTCGAGCATGTGAGGAAGTACGAGAAGGGTGGTGTGAACCGCACCCCAGAAGATCACGTCCATGGCTTCCTTGAAATCGTCCGGTGTTTGCGCGCTTAGTGGACCGACAACGATCGTCCCGGCGTTATTGATTAGCACGTCGATCTTTCCGTAATGCGCGATCACCGTGCCTACCATCTTTTCCACTTCTTGTCAACTGGAGATGTCGCATCGGAGCGCGAGCACTTCCGTCCCTCTGCGACGCAGTTCGGACTCGGCGCGCGTCAATGACTGCTGGTCGCGTCCGCAGATTGCCAACCGGCAGCCTTGCCTCGCACATTCTTCCGCCAGGGCCAGCCCCAAACCGCGGCTTGCGCCGGTGATTAGCACAACTTTGCCGGAGAGAGCTGTTGTAGTTGTTACTGCATCCCACATTGCCCGCCCTAGCAACAGCGTCCCCACCCCGGCCAGCACTCCCGCGGTTCCCACGGTAGCCGCTCCGGCAATCAATGCCTGAGACAATTTCCTTCTCGCCATCTTTTACTCCTGACACAATGAAATACACCGCTCTTACTTACCGCTTCTGTTCTTACCACGGGCTTTTACTCTGCCCATATTCCTACACTCCGGGACGAACAGACTCACTCATGTTGCCAGACAGGAAGTTTAGATGCCGAAGGGTACATGTGGTGTTCCCGACCCTCGTAAGCTCCCGAAATGAGTTCCACCTCGCTTGGTGCGAGTTGTGAGATTCCTTGCTTTCAAGATCGTGTCTCCCTGAGAATTTTGGGTACAATGCGGTAGAGCATTGTTTCATTTTTTCGCATCTGCACTGCTGCGTGGCCCGTGCCGGAGGCTAAATGAGCTTTCCTATTAAAGTCTGCATCGTTTGCAAAGAGGAGTTCGAACTGAAGCCGAATAAACCCGGTTTCGCTAACCGCTGCCCAGAGTGCAGCAGTTCCGACCCAAGCGATCCTATAACTCAGCGCAGGATGGATGCTGACGAACGCAAGACTGTGAATGAAGCAAACGATGCCAGGCGGCAGGCAATGCGCGATCTCCTTTACCGCAAGGATAGCTGATGAGTTTCCGAGCACACCGTCAGCAGCACCCGGTGTGAGTCATGCTCCGGCACAGCCGTGGGCGAACTTACTCGGGAGCCGGTATCCATCGTTCAGAAAAGCACCCAAGCCGAGCCTCTGGCATCAGAACAGATAGAAACCGGGAGGTATTGAGTGACAAATCTAGTTTGGTGGGCGATAGTCGGATTGATTGCAGGATGGGCCACGGGCAAAATAATGCGCGGCGCTGGGTATGGAGTGTTCATGGACCTCGTTCTGGGCATTGTTGGAGCCGTGGTCGGCGGCTGGATTATGCAGTCGCTCGGCTTTGCCGGACAGGGTGGAATGGTGTACACAATTCTGGTCGCAATTGGAGGAGCTGTGATTTTGACGGCGCTCATTCGCCTGATTACCCGCAACAGGGTCGAGCTGCCAGGGGGCAAGAAAGACGATATCCATCGCGCAGCTTAACCCTAAGCCATAACCGGGCGCGGTTGCTGACTGCGACTCGGATCGTGCCTACGTCCGTTGTACCTGGATGAGCGCGAATAACCCGCACAAAGAGAGATCCAGACTTACAATGATGCCGAATCAACACATCGCCGATAGCGACGTTCGTTGGGACTTGACCTCCATATACTCTGGAATCAGCGATCCGCAAATCGATCTGGACATCGCTGAATTCACGAAGCAAGCGCAGCAATTCAACTTGAATCACAAAGGAAAGCTGGCCGATACGCTGGGCTCGGCGATCTCCGCATATTCAGAGCTCGACATGCTTGGAGGAAAGATCATGGTCTATCTCTCTCTCCAGCAAAGCTTGGACGTGACGAATGAGGCGGTGAAGGCGAAGATTGCCGAGGCGCAACAGGCGATGAGCCAGATTCAGGGCGAATATCTGACATTCTTCGAATTGGAGTTGGTGGCGCTGGATGATGCGACGCTGGAGAAATGGTACGCAAAGGATGCAGTAGTCCAAAGGCATCGGCCGTGGATTGAGCATCAGCGAGTCTTCAGACCACACTTTTTGAGCGAACCGGTGGAAGCCGCACTTACGAAGCGCGCTCCGTTTGGGCCGGCCTCGTGGGATGAGTTCTTTGATGAATGCGAGGCGGATCTTCGTTTCGACCACAAGGCCGAGAAGAAGAGCCTGACCGAGATGCTTGACATTCTCACGAATTCGAAAGATGCTGCCCTTCGCGCGGAAGTGCAGAAGACAATCAACGATGGTCTGGGAGGATATTTCGCCAAGTATTCAGCGCAGACGCTCTATGTCGTCGTTGGCAAGAGCGCCGTGGAGCGCAAGGAACGTCATTATCGCAATCCGATGGAGTCGAGTAATAAGGAAAACCGCATTCCGGATGCAGTTGTAGATGCGCTGCACAATGCAGTAAAGAACGTCGCAGGACCGCTTGCTCGTCGTTACTATCGCCTCAAGGCCGAGTTGCTCGGCTTGAAGACGCTCAGGTGGAGCGATCGAAATGCGCCGTTGCCGTTTGCGGACACCACAGTGGTTCCGTTTAACAACGCGATGTCCATGGTTCTTGCGGCGTACGAAAGTTTTAGCCCAACGCTTACCGGCATCATCCGCGATTTCATCGCGTCGAAGCGCATCGACGTACCCGCGACACTGGGCAAACGCGGCGGGGCATTTAATTGTTCTTTTGTGCTTCCCGGAAACCGGTCGCAATCGTTCACGTTTTTGAATTACCTGGGTTCGAATCATGACGTGATGACACTGGCACATGAACTCGGCCACGGTGTCCATGGCATTTTGGCCGGCGAAGCGCAGGGGCCGCTCATGTTCCATCCGCCAATTGCATACTGCGAGACCGCGTCCGTCTTCGGCGAAATGACGACATTCAATTTTCTGAGGAAGCAGCTTGCTGAAAAAGGAGACAGTGCGGCGGTGCTTGCGCTGCTTACCCAAAAGATCGAAGGTATGCTGAACACTGTCGTGCGGCAGATTGGGTTCTCTAATTTTGAACGCCGCGTACACGGCATGAATAGGGAATATACGGAATGGAATGACCCTAAGAAACTTTCCGTCGAGGAGCTGGATGCATTGTGGCTTACCACCGCAAAAGAACTATACGGAGAAGATGGCGAGGTGTTCACCTATCAGAGTGCCAACCATCTCTGGTCATATGTTTCGCACTTTCACCGGCCGTTTTATGTTTACGGTTACGCGTTTGGCGAGCTCTTGACGCAGAGCTTGTATGCCCAGCAATTACGCCTAGGTAGCCAGTTTGAGCCGCTCTATCTTGATCTGCTGCGTTCCGGTGCGACGAAAAGCGTGGTCGAACTCCTTCAACCGTTCGGCCTCGATCCAACCGAAGAAACCTTCTGGGCTGAAGGTATCCGTGTGAGCTTGGAGGCGATGATCGCGGAAGCTGAGAAACTGGCACCCGTTCAGATGCCTGCTGATGTGGAGTAACCAGCCACATAGACTGGGGCGACGATGGTCAGTCATGCGGCTTGACGAGTGTCCTGCTTTGGTTCTCCGGGTAGAAATATAGTGAACACGCTTCCGCTCCGGCCTGATTTCGTACTGCTCCGGACGCGAATGGAACCGCCGTGCCTTTGCACTATGTCTTTCACCAGGGAAAGCCCTAAACCACTGCCGCCAGAACCCTTGGTGGTAAAGGACGGCTCGAATATCCGATGGAGGTCTTCCTCAGTGATTCCGCATCCAGTATCCGCGAACGTCACTCGCAGTCCCTGTCTGTGCTCTCCCGACCACTCATGGGATCTAGTGGCCCTTGCCTGAAACCGTCCGCCGGCGGGCATGGAGTCGGCAGCATTCAGCAGAAGATTAGAAAACACCTGGCGCAGCGGACCGGAGTAGACGGCAAGATCTCCGCCTTCGTCGTACCGGGTAGACACAGAAATGCCGCGCGCTTCAAGTCGTGACTTGTACAGATCGATGACCGAGCCCACCAAATCGGGTATGTTTGTGTCCTCCGGAGGCTCGAAGTCCCTGAAGCATTCCAATGCGGCATGGGCAATCTTGGCAACTCGCTGCACCTCTTCCTCAGCGAGAGAGAGGTATTGGCGTCCCTGGGCAGTGAGCGTAGCTTCCTTCTTCACCAGATAAAGAAGATTGAGAACCGAATCGAGAGGATTGTTGATCTCGTGGGCGAGAGAAGCCGCCAGCGTGTCTTTCTTGATGGGCGTGGCGCTACGCTTTTGTGTTTCGCTTTGCACAGCAACCGACCTTTTTGGAGCGCGGGGTTAATATACTTAGTCCGATACCAGACGAAAGCGTTCAGTTGCTTCGTCAAGTACCTTTATTTCAACTGCATTTACCAGAATGTTCTTTAGCTGTGGGAGCTTAGATTTGTTATAACTCCAGAGTGGCAGAGCGATGCCTACACTCGTTCTCGCTCGTTCTGCTGTAGCGTAAACCCACAAACACCAAACCGGGCGCGATCGGGTGACCACGCCCGGTGCAAATAGGAAAGATGTCAAGCGCCGTCTGAGGGCACGGCAGCTAGGCTGCTGCATATCGATGCAATGTCACTGTTTGCCGTCGCTACGATATCCTCCTTCACCCGCTTGTGGGTTTCTGAAAAAGTCCTCGTGCCTGGAAAGTACCCTCAATTTCACTCCTAGCACGAGAGCGTACCTACGCAATTAAACGCCGTTCGGAATTTGTTGCAAGCGAAAAATCGCCTGAGATGTGACCATATTGAATAAGTGACTCTGGAAGGCAGCTTCAGTAGTAAACACCTAAAGAGAAAATCCCCAAAAGGCTGCACACAAGAAACTGGGTGAGGCAGTATTCAACATCTCGCTTCGGCATCCCTTATCAGCACTGAATCACCGCTGGCTAGCTTCGCCGTCTATCACCCTCTGATTGAGTTTGGCAGAGTGGCCACGGGGTATAGTCGGGGACTTCCATTGAGAGTACTGGAAATGCTTCGCCAAGAAGACGATTTGCCCACAATGATATGCATAGTGAGCAACCTGTCGGTTGACGGCCTGCATTACCGAGTGCGCCTCACCTCGGATGACGACCGTGCGCGTCATGTCCTCCGAGGAAAGGTTTTCAAGAGCCGAGAACAAGCAACTCCAACCCGAATCCCACATCGTTATTACTGCCTCCCGCCGTGCCGGCGGCTCAACGAATTCGTTATCGCGGTTGCGGTCTGGCTTTTCCCCGTCGCTGGTTAGAAAGTCCGTCCAGCGAGACCGCATGTTCCCCGCCATATGCTTGACGATCAGCGCGATGGAGTTCATCTCAGGGTCGAGTACGGCGAAAAGTTGCTCATCCGTTACCTGCACCATCGCCGCCTCGGCCAATCTCTTGTAATAACGAAACACAGAGAGGGAATCTTCAAGATAGGAGGTCGTGAATTTCAAAGCCATGCTGTCATGGAATGCGGGGAAGCCTTCTTGAGTTGTATGAACGTCGCGTGCGGTAAGAGCAAGAAATCACGACAACTTGCAGACCTCGAACCAACGGTACGCAGTATAAAGCCGCCACACTGCTAATTCATCATCATGCTGATTAAGTAAGTAACCTTCGACAAATTTCAGCAGGCGTTTAGCGTCGAACAATCCAGAATTCCGCATAGCCAGGCTTTTTGCCATTCGAACCAAATCTTCGGCATGGTGCTCGCGCAATCGCATCCATCTTGTATCCGACACAAACATCTTCTTGTCCTTACGTTTCAAAACCGCGTGTGGAAGATATGCCCCGGCAATGTCGTAGAGCAGCTTCTTCCGATAGCCATTTGCAACCTTGAAATCAGCCGGCAACCGAAAACACAATTCCACAACGCGGTGATCGAGATACGGCACCCGCGCTTCGACCGCATGGCGCATCGAGGTGTGATCGAGCTGCTCGATCACTGTCGGCAGATTCTGATGCTTAACTTGGCGATACAGAAAGCGGTTGAAGTGTGAAGGGTCCGGCCCGTCCTCACAGTCCATTGAAGTTGCAGGAGCCATCCAATCCGCTGAAATCCAGTCGTAGGCTCTTTGTTTATTCCGTGACACATTTCGTAAAGGAGAGGCGAGATAGGTATGAAGATTCGAAAGCATGCTGTTGTTGTATCGCCTGCTTCGGAGTCTCAGCTCCTTTACAATGCGCAGGAGTTGCAATCGCTTCAGCATGGCAAGAAACATTTGCGCTTCGTAGATTGGCAGTCCGCCTAACATTTCATCCGCTCCCTGGCCATCGATCACGACCGCGGTGCCGCGCTGGCGTGCCAGTTTGTAGATATGATACTGGGCAATCATGTCCTGTCCGAGCAACGGCCGCCCGACTGCCTCTACTACATCGTCCACCGAATTCCACGCGAGCTCTCGGCTAAACTCCAGAGTATTGTTTGTACCCCCGCACTTTGCGGTGACCAGCTGCACATACGGCCATTCGCTCATCGCAGGATCGTCGTACACCAAAGAAAAGGTATTTGCGCGCGGCTCGTCCTTGAGCAAGAGCGAACAGAGCAGAGACGAATCTAATCCACCCGATAGAAGCGCTCCGACGCGCACGGCGGCATTCGAATGGCACCTGACGGCAGAGCTCAGCAGTGAATCGAGTCCCGATCTCGCCTCAGCTTCGGTCATCTGGTGTTCAAGGTCATGTGAAAAATCAGAGAGCTTCCAGAATTCCGTAAATTGGGGAGCTTCGGTGATCTGTTCCCGAAGCGAAACCTCGAAAAACGAACCTGCGGGAACCGGGTACACGTTCTCAAAGAATGTACGATCTGCCGACTGCGGCGGTAAGCCAAGAAGGAATTCGCGAAATCTGGTCAGATCCGGCCTAGGTCCGCCCGACCGAGCGAAAGCGATGGCACGCGACTCGGAAGCCAACAGCATCCGTCCGGAGTCGAGGCTGTAAAAGAGCGGCTTGATTCCGATGCGATCTCGCGAACCCACTACAACTCCACGCTTCCGATCCAAGATCACAACAGCCCACATACCATGAAAGCGTCGAAAGCAATCATTGCCCCATTGTTGATAGGCGGCGATGATCACTTCCGTATCAGCGGCACTGTCAAAGAAATGTCCATGGGAGCGAAGTTCTTCCGCTAGCTCCCTGAAATTGTAAATTTCACCATTGAACACGACCCAGAATCGCCGATCGCGCGAAGGCATCGGTTGCTGCGCGCTTGTTCCCAGGTCCTGGATCATTAGCCAGCGAAAAGCGCATGCGAACGACGGGTTGATATTCCCGAATTGCGCAACATCCGGAGCGCGTCTGAAGGAAAATGGCTGAAGCTCTTCACTGCACAGAAGAAAGCCTTCTCCGTCAGGGCCACGATGAACCAGAGCGCGGTGCATGGCCATCAAAGCACTTCTGTCTTGCGATGGACTCGACGACCCTATGATGGCGCTGATTCCGCACACTGCAGAGGACTCCTCTCGCTTCTGCAAACGACCACTTCTACACTGGATCCGAGCTAGTAAGCTCCTGGCCGCGCTGTCCGGCTCGATTGGACTTAACGATTTCCGTGTATAGATGAAAGAATGGAGAGAAGAGCTGGCTTATTAAGGTGGGCATCTTTGGCTCTTGCAGTCCGAAGACGCGCGGACGCGTCTGGTCGCATACTGCGGTTCCGAAGAGGTAATCCCAAATGCTCAGCATTCGACCGAAGTTTCGGTTGTGGTGCTCCGGTTTTATCGAATGATGGAATGAATGAAAGCCAGGACTTACGACAATCTTTCCCAGCGGCCCGAATCTCCATGGAATCTCGCTATGTTCAATTGCAATCAGGAATTCCATAACATAGTACAAAGGAAGCCATTCTTTCACGGGTTGTCCAAGCAGCAGAAGCGGAACAAATGAGAGTGTGTTGGATACGAACACATCGATCGGATGAGAGCGCTCCGAAGTGGCGAACGACAGTTGTTCCTGGGAATGATGGATGCTGTGAAAAGCCCATAACACTCGGCTTGTATGCTGCCAGCGATGTATCCAGTAAGCAAGAAACTCGGCCACCAGGAAATAAAGAAGCCACCGCAATACGACCGGCACGCTTTGGAATGATCTGATCTCAAGAAAGCGAAGATGGCTGCCGAGGACGCTGAATAATGCGGCCATAAAGAGGATTCGATGCAGATCACTTCGAATATAAAACCAATAACAGATGTCGTGGAGGAAGTTACGGCTCTTGTACTTCGATGTGGGTGCCTTATAAAAGCGCTCTATCAGATAGATGATCAGGAATAACAGTACACTGAGCCGGAGTCCCCGCAATGCATCGTGAATAACGTAGCGCCACGACCATGCAAAGAGCAAGTCAGAGGCCTTTTCCGGCACGATCATGAACGCAGTTGGCAAGCTCCCTCTCTTAATCGGCCCCCGCCGACTCCACATGAGTTCTCTTCTTAAAATAAGTTTCGTGAACCAACCGGAATGGAACCAGGAATGTACTGGCGACCGTCGGCATCTCTACGTTCGGAAGCCCGTAGCGGCACGGCCACTCCCGCTCTTCGATGGCAGTCCCAAAGCAATAATCCCACACACTCAGAGTCGCCCCGAAGTTGTGGTTGTAATGTGCAGGGTCAATCGAATGGTGAAAAGCGTGAAAGTGAGGAGTGACAAATATATTACCTAAAGGCCCAAGCCGGCATCGAACTTCGCTGTGTTGCAAATACACAAGACTTTTGTGCATCCAGAAGAGCGGCGCCCAGTCGTTCACCGTAGCTCCCAGCATGAAAAGCGGCACGTAAGGAATTATGTCCATCAAGAATTCGTCGATGGGATGGAACCTGTTGAATGTGGCGAAACTCAAATGCGTTTGAGTGTGGTGTGTTGTATGAAACGCCCAGAGAAAACGGTTAGAATGCTGCCAGCGATGGTACCAATACGCGATGAACTCCGCTATCAAGTAAAAGATTGCGCCGCGCATGACATAGTGTAGCGGCATCAGCAGCTTCAGATCGAACACTCTCAAGTAAGGAGTGAGTACTCCAAGCAAACTGGCGGTGAACAGGAACCGGTATAAGCCGCTGGAATGCCAGATCCAATAGAACAGGTCTTGACGAAAGCCCGCAGAGTTATACTGCGTTGTCTTCCCGCCCGATAGGCGCTCCAAGATAACGATAGGAGGTAGGTACTTAATGATCGCAATCAACGGCGACAGGAAGCCGCGCATGACGGGATTCAACTGGTGATAGGCATTCCACGCGTCGCGATATAGGCTAGTGATGCAGTCGATTACATTCTCCCAACCCGCTACCATGTTGACTCCAACCTATTACGATGTCGCAGAAACCATTGCGGCTACGTGCAGGGAAGGTCCCCAAGAAAAGCGCACGGCACCCGCGACCCCTCGCACCAGCAGGCAGTACCGGCTTCCTCGCGACAATTGGCCGGGTATACGATCATCATCTCCCGGTGGACTTCACTGAGAGTCGTCACGATTCAGGCAGCGCAAGGATACTGTCAGCCTAGGAGGACCACCACATGGTCGCTCCCGCTGCAGTAACCTGGAAAGCGGTAAGGACTTCGGATTCGTCCATCACCCTCACAGTAGGAGCTTCGTACTTCGGCTTAGCATTGGTTTGGCTTGTTATCGTGTTGTTGTTATTGTCTATCACGAGTCGTCCTCCGTCAGGAATTACTCGGGCTGCGTTCTTATCACGCAATCCACTTCCAGCAATTGTGAGAGTGCAACTTCGACGTCGCGGGATGCCACGGTCGAATCGACACCTTCAAACTTAGACACGACAGACCCTGCCAGTTCCTGGACCGTTTGCGGGGTCTCCAGCTGGCTCCAAAGGAGTGCTGCCGTCGAATTCAAAAGACAGAATCTACTGTTTTGAGGATTGAAGAGAACGCTCTCACCCCGCATGGGGGCGGACTCAACCGTTGGATTTCGGCTATAGCGGCTTTGCATACATCTCCTTTGCAAGTGATTTTCACTATCAGATGCAACTCAGAGCCACACACACCACACAAACTTACAATGCGGCGTCAATTTATTTGCTTGAGCTCTGTAATTGGGATCGAGAGAACATCAGCAGCTCACAGACTAGGCCACTAACGTTTGTGTTATTCAGGTCATTTCATATGCTAGAAACACTCTTGTCTCATGGCGGGCATGATTCGCAACCATTCGCGGAAGACGGCGGAGCACAACGGCCGCCTTCTGACTACTATAGATTCGCCCGTGGCGGCTTATGTCTTACGTGCGATGACACCCAGTTCGCCGATCGGTTCCGAATCCTCTTTGCAGAATGTGTCAGCTCCAAAGCCGAGTTAAACCAATTTCCGGTATTTTGTCTTGAGCTTACAACCAATCACACATCAAATACGTCTCTCGTATGGTTTGACGCAAAGGAAACTCTCGACTATTGCACTTTCATTCTGGAGTTATTTCCCGAGCGCAATCTCAGGGTATTGCCAAAAAAGCATCTAGCGGAATGGCAGTGTCTCGCTAAATGTGACTGCACGGACCCGGTAATAGCGGTCGGCAGGCATCAATTGCTGATTGATAGGGGGTACTCCTGGCAAGCGATCGTTGCCCAGTTCGCAGTGAGTAATGTGATGCGCTTGCAACAGGATGTTCGCTTCTTCCATGCTGCAACGGTGGGAATCGGCACCAATGGATTACTTATTGTTGGCGCGAAGGGGTCAGGCAAAACCACGCTGTCCTTGGCGCTAGCTGCACGGTCACATGCTTTTCTTGGAGACGAGTATGCTGCCGTATGCGTGAAAACCGGAGCGCTCCTTCCTTTTCGGCGAGCGGTGTCGATCCGCCCGGGAGCTCGCGCGGCAAGACTGGAGGTTCGGCTACAAGGCATGAACCCGCTCATAGATAAAACGGAAGATGGGTCGAATCGCGTGCGCCTCTCTGCGCGCGATGTGTTTCCAGACGCTGCCCCACGCTCTGTAAACCTGTCCCATTGTTTGTTTCTTCGTGGCTTCCAGCAAAAACCGGCCGTGGAGGAATTAACGCCCGGCGAAATAAAGCTACCGTCGTTGCAACCTCTGTTAGCGAGCCTGTGGTCTCAACGTCCGGGCATGTTGATGTTGGAGTTTCTTCGCGTATTCTCCGGGGCGCGTTGCTTTTATCTGGATATTGGAGGAACTCCGGACGAAACGGCTGAACTCATCGAAAGGGTGGTGGAGGGCAAATGACTTTGTCAGTGAAAGAGAAAGCCGAGTACCTGGGGGTTTTTCGCTGGATGGAAGTCTTTCTGATGGAAACACTCGCCAGTTGGGTGCCAACAACTCCTGAGATGGAAATCAAGGTGTTGTTTGGGCGGCACGTCTGGGAGTTGGCGCAAAACGCCGACGGCCTCGGCAAACGGACGTTCGAAATGCGGGCACCGCTTCATTACATGGTAAGGCCGCTTGATAGCATGGCCAACTTTCTTGAGGGGCTTAGTAAACTGCAGAAGACTGGCGATCGCGTCTATGTTTTCTATGACGTGGTCGTGCCTGCCGTGGTGGGGCGGTATCAGAGTTACTTGGACCGCACCGATCATCTCCTAGATGAACCCTCAGTCCGAGTCATCGAGCACATTCTGGATGGATACGCACGCGCACAACGCGAACGCGACGAGTTTTGCAAGGAACTTGAAATGCAGCCGAGACATGATCAGCAGACAGAAGATGGATGGAAGAAGCTGTTGGCAGCAATCGACGATTTCGTTCCTCATGGAGCAGACGGAACTTTGGCGAGGGCGTCCTAACAGTTATGAGAACAACAGATAGGCGAAAAACGGTTTACGGTGTCACTCTTTGTGAAGACCCGATCCGGGAGTCATGCTTTACGGTGGCACAACGGGATGCAGATATGGCGGAATGGCCCGACGCAATGTCTGAGATATCGCGCCGCGAGAAATTGCATCGCCATATGAACAATGAGACTGGCGCGATGGAAATCGCAGCTCAGTTGTTAGTTGATTTTCCGGATACTCCGTGGGAGTTGAAGATGGAACTGGCTCGCCAGTGTGCGGATGAGAGCCGGCATGTGTTGTCGCTCTTTCGTCGCCTTAAACAATTGGGTGGGTTCAAGGGAGAGTTTCCGATTGCGAACTTTGAATGGTGCATAACAAATCTGTGCGACTCGCTGGAGGCTCGATTGGCGATCCAAAACCGTACGTTTGAAGCCGGACAGATGGACCTTCTGGGTACGCTGCGAAACGTTTGGCGAGCTGTTAATGACGAGAGAACCGCGGAGGTTTTAGAGCATATTCTCGCCGATGAGGTGAACCACGTACGGTTCGCAAACCGCTGGATCAGACGGTTGGCCCGGGAAAATCCGCGCGTTTTGTTCAAGGTCGCCGTTGCCATGCGGATGTTCTCGAATGTGAACGCAGCCCTGGCGATCAAAGAAGGCGATACCAATGTCGTTGGAGTTGATCTCGGCTTTAAGCAGCACAACAACATCGGCATAAACGTGGAAGACCGGCGTCAGGCAGATTTTTCCGACGACGAAATCAATGAAATCCTTCGCCAGTCAGGAATGAGTTCAATTGCAGGTGTGAGGAAATCCGCATGAAACCCCGTTCTGAAACCGAGTTCGATGAAAGTCTATTTGCATCTGGGCCTGCACGTGACGAGCGATTCGAAGTGGTGAGTCGCTGGGTCGAATGCGCGCATTTTCCCGATGATGACCCGCGAAAGAGAGTGGAATTTCTTCATCGGCAAATGAATGAAGAGGTAAACGGGATGGAGAATGCCGCACGCTCGCTCGTTGACTTTCCCGACGCGGATTGGAATATTCGAATGTCGATCGCGCGGCAGTGCTCGGACGAAGCCCGTCACGTGATTGCTTTCAAACGCACGTTCGAGAAACGTGGAGGTCGTGTCGGCGAATACCCGGTAATGAACTTCCAATATCGGATCATTACGAACATCCACGCTCTTTCGGGAAGACTAGCGGTACAGAATCGACAGTTTGAGGCCGAAGGCGTGGACGCAGTGGAGCCGGAAATAACGTCATGCCGCAAGAATGGGGACGAGGAATTGGCGGATTTGTTCGATGCGCAATTGGCAGACGAAATTTGCCATGTCCGCTTCGCCAATGAGTATATCTCCAGGGTAGCCAAGGAGAATCCTCGCAGCGTGATGGAGGTAGGGCGTGCGATGGACTACGCTCGCAAGCCTTTTCTGCAAGTGATGGGACAAGAAGTAATCGACAGCATTAAGTATTCGACTAACGAAAAAGGACGGCTCGAAGCTGGTTTCAAACCGGAGGAAGTACAATTTGCAGCCTCGCACAGAGCCGCGACAATAAGGCAGTGATAGTCATCCCAGGCTGCTCCTATGGAGTGTGTATTGGCTACCCAGGAAAGTGGTCTTGTTGCAATGCTGGACACACCAAATCTCCGGACGTATGTCGAGTTACTGTCGCGGGCCGGGCGAACTCTGGAGTCGAGCATCCGAGGGAACAGCATGGGCGCGACCATTCCCGATGGATCCAGGATACGTATCCAATGGACAGGCGGAAAGAACTGCCGCCTCGGACAGATCGTAGCTTGCCTCGAACATGGGTTCCTTTTTGCCCATCGTGTCGTGCATGTCCGCGGAAACGAGATCGTAACTCAAGGTGATGGGTGGATTCTCTGTGACCCACCTCGTCCGGTCTCGGAGGTGATCGGCGAAGTAATCGCCTGTTGTGTGGGAGGAAAATGGCATCCGCCGGCGGCGGAACCGGTGCGCCTTGCCTCAGACGCTCGTGCTGCCTCGCGTCAAGTGCGCATCATCGCTATGTGCTTGCGAGTTGATCTAGAATTCGCACGGTTCGTGACTCGGCAGATGATCAGACTTTATACACTCCGAGAATATTGCAGGCAGTGGCTCGCCGTTATCCGCCAGCGACAAAAGGCATGACATGAGCGCTGACTTATCATCTGACCCATACAATTCAAGCCTCGAACAGCTCTTGGCCTTAAGGCTGCTTTCTCAACGTCGGGTCAGCGATGCTACGGATCTTGAAGCGCTAGTGCAGAGAGCTGACTGGAAGCGGCTTCTTCGCTTTACGAGCGTCTCGCTTCATCCTTTTCTGCACTTTGCCTTGAACGAAAGCGCATTCCTCGATCTGGTTCCACCCGAGGCTCGGGCAACACTAGAGCAGTCGAAAACGGACGCAGTGATTCGGTATATGCGTAGAAGGACGGAGCTGCACAGAGTCTTTACGCTGTTCAACGAAGATGGAATTGAAGCTGTGGTACTGAAGGGTGCTAGTCTCGCGGAGTCGGTTTATCCTCTGCCCTACTTGCGTCCGATGCGAGATGTGGATCTGTGGATCCCTGAAGCTCAGATGGCACGAGCCCACTCGCTTTTGGAGGCGGATGGGTACCGGGAGAAGCATGTTCCTTACTTGGATATGAATGCCCGATACGGCAAAGAGATCAGGCTAGCTAAACTTTTTAATTATGACCTGTTGGTCATCGAGATTCACTCCACCCTGGACATTCATCTGCCGTCGGACAACCATGAAATGAACGCAATTTGGAATCGATGCATCGAACATCCCGGCTTTCGCGCCAAGAACTTGCATCCGCGAGACATGCTTCACCATCTGTGCATGCACCTGGCGTTACGTCATCGCTTCGAACAGGGACTATTATGGCTTCTTGATATACGGCTGTTAGTGGAGGAGTATTGTTTGCAGATGGAGTGGAATGAGTTGGCAGAAGAGAGTCGCCGACAACAAACCAGCAAATACGTCTACATCTGCCTAGAGATGGTCGCCGACTTGCTGGGATGCTCAGTGGCAGAAGCTGCGTTCGCCAAACTAGAGGCTCCCAATGACGTACGCAGCGTGAAGTCTCTGGCTTGGCGGCAAATCTGGTACTCCGACTTTGCGGTTCTTCCTCCTAGACGTGTTCTGATGCTTCTAACCTCCGGGACACCGGGAAAGATGGTTGGTTCCGTCGTACATCGCATTCATAAGTACTTAACTAGCAATTCGCCAGATGACCGGCAGCCGAATGGTTCGGTGCGAAAACTTTCTAGTGTTTTGCAATGGGCAGTAGAGGACCTTCGAAGGATATACTCGGCGTTCCGCAAAGGCGCCTTCTCACGCGCGAATCTCCAAAAAGCGTGCGAGATGGAGATTCGCCGAACGGAATTCGAGAAGAGAATACAAGCCTAACTACGTGAACCACTCTGAATGCCTGAGGTCACGTCCCGTATGAGCGGATTGCTTGGTGGCATCACCGACTCTGGATCAATACTCGATCCGAAGCGTCTCTGGCGCGCGGCAGGGTGTCAGCAGCTTCGGAGCGCTCGTATGTTAGTGGCGAAACGAAGCAATCGGGCAGTCGAGATTGTGAGCGATGGGGAGGAAGTTCCAGCGAATTGTGCGTTTCTGTTACCCGCGGATGGGCACGCACTAACGCGAGATGCTATTTGGGTTGGACTGCATGGGTCGATATTTAACCTTCCAGAACTGGCGCAACAACGCGGACTGTCGTATCACGACGAGTACTCTGATTGTCCGACCGAAGTCGTCCGCCAATCTTACAAATACTGGGGAGCTTCTTGTTTTTCCAGGTTCCGCGGCTCGTTTGCGTGCGCGATTGTTGATCTGCGTAATGGCAAACTCCTGCTTGCGCGAGACCATGTGGGCTCCAAGTCTCTCTTCTTCTCAACTCGCTGCGGGTTCTACTTCGCATCGACGATCAAAGCACTTCTCGAGATCAGCGGAGTGCCCTGCAGACCCAATCTTCCCATACTGCAGGATTGGCTGCTCGACCTTCCCACCTGCGACCCTACTCAAACTTTCTTCGCTGGCATCGTGCGATTGCCACCCGCAACCTGGCTGGAACTGAATTTGTGCGGCCCGATGAACCCTTCGGTGACGGAGTTCTGGCCGATCCGTGGCTTGGTTGATCGAGGGATGACGCGCGACGATGCCGAGCGGTGCCTGCAAACGCTCCTCGCCGAATCGATTGAACTCAGTACTCGCGATAAACGAGTTGCAGGAATCACACTTTCGGGGGGGCTAGACTCATCCGTTATTCTTGCGACATTAAGGAAGTCGAAGGGTGGAGGTTACCCGATCCATTCCTTCACGTTCATCTCTGACACGCCTGACTCCCGAGCAGAAGAATCCCGGGCGCGTGCCGTTACAGAACTTTGCGACTCTGAAAGTCATCTAGTCCGCTACGACTGCCAACGAATCCCGGACGAAATTGATGCTCTTATTTTGGACCTGGAGGAGCCAGTCGCAAGCCCAGTTCTTTTTGCGCACCGGGAGTTATACCGAGTGGCTCAAGCTGTTGGCGTACAAGATGTCCTTAGTGGGCATGGTGCGGATAGCTTGTTTGCTGGAAGCAATTCTCATTTGGTGGCCATGGCTGCGTCTTTGTGTCGTCGTGGAAGACTAATCAGGGCCGGCGCGATGCTCGCGAATGCTGCGTCCGGCAACCGGCTTCTGCAGTTGTTGAAGTCTCTTGTTGGTGCCAGCCTGCCACATAGAATCAAGTCCGTGCTTCGTCCTAGAACCAAGCCAGATTGGCTCATTGACGATTGGTTTCCACAGCAAGAGACTTCGACAAGAAATAGCATAGAGGGGCGAGCAACGAACATTCGAATTCAACTTATGCGAGAACTGCAAACTTCTTCACTCCCGCATACCTTGCGATTCGAAGAGCGCGCTTCCGAGGCATTTTTCGTCTTCGCTCGTTCTCCTTTTCTGGCACCCGAAGTGGTTGAATTCGCTTTGTCGCTCTCAGAGGAATTGCTCATCGGCAGAGATGGGCACACAAAATCCATCTTGCGATCTGCAAGCAGGGATATGCTGCCGGGAACGATTCTGGAAAGCCGTGAACGCATTGGATTCCCTGTTCCCGCGGATAAGTGGCTTAGGTCGTTGGCAGAGTGGGCTGCTGATGAACTTACGTATACCATGGACTTGCCGTTCATCAACGCGGGCAAAGTGGATGAGCGTTGGGAATTGTTTCGACACTCGGAGAATAATCGTGACTGGTACCAGGCGATGAAGATATGGCGACTGATATTCTTGATCCGCTGGGCAAAAGTGTTCAGGATGGAGTTCTAGGAAGAGATCGCTACGCGCCCACGAAACCATGCTCCTGAGCGAAAAACCTCCCAAAGATAAGTAGATTTCATTAGCTTGTTTCAAGCTACTCACGTTCACAATAAGCAAACACTTGCCGCAATGATGTGTTCGTGCGTAGAGGCACTCCTGCGGGTCCTCATTTATTGTCGCCACACTGTTCAAAGGAAACTCAAGATGTCTAATGCAAACGGCGCACGGATTTGCATCATCACTTTTCTAGTGCTTGCCGCCT
The DNA here is from genome assembly GCA_963759215.1 of uncultured Acidobacteriota bacterium. GTDB lineage: Bacteria > Acidobacteriota > Terriglobia > Terriglobales > Acidobacteriaceae > TOLSYN. Next base: position 23,467 of record CAVWYG010000007.1, read on the forward strand.
TGCCGTCATTCTCGCAAGAAGCACAGGAACCTCATAGATTCTTCGACAAACAGAACATCGTGCTTTGGTCTGGTGTTGCCATTGCTCATGCAATGGACTGTAGCTCAACATGGGCGATGTTAGATTCTGGAAATGGACGTGAAGCGGAGCTTCCGACTTCACTTGCTCAGTCGCGGGTGGAAATGCCGCTATTTTCAATTGGCGTGGTAGGAGCTCAGGTCGGTGGCAGTTATCTACTGCACCGCATGGGGTGGCACCGGGCTGAACGCTGGGTTAGCTCCGGACACGCAGCAGTGGTCGGCGTAACCGCCATCCACAATTATGAGTTGAGGCGACAATCTGGGCCAGCGCTCCAACCGGTACAGGCTCGATGATGATAGCGGTCTGGAATCCGAGGGCTCAGGACAGGCACGAAACGAATTCGCTGCTCTGCCCTGGGCCCGCCGCAAGTCTTCACTCTCGATGGAACGGGGAATCATCCGCTGAAATATTAACTGCCAGGTAGCGCTGCCGCCCGAAGGTTACAGCTTCGCCTTGCTTGGCGAAGAAGATATCCACGACCGGGCGAAGTTCGTTCGCGGATGTGGTATCCACGAAGCGCGCCAGTCTGGTTTTCTGCTGGTATTTGTCGAGCAGCACGATGTAGTCATTCATTCGTGCGTGCAGGTTCCGCCGTGCGGTCGATGAAAGGGCGATATTCAGCACTTTGTCTTCGGGCAAGGTGTGCTGTGGCACCGCATAAGACTGTGCAGTTTTCAGGCCGCTCGCGAAACTTCCCTGCCCTGTAAAGGCTGTAACTTGCACAGCCATCTTGTGCTGGTTCAAGAATCCCAATTTAGTTTCTGCGTTTGCGAGAAGGTGTTTGGTTTTCTGTAACTGGAGTTTGGTCTGCTCAAGTTCGTCGCCCTGCGCGGTAAGCGTGCGCAGAAAAGAATTCTTTTCGTGTCGATAGGTCAGCACCGCGCTACCGATGACGAGCAACACCACGCTCGCTATCTTTATCGTTCGCCACAATTGCAAATTCAGCAACTCAGCCTCCCAAAATAGCTGAGGCACAGCCGGGTAGCTGTGCCTCAAGAATGCTTCAACTATGAACCTGACGGATTGTCATGCACAGTCGCAGAAGACCTTAGTTGCCCTTCGCAAAAGTACCTAGAGCAATGGCTTCATTGTCCGGCAAGCCGCGCGAAAGCGCGCATACGAGTAGCGATCAGGGCTCTTCCAGATTCAGTTCACCGTTGACGCCACTCCTATGGGTGCACCAAAGGATTGAGCAAGCAAGCCCTTGATGATCGTTCCAGCAACCTCGCTGTCTGGTTTCATCTGCCGAGCACAATAGTCGCACAGCCAGACGTAAACGGTCGTCCGCTGAAGTACTTGAGTCGCGCTGCTAATCTCAACCTCAGCACAAAAGAGCTTTCCGTTGTCTGGAAGCCGCGAAACGGAACAGGAGGGATTGCCGCAAGTGTCGGACATGGTGTGGAGCCTCTTTTCTAAACCTAGAAGAAACGGATGTCCCAGCGTTTAGGTGCCTAGCAAACGAAAGCAAGGTGAGTCTCAGTGTCCAGCGACATAATGAGAAGTCGATTGTACAGCGAAAGATGCCTTCGAGGGGAAAAACGCGTCGCAGTAACCTTCGGGTTCACACCTTCGCCCCAAGGTGCGGGACGCAAGCAGATGCTCTATCCTTCTGCCGTACCTGCGGTTCGCGGAGCAAACCACAGCGCCGGGTACTCCTCAGCTACGACGGAAGCACCTTCAGAAATGTGCTGGCATTCCAATGGCCACCGGTACATGTTCCGCTGGCATTGGCGAGTTCGCTAACTTACTCGTAAGCTGCTCGTCTAACCAGCATGTTGGCTTGTCAGGGCTGTGCTCTGGACATGGAGGTCTGGGACATGTTGAAGCAGACGGTAGACGATGGCACTCAGGTTATGAACTTCAATGCCGCTGTTTATGGGCTCAACGCCATTAAAAAGGCCGCCCACACATTTGGCGACCATTTTTATGTACTGATCGAGCCGCACGACTGCATGACTGAAGTTCGGCTGATACCCAAAAAATGCTGCGAGTCTCCGGGTGCGTGGGTGGGCGAGTTTTGCAATGAGGTGCTTGACCAAGAACTCCGGGAGAGAGTCTCTGCCGAAATGGTCGGCATTCGGAACCTCGTATTTTATTGGCTCAGGGGGTCTCAAAGACATCTTGCGTAAGTTGCACGGTTCCTGCCGTCTTCCGATCCTTCCAAGCCAGTCTGCTGGTTGATTAACTCCTGCCCTTCGTTGCAATAGTTCTCTGCGCTGTTAATCTTCCGTCTTGCCATGCATCCCCTGCGTTTGGATTCGTCCAATAACAGGTGGCGGGCGAATAACTGGCGAACGCCCAAGGTAAAAAGCATTTTCTCTCCAGCACTCCTGAGAGCCCGCTAACCTAGTCGTAAGCTGCTCGTCTAACCAGCATGTTGGGATTTATAGGATTCCTACTTTTGATGATTATCCTGCGCTCTCCAGCCGGAGGCTAGCGGTCATAGCCTGCACGAAGTTGATTCGCGCCGCGGGAAGCCCCCAGCCGTGATTGAGAATCTCATTGGAGTGCAATTCCGAGGAGATGCCTATGCTACGCAGACTCTTGAGCACGACGAACGATCCAACCCTGACCGTGGTTCGCCTGATTCTGGGATGCGTGTTTTTTGCCCATGGCGCACAGAAGATGCTCGGCTGGTTCGGCGGCCACGGTTTCAGCGCCACCATGACATTTTTCACCCACAACATGGGAATCCCGGCGTTGTTTGCGTTCTTAGCAATCGCAGCCGAGTTCTTCGGTGGCTTGGGTCTCCTGGTCGGATTCCTTGGCCGAGTTGCTGCCTTCGGGATATTGTGCAACATGGTGGTTGCAATCTTCATGGTCTCCGGCCACGTTGGTTTCTTTATGAACTGGTTCGGAACCCAGAAAGGTGAGGGATACGAATACCACCTGCTTGCGATAGCGTTGTGCGTGGTAATTCTCGTCAAGGGATCAGGAGCATTTTCAATTGATCTGGCTCTGACAGGCTCGCGTCCGTCGAACGTGTTGGAGGTGGGCACGAGCACAGCCCGCAGGGCTAAGTCGGCTTGAGGCCGTCAACTGTCACGGCCTCCTTTGAACCTTTTTTGAAATGAGCCGCTAACCTACTCGTAAGTTGCTCGTCTAACCAGTATGCTGGGATTGATAGGACTCGTGCTCCTGATAATTGTTTCTCGTCTATAGCCGTTGGCCTGCGGACTCGCCCTCAATTACCGGGATCTTGTAACCGGAATACCAGACCACGTTATACGATTTGAAGTCGCCTGTTGAAAGCCGTTCAACCCGGCCCTGATGCCGACCTAAGGTAAAATACCAGCCACTTACCAGTCCGTTTACCAATTTAGACGTTCACCCCTCAGTGTCAGAGTGCAGCCAACAATTCTTTCCGGGCGGCAAGCCGCTGGCCAGTTGACCGGGTTGAATCTTACAACTGGGATTCCCCTCTGGTTGGGTGGAAGGTTCATGGCTATGAAGTTGCATCATCTTGATGACGAACGTGTGGGTTTCTTTTGCCCCGGTTGCAAGGGCTGGCATGGGGTTCGAATAGCAGGAGAGGGTCATCCTCGCTGGTTATGGAATGGAAGTATGGAGTCACCCACCTTCACTCCGAGCATTGGTATTGCGGGTGTCTGCCATAGCTTTGTGATCAACGGAACCATTCAGTTTCTACTTGGCAGCACCCACTCACGTTCAGGTCAGACTGTAGAGATTCCGGACTGGGATGGGAACATGAAAGAGGCGGGAGAAGGAGTTGTTGGTTGCACGCAAAGGAGTTGGAGTTCCAGCCTACGAAAAATGACGGACAAAAACACCATCATTCCCAACTCGCCCCTTCCCGGCTTCGTCCAAAAACAATTGACGAATGGGATCACCATTTCGACATGCCTGCATTGCAAGAAGTCAATTGCTAGTCCTACGCCCACTAGCCTGAGAATGGCTGAAGAACACCATCCCTGCAGTTCCCGCGCTCGCCATTCGAGTTAATTCAATAACCCGAACGATTGGGGTAAGCACTAAGTGCCACTCTCCCGCAGGTCTAGGCTGCGGCGGCAGCTTTTGCGCCTGGTAGATTAGCCACCTTGGCTTTTCAGTTGACGACTCTTCTCCGTTCGAGTGGCCTTTAACATGGTGCCCCGGCCACCATGTTTCCGAGCATCCAATCATTTGGTTATTCTTGCGGGAGGTGCTTATGTTGGAGAAAAGCTTCACAATTCCAGAAATCATTCTTATAGCTGGTACGCGTGCTGCGCTTGGCGCCGGATTGGGCTTGCTGATTGCGGGAAAACTTAGCAGCGACGTCCGGAAAGGCGCAGGGTGGGCGCTACTGGCGGTCGGCGCTTTATCCACCATTCCGTTAGTGGTAGATGTGGTCAGCAAGCCCCAACTTGCCGAAAAACGAGCGGACTAGTGCTGAACAAGAAATACACCGTTGATGCCAGCGGAGGAATCCGATCAAAAGTTAAGGCCGGAGGGCTCTGTTTCGAGGAGCCTGTCCGGCCTCGCTTTGGCTCTCGCAATGAACTCGTCAGCAGGCCCAATCTTATAGAGTTGGCGAAGTTGGAACAGGGGCGTGATCGGTTGCGTCGCGGTAACGGCAACAAGAGTTTGATCCTTCCCAACCAGCGGTACCCCAACACTTGCCACGGCAATTTGAAGCCGTTGACCCATGAACTTGTTGAAGTGAAGGTTCTCGAACGTGGAACCTACGTGATGAGCCGGGCCCCGGCGGGAATATTAGCAGGCTCCGAAGACGCTGCAGGGAGGACCACAGTGGGACTTATACCCACCCGCTGTGGGTTGTCAGTCTTGCCTTCGTAAGCCGGAGCGAACTGTGTCTTCAGTCGCACGCCGGGAGCGCCCAGTAACTGCGGCAAGGGTGTCGAAGGGCTAGCCGGGTATGGCGAACGGCATTCGGTTTACTCCAAGCTTTCCGGAAATCGTGAACCTGCGGGCCGATCCTTACGAGAAAGCACCCCACGAGTCGATGATGTATTTCCGCTGGTTTGGTGACCTCCTCTGGTTGTTCGTGCCCTTGCAACAAAAGCTTCAGGAATTTCTGATGACAATTCCCCAGTATCCCTTCCAGGAGGGATCGAACCTGAACGCCGCCGCCAATATCAACTATTCGACGCCAAAAGCAGCGCAGGCTCTGAAACAGTTGCAATCCATGACGGAGGGCATTACAGTGCCCACTGACTGAGTTGATGGCTTCATCCGCGCCCGTCGCGTTTGCTGCGCGGCGGGCAGCGGAACGGCGGCGAGAGCTTAGACTGATGAAATGAGAGCCGCAATCCGCGATGAGAAACCAGTGCCAGCGAGCGCACGCGGCTATCACCGTTCCATTATTACTTCCAGTTTGCCTTGGCGCGCCGCCTTTTTGACGAGTTCGTAGTCGCGTTCAGTTTGGTCGGCGTAGGCGATGGAGAAAGCGGCGATAGCTTTGTCGAGCGTACCGCTCCTGCCCAGGTAGCCGCCGATCACCGCCGGCTGCCCTGTGCGGGCGTGGGCGCGCGCCAGCGTCCAGCCGCACAATTCGCCGAACTGGATCATGTCGGTCGAGCTGAACTGTTCCACCAGCGGCTTCAGCTTCATGTCGCGTAGCTGCCGGACATAGAAATGTCTCCCTGCTTTGGTTGTGCCCCAGCCGAGAAAGATGTCACTGGCCGATTGCATCAAGTGGTGTCCGTTCACGACCCGTTCCCCGTGGTTGGCGAACACGCTCTTTCCCGTGTACGCCTCCAGAACCGAGGCGCGCGCCTCCTTCACCTGGAGGAACAGCGGGGCCTTGTCATCGGCCATCAAGAGGGCCACGGCGCACAAGGTGCCCACGCTGCCGACGCCGACCACCTTGGAGGCCACATCCTTCAACTCAAAGCGGTCGAGGAGTACACGCCGGGACGGCAGCAGACTCTCCCGGTACTGGGCAAAACTCTCTCGGACGCTGGCATGGAATTCGTCGCGGCCAAATTTGTCGTGCAGGTGAAAGATCGTCGGTGGGTTTTCCCGGATCAGTGGCGTTCCACTTGCGTTGTGAGCGAGCTTGGGAAAATCATGTTCTAGAGCGCTCCGCTCTCGCTCCTTCGCCACCCGCTTCCTCGCCCGCCGGCGGGTTTCTTTGTCCCGGATCGTCGGCAGAAGGTCTTCGGCGTCGAGGCTCGCGTACCACACGTCCAGCACGCGCATCTTGCCGTACTCGATCATGTGCTCGCGACACGACTGCACGCAGGCGCGGGCCGCATCCGCGCCACAAACGTCGCCCAGGCCGTTGTCCCGGCACGCCAATACGAAGCTCGCCCCCAACCGCTTCACGTCCCACTCCCATGGCGCGGGAAGCGTCTCATCCAGGTCGTGGATGTCGAAGATAACCCGTCGCTCCGGAGTAGCGAAGCCGCGGAAGTTTACGAGGTGAGCGTCGCCGCAGGACTGCACACGGATCCCGGTAGTGGGCATGGCCCCCAGGTCCGCCGCCATGTTCAGCGCCGCCCCGCGATAGAAGGTAAATGGCGATTGCAGCATTCGCCCGTGCCGGATTGGAACCAGCTCCGGGATGCGCCCCTGGTCCGCCTGTTTGATCAACCGCACCGGATCCGGCCGGTCGCGCGGTGGCTTCCATTCGGCAAGCGAGCTGCGCGGACACTGGTCTCTCAACGCAAACCCGATCGCCGCGAGTTCCGTCCGCGGGTGCCGTGCGACAAAGGCCGGGATACTAATGTTGACTGGTTGCAGCACCTTTGGCTTCGTGAGTGTGGCTGCATGTGCCATGGTGAGGCTCCTTCCGCAGGCGACGCCGTGTTTGTCCGCGGCGCGTTCTCCTGTCTCACCGAAGAATTACCGGACAGGAACGATAGAGGTGGAACTGCCAATATCATTGAGCTTTCGCGCCATATCCCGTTGCTCCGAGGACTTGTTGGATGCCTCCAACTGTTTTGGTGAAACGGACCTTAGACGAGAAGGATGGCCGCTAACCGCAAACTGGACCTTGCAAGTTCCAATTTGCCAGTGATCCGGGCACAATCATCCAGGAAAGTGAACTACTCGGTACATCGTCCGCGGATAGCCCTTGGGCACGCACCTCAGCGTGAGCCAAGTCGAGAGAAACCATCAGAGTTTGTCGCAGCCGCCCGCAACGATGCAACCTCCGACGACGCGAATAGATTCGATCGCGCCATGCGCTCGATGGGAGGCACGCCTCGGGCTGCATGTTCCAGAGCGTGAAAGCGTCCTGGATGACATAAATGCCGTAGCCGTGCGGTGTCTCGCTTTCGCCCGATCATCCGCATCCACGACATCGACCAGTGCGGACCGCCAGTTCTACAGGTTATCGGGGCAGCCGGGTGCTTATAGAAGCGTCCGCGCGATCGAGGGTACCGCTCGCGGCGGACCTAATTGCTTTCAAGCCGCTCTGCGCCGTTCGCCTTCCTGCGACTGGCACTTCTGACAGTAGAAGCTTGTTTTCGTGCGGCCTAGAGTTTTTCCAGTTCCTTAGAGGGACGCATGAAGTTCGTTAAACAATTCATGGTGTGGGTGCTGTGCTCTGCCCTGTTGATAACGACGTCTGCAAGCGCAGCTGGCACGCCAGCCTCTACTTCGCAGGGGCAAGCAGCGCAGGACGCAAACTTAACTCCGAGAGAGCTCGACAATCTCGTCGCGCCAATCGCGCTTTATCCGGACGCCTTGATGGCGCAGATCCTGGCGGCGGCGACCTATCCCGACCAGATCACCGCTGCCAACGATTGGCTGAAGGCAAATTCCAATCTGAAGGACCAAGCGCTGATGGAAGCTGCCGACAAGCAGGACTGGGATCCGGGCGTCAAAGCGTTGACGCAGTTCCCGTCCGTGCTCGACAACATGGCGAAGAATCTTTCCTGGACTTCGGCGCTGGGCGAAGCCTCCTATTACCAGCAGAAGGACGTGATGGCGGCCATCCAGCGACTGCGCAAAGAAGCGAAGTCGGCCGGAAATCTAAAGTCCGGTGAACAGATCAAGGTCGTTCAACAGGACCCGCAAACAATTATCATTCAACCGGCGAATCCGACAGGTCGTCTACGTGCCGGTGTACAACCCAACCGTGGTGTACGGCGTGCCTTATTACCCTCCGGGATACAGCAGCGCCGATCTGGCGGCCACCGCCATCATCTCGTTTGGCGTTGGCTTGGCGGTCGGAGCCGCCATCAGCGGCAACCGTTGTTGCGGATGGGGTTAGGGCTATGGCGGATGGGGTACGAGTTGGCACGGTGGCACGGTAATCTATCAGCGCAACGTGTACGTCTCGCACAGCGCGGTGTATCGAGGCGGATATCGGGGCGGGTACTACGGTGGCCGGCGAACCCAACGCCGTATAACCGCGGCAACGTCAACACTGGCAACATTAACCGCGGCAACGTCAACAGCGGCAATGTTAACAGCGGTAACCGCAATACCAACATCGCAAGGCCAACATCGGTAACACCGTCAACATCAACACCGGCGGGAACACCAACGCTAACCGGCCAAGCGCGAGCACACGTCCTGGGACGGGCACCGGCGGCACCAGCAGTCGCGATGCATGGAGGAACAGCAGCGGGCAGGGCGGGCAGGCCAATCGGGCCAGTGCCTCCTGCCAGTGCGGCGGATCGCGGCTACGGCCAGCGCACCGCGAGCACGAATTCCGGGGCTTTCAGCGGATACAACAAAGGCGGCAATGCGCGCGCCGATTCCAATCGAGGAAGCAGCAGCGTCAGCGGCGGCAGTGGTGGCGCTGCGCGTACACCGCAGGCCCGGCCTTCTGGCGGCGGAAAAGGAGGTAGGCGATGACGACTACTCAAGCTGGAATGCAATCCGACCGCTCGGAGGCGAAGATGCTGAACTCTAAAAGTTGGAAACTGATAGCGCTGGTGGCGTTGTTTATCCTGACTGCGTTCGCGCAGGAAGCCGGACAGAAAACCTTCGCTTCCCCATCGGAGGCGTCCCAGGCTCTGTACAACGCTGCCAAAGCGAACGACCCCGGCGCGGTGGAGGCTGTGCTTGGGGCGTCATCCCATAGCATTATCAGCTCCGGCGACCCTGTGCAGGACACCAACGCCCGAGAGACCTTCGTTTCGAGATTTGAGCAGATGAACCGCATCGCCAAGGAGACCGACGGCACCCGCGTCCTCTACATCGGCGCCGACAACTGGCCATTCCCTGTCTCGCTGAAGCAGGCAGATGGTAAGTGGTACTTCGATACGATTTCCGGCGAGAAGGAAATCCTGTTCCGTCGCATCGGCAAGAACGAATACGCCGCGATTCGAGTGATGGACGCACTGGCTGACTCGCAACTCGAGTACCACAAGCAATTCGGCGAATACGCCCGCAAGTGGGTGAGCAGCGAAGGTAAACAGGACGGCCTCTACTGGAAGGCCGTCAAAGGGCAACCGGAGAGTCCCATCGGACCGCTCGTCGCTGTTGCGGCGGGTGAGGGATACGCCAAAAGCGACAAGCCTGAGCCCTTCCATGGATACTTCTTCCGCATGCTGACCGCGCAGGGTGCCAATGCCAAGGGCGGCGCGAAGAGCTACGTCGTGAACGGTAAAATGACAGGCGGATTTGCTTTCGTCGCCTATCCGGCCGACTATCGCAGCTCCGGTGTGATGTCGTTCCTTATTGACCAGAACGGCGTCATCTACCAAAAGGACCTCGGCGCAAGAACGGCGGATCTCGCGAAGGCGATGACTACCTTCAATCCGGATAAGACGTGGACCAAGATCCCTGCCGGCGAAGACGTAGCGGACGTCGAGTAATCAGTGCCTGACGACTTTCTGGAACCCGACGCGGACGAAGCTGCTGGCTTGGCGCTCGGGGAGAGTTTCCGGATTGCCGAAAGCCGCGGTCAGGCGGGAGTGCCCTGCATAACTCCGCGCAACTTCTGACCCGGAGTTGTCGTGTTGGCCTCGAACAACGCAAACATCACGCAAGCATCTCGCCTGCTCGATACATGGTTAAACGCTGCAAAGGATACCACGCTTGGTTGGCAGAGCCGAGTACCGGGCTTGCATCCGAACGGCACGTTGAAATCACCATTCTGATTGACGCGAAATATGCCATCGGATTTGAGTGAAGCTGACTTGGGTGATGGTCCGTTGAGCAAGTGATCGAATGACAAAATCTGAGGAGACCATCCGGAGACTCGAGCGCAAAGAACACCGCGCCGCTACCGAGGAAAGGCTCAATATACCGCGACAGCCCGGAAGCAAGCAGCAAGTCGCGAAGCAATCCATCGTTTACCTCCTGCCCATTTGAGGAATGGTTCGGCCATGCGTCCAGTCGGAATCCTATTAGCTCGAAGACAGCAGTTTAACTGCACCTCTCAAGAGGTATCAGAATTGCCCCCGGAACAAAAGCTCTTTCGCAAATGCGGTGAAATGCGGTGAAGTTCAGTTTGGCTGGATTCGTAAATTACTGAAATGAATGGCTCCTCAGGTAGGACTCGAACCTTCCTCTGAGACTCCAACCGCAAGATGAATCCTAGCGATTTTCCGGCGAAATACAAGCAAAATCAAGGGCTTCTGGAGTTTTGAATCGAGTCACCAACTTCCGTAGAAAACGCTAAAAGTCGCTCGAATCGTGAGTTGGCAGTACAAAAGCAGTACATTTTTTCGTCGCCGAAATTGGCCTTCGGAGTCAATCTCGAAAGCACTTCCCTTCCCCTCCAACCATCGCCGACGCCACCTCTGATGCCAACCGCTCATGCCTGACGAATTCAAGCACGCTGGAGTCGGGTCGCTACGGAGCCGACACAACAATGCTTGCAACATGAAAGAACCCGGCGCGAACCGGGGAGCGAATCAGGAGGTCTTATGTTTAATGGGATGCAGAGTTGAACCATCGGGATTCCTGAGTAGCTGGCAGAGCAGATTGTGCTCCCGATTTGGAACTTTGCAGCAGCCAGCCACGCCAAACGCTCATGCCGGACGAACTCAAGCACTGTGGAGTTGATGGTCACGCCGAAGGTCTTCCACCGGAACTCGGTGCCGAGGCGCAGCTCGGGGGAAGTCTTAAGGTAGAATGGAAACACACCGACAACATTCGATTCTGGTTCGCAGAGGTATTACTGGCCTATGGCAATAAAGAGACGTGGCAATCCTAATTGGGGCAAACCGGAGCAGAATGGCCCAGTGACTCCCACCGTCACCGGATTCGCGCAGGTCGTTCACGAATTCAATCTGCAACCTGACCAGTACATTACTTCAACTCAGCTCCGTGAATGGGTGCGGCAGAATAAAAACTCGAAATTCGTTCCCGAACCTCTCCTTGAAGCGTGGGGCTTCGTGGTTGAGTCGTCGCTGTAGTCGCACCTTCACCACTTGAAATCAATATTCCCCTCACTGAACCTCAGCAGAGCCTTGTCTTAAATCTGATTGGCCAGAAAGATGCCATCCTCCATGGCGTTGACCACACGCTCGGTCTGACACCCCGCCCTCGTATCCCGCGCCAGCCGAAGGCCAGTGATGATTGCAGCGCCCCAAACGAGAATTCCGCACGTCCTTCTTGGTTGCTCCGGTGAGTTCGCAAGCGTGCTGATTACGTCGGTACCTTTACTTTGGTAATATGCGCCCACCCATTAAACAGCTAAAGAAAATTCCACCACCTACCGTTAAGCTGACTGACGCTTGTGCTGGAGGGACACATGAAATACATTCTCGCTATTCTGGCTTTTGTGCGGTGCCGCCGCAGCCCAGCCAGCGCCTCCTGTGTCGCGTATGGAGGTTGTTTCCTCTCCTGAGTTACTAGCCTTAGCGCGGGTGGACGCGTTCGAGCCGCTTGCTCCGGGAATGGAGTTCGGAACCGCGAACACTTCACCCTCCCAGATTAAGCCTCGCATCTTTAACCGTACTTTTGCGATTCTCGCTGCGGTGTCGGCGGCAGCGATGGTGGCTGACATCGAACTAACCGCCAACTGCCTGAAAACTGCAGTGAATTGTCATGAAGCGAATCCACTGATGGGTAAAGACCCAAGCCGAGCGCGTCTGTATGGAATAAATGTCCCAATCTACGCAGGTGAGATGATGCTAAGCCGAGTGCTTCGCCGCAAAGAGCGCAAAACGTGGATGATGCCTCTTGCTTCTCTTACCGGGATGCACGCAGTTGGTGCTGCGAGCAATCTGTGGGCACGCTGATGAGTTCATCCCGTTCAGCAAAGGATATGCGAATGACTATCTACCTCGCTTGGGCCGTCCGAACCGCACTATTGCTGCTTTACATTCCAGTGCGGATATTATCGTTCACTGTCCAAGCTGCAAATCGACTGGATTTGTGGGCGAGCGCTGTTGTGATGAAATCAGCCACGCAGTTTGAAGAACGACAGTTAAGCCCGTACTTGAGAGGCTTGGCCGACCATATGACCATTTCTGCCCAATAAGGAGTGCAAATGCCGTCCGTGGACTGGAAGCCAAAATTCAGTGTTGGCGTTGAGAGATTCGACGATGACCATCGTCATTTGTTTTATTTGTTGAATCAGTTGCATATGTCGATGGATGGTCGTGAGAGCAATTCCGCCCTCAACCTGATATTGAAAGAGTTGTTCTGGTACGCGCAAACTCATTTCAGGGCGGAAGAAGTGCTCATGAAACGTTACCGCTACCCCGAACTTGACGCGCACAGGGCGCAGCACGACCGTTTCACAGAGCAGGTAAGCCAATTCTCAGAACACTTCCAGTCGGGACGAGATGAAATCATAGTGGAAGTTTCGGATACGCTACAGAAGTGGCTGGCAGAACACATATTGCAGAGCGATGCGGCTTATTCCCGATTCTTTCAATCCATCGGTGTCGCAAATGTCGGAGGTCTCCAGCAGTTGAATGCGGACTGCTCGGAACTCGCTCCTCGCTGATGTCCACGACCGCATGCCCGTCATCTTGCTCGAAGAAGACGGGCTGCGACTCACCGACCCCGCCTCGTCCCCTGCCAGTCAATCCGCCACCTCCCGCCCGACACGGGTGTCCATGCCAACTTCTTCAGCGGCGTGCCTCGGGCATGGTGATACAGCACCGCCGTCCGCTCATAGAATCCTCGTGTGTGCCACGAATCCTCGAACTTGAAAAGGTGGAAGTCGAGGTGGTGGCAGAATTCGTGGCATAGCGTGTTGAGCAACGTGCCGAAGGAGGTAACCTCCTTGCGCACTGCCGTCCTCATCCACAGCCGGATATTCATAGTACCGGGGTCGTAGTCGCCGAACAATTCAGACGTCCAGTTCTCGCGGACGCGCAGAGGTCGAGCGGCAAGCACACGAATGCCGCAATGCGGAACTTTGTAGAACTCCGCCGCCCGTTCAAGGAATTCTAAGCATGGTCGGCGGACTTCGGCGGCTTTCCCCGTCTCCATCGCGGACTCGATTGAAGCCGCGATGGAAGGCAGAAGCGGGTCACCCGGCAGGTCGAGGGTCTTGTTCCGGTCGCTCTGGTCGAAGCCAGCCCGTTGTCGATCCCGTGGCGGTGCGTCAGTAAGCAGATGATGTCCCTCCCTCAGTCAGTTCTCGAAGACCTCAACCCAAAGACTGCCGTCATCTCGAAGCAAGCCGAACTCCACCCACCGGGGAATGCTGGTTGCATCGTCATAGACCGGGCGAGAAAAGCAGAACGTCCCGGCATTCTCGTAGCAGTACCTCTCCATCAGCCTGTAGACCTTCCCTTGTTCTGATATCCCCCGGTTCAGGCCACGCGCTTGCGAGAAGATATTCATGTCGAGCCCGCCGCCAATAGCGTGGGCGATGAAGTGCCCCTTGTCCCGACCGCTACTATCAATTTCTTCTGGATGCTTCACCCAGTCCTTGGGCAGCGAACCACGCCGACGACCGCGCATCGGCAATGAGATTCCAAGAACTCCGACGACGCGGTCTCGCACTCTCTGGTCGAATGCAATCTCGCCCAGAGCCTCCATACCTGAATAGGAGTCACAGATGTAATCGAACGTCCCGTACTCGACGTGGATGATGTTTGGGGTATGCGAGGCCGCAGCCATGTACAATCGCTGCCACTGCGCAGGAAGCCGTAAGCGCAGGTCAGCTATCAGTTCATAAATTGAGCCCGCTCTTGCAGACCTGCGCAGCCTCACATAGTCGATGTGCCACTGGGGCGGCAAAGACGGAATCTGCGCAGAGAGCATCCCTCACCACTTGAAATCAATATTCCCCTGACCGAACCTCAGCAGAGCCTTCTCGTAAATCTGATTGGCCAGAAAGATGCCATCCTCGACGGCGTCAATGACACGCTGCGTCTTGCTCCCCGCCCTTGGGTCACGCGCCAGTCGCAAGCCCGTGATGATCGCGGCTGCCAGCACAAGAACCCGGCCATCTTTCTTTGTTGCGCCCGGTGAGTATTCCACGCCGTTCTCCACTGGGTTCATGGTAGGCGAACAAATAGCGAATACGCAAGAAGGTCGGACGGATTCACTGAGAATCCCTGACGTACACCAACCCCGGAATCGTACCCCCGCCCACATCACATCGCAGTCGTGTTTCACGATGGCTTGTTCGAGATTGTCGGCGGCTGTGCAGACAGGTGCAGTCGCTCGATGGAGTGACTAAATAGGTGGCCTAGTCCCATCGGCAGACCTTTTCAGCTTGCATCATAGCTGCTGCTGAACGAACATTGGTGCAACTGACTAAGACGTTCAATCGAGGGCATCAATGGCATTGGTCGAATACTGCCTATTCAGAGTCTTGCTTATTTTGCCGTCTCAGCAATCTTGGCTTCATTACCACGTCACTCGTCCCGACGTTTTTAATGCTGCGCTTTCAGAACGAGCATATACCCGCGTTCGTGAGGGCTACCGATGGCATATTGGAAATGTCCAAATGTTTTCGGACACCTCGGGCTATTTCCGAATCGGCAGAACAACGTCGTCAAAGGTTGAGAGATTCGACGCTGATACTGACAACTTTCTCGAAGAGCGCATGGAGACGAGCCCCTATACACATTGCGTCTTCGACAGCAAAATCGGTTTTATCGGGATTGCAAAAAAGTACGCTCTGTCCCCCACAACGGAGACGGTTGCGCGACGTATTCAGGAAGTGCTCTCTAGGACATCGCCAATTTTGGAGAACGACATCAGGGTCGAGTTATCCCCAATTCCGAACCCTGACAGTTTCCTTCGCGAGCTTCTCGGTGCGTACAAGGTCAAAAAGTTTGCTGCCACATTCCATGGCCCAAATCCCATTGACGCAGATGAACTATTCCAGCGGCCTTTAGCCGCACTACTTGCCGAAGCTGGCGGCGATAGCGGTCGTGCAGAAATCAAAGGCAACGACCTGAATAGGGAGGTTCTGGAGGCTCTGACCAGAAGTGCTGCCGCAACCGGGAATGATGCAACAGCGCGGATAAGACGTCAGCATGGGCAGCGGTCTGTCGGAATTCATCTGGGCGGCAGTATCGCGGGGCAAACGTACGATGAGGAAAAGCATGACCCCGCACAGGCTTTAGAGGATTTGACCCGTACTTTCCTCAAAGTGAGGGCGGCGAATGCGACAAGTACAAATACATAGCATTAGCGAACTGCAAACGCATTTCAACTCCGTATACAATCCTTACGTTTATCGGGGTCACGCCAATGCGGAGTGGAAGTTGCAATCCTCATTGGAACGAACACTAGGCGAACGGTGGGCGGACGCTAAGACGTTCGAGGACTACTCTCTGGAGAAATTCAAAGCAAAGTTTCATCTGTACGACCGCGAGAACATACAGCCGGACTCTAAACTTGCTTGGCTCGCCGTCATGCAGCACCATGGAGTGCCAACTCGCCTTCTTGACTTCACAGAGAGTCCATATGTCGCCTTGTATTTTGCTCTCGAAGCGTACCAGCCGAGTTCAGGGACGCAGTTGGCTGTCTATGCACTCAACTACACTGCGGTCATGGATGCTTCAATTTCCTACATCCGTTCTAAAGACACCAATTTTCTCGAAACCCGGCAGTCAGTAAGTGCCAAGCAGGACAGCATTTTCGATGATACGGTTGACCGTTTCGCGTATGACATTCTCTGGGTGACTGAACCCAAGCGCCACAATCAAAGACTTGACCGCCAAGCAGGTTGCTTCCTCGTTTCTGGAAATCGTGCCGCTCGAATAGAAGACGCACTGTATTCTCCCAGATATCAGTCGTGTGACTGCATCAAGTTTGTGATTGACGCAGAACTTTATCCTCACATCTTTGCGCTGCTTCGGAAGATGAACGTGAACAGCAAGACCTTGTATGGGGATTTGGATGGACTTTCACGCTCCCTTCGAATGGAAATTCAGGTGTACTCGGCTGAGCTACTCTCAGTGGAAGCTGGTGGTTCGTCCACGGACTCGGGTTTGTGCGATGAGAGAAATTCGACTAACGCTGAAGGAAAATGCACAACTCATTCAGTTGCAGAAGACCAAGAAGTGTGAGTGGCCAGCAGTCTTAAGTACGAATTCACACGGCTCAATCTGGGCGGGAACGACGTTCAGCCGGATTCCTATCGAGGCGCGGGAGAAACTCCGGGATTTGGTGCCTGTTCTGAATCGCATCAGAGATTTGTATCTCGGCCAACGAGAACAGGGCGGAAGGATGTTCATTGCCTTCAGGGAGCGTACTTTAGCGGAGAGTTCGAATGAAATTCCCTAGCCTGTTTAGAAAGAGGATAACGGAGCAGAAGGCGGCACAATATTTTGTTCAATGCATTTCCAGCAGAGTCGATGAATACTGGCCATCAACCTCACAGGCCCTGCGGCAGAGATTTGCTGGCAAATGGGATATTCCGGAAGAATCAATCGCAAAACTCCACTTGCTCCTTGCCGCATTGTCCCAAGACTTGCAAGCGTTAAAGAATTTGTTCCCTCCGCCACAAGCCCAGAGGCTTGAACGGCATGTCTTGGCACTCCTCGAAGCTCTCGGAGACATGGCGGATTACGCGGTCATTGAAGTTCAGGAGTACTCGCTGAAGTTCCAAAACGACCTGAACACCGTTGACGGCGACCCATTGAGCGCGATTTCTGCTCGACTGCTTCATCGTTGGCTTGGTAGCGATTTCCAAATCTGTGAAGGCGTGATTGACGGAAAGGGAACAGGATGTATTGACACACTCACGCTCATGCTGGTCATGGAGATTGTGGGAAAACAATGTGGATTTTGGAAGGCAATTAAAGACACATTCAAGATTGTCGAGGACACCCGATAGAAGAAGGAAGATATAGTGGCTGGCCGAACACGAGTGGTCAGCGCGTTGTTACCAGTGAAGTGTACGTCATTCAAGCGAGGGATAAAATGACGCTCTCGGTCACGTTGATGAAATCCTTTGCATAGCTATGTTCAGAACTCGATTCAAGAACGATATCGTCGCTGAATTCTTGCCGCCAACCAGACTAGGCAAGAGGCAGAAGGTAATCATCCTCTGCGACGGGATACCCTCGATTCCCAGCAAGCAGCCACTCGTGGAGTTCCTATCGAAGAAGGGCTATTGGGTGTTCTAATCGTTCTTTCCGGCGTAAGGCATGAACACCCGCAAATACTTCTGGAGATTTGTTGCCAACCACTGGTGCTGGCTCGGCCAGTCCCGTCTAGAAGTAGGGTCAGACGCATTTGACATCGCAATGCTCCAGCCGTCCTCGGCTTTGTACCAACGAGGAGTCTTTCCGAGTTGTTGCTGAATCTTCTTTTGATTCTTTTCGAAAACCGCATAAAAGTCGTCATTCCCCCGGAGGAAGACGCCAATTCGACCTAGTGAGGCAGCGGCGTAAACCGTAATCCAAAGGTCACGACCTTGGAGACTGAATCGAAGGTTTCCGAGCGAATTGGGCTTTGGTGTCTTGATTGTTTTATCAAGAGCTGGAAGCTCAGAGAGAAACGTCTGCCAGTATTCTAAGCGCGTCTTTCCTGACTCGGACTGAATGCTGGCAGCTTCTTTCTTGCGCCGACTATCTTGACCCGCAGGGCTCCAGTTCTTAGGTGCACTGACAATTGTGAATCTCGGAGCCCGACCCTTGCCAATCTTCAACACTTCAATTCCCACCGCGAAGAATTTGGATGCTTCGCCAGCAATGCTGTTAAGCCAGTCCAGTGTCGCTAGGTGCTCTTTGCAAAACGCAGGTGCGAGCCAGATGATCGTTGCCGCGTTCAAGCCGCTGGCGTAGGTTAGCAATTGACCTAAATGCACGTGGTCTGACTTTTCTAGCTGGTTCTCGATGACGACTGGGTTGCCTGAAGTGAGGTCTTTGCAATGAATGTCGGCTCTAAAGACGCCGACATGTGCCTCTTGAGCACACACCTCCAACTTGAGGCCGAGCGAGCTGGCGAGCAGTTCTATGTTCTGCGACTCCGCCAGCCACGGCGTAAAGTCACCCGATTCGCTACTCCAAATGTCACGAAGGCGTATTGACTCGATCTTCCCCAAAGAGCGATTCATCGACTGGATTTTCCTTTTCAGCTCTGATTCGCCTAAGCTTATCGCTGCTAACCGGATTGGCAAAGCCAAATCTGTCAACGGCACCGTTCCAGCAGACGGGATGACAGCGACAGACCGGGGAAGAAGGCTCCAGCCCCCAAGAAGGCGAAGAAGGTCGTCAAGAAGACCGCAGCCAAGGTGAAGGAATGTTCCGAACCCGATTCAAGAACGACATCGTCGCTGAGTTCCTGCCGCCGTCTCGAAAGGGGAGGAAGCAGAAGGTCATCATCATCTGCGATGGGATGCCCTCGATTCCAACCAAACAGCCGCTCGTAGAGTTTCTGGCGAAGAAGGGCTACTGGGTGTTCTATCCGCGCTGGCGTGGCGCATGGGAGAGCGGTGGCCAGTTCCTCCAGACGTCGCCACATGAGGACATCCTCGACGTGATTGGCGAGCTTCCCAAAGGTGTGCTGGAGATCGCCTTCGGCCAGCGGTTCGATATTTCACCGGATGAGATTTTTGTCATTGGTGGCAGCTTCGGTGGTGCCGCCGCCCTCCTCGCCTCGGTGGATGAACGAGTGAAGAAGATCGTCGCAAACTGCCCGGTCGTGGATTGGGGGATTCTGGGCGATGAGCAGGAGAAGGAGACCTCAAACCCAAGCTACCCGGCGTACATCCACGAAGCATTCGGGAACGGCTACCGCCTCTCCGAGAAGAACTGGAACAAGCTGAGGCGCGGCGTGTTCTTCAACCCGATGCATCAGGTCAGTGAAATGGACGGCACCAAAATCTTGATGTTCCATGCCAAGGATGACCCTTACGTTCCATGGAAGACCGTGGACAAATTCGCGAGGCAGACTGGAGCGAAACTCACGATTGCTCTCAAGGGCGGACACCTAAGCACCACAGCGACCGTGCAGCGATATTGGCCACGAATATCTGCCTTCTTCAACTCGTTAGAAGGCAAAACGAATCTAAATATCCCACTAGCTAAGCTGCACGTTTTCTAACCAACGCAGCGGCTCCCAGCCCCGCCGCCGACGATTCCGCAACGAACAAAACCTTCATCAACGCCCCACGGGGATGGTCGCTCAGGATACCAGCCAGCCGAGATGCCGCGAGAGCACCGAGACCCAGTGTTTGCGCCAGCAAAGCAGGACGACTCCATTCTGGCTTTGCCGCTGCGACGGCGAAGTATACTCCCAGCCCGAGCTCTAAGCCTCCATACATGGCGCGAAGTTCTGTGGTGCCACGAGCAGACTGCGCTCGTACATCAACGCGCTTCAGCATGCTCTTCGGACGGACAAGGCAAGCGATACCAAATCCAGTGAAGCCGGACGCAGCGGTAATAAGGGCAATTCGCGAAAGGGTCATGCCAGTATTGATGCGTATGCAAGAGTCGGCGATATGGACAGGATTTGCTTTGGTTTGCTCGACAGTGTCTTCAGACCTTCAAACTCGCGAGGAGCCCCGAGTACCGACGTTGGGTCTTGTCATTGCGAACCGCGATGCCCAGTGCCTTCTTCTGCCCCACGAGCACCAGCAGCCGCTTGCCCCGCGTTATCCCGGTGTAAATCAAGTTCCGTTGAAGGAGCATGAAGTGCTGCATAGCCAGTGGAATCACCACGGCGGGAAACTCCGACCCCTGCGATTTGTGGATGCTGATCGCGTAGGCAAGTGAAACCTCGTCCAGTTCCCCAAAGTCGTATTTCAAAGGTCGGTCATCGAAGCGGATGGTCACTTCCTGCTCGACAGCATCAACCTTCTCCACTATTCCGATGTCACCGTTGAAAATGTCTTTGTCGTAGTTGTTCTCAGTCTGGATAACCTTGTCACCCCGCTGGAACCTCCATCCGAACCGCTCAACGGCAGCTTCGCCAGACCGGGGAGGATTCAGCACCTTCTGTAAGGACAGGTTCAGTTCCCGGACGCCCAGCGACCCACGGTTCATGGGACATAGAATCTGCACATCGCGAATCGGGTCAAGATGAAATCGTTCCGGGATGCGGTTCTGCACTACCTTGACGAGGGTCTCGGCAATGCCTTCTGGGTCATCCCGCTCAACAAAGTGGAAGTCGGAGGTCGGGTCTGTTCCTCTCAACTCAGGCATCTCTCCTTGGCGGATACGGTGCGCGTTGCTGATGATCTGGCTGCCCGCCGCTTGCCGGAATACTTCGGTGAGCCGCACCACCGGGACAATTCCACTCTCGATCAAGTTCTGAAGCACCATGCCCGGCCCCACCGATGGAAGCTGATCGACATCGCCTACAAGAATCAGCCCTGAGCGCGTCGGAAGAGCCTTGACCAGCGAGTGCATCAACGGCACGTCTACCATGGAGGTTTCATCCATGACCAGAAGGCCGCATTCCAATCGATTGGATTCATCTCTGGTGAACCGACCCGTGCCGGGGTTGATCTCCAGCAGACGATGGACGGTCTTGGCTTCTAACCCTGTGGTCTCCGTCAGCCTCTTCGCCGCCCTTCCCGTGGGCGCACAGAGAAGGCACTTCACCTTCTTGGCGTTCAAGATCATCAGAATCGAGTTCACCAGCGTGGTCTTGCCCACACCCGGCCCTCCGGTGATGATCACGACACGGTTAGTGAGGACGGTCTTTAACGCCTCGCGCTGGCTTGGAGCAAGTGTTTTTCCTGTCCGCTGCTCACACCATGCGACGGCCTTTTCGAAATCAATCGCCGGATAGATAGTCTCCGCTTCTGCAAGCTGCTTAAACTTGGCCGCAATTGCCTCCTCCGCCTTGCGGAGATGGGGCAGGAAGATCAGTGGTTCGCTGTCGATTTCTTCCAGCAGCAGGTGGCCGCTGGTGAGCATCTGCGAAAGAGCTTCTTCCACCGTGGCTTCCGCTACCTCCAGCAGCTTCACCGCTGCGACCTTGAGCTTCTCCAGAGGCAAGGCGCAGTGACCCTCTGAGGTCGCCTCCAGCAGCGTATGGTCGAGCCCCGCCCGTGCCCGGTTCAGCGAATCTTTCGGAATTCCAAGCTTCTGGGCTATTAGATCGGCGGTGGCGAAGCCGATGCCGTAGATGTCCTTCGCCAGCATGTATGGATTACTGCGTACCTTTTCAATCGCTTCGTCGCCGTAAGCTTTGAAGATTCGCACCGCCCGGCTGGTGCTGACGCCATGGCCGTGCAGGAACAGCATGATTTCGCGAACTTGCTTCGCCTCCCGCCATGCGCGTGAAATCCGTTCCCGGCGCTTCGCCCCGATACCGTCAACTAATAGCAATTCACCCGGTCGTGTTTCAATCACGTTCAGGACATCGGCCTTGAACCGCCCGACCAGCCTCTTCGCCATCACTGGGCCGATGCCTTTGACCAAGCCGCTGCTGAGGTATCGCTCGATGCCTTCGACCGTAGTCGGCGGCACCGTCCGTATGGTGCTGGCTTTGAACTGGAGTCCGTGCTCTTTGTCCCTTACCCACCAGCCTTCGCCGGAAAGCCACTCCCCGGCACTCACTGAAGGCAGTGAGCCGATGACCGTGACCTCTTCTCGATGCCCCGGCGCTTTAATGCGAAGGACGCAGAAGCCGCTTTCTTCGTTGAAGAACGTGACCCGTTCAATTACGCCGGACAGTTGGGCGGTGGGGGCACTACGTTCTGGGGCGGTGGCGTTCATCTGGACTCGATCATTGTGTCACGAGGAGGGTGGCATCGGCAGGGCGCAGTGAAGGCGCACCTCGGGCTGGGAGGTTGGGCGGGATGAACTGCTGGGGATACTTCAGCTTGGAAGGTCTTACTTTTGAAGAAGCAGCCTAACAAACAAGCTGCCGAACTTTCGGAAAAGCGCCCGGTGTTAATGCTGCTGTCTGAGTAGATGCTCCGCCACTCTGGAGAAGTTGCCCGAATTCCAAAGATCAACTCCTCCTAGTCGGCATCTGGACACCCAACCCGCTTCGGCTGCTCTGCCTCTAATTCGCATAACTCCGAACACGACCACGGCATTGCGTGTTCCCGGAAAGCGACTATGGCGGCTCGATCTCCCATCCCTATCGACAGACGCAAGCACGACCCCAAACTCGCGGAACGCTACACGACTGGGCAAAACCTACCCGTCGCCAAGGGAATCTCCCGCTCTCTCGGCCTCGGACTGATTACCGGAGCTTCGGACGACGACCCATCGGCTATCGGGACGTACGCCGCCGCAGGAGCTTCGCTCGGCCCCGCATTTTTGTGGACGGCTCCCGTTACGTTCCCGATGATGTTTGCGGTCGTTTATTTGTGCTCGAAGCTGGGGCAGGTTTCTGGACAGGGATTGTTTGCCGTCATCCGGCAGAACTATTCCCGATGGCTGCTCTACTTTTTCTTGGTGACGGCGGTCGTCGGAAACGTCATTGAGGCCGGGGCTGATCTTGGAGGCATGGCGGCAGCTCTTAATGTGATCGTCCCGATTCCCATCGGTGGCATGGTCGTGATTCTCGGGGTATCGGTGCTCTCGTTGCAGCTATGGAACTACACCTTGCTTCGCAGCATCTTCCGTTGGCTGGCCATCACTTTGCTGGCCTATCTCGGCTCGGCCTTTCTCGCCAAGCCCGAACTGCTCCCTGTTTTCAAGGGGACGCTAATCCCAACCATCCATTTCAACAAAGAGTTCTTTGCCATGCTGGTGGCTGTCATCGGAACCACGCTTTCCGCATACCTTTATTCATGGCAGTCGAATCAGGACGTGGAAGAAGACATCTCGATGGGACGCCGACGATTGACCGACCGTATCGGCACCACAGAGGAGGAGTTGCGGCACTCCCGGCGCGATGTCGCCTTCGGAATGCTCTTCTCGAATCTGGTGATGTACTTCATCATCCTTTCGACCGCTGCCACGCTATTCAAGGTCGGTAAGACCGACATCAACACAGCGGCGGATGCAGCTCAAGCTCTCCAGCCATTGGCCGGACGAGCCGCAGGGCTCCTGTTTGCAGCGGGGGTGGTGGGAGTCGGCTTCCTTGCCGTTCCGGTGATGACTATCGGAGCCGCATTCGACGTGTGCCAATCGTTCGGCTGGAAACATGGGCTGCATGCGAAGCCAGAGGAGGCGAAGGGATTCTATGCTGCCATTGTGATCTTCACGCTGGTAGCAATTGGGCTGAACTTTTTCGGCATCAACCCGATGAAGGCGTTGGTCTTCGCCGGAATCGTGCAGGGCTTCTCGACTCCGTTCCTGATGCTGCTGGTCATGCTTATCACCAACAACCGCCGCATCATGGGCAAGTGGGTAAACAATCGGGCGATGAATGTTCTGGGCTGGCTTACCACGGCGGCGATGTTCGCGGCAGCCATCGGACTGGTAGTCACCATGTTCAAATGAATGTTGCCGGGTAAATTTTGTGAGGAACGACGATGCGGCGTGTGCGGAGCCTGTGTTGCGGGAAGCAGCGGCTGGCACATCATGATGATTTCATCGCATTGTGAGTTCAAGTTCTCCAGCGAAGTGCATGCAAAGCTGTTGTTTTAATCCATCATCTGAATCCCGGTTGATGCCGGGGTCTCCGCTATCCTGCCGCCCCCATACACGCCATCGCACAAGCATCCCAGCCCTGCACATCCGGATTCCGCTCCCGTTCACGCTCAAACAGTTCCTCGCGTCCTGCCCATTGGCTGTAGCTTCGGTTGCGAATCTTGAACCACGTCTTCTCCCCGTCCGGCATATACGTCGCGAACTTGTGCTTCGCCACCACGCCCTCCAAGTCGTACTCGCACGCCAACCCGAACAAGTCCTCGCCAGCTTCCTCAATATGGCGGCAATAAAGGAGCCGCTCACCGCGTTGCGGCAGGATTGAACGTAGCCGGAACTTGCGCTGAATGAGCGGCTGTTGCCGCAGGTCACGACCTTCCACCCGCAACAGGTCGAAGGCGTAGAACCGGGGATCGCCACGCCGGAATAGTAGGTCACGGAACTGGGACTTGCCCTCGCCGTCGAGGCACACAATCTCGCCATCGAGGACGGCAGAGTGGGCACGGAGTTCGCGAGGTATCGCATCGTTGAGTGCCGGGAATGACTTGAATGCGTTCCCGTTCCGTGAGATGAGGCGGCACTCGCCATCATCAACATGCAGGAGCGCCCGGAAGCCGTCCCATTTCACCTCAAACAGCCATTCGGGGTCACTGAAGGGCTCTGCTCTGCGGCCTAGCGACATCGGAAGCAACTGCGGGAGGGGCATTGACTCAAGTATATCGCCATCAGTATAACGGGAGCAGCCAGCTTCTACGATACAACTCGGAGTCAACCCACGGCTGCATCTGACGATATGGGAAGGTCGCTATGTTTGAGGGATACACGACGAACCAGCTTGTGGAACTCCGCGTCATGTGCGCCGACATCATCGAACGAACCGATGAAATTCAGAAACGAGCGGATACTCTTCTTATTCTGGAACACATAGACGAAGAACTTGCGATGCGAGAATTCAAGAAATCGGCATAACAAGAGTTCCTGACTGCTCCCTCACTGCTTCCTTGCCTCCAAGTACCTCTTTCCGCCTTCCTAACATTTAACGATTTCGTTGTGCTTCTTAGGTAATCAGTGCTCTCCTCCGTGTCCGGAAGGCTCACCAACAGCGCCCCGCCAAGCGCCTTCAACTTCTCTCCCCTGTGACTTTTGTCACTGATTGCGAGTTGCTATGGTGTTAACTTCCGCACCGTAACCGTGCAGTGATGCACGAAAGGAAGCGGAACGGCGAAGACGGCCATGCTGAACAAGAGGCAAAAGATTCTAGTGGTGGATGACGAGCGTGCCATAACCAGTACGTTCGCCAAGATTCTCGAATATCGCGGCTATGAAACGGCCACGGCTTACAGCGGAGAAGAAGCAGTTCAAGTAGCCTATTCATTTCAACCCGATTGCATCGTAAGTGACGTGATGATGGGAGAGTTGAACGGGGTCGATGCGGCAATTGAGATTTCACTGGCTTTGCCTTGGTGTAAGGTGTTGCTAGTTTCTGGCAATGCTGGGTACGGAGACCTTCTGGAAAAGGCGAGAGCGCAGGGATTTGATTTTGAGCTTCTGCTCAAGCCAGTCCCTCCGGCTGAACTGCTGTTGAAAATAGGGCGGACACTTTTGCACTCGTCGTGAACTCCACTAGCAGCGGCGTCTTCCGTCACGCGGCGTGTGAACTCGCTCAACCCTAGTCTTCAACTAGGGCATCTTATCGAGGCACTCAGTCCGGAGCGACTCGAAAGCGAAAACGTAACATCAGCCGAAACGGACGCAGTGCCAGCCTCATCCACCCGAAAGACTACCGCCTACCTCAGCAGCCCAAGCTCCGCCTTGCAGAGAAACTGAAAACACGGTTCCACTCTTACCCGGCTGAACACTGCTGCGCACCCGAATGGAACCACCATACTTGTTCACAATTCCTCGCGCCACCCATAGACCCAGTCCCGAGCCCTTGTCGCCCTTCGTGGTAAATAGCGGCTCAAAAATAGTTCGGCGCTGTTCTGGCATAATCCCCGGCCCAGCGTCGGCAACGACGACGCGAACCGCCTTCCGCGATAGGTCATCCCATTTCGGCGAGACATAAAGATGAATTAGCAGTTTTCCACCGGAGGGTAGCGCCTCCAGCGCGTTTACCAATATATTTGCGAATACCTGCTGCATATCACTGGGGACAGCTTCAATGCCCCCAGAGCATGCATAGCGTTTCTGAACCGCGATGTTCTTGTACTGAATCTTAGGATTGTAGAACTCCAAGATGCGGTCGAGAATCTCTGAAAGGTGCACCTCTTGGGGTCGGGCGGACTCACGATATATTTCGAGTGTTTGGTTTACGATGACCCGCATTCGCTCCAATTCAGCGGACAAGGAGTCGAGGCGCTCGTGCGCGGCGTTATCCAATGATGGATTCTGACCTAATAGATAAGACAGACTGAACATTGCGGATATTGAATTTTTCAATTCATGGGCGGTCGCCGCCACCAGTTGTCCCCTGACCGCCAGCCTACGCTGGGTGACGTCCATGGCAATGCCAATCATCCGGACAACCCCCGCCTGATTGCGAACAACTTTTCCCGTCGCGGCTACCCACCGTGTGCTTTTATCCGGAAGAATTATTCGGAACTGGATGTTGTATTCCGTCCCTCGCCGCACAGCCGTACTGACTGCCCCGTCCACCCATCGCTGGTCATCAGGGTGAACACATTCCAAGAAGTTTTGGTATGTGGGATTAAAGGTACTTGGGTCTTGCCCCATAAGCAAGAACGCTTCCCGCGACCAACAGCATTCTTTCGTGTGCGGGTCGAAATCCCAAAAAGCCACTCCTCCCGCTTCTCGGACGAGCTTTAAGCGCTCCTCTTGCTCCTGCGATTTCTCTTCAACAATATTCTGGTTACGGTTATCCACTTATACCTTTGTTGGAGTCGCGTCAGTCGGCGATTGTTGCCTCCGAGAATCCACGTACACCTTCGTTCGAGAAGGCTCTATCTTCGAAAGGAAATATCTACCGAAACCGAGGTCTGACTCGACTTCGGCCACCATAGCTCTAGCCCTTCCTTGAGCGGCTGGGCAGACCCTCACGCTCAAGCCCCAGTTCCAAAACACCTCTTGAATTGCTCCGGTCAAGTGAAGCCCCGACCACCGTAGCTTCGAGCATCCAAGCACATGAGTATTTTTACGGGAGATGCTTATGTCAGAGAGAGCTTTCACAATTCCAGAAATCATGCTTGTAGCAGGCACCCGCGTTGCGCTTGGCGCAGGATTGGGCTTGCTGATTGCTGGCAAACTTAGCCGCGATGCCCGGAAGGGCGCAGGGTGGGCGCTGCTGGCGGTTGGTGCTTTAACCACTATTCCAATTGTCGTAGGTGTAGTCAGGAAGCCGCAGCTTGCCGGAAAACGTGCGGCATAGAATCTGGCTGCAAGGCGGATATTCCTTCCTCCCGCCCTACATGAAGTCTGCGTAAACGAACCCGTCCGAATTGACCACTTCTCCAGCCTCTACTCGCACCGGGTTCGTGAACATCGGCCCGTCATAGACGCAGGTATGGAACTCACCTCGCTCTCCGCAAGGGTCAACCTCTGGCGGCAGATCACGCAGAA
The DNA here is from genome assembly GCA_963759215.1 of uncultured Acidobacteriota bacterium. Classification (GTDB taxonomy): domain Bacteria; phylum Acidobacteriota; class Terriglobia; order Terriglobales; family Acidobacteriaceae; genus TOLSYN. Next base: position 50,922 of record CAVWYG010000007.1, read on the forward strand.
GAGCGACATCGAACTCACGGCCAGCGAAGGACTCCGACAATTGGTTCGAATCCACGCACGCCAGCTTGGCACGAAGTCCACCCGCAATCATGTCACGCGCAAGTGTTGCTGTCGGAAGCTCCCAGAGGGGGAACAGAGGCTCCAGCCCGGTCGGCTTCAGTTGGGTCTCACGATAGGCGCGGATGTCCGGCAGGAACAAGTCTCCGAACGCTATCGCGTCCACATGCTCACTGACAGCACGGTTGCAGACCTCCGCCATCTTCTGCTCATAGACCTTGTTGGAGCACGGCCACGGGAGCGGCACAATCCACAGCGGCAGTTGAGCCGCTTCCGCCTGAGCTTCCAGTATCAAGCGCCGGGTTCCGTGCATTGCCACACGCTGGAACTCGTTGTTCAGGGTCGTAAGCAGACCGACCAGTTCAATATCTGGCTGCTGGCGCAAGAGGTGGAGTGCCCATGCGCTATCTTTTCCGCTGCTCCATGACAATAGGACGCGCTTCATACGACCATCATAAGCTTTGGCTGCAGTGATGGTCGCAGCCTTCGAGTTATTCGACGCGGGTAACGCCGGATGTACACTATGGGGTCGGAGGCATTCCGTGGTGGCTCTACCGGGCTTAGAAACGACGATCTGGTATTTAGCCTTCGACCATGCTGTGCTGAAGAGCCCATCGCGAGGAGGTCGCTATCACGGAACCCGAATACTGTGCGGGAGGTTCAATTTCCCAGTGCTGAAGTGGAACAAACTCAGTGCTGAGTTAGGATGAAACGGCGATGCACTCTATCAGGCTGGAAGAGATCACAGAAACCGACATCGACAGGCTGGTCGAGAACGCCGTCGTTGAGCGCAAGCAGCAGGAATACAAGCGAGAGCTTCCTGCCACAACCGGGGATGCAAAGAAGGAATTCTTGGCCGACGTTTCCTCATTTGCAAATACCGAGGGTGGAGACCTCATCTTCGGAGTAGAGGAAAAAGACGGCACTCCCGTGGCGGTGCCGGGGGTTTCGGTGCCGAATGAAGATCAGGAGATGCTGCGATGGGAAACGCTGATCCGCGATGGCATAGCCCCAAGGATCAGATGCGAGAGTTGCTTTGTTCCGAGGACTGGGAAGCCGCCAGTCTATATTATTCGAGTTGACCGTAGTTGGAATCCGCCGCACAGGGTCGAATTCGGGGGACATCATAAATTTTACGGACGTGGAACGAACGGAAAATTCCAGATGGATGTTGAACAGCTTCGAGCATCGTTTACTTTTTCCACTACGGTCGCAGACCGCATACGTGCCTTTCGCAGCGAACGCCTTGAGAAAATACGAACAGATAAGACGCATCTGAAACTGAGAGGCGACTCTCGGCTTATCCTGCACTTAATCCCATTTGGATCGGTCGCGAGTCCCGCACCTTCATACCAACTGCTGAAGATTTCACGGCAGCCTACCCAGCTTCCACCAATGTGTCTGGGTCTTTCTGGTTGGTGCGGCAGGATCAACCTTGATGGATTCTTGACCTTCGACGGGAACAATTGGAGCAGCGAAACCTATCGGTACACTCAGCTTTATCGCAGTGGGATCGTGGAATCAGTTGAATCTTTCATTTTGACCCTCACTGATCCCAATGGGGAGCGGAGGCTTCCTGCGAATGGAATCGAGGAGATGCTCTTCCAACACGTTCCTGCCATGTTGAAAATTCAAACCGAACTGGGGGTCGTACCACCCATTGCGCTGGCTCTCACGCTCACCAACACCAAAGGGCTTGCGATTCCTGATTGGATGGGCATGATTGAGAATCCGATGGTTGACGACGAACTCATCTTGCCAGAGGTCGTAATAAACGAGTTCTCAACTAAACTGGACGGCATCATCCGGCCCCTTGCCGATTTGATTTGGAACGCCGGGGGAAAAGAAGGTTCCCCGAATTTCAATGCCGAAGGAAAGTGGTCACGTCCAAAGCGATGAACGCAGTTGATCGTTGAAAGCTGGCGTGAATGTTTGTCGTAGGCGTAGATGGCTGTAAAGGCGGCTGGGTCGCTTTCAAGACAGATACGAACTCTCTCGCCACCTCGGTCGAAATCTTCGATTTCCCATCAATCCTGCGGTATAAACCTCCCGAACTCGCCTACCTTGGCATCGATATCCCCATTGGGCTTCTTGACGCTTCCCGTGCGTGTGACAAGGCCGCGAGAAAGCTGCTTGGGCAGCCACGAGGTACCAGCGTGTTTGCTGCACCATGTCGGGAGTCACTCTTGGCGAAGAATCACTCTGACGCCAGCGCCACAAACCTCCGGATTACTGGACGAGGTCTGAGCCAACAGGCGTGGGGCATCGCTCCAAAAATCAAGCAGGTGGACGATGCGATAACACCGGGGTGCCAGCAGTGGGCGTTTGAAGTTCATCCCGAGGTGAGTTTCTGGGCTCTCGCTGAAGGACGTCCGATGACGCACAGGAAGAAAGTCAGCGATGGTGTGGACGAACGGCTTGCTCTTCTCCGCACCGTGTTCCCAGAGATCGACCAACATCTGCTTCACCGACCACCGGGTGTCAGCAAGGACGACCTGCTTGATGCAGCGGTGGCGGCATGGACGGCGCTCAGACTCAGTTCTGGGGAAGCTCGGCAGGTTTGCGACCCTGAGCGTGATGAGAAGGGGTTATTGGCGGGTATCTGGTACTAATTGGTTTTGGCTCGCATCCCAGTTCCGTAGCCGACGCCAAGAGTGGTGGCGATCTCCCACAGACTGGTGCCGTTCGCCTTCATGCGGAGGATGGCGTGAAAGCACTGGCATCTATAAGTGACTTTGACACTAGAGGGGCGTCAGGTCAGTAATTTCACAGCCCGACCTCGCCGCCTGACTGTGAATGAATCCCATATTGAAATCCTTTACGACCTTCTTGGATCGTGGTTCAACGATTTCATAAATCGTTCGCGTGTTTGAGTCAATTAGCGTTCCGCTTGGCGAATAATGGCTGCATTTGATTTCAAAATCCTTGAAGCGATACGCGGTGGGGTTATTCAAGGTGAAGTTTGCCATCATAATGCTGCCGAACCCTGACTTATTCCACTTGTAATCGAGCTTCACGCTCTGGAGGAGAATCTGCTTGGAGTCAATGGTTGGCACTGGCGAACTTGAGGCCGAACTCGAATCCGTGCTGCCAGAACGCCCGCCAAATATCCAGCCTAAGATTACAAGCACGATTAACGCCAAAATGATTTTCGCGGATGTACTCGTAAATCTATGGCCACATTTCGGACAACTATTCGCGTTACTCGCACACGCATACCCGCACTTACAGTCCTTCATAAAGTTCTCCTGTATCAGCTTCCCGCCCCATACCCACCACGGCTTTCCTCTTTGCCATTGCCCGAGCGCCCCGTCAACAATCGCTAACAGGCACAACTGGTGTCCAGTCCGACATCTCGGCACGCAGAAAACCTCCGCATAGGGAGTTTCCCTTAGCGGATCGTAGCCACTCTCATCTGGACGGGTGTGCATACAACTTTACAAACCAGCGCAGGACGAAGCAAGGAGATTCTTCCCACTCTCGGCACCAATCTCGGTTTCGTTGCGTCGGTAATCAGGCATCGTACCCATTGACTTGTGAGTAGCTGGATGCCACCATTGCTCGTTCCCGTAAGACATTTAACGGCTGCATGCCTCAGCAGAATCTGTGGGTTGATTCTGGTTCAGGAAGAGGGCTAAGGATTATATGGCGTGTTCATGGAACTGATGCCCTCTATGAAGCGTTGATTCTGATGGGTGGCCGTTTGCGGATGGAGGGAGTCTAATGTCGTTCTGCTCTAGTTGCGGCACTCGGAGTGAAGCGTCCGCCCGGTTCTGTTCTGCGTGCGGGAAGCCCCTTGCCGAACAAGACGGCAAGACCGCTTCCTTAGAACCCGTCGCTTCAGCGGTTGCTACCGCAGGAATATCAGCCGAAGCCGTGTCTGCTGCTGCATCGTCAGTTCGCAGGGTAACGCCTTCTTGCAAGCATGGAGAACACTCCGATTGCAGATACATGTACTGCTCGTGTTCTTGTCATGACACTGCGGCAAAAGCAGCACCATTGGTTCGAGCAACTTGTTCCGAAGGCCGTCATTACGCCTGCGGGGCCAAAGATTGCGAATGTGAATGTCACACAAGAAATCCATCGCTCCGCGCAAAGGTTACCCAGCCGAGAAACGCAACTGCCAGCCCCAAGACGCTGTGGCATCGGTTTCTACACGAGAAGAGGCGAGGTCAGGCATGGTGGAATGAAGCCAAGCCAATAACTAAGCAACTGATTGTGATGACTTTGGGGGCCATTATTATTTTATTCAGCCACCGTATCAGCAATTCATCATCAAAGGCTTCCGAGCCGCTTCGCCCAAGTGCGGAGTCCAGTGACATTCACAACGATCCGTCTTCGACGGTATCTGCTCCGCAGATTTCTGACGCTGGTGCCAACAAACTTAATAGTATCGAGGGACGAGCGGCTGCGGCTATATCAGTTGCTACGCAGATAAATTCGAAACCTTCCGAACATTTATCTACCACAATAGTAACCTCGGTTGAGTCGCCTATACCAACGTTGTTGTTTTCAGAGTCTGATCGAGACCCTGACTCTCTTCCTGCTGGCGGCGCAGCGGTATTGTCAGAGGGTGTAATGAGCAAGCTGTTCTCGCAACCAGACTTAATAAAGTTTTTCCGCCAATGTGGATTCCGCAGAGTCGTAGTTGACTTTCAGGGTGTAGTGCGTGGGCGTGACATTCCGCAGGAAGATTAGAGTACTAGTGTGGACGATGAATTCTGGTGGCAACTGGTTGCGGATGGAGGGAGTCTAATGTCGTTCTGCTCTAGTTGCGGCACTCGGAGTGAAGAGTCCGCCCGGTTCTGTTCTGCATGCGGGAAGCCCGTTGCCGAACAAGACGGCAAGACCGCTTCCGTTGAAATCACTGAAATTCAGGGACAAGTTGGCAGTGATCGCATTGGGAGGAGCCCAACCAGCATGTCGTGTCTATGGTGCGGCGCAGAAGTTCAGGACGGAGTAAAGTACTGCGGTCAATGCGCCCGGATGTCGAAATGGCAGCCAGCCTCCCCTTGGGCGCTCCTCGCTTGGGCGAAACGGCATTTGGTCGCGGCTTGGGCGAAACAGCATCCGCTCCTCACTTGGGCGAAACGGCACCCGGTCGCGCTTTTGGTACTCCTCGGATTCATCTGGGCTTTATATTCCGATCTGACCCGAAGTGCCTACGATAAGTCGGTGGACGACACCGTCGCAATTCACGCGATACAACAACGAGCGGTGGCTAACGCGTTTGTGCCTATGGACGGCGCATGGAGTTCCAGTCCTAACATTAATGATTGCCCTCTTGAGTGGTATAACTGTGCGATGGTGACGTATCGAGTGTCGATTCTGAACGGCGGCGACGCGAAGGACGTCGAAGCAAAATGGCTCGTAATGGTCAACAAGTCGAATGGAAAGGTGGGTTTCATCCGAACAATGAGTCCTCTGGCCAAAGCAGGATTCTTATATCCCGGACTGGTAAACAAAGAAGACGTCTACGCGACACTGGAAGACTTGGCCAACGACCACAGTCAGAAGTGATGCAGTTATCTCGCGATAGTCCGGCACAGACCAGTTCGTCGCAGTAAGTGCGAATCGCTATTGACTAAAGGGATTAGCCAAAAATGAAAAGCTCCAGACAGCAGAAGAAATATTTACTCAGAAAATTTGGTTTTCATCCAACGCATCACCACAACTCAGGTCGTTGAAGGCGGTATTCAAGGAATTGCGATCAGTGCACGAACGCTATGTGAGGGAAGAACGTTGTCACAGCGACGGCGACTGCGCTTTCTGGTACCGCGAAAGGCCGAATGTTGGTTTGTTGGCGGCAGCGGTCTGGCTGCACGGCGGCACTGCCTTGGAAGAATACGGTGCCTTCAAGACGAAAGGGCGAGGTCGGTGCGATCTTTGGCTCAGAATTCGTAATACCTCTTTCGGTTGCGAGGCAAAGCATCTCTTTCTGAAACTCGCAAGAGACGCTGAAGCGTCAGCGCACAACGTTTGCGAAGAACTACAGAAGGCAGAAAAGGATTTGGCGTATTGCGCCAGTGATATGAAGAATAAGGCTCTTGCACTTTGTTTTGTAACGCCAATGATTCATGCGACGAGGCTCTCTGAATGGAGTGAATACATCCGTGAGATCGAGTCCTCGCTAAGAAATGATCCTCGCTGTACCGCCTTGGTCTGGATTGGGGTCCCCAAAGGAGAAAGGCCTCTGGCTGGCGACAGGATGCAATTTTTCCCCGGCACTTTTCTCGCCATCAAGGAAGTGAAATAGCATTTAAGCGGTGCGTCCCTGATCGCACGACGCATAACGGACTGGTTCATATCCTGTAGGCAATTGACCAGTTTGCCATCGCCGGATTTGATACGAAAAGGCCAATGTTTTCGAGGGTGAAAACAGGAACCTTGTGAACCACCCCGTGCGGCGGTCGGAATCATCACATCGCTGCGATTCATGCCGCTCATTTCCAACTGATATTGAGGCTTTTCAGGAAGCTCTTGTCCCGAGGCGTGAGCTTCATTCCTGTGCCCGTCTCCGATGGCTCTGGAATATCTTGCCGCCGCCCATCCAGCGTCCGCCAGTATTCCTCTATGTTGCCGATGTGGTTCGGATTCACGCATTTTCTTCCGACCGTGCAGTCTGGCATCCGGTAGAGTTTTCCGTGTCCATTAGGAATCGGAGTCCCCAGAGCATCCACAATGATGCGGAATACTTTGCCTTTCACAGGAGACCCATCCCAAGTCCAGCAGCCGCTTTCGTGGCGTTCAATGTGCGGTTCGATGTCGTCCCAGTCGTTATTGTCGCCCATCTCCCGCCCCCATTGAACGCGGCTCGACATCCTCATTGCTCTTGAGCCCGCTCAATCCCAGCCTATTCTGAGCGCCTTCAAGAACCGTCTGTCCTGAGGCGTGAGTTTGACCTTGACCGTCTTCGGCGGCTCGGGAATCTCTCGTCGCTGCCCCTTCACAGCGAGTACGAAGTCCTCTCCGGTACCAAGGTGGTTCGGGTTCACACAACGCTTGCCCAGTTTGCAGTCCGGCATTCGATAGAGCTTCTGCCCGGCTGGGAGAGGAGTCCCACACGCCTCTGCAATCATCCGATACAGGTTACCCTCAACCGGAGCCGCTATCCACACCCAGCAGCCACCCTCGTGACGTTCGATGTGCGCTTCCACGGCGCTCCAATTGTTGGCGTTGTCCATATTCTCCTCCGGAGCCTACGTGCGCTTCAGTGCCGACACACTCTCCCGCAGCGCCCCAACCTGCTTCTCAAGATTGGCTGCCATTATGCGAACTTCATTGAGAATCTTGCCGCTGTTCGAATGAATGGTCTCAGTCATCGTGTTCATCTTGGCAAGACGGTCAGCTTCCTTTTCAACCGCCAGTATGGCGGCGTCCATGTCGTCCCAGTTGCCTTCTTCTGCGTTACGCTCCCGCTGCTGGCGGACGCAGAGAGCCTTCGCCAGCGAGAGCCCTGCACGCAGAATCACATCGGACTCGATTTTGTCGGCGTCCCACACGATGAAGATGTCTTCGCCGTGGCGGACAAGGGTATCCATTCCGTCCGGTGCGGTCTTTGCAGAGAACAGGAACAGCCCAATGCTGGCACCACGGTTCTTTCGCGCCGTCTCGATCTCGGTGCGGGCATTCGGCCAACGTGTAGCTGGAATCCTCTTTGACCTCGACCACGAACCGCTCTCCGGCTGCCGCACAGTCCGCGCCGAGTTCAACAACCATATCGCCGACCTTGCAGTGTTTAATCAATCCAGTCGTCGCGCCAGTCCGACTGGCGATGTCCCCAGCCTTCTGGGCTTCCTTCTCCACGAACTCAGAGGCGACGTCCTCGAAGTCATTTCCATGCTGCGTCGAGCGTGCGGATTCCTCTCGCTGCGCCTTCATCCCCTCCAGTGCGGCCTGAACGCTTGTCTGGAAAACCTGCACCTTCTCCTCGTGGGCATTGAGGATCGTCACAAGCTCCCGCTTCAGGCGAGACAGCGCGGAGCCCTCACTGTCCAAGCGTCAGGTTGGCGTCGATGGCTTCCTTCGCACCGTTGATGACCGTGGAGAGCCGGGAAAGAGCGGAGTCCTGCTCATCGAGTGAGAACTCCTTGGTGATGGTCTCCTCGGCGATCTCGACGCGCTTCACCAGTCGGCTGAGGGCGGAATCTTCGTTGTCGAGGGAAAACTCATCCACGACCAGCCCAATCTCGGTGGCGAGGTCTGTCTTGAGCTTCCCGTTAGACAGCGTCAGTTCCTTGATGAGTCGGCTCAACGCACCCGTCTCCGTTGTCGAGCGAGAACTCACTCAGAATGCGGGTCTGCTCCCCGTTCACTACCTCGGTGATTGTCGAACGTATCGAGGAGACCAATCCATCCGACTCTTCCGGGTTCAGCAGCCGCATCAGGGGGCTGTTCTCGCCGATGTGCGCAGCGAGGGTGGTCGCCAGCTCGGAGCCGTTGTTACCGACCTGACGCCGCAAAACCTGTTCAAGGTCGCCGTCCTGCTTGATGAGGCGCTCCACCCGCTCCTGAAACCTCCCACTCGTCGGGTCGAAGTATTCCTTGAGCGCCGTGGTCAGGTTGCCATGGATTTCGTTCCGAGACTGCTCAAGGGCATTCTTCAGATCAGCCAGCAGCTTTTCGCCTTCACGCTTCACCGCGTCCGCGTCGATCTGTCCCCGTGCATGCTTGAGCGCCAGCAACCCAATGCGCAGTGCGGTAAGAGCGTACTCATCGCGCTCCCGCCCCTCGGACTTCTGGAGCAGCTCTCCGACAGAATCATGATCAGCCACGATCAAGGTGAGGGGTACCGACTGGAGGTAGCTGTCCGTGGATACAGCGGGTTTCCGGGGTACGGCGAGTTTGCGCAGCGGCGTCGGCCATTGGAGTTCATCTCCTTACAATTTCGACATCAGGTTCTACTCAGGGGGCGGTAGGACGGCAAGGACGATTGTCACGACTCACTGTTCATCGTGATCTGCCAGCCTCGCCGCCGCACTGTCCTTCAACTCCTGCGGGGCGTCCGGGCAGTGCTGGGCGAAGTGCTGATCTTCAGTCATCCCGTTGTAATCGACGTAGACGTGATCGCACCACATGCACCAGCTCTCGGCGACATCGGGATCAGCATTGGCGCAGCCGCAATCGCAGTGAGGCGCGGGCAATAGTGGCTCGTCCTGTCCTTCCGTAGCCCCAGCAACCGGGTCGGCCAAATCGCATTTTCGGTAGTTTTTCGAGCCCGGTATGTTCATACACTGCGTGTAGTCATGCGTGTTCATAGGAAGGCCGCAAAAACAGAGAGTGACTTCCGGGTATTCCCACACTTGCTCGGCGCTGTCGTCTCTATTCTCCCGTATGGCACGGAGCTGTTCGTCCATATGCTCGGGACACGCCAGAAGCTCGACCATACAACCGCTGTGGTCGCCATCCTCCATTGGGACTTGGCAGGTATCGCACATGCAGATGGACGGCTCTGTGTTACCAGTCAGAGGGCGCAACGCGGTGCCCTCGCACGTCCACACATGCCCGGTTACTTCGCACCAATGCGTGTGGCTCATGTTAGTCACCTCCGCCTGTGAAGTTGGAATCTGAAGTGTTGTAAGTCGAGGAAAGGATAGCCGTGCTTCCCTTATTCTACCTAGCGGCGAGAAAAAATCGCATCGACTGAGAAAGAAAAAGTTCATTACCCAACTTCGTGTAAAAATTCCGACGCGCTTTGTATAATAGAGGTGGATGCTAAAACTCTACGGCGTCGAATGTGGTTATAAACAGAGTCCCAACCTCACACGCATTCTAACTAGCATCATCGTCATGGCTGACTCTAAAGACGAAGCCCTCCAGTTCGCTCAGCACCGTTACCCCGAGGCACTCGCACAAGGTGCCGAGCATCGCATAGTCGAAGTCAATCACGTCATCATCAATTGGCCTGACGGCGAAGTCGCTGTGATCGAGGAGAAGCACTCCAAACAGTTCCACTGTTAAAGCTCTGCCTCGCTAACCTCCGGACATTACGTCCGGAAGTATGCCAGTGTTCGCGCCCAGCTTTGCAAGGAGCCATCGCGATGAAGAAATGCGTTCTGTACGCGAGAGTAAGCAGCCCCGAGCAGCATGTAGAGACCCAGTTGTGCGACCTCCGCAAGTTCGCCGAGCAGCGCGGCTACGAAGTCGTAGCGGAACATATTGATGTCGGTGTGTCCGGCACGAAGGCGCGGCGACCGGGTCTCGACGCCATGATGAAGGACGCCCGAAAAAAGAGGTTTTCTGTCGTCTGCGTTGCGGCCTTCGACCGCATGGCTCGGAGCACGAAGCACTTCCTGCAGGTAATAGACGAGCTTGACGACCTTGGTATTGAGTTCGTATCGCGGCGAGAGAACGTCGATACGACCGGAGCAATGGGGCGGCTCTTTGTGACGATCATCGGTTGTATCGCCGAACTCGAAGCCGACCTAATCAAAGAGCGGATTAAGGCGGGCATGAGACGGCGCAAGCTGGAGGGTTTCAAGCTCGGTCGGCAGCCGCTCGACGTCAACCACGCGGCACTCGTCCGTGACCGCCTAGCGGGCATGAGCCTGACGGACACCGCAAAAAAGTATGGTGTCAGCCGCGCCTCTGTCGTCCGGTTCGTGCGGGAGTCCCAGAAGCAGTTCGCCGAAGTTGAGCTGCAGCCTGACGTGAAGCTCACCGCCGCTGAGCGTGTGGCGTAGGGAGGATGCCGATGCCCAACAGTTCAGACGTTCTGTTCAAGTTCAGCCAGCCCAGCGGGGCACCAGCCCGTAAACCTAGCGCGTCGTTGACCGCAGCCCTGCACAACCTGAGCGAGTCAACCGAGCTGCGATCACTCGTCGCCGAAGCTCACGCTCACGGACGCACGGTCGTGGTGCAGGTCTACCATTCCGCCGAGGGACTTCCTTTCCTGATTCATCTGAAGGCCGTTTCGCAGGATGCGGCGTGAACATTGACCCCAGCCCGGCGAGTAGCGCCCGGAGCAGGAGGGCTGCGGTTAAAGAGCTTGCTGCCCGGCGCGTAGAAGCCGTCTGGGCATGTCTGGGCGTCCTTTGCCCCGATCTTCCCCTTGTTGAAAGGAAAGCCCTTGCTGAAACTGTGCTAGACCTCACGCGAGGCAAACGTCCGGAAGCGGCTAAGAGGATCGAAATCAGCCCGGCTCAAGTTCAGGAGATTGTGTGGCGGAACTCGCAGTGCGCTAACCGCTACTGCTCGATGCTGCTCTTCTCGCGTGAGCTTGCAGACGAGCTGAACGAGTTTTTCAGGCAGGAAGAATGAAGCCCCCACTTCGGGAGGAGCGCCTACGTCTGCGAGGAGCCAGTTCCACGTCCGGGCTTTTCGCATGGAGGGTTCCCCGGCTGCGCAAGTGAGTTTCGGGATGCGACTGGGTGCCGTTGTGTTGAGTGAGTTAGCCCGCTCTGGAAGAGGTAGCGCTGACTTCCCATAGGCGGTACGTCATCGATACCGCCTAACCTTTCGCCGTCGCCTTTGGACTCCCTGATCAGCAGCAGCCACCCAGTTCGAGCTGTGCAAACTGGTCAGCGTTTTGCTCCGAGACTAGTAGCCATCAAAGGGTAGGGGCCAGCACATCAAGCTGCAGGCTTGGCGGACTTCCCCGCCTCCTCGGCGAGTTTCTCGGCAAGCTTACAGGCGTTCGTGGAATGTTCCAGCGCCTGCTTGCTAAGCTCGTGAGCGGTCAGGTGATCTCCCTTTGCGTGGGCTGCGGCGGCGGCTCCGTGAGCGTGAGCAGCAAGGTTGTGCAGCTCTGCGGCTCTATCGTGTGTGCTCTGTGGCATGGTGGTCTCCTCTACGGTGCTGTTAGTCATCGCGAGTGCAGCAGCGGAGGGACTAATCGGGCAAGCCGCACCGCGCTCGCGGGTTAAGCTTACACCGGAATCTCCTTCTCAGTTCTGAATCGCCGGGACTATCCCAACCTTGAGTGGTTTCGCAAATTCGTCCTTCGTTCTGGGGAGGTGGTCGATCTTCATCCCCCTCGAAAGTGTTGTTCTTATGGGTCACTATTTGGTGGGCCCAAGGGGCTTCCATCTAGGGTTGTTCGCCACTGGAACTGGCTCCAGAATCATAGGGAAGAACCAAGAGGAGTCAGCAATGCGAAGCCATTCCGGCAGGGGAAGTGGAGAACTGCCTAAAAGAAAAGATAGCGTGAGAACCCACAGGGGCGATTATGGGTACAAAGTCTCAAAAGCACTCTGCGTTGAGACCGAAGCTGTCGTGCACTGGAACTACATGGTCTACAAGGTCACGCCGACTGAGGTGCTACTATCCCATGGCGAAGATTCACCTAGTCGGGATCACGCTGAGCGCAACGCTCGTCAGCTCATTGCACTTTACATCGAACTAGATCGAATGGACGTCATGCGGGACTCCACGGCGGCGTGACGATGACGCAATTGGCCGAGTTCGCGGCGATGGCGTTGGTCTGAAGTTCTGACACGCCGCAGCCGGATTCTATCGACAACAACCGTGAGACTGCATCGGCCAGCACGACAGCGGCAAGGACGCCCACACGCCGTGTTCTATCTGCATCTGGAGCCGGACGGATGCTTCGCGGCGGCAAAGGAAGGACTGAGTTTATGGTAAAGAGACGTGGCAATCCGAACTGGGGCAAGCCGCAGATAGTTGGGCCGCCAGCTATCACTGAATTCGAGCAGGTTACTCGCGAATTCAAAGTGCGACCTGACCAGTACATCCGCTCAACTCGTCTTCGCGAGTGGGCGAGGCGCAACAAGAACTCGAAATACATTCCCGAACCTCTTCTTGAGGCGTGGGGCTTCGAAATTGAAATGACGCTATAGCCGAGTGCGCAACGTGCCGACGTTGTCGAGAGTTTGGGGATTTGGCAAACCGCCGCGAGTAGTTGACGCCGAACCGACCAAGAAGGTGTTATTGCCTTCCAAGTCACAAGGGAACGCCGAGCTGCGAGGGAGGCTTTTGCACACTTGGCCTCCATGAACGTGATCAAAGGAAAGCTGCTGCCGCAGAGTTTTCACTCTCCTCCCCGGTCATCAATGCCACGCCTCGGTAGCCGGGATTTTTCCCACCGGAGAACTCACCGCATGAATCCACTGAGTCAGGGCATTGAGCGGAGCCGCCGATTCATGTTTAGAGAGCCACATCCCAGAATGAGCATGCTGTGACGTCAGTCTGATCGAACCGCCGAACAGCCCTCCAAACGGGCTGGTTCACAAAGCCCTATTCCTGAGGCTCAACTTCATTGGGCTTTTCACATGGATTTTGGGAGTTGGGCAGTGGTCAAATGCCTACAGGATATAAACCAGTGGGCACGCCAAGCACCAGTCAGTCGAGAGCGAGTCTCAGCCGAGCTGTTGATTCTTGTTTTCGGGGGATAGCATTACGAAAGTACCTTATGTCCTTTGTACCTACTTACCTTTTCGGTCAACGGTTTAAACTTGATTGATCTTTTCTCTCAACGGCTGTCGGAGTCGAAATGGCCAAACTCGGTGCGCTCTTGGAGCGTCCTGCTTTAACTGCAATCGCTTACGCAATCGCCTCGTGGATTTGGATATCCGTTTCGGACACTTTCCTTCATCAAGCCAACCTGAGTCATCGCGTTGAGGGAATAATCGACATCGCAAAGGGCTCGGTTTTCGTGGCCGCGTCCGCGCTGCTGATTTACCTTCTACTGCGCCTTGCCAAAAGAGAACTTGCGAATGCGAATCGAGCAGAGGACGCCCGGACTGAGTCGGAGCAACGATTTCGAGTGTTAGCAGACAATGCGCCAGTGCTGGTGTGGATGTCTGACGTCGATGCAAAGTGTGATCATTTCAACAAAGCGTGGCTGACGTTCACGGGGCGCAGCCTTGAGCAGGAGTTGGGTGCTGGGTGGACTGATGACATCCATCACGACGATATTCAGCATTATCTCGGCACATACAGAAGCGCATTCAGTGCACGCCGAGCATTCACCTTGGAGCACCGCCTACGACGGTGCGATGGTCAGTACCGCTGGGTTCTCAATAACGGCGTTCCACGCTTCACGGAAACTGGCGCGTTTGCAGGATACATCGGGAGTTGCGTTGACATTTCCGATCAGAAAGAGGCAGCGGCAGCTCTGTCGTCCGCTAACGCCATGCTCCTCGGGCGGACTCAGGATGCCACAGCCCGACTTGCTGCAATCGTCGAGGGCTCCGAAGACGCGATTTTCGCCTACAATCTGGACGGCGTCCTCACGGATTGGAACCAAGCAGCCACGCGGCTGTATGGGTATTCGGCAGAAGAGGCGATTGGGCACAATCTCTTAATGATGGTGCCCCCAAGCCGCCAAAACGAGACAAAAGAGATTCTGAACGCTGTGGCTTTTGGCGAGCGAATCCAGCAATTTGAAACGGTTCGGCAAAAAAAAGATGGCAGTTTGATAGATGTCTCATTCACCATCTCTCCCATTATTGGGCGGGACGGAACAATCATCGGCGGCTCAACTATCGTGCGCGACATTACCAGCCGCAAACGAATGGAAGAGGCACTGCAGCAAAGCGAAGAGCGATTTCAATTGGTGGCACAAGCTACCAAAGATGCTATCTGGGATTTGGACATTAGGAGTGGAGGGGTATGGCGTAGCGAGACCTTCTGGAAAAAGTTCGGGTATCCGCCGAGAGACACGGAACCCGATATAACAGGTTGGAAAGACCTGCTTCACCCAGAAGATCGAGATCGTGTTTGGAATGAATTCCAGACTGCACTGTCACGACGGTCTGATTCTTATGAGGTTGAGTATCGCTTTCGACGGTCGGATGACTCCTACGCTGTAGTCTTAGATCGCGCATACATCGTTTATAACGAAACTAAACAACCGATACGTGCAATCGGTGCCATCACCGACCTGAGTGACCGTCGTGAATTAGAGGAGCAGTTCCGGCAAGCGCAGAAGATGGAAGCTGTGGGGCGTCTGGCCGGGGGTGTCGCACATGACTTCAACAATCTTTTAATGGTAATCACAGCGTACACCGGAATGACGCGGGAGAAGCTAAATGACGACGGACTCCGCAACAATCTAGCGGAGGTGCAAAAGGCGGCTGAAAGGGGTGCCTCCCTGACCCACCAATTATTAGCGTTCAGCCGCAAACAAGTCCTGTTGCCGCGCATTATCGACCTGAATTCCGTGGTGGACGACAGTGTGAAGATGATCCAGCGTCTGATAGGCGAGGATATTGAGTTGAACGTTGCGCTCGGGAAACCGTTGTGGGCTGTGAAGGCTGATCCGGGGCAGGTTGTTCAGGTCTTGATGAATCTGTGTGTAAACGCTCGTGATGCTATGCGCGACGGTGGCGAGTTGAGAATTGAAACGAAGAATGTTTCTGTCGATGAGGAAGCCGCGAGAGAGCGGCCTGCGTTCGTTCCGGGTATTTATGCGGTTTTAGTTGTGAGCGACACCGGAACTGGAATGACGAAGGAGGTTCAAGCCCACCTCTTCGAGCCATTCTTCACCACCAAGGAATCGGGAAGAGGAACCGGGCTCGGATTATCAACGGTGTACGGAATCGTCAAACAGAGCGGTGGATACATTTGGGTCGATAGCGAAGTTGGTCGAGGCAGCACTTTCAGCATCTATCTTCCCGCTGTGGATGCGCCATTGACGACGATCATCACACCAGAGATCAATCAAACCGAAGGTCAAGGCGAGACCATCCTGCTTGCTGAAGACGATAATGCGTTGCGAGAAGCGATTTCCGAATACCTCAATGGGCAAGGATACACGGTTTTGCTGGCGGGTGATGGAGCCGAAGCATTGAACATTGCGAGGCTGCACGCGGGTTCGATTCGGGTTCTCGTAACCGATATGGTTCTGCCAAAGTTGAGCGGTGCCGAACTCGCTCGGGAGGTCATCATGATGTCCCCGAATGTGATGACTTTGTATATGTCTGGATACACTGACCGTGGATTGGTTGACTACGACCCGGCAAATTCGAGAACGGGATTCCTGCAAAAGCCGTTTGCTCTGCAAACTCTCTTGCAGAAACTGCGGGAGATGATTGCTCCCCGAGGATGATAGGCGCGTCATATGAAGGGTACCTGTGATGGGGGCTGACAACTATGAGTGCGTCAGGTCAGCGGCCTATAGAAGGGATTGTCCTTAATTGTGTTGCCCACAATAACCGATGGGTGGTTCATGAGTGCCCCGTTATAAATCGTGCGGCTATTAAGACCGCGTGTTCGGTAAGGGCAGATCATAACGCAGGGATACTTTACCAACGCCCGGTCAAACTCAGCTTCACCCCGAATCAAGCCATCTTCATCGTTTGCCTGATTCCACCCGGACGAGTTCGCCACGACGCGGATCATGCCACCACGAACATCGGGCGATTGAAAAAGATTTAAGAGCTTGGTGACCGCTGTTCCTGTATCATCGGCTTCAATTACGCTCAGCTTTCCTCGCGAGGACAACTCTTCGGCTAGAATGCCGTTCTCTTCGAGCATATTGGTTAGCAATGTGTTCGCAGGGGATGGGCCGCAAAGAACCAACTGGTCATCGGTGTCCTGTCCGGCACCGAGGAATCCAGTCAAACTCTGAAGCTCAGCTTCTTCTTCCCAGAAGAACAGCATATGTTGCCCCGCTGACACGAAATCGTCTCCGATTCCGAAACGAAACTTCTTCGGAGTACGAATTTTGGCGCGACTGCGCGGATGAACCGCGAGTTGAACCAGTGACAATAAAGATGAATTCAGCGCAGAATGATTGATAACCGCAGCGGCATCCTCCCGAATTTCTTCAGAAATTGGCACTGACGCGACAATTATCACGGGACAGTTTGGAGAGGTACTACGGATATACCGAAATGCGTTCGTGGATTCTGCTGACGCCCAATCGAGAATTACTAAATCGGTATTGCGCAGCAGAGGATCGGCGGCTCCATAGTTATCAACGGCGGTCACCTTAAAGCCACTTTCCTCCAGCACGAAGGTTCTGATGACAATCTCAGTAAGACCACCGCCGATGAGGAGAATTCGTGTTGGTTCTGCCATAGTTCGCCTTACGTATCGGTATTGCCGATGCGCTTCTCCCTTTCATTTTTGCTGCAACGAATAATGAGAGCATCTACCTGAAGGTCGCTAGGAGCAGCTTTGGCCTCACTGACTATCAACCCCAGTTTGATGCTTGGATTGGTTGTTTTTGCTGTGCGACAGAACTCAAGCGCGGATTCCGAATCTAAGCGGGCGTCCACTATCAGCATATCGAAGACCGCCCGTTGGATTTCCGCTAACCCTTCATCGAAAGTCTCCGATACCCGTACCGCAGCCCCAGCCCGCTCCCACTCGGCAATATCAAGTTGCGCAGTGGCGAGGTCTACGTTCACGAGAAGTATGGATTTGGCGGACATATAAGCTTCGGACTAATTTTATGCTGAGCCCCAGAGAACCCGATACAAAAATCTAAGATGAGAGACCACGAACTAGAGGCACTGCCAAAACCCTGCGATCCCAAACGCCGATTTCCATACTTGGTCTTATTCACACATACCGCCAAGTTCATAGGCGTTCTTCTCTAACGGAATGCCATCGTACCCACCACCACATCGCAGAACGTCACCGCCGCCATAGTGGAGAAGCTGGGCAGGTTGGTAAATCCCATCCGGCGTAGCGGCACATAGAAGGGCGGATTCTGGACGCGGCTTTCAATGAGCACCTGCAGCCGGGTGTCGAGCACCTGCGGCAGAAAGAACCCAACCATCGAAGCTCTCTGCTCCGGGCTCATTGGAACAGCGAATGGTAGTACCTTCTCGCGCTGCGCTTTGATGTAGACCGCGATGAGACTGGAGACTTCGGCGATTTGATCTTCGGTCAATTGCGGCGAGGGCATCGGGTGCTCCTCATCTCAACGAAAAGTAGTGTACGCCGGGGCAAGGCGAAGCTGGTTGGATTCAATCGGCGTGCGGTGATACGGGGGCTAAGCTCTCGGATGGCGGCGTCCCATGCCCAAAGCTGCCCGGCGTGTAGCTCACGAGACCGCCACCGGGCACAATCTCTCACTGGCGTCGAGTCCGGCTCAGGCATTGAGCACAGCGATAGTGGGAATCAGGCAATGGCTCCGTGTCTTCGGCCAGACGAAAGGCGGCGTTGATCCTCTGAACTGCCTCGGCGTCCTCAATGATGCAGCGGTCGGCCAGCATGAAGAACTCTTTTTTCTTGCAGTCGTATCCAACCCTGCCACGAGGGGGCTCGTCGTACTCGACCTCAATTGGAATCGCACAACGTTCCTGTAATTCCGCCCAAAAATCATTATGCCCTTTGGCGTGCGTTAGAAAGTCGCCATATGGCTCGGCCTTGGACAGCAAGGTGGAGTCAGTGATGAGCATGCCGTTGTAAAGCCAGAAGGTCCCAACGTAGGGTTCGCATAGTTCCATCGTCCCCGCACAGGTTCCACACACCGTTCGAATCATGCCGCGCTCTGTACGCCGTGCTCCCGGCTGGCCGCAGACTTCGCACGTATAGAGCGACTCCAGTTCGGCGGCTTGGATGCGCTTGGCGATTGCGTCTACCTCAAGGTTAGTCCAAAACCGCAACCCGCCGAGCTTCTCCTTAACCTGAAGCACCTCGAATGGACGTCCCGTTTTCACCTCGACCTCGGCAACAAGCGGCTCCAATTCTTCACACAGTCGCCAAACGATGTCGAACCAGCCGTCGCCGTGCGTGAAGCCGAAGGACATCAGTGTCTGGCTTATGTCTCCATCGATGTGGAACCAAGTCGGCCAACGCTCCACGAACTTTTGTTCAAGCTCTTTTCGCATGAACTCCTCTGTATCTCTGACCCAGTGTGTTCGGCTTCATCAACTCAACCAACACTGGTCTGAGCAAGTGATAATAGGGAAGGCACGCGATTAGTGCCGCGTCCCAATCGTCATCAAGATATTGCTACCGTACTCGGAGTTCGAGCCCCTTGCTCGGCGCTGTAGCCTCTCATCCCGTAAGCCTCGATAGACTCCTCAGCGCAGGAGAATCCCTGCCAATATTCATCTTCTGCATCAGTCAAGACGCAATCACAATCCGGGCAGCGAAATACACCCTCCCCAATCTCCGCCTTGCAATCCTTGCAGACGATCTTCACCTCGGCTTCGATGCGTTCGGTTGGGAAGGTAGAGGTGAGGCTGTCGCCGCATTCGACACAGAACGGGATTGTTGGCAAGTTTCCAAACTCACACGTTCGACAAATCTTCTCTAGCACCAGTTCGCTATAATCCGCCATTATTAGGCCACTCCGCCTCTGGCCGCAAGGTGCTGCTGCAACTCGCAGGGTTCTCCGTCCGCAAGCCTCAGGATTTGCGGAAAGCCTTCCCGCTCATCATCCCAAGCGATACCGTGAACCGGAATCAGTACCTTGGGTCTGATGCAGGACGCAAACTCCTTCAATTCAGACGGGGAGGCATGGCCGCTGGTATGAATGTGGCACTCAGGGCAGCCGCGAGATTCAAACCAGTCCCTGAGCACCAGTCCGTCACCTTCCTTCAAGTAGCCGCCCCACATTGACCACGACCATACGTCGGACGGACTCGGAACCACACCGCAGTGTTCAAAGTCTCTGAGCAGGGACTTTCGCGTCATCACTACCCAGTTGGAGGGATTTTCAGCCAAGGCTTTGGCCGAAATGCCATACGGGAGCATTCGCTTCAAGAAGTCTCCCCGGCCAGTCCTCTCGTACATCCGGGCAAATGCTTTGGTAACGACAACCTTGATATGCCCCCATCCCGGACGCGGAAGTCTTCCGAAGTCAGCCAGCATCTCCATGACCTCAGCGGTATAGAGATCAACCACCAGCGTTCTACGAACCGCTCTGTTTGCACATGCTTTGAAGAGGGTGACGGTGCGATCTACATTCTGAGCCGACCAAGAAACGAACACCCGCCCGGCAGTGCTCTTGAACAAGTCGATGAACCGCTCTTCCAGCTCCTCCTCGCTGCCGCATGGCTTGTTGCTTCCTAGATTCGTTCCCTCCATGATCAGCGCATCTACGGACGGGGGTGGCGATGCCATCATCCGCGAGACCAGCACGGACTTTCGGCCATGAGTACGGAAGTCTCCCGAGTAGAGAATCCGGCAGCCATTCACTTCGATAAGCAGCATGTACGCATCGAAAGCGGAATGATCAGTGAGAAACGGAGTGATTCGGAATGGGCCCAACTCAAAGGGAACATCACTTGCCCAGTTCCTGAACTGCTGAGGCGGGGTTTTCTCGAAGATGCCGGACGTGAGCCGGATTAGCGACTCCGCAGCCTTCCCGCAATATACTGGCCAGCTTACAGGTAATTCATTCAGTATCCCGTAGTGGTCTTGATGGGCATGTGACAGCAAAACCCCGGCCACTGGCAGCTCAGTGTTCAAAGTTCTTGGGATGATTCCGCAGGGTTCATCGCCCGAAGCATCCAACGGACGGCCAGCATCGAGCAGGATTCGCTCGCCCTTGGCAGCAATCTCAATGCAATTGCCGCCGATTTCCTTTGCCGCCCGGTGGATGGTCAGGGTTACATCATGGAGCGTCATTGTGGCTGACAGTTCAGCAACCTTTTGAATTCTTCCAGCGTGAGCATGCAATCAGCGTGCATTGCGTATCCTGCAAAGCTGGACGCGTAAAATCTGAGGTCATATTTGTCAGAACTCCCATACTTCTCCAGCTCAGGGCGTTCTAGGATGGACTTCAATGCGAAGCTGCGCGGATTGTGATTGGCGAGTACAAAAACCACTTCCGGCTTGGCGTTTACATCCAGCTTGACCTTTGTCGGATTCGAACACTTGTTGAATTTCAGCAAACCGAGTTGGTCGAGCTGATTGAACTGGCTCTCCATCGTAAGCAGCAGCGAGGAATAACGCTTGCTGGCGACAAACTCATCGAAATCCTGCAGGTGCTTCATCAGGCCGGACGTGCCGCTAAGAGCGCCATCACCGTATTTCATTTCAATCAGGGCAGCGCGACAGTTGCTGCCATTCGTACGTCGGTTTGCGAGCCATTGGATCGCCAGCATATCGAATTTTGCCCCAAGGTCTGTGTCCGCGAACTCGATGTCCGTGATGAAATATTCACTCGCGTTAGAAATTGTGGAGTTGTTGTTTTCGCGTGCTACCAACTGCTGAAATTCCCGCTCCGCCTTGGCATTTTTCGAGAAATGACAATCCATCGCCAACTTGAGTGTCTGAAAGGAATCCACCCAGTTCTTTGCATCGTCCTGCGTATTGATCGTGGACGGTAAAGAGATTGATTGCCCGGCTGCGAAGTATCCGTTGTCGAAAGATGCCTGATATGAGTGTTTGCTCTGCTCCATTAGCTTGAGGATACTGCCGCCCCGATAGTAGACATTGATGTAATCATGGCGAATGGCAATCATTAGAGTGTCGTCTTTTTGTGCCCGTTCCAATATCGGGTAAAGGAAACCGGGCTTGTTCCTCAAGTCGTCGATAAACTCTTCAGACAATGTTCTTGGCTCAGCAACATTCACAGCTTTTCCCGTTGTTGACACTTCCGCCTCCATATCGAATTGTTGCGAGGATTATACAGAGCTGATTGTGCAAGCGACATGAACTATTCGAGAGCGCATCTGTATATATTCAAATTTCAAAGCTAGAAATTTACACTTTTGGAAGAATTTCTGAAAAAACTTGTGTGGACCCCCTGCATGGTGGATAGGCATTCTCGCCCGATGTTGTCGGGATGCGAAATGAGCTGCGAATCGGGGGCTCGGGAAGAGCGCGACAGTGCGTCGGCGATGATCGGCTACATGACCCAGTTAACGGCGGCTGGTAACCGCTACGGCATCCGCTCGCCCCGACCGAAACGACCATCAACAACACCGCAAACAACAGGAGGCCAACTCGCATTTTGCATCCGCAGAGCGAAGGATTGGGGGAGGGCACAAGTGTGGCACTCAGAGTTGCCGTTGTCCAGTTACTTCCGTGCGTCGGGCGGAGAGCACCCAGCCGTCGTCTGCTTCCCGTGACCAGCAGATTCACAACCGTCGCAACTTTCCCAATCCCTTGGGTTCATATCATTGTGCAATGGAGGTCAGGAAAATGTTGAAGAAATCGGTACTTGCGTTGTTCGGACTGGTCTTCGCGATGGCGCTCATCACTCCTCCGAAGGCGAATGCTGAGGTTGTAATCGGAGTGGGCGTGGGTGCCCGTCCTGCTTACGGATATGTTGTCGCTCGTCCGCATCCCTACGGTTACATCGCTCCCGCACCGTACGTGGCGTATGGCCCCGGTTATGTTTACCCGCCAGTGATTTATCGAGAGCATGCGTGGGTTGGTCGTGAATACGCGAGACCGTATGCATACCGACATGAGGAACGGCGTGACCGTGACCGCGATTGGCGGCGTTAGAAGGTTAGAGTTTTTGAGCCCCTCAGTCGATTGGACTGGGGGCTTTGCTGTTTGCGACAGTCTTGAACGGCAGTACGGCGCGGGTCAGGGCGAGAGCCGGAAGCACGTCTCGCTGTGAAGAAGCTGTGCACGCCGAGAGATTACTCCGCAAGGTCACCAACAAGTGCAACACAAGAACCGGGGCCGCAACTTCGTGTGGACACACTCTATAGCGTGACTCACTGACGGTGCAACTCCAGCAGACCCGCATGAATACTGGCCGTCAAAGCGATGCCCACAAGCATTTCCACATTTCTGTGGAGAACTTGAGAGCACTATCGCGATGGCAGATTCTTAAAATGATCGTCAATCTCAACCTGATATCCAGTGGCGAGACCGTTCGTTTCATTCGCCATGCCGATGACCGCCATCAGTTCCGTGAACATAGCGTCTGTCATGCCCTTCTTTTGGGCGGAAGCCGTATGGGTGGCGATGCAATAGCCACACCCGTTGGTGGTGCTTACGGCGACGTAGATCAGTTCCTTCGTAAGCGCATCAAGCGCACCCGGTGCCATCACCTGCTTGATGCTTTCCCACGTCCGCTTCAGTGTGACCGGGTCGTGGGCGATTGCCTTCCAGAAATTGTTCACCCGGTCGGTCTTACGGGTGGCCATGATGTCATCGTAAACGGCGCGAACTTCGGGACTTGCGTCCGCGTATTCGATCAGTCCTAATATCGCCATGTGGTCTCCTTCCACAGCACTCTATCCACAACAACCACCGGACTGCATCGGCGGGCACTTCACCGTCCCGTATGAACAGAACACGCAGCAGTCGCCCGGCTTTGGATGCAGGATGGCCTTGCAGCTCTCGCATTCATAGAAGAACTGACAAGCGGCGGTCGGCATGACCTCCCGCTTGGCGTGGCCGCACCGTGGGCATGTCAGCACCGATTCGAGAATCACGTCCGCCATATGTTTACCGCCAGCCTATCTTAGGATGATCAACTAACTCGGCGAGCTTTTGCAGTGCCTCGAAGTAACGGCTTCCGGCAACCAGCGCGACATTGTTGTGACCAGCTTTGTCCACCCAAAAGGAAATCTTCGGGTCGTTTGCGGCGGCGAACAGCGTCTGGCCGTGATAGAAGCCGATGATGCCATCTCTCCTACCGTGAATCACGAGCACGGGACAGCGAACGTCTCGGATTTTCGCGAGATTGGCAAACCTGTCAAAAGGCAGCAACGCATACCTTGTCAGAACCCGGAATGCGCTGGTGAAGGCGCTCTCCATTATCAGTCCGGCGACTGGACATTTTGCGGCGAGGTCAACGGCTGCGGCTCCTCCCAGTGAGCGCCCCCACGCAATGATTCTGTTGGAAGGAACGTGCAGGTTGTTGGTGAGGTAATTGTAAGCAGCCTCGCTGTCTTCATAGAGGTGCTCCTCGGATGGTTTTCCTTCGCTGGTTCCATAGCCTTGGTAGTCGTAGGCGAAGACTGAGAATCCGGCATCATGAATGGCTTCGAGAAACGGAGTGTCATAGCCCATGTCCTCAGCATTGCCATGGCTAAAGAGGAGCGTGTATTTTGCATTCGCGTTGGGGAAATACTTGGCCGAGATTGTAGCGCCATCAGCACTGGTCAGCTTCAGAATCGACGCATCATCTCGATAGCCCGGAGAGGGAGGCTGGAAGATGATGCTGTCGGTAAAGAATGTGCCAAAGATAGTCAACGCCAAGTAGGCTCCGACCATGACCAGTAAGACTCCCCGAGCAATTGTTGCTGCCCAACCACTACCCGGTAGGATGTTCATTCTATTTGTGAAGATTGTACGATAGTACTCCGAGCCTTTAGTCACGGGTTGCCACTTATGCCTCCAGAGTGGAACTCGATATCCAGCAAACAAGGCCAGTCGGATACCGACTGACCTTGGACGTCCGAGCGATCAGAGACTACTTCAGAGCTTTCACGTAGTCTGCGACCGTCTTGATCTGTTCGTCGCTGTACCCAGCAAACCTTCCGGCGTGAGGCCCCTTCTTGCCACCGTTCGTCAGGACATCGGTTACGTCTTTGCCCTTAATGGCTGGCCCCATCTTGCCTTCGCCATTTGAACCATGGCACATAGCGCATTTGTTAAACAGCGTTGCGCCGTCCTGAGCCATTAGCATTCCTGTGCTCAGAGCCAACATTGCGGTAATCATCACGATGCGTTTCATGATTTGTGTTCCTTTCCTGCCGTACGATCAACATAAACACTGGCGGGAAATGAGAGTTGCGGGCTCTGCAATTCTTTTCTCTGGTCGTCGGAACCTTCGCCGAAATAAGAATTGCATTGTCCCCACCGATGGTGAAATGACATGGCTAACCTTTTCCCATTAGGCGCGTCTATGTCTCTAACCTGCTGATGACGACTTCACTGGCCGCAATGTTCCTCGTCTTGTATTGCAAAGAAACCAGTGAGCACAATCTTAGTGCTCCAGAAGGAGAACCTCGCAATGCCTCCAATCAAATGGAAAGACGCCAACTCTGCTTCCAAGGTCGAAGGCCGGGTTCGGTGCCACAAGTGCCAACTGGTATGCAGCAATGCCGGGCATTATTTAAACCACAAGTGCGAGCCCAAGCCGTCCTTAGTGCGAGCAAAAGCCATCGCTTAAAAGGCATCGCCTAATTATTGGCGTTCCGTTCGGTGAGCTTCACTCAGGAGTGGCGCTTGCGGCGGTTCGCAACCAGCCCCTGCTAAACATCCTTCAACTGCTCCTCGTCCATGCCGAAATGATGCCCGAACTCGTGGATGACCGTACGCCGGATTTGCTCCCGGATTTCGGCCTCGGTCGAGCACACCGCTTCAATATTTTTCTGATAGAGGACGACGTAATCCGGCCCGGTCGGCAGGGCGAAGACGCTCTTTTTCGTCATGGGCACGCCGTGGAAGAGTCCCAGCAGGAGTTTCTTTGGATGAGAGGATGGGGACTGGCCGGGCAGGAAGTCTTCCACCAGCACAGCGACATTTCGGATGCGGCTGCGGAATTCTTCCGGGAGCGAGTCGAGCACCTCTTGCATGACCTTGGCGAACGCTTCGCGCTGCATGGTTCACCTAATGAAACCGGGGCAGCGGTGTATGCTGCCCCAACTTATTGGAAGCTCACACGCTGGCCTTCATAGCCAGTTCGACCACCTCATGTGCGGCTATGAGTTCACGCCATCGCTCTGGAATCACAATGGGCGTTTTGGCCTCATGGTTGAAGGCAACCATCGTTGCACCACAGTATGCTGCACGCTGGTTGGAAGTCTCGCTCCAAATTTCAGAGATGAAATCGAATGATTTGTTGCCAATGCGCGTCACTCGGCAACCGATGGCAACGTGCTCCCGATATTCGAGCGGGCGCTCGTAGTTAACTTCAAGCTTCGCCAGAATGATGCCGTTCGCCCCATTCAGTGACTCCCCGAGCACCTCATCAAAGTAAACACATCGGGCAGTCTCTGCCCATACAACGTAGGCGGCATGATTCACATGCTGCAACATGTCGATGTCGCAAAATGGAACCCGAAAGCGGGTTATGCTTCTAAATTCGTTGAGTGCCAATATTCCTCCATAGAACTACGCAGCCAATGCCGCGTGATTCCGTTCCAACATTCATTCTAATTCAGCCGAGATGAGGTATAGCCCGGCAGATTTGTCCCACGCAACGCGGAGCACATTCGGCTTGCAGCAGACCTGACAATCCTCGACGTAGGTCTGCTTCGTCCCGGCAGTGGGGTCAACGACAGTTTCGTTCCACTCTCCGCAACCCGCGCACTGGAACCCTGAAGTCATTTCGCGGGCGGGTCAGAAATTCTCCGGACGGCTTTTGTTAGGACGGGCTCATCCCACGCCGTTGTATATCTCGCTCCAAAGGTCAGGAGCGCGTCGTACGCGGCCTTGTCGTTCTCCTTCATGAGGAGATAAGTGTAGAGATGGTCAACGGCATTCTTCGTAATCGCCCGCATCTCGTCGGGAGTGATGTGCGAATATTCCGGGTTGCCGTCGCAGGTGGGGCAGACTTTTCCGGCATGAACATTTTCAATCAGGCCATTGCGAAAAGCCAAGGCCACAAGTGCCTTGGCTTCCCGAGCGACGGCCGATGGATTGGGCGAGGCATTCGACTTTGTCATCATTTGCCATCTGATGCGAAAGCGAAGTTAGAGGAGTGCCCTTAACAACGACACAGAGTCACGCTGACTAAGCGGTCTTGGCTGGAGCCTTCTTCGCCGCCCATCGCGCCTTTGCCGCCGCAGCCAGCTTCTTCTTGGTGGCTGCACTCATCGGCTTCCGCGCTCCCGTTGAGGCGGGGGCGACCGAAGCTGCTTTCGCCGACTTCTTTGCAACCGGAACCACAGCCTTCTTCGTCGCAGCCTTCACAGCCCGCTTCGCCTTTGCATACCGTTTCTTCTGAGCCTCCGCCATTCTCTGGCGTGCTTCCGGGCTCACTACGCGCTTGGTGGTGGCGGCAGGAGCTGCCGAAGAAACCTTCGCGTTCTTGATCGCCGCAGGTTTGGCAGAGGACTTGGCGGTGGAGACGTCGGGTGCGTCCAATGCTTCGAGTGCCGCAATAGCTTGGTCGATGCGGTCGCGCTGGGCACGGAGGTCGGCGAGAAATTGAACAGTATCCATGGGGGAATACTCCTTGTATCGGGCATGGTAACAGTGCTAAGCATCACCGCACAATAATCAGTGCGGTTCCGTTTATAGCGTAATAAGAAAAGGCCAATGTTTAGTCGGCCTTTTCTCATTACAGGATGTCTGGAGTTACTTCTTCGCAGCCGCTGCCTTCACAGGCGCGATGGCATCTTTCACCACTTTCGCAACATAGAACTTCGCCGTGGTCTTGGCTTTAATCTTGATGGCCTCGCCAGTCTGCGGATTGCGACCAGTCCGCGCTTGCACGCTGAACCTTCTTCAGGCGACCCAGACCGGGCACCACGAAGACGCCGTTCTTCTTGGCTTCTTTCACCGCGAGTTCGGCCAGCGTCTCAAAGAATGACGATGCCTGTTTCTTCGTGATTTCAATCTTTTCCGCCATAAAGGCGACCAACTGAGTCTTTGTCATTGTTGTAGCAGCCATTTGGTAACATTCTCCCTTGTGGGCTTCACGCCCAATCTTTGGATTTGCAGATGAATTGTAGCAGCATGTAGCTGGACATGACAGCGAACTGCCGTACTATTCCTTCAGCTTTAGCTTGTCCTTGTTCGCCTCAAGGAACTCGCGCAACTCCTGCGCCCTATCCAGAAGCTTTATCCACTGCTCGTAATACAAGGTGACTGGGAAGCGGCCAAGTCCGTAGACGCTGACGCCGCCCTTGTCGATACCTTGAAGCTCATGGTGCTGCCGCGTTGCTGCTTGGCTTCGAGTTCGGCGAGTTTTGCTTTCAGTTCTTCATACGTGGGTTCGGTCATCCGGGTGAACTCCATTCAAAGGTTGTCAGACAACGCAGTAGCGACATCATACCGATTTCAATTGTGTGATGACGAGAGCCTTCCGAGCCGCTATAAAGTTTTCAAAGTCATTCATGCTGTAAGAACCTGTCTCCGGAATGAGATGTCTTTTCTTGAATCCGTCATCCCGAGTGGCTATCCATTCCTCGAACGGAGTGGCGTTTTTCGATAGGTTCTCCGTATCCGTCAGGAGTTCCAGATTGAGAATTGTATCGAACACTGATAAATATCGTTCCACTTGTTCAGGGTCATAGCCGCGTTTCCGCAACCTTGCCGCCGTGAAATCACTAGCAGGGAAAATGTGATCTTCGTGGAAGATTGTGTCTTTCCAGTCGCGGTCGGGGTACAGGAGCGACAAAATGAGGAACGTATACTTACCACCATACTTACGGGTCAGAGTATTAGCGATCTCAGCGTCGGAGAGAAAAGGTTCTACACCTAATGCCGCATCCAACTCTTTAGACGGAAATGTTTTAAATTCCTTCAAAGGCAGCAGTGCATCACGCAGATTCTTGAGGGTTGTATCGGAAGAAGCGCCGAATGCGTTCTTAAGGAAGGTCAGCATCAGCCACTTGCGAATCTCAGATTGCGCGGCTACGTCACATTTGTCAGATGACTTGTCAAAGTTCTTATCTCCATTTTTCAGCAACCAGAAAGAAATTGGGAGGATGGCCAATGGTGCGGTGATGTTCTCCCATCGAAGACCAAACTTCGCCATCAACCTGACAGTCGTCGTCAGGTAAGTCTTGATGTTCTCCCAGTTGTTCTCGACCTTTCGCAGATTGTCCCTCGTGAAGTTCTTTATTTTGTATTGAATCGGTAAGTCTTGCGTCAGATACAAGCTTGCCTTCAGCACGAAGTCCTTACCGAATTTATAGCGATAACCCGTGGATTTATTGAGATCATCCGTTAAGTTGGTAACCTCTTCACGCGCATTCAGGTTTTCCCATTTTGCGGTTGCCGTCGAGAGCAGCAAATCGGAATATTCGAGTGGCGTGCCAGCGGAGTTCGCCCGAACGAAGATGGTTAAGACCTTGTCGTAGTCCTGAGACTTTTCCTCATAGTAGTTAATCGTGCGAAGCGTGTGAATTTTGTTATGCAGAAGACCTACTAATTTATTCGCATTTACCCTGTCGGCCTCAGGCAAGGAGCCGACACACTCTCTAATACTGGCCTTCGCGTCCTCAGAGTCCTTGAAGTCCAGTATTTTACCCACTTCATACCAGAGCTCATGGTCGCCTTTGGGCTGCGACGGTTCCCTAAATTCAAACTGGTAGGTGAGTTCCTGTGGATTGGCGTCATTCGTTACAGGTTGCTTTAGTAGGTTGAGGTAAAGTTTGGTGCTCCACCAGCGGTAATGGAAGAATCGGTACGATCCCTTCAACCCGATATAAAGCGCCGTCATTCTTTGTTGGCCATCGAGAACAAGAAAGATATCCCGAGCGATCCCTTTCAGGTTTGCCTCCGGATTGTGCGGATGCTCATCATCAAACTTCCTGATGAATTCGAACGTCGTCCACTGGTCTTTGTTTGTTTCGTCAACTTTCCAGAACAAAAACGACCCAATCGGATAATCCCCAAGAATGGAATCGAACAGTCTTTCGATCTGTTGCGGCTCCCAAACAAACTCCCGTTGGATAGCGGGAAGAAAGTAGTCCTTGTTTATGCCAGAGATGACATCCACGATTCGCGTTATCTTGTAGTCCATGGTTTCCCCAATCGTCTATAAGGCTAATAAAGTTCCCATTACTCAATTCGTTGCGTACAAGCTAGCACCCTGCCCTGAATACGCATCGAACACATGCTGGTAAACCACGTCACACTTTTTCTGGTAAAGCTCTGGGGAGTAGTGCGTGGAAGCTGGTGGAGCACGGTCTGGATTGTGACCTTCACCGCCGCCCATGCCGCTGCGCACTGTGCATCACGTTATGCGAACATGTCCCGACACCCGTAGGATTGTGCTGCTAGACAAAGGACTTAAGGCAGCAGTTCATATAGCTGTTGCATAAATCTGGTCGCGCTCTTCAGTATCTCCAATTGAGTCTCGGTCATCGGGTCAGGGTCGAAATGCATCACGTCATTCCTAATTTCCCGAACCGATTCTAGCTGCTTGGTTAGAAGGGTCTGGTCAACTTTCAAGTCAAGCTTTTTCCAAACCGTTGGATGCTGAAGGAGCCGAATGTAGCCTCCAAAGCTCAGGTCGGAGATGGACTTAGGTGGCGGAGCAGTGGCGGTCATCTGAATTATCGACACTAGGTCTGCTGCGCTAACTTTCCCGTTGAGAATCTCACGAATGTGTAGCTCAATTTCTCTCAACAGGAGAAATGGTTCGGTGAGTTGCTGAAATCGAAGGCTCAAATCGCTGGACGTGACAATGCCAGTAATCTTCCGGTTTTGCTGGTCGCGGACGAGAACATACCCGTGCTTTACAATCGTCGGTATCGCTTCGAAAAGCGTAATATTTGCGTCAACTACCTGTGCATCTTCTCGGCAATCTTGGACTTTGGGACACTCGACGGCCATCACCATTCGCGTGGCAATCGACTTCCATGTAATCACGCCTTTCACCTCTCGTTCTCCATGCATGATTGGCAACTGAGAGAAGTCATTTTGCAACATGGATGTCACTGCTTTTATAACGAGGTCGTCCTGACCTATTGTGACGAGTGATTTGTTAGCAGCAGGAAGGTTTCCTATTCGATATGTAGGGTCCGTAGCTCCGTCGGAGTGTGTCGTTACGACCGCTGCTTCCGGCACGTCGATAACCTGTGCAATCGGTTCCTCGTCAGGCAACAGTATGTCGGAGATTGCAGGGTCAGAATCCTCTACACCTTCCATCTCCTCAACGGCTGCGGCATCTTCCTGCTCACTATCACTGCTCTGAGTTGGAGCAGCAGCAGATTTGAGAAGAATCCTAAGCTTGGCGTCAATCCACGCGGACGCGAAATCAGGCACAGTTTCGAGCCCCAAACTATCCAATGCCTCCCTGATTTCATTAACCTTATTCAATCCACGCCGTTCCGCTTTGAACATTCCGAGCAGGTCTCTGACAGTGACGCGGTGCACGGTATGGCCTTCATTGAGTCGCTTGGATATATACCCAATTTGCTTCGGTATCCACATCCGACATCTCCTCCCGCGTGATTAGCCGCTCACGTAGACGATAAAGCAACTGCGTGCCGACGCCACTAACTTTTCGCCGCCTCCGCGATGCCAACCCGAGCAAGTTCCTTCACTACCTCTGTCGGCTTCCGGCAAATCACGTACTCCCACGAACCGAACTGGTTCATAGCATTCATGGCGTTGACCCAACGTCGAGCTGCGTCGGCCTTGACCTGCTCTAAGAGGTCGTAGCCCTTGGTCTCCAGAATCAGGTAACGTTCGCTCTCGCCGTTCAGCCGGATGATGAAGTCGGGCAGGTAATCATGCATCTGCCCATTGTGCAGATAAGGGATAGCGAAGCCCAGCCCAGAGTTTTTGACGAAGGACCTGACCGCTGGATGCGTGTCGATGAAGTACGCCGCCGATTGCTCCCAGACTTGCGTGTCCGCGACAACGTAATTGAGGTGGCTCTTGCGAACTTCCCGCACGTCGCGTGATGTCCAGAAGTCTACGTCTTCGGTGCTCCCCGCTGGGCGATTCGATTCGAGGCGAGGAATCTCAGGGGCCTCCCCTTGCGATGTGTCGGGACGTATCGCTTGCACCAGCCGTTCGATGACCCAGCCCCAGTAAGGAGCAAGGAACACATCCTTTTTATCCGCAGGAGCTTCGGCAAGAACTTTCTCCGCAACGTACCGTTGGGCGACTGCCGCCAGTTGAGGAAAGAGTACATGCGATGGAATCGTACAACTCCCCTGCGCTATGATGTCCCTCGTAAGAGCGGACGCAAGGTCAAACACAAGTTCCTGAATTCGATGCTCGTCCCGGAAGTGCTGTAATGTGACCCGGTCAATCTTGCCCGGACCATGCAGCGTCATCCGCCCCTTGTTGTTCAGGTTCAAACCCGCCATTTCGACATCGGACGCAATCCGAGTGGGGTCAATTATCACCGGAGGCACGCTCGCCCAGTCCACGGCGATGCGGTTGCGGATAGCTTGGGTGTAGCCTTCGATGCGGGGGAATCGGATTTCGAGTTCTTCACGCTCAGGCAACGCATGAACATGGTTCCGCTTAGGCTGCGGTGGTGGTGGGCCACCGGGGTCAGCCTTGAACGGTATTACCTCGAACGGAACGCCGAAAACCTTCGCAACTTCCTCTCGGAAGAACCCTGTCTTCGGGTCAATCTCGTAGCTGGCACGCCGCAGTCCGCGCCCCACTACCTGCTCACACAGAAGCTGAGACATAAAAGGCCGCAACCCGATGATGTGCGTAACGGTGCTGCAATCCCATCCCTCAGTAAGCATTCCGACGCTAACGATGCAGCGCACATCACGACCGGGCGGGTGCATCGGGCGTTCTAATTTCTTAGCGAGTTCCTCAAACCCCAAGGGATAAATCGGACGCCCCTGCTTGTCCAGCGACCATTGCAACTTGCCCACCGTATCGAGCGTAAATCGCATCCAGCGGGACTCGTCGTTCTTGGCGGTATCGGAGTCGGTCTCGTTGACGACCTTGGAATCCACGCGAATCGTGAAGACCTGCCCGTCTTTATTGCGGAACCCCGGCATGTTGGGCGGTGGAATTGCAGCCGGAGCCTTCGCCTCCGCTATCCATTCAAACAGCACTTTGGCAATCCGGGTGTTCTTGCAAACGATGATGAACACTGGCGGACGCGGGTCGCTCCCATTCGTCGCCCAGTCTGTCCGCATCTGCTCCCACTCCGCCGCCAGCATCGCAATCGGAGTATTCGCATACTTGAGCACCGCCTCAGGTTTCGGACTCGCTTTCTGGGCTCCGCGCTCTGCGGCTGTCATTTGCGTCTCAATCATCCACTTCCAGATGTTTGAGTAGCCGGGGATTGCCGCCCCGGTGCTATCCCGCACAGCAAGCTGCGGAATCTTGACCAGCCCAGACTCGATGGCATCTATCAGACCGAAGTCGCTGACCACCCAAGGAAATGGCTTGTTGACTTCCTGCCCCACCCGCCCAAGGAAGTATGGAGTGGCCGACAAATCCAAACAGAAGTTGATACCGCGCAGCTTCTGAACACGGTCTAGCCCCTCAACCCAAACTGTTGCCTCTTTGTAGAAATCCTCGGAATCGTCCTCGTCCTCTTCGTCCCCGTTTCCATCTCCATCGCCACCATCGCGGTTGATGCGATATGCGTGGTGGGACTCGTCGTTCATTATGAGGATGTTCTTCTTGCCGCCAACTTCACGCCCGATGACCCGGTTGATGAGCGAGGTGTCGCTTTCCACATATTTGACCGACTCCACGCGAACACGCTTCAGGCTCCCCTGTTCATCCTTATCCTCTTCCAGCACCCGTAAGAGACGCGCAGAGACCTGCCGCTGATATTCCTTTAGAGATAGATATCGTTTGCCACGTGCCGTCGTGCTCTTCGCACCAATGTGAATCCACTCTCGGATGGGTGTCGCCACCCCGGCCTTCACGACCTTGGCACCAACTCCGCCCTGCTGTACCACCTTTGGCTCGAAGACATGCCAATTGGTGACGATGACCTTGCCTTGACGCAGGTACGGCATCATGTCGGGCGGCACTAGGTCACGATTACGGTAAAGACTGGCATCTCCCCGCTCGGGGTCCAGTTCATTCAAACGGCTGCGGATGGTCACGTTCGGGCAGACAATCAAAACAACATCGGAAAATGTAGCGTTGCTGCGGTCATTGACCTTGTTTAGGATGCTCCAAGCCGCCAGCATCCCCATCACCGTGGTTTTGCCGCTGCCCGTCGCCATCTTGCACGCATAGCGCATGAAGCCCATATAACCTTGGGCCTTTCGCTCGTCGCTCGTCTCATCACGCGGAACATTGATGCCTTGCAGATAATCGGCTCTTGCTTCGTTCAGAAAAATGATAATCTCGGCGGCTTCCAACTGGGCAAAAAAAAGACGCTTCGTGTCGTCGCGGCCTTCGCGAGTCCACCACTTCAGCAGGTCGAGCGTCGTTCGCGAAACACCGTTGTATCCTTCCTCGCGCCACTTCTTCACCCGCTGTTAACGATCATTTGAAAACGTAGTTTTTTGAACATCCGCCGACACTGCTCCAACGATCTTGCCTCTAGCGATACGGCGCAGTTTGAGACGCAAGTACTCCAGATAGTTTTCGGGCGCGGGATTGGTAAGTAGCTCGGCAATGACTGGCTGGAAGTAAGCGAGCGAGCGAATAGGCGACAGCTGCGGTGCGTCCGCTGGCCGGAGTAAGCGGCGTAGAGAACCCAGCAGGAAGGCTGATTCGACCACACCCAAAGACACGCCACGATCGTAGAGTTGGCGTGCGCACCTCTGATCCTGACCGCTTGTGCGCAATGGCGTCTCCGGCATTTCCAAGTACAAAGACAGGACTGTCGAAACGTAGCGGGTGGCATCGGAGTCGGTTGCTGAGGCGTTCATTTCTTTCTCCTGCGAGCAGCCGCTTCCTGTTCGCTTTCCCTGACGCGATAGCTGTCGCCCTCGATTACGGTCACGTCGACGTGGTGAAGGAGTCGGTCCAGCATAGTGGCGATGCAGGTGGCATTGGGAAAGACTTCGTTCCATTCTTTGAACGGTCTGTTCGTTGTAACGATCAACGACTTGCGTTCGTAGCGGCGGTTGATGACCTCGTACAGAAGGTCGGCAGCTTTATCATCGAAGGACAGGTACCCAACCTCGTCAACGCACATGAGATCAACGTTGGCATAGGTGCGGAGCTTTCGCCGGCGCCCCTCCGGGGTCTGGCGCTGGAGTTCTTCCAGCAGCGCTGGCGCGGAACGAAACAGTACTGAGCTGCCGGCCAACACAGCGGCGTGGCAGATATTTTGGGCGATCATGGTTTTGCCTAGCCCGTTACGACCCACGAGAACGAGATTGCGAGCCTCGTGCAAGAAGTCCAAGGTGAGCGCGCGTTCGATGATGTCGCGCTCGATCTTGCTCGGCCAAGACCATTCGTAGTCCACCATGGGCTTGAAGCTCTTGATGCCGGAGACCCGCAAGCGCCTTTCCAGGCTGCGCCGGGAACGGTCCTCGGTTTCGGCCTGCGCTAGTTGCTCCAATAACGTGTGCGGGGACCAGCGCCCCTTGGCGGCGCGCGCGATAAAGTCGTCCAGCTCCGCAGGCACCGCCCGCAGGCCGATTTGTTGGAGTTGAGCAGCGAGGTTATTCATCGGGGTCTTCGTCGTGGCGAGCGAGTTCATCGTAGGTCTCCAAGTCGTGGGGCTGAACATCGATGGATTGCGCTTCGGGGTGACGGCTGAGGTTGACCTTCGGTGCAGCAGAAGGCATCGTCTGCTCCCACTTACGCAGCAGGAACGCCACCGAAGAGGCGCGTGGAGTGCCCCGTTCCAGGGCTTCACAGATGGCACGGCGCAATGCTGGAGCACCGTAGAGGTCCAGCAGTTTGCGCAGTTGGGCAGTCTGCCTGCCCGCCGATTCCCCGCGGGCGAAGGCTTGATCCAGTAAGGTTTCGCTTTCCGGCACAGATTGGGCAAGCCGACCGGTCGGTGTGGAGTGAAACGCCTTGCGTTTTTGTTGGAGTAGCACTTCTTGATGATCCGGATCCAGCACCGGTTGGTGGCGGTCGTAGCTGCGGCGATGACAGGCGATCTCCTGGGTTCCGTCGAGGATACGAACCCAGGTATCGGAGGCGACCAGGGTGAGAGGACGTCGAACAGCACTGGGCGGAATCGAGTAATCATTGAGATCAAAGCGAACATAGATGGTCTTAGCGGAACGAATGGGAACGATCAGATCGGTGGGAAAGGGATGAAGCGGCAGCGGCAACAAGCGCGGTTGTTCTTCGGCGAAGGCCTGCGCCACCGTGCGACGATCGTCTCCCGGCCAGGGGCGCTGATGTGCAACCTCGTCTCGCCAGCGCAGAGCCTGACGATTGCATTCCTCCAAGGTGGTGAAGTCGCGGCCAGCCCAGAAGGATTCACGCACATAACGAATCGCGCGTTCGACGCGGCCTTTCTGATTTCCGGCACGCACCTGGCAAGGGCGGGCTACGCAGTGATAGTGGGCGCACAACTCCAGCAACCGTGGATGAAAGTGGATCTGGTTACCACGTCGCTCCAACACTGCACTGCGTAGGTTGTCATGAAGAATCACGCGCGGTTGGCCAGACCAGGCTTGAAAAGCGTGGACGTGGCCGCGCAAGAAGTTCTCCATGCTCTGATCGAAGAAGAACTCCAGATACAGCGCCCGGGAGTAGGCAAGGGTAATGACGAAGCAGGACAGACGCCGGCGGGCGCGACCGACCATAACTTCACCAAAGTGTGCCCAGTTGACTTGCGCTTGCTCGCCCGCAAACATATGCAGGCGCAAGAAAGGTTCTGGCCGACAGGGGCGCAGATTGGAAACGGCACGCCGCAACTGGACGACGCTACCCTGGTATCCGCGCTCCCGTAGCATCTGGTAGATGCGGGTGGCGCGCAACTGGGGATACTGGTCCAGGATCTGGCGGATGAAGGGTAAGAAGGGATCCGTAATGCAGGGGCGCATGGTTTGCGCACGGTTGAAGTGGTTGGACTCAATCGCAGAGCGAACGGCATCGGGATGAATGCCAAGTTCATTAGCAATGGTGCCAATCTTCCAATGTTCGGCGTAGAAGCAATGACGGATCTGCATCCGCGTCTCAGAGCTAATCATCGAGGTTCCTAGAATCGAGGGATTTTGGGAAACGGATCGACGAAACGACCACGACAACCGCACCAGGCACAGCAAAGAAATGGCGGTTGGGCCTTCCCCGAGGGCCTCTGCCACGCCGGCAACGCTTGCGGTTGGACGAAAGCGGCGGCGAAGCCAACCCGGGTAGCAGTCCGCGCTGATCTCGTATTCCACTCCGGCATATTGCCCGGCGAGGTGATCGAAGCGGAACCCTGATCCGTCACGCAGGCCCGGATTCGACAGCGGCGCCGGTACTCCCGCTGCCGGTCACGATGATCATCTCGTCCTTCCGGACTCTGCTGATGGCGGCGGTTGGCACTACGCCGTTGCTGGCGACGCGCCAGGATTCGGCACGGCATACTGCAATAACGCTGGCCGCGGTCGCAGTGAGGACAGATCCAGAACACCGCGTGACAGCCGCAGCAAACTCGCTCGCGTAGAACAACCTCGCTATCAATCGCCATCCACGTTGTCAGGTGGAACTGGACAACGGCGACCAATCATGGCAAGGTAGGACCATCTACCGAGATGGCTACCTCATAAAGGTTGCCCAGTGGGGTCTCGCCGTTGCAAGCGACGAGACCCCGCAGTAGTTCCCACCGTCGAGGATGAACTTACACCTCAACCGACTCCAAGGATGATTGACTGATGATGTGCGCCTGCGGCGCAGATGATGATGTTCTGTGTCTAAGATCCGGCGCTGTTCAAAAAACTACGTTTTCGGATGATCGATGACACCCGCTCCCGGAGCAACGCCACAATCGCGAGTTCGTAGCCTCCAATGTAGGTGTCGGACTTCTTGAGAACTCCATCATCGAGCGTCCACTCAATCTTCTGCTCACGCGGCGGAAAGACGACGGAGACCCTGCGGCCTTGCGTACGGGTCGGAGTCTCGCCTTCCTTGATGAACCAGAATTCCTTCGGCTCGGCAAAAGGCGAGTTGAGTATCGGCTGTTCGACTTGGTAAAGTTGGTCGGCCATCGCTTACTCCGCCTCGCGCAAGTTCTTCGTAACGATTAACTCGTTTCCACGGTCATCAATGACCTTCACTGCGATTTGGTTCTGGTCGCCGAGTTCAAACGGGGCACTCGTATCTCCTGCAAGGTGCTCCCAAACCTCTTCCTCGTATTCGGTTTTCAATGCCTTCTTCAAGCTGTCCCATGCGCTTGTGCGTGGGAAGAATGCTTGCGAGACATGAAAGCAGAGCCCGTTGTAGTTCGAATCGAGGAACCACGCCGGGACATCGTTGCCGGAACGATGCTCAGTCTCCATGGTGGACGGGTCGAACACATCCAGTCCAAGCAGTTTCACTTCGTACTGCGAACTTCCGTCTTTTCCCTTGGTCGTAAGCTTTTTCAGATTGATTTCCGGCATCCCGCACACGCTGAAAATCTGGCTGGAACGCATATTCTTCAGCAGGTCGCCCATCATCAAGTCGGGCGTAGCTTGAACATAGGTCGTCGGAATGCCGCCCATCTCAGCGTTTTTCTCGATGAGAGTTCGTGCGTGCGGGTCAATTTGGAAGCCGATGACGTACAGGTGAGAATAGCCCTTCAGGTGCGCCTCGCGTGCAGCCTCATCCACGAGCCGCTGGCTGACAGCAGCGTTCTCGGGGCCGAAAACAAACGCCACCATCTTCTGAGAGAGAGGCAATGCCAAGCCATTCTTCTCGGCTGCTTCCTGAATAGCCTCTTCCAGCGTGGCGTTCTGGCCGGGGGCCGTCGCATCCACCAAAGCTTCGGCACTCAGGAGCAGAGACTTCGCTGGAGGACGGACATTCTTGAGCGTAATTGTTTTGTTGCCTTCGACGCGGAGGACGGGGAACGGCGCAGCACTTCTAGCATTCGCTCAATGTAAGGCGTGTCGTCGTCCATAGAGGACGATGATTGCTGGCTTTCAGCAGTGTCGAGTGCGGTGGGAATAGTCGCTTCGAAGCAGAATGGGCCTGTCACGCGTGTTACAGCGTCTCGCTCTGCCGGGCAGTCAGCGAGAACTTCCTCGCTCTCAGACTCGCCGTTTGCAATCGACCGGAGAGTTACGTGAGGTACAAGTCCACCGACCTCTTCTCCTTTCTTGTTCCGTTTTCTCCTGTATACAAAACCACTGACCGGGCCACGCGAGTCGTCGTTCAGTTCGTACCATGCAAAAGTTGCGGTGAGGAGCCTTTGCCTAGCGAGAGCAAGAGGCACACGGCTCGTGTCACAAGTTATCCACCTACGCCCCCACTGCTCAGCGACGTAGGACGTTGTGCCACTTCCACAAGTCGGGTCAATTACGAGGTCACCGGGGTCGGTCGTCATCAGTAGGCAACGCTCAATAACCTTGGGCGTCGTTTGAACTGCGTACAATTTCTGAGTCGCAAACCCGGAAATGACCGTATCATCCCAGACATTCGAAATGGGAAACACTGGGAAATCATCAATGAAACGCACGTATCGTAAAGTGTTGCCGATGGAAATCAGGCGGTTTGCTTTCGCAAGTTTCTCTAACCCGTTCAAGTCTGTCTTGAAAGTCCCCCGACCCGGCGTAAACTTCTTTCCCTCAAAGATGTACTCCCGTACGTCTCCGTCCTGAGCCGGGCGCTGGCTCGTCAGGTTATCGTGCGTGAAAACCTTCGAACCTTCTGGAGCCTCAGATTGCAGCCGTTGAAAGGAACCATAGTCCAGGGCCGACGCATATCAGATTCCAAGCAGTTTGAGTAGATAGGGGTGGTCCCAGGCGGCATTGAGGCGTTTTCCCTTGATCCCTCGTTTGGAGCTTTTGTCCTGCTTGAGCATATTGAGAGCGATGCGGTTGAGGACGGAGAAGTTCTGCGCGGCGTGGCCGGCTCGTTTGCGGCTGAGGTCTTCGCCGAAGCCTACATCAAGCACCCAGTGCAGTTTGTTTTCGATGCCCCAGTGCTGGCGGACCAATCGGTTCAATCGCGCGGCATCGGGGTTGAGGCTGGTGATGTAGTAGCGAGTTTCACGCTCAGTCTTGCCCGTGGCCTTGTGATATCGTTCGGCCTCGATACGCACCAGGCCCTGTAAAGACGGCCATTCCGCAGCTTTTTCAATCAGCCCGAGGTCGGCAATCACCGAGCACCTGCGTTGTTCGACCCGCCCGTGGCCGCAATCGATTTCTTCGGCCACCGCATCGGCGGCCAGATTCTGAAACGAGTCTTTGATCTCCTCCAGCAGATGGCCTTGGTTTTCCTTGACCGCCAAAATGTAATCGGCTTTCTTGCCGACAATTTTCTCGGCGATGGTTCGCTGGCAGCCCATGGCGTCGATGGTCACCACCGTTCCGCTCAACTCCAAGGCATCCAGCAGCTTTGGAATCGCCGTGATTTCGTTGGATTTTTCATCGACCTTGCGCTGGGCCAGTACCAGACCGTTGCCCTCAGCCCAGGCCGAAACCATGTGGACCAACGTCTTTTTGCCGGTCTCGCGGCTGCCGCACAATGCCTTCCCGTCGATGGCAACCACTTCGCCCGCCGTCAACCTGGATATCGACGAAACCCAGGCTACAAAGCCCTTTTCCATCTCCAGCGGGTCCAGCGCCGCAAATACCCGGTTGAAGGTATCATGCGACGGGATGCCGGAGGGCAGCGTCAAGAACGTCTTCAGCCACTCCCGCTTGGCCTCGCCATAGTCCGCAATGTCGTTCCAGCTCTCGGCCCCGCTCAACACCGCCGCAATCGCGATCAGCAGGATCTCTTCCAATAAATGCTCCCGGTTCCGCTCCACCCGCGGATCGCGCAGCTCAGAAAAATACTTCAGGGGATTGTCCATCTCCCCTTGTCTCTCAAATACACCCCAACTGCATATAGCCAACTATGTCCTTTTATATGCGTCGGCCCTGAACCATAGTCCCGGCGGGTTCCATCGGGTGATTCCGCCCATGTATATTGTGTTGCCCCCGCTTCTCCAACTTGCTTTCGAAGGTAAAGCTGGCGATACTTCACGCGCTCCTTGTCCTTGCAGTACCAAAGAAGATAGTCGCCCACGGAAGAAAGCATATTGCCCGAGGAGCTACTGGTCTTGGTGAACGTAATCACCCCACAGAAATTATCGCTTCCGAAAACGTCATCGAGAATCTCTCGGACGTGATGCAGATTGTCATCGCTGATTTGGACGAAGATGCTACCACTTGAAGCGAGGAGGTCTCTGGCGAGCAGAAGGCGGTCACGAAGGTAAGTTAGATACGAATGAATTCCCAGTTCCCAAGTATCTCGGTACGCCTGTACCATTTCCGGCTCGCGAGTCATGTCCTCGTCGTCGTTGTGCTTTACATCCCGTTTGCGAACGAAGGGCTGGAAGTTCGAACCGAACTTCACCCCATACGGCGGGTCGATGTAAATCATCTGCACTTGACCGCCGAGCGATTCATACCGCAGCAGCGAGTTCATCACAACCATCGAGTCACCAAGAATCATCCGGTTGACCCACTGGTCGCGATGCTCGTAAGCACGGAGTGCTTGTTCGAAGATTGGGTGCTGCGGGTCGCCAAATAGGTCGAAGAGCGACTCCTGCTTATCAATCTTGTGCCCTTTGAGCGTCTCGATGATGGCCTTTGTGGAGAGCCGTTCGTGGATGAACAGTGGGAGCGTCGGAATGTCGAACGATAGCCGCTCCGCCTTCCCGGCCCAATTGAGAAATGGCTTCTCGATGGCAGCGAGTTGTTCAACGGCATCTTGCAGTCCGACCACGGAGCACGAGACCGAGCCATCCGCCGCCTTAAATTCATGAGGCGTCGGGAAGACATGCGGGGCAGGGAGGGCAGACGCCTCTTTGATGTTCGCCAGCAACCACTCGCCGAGAGCACGGGCCGGGTTCTGTCCGTCGAACTCCATGGTGGGCGACAGGGACGAGTCATACCGATACTTCTGCGCCGGGAGCTTCTTGTTGAACCGAGCCTGTGTGCCCACCTCGGGGCGCATCGGGCTCTCGGATTCCGGGTGCTTGTATGGTTTGGCTTCTGTGGTCTTGGCTTTGCGTACGCCGCGTGTTCCGTTCGCCATGAAAGTGGCCCCTCTGTCTGCTATTCAGGTCAGCCAAGCAGCGCAGACCCTCCCCGGAGCGAAAATTAGGCGCGTGCATCCGCCAGCGGGGCTATGAATAGCTTAAGAATGCAATGATATCTCTCCCGGTCCACCGGAAGAAGCTGAAAATCAAGTGCTGTACGATGACTGCATCGGCACGGTCATTCAGTGGATGGTGGCGCAGATCGGGGCATTGATGGTGGGGAGGTAAATTCTAGCGAGACTGGGTGTTGCCGTCACCTGTCAATTCCGACTTCGCTGGCTCCGCCATTTGATTCTCGTCCGGCTTCGCCGTCGTGACCGGAGCCCGGTGTTTGGCCTGCTTCCGCTTGTGCTTCACAACAGGCTTGAGCGCGACCGGGGCGGCTGCTGGAGCCACCACCTGAGCCACCGGGGCTACAGGAACCGCCTTCGGTGTTGAGCTGGACATCGCATAAATAATGATGCCGACCACGAGCAACGCAATCAAGACGCCAAACGGCGACACCGTTGCCGTGGACTGGGGAGCCTGACCCGGCTGAGCATCCGGCAAACTCGACTGGTAATAGAGCCCGGTGCCGGGGATGCCGCCTCGGACATACTTCTTTCCCTTTGCGTTGACGCCGACTCTGGCACACCCGGCACGCCGACGCTGAAGCCGACGCCCGACTTCGAAAAGTTCAGCTTAAACAGCCCGAAGCTTTTACTGCGGCGGAATGACCAGCCCATGTCGTGACCTCGGAAGAATTCAGGAGAGAAGTGTACGCCGACACGCTACGGCCAGCTACAATTTCCTCAAGCCACATGAAAAAGCTCTCTTCTGTTCTCCTGACTGTCGTTTTGATCCTCTCCCAGTTTGCGTGGGGCTGGGGACAATCAAGGCCATCAGATCATCGCCACTGTCGCCGAAGACCACCTCGATGAAACCACGAAGGTCATGATTCAATCCCTCCTCGGCAATAACCACCTCTATTCCATTTCATCGTGGG
Organism: uncultured Acidobacteriota bacterium; assembly: GCA_963759215.1. Lineage (GTDB taxonomy): Bacteria > Acidobacteriota > Terriglobia > Terriglobales > Acidobacteriaceae > TOLSYN. The sequence goes on from CAVWYG010000007.1 coordinate 93,503, forward strand.
CGGATGACGTTCGGCGCGAGCGTCCAGAGACGAAGGCGTGGCATTACGTCGATATCCCGACGGGCGGCAAGTACGATGCTCGACGGGATTGTGCCCCGCCAGAGAGCTGCATTGTTCTAAAGATTACTGATTTCCTGAAGGTGCTGACTGATAAGAAGGCCCCCCGCGACCAGCGTGCCGAAGCCTTGAAGTTCATCGTCCACTTTGTTGGCGATGTCCACCAACCTCTACATGCGGTGGGGGAGGCCAAGGGTGGAAATGGCGTCCGTGTCCGATTTCTGGGCGATGACCGTTGCGGTCGATACGATTGCAATCTCCATGGCGTCTGGGACACCAGCATGATTACGCACACCGGACTCAATCGACAGGAGTACAGCCAGCATCTGGAGGCACTCATCAGCAGCGAGAAACTGGCGACCATGAATGCTGGTACGCCAGAGCAGTGGGCGAACGATTCACAGCAATTTGCCGCAGCGGCATGGGTGACTGATGGTGCCAATCTGGACGAGCAGTATTATCAGCGGGAAATCAAGGTCGTGGACAAGCAGATGGCACTGGCGGGGCTCCGGCTGGCGAGGCTGCTGAACGACACGATTGGGAAGATGACGCCGAAGGATTTTGCGGCGTCCGATAGAGTAGGGTTACCGCAAGCTTTACCGGGACAAGCGGCTCTGCCGAACTCAGGCGTCAAAGTGTGGGTGAACACCCGTAGCGGCGTTTATCATTGCTCAGACAGCGAGTGGTATGGAAGAACGAAGCAGGGCGAGTACATGAGCCAAGCAGAAGCGCAGAAGAACGGACACCGACCAGTTGGGGGCAAGGTTTGCCAGTAGGCTATTTCCTCTGAACGAGGACAAGAACAATGCTTAGAACCGTTGTATTCATTGCATCGTCATTTCCGCACCCTATATCGGAGTTCCTCGCTGAAAACGGGTATAAAGTGCTGGAGTCCCATTCTGCTGACGAAGCTCTGGTGCTCTCGAACGCGAACGATGTTGATGCCGTTATCATCGCAGACGGTGGGCCGTATCCGGGGATCGCTGACCTTCGGCAACGCCGAATCACAGTGAACCTGACCGTTCACGCGACTGGGCCTGAGGTATTTTTCGAACTTTCGCACCTTTTCCCTTCCTCGCCGATGAGGCCGCAGTAGCATCTACTGGGCGGCTTCGGCGGGCGAACTCGCAGTCTACTCCCGGACAAATTGTTTTACTGCCTAGCTCTCCAACTGGGTCGTTTGGCCGACCCGAGGAGATGCATGTGAATTTTCGGGATGCAAGCGACCTCCGGACGAATGTCCGCAATTGCCGCGACAATCTATAGCGAGGTGATTTGCTTTGCTGAGTCGCTGCCACTACCCTAATGGCGGATTCTTCAGCACCAGCATCCAAGTCTCCGTCGTGAGGAAAACATGATGTCGGTAGAAGAGCGTTTCAAGGGACGGTACGAAGCAAACGATACGCCATGGGATATCGGCCAACCTGACTTCAACCTCGTGCAAATTGTAACCAGTACACCGATAAAGCCCTGCAAAGCACTCGATATCGGCTGCGGAACGGGTGATAACGTGATATGGCTTGCCCAACAAGGGTTCGATGTCATTGGTGTTGACACCTCGGAGCTTGCAATAAAGAAAGCGGAGGAGAAAGCCAAACAGAGCCGCGCCAACTGCCACTTCTTTGTGGGCAATTTCGTTACGAGCCAAATTGCAGGAGCGCCGTTCGGATTCATATTCGATAGAGGCTTGTTTCACGTATTCGAGTCTGACGAAGAGCGGAAGAAACTTGCTGAAAACGTGCATCGCCATCTGAATAAAGGTGGCCTGTGGCTCAGCCTGATTGGCAATGCCGATGAACAGCGCCAGACTGAAGGCCCACCACAACGGAGCGCCAGAGACATCGTAACTGCTGCGGAACCGTACTTCGAAATCCTCTCGCTGGTTTCAGGCCATTTCGGAGCTAACAGCCCCGAGCCGCCAAGGGCGTGGGTTTGCTTGATGCGGAAGAGACCGTGAACCGAGTGAATTTTCCCGCCATTTACCTCCTGCACGGTCGCGGCGGCTCGCCGAATGGTTCGGTGTCCCAGCTTGAGGCTGAAATGCGCGTGTGTGAGCCGGGTCACAATTACATCCGTCCACTGATGCCGCACGCCGACCCTGCCGTAACGCCGCTGCCGTCAATGCTCCACCTCCGCAGCCTCGGCGTGCCCAACGGCGCTCTCGTCATTGGCATCAGCCTCGGCGGCTTGGTGGCGGCGAAGTTGCAGGAGATTGAACGCCCGGACTTGCACGTTATCTGTATCAGTTCGCCGACTCACGCGGAAGACACTGAGCTAACAATGAGGATGGAACGCCGGGTCGCGCTTTATTCGTCGGCGGATGAGGTGATAGCGGGGCGGACGGAGCGATGGCCGGAACTGGCCGAGGCTTACGACTTGCCGTGGCTCGACCATGACACCGATAAGCACAAGACTCCTCTCGGACGTATCCTGTGCGCGTACGTGCAGGGACTCGACGTCTCGCAGGAGGTGGCGAAGATTGGGGCGATGAAAGATATGACCGCTGAAAAGTTGAAATCGTTGCTCAACCTCGTTCCTCTCTCCATTGAAGGCGGGTACTTCTCCGAGACATATCGTTCTAGAGAAATGATCTCTGCGGAACGTCTGCAACGCCGTTACAGCAGCCCCAGAAGTGTGTGCACTGCGATCTACTACCTGCTCGAACCCGGCACATTTTCTGAAATCCATCGGGTGGCCTCCGACGAAATCTTCCACTTCTATCTTGGTGACGCGGTCGAAATGCTGCAACTGTGGCCGGACGGCTCCGCCAAGCGAGTTCTTATCGGAACTGACATCGAGAGCGGCATGGCTCCACAACTCGTGGTGCCGCACGGGGTGTGGCAGGGAGCAAGGTTGGCGGCTGGAGGGAAATTTGCGTTGCTTGGCTGCACCGTCAGCCCCGGCTTCGACTACGCAGACTATGAGAGCGGGTCTCGTGCCGTGTTGAGCGAAGCGTACCCTGAATATGCGGAGATGATTCGGGCGCTGACACGAGAGTGAAGGATAATCAGTGAGATAGATCGTGGTTGACCGGGAGTTTCACTCTCCTATACGTCTTCTCATTCGCGCCAGAGGCACATCAAATATCGCGGCTAGCTCCGCAGCCGTTTTAATTCCGGCCTCTCGATATTGCCGGATCAGCGTCCTCGGCATTAACAGATCATCCGCTAATGCCTGAGCTTCCATTTCCTTTGTGTCCGTGCGTTGGCTGCGCAGCAATTTATCATCAATGAGGCGGTTTCGAACACGGTCGCGATGCCGCTGAAGATGCGCGATTTCGTGTGCAATCGTCAGACGCTGCTCACTTCTAGAATGGCGTTGATTTACGTGAACAGTGAATCCGCTGAACCCGCCCCGGTACACATCTGGGAAAATGATGCCGAACGTTGTAGGCTCCAAGTCTACTGCTCGCACCGCTAAACCGAGGGCATCGGCCAAACCGTATATGTCCACTGGAGCAGACCGCCAGAAACGCCTATTGATTTGCTGAATACGAGTCAGCCCAACTGGTGCTTTGCGGCGGTAATCGTGCGTAAGGGCTTCGAGCGTAAGGATTTGTTCATACAAGCCAGTCAGCTCCTCTCTGAGTTCCTCAGGAGCATTGCCTGCGAGCCCTGCTTCTGCGTACTTCTTTGCAGTTGAGACATCTTGCACACGGAGTGCGATAGATGCCGCACCCCGAAATAAAATTGAGCGCGTGGGCTCTGCGGAGTAGTCAGTCGCGAGGTGGTCCGCCGCTGCCATTTCGAACTGCAATGCCTCGCGCAGCGAGTCCAGACTCCGCTGCATGTCACGCTCGTCCGCCAGTGCGGAATCCATCACCTCCATTGCCTGAAGGTGTAGCTGCCGTGGTGAATTCATCGGCCACCCTCCACTGGCACTCTCTTCACAATTCGAGCTTCTGGAGTACCGAATTCAACGATGAAGATGTATGCAGGCAACCGGGTATCGTCGGAACGCTCGGTCTGTACAAGTTTCGTTCTTTGTCTCTGATCGATATCTTCCTTGCTGCCCTTCAGAATTCCCGAAACCTCCAAGCGAGCCTCAAAGAAATTTCTTTCATCATCGCTCGTAAGCCAGTAATCAATTCCCGTTCCTTGAGGCGACTTCATGACGCTCGGGATACCAGTAATCTCTGTTGCGAGGACTATCGCGATTCCATAAGCGCCGTCCTCAGCAGCACGCTTTAGATCGCAATGTGTCCTCCTGAGCAGCTCCGTCTCAATATTCTCCTCGCCCCAAGAGAGGAGAGCAGAATTGCGTGAGTCACCTGTGAGGTGAATCAAAACTGGCTTCGCGTGATTATGACGTTGCAGGCAGAACTCTGCGGCCTCGGCGAGATATGACCCCCCGGCAGAGGAAATTCCTAGCTGTCCTCGCCGCAGCTTTCCAAAAGCAATCGAATGACTGGAATTCATGGCACGATCTGTTGTTCTTCTGCCTCTATTCGTTCTAAACGGCCTATAGACACCGAATCACTTCTCGCGCAAGCTCTTAACCGCCATCTCCAGCAGATGTTCGACGCCGTCTTTGTCGGTGCCCTCCAGCGTCTGTACGGAGCGAAGGAGCGTCAGAACCTTTTCAATGGCGATTAGAGCGGCTTGATGATTGGATTTCGTTTTCGTCATGGTGATGTTGTCGATTGTAGCGGAACATCGCTGGGCGCTCGAAGGATAAGATTGGCACGTTGGGAGGGGTACTTTATTCATCCTCCTCGTCGGCTTCATCCTCTTCAATGGCCTTCGTGAGTCTCAGAGGCTCGACGCTGGCCACTTCAAAATCACCGTCGCACTCCAGACACGACAAAAGTTCACCTTCTTCGAGTTCCTCTTCTTCAACATCAATATCGCGCTTGCACTTTGGGCACCGGATCATCATTGCCTCCACTTCTGAATCTTTGGATACGAGCACGCTGTCTAGCATTTATATTCGGTGCTCCTCCGCATATCGTCAATGACTGTCAGAAGAATGAAGGTGGCCGTGGCTGAGGTGGCCGACATCCTCCCCGCCCCGGCGAATGGCGAATTATCCGTCCCCAGACATGTGTCCGCAGGTCGCCAGCCTATTCGCCGCGAGTGCCGACACAATTCCCCTCCAGAGTCGCCATTCCTCTTGTCAGCGTGCCCATCCTTGAGCGTAGACACTGACGAGCATACAATCCCGCTATCGAAGCAGGAGAGCGATTCATAGGTGCTCGACACCAACATGCCGACAGTAGTGTGTCACGCTGACTGGGGCACCTCTCCCCATAAACGTTGGATTGCCCGCGCCTATCTCGACAGCGGTTACTATGAAGCCCGTGCGCCGGAACTTGTCGCCGACCACCTGACGCTCATATCACGGTCGAGAGCAGAGGCTGCCGATACCGGAAGCGTACTCTTCGGGTTCGATTTCCCCATTGGCATTCCCGCCGCTTATGCCTCCCTAATCGGCGTCACCAACTTCAAAGAGTTCATGATGAAACTCGGCGCGAAGGAGTGGAGGGAGTTCTACAGCGTCTGCGAGAACGCATCGGAGGTTTCGAAATACCGACCTTTCTACCCGTTTAGGCCGGGTGGAACGTCTCATGAGCACCTCCTGTCCGCCCTAATGATGAACTGTACTGATGATCTCCGTCGCCAGTGCGAGTTGAAGACCGCCGAACGGAATGCTGCGTGTCCACTGTTCTGGACACTGGGCGCGAATCAGGTGGGCAAGGGAGCAATCGTTGGATGGCGCGATGTCATCGTCCCGGCACTGAGCACCGATTCCGAGGTGAAGCTGTGGCCATTCGATGGACTGCTCGGTGACTTGCTGTTCCCCGGCACATTTGTGGTGGCAGAGACCTACCCGGCAGAGTCTTGCCGTTGGCTTCTGGGTAGACCGCTCAAGGGCAAGGGAAAGTTGGAAGTCCGGAAGAGCGCAAGCATCGCCCTTTTCAATTGGGCTCAAAGGCGTGGAGTTCGATTGCACCCGGACTTGAAGCAGGTGATCGAGAAGGGATTTCCCATGGGAGATGATGCCTTCGACGCCGTCATCGGACTCTTTGGCATGCTGGAGGTCGTACTCGGGCACAGAACCACCGGGAAGCCGTCCGATAGCAGCAACCATTGCTATAGAAGGATGGATATTGGGGCAGTCTGTAGACCACTGTGGCTAGGCTCCAGCACCCAAGCACGAACGGAGGAACTCGAAGTCATCGGCCTCCAGTACGGAACCCCGCGTGTGCTGCACTTGCCATAATCCGAATCGGCATATGCGCTTATCCGGCGAGTGATTTCCCAGCCAGTCGGACGTTGGAGAACATCGGTCGCACTGGCTAGAGTTGCAATGATGCGGCGGGTGATGGAGCTTTCTCCCAGCCTCGCGGACTCTGCCGGAATCTCTATGATGCGGAATGAAAAGCTAGCCCGCATGTATCCCGTAACGGCGGACTCAATTTCCTTCTCTTTCTCGATGTTGCGTAACGAGGCGAAGCGGTCTCGGGCTGCCCTCTCTGTTAAATCAAGGTTCCAGACTGGAAGATATGGGTCATCCGCCTTGTTCAGGAACGCTCGTCCGATGCTTTTACGGAGGATGCTCCTGTCCTTGGGAGCGGCGTTTTCTACGCCAAAGTCCATCTTCCGTTCGCTGAGAAGGAATTGCTCAGCCAGCCGAGGAGCGAGGTTCCCGTCTTTGTGCGTCCCGACCTGCACGATTCTAGGCTCGTCGCGCCCATGACCCCAAGTCTGGGCGTCCTCGTACATGAAGTACACCGCGTTCTGCGGCAAGGCGTCTGGAGCGTACGGATATCGGATTAGGGGCTTGGCTTCCAGCAGCCGATGTAGCTGTTCACATCCGTTCATCGCGTCTCTTTCATATATGACCGGAGCAGAGGCAGGAAAGCCGGGTCGTAACGCTCTTCCACATAGTTCGTGTTCCAAAGACCAGATTTCCGGATGGTCTCCTGCGCCACATGGAGTCCCAACCAGTGCTTCGATGCTGGGTCGATTGGCTGCTGACTGTAGTTGCTGAGCAAGGCTATGGAATTCCGTTCGAGGACGCTTCGATGGCTGTCCGGACTCGGAGCATCATCGACACGGAGCCACAGGAAGGGCATGTTGCCGATGTACTTAGTGACGGCCTGTTCGATTGGAAGCTCGGCAACGCAGATGTCCTTCGGTGCACTGCTACCAACGCCCCAGCTCTCCCGAGCACATATAGAATAGGCTGAGGTCGCTATCAGAGCTTCGCCGATTCTCTTCCGAAATATGGAACCTCGGTGGTTGCCGCCGCCTTCAGCATGTCCTCGGTGAGTGTGCAATCGGTTCCACAGCGTCGTCTTAGAGGTCGCTGTGACGGCGTGAGTTCCGACCCGTACCACCCGTGGCTGCTTGCTGTGCTGTCGGGGTTCGCCATCTTCGAAGAAAAAGTAGAGACCACGCTGCGGCCAGCCACTCTTTCCGGTGCAGTCGCGGAGCAACCTGCACCCGCCGACTCTGTCGCGGAGTTCATCAATGATCGTGTAAAACTCCTCGATGTCGTCGCGGCGGCTCATACGTACTGCTTCCCAGCTTGCATGAGCGCGAGAACCGTCGCGGTTGTCCTGTCCCTAACGACCTCGTCCAACATCTTAGGTTTCTGCTTCAGCCCGGCAGCGAGGAGGTGGAGCATGCGTCCTTTTAGCGTGACCACTCCGTCATTGAATAGCGTGGCTTCTTTTTGAGCCGAGGGGATGATGATCACGTCGCAACCGGGCGCGATACGCAACTTCGGGGAGCCGAAGGCAACAAATCTCTGCTTTCCGGAGGGAACGAGTGGCGGCTGGGCACTTCGGAGGTAATCGTCGCCCAATAGGAAGAAGACGACTGGGTAGTCGGCGATCAGTTTCCTGACGGCACCGGGTACGCCGAGTTTTTCGCCACGCGCCTTGATGAGTGGTTTGGGCATGCCCTGAAACGTGATGTCGTAGGGGGCTATCGGTCTATCCTCGGAGATTAGCCCATAACCTGCGGACAGAATGGCGACATCGCAAGCGTCAGCCCCGAACGTCGAGCGGATAAGGCTCACGCCGTCCATCATCTGGGTATGCTGTCTGCCCGTGTACATATCGGCAGCGGGTCTCAACCACTTGGACGCTTCTTTTTCACGTCTCCGGAGTCGGGCGGCATCGTCGAAATCAGCTACCGTCAGCTTCGCGTCTGTTGGACATGCGGCGTCGTCCTTCGCGCCAGTACAACTGCCAATCACAAGAATTTTCATGTCTCGCAACGTACTCTGTTCATGTTTTCAAAACAAGGTACACATCGAACAAAAATGTGGTCAACGTTGGGCGGAACTGTAAACATTCGGCCAAATGTCCGTAGGTTGGGCAGCACGCTGCCAGAGCGCCACTGCCGGTCCTCATCCTGCTCACTTACGGCTTGACTCCGTGCTTTCAGCAGTTTACCTTTCGCTCATCGCTAAAATTCAATTTGGGAGCCTGTTAGATGGTCTGCACGCGGTGCGGTAAAGAAACCCCAGATGAATCCAAGTTCTGCCTAAACTGCGGTAAACCCCCATTGCCCCTTCCGCCGCGTGTTTATTCGACCGGAACGCTGGTCTCGGCGGTCGTGCTCACTGCGGTGATCGTCGTCGCTGTGATCGGGGTGGCAAACTGGCCATTCCACTCTCGCGCACAAGTTGCAACGAGCGCAGCCACTGACCCGCAGCCGCCGAGCCCACAGGCGGTCTCCAGCGTCCAGATCATGAAACCCTCGGCGGCAGCAGCTCCTCGGGAGCTTACATCCGAGGAATTGTTCAATCTGGCTAATCCCAGCGTCGTCCAAATCGTGCTTTCCGATGAATCAGGAGCGGAGAACAAGACCGGAAGCGGCTTTGTCATTGAAGATGGAATCATCGTGACGAGCTACCATGTGATTCGCGGAGCGTACAACGGGACTATCCGTTTCAGTGACGGTGGCAAGCTGTCTGTTTCCGGCGTTATGGGGCATGACGCAGATAAAGACATTGCGATTTTGCAAGTTGACAGCAGCACGGCAAAGCCCTTAACGCTCGGAGACTCCGACCAACTTCAGGTCGGCAATCGGTTGATGGCCATTGGCTCTCCGAAGGGGCTGCAGAACACCATCTCAGACGGTCTCGTCAGCGGAGATCGAAGCGGACTCATTCAAACCAGTACTCCCATTAGCCCCGGCTCCAGCGGTGGCCGTTCTTCAATATGCATGGTGAGGTTGTCGGTATTGCAGTGTCTGCAATCACCGATGCCGAGAACCTAAACTTCGTGGTGCCTATCAATTGGGTGAAGAAGTATCTGCACAACGGCACGGTCACCACGTTGGCTGATCTCAGCAGGGAAAATACTGTCGTGCGAGAACTGGTGAACTCCACAATTTCGGTGCCAGCGAAGCAGCATGTTTCGTGGCCGCTGTTGATTGACCGCAATCACATGGCAAGCCCCGAGTTGCAGGGTACTTTTAGCTCGACTGGTGGTATTGGCGGGAACATCCGTGTCTTTGTCGCCAGTCAGCAGGGCGGGTTGGTGTACGACTCCGGGCGCACGACTTCGGGGACAGTCCACATGCCGCTCAATGCCGGACGATATGTAGTCGTGGTGGACAACACTGGCTCGATCATGTTCCCCAGAAGCGTGACGGCTGATTTCAGTCTGAAGTATGTGAAATAGAAGTAGGTTGTGGATCATTCAGGTGTGTGAAGGTTCTGGACGAAGCTTGGTGAGTGCCTACCAATGATATAGATAGGGAGTAGGCAAGCTCAATTTAGATTTCTGGTACTTAACTTGTATGGCCATTCTGATCCCCAATATCGAAGTCGCTAAAGCTTCAAAGCAAAAACCGACGCATGGTGAAATTTTTTTATTGGAATTTTTAGCTCGTCATTTTGGTGATGAGGCGGAAGTTTATTTTCAGCCCTGCTTTAATGGTGATCGTCCTGATGTCGTGGTGATGGACAAGACATTAGGGATAATAATTGTGGAGGTCAAGGATTGGAACTTACAGAGTTACAGGGTCGATTCGAGCAATAAGTGGTGGCTCAAGAATGGCAAGCAACCGATTAAACCCCCGTTTCAACAAGCTTTTGCATACAAAAACAACTTCTTCGACATTCATGTCAATGGGCTTCTGGACAAAAGCTTAAACAATCCTAACTTTTTCAGGATGATCAAGACGTACGTATATTTCCATGGATCTACAAAAAACGAGATTTCCAGCCTCTATCAATGCCACTTGGACAAGCTCAATGAGCGTCATCTAAACAATGAAAAAGACTTTGAAAATAATAAAAGCAGTTTCGACTCTTACGAAGCGACTCGCTTACAGATAAAGCGAATTAAGTCCAAATTTGAAAGAGATCTGTCTCTAGCTCTTTATAGCGAAACCTTACCGAAGATTTCTTTCCCCTTGGCCAACAAAAGCATTCTTTTTGGAGATGACGTATACAACGAATTTAAGCGTCTCTTAAACCCTCCGTATCATTATGCGTCGGAGGGTAAGCCTGTTGACTATTCAGCGCAACAGTTGAAGCTGATTGAAAGCTCAGAGAAAGCCAGATCGAAGATATGTGGGCCTGCAGGATCAGGCAAAACCGTTGTGTTGGCTGGAAGGGCTATCAATGCACATAAACGTCACGGCGGCCGAGTCTTAATACTGACTTTCAACATCACTTTGTGGAGTTATATCCACGACAAGATAAGTGCGGTCAGAGAGGATTTTTCTTGGGAAGAGTTTGATATAAACCACTATCACCGCTTCATCACGATGGCCCTGAACAACGCTGGCATTCAAATCGAGATTCCCGAAGATCTACAGTACGATGGTCAAGATCCCCGCACCGCTCGCATTGTGGCTGAAAAGCGAGGTAGGTTTCTGGAACAAACCTACTACAGTAACGAAAAAATATTTAACAGCCAAGAGATAAAGACGAAGTACGAAACGATCCTTATAGACGAGGTTCAAGACTACAAACCAGAATGGATAAAGATAATCAGATCCTGCTTCCTTGAAGAAGGAGGTGAAATGATCCTATTCGGAGATGAAAAGCAGAACATCTACGGTCGTGCGTTGGATGGCGAACGGAGGTCGAAAGTTGTTGAAGGATTTGGTCAATGGATAAAACTCACAAAGGGTTTTCGATATAAGGACGGCTCTCCAATCATTCCACTGGTTGAGGCCTTCCAGAAAAGCTTCTTGCTCAAAACATACGAGTTGGATAGCGATGAGTCTTTTCAGCTAAGTCTTACGCATGTCGGCATCCATGCATGGGGATTCTATGACGTAAATCATTTAGATCATCTCGCTTTAGAGGTCATAGAAATCGCCAAAAAGAATGAAATTCATCCAAATGATATTTCGATAATTTCATCCCAAGAGGGAGTACTACGAAATCTGGATTATTTTTTTAGAACATCCGAAGTGCATAAAGAACGCACGTTGTGCACATTCCCATCTTTAGAGGTGACCAAAGACCCAAAGTATTCTAAAAAGTATCAAGAAATTAGCGCTTCAATGAAGCAAGGGTTCAACCTAAATAGCGGGGTTATGAAACTCAGCTCAACTCATAGCTTCAAGGGTTTCGAATCGCCATTCATTGTTTTAATAATTCACGACGAGGATAGCCCTGAGATGGTCTTCACTGGATTGACACGTGCAAGAGCAAACATCGTTGTTTATGTAGAGAAGAATAGTTCTTACCGCGAGTTTTTCAAGGGACACCTTGACGATGTCAACGCTGTTTTGAAATCCTCATACGTTGCTGGGGCCTCCAGCCGCTGACGAAGTAACAATTATGAATACACGCGAGAACACTGCAATGCAAATTGCTGGTTAACGGGCGACGTGCGCCTCAATTGTGCCATGGGAGGGCACGACAGCCAGCCAGCAGGGCACAGGTGAACCTAGTTCAAGCATCGTCTTGGGTGTGTTGACGGCGTGCTGAGTTGGGGGTCAAGTTAAGAATGCATAGCCTTTGCTGGTCAATAAACTCCGCAGCACCTCTGCACCATCCCCGGCACCCAATCCCCCCACCCCGCACCGCCGACCGCCAGAATCGCGTCTGGGGCGCTCCGTGGATTTCGGTGGTATTGCTGTGAAGAAAGCAATTCATCAATTATCGGCAGGTGACCGTCATCACACCCCGTCCTTGGATTGAAGCGTTACGATGTCAGCACCTCATTCCAACACTCCAAACTCGGAACCGGGACAGCAGCGATCACATGAAAATACACTTTGATTCGAGCACCGTCCGCGAACGTGATCTTGATCTCCTGCTACTGGAAGAGATGTACGTTTCACCAGCATTCCGGCAGTGGATTGCGCAGAAGCTCGGCCTACCTCTCGACGCGGCTTACTCGGCAGGACACCACTCGGTAAAGGACGCATTTGGCGAGTCTGACATCGAACTCGACTTCGCCACTGAGGCCGGGGTCTATCGAGTTCTGATCGAAAACAAGATAGATGCACGATTTCAGCTTGACCAAGCCATCAGGTACACCAAACGTGCAGACCATTATGTTCGCGAGAAGCAGTGCACAAAATGTCAGACAGTCCTCTTTGCTCCTCGTGATTATGCAACTCGGAGAGGCGCGGACTTCGGCAAAGTGCTTCTCTACGAGGAGCTGCGGGACTGGTACCTGCAACATGGCGCTTCCGATGACCGCACACGGTGGAAGACGACATTACTCGACGTCGCTATCAAGAAGTATCAGACAGACAGCACGCGGTCAGCGCAGAAGCAACCTAACGAACGTGCGAACAAGTTCTGGTATGCATACTGGACAATGGCATCGCAGAAACTTTCCAGAGTTGGCGATGCCTGAACCCTGCGACAAGACCGGGGGATTTAACTATCTCTTCCCTTTGTCGCTTTTAATGGGAGTCTCTTTGGTTCATAGTGCACCATCAGGCCGGGTAGAGCTTTGGTTCGGCGGGCTGTCTGGAAAATCAGGTGCTGCAGAAATTCGCGCATTGTTCGGGGCTGTGTTGGAGCACGACATGGCGGTTCGTGGTACCGGGGGAAAGGCTATGGTTGGTCTGAATGCACCCCCTTTGAACAGACGATCAGATTTTTTCCAACAGGCCGACAAGGCGCGGGTGGCTATGGAAGCTGCCACCCGACTCGCAAAGTGGCTGGAAGAGCACGGAAGTATCTGGAAGAGCTATCAAGATGAGCGCGTGGCAAGGTCGCCACTGCGGGGCTGAGGTAATCGGCTCTCGCCGCCATCATTGATGTTGCCGAGTAGGCTATCCTGAACTGGCCAAGAGGGCTCATGTTCATCGCACATCGTATTCCTCCACTTCCCGGCGACGAGGCTCCCGATGACTCGCATGCCGCAAAACTGAATGGCTACCATCATTGCATCGACCATGACCGAGTCTCGTCGTGGTGGCTGACTGATTCCTCGAAGCAGATTGCCCTAATCCGCTCGGTGGTGGCCGGGGATTGTGGCGTGCTCTTTTTCGACGCCAAGAATGGAAAGCTGAAGGTTGCCGATTTCTTTCGGGTGCGGGGAGACGTCGAGGACTCAGCCTCACCCCTCCGCCCGGATGCTCCGTTCAACTTGGACGTTCCTGCCCATTATTTTCACGCCGTCCCCAGAGGGATGGCTCTGGAGATTCCTCCCGACCTGTCGGCGCGAGTGCTCACCTGCATCGCGCAGTCGCCTAATCACGTTGTAAGCCAGCTATCGGACGATGCGATTGAGGCTTTGTTCGAGGCGTTGGAGGCTCCGACGTTTATCGAGGTTGGCGACCTGCGTTAAGGTCGAAGGTTACTGATGGTAGTCGTGCCTCGATAGGCTTGAGAATAGAACATGTTTATTTCAGGAACAGACGTGGAACGGCGCTGCGAAGCCATTTATGCCAGCACTGCGAATTAAATGCAGTCGCCGGGTGCTTGACCGCCACCGCTAGGGCATTGCCTTCTTCGGTCTCATAATAGTAAGTTTCTCGTAAATCGCTCCGCTTGCATTGGACGGGCGGAGCTTTCTTTACGTTCCGCCCGGCACCATCATCTTGGCCAAGGTGGCACCAAGTCTCGAAGCCAAGCACGACCACGTAATCCGGGCTGTGCTTCCAGAGCACCTCTCTGAACGCTTCTGGCGCTCCAATCCACAGCGCCGGATTCTTCCGCACTCGGGGGCCGAACCCAGCATGACATTGCATGAAGTTGTAATATGCCACCGAATGCCACAACTGATTGCGTTCCCTATCGTCTCGGGGCTTGTGACCCAAGAGGAGGCTGGCCGTCTTCGTCCAGAAAGCACTCCGCTTCCGCCCGAGCAACAGATGTATATCATCCTTGATGACGTGCCTCACACACCACTGGGTGTCACCGCGAGACGGGGGTTGACCGTCTATTGTTTGGTACTCCCCCTCGCCTACCACGAGCAGACGACCTTTGAACAATATGGACTTTCCATACTCGCGACCTATCCACGGGGCAAGCTTGACGTGCTTGTATCGCATGTAGCCTCCAGTCTCGCCGCAGCAAAGCCTCACATCTTTATTACCTAGCGCCGATTGGATCGAACGCTATGAGCGTCACTTTCATACCATCGACCCGCAGCACAGATTGCTGCATCATCTCCAAAGCACTCAGATTTCCATCGGATAATTCTCTCAGGGTCGTCGTTCGGATTAGCAGTTCAATTCGCTCGCTGGTTGCAGGGGAAGTCTGATCTAGGAAGCTCCGGTGTAGGTCTCTCCATCCGAGTTTCAATCCTCTGACAGGAGGAGGCAAATCGAGGTGCCTAGAAATCGCAGTAATCCGCTCGAATCGTGCCTCGATTGTGCTTGCCAATCTCTGGTTCTTGTTGACTTTCAAGTCGTTATAAATTGAATTATCCACGCCGAGGTCAAAGGGCACATAGAGATCACCGCCTATCCTCTCAGGTTTCGGAGCTATCGTACCCGTGGCCCGCAGCATATTTAAGAGCTTGAGCTGCTCACTCAGAGGTAACTTCGACAGGTCGGGGTCGGGCAGGAAATATTTGGCCATCAATGCCTTGTCATTCTCTGCACGCGCCTGTTCAATCGATTCGTCCGGTCGAAGCATAATCGTGTAAAGGATGGATTTGAATTGGTCGGGGCTCAATTTTCCTGCATGTGCGATTTGTAGAAACAATTGACGACTGCCGTCGAATCTTAATTTCAACAAATCCTCTTTTTCATAGTACTTAACATCCCTGAGAATATACCTAGTACCTGAACTTGACATGAAGTAACGACCTTGCCAGTCAACCTCCGAGTTGCCGTTCGGCATGCTTATCGACATCCTCTTGTCATCGTCCATGCTAACCGTTGCCTCTCCTCCAACGAGATCGTCAGCAATTCGGAGCACGAAGGTTTGCCCCTTCAAGCCCATTGCTTGCTGCTTAAGCATAGGATCGTTACTTGCCACCGATGTCGTGGTCAACAGAAGCACAACGACTCCAACAATTAGATTCGAAGTACATCTCGGAGCTTTCAGTTTTGATAAGAACATTGATTCCTCCGCAGGGTGTCCGTGACGTTGGTCTAGGTGGCTAGTACGGTAGCGGACGAATTCATCATCAGGCGGAGCCTTCCCGTCTGGGTCAAAATTGGTTCGTCTCGCGCCTTGGGTATTCAACATTATCTGTCCATTTGGGGCAGGTAAGCACGAATTCTTTCTTGTCCCGGCGTTACGGGCTGTTGCTGTTTGGCACCGTCGCGCTGCCTTGCCGGACACGGCGGTTGTGACCGCGACCGATGACCTTCCCGCCGCCGTGCACGAAAACCGAAGCGATTGGATTTTGCCATCGCGGATTTCTTGGCGGGCTTCTGAGATGGCTGTCTTCCGGAAATGAGTCCGTGAGCACTATCGCCGTTGAGGAGCGAATACACCCCAGCAGAACACCGCCAGTACGGTCAACATTATTCCGATGGAAATGACAGGGTGACTCAGTCCGCGCACGAATGGGCGTAAAGTCACTGGGAGCCAGTCCAGCGCGTCGAGAACTCCGAGGAATCCAGCAAGGATTAGACATCCGCACGCGAACCGTAGCGATTTATCAGTCGGCTCCTCTAACCACTTTCGGAATACATTATCGCGCCTGTAGAACATAAACCCGGCCAACACGAGCGCATAAATCCACTGCTGCGTACAGAGCAGAAAGAACAGCCCCGCATAGCAGCAAACGCGAAGCAAGACGACCCGTAGGTGTGGAGTGAGGAGTTCTGAGAACTGGATGACCATCGTCAACGTCAAGCCGAGGCAGATTAGGAGGCAGGATGCCCACAGCGGTACGTAACTTGCTAATTTCAAGAGCATGATTGAAATTGAATCACAGGGACGAGGAGCACGCCACTGAATGAGCAGCTCTGTATCTGGTGATCTGAGCGGCGGTCTCGCTAACGCATCATTTTTTGCTGCAAAGCGGCCTTACCCTATTCTCAGTCGTGAATCCGGAATTGGAGGCGGTAGTGGCTCAGACAAAAACTCAACCTCGGCCTCCTGTTGAACTTTGGACGACCACGAGTTTGCTGATTGTGGCGCTCCTCACATTCTTCTTCCCGCTGCTGACCATACAAATCCCGCTGATGGGAACGCAATACGTCAGCGGCTACGACATCTTTTCCAAGACCAGACAATTTGAGAAACAGCTTTCTTCGATTTCTGGCGGCTCTAAGAAATCGAATGCGGAGCAGAGAGAGCAGCAGCAACCAGATCAACCCTCGCCAACACTGTCTATCCCACAGAATCCTGAGCATCCGTTTCCGCTATCAGTACGATTCGCCCCTCTAGTCCCAATTGAGGTAACCCTCGCGTTCGTTTCCTGCGTGGTCGCCCTGCTGGCATCCCGCTGGGGAATTGTCACGTCGAAGGTGGCCGCTACGGTCGGCGCGGTGAGCGCCTTGAGTGCGACCATCCACATAATCACCATCGATGCTGAGTTGCACACTTGGGCTCAAGAGTCGATGCGGTTTCCGCTGCACGGCAATCCATTCGCCGGGTTTGCACAACAACTCGGCAAGGTGCTGGCAAGCACGATTCAAGTAGTACCCGGCATTGGGCTGTATGTTCTGGCCGTGGCGCTGGTGCTGGTGGCGCTTGCGTACCACTCGCGGCTGCTGGCGAGGCTGCGGTTGGACAAGTAAAGTTTAAACGCGCCATGGTCATCAGCGCCTGAGGTATGCATATGGAACCTGAAGCGTTAGCAAGTGAGCTTTCCGCTCTGGACGAGATCAGAGCCTCTTGTGAGAGCTTTTCTGCCACGCGGCCCCGCGAACGAGCTAAGCTAACCGGAGCCCTCGCTATGGAAGTCATCCGAAATCGGCTACGCGAGGCTGGCATCTTCGTGTCCGCCAGAGACGTTTACATCCTCGGTAATCCAACGGAGTTTGACCTCCTCGTAGTCAGACCAGAGTCTTCGCCGCGATACGGCATCATCTACGACGCTACGGACGTAGCTGTCGTTCTGGAGATTAAGTTCAGCGGTGTCTTCTCTAAGGATGCTGCACAGGACTTGCGGAAACGGTTTGAGAAGGTGAAAGGCGAGTATCCGCACATCCTGTGTGTCTACCTCACCGTCCAAGAAAATGAGAAGTTTAAGAACAAGATCACCGAGGCCGAACTCTGTTTTCCCGTCTTCACGTTAAATTGGGTGGATTATCGTGACAGGATTGTGAAGCTCGGCGATTCACTGCAAAGTGTTGTTGAGTGCCTAAAGAACGCACTTCAGCAACTACCCGCTGCGGCCACAAGTATAGGAGCTGGGCGATGACTGCTTGTGCCTACAGGTCGTCACCTCGTTCACCCGGCCTAGCTGCTGCATTTACGTTCCCCTGCATCCCAGACACCATGCGCGATGACCTCGTGCGCCGGGGAGTGCCGAGTTCTTAATTGATTCGCCTCGTGCCGCCGACCGCTGAAATGTTCAGAAGCGAAGAGTGGCCTTACAGCCCTTCGGTTCGAGTAGAAGCTTAAGAGCGTTAACGGCTCCCACGATGAAAACATGAGAATTTAGAAGGGCATCAATCGCGCAGCCCTCACCGTTATCGACCGATATTGCGATACCTCCCGACGCCTTGGCTGCCGTCAAGAGTAGCCTGTCATTGTTTCCATTTCCAAAAACGACGCAGTGTGAAAGGCTCAGTTTCTCGCCGTATTGCAGCTTCTGAACGTCGTGGTCGTGTTCTCCTTTTAGACGAACAAATTCCACGGGAACGCCATTTAGCTCTACTGCAGCAAAGCCGAACGTGTCCGCTGTAATGACATGAATATCCACCAAGTCCGCAAGTCTGCGAAGGCTGTCCTTGACGCCTTCCACCAGCCGACCTTCGCGGGATAACGTCCCAGTGTAGTCAGTCAAAATAGTGGTGATGTGCCGCAGCCCGAATCCGGGGATATCGATAGAGATTCCGTTTAGTTCCATTTCATCTCTCCGCAGGCTGGAAGAATTTAAGCGAGATTTTACGGTTCGTTAAACTCAACGTGGCAGTCCTCATCCTCGGGAGTTGTCGCCGCTGAGGCTCTGGCCTCTCCTGTTAGCGACACCCCAGCAAACCACCACGAGAGCGGTGACAATCAATCCAATGGACAAGGCAGGGTGACTGAGAAGGCGCATCACGGGACGGAAAACTGCGGGTATCCAGTGCAGCGCGTCGATGACCCCAAAGCAACCACCGAGAAGCAGCCATCGATATGCTTCGCGCAGCGACTTGTCAGATGGCTCCTCTAGCCAGCGGCGGTACGAGTGGTTGAACTTGTCGAACATCAAGCCGATTAAGACAAGGGCATAAATCCACTGCCCGGTGCAGAGCAGAAAGAAGAGTCCTGCATAGGAAGACACGCCGAGTAGGACGACTCGCAGGTGGGGCGTGAGGAGTTCCGGAATCCGGACGACCATTATCAGGGTCAAGCTAAAGCACATCAGTAAGCACGATGCCCAGAGCGGTACGTAAATGGCCAGTTTCAGGAGCATGTCACTCACGCAGGTCACTAAAAGTGTGCTGAAATGATATCGCACCGTTGGAGATTTCGATATGCCCTTTGTCAGAGGTCGCCTTCTGCCGGATTTGGAGAGTGCAGGGCCTACAAGAGGAGCCTTCGACATTTTGCTGTGGGGCAACGAATGGTCGCGCAGAAACGCGGCAGACCTTGACGAGGTAGAAGTATTAGGCGAATACCTGCGGAGCCTACGCCCCGGCATCTGTGAGATTCGGTTGCTCGTACCAGATTCTCACCATAACACTGCCGAATTACTCAGAACATTGAACATTAGATTCGCGCAGGTTCCGACTAGTAGAGCACCTGAGAATGCCGCCTCGGGCATTTACCCCGAAGAGTTGGACGCCGCCGCCCGGACAGCCGTTGGGTCTGATGCAGATGTACTGGTTGTCACGAACACGCATTGGTTCCCCTATATAGACGAGATAGATAAGCTGGGACTTCTCCTGACGGACACAGGATTTCTTAAGCGGCAATGTGAACGTTTTCGTTCGTGGCTACGACGTCCCGTGGGCGTCCTCGTCAGAAATATGGGGGCTCACATGGACAGGGTTCTACCAGATGACTGAACAGGAGACATTTGAACCGGGAATGCGGTTGCTGCATGTGGCGCAGCAGAAACATCTGGATGAAGTGGGACTCGAAACGGGCAGATCACTGATTCATAACCGTCTGCCGAACCTTTGTTTTACTCGCGACCGCTTGTTGTTTTACGAAATTCAGAGACGAGTTGCGATACGCGCACAGTGGAAACGTCAGGAGTTCGCGTTCGAGATAGCTTACTACTTGAATTTTTACTACTTGCTGATCTACGGCGCGTTCGATCATGCTGCACTCATGGTTAGTCAGCTTCTCGGGCTGGGACTTCCGGAGAGAAGTGTCGGGGCGACATACAAGAGTTTCCTAGAACCTCTGAAATCGAAGAACGCTGGACTTTACGGCGTATTCACAGATGCAAAGCTGACCGAATTCATAAAACGTATAGGGGCGCTGAGGCACCATGCGGCTCATCGCGGTTCTCTAATGCCTACAAAGCTGATTGAAAAGCCTGACAAGGAACCGTCGAACGAAGAATTAGACGCTGAAATTACAAAAGCCGGGATGGATGACATCTTGCTCCGTATGCCGATGGGAGAATCACGAGAAAGCTATCGGGCAATCCTGCGTCAGAACTTCAAGATGGCAAGATACCAAAAGGTTGCGGATGGCATAGTTCCGATCATGATTGATGGCAAATCCGGATTCATCCGCCCGGCACTCGATACAGACTGGAATTTCCAGATGATTTTGAGTTTTCTGAACCGTGTCTTCGCAGAGCTTGTTAAATGTTAGTACCGCTTTCGTTCCCAAGTTGAACGGCGTCGATCAGACGGTCACCAACATAATCTACGGCGGCACGAACTTCATCGCGTTTGGACATTCCAGCGTGAATCCCCGACACCGCGACTCAGTCTCGGGTGGGCGCTCATGTCTGGGTGACGGAGCGAACCCTCCCCTGCAGCCCCGCCACAATCGCCGAGCGCGATGACCGCGTGCGCTGGCCCGGAGCAATCACGGCGTGCTATGTGCACCGCTTGTGCCGTCCAGCCCCAGCCGGGGACGGAAGCCCCTTGATTTGAGGCTTCCGTTCGAGTCATCGTCTGGGGCGCTTGGTTCGCGCAACCCTCACCGGATGACGGGCGAGTTCCCAAGAGCGTGGTTTGCGCGGTTCCATAGGCCAGCCTCGGTGAGCTGATATAGCCTTTTACCGTCTCTCCACCCTCCAGTCCATGCAATTCCCCCTCTGCTACTAACAGATCAACCGAGAAGCAAACGTCCCAATCGAGTCCGGGTACAGCCGTGAGAAAGTCATAATCTACCGAGCCATCATCCAGCCAAAGCCCGGAAGCGGTCAGTCGGTCGGCGACCTCGGTTACGAAGTCCAGAGGCATCCGGCAGAAGTGAGCGAGGGTGTTCGGCTTTGTGCCTTCGGTAATCGCCGCTATCAAAAGTAGACCAAAAGGGAAGGAGCTGTCCTTGTCCTCAAGCTCATAGATTGTTCTTACATAGTCGTAGATGTGATTGAACCTTTCGGTGTCGTTGAGGGGGTTGTATCCGGAATAAAGTTCAGCGAGAGTTTCGAGAGTAAGTAGCATAAAGCCTCCACTCTCTCAATACCGAGCCCAGCTTACTTTTTTAATTGGAAGACGAAGAGTGGTGGCAGCATCAGATGGCACCGCCGCATCCGGGTAAGGATGGAGTCGTTGACCTCAACCTCCCGTTTTACACGTGATGCAATCGTTCACGGTCTCTGCGTAGTACGAGGAGGTACGGTGTAGTACGGGGACAGAAAATGGCACTCCGACCTGTGTTTATAAGGGTTCGTATGGTGTGTACGATGTGAAGGGGAAATTCCACCACACTCTTTATATAAATATGCAGTTACTGCTGCCGCCAGACTATTCCTGACTTATTTTGACTTTTCCTATAGAAGATAAGAAAAACATCGTACACCCCGTACACATCGTACGGAGCCAATGTTTATGCTGATGTGGCGCAGCAGCATCCACGTACCCACCCTGTACCAACCCCGTACAGACCGTGATTCCAGCACGTTCGCCGCGCATTAGACAATTGCATGCACCTCTGGCGCTTCTCCGGCACGGCTTAGCCCATCCATCCTTAATTAAATTCGACACCAACGAACAAAAAATAAACTATCGCCTCCTTTGTTAGAAGCACTCGACCAAAAAACGAGTATTTACCGAAGAGGACGAATCTTATGAACGAGAAATTGAAGGCGCGATATAAAGCAGCAAAGGTGGACTTTAATGCCCAAGTCGGAAAAATGTTGCTGGAAAATCCGAACAAAAGCTACCGTCAGGTCGCGAGCGAGTTTTGCATCAGCGTGGACTGGGTTATCGAAGTGGCAAAGCAGTACGGGGTGAAGCGTCCCCGTGGACGTAAACAGGGCATTCCGAACACCAACAGGAAAGGTAAAAGGAGATGACTATGGGAATCAGTCGAGAACAAGCCCTGTTGGCAGCAGGTGTAAGGACCAGTGAAGGTCAGGAAAATGGTAAATATCTGTGCCCCCGCTGCGGGAAGTTTGGAGTCTGGAATAAAAAGGGCTCCGATTTTTGCAAATGCTTCGCCAGCGGAGGCTGCGGATGGAAATACCCGGATAAAAGAAATAATGAAGAGTACACCGACCCGGTTAAGGACGCGATGAACAGCCTGTGCTGTCAATGGCACAAGGAACTTATTGAGAATGATAAGTGTGGCTTTCGGAATCTCCTCGTCAGGTATCTCACAAAGGAACGGCGCATTGAGTCGCGAGTTCTTCGCGCAGCAAAGATTGGAATGGTGCCGAATACCTATAACCCAGAACCCATCATTCAATCCGCTCGCAAGAGAGTAGAGGACGATACGACGGACAGAGAAGCCCGCGAAGTTGCGCTCAAGTTATTCGACAGCGACTTTGCCGAACCGCTTCGCTCCATCTGCAAGACCCGTGAAGGATGGATGGTGTTCTTTTACGAGGATGCCCACGAGAATGTGGTTGCGGCAAACTTCCGGAAGATTGAAAAGGACGAAAACAAAAAGAACATCGTCCGCATGTGGAGCCCGCTGCACTATCGGGGGGTGTTTAATCCTTTCATCGGCGGCTATACAGTCAATAATCGTGTGCTTGTCACCGAAGGAGAGTTTAACCAGCTACAGTATTTGTCGGCTCATGTCCGCCGCCACGGCGCAAACTGGAGAAACGAAGCTCTCTGCTGCGTTACCGCAGGTGCCTCGTCGGGTGTAGACCAACGGACTCTCTGGAACGTCTTGAAAGAAATGGTTGTTGACAATGAAGAACCGCTCTTCCCGGTCGTCAATGAAGACAATGACGCCCCTGGCGAGAAGGTAAGGCAGGAAGTAGCCAAGGGTGGCTTCACCTATCACTTCAAACTCCCGGCCAAAGACCTCGACCAGTACATTAAAGATACTGCGGACGACGAGCTGGCACTGGAGACCGTGTTCGACCTCATGGAGTCTGCGCCCCTATCATACCGCCCAATGGAATCCGTGAGGGAAGACCTGGACTTCATGCGGGCGAACCCGCCCCTCTCGGAAAACGGAGTAAACGAGGAGGGCAAGCCGCTGAGGCTTCCAAAGCATATGCTAAACCGCAAGGTGTACAACTTTATCGAACACGATATCCAGACCCGGGCCCGGCTATTTCTGTCCGCTTTCCCTTATCTTTACCTAACAGAGACCCACAAGCTCGTGCGCTTTCATAATGATAGTCCTGCGGCATCTGACCTCCTGAAGGAGTACGGCCTGCTGCGCACGGAGGAGCATACCCGGCTGGTGTGCGAAAATCTAGAGTCGTTCCTGCTCCTGCATTCCAAGAAGATGGATGTGCACAAACTCGGCTGCGTCAAGCGGGTCAATGGCGACGGGTATGCCTGTTATGTAAACAAGGGGGACGGCCAGATTTTCCGGATTACCGCTACGGATATTGAAGTCGTCAAAAACGGTACGGACGACGCATTCCTGCTTGAAGAAGGACTAGCCCCGTGGCCAGACCTGACGCCGGACAATCTCTCCTACATGGAAGGGCTGCGGAAGTTTCTCGGAAAACCCGGGCTGAAGGTTGCAAATACTCCATTGTGCAAACACTTCCGCGCTATCTATGAGAAACAGCCGCTCAGTCAAGTACAGTGCGAACAGCTTTCATTTACGCGGTTTATGTTCCACTGGGTGGCGAATTCCGTCTCCCTGTGGCCAATTGAGACCAACATTGGCATCCAGAACGCCGGGAAATCGACCAAGTTCGAAAAGCTTCTGAAGTTGCTCTACGGGAGGACGAAGGAAGGAACCAACCTGCCGAACGATACCCGGTCCCTCATTGCCGGGCTCAGCAACTCCGCAATCAAGCTCTATGACAACGTTGACTCCGTGGATTTCAAAAAAGCTCAGTCGGGGTTCCTTGATACATTTTGCGGCTGTGCCACCGGGATGGAGGCTTCGATGGCGATGCTGTACCACGACAATGTCGAGCTTTTATTCAACCTTAGAAATCACCTGAAGCTGACAGCACGTGTATCTCCCTTCAACCGTTCCGATGCTATGCGCCGTACTATCCAGTTGGCGATTCAGAAGCCGACCCCGCAAGAGTGGGTGGATAAGGACGTAATGATGGACGAGTTGGAAAAGGATAGGGATGATTGCCTGCTTGAGGTATTGGTGCGGCTCCAGAGTATCGTCCGCGTTTATGACCAGCACTCGACCCAGAGGTACAATCCGGTATCTGAAATGCCGGAGTATGAAGCATGGACTTACCGCTGCGCCGAGTACGAGGGCTGGTACCCAGAAATGCGTGAAATCTGGAAAACGTACATGGCTATGTACAGCGATGCTATCCAGGACAATAACCCGATGGTGTACGGAGTGAAGGCATGGCTGGGCGAGAGTACGGGCTTGACTTCGTCCAATGTCAACCGCGAAGTAAGCGTTTCCACGCTATGGTCGGAGTTCAACTACGTGTCGCAGCGGCTGAACTTGAAGCAGACCTACAAGTCAGCATCGAGTTTCGGAAAGAATATCAGCAGTAACTTGAGTGAGCTTCGAACTCTCGGGTATAGTGACAATGGCTTAAGTGGCGGAAAGAAGCGGGTACGGTTCAACCCCACGCCGGAGCAAGTTGAGGAATGCATACAGCTTTACACAGACCTCAATAGGGTACCGCACGTCACGAGGTTCATGGAGGAGTTGGAAACCTTCGACCCTGCGGATTTACAGTAGAGACGAAAGGCGGGGAGGCTGGGAATCAGCACCTCCCCGCACTCAACCCGGCGTGGCCAGCCGGGGGCGGATATTGGTTAATTCCCGCTCAATTATGGTTTTGATAGTCCACAAACTCATTTTCTTAAGTTGGCGCTACGCAGGTTCTCAATGTCTTCCGTCCGCACGGCTTCGGCGTACTGCTTCAACAACCGGAGCCGCTTGTTTTGCTAAAAAAGAAATCCCCGCCATTTGGGCGGGGCACTGAAGGGATACGCCCGGTACTCAAGCCGATTCAGCCGCCTCCTCGCCAGCGGCACACTCCTGGCGATAGCGAATGAGTACCGTACCAATATTGCGAGCTTCGAACACACTGGCAAAGCGGTCTGGATTATTGCCAAAATACACAAACGCATTGCCCTTCGTCGGCGCTTTCCCCTTACCGTCCTGCCCATTGAACCGAATGCGATGGCTCGTGAAGCAAATAGGATACTGGAACAAGGGCTGGAACCACCCCTCGGAGGTAGAGCTGTTTACCAGTAGAATCGCCTCGCGGACGTTGCCAGCGTTGTACTCAGAGATGAGCCGCTGCGCCCACACGCCCGACTGACTCTTTCCGTTTATGAGCCCGTACGGCGGATTCAGAAATAAAGTGGCAGCATTCCAGGACTGCGCCAGCCCATCATCGAAAATGGTGTGATGCCTTTCGGCACCCACGACCTCATTTGCCTCTTTGGACGTTGCAGGGTCAAGCGCAATTCTTCCGCCGAGTACCTCGCGCACAGCTTCTACATAGCGTTCAGGGGTATACCACTCGTTGGTATTGCTCGAAACAGCAAACTGCAAAGAACTTGCTGATATCGTCGAGATAGGCTGCGAATAGATAGCTGTTTTTCCACTCGAACTTACCCGTACCACTTCCGTGAACGGTTCACTGGCTTTATTACTTAGAATCTCCTGCTGCGGACTTCCTGTAACTTTCCCGGTTATTACCCTATTTTCCACTGGTTATCTCCCACGAGGCGAATCGTGACCTCTTTGGGGGAATACTGAGGAGGAGCTTACTCTGAGAGCCTTGTACGAAAATAAAGTGCGACGGATAGTTCCGTGGCGGAGGTCTCACGAATGCTGGTAGCCAGGCTTGGAAGGCAATTCATCCGAATTTTCGGCACTACGTCGGGGAATATTGCTTCGCTTTCCGCCTCCGGTGGCAGGTATCGGTTGTCAGTCTTCGGGCAGAGCCAGGGCGGGCGGTTGTTCCTCAAAAAGAAAATCCCCGCCACCTGTACCTGGCGAGGATACCTGGCTGCCGCGTATCGACTACGACTCGTAATAACCGTGTCTAATCATCATGTCGCACAAGATAACGCTCACCAATTCCTTGTAGTTGGTGGCCTCAAGGTCAAGCAACGATTCTTGAGAGCTTCCGACCCCGTCAATGTCGGTTTCCTTTTACGACCCATAAGGTGCGGTCAGTGCTCTCCACGTCATCACGTTTATCGAGACGAATGCCAATGTTGGCCTGCGCCCAGTTCCTCCCATCTGCCATTCGATTGCGTCCGTCTGCGGTAAGCTCCGCGAGAGCCTTCACACTGCGGGTAACCTTTTGTACACTCCGCGTCCAACGGGTCTTCCTCGGTGTGCTGGGGACCGGGCTTTACTGGCTGCGAAGATGGGATTTGGGTAAACAAAACTTTCTTTCCCGAGAATCTAAAAAGTAAGCTCAACCTCAGTACTAGTCACCATGGATATCAACAGTACCACCCATGGTGACAATTCAGTGTCTGACTTCAATGAGTCAGGCAAGTGCGATTTCAGCAACGAGGTTGCGGCAGGAACAACAGTACTAGACGACTTCGACCCTGTACTTCCCGCAGCGGCGAGCCGCCCGTTCGATTATGGCAAGAACCACTGCTGGCAGTATGACATCCGCCTCAACAATCGCGAGCCAGACCTCATCGACGCAGGACTCACCGCAGAGCAAGCGGTTACCATCAAGGTTGGTGACTTGACCTTTCGGTTTGTGGACAAGAGCGAGACCTCGATGTGCAAGCGTATCGTGCAGTTCATCCGGCGTCATGAATGGCTCGGTACTATGCCGCTACACCCTACCCACCGCTTCGTAGCCGAGCACGAAGGCCAGTTGGCTGGAGTCATCATCTTTAGCATGCCGACTGCGTTTAGCAAACTGCTTGGGGATGACACCAAGGACTTGGAACGGCTCATCTCACGCGGAGCGTGCGTATCGTGGTCGCCGAAGAACACCGCATCAGCGATGCTGGCCTTTGCGATCAACTGGATGGTGGGCAACACTCAGTTCCGGCTCTTCACCTGCTACGCTGACACGGAGGCCCGCGAGGTTGGGGTTATCTATCAGAGTTGTAACTTCGTTTATCTTGGCCAGTTTTCAGGCGCTCAACGGATGTATTACGACCCAGAGAAGCCAGAGCGCGGGTATTTCACTGACCGGTCCTTTCGCTCCCGCTCCGCATGGAAGCGGTACGCTAAGACCCTCGGAATCGAGTGGAAGTCAGAGTGGCAGCAAGGCGAGAAGATTTACTGGGATAAGATTCCCGAGGATATTGCTTCTAAGCTGCGCGACTACAGCAAGGCCGAGCAAGCGCGGTGCCAATACCGCGTAATGCCGCGTAAGCACAAGTACGCCATGATTCGCGGCAAGGACCGGCGGGAGACGCGGCAGCTAACAGAGAAGTTTACCCAGCTTAACCCCGAACTGGTCGGGCTGGCCTACCCCAAACGGCGAGTGAACGCAATGTAGGAACGGGCAGAGGCCGCCACCCCGCCGAAGGTAAAAGTTGACTGTGGTTGTGGAGGTCGGGAAGTTTAGACCGATAGTGTGCTTTGTACCCCGTACCCGGTTTGGGCTTCCTCAGGGACGACGGCGCTGGCGGGAAACTCGGTCGCCAGTTTGTGGGAGTTGAGCGGAATGAGGCGTATGTGCGGTCGGGGGAAGGAGGATTTCAGCTTGCGAATCAAAGCTCTAATGAAGAGCAGGAGGACGCGGCGGCACGCCGGGATTCGTTCACCCACGGTGCCGCCGCTTCATGCGCACACCTTCACGCCCTGGCGTTCGACCATCTCCACACACTGCTCGTAGGTCAATTTCCCATGTTCCATCAGAGCCTCTACCAGAGCAGCGTGAACTCTCTTGTGTTGCTGAATGACTATAAATGCCGACGCCAGACACTCATTGAGGTAGCCGTTCACTGTCGTCGCTCTACGGGCCAAGTAGCGGATATGCCGTGGGGTGCAGATGACACGGGCGTCTCTGTAGTCACTATCAGCACCCATCAGTATATCGGTGAAGCTGAGCGTTCCGGGTTTCTTCCGGTTCACTCTCTCCCCGGCGACTCCAGCCATCAGGGTGACCACATAGCGCGGGTCCGTCAAACCGTTGCCCACGCCACGGATGACTCCACCTATTTTCTGACCGGGGCTTAGGTCACGGTCTGTGGTAGTTCCCTCACCAATTTCGATGTCGGTGAAGGTTCCTCCAAACGCCAACGCAACTACGGCGTGGCCACACTCATCCTTCGCGTAGCTCAGAAGGCGACGTGTTTGCCTATGCTGCGCCAACTCTGCGGACTGTGCTTCTTGAATCCCGTTGTTCATTTCAACTTAAATGAGTTCCACTCTCCAAGGGGGCGGACACAATCCCCATATTTCAAATTCGGTTCACACCTGGGGCAGCCACCTACACGAAGGAGTCAAGCAGGGTGGTCAGCCTCGCCGACCAGCTCGGCACCCGTCACAGCAGTGCAAATGCGATCTGCCTCAATGAGCGGCTACGCACTAGCGTCCAGGTCTACGTATTCGTAGCCGTCGTCGGTCTTCTGGATATCACCCCTGCACTCGGCTTCCTCGCTGCAATCATCGCATAGGAAAGTTGGTACCA
Source organism: uncultured Acidobacteriota bacterium (assembly GCA_963759215.1). GTDB lineage: Bacteria > Acidobacteriota > Terriglobia > Terriglobales > Acidobacteriaceae > TOLSYN. The sequence goes on from CAVWYG010000007.1 coordinate 122,175, forward strand.
TATTGGGATAGCCCGGATGCTCGACTGTATTTGAAGAACCATGTACCACGCACAACATTTTGTGGCATTCGTCGCAGTGAATCCAATCATCAGACGAACAAGGGGAGCGGGAATGACCTGCGCAGTCAGGCTCCTCCTCCTCATCGTCATCGTCATCTTCCTCCTCTTCCTCTTCTTCGTCCTCGTACCCGTCGTATTCTTGCGAGTCTTCGATGGAGATGTCCGCTGCTGGTCTAGCGTCATCAGAGTCTAGTTGAGTGGTGTTTTTAGACTCACTTGCGTCTGCGTGCAGGACGTTGGTAGCTTCCGCTGTGTGTTCCTCTGAACGGGCGTCCATCCGCCCAGCTTGCTCTGCGACCAGTAATGCCGGACGGTCATCGTACGTGGCGGTGCTGGAGTGATTCTCGCAGGTGGACGGGACGGTTGCCGTCTCCTGCTGTAGGCCGAGAACAACCACCTTTCCAGTTTCCGTATTTTCCTGCGTATACGTGTGGGGCTCGACCGCGTTCGCGTGCCCGGAGTTCACTTCCGGTTCCGATTCGTCTGCCGTTGCAGATGCCATCCCAGCCTCGGTGTGCGCGGGTTCAGCGTCCGAGCCAGATTCGGATGTTGAGTCGTTCGACATCGGCTCCGACCAATGAACATGTTCAGAGGTTCCGGGGGGCGGCGGATTGTAGCCAGTGCTCCCCAGCGCACGACCGTTCTTATCGGCGAGACGCTTGCCGCGCTTCCTTTTCTCCTCCGCCGTCGCCTCGGTCAGAATCTCGGCAGGGTCTGGCTTTGGACAATGGAGGAGCATCTTGCCTACAAGCCTCTTCGCATCGGCTCTGACAGCCTCATCGGATACCGATGAGGCAATCATCGTGATGAAACTCAGGACGTCGGTATATACATCCGAGGGCACCGGCATCAACGGCGCGGGAACATACTCTGCTGCTGCCAGAATCTGTCTTTCGACTTCGCCGTCAGGGTTTCGCTTGGCAATGTCCATCGCGGCGGACGCAATGTGCTCGTACCTCTTTTGCGCTGTCTGGTCAGCAGTCCGGCGCGACTGCGGCTCCCCAGCCTCGACCTCTTTCGACTTGTCGTTATCAATATTGCTGCTGTCATCAGCGAGCAGCCCGTTGGCTTTGGCGAACTCCTTCAGCATGCGGTTGGCGTGCTGGAGGCTGTATGCCGCGCATTTCTCGTTGAAACTAGCCCAGTCCGGAGCACCGAAGTTTTTCTCGTTCTCCTCCGGCGTCCTGTCCTTGCCGCCATCAACGTCCTTGCGGTAGCCCGGATTGAGGAGCCGCTGCTTGACCTCGTAGTAGTAGTGGATGTTCTGCTCAAATTCACGCTGCGCAGCGACGCGGTCTTTCTTAGCCTCAGTCTCATGGGCGAGGGCGCTGCCGACATGCTGGGCGATACGCTCAGTCGGAATCTTGATAGCCGCACCGAGCGCGGCAGACGACAAAGCAATAGCCCTCAGGTACTGCTCCTGAGGCAACATCTTGTTCACTGGATTTTGGTGAATAGATTCAGCTTGTAAAGACACAACAACCCTTTCGGGTCGCCTTGTCTTTCCTGATGGCATCGCGCCATCAGTGTTCATCACCCTACCTGGAGTGATGAACTGTTACAAGCTTTAGGCTAGACCAGCATCGTGGGCTATGCGCGTGGTAGCCAGCTTAGCCTGATGCTCGTTTGAATTTTCAATTACATCGTACATCTTTTAAGTGACATGGGTCAATGTTACTTAAAAGCAACGCACTACGAGCACGGTCACAGCGTATCGGACGATTTGGCACGTTTTTGATAGTGCTTTCTCTCTCTAAGTTTGAATACTAACGTGCGAATCGTATCAGCCCGGTGCTTGCGCTCTGGGCTGATGTTCCCTGTGGGGTCTTTCGCTAGGCGTTCATAATCCACAAGTAGTTCCGCAATGGGTTCCTTCACCTTGAAGAGTACAATCCGTGCATGCTCTCGATCTTCGCTGCTGATTTCAAAGCTACTAACAATCATATTCCACCAATCGTCAGGGTTGAGTCGCAGCCTCTCCCCTATCTCCTCTTTATGCTGGGTAATGTGTTCGCAGAATGCATCCACACCATCCTCAATCGTCGGCGGGTTGGACATAAACGCCTGCCTCTTTTCGCTAAGCTCCTTTTGCAAATGGCCTGTGCGCTCCTTAAATGAATTCCACTCCGACAAATCGTCGCGGGTGAGTGCCCGCACCTTCGCAATATGCTGCATGCAGACTGGACCGATGTTCCCATCGGCATCAGTGGCCAGACGCTCATAGTCGGCAAGTAACTCCCCCAACCCAAGAATTAATCTATCGATTTCAGACTTGCGAGTTACTTTGAACGCAAGTTTTCGTAATTTCATGATTACCCTTGCAAACCGTCGTATTGCTGATTACGGAGAAGATTGTGAATTCCCAGCCAGCGCTGACATCATGCATATTCTACATGGACACAGTGTAGTTTTCCGGTGCAGGCATTCCGGTCTGTGCTCACGCAGCCACGTGCTCGGCAAACGCGCCAGCGCAGGGGACGTGCAGGTGCCCCTCTCTCCACACTCCGCGCCCGCAGCCACCCGGCTGTAGCGACCAGGTCAATCAGCCGCCCAGCCGCTAATGCAATGGCGCTCGTGCAGGCGCAAAATTCGTTGGAGAATTTGGAAAAATAGTCTCCACTGCCGCTGCTCGAATAAATAACTCAATAACTGCGTTTGAGTAATAAGCCTCGCTCAGTACTTACCAAGGTCAACTAGACATCGGTAGGTTTTTTATGCAGGAGGAGCAATTCTACACGGTGGCTGAAGCCGCCAGGGTTCTCAAGTGCAGCACGGACAAAGCCACAAGGATATTCGAAGACGAGCCGGGGGTGATTGATTTGGGTTCGCCGGAGAAGACGCACAAGCGCCGGTATCGCGTTCTCAGGATTCCACTGGCTGTGTTCAATCGCGTTATCTTCAAAAAGAGGGTGCAGTAGCTCTTTGGGATTGCGGGCAAAGCTCACCAGCTTCCAATCGCTGGTGAGCAAGCCCAGCATGGAACGGTCTCTAGGTGCCTTTCGCCGCCAACACTCACCATTAGCGCCGACTCCTGCGATTATTTTATTGAACACTCCCTTGACCCACGAACACTGACTCCGGCAGCACCATCTTCTTCCAAGCCTCCTTCACCTCTGCCTCCAAGCGGTTCTGACGTTCCTTCACCCAAGCGGAGTAATACTTTTCCGTTGTCCTTACAGTCCGGTGACCGAGAAGGAGACTGACACGCTCAATCGGCACGCCAGCCAAAAGCATCTCGACCGCAAAGGTGTGGCGGAAGCGGTGCGACAACATCTCTTCCCTTCCGTGAGGAACCTTGGCCTTGTCGAATACCGTGCGGAGCCAATCACCGAACATGCAAACAATGGAGGTCTCTTTCATCCGGTTCGGGTTCCAGAAGAAATAGTCAGGATGGTCGTTCGGCAAAGCACGCAGCATCTCTGCGACTGTCGGGGGCAGGGGGACGAATACCTCAGTCCCGGTCTTGGTGCGCCCGCGTGATAGGTTGTAGTTTTCCGCCAGAGCATCTCGCCTGAGGGTGGCGGCGTCCATGCACGCCAAGGCCGACCACCGCTGCAACAGGATGAACGTCCTCACTTTGTAGGCGACCCCGGTATCGAAGCCACACTCGGCAGTCGCAGCCACGAGCCGCCCCATTTCTTCCTGAGTTAGAGGCTGGACTTGTTTGCGCTCGGCAGGCAACGATTTCAGCTTGGCGCTCGGGTTAGCTGCGACGAGGTCAGTGTTGAATGCCCACTTAAAGAATGTTTTCACCACCGACCAGTGGACAGCGGGGCTATTGGATTTCACTTTGAACGTCCATTTGCTACGCCACTCGGTCAGCAGCCGGGCACTGACATCCTTGAGCAGGATGACCTGACGAGCGTTGGCATAGTCACGAAGACGGGCAAGCATCCGCTTGGCCTTCGAGCGTTCTTTGACCCCTCGCTGTTCCCTATCGGCCAAGTACAGGTCAACAGCCGACTCAATGGTGATGTGGTCTGCCTTCTTGGGAGGCTCGATGCCAAGAGCCTTGAGTTCGAATTCCTCTTCGAGCTTGCGTGCTTTCTTGGTGGCAATCTCCCACGAACGCGTCTTAGCGGATTTCTTGCCGTCCGCGCCCCACCGCAGCCACAACGGGCATTTGCACCGCCTGTACTGCCCCGCATTCTTTTCCTTACTCTTTGGACACTTTTCTGAGTGCCTTGCGAAAACCATCACGACCGCCATAGCAGAATTCCTCTGACTGCTTAATACTGCGGGACGTGACTTTTCGTCGGCGGAATATTTCCGGCAGTACAAAAGCAGTACAAAAAACTTGGGATTCAACGTAAGCGATTGGAAATACAGGGGGAAAGAATGGCTCCTCAGGTAGGACTCGAACCTACAACCCTTCGGTTAACAGCCGAATGCTCTGCCATTGAGCTACTGAGGAGTGTTGCTGCGCTGGCGCGCCTTGCTGTGGAATACAAAGAGATTGTAACCAGCCATGAAGCCGAACGTCAAACGTCCGCCGGGAAAACTTGTGGAATTCTAGGATTCGCTGATGCTATTGGTTTCTTTGGTGAGGCTCAGCGAGTGCTCGGAGATTCCTGGTGCGGGGCAGGACGAGTGATGCGACTGGCACCGGCGGAATCGAGAATCCAAGTAAGGGCTCCATTCACAGGCTCAATGAGTTGTGCGGGCGTGCCCTCAGGATTGCGTGGGCCCTCGAGGACCCGTTCAACGGTGGCGGCTTTGTCCTCGCCAATTACCAGAAAGGTAATCTGTGCGGCGTTGTTGATGACGGGGGCGGTGAGGGTAACGCGCCAGGAGTTGACTTCATCGACATGATCGGCCACCACGAGACGCTGGCGCTCGTGAAGGGTGGGGCGGGCGGGGAAGAGCGAGGCGGTATGTCCGTTGGCGCCGAGACCTAGAAGGATGTAGTCGAGGCGGGGCGAACCGTTCTCCAGAGGAAGCTTTTCGCGCAGGACTCGCTCGTAGAGATCGGCGGCCTCAATGGCGGTACCGTCTCCGGTGGGAATGCGGTGGATGTTTGCGGGCGGGACGGGAACCTTGGACAGGAGCAATTCGCGCGCCGCCGAATAGTTGCTCTCCGGGTGGCCGGGAGGAACATTGCGCTCGTCTGCCCAGAAGAAGTTAATGCAAATCCATGGGACCAGGCCGGCGAAGGGCTCGGCGGCGAGAATTTTGAACAGACTGCGCGGTGTGCTGCCGCCGGAAAGAGCTACGTTGACGCCTCCGCGCTCGGCGGCGAGTTTGCGTGTGAGCGCGGCGAACTGTCCGGCAGCGATGCGAATCGTCTCTTCGAGATCGGCTCCGACGAGGACTTCGGCCCCGGCAAGGTGGAACCGTTCAGTCGGCATCAACAGCCTCCTGCTTCAGCATCGACATCCAGTTATGGCCGGAGGCCTTCAGTAAGTACAGCGCTTCTTCTGGGCCCTGAGAGCCAGAGGCATAGTTGGGGAAGGACGGAGGTGGAAGCTGCGCCCAGGCTTCTTCAATGGGCGTAATGATCTTCCATTCCGACTCGACCTCGTCGCGGCGGGTGAAGAGTGTGGCGTCGCCGCGCATGGCGTCGAGGATCAGGGTTTCATAGGCGACTGGGGTGTTGCCGAAGGCTTCCGAGTAAGAGAAGTTAGCCTTCACGGGGACTGTACTCATGGGAGTTCCGGGTCGCTTGGCACCAAAGGAGACCGAAATGCCTTCATCGGGCTGAATGCGCAGGCTGACGGTGTTGGGGCCGAAGCTGCCGTTCTGAGTCCCGGAGAACAGAGCCTGCGGAGCACGTTTGAAATGCACCTTGATCTCGGTGATGTTATTCGCCAGCCGCTTGCCGGTGCGGAGGTAGAACGGAACACCATCCCATCGCCAGTTTTCCACCAGCAGACGAACGGCGACGAAGGTTTCCGTAGTGGAATCTGGCTTCACTCCTGGCTCCTGGCGGTAGCCTGGGACAGGGGCGCCCGCGATTTGGCCCGGTCCATATTGGCCGCGCACGCTTTTGGTTGCCACTTCATCAAGCGTCATGGGCGGGATGCTGCGGAAGACCTGCACCTTCTGCTCGCGCACAGAGTCGGCATCAAAGGCGACCGGCGGCTCCATCGCAGTCAGCGCCACAAGTTGGAGCAGGTGGTTGGCCACCATATCACGCAGCGCTCCGGTCTCCTCGTAAAACGATGCACGGCGTTCGACTCCGAGGGTTTCTGCGGCGGTGATTTCAACGTACTCGACGTAGTTACGATTCCATACCGGCTCGAAGATGGAGTTGGCGAAGCGAAATACCAAAATGTTCTGCACCGTCTCCTTACCGAGATAGTGATCGATGCGATAGACGTTCTTCTCTTCGAAAACTTTGAGGACAGTTTCGTTCAGCGCGCGGGCCGATTCCAGATCGTGCCCAAAGGGCTTTTCGAGAACGATTCGCGACCAGCCCTTCTCGAGCTGGTTGAGTTTGGCGGATGCCAGACCGGAGACAATTTCTCCTGCAAACGATGCGGGAGTGGAGACGTAAAAAAGTACGTTGCTACTGGAGCCGTTACGCTGCATCTGCTCCAGGTACGAACGCAGTTCGGCATAAAATCCGGTAGATGCGGGGTCGCCGACAATATAGTGCAGGTGTTCAGCGAAGCGCTGCCACTTTGCTTCGCTGAAGTCGGGGATGTCTTTGGAGGATTTTGCCGCCTCGTGCATGGACTCGCGGAACTGCTCATCGGTCATGTGAGTTCGGCCCGTGCCAACGACTTCGAACTTCGGGTTCGTGCAGCCCACGCCACAAAGGTCGTAGAGGGCGGGGATCAGTTTGCGACGAGTGAGGTCTCCGCTTGCACCGAAGATCACCAGCGTACAAGGGTCGCCCTGCGGCAGAGCGGGACGCTTCAGTTTCTTCTCAACCTCAGCTTCAATTACCGGCGTCATCGAATACCTCCCGGGATCAGCGCCTTCCAGTCGGCGTGGACAAATCCATCCTGGGGACGGTCCGCGCGCTGAAAAGTGTGCGCGCCAAAGAAATCGCGCTGAGCCTGCGTAAGATTCTGCGGAAGCTGCGCGGCGGTGTAGGAGTCAAAGTAGGCGAGCGAGGCGAAGAATGCGGGCGCGGGGATCGCGAGTGCAGCGGCCACACCCACGACCTTGCGCCAGGCTGGAAGCGCGGAGTTGATGCGCGACTGAAAATCGACATCGAGGAGCAGGTTCGGCAGCGTGGGCCGATGCTCAAAGGCTTGCATGATCGGATCGAGCAGGAGCGCGCGAATGATGCAACCACCCTTCCAGATGCGGGCCATCTCTCGCAAGTTTATATTCCAGTTCCACTCGCGCGAGCCAGCCGCAATCAGGCTCATGCCCTGGGCATAGCAGCAGATTTTGCTGGCGTAAAGGGCGTCATGGATTGAGGCGATGAGTTCCGCCCGGTCACCGTTATAGCGGGCCGGAGTGCGTCCATACTGCGCACTGGCCACGAGGCGCTCATCCTTCATGCTGGAGAGCGCGCGTGCATCGAGCGCGGCAGAGATGGTGGGGATGGGAATTCCAAGATCGAGCGCAGTCTGCGCCGTCCACTTGCCGGTTCCCTTCTGGCCGGCCTTGTCGAGGATCACATCTACCATCGGCTTGCGGGTTTCAGGGTCGATCGCGGTGAGAATCTGGGCGCTAATTTCGATGAGATAGGAAGCCAAGGGACCGCGATTCCATTGCGAGAAAATCTCGGCAATTTCCGGAGCGCTCAGCCCGAGCGAGTGACGCAACAGATCATAGGCCTCGGCGATCAACTGCATGTCGCCATATTCAATTCCGTTGTGCACCATCTTGACGTAATGTCCTGCACCGTCGGGACCGACGTAGGTTACGCAGGCTCCGGATGAGGTCTTGGCGGCGATGGATTCGAGCGTCTTCTGCACGTGGCGGTAGGCGTCCTGGTCACCACCTGGCATAAGCGAAGGACCATGGCGCGCTCCCTCTTCGCCGCCGGAGACACCCATGCCAAAGAAGTTCAGCCCACGGGCGCGCATGGCGGCCTCGCGACGCTGGGTATCCTTAAAGAAGGAGTTTCCGCCATCGATGAGAATGTCTCCGTGCTTGAGAAGAGGGGCGATGCGCTCCAGCATTTGGTCCACGGGTTCGCCAGCCTTGATCATCATCAACATCCGGCGGGGGCGTTCCAAGGACTGTACAAAGCTCGCGAGGTCGGTGCTGCCGATGATCTTTCTGCCTTCATTTGCGGCCACAAAACGACCGACCCACTCGGGCTCAAGGTTCCAGACCGCGACGCTTTGTCCGTGATCTTCAATGTTCAGCGCAAGATTCTGACCCATTACTCCCAGGCCGATCACACCGAACTGCGCAAGTTTAGTGGCGGAGATGGTTGTTGAAGGCAATGCGTTCTCCCGGCTTTGAGAGTAGTAGAGCAGGTTCGACTACGAAATGCGCGGCGAAACCTCACTATGACAGATTCAACAAACTCGCCGGAAGTTTCAAAGAGCGGACAATAACAAAAACAGAGCCGAAGTCAGTTCTTCTCCCGCTCCGCCTCTGCACCGGACTTAATTCGGCACAGATTATGTGTGCACGTAAAGCAGAGTCCGGTGATCGACATTTTTCTCGAAATTTAAACTATGCGGCATTCCTTTCGTCTTGAATCGAAACCGGCTTTTTCGGCTCGCGTTTCGGGCGATGAGCGATGAGCGGCAAGACGAGCGAGCATACCATCACGACGGCGATAACATGAATCGCGGATGAATATGATCCGGTGGTTTGGCGGACGCGAGCAATCAGGATGGGAGACGGAATCGCGCCGGCACCCCAGGCGAGCAAGATCCAGCCATAGATTCCACCCATGAATTTGGGACCGAAGAAGTCTGCGGTAAAAGACGGCATGGTGCCGAAGCCGCCGCCATAGCAGAGTCCAACGAGTGCGACCGCGGTGGTGAACAGCGCAGCCGTATGCAGGTGCGGCAAGGCAAAGAAGACGCCGACCTGAATGAGATAAAGCAGGAAGTAGACTCGAGCGCGGCCGAGATAGTCGGAGACCGCGGCCCAGAAGACGCGGCCCAAGCCGTTGAATATTGAGATCACGCCGACGATGCCGGCGGCGGCTACGGGAGTGAGCCCTACCAGTTGCTGCGCCATTGGCGAAGCTTGGCTGATGATCATGATTCCAGCAGAGACGTTCAGGAAAAGCATGACCCACAGAAGCCAGAACTGAGGTGTAGACATCGCCTCTTTCACTGTGAAGTCGTAAGTTGAGGCAGCCTTGGAAACAGCAGAGCGCGGCACCCATCCTTCAGGACGCCAGCCCTGCGGAGGATTCTGGTAGAACTGAGCCGTGAGCACCACCACAACCAGGTACACAATTCCGAGAGTCAGGAAAGTAGTCGGGACACCCTTGGAAAGGATTTCCCGGGCTGCGAGCGGGCTCATTACCAGCGCGCCCGCGCCGTAACCGCAGACAGCGACTCCGGTCATCAGTCCACGCCTGTCTGGGAACCACTTCACCAGAGTGGCGACCGGGCAGATGTAACCCATCCCCATGCCGAAGCCGGAGATAACGCCGTAGCCGAGATAGATCCCGGCCAAGGAGTTATGGGAGGCGGCCAGCGCTGCCACCATGTAGCCGATGCCGTAGAGAATGCCGGCAACGGTGGCGACCCTGCGTGGGCCGACGCGATCCTGCCAAAGTCCGCCGACGACGGTCCCCACCCCGAGGAACACAATAGCAAGGGTGAAGGAAAGTGAGACTTGCGTGAGCGTCCAATGTTCGATACTGATCAGCGGTTTGACGAAGACGCTCCAACCGTAAACGGCACCGAGGCAAAGTTGCATAATGACCGCTGCAACGGCAATTCCCCAGCGGTTCGCGAGACGATCTGTGGCCATGACTTTTCTCCATTTCTTATACGATAGCAAGGCCCGATTTAAGTCTGGCCAAGGCCGATCCTTCGCAAGCTCACTGCCGAGTTCACTGCACCGTTATTCTCTTTCGAGGGATTGCGGCGGTGCCGCGTCCCTTTCACCTCCGCTTCATACGATCCGAGAGTCAGCACACGCGAGCCGTTCCGCTCCCGAGTAGATAACAAATCTGCGCCCGCGTAAGAATCCGATCAGCGTCATTCCGAACTCGCGGGCGAGGTTCACTGCCAGGTCCGAGGGTGCCGATACCGAGGCGAGTACAGGAACACCCGCCACCAAAGCTTTCTGCACGATTTCAAAACCGCCGCGCCCACTTACCATCAGCAGCGAATTGCTTAGCGGCACGCGATTATTCGCCAGCGCCCATCCGACCACTTTGTCCACCGCATTGTGCCTGCCCACGTCCTCGCGGAGAACCTGTAATTCGCCGCTGAAGCTGAACAGGCCTGCGGCGTGCAACCCTCCAGTTCTGCTAAATACCGGCTGGGCCGCGCGAAGCTGATCCGGCAAGCGGCAGAGCAGCTCTGGGTCGATGAAGCATTCTGGATTGGGGGGCGTGATGCAACGGACACGCACGGCATCAATCGAGGCCTTGCCGCAGACTCCGCAACTCGAGGTCGCGTAGAAGTTGCGGCGACTGGCTTCCGGATCGAACACTACGCCGGGAGCCAGATCCACCCGCACTCGATTGGCGCCGTTCTGTCTGGCATCGGGCTCATTACGGACCGTGGCGATTTGGTTCCTGTTTGCGATCAGGCCTTCGGTGAACAGAAAGCCGGTCGCAAGTTCCAGGTCGTGGCCGGGGGTGCGCATAGTGACGCTGAGAGGAACGTCACCAATACGTATCTCAAGCGGTTCTTCGCCGACGAGATAGTCGTCTTGGGTGCGCAGCTCGCCTTCGCTCCACTCCTTGACTCCGGTTACGGACACCATTCGCGGAATCACTGTTCAACTCCTCCGGGCGATATCGCCCCTCTTCGCCAAAGCCCGCTCCAACTGCAGGCGCTCGGTTAATCGGCGGCTATGCTACCGCTGGTAGGTTCGAGCGCGGCCAGGCAACTTCCCCCAACAACCTCCACAGTCGTGTTGTAATCAGGCACGCCGCTCGGATCGAGCCGACCGGCGGGAATGATGACGTTGATCTCGGGCCAATGCGCTTGCAGACAGCCGGGCTTGATGCGGTCAATCCGCACACGCCCCGAAAACATTCCGTATTCGTTGCGCAACGTAATCGCGTCTCCGTTCTTCAACTCCATGCGCTCGGCATCCTCGGCAGACATTATGATGTCATCGCGTCGAGCGCCGGTGAGCGGATCCTTCTCGGCCAGCATGATGCTGTTGAACTGCTTTCCGCGCCGAGTCGCCAGCAGGAAGCGGCCCGGCGGAACGGCTTCTTCCGGAAGCGGCACAGCGCTGAAATGGCCCAATCCATCGGGCGTCAGGCAGCGGTCAACCAGCAGCCTTGGGCCGCCGTATTGGAATTGATCGCCCTTCTCCTGCAGCTTCGCAATTCCCTTGTACGTGGGGCAGACGCGCTCGATCTCGTTGCGAATGTCCTGTGTGTCGCGCCATGGGAAAGCAGCAACGGAGCGCGCCGGATCGAACTCGCGGGCGACCATTACCGGAATCTCCCATTCGTCGCGAGTGTCGCCCGGACGCGGTCCGGGGATCTCGGGACTGTAGATGACGCGCCGTTCGGTGCTGGTCTCCGTACCTCCTCCACGTTGCTCGTAGCGGGTCCTGGAAGGCAGCAGCACGACCGTGTCCGCTAGGTCCACGAACATCGTCGGGTTGGCGACGATGTCCTGATGAATGCGCAGGTTGATCTTGCCGAGAGCGCGGTTGACCATTTCCGGTTCGGGCAGGGTGGACTTGAAATTGCCGCCACTCTGCCAGAGTGCATCGATTTCGCCGCGTTCGGCTGCCAAAATCATGTGCGCAGCGGTGAGCCCCTTCCAGGAAGGCGGCTCGAAGCCCCACTTCTCCACCGAGGCGAACTTCCTGGCGTTCTCCTCTGAAACCGGAAAGCCCATGACATACGCACCAGGTTGTCCGCCCATCTCTGCGCCGCCTTGCACTCCACTGTGCCCGCGAATCGGCATCAAGCCGGTGTGCTCGCGACCGATGTTGCCCTTGGCGAGTTGCAGGTTGACGATCGCCCGCACGTTGTCGCTGCCGTAAGCATGCTGAGTGATGCCCATACTCCACACGATGATGGCGTGGCGTGCCTTGCCGAATGTCTCGGCAAAGCGCAGCATGTCCTCGCGTGTCAGTCCGGAGCCACTCTCCAGCGCCTCCCAGGAGAAACTGCGCACCTTAGCTTCTGTCTCGCTCCATCCGGCAGTGCGCTGAGCAATGAACTCGCGGTCGATCCAGTCGTGCTCGACCAGATGCTTCAGTACCCCGTAGAAAAAGGCGATGTCGCCGCCGGTGTGGATCTGGAAGTGGTCATCGGCGATTTTGGTGCCGAACAACGCGCTCTCGGTCACCGATGGTATCCAGTAACGATCCAATCCCGGTTCGCGATACGGGTTGACGACGAAGACCTTGGTCCCGGCCTTCTTGGCGTAATGCAGATACTTCGTCGCGACTGGTTGATTGTTGGCCAGGTTGGTGCCGACAAGAACGATGAGATCGGCGCCGATCCAGTCGGAGTACGAGCAGGTGGTTGCGGCACAACCGACGGTTGCGCTGAGGCCGGCCGTGCTCGGCGCATGACAGATGCGGGCGCTGGTATCGACATGGTTAGTGCCGATGAAGCGCGCGACCTTCTGGTGAGCGTAGTAGGCCTCATTCGTAAGCCCGCGGGAGGTCAAGTACCACGCAACGCGCTTCGGATCGATTTCGTGCAACTTACTGGCAATGAGTGTGGCGGCATCGTCCCAGGAGATTGGTTGAAAACCCTTGTCGCCCTTGTGGCGGACCATCGGCGCAGGCAAGCGGCCGAGCTTTCGCAACTGCCGTTCGGAGAGACCACGCAGTTGTCCGACATCCCCGAACAAGCGCGCATCCATGGCGGGCATGGTGTTCAGCCGCAACAGTTGCAAGCGCACTGCGCAAAGATGGATACCCTTCATAGTCCAATCGTGCATGCCGCTAGTGCCGAGCGAGCAGCCGTCGCAACAACCATCGCGCAAGATTCGAAAGGCGTAATCCAGATTGTCGCGGTTCTCCCAGACGGAATCCAGAATGTCTCGGTAATTATTGGGATGTTGTTGGTTCAGGCCGTAAGGAACCAGACTGACCCAGTTTCGCTTGTTGATCCTTTTGGCTTTGTCTTCAGCAAACTCCGACATCGAAGTCTCCTTGGAAGCAATATGCAAAGGCATTGGAAGATTCACGCCGAAGTTTCGATACGACAGGCCAGCAATTGAGGGTTGCTGGGTGGCGGTGGAAGATTCGGCGCAGCAATGGATAACTGCACTCCTCTTAACCCATGCCTCGCCTCACGTCATTGTTGGAAGGAGCGTACCAGAAAATGGTTTTCCATATTCCCGCGGAACTTTGCTGCCTGATCGAAAATATACGCTGAGATAAAAAGTAATACCTCGCGAAATATTGAGCAGGTACTCGGAAGTTCGCAGTGACGAAGGTCATCTACTAAGACCGGAGCTGACCCACCGAAACCATCACCTTAGAATTTCGTGGGCGGCTCGTTCGCCGGTTGCGATCGCCCCGTGAACGGTCCCGTGGTGCCCTTCGCTGTTGGTCGCCTCGCCTGCGAAAAACAGCGTGTCTGCCGAGGACTCTGCGAGTTCAGCTTGCGCCCCTTCGCCGCCAACGCCGACGTAGCTGTACGAGCCGCGTGCATAAGGATCCGACTGCCAATCGTGCACGTGCCAACTCTGCAGCATCGCTTCCAGCGCAGGGCGCGGGAAATCGAAAATGGTGGTAAGCGATTCGAGAGCTTTGTCTTTGATGAAGGCAGCGGGCTTTCCGCTCAGGCGCTCACCGCGACGTGACGCAGCCCAACCCGTCAGAATTGGCGCGGAGGTTACCCGCGTCCACCACGTCGGGAACCACTCCTGGTGTGAAAAGACCATACTCATGTCACGCAATGCGCTTGGTTTTTCACCGCTGGGCGTCACCTGCTCCCACCACCTTTGGCGGAAGAGCAGTGAGATGCGAATCGCCTGTCCCATGTAGAGCAAAAGTAACGACGATGCCTTCTCTTCCAGTGCGGGCTCGAAGCATATTGCGCCATGACCGCTGCAGGGCGTCTGCAGCACGCCGAGTGGCACGGTCACAATCGCACGCGGAGCGCTGAATTCGACCGCGCCGCTGGACGTCTGCGCCCGGAGCCGCACGTCGTGCTTCGCCCAGCGCACAAGGTCAACGACGGTATCGAGGCTGATGCTGACCAGGTTCAGAGGCAACGCGTCCTTGAGCACTTGCAGCAGCGACTCATAGCCGTGCACGAATTGAAAAGAGCGGTTCCCTTCTATTTCCTGTTCGGCCCGTCCACCGCGCACGAGCGAATGCACGCTGATACGCTCGGCGAGCGCACCATGAAAGCCTTCGACGTATTCGAGTCCCCACAGTTTGGCCTCATCCTCGCCCGCGGAGCAGTCGTCGAGGAATTTGGCGAACGAGCGATCCGGACCGCAGTCGCTCATGTTATCCATGATGCTTTGAATGCGAGCGAAGAAATCTCCGCTGCGCTGGAGTTTGCCATCCACTTGAATCCATTGCTGGCTTGCAAACTCGCGCACGTCAAGGTTCGCCGAGCGTACGAGGTCAAAGATGGCACGTGGGCATCCATGAATGAACTCAGCCCCTAGCTCTACGGGTATGCCGTCCGGCGAGTGAGTGGTCCAGACTCGCCCGCCAATCCGATCACGTGCTTCCAGAATAAGAACACGCAGACCTGCCTCTGCGAGCAGGCGCGCTGCCGTGAGTCCAGCCACACCGGCGCCGATGATTATGACATCGGCCGATTCGGTCGTCATGCTGATTAGATACGCGAAGTGCTCCAAACGCAGCAGTCAATTTGCCCAACTCACTTGCTTCTTCTTTGGCATGGCGGACCGCGACTTCGTATCGGTATACTTGCCACATGCTTTCGCAGGACAAATGATTGAACAGTTATGCTCAGTTCCCGGCGCGATACCATTCGCTGATGGCGTTGACTCCCGGCAGCGTTCTGCTGCAGACCTCCCGATTCAGTGCTGGGGATTGTCATAGTTACCTCTTTGCGCATCCTGTGCGGACGCTCTCGGCAAGCAGTACTCTGTTCGACGAGATTGAGCAGGCGTTGGACGGCGGCGCGTATGTTGCCGGTTTTCTCTCCTACGAATGTGGAGAAAGCCTGCAAGGGATAGATCGTCCTCGCCCGCGGAATACGGTTACGCCTCTGGCATGGTTCGGTGTCTATCCCAAAGTCTTCGTCTTCGACCATCGCACAGGCGAGTTCGAGGGCGAATCGCCCGACCGACTTCTAGTTGAGGCTTCCCGGCCAAGCGAGGGCTTTGAAATTCGTAAGCTTGATTTCGGCATAAGCGCGGATCGCTATGCCCAGAAGATAACGGCCATCCATGAACAGATACTCTCGGGCAACACCTATCAGGTGAACTTCGCCGACAAATTGCGCTTTGACTTTTCCGGCTCTCCTGAGGCGATGTTTGCAGCTCTCATCGAGAGTCAACCGGTGCAGTTTGGCGCGCTGCTCCATGCAGAGGACTGGCACATTCTTTCGTTTTCGCCAGAACTGTTCTTTCGTCAGCAGGGGCGCAGCATTGTTACGAGTCCGATGAAAGGCACGGCGCGGCGCGGCGCTGATCTTGCCGAAGACGAAGCCATTGCCCATTGGCTGCAAAATGACATTAAGAATTGCAGTGAGAATGTGATGATCGTGGACCTGTTGCGCAACGATCTCGGCCGCATTTGTGAGTTCGGAAGCGTGAAGGTGGACGATCTTTTCGCGGTGGAGAAATACGAGACGCTCTTTCAGATGACGTCGCAGATTACCGGGACGCTGCGGCCGAGCGTGCGCTACTCCGATATCTTCGAGAGTCTATTTCCCTGCGGCTCCGTGACGGGAGCGCCTAAGCACCGCACCATGGAGATTATTGAGCAACTGGAGCAGGGGCCGCGCGGTGTGTACACCGGTGCAATTGGCTTCTTTTCCCCGGCGCGCGAGGCGGTGTTCAGCGTGCCGATTCGAACTGTGGTGTTAGCCCACAATCGCGGCGCGATGGGGGTGGGTAGCGGCATTGTGATTGATTCGCAGGCGGAAGATGAGTATCGCGAGTGCCTGCTGAAATCCGAATTTCTGACTCGCCGCGAAGAGCCATTCCAATTGATCGAAAGCATTCTCTGGAACCGTGGATACCAATTGCTGCCCATGCACCTGGAGAGAATGGAATCATCGGCAACCTACTTTGGATTTGACTTTGAGCGCGCTGCCTTGATTGCGGCGCTGGAAGATGCTGCATTGCAGCTTAGATCCGGAGAACTCGTCGCCGGAGTGCGGAGCAAGGTTCGAGTTTTGCTGGAGCGATCTGGCGCGCTCACGATCACGCACGCAAAAGTAGAAGAGCCGAACGGAATGGCAAGGATCACGGTTTCAGAAGTTCGAGTTTCGTCAGGCGACCGCTTCTTGCGCCATAAGACCACGCGCCGCCAGCTTTACGACCAGCAATACGAAGAGGCTCTGCGGCAGGGGTGTCAGGATGTGCTCTTCCTGAATGAACGCGGCGAAGTAACCGAGGGCGCAATTAGTAACGTGTTCATCGAGAAAGACGGACGGTGGTTCACGCCTCCGGTGGCTTGCGGATTGCTGCCTGGAGTTTACCGGCGGCATCTGCTGGAAACCAAGCCTGCTGAAGAAAAGACGTTGCGGATGCAAGACCTGACATCTGCGGACGCGATTTACATCTGCAATGCCGTGCGCGGTTGCAGAAAAGTTACACTTCTGCCACGCACAAAGACGGCAGAGCAGCATTGAGCAGCGTGCAAGACTCTCAAAGCTGACCCTTACTGGGTCAGCCGGAGACGTATGATCGAGGCGATCTTCTGGAAGGCCGCATCGAGATCCTGACCTGTTGGCGCCGACTGGTATACTCCCGTGGGCAGGGCTGCATTGTAATTGGTATTAGTACCGTTGCAAGGGTCATTGGCTACCTGGCAAAGGAACTGCGGGTCGACTGGATCGGGGGCGGAGCCCAGGCCGATTGCGTAAACAGTGATGCCCTGCAAGCGCATCGCAATTGCATCCCCAATCGCGCGGTAAAAGGCATCGGCTCTCACGTTGTCATGGTTGATGGTAGTCGGAGTTCCGCCTGTCCAAGGCGTAACCGAAGGTCCGGTCGAGCTCCAGGCCGGAGCCAGCAATCCAGCCACGCTCGCGGACGGAAATGTTCCGACGCAGCAGTTACCTGATGTGTAGATGCATTTGTCTTTTGTGGTTGTGGGGTCCAGGAAATCAACAGCGTTTGCTGGAAGGCTCGAGCCTGAGGAGCCGGGGTCTTCTCCACCGAAGTTCCATTTGCCGCTGCCCGGGCTCCCGCTGGTGCAGGTCACAGTGCCCTGGATCATGTTTGCGCCGCCGTCCGTGAAGAAGACCACCACCTTTTGTACGTTCCCCTTGACGGGCGTCAGTTCCTGGGTAAATGCCTTCTGAAGCGCGTCGTCGGAGAAAGTATGCCCACCCCAAGGTAGGCTGCCGGCATCGCCGGAGATCGTGGATTGGAAGCTGCCCGTCTGCATCTGCATCGCGGTCGTCGCTTGACTGGCGAAATAGACCAGAGCCACGCTGTCTGTTGTATCGTTGAAGTAGTTGATGAAGCTGTTAACGGCACCAGGCAGATAGGTTGAGCCTCCGTCGCTTTGCATGGAACTTGAGCGGTCCAGTACCAGCGTCATCTCAACTGTTCGGGCCAGGGATGTCGCGGAAGACGCAACATTCACCGTGCTGAACCCAGGCAACAGCTTGGCAAAGAGTGTCTGATTTGTTGCGGTGGCCGTAACACTCCAGAGCGTGCCGCTGTCAGTGGGGCACTTGATGGGGTCCGGACAAGTAGTGGGTGTGACAACAGGGGTTGGCACCGCGTTGCCGCTGTAGCCGGGACTGGAGGAGTTATAGTTCATGGCGAAGGCAGCGTTCGCCAATTGCGTGGCGTTCGCCAATTGCTCGGCCTGGTTTTTCCCCATAGCCGAATACCTTGCAGCGGTGAGGGCAGCGGCATCCGCAGCTTTGCCAAGTTGGGCCTTGGTCACATAGGCCATTCCGAAGTCGATGGCCAGGCCGACAAACAGCAGTAGAACGACCATGAAAAGCGCGCACAGGGCGAGGACCTGTCCGCGCTCTCCCTTTCTGAAATTCCGTCGATTGATCATTGCGCCTTCCTCTTGAATCTCCTGCATTCCGCAGTGAACACCTGCACGCTAGAAGTACGCGGCATCGTATATGGTTGACGGCAATGTGACCTTCACAAACGCTCCGATCGGGGTAATCGGCACATACGACTCGAAAACCTCCGTGACATAAACGGTGCTGTCAAGCGGAACGGTTCCATTCAGTGGAAGCGTGGTCGAGGTAGCAGGAGTATCGGGGAGGAGAGTCACTGTGCTTCCCACACCGGTTCCAATTCTGCTGATGGCGGTAAAGGTTCCAGTCGGAGTGCTCGCAAACTGGTCGGTTATCTTGAACGTTCCGCCTTGGTTTTGCACTGCTGTAATGATGACCTCTCCATTTTTGACCAGGTTCAGGACAGCTCCGTCGTTGACCACGGTAGTCACCGCAGTACTCAACGCAACGTTGTTGCGCGACGCTATATTGGAACCCTCCCTAGACAGTGCGGTAACTACTTCGAGCTGCCAGATCGTGTAACTGCATTCGATCACTCCAAAGATCAACACCAGCAGCACCGAAACCACGGGCAGCAGTTCCAGCATCGCCTGTCCCCGCTCACCAGTTGCGCTCTTCCGAGGTCGTTTGCAAGCCATCAATGCGATCACAGCTATATCTCCCCTAGTCGGTCAGGCCCGACGGAAACGGTTCGTTCTTGAAAGAGGCGCGCACAATGAAAGTGAACTGGTTGCCGGTGAAGAATCCTGCGAGTGCGGTCGTCAGCAGCGGAACGTTGCAAGTGGCCTGGATCGTTACGATGTCGCCGGGTTGACCGGCACAACCTGCTGGTTGCGGACCTACACTGCTGGAGTTACACACCCCGCCCGTTGCGCTGGAGATCACGATGGTCGAAATGTTCGTTCCGCCTGCGGCTGCTGACTGATTCAGAATTGTGGTGATCGATGCGGCGCGAGAGAGCGTCGATCCAGAAGGACCAGAAGGATCGGGAACGTGTCCTCCGGTGGAGGCGTAACGTGCAGCCTCGCGCACGGCGTCCTGCATGTTCATCTGGTTGAATAACAACCAGCAGAAATCCATCGTCGCAAAGGCGAGGAGGAAGAAGAACATCGCCACCAGAGTGAATTCAACTAGGGCTTGTCCCCGGCAGGATTGGTTTCCCTTGAGCGTCGGAAGCCCAGTCCTGCTTACCATTTTTATCGTCCGTTGTGTCTGGCGGTTGCGCATCGCTCACTCCGAATTGTTGTTACGTATTCCTAAGTACATGGATTCCATAAGTAGCCGAACAGCTCTAAAAACATTGCGGCAGTTGTGTCAGAAAACAACTCAGAATCTTGTTGTTTCACGGGATATCCCCCGCGTGGACCCGATCTGCAACGAGGAATCACCCTGCGGCACTGAGTCGACAGGAACGCCTAACAGAATCTTTACGGACACTTGCGCTCCGTCCACCTGCGCGGGCCGAAACGTCCATTTCGTGAGCGACTCCAACATAAACTGATTGAGGCCGGAATCCGGGCTCTGCATGATTCGCAGATCCTCGAACTTACCCTGCCGGGTGATGACTCCGAAAACTACAATCGTGCCGCCGCGGCCTCTCTTCGCTGCTTCAGGAGAAAAGCGCGGAAGTGATTTCGATGTCGCGTACGGAGGTACAAGCTGACCGTGGGCACGTGAAGCCGAAACGGTGGCCGCCGCACATGATCCGAATCCAACGCATATTGCAAGGTCCAAGTCGAGCCGTGCGCGCCTGCATCGGCCATATCGAGATAGACGGTGTAGGAAGCCTCATCGCGAAAAACGCCGAAGTCCTTGAAGCCTCCGCCGCTGGCGCCACTGGCGACGATGGTGATTGCATAATTCGCTTGAGGTTTGGAAGCGGCAACCGGCGTTGCCAGCATGCTGCGTTCCAACAACGCTTCGGCCACTGCCGGCTCTTCCGCCCTGGATCATGATGGCTGGAAAAGGACTGCTTCCGAAACCCGTTCCTGGAGCACTGCCGTTACCCGAGGTATGCACCCCCGCCCCGGAACCACTGCCACCACCTTTGCCGCCACCGCCAGCATCTGTGCCTGCCGCAGCAGCGGCCCGAACGGCCTTGCCTTCGCCTGTGCTGCCCGCCGTTTTATTGCCGATACCCGCGTTCGGAGTTGTGGCCGCAGCCCGCTGCGCTTGCGCCCGTCGCAGCTCCGGATCGCGTTCCCGTTCCGGCGTCGCCTTTAATTTCCACACCGCCGCCCGCTAAACCTATGGCGGTTGCGCCCAGCGGGCGATACGGTGAACGTGCCGTATAACTCTCCGTGGAGGAATCGCCGAAGACTTACTCTCCGGCACGGAAAACGCATCGACCACGAGAATGTCGCGTTCCTTTTTTCGGTTTTCGCAGGCGGGTCTTGATGCGCGAGTTTCGGCATCGGAGTAGGGACCGTGTCGGCGACAACGGCATGGACCAGAGCATCGGCCGACATGGTTGAGTGAAGCGAGCAATTTAGGGGCTTCAACCCGAGGACTAAAGGGCGCCGAAGCCACCACCTGGAGCGGCTTGTTCGGTGGGATTTCCGGAGGCGGCTGCGGCGCGAGTTCCGGCTTGGCCGATGCAATGGAAACTATCGGCGGGAGTGGCAATGGAGCCGGCAGTCTTGGCGGCGCCACTAGAGCTGGCTGCCGAATGGTCTGCACGAAATTGTCTGGATGTGCAGGGTCGGAGACGATGAGTTGCGGTCCCTTGTACACCACTCCTTGTCTGGCGCTGGCCTCGGACGAGGAAGCGGCGGCGTCTTTCTGTTTGCTGTTTTCGCGATTGCTCGCCGAGGCGGCAGAGCCTCCGCTTCCCATTGGCTCCAGCGCGGGGAGCAGCAGCACCTCGTGCGCCGTGATCATAGATTGCGCCGTGACTAGTCGCGCTTCGCGCGGCAGCCAGTAGCTCCAGGGAGCATAGACAAATGCCGCCAAGAGGAGCCAGTGGACCAACACCGAATAGAGCAGACCCGCGACCCGGCAGCGAGGTTACAACCAAGTCACTGCCAAACATCATGGGAGCGCGCGATTTCCTGTACTCCATGCGCGTGACGCGCCCGTTCGCATTGGATTCCGTATTCATCATCCTAAGCCCCACTACTTGTTATCATTCGTTTGCGGGCAACGAGCGCGCCGTAAGGCTAGGTCTGGTTAATGAAGCCCAAGAATTCGCGCGACACGCTACGAATGTTCCGTACCGGCCAACTCAAATCGAGGTCATAAGACGCCTGCCAGTTTTCCGGCCTGAGCCACTCCTCGCGAAGTTTGGCCCAGTAGGCTATGCGAACTTCCGCGATGGCTGGTCGGTCCGTATCATGCACCAACCTGAAATCTTCCGGCGCGTGTTCCGGCAGCGCGGTGCCGCGATGGTACTTCCACTGAATCACGCGCACTGCCACATCCCAATATGCCGTTGCCAGCCGAGTTTGCGGTGCCGCGGCTGACACGCGCATCTCAACAAAGTCAGACGGTGGCACAGCTTTGAGCTGAAGGGTAGGTGAAATGGACAGCACGGCGAAGACCAACCCAAACCCGATCAGTGCCGCGGGCCAAAGACTAATTCTTCCTTTACTCGGTCGCATTGCCGCTCCCTTATGTTTTCCTGTTCTGCGCGGCCGCCGGTGATCCGTTCTGGTCAACCTGCGCAGATCGACCCTGAGTTGATCACCAACCTCCGTGCGGGAACCGCTGATGGTTCCGGCCGGCAACTCCAGCACGCCGAGCGCCTTCCAGAACACACGTGTTATGCGGAACGGGCGCACCGCCTCGCGTACGCCCACCACGCTGTACTTCTTGTCCACAAAAACCACATCGATCGGAAATACCATGCCGACAGTGTGAATCGCCTGCGAAGGTACGATGAACAATCCGCATCCCCGCTGCGAGGGAACGCTTGCCGAGCAGACCCACTAGCCGCCGCAGACTGCTGTCGGCCATTGAGATCTGCTCGCCAAGGCAACTGTTCCTGGTCGCGTTGTAGACACGAACCATATCGCGAGTACCCTCCAACCTATGCCGGAAAACACTACTCAGATGACGCTTGCCCTTTGCGGCGCTGAATCAAGACTGAAAAGCACCACTGCGAACAGGACACCGGAAATGGCTCGAATGATCGTGACGTTATCCATAGTTCTCCTCTCCTTATTGCTTTGATTTATTTTGTCCGAAATCGGCAAAAGCTCTTGCTGATGGAGAGAAGTGCAGGCACCAGCAAGACGATGAACATACTTGGGAAAATGAAAAACACCAGTGGAAATACAAGCTTGACGGTAGTCTTTGCCGCCATCTCTTCGGCCTGCTGACGGCGACTTGTCCGCAAGGAATCCGCGAAGAAGCCCAGCGATTTCGAGAGCGGTGTTCCGAAGCGCTCGGTCTGCACCAGCATATTGACGAACGAGCGCACTACCTCCAGACCGGTTCGATTCGCCATGTTGCGCCACGCCTCAACTCTCGGCTTACCGGCGCGTTGTTCCAGACGGATGAACAAGAATTCGTCGCTTAAGTCCTGATGCGCAATACGCAGTTCCTCACCGATTCGGATCAACGCCTGGTCCATTCCGAGACCGGCCTCCATGCAGATGACAAGCAGATCAATCGCATCGGGAAGCGCTAACCGAATTCTCTCTCTTCGCCGCCGGACTGCGCCTGTCAACCAGAAATCTGGTCCAAGAAAGCCGAGCGCCCCCAGGATCAGAAACCACAGAAATATGTTCTCTCCCCGGAGCAGAAAACCTGCGATCAAAGCGGCTACGACAGGCCCCAGCAACTTCACCGTGTAATAGAGGTTCACGTAGACAGGTTCGCGATACCCGGCTGCGGCCAGCCTTCGTGATACTTCACCGTTATCCCCCAGGCCAACCAGTCTTCGCAGTGGCGCAAACCATTGCGTAAATCGAGACGCTGCCTCGATGCGGGATGAGGAGGACGGCAGTACGCCGGATTCCGCGGCCACGATCTCGCTCAGTCTGGCCGCCACAGGAGATTCCCCGCCCAGCAGCACGAGCAACAGAGCCAGACTGAGAACAAAGGTCAACACGATTGCAACTATCATTCCGACCATGACGTTATACCCTGATATCCACGATTTTTCGGATCATCCACACCCCAATCGACATCAATCCAAGCCCGATCCAGATCGCCTTGCGTCCGGCAGGATCATCGATCATGATGCGTGCGTAACTATGATTCATGAAATTCATTAAACCGAAGACGATGAAAGGCAGCAGGCCCAGAATCCATCCCGTCATGCGTCCTTGCGCCGTATAGATCCTCAATTGGCCAAGCAACCGGCTGCGCTCACGTATGACGGCCCCAGTCTTGTCGAGAACCTCGGCCAAATTACCACCCGTTTCTTTCTGCACCAACATAGCTGTGACCAGAAAGCGCAGGTCCGGCACGGGAACGCGTTTGGCAAAATTCACTAAAGCTTCTCGAATTGGCAAGCCGAAGTTTTGTTCTTCGAAGACGCGGCGAAACTCCGCTCCCACTGGATCGGGGATCTCACGCGCAACCATCTCGATCGCCGCCGTAACCGCATGCCCCGCGCGAAGCGCACGTCCCATAAGATCGATGGCATCGGGTAGAACAGCTTCAAAGCGGTTCAGCCTGGCCTTCCGTTTCATGAGCAAGTAGAAATATGGTCCGTTCGCGGACACAAGACCGAGGACGAGTCCGATGGATGTGCTGTGCAACCACGCCGCGCTCAACACTGCAACCAGCGTGAAAATCACGAGCGAGCTCAACAACGTTCGGCCAACCGTCCAGTTGGAATTGGCTTGCTTGAGCAGTGTGTCGATATCGGCAGCAGGCTTGATTCGCCGCAAAATCGCGTTCAAGAGAGGAAGGTCGCTGTAGACCTCTCGCTTGAGAATATCCGGATCGACTACCTGATCGGCTGAGCCGCGCTCGAAGCCGGCCAGCCGCTTCCCAAGGTCAATCTCTTTCTTGGTCGGCTTCGTCAGAATTAATACGACGAAGAACGTTTCGACCAGTATCGCCAGGAACACTATGATCAGCATAGGTCAACCCTTTCCAAGCCGAGTTAGACTTCAACAGCCATATCGAATAGGGTGTGCGGAACGGCAATCCCAGAGGCGATGATTTTGTCCGCAAATCTCGGGGTCACTCCAGTCGAGTAAAACCGCCCCAGTACACGGCCGTTGGGCCCTATTCCACGCTTCTCAAAGCGGAAAATGTCTTGCATGCTGACAACGTCCTGATCCATGCCTGTGATCTCGCTTAGATGGGTCACTCGCCGGGTACCATCGCTCATGCGCGACACCTGCACGATGATGTTTACCGCTGACGCAATCTGTTGGCGGACGGCTTTTTCTGGCAGATTCAAATTGGCCATCAGAGCCATGGTTTCCATGCGTGCGATTGCGTCACGCGGGCTGTTGGCGTGGATCGTCGTCAACGAGCCGTCATGGCCGGTGTTCATGGCTTGCAGCATATCCAAAGCTTCTTCACCGCGCACTTCGCCAAGGATGATGCGATCCGGACGCATACGGAGGCAGTTGATGACCAATTGGCGCTGGTGCACTGCGCCTCGGCCCTCGACGTTTGGCGGGCGGCACTCAAGACGAACGACGTGGCGCTGTTTCAACTGCAGTTCGGCCGAATCTTCGACGGTTACGATCCGCTCTTTCTCCGAGATGAAGCGCGAGAGCACGTTCAGCAGCGTCGTCTTTCCGGAGCCGGTTCCGCCTGAGATGACGATGTTCAATCTTGCCTTAATCGCGCCGTCCAGCAGGTCTCGCATCTGCGGGGTCATGGTGTGGTTTGCGATCAGGTCCTCGACTTCAAGAGGAATTGTCCCGAAGCGGCGAATGGACAGGATCGGGCCATCTACAGCGAGCGGGGGAATGATCACGTTGACGCGTGATCCATCGGGCAGGCGTGCGTCCACCATCGGCGACGATTCGTCCACCCGGCGGCCTACGGCGGAAACGATCTTCTCAATGATGTGCATGAGGTGAACATCATCTTTGAAAACAACGTTGGTTTCTTCCAGCAATCCTGCGCGCTCAACGAATACGCTGGAGTGGGTGTTGACCAGGATGTCGCTGATCGAGGGATCCTGTAACAGGGGCTCCAGTGGGCCAAGACCAAAAACTTCATCCAGCACCTCGCGTGACAACCGCTCCCGTTCAGAGGCACTCAGTGGAGTATTCGAGTGCGCCACCAGGTCCTGTATGACCGCCTGAATCTGGCTTCGGGCATTTTTGGTGTCGAGGTAATTCAGTTTCTCAAGATCGACTCGGCTGAGCAGATCGCGGTGAAGAACTGACTTCATGTCCTGGTAGCCGTTGGGCTTCAGATCTCTCCTTGCCCCCTGGTCTGCATCCAGAATGCTCGTTTTTGCTGTAATGTCGCGCTCGAATTGTGCCATCGTCCCTCTATTTGCCAAGCTCAAAAGCCAAGTATTCCAAACCGGCGTTTCGATTCCTGCTTGCCTGCGATCGGCGCCGGTCGCTCGACCATCGTGTTAATCCACCGCTGGAATGTTGACGCCAACTCCGATTTTGCAATGGACGATGTCGGCATGCCGAGGTTGATTGCGTCGATCACCTCGGCATAGCTGTTTGGTACCAGAAACGACACCGGCATCCGAATTGTCTTTTCGATCTGATCCTCTCGAATCACCGAGCGCTTGTCGTATCGATTGATGACAACGCGCGTCTTTTCCTGCGGACAGTTGAAGTCCTTCAGGTGCTCCAGATAGCGAAGCAGGTTTCGGATCGATGGCAGTTCAGGGGAGGCGATCAGATATACGGCGTCCGCCCGATCGATTGCGCCGATGTTGTAGGCGTTTAATCCAGGAGCGCAGTCGATGAGGACCAGATCATATTCTTCCCGGAGAAAATCGAGCGTGCCTTCTAACGCGGTCTCGGAAGGCTTGGTACCCGCACCAAATGAATCGGGAGCGGCAAGAACGTGCAGCCCAGACGAGTGCTTCGCGATGAATCCCTGGAGGAGTTCGGAGTCCAGGCGATGAATGTTATGCACAAGCTCGAAAAAATTGTACTTATCGTTCTGCCAGCCTTAGATACACCGAGACGTCGCCCAGGTCAGGATGCTGGTCAATCAGCAGGGTCTTGATTCCGCTCTGAGCTGCCAGGGCTGCAATGTGCGTGGCTAGCGTCGTAACGCCGGTGCCGCCCTTCACACCCACAAAGGCATATACCTTTCCCTTCTTCACTCCAGTAGTGCGATCCCTCTTCTTTTGCTCGTGTTTAAGTAGGGCCTCGACTACCCGCTCCCGCGCAGGCGGTTTCAGAAGATACTCCGAACATCCCGAGCGCATCGCCTCGATGATGCGCTCAGGTCGCGAGTCTGATGCCAATGCGAAGACCGCAGTCAGGGGCATCATGTTCTTTATCTGCTCAGCGCACGACGCCGCACCCTCGCGATCATGGTCGAAGTCGATCATGCAGACATCGGGCTGCCGTTGCTGCAGCGCCTGTATTAATGCATCGTCACTTGCTTCCAATCGCTCGAGTTCACCAGTAATCTCAAATCCTGGGAGTGAATTCACGATGTCGTGCAGACCTGCGACGGCCCGTTTGTCCACAGAGACCGTCACGATACCGAGCGTGCGGCGAGATGCTTGGGGAACCATAGTGCTCACTTTGTGCAACCTCGTGATTACTTGTTGTCAATAGCTGAAGCTTGTTTCGGGGTTGATCGTTAGCTCGGTCGAAATGTTTATCTTCCATACTGTGTATCGGCATAGTCGGCAGTTGAGGCACAGGCACGCTTTCCGATACTGGGTCCACAATAATTGGGGTTACCACTACCAGCAGTTCAGAATTCGTCTGATTAAAGGATTTAGATCGAAACAGTTGCCCCAGAATTGGGATATCGCCTAAGCCAGGCATCTTGCTGAGCTGTGCTGTGGTGCGTCTATCCAACAGGCCGGCGATGCCAAAGCTTTGACCGTTGCGCAGGTCGACTTCAGTTTCCGAACGCCGGGTGGAAATGGCGGGAATTTCGAAGCCGGAGATCGTTACCGCGTTCGTGTAATCGAGCGTGCTGACTTCAGGCGCGACCTTCAAACGAATGACGTCGCCATCGATGGTGCCGGTGAAATCCAGTTTTACCCCAAAGGGCTTGAACTGTATGGTCACGGCAACAGCGCTTCCCACTCCGCCCTGTACGACTGGGAAAGGAAACTCTCCGCCCGCGAGAAACCTGGCGGGCTGGCCGCTGCGCGCCATCAGATTCGGTTCGGCCAAAATCTGCAAAACATTCTTCTGTTGAAGATCTTGGATTGTCGCACCCAAGTTGAGGTCGGGACGGAATACGAAGATGTTCAGCAAGTTAGAGACCGAAAGGCTGGTATTGAAACCCTGTGTCGGTGCACCGATGCTATTGGTAAGATTTCCGTTAAGCCGATGGCGCCCCGAACTGGCCGGTCGACAATGCGTCCCGGTGTATTCGCCGCGCCCGTGCTCAGAATGTTGAAGCCGAACTGCTCCAGCTTTGTACGATCCACCTCGGCAAACTGCACCTTGAGCATGATCTGCTTTTCGCGCGGCGCCTCGATGCTTAACGAGTTGACGACGTCCTTGGAATAAACGCTTGCCATCCGCAGGATATCGTCGGCCTCTGCTTTGCTGTTGACTTTTCCGGTGACCACGACTTTACCCTGCTCAGGCCTCGACCTGCACTGATTCACGAGGATATGCCGACTTAATTCCCTCCTGCAGCCCAGAAATATCAACATCCGCATAGACATCGACGATGCGCGCGTTTGAGCTCTCATCCCACAACACAAGACTGCTGCTGCCCGGTGCCTTCGCGGTGATAACCACCTGGGTCGGGCTGACCGTGGTCGTATCCAGAACGTTCGGATTACTTACCACGATGCGCCGCAGGCGGGCTTGAGTGTTGAGAATGATCGACCTGCCCACCTGCTACGTGCACCGATTGCGTTTCTGGTGCCAATATCGGCTGCGCGCTTTGCTGTTCTTGAGCAGCGCCTCGGCGGACGCGTGCGTGCTGTCTTCTCTGCTGGCGTCCCCGCGGCTTGCATCGCTGCAGCAAACAGTACGACAACAAATAGCAATCTAACTAACTTGGTGAAGTGCTCGCATATTGACCATCCCCTTTATGAATGTCATAAATTACTCGAACTTATCCACAGACCGTTTGCCGCCGCTGATGGTCTCGACTTCATGGAAGGCGACCGATTTCACTGCGCGAGAGGGAGTCTTGACTGCCGCCCTTTTTTCGATTACGGGAATCTTAGCCCCACCCATCACGTCCGCCATGTTTATGGCCTTGGTCTCGGGAGTCTTTCGATCGGCGCCGTTGCGAAGCACGAACTGGATCGCACCTTGGGTCGAGGCTAAAACTAATTTCTCGCCGTCCTCCGGCTTGAGTAAGAGAGTTACGACATTGACCGTCTCTGGCTTTCCTGTGGGATCGGGCTCGATCTTCTGTCCGGCTGTGAGCACCTCGACATTTGGCAGAATGGTCTGTGTTAGCGAGGCCTGAGAATTTTCACCCTTCGATGTCACGAGCACATCAACGTGGGAGCCCGGATAAAGAAAGCCCGCCACACCGACGACATCGTTCGACCGCACGGAGACCGCGCGCATGCCTTCGGGAATCTTTACTGTCAGGCCGATTCCAGAACCCGCGGAAGCGACGTCGTGGTCCAGAATCGGCTGATGCTCGTTGATCGGATAAATTACCGATCGGCCAATGACCTCTTCGGCTTTTGAAAACGCCCCGCTCATGGGCATACTGGCAGGCCAATCGATCAAAGTGACACTGTCGGCGCCGATCGGCGAGCCGGCCGACAATGGTTTTGTGGCCGCGACCACCTTAATCACGGTGCAGCTTTCGGCCTGCTGCTTACGAATCCGCGAATAAAAGGCCGAAGTAGACAAGTCCTGCGATGGCCGAAGCCAACACAACTGCCAGTGCAATTCGTTTTGAGTTCATATGCCACCTCGGCGATAGAAAGCCAGTACTGAATACAGAACTCCCGCCGCAATCGCGACACCGTAAGGCAGACGAGCGGCCATGCGGATTAGAAAGGTTCAGGGTCGGATGCACCTCGGCTCCCACCGCAGCATGAAACCTGATCAGGTTGCCAGCATTGACCAGCACGGTGCGCAATCTTCCCTGCCAAAGCGAATAAATGATGGCGAAGATGCCGCCCGCAATAGCAGAGGCGAGAACAATCTCAATGGCGGGCCCTGGTCCGGCAAGACAGCCAACGGCGGTGATCAATTTGACATCGCCGGCGCCCATGGCATGAATCAGAAAAAAAACCAGAAACGCGCCGCCAGCGAGAAGTCCTCCAGCGATTGCGCTCCCCAGACCATGCCAACCCTGCAGCGCGAATCGGCCCGCGATGGCAACCATCATCCCTAGATAGCTGAGCTTGTTCGGGATGCGGCGAGTCATCACATCCGTGATTCCGCCTACTCCCGCAACAGTCAACGCGCCAGCCATAAATAGAGATTCCGTTGTCATCAGATTTCCGCCTTATTGATTGCTTGCCTATGCACGCACCGTGAGCCAGGAGAAGTGAACCTATAGTTCGCACTTCCTGGCTCATCCGATTGCCCGAAGGCGCTCTATGCGGCGCTGACTAAGGTGCTGCAGACTTTCGAGAATGCGTTATTGATCCCGGATGATAGCTGGCCCATTGCTGCGACTGCGGCGAGTCATGATCAAACCCGCGACCAGAGCGTACTCGATCAGATCCTGACCGGACTCGTCGTTGTGCAGACTGCGGAGGGTCTGCAAAATGTTAGCCTTCATTCGGATTCTCCTTGAGGGTTGTGTGGTTGAACTTCTCGGGTAACCCGATGCCGGGCTACAACTCTGCTACTGAACTGTGCAAAACTTTCTCGTAATGTCCAATTTCCGATGTGGCAGTGAACCTATGGCCATGTCCCATTGGTGACATGCTGATCTGATGCAGAGTTGCTGCCCAAAGTTTCTGAATTGGGGTAAAAAATTCTTTGTCGAGTTTTTTTTACGCTACGCAGGAGTAGGGAAGGAACTTATTCGGCACGGAAAGGCGCAGATGTGGTAATCGGAGGTAAGCTATTGGTATTTCAAGGAATTCCCGTGTCTGTCCCACGACAAGGTTACCTTTGAACGGGTCGGTAGAACTCCAAAGTAACCTGGGGTAACAGCTTGCAGGATGGATGTTCAGCTATTGGATTCGAGCGAAAACAATCGCCAAACCATCGTCGTACTTTACGCGCCAATCGTTGCTTTCCTTCAACACGCTAGAGAGTGGCGAATCCGACGCGACTAATACCCACTTGACCTGATATTTTTCCAGCGGCTCCCGCCACTGCCAGCTGCCTGTGGCGGCCTTCTTATACTCCCTGATGAAAGCTTCGCCATAGAAATCGTGCCGGTCGTCAAAATAGAGTTTCGTGTTGGGATAAAGCTTGTAGATCAGATACCCGCTCCAGACGTCGGAATTGAAGAGGTGATCGTGAATCCCTTCTTTTGCGATGAATTCCGTTGCCTTCACTGGAAATTTGTTTTCATCAAAGTGTGCAGAGGCGACTTGCGCCGATAGCAACCGCCCGCCATTCAGAGCGATTGCCGCGGACGCGGCCAGCGCAACTACTACAAGCACATGCCCACGAAAGCGCTCCTCCATGGTGCCCATGCTTTCGGAAATATCGCGAACGGTGCCAAGCAGAGGTTTAAGCCAGCGCGGATAGAAGCGCTGACTGGCTCCGGGAGAGACCAGAGCAGCCAACAGCGGCCCGATAGACAGACTCATCATGATGGCCGAAATGGGTATGTTACGCGCCGCATAAAGGCCGGCATGAATCGAGAACAATATGAGTAACAAATCGATCGGATGTAACCTGGTCGTACGCTAGCACTGCTCCGAACAACCGATAACAGGATGAACGATTCGAAATAGCCGTATCCGGATGCATGGAAGTTGGGCGACATAAACTCATTGATCGTGTTCATCAAGTAGCCGTTGGATAGGTATTGATACACGTGGACGTGGAGTTTGTAGCCGTAAGGCGTCAGCAACGTAACCGCCAGGCACGCACAGAAGGTAACGGCTAGTTGGACGATCTGCCTACGATTCCCTGCGCTTGGGGCTGCAAGATAGTTCCAGATGTGGGCGCAGCCAAACAATGCGAGCAGCACGAGGCCGAGGATAAAACCGCCATGCACGTTGACCCAAAGCAGCATCAACGGCGGAAGCCACAACAACGCCGAACCCTTGCCCTCTTCAAAGCGATACAGCGCTTCCACCCAAAGCAGAATAAAAAGCCAGCTCAGAACATGTGGCCTGGCCAACATGTGGATCTGCGCGGCGGCGGCGGCGAGCAGCGTCAAGAACAGGGCTGCCACAAAACTGCCGCTTCGACGCAGAACAAAACGAAACAGGAGTGCGAACGTGCTGGCAATGACCACGGCGGTAAAGAGGACGACGCCATTCAGACCCGCGACGTGGTGGATTGCGGCAATGACCGCGTCGTACAAGCCACTCCCACGCATACCACGGCTGGCCCGCTCTGGTGTATGAGAAGAGATCAGTATGGGGCACCGAGCGCGTCGCCAGTATGAATTCGCCGTTTCGAATGTGCCAACCGGTATCCGCATCGCCGAGCAAGGCCGTGCTCATCGGACTAAATGCAAGAAGACCGAGCAAGCACGAGGAAGAATACATCGGCAATCGATGGCAGCAGCCACTGCACCCATGTTGTCTGCCGCCTTCCGACGAAAACAACTGCAGGCGTGGCATGGGCGGAAAGTATCGTTGCCGATGGCTTATCAGACATACTAAGTCTCCCAGATCTTCACGAGGTTGGAGATCGATGAAACAGTACGCTGGTTTCATCGCTGTATACGCACCGTCCACCTTGGACTGCTCTCCAAGAACTTCGCGAGCGGACTGTCAGGCGGCATCAGTACATACTCAACTTGATACTTGTCGAGCACGGCCTGTGGGTTCTGGTTGGAGACGGCCGACAAGTAGTCCTTGAACACGCCAGTGGGGCCGTAGGGATCTCCCCTGCCATCGATGAAAACCTTCAACTCCGGCGTGTGCCAGATCAGGTATCCGCCCCAGACCCATTCATGAAACACCCTGCCTTGGATTCCGTTGGCTTTCATGTAGGCAACGGCGCCCTACTGGATACTTGACGGGATTCTGAAATCCCGAAGAGTGGGGAACGCTGACGATGAATAAGCAGAGCAAAATGACAAGAGCGACGCGTTCGGTAGCCGCCGGTCAGAGTTCCTGTCATAAGGACGACATCAGTTTGAGCCGCTTGGCGAAGATGGGAGGCGCGAGAATTCCCGCGAGGAAGATGAAGCGAATATAGGTCAGGGAGTAGTAGAGGGCCAACATGATGAACGCAAGTTCGTCCAACCGCCAACGCTCCCGCGAGAAGACCGCGACCAGCAGCACTCCCAGAATCAGGATCATCACCTACCTTTCCCCAGGGCGTGTGGAAGTCAACTGACGCAAACTCCTGAATGTTGCCGATCCCGGACCCGGCTCGCGAACATGACCTTGAACGGATAGAAGACGAGACGATATCCGAAGGGATTGATAAACAGCGCTGCGACGGAGGCGCCAGCCGTGATGAGTAGCTTCCGCAGTTGCGGCCCTGACCAGCGCGTCGCGTAGACGTGCCCCCAAGACCCTTCCACCAACCCAGAGGCGATAAAAATGCCAAACACCACCATCCCCATGGGCCACGAGCCGTGCGAATTCACCCATAGGCAAAACAGAGGGGGCACCAGCCAGAGCCATTTCCAGTCGTCTCGCCTCACCGCTTCCAGAATCAAGAGCAGAAGCCACCAAATACAACCAGCCGAACAGCAGGGTTCGAGCGCCGATGGAGATCGCAGCCAGAACAGCTCCGCCAACGGTGGCCAGAAAGGCGTTCTTAACATCGTGGCTGGCAAGATAGCTGAGACGAAAGATGCCCAGAACAATTGCGGTGCAGATCAAGAAAACAAGCACAAACACCCCGGAAAGGCCAGCCCACTTGTACGCCAGATAGTAAGGTATTTCCGCCAGCCATTCGAAGGGAAGGACGGCTGCTCCCGGCGCGGTATAGGAATAGGAATCGACGACTGGAAGATGGCCTGTGGTCAATAGATACTGAGCATTGCGCAGATGCCACCACAAATCAGGATCGGCGATGTTGCGCCTTGAAAACAGAAACACCAAATAGGCGAGCGAACAGGCCAGTACCGCAGGAAATGAAAAAAGACGCTGGCCCACGCGGGAGAGCGAGCGGACTGGCGAGACTGAAGCCGGGGCTGATTGGGACAATGTGCCTCTCTCGCTGATCTCTGAGAGCGTCCTTCCAGATGTTTTCATCGACGGCGCGCACCCAGGCTCACCGGCGCTCGGAATCGGCAGCAACTCACTATTACCACGTCCTTTCTGCGCGCACAACAGGACATTTCCGGTCTGTTCTCGATCAAACCGCGTCGGCAACCGGCGAAATTGCCGCTCGCGTCGGGCGGAATATGTAGCCATCCTGTGCCCGGCTCACAGTACGATGAGTCCGTGCTCATAGAGGATTTGCCGAACAACACACGAGTGCCGAGATTGACTCTGTAAGCTATTGAGGCGAAGCGCTAATGGAGCCCGACCACGAATCCAGGAAGCTGTATTCTGCGGAAGCGGTGACTGCGAGTGAGAAGGAGCGATATGGAAGATTTACGTTTCCCGATCGGGAAGTTCGATCGGAGTAAAGGACCCAACACACCCGAAGAACGCAAGAAGCTGATCGACACCATTGCCGAAGCGCCGGAGCGCCTGAAGCAGGCAGTGACAGGGCTGAATGGAAAACAACTGGACACGCCGTATCGCGAGGGTGGATGGACGGTAAGGCAAGTGACCCATCACCTCGCCGACAGTCACATGAACGCCTATGTTCGATACAAGCTGGCTCTGACGGAAGACAATCCGACGATCAAGCCGTATCAGGAGGCTGCCTGGGCCGATCTGGCCGACAGCCGGGTCACCCCTATCGACGTAAGCCTGGCGCTGGTGGAAAATTTGCACGCCCGCTGGGTCGTATTGCTCCGCAGCATGAAGGCCGAGGAGTGGGAACGGACACTGACACACCCGGAAGCGGGTGCGATGTCCTTGGACAAAATGCTTGGAATCTATGCCTGGCATGGCGCTCACCATGTGGCGCACATCACCGAATTGCGCAAGCGGAACCAGTGGTAGAAGCGGCCGATCTTGGTTGTAACCGGTGAAATCCGTGCCACAGGTGTGTCAAGGATCATTGACCTTCGGATTCTGCCTTTGTTACTGTCAAGTGTTCGCCCAATGCTTGGCGACGGGCCTCGCAGTGTTGTCGGCAATCCTTATGGCGCTTAAGTTCCGTGGTGTGGATTTCCTCGAATTCGATTCCCTGCTCACCGAAGACGAGCGCCTGGTGCGCGCCACGGCCCGGCAGTTTGTAGAAGACAACCTCATTCCCATCATTGAAGACTGCAATCGCCAGGGCCGGTTTCCGGCTGAACTGATTGCGCCGATGGGTGAGCTCGGCTTCTTCGGCCCGACCCTTCACGGCTACGGCTGCGCCGGCATGAACAGTGTGGAATACGGCCTGATCATGCAGGAACTGGAGCGCGGCGACAGCGGGTTGCGCTCGTTTGCGAGCGTGCAGAGCAGCTTGGTGATGTACCCGATTTACACCTTTGGCAGCGAGGAACAGAAGCAGCGCTGGCTCCCGGCAATGGCCAAGGGAGAAAAGCTGGGATGCTTCGGATTGACCGAGCCCGATGCCGGCTCAAATCCGGAAGCAATGCGCACCCGCGCTGTGCCCGACGGCGATGACTACGTGCTCAACGGCGAAAAAATGTGGATTACCTCCGGCTCGATCGCCGATGTGGCTGTGGTCTGGGCAAAGAGCGAGGAGCACGGCGGAAAAGTTCGGGGATTTCTGGTTGAGACCGACCGGCCGGGTTTCGTCGCCAAGGACGTGCACGGAAAGTGGTCGCTGCGTGCCTCCGTTACTTCGTCGCTATCGCTGCAGGACGTGCGGATTCCAAAGGCAAACCTGCTGCCGAAAAGCTCCGGGCTGAAATCCGCGCTGATGTGCCTGAATCAGGCTCGATTTGGCATCGCCTGGGGAGTCATCGGTGCGGCAATGGCGTGCTACGACACTGCTCTGCAATATGCAACAGTTTCGCAAGCAGTTCCGCAACCAGCCCATCGCGTCGCATCAACTGGTTCAGGAGAAGCTGGTCTGGATGATCACCGAAATCAGCAAGGCTCAACTGTTGGCGCTTCAGGTGGGCCGGTTGAAGGATCAGGATAAGGTCCAGCACTTCCACATTTCCATGGCCAAGCGAAACAATGCGTGGATGGCTCTGGAGTGCGCCCGCCTGGCACGCGACATTCTTGGTGCAAACGGAATTGCGGATGAGTATCCGGTATTCCGTCACATGGCGAACCTTGAGTCGGTGAAAACCTACGAGGGAACGCACGACGTTCACACGCTGATTCTGGGCGCGGCGATCACAGGCATTGACGCCTTCTGAATTCAGCAGCACAATTGGCCCCGCCGAAGCAGCAATGGGGCTGATGTTTTTCGAGACAACAACGTGGAGACGGCACAAGGCCAAGAGCAAGTAGGACACAGAAGCCGCGGCCGGAAAATCAGGAGCAATCATGGCAACCGAACTTCAAAATAGAGCAGTCCATCTGGAAGACAACATCCAGTCGAACTTGGAATCAGATCTCGCACTGGAGATGCTGCGAGTGGTTGAAGCGGCAGCCATCGCTTCCGCTCGACAAATGGGAACCGGCGACCGCAAGCGCGCCGATCAGGTCGCAACCGAAACGATGCGCCGCGTCATGGATACGGTCCCGATGCGCGGCACTATCGTGATCGGCGAAGGCGAGCGCGACGAAGCTCCGATGCTGTACATCGGCGAGAAGGTCGGACGCGCGCCAAAGGAAGGCATCATTTATCCGGAAGTGGACATTGCTGTTGACCCGCTGGAGGGCACGAACCTCACCGCCACCGGCGCACCGGGCTCGATCTGCGTACTGGCCGCCAGTGAACGCGGAGGACTGCTGCACGCTCCGGACTGCTACATGGAAAAGATCGTGGTCGGTCCGGCCTGCAAGGGATCCGTGGATCTGGATGCGCCCACGGCGGTGAACCTGAGGATGATCGCCAAGGCTCTCAATCGCGACATCGAAGACCTGGTGGTGATCGTGCTGGACCGCCCCCGCCATGAGACGCTGATCAACGAGATTCGCCGGGCGGGCGCACGCATTAAGCTGATTGGCGATGGCGACCTTGCTCCGGGAATCGCGGCGGCCGTTCGCGGTACTGGCGTTCACGCCGTAATGGGTACGGGCGGCGCACCGGAAGGCGTGATTACCGCAGCCGCCATGCGTTGCCTGAATGGCCACATGGTGGGCAGGCTGACCGGCTATACCGACGAACAGCGCGAGCGCATGACCCAGTACGGAATCAGCGACGTACACAAGATGTATACGGAAAAGGAGCTGGCTCCGGGCGAAAACATCATCTTCGCCGCGACCGGCGTGACCGAAGGCGCGCTGATGCAGGGAGTTCGCTTTTTCCGCGAAGGCGTGCGTACCTCATCGTTGATCATGAAGATGGCTTCGCGCAAAATTCGCTTTGTGGAAGGCATTCACGTGGAACAGGACAAGGATTTCAGCGTCCGCTTCCTAATTCGCCGATGCAAGAGAACAGGGGCGTGGCTCAGGCCATGCCCCTTTTTTTTATGGTGCGCCCGGCAGGGCGCACTCACTTGGAGGTGAAAGTCCTCTACACACCCGGCAAGGGGAAGTGTTAGCTGAACGGCAAGGGTGTCCGTCGCGAGGCGGGATCCGAAGGAAGCCGGAGGCAAAGCGCTGGCCTGACGAACAGGAAGCGGATAGAGGCGGCACGGCGGGGTAAGCGGGCCATTAGACGCAAAGCCCAGTTCTTGCACGGAACGCCGTGACGTATATCCGACAGGCATAAGCGTGAAGGTGGGTGCGCAATACCCGGGGAGATCTGGTGGTCTGCCTTGTGCTACCGGCATTGAGAGATGTTGGGAAGGATCACCAGAAGTCAGCCGAGGCCATAGTAGTACCGCGCAAGCGGGACGAAGGGCCGAACATGAAATACGGGAGTAGGACAACAGATCTCGATGCGAACCGATGATGCAGAAGCGTACGCGAGTACGGCCAGCACAGGCAAAGGCAGGCGGAACCTGCCGGGAACTGGCGCGGGCGCGGAGGTTCGGACGGCGGCTGTTGGGCGAACGAAACCAGAAGCACTGCGGCTGATGGAAGCCGCAGTGGCACGCAGCAACATGCTGTGTGCCTACGAGCGCGTGGTGAAGAATAAAGGCGCACCGGGGGTCGATGGACTGACGGTGGCCGCATTCAAACCATGGCTCCAGGCGCACTGGCCGAGAGTAAGACAAGGGCTGCTGGCAGGCGAGTACTTGCCGTCGGCGGTGCGCAAGGTGGAGATACCGAAGCCGCAAGGCGGGGTTCGCACGTTGGGCATTCCGACGGTGTTGGACCGTCTGATTCAACAGGCGCTGCATCAGGTGATGCAACCGCTATTCGAACCCGAGTTTTCTGAGTCGAGCTACGGTTTTCGTCCCGGACGCAACGCGCACCAAGCGGTCAAAGCCGCGCGGAGCTACGTTGCCGAAGGCAGGCGCTGGACTGTTGATCTCGATCTGGAGAAGTTCTTCGACCGGGTGAACCACGACGTGCTGATGGTGCGGGTGGTGCGCAAGGTGAAGGATGAACGGGTGTTGAAGCTGATCCGGCGCTATCTGGAAGCGGGGCTGATGGAAGGCGGGGTGGTGAGTGCGCGAACGGAAGGCACGCCGCAAGGTGGACCACTGTCGCCGCTGCTGTCCAACATCCTGCTGACCGATCTGGATCGCGAACTGGAGAGACGCGGGCATCGCTTCTGCCGTTATGCGGATGACTGCAATATCTATGTCGGAAGCAAGCGGAGTGGACAGCGAGTGATGACGGCGATCACAGCGTTTCTGGAGCAAAGACTGAAGCTGAAGGTCAATGCGGCCAAGAGCGCGGTGGCGCGTCCGTGGCAGCGGAAGTTTCTGGGCTACAGCATGACGTGGCACAAGAAACCGAAGCTGAAGATCGCGCAACAGAGCCGTGAGCGCTTTGCGGAAAAGGTCCGCAAGGCGCTACAGGAGGCACGTGGCAAAAGCCTGAAACAGGCGGTCGAGCAGCTCAATCCCCAACTACGGGGATGGACCTCGTACTTCCGGCTTACCGAAGTAAAAGGTGTGCTGGAGGAACTCGATGGCTGGATCAGACACAGGCTGCGAGCGCTGCTCTGGCGGCAATGGAAGCGCAATCACACACGGGCCAAGAACCTAATGCGACGTGGACTACAACAGCAACGTGCGTGGCAATCGGCCACCAACGGACACGGTCCGTGGTGGAACAGCGGTGCCTCGCACATGAATGAAGCCTATCCGAAGTCTTGGTTCGACCGCATGGGGCTAGTTTCGCTGCTGGAAACTCAGCGGCGCTTCTCGCCTGTTTCATGAACCGCCGGATGCGGAACCGCACGTCCGGTGGTGTGGGAGGACGGCGGGGGTAACCCCGCCTCCTACCCGATCCGATCAAGCCTTATTCCTTGGATGTGTAGGGATGGCGGAGATGCTTACGGGCCGCCGACAGATACTCGGCGTCGCGGCCTGCTGCGAGCGCCTTACGATAACGCGCGATTGCCTGCTCGCGCCTCCCCAGAGTGTCATACATTTCTCCGGCGGCAACGCTGGCGCGGTCGATCAGCGCAGGATCAGCGTCGCTGCACGTCGTGACGAGATCAAAGGCGCTGGCCGCCTGCTCGAACCCGTGCTGCCCGCGCAGAGAGACGCCCAATCCCCATGCCGCCAACTCGGGTTGGAAGGTTGAGTACTTCCCTTCGCGGCCTTTCTCCAGTGCGTTGCGATATTGCGCAATGGCCTCGCGTCCGTGACCGGCAGCATTGAGCAGGTGCGCGTATTCCACGACAAGAAGGAAATTTCTGGGATACTCACGGGAAACCCGGCCCACCAGTTCGAGCGCCTCTGGATAGCGCTGCTCCCGGCGTAGAAACAGGCTGAGGGCCAGAGCCGCGTCATTGCGCGAGGTACCTTGCGAGCGACTCACTTCGCGCAGATATTCGAGACCCTTCTGCCGATTGCCTGTGACTCCTACCAGCGCCACAGCCGTGCGCCCAGCCCAGTTCAGCGAACCGACGATGTAGTTGTGGATTCCAACGGTCATCTTGGCGTCTACATAGCTTAGGGTCGAGTTCAAGCACACGCTCGTGATCGCGGCGCGCGGCGAGCGCCGAGCGAATCGCCGAGAGCCAGGATTTCTCGGCCATTCCGATATAGGTGGAGCGAAAGCCGCGCGCCACGCCGCGCGCGTAGAGCGCATCCGTGTCGTCGGGATCTTTCTGCAAGCGTGCGTTGCAGAGCGACTCAACGCGGGCGATCAGATTAAAGATTCGCTTTTGCGCAGCCATATCCAGCGGACGGCGCGGCTTGCTGCTGAGAAAGCTTTCGCTCGAATAGGTCTCCGTATCGAGTGCCCCGATCCGGTAGAGTTCCTTGAATATTTCGGCGGCCAGTAGATAGTTCGACGTGAAGGGGTCGTCCGGATGTTCGCGTTCGAGTTCGGATAAATCGCGAATCGCGGGATCGTAATCCATGTTGTAAAGCTCATTGAAGCCGCGCGCCGCAAGCGCATTGTTAGCTGGGCGGATCGGCGGAGCTATGTTTTGCGCGGCAAAGGCGGACGCGGGGATACAGAGCCACAAACTGGCAAGAAGAAGGACGATGGTAAATCGATTCTGGCTCATGCGGCTGAAAAGAGTTTAAACCGACGCACGCGGCTTTTCACGTTTTCGCTCACGATTGCGGGACTCCGCCTGCACTTAATGGACGTTCAACCTCAATGGGACAGAACTCGCCCAGCAGCGGAAGATAGAGTGCGCACCGCACCGGACGCGGATCAAAAACGCTCAGAACGCGAACATAGCGCTGCATATCGGGACGGTACTTATCCGCCTGCATTTGAACGAAGCGGCGCGGATCTCCTCCGAGTTGCTCGGTGATTTTATAGTCGACTCAACCAGCGCGTTCCCTCCTCAATAAACGTGCGGTCGACTCGCACGTGCTGCAAGCTTCCCTCAATCATGGCCGACACCGCAAGTTCGCATCGATGCTCAGGATGAGGTGAAAGCAGCCAACGGCCGCGCTCATCTTCGAGCGTCCTGCTCAGTGCTTCCGATACACGGGCAATTCCCTGCCCCAGTTCACCGCGTGTTACGCCTGCGCGCGACAGTGCGGCAGAAATCGCTGGCCTTGCCGAAAGCACACGCTTCGCATCCCAATACGACACGCCCTCCAGGGCGATGCGCTGCAGAAATGCGTGCGCGACCACGCCGATGCGAGGCAGGAGATCACCAACCCACTCGAAGCGATGCTCCTCTTCGGAAGATTTCCGTTGCGGAGAACTCCATTGCAATGGCTCAGGCATTTCGGGAACAACAAAGGTCGCGGGCAGGCGGCGCAGCAGCAACTCTGGCTTATTCTCCTCTTTCGCTTGCGTCCCACTCTCTTGTCCCGCGGAAGGCGCAAATTCTTGCTGCATTTCCGGAACATCCCAGAGCAAGCGCAGGATGGAATTGGCATCGGGCTGACGGCCCTCGGTCACCGCAGCCGAGAGGTAGAGCCGCTTTCGCGCGCGTGTTGCGGCAACATACAACAGGCGCTTCAGCTCTTCGCGTGAACAATCACTGGCAATATCGCGCAGATATCCTTCGATCGTGGCCGCCTTGCGGTCCTTCTTCTTCCCCGGTGCCTCCATCGGTCCGAGCAAAAGAAATTCCTGTTCGCCGCGCCGCCGTAAACGCCAATAGAGCAGACGTTTGTCATCCTGCCGCGAATGGCGCTCCAGTGCAGGCAAAAAGACTACGTCCCACTCCAACCCCTTCGCCTGATGAATGGGCATGATCTCGACGCGAATGCCACTACGAGTATCGGCAGGCGCAAACAGGTCGTGCAGTTTGCTGGCAAAGTTCTCCGAGTCGCGCAGCGTACCCGCCGACGAGTGCGCGTCCAGCAGAGCGAAATATGCGTCTGCGTCCCGGATTCCCTGCTCCTGCTCGGCCAGGCAGGCTGGGCCACCGAGCCGTAGCCATGTGGACTCGACCAAAGCACGCAGCGAAGCGCGTCCTCGGCTCGAAAGTGCGTCTTCCAGCACAGGAACGCAACGCGCCAGCGCCAGATGCGCATGTTCGGAAAGCCGCGCCCCTCGCTGCGATAAAAGCTCGCGCACGGTGGAGCGTTCATCTCCCCGGCACAGCTCCAGCAAATCCGCCAAGCGCAAGACCGCACCATGGCGCACGCAAAATTGCGAGCCACGCAGTGCGATCGGCAAGATTCGTCAGTGCCGTGCGCAGCGCTTCCAGATCGCGAACCAGCGGACGATCCGAGAGCCGATCGGTCTTCACTGCGCGATAGTCAATTCCCGCCGCGTGCAGCGCCTCCACCAGCTCTGGAAGATGAGTCCGCGAGCGCACCAGCACCGCAATTGTTAAGGGCTCCTCATTCGTAGGAGTGGCAATTGCGAGTTCGCGCCGAATGCACTCCGCCAGATGCTTTGCCTCGCCCGCTCGATCTCCCTTAGCAAATCCCTTTGTGAGCACAGCCGGTCCGTCGAGAGCCGGGCGCGAAGACTCCGCCCCCGCGTATTGAACCGCGTTGGTGAGATCGCTGTCCTCGTGCAGAATGACCGGGAAAATTCGGTTGAACCACTCGACAAGATTGCGCTGCGAGCGAAAGTTCTCGGTGAGGCGATTGAAACTGTGAAGGTGCCCGCCAATGCCTTCCGTGCGCGCCTGCTGATATATGGCAACGTCGGCCTGCCGAAATGCGTAGATCGACTGCATCGGATCGCCGACATAGAAAGTGGAACACTGCTCGTCCGCCTCCCATGTGCCGAGCAGACGGGCCAGCAGTTCGACCTGAACGCGATTCGTGTCCTGAAATTCATCCACAAGAATGTGCCGAATTCGATAGCCCAGTTGCAACCCCAACTCCGTTGGGTCGCCTTCTTCGCCGATCGCGTCCAGCGCGCGCTGCGCGTACTCGGCAAAGTCGATGACGGCCTGCTCCGAGAAGACAACTTTTAGATTGGCCGCCGCCAGCGGCAAAATCTCCAAGAGTGCACGCATGAACTGCCACTGCGCCTCGGTGTACCGTGGATCGGGCAGGCGGCGAATTCGATTCAGCGCTTCGCAGAGCTCCACCACGCTGGGCAGTTGCGCCAGCTCCGCGAAAAACTCGATGACATCGCTTTCGCCGCTGTTTTTCGTCAAGCGTGCCGGATGGGAAACCGTTGCGTCATATTCACTGTTTTGCGCAGTGCCGGCTTGCCGCGATCCCCAGTTAACAGGAACTCACAGATGGCTCGCCAGGCAGGCAGACTCCCAGCGCTGGCTGGAGGCAACGACCTATCGTTCGAATTCTGCGATGCGATCGAAACCACCTCTGCGCTGGCAGCGATTGATTCGATCACCAGCGCGGAGTGCGTCAATCCGTTTGCAAGCTGATCCGCCGAATAGCGCATCAGTGCAAATAATTCCGCAGCTTGTGCGCTGTTCAATGCAATCTGGAGGCGCGCACGTATAAGCGCAAGTTCTTCTTCTACCGAGAGCGCCAGCGCCGCTTCGAGCTTGCTTCTGAGGCTTTGCTGCTGCGATTCGTCAAAGGCATCGGAACGCCCCAGAAAATGCAGCCATTGGTCGCGCTGCGCAAGCATCGCGGCCAGCAGATCGCGAGCGCCACGCACGTCGTTGTCCAGATACACAAGCAGGCTTGCGACCGCATCACCGCGCGTGCCCGAGTCTGCAAGTTGATCGATGACCCGCTGCGCCGCTAATTCGTAGAGAGGCTGTGCGTCTTCCGTGACCTGCGCCACGCCTCCGAGCAAACCCTTGAAGGGCGCGCGTTGCGCCACCGACTCGCAAAAAGAATCCAGCGTACGAACCTGTAAGCGCGCGGGATGCTCAAGAATGTTCCAACCGAGCGCGGAAGAGGTATCGAGGACAGCGCGCGCCAATTGCAGCGATTGCTGCTCGTGCACCGGACGTGCTGAAATATCCGCTTGGCCAAATTGCGCGGCGCGCTGCAGCGTGAGGAGAATGCGGCTGCGCATCTCTGCCGCGGCTTTGCGAGTGAACGTGATGGCAAGCACGGATTCCGGCTGCTCAACCCGTGGCGAGGCAGGCGAGAAATCGCTGCATCAGCAATTCGGTCTTTCCCGAACCGGCGGGAGCCTGCAGCATCCATGATTGCGTCGTATCCAGAACGCACGCAGCGGACGCTCGCGTCGGAGAGCAAGGCGCGCGGAGTAGGACTACTCATCGCGCTCTCCCTCACCCTCGAAGTCATGCGTTTGCAACATCACCAACCCGGCACAGCGACATCAGGTGGCAATGGTCGCAAGACGAGCCACTTCTTCCTGGCGGAATCTTCGGATCAACCGCCGCATCGCCTTGGACGAACGATTTGGCGATGCGCTCCAACTCTTCCGCCCATTTCACCGCGTAATCATCAAACGGTAGTCCCTCAAAGGTGCGCTTCGCCGGGTCCGTGCACGGCAGCAGATCTTTTTCGCGCAAATAGCCCTTGAACGCGGCATTCGCCCTTGCGGACAACCGCAAATGAGACGCCCGCAAGATTGAAATTCTGTTGCTGCATCGCCAATGCATAGAACGGCAACTGCGGCATTCGCGGACGCGGAACTTGCCAGGCACTCACGGCGATTGAGCCGCCGGTCTTGTAGTCGATCACCACATGAGCATCGTCGATTTCATCGAGCCGATCAAGGCGGCCACGCAGGCTCATGCCGCCCAGGCTCACTTCAACCGGAAGTTGGTGGCCGACCACATGGAAAGGCTTCCGGGTTGATTCCAGCGTCAGCCATTCGGTAAGCACTTCAATCGTGCGCTGCCGTTCCAGCGTGAGAAAACGAGTGCTCCATGGGTCGTTGCTCGACGGCAACTCACGCGCCATCGCCTCATCCACGGCGGCCTCAACAATTGCAGCGCGATCGGCACGCTGCAAACCCTCACTGTCTTTCAACTGCTCCCAAATTAACTGCAGAGCGACATCAAGAACCTTACCTCTTTCAGTAGGAGCAAGCGCCTCGTTCGGCCCTTGAGCCTGCTTGGCGAGAAGCCGTCGAGTCGCAAACGCACGGAATGGACAGTTAGACTGCTCCTGCAGCAGCGAGGTGCCGCCTCGGACAACTTCACTGGGTGGAAGCGCGGGTGCCGCGAAGTCGGAAATTGCGTCGAGGTCCGCAGACTCAAAGCGCTGCGCAAGCAGCGGCGGCGATTCGATGATTTCATTCGCAACCGGGAAGCGCGCGAAGCACGGACTCCAGCGCTGCTCGCGTTCGTCGTCAGTGCGCCGCGCCAGGCTGAGTGAAATCCGCGGCGCCGAATGCAGGAGCCGCGAAGTTATCCGCGAAATGCGCGCCTCCGCCTGCGGCGTTCCCACCACCGCCACGCC
Organism: uncultured Acidobacteriota bacterium; assembly: GCA_963759215.1. GTDB lineage: Bacteria > Acidobacteriota > Terriglobia > Terriglobales > Acidobacteriaceae > TOLSYN. The sequence goes on from CAVWYG010000007.1 coordinate 167,035, forward strand.
CGCCGCTTTCAACAACGCAATCGGAATCAGCGGCGAACAACTCGGCGAGTCTGGCCATAAATCGTCACTGCACGAGCCGATCCACAGCGCATCGAAGATTGAACCTTCCGCCTCCGCTGCATCCATAATTTGCACCGGCGCATTGAGCGTCTCGGGCTTGAACTTCTGAGTTGCCGCGGCGCGTTCCAGCCTTCCCACAAAGCCGCGAAAATCGGTGCGCCATTCGAGCAACTCCAAAGACGAAACTGCGGCGAGAAGCTCACGCCAGCTCTTCGTGCACTGGAACTCCTCGCTGTCCAGTGAAACTGCCCGGCCAGCCGAATGCTTCGAGTATCTGCCTTGAAATGTCGGCCCAGTAAACAGCAGCCTGATCCGAAGAAAATGCCGAGTGCTTAGGCAGCCCCTCCAGTGCAGCACGAAGTCCTGGCAACTCGTCGCGACTCCTGCAGCCATCTCTGCGAGATCCTCGAAGCTGACGTTGCGGCGGGCACGCTGCCTTACCTCTGCAAGAAATCTCGCAACGGCATTCGGATCCACAACCAAGTAAGGCGAACTCAACATGGACTGAAAAGAATGAAACTCGAGGGGAGCCGCAAACAGCGAGAGCAACTGCAAGGCACAACGCACAACAGGATACTCGGCGAGCGCGATTGGCGATGCGATCTCAAACGCGGAGGGCGTCTGCAGACCGAGTAAATGCTCGGGGTGAAGCACGGAACGAAATGCGCTCTCCACCTGCGGAAGCTTTCGCGCCAGGTCAAAGAAGATGACGCCGATACGCGCCTCGGGCGACTCTTCCACCTGCCGGCGAGCCCATTGCGCCGCCGCGCGCAATTCATCTGCAACACCATCGAACTCATATCGCAGCGGAGTGGCCGTGCCTGCATCCTTGGGTATCGACGCAATAGACAACCTGCACTCCTGCATCCTGCGAGTGCGGCCAGAAAATTGCATTGCGCGGGCGTGCTCTCAGCGAGATAGACGAAAACGTTGTGACGGAAGCCGCAGATGACGACAAACATGGAGCCAGTTCGCGCATGAAGAGCGCTGGGCACGTCCATCTGTGCGCCGCAAGCTGGCGTCGAAACTCCGCGGACCATACCGAGAACGCACGCGTGTCACTGGAGACGGTCATCAGCGGAGAGTCAAGCGCGATGCCATGCTCGAAGGCCGTACGAAAGGACTCCGATGCCAGGATCGCGGCAGAGTCCGGCAGCAACATCTCCCGCCCGCTGGTCGAGCGCTCGATGATCTGCCGCCACAACTGCAACTCCTGCTCCCGCTGCAAAGCCTGGACAGAGACGGCGCCCATAACCACCGCATCCGAATAAAGCCGCTCCACGAAGGCTCCATATGGCAGCACATCGGGTGTAAGCCATGCGGAGTTGGAGATGCCGCGAACGCCGCTCGGCAGCCCCCTGGATGGCGCGTGCGGAACGAGTGTTGGCCGTCAGCACCGTTGCTCCAGCTACCGCTGCACTGACCGCCTGCTCGAAGCATGTCGCGATATCCAGACAAATTGCCTCCCGCGGCCAAGCCCAGATGCTACCATCGCTGTGAATTTCATCCAGAGCTATAGCAACGTTCTACCACGTACACGAGAGCTTCTCAATGCGCAAAGGGCGGTAGTTCTTAGTTTCCATAGCTAAAAGAAATGATGCACCAGAGCTGGGTCTAACGAGCGGGAGTTAGAGTTCCGCGGCATTCGCCGAAACCGATGCGTACGGCTCCAGGGCGTTGGCAGAAGGCCCGCAAGATCACTTCGTCTCCATCTTCGAGAAATGTCCGTTTCGTTCCATCCGGAAGCAGGATGGAATCGGCTCCGCCGCGTGTAATTTCCAGCAGGCAGCCGCGCGACGAGGGGTCGGCCCGGAGACGGTACCGCTGGCGAGAAGATCGCCCGGCCGCAGATCACAGCCGTTGGAAGTGTGGTGGGCGAGCATCTGCGCAAACGTCCAGTACAAGTCGCGGAGATTCCCTCGACTAAGGCGATGGGGCGCGCAACCCGCTTCTCGCATCGCGGCCGTCTGCAGATAGGCGTCGGCTGTCACGTCGAAGCCGCCCCGCTGTTGATCCTGCGCGTCCGTAAGGTATGGTAGTGGCTGCGGATCGCCAGGTGCGCGCGGAGCAGCCGGAATTCGAAATGGCGCAAGCGCCTCGGCGGTGACGATCCAGGGAGAAACGGTGGTAGCAAAGCTTTTGGCGAGGAACGGGCCAAGCGGCTGATATTCCCACGATTGAATGTCGCGCGCCGACCAGTCGTTCACCAGGCAGAGTCCAAAGATGTGGTCGCCGGCCTGCGCAATTGGAATCGCTTCACCCATCTCATTCCCTACGCCGATGAAAGCTCCAATCTCCACTTCATAGTCGAGCCGGCGGGAGGGAGCAAACACTGGCTGTTCGGAAGAAGGCGGCTTCTGCTGGCCCCAGGGACGGCGAACGTCGGTTCCGCTTACAACGATGGTGGAAGCGCGGCCATGATATCCGATGGGCACCCACTTGTAATTTGGCAGCAACGGATTCTCCGGACGAAAGAGCGCTCCAACGTTGCTGGCGTGATGCACCGAGGCGTAGAAGTCTGTGTAATTGCCGATGGCCGCCGGCAAAAGCATTTCAACGTCCTGCTGGCGATGCAGGCACAATGCGGTTTCCGCCCGATTCTGCGAGTGAATACTCAAGAGTTGAAAGAGAGCACGGCGCAACGCCGTCCACCGTGCCGGGCCAAGACCCATCAACGAATTCAGGCACGAATCATTGCAAACCTCATAGGTGATGTCATCCACATCGTCCAGCAATGCCCGACCGGCGGCCGCTTCCAGATCGAGCACCTGATCGCCGATTGCAACGCAAAGACTCGCGCAAGCATTCTGTCCGTTGGTGAATGCGCCAAAGGGAAGGTTCTGGATCGGAAAATCGCAGTTTGAAATGTTGGCCGACTCGACGAAAGAGCGTGCATCTGGATCGTGAGTTTCGTTCAGCGCCATGTTCATAGAAGGCTCGATCTCGCGCAACTCCCGCAGCGGCTCCTCGAATGCGCACGAGCCGAAGCTCAGCGCAAATCTGGATCGCATCGAGCGGAGCGCCTCCAGACTCGAGCCGGATTGGCTCTTCGCCTCCACTCCAGGTCAGCGCGTCTTCGCCAAAGTGCCAGTTTGCGCGCTCTCCGTCGGCAAGGCAAGTGGCGAGTTCTGCGCACGGAACTCCAGCGCCAGAGCCTACCGCGCTCCACGCGATCAGCAGCAGCGGTAAAAAGGTTCAGGAACCCGTGCATCGGCGCCTCGCGCGAGTGGGGTTCATAGGTAAGCGGGCGAATGCAACGCAGCGGATGATGCAGCCCGGCTGTAGCCTTGAACGGCACTCCCAACTCCGCGCACCGCGCAATGAATCCTGCAATCTGCTCCACTGCGGGAAACGCTTCTTCCACCACGCCGCCGGCGCGCAACTTCGCGCATCCGCCAATTCGCCGCAAAGCCGGCAGGAGTTCTTCGGCCTGCTCCGGAGAGATTTCAAAGAACGCACTTACGCCCGAGGGCCGATGGACTCGGACAAGTTCAATCTCATCGAGGTTGCGCACGCGCACCTCAACGCAGTCGATCACGGCGCCACAGTGCCTTGCGATTAAATTCCTCGACCTCCGCCAGATCCTGCTCAATCTTGGCTGAAATTGCTGCCACTGAGCGGCCAAGGGTCCGATATCGCCTTCTTCACGCGCCTTCAGAAATTCATCCAGCCGCGCCGCCGGTAGCACGAAACGTCCCAGTGCCCATCGGTGCGGCATGCTTGAGATAACGCGAGTAGTTGTTCACGCTGGTCACCATGTCGAGGGATGCGGGCGGAAACAGGCCAGCGTAATCGATGATTCGGTCGAGAAACACTCGTAGCGACGCAGCCGTGGCGCGAACCGGAGTGGACATGATCACTAACTCCGCGGGAAGTTGCGTTTCAGATTCTGCCAGCAGGTGTAGTACTCGTGCTGCAGTTCAGCAGTCTCCAGCGCAAAGCGCGTGGGACGGCAGACGAAGCGCGTCTCAAACATGAAGGCCAAGGTATCGGCAAGATACTGCGGCAGCAGTTCGGCGCTTGACGCACGCTCGTAGCTTGCCGCATCGGGGCCATGACCGCTCATGCAGTTGTGCAGGCTTGCCCCTCCGGGCAAAAAGCCCTCGGCCTTTGCGTCATACTCTCCGCGAATCAGCCCCATGAACTCGTTCATGAAATTACGGTGGAACCACGGCGGCCGGAAGGTATGTTCGGCGACCATCCAGCGCGGAGGAAAAATGGCGAAGTCGCAATTCGCGGTGCCGGGCATATCAGAGGGTGAGGTAAGCACGGTGAAAATCGACGGATCGGGATGATCGAAACTCACGGTATTGATGACGCAAAAACGCGCCAAGTCGTATTTATAGGGCGCATAGTTACCGTGCCACGCAACCACGTCCAGGGGCGAGTGATCGTACTCGGTCTGCCACAGATTTCCCTGGAATTTGCAGATCACACGAACGCTGCTCTCAATGTCTTCAAAAGCCGCCACGGGAGTCTGAAAGTCGCGCGAATTCGCAAGGCAGTTCGCGCCGATCGGTCCAAGTTCCGGCAGACGAAAGCTCGCGCCATAGTTCTCGCATACGTATCCACGAGCACTGCCATCCAGCAGTTCCACGCGAAATTTGATACCGCGCGGAATGACCGCGATTTCACCGGGCGCGAGCGCGATGCGTCCAAGCTCGGTGTGTATCAGCAAGCGCCCCATCTGCGGCACCAGCAGCAGTTCGCCATCCGCGTCGTAGCAGTACAAACCCTCCATGCTGCAGGTTGCGGCATAGAGGTGAATCGCCACGCCGCTGTGAGTCGCAAGATCGCCATTGCCCGCCAGCGTAATGAGGCTGGCGAGAAAATCCGTTGGCTTCATCGGAATCGGAACGGGATTCCAGCGAAGTTGATTGGGCGGCGCGGGTACTTCATCGAAGGGCGTCGAGCGAAGCAATCCACTGGCGATCCGATCATAGGGCTTGTGCATCACACTCGGACGAATGCGATACACCCATGTGCGGCGATTGAGCGCACGCGGCGCTGTGAAGGCAGTTCCGCTGAGTTGTTCGGCATAGAGCCCGAGTGGCACCCGCTGCGGCGCATTCTGCCCTCCGGGCAGCGCGCCCGCAACTGCTTCCGTCGAAAACTCATTGCCGAATCCCGATTGGTAGCCGGGCACTATCGGCTCCTCAGTTGGCGCCGACATTGCCTTGCTCCTATCCATCATCACCTCGTTTGCCATAGCATTCCCTGTTGCGCACGCGTCCGCCGGTGCAAGCTACAGATTGCCTCGCCGTGCCTGCTCCAGTTCGATTGCTTCAAATAGCGCCTTGAAGTTCCCCTTGCCGAAGCCGCGGCTGCCCTTGCGCTGGATGATCTCGTAAAAAACAGTCGGCCGATCCTCAACCGGACGCGTGAAGATCTGCAGCAAATAGCCGTCCTCGTCCTTGTCCACCAGAATCCCCAGGCGCTTGATTTCTTCCAGCGGCTCATCGAGTTCACCGACGCGTTCGCTGAGCAGGTCGTAATAGCTGTCGGGTACGCGAAGAAACTGCACTCCGTTGCGCTGCAGTTTGTTCACGGTTGCAAGCACGTCGGTCACCTGCAGCGCGATGTGCTGTACTCCCGGTCCCTGGTAGGCCTCCAGGTATTCTGCAATTTGACTCTTGCGCAACCCCGACGCCGGCTCGTTAATGGGAAACTTCACGGAGTAGGAATCGTCCGACATTACAATCGACATCAGCGCGCTGTACTCGGTCGAAATGTCCTTGTCATCAAAGCTGATAAAGCGATGAAAGCCGAATATTTTCGAATAATAATCCGCCCAGCAATTCATCTGTCCAAGCTCGACGTTTCCCACCATGTGATCAATGCGCAGAATGCCAGCGTCGTCGCCAGCAATTCTCTGTTCGGCATAGCCTGGCAAAAACGGGCCGCTGTATCCTCGTCGCGAGAGAAGCGAATGAACCGTGTCGCCATAGGTGCGGATCGCAGCCCGCCGCACCGTCCCGAACTCATCTTTCATATCGTGAGGCGCTTCCGCAGCCTCCGCGCCGCGCGCCAACGCCTCCTCAAATGCAAGGTCAGCGTCGCCAACTTCGAGCGCAATGTCGCGAATGCCGTCCCCGTGCCGCTTAATATGTTCAGCGGACGGATGCGACGGAGTCAGCGGCGTACTCAAGACAAAATTTGCCTTGCCCTGGGCGAGCGCATACGAGGCCATTTCCCGGCTGCCCGTCTCCTGTCCGCAATAGGCCACCTGCGAAAACCCAAAAGCGTTACGATAGAAGAATGAGGCTTGTCTCGCATTGCCAACCCAGAATTCCACGTGATGAATACGCTTAATCTGCAGCGGATTTTCCATTTGAAATCCCCCGGCTCGCCGGCAACGCTCTCAAGAAGTTCCGTTCAATATGCATTAATTTAGACGGACAGCCTAGGACCATGCCGTTGGATGAGAGAGAGTTGAATGAAGTTGCAGGCAATTCGCCATCGCGGACTGCACCCGGGTTGCGCTGTCGTTCGCGGGTATTCCTGCCTCGTCTTCGAGCCTGCGGATTCTCCAAGTCCACGGACACCCCACTCTCTTCCGCCGCCATCCAGATGATGGCAGATGACGCCTCGAAATCACCTTGGAGTGTGATGGAAAGGACTGGAGGGCGATGGAAAAGAATTGACGCGCCACAAGAGACTCGTAAGTAGTTGACCAGGAACATCTTCCAATATTGTGTTCATAAGTCACAAAGGAATGTGACTTTGATCCGTGGAAGATGAAGCAAAGAGAGTTACAATAAACTTGGTATTGAAAATGGTTTTCAACTTCATGAAAGTTCCCTCCAAGCCGAGCCACACTCTTTCTGATCTCGCACTGGGCGAGAGCGGAATTCTGGAAGATTTTGACATGCCTCAGACTATCGCCGAACATCTCATGAACCTTGGCTTTGTGCCAGGTCTGGAGATTCTGGTGGCGCGCAGCGGCCCAGGTGGCAATCCGCGCGTTTACCGGGTTGATGGAACCGAGGTAGCGTTGCGTCGCGACCTCTCCCGCTGCATTGCCGTGCGTCCTCTGCGAGATGCGGAAGTAGAGGTGAGGTAAGCTGTGAGTCTTCCGTTATCGGTTCCAGGTGCTGTTTTAAACGCAAAGCCCGTGGATGGCTCGGCGGTATATAAGACCGTGGCCGTGGTGGGGCCTCCCAATGCGGGCAAAACCACGCTTTTCAATCGCCTGACCGGATTGCGCCAGAAAGTTGGCAACTTCCCCGGCGTCACCGTGGAGCACCACACGGGAAGCTTTCGTCTGGACTCTGGCGAGGAAGTTTCGCTGATCGATCTTCCCGGCGTTTACAGTCTTAGCCCGAAGTCGGAAGATGAAAAAGTCACAATCGATGTGCTGAATGGTGAAATGCCGGGGGCGGAGCGTCCAGACGCGATCATCCTGGTACTCGACTCCAACAACCTCAACCGGCACCTTGTCTTGGCCGGGCGCGTTATTGCGCTGGGATTGCCTACCCTCGTTCTGCTGAACATGGCGGACGAGCTACACAAACAGGGCGGGCAAGTGGAGGTGCTTCCGCTGGCACGGCAGCTTGGCACTCCCGTCGCACTGGTTAGCGCGGTGACCGGCGAAGGCCTGCACGCGGTGGCAAACTTTCTGGTCGCAACCCCGCAAATTCCTGAGCCCTTGGAGCTCCCGATCTTCGGAGATCCGCGGCATTGCCGTGAATGGGCAGTACGAATGGGTTCGGAAGCAGCCTATCGGCGCGGCGCAACCCCTGAGTGGACCCGGCGCCTGGATTCGATCTTTCTTCACAGACTCTGGGGCGGATTGATTTTTGCGGTGGTCATTGTCGCCGTCTTTCAAAGCATTTTCTCGCTGGGTCAGCCAGCCAGCGACCTTTTGCAGAAATTACTGGATAATGTTGCGGTTCATCTCTCAAACCTGCTACCCGCCGGGCTGATCAACTCGCTGGTGGTAAACGGGGTCTGGAAGGGCGCCGGCTCGGTGCTGGTCTTTTTGCCGCAGATCCTTCTTCTCTTCCTTGTGATCGGCATTCTGGAAGACTCGGGCTACCTGGCGCGAGCCGCAGTGATCTCCGACAAGGTGATGGCAAAGGTCGGTCTGAACGGAAAATCCTTTATTCCTCTGCTTTCCGCCTATGGATGCGCCGTGCCGGCAATCATGGCGACGCGCACAATTGAGAACAAGCGCGACCGCATCGCAACCATTCTGATTGCGCCTTTCATGACCTGTTCGGCACGGCTGCCGGTTTACACGATGGTGATTGCGGCGTTCATTCCCAATCGTCCGGCGCTTGGACCGGTGGTAGGAACCCGCGCGATTGCGATGTTGAGTTTATATGTGCTGGGCTTCGCCATGGCCGTGGCAACCGCCAAAGCCTTGAAGAGTTCTGTCCTGCGTAGCCGTGATGTCGCGTTCGTAATGGAGCTGCCGCCGTACCGCTGGCCGATGTGGAAATCGCTCGGCTTGCGACTGATGGATCGCGCCAAAGCATTTGTGTTCCGCGCAGGAACCGTGATCCTGGCCGTCAGCATCGTGCTTTGGGCGCTCACCTATCTGCCCATGCACAATGGGCAACCGCCGCAGATCGCCGATAGCGCCATCTCCAAAGTCGGACACTTTATCGAACCCGCAATCCTTCCGCTCGGCTTCAATTGGAGAATCGGGGTGGGCCTGCTCAGTTCCTTTGCCGCGCGCGAGGTCATCATCTCGACCATGGGAACGCTGCATGGAGTCGATCCTGAATCTCATGCCATGGCATTGCAGGAAGCGCTCAAAAGCGATCTTAGTCCGGCGGGCGCAATAGCCCTTCTGGTCTTTTTCGCCTTCGCCATGCAGTGCATGTCCACCATGGCCGTGGTGCGCCGCGAGACAAATAGTTGGAAGTGGCCCGTAATCCAGTTCCTGTACATGACCACAATCGCCTACGTGGCTGCATTCGTGGCGTATCGAGTCACACTGTTGTACTGGAATTAGAACTCTCCGGAAGCGGCCCCCACAATCCAGCGAGAACTCCAGCGTGCAAGGAGTCAGCTCGCGAAACTATGAATCTCACTTGCTACCCCTGAACCCTGAATGTAACGAGAATGTGATGTGCCCTAGCTTTTCCACACCTTTCTCTCCCCATAGTTTGACGCTGCCCCACTCGATTGTTACTATCAGATTGCGGGGTGGAGCAGCCTGGTAGCTCGTTGGGCTCATAACCCAAAGGTCGCAAGTTCAAATCTTGCCCCCGCAACCAATCGATTCAACAAGTTGCGAGTTTCAAATGCTCCGATCGCAAGGCCAATAAGGTTCATTAAGTACTGTGATCGTAAGAACGACTGAAAAAGGCTGCCGCGAGCAGCCTTTTTTCATGCCGTAAAGTTCCAGCTACGCCCCTTGCGCCTGCTGTGGTGCCGGACGAAACGCCATGCGTACGACCTTACTGTTCGCATCACGTTTCGACTCCATCATCGCGTTGCCGTACATATTCTTGGTCGTACTGACCTGAGCGTGACGCATCAGCTTGTGCTGGACTCCGATCGGGGCTCCCGTCGTGTCGCCTGCGGCACAGGGAGCTCTTTGCCGACCGCGCAAAACGGAACTTCCGCGAAACCGGATTTGCCATTCGGCGGGATCAAGGACTCCGGCTACGGGCGCGAGCTCAGCAGCACGGGCATCCAGGAGTTAGTGAACAAAAAGCTGGTTTGCGTCGAATCGATCGACGCGCCGGCATAGCAACGGCGAGCGCGCCAAGCTCATTCCCGTGAGAAATCCCTTCCTCTGGGCGTTGTCACCCTTTTCAGCCGGTAAAGGGTGACGCTCTTCTCCGCGGTTTCCCGTACCAGAAAACCCATTTTGGGGTGCGTGCATTCCATGTCCACATTGAGCCCGCGGCTGTGCAGTTCCTCCGAGGTCAATGGTCCGATCGAGGCGATGACTACCAGTGCCAACGCCTCACACAACGCGTTTTGGCTGGTTATACTTTCGGCGACCTGGAATAAATGGCGTACCTGGACTGATGAAGTTACGAGCATCACGTGGACTTCGCCACGAAGGATCGACGTGACCGCTGCTTGCAGAGGCCCGGTATCTTCCGGCAGAGCCCACTCGTAAACGCACACCGGAGTCACTCTTGCGCCACGCTCTTCGAGGCTGGCACACAATTCTGGATTGGAGATGCCGTATTCCTGCACTGCCACGCGGCGTCCCTGTAAGGGAAATACGTCCTTCTTTTCATCCAACATGGATAGCAGATCGCGCCACGTATTTGGCTCTGGAACCGACAGGCTCACTCGAGCCGCCATCTCTCTGAGGGCGGCAACCGGCTTGGGACCGCGAGCGACGACCGTGACGTTATTCAGCAAGGAGGCAAGTTGCTCTCGCGGACAGATACTCTCCACCGCCCGCGCCAGCGCTCGCACCCCTCCGCCAGTCATAAAAATGACTATGTCTACGTCTCCGTCCCTCAGACTATGAACAAATTCAAGAGCTTCCTGATTCGACTCCAGGGAGATCTCTCTTACTGACGGGGCCACAAGAGGCTCGCCACCACAATTCGAAATGAGCCGAGCGATCTCTATGGCGCGCCGGCTTTCGAGCGCCAGCACGCGAAGACCATTGAAATTACCCTTCGGCATCGATGCATTCTCGTAGTTCAATCCCACCAGTCGCCAAGGGTGTTTCTGTCACTGGGTGTTACCCGTTGCCGGCGTGAAAGCCACGGCACCTTCCGCTTCACCACCGGTCGCCATTTCTGTTCTTGCAGATGAAGGACTTGGTTTCACTCGGTATGTGGCATACAGCGGCAAGCCGCTGAGGAGCGCTCCCGAGACAATGTTCCCGATCGTAACCGGAATCTGATTCCAGAGCAGCCACTGACTGATAGAAACGGGAGCACCGAACATCATTCCTGCGGGAACGATGAACATGTTGACGATTGAGTGCTCGAAGCCTTGCGCGAAGAAAGTCATAATGGGCAGCCACATTGCCACGACTTTCCCGACCGTGGAACGGGAAACCAGCGCAAGCAATGCGCCGATTGTGACCATCCAGTTACAGAGGATGCCCTTGACAAACGCCGTCGCCCATCCGCTGGAGCCGAGTGTCATGTAGGCCAGTGTCTTCTTCTGTGCGGCCGTCTTCAACAGCTCCCCAACCGGTCCGCTGCTGGTTGCGCCGAAGTTCGTGACCGTCAGGTAGAAGAGATAGGCGTAGAAGACGCTGCCAACCAGGTTTCCGAAATACACCCATCCCCAGTTCCGCAGAAGCTTCGCAAGCGATACCTCTCCTGCCGCGAGACCTGCGGGCAACAGAGCAAAATTCCCGGTGGCCAGTTCCAGACCCAGCAGGCACAGAATGACGAATCCGACCGGGAACAAAATTGCACCCACGATGGGAGGGAGTCCTTGCGAAGTCACGACTACGGCTAACGATGTCGCAAACCCGAGGAACGCACCGGCGAGAATGCCCCGGATCATCATGTCGCTAATACTCAGTGCGGATTTCTTCTTCGCGGAAAGTACAGCTTCCTGTACAAGGTCTTTCGGAGTTACGTAATCCATCCGGATGTCCTTTCCTCTGCTGTGATAGCCAAACATGCGAGTTCTACAGATGTTCCCCGAGGAACTTAGCCGCCTACCGTGGAGCTGATTCCCTCACATGCAGCCCGCATGTTTTGCTCAATGCACGCCGCGGGCGGCTCTTCGTTCGCCGCAGACCCGAGCGGCAGTTCAAGCAAAACCACGCCGTGATCGACACGCGTACGAAACGTTTCAATGCAGCTTGACGCGCTGGCGCTGCTCACACCCTGACCTGTTTCAAGGTTGAACTTCCAAGCGTGCAGAGGACAGACGACGGTATCACCGGACACCACGCCATCGGCTAAGGGACCGCTCCTGTGCGGGCATCGGTTACTGACCGCCAGAAAGCGGTCGCCCAAGTTGAAGACCGCGATCTCGCGGCCACCGACGTTAACCGCCCGGCCCTCGCGCAGTGGGATGTTCTCGCAATTCGTAATTTGAACCCATTTGTTCTCTTCGTTCATGCGGGCACCTCTTCCAGCGGTCTGATCTGTATGAACTGAGTGGGATGATTTGGCGTGTCACGTTCGAGCCAGGCGTCTCGCGAGCGCGCCTTTGACCTGTGCAGCCGCTCCAGCAAACCTTGCCTCACGACCTCCGTGGCGTACACGGTCTCTTTGCGGACCTTCTCAATGCCCAGCCGTTCCACAAAGTCGTAAGTACGTTCCAGATAATTTGCGTTCTCGCGGTAGTACTGAAAGAATAGCTCGGCAGCTTCGAGCGCCTCCTCCGTGGTTTCAACCGTGATGAGCAAGTCCGCCTTGCGAACCTTCTTGCCTGCGGCCCCACCCACTACCACCTGCCAGCTTCCTTCTTGTCCGACGAGACCGATGTCCTTCACGGTGGCTTCTGCGCAATTGCGCGGACAGCCTACGGCGCCCATCTTCAGCTTGTGCGGCGTGAAGAGGTTCTCCAGACGCCGCTCCAGTTCGATGCCTGCGCTGGTCGAGTCCTGTACGCCAAAGCGGCAAAAATCGGTCCCCACGCACGTCTTCACCATACGCACGCCTTTTGTGTATGCCTGGCCGGAGGGCATCCCAAGGTCCGCCCATATTTTCGGCAAGTCGGATTTCTTTACGCCCAGCAGGTCAATACGCTGGCTGCCCGTGATCTTGACCATCCGCACCTTGTACTTGTCGGCGGCGTCGGCGATGCGCCGCAACTCGTCGGGCGAAGTCACACCGCCCCGGATGCGAGGGACCACAGAGAATGTGCCATCCTTCTGGATGTTCGCGTGGACTCGATCGTTAATGAATCGCGCGGAGCGGTCCTCCACGTGGTCACCGCACCACAACATATCCATCATGTAACTCAAGGCAGGTTTACATATCTCGCAACCGATTCCATTGCCGTAGATCTCCAGAACCTCCTGCACCGACTTCAGCTGCTGGCTGCGTAGAATTTCGCGGAGATTGTCCTCCGAAAATGGAATGCATTTGCACAACGTCGTCTTAACTTCTTCTTCAAACTCGGGCACGACCGCTTTGAGAAGCTGCTGACAAAGACCGGTGCAGCTGCCGCAACCCGTCGAGGCACGGGTAGACTCCTTGAGTTGTGCCAGCGTACTCAGTCCTTTTTCGTGGATGGCGTGGATGATGGTGCCTTTGGACACGCCCATGCAGCCGCAGACCGTTTCGCTGTCGGACATCTTAGCCACATCGAGTCCCCCATCTTCGATGGACGCCGGGAACAGGAGATGCCTCCGCATGGGAGCCAAATCAACTCCGCTGCGCAGCCACTCCATATAGCGGTGACTGTCGGAAGTATCACCAACCAAAATTGCGCCCGCCAATTTACCGTCCTTGAGTTTGAGCTTTTTGTAGATACCGAGCGATGGGTCTTCATAGCGAACGACCTCCGAACCGTCCACCTTGTCATGGATTTCGCCGGCGGAAAAAACGTCCACGCCCATAATCTTTAGCTTGGAGGCGAGCATCGTTCCCAGATACTTCGGACCCTTATTCCCGGTGATCGTGGCGGCCAGCACCTTGCCCTGTTCCAAAAGCGGCGCCACTAAGCCATAGCAGATGCCACCATGTTGCACGCATTCTCCGACGGCAAAAATATCAGGATGCGAGGTTTCCATGTAATCGTTGACCACGATTCCGCGCTTTACCTCAAGACCTGCTTGTTGGCCAAGCTGCACGTTCGGGACGATGCCCGCAGCGATCACAAGCAGATCGGCAGCGATGCTACCGCCGCCTTTGAATTGCAAGCGTTCTACTTTGCCGTCGCCGAGAACCGCTGTGCTGCAAAGGCCCAGGAGCACAGTCACTCCCAACTGATTCATCTTGCTCGCGAGGTAACCGCCGCCGGTGGCATCCAGTTGGCGCTCCATCAATGTTTCCATCAGGTGGACGACCGTCACCTCACAACCCTGTACCTGGAGTCCGCGCGCAGCTTCAAGTCCGAGCAGACCGCCCCCGATCACCACCGCTTTAAGTCCCGGCTTGGCGCGTTCCAGCAACGCGCGAGTGTCATCAAGATTGCGGAATACAAAAACACCGTCCTTCTTTACATCATCAATGGAAGGAATGAGAGGATGACTGCCTGTGGCCAGCAGAAGCTTGTCGAAGGGAGTAACGCTGCCATCATCGCCGGTGACGGTCTTTGCGACGGGATCTACGTCGATAATCCGAACACCGAGCCTTAGATCGATGTCGTTTTGCCGGTACCAATCGAGTCCATTGAGAACGATGTCATCAGGGGACTTCTCGCCCGCCAGCACCGAAGACAGCAGAATGCGGTTGTAGTTGAGGTGGGTCTCGTCGCCAAAGATCGTGATTTGGAATTTGGGAGCGTGCCGCAATATCTGCTCCACACACGCCACTCCGGCCATTCCATTTCCTACGACTACCAGCTTCTCCACTATCTCTTTACCTCCGTGCGCCGAATGGCGGAATATAAAGCCGTGGACTAATCCAAAAGGTTTATATGGTCAGGTCGGAGAAACAATTTGCCTCCTGCGGAAGCGATTTGTGGTCGCCAAACCGTACTAGCGGCCGCAACGGACTGGCGCAAGAGCCAACGATTAGCAGTGACGGAGTCGGCAGAGGACCGTAGCGATGCAGCGAACCAAGGTTAGTCGCAAGAACCTGTTGGCTCGGCGAGCCAACCGAAGAAACCACCGCACACGGCGTAGTCGAATCCAGTCCGGCAGCGCAGAGTTGATGACTTAGTTCGGAGTAGCTATTGCCCGGCATGTAAATCACAAGGGTGGACCGGGATGAAACTAACCGGTCCCACTCACCTCCGGCCGCTCCTGGCGCGCGATGTGCCGTCATGAAGATGACGCTGGAGGCAATCCGGCGATCAGTGAGAGACACCCCGGCGGCGGCAGCGCCAGCAAGAGCGGCAGTTATACCCGGTACGATCTCGAGTGGGATCCCGCCTTCCATCAGGGCTTCAATCTCTTCTCCGGCGCGGCCGAAAATGCAGGGATCGCCACCTTTCAGTCGGACAACAGTTTGATTCGTTTGGGCGTAGCCGATCAAGAGCAAGTTGATCTCGGCTTGGGTGAGAAGTTTATGTCCGCATCGTTTGCCGATGTCGATAATCTTCGCCTTTGGACCGATCAGGTCCAGGATCGCTTGGCTGATGAGTGCGTCGTGCAAGACCACATCTGCTTGCTTGAGTAGGCGCGCAGCCTTCACGGTCAGTAAGTCTGGGTCGCCAGGACCGCCTCCGACCAAATAGACCTTTCCCATCGCCCTACCTTCCCGGGCTGTAACGACTGAGAATATACCCAGAGCCCTAGTCTGTGAGCGAACTTTATTTAGACTACTGAGATGAGATGTCCAAAAGTCGAAAAGGTTCTTAGAGAATGTATTTATGGAAAGGATAGGCAAAACTTATGTCATCACGTGTCCATGTGCTCCGTATCCTCGTGACAGCCATGGGATGAAGTTGGGTCTCTGGGTGCTGATCGACGGTGGAGACGCGCATGTACAGGGCTGCACGCTTCATACGCGTCGTCCCTTCTGCTTCTGAGCAAGACCATTCTTGGCAACATAGTTCTGAATAAACTCCATGAGGATATCGGTCATGTTTTCGCCCTTAGCGGCGGTCGCCGCCTTGAAAGCATCGTGCAGGCTAACTTCGATATTAATATTCAATCGTTTCACTTTCAGCTCTTTCATACCCGTCACCTCCTAGTCCGGGCCAGCCGCCCTGAGGTGAGCATATACGTTCATGAGTACTGGCGCATCAACATTCCGGCGAGGGAACGGGGACCCACTGCAAACGCAGCAGGTCTCCGGCGAGATTAACCTCGCTGATGGGCGGCGTGGGCGAATAAAGCGAGCAAATCGAAGTCCGACCAGCAAGTCTGCAGCGCCGTCGCGATCGCCCGGCAGACATGCCGGTTTCTCAGGACCTTGGAGATCCACCTGCTCTTTGAGCCTATGGCCACGACCGAGTTTGTCGTGTACAGATCGATGCCGATCAGATAACGGGAAGCCATCGGTGATTTCACCTCCCGGTTTTTTCGCGAATGTTCAGCTCGAGCTTCCAACGGTTGGTGCCGTCGCGGGATACGCACCAAACCTCGAGTGTGCCGAGTTCGGTGACGCGAGTCTCCAGTCGCACCGGTACCACCGTTCCCTGCTGGCCATCCAGATTAAGCGAGACCTCCAGCGGGCTAAGTTCCTCGATGTCGCTGCCCCAATTTTCCAGTAGGCTGCCGACCTGGTCCTGCTTGCGGACGGTGGAACTTAGAAAACGAAATTCGGCTGGATCGCCGACGACGAGGCCAAAATCCCGGTCGGAAATCGCGGCCTCGGCACCCTCCTCCATGCCAAAGGGAACGACACAGAGAGCCTTGAGCGGAGCTTCCATGCCGGGCACGGCGGGCATGGCGCTTTCGATTCCGATGTAGTACGTGCGCGAAGCGCCGCTGCGAATTCGCACGCCGCGGCCTCGACGCGCCTTGCCATAGTAAGCCGCGCCGCGCGCCACTGCGTGCTCCAAGTCGGGCGCTTCCAGTATCTGCTCTGTCCCGAGCGCATCGAATCCTTCTTGCCGCAACCAGCTGTTCAGCACCTCGACCACCCGCTCGCGCAGCACCGCCGCTTTCATCACGCCACCGTTGAACAGGATGTGCGTAGGACACGCCAGTCCGCTGCTGCCGCGACGGATGCCATCCGCCTCGGGGCTATTGCCAACCTGCTCCGACAGAAACCGCGCGAGGTGCTTGGTAATGGCCGGATCGGCCGCGTACGGCAGGCCCAACTCCTGGAAGCCGGCACGGCGCTGTCGCGCGGGTAATTCGCTGCTTGCGACCTTCGGAAAGAATCCTTCGATCAGAATCTGATCGAGGTCTGCACGTTCCAGTTCTGTCTTGATGGTGCCACCGATGAGCTTAGTCCCCTTGCCCAGCAAGGTGATGAGGTGCTTTTGCGTTTTGGGCGAATCGAACAGTTTTTCCTTCGCAATGCGGCACTGGTGCCATAGTCCGTGCAACTGCCAAGTGTCGGTGTGGTGGCCCGAGCTCGCAAGGCGCTGTTGCAGAACGCGCGCCAGCGTCAGATCCATGTTGTCGCCGCCCAGCAGGAGGTGGTCGCCAACGGCGACGCGTTTCAGCATCAGCTCGCCGTCCTCTTCGGAAACCATAATGAGACTGAAATCCGTGGTGCCGCCGCCGACGTCGCACACCAGTATGAGGTCTCCGACCTTGATCCGGCGGCGCCAGCCATCGCCCTGGCTCTCAAGCCACGCGTAAAAAGCTGCCTGGGGCTCTTCCAGCAATGTGACCTGCCGATAACCGGCCTGTTCGGCTGCGCGTCGGGTCAACTCGCGCGCTTCTTCGTCGAACGAAGCAGGCACCGTGAGTAGCACCTCCTGTTCAGAGAGAACGTGGTCGCCTGCCTCGCCACTGTCCCACACCGCGCGCAAGTACTGCAGATACTGCGATGACACTTCGACGGGTGATAGTTTGGGCACCTCGTCGGGTGCTTTCCAGGGCAAAATCGGCCCGCTGCGGTTCACCGCGACGTTCGAGAGCCAGGATTTGGCAGAGGCGATCAGGCGAGTTGGACTCTCCGCGCCCCGTTTGCGCGCCAGTTCACCGATCACGAACTTCGGCTCGGGGTCCCACGGCACGGCGAGGCTGCCCTTGGGAAAATCAAACTCGCCCGGGACATAAAGAAACGACGGCAGCAAGCTGCGTTCCGACACTTCGTTCGGATTCACAAGCTGGGGAATACTGCGGATTTCGATGCGGCATTCCTCTTCCGGAGCAGTGGCGTCGCAGAACGCCAGCGCTGAATTCGTGGTACCCAGATCGATGCCAACAATGTATTTGGCCAACGAGAATCTCCTCTTTGCGCTCCACATCTGCAGCGCAAATGTGAAGCGCCTCTATGAAAGTTCGACCTCAGCAGGAGCAACCACCATCCGTCCGGCGCCCTGCGGCAACGGGGGTAGATTCACTTCCTTCACGCGCCAGCCTTTGTGCCGCAACACACCCCGCACTGGCGGCTCTCCCACCACGTTGCCGATCAACTTGATGGCTGCCGGGTCAAAACCTACTTGCACCGTCACCGGTTGATCTTCTTCGGAGTTCAGAATCGGCTCCAGCTTTACATAATGGTCGAGCACCTGGCTGCAAGTTTCGTGGATGGTGCGGACAGCGGCTCCAAGCTGTTCGTCGGGATAGGTGGAGATGTTCTCCGCCAAAAAATCGATGAGCCGCCCATCGCGTTGAAGCAGCGCAAGCATCTGTACCGCGCGATCAAACGCTTCCGCGGCTGGTGGTTGAACATCCATCAAACGCGAGACGGAAGGTGCAGCGGTAGCTGGTGCCTGAGGAACTGGAGTGGCCGGCGTGACCAGCTTCTGTGCGATGTCATGGGGAATGTCAGCGTGGAGCAGGATGGAAAAGAAACAGCGAAAAGCAAAACCTACTCGTTCCCAGAATCTGTTCATAGCTACTCCGAATAGCCGCTTATTCATGTTTTGTTCGCGGATTGTAGCGAAGGACAACGCGGCGCGCCTGACGAGGCGCGCCGGTCGTCACCAGCAAAAGTCTTGCTTAATGTAGCCTGTTTGGGGCTACTTATGCCTTGGCTACGGTAGACTTTGACGCCTTGGCGGTGTTGTTCAGGAGTTTTTTCTGGGCTTCGACCACGGTCTCGACGCCGCGCTGAACCGAATCCGTAACCGTCTCAACGGGCGTGCCAGCAACTTCGGGCAGCTTCTTCACGGCGTCGCTCACTGCCTTGCTTTGCATCGCGGCGAAGTCCAGAGCCGAATTCTGCGCCGTCACCGTGCGATCCACTGACTGCTCGATCAGTTTGCCGATACCAGCCTTCGCTTTGTTTGGCTCCTGGATGTAATCGTGGGCCGCTTCGGTCACAGCGGTGCTCTGCTCTACCGCCAGATCCAGCAGGCTCTTCTGAAGCGTGACGTAGCCTTCAAACGCTTGACCGGCCAGATCGAACACGAAAAGGCCGGGCATCGACGATGCTTTCAGCGCCGCTTTGCACGAACCCAGAACCTCTGAATTCTGCTCAACCGCCAGATCCAGGGAGGTCTTGCTCGCTTCGACAACCCGCTTCAATCCCTTGCTTAACAAGCTCGCATACGCTGCTGGGCAGAACGTGGCTGCAATGGTTTCCGCTTCCGTCTTCGTTGACTTGGTGTTGGCTTCCATATTCCCCTCCTTGGTGGGGCGGCTCTCGGTATTAGATCCCATGCTGCGACTATTGCTGCAGTGCAGCATGGGAGGATTATTGCCCACCGGAGCCCGCAAGTCAAACCGCGAAAACAAGCACGTCGGATGGAAGTGTGATGCTGTTCGACAGTATCAATTGCAACCTTGGAACTCCATGCCCGGCGACGAGCCACTGTTCGTTTAGAAGCGGCCGCTTAGGACAGGATCTGCACAACGCGCGATGGTCAGCAGCTGCAGCTCACCCCCAACCTCGCTCGCAACGTATAATCCAATAAGTTATTCACCGGTATGGCGGGACGGAATGAGCACAACACCATTTATCGTTGGCGAGAAGGTCATCTACCCTAACCACGGGGTAGGAGTAATCGAACAGATCTCCAGCCGCACGAGCGGCAGCTCGGTCGAGCGCTTTTACCTGCTTCGCATTCTTTCCAGCAGCCTCAAGGTCACGGTTCCGTTTCAAAACGTCGCGGCTGTAGGTTTACGCCGGATCGCAAAGAATGTTGAAGCTCAGAAGCTCCTTGAGTTTTTATCGGACGGTGGATGCGAGAGCAGCTCAGATTGGAAGATCCGCTTTAAGGAAAACTCGGACAGGATGCGGACCGGCTCGTTTTTGGAAATAGCCATCGTATTGAAGGGCCTGCTGATTCTGGCAGCACAGAAGCCGCTCAGCGTCCGCGAGAAGAAAATGCTTGAAACTGCGCGTTTTCTCCTCATCTCTGAGATGGCGCTGGCACGGGGCGGCGAAGAAGAGGCCGTCAAAGAAGAACTCCACAACGCCTTATGTCAGTGCAAATTGCGCTGGCCGGAACCAGAAACTGTCGAAGTCTAATTCTAATTTCTTAGGTCCGATTCGCCGATCTCGAACTTGGCAACAGACACAGTAGCGTCTTTGCCGATAACCTTTAGTATTTGCCGTCCCGAAGCGAATCGGTTACGCAGAATGTGCCGCGACGATACGATCACGGCGCCGTGCTTTCCGGTTCGTTCTTTTTGCCTGCTGCCACGCATACCCAGTTGCACCCGGTTTTGTATCCTGCTCCTAGGATACACCAGCCAGTTGGGCCTTGGAGAGATCGCGTCGCGGCTGTGCCTCCGGAACCATGCGCCACGAAGACCTTCGAACCGGACTACGGTTCAGATTTGCCGGTTATCGGGGCGTCCTGCACAGTGACGCCCCCCACCCATGCCTTGGTGAAGACTTCGATAAAGACGTTCGAGTTCGCGGCGACCTCGAACGTCAGCGTCACCGTCCGGCCTGCGAACCGCATGAGGTCGATATCCGTGCGTTCCGTCCAACTAGCCTCCTCATAATCCATCCCGACAGCGGATACCTCGTCCACCAGAACGCCCTCAACCAGAACGCGGAAATTGGCGGTCGTGAGAATGTTCACCGCCGCGCTTAGATTGAGACGGCGAACGTAGCTCAACTTCGGCCTGTGTCCCAAGGAAAATTGCCGGGATACCAATCGCACAGTCTTGCCGAAGGTGCCTCCCGTTCCCGAAGACGCGTAGCCGAAGAGCACCATACCGTCATCGAGCCCCTCCCGGACGTCGGTCGTGAGCTGCCATCCGTCGCCCTCCCACCCGGAACCGGCAAGCCCGCCCGCTTCTGAAGGAACATCCCGCTTGGCTTTCAAGAGACCAGCAGCCTCAAATGACTTGGCGAGAATCGCTGCGATGTCGATGCCCCCGTTACGACCTTCCTCTGAGCCTTGGCTCGTTTCACCACCGGGGTCCGAGGATGCTTCCCCTATCCCCTTGAGCAGACCTGCAGCCTCGAACGACGAGGTGAGGATCTTTTGCAGATCGAGAATCGGCACCATGCCGTCTATTGTGCTCGAGCCGGGCGAGCCGCCATGAAGCGTGTTCCCAAGTCCGGCAGCCTTCAAGGACGTAGCGATGATCCCTTGCAGATCAAGACCGGGCCCCGCGCTGCCGCCGTGCGTCGCCCATTCTTGAGGAGCGGGTTGCGCAGACGCTGAGTGATCTGCGGCAAGAGTATCGCCTTCGGAGCCGGTATCGATCCGAACCTCGCGACCGCTCTCTTGGTCATGCATGGTTGGCACAATCTGTGCGGGCCGCTGAGATGCACCCGACGTCTTCGGCGTCTGGTTGGTTAATCCCCAGAATCCTGCGATGTGTTGGGTGGACGAGATTCCCATGTCGAGGATAAAGGGTGCCGCGGCCCCACACCCCTCCTTGCCATGTGGGTCGATGGGCACGCCATGTGCCATGCCGGTGATCGTATAGGCTTCTACGAGATTATCCCCATCCGGTCCACGCCAGGCGCGATAGGGGTGGCCATCGACTGTGCTTTCGAGTGTAGGAGTCATGGAGAGTCGGTGGACGTCCGTCCACTGCTTCATGACCTCCTCAGCATTCGTGGGCTTTACCGTGTGGTCAGCGGCGCCATGCCAGATCGAGATCTTGGGCCACGGCCCTTGATGCGAGGACGCGGCCCGCACCAGGTTGCCCCATTCCTGCGGCGAGCGTTTGCGGCCCTGGAACATGCATTCCAATCCCTCTGGAAGGTCATTAGCACAACGGTACGGCAGTCCGGCGATGATGGCGCCGCCGGCGAACACCTCAGGATAAGTCGCGAGCATGACCGAGGTCATCGCCCCGCCAGACGAAACCCCGTTGACGTAGACGCGGCGGCGATCGATCCCCTGGTTCACAACCATCCATTCCAGCATCTGCCGTATCGATAGCGGCTCTCCACTGTCCCGGACGAAGTCCTCGGGCTTGAACCAGTTGAAGGCTTGCAGCGGGTTGTTACTTGTCCTCTGCTCCGGCAGCAGCACCGCAAACCCATAGCGATCGGCGAACGTCGACCATCCGGTCCCGACATCGTAGGAGAGCGCGGTCTGCGTGCAACCGTGGAGAACAACGACCAAAGGGGCCGCTTTTGGTAGATCCTTCGGCACATAGGTCAGCATTCTAAGATTGCCGGGGTTCGACCCGAAGCTGGTCACCTCGGAGAGGCGGCTTTCTAGGCGGACATCGATCTGTTCCGCTGCGACACGAGCTTTCTGCGCCAGTGTAAGGAACTTCTCCCAGGGGCGGCGATGGGACCGATTCTGGGCAAGGTTAGCCAAATTGGCAATGGTCTGGTCGAGATTAAGCATGCGAGCCTTCTTTTCGCCTTGGGAAGCGGTAAGTCTGCCGATCTCAATCAGCTTGCTGGCAGACAGGAACACGGTGTGGAATAGTCCGGGATCAGCAACGCCGCCACGCTCTGGGTCGAGCCAAGCGGGCGGACGGGCACCCTCCGGTAATTCATAACGTTGAGTGATGACGGTGCGCCGGGTCCCGGAGGCGGTTGCGAACTGTATTGTTGCGAGTGGAAAGCCCCGGCTAACCCAAATGCCAAACAGCTCCCGGGCCAGATGGGCCCGCGTCTCCGGATCCCTTGCGCGATCCAGCAGCCGCGCCAAAGCCTCCCCGAAGCGCAACCGCTCGTCGATAAGAGAGAGCTCCGGAGCGTTACTGGTTCCCGTTCGGGGAACGGGCGAGCCGAGGGTGACCTCGGGAGCGGTGGGTTCGGCCGCTACCGCAGTTGGCTCTAGTTCGCGGTAATAGCGGATTGCGTCGATGGTGTGTACCTGCTGCGGCGCAGCCATGACCCCGATCAGGAAGTCGGCGGCGTATTGTGGGGTGGCCGAAGGCGACCCCGGACCGCGGGGGCCTGGCGGTACAAGCCCGGCATTGATCATCATCGTGACCCGGAACCGGAGATCACGGCGCGACTCACCGAGAATGTCGGCAAGGCGTTCGCTGAACTTGTACCTCCGCAACCCAGTCATGAGGTGAGAAGTTTAGCATACTTATTGAGTGAGTGACGAATACTTAAACTCTTTCTGATCAGTTAGGCCAAATTCCTCACGAAACCGGCTCGCGTTAAGTGTGTTCCACGCCAGCACGGATTGAATGGCAATAATTTTAATTATGCTGCAGTGCAGCATTTTCCGCAGCATTGGCCTATAGTAAAAGTCAGTGAACGTGCAACCGTGGAGTAAGTACCAAGAAAGAGACCGCCAAGCGAGAAAGGACTGACCGATGAACGAATTTCTATGTCACCGAGGACGTACCTTCACCCTTGACGGGCTCGAAGATCACGCCGAAGCCGTGCGGAAAAGCATGACCCGCAAGCCTACAGAGATAGTGCCCGTCTCTGGCGTCAATCTGAGTCCCGTGTCAGACCCGATGGAACTTGAGTGTCTGGCTGGGCTATCGCAGTTCTACCACATTCCAAACAAGGTTCTGTTCAAACTCGTTCGAGTTGCGACAGGTATCAAAGTTTGTGACAGGTGGGTTGCGGTTCGAGCCATCATGGCTAAGCGCATCCCAATCCCTGTGCCGGAGCCTCTCACCGACATTCGGCGCGGCTAAGCAGGGCTTCAATCGCAGTCATTGATGCGCATTGGGGTACCGACAACTTCAGACTTCAAACGACACACCGCAGGAGTATTACTGAGCTTATGGCAAAAAGACGCGGCAATCCTAATTGGGGCAAGCCGGAGCCGAATGGCCCCGTGATTCCAACCATCACTGAATTCGAGAAGGTTACTCACGAATTCAAGCTGCAACCTGATCAGTACATCACATCAACTCGTCTTCGCGAGTGGGCGCAACGCAATAAAAACTCGAAATTCATTCCCGAACCTCTTCTCAAGGCGTGGGGCTTCGAGGTTGAATCCTCGCTGTAGACGTACTAACAATTGGGTGAACTCGCCGGGGCGCCATGTGCGGCCCTTCGGTTTAGTCTCGTGAAGAACCATAAACTCTTTAGGTTATTCGCTTCTGCGGGATGCCAGCCACCATTCACCATTCAAACTCGGGAGGAGCCCGGAATGGCGCCGTTGCGTGCGGTCATTGCGAACCGCAATCCCCAAAGCCTTCTGCTGCCCCGCGAGTACCAGCCGCTTGCCCCGGTAATTCCGGTGTAAATCAGGTTGCGTTGCAAAAGCATGAAGTGCTGCATGGCAAGGAAAGTCGCAGTCCGGAATCTCGGCCATGGCGACTGCCATCTCGCGCGAAGGCTTTGGGAAGAGATGGCGCGATCGGCCACTTGACCGAAATTGAGCACGGAGTTCACCTGAAGAAACGGAATGAACAACTATTATAGATATTAGAACGTTGTTGCGATCCTCAAACCGCCGCTTAGCACCCTTCGTCGGAGCCAGAGTTGCTGTTGAGGACCAAGACTCTGGCGAACCAGTCCGGCGCTCTGTAATCCACTGGGTCTTCTGCTCAATCTGCTCCAGGCAGCAAGAGATTGATCGAATTGAACTGAAGTATATTTAGAGAGCTGGCAGATTCAACAAGGTACTAAATCCATAACAGCGTCGCCAACCGTGCGACCGCTTCTGGCGGACAATGAATCCGAAAGAAATTAAAGAGCTGGTCGAGTTTCTCGTCGAAAAGGATATTGCCGAGTTCGAACTTGAACTGGACGATGTCAAACTGCGCGTAAAGCGTCCGCAGCCGGTCGTGGCTGCTTCTGAAACCACTTTTTACGCCCCAGCGCCGCAATACGCAGCGCCTTACCCAGGGCCCGCCGCTCCGGCACCGGCCGCCCCGCTGCAAACTCCGGCGTCGGCTCCCGTGGCTGCAGCCGCCGCGGCACCCGCCAGCGAGGAAGGCGTCGAGATCATCAAATCTCCCATCGTCGGGTCCTTTTACGAGGCTGCGTCTCCGGGCGCGCCTCCGTTTGTCAAACGTGGCGACACTGTCTCATTGGGTCAGGTGCTCTGCATCGTCGAAGCCATGAAGTTGATGAACGAGATTGAAGCCGAAAAGGCCGGGGTGATTGTCGATATCCTGGTTTCGAACGGTCAGCCGGTCGAGTACGGCCAGCCACTGTTCAAGATTCGTACGAAGTAAAACGAGCGGGGCCCCACCGGGCTCCGCCATCTTTTCTGCGGCGCATCGGAAGCGCTCCGCGCATTCGTGCCAATCGCACCGTGACCCGACGCACACAGAATTGGGCGCGGCCACACCGAACGCCGGCTAGCCCGGCGGGAGCACATTGAAGCATGTTTAAGAAGATTCTGATTGCCAATCGCGGGGAAATCGCACTCCGCGTTATTTGTGCCTGCAAAGAGCTGGGCGTCAAGACCGTTGCGGTTTATAGCGAGCCCGACCGCGACTCACTTCATGTCCGCTTTGCCGATGAAGCGCTTTGTATCGGACCGGCGCGCGCCGCTGAGAGCTATCTCAACATTCCGGCCATCATCGGTGCTGCCGAAATTGCCAAGGTTGATGCCATTCATCCGGGCTACGGATTGCTGAGCGAAAACGCGAACTTTGCCAACATCTGCGAGACCTCCGGGCTCAAGTTCATCGGACCGCCCTCGGAGATTATCCGCATGATGGGCGAGAAGGACAAGGCGCGCCAGGCCGTCAAGCGCGCCGGAGTGCCCATCCTTCCCGGCTCCGACGGAGTCATCGACTCTGACGAAGAGGCCCAGAAATGGGCGAAGAAGATCGGGTTCCCCGTCATCGTCAAGGCGGTTGCGGGCGGCGGTGGGCGTGGAATGCGCATCATCCGTTCGGCGGAAGAACTGCCACACCAGTTCAATTCCGCTCGCTCAGAGGCCGCCTCTGCCTTCGGCAATGGCGACCTCTACATGGAGAAGTTCATCGAGCGTCCCCGTCACATCGAGTTCCAGGTGCTGGCCGACGAGCATGGAAACGTGATCAGCCTGGGCGAGCGTGACTGCTCGATTCAGCGCCGTCATCAGAAGTTGCTTGAGGAGTCGCCCTCGCCATCAATGTCTCCTGAATTGCGCAAGAAGATGAACGGCATTTTGGAAAAGACGATGAAGGAGATCGGCTACATTAATGCCGGAACCGTCGAGTTCCTCATGGACGAGGATGGCAGCCTTCACTTCATCGAGATGAACACCCGTATCCAGGTCGAGCATCCGGTCACCGAATTCATCACCGACGTGGACCTAGTGAAGAGCCAGATCCAGATCGCCGCCGGAGCGAAACTCTGTGACATCATCACCCAGCCGATCGTTCCCTGGGGACACGCCATCGAGTGTCGCATCAACGCCGAGCATCCCGAGAAGTTCACCCCCTCGGCAGGCAAGATCACCGTCTTCAACGTACCCGGCGGAACCGGCGTCCGGGTGGATACGGCGCAGTATCAGGGTGGCGCGGTGCCTCCGTATTATGACTCGATGATTGCAAAGTTGATTGTCCACGGAAAGGATCGCCCGGATGCTCTTGCCCGGATGAGGCGCGCTCTGGATATGTTCATCGTGCAGGGCATCCATACCTCGATTCCACTGCACCAGCGCATTCTCTCGGACCCGGATTTCATCGCCGGAAACTTTGATACAAAGTTTATGGAACGCTTCATGCCGAAGAAATAGTCTGGCAGGAAACTCGAAGGGCGGCCCTGTGCCGCCCTTCAGTAATACCAGCTTCGCGCGATCTTCGACGGAACGAGCCAAGGATAATGCTGGGCATCTTGATGGCTACAGACGCACCGGCCACCAATGCGAACGTCAGCGTCATACCCCCTGTTCAACTCCCGCTTCAACCGACACCACTGGTTGAGCCGCGCAGCAGACGATCGCTGGATCAATCCGCATAACGAGGTACCCAGCCACCGCACCCGCTCCAAAGCCGGGAGCAAAAAGGCGCATCGGCCGATCGATCCGCTTGTTGACGACCGCATCACGAATGGCGATGAGGATACTGGCAGCAGAGGTATTTCCGACACGATCGATATTGAAGTAGAGATGACTGCTCGGAATCCCTGCCAATTCGGCCAGTTTCTCCACCATCGTCTTGTTCGCCTGATGCGGGATCACAATGTCAATGCTATCGAGCAGAGAGCCTTGTCCATCCTCGGTTTTCAAGGTTCCCAGGTCTACCATCATTTGCGTCAGGTAGCGCTGTGCCAGCGACTTCACCTCGGGGCCATACACGGTGATGGCGTTATCAAACTCCGGATTGGGCCAGATGATCGAGTTCACCTCAGACCAGGGACCGCCCGCATAGGTTTGCATGACCTCGATATCCGGGGCTACTCCCTCCGGGGCGGGGCCAATGACGACGGCGGCAGCGCCATCCCCAAAAATCATGCGCGATGTGCGTACGGTTCCAATCTTGTCGGAGAACTTCTCCGCACAAACGACCAAAACCGGCCGGTTGATCTCCTGAAGCAGTCGCACCGCATCAGAGAAGCCGTACGACATACCTGCGCAGGCGGCGATCACGTCATTGCAGGCGAAGGCCTGCTCGATCCCAAGCTCTCCGCCAATCCAGCAGGCGGTCGATGGAATGATTTTGGCAGTGGTACAACTGCAGAAGATGATTGCGCCAATTTCGGACGGTTTGCGCCCGGATTTTTCCAAGGCCGCACGCGCCGCCAACAGCGCGATCTGTTCAAGCTTTAACTCCGTGTAGAGACGCTGGTTGATTCCGGTCTTTTCCCCAATCTCTTTCTCGGTCATGCGTGACCAGCTAAAGGCATGATTCCGGATGAGATCGGCATTGGTGCAGACCACTTCGCCCTCGTACACGGCGAGCCCTTCTATCCGCGGCATTATCTTAAACTGCTTCCGCACTTCGATCGGCTTGTACGGCTCCAATGGGGCAGACAGCGCGGGGGTCGGCGGCATCACGAAGCGCGTCGAGTGTGCTTCGCGCTTCTGCCTTGCCCGGCGGATAAACTGAAGCACCTCGTTGCTGCGCGGATAGAGTGCAATGACATAATCGTCGGGCTTCAGCTGACTGGCTTCCACCGCCGAGCAGGTTGACGGGTCCCACCGATATTGGTTGTGCAGGATCATCGCCTGCCGCATCAATGCTTCCAGCTCGGGAACGTCATGCGCGTACTGAATCACGTCGTCGTAGGCGTATCCCGGATAGTCGGGATCGTATTTGGCAAGGCGGAATGTTTTTGCTTTCGGCGACGCGAGCAGTTCAGCGACCGTCGGCTGCAGGGGGCGCAGGTCTCCACCCGCGCTCGGCTTGCTGCGGAATCCATTCAGCAACAAATCGAAGATTTCGTCTTCGGTTTCAAATTCCCATTGGTTGCGCAGGAGGCTATAGCCATCTTGAATGGCGGCAGCCGAGCGAGCTGAATCCCACGGCTTGCAGAGCGGGAGGAAAACATCTTCGCGATGGCGGGCAAGGTCGGCCCAACGGGTCGGACGCTCTTCGTACATAGTGAGCGCATAGCGATTGACCCAGTACAGGTTCAGGGCGAGATCACGGCAGAGTTCGTAGCGAGATTTGTACTTTCCGGCACTCACCCGTTCCGTGATGTCTTTCTCCGACGGAGCTTTCTCACTGAAATCTCTGGTGATAATAGTCTTCAAATGATCGAGGGTTTCAATCGAAGAAAAGTCCATCTCTGGGAAAAAGTTGAATGGAAGAACAATTCGACCATGCTGGTTGATGACAAATTCTTTCATTGATTTCCCCTTGGCCTACCCCTGTGGGGCAAGCCGATTCGTTGTGTTTGATCAGTCCATGGCCAACGCCCTCAGCGCGTCCTCGTCACGGAGCGTCTACCCCCTAAACTGCGCGATCTTCCGCTCCTTCATCCTGGCCAACAGGCGCGTCGCGGTCTCGCGAGAGATTCCAATCCTCTGCGCGATTTCTTCGTGGGTCATCTCTAGTGTAACGCGAGGCTCAGCCTTCGAGCTCTCGCCGTTCCTGGTGCTCCATTCCAGTAGCAGCTTCGCTAGCTTCTCCTCCGCCGAATGAGACAATCCGTGCGAACGAAGCTCCCGGCAAGCCGAGTGGTACTTGTTACTCAACTCTTCGGCCACCCGTAAGCATACATCACTGTGCTCTTTCATAAATTGCACGAAGTCGTCGCGCTTGATGAAGCTGATCTGGCAAGGGTCGAGCGTCTCCGCCGTAAGCTGATATGGCGTGCCGCTCACGCCTGAGCTGACGCGCATCACTTCGCCAGACTCCGCAATCTTCAAGAATTATGGTCTTGCCGTCCGTGGAACCTGAAAGCCGCGTCGAGAATCCTAACCTGTTCACAGCTCAAACCAACTCCCTGCCATTAACAAGCCCACAGCCAGCGCGTTGGCCGCTGTCTTTTGCGGGCTGTTAGCTTGTGTGTAGGTGTCCAGTGTCATCTCGACTGCGGAATGCCACATGAGTTCCTGTTGAACCTTGATGTCGGTCCCATTCGCACGTAGCAGACATGAATAGGTGTGTCGCATCGAGTGCCAACCGATCTGCATCACTATACCCGCACGCTTGGCTGCAGGCTGCACGATCTTCGCTAGAATCGAATCCGGCCAAACTGAGGATTCACAATTTATGCATCCACTAGCGACACCCAGTTCGATTCAGCGGTGTAGGCGGTTCGGCGGCCAGACGCAGATTATCATCTGTCAGACACAGGTGTCCTGTACAATCGGGCAACCATGAAATTGCTGGCAAAATTCGGCATTGCGTCACTGCTTGTTTTGTTGCTGACGATGGTGGTGCATGCCGAACCGGTGGCGCAGTTGCGCCCTACCGGCTACGTCAACGACTTCGCGCATGTTCTCGACCAGAATACGGTCGCGCAGATGGACGGCATTTGCCAGCAGATCGATCAAAAGGCTCACGCCCAGATTGCCGTAGTTACCATCAATTCCCTGGACGGCGCGGATATCGAGAGTTACGCGGTCGATCTTTTCAAGAGCTGGGGCATAGGAAGACAAGTCAACCAATCGTGGCGTTTTGATCCTGTATGCCATCAAGGATCACCGTGCCCGCATTGAAGTCGGCTACGGCCTGGAACCAATTCTGCCTGACGGGAAGGTCGGAGGCTTTCAGCGAGAAGCGATTCCGCTGATGCGAAGCGGAAATTACAGCGCGGCTCTGCTGCTTGGTCACCAACCGGGTAGCGGGCGTGATTGCGCAAGATGCCGGAATTCAGATCCCCAATGTGCCCGCCCCCGCCCCGATCCGGGGCGCCGACTCATGCAAACGACCAGCACATTTCGCTCGGCGGCATCATTGTATTTGTGGTGATCCTGCTGATCGTCTTGGCTACTCCTCTGCGCGGTGTGTTGTTCTGGATTCTGCTTTCTCAGATGTCCGGTGGCCGCTCGGGCGGAGGATTGGGGTGGCGGAGGCTTTGGGGCGGAGGTGGCGGCTTCGGAGGTTTTGGAGGCGGCAGTTCCGGTGGCGGCGGGGCAAGCAGCAGTTGGTAGTCGGCGAGGACGCGATGATTCCTGATAAGAAGCTTGAGGAATTTGTGAGACGCATGCGCGAGGCGGCCGGGGCAAACCTGGAGAGCGTCATCCTCTACGGATCGGCCGTGGCCGGAGATTTTCATCCCGAATTCTCAAACCTGAATCTGTTCTGTGTGCTGCGCGACAGTTCGTTCGCGGCCTTGCAGGCTCTGGCGCCGGTGGCACAGTGGTGGGATGGCCAGAAGCAGCCTCCGCCACTTATCATGACGCGCCACGAACTCGAACGATCCAACGACGTCTTTACCATCGAGCTTCTGGATATGCAGCAACATCATCGGGTCCTTTTCGGCGAAGATGTCCTGCTGGGATTGCATATCCCCGTGGACCTTCATCGCGTCCAGGTGGAATACGAACTTCGGGAGAAACTGGTTCTGCTGCGCCAGCAACTGCTGCTATCCTCCGGCAACAGTCGGCGATTGTGGGAGTTGCTGGTGCGTTCCGTATCCTCTTTTGTCACGCTTTTTCGCCATGCCCTGATTGTGCTCGGACACCCCGCCCCGGTGGGAAAGCGCGAAACTGTTCAGGCTCTGGCTGAGCAGCTAAAAGTCGACGCGTCCGCTATTCACCAGGTGCTGGACGTTCGGGAACACAAGGCAAATCCCAAGAGTATGGATGTTAACGATCTTTTCGCCCGCTACTTGTCAGTAGTGGAGCAGGTCACGGCCGCGGTGGATAAGGCGCTGGGCGCGAATGCGCCAGCCGGTTCATAGCCGCACTACACTCAGTTGCTCAGGAGAGCTTATGAAGAAACTGTGGATCGCAATTGTCGTAGTGGTTCTGATCTTTGTCGCTTGTCTCCTTCGGACAGTACGTTGGAGTGCGCAACACGCTGGTGACCAAGAATGAAGCGGTCAAGGCCGCCTGGTCACAGGTGGACATTGTCCTGCAGCGTCGGGCCGACCTCATTCCCAACCTGGTCGAGACTGTGAAAGGCTTTGCTCTGCAGGAACAGACGGTCTTCGGCGACATCGCCAAGGCCCGCTCTGCGCTGCTTTCGGCTGGCACCCCGCAGCAAAAGATCGCCGCCAATGGGCAACTCGACGGAGCGCTCGGCCGCCTGCTGGTCGTGGTGGAGAACTATCCGCAGTTGAAATCCAATGAGAACTTCCTGCGCCTGCAGGACGAACTGGCCGGCACCGAGAATCGCATCGCTGTCGAGCGCAAGCGATACAACGACACGCTGCAGGACTACAACACCTATGTCCAGATGTTTCCCAACAATGTTTTTGCCGGTTGGGCGGGATTCCAGCCGAATCGCGCCTACTTTGCCGCAACCGAAGAATCTCGCCAGGTCCCCAAAGTGAGCTTCTCAAGTCCCGGCACACCGGCTGCGCAGCCCACTACTCAACCTGTACCTGCAAAGTAGTGCAGTCTGCCACCGGCGGTGGCGGGCGTTGGCGCTGTGCTGGGCGGAACCTACGCCATCAGCTAGCGTCGTGAAGAGGTGGCCAGGGCGGAGGCGGCCGAGCACTCTGCCAAACACGCCGAGCATGCTCATCCGCAGTTTGCTCCCGTACCTGGCAATATGTTTACCGGTTTCAACAAGATACTGATGTTCCTGATGGCACAACGTCTGCTGCGACCCGACGTCTCCGAAGCTTGCGATCCGGCAAACTCCCCTACCAAGCTAAGGTGACGACAGTTGCCAATAAGCGTTATTCAACACCTCGACCGGATGAAGCACCCGATAAGGCAGCGCCTGATTGAACTGAATGCGGCAGCTTAGGCAATCGCTCACGAGCATCTCCGGAGCGAGGGCTCTGATCTTCTCCATCAAGGGGCGTCCCATCGCCAATGAAGCCTCGTGGAACTCCTGCTTCAGCCCCATAATTCCAGAAAGTCCGCAGCAGTCGAATGGCCCGCCCACGTTCTCGATCGAAATCTCCGGTATCAGGCCGAGCAGTTCCGCCCACGGCTGCCCCATGTTCTGCTCCTTCTGATGGCAGGGCGCGTAATAGGCCATACGGCCCCGCAACGGAGCTAGCGCGCGGTTGAACTTTCCATGTCGATCGAGTTCCCTCAGATACTCGCCGGCATCGTAGGTGTGACTGGCAATCTTGATCCGTTTTCGTCCATCGATCGCCGCGAAATAACCCTCGTCCTTCAGCATCCCATCCACAATCATTTTGATGGGCAAAGCAGGCTTGCTCCGCCGGGGCGAGGCCGCGGTGGCACGTCCTTCGGTAGTCGCCTCCTCTGCAAGAATGCGCTCCCATACCTTGTGATAATCGCCTCCAGCCTCGGCCAACATCTGTATCAACTTGTTGCGGTACGCCTCGGAAAGGTACGCGCCCTCGTTCAAAACTCCCTTCAGCATGTAGCCGCATGTCGGACAGGAGCAAACGATATAGTAGCCGTCATCGATCGCGTCTTCGAGCTGCTGCAAGTTGAAACCGGCGAGTTCGAAGGTAAAGGGCCGGTCGCCCTCCAGCAGGCTCGGCATGCCGCAACATTTTTGCTCAGGAAAATAAACCGTAACTCCGTTTCGCTCCAGCACCTCAACCGTCGCCTTGGCCACTTCTGGAAAGAGATACCGGGCGGTGCAGCCAGCGAAATACGCAACTTTCGGCTCAGCCGTCTTCCGCTTTAGATGAAGCCCCCGCTTACCCGCCCAGCTATCGAAGCTCTCCTCGGGCATCTTCGGCAGTTTCCGCTCCGGATGAATCCCGGTCAGTCGCTTCACCACATATGCGGCGGGCTTGATCTCGGAGATCAGGTTGGCCAATCTTGGATATGCGCCGCAAATCTTCCACACGCGTTGCACGTCTTCCAGCACGCGAAGCATCGGCTTCATCCCATCGCGGGCGATGAATGCGTCCTTGGCATTTCGGATATCTGCGCGAACCGCCGGACAGGAGCACAATCCGCACATATTACAGAGATTGATCAGCTCTTTTAGCTCCTCCGAACTGATCTTCTGGCCCCCATCTTTCTCCTGATCGTGCAGCTCGAATAATCGAGGGAAGAATAAACACCCTGTGTCCTCCATGAACTCTCTGCACTGCTCACAATTAGCACACAGCTCCACAACCTCGCGCGCGATGCTTTCCGGATTACTCTCGGACATCTTCTACTTCTGCCTCCAGCTCGTATTGCGGAATGGGGTGCTAAGAAAATCATACAAGAGCTTTCCTCGCCCGGGACGAAGAATTCGCCTTTACCACATCCGAGCTAGCCTTCATCGTCGTCCGCTTCGATTTGATCTGCTTCTGTCCCACCCCGGGAAACCGAAGGAACGCTGTCTGAGGTAACTTCCTGCGGCTGCGGCAGTCACCGTAGAGTATCCTCTTATAAGTTGAGCCGGGACGCGGCTACCCCTCTTGCCGAGAACCGCTGTCAGGTCCAGGACTCGTTCGTTTAAGCAGTAAAGCACTGTTTGCGATCATGGACATACTCTATGGCGAAGGAAAGTGGCATTCATCGAGACGTCGGCGGCCCGCCCACTCCGGGCAGCAAGGCTTCCCCTGCCCCTGAGAGCCTCCGCTGGCAAGAGGAACGCGACAGTACCATCGAGTTTTTTCGTCTCGTCAACGCCTGTACTGACACCCCCAACCTAGTCAATGCGGCGGTCGCCTTCTTCCAGCAGCACAGCCGCTGTGAAGCGGTGGCCATACGCCTGCGCGATGGCAGCGATTTTCCCTATTTCCGGGCCCTTGGATTCCCCCCTGAGTTCCTCCTCAACGAGAACACTCTCTGTGCCAGGGACTGCGTCGGCGAGGTACTCCGGGACGAGCACGGCGATGCCACTCTCGAGTGCCCCTGCGGAGATGTCATTCGTGGGCGTTTCGATCTCTCCAAACCCTACTTCACCGCCCAAGGAAGCTTCTGGATCCAATGCGCCGGCGAACTCAGAACTGTAGCTGCTGCCGACGAGACTCTGCGGCATCGCCGCTGCTTGCGTGAAGGCTATCAATCAATCGCGCTCATCCCCTTGAAGGCAGGTGGCGAACGCCTCGGCTTGCTCCAATTCAACGACAAGCGCCCAGGACAGTTTTCGCTGGAAGAAATTACGTGGTGGGAGTGTCTCGCCAATCATCTGGCCATCACCTTGGCGAAGTTCCGCGCCGAGGCCGCGCTGCTCCAGAGCGAGGAGCGCACCCAGGCTCTGCTGGCCAGCATCTCCGACGCAGTGATCGTCAACGAATTCACTCCAGAAGGTGGCGTAGGACGTTTTCTGGAGGTGAATGATGTGTACTGCGAGCGTGTGGGCTACAGTCGCGAAGAGCTCCTTTCAATGTCTCCAAAGGATCTCGATGACCCGGCATCCGGACTCTCTGCTCTTGACGTAGGGAAACACCTCCGCGAAAACGGCGAGATGATCTTCGACCAGATTCTCTTAGCCAAAGATGGAACCCGGGTTCCGGTAAAGATTCACAATTGCCTCATTACTATGCGCGGCCGTCCTTGCGTGATCGCCTCCATACGCGACCTGAGTGAACGCGTTCGCAGCGAGCGAGCCCTGCGCGAAAGCGAGCAGCGCCTGACCCAGGCCGCAAAGGTCGCGAACTTTGGCATCTTCGAGTTCGAACACAGCTCCCAAACCTTCCACTGCTCACCAACCTTCAGGGCAATCTACGGCTATGGTGAGGAGACGCCCGTCACTCGTCAACGAGTTCTGGATTTTGTTTATCCCGAAGATCGCGACTCCGTATACTCTGCCCTGCGTCAGAGTATTGATCCAACGGGAGACGGGCTTTTTCGCTGTGAACACCGCATCACTCACCCCGAAGGCCGCCGATGGGTGATGGTTCAATCCGAAACATTTTTTGAAGGCCAGGCAAATGCACGGCATCCCGTCCGTACTGTCGGTGCGTCGGTGGACATCACGGCTCGAAAGGACATCGAACTCGAACTCCGCGCCAACCAGCAATACCTGCGCACCGCCCTCGATATGGCGAAACTCGGCGTCTGGCACCGTAACCTGGAAACTGACATCATTACCTGCGATTCGTTAGCTCGCTCGATCTTCGGCTGGGAAGAAAATCAAGTTATCACCTTGGAGATGCTGTTCAACTCCATCGCCCCGCAAGATCGCGAGCGGTTCCTTGAAAAACGCAGTGGCGTGATCAGCGGTCAGCAGGATTCCGAAGCCGGCATTGAGTATCGGATTCATACGCCGGACGGAGGCCTGCGATGGGTTTCCGTACACCGCAATCTTGTGCACGATAGCACCGGAAATCCGAAGCGCTTGATAGGTGTCGTCCAGGACATCACCCGCCGCAAGCAGGAAAACGAGGAGAAGCTGGCACTCGAGCAGCAGTTCCTTCATGCTCAGAAAATGGAGGCCGTGGGCCGCCTCGCCGGAGGCATCGCGCACGACTTCAACAATCTCCTCATGGTCATCCGCAGCTACGCCGAAATCACCGAGGATGGCCTCCCGCCCAACGACAGCTTGCGTAAGAACATCCAGGCCATCATGAAAGCCGCTGACCGCGCCGCCAGTCTCACCGGACAGATGCTGGCCTTCAGCCGCAAGCAGGTGCTATCCCCGGTCGCACTCAATCTAAATGCCGCCGTCTCTGAGTCAGCAAAAATGTTGCAGAGGCTCATCGGCGAAGATATCGATTTGCAATTTAGACCCGAGGAGTCGGTTTGGACGGTGCAAGCCGATCCCAACCAGATCGCCCAGGTGCTGATGAACCTGAGCGTGAATGCTCGCGATGCCATGCCCAACGGCGGCACGCTGACCATTGCAACCCGTAACCTAACGCCGGACGAAAGCTTCCTCACCGAGCATCCGTACATGCAGCCTGGAGATTACGCCGCATTTTCCGTTTCCGACACCGGCACCGGCATTTCGAAAGACGTTGAGCGGCACATGTTCGAGCCCTTCTTTACCACCAAGAGCGTGGGCAAGGGCACTGGCCTCGGCCTCTCCACCGTATATGGCATCGTGAAGCAAAGCGGCGGCTACCTCATCGTTGACAGCGAGCCGGGCTACGGCGCCTGTTTCTCCATTTACCTGCCCCGCGTGCAGGGTGTCGTGCTTGGCGCGGAAATGCAAAAGGCGGAGTGGCTCCGGCGCGGTGCCGGGACCCTGCTCGTCGTCGAGGATGAACCCGCGCTCCGCGAGTCGATTCGCGAATTCCTCGACAGTCTGGGATACACGGTTCTGGAGGCCGAGTCCGGGCCGAAGGCGCTGACCATCGCCAGCCAGTTCGAGGCGCCAATCGACCTGATGATCACCGACCTTGTCATGCCGAAGATGAGTGGCAGGGAATTATCGCAGTCACTGGGCAGCATCCGCCCTCAGATGAGAACGATCTTTATGTCTGGCTACACCGATGATGCCGTCATGCACCATGGGGTTCAGGAGGCGGGTGTTGCATTTTTGCAGAAGCCATTCAGCCTTGCGGTGCTGGCGCGCAAGGTTTTAGAAATGCTCGGCTCACCACATGGCATTCGTTAAAGCAACTCCAGGTTGGTGTACCTGAGAATTTGCTCTCACTGTGATTCGTAGGCAATCTCGGCCAGCACGTCTTCCGGCGCAACCTGAATCTCCAGCGAACCTTCCTGCGGCAGCGCGTCAATCGGCAGACCATCCCGGTAAAACACGAAGCGAAGGTTGAAGGTATGTCCCTCTTGTGCGTCCAGAAGCGCCATCGGCATCTTCATCGCGAGGATTTTTCCAAGGGCAATCTCAACCCCGTTTGGTTCGCTTTCGGATGCGAGTATATCGTTGCCGTCGTCGAGCAGCTTCCAGCTCGTAATCCTGTCTTGCGCCAGCGCCACTTCCAGGCGAAAACTCCCAATCGCCTGCTCGCCGTCACGCAGCGCAATGTGCAGCGTAGCCATCGTGTGGCCCTCTGGCAGCTTCGCGGCAAAATCCAGGCGTGCATATAAGTTTGCTTCATCGATGCCGGCGTAAATCGAGTCAAGGATAAAAAGCTTGCCATGCATGCTGCCGCCGCGCCGGTCGCTGGAGAACATGGCTGCGCCCATCCAGTCGAAGTAGCTGCTC
Source organism: uncultured Acidobacteriota bacterium (assembly GCA_963759215.1). Taxonomy (GTDB): domain Bacteria; phylum Acidobacteriota; class Terriglobia; order Terriglobales; family Acidobacteriaceae; genus TOLSYN. Next base: position 204,515 of record CAVWYG010000007.1, read on the forward strand.
ACCTGCCCATCAATGGAGGGCCGCACATAGGCCGTTTGCGGCGCTGAAAACGGAGCGGACCAGCGCCCCTGAAATCGGACGCGACAGATGATCCGGCGGAACTCCGCCCAGCGCCGTGTACACGTTGGCGAGATGCTTGCGGTACAAGTTCATCAAAGTCGCGATCATTGGCCGAGTGATGTTCCGGACCGTACCACCAGTTCCAGTCGCTGCCCTCGGCAATCAGCAACTCTTCGTACGCCAGCGTGCGCTGCTCCTCCCTGGCGCGGCTCGCGTTATCATCATAAAAATCGCGCGCCTGGCTCAGGTAATTCCACGACTTGTTGTCCTCGGGCGCGCCGATCCACACATTGAAATTGGCATTGATCCACGAGCCGGGAACCAGTCCGCGCAGTTTGCCGAAGCTTTCCGGCTTGTGCCGCGCAATCGCCTCACGAGATCGTAATCGGCTCGATCTGCGGCTCCCGCTGCAAGCTATCGTAGAAGCGCCGCAGGAAGTCGCGCCCGTTGTGTTCGTAACTCTCCCACGCGTTTTCGCCGTCCAGAATAATCGACAGCACAGCATCGCGCCCCGATTCCAGAACCGGTGCGGCGGCCCGTTTGATGTTGTTCAGCAGATGCCCCGCAGCCTCGGATGCTCCCATCCCGGAATAGACAAAGCCCAGCAGGTCGCTGATCCTGTGATCGCGGAAGACCATATTCATCGTTTGGCCTTCGTGATCCCATCGGTAAATGTTGTAGAGCTTTTCGGCGCTGCTCCGGTCTAGGATAACCATCCCCGTCGCGGCTCATCTCGTGGCCAATGCTGCGTCCCAGCACGCCTTCATCGGTCGCTAGCCACTGCACGCCCAACTGCGCGGCAATGCCCACGGCCTCGTCGGAAACCGAGCCTTCGCTCGGCCACATCCCCACCGGACGCACCCCAAAAGTCCGCTCGTGCGCATCCAGCGCGCGGCGAATCTGCTCCTCGGCGTCATCCGGATGGCGGAAGCGCTCCGATGGCAGCGGCAGTCCCGGAACCGATTCGCGCCCGGCATTGGTATCGCAAATCAGCGGAAGGATCGGGTGATAGTACGGGCTGGGTGACAGCTCCACCGAGCCGCGCGCAGCCGCCTCGCGATAGGCGGGAAGCACACCCTTCAATATCTCGTGCTGCTTGCTCATCACAAAGCGCTGATCTTCCTCGCTGTAGCCCTGTCCCTTTTCGATCAGCGCCTGCACCGCCGGATCGTTCAAGTAATATTCGTCAAACCACGCAATCTGCGAGAGCACCTGCAAGTCGCGATAGTCGCGCTCAGTAAAGGTGATGGCGGCATGGGCCGGGTCCGTTCCGGCGGCGCGCACCTGCTCCCACAGTTGGCGATAGCGCGGGTAGCGCCCGATCATCCGCTCCCCATGCGCTTGAAAAAAATAGGTCAGCGCAAAGTGCCGTTCATCCAGGCTCAGCTCCGCGGCTGGTTTGGCGGCAATATCCCAGAATGGGTCTTTGAATACTCCGGAATTGTAATCTTCAATCTGCGCCACCAGCGAGGGCACAATGTTGAAATTCTGGTGAACCTGCGGAAACTCCTCCAGCAGTTTCACCATGCCGTAGTAGTCCTTCAGTGCGTGCAGACGCACCCAGGGCAGGCGGTATTCACCGCTGACCAGGTCCTTGTAGAAGGGCTGGTGCATATGCCACAGAAGAAGAAGCCGAAGTTTACCTTGCGCCATCGAGATATAGGATTCCGCTTGCAGACCCGCGAAAGAGCCTGCCTAGGATAGCAGCCCTAAGGCATTGCGGTCATGCTAGACTCAGAATTCAGTCCTAACCTAGGTGTGCCCGGTTGCGCCGTGAAGATTTTCTCGCGCTACATTCTTAGCGAAGTCGTACAGCACGCCGCCATCGGCGTAGCTCTGTTTACCTTCGTTATCTTCATGCGCGACCTCGGGCGGCTGCTTGAAATCGTCGTACGCAACAGCGCTCCCCTGCCCAGCGTTGCCGAGCTTTTCTTCCTCACCCTGCCCGTCGCCTGCACCATCACCATCCCCATGGGCCTGCTGGTCGGAATCCTCATCGGCCTCAGCCGCCTGGCCGCCGATAGCGAAGTGACCGCGATGCGCGCCAGCGGCTTCGGCGCATGGATGTTTGTCCGCGTCATCGCCATCTTTGCGGTCGTCGCCTGGCTGCTGGCGCTGGCCAACAGCGTCTGGATTGCCCCCATGTCCTCGGCGGCGCTCGACCCGGCTGGAGAACAAGCTCAGGAGTTCGCAGGCCTCCTTTGAGATTCAGCCGCGCGTCTTCTACGAAGATTTCAAGAACATGGTGCTCTACGTCGAGGATGTGCGTTCCAGCTCCAATGCCTCCCAGTGGCGCGGCATCTTCCTGGCCGATATCTCCGACCCTTCCGCGCCTAAGGTCACCCTCGCGCAAAGTGGCCTCATCGTCTCCGACGACCCCGACACCATCCACATGCACCTCAACCACGGCTCGCAGCAGGAGTTGCAGCCCCAGAACCCCGATCAGTACGAGATCTCCACCTTCGCCCAAACCGACCTGCCCATCGCGATTCCTCCCCCGGACGAAAGCAAGCAGGATTTGGTTCCGGTCAGCGAAATGAGCACCGCCCAGCTTTGGTACCGCGGCCACCATCCGGAGACCGATAGCTTCAAGCCGCGCAATCCGCAGGACACGCCCGCCGCGCGCGCCCGATGGTATCTGGTGGAATTCCATCGCCGGCTCGCCTTGCCGACCTCGTGCCTGGTTCTCGCTCTGGTAGGAATCCCGCTCGGCCTCTCGTCGAAAAAGGGCGGCAAGAGCATGGGTTTCGTGCTCACAATCGTATTGGTTTTTCTTTATTATTTCGTCTCCTTGACCGGAATCTCCCTCGGACGCAGCGGCAGGATTCCGCCGGGAGCGGCGTCTGGGCTGCCAATTTTATCTTCCTGCTCGCCGGCTTGGTGCTGCTGCACCGGGTCGAGCGCACCCTCATCGACCTTGGATCGCTCCGCGGTGCATGGACTGCGATTTACGACGCAATTCAGGATGCGATTCAGGGTGTGATGCGGGGTGCAAATCCTGGAGCGGCCGCTGAACGCATTCCAGCAAAAGATAGCGCCGAGCCCAGTCGCGCCGTCCGCGTCTCAAAGGACGACCCGGCGCGCTGCTCCCGGCGCCTCGGCGGCGCGTTATCCCCTTCTCCTCGATGAAATGGTCCTGCGCGATTTTGCCATGTATCTCGGCATGATCCTGCTCTCGTTCATCCTGCTCACCCTGGTCTTCACTTTCTTTGAACTCCTCGGCGACATCGTCCGCAATCACATCCCGATGCTCATGGTGGGCCAGTACCTGCTCAACGTCACCCCCTCGATGATCTACATCATGACGCCGCTCAGCGTCCTGCTGGCCGTCCTCACCACCGTCGGGCTGCTGCAGAAGAGCAACGAGATCACCGCGATGAAGGCCACCGGAACCAGCATCTATCGCGTCATCTTCCCGGTCTTCGTCATCGCCGCGGCCATCAGCACCGGCCTGTTTTTCTTCGACCAGTTCTACATTCCCGCCGCCAATCAACGCCAGGAGACGATCCGCAACCAGATCAAGGGCAAGCCCGCGCAGACCTATCTCCGTCCCGACCGCAGGTGGATCTTCGGCGAGCACAACACCATCTACTACTACGAATTTTTTGACCCTGACCAGAACACCTTCGCCAACATCACCGCCTTCCAGTTCGATCCCAAAACCTTCGAACTCACGGGCCGTGTCCACGCCTCGCGCGCCCACTGGTCGGAAAAGTTGAACAAGTGGATCTTCGAGCAAGGATGGGCGCGCACCTTCCGCGGTTCGGCCATCCAGAGCTTCCATCAATTCGACGCAGAAACCTTCCCGACCCTGATCGAGCCGCCCGGTTATTTCAAAAAGGAAGTGCACCAGAGTTCGGAGATGAACTCCCACGAGTTGCGCGCCTACATCGCCGATCTTCAGCAGAGCGGCTTCGACGTCGTCCGCCTGCGCGTGCAGTTGCAGAAGAAGTTCGCCTATCCCCTCATCACCCTCGTCATGGCCATCCTCGCCGTTCCCTTCTCGCTCTCCGTCGGACGCAAGGGCGCGCTCACCGGCATCGCCGTCGCCCTCAGCGTCGCCATCATCTACTTCGTCGCCGCCGGACTCTTCGAAGCCATGGGCAATGCCAGCCAACTACCCGCCGCCATGGCTGCCTGGGCCCCCGACCTCATCTTCGGCTTGCTCGGCGGTTATCTCCTGCTCAAAGTCCCAACCTAGGTTCCCATCCGGTACGTCTGCAGGTGCTCTAACCCCACGCCTGCGACCGCCGCTGCTACAATCGCATCTATATCGCAATTGCATCTTTAGGTGACTGCCCTTGCAATTCTCCCAGCTCCGGCCCCTGTTCCCTTACATGAAGAGGTACTGGAAGCGATTCGTCGCCGGAACTCTCGCGGTCTTCTGCAATAACGGCATCTGGATCCTCAGCCCGCTGCTCATCAAGCGCATCATCGACGATCTGAATCAAGGTGTAACTCACGGCAAGTTGCTGACCTGGTGCTGGCTTCTGATAGCTGTTGCCGCCGGCAAAGGAATCTTCCAATTTCTCACCCGTTGGATCGTCATCGGCATCTCGCGTGAGATCGAGTTCGATCTGCGCAACGACCTTTTCCGCCATCTCGAAGCCCTCGACTTCGGCTTCTACCAGCGCACCCGCACCGGCGACATCATGGCCCGCGCCACCAACGACCTTAACGCCGTCCGCATGTTGCTCGGCCCTGCCATCATGTACTCGGCCAATACCCTGGTCTTCACCACCGGCGCGCTTGTCTTCATGACTCGCATCAGCCCCAAGCTCACGCTCTGGGCTTTTCTCCCACTCCCCCTCGCCAGCATCATCGTGCAATATTTCGGCACACGCATCCATGAACGTTTCGAGCGCATCCAGGCCAAGTTCAGCGACATCAGCGCCCGCGCCCAGGAGAACTTCTCCGGTGCCCGCCTCATCCGCGCCTACGCCCAGGAAGAGGCTGAAATCGCGTTGTTTGAAACCGAGAACACCGCCTACATCAACCGTGCCATGCCGCTCGCACGCCTGATGGGCATGCTCTGGCCCACCCTTGAGATGATGCTCGGCTTCGCTCTGGTCATCGTGCTCTGGATCGGCGGCCAGGAAGTGCTCAACCACCACATCTCGGTCGGCGACTTCGTGGCCTTCACCACCTACATGATCCAGCTCACCTGGCCTGTCATCGCCCTCGGCTGGGTCATCAACATCTTTCAGCGCGGCACGGCATCCATGGGACGCATCGACGAAATCCTGCGCCAGAAGCCCACCATTGCCGATGATCCCGCCGTCATCGCAGTCCCCGCCACCACCGACATTCGCGGTGAAATCGAGTTCCGCAACCTATCGTTCGCCTATGCCTTTCAGTCCAAGCGATGCGACGCAGCGCTCTCCTCGGCGGTCGAACCCGGCGCCGCCGTGCTGCACAATGTGAATCTCAAAATTCCCGCTGGCACCAGCCTCGCCATCGTCGGTCCAACTGGCTCCGGCAAGTCCACCCTGGTCTCGCTCATTCCACGCATCGCCGACGCCGCCTCTGGCTCGGTGCTCATCGACGGACGCCCCATCCGCGAGTATTCGTTGGAAACCCTCCGCCGCCAGATCGGATTCGTGCCGCAGGAGACCTTCCTGTTTAGCGCAACTATCCGCGAAAACATCGCCTTCGGCGTCGAGGACGCAACCACCGGGCAAGTGCAGCAGGCCGCGGAGATCTCCCGCATTGCCGAGGATGTCGAGGGCTTTCCCGAGAAGTACGAAACCATGGTTGGCGAGCGCGGGCTCACTCTCTCCGGAGGCCAGAAGCAACGCACGGCCATCGCCCGCGCCGTCATCCGCGAGCCGCGCATTCTCATCCTCGATGACGCGCTGGCCAGCGTCGATACCCACACCGAAGATGAAATCCTTAACCGACTGCGCCAGGTGATGCAGGGGCGCACCACCATCTTCATCTCGCACCGCGTCTCCACTGTGCGCAACGCCGACCGCATCGCCGTGCTGCACCACGGGCACATCGTCGAATATGGAACCCACGACGAACTCATCGCGCTCAACGGCTACTACACCAGCCTGCACGACAAGCAACTGTTGGAAGAGGAACTCGAGACCGCTTAGAGTTCTCTGTATTTTTTGAGAGTGTCATCCTGAGCAGCGCGAAGGACCCCCGCAATAGCTCAATTCTCCCGCACTGCCCAAAGCTTTTCGACCAGCGATCGATTTTCCTAAGTAGCTCGATTTGAATAGGAACACCATACGGCGTTGGGGGCGCCTACCGCTTAGCGCACCAGCAGCACTTCGCGAATGTTCTCCTTGCCCAGGAAGAACTTGATGGAATTGTAGTCGTGGAAGAGGTTTTCCACGTGGCGGTTCTGGAAGACGCGCTGCAATTTGAAGGGCGGCCCCTGCTGCAGTTCCAGCGTCTCCTCGTTCTTGATGTGATAGCGGTAGTACGCCGCCTCTGTGCCCGCATCGCGCGTATGAAAGAAGGCCAGCAACGCCCCGCGCGGCTTCGTAATCTGGTAGATGCGCTCCACCACCGGCTTCACTAGCACTTCCGGCAGGTAATCGCAAACATCCCACATCAGCACCGCGTCAAACGACTCCGCCTGGTACAGCAGATCCTCGGCCAGAAAGCGCTCCACATCCACCGTCGCACTCTCTTTTTCCGCTCCGGGAATCGCCAACCGGCTGGAATTCGCCGCCATCAGCACGTCTTCGTTGTAGGCCTTGTGACCAAGCCCGGTAATGAAATATATGTTGTTGCTGGAGGTCGGACCGAGGTCGAGTATTCTTTGTCCGTCGGGGCGCAGAATGGCCGCGGTAAAGTGCTGGAAACCCGTCGAACGCCGCGGGATGCGTGGAGCGCTCTCGCCCGGGGCCGATGAGGGCTGCGCGCTGCCGCCGAATAAATTGCGAAGGAAACCCAATAGAAACCTGGCCGGTGCTGGCAATATTTGGGGCCGGCACACTCGCGCGTGCCGGTCCTTATACTCTCATTCTACAAGTTTTCGGCCAAATTGTTTTCCGCTTACTTCTTTTCCGCTGAGCCGGCCGGACTCGAAGCCGCTGCGGCGTAGGTAATCGCCGCCGGAGCCGCCTGCGCCGTTGGGCGCGCGTTCTCCACCTTCGACTCGATTTTGCGGATGTCGATGGCGCCTTTGAAGAAAGCTCCATCTTCAATCACGATCCGTTGCGTGTTGATGTCGCCGGTTACCACCGACGACTTCCTCAGTTCCACCTTCTCGGCTCCCGTGACGTTGCCATCCACCTTGCCGTGGATCACCACATCCTTGGCCTGGACGTTGGCGCGCACTCGGCCATTGGGTCCGATCACGAGGTTGTGATTGTGTAGGTCGATGTTGCCCTCGACTTCGCCATCGAGATAGAGGTCTTCACTTCCAGAAAGTTCACCTTTGATGATGACAGACTTGCCGATATGGGCAACATTGGGGCGATTGATATCCATTTTTGACGTCTCCACGGCGTGGGCTGGGTACGACGGAGAAGCCGGAACTACGGTCGCCGGCGGCTCCGGTGTAGGAGAAGTTGATGGCTTCTCATCTTCTCTGCGTGATTTCCACATGCAAACACTCCGTTATTATTCTTCAGCTTCGGGCGAACCGCCACATTCTGGCAACCCTCGGGAATACTAGGCTCACTTGAATATAGCGAACCAGCAAGCCAGCGGCAACGTCTTAAGGCTCTTCCCTGTCAATTCTACGCCTTTTGCGCCACCGCATTGTTCTCTGCCTCCGGCCCGCCGCCCGTATGCGCGATTCCAAATTAAAAGATCTGCAGCAACGGCCTGCGCTCCATCTGCTTCTAATCTGGTCAGTCTGCGGACTTTCATGCTCGCTATGTTTAACTCATCCCCGCTGTACCACATATCCAGAATGCGTGTCTTGGCGCTCGCCTGCGTTCTGCTCGGCTCCTTCGCCCTGGTCGTCTCCACGCCAGCCCAGCAAGTCCCTCCCGGCGAGTTGGTGCGCATGGTGATGCAGAACGAGATGAAGGACAACGCTCGCTTCCACCTCTTCTCATGGAAGCAGCACAATAAAGACCGCGAGAAAGGCGACCGGATCGAGTACCTCGTGGGCACTCCCCAGGGAATCCTGAGCCGGGTCGTGCTCATTGACGGCAAGCCGCTCACCCCGGAACAGCGCCGAGCGGAGGACGAGCGCACCCGCAAAATGCTCGATCCCGCCCAGATGCGACGCAAGCAGAAGGATCAGTTGGAGGATGAAGAGCGCACCCGCAAAATGCTCTCGACCATTCCCGATGCATTCGACTTCGTTTACCTCGACAGCTTTAACGGGCCCAACGGCCATAAAATCGTTCGCCTCAAGTTCAGCCCGCGTCCCAGCTTCAATCCGCCCAACCATGAGACCGCGGTCTTCACCGGAATGCAGGGCGAAATGCTGGTGGACGAAACCGCTCACCGCCTCGTGAAAATCGATGGTACCCTCTTCAAGGACGTGAACTTTGGTTGGGGAATTCTCGGCAGACTTTACAAAGGCGGTCGCTTCATTGTCGAGCAGAGTGAGATCACGCCCACCCATTGGGACACCACGAAAATGACCCTACACTTCGAAGGCAAAGTGCTCATGTTCAAGCCCCTCCACATCGACGAGAACGAAACTTCCTGGGACTTCCAGCCCGTCCAACCCATGTCTGTCGAGCAGGCATTGAACTTCCTGAACCGCACTCAACCCGCACAGGACGCACGGCTAACGCCCTAGATTATTGAGCCCCGGATTGTCTCCTTGCGCACCGTCAAGCGCTCGATCAAATCCTCTTTGATCCCGTACCCGCGTCCCGCCTCGTTGCTCACCGCAATCGTCCCTTGCCCGGAGACCGTCACCTCCGGTTCGATAATATCCTCGCGCCAGTAGCGCGCCGATGCCGACACATCTCCCGGCAGCGAGAAGCCGGCCAACGTCGACAGCGCCAGATTATGCGCCCGGCCGATCCCGCTCTCCAGCATCCCCCCGCACCACACCGGAATCTCCGCCGCAAGCGCCACGTCATGTACCCGAATCGCCTCGCTGAATCCTCCCACCCGTCCCAGCTTCACGTTCAGAATGCGGCAGGCCTTTAACTCAATTGCCGCCAGCGCGTGGCGCGCATTCAAAATCGATTCATCCAGGCAAAGGCTCGTCGCCAGCTCGGCCTGCAACAGCGCGTGCAGAAATATTTCATCGCTCCAAAGCGGTTGCTCGATCATCAGCAAGCGGAACTGGTCAAACTGTTTTAGATGTGGAACATGTTCCAGCGTGTACGCGCTGTTGGCGTCGCAGGAGAGCAGAATCCCCGGCCAGGCGGCACGAATCTTTGCGAGCACCTCCAAATCCCATCCCGGCTTCACCTTCACCTTAATGCGCTGATACCCCGCCGCAACCTCGACCGCAATCTTCTCCAGCAGTTGCTCGTGACTGTCCTGAATCCCAATCGAAACTCCCGCGGCCAACTCCTTGCGCGTGCCCCCCACCAGCTTCCACAGCGGCACCTGCTTCAACTGCGCTTCGGCGTCCCACACCGCATTCTCCAGCGCAGCCTTAGCCATGAGATGCATTCGTACCGCAGGCATCCGCACCGCTGCCTCGCGCCCGCTCTCCAGCGCCTTACCCGCAAACGCCGGAGCCAGATATTCGCGCAGCACATACCACGCCGTATCGGTAGATTCTTCGTTATAAAACGGATGCTCGCCCGCCGTGCACTCTCCCCAACCCTGCACGCCGTCGGCGTGAACCGTGACCAGCAGAATGCGGCGCTCCGTCGTGCGCCCAAAGCTGGTCTCAAAAAAATGAACCAGCGGCATGCGAATTTCGCGCAGGGTAATGGCTTCGATTCTCATTCTGCGTGGACGGTATCAGAGCCATCGGCTACCGCGCAACTCACGATCGCATCAGGCAGCACCGCTCACTCCAGGCCGCAAGGAAGCTCGCTCCAGCTCTCCCCGGTTCCAGTGCGCCAGCTCCGCCGCTGCCGCATAGGTGCTCTGCAGAAAGTCCAGCAGCATTCGCTCTGGCGATTCCGCTCTCCGCACCTCGTCGTACACCAGGATGAACTCCTTCAGTTCCGGGTGATAGAACGCGGCCTCGGGATACACTCGCTGCAGTTCGAGCCCTTCCGGACGCGGCGCGGCATAGCAGTAAAACGCCGGGTCCTCCACCCCCGCGCCGCCCGGCCACCATCCCGCGCTGATCACCTCGTGCGAGTAAGCTTCGCGCGTGATCAAGTCCGCACCCGGACGCTCCGGAGCGCGCCTCCCCGAGAATCGCGTCACCGTCAAGTCAAAGCTCCCCCAGAAGAACTGGACCGGGCTGTTCTTGCCCAGAAAGCGCGCGCGAAACTGCTTGAACACGGCATCGCTGGAAACCAGAATGCGCCAGAAGCGATGCGCCGCGTCCGCATCGTACGCGCGATAAAGGCGGTCGTCGGCAAACGGAATCGGATTCGCAACCTCAACCGGCGTGGCATAAATCTTGAGTTCAACTCCCAGCGAACGCAGCGCCGCCATAAACTCTGCATAGAACTCGGCAACCGTGCGCGGCTCCAGCGCGAACTGCTTGCGCACGCCGTCCGAGCGGTCGATGCGCAGCATGTGATCGATGAAGTCGAACTGGATTTCAAATACGAAGTTTTCGTAAGAAATCGGCGAAGTCGTCAATCCACGGGCGTTGACGTACAGCGGAACGTTCCACCAGTGGTTCGTATTCGCCGTAAGTCCCAGCCGGACTTTGCCCACAATCTGCGTCCACATGTGCAGGTTGTGATAGGTCTCCTGCCACTCCCGCAGCGGCAGTGCGGGCCAGGCTTCAGAACGGAAGTGGGGGCGAATGCGCGCTGCATTCGTCTTGATGTCCATGGTGGGCTCCAGTAGGAGAGAGTGAGCCGTCCGCGCATAGCCGATTTATGGACTGCTCCTCGAAGATCAGATGCCCTTCCCCAGAGCTGCGTTCACCGCGAGGCTTCGAAGCATTGCCGCCTGCCAACTTTTTCTTATCCTGTTCAGGACTGGAGGCGACTCCAGAGTTGACGAACGGTGTTGCTCTCTGTCGTCGCCCTTGCTGCGGTTTTAGTTTGTCATTCCGAAGCGCAGCGAGGAATCCCCGCGCCACTCAAATATGCAGTCGGCCCAAAGGCACTTCAGCCAGCAACTAGAACTGCCGTGAACGCTCTAATATAGAATCTCCGCCAGGAGCCCGCAGGTTGAGCCTTGAAATAATCCAAGCCGGAGAACCCGTACTCAGGCAGCTCGCGCGCCCCCTGCGTCCCGAGGAGATTCAGAGCTCGGAAATCCAGCAGACCATCGCCGCCATGCTTGAAACCCTCCGCCTTGCGCCCGGCGTCGGTCTCGCCGCGCCGCAGGTCGGCCTCGGCCTGCAACTTGCAATCATCGAGGATCGCGAGCAGTACCAAAGCTCGTGGAGTGCCGAACAGCTCCGCGCGCGGGGACGCGTGCCCGTCGACTTTCACGTGATCATCAATCCAGAGCTGGAAGTCCTCGACCGCAACCCTCGAGCCGAATTCTTCGAAGGCTGCCTTAGCATCGCCGGCTACACCGCCCAGGTTCCACGCTACACCCGCGTCCGCGTGCGCTATCTCGACCAAAGCGGCGAAAAACAGCAGGTCGAAGCTCAGGGCTGGTACGCCCGCATCCTGCAGCATGAGATCGACCACCTCAACGGCACTCTCTTCATCGACCACATGAAGCCGCGCACTTTCATGTCGGTAAAGAATTACGTCGAACGCTGGCGCAACACCGAAGAAGAAGTCCGCCGCATCTTCGGCGCCTGACGACGCACGTCTCTGGCGAGTCACGTTCATTCCGTGAGTGGTGCCCCATATCTGCCCGCGGGTGGCCCATATCTGCCCGTCTTTGGCAGATGTGGGGTCGTTGACCTTGCCCTTGCTCTTAAGCTCCCCTCACCTCTCGCTCCAGCGCCCCAGCAGATAGCGTCCGTCGCCATTGGCCTCGCGCTCGTATCCGACCACGCTGAGCCCGGCACCGAAGTGCCTCTGCAGCAGCTCGCGAGTGCGCCGCTGCACCTCGGCGGCACGCGTCCGCGTCTCTGCCTGCGCCTTCCATTCGTAAATCTCCGCCGGAATCTCAACCCTCTCCGCAACCGCTATTTCCGGACGTTTCCCGCATGCCAGCGTCTGCTCCACCCGCGCCGAGCGCAGCCACCACTCGGCCACCAGCCGGTCGCTCGGCAATCCGCCCTGCAGCGGCGAAGAGGTGATTCCATAGTGATTCACAACGTAGCGCCGCATCACTGCGCCCAGCTTCTCCAGATTGAAATACGCGTTCTTGATCTCCAGCGGATCGAAGGTCCACTCAATCAGCTCGTAGCCTTCACTCATCGCAAGCTCGCGCTGAAACAACTTCATCTCCCGCCCCAATCCCGTATTGCGCAGCGTCTCCTTCACCGCCAGCATGTGCGAATGAATGTATGCGTGCCCCTCGCGCACTCCCGGCAATCCAAAGGCGAATGCCACCAGCGCCGAGCCGTCGTATGCGCCCAGCACGTGTCCGCCGATCTTCTCCCCCACCACAAACAGCCGCGCCGGAACCAGGTCGATGTCTTCGAATCCCCACACTTCCTTCTCCAGCGCCACCACCTGCCGGAACTCGCCCACCGTGTGACAGGTGCGCAGCACCAACCCGCCCCAGCTCTTTTCCGTGTGTGAACTCAATCCCTATTGCCTCCGTCAGCGCTCATACGATTCGGTCAGCATCCGGAGTCGCTGCACCATCTCCGGACGCAATTCGCTCCACTCGTAGCGCCATCTCCAGTTGCCGTCCATGCGTCCCGGCCGGTTCATGCGCGCCTCGCTGCCCAGTCCCAGCACGTCCTGCATCGGGATCAGCACGGTATCGGCCACCGAGGCCATCAGCGCGCGAATCATCGCCCACTGAATCTCTTCGCCCCGCAAATTTAGGTACTTGCCGGCGAATGCGCGTTCGCGACGCAGATCCTCTTCGCTGCGCGTCGAGTCGGCGGTCCCGCTCGTCCACCAGCCGACCGTCGTGTCGTTGTCGTGTCCGCCGGTATAGGCCACCAGGTTGCGCTCGTAGTTATGCGGACGGAAGCTCGGTCCCTGCGGATCGTTCCCAAATGCAAATTGCAGAATCGCCATCCCAGGAAAATCGAAGCGCTTGCGGATCGCCTCAACCTCCGGCGTAATCACGCCCAGGTTCTCGGCCACAATGGGCAGCGGGCCGAACTCCCGCTCCAACGCCTCGAACAGCTCCACACCCGGACCCTTAATCCACACGCCGTTGACCGCCGTCGTCTCGCCCGCCGGAATCTCAAAGTATGCCTCAAAGCCCCGAAAGTGGTCGATCCGCACCATGTCGAAGAGCCGCATCACCCCGCGCAGCCGCGCAATCCACCAGCGAAAGCCATCTTCCCGCAGGCGATCCCAGCGATAAGTCGGATTGCCCCACAACTGCCCCGTCGCGCTGAAGTAATCCGGCGGAACCCCGGAAACCTTCAGCGGATTCCCCCGCTCATCCAGCCAGAACAGCTCCCGAGCCGTCCACACCTCCGCGCTATCGTGCGCCACATAGATCGGCACATCGCCCATGATGCGGATGCCGCGCTGATGGCAAGCCTCCCGCAGCGCACCCCATTGCCGGAAGAACTCATACTGCCAGAACTTGTAGGCCGCAATCTCCCCTGCCAGCCGCTCGCTCCACCGCTCCAGCGCCGCCGGCTCGCGTGCCGCCAGTGCGGGCTCCCACTGCGTCCATGCGATGCCGCCATGCGCATCCTTGGCGGCCATGAACAGCGCATAATCCTCAAGCCACGCCGCCTGTTCAGCGCAAAACTTTTCGAACTCCGCTTTGATAGCCGGGGTGGCCATCCGCCTTGTACAGACGGCCGGAGCGCCGCCTTGTGCCACGTACCCGGCTGCGACGCCGCTGTTTGCGAATGCTGGGGCTCTGCGATCCGAGGTGCCGTCCGGCGTGCCTTCCAGCGCCGCAGAAAAGCACGCCGCCGCCGTCCGCAGCTTCGCAAAGCGGAAAGCGATCACCGCGCCGTAGTCGATTCGTCTCGTTGGCAGCTCGGGCACATTGGCAAGGTCGTCCTCGCTCAGCCATCCCTGCTCTACCAGCAGTTCCAGGCTGATCAGCAGTGGATTGCCGGCAAACGCCGAGAAACACTGGTAGGGCGAATCCGCGTACCCGGTCGGATTCAGCGGCAGCACCTGCCAAATTTTCTGTCCGGCCGCGGCAAGAAATTCGATGAACGCAAATGCCTCCGGCCCCAGGTCGCCCGCCCCGTAAGGCCCTGGCAGCGATGTCGGATGCAGAAGCACTCCGGAACTGCGCGGAAATCTCATCGGCTAGCACACTACCCGCAATCGGGACTACCGTGCAACCTTGAAACTTTTACACTTTAAACTTCGAAACCTGTGGCTACTCTCTTCCCTTCGCACCCTGCCAATGCTTTTCCATCTCCTCCAGCGAAGCCTCTCCCAACTCTTTTCCCTCTGCCCGCAGCCGCCCCTCCACATGCCCAAAGCGCCGACGGAATTTCCGGTTCGTCTGCCGCAGCGCCGACTCAGGATCGACCTCCAGATAGCGCGCCAGGTTCACCACCGTAAACAGCAGATCCCCCACCTCGTCCTGCAATCTCCCCTGCAGCTCTGCCGGAACCTCACTTCCACGCCCCTCAGGAATCCGCTCCACCTCGCGTCGCAGTTCCTCGGCCTCCTCGTCGAGTTTCTCGAAAATCCCACCGATCGACGGCCAGTCGAAACCCACGTGCGCGGCTTTTTTCGAGAGCTTCAACCCTTCCAGCAACGCCGGCATCGCCCTTGAGACCGATTCCAGCAGCGGCTTCGGCCCGTCCTCCGCCGCCTTCTCCGGCTTCCCGGAGCCAGCCGCTTTCTGCGCCCGCTCGCCTACCTTGATCGCCTCCCAGTTCTTCAGCACCTCGCCGGAGGTCTCGGCCTCCACGTCGCCAAAGACGTGCGGATGCCGCCGTACCAGCTTGTCGCTCAACGTCTGCAGCACCTCGTCGATCGAAAAATGTCCCTGCTCGCCCGCCATCTCGGCGTAAAACAGCACCTGCAGCAGCAGGTCTCCGAGTTCGCCCGGCAGCTCCTCCCAGTCGCGATTCTCAATCGCCTCCAAAACCTCGTAAGTCTCCTCGACCGTATATTTCTTAATGCTGTCGAAGGTCTGTTCGCGATCCCACGGGCATCCGCCCGGGGCGCGCAAGCGATGCATAATTTCCACCGCACGTTCAAAGCGCTGGCCAGTTGTCATGCCTTTTAGTTTCCACGCGCCGGGCCGCGGCTGGCAAGTTTCGTCCAAGCCAGAGTTTCTCGTGTGACAGCCGACCCTCCCTGCTCCGCCTGCATCTAATCTGCTTCTATGCGAAGTTTTCCCGGACGCGGCCCATTGCCGGAGCGCGTTGACATCATCATCGTTGGTGGCGGAATCAATGGCGTCGCGCTGGCCCGGGAGTGCGCGCAGGCCCACAAATCCGTGCTTTTGCTGGAATGCGACGACTTCGCCTCCGGCACTAGCAGCCGCAGTTCCCGCATCGTCGCGGGCGGCATTCAGCCCATTGATCGCAGCTCGTTCCGCATGATTCGCGAGTCCCTGCGCGGGCGCGCGGCCTTGCTGCGCGAGCAACCGCATCTGGTGCAGCCGCTCGATTTCGTCCTCGCCGCCGGCTCCGCCTCGCGCAGCTCCGGTCTGCAGATTCGCGCCGCCCTCTGGCTCTATCGAAAGCTTGGAAAACTTCCCCCCGCCAAAGTTTCAGCGGAGACCGAATCACTCCGCTGCGCGCTCGACCCCGCTCAGCGCTGGATGCTCTATCCTTACCAGGATGCGCATTGTGAGTTCCCCGAGCGCCTCGTCGCCGACTGGCTGCGCGACGCCTGTGCCGCCGGAGCCATCGCCCGCAATCATGCCAACGTGCTCTCCATCCGCGCCACAGAAGGCCGCGTCCGGGGCGTGCTCCTGCGCGATGCTCTCACCGGCGAGGAAAGCTACGTGGAGAGCGAATGGGTCATCAATGCCACCGGCCCCTGGGTCGATCTCGTCCGCGACCTCACCGGACTCGCCGCAACCTCACCGCTCGCCCGCGGCGTACGCTCCTCTCACCTCATGCTCCGCTGCTGGCCCGGCTCGCCCACCATCGGTATTCAAGCGGGTCTGCGCCCTGGTCGTCAATCAATGCCTCAACCAGCGGCACGCGAAGGCCAGTCCATCTCCATCGCTCCCTGGAATGGCATGTTGCAGGTCGGCACCACCAACGTCAGCTACAGTGGAGATCCATCGCTGGCCTCACCCTCGATCGAGGAACTCGAGTTTCTTCTGACCTCCGCTGCGGCCCTGTTTCCCGGCGCCCAGCTCACCTCCGCCGCCATTGCCTTCAGCTACGCCGGCGTGCGCCCTATCGCCACCCACCCCGGCGAGAGCCTGCCCGGCACCGCCGACGATTCCACCACCTGCCGCCACTTCCTGCACAATCATGCCGACGAAGGCGCACTCGGCCTGTTGTCCATCTTTGGAGGCACCCTCGCCACCGCCTCCGCGCTCGCCCAAAGCACCGCCCACACCATGGGCCTGCAGTTTGACCGCCTCCCTGATCCCCAGCTTGCCTTCGGCGAGTCGAGCGTTGTGGAAAGCACCTTGCAGCAATGGGCCAGCGCCGTCCACGCCTCTACCGGAATCCCCAAAGAGAGCGCCGAGGCCATTGCACGATGGCATGGCCGCCACGCCATGTGCGTTATCCAGACCGCATTGCAGGATCCCATCCTGCGCCAGCCCATCGTCGAGGGCCGCCCTCAACTCGTCGCCCAAGCCGTCGAAGCCGTCGCCTACGAGCACGCCGTCACCCTCGCCGACATACTCTTGCGCCGCGTCCCCATCGCCCTCGATCAAAATTGGAATGCGGACAGCACCGCGCAGGCCGCCGCCCGCATCGCTCCCGCCCTCTACTGGAACGAGCGCCGCATGAAAGAAGAAATCCAAGCCTTCGAAGAAGAACGCAGCCGCTTCCTGCACAAACCCAAAAACCTAAAACCAACCGGCGTCGCCGCGTAAATAGCTCGCACAAGCTATACCGCGTGGCGCTCCGGCTGATCGGTCGTACCGGTGCGTCGTCGGCGTTCGCGGATATAGAACCAGAGTGCGACGGCTGCACCGGTGATGCCAATGGTGGCGAGGGTCCAAAGTGCGGGGCGGTAGTAGCCGCGGAGCCAATGGAAGATGTGGCTGCCGTAACGCGCGATGATCCAGGCAATGAGGCCATAGCGGAGCAGGCGTCCGAGGATCCACGCCAAGAAGGAAGCGGTGCCAGGGATAGCGCAGGGCTCCGGCGACCATGACAAAGGCAGATGCGGGCATGGGAGGCGGGCGCGATGGCGCCAACGAACATGGACCAGAAGCCCCAGCGCTGGAAGGCGGAATCGATCTTCTTGGAGCGGCTGCGCGCCGAGGCGCTTGTCCAGGGCTTGCTCGCCGCCTTTGCGGCCCAGCTGAAAGGTGGGCCAGGTGCCGACGACCGAGCCGGCGGTGGCCATGAGGGCGTAGTACCACCAGAGCTCCTTGTGCGCGGCGGTGAGCACGATGAGAAGCGCGTCAAAGCTGCCGGGCGCGAGGAGGAGACATATCCAGCAGCCCGAGGGGGAAGAAGACCAAGGCACCGAAGCGGCGCACGGCAATCCAGAGCCAATGCAGGAAGGTCGTTGCCAGAAGTGAGTGTCATGTGTTGATTAGAAGCAGAAAATGCGGTTTGCGTGCGAGGTGGGCGAATTTGGTGTGAAGGCTCGGTGCTTGTGGACGTCGATGTTTTATACAATCAGAGTTTAAGCAAAGTGCGATTGGGCCAGCGGTGGCTTCCGGCTTTTGAAGCTGGTGCTGCTTGTGGATCGTGGGAGGCTGGTGCATCGTGCGGCTGGCTGAAACATCCAATTTCTAACGATTCTTAATTCAGGGACATTCTGCGAACGAGGAAGTGGGCCTGCATGCTTGAGTTGTGGACAGAGGTGGCTGGGTGAAGACCGAATGTATGCCGTTCACGGCGATCCCGCACAGCTCACGGCTGTTTCTGGATTTTCTGTTTCAGTACGAGAAAGTGGAGGGATTTTTTGCGCACCGGCCTGACGTCGCAGTGCGGTGCTGGAGTATGCGCGCGGGCTGGAGTTTCCGGCGGAGCGGCGGGCGCGAGTGGCCGATGTGCTGGAGAAGCAGAACCGGCGCTGGGGGCGCATCGGAGGCGACACTGGCCTCGATTGAGCGCTTTCGCCAGGGTGCGGTGGCCTGCATCAGCGGGCAGCAGGTAGGAGTGCTGGGCGGCCCGTCTGTACTCGGTGCTGAAGGCGGTCTCGGTGCTGCAGATGGCCGAGGAGCTGACGGCGCAAGGGGGTTGCGGCGATTCCGGTGTTCTGGCTGGCGACCGAGGATCACGATCTGGAAGAGATCGCCAGCGTTACGATTCCGGTCGGGTGCGAGCTGGAGAAGCTGACGGCGACCGCGCAGAGCGAACTCGGATGCTCCGGTGGGACCGCTGGCGCTGGAGCCGCGGATTGAAGCGCTTGGTGGAGCGGGCGACGGCGGTGCTGGGGCCGGGGTGGGTGAGCGATGCGCTGCGCGAGAGCTATCGCGTGGGCGAAAGCTACGGCTCGGCATTCGCACGGCTGTTTACGCGGCTGCTGGCGGGGACCGGGCTGGTGCTGGTCGATCCGATGGAGGATGAGCTGCACGCGATTGCCGAGCCGCTGTTCACCGCGGCAGCCGAGCGCGCGGAAGAGTTGGACGAGGCGCTGCTGGAGCGCGGCAAGGCGCTGCGCAAGGCGGGGTATCACGAGCAGGTGCGGGTAACGCCGGAATCGACGCTGTTGTTTTCGATGGAGGGTAACCGGCGCACGGTGCTGCATCGGGCAGGCGATGGATTCATGCTGGGGGCGCAGCGGGTGCCGCGGCGCGAGGTGCTGGAGCGGATTGCGGCGCATCCGGAGCAGTTCAGCGCCAACGTGTTGCTTCGTCCGGTGGTGCAGGACTATTTGTTTCCGACGGCGGTGTACTTTGGCGGACCGGCCGAGCTGGCGTATTTTGCGCAGGCGGGAGTGGTGTACGAAAAGCTGCTGGGGCGCACGACTCCGGTGATGCCGCGGCTTTCGGCCACCATTATCAGCCCGGCGATGAGCGACCTGCTGGCGCGCTACCGGCTGAGCTTCCGCGACCTGTTCCACGGCAGCGCGCAGGTTTGCGAGTTGCTGGCGTCGCGGGTGCTGGCCCCGGGGCTGCAGGCGGCGCTGCACCAGACTAGGGAGTCGCTGCAGAGACATCTGGAAGAGCTGCGGGCAGAGCTGCAAAAGCTGGACCCGACGCTGGTGGACGCGGCGGCACGGAGCGAGCGAAAGATGCTGTATCAGCTCTCGAAGATTGGAGCCAAAGCGGCGCGGGCAGAGTTGCGGCGGAACGAGGCGCTGACCAAGGATGCGCATCGGGTGCTGACCGAGCTGTTTCCGCACAAAGAGTTGCAGGAGCGGGTGCTGCCGGGAATTTACTTTCTGGCGCAATACGGGCCGGAGCTGATTGCGGAGCTGAAGAAGGCGGCGGCTCCACAGTGTCCGGGGCACCAGATCATACGGCTGTAAGGCAGTGCGCCCCACGCCCGCCACGCTGGAACTGCTCTAGTGCTACCATGGAGGCGCTATGTCAAAGAAGCAGAAGAATTCCGCGCCCGAAATTGGTTTTGAAGTGATGTGTCCATGCTGCGAGGCGACGCTGCGGGTGGACCCGGTGACCCGCGCGGTCATCACCCACACGCCCAAGCCGGTGGCCAGAACGTTTGCCGATATGGAAGCGGCGGCGCGCGCCATGCGCGAACAGGATGTGCGCAAGGAATCGATCTTCCGTCAGTCGGTGGAGGCGGAGAGGAACAAGGCCGACGTGCTGGAAAAGAAGTTTGCCGAGGCGGTGAAGAAGGCCAAGGAAGCGCCGGATATGTCGAAGCCGTTCCTGCGCGACTTTGATCTGGACTAGCAGGATCTGGATTAGCCGATCGGACTAGAGGCCAATGCTGCTGCTGGGACACCGGGGCTGTCACGGCGAAATTTACCGAGAACACGTTTGCTGCCTTTGATCACGCGATCGAGTGCGGCTGCGACGGCTTTGAATTCGACGTGCGGATGAGTGCGGACACGATTCCGGTGGTATGGCATGACGCGCGGGTGCGCGGACACGGCATCGCACGGCAGACCTTCCGTAGCCTTCGCGAACGGTGTGCGATAGAACGCGGCGCGATAGAACGAGGTTCGATGGCAGGACGGCTGCCGCGCCGCGACCCGATTGCGCTCTGCCAATTGGAAGAGGTACTCGCCCGCTACGCACACCTCGGCTGGATGGACATTGAGTTGAAAGTGCGTGGAGTGGAAACGCAGGTGGCAGAGTTGCTGCGGCGCTACCCTCCGGCGCGGGGATTTATCGTTTCATCATTCCGAAGGCCAGTTCTGCTGGAACTCCATCGCATCGATCCGGGGCTTCCGCTGGCTTTCATCTTCGACCGGATGCCACGGGAAAAGACCTGGCGCGGCCTACCCATCCAATTTGTCAAACCGAGCGCACGGCTGGTGACCCCGGCGCGGGTGCGGCAGTTCCACGCGGCAGGGATCAACGTCCTCACGTGGACGGTGAATCGTCCCTCGGCGATGCGGAGGCTGAGCGAGGCAGGCGTGGACGGGATGATTGGAGACGATCCGGCAGTGCTGGCGGCTGCAAGGCTGCAGAATTTTTGTTTTTGAAGCGCCGTCGTCCAGTCGCTCTAGTTCGCCTACACGAGCCCTAGGTCAATTTACCATCACGACTCACGACAAAACCTGCTGTTGCTGCCTTGTCGAATTTGCCACAATGAGTATGCACGCATCCCTTTGTGTATCCAGTATCGGAAAGGGGCGCTCCAGCGCCTAGGCCTTATGGGTAGCATTTTTTCAATTCGCAAGACTCGCGTTTTTGTCGTCGATGATGAACCAAATCTTGCCGACACACTCGCCCTTATCCTAAGCAACGAGGGCTTTCTTGTCAGCACCTTCTATAACGCCCAGGATGCCAATGAACGTGCACAGCAAGAAGCTCCCGACATCGTCCTCAGCGACATCCATATGCCGAACATGGACGGCATTACCCTTGCCTCGAAGTTGCACGAGAAACTTCCCCGATGCCGAATCGTGCTGATCTCCGGCAATGCGACAAACTTCTCGACCCAGGTCTCCGAGTTGAACGATAATGGCTGGCCGGAATTGGAGCTGCTGTCCAAACCAGTGCCTCCGGAGATCATCATCCGTAAACTCACGGCCATGGCTGCGGGCAACGCCTAGCTCTCCCCAAACCTCGCGAATCGTTTCAACCATTTGCACACCAGTAACCCACCTATTGCCAAGATTACCCAACTCGCCAATGGTTTCCCCTCGAATTCCTGCAATCGTCCAAAAACATCATTTTTGAAAGCTTGAAGACACGAATCAACGCATCCCAGATAGTTCCGGTATCATGAATTCTGTATGAGCCTTACTCGCGAACAAGCTCTCGAAATGTTCCGCTCCGATGATCTGATCGGCATTGGCATGGAAGCCGATGCCATCCGCCGCAAGCTGCATCCTGACGGAATTGTGAGCTATATCATCGACCGCAACATCAACTACACCAACATCTGCACCGAGTACTGCTCTTTTTGCGCCTTTTATGCGCCCGTTAAAGGGCCAGGACGCGAAAAGGGATACCTGCTCGACCTCGATCAGATCTACGAGAAGATCGCCGAAACCGTCGAAATGGGCGGAACGGGCGTGCTGATGCAAGGTGGCATCCATCCCGACCTCAAGATCGACTGGTTCGAGTCGCTGTTCCGCGGCATCAAGGAGCGCTTTCCGCAGGTGCATCTGCACTGCCTGTCGGCCAGTGAGATTATCGGCATCGCCGAGTACAGCAATATCTCGCTCGAAGAGACCATTCGCCGCCTCATGGGGGCTGGACTGCAATCGATCCCGGGGGGCGGCGCAGAGATTCTCGACGACGAGGTGCGGGCCAAGGTCGCCCGCCTCAAGTGCACCACCCAGGACTGGCTCGATGTTCATCGTCTGGCCCACAAGCTTGGCATGAAAACCACGGCCACCATGATGTTCGGCGTGGGCGAGACCGAGGAGCACCGCATCAATCACTTCCAGCACATTTACCGATTGCAGGAAGAAACCGGTGGCTTCACCGCCTTCATCCCCTGGACCTTCCAGCCCAGGCACACTGCTCTTGGCGGACGAGGCTGGCCGGAGTCCACCGCGGTCGAGTACCTCAAGACGCTCGCCATCTCACGCATCTTCCTCTCCAACTTTCCCAACGTGCAGGCGAGCTGGGTAACGCAAGGTCTGAAGGTCTGCCAGATGGGCTTGCGCTTTGGCGGCAACGACGTAGGTTCGGTAATGCTGGAGGAAAACGTGGTGAAAGCCGCTGGGACCAGCAACTGCACCACCGAAGAAGAGTTGCGCCGCATCATCCGCGACGCCGGTTTTCGTCCCGTCCAGCGCGACACCCTGTATCGCACCTTCTTCCTTAACTAGTCTTCTGAACTACTTGGATGTCGAGGACTTAGCGAGGTGGGAAAACTCGGCAGCATGGGCTTTTCAACAAGACTCTGCTCGCTCACCGGCACGGGATAATAGAGATGGGCGCGGCTGCGCTGCAGCGCATAGCCTCCGCCTGCCAGCAGCGCGGCCACCAGCACAAGCACTCCCAAGCGCGGCAGCGGAGCAGCCTTCGCGATCAGAGCCCCTAACAGCAGGCCGGCCAGAAGGCCTCCGAAATGGCAGGCATTGTCGGTCATCCCGCTCATCACGCCGAACACAACGTTGTAACCCACAAACGCAATCAGGCTCCGCATCGTGCTCTGCGCCAACACGCCGGAGGAAAACTCACCTAGTTTGATTGACGCGATCACTGCTCCGGCAATGCCGAAGATGGCACCTGAGGCGCCCGCGCTGAGCATGGGCGTACGATGCCACGCCAGGCTCGCGAGGCTCCCTGAGACGCCGCACAGAATATAGACACATGCGAATGTAAAGCGTCCATAAAGCCGCTCCGCCAATCCCCCGAGCGACCACAGGCACCACATGTTGAATGCAATATGAATGATGCCGATGTGGACAAAGCAGGAAGTCAGCAGCCTCCACCACTCTCCATTCAGCGTATAAGGCGCGTAGTTTGCGCCCCACGCCAGCAGCATCTCCCCGGAAGGACTCATCAGCGAAGCGCCTGAGAGCAGCATTCCAACGAATACGGCGACGTTGATGCCGAAGATGGCCTGTGTGATCAGCATCGGCTTCGCCTCCTCACGCCGCCACGGAGTTGCCATCACCGGCTGATACTGCGTCTCTTCTCCGCGCTGTGCCGCCTCGTGCTGCTTGCACCAGGCACAGATCTTTTTACCGAAGGTGAATCCGGAGAGCGTACGGCCACAATGAATACACTGAGACATAATGTCTATTATGGAGTAGTCCAGCGTCGTGATCTAGTTGAATCTGCTGAACTCTACTGCGCTTTGCTCCGCAGAAACTCCAAAAAGTACTTGTCGGCAATGCGAAGATGCGCGTCCAGCCACAGAGCCATTACGCCTACCGCGCGCTGTAAGGCTTCCTGCTTGGACGACACGTCCAGCAGACTACGTATGTGGGTCGCCAAGTGCTCGTGCTCAAGCTTGTGCATCTCCCTGTCTGGAAATGCATAGGAGTCCATCAACTTTTCCTCATCGCGAAAGTGCTTGAGGGTGTATCCGTTGAGTTTCAGCAGAATTGCGTTCACCTCGGAGGCGGAGGCATGGCGCACTAACGCCAGCGTCGCCTTTTCGAGGAGTTCAAGTATATGCGCATGTTCGGCTTCTCCGGTACGGATGCCTTTGGCAGCGCCCCCGTTAGGCCCAACAAAGGAAACAATCAATTCCGGCGGCGTGTTCGGCTCTAAGGACATGCGGATTTACACCTCGTGAAGCAATGTTTTCAAGCGTCGCGCCTGAGTTGAAGGACCATCTGGTACTCGCCTCAGCTTGTCGTGATCGACGGAAGGGTGCCATGAGCGACGGCGTAGGCAAACCATGCCGCGGCAGCGAGGACGGAAAGGACACCGGCAATAATGATTCCGTTGGACGTGAACTTCTGGTCACGCTTCTTGTAGAAGACAGCAAGCGGAAAAAGATAACCGAGCTGCACCAATGCAAAGAGCATAAAACCGACGGCGCGCGCCTCCGGCAAGGGTAGTTCGTAGACGAAGAAAAGATAGGCAAATTGGCACAGCAACGCCAAGGCAATGCCCTTCCAATAGCTGCCCCGGTCAAGTTGATTGTCAAAACCGTTCGTTTTCGACAAGTCCGTTCAAAGCCTCACTCAGGATCAGTTTTCGTTGCTGACTACTCACCGGTCTCGCAAAGTTCAAACATACTGTATGAGACCGGGCCAAACCAGCAGAAACAAAGAAAGAAAAAAACGTAAGTAACCGTCTTAAGGCTTTCGGTGTATTACTCCCACTCAATCGTGCCGGGAGGTTTGGAGGTAATGTCGTACAC
The DNA here is from genome assembly GCA_963759215.1 of uncultured Acidobacteriota bacterium. Taxonomy (GTDB): domain Bacteria; phylum Acidobacteriota; class Terriglobia; order Terriglobales; family Acidobacteriaceae; genus TOLSYN. Next base: position 229,137 of record CAVWYG010000007.1, read on the forward strand.
CACGCGGTTGATTCCCGTGACCTCATTGACGATGCGGCTCGATATGGATTTCAGCACCTCGTGCGGCAGAGGCACCCAGTCGGCGGTCATCCCGTCTTCGCTGGTGACGGCGCGAATCGCGCAGGTGTATGCGTAGGTGCGCTGGTCGCCCATCACACCCACCGACATTACCGGCAGCAGCACCGCGAACGATTGCCAGATCTGCTCGTAGAGTCCGGCGCGCTTGATCTCGGTGACCACGATATCGTCGGCCTCCTGCAACAGCGCGACGCGCTCGGGTGTAACTTCGCCGAGAATGCGCACGGCGAGACCGGGGCCGGGAAAGGGCTGCCGCTGGAGCATATCGTCAGGCATGCCGAGATCGCGCCCGATGCGGCGCACTTCATCCTTGAAGAGATCGCGCAGCGGTTCGATGAGTTTGAGCTTCATCTTGGCGGGCAGACCGCCTACGTTGTGGTGACTCTTGATGGTGACCGAAGGGCCGCGAACGCTGACCGACTCGATCACGTCGGGATAGAGCGTGCCCTGCACCAGCCACTGAACCTCGCCGTACTCACGCTTGATGCGCTGCGATTCCTCGTCAAATACTTCGATGAACTCGTTGCCAATGATCTTGCGCTTGCGCTCGGGGTCGGTTACGCCGGCTAGCTTCGAGAGAAAGCGGTCAGTGGCATCCACGGCATCGATATTGAGCTTGAGCTTGGTGCGGAGATTGTGCTGAACCTTGCTGTACTCGTCCTTGCGCAACACGCCATTGTTGACGAAGACGCAGGTCAGGCGGTCGCCGATGGCACGGTGAACCAGGGTTGCGGCAACGCTGGAATCCACTCCGCCGGAGATGGCGCAAAGGGCCCGGCCTTCGCCCACGGTCTCGCGAATCTGCGCGATCGTCGAGTCGATAAATTTCTGCGGCGTCCACGATGGCTGAGCGTTGCAGATGCCGAAGACAAAGTTCTTCAGCAGGTCGGTGCCGAAGCTGGTGTGGTGCACTTCAGGATGAAACTGCACGGCATAGTATCCGGCAGCAACGTTTTCAATGGCGGCCACAGCGCTCGATGTGCGCGCGATGAGCCGGAAGCCGGGTGCGAGTTTGTCCGCTTCGTCGCCGTGCGACATCCAGACTGACAGCGTTTCCGGCAGCCCGCTGAACAGGGCCGAGCTCTCCAGAACAGAAACCTCCGCATGACCGTACTCGCGCTTGCTGGCGGCATGTACCGTACCCCCCAGCGTGTGCGTCATGAACTGGAGTCCGTAGCAGATTCCAAGTACAGGGAGGCCCAGGTTGAGAATCTCGGGATCGACCGGGGGCGCGTCAACGTCATACACGGAGCAAGGGCCGCCGGAGAGGATAATGCCGACGGGATTGTAGCTGAGAATCTCCTGCAGTTTGGCCGTACAAGGCAGGACAGCGGAAAAGACGTTCTGCTCGCGAATACGCCGCGCAATGAGCTGCGTGTATTGCGAGCCGAAATCCAGGACAACGATGGAGGGGAGTGCAGTGTGTTCCACACCCAAGGTTCGCAGAATTGGGGGTAGGCTGTAAAGCGGCTAGCGAATGTCCTCGGGCCATTGCCTGGAACCGTGCAACACACGCAGGATTTGCACGGTGTCGCCTACGATTCGATAAGCGACGATATAGGGTGTGCGCTGAATTACCAACTCCCGCGTCCCCTCGACGCGCCCCGGGCGTCCGCTCTCTGGGAACTGCTCCAATCCATCAACTTGCTCCCGGATCCGGTCATCAATAGTAATGGCGGCCTGCGGACTATCCCGCTTCGATGAACTCGAAAATCGTTTCGCGGTCAGTCTGCGCGAGTGGATACCACTCCAACCGCACGGACTATCGTACCTTGCGCGCCGCAGCGGCCCGCCGCTTGGCGAAATGCGCCTCAACCTTTTTGTGTGGAATACCGGGACGCGGATCATCCAGGGCTTCCTGCACTTTAGCGCGGAACCACGCATCATGCGCGGCGTCACCGGTTAATGCGAATGGGAGCGCGCCTTCGTTTGCGGTCCGCGTCAATAGAATGCGCACCGCTTCCGAAACGGTGATCCCCAACTCAGCCAGAACCGCCGTTGCCCGCTCTTTCACGGCGGGATCGATTCGAGTTTGTACCAATGCGTTTGCAGGCATGAGAAAAGCCCACTGCCCAATTGTACTTCAAATGAATTACAAAACCCAACCCTGGAGAGACCTGGGCCAACAGTCCACGTCAGCCTTTGATCACGAGGTTGACCAGCTTGTTCTTGACGACGATGACCTTGACGATCTGCTTGCCAACGAGCGCTTCCTTCACCTTGTCATCGTTGAGCGCGGCTTGGCGGATGGCTTCGTCCTCTGCGTCATGGGCGACGGTGAGGCGCGAGCGCACTTTGCCATTGAACTGCACGACGATCTCGACCTCGTCCTCCTTCGCTAGAACAGGATCGGCCTGCGGCCACGGATGACGTAGCAGCGTGTTCGTATCTTCGCCAAGGGTGGTCCAGAGCTCGGCAGCAAGATATGGCGCGAAAGGATTGAGCAGGAGTACGAGCTTGCGCTGCACGTCTGCGCGGAAAGCTTTGGGTGCGGCGGAGTTTGCGGCGAAAAGCTCCCGTTTGACCATGCAGGCGTTGAGCAACTCCATCATGGCCGCAACCGAGGTGTTGAAGTGCCAGCGTCCCTGGAAGTCGTCGGTGATCCGCTGAATGGTCTGATGCAACTTTCGCAGCACTTTTCTGGCGTCCGGCGCGAGCGCGGCTACGTCATAGTCGCTAGATTCGCCGGGTGCGAGGCGAACCGGATTTTCGTTGATGAAGCGATAGAGGCGCGAAAGGAAACGATAGACGCCTTCCACTCCCTGATCCTGCCAGTCAAGGTCGCGATCCGGCGGGGCGGCAAAGAGCGTATAGAGACGCGTGGCATCGGCGCCGTAGCGGGCCACCATGTCATCCGGCGACACGACGTTGCCGAGCGACTTGGACATCTTGGCGCCATTCTTGATGACCATGCCCTGCGTGAACAGCCGCTGCGCGGGTTCATCGTTGTGGATGAGCCCGATGTCACGCATGAACTTGGTCCAGAAGCGCGAGTACATCAGGTGCAGAATGGCGTGCTCCACGCCGCCAATGTACTGGTCCATGGGGAACCAGTAGTTGGCAATTTCGCTGTCAAACGGAGCGGTGGCGATGGGGCTGGTGTAGCGATAGAAGTACCAGCTCGAATCGACGAAGGTGTCCATGGTGTCAGACTCGCGGCGGGCAATGCCTCCGCACTTGGGACAGGGAACCTCGTAGAACTCCTTGACGCGGGTGAGCGGCGAGCCGCCGGCAAGAGTGATCTCGACGTTCTCCGGCAGCAGCACGGGAAGCTGATCCTCGGGCACCGGAACCAGGCCGCACTTTTCGCAATAGAGGATGGGGATGGGCGTGCCCCAGTAGCGCTGGCGGGAGATGCCCCAATCCTTCAAGCCGATAGGTGATGGTCGCTTTGCCGAAGCCGTTCTGCTCGGCGTACTCGGCCATCTTCTTCTGCGCCTCTTCGCAGGCAAGCCCACTGAATGGGCCGGAGTTGATGAGCAGCGAATCCTCGGCAACAAAGGGCAGCACGGGAGGCTCGGGCTCGCCTGGCTTCGGGCGGCTCCTGCTCGCGGCGCGGCAGGATCACGATGCGCACTTCGATGCCGTATTTGTTGGCGAACTCGAAGTCGCGCTCGTCGTGGGCGGGAACCGACATGATGGCGCCGGTGCCGTAATCCATCAGGATGTAGTTGGCGACCCAGATGGGCACGCGCTCCTGGTTGAAGGGGTTAATGGCAAAGTGGCCGGTGAAGAATCCCTTCTTATCCACCAAGCCGATGTCTCCCGCTTCGCGCGCCTTCTTCTGGTCGGCCAAAGCATCTCCTCCAGGCTGGCGAGCAGGGCGGGATCATTGCCGAGGAGTTCGGCGACCAGCGGATGCTGCGGCGCAAGCTGCAACGAGGTGGCGCCGTAGATGGTGTCAATGCGCGTGGTGAAGACGGTGATCATCGTTTCGGAGCCGCCGTCGAGTTTGAAATCGACATTCGCGCCTTCGCTGCGGCCGATCCAGTTGCGCTGCATGGTGCGGACCCTCTCCGGCCAGCCTTCCATCTTGTCGAGACCCTGCAGCAGCTCTTCGGAATAGTCGGTGATGCGCAGCGACCATTGCTCAAGTTCGCGCTGCTCGACCAGAGTGTCTTCGTGACGCCAGCAGCAACCGTCCACCACCTGCTCGTTGGCGAGCACGGTGGCACAGTTGGGACACCAGTTCACCTTGCTCTTTTTCCGGTAGGCCAGCCCCTTCTCAAAAAGCTTGAGGAAGAACCACTGGTTCCAGCGGTAGTACTCGGGCAGGCAGGTTGCGATTTCGCGCGACCAGTCGTAGCTGAAGCCGAGACGCTTCATCTGCGTCTTCATGGCGGCAATGTTGTGGAGCGTCCACTCGCGGGGCTGGCGCTGGTGCTTGATGGCGGCGTTTTCCGCGGGCAGGCCGAAGGAATCCCAACCCATGGGGTGCAGCACGTTGTGGCCGCTCATCCACATGTAGCGGGCGAGGGCGTCGCCGATGGCGTAGTTGCGGACGTGTCCCATGTGCAGCGCGCCGGAAGGATAGGGCAGCATCTCAACCACGTAATACTTGGGCTTGCCGCTGGAGGGCGGCTCAGGCGCGTAGCGGGTAAGATCGCTCTCCCAGAGCGCGGCCCACTTCTGCTCAACCGGGGTGGGATCGTAGCGGGTGTCGTCTTCCGCGCGACCGGCGGCACGCAGGCGCGGCTCGGCGGAGGGGTCAGGAGGCGCAATCGTTGGAGGGGACACGATGCCGAGTTCCTGCGCGATTCCCTTCACGTCTTCAACGAGGCCTTCAGCGGCTTCACGCACGACGTCCGCGACTTGTTCAAGGATGTCGGCGGGAGAGTCCGGCGACGGCTTCTGGTCGGATTTCTGATGATCTGCCATGAGTATTGGTTCGCCCTGTCAGAGTGGCGCAAATTGCGCAATGGATAAGTTTTTATTCTACAACTTGTGCGGCGCTTGCTCTGCCTACCCGGCCAATGACTTTAGCGTCTCCACGTTATGCAGATCGTCAAAAGGCTCATCAATCGGGGTTTCCAGGATGAAAGCGGCGTGAGCGTTGCGCGGGTCGTTGAGCAGGCGGCGGAAGGGTTCGAGGCCGATGCTGCCTTTGCCGATGTGTTCGTGGCGATCGAGCTTGGAGCCGCAGGCGGCCTTGGCGTCATTGCAGTGCCAGACGCGCACGTTGGCGAGGCCGACGGTTGCGTCAAGCTGACGCATGGTTTCCGCGTAGCCTGCGTCGCTCACAATGTCATAGCCACTCACGTGGGTGTGGCAGGTGTCGATGCAGGAGGCGACCGGAATGTGGGCGGCAAGGGCGGCGATGAGTTCGGCGACACTCTCAAAGCTTGAGCCCAGCGAGAACTCGGCTCCGGCTGTGTTCTCGATCAGCAACGTCAGTCCGTTGTCGGCCATGTTGAGTCCATCGGCGGCGCGTGCGATGGCCGCGCAGGCGTTGGCGATGCCTTCTGCGCGCGAGCAGCTACGAAAGCTGCCGGGATGCAAAACCACGTATTCGGCGTTGAGCGAGATGGCGCGCTCCATCTCGGCGCGAAAGGCGGAGACGGATTTCTCCAGCATCTCGGGATCGGTGCCGGCGACATTGATGAGATAGTTGGCGTGGATGACCAGCGGCTTCAGGTCGTAGGCGGCGCGCAGGCGGGCCATCGTCTTCACACTGCTCGGGCGAGATGTCATAGGGCCGCCACATGCGCGGGCTGGAGCTGAAAATCTGCAGCGTGTTGCAACCCAGCCGCCAGGCGCGCTCGGCCGAGGTCTCGACGCCTCCGGCGGTGGAGGTGTGAATGCCGATGCGGCGCGACGAAGACTGCGGCCTGTGCTCAGCGGCGGGAATGAGCTTGAGAATGTCTCTCTCGGGCGTAGTCGCGGACTTTTTGACGGCTCGGGGCATGAGGAGATTGTAAGGCCGCAACGTGCTTTGAGGCCAACACTGGCTGGCTGATCTTATCTTGCGAAGTGAGCGGAGTGGGAAGTGAGACCCACGGAAACATGGATTGGCGGCTGGCGCCGAGCTGGACTGGCACGCGAAAGCTCGACCCACCAGATCAGGTGCGATGATATCCTAATCGGCATCACGCCAGAATGAGGCTTTCACCTTCCATGTCTAACCCAAACCGCCCTGAATCCCAGTCCACTCCCGAATCCAACGAGTCCTTCGAGGACATTCTTAAGCAGTACGAGCAGACGCACTCGCGCAAAGCTCCGGATGGCAACAAGCAACTCGAGGGTACGGTCGTCGCCGTCTCCGCCGAGTCGGTGTTTCTCGATATCGGCTACAAGACCGAAGGCATTCTGCCGCTGGCGCCGTTCCAGGGCGCGGGCGAGACGGTGAAGGTCGGCGATAAATTTCCGGTCTCGGTCAAAGGCCGCGATCCGGAAGGCTACTACGAGCTTTCGCGCTTGAAGGTGGAGTTGCCGAAAGACTGGTCGGCACTGGAGCAGGCCTTCGCCGAAAAGACCACGATCCTGGGCACGGTGACCGCCGTGGTCAAGGGCGGGCTCAGCGTGGACGTGGGAGTGCGCGCATTCATGCCCTCCTCGCGCAGCGGAGAGCGCGACGCCGCAGCCATGGAAAAGCTGGTTGGCGAGCAGATTCGCTGCCGCATCATCAAACTCGACGTAGCCGACGAAGACGTGGTGGTGGATCGCCGCGCGGTGGCTCGAAGAGGAAGAGCGCGGCGAACAAAGAACGGCGCTATAGCGAGATCGAAGAAGGCGCGACGCTGAGCGGAACCGTTCGCAGTCTGGCCGAATATGGCGCATTCATCGACCTGGGCGGCGTGGACGCGCTGTTGCACGTCAGCGACATTTCATGGGGCCGCGTCAACAAGCCCTCCGACGTGCTCACGGTGGGGCAGCAGGTGGAAGTGAAGGTTCTGAAGGTCGATCCCGAGAAGCACCGGATTTCCGTAGGCCTGAAGCAGCTTCAGAAGCATCCGTGGGACGTGGTGGCGGAGAAGTACAAGGTTGGCGAGCGGGTACAGGGAACCGTAACGCGCGTGGTCGAGTTCGGAGCGTTCGTGGAACTGGAGCCGGGCATTGAAGGATTGATTCATCTTTCCGAAATGTCGTGGAGCAAGAAGATGAAGAAGGCCGGCGACGCGATCAAGCCGGGCGAAACCGTGGAGGCCGTGATTCTGGGCGTGAGCCTGGGCGAACGGCGCATCTCGCTGGGACTGAAGCAGGCCCTGGGCGATCCCTGGGCCAGGCAGCGCAGAAGTTTGCGGCGGGCACGGTGATCGAGGGGCCGGTCACCAGCATCATGAAGTTCGGCGCATTCGTGCAGCTTGCGGAAGGCATCGAGGGCATGGTGCACGTCAGCGAAATCAGTGCTGAAAAGCGTATCGAACATCCGCAGGACGTGCTGAAAGTGGGGCAGGTGGTGAAGGCCCAGGTGCTCGAACTGGACATCGAAAAGCGGCAGTTGCGCCTCAGCATGAAGCAGTTGATTCCCACCGGGCTGGATGAATACATTGCCGAGCACAAGGCCGGTGATGTGGTGACCGGCCGGTTGATCGAGGAATCCGGCGAACGGGCGCGGGTCGAACTGGGTGAAGGCATTCAGGCCATCTGCCGGATTGCGACGGTGGCGCCGCGAAGGAAGAGCCGAAGGCCGAGGCGCAGAAGCTCGATATGTCGTCGCTCGGCGCCATGCTCAATGCGCGCTGGAAGGGCGGCCCGGTGAGCAGCGAGGCGAAGCCCGAGGCAGTGCGCGCCGGGCAGATTCGCAGCTTCCGGATTGTGAAACTGGACCCTGCCGCGAAGAAGATCGAGTTGGAACTGGCGTAGTTCTCCTCCGGGCTGCATGCCGTCACTGCGCGTCGGCTTGCGGCACGGAATCCACCTGCATCGATAGGAGCACGCATTGCCCGCACTGCAGGGGCTCCGCTACACTAGAGCGGTTCTGCGGATGGTGTACTGTACCCTAACGCCGTTCCTCAACTCGACAACTTGTAGAAACATTGATGGTTGGTTGAAAAGCTTCAGGCGGCGCAGAAGACTTGAGCAGCGCTGGGGCCCTTCACTTCGTTCAGGGTGACACTTTAAAGGCAGGAGCAAGAGCCAGAGCAGGGACAGGCTGGCGAGAATCTTTATAGCATACGTCAACTCGGTCTTGCGTTTGCGGCCCTTTCGTTGCAGGCATCGTGCTGCTGGCCGGATGCAGCAAACGCAACGCCGAACCGCCACACACCTTTGCCTATATCAGCCAACTCGGGCTCCAACACGGTAAGCGTGCTGGACCTGGCCACCATGAAGATTGCGCGCACACTGGCCACGGGAAACAATCCGACCGGAGTCACCGCCAGCCCCACAAAAGACGAAGTGTATGTGGTCAATACCGACTCGGGTACGGTTAGCGTCATCAACGCGGCAACCAACCAGGTCGCCGGCAACATCACCGTGGGAAGAAAACCTTACACAATTTCTGTGACCGCCGATGGCAAAACCGGATGGGTCGCCAACGCGGAATCGAACACGGCGACGGCACTCGATCTCGACGCACACCGCGTCATCGGACAGGTCGCGGTGGGAAAGCAGCCCGGCATTGCGCGTGTTTCCGGCGATGGCAAATTTGTGGCCGTGGCCAATCGCGGCGATGATTCTTTGACGTTGATCGACGGAGCCACAATGAGGGTTCGTCGCACGCTGCATGTGTGCACAAACCCGGACTCGCTGGTCATTCTGCCCGATGCTTCCAAGGCTATCGTCGGCTGCTCGGGTTCGCAGCAGGTGGCATCGGTGAACCTGAAGAATGCGATGGTCGAGGCGCTGCTTAAGAGTGGGTGGCACGCCGGTGGACCTGGGGATAAAACCCGACGGCGGCGAAGTGTTCGTATCCAACTACGAGGCGCAGACGATCTCGGCCGTGAACCCCTACACCGACGAGGTTGCCGAGAGCTTCCTGGCCGGCGATCATCCCGTGCGCTCGCTGGTGAGCGGCGACAACAGCACGCTTGTATGTGAGCAACTTTGCATCCAACAGTGTGGCCGTCTTTGACGCGATCACGCGCAAGCTGATTACCACGGTGCAGGTGGGCTCAAAGCCCGACGCGCTGGCTTTGACGCCCGCCGGAAACATGCTGCTGGTGGCCGATTCAGGCTCCGGAGACGTGGCCGTCTTGCTGCTGGACAAGCGGCGCGACAAGAAAGTACAGGCACCGCCGCCGCGACTCTTCCTGATGATTCCGACCGGGGCAAAACCTTCTCAGATTGCGGTGAAGACAGCGTCGAAAGCAAAGTAGCAATGACCATCTGCACGAGTTGCGGCCGGGAATTCGAGGCCTCCTCCGATACGGAACGCGTTATGTCCGCAATGCGCGGCGGAACAGCTCTCGGCCAGTCCAGGGCAAGCGGCACCAGGCCGTCTGAGGCGGGTATTTGAGTCGCCGACCATCGTTCTGATCGCGCTGAATACGCTGGTCTATCTGATCATGGCGCTGGAAGGCCACAACTTCCTCACCTTCGATCTGAACCTTCTGCTCGACTGGGGCGCGAACTCCGGCGCACTGACCAGCGGCGGACAGTGGTGGCGGCTGCTTACATCCACCTTTGAGCACGGCGGACTGCTGCACATCGCGCTGAACATGTGGTGCCTGTACAACCTGGGATGGCTGGCGGAGTTACTCTTCGGGCGTTCGCGCTTTACCCTGCTCTACCTGATGTGCGGCATCGGCGGCAGCCTGGGAAGTATTTGCTGGCGCGGAAACGGAGTCAGTGTCGGAGCATCTGGCGCAATCTTCGGCATCGCCGGAGCGCTGATTCCGGCGATGCTGCTGCACAGCAATCCGCAGCTCCGCGCAATGCTGAAAGGGCAACTCACCAGCATTGCGCTATTCGTCTTTTACAATCTTGCGTTCGGAGCCGCTTCGCGAGGCACCGACAATGCCGCGCACATTGGCGGACTGCTGACCGGAATGATATTGGGCGCCGTCTTTCCCACCGGTCCCGACCGCCATGAAGCACGCGGGCGCATGCGCGTGGTCGCCGCCACGCTGCTCATGCTGACTGGCGTTCGTCGGGGCGGGAGCCTCTGCCAAGCAGCGCAACGAGCCTTATATCGAGATCGAGAAAGCCGCCGATGCCCACGAGCACGGCGACACCAACGCTGCGATTGCCCACGCACAGCGCGCCGTCGCGCTGCGCCGAAGATGCGCAGGCTCAATTCATGCTCGGAACATTGCTTCTCAACGCGCATCGCTATGCAGAAGCGGTGGGACCGTTCACGAGCACAACTCGGCTGCGTCCAAAGTTTGGTCCGGCGTATGTGAATCTGTGCGTGGCACAGCGTGAGTTGAAACTGCTCGACGCGGCGCTCGCCAACTGCGAACAGGGTGCGCGGCTGACTCCCACCGAAGCGGAATCGTGGTTCAACCTGGGGCGCGTTCGCTACGAGTTGCACAATGTGGCCGGTGCGCGTGACGCGCTGGCAAAGGCAGTGTCGCTGAAGCCGGAAGGATTCGACGAGAATCTGCAATATCGCCCTGATGTTGATCTCAACCGGCGAGACCGGACAAAGCGGTGCCCTACCTCCAGAAGGCCCACGATCTGCACCCGCAGGACGAGGACGTGACAAGGTTGCTGATGCAAGTGCAGGCACAGGCACAACCGGAGTAGATGATGTCGTGTCCGGTTGGCCGAAGCGTCTCATATCTTGTGGAGAGATGATGGAGATACGAGAAAACATTCCGACTGGCCCCATACACCACGTTGAAGGTGGGCGGAGATGCGCGTTACTTTGCCGAAGCAGCAAATGACGACGATGTAATTGAGGCTGTGCGGTGGGCGCGCGCGCGGGCGCTTCCGTTGTTTGTGCTGGGCGGCGGCAGCAATCTGCTGGTGAGCGATGCGGGCTTTCACGGCCTCGTGCTGCACATGGGCATCGATGGCATCGATGCTCGCGAGGATGGCGGGAAGCGGATCTTCTCCGTTGGTGCGGGCGTCGAGTGGGACACATTCGTGGCCCGCGCGGTGCGGGACAACTGCGCTGGAGTGGAGTGCCTGAGCGGCATTCCTGGAACCGTCGGCGGCACGCCGATCCAGAACGTGGGTGCTTACGGGCAGGATGTCTCCGAGACGATTGTGCGAGTTTGCGCCGTCGATGCAACGACCTTGAGCGAGTGGAATTCGACAACGCTGGCTTGCGGCTTCAGCTACCGGCAGAGCCGATTCAATGGGGGCGACCCGGGACGCTACATCGTGACCCGTGTGGATTACGCTCTGCAACCGGGCGGCAGCGCCGAAGATTGCCTACGCAGACCTCAAGCGACACTTCAATCGAGTCGATGATGACGACACTCCGTCGCTTTCCGAGGTGCGCGAAGCCGTGCTGGCGATCCGGCGAACTAAGGGAATGGTGCTCGACGAAGAGGATGCGGACAGCCGCAGCGCGGGCTCTTTCTTCAAGAACCCAGTGGTGAGCCTTGCCGTGTACGAGCGGATCGCTGCCGAGTTCGGCGGTGCCGGTTCCGCATTTCGATGCGAGCCCCGGACATGTGAAGCTGGCGGCAGCGTGGCTGATTGAGCAGGCAGGGATCGGCAAAGGATTCGCGCTCGGCCCGGTGGCCATCAGCAGCAAGCACACTCTCGCGCTGGTCAACCGGGGTGGCGCAACTGCCGCCGACCTGCTGCGGATGAAAGACTTCGTGCAGCAACAGGTGCACCAGCGCTTCGCGGTGGAACTGCTTCCGGAGCCGGTGATGCTGGGCTTCGACGGCAGCATCATCTGCCTTAGCGTGGGCCAGCGCTGCAGGAATTAGCTGCGCAGGAATTGGATGGAGTGGGTCTTGATGATGAGCCACACGGCTTGCCCCGGCTGCAGGCCAAGATTCTGCAAGGCGCCACGGGTGATGTGAACGCGGAATTCGGTGCCCCGCGCGGCATCGTTCGCGGCCCCATTCGCGGCTTCATCCGCGTCCCATTCGCCGTTCGATTCGCACCCCCGGCAGCACACAGAACGCGCAGTTCAACCATCCCGGCGCGATCCTCAATCGCGCGAATCCGGCCCTGCATCACGTTTCGCGCGCTGATGCCGGAGGGCCGGGTGACGGCGACCAGAATGTCTCCAGCGCGCAAGGCGAGGCACGCCGCTTCGCCGTCTGCCTTGTTCGCAAGCGGCGACTCCAGCAACAGATCCGTTCCCGCAACGCGGCAGGTCATGGTGCCAAGCGCGGGATGAGTTTCTTCAACGATGGCGTCGAAGAGATTTTCATATCCGGAGAGCACGGCCCGCTCGCGGCTGATGGGTGCGCTGAAGATCCGGTGCGGCTCTCCATCGGCAACCACCCTTCCCATCTCCATCACCAGCACGCGCCGGGAGAGTGAATACGCCTCCGACTGCTCGTGGGTGACATAAAGCATGGGTACGGCGTGCTCGCGTTGCCAATCGAAGAGGGCTTCCAGAAGCAGCGACTTCAGCCGGAGATCGAGGGCGGAAAGCGGCTCGTCGAGCAGCAGTAATTCAGGCTCGCAGACCAGGGTGCGGGCCAGACGCCACGCGCTGCTGCTCGCCTCCGGAGATTGCCGCCGGACGGCTCGCGGCCAGGGCTCGCGATGCGAAAGCGCTCCAGAATCGCGTCCACCCGCGCATCGCGCTCCGGGCGCGGCAGATCAAGCAAACCATACTCGACATTCTGCCGCACCGAGAGGTGCGGAAACAGCGCAGGCTGCTGCGAAAGATATCCGACGCGGCGCTGGCGCACCGGAAGATTCACGCCACGCTCACTGGAGAAAACAATGTGATCGCCCAGCGCAATCCGGCCGCGACGCGGCGTGCGAAATCCGGCGATACAGTCGAGCACCGAGGTCTTGCCCGCGCCGGAGGACGCCAAAGAGCACGACCACTTCGTTCTGCGCCTCAAAGCTGCACTCGAGCTGAAACTGAGGCAGCGGGAGGTGAATCTCCACCCGCAAAGCCGCGCCGGAGGCGTTCATTGCAGCCTCCAGTTCCGCTTGCGGTTGAGCGCATTAATCAGCACCAGCAACGCGAAAGAGATTCCCAGCAGCGTGATCGACTGGCGCGCGGCAGCCCGGTAGTCAAGCATCTGCACGTTGTCGTAAATGGCGATCGAGGCGGTCTGGGTGCGGCCGGCGATGTTGCCGCCCAGCATCAGCACCACGCCAAACTCGCCAAGAGTGTGGGCAAAGCTCAGCGCAAATCCGGTCACAATTCCCGGAAACGCGAGAGGAAAGGTGATGCGCCAAAAAGTGCGCCAGGGGGAAGCTCCCAGGCTGGCCGAGGCCGCAAGCAGGCGGCGATCTACCGAAGCCAGCGCCGCGGTAAAAGGCTGCACTGCGAAGGGCAGACTGTAGATCACCGATCCGAGCACAAGCCCTTCAAAGCTGAAGGCAAGGGTGTGTCCGGTGAAACGCTGCCAGAACGCGCCCAGCCAGCCGCGCGAACCGAACTCCAACAGCAGATAAAAGCCCAGAACCGTGGGCGGCAGCACGATCGGCAGGGCAACGACGGATTCAACCAGGAATCGCAGACGAAAGCGCGTGAACGCAAGCCACCAAGCCATTGGCAGCCCGAGCACAAGCAACAAACAGGAGGTTACCAGCGCGAGCTGCAAGCTTAGCAGGAGCGGCGAGGTCATCGAGCGCTCCAGGGCGAAGCCGCGAATGAGGAGGGCTGGTTGGAATCGCGTCGCGGCCATCGGCTCCTTCGTGTGTGCCGTATCTATTCTGGACCGGCTGGCCCTTCTAGACAATAAACGAGGAAGCATTCACTCGCGCGCGCATACAAGGCTCAGGCTGAAACAACTGATGATGGATTTGAGGCAGGATGTTCCACCCATTGCAGGAAGCCGGAGACGGCGCCTTTCGCCCTCCGTTGGAAGCCGTGTACGCGAGGCTTACTTTTGCGGAAGATCGCGGACGCGTTTGAGCTTCAGAACGCTGCCGGGCATGCCGCGCGTTTCACTCAGGACGGCCACCGTGGCGAGCACGCCCATCACCAGGAAGAGCGCGAACAGGATCACGGCAATGACAAGAAGCGGCATAAACACCTCGCCGCGTATTGTCTGCCGACAACAACCATCCTTCGGTGACGTCAGTCACCGTCGCAAGTGAGCTTGCCGCTCACACCAGCTTTGCGAGTTCGCCGTCGATCTGCTGCAATTCGGTATTCAGCAGCAGGGTGTAGCGCTCATTGCTGGTGCGGGACAGTTGCTCGCGAATACGGGCGCGGGTCAATTGCAGAGCTTGAACCTTGCGCGCCACTTCCGCCTTCAATCGGCCCAGACGCTCTTTTTCATCGACAACTTCCTGCGAACGAATCTGTTCTTGTTGGTCAATTTGCAGCGCTTCCACGGACTTGCTTTCCCAGCCATTAGCCATGAATTCGATTATAAGCGGGCCGGAGCGCCTTGCACAAAGCAAAGAGGGCCGGAAAGCCGCCCTCAGGGCGAAAAACCTTAGCAGATTCACAAGCCTGAGAACCTCGCCCGCCCCAACGCACCTGCCAGAGATTTCGGCCGAAGTTGACTAGAAGCGCACCACAAGGCCGCCGGTATAGCGGAACGAAGATTGGTTGGTGCCGTAGTTGTGGGTGTAGAGGTAATCCACCTGCGCCAGCCGAACCGCAAAATGACGCGACAGATTTCCATCGAAGGTCGACGCCCGCGGCAGCGGCAAAATCAGTGTTGCTGTCAAGTTGAAGATACCGGCGCTGCTATTGGGAACGGTGAAGTCATCGTGATCAATGCCTGCAAGCGCGTGAACAGAGGGCGTGAAGAACAGGAAGTTGTGCAGGCGATAGCTGGGACCGGCCATATAGGTCGAACGGACGTACTTGGTTCCCGTGCTGTCGACCGCACTATTCGAGCCTCGGGAAAGATCGACCATGTAGCCGAGATTACTGTGCAGGTAGTGGCTGAACTCGAAGGCAAATCCGTTCAGGTTGGTGCTGTTCACGTCGAATCCGCCAGCTCTGCGAGATGATTACTGCCGGAGGTGCCGGCATGCTGGAAGGCATATCCGACGAAAAATTCCGTTTTCGGTACTTCAACGGTCTGCTGGCTCCATCTGGGCCAATGCAAACGCGCCAAGAGCAAGGACGACAGAACAAGAACGGTGAATTTACGCATCAATATCAATCCTCCGGGAGGTGAGAACCATCCCGGCAACCGGCAGCCATTGTTTCGGCCGGGACATTGAACTTTGAGATGAATTGCTCGTCTGCACTCAACTTATCACGGCGAAGCCGCCAATAGGCAGAAGCGATTCAGTCGCACCAGCCTCAACGGCTTTCCTCAACTCAGGATATACGTTTACCGGGATTCGCGCGATTCAGGCACACGAAGTACATGTGCAGTAAAAGGCCTTCCCGGAGGAAGGCCGATGGAAATTCGTCAATCTTCTGTTTCGTTGTTTTTATTTCACCAAGGCGGCGCTGTGCACCGGGACCGTCTTGCCCGCGAAATAATTGTGCTCATCCAGGTTGCGATAAAAACGTCCTGCCAGCTCTGCAGCTTTTGGTCCATATACAGCGCGGTCGCCATGCAGGAAGATTACCGTGACGATGCGGCCATACTGCGAGTTGGCGAAGGAACCGAACCAGCCAAAGCGCGTTCCGGCGGTGCTGCAAGTCCCGGTCTTGCCGAGCACCTGCTCCGAGGTGAAGCTGGTGCGAAGGCTTCGCGCGGTACCGTACTGGGTTGCGCCCAACATGCCCACACTCACTTCAGGAATCAACGGGGCAATATCCAGATAGCGCTTCACCTTGGGTTGAAAGTTGGTTGCCTGTGCCGCCGAGTGCGGATGCTGCAGGTAATACAGCGTGCCGCCATTGGCAATCGCCGCCATCAGCGAGCCAAGCTGCAACGGGGTCATGCTGACGCTTTCGCCGAACGAGCACATCTTGCCGACGCCGCCAAGCCTCGCCGGCAGCTCTTCGCTGGGATACACGCCCAGGTGCTCGCCTTCAATATTCCATCCTGCCAGTTCACCCAATCCGAACTGGTGCGCATAGTAGCTCACCTTCTGGAAGCCGAGGCGGCGGCCCAGCGCTTCAAAGTACTGATTGTTGGAGTGCGCCAGCGCCTGGTTCATGTCCATCTTCCAGCCGCCCAGATCCACCGGCGTGTCCTTGGTCACGATCCCTTCGCTCAAGGCGGCCAGAGCTACCGAGACTTTGATCGTGGAGCAGGGCTGTGCTCCGCTGGAAAGCGCAAGCTTCTGGTTGACCATCGCTAGAGATTCGGCCATTGCTGGGATCGATGGCAACGACGGTGCCATTCATGTTTCCCAAGGCACTGATCGCGGCTTCGCGCACGACCGGATCTTCGCCCGCGATGATGTCGCCCGCTGCCGGATCGCTGGCGAACGAGCTGGCGGTAAAGCGCTCGTAGTAGTGTGCCCGGCCTCGCCTGACTGCAGCTACCGCCCTGCCCTTGCTCTCTCCGCCTGGCCGCGCGAAGCGACGGCGCGACTGTGCCGGGAGGCCGCAATGCGCTTCTCCGTATTCGCGCTTTCCTTGATCTTGCGATTACTTCGCGACTCGTGACGCGTCGATACGGTGGCCGCAAAAGAGCTGAGAGCGAGGAAGCAATGTCAGCATCACCGACATTGCAGATTTAACACTGCGATTTTGTGCTGCAGTCAACATTCTCTTTACCTACACCTCTGCCGCCGCTCCGGTGTTCATCCGGTTTTTTACGAAGACGATTTCCAAGCGGTGAGTTCCTGGATAGTAAGTGAGTTGAACTTGTGTTTACAAGCTCAAAACGCCATCTCAGTGACTCTCCCCGGTAACTTAAGTACATTCCCGTTTAGCACTGGATGCGGCAACATTTAGCAAAATTGTCGGAGCCGACCTGACTCCGCTTTGTGACTATCGGCAGGACATTCGCGAAAGAACATCCTGCTCACTTTGATTGTTAGCACAAATGGAATACGAGAGGGCTAACCGTCTTGAGTCCCCATCAGCAAAATGTTGCGACGTTAAAAGAAAAATGCACGGCCGCTTAGTTCGTGATGGTTCAGAGTGATTGGGCGAAGCGATGACGGCGTCGGCATTAGGTCGATTCCATAGACGTTCGTCGAATCGAGGACTGCCGAGAACATTGGCTGGTTGATAAGCTTGAAACGGCGCGGAAGATTTGAGCCGTGCTGGGGCCCTTCATTTCGCTCAGGGTGACACCCTAAAAACAAGATCAAGAAGCATCGCAGGAGTTCAGAGCTTCCTGGCGAATGATCGTTCATTCGCCAGGAAGCCCTGCAGTGTTAGTCGAGGTCGGAATTCTTCTTGCGCAAGTACGCCGGAACGTCGAGTTCATCGCGCTCATCATCGGCGCTTAGAGCCTCAAGCGAAGGCGCTGGACGTGTGGGTTGCACCGCTTCCCAGATCCGGGTCTGGGACGGCGCGGGCTGAGGGCTCTCCACCACAGAGACGGCCTCAGGAGCGGCGCTAACGACCGGCGCAGCCTCACGGGTATCGCGAAGCTCCGCATCCTCTGAGCGCAGTTCATAGGCGGCATCGGCGCGGCGCGTGATCTGTGGCTCCGGCGGCGCATTCCACTGCGTCTGGCGCGCCTGCTGAATGGCGGCAGCCGTGGAGGTCATCGCGTCCCGCGAATGCTGCCGGGCCTCGGCGCGAAAGCCCGTGGCAATCACCGTGATCTTCACTTCATCCTTCATCTTCTCGTCGAGCACGGCGCCGAAGATGATGTTGGCGTCCTCATGTGCAGCGCTCTGAATGATGGTGGAGGCCTCATACACCTCGGCCAGCTTCAGCGAACTTGAGCCGGTGATGTTGAGCAGGATTCCGCGTGCGCCGTCGATTGCGCCCGCCTCCAGCAGCGGTGACGCAATGGCGCGCTGCGCTGCCTCCAGGGCACGGCGGTCTCCCTTGCCGGTGGAGGTTCCCATGACGGCGTAGCCCATGCCGGCCATGATCGCCTTCACGTCCGCAAAGTCGCGGTTGATGATGCCGGGAATGGTGATGATGTCGGAGATGCCCTGCACGGCCTGGCGCAGAATGTCATCGGCAACGCGGAAAGATTCGAAGAAGCCCGCGTCCTGGGCCACGGCCAGCAGCTTTTCGTTGGGGATCACGATCACCGTATCCACCGAGTCGATCAGCTCGCTGAGTCCGCGCTCGGCCTGGTTCATGCGCCGCTTGCCCTCAAAGGCAAACGGCTTGGTGACCACGGCCACGGTGAGCGCACCCATCTCGCTGGCCAGCGAAGCGATGATCGGCGCGGCTCCGGTGCCGGTGCCGCCACCCAGCCCGGTGGTCACAAACACCATGTCCGCGCCCTCCAGAGCTGCGATGATGCGATCGGTGTCTTCGAGCGCCGCCTGCCGGCCAACCTCTGGGTTGGCGCCCGCGCCAAGGCCGTTGGTGAGCTTTACGCCTAACTGCAACTTCTTCGGCGCGCGCGACATCTGCAGCGCCTGCAGGTCGGTGTTGGCGGTGATGAACTCCACGCCCTCCACGCCTGTCTCGATCATGCGATTGACCGCATTATTGCCGCCGCCGCCCACGCCGATCACCTTGATCTTGGCGTTGTTGCGCGCTTCCTCGTGAAATTGAATCCGAATATCCTGTTCTTCCATAATTGCCGCCTCACCCGACGCCGTCGCGCCATATCGATCAATCCGTGTATCTAATTTGGTATCCACGGGCAAACAGCGCTCGCAGACGTGCGCCGAATCCGCTCTCTTCCTTGCTCTTCAGCACGCGCGCGCGTTGCGTATAAAAAACCATTCCAATCGCGGCCGCATATTCGGGCTCCTGCAACTCCACGGGAAGCTGCGCCATGCCCATCGGCAGACCAATGCGCGCCGGACGCCGCAGTATGTCCTCGCAGCTTTCGGTCAGGCTGAGCAGCCGCGCTCCCCCGCCGGTGAGGACGATGCCTCCGCCGAGCATATCAAGAACTCCGGCGTGGCGCAGGTTATCGCGCAAAAGCTCCATCAGCTCGCGCGCCCGCGGCTCCAGAATCTCGCCCAGCTCGCGCTGCCGCATCATGCGCGGCGGGCGGTCGCCAACCGAGGGCACCTCGATCTCATTATGCTCGGCAATGCGCGTCACCATGGAGCAGCCAAACTGCCGCTTCAGGCTCTCGGCGTCAATCAGCGGAGTCTCCAGGCCGTAGGCAACGTCGCGGGTAAAGTTGATGCCTCCCAGCGGCACGACTCCCGAGTGGATCACCACGTCTTCCTGCACCACGGCGATATCGGCCGTACCGGCGCCAATGTCGATGACCGCCGCGCCCAATTCGCGCTCATCGCGGCGCAACACCGACTCGGAGCAGGCCAGCGCCTCATACACCGTATCTTCCACATGCATTCCGGCGCGATTCAGCGCCGTCACCACGTTCTGCACCGCCGAGTGCGCCGCCGTGATGACATGCACGCGCACTTCGAGTTGACGGCCCAGCATTCCGACCGGTTGGCGCACGCCGTCCTGATCGTCCACCACAAATTCCTGCTGCAGAAGGTGCAGAATCTCGCGGTCTTCCGGCATCGGAATTTCGCGCGCCCGGTCCCCGGCGGCCTGTACGTCCGCGCTGGTCAGCTCGCGCGCCCGCGAGCCCAGCGAAATCACTCCGTGACTGTTGACCGAACGAATGTGCGGGCCGCTGATGCCGACTACCGCCGATTCCAGCGCCAACCCGCAGGCTTGCTTCCGCGCGAGCCACGGCTTCCGACACGCTCTTTCCCGCCGACTCCAGGTCAACGATCACGCCGCGCTTGCGTTCCCGCCGAAGGCGCAATGCCGTGACCGCGATAGCGCAGGCCTGCCTCCGTGGTTTCCACCACCAGAGCCACGGTTTTCGCGCTGCCCAGGTCGATGACCGTGATGATGTTTTCGTTTCGCTTGCCCATCTATTTCCGTTTCTTCTGTGGCCGATGCCAGTCTTGACTTGTCTTCGCGGGCGCCGGATTCTGCGGCGCGGCTGCTGGTCTTCGCAGCGCTCTGGAGCGGGTTGCGGCGGAGCGGCGTGCATATCCGGATTCAGAATCACCTCGCGCCCATAGCGCAAATCCACTGACTCCAGCTTACCTCGCTCCTGCTCCCACTTTTGCACATTGGAGAGAAACACCATGAAGCGCTGCAGAAAATTCTCATTGCCCAGATGCAACACAATCGGCCCGGAACCGCCCTTCGCCGTCACCTTCACGTCCTCCGGATCGGAGAGGTCCACCTCATCCAGATTGCGCGAGTATTGCGCTTTTGCCTGTGCGCCGCCATCGCCTCCGTCGAGTTCGCGCATCAGCCGCATGAAAGTCTTCATGCGCGGCGCGCGCGTGGAGAGCGGCTCACTCTCATTCATTCCCAGGATCACCGGAAACGAGTAGTCGCTCTGCACTCCCGGCGGAATTTCCATCAACACGCCCTGGGCATCGATCAACTCAATGCGATCGCCAAGCGCAATAAAGGCCACCGGGGTGCGCTCCTTCACCATCACTCGAAAGTGATTCGGCCAGAGACGAATTACCGTGGCCGATCTCAACCCAGGGAATCTTCTCCAACTCTTGCTTGCGCTCCGCCAGCGAAATCTGAAAGACGTTCCGGCCAATCACCTCGTGCATCTTTTCCAGCACCTGCGCCCGCGAGTTCGGAGCGTCACCGGCCAGTTCAATATCATTGTCGCTGCGCACGCGGAAGCGCCACGAGTGCATGGCAAAACTGCGGGCTTCGTAAACTGCCCCGCCCAGCGCCGCCAGCACCAGCAGCAGAACCAACGACCGTCTGCACGCGCGATGCCGTCTTTCGGGGCAGCGCTCCACGCCGCACCGGAACGCGCTTGTTGGCGCGCCGGAACTGTTGCTGGCTCCTCCTCGCCGTCGTCTTCGGTCAGCCCGGCGTCCAGCGGCAGAGCGTCGTCCGCATAGGAGTTGCGGCTCGCCGGGCCACGGCGGTAGAACGGATCGTCGGAGGGTGGTTCCTGATTGCGCGCCATAAAGAATGAAGCAGGCAGCGAGCGCCTTATTCGCTCACTATACCTGCTTTTGCCTGAATTCAGCTAGTGATTATCCCTGCTCCTGCGCATGGTTCTTAAGTCGGCAACAGAGCGCGGTGTTCCCCGTCGTCGATTGCACCTCGTCCGGTGCAATACATCCACTGGCTCAGGCTCCAGCCGCCTGCTCGCGGGCGCGTAGCTTCTCCAGAATCTGCGGCCCGAGTTGCGAAACCGTTCCCGCGCCCAGGGTCAGCACCACGTCGCCCGGTTGCGCCTGCTCCACCACGGCCTCGACGGCGGCGGCAAAGCTGGCTGCAAATTCCGCCGGATGGCCATTCCTGCAGCGAATCTTCTGCGCCAGCGTCAGTCCGCTGACGCCCGCAATGGGCTGCTCACTGGCGGCGTAAATATCGAGCACCAGCAAGGCGATCCGCATCCGGAAATGCCGAGACGAACTCATCCATCAGCAGGTAGGTGCGGGTGTAGCGGTGCGGCTGGAAGACAACGTGGATGCGTCCCGGCTCCGCCCAGCCACTGCCGGGCCGCGGCCAGCGTCGCCAGAATCTCCGTCGGGTGATGACCGTAGTCATCCACCACGCGCACCCCGGCGGCGCTCTCCCTTCTTCTGGAAGCGGCGATCCACGCCGCGGAATTGCGCGATGCCTTCGCGAATGCGCTCCACCGGAATCTCCAGCCCCATGCCGACCGCAATGGCCGCCGTGGCGTTCAGAATATTGTGCGCGCCGGGAACAAACAGATCGAAGCGGCCAAGGTCGCAGCCCTTGAAATTCACGCCGAAGCTGTTGTGCATCGCCTCCGGCGCATGCTCGGTCATCACGTCGATGGCCCGGAAATCCGCATCTTCGCGCGTGCCGTAGCTGAGCACGCGACGCTCCACCCGCGGCAGCAGATTCCGCAGCGCATCGTTATCCGTGCAGGCCACCACCGTTCCATAAAACGGCACCCGGTCCATGAACTCCACGAACGTAGCCTGCACGTCCTCCATGTCGCGATAGCAGTCCATGTGCTCGCGATCGATGTTGGTGACCACCGAGAGAATCGGCGAAAGCTTCAGAAACGAGCGGTCGCTCTCATCGGCCTCCGCCACCAGGTATTGCGAGGTGCCAAGCCGCGCATTCGAGCCCAGCAGAGCCGACCCGTCCGCCCACAACCACGGTTGGGTCCAGTCCGCCGGCGGCCAGAACCGCGGCGACCATGCTGGTCGTCGTCGTCTTGCCGTGCATTCCCGCGATGGCGATGCCGTATTTCAGCCGCATCAGCTCGGCCAGCATCTCCGCCCGCTGAATCACCGGCAGATGCAGCCGGCGGGCTTCGGCAACCTCAGGATTTTCCCGCGAAATTGCCGAGCTGGTGACCACCACCTCGGCCCCGTGAACGTTGGACTCGGCGTGGCCTACGAAGATCTGTTGCTCCCAGCTTGCTGAGCCGCTCGGTGGTGGGGGAGTTACGAAGGTCGGAGCCGCTGACGCCGTACCCCAGGGTAAGCAGCACTTCGGCAATCCCGCTCATGCCGATGCCGCCAATGCCTACAAAATGAATGCGCTGAATCTTTGCGAACATGACCTCTTGAATTGTACGGCAGACGGGCGGGCGATCCCATTGGGCGATCACACCAGGTGCGAGTTCTCTTCCTGCTCGGGAGCCACAATGCCCTCCGGCAGCGCGCCGCCGTTGTAGCTGGCCATGCGGTTCTTCCACTTCAGAAAGTCGCCAATCCGCTGCGGCTCAATCCGCACCTCGACCCGGCGCAGACTCGCCAGCAACAGGTTCATCTCGTTCATCAGTCCTTCGGGCTGGCGCAGCTTGCGCTTGGACTTCTTCGCCACCTTCAACTCGCGCCCTTGCGCCTCCAGCAGTCCCCATCCCTCGGGCATCTCCTCCGCCTTCAGCATCCCCTTCGGTGCGGCGAAGTAACGCTCGCAGCCCAGCGCAATTTCAGGATTGGGTGCGCCATGGCTTGGCCGAGTCCGCAAGAAAATCCGCGCGGCTGATCTTGCACTCGATCACGATGGAGTGATTCTTGCCCTTCCAGCCGATTGCGTCCGGCATCTCTCCGCTGGAGCAGCCCTGCTCGCTCAGCACAATTCCGCAGCGCGAGCGCCGCAGCCAAGCCTCCGCCATCTCCACCAGCCGAGCATGTGTCATGAGCCTTTATCGCACGAAGGGCCCGCCGCTGGCGAGCCCTGGAAACCATCCGAATTATCCCACATTCACCAAAGGAGGGTGGATGCGGACTACACGCCCGCTCTACGTCGAGTAGTCCGCGTTGATGTGTACATACTCCACCGTCAGGTCGCAGGTGAGGAACTCCAGCGAACTCTTGCCGCGGCCGAGTTCAACCTTGATCTCGTATTCAGGCTGCTTCAGATACTCGTGCGCCTGCTTCTCGTCGAAGGGATGCGCCACGCCTTTCCTGCATACCTGCTGCGGGCCGAAGAAGATATTGATCTTCTCCGGATCGACCGCAACGCCGCTCTTGCCAACCGACGACAGAATGCGTCCCCAGTTCGGATCGCAGCCCGCCCAGGCGGTCTTAACCAGCGGCGAATTCGCAATCGAGCGCGGCAATCGTTCGCGCCTCGTCCACCGATTTCGCGCCCGTGATCTGCAGCCGAACCAGATGCTTGTGCGCCTTCGCCGTCGCGCACAATCTGCTCTGCCAACGAAGCGCATACGCCGCGCAAGGCTTCGGCAAACTTCTTCGCCACGCCGCTGCCGCCAGTTTCACCTGTGCTCGCCGCCGAGGCCAGCAGCAGAACCGTATCGTTGGTCGAAGTGTCGCCATCGACCGAGATCGCATGGAAGGTCGTATCCACCGCCGCTTTCAGCGCCTCCTGCAAATCGCTTCGGCTCCGCATCCAGGTCGGTGAACAGGTACACCAGCATGGTCGCCATGTTGGGATGAATCATCCCCGAGCCCTTGCAGACTCCGGCGATGTGCACTGTCTTCTTGCCCACTTCAAATTCCGCGGAGGCCAGCTTCATGCGCGTATCCGTGGTCATGATCGCCGTGGCAAAAGACTTTCAGCGCATCCGCATCATCGCCACGCCCGGCGACCACCGCAGGTACGGCGGCAATCAGTTTCTCCACCGGCAGCGGCACGCCGATAATCCCCGTCGACGACGGAATGATGAATTGCGGCGCGGCTTCCAGCGCGGCGCCCAGCGCGGCGCAGCTCTGCTCCGCCACCACGAGTCCCTGGGCTCCGGTGGCGCAATTCGCGTTGCCCGCGTTCACCAGCACCGCGCGCACGCGGCCCTTGCTTTTGCGCAGGTGCGCCCGGCCCACTTCGACCGGCGCGGCCGCTACGCGGTTGCGCGTGAACATCGCCGCCGCGCTTGCGCCCAGCGGCGCCTCCGCCAGCGCAACATCGCTGCGTCCGCTCGCCTTGATACCGGCCTTTGTGGCCGACCAGCGAAATCCCAAGGGAAGAAATACCGGTTCGTCCGGTCCGTGCAGATTCAT
This sequence comes from uncultured Acidobacteriota bacterium, assembly GCA_963759215.1. Taxonomy (GTDB): domain Bacteria; phylum Acidobacteriota; class Terriglobia; order Terriglobales; family Acidobacteriaceae; genus TOLSYN. The sequence goes on from CAVWYG010000007.1 coordinate 253,626, forward strand.
TTCTCGAGTTTCACCAGCGGCTGTCCCAGACGCAATTGCAGCTTCTCAGGACGAGGAAGAATCGCAAATTGCGGCAATTCGCCGCGATACATCGCCATCTCGTCGCACTCATGCAGCTTGGGACAGTTCGCACAATCCTTATAAATTTTGTCCGGCAGCTCTTCGCGCTTCGCTTCCGCAAAACCCATGATGGGCAAAAAACTTCGGAATGCGCGTGAACAGGCAAACGCAGTGTACATGATGCTGCTCGGCCTCTTCCAGCAGCGCGTCCACCAGCAGCCGGCCCGCGCCGGCGCCCTTGTATCTTGGCCACACGGCAATCGAGCGGATCTCCGCCAGATGCGTGCCGTAAAGATGCAGCGCGCCGCAACCGAGCAGCTCGTCGCCTTCCACGGCTACGGTAAAGTCGCGAATGTTTTCGCAGATCTCCGCGCAGCGACCTCGGCAACAGCGTGCCGTCCGCCGGAGAAATCCGCGATCAGCGCGCGAATGTTCTCCGCATCCGGCAAAATCGCTTTACGCGCGTACATCGGCCGCCTCGGCTTTCTGCAACTGCTTCACCCGTTGCTCCATCGCGGCCAGCGCCTCGCGCAACCTTTCCGCGCGCCGTGCCGCCGGTTACATCATGGCAGTCCAGCACCGCCTCCAGGGTTACGTTCGCGTAAAAGTCTTCGCCAAACGAATTGCTGATGGCGCGCAGATCAGCCGATCGCCATCTCGTGCAGTTCCAGACCCTGCTCCATGCCAAGACGCACCGCTTTGCCGATGATTTCATGAGCGCGGCGGAAGGGCACGCCCTTGCCCACCAGGTACGTGGCAGCGGCCATGGCATTCATGTAGCCCGAGGTCGCGGCCTGCGCCATGCGCTCAAAATCGAACTGCACTTCGCGCATGAATCCCGCGGCAACCCGCAGCATCATGCTCACCGTCTCGGCCACCACGAACACCGGCTCCTGCGTCTCCTGCATATCTTTGTTGTAGGCCAGCGGCAGTCCCTTCAGCGTAATGAGCAACTGCTGCGCTGCGCCAATCACTCGTCCGGCCTTGCCGCGAATCAACTCCAGCCAGTCGGGATTCTGTTTCTGCGGCATCGCGCTCGATCCCGTCGAGTAGCTCTCCGGCAGATGCACAAAGCCATACTCCAGGGTCGAGAAGAGAATGAACTCCTCGGCCCAGCGGCTCAGATGCACCGCCAGAATCGAAAGCACCTGCGCGAATTCAATCGCGAAATCGCGATCGCTCGTCGCGTCCATGCTGTTGGCCGTAGGAGCCGTAAAGTTCAATTCCCCGGCTACCAGTTCGCGATCCAGCGCCAGCGTCGCTCCGGCAATCGCTCCCGAGCCCAGCGGGCAGAAATTCAACCTCTTGCGGCAATCGTGCAGCCGGTCGGCGTCACGCAGAAACATCTCGCAATAGGCGAGCAGCCAGTGCGCCACCAGTACCGGCTCAGCGCGCTGCAGATGCGTATAAGACGGCATTGCCGCCATGCCCGCCTGCTTTGCGCGCAGTGCGGTCGCATTCACCAGCTCCAGCAGCAGAGCGGCAATTTCGTCGCACGATGCGCGCACAAACAAACGCAGATCGGTGGCGATCTGCTCATTGCGGCTGCGTCCCGCATGCAGTTTGAGCGCGGTTTCCCCAATGATCCGCTGCAGGTGTTTTTCGACGAAGTGGTGAACGTCTTCCGCCTCTTCGTCGTCCAGAAACTCCAGCCCTGTAACGGCAAGAGTCTCCAACCCGCGCAGCATCGTCGCGTATTCATCCACGGAAAGAACACCAGCCGCGAGCAGGGCTTTCGCGTGCGCGCGGCTGGCTGCAATCTCTTCCTGGAGGAGCCGCTGATCAAAGGGAAACGACCTTTGCCAGCGCTCAAATTCAGGATCGAGCGGTTGTCTGAACCGCCCGGACCACATCTTCACTTCGTCACCTCAACTGCGTTTTTCTTTCTTCGCGTTCATCACCCGGGCTCGCGCCGGCAGCGCCAGTATCTTGATGAATCCGGCCGCGTCCTTCTGATCATAACTCTCGCCCATGGTGAATGACGACAGGTCGGCGTTGAACAGCGAGTGCTCGGATCTTGCGGCTGCTGATGCCGACATTGCCCTTGTACAGCGCCAGTTTCACCGTGCCGGTCATCTCCGCCTGCGTGGAGGCGACAAAAGCGTCCAGCGAGGCGCGCAGCGGCGTGAACCAAAGTCCGTTGTACACGATCTCCGCATACTTCAGCCCAATATGCTGTTTGAAGTGCGAGAGATCGCGATCCAGGCAGAGTGCTTCCAACTCACGATGAGCCAGCAGCAGCAGCGTTCCGCCAGGAGTCTCATAGGCGCCGCGCGACTTCATGCCGACAAAGCGATTCTCCACCAGGTCGATGCGGCCGATGGCGTTGCGGGCGCCGATTTCGTTCAGCAGTTCAAGCAGTTGCACCGGCGGCAGAGCCTGTCCATTCACCGAAACCGGAAGCGCCCTTGTCAAAGCCGATCTCCACTTCCTCCACCCGATCCGGAGCAGTCTGCGGCGACTTCGAAATCTGCCACGTCGTATCCAGCGGCGCGTTCGCCGGATCTTCCAGCTCTCCGCCTTCGTGCGAGATGTGCCAGATGTTGCGGTCGCGCGAGTGAATCTTGGTGCGGCTGGCGACGATGGGAATGTTGCGCGCTTCGGCGTAATCGATGCAGTCCTCGCGCGACTTCAGCGTCCACTCACGCCACGGCGCAATGATCTGCAACTCCGGCGCAAGCGCCTGGAAGGCGTGCTCGAAGCGAACCTGATCGTTGCCCTTGCCGGTGCAGCCGTGAGCAGACGGCCTCTGCGCCCTCGGCCAGCGCGACTTCCACCTGGTACTTGGCAATGATCGGCCGCGCCATCGAAGTGCCCAGCAGATACTTGTGCTCGTACACCGCGCCCGCCTGCAGACACTTCCAGACGTACTCGGTCAGGAACTCTTCGCGCAGATCCTTCACCACAACTTTGGACGCGCCGGTCTTGATCGCCTTGGCCGCGACCTCCTCCATGTCCTCGCCCTGTCCCACGTCGGCCACGAATGCGATCACTTCGCAGTCATAGTTTTCCTTGAGCCACGGAATAATAATGGAGGTATCAAGACCGCCCGAATATGCCAGTACAACTTTCTTCTTAGACATTAAAACTCCTCGCTGGGAAGCGGCGCGCGCCTCCTCCCAATAGCTGTAGAAGGATCGCCTTCTGAATGTGCAGACGGTTCTCCGCCTGGTCAAATACAACGGATGCGGGCGAATCGATTACCGCCGCCTCCACTTCTTCGCCGCGATGCGCCGGCAGGCAATGCATGAACACTGCCCCCGGAGCGGCGTTTGCAAAAAGCTCGGGAGTCACCTTGAAGCCGGTGAAAATCCGCGCGCGCTCTGCAATCTCGGCTTCCTGTCCCATGCTGGCCCAGACGTCGGTATACACCGCATCGGCGCCCTTCACGGCTTCCACCGGATCGTTGACCACCTCAATCGTCGCGCCGGTCTCGGCTGCAATCTCGCGTGCCGCCGCCAGCACATCCGCGCTGCGGCTCAAATCCCTTGGGTGTTCCAACCACGATATGGCAGCCGAACAGCGCCGCTCCCAGCATCAGCGAGTGAGCCACGTTGTTGCCGTCTCCCACGTACGCCAGCCGAACTTTGCTCAGATCGCCAAACTTTTCGCGCAAGGTCAAGAAGTCCGCCAGCGCCTGGCAGGGATGCTCGTAATCGCTCAGCGCATTGATCACCGGAATCGACGCGAAGCGGGCCAACTCCGTCACCGTGCTGTGCGCAAAGGTGCGCAGCACCATCGCGTCCACCCAGCGCTCCAGGTTGTGCGCCATATCGCTGAGCGGCTCGCGCTCGCCGATGCGAGAGGTCAACTGATCCACGAACATGGCATGTCCGCCCAGCGAGTAAATCCCCGACTCGAAGGTCAACCGGGTGCGGAACGAGGGCTTCTCGAAGAACAGCACAATCTGCTTTCCAGCCAGAGCCGTACGGAAATCCGCAGGCCGCGCCTTTACCAGCGCCGCCAGTTCCAGCAGACTCTTGGCTGCGTCCGGAGTCAAGTCACTCATTGCCGTCAAATCGCTCAAGGCCGGCACTGCGGCGGCGTTGTCAATAATCATCCTTTTCCACGGGGCGTGTTGCCATGGCTTTGTCCTCCTGGACTCGCAGATCCGGATCGAAATCCGGGGACTTCATTTCGCGCCGCTCGCTAATGCCTTGGGGAGCCTCTGCCGAGGGCTGCGCTTGGTTGCGGGCGCAGCGTCGCCAGATGACGCGCAGGAGGACAGAACTTGATCGAGCGCTTTCACTACGGTTTCAACTTGCTTCTTCGTCACCACAAACGGCGGCAAAAAGCGCAGTACCGTTTCATGCGTGCGGTTGATGATGATCTTCTTGCTCCAAGCATCGCCTTTTGCGCGGCCTTGGCAAGATCGGCGGAATCCAATTCCACTCCCACCATCAACCCCACGCCGCGCACGTCCACGATGCAGCCATGGCGGGCATCCAGTTGCTGCAGAAGATCGAGAAAATATCCGCCGACCTCTTTCACGTGGCGCCAGAATCTTCTCGTCTTCGATTACCTTCAACACCTCCAGCGCCACCGCGCAGGCCAGCGGCCCGCCGCCAAACGTGGTGCCATGCATGCCGGGATGAATCGCTGCGGCCACATCCTCGGTCACCAGGATCGCTCCCAGCGGCAGTCCCGACGCCAGCGGCTTTGCCAGCGTGACCACATCCGGCTTCACGCCGTAGTGCTGGTAGGCGAACATCTTGCCCGTGCGCCCCAGGCCGCACTGAATCTCATCGAGCAGCAACAGCGCGCCGCTCTTCTGCGTCAACTCGCGGGCGGTCTTCAGGAACTCGCGGCTGACCGGATGAATTCCGCCTTCGCCCTGTATCGTCTCGATGCAAACAGCGCACACGTCTTCGTCAAACTTCTGCTTCAGATCTTCCACGTCATTGAACTTCACAAACGTCACGCCCGGCATCACCGGAGCAAACGGCTTGCGATACTTCTCCGTGTACGTGGTCGCCAGCGATCCCATCGTGCGTCCGTGAAAGGAGTTCTCCAGCGCCAGAATCTTTGTGCGCTTCTTCAGCCCCTTGCCGCTGGCCACCGCGCGCGCAATCTTCAGCGCGCCCTCCCATGCCTCGGTGCCGCTGTTGGAGAAAAACACGCGATCCAAGCCCGAAAGCTTGGCCAGCTTCTGCGCCAGCACCGACGGAAACTCCGTGTAGAACAGGTTGGAGCAATGCACCAGCTTGCCCGCCTGCTCCTTGATCACCTTGGTGATCGCCGGATGCGAATAGCCCAGGGCCATCACGCCGATTCCGCTCAGGAAGTCGAGGTACTTGCTGCCGTCTTCGGCATACAGATATGCGCCCTTGCCGTGCGTCAGCAGTACCGGATGCCGGTCGTAAGTGTGGAGCAGATATTTCTCTTCCGCTTTCTGTACCTTGCTCAAACTCACGATGCCATGACCTCCGTACCGCACTCGATCTTGGTCTGGTAAAACGCCGGCAGCATCTCGGCTTCCAGCGCAGGCAGAATGCGAACCCGATGCACGCCCGAACGCAGCGCATCCTGGCAGGCCTGCAGTTTGGGAAGCATTCCGCCGCAAACCACGGCGCTCTTCACCAGTTGCGGAATGTCGCTGGTCGAAAGCCACCGGATCACCGTCCCATCGGCACCCTTCACTCCCTCCACATCGGTCAGAAAGATCAGCGCGTTGGCCTGGCAGCCGCAGGCACACGCCGAAGCCATCTGGTCGGCGTTCACGTTGTAGTACTCGCCATCGGAGCCGAGCGCGAGGCTGGAGATCACCGGAATTCCGTCGTTATCCCAGATCGCTTCGATCCAGCGCGAATCCACCGAGCTGATCTCGCCGACAAAGCCCAGGTCGGCTCCCACGGTCTTCTTCTTGCGCGCCAGAAACGCCGCGCCATCTCCGCCGCACAGTCCAACCGCGGCCTGCCCGGTAGCGGTAATCGCCGCCACAAGTTGCTTGTTCACCCGTCCGGCCAGCACCATCAGCGCCACATCGCGCGTCTCGGAATCGGTGACGCGCAATCCGTTCACAAACGTGGACTCCTTGCCCATCTGCGCCAGCGTCTCGGTCAGCGCCTTGCCGCCGCCATGCACCACGGCAACCTTGTGCCCTTCGGCCGCCAGATCGGCAACCGCCTGCGCGCATTTCTTCAGCAGCGCCTTGTCCTCCAGCGCCGCACCGCCAATTTTCACCACGAGCTTCATCACTAGAATCCTTCTTTCTCGCTCCACCCAAACATCACGTTCAGGTTCTGGAGCGCCTGGCCTGCCGCGCCCTTCATCAGGTTGTCCAGGCAGGACACCACAATGAGACGCTTTCCATCCGGGGCCAGTTGAAAACCCACATCGCAATAATTCGTGCGCAGCGAGTATTGAATCTGCGGCAACTTGCCGTGCCCAAAAATCCGCACCCAGTGGCTGCCGCCGTAGAACTCGCGCAACACGGCTTCAATTTCGTCCGCAGTAACGGGCCTGGTTAGCCCTACATAGATCGTCGAAAGAATGCCGCGTGGAATCGGCAGTAAATGTGGGGTAAAGATAAGTTCGTCTGCATGTAATCCCGCCTGTTCCAGAATCTCGCCGGTGTGGCGATGTCCAAAAACCGAGTACGCCGAAAAATTATCGGCCGCTTCCACAAAATGCGTCTTTTGCGTGGGCTTTTTGCCCGCGCCGGAAACGCCCGACTTACAATCGCAAATCACGCCGCGCGCGGTGTCCACCAATCCTGAACGCACCAGCGGCGCCAGCGGCACAATCACCGAAGTCGCATAGCACCCCGGATTCGCCACCAGCTTGGCTTCGCGAATCTCCTCGCGATGCAGCTCCGGCAATCCGTAAACGGCCGTCCGGTCCAACTCCGCCGCTACTGCCGCATCCTGGTCTTCAAAGCCGTACACGGCGCGATTCGCCGCTTCCTTCAGCCGCCACGCACCGCTTAAATCGACAACCCGCAACCCTCTCGCCAGAGCCTCTGGAACCAGCTCCCGCGAAAGCTCATGCGGCGTCGCCAGAAACAAAACGTCGATCCCGCGCGACTTCAGCAACTCCCACGAGAACGGCTCCAGCGGATAGCTCGTCGCCGCCGGCAATCTCCGGATAATAACTCTCCAGAGGTTGGCGCCGCCTGCTGCTCGCGCGACAGAAACAGCGGCGTTGCCATGTGCGGATGCCGCAGCAACAACTTCGCCAGTTCGAATCCCGCGTAACCCGTGGCCCCCATCACCGCGGCCTTCACTTTCGCCGCGCTCACTGCATCATCCCTTTAATCCGCAGCGAAATCCTGTGCGCATTCTTCTTGTTCTGCGAAATCACCAGAATCGTGTCGTCTCCGCCGACCGTTCCCACAATCTCTGCCCAGCCCTCGGAATCGATTGCCGCCGCCACCGGCTGCGCCGAACCCGTTGCGGTCTTGATCACCAGCAAATTCTGCGCCTCGCGTACCTCGATCACAAACTCGCGAACCAGCCGCCCCGCCGAGTGATATCCCGGCTCTACCTGCTGGTCGCCGTGAGAAACGCTGTAGCCGGCCGACGTCTTGACCAGGGCCAGTTCATTGATGTCCCGCGACAAAGTCGCCTGCGTCACATCGAATCCCTGCCGCAAAAGCAGCTTGCGCAATTGCTCCTGGTTCGCCACGGACTCCTGCTGCACCAGGTCCAGAATCAGGTTTTGACGCGACAACTTCGACATAGGTTTCCACGGACAGAATGATTATTCACTTGACCGTATAAGTATGCATCTGCGAGTACCACCAGTCAATCTTTTTGAGAGAAGAAATCTTCCTTTTTCGCCCTCACGCCCGACATGTAATATTCTGCATAAACTTCTGGGCGGCCCGCAGGCCGCCCAGAGTGCGCATCCCGCAAATTCTACGCGTCAGTATGGCGCAACAGCAGCTAGACGCGTCTTTTTCACTCCGCGCCACCAGCCAGAGCATGTAGCCGACCGTAGCCAGTCCGCCCACAAACAGGAGCAGGAATAACACGATCACCCCGACCTGCGGGCGCACCGCCAGTGCTCCCAGATTCACATATGGCTTCAGGTAAGCCAGTCGCAGCAGATAGCGCAGGCAAACCATCAGGAAGAGCGTGACCAGCGACATCGCAAAGCCCACATGAACCAGCGAACTGGGCTTCTCCGCCAGGCTCCCCAGCAGAATCAGCAGCATGGCGGCAATGACCGACATCAGCGCCAACCCAAAGACCGCCCCGCCCAGCGGATCACGCAACAGCACCATCGCGATTGCGCGCGGAATCGCCAGCAGCAGCCACATCCCGAGCAGGAACTGCAGTCCCGTACACGCCGCGAAACACCAGCGCCGAGCGCTGCACCATCCACCGCCCGTACTCCGCGTCCACCTTCATCTTGCGCATGCCCAGCTGCGCCAGAATTGCCGAGAACAGGGCAATCGCGCCGTTGACAATATGCAGATACCGCGGAATCACGCTGTGGTCGCCAAGATTCAAGTTCCATCCGTTCGGATGAGCGCGATACATCGCCAGCCAGCGCTCCGGGGCTCTCCATCAGCGTCATGTTATTGACGAAGATGAATGCGATGCCCAGCAGCACGCAAACTGAAATCGCCAGCACGCATCCGCTGATTCCCTTCCCCTTCTCTGCCGTGTAGGAGAAGTAATAGAAACCGTAGTAGGCCACCATCACCAGCGGAATCACCGCCAGCCACAGCACGCCGATCAGGATCGAACTGGCATAAAGAAAGTTGCCGAAGAGCACCTGAACGAACAGCAGCGCGGCCACTCCCAGGGTCACCGTGAAAGCCAGAAACACCGGCAGCATGGTTGCCAGTTCGTTAGCCAGCCGGCGCGAGTACGGATGCTCCGAGTGCCGTCCGCGAAGATAGTTCCACAGCGTCCAGATGCCGCCTCCAAGAGCGGAGTTCATGGCCGCAACGTGCAGGGTGAACACCACCAGCAGCAGAGCGGTGAACAGCCACACCGGGCCGGGCAGCGGCAAAGGATCGACGTGAGGAATCGGAATCGTCTGCATTAGCGCACCTCCGGTCGCGGCTGCCGGCCGCATCAGTTGCGAATGAGTGCTGCCGGTTGGCATCTCGGCTGGCGCGGGCTTTTGCGGCAGCGGTTTGCTGGCCTCGTGCGAAATGTAGAAGGCCAGCGCCTGCGCCTGGTCATCCGGCGCATTGAAGTTCGGCATATTGCTGCTCATCGCGCCCAGCGCCGGGAACATCTCCTGCACCTGGCTAGGAGTCTGATTTTCAAAGTCTCCCCGCAGCGGCCGGAAGTTTCCGTTGACGCGTGTGGCAGTGTCCGCAGCGCGCGGCAAACACCTTCTCGCCAATCTCCAGCCGGTTCCCGTCCGTAATCGTCGAAATGCCACGCCGGATTCAGCGAAGCGAGATAGCTTCCCAGGGCTTTGCGGTCCTCTTCATTGCCCGCATACGGAGGCATGGTCCCGCGCATCATTGTGAATGTGTTGCAGAATATCGGCCGCGAACTCGGCATCCCAGCCATCGACGCGCCGCTTCATGCCGCGATACCCTCTCGCCGCATGACAGCTTCCGCATTGCAGCTGGAAGAGATTTTCTCCGTACGCCGCGCTTGCCGTGTCGTCCGTCAACAGGAAATTCGCGCGTGTGGCTCACGCCCTTGGTCTGCAGCGTCTCAACCTGCGCGGCGCGCAGGTCGTTGGCATAGATCACCTGGTTGATCACCCAGGGCTTGCGCACAAATTCGCGCAGATACTCGCCCGCGCCAATCATTCCCAGTCCGCAGACCACCAGCAGCGCCACCACCGGAGGCCGCATCCAGCGCGGCTTCCAGACCCCGAATACCAGCGCAATCGCCAGTGCCAGCAGGGTAAAGCCCACGCCGCCGCGAACCGCGTGACGCACTCCGATCAGCACTCCATTCAAGTACAACTGCGAGAATTGAGGAATGCGCAGCGAAGTACCACCACAGCGACGAGCGGCAGCACCAGCGCTCCGGCCATCATCCACAGCGCCGCCCAGTCGAGCCACTTTCTCGCGCCCCTCCTGCTTGGGCAGGGTAATGTAGCCGAAGATGCCGGCCAGAATCACGCATCACCGCCGTGCGCGCCACCAGCGAGGGCAGAAACGTGGGATTGAACATTCCATCCCAGAAGCTCTGCGTCTCAATCCAGCGCCCAGGCGTAAGCATGAACGTAAGAATCCCATTGATGACGAACAGGCTCATCCAGGCCGCAACAAAGTAGATCCAGCCCACGATCTGGTGATCGCGCGCCGGCAGACTATCCCAGGTTTTGTAGTAGATGATTGCCGCCGCGATCTCCACAAAGAAGAAGACCCACTCGATCGCCCATGCCCACACAAAGGTGTGGATCAGCGTCGACGTCGCCTCCGGGCTCACCAGTCCAATCGTGAACCAGATGCCAACGCCGCTGATTGCGCCAAAGACCAGCGTAAGCAGCGCGAAAAACCTGGAGTGGCGGCGGCAGTACTCAAGCACCGCCGCATCCTTCTGCCGCCGCGCCAGGCTCTCGGTCACGACCAGAAAGAAGCCTCCGCCGACCGCAAAGTGCGAGACGAAGACGTGCAGCACCGCGACCAGCGCAATCAGCATTCCGCCTGGGATCGCAAGTTGCCAGTGTGGATAGTTCAAGGTTAGATACTCCTGGCTGAAGCGGAATGACTGCTGCTGTATCTTCTACCGCTGCGCCGCATTGAAAAGCAACGTGACGAAAACACATGCGAATCCGATTCATCCCGGCGCAGGGCGCGCCGGGATGAATCGATTCTTTCGCCACAGGCTACGACAGCGCCCGGAGAGGCGCTTATTACACGTGTGTCAGGACTGGTTTGGAGCTTAGTTGAAAAATTCCGCGTTCTTTGCCACTGCGTCGGCCTTGTCGGCGGGCAGTTCGTCAACCGCGTGGATCGAGTCGGACGGGCACTCTGCTACGCACGCAGCGCAATCGATGCACTCGGCGGGATTGATGAAAAGCTGGGTTACGGTCTCGTGCGCGGGCTCGTCCTTGGTCGGGTGGATGGCGTCGCTCGGACAGGAATCAATACAGAGGTCGTCTTTCTTGCAGGTGTCAGTGATGACGTAAGCCATGGAAAATCTCCTTTTGCGCTACTCCGGGTTCGGCGAATCTCAAGCCGTGAAATCTCGCCTGCGCGCATTTAGATCATAACTGGTTCATATACCCGGGACTCTGTGATTTTGGTCACTTTTTTCCTCGATCTGGCAGCAAATTTTCCAGAACCGCTCGCCCGCAACTCTTCCGGAGCCTTTCCCTGCTCGCGCAGGGCGCGCAAGCTAAGCGCATCGTGGCGCTTGGCCAGCCGCACTCCGCTCTCATCGGTCATCAGCGCGCAGTGAAAGTACTCTGGAGTAGGCAGCCCCAGCGCCCGTTGCAGCAGGATCTGCCGAGCCGTCGAGCGCAGCAGATCCTCGCCGCGCACCACCTCGCTGACCTGCATCGCCGCGTCGTCCACCACCACCGCCAACTGATACGCCGGAACATCGTCGCGGCGCCACACCAGGAAATCGCCAAAGTCGCGCCCAGCCTCAAACGTCTGCGTGCCCATCCGCCGGTCCACAAACTCGATGCGCTCGCCGTCTGGCACGCGGAAGCGCCAGTTCACCCCAGCCGGGTTCACTCGCATTCGACGACACCGTGATCCGCCGTCTCGCGGCAAGTCCCCGGATAGATCGGCTCGTCGTTCTCATTTTGAGGCGTGTCGTCATGAGGCGCGCTGGCCGCCATCGCCAGTTCCTTGCGCGAGCAGGAGCACGGATAGATCCATCCTCCCGCCAGCAACTGCCTCCATGCATCCAGGTAGAATTCGCGGCGCTCACTCTGCGCATAAGGTCCAAACGCCCCGCCAACATCCGGCCCCTCCTGCCACTCGATCCCGTACCAGCGCAAATCTTCGAACATCGCATTGCGCAAACTCAGGACGGCAGCGCTGCGGGTCCAGATCCTCGTTGCGGAAGATCAGCGCACCCTGATGTTCCCGCGCCCGCTCAAACGCCTGCCAGAACGTGTGCGCATGGCCCAGGTGCAAGTATCCGGTTGGCGAAGGCGCAATGCGTCCGCGATATCCGTGAGTTGTGCCCATCGCCGCTATTCTATCGCTCGCCACTGCAGCGCTCGCCAGCACCAAAAAATGCGCCACCGTTGTCGATGGCGCTCTTTCCATCTTCCGTTCGAATGCTCAATCCTTTTCCACCATCTCCCGCGCCACGCGCACCGCGCTCAATATCTCTGCGAACGAGTTGATGGCGAACAAGCGCTTGTGAATCTGGTCCACCTTCACCGTTGTGTTCAGCACCTCGGCAACACTGAAGTCCCGAATCTCGCAGCCGCCGGAGAGCACGTTCGTGCATTCCTGTCTGCGAGGAGGCAACCCCGGAGCCGTACACCTTCACCGCACCCTCCTGCCGGATCAGACCGAACTCAAAGGTGTACCAGTAAAGCCGCCCCATCCGTTCCAGCTTCTCTTCGCTCTCCATCGCGTGGCAGACCCGGCCATACTCGGCGACCGCATCGGCAAAGCTCTGATTGGCAAACATCGGCAGGTGCCCCAGCGCGTCATGCAGAATGTCCGGCTCCGGGATGTAGTCCATCGACTCGCGGCTGCGCAGCCAGGTCGTGGTCGGGAACTGCCTCGCCTCGAGCATCTCGAAAAATGCACGCGAAGGCATGAAGCCGGAGACCGGTTGCACCTTCCATCCGGTGCGCTTCTCCAGCCGTCTCGCTCACCTGCGCCAAGTGAGGAATCCGCTCCTGCTCCAGTCCAAGCGCGTGCCAGCCCTCCAGGTATTCGCGGCAGGCGCACTGCTCCAATTGCGCCATGCGCCGTGCCACCAGCTCGCTCCAGAGCGCGTGCTGATCGGGGGTGTATTTTGCGTAGTCCTGTTCAATCAGAAACGGTTTCGCCGCGACCAGCCCGGCTATGCTCCAAGCTCCGCATCGCTCACCTCATCTGCCCCACCGCACCGGGGACTACTATCTGAGATGCCGCAAATGCAAAATGCGCGCAAGAAGATGGAGTGCAGGAACCGGGCGCGCCTGCAATTGTGACGAATGCCTTCGTGCGTGCGATTCCGCGCCAAACTTGTTAGGCTGTTTCCCGGAGACTCTCCATGTCTAATTTCAACGATCAGCCCGAGATTCGAATTCAGAACACCGACGATTATCGCGAAGGCTACTCCAACAGCGTGCAGGTCCGCATGAGTGTGTGGGATTTCTTTCTCGCCTTCGGACATGGCCGTTCCGGGAAATGGCCCAGGCATTGACCTGCGCAACTTCCAGGGAATCTATTTGAGCCCGCAGCAGGCCAAGGCCCTGGCGCTCATGCTCCACCAGAACGTGGCGAACTACGAACAGACCTTCGGCGAAATCAAGCTCGATCCGCAATTTGTGCAGAACGGGCCAATCCACTAGCACCATGTCGAGCGCCATGTCGCGGAAGACGTCGCGGAAGACGCCGCACCCATCCGCCGCAGGCTCGCGGACTCCGGCCCTGCTTGTTTTCGCAGCCATCTTCGCCGCGCTCTGGCTGGTGCATCTTCCGCTGCTTCGCCTGCCCTATTTCTGGGACGAGGCCGGATACTTCATTCCGGCGGCGCGGGACATTCTGCTCACCGGCGATCTGATTCCGCACACCACCCTGTCGAATGCGCACCCCCCGCTGGTGATGCTCTGGCTGGCCCTCTGCTGGAAGCTAACCGCCTACTCTCCGCTGGTGACGCGCACGGCCATGCTGCTGGTGGCCTCGTTCGGGTTCACCGGGCTGTGGCTGCTGGGGCGCTACGTGGCGAGCGCCCCGGTGGCCACCGCGACCGTGGTGCTTACGGCGCTGTCTCCCACGGTATTCTCGCAGTCGGTGATGGCACAGCTCGATATTGCCGCATTCGCACTGGTGCTGTGGACGCTCTACTCGCACATCCGCGGACGCTACTGGCAGGCCGTTGCCTTTGCGGCCCTGGCAGGCGGTGGCAAAGGAGACCACGGTGGCCGTCACGCTCACTTTGGCCGGAGCGGGCTTGCTGGAGTGGTTCGCCTGCCGATTGCGTCCGGCGATGGCCGAGCGGTGGCATCTGCCACGGCGCACGCTCGGGCACACTCTGGCAACCAGCGCGGCCTACCTGCTGGCGCTGCTGCCGCTGGTCGGCTGGTATGCGTATCACTTCCACCGCACCGGCCATGTCTTCGGCAATCCCGACTACCTGCGCTACAACGTGGGAGCCACGGTCACGCCGCTGCGCATTCTGCTGGCGGGACTGATGCGGCTGTGGCACGCGACCGGATACATGAACCTTTTCGTGCTGACCGGAGCCGCGCTGGTGTTGCTGTGGAGCGCGCGTCAGCCCGGCGCTGTCGATCGCACCCGGCATCGCTGCCGGCATTGCGGAAAACGTACAACTGCTGCTGGCCTGGTGGTGCTGGCGCAAGTGGTGGAGTTTTCCGTCGTCGGCGGTGCGCTGCTGGCGCGCTACATGATCCCGGCAATTCCGCTGGTGGTGCTGCTGGCGGTGGATGTGCTGCACCGGTACGCGCCGCACTGGAAGTGGTGGGTCGCCGGATGCGCGCGCAGCGTTTCTGGCTGCGCTGTTCCTCAATCCGCCGTGGTTCATCTCGCCGGAGGACAATCTGACCTGGGTGAGCTTCGTACGCATGCATCAGCAGGCGGCGCACTACGTCGAACAGCACTACGCGGAGGATCGCATTCTCACCGCGTGGCCGGCTTCGGACGAATTGAACCGTCCCTTCCTGGGCTACGTTGCGCGGCCGCTGAGCGTGGTGCGGCTGGAGAACTTCAGCGCCGAGGAGATTCTACGGGCGCAGCAGCAGCCGGAGAGCTTCGACGAGGTGGTTGCGTTCTCGACCAAATACGAGCCGCCGCGCGGATTCTTCCGGCACATTCCGGGATGGACCTACGTGCAGACGCGTTACTTCGACTTCCATCAGGATCTGCCGCCAGCATCGATTGCGCACATGTTGCATGGTCGCATCGTATGGCAGGATGCGACACTGGGTGAGTGGATTGCGGTGATTGAGATCGACAAAGCGCGGCTGGCGAGCGCAGGTATGAGTTCAGATTTCAAGGTTTCGAAGTTTCAAGGTTTCAAAGTTAGCGCGCGCTGAAATCAGCCTCCACCCACTGCCCTGCGTTAAAATCGCCAGCTCTACTGAGGAGGGCTGGGCCTGTCGGCCGGGTTGGCGGTTGCTGGCGGGTTCTCGGTTGCTGGAGGATTGCCCTTCTCCGCGTTGGCCTTGGCCGCTGCGTCAGCGGACTTGTGCTCTTCCTTGAGCGCCTTGGCCTGTTCTTTTAGGGCCTTGGCGTGGTGCTTTGCGGCCTCAGCGTTCGCCTTCGCAATCTTTTCCTGCTGCTTCTGCTGTTCTTTCCTCTCCTTTGCGGTCATGGGAGCGGAGTTCTCGGGGGCGGATTCCTGCGAGATTGTGGTCTGAGAGGTGGCTGGCGGATTGCTCGGTTCCGTTTGCTGCGCGAAGGTGAGGGTGGAGAGCGCACCGAGGGCAAGAATGGCGAAGCGCTGCAATGGGGTCATGAAATTTCTTCCGCGGTAGGTACCGCCCACAAATCGGATGCGATGGGCTGATCCACCGATGCCCTATGCGAGCGGGTTGGTAATCACGTGCTTTATTGTGGGGGGAGTTTCAGTCGGAAGCGCTCAGTTCGCGGGCGCGGGTGAAGACGGCTTCAAACATGGCGACCGTGAGCTTTCCGGTGGCGGTGTTCTGGTTGGAGGGGTGGTAGGAGGCGAGCAGGGAGATTCCGTCGGGCATCTGGTACTCGGCGGCGTGGGCGAAGCGGTAGGCGGTTTTGCGGGTGATCACCTTGCGGCGACGGGCGGCGTCGAGATAGGCGTCAAAGGCGAATTTGCCGAGAGCTACGACCACCTTGAGGTTCTTGAGCGCGACGAGTTCGCGGTCAGTGTATTCGGCACAGTTGGCGAGTTCGGAGGGGAGCGGCTTGTTGTCCGGAGGAGCGCAGCGGACGGCGGCGGTGATCCAGAGGTCGCGCAAGGTCATTCCATCTTCGAGGCAGTTCGCGTTTGGCTGCGAGGCAAAGCCCAGGCGATGCAGCACCGGGTACATGAATTTGCCGGAGGCATCGCCGGTGAACGGCCGGCCGGTGCGATTGCTGCCGTGAGCGCCCGGAGCCAGGCCGAGGATCAGCACCCGGGCGGCTGGGTCGCCGAAGCCGGGCACGGGACGCGCCCAGTAGGTGCAGTCGAGATAGGCGCGGCGCTTCTCGATGCCAATACGCTCACGGTACTCGACTAGGCGCGGGCAGCGGCGACAGTGGATGACCTCGTCGCGCAAGAGCGTGAGGTTCTCCAAAATTGTGAGCGCACCGTCTTTGCTGATTGGGGTTGGCTGCATGGAGTCCCTACGCCAGCAATATACGCCTCGGAGCTGGGGTGACGGTAAAGCGAGAGCAGAGTCCTTCAGGGTGACACCCCAAAGGCCGTGCTGGTTGAACGGCGGAGATTGAGTTCGTGTTAAACGGGAGGGCAGCTCTCGAATTCGAATGCACGTGTGGAGTTGCGCCCAACTCGGCAGATGTGACCGGCATCACACGGATAAGTCCAGTAAAGTCACTTTGAAATGGCCATGACGGACGGCCGGGAAGGAATCCCCAGATATGTTGAAACTTCTCTTGATTGCCACATTCACACTCGGTACTTTCGCTTTGGCCCAGACAGCAGACAACCAAGGCAATTCGCAGAGTACCAGATGATGACTGGTACAACCAGCACCTCTCGGCGCAGGTGCAGCAGTTCGAGCAAGTTAACCAGGCAGTCGCTTCTGAGATTGCGATTAATCAGAGCTCACAGCCGCAAAGTATGGCTTCCAACATTGGGTCGCAGAACGCAAACGACGATTGGTACAACCAAGTACTCTCAAAAGAGGTGGACCTGTCTATTCGCCAGAAAGCGTTCGCGACGACGGCGGCGGGCCAGTAAGCGTCTAGTTCTGCACATTTTGGCTTAACCGGGGGAGTCCCGGAGTTGAGCGATTCTGATGGCCCGTATGAATGCGGGCCACCGCTTTGTTTGAACTGATTCCCACTTTTATTTGCCGCCGGTTTGACCCGCGCTTGCATGTCTCATACACTGAATTGTTCGCAGTCGGCGTTCGCGCCGCTGCATGTGCTCACAGATTGAGCGAAGGCCTCCCGGCCTCCACAAATCTTCAGAAGACTTAAGGCTATCCCTTTGACATCCACTGATTTGACATCTACCGAAGCAACCACCGAAGTAACCAAGAACCCGTGCGAGCGCGAAGTCTCGGTCGAGGTTCCCGCCGAAGACGTCAGCCCGCGAGTGGAAGAGCGCCGTTGCGCGCTTCCAGAAGCACGCCCGCATTCCCGGCTTCCGCAACGGCAAAGTGCCGGCGACGCTGATCCGCAGCAAGTTTGCCGATGAAATCAAGTCGGAGGTGGTGGAGCATCTGGTGCCCGCCGCGTTCCGCGAAGAGACCAAGAAGCAGAACCTGATCCCGATTGGCCAGCCGCGCGTGGTGGAGCTTGAATTGGAAGAGGAGAAGCCGCTGCGCTTCAAGGCCGTCTTCGAGGTGCTGCCGCCCTTTGAGGTGAAGGCTACAAGGAGATCAAGGTGGCGCACGAGGCCGTCGAGGTCGGCGACGAAGAGGTTCAGAAGACGATCGACAATCTGCGCGAGCAGAACTCGACCTACATCAACGTGGACGAGGATCGCGGCCTGGCCGATGGCGACTTCGCCTCGGTGTCATTCAAGAGCACCAGCCCGGAAGAAGGCGCCGAGCCGGTCGAAATGAACGACGTGCTGGTCGATATCGGCGGCGCGAATACGCTGCCCGACTTCAGCAATAACCTGCGCGGAGCCAAGGCGGGTGAGAGCCGGAGCTTCGACGTGACCTACGCCGAGGACTTTGGCGACAAGCGCCTGGCGGGCAAGACGCTGCACTACGACGTCGAGGTCAAGGGCATCAAGACGAAGTCCGTGCCGGAGCTGAACGACGAGTGGGTGAAGGAGCTGGGGCAGGAGGACATGGACACGCTGGACGACCTGCGCGCCCGCATCCGCGAGGGCATGGAGCACGAGAAGAAGCACCAGGCCGAACACAAGATGAAGGAAGAGCTGCTGCAGCAGCTGACCACGAAGTTCCCGATCGACGTGCCCACGCATGCTGGTGGAGAACGCGATTGACCAGCGCCTGGAGCGCGGCTTGCGCTCGCTGATCTCGCAGGGACTGCGGGCCGAAGACATCAAGCGCATGGACCTGAGCAAGCTGCGCGATGGCCAGCGCGAGGGTGCGGTGCGGGACGTTCGCGCCAACCTGTTGCTGGAAAAGATTGCGGACCTGGAAGGCATTGAGGTCAGCGAAGAGGATCTCGACAAGGAGATTTCGGCGGCGGCACAGCAGTCCAAGCAAAACCCGCTGGCGTTGCGCAAGCAGCTTGAGGAGAAGAACGGACTGGATGGGCTGCGCCAGCAGATGCGCTGCGACCGGGCATTGGATTCGCTTTACAAGCAGTCTGAGTAGTCAGGCTGGAAAAAGTTTCGCAATCCACCGCTCCCGTTGAGCATCGAATATATCGACTCTGTCGGGACGCGGTTTTACCTGGACCGAGGGCAGTGACAGCTCTGGTCCGCAAAGGAGCCGGATAATTATGCTTGTGCCGATGGTGATCGAGCAGACCAGCAGGGGCGAGCGCGCCTACGACATCTACTCCCGGTTACTCAGAGATAACATCATCTTCCTGGGCACCCCGATCGATGACAACGTCGCGAACCTGATCATCGCGCAGTTGCTGTTTCTCTCCGCCGAAGACCCGGAAAAGGACATTTCGCTGTACATCAACTCGCCCGGCGGTTCGATTACGGCGGGGATGGCGATTTATGACACGATGCAGTTCATCCGTAATGATGTGGTGACGATCTGCATTGGACAGGCGGCCTCGATGGGCGCCATGCTGCTGGCCGCAGGCGCGGCGGGCAAGCGCTATGCGCTGCCGACCTCGCGTATACTGATTCACCAGCCGCTGATCATGGGCGGAGGGATCTCCGGGCAGGCGACCGACATCGACATCCACGCGCGCGAGATCCTGCGCATGCGTGAGTTGATGAACCAGTTGATGGCCAAGCACACCGGCCAGGTGCTGGACAAGGTGGAGCGGGACACCGAGCGCGACTTCATCATGAACGCGCAGCAGTCCAAGGAATACGGCATTGTGGATGACATCATCTACAAGCATAAGTAACTGATGCGCAAGTGATCGCGCGAAGCGGCGGGGGTGAACCAGAATTGCCCCCCGCTCTTTACCTGGTGAAGCCAGTTCGGCGGAAGATGAGACTGAGGACGATGGACTAAGGTTACTTACGGTTATTGTGATGTTCCTGATACCTGTATGCAGACTGATCGGACATCTCAACCTGCAGGGTTCAACCTTCAGAGTACTGGTTGAGGAAGAATCAGGTAACGGAAGTGCGCCGGAGAGAAAGTCTGAGTTCCGGGCCGCAAGATTGTGACTCAGGGCAGTACTCAGAGCCCACGGCCAGGGCCAGCTTTATTAGAACCGGGCGAACCGGGAAAGCAGACAGGAGTTTCCGTAGTGAGATCCAGGTCTGGTTCTGACGAAGTATTGCGGTGTTCGTTTTGCCACAAGTCCCAGGATGCGGTGGCGAAGCTGATCTCTTCTCCCTCCGACTATCCGCGCGCCTACATTTGCGACGAATGCGTTGCGGTCTGCAACTCGATTCTGGAGGACGACCGCAGCGAGGCGCAGACCGCGGCCAGTCCCAACCACCTGCCTAAGCCGCAGGAGGTGAAGGCTTTCCTCGACGAGTACGTGATTGGGCAGGAGCGGACGAAGAAGAAGCTCGCCGTGGCGGTTTACAACCACTACAAGCGCATCTACATGAACCGGCAGCGCACCAGCGAGATCGAGCTGTCGAAGTCGAACATTCTGCTGATTGGACCGACGGGAACCGGCAAGACTCTGCTGGCCCAGACCCTGGCCAAGATGCTGGACGTACCGTTTGCGATCGTGGATGCGACCACGCTGACCGAAGCCGGCTACGTGGGCGAGGACGTGGAAAACATCATCCTCAAGCTGCTGCAGGCCGCCGACGGAGACGTTGCGCGTGCCCAGACCGGCATCATCTATATCGACGAGATCGACAAGATCGGGCGCAAGGACGAGAATCCCTCGATTACCCGCGATGTTTCCGGCGAAGGCGTGCAGCAGGCGCTGCTGAAGATTCTGGAAGGCACGGTTGCCAACGTTCCGCCGCAAGGCGGGCGCAAGCATCCGCACCAGGAGTTCACGCCGGTCGATACCACCAACATTCTGTTCGTCGTGGGCGGAGCGTTTGTTGGACTGGAGAAGGTGATCGAGCGCCGCATCGGCAAGCGCGCCGTCGGATTCAAGACCGGCGAGGAAGCCGAGCGCGAGGCGGTGCGTCGGCCCCAATCAAGCGCGACGACGAATTGCTGCAACTGGCCCAGCCGCAGGATCTGATCAAGTTCGGACTGATTCCGGAGTTCATCGGCCGCCTGCCGGTGATGGGCGTTCTGAGCGACCTGGATGAGGCTGCGCTGGTGCAGATTCTGACCCGGCCGCGCAACGCCATCGTCAAGCAGTATCAGCGGCTGTTTGAGTTTGAAAACGTAAAGCTGCGCTTCTCCGACGAAGCTCTCACGGCGATTGCGCGCGAAGCTCTGAACCGCAAGGTGGGCGCACGCGGACTGCGCATGATTCTGGAAGAGCTGATGCTGGACCTGATGTACCACCTCCCCGGTCAGAAGAAGATCAAGGAGTTTGAGGTCACGCGCGAGATGGTGGAGCAGCGCGATGTTTCCATGCCGCGGGTGGAGAAGCAGGCTTCGTAAGCTGGAACGAAGTTGTGGAATACGCCCAGCCGCCGATGGCTGGGCGTCATTTTTGAAGATAGGCTGCAATAAAGCACAGACCGAGAGAAGGATGTTAGCCTCCGGAGAGTGGAAGGCTTATGGCCGATGCAGGCACTGTCGCTACTTTTGTCCCGTTCTGGCATACGCTGCAAGCGAATGGCAGGATTCCAGATACGTCGCATTGCAGAGTTCCCGGCATGGGCTTCCGATTCCAATTCAGTATGATTCGTTCGGATTAAGGCAGAATTGATTGAGCCGTGGCCAGTATTGCCGCCGATATGACGATGTAGTAGGCTCGAAATCAATGCAGTGGCAACCAGCGAGTTTGCGATCGCTTGCAATGCAAACTCGGCTGGCCACAGGGGAAGCGAGGCCGAGTGAGCCTGATCAAAGAGAAATTCGAAACCCGCAAGCTGCCGATGATGCCGATTCGCGATGTCGTCATCTTTCCGTTCATGATGACGCCCTTCGTCGTAGGCCGCGAGTCCAGCGTGCGCGCCCTGGAAGAGGCTCTTGCGGGAGACAAAAGGATCTTTCTCGCCACCCAGCACGATCCAGGTGTCGATGAACCCAAGCCCGACGAGATTTACCAGGTCGGCTGCATTGCCAACATCGTGCAGAGCCTCAAGATGCCTGACGGCAACATCAAGGTTCTGGTCGAGGGCATTGAGCGAGCACGCATCCTGCAGGTGTACCGAGACCGATGGCTTCTACATGTCGTCGGTGCGGGTGAACCGCTACACGCCGGAGATCACGCCGCAGGTCGGACGCGACCATGCAGCGCGTCTCTTCGCTGTTTGAGCAGTACGTCAAGCTCTGCCAATCGCTCAACCAGGAGACGATTGCGGCCACCGTGCGCGTGGACGACATCTCACGGCTGAGTGACACCATTGCCGCCAATCTCCAGCTCTCCATCGAGGAAAAGCAGGAGTTGCTGGAGATTTTCGATCCGGCCGACCGGCTGACCCGCATCTCTGACGTGCTGGACATTGAGATTGAAAAGCTGAACATGGATCGCACCATCCAGTCGCGGGTGAAGCGGCAGATGGAGCGCGCCCAGAAAGAGTACTACCTCAACGAAAAGATCAAGGCCATCCAGAAGGAACTGGGGCGCGGCGAAAAGAGCGAGTTCGACGAGCTGAAGAAGAAGATCGACAGCCTCCGGAATGCCGCCGACGTGCTGGAGAAAGCCACCCAGGAGCTGAAGAAGCTGGAGGCGATGCCGCCAATGTCGGCCGAGTCCACCGTCTCGCGCAATTACCTGGATTGGCTGCTGGCGGTGCCGTGGAAGAAGAAGTCCAAGGAAATCCGCGATATCGACTTCGCCGAGCGCACCCTGAACGAAGATCACTACGGGCTGGAGAAGATCAAGGAGCGCATCCTTGAGTTCCTCGCCGTACGTCAGCTGGTCAAAAATCCCAAGGGCTCCATCCTCTGCCTGGTCGGGCCTCCGGGCGTGGGCAAGACCTCGCTAGGCATGAGCATTGCCAAGGCTACGGGACGGAAGTTCGTCCGCATGTCGCTGGGCGGGGTGCGTGACGAGGCGGAGATCCGCGGCCACCGCCGCACCTACATCGGCGCGCTACCCGGCCAGATCATCCAGATGATGAAGAAGGCGGGAACTCGCAATCCTGTCTTCATGCTCGACGAAGTGGATAAGATGTCCAGCGACTTCCGCGGCGATCCCTCTTCGGCGCTGCTGGAAGTCCTCGATCCGGAACAGAACTTCATGTTCGTCGATCACTACCTGGACGTGGAGTACGACCTCTCGCAGGTCTTCTTCATCGCCACGGCCAATGTGCTGCACACCATTCCCGCGCCTCTGCAGGACCGCATGGAAGTGCTCCGGCATGCACGGCTACACCGAGCCGGAAAAGCTTGAGATCGCGCGCCAGTACCTGGTGAAGAAGCAGCTCGACCAAGCCGGACTGACAGCAGCCAACATTCAGTTTGAGGACGATGCCCTGCGCGGAATCATCCGCTACTACACGCGCGAGGCTGGCGTCCGCAACCTGGAGCGCGAGATTGGCAACGTCTGCCGCAAGATTGCACGCTCGGTGGTTCGCGAGGGCGACAAGTTCTCCGCCAACGATTACGGCGGAGAGCCTGAATACCTATCTCGGAGTCATGCGCTTCCGCGATACGCCGGCCAACGAGAAGAGCGAAATCGGCCTGGTCACCGGACTGGCCTGGACCGAAGTCGGCGGCTGCATCCTGACCACCGAAGTTGCGATCATCGACGGCAAAGGCAAGCTGACCCTAACCGGCAAACTCGGCGACGTAATGCAGGAGTCGGCACAGGCGGCGATGAGCTACCTGCGCTCGCGCTGGCAGCGGCTTGGCATTCCACGCGACTTCTATCGCAACGTGGACATCCACGTCCACGTGCCCGGAAGGAGCCATCCCCAAGGACGGTCCCTCGGCGGGAATCACCATCGCGACGGCCATCGCCAGCGCGCTGAGCAAGATTCCGGTTCGCCGCGATATCTGCATGACCGGCGAAATTACCCTGCGCGGAAAGGTTCTGCCGATCGGCGGCCTGAAGGAGAAGCTGCTGGCGGCGCATCGCGCCGGAATCCTCGAAGCCGTTCTGCCGGCGGAGAACGAGAAGGACTTGGCCGATGTGCCGGAGAACCTTCGAAGGCGGAAATGAAGCTGCACTTCGTGGACTCGATGGACGAGGTGCTGCAGATCGCACTCGAACATCCACTGCCGGAGATTCCCGTCGCCAGCCCGATGCCCGCCATCAATCCGCAGACCCGAGGGAACCGAAGCCCGACAATAGGACTTCGCATCTCTTTCGCACACCAAAGGAAGGCTCGCTACCCGGCGAGCCTTCTTGTTTGCGGCAGTTCCCTTCCCTACTCAATCATCAGTAATGAAAACGCCAGCGCAACTCAGCGTAGAGTGCGATGCGTTCCTCAACCTACGAAGAGGGACTTGCCGGCTTCGGAGGATCGAGCGCGCGGGAGGTGACGAACCGAAAACGTCGTCCCACAATCATCTTCACAAGCAGATGATCCGTACTGCGAGTGACGCCTACGCCGACTCCCATGTTGAATTCCCAGTTCGGTCCGAAGTCATAGTCGATCGCGGGCACGATCTGCTGTTGCTGCAAGTAGAAAGGGTCCGGCCCGGTAATCGGCCCCAACGAACCGTAGTATTCAAGGCCTGCGCTGAGCTTTCGGCTGATCGAATATGCGGCTTTGAAACTTGGAGAAAAGCCAACACCTACATGCACGCTTGGCCCGTGAAACGAGCGTTCAAGCGCCGGATTGAATGCGAGATACCAAGGACCAAATTGTTTGTCGACGATAGGACGAATCTCCCACGTCCATGTATCCGCGGAGAAGATTGGACGCTGGTAGCCGACTTCCGTTGAAAGGCTCACTCCAACCGGCCAATGCCAACACTCCGGGACTCGAACACGCGGACGGATGTGATCGCCAACCCACTTATAACCTTGTTTCGGACCGAGACTCGTAAAGACATAGAATCCGGTTTCAAACCAATCATTCCAGCCGTGAGTAATCTCAACCGTTTCGTGCACTTGATGCTCGTCCGGCAAGACACCTTGGCTTGCGCGCTTGAATCCTTCAATCGTGTAGTTGCTATGAAGCTCGACCGTGGTGTTTCCGGCGGGAACCGTCTCGGAACCATAAACCTGAATTTCGTAATTGTCTTGCGCGTAGAGTGGCAGGGCAGCGACTCCGGCCAATACAGCGAGAAGAACGCTTTTCTGCATCAACGTGGAAATGAGCATTCGTTCCCTTCGGTGAACACAGGCCCGAGCTGGGCTGTTTCCTCCGGCGCATCTAACTTGTTTGATGCTGATTCTTGTGTGATGCGAGGCACCTGTGATCTTTCAAGAGGTTGTCCATTCGATCAGGAACGGAGAAGCTGGTTGTGTCGAGCAATCCAGTTTTCCGAGGACGACCGAATGGACATTCGCAAGAATGCCCGACCTTCATGCCAAGCACCTACACTGCGATGCATTAGCCGGAGTGTCTCTCGCTATTCATGACACTCTTCAGCAGAGTCTCGATTTTTGAATCCAGGTCTCGAGCCACTTTCAGTGCTTCGGAGTTTCCATACGGGACAAGGAAGCTCGCCATTTTATCGTACGAAAGATGAACTCCGTCCTGGCGCTCGTCGATTAGAATCGTAACCGGCGCGTAGGAGCCAGCATCTGGCACGTGCTTAACCATCTGGCTCATAATTAGCGGGTTGCCCACGACGAGGCGCAGGATGTGGGGAGCCTCCGATGGATTCCCCTTGCCAAGCACTTCGCCGAGATCAAAACGTGCAAACTCCATCAACCCTGACGGACCAGTCGCTCCGCTTACGACATCCTCCAGTTCGGCGTACGTCTTTGCCGCACGAACGTCCTTGCCAAAGATGGCCATGTCGGGATGTCCGACCGCGGCATCGATCACTGCTGCAACGTCCCGAAACGACCTTGAAGAAGTGATGCAGAATCGCTCAAAGGTGAGTTGCTTTGGTGCCATTCTACTTCCCTCGAAAATAAAAGCCGATGCAATCTTATACAGGCACAGTTCCGATTGCATCGAGACTCCGCCTCCAGTTACAGCGACTTCATATCGATGACGAAGCGATACTTCACATCGCTTTTCAGCAACCGCTCATAAGCCTCGTTAATCTGCTGAATTGGGATGAGCTCGATATCCGACACGATGCCATGTTCAGCGCAAAAATCCAGCATCTCCTGTGTCTCTCGAATACCGCCAATAGCAGAGCCCACAAGCTGCCGTCTTCGCATGATCAATGCGAAAGCCGAAACCGGCTCCGGTGTAGGAGGTGCTCCTACCAGTGTCAACGTCCCATCCCGTTTCAAAAGATTGAGGTAGGCATTCAAATCATGATGGGCTGAGACCGTGTCCAGAATAAAGTCGAAGCTGCCGAGATGTTTTGCCATCTCCGCTTCATTCTTCGAGACCACTACCTCATGTGCCCCGAGGCGGAGTGCGTCCGCAGTTTTGCCCGGCGACGTAGTGAACAAAACGACATCGGCGCCAAGTGCCTTGCCGAACTTTACCGCCATATGTCCCAGGCCGCCGAGCCCCACCACGCCGAGTTTCTGTCCCTTACCAACTTTCCAATGGCGCATCGGCGAATACGTTGTGATGCCTGCACAGAGCAACGGCGCCGTGGCCGCGAGATCAAGCCGTTCGGGAACTCTCAACACGAATGCCTCATCCACGACAATGCTCTCTGAATAGCCGCCATAGGTCACCCCTCCCAGAATCTTGTCTTCTCCGTTATAGGTGAACACCGGGAAACGCTCGCAGTATTGCTCCAATCCTTCGCGGCAGCTTGAGCAAACACCGCACGAGCCCACCATGCAGCCCACCGCCGCAATGTCACCCTCTTTGAACTTCTTGACGGCGCTGCCCGCTTTCACCACACGTCCCACAATTTCGTGTCCGGGTACGCATGGATAAACCGTGGGCGCTACACTTCGCCATTCGTCTCTGACCTGGTGCAGATCGGAATGACAAACGCCGCAGTACAGGATTTCAATCTGCACATCCTGCGGCCTCGGACTCCGGCGCGGGATCGAAGCAGGCGCAAGCGGCGATTTCGCGCTGGCTGCCGCATAAGCTTTTGTCTTCAGGGAGCCCATTCGGCTTTCTTCCCGCACACCGGTTGTTTCAGTCGTCTGGCTCATATACTTCATCTCCACCTACAGCGATTAATTTTTGTCGGATTCGATCTCTGCTCGTTTAGCAGAGGCCATTAGGTTGTTGTCATATTGATGCGGTAGCGAAGCTTTCGACGGTTCTAACCTCAGTGCTCGATGAACCGCAGATACACTGCTATGCGCTCCAAATTCAGATTACGCGGTGCGGCTCTCTGGAGGTTCTTTCGGGAACATCGGAATGGGCGGTAACGCAGTCTCTGCAAGATAGACTCCATTGCGGAATCTGACCGCGCGTGCGCCGATGGCGGGGATACGTTCGCCAGGGATGATAATGCCGACGAGGTTCATTGGGTCGGCTGCGGAGATGGTGATGACCTCACTAGAAGCAGGTAAATTGCGCACTTCACGCACACTCTCGACCGCCATCGGTAGGGCGAATTGCTCGCCGACAAAGCCTGAGACGAAGCGTCCGCCGCGGATCTCTCCGCGATCTTCGAGGCGACGGAAAGCCCATTGAAGTTCGCGCCACTTGGGAAGATTCGATTCGCGCATAAGCAACTCGCGAAAGACGATGCCGTAACGACGCAGCAGCATCCAGCAGGTGGCTTCAATGCGCGTGGCCGTGGGAGCGGCGGATTCGCTCCTTTTATGTAAGTTGTCATTCGCAGCTTGCGTAGACCCACCCACAACTTCGTCAACAACCTGGTCGGCGGTCCAGAGCAAAGACCAGCGCCCGGCAGTGTGTGGCGGGCGCTTGTGACGAGCGGAGAAGGAAGTACTCCGAGCCCTGGCGATGAGTCCTCGAAGATTATCGAAGGCATCCGCCGTGACGAAACCAGCGGCGACCAACTCCCACAGCGCGCTCTCAACTTCGGTGCGGAGAAGAGTGGTGATGCGCAGGAGATCGGCGAAAAACAGGGCTCCGCGGCGGCGGAGGGTTGTAAGCACGAGTTGCGCAGGGGCGCTCAAACAGGGCTCGGCAATGTCATCGTGCGAGCGCGGCTGCATCCAAGCACAATCTTCGCGCAAAAAGAAGGTGATGGGAGCGACCGAAGTGGGTACGATGCGGCGGGTGCGTCCGGTGGCATCGTCAAGAGTTGCGGGATGCGGCGAGAGGCGTCCCCAACCGGCAACACCCGTGAGGCAAAGACGGTCGAGTGCGGCGCCATCGTAATCGGCGACGCGGCGTGCGAGGATGTGGCGTTCCCAGGAGCTGGCGGGGACTTCAAAACCCTGCAACTGGCGCAGAGCTTCGAGCACTCCGTACTCGCCGCGCAGGGCGGAGCCCGGTGCAAGATGCTGCCACCGCAGGAGCCAGTGCATGAATTGCGCCGCTGTCACTGGCTCAATCTGCTCGCGCAAAGTTGCGACAGTGAGGCGATGGATGCGCGCGAGAAGGCGACGGTCGCACCACTCAAGAGGACCAGAGGTGCTGCGGAAGTGTCCACGAAGAATTGCTCCGGTGGCTTCAAGGCGCAGCAGCGAGGCTTCGACGGAGGCGGGAGAAATCGGACCACGAATGGCGTTCTGAATAATCGCTTCGGAAGCGGGGGTTACGTTTGAGTCAATCGTTGAGGGATTGCTTTCTTCGGCAACGGTGAACAGCCTGCCTAGTTCCTCGGCGGTCAATGGGCCGGTGAGTTGCATCCAGGCGAGAAGGGCGCGATCGAGAACTGCTTCTGGCGTCGATGCTGAAGCAGGGAGTTCGGGGGGCTCGGGAGAGAAGGATGCATCGACATATATCGATCTAAAGTCTTTGGCTTTTTCGGAGGCGACCCAGAACTCGCGCTCTCCCACGAAGGCGGAGGCGGCGCGGCGAGTTTCAATGAGTTGATGCATCCAGTGGGTGAGTTGTGGATCTGCACCGTTCCCACATTCGCCAAAAGCGGGCGGAAGTGGGCCAGCCTCGGGTGCGGGATAAAGAACGAGAGTTTGCAAAAGATCGTGGAGATCATCGGCGTCACGGAGATCAGGGCGCGACTCTTCGACGACTTGCGCGATGGCCGCAGGGTCGAGCTTTCCGGCTTCTTCGAGGACGGAGGCGGGAAGAGTGCGGCGGAGTTGCACGGCGCGGGCGCGGCGTTCTTCGAGCGGAGCATCGTCAAGGAAGGCGTAGGGATTGGCGTTGAGGATCTCATGCGCGAACTGCGAGGGTACGGGCGTATCGATGGCGATGGTCTGGATGCTTCCATCGCGGATGCCTTCGAGGACCTTGCGAAGTCCGTCGATGTCCATGGCCTCATGCATGACGTCCTTCATCACCTCTTGCACGAGTGGGTGGTCGGGAATCTTGATGTCGCCCACGATGTTTTCACCGCAGGCGGCAACGTCAGGGAAGACGGCGGCGAGAAGATCGTCGCTCCTCATGCGCTGAATTTGTGGCGGAACCTTCTTGCCGTGCTGAAAGCGCAGTAGGGCGAGGGAGCGGTTGGCGTCCCAACGGAAGCGCGTGGCGAAGATGGGCGAGCCGGTGAGCACGGCCTGCTGAAGAATGTCTTCGACCGTTTCAGGCTGGAGGAAGTGGAAGACATCGGCGAGCGGGAAGCTGTGCTGCTCGGCGAGAGCGATGCTGATGCCATCGTCGGTGGCGGAGGCTTGAAGCTCAAAGTTGAAGCTGCGGCAGAAGCGCTTGCGAAGAGCAAGGCCCCAGGCGCGATTGATGCGCGCGCCGAAAGGCGCATGGATGATGAGCTGCATGCCGCCGCTCTCGTCAAAGAAGCGCTCGGCGATAACGGTGCGCTGAGTGGGGACGGCTTCGAGGACGGCGCGGCCTTCAGAGATGTAGGTGGCGAGCTGGCGTTGGGAGTCGGGGTCGACGCCGATCTCAATGGCCTCGGAGTCCCCACATTCGCCAACGGCGGGCGGATGTGGGCCACCCGTGTGCGCTCCGGCCGCGGGCGCCTGGTCGCTGATGAGCTGGCGAAGTTCGGCGACCTGGGCGGAGAGCTCGAAGGAACGGGCCGGCGCTTCACCGCGCCAGAAAGGAATAGTGGGCGGCTGACCGTGAGCATCCTCGACGAGGACGCGCCCGGAGCGGGACTCGACGCGATGGATGCGCCAACTGGTGTTGCCGAGGAGCATGATGTCGCCGGCGTGCGACTCGATTGCGAAGTCCTCGTCGAGGGTTCCGATCACGGTCTCGGTGGGCATGGCGACGACCGTGAGGAGCGCGGTCTCGGGAATCGCTCCGCCGGAGGTAATAGCAGCCAGACGCGCGCCGCGACGGGCGCGAAGCCGGTGGTTGACCTGGTCGCGGTAGAGATAGGCTCCAAAGCGTCCGCGCTTGGCGCTGATGCCTTCACTGAGCATGACGAGAACTTTGTCAAAGGTTTCGCGCGAAAGATCGCGATAGTTGCGGGCGCGACGGACAAGGGCAAAGAGCTCGTCTTCATCCCACTCATCGGCAGCACAGGCTGCGACAATCTGCTGGGCAAGGATGTCGAGCGGCGCGTCGGGAAGGGTGAGGCGATCGAGGTCGCCCTGACGGATGGCGCGGATGATGGCGGCGCACTCCATGAGTTCGTCGCGCGTGGTGGCGAAGAAGCGGCCCTTGGGGATGGCTCCGCGCCAGTGTCCTGCGCGGCCCACGCGCTGCAGGGCAACAGAGATGGCACGTGGAGAACCGATCTGGCAAACGAGATCGACATTACCGATGTCGATGCCGAGTTCAAGCGAGGCCGTGGCGACGAGGATGCGGCACTCACCTTGCTTGAGGCGGCGCTCGGACTCCAGTCGGAGATGGCGCGAGAGCGAGCCATGATGGGCGGCGACATGCTCCTCGCCCATGCGCTCGGCGAGGCGGTGCGAGATGCGCTCGACGAGACGGCGAGTGTTGACGAAGACGAGGGTGGAGCGATGCTCAAGCGCGAGCTGGTGAAGACGGTCGTAAATTTCGCCCCACATCTCATTGGAGGCGACAGGACCGAGCTCCGTAGAGGGAAGCTCAATAGCGAGATCGAGTGGGCGGGCGGAGGGAACGACGACGGTGACAGGGGAGTTGCTATGTATATCATCGGTCGCGTCCCCAAATTCGGCAACCGCAGACGGATGTGGGGCGCCATCGCGCTCACCTACATCGATATGTTTCGATGTATCAGCAGGGCCGGACGGCAAAATCGATTGCTGGTTGAAAAGCTTGGGGCGACGCGAGGCATCTGAGCCCTGCTGGGATCCTTCACTTCGTTCAGGATGACGGCCCATTTCAGGATGACAACTCAATTCACCGGAGTTGCCGCTCAGGAACTCGGCGACGAGAGACAAGGGGCGCTGGGTGGCGGAGAGTCCGATGCGGTTGGGACGCTGGTGGGTGATGGCGTCGAGGCGCGCGAGGGAGAGTGCGAGATGGGCTCCACGCTTGTTGCCGACGAGGGAGTGAATCTCATCGATGATGACGGTTTCAACGTGGCGCAGGATTTCGCGACTGCGGGCGGCGGTGAGCAGGATGTAGAGCGACTCCGGAGTGGTGACGAGAATGTGCGGAGGCAGCGTCAACATGCGCGCGCGCTCGCGGGCGGGAGTGTCTCCGGTGCGGACCATGGTGCGAATGGCCGGCATGAGAAAGCCACGAGCGGCGGCGAGCCGCTGGATCTCAGCAAGCGGCTGGTCCAGGTTCTTCTGCACGTCATTGCCGAGCGCCTTGAGGGGCGAGACATAGAGGACGTGAGTTCGCTCCCGCAGCTCTCCGGTTATAGAGAGGCGAACCAGCGAATCGATGCAAGCGAGAAAGGCGGCGAGAGTTTTGCCGCTGCCGGTAGGTGCCGAGATGAGCGTATTGCGGTGAGCGAGGATGTGCGGCCAGCCGGCAAGTTGCGGCTCGGTGGGCGTGCCGAAGCGCGTAGTGAACCATTCACGGACAACGGGATGCGCCCAGGAGAGAAGCTCTTCTGGAGTCCCCACCAGGGTATTTTAGAACAACTGCGGAGGAGATGCTTGGAGGTGTAGGAATCAGGGCGAAGCATGAGGACGAACATAGTGGAGTTAACTGTTGCTGGTTTTCTGCTTTTGAGAAGAACTCAAATACCTCATCGAGTCGCCGTGGAACTAATTGCTCAGCCCCGAAAGATAAAGGGGTCCATATAAGGTGCCGGAGATTTGGATGCCTTTTCGATGCGCGGTTCCGCTTCGGTGCGCTCATCCTATGCGGATGCGTCAGATTGGCAGCCGTGCAGCGGCTGTGCGACACTAATTGAGAGTTACAACGTGGGTGCCACCGATACTGATGGTCGCTCCGATTCAAACGCCGGGATGGCGAAACTGGCAGACGCAGCGGACTTAAAATCCGCAGACCAGAAATGGTTGTGGGGGTTCAAGTCCCCCTCCCGGTAC
The DNA here is from genome assembly GCA_963759215.1 of uncultured Acidobacteriota bacterium. Lineage (GTDB taxonomy): Bacteria > Acidobacteriota > Terriglobia > Terriglobales > Acidobacteriaceae > TOLSYN. Next base: position 285,553 of record CAVWYG010000007.1, read on the forward strand.
CACTAACATCATTGCATCCCATCTTCTGCGAAGGCGTTCTAGGCGAAGGATGCCAATTTACCGTCAGTCTCCCGATCCGCGAAACGTTTTAGCATCTGCATGACGGATTAGGCTCATGCGGTTGATGAAGTGCTCCAAAGCCCCACCCCAGCCTCCTGCCGCGATGCTCGTTCCGGACCTGCTGCCCAGCCACACACCGTTAGAGAAATAACTCAGGACAACTTACTCGATGGCAGGAGGCATCGTGGCAAGGTGGAAGAAAGAGGAAGCATCCGCACACAAATCGAAGAGCTCGGTCGCGTTCGGTTGAAACAGGCAGACAAGCGACTCCGGCGTTGATTTGAAGTGCTGCGATTTATGGGTGGAAGCGAAGCTCGATTCCCGAAAGGTAGTGCGATGTTCCACCAAATTCTGGCTCCAACCGGCAGTCTGTGGTCGACCATTCTGCTGGCTCTCCTCCCACTTGCAGCTTTGCTGTTCATGCTCGCAGGGCTTCGGATTACTGCCTGGCTCGCCACGATCTTTGCCGGTGTTATCACGGTTGCCGTCGGGGTTCTGGGCTGGCATGCGCCACTCGGAGACACCTTACAGGCGTACCTCTATGGCGGTCTGCAGGGCGCGTGGGTGATTGATTGGATCACGTTTTGGGGTTTGGTCATCTTCAACACCCTCGTGCTGACCGGAGACTTTGATAGCTTCAAGAGCTGGATGGTCAATCAGGCCACGGTGGACGTGCGGATTCAGACGATCATGCTGGCGTGGGCGTTTGGTGCGCTGCTGGAAGGGCTGGTCGGCTTTGGATACCCGTGGGCGGTCGTGGTTCCGATCCTGGTTGGATTGGGGATCACCGATCTGGAGGCAATCCGGGTAGCCGCTCTCGCCAATAATGCTCCCGTTTCCTACGGTGCTCTTGGCTCGCCGGTTCTGGCCCTGGCGGCGGTGACGGGATTGCCGCTGCTGTCGCTGTCAGGCTCGATCGGCGACGTCGTCGCGGTGCTCGCGTTGCTCCCGCCGTGTGTGTTGATCTACCTTGTCAGCGGATGGGATGGACTGGTGGAAGCGTGGCCATTAGCGATTGTCGGATCGTTATCCTACATTCTGGGGCAGTGGCCAGTGGCGCATTATTTGGGGCCCTATCTGCCTGACCTGAGCGGTGCGCTGGTTTCATTCTGGACACTGTTCCTATTTGTTAAGGTCTGGCAGCCCAAGAACATTCGCGGATTCGGAGGAGGCATCATCTCGCCTCAGCAAGCTGCGGCGGCCGCTCCTCCGCAAGCAACAGTGGCGGCGTTTCGCGCCTGGCTTCCGTATCTGATTTTGATCGCCGTCGTTGTCCTCTGGACTGGGCCTTGGTCGCATCTGCCCGCGATCAGCTTGTATAAGTTGCAGATCGCAGCGGTGTCTTCGGTCACGAACAAGCCGATTGCTTCGGTTTTCAGCTTTACCCCGCTGAGCGGCGGAAGTTCGATCCTGGCCTCGTGGATTGTGATTGCGTTGTTTTTGCGTCCTAGCCCGAAGCTGTTGGGGCAGGTGTTTGCGCGTACCTTCAAGCAGATGTGGGGTGCGCTGCTGGTTGCATTTTTCATCTTCGCTGTGGCCTATGTATTCGTCTTCACCGGGATGGCGAACTCGCTGGCATTCGGGTTCTCGAAGATGGGCTGGGGTTTTGTGATTATGGCTCCCGTGCTGGGATGGATTGGAGTGGCGCTCTCGGGGAGTAACACGTCCACGAATGCAATGTTCGGTCCCATCCAGGCTGTCACCGGCCGACTGCTGCACTTCCCGCTGCTGCTTGCGCCGACGCTCAACTCGGTGGGTGCGGAGGTGGGTAAGCCGATCGCGCCACAGACTGCGAGCGTCGGAGTTTCCACGAGCCGCTTTGTGCGCAGTGAGGGAGAGGTTATTCGCCACAACATGGCGTGGACGTTCGTGGTTCTGGCTTACCTGGTGCTCATTGGGCTGATGTTTTACTTTGTGTTTCCTGAGCGGATGGCCGGTTGAGGAGGAAGGCTTGAGTTAGACCAGAGCCACATCTGTTGCGTTGAAGAACGGAGCTAGGAACCGAATTTCCCTCGCGTGCCGGAGGCGACAACTGGGGAATTATGAACCTCGTCGCGCCAGATGTCAGAGAGGTGTTCGCTTACGATGAGTAGTTTACCTTCTGGGCTGAGGGTAAATACCTGGGTGGCGCGACCGTCGCGGACGGCTTTGTCGTATTTCTTGCCGAGAATCTTTTGCTCCATGTTGCTTGCGCGCCAGCGGAACTGGTAGCTTGCCACTGCAATTGTGTCGGACAGCAGTTGCACGTTCACGGAGCCCAGGATTTCAGCGTGGAACTTGGTTTGCGGCGTGAAGTACTCGCGCTCCTTGCGGGCGGCCGAGACCCGGCCCGGCTCTAATCGCGCGGAGAACGGGTTGAAGACCACGGCGTCGTAGCTGTAGAAGTTGCCCATCTCACCGGCCAACTTTTCCGACAATATCCGCCAGTAGCGATGCGCGGCGTCCTCGACTTGAGACACAGAAATCTGGGCTGTCGCCATAGAAATTCCGCCTGATGTTGCAAGAGAGTTTTTGAACTGGGAACGCGATGTAAGGTTTTATCATCGATTGACACACCAGACAAGCGCAAAAAGCCGGGGGCTTCTCACGGCTTGGGCGTCATGGCTGGGGCGATGGCTGCTGGGTTGCAACCTTCTCCGGTGCGGGAAGTTGTGCAGCCTCCCATCCGCCGCCGAGCGCCTGGATGAGTTGGACCGCCGCTGTCATCTCGCTGACCCGCAGAGTCACCTCGTTCTGCTGATCGCTGAGCAAGGTGGTCTGCGCCGTGATCACGTTGAGGTAAGGATCGAGGCCGGTCTGGTAGCGGGCGAGGGCGATATTGAGGTATCGCTGCGCGGCTTCCACCGCGGCCTGCTGGCGGGCGATTTGCTGCGAGAGCACGCGCAGGCTCGAAACGTAGTCCTCCACCTGTTGAAATGCGGTGAGAACGGTCTGCTTGTAGACGGCGACATCGGCATGGTAGGTGGCGGTATATTGTGCGACGGTCGCCCGGCGCAGACCGGCATCGAAGATCGTTTCCGAGGCTGACGCCCCGAGCGACCAGAAGAGCGCGGGCGCTGTAAAAAGCTTACTGATCGCTGACGACTGCAGGCCGCCGCTTCCGGTGAGGCTCAGCGTGGGGTAGTAGGCCGCCTTCTCAACTCCGATGAGCGCGTTCGCCTGCGCCATGGTGCGCTCGGCGGCGGCGATGTCCGGACGCCTTTGCAGCAGTTGCGATGGAATACCGACCGGGATCGCGGGAACCGGCGTGGCCAGCATCTTCACCGGCATGGAAAACTCCGACGCAGGTTTGCCGATAAGGGTTGCGATGGCGTGTTCGTACATGGCGCGGTTGGTGGCGATGCCGATCCCTGTTGCCTCGGCGCCCTGCAGCGTTACCTCGGCCTGGGCCACGGCCTCGGGGCTGTCAATGCCGGTCTCGACCAGGGCGCGGGTAAGTTCCAGGGCCTTTTGATCGGCCTCGATGGTGCGGTTATACACGTCCTGAAGTGCGTCCTGCCCGCGCAGTTCGAAGTAAAAGACGGCGAGGTTGGCCTGCTCGGTGAGGCGCTCGTTTTCAAGATCGGCCGCGCTGACCTGCGCGGCGTACTGAAATTCGTGAACTGTGTTGCGGATGCGGCCCCACAGGTCGGGTTGCCATGAGACATCGAAAGGCAGGCTCAGAGCGGTGGTGGTGAACGCTTGCCTCGTCGTTGCTACGGGCGAGTTGCCTGTGCCGGCCAGGACGGATGTGCTGCCCGATGTGCCGGGGGTTCGGGTTCGGCTGTAGGATGGGACCACCGTCGCGGTGGGAAAGAAGTTGGCGCGAGCCTCGCTTACCTGGGCGCGGGCCGCCATGAAGTTCTGGAAGTATTGCGCGATGTTCTGGTTGTTGATGTTCAGTTGATCTTCGAGTGCGTTGAGCTCCGGTTCGTTGAAGATCTCCCACCATTTGCCTTTGAGCAGCGAGTCCTGCGGCTGCGCGGGCTGCCAAGCACCGGGCGCAGCGTTTTTGTAAGCCTCGGGAGCAGACTCCTTGTAGGCCGGTGGAGTGGGGACGGTGGGAGTCTTGTATTTGGGACCGACCGTGCAACCGCTGAGCAGAAGAAGACAGATTGCCGCAGCGCGGGAGACGATCGGGATGGAGTGTTTCGTTGTCATGGCTCTTCCCTGCCCTTGATTCTTCATGTGGCAGGCTCACTTCGCGTGAACAATCTCGCACGCTTGTCTCCTTGCAGTTTCAGCCGCAGATTGTCCATGAACAGATAGATGACGGGCGTGGTGTAGAGAGTAAGAACCTGGCTAACGATGAGGCCGCCAATAATCGAAATTCCCAGGGGGCGGCGAAGTTCGGAGCCCATGCCGGTGCCAACGGCCAGTGGAACGGCGCCGAACAGCGCTGCCATGGTCGTCATCATGATTGGACGGAAGCGCAGGATTGAGGCTTCAAAGATCGAGTCTCTGGTGTTCTTGCCCTCGTTCCGCTCGGCATTGAGAGCGAAGTCGATCATCATGATCGCGTTCTTTTTTACGATGCCGATCAAGAGAATGATGCCGATGATCGACATCACGTCCAACTCCGTCTTCGTAAGCATCATGAGCAAGAATGGCCCCCATGCTGGCCGGAGGCAGGGTGGAAAGAATCGTGATGGGATGAATGAGGCTTTCGTAAAGAATTCCAAGCACGATGTACACCGCGAAGACGGCGGTCATGATGAGGTAGGGCTCGGTTGTGAGGGACTGCTGAGAAGGCCTGCAGCGTTCCGGAGTACTGGCCGTGGATGGAGTGGGGCATGCCGAGCTTCTGCTGGATCTGCTGGATCTGTTTGGTTGCCTGGCCGAGCGAGACGCCGGAGGCGAGATTGAAACGACACGGTGACGGAAGGAAACAGCCCGGTGTGATTCACCGCCAGCGGTGAGGTGGATGGTGAATAACTGGCGACCGAATCAAGCGGGATCGCGCCGCCGCCAGTGTTCGGGATGAGGTAGGTATCTTTGAGCCCCTGCGGCGACTGCCAGTACTTCGGCGCTACCTCCATGACTACGTAATATTGGTTCAGCGGGGTGTAGATGGTGGAGACCTCGGACTGGCCGAAGGCATGGTAGAGAGTGTTGTCGATGATCTGCGGGGTCACGCCGAGCCGCGCCGCGGTGGGGCGGTCGTAGGTAAGCAGCGCCTGCAGGCCGTGATTTTGCTGGTCTGTGCTTACGTCCGCAAAGCCCGGGGCATGGCGCATCTGCTCCAGCAGGAGCGGACCGTACTTCTGTAAATCTTCGGTGGTCTCGGCCTGGAGCGTGTACTGGTATTGCGCGTTGGATTGGCGGCCTCCGATGCGAATGTCCTGAACCGGTTGCAAATAGGTGGCCGCGCCGGGAACGCGTGCGAGTTTGGGGCGCAGCCGGTTGATGATTTTTTGTGCGCTTACTTTGCGTTCATTGAGAGGCTTGAGGGCGACAAACGTGAAGCCGCTGTTGGTGGCGCCCTGCCCACCGGTGAATCCCATCGCGTTCTGCACACCGGGGTCTGCCTTGATGATGTCGATGGCCTGCTGCACCGCATTCGCGCATCGCGTAGAACGAAGCGTCTTGCGGCCCCTGCATTCCCCCGGATATCACTCCGGTATCCTGCTGCGGGAAGAAGCCCTTGGGAATTCGCTGAATCAGAAAGATGTTCATACCGACCAGTGACAGAGAAAGATTGCCAGCAGCAGCGCGGGATGATCGAGCACCCAGGTCAGGCTGCGCCGGTATCCGCCGAGCGCACTGTTGAAGATACGCTCGCTCCAGCCGTAGAGCCTGCCGTGCTTAATGTCTTTCTCCGGGACCAGAACCCGCGAGCACATCATCGGCGTGGTGGTAAGCGAGATGACCATCGACACCAGAATTGCGGTGGAGAGCGTAATGGCGAACTCGCGGAAGAGACGCCCGATGATGCCGCCCATCATAAGCAGCGGAATGAACACGGCAATCAGCGAGACGCTGATGGAGAAGACGGTGAAGCCAATCTCCTTTGCGCCCAGCAGGGTCGCCTGCATCGGCGTCATTCCTGCCTCAAGATGGCGGGTGATGTTCTCCATCACCACGATTGCATCGTCCACCACAAAGCCGCTGGCGATGGCCAACGCCATCAGGGAGAGGTTGTCCAGGGAATAGCCGCAGAGATACATCACCGCAAAGGTTCCGATCAGCGAGACTGGAACCGCGACGGCCGGGATGAAGGTTGCATGGACGTTACGCAAGAAAAGAAAGACGACAAGAATCACCAGCAGCACCGAGATGACGAGGGTGCGCTCGATATCGGAGACCGAAGCGCGGATGGTCAGCGTGCGGTCGAGAATGGTGACCAGGTGCTCGCCCCTGGGAATCGTGGCCTGCAACGATGGAACCGCGGCCTTCACCGCGTCCACGGTGGTAATGATGTTGGCGCCGGGCTGGCGGAAGATCAGCATGATGACCGACGGCTTGCCGTTGAGGTAGCCTGCCTGCCGTACCGATTGCTGGGAGTCGATCACATCGGCTACGTCCTGCAGACGAACCGCTCCCCCGTTGTGGTATCCGACGACCAGCGGCCTGTAATCGGCTGCCTTGGAGATCTGGTCGTTGGCAAGGATATCGGCCGTAGACGTTGCCGTCGGCGATCTGGCCCTTGGCGAGGTTTGAGTTCTGGCCCGCCACTATCTGCTGCACCGCAGGCAGACTGATTCCGTAACTGGCTAGCTGGTCGGGGTTCAGTTCGATGCGCACCGCGGGCAGCGACGCTCCGACGACCGAGACCTGGCCGACTCCGGAGATCTGCGAGATGCGCTGCGAGATCACAGTAGAGGCTTCATCGTAGAGCGTGGGAACGTCGTAGATATCCGACTGCAGGCCGAGCAGAAGGATGGGCGCGTCGGCGGGGTTCACCTTGCGATAGCTCGGGTTGGCAGGAAGATTTGCAGGAAGATAGGTGCGCGCCGCGTTGATGCCGGCTTCCACGTCTCGCGCGGCGCCGTTGATGTCGCGGCTCAAGATCGAACTGCATCGTGATGCTGGTTGTGCCGAGTGTGCTCGACGATGTCATCTCGGTGACGCCGGAGATATGGCCGAACTCGCGCTCCAGACGGCGTGGCAACCGAAGAGGCCATGATGTCTGGACTGGCGCCGGGCAGTTGGGCCGCCACGGTGATGGTGGGGAAATCCACCTGCGGCAGAGGAGAGACCGGCAGCACGACAAAGGCAATCGATCCCGCGATGGCGACGGCCAGCGTCAGTAGCGTGGTGGCGACCGGGCGTTCGACGAAGATGCGCGACGGGTTCATGGCTGCTCCGTCTCCGGCGGCCGGATGGGTCCCCTGCTGGGGCGGTGCGAGAAGCGCGCGCCCAGATTGTCAAAGAAGATATAGATGACCGGCGTAGTGTAGAGCGTCAGCACTTGGCTGACGAGCAGGCCGCCGACCATCGCCACGCCCAGCGGCTTTCTCAGCTCTGAGCCGATGCCGGAGCCGAAGGCCAGCGGAATGCCGCTGAGCAGCGCCGCCATCGTCGTCATCATGATCGGGCGGAAGCGCAGCAGCGACGCCTGGTAGATCGCCTCGGTGGCGGACTTGCCCTCATTGCGCTCGGCTTCCAGGGCGAAGTCCACCATCATGATTCCGTTTTTCTTTACGATACCGATCAGAAGGATGATGCCGATGATGGCAACGATGTCGAGGTCGAGATGAAATAACTCAAGGGCGAGCAGGGCTCCAACGCCCGCCGAGGGCAGAGTGGAGAGAATGGTGACGGGATGAACAAAACTTTCATACAGCACGCCGAGAACGATGTAGACGGTTACCAGCGCAGCCAGGATCAGCAGGCCCTCGTTGGTCAAGGAGCCCTCAAAGGCAGCGGCCGTGCCCTGATAATTCCTGACTACGCTGGGAGGGATGTTCGATCGCGCGAGGGCTTTGTCAATCGAGGCGAGCGCCTCGCCAAGCGAGTATCCGGGGGCCAGATTAAACGAGATCGTCACTGCCGGAAACTGTCCCTGGCGATTGATGGAGAGCGACTCGCTGCGCCGCTGGAATTGAGCGAATGCACTCAACGGAACCGGCGTGGAGACCGCGGCGCCGGTGGTGCCTCTGCTGCCGCCGCCCCCGCCGCTGCTTCCGGCAGTGCCTGAGGAGCCTGATGCGGAGGTGCCCGTAGAACGTGTGGTTCCGCTGGTGGAGGTGTTGGCGCTCGATGAGGTGCTGGTGTTCGTGCTGGTGCTTGACAGCACGGTGGTGCTTGCGCTAGCGGTGGAGGAGGGCGAGAGCGCAGAACTCGGGTAGGCGCTGGATAGGTTCGATGCCGCGCTTGAAGTCGGCGAGGCCAGCGCCGAAGTTGCCGGTGTGGCGGACGAAACGCCAGACGTAAAGGACGGTGTCAGTAGTGCATTTCCGGTGGAAGCCGATGTACCAGCGCCAGCCCCCGAAGACGAGCCCGCAGTATTTCCGCCGGCCGGGCTCGAACTGTGCTTGAGGAAGTGCTGCTGCTCACAGTGGACTGGATGTAAATATCGTGCAGCGTCCTCGGATCGAGTTGAAACTTTGGCTCGGCCTCAAGGATGACGTGATATTGGTTCACCTGGGTGTAGAGAGTGTTGATCTGGCGCTGCCCGAAGGCGTCATAAAGCGTGTTGTCGATGGTTTGCGGGGTGATGCCGTAGCGCGAAGCCGTAGCGCGATCGATTACCAGTGCCTCGGCCGCTCCGTTCAGTTGCTGGTCAGTGGCTACGTCGGCTAGTTCGGGTAACTTCTTGAAGGTTGCTACCAAGTCGTGCGTCACCGTATTCAGCTCGTTGGAATTCGGATCTTCGAGCGTGTACTGGTACTGGGTGCGGCTGACGCGATCATCGACCGTGAGATCCTGCACGGGCTGCATGTAAAGCGTGATGCCCTCAACCTTGGCTACCTTGGGCCCAAGCCGGCCGATGACCTCGGGGGCAGAGATGCCGCGCTGCTGAAGTGGCTTCAGGTTGATTTGGATACGACCGCTGTTCAGCGTGGTATTGGTTCCGTCGGCTCCAATGAACGACGAGATGCTATCGACGGCCGGGTCGGCCAGCAGCACCTTCGCCAGCTCTTGCTGCTTTTCGGTCATGGCGGCAAAGGAGATGGAGGCGTCTGCCTGCGATATGCCCTGGATGATTCCGGTATCCTGGGTGGGAAAGAAGCCTTTAGGTATGGTGATGTATAGAACCGCGGTGAGCACGAGAGTGGCAAGCGCAACCAGCAGAGTGATGGTCTGATATTCAAGCACAAACCTCAACGTGCGTCCGTAAAAGGCAATGATGTTGACGAAGGCCTTCTCGGAGGCACGATACAAACGGCCCTGCTTCTCCGGAGGCCTATAGCGCAGCACACGCGCGCACATCATCGGCGTGAGGGTGAGCGAGACGAATGCGGAAAAGAGGATGGTCACGGCGAGAGTCACCGCAAACTGACGGAAGAGCCGCCCAGCGACATCGCCCATGAACAGCAGCGGAATGAGCACGGCAATCAACGAGACGGTCAGCGAAACAATGGTGAAGCCGATCTGCTCGGCGCCTTTCAAGGCGGCTGCCATCGGCTTTTCGCCCTCTTCAATAAAGCGGGAGATGTTCTCGATCATGACGATGGCGTCGTCCACCACGAAGCCGGTGGAGATGGTCAGCGCCATCATGGTCAGGTTGTTGAGGCTGTAGCCGGCCAGGTACATCACCCCGAAGGTGCCGACCAGCGAGATGGGAACCGCAATGCTGGGGATGATGGTCGCCGACAAACTGCGCAGGAAAAGGAAGATCACCATGACCACGAGCGCGATGACCAGCAGCAGTTCGAACTCGACGTCTTTCACCGAAGCGCGAATTGAGTTGGTGCGGTCGGTAACGATCTGTACGTGTACAGAGGCGGGAAGCGTGGTGACAAGTTGCGGAAGAATCCGCTCGATGCTGTCAACCACCTGGATGGTATTCGCCCCAGGCTGGCGCTGGATGTTCAGGATGACGGCGGGGGTGTAGTTGACCCATGCCGCGAGCTGGGCGTTCTCCACTCCATCGATGGCGTGCGCCACGTCGGTGAGCATGACCGGAGCGCCGTTGCGATAGGCGACCACCACCGATTGGTAGGCGCTGCTGGTCAGCAACTGGTCGTTGGCGTTGATGGTGTAATCCTGCGTGGGGCCATCGAAGCTTCCCTTGGCGGAGTTGAGGCTGTTGCCTTGGAGCGAGTTGCGCAGGTCTTCGAGATTGATTCCGTAAGATGCCAGGGCGGTGGGGTTGGCCTGGATGCGCACGGCAGGCTTCTGTCCGCCAGAGATGCTCACCAGGCCGACGCCGGAGAGCTGTGAGATCTTGGGCGCAAGGCGGGTGTCGGCGAGGTCCTCGACGCTTGAGAGCGGCACCTGTCGGAGGTCATGGCAAGAGTCAGAACCGGCGCGTCTGCCGGATTGGATTTGCTGTAGATCGGCGGCGTGGGCAGATTGGCGGGCAGATAGCTCTGCGCCGCATTGATCGCAGCCTGAACCTCCTGCTCCGCCACGTCGATGTTGAGGCTGAGCTGGAACTGCATGACGATGACCGAAACGCCTCCGGCACTGGTCGAAGTCATCTGGCTGAGTCCGGCAACCTGGCCGAACTGCCGTTCCAGAGGAGCAGTCACCCCGGAAGCAACTACATCGGGACTGGCTCCGGGGTAGAAGGTGAGCACCTGGATCGTCGGATAATCCACCTCAGGGAGCGCCGATACGGGAAGCTGCAGGAACGCTACGCCGCCCGCTAGAAAGATCGCAACCATCAGCAGAGAGGTCGCAACGGGGCGAAGAATGAATGGCCGGGATGGACTCATCGGGATGAACCACCGCCGGATGAGGATGGACCGCCGGGCACGGCAGCATTGCCGCCTTGACCTTGCGCGTTCTGGCTGCGTATGGAGACTTGCGCGCCGTTTTCCATGCGATCGAATCCGCTCGTCGCCAGATTCACGCCTGGATCGACTCCCTGGACGGCGGTGAACTGAACGTCGCTGGCGAGCGTGGTGATCGCCTGCACGGTTGCTGTGTTGTTGGGTTGCACGATGTAGACGAAGGCGTTGGTTCCATTGCGCTGTATGGCGGCGGATGGAACCAGGGTGACGTTGTGCAACGTGCTCACCAGCAGGCGGGCGTTCACAAACTGGTTGGGAAACAGAGCGAGATGCTTGTTGGTAAACCCGGCGCGGAACTTGATCGTCCCGGTAGTTGTGTCCACCTGATTGTCCAGCGAGGTCAGTACTCCGGATTCGATCAGCTTATCGTCGGAGCGATCGAAGGCATCGACCTGCAGCTTGTGTCTGCCGCTTAACTGCGCCTGGACCTGGGACAGATTGTCCTCTGGCACATTGAAGACAACCGTAATCGGCTGCACCTGCACAATCACCACAAGCACGGAACTGCTGCCGGAAAAGACGGTGTTCCCGGGGTCTACCAGGCGCAACCCGACTTGGCCAGTGATGGGCGCAACGATATGGCAGTACTCCAGTTGCACCCGGTCATAGGCCACCGTGCCCTGATCGGCTTTGACCGTGCCCTCATCCTGAACGACGGCCTGCTCCTGGTCGTCGAGCTGCTGTTTGGCAATTGCGTTTCTGGCATAGGCTTGCCTGTACCGCTCAAGATCAATGCGGGCTTGCGCCAGGACTCCCTCGTCACGTTCGAGGCTTCCTTCGGCTTGCGTCAGTGTCGCCTGATAGGGTCGAGGGTCGATGTCGATGAGGGGATCGCCCTTGCGCATAATTTGGCTTTCGCGATAGTGGACGGCCATCACCCGGCCCGTAATCTGGCTGTAGACGGTGACGGTGTAGGTCGGCGTCACCGTCCCAAGTGCGTTCACGTAGATGTTCATGTCGCCGGTTTTGGACTGACCAACAGTGATCGCCGCCGGAGGTTGCGCGGGGCGCCCTCCAGCTCCAGTCGCACCGCCGCCGGATGATCCTGATCTGCTGAAGTGATAGATGAGAAAGAGCGCGACAACGACGAATGCGGCCACGATCCACATGCTTCTGCGCCGCCGCCGTTTGATTCTCTGCAGCTCTTCAGGGGTATGCTCTGGCTCGTTCGGCTCCGGCTGAGTTGAGTGGTGCGCTTGCGGCGGGAAGCCCGGTCCCTCGTCGCCGGGCTGGCCGCCAGGGTTCTTTTCCTCGCTCATTCCTTGCTCATTCCCGCACTTGGAGCGGCGCACAGACGCATCGATACGACACAGCTCACCGCACGACGCGTGAGCGCCTAAGCTATGGATGGCTGAAGCTGGTTAAAGTTTGCTGATCCGGTCGTCAACGCTCAACAATTTACAGAACTTAATCGTTTTGATTTCTGATGAATTTGCGAATGGGACCAGCAGCCCTGACCCAAATTCGCGTTGAAGGGCGCAACGCGAGAGCCGTTATTTCCTGCGCTCGTTGCGGCATCTTCGCGCGCTTCCCTGCCATCGAAAGTTATATGCGGATCCCCCTCATCGCGGCGCACTTGATTTGCACGCTGGCACTCGCGGGGCCGCTGCTTGCTCAAACTCAGAACTCCGTTACCCTCGTTCCTTTGGGGGTCCCGAGCAATATCTATACTCCTGAGATTCAGCTCGGTTCAGCCACTCAGCCAGCCATCGTTACCGTGCCGCCGATTGAAGCAGCGGTTCCAGTTCCCGAGATCAACGTCAGCAACGCCCCGCCGGCCAGTACCGCGCTTTTGTCCACGCGTCATTTCGACTTTATCGTCTCCCCCGACGACGTGGTTCCAGGCAGCATCGAAGACACCTCGATCAGCCTCGGCGAATACGCCCGCCAGCTCCGCGCGGCGAAGCAAAGATCGCCGCTCCCCGATGCTGTGCCTAACGCCATCGGCAACCCCACGAACTCAAAGTAGATTGGCGCCAGGTCATCACTTTTAGTTCGCTGACAACCGTCCTTCCTGCTACATTTACCCTTTGCCGAACTCGGACCGCACAGAGAGGTTCCCGAGGATGAGTTGATTCAAATGCTGGGCAAGAAGGGGCGGGTCGGCTGTAGAATGGGAATCCGGCTTGTGGTGAGTCGGCTGGCACTCGGAAAAGCAACTCAACATTGGTGCTTCGCATCGTACTTTTTACACATAGTGAGGGCGCCTGCTAGGCGGAAGGGACAATAGTGGGAATTCGCAAGCCGGTACCTGTAGAGAATCTGCACGCGACGCACAGCGCGAGCTCCGCGGCCCCACAGTCAGCGCCGGAAGTGGTTGCTGATGCGACTAAGTCGCCCAGCTCCAAGAAAATGATGCCTTCGGGAATGCCGGAAGCCGAAGCCATTCAGCGCGCCCAACAGGGCGATGGGGTGTGCTTCGAATCTCTTTACGGCATGCACAAAAGGCGGGTTTACTCGCTTTGCCTGCGCATGACCGGCAACACGGCGGAGGCTGAGGACCTTACACAGGAAGCGTTTCTTCAGCTATACCGTAAAATAGCAACGTTCCGGGGCGAGTCCGCGTTTTCCACCTGGCTGCACCGTTTGGCGGTCAATGTTGTCTTGATGCACTTGCGCAAGAAGGGGCTTCCCGAGGTTTCATTGCAGGAAACGCTGGAGCCGACCGAAGAGGACGGCCCCAAGAAGGACATCGGTGCTCACGATCAGGTGTTGGCTGGCTCGATCGACCGGGTTAATTTGGAACGCGCGGTTGAAAGTCTGCCGCCGGGGTACCGTATTATCTTTGTGCTGCATGACATCGAAGGTTATGAGCACAACGAGATTGCCGAGATGATGGGGTGCTCGATCGGCAACAGCAAGTCTCAGCTGCACAAGGCACGCATGAAGTTGCGTGACCTTCTGAAAGTCACTCGCGCGGAAAGGGCCGGTGGACGAAGATGAAAACCCGGCAGGATGTAAATGTGGCTACCAACAAAGACGCCAGCGCTGCGGCCGCAAAAGCCGTTGAGACCACGGGGAGAAACAAACCCATGAATTGTGCCGATTTCCAGCGCGATCTGCCGCTCATCATCGATGCGGGTGGCACTGCGGAGCAGGACGAACACCTGCGAACGTGTGCCGTATGCCACGATCTGGTCAGCGATCTGCGCTATATCGCCGAACAAGCCAAGCTGCTGGTTCCCATGCATGAACCCAGTCCTAGAGTCTGGGATGGCATCGAGGAGAAGCTTAAAGTGGAAGGCCTGATGAAACCCGCCCAGGCGCGGCGGTAGTTTCAACTTGCACCTCTGGTGGTTTGTTAACGAGCTCTCCTGATCCGCACCCGCGTGGCCGCGACGTGATCGCGGCCATTTTCTTATACCGCGTTATTTTTGGTCGGCAGGTCTTTACCTTACCACCAGCCGCTCTCGCTCTCGCTAGCCGTACCTGTCCTGCTACAATCCCCCTCAATGCCGCAGGATTATTCAACCCCGTTGCTGGTTCTCATCGGATTCATGGGGGCTGGCAAGAGCACCATTGGACGCCTCCTCGCGCTCCAGCTTGCCTGCCCGTTCATCGATCTTGATGTGGAGATTGCGCGCACCCACGGCTCGATTCCCGAGCTGTTTTCATCCCGTGGCGAAAGCGGCTTTCGCGCCATCGAATACCAGCACCTCGATCTCATTCTTTCGCGGCTGAGGCGTCCCACGGTGCTGGCCCTGGGTGGAGGCGCGTTTCTCCAGCCCGCCAATCGCGAACTGCTCGCCCGCAAATCCGCTACGGTGATTTTTCTCGATGCCCCCTATGAAGTCGTGCGTGCGCGCATCACCGACAGCGGTCATCAGCGGCCGCTCGCCCGCGATCCCGAGCAGCTCCGCAACCTCTTTGAGCTCCGCCGTCCCACTTACCTTCTGGCCCAGCACACCTTAGACGCCTCGGGCAATGATCCCGCTGAACTGCTCGCCTCTCTGGTTCAGCTTGCCAATCGTCTTGGCATCTATGGCCCCGCTCGCGATAAACTCTAGCGGGGAACTTTCACACATGATCCGCCGGACTTCGATCGCCAAATCGTTTCTAGTCGCCGCAATGTTTTTCGTGCTCACCTCGTCCGCGCTCGCCAGCGGCAAGCCGGATACCGCCAAGACGGCCACCGTTGTCGATCAGGGCTCGTTCGCCATCTTCCAAAATGGCCAGCGGGTTGGCACGGAAAGCTTCACCATCCGGCAGTATGCGGACTCCAGCGTCACCTCGTCGGAGCTGCACGTCGAAGCCGGACCGTCGGGCGCCAATCTCGACCAGAGCAGCGAACTGACCCTGTTTCCCAACGGCAACATCTCCCGATATGAGTGGAAGCAATCGGCGGCGCCGCACAACTCCGCCACCATCGAACCCAAGGACCAGTTCCTCTCTATGCACGTGGTCACCGACGGCAAGAGCGCCGACCAGCCTTTTTTCCTGACTTCGGACGCGTTTGTCCTCGACGACTACTTCTTCTCCGCCCGTGAAGTCCTTCTCTGGAAATATCTCGCAACCGCGTGCAAGCCGCGGCCCGGCGGAGATGGCTGCGACCTCACGCGCAAACGCTTTGCCGTTCTGGTTCCCCGCCGCCGCACCTCCGCCGAGGTCTTCGTCGAATTCAAGGGGTATGACGATACCCCGCTGAACGGCCGTCCCCAGCATCTGCGCCATTTTGCGATGCAAACCGAAGGCCCCGAATGGAACCTCTGGCTAGACGCCAACCACAAACTTCTACGTATCTCGATCCCTGAAACCAACACCGAAGTCCTGCGCCAGTAGAAATATGCGCAAAATGCAAAGCCCCGTTGCGCGAGGGCACGTGCAGACTGTTCGGCTTACATGTGATCCGGTAATATGTATGAAAGCCATGTGAATTCCACTGCTGGGATTCGACCTCTGCCGCGCTCCGGGAGGAACAGGCACGTCCCCGCCCCCGGCAATCATGGCTGGCGCCGCTAAAGTAGAAGGATCAAAGCAGTTCACAGTGGTATAAGAATTAGAAACAAAAAGAACCCGGCGCAGCCCGGATAAAGAGAGAATCAGCCTGATGGCGAAGACCGCAAAGATCTCTGTAGGCATACTGGGTGCCACCGGAATGGTGGGCCAACGATTTATTCAACTGCTGGAGCGTCATCCTTGGTTTGAAGTGGCTTGGATTGCGGCTAGCGAGCGTTCCTTCGGAAAAACCTATGCGGAGGCAGCCAAGTGGAAGATGAAGACGCCGATCCCGGCGCGCATCGCCTCCATGGTACTCTCCGCCGCCGAGCCCAAGGATGCGCCCAAAGTTATCTTTGCCGCTCTTGACTCCGATCTTGCGCGCGAGATGGAACCCGCCTTTGCCGAAGCAGGCTGCGCCGTGATCTCCAACTCTTCGGCCTTCCGCATGCACCCACAGGTGCCGCTTGTCATTCCTGAGATCAACGCCGATCACATCAAGCTCATCGAGCAGCAGAGCTGGCGCAAGCAATCTGGCGGCTTCATGGTCACCAACTCCAACTGCTCGGTGATGGGACTGGCGCTGGCGCTCGCCCCCTTGCAGAAGGCCTTCGGGCTGGAAGCGGTTTTCGCCGTGACCATGCAGGCGGTCAGCGGCGCGGGCTATCCCGGCGTCCCTTCGATGGACATCCTCGGCAACGTCGTGCCCTTCATCAAGAATGAAGAAGAAAAGATGCAGGAAGAGGCCGGTAAGCTGCTGGGCAAACTCAAGAGCGGCGCGGTCGTCCCCGCCGAGTTCGTCATCAGCGCCCATTGCAATCGGGTTGCGGTTGAGGACGGTCACACCGAATCGATCTCGATCAAGTTGAAGAAGCGTGCGACGCCCGAGAAGATCATCGCGACGTGGCGCGAGTATCGCGGCATGGTTGACGACCTCAAGCTTCCTTTCGCCCCGCCGCAGCCGATCTTCTACGACGAGCGCGTCAACCGTCCCCAGCCGCGGTTGGATATCGAGCGTGGCCATGGCATGACGGTCTCCTGCGGACGCCTGCGCCCGTGCTCACTGCTGGACTGGAAGTTCACCATGCTCTCGCACAACACCATCCGCGGTGCCGCCGGCGCGGCGCTGCTCAACGCGGAGCTGCTGAAATCCAAGGGTTATCTGGAGTAAAGCTGTTGCCAGTTGAAGTGTTCTCCGTGGTGTCATTCCGAGCGCAGCGAGGAAACCCCGCTCCAGTGGCGCCACGGAGGCGTTTCAGTCAGCCAATCGCCGGTTTCAGCGGGCAAGGTCTGCTTTCATGATTGTGATGAAGTTTGGCGGAACGTCGGTGATGGACGCCTCGGCGATTGAACGCACGGCCCAGATTGTAATCGGTCGCTTGCATCGCCGTCCCATGGTCGTCGTCTCCGCCATGTCGCGCGTTACCGATGCCTTGCTAGCGGCCGGTAAAGCTGCCGGCGAAGGCCATCGCGAGCAAGCCCTCGAACTGTCGAAAGGGCTGCGCCAGCGCCATCACGCCACCGCCAAGAAACTGGTCAGCGCCGAGCAGTACTGCGAGCTTGGCCCCGAGCTCGAACGCGAATTCGATGCCCTGGATGAGTTGTTGCGCGGCATTGTCGCCGTCGGCGAGCTCTCTCCACGCAGCTCGGATTACGTGGTCAGCTACGGCGAGCGTCTCAACAGCAAAATTGTCACGGAAGCCTACCGGGCCCGCGGCATTCGCTCGGCCCTGGTGGACGCCCGCAAGGTGATGATCACCGACGCGCAGCATGGCAAGGCGATTCCGCAGGCCGACGAGATCGAGCATCGCGCCAGGAATCTGGTGCGCCCGCTGCTGGACGACGCGCAGGTTCCCGTCATGGGCGGATTCATTGGCGCAACCGAACATGGTGTGCAGACCACGATTGGCCGTGGCGGCTCGGACTTTTCCGCCGCCCTGATCGGCTCCGGCCTGGATGCCGAAGCGATTGAAATTTGGACCGACGTGGATGGGATGATGACCACCGACCCGCGCATCTGCCCCGACGCACGCCGGATTCGCGTGATCTCCTTCGAGGAGGCGGCTGAACTCGCCTACTTCGGAGCCAAGGTCCTGCATCCGGCCACCGTGCTTCCGGCGGTACAGAAGAATATTCCCGTACTGGTGCTCAACTCCTTGAACCCCAGCAATGAAGGCACCGTGATTGTGAGCCGCGCGCCGAAATCGAAGTCCATGTTCAAGGCCATTGCCGCCAAAAAGCGCATCACCATCGTCGAGGTGGTTGCGGCCCGGATGCTGGGCGCTCACGGATTTCTGAACGCGATCTTCGAAGTCTTTGACCGGCATCGCTGCTCCATCGACGTGGTTGCCACCTCCGAGGTCAGCGTCTCACTCACGGTCGATTCCAATGAGGCGCTTCCCGCGATTGCTGCTGACCTGGAGAAGATTGCTGACGTAAAATACGCCGGACGCAACGCCATCGTCTGCATGGTCGGCGAAAACATTCGCGAGACACCGCAGGTTGCGGCGCGCGTCTTCACCGCGCTGGGAGAGATTAACGTGCGCATGATTTCGCAGGGCGCGTCGGAGATCAACATCACTTTCGTCATCGGCGAAGACGACGTGCCCGAGGCCATGCGCCGCTTGCACAAGGCATTCTTTACAGAAGTGGACCCTGACGTTTTCGACTAAGACCCAAGCGCTTGCAGGCGGATACACGAAGATTGTGGAGAGAAACGGATGAAGTTTGTACTGTTAGGCGCGGGAAAGACCGGCGCGCTGGTTGCTGAGATTGCGGGCACGCGCGGCCACACTGTCGAAATCATCGAGGTGCAGGAGAACTACAACGGCGTTGCGCTGACGAAGGCGCGTCTAGCGGGCGTTGACGCAGTCATCGACTTCACCACCCCGGACGCGGTGATGGCGAACATTGATGCCACGATTCGCGCCGGGGTCAACATGGTCGTGGGCACCACCGGTTGGTATGCCGAGATGCCCCACGTGCGCAACCAGGTGGAGCGCGCCAATACTGGATTTATCTGGGCGTCAAACTTTTCCATCGGCGTCAATCTATTCTTCGCCCTCGCGCACGAAGCGGCCAAGGCGGTGAAGTATGGGTATGAAGTCCAGATCACCGAAACGCACCACATTCACAAGCTCGATGCACCCAGCGGCACCGCAGTTTCGCTGGCAAAGGCGCTGGAAGCCGTCGGTGGTAAGAAGGTCCCGATCGACAGCGTGCGCGAGGGCGAGGTCGTGGGCACTCATTCAATTCAGTTGAAGTCGGCGGCAGATACGATTACGCTGACTCACAATGCTCTGAACCGCCGCGGCTTTGCCGAAGGCGCAGTGCGCGCCGCCGAGTGGGTAAAGGGCAAGCGCGGATTTTACGAATTCCAAGAAGTGTTCTCTGAACTGAAGGGCTAGGGCGGAATGATCAAATTACGTGGATGCGGAACGGCCATTGTGACTCCGTTCCTTGCCGATGGATCGATTGACGACAAAGCGCTGCGCTCGCTGGTAGCCTGGCAGATCGAATCCGGAATCGACTTCCTGGTTCCCTGCGGAACTACGGGAGAAACTCCCACCCTCTCGCACGAGGAGTGGCGCAGGGTCATTGAGACCACCATTGAGGTCGCAGCAGGGCGCGTCCCGATTGTCGCCGGAGCGACTTCCTACTCTACCGCCGAAGCCGTCCACAAAGCCGGCGAGGCCGCCAAAATCAAGGGCGTGGACGCGATCCTCTCCGCCTCGCCCTATTACAACAAGCCCACGCAGGAGGGGCAGTACCAGCACTTCAAGGCGATCGCCGAAGCGGTCGATAAGCCTGTCGTGCTTTACAACGTCCCCGGCCGCACCGGCGTCAACATTGAGCCCAATACCCTGCTGCGTCTCTCCGAGGTGCCCAACATCGCAGCCGTGAAGGAAGCCAGCGGAAACATCAGCCAGATCGCCGAAATCTGCGGACGGCTCCCTGGCTTCACCGTGCTCAGCGGCGACGATGCGCTGACCCTGCCGGTAATCTCGGTCGGCGGCGTTGGCGTCATTTCGGTCGCATCCAACGCGTTCCCGAAGGAGATGGCTGCGCTCACCCGTGCCGCGCTCGATAACAACTGGATTTGCGCGCGCGAAATGTATCACAAGTATTTCGCGCTGATGCAGGCCAACTTCATCGAGAGCAACCCCATGCCGGTCAAAGCTGTGCTCGCCATGATGGGCCGCATCGAGGAAAACTACCGCCTGCCAATGTGCAAGATGCAACCCACCATGCGCGCCAAGCTCGAAGCCGTGGCCCGCGCCGCCGGAGTGGTGAAGTAAACAGCTTTGCAACTCAATTCAAAGCCCCCGGCTTCGGGGGCTTCTTCCTCCTCACAACGCGTTGATGTCTTTGCTCTCTAAGACCGGCTTCGCCGTCCCTTGGCGCGCTACTTTTAACATTGCCTTTCCCACCTGCTCTGTCGTCGTCACATACTGCGGCAGCCAGCGCTTGCCGAGCCACAGCAGCGGCCCCAGCACATCGTAAGAAAGCGGATATAGCTTGGTTTTCGACTTGATGCCATGCATGGGCAAAATCGCAGCAGGGCGGAACATGTACGCGGCTTTGAACGGCAGTTTGAACAGCGCGTTTTCTGTTGCGCCCTTCACCCGAGCCCACATAACCCTTCCCTGCTCACTGCTGTCGGTGCCCGCTCCTGTCACGTACACGAACGTCATGGCGGGATTCAGCTTCACCAGGGCCTGCGCCGCCGCCAACGTGATCCCGTAGGTCACCCTCCGGTACTCAGCTTCGCTTATCCCCAGCGATGAAACTCCCAGACAGAAGAAGCATGCATCGTAACTCCGCAGTTCGCCCTCAATCGGCGTAAAGTTCATCAAGTCCTTGTGCACAATTTCCCGCAGCTTTTTATGCTGTATTCCGGTCGCGCGCCTCCCCACGGTCAGCACCTGCTCCACTGCCGCATCCAGCAGGCATTCGCGCAAGACGCCTGCGCCTACCATCCCGGTTGCGCCAAAGACAATCACCTTCATCTGCAACCTACCCATCCTTTTCGCCATACTGACAACCCACGAGGCGTGCAACGCAGTCTATTTTGCACGAAAGGAGAGCTTCCATGCCCTCAAAACCCATCCTGGTCAGCCTTTTCGCCGTCATCGTTGCCGCCACGGCCGCGCTGTGCAATGTAAACCTGGTGGCGCAGATGCCGAATCCATACGGCGCGCCAATCACTCTGGAAGCGGCGAAGAAAGCCGCTGATGCCGCGCTGGCCGAGGCAGCCAAAAATAAGTGGACCATGGTGGCCGCAATCGTCGATCCCAGCGGCAATCTCATCTACTACGAGAAGATGGACAACGCCCAGTTAGCCAGCGCCACCGTGGCCATTGACAAGGCGCGCTCGGCAGCGACTTACAAGCGGCCCACCAAGGCCTTCCAAGACGCGCTGGCCGGCGGTGGCGCCGGTCTCCGCGTTTTACGACTGGCGGGCGCCATGCCGGTCGAGGGCGGCATTCCGCTCGTCTCCGACGGCAAAATCATTGGCGCCATTGGGGTCTCGGGAGACACCAGCGAACACGACAACCAATGTGCCGAGGTGGGCGCAGCGTTGGTGAAGTAGTTTCTTATCAGCGTGATCGATTCCCGGTATCGCTTGTTTTCAGCATCTTTTCGCAAAACAGTTTTCACCAGCAAGCAGAGGCAAGTGCGCTTGCCTTGCGTGCTGATTGCGCTCCCGTTGCTGTCTTTCGCGCTCGCCCGATTTTTTGAATTCTGACGTACAACTCTGACGCGAGCAACGCATTCTATCTATGGGAAAAGCGGAGTTCCAGAAGTAAGTTCCAGGAGGACCAACGATGGATGTTTTCTACTTCGGGGCTCGCCCCAAGCCAGGCCTCACCGTAATGATGGACAAAGCGGGATATAGGATCGTCTATGCCCACTACAAAAAGGGCATTCTGGCTTCACTGCCAAATTGTTGCGCAGTCGTGCTTCACTGGAAGTCAAAAAGGGATCAGCAGATCATCGAGGAGGCGAAGGCAGGTGGATTAGCAACCATGGTGATCACTGCCAAGCTGGCTGCCGCCTATCCTGCGAGAGATCCGCTTGCGGACCTCTATCTTGAGGAACCAGCGCGCGATGAGGACGTAGCCGCGCTGCTAATCGATTTGATGAACACGGAGCAAACGCCTGGCGTAGCTGCCAAGCAGATGAAGTTTGCGGCCTAGCCTCGCCGCGCCTGCCAACGCTTCTGCTGTTCGAGGTCGGCGATCAGCGCCTCGTAACCATCCGTCATCGCCCGCGCCGAGTACTGCCGCGCTACCCACGCCCGGCAGTCCAGGGTGCAAAGGTCGCCGGCCTTACGGCAGGCTGCAGCCATTTCTTCCACTCCGCCGACGATAAAGCCGGCTCCCTTCGGCACCACCTCGGCCAGCGCGCCCGCGCCAAACGCAATCACAGGAGTCCCGCTGGCCATCGCCTCCAATGCCACCAGCGAGGTTGTTTCGGCAACCTGCGAGGTCACCAGCAGCGCCCGCGCCTCGCGCAGCAGCTTGGTCTTTTCCGCAAAGGAGGGCTGCGGAACCCAGCGCACCCGGTCGCCGTCGATCAGCGGTTTCACCTTCTGTTCCCAGTAGTCCTGGTGCCAGCGGAACGGATACACCTGTCCGGCCACCACGATCGGCAGTCCCGCAAGCTTTGCCGCCTCAATCGCCAGATGCGGAGCCTTCTCCGGGCACACTCTGCCGAGCCACAGTACGTATTCCGACTTGCGCCCGGCCAGCGCAAACCGTTCCACGGCGATCCCATTCCGAACCACCCCGAGCATCCGCGGAAGGTCCGTGAATTCCGCCATCTGTGAATTGCTGACGCAATTGAAGTAAACGTTATCCGCCAGGTTTTCGAACGCCTGCTCGCCGTAAAGCGCGCGCGGCAGATGCAAGGTCGCCAGCACGCATCCGCGAACCCGCGCCGCATTACGGGAAACGTGGCGAAAGAAGTGTCCGCTGTGGTCCAGCACCAGGGAAAACTCTTGGCTTGCGCACGCCTCCACCACCCGCTCGGTGTG
This sequence comes from uncultured Acidobacteriota bacterium, assembly GCA_963759215.1. Taxonomy (GTDB): domain Bacteria; phylum Acidobacteriota; class Terriglobia; order Terriglobales; family Acidobacteriaceae; genus TOLSYN. The sequence continues at coordinate 308,470 of CAVWYG010000007.1, forward strand.
CTCGCGCTCGCGCTCGTCAAAGCCATCCAGCACCTTCGGAGCCGCGCCGGTTGCGATCAACTTACCGTTGACAACGGACCCCGCGCAGGCTGCCACCTCGGTCTTCCAGCCGCGCGCCATCAGTTCGCGCTCCAGGGTAAACAGAATCTGTTCGGCCCCGCCCGCGCTCGCCTCGCTCACCGGCAGCAGCGGATAGGCGACCAGCAACAATCGCTTGCTCAACGCACGTTCTCCAGAAACTCTTGAAATTTCGCGCTCACTTCCTGCGCGCTCATCCACCACTGCCAGCGCTCGTAATTTGTCTGCCCCTGGTGCGGAGCGCGCCCGTACTCGTAACGCACCTGCGGACGCACCAGCTCCCGCCGAGCGTCGAAGGTCTGCAGAAAGTCACCTTGCGAGGCGTACTGCGCGCACATCTCGCGCTTTCGCTCCAACTCCCCAACGCCGATCTCCACTGCCGCTTCGCCGCCGCTATTGCAAACGAATTGCTGCAAGCGCAGTTCGCCCCCGCGGTCGCCGCGTAGATCGGCGCGAGGATCACGATTGGGTTCCCAATGATACAGCGGAGCCTCCCACACCGGCAGCGTGAAGCGCTCTCCCAGCCGCGCCCCCAGCAGGCTGCAACTGTCATGGTCCGGATGCCCGCCCTCATAGGCGAGACTGGCGATGGCCTCCGGCTTCACCCGCTCCACCAGCGAGGCGAGGCGCTCGTAGGCCACCGCCAGGTTCAAGAACAAGCGTTGGTCTTCGAGCCGCGCATCCTCTTCGGCCAGCAGCACCAGTTCGCGCACGCCCGCCACCTGCATCGCCTGCCGAGCCTCTTCCCGGCGCAGCGCCGCATAAGCCTCCCGCGAGCCGAAGCGTTGCCAGAAGTACGGATCACGCGGCGCGCAGTCGGTGGCGATCACCACCACGGCCTCGCGCATCTGCTGCAGCAGCGCCCCGTAGCCGACGCTCTCGTCGTCGGCATGGGCCACTAGCACCAGCACGCGCCCCGTTAGCTCGGTCTGCCAGTCGCCCATGGAATGTGAGATGCAGATGTCTTGCTCTTTGCTCTTGTTCTGAGACCTTGAAACCTCTGAAACTTTGAAACCTTGCCCTACTCCGGCTCGGCCTCTTCTTTCTCTACCACGACCCGTCGCGTTGGATCGGCGACCCGGGTTGGCTCTCCTACCTGCTGTGCCGCGATCGCCAGGAAGTACGCGCGCCAGAAGGGATCTTCGATGCCGGTCAACTGCGTTGCAATCGTCATCGGAGCCGCATAGGCCCCCAGCGAGACCAGCGCCCATGACTGTGCATCCGGCGCGGAGCACTCGGCGCAGCCTCCGGCTCTGTACCGGGCGTTCACCAGTAGCAGATCCTGGGCGATTAGCGCACGCATCTCCTCCGGCCCGCGCCGTTCGCGCATTGCCTCGGCGAGATCGCGGAAGGCGGCTTGCAGCCCCGGGTCCACCTTTGGAATCTCTACCTTGACTGCGACCTTTTCTACGCGGAGCGCCAGCAACCCCGGCGCACTTTTCTGCGCCTCTGCATAGGCCTTCGGAGCCGAGACGCGAACGTTGTAGAGCGCCGTCACGACCTGTGCCTTCTGCTCTATGGTCCATGCATCCTGATTCGCGGCGTCCTGATTTGTGGGGTCGGCAAGTTTGCGCAATTGGGCCACGATGCTATGTCCGGCCTCTTCGGCGGAGTCCTCCGAAATTGCCTCCATGGCCGCCGCCCGCTCCAGCAGCGACGCGAAATCGCACACCCCGAACAGTCCGTCCTGCCCGCGCTCGAAGTTCACGAGCACTTGTCGGAAGAAATACTCCGCCGCGTCCTCGTTGGTTCGCAGCCTGCCCAGCACCGTCGCGCTGGCGCTATAGGGAAAGCCTCCGTGCTCGCCCCAGCGCCGCCCATGTGCGAGCAACGTCTGTGCTCCCGGGGCGCCGTGATGCTGCATGTAAACAGCAAAGACCAGCCGCGCGGCCATCAGGCGCGCATCCTCCTGCCGACCACCCTCCGAGGGCAGCGAATCCAGCAATTCCAGGGCCTGGTCCGGGTCATAGAGCGCAAGCCGTGCCGCCGCCGTCGCAATCGCCGCACTGCGCGCGCTCTCGGCCTCTGCGCCAGCGGCAGGAGCGGCGTCTGTTGCCGCGTACCCGCCAGCGCCAACTGCCGGAGCGGCATCCCTTGCCGCGTACCCGCCGCGGGGAAGTTGTTGAGCGAGCCCGAACAGTTCCTCGGCCCACTCTTTCTTTTCAGCGGCCATCACCTCGGGACGCATGGTGTAGAGCAGCCGAGTCATAAGCGCCACCCGCTGGCGGGATTGCAGCCCGCGCCCCATTGCGTAGGCGTTGCGCACCATCTGATGCGCTAGCTCTATCTGCGCCTGTGAAACTGCCACGGGCTTCGTCTTGGCGTGCTTCGCCATCCGCGAGACCAGCACCAATCGCGCGCGCCCCGTGTACGACTTGCCTTGGTATACCTGCTCTGGGTTTGCCTGCTCTATGTACGAACGTCCCGCTGCGGGCAGCGCTAGTACCAGCCCCAGCGCCCCGATCCACCACTTCGATTTCAAATGCATACACCTCACCAGAACCGGCTCTCCGCACAGATGCTACAATCCGGCCATGTCAAAGCCTCGTGCAAAGAAGATAAAGCTCCTGTTGCTGGATGTCGATGGGGTCATGACCGACGGCCAGCTTTTCCTGATTCCCACCGGCGGCGATGCCACGGTCGAGGTCAAGGGCTTCCACGCCCACGACGGCACCGGCTTTTCGCTCGCCCGCCTGGGAGGCATAAAGACCGGAATCATCACCAAGCGCGTCTCGGAGACGGTCCGCCTCCGTGCCCGCGCCCTCAAGATCGAGTACGTCTCTCAGGGGGCAGCCGATAAACTCAGCGCCTTCCACGAAATTCTGGAAAAAGAAAATCTCAAGCCTGAAGAAGCCGCTTTCGTCGGCGACGACATCATCGACCTACCTGTCATGCGCAGTTGCGGTCTGGCCTTCGCGGTTGCCAACGCACGGGAGGACGTCAAGGATGAAGCCCACGTCATTACCGACCATCGCGGAGGTGAGGGTGCCGTCCGCGATGCGGTCGAGTACATCCTCAAAGCTCAGGACTCGCTGGCCCGCTGCATTGAGGCCTATGTCTCCGACCAGACGCCCTCGGAAGACAAGCTACAGTAAACGCTGCGCATGCGCCACTGTATCGGGTAGGAGGCGGGGTTACCCCCGCCGTCCTCCCACACCACCGGACGTGCGGTTCCGCATCCGGCGGTTCATGAAACAGGCGAGAAGCGCCGCTGAGTTTCCAGCAGCGAAACTAGCCCCATGCGGTCGAACCAAGACTTCGGATAGGCTTCATTCATGTGCGAGGCACCGCTGTTCCACCACGGACCGTGTCCGTTGGTGGCCGATTGCCACGCACGTTGCTGTTGTAGTCCACGTCGCATTAGGTTCTTGGCCCGTGTGTGATTGCGCTTCCATTGCCGCCAGAGCAGCGCTCGCAGCCTGTGTCTGATCCAGCCATCGAGTTCCTCCAGCACACCTTTTACTTCGGTAAGCCGGAAGTACGAGGTCCATCCCCGTAGTTGGGGATTGAGCTGCTCGACCGCCTGTTTCAGGCTTTTGCCACGTGCCTCCTGTAGCGCCTTGCGGACCTTTTCCGCAAAGCGCTCACGGCTCTGTTGCGCGATCTTCAGCTTCGGTTTCTTGTGCCACGTCATGCTGTAGCCCAGAAACTTCCGCTGCCACGGACGCGCCACCGCGCTCTTGGCCGCATTGACCTTCAGCTTCAGTCTTTGCTCCAGAAACGCTGTGATCGCCGTCATCACTCGCTGTCCACTCCGCTTGCTTCCGACATAGATATTGCAGTCATCCGCATAACGGCAGAAGCGATGCCCGCGTCTCTCCAGTTCGCGATCCAGATCGGTCAGCAGGATGTTGGACAGCAGCGGCGACAGTGGTCCACCTTGCGGCGTGCCTTCCGTTCGCGCACTCACCACCCCGCCTTCCATCAGCCCCGCTTCCAGATAGCGCCGGATCAGCTTCAACACCCGTTCATCCTTCACCTTGCGCACCACCCGCGCCATCAGCACGTCGTGGTTCACCCGGTCGAAGAACTTCTCCAGATCGAGATCAACAGTCCAGCGCCTGCCTTCGGCAACGTAGCTCCGCGCGGCTTTGACCGCTTGGTGCGCGTTGCGTCCGGGACGAAAACCGTAGCTCGACTCAGAAAACTCGGGTTCGAATAGCGGTTGCATCACCTGATGCAGCGCCTGTTGAATCAGACGGTCCAACACCGTCGGAATGCCCAACGTGCGAACCCCGCCTTGCGGCTTCGGTATCTCCACCTTGCGCACCGCCGACGGCAAGTACTCGCCTGCCAGCAGCCCTTGTCTTACTCTCGGCCAGTGCGCCTGGAGCCATGGTTTGAATGCGGCCACCGTCAGTCCATCGACCCCCGGTGCGCCTTTATTCTTCACCACGCGCTCGTAGGCACACAGCATGTTGCTGCGTGCCACTGCGGCTTCCATCAGCCGCAGTGCTTCTGGTTTCGTTCGCCCAACAGCCGCCGTCCGAACCTCCGCGCCCGCGCCAGTTCCCGGCAGGTTCCGCCTGCCTTTGCCTGTGCTGGCCGTACTCGCGTACGCTTCTGCATCATCGGTTCGCATCGAGATCTGTTGTCCTACTCCCGTATTTCATGTTCGGCCCTTCGTCCCGCTTGCGCGGTACTACTATGGCCTCGGCTGACTTCTGGTGATCCTTCCCAACATCTCTCAATGCCGGTAGCACAAGGCAGACCACCAGATCTCCCCGGGTATTGCGCACCCACCTTCACGCTTATGCCTGTCGGATATACGTCACGGCGTTCCGTGCAAGAACTGGGCTTTGCGTCTAATGGCCCGCTTACCCCGCCGTGCCGCCTCTATCCGCTTCCTGTTCGTCAGGCCAGCGCTTTGCCTCCGGCTTCCTTCGGATCCCGCCTCGCGACGGACACCCTTGCCGTTCAGCTAACACTTCCCCTTGCCGGGTGTGTAGAGGACTTTCACCTCCAAGTGAGTGCGCCCTGCCGGGCGCACCATAAAAAAAATCCCACCGGCCTGCTCAGCCGGTGGGTCACCGTTTCCTCTGAGAACGTTCGTTTCAGAACGTGTCCGTCTCGAGAGGCTCTGAAATTGTTAGACACACGCTGTGCAAATAAGTTGTCTGCGACAAGTTTATTTTGTTGGCACGCCGAAGTTTGCCAGAGCCGCCGCCCGGGCCAAGCGCCGTGACGCCAGAAATTCTAGCGCAGCAAGTCCTCCAGTTCCACGCCCTTGTCCGTCTTTTCGTCACGATACTTTATGATCACCGGGGTATACACGCTCAACCCCCACTCGGCAGCCTTGCCTTTGGTGATCGCCCGCGCGCCCGCCACCACCACCGCATTCTCGGGAACCACCAGTGGCCCGCTCTCCGAGGCGCGATAAATCTCTCCCCGGACCGTATCAAACAGCGGCGTCGAGCGGGTCAGGATCACGCCGGAGCCCAGCACAGCCCGCCGCAGCACCTGCGTTCCCTCGTAAATGCCGCAGTTGCCGCCCACCAGCACATCGTCTTCAATCACCACCGGAGACGCGTTGATCGGCTCCAGCACGCCGCCTATTTGCGAGGCCGCGCTTACGTGCACCCGCTTGCCAATCTGCGCGCACGAGCCTATCAGCGCGTGGGAATCGATCATCGTCCCCTCGTCGACATACGCCCCTGTGTTGACGTACATGGGAGGCATGCAGATCACGCCCTTGGCCAGATACGCGCCGGCGCGCACCGTCGAACCGCCCGGCACGATCCGCACCCCGTCTTCAATTTTAAAATGCCGCACCGGGTAGGTGTGCCGATCGACAAATGTGAATGTATCTCCCGCATGGGTTTCCTCGGAGGCACCCAGACGGAAGCCCAGCAGAATTCCCTGCTTCACCCAGACGTTGGCTTGCCAGCGCCCATCGCGCTTCTCCGCCGCCCTCAGTTCGCCTCGCGATAGCGCATCGCGAAACGCCAGGAAGGTCTTCAGCGCCCCGCCCTCGTTCTTCGCGTCGTCCTTTGCATCCATCCCCAACGCAAACAACCGCTCAATTTCAGATCGTAAGTTGTCCATGATGGAAGCAGTATAAGTCAGGCGCAAGCCGCAGAGTACAAGGATTGTTGGGCGCGATGGCTGCGCAGCGGTGGCCGCGAAGGGTCGCTACGGAGGAAAACCCGTTTGCGGAGCAGGAAACATGCGGGTATGCGCGAATTTGACTTAACAGCCCGCACTGGTTGAGAATGAATAAGTCGCAAGCGATTGCGATCCCAACCAGAGTGGGCCTGTGGCGCAGCTGGGAGCGCGCTTCCATGGCATGGAAGAGGTCGTCGGTTCGATCCCGACCAGGTCCACCAAATCCCTTCAACAACTTAGCGCCATAGACATTTCGAGCCCAACCCGAGATTCAACCCGAGATTACTGTATAGCTGTCCTAACCCGGATACCTTCGGTGGCCTCGCACTGGTCAATCCATATCTTGTGGAACTGAATCTCGTTGGACGCCATCTTCCCTCCGCTGTCACAGGGACATTTTCAATCGATGGGCGGTTTGGCGCAAGCTGGGGCAGTCACGGTAGCAAGCTTTTGCGAGACCTGCGTAGGACGGAGCAGAGACCCCACACTTGCGGACATCGGAGTCCAGAAGTCAGCGCCAAGCTCCCAGAGGCGATTCTGGCGGTCGGCGGAGCGCGGTTGGGGGATTGGGTGCCGAGGATGGTGCAGAGGTGCTGCGGAGTTTATTGACCAATCTCACCGATCACTTTGCTGTTCGTGGGGCGAAGAACGGCAGGACGTGGTGAGTGCTGACGAACCAGATTGACCGCAATTTCGTAGGCGTCAGTGAACCTCGCATGACTCGTGTCTGCCATTTGGCTCTCTTCAAGTGTCGTCTGATCATCTCCGAGGGCTTCGATAACCTCGATCTCGCTCTCTGCGACCCTAATACAGACACCGAGTTGTAGAGAGACTTCCTCTGGTATAAAGACAGTTTCGCTCTCTATCGTCTCCGTGACCCTCTTGTACGCCTCCTTGAGTTCCTCAAGCCTCCTTGACAGGTCGAGTTGTTGCTGAGGCTCCTGCCCTCGCCCCGACAACTGTCTGATGCCGTTGAAAGCCATCTTTAATCGACTGAGATCAGCGAAAATAGCTCGAAAGCCCTTCAACTGCTCATCGAAGTAGGCTTGGCTAGCATAGGATTCAGTTGCGTATTGAGACTCTATCCTCTTTCTATCTCGATCAAGAGTTTCCTTGTAGGTCTCCATTTCTCTGTCTAAGCCATGCTTAAATTCTTCAAGAGACTTTGCTAGTTCGTGCTTGTGTCGCTCCAGCCATCGGTCGCCTAGGTGGTTGCCCATCGCTTTCAGGAGAAGGAACGCCAATCCACCGCTGCCAGCGATAGATGTGAGGAAGGTTAACCAAAATCTCGAATCGAATATCATCAGGTCAGCTTTCGCTTCCTGAGACGATGTATCTAATCTGCTCAGCAGTAAGATTCCTGAAGCCAGAGTCTTCTTCGCGCTGCACTGTTTTCAAACGTTCAAGCATCTTTGGATATAGGCTTTTTGTGATGATGCTGTGACTGTTGAAATCACTATTTTGAGCAAGAGTTTCTTGCCATTTACCCTGATGTTTTAAGAACTTCAAGAACGCCAAGTTCTTACTCTCATTGTTACCGTCGAAGCCACGGAACTGAATTTCGCGCTCTGAAATACCCTGCTTATCCTCCAATGCGTCATAGCTATTTCTGAGGAAGCGGAATAGATCGAGGACATCGAAGACGTATCGACACTCGTCTTCGCTCATCTCAGTCCACGGCTCAAGAACATCAGCATAAAGAATGCTGTAGCCCTCCAGCAGAATTCGTTGACAGTCGCGATAATAGTCAGACTGCGCGGGATCGAGCAATTCGAGAATCTTGTATTGATTTATCAGTTGTTGACGCTCAAACAATGTTAGCGTTTGTTGTTCCATGTGGATTTATGGTTCTCCTAGCCGCATTAGCAATTTACTACATTGTTAGAACGTTTACGGCAAGTTCAGGCCATCTTGTGGGTTCTTGTCCAGACCCAAGGGCTATGGGTTGCGGTGCTCGTTGTCACGCGCCTGAACACTGAGGTGGTGAATTGCGCAAAGCGTGGCGACCAGCGACTGCATCGAGATCGTAGCGATTGTCAATGCACAGCACGTAGTGACCTGCCCCGATTCTCTCATCCATTCATAACTGGAGTTTCTCGGTTTTGGTTTGGCTCCGAGCTTAACTCGCAGCCGCCGTCGGGACGGTGGGAAAGTGGTAAAGGCATAGCCTTTTCCAAGGCGGCAACGCCGCCGTCTTTTCCACGGTCCTGTATCCGCCGGAACTCCTCCGGCGTCATGTAATCCAGTGCGCTGTGTGGCCGCTCGCAGTTGTATTCCTGCCGCCAGCTCTCCAGCGTTTGCCGCACATCCTGCAAAGTGCGGAACCAATGCGCGTTCAAGCATTCATCGCGCAGTCTGCCGTGGAAGCTCTCCACGTGTCCATTCTGCATCGGCCTGCCGGGCTGGATGTGCACCAGCATCAGCTTCCGGTCTTCCGCCCAGCCGATCATTCGCCGCGAGGTGAACTCGGGACCATTGTCGGATCGTACATTCTCCGGCGCATCTCGCTCCATAATCAACCGCTCAAGAACGCGAATCACGCGTCCGCTTCCCAGGCTGGTGTCGGCCTCCAGAGCCAGGCACTCACGGGTGTAGACATCGACCACACTCAGAATCCGCACCATCCGTCCGCTGGCCAGACCGTCGACGATGAAATCGATGGCCCATTCCTGATTGGCCCGCAGCAATCGCGGCGGTGCCGGCAAACTGCGCACTAACCGCTTGCGCCGCTGCCGCCGCACCATCAGACCCTCTTCACGATAGAGCCGATAGCCGTGCTTTCCTTATTCTACCTAGCGGCGAGAAAAAATCGCATCGATTGAGAAAGAAAAAGTTCATTACCCAACTTCGTGTAAAAATTCTGACACGCTAAGTATAATAAGGAGTGTCGAGACTATTCAGCGTCGAATGCGGTTACAAACAGAGTTCCAACCTCACACGCATTTTAACTAGCATCATCGTCATGGCTGACTCTAAAGACGAAGCCCTCCAGTTCGCCCAGCGCCGTTACCCTGAGGCACTCGCACAAGCTGCCGAGCATCGCATAGTTGAGGTCAATCACGTTGTGATCAATTGGCCTGACGGCGAAGTCGCTGTGATCGAAGAGAAGCACTCCAGACAATTTCACTGTTAACACTCCGCTTCGATAACCTCCGGACATTACGTCCGGAAGAATGCCAGTGTTCGCGCCCAGCTTTGTAAGGAGCCATCGCGATGAAGAAATGCGCCCTGTACGCCCGAGTATCAACCGCAGACCAGCACGTCGAGACCCAGTTGTGTGACCTTCGGCAATTCGCTGCACAACGTGGCTACGAGATTGTAGCCGTCTTCACTGATGTGGTCTCAGGAACGAAAGCTCGTCGGCCCGGTCTCGACGCGATGATGAAAGACGCCCGGAGGCGCAAGTTCAGCGTGGTGCTGGTGGCGGCGTTCGACCGCATGGCTCGTTCGACCCGACATTTTCTGCAGGTGATGGACGAGTTGAACGACTTAGGAATCGAGTTCGTCTCCCGACGAGAAAACGTTGATACCACGGGAGCAATGGGGCGTCTCTTTGTGACGCTCATCGGCTGTATCGCGGAGCTTGAGGCCGACCTCACTGTCAGTGCGCAAATAGCCATTGCTCAATGCTGCTGTTCCCGGATGAGATTGCGGAGGAGCTAAACGAGTATTTCCGGCAAGAAGACGAATGAAGCCCGGAGCGCGGAGCCTTACCAAAAAGGATGGTGTAGGGGATGGGCGACCGTCAAGATCGACTCGACCGGGAGCGGATGTCCCGGCTGCTGGAAACCGCAGACATCGTCAACTACCCCGCGCACATCCTGATTAACGGCATCAAGTTTTGGCTTGAACCCATCGCTAAAGCTCAGCTTGGCATCCTACCTGTCGAGTGGCTGCTAATGTAAGGAGAAATGTATGGTGAATTTGCAAGAAGCGGTAAGCATCGCTACTGATGCTTACATCTACGGCTTTCCACTGGTAATCATAGACATGACCCGCAAGCAAATGACAAATGTTGATTCTGCCGGACAGGTGCGTGCGCCAATGGGACAATTTGTCCGTATGCGGACCTTCCCTACGGCAGAGTACCGCGATGTTCCGGGTGCTAACACGGATACGCTGTACACCAACGTCTGGCTTGATATTTCAAAGGAACCTTGGATATTTAGCATCCCAGACATGGGTGACCGCTACTACATGATGCCTATGCTGGACGGCTGGACGAATGTTTTCAAGTCTCCCGGCACACGCACCACGGGCAACAAGCCCCAGAACTACGCCATCACGGGCCCCGGATGGTTCGGCACGCTTCCTCAAGGTGTCACGGAAATCAAATCGCCCACTGGTTTGGTTTGGATTCTGGGTCGCATTTATTGCACGGGCACACCCGAAGACTACGCGAAGGTTCACGCATTACAGGACAAGTTTTCGGTGACTCCACTCAGCAATTACGGCAAGCCATACACTCCATCGTCCGGACAAGTGGATGCCAATCTGGATATGACAACTCCGACGCGCCAGCAGGTAGAGGCACTCAGCACGGAAGAGTTTTTCAATTATCTTGCCAAGTTGATGAAGACCAATCCACCCTCAGCGCAAGATGCCCCACTCGTAGCCCGGATGGCAAAAATTGGATTGGTTCCCGGTGAGGGCTTTGATGCCAGAAAATTGGACGCTCTCGATAAGGAAACCATTAAGGCCGTTCCTAGACTGGCACTGCTAAGGATGGCCGAACTCTTGAAGAAGCAGCAGCCTATCAATGGGTGGTTGATCTTTGGCTCCAACGTTGGCGATTGGGGTACCGATTACCTGCTGCGAGGCACGACGGCCATGCTTGGGCCGGGATGGAATCTTCCTGCGGACGCGGTCTATCCCATCACGCAGAAAGACGCGAACGGCAATGACTACAATGGCGCTAACCACAAATATGTACTTCATTTTGACAAAGGACAGTTCCCGCCCGTGAAGGGCTTTTGGTCGCTGACAGTGTACGACGAAGATAATTTCTTGGCTGCGAATCCAATGAATCGTTACTCGCTCAACCAGCGAGACAAGTTTGTCAGCAATCCTGATGGCTCTGTGGACCTCTACCTCCGACCGGACTCTCCGGGCAAAGAGAAGGAGGCGAACTGGCTACCAACTCCGAAAGCGAAATTTGGAGTCATGCTTCGGCTCTACTGGCCAAGGGAAACGCCACCTTCCATCATTGATGGAACATGGAAGCCTCCCGCGATCAAAGAAACGAAGTAGCCTGACTTACCGACACAGAACGCCGCCCTTCGCACCCCGAACTTGCAGTGATGTTCATCCTGCCAAAGGCATAGCGACTGCGGCATTCCACCTCGGGACAGCACCCGCAGCATGTCATCGGGAGAACCGTTTTAGAGATGTAGCGGCTGGTTCACAAGCCCTCACCCCACGACCCCAACTTCATTGGCATTTTCGCCCCAAATGCGGCGGTCGGGCTCTGGTCATTTGCCTACAGGATATGAACCAGTTTGGGATATGAACCAGTTGGGCTACCACACAGGAATTGGGGGCTCCGGAGGTGTTCGAAGAATGATGTTCTGAATTCGTAACAGAAACCAAGGCTACGTTGTCCGTTGTGGCAATCCGGCATAGCCTTAATCGAATAATACCTCGGGTGATCTAAAGGATATTCGAATGACCCTCTACATCGCTTGGGCCGTCCGAACCGCACTGCTGGTGCTTTATATTCCTGTGCAGATACTAGTGATTATTGTCCGAGCTGCACATCGACTGGATTTGTGGGCAAGCGCGGTTGTGATGCAATCTGCAATCAAATTTAAGTTTGTAGCCACAGACCGCAAGGTCATAGATTGCCGTTGGTTCCCAACAAGGGAGCCTTGCGACATCGCTATCTCGGGAAGTGAAGAAGGAGTACTGGATGTCGCCGTGCAACATTTCGTCCAATCCCATGGACAACGAAACACGCCCGAACTTCGAGACGAGTTGCGCTCCATGCTACGTCACGAGGTCGAATCAAAGGCCGCTTAGTAGGTGCATGGGAAGCATCAGCGGCCCACCTAATGGAATATCTCGATGCGCTGATGCCGTTGCTCGTTGTGTCAGCAAGGGGGACACCCGCAGCGTGAAGACGTAAGCGGCAACCGCTTTAGCGGCGGTGACCGACGCGAAAGCCGAGCACTGCGCCGAATGGACAAATCGATGTGCATCTGGAAAAGCAGTAGGTCTGCTATCAGACAGACGCTTATGTCAGAAAGTGCTACTATCGCCCGACACGTCGGTCGCTAGAGGGTGAGAGAAGCCATGCCAGTACGGGTATTTGTCGTGGACGATGAGCACTGTATTGCCGACACAGTGGCAGTGATACTGCGCAACTCCGGGTATGAGGCCAGTGCGTTCTACAACGCTCAGAGCGCGTTAGAGCAGGCCGCATATGGCTCTCCTGAACTGGTCATCAGCGATGTTGTTATGCCCGGTATGAGCGGTTTGGAAATGGCTGTGCTCATCCGCGAGCGTCACCCCGCATGCAAGGTTCTTCTGTTTTCAGGGATGGCATCCTCGCTGAACATGCTGGATATGGTTAAACGGCAGGGACACGAGTTTGAATTGTTAGCCAAACCGATTCACCCAACAGACTTGCTGGCGAGGGTCGCGAGCTTAAGTCACGAATTATAATAAGATACACCTTAGCCGGATTGAACAGCGTGAGCGTGGAAGTACATGCCTTCATTCCGTACCGAAGCCTGTGGGCTCAGAAGGATTCATGCATTCACCATACGGTTTAGGGCTCATAGAGAGCTGCCTTAGTTGCAAGCTGCGTGGCGATCATACGTTCTGTGATTTATCGGCCAGCGCACTGCAAACATTCGAAACCATCAAACACGCCACCATCTATCCCGCAGGTGCGGTTCTCTTCGTGGAAGGACAGGCTCCACGCGGAATTTTTGTGGTGTGCAGGGGGCGGGTCAAGGTCTCCTTTTTTTCCTTGGACGGTAAGACATCAATTATGAGAATTGCCGAGACTGGCGAAGTGTTAGGCATCAGTTCCAGCGTGAGCGGCGAGCCCTACCAGCTTACGGCGGAAACGCTCGATCCTTGCCAGATCAGCTTCGTTAAGCGCGTTGACTTCATGCAATTTGTGACTGAGCACGGTGATGCGTGCTTCCAAATTGCCGAACAGTTGAGTAACAAGTACCACGCGGCTGGCCGGGAGCTTCATTCGCATGAATCTTACTTGGCTGCGAATAAATTAGCGAAGCTGCTACTGGAATGGAGCGCAAAACATGGCGATAGCGCGAATTCTAACCTTCACATCTCACTGGGACTGACCCACGAGGTAATCGCACAAATGATTGGAGCCTCACGCGAGACCGTGACGCGACTGTTTGCCAAGATGAAGAAGCGGCAGATCGTGCAGGTCAAGGGTTCGACGCTTGTGATCCGCGATAAGGCTGCGCTGGAGGCACTGGCTAAATGCTGATCGGCAGCGGATTTATGTACGCTACCGAGCTGCTCGCGGTATTGCAACTTTTCAGAATTGCCGAGCATCTACTTTCATAACAGATTGAACACCGGGCGCTTTTCCGCAAACTGCAACCTTTTCGTTGGGCTGCTCTTCAAGATTTGCTGAAACCTTCCAAATTGAAGTATCCCCGTTTCTTTCCCAGCTAAACTCCCCCGCCCGAGGTGTGTCCAATCGAGCTGTGCAACCATTTCAGAGTTGCTTAGCACCTATCCAGAAACAAATACTCTCATTCGGGGCGCTTTCAGAGATGATGCGCCCACTTTTATATTACTCGGTCAGGTTGACCTCGCTGCTAACCTCATAATAGACACGTTTCCTCTAACTTCTGTTTCTTTTTAGGTACTTTTTAGTGGATTCCTGACTCGTTGGCATCTAACTCAGCCGATGTTGAGATAATCGCGGCCAAGACACGACCGCGCAGAGCCCCATTTTGCTGGTGGCTTTCGGGGTATGGGAATGGTCATGACTTTGATCGTGGCTTTTATCGTTTTAGTGTTCGCGCTGGGTGGCTCTCTTCCTGCCAACCACGACGTTAAATTCTTTCACTAGCCGTCATCCTGAGTTGGGGCGATGTTGTATCGCGGCACCCAGTCGTCTTCGGGCTCGATGCCGAAGCATCCGGCGAGTTTATCGACTCGGGATAAGCGGAATCGTCCACACATGGTGATGGAGTATCCCCGACGTTGACCTTGACGACGACCAAGAACTCGAGCCCGGAGACCCCCACCTCGACCCGTTTGACACGGCTACCGACATCGTCACCCATAGTAGTCCTCGCTGCAACGCTGTATACCGCGCGATGACGATGGCCAGCCTGTCGGGCTCGACCACAGCGGGTTGTACTCACGGCTGATCCACGGTCGGTCTATTCACGGGGTCGGTCCAGGCCATGAAGGTGAAAGGCGGCGCGAAATTCTCGAAAAGTACATCGAAGATTTAGATGAGGATATCGAGTAAGCGGGAGGGTGGCTCGGCATGCGTGCGCATACTCGGAAGCTTGGAGAAATCCATTGACCTCACCTACTGCCGCCGTACTCGGTGAAATTGGACTGCCGGTCCCTGTCCGCGCTCTCGCCTCTCGTTCCTGGGATGTGATCGTCGTCGGCGCCGGACACAACGGGTTGGCTTGCGCCGCCTACCTGGCCCGTGCCGGTAAACGAGTGCTGGTGCTGGAGAGCCGGACTCGTGTGGGCGGTGCCTGCACCATCGAAGAGCCGTTTCCTGGCGTGCACATGTCCCCATGTGCGTACCTCGCAGGACTTCTGCATCCGCTCGTGATTTCAGAGCTTAATTTGCCGGTGCGTGGCTTCCGATGGACTCCGGCTGTAAATGGGCTCTTTGTCCCGTTCCTTGACGGATCGAGCATCCAGCTATGGGATGACGATGACGCTTGCGCAGCGGAGGTACGGAGATTCGCCCCGGGCGATGTAGACGGTTGGCGCGCCATGAATGATGTCATTCGCCGGCTCCGGGATAAGCTGCGTCCGGCGGGGGATGGCGATCTCTGGATTGGCGAGCCGCCCACGCAGGAGCAGATCGAGGAACGCCTGGGCTCGGACGAGGAGGCAAAGCATGTTCTGTTTGACTGGTCGATGGCGGAATTTGTCGAGCACTATCTTCAGGATGAACGCCTGCAGACGGCCTACTTGGGACAGGGAGTTATTGGGACGAACGCCAGCCCCTTCGATGCCGGCACGGCTTCGATCCGCTTTCATCACTCATCGGGGCGGTTGGGCGGGATGCCGGGGATGTGGGGCTATGTGCATGGCGGCATGGGAATGGTCTCGTTCCATTTCTGCGACGCGGCACGGGAGGCCGGTGCGGTGATTGCGACAGGAGTCCCCATAGCGCAAATTGTTCCGGGAGAAGGTGTGATACTGGAAGGCGGAGAGCGGATTACCGCCCCGGTGGTGGTGTCGAATGCCGACCCACGGCGGACATTGAACATGCTGGGCAAAAACGCGGATGCAGGCTGGCGTGAGCGCGTCGAGAGCATTCCCATCGAAGGCTGCACGGTCAAACTCAACGTGCTGCTGCGCGAGCTGCCGAACTTCACGGCGCGACCTGGAACGAATCAGCCGCATCACTACGGACAGATCAATGCTCCACTGACCAAGGAAGAGTGGAAAGCAGGTTTCGCTCAGGCTCGGCAGGGCGAACCGCCGGAACATCTCTGGTGCGAGCTTTATTTCCAGAGCGCACACGATGCGACGGTAGCTCCGGCTGGGCAGCATACGATGAGCGTCTTTGCGCAGTATGTTCCCTATCGCTTTGCGCATGGCACATGGGATGAGCGGCGCGAAGAGGTCAAGCGACTGGCGCTCAATTCACTCGGCCGCTTCTGTTCGAACATCGACGCGGCAGTGATAGATGCGCAGGTGCTGGGACCGCCCGATATAGAGCAGAAGGTTGGACTGACGGGCGGCCACATCTTTCAGGGAGAATGCCTGCCTCCTTATATGTGGTCGAAGCGGCTCTCCGCGCGGACTCCGATGCAGGGGGTGTTCCTTTGCGGAGCCTGTACCCACCCAGGCGGCAGCGTCATTGGTATCAATGGCCGCAATGCGGCGATGGCGGTGTTGAAAGATCTCGGCGAAGTTTAGCTTCTGCGGCAACATTCCGTGGCGTGAGGCTGCCACCAGGGGATGACTCAGCAGAACGAAGTAGTACCAAGTAGGTTTAATCACTGATCCTCCACTCGCTCAGCGGCAGCTACAATGAATTGTGAGAAAAATCATTATTGCCGTAATTGCTGTCGTAGTCTTGTCGCCCATTGCGCTTAAATTGGCTCTATCAGCGACGCCCGTTGTGGATTTGTCATTTCCAGTCACCACTCTCGGCCAGGCCACCACCATTACCGTCCACGTTCGCGATCCGCGTGGTGTCCGTAGACTTGCAGCGTTTGTGGAGCAGAACGGCGCCCGCTATCGCGTCTGGGAGCTCGCGCAACCTTCGCGCGTGTCGGATGGCACTTGGAACTTCACTGCCGGCATTAACACTACGCCACAGCTTCAAGAGGGCAAGGCGAAGATGGTCCTTGAAGCTACCTCGAACGACTTGCTTTGGAAAACCGCACGCTACGAGCGCGACGTGACGGTAGTCACGCGACCGCCAACCGTCAGTGCCGATTCCGATCAACACTACCTGTACACGGGCATGGCGGACCTGGCTACATTCAATGCCTCCGGTACCTGGACAGAAGCGGGCGTACGTGTCGGCGATCAAACATTTCGGGCTTGGCCTATGCCCGGCGGCAAGCCTGGTTTCTTTTCGCTGTTTGCCTTTGCTTGGAATATGCCGTCCAACACTGTGCCGGTGGTTTACGCCACCAATGGCGCGGGAAATGATGCGACAGGCGCGCTCGTAATCCAATTTCCCAAGAAGGAGCAGCCGAAGTACACCGCACACAGTTTGCAGTTGGACGATCGGTTTATTCAGAAGGTAGTCAATGAGCTCGATCCGAATGGCTCTGGCGATCCCGTGGCGCGCTTTATAAAGATCAATAATGAAATGAGGAACGCCAACAACAAGGTGCTCTCGGATTTGCGCTTCAAGACTGCGGACAAATTCTTATGGTCTCAGCCAGTAGTGTCCGGCTAAAAGTCGAATAGATTGAACTGGTTACCGGAATCGACTAAGTCGTTATCGAAGGCAGCTGCGTGAAGTGCCCATAAAATGCGCGCTTTCTCGAAAAGCGTGAGGCTGAGGATCTGTAAAATCTGGTAGAGGCTGGCGTCCAGCTCCAACCGTTTGCGCACGATTGCCACCAGGACGTATACCGAGACTGCGATCCATATCTGAGTCTTCACGGCATTCTCGCTGGTGCCGAAGAATGCCTTGATGCGTAGGTGCTGCTTGATCCATTTGAAAAACAATTCAACTTGCCAGCGCTGCTTGTAGATTTGCGCGATCGTCAACGCCGGGAGCGCAAAGTTGTTGGTCAGGAACTTCAGCCGCTTATTGGTCTCCGCATCGAAGTAACTCACGCGTCGCAGTGGATCGGGATACGCAGAAGCCGATTCCAGAGATGTTAGAAGCACGGTCTGATCGGAGCGAACGCCTGTGCTCTTATCGACCGGATGCGAGTAGCGCCGCTGAATCGAAACGTTCGACTTGGTGCGCACCACGAAGAAAGCCGAGCTGAGCGTGAACACAAACAGACGTTGGAAATCGATGTAGCCGCGGTCCATCACATAGAACGCGCCGGGTTCCGGCATGATCTCGTCCAAGATGTTTACGTCATGCACTTTGCCGTTAGTAATGCGGATAAATGTGGGAATGTTGCCGTGCAGATCCAGCAGAGTGTGCATTTTGACAGCAGCTTTGTGCTCACGGAACTTGGCCCATGGGAACAAGGAAAGGCAGAGATCAATAGTCGTGGAGTCCAAGGCATAGAGGCTGTTGTTCAGGTCGACGCCCAACGGATCGCAGGCGTAGAGAGGCCGTGCCATGCCAACCAGAATTTGTGCGAAGTCGGCGAAGATCCTCCAATCATGAGATTCGTTCGCATCCGCTAAAGTCTAGCGCGTCACCTTGCCACGAAAGCCCATGTGGTATAACTTGGCACCCATCGCGCGAAGGCATGCTTCTATGTCGCGCAGACTTTCCCGGTAAGTCAATTGCGCGAAGGCCATCGCCAGATACTGGTCCCAACAAGAGAAACCTCGCAGGTGGGAGTCGCCGCGATAGCGAGCTACACATTTCTGAAACTCCTTGCCCGGGGCGTGCTCGATCAGTTGAGAGAAGATAGTGCGGCCAGCATTCATTCCACTATTGTTTCGGATCTGGAACTCGTCGTCTCAGGCCGAAAGCCGCATTCTGGATTTCAAATCGTTCTCGCGCCGAACGGCCACATCCTGCTGACCCGTAGAGACTTACGCAACTCTCTGAAATTTTAGCCGGACACTACTGCCAGTATGTAACTACCTGATACCTAAGATCACTGCTGTCCGGTTAAAAGTCGAACAGAATCAATTGGTTGCTGGAATTGTGTAAGTCAGTGCAGGAGTCGGATGCGTGAAGTGCCTGTAAAATGGGCGTTTTCTCGAAAAGGGTAAGGCTGAGAATCTGTAGAATCTGATACAGACTGGCCTCCAGTCCCAATCGCTTGCGCATGATGGCTACCAGCACATACACCGACACTGCGATCCAGATTTGAGTTTTCACGGCGTTCTCGCTGGTGCCGTAAAAGGCTTTGATCCGCAGGTGCTGCTTGATCCATTTGAAAAACAGCTCCACCTGCCAGCGTTGCTTGTAGATTTGCGCGACGGTCTGTGCCGGAAGCGCGAAATTGTTGGTCAGGAACTTCAGGCGCTTGCCAGTTTCAGCATCGAAGTAGCTCACGCGTCGAAGTGTATCGGGATACGCCGAAGCTGATCCAAAGGATGTGAGTACGACAGTCTGATCGGAGCGAACGCCGGTGCTCTTATCAACGGGATGTGAGTAGCGTCGCTGGAGCAACACGTTCGATTTGGTGCGCACCACGAAGAAGGCCGAGTTGAGCGTCAGCGCAAACAACCGCTCGAAATCGATGTATCCGCGATCCATGACATAGAATGCTCCGGCTTCCGGCAGAATCTCGTCGAGTATATTGACGTCATGCACCTTGCCATCCGTAATGCGGATAAACATTGGAATGTTGCCGCGAAGATCGAGCAATGTGTGCATCTTGACGGCGGCCTTGTGGGTGCGGAACTTAGCCCATGGCACTGCTGTCCGGTTAACTCAGAAACCGCTGGCTACAAGTAGTTGCTGCGCAATAAGTTGAAGTCATTTCTGGCTTGCCGCGATTTGAAATGCGAAGGAGAGCTGACAATGGCTTATGAATCAGGGCCGCACGGTTTTCTCGCAGTTGATCAGCTTTCTGCCTGACCGAGAGTTTCGTCGTTGCGTCGAGCGTTATCGTGGCGACCTGCGACTGCGAGACTTCACTTGCTGGAATCAGTATCTGGCAATGGCGTTTGCCCAGTTGACCTATCGCGAGAGCCTGCGCGACATCGAAGCCTGCTTGGGTTCGTTGCAGGGCAAGCTCTATCACTTGGGGTTCAGAGGCAAGGTCGCTCGTTCGACGCTGGCGGACGCCAACGAGTCGCGTGACTGGCGCATCTTTGCCGACTTCGCCCAAAGGCTGATTATTACTGCTCGCAGGCTTTATGCCAGCGATCCAATGGGCGTCGATCTGGATCAGAGCTTGTACGCTCTGGATTCAACCACCATCGATCTGTGCCTGTCATTGTTTCCATGGGCTAAGTTCCGCACCCACAAGGCCGCCGTCAAGATGCACACATTGCTCGATCTTCGCGGCAACATTCCAATGTTTATCCGCATTACGGATGGCAAGGTGCATGACGTCAATATACTCGACGAGATTCTGCCGGAAGCCGGAGCATTCTATGTCATGGATCGCGGATACATCGATTTCGAGCGGTTGTTTGCGCTGACGCTCAACTCGGCCTTCTTCGTGGTGCGCACCAAATCGAACGTGTTGCTCCAGCGACGCTACTCACATCCCGTTGATAAGAGCACCGGCGTTCGCTCCGATCAGACTGTCGTACTCACATCCTTTGGATCAGCTTCGGCGTATCCCGATACACTTCGACGCGTGAGCTACTTCGATGCTGAAACTGGCAAGCGCCTGAAGTTCCTGACCAACAATTTCGCGCTTCCGGCACAGACCGTCGCGCAAATCTACAAGCAACGCTGGCAGGTGGAGCTGTTTTTCAAATGGATCAAGCAGCACCTGCGGATCAAAGCCTTTTACGGCACCAGCGAGAACGCCGTGAAAACTCAAATCTGGATCGCAGTGTCGGTGTATGTGCTGGTAGCCATCATGCGCAAGCGATTGGGACTGGAGGCCAGTCTGTATCAGATTCTACAGATTCTCAGCCTTACCCTTTTCGAGAAAACGCCCATTTTACAGGCACTTCACGCATCCGACTCCTGCACTGACTTACACAATTCCAGCAACCAATTGATTCTGTTCGACTTTTAACCGGACAGCAGTGAGCCCATGGAAACAATGACAGGCACAGATCGATGGTGGTTGAATCCAGAGCGTACAAGCTCTGATCCAGATCGACGCCCATTGGATCGCTGGCATAAAGCCTGCGAGCAGTAATAATCAGCCTTTGGGCGAAGTCGGCAAAGATGCGCCAGTCACGCGACTCGTTGGCGTCCGCCAGCGTCGAACGAGCGACCTTGCCTCTGAACCCCAAGTGATAGAGCTTGCCCTGCAACGAACCCAAGCAGGCTTCGATGTCGCGCAGGCTCTCGCGATAGGTCAACTGGGCAAACGCCATTGCCAGATACTGATTCCAGCAAGTGAAGTCTCGCAGTCGCAGGTCGCCACGATAACGCTCGACGCAACGACGAAACTCTCGGTCAGGCAGAAAGCTGATCAACTGCGAGAAAACCGTGCGGCCCTGATTCATAAGCCATTGTCAGCTCTCCTTCGCATTTCAAATCGCGGCAAGCCAGAAATGACTTCAACTTATTGCGCAGCAACTACTTGTAGCCAGCGGTTTCTGAGTTAACCGGACAGCAGTGGGTCTCAGCCTTTCGCGCGACAGTCTCACTCCCAAGCGGAAGCCAGCTTTGCGGACGTGCGGAGCTATATTTACAAGGGCAATAAGATCGATCAGCAGGTGCACCTTGGATACGATCTCGCGGTTACGCAGCACGTCGGCGTAGAGGCGTCCAATGACGGCCGGGTTGTGTATGCGGCTCCGCTGGGCATCTATGGCAATTGCATCGTGGTCGACCATGGTTATGGGCTGCAGACGATCTACGGCCACCTCAGCCAGATTAACGTGCATGAAGGCGACATGGTGAAACGAGGCCAAGTCATGGGCACGAGCGGTCAGACCGGAATGGCCGGAGGCGACCACATTCACTTCGCCATGCAGCTTGATGGCGTCCAGATTGACCCGAAGGAGTGGTGGGACACCCATTGGATTAAGGATCACATTGCAAGACGCATAGACTTGCCCGGTTTCCATGGCTGAGGTAAGGCCGCTTTCGTTTTTGGCGTACGAATAAGTAGGGCTGCTCCTGGCTCGGATTGGGGCCGTCGGGTCAGGCAGGCGTAAGAACCCTGCCAACTCGCCCACAGGAGACGCCTTAAGTGCTTGCGCTACTCGGGGCTCAGCGCGCACGAGCGAGAATCGAGAAGAGATGAAGTTGGAAGTTGTGTGCTACGCGGGAAGCAAGGCGGACGAAAGGCCTGTCCGCTTTGGGCTGGACGAACATGAGTATCTGGTCGAAGAGATCCTCGACCAGTGGTATGGCCCAGAGAAGGCCTTTTACAAAGTCCGTGCAGACGATGGGAACCTTTATATCCTCAGCAGAGAGACCTCAATGCCTGACGGGCTTTGGGACCTCGAATCTTTCCGGCAATTGCCGGAGAAGCGATAACCAGAGTCCGAAAAACATTTTCCAGGTGAGTTGTGGACAGAATGCCACTTGACTGCGTCCAAATTGACCCGAAGGACGTTCGACCTGCCTGAGTTCAACGACCGAAGGTTTCTGTTCTCCGCATATCCCGATTAGCACACTCCGCTGGGACGAGACGGGATTCCGGATTCCTGAGTCGGGAGGGTTTGAGTGCCCGGCACGGTGTACGGTATCGTTCCCGCCAGGTTCGCGGCACATTGCAAGATTGCCTGCGGGTCGCCTGGAAGGGTGGACGGCAGATTCGGAACCGACTGATCAGGCTTTTTGAAATTGAGTGCACTGGTTAAATCCCCGACCGTTGCACGGCGCCATGCGCTCAGGTTGGGTACTTCAGCGCCGAATAGCGTTTCGAGGAATCGCAACACTGAAGTGTGATCAAAGAGGTCCGATGACACGAACCCGCCTCGGCTGAACGGCGAAATGATGAGCGTGGGGACGCGAAAGCCCAATCCAATTGGACCGGTAATCGCCGGACTGCCTGCTACGGTCGGGTCTGGTATCGCGGGAGCGGTCACATATTCGCCCGGCGTTCCGAGAGGCGCCGTCACCGGTGCAACATGATCGAAGAATCCGCCATTTTCATCGTAGGTGACGATCAAAACCGTTTTCCCCCACAGGGCTGGATTCAGAGTTAGGGCGCCGACAATAAGGGAGAGAACATTCTCACCAAAGAGCGAAGGAGCGGGCGGATGATCCGAAGTTAGAATTGACCCGACCAGCCAGGAGACTTGCGGTAGATTTCCCAAAGCCACATCGGCGAGGAAGTCGAGGGGAAACTGTGCACCGAAACCATTCTGATGCAGCACTGATGCAGGATCCTGAAAATTCTTGAAGTAGGAGAGAACATTGTCGGAGAGGACTCCACCGAGAATGGTCTCATCGGGTGACGAGTAAACCTTCCAGGAGATTCCGCGTGCCTGAAGCTGCTCGGGCATCGTCGTATATGTCAGCCGTCCGTAATAAACTGATCGGTTTGTTACGATGCTCTGCAGGATCGGCCCGCCATCTTTTCCATCTGGATCGAGCGATGCCGCCATCGTGTAGAGGCGATTGGGGTCGGTCGGCCCCATCACCGAACAGAAATAGTTGTCACAGATCGTGAAGGCATCAGCCAGGGCGTAGTAGTAGGGCAGGTCTGAGCGACTGTAGTAGCCCATGCTCAACACGGCGTCATTAGAATCAATCGGCAGACGCGAACTCACAAAACCGTTCATTGCTCCGCCGTTCCAGCTCTGATGTTGCGGCACCCAGTCGTGTGAAATGTCGTGGGTGCAGGACGCATCCGCTTTGGAGGTGTCAAGGTGGAATGGCAATAGCATTCCGACGGGGGAGCTCGTTGTGTTTGCCGCATCTGGTTGCTGGAACGCCGCACTTTGATCGGAGAATCCACGAACCCCACGGTAGCTTCCAAAGTAGTGATCGAACGACCGGTTTTCCTGAATCAGAATCACCACATGCTCGATGTCGGTTAATTTAGAGCATCCGGACGGGGTGGAAGGAAGCAACGACGACATGCCGCCGCATCCTGGCAAACCCAAAGACTCCGCAATAGCGGCGGCGGTTCCGAGTTTAAGTAGTTCTCGGCGCGTGAACTTCTGCATAGGCCTGAGTCTTGGATGCGCTTTCGCGAGCAACGGAGCGAGCTGAGACTGCCGACGGTCAGGCTGAAAGTGGTCTCCTGCCCCGGCGATGGCGAGCCCGTGATGACATATCCGTTAGATCGACTCCGGCGATTCGAAACAGTTATCTACGAAGGTCGAAGGCCGGTTCATTGCTCGCGCGCTGATATATGCAGGCCTTGGTAAGTGGCGGCATCTGTTCTGGGGCGCCTTCGCATCGCGGCAGTTCATGTAAGAGTCTCTCAAGCTCCTGGTCCACTTCGGCAATCATCAACTGGTAGTAACGAAAGCCCCGGAGCGACTGACGAAGCGTGAACAGGTGCTCAGCTCGGTAGTCGCCTACCAAGGCGTTCGCGACCACTTCGCGCGGGCTTCGTACCCGCCAATTGCACAGGCCCGCAAGCGTCATAGGATCGCACTCCGGACAGGATCGCATCCAGAATTGCCAGGCTCCTGACATCGATCACGCGTGTACGGATCTGCGGTAGACAGCACTGGTCGTCCGTATCGCAGCTAGCGCGAGGTCGCGAGGTCAACGGTGGGTCGAAACTCTTAGATATATGGAATCTACTTGGCAAAAGGGGAGTTCGATCAAGCAGTACAATTCGGACGAACGGCGGAAGGAGATCGCAATGGGACGGCTGGCACATCTATCGAAGGTCCAGATCCACAAAGAACCTGGCAAGAACAAGATCAAGCGAATCCAGTTCGAAGGCTTCCCTGACGTAGTCCGCATGGGAGTCCACGATGGCATCGCGGAGTTTTTCAAAGTCACGCCGGATGAGCCGCTGCCGTCCACGCTCGATTATGTTGTGGCGGCCGTGGGAGGCTGCCTGACGGGCACCCTGGCCGGAGCCTTGGAAGCACGCGGCATCAGCGCCGATCCCGAGAAGCTCGAAACCATCGCCGAGGGACGTATGGAGGAAGTGGATGGCAAGTTGCTCCTCACCCATATCGTGGTCAAGTACCGGATCAAAGTCCCCAAGGAGAAGCGCTCCACCACCGAGCGGGCAATCGAACACCATGAGGACCGCTGCCCTGTCTCGGCCAGCGTCAAGCGAGGCATCACCATCGAAATTCAGAGTGAGATCGTCGAAGAGTAGAACACGCCAGCGACGCGAATTGCGGTGGCCCATTCAAGCCCTCCTTCGGGCAATATCCTCCCCGGCTTAGAGGTAACGCGCGACGCTTTCTCACAGCTTGTGGGTCGTGACACAACTTAACTGCCTCCAGGAAGATGTATCCCCTGGCTTGGGTCATTTTGAAATCTAGCGTGGATGTCAGCATCATCGGCAAAGCGATTCCCGGCGGGATCTCCTGAGCGAACAACATCGTTGCCAGGAAGAGAAGAGTGATCGTCACTACCACCCGTGTCCCGGCAGCCTCGTCCGAAACCAGCGTGGAGTTCAGTCCAGCGTTTCGACGATGAGATAAAGGGCAGCATGCGGCCACGCTCGGTGCTTTCCTGACAAACACCGCAGGATCGGAGCTCAAACCGTTTTGCGGGAGACGTCAACGCAACCCGGGACGGGGATTCTACTCCCGGCCCAAACCGGCTCAAGTGCATAAAGTATTTCGAGTATATGTCACCTACTAAATAACCATGCTAGACTTGCGTCATGATTGGGTTGCGCAGGTACGAGTTTAGCGAGCGCCTTGCCGATATTCTCGGTGAGTCCCGCCGTGATCTCCGGTTCCGGGTCACAATGATGATCAATGCCGGGCTTGTTCCGCCCGGCCCCCGCGGTCCGGGGTCGCCTCCAGCCACCCCACAATACGCCGCCGAAGCCCTGATTGGGGTCCTGGCTGCGCCACAGCAGGTACACACCGTCGACGCAATCCGCTGTTACCGCGAACTGGAGCCAACAGCCGTAGCCGCCGAACTCACCGCTCCCGAGGTCAACCTCGGCTCGTCCATCTCTCGAACGGGAACCAGTAACGCTCCAGAGCTCTCTCTTATCCACGAGCGGCTGTGCTTCGGCGAGGCCCTGGCGCGGCTGCTGGATCGCGCCAGGGATCCGGAGACGCGGGCTCTCCTAGCCCGGGAGCTGTTTGGCATATGGGTTAGCCGGGGCTTTCCACTCGCAACAATACAGTTCCCAATCGCCTCCGGAACCCGGCGCACCGTCATCACTCAACGCTTCGAATTACCGGAGGGTGCCCGCCCGGCCGCCTGGCTCGACCCAGAGCGTGGCGGCGTTGCTGATCCCGGACTGTTCCACACCGTGTTCCTGTCTGCCAGCAAGCTGATTGAGATCGGCAGACTTACCGCTTCCCAGAGCGAAAGGAAGTCTCGCATGCTTAATCTCGACCAGACCCTAGCCAATTTGGCTGACCTTGCCCAGAATCGCTCCCATCGCCGTCCCTGGGAGAAGTTCCTGACACTGGCGCAGAAAGCCCGTGCCGCAGCGGAACAGATCGATGTCCGCGTAGACAGCCACCTCTCCGAAGTGACCAGCTTCGGATCGAACCCCGGCAATCTTAGAATGCTGAACTATGTGCCGAAGGATCTACCCAAAGGTGCCCCATTGGTCGTGGTTCTCCACGGTTGCACGCAGACCGCGCTCTCCTACGATCTCGGGACCGGATGGTCGACGTTCGCCGATCGCTATGGGTTTGCGGTGCTGCTGCCGCAGCAGCGGACAAGTAACAACCCGCTCCAAGCCTTCAACTGGTTCAAGCCCGAGGACTTCGTCCGGGACAGCGGAGAGCCGCTATCGATACGGCAGATGGTCGAATGGATGGTTGTGAACCACGGGATCGATCGCCGCCGCGTCTACGTCAACGGGGTTTCGTCTGGCGGGGCGATGACCTCGGTCATGCTCGCGACTTATCCTGAGGTGTTCGCCGGCGGCGCCATCATCGCCGGACTGCCGTACCGTTGTGCTAATGACCTTCAAGAAGGAATCGAATGCATGTTCCAGGGCCGCAAACGCTCGCCGCAGGAATGGGGCAACCTGGTGCGGGCCGCGTCCTCGCATCCAGGGCCGTGGCCCAAGATCTCGATCTGGCATGGTGCTGCTGATGGCACGGTAAAGCCCACGAATGCTGAGGAGGTCATCAAGCAGTGGACGGACGTCCACCGACTCCCCCTGACTCCGACATTAGAAAGCACAGTCGATGGCCGCCCCTATCGCGCCTGGCGTGGTCCGGATGGGGACAATCTCGTAGAAGCCTATTCGATCACCGGCATGGCACACGGTGTGCCCATCGACCCACATGGCGAGGATGGGTGCGGGGCCGCGGGGCCCTTTATTCTCGACGTGGGAATCTCGTCCACCCAGCACATCGCAAGGTTCTGGGGTTTAACCGACCGGACGCCGGAGACGTCGGGTGTACCTCATCGGCCCACACAAGTTATGCCAACGGACTACCGTGCGGAGGAGCAAGAGAACGGCCGCGAGGTTCGCATCGAAACCGGCTCCGGAGGCGATACTCCTGCTGCCGGTAGCTCAGCGTCTGCGCAACCCGCTCATCAAGAAGGGGCGACGACGCACGGTGGCAGCGTTGGGCGCGGTCTTGATCTGCAAGAGAATCATCGCTACGTCCTTGAAGGCTGCCGGTTTGCTCAAGGGGATAGGAGAAGCATCCTCCGGCCCCGGCGGCGGGAGCAACCAAGGCACGGAGGAAGGTCGTATGGGGGGCATCGACATCGCATCGATTCTCGCCAAGTCGTTTGAGGCTGCCGGTCTCGTGAACGCCAGGCGGGATGTTCCTTCCGAAGTGGGCGGGCTTGCCGGTTCCGGGTGGGAGGGCGACGGATGGCAGCTCACGACCGACATCCGGGAGGGGCGCGGTGACGGTCTGGTGCTCTTTGGCTACGCGTCTTCGGGAACGGGAGGCACCTTCCGCAAGACAGTGCGATTGGTATCCCGGCAATTTTCCTTGGGACCCAGGCCGAAGTTGAGCTACGCCCGCCGGCTCAACCTCAGCGCGGCGGTGAACATTCTCACGACCGCCAAATTCCGCGTTCTGGTTGAGGGCGCCCCGGTGGACGAGGTATCCGCTGTCGGAATGGATTATGAGGAAGCTAGTTGGACGGAACGGGCAGATATCGACCTCACGCAGTTCGCAGGCCGGACAGTGACGCTGACCTTCGAGGTCGCCGCGAATTCAAACGTCTTTATCGAAGTCTTCGCCAAGGCATGGGTGGGGGGCATCACCGTGCAGGACGCCCGATAAGCGACAGATCTGGGCGATTGGCTGCCAGGATTGCTTGTGCTCAGGTGTGGTGCAAGGACAGCGTTGATTCGGTGACGGAAGGTGACAGGGTGAACGTGATATCTAGTAATTGTCTATATCTAAAAATAGTCTTATATAGAGGAAATCACTGCTGTCCGGTTAAAAGTCGAACAGAATCAATTGGTTGCTGGAATTGTGTAAGTCAGTGCAGGAGTCGGATGCGTGAAGTGCCTGTAAAATGGGCGTTTTCTCGAAAAGGGTAAGGCTGAGAATCTGTAGAATCTGATACAGACTGGCCTCCAGTCCCAATCGCTTGCGCATGATGGCTACCAGCACATACACCGACACTGCGATCCAGATTTGAGTTTTCACGGCGTTCTCGCTGGTGCCGTAAAAGGCTTTGATCCGCAGGTGCTGCTTGATCCATTTGAAAAACAGCTCCACCTGCCAGCGTTGCTTGTAGATTTGCGCGACGGTCTGTGCCGGAAGCGCGAAATTGTTGGTCAGGAACTTCAGGCGCTTGCCAGTTTCAGCATCGAAGTAGCTCACGCGTCGAAGTGTATCGGGATACGCCGAAGCTGATCCAAAGGATGTGAGTACGACAGTCTGATCGGAGCGAACGCCGGTGCTCTTATCAACGGGATGTGAGTAGCGTCGCTGGAGCAACACGTTCGATTTGGTGCGCACCACGAAGAAGGCCGAGTTGAGCGTCAGCGCAAACAACCGCTCGAAATCGATGTATCCGCGATCCATGACATAGAATGCTCCGGCTTCCGGCAGAATCTCGTCGAGTATATTGACGTCATGCACCTTGCCATCCGTAATGCGGATAAACATTGGAATGTTGCCGCGAAGATCGAGCAATGTGTGCATCTTGACGGCGGCCTTGTGGGTGCGGAACTTAGCCCATGGAAACAATGACAGGCACAGATCGATGGTGGTTGAATCCAGAGCGTACAAGCTCTGATCCAGATCGACGCCCATTGGATCGCTGGCATAAAGCCTGCGAGCAGTAATAATCAGCCTTTGGGCGAAGTCGGCAAAGATGCGCCAGTCACGCGACTCGTTGGCGTCCGCCAGCGTCGAACGAGCGACCTTGCCTCTGAACCCCAAGTGATAGAGCTTGCCCTGCAACGAACCCAAGCAGGCTTCGATGTCGCGCAGGCTCTCGCGATAGGTCAACTGGGCAAACGCCATTGCCAGATACTGATTCCAGCAAGTGAAGTCTCGCAGTCGCAGGTCGCCACGATAACGCTCGACGCAACGACGAAACTCTCGGTCAGGCAGAAAGCTGATCAACTGCGAGAAAACCGTGCGGCCCTGATTCATAAGCCATTGTCAGCTCTCCTTCGCATTTCAAATCGCGGCAAGCCAGAAATGACTTCAACTTATTGCGCAGCAACTACTTGTAGCCAGCGGTTTCTGAGTTAACCGGACAGCAGTGAGAGGAAATATAGGGAAACCCCTTCATCCTGTCACCTTCCGTCACACAGCATGAGCAGTGCAGGTGAAATCTCGTTGCACCATCAGCCGGGAAATCGATGCCGGATCTAAGTTGCCTTGCTATTGTCTTTACGGCATTATCTTCGCATGAAGCCCCTCCGGTATTTGCCGTTACTCCTGGTTGCCGCGACTGCCTGTGGGCAAGAGGTGCAGGCAGCGCGTGCTCCCGGAGCCACCGGCCAGTCCTCGGAGCGAGCTTCTAGCAATACCACCACGGAGGATGTTGCACGCAACCCAGCGGCGTCTCGCTCCCTGCCGAATCCCGTTGAACTCGCTCGCCGCCTGAAATCCAATCAAAATCAGCTTGAGGAGCGGCGCAAGGATTACGTCTGTGATTTCACCGAGGAGACCCGTACCCTCGACAGCAAGGGCATGCCGAAGAAAGCGGAGACGAAAGGCTACGAGTTGTTCTTCGATAGCGGCTACCCCATTTCGCGGCAAGTCAGTAAGGAGGGCAAACCGCTGGATGAGCACGAGGCCCAGAAGGAAGGGCGGCGCGTCGACGAAGAGATAAAAAAGGCTCGAGAGCTCGCCGCAAAGCAAGCAAAGGACAACGACGAGAACGCCGATGAGCTGCGTGTCGATCAGATCCTGCATGCCACGGTGATGAAGAACGGGCGCCACGAAACTTACCGGGGCCGCGAGGTGTTGGTCTATGACTTCGAGCCAAATCCTCAGTTTAAGCCGCACAGCCGCGCCGAAAGTCTAGCCAACAAGTTGGGTGGAACCGTGTGGATCGATGCGCAGGACGTAGAGGTAGCGCGACTGGAAGCCCGTCTGGTCGACAATTACAGGGTCGCGGGCGGACTGTTGGGCTCCGTCAAGACGGGCTCAGACCTGATTGTTGAACAGGAGCGTGTGAACGGTGAGGTCTGGCTGCCGTCGATTCTCGACTTCAGCCTGGACGCTCGCTTCATGCTGTTCAAATCCGTACACGAGCGCATCCTCGATCATTTCTCAAGCTACCGCAAGTTCCGGGTAGAGACCATAATCAAACCGGCGGAGCAGCAGTGATTGCACGGGAGCTGATGCAAGACACCGTCGACGAGGGAGGGCGAGCTTCATCATCTGATTGTGGCGAACTGATCACCGGCGGCACGTGTCAAGAAGAGCCAGAGCTGAATGCAGACAGCGACCACGGCCTCGAAGACACGACCATTGCCGCGACCAGGCGGGAATAACAGATTGTCTCCGAGCCCGTGATCCGGAACAGTGCCGAGCCCCCGAAAACCTTGCCACATGCCGGTCGGGTCGAGGACTGGCGCGGTATTCCGAAGGTTGAGCCTAGCTTGTTTCTCCCCGTTTCCTCTGGGAGTGCCTCAGTAGCCAAACCGTGAATCCGTTTCCAGCCCCCGCCACATCGCACCCAGCGTGCGGGTTTCCCGCACTGGGCGCACCTGTTTGCTTAGTGCCAAGAGTTATGCGGCCTATCGTGCTGGGGCGACTTTCGCGCCCGACCATCGACGGAGCTGGTAGTTGTTAAACAAACCCAGTCGGTCATATAGCCATTCGCTACTCCACCGCGTCCAGCCGAAGCCTTTGCGCCCCCGGGCACGCATTAAATGCCGCCGTATCTTCTCCTCTACCCAGCGTTTGACCACCCCAAAACAAATACTCGAATGGCCGACCCGAAAGTAGTTCACCCAGCCACGCAGGATCGGATTGATTTTCGCAATCACAGTCTCGACGGGCCAGCTGACATGCTGTCGGAAGATATCCCTGAGCTTTTCAAACAGCGCTGTCCGCTTCTTCAGCTTGGGCGCATAGTTTGGTCGCCACTTCTGCTGAAGGCTCAGTACACGCCGATATTCAAAACCCAGGAAAGTGAAGCTCTCTCCCTTCTTCAGGTCCACCATCCGACTCTTGTCCTCGTTGATCTGAACGCGGAGCTTCGCGAACTCCTCGCGCAGCCGTCTGTCTATCGCCTTTACGAGCCAGTCACTCCGCCGTTCGGCGTCGATCAAGATCACCATGTCGTCCGCAAAACGTGCGTACTGGACGTTGGTTGACTTGCCCCTTCGCGTGGCATCCACCGCCTTCTCCAGCATCCGGTCTACCTCATTCAGATAGAGGTTACTGAGCAAAGGTGAAATCACACCGCCTTGAGGAACGCCTTTCTTCCCAGTCGCTTTCAGAATCATCTTGAGCAAATGCATGACCGCGTCGTCGCGGACCCGCCGAGCCACTTTCTCTAACAGCAGGGAGTGCTGCACGTTATCGAAATAGGAGGCTAAATCCAAATCAATGATGCGCGTCTTCTCTTCGACGATCGCTCTGGCAACCCGGGCTACGGCTTCATGCGCCGTCCGCTTCGGTCGATATCCAAACGACCCTGCTTGGAAGTCAGCTTCGAAGATCGGCTCCAGGATGAGCTTCAATGCCCCCTGGACCACTCGATCACGGATTGCAGGAATCGAAAGGACGCGGACTTTCTTTCCCCCGTCCTTTGGAATCTCCTTCTTCCGTGCCGGCATGGGCTGATACGTGTTGGTAACTAACTCATCCCGAATCTGCACGAGAAAACTCTCCGCTCCGCTTTTCTCGATGGCTTCAAACGTGACCCCGTCAATACCCGGAGCCCCGTCATTACTTCTCGCCATCTTGTAGGCTTCCCGCAAAGTCTCCATCTTGCAGACGTGGACGTATAGTCCCCAGAAACGCCAAGACGGTTCTGCCTTCGCCTTGGCATATAGACTCCTTCTCAGGTCCTGCAAACTGATGGGCGCTTTTGTCATCTCACCCTTGCCTCCCGTTTTGTTAGAGCCATTACAAACAGCAGGGCCTCTTCGCTCGACGGACATTACTCCGCTTCCTCGCTACTACAGACCCGGCCGAATCCCTCTCGCCGTCCGCCGACTTCCCGGTGTCACCGGTTATACGGCTTCCCTGCTCCGCCGATTTCTCGTCGGGACGAGGAGGGTTTCTCCAGTTGCTTAGCATGACCTTGTCACCGTGCTGTCCCTACCAACCCCGCCGAAGTGTTTCGTCGCATCATTCCTTGCGGCGTTCCATGCTGCCTTCGCCCGATAAATGAGGGCTCGGCCTTCGGATTTCAGTACTTTCGAGGCCATATGGGTTCACTTGCGTTACGGCCCGGCAACTCGCTCACCATCCTTGTAGATGGCTTCGTCAATAGGCTTCAGGATTTTCAGTTTCCTTCCTTCCTGCTATTCAAGCTACGGGGCTTGGACTCTTACCCCGGTGGGACTTTCACCCACTGTTCATGCCAGCCTTCGCTGGACGCACACATGTCGTTACTAATCGGCTGTCGATGAGTCACTTGGCGATTTGATCGGCATAGGGGCAGCGGTTGCCCGCTGACCCCTGCCACACCACCGTGCGTACGGGTCCGTACACGGCGGTTCGAGAAGTTGCGCTGTTACTCCTCGACCAGCGAAGGAAGACCGAGCGATTTGAAATAGGCATTGGAAAGCCCAACAGAAAGGGCTTTGGCCTTTGCGAGGTACCAGGGGCCGAGTCCGCTGCCAGCTGTATTACTTGCCAACCGCGAGCGCACCCCTAGTTCGAGCAGTGCCGCACGGCGGCGGCGTTGTGTTTTCCATTGCCGCCACATTGCGGCCCTGAGCCGCAACCGAACCCAGCGAGTAAGCGCCACCAACACTTCAGGCGTTTCGCAGAATCCAAAATAGCCTCGCCAACCCCGCATATACGGAGCCAGCTCTTCTATTGTTGTCTTCATACTGACGCCCTTTGCCCGACTCGTAATCTCCCGGATTCGTTGCTTAAAGCGGGCCAGTGCCTTTGGCGCGATAATGCGCCTGGTCTCCGGACCGGCAGTAAAGCTGAACCCAAGAAACTTGCGTTCCTGTGGTCGCGCTACCGCGCTCTTCTTCTCATTCACCTTGAGCTTGAGCTGCCGAGTGATGAATCGCGTAACGCTCTCCATCACGCGCTGACCCGCCCGTTCGCTTCGAACGTAGATGTTGCAATCGTCCGCATACCGAACAAAGCGATGTCCCCGGCGCTCCAGTTCCCGGTCGAGTTCGTCGAGAACGAGATTGCTTAACAGGGGCGAAAGTGGACCTCCTTGAGGAGTTCCTTCTACGCTCGGACTGACTAATCCAATTTCCATCACCCCAGCATTTAGGAAGGCCCGGATGAGTTTCAGCAGCCGCTTGTCCTCGACACGTTTGGCGATCTGACCCATCAGTTTGTCGTGATTGACTCGATCGAAAAATTGTTCCAAGTCGAGATCAACGCACCAGCCGTAGCCTTCGGCGATATATTGCTGCGCCTGTGCCACTGCTTGATGGGCCGACCGTTCCGGTCGGAACCCGTAGCTGTGATCGGAAAATGTCCGGTCCCACTGCTTCTGCAGAACCTGCATTACCGCCTGCTGAATCAATCGATCCAGCACCGTAGGGATGCCGAGCTTGCGCACCCCTCCATCTGGTTTGGGGATTTCTACCCGTCTCACCGGATTCGGTTCATAGGTTCCATTCAGCAGTCGTTCCCGGATGGCTAGCCAATGCTGTTTCAGATAGTCAGCGATTGCACCAACAGTCATCCTGTCGATGCCCGCACTACCTTTATTGGACTTTACTCGCCGCAACGCCTCTTTCATGTTCTCTCGCTCACATACTTCCTCCATCAATCGATTCGTGCTGGCTGGGCTTTTGGAATCATTCGTCGTCGGAAGCGGTTCAGTCTCTTCTCTTCCCACTTCGCGGGCTTCACCTGCTGGCGTAGTAGAGAAGTTCAGTTCTGCCTGAAAGTTCTGCTGCATGTCGCTCCTGAGACTCATGTCCTACTTGCCTCTCTCCTCGTTCGGGCCTTCAACTATCGTTTCCGGCTCGGCCTATCCGTTGACTCCGCCTTTCGGCATTGGAGTGCCTCACTAGCCTTGCCGACGACATAGCCTAATATGCCCTCTGCTGACTTCTGCTCTGCGGTCAGGTTCCCTTTCGACAACCTCAGTCGCCGTAGCGACACAGAGCAGATCTCCTGGGGTAAGCTCAACCGTCTTCCGTGCACAGCCGCCGAATCTACGCTTCGCATCTTTGATGGATATGGACTTCGCGGTAAGTTGCCCGCTCGTCCGACGCTAACGCCTTGTATCCGGTTCTTGTCCATCGACTCGCACTTTTGATCCATGCTTCTTTCAGACCCCGCCTCGCGGCGGTAGCCCTTGCATCATCACTAGCCCTTCACCTCCATCAGGTTGGGCGGAGGACTTTCACCTCCAAACTGTTGAGCATGCCCAGCACACAACAAAGCCGCTGAAGCGGCGGACGCATCCGCGTGTGTCAGAGCGAAGCTTGGCTGAGTTGAGGTAAGTTGTGTCGCAGAGGAGGAGATACCCCTGTGACCCATCTACGCCAGATCATGCTGGAGGAGTTGAAGCGCCGTAACTTTTCCGAGTCCACCATCCGCACCTACATTCGCAACGTCGAGCAGTTCAGCCAGTACTTCCATCGTTCCCCAGACCGGCTTGGCACCGAGCATATACGCCAGTATCAGGCCATGTTGCTTAGCAACAAGCTTTCCCCGAACACCGTGGGGCAGCGGCTGGCAGCCTTGCGATTTTTCTACGCCAAGGTGCTGAAGCGAGGCTGGAGCATAGCGGAGACGCCATACCCGAAGAGCGTATTCCGGTTGCCGCTGGTGCTCAGCCAGGAAGAAGTGGCACGTCTGATTGATGCAGCCCAGTCGCCCTTCCATCGCATTTTGCTCATGACACTCTATGCCACCGGCGCACGCCGAGCGGAACTGACACGCCTGAAGGTCAGCGATATCGACAGCCAGCGCATGGTCATTCATATCCGCGGAGGCAAGGGGCGCAAGGACCGCGATGTCATGCTCAGCTCGAAGCTGCTCGATGCGCTGCGTCTTTACTGGCGAGGTCTTCGGCATAAGCCCAAGGACTGGCTGTTTCCCGGCAACCGCTGGCATACCGGCCCTGATCCCATTTCGCCGAACGGCGTCTGGCACGCCTGTCATCAGGCGGCATGTCGCGCCGGGCTTGCCCACAAGCACATTCATCCGCACACGCTTCGTCATTGCTTTGCCACGCATCTGCTCGAAGCCGGCGCCGACCTGCGCACCATTCAGTTACTGCTGGGACATCGCGACCTGGAGGAGACAACGATCTATCTGCATCTCTCCCGGCAGCATCTCAGCGCCACCAGCAGTCCTCTGGACACACTGACCATCGGCGGACAAAGGGAGCAAACAAAGAGCGCATGAACCGGCCTCCTTTGGAGGTGGCCGATATCGTTCGCTATGCAGGGCAGTTCTTGAACGCAGTCGCCGGTGGATCAACTGGCAACACCAGAAGGTGTTGCTGGCCATCACGCGCTGCCGCACCGCTGCATTAGGCGGACACCGCGATCGTTGTGTTGACTGTGGACATACCGTCGCCGTCTCCTACAACTCGTGCAGAAACCGGCATTGCCCGCGATGTCAGGGCAACGCCCGGGCTCGCTGGCTCCAAGCTCGTGAGCAGGAGCTGCTGCCCACCCGCTACGTGCATGTTGTCTTCACCCTGCCACGCGAGCTTGCTCCGCTGGCCTTGCAGAACAAGCGTCTGATTTACAACCTGCTCTTCCACGCCAGCGCCGAAACCCTGCTCGAGATCGCTCGCGATCCCCGCCACCTGGGGGCGGAGATCGGATTCTTCAGCGTGCTCCACACCTGGAATCAGCGCTTGCAGTTTCATCCGCACATTCACTGCGTCCTTGCCGCCGGAGGACTCGTCCCGGACCACTCCCGCTGGATCTCGTCCCGCTCTTCGTTCTTTCTTCCCAACGGGGTGCTCAGTCGCGTCTTCCGCGGTAAGTTCCTCGCCGGACTGAAGGCTGCTTTCCGCGAAGGCACACTCCAGTTTCACGGCAATCTGGCGCCACTGGCAACGCCACGCATCTTTGCTTCCTGGCTCCGAATCCTGTTCCGTCACGAATGGTTCGTCTACTCCAAGCGCCCTTTTAAAGGGGCCGATCACGCGCTCAGCTATCTCAGCGCATACACCCACCGGGTCGCCATCTCCAATCGCAGACTCGTATCTCTGGCCGATGGCAACGTGACATTCCGCTGGCGAGACTCCGCTCACCGAAACAAGAAGCGGCTCATGAGTCTGCCCGTCGATGAGTTCCTGCGCCGCTTCCTCCTGCATCTGCTCCCGCGTGGTTTCGTGCGTATCCGCAACTTCGGCTTCCTTGCCAACCGGCGGCGGGCCGCTCTCCTGCCACTTTGTGCTCGACTACTGAACACACCAGTACGAGCCAGAGCTACCAGATCTGTAGCAACCGAGAACAAAGGCTTAACTTTCTGGAAGTGTCCGCACTGTGGCGGAGCCATGAAGCTTGTCGAGAGGTTCACCGCCGCGCAGCTCCGACTCCGCGCCCCACCTGCTCCGTTCAGAGGTGCCGCGTGAAACATCAACTACAACCCGTTCCATCCACGTGCACTGCCACGTGGTTGCTCTTCCACGCTCCGGCGCAAGCAGGCATGCACCCTGTCGCACGGACCTTACCGGCCCAAGCGCCACACGTTACTGCTCTCCTCGTACTGAGCTGGCAACGCCGACCCATCCCAACCCCATTCAAAGTACATAGCTCGCGAAGGCGGCTTCCTTCAAATCGCTGTATCTGAAGCGCCCGCAAACAGCACGACAACGCACACCTCTCACTTTGTGGGCGCTTCAGATACAGCCCTAAGATTTACCACTCGTCAAGAATTGCGCGGAGATGGGTGAGGCATAGCGCGTTTTTCATTCCGACCAACTAAATAGGTCGGCGAGGGGAAGGAGATGACGGAATTATTGCCTCTTGCTTGTCTTCGCAGCCTTCGTCAAATCGCTGGGGCGCTTTCGGTTTCCAGGAACTTTGACGATCACCAAAAGGCGAGGATGATCCTCTCCGGTTCGTTGTACCAACCGCGTTTGGACAAGGCTTCGAATATGCGGCGTGCCCTCGTTGGTGTTGTTCGCTAGATCTAGAACCAATAGAAAGCCGAGTCGTACGCTTACATTCTGATAGTCGGTCGTCTGGGCCTGGTATGAGGCCGCCAGTGCATCGAAGGATGAATCCCCGAGTTCGCGTTTTACCTCGATCACAACACGTTCACTGCTTGACTTGAGCCGGACGTCAGCCCGTCCGCCTCCCAGATTGGTCGGCTCGAGGTCCGAACCGGCGGCGTTGGTCGTGAGTAAACGGAAGAAATCAGCCTGGAGAGCATCCTCCGTCACATTTGACCCATCAGCACGCTGGAAGAGGCATTCGACCGTTGGATCGTCTGCCTTGGTCACCTCCAAACGGTTAAACAGAAAACGAACCACCCACAGCAGGACCGTGTCAAAGAGGCGCTGGGCATGCGGATTCGTCTGATAGTCCGGGTGATGCCCAGCGTTCTGGATCGCATCTTCGATGATATCAATCTCAGCTCCCGTCAGATTGTCCACGTGAACTGAGATAGCGTTACCGACCACCTGCAAGAGAGTGTTTTTTGTCGATTCTGGAAGGTGCCTTTTGTCGATTAGCGCGGCGATCGATGGTTGCTCAACCGCCGCGTCAGAAGGGTTTACCCGTAAGTCCGTTCCAGAGGCGGCGTGTTCGACTTCGGTAAGCAGGTGCTGCGCTTCAGCGGCCCACTCATGGGTCGAGTTCTTATGGAGCCAGATCTTTAGTTGATGGGCCTGTCCGCGATATCTCGCCAGGCTCGCTGTTATCCGCGGACGCAGTAGGGAGTTGATAGTCCCATGCAGGCCCACGCTGCAGAATGACACGATTCGCACCATATACCGCCAAAACGTGCTGCTCGATCACTGCAGCAGGCTCCCACCAACTGGCTTCATCAAGGTGATCGAGCAGTCCCTCCATCGCCAGTGCCAGCTGATTCCAATACACCGTTTCGAGACGACGAGTACCCAGCCAGGAGGGGGAATCCTGTGTGTCAAACCATGCGGACAACTCGAAAGCACTCACCGATACGCGGTTCAGCGTATCGGTGAAGATCTGTCTGTCGACGGCTGATTGATAGGCTGTGAGCAGATTCAGGCAGTCCAGGAAGAGCTGTGCCTCCGGATTGACCTCCGAATGCGAGAGAGACTTTTCAAACCAACCTTTGGCGCCCTCAAAGGATGACAGTGCGACGCCTGGGCCGTCAGCATCGATACCATCCATCAGGCTCGCCATTCCCAGTTCAAACGACGCGTCGGCTGCGGCCTCAGAACTCTCCG
This sequence comes from uncultured Acidobacteriota bacterium, assembly GCA_963759215.1. Lineage (GTDB taxonomy): Bacteria > Acidobacteriota > Terriglobia > Terriglobales > Acidobacteriaceae > TOLSYN. The sequence continues at coordinate 347,117 of CAVWYG010000007.1, forward strand.
TAAATTCCCTAAGCTTGCCCAGCAGTTCCGATTCATGCCAGTGAGAGTGCGCGACCCCGCTGAGTTTCGCGATTCGACGAACGAATTCAGGTGCCTCGGTGACCGAAACGCCCAGCAGAAAGTCGAGCAATCGCAACTGCCAGCGACGGTTCGAAACCGCCCAACGAAAGCTCCCTTCGGCAGCTATGCCACGCGTCAGGGCAGGGAGGGAGAGGTCCTGCGCCTTTGCTAAAAAGCTGGAGAAACAAATCTCATCACCCTTACCCGGCAGCGGACGACGGGTATCGAGAAGATCGATCGTTTCCATCAACGTGAAGTCGTTCGGGCTGCCCCCAAGCAGACTCACAAACGCCGTCTGAAGATGCTCATCTTGTGTCGGCGGAGTGGCTGTCCAGTAATCGACGAGCGATCGTAGTATCTCCGGCTGGAACCGGGATGCACCCAAGGCGCCGGCGGATGCGACGACGGCCTCAATCCCTCCCAACGTCTCGATCGTGATCTCCTGCCCGGATTGAAGATGGGAGACTACGACTCGTTCGATCGGGTGCAGTTCCTCTGGGAAATCCGTCATCACCATAAGAAGCCGCCGTCTACGGCCTCCCGACGGTTGGCGGACGGTACGTGATCTGTGATTGCCTCTGAACTACGTCCCGCGACAAAGATCTGGCAATGTGGGATATCTTCGCGACTGATTGAAGACCAGACACGAGGGCTTCAAGGTCTGCCTGAGAGACTTCCTGAGCCGCAGGCGAGTCGATCATCAACAAGCCAGGATGGCGGCCGACACCTTTCTGTCGCCGATCTCCAGCATCGCGAGAATCGTGGCCACTTTGAGACGAAGCTTCTCGCCTTCGGTTACTTTGCTGTAGAAGGTGTTCGTTCCTCCTTTGACGAGGGAGAGTACTGCATTTGCTTTAAGGGTAGCTCCGGTGAGTGTGTGCATACCGAATCGTTGAGGATAGTGCACAATGCGGGTGGAGACGTCCTTAAGCAGGTCATTTCGTACCGCTCTAACGCGGCTGTCGGTTTCAGCCAAGATGGCACTCAGAGCTTTCATCTCATCTGGCTCATGATCTGCACCAGCATCGGGAGAAGCATCGCGCTTTGCCTCGGCCAGACGCCCTTCCAATACAGCAATCTCGCGGTCCAACCCTTGTTGGCGCTGATACGAACCAAGCTTTGCAGTCGCCACATCGATGCGATTTCGCAGGGAGGTCGAAGTCTCCTTTGAAGTTTAGGAGCTTGATAGCTGTTTCGACTGCATCAACTGACGAACCACCTTCATCGAGCACACTTGCGGCGGCGGTGAGCGCCTCTTTGATGCCAGCGCGGTAGTTGGCTTCAGCTTCCGCCGTCATAGAGGTACGCTCGATGACTCCGGCACCTCCGTGAAGGACCAACGCCCACTTGTGCCGACCGGAGGAAGGCAGCGACGCGGAACCACTCTGGGCTGAGGCCGCGGAAGAGAAGGTACAGGCGAGAGCGAGAGCGAGAGCGAGAGCAAGAGCGAGAGCAAGAGCGAAGAGCTTGAGGGCTAGTGGGCCCATGAAACTCCTTTGATCGGCGTTGACCGCGAGGGCGCTATTTCTGTAAGCGTGGAGTTTTCACCGTCTTGGTCACTCCGTCTCAAAATCGGTGGAGACACTGAGTTCCTTCCAGATTCGTGCTTCCTCTAATCGCGCAAGATCGTTCTTCTCCACCGCGGCGTACGCATCGCTGCCGAGCAACAGTCGCAACGGTGGGTTTCGCTCCTGCGTCAGCTGAATGATCGCCTGAGCCGCCTTTTTCGGGTCACCAGGCTGCTTCCCGTTGTAGTTGCGCTGAAATCTTGCGGTAGCTCCAACAGTTGAGTCGTATGCGGGATGACCTTCGCTCAGTTCGGTGGAACTCCCCGCGAAGTCCGTACGGAACCCACCAGGTTCAACAATTGTGACCTTGATGCCGAGTGGTGCTACTTCGCGCGACAGCACTTCAGAGAAGCCTTCGACACCCCATTTCGCCGCCGAATAAGGCCCACGTCCCGGAGGACCAATCCTTCCGCCCACCGATGAAAACTGAATGAAGTGGCCTGTTTTCTTTTCGCGAAAATACGTAAGAGCTGCCTTGGTCACAATGATCGTTCCGAAGAGATTCGTTTCGATCTGTGCGCGGAATTCCGATAGAGGCGTGTCTTCGACGGACGAAAGATTGCCATATCCCGCATTGTTGATGACCACATCCAACAAGCCAAACACATCGATCGCCGTCTTTACCGCGTTTGCTGCTGCTGCTTCGTCGGTGACATCCAACACGAAGAGCTTGACCTGATCTCCATATCGCTCCGACAGCTCAGTCAGCGATTCAATGTCCCGAGCTGTCGCCAACACCTTATTGCCCGCAGCAAGGCCCGCTTCAACAATTGCGCGACCCAGACCACGAGAGCTGCCGGTGACTAACCATACCTGTGCCATTCATCCTCCTGTATCAAAGCCAACCACTCGGATATTCTGGAGAAGCTTCTCAAACTCAGGATTGGATGCACGATGGGTATACGAACGGACTTGTTAGTTACGGAGGAAATCGCCGAATCTTCGGATCTCAGGGCGACTCCCTTCGAGCTCGAGAGAGCCAAGAGGGTTGAGCGGCGCTCTCAATTCTCGAAGGCAAATGGAAGATCGTTATTCTGAACCGGCTCCACATTCTGCACGTGGACACAACCTTCCTCATTCACAACTCATTCCATCCGCGCAAGACGGTACAGGAGCAACGCTTACGAATTAAGTGTCCTTTGTGCCGGCTCTTCGGAGGAACTGCGATCAGGTCTTCATGAGCACCGAGTGTAACCTCGCCTCGGCACCATCGACCAAACTGCTGCCAGCACTGGCGCGTGACCTCGGATTCTTTTCATCCGACTTGATCGTGGCCGGTGCCGGGCACAATTGGGTTGGCTTGTGCCGCCTATCTGTCACCAGACGGCAAACGGCTCCTGGTTCGATGTTAGGATCATGCAGCAAGTTCAACCTCTGTATCGGTGTCATCGGGCACATCTACGGAAATGACGTGGCGCGAATATCACGAATCTACCAAGCACAGCGTTGAATCGCTGAGGCTAGCGCAACACGTGCTCGACTGGGCAAACATGCCCGCGCCATTCCGCCATTACGAGGGCGTGCCTGTGCTCGACCTGCCAGCAGATCCGCCGCCCCCCCAAATGCCAGCACTCGAACTGCTTCAGGGTGCCTCTGGCACCACGCCGGCCGCTGACGGCTCGACGTTCCTCTCGCAACTACTGTTCTATTCCGCTGCGATTAGCGCCTCCAAACGCGTCCCGTCTACCGGATACCGTTATGCGCTGCGAGTGAATCCTTCCTCTGGAAATCTGCACCCAACGGAATTTCACTTCCTTACGCGGGGTCTGCAAGGGTGGCCCGATGGGCTGTATCATTACCGCCCGTCGGCGCACATGGCCGAGCAACGCGGGCTAGGTAATTTTGATTTGAAGCTGGCTGGCAGTTCTGCCGCTATCGTGTTTGTGTTGACCAGCATTGCATGGCGTGAGGCTTGGAAGTACCGTGACCGGGCATATCGATACTGCTTGCACGACATGGGACATGCCTGGCAAGCGATTGCTCTTGCCGCCCGAGCCATCGGATGCGATAGCTTCGCGGTCGGCCATTTCCCGGATGATGAAGTGGCGCAGCTCTGTCGCCCCAACCAGGACGAGTGGCCGATGCTGATTGTCGCTCTGCGCGGCAACTCCATTCCTGTGCGCAAAGCCGACGCCAACGAATCCGTTTGGTTCGGCGGGCAGGCGAATCAGCTCTCGAAGGAGAGCATCCCATACCCACTCATTGACGGCATTCATACGGTCACGAAACTGAGCAATAACGCGCACGGTGGCATCTCCGCCGGCGAACCCACTCCCACTGGCGCCGGCGAGATCAAGCTGCCTTTACCGGCTTTATCCGCTCGCACGTTTGGCGAGGTTGCCCGAAAGCGACGGTCGGCACTCGACTTCCTGGGTGGAATGCAATCAATCTCTCTGGCACAGCTCTCGGCCATCCTTGCTGTCACGGCCCAACCTTTGTCTGCTGATTTTGCCAGCACGCGATTCATCCAGCTCTATTTGTACGCCCATCGTGTTGATGGGCTGCACCCAGGCGTGTACAGGTTCTGGCAGGAGCGTGCAGAGTTAGAGAAGATCAGAAGCGGCGATCAGCGCGTCGCGGCGGCGGGCCTGAGTCTCGGGCAGGACCTCGCCGGTAATGCGTGCGTTGCATTCTCGATGATCGGCGATCTCGAACGTGGTGTCCGCGCCCATGGCGACCGAGGTTATCGCTATGTGCATTTCGAAGCCGGCGCCGTCGGCCACCGCCTGTATCTCGCCGCGGAAGCTCTTGGGTTGGGAGCGACCGGCATCGGCGCGTTCTACGATAATGAGGTGCATCATTATCTTAAGCTGGTGCCAGGTCAGGGACAGGTGGTGTACCACTTCGCGATCGGTTATCCGGTCCACGATTCGCGCCTCGAGACATAAGGTCACTATGGTGGGCATTCTAGTGAATGGCGACAATCATTTTATCGTACGCGGGCCATTGCCCAACCGAGACGTTGCACTAGCACTCATTCGACACTGGTCTCTCATTCAGATTGGCGTGACAACGCCGCCAGCGCTCGATCAATGGCGCATCAGCTCCCGAGAGTTGCGCGAGAACTTAGAGTGGGCAGTGGTCGTACCCGGAGACAGTGAGATATCTCCTTCCGTGACGCAGTTGCTGGAGGAGTTGTCGTCGCGAGGAATTACCATCTACGACTCCCGCTTTCGCTCCTGGTAACCCAAACTGGATAGCGTCACCTGCTCGTGGAACGCGTGCTGTGAAGCTGAAGCACCCTCGTCGTATGCTGCCATGATGTACAGCACTACCCGTAGATTTGAACCCACCCGACATCTCCATTCGAGCCACCACATGGCGCGGTGCAACAACGATTTGATCGTGAGCACATTCTGAGCCGGAGTTGGTGACGAAAGGTGACAAAGTGAAGGTGATCCACAGTAAAAGCCTTTATCTAAAAATAGGCTTATATATATAGGAAATCACTGCTGTCCGGTTAACTCAGAAACCGCTGGCTACAAGTAGTTGCTGCGCAATAAGTTGAAGTCATTTCTGGCTTGCCGCGATTTGAAATGCGAAGGAGAGCTGACAATGGCTTATGAATCAGGGCCGCACGGTTTTCTCGCAGTTGATCAGCTTTCTGCCTGACCGAGAGTTTCGTCGTTGCGTCGAGCGTTATCGTGGCGACCTGCGACTGCGAGACTTCACTTGCTGGAATCAGTATCTGGCAATGGCGTTTGCCCAGTTGACCTATCGCGAGAGCCTGCGCGACATCGAAGCCTGCTTGGGTTCGTTGCAGGGCAAGCTCTATCACTTGGGGTTCAGAGGCAAGGTCGCTCGTTCGACGCTGGCGGACGCCAACGAGTCGCGTGACTGGCGCATCTTTGCCGACTTCGCCCAAAGGCTGATTATTACTGCTCGCAGGCTTTATGCCAGCGATCCAATGGGCGTCGATCTGGATCAGAGCTTGTACGCTCTGGATTCAACCACCATCGATCTGTGCCTGTCATTGTTTCCATGGGCTAAGTTCCGCACCCACAAGGCCGCCGTCAAGATGCACACATTGCTCGATCTTCGCGGCAACATTCCAATGTTTATCCGCATTACGGATGGCAAGGTGCATGACGTCAATATACTCGACGAGATTCTGCCGGAAGCCGGAGCATTCTATGTCATGGATCGCGGATACATCGATTTCGAGCGGTTGTTTGCGCTGACGCTCAACTCGGCCTTCTTCGTGGTGCGCACCAAATCGAACGTGTTGCTCCAGCGACGCTACTCACATCCCGTTGATAAGAGCACCGGCGTTCGCTCCGATCAGACTGTCGTACTCACATCCTTTGGACCAGCTTCGGCGTATCCCGATACACTTCGACGCGTGAGCTACTTCGATGCTGAAACTGGCAAGCGCCTGAAGTTCCTGACCAACAATTTCGCGCTTCCGGCACAGACCGTCGCGCAAATCTACAAGCAACGCTGGCAGGTGGAGCTGTTTTTCAAATGGATCAAGCAGCACCTGCGGATCAAAGCCTTTTACGGCACCAGCGAGAACGCCGTGAAAACTCAAATCTGGATCGCAGTGTCGGTGTATGTGCTGGTAGCCATCATGCGCAAGCGATTGGGACTGGAGGCCAGTCTGTATCAGATTCTACAGATTCTCAGCCTTACCCTTTTCGAGAAAACGCCCATTTTACAGGCACTTCACGCATCCGACTCCTGCACTGACTTACACAATTCCAGCAACCAATTGATTCTGTTCGACTTTTAACCGGACAGCAGTGATAGGAAATATACGGAATCATCTTCATCCTGTCACCTTCCGTCACACGGTGTGAGCAGTTTGCCCCCGCCAGATCCGGCGGCAAGCGCCATAGTGGCTTCGAATTGCCTTCTGGACGGAGTACGGGCAGCGCGAAAAGACCGCTTGCATAAGGACTCCAAATCGAAACGTTTTGAGACCTAAAGCGGTTCTGGTCCAATTGTGAGCCGGGTCTATTCACCTCGGTGTAAGCTAGTTGCATTAGGAGCCGCAATGACTCACAACAAAGCCGATGATCCCGGGAACCATCCGCAGCAGGTCAAGAGCGGGAGCATTGCGGACGTGAGCCCACTCGGTTCGGAGGCACTGCAGATATGGGCATCCTGGATTGAAGCCCTAACCAAGGCATCCGGGTTCGCCGGCAACAGCGCGCTCTGGCCGCAGGCCATGCCCGACGATGTGGCCGGCGGTCCGATGGCGGAGGGGCTGCAGAAATGGACTCAGGCTCTGGCGCACGATCCGCTTCTTCATTCCATCGACGATATGTGGAATGCCAACCCATTGCGCGAGGTCGTTCCTGTCGATTGGGCCGAAATCGTGCGGTCGCTCCGCACCGTCTGGGTCAGATCACTGAGTGACCCGGAAAGAGCGATGGCATCGTTCGGTGAGCTGAACTCGAGGCTTGTGCAATCGGCAATGGAGATTTGGGGCGAAGCCGCAAGAAAGTGGGCCGGGTTGGCTGGTGCGGAAGCTTCCCGGGGCATGGCCGCCGCTGCTGGCGACAAGCGGTTCGCTGCTCCGGAATGGCAGGGCAATCCGGTTTACCGCACCCTCAAAGAGATCTACTTGCTGGCTTCGGACTGGCTGCTAAAGCAGGACGAGTTTGGCGATATGGATGAGGCGGAACAGCGCCGCCTACAATTTCACCTCCGCCAGTTTGTTGACGCCATGAGCCCGACACTGCTGCTTATGTCGAATCCGGAAGTCCTGCGTCGAGCGATCGAGACCGGCGGAAGCAGTCTGGCAGACGGCGCACGCAACCTTACGCAGGATCTGAAGCAAGGGCGCCTCAGCATGGCGGACACAACTGCATTTGCGCCTGGAGAAAACCTGGCAGTCACCCCAGGAAACGTGGTTCACCGCAACCGGCTCATGGAATTGATTCAATACGAGGCGCAAACAACCAGGGTGCACAAGATCCCGTTGTTGATTCTCCCGCCCTGGATCAACAAGTACTACATCCTCGATCTGCAGCCGAAGAACAGCTTGATCCGCTACCTTGTCGAGCAGGGTTTCACCGTGTTCGTTATCTCCTGGAAGAACCCCGACGCCACGATGGAGAACACCACCATCGAGGACTATATGGATCTTGGGCCGCTGGAGGCAAGCGATGTGATTCGCGACATTACCGGCTCCGGCACCGTGAATGTGATGGGGTATTGCATCGGAGGAACTCTCCTTGCCCTTGTATTGGCGTACCTGGCAGCCACGCAGGATCGGCGGTTTGGCAGTGCCACGTTTATCGTCTCACTCCTGGATTTCAAAAGTGTCGGCGACACGGCTGTTTTCATTGGCGAGGAATCCGTCGACTTCATCGAGAAGCAGATGATGGAACGGGGTTATCTCGGCGGCCGCGAGATGTCAAACATGTTCAATCTGCTGCGTTCGAATGACCTGATCTGGGCGAACGTCATCAACAACTACCTGCTGGGCCAGAAGCCGCCGGCGTTCGACCTGCTGTATTGGAACGCAGACAGCACTCGCATGGCCCGTGCCGCCCACAGTTGGTATTTGCGTAACACATATAAAGAGAACAACCTCATCCAACCCGGCAGGATCACGCTGAAGGGCGAAAAGATCGACCTCGGACGCATCGTGCAACCCGTCTATGCCGTTGGTGCGGAGAAGGACCATATCGTACCGTGGGACGCTGCGTGGCGCATCACGCAACTGCTGGGCGAAAATGTCCGATTCGTACTGGTTTCCAGCGGGCACATCGCTGGAATCATCAATCCTCCCGGGGGAAAGGGCACTTACTGGACCACGAAATCCAATAAAGAAGCTGTCTCTGCCGAGGAGTGGCGAAAAACAGCGACGCGCTATGACGGAAGCTGGTGGACGGACTGGGCAGCATGGCTCGCGGAGCACTCCGGCGCCAAACGGAAGCTACCCTTCCACGGCGGCGACAGCCATCCGTCTTTGCAACGCGCTCCGGGCAGCTACGTATTGGAGAAATGAGGCACAGGCCAGCGGCGAAAAATGGATCGAAGCGAGCAAAGACTTGCTTGGCGGTCTTCCGGGATGCCTCCTGTAGCCCCTCTGTATGTGTATTTGGAGAAGTAAATGGTTCCGACACTCGATCATCGGGCATGGCGAGAACTCATCGTGGGAAAGAATCCGATAGCTTCCTCCAGGTTTGGATTTAACCTCCTCTTAACAAATAATCGGCTCTACTACCGGAAAGACCAATCCGAAGCTCACCTGGATGTGCTGATCCACCAAATTCATGAATACCTTTCAAAGTACGAAAGTCTATATCAGGCAGAGCTGAAGCAAATGTTTGGTGAGGACTACATTCCTATATTCCGTCGTTGAAGTAAGCAGGATCGATCGGCTCCGGTGGAATTGAGATACATCGCTTGGGAATGCTCCTGGAGCTACACCAGCCCGCCCATACATTTGGCGCTTAAGCATTGTGAGTCGATTAACGTGTCCCTCTACCGGCCCGTTGCTCCACCTTTGAGTGACTGCGGCTTCCACTGCGCTGAGGTCCTGTTTCAAAGTCCACACAAAGCGTACAAGGGCGTGTATGCCCGTCTTCTGAGCCCTCTTCATCCAGCGATGCAGAGTGGCCAGCTTGCCCACACGCAGGATTGTGCGAAAGCTCAGAACCAAACTGCGCATGACCGCGAAACCAGGACACTGCTTTTTCAATGTGTCAACAGTTTCTCCCTGTTGCGAAGTCAACTCTGCCTGCATCTTGCTCAATAGCGCCGTCGCCACTTGCGGCGAAATTTGTCTTGATGCTGTCGCTGGTGTTTCATCCAGTGGTGTCGCTTCGGCCACAGGTGACCGACGCCAAGGCAGCCGGAGGAACTGGCTTGAGCAGAAGCTCGAAATTAAAACTGTACCGTCGCGGTTTATAGCGAGCCCGACCGCGACTCACTCGTTGAACTCCGTTAAGCTCGCCATGCTTACCTGATGCATGTTTGGCGCTTTTGGGCTCAAGGGGAGATAGTGAGTCGCCAACTGGTGACAACAGGCCAAAGCACTCATTGATCTACGATTCGGCGGCGCTCCGTGGATCAGTCGTTAAAAAACGCCGATCTCAACTGCGACGATGTCCGAAGTCCAGCGTGCGAATGAGATCTTTTGGCAGCAAGGTTTTCTTTCGGTGCGGGTCAAAGAATGATGAGGCCTTCCCTGTATCCGCGGCTCACGGCCTCGGTGCGCGTGGCTGCGCCGAGTTTGGCGAGAATTGAGCTGACATGAAACTTGACAGTGTGCTCCGAAATGCGGAGCCTCGAAGCGATCTCCTTGTTGCCCGCACCATCAGCCAGTAGCGAGAGTATCTCGCTTTCGCGTGCAGTGAGTGGTTCACCAAGCGGCGCATCGTCAGGAGCGGCGCCTTCGGCGGGCGCCGGCAGGAGTGAGTCGAGCACCTCCGGCGAGATGACGGCAAGGCCCGCGGCCGCCGCTTCGAGCGCACTGAGGATCTCGCGCGGCGCGGAGTCAGCGAGCAGAATGGCATGCACTCCGGCCTGCAACGTGTGACGAAGCTCGGCGCGAACGAGGTTTGCGATGAGCATCACAATGGCAGGCGAGCCCGGCTGATGCACTATGGCTTGCAAGTTCTGTGGAAGCGCGGCCGAAGGTAAGTCGAGCAGTAGAACTTCGGGGGTGTACTCGCGGAAGGCGCGGAGAACATCCCCATCACGATAACCCTCTCCGACGAGTACAAAGCGAGCGTCGTCGCGAACGAGGGTTTCCAGTCCTGCGCGCGTCACCGCCGACTTCGCTTCCACTAAAACACGAATCAAACAGCCTCCGCCAAATGCATCCGGGTCAAGAAACTCTCGACGGTATCGCTCGTGATGGCGCATCCGAATCCGCCGACAACCATACTGTTAATGCCGATCACATTGCCTTGGGCATCCGCCAGCGGACCACCCGAATTTCCAGGCGCAAGCCGGATGTCCGCGATCAGCAAGGGTGCGTTGCCAACTGCGTGATGCACGATTCCGGTGCTCACCGCTCGAACTCCATCCCACGGATTGCCAATGGCGATCACCATCTCTCCCGCGCGCAACGTTCGCGCGCCGCGAAGTGACGCGGCGGGAAGTCTGATCGAACTCACCGCCAGCGCCGCGAGGTCCCGCTTGCGATCACGCGCGACGAGCCAACCCTGCAAGCGCCTGCCGTCGATCAGTTCGATCTCGTGCGTCTGGGAGTCGGCGACATGCGCGTTGGTCATGACCAAACCCTCGGAGCGCCAGATCACGCCTGAACCCTGCGCACCATGCGAGCCGTTCACGCGAACCGTGATCTGCCGCAGCCACTCGGCCACGGCGCCCACCCCACCACCGATAATGATGCCGGCTGTCGTGCTTGGATTCACCGCTCCAGACATCTTCAACTCTCCTGCTTCTCGCCGACGGTGACCGGCAGCTTAAGCATCTTGCCGCCGCGAACTATATCGAGCGAGATAGATTTGCCGACGTTCTCCGTGTCGAGTGAGGCCTGCAGGCTGCGCACTCCATGCACGGATGAGCCCTGGATGGCAACGATAATGTCGCCGAGCAGTAGGCCGGAGCTCTCGGCTGGGCTGCCGGGTGCGATCGTCACAATAAGGAGTCCGAGGTCACCGCTGATGCCGAGCGACTGGCGCGTGGCGTCGGAAAAGGCCACCGGTTGCACGCCAATTCCGAGATAGCCGCGAGCCACGCGTCCATGTTGGAGAACTTGATTCACCACGCCTTCTACGGTTGAGACAGGAATGGTCACTACCGAGCGCCGAGGACCGGAGAGCGCCATGCCGAGAACTTCTCCGCGTGCGTTGACGATGGGGCCGCCGGAGAACCCGGTGAATGGGTTGAGATCGAGCCGAAGCCAGCGATCCACGCGTGCGCCCTGCCAGGTTCGCCACGGGCCTCCAATCGCGCTGATAACGCCGTAGGTGGCGGCCAGTCCATCCGAGCCGCGCCTACCTATCGAGAGAACAATCTCGCCGACGCGTGAGCGCGACTCATCTGCAAGCGAGGCGGAGCCGGTCTGCTGTGTAACCTTAAGCACGGCGACATCTGTTCCGTGATCGCGGCCTGCGACCTTGGCTTTCGACTTCTCGCCCGAAGGAAGAACAACTGTGACCTCGTCGTGGCCGCGAATGGTATGCGCCGCGGTAACGGCGATGCCGTCGCGCCAAAGCGTTCCACTCACACCTTCGCGCCCGCCCTCCGGCACTGCGATGACGGAGCCTCCGACGTGCTCCACTGCGTTTGCGAGGTCGTTGGAGAATTGAACTAGAGAACTTGCCATGCATTACTCCTGCCGGCTGATTGCCGGTATCCGATAGATTGCAACGCATTCGGCACCGGCACATCCGCCGCATGGGTGGGAGGGACCTAGCCCGTTGGGCAGGAGACCAGCCGGGTTTCAATTCGCAAATTCAGGGCGGCATGGCCACCTGCGGCGTACTGGATATTTCGTCAATAGTGCTCAAAAACGGCCCTGCCCAGAAGCCGATCGGAGGACCCAAGCCGGTCGGGTCGAGGACTGGCGCGGTATTCCGAAGGTTGAGCCTAGCTTGTTTCTCCCCGTTTCCTCTGGGAGTGCCTCAGTAGCCAAACCGTGAATCCGTTTCCAGCCCCCGCCACATCGCACCCAGCGTGCGGGTTTCCCGCACTGGGCGCACCTGTTTGCTTAGTGCCAAGAGTTATGCGGCCTATCGTGCTGGGGCGACTTTCGCGCCCGACCATCGACGGAGCTGGTAGTTGTTAAACAAACCCAGTCGGTCATATAGCCATTCGCTACTCCACCGCGTCCAGCCGAAGCCTTTGCGCCCCCGGGCACGCATTAAATGCCGCCGTATCTTCTCCTCTACCCAGCGTTTGACCACCCCAAAACAAATACTCGAATGGCCGACCCGAAAGTAGTTCACCCAGCCACGCAGGATCGGATTGATTTTCGCAATCACAGTCTCGACGGGCCAGCTGACATGCTGTCGGAAGATATCCCTGAGCTTTTCAAACAGCGCTGTCCGCTTCTTCAGCTTGGGCGCATAGTTTGGTCGCCACTTCTGCTGAAGGCTCAGTACACGCCGATATTCAAAACCCAGGAAAGTGAAGCTCTCTCCCTTCTTCAGGTCCACCATCCGACTCTTGTCCTCGTTGATCTGAACGCGGAGCTTCGCGAACTCCTCGCGCAGCCGTCTGTCTATCGCCTTTACGAGCCAGTCACTCCGCCGTTCGGCGTCGATCAAGATCACCATGTCGTCCGCAAAACGTGCGTACTGGACGTTGGTTGACTTGCCCCTTCGCGTGGCATCCACCGCCTTCTCCAGCATCCGGTCTACCTCATTCAGATAGAGGTTACTGAGCAAAGGTGAAATCACACCGCCTTGAGGAACGCCTTTCTTCCCAGTCGCTTTCAGAATCATCTTGAGCAAATGCATGACCGCGTCGTCGCGGACCCGCCGAGCCACTTTCTCTAACAGCAGGGAGTGCTGCACGTTATCGAAATAGGAGGCTAAATCCAAATCAATGATGCGCGTCTTCTCTTCGACGATCGCTCTGGCAACCCGGGCTACGGCTTCATGCGCCGTCCGCTTCGGTCGATATCCAAACGACCCTGCTTGGAAGTCAGCTTCGAAGATCGGCTCCAGGATGAGCTTCAATGCCCCCTGGACCACTCGATCACGGATTGCAGGAATCGAAAGGACGCGGACTTTCTTTCCCCCGTCCTTTGGAATCTCCTTCTTCCGTGCCGGCATGGGCTGATACGTGTTGGTAACTAACTCATCCCGAATCTGCACGAGAAAACTCTCCGCTCCGCTTTTCTCGATGGCTTCAAACGTGACCCCGTCAATACCCGGAGCCCCGTCATTACTTCTCGCCATCTTGTAGGCTTCCCGCAAAGTCTCCATCTTGCAGACGTGGACGTATAGTCCCCAGAAACGCCAAGACGGTTCTGCCTTCGCCTTGGCATATAGACTCCTTCTCAGGTCCTGCAAACTGATGGGCGCTTTTGTCATCTCACCCTTGCCTCCCGTTTTGTTAGAGCCATTACAAACAGCAGGGCCTCTTCGCTCGACGGACATTACTCCGCTTCCTCGCTACTACAGACCCGGCCGAATCCCTCTCGCCGTCCGCCGACTTCCCGGTGTCACCGGTTATACGGCTTCCCTGCTCCGCCGATTTCTCGTCGGGACGAGGAGGGTTTCTCCAGTTGCTTAGCATGACCTTGTCACCGTGCTGTCCCTACCAACCCCGCCGAAGTGTTTCGTCGCATCATTCCTTGCGGCGTTCCATGCTGCCTTCGCCCGATAAATGAGGGCTCGGCCTTCGGATTTCAGTACTTTCGAGGCCATATGGGTTCACTTGCGTTACGGCCCGGCAACTCGCTCACCATCCTTGTAGATGGCTTCGTCAATAGGCTTCAGGATTTTCAGTTTCCTTCCTTCCTGCTATTCAAGCTACGGGGCTTGGACTCTTACCCCGGTGGGACTTTCACCCACTGTTCATGCCAGCCTTCGCTGGACGCACACTTATCAGTCCTGATCCGGCCTTGGAAGCGCTGAGTGAGTCCGAAGATCCCGATAGCAGGATACGAGTGCATCGAGACTGAATGCACGATTTAGCCCACTTGGGTTGGGCAAGACCCAGACCTCCGCACCGCCAAACCTAATGGACTGTTGTCCCCAGTCGACCCTTCTTTGTCGAAAGATGGCAGCAAAGGCAGGCTTACCGAGGAAAGCCAGGTAGCGCGGGCGATAACGATCGAGCTTTCGTTCCAGTTCCTCGGCAGCTGCGTGAAATTCATGACTCATAAGCTCGCTGGCTCTCACAGTCGGTCGTTCCACTGCAGCCGTCAAGCCGCATCCGTATTACAGAATTGTGCAGTCGCTTTCAGGCTGAATCAAGTGTGGCGTAAACCCTGCCAGGTGAAGGACCCGCCAAAACCGGTTGCTACGGCTTGAGAAGTGGTGCCCCACCTGGGCAGCGCTCAGCGCCGGATTGATCCCACAAAACACTACATCAAGATCCTTGCTGAGTAAGTCTGGCAGTCGGACCATCGGAAGGTTTGGACTCCATGATTCGCAAGTTCTTCAGCGAACAGCTCCTGGTCGGACACTCCCACTCCAAATGCGGCCGGGGACATGGCATCGCGCGTTTAAATCCGCATCTCATCGGGCCGAGCGTTAACCGTACGTGAGATTGGTGCTCTGTCCGACCTCGATAATATAACCGTCAGGATCGCGGATGTAGCAGCGAATCTCGCCGTACTTGGGTGTCGGCTCCGTGATGAATTCGGCTGCTCGACTTTTCCACGATTCATAGCACGCTTGAATATCTGCAACCCGGAAATTCATAAAGCTGTTGATGTGATTCGGGTCGGGGACGCAGGTAACGCTTGGTGTCTTGGATCGTCGAGGGAGAGTCGGGCGCACCAGGTTTCTTGTGACCGGCGACAACAATCGTCGGGTTCAGAGCCGCTAACCGGTCCAGCGCCGCGATCCAATTCTTTCGGCTCTCGGGGGTGGTGTCGCCGACGTACATGCGGCATTGGTTGTATACAACGTCGCCAGCGACGACCAGGCCGAGCGATGGAACGTGTAGAGACGTCGAATCGGGGCAATCGGTGCGGCCCTGCTCGATGATGCGCAATTCTTGGCCCTCGAGAGTGAACGTGTCGTGCTCATAGGGCACAGGTGGAACCAACTTAGTGGGCACTTGCCCAGGAAACAACTGGCGGGCTAACCGCTCCACCGGGGGAGAGAAAGACGCCTGCATTGCGTCCACCGTCTTGGGCGTTGCTATCGCCCGAGCGCCCGGGAAACGGTCGAGCAGGATGCTCAACCCGTAGAAGTGGTCGAAATGGGCGTGCGTTATATAGATGGTCTCCAAGTTGCGGTTGTGCAGAGCAACCCAATCCGCGAGAGCCTCGGCCTCAGCCACCGTCGTCATTGCGTCTACCAACGCCGCGTCATGCTCCCCGAAGATTAGAGTCGACGTGATCGGGTCAAAGCCGAACGCTTCGCCGAAGGGCTTTGGCCGCTCGCCGACCATAGCCTTTCCCGGGGCGGTAAAAACGTTCACACTAAGCGCGTTCGACCCGACGGGCGCGGTCACGCGCGTGGTCCATTTGTGCCGTCCATCAGGTACTCCTTTCGATGTCAGAGCAGATGACTGTTCAAGGCAGGATTGGCAGAAGCGCGACAACTAATCTATTGTTCCGATACAGTGCTCAATTTAAATACAGCGTTTCAGGAATTCCGGTTTGCGCCGGACGTGAGGGACTGTGACTGCAGTGCTCTCCTTCTTGCAAGTGGAAGTCTCAGCATGTCGTGAGCTGATTCGCTTTTTCCAATCTTCTTAAAGAGGAACCGGTTACGACCTTAAAGATAAAAAGACACTGCTGTCCGGTTAACTCAGAAACCGCTGGCTACAAGTAGTTGCTGCGCAATAAGTTGAAGTCATTTCTGGCTTGCCGCGATTTGAAATGCGAAGGAGAGCTGACAATGGCTTATGAATCAGGGCCGCACGGTTTTCTCGCAGTTGATCAGCTTTCTGCCTGACCGAGAGTTTCGTCGTTGCGTCGAGCGTTATCGTGGCGACCTGCGACTGCGAGACTTCACTTGCTGGAATCAGTATCTGGCAATGGCGTTTGCCCAGTTGACCTATCGCGAGAGCCTGCGCGACATCGAAGCCTGCTTGGGTTCGTTGCAGGGCAAGCTCTATCACTTGGGGTTCAGAGGCAAGGTCGCTCGTTCGACGCTGGCGGACGCCAACGAGTCGCGTGACTGGCGCATCTTTGCCGACTTCGCCCAAAGGCTGATTATTACTGCTCGCAGGCTTTATGCCAGCGATCCAATGGGCGTCGATCTGGATCAGAGCTTGTACGCTCTGGATTCAACCACCATCGATCTGTGCCTGTCATTGTTTCCATGGGCTAAGTTCCGCACCCACAAGGCCGCCGTCAAGATGCACACATTGCTCGATCTTCGCGGCAACATTCCAATGTTTATCCGCATTACGGATGGCAAGGTGCATGACGTCAATATACTCGACGAGATTCTGCCGGAAGCCGGAGCATTCTATGTCATGGATCGCGGATACATCGATTTCGAGCGGTTGTTTGCGCTGACGCTCAACTCGGCCTTCTTCGTGGTGCGCACCAAATCGAACGTGTTGCTCCAGCGACGCTACTCACATCCCGTTGATAAGAGCACCGGCGTTCGCTCCGATCAGACTGTCGTACTCACATCCTTTGGATCAGCTTCGGCGTATCCCGATACACTTCGACGCGTGAGCTACTTCGATGCTGAAACTGGCAAGCGCCTGAAGTTCCTGACCAACAATTTCGCGCTTCCGGCACAGACCGTCGCGCAAATCTACAAGCAACGCTGGCAGGTGGAGCTGTTTTTCAAATGGATCAAGCAGCACCTGCGGATCAAAGCCTTTTACGGCACCAGCGAGAACGCCGTGAAAACTCAAATCTGGATCGCAGTGTCGGTGTATGTGCTGGTAGCCATCATGCGCAAGCGATTGGGACTGGAGGCCAGTCTGTATCAGATTCTACAGATTCTCAGCCTTACCCTTTTCGAGAAAACGCCCATTTTACAGGCACTTCACGCATCCGACTCCTGCACTGACTTACACAATTCCAGCAACCAATTGATTCTGTTCGACTTTTAACCGGACAGCAGTGCAGGAGGGAATACTCTGGGCGGAATTGCCCCAGCCTCGAGGATTTCAGCCGCACGCTGTCCTGCTCTGCCCGTGGCGGAGTTCGATCTGTGATTTCGACGTTGGAGCCCTCACTTTGTGACCAGATGTCGAAGATCGGGCAACGCTTCCAAAATGGAGCGAATCACTAGACACGACACTAAGAAAAATTCCTGCTACCCAGCGTTGCGGCTGTCAGGACAAAGTTGCGAGCTGTCATGCAGCGCGCGCGCTTGAGCTAAGTCAGTCACACGCGCTTCATCCGTTAGCTGCATACACAAAGAGCGGTGCGAGATGGCAAGCTGGTAATCCCGATCAGCCAAAGACTGCCTCTCAGTGAAGCGGCCGAGGCTCAAGCAGCGACAGAAAAGGGTGGTGTCGGGAAGATCTTGCTGGTGGCTTGACATTATCGGGGAGCCTGATCGACCGAAGGAGCTTTCTTACGCGGTCAGCCTCGGCTCGGGAAGCTTGTTTTCGCTTCCGGGCCGCTGCAAAACCTCAGCTCAGGTCAAGGAGTGTGTGTGACAGACATGAGAACAGCAATTGTGACCGGAGCATCAGGGGGCATGGGTTCAGGTTTGGTCGAGGCCTTTCTGAAGGCAGGTTATAACGTTGTCGGAACCTCCCTTAACGCCACTCGATCGCTGAGTGCCTCACCCAGCCTGGTTCTCGTGGATGGCGATATCGGCAAGCAGGAAACCGCTGCCAAGTCTGTTGAGGCTGCCATCGAACACTTCGGAACCATCGACGTCCTGGTGAACAACGCCGGAATCTTCTACAAAAAGCCTTTTACGGACTTTACTACCGAGGACTTCAACGCCTTGGTCTCGATCAACCTGCTGGGATTCCTCTACATCACTCAGTTCACCGTGAAACACATGCTGAAACAGAAATCGGGGAGCGTTGTGAGCATCTCGGCCGCGCTCGCCGATCGGCCGATCGCAGGTGTAAATGGCTCGGTTTCTATGATTACAAAGGGAGGACTTATCGCGGCTATCCGGAATCTCGCAGTGGAGTATGCAGAAGAAGATATCCGCTTCAACGCCGTAGCCCCCGGCGAAGTGGACACACCGATGCACAAGGGGGATACCAAGGACTCTGCGTTGCAGCCTAGAAGGAAAGTCGGGAGCGTAAAGGACGTTGTCGATGCTGTTCTCTACCTTTCACAGGCGGGTCATGTAAGTGGAGAGGTACTCCACGTGGATGGTGCTGTTCCCGCTCGCCGTTGGTAACCGTCAGACAGCTTGAATTTATTCCGCCCGCGCTTTGTCTTCACCCGTTACGACCTACACCTTAATGCCGTGACCAAAACTGCCGGCTTCAATCAACCGGACTAACAAATACGGAGGAATATCTTATGACAACTAAGAACGCATCTACGAAACCCGCACAGATTCGCGTGGCCAAGAGGTCGCCCGCCTATTGGCGTGTCACGATCGACAACCCGCCGATCAACGTCATGGGACCGGAGATGGTCGGGCAGTTCCAGAAAGTCATTGACGCTCTCGAGGCCGACGAGCATGTCAGGGTCGTGGTCTTCGACAGCGCGGTCGAGGACTACTTCCTGAATCACTCCGATTTCGTGGCAAAGCTCGAGGACTTGACCTCGATGCCGGCCGGTCCCACAGGCCTGCCGCCTTGGCCGGACTTTCTCGCGCGGCTGACCCGCTTGCCGGTCGCCTCCATCGCCCTCATCCGTGGCCGGGCGACGGGCAACGGCAGCGAGATCACGCTGGCCTGCGACATGAGTTTCGCCAGCCGCGAAAAGGCCATCATCTCGCAATGGGAGGTGGGAGTGGGTATGGTTGCCGGCGGAGGCCCGATGGCCCGACTACCCCGACTCATAGGCCGAAACCGAGCCCTCGAGGTGCTCCTGAGTTCGGAAGACATCAAGGCAGACCGGGCCGAGGCTTACGGGTACATTAATCGCGCCCTGCCCGACGCCGATCTGGACGCGTTCGTAGAGGCGCTCGCGACTCGAATCGCAGGGTTCGACAAATGGGCCATAGCCAACACCAAGCGCCTCGTCAACACCAGCCTGCCGCCGGACGTTGAGCTCGACGCCGGGTGGGATGCTTGCATCGCTTCGCTCGGGCGACCGGCCGCCCAGGATGGGATCAAAACGCTGATGGCGCTCGGCTTCCACAAGCCCGGGGATATCGAAAATCGGCTCGGATACCACTTGGGCCAACTCGCCCTGCTTGCACGGAAAGCCGCTTAACGTGCAGCTCATTGTTTCGTGAATATCTGCTGCCCGGCCAAGGCGATACTCGCCGCCTTGGCCGCTCGAATGACGAACGCGCATCGGAGAGAGATCTTGAAGATAACTTCCTAACCCTTCGGAGGTAAATGTATGTCAAGCAACAGAACGGCAATCCCCATTAAAGCACCGCCCACGTCGAATCCTCTTGATGTCATCCCAGACGAAATGCCGTTCGACGTACCCTATGGTTTCCCGATATCACTAGACCGAGCCCAGGCGGTGATTCACGCTGCCGTGGCAGAGGCGAAGAAGCGGAACTGGAAGATGAACGTTGCCGTGGTCGATTCCGGCGGCAACCTTGTCGCCTTTCAACGGATGGATGGCGCGATGCTTGCCTCAATTCAGATTGCGGAACACAAGGCGCGAGCAGCCGCGACCTTCCGGCGCCCAACCAAGGTGTTCGAAGACGGCATTAACCTTATGCACCTCAACTACCTGCTCGCGTTCGATGGAGTCATTGCGTCTCGAGGCGGCATTCCACTGATCGACCAAGGGATGATTATCGGCGCAATCGGTTGTTCTGGGGGCGCGGATTCCCAGGACGAGGTGGTCAGCGAGGCAGGCGCGGCAGTCATCGACCACCCCCCGGCGAGGAACAGATAATTTGGATATCAAAAGGGCCGTGTGAGCGGCCGAGCTGGATTGGATCTGGACGTCAACTTGGCGCGTTGAGTAACTCAGCGGATAAGCTGCTGGTTCGGAAGACGAGTACACTGGTCGAAGCGTTGTCCGAAATTACGACGAGCGAGGTCTTGCGAATGGAACCATTAAGCCCAGAAGGACTGAAGATCGTTGAAGAACTTGCGCGTAAATACGATGTCAGCACGCAGGCAGTGACGGCTCTGTTACAAGCTCTCACTTCCGGACACGGCACCATGGCGCAGTTTAACCATCCTGAACTCGGCTTCTTGGTCAGTGGGCGCAAGGCGGAATGACGATGATCGGAGATATGTTCAACAATGCGCTGAAAGCGAAGGTCAACGGAATTTGTACCGACCTGGCCAACCTGTTGCGGCAGGAACCGTCGCCGTGGGCAACTACGTCCTCACAATCGCAAGGCCAGGGTGGAACAGGCGGCTCTGGCAGCGTCAGTCTCTTTGTCCCCGCGGCAGGTGGCTCTCCGGCCGCCTGGTGGAGTGCCGACCTGGGCGCCGCTAGCGCCACAGGTTCGCAAAACGATATCCGGTATGCATATTTTCCAGCATCGCGGCGCCTGGCTATCGCCATCAGCGATCACGTCACCATCTACGATACGGCGGATCACGTGATCAGCGGTGTTTCACAGCAGCAGAGCGGGGACGCATCTTTAAGCTTTGTCAGTCAGCGCGGGTTGGTGCGAGTCGCCGATTTGCGCGTCGTGTCCAAGAAGTAGAGCACTGCCGCGTCACCAGCAAGGCGGGACAATCCTGGTGCGGCTCCTGAACACGCACATAGACAAGAGGCCGAATCTGTAGCGCCGCTCAAGCAAACTGCGGCGGCTCCCAGTGCCCAGGACGCAAGCGCAACCGGACGACACCTTTTTGAAGCTGGAACGCCTCGCAAGGACCAAAAACTAAATGGAGGTTCACTTGATTGACGGGACGTATGAATTGTTCCGGCACTTTTTCGCCGTGCCCAGTGCGGTAAACACAAGTGGCCAGGAAATCGGCGCCGTCCGCGGAGTCCTAACATCAGTTTTGTCCATGATCGAACGCGGCGCAACCCACATCGGAGTGGCAACCGATCATGTCGTGGAGTCGTTTCGTAACGAGCTCTATCCAGGATACAAGACCAGCGAAGGTGTACCTCGGGAGTTGCTCTCTCAATTTCCTATACTGGAGGAGGCGCTGGAAGCAATGGGAGTGGTTGTTTGGCCAATGGTGTACTACGAGGCAGATGATGCGCTCGCCTCCGCCTCCTGCAAAGCGGCACAAGACGACCGTGTGAAGCAGGTGTTCATTGGTACGCCGGACAAAGATCTCGGCCAGTGCGTCGTTGGCACACGAGTTGTTCAGTTGGATCGCATGAGGAACGTAGTGCGGGATGAGGCCGGTGTCTTAGCGAAGTTTGGAGTAACGCCCCAATCTATTCCGGACTACCTGGCGGTGGTCGGGGACAGTGCCGATGGCTTTCCGGG
The DNA here is from genome assembly GCA_963759215.1 of uncultured Acidobacteriota bacterium. GTDB lineage: Bacteria > Acidobacteriota > Terriglobia > Terriglobales > Acidobacteriaceae > TOLSYN. The sequence goes on from CAVWYG010000007.1 coordinate 368,790, forward strand.
ATTGCAGGGATGGGGGACAAAGTCTGCCGCTCTTACTTTATCGCAGTACCCGCACCTCGAAGACATTCCGAAGGACTGGCGAGCTTGGCATCCATCAATTCGAAAAGCTCGCTCACCCTCTGAATCGCTGCTGAACGGCTGGAATGACGCCCTGCTGTTTCGCACCCTCGCGACCCTGCGGCTGGATGTGCCTGTATTTGACTCGGTAGAGAATCTTCGCTGGCAAGGACCGCACCCACACTTCGCGGAACACTGCGAGCGCATGAAGTCTGCAGTTCTGTTAAATCGCGTCACGTCGGCAACACCCAAGAAATCAATTCAGTAGTGTCCGGCTAAAATTTCAGAGAGTTGCGTAAGTCTCTACGGGTCAGCAGGATGTGGCCGTTCGGCGCGAGAACGATTTGAAATCCAGAATGCGGCTTTCGGCCTGAGACGACGAGTTCCAGATCCGAAACAATAGTGGAATGAATGCTGGCCGCACTATCTTCTCTCAACTGATCGAGCACGCCCCGGGCAAGGAGTTTCAGAAATGTGTAGCTCGCTATCGCGGCGACTCCCACCTGCGAGGTTTCTCTTGTTGGGACCAGTATCTGGCGATGGCCTTCGCGCAATTGACTTACCGGGAAAGTCTGCGCGACATAGAAGCATGCCTTCGCGCGATGGGTGCCAAGTTATACCACATGGGCTTTCGTGGCAAGGTGACGCGCTAGACTTTAGCGGATGCGAACGAATCTCATGATTGGAGGATCTTCGCCGACTTCGCACAAATTCTGGTTGGCATGGCACGGCCTCTCTACGCCTGCGATCCGTTGGGCGTCAACCTGAACAACAGCCTCTATGCCTTGGACTCCACGACTATTGATCTCTGCCTTTCCTTGTTCCCATGGGCCAAGTTCCGTGAGCACAAAGCTGCTGTCAAAATGCACACTCTGCTGGATCTGCACGGCAACATTCCCACATTTATCCGCATTACTAACGGCAAAGTGCATGACGTAAACATCTTGGACGAGATCATGCCGGAACCCGGCGCGTTCTATGTGATGGACCGCGGCTACATCGATTTCCAACGTCTGTTTGTGTTCACGCTCAGCTCGGCTTTCTTCGTGGTGCGCACCAAGTCGAACGTTTCGATTCAGCGGCGCTACTCGCATCCGGTCAATAAGAGCACAGGCGTTCGCTCCGATCAGACCGTGCTTCTAACATCTCTGGAATCGGCTTCTGCGTATCCCGATCCACTGCGACGCGTGAGTTACTTCGATGGGGAGACCAATAAGCGGCTGAAGTTCCTGACCAACAACTTTGCGCTCCCGGCGTTGACGATCGCGCAAATCTACAAGCAGCGCTGGCAAGTTGAATTGTTTTTCAAATGGATCAAGCAGCACCTACGCATCAAGGCATTCTTCGGCACCAGCGAGAATGCCGTGAAGACTCAGATATGGATCGCAGTCTCGGTATACGTCCTGGTGGCAATCGTGCGCAAACGGTTGGAGCTGGACGCCAGCCTCTACCAGATTTTACAGATCCTCAGCCTCACGCTTTTCGAGAAAGCGCGCATTTTATGGGCACTTCACGCAGCTGCCTTCGATAACGACTTAGTCGATTCCGGTAACCAGTTCAATCTATTCGACTTTTAGCCGGACACTACTGAAATCAATTATTTAACTGGTAATTGCCGAGTAGCCCGTGATCCAGGAATTTCTGGCATCGATTCACATATGCGGGCTTAAAATACTGATTTCCAAGCATGCTATCGTCGGCACCTGTCCCAGGTGATGGATAGGATCGCTCAGGACTGAAAAACGTGAAAAAATCAGTTAGGGCCGCAGATGAACTCCCATGAAAGCGGATGACCTACAGTGTTTTGTATCGGCGTTCATCCGCGTTCAATTGGGCACCCACTAGGAACAACTACGAGATGCGAAAAGGGTCTACGAGAAAACCACAAGGGAACGAGCCCGCGACGCACGGCAAGAACTACATAACGCCGAGCGGGCTGCAGCGCCTCAAAGACGAGCACCTGTTTCTGCTCACCAGGGAACGCCCGGCCGTCGTGGAGGTGGTGGCGTGGGCTGCCAGCAACGGCGATCGCAGTGAAAACGCCGACTATCAGTACGGCAAGCGGCGGCTGCGGCAGATCGATGGACGGATTCGCTTTCTTGCGATGCGAATCGAAGCCGCGGAAGTAGTGGACCCGGAAGCTCCAAGAGCGGGGCAGGCGAAGACGAGGGCATTCTTCGGAGCGACTGTGCGCTATGCCAATGCCGCGGGAGCGGAGCGAGTGGTGAGCATCGTGGGCGTCGACGAGGTCGATCTCAACCGCAACCACATCAGTTGGGGTTCGCCTCTGGGACGCGCGTTGATAAAGTCGGCAGCGGACGACAGCGTAGTTCTCCAAGCGCCAGGCGGCACAGAATACCTGACGGTTCTGGAAGTGTGTTACGAGCGTATTTCTGTGGAACCGTTCCGTGAACCACCTGGATCCGAGGCCTCGGCAAAGGGACTCCCTCGCCGATGCTAATCCACCTGGCGAAAAGGCAGCCCCTCTTGCGAGGGGCTGCGATCCTAGCCGATGACGTTTACTTCCCTTGAACGCGCTCGTGGTAGTCTTTCTGCGCTTCGATTGCAGCCTGATCTTTCACGAGTTTCATTGAGAAGAACTCCCCCAGCCTGTACTCGTTCGCCAGGGTGTCATCCCCGACGATCGTGATCTTCGAAGTACCCTTCGCGTTGGCCGACTTCAACTCGATTGTGCCGACGTGGATGCCACCGGCCTTCTCTTTCGATATCACGGAAGTCACTTGGAACGCGATGGACTCGTATGCTTCTGCTTCTGCTGCTGGATTCAACTGCTTTCCCCTTATCCGAAAACGTAAATGGATACTAGTGTTCTCGTCGTGATCACTTCAGATGACAACGAGGACCATCTGCGCATTGCCGGGAAACGCTCTAGCCGCGCTCCCGCTCCTATGCGCGCCACAAAACGAACCCGTTTGGTCGTTCTGCATGCCGGTGTGGAGTCGCCGGTTAGCAATGATTATTATCAACTGCTTTGTTGCTCCATGGAGCCAGCATGTTGTGGAAATCGCATCTCTAACGGACTATGTCAAAGGTCCCTGACTCTACCTGCTCAATCTTGTGCAGATCCCGCTGATTGCCACAACCAGGCCGCGCCGCGCACGCCGCTTGAATCCCCATGCATGGCACGCACAATGGGTGTGCCGGTATCAGCGGAAAAGGTATAGGACCTGAGAAGCGCAGGCAGAGCCGGATAAAGGCTTGTCAAATTGGACAGTCCGCCGCCTAGCACAATCGCATCAGGATCGAGCACGTTGACGATCGAAGCCAAACTCCGCGCCAACCGGTCCTGATAGAGGTCAAAGCATTCCTTGGCGAGCGGATCGCCTGCAGCGGCGGCTTCGGCAATCACAACGGCCGTCCTCTCATTGCCGCTGCGTGCGCAGTAGTCGCGTGTCACGCCGGCACCTGACAGGAACGTTTCGATGCAGCCTCGCTTCCCGCAATAACAGGCAGCTCCGGGTAGCTCGTCCGCACGGGCCCAGGGGAGCGGGTTATGGCCCCATTCGCCGGCGACCTTGTTGCGTCCAACATGGAGTTGTTGGTTTATGACAACGCCTCCGCCGACGCCTGTCCCGAGTATCACACCGAAGACGACGCGGGCGTTCGCAGCAGCGCCATCGACGGCCTCCGAAAGTGCAAGGCAATTCGCGTCATTCTCTATGCGTATCGGCCTCCCCAGTCGGGTCTCAAGGTCGCGGCCGAGGGGCATGCCGTTTAAAACAGTGCTGTTCGAGTTCTTCAGCAGACCCGTAGAAGGCGAGATCGCCCCGGGGGTGGCAATGCCCACCGTGCCGGTTTGGCCTGTCTCCCTTTCCGTGAACGCGACCAGCTCAACCACGGCGTTCAAGATGCCGCCGTAGTCTCCGACGGGCGTAGGGACACGATGCCGCAAGAGCGTGGCGCCGGCACTGGTAGGGGTATCGGCAAGCGCAATAACCTCAATCTTAGTGCCACCTAAATCAATCCCGATTCTCACTCACGACTCCACGCGCTCTGGCTGAGCTCCGCAACCTGAACTGAACGGAACTGCCAAATCGTTGTCATAACATCTGCCGCAAGAAAAAGGATGCGGCGAAGTCCCAACATCGTGGAATGCACAGATGTTCTTGTCAATAAACAGCCGCAGTGCGGGATTCTAGTAAAATCGCAGTCTGTATATATGAGGATCCACGATGGCGAATCGATACGGTGAAGCAGCGCTGATGGCGACGCAGCAAGAGGCTTCCGGCGACATCAATCCAATAGCTCGGTGGGAGAGCGCGATGGAGAAGCTATATCCCACAAGTGCGGCGGCACGGAAGAAGGGCTGTCCGCGTGGGGCCTATCTAGGTCTCTGCGAAGAGGGGCTTGTTAAAGGTATCCCCGCCGGCCGCTATACGGCGTCAAAGGACAACAAGGCTTATGCAGTCCGCGCCGTGGCATTGCTAACTGAAGGAACCCAGCTCCGATCTACAAGTGCACTGTGGCGGGCCGTAACCGATGGAACCGAGAAGGCACACAACAGTCAGATGGATGTAGTCCTGGCGCTCTGGAATAACGACCTGATCTTGGGCAAGACCTAATCCGGGTAGACGGCCAGAGGTGCAATTATGGTGGCAGTTGACGGACTGTCGGCACTCGGGCCGAACAACTCCGGGATTGCCCGTCATCCCCCGCGATCAGTAGCAAGCGCCAGCGACGTCTCCCAAACTTCCCACATCCCGACATATAGGGACTAATCTCGCGAGAACGGGCTGGTTCAGTTTACCAGCGTAGCTCCGCCGTGACTCACGTCACAGCTGCATTGGCCAATTATCACCCAGAAAAGAACTGCGTTCGTGAGACCCTAGGCGCATCCGGTAGCTATTACAGGTACTTACCTAATCTTCTCTGGCGGTATCGGGCCCCATGATTCTATGCGTCGATGACGAGCCGCGCGGTCTAATGGTGCGCAAGATGCTGCTGCAACTCCATGGGCACGAGGTCCTTACAGCCTTGAGTGGACCCGAAGGACTGGATCTGTTCGTGGCCAATCCGGTGAAAGCGGTTGTGCTCGATTATGCGATGCCGGGTATGAACGGCGGCCAGGTCGCGGCAGAAATGAAGCGCCTCAAACCCGAGGTCAAGATTCTGCTGTTGTCCGCTTATGTGGACCTTCCCGATGAGGCTCTGAAATGTGTGGACAAACGCGCCGTGAAAGGCGTGGCGCCTACTGCGTTCATAACAGAGCTCGAGCAGCTACTATTGTCTTAAGAAATCTATTCCTCTCCATTTGCAGGCTGTTTGCGCACACTTCAGCTCGGGCTACGACGGAAAGGGAAAGAAGATCGAAAAGCATGTACCTGAACGTCCAGCTCTGGTGACGGTGCGAAACCGCAGGATTCCATTATTGTTCTCAACAATACCTGATGTGATCCATAAGCCCAGTCCGGTCCCACCTTCGCCCTTGGTCGTAAAGAAGGGATCGAAGATATTGCCGCGGATCTCTGAAGGTATGCCCGGTCCGTTATCTGCAATCGTCACTCGCAATCCACACTGGCCTAGACGCCATTCTCGGCTGGCATAGGCATGTAACCTTATCTTCCCATTCTTGCCGATGGCCTGAATCGCATTGCCAACTAAGTTTGCCAAAACCTGCCGCATCTCTCCAGGCAAGCCTATGAACTCTCCCTGGAATTCCACCTGTTTCTCGACCTTGATTGCAGCCGATTCGATCTTCCTCTGGTAGAGCGCAACCACATTCTGCAGGACTTCGTCGATCTTGATTGGCACTGGCGTCTTCGCTTCGCGTTGGAAGGCGAGCATGTTTTGGGTCATTTGCGTCACCCGCGTTAGCTCTTCACTTGCCATCGCAACGTGCTGCCGCAGCGTCTGGGGTATATCGGGACTCTGATCGATTATGTACAGCAGATTGCCAATGGTATCCAGAGGATTGTGAATCTCGTGTGCGAGTGACGAGGCCAACCGTCCAGTTGTTGCCAACCGTTCACTGTCGCGCACGGCTTTTTCGGCTATTCGCTTCTCACTGATGTCTTGAAAAACCATCACGACACCCCTAATCTGGCCCTCTTTGTCTCGAATCGGGGCGCCGCTGTCTTCAATCGGGAATTCCCTTCCGCTGCGGCTGATCAGCGCGGTGTGGTTTGCCAGTCCCAGAACCTGTCCAGTCCGGATTACCTTGGCAATGGGATTTTCCGGCTTGATTCGTGTCACCTCGTGGACGATGTTGAAGATCTCTTTAAGATCTTTCCCTTGAGACTCAGAGAGCGGCCATCCGGTCAGCTTCTCCGCAACTTCATTCATGAATACGACCCGGCCATCGGCATCGGTCGCAATCACCGCATCGCCAATGCTGCGCAGTGTGGTCTCCCAGCGCTCCTCGCTGGTGCGCAACGCCTCTTCGGCCTGCTTGCGCTCGGTGATTTCCTTCAGTAACTCTTCGTTGGCCCTCTGGAGTTGCATTGTGCGCTGTTCCACGCGCCGCTCAAGTTCCGCGTTCAATCGGCGGACTTCTTCCTCGGCCCGCTTGCGCTCGGTGGTTGTGCCCGCAAGGCCGGCGAGAGCGAGATAGATACCCAACAATCCAGTTGGAAGCGGACGAGCATCGGTGTGGCCAATCAGCATGACCCGATCTCGAACGGCCATTCTCGACGATAGGAAGGAAAGCCGTCATCGAGGGAGCGGGCGTGTGGAGGACGCGTGATGCCAAAAAGCCGCTATCCAGTACGTCGGTGAGAAGGGTTCGAACTTCGTCCGTAAGGATTTGTTGCGCGGCGACAGACTCCGGGAGTGTGCAGTAACGAAACGCGAGGCTGTTGTCGGAGTCCCGCTCGATGAAGGCGAGCCAATTGGCCGGAAAGTGCGTCAGCACAAACTTTCCCAAGGTGCTCCCAGATGTCCTGCTGGGTCTGGAGACAGAGCAGGTACTGGGTCGATTTGAGGAAGGCTTCAAACATCTTCTGTTCGCCGCCTGGAAGATCCTTCATTTCTTTTCCACTCTCATGGGCTGAAGGTAGAGGTTCTCCAGAAACAAAGCATCAAAATCGGAGGACTGGCAGAGGTTGATGATAACCGAGCGTTCTCTCAATGTTTCCATTTCCGAGTTTCTTTCCGGCGACAGAAGCAGGTGTTCGCAACCGGCCAGCGCAGTATTCCCGCAGAGTTCGACACGCTCCGGCTGGAGAATCCGGCAAGAGACCGATGCGCTGGGCATTGCGGACATTCAAATTCCGGCCGAAGACGCCGCACACGCAGATGCGGCTCAACTCCGTTGCGCTCATCTGGGCCCGGGCGAGCATCGTGCTGATTCCGGCGCCGATCGCTGCTTTCGCGCGCTGGAAGGTGTCCACGTCTTTCTTGATGAGGCGAATCACCGGGTCCGTTCCAGGAACGGCATACCCATCCTTGTGGCGAGGGCTCCCGAAGCTGCCCATGCTTGTCAGCTCTCCGCTGTCGCGCAAGCAGGCTATCAGATCCACCAGGCCGGAGCCACAGAACCCCTTGGCTTCGCCCCCGTCCAGCACTTCAAAATGAAGTTCGCCGGAGCTGTTTGGTCCGAAACGATAGATGGCACCGGGCTCGGCCGGCATGCCGCATTGCATTCCGCAACTTTCGAAGGCGGGTCCGCCTGCCGCGGAGGTCACCCATAGCGTCTGTCCGTCCCAGAGCGCCATCTCGGAATTCGTCCCGAAGTCAATCAATAGGCTGCCCGGCTGCTCTGTCAGGCGGGTCGCCAGCACTCCCGCCAACAGGTCGGAGCCAACGAAACCGGCGAGAGGTGAGATGACTTCCAGCGTGGCCTGCTGATGGATTCCCAGAAGACTCACCCAAGTGTGGGGTTCTTCAACGCTGTACTCCATCGGGCGCGTCCAGTTGTGGGGCTGTAGCAGTTGCCGGGAATCTGCGCCCGTTAATATGGACAGCATAGCGGTGTTTCCGACGAAGGTAGCCTGGACGACCTCCTGCGGCTGGCATCCGGCTCGCGAGCACATTTCCTGCAGAGCCCCAGCTATTGCCTCCAAGGGCAGGCGGGCCAGTTGCCGCGCGTTCTCCGGCGATTCACCGGCGGCGATCAGGCGCGCCACTACGTCTGTGCCGTATAGGGATTGCGGATTCGGCCCGATGCGCCCGTGGAGGCGGCGGCCGCGTTTGAGATCCCAAAGTGAGAGGCTGACCTGCGTGGTTCCCAAGTCAATTGCCAACCCGTAGGCGGCGTTCGCTGTCAGCCTTCCGGCGAAAGAAGGCAGGAACGAAGGGGTGCAAGGGAGAAAGTCCGGGGGCAGATCGCGCCAACTGGCCTTAGAGCCTGTGTTGATGACGCGCAGTTGGATGTCGTTTTCCGGCAGGAGTTGGCATGCCAGACGAATGTTCCGCGCAAGCTGTTCTGGCGGGATAACAAGGCGTTCAGTCTTGTTCGGGGGAGCGGTCTCGCCGGCTTCGATCTCCACCAGACAGAGACCGCAGGCCCCATCGCCCCGGCAACCGCTGCGAACCGAAATGCCGGCACTCGCGAGGATCTCCTGCGCGGACGCACCTCGGCGAAAACGGGATCGCCCGAGCGACGTCATTGTCCATGACCGTGAGCTTCGGCATCCTATTGCCCCTTGCCGTCCAGTGCCTTTACCAGCGCCGCGACGTTCTCCGGCTTGGCTTCAGGTGGGATCTCGCAGCCCGACGAAAGTATAAAACCTCGCCGGTCGCGGAAGGCGCGCAGAAGGTCGAGGGCTTCCGTCTCGACCTCGGCGGGGGTTCCCTCTACGAACAGAAGTGACTTGATATTCCCGTTGACGCAAGTGCCGGGGAGACAGCTATTTGCCTCGTCAGCGCCCACCATATAGTCAAAGTTCGCTATATGAACCCCGGCCTTCTCGTAATAAGGCAGAATGGAGGCCCCCGGACCAGCGATATGCAACCAGTTGGCAATGGCCCCAGCCTCCGAAAGCACCTGAAAGACCCGCCTTAGCCTAGGCAATTCGAACTCTCTGAAGAAGCTCGGAGGTATGACCGCCGGAGAGGCCGAGGGATCAAAGACCATCGGCAGATGTGCACCCGCCCGCAGTTGGGCCAAGCCAAATCGAATCACCACCTCGGTAGCATAATCCATTAGGTGCGCTAATCGGGGAGGATCATCAATGGCTAGGTAAAGCGTGGGCTCCAGTCCGAGCAACTGGGTTGTGAGAGTGAATGGGCCCAATATACAACCAATCACAGCCACCTCGTCCCGGAGTTCGCCTCTGAGGATGGTCAGGGCTTTGAGCATCTCCGGCATACGTCCGTCGCGCTGTGGATCGGGAACAGCCAAGCCATCCCATTCGCCCCCTTGGGAGATCTCTGGGGACAAGGCGTACCGTTCGATCACGGAATACTGATTGCCCGGATACCGCAAAACGGAGCCGGCGGCTTCCGTTTCCACATTGACGTCCATGACCGAAAACACCGCGTCATAGCGATAATGATGCAGCGCGTTGAGTTGACACCGGGCGAGAGTTTCGCCATCACGCACGTAGTCATCCAGCGGCACGCCAGCAATCCTGGCGGCATGGCCGAATACCTGCGCGACGACCGGCACCCGGTCGGTCTCCTGAAATTGGATGGCGGCGGCGATCCGTTGCAGGCTGTTCACTGGCCTTCTCCGGCCAGAGCCTCGAGATAGTGGAGGGAGTCGAAGGCGGATTCAGCTACGAAATCAACATTGAGTTTGTCGGGAGAAGATTGCTTCAAGGCCGCGCCTCCCGCCATGACTTTCACCTGCTCCAGACCCCGCAGTCTTAGCAGGTCTTTCACCTGTCTCACCAGCGGAATGATATGGGTGATGAGGCCGCTGATCCCGATGGCCAAGGGCTGTTCTTTCTCGACGGCTTCCATGAGCTTTGGCAGCGGGCAGTCTTTGCCGCAGTCCACCACGCGATAGCGGCTGCCGGAGAGAACCATTTTGAGGATGTTCTTGCCCAGATCATGAACATCCCCTTCCAGGGAGGCGATGACGACGGTTGCCTTTGTGACAGCCGCGGCGCTGCCAATGGGATACAGGAGTTTCATGACCTCGGTCACGGCCCGGCCAGCCAGCATGATCTCAAGCAGGTTGAACTGTTCCAGGGTGCATTTGCTGTCCAACGCCAACATGGCAGGTTCGATGCCGCACATGACGATGTCCTGAGAGCTAGCCCCGCTGGCACAGAGCTGTTCGACTTGCGAAACCGACTCTGCGCAATCACCCTCGAGGATCGCAGTGACGAGCGAGTTCATCTCGGAATCCTTCATCGTCAAAGTCCTCACGGTGGCGAGAGTAGTCGACTGTGCTTCAATGTTACAGCAACATCGTTACAGCAACATCGAGCGCACAGGCACTGAGCGTCGATCACGCGTTCCCCACGTCGATGCAAAGCAGCAGGGCGGAGTCGCGCCGGGACTGGTCCCATCCACGGCAATGTTCACGTGCCTGCAGTCGTCAGAGTGCCGTGGCCACAGGTAAAGCCCTTCCGATCTGCCGCGCATGCGTTCATTCCTTTGCGACTCTCGCTTAAGAGTTTACGCAAAGTTTGCACAGATCCATTTTGTCTTTTGTTTGCTATTGATTTTATGGGAGATATTATTGGTGGACCTGGTCGGGATCGAACCGACGACCTCTTCCATGCCATGGAAGCGCGCTCCCAGCTGCGCCACAGGCCCACTCTGGTTGGGATCGCAATTGCTTGCGACTCATTCATTCTCACTTAGTGTGGGCTGTTAAGTCAAATGTGCGGAAGTGCGCATGTTTACAGCTCCGTAAAAGAGTTTTCCTCTGCAGAGGGGGTTGCGGCAACGGCGGGAACGCTCGCGGGGTGGTCCTTGGGCTGTCTGCGCCGGGAGGATGAACGGTTGACGTTTTGGATAATCGTTTCAGAGGCGATATTTACCTGTGCGGCAATCGTCTGACACGGGAGCTGAAGGATTGACTTTCTCGCCAATGGTTAGAGGCTGCTGGGTTCCTGAACAGTGAATGGGGTGATGGATCGTTCCACCCGGTAGCTGTGCCTGTGACTTATACTGCTTCATCATGGACAACTTACGAATTGAGATCGAGCGGTTGTATGGGTTGGGGACGGATGCGATTCACGAGAGCGGAGCGCTGGAAACATTTGTGGTGTTTCGCGAGGCGCTGTCACGGGGCGAGTTGAGGGCAGCCGAAAAGCGCGATGGTCGCTGGCAAGCCAATGTCTGGGTGAAGCAGGGGATTCTGCTGGGCTTCCGTCTGGGCGTGTCGGCGGAGACTCATGCGGGAGACACATTTACATTTGTCGATAAACACACGTATCCGGTGCGGCATTTTAAGTCCGACGACGGAGTGCGGATGGTTCCGGGCGGCTCGACGGTGCGCGCTGGGGCTTATGTGGCCAAGGGCGTGATCTGTATGCCTCCGATGTACATCAACACGGGAGCGTATGTGGACGAGGGGACGATGGTGGACTCCCATGCGCTGGTGGGCTCGTGCGCGCAGATCGGCAAGCGGGTACACGTAAGCGCGGCCTCGCAGATTGGCGGCGTGCTGGAGCCGGTCAATGCGTCTCCGGTGGTGATTGAGGACGACGTGCTGGTGGGCGGCAACTGCGGCATCTACGAGGGGACACAGGTGTTGCGGCGGGCGGTGCTGGGATCGGGCGTGATCCTGACGCGCTCGACTCCGCTGTTCGACACGGTGACGGGAGAGATTTATCGCGCCAATGAGCATGGGTCGCTGGTGGTTCCCGAGAATGCTGTGGTGGTGGCCGGGAGCGCGGGCGATCACCAAGGGCAAGGCCGCTGAGTGGGGGCTGAGCGTGTACACGCCGGTGATTATCAAGTATCGCGACGAGAAGACGGATAAGGGCGTGGAGTTGGAGGACTTGCTGCGTTAGGGAAGAGCGAGGTCAAAGAGCGAGGTTTCAAAGAGCGAGGTTTCAAAGTTTCAAGGTTTCAAGGTTTCAAAGTTGAGAGCAACGGCAACTGAGCAACCGCAACAGCAAGAGCGCGGCTAGGGGAGTGGGTCGATTCACACCTTAGCCGCGCAAAGGGCGCGTGCCGAAGGTGGGTCGCCCGGATCGCCTCGGGGTTTCGATTGGGATAGTGAACGTACCCTCTCCGGTTCGCAGACGACTTCTCCCCTATGAGGTCTGAGCGCCGTCCATGGCGCCTTCTCCTGCAACGGATTGTGGCTCCGGGCACGCTGCCCGCTGAGCTTCGTGGGTTCTTTGCAGGTGCTCGAATCGCAGTTCGGCATTACAGAATTCTGCGTGCCAGTTCGCGGTAGACCTTTGGAGGGGCATTCCCGACGAGCCCTAAGAAGAACAACGCAGAGCCCAGCGGATTAATCAGCGGAAAAAGTGCGCTGAGCGACAGCATGAAGAATTTGATTAAGAGCGCCACGCCACAACAGCATAGCAAATGCAGCCAGCTAGTCGTGGACTACAGAACTGCATTTGCGCGTCTTCGCTCGTGGCCGCTCGCTCCGGTATCTATCTCTCTGCCTTACGTCAACGGTACGCTCAACCTGAGTAGCGCGTATGAGTCAGCTCGGACTACGGCAGGGCAATGATGAAACTATTTCATTGTCCCGTCATTTTCTCATCTGCTTCCGATTCTTAGGGAGGCGTACTATCGGGACACGGCGACAATTTCGGGGGGTGCTCCGACTCCGCTGATTGGCCGCTCGTAGCTTTCGGTATTCATGTTGGAGTTTGAACCCACACAGCCGAAACAAAGGTGAACATCTCGTGGCAACCGAAAAGGGCGACGTAAGAATCAACGGAACGTTCAAGTACAGAATTCTCTTTGTTGACGACGACGAGAATATACGCGCCATGGCGCACATGCTCCTAGAGGCGCAAGGGTACGCGGTTTTGTCTGCGGCGGATGGCTTTGAGGGTCTTGCCGCCCTCAAAAAGTCGCTCCCTGACGTGATCATTTCCGATCTTCGAATGCCCAACATGAACGGCTTCGAATTCCTGTCCGTCGTGCGTAGGCGTTTTCCCCACATTCCCGCCATCGCCATCAGTGGTGAATTTTCGGGCATGGATGTACCCGAAAGCGTGTTGGCCGACGCCTTCTTTGAAAAGGGTCAGTATTCCCCAAAGGAACTATTCGAGAAGATCATCGGATTGCTGGAAGAAGTCCCGGCACGCCCACGGGTCGGCAGTCCGCCGAAATCAGCCGTCTGGATTCCTGTCAATTCAAGGGCGAACTATATTGCCGTGACGTGCCCTTCCTGTTTAAGAACATTCCCTGTCCCGATACCGCTCCCTGCGGGCGTGAACACTACCCAATGCGACTTCTGCGATACCGATGTTTCCTTCCAAATTACTGCTGATTTCCGCACCCGAGAGGCGAGCTAAAAGGGAAGAACTGCATCCACAGGTATTGCGGCAAAAGTTGGGTGGCACAAAGCGCGGCGGTCCCGATAATGGGCGAAACTGCTGTCCTGCTATCGGGATGCAATCGAGTTCTTCTCGGAACCACAATCTGAGCGATATTGCACAGATTCTGATCGCTGCACCTTGTAGCATCCATAATGCTGGGCCTTCCCTGGGAGGCTCGCGGTCAAGGTTTGGAGTCCCCAGTCGCTGGAAATCGCAAATCGACCAAGGCATCACGCCATAATCCCAAGTGCCAGACAGCTCGACATTCTGGCGACTGCTTCTCCCTCTGCGCTGCCCGTGGTCATTCTTCGGGGAGTAAGTCACCGCTGCACTTTGCTCGAGGAACGATATGACCGACAGGCCAAGCACGCCGACAGAAGAGTTCTCCGAAGCTAATGACCCGATAGCGGTCCTACCTGAAACTGTTACGGTGTCTTCTTCGGAGAGCACCCGACCTGGGAACACCCGGCGGCACTGGCTATGGCCGTCGTTGGCCGCGCTTCTTGTGCTGGGCTTAGGCCTGTATCTCCTTTGGCCGAAAATAACAGGCCATGGATCAGACCGTCACCATCCGGGCATCTGTACGCGACACAGAGAAGACGCTGATCATCTCGGTGGTTCTCGTAATCCTGGTCGTATTCGTATTCCTGAGAAACCCACGCACCACCTTTATTCCCAGCGTTGTTGTCCCAGTGTCGCTGGTGGGAACTTTCGGCGTGATGTATCTGCTTGGCTATAGCCTCGACAATCTTTCTCTTATGGCACTGACCATCTCGACCGGCTTTGTGGTTGATGACGCGATTGTCGTGATCGAGAACATCACGCGCTATCTGGAAAAGGGCATGCCACCCATGGAGGCAGCGCTCAAGGGCGCTCAGGAAGTGGGTTCCACGGTATTTACCATCAGCGTTTCACTGATCGCAGTGTTCATTCCCCTGCTTCTGATGGGAGGCATCGTAGGCCGGCTGTTTCGAGAATTTGCGGTAACGCTCTCCATTGCTATCACGATTTCCATGGTAGTTTCGCTTACCGCGACCCCCATGATGTGCGCCTATCTGCTCCGAAATGACCAGTCTCATGGTTGGATGTACCGCACCAGCGAGCGCGCCTTTGATTGGGTGGTGAATCTGTACGGGAGCACACTGAAAGTCGCTCTCCGTTTTCGAGCGGTCACGCTGCTGGTTTTACTGGCGACGATTGGCCTGAATGCGTACCTGTTCATCCACGTACCCAAAGGATTTTTCCCGGAGCAGGATAATGGACGAATTCAAGGGTCCGTTACCGCCGACCAGGACACTTCGTTCCAGGCAATGGACAAGATTATGCTTCCGCTGGTCAACATTGTCGCCGCAGACCCCGCTGTTGACACCGTTGCGGGATTCACTGGAGGCAGCACATACAATTCTGCGCGCATGTTCATATCACTGAAGCCGCTCGATCAGCGGAACATTTCTGCCGACCTCGTCATCGCGCGGCTGCGGCCCAAGTTAGCCAAGTTGCCAGGCGCAACCCTCTATCTACAGGCCGCGCAGGATCTGCGTGTCGGCGGTCGGCAAAGTAATGCTCAATATCAATTCACGATGCGGGGCGACAATCTCGACGACCTGAATCGCTACGCACCCAAAATGGTCGAACAGCTAAAGAAGATTCCGATTATTTCCGACGTCAGCAGCGACCAGCAGAACCGCGGCCTGCAAGCAATGATCCAGTACGATCGCGGAACAGCCGCGCGTCTCGGTATCACACCTCAATTGATCGACAGCACGCTCTACGACGCATTCGGCCAGCGCCCCGTATCAACCATGTACAACACGCTGAATCAGTATCACGTTGTGATGGAGGCATCACCGGAATTCTGGCAGAATCCTCTGTTCCTGCGACAAATTTATGTAAGTGCGCCGAATGGGAAACAGGTTCCCTTGAGCGCATTCACCAGCTTCGCGCCCGACACCGCTCCCCTGACGGTGACCCATCAGGGTCTATTTCCCGCGGTGACTATTTCTTTCAATCTTAGGCCGGGTGCTGCGTTAGGCGATGCGGTGAATGCTACAAACGCCGTAGCCGCGAATATCGGTCTTCCGCCCACTATCCAGACTGAATTCGCCGGCACTGCTCAAGCCTATCAATCTTCGCTCTCTAGTGAGCCAATCCTGATTGCTGCGGCGCTGGTGGCCGTTTACCTCATTCTCGCGATCTTGTATGAGAGCTGCATCCATCCCATTACCATAATTTCCAGTCTTCCTGCGGCGAGCGTTGGCGCACTGCTGGCGCTTCAATTCACCCACACCGACCTCAGCATTATCGCGATCATCGGCATTATCCTTCTCATTGGCATCGTGAAGAAGAACGCGATCATGATGATCGACTTTGCTCTCGCTGCCGCGCGGGACGAAGGCAAGAACTCATACGATTCCATCGTCGAAGCATGCATGTTGCGCTTTCGCCCGATCCTGATGACCACCATGGCTGCGCTCCTCGGAGCCTTGCCCCTCGCCCTGGGGACCGGTACCGGATCCGAACTTCGGCGCCCTCTGGGCATTACGATTATTGGAGGGCTGATCATTAGCCAATTGCTCACGCTATACTCGACGCCAGTGGTGTATCTATATTTCGATGACCTTCAACATTGGTGGGGTGGTGTACACATCCGAAAACGTCAGGCTATTAATCCGGTAGCTGCTGAGCGTTAATGGAGCACCTACTCAGGGTAAGCATTTCCCATGCCTGCACAAGAAACTGTGAGCTCTATTGAGCAGTACCCACAGGCCTGAGGTGGCACACTCTCCAGTGCATGAAAACAAATTGCCTGAATGGACTCATGAAAACTAAGCTATGCCCATCCGGCATCTCTGAGCAAGAACTGGCTCCGCCCAGACAGGCACAGCCAGAGCGAGACGTACCTCGCTACAGAAGAGAGCGGCGGCTGCGCGCACACGCAGCCGCACCGAGTTGGAGTCTAAATGGAAAGGTTCAGAATTCGGTTGAGACGTTGAACAAAGGTGGCAGGGTCCTGGAGCGGTACGCCTTCCATGAGAAGGGCCTGATCAAAAAGCAGCCACGCGGCGTCCTGAAGAATGGGATCATCGGAACGTGCGAGCAGTTTCTTGACGATCTCGTGATCAGGATTGATCTCAAGCGTGGGCAAAAGCGCAGGAATATCTTTTTGGCCCATCGCGCGCAGCATCTGCTGCATTTTCATGGAGGGCTCCTCTTCGTCAGAGACGATGCAGGAGGGGCTATCTGCAAGCCGCACGGAGGCGCGCACATCTTTCACACGGTCGCCGAGGGTGGCCTTCAGCTTGTCGAGCAGCGGCTTGAGCGTCTCGGCCTTGTCGGGCTCAGCCTCGTCTTTCAGGTCCTCGCTGGTTGCGGCTTTGTTAACGGCCTTGAGGTCGATGTCACCATATTTATCGATGCCGGAGAAGACGATTTCATCGATATCGTCATCGAGAATGAGAACTTCAAGATCCTTCCTTTTGTAGATCTCGAGAAGAGGCGACGTGCGCAGTAGGGATTCGGCACCGCCGGTGATGTAGTAGATGCTCTTCTGTCCTTCCTTCATGCGCGACTTCACGTCGGCAAAACTGGTGAGGCCTTCCACTTTGGTGGATTTGAAGCGGATGAGATCAAGCAGCGTTTCGCGATTCGCAAAGTCGCTGTACAGGCCTTCTTTCAAGGGGCGGTTGTACTCGGTGATGAAAGTCAGATACTGTTCGGGCTGGTTGGCCGCAATGTTCTTCAGCTCGGAGAGGATCTTCTTGACGCTGGCGGTGCGGATGCTGGCGAGTACGCGATTCTGTTGCAGGATTTCGCGGCTGACGTTGAGCGGAAGATCTTCGCTGTCGATGATGCCGCGGATGAAACGCAGGTACTGCGGCAGAAGCTCTTTGGCATCGTCCATGATGAAGACGCGTTTCACGTAGAGCTTTACACCGACCTTGTATTCCGCCTGGTAGAGGTCAAGCGGAGCCTTCGAGGGCACGTAGAATAGCGTGGTGTATTCAAGGCTCCCTTCGGCTTTGGTGTGGAACCAGAAGAGAGGATCTGTCCAATCGCCCGCGATGGATTTATAGAGTTCCTTGTAGTCTTCTTCCGTGATCTCACTCTTGGGACGACGCCAGAGAGCGCTGGCAGCATTGACCTGTTCGGTGGTACGGAGTTTTCGCCGACTTCTTCTCGCTCTCGTTCCACTCGCTCTTGTCGTAGGTGAGAAAGATCGGAAATGCAATGTGGTTGGAGTACTTCTTCACGATCTGCCGCAAGCGCCAACTATCAGCGTACTGCTTGCCTTCCTCGTTGAAATGAAGAAGTACGGTGGTGCCGGCCACCGAGCGCTCTGCGGGCTCGATGTCGAAGCCGGTCCTGCCATCGCTGACCCAACGCCAGGCTTTTTCTTCGCCAGCTTTGCGGGATACGACTTCTATCCGGTCGGCGACCATGAAGGCGCTGTAGAAGCCGACGCCAAACTGGCCGATGAGATTCGAGTCCTTCTTGGCATCGCCGGAGAGCTTCGAGAGGAAGTTCTTGGTGCCAGAGCGGGCGATGGTGCCAAGGTGCGAGACCAGATCCTCCTCATTCATGCCGATGCCGGTGTCGCTGATGGTGAGGGTCTTGTTCTCTTCGTCGAGTTCCAGATCGATTCGAGGATTGAACGGGAGCGCCCTATAGGCATCCTCGGTGAGCGTCAGGTGGCGGAGCTTATCAAGCGCGTCGGAGGAGTTGGAAATGAGCTCGCGCAGGAAGATTTCAGGATGCGAATAGAGGGAGTGGATGATCAGTTGCAGCAGTTGATTGACTTCGGTCTGAAATTCACGTTTGGACATAGATATTTATTATCAACAAAAACAAACGCAAAAACGAGATCTTCGGTCCAGGCATCTCGAACCTCATGTTGCACAGACTCCGATTTTACTCGGTTCCGGCCAAACGTTGCTCGACTATTGCGCCAGCACTCTCCTCGCGAGCCACTACTCTCACATCTGCCGTGTGCTCCTTACCGTCATCCACCATGTGTATAGCCGCGCTCTCTTGCTGAAAACCATCAACAGTGACGCATATCGCGCTGGCCGCACCGTGAGTTTGCGTAACCGTGATGTGATAAAGCGTCTCGCGATAACGATACTGGAGTTTAAAGAACTGCCAATCCGCAGGAATGCACGGCTCGAAAGTCAGCTCGTCCACCTCGAGTCTCAACCCCAGAAGTGATTCAGTGATAAGCCTGATACATCCATCCGGCAGAGCCCGTGTACCAAGTCCAGCCACCGCGGCCAACATGAGGATGGAGTGCATACACGTCAGCGGCGATCACATAAGGTTCCACTTTGTAGATGTCGATGCCCTCGCGAGATTTCCCGTGGTTGACGGGGTTGATTATGTCGAATAGCTCCCACGCCCGGCGATTGTCGCCCAATGCAGCAAAGGCCATGGCCGCCCAGATAGCGGCGTGAGTGTACTGGCCGCCATTTTCCCTTACACCGGGAACGTATCCCTTAATCGAACCTGGATTCAACTCTGACTTATCAAACGGCGGATCAAGAAGTTGGATCAACCCTTCATTGCGACGGACAAGCCTCTGATCCAGCGCGTCCATCGCCTTGCGTGAGCGCTCGCTATCACCCGCACCGGACAATACTGCCCAGCTCTGGGCAATCGAATCAATCTGGCACTCCGTGTTCGTTGCCGATCCAAGCGGCGATCCGTCGTCGAAGTAAGCGCGGCGGTACCACTCTCCATCCCACCCATTCTGCTCAATAACTCCGCGCATGTGCTCGGCGTCGGTTTCGCAACGCTCGGCGAAAGCGAGATCGCCCCGCGTTTCGAGCAACATTAGCGAACTGCATGAGCACGTCATACAGGAAGAATCCCAACCAGACGCTTTCGCCCTTGCCGTGTTCGCCCACGAGGTTCATTCCATCGTTCCAGTCGCCACACCCGATCAACGGCAGTCCGTGCTCACCCACTCCAGAACATCTTCAGTATCGCTCGCACGCAATGTTCGTACAGAGTGGCGACTGTCTGAGACTGAGCAGGCAGATCCCAATACGAATCTTCCTCCGGGTTCACCAAGCGGCCTTCGACGAAGTGAACTGGTTCATCGAGCACGCCGGTGTCGCCTGTGGTCAGCACGTAGCGGCAGGTCGCCAGCGGCAGCCACAAGTAGTCGTCGGAACAGTGAGTGCGGACGCCTCTGCCGGCCGGAGGGTGCCACCAATGCTGGGCATCGCCCTCCTGGAATTGACGCGACGCGCACAAGAGCAAGTGTTCGCGCACAAGGTGCGGCTGTGTGTGAATGAGCGCCATCACGTCCTGCAACTGGTCGCGGAACCCAAAGGCTCCGCCCGGCTGATAGTAGCCGCTGCGCCCCCAAAGCCGACAGGCTAGTGTTTGATAGACGAGCCAACCGTTGGTTAATGCGTTGAGAGCAGCGTCGGGTGTCTCCACCTGAACGGCGCCCAGCGTGTGATTCCAGTATTGCCAAACCGCTTCGAGCGCGATCGGGCGGCAGCAGGTCCGCAGAAACGGTTGACCAGGTTGGTTGCATCTTCAGCGTACTGCCCCATGCCTAGCGTGAAGATGATCTCACGCTCTTGCCCGTCGCCAAGTTCGAATGGGACCTGAATCGCCGCGCAGGGGTCCAAGGCAGCACCCACGTTGCCGGACAGTCGCGAGCGGAACATGGCAGCCGGACTGCGAAGCGTGCCATTGCGACCGAGGAACTCAGCGCGGTCGCAGGTCACGGTCCGCTTTGGATTCTCCGCGACGGCGAAGAAGCCCACGCGTCCGGCGAACTCCGTGTTGTACGGATTGCTGGCAAAAAGCGCAGCGCTGTTCGGATCAACCTCGGTCAAGATGTGCATGGATGTTTTCGGACGCAGGTCACCCAAAACCCATTCCGCGTATCCCGTGACCGACAGCCGTCGCGGGCGACCCGACTGGTTCTTCAACTTCAACACGGCGAACTTCATGGGTGCATCCAGAGCAACGTAAACCCACAATTCCGAACTTATGCCGGCTTCCGCGTGCTCGAAGACGCTGTAGCCAAATCCGTGACGGGTAACGTAAGGTCCACTGCCACGGATGGGCAACGGTGTCGGCGACCAGAAGTGACCGCTCTCATCATCGCGGATATAGAAGGCTTCTCCGCTGGAATCGCTGACGGGATCGTTGTTCCAGGGAGTGAGGCGAAACTCGTGGGCATTTTCCGCCCATGTGTTGGCCGAACCAGACTCGGAAATCACGGTTCCAAATTTCGGGTTGGCCAGGACATTGACCCATGGCGCGGGTGTAGTTTGCCCGCGCGTAGTGGTGATCACGTATTCACGCCCATCGGCGGTAAATCCGCCAACTCCGTTAGGGAAAATGAGATCGTCGCGCAGTGGCACCGCTGTGGCTGCGGGTTCGGCAACATGTGTCCGGGTCGGTACAAGCCGCGGGATGACCGGCGCAAGCGGGCTGCGGCGGTTGACCTGATCGGCGAGCGAGCCTTGGCTGTCGCTGATTGTGACCCGCGCAACCGTTTGCAGCAGAATGCGATCTTCGTTGGACATCTGGTCGGCGAAGCGCACGAAGATCGAGCCGGGCCGGTCTGGCGGGATGGTTTCGATTCCGGCAGCAATCAACCCCGTGATTTGCTCGTTGAGTTCTTGCCGGTATCCCGCGTGATCTTCGTTCCAGATCACTAAGTCCACCGCCAGACCTTTCAATCTCCAATATGCATGCGCCTGCACGAGTTGGCGCACCAATTCGATTTTTTCCGGGTCTCCGATTTGCAGCAGCACAATCGGCAAATCGCCAGAGATGGAATAGCCCCACAAACCAGATTGCCCCCGGCGGTTCTTGATCAGAACGCTGGCGATCGGCACGCAGCGAGGAATTGGCGTAGAGAATTGAACTCGCCAGCCGCGCGTAGAGTTGCGCGTCCGCCTCCGTGGCATTGATCTGCCGCAAGAACACGTCGCTGTGCGTCCACGCCAAATCGAACACTCGATCGGCAAGACGCCGATCTTGGTGTCGGTCGATAAGCCCGAGGCACGCGTCGCGGGTGTCACCCATGCCGGTTACAATATTGATTGTCGCGGATTCTCCGGGACCAAGACTGATCTGATGGCGGACCGAAACGATTGGATCGAGCACCGAGCCCTCGCTGCCCGATAGCGGAGTGGAGCCGCTCATCGCCTGCGGATCGGCAATGGTGTTTCCGCGGCCGATGAACTTCATGCGGTCAGTCTCGTAAGAGACCTCTGCAATGTCAGCCCCATGCACCGCCATCAAATGAAACATCCACGGCGCTTGCTCGTCGCTTGAACGGGGCCGGCGCGTGCAAAGGATCGCCCGCTGTTTGCGCAGGATTTCGGTCTCGACGAACAGATTGCTGAATGCCGGATGGAGCGTGTCGGCGGGCGAAGTCGTCAGCACCACCTCCGAATAACTGGTGATCTCCACGACTCGGCGCTTACGCGAACGGTTGGTAATCGTGACGCGGCGGACCTCGACGTCATCCTCGGGCGAAACGGCGATCTCCGTGTGGGTCACGTAGTCACGATTGCGGCAGCGGAATTCTGCCCGCGCCTCGGAAAAGATCGCTTCGTATTCTTCCGTGGGCTCGCGGGTCGGTTGGTATGCGGTCGACCAGAACTGTCCACTGGCAACATCACGGATGAAAGCAGAAGGTCCCCCAGCTGTCGCAGGTCGTGTCTTCGCGCCAGCGGGTGACGGCGATGTCCTTCCAGCGACTGTAACCGCCCCCCGAGTTCGTAACCATGACGTGGTATCGGCCGTTGGACAACAACTGCACTTCCGGTATGAGTGTGTTCGGGCTCTGGAACACGCGCATGGGAGTTTCCGCGATTACCGCCGTCGTTCGCGGCGTGGAAGACTCGGCCGCATGGGTGTAGAACGCCGTGGCTTTGGGGACGCGCTCCTGCAGCAGCAGCATCGTCGCCTGGAATAACGGGTCCGATTCAAACCGCTTCTGCATGGGCCGGTCCAGCAGCAGATACGCCAGGGACAAGAAGCTCATGCCCTGATGGTGCGCCATGAAGGAATGAACCACGGCGCTGATTTTCCACGCGGTACACGGGCGGGGGTGTAGTCGATGGCTTCATAAAAACCATACTTGCCTTCGGCTCCTTCGGCGGCGAGCCGCTGCAGATTAAGACACGCCTCCTCGGGCGCGACCATGAGCGCCAGCGCCGAGGCGTATGGCGCAATCACCAGGTCATCGGCTAGGCCGCGTTTCAGGCCCTGGCCGGGCACGCCAAAAGCGCGGTACTGATAATTGAGGTGAACGTCGGTGGTGTTATAGCCCGACTCTGAAATGCCCCACGGCACGCCCCGCGCTTTCCCATACTCGATTTGACCGTTGACTGCCGCCTTATAGGTCTCGTCGAGCAGCGTGTTGTCGTAGGTGGGCATCACCAGCAGCGGCATCAGGTACTCGAACATCGAGCCGCTCCAGGAAAGAAGCGTTGGTTCTCCACCCGCATTGGTGAGCAACCGGCCAAGCGCAAACCAGCTCTGCTGCGGCAGTTGTCCCTGTGCAATCGCGACGAAACTCGACAGCCTGGCTTCCGATGCCAGCAGGTCGTAATAGCTGGGGTCCCTGCGCCGTTCGCTGACGTTGTAGCCGATGGCCAACAGATCGCGTGACTCATCGAACAGGAAGTCATAATCCAGTCGGGCCAAATCTCCGCATTGCTCGGCGAGAGTGGCGATGCTGGAAATTCTTGCGCGGGCACGTTGCCTGCCTTGTGTGATGTGCCACTTGAGTTCCGCCAGCGCCGACGCCCACTTCGGCTTTCGCCTCCGGGCCTTGTTGCACGCACTTCAAGTACTCAGGTGCCAATTCGCGCAGCGTCGGAATTCTGTCGATGTCTGGGGAAGATGCCGTTGCCGTCCAATGTTGACGGAGAGACTGACCACGGCGCCAGGAATGCGAGTTCATCCTTTGCCGCCTGGCATTGGCTGGCGAATGCGTTGGTCCACCACTTCAATTCATCGTCTGAGCCCGGCTGGAGAGCGTCAGCCAGATCAGTCGCGGAAGACAACAGCCGGTCAAGGTTCAACCGGACAGCGGTGAGGGTCGTCGGGGGAGATTCGCAGAAAGCTGCCAATTCAGTCTGAAGCAGCGCGAACTGGGTTGTGGCGAAGCCATCGGCGATGCTCCAGCAGGCAGTCGAGGGTATCGCTTAGCCCGGCAAATAACCGCGCTCCGATGATTTCATCATCGGCAAGGGCGAGCAGTCCCGGGCGCAACGTCAGCAGACTGGCAGCGAGGTTTCCGCTGTCCACCGTCGAAACGTACATCGGGGACAGCGGCCTCAGCGACGTTGTGTCATACCAATTCAAGAAGTGGCCACGATATCGTTCCATGTTCGCCATGGTCGACAGCGCATTCGCCGTACGCTTGAGAAGCTCTCCAGCGGGAACGTAGCCGAAATCATATGCGGCCAAATTAGAGAGCAGCGCCAGTCCCATGTTGGTCGGCGATGTGCGATGGCTGACTACGGCGACTGGGGTCTCCTGATAGTTGTCGGGCGGCAGCCAATGATCTTCGACACTGACGAAGGTCTCAAAGAACTTCCATGTCCTGCGCGACAACTTTGCGGAGAAACACGATCTGTTCAGGCGTTACGCTTGCGCCTCGCTGGACGAGAGGCCGGCTGATCCACCAAACAATCCAGGGCGAAATGAACCACGCTGCCAGTAACGGTCCGGCAACGGCCAATACCGAAGGCCGCTCTGCCGCGAAATAAATCGCGGCCATCACCGACAAGACGGGTGCAAACCACATTCTGCGGCAAGCCGAAACGAGATTGGTGCGACTACTACCGTGCGAGCTCGAGGGATTCCATTCGAGCCTCCTGCGGTGGATGAACCACATGCGCCACGCCGTACGGAAAATCGCGTCAAGCGTATAGAACGCCTCATAAGGCAGGCACACGAACGTGAATGCCGCTTGAGCAAGGTGTCTGGCCGCCGCCTGCGCCGCTGCGGCGATGTGTTGGCCCACAAGTACGTCGCTGGGTTTGTGCAGCACATCCACGACAGAGATAAGAAAAGAAGGGAAGCAGGATAATTGCCGCCACCGCCGCGGTCCAGAACCATGCCCCTGGCAGCACCGTCCATCCCAAAATTAGCAGTAGCATCAGTGACGCAGGGACCAGACTGCGGCGAAGGTTGTCGAAGATCTTCCATCGGGACAAGCGTCGAGAGCGGGTTACGCTGAAAAAGCGCGCCGGGGCCGGGAACGCTTGACAGCGCCCAGCGCAGGATCTGCCAATCGCCGCGAATCCAGCGATACCGTCGGCTCACGTCCGCGCTATAACGGGTGGGATACTCCTCGTACACCTGCACATCACTCAACAGTCCCGCTCGCGCGTAGCAGCCTTCCAGTAGATCGTGGCTGAGAATGCGATTTTCCGGAAAACGCCCGTTCAGTGCCTGTTCGAAGACATCAACATCATAGATGCCCTTGCCGATGAATGACCCTTCGTGGAACAGGTCCTGATAGACGTCGGACACGGCACGGGTGTAAGGATCGATGCCCGGCTCACTCCCATACACTCGCGCATAACGCGAGCGGTTCGTGCCGGGCAAACTCACGGCAACTCGCGGTTGCAGTATCCCATAGCCTTCCACAACACGTTGCTTGATTTCATCGTAGCGAGCGCGGTTCAGCGGGTGCGCCATCGCGCCCACAAACTGCCATGCCGAGTCCCGCGGTAACTGCGTGTCCGTATCGAGCGTGATCACGTACTTTACCGTGGAAAGGACTCCGGTCTCGCCAACAATCAGTGAGAAGCGATTCGCCCGAATCGCCGCGCAACAGACAATTCAGATCGCCAAGCTTGCCTCGCTTGCGCTCGTACCCCATCCACGTCCGCTCGCTTGGATTCCAACGGCGTGGCCGATGAAACAGGAAGAACGTGTCTGAGTTCGCACCCGGATATTTTTCGTTCAGTTGCTCGATCTCTTGTCGGGCAAATTGCAACAGCGGTTCATCTTCGGGCAGGGATTCCTTGTCTGCGTCTCGAAAATCAGTGAGCAGGCCAAAGTGCAGATTCTCGTCCCGGTTGGCCAAGAACCGGACTTCCATGGCCTCGACCAGTGCCTCGATATTGGCTTCGCTGGTCAGCATTGTCGGGACCACCACCAGGGTGCGCAGTTCCGGAGGAATCCCTTTGGAGAGATCCATTCGCGGCAGCAAGTGGGGCGTAGCAAACAGTGTGGCCAGCCAATTCACCAGGGCCACCGCCAGATGACTTGCGCATAGAATCGACACGATCCCCGTCAGCGCGAGCAACCAACCACGCACACCGTCGACATGCCCCTTGAGCATCAAGCCGGCGGCAATGGTCGTGGTGAGCACTGCGATTCCGCCTATATACACCAAGAGCGGAAAGCGCTCGCCAACTTTGCGCAAGAGCCCCGGCAAGCGTGCTTTCGTGGTGTCGAGTAGTTGCGGCAGTCCATTGTCGATCAGGAAGTAGCCGACATGGCCGGTGCGAGGGTTGTTGCTACTCGCACTCTGACCCGCAAGAGCAATCGCCGCGCGTGCCACATCACTCTCGGACAGCCTGCTGTGTTTCGCAATATTCTCAATGACGTGGCGATAGCGGTCGCGGGTGAAAAAATCCATCCTGCCGTATAGGCCGCCAGCGTCCTCCCGGAGAATTTGCTCGACAGCGCTCATGGTCTCGACAAACTCGCGCCAGTCCATCGCGCCGAGAAAGCGAAGACTTCCGATGCTGTTGCTGACGGAAACCTGGTCGGCAGCCTGGCGCTGGACCTCAGCCTCGACCAATTGCTTGATGGTTGCGCCCGACTCAGAAAGCCGCTGTTCAATCCAGGTGAGAGGCAACGCCAGCGCGGGCCCCTGGCCTTGAAGACGGCGCGCCAGTTCTGCCACGAAGGAACTTACCAATGGAGGATTCGACCGCGCCATGTCGGCAATGACCAGAATCAGGCTCTTGGGGTCGCTTTCGGCGGTCTCGGTCATCTGGTCCGCCCAGTTCTGGGCGTCCGCGCGCTCGGTCCGGTCGGTAGCGATATGCGCGGCTACGCGACGGAGATTCTCGACTAGAGCAAGCCGGAGCATGATCGGGAGCGCCCAAAGTTCACCCAACCTCAAAGTGGTGACCGTCTGGTATGCGGCGATGAAGCGACCGAGACTTTCCGGATCGACGCGCCCATCGCCGTGCGAAATTATCTCCAGGGCGATCGCGTACACTCTCGGCAGACCCTTGGACGAACCGTTCAGTAAACAAGGCAATTCCCGGCTGTAACCCTTCGGCAGATGTTTCCTGGCCGTACGGACCTGCTCTTCGATCAGGTAGAAGTTGTCGAGCAGCCATTCTCCAGCGGGCGTGATCCGCCGGTCGGCGGCCACTGCCTCGGTCAGTAGGTCACGGACCCCAAGCAGAACATCTTCGTTCTCGTTGAGTCGGGCCAGGAGTTGGTCCGAGGCACGCTTCAAATCTAATTGGTGCAAGCCCGCCAAATTCTTCCCGTGCTGCTCCATCTGGTGGGCGGTAAACAACTCAGAACGTAGCGGCGCTTCCTCCGTCGCGTGTTTGCGGGCCAGGATCGCGGTTCGTATCCGCACCTTCAGGCGGAGCAAGGGGCCGCCGCCAACTTTTTCGCTTCGGGTTCAATCCTTGAAGCTCCTTAGATCTGACGCGGCATCTCAACGTCACTGCGGTTTGAGCAGGAAGGTCGGAAGATTGCGGCCTGCTGATTGAAATGGACGACGCCGGTCTTTTGTCGGGTAACGGGAAACCGAGGATCTGCAAAGTGATGACGGCGAGATGAGTGGTGCTCAACTCGCGAAGGCAAAGATATAACACTAGACACAGGCGCGTCGCCTAGGTCTTGTGGCTATGTTCCCAGTGTACGCCGACGGAACCATTGAAAACCTTAAGCCACCACGAAACAACTTACGCCAAAGCGGAAGAGCAAACTGTCCACTCTTGCTCACAGGTGAGAACACCGCGTTCTTACGATTTGAGGGTGCGCGCTTTCGGCATAGGCCTTGGCTAAGAACAGGCCGTGTGGCTCAAGGATCAGTTCGCCTGAGAACCGGTCGGGGTTTGTGGGTAAGTCGTGGGTCGTGCGCAAGCACCAGGGCACCATCTCTGTCCATACCAGCACAATGCCCGGTCGAAGCGGTACCTGCTCTTGACCTCGGGCAACCGCACGAGAACGGCCTGCCGATGCAGAACTCGCTTAATTTCGGTTGCTCTGGGGGCTACCCTACTTACTTGCCGATTCTGAAGCCGCTGCGTGCGATGGCGCGCGATGGAGCAGATCGATCACAGACTGATAAAGTCTGTTGCGCATTTCGAAGCGATCGGCGGCCCGTGTGGCATAGCGTACGATGATGTCCGTTCCGGAAGCGGCGGGGCGAATATCCACGGTGGGAGTGGCGCTGAACTGATCAGGAAAAAAGTTGGGTCGAAAAGTGATCGGTTCGGCTGGGAAACGGTTGTTGAGCAGCCTTCATCGATTTGGCAGTGCATCTGCACAGCTCTGCAATCAATAGTATGCCGGAAACCAATGTTTCGGAACCCGGCGCAAGCGCCATCGCAGCTTCGAACTTCTCAGATTGTGACTTCGGGACCGCGTCGCAGTTGAGATCGGCGTTTACGGGGAGTAATCGCTGGATTTCCACGTAACCGATTGTCAATGAGCGCTTTGACCTGATATCGCTCTTCGACCTTCGCGCGATATGCGACAGACGCCATAGTAGGCTCAAGTAGAATCCTCTGCTTCAAAAATCTTCCGCCATTCCGGCATTACCGTGGCCTTCAAAACCACGTTTGAGGTATTCACCAGGGTTGGCGCCGACAACTCGCTTGAACGCCTTACTGAAGGCAGCGTCGGACTCGTAACCGACCGACCGAGCGACGTCTATGAGCTTTTTGTCACGCTGTTGTAGTAACTGCTTCGCCTTCTGCATCCGCCACTCGGTTACATATTCCATCGGTGTTTGTCCGAGTAGCTCTTTAAAACGTGCTGCGAATGCGGAGCGAGACATACCCGCTGCTTCGGCCAGGGATTCGACCGTCCAGGGTGTATTCACTCTGTCGTGAATGGCACTCAGGGCAGTGCCCATTTGAGGATCGAAAACCGCACGAAGCCATCCTTTGTTGCGTTCCGGTCCTGACGCGATATGCGCCCGGAGTATTTGGATAAATAGGACCTCGGCTAGCCGAGTCGCGACTACTTCAGATCCCGGCACCTGTTCTGCCATTTCTGACGCCAGCGCTTGCATTGTGATGTGAAGAGCAAGCGTGCGTGCCTGATCGGCCTTAATCAGAATGAAGCTGGGCAATAACTGAGTGATCGGCTTCAGGCTGGCGCGATCGAAACTGAAGGACCCACAGACGATTGTCGTCGGTGCGCCACCCCCTCCATAATGAGCGACATTGCTCTTGGCCCTGGCCCCGATCTCGCGGAAACTCCAGCTCGGACGTGTTCGCGGGCTGTCGCGCAAAACAATCGAAGTCCCCCGGGCCAGCAAAAAGCAATCGCCACCGGTGAGGGGAATCAGCTCCCGAATCCCTTCCACACTCAGCCAGCAGTTGCCGCGCGAAAGCATGGCGAAGTGGGCCGAATCCGTGGGTGACATCTTTTTGTCGGAAGGCGTGACACTTTCTTCGGTCTGCTTTTCCTGTTTTACGCCCCACGGAGCTGTGGCTTCGAGCCTGTGCATTCCGAAAGCGGTTACGTGCATCGTTCTGAAGATGTCTGTTATTGGGTCCAACTTGGCCTCCCTCTTTTGGACGAATGGACAAAATATTAGGACTCCCGAGCAGTTCTTGTCCACTGCCAAAGAATCTACTCTACTGTACCGACTGAATTCTACACATCTACCGAAGGGAGTAATTATGGGAAAGCTTGAGGGTAAGGTTGCAGTCATCACGGGTGGATCGAGCGGCATGGCGCTGGCGAGCGCCAAGCTGTTCGTTGAAGAAGGCGCCTATGTTTTCATCACGGGTAGGAGGCAGGAGCAGCTCGACGAGGCCGTCAAACTGATTGGCCGGAACGTGACCGGCGTGCGCGGCGACGCGTCCAATCTCGATGACCTCGACCGTCTGTTCGATACGGTCAAGCGGGAAAAGGGCAAGATCGACGTCTTGTTCGCGAGCGCTGGCAAGGGCGAGGCCGTACCACTGGGCGAGATTACCGAGCAGCACTTCGATGCGACCTTCGGCCTGAATACGCGCGGAACGCTGTTTACGGTTCAGAAGGCGTTGCCGCTGTTCAACGATGGCGGATCGATCATCATGACCGGATCAGTTGCTTCGGTGAAGGGTTTTCCTGGTTTCGGCGTGTAGGACGTTCGAGGACCATTGGGTCTTCGCCATTACCGTTCGAAATGGCAAATTGACGAACGTCCGGGAGTATATCGACACGCAAGCACTGGCGCGGGCCTCCGAGACTGCCGCGAGCCCCAGGCCCTGTCCCATCGACACCGATACCTCACGAAACGATTCGTAAAGTTCGTGGCTGGACGCTGTCGGTACGCCAATAGCAGTTCAGCAGAAAATGATGCGGCACGCCGACATCAGAACGACGATGAACACCTATGGCAAAGTGGTCACCAACGAAATGGCGCAAGCACATCACAAAGTCGTGGGCTTGGCGCTGGGCGGCCCTGTGAACTGATTTTCAACTGATTACAGGGTTGCGTAAGTCGTAGAAAAGAATGGCTCCTCAGGTAGGACTCGAACCTACAACCCTTCGGTTAACAGCTAGCCCTGTATTTTTTTCAGGATTGCTCAGGTTTGTTCGATGTTGCTTATTATTAATAGCTTACAAGGAATTCGAGAGCGGACGAAAGTTGCAGAATTACTTAGTTTTTGCCACTTTTTTTATCTAAGGTCCCCACAAAAGTCCCCACACTAATTTCGCTCAATATTTTGCTGCTCAGGGGCAGTGAATTCGTACCTTTTTACGAGTTTTCAGCGGTCTCAAAACCCCTCGTTTTCGCCTTTTGTCCATACCGGGAAAGCCGCGATTTAGGCGGGTTTTGATGTTCGAAAAACCGAGAGGCTGTGCGGCAAGCACAAACTCGGCGCATTAACGAGTCCCTGCGGCGTTTGCTCCGTACTAATCCGCAGTTCCGATGCACTCAGGCCTTGCTCGCTTCCGAAGCGTCGACTCAGATGCAATTCTTCCAGTCTATCCAGTCTCCATAGAGCGGCGGTCCTTGACTGGGCTGACTCTACGTCCGACTATTACCTCCGTTTGTGCTAAGTTGCTGGTATGGCAAAACGTCCTATTCGAAGCGTAATAGACAGAGCCCGGGAGAAGGGCGAAGGCCTCGACGAATTCATCGCCGTCCCGATGTTCTTTGAGACAGAAGCTCAACGGCTCGGAGTCCGTCCGAGCTACATCAAGACTGCAGGACCGCATGGCGTCTACTACCCCATTCCCGAGGTTGATGTTAAGCGAGTTTGGTACACGACAGCCACAATTGAACTCGACCTCAACAATGGTATGCACGTCTCAATCGAAACGAAACCGCTGACACTTGCAATGCACCTGACCACCGCGCGAGAGGACAGTAGCACAGGATTTGTACAAGCTCAACTGATCCCTTCTGACGAACATGATGCGAGTGCTGCGACAGTTCAAGCACGTATCGGGAGTCTACGACAGGTTTACGCCATCGCATGCATCGCGTACGGAGGAATAGCATACACAGGACGCTTGCCCGAGAACGGGCTCAGCCAAGATAGCGATTTTGAGAGTTATTTACCTCCAAACGAGCATCTTCTCATCAGTTCTGCTGGCCAAGGGAGTTTCTGGGCTACGGTAGGACTGAAGGCTATCGCTGCAGTAAAAGAAGCGCCAAAAGCGGCGCTCGTCGCCATTTCTGTGATCTTTAAAGATGGACCAGAACGCATCGTGCGCGCAGCAGAAGCGATAGTGAAAACACAAGAGGGTAGCGCGGAAAAGACCACTGCTGAAGCCCGAATGACAAACGCACAGGCCTCGAAAGCCGAAGCAGAAGCCGAAACCGCCCAAGCGGCTGCCAACGAAGCGCCGGCGCGAGAGGCATTGACGACAGAAAAGCAGAGCCTTGAACTTCAGAAAGAAAAAGTTGACATTTACTTCGAAATTCTAGAGAAGATAAACAAGATCGACTATCCAGACAAAGAGCCGCTCTCTTGGACTCACTAGGTAGAAACTCGAAGGACTTGCTAGGCACAGTCGCCGCAGATTTGCTCCAACTCCCGCGGCGATTAAGCTGACAATCCGACTGCATGACAATTTTGGAATCTACTATCTCGGTGAAGGCTTGGAACGAATCATCCGCGGAGTTTCCAAGTATTTGGAGGGCTTGAAGGTCTCGCCGAGAAATCTAACCTTTTTCATACGGCTGCGAAAATGTAGGGGAAGACCAAACAATGTCTTCTGAATCGAACCGTTAACACACCACTCGAATCCTACAGCTTGTGAGCGACGTCTCCAGATAGTTACCATCTGCGGAACACCGCCCACGTCGTTAACTGCCTTATCGTCGATTACTGTCTTAAGTACCCTTAATATTTCAGTGCTGGACATCCCCGGTTTGAGTAAACCGCGAGCCGTTGCCGCCCCGCTCCCGTAGCAGCGGACAGCGTTCTTGCAAAGCGTAACGCGTTTCGAAGTCGCTCCTTTAGTGCCGAGTGCAATCTCATGGAGCACGAACTGTTTACGAAGTTCATCGAAGCCGCAAAAGAGCAACTGAGCCTCACCATTGCCGCCCCAGGTTTTAGGAAAAGATCTCACCGAATCATTAAGCAGCGTTGCTATGGCGTTACATCTTGCAGAGGCGGCAACAGGCTGCGCGCCATCGCCCGCAAGCACATCTGTGTTGCTCAAGATTAGAGTGGACTGCAGTATTGTCGAGAGTGCCAACGTTGATGACCCAAAGTACGCGAGATACGAATGTGTAGGGAACAAACGAAACAGTTTCGGACCATGATCCCAACGTCCGTCCGAGCCGGAGTAAAGGCTATCTGAGGCGATGTGCAGCCCTGTTGGGTTTTCTGCTTTGTTCGGCCAGATCATAATCAGAGTCATAGGGACTTTCTCTTATCCTATTTCGTGTTAGCTTGTTCTGGCAGCTTCCCGGTGTACTGGTTGACAGCCGGACACGGGCGTCTCAATGCAAGTAACTGGGCAGTTCGGCATCATTCGCGGAAGCCCAATGCATGTTCAATCAAGAACTCCGCCTGCTCCTCGCCGCGGCCGCTTTGCAGGCTGAAGTCCGCGAACAACTGCACCAGGTTCACTCCCGTGAGGCCACTGGTGAGTTTGCGTGGGAGGTAGAACACTCCACCGGCGCTGGTGTTGTCCGTCTCCGGCGGCGTCATCAAGAGAACGTTGGCGCCTTTCCCCACCGCTTCCAGGCGAAGCGCATCCCTGATCTCTCCGGCAGACACGCCAATGTAGGCCGCAGTCAGGTCTTCTCGAAGATTCCGCTCGTGTGGTTCAAGTCCACTCGTCAGAGTGAACACGCACGGTATGCCCTTCTGCTCGCATAGAGTGCTCAGATGGTCCGCCACTTCGCGCAATGGCCGTTCAGAGAATCCGTGGAAGACTTTGCGATTCTCCAGATAGTCGCTTCGCAATTCTTTGGCGAAGAGCCTGAGCAGTTGGCGGGGCTTGGTGAGGACTCGTCCTTCGGACGTGCGCTCCAGCAGCGCGTCTTCCAGCAGGCGCTTCGTAACCTGAAAAGCCTGCCCCACGCTGAGCTCGGCTTCCGACGCTAGTTCTTCCAGGCGAAACGGCTTGAACGGATTCGCCAGCAGCACCCGAATGATCCGGCGTGACCGGCCGGCGAAGATCCGTTTCACGCCCTGGGGATGCTTGAAGACGGTTGCAGGACGGGCCACATCGACGTATACACCTTGATGCGCCAGCAGGAAGTTGCCGTTCAGGTCGATGTACCCAACGCCCAGTTCCTTGCAACGCTTCTGCACCGAATCGGA
Organism: uncultured Acidobacteriota bacterium; assembly: GCA_963759215.1. Classification (GTDB taxonomy): domain Bacteria; phylum Acidobacteriota; class Terriglobia; order Terriglobales; family Acidobacteriaceae; genus TOLSYN. The sequence continues at coordinate 402,205 of CAVWYG010000007.1, forward strand.
GAGGTACGGTGCCGCGATCATCGGGTACAGGTCACCATATTCCGCGACTCTGCGCAGTTCGTTGCGGATTCGCAGTACCTGATGCACTGCCCCTTCCAATGCCAGCGGCGTCAGCCGGGACTTGAATTCAATGGCGGCTCGGATGGGCTTCTGCGCCCGATCCGCTACGCTAAACTCCACGATGGCATCGACCTCGATCTTGCGGTCGGCGACCTGGACCACCTGATCCGAGGCAAGAATCTCGGCGCGCACCGTGGCCGGCAGGAGCGTTCCGTACTTCAGGCCGTCGCAGAGCTGGCGAAATGGATTATTTGCAAGCATATACGGTTTAAGTGCTATTTTTCCTTCACTTACATATATATGTTGCCATATAAATCGGTGTTTTAGTGAAAATTACTCGGCCTAAGTGGTAGCTCATCGTCCTACTAGCGATGCTCATCGCACCTCGTCCGTATCCATCCTCCACTCTGTGCTGTTCCCTGACGGCCGCAGACATCGCAAGTTCGTGTGGATTCCTCTTCGGCCGCCCTGATTAGAGCGTCGATCTCATCCGTGGAAGAGTCGCAATAGAAGCGCAGGCCACCGAACTTTTCCTTGACCTGGAACACTTCGAATTTGCGTCCCGTTTCCTTTTCCAAACGTTTGACCGCTGGCTCCAACCGTTCGCATAGACGCCACACGATTCCAAACCACCCGTCGCCATGCTCAAAACCGAACGGCATAAGTGTGCGTTGAATACTGCCGTTGACATGAAACCAAGTCGGCCAGCGCTCGACCAATTTTCGCTCCAGTTCCTCTTTCATTCGACTATCCCTGGCCCCCTCTTTCAACAGCGTACACGCAACTGCCCAATTCCCTCCAAATCCAAAAAGTTATCGTCAACTTCCGAAAGGTTATCAAACGCGCAGCTTCGAAATGGCCTCTACTTTCCGTACATCGCGGTCACTCACGGGCCGCTGGAGGTGCCAATGATCGTTCCGCTTACGCCAAGTCGCCGCTGGCAGGCTCTTCTCAGGGATAGCGTACGCCGGCTTCGCCCCAGCCTTAACATCCTCGCACTGCTGATCCTATTCCCCGCTCTTGCTATGGCCCAGGGCTCGCCGTTCGACAACGGCTTTACCGCGCTGCAAACGCTGTTTACCGGAACAGTTGGCGAAGGTGGCCAGCCTGATTGCCATCGTGGTTGGCGGATACCAGTTCGCGCACGGCGAACCCGGCGCTAAGAAGTCTCTGGCTGGCATCGCGGCCGGTACGGGAATCGCCGTGCTTGCGACTAACGTTCTGACCTGGCTCTGGGGCGTGTAGCGGCAATCATGCAGACACAACCACGAGTCCGGCGAAGAAACCGGGTCTACAAGAGCCTGCACAAGCCCCTCACGTACCTCGGAGTGGAGCGCACGCATCTTCTACTTCGTCTGCGTGGGAGCCGTGGGGGTATTCAACCTCTTCGAGAGCCTGCTCGCCGGGATGGTTGTCTTCGTTGGCGGATACGCCTTCGGGCGTTGGATCACCAACACCGATCCGGAGATGCTGAAGATTGTGGCGCAGAGCGAACGCTTCAAGCTGCGCTATGACGCGGCAAACAGGAAATACCCGCAGTCGAGGTGCGCTGATGTTTCGAGTGGATCGAGTCTTGAAGCCGTGGAAGGAAGCCGCCGCGCTGAACGCGCACTTGAACCTCTATGGGTTCTGGCGCGGCGGAGCGTTCCTGACCAAGAGCGGCGACATCGGCATGGTCATGCGCGTGCGCGGCGTGGACTACGAGAGTCTCGATCAGGCAGCGCAGGAGTACGCGGTAAAGCGGCTGGAGGCGGCGCTCAAGAGCTTTGGTCCCGGATTCCACATCTATCAATATCTCTTCAAAACCAATCGGCCGGAGATTCCCTTTGCCGACTATGACGACCCGGTGGTCCAGGCCGCCGTCGATCAGCGCAAGGAGTTCTTCGCCGCCAAGCTCGACCAGCATCTATCGAGATCGAGATCTTCTATGCGGTGGTTCTCGAAGGAGCACGGTCGAAGACCGGTATCATGCCGGCTTTGGCGCAGCTCTTTACCGACCCGAAGGGCGGCTACGAGGAGTTGCGCGCCCAGTTCTCGAACTGCAAGCAGAAGACGCTGCTGCGCTCCCAGATCGAGATCGACTATGCCAAGCTCGACCAGCGGGTGCAGAGCTTCGTCCGCCAGCTCTCGGATGCGGTGGAGATCGAGGTGCTCGGAGCCGAGGAGTGCTTCACCTTCCTGCGCCGCCTCGTGAACTACGACCAGTGGCGCATCGAGGGCCGCCCGAAGAGCACGCAGTTTCTCGACTACCAGGTGGCCAACTCCGAGATCGAGGCGGAGCGCGACCATCTTCGCGTCGGCAGCCACTTCGTCAAAGTGCTTACGATGCGCGAGGCCATCGCGGAGACGCGGCCTCTGGTGCTCAAGGCGCTGCTGGACATTCCGGCCAACTTCATCGCCGTCAGCGAGTGGGTGCTGCTCGAAAACGCGCAGGCCCGCAAAGAGGTAATGAAGCGCAAGCGCCACTTCAACATCTCAAAGACCTCGTTTGTCTCCTCCATGCAGAGCGATCCGGCGACAGTGAATCCGCGCGACGTGCTGATCGACGAATCGAAACAGGCGGACATTGAGAATCTTGGCGACTGCCTCAGGGCGCTTGGCGACGGCCAGTCTATGGGCGACTTTTCGCTCACCATCGTCCTCTATGCCGAGGAATTGCGGGCCATCGACCGGGTACTCGCCGACTTCGCCCGCATTTTCACGGCAGCCGATGGCGCGCTGCAGCCGGAGACATACAACCAGCTCAATGCCTACTTCGCCATCGTTCCCGGCAACTACCAGACCAATCTGCGCAAGATGCTTCTTGCTGAACACAAACTACGCGGACCTGTCCTTTTTGTTCACCGTGCATCCAGGAGAAACGTGGAACGAGCATCTTGGGCTGCGAATATCTGGCGGTGCTCGAAACCGACAATGCCACACCCTACTACCTGAATCTGCATAACCGCGAAGTGGCGCACACGCTGGTGCTGGGCAGCAACCGGATCGGGTAAGAGCTTCCTCTGCAATTTCCTTTTGCAGAATGCGCAGAAGTACCAGCCGCTGACCTACATCTTTGATATCGGCGGCAGCTTCCAGTCGCTGACGCGCATTTTCGGTGGATCGTACTTGAATGTTGGCCAGGAGTCGCGCGACTTCTCCATCAATCCATTTTCGCTGGAGCCCACGCGGGAGAATCTGCAATTTCTCTTCTCGTTGTTCCGCGTGCTCATCGAAGGCGACCGCTACCGGCTTGAGTTCACCGAGGAGCGACACCTTTATTCCGCCATCGAGCGCATGTACATGCTCGACCCGGAACAGCGCACGGTCTCGAACTTCGCCGAGATCATCGGCAGCTTGAAAGAGCGCCTGCACCGCTGGACGCGGGCCGGGCAGTACGGCTTTCTCTTCGACAACGTGCAGGACACGCTCAGCTTCAGCCGCTTCCAGACCTTTAATTTTCACGGATGGAACGATGCGCCCGAGGTGCTTGAGCCGCTTCTGTTCTACGTCCTGCACCGCGCCAGCAACGAGATTGGAAACCCGAAAAAGCTGGCCACCTTCAAACTCTTCCTGCTCGATGAGGCGTGGCTGTTCATCCGCAACGAGACGATCCGGAATTATGTGACGCAGGCGCAGAAGACATGGCGCAAGCACAACGCCGCGATGGTGCTCGCCACGCAGTCCATCAAGGAACTGGCCACCTCCGGGATGCTCACGATTGTTGCCGAAAGCTGCCCGACGAAGATCTTCCTGGCAAACCCCGACATGGAGCCGGATGTCTACCGCGATGCTTTCGGGCTGAATGATACGGAGCTGGACTTGATTGCTGGTTTGGTTCCACCGGGACAGATGCTCATCCGGAAGCAGAATGGCTCGAAGAAGGTTCACCTACATGTGGACTCGCTCTCCTACTGGATGGCCACCAACAACGCCAAAGACAACCTTCTCAAGCAGGAGTATTTCGAGCAGTACGGCATCGCCGACGGCCTGCGTCGGCTCGCCGAAGATCATCCCTTCAGGTCCGGCAGAAAACTGTCTGCCGTTGCCCGGCCCACGAGCACAGCCCCCACAGTGAAAGGAGCCCGCGCCTCATGAAGACGCGTTTCGTAAAACTGTTTCTTGGCACTCAGCCTCGCGCTACCACTCCACGCCGACACCACTGCGCGGACGATTGTCTATCACGCGAAAGACATCGTGAACATTCGCGCCAAGGTCAAATACACGACCTTGATCCAGCTTCCCGCCACCGAGAAGATCATCGAGGCGGCGACGGGCGACAAGGAGTTCTGGATTATTGACGTGGTCGGCAGCTTCTGCTTTGTGCATCCGGCCAAGAGCGGCATTCACTCGAATCTCAACCTGATCACCGACAAGGGCAACATCTACTCCTTCACCCTCGAAGACGTGGCCGACCGCGCCGGTGACCCCGACCTGAAGGTGATCGTTGAGCCGGTGGACCAGTCCTCCATTGTCGCCTCCGCAGGTCCGGCGCAATATGTTCCGGCCGCACAGGTGGCAGCGGTCGAAGGCCAGCTCCAGGCACTGCAATCCCATGTCACCCAGGCCGTGGACCAGTACAAGGCGATCTATCCGACCGAGTTGAAGTTCGACTACTCGTACAAGAATAGCGGAGCACCGTTCAATGTGTCCGCGATCTATCACGACTCCAAGTTCACCTACATCAAGTCTGATGCCGCAGAGAAGTTCGCGGTATATGAAGTTCGCGACGGCTCGCCAAACCTTATCAATTACGAGCTGCGCGATGGCACCTATATCGTGGCCAAGGTTCTCGACGATGGCTACTTTGAAGTTGGCAAAAAGCGGATGGAATTCAAGCGGAAGGTGCAGCCATGAACGATGCATCCGTTTCCGGTCAGAGCGCGCCGGAAGCACGTCTTGCGAACAAGACCGCCGAACCGAAGGGCGTAATCGGCCGCAATCTGAAGATGCAGGTGTATCTCGGCATCGCCGTGCTCTTCATCGTCGCGACGGCGCTGAGTTCCTTGCATCACAAGACACCGGCGAACAAGGTTGACCCGAACAAACCGCCAACGCCAATGTTGCAGGACGCCTCCGCAACTAACGTTGAGGAAATGCGGCGAGAGATTGGCAAGCAGCAGCAGGAGGCCGCTCATCTGCCTGCCCCCGCTGACCTGGCTCTCGCGAGCACCGGACACCCATCTTCCGTTCTATATGGACAAAGCGGCTTGCCATACAGCGGCTCCTGTGTACCGGGACAGCCTTGTCCAATGGGAGGACAGTACGTTCAATCGCAGCCTGAACAGATGACGCCCAGACAACAGCAGGCGCTGGCCTTCGATACGCAGGAGAAGGAACTTGTGTACAAGGCGAGGTTTTCCTCGAACCTAGCTTACAGCCAAAGCCAGAATCTTCGTGGGCCATCGAATCTGCTTGCCGATAACATGGTTCCGGCGAACCCGGCAATGCTAGACGGAGCAAATGCTGGAAACGTGCAACATCCGCCATCTGCCCCGTATTCGAGTATGGTCTCACCGCACACCCCGGCTCAGGAATCGCAGCCCACAGAGAAACGTACGACCGAAATCAACATCAATTCGGCAACCGGCCAGCCTTATGTCGTCTATGAGGGAACGATCCTCGAAACCGTCCTGATGAATCGGTTGGACGGCGATGCGGTTGGTCCGGTGAAAGTGATGGTGACCGCCCCGGTCTATTCGCACGACCACCAGCATGTATTGGTCCCTGAGGGAACGGTCGTTTTGGGCGAAGCCAAGAAGATCGGCACCGTAGGATTCGGGCAGCAGCGGAGAATTGCCGTTGCCTTTCACCGGATGATTATGCCCGACGGATATTCGGTTGACCTTGATCAGTTCCTCGGTCTGAACCAGATCGGCGAGACTGGCCTGAAGGATAAGGTCAACAACCATTATCTCCAGATTTTCGGCACCTCCATCGCGCTTGGCATTATCGGCGCAGCGGCGGAGATGTCGAACAACGGCGGCTCGCTTACGGGCAACGGCATGGATGCCTATAAATATGGGGTTGCCGCGAGCGTGTCACAGAATGCCACCACGATTCTTGACCGCTTCATCAGCATCCCGCCGACGATCACGATTCGCGAGGGGTATCGCGTGAAGGTTTACATCAGCCAGGACATGCTGCTGCCTGCCGTCGAAAACCACACCATTCCACCGAACTTTTGAGAGGCAATTGCTATGACGACCAAAACCCATCTTCCCTTGCATGTTTCCTCCATTGCACTGGCAGTGACGCTTGCCCTGCTTTCGCTCGGTTGCCATTCGCAGCAGAATTTGCAACAACAGCAACCGACCGCGGAGGAACAGAAGAAATTCGAGCAGGACTATCAGAAAGCGATGGCAGAACAGAAGAAGCTGACCTCTGGCTATGGCAAGTCCATGCAATACGTTCCACCCAGCACAGGCTACGACCCCCAAAAAGCTCTGCACGCGAAGCAATCGGTTTCAGCACAACCGCAACCTCAACCTCAACCGCAAAAGTAAGGAGTATGCATGAAACGAATCACGCTTATCACTGCTCTGGGCCTCGCGTTCTTGAGTACCCAGGCATTCGCTCAGTTCGGCTCTGGCATTGTCTATGACCCAACTCAGGGCGCTCACGCGATTCAGCAGATCCAGCAATTTGATCAACAGATTCAAAAGGCAGAACAGCAGATCCAGAAGGCGGAGCAGATTTACACCACCGCGCTCCAAACGCGGAACACCATCGTGTCCGCCTACAATTTGGCACACCAGCTCTCAATGGCTCCGCAGCAGCTTTACCAAAGCATATGTGACTCCTTGGACCAACTGGAACACGGTGGTTGCGATCAACAGCTACGGAAACACCCCGGCTCTGCTTCAGGCGATAAACAGCGGTATCAACTCCGTTGCCGGTCTCGAAGCGGTGACTCTGGGACAAGCGCCGCGCTACCCGCTGTATGGAAACCTGAATGTGCAGAGCCAGCAGACTCGTCGCCGCGCAGGGTGCGACCAGCGATCTCAGCATGGGAATCATGCAGGCCAATCTGCAGACGCTCGGGACCATGCGAACGAACTCGCAGCAGCGCGCTGCCGATATTCAGAAGCTCGAATCGCAGACCTATTCGAGCGATCCCAGTCAGCAAACGTATATGGCGACATTCCAGCGAATCAATCAGGCCGTGCTTATGCAGTTGCACAGCCAGCAGGAAGCCAATGAGATCGCACAGGCTGCAGCATTGCAGCAGATCATCAACCAGAAACAGCAGCAAGATGCATTGAACGCAGCTTTCCAAGATGCCGCCACCTACCAACAGCAGTACTCGTCCACCGTCGGCCAGCTCACTTCTGGCTTTGGCAGCACGATGAGTCAGAGCCACTGACACGAGGGTTAAGTCATGAACTTACTTGACTGGATCAATCAGGGAATCACTAGCCTCACAAGCACGGGCAGCCCTTCCATTAATGCTCTCGGCTTCCACATCTTTCTGGCGCTATTGACCACCATGATGGTTTGGTTCGGCGTGCAGGAGGCGCTTGCCTCCGCACAAGGCGGTGTGGGTTTCAATATGGCGAAGTTCGTCGAGTTCGTCGTTTTGGCGTCCTTCGCTTATACCTTCATCGAGTTCTACGATACCGCGATTCCTGGAGTCGGTTATTCGTTTAAGGATTTCATCAGTGTCGGCTCAACCAGCGTAGCGAACATGATCAGTATGGACAGTGTCAATCAAATGAATCAGGCCATCACGGACATGCAAAATCAGCTTGGTTCCGGAATTGTGAAGGCGGTAATGAACGTGTACTTCGCCATCGTGATGGCGATAGTCCAAATTATGCTCGGAATCTTTTCGGCCACGATCACTGCCATCATCGCGTACGGCGCAATTGGGGCCGCGGTCGCCGGCATTCTCGGCCCGCTATTCATTCCATTTCTGCTGGTCGACAAGCTCAATTTCCTCTTCTGGGGGTGGCTACGCGCCTTTCTAGGTTTCAACTTCTACAAAGTCGTGGCAGCGGCTGTGCTCAGCGTTCTGTCCCATCTGTACACGCTGTACTACGCAAACCTTATTCCGCTCGATGCTGCCTCCCTTGTTACAAAACTTCCGCTGCTGATAGTGCTGATTCTCGTTAACGTCTTCATCCTGTTCAAGATTCCCGAGATTACAAACTCAATCTTCTCCGGCCATACAGGTGGTGGCGGAAGCACGATGGGGATGATCGCGCTCGCACTCCGTGGGCTCTGATCCCGGTACTGGAGAAAACATAATGGCAAACACGGCAAAACAGCTTCAGACGACCACGGAATCGGCCTCGCCCTACCTCACGCGCGCCGCGGAGCGCTACCTCGAACAGTATGGCGACCCCATCGTGATGAACACCTACCTGAAGGTCACGATCCTTGTACTCGCCGGCATCGTCGTGCTCTTGGGCATGCTTGTCTATCGCAGCCAGATGGCGCTGGTGAATGTTCACCCCATGGTCATTCGCGTCAATGACGTGGGCCATGCGGAATCCGTAGACTATCGCGATCTCAAATACCGCCCCCAGGAAGCCGAGAACAAATACTATCTGTCGCGCTGGGCGGAGCTCTATTTTGGGCGTAATCGCTATCGCGATTCAGCGCGACTTCACCAACTCACTCTACTTCATGAACGGGGATGTCCAGCGAGCGGTGATCGAGCAAGAGCGGAAGGACAAAACGATTGACTCGTTCGTCCGCGATGCCACCCAGCCGTTCGTTGATATTGAAGTCAAGAACGTGATCCTCGACGACCTTCGCCAGTCTCCGTATTCGGCACGGATTGAGTTCGCGAAAGTCTTCACGAATCCGGCGGACCATACCGAGCTCAAGCGCGAGCGTTGGACGGCCAGCGTTACCTATGTTTTCCGCTCCGTTGTGCAGAACAACGAAGTTCAGGTCAATCCCCTCGGGCTCACGCTGGTAAAGTTCCGGGCTGACCAGGCGTTCGAGTAGGCAGAAGCCACTCCCATACGAGGCACGTTTCATGTCCTTTGCCCCATACATTTCGCGGTGGCTAGGCCCTTCGTTTCTCTCGGGGGAAACGCAGCACATCCCCAAGTTGCAGCGATGCTTTAGCCGTTCCCTTCGATCTTCCTTTGCACCTGTGTCGAGAGGAGTGGTCTTGCACGGCGATGCGCGGAGTGCGCACGCCAGGAATACCTCGATCAATGCCGACCATGAAGCATTCGTCTTCCGGTTTCTATCCCTTCTCGTCCGGTCACACGCTTCGGGCCATATCCGGCGCCCGGCGGCACGTCGCCGCTCTGCTTTCCGGACTCCTCTCCCAAAACGAGTTTGGGCCCCTCTCCAGAATGCAGCGGCTTGGCACTTGGGAGCCGGGCTCCTTGCTCAGGCTTCGCCAATGGGTGACCCGGCCAATCCGGGAATTCAAAACAGGAGACTTCACCATGTATCAGAACCGCATTTCGCTCATCGGGTTCCTTGGCCAGGACGCCACCACCCGGACCGCCAACAACGCCAGTTTCACCGTGCTTTCGCTTGCCACGAAGAGTTCCTACAAGGACAAGAAGACCGGCGAATACAACGGCCACACCGAGTGGCATCGCTGCGTAGTCTGGGGCCGCTTGGCCGAGTACGCCAAGACTCTCACCAAGGGCACACATGTTGCCGTCGAAGGCGAGCTGCGCAGCCGCGAGCGCGTGGACAAAAAGATCGACGCCAAGCAGCGCATATGGGAAGTGCGCGTGGCTTCGATCCTGAAGCTTGACCGCGCCGAGAAAGCCAGCCCGGAAGAGTCGCAGGAGATGCCCGAGGAAGTGCCCGAATAGGGCACTTCTTTTTGCTCGCGCAGGCCCGGCCAGTCACCGGGCTTCGCATCTGTGTGGCGTAGCATGAGCTTTGAATTGATTATCCCGTTTCTCCGGCCAATCGAGCCGCTACTGCTGGACGATAGCATCAGCGAGATCATGGGCAATCCCGATTCGTCCTGGTGGTACGAGCGGGACGGCATCATGCGTCGTGACGAGAGCATTCAATTCGATGCAGAGCGCCTACGCACCGGACTTGAAGTCGTGGCCAACAAACTCGGCAAGAAGCTCGACGAAGACAACCCTCTGCTGAACGCCCAACTACCCGATGGAAGCCGTCTAGCGGCAGTGATTCCACCAGTGGTTCGCCCAGCTCCCGCGATGGTCATCCGCAAAGTTCACCAGCCGCCGCTTTACCGTCGAAGACCTCATCGCTGGCGGCACACTTCCGCGTTCGCTAGCGGAGTTTCTTGCCAGCCAGATCGAGCGCGGCCAAACCATCATTATCAGTGGAGGAACCGGGACCGGGAAGACCACCCTCTTGAACATTCTTGGCCAGTCGATTCCCGACCACGAACGAATCGTCATCATCGAGGACACCAGCGAGCTTCGCATCGAAAAGCCGAACCTGATGGCCGTCGAATGCCAGACCGATACCTATCGGAATCCAGGTGACCTTTGACGATCTTTTGAAGGCGGCTTTGAGATGGCGTCCCGACCGCATCATCCTCGGCGAAGTGCGCGGAGTCGAAGCGCGGACTCTGCTCGATTCCTTCAACACCGGACACACCGGATCGCTTGCCACCATTCACGCAAATTCTGCCATGAAGGCGCTCCGCCGCTTTGCCAATCTCGTTCTCCGCAGCCACTCGCAGGCGACCTTTGAGGATGTCGAAGCCGAGATCGGAGAGGCCGTCGATTTGGTCATCCAGGTCGAGCGGCAGCCCGGACGCCGGATCGTCCGCGAAGTCCTCAAACTGAATGGCTACAACCGCAGTTCTCAGCAGTTCAATTTCGAGTTGCTTTACGACGCGAAGAGCACACCGAAACCCGACCGCAATTCCAACCGAAAGGACACCGACCATGCCATTACTTGAGATCCCACAAGTCCGCCAGATTACAGCCACGATCCGGCTCGATGAATCGACCGCCAGCCAGATCGATCAGTATGCGGCCTTCCTTCATGCCTCCGCCGATGAGGTGGTGGACAAGGCACTCGCCTACGTCTTTGCCAAGGACCGCGATTTCCAGGAGTTTCTGAAGACTCCTGAAGCCGCGCGGGTTCCGCAGAGCCTGCGTATCCGCCGCGCTCCGCAGAACGGGCTGCATCGCTGCCCGATATCGCCTACAGCACAGGCTCCGAGGGCGACGGTGGTAGCCAACGGCGCGGGTTTGCGCGGGGATGCCGCATGAGTACGGCTATTGCCGCACGACAGAAGGCGGCACTGGAGCGGCTGATCCGAATCGCCCAGGGTGATACGGGGCAGAGCCGGATGACCGCGGAGTTTCTGTTGAGCTGGTGGAATGCGTCCAACTGTGGCGGTTTCGATCTGACCACGATGTGGGGAGTGGATACCGAGATCGCCGCCGACATGGTGACGGTGTTCGGTCTGGTGGCATGCTGCCACCGTTACCCGGACGATCTTGGCTACGGTGAGGAGTTCCGGCGCATTGTTCACGCGTGGCGTCCGACGTTGAAACATGCCTCGTAGCAGGGTGGAAGTGCTGTTCGGTGCTGCGCACCGGATGTATTTCGACACTCCACCCCTCGGAGGGAACTGCCTAGATACTTTGGTATCTACGCAGATACCACTGAAAACACAAGATGTCGCTGAACATGGTATCTCGCCAGATACCGATGCTTACGAACACTGGAGATCTCATAAATGGCAGAGGTTCACACAATCTCCGAAAGAAGCTCGGAAAAACTGCGCGGTCGTGACCGCCGCTCCCTCAACCTCAGTACCAAGCTCACGGCAGCCGAGGCAAAGGCCATCGAAGAGGCTGCCTCAGGAGCGGCAAAACGCCCAGCGAGTGGGCGCGCGACCTTCTGATGCGTAGCACGACCAGCAGCACTCAAGCGGAAATGGAGATGCACATCTTCACCGAACTCGTGGGATTACAGATGCTGCTGATGAATACGCTCGAACCGCTCCTTCGTGGCGACAAACTCAACCCCGAGCAGATTGCCATCCTCTTTCGTCAGGTCCAAACAACCAAGGCCGCGAAGGCGCAGGAACTCCTCGCCAAGCGCAGCCTGAACAGGGAGAAGTAGTTATGCCCGCCATTCAGCAATGGGGTCGGAAAGAATCGATCATTTGGCCACCGCGCGGCTTTCCGTACACGCTCGGAGCCTTGTTTCTCTCGCTCGTAGCCACCGGATTCTTCGTCTACATCCGCTTCCAGTACGGGCTCCTGCCACTCGAACGCTACTACCTGCCGTACTATCTCCGCAGTGAGACAGCGGGGCTTACGCATCCTGCGAGTAACTACCAGATGATCTATATCTCGGACGGAAAATTCCGGTCACGAGCTGCACTTGAAAATGATGTGGAGGCCGGAACCACACCACAGATTTCAGGTACGCCGCTACCTCTTGTGCTTGCACCCGCCACTATGCAGCAAGGGTTCCGTTATCTGTTCCGTGAGCCCCTGCGAAGCTATCCAAACAAGACGCTTCATACCTGGATCGCGCGCGCCATCTACGGGGACGTTCCGCTGCACAAACTCTTCGCGATGCAGCTTGCTTTCGGGATTTTGGCATTTGCGATTCAACTTCCGTTTTCGTTGCGCAAAGACATCGAACGCATCAAGGCATTGCGCTATGGGCGCCGCCTCAAAGGGCCGGTCTTGGTAAACGCCAAGGGCTTCACCAAAGCTGTAGGCGGTGATGGCATAGGGATCACAACCAACGACTCCAAGGCTCCACTTCGCGTTCCGCGTGACGCCGAGAACAAGCACTTCCTTATCGTTGGCGACACCGGCTCCGGCAAGTCAAGCATCATCCGCCAGATGCTTTATCAGGTCGAAGGACGCGGCGACAGCGCCATCGTCTACGATCCGGCCTGCGAGTTCGTGAAGCAGTTTTACGATGCGCATCGCGGCGACATCGTCCTGAATCCGCTTGATGCCAGAATGCCGTATTGGAGCCCCTCGAACGAGCTGCGTCGAAAGGCCGAGGCCAAGGCGCTGGCCGTCTCTCTCTACCAGCCGGAGGGAGTTACGAACCGCTTTTTCGTCGAAGCTCCGCAGAAGATATTTGCGCACTTGCTCAGCTTTCTACCGACGCCGGAGCAGCTCGTGCAATGGATGTCTGATCCCGCCGAGATCGACCGTCGCGTCAAAGGAACTGAGTATTGGATGCTCATCGATCCCAAGGCTCCGCAGCAACGAAGCGGTGTTCTCGGCTCCCTCAACATGAGTGCGGACAGCTTCCGAATGCTTCCCAAGCAGGAAGAGACAGCGTCCATTTGGACTGCTACCCAATGGGCCGAAACCAGACGCGGATGGATCTTCATCACCTCCCGCCCCACGATGCGCGAGGCGCTTCGTCCCTTGATCAGTCTGTGGATCGACACGCTTGTGCTGCGCCTGCTGAATGAACTGATGCCAGAGCAGAAGCCGGTATGGTTTGTGATCGACGAGCTAGCCAGCCTGCAGCGTCTGCCCCAGCTTCACACCGCCATCACCGAGAACCGGAAGTCGCAGAATCCGGTCGTCCTCGGATTCCAAGGGCGCAGCCAGATGCAGGCCCGCTACGGGGAGGACGCTGAAGCCATGCTCTCGCAGCCCGCGACGAAGATATTTCTGCGCACCACCGAGCCAAGGGCGGCGAAGTGGGTCAGCGAAGCCATTGGGGAGATCGAGATTGAGCGGCTACGCGAGACCCATTACGACGGTACACGCACGGGACGAAACTTCGCACTTGACCGGCAGACAGAGCCACTCGTCCTGCCCTCCGAGGTTTCGGGCCTCGACGATCTTCGAGGCTTCCTAAAGTACGGAAACCACGTTGCGCGATTCTCGTTTCCATTCATTGCATTGAACGAGAAGAGCCCGGGGTTCGACGAGCGGAAGATGGAGGACCTGATCGTGCCAAGCACGCCACCCGCACCGGAGCCGGAAGGGATGCAGGGCAACCTCTTCAGTACCGAATATGAGGTCCGGCCCTCTGGGCACGAGATGGAGTAGGTCTGCATGCTGACCATATCGAAGCCACTCTCCGCAGGCCAGGCGCAGAACTACCACCACAAGGAATTCACTTCGAAGGAGCAGAACTATTGGTCGCAGCGCGGTGTGATTACCGGCGAGTGGCAAGGCCGACTCGCGCCGCAGTTCGGCCTTGCCGGAGCCGTCTCCTCTGAGGATTTCGCCAAGCTCAGCCAGGGCCAGCATCCGGTGACCGGCGAGCAGCTTGTCCGTCAGCGCGCCTCTTATGAGTACCAGGATACGGACGGCAAAACCGTCAAGACGATGGAGCACCGGGCTGGGTGGGATGCGACCTTTTCCGCGCCGAAGTCGGTTTCGCTCACGGCCCTTGTTGGCGGTGACGAGCGGGTTCGCGAGGCCCATCGCGAGAGTGTCCGCGTGGCCCTCGACCAGCTCGAACACTACACGCAAGCCCGTATCGGTGGAAATCATCCGCCGGAAACTACGGGCAAGTTCATTGCGGCAAAGTTCGAGCATGACACGGCCCGTCCGGTTGATGGCTATGTCGCGCCGCAGCTTCACACTCACGCGGTCGTCTTCAACGTGACGGAACGGGAGAATGGCCAGCCTCGCGCTATCCAGCCGCAGAGCCTCTTCGCCTCGCAACAGTTTGCCACGGCCATCTATCAATCGGAGCTGACCTACCGATTGCGGCAGCTCGGCTACGAGATCACAACCGGCAGGAGTGGTGCTCCGGAGATCAAGGGCTACACCCAGGAATACCTCGACGCATCGAGCCCGCGCAGCCAGCAAATCCGCGAGTATCTGGAGCGCACCGGTCGCACTGGGAAAGAAGCCGCCGAGATCGCCGCGCGCTCCACTCGTGACCGCAAGGAGATCCACTCGCCAAGCGAGGTGATGGCTGCGCACCGCAAACTCGCCGCCGACTTCGGTCATCAGGCCGACGCCGTGGTTCGCCAAGCGCGAGAACGGCAGCAGCGTCAGGAGAGGCCACTTAATACCATCGAGAAGGTCCGCGAATCGCTAACTTTTGCACGTGACAAGAACTTTGAACGCGAGGCTGTCGTCGATGAACGAGCGCTGATCCGCGACGGGCTTCGCCGCGGAATGGGCGAAGTTACCTATGCCCAGGTGCGAGGCAATCTCAATGCCCGTCTCGCCGCCGGGGAATTTCAAGTCATAGAGCGGAATAACATGCCAGGCCGTCAGTTCACTACCGCTAAAACCATCGAAGCGGAACATGAAATTGTCCGCCGGATGCGTGAAGGACGCAGGCAAATGGAGCCGGTTCTGGAACGCCCGGAGGCCCTCAAAATTGCAGACCAGCATCCGCACCTCAACCGGGCGCAGCAGAGCGTGGTGGAAGATGTTCTCAGTTCACGAGATCGGATTCAAGGTATTCAGGGCTTCGCCGGCGCGGGCAAAACAACCACGCTTACCGTCATCCGCAGCGCCGCCGAGGCGCGGGGCTATCAGGTCGAGGGCTTCGCCCCGACCTCCCGCGCAGCGCGCCAGCTTGGCGAGGCCGGAGTCGAGGCCAGCACCCTGCAAGGCTTCCTCGCTCGCGCTGCGGAACCGAAAACGTCCGGACAGAAACACCTTTATTTCGTCGATGAATCGAGCCTTGCGAGCACCAACCAGATGCGCGAGTTTCTCGCGCGACTTGGCCCACATGACCGGGTACTCCTGATCGGCGATATCCGCCAGCATCAGGGAGTCGAAGCAGGACGCCCATTCGAGCAACTGCAGGAGGCTGGAATGCGAACTGCGAAACTTGATGAAATCGTCCGCCAGAAAGACCCGGCGCTCAAGTCCACGGTTGAACTGCTGGCCAATGGCCAAGTCTCCGCCGCCCTCGAAGCGCTGCAAAAACAGGGCCGCGTGCAGGAGATTCCCAACCGCGAAGAGCGCATCAGTGCCATCGCCAAAAGCTACGTTGAATCCCCGCAAAGTACGCTTATCGTCTCACCAGACAACGCATCCCGCCGCGAACTCAATGCCGCCGTGCGCCAGGAGTTGAAGGCCAGTGGAACCCTTGCGCCGGAAGACCATTCGTTCCGTGTTCTCGTTCAGCGCCAGGATATGACCGGAGCCGAACGCTCTTGGGCCAGCCATTACGAAATTGGTGATGTCGTTCGGTACGCGCGCGGCAGCAAAGGCGTCGGAATTGAAGCTGGCAGCTACGGATCAGTTGTCGCAATTGATCCAATGGCGAACCTGCTCACTGTCGAGAATCAAGGTGGCGAACTCGCCACGTACGATCCGCGCCGCCTCACCGGCGTCAGCGTATACAAGAATACGAATCGCAAGTTTTCCTCCGGCGACCGCATCCAGTTCACCGCGCCCGACAATTCACTCGGCGTCGCCAATCGTGACCTTGCCGTAATTGAAACGATCCATCCCGATGGCCGCCTCTCTGCCCGCTTGGACAACAACCGCCAGATAGAGTTCAACGCCGGAGAGCACCGCCACTTCGATCATGGCTACGCCGTCACGAGTCACAGCTCTCAGGGCCTTACCGCCGAGCGCGTCCTTGTTCATGCTGATACCAGCGTCCATCCGGACCTTCTGAACTCCCGCTTCGGCTACGTCTCACTCTCCCGCGCCAGCCATGAGGCGACGCTGTTTACGGACGACATGACGAAGCTTGGACCGCAGCTCGGAGCCGACGTTTCAAAAACGTCCGCCCTCGAAGTCACAACGCCATCCATCACTCAAGGAATTGCGATTGTTTGACCCTCCCTTCCCGTCGCTTCCCTTTCCCCGTCCAAGGTCGGACTGGCGCGCTGCCAGCTCCGGCACAAGTCTAGGATTCAGATTCATTCATTCGAAGGGTGTTACTAACGGCAAACCGCACTTCCGGCATAGGGTCGCTCGACGCGCTAGTTAGCCATGCCTCCACGTCAGGATGCTTGACGCCACAAGTGTTGAGTGTGAACGCCAAGCGCACTGATGCCGCTCTGACGAGAGTCAATGTGGTAATTCCGATCACTCTGCTATTGATTGCTGCGTCATAGGCCGACTCAATAAATATCAATCCCAAAGCGCCGACTAATCGTTCCATATCACTAGCGCCGAGCATTCCATTATCGGCAAGGTGCCTGGCAATGAGCAGTGCGTGAAGTAACCCCGGTTCCCTGCGGGTTTCGATGATTGAGATAGTGATTTCGACAAGTCTACGTGGAACATCCGAAGATTCTCCACGGCTTGTGCTTCTGATCCAGCGATAAAGTGCATTGAAGCCCGCCCAGGCTTCGTCACCATCTTGGCTGACCATTGCTCGAAGGATACCTTTGACTGCTCGATCCGCTTCGGAAGGCCGTAATCGGAGAAGCTCTGGATATGATTGGACGATCGACAGAGCATCAGCTTCGCGGTCGAAGATACGTTCGACCAATTCAGAGGAGAGTTCTTCCGGACTGAGCACCGGTAATATCCCGTCTGCGATAACGGCTCCCAGCGCTCGACGAGCCAGCTTGTTTTCTGTGGCGATCTGACCTAAATCGAATTGTCTTTCAGGCTTCGGTTGCCAAGCAAGCAACCGATTTAGCTTCTCCAGAGCTTCCCTGGAGTCAAACATTTGAAAACGCGTACCGTCCGCCCGGATACCTGTTGCCCCGGCGATTGTAATCAGATAGTCAGCAGAGGATGATTCGCGGTCGCGCTGCTTGAACAGCTCGCGAGCCCTTCTTTCATCGGGAGAGGGCAGCAGGACAAACATGTGAGAATTGAGGTTGGTGTCCGAAGGAAGGTCTCCATCTGACAAACGCCGAGACCAAAGTGCATCTCCGAATCGGGTGTTCTCATCTTCCGTCAGCACACCTTTCATGTGCAGGCGGGCTAACCACAATGCTGCACGCCCCCTTGTTTTCTCTTCAGCAGTTCGAACCCATTCGATTAGAGCCGCAACTCGTTCTGTAAATCGTTGATCTGATTCAGGCCTTCTCAAAAGAGAGTCCTCTACCCATCGGGAAGAATCCGGCCAGCTTTGGTACAAATGAGGCACGAGAGACGTTTCGCAGGGAAGGGGAAAGCTCATCACCTCTACCAGGAGTTGCGGTATGTCGCTTGGGGGGATGGAGGAAAGAGCCCTTTCAACGAGATGGCCTAGCGATTCGAAAAGCTCATTCCATTGCCAGCACCTATCTTTGGCAAATGCAAGTCCCTTGCGGAGCCATTCGAGAGCTTCGGCAGGCTCCGCTCTGACCAATAGACGCGACAATATCTCTGTGTACGCCGCCGCACGACGGCTCCAAAATTGATCTGACCAACCTTCCCTCCGCAAGAGCTGAGTGCCTGAGTAATCAATTGACTTTGACAATAGAGCCTTTAGAAAGGCAACGCGTTCAGGAGCCAGATTTGCGACCTGAATGCGACTGAAATTTCTCTCCAAAGCCTCATTCCCGTCGGCGTGGACGATGCGGATCAAACGCAGGAAGTCGCCATCATCTTCATAGTTGGTCAGTGGTTCCCCCTGTTCCATCCGCTTGCTCAGCACAACCGTATTCTTTGTCCGTGGAGGAATGCCGACAGAATCGGATAACCGGTCAATTCTGTAATTCACAAGTCCGAGTGGAGATCCCATCCAGATCGTAGTGCCATGATCGCGATAGCTTCCTGCATCAAAGCGAGGCTCAATGCTTCGGGATGAATTGGCCAGCCTTCGCAAACTGCTTTCAATTTCATCGTCGAGTGCGGAAAGTGTATCCCAGGGGTCACACCTTGTCTGATGAAACGCGAGCCTTAAAGTCTTTGCATCGTCTGAGGCCTCCCCATCTGGCTCGTTCCACTCTTGCAACTGACGGCCACAGAACTGAGCCCATGCCAGTCTCGATAGAGCCCAGATTGAACTCCGATCCCTAAGAAATAGGCCGCGGGTTTCAACCAGCGCATTTTCGATGTGTTGGCGCGCGGTGTGGAAATCGCCCAGATCACAATAAAGTGCCGCGCGTCGTAGGCTCCACAAAACGTCGGTTCCGCGCAGTGTCGGGGCCAGCTTGGCGAGTTCGGTAAAGTCAAGACCGTCGCGCGCCCAAAGACATCGTTCGTAAACCAATGCGGGCATCACCTCTGGATTAGCATTTGCCCTTGTCTCCAGTTCCGCTGACCACCTTTGAAACACGGCCTCATCGCGACCCTCCCTCGCGCTACGGAGGAGGAGTGCCATTATGAAATCTCGGTGCGCAAGGTTGTCCCAACACGCTACATCGGCAACCGCCTCCTCAATAGCCTTGGCCCACGTGCCAATCGGCACGAAGGCAATATCCATCCTCCAGGCGGCTTCAAAGACAATGCGGCCTCGATCCTTGGTCTCCATTAGCAAGAGCGCTTTGGCATTTGTCAGGGCATTAACCGTATTCCGTACCAGTTCGTCCCGCACATCATGTGGACAAACCGCCCAACCCGGATACAAGAGCCGAGCGGAGGTCCATTCTTCGCCCAGAAGTTTCAACGCAGCGGCAGTCTGGTCCGCTGGGGAGCGCGGGTCCTGCGATGCCGTTGTCATTGTGTGATGGGTATTCCAATCCCAAGCGGCCCTAGGGCGCGCAGCGCAGAGATGATCGAGGAATGTCTCCGTTGCGGCTTGATGTCGTTTTGCCGGCTCCAGATGAGCGACTAGTGGACTCAGGTCGATGGCGGAGATATTTCTCTGCTCAAGCAGCCGTCTTTGTGCCGCGCTCAGATGCAGAGCCCCAACTATGTGGATGCGCCGGGCAGAAGCTCCCAAATGGTCTCGAATCCAGCTTGTCCAACGGAGAAAGTTGGGGTCGTCCCCCGAGAATCCAAGAAGGCAAAGTTCATTTTCGAGCAGCACCTGTTGTACTAGATTTACAAACGGAGCAAACTTGCACGGGTAGGTACGGTACTCCTCTTCCGAGAGAATGAATGGACGGTTCGAAGGGAGACTGCCATGAAGTTTGACAATACGGGGAACTCTCGCTGTAGCGATGTCTTCCAAGCACCGAACTGTCTCGAAGTTCTGCCCCAAGGTTGTGCTTGCAGCGCGCTCAAGGAGAGTGTCCCAATTGGTCGTAAGAATATCGACCCATGGCAGTGCTACGAGCTTTTTGTGTAACGCCCCTGGAAGCCACTGCTCGTCAGGAACAAGTTCACGAATCAATCCCTCAAGCGCCGGTAGTCCCAGAATCGCCTTAAACTCCTCAGCGGTCCGCAAGGGATCTCGATAACGATTATGAGCAGATCCCATTCGAATCTCCATTGCCCGGACAAGATCGCCCCATAGTGGAGGCAATGCGGCCATTTCATGCATCCTCTGTGCGTTACGGCTGAATCCAGCTCCAACGAAAACAGCCGCACCCCTAGTCTTTCCTTCTTTCCATAGAGCTCTCTCCACTTGCTGCAATGCCGGTAGGTCGGTCAGATTTTCAATCTTCATGCTGTATCGCGCTCCACTCTATGAGCTAACGGCTTTACGCTGTCATCGCTGACAAAGAACAATCGCCATCTCAGTCCGGCGACCATGATCGTCATTCCAAGTTGTTTGTCTCTTCAACATACTGCCGGTTTTCCAACATGACAATGAGCTTCGCAGAGGAATTTGCAAGGACGGTTGTTGTCGTTCATGAGCCGATCAATTCCAGATTGTTGGTTCGGGGCGAGTGCCAGCCTGCATCGTGACTCACTATGCGTAAGTCCCAGGCTTCGAGCGGAATGGTCCGGTGACGTACTTTGAGATCGATCTTATTTGGCCGATACGACACGCTCAGCCGTCGCTTTAGCTAATTGCATGCTGCTCAATAGGTTGTAAATTGCTGCGGGCCGTGCGATCAGAATTCAACTCCGGTCGCGGCATGGAAGCAAGTGGAACTCTATACAATCGCTGAATGCCCATGAAAGAGACAGATCGGCATTCGTGGGATCTTGCGCAGCTATTCCAAACTATAGCGCAGGATGTCATCGTAAACACCGGAGTCAGCTCGTCCATTCTCAAGGGCGCTGAGTGGTTGCGGCTTGCGTCCGCCATCCGCGAAGTCAGGATTGACACAACACGATTCGATCGATCTTACGGGTGGTGCGAGCCTGCGGATGATCGCACGCAGCTTACTGACGCATTGCATTCGGATGCAACGTTCCAGTTGTCACGTTTCTTGTTTATTTGGGCGGCGCTCGAAGTCTGCGCGGATACAGTCACTTCGAAGTCCCAACTGAAGAAGCAAGGCATGGTTGCATGCTTTATCGCGCTTCTCAACAGGCGGTTTCGCGCTAATGAGCCAGAATTGGCACACCTGCACGATGTTGTAGCCGAAGTATTCCAGCGGGCATCCGCCCACAGCTTGATGCAGAGGATTCAAGGTCGCTCGCTTTTAGGCAAGCACGCCAGCGTAGCTGGATTTGGCCTTTACTTAGTTGCCACGCTCCGGAACATCTTCGTACACGGAGCGCTTGATCTTCCTGAGCCGCTAGAATGGGCTTCAGACAATCCCGCTGACTACCTGTCACTCGTTGAGAACAGCAGCCGACTTGTTCTCTTGGTATTGCAAGAGGTGCTCTCCGACCTTGTGCCGCCCGACTCATTGATCGACACCCCACTCAATGAGACCTTTGCAGTTCCTTCGAAGCCCGAGAGTAACGTCATTGAGCTTTGCAGAACAGTTCACTTGCATCATAGAGGATCACCGATAGGCCAACAGAGCTTTGAATTCGCACTAAAACGAGTGTAGTTTTTTGCTACACGAAATGATGCAGAAGATCGTAGCGCTTGAGGAGCGGTTCAAGCACACGATATGCGTCCGCCCCGTTTGCCGCGAGCCTAGCAAATTCGCTAACACGCTTGAGTTCCTCCCGGAAAAGCCTCTTCTCAAGATCAAAACTCGAACACTCCCCTTCGGGCAGCACTACCACCATGTCATGGATTACCGCACGTAGCTTCCCCGGAGAACGACGCAGTATGCGGCCTCGCCGCTGAATGAACTGCCGAGGATTGCGGGAACTAGCGAGAATATATGCAGTCCGGCACGCCGGGACATCAATTCCTTCATCTAAACAACGTATCGCAACCATCGCATCCATTATGCCGAGGCGGAAATTGGCTAAAATTTGTTCCCGCTCTTTTCGCGACTCGCGCGCCGTGAAGGTGGAGACCTTCCATCCGTTCTTGTAAAGAAGCTTGCAGGTGGCTTCAACCTGCCGGAGAGACTCCCCGCTGTCCTCATCTTCAACAGATCCGTCGCCACAATAGAATAAAGTCAAAGGCTCGGGAGGTCGGCCACGCAGAATATCAGCGAGGCGCGCAAGCTTGTTTGAAGCACTTCCTAGTAATCGGCTACGTTTGAAAAGCAACGTTTCCAGGCGCTGATTCTGTGCTTCATTCTGGGAATCTAAGCTCGCCGCCAGCTTGGATATCTGTGCGCTCAATTCCTCGTATGCTTCCGTTTCCTCTGCCGTCAGCTCGATGAGATGAACGTAATATTGATAGGGCGTAAGTACTTCATCTCGCAGAGCGTCCGCAAGTTCATATCGGTCTGCAATCGGCCCATAGTATGCCACTGAGAGATCAGCCTCATCACCGCCCCGGTATGGCTCCGGTGTTGCTGACAGCCCGAGTCGTACTGACGCTTGTGGCGGCAGAGCTTCACTCATTGACCGGCTGTGATGATGGTGGCATTCATCTCCCACAAACATGAGAGAATCTCCGGGCAGCTGCTTAAGCACGCTCTGGAAAGCTTCAGATCTAAGTGTGCGATTCACAACGACGGAACACGCGAACCGCGTCGCATAAGTCTCAAACAAATGGACCGCCCGGTTTAAGTCCTCCGTCCACCTCGCGGCTCCGCCGTAGCAAGGGATTGCTCGGATACCAAAACTCCTTGCCTCCTTCACCCATTGGTCCGCTAGGTTTTGGTATGGGACTGCAATCACCAAGAACATTCGATCAGTACGCTGAAAAAGCCTAACTGCGCCGTACAAGGCCGTAATCGTTTTGCCTGCCCCAGTGGCCAAGGCAAGGATTCCCTGGCATCCCTGGGCCCGCCATTGATTCAGGGCGTTTAGTTGATGATCTTTGAGATGAAATTCTGCATCTCCAAAAATTTCCGGCACGAATGGTTCACTTATAACCAGCTCAGCTTCCGGTTTTAGCAGCCTCTCCTGTAGGGCGATTTCAAGAGCCATCGACGGCACTGCCATCGTTTTCGAAATCTTAATGAGACGATCACGCACAGCTTCAGGGAAGGGAATGACAACGGTATTCTTCGATTGATTACTCCAGAGCTGCTGAAACCCTAAGACATAGGGCTCGAAGTGATCCCTCAATTCTTCGCGCCAGCTCGGAAAAACGTTGATCGACTCGAAATTGAAATCCGGAAGAAGGGCACTCGTTGTTTCGTTTGCTGATCCCTGGAAGATGATACTGTCACCCTTAGAGTCAGTCAGGATGCCGATCTTTTCGTGATACATCCCCTTCTGCTTCAAGGCGACCTTAATTTCTAGATTTCCGTTCGCCACCAACCACGCTAAAGCCTCGAGCCGACGATAACAAAGGGCGTCAGCCAGATTGTCAATCTGCGAGAGCATTTGAGCCCCCAGCCGTTGAGCTACTGACTTCAGATCGTAACCAGTCTGGATCGCATCTGCCTCTTCCTCAAGAAGCTCGCCTCCAAAAATGAGGCGCATCCTACCGTCAGACTGAACGAATGCAGAGAGCCCTTGTGCCGCTATCGAAAGCATGGACGCGGAGAAATAACCGACGGCCCGGTCATACCGGACTGAAGCAGAAAGAGCAGGGATATAGAAATCCTCAAGCAGATTGTCTGATTCAGTTCGGTAGACTGCCTTCAGATTGAGATCACGTAGCACCTAGAAGCTCACCTCACCCGCGACTGCCTGCAGAGATCTTCCGTTCTGCGCCAAATAATTGCGCTCGCACAAGGCCTTTAAGATCGCTTTCTCGCCGTTTATATCTTCGGGCTTCTCCTTTAGCCAGTTGGCAAGAATGTGGAGTCCACCGTTGGCATACTCCTCGAAGATTGATGAAACCTCTTCCTCGTTTTCATCTCGTAGAATGTCGACGCTGCGAGTCGCCGCAAGCGCCAAAAGATACATTAGGTCGATCGTCAAATCGCTGTTTTCGAGCGGCCTCCGATCAACGAAATCATCGGTGTCTTTCCCCAGCGGAACACGGCTGCTCTCTTCAAACCCCAGAGCGGCAGCGAAACACAGCAAGTCACGAAAAGTACCGAAGATGGGTTGTCGAGTAGATGGATGCTGCGCGTCTGCAAGTCGCGCAACAACGTTCGCCATTTCTCTTGCGCGTCTGATGGTTCTCATCGCTACACCTCTTCGATTCTGGTCAAATTCCGCGGCCGATTAAATAGGGACGTTGCTCGACGCTTCCCGCGCAGGACTATTTCATCTTCTGACTTTCGTCCTAAGGCCCCTCTGTTCTCAGAAATAAGCACGTATTCACAGCCGACGAATGGACTCAGAACCGCGACCACCTCATCATCGCCTTGTGAACTGGACAACAGCAGAACCACCTGCGAGGCCATTTGGGGCACGAAGGAAGCCGTGTCCTTCTTGTATCGCTTGTCCAGCTTTCCGAATGGCGAATCCAACACCAGAGGAGCGATCGTGCCCGGAACGAAGAATGGCGTGTCCTTCTTCGAGCTTCGTTCCATGGAGAATTGAACCAGTGCGGAGATAAAAGCTAGACTCATCAACTGATTCTCGCCTTCGCTCTTCGGGACGGCTTTGCCATCCGCATATGTGAGATCAAGCGCAAAGTTCTCGCGGAACCGGAATCTATAATCCCGCCGTGCAGTTTTTTCAAGAATCTCGTTGATGATCGATTCAATTCTTTGGCGTGCTTCAATCTCATGCTGCTGAAGGAGAGCACATAGAAGGTCGGCACCCTGCGGGCTAACATCTCGCCGCGTCAGCAGCTTCCGGGCTCGCTCGCTTTTTACTTGAATCTTCTCCTGATTAAGAACGGGACAGAACGAATGGAACGGTCAAGCTGCTCGACTGCGAATTTGTATTGGCCGATCTTTGCAATTACATCGTCTCTCTTCTCGCTTAACTGTTGGCGCGCGCGTTCCCGCTCCGCAATTTCCTCGATAGGGATTTTTTCAACTGAGTGCCGAGTTCGCCAATTGCCTGTTCGAGTTCCTTCTCCTCTGCCGCAAGTGACGCCATGCGGTGCTGTTCGGATTCGAGCAAACGAGGAGCATCGGCTCTCAGTTCTTTCAAAACGCGAATCGCGTTGGCTCGCACGAACGTACTCCTGGACATACACCAGCTCGGCGTTGAGGCCTTCTTGAGTAGGTCGGTAATTAATTTCCATCGTTGGTTGGTCGCGGTCTAGAAGCTTTACCCGCAAGCCGCAGAGCTTCAGCTTCTGAGCAAAGCTCTGCAAAGACTCTTCGTTGTAAGGGCTGGGGATCCTTCCCTTGAGGCTCTCTTCGTCAATGAACGAAAGCGTCTCTGATGCAATGCTTCTCGACTCACGAGAGGAAGAGTTTTGGAGCCAACCCATCGAAGAATGTTCTGTTCCGCCGTCTTTATACCCTCTTGAACTGCACGTAGGCGCTTTGTTTTATCGTCGCGTTCGCGCTGGATATGTCGGGCACCCTCTGCCAGGCGAAGCTGCGATGTAATCTCTTCAATTTGGTCATCGAGCCGCTCTTTGTCGGCAATTAGCTCGACAACCCTATCTTTTCCATGTTGCTGCTTCTCCTCAAACTCCTTTAGGCGGCCTGCGAGAACTTTCAGCTCCCCTTCTCCGGGAATATCTGATAATTGGTTCCCATACATGCGTGCAGCGTGTTCAAGGTCTTGGATCGCTGCTTCGATCACGTTGCAGCCCAGCATGTCGCGGATCGCCTGGCCGACAGCACGGGAGTTCGTTTCAGAGGAAAACGTTTCTGCATGTTCGCCGTCGAAGAAAAAGTACTTGGCCATGGCCCTTGGTACGACGGAGTTCACAAAAGTGTCCGGGGCTTCCAGTTGGTGCATGGAGCCGTTCTTGTCGACAGAATATGCGCTGAGCGACATCTCTCCCCGTCCGTTGCCGTTGCGGTAAGACGAGTGCCTCTCGACAATGTAGCTTCGTCCCTCGTGCTCAAATGTGACCTCGACGCTCGCCAATGGATCCTTTTCCGCCGCGGCCTCGAAGTTGAGTATCTGATCTTTCGCTTCGAATCTGTTGGTCACCTCGCCGTAGAAGCACCAACGAATTGCATTGAGCAGGGTGGTTTTCCCTACGCCATTCTCGGCGTGGACGAGCGTCACATTTCGCTTTGCGTCGCACGAAAATACAAGTGTCTGCGCTCCGTAGAACTGCCGAAAGTTGAAGAGTTTCACCTTCAGGAGCTTCATCGGCCGGCCTCGGTCGTCGAGAACCGCTCTATGATCTCTAGAACCTTGCTCCGTCTCTCAGCCGTCACATTCTTGAGCTCGTATGCATATTGGCGCTCGACCTGTAGGATTTCCTTTAAGAGCTGCTCAAGTCGCTTCGAGTCTGATTTGGACACACGCCCCCCGGTTCGTAGCGTACTGGCCTAGATCTCCGCCGATACCTACGCTCAGATTTCTTTCTTCTCTTTCAAAAACAGCAGTTTACAACCAGACTCTCTGAATATCGAGATAAGAATCACACCGGTTAGAAGGACGTTTACTCGTTAACTTCCAAACAGAACATATTGACTTCCTTGATGGAATGTTTTAACGTCCATAATTATTGCGGAGAGACTTAGCTGTGGCCATAAAAGCTGGAGAATCATTCTCTTATACCTTTGCTGCCCTACGAGGAAAGCAGGCTGGACGAGAGTACTACGTTGCAATGTGCCCTCTCAAGATCATTCCGAAGATATTCCTCTTCGACGAGGATGAAATCCCAGCGGAAATGCGAGCTCAGCGCGCAATCAACAGGGCGAGAATTCCCGAAATCGCCGCCTACATTCTCTCGAATCCACGCGAATACGTCTTTTCTTCCATCACCGCATCGGTCGATGGATCGGTAGAGTTTGAGCCTTGGGGTGCAGATGGCTCGCTCATCGGAAAGCTCACGTTGCCGATGACCTCCAGAATCATCATCAACGATGGTCAACATCGTAGAGCGGGCATAGAAGAGGCCCTTAAAGAGCGGCCCGAACTAGGCGACGAGACAATGTCAGTGGTTTTCTTCATTGACGAAGGACTTCGTCGTAGCCAGCAGATGTTCGCGGATCTGAATAAACACGCAATCCGTCCTACCAAGTCGCTTGGCATTCTCTATGACCTCCGCGACCCCCTATCGCAACTCGCCAGGGATCTCATTTCGGAAGTGCCGTGCTTCAAGGGACTGACCGAGACCGAAAAGACCACCATCTCCAATCGCTCTATAAAGCTGTTTACACTAAGCAGCATATATCAGGGCACGAAGGCGCTGTTGAATCGTGCCAAGCATGCGACTGTCTCTTCTCAGCAGCGTGCATTGGCTGTTGAGTTCTGGTGTGAGGTTGGCAAGCAGATCCCGGAGTGGAACTTGGCCTCACAGAGGAAGGTCGCTTCTGCCGAGCTCAGGCGCGACTTCATCCATTCACACGGACTCGCCCTCCACGCGATCGGGGCCGCAGGCAACGCTCTCATCGCTGCCGAGCCAAAGCGCTGGAAAGAGCGCCTCAAAGGACTTTCAAAGATCGACTGGTCCCGTTCGAATACAGCCCTCTGGGAAGGCAGAGCACTGATTGGTGGCCGAGTCAGCAAAGCGCACAACAACTTGGTACTCACAACGTGCGTGCTAAAAAAATCACTCGGCTTAACGCTGTTGCCCGAAGAACAGAGGGTTGAGACTTCATTGCGAAAGCGGGGGACCGCAAGTGCCGGAAAATAAGGGAATACTAAGCAAAGAGGGTTTACGGGCGCGCTATCAAGAAATACGAGAAATTTACGCGTCCGACAATCGGCCATGGGTGATTGGTTACAGTGGTGGCAAGGATTCCACGACTGCGCTGCAACTGATCTGGACCGCTCTCGCTGAGCTCTCGCCGGAGCAGCGGAAGAAGCCCATATACGTCCTTTCGTCAGATACGCTCGTTGAGACTCCGAAGATTGTCGATTACATCGATGCGACTCTCTCCCGCGTCAATTCTGCGGCACGTAGCAGCGGAATGCCGATTTCAGCCCACAAGGTTATGCCGGAGATCGGAGATTCTTTCTGGGTGAATCTCATAGGAAAAGGATATCCTGCACCTTCGCGCCAGTTCCGCTGGTGCACGGAGCGCTTGAAGATCAGTCCTGCCAACAAGTTTATTTTGGATAAGGTCGCAGAGTTCGGTGAAGTAGTCGTGATTCTTGGCGTACGAAGACAGGAGAGTGCGACACGCGCGCAGGTAATGAGCTTGCACCGTATCAAAGGAAGTGCACTGTCCCGCCACACGACTCTCGCTAATGCGTTTGTGTACACCCCGATAGAAGATTTCTCTGTCAACGACGTCTGGACCTACCTTCTGCAAGTCGCCTCCCCATGGGGTAACAACAACAGGGATCTCGTGACGCTGTATCGGAACGCCCAAGCTGGGGAATGCCCTCTCGTAGTAGACAAGTCCACAGCATCCTGCGGTAACAGTCGCTTTGGGTGCTGGGTTTGTACCGTCGTAGAGCGGGACGCGTCCATGGAGGCGATGATCGAGAATGGCGAGGACTGGCTTGAGCCTTTTCTCGAATTCCGGGATTATCTTGCGCGCACACAAGATCCCAATCTCCGATCGCAGTTGAGGAAGTTCAAGCGGAGGAACGGACAAGTAGTAACGCGGGAAGGCGTTCCGCAGCACTTTGGACCATACACTCTTGAAGCGAGGCAAGATCTGTTGCGGCGCTTGTTGCACATTCAAAAGGTCGCTGGAGCTAGGAGCCCGAACGCTGACGGACGGCTTATTTCTAAAGAAGAGCTTGAGATCATTCGTCGCATCTGGAGAGTCGAGGAGCAGGATTGGGACGACTCGGTTCCAAGAATCTACCGAGAGGTCATCGGAGACGATATCGAGTGGCTGTCCGACGAGCTTCCGGCATTCTCTAGTGAGGAGCGCCAGACTCTTGCCGATATCTGTTCAAAGCATGGTGTTCCCGCAGACATGGTCGGGCGCCTCATAGACTTAGAGCGCAACATGCACGGGATGAGCCGACGCTCGTCAATCCAGCAGAAGATTTCTGCCGTCTTCGAAGAGGACTGGCGTTCGCTTGATGAATTTGAGGATCATATGACGGGCCCTTTAGTGACGCTCGGCTGTCCTGACGAGGCTGAGTCAGATATTGAAACGGGCAGAGACGTATGATTCTGAATACGATTACCCTTTCAAATTTTGGCGTGTTCGCTGGGAAGCAAACAATAGACCTGACACCCACGCGCTCGAAAAACATTGTGCTGTTCGGAGGACAAAATGGAGCGGGAAAAAGCACGCTCCTGGAAGCAATTCGCCTGGGCCTTTACGGTCAATCTGCATATCCTGAGCTCACGTCTCGGCCAAAGTACGAGGCATACCTTGAGAGCAAGATACACACTGACCCGAATGCTTTAATTCAACCGCTGTTTGCGTCTGTGTCACTTCGCTTTACTTTTAGTGAGGAAGACGGCTCTCACCTTTTCGATTTAACCCGCCTCTGGGAGCGGAAGAGCGACTCGAAAGTCATTGAACAGTTCGACCTGACACGCGACGGTGTTCCTGTAGACGAGGTTTCGGCCGAATATTGGCAGGATTTTGTTCGAGACCTCATGCCACTCGGAATTTCGCAGTTGTTCTTCTTTGACGGCGAGAAGATCCAACAGCTGGCTGAGGATGCATCCGACCAGCACACGCTGGCTGAAGCTGTAAAGTCGATGCTCGGCTTGGATATCATCGAGCGCCTCCGTGTGGACATAGGAATCTATCGTTCGAGAGGCCTTCGATCAGCGCGCGAGTGGAACGAAAATGAGAAACTCTCCTCACTTGAAGACGAGTTGCAATCGGCGCGACAGAGATTCGAGTCAGCAGTTGGAGAACAGCATTTCGCCCTTTTGAAGGTTGAGGAAACAAAGGACCAAATTTCTGCGCTCAATTCGCAGATCACTGCCCAGGGCGGAAATTTTGCAAAGAACCGGGAACGTCTCCTTTTGCAGCAGGCGAAGTTAAAAGCGGAAATTGAGAACCACCAGGCAACAATACGTGAGCTTGCTACTGGCCTCCTTCCGTTTGCCCTCGTTCGCGATCTCTGTTCATCCGTCAAAAAGCAGTTGCAGACTGAGCAGTCACAAGCGAATGCTCAGGCTGTGAGCCGCTCCCTCGACAAAATTAAACAGCGGCTGATTGGTGATTTGAAGACCGGCCAACTTAAAGAATCTCTGGCCCGTTCGCCAAGGCATCTTCGTGAACAGATAGAGGAAAGACTACTTGCCTTAGTGTCAAGCGCACCCGGAAAATCCGCTCCAAAGCCAGTTCCTCCCATTCACAGCCTCTCGGTTGAGGAGTCGAACCAGCTCCAGATATGGATTGACCAATCTGCTGAAATCCCCAACCGCGTCAAAGACTCGGCTCGCGCGCTGGAGCGGCTCTATCGGGAGTTGCAAGCCTGCGAGTCGGACCTCGCAAAAGTTCCCCCGGATGAGGTATTGTCCCCGCTTGTAATGAAGCTACAGGGTCTGCACGAGCAGCTTGGCCGTTCCAGCTCCGAGGCTCTAGCAGGGGCGGAGAGAGTTGCAGCTCTGCAACAGCAGCTCATGGAGGCCGAGCGTTCACATAAGAAGCTGTGCGAGTCCGCGGCGGCGTCAGTCGGCGTGCAGAAGAATCTTGCGTTGGCGGAACGGATGCAAGCCGCGCTCTCGGATTACAAGACTGAGATTATCCGTAAGCGCATTGGGCATTTGCAGGAGGCACTAACCGAGTGCTTCAATCTGCTGGCTCGAAAAAAGGACGCACTTCGCAGAATTCTAGTAGACCCCGAAGGATTTAGCGTCACATTGCTCGATAAGCGCGGCCATAGCGTACCAAAGAGTCAACTTTCGGCAGGCGAAAAGCAGATTTACGCTATATCGGTTCTTTGGGCCCTGGCAAAAGTATCCGGAAGACCGCTACCTATGATCATCGATACGCCCCTGGCGCGACTGGACTCTGAGCATCGGCAGTCGCTTGCCAAATTCTATTTTCCACTGGCGAGTCATCAAACGATCATTTTGTCGACAGACACGGAGATTGACGAGGCCTGCTTTGACGGGCTTCGCAAGTCGATCTGCAGAGCCTACAAGCTGGAGTTTGATCAGCAAGAGGGCGGGACATTCATCCGACCGGGGTATTTCTGGAAGGGGAACAATGAAGCTAACTAAGATCAGACTTACTAAGGACGCGTCGAATCGCTTACGTTTCCTTGCAGGGAAGACGGGGCTGACGCCCAATCTACTTTGCCGGATTGGGTTTTGTCTGTCACTGACCGAACCGCGGACGCCCAATCCGGACGATTTTCCCGAAGAAGATCGCGAGTTCAACAGGTACACACTCTTGGGCGAATACGATTCCCTCTTTATAGCTCTTTTAAAACAACGCTGTGCTGAAGATGGACTGCCGGTTGAAACACTTCCCGAAGTATTTCGGGCTCATCTGAACCGAGGTATTGTGCTGCTCCAAAACCGAGTGAAGGGGGTCGCGGATTTGGCCGAGCTAGTTGCATCTGCTCAGAAACCTTCCTACCGTAGCTGACAGGGCTTTTGAAATGCTATTCAGTCAAGGCCATGTCGAGAGCCAGTGAATAAATGGGCAGTTCCTCTCTCTCCACACCAAAGCTCTTCTGGAGCATGATGTCTATAATCGTGCGCCCATCAATCAAAGTGATTGGAACGGCGCCAAGTCGTACTGAATTCTCCTTAGCCTCAGGCGTGAATTTTGAGGTCGTGAAGAATACGCCCATTTGACACTGGCCTTGTATGTCGCCGCGAAACTGGTTCAATTCAGGTCTGCCAACATTTGCCTTACCCCAACGCTTACATTGAAACGCGACATCGAAAAAGTCAAAGCCAACCTTCAGCTGACCGTTCCCGTCTATCCCGCCATCTCTCCCGTTTCGCGTTACTGTGACGGTCTTAAAACCATAAGCTCTGAGCAGATTACGGCAGAAGTGCTCAAATTGTTGAGGCGTCAATTTCTTTAGAATGTCGAGAATCCTTGAACGAAGCTCAGCGATATAGCGCTCATGCTGCCTCCTCAGTGATTCGAGGCTTGAACTACCAATGGCCTTCACTAGTGGCCGCGCACGGCGTTTCCTCTCTCGCTGCCTGATAGGAGCGTCGAGAACTTCGTACTTGCCAGCTCCCGACGTTTTGAATAGTTTATTGGGGGCCGCCGATGGGAAGTCCAGTCCTAGGCAATGCCTTCTCACTTGACTTCCAACAATATGCACTGGATTGTCAGCTTTGAATTCGTAGAGGTGCTGAGCAACAATTGCGGCGTGAATCTCGACGATTGTTAATGCACGACCACTTTCTCTAATTACCTGTTCAATGGCTTGAACGATCGTTATGCGAGATCCTTGAGCAGACGATCTCGGACCCGCCCCATTAAGATCTTTTGCCACGGATGACCAAATTGAAGAGATTACATCGCAGCTTCGCCTGGCAGAGGGTGCCCGACATATCCAGCGCACGGCAACAGCGTCGCGAGAAGTCTCCATAGTGTCGCTGGACTCCAGTCCCTTGATATGGCAAAGCCCCATCACTGGCACTTGCAAAGAGAGAGTATGAATCTTGGATTCTACATCCTAAATATAGCTAGGCCACGTTTAACAAGCTCATCTTCTCGATCACGAAGTTGTTTTTCCTCAAACTTGGAAAGTTTCGCGAGCTCTCTATTCAGCTGGACCTTTGACTCGGCATATACTTTCTTCTTTGCAGCAAAGCTCTGGTTCGCGGCCTTCGTGTTGTCAGCCGGAGCCCAAAACGATAGATTCCCCAATCTGTTCTTGAGAGGCTCCAGGGCCGGGTTCTTGGTCGTTGCGTTACGGGGATATACGTGCTCGATTTCGATCTGACCGAAATCGTAAACTGAGGATTTATCTTTGCACTTTGGCACACCAGCCGCGCCGGCCTTGTACCACGTGTGAAATTGTTCAATGGTGGTAAGGAAGTACTTTGGGACTGTGTTTCCTGCTTTTTCCCGATACACGAGCTCGGATCGAATGCCTTGGCTAAATATGTCATCCCCTGCATACGTATCTTGTAGCGTCTTAAGACCAGTCCTGAGCGCCGATGTTTTATAGCCTTTTGGAGATTTTCGTATTTCCACAGCGTTTGCGAGAAAAATGCTATCGAGCTTGCTGGGGTGCTGTCGGCAGCAATGAATATATCGGAACACTGCAAATTCCAGAACATGAACAACTGCTGCGAAGTTCTTCTCCGTGAGCTCGCACGATGCAAGAAGCAACGGAAGGGAAAGCTCATTCTTAAGAACGAGCAGTAAAAGCTTGAGCCGGTTCCGTTCCCACACCGTGACACCGCTCTCTTCATACGGCCATTCACCTTCGGAAACGCAATTGTAGAAAATGAATGCGGACCGGATGAGCGTGAGCTGTTCAATAATTTGAGTGTGCGACAGAGTACGCGGGAAGAACTCATTCACGAAGTCATCGAACAGGCTGCGATGGCCAGCGCGTTTCCCAACCCGAGAAGCATAATACACGCGCAAAAAATGATCGACATGGCTGGCCTTAGCCGCCAGAATTTCGTCCCAAATTCCCTGAGCCTGTTCCTGGAGCGCGTCAGATTCTTCCAGGCGCTCCAATGTGGTGGAACGAAGCAAATCTCCCTCACTGAGACTTCTTCCGCGATCATTTAAGACTTCGAAAAGACGATATGCCTCATCCTTAGATTCGCTGACCAGATGTACCACGTGGCAATCGTCGGTCGCGGCCTTGAATAGGATTCCTAACACGGCCAGTTTTGACTTGTTGTCTTGCGTGCCAAGTAGTCGTTTAATGAATTCGTTGATGCTGCTGTTAGCTTTGATCAGTAGTCTGTGTGATTCGCGCGCCGGCGTGAGCGTTGTGCCTGCCAAGAGTGCTGCGTAGAAATCCTTGTCCGCCTTGGACAGCACGACCCGCGGTTGCTGTACCGGTTTTCCGTCGATCTCGTCAGCGTACTGCAACAGATTGCTTCTAATTCCCTTGGCGCGGGCTTCCGCGAGTTCGGCATTGTCGGCCTCTCCGGCAACCTCACATTCACGAGCTATTGCATTGTTCCAATGGTGCAACCGGGCAAAAAGAATACCGAATGTGGCAAGGCGCTGCTGCCCATCTATAACCTCGTATCTGCGACCGAGTGCGTTCTGCGCAACATGTTGCAGACACACAAGTCCCCCAAAGAAGTGTCTTTTAGGGGAGCTCTTTTGTCTGGCCAGAAACGCATTCTCCAGATCCTTTATAAAATCCTTCAGTTCCTCTTCTTCCCAGGCATACGACCGCTGATACTTCGGAACTTGATACGGAGCTCTCTGGGCGAGCAGATCGCCGATCTGCAGATCATTGGCATTCATTGATATGTAGCCTTCCTCGTCGAGCAAGATACGGGTCGCGGTCACGTGCTCAGATTTAGCCGCCAGCCCATACCCGTCGAAACAGTTCTCTCCGGCTAGGCTGTGCATAAGCGCACAAGTTGTGAGGTGTCACGAAAACGCGATCATTCTAAAGGTGAGTCACGCAGCACACAAGGAGTATCCTCCAGTATCGCTCGTGCCTAATCGGATTCTAGATGCCCGAGGATCATTGTCTTCCGTGTGTTCCGCCACCTTCCGAAACGCGAAATGTCTATTCCAAGCAAAGGCGTAATGATTGGCTCCGCGACGCTTCTTCCACTTCCGACTCCTCAGGTGGACGCCGCTACGCGGCTCGGACGGGCGCTTCGGTAGCGCCGGTTTCGCGCCAAACAGAAAACCGCGTTTGTCACTCACCGCGCCCCCACTCGCACCCTGCCACCCTCCGGAGTCCTCCGTTCCGTCCTTTCCACCGTTCCGTCTGTTTTTGTCCGCTGTCGCGGCTGTGAAGAACAAAAACAGCCGGAAACGGCAGAAAAGGAACAAAAACATGGAATTCAGCAGCAACAGCCACAGCAACCCCGCCAGCAGCCTTCCCTCCCCCGTCGCTACGCTTCGCGCCGACGGCAAGCCCAACACGCAGGCCATCATCGCCGCCAACGTGCAGCACCTGATTGCACAACTGGAGGCCGGACACTCCGAGGTTCTCACCCAGTACCTCACCACCATGGCACGCTTCCACAAATACTCGCTCGGCAACGTCCTGCTGATCGCCAGCCAGAAACCGGAAGCCTCGAACGTCGCCGGAATCTTTACTTGGAACCAGTTGGGCCGCAAGGTCAAGAAAGGCGAGAAAGGCATCATGATCTTTGCCCCCATGATCGCCAAGAAGCGCCGCCAGAAGACGAGCGAGGAGCGCGAGGAGTCCGACAGCAAGACCACGGCAGGGCCCACGCTGGTGGGATTCCGTCCGGTGTATGTGTGGGATGTCTCGCAGACCGAAGGCAAGAGCTTCCCGCCTTGCGCGAGTTCAGCGGCGAGGCCGGAAAGCATCTGGCGCAGTTGGTCCAATTCGTCACCGGGCGCGGCATCAAGTTCGGCTACTCGCAAGACATCGCCCCGGCGCGCGGTGTGTCCAAAGGCGGCAGCATCGAGCTACTGCCCGACATGACCGAGGCGGAGCAGTTCGCCACCCTCGTCCATGAGGTCGCCCACGAGCTTGCTGCACAAGAGCGAGCGCCGCAGCCTGATCTCCAAGACGGTGCGCGAAACCGAGGCCGAAGCCGTTGCCTTTGTTGTATCGAAGGCCATCGGACTCGAAACCGGAAGCGCCTCTGCCGACTACATCCAGCTTTACCACGGTGACGCCAAGCTGCTCGCCGAGAGTTTGGAAATCGTGCAGAAGACGGCAGCGGTCATCCTCGGGGCGCTCAGCCCCGAGGAGACTCCCGCCAGCAGCCGCAGCCTAAAACCGAAAACCAGACAGTCGGAAGGAGAAACCGTGATGAGTTCACAGTCCAAGTGTGTCGTGATGCCGAAACCCAACCACAAACCGAAAGGAGAAACCGCTATGTCCGCAAACCACATCGCCGTCCACGAATACCGCAACCTGCCCATCAGCGTGCTGGTGGAGTCGGCCACCAACCCGCGCCGCCGCTTCAACGAAGACAACCTCCGGGAGCTGGCAGAGAGCTTCCAGAGCCAAGGCATTCTCGCGCCGCTTCTGGTGCGCGAGTTGGAAGAGCAGAAATACGAGGTCGTCGCCGGGGCGCGGCGGTTGCGTGCCGCCAAACTCGCCGCGCTCGATTCCGTCCCGGTGCGCGTGGTCGCACTGACCGATGCCCAGGCCATCGAAGCGCAGGTCGTCGAAAACCTGCAACGCGAGGACATTCATCCGCTGGAGGAGGCGCTCGGCTTCCGTGCCTTGCTGGATTTGAACGATCCCGCCTACACTCTGGCGACGATTGCCGCCCGCGCCGGAAAGAGCGAAGCCTATGTGCAAGGGCGCATCAAACTGACCGAGCTGATCCCAACCGTTGCCGAGGCCTTTCTTGCCGACCGCATCGGCGTGGGACACGCTCTGCTCATCGCCAAGCTTCCCGCCGCGCAGCAGCAGTCAGCCTTTGCCGCCGCCTTCCGCAGTATGTGGACCAGCGACGGCAACCAGCAGATATTGATTCCGGTGCGCGAGCTGGCAGCGTGGATCGAATCGAACATCCTGCTTGAATTGGCATCCGCGCCGTTCAGCAAGCAGGATGAAACGCTCGTGCCAGAGGCGGGAGCCTGCACCAACTGCCCCAAGCGCACTGGCTTCAACACCCTTTTGTTCTCCGATGTGCGCAAGGACTCGTGCACCGATCCGGTTTGCTTCCGCGTCGAAGCTCGATGCCCATGTCGCGCAGACATTGGAGACCAAGCCCAAGCTGGTGCAGATATCGTCTGCTTGGAGCAGCCGCGAGGGAGCGCCGCTCGGACGCAACCGCTATGTGGAGTTGGAGGTCAAACGGGCCAAGGCCAACGGCAGTGCCGCCAAGCTCTCCCCGGCGCAGAAGCCTTGCGAGAAGATGACCGAGGCCATCGTGATGGACGGCGGCAAGCGCGGTCAGATCGTCAAAGTCTGCTCCGATCCCAATTGCCGGGTGCATCATCCCGACCGTCCCTCACCGCAGAAGCAGGAGCGCGAACGGGCGGAGGAGCGCAAGCGCATCGAGCAGGAGAAACTCGCCATCACCATCCGGCACCGCATCTTGGCCGCTGTGCTGGCCAAGGTGGCAGCTCCGCTCAAAAAGGCGGACCTGTTACAGGTGACGCAGTATGTCCTCGCCCATCTGCCGAATGCCCAGGTGCAGACCTTGGCCAAGCGGCACAAGGTCGAGGCCGACAAGAACAATGCATCGCTCGAAACGCTGCTGGCCAAACGCATTGCCAGCTACGACGAAACCGGACTCTGCCGCACGCTGCTGGAGATCAGCTTGCTGGATTCAGCCTACCAGCGCGGCAGCAATGGCCCGAACGATCCACTGCTGGAATCAGCCAAGCGCTACCGCATCGACACGGCCAAGATCGAGAAGGCCGTTGCGCAACAAATCGCAGTGCAGCAGGAGAAACGGCAGAACCGCAAGACGGCGGCGAAGAAGAAAGCCGCTGCATAAACCAACTATTTTCAACTGGCGGAGTGCTTCGGCACTCCGCTTTATCGTGCGCGGTTTATGCCGTTGCATTCCCCAGCATGTTATCGCTTGCGCGTTTCTCGCTCGTGAACAATCAAATGACGTTGTTGAAGCTGCCGATTTGGGTAAGCTCAGCCATATATTGAAACCGACGGCTCGGTCTCTACTTGGTCGCTGCCTCAGATACACCAGAGTTTACCGTTTCCAAAGCCTTTAACGCTTTCTCTCCAACCGACGATGGAATCGGAACATAGCCGACTTGAGAGGCATATCGCTGGCCGTCCTGAATGCTCCACTGGAACAGATCTCGAAGGGCATTCGCGGTTTGAGCATTGTTGTACCGCTTGCGCAGCAACACCCACGAGTATGTCACGATGGGATAGGAAGTTGCGCCGCTGGGGTCGGGAACGAACGCCCGGAGATTGTCGGGGAGTTCAGCGGAGGCCAGTCCCGCCACGCAGCTCTGCTCCGAGGGCTGAATGAACTTACCATCTTTGTTCTCGATTGCTGCCATGTCCAGTGCAAGGCGGTTTGCGAACTCGTATCCGACATAGCCAATCGATCCTGTGGACCTTTGGATCAGCGCGGAGACGCCTTCATTTCCCTTCGCTCGCATCGCGTTGCCGGGCCAGTTAACAACGGTAGCCGGACCGAAACGGCTCCGCCAGCGCTCATTAATGGCCGACAAATTGTTTGTGAAGGCAAACGTTGTGCCGCTGGCATCCTGACGGGCTGCAATTGAGATGTCGAGATTCGGAAGCTTCACCCCAGGGTTCGAGTGAGTAATCAGAGGATCGTTCCATCGCTTGATTTCTCCAAGGAAGATGCCCGAATAGGCTTTACGGGAAAGGCGCAGCTCCCCATGAAAGTCGGGAATGTTGTATGCAAGCACGAGGCAGGCTGAGGTCACTGGGATCATCAGGGCATCGCCGTTGGCCTGTGCGATTTCGGCGTCCGACATGGCGGAATCGCTCGCACCGAAGTCAACCTTGTCGTCGTCCGCGACGTTCTTTCCAACGAAGCGGCGAACCCCTTCGCCACTGCCCACCGACGCGTACTTGATAAAGACATTGGGGTGGCTGTCGTGATAGATGGTGAACCAACGGTTGAAGAGCACCGCATCAAAGGACGAGCCCGCGCCGGTCAACGAGATGCTTCCGGCTGGGAGTTTCTCAGCGTTTTGCTTCGAACAGCTTGTCCATAGCGCGACGAGGGCTACCGTAGCAAGAACCGGCACCGCGAACCTGGCAACACTCTTCATGGGGAAATCTCCATTCTTCCGGTCGAAATCGTGAGGGATCTCGGACCTGAGCTGTTTAGATGTCCACAACAGCATATACGCATTGACAAATATAATTTGTTACAAACGGGTGAAAACCGTTGCTTTAATCAATCTCCCGACCTACCATGTGGATATGCGGTTATACGTATACATAACTGCATTCAGCCATCGATCCGGGAGAACTCATATGGGATGTTGCGGAAGCAAAGACCAGATACTTCAAGTTGGAGGCGAGCAGGTTCGCCTCCGAAATGTCACTGAAACCTTTCAATATGTGCGATTCACGCTTGGCTTGCGCCCCAATGCGCCGGGCGTGGGAGAAACTCTGGTAAAGGCCCTGCGCCAAGTGGGCAACGATATCTCTCCTGCCCAGGAGCAGGAATACATCACCCGGTTGAGCGAAATGTTCGAGCTCTTCTGCGCCACCAAGATCAAGAGTGGCGGTTGTTGCTGCTAGCTGGTCGTGTACGGCAGTTCGCGTGAACACAGTTTTAGGTTTCAAGGAGGATTTCAATATGTCGATACTTAAGGTGTTCGATCCAGCAATGTGCTGTTCCACGGGCGTCTGTGGCCCGAGCGTAGATCCTGTGCTGCCCCGTTTTGCCGCCGATCTGGAGTGGCTCAAGAGCAAAGGCGTTCAGGTGGAGCGCTTCAATCTGGCCCAAGAAATTGCGGCTTTTACCGCGAACGCCACTGTCAAAGCGGCGATCAACTCGAAGGGCACTGAATGTCTGCCCATGGTGCTGGTCGACGGCAACGTGGTTTCTAAGGGTACCTATCCCACCCGCGAACAACTGGCAGGCTTCACGGGCGTTGCCTTTGAGCCAGGCCCGGTCATCAAACAGCGCTCGCCCGATCTGATCGGCATCGGTATCGGCAAGCCGGGGACCAAGTCATGAAGAACCTCGGCGAATTAACCCGGAATCTGCTGTTCACCGGGAAGGGCGGAGTTGGCAAGACGTCCATCGCTTGTGCGACGGCCATTTCACTGGCGGACGCCGGCAAACGCGTGTTGCTGGTGAGTACCGACCCAGCTTCAAATCTCGACGAGGTGCTGGCGACCGCGCTCGGCATACGTCCTATCCCAGTCGAGAAAGTTCCAGGCCTCTTCGCCATGAATGTCGATCCCGAAGAAGCTGCACGGCAATACCGCGAACGCGTCGTTGCCCCCTATCGGGAGCTTCTACCGGAAGCTGCGTTAAGAAGCATCGAAGAGCAGCTATCCGGAGCCTGCACCCTTGAGATCGCAGCCTTCGAGGAGTTCGCAAAACTGCTAGGCGATGCGCAGGCCACGATCCACTTTGATCACGTTATCTTCGATACCGCGCCCACCGGTCACACGCTTCGACTTCTGCAACTTCCCTCTGCCTGGTCCGGATTCATCGAGACGAACGTCGGCGGCACTTCCTGCCTTGGTCCTCTCGCCGGACTGCAAGCCCAGCACGAGTTGTACGACAACACGGTCAGCGCGCTCTCTGATGGCGCAAGAACCACGATCTATCTGGTAAGCCGCCCCGAAAGCGCGGCTCTGGCTGAAGCCGAGCGGACTCATCATGAACTGGACGCCATCGGATTGCGCAACCAACGTTTGATTGTGAATGGCGTATTCCACGGCAGCAAGCCGGGTGACGCAGTGGCCGAGGCACTTGAGCAACGCGGCGCCGATGCCCTCGCCGGTATGCCGATGGAAATTCGCCAACTTCCGCGCACGGAGATTCAACTTGTGCCGCGATCTTTGATTGGCGTGGACGCGCTCCGGTTTCTCGGAGAACCGCACGCCAGCAAGCCCGGCACCGCCACTCCACTGCAAGTCATTCCAAAACTCCCGCCGCCTCTTGCGGAATTGATTCCGCTGCTTGCTGCTCAAGGCAAGGGCGTGATCATGACGATGGGAAAAGGCGGCGTCGGCAAGACCACGGTAGCAGCCGCGGTCGCCGTCGAGCTGGCTCGACTGGGCTTTCCGGTTCAGCTCACCACCACAGATCCCGCGGCCCATCTCGCCATGACCTTGGGTGCCACGACTCCCGGCCTTACGGTCAGCCGCATCGACCCCGTGGCTGAGACGCGCGCCTATACCGAAGAAGTGTTGCGTGAATCCGGAGAGGGTCTGGATGAAAAAGGAAGAGCGCTCCTCGAAGAAGACTTGCGTTCTCCCTGCACGGAGGAGATTGCGATCTTCCGCGCCTTCGCGCAGATGGTACACAAAGGGAACGATGGGTTCGTCGTAATCGACACGGCTCCCACCGGCCATACGCTGCTGCTTCTGGATGCCGCCAATGCCTATCATCGCGACGTTGAACGCAACCTGACCTATATCCCCGAGAGCGTCCGCCAGCTACTGCCGCAGCTTCGGAATCAGGATTTCACCAAGATTCTGATCGTGGCGCTGCCGGAGGCGACACCGGTTCACGAAGCAGCGCGCCTGCAAGACGATCTGCGGAGGGCTCGCATCACGCCATTTGCTTGGGTGGTGAATCAGAGCTTCTATGCCTCCGGTACGTGTGATCCTTTGCTTGCCGAGCGAGGCGCGCTTGAACTCCGCTACATCGATGAGGTACAGCAGACGCTGGCAAAACAGGTGGTGCTGATTCCCTGGCAGGCGAAGCCTCCGGTCGGAGCCGAGCTGTTGCAGGAAATGCTCGAACCTTCCACAGCGAGATGACAAGCACAGAACAGGAGGCGGTTACGATGAGAGAGCTCGAACAGTATTTCAAAGCCTTGGCAGACACTACGCGGCTGCGCATTCTAAACCTGCTTCTACAGGGGGAGCTGTGTGTCTGCGATATTCAGTGCGTTCTGGGAATCTCGCAGCCGGCCGCCTCCCGTCATCTCGCTTACCTGAAAAACTCCGGGATGGTGTTGGACAACCGTGATGGCTACCGGATCTTCTACCGGCTCGCGCAAGGCTCGAATGGCGGAACGCAGCCGTTTTTGTACGATTTCCTTCGCGACGCGTTCCGCGAGCAGGCGCAGTTGAAGAGCGATACCAAACGATTGAAGGAAGCGATCTCAGCCGGAGCCTGCGCTGTCTGCGATTGGAAAACTGGTTCCGCCATTGATTCCGACGAAGCAAGTGGAGCTACCAAAACGAAGAGGCGAACTTCTATGCAAGAACACTACAAAGTTTTGATTCTTTGCACGGGCAATTCCGCCCGGAGCCAGATGGCCGAGGGCCTGCTGCGCAACATGGGTGGAGAGAAATTTGAGGTTGCCAGTGCAGGCACACGTCCGGTCGGAATGAATCCAGATGCGGTCAAGGCGATGTCGGAGATCGGCATCGACATCTCGGGTGGCCGTTCCAAGCACGTCGATGAATTTGTGGGCCAGCAACTCGATTACATCATCACGGTCTGCGACAACGCGAAAGAATCATGCCCGATCTTCCCCGGCGGAGGGAAACGAGTTCATCACAGCTTCCGCGATCCGGCCGCCGCACCGGCACAAGAACAGCCCGCTCTCTTCCGCGAGGTTCGCGATGAGATCCAAGAATGGCTCTCTGAATTCATCGCCGAGATTGCGCCGGAAGTTCAGACAACCGGCGCTGGAGAGAAGCGATGAACAGGGAGGAACAATGAACGCCAGGAAGTTGTACCAGGAGATGGTCCAGCTCTTGCACAACGGAGAGAGCTTCGCCGTCGCCACCATCTTCGACAACATAGGTTCGGCGCCGCGCACAAACGGAGCCAAGATGCTGGTTCGCACCGATGGTTCAATCGCCGGCAGCATCGGCGGAGGACGTCTGGAAGCGGACGCCATACGCCTGGCGTCGGAGATGCTCGTCTCCAGGCAAACGGTAATCCAGTCGTTCGACCTCACCAGCAAGGACGCGGCTGGTATGGACATGATATGCGGTGGCACGGGGGAAGTTTTGATCGACTACGCGGATGCGGCGGATGAGAATAGCCGCGTTGTTTACCAGGCCGCCGCGGACACCTATGAAAGGGGTGAGAAAGCGTGGCTTGTAACCATACTGGACAAGGGGCCAAGCGGATCACCTCTAAAAAGGCAGCGGTGTCTTGTAAAGCCGGACAAAACTCTGATCGGCAACGTTGATTGTGATTCGTATATTTTGGAGAAGCTGATTGCCGGACCTGCCAAGATTTCAATCCACGCGGAGGTTCTCGACAATCAGCGATTCCTGGTGGAACCCCTGCGCCCAGCGGGAACCGTCTATATTTTCGGCGCAGGTCATGTTTCGCAGAGAATTGCGCCGCTGAGCGGAAGCGTTGGTTTCACAACAATCGTTTTGGACGACCGTGCAGAGTATGCAAATCGCGAGCGATTCAGCGACCCAGTGGAAGTCATGGTCATCGACTCATTCCGGAACTTGCCGGAACTTCCCATCGACGAGAACAGTTATTTAGTAATTGTGACCAGAGGGCATCTCTTCGACAGGATCGTGCTGGAACAATTGCTGCGAAGCAATGCTGCGTACATCGGGATGATCGGCAGCCGGAGCAAACGCGATAAGCTCTACGACGAACTCGTGAAACACGGATACTCAAGAGAGGAACTCGCCCGCG
Organism: uncultured Acidobacteriota bacterium; assembly: GCA_963759215.1. Taxonomy (GTDB): domain Bacteria; phylum Acidobacteriota; class Terriglobia; order Terriglobales; family Acidobacteriaceae; genus TOLSYN. The sequence continues at coordinate 445,645 of CAVWYG010000007.1, forward strand.
TCCACGCACCAATCGGAACAAACATCGGTGCCGAAACGCCGGAGGAACTCGCGGTCAGCATCGTAGGCGAGCTGATCAAAGTGAGGGCAGAGCGAGAGAGCACCAGTAATAGACAGGCCACCGTCTCCGGTACTTGCTGCCGAATACTAGCTCCAGACGCGTTGGTCTGAGTTCCGAAAAGTAATGATGAGCACAGAATCGGGATAGGTCGGCGAACAAGTTCAATTGCGCGAGCATGCCTTGCGACGCACATCGCTTCGCGCGGCCTCGTGTCACGAAATAGAACAAGAAAGTGCTCCGTCTTAGAGCACACTGAGGCAGGTGTTCCATTTTGTGGACCATCGTATTGATTCTCTTTATCGCATACGCGCGTATGTGCATATCGGCCTACGCGTGTAATAAAGCATTCTGCTTGAACTCCAGCTTTGCAGCCTAAAAGGTCTTTTGGTCTTAGTTTGGACAAAAGACTGCATTACGAAGTGTGTCTGTGATGCCAGCCCTTCCTGTTGTCTGCTAGCTCCAGCAATCTATGAATAAGGAGTCTGAAACCTTGGCTAAGTCGGCGGCCCGTAGTTTGGGGTTCATTGATCGTTATCTCACGGCTTGGATTTTTGCAGCCATGGTGCTTGGTGTGGTATCCGGATGGCTCGTTCCCGGGATCGTTCCATTCCTGAATCGCCTCAGCGTAGGCACAACGTCCATTCCAATCGCCATCGGACTTATCGTGATGATGTACCCGCCGTTCACGAAGGTACGCTACGAAGAGTTGCACCTCGTCTTTCGCGACAAGAGCATTCTGCTGCTATCGCTCGTCCAGAATTGGCTCATTGGACCGGTCCTCATGTTTGTGTTGGCAGTTGTGTTTCTCCGCGGATACCCGGAATACATGGCCGGACTGATCATGATCGGCTTGGCCCGCTGTATCGCCATGGTCATCGTGTGGAACGAACTGGCCAAGGGCGATACCAATATGCCGCGGGTTTGGTGGCCTTCAACTCTCTGTTCCAGGTCTTCTTCTATTCGGTCTACGCCTGGATATTTGTCACGGTTCTTCCTGCCAAGCTCGGGCTCCACAGCGCAATCGTGAACATTTCCATCGCGGAGATTGCAAAGAGCGTCTTCATCTATCTCGGCATCCCCTTCATTGCCGGCCTCGCAACCCGCTGGGTCCTGGTTCGGGCCAAAGGCCGCGAATGGTATGAGAGCAACTTTGTGCCGAGAGTCGGTCCCCTGACTTTGGTCGCGCTGCTGTTCACCATCGTAGTAATGTTTTCACTGAAAGGCGAGTACATCGTCCGTCTGCCTATGGACGTTGTACGCATCGCGATTCCGCTCCTGATCTATTTCGTCATCATGTTTCTGGTTTCGTTCTTCATGGGATGGAAGCTCGGAGCTGGATATGGCAAGACCACCACGCTGGCGTTTACGGCGGCTTCGAACAACTTCGAACTGGCGATTGCCGTTGCCGTATCGGTCTTCGGTATCAACTCCGGAGCAGCATTCGCGTCCGTGATTGGCCCGCTGGTCGAGGTGCCCGTGATGATCGCTCTGGTGAACGTCGCGTTCTACTTCCAGCGTAAGCACTTCAACTTGCCAGAGGGAGCCTCGGATGAAGCGCTTTGCCTCGAACCCGCGGACTAGCGTGGAGAAGCGAGAACCCAAGATATAGCCCGCCCATTGCGGTGGTCGACAGCTTCAAGTTGACCGCCGCCTTCTTTCACTTAAGGCACCTCCCAGTAACGCCGGAGAGGCGATTCGAGCTTTAGGAGAAATAGATTGTCGTGCCCGCGGGCTGGAAGCATAATCGCAGACAGGTTTTCCAAGAGGGTTGTGAGAAGTCGCCCATAGGAGGAAGTATGTGTGGCACCAACTGCAACACTGGATTTGTGAAGCTAATCATGAAGGCCATAGTGGATGCGGAGGTTCGTGAGCGATTTCTTGCCAATCCGAAGCTGACCGGACAAGAGTTTGGTTTTACCGAGTACGATCAAAGTGAGCTAGCCAGGTATGATCTGCGAAAACTGAGGGCGCTTGTGGAAGGCCCCGCCTCTCCGACTACAACGTAGGTCGCAATTGCTACGCTTGTATCTCTTTTCGCGAGCGCCCCAACCCCGACATGGGCCGCCATTCGCTCACAGTGCAGCAGCCGTGCTCGATGGCTTTCTTCAGCTTGCGCGTATCTTCTGCGAACGCGGCTTCGCTTTCGAAGACCTGTCTTAGCATGGCAAAAAGCTTCTTGTGGATTCCATCGGCAGGCTGCGCAAGCCGGTAGTACATTCGCGGTCCTTGCCTGCGATCCAGGACAAGGTCAGAATTCTTGAGATAGATAAGATGACGTGAGACGTTCGGCTGCGGCGCATCCAGAACGTACTGGATGTCGCACACGCAGAGCTCGCCGTGCATCAGTAAGTTCAGTATCCGAAGACGGTTTGCATCTGCAAGTCCCTTAAATATCTGCTCCAACTCTTTCATTCTCATATTGTAACTCATGGCTTACTGTATTCGCATAGATGTATACAAGTATGTTATGCTTTTCTGCGTGATGAAGGTCACTGCTGTCTGTGATTTCGTCAGACTCCGTAGCCGAGGACATCTATGAAGCCAAAAGTTCTGTTTCTCTGCACAGGCAATTCCGCCCGCAGCCAGATGGCAGAAGGGTATCTGCGCCACGTTGCCGGAGACCGCTTTGATCCGTTAAGCGCTGGAATTGAACCCAAAGGTCTCAACCCGCTGGCAGTGGAGGCCATGCGCGAGATCGGGATCGACATATCGAGCCACAAGTCGAAGGACGTGGTCAGCCTGCTGGGCCAGCATGTGCCCTACGTGGTAACCGTCTGCGATAACGCGAGAGAACGCTGCCCCATCTTCCCTGGCACTTGGGAGTTCCTACACTGGAGCTTTGAGGACCCCGCCGCAGCCACCGGTTCGGCCGAAGAACGGCTCCCGGTCTTTCGCCGTGTTCGAGACGAGATCATTGCCCACATCAACGAACGATTCGTAAAAGGCGACACCAGCCGAAGACGAGCATGATTGCTGTATCGGCCAGAACTGTTCCCGTTTGCGTGTTCCTTGTGCTCTCTCTTTGTGCTTGTAGCAAGCCGAGGCCCTCGACGTTCGAGAGCGAGGCCCATTGGTTGCAGACAGTCTGGGCAGGCGATGCCGTGCTCAAACACACTGGAACGCCGCGTGGGAATGCAAGCGGGATCGAGGAGACATGGGATTACCAATTCTCCGGCGGCCCAGAGGCCGCAGTGAAGCTCTTCCGAAGTCATACGCCTATGGGCTACACCATTGTGCGGCAGACTGATTCTGAGCTCTTGCTTTCCAGGTTCGACGGGCACGACAGCTATCAACTGACCCTCACCTTTGAGGATTCAATCGGCCAGAAGACAACGGTAACAGTGAGCTTAAAAAGTTTCCCTGATTGAAATGAACGGACGACCATGATTCAGCTTCACTCGATGGTTCTGTCGCTTCTAAGCCCCCGCTTATTTTCTCCAGAAATTCACTCCCGCCGCCTCCTGCGGCGACTCAACTCATAGGCGTCAGTGCTAGCCTATCCGCATAGGTCGATAAGCAACTAAGTCTGATCGGTTGAATGCCCCATGACCTCGTGACGAGAACATGCCTCAGGAAAGGGTTTGCCATGCACTTCCTTATCATTGGTGTGGTAGCGATGCTGGCATTAGTACGGCGCTCCGTGCACGCGAACTCGACCCGGAGTGCAAGATCACCCTCGTGCTCGCCGATGAGTTCCCGAATTTCAGCATTTGTGGATTGCCATTCTTCCTGAGTGGTGAGACACCCGACTGGCATTCCCTGGCACATCGCACGGAGTTTCCCGGCATCCAGTTGATGCCAAACCATACTGCCGAAAGTATCGACGCCCTTGGCAGAGTCGTGACGGTACGCGACGCAAGCGGTAGCCGCCGTGAGCTGTCTTACGACAAACTGCTCATCGGCACAGGTGCCCGCCCGGTCCGCCCCAAAATCGATGGTATCAATCTGCCCGGCGTATTCCCGCTCCACACGATGGCAGACAGCTTCGCTGTGCATCGCTTCTTGCAAGAGCGCGAACCGAAGTCCGCGCTCATCGTCGGCGCCGGGTATATCGGATTGGAAATGGTGGACGCGTTAACACAGCGCGGCCTCCAGGCCACCGTAGCCAGCCGCACCGAGGCGATCTGGCTACGCTCGATCCCGCCTACGGAAGAATGGTCGAGGCCGAGTTGCAAAAGCACGGTGTCGAGGTTTGGAACAAGGTCGAGGTAGATTCGATCCATAGCGCGGGAAATCTGCTGACCGTTTCGGGCACCCAGGGCTTTAGAAAAATGAAGCTCTTCGATGTGGTTGCGGCTCGCACCGGGTTGCGTCACGCAGAGGCAGGCAAAGTGGGCTTTGATCCCTTGACGGCCGAGACAACCGTATGGGATCACAAAGCGTATTATCCGGGGGCTCGTGAGCTGCACTTACGCGTTACCGGCGACCGCAAAACCGGGCAGCTATTGGGGGCACAATTGCTCGGCCATGCGGATTCAGAAGTATCAAAGCGCGCCGATGTGTTTGCCGCCGCGCTCTACCATGGCATGCAGGTTGAAGAACTCAATGATTTGGACTTGAGCTATACTCCGCCACTTTCGAGCCCATGGGACCCGGTTCAAATGGCTGCGCAAGCCTGGAGCAAGGCCCGTCAACAGGAGACTGCCGATTGTGGCTCGCTCTTGAGTCTAGTGTCCATAACCGACATCGGCCTCATAGACGACGTCAGTAATGCAGAGCAGGAGACTTGGTGGCACATTCGGATCGATAGCTCATGCGGAGACGCCCCGAGGAGCTGTAGGCAACTGGAGAATACGAGTCGAATGCTGAGATTTCTCACTCATCGGCAAAGACAATTGCACAGGCAGACGCGGCTCCTCAATCCGTTTCACGAAACTTCGAACGTATTCACTGACGAGTCGAGATTTGTTGTTGGCAAGTGTCGCTAGATGCATCTCCAGGTTAATCTCGGAATCCTGTAGAGGTATCCGAACAAGACCATTACGGGCAATGCGTTCTGCGCCGCTTGGCGTCATCCACGCGATAAGGCTGTCGTCGTGCAGCAAAGCGGGAACTTGCTCGGCATGACTGATTCGATGAGCGATTCTTGCTCTCTTGTGCTCGGCTTCCAACCGCCGATGAATCAGATCATATAGCGGAGGATGCACATTGCGGCTAAAGAGCGCCCACGGATACTCTGCGACTTCAACGAGTCTTGCCGATCCCTTTTCTGCGAGGGGGTGATTTTCACGCAGGACGAGCATGAACGGGTTGGTTGCAATGCGGACGGTCGTGATCGCCGCATTGGATGGCGGTGAGGTGACCAGCGCAAGATCGATTCGGTGATGCTGGAGCTGAGACAAAAGTTCGCAGGAATACTCACTGACAATCTCAATGGTGAGGTCGCGGAAGAGCCGCAGTTCCACGGATCGCAGAAGCTCGATCAGGTGGGGTGAAAGGAAAGAGGAGGCACCGATGCTGAGCTTATGCGAAGTGCCACGTTTGGTTTCCCGGGCTTCGTGAACGGCCCGATGAAATTCTTGGAGGCTTTGCTGCGCATGTTCGACAAACGCACGCCCGGCCTCCGTGATGGTGGCTCCCTCATGGCTGCGGTCAAAGAGTTGTACTTGGACTTGGTGTTCAATGGCTCTCAACCGCTTGCTGAGTGCAGGCTCACTGATTCCGATTCGCCGTGCGGCGACCGTAACATTGCCCTCCTCGTGGAGTGCCATAACAAGTTCGAGATCGCGAATTTTGAGCTGGGCTGACACGTTCCGTTCCTGAGCACATCTTGACTACCCCAAAAGTCGTGAGTCAATCGCGATTGCCACTGGCTTGCAGAAGGCCACCTCGCGGCAAAACCGACAACTCACCATTTAGTTTTTATCGGATGCGGCGACTTGAACTCTGGTTCCATTTTTTTCGCGATGCTCTTTTCCCGGCAGCGGATTCGGTGTCAGTCCCAAAAAGTTATGGGCGGTATCCAAAAGGTTATCGGGCAAAGGCGCATCTTCTGAAGCATGGTAAAGAAAGGGAAATCGATCATGGGAACTTGTGAGCAAGGAAAGGGGCGAGTCTGACATGAACGCACGATTCCTCACTGAAAGTGAAGTTGCAGAGAGAACGCAGATCAGCCTCGCCACCCTGCGCAGATGGCGGCTGGAGAATCGCGGCCCGAAGTATCGCAAGTTTGGCTCCCTCGTGCGCTATCCAGAGGATGAGCTGGCCAGCTGGGAGCAGAACCAGCCAGGGGGCGGGGACGCCTCCGACCCCGCCAAGCAGCAGCTTGGCAGAGTGTCCGGTTCGAGGCTTCCTGCAAAAACTGCTCGCAAGCAAATCGCGAGTTCTACCTCTGCCAAAGCAACACACCGAACGGAGAGAAGTCCTTCTTCGGACGCGGCGGCCTAGTTTGCCATGTTCGCCTAGCAGATGGCCGATTGGAACTAGAGGTGTGTTCTGAATCGAGATATACTCGCTTTTACGACTAATCCGGAGTATTCTTTGCAAAGGAGGAATCCCATGTCCCCGGCAGCAAAGGAAAAATCGAAGAGGGCGGCTCCGGCTCCGTCCCCCAAGCCTCGCAAAGCGAAGTTTCAGGCGGACCTCGCGCCGTCGGAGGACAGTATGGTGCGGGTTCTCAAGGCGGATTTGCAACTGACCAGCAACACCGACTTTCTCTCCGATGCTCTCGCCCTCTTCCGCTGGGCGGTCTCGGAGCGCAAGCGGGGAAACCGGATCTTCAGCGAGAGTTCTACCGGGGAACGCAAAGTTCTGCTCTTCCCCTCTCTGGAGCGCGTGGCACCAGAGGTCTCTTTGCCGCACGTCGAGATTCAGTGGACCAGTGCGGAACTGGAAAGCTTGGCAGCACTTGCCTCTGGCGAGGCGGCTGCGCCCACCGAGGCCCTGATTCGGGCGATGAGGCACTGACTTGGCGGTCACGATTCGCCGTCTCGAAGAATCCGACGAAGTAGCGAGCTTCGATTGTGGGGATGAGCCACTCAATACCTACTTGCACCGCCACGCCTGGACAAATCAGCGCAAGATCTCGATTGGCGTGACCTATGTTGCCGTCGATGACAGCGCGCCGCGCACCGTGCTTGGCTACTTCACCCTGGCCACATCGAGCGTGCCGCGTGACCGGATGCCCAAGAAATATATTCGCGGTCTGCCTCCCTACGACCTGCCCCTGATCTTGCTGGCGCGGCTCGCGGTGGACAAGCGCTTCAGCGGCCGCGGACTGGGCCACGCTCTAATTTCAGAGGCCCTCAAGATCACGCTGCACGTAGCCGAAGAGGTTGGCTGCCGCTGCGTGGTCACCGACGCCTATCGCGACAAAGCCGCGTGGTATGCGCGTTACGGCTTTCTTCCGCTGGGAGGCGACGCCGGTGGTGACCGGCAAAAGATGTTTCTCGACGTGCGGACCATCCGCGCGGCAGTAGAATCTTCTCCTGCTGAAGGGAAATGAGCAGGATAGCTGGAGCGATCGATGAGTGTCTTCAGACGTGGCGAATTCTGGTGGTATGAGTTCTGGTTTGCGGGGCGGCGGGTTCGCGAGTCCTCAAAATCAACAAAGAAGACCATTGCCGAAAAGGCCGAGAACAAACGCCTGCGCGAGTTGGAGGAAGGCTTCAACAATGTCGTCACCGACGCACGCCACGAACGAGTCCGCCTATTCGGCGAAGTCGCCGATACATTTCTCGATGGCTACAAGTTGCGCCTGCCCCAGTCGGCGTCCTTCGCCGACTATGCCGTCGCGCACCTGAAGCGGATTCTCGGTGGCAAGATGCTGATCGATTTCACTGAGACCACTGTCATCGACTACCAGAACTCGCGCCTCGACGAGGGCACGGCTCCCAAGACCATCAACGAGGAGGTTGGTTTCCTGCTGCGCATTCTCGATGAGCAAGGCGATCTGCTGCGCTTAAGGCTGCGCAGGAAGAAGATGCTAAAGCTGAAGGTTCGCCGCACGGTCGGCAAAGCCTTTAGCCAGGCGGAAAAGGATCGGATGCTGGAGGAGGCCAGCAAGGCCCGCTCGCCGCATATCTATCCCGCACTGGTGCTGGCACTCAACGCCGGAATGCGCGACGCCGAGATCAAGACCCTCACGTGGGGACAGATCGACTTCGAAAAGCAATACTTGGCGGTCGGACGCAGCAAGACCGATGCCGGCGAAGGACGGACGATCCCGCTGAACTCGACCTTGTTCGCGGTGTTCCGCGAGTATGCCGTCTGGTACAAGGACAAGTTTGGCAAGCCGCGGCCTGAGTGGTACGTCTTCCCCTTCGGCAAGCCGCGTCCGTGCTGATCCGACGCGCCCGGTGACCACGCTCAAGACGGCGTGGAACAATGTGCGCATGAAAGCCAAAGTCAAGGGACGCTGGCACGACAACCGGCACACCCTCATCACCGATCTGGCGGAGAGCGGCGCAGGCGATCAGACCATCATGGACATCGCCGGGCATGTCTCGAAGCAGATGCTGAAGCATTACAGCCATATCCGCATGGAGGCCAAGCGTCGGCGCTTGAGTCCATCGTCAAGAAGAACCGACTCAGAAAGCCAAAGACAAGGAAGCGAAGAAGGCCGCAACGGCCGTGAAAAATCCTTCGCAGGAGCTGCAGAACTGGGGCAATGGGCACGGCCGGAAGAACGTGGCGAAAAAAGCTCAAAACCTGGCCGGGGCTGAAAGCGCGCAAAATTCAAACCAGGGATGCTCGCTATCTATCAGAAATGAGCAGGGTTTTGATCTGGGAGTCCCCACAAAAGTCCCCACATTCGGGTGATTTGGGGGTTCATCGGGGAGTGGGTAGGGGAGCTTAAGTCGTTGAAAATAAATGGCTCCTCAGGTAGGACTCGAACCTACAACCCTTCGGTTAACAGCCGAATGCTCTGCCATTGAGCTACTGAGGAGTGTTGCGGCGCTGGCGCGCTTTAATGTGGGAATACAAAGAGATTGTAACCAGCCATGAAGCCGAACGTCAAACATCGGCGGCGGAAAGCTGTGGAATTCTGCGGCGTATTTCAGCCGGAACTGCTTTGCCCACCAGCGTGGAGCGAGTGGACGGGCGAGCCAGGCGACGCGGCGGCGAGTCGAGAATCCAGGTCAGGGTTCCGTTGGCAGGCGCGATGAGTTGGGCAGGCGTGGCTTCGGGATCGCGCGGGCCCTCGATGACCTGCTCAACCACGGAGGCTTTATCCTCGCCGGTGACCAGAAACGTAATCTGGGCGGCGTTGTTGAGAACCGGAGCGGTGAGGGTGACGCGCCAGGAGTTGACCTCATCGACGTGGTCGGCCACCACGAGGCGCTGGCGCTCGTGAAGAGTGGAGCGGTGGGGAAAGAGCGAGGCGGTGTGTCCGTTGGTGCCAAGGCCCAGGAGATTGTAGTCGAGGCGGGGCAGTCCGTTGGTCCACGGGAAGATTTTCGCGCAGGGTTCGCTCGTAGAGATCGGCGGCTTCAATGGCGGTGCCGTCGCCGGTGGGAATGCGGTGGATGTTTGCGGGCGGGACGGGAACATGCGAAAGAAGCAGTTCGCGCGCCATGGAATAGTTGCTCTCCGGATGGCCGGGCGGAACGTTGCGCTCGTCTCCCCAGAAAAAGTGAATGCAGTCCCAGGGGACCAGTCCGGCGAAGGGCTCGGCGGCAAGGAGTTGAAAGAGACGGCGCGGCGTGCTGCCGCCGGAAAGAGCCGCGTTGACATGGCTCCGCTCTCGGCGGCGACTTTGCGTGCCAGCGCGGCGAACTGTCCGGCGGCGATGCGAGCCGTCTCTTCAATATCGGCGCCGACGAGGATCTCGGCTCCGGCGAGATGGAAGCGTTCAGACGGCATTGGCGGCCTCCTGCTTCAGCATCGACATCCAGCGATGGCCGGAGCTCTTCAGCAAGCTTTACCGCCTTCTCCGGCCCCTCGGAACCGGCGGCATAGTTGGGGAATGACGGAGGCGGAAGCTGCGCCCAAGCCTCCTCAATGGGAGTAATGATCTTCCACTCCGCCTCGACCTCATCGCGGCGGGTGAAGAGCGTGGCGTCGCCGCGCATGGCATCGAGGATCAGCGTTTCATAGGCGACCGGAGTCTCGCCGAAGGCCTCCGAGTAAGAGAACTTGGCCATCACGGGAACGGTACTCATGTGAGTGCCGGGACGCTTGGCGCCGAACGAAACCGAGATTCCTTCGTCGGGCTGAATGCGCAGGCTGACGACGTTGGGACCGAAGCTGCCGGTGTCGGTGCCGGCAAAACAGCGCCTGCGGAGTGCGCTTGAAATGCACCTGGATCTCGGTGACGTTGTTGGCCAGCCGCTTGCCGGTGCGAAGATAGAACGGGACGCCGGCCCAGCGCCAGTTTTCCATGTTGCAGGCGAACGGCAGCGAAGGTTTCGGTGAGTCGAATCCGGCTTGACGCCCGGCTCCTGCCGATAGCCGGGAACGGCGGCATCACCGATGCGGCCCGGTCCGTATTGGCCGCGCACGGTGTTGGCCGCCACCTCTTCCAGCGTCATGGGACGGATGCTGCGGAAGACCTGCACCTTCTGCTCGCGCACCGAATCGGCATCGAAGGCGACGGGCGGCTCCATGGCGGTGAGCGCCACAAGTTGAAGCAGGTGGTTGGCCACCATGTCGCGCAGCGCGCCGGTCTCCTCGTAAAACGAAGCACGGCGCTCGACTCCGAGGGTTTCAGCGGCGGTGATCTCAACGTACTCGACGTAGTTGCGATTCCACACCGGCTCAAAGATGGAGTTGGCGAAGCGGAAGACCAGGATGTTCTGCACCGTCTCTTTGCCGAGATAGTGATCGATGCGATAAACGTTCTTCTCGTCGAAGACCTTGAGGACGGCTTCATTGAGAGCGCGGGCCGATTCCAGATCGCGGCCGAAGGGCTTTTCAAGAATGATGCGCGACCAGCCCTTCTCGCGTTGATTGAGCCCGGCCGATTGCAGGCCGGAGACAATTTCTCCTGCAAACGAGGCGGGAGTGGAGACGTAAAAGAGCACGTTGCGGACTGGAGCCGTTGCGCTGCATCTGCTCCAGGTAGGAGCGCAGTTCGGCGTAAAAGCCGGTGGAGGCGGGATCGCCGACGATGTAGTGCAGGCGTTTGGCAAACTGCTGCCATTTCTCCTCGTTGAAGTCCACGAACGTCTTTGGAGGTCTTCGCCGCCTCGTGCATGGACTCGCGGAACTGCTCATCGGTCATGGGAGTTCGGCCCGTGCCAACAACTTCAAAGCGTGCGTTCATGCAGCCCACGCCGCAGAGATCGTAGAGGGCGGGAATCAGTTTGCGGCGGGTAAGGTCTCCGCTGGCGCCGAAGATCACCAGCGTGCAAGGGTCGCCTGCGGGCAGAGCGGGACGCTTCAGCTTCTGCTCGACCTCGGCTTCAATTACGGGCGTCATCGGTTACGCTCCGCGGGATCAGCGCATTCCAATCGGAGTGGACAAAGCCAGCCTCGGGACGGTCGGCACGCTGATAGGTGTGCGCGCCAAAGAAATCGCGCTGCGCCTGGGTCAGATTCTGCGGAAGCTGCGCGGCGGTGTAAGCGTCAAAGTAGGCGAGCGAGGCGGAGAAGGCGGGCGCTGGAATTCCGAGCGCGGCGGCAACGCCAACCACCTTGCGCCAGGCCGGAAGCGCGGTGTTGATGCGCGACTGGAAATCGCGTCGAGGAGCAGGTTCGGCAGCGCGGGCTGGCGCTCGAAGGCTTGCATGATGGAATCGAGCAAGAAGCGCGCGGATGATGCAGCCGCCCTTCCAGATGCGGGCGATCTCACGCAAGTTGATCTTCCAGTTCCACTCGCGCGCACCGGCCGCAATCAGGCTCATGCCCTGGGCATAGGAGCAGATCTTGCTGGCGTAAAGAGCATCGCGAATGGCGGCGATCAGTTCGGTCGCGGTCTCCGGTGTAGCGGGCCGGGGTGCGCCCGTACTGCGCACTGGCGACCAGGCGCTCGTCCTTCATGCTGGAGAGCGCGCGGGCATCGAGCGCGGCGGAGATGGTGGGGATGGGAATTCCGAGATCGAGGGCAATCTGCGCCGTCCACTTGCCAGTTCCCTTCTGTCCCGCTTTGTCGAGGATCACATCCACCAGCGGCTTGTGGGTTTCAGGATCGATGGCGGTCAGAATCTCGGCGCTGATTTCGATGAGATAGGAGGCCAGTGGGCCGCGATTCCACTGCGAGAAGACCTCGGCGATCTCGGCGGCGGAGAGGCCCAAGCGAATGACGCAACAGATCGTAGGCCTCGGCAATCAACTGCATGTCGCCGTACTCGATTCCGTTGTGAACCATCTTGACGAAGTGACCGGCGCCGTCGGCGCCGATGTAGGTGACACACGGTCCGGAGGAGGTCTTGGCGGCGATGGATTCAAGTGTCTTCTGCACATGCCGGTAGGCATCCGGATCTCCGCCTGGCATGAGCGAAGGACCGTGGCGCGCGCCTTCTTCGCCGCCGGAGACGCCCATGCCAAAGAAGTTCAGCCCGCGGGCGCGCATGGCGGCCTCGCGGCGCTGAGTGTCTTTGAAAAAAGAGTTTCCGCCATCGATGAGAATGTCGCCTGGCTCGAGCAGCGGCGCAATGCGCTCCAGCATCTGATCCACCGGCTCGCCCGCTTTGATCATCATCAGCATCCGGCGGGGACGTTCCAGAGATTGCACGAAGCGTCCGAGGTCGGTGCTGCCGACGATCTGCTTGCCCTTGATTTGCGGCCGAGAAAACGTCTACCCACTCGGGCTCAAGATTCCAGACCGCGACGCTTTGTCCGTGATCTTCAATGTTCAGGCAAGATTCTGGCCCATCACTCCCAGGCCGATCACACCGAACTGCGCAAGCTTGGTGGCAGAGTCAAGCAGAGATAGTTGAAGACATGCGTTCTCCGTTCCTGGTTCGACTTTGGGCTTCGAGAATACTAGAGGAGGGACTCGACATCGCCCACTGCACTATGAAAGATTCCGAAAGCGCGACCGAAGGTTTCAAAGGGCGGTTGCTTTGGATTGGGAGCAGTTTCAGATGTTTCGCTCGGATTGAGGTTTTGCCAAGTCCGCGGTACGGTCAGCGCGACCCTCAGAGACACCAGGCGGGGAGGCTTAGGAATCCAGCTCTATTTCCAGCGCAGCCTTCAACTTCGAACACTCATCGTCGCCCAGTTTTTTTCCGTCAACTCTGAGATAAAAGGTGTCAATCGCCGTCTCGCCTTCGGTATCGATCAGCGCTACCTCGATGTTGCAGCCGCACTCGGCAAAGACTGCGGCAATGCGATGCAGCAGGCCGGAGCGATCTTGCGTAACGACCTCGACGACCGTACTGTGGCTCGACGAACTCTGATCGAAGTTGATGTTGGTTCCAACTTTTACCTTGGGAGCTTTGATGCACTGCCACTGCGCTTGCTCGCCAGTTTCTCCAGCGGAACCTGTCCCTTGAGAACATCGCTAAAGCTATGCTGGAAGCGGTCCCACTCCTGCACGTTCATCTCAAGGGTGTGGTAAGCGATCGGTAAACACAAAGGTGTCTACCACCACGCCCGAGTCATTGGAAAGGCGTCGGCCTTCAGGATGTTCATGCCCCATCCGGCCAGTACGCCAGCCAGAGTTGCAAACAGCGCCGGACGATCCTGTGTAATCACCGTCAGCGCAAAGTCTCCGCGCAGGCGCTTGAGCTTGCGTTTGCACCACGTTGGACCCGAGTTGGGAAGCCAACTCCACATGCTGAATGATCTCTTCGGCTGCATGCATGCTGAGATAGCGCTGCGGCAGTCCCTCCAGAAAATCACGCAGACGGCGGCCAAGTTGCGGCGCCAGCAAACGAATGCGCGCAACCTGTTCGTCGTGTCCCGCCAGATGAAAGCGATCGTCGTCCACGCTGCGATTCAGATAATTGGCGGTGGCACATAGACACGCCAAAGGTTCTCAGCCTTCCAGGGCGAGAGCGCGGTGGGATTGACCGCACCGATATCGGCGTAAGTCAACAGCGTCAGCATTTTGAGCCGCTCCTGATTGCCGACTCGCTTGGCCAGGGCATGGATGGTCTCGGGATCGAAAATGTCACGGCGCATGGCAGCCGACAGATCCAGGTGATAGCCCACGAGAAAGCAGACCATCTCCTCATCTTCGGGCGGCAGTCTCGAATTTCCGGCACACCTTCATCGCGACTTCAAGGCTGGCGGTCACGTGGTCGTCATCGAGCTTCGCCTTGCCTACGTCGTGCAGCAGCAGCGCCAGAATCAGCAGATCGATGCGCTCGATCTCCTCCAGCAATTGGCAAGGCTGCGACTGCCATTCTTTTTATCTTTTTCCTTTTCCGGACGCAGTTTGTGAATCGCATCAACCGCGCGGAAGGTATGCTCATCAACGGTGTAGCGATGATAGTAATCGCGAATGACCAGCGATTCCACGGCACGGAATTCTGGAAGCAGCAATCCAAGCACGCCGAGTTCCTGCATGATGCGCAATGCTTTGGCAGCATGCGGGCGCACCAGAACTTTGCGCAGTGCCGCCCAGCGTTGCGGCCCCGAGAGCTCCATCGAGGCAATCGCCGGCAAAGCCTGTTCAACGCGCTGATCCGTGCTGGCAGCGAGCTTTAGCCCGTGCTGGGCGACAAATTCAAAGCAGTTGAAAAAGTTTTCCGGCGAAACCAGCGCCGAAGGCTGCTGTAGCAAAACTCGCCCGTTGACACAGGAAAATTCGTCGGTGGAAAGCCGAGAGCGCCAATTCTGAAATTGCTGGAAGAGCGAGGAGCGCGCCGGCACCACCTCGTCCATCAGGTTGGCGAATAGACGATTCAGGACGCGCGCCTGCCGGTAGTAGTAGCGCATCCACTCGGCCGCGTCCGCGGCGCCTCCATCGTATCCGATATGGGCTTCAGCGGCGGCCTGCTGCGCCTCCCAGTTCAACTGATTGTCGTCACGGCCTGCGCGGTAATGCAGAAAGCAGCGGACCGAGACTCAGAAGTCCTTTGCCTCCTGGGCGCGATCGCGCAGCGAGGCAGGAAAATAATCTGATGGCCTCGCTCCATCCCCGCGACCGGGAAAAGCCATTCAGCAGCGCCAGCCAGGAGGAAACGTTATAGTCGCGCAATCCGCCGGGCGCATCCTTGATGTTAGGCTCGAGATGGAAGATGGTGTCGCCGGCCTGCCGGTGCCGCTCCTCATTGACCTCGGCCAGCAACACGCACGAGTTCCTGCCAATCGCGCAGGACCGAGCGCGGGATGACCTGATCGTGCAGACGGCGAAAGAGACCGTAATCGCCGGCAAGCACGCGGCAATCGAGCAGCGAAATATTGAACTCCGGATTGTCGCGATGCAGGCGGTCGCAATTCTCCAGAGTACGCGTAGTGGGACTGACCTTGAGCCGCAGATCCCAAAGATCCTGACAGAAGGCGCGGATTAGCATCTTTGCGCGACGCGGCCGGCGCTTCCCCATCGGAGAGAAACAGCAGATCTATATCCGAGTAAGGTGCGAGCACGCCTCGCCCGTAGCCGCCAATGGCGACCAGGGTAAACCCTTCCGGCAAGGACAAATCGGGGTTGATGTGATGCCGCCAGAGCTGGTGGCACAGTGAATCGACCAGCGCGGTTCGCCCCTGCAGCACGGAGCGTCCCGAGCGGGTCTTCTCAAACTCCAACTGCAATCGCTCCGAGCCTTCAAGGTACTCGGTCTTCAGACTCTGCGCGATGCCCGACGTCATTCATCCACTCCAGTGTGATTAGAGCGCGCCAGAGCCGCGCTCTTCATTGCGAATGCGGATAGATTCATCGACCCGCGATAGGAATATTTTGCCTTCGCAATTCTTCCCGTCGCATTGCCGATGCCTCACGCGGCAGCGCTACGGCCGACTATGCAGGGCAAACGCTGTCCGGGGGCAATCCACGCCGCCCAGAGGCGGCGAACGAGTCTAGCCGAACCAAGCCTTAACCATAGGTGGTTTGCGAGCCAGGATGGAAATCAAAAATTCTTATAGGTACCATTGCATCCGGTTATGCGGTTCTGCGCTCATCAGGCGCTGCGTCTACCGCTGTGGATGGCAAGATTGGCCGGCCTCAGCAGAACTTTCGCGGGAATGGTCGACATTCACCATTGAAACGGAGGGTGTTATGCACAGGCGAATCCAGCAACCTGTGTGGGAGCGCGATCATCCAACTTCGTGATTAAACTTGGGCGACGCATGCCGGAAATTAAAGCTATTCTCTGCCCCGTCGATTTTTCAGAGTTTTCTATCTATGCCTACGAATATGCCCAATCGTTAGCCTGGCATTACAAGGCGACGCTGTCCTTACTGTACGTTTTACATGCTCCAAAGCCTATTGAGTGGTGGAACGCTTACCCCGACGCTTACGAAGAGAGCCGCCGAAGAGACCGGGCCGATATGGAGCGGCAGCTCCATGAGTTTGCGAATCGCCACACCAGGACCGCGATTCGGCAGCAATGTCTCATACAAGAAGCCGTCCACGAAAGCTCGGTAACCGACTCCATCCTCTCTCTCGCTGCGGCGCAAGCAGCGAATCTGATCGTGATGGGAACTCACGGACTGCGGGGCTTCGACCGGCTGGTGCTGGGATCGGTGGCAGAGAAGGTGCTACGACGGGCAGGGTGCCCGGTCTTAACCGTGCGCAAGCCTGCCCATCATGTTATAAGCCCAGTGCACGACCCTGAGCCGGTCCACTTGAGAAGACTGTTACTCTGCGTGGACTTCTCTGATCTGGCTCATCATGCCTCAAAGTATGCGTTCTCGATGGCCAAGGAGTATGGCGCCGAACTTACTTTGTTACATGTGTTGGAAGAGATTCCGAGGTCAATAGACCTGGAGAGCGCGACTGCCCAGGTAATCAAACGCTTGGAAGAATACATTGCGCCCGAAACAAGCGACGGGTACAACGTCAAGGTCGTGGTCCGGAGTGGTAAGCCATACGCTGAGATCACTCAACTCGCCATAGACGAACAGATCGATCTGGCGATCATGGGTGTACGTGGGCGCGGCTCATTACACAAGGCGCTCTTCGGTTCCACCACTCACCGCGTAATACAATTAGGGGCTACTCCCGTGCTTGCGGTCCACATATAAGTATTTTCCTGCCATCATATGCTGTAGTCCGAAATGATCTCCTGCTCTCGAAGATAGGCACACACGCGATCGACCGCAGAGGGTACATCTTCGCCATCAGAAATCTGTATGTGAGCATGAACGTCCTGATAGTCCGCCGCACCTACAACGATAAACAGAATCTCGTTTGGCGCATTGAGCGTCTTAAGTCGTTCGAAATCGTCCCTATCGACATCGGAAATGGTGGTGATAAAGATCTGACCGCTGTCAGTCAGGATGCGGGCCAACTCGCCGAGACGCCGCACGCGTTCTTCCCGCAAATCGAAAGCATCAAGGACGTCAGTGTCCAGTCCTCGATCAATGTTCGCGAAGCCCAAGTAATAAGCGATGTTAGCCTCATCAAAGAGACGCTTCTCGAGCGCTTGCGCGATGGCCTTGTTTGCAGTCTCCGATATGCCGGTGACAACCACAAACTTGGAGCGATGGCCGTAGCGGTCGGCGCGAATCGCAGGCGGTATGGCGCTCGGTTCCCATCCAGCCTCGCGCTCGCGAATGTGCTCTTGCAGGCTGGATGTTGGAGGCGGATGCATTTTCAGTGATGATTCCGCCGCCGGCGATCTCATAGTTATCAACCAGGACAAAGCGTCCTGTAGCTTCGATCTCGCGCGAGAGATCGAAGACAATCGGCTTCGCCGCTTCGAAGATACAATCGGCAACTTCGTGCTTCTCAACTACTTGCTTGCCGCGTTCGGAAGATAAGTCCGATGCGTCCAGAACGCTGACGATTTCCACCAAACGAACCGGAGCGCGCAATGTTGCCAGCTTCAGCTTGTATTTCTTGTTCTTAACCAGCGGAGCCTTACCCATCCAGAAGACATTGGCGCGGAAACGCGAACTGGTGTGTGCCTGCACGTCTCCGCTCTTGCACATGACCTCGCCTGGCCGCACATAAAGCTCATCGATAAGGGTAAAACCCATCGCCTCTCCGGCATGAGCCTGCTCCCTTGCAGGGGAGTTAAACCTCTCGATGGAGGCGATTCGCGAGCGCTTCTGAGAAGGCAGAAAGATGATCTCATCGCCGGTGCGAATGAAGCCGGTTTCAATGGTACCCGCGAAAATGCGGCGATCATCGTTGTTCGCCGTGAACTTATAAACGTCCTGAACAGGAAAGCGAAATGGCTGCTTTTCACGCTCACTTTCCTTGACGAAAGCGTCGATATGCTCAAGGACAGTCCGTGCGCCCGGGCGTCCACGTTGCGGCCTGCGCGATGTTATCCCCGTCTCGTGCGCAGATCGGAACATAGTCAATGGGAGTGATCCCCACTTCCCGCAGGAACGCCGAATACTCATCGCGAACGCGGGCGAAGACCGTCAGGTCATAGTTGACCAGATCCATCTTGTTCACCAGCACCACCACCTGCCGGATTCCGAGCATGCCAAGCATGTAACCATGCCGCCGGGAGTTTTCCTGAACACCCTCATGGGCATCGATTACGAGCAGGGCGGCCTCGGCACGGGCCGCACCTGAGATCATGTTCTTGAGAAACTCAACATGGCCGGGCGCATCGATGATGATGTAATCGCGCTTCGCGGTCTTAAAGAAACATCGCGCCGTATCGATGGTGATGCCCTGAGACTGTTCGTCCTTGAGCGCGTCGAGCAGAAAGGCATACTCAAAGGGCGCGCGTTCTTGCGGCATGCGCCTTAACCTGTTCGAGTTTACCTTCCGGCAGAGAATGCGTGTCCGCCATGAGGCGGCCAACGACCGTGCTCTTGCCATGATCGACATGGCCAACCACGACGATGTTCATCTGCTCGCGTGCGGGTGATTAAGGCTGCAATGGTGCTCCGTATGAGTTATCTGTTATCGAATTACTCTGCATCACATGTACCCATCTCTGCGCAATGTTTCCAGTCCGCCGCCGTCGTCTTTGTCTTGAGCTCTTCCGGAACGTTCAGCGATGTTCGCGAACTTGCCGCTGCGCAGCTCCTCAATAATGTCGCTTACGTTCCGCGATTCGGATTCGACGGGATTGGTGCAAGGCCAGCAACCAAGCGAGCGGTAGCGCTTACCACTGCCTTGATTAAAGTAAAGCGGAACCACAGGAATGTTCTCGCGGTGGATGTACTCCCAAATGTTAAGCTCCGTCCAGTCCAGCAGCGGGTGGATGCGCACGTGCGTCCCAGGCGCGAAATCAGTCTTGAACTGGTTCCACAACTCGGGAGGCTGATCGCCCACATTCCACTCGTTGTATTTGTCGCGCGGCGAAAAGTAACGTTCCTTCGAGCGGCTGCCTTCCTCATCCGCGCGCACTCCCACGATCACGCCCGTGTACGGCTCCTTGTTTTCATCAAGGACGTAATGCCGAAGCGTGTGGTCCATGCGATACCGCGGCCAGTCGCCCGCAAGCGTATGCTTCAGCGCATCTGACTTGAGGTTTTTGCAGCAGGTAAGGCGGTCCACGTTGCCGTCAGGAAATGTCTGTCTTTTCGTCGAGCGCCAAGCGGTTCTCGCCGTACACCATGTTCAGGTTCCAGTCGAGCGCGAGCCGGTCGCGATATTCAATCATCTCGGGAATCTTGTAATGCGTGTCGATATGCACTAGCGGCAGGGGCACATGGCCAAAGAAAGCCTTGCGCGCAAGCCACACCAGCACCGTGCTGTCTTTGCCAATCGACCAGAGCATGCACAGATTCTTGAACTCGCGATAGGCCTCTCGGAGAATGTACACGCCCTTGGCTTCGAGTTTGTCCAGGTGATCCATACTTAACCCTGCTCCCTTCAGGTTGCGGTGCGCCGGCGACTTATGCAGTCCGCACTCTTTGTGTTCGGGCGACTCCCACCACCAGCGCCCGCCCCGAATGTCTTCGCCGGGATGCACGGCGCGAGTACAAGGGGCGCAGCCGATACTCGGAAAGCCGCGGTCATGCAAGGCATTGTAGGGGACATTGTGTTTCTTGATGTAATCCCATACCTGCGCCTCGCTCCAGTCATAGAGCGGGCATATCTTATAGATGCCGAACTCAGCATCCCAACTTACTAACTCCACCGCAGTGCGAGTAACACTTTGGTCGCGACGCAATCCACAGATCCAGGCATCGACCGTAGCCAGCACCTTCCGCAAGGGCTTCAACTTTCGCACCGCGCAACAGGCTTTGCGGTTTTCCACGCTGGAGTAGAAAAGGTTGGGGCCATCCTTGGCAATCAGCGCGGCAATGTCGGCGGCTTCCGGCGCGTAAACCTCATACGAATTATGGTAGCGCTCGACCGATTTCTGCATCGTGTCGTAAGTTTCCTGAAACATTCGGCCGGTATCGAGCGTGAAGATTCTGGCTGCAGCGTCGGTCCGCAACCAGCATGTCGGTCAATACCTGATCTTCTGCGCCAAAACTGGATGCCAGTGCAATGCGGGCCACGCCGAATCTCTCCAACGATTGCTGCAAAGCTTCTTCCGCGCCTTGCGATGACAACTGAAATTCACCCACTGCAATACTCCTTTAACTTTTTTGCCCCATACGGTCCGATCCATACCCCGCGCTACTTTGCCTTGACAGCTTAGATGGAATAGTCGTCCGCGAAGACTCTAAGCTTCTGCGGAGCCACAAAAACAATCTCGCCCAGTTTCAGGTCCAACTCAGCAAATTGTGCCCTCCCCAGTTCAGCTTCCAGCAGAGTCCCTGTTTCAAGGGTCTGAAGTTCAATCTTCACCACCGGTCCAACTCCGTAGACGTAACGCACGTTTGCCGGGATGGCGGAGATATCTTGTGGGTGCCGCGTGATTTGCATTTCGTACGGCCGCGCGTAGCCCAATGCCGGACCATCCCCATTGGAAACGTTCTCCGGCAAATCCAGCTCCAGCGCGCCAATTTGAGCGCGTCCGCCGGCGACGCGTCCATGAAACAGATTCACATTCCCGAGGAAGTTATAGACGAATGCATTGGCGGGATTATCATAGACCTCCTGCGGAGTGCCGACCTGCTCCAATCGTCCCTGGTTCATAATCGCAATGCGATCGGCAACCTCGAGGGCTTCTTCCTGATCGTGAGTTACAAACACGCTGGCGATGTGAATCTCGTCATGCAAGCGTCTAAGCCAGCGGCGCAGTTCTTTGCGCACCTTTGCGTCGAGCGCACCAAAAGGCTCGTCGAGAAGAAGCAACTTCGGCTCTACTGCCAACGCGCGGGCCAATGCCACGCGCTGTCTTTGTCCGCCAGAAAGCTGGTTTGGATAGTGCTCCGCAAGCCTATCCAATTGCACCAGGTTAAGCAATTGTAACACTTTGTCGCGGATATCGGCTTTCGAGGGTCGATGTTTGCGCGGCCGAACACGCAAGCCGAACGCCACGTTATCGAAGATGGTCATGTGGTGGAATAACGCATAGTGCTGAAATACAAAACCGACGCGCCGCCGCGCTGCATCATGGCTGGTCGCGTCCTCATCATTGAGCAAGATCGTGCCGCTGTCTGGGTATTCCAGTCCGGCAATCATGCGCAACAGCGTGGTCTTACCCGAACCGGAGGGACCAAGCAGGGCGACCAGTTCGCCTGCGCCGACCTGCAAGCTTAGGTCATCCACAGCGGTAAAGTTGCCGAACTGCTTGCGTATATTGCGTACCTCGATACTCATGCCCTTCCTCCGCGAATTACAGCCTTGTCCTCGATCATCTTCTTTGCCGCCAGCGTTACCAAAGCCACCAAGCTTAAGAGAGATGCGACAGAGAACGCGGCGGCGAAGTTATATTCGTTGTAAAGGATTTCAACGTGTAGCGGAAGGGTATCGGTCTCCCCCGAATATGCCCGGATACCACGGAGACCGCACCAAACTCACCCATCGCGCGTGCACTGCAAAGAATCACTCCGTAAAGTAAACTCCAGCGGATATTGGGCAGAGTGACAGAGACGAAGGTTCTCCATGGCGCTGGCTCCCAGCACCAGAGCCGCCTCTTCTTCTTCGCTGCCTTGCGCCTGCATGAATGGGATCAGCTCGCGCGCTACAAATGGAAAAGTAACAAATACGGTGGCCAACACAATTGCCGGAACCGCAAAAAGGATTCGGATGTTGTGATCGTCCAACCATGTTCCGAACCAACCATGTAATCCGAATAACAAAACAAAGATCAATCCCGAGACCACCGGAGAAACCGCCAGCGGTAAGTCGATAAGGCTGATCAGAAGATTCTTACCTCTAAAGGAAAAGCGTGAGATAGCCCATGCCGCCATAAGTCCGAAGAGCAGATTCAAACTCACCGCGATACCGGAAGCTACCAGGGTTAAGCGAATGGCAGAAGCTGCGTCAGGATCGCGAATCGAATCCAGGTATGTCTGCCAGCCCTTAGCGAAGGCTTCGACAAAGACCGCGACCAGGGGAAGCACCAGAAAGACTACGAGAAACAAAAGTGCGATGAGAATCAAAGTCCAGCGAATCCATGCAGGCTCACTGCGCCGGAGCCGAGATTGCGCCCGCCGAAGTACTCATCGCGTCACCTCATAACTGCGCGCACGAGCCTGCAATCCATTGATCACCATCAGCAACGCGAAGGAGATGACCAGCATGACGCAGCGATGGCGGTCGCGCCGGCGTAATCATATTGCTCAAGCTTGCTGACAATCAGAAGCGATGTGATCTCGGTATGCATGGGCATATTGCCGGAGATGAATATAACGGAGCCGTATTCGCCGAGGCCGCGCGCGAAGGCTAAAGTAAAGCCCGTAAGCAATGCTGGAAAAACAGTAGGAAATATCACTCGGCTAAAGGTCTGCCATGAGTTGGCGCCCAGACTGGCCGAGGCTTCCTCCACATCGCTGCCAAGATCCTGAATCACCGGCTGCACACTGCGCACGACAAACGGCAGTCCTATGAATGTAAGCGCCACCACAACTCCCAGGCGGGTAAATACAACGTCGATGCCAAGTGGGTGAAGGTATCGCCCGAGCCAGCCGTTGGGCGCATACAAAGAAGTCAGTGCGATGCCCGCAACCGCCGTGGGCAACGCGAATGGAAGATCAACCAGCGCATCGGCGATTCGCTTTCCTGGAAAGCTGTAGCGCGCCAACACCCAGGCAATAATGAATCCAAAGACTGAATCGATTGCGGCTGCGAAAAAGGACGCTCCAAAAGTCAATCGGTAGGAGGCCATCACCCGCGGCGAGGTGACCGTCTCGACAAAGCGCGCCCAGTGCATGGTCGCTGCTTTCAGAAAGATCGCACTCAGCGGGATCAGCACAATCAGACTTAGATAAGTAACCGTAAAGCCCAGCGAAATTCCAAAGCCCGGAAGTATCCCTGCCCGTCTTGAAGCGAAGCTGATTTCTAACCGTTTGCAGCGGGCCAGTGCGTAAGTCGCCGGCGGCTTCGCGCACAGGTACTGTTGAAGGTGCTCCCATGTTCAGCTCTTATTTCCCATAGATCTGGTCAAAGATCCCGCCATCGGCAAAATGTGTTTTCTGCGCATTCTGCCAACCGCCGAATACGTCTTTGATGGTAAAGAGATTCAGCTTCGGAAATTGCGCGGCATACTTGTCGGCGATCAATTTTGATTGCGGGCGATAGTAGTGCCGAGCCGCGATCTCCTGTGCCGTGTCGGAGTATAGATACTCCAAGTAAGCTTTGGCCGCGTCCGCTGTTCCATGCTTGTTCGCGATTTTATCCACCACTGATACCGGCGGTTCTGCCAGAATGCTGTAGGACGGAATGACGACCTCCAGTTTGTCCTTACCCAATTCTTTACTGCGAGAAATGCTTCGTTCTCCCATGCGATCAGCACGTCGCCAATGCCTCGCTGGACAAATGTTGTGGTGGAGCCGCGAGCTCCTGAATCCAGTACCGGAACATTTTTATACAATTGAGTTACAAACTGGCGCGCTTTGGTCTGATCGTTCTTGTTTTGATGCAGCGCATAGCCCCATGCAGCCAGATAGTTCCAGCGCGCCCCACCGGAGGTCTTCGGGTTCGGCGTGATAACCGCGAGGCCGGGCCGGACCAGATCGTTCCAGTCTTTGATGTGCTGCGGGTTTCCCTTGCGAACCAGAAAAACAATGGTGGAAGTGAAAGGCGTACTGTTGTTGGGCAACCGCGACTGCCAGTTTCCGGGTATAAGTCCACCGTTTGCGCTGATCGCATCGATGTCATAAGCCAAGGCCCAGCGTAACCACATCAGCAGGAAGCCCGTCGATAACTGCCCGCGCCTGTTTCCCGGAACCGCCGTGCGATTGTTTAACGATGACGTCCTGGCCGGTCTTAGTCTTCCAGTAGCGCGCGAAGGCGGCGTTGTAATCCTGATAGAGTTCGCGCGTGGGGTCGTATGAGGCGTTCATCAGGGTCACGCGCTGTTGTGCGGATGCGCCCGCAGAGATTGCCATGACGCAGAGCGCGAGTACAACGGAACGGAGGACGCTGACTTTCATTTGTTTCCTCACGCTGCACGCGGAACCAAGCAGCCGTCAAGATACAGTTTGCAAATACAAAAAGCCCGCTCGATACGTCTGGTGAGCGGGCTTGAATCTCCGGGATCGGATAAGGGCTAACTTTGTTTCAATCCAATCTGCTCTCCAGAACACACATGTGCTGCAGTCGACAGCAACACATCATGTCCTGAACAAGCATCATCATACTGGACAAATATAACTTCAGGTGATCACAAAGTCAACAGAACGGGAACTTCTTCGCGCGCTTGCGGGTTGCTGATGCCTTGGCAGCTACTTAGCCTAGTGTGGCAGCCGGAATTTGCCAAAGCATTCGCGCAACCCATCCCCGCGAGTGACTAAGTATTCGCGCGGCTGCGAACCTTCTTCTTGCGTACCGAGGGAGCTTTGCTGCTTTTCAAAACCAGGGCTTCCAACTCCTGAATGCGCTTCTTTAGCTCCTGTAATTCCCCTTCTTCCGTCTTTAGGTCGTGCGCCTCGCCGACGGGCTCAGGTGCTGGTGGAGGCGGGACGTGCCCTGCCTCGGCGCCGGAGGAGGCATTCATCATATTCTGCACAATCTCGAACGGGGTCATGGTGTGCGAGAAGCCGCGCAAGGCGTTCTTGTACATGTCAGCCACCGCCCGCATGTAATTCGTGGCGCTCTCCTGGCTCGCCTTTCCGGAGGCGACAACCATCTCCCGCAGAATGTCGAGCGGGAAAACCGAGTCGGAGGTCTTGGCGCTTTCGGTAATGATCTGCGTCATCACCAGGCGTGTAATATCTTCTCCGGTCGAGGCGTCCAGCACCTGCACGTCATAGCCGTCCTGAACCGATCGAGCAACTTCGTCCAGATTCACATACCGGCTGTGAGTAACGTCGTAAAGCCGCCGGTTTTCGTACTTCTTGATGAGGATCTTCTTATCCATATTTTCGTCTTTCCTACTTGACATGCGCATGCCAAGAGAACCATAATCGCTTCATGCTGCATTGCAGCATTGCTTGCAGCATGGGTCTTCATCCCGCAGCTGCCCCATCAAGGAGGGGAACATGAGCACCAACACCAAGTCAACTAAAGAAGAAACCAACGAAATGACCTACGACACGGCCGCCTTCGCGACCTTGTTCAACAAGGGATTGGAGCGGGTTGCTGAGGTGAGCAAGTCCTCTCTTGATCTGGCCGTCGCACAGAATACCGAGTTTCTGGCCTCTTGCAAGAACGCACTGAAGATCCCGATGCCTGGTCTGTCCCTCTTCGATATGGCCGGCTCGGCATTCGAAGGCTACGTCGCGCTTCAGAAGAGCTTGCTCGGTCTGGCCGTTGAGCAGAGCACCGCTGTCGTCAATGCCACCCAGTGGGACGCCGACAAGGCAAAGGGTGGGATCAACGCCCTGATCGAGCAGTCGAGTGGATCGCAGCGCTGCGGCCCAGAATTCGGTTCTGGACTACGCCGCCAAGCAGGCCAAGGCAGCGGGCGAGACCGTGAAGCAGCAACCCGGCGTGACCGGCAGTCCGGCTGAGACCGTCACTGACTCGGTTCAGAAGGGTGTCGATACCGTGGTTGCAGCTCAGAAAGAGATCCTGAACTTGGCCACTAAGACCGTGAAGTCCACGGCCGTCAAGGCTTAAGCAGCCTTAACAAGCTACGTGTAAATGCTTCGTTGAAGACGTCTGGAGTGCCTTGAAGCTTTCGGGCACTCCGTGTAGTCTTCAACATATACGCATGTGGCGAAAGGAACCGTGAATGAAAGACCAACCAGTAGCAGGCAAGCCCGCCGATCCGCTCGAGCAGTGGCGCGAGTTGCGGGACGTTTACATGGATGCCTGGGCTAAGGCCATGGGCGAAGCCGTGAACTCGGAAGCATACACACAAGTCAGCGGCGCCGTGCTTGATACCTGTCTCACCGCCTCGTCGCCATTCCGGGATGCTCAGAAAAAAGCGACGATCACCGCGTTGGAACAGCTGAACATGCCCTCCCGAGCTGATTTCGCTAGCCTAGCCGAGCGCTTTTCGAACATGGAGCTGTTGCTCGATGACATGGCTGCGAAAGTGGAGCAGCTCTACCAGCTCGCAACCGGAACCGCCTCCCAGGCTGAGCCGAAAGCCGAGCCCAAGACAACTAGGGTCGCA
>CAVWYG010000008.1:0-351879 GCA_963759215.1 uncultured Acidobacteriota bacterium
CTGATGTCGGCGACTTTACTGACCGCCTCTCCGCCAAACTTTTGCTCATCGTTGACGGAGCGGGCCGTGGTGTCCAGCTTGTCAGTGCCCCGCAGAACTTGAATCTTGTTTGAGCGGAGCTTTCGCGTCGTAGTAGATGCGGGCGCAGGAGCGGCGGGCATCGTGGGGGGCAAAGTTCTCGTGGCCCACCCGGGCAGCATAGTGGCGGACGATCTGCCAGATCGCCGACTGAGTGGATTCCATTCCCCAGACTTTGCCGTTTTTGCGGATGGCGCGGAAGATGCACCCGCTCGATCTCTTGGCCGCCGCCAGCCACCTGTAATTCCTTCATTAATCGGCGCCTCGAGCGGGATTGAGCGTACCTTCTGGCGCTTGGGGAAATGGCAGCTTGTCGTTATGGCTGGAGCATTGGTCGGGGGCAGGATTCCGACTGGAATTAGCGGCTCCGTTCGGATCGGATCAACCCTCGGCCGGGAATTTTCAGTGCAGCATTCGACCGCAATAGGTGACATCAAACCGGCTGAACCAGCAGCAAAGTCGTTTTGAGTCGATGTCCACTTGTCTGCCAGAAAACCGCAGACGAGAAAATAGCTGACCATCCTCTGCGCTCCAATCGCGGTTGCCCGCCACATTTTCTTGTCTACGCTCTGCCGCGGACACTCCCCAACAGCTGGCGTTCTACTTCTTGCAATGGAATCCTGTCGCCGATCGCCCCTGATGCCAATGCGTCAGGCGGGGCAATCTGCATTGAGTAAAACGGAATGAGGTCGAATGGAAACGATATCAGTGAGACGAGCTGCCGCGGAGCTGCGCTGCACCATCACCTACGTGTATCAGCTCTTATGGGCGGGAAGAATCGACGGAGCAACCAAAGTGGGACGGCAATGGAAGATTCCGTCGGAAGCCATCAACAAGAGAGTGTCCTCAAGCCAAGCGATCGCAGCCACG
Source organism: uncultured Acidobacteriota bacterium (assembly GCA_963759215.1). Lineage (GTDB taxonomy): Bacteria > Acidobacteriota > Terriglobia > Terriglobales > Acidobacteriaceae > TOLSYN. The sequence continues at coordinate 949 of CAVWYG010000008.1, forward strand.
ATCGCCAGCCCGAAATTGAATACCAAAAACCGCGCACCGCGCCTGGAGAGTCTATGACCACAATTGCTTTGCATAATCAACTAGTTAGCACCAAAGAAGCCTCCGAGATCCTGGGCCGTTCGCCGGCCACGCTGAAGCGCTGGCGCTACGAAGGGGACGGGCCAAAGTATGTAGAAATCCGGCGCAGAATCCGCTACGATGTCTCCGTTCTTCAGGAGTACATCCGGACGAACACACGAGTGCCTTCCGTGCGGGCTGCATTGGAGGAGATTCGTGGAAGTATTTAAACAAAAGAAGTCGAAGTTCTGGTGGTATGACTTCGCCGTCCGGGGCAAAAGATTTCGAAGGTCCACGGGCGAGACGAACAAAAATAGGGCAGAGAAAATCGCGTCCTTGAAGTTCTCTGAGATTTGCGAGCACGGAGATCCTCTTCCAAGGAAGGCTCCCACCGTGCTCGAAGTGTCAAAGCGTTTTTTGGAGTCGGTGGACGCTGCCCGGCTGGCTGAGAAGTCGAAGCTGTATTACCACGATGGATGGCGTCTTCTGTCAGCTACGCCCGTCACTGGGCTGCGTCTGGACTTGGTGACGAACGAGGTTGCCGGAACTCTCAGGTTTGGGGGATCGCCGGCCAACACCAACTGCGCATTGCGCACTCTCCGAAGGACTGCTGCATCGGGCCGAGGAGTGGAAGCTGATTCGCAGGGCGCCAAAGATCAAGCTCGTCCACGAGCAGGCGCGCAGCTTGCGCTTGGACGAGGTTGCCGAAGCGAAACTGCTGGAAGGTGCGGCTCTTTGCAAGTGGAGGAGCAAGCGCACCCTGGAAAGGTTCACCCAGATCTTGATCTTGGCGCGGGATACCGGGATGCGCAATGAGAAAGAGCTCTACCGGCTACGCGTTGAAGACCTTTACTGGGACCAGCGGCTCATCCATGTGGTGGACAGCAAGACCGAGAACGGCATCCGGTACGTACCGATGAGCGACCGGGTTTTTACAGTGTTGAAGACGCTTTGCGGGACCAGGAAAAAGGGCTGGGTGTTCGCGTCCAAGCGATCCGAGTCCGGACATCTGACCACGATGGCCGCGAAGTTCCGCCAGGCACGCGAGAAGGCCGGACTGCCCAAGAAATTGGTGCTGTATTGCGGCCGGCATGACTTCGGAACACGAGTTCTGAAGAATACCGGGAATCTGAAGCTGGTCATGAGTGCGATGGGGCACGTGGACGTCAAGACCGCGATGAAATATCAGCATCCGGAACTTGGCATTGTGCGCTCGGCGCTCAACGACAGTAATCATGCGGTGTTGCCGCCAAGTGCGTAGCCAAAATCGGCTACGTCATACTTTACGTCATACCGTTAAATCTCAATTTTGTAAGTTATTGAAAAGATGGTGAGCGCGGTAGGAATCGAACCTACAACCTACTGATTAAGAGTCAGTTGCTCTGCCAATTGAGCTACGCGCCCTTCTTGTTTATTTTGCGCGGACCAGAGGCGGAGGATTGCGTTGGGCCGGTTCACACCGCGGAACTGATTGGCTCAGAACCTTTTTGATAGTAACAAACGTGTTTGGATCGTGCAACGTTCACTCGAGATTTACGGCTCGTGCGGATTCAACTTTCAATCGGAATTCAACAGGGAAGCCATCAGTGTCAGAAAACACTGCCGGGTTAGTCGCTCTGTATCTGGATCAGTTCGCCAACCTCGGCTGAGCGCGGCTGCGGCTGCAGGGTTTGCGGCGAGCGCCAGAAGTCGATGTAGCTGATCTGGTGAACGCAACTTACGGTGCAATTTGGAGAGCAACCCTTGGCGGTGAGGAACTCGCGGCGCACATCGGCTTTTGTGTATTGCAGCAGCGGCACGCCAGGGTAGCCGCGCTGCTGCGAGCAATAGTGCACCAATCCGTCTTCGCAGACGTAGATATAGCGCGCCCCCGCCCGGCAGCGCCAGTCATTCGGCTTGCCGTTGGCGATGTTGGTCTGGAAGCCAGTTGAAGCGCGAGTAGCTCTTGCGCTCCATATTATGCATTTTAAAAAACACCTCCCGCTCGTCCCCGTTCAACGGACGCAGTTGACCGTCGCCGTCGTGGATAATTCCTACCGTCGAAGTGAAGCCAAGCTGACGGGCGCGGCGTCCCACCACCAGCGCATCGTGCGGATTATGAATTCCTCCGCCGACGACGCTGTTGATGTTGACGTGGAATTCGGCGTATTCGCTGAGCAACTGCAGTTTCTTGTCCAGAACCTTCAGGCTTTTCTTCGAGACCTCGTCGGGAGTCACGTTGTCGATCGAGATCTGCATGTGATCGAGTCCGGCGCGGTTGAGCCGTTCGATGCGTTCTGCGGTCAGCAGATATCCGTTGGTGATCAGGCCGGCGAGCATGCCTTTGCTGCGGATGCGGCGAATGATGTCATCGAGTTCGGGATGCAGGATTGGCTCGCCGCCGCTGATGGTTACAATCGATGTCCCCAGGCGCGCCAGATGATCCAGGCGCTGGAACATGGTTTGCAGCGGAACCGGCTTGCTGCTCGCGTCGAACTCATTGCAGTAGGCGCAGGCCAGATTGCATCGCCGCATCGGAATGATGTGAGCCATCACCACATGATCGGTGTCCACCAATCCACTGCGCGATCATGCCCAACTCCCGCAGGCGCCTTGTGGCGCCGATCCATTTGCGACGAACTCCCTTGTTTCTTCTGAGACATAGAAGCCTAGCCTCCATTACATCATGCGCCCCAAGGGGCGGGTAAAGGGTCCGGAGCCGGAATGGGCCATTTCGGGCTTCAAAGCGCGGATTTTTTCATCGGGCGGTGATTTTCCACAGTTTTGGCCTTGCTTCACGGGATTCGGCCAATTCGGGGCGCTGGTTTATAATCGTTACTTCGCCCCTAATTTTTTCGGAGCCCATTGGAAGATGATTCGATTCCTGCAAACTCAAGGCCGCGTTCAGAGAGTGCTTCTCGTCGGCTTCCTTTCCATCGTCTGCATCATGATGGTCGTCACGCTTGTTCCCGGTGGAGTTCTCAATGACCTTGGAGGCCGCGGCGTCAGCGCCGATTCCGTTGCCAAGGTAGATGGCACAGGAAGTCACCATTCAGGAAGTGGATCAGGTGGCGCGCAACATGATGCAGCGGCAGCGCCTTCCCGAACAATTCAAGTCGTACATCGTGCCCCAGGCCGTGGACGCCGTGGTCATGCAGAAGGTCTATCTGGCGGAAGGCAAGCGCCTTGGACTGGAGGCCACCGACGATGATCTGCGTTATGAAATGCAGCACGGCGGGATCTCCCAGGCGCTTTATCCGAATGGGACGTTCATCGGTGCCGACCAGTACCGGGAGCTTGTAGCCTCGCAGTTCAATCTCAGCGTGCCGCAATTCGAGCAGGAGCTGCGCGACGAATTGACCATGCGCAAGCTGCGTTCGGTGATCGGCGCCGGAGTCTTTGTCTCAAACGACGGAAGTACACGATGCGTTTGTGAAGCTGAAGACAAGGGTCAAGTTCGATTACGCGGTGCTGAGCGATGCCGACCTAGAGAAATCAGTCTCGGTCGATGACTCCGAACTGCGCGCCTTCTACGAAAAGAACCAGCAACGGTTTGCCAACACCATTCCGGAACAGCGCAAGATCAAGTATGTGCTGATCGATCCGGCGCGGCTTCCGAATCCGGCCAAGGTGTCCAGCGATGAACTGCAGAGCTACTACCGGCAGCATGCCGCCGAGTTCCGCGTTCCCGAGTCGGTGAAGGTTCGCCACATTCTGATCAAGCTTCCGCTGCCCGGTCCGGATGGCAAGGTGGATGCCAAGCAGGCAGACGCCGCCAAGGCAAAGGCGCAGGACGTGCTGAAGCCAGCTTCACAACGGCGGAGATTTCGCGGCCCTGGCCAAGAAGTACTCCGACGACACTGCGACCGCCAAAAGATGGGGGCTCTGTTGGAGAACTCGTGCAGGGCTCCGGTTCCGCGCCTGAGATTGAAAAGGTCGCCTTCGGTCTCGCCAAGGGACAGACTTCGGATCTGATTCCGACCAGCTATGGCTTCGAAATCATTCGCGTGGATGACAAGGTTGCCGCGCACACATCGCTCGCTGGAGGAAGTCCGCTCCGAAATTGAACCGATTGTGGCGGCGCAGAAGAATCAGAAAATTGCCGAGCAACTCGCCCACACCGTGGAAAGCCAGGCCAAGTCCGGCGGCCTCGAAAAGGCCGCTGCAGCCAACGGCCTTCAGGTGCAGGAGAGCGGTTACTTTGCGCGCAGCCAGGCGCTGCCTGGCATCGGCGCCTCGCCGCAGTTCGCCGACGCCGTATTCGGGATGAAGGCCAACGCCGCACCGGCAACGATTCCCTTGGCGCACGGCTTTGCCGTTACCCAGGTGACCGACGTAAAACCGCCTGCGACGCCCAGCTTCGAGCAGGTAAAAGATCGTCTTGCGACCGAGTTGAAGCAGCAGAAGGCACAAGCGCATGCTGGGGCAAAAGCTCCAGGAACTCAGCGATAAGGCTCATGCTTCGCACAACCTGCGCGAAGCTGCAAAGGCCGTTGGCGCGACCGTGAAAACCAGCGAGTTGGTCGCTCCCGACGGACAGGTGCCGGATCTTGGCCAGGTCTCATCGTCCCCCAGGTCTTCGAGATGAAGCCAGGCGAGATCAGCCAGCCCATCAATCTCGGCACAGAAGGGCGCAGTCGTTGCTCTGCTTGAAAAAGCGGAGCCGACCGACGCCGAGTTCGACGTCGTCAAGGACCAGATCAAGGCATCCCTGCTGGAGCGCAAGCGTTCCGAGGCGGAGGAAGTCTTCATCGCTTCTCTGCGCGACCGTCTGGAGAAGCAAGGCCGCATCATCGTCGATAAGAAGAAAGTGCAAGCGCTGGCCACTCCCAAGGAGTAGCAAAAACGAACTAGCACACGGGGGAGGGAAACCTCCCCGTTTTTATTCGAGCAATGCGCATTCTGGCAGTGCATCCAACGGACGAAACTGGTATTCATGTCAATCGAGCAATACTCTGATCCCATGCTCGATAAGCGAAGCGCTGGAATATTACTGCATCCCACCTCCTTCCCTGCCCACGGCGGAATCGGCGACCTTGGGCCTGCCGCCTATGAGTTCATAGATTTTCTTGCTGCCGCCCGCCAGGGACTATGGCAGATTCTGCCGTTGAACCCGGCCGGCATTGGAAACTCGCCCTACTCCTCGACCTCGGCGTTTGCGGGCAACATTCTGCTGATCAGCCTGGAGCGGCTGGCCGATCGCGGCATGATCTCGCGCCAGCGGGTTGCTTCGCTTGAACGCTGCGCGAAGGCCGGGTCGATTACGCGCGCGTGTTGCGCGAGAAAGCTGCCGCTCCTGCAGGAGGCTGCGGCCTCATTTCTGCGCAGCGCGAGCGGCGAACATCGTGCGCGTTTCGATCGATTCGTTGCCGATAATTCCTGGTGGCTGGAAGACTACGTTCTGTTCGAGGCCTTGCGGCTCCGCCATGAGCAGCGGAGCTGGAATACCTGGCCTCACGAGCTTGCGCATCGCGAGCCGCAGGCCATGGCCGCGATCCGCGAAGAACTGCGCGAAGAACTCGACCCGCGCCCGCTTCCTGCAGTTCGCGTTCTTTGAGCAGTGGCGCGCGCTGCACTCCTACAGCCGGAGCAAAGGCATAAAGATCATCGGCGACGTTGCCATCTTCGTCAGCTACGACTCGGCTGATGTCTGGACCCATCCCGATACTTTTCGTCTCGACGCGGATACCCTCGAGCCTGAGTGCGTCGCCGGCGTTCCGCCTGATGCCTTTTCGGAAACTGGCCAGCGCTGGGGAAATCCGCTTTATCGTTGGCCGGAGCTGAAGCAGAGGGGCTACGACTGGTGGGTCAAGCGAATGAGTTGGGCGCTGGAGAGCTGCGACATCATCCGCCTCGATCACTTCCGCGGACTTCCAGCAATACTGGGAGATTCCCAACAGCGAACCCACCGCGGTGCATGGCCGCTGGGTCGATGGTCCCGGCGAAGATCTGTTCCTCGTGCTGCGTGAAAAGCTCGGCGACCTGCCGTTCATTGCCGAGGACCTCGGCCTCATCACCCCCGAGGTCAACGCGCTTCGCGAACGTCTGCAGATGCCCGGCATGAGAGTCCTGCAATTCGGCTTCGGCGATCCCGGCGCGCACATCTACCTGCCACATCGTTATGAGGCCAACACCGTGGTTTACACCGGCACCCATGACAATGACACCACCCTGGGATGGTGGAAGAACTGCTCGGAAAATGAACGGAGATTTGCCGGAGCGCTGACTGGGAGACGCCGGCGACGGCATCAACTGGTCAATGGTTCGCCTCGCGCAGAGTTCCACGGCAAATCTCTGCGTGGTTCCCCTGCAGGATGTGTTGAGCCTTGGCTCGGAGGCGCGCATGAACGTGCCCAGCTTTGGCGACGGCAACTGGACCTGGCGTTACTCGCCCGGTGCCCTGCATACCGGAATTGGCGCAGAAACTGGCGACACTTGCCGAGGTCACCGACCGTCAGCCCTTATTCGATCAGCAGGGCCACAGGGAAGCTGGCGAAGACTTCGCTGCATAGCAACTCGCCATTTGCTTTGAACCGTGACGCTTCTCGCCGGTAAGCGCGTTATGAAATTGGCGGCCGGAAATTCCTGGGGTACCCGCAACCGCGTGTCGCGCCCCAATCCTCTGCCCGGGCCAGCCGTGGCTCTCCGTTCAGCATGGTGAAGTTCAGGCGCGGCACTGCCACCAGCGCCGCTGCCTGCTGATGACGCCGCGCAAAGGCCACCACATGCTCTCTGCGTTCGCCTTCCACTCCAACTGCCGCGTAATCCCCATGACGAAACAATTCGCGCGCTTCGCTCCTTACGCGCAACGCGCGATGCGTGGTCCAGAGCTTCAGCCTTCCATCCGTCCACTGCTCCAGCAATTCGCGGCACAGCTCCGGGCTGGCATCGCGGTGCTCCAATTCCTCCAGATATTTTTCCGCGGCTGGCAAAATCCACCGGACGCCGGTTGTCGGGATCGACCAGGCTGAAATTGAAAAGCTCCTGTCCCTGGTAAACATCGGGCACGCCCGGCGAGGTCAGCTTGAGCAAGGTCTCCGCCAGCGAGTTGAGCACGCCAAACCATGCCAGGCGGGGTACAAACTCGTGCATCAGGCGCAGGAAGTTGTTGGGTTTGGCCGCAGTGCCGGGCGACAGGATGCGCGCCACGAAGCGGCGTAGCGCCTCGGTATACTGCTGGTTGGGATTGATCCAGCTCAGGTTGATCTTGCCCTCGTGCACCGCCTTCTGCATGTACTCCTGGATGCGTGCGATGTAGGCGAGCCGCTCCTCGCGGCCGAGCGCCCAGTCGTTCGGTGACAGCGTCGCGTTGCCTGGCATGGGCCAGGTACCGGCCAGCGTCTGATAGAGGAAGTACTCTTCGTTGTTATCGGGCACGATGTGTCCATCGTCGATGGTCTTGCGTTTGCCGCGGTTGATGCGCCGCCAGCGCATCACCTGGGCGGCCCACGGACGCGGCATCTCGCTCAACACATCGAGCCGCATGCGCACATCCTCGCTGCGCTTGGTGTCATGGGTGGAGGTGGTGAGCAGCGTCCGCTGGGCCACAACTCCGCCCGCTTCCGGTTTCCCTGGTGAAACTCCTCCACGCTCACGCCGAAGCTGCCCGGATTGCCGCCAACTTCGTTCACCGAAATAAATCGGTTGTACACATAGCAGACCGTGTCTTCCACGCCCTTGGCCATCACCGGGCCGGTGAGCTGCTGAAATTTCAGGGCGAAGTAGAGTTGCTTGCGATAGCCGTGAATCGGCGTGCCGCCATTGTCCTCGCGCAACAGCAGAATGTCCTGCAGGAAGTCGAAGACCTGCGGCGCCATGGAGCGGATTGATGCGCTTTGCCGAGGCGATCGCCCGCGCAATGAACTCGCGGTCGCGTTCGCTGATATTGCCGCGTTCATCGACGTAGGTCCGGTACACCGGGAAGCAGGCGATGGTCTCGCGAATCGCGTCGCGCAGCACCTTGCGCGTGAAGTCGCGGGCGCGCCGGTTGGCTGAGCTGATCTCGTCCAGCATGTGGCTGAGCACGTTGACTTCACTGGAGAGCGCGGTACAGCATCACCAGCTTCTTCGCCTGGTAAATCAGCCGCTCCACGTTGAGCGATTCTCCAATCAGCCGGTGATACAGGTTGGTGAAGCTCTTCTGATTCCGCGCATCGATGAAAATTCCGTTCACCGCGTTGGCAAACTCATATCCCACGGTTCCGCTGACCGGCCACTCGCGCGGCAGCGCCTCGCCCCTCTCCAGAATCTTTTCCACCACCACGTAGAATGGCTCCTGCCCCGGTTGCAGCGAGTGCTGTGCAAACGAGCTTTGCACGCTCATCTCAATTCCGTTTTCGGCGAGCTCGCCCACCGGTGTGGGACCATAAAGTTTTGCCGCCGCAAACAGCATCTGCAAGCGCGTGAAGTACTGCGGCGGATTGAACATTCCGTCCGGATGGTCGATGCGCAGTCCGATCACCGCATCATCGGCCAGCAACCGCCGAATCAGCTTTTGAGTGGCGGCAAAGACCTGCGGATCTTCCATGCGCAGCCCGATCAGGTCATTCACGTCAAAGAAGCGGCGGTAATTGATCTCTTCGGCGGAGACCCGCCAGTGTGCCAACCGATACACCTGCGCCTCCAGCAACTCATGCAGCGCATCAAAGCTGTGCGAATCCCCCGGCGTTCCGTTGAGCCGCGTCACTGCCGCCTGCACGTACTCTGCGTGCCTCGCTTGAGCGCTCCACCAAATCCGTGAAGCGGCGGAGCAGGAAGGGAACTTCGCGCTGCCGCCGCAAGCTGCGCTCCGGCTCGGCAGAGGTGTGCGGCGGCAACTCCGCCAGCGCCGACAGCAGAGCAAGCAGCTCGCGAGCCGTGTCCCCCGGCTGCCGCAGCCCGTCGCCGAAACGGAAGATCAGCGGAATCGTCTGCGGATCGACTGGAAGGATCTTGTCGAAATATTCGATCCGGAAGCCCTGCTCGTCATACCCCAGCACAATATGTCCGGCCTCCAGTTCCTCGCCATACTGATTCCCAAGAATCGGCAGCAGCACCTTGTCGCGCAACTCAGGCTTGAGCGGATTCCAGTCGATATCGAAGAAGTTTGCGTACTCGGAGGCGCGGCCATTTTCCAGCACGTCCTGCCACCATGGATTGGTGCCATAGCCCACGCCCATGTGGTTCGGAACCACGTCCAGCAGCAGGCCCATGCCGCTGCGCCTCAAGCAGGTCGAGCAACTGCTGTAACTCCTCTTCGCTTCCAATCTCCGGATTGATGCGGTTGTGATCGGTAATGTCATACCCATGCGTGCTGCCGGAACGTGCGGCGAGAATCGGTGAAGCATAGAGAGTCGTGATTCCGAGCCGTTGCAAGTAGGGAATCAGCCGGATTCCATCCACGAAACGGAAGCTGTGGTTGAACTGCAGGCGATACGCCGATCCGGGCCGTACCTGGCGCTGGCTCTCCGCCAGCCGCTGCAGGAACTCAGATGCTTCATTTGCCGTGTCGAGGAGGGGAATTGTCTGTGCGCGCATTCTGCAGTCGTTCGAGGACTGAAAATCCTGCATCCGAATCGCTTAGATGCGGCGAATCGCGGCCGTGCGAATCGCCTGCACGAGCGGCACTTTGACGAACCCGCTCCGAACGCAGACAATACAGCTTGCGGTGTCTTCGCGAATCGAAGCACACCCAGAGCTTTCAGGAGGCACCATGGCTTCAAGCGGTGAACTGATTCGAATGATGAATTACGTCGACGACATTGCCACCACCCTGCGGCGCATCGTCGTCGGCAGCGGTTTTATGTCCCCGGATGAGCGCAAGAAACTTGCCGAATACATGCGCAATTCAGACCCGAATTTCACCAAGATGGTCGAAGAGTTGGAGAAGTAGCGATGCCGGCTCCGGACGCGGAGATCATCGCCGTCATCGGCGCCGGTAAAGTCGGTCGGGAACTTGCTCGCCGGGCCGCCGTGGCCGGCTTTCGCGTGGTTCTCGAAGACCTCTTCCCGATCTCGCTGGCCGTGGCGCGCCAGGAGATTCGCCAGACACTGAACGATGAGGTGAGCTCCGGCGCCCTGGACCAGGCGCGGGCCGACGAGGCCTTCGCGCGCATCGATTGTGCCACCAGCATCGAAGATGCTGCGCGGCGGGCTCACATCGTGATGGAGACCGGCCCGGACGAGCCGGAATCCAAGCTCGAGATGTTCTGTCTGCTCGACCGCATCTGTTTGCCCAATACGGTGATCGTGAGCAACTGCCACGCCCTCGATCTCTCCGACACGGCGACCAAAGCGGAGTCCATCGTCGGCATGTATTTTTCCGGCGACCAGGCTGAGATACACTGCTCTGCTTTCACCGGCGAGCGCGCCTTGGCGGTTGCGGTGCAGCTTGCCGAACGCATGGCAACCAGCTATAGCATCACTCGCGACGGGCATTCGGCAGCCAAAGCCTGAGCCCATCCGCAAAGAAACAAAGGGCCGCGCCGTTGCAGGAGCGGCCCTTGCTCATTGCTTCACGGCTACGAATCCGCTCTTTCAAAGGGTGCGGTCAGTACTTGCGCGCCTCGTCAAGAGCACCCTGCGTGTTGTCATTGGTCTGCAGCGCTTGCCGGTATTCGCTCAGTGCGCGCTCGCGCTGTCCGGTGACATCGAAGATTTTGCCCAGTTGAATATGGCTCCAGACCTCGGTCCACTTCGGCTCGCCGTCGCCATTGAGAGAATCGCGATAGGCGTTGGCCGCAGCCTGGTAATTCTTCTGCAGGTAGAAAACTTCGGCAATGCGGTAGTGGGCCAGCGAACTGTTCTTGTTCTGCTCGATCGCCTTCTGAAACTCCTTCAGCGACTCAGCCAGGTTTCCCTGCTGCACCAACTGTTGTCCGCGCATGATGGCCGTGCGCAGCCTCAAGTCTCCGGAGTTCTTCAGCACCCAGTTATTCGGGTCCACGGTGATGCGGCGCGGCTTGCCGAAGGTCTCAATCGTGTAGCTGGAATCGGTCCCCACCACGTCGATGGTCTTGTCCTCCGTCTTTCCGTCGGTATCGATCTTCAACTGCACCGGCATCCGGAACAGGTCCAGATCCTGCTGTACCTGCCCCACCACGCGGAAGCCTTTCTTTACCCGGAACACCGTGTACTTGTTCTTGAATTCCGGAGCGCCCGTCGAGTTCAGCCATTGCGAGTAGAACCAGGTCAACTGTTCGCCCTGAATGTCCTCGGTCGCCTTCTGCAGATCCTTGAGCCCCACCGGCTTGCCCGCGATAGTCCTGGAAGAGCGCGCGCATCGCCTTGTCAAACTTCTGATCGCCCATCACCCAGCGAAGCATGTGATAGACCATGCCGCCTTTGTCATTCGCCATCGACTGAAAGACCGGATCAAAGGTGTCGAGCGTCCCGATCTGTCCCAGCGGAACGCTGTCATAGGCCAGCGCGCCCACGGCCATGTCCTTTACCGCTTCCTGCGCCGCCCGCCGGGCCCGCCGCGTATTCGATGTAGCGGCTTTCGCTGTAGCGCGCGCCGCCGTCCTGAATCCACCAGTCATTGCGCGTCGCCGGACTCACGATAGTGCCAAACCACTGGTGCGCGATGGCGTTGGCCAGCAGCCGGTAGTTCACCTTCGCATTGATGTTGCGTGCCGCAATTCCCGCCATCTCGGGAGCCCACGCCGTGGGCACCGAATCGTCCGGCAACTCCACCAGTTTCAGCTCCGAGCTGATCGGTACGCCGTAGATGGTGATGAAGTAACCGAGCTCTTTGGCCGCCGTCTCGCCATACTGCTGCGCAAATTCGGCTTTGTCCTGCAGGAAGTACACATGCACCGTCATCCCCGCTTCGCTCACCGGGGTGTCCACAAACTTTCCGATCACCACTGTGCCCGGAAAGCTCGGCTTGCTCCAGGTGAAGGCGACGGTTTTCATGCCCGGATCGGATTTTTCGGCAGGGGCGGGACTTTGCTCGGAGCGGCTGTCGGGGGCTTCGCCTTCTTCGCCGGATGCTCGGAATGCTCGCGGGTTCTCAGCTTTGGAGTCTCGCTCTCGTCTGTGCCTTTGGCTGGCTCTTCCGCTGCTTTTCCGCTGCACAACGGCGCCTCCGCTTGCAACCACCGTGTACTCCTGCGGAGCGGTGATCTTCAGCCGCGCGGTAAAGCGGTCGATGCCGTAGTTGGTCACCGGAAACCAGCGCCCGGAATACAGCAGGATAGGTGATCGGATCGCCCACGTAGGCCAGCCTCAGTCCCGGAACCGGGCTGTCGTCCGCCGAGGTTACGTTGCCCTCGTATTCAAACGTCAGAGTCGCTTCCTGCCCCTTGCTCATGCCGTTGGGCAATGCCACGCGCACCGTCGAGTCCTGCGAGACACGTTCCGCCGGCAGCACCGTACCGTGCTCGTCGGTGACCTGAGTTACACGCAGCGAATTGTGCAGCTCGAAAGTTGCGATGCTGATCTCGTCGAGCGCCACAAACTTCACCACCGCCCGCGCCGTCAGCTTGTGCGATTGCGGAGCAACCCTGGCCTCAATGCTGTAGTCCTCCGCTTGGATACGTGGCTTCTCGACTGCCTGCAGGGTTGCCATCGGGAGCAGACCGGCAAGCGTAGTCAGGGCTAGGAGAACGGTTCGCGTCAGGGTCCGTCCTGCAAATCGCATTGGCATTTCGCTCCTGCTGAGTGCACAGTTCATAACTGATGTATGAAATCGTATAGAAGATGCTGGGCAGCTTCACTGAATGTGCGCCTATTCCTTGCTGCGAAGGGCATTTTCCGCAACGCGCAATACTGCCCGCGCCGCCCGCTCCGCAGTACTCTGGCTCGCGCCTCCCAAAATGGGAGCATCGGCCAGCTCTCCGCGAAGCTTTCCGCGCACCTCCGCTAGAGCCGTCGCTCATGCGCCGCCTCACCTCGCCGTCCTCCAACAGCGCCCGCACCTCGCGCTCCACGCTCGCTGGCGTAAAGCGGTTCTGGACCAGCTCTGGAACCAGCTCGCGCCCGGCCACCAGATTCACCATGCCAATAGTGCGGCAGCTTCACCAGATGCCGCCCCAGCATCCAGGTCAGCCCCGCCACGCGATACACCATTACAAACGGCGTGCCGATCAGTGCCGCCTCCACGGTTGCCGTGCCACTGGCCACCACGCCCACGCGAGCGTGCAGCAGGCTTGCCCGGGCGTCGTCGGTCAGCTTCACCTTCACGCCACCCGCGCACACATCTTTCGCACACAATGCAATCTGCTCCCGCACCCACTCCTGATCCAGCGTGCTGGCCACCGGCATCACGAACTCGAAGCCAGCTCCCAGTCGCTCCGCCGCGCCCAGCATTGCAGGCAGGTTCAGGCGAAGCTCTTTCCTGCGGCTTCCCGGCAACAGCGCAATCCACGTTCGCGAAGCATCCAGTCCCCAGCAGGCCGCAAAATCTTCCCGGCTCACCTTTGGCAGCTCCAACTCACTCAGGGGGTGCCCGACGAACTCCACCTGCACCCCATTGCGCGCGTAGAACTCGCGCTCAAACGGAATGATCACCAGCATCTCAGATACATCGCGCTGCACCAGCTTCAGCCGTCCTTTGCGCCAGGCCCAGAGCTGCGGACTGACGTAGTACACCACTGGAATCCCGCGCCGACGCAACTGCTTTGCCAGCCGGAAGTTCCAATCCGGAAAGTCGATCAGCACCGCCACATCCGGCCGCCGCCGATCCACCTCCGCCAGCAGTTTGTGAAATTCCCGGTAAATTTTCGGCAGATGGCTCAATACTTCAAACAGCCCGACCACGGCCACATCGCGGGCATGGACTATCAGTTCACTGCCGGCCTCGCTCATGCGCTCTCCGCCCATGCCGAAGCACTCGATGGTGCCCCGCTCGCGCAGCGCGGCCAGCAATTCCGCGCCATACATCTCGCCGGAGGCTTCCCCCGCCGAGATCATCACGCGCAATGGGCGATCCGTCGCAATGTTTTTTCGGTTGGACATCTGCGCCGACAGAATATCAGGCGCAGGAAACACGGCAGAAAATCACGTTGGAAATACTGTCCAGAGCGCGCCTTAATCTGCTCTTGCCTCTGCCGCCGGTTGCGACGGAGCCACGGTCGCCACTCCCAGCTCCTGGTCCTTGTACTGCAACTGGTACAGCTTCCAGTACACGCCCCTCGCGTTCAGCAGTTGTTGATGCGTGCCCATCTCGCGCACCTTGCCTTTGTGCATCACGATAATTTTGTCGGCCCGCTGAATGGTCGAAAGGCGGTGCGCCACAATCAGCGAGGTACGTCCTTCCACCAGGCGGGTCAGCGCCTCGCGAACCCGGAACTCCGTATCCGTGTCCACGCTGGAGGTGGCTTCATCTAGGATCAGGATGCGAGGGTTGTGGGCCAGCGCCCGGGCGAATGACACTAGCTGCTTTTGCCCGGTTGAGAGCGTGTTGCCGCGCTCCTGCAACATTGAGTCGAAACCACCCGGCAGCGACAGGATGAAATCGGAGACGTTCACCTCTTCGGCCGCACACTCCACCGCCTCGCGGGTCACATGCGCCGAGCCCAGCCGAATGTTATCCGCAATCGTGCCGCTAAACAGAAACGGGTCTTGCAGCACCACTCCGCAGCGCCGCCTCAACTTTTGCAGGTTCATCTCCCGCACGTCCACGCCGTCGATCCGCACCGCGCCCTTTTGCACGTCGTAAAAGCGCAGCAGCAGCGAAATCAATGTGGTCTTGCCGGCGCCGGTATGGCCCACAATGGCCACCGTTTCGCCCGGTTCAATGGTGAATGAGACGCCGCGCAGAATCCAGTCCCACTCCCGGCTTGCAACCTTCTTACCGTCCCCATCAGCTTCAGCTGGCAGACGGCGGTAGGCAAACCAGACGTTGTCGAACTCAATCCGCCCCGGCCCGTTCGGCTCTTTCTCCACCGCCGGCGACTGAATTCTGGGTTCGGTGTCGAGCGTTTTGAATATGCGCTCGGCCGCCGCCATCGCCGATTGCAGAATGTTCAACTTTTCGCTCAGATCCTGGATGGGGCGGAAAAACCTCTGCGAGTACTGAATGAACATTACCAGCACGCCGATCTTCGTGATCCCCGCCAACACCTCGTGTCCGCCGTACCAGAGCACGCAGGCGATGGCGATCGACGACGCCGTTTCAACCACTGGGTAATACAGCGCGTAGGCCATGATGGCGTCCTTGAACGCCTCCATGTGCTGCGCGTTTACGGCCTCGAACTCCTCGTACGACTTGCGCTCGCGGTTGAACAGTTGCAACGGAATGATGCCGCTGACGTGCTCCTGCAAAAACGAATTGATGCGCGCTATCGCCACCCGAATCCGGCGATAGCTGTCGCGCACCGATTTGCGGAAGATCTGCGTGGCGAGAACGATGATCGGCAGCACGACGAAGGCGATCAGCGACAACCGCCAGTTCTCCTTGAGCATGATTCCAAGGATGGCAGCCAGTACAAAGACGTCTTCGACGATGGAGACCACGCCCGAGGTGAACATATCGTTCAGCGCGTCCACGTCGGTGGTCACGCGAGTCACCAGACGGCCCACCGGGTTCTTGTCGAAGAACGAGATATCCATCCGCTGCAGATGCCGGTAGAGCTGGCTGCGCAGGTCGAACATCACCTTCTGCCCGGTCCACTGCATCATGTAGGTCTGGGTAAATTCAAAGAGGAAGCCGAGCAGCAGCACGCTCAGGAACAGGCCGCTGATCTGCGCGATTCCGACCATCGGCTGCGGACTCAGGTAGCGGTCCAGAAAAGAGTGCCCGCCGGGGTGCGCCGATAGATATTTATCGATGGCCGTCTTCGTCAGGTACGGCCCGAGCACGTCGGCAACCGCCTTCAGCACAATCGCCACCAGCGCCAGCACTACCTGCAGCGTGTAGGGGCGCAGGTAGCTCATCAATCGGCGGATAATCCGGCTGTCGTACGCTTTTCCTAGTACTTCTTCCTCGGCGGCCATGTGTACCCTATTTTAGATGGAAGCAGAGCCTCCTAAGGTTCACCTTTGGAATTCAGCGGTACACTTGAGTGGGCAGGCCTTCGAATTGACCTCCAGCGTTCATTCCGCGCTCTATCTTTCGGTCCCGTTCTGCCGGAGCAAATGTTCCTTCTGCAATTTTGCCTCCGGCGTCTTTTCCCGCGACCACTTTGACCGCTACGTGGCACACCTGGAGCGCTCGATTGCCAGTGCCCCTGAACTCGCCCGGGAATTCGGCGCGGTCTTCGATCCGCAGCTCGACTCGGTCTATCTCGGCGGCGGTACGCCGAGCGTTCTGGCCCCCGATCAACTCGACCGCCTCTTCACCGCCATCTCGCAAGTCTTCGAGCTTTCGCCCTCTGCCGAGTGTACCGTCGAAGTCGCTCCCGGCACGCTCTCCGACGAAGTTCTGGCCGCGCTGCTGCGCGCCAGAGTCAATCGCGTCTCGCTCGGCGTGCAGTCTTTCGTCGACCAGGAATCGCGCTCGGTGGGACGCCTGCACAGCCGCGACATCACCCTCGCCGACATCGGTCGCCTGCGTCAGGCGGGCATCACCGAAATCAGCATCGACCTCATCGCCGGGCTTCCTCATCAGACCATCGAAAGCTGGGAGCGCTCGCTCGATCAACTCCTCGCCCTCGCCGTTCCTCACGTTAGCGTCTACATGCTGGAGGTTGACGGCGACTCCCGCCTCGGCCGCGAGCTCATCGCCGGAGGAACGCGCTACCATGCCCACCATGTCCCCGATGAGGCAGAGACCGTCGCCCTTTACGAGCGCGCCTGCGAGCGCCTGAACGCCGGGGGCATTGTGCAGTACGAGATCTCCAACTTCGCGCGTCCAGGTCACCGCTCGCGCCACAACCTGCGTTACTGGCAGCGGCTCCCCTACTTCGGCTTTGGGGTTGACGCCCATTCCATGCTGCTGTCGCCCACACCGTCCGACCCGCATCGCGCCGTGCGCCTCGCCACCCCGGATTCGCTTGATGCCCTGTTATTGGAAGCTCCGTTCGAGAGCACAATCATCTCGCGGCAGCAGGCCATCGAGGAGACCTACTTCCTCGGCCTGCGCCTGAATCGTGGCGTCCGGTTGCAGGCCATCAAGGATGAGTTCGGCACAACTGCCGTGGATGATTATCGCGACGCAATCGCGGGCATGGTCACCCGCGAACTGCTGCTGCTGGAAGACGGATGGCTGCGCCTCACCCCGCAAGGCCGCCTGCTCTCAAACGAAGTCTTCGCCGCCTTTCTGCGCGACTAGCGCGTTCGTTAAGAGGCTTTCGCCATTCCGAGCGTCGTGCTATAACGCCAGCATGGAGCTTCGCCATCGCGTTACGCTTGTTAGGCGAGCGCCCCGCTTCGCCGCGGTGGTGGTTGCTATGGCCTTCCTCGCAGTTGCGGGCTGCCAAATCTTCTGGGCGCTCGGCGGCTCCCAAGGGCTTTCCGGAGTTTGGGGAGGCAGTCACGACCATTTGTCCGTGGGGCTTCGAGTCGCAAGCGCGTTGGCGGCCATACTGCTCGTCGCGGGCGCTGCCATCGTCCTCGGTCGCGCAGGATACGGAGCTTGGCGCAAGCGTCCCGGCCTGCTGCGTTGGGGAACATGGGTGCTGGTCTGCGTCATGGTGCTGAGTGCAATCGCCAACTTCGCCTCGACCAGCCGTTCGGAACGCTTCCAGAACGGTCCTATCGCGCTATTCTTGGCCTTGCTCTGTCTGGTCGTTGCAACGAGTCCGTGAAGATTCCGCCACCACCCTTCCCCTTCACTGACCCCTCATGATATAACCATCGGTTTTCTATGCTGGCCTGAGCGCGCGGGGCCGATGGCCTGCTATCCTCAAGTCCATCACGGAGGTAGCGTGGATTTTCAACTCACCGATGAGCAACTGCAGCTCCAGAGCATGGTGCGCGACTTTGCCGCACGCGAGATCGCGCCGCATGTGCATGAGTGGGACGAGGCTTCGCACTTTCCGCTTGAGACCGTGAAGCAGCTCGGCAAACTCGGCCTCATGGGCTGCATTTTTCCCGACGAGTACGGCGGCTCCGGTTACGGCTACATTGAGTACGTGCTCGCCATCGAGGAGCTTTCGCGCGTCGATGGCTCGGTCGGCATCATCGTCGCCGCCCACACCTCTCTGTGCTCCAACCACATCTTCATTGCCGGCAATGAGGAGCAGCGGCGGCGTTACATTCCCCGGCTTGCCACCGCCGAACACATCGGAGCCTGGGCGCTTACCGAACCCAACAGCGGCTCGGACGCAGGCAGCGCGCGTTGCGCAGCCCAGCGCAAAGGCGACCGCTGGGTGCTCAATGGCACTAAGACCTTCATCACCAACGGCTCCTGCGCAGATGTCTGCGTGGTCGTCGCGGTCACCGACAAAACCATCGGAACCCGCGGCCTCTCGGCCTTCATCGTCGAGCGCGGCACTCCCGGCTTTCGCCCCGGAAAGAAGGAGAACAAACTCGGCCTGCGCGCCTCAGACACCTCTGAGTTGATCTTTGAAGACTGTGAAATTCCTGCCGAAAACCTCCTCGGTGTCGAGGGCCAGGGCTTTGTCGATGCCATGCGCGTCCTCGACGGCGGACGCATCTCCATCGCCGCCCTCGGCCTCGGCATGGCCGCCGGAGCCTACGACTGCGCCCTCCAGTACAGCCGCCAGCGAAAGCAGTTCGGCCAACCCATCAGCGAATTTCAGGCCATCCAGTGGAAGCTTGCCGACATGGCCACCGAGATCGATGCCGCCCGCCTGCTCACCATGCGTGCCGCCTGGCTCAAGGACCACCATCACAAAACGACGCTTGAGTCCTCGATGGCCAAGCTCTACTCCTCCGAGGTTGCCGTCAAGGTCGCCAATGAGGCGGTCCAGATCCACGGCGGCTACGGCTTCATCAAGGATTATCCGGCGGAAAAGTTCTATCGCGATGTCAAGCTCTGCACCATCGGCGAAGGCACCAGCGAGATCCAGCGTATGGTTATCGCGCGGGAACTTCTGGCGGAGTAGGGGAGTCGGTTAGCTTCTGAGTTGCCGACGATTCGGGATGTATGGGCTGCCGCCTTGGCAACAAGAGAAAAACGAAAGTGATAGGCGCTTGTCCCGAATGAAGGCAACGGGTTCGATCGTTGTGCCATCCCATGGCTTCGCCAGCAAACTTGGCGGGAAGTAGGTTGCCCAAAACGGGCGGCCTATGTCTTGGCGGCCAGAAGCCGTTTCGCGAGGCCAACATGTATCGGCAAAAACTCGTTTGGCCGGAAAGGGGAAGCAAAGACATGGGCACATCTTTCTTAAATCAGGTAGCGTCCAGGCGGCGATTCTTGCAGATGGGCGTAACAGGGACGGTTGTCGGCTTGCTAAGGGGCGGCCGAGAACTCGCATTCCCGCCGGAAGCTCGTGCGCAGAGCCCACTCAGCCCTGATGCAGCACTGACCGAGTTGATGGATGGCAACAAGCGGTTCACGACGGGTCGCCTAACTGCTCACGAGCATGACCTTGCGATTCTTAAACAAAACACGATTGAAAAGCAGGAACCATTCGCCGCTGTACTGTCCTGCGCGGATTCACGCGTACCCGTCGAACTCGTCTTCGATCAGAGTATCGGCCATCTCTTTGTTACGCGAGTTGCGGGAAACGTTGTCACTCCGGAGATCATCGCCAGTCTTGAATATGGAGTCGCTGTATTGGGTGCGAAGGTGATTCTTGTGATGGGACACACTAACTGTGGAGCGGTCAAGGCAACCATCCAAGGCAAGGAAGTTCCCGGACAGATCAGCGCACTTTATCCGCATATCCAACCGGCGGTAGATCAGGCGGGACCGAATCTTGAAACGGCGACTAAAGCGAATGCCAAGATACAGGCCGCCCTCCTGCGAGAGGCGTCGCCCGTCATCTCAGGCTTGACGAAAGAAAACAAGCTGCAAGTAGTAGCCGCTCACTACGATATAGGCACCGGCGGTGTGACTCTACTCAAATAAGGGGACTTATATACTTCAGTCCCTAATCTCTACTTTCGGCAATGCTTCAAGGTCGTTATCGGCACTTCAACGCTTGGGTGACCATGACTTTGTCAGGGCAGAAATGGCTTGATAGAGCGACACAGCGACTCCGGCTACGTCGGCCGCAACCATCAGCCAGAAGACGAAAATGCTCGTGCCATAGATAGTATTTCTTCGGGTGCCTCGGTTTAGCCATGAGTGAGGTCGGTCAGCATTTCCAGGACTTCAGAGTGCCCGACAAGCCCCGGGGCGAGGGGTTGCATGCTTTGCCGTCAGTGAGCAGAATCCGCAGGGCGCTTCCGACTGCGCCAGCAAAGATGCGCGTTCGGCTGACGGCGGATATCAGCAAACCCGAGATGTGGCCGTCCTGACGCCTTCGCCATTGTGCCCGGGTCACGGGCAAACCGGAAACTGAGCGCTTTGCTAAACTAGCTCTGGCGAGAACCTGATACCGTGACTTCTTCTATCTCGACATGGGTCGAACAGATCCGCAGCGGCAATCTTCGCGCGTTATCGCGCGCCATTACTGCGGTTGAAAACCGCACGCCGGATTCGCACGAGCTGCTGAAGACTCTCTTTGCTCACTCCGGGCGCGCCCGCGTCGTCGGGCTCACCGGCGCACCCGGAGCAGGGAAGAGCACCCTCGTCGATGCCCTTGCCGGGCAATATCGCAAGCGAGAGCAGACCGTCGGAATCATCGCCATCGATCCCACCTCGCCGTTCACCGGAGGCGCCATTCTCGGCGACCGCATTCGCATGCAGTCGCACACCGGCGACAACGGCACGTTCATCCGCAGCATGGCCACCCGCGGCTCGCTCGGCGGCCTCTCCAGCACCACCGCCGATGTGGCCACCGTGCTCGATGCCAGCGGGCGCGACCTAGTGCTGATCGAGACCGTCGGCGTCGGCCAGGATGAGGTCGACATCGTCCGCCTCGCCGATATCACCATCGTGATCCTGGTTCCCGGCATGGGCGACGACGTGCAATCCC
Organism: uncultured Acidobacteriota bacterium; assembly: GCA_963759215.1. GTDB lineage: Bacteria > Acidobacteriota > Terriglobia > Terriglobales > Acidobacteriaceae > TOLSYN. The sequence goes on from CAVWYG010000008.1 coordinate 21,897, forward strand.
TCAAGGCCGGAATCATGGAGATTGCCGATATTTTCGTCATCAACAAAGCCGATCGCGAAGGCGCCGAGCGCGTGGAGCGCGAGATCAAGGCCATGCAGTCGCTCTCCATGCGCGAGGACGACTGGGTGCCTCCGGTGGTCAAGACCGTCGCCAGCTCCGGCGCAGGTGTGGCTGAACTGGCCTCGGCCATCGACGAGTACGAGGCGTTTCTTTCCGTGAGCGAACTGGGACGCCAGCGGCGCATTGCCAACTGGCGCAGCCGTCTGCGCGAGATGCTGCGCGACGAGGTGCTGCGGCGCATCGTCGAACGAGCTTTCTCCGAGGACGCGGTGGACCAGTACGCCACCCAGGTCGCCGGCCACGAGCGCGACCCGTATTCACTGATCGATGAGATCGTCGGCAAACTCGCCCGCTAGGAGCTTCTTCTGTGCTGATCCTCGGTATTGACACCTCCGGACGGCAGGGAAGCGTGGCGCTGCTGCGAGCGCAAGGCGAGGAACTCGTCCCGCTCGGACTGTCGACCATCTCCGGAGGCCAATACTCCGAGTTGCTGCTCTCCACCATCGCTGGGTTGCTCGCACGCCACGACCTTCAGAGAAGCTTCATCGGACTCATCGGCGTGGCCAGCGGCCCCGGCTCGTTTACCGGACTGAGAATCGCCATCGCGACCGTAAAGGGGTTGGCCGAAGCATTCGCCACGCCCGTCGTGGCCGTCTCCGTGCTGGAGGCCATCGCAGACGCCTCGGGAGCCGAAGGCAAGGTTATTGCCGCCATCGATGCGCAACGCTCCGAGATTTTTTGGGGCGAGTACAAGCTGGAATCAGCCCCTGTTGGCCCCACGGTGGCCCTAAGATCGGCGCTGAGGGCGGCCCCCAGCCTCGTAAGAGAGGCCCTCGCCAGCTTCGGCGATTTCACCCGGCTCGCGTCCAGGCTCGCGTCCGATGCCGCGGCTCCGAAGGTTTTTACCCCCGATGAGGCCCTCGCCGCTCGCCTCCGTCAAGTCAACGTCGATGCGGTTGTGCTGGCCAGCCTCTCTGCGGAGGACTTCGCGCGCATCGCGTACCGCAAGTTTCTCGCCGGAATTCGTGCCGACGTCGCCACTCTCGACGCCAATTACCTGCGGCGCTCGGACGCAGAACTCTTCGCCACTCCCAAACCCGGCCTGGCGCCCAAGTGAAGCCGCGCGCTGCAATGAAGCATCCCGCAATGACCGAGACCAGCGTCAAAATCCGTCGCGCCCAGGAATCCGACCTGGGGCAACTCACGGCCTTGAGCGAGGCCGCTGGTGAAGCCGCTCATTGGACCCGGCAGCAGTGGCTGGATATCTTCCATTCGCAGAATCCCCCGCGCCTCGCCTGGATTGCCGAAGTTGGAACTGCCGGAGTCGAAGGTACTGAAGGCAAAGCTACCGGAACCGCCGAAGCTGAACTGCGGGCCGTTGGATTTCTCGTCGCGCAAAACGGCGGTCCAGAGTGGGAGTTGGAAAACATCGCCGTGCTGCCCGAATTCCGTCGCAAGGGCGTCGCCGGCGGGCTTTTGGCGGCTCTGCTCGCGCACGCCCGCGCGCTTCTGGCCGAGAGAATCCTTCTTGAGGTTCGTGCCTCCAACCACGCGGCGATTCGCTTGTACCACGCCAGCGGCTTCCAATTGCTGGCCCGCCGCCGTGAGTATTATCGGAATCCTCACGAAGATGCAATGATCCTGAAATATTCATTCCGGGACTAAGTTTCGATTTCGCTTGCCCGGGCCATTGCCGCGGTGCTAGCTTTTACAACACCTGATTTCAGGCTTGGAGGTGCTGAATGAATGTGCCCGTACGCGAACAGCTTCTGGCCAGCAGCGACGAATTCCGCAAGCTGGCCGATGAACATAGCAACTACTCTCAGCGTCTCGAATCCCTCGCGAATAAGAAATACCCCTCCGAAGAAGAAAAAATCGAAGAAATCCGCCTTAAGAAACTAAAGCTCCGCCTCAAGGATGAGATGGAATCGTTTCAGGCCCGCGGCGCCCAGCAAGCCTCCTGAGCGCGACCGCGGTCGAGCGACCGCGCGCAGAACCGATCCACGGCTCTTGATCAAAAGGATGACCAGTCAAGCCCATGCGCTGACTGGTCATCCTTTTGACGTGTACCTTTGGCGAGGCGGCAGCTGGAGGGGTAGCGAATGGTGGGGTCGCGAGTGGTGGATTAGCAAATGGAAACTGCTTGCGCTCGCCACTTCGCTATGGCTCTCCTGCCTTGCCGTTGCCCAGCCAGTGCCAATCGTGGCTTGCCGCTGGTCCAGCCAACTCACCGTTGCGCGTCCGGACGGAAGTGCCGCTAGAAAACCGCTAGAAAGAGGCAAAACAGAGCTTCCAGCGAACCATCGTCAAATTGCTCGACGAGCAGTAACCTTATCGAGCCTCTCCTCTGTCTTTCCGAAACATTAGAGCTTCGCGCTTCGCTATAATCGAGAGGTTCTCATGGTACGCGACGGAATCTATTACGCGCTGGCTCTGGTTGTGGCGGCGGTCCTCATTGGTATGTGGGCCTCGCCTCCGCTTGCTCTCGTGCCGCTGTTGCTGGCGGCCTTCTTCCTCTGGTTCTTTCGCGACCCGGAGCGCGCCATTCCGTCCACTCCCGGCGCCGTCGTCTCTCCTGCCGACGGCAAGGTCACGGCAGTCTCCACGATCCAGGTGGAAGGCGAGCCGCGCATCAGCATCAGTATTTTTCTCAACGTCTTCAATGTGCACGTCAATCGCTCGCCCGCCGCCGGCGTCATCACCGCCGTCGAATATCGTCGCGGCAAGTATCTGAATGCCATGAATCCGGCCTCGGCCGAACTCAACGAGCAGAACATCTGCACGCTTCAAACCGAGGACGGCTACTGCATCATCTTCAAGCAGATTGCCGGACTGCTGGCGCGCCGCATCGTCTTTTCGCGCCGCGCCGGAGATCGCGTCGCTCGTGGCGAGCGCATCGGACTGATCAAATTCGGATCGCGTTGCGACGTCATTCTGCCCGTCTCTGCCAAGGTGCTCGTGGAGGTCGGCAACATCGTAAAGTGCGGCTCTTCGACGCTTGCCATTCTGCCGCCCAGCGCAAGGAGAACTTTGATGGAATCGCCGAACCGTCGTATGGGTGACGGGCGATCGCGCCGTTTGCGCAAGGGCATGTACATCCTGCCGTCGCTGTTTACCACCGCAAATCTCGCGGCTGGCTTCTACGCAATTTCGCAGGCTGCGCTCGGAGCTGCCCACGCCCTGGGCATGATCGCCGCGCCCGGCGCCGATCCCCTGCGCACCGCGGCCATCTATTTCAATCATGCCGCCATCGCCATCGGCTTTGCCGTTTTCTTTGACGGCATGGACGGAGCCATCGCGCGCCTTACCCACACCACCAGCGACTTCGGCAAGGAGCTGGATTCGCTCGCCGATGTGGTGACCTTTGGCGTCGCGCCCGGAATTCTCGCCTGGATGTGGGGCTTCTTCTGCCTGCCCGCCACGCTCGACGCCGATCTGCGCGATAAGCTGATTCAGTTCGGCGCAATCGTAGCATTTGCCTTTCTCACCGCCGGGGCCTGCCGCCTGGCGCGCTTCAACATTCAGCTCAATCCGCAGCCTAAGAATCCCGGACATCCCGGCCGCAAGTATTTTGTCGGCATGCCCATACCCGGCGGCGCCGGTTGCCTTGCTGCCGTCGTCCATCTGCGCCTGGGTTATCCCGTGCAGGCCTGGTGGAGCTCCATTATCTGGATGGTCTACATCTTCTTGTGCGCCTTCCTCATGGTCAGCACCTGGCGCTTCTGGAGTGCCAAGAGCATCGATTTCCGTAACCGTCAGGCCTCGCGCCTCTTCGTGCTCTTTGCCCCTATCCTGGCCGCCATCTGGTATTTTCATCGCTACGTTCTCTTTATCCTCGCGGTCACCTACATGATTTCAGGAGTATTCTTCAGGCTCACCTACGCCTTCCGGCGCAGCAATACCGCGCCAGCACCAGAGGCGGTGTGGGAGCTATGAGCCGTACCTGCCAGAAAGTCCAATCTCTTCACGCGTCGCCCTCGTCGGAGCCGCCGCCCTCAAGGGCAAGGAGGTTCGCGATGTCCTCAGCGAGCGCAGCTTTCCCGCCGTCGATATCAAGCTTCTGGACGAGGAGGATGCGCTCGGTCAACTCGAGCAGGTCAATGACGAGCCGCGTATCATTCAGGGAGTACCGCCGGAGCATCTGGAAGGCGTGGATTTTGCCTTCCTCACCGCCGACGAGTCCTACATCGCGAAAACCTGGGCCACCGTTCGCGATTCCGGCTCTGAAATCATCGACCTCAGCTACGCCCTGGAGAACAACACCGACGTCGTTCTCCGCGCTCCCTGGGTGGAGCGCGAACTCGGCCGCACTCACGAGGTTGGGCTGCAGTCCGTGCCCGTCGTCATCGCTCACCCGGCAGCCGTCGTCATGGCGTTGCTGCTGGCGCGTCTGCGGAAGGCCGCCCCGGTTCAGCTTGCCTCCGCCGTCATCGGCCAGCCTGCCTCTGAATACGGACGCCGCGGCATGGACGAACTCCACGACCAGACCGTGAATCTGCTCAGCTTTCAGCAGATGCCCAACGCCGTCTTCGGAACCCAGGCCGCCTTCAATCTTTTTGCGCAGCCGGTCGAAGGCGCTCACCCATCCCTGCAGGAGACCGAGTCGCGCATCGTGCGCCACTTCCAGTCCATCGCGCAGAAGGAGCTTTCCACCCCGGCCATGCTTCTCGTCCAGGCTCCTGTCTTCCATGGCTACACCATCGCCATGTTCGTGCAGATGGGCGCACCGGTCACGGCCGCCGCATTGGAGAGCTGCGCTTGCAAGGTCCGCACATCACAGTCGCCAGCGCGCAGGATGAATTTCCCAGCAATGTGAACGTTGCCGGCTCTTCGGAAATCCTCGCCAGCGTTCGCCCCGACGGCGCTGGTGGCAACGGCTTCTGGCTCTTTGCCGCCTGCGATAATCTTCGCGTCTCGGCGATTCAGGCCGTCGAGTGCGCCGAAGAGATGGTGCGAACCCGTCCCCGAGGGAAGCTGCAATGACCTCTTCGGCCGCGCTCGGCGTCGCGCCAGCTTCTCCCGTATTGCCATCCTCGGGCTTCTCGTGCTGCTCGGCTCCTGCGGCTACCACCCCGTCGGCGCCAGCTCGCACCTGCCGCCCGACGTCAAGGTTCTGGCGGTTCCGTCGTTCCAGAATCAGACTCACACCTATCACGTCGAGACCGGTCTCACCAGTGCGGTCATTCGCGAATTCAACACCCGCACTCGTTACCGCGTGATCCAGTCCGAGGGCGATGCCGACGCCGTGCTGCAAGGCACCGTCGTCTCCGCCGAGGTCGCTCCCGTGGCTTACGACTCGGTGACCGGACGCGCCTCCACCGGACTTGGTCACCATCATCATCAAGGTGACGCTCACGGCGCGCGATGGCCGCGTCCTGTACAGCAATCCCAACTACATCTTCCGCGATCAGTACCAGATCTCCAACGAACTCGCCAGCTTCTTCGAGGAGCAGGGACCGGCTCTCGATCGTATCTCGCGCGATTTCTCCCGCACCCTGGTCAGCAATATTCTGGAGGCCTTCTAGCCTTGAGAGCCTTCGCCCCGGTCGAGCGCTTCGTCCAAGACGTCAGCTCGCGCAAGCTCAAGCCCGGCTATGTCTTCATCGGCGATGAAGCCTTTTTCCGCCGCACCTGCCGCGACGCCATTCTCAAGCACCTGGTCCCGGAAGGCATGCGCGAGTTCAGCCTGTACGAGTTCGATCTTGAATCTTCGTCGCATCGCCGAAATTCTCGACCGCGCCCGCACCTGTTCGCTGATGGCAAACTTCCAGGTCTTCTTCGTGCGCGGAGTCAAGGCTCTCTACGGACGCGGCAAGCACGACGCCGAGTTCGCCGCCATCGCCGCCTACATCGACAATCCCAATCCCGACGCGCTTCTCATTCTCATCGCCGACCACATCAGCATCCCTGCCGACCTTCGCCGCATGGAGATGACCGACAAGGAGCGCTACGAGCGCATCCGCGAGACCCTCGGCGACATCCTCGCCATCATCGAATTCGCCCGCGTCGAAGAGGGCGAGGCCATCAAGTGGCTCAATGAAACCGCCGCGCTGCACTCCACCAAAATCGAGCCCGACGCCGCGCGCGAACTGGTCGACTCCCTCGGCGGCGACATGATGATGATCTCGAATGAACTGGAGAAGCTCCTGCTCTACGTCGGCGAGAAGAAGCGCATCACCCTGGGCGACGTGGAAACCATGGTGCTGGCCGCCAAGCAGCGCACCCTCTACGAACTCACCGACGCGCTCTCCTCGCACAATCGCGCCCGCTCCCTGGAGATTCTCGACGCCATGCTCTCCACCGGAGACGGCGACGAGGCCGCCATCGGCCATCTCTACATGCTCGCCCGCACCTTCCGCCAGATGCTGGTCATCCTGGAGCGCAACGTGCGCGACACCCGCGCCCTCTACCAGGTGCTATGGCAGGGCTTCCGCATCCCGCCCTTTGCCGCCGAAGATGTCATCCGCCAGGCGCGCCGCTACAAGTCGCGTCGCGAACTCACCCGCGCCATCCGCCTCATCTCCCGCGCCGACGCCGCCCTGCGCTCCAATCCGCTCAGCAAGCGCCTCATCCTGGAAAACCTCATCCTCGACCTCGCCGCCGAAGCCCAAACAACTCGCCCCCGCCTGGCAGCAGGAAGCTCTCCTCGACTAGAAGATTTCGAAACGGGCTCGGCGCGCAAAGAAAACGGCAGGCCGAAGCCTGCCGTCTCTCAAAATGAAAAGTTTACTTGGTTGCGGTGCTGCAGCCTTCACGCGAGCCGAAAGGCGGCTCTTGTAGCGCGATGCCGTGTTCTTGTGCAGAATGCCCTTCTGCACGCTCTTATCCAGAGCGGAAACCGTCTCCCGGAAGGTCGTATCCAGCGTGGTCTTATCGCCGGAGGTCAGTGCGGTGCGCAGGGAGCGCAGCGCCGAACGCATACGCGACTTGTTGGCGCGGTTGGTCGCCGTCTTGGTTTCCGTCTGTCGTGCGCGCTTCAGCGCCGAAACATGATTCGCCATACTTACCTATATCCTTATAGTCAAACTGGAACTTCGTCCTGAACAATTCATTTTACGGTAAATTCGCGCGTTTGCCGCAACCGCGCACCCGCGGGGCTGTAATTCGCGCAAGAGAATCTCCGCAGTATGAGATGATTACATCCACACTACGAACGCAAATGATGGTCACAGAAAGCGGTACATAATGTCGGGAAATATCGGTGACAAGGCAAGATTCAATCGGCTCCGGAAACAGAAGCTTCTGAAACGCCTCAAGAAGGCAGCCGTAATCGCCGCCCGAGCCGCCAGCGCGGCCCCGGTCGCTGAAACCAAAACAGCCCAGCCCAGCAGCTAAGCCGGCAATCCACCAAGATAGTTCTGCGTGATAGTTGAACCGTGATATTCAACAATGCCCCGCACGAGCTCACTCGCGCGGGGCTTTACTTTTGCGTGTCGTTCCTGCTCGTCGTCTTCTCGCCTCTTTCGCGCTCGTTCTGCGCTTCGTTCTGCGCAACCCACGCACCTTCGCCGCGCAGCATTTATACTCGTCTCTTATGTTAAGAGTACGATTCGCGCCCTCTCCCACCGGCTTCCTCCACGTGGGCTCTGCGCGCACCTTCATCTTCAACTGGCTGTATGCCCGCCACAACGGCGGCACCATGGTGCTCCGCCTCGACGATACCGACGTCGAGCGCAACTCCGACGCCAGCGTCAACTCCATCTTCGAAGGCCTGCGCTGGCTTGGTCTCTCCTGGGACGAGGAGTACAAGCAATCCGAGCGCCTGGCCCTGCACCGCCAACTTGCCGAGGCGATCTTCGCCAAAGGCCTCGCCTACCGCGATTTCACCCCGGCCCACGCTGGCGAGAGCGATCAATCCGGCCCGCAAGGAGCATGGCTCTTCAATCCGGGGATGCGCGATCTTTCGCGCGCCGAGAGCGACCGCCGCGCCGCCGCCGGTGAACCCTTCGCCCTCCGCTTCCGCGTGCCGCGCGGCCACGACCGCGTGTTGCGCTTCACCGACTGCCGTTTATGGCGAGCAGAGCAAACTGGCCGATGAGGTCGAGGACTTTGCCCTGCTGCGCAGCTGGATCGGAGAAACAGCAGGCATGCCGACCTACCATCTTGCCTCCTGCGCCGATGACGCCGACCTGCGCATCAGCCACATCATTCGCGGGCAGGATCACCTCTCGAACACCTACAAACATCTGCTCATCTTCGAGGCCGCCGCCGCCACCGGAGCCGCGACCCCGCAGTTTGCGCACCTTCCGCTGCTCGTCGCTCCGGACGGCGCCAAGCTTTCCAAGCGCCGCCACGGCCCGGTCGTCAGCGTCACCACCTATCGCGACGCCGGCTTTTTGCCCGAGGCATTCGTCAACTTTCTCTGCCTGCTGGGCTGGTCGCCCAAGAACGATCGCGAATTCCTCACCTTGCCGGAGTTGACTTCGGCCTTCACTCTGGAAGGCGTCAATCGCGCCAACGCCGTCATCAACTTCAAGGAAGATGACCCATTCGATCCCAAGGCCGTGTGGCTCAATGCAGAGCACATTCGCGCTTTGCCGGTCGAGCAGCTTTCCGCGCGCTGCTGCCGTTTTTGCAGAAGACAGGGCTGCCCGCAACGCCAGAGAAGCTGCTGCAGGTCACGCCGCTGATTCGCGAGCGCATCAAATTTCTGCGTGACGTGACTACCGCCGCCGACTTCTTTTTTGCCGCCCAGCTTCCGCCGTATGATTGCCTTGAGCTGATTCCGCCGAAGGGTGATGCGGCGCTGGCCCGCAGAATTCTGGTCGAGGCGCGCGAGTTGCTGGCCGCCACGCCGTTCGATCATGCGGCACTCGAGTCTGCGCTGCGCGCGGCCGCCGCGCGGCTGGGATGAAGGCCGGGCCGATGTTTCAGCCCATCCGCGTCGCCGTCTGCGGACGCAAGAATGCGCCGCCGCTCTTTGAGACCATGGAAGTGCTGGGCCGTGAAGTTTGCCTGGAGCGTATCGCCCAGGCCATTGCCAGACTGTAATGGCAATTTTGATGACAGCAACTTGAATCGTTGCTTGTGTCCTATGCAAAGGAATGTGAGTCATGACTACCTTCGAATCCGGAAAGTAAAGCTGTTGCCGCAAATCTCCCGGCTGAGTCCGCCGCGCGCCCCTCCAACTTCATCCGCGAGATCTTCATCGAGGATCTGAAGACGAAGAAGTTCGGCGACGCCGTCGTTCAGACGCGCTTTCCTCCCGAGCCAAACGGCTATCTGCACATCGGCCACGCCAAGGCCATCTGCCTCGACTTCGGCCTGGCCGACGAGTTCGGCGGCCTCACCAACCTGCGCTTTGACGACACCAACCCCGAGAAGGAAGAGCAGGAGTACGTGGACTCCATCCAAGCCGATGTGCGCTGGCTCGGCTTCGAGTGGGATCGTCTCTGCTACGCCTCCGACTACTTCGAGCAGCTCTTTGCGTGGGCGGTGCAACTGATCAAGGCCGGCAATGCGTACGTCGATGACCTCACCGCCGAAGAGATTCGCGCAGCATCGCGGCACCCTCACCGAGCCCGGCAAAGACAGCCCCTACCGCGACCGCAGCGTCGAGGAGAACCTCGATCTCTTTGAGCGCATGAGAAAGGGCGAGTTCCCCGATGGCACCCGCGTCCTCCGCGCCAAGATCGACATGGCCTCGCCCAACCTCAACATGCGCGACCCGGTCATGTACCGCATCCTGCACGCCGAGCATCACCGCACCGGAGACAAGTGGTGCATCTATCCCATGTACGACTTCGCGCACGGCCAATCGGATTCGCTCGAAAAGGTCACGCACTCCATGTGTACCCTGGAGTTCACCGACCATCAGCCGCTCTACAAGTGGTACATCGAGCAGCTTGGAATCTTCCCCTCGCAGCAGATCGAGTTCGACCGCCTCAGCCTGACTTACACCTTGCTCAGCAAGCGCAAGCTGCTGCAACTGGTGCAGGAGAAGCGCGTCAACGGATGGGACGATCCGCGCATGCCAACCCTCTGCGGCATCCGCCGTCGCGGCTTCACCCCGGAGGCGATCCGCAACTTCTGCGCCGCCATCGGAGCCTCGCGCACCAACGGCTCTACTGACATCGAAATGCTGGAGCACTTCCAGCGCGAAGACCTGAACAAGCGAGTCCCGCGCGCCATGGCCGTGCTGCGCCCCTTGAAGGTCGTGATCGAGAACTACCCGGAAGGTGAGGGAGAGTTCGTCGAAGTGGCGAACAATCCCGAAGACCCTGCAGCCGGAGCCCGGCAGGTGCCATTCTCGCGCGAGATCTACATCGAGCAGGACGACTTCCGCGAAGTTCCTCCGCCCAAGTATTACCGCCTCTCGCCGGGGAAGGAAGTGCGCCTCCGCAATGCGTATTTCATCACCGCCAAAAGCGTGGTGAAAGACGCTGAGGGCAACATTGTCGAGGTGCGCTGCACCTACGATCCCGCCAGCCGCGGCGGCAACTCGCCCGATGGACGCAAGGTGAAATCGACGATCCACTGGGTCTCCGCCAGCCACGCCATCCAAGCCGAAATTCGCATCTACGACAAACTCTTCACCAAGTCCGACCCCGGCAGATTTCGAAGAGGGAGAGACCTTCCTCGACAACCTCAATCCAGACTCGCTGGAGACGGTGCTCGACGCCAAACTCGAGCCCTCGCTCGCCCGCGCGCAGGCCGGGGATCGCTATCAGTTCGAGCGCGTCGGCTACTTCTGCGTCGATCTCGATTCCAAGCCCGGCAGCCTGGTCTTCAATCGAACCCTGCCGCTCAAAGACACCTGGGCAAAGATCGAAAAGAAAGCGGGAGCGTAACTCGCAAGCGTAACTCGCACCCATAACTCGCACTTAACGCAGCGGAGCGCCGCGGCTACTTTGGCCAACGCGCTCCGCTTCTGTTTCCGCATTCCTTCTCCAAAGCAATCTGTCCAGTGAAAAGGAATCGTCCGCAAGATTTGTGAGCAGCAAGTAGTAGGCGATTGCGTAAATCATCTGGATGCCCACAGTGTTCCAATCGCTGCGGAGAGCGGTGCCGAAGACCAGCGCGGCGATCAACAGTCCGCCCAGCGTTAACGCCCATCTTGTCAGCAGACCTAAGGTAATCAATCCGCCCAGAATGCTTTCCGCCCATGGCAAGACCGTGAGGAAAAGATGAACAAGGGCGTGTGGCAAGACCGTGCCGGTGAACTCGCCTGCCGTCTTTGAGGCAAACGCGCCGGCTCCCGGGCCGAAGATCCGGCCCGCTCCGTGAATCAGTATGTTGAGTCCCAGCGTAATGCGGAACACGGCGTATGCCAGCTTGCGATCCAGCAATGGGGCGGTTGCGCTCATCACTTCTTGGATACTCCAGCCCACAACAAGATGTCTCCTCCCGGCGAAAGCTGGGGTCAAGAAGGTCGGCTGCGCCGCCGCTGGGTGGCTCCGCGGATTCCGCCCCCTCCGAGCGCGCGAGCCAGACGCCGTGAAATCCTTCTACTCTCGAAATTCGACTACTCGGGTTGGTAAGCGCGCATCCAACTCTGCCGAGGAGCTACTCGCGCCAAAGCAGAATCAGCCCTCGGGATGAGAAGCGACACAGGAGAGAACAATTATGAAAATGAAATGGTTTCTCGCTATTCTATTTCTTCCGGTGTGCTTATCGGCCCAGCAGTATGTAACGCTTCCGATCCCAACAGAACCAAACCTCGCCATCAACGGCATAAGTCCAAACGGCGCCGATATCGTCGGATCATACTACGATGGCGTTTCCTGGCACGGATTCCTGCTCCGGCGCGGAAAACTAAGCACTATTAGCATCCCCGCGAGTTCTGGCCCAGAGAACGTTACAACTCCCGCAGGTGTCAACGACATGGGAATAGTCGTAGGAGACTATTACCCGAGTTGTTGCAGGCCTGTTGAGCCCGAATACGGATTCGTCTACCACAGCAGCAAAGCTTACCTCTCCTATGAGGTTCCCGGTCCGAAGATGACATGGTTCAAGGCAATCAATAACCGTGGCGATATCGTCGGCAACTATCAGGACTCGGGTTGCGATGGAATGTTCTGCAACCGGCGCGGATTCCTGCTTAGCAACGGGAGCCTTAGCACGATTCAGTTTCCCGGCTCCGACCAGACTCTCATCAGCGGTATCAATAACGGAGGAGAGATCATCGGCAACTATCGGGATACCGCAGGAAACACTTACAACTTCACCCTCAGCAAAGGCGTTTATCGGCAGTTTAATCAGGTCCCTGGCGCAGGCCTCTTTGGGATCAATGACTCCGGCGACGTTGTCGGACGATCCGGAAGCGGCAGCTTCTTGCTGAGCAGCAGCGGCGCCTTGTACATAATTGCTTTTCCCGGCTCGACCGAGACCTACGTATCCGGAATCACGAACCGGAGTCTTACCAAGATTGGCGTGGTCGGCACCTACTACGACAGCAGCAACATTGCACACGGCTTCTACGCCGTCATAAGTCTGCACAACGAGAAGTCATCCATCGACATCGAGGCCCATGAACATTTGAGCGAAAGGCAAGACTAAGGCGACACTGTCGAGGTAGAGTTTGCCGCCGAGCGCGCCGCTCGTAACCGGCGAAATCCATCTACTCTCGAATAAACGCTCCAGCAGCACTTGTTTGCTTGTTATTTCTTCTGTTCTGACTTACTATCCGCCATCTCTTCCTGGTTCACAGGGCTAAAGGGATGCTCTGCGAACGATATGACTCCATGAGGGTGAGAGAAATGATGACGATTAACGCAATTGAGCTTCACGGGAATATGTCGCTGCGTGACACATTCAGCCAGAGAGGGTGGACCAACCCTTGCCAGCTTTCAGTGGAAAGCGAGATGCCGGGGCTGGCCCTGTTAGCGCGACTCGATATCCCGGCAGAAGAGGTTGGAGTGATTTTCGTAAACCACAAGGCGCACCGTGCGACGAGGGCCGTCATCCGGCCCGGGGACCGTGTGGCCCTGTTCTCACCCGGCGCGGTAATGTTCCTGGATTTCGGATCGCACGAGCAGGCCTACGGTTTCGTAGCCTAAAGGTTTCACTACAAATTCTCACCCGCGGCCGCCGAAAAGGGGACTCGCGGGTGAGAATTTGGTGAGCAAGGGAGCCGCTCAGTTATTGGGTGATGACGCCGCAGGCGATGCGGTCGCCAGCATTGCCCGCCGGATCACTCATCATGTCATCGGCTTTGGCGTGGATTACCAGAGCGGTGCCACCGTTAGCGAAAAGTGAGTTGGGCTTGCCGGTCTCCAGGGTTACGCGCTCATCCATTACCGTCTGATTGGTGCTTCCATCGGCAGCAATCGTAATGTTTTCCATATCTCCCGCGTGGGGCCCCTCGGGATTCTTTAGACCGTGGTGGGCTCCAGTAGGGTTGAAGTGTCCTCCGGCAGATTTGAAGTCAGGCGCATCGCACTTGGCGACCTGATGAAAGTGGATGGCGTGCTGCCCGGGGGGCAGATTCTTGAGCGCGAGATGAATCTCGACGCCTCCATCTTTCTGCTTGATGGTTGCCGTTCCGACCTCGGAGCCCGTGGCATCTTTGAGGCCAACCTTCTTGGAAGGCGGCTTCTTACTGATTCCGGCTACCGCGCTCAGCAAGATAGCCGAGAGGGAAAGACAGATCCACATGCGTTTGTACATGGCCGATCCTTTCTTTTCTTTCACAATTCACCGGAGAGCAGCGCCTTATATTGCGCTTCGGTCAGAGGCACGACCGAAAGGCGACCCTGGCGCAGCAGTGGCGAATCGGAGAACAATGCACTCTGTTTGATGTCAGCCAAGGCAACGGGGTGGGCAAGGGGCTTGCCGACTGCAATGGTTACCAGCGGAACTTTGGGATCGGAGGCGTCAACCGAGAGCACGTGGGCGGTTCCGACCGCCCGGCGCTCCTCGCCGGTATGGTAGATGACGAGTTTGTCGCCCTTGTGCATTTCGCGCAGGTGCTTAACGGCCTGAGGATTGGTGACTCCGTCCCAGACGGTCTTCCGGTCCTTCTGGAGTTGCTGGAAGGAATAGACGGCAGACTCGCTCTTTAGCAGATAGTGCATAGCAATGGTGCGCGAGATGAAGATGGTGCGCGGCAAACAACGCCGCTCAGGCCGCAGGCGCACAGGTAGTTAGTTGTAGCATAGCTTGCAATCTCGCGCATGTTCTTCTTTGCTACTGCAATAAAGTTCTTGGCGCGGACATTTCGAGGATCAGACGCTGCACCTGGGGGACAAGAAGCTGAAGCTGGCGTTCGAGGCGCTTCCATTCGCGCTGCGCGTGGCGGATGCGTCTGGCGTGAACAGCGGCCTCAAGGCTTTCCGCCGTGAAAGAAATCTGACCGGAACCAAAGACGATGAGGCAGTTACGCAAGTGCTGCAGCGTGAGTCCGGCGGCGAAGTGATCGCGTCGCTTGATGGCGCTGCGCAGCGACTCCAAGTGGATCGGGAGTTCATGCAGAAAGTTGCCGCAGAGCTGCATCAACAGCTCCGGATCGCCTCCCGCGTAATTCAGGATGTGATCGCAGTCGAGCGTAGTGTCTTCGACAGGAACAGATTCGGTTGGACAGTGCATCGGCTTCGAAGAAGGCTGGTTCATCGCACATCCCATGAAAAGGCTCGCCGATGGTTCTTCCAGGAGGGAAGAGCCTGACGTGTGTGGCGGATAGCCTTCCTCTGAGTTATCGGCAGATCGCAGGAAAATCTCAAGGTGACAAGGATTTCTGATTGCGAGACCGTTGACAAAAAAAATGGCCGGCATTTCTGCCGGCCAAATCCTTTCAGGCGGTTTTACTGCATGCGTACTCTGCGGCTGCGCTGCTGCAACAGCGATGGCGGCATTCCAAACTTTGCGCGAAACAGATTCGAGAAGGTAGGGGCGCTGTGGTATCCGACAGCGCGGCAGATAGCGGAAACCGGCGTGTCGGTGGTCTCTAGAAGCTTGTGCGCCATATGCATCCGCCGGTCGGCCAGAGCACGAAGAGGGGTAATTCCATAGACCTGGCTGAAGACGCGATGGAAATGATGGGGCGACATGCAGGCGACGCGGGCAATCTTTTCCAGGCAGAGCTCTTCGTTGTAAGCGTCCTGAATGCAGATGTAGGCGCGCTGGATGCGGCGATAAAGTTCGGCGCGGGTTCCGGGTCGAACGCTGTCAATGGATTCAATCTGGCGGCTGGCGGCGCTGTACACGAGTACGACGCATTGCGTAACGGCGCGGAACTTGTCCGCGATGCTCTCGATGCTGTCTCCGCGCAAGCAGGCGGCGCTGAGCGAGCGCAGCTTGGGGCCGATTTCAAAAGCGGTGTCATGCTGAACGCACTCGGGGAAGCGCACGACAATGCCATCCCGATCCATATCGAGCGATGAAACCAAAGGAGCGCTGAAGCTGCGAGCGACATCCGACATGTACTTCTGCTCGAAGACAAGAGTGACGGCGCGGGGAGCCGCATTGGCTTCCACGGTGATGTCGCCACGCTGCCCTTCATTGAGCACCACGAAGGTTGTGGGAGATACGGTGTAATGGCCGCGCTCGGTGCGGACCGTGTAGTGATCCTGCAGCGAATATCGCAGCGACAGAGGGCTGACAAACGACTGCGTACCCGGACGAAGAAGCCCGCTGGCAAAAAGACTCTTGCCTACAAGGGTTTGATCGGTGATCTTCTTGGATGTCGCGTGCTCATCCACACACACCGTGCTCAGATCGGTCATACGCGACGCTTCAATCTCAAGTCCGTTTAGCATTCCGCAACTCCCATGCTTCTTAATCATTGGTCTACCCTTTGAATTGCCACCAGGGTTTGTCAAAGTTCCCGGAAGAACGACCCAAAGGTGCTTGCTTTACAAAGATTTACAAAAGCAAAGCCAGTCCATATGTGAAAGACGGAGGAAAATAGAGGATGTCAACGAGGCCGAGGGAAAAACATCATGGAACAGTGTCGCCCTAAGCCAAATCCGCTCTGAAGCCCTTCATCGGAGAAGAATACTTCTCACGCCGGGGCTGCTCAGTGGCCCTGGTGTACGTCTCCCGGCTTGGGTTTCTGTGCCAATAAAACCAAGGGCATGACGATTATGGTCATGAACGCCATGACTAGAACGACATCTTTGTAGCTGAGCACAGCTGCTTGTTGCTGCATCATCCCGTAAATATTCGCGTAGGCGCGTTGCGTAGCTCCGGGGCCGGAGCCCAGACGTGCTGCATAGATCGAGCTCATGCCATGAACCAAGCCCTGCATACGGTTCGAATTGATCGTGTGGGCCGCGAGAATGGATTGATGGACCTGCATACGGCGGGCAAGCATGGTTGTGACAAACGAAATTCCAAAGCTGCCGCCGAGATTGCGCATCAGGTTGATCATGGACGAGATCTGGTTGTTTTGCTCCTGCGGCACACCGACGTAACAAAGCGTGTTGATGGGCACGAAGAGGAAGGCGAGTCCGATCGACTGAAAGATTCGATACATCATGGCAGTCTTGAAGTCGATGCCCAGATAGAGGGAGGACATGTGGAGCATGGAGGCAGCCAGCGCGATGAAACCGAATGTGATCAGCTTTCTGGGATCCACGCGAGAGACCAGGACGCCTACGACCGGCATCATGGCCATCACGACCAGACCGCCGGGGGAAAGCGCCATGCCGGCCAACTGGGCGGTGTAACCCAGCACTGTCTGCAGAAACTGCGGAATCAGCACGGTCGTTCCGTAGAGCACGAATCCAAGGGTGAACATAAGCACGTTGCTGACGGCAAAGTTGCGGTTCTTGAGCAAACGCAAATTCAGGATGGGATGCTGCTCACGCAACTCCCAGACGACGAAGCCGAGCAGCGCGACAACGGTGAGGAATGAAAAAATCTGGATGAAGTGCGAGGCCAGCCAGTCTTCGCGCTGTCCCTTATCGAGGACGACCTGCAAGGCTCCGAGACCAACGGCGATGAGGCTCAGGCCCATATAGTCCACTGGCGAGTGCTTGGCTCGCTCCCGTGCATCGTCGATCCAGGGGGGATCCTCGACCATTCGAGAGGTGAGGAAGAGTGAAAGGATGCCGACCGGCACATTGATGAAGAAGATCCAATGCCAGGAATAGTTGTCCGTGAGATAACCGCCGAGGGTGGGGCCAATGGCGGGCGCAAGGACGACAGCCATGCCATACATGGCAAAGCCCATTCCGCGCTGCTTCGGTTCAAAGGTGTCGGCCAGGATCGCCTGCTCGCTCGGCCCTAATCCACCGCCCCCAGCGCCTTGTAGGACGCGGAAGAAGATCAACATTGGCAGAGTGGTGGAGAGCCCACACAGCAGCGAACTGAGCGTGAACAGAAAGACGCAGGTCATGTAGAAGCGCTTGCGGCCAAAGCGGTCACTGGCCCAGGCCGAAATGGGCAGCACGATGGCATTCGAGACCAGATAGCTGGTCAAGACCCAGGTAGATTCATCCTGCCCGGCAGAAAGCGATCCGGCGATGTGCGGCAGGGCCACATTTGCAATCGAAGTGTCGAGCACCTCCATGAAGGTGGCCAGAGTCACGGTCATGGCCACCGCCCACGGATTGTGGCTTGGGCGCCATCGAGAGCTCATGGCGAGTTGCGGTGAGCTCATCGAACCCTCACGTCCGGATCTACGGAAAGGCCAGGGCGCAGCCGGCCATCCTGATTGAATGTGCCGGTGCCTCTGTCTTCAAAGTCGATGCGAACCGGAACCCGTTGCACCACTTTCACATAGTTACCCGTCGCATTCTCGGGAGGCAATAGACTGAATTTGGCTCCGGTGGCCCCGCCAATGTGGGTGACTTTGCCACGGAACTTTTGTCCCCCGAGTGCGTCCACTTTGATTTCGACTGCTTGACCGGGGCGCATATGCTCCAACTGCGTCTCCTTGAAATTGGCGGTCACCCACACGTCCTTGAGGGGCACGATCGAGAGCA
This sequence comes from uncultured Acidobacteriota bacterium, assembly GCA_963759215.1. GTDB lineage: Bacteria > Acidobacteriota > Terriglobia > Terriglobales > Acidobacteriaceae > TOLSYN. Next base: position 39,824 of record CAVWYG010000008.1, read on the forward strand.
ACTCCTGGCCAACCTGAACGTTCTGTCCGACCTCGGCATTGCGGGTGCCGATCACGCCATCGACGGGGGCAACGATTTTGGTGTACGCCAGATTCAGCTCCGCCTGGTCGAGCGAGGCTTTGGCCTTGGCGGCCTGCGCCTCCCCGGCGCGGGCGCGCGCCTGGGTCACGGAGATCTGCTTGGGGGTGACCTGGGCGTTGGCGAGCGCAGCCTGAGCCTGGCCAAGGCGAGCCCGGGTCTGCTTCACGATCTCCTGGGCGGAGCGGACACTGGCCGCGGCAGCCGTGACGGTGGCATTTGCGGACGTGGCGGCGGCAACGGCCTGGTCATATTGTTGCTGCGAGACTTCCTTCTTTACCACCAGTGATTCGTAGCGCGCCTGATCGGCGTTGGCCGTCTTGGCGTTGGCCTGCGCTTGAATCAGCAGCGCCTCGGCTTCCTCGACCTGCTTGCTGGCCGCCGAGATTCCGGCTTCGGAATTGAGCACATCGGCTTGCGCGGAATGGATCTGGCTGCTGGAGCCTACCTGCGAGATCGGCACATTGAACTGCGCCGCCTGCGAAGAGGCGAGCGCATCCATGTAATCGGCTCTGGCATGCTCGACAGCAACCTGGTAATCACGGTCGTCGATCTCGACGAGCACGTCGCCCGCCTTGACGTACTGGCCTTCTTCGACGTTGACCTTGTTCACGTGTCCAGCGACACGGGCGCTGGTGGGATAGATGTAGCCATCCACTTCGGCATCGTCGGTACTCTCAAACTTGCGGCTCTGCCACCAGAAAAGCGCGGCTCCAATGAGGGCGAGCACCACCAGCACGCGCAACAAGGTGGACAGCCACGGATTGCGCTCAAACAATCCCGCCTTTTTCTGTAATCCCGCCTTCTTGGGCTCGGCAGTGATCGTTTTCTTCTGTTCTTCCGTCAACATTCCAGTTCTCCAAAGGTTCTCAGACGATTCGCAATTCGATTTCTATTTGGCCGGCACAGGATTGACCTGCGGGGCGGCAGGGCTGTCGCCCAGAACCTGACGCAGAGTCTGCTCGGCGGCGCCGATGGCGCGCGCCAGCAGAACCTTGGCAATGTTGTGAGAGTAAAGACTGCTGATGTATTGCTGATTTGCCGTGGCCAAGGCTTCCTGCGCCTGTATGACTTCAATGTTATTGGTGACGCCGGCAGAAAAACGATCCTGAGACTGGGTCAGCGTCTGCTGCGCATAGTCAAGGGTAGCCTCGGCTACCTCGACCTGTTCTGCGGCGGCGGTTGCGTCGAGGATAGCATCGGCTACATCCTGCTCGATGCGGCCTTTGAGGTCGTCGCGCTGCGCCTTGCGCTGCTGGAGGACAGCCTCTGCCTGACGGATGTCAGCCTCAATTTTGCCACCCTGGAAGATGGGAATTCTCAGTCCGGCATTGGCCGTCCAAGTAGGAAATCGCATTGTCGGGACGGGTTCCGAGCACGCCGTAGTCGCCACTGAGTCCGAGAGATGGCAGGCGCTCGGCTTCGGCGGCCTTCTTCTGCAACTCGGCGGCTTTCACCTGCTGGTCGGCAGCCAGGTAGTCGGGACGCGTCCGCAAACGCGCGCTGCAACGCCTCCTCTTCGGAGACTTTGGGCAGGGGCTTGTATGGGACGCGGCTGACCAGCCTGATCTGCTGATGTGTCGGGCAGTCCGAGGACGCGCAACAGCGCGATGCGCTGCTTGGCGAGGTTATTGTTGGCCTCGATGAGATTCTGGCGGCGGACCTGCAATTCAACCCGAGCGCGGAGCGTATCGATGTTGGGGTTGAGGCCGGCGGCCTCGCGATCTTCGGCGAACTGCTGCAACGCCTCGGCGGTATTCAACTCGGCAGTTGCGGCCTCCACCTGGCTTTCCGCGGCGATCACCAGCAGATAACTGGCGGCAACCGCAAGGGTTACGGTCTCTTTGGCGGAATTTAAGGTGAATTCGGCAGCACGAACATTGGCGCTGGCGGCTCGCGTGTTTTCGATGTAGTGCAGATCGACCAGGTTCTCCGTCATCGATACGCGTGCGTCGGAGTTGCTGAAGGCGACGGCATCGACCGATGTTCAAGCCTGGGATGTTAAAGCCGAAGCCCTCCGCCTGTAGGTTGATTTTGAGCGCACTCTCGCGCAAGCTGCCATCGAGCTGAGGCAGTATATTGCTCAACTCCTTGAGGCGCGCCGCCTTGGCCTGGGCCGTGGCTTGTCCGCTGAGGACGATTCCGAGGTTGTACTTGAGACCATGATCGATCGCGTCCTCAATGCTGAGATCGAGAACCCCAGGAGTTAGCTTGGCGGAGGGAACGCTGCCGGAGAAAGGGCTCTGAGTTCCCGCGGAGAGGAGCTGGTCGAGAGACTGGGGAACATTGAGCGGGGAGGGGCCGCCGCTCAATTGCTGGGCGCAGGCGGGAATCGTCAGGAGTCCGAGAGCAGCAGCCAGCGGCAAATTTGTTGAACTTGCATGATTGAATCTCCACCCTGACTTCCGGTACTATTACTAAGAAATCATACGGTTGATTTATTTGTCAAACGATGATTCTGGTGAAAAGTGAAAAGAAATGACGAACCCAGTGAAAACCAAATGCGCCATTGGACGCCCTGGATGTCAGGACCGGAGCGAGCGAACCCGTCAGCGCCTGATCGAAGTAGCGGTAGAAGTTTTTTCCGAACTCGGCTTTGAAGGCGCGAGCACCCGAACGATTGTGGAGCGCGCGCAGGCCAACTTGGTCTCCATCCCTTATTACTTTGGCAGCAAGCTAGGACTTTACCATGCAGCGGCCGAGTACATCGGCTCCAACATCTGCGGAGCGTTTCAGGCCGGCGTGCGAACGCGCCCGGCAGAGACTGACCGAATCCGGACTGACCCATGACGAGACGCTGCGCGGGTTTACCGAGTTCATCGTGGAATTCGCCCACCTTATGTTGGGTTCAGACACGCCACGCTCGTGGGGACAGTTCATCTACCGTGAGCAGTTTGATCCGACCGAGGCCTTCGAGATCCTTCATAGGTAATTTGCGCCGATGCTGGAGCTTGGCTTCGAATATGTTTCGCGGCTGACAAAACGGCCAGCAGAGGCGGCCGAGACCCGCATCCAGTTCATGGCCATCATTTCCATGATCAAGTTCACCCGCGTCGATCGCGCCTCTGTGCTGCTATCGATGGGATGGAAGTCGATTGGCGAAGAAGAGAGCCGGATTGTGGAAAACATGCTGCGGCACAATATGCATGCGCTGTTTGCCCATTCAGGCTGAGATTGCGGGCGTTTAATTCGGGATTCGCCGGACGCGGACGAGCATCCGCTTCGAAAGAGCTGCGAATCAGTTACGATATGTAGATACGGGGGATGGTTCTCAATGGCGGTTCCGGTTTCTCAAATGTGGGCGGTCAGCAGTTACGTGCTCAAGAACCGGCTCCAGGGGCGCAAACAGTACCCGCTGGTGGTGATGCTGGAGGTGCTGTTCCGCTGCAATTTGGCCTGTGCTGGTTGCGGCAAAGTGCAGTATCCGGCGCACGTGTTGAAGAGCCAGCTCACGCCGGAGGAATGCTTCCGCGCGGTGGAAGAGGCTGGCGCACCGATTGTCAACATTCCCGGTGGCGAACCGCTGCTGCATCCCCAGATTGGCGAAATCGTCGCGGGGCTGATTGAGCGCGGCAAGTATGTGTACCTGTGCACCAACGCGCTGCTGCTAAAAGAGAAGATGCACCTGTTCAAGCCGAGCAAGTACTTCACCTTCACAGTGCATCTGGATGGCGAGCGCGACCATCATGATTTCGCCGTCTGCCGCGAGGGCGTTTACGACGTTGCGGTGGAGGCGATGAAGGAAGCGGTTGCCAAAGGATTTCGCGTAACAACCAATTCCACTTTGTTCGACGGCGCAGATCCGGCCAGTGTACGCCGCTTCTTTGACGACATGATGGAGCTCGGCGTGGAGAGCATGATGGTCTCTCCCGGCTACAGCTACGACAAGGCTCCCGACCAGTCACACTTTCTGGGTAAAGAGCGGACCCGCGAGCTGTTCCGGCGGATTTTGAGCAATCGCAAGCGGAGCTGGAGATTCAACGCCACACCCCTGTTTTTTGAATTCCTGATGGGCCTGCGCGATTACGAATGCACCCCTTGGGGAATTCCGACTTACACCATGTTCGGCTGGCAAAAGCCCTGCTACCTGCTGCAGGACGGCTATGCGGATACATTCAAAGAATTGATCGAAGAGACCAACTGGGACGGATACGGCGAAAAGAGCGGCAATCCGCACTGCGCCAATTGCATGGTGCATTGCGGCTTTGAACCTTCGGCGGTGAACCACACGTTTGGTTCGCTGGGCGGAATGTTGGCCACTTTCAAGGGCATGTTCTCCAGCTATGAGGATGCAGAGGCGCTGGCCGCCGTGCAGGCTCCGAGGCCGACAAAACGGCCGCAGCCGCTGGTGCGCATCGAATCGCAGAGTGATTCCCCTGTTGAGTCGCATAGTGAATCGCAAGCCACACCGCAGGCCTCCCGATGAGCACCGAGGAGATGGAGACCGTGACGCGCGAAACATTGCAGGGATGGGTTCCGGCGCTGGCCGCCGAGAACGACTTGCGCGCAGCACTGGAACAGGCGTTCGACTACCGGGGCGACATCACGATCACGTTGAAGAGCGGGGAGGAGATTGTCGGCTACGTCTTCGACCGTCGCGCCGGCAAATCGCTCGCCGATTCCTACGTGCGGGTACTTCCACAGGAGACCCACGAGAGACGCGACATTGCCTACGCCGACATCGCCGCTCTGGCATTTACCGGACGCGACACCGCCGCCGGCAAAAGCTGGGAAGCCTGGGTGAAGAAATATTGGGAAAAGAAGGCCGCCGGCGAAACCAACATCGGGCTGCATCCTGACGAACACGACTAGTACGAGTAGGACGAGCGAACCGCCAAACCGCATGCGAACGCAGCTCTGCTCAGTTTGGCGATGGCCGCTCGTTTTGTTATATTGAAGCTGGTTCTTGTGGCGCTATCGTCTAGGGGTTAGGACGTGAGATTCTCAATCTTAAAACCCGGGTTCGATTCCCGGTAGCGCTACCATCCTTCCTGTTTCTGCTTTGTTTTCAGGCGCATACCAATACATCCTCAGCCGTGTAACTACTTGCGGCACTACTTTCAGAGTTTTAGTTTTCCTAGAAACTCTGATTTCTAGTGTCTCGACGGTATTAAGCGTTGAGGGCACAATGAAAATCACCGTGAGCATTTATGAACGGCTGAAGCGCAATCGGAGCTGGAACACCGTCTCCGTGGCACTCCCGCGCCTTAACAAGAAGACGGGACAGCCGTTCCTTCAAGACGACCGCCGAAGCAAGTTCAAACTTAGTTGGTACGAGGCTTGTGTCAAGAAATTCCAGAACGTTACATCTCGGAGCCGGGGTGAGCTGCCTCTTCTTTCCGAGGCCATTGACCAGCGTGAAGATAAGCAGCGATACCTGAGCAACCGCGACATCGCAAATATAGACCCGACAGTGCCCGGCGACCGTAAGGTTCTATCTGTGGCGATTGAGGCGTACCTAGCGGAGAAATCTGGATGCAACAAGACCTTGTCGGCACACACTTATGCGCTGAATCAGTTCCGGGAATGGGCTGACATCAGGTATGTCGATGAAATCAGCAAGGCGCTGCTGCGTCGGTTCTTCGAATACCTCATAGACGACGAGCCGGAAAATAGCGATTTTACGGCAGCTTGGAAGATTCTCCGCATCAACGCTTTTTATCGCTCCGTGCTTGGCTTACGTGACGGCGATGGGGTGATCACAAAGAAAGACTACAAGCGAGAGTTGGAGGCCGACCCCGACTCAGCTCCTGAGATTTACAGCCGTCAAGAATTGGACGCGATGTTTGCAGTCATGGATGAAGATGAGCGTCTCCTCTTCGATCTCCTGAATCAATGCGGGCTACGAAAATGTGAACTCATGTATCTGGAAGATGCTGACCTGCTGGTGGAGGAACTTGCTCCCGGCTATATCAAGCGCGAGATTCGAGTCCAGTCTAAAAATCACTGGAAGTTCAAGACGAAAAACGGCAAAAGCCGCACCATCCCGGTCGAGCGAGGCTTGATGGAGAGGCTGGTGGCCCGGAGAGCCACTCCACGCAATACCAAACTCCTGTTCGGTTGCTCCACGGGACAGCCGGACTACCACGCCCTCGACAAGCTGAAGGTAATTGCAAAGCGTGCCGGGATTGACCCCACGACGGTGTGGCTGCATAAATTTCGGAGTACGTGCGCGACCAACTGGCTCCGGTCACCCCGCTTCGGGGGGAAGGGATACGATCTGCCGAGCGTCCGGAAGTGGCTGGGGCATGATGACATGCGTGTAGTGGAGAAATATGCATGCCACCTGCGCAACGAGGAGTTGATTCAGTTTGAGCCCGACCTAGTCGCCGCTGACGACAGTGGAGCAGGTCGGCACGACGCTGGATTCAACTTGCGACAGTTTCCTCCGGGGCAGCCACCTCTCGCTGGGTGAGAACAAAACTGTGCCCATAGAACTCCTCAACTAACTCGGATTTAGCGGCGAGGCACAGGCGGGTGGCTGCGGGCGCGGAGCGTGGGTGAGGTAGGCACCCCACGCAGGGATGCCATTCCGAACACGATGCGGAGAACTTTCGCAGGTCATGGCTCGGTGAAGGATGCCGCTCAAGCAAATTCGTGATTTTTATCAAGGGCCTCCCCCCGCTACGACGTCGCGGAGGTCATTTCCGTGATTAATCTTCTTAAAAGGAAAAGAGTAGCCGACTTGGACATCACTCAGCAGGAGGCTGCCAAATTGCTCGGAGTCTCAAAGAATACTTGGATTCGTTGGGAGAAAAGGGAGGAAGTTGATAGGGAAACGCTTGCAATGCTCGGGATGCTCTCCATGAAGCAACGCCCCAGTCCCTGTTCGCAGATGTGCTTCCCCGCGAAATGGGATTGGGACATCTTCGATAAGCATTTCTGCACCTGCAAGGAATGTCAGCTCGTGGTCAAGTACCTTGCTGCAGTGCTGAAATCGACTTCCCCCCGCAATTCTGCCGTCCCCAAGTCTTCAAAAAAGTAGCTCTCTCCCCGTATTCTTCTGCCCGCCAAGTCTGCAAATAGTTCCGGCCATGCGTTCACTTTCCACACAACTCGACTCGCCAGACATCCGGTAACAGCCTCTACGGTAAATATACCCATGTGTTACCTGCCTACCCATGTGAGTACTTATGGTTTCGTATTTGGTCGATTTTGCCTGTTTTGTAAATCTTCTAACTGCTGTTTCTTCAACAGTATGCGGACAACTTTAACTTTCTTTTGTAGTTTATGTAAAAAACTGACAGCCTCTACGTATAACGGGGCATGAGAGAAGAAGATTTCCACTGAGAAGTGTAGGACGAAGGTTCAGAGGCATCGAGACAAAGCGCGAGGAGGCGTGGGGTGACCGGAAAACAAATATCTGCGGAACAGGTGCGAGTGATGACTGTATTCGTTGACCAGCCTCAGCAGTGGTTCGACTGCAATTCCGTCGCGCACACGACTGAGCTACCCGGCAGTACAGTCCGCCATCTGCTGTTCACATTCGAAAATTCCTATGCAGAGCCGACGAAATAAAGTTTTGAGGTCCTCCCGGTGCGCTTAGAGAATTTCATTTTGTCCCGAAATCAAACTTGTCCCCCGCTGGGCAAAGCAAAGATTATCAATCCGGCGAATCTGAGCTAACTGGTCGACACGAAACAAGTGTCTCGACTTAACTAATCCACGATACGAACCGCTCCGGAAATCACGCGTGCGTTTTTAACTGCCTCTATTCCGTGTTTATTTCGCTTGTGTTCTTAAAAGGAATCGACTGCCATGATGATGATCACCCGCTCCGTTCGCACGCATCGCGCCGCTATCGGCTGTAGCATGGCTTCTGCCCGGCGGCTGGCGTCGCTTCTACTCGTTGTGCTCGCATTGGTCTTCACTGCTGTTGCTTCGGCGCAGACGGCCCACTACAGCGGATCACAATATACCACTGCTGTCCGGTTAAAAGTCGAACAGAATCAATTGGTTGCTGGAATTGTGTAAGTCAGTGCAGGAGTCGGATGCGTGAAGTGCCTGTAAAATGGGCGTTTTCTCGAAAAGGGTAAGGCTGAGAATCTGTAGAATCTGATACAGACTGGCCTCCAGTCCCAATCGCTTGCGCATGATGGCTACCAGCACATACACCGACACTGCGATCCAGATTTGAGTTTTCACGGCGTTCTCGCTGGTGCCGTAAAAGGCTTTGATCCGCAGGTGCTGCTTGATCCATTTGAAAAACAGCTCCACCTGCCAGCGTTGCTTGTAGATTTGCGCGACGGTCTGTGCCGGAAGCGCGAAATTGTTGGTCAGGAACTTCAGGCGCTTGCCAGTTTCAGCATCGAAGTAGCTCACGCGTCGAAGTGTATCGGGATACGCCGAAGCTGATCCAAAGGATGTGAGTACGACAGTCTGATCGGAGCGAACGCCGGTGCTCTTATCAACGGGATGTGAGTAGCGTCGCTGGAGCAACACGTTCGATTTGGTGCGCACCACGAAGAAGGCCGAGTTGAGCGTCAGCGCAAACAACCGCTCGAAATCGATGTATCCGCGATCCATGACATAGAATGCTCCGGCTTCCGGCAGAATCTCGTCGAGTATATTGACGTCATGCACCTTGCCATCCGTAATGCGGATAAACATTGGAATGTTGCCGCGAAGATCGAGCAATGTGTGCATCTTGACGGCGGCCTTGTGGGTGCGGAACTTAGCCCATGGAAACAATGACAGGCACAGATCGATGGTGGTTGAATCCAGAGCGTACAAGCTCTGATCCAGATCGACGCCCATTGGATCGCTGGCATAAAGCCTGCGAGCAGTAATAATCAGCCTTTGGGCGAAGTCGGCAAAGATGCGCCAGTCACGCGACTCGTTGGCGTCCGCCAGCGTCGAACGAGCGACCTTGCCTCTGAACCCCAAGTGATAGAGCTTGCCCTGCAACGAACCCAAGCAGGCTTCGATGTCGCGCAGGCTCTCGCGATAGGTCAACTGGGCAAACGCCATTGCCAGATACTGATTCCAGCAAGTGAAGTCTCGCAGTCGCAGGTCGCCACGATAACGCTCGACGCAACGACGAAACTCTCGGTCAGGCAGAAAGCTGATCAACTGCGAGAAAACCGTGCGGCCCTGATTCATAAGCCATTGTCAGCTCTCCTTCGCATTTCAAATCGCGGCAAGCCAGAAATGACTTCAACTTATTGCGCAGCAACTACTTGTAGCCAGCGGTTTCTGAGTTAACCGGACAGCAGTGACAATATACAATCAATGGCCCTAGCAACTGTCCCTATGGAATCGCGGTGGATAGGAGCGGCAATGTCTTTTTCACCAATCACACCGGGGTGTTCGAGATTGTAGCCGTCAACGGCGTGGTGTCGAGCACCGGCGCAGTCAACGCGCTGGGCAGCGGCTTTAACGATCCCATGGGCATTGCAGTAGACGGGAGTGGCAACGTTTTCATCGCCGATGAGGGAACCAATTTGGTGAGCGAGATCCTGGCGAGTGACGGCAGTATCAAATCCGTGGGTAACTTCACCTTCACCTATCCCACTGGGGTTGCCGTGGATGGGAGCGGCAACGTCTTCGTTGCCGACCAGAGAGGAGTTCACGAGATTATAGCGGCCGGCGGCGGTGTCTCTGGCTCCAGCACAGTCATCTCGTTGGGCAACTTCTTCGCTCCCTTTGGAGTTGCTGCGGATGGGAACGGGAACGTCTTCGTCGCAGATACCTCGAACACTGCCGTGGAAGAGATCTTGGCCAGCGGAGGCAGCATCCCGGCAAACCCAACCATCGTTACCCTGGGCAGCGGCTTCAACCGGCCCTATGCCGTTACGGTGGACGTCCGCGGCGATGTTTTCGTCGCCGATACCTGGAACAATGCAGTGAAAGAGATGCTGGCGAGCGGGGGCAGCATCCCGGCTACGCCCACCATCGTTACCCTGGGCAGCGGCTTCAATCAACCCGATGGCGTTGCGGTGGACGGCAACGGCGACGTCTTTGTCGCCGATCAGGCCAACGGGCGGGTGGTGAAGCTGGGAAGCGGCGCAGCCAACTACGGAGCGGTCAGCCTTGGGAGTTCGAACTCGTCCGCGGTTTCTCTGCTCTTTACCTTTGACAGCAGCGGAGCCATCGGCAGCCCGGCGGCGTTGACACAGGGCGCCCCTGGCCCAGACTTTACCGATGCCGGCACGGGTAGCTGCACTATCAACGGAACGAGCCACACCTACAACCCTGGCGATACCTGCACGGTGGATGTGACCTTTGCGCCCGGATTCTCCGGAACCCGGAAGGGCGCGGTCGTTCTGCAGGATCTCTCCGGAAAGACCATTGCCGCAGGGAATATGTTTGGCACTGGAAGCGGGCCGCAGGTGAACTTCTTCCAGCCCAACACCACCCCGTCCCCGCTGGGCAGCGGCTTCAACTATCCCCGCGGCGTTGCGCTGGATGGGGCGGGGAATCTCTTTGTTGCCGATACCAACAACGGCATGGTGAAAGAGTTTCTGGCGTCGAACGGCTACTCAACGTTCCTCACACTGGGCAGCGGAAACGGAAACATACAACATCCCCGCGGCATTGTGCTCGATGGGAGCGGCAACCTCTTTGTTGCCGACGCAGCCGGTTCGGTGTATGAGATTCCCTCCGGTTGCACTTCCTCCAGTTGCGTCATCGTCTTGGGCGGCGGCTTCACCTCTCCCTACGGCGTTGCGGTGGACGAGAGCGGAAACGTCTTTGTAGCCACCGGGCACAGCACCTGTCCGCGCGCCTTGTAGCCCTTGCACACACAGGCTCCGGTTCCGTGCAAGAGATTCCGCTCGGCTGTACTTCGAGTGGCTGCGTCAAGACTCCGGGCATCGGCTTCAGTAACCCCTGGGGTGCCGCGTTGGACAGCAGCGGGAACCTCTTCGTGTCCATTCATGGGGACAATACGGTGAGAGAGTTTACGGCGGCGAGCGGTTATGCTGCCTCCTGGCAGATCGCGGCGGATAACGGGAACTTCGACGGGCCCAGCGGCCTTTTCATCGATGGGAACGACAACCTTTTCGTCGGCGACGCCAACAACAATCAGGTGAAAGAGGTTCTTGCCGCAAGCGGTTACACCACGGTCATCAATAATTTGGGCAGCGGTTACTACTATCCCGAAGCGGTTGCAGTGGATGGGAGCGGAAACGTCTTCGTCACCGATAGCTGGAACAATCAGTTGGTTAAGTTGGATTACGCCGATGCCCCGAGTCTGAATTTCCCGACCGCAACCCCAGCGGGTACCACGGATTCAGATCCCGCGCCGGTGGTGACGGTCGAGAACATCGGCAATGCGGCGCTGACATTCTCGGTGGGCTATCCGGCCGATTTTACACACACCGGTTCCAGTGATTGCTCGGGAAGCACTTTGGCAGCGGGAACAAGTTGTACGCTGACCATCAGCTTTACGCCGACAATAACGGCAGCCGGCTACCTCAGCGAAGCGATATCGCTGACGGACAACAATCTGAACGCGGCTGCCACGCAGAACATCACGGTTTCCGGCACAGCTACGGCGTCCGCCGCCTCGGCTCAAACGACTCCGACGATTAACTGGGCGCCCCCGTCGGCCATCAACTATGGATCGGACCTCACCTCCATTCTGATCGCAGCGGCCGTGGACGGCGGCGGCAAAACGATCGCGGGTGCTTTTTCCTACACTGCAACGCCTGCGGGTGGGAGCGCTGTGGCGGTGAACAGCGCAACGATCCTTGGCACCGGAAGCTACGTGATTGCCGCGAGTTTTACGCCGAACGATGCCGTCGACTACACGAGCGCGTCGGCCTCGATGCCACTGATAGTGAATGCGAGCTTTGGAAAAGACAATGTTGGTGTCCAAAGCCCGACAACGATGACGTTTACCTTCACCATCCCGTCCGCAACCACGCTGAGTAGCGTGTCTGTGGTGACGCAGGGAGTGCCAGGGCTGGACTTTACGGATGCTCTCACGGGAACGTGCACAACCAACGGTCCTGCCTACCCATACAACCAGGGTGACCAGTGCACGGTAAACGTGAATTTCACTCCGACTGCGATTGGAGCGCGTAAGGGTGCGGTCATCCTTAATTCCTCATCATGGAATTGGCCGAATGGGCCCTCGACGTTAATCACCGGAACCGGTGTGGGACCGGCCATCGCGTTCGGGCCCGGTGTAATCAGCACAGTAGCGGGCAGTGAAACAGCAGGCTATTCCGGTGATGGCAATGCTGCTACTGCTGCGCAACTGAACCTTCCGGGAGGGCTGGCGCTGGATGGCGCAGGCAATCTGTACGTCTCGGAGTTTGGCAACAGCACGGTCCGAAAGGTGACGCCGCAGGGCGTGATCAGCACCGTTGCAGGCAATGGAACAGCAGGCTATTCCGGTGATGGCAACCCTGCCACTGCTGCGCAACTGAATAAACCTACAGGGCTGGCAGTGGACGGCGCCGGCAACCTCTACATTACGAATTACGGCGACGGCAGCCTCCGCGTGGTGGACCCTGTGACGCAGGAGATCACGACCATGTTTGGCCCAGGTGAACTTGACCATCTCACGGGTCTTGCAGTGGATGGCAGCGGCGGTCTGTATCTGTCACTGGCGTGGGAAAATGCCGTAATTGTTAACGACACGATGGTGGGCACCGGAGATCCCGGCTATAGCGGTGACGGCGGACCAGCTGGTCAGGCGGAACTGAACTTTCCTACAGGGCTGGCGTTGGACGGCGCTGGCAATCTCTACATCGCAGATTCCAAGAACAAGGTTGTCCGCATGGTGAACACCAATGGAATCATCAGCACGGTGGCCGGGAACGCGAACAGCCAAGTGGCGCAGTGCAGCGGGGATGGCGGACCTGCCATCAATGCAGATCTACAGGGACCGGCCGGGGTGGCGTTGGACGGCGCTGGCAATCTGTACATCGCGGACTACTATTGCGGAAACATCCGAGAGGTGACTCCTTCGGGGATCATCAGCACCGTGGCCGGCAACGGAAATATTGGTTACAGCGGGGATGGCGGCCCGGCAACGAGCGCGCAGCTAGACCTTCCTGCTGGAATGGTGGTGGATGGCAACGGCAATTTGTATATCGCCGATAGCGGCAATTTCCGTGTTCGCAAGGTCGATGTCTCCGATGCGCCATCTCTTGGCTTCCCTGATACCTCGGTTGGCGTCTCCAGTGCCGCGCAAGATGTCACGGTCGTCAATTCGGCAATGCGCGACTGAACATCAGTCAGATCAACACAGCCGCTGGCTACACCCTGCAGGGAGCTGACACAGGCATTAAGGAACCCATAGGCATCAAGAACCCCAACGAAGTCGTCGAGAGCGACGACACATCTTGCTCAATCAGCGGTCAATCGCTGAATCCAGCAGTCAGTTGCGTTCTTGAAATCGAGTTTGAGCCGCAAACCAGTGGTCCCAATCCGGGCAGCATAGTCCTAACCAACAATGCTGTCATGCCCAGCCAATCGATTATTTTGAGTGGCAGAGGGTTAATGGCGATGCCGACGATTAACTCGTGGCCTTCGGCGACGGCGATCACCTACGGGCAGGCACTAAGTTCCTCGACGCTGAGCGGGGGCTCCGCGACGCCGAGCGGCGGCACGTTTGGCTTCACCACTCCTGGCACGACACCGAGCGCGGGCAATTACAGCGCCTCGGTGACGTACACGCCGACGGACACGACGGACTACAACCCAGTTGCGGGCACGGTGACGGTCGCGGTGGGCAAGGCGATAACCACAACAACCATACAGTCGAGTGCGTTGCTCGCGATGACCCAAAGCAACATGACATTGACAGCGAATGTCACGACGAGTTCCGCAGGCACCCCGGCGGGAAGCGTGAGTTTTATGGATGGTAGCACTGTGTTAGGAACGGGCACCCTGGACCACTCGGGAGCTGCGACGCTAGCGATCAGCACGCTGAGCGTTGGCTTGCACAACATAACGGCGGTTTATGCCGGCAATGTTGACTATATGGTTAGTACGTCGAGTGCGATCACTGAAACGGTGGAGGATTTCAACTTTTCCATCGGCGGAAGCACGACAACGGTACTCGCGGCTACGGTGCTGCCGGGAAACTCCGCGGTCTATGCTTTGCAGTTATCGCCAACGAATTGCTCAACATTCGCTAATGCAGTCGTGCTGACGTTGACGGGGCTGCCCGCGGGTGCAACCTACACGATCTCGCCATCCACAATTTCGGCGGTTAGCAGTGCAACGGTAATTACCGTCACCATCAACACGGCGAAGACAAGTGCTTCGTCAAAATCTCCTGCTGGGGGCTTCAGATTTCCCAAGCAGTTACTGCTGGGAATCTTCCTGCCCTTGTTCGGTACGCGCAAACTAAGACGTGCCCTGCGTCTGCGAATGATGCCGTCGATGTTCATCCTGATGCTGAGTGTACTGATGGTGATGGGCATGACCGCATGTGGCGGCGGAAATTCGTTACCGCCGGCCCAGACCACTGCTATGACGCTTACGGGGACGAGCGGTGCAGTGCACCACTCGGTTACCCTCAACCTGACGATTCAGTAGGGAGGACTCGTGAAAATGTTCGATTGAGCATGATTGCTACGGCTTCGGTGGCCACAGAGTGCTGACGAACCCCGCCTTTTTCTGGTGGGGTTCGCTGCTTTAGCGATTGAGATTGTGAAGCTGTATCAGCTGACGGTTTGAACAAGTGAAGACCATCGCCCTGTGGTGGTCGATGTGATGGATAGCACGATATGGCACCATCGCCGACGCAAGGGCATCCAATCTTGCATGGAAATCAGCAGCATCGCCCCATTTCTGGACTACTTCGATAAAATTCGCGAACGCACGATGCGGGTCATTGTCTGCATTCCGCCTGAGAAGATCGAGTGGCGTGCTGTCAAAGGAAAGTTCACGCTGGGCGACCTTGCTCGGCACATTGCCGCAACAGAAAGGAATGTGTTCGCTGAGTGTGCGTGCGGTGGACGAAACATCTACGCTGGATGCGGATGTGAACTGGCGGATGGCTATGACGAGGTCATCCGGTTCATGCAGCGGACGCATAGCGAGTCGATGAAGATGCTGGCGCAGTTGACCGATGATCAGTTGGCGCAGAAGTGTCAATCGGTTGATGGCTCACCGATCACCACATGGAAGCTGTTGCGTTCGATGGTGGAACATGAGACAAATCATCGCGGCGAACTTTATGCGTACTTGGGATTGTTGAGCGTGAAAGTTCCGCCACTTTATGGGCTCACTTCAGAACAATTGCGAGAGCTTGGTCGCAGGAACGTCTGACGGAACGCTCGACAGTCGCTCAGCCTCTCGTCAGCGCACAGATCAAGTCCCCATGCTCCGGATACGCCTCGCAGAGGTGATTGCGTGATCCACTTTCATAGTCGGCATATTCGAAGCTGGGGCTGACAGTGCAGCCCAGCAGTGCCAACTGTCCTCCAGCCACCAGCCTCGCACCCTGCCATACCCCATGCGGCACCACGACTTGTGGTGCCATGCCAGTCTCAAGGTCAGTGCCAATCAGCACCCGCTCGGCGGAGCCGTCCGGCCACAGTTGCAGCATTTCGACCGGGTCACCGAGATAGAAATGGAAGATTTCGACGGAGGCCACACGATGGATTTCGGAAAATGTACCGGGTTCAAGCAGGTAGTAGATCGCGGTGCATACACTTCTGGAACCGCTGTAACGGCCTTCCAGAGATTCCTGCGGGATCATATCCGAGGAACGATATGTTTCGGCGAAGTACCCGCCTTCGATGGACAAGGGGGCGAGGTTGAGGAGGGACTTTAGCTTTTCAGCGGTCATGTCTTTCATCACAAACCCCCCGCCCCAACATTCGCCACCTCCTGCG
This sequence comes from uncultured Acidobacteriota bacterium, assembly GCA_963759215.1. Taxonomy (GTDB): domain Bacteria; phylum Acidobacteriota; class Terriglobia; order Terriglobales; family Acidobacteriaceae; genus TOLSYN. The sequence goes on from CAVWYG010000008.1 coordinate 55,705, forward strand.
AGACGTTGAGTCCCTGCACGTACGCGCACAGGATACGTCCCAGAGGGGCCTTGTGCTTGTCCGTATCGTGATCGAGCCACGGTAAGTCATATGCCTCCGCCAGTTCCATCCATCTCTCGGTGCGACCCGAAATCACCTCATCCGCCGACGAGTACAACGCAACTCGATGCTCCCTCCGCTTGGCCAGTTCCACATCGTCGGCGTGAGTCGGAGAGCTAATACAGATGACATGCAAATCGGGTCGTTCTAACTCCTGTAGCTTCGCGGCAACCAAGCCGCCGAGGCTGATGCCAATGATGAGCGACCCGGTAGGCACACTAATATTGCGGAGATGGAGTACCGATGCCCACGTCGGTCCCTTCGGGTCAGTGTGAGGCATCAGCGGACGGACATAATTCTGCTCGGGTTTCCATTTCATCGGAGCCATCGTGAAGTTCTCCTTCTGGGGTAGGGACCATTGTGGTTATTTGTATCGGTTCAGCAAAAGCTTCAACTCAAGTCTTACCGTTCGCGCAAGCGCAAATTCATCAACTTTGCCTCCTGTGTGCCTGACATGGAATGAGCAATTACTCTGCCAACATGAAGAGATCGCAGGAAAGCGGTCTCAAGGAATGAAATGAGAGAGGAAAAACTGTCTGGCCGTCCGCAAACGTTTCAAGCTAACACCTAACAGGCTGCCGAGAACGAGGGTACCCGGAGGAAGAATAAGCTCTCCGCTATTGCCATGAAGGCTGTCAAGACCCGAAGAAAGAACCAACGAGTCGCTGCGAAGGCTGCGGTTGCTGGGTAGGTGGTATTGGCTGGTGGGAAACATATCAGTTTCAGCTCACTCTAAATAATGAAGCCCCTCAGTCCGATGACCGAGGGGCTCGGGAAACATATCGCGGACGTCTTAACGCCGCCAACCGTATCCACGCCCTCACGCCGCAAGGTTTGCCGGACTGACCGACGAGATCAAGATTGTTGCAGCGTATGACCTTGCATCTGCGGAAAGATGCACGTTGAAATTAGACGGAACCGGGGGATGGACTTATACCATGCTCATACATCGTCCGGTCTCCACAGCCTGAAACGCGGGTCATCGGTATACGTCTCGTCATACTTCTGGTGTGCGGTCTTCCCATCGGACATCGGGAGCGGTCTTGGGTCGGGCAGTCTGAAGAGCTTCTCTAGTCGCTCTATCGCGGCAATCTTCCGCTTTGCGGCTTTCCAATCCGGTATCAGCAGCGATCTTTTGTCCGTCAGTCTATGGAGCTTTTCCAGCCACTCTATTTCGGCGATGATCCTTTCGGCGTTCATATTGTTGCCTCACTTCCTCACTAACGAACCATGCTAGAACCTGCGAATACGGAAGTCTGAGCACAGTAGACCAGCTTCGGCCTTCTAGGGTGCTGCCTTTACTTGGCCTGTAGTCTCTTCTCTAATACAAACCCCTCTGGGCTGGAAAAGTTGTTAGGTTTCATTGGCACAGCTCTTGCTGGTAGGGCATCCAACCGAACAAAGCAAAGCCCCTCAGTCCAATCGACCGAGGGGCTCGGGAAACATATCGCGGACGTCTTAACGCCGCCAACCGTAGCCACGCCGCACGTCATAACGGTAGGCATACGGTCTCGCATACCCCAGACCAACCACAACATTTCCCGGATAGACCACGGGCGGGTAAACATAGCCCGGCGCGTACGCCACGTACGGCGCGGGAGCCACGACAGGAGCGGGAGCCACTACGACGGGGGCATTGCCAACCACGACGGGGTCGACACCCACCCGGAACACCACCTGCGCATTTGCCTTGGAAGGAGCGGCCAGCACCGCCGCGAACATCAGAACCACAACCGCGATCATCGCTTTCTTCATCATCGTCTTTGCCTCCATGCACACTGGTAGAAACCCAAGCGATTGGGAAAGTTGCGGGGCAGCGGGGTGGTGATACCCTGAGCAGTTGCTGAGATTTCCACTTCTCAGTGGCTAGGCGTTCCGGAGCAGCTATAACAGAATCCACCAAATTCGGTAAACACTATTATTCCTGTTTTACAAATTGGGCAATGCATTTTCAGCTTGTGGACAGTTCCACAGCGATTGCATTTCCAACCCTGATACTTTGGCATCAATTCTAGGGACATTTCTTGGTGATTGTGACAGACCGGACAACTAACCTGTTCTTTTAGCCTTCTACGACCCTCCTCCGGCACGTAAGCCTTTCGGGCCCCCTTCTCCGGCAGTTCGAACAGCACAGGGTTGCCATCCCAAGTGAAACGCAGTGTTGTTACCCTCGACGCTCCGTGCTGGACATAGGAATTGATAGCCAGAAAGACACTGATTCCAATATGTCCATTGGTGGCCCACAGGATCGGCACATCTGGAATGTCCTCCCCAATGACGATCCCCTGTTCAAGGCACTTGCAGTTATAGAGTAAGACTTTGCTTTCGTAGTGACAGTTGCGCAATTTTCTTTTGACAGCGTCTGTAACGGAGCCGAGGTGAACTTTGTGTTCACGAACTAATTCACTTGCCCGATCAACATACATGCTGAACATAGATAGGAACTTTCTTCGCCCGTACCTTTTCGTCTCGCCAGTACTGACGTTTCCATGCTTCCCACTCCTGAGCCGACAGAGATGCTGGTGCAGCCTCGACTTCACCACAAAGGAGCCGCCGTTCCCGGTATCGCCACAATAAGCGGTTTACGCGGATAGCGGAAGACATCCTGTTGAACCATGGCCTTTGCCGAGCATCAAACCACCGAATAGTCGATTTGCGAAGCCTAATCGTTCATTCCCAGCCTATTCTGAGCGCCTTCAAGAACCGTCTGTCCTGAGGCGTGAGTTTGACGTCGTTGAGATCAAGCACTTGATCATTGATTGGCGTGCGGGTGAGACCGTAATCGAAGAGAAGCACTCCAAGCAGTTCCACTGTTAGTTTGATGCCTCGGTAACCTCCGAACGTTAGTTATGTCCGGAAGACTTCCTGCGGCTGAAAACAAGGTTGAGGAACGGTAAGCATGATCGAAATGACACAGGTCTGGGAGCGGCTGTTCATAGGCGGACACGATGATGCTCAGCGCCTACTCAAATCCAATCCCAAGGGGATCACGACCGTCATCTCCCTTTGCGAGGACAAGCTGCGTCGGCGGAGCCCCGGCGTCAACTACATCCATCTTCCCATTGCGGACGCAAAGCCAATGAGGGTCGGGCAGTTTGACGCCAATGGAGGCGCTTGCGGAAGACATCCGGTGGGGTACCGTGCTCCTCCATTGTGGCAGCGGCATGAGCCGGGCTCCCATTATGGCGGCAGCGTGGATGGAGTTGGTCGGCTACAAGAACGTCGATGCGGCACCGGAAGAGATAGCCGGACTGAGGCCGATAGTCGCCCCGTCCAAGACGCTGCTATCCAGCGTGAGGAGACACCTGAGATGACAAAGAAATGCTGCCTTTACGCTCGGGTAAGTACACCCGAGCAGCATGTGAAAACCCAGTTGTGTGACCTTCGCAAGTTTGCGGAGCAGCGCGGCTACGAGGTCGTCTGCGAGTACACCGACATCGGAATCTCCGGTACGAAAGCTCGTCGGCCCGGCCTCGACGCGATGCTGAAGGACGCCCGGAGGCGCAAGTTCAGCGTGGTGCTGGTGGCTGCGTTCGACCGGATGGCTCGTTCGACTAGACACTTCTTGCAGGTGATGGACGAGTTGAACGACTTAGGAATCGAGTTCGTCTCCCGACGAGAAAACGTTGATACCACGGGAGCAATGGGGCGTCTCTTTGTGACGCTCATCGGCTGTATCGCGGAGCTTGAGGCCGACCTCATCCGTGAGCGCATAAAAGCTGGCATGAGGAGGCGGAAGTTAGAAGGTTTTAAGCTTGGTCGCCAGCCCCTCGATGTCAATCACGCGGCACTGGTGCGCGACCGCCTCGCCGGGATGAGCCTGACGAACACTGCGCAAAAATATGGTGTCAGCCGCGCTTCGGTCGTCCGCTTCGTCCGGGAGTTCCAGAAGCAGTTCGCGGGAGTTGAACTACAGCCAGATACGCCCGTCACCGTTGCTGAGTGCGTGGCATAAGGGAGGACGCAGATGCCCAACAGCCCAGATGTGGTGTTCAAGTTCAGCCAGCCCAGCGGGGCACCAGCACGAAAACCCAGCGCATCCATGACCGCCGCCTTGCACAGCCTGAGCGACTCAATCGAAATGCGGTCGCTCGTCGCCGATGCTCAGGCTCATGGGCGAAAAGTGGTGGTGCAGGTTTACCACTCCGCCGAGGGGCTTCCTTTCCTGATTCATCTGAAAGCGGTTCCGCAGGACGCGGCGTGAAGATTGACCGCATCCCGATGAGTCACGACCGAAGCCAGAGGGCGGCAATAAAAGAGCCAGCTGCCCGGCGCGTCGATGCCGTTTGGAACTGTTTGGGCGTCCTATGCTCGGAGATGCCATTGCCCGACAGGAAGGTACTTGCGGAGAAAGTCTTGGACATGTGCTTTGATCGGCTGCAGACGCCGCCCAAAATCACGATCACCCGGCTCAAGTTCAGGAGGTGGTTTGGCGGAATTCGCAATGCGCCAACCGCTACTGCTCGATGCTGCTCTTTTTCGGAAAGGCAGACGAGCTTAACGAGTTCTTCACGATAGCAGAGTGAAACTCAGGTGCGTCTCCGCTTCCGGGGTGGGAGTTCGACCTCGACCTTCTCGTAGATTCCGACAGAGACTCAGGCTGTGATTGTCCGCTTTCCAGCTCAGTTGTGGCCTTCAATAGCGGTCTCCGGTGGGTCACCGCCAGTGGCCGCGGTGCAAACGAAACTCAAGCACCGGCGACACCCAAACATGATGTCCGCTGGGCGGCAACACCCAACGTCCCTGCACCCACACCCAGTTTCCTCCGACCCAGTCCCAATATCCCGGCACCCAAACATATCCGGGCCCCGGGGCTACGGCAACCGGAGTGACAACTGCGTCTGGTGGCGGCGGCGGCGGTGGGCTGCCCACGGCAATTCCCAGATTCACATGCGTTGCGGCAAGCGACATAAGAATGACGAACAAAAGCGCAATTACGGCGAATGCTTTTGGAAGTTTCATTTGAAATCTCCTCTTCGTAACAGGACACCAGAGCAGGACAGTACGAGACCTTTATCGTCTCGAAGCTCGAAAGTACAGGGCTTTCGGAACTCCTTAATTTGCCTTTGAGGACCAATATCTTGGTTGCTTCTCGCTGAGGCCGTGTTGCCCACCGTGAGCACAAGTCATGGGGATTCCAGTGCAGGGGCGGGTGGTATTAACGGTAGCTCTTGGATTTCTACTTGTTCTTATAACCGTGGAGGGCGTGCTACTAGTACATTAACGCACCGCGTTCGTTACTAAGGCGTACCGTTTCCGAAGACATAGGTTGCGACCACGATTCGCAATCCGCATCTAAGTTCGCTGGTTCATAAAGCCATTTTCCGCCGTCCTTCTAAGTCGCTGATTTTGCGACACCGGAGGCGGCGTTTTTGTTGCGGTTTTCCGTGGTCAATTGGCTACATGATATGGACTAGCGAAGGCTCGTCGTTACGGCTTTCGTCCGTGCAGTTTGATGGACGCCACCACGTCTGCTGCCACAGCCGCGACATCACTCCCACAACACGAGAATTCTCCCTCAGGCGCAAGCACCGACGCCAGCTTGGAACCATGCGCGATCTGCGGGATAGTTACATCGACCAGTCCGGCGTCCAGAGGCAGTCGAACGTACTCTCCCATTGGGCTGGCTCCCGCAATACATCCGACATATGCGCTCACATCATTCCTGACGTTCTCGGGCAGACTTGAGAGAAGCACAATGTCACTGACCGCGAACCGTCCGCCCGGCTTTAGCACCCGGTTGATCTCTCGGTACGCGGCAGGTTTGTCCGGGCTCAGATTGATGACGCAGTTGCTGATGACGAAATCGACGCTGCTATCATATCGACGCCGATGACTTTACCCGTCGCCCCGACTTGCCGCCATGCCAAGAAAGCGTCGAACCCAGCTCCGCTCCCCAAGTCCAGCACGGTCATGCCGGGCTTCAGCTCGGCCAGTGCGAGGGGATTACCGCAGCCCAAGCCGAGGTTCCCGGCTCCAGCAAACGCCACCTCTTCCTGTGAGTAGCCGATTGTGGTCGCCAGTTGTGTTGTGGTGCTGCATCCACAGCCGGACTGTTCACCCCTTGCCACCGCGCCGTAGTGCTCCTGAACTGCAGTCTTGATGTCATTCTTCGAAGTCATTTGCATCGCCCTCGCGTTTTTCCAGACTGTAGGTCAGTGCGCCTCAAGAACTGGGACGACGCCACAGTTTATTGTATGGTGCCAAGGCCGTTGAGTGCTGTAAGCGATTTCGACGCCACACTCTCGGGCAGCGGAACGTAGCCCATCTCAGATGAATACCGTTGTCCGTCCAGCAAGCACCAAGTGAAGAGTTCTCGCAGGGTCTTTGCTTTTTTCATGTCAGGGTCGCTTTTGCGAAGCAGCACCCAGCTAAACGTCACGATGGGATATGAATCTATGCCGGATGGGTCAGGCACAAATGCACGAAGATTATCTGGAAGTTGGGCAGCCGAAAGTCCAGCTACAAATGCCTGCTCGGTCGGACGCACAAACTTGCCTTCTCTGTTCTCAAGCGTAGCTATCTTCAGGTTAAGTTGACGGCTGAACTGATACTCTATGTAGCCGACGGAGCCTACCGTCAGTTGAATTCTTCCCGCGACCCCTTCATTTCCAGCAACCCTCATCGCGTTACCCTGCGAACCTATCAGTTTCGAGACCCCATATCGCTTATGCCACTCGTTGCTAATCGCGTCTAGGTGGTTTGTGAATGCGAACGTTGTGCCACTGGAGTCTAGTCTGATTACGGGCACAATCTCCATCGGCGGAAGCCTCACGCCGGGGTTTGTCACAACAATTAGCGGGTCATTCCATCGAGTAATCTTGCCGAGGAAGATTCCACTGTAGGCTTCTCTCGACAGCTTCAACTCGCCGTCGAAGCCCGGTAGATTATAGGCAAGCACGACTCCACCTGCCGTAATGGGAAGCATGACCGCCCCGTGCTCGACCTGAGCAATCTCGGCATCTTGCATCGCCGCATCGCTGGCTCCGAAGTCCACCTGCTCATCTTTCTTGATACCTTTCCCGATGAATCGGCGGACACCTTCGCCGCTTCCGACTGATTGATACGCGACAGCGACATCGGGGTATAGCCCGTGGTATGTCTCAAACCATTTCTTGAAGAGCACGGAAGAAAACGTGTAACCTGCACCAACGAGCGAAGCATTGTTGCTTGTCCCGCTGCGGCTCTGCGATTCCCGACATCCCGTGGATAATCCGGCAGTCAATCCTGCGACGGTGACCAGAGCGAGAGCGAACTTCCATTGAATTGCACAGCTAGGCTGCATAGTCCCTCCGAGCAGATGTGTAGCTTCCTTATGTGGTTATACGGCTCACGTTACTCGCGCCCGACTCTGGCGCGAGTAGAGTTTTGTCAATATGGTCGATGATTTCGTCGCGAACCCTGCGGAAAACTGAAAGTCGCTCTTCTAACGAGCCGACCGCAGCAGCGGGGTCGTCAAAGCTCCAGTGCAAGAACTTCCATGTGCCGGGGAAGATGGGACAGCGTTCGCGTGCGTTATCGCAAACCGTGATGACATAGGGCACATGCTGTCCGAGCAGACTGACGACATTTTTCGGCTTTTGGCTGGAAATGTCGATACCGATTTCCTGCATCGCCGCCACGGCGAGTGGATTGAGTTCCTTCGGTTCAATACCTGCGCTCATGGCCTCAAATCGCTCCCCAGCGACATGTCGCAAGTATCCTTCTGCCATCTGGCTTCTTGCTGAGTTTCCCGTACAGAGGAACAGCACTCTTGGTTTCATAGGCCCCTTCCTCATCGCTGGCGAGAACGATTCCCCGGCTTGCGTCCGCCAGATACTACCATAAGAGTATGCGTCTATGCGCATAGGTGAAAAATAATATGTTATGCTAGGCACAATGAAGGACTTGGAGCGGTTGTTCAAAGGTCTGGCCGACCAGAATCGATTGCGCATTCTCAATCTGTTGCTGCACGGCGAGTTGTGCGTGTGCGACATTCAGTATGTGCTGGGGGCATCCCAGCCCAACGTATCGCGCCATCTGACGTATTTGAGGAATTCTGGACTGGTACTTGACCGTCGCGACGGTGCCCGGATGTTTTACCGCTTGGCGCAGCCCAACGACGGTCACGGGAAGACTCTGTTCGGTTTCCTGCGTGACGCTTTTCAATCCTCGGAGATTCTTGTAGAAGACTTACAAAAATTGAAGACGGCTATCGAACACGGCTCATGCACCGTCAGTGAATGGCGTCCTTATTCAGCCCTTGCGCGGCAGAGAACCACAAATTCCACGAGAACATAACATCATCCAGTGAGCTTTCCTGTTGAAGGCGTGGACGGAGGGTCGCTTTCGATGCTCGCGGTGTGGATTAGCTAGAGTTTCTGAATCGCCGTAGATATTCACAATTCCGAGACGCCTCCCTGCGTATCATTAAGCTAACCCTCGGCGGTCGCCCCCTCGGATTAGGAGTCGTTTGAGCCTCAAAAGAAAAATGCGCGTTGTAATTGCAGACGACACTCGACTCGTCTTGCGTGTCTGTTCTTGCTTGGTCACCGAATGCCATCGTGCGGAACTGGTTGGCACGGCACGAAACGGGACAGAGTTGTTGAATGTCTGTCGGTCTGCTTGCCCAGACCTGGTGCTCGTGGATGTCCATATGCCCGTGATGAACGGGCTGGAAGCAGTGGCGAGTATTCGGCAGGAGTTTCCCGACATGAGAGTCGTTTTTGTGACCAGCGATGATTCCACCGAGATAAAGGATGAGTGCATGGCTCTCGGATCGCTTGCTGTCCTGCCGAAGCTTACGAGCCAAGCAGAACTCTGTACGCTTATGGGCGAACTAATTGGCTCCTGTCACTTGCTCTTGCACGAGTAGCAAAGCCCTATATCACGCGAAGTGCTTTGCTGACGCGAGTCTCGTTAACTCCCAGTCGTACAGGAATTCCTTTCCGCAATCCAAGCAAATTACACAGGCGGCGGTGCGCGGTTCCCCATCAAGCGAAACTGAACCCGGCTTCTTAGCGATTGTCGGAAAGTTGCAGTTGAGGTGAGAACACTGGCTAGCGGTCTGATCGGGTGACTGCGGACAGATTTGGGATATTCTGCTCAACAGTTCCGGCACATGAACTGGCTTGGCCAGAGCTTGGAAATTGAAACCCTTCGCCCGCGCTTTTTCCAGAAGGTCTCCGTAGCCAACGTTACCTGAAATGAACAGCACCTTGCACTGAGGTAGCACACCCACAATCTCTATTGCCGCCTCGACGCCGTTCATCGCCCCCATCATAACGTCACTCACAATGCAATCGGGATGAAAGCGACAGGCTACTCGCACCGCTTCTTCTCCGCTGTAGGCCGTCGCCGTCTCGTAGCCCTGAGATTCAAATATTGTAGCGCGGGCCGAGACTATGGCACGCTCATCATCCACCACTAGAATCTTGCGTCTCTTGTTCAGCATGGCCGTTTCCCTGTTGTAGCCTGTACCGTTCGTGCCCTCAGCTTCCGAAGTCGTCAAGCAGTCGTGAAGCAGTTGTGGACTTTCAGCGATTCCGGCTTGGGCAGCCCGAGAACGCTAGTCTGGCGGCCAAGCAGATAGACTTCCAGTTCCGCAATCTCATCTTGAAAGGGCGGAGCTTCACCCATACCGGAGTTCGCTCCAGAAAATTGTCAGTCTGTGCATCTTTAATAGCAGAACCAACTTATAAATCGGGTGAATGTTTAAGGAATGTTTTCGACGCCGCATACAGCAATACAGCTTTGATCCGTGTCTGACTACCTCGCCAAACCAAGATTCGAACCGTGATTGTCGCCCAGCCTGAGCAGTGGAAGAAGGCGACCCGCAAGCTGGAACTTGAGGGCAAGAGCCTCACTCGTCCACCGAAGGGATTCGCCTCGGAGCACCCGCTCATTGAGGATTTGAAGCGGAAGGACTTCCGCCGTCGTTTGCTCTGGTTCGGCTGACTCCAACATGGTTGCCAAATCCTCAAGAGTGCGGGGTACGAACTCAATTCTCTGCTCATCGGTAAGCGGAATGGCCTCCAAGGCGGGGTCGGACTTCATCTCATTTAGAGCACGCTGCGTAATCTCAAACGTTTCCTCACGAAGAAGTTGGGATATACGCTTGGTGGCCGAAGCCCCATCGGGCTTGGGATTCTGTAGTTTCTGCTCAATCAGCTTAATCAAAATTGGGATGGGAGCAGGTTTGATGAGGTAATCATCCACTTGGCTCCGGATGGCCTCCACCGCCGAGTCAAACCCCGGATATCCGGTCAGGATCAGAGTGATGCACGTCGGCTGTGTCCGGCGCATTGCGCTGACCACCGTAAAGCCATCGCCGGGGTGGCCGATGTTCAGGTCTGAAATGAGAACGTCGAACGGGGCGGTCGTAAACTGACTCAATGCTTCGTTCACCGCGCCCCCCCGTTACTTCGAATCCGTGCTGCTGTAAAATCGCTGGCATCGTTAGGCATAGGTTCGGCTCGTCATCGACAAACAAAACCCTGACAGCGTGTGTTTGCGGTACAGCTTGCTCTTGCATGGAGCACCTTCGTTCGCTTTCCGGGATTTTGCGAGGAAGCCGTTCTCGCTCAAGCAGAATCGAGAGTGTTTGGCAGTGGTGCATCACCTGAGCACAAGCAGGGCAGAGCCAGACGTACTCCGTTTCACGCTCACATCTGCCAGTCTTATTGCTGGGGTTGATAGGTAAGAGGAACGGCTTGCCCGCATGTCAGGACGGATAGCAGAGCACCCCACATGTGGCGGGCGCGAGCCTCTTGCCTTGAAGCGCATAGATTCCGCCAACCGATGTCTGGGTTGCAAGCTACTCGACGCCGTGCTTTTGCTTCATGGAGGCGAACTGCTGCAGAGACGGCTTCGGAACTCTTACGATGCCCGCCTACTCACATCTCGGACGCATCCAAGTTCTTCATGCAACACCATCGGGAAATGCCCCCTCTCTTCTTGCGGCCCCAATTTGAAAAGGTTCTCCTCTGGATTCTACGTTCCCCACTGAGAGTAACTGCTGCGGTGTTGATGTTTGGAGTATCGGCCTCGCTAATCGAGGGCGCAATTCATCTTGCAGTCAGAACAGTGAATGCGCCGCTCATTGCTCAAGCCACTGGGGACGCCGTGGTTATAGGTATCTTTGCGGCTTTCTTTGGACTTGTCGTCTTGACGGCTGCACGGAACCGCCATCACAAAGTGCAGGACGACCTAAGGAGAATCGCGGAATTGAACCACCAAGTCCGTAATGCTCTTCAGGTCATTGTGTATGGCGAGTATTCTCCTAACGACGCAAGTCATCGAAGCGCAGTTCTTGAAGGAGTGGAGAAGATTCAAGCTGCATTGCGTGAGTTATTCCCACTGGTAGGCGAACGCACAGATGACCGACCGTGGGAGGCTCACAATCCGCTTCGCTTGCAAGGTCACAGTCGTCTGTACGAACGCAGGAGACAGCAAAGCTGATGTTAGCTGGTCTCCTGCGGCCAAAGGATGCCGACTCCCCCCCTGAGCGTGATTCGACGCTCCTCCCGCTGACCTCGTAGGCATGCCCCCTTCTACCTTATGCCCAGAGCTTTCACTCGCCGATTGAATCCTTGCCTTGCCGGACGCTTCTTGAAGAAGAACAGATGTGTCTCGCAGTCGCAGTCCGACGACCCGAATCCACCCAGCGGCACCGATGCGCCCTTCATCTCGGCGAAGCACCTCGCCCAATCATGCTCTCGGGATTTCCGGTCGTAGCGGAACCAAATCTGTTCGATGACTTGGGCTTTATTATTCCTTCTTACCTTCGTAGGTGAATTGTGTACCCGGCTCAGCGTTGTTAAGAATGACGTTCATCTCTTCCAAGGTGAGCCCTTCATGAACGCAATCCTTGAAAGCGTTGACCAAACGTTGTCCAGCTTCATTTTCAATCAGTTTATGAAATGTCTTCATATGTGCGATCAATTCCTGAAATGTCTTCATATCATCTCCTAACAGCTCTAAAAGGCCATGAGTGAGGCAATCGACGTTTGGCTGTAGCTGGACCTCGTCGTAAGGCTCATTGCCATCGCCTCTCCCGCCCCTTGCTGGAGGTCGCGGTAGGGGGAGTGGCCGATCTGGATGAATCTTTTCTGCTGTCTTTTCGACTTTTCCTTTAGCTTCCAAACAGCAGTTGTTTGTTGCTCACTTCCTCTTTCAGTTCTTCAATTCTCAAAAAAACCGATGGTCGCCTTGTCGATCAGTTGAAAGATTCGTTCGGCCTGTACGCGATCTGTCTCCACGCCCGCGTTCGGGATTCGGACGTTTGCTTCCTTGGCTGCGCCGATGGCATACATCAGCAGCTCGGCGTCCTCTGCACTATTGCTCATTTAGCGGCCTCGTTGGTTGCGTGGTAAGGGTGAGGGTGAGATCGATCAATTGTGAAGTGTTGGAGTTTCTCAACGGCCAAAAGCTCCGCTCAGGTGCCCAGCAGTCTAAAAGCTACCAAGTGCAGAGAGGAGGGTACGGTCAATAGTGCTCATCTAGTCGAAAATGTCGGGTGCCACTGAGCGGGATGTCCTGAGTCGGGGCGATGTTGTAGCGAGGCACCCAGTCGTCCTCGGGCTCAATGCCGAAGCGTCCGGCGAGTTTATCGACGCGAGAGAGGCGGAAGCGTCCACACATGGTGATGGAGTATAGCTGAAAAGAACGGGGCAACCATCAACGTAGCCGCCCCGCGACTGATACTTACTTTTTCTTCTTTGCTTGTGAAAGGTCTGAGGCGATTGGGGCGCGACCTTTCTTTGGTGTCTTTGGGTCGCGCAGGTCTTTCCCGGCTTTCGAAGCAACTTTGTTCGACGTTGTCATGGCGTTCCTTTTAGGTGGGAATTGGACTGCGGCTGACATCGTAGTTCAAGTCACCTACGTTTTCCATAGAATTGGAGATGGTCGCTGAGACAAAGATTCCTTCACCCAGCCGCAGTCTCCGCACCACAGCCTCCGCACACGCCGGATCATCGTTCTTCACCATATTCACCCGGCTGCTCACTTCATACCGCCGCATCAATGCCGGGTTGAACGGTTTCAGCAGGTCGCACACTGCATCCGTTTTCTGAAAGCCGGGGTCGAGCCACAGGTCGCAGGCTTCGTCGGGCAATATGACGGGCATACGGTCGTGGACACCTCCTTCGGCACGTTGCTCAACACGCCATGCCACGAGTTCTGCCATCATCTCGACTTTCATCTCTTTAAGTTCGAGGACTCGTGGCACACACGAGGTCTCTACGAGCGTACCGCCGCTCTTTATCACCATGCCCGAGGCACACAACGCAAACCGCTCTTCTGGGCACCAGTTTCGGGTGGACGATGGCGGATTGACTGGCAGCGCATGAGGCGGGGTACATGAGCGCAGTGTGTTGGAGTCAGCTACGGCTGATGGGCGGCTGGTAGCATCCAAGCACCTCTATGTGCAGGAAGATCGCCGTGACAGCAATAACGACCGTTGCGGGCGTCGGCCTTATCATCTATTGGCCACAGGCCGTCGTGCGCGTTCTGCGAGTCTTATTCCCCAACCTGATCTGGGATAAACGCTGACTCGGTCACCGTCCTGAACCGGGTGGGAGAAATTCACTGGCGTGCCGTTGAGCAAGATGAGATCGACTTCCGTGTGTGGCACGCCCAAGGACTCGATCATGTCTTTCACGGACGCAGGTAATTCGAAATAGTGTCCGAAGGAGACAAATCGCCGGGCGGGCGGCAGGAAATCGTTCAGCTCGGCGTAAAACCGAAAGATCGCGTGCCGCCTTGGAGATGCGGTCATTATCGCTCGTAGGTGCCCATCGGCTCAGTTTGTGTCAACACCTGCGCTACGCACCGAAGCGGGCTTGCAAGGCCAGTTGCCCGTTCTCGACAATTATGCAGTCAGAAGAGTTGCTTACTGGGGCGGAGCGGCCACTATTCTTGAAGCCGTTCCTGCAAGTGTCACCGGGGTTGAATATTCTAACCGCCCGTCTGCCATAGAAAGACTTGAAATACTGCGGGGAATCCTTTGTGTTGAGCAGGATAGATGTGATCAAGAATCCTGAAAGAACAAAGAACAGGTCGAACACCAGTCCAACCGAATAAGGCCAGCTCCCAAATCTTCCGCCAGGTAGGAGAATCTTGAAATGCTTTATTGATCTCAAATTGATAATAAAAGTGATGGCACATAACCATCAGAATCGCGCTTCCGCGAAGGCCGTCGAGTGCAGGGATGTGGGATACGGCACCAACTGAGCGTTTTGTCACCGAGGGTTCGGGGATGTAGTGAATAGCACGATTCTCTTGGGACGCTTCTTCAGCCAATGGCCACCGCCGCGCGACGGCAGTGAACTGTGCCCACCGTGCTTAAAAGATTGAGATTGTGAGTTGAGCCTCCCGATCTTATGATTTCAGGTACTCGCAACGCAGTGCCGCGAGTCACCTGAGGTTGTGACAGCGTGCGGATACCCAGCATTAACCTGAAACATTAGGTTTGCTGATAAATGGTTCGATACATTGTTGGGAGTGTGAGACAGTAGCGGCGTGCGAGCTTTTCCGGCCTTCGCGGTCGATTCAAGGAATCTCAAGTCTCGCTAAACATTGGGCTACTGCATACTGTGCTCCTCCCCGGTTCAGACATGCGCTGTTTCCTTGATTCGGAATAACTGCAAATCTCGCAAACACCCTCTCGGACGCGGGACAGACCTTGCGATCCTCTTTCGCAACTCGTCAATTACTCAGCGTGCCGCTGACCTGAATCCCGCGTAGGTCATGTAGACGCCGAGGACCAGTACAAATGCTCCATACAAATAGAAAAGCTGTTCGAAGTGGAGCCCCACGAGGAAGAACTCAGATGCCGCCTCTGAGGATAGAAATAACAAGAGCACGCTTTTCGTCAGCATCAACCACCCGGTCAAGGTAACAACAACCGGAAGCACGCCGCCCGACCAGACATTGTGGCCGAGAACCATCGCCAGCCCAGCCGCCGCCGCGACGACGCCAATTACATACAGCACCGGGGAGTTGTGGATGAGCGCGCTCATCCACTCCACATAGCCTTGCTTGTGCGTGAGCATGGATAGCGAGATGAGGATCAGGTAGAGTCCGATTAGCCTACTAAGAAACACCGTACGTGGCGACATAGTGCCCTCCCATCAACAATCGTGCATCCTTTTCGCGCTTTCTGAGCATCTATGGAGACAAAGCGCTTGGCCATGCAATCTTTAACCTCCTGATACGGGCGCATTCGACGAGAACGCGCCCCACTTTTTGCATCACTCTCTCAAGTTTCTAACTCTGCGCCGTCTCACGCGCACGGCGAGCCACATAGGTCTTGAGGTGGGCGTGGACCAGACGCAGTAAAGGGCTGGCGATCTGGCGCTGCTCACCGCGGCGCAGCAGATCACCGATCATGTGATCGGCTTCGATCGGGGCGCCGCGCTCGATGTCCCGGAACATGGAAGCCGCCAGCGCAGAGTCGGCCAGGGTCAGGATTGCCCGGTTTTTCTCGAGCGAGGGGGGCCGGCTGGGAAAGCCCTGGCTGGAGGCGATCGCCTCGCATTCGTCCAGCAGTTCGCTGGCAAAACGGGCCGCGCCGGCTGCAACGATGTCACCAATGTTGCCGCGCATCAGGCAAGTGATGCCGGCGCAAGTGGCGATGAATACCCACTTCTCCCACATCTCCTGGAGAATGAAAGTGCTCAGGCGGGAGTCGAAGCGTGCGCCTGAAAACGCCGACGCAATCGCCTCGACGCGCGGGGTGCGCGAACCATCGCGCTCACCGAAGGCGATGAGGTGCAGGTCGTTAAGGTGCAGAATGCGCCCGCCGGGTTCCAATGCCGCCGAGATCACGCACAGTCCGCCGAGAACATGGGACGAGCCAAAGCGCTGGTCGAGAGCGTCAAGATGCCGCATCCCGTTGAGTACGGGCAGGATCAGCGTGTCTGCTCCGACGGCGGGCGCAAACGACTCTATCGCGCTTTCAAGATCGTAGGCCTTGCAACTGAGCAGAATGAGGTCGAAAGTTGCGTGGAGATCGTCGGCCAGAACCGTTGCAGGCTGCGGGATCGAGACATCGCCGAAGCGGCTCTGAATCTGCAGCCCCGAGCTTGCTAATTCCGCGGCCCGCCTTGGCCGAACCAAGAAGGTGACATCCTGCTTTGCCTCCAGCAATCTGCCACCAAAGTAACCGCCGGTTGCACCTGCGCCGACCACGAGAATGCGCATCACTCAGCTCCTTGCGGAAAAGCTCATTGCAAAAAAACACTGTAAAGATCGCCGCCCAAGGGTAAGAAGTCAAGCCCCAGACTACTCTCCATTCACATCCGCTTAAACGTGCACGTGAAACAGTTGGTCAAGCACGAAGAGCATGGCGACCCCGACAAAGAGCAGCAGCGGCATGCGGATGCCCGGCTCGCGATTGACCTCTGGCACAATGTCGGAGGCGGCCACATAGATCGTAACTCCGGCAGAGAGGGGCAGGCCGATGGCGACGCCATGGCGGATCAGCACCATCGTCAGCGCTCCGAGCAGAGTTCCGACGCCGAGCACGATGGAGGCGGCAAAGGCGCGCATGGAGCTTCGTCCGCTGGCCAGCATGACCGATGAGACGGTGAAGCCCTCGGGAATTTTATGCAGAACGATGGCTAGGAAGACAATCCAGCCCAGCCAGTTGGAGACCAGGAAGCCGGAGGCGATCGCAATGCCATCGAAGAACGCGTGAATCACCATGCCGAGCAGCACCGTCGTGCTCTTGTGATGATTCACAAACTCGTCGTGATGCGTCTCGGCGCCGAAGTGGAAGTGACCGGAGACCACGTGTTCGCAAAAGTGAATGATGAGGTAGCCGAGCAGCACCAGGAAGCCGGCGTGTTCGCCTCCCTCCATGTTGACGCTGGCAGGCACCATCTCGGTGATGGCTGTGGCGAGCATGAATCCCGCGCCGAGGGCCATGAAGTACTTGAGATAGCGCTCCTCCCACTCGCGGTGAGCCAGCAACGCGCCGCCGGCGACGTTGGCAACGCCGGCCGTAAGTCCGAGCAGGAGGCTGAGTGTGATGGGATTCATCGTCTAGCCGCTGTGCCTGATGTGGAGGATGTCGCCATCTTGCACGATATATTCCTTGCCCTCTAGCCGCAACTTGCCGGCGGCGCGCGCGGCGGCCTCGGAACCGAGTTCGAGCAATGCATCCCAGCCTATTGTTTCGGCGCGGATGAAGTGCTTCTGCAGATCGGTGTGAATGGCGCCGGCAGCGTCCTGCGCACGGGTGTTCTTCTCGATGGTCCAGGCGCGGCACTCGTCCTCGCCGACGGTGAAGAATGACATGAGTCCGAGCAGTTCGTAGCTCTTGCGGATGAGTCGGGTAAGACCGCTCTCGGTCAATCCGTAGCTGCCCAGGAATTCGGCGGCTTCTTCGTCGCTCATGTCGGCCAGCTCGGCTTCCACCTTGCCGCAGATGGCGCTGGCGCCGGTGTTCGGCTTTGCGGCGTAGGCGGTGAGTCCGTATTTCTCCACCGCGGCATCCAGATCGGTGCCTAGCGTGGTGCTCTCGCTGATGTTGAGGACGTACAGGATCGGCTTCTCCGAGAGGAACATGAAGCCGCGAACGACCTTCTTCTCGTCCTTCGTCATCTCCATCTCGCGCAGCGGCCGTTCGCTCTCAAGGAAGGCTTTGGCGCGCTGCAGGAGTTCGTTTTCCTTTTCAAGTTCGGGAGTCTTCTTCTTGAGCAGATCCTTTTTCATGCGCTCCAGACGCGCTTCCACCTGTCCAAGATCGCTGACCATAAGATCAAACTCGACGTTGGCGATGTCGCGGGCGGGATCAAGCGAGCCGCCAACGTGGGCGATGGAGTCGTCCTCAAAAACGCGCAGCACGTGGACGAGGGCATCGACGCCGCGCAGGTTGGCCAGATAAGCGGTCTCCTTCAGAGCCTCCTGCCCGATTGCGCCCACGTCGGCGTACTCCACCTGGGCGTGAACGAGTTTGCGTGGGTTGCAGAGCTTGGCGAGGCGGTCCAGACGATCGTCGGGCACCGTGGCCACGCCGATGTGCGCCTCGCGCGGGTTGGAGCTGCGATGCGAGATATCCGCACGGGTGAGTATCTTGAACAGCGAGGTCTTGCCCACCTGGGGCAGACCGATGATTCCAGTCTTCATATTGATATTTATCGATTCCGTTTCACGATCCGTGCTGGCGATGCCTTTGGTCCGGCAACGCACCAACAGAAAACGTGTTCTGTTCCATGATAAACGACGGAAGGGGTTCGGGCGCGGGCGGCGAACTGGGCTGCTCTCATCTCAGCTTTGCAAAGAGGGACGCTGCATCCTTCCGCCGCAGCTTCGTTTTTACGGGAGCACATTCGACTGGCAAGCTCTTCCGCCTGTGCTAATAGGTTCTTCTCGGGTTGCCGGTTTGCGCGCGCACCTCAAGAAAGAACAGCACAAGCCCGAGGAAAAAGACCGAGCTCTCCATGCGGGTCGACCAGACATGCAGACGATTGAACTCAACGCGACGGGGGTCGTCGTGCGGAACCAAGTCGATCACACCCATATCGGTGCGCATGGCGTTCATGTGGTGTTCTAGGCCGAAGTGAAGGTAGAGGGTGATGGCCATCATGATCACCAGCAGCAGGTCGCGGGGATGAAAGGGACCCGAGCCTCCGTGCAGGAGCGCCAGCAGGACAGAGCAGAGCAGAAAGACCAGCCCGCAGGCGATGCCGATCCAATGCAGGTTGTTCAGAGAGCGGGTTACGACCATTCCGGCAAGTTGACGCGAGGGCAGCACAGAAAAGAGCGCAGGCGCGACCACCAAGGCGAAAAAAAAGAACGAGCCAATCCACAGCGAGAGCGAGAGCAGCTTGATGAAGCGCAGAAATGACAAAGCCGGACCTCCGAAGAGATGTTAAGACTAAATTGGCACGGGGACGCTATCAACAACTTCCCGCAGGATCTGCTCGGACTGCTCGGCGCGCTTGAGCGTCGAAGTATAGCGCGCACTGATCACAAGGCGGTGCGCAAAGGTCGGAATGGTCAGTTTTTTGAAGTCGTCCGGGGTGCAGAAGTTGCGGCCTTCGAGGAATGCCATGGCCTGCGCCGCGTGGTAGAGCATCAGCGAGCCACGGGGCGAGACTCCCAGCGATAGCTGCTCGTGCTGACGGGTGCGCTCAACGATGGCCAGCGAGTAATCAATCAGCGAGTCCTCCACGCGCACAGTGGAAACCTCATCCTGCAAGGCAACCACATCCTCGGCGGTGAGCACCGGGCGCAACTCTTCCAGGCGGGCCGCGCCGGCCTGGCCGCGCAGAATCTCGCGTTCGCTGCCGGGCTCGGGATAACCCATGCGGGCGCGAATCAGAAAGCGGTCGAGCTGCGACTCCGGCAATGGATAGGTGCCGTGGTGCTCGACAGGGTTTTGCGTGGCAATGACCAGGAACGGATTGGGCAGCGGGTGAGGATGACCTTCTACCGTGACCTGGCGTTCGTTCATCGCCTCCAGCAACGCGGACTGGGTCTTCGGCGTGGTGCGGTTGATCTCGTCGGCAAGCAGGATATTGGTGAAGATGGGGCCGCGCTTGAACTCGAAGCTTTCCTCGGAGGTGGAGTAAACGGAGATGCCGAGCACGTCGCTGGGCAGCATGTCACTGGTGAACTGCACGCGGCGGAAATCGCAATCGATGGCGCGCGCCAGGGCATGAGCCAGGGTGGTTTTGCCAACCCCGGGAACGCCTTCAATGAGCAGATGTCCGCGCGCCAGAATCGCGACCAGGGCGAGCCGCACCACATCGTCTTTGCCACGGATGATCGAGCGCAGCGCGCGTTCCAGTTCAGCAGCGTGTTGAAGGGTTGAACCGGGTGCTTGCGACATTTGCTTGATTGTATCCGCTGCGCCCCTCCGGGCAAAACACAAAGAGCCCTGCTCGAACGCGCACCAATCAAAAATCAGTGACTGCCAGGACGCATTCCAGTGAGCCGCGCAATGCGCTCAGCGGTGGGCGGATGGGTAGAGAACAGGTTGCCGAAGCTGATGCCGCCAAGCAGCGGCTGAATAATGTACATGTGCGCCGTGGCCGGAGAGGCTTGCATCGGGACCCGTGCCGCATAGTTTTCCATCTTGCGCAGCGCGCTGGCCAAGGCCCCGGGATTGCCGGTAAAGTGCGCGCCGGTTGCATCGGCCTGGTATTCGCGCGAGCGCGAAACGGCCATCTGGATGAGCATGGCGGCAATTGGAGCGAGGATCATCATGGCCAGCGCGCCGAGCATACCGCCTCCGCCCTCGCGATCGCGGTCACGGCCCCCACCGCCAAACATGGCAGCGTATCCAGCCATGCGGGCCAGGATGGTGACGGCTCCGGCAAAGGTCGCGGCAATGGAGCTGATGAGAATGTCGCGGTTGCGGACATGGCCGAGTTCGTGCGCCAGCACGCCTTCCAGTTCGTCGTCGTTGAGCAGATCGAGAATGCCAGCCGTAACCGCGACCGAGGCGTGACTGGGGTTTCTTCCGGTGGCAAAGGCGTTGGGCGAGCCGGTTGGAATGACGTAAATCTTGGGCATCGGCAGGCCGGTCTTGGCGCAGAGGCGCTCCACGATCTGGTAAACGCGGGGAAGTTCCTCACGCGATACCGGCTGCGCCCCGCTGGACATGATGGCCAGCTTGTCGCTGAAGAAGTACGAAAAGAAGTTCATCGCAGCGGCGAAGCAGAAGGCCAGCACAGCCCCGTTGCGGCCTCCGAGCGCCTGCCCAACAAGCACCAGAAAGACGGTCATTGCCGTCAACAAGAATGCGGTTTTAAGGTTATTTCCCATAGCTGTCTATGTAGATGCTAACCCAGAGCGGCAGGACGCGCCAATCTGTAACCCTCTGAAAGCCTTGGGATAACCGACAGCGACTCAGGCGGCACGCCGCCGCGTCCGGCTCTGCCCGACGTTTTCCGGCTGAACCCCATAGTCGGTGAAGCCGGCGGCGAGTAGTCTCCGCCACGGCGGAAGCTTCAAAGAAGCGCGCCTGCCGCATCATCCGCCAAAGCCCATCAATCCTGGAATCGCAGCGGTGATCCCGGCCAGGCCCGCATCGATCTTGCCGTGCGTCTCCCAGCTGATCGCCTGAACCACTCCGCCCGGATAGTCAGTCAACAGGTTGTTGAGCATCACTCCCGTGCCACAGAGAAGGGCGCTGACCGAGGCGCTCTTGTGACGTCGCCAAAACAGTGCACTCGCGGTAAAGAAAAGTGCGGCAACCGAGTAGTCAACAAAGGAATGGATGCCAGGGCCGAGCACCTTCGGGAGACGGGTGGAAAACATGGACGCGCTCTTATGCAGCAGGGACATGGCGTTGAAATCCTCAGCAGACGAAGATGCGCCCGACGAAAGGGACGTTGGCGGCAATTCACCGGTGGTAAAGCAGAAATCACCCCACAAAAGTTTCGGGCCGCTGGCAACGGCCCGAGTGCAATTCGAGTGACTTACTTTGAAACCATTTGCTCGGGAACTCTCAGCTTCGGTTTCGGGCCAGTGCGCGCTGCAGAGTCTGCTCCAGAGCAGCGCGAGCCTTGTCGTACTCCTCCGGCGTGAGCTTTCCCTGCTGGCGCTCGACCTCCAGTTGGAACAACTCTTCCTTGAGCGCGGCGAGCAAAAGATTCGAAGACGGCGCCGAATTGGCGGGCGATAAAGTTTGCGATTCAGAAGAAGATCGCCGCGCAGGTTGCAGAGTCGCCGAGGAAACGGGCGCGCCAGCCTCCGCCAGCTTTGTTCGCTCACGGGTCCAGATGCCGCCACCAAACAGAACCGTCAGCAGCGCTCCCAGAATGTACCAGCGATATTTTGCCAAGCCGTCGGGAGCATCGATTGGCTTGCCCAGTCCACCACCGGGGCGGGCATCTGCCGAGGCTCCGCCCATCGCTCCGTCACCACCTTGCTGGTTGTCAGCATGACCATTGGCTTGCTCGTCGGGGATGGTGCCGGTACCGGCGATGGCATAGCTCAGATCCTGACCGGCCGGCGCATGAAGGCTGACCTGCACATTGCTGCCTGGCTGGTTGGCCATGGCTTGGAACTGCTTCGTATCCGCTGGAGTAAAAGTCATGCTGGTCGGCAGGATCAGCACGTAGTGATCGAAATTTCGCGTGAGACGTGGAGAAAAAGACGCCTTGCCGCTGTAAGGCAGGTGATAGGCAACCTGGAAGCGGGTCTCGCCGGGCTTGATCGCAAACGTGAAGGCGTAGTGGTTCTTCTCTTTCGTTGGAACGGCATTTGCAGCGATGGGCTGGCCGTTTGGAGCCTGCGCCTGGGCGCCGTCAATCTGGGCTCCGTCCGGCAGCACGAATTCAAAGGTAGCTGCCGAAGCGAGGGTGCGCGGCGGATTGCTCTCGTTTTTGATGGCGAATAGCTCAGCCGCCTCCAACGCTGAACCCTCGGTTTGAAGTCGAAGCACGTCGGCAGAGCCGCTGATTCCCTCAACCGAGGAGGCTGCGTCATACACGCTTAGATCGACACTTGCCGATCCAGGCGTAATCATCTTGAAGTAATTGACTCCGCTTTTCTCGGCGCGCGCCAGACGTGGGCCTTGTGCGGCAGGAGCGTCGAACTTGAAGTGTCCCTGCCCGTCAGACTTAGCGGTCGCGATTTCGGCCATGCCGCCCATGGGATCGACCAGGGTCACGGCCACGCCCGCCGCGGGCTTGCCCGTGGTGCCGTTGGTTACCGTGCCGGTGATGGTCTCCGCCACGGCAGCGGCGGCAAGAAGAAGCGAAGGCAGAAGAAGGGAAGCCTGGCGAGTCCTACGCATCAGGCGATTACCTCCTGGCGATTGCCACTCTCGTGTTCGAGTTCTTCAATCTCGGCGAGAATGTTGGCGGCCTCCTGCTCCATGGAGTCGCGCATGGGGCTGAAATCGGCGTCGCTGAGTTTGCCCGCTTTGTATTCGAAGTTCAGATCGCGCAGGTTCTCAAAGGTCTGCTCCTTGCGCTCGTAAAGGAATGCTAGGCGGGTCTTCTCCACCGCGTGTTCGGTTCGCGCGGGCTTGAAGATGTAGACGAAAATGCCGATGGCAAACAGCACGGCGGCAAAGAGCAGAAAACTGTTACCGGTCTCATCGGGCTGGCCGGCGGCCATTTGCAGTAGAGCAATCACAGTGAAGTCTCCTCGCGGGCGCGGCGGCGGAATTCATCCAGTTCGCTGGGAGTGCTGCCCGCGGAATTAGAAGGCGGATTGGGGGAACGGCGCCATGCCCGGATGAACAGTACTACCCCCGTCAGCGCGGCGAAGAAGATCACGACCGGCATGATCCAGGCGACGCGATTGAAACCCGTTGTGGTGGGCGCCGCAAGCACAGCTGGTCCGTACTTGGAAACAAAGGCGGCGAGCACCGTGTCGTCGTTGTCGCCGCCATCCAGCGCGGACTTCAGTTCCTTGCGCATCTGCTCGGAGGTCGAGCATCCCACATGGTTGCATTCCAGCAGAATCTGACCGCAGCCGCACTCGCACATCAGGTTGTGGCCGAGGCGGTCAAAGCGCTGGCCGGTGCCGTCTGCCGTCGCGCCCATCAACAGCAAGGCGCTGGCAAACAGCAGCACAACGGCCCAGCGGTGAAGGAGTTTGCGAGCAATTCTCATCGTTCAGTCTCCGGCCTCCACCGGCGCACGGCTTTCGGCCTCGTCCACTCCGTCTGCCAATTCACCTGCCCGCCGCGGAGGCCGAGAAGGTTTCTTGGGCTTGGTTTGCATGTTGGGCAGCAGGGCCACAATGGTGCCAACCAATATCAGGTGCGCGCCCGCCCAGATCCACCACACCAGCGGATTTAGGTGTGCCTTGATGATGGGACGGCCGTTCTCCGGATTCTTTCCGGTGTACACCAGGTACAGGTCTTCCATTACGGTCGAGCGGTTGGCAACGATGGTGGCGGGTTGGCCGCTCGCCTTGTAGAAGCGCTGCTCCGGATACATAGTGGTAATCTGCTTACCATTCTTGTAGATGTCGAGAATGGCCCATTCGCTGGAAAAATTCGGCTTGTCGTCCTGGGTGTAAGAACGGCAAACAAGCGTGTACGCGCCGATGGACATCTTGTCGCCAAAGCCCAACTCCTGCTCGGTGTTCTGGTAGAAGGCAACGCCGGCAAAGCCGATCATCGTGACGATGACGCCGAGGTGGACGATATAGCCGCCGTAACGGCGAGTATTGCGACGGGTCAGCAGCCACATGCCGTGGAATAGATTGCTGTTGTTATGGCGCGAAATCACCAAGCCGCCGCGAATAAACTCGCTGCTAACGGTGGCCGCGACCAGAACCGAAAGCATGATGGTCATCAGTGAGTAGAAATAGCTGATGTCCACCCAAGGCCGAATCCCCTTGATAACGAGTACCACGCCAACCGCAAGCGCGATCAGCGCAGGAATCAGGAAGTTGCGGCGGAGGCTCTCCGCTGAAGTCCTACCCCACGCCAGCAACGGCCCCACGGCGGTCAGCAGCAGCAGACACAGGGCAATCGGAATGTTCACCTTGTTGAAGAAGGGCGGTCCGACCGTGACCTTGTGTCCGGTGACCCATTCGCTGAGCACCGGGAAGAGCGTGCCCCAGAGCACGGCGAAGGCTGCCACCAGCAGCAGCACATTATTGAACAGGAAGCTGGACTCGCGCGACACCAGCGCCTCAAGCTTGTGCTCACTCTGCAGATGCGACCGGTTGCGCAGGAAGAAGAAGACGCACACAGCAAAGGTAAGGGCGAGGAAAATGACGAAGTACGGACCAATGTCAGACTCGGCAAAAGCGTGAACCGAACTGACGACGCCAGAGCGGGTGAGGAAGGTGCCAAAGATGGCGAGCAGGAAGGTGGAGAAGATCAGCCACATATTCCAGACCTTCATCATTCCGCGCTTCTCCTGCATCATTACCGAGTGCAGAAAAGCGGTGCCGGTCAACCACGGCAACAGCGAGGCATTCTCGACCGGGTCCCATCCCCACCAACCGCCCCAACCCAACACCCTGTAAGCCCAGTAGGAGCCGAGAAAGATTCCACAGGTGAGGAAGAGCCAACCGACCATGGTCCAGCGCCTGGTGATGTGAATCCACTTCTCGCCTGGGTAGCGCATGATGAGCGCGGCCAGGGCAAAACAGAACGGCACGGTCATCCCGACGTAGCCCAGATACAGCATGGGCGGATGGATGACCATCTCCGGATACTGCAGCAGCGGATTCAGGCCATTGCCGTCGGCGGGGATGGTTCCGGCGACGAGCGCGAATGGATGCGCGGCAAAATTAACCAGGGCGAGAAAGAAGATCTGCACCGCGCTGATGACCACCGAAGCATGCGCGACTAGTCGGGTATCCACCTTATGGCGCATGCGCAGGACAAGCCCGTAGGCGGCCAGCAGCCAGCACCAGAACAGCAGCGAGCCCTCCTGTCCCGACCAGAGTGCAGCAAACTTGTAGGGAGCAGGCAGAGCGCGGTTGGAGTGGTGGAGAATGTACGCCACCGAGAAATCATTGTGGAAGGCGGCATAGACGAGCACCGCCGAGGCAGCGGTGACAGCCAGGAAAATCGCGATCCCGGCACGACGCGCCGTCTCGCTCAATCGATCATCGTCACGAACGACAGCAAATAGTCCGGCGAGGAACGCATAGACGCTCAGAGCGAGCCCGAGCAGCAGAGTGAAGCTTCCGACTTGTGGCATGTGAGTGACGAGTACCAAATCTGGATTCATTGTGCACGATTTCGGAGTGAACCGCAACCCATTACCAGCTTGGAATTAGGTGCAAAAAAACAGGAGTAAGTTGTTTCTGCGGTTGGAATTAAGGCGGTGGCTAAACATATTGGTGGGCCTGGTAGGATTCGAACCTACAACCAAAGGATTATGAGTCCTCTGCTCTGACCGTTGAGCTACAGGCCCTTCTGCGCGCTAGGCCTCACCAAGCTGCCCGAGTGGCGCCAGCGTGTGTTCACGTGCAAGATGAGAATATCGCACTGTCATCTGGATTGTCTTGTGCGCCCATCGGTGTGCGCGTTATGCGGAATGGGATCGAATGCCAAAAATGTGCGCGGACAAAGAGCGAGACTGCAGGCATAATCATCCTTTCGCCCGATCGGATCATGACGACAATACCGGAACAAGATTTCATCCTCGGCCTCGATAGCAGCGGCTTTCACCGCATCGCCTGGTACCGCTGGCCATGCGCGCATCAGAAGGCGCGCGCAACCGTGCTCTGTGTTCATGGCCTCACGCGTAACGCACGCGATTTCGACCGTCTAGCCGAGGGCTTGGTGCAACGATTGCCGATCGAGGTGGTTGCGGTCGATATCGCCGGTCGCGGGCAGAGCGACTGGCGCAGCGACCCGGCCTGCTACAGCTATGCGCACTATATGGCCGACCTGACCGTGCTGATTGCGCGGCTTGCTCCCGAGCGGCTCTTCTGGGTGGGAACCTCGATGGGCGGCCTGCTCGGCCTGATCATGGCGGCACAGCCTAACACCCCGGTGGAGCGGCTGGTGCTGAACGATGTTGGCCCATTCATCCCGTTGGCGGCGCTGGAGCGAATCGCAAGCTATGCCGGTGTGGACGTGCGATTCGCGTCCGAGGACGAGTTCGCGGCGCATCTGCGCGGTCTCTACGTCAACTTCGGCGTACCGGACGAGGCGGGCTGGCAGCACCTGATTGCGTACAGCCAGCGCCGCACGCCAGACGGTTTGATCGCCTACAACTATGATCCGAAGATCGCCGCAGGGCTGCACACTGCCACAACCGACTTTGATCTTTGGCCGCTCTGGGACCGGCTGAGTTGCCCCACGCTGGTGCTGCGCGGAGAGAACAGCGATGTGCTGCTACCGCAAACGGCGGAGGAGATGACCCGGCGCGGGCCGCGCGCCAAACTGGTGGTCTTACCCGGTTGCGGCCACGCCCCCTCGCTGATGCGCCCCAGCGAGATCGACGCGATTGCCGGCTTCCTGGCAATCGACACAGAGCAGGCCGCATCCAGCGAGTCGCCGGTTTAGCTTAGATCCCATGTGGGTAAACGAACGAAGGCCGCTCGCGGGCGGCCTTCATGGACAGAAAATGCTGGGCACTCGTGAATCGCTTACCGGTGAAACAGGCTCGGGAAGGCCAACGAGAGTAGAGTGCGTTGCTCCATCTGGTGAGCCTTGGCAGAGCCGGTCGCCGGGCTGGCCGCCGCCTGACGCTTGATCGAGAGCACGGGAAGTTTCTCTCCCACCAGGCGGCGCAGGCGCGGTCTCAAAAAGCTGTGCGCCCCCATGTTTGCAGGCTCTTCCTGCACCCACAGCAGCTCGTGTGCATTCCGGTACGGGGCCAAGGCGTGCAGTATGTCCTGCTCCGGGAAGGGATAGAGCTGGTCGAGCAAAAGAATTGCTGTGTTCACATTGTTCAGGCGTTTGCGCTCGGCCTGCAGGTCGTGGCCGATCTTGCCCGTACAGAGCAGGATGCGGGTGACCGCAGATGGATCGATCTGCGAGTCCTGAACAATGGTTTGAAAGCGTGGAGCGCTAAGCGCGGCTAAGTCGCTGGCCGCGTCCGGATGGCGCAACATGCTCTTGGGCGTAAAGCAGATCAGCGGCTTGCGCCACTTGCGCAGAGCCTGGCGGCGCAGCAGATGGAAGAACTGGCCGGCCGAGGATGGCTGGCAGACCTGCATATTATCCCGTGCGCAGAGTTGCAGATAGCGTTCGATGCGGGCGCTGGAATGCTCCGGCCCTTGGCCCTCATAGCCATGCGGCAGCAGCAGCACCAGTCCCGAGAGCAAGCCCCACTTCTCTTCTCCCGCGCTAATGAATTGATCGATGATGATCTGGGCGCCGTTTGCAAAGTCGCCAAACTGCGCTTCCCAGAGGGTGAGCGCCTCCGGATAATCACGGCTGAATCCGTACTCAAAGCCCATGACAGCAGCTTCCGAGAGCTCCGAGTTGTAGATCTCGATCAAGGCCTGGTTGGGCGAGAGGTGCTGCAGCGGCATGTATTCGCTCTCGTTCTCCACGTCGATCAGGCAGGAGTGGCGATGGTTAAAGGTGCCGCGCCGCGTATCCTGCCCGCTCATTCGAATGGGAACGCCGCTGGTGACCAGGCTGGCAAAGGCCAGGGCCTCGGCCATTCCGTAGTCGATGGGGCGCTTGCCTGCCGCCATCTCCTGGCGCTGCTTGAGCAGGGCGGCGACCTTGGGATGGATATGGAAGTCCGCCGGGTATTCGCCAAGCTTCATGCCCAGTCGCGTCAGCTCTTCCTGCGCCACTCCGGTATCGATCTCGCGCTCGGGCTTCCATCTGCCGCCGGTGAATCCACCCCAATAATCCGGCAAGGTGTAGAGCATGCGGCTTCTTGGTCATGGCTTTGGCGTCAACCTTGGCCTGCTGATAGCGCGCCTTGGCTTCGGCAACCTGGCTGGTTACGTCAATGCCGAGCTGCTTTGCGTAGATTTGGTAGAGCGGCGGGTGAGCCTTGATCTTTGCGTACAAAATCGGCTGCGTGATGGTCGGGTCGTCGATCTCCGAGTGCCCGTGGCGGCGGTAGCCGATGAGATCGATGACCACGTCAGAGCCAAACTGGTACCGGTATTCGAGCGCAAGCCGGCCGATGCGAACCACTGCTTCGGGGTCTTCCGCGTTGACGTGGAAGATTGGAATGGGCAGGCGCTTGGCAAGGTCGCTGGCGTAGCGTCCGCTGGCGTAGTCGCTGGGGTTGGTGGTAAAGCCGAGCAGGTTATTGACGATGATGTTGATGGTGCCGCCGACCTCATAGCCCGGCAGATAGCTCATGTTGAGGGTCTCGGCCCATATACCCTGGCCGGCAAATGCGGAGTCGCCGTGCATGAGGACGGGCAGGGTCTGGCGCTTGCCCTCCTCGCCGCGCCGGGTCTGCTTGGCGCGCACCCGTCCCATCGCGACCGGATCGACAGCCTCAAGATGGCTGGGGTTGCTGACCAGATGAACCCTCATGCGCTGGCCGTTGAAATCTCGAAAGCCAGTGGCGCCCTGATGATATTTCACGTCTCCGCCGCCCAGGGTAGAGCGCGGGTCGACGTCCTCAAAGCCGGCGTAGATATCGATTGCCGGGCAGCCCACGGTGATACCGGCAGCGGTGAGGCGTCCGCGATGGCTCATCGCCATCACACATTCCTCAGCGCCATGCGAGGCGGCTCCGGTGAGAATCTCCTCCATCATCGGAATCAGGGCGGTGTTGCCTTCCAGCGAGAAGCGCTTGGTGCCGATGTAAAGCGTCTGCAGCATCTGCTCGAAGATGTCGGCCTCAAGCAGTTGCTTGAGAATGGCTTCGCGATCGACCTCGGGTTGAGGGCCTTCCAGCCGGTCGATAATCCACTGCCGGCGCTCGGGGTCGGGAATGTGCATGAACTCAGCGCCGACCGTGCCGCAGTAAATCTCCCGTGCGCGCTCGGCGTCCGGGCCACTGATTCTCAACTCGGAATATTCAAGAGGGGTGAAATGGCCGAGGGGATCGAGGTCGGCCTGCAGATATCCCCAGCGGCGGAAAAGGTCAAAAATGCGTTCTTGCGATTGATTATCAGGGCTGACTTCAACAGAAGGAGAAATGATTTGAGCCTGTGGCACTGTGCTCCTCGCCCGGCGTAATCCCGGGACTTTGCTGAAAGAACAATGCTTGCCCATCATAAGCCGCAACAGCGGCACGGGCTACATAGATTGGATTCGCAACGCACCTCGCAGGATTGAAAAATTTCGTTTGATGCCGGAAACATCGGGTGCCCCAGGTTCGCGCCGACGCTTTTCGGCGATAACCTGGGAAGCCATGACCTCTGCCTCTGCAGAAGCTGATGTTGCTCCTGTTTTTTCGCGCGGTTACTCCTTCCTTGGAACGCTCAGGCCTTCATAGTGCCCGTGTAAACGGCCATGCCTACCACAGCGTCCACGCCCTCGGCATCCAGGCGGTTCACTTCGTCCATGGATTTGATACCGCCGGCGACGATCAGCTTGCGGTCGGTCGCGCGCCTTCAGGGTTGCGACCACCTCGAACGGAAAGCCGCTCATCGTGCCTTCCGTATCGATGTGGGTATACAGATAGCCAGAGCAATAATCACCGGTCTGCCGCATCATCTCGGCAGGAGTCAGCGTGGTGCCTTCCTTCCAGCCTTTGATCGAGACTTTGCCGCCACGCGAATCGACGGCGAAGAGCAGCCGGTTGGGTGCCGCATAGTGCGCCAGGTCTCGCGCCATCTGGAGATCGACTGCGCCGTTCTTCAGCAGCGCCGAGCCGATGATGACCTTCTTGGCCCCCGCCTGCAGCATCTTCGAAGCGGCTTCGACCGAACGGATTCCGCCGCCAACCTGTGCCGGAAGACTCTCGCAGATGTGATGAATGAGGTCGGTGTTCTCGCCTTTGCCCATCGCCGCATCCAGATCGATAAGCTGCACCATCGGATAGGGAAGGAAGCGGTCAATCCAGTATTGAAGGTCGTCGAACTCCAGCGCCTTCTTCTCGCCCTGCACAAGCTGGACGACCTTGCCGCCCATCAGATCAATTGAGGGAATAAGCATCTATTTTAAGTCCTGGGTAATCAGGTGTCAGTCGCATATATGAAAAGCAACGCAAGATTTTGCCGAAATCAACACGGCAGCCTCATCGGGATGCCCTCGCTCTGCAGTTGCGCCTTCAGTTGTCGCACGTCGTGAATGCCGAAGTGGAAGATAGAGGCGGCCAGCGCGGCATCGGCGCATCCGGCTTTGAATACATCCACAAAGTGATCGCCCGAGCCCGCGCCGCCGCTGGCAATGACCGGAATGTTTACCGCTTTGGCCACGGCTGCAGTAAGCGGGCAATCGAAGCCCGTACGAGTGCCGTCGCAGTCCATCGAGGTGAGCAGAATTTCTCCCGCGCCTCGCGACTCGGCCTCGCGCGCCCACTCGACTGCGTCGCGGCCCGTGGCGATGCGCCCTCCAGCGAGATAGACCTCAGCCGCAACCGTGCCTTCGGGGGAGACCGCGGCGTTGGGCTTGCGCTTGGCGTCAATGGCGACGATGACGGCCTGCGAGCCAAAGCGTTCCGCAATTTCCGTGATAATTTCCGGATTCTTGATCGCCGCGGAATTAATGCTGATCTTGTCCGCGCCCGCATCAAAGAGTGCGCTGGCGTCGGCGAGCGAGCGCACGCCGCCGCCCACCGTGAACGGCACAAACAGCTGGCGCGCGGTGCGCCGCACCACGTCAATGAGGATGGGACGCGCGTCGCTGGTAGCCGTGATGTCGAGCAGCACGATTTCATCGGCGCCGCTGGTTGCGTGCAGATGCGCCAGCTCAGATGGATCCCCGGCGTCGATCAGATCGACAAACTGCACCCCTTTGACAACGCGGCCCTTGGTCACGTCCAGGCAGGCAATGATGCGCTTGGTGATTCCCGTGCTCAGGCTTTCAGTGCTCATTGCCCGCTCCTTTCGTCCGCATAGTCGCAGAAGTTCTTAAGTATGCGCAGGCCCGTGTCGCCGGACTTCTCGGGATGGAACTGCACCCCGAAGACATTATCGCGCTCGACGGCGGCCGCAAAGGTCTCGCCATAGGTGGTGACCGCCGAGACGCCCGCAACCACTGGCGCGCGATAGGAGTGGGTGAAGTACACGAAGCTATCGTCGGGCACTCCTTCCAGCAGTCGCGAGGGCGCGCTCTGCGGGGCGCGGCGAATCTGGTTCCATCCCACATGTGGCACCTTCAGCGTAGTCTTGAAGCGCTCGCATGCGCCTTCAAAGAGCGCCAGCCCCGGTGCATCGGGCGCTTCGGTCGAGCCCTCGAACTGCCACTGCATTCCCACGCAGATACCGAGGAAGGGAACGCCGCGCTCGATCGCCTCACACACCGCCTGCCGCACGCCGCTGGAGGTCAGCCGCTCGGTGGTGCAGAAGTGGCCAACGCCCGGCAGCACGATGGCCTGCGCCTGCCGCACCAGCGCCGGATCGTCGGTGACCACGGACTCCTGCCCGAGGAAGGTAAAGGCCTTGCGAACGCTGGTCAGGTTACCGGCTTTGTAATCGATGAAGGTAATCATCTACAGAAGTCCTTTGGTGGACGGCAACATCTCAGCCAGGCGCTGGTCCTTGCTGCAAGCGGCGCGAAGGGCACGGGCAAAGGCCTTGAAGAGCGCCTCGATCTTGTGATGGTTGGAGCGTCCGTACATGGTTTTCAGGTGAACGTTGGCCCGCGCTCCGCGCGCGAATCCCTCGAAAAAATCAAAGACCAATTCGCTCTGCAGATCGCCCACCAGACGCACCCGAACCTTGGTATCCACCACGCAGGCGGCGCGTCCGCTCAGGTCCACGGCGGCAATGCCCAGGGTCTCATCCATCGGCATCAGGAAATATCCTGCGCGCAGGATTCCCTTTTTGTCGCCCAGCGAGCGGTCGAATGCCTCGCCGAGAGCGATGCCGACATCCTCAACGGTGTGATGCTGATCAACATCGAGATCGCCGCGGCATGCCAGCGCCAAGTCGAATCCGCCATGCCGGGTAAACAACTCCAGCATATGGTCAAGGAATCGGATGCCGGTATCCACCTTGTAGATTCCGGTGCCGTCGATGTTGAGCGCGAGCGCGATCTGCGTTTCCGTAGTGATGCGCTCAAGCTCGGTGCCACGGGACTTCGTCTGAGGTGCGGTTTTCGCAGCTTTGGTCATTGCGCCTCCTTGGCGGCCAGCGTGGGACGCGGTTGCGGCGTAAAGCCAATGCTGGCCAGCGCCTCGGGAAGTTCTTTCAAAAGCCGCTCGGTCTGCTCACGATTCCCAATCGTGATGCGCACGCATCCGGCGCAACCGGGATCGCTGTTGCGGTCGCGTACCAGAATGCCGCGCTGTCGCATCTGCTCCACAAAGGCCTTGCGATAGTCGCCAAAGTAGGCGAGCACGAAGTTTGCCTGCGAGGGCCAGTGGAGGATGTTGCGCTCGCGGTAGAGGCGTTCCAGAAGGCTACGTCCCTCAAGCACCTGTGCGACGTAGCTTGCGATGTAGTCGTGATCGTCGAGTGCGGCGCTCAGGCAAGTGAGCGCGATGCCGTTTACATTGTAAGGCGAGGCGACGCGGCGCAGCATCTTCAACTGCGCGGCCGAGCCGAGCAGTGCGCCGAGACGGAAGCCCGCGAGTCCGTAGGCCTTTGAAAAAGTCCGGCTGACGAAGAGATTATCGATCTGGCCAATCTGATCGAGCAGACTCTCCCCGCCAAAATGAATGTAGGCTTCGTCGATCAACACCGCTGCCTGCGGTGCGGCACGCACAATCGCCAGCAACTGCTCGCGTGTGGCAATGGCGCCAGTAGGATTGTTGGGGTTGGCGATGCAGATGAGACGCGTCTGCGGGGTGATCGCATGCAGCAACTCGGCGGCAGGAAATTCCATGGCCTCGCCCGATTGCACGCTACGAACCACCGCACCGGTAGCAAGCGCGTAAATCTCATACATGCTGAAGGTGGGCACGGCGACCAGCGTCTCGTCGCCGGGTTCAAGATAGGTTTCCGCCAGCAGATGGATCGCCTCGTCCACGCCATTGGTCAGCAGCACCTGCTCGGAGGCGATTCCGAGATGCCGCGCAACCGCCCTTTCACCGGGCTCGCGCTCGGGATATTTGTTCAGCAACTCAGCGGTGATCGAGTGCAAGGTTTGTAGAACCCGCGGCGAGCAGCCATCCACGTTCTCGTTGAAGTCGAGGCGCAGTCCGTCGCGGCCGCCCAAGGGCGGGTGATATTCCTTCAGGGTTTCCACGGCACGGCGCGCGCGCAACTGTTTGCTCATTTCTTTAATCTCACCCGCACGCTCGCGGCATGGCCCTTCAATCCCTCTGCTTCCGCCAGCAGCATGACCGTGGGCGCAATCTTGGCTAGCCCTTTGGGGCTGGCTTCCTGAATGGTGATGATGCGAACGAAATCGATCACGTTGAGGCCGCCGCGAAATCGCGCCACATTGCCCGTGGGCAGAGTGTGGTTGGGGCCGCTGGCGTAGTCGCCCAGCGACTGTGGCGTATGGTCGCCGAGGAAGATCGAGCCCGCGCACGTAACCGCTTGAACGTCTTCCGATGGCACCGTGACGTGTTCCCCGCCGAGTTCGTTGGTCCACTGCATGGCCTGCTTGCGGTTCTTGGCCACCAGGACTACGCCGCGCGCCACCAGTGACTGTTTGGCAATGGCGTTGTCTTCAGCCATCGCGGTGGCGTTCTTGATCACGGACTTTGCAAGCTGAGTGTTGGCGGTGACAAAGATGGCGAGCGCCTCCGGATCGTGCTCGGCCTGCGCCACCAGGTCGCTGGCGATGAACTTCGCGTTCCCCTCGCTTGCGCAATAGACAATTTCGGTTGGTCCGGCCAGAAAGTCGATGCCGCAATCAAAGGCCACCAGTTTCTTTGCCAGCGTGACGTATGTGTTGCCGGGGCCAACAATCTTGTTGACCGCAGGAATACTCTGCGTGCCATAGGCAAAGGCGGCAATTGCCTGCGCGCCGCCGATGCGGTAGAACTCTGTGACGCCGATGATGGCCGCTGCCGCCAGAGTCTCCGGCGCGGGATTCGGTGAGGCTACGGCGATGCGGCTGACCCCCGCGACCTGGGCGGGGATCGCCGTCATCAGCACCGTCGAGGGCAGCGGGTAGCGGCCGCCGGGGGCGTAGCAGCCCACCGACTCCAGAGGTCGGATTGCCTGGCCCACACGCAGCCCCGGTTGAATGGTGCGAATCCAAGGGCGGGGCAGTTGCCACTCGGCAAAATTGCGAATATTTTTTGCCGCGCTCTTAATGGCGCGAATGAACCCGTCGCTCACCTTGCCGAGTGCCGCCTGCAACTCCTCCTCCGGAACGCGCATGGGCGCGCCTGCGGCGAGCCCATCGAACTTACGCGCATACTCAAGCAGCGCGGCATCGCCGCCGCTGCGTACCCGGCTCACGATTCCAGCGACGGTCTTCTCCACAGCGGGATCAAACGAGGCGTAGCGATGAGCGAGGGAGGCGACTGCTTGCGCCGCCTCCTCGCCGCTGAGCAGCTTCATTACATCACCACCTTGTTCAACGGATACTCGACGATGCCCGTGCCTCCCGCGGCCTTCAGGCGCGGAATCACGTCACGCACAACCGTTTCTTCGAGGATGGTGTTAAGCGCGACCCACTGGGAGTCGCTGAGCGCGGAGATCGTGGGAGAGTTGAGCGCGGGCAGCACCGCCAGCACCGCCTGCAGATTCTTTTGCTGCACGTTCAGCATCAGTCCCACCCGTCCCTGCGCCGCGATGGCCCCCTGCAACATCAACGCGATGTTGTCGATCTTCTGGCGCTTGCATGGGTCGGCATAGGCTTTTTTGTTGGCGATCACCTGGGTGTTGGATTCCAGCACGGTCTCCACAATGCGCAGACGATTGGCGCGCAATGAGCTTCCTGTCTCGGTGACCTCGACGATGGCATCGGCCAGCATCGGTGGCTTCACCTCAGTAGCGCCCCAGCTGAAATCAACCTGCACGGGAACGTTCTTCGAGGCAAAGTAATTCTTCGTGACCTCGACCAGTTCGGTTGCAATCGTCTTGCCTGCCAGATCCTCGGCGCGTTTCACGGGCGAGTCTTCCGGCACGGCCAGTACCCATTTCACCCCGCCGCGGCTTTGCTTGGAGTAGATCAGGTCGCAGACGGCATGAACCTGGCGTCCGCTTTCGATCACCCAGTCGAGGCCCGTGAGACCGGCGTCCAGCACGCCGTGCTCGACGTAACGCGCCATCTCCTGTGCGCGAATCAACATGCATTCCAGCTCGGGATCGTCGGTGGAGGGAAAGTAGGAACGGCCGTTGGCGTAGATCTTGAATCCAGCGGCAGCAAACAATGCAATCGTCGCATCCTGCAGTGAGCCCTTCGGAATGCCAAGTCGAATCTTAGCCATTGGAGACCTCCGAGCCCTTAACGTCAGCAGCGGCTGTGAAACTCATGGGTTTGGTGAAGCAGGAGCGCGTTCCTTCATGGCAGACCAGTCCGTCGCCTTCCACCCGAACCTTGCAGAGAACGGTATCGTTGTCGCAGTCGGTGGCGGCATAGGTAAGGCGCAGACGATTGCCGCTGCTCTCGCCCTTAGTCCAAAGCTTGTTGCGGGTACGGCTGTAGAAGGTTACGTACCCGGTCTGAAGCGTCTTGTCGAACGCCTCCTGGTTCATGAAGCCCACCATGAGAACTTCGCCATTGTCGGCATCCTGTACGATGGCCGGGGCAAGCCCCCCCATTTTTTTAAAATCGATCAGCATTGTCTCTTTTCCTTTTCCTCTTCGGACTGGCTTTCCTGGAGCAATCGGGCGCAGTGGTCACAATAAAAAACCCGCTGGCTTCGATTGCGCCAGCGGGCCAGTGCTTGGATGATTACCTTTTATAGGGATCCATGCGCCTGCGCCGACTCAATCGCCGTATGGTGATGATGATGGCGGTGATGTAGCAGAGATGTCATGATGCAATTATCCTAACCAGAGAGTGCAGCCCAGGTCAACGGCAAAAAGCAGCAATCGATAGGAAATAGCAGAACCGAAAGGAAAGATGGTTGCACCGTATCCTCTCGGGTTGCGTCCAATTAGCTTGCGTCCAATTAGGTTAGGCTGGAGTTGCAGGGAGACGGGGCGACGATGAGTGGAGAGACGGGGAGCGGGGAGACGGGCGCAGCCATTGAAGCACGCGGCGCCAGTCGTTACTACACCATGGGCGAAACCACCGTGCGCGCCGTCGATGACGCCAGTTTTACCATCGTGCGAGGAGAATTCGCTGCCCTGCTGGGGCCGTCGGGTTCCGGCAAGTCCACGCTGCTGAACCTTCTGGCTGGACTCGACCATCTGACCGCCGGCAGCATCGTTGTGGCCGGGCGAGACCTGAGCACGATGGACTCCGAGGCTTTGGCTGGCTACCGCCGCCTCACCGTCGGCATGATCTTTCAATCGTTCAATCTCGTGCCCACCATGACTTTGGCCGACAACATCGAATTGCCACTGCGATTTGCGGAAACCCCTCGCAGCCAGCGCCGCGAGCGAGTGCTTGAGCTGCTCACCAATGTCGGCCTTTCCCATCGCGCCAGCCACAAACCCACCGAACTCAGCGGAGGCGAGCAGCAGCGAGGAGCAATCGCCCGCGCTTTGGCCAACCGTCCCGCGCTATTGCTGGCCGACGAGCCAACCGGAAATCTCGACAGCCGCAACGGTCAGGAGGTCATGACCCTGATCCGCGAGTTGAATGAAAAGATGAATGTGACCGTGCTGATGGTGACGCATGATCCGGCCTTGGCCGCGCGCTATGCCCGCAAATCTCTGCACATGGCGGATGGAAAGCTGGTTGCCATTCGTCCTTCAATGGACGTGGAGGCCTTGCGATGAACCGCCAGGATCTGTTCGAACTCGCAGCTCGCAACATGCGCAATGCGCGCCTGCGCAACGCTCTCACCACCATGGGAATTGCCGTCGGCGTAGCCTCGCTGGTGGCGATGCTTTCCCTCGGCATCGGACTGCAAGGGTTTGCCAATCACCAGCTCATGAAGTCTGGAATCTTCCAGACCGTTTTCGTCACCGGCAAGCAGGACATCCGCAACCGGCAGGAAAGCGCCGATGAGAACGCCGACGCCAAGCCCGAAGAAGCTCCGGCGCTGGATGACGATGCACGCCGAAAAATTGCGGCGCTCCCCGGAGTCGAGGAAGTTGTTCCCGAGGTGCGAGCCGGGGCCGAGGTGGTCTACGGCGACAAAACCAATTTCACCCTGCTTGCAGGACTGCCCCAGTCAGCGCGCGAAGAGGACGCGGTAGAAAACGTAAAGGGCAGGTTCTTCAGCGCGGCCAATGCGAATGAAGTTCTGCTGCAGCGTGACTTCGCAAAGAAGCTGGAGAAGAATCCGGAATCCGTGTTGGGAAAGACCCTGACCGTGCGCTACGCCGAGCGACAGAATGGCGACAGCACCAGCTTCAGCATCGAGCGCAAAGAAAAGCAGTTTCGCATCGTCGGGCTGTTGGATGCCGAGCCATTCGGCGGCATGCGCATGAGCAGCCGCGCGCGCGTTTTTCTGCCAACCCAGACCGCCGAGGCCATGAACCTGATGCAGCCCGCCGACACCCAGCAATTGGTTCGCATGACCTCCGCTGCGCGCACCTATTCCACGCTCACGGTGCGCATGAAATCGGCAGCCTACGCGGAGAAGGTGGAAGGTTCGGTGAAGCAGATGAATTTCTCGGCCTACTCCTACCTGGACGCGACCAAGAGCATCCGCCGCTTTTTTGCCGTCTTGGATATGTTCCTCGGAATCTTCGGATCACTTGCGCTCGCAGTGGCTTTTCTGGCCATCGTGAATACGCTGGTGATGGCTGTCCTGGAGCGTCGGCGCGAGATCGGAATCATGAAGGCCTTGGGTGCCAGCGATGCCGACGTGAAGAAGCTTTTCTTTGCCGAGGCCGCCACCATGGGATTGACCGGCGGCGCTCTGGGCGTGGCGCTGGGATGGATAATCGGGCGCGCCATCAACTTCGGCAGCAATCTTTATCTTCACAAAGTATTGAAGATGCCTGCCGAAAATCTCTGGACGGTTCCGCTATGGCTGGTCGCCGGAGCGATTGTGTTCGCGGTGCTGGTCAGCGTCCTGGCCGGTATCTATCCGGCAGCGCGCGCCGCACGGCTTGACCCGGTGCAGGCGCTGCGTTACGAATGACGCCACGAATGACGTTACGAATGATTCGAGAACAACGATCCGAGATCAGCAATGCCGTGTATCGACATATGTCAATCAATTGCGGCGGGATGAAATGAATTGTGCAAGCCGCTGGATGGCGGTGCTTGGGTGTGTCTTTGTATTGCCTTCGCTCGGCGTCGCCCAGCCCGTCGCCGATTCGCCTGCCATCGCTGCTCCTCACTCCAAGGTGGAGTGTTCCACGCTGAAGAGCCGGATTCTCGCTCGCGATGTTCCTTATTGCGTGATGCTGCCGCCCAGCTACGCGCAGGACACCGCCCGCCGTTTTCCGGTTGTCTATTACCTCCACGGCTTGGGAGACAACGAGCAATCGCTGGTAAACCTGGGCGGGTGGCCGGTCTATGACCGCCTGATGCACGAGAAGAAGATCGGCGAATTCGCGCTCGTGGCTCCGGCAGGCTTCCAATCGTTCTACGTCAATTCCAGGGATGGGCAGTTCCGCTACGAAGATTTTTTCCTGCATGAGTTTCTGCCCGCGATGGAGAAGAAATATCGCATCGGCACCACTCGCTCACAGCGTGGAATCATGGGAATCTCGATGGGCGGTTTCGGTGCGCTGCACTACGCCTTCAAGTATCCTGAGATGTTTGCAGCCGTCAGCGCCTGCATGCCCGCTCTGATTGAGCATCTGCCCCGCGAGTTCTCGCAGGAGTGGCAGCGAAAGTTGATGGGCGCAATCTTCGGCGATCCACCCGATCTGGCGTTCTACGAAAAGAACTCCGCTTTTCATCTGGCGCGCACCGCTCCCCGCCCCGCCCTCCAGCGCATGGCGATCTATTTCGACTGCGGCGCACAGGATCGCTACGGCTTCACCGCAGGCACGGTGGCCATGGACGAACTGCTCACCGAGCGCGGCGTTCCGCACGAGGCGCACATCTATCCCGGCGGGCATGATTGGCCATACGCGCTGGAGCATTTTGCGGCGTTGCTGGAAGCGCAGTCGAAAGGCTTTGGTGTAACGCAGAATGCCGCAAAGCAGAATGCCGCCCGCCAGAATGCCGCAAGCAAGAATGTAGCAACGCAGGACGCCGCAAAGTAGAATATCGCGGTGCCCCAGGTTCGCGCCCTCCTTTGGCGCGAACCTGGGAGACCGGCACGGCAAAATAGGCATTACGATGACTCACTCCAATCAGATCGTGATCGGCGACGACGACCATGTGTTCGTGCTCACCGGGGCCGGCATCAGCGCCGAGAGCGGGCTCGCTACGTTTCGCGGTACGGATGGCCTTTGGGAGGGCGAGCGCGTGGAAGAAGTAGCGTCACCCGAAGGATGGAGGCGCAACCCCGAGCGTGTCTGGCGATTTTATTCCATTCGCCGGAAGAAGGCTGCCTCCGCCGAACCGAACCTCGCCCATCTCGCACTGGCGGAACTGGAGCGCAAGCTGGGCCAGCGCTTCTTCCTGTGCACGCAGAACGTGGATGACTTGCATGAACGCGCGGGCTCCCGCAACCTGGTGCACATGCACGGAGAACTCTTCGAATCGCGCTGCGATCGTTGCACGCGCGCGCCGTTTCGAGACGCCTGCACGTATGAGAGCAAAGCGGAGCACCGCCGTTGTGAGTGTGGCGGATGCATCCGGCCGAATATCGTCTGGTTCGGCGAGATGCCATTTCACCTGGAACTCATCTTCCAGGAATTGCGGCGCTGCACCGTGATGCTGGTCATTGGAACTTCGGGCATGGTGCAACCTGCTGCTAGTTTTGTTCACATGGCAAATGAGCATCATGGCCGCGGGCTCACGGCGCTGCGCACCTATTACGTGGGGCCGGAGCATCCAGCCAACGCCTCGGCGTTCACCCACGCCTTCGCCGGCAAGGCCGGCGAGTTGCTGCCGAACTTATTCCACTTGCGCTAGCTTCGTTCTTCAAGTCCCGCCCGCAGACCCGCTGTCCTGAATCAGGAATTTGATCCACCGCAGGCGCGGATATACCCGGATTGCATGAGAGAATTGCCTCGCGGCCTGCGACTTGCGTTGCCCGCGAATCCGAGATCCCGCTAAAGGTGATGCATGACGGAAGACGGAAAGAGACTGGACTCACGGACGGTTGCGGGAGCGCGGCGCCGTTTTGGATTTGTGTCGGTGCTGTGGTGGATTGCCGCGCTCTCTGGAAGCGTGGGCCTAGTACAAGGGCTATCGGCCGGATGGGTGCGCCTGCTCTTCGTTGCAATCTCCTGGGTGCTCGCGCTTTTTTTCACCTACGCGTGGTGGCAAGTTCGCAAGGGCCGGATCTCGCAATGAATTTCAGCCGGCACTAGGTGGAAGGATTCGTTCGTTCGCTCATACAGATCACTTCTTCCGCGGCCAGCTTTTTCACATCAGCAGCTACAGCGCAAGTTTGGCCACCACGATGTTGTCCTCGAGGTCGGGGGGACTCAGACGGAAGCCCAGCTTCTTGCACAAATTCTGCATCTCCCTGTTTTCGCCCAGTATGGTGGAGTACACCTCGGTCAGGTGCTGCTCGCGCGCTACCTGGATGAGGCGGCGGTAGAGTTCCACGCCCAGGCCCTTGCCCTGGAACTGATCTTGCACAATTGCAGCCAGTTCGGCGTGCGGACGGCCATGGATTTTGCTGAGACGTCCAATGCCGACGATTTCACATGTGCCATCCGGTTTCCGGCGCTCGGCCACCAATGCCATTTCGCGATCGTAGTCGATGAAGCAGATCCGGGTGAGGCGCTCATGCGCGGTGCGCTGGGTCAGCTTCAGGAACTGGAAGTAGCGCAGGTACACGCTGCGCTCGCTCAGCGGCTTGTGGAACTCGATGACCATGGGCTCGTCCTCGGGGCGGATCGGGCGAATCGTGATCGGGTTGCCATCCTTCATCGTCCACTCGGAGGCATAACGGGACGGGTAGGGGCGAATGGCAGAGCGGGGCAGCTGATCTTCCTTCACGCTCTGGTCGTGAACCACGATTCTGGCATCCAGGGCGAGCGACCGCTCGGCCGAGGCCAGGACGGGGTTGATGTCGATTTCCTTGATCGCCGGATTCTCAATGACCAGATCGCTGAAGCGCACCATGAGTTCTTCCAGCGCAGCCAGGTCCACCGACTTGTGGCCGCGCTCGCCTTTTAGCGCCTTGTAAATGCGCGTCTGCTCCATCATGCGGCGAGCCAGGGTGGTATTCAGCGGCGGCAACGCCAGCGAGCGATCCTCGAAGACTTGCACCAATCTGCCTCCGGTGCCAAACAGCAGCACGGGGCCGAACTGCGGATCAATCGACGAGCCGAGGATGAGCTCGTAGCCCTCCTGCATAGCGAACGGCTGAACCGTCACTCCCTGGAAGTGACCGGGGCCGGCCTTGGCTTCGACCGATTCGCGGATTTTATTGAATGCGCCGCGCACGCTGCCGGGACTGGCAAGGTTGAGAATGACTCCGCCGACCTCGCTCTTGTGGCTGATGGTCAACGAATGGAGCTTGAGAACGACAGGGTATCCGATGAAAGCTGCGAGTTCGACGGCGGCATCTTCGCTTTCGGCGATCTCGGTAGTGACGCTCGGGATGCCGTAGCACGCAAGCAGCTTCTTCGATTCGTACTCGGTCATTACCGTGCGGCCACTGTTGCGCACCGTGGAAAGAATCTCCGAAGCGCGGTCGCGATCGGGAAGGAATGCCGCGGCATTGGGCGAAGGCGTCTCATAAAGACCGCGCAGATTGTAGGAGTAGCGCCACATGTAGTTGAATGCGCGCACCGCGGTATCGGGGTAGTTGAAACTGGGAACTCCCGCACGATTAAGAATTTCCTCGCCAGCGGCAGTCGACTCCCCTCCCATCCAACTGGCCAGTACGGGCTTTGTGAATCCGCGAGCATAAGGCTTAAGCTGCTCGGCGATCTGCGTCGGGTCGGTCATACCTTGGGGCGTCAGGATGACTAGCAATCCATCGATGTTGATATCTTTCCCAGCAATTTCCACTGACTTTGCAAAACGCACCGGGTCGGCGTCACCGAGGATGTCCACCGGATTGCTGTGGCTCCATGCGGGAGGGAGGATGGCGTTAAAGGCGGTGATTGTCTCCTGCGACAGCTCGGCAAGCTCGCCGCCCCCGTTAATCAGCGCGTCGGCGGCCAGCACGCCCGGGCCTCCGGCATTGGTGACGATGCACAGGCGGTTACCCCTGGGGCGTGGCTGTTTGGAGAGCACCTCGGTCATAAAAAAAATTTCTGCGATCGAGTTGACGCGCAGCACGCCGACGCGGCGGAAGGCAGCTTCCAGAACGGCGTCGGAGCCGGTCAGCGAGCCGGTGTGCGAGGCGGCGGCTTTGGCGGCGGCGGCAGTGCGTCCCGCCTTGATAACGATGATCGGCTTGGAGAGCGATACTTCGCGGGCGGCGGAAAGAAAAGAACTCGCGTCCCCGATGGATTCCATGTAGATAACGATCGAGTGGGTGCGCGGGTCGTTGCCGAAATAATCGATGAGGTCGCCCCAGTCCACATCCAGCATGGAGCCGATAGAGACGAAGCCGCTGAAGCCAACGTTCTCACCTCTTGCCCAGTCCAGGATCGCCGCACAGAGAGCGCCGCTCTGACTGATAAATGCGACGTTGCCGGGGCGCGCCATCGCATTCGAAAAGGTGGCATTGAGTCCGACAACCGGATTCATCACGCCGATGGAGTTGGGGCCGATGATGCGCATCCGCCCTTGCACCGTCTGAAGGATCTCGGCTTCAAGCTGCTTGCCGCGCTCGCCGGTTTCTTTGAAGCCGGCAGAGATGACAATGGCGCTGGGTACGCCCAGTTCCACACATTCGCGGAGCAGGCCAGGTACACCTTCGGCCGGAATGCAGACGATGACAAGGTCGGGAGTCTCCGGCAGAGCCTGCAGCGAAGCATAGGCGCGAACCCCTAGGACGTGGGCGCGCTTGGGATTGACCGGATAAATCGTCCCGCCAAAGGGGTGGCTGATGAGATTCCAGAGCACCGTGCGGCCCACCGAGCCAGCGCGCTCGCTGGCTCCCACCAAGGCCACACTGGACGGCGTGAAAATCGGATCGAGGGGGTGACGATCCGCTCGCAACTCATCGACGGGAGAGACATTGGAGGCAGAAGCATTACCGGTCGAACTCATGAGCGCACCTTTCCAGCCACTGTATCTATGCCAAAAATCCTACACCGGGCCGAACTTGTTTGGGTGAACGGAATCGGAAAATCGGGTAGGGGTTCGAAAATCGGAATTCAGATGTGGGGCGTCCGGCGCACACCAAGCGCGGCGCTGGCCGTGAATCGCGTACTACGGGAAAATTGGAGTACAGAACAAATGTCTAGCGGAGTTCGAGCGCTTTTCCAGCCAGCGGCGATTGCTGAGTGAAGTGTCGCCTCCGGCGCTGCTGGCGGCGGACTCGGACATAGACCAGCATGACGGCTGCGATGGCCGTGACCAACCCGCTGAGCGTCCCCGTCCACCATGGACGCCCCGTAAGGTCGATCGACATCTGAAGCGAAAAAAACACTCCCATGAAGAGGAAGCAGGCCCCGAGCAGTCGGATCTGCACGCGTGCGGCGGGGTCGAGTTGCCAATCCGCGAGCTGGCCAGGCCCGGTGTCGCGGGGTATGACACGTTCCGGGTGAAGCTGGATCCAGCCTCCCGTCAAAGCTACTCCCACACCGAAAACAACGAAGATCCAATCCAAACCGGCCATGAGGAATCCGTCCGTGCCGCGTACGCCAGGAATTGAGGAGAATGGCTTACTTCTTCATTATGGGATTAAGAGAGCTGCCGGTGCAACCCTCTGGCAACCTTGTAGATAAGCGTACAGATAAGCCCTGAATGCAGCCGCACGGATCGTGAAAAGGCGGAAATGGAGCGGCGGTCCCGCATCTAGTGGCCTGCAAATGCTACAATCTTGAATCGCGGAATCCCTCGAAAATTTCCTCCACGGACGGACTATCTTGGTTGACGAGCCCGAA
Organism: uncultured Acidobacteriota bacterium; assembly: GCA_963759215.1. Lineage (GTDB taxonomy): Bacteria > Acidobacteriota > Terriglobia > Terriglobales > Acidobacteriaceae > TOLSYN. The sequence continues at coordinate 100,321 of CAVWYG010000008.1, forward strand.
CAAAAGAGCCTGACCTACGCCGACGCAGGCGTCGACATCGAACAGGCGAATCGCACGAAGCAGCGCATCAAGTACCTGGCGCACCGCACGTTCAATAAGTGTGTCCTTAGCGAAATTGGCGGTTTTGGCGGGCTTTTTCAGGTGGATAAGAAGAAATTCACCGATCCCGTCCTGGTCAGCAGCGTGGATGGCGTCGGCACCAAACTGAAGCTTGCCTTTGAAATGGGCGTGCACCACACCGTAGGCGGAGATTTGGTAAACCACTGCGTCAACGACATCGCTGTGCAGGGTGCCACCCCGCTGTTCTTCATGGACTACCTCGCCGTGGGCAAACTGGAGCTGGAGATCGCCGAAAAGGTGATCAGCGGACTGGCCGAAGCCTGCAAACACAACGGCTGCGCGCTAATCGGCGGCGAAACCGCCGAGATGCCAGGCTTCTATCCCGACGGCGAGTACGATCTGGCCGGATTCATCGTCGGTGCCGTGGAGCGGGAAAAGATTCTCACTGGCAAAGACGTGGAGATAGGCGACGTTCTGCTGGGCTTGCCTTCCACCGGCCTGCACACGAATGGCTATTCGCTCGCCCGCAAGCTGATGTTCTCCGTAGCTGGCTACACCCCGGACACCTATGTCAACGAGATGAAGGGCAAAGTCGGCTCCGAACTGATGAAGCAGCACAAGAGCTACTGGCCCATCGTGCGCCGCATGTTGGACGGAGAAGTCGTCAGCGCCATGGCCCACATCACCGGCGGCGGCATTACGGAAAACCTGCCCCGCGTGCTGCCCAAGGGCGTCGGCGCGCTGGTGGAGATGGGAAGCTGGCCGGTACTGCCGATCTTTGAGCACATGCAGAAGATCGGAAACGTCGAGCACGCCGAGATGATGCGAACCTTCAACATGGGCATCGGCATGATCCTGGTGGTTCCGGCAAAGAAGTTCAAGAAGGCGCAGACGATCCTGGATCGCGCCGGCGAAAAGGGCTACGTCATCGGTCGCATCGTCAAGGGCGAGCGCAAGGTGCAGTACAGCTAATCGAGAATCTTCGGGTGGCCCACATCCGCCCTCTTTTGGCGAATGTGGGGTCGGAATACAAACCCGCTGTTGGCGAACGTAGGTTCAGCGAATTTACTGCGCGGGCCAGATGCCGAGCAGACGCCGCAACGCCAGCAGTTCTCCAACGTGATACGCCGTGTGGTCCACGACAAGGATCGCCTCGCGCAGGATGTTCTGTCCGTCTCCCCAGGCAAACGGGGCGGCCAGGTCGCGGCCCCGGTCGCGCACGATCGAATCATTGCCTCTCGATCCGACAGCACCGCGGCCACCGACTGATCCCATGCATGGGCGCCAGGCGGCGCGGCGGCTTTGGGCCAGTAATCGTCAGGAAAATTCATCTCCCGGTAGCTCCCGTCCTGGTTGTTGCAAAAGCGTAAGATGTCGTTCTGCGCCAGGCGAATGTGCTCCAGCAGTTGCCAGGCCGAGTAGGGCAAGCTCCCTTTTTCACCGCTCGGCTTTTCACCGCGAAGCCGGGCAGGAAAATTCGCCACTACATCTTCAAAGCGAGCATGGGCATTGCCGCCCTCAAGCGCTGCAATCAGTTCCTGGCGGACCGCGCCTTCAAGATCCATTTCGAAGTCTCCTGGTGGCTAGATTGATTCGCGCCGCCTAGCGATGCCTTGGGTGGCCCACATCCGCCCGCATTTGGCGAATGTGGGGTCGGAATACGCCCTGCAAGTTGGCGAATGTGGGGTTCGAAGATTTTCTCGCTCTCTTTTCTTGAGCGCGACGCTGTGCCGCGCTATATCCTGAACTCCGATGACTCGACTCGGCATACTTCTCTCCGGACGCGGCTCCAACTTCCTGGCCATCGCCAACAACATCAGCGGCGGCAAACTCGACGCCGAGATTTCCGTCGTAATCAGCAATCGCGCGGAAGCCGCCGGCATCACCGACGGCGCAGGCGCGTGGCCTGAAAACCGTAGTGCTGCCCAGCAAAGGCTGCAAGCGCGAGGAGCACGACCGCGCCGTAGTGGCGGCCCTTCGCGATGCCGGGGTAGACCTGGTGGTGCTCGCCGGATACATGCGCCTGCTCTCGCCGTGGTTCGTGCAGCAGTTCGCGGGAAAGATTCTGAACATTCATCCTTCGCTGCTGCCCGCGTTTCCGGGGCTTGAGGCGCAGAAGCAGGCGCTCGAATATGGCGTGCAGTTCAGCGGCTGCACCGTACATTTCGTGGACGAGCACCTGGACCATGGAGCGATTGTTTTACAGAAAGTGGTGCCGGTGCTGCCCCCCGACGATGAGCACACGCTGGCCGAGCGCATTTTGGCCGAGGAGCACCTGGCGTACAGCGAAGCGATTGCGCTGGTGGCCGATGGAAAATATCGCATCGAAGGCCGCCGGGTTCTGCTGGACGCGGGCAACAGCTGCGCGCAAATCAGCGCTCTAACTAAGCGGGAAAATGTCTCTCGAAAGGAACTCCCTTCTAAATGGCAGAATTCCGTTTTGGTAATTATGAGTTTTCACGCCGCCAGCAGCATTTCACCACCGCGTTTGGTTTTCTGGCGATTGGCCTCGGGCTCGGCGCGCTTGCCGCTATGTTCATCACCCCAAAAACCGGCAAACAGCTTCGCAAGGACGTGCGCCGCAAGTATGAAGACGCCCGTGATGCCGTGGAAAACATTGGCGATCGCGCGAGCGACATCTGGGACCGGCGCGAAGAGTGGGCGGAGGCTGCACGGCGCAAGGCCGAACCTGTAACACGCGCATTCCGTAGAGCGTTAATCGCAAGGGGTAAAGTGCAACAGGAAACGCGAGGCGCGAATCGCAGAGGAAAGCGCAGCAGAAGCGCTTGCGTCCCGGACCCTGAAGATGTGCAAGAGGCGTGAGGTAGTTCACGGCTCTTCCATAAACTTTGATGCTGGTTTAAAGCCGTGCATTCGAAAACGTCCCTAGTAGAGGCGGAAGTTGACTTCCATGTTGACTTCGACCGGAACCGGTGTGCCGTCTTTTGGCCGGGCTCGAAGCGCCAGATGCGTGCGGCTTCGACCGCCTTCTCATCCAGTCCCATGCCCAGCGAACGCAGCACCGTGATATCGTGGGTCTTGCCGTCGCACTCCGATGATCACGCGCAGAACTACGGTTCCCTGCCACTTATTCTTGCGAGCCTCGTCGCTGAATTCAGGATCGACGCTGATAGACGATCTTGGGAGCGCTGACGCCGCCACCTACGTGATAGGCTCCGCCGCCTATGCCGCCACCCCAGCCAGGGCCGACGCCCGGGCCGCGTCCCGATCCCTACGCCGCCGCCCGTTCCGCTGCCGATTCCGCCGCCCGTACCGGTGCCGTTTGAGGGCGGGCTCGCTAAGCTTCGCCAGCGGATCGCCGATCGGCCCGACCTGCGGCATTTTAATCTCTGGAGGAACCACCACGGTGGGCGTGACCGCTAATTTAGGCTGCTCCATCGGGAGCACGGTGGGAGGTGCCAATCTGCGTCTTGGCAAACTTCGGCAGCGCGCCCTTGGAGGCGGGATGGACGTCGTGCGAGCCGCCACCGCCGCCGCCACCGGAGATGTCCTTGGACGCGGGCAGGACGTAGGGGCTGATATCCACCGACATGCCAACCACCTGCTTGATCTGCGGAGCATGAGTCGCGGTCCAGCTTGTCACCCAGAGCAGCAGGGCGATCAGCGCGGTATTCAGTACGAACGAGACGACGAAGGAACCCTTGCGAACTTCGTAAAGCCCATAACCATCCCCAAACAGAGTCGGCATGACATCGTGCTTCTGCTCACCCTGGGGTGCTTGGAAATGCGGTTTATTGAGTACGGGGCTGGGCATGAGTCCCTCAAGTATAAATCGGCAGAACCGGCCAGCGCTCAATAAAAACAGCTCTGGAGGAGCTTCGATCGGCGGTCCGCTGCCCATCATGCGAATTAGGCAATCTGGAATTGACAGGCGTCAGCACCGGAGGGCTAGTCATACTGACCCCGAATTCGTCGAGGAACTCCGATCGTTATGGAACATCGTTACGGAACAATGACGCGCAGCGCCTTGGACGAGGCCGAGATCTCGGCCGGCGTCTGGCAAAGGTATTCGCCATCGGCGTAGATGGCAATGGGTTCATCACTCTCCACAAAAACCTGGCGGGTGCGGAAATAGCGCACCTTGGGCACCAGCAGGTGAGTTCCGGAATAGATGCGATGGAAGTGGCGCAGGACATCGCCCTTGGACATGGCCGGAACGAAACAGAGATCGAGCTGGCCATCGTCCAGTTGAGCCTGCGGCAGCATTCTCATGCCGCTTCCGTACTCAGGAGCGTTGCCGATGGCGGTGAACAGCACGGGCCGCACAGACAGGTCTCCTGTCCGCAGGCGTCATAGCTATAGAGGCGCACAACCGGCGGAGCATAATCTGACCAGCGCTCTGAGCGCGGCGAGGATATAGCCGCCGTGGCGGCGCAACCAGCCCGGCATGAGATTGGCGCGCCGATTGGTCTCGGCGTCCAACCCGAGTCCGGCGATGCCACTGAAATAGATCACGCGCTGCTGCTCGGCGGTCTCCTCGGCGCGATGGAGCTGTTGGCGCACGATGGCCGGACCAAGCGGACTCGCCGGCCGGGCGAGGCTGCCTTCGGCATCGGCAAAGGTCGCCGAATCGATGAGATCGGCTTCGCCAAGCGCGGAATCGGCCATGGGACGAACCGTGCCGAGATCGATGGTGCGCACATTGTCGCCGCGATCGAGGTAGCGTGCCAGGCACGCAAAGCCTCACTCCGGTTCGGAATGCCGAGACAGCGCGCGAAATCATTGGCGCTGCCGGTGGGAACCACCAGCAGAGGCGTCTTGGTGTAGGCCAGCGAAGCGAGTACGCGATGAACCGCACCGTCGCCGCCGAAGACGATGGCCACATCGGGCAGGTCGTTCGGCCTCAAGCGTGTTGCCGCGAAACACACTGACCGCGCGCGTCGCAGAAGGGCTCCACGACGTTCTGTTTCACATACGAATGCGCTATGGCCGCGGCTCGCACTGGAAGATTGTACAGCGCTTGCCGAAGAAATGAGACAAAAACTCAGAGCTGCTCACGGCAAACGATCGGTCACCGCCCGTTCTGGAAAAAATCCAGCTCTCGCCTCCCAAGCTTCTCTGAATGTGCTCAGGCCGCGATCCGTAACCGACGCAATCAGTCTTTCTTGCCGCGCTCTCATCGTTGGCGCAGGAGTAGTTGACGCAGGCTTGGTGGTTGGCGCAGTCTTGCTCTCATCTGCGTTTTTCGCGCCAGCTTTGCATTCTTGGCGGTCAGGCTTTTCTGGCGCATCTTCTCGGCGAACTTTTGGCGGGCGCGATCTTCATTTTGCTGTGACATATTCCTAGTCTACGCGCTTGGCACCGCGGCGCCGCGCAATGCAACAATTCCCGCTCCCGTGGCTGTGCCGTCGAGCCTTATGTCTCCAGAAGCTTCTGCTCCATGATCCTCGGCGGCCTGCTTCAGGCTCGCCACCGTTCCGAGGTCGCGCCAGTAATCGTTGTCGGCTCGAAAGGCGAGAATCTTTTCTCCCTCGGCCGGCCAGGCGCAGATACATCGGAATGATGGGAAAAGCGCGCTCTCGCGCGTCCCGGCGCCGTCGACTCATTCGCCGAAGCCTTGTTCATCAAAGCCTTATTCATCAAGGAAAAAATGCGCGGCGAGATGACGTGAATACCGGAAAATGCCAACGCTTGCGTCTCCCATGCGGGACGAACCATCTCCGGCCTCGGCGGCCTCCTCCACGCGCCGCCCGCAGAGTTGAAGATGCTCGTCAAAGAGCAGTTGGCGCGAACTCTCCCGTTGCCGCATCGCCAGTGTCGCCAGCGCCTCATGTTCGCGATGAAATTTCACCATCGCCCCAAGGTCGATGGAGCTGAGCACATCGACGTTGTGAAGAATAAACGGCTCGCATCGCGAAGATCGCATTGCGAAGAAACGTCTCGTGCAGATTCGCCTTGCTTAGCAACGTCGCGAAGAAAAAATTCTGCGGCCTTCAGCAGCCCGCCGCCGGTGTCGAGCAGATCGTCTCTCGCGCGAAATTTCAATCCGCATGCCGAAGTGATCGTTGGCCTTCAGATATTCCACGACCAAATCGGCGAAGTGATGCACGTTGATGATCACTTCGCGGATGCCAAAACTTCGCAGGCGGCGGAGACGTGATCTCCAGCAGCGTGCGCCCTCCGACTTCCACCAGCGCCTTGGGACGGTCGTTGGTAAGAGGCCGCAAGCCGCGTGCCGAGTCCGGCAGCTAGAATCATCGCTTTCATCGCACCCACTTCTCCTGCTCCCGATGCTGCAACACGACCTCGCATTCCGCTTCTTCCGCCAGGCGCTTTGCCACCTGCTCTGCCAGATAAACCGAGCGATGCTGGCCGCCGGTGCAGCCGAATGAAACCATCAGATGCTTGAAGCCGCGGCGCTGATAATTGCTCACGCTGGCATCCACCAATGCCATTGCGCTCGGCCAGAAACTGATGCACGCTCTCCTGCGCATCCGAGATATTCAATCACCGCCGCGTCCCGTCCGGTCAGGGTTTTGAAGCGCTCCTCGCGCCCTGGATTGGGCAGGCTGCGCGCATCGAAGACGAATCCTCCGCCGTTTCCGCTGTCGTCCTGCAGTGGCCCGCGATGGAAGGAAAAACTGGAAACCACGACCGTGAGTTCTTCCGCGCGGCGCCGCGATGCTTGCAGTTTCTCCGAGCCAACCATGCCGGTGAATGCGTCCATCAACGCGGGCAGCGCGACCGGCAGCGTGACGTTGTGCAGCAGCCAGCGCAGATTCTTCAGCGCGTATGGAACAGACTGCAGAAAGTGCGGCTTGCGCTCGTAGAAGCCACGGAATCCGTAAGCGCCCAGAGCCTGCATGATGCGAACGTACACATAGGCGTAGTAGTGCTGCAGAAACGCGTCCCGCTTCACGTCGATGAATCCGGCCAGCGAGTCGAGATAATGGTCCAGCAGTTGCTGGCGCAACTCCGGCGGCAGATCGGCCTTGCCGTCGAACAGAAGCGAGGCGATGTCATATTGCAAGCGCGCCCCGGCGGCCGCCCTGGTAATCGAGGAAATAGGGCCGCCCCGTCGCGCAGCATGATGTTGCGCGACTGAAAATCGCGATAGAGAAAGTAGCTGCGATCGGCGCTCAGCAGAAACTTCGTCAGCCGGCTGAAATCCTCCTCCAGCGCCTGTTCGTTGAAAGGGATTGCGGCGAGGCGAAGGAAGTAGTACTTGAAGTAATTCAGATCCCACGCAATCGATTGCCGGTCGAAACTGGCGCGCGGATAGCAGACCTTGTAGTTCAAATCCCGTCCGGCTTCTACCTGGAAGCGCGGCAACTCCTCCACCACCTTGCGATAGGCCTCCACCACCACGGGAGCAATCTCCCCGCCCGCACGGTGCAGCGAAAGAAACTCAAACAGCGTGGTGTCTCCGAGGTCTTCCTCAAGGTAGGCGCCTTGGCTGAGATCTTCCGAGTAGATTTCCGGCACCGCAAGACCGTGGCGGCGAAAGTGCTTGGAGAACTCGAGGAACGCAGCGTTCTCTTCTTTCACATCGTGATGGACGCCGATTGCGCTGAACTTTTCATTGGCAAGGCGGACAATGGTGCGTCCCGATCCGCCAAGCTCCCCCTGTACCGGACGCACCAGCGAGGCCGCGGAGTGAAAGTGCCGCTCGAATAATTCCTTGAGAACATTCATCAGCAATCGATTGTAAATAATCGTCGCGCGGTTCAGCTTTGCGCAGAAATCTTTGCCCTCGCTGCCCTTTCGCGCGGCTATGATGTGAGCAGTACGGGCGAGCACGAAACTATGACCACCACCGAACCCAAGCGCACTTTTCTCCAGACCGCGATTCACAACTTCTTCGCGATGTACCTGGGCGTCACTCCGCCCGCGCCCGGCAGGGAAGGCCTCTACGCCGCGCTCCTGCTCGCCGTAGCACTGTGTCTCCTCGGAGCAGGCTACCTCATCGTCCGCTCTCTTCTCAGCCAGATACTCGGATAACAAACTTCAGGGTGGCCCGCATCCGCCATCTTTTGGCGAATGTGGGATTAGCGCTTCCTTTTTTGGACTGAGCAGGATTCTTGACGGATCCTTCAGCTCTTCACAAACTTCGCAAACTCACGCGCCTGTTCGAAGTGTTTTGCGGAACTCGGGGCTGCCCAAGCTCTCGCGCAACTTTCGCAGCTCGACTTCCATGCTCTCCAGGGCCGCGGCGATATTCTCCTGATTGCTGGCGGCGATCTGCTCCCACATCGAGGGTTCGCTCCGGGCCAGACGCAGCATGGAGCGCAAGCCGCCGCCATGAATCTGCAACGCCGGATGGCCCGTACGCCGAAGGCCTCTTCGAGGGTCAGTGCCAGCGCGGTTGAGAGCATCTGCGGAAGATGGCTGGTGTAGGCCAGGGTGCGGTCATGCTCCTCGGGAGTGGTGAAGACCACGCGCGCGCCAATCGCCTCCAGCGCCGCTTGCAACGTGCGGTGCGAAGCAACTGGAGCCTTTACGTCTTCGCCTGCACTCGATGCCTCGCGTGCAACCGCCTCGTCTGCGAGCGGGGTCAGCACCCAGACGCAGCCCGCGTAGAGATCGGCCTCGGCGTGTTCCAGGCCGGAGACCTCGCGTCCCGCCAGCGGATGTCCGGGGAGTACGCGCTCGTTGGCCGACGTGCCAAAAATCCTCGCGAGCAGCAGCGGCGAACGCACTTTTCGTGCTGCCCACGTCGGTCACCAGCGCTCCGGGACGCAGCCGTGGCGCGATCCGCTCGAGCAGCGCGATGCTGGTCTCCACCGGGGTGCAGAGGAAGACGAAGTCGCTCTCGGCAACCGACTCCTCCGCATCCGTGCAGCCCGAGTCGATCGCAGACATCTCCTGTGCCCGGCGAATGCAGCTCCGCGCGGCCGCAGCCCACGATGTGCTCGGCCAATCCGGCGCGGCGCAACGCCAGTGCCAGCGAGCCCCCCATCAGTCCAAGGCCGATGATCGTGACGCGCTTCATCAGGCTCACGAACGCTCCAGCAGATCCGGCGATTGCAGTCGGCGCATGGCGGCAAGGATGGACGGTGTAGATCGTCGCCAGTTCCTCGTGCGGCAGCGGCCCGTGGTTGCAGCGCGCCACGTTCGCCATCACTAGCTCCTCGCGCTTGGGCTCATACACCGCGCGCTGGTTTTGCTGCTTGTAGCGGCCAATTTCCAGCACGCAATAGGCCCGCTCATTGAGCAACTCCACCAGCTTTTCGTCGATAGAGTCGATCTGGGTGCGCAATTGGTTCAGATCTAGGTCCATGGGGTCATTTCGCTCCTGCATTCCTTATTGTCCGTACTGCTTCACCCAGGCATCCTGCTCGGCCTGCAAGCTCTTGTCAATCCATCCAATGTAGCTGCGGCCGTTTTCGTCTTTGCCCACCCAGACTCGCGTGGAGGGCTGGATGTGGGCATCGCCGTCGGCCAGCGAAAGTTGCTTGGCCCGCTTCCACGGCGGCGCGTGCGGCAGCCATGTCAGCCGGGTAAAACTGCGAGGTCATCAGGCGATCATTGAAAAACGTCAGCACCAGCTCGCCCGCCTGCCCGCTGACCCGCGCGTTCTTCTTTGAGATTACCAGCAGCCGGTAGGGCGGGCGCGTGTCGCTCGGCAGCGGCGTGCGATCTTCGAGTATGTCGAAGCTGCCGCCATCATATCAAGCTTGCGCTCCACCGATTGCAGACTCTGTCCGCTGTATAGTCCAGCGGCCAGCGCGCTCGGTTTAAATTTCTTTTCGCCCGAGCGCTGGCATGAGGCCGCGAGAAACAGAAGCACAACCATGGCAGAGACAGAGCAGCCGCTTTGGTTTCGTCATAAGGTTTCCGGAAAGTATAAATTCACCGCGCCAGAGTTGCGAGCCCGACCTGTCTTTTACCAATCCCTCTCGTACCTTGAACTCTCGTTCTCGATGGATTTTGTTGCGCCCGTTAACCTTGCCGCCGATCCTTGGAGGTCAGCCGGTTACCATGGAGTCAGTCTTCTTTCGGACCCGGACAACGATGTACTCATCGGTCAACATCAGTTCGGGAACGATTTACTATTCGCGTAACAGCTCGCCCCGGGGTAACCTGCCATTGCACGTACCGCTGAGTTACATCGCGCGTCATCGGGTATGGATCAGGTGTAGCATGTCGGTGGCGCATATCAGCGCGCAGTTAGGAGCCATCGCAATGCAAAGAACGGCAAGCGCCCACTGGGAGGGCGGATTAAAGGACGGGCGAGGGACTGTCACCACGGCTAGCGGAGTCCTGTCGCAGACGCAATACTCATTCCTCACGCGCTTTGAGAATGGCGTGGGCACCAACCCCGAAGAACTGATCGCCGCCGCACACGCGGGATGCTTCTCCATGGCGCTCTCCGCGCAATTGGACGGCGTTGGCCTGAAGGCAGACGCCATCGACACCAAGGCCGCGCTTACCTTCGAGAAAACCGACGCGGGCTTCACCATCACCAAAATTCATCTGGAGCTGCGCGCCAAAATTCCCAACGCCGACGAGGCCAAGTTCCAGAAAGCCGCCGCCGACGCCAAGGCCGGTTGCCCGGTCTCACGCGTGCTCAACGCGGAAATCACTCTGGACGCAAAGTTGGTCTAAGCCGTAGTTTCATGGCAACCGGGTCCGGCCCGCCGTCGCTGCAACCCACATCTGCTCACTGCGGCAGATATGGGGCACCTCCGCTTCGTACCCTTCCCGTATCCTGCGCGATCCCCAATTGCACTAGCCGCCGCCGAACAAATTCGAGCAAACATCTAGCGCGTACTCTTCATCCAAAGCTGAGTAGGACTTGTATGCCCGCGTTTTGCAGGCTGGGCTGCGGAACCGGATGGTGCGCTTTGAAGATCACACTCTTCGGCCTGACTCTGTCATCTTCCTGGGGCAATGGTCATGCCACGCCGTATCGTGCAATTCTGCGCGCGCTGCACCGGCTCGGGCATCGTGTCACTTTTTACGAGCGCGATGTGCCGTATTACGCCAAGCATCGTGACTTTCAGCGAGTGCGACTACTGCGAGCTGAAGCTCTACTCCTCATGGGATGCCATCCGCAACCGGGCGCTGGCCGAAGCTGCCGAATCCGACGTGGTCGTGACCGCCAGCTACGTCCCAGAAGGGGCGCGCATTGCCGATGCGTTGCTCTCGCTCGACGGCTCCGCTGCGCGTCTTCTACGATCTGGATACGCCGATCACCTTGAACCGCCTTGCCGAGGGCGATCTGGACTATCTGCGCGCCAGCCAGTTGCCGGCCTTCGATCTGGTGTTCTCCTGGACGGGCGGCGGCGCGCTGGTCGCACTGGAGCGGGATTTCGGGGTCAGGATGGCGCGCCCGCTCTTCGGCTGCGTGGACCCGGATGTTTATCGTCCGGTGCGGCCTTACGCTGAGTTGCGATGCGAACTCAGCTACATGGGAACCTACGCCGCGGACCGCCAGGCCAAGCTGGAGTCCATGTTCCTGGAAGCGGCCCGGCAGCGTCCGTCTTCGCGCTTCCTGCTCGCCGGTTCGCTGTATCCGCCGGAGTGGCAGTGGCCAGCGAATGTGCGGCGCTTCGAACATGTTGGCCCGAGCGATCATCCGGTGCTTTACTGTTCTTCGCGCCTCACGCTGAATCTGACGCGAGCGGAGATGGCGGCCTCCGGGTATTGTCCTTCGGGACGATTCTTTGAAGCTGCGGCCTGTGGCGCGCCGATCATTACCGACTGGTTTCGCGGGCTCGATTCGTTCTTTGAGCCCGGCGAGGAAGTGCTCGTCGCCAGCGACACCGGGGACGTGCTGCACGCTGCTCGACCGTTCCAGACGCGGAGTTGCGGCGGATGGCCCGCCGCGCCCGTCAGCGCACCCTCGACGAGCACACCGGACGCCAGCGCGCACTCACCATGCTGGCTGCTTTTGACGCCGCCCGCTCGTCCACCCCTCGCAAAGTCCAGATGGAGGCTGCATGATCGGAATCATTCCCGCTGCTGGAGCCGGACTGCGCATTCAGCCGCTCGGATGCAGCAAAGAACTTTTGCCCGTTGGCTCCCGCGACGTTGAAGGCGTCGAGCGGCCCAAGGCCGTTTCAGAGTATCTGGTGGAGCGCATGATTGCCGCCGGAGCCGCCAGATCTGCATGGTGATTTCAGCCGAAAAAAGCGACATCGTGCGTTACTATGCCGAGCGCGACTACGGCGCGGAGATCTTTTACGCGGTGCAGCGGCGCCCTCGCGGTTTGTGCGACGCTATCTTCCGCGCCGAGCCCTTCGTGCGCCACGACGAGCCGGTGCTGATCGGCCTTCCGGACACCATCTGGTATCCGGAGAATGCCTTTCCATGCCTCGGTGGAGCAAGGGCCGGGGGTGAACCTGGTGCTGTTTCCGGTGGCGAATCCAAGCGTCTTCGATGCCGTGCTCTGCGATGAAAGCGGCCGCGTGGAACGGGTTGAAGTGAAGCAGCCGAACCCCGGTTCGAACTGGATCTGGGGCGCGGTGACCGCCTCGGGCCGCGCCTTCCACGATCTCCGCATGCTCTGGGAGTCGCGCCATCGCGAGGACGAATACCTGGGCCATCTGCTCAATGCCTACATCGCCGCCGGGAACCCGGTTCACGCCACGGCGAACGGTGAGCACTACATGGACGTCGGTACGATGGAGGGCTATCACAATGCGCAGGACTACTTGCGCGCGCGCAGCCGGGGGGCGGGCAAGCAGGAGCAAAGGTCTAATGCCGCGTAGAGAATACGTAGGGTAGGGGGCTGCCCAAGAGTTGTGACCAACGAGATACGCTATGCATCGAACAGATATGCCAACCACAGTTGAGACAAATCGCACCTCACTCGAAACTCGTCAACTTGGAAACTCAGATTTAAAGCTCACTCCAATCGGCTTTGGAGCATGGGCGATTGGCGGCGGCAACTGGGATTTTGGCTGGGGGCCGCAGGACGATCGCGAATCGGTCGAGGCAATTCAGCGCGCCTTGGAAGGCGGCATGAACTGGATTGACACCGCCGCAATTTACGGCCTCGGACATTCCGAGGAGATTGTGGCCAAAGCTCTGGCCCACTGCACGAAAAAGCCTTATGTCTTTACCAAATGCTCGATGCGCTGGGATGAAAACCGCCGGATCTACCGGAGCCTGAAAAAGGATTCATTGCGCGAAGAGGTTGAGAATTCGCTGCGGCGCTTGAAGCTGGACGTGATCGATCTCTACCAGATTCACTGGCCCGATCCGGAGGCGGAGATCGAAGAAGGATGGGAGACGCTGGCGCGCTTCAAGGAAGAGGGAAAGGTGCGCTACATCGGCGTCTCCAACTTCAATGTGGAGCAGATGGAACGGGCGATGAAGATTGCGCCGATCACTTCTCTGCAGCCGCCGTATTCTTTGCTGGATCCGGCAGTGGAGGAAGAGATTCTGCCCTTCTGCAAGGCCCACAACATTGGCGTGATCAACTATTCGCCGATGGCCAGCGGACTGCTCTCAGGGCAAGATGACGGCAGAACGCATTGCCAAGATGCCGGAGGACGACTGGCGGCGCCGCGCTCCGCAGTTCAACGAGCCGAAGCTCTCGCGCAACTTGAAGCTGGTGGAGTTGCTGCGCGAGATCGGCAACGTGCACCGGGTGCAACCGGGCGTGGTGGCGATTGCCTGGACGTTGCGCAATCCGGCGGTGACCGCAGCCATTGTGGGCGCGCGCAGAGCCAGCCAGGTGGACGGGATTCATACCGGCGGCGACGTTCCGCTTGAGCGAGCAGGAAGCGGCCAGGATTGGCGCGTTCATGAGGGCGAATCAGGCGTAAAGACGGAAGAGCTGATTGAAGTGCCGTTGAGGCCGCACTGGAGATCTGAGCGGCGCGGGGATTCCTCGCGTTGTTCGGAATGACACCAAAACCAAAGCCTTGTTAGACGACGGCGGCCTTTGTTTCGCTCAGCCTCATCAAGGATTCGTTGAAGGGCGCGGTGGCCACGCCGCGCTCGGTGATGATGGCGCGAATGTAGCGCGCGGGGGTCACGTCGAAGGCGGGATTCTCGACCTGCAACTCCGGTGGGGGCGATCTGTTTGCCGCCGAGGTGGGTGACCTCGCTGGCGGCGCGCTGCTCGATGGGGATTCCGGAGCCATCCGGGGTTTCCAGATCGATGGTGGAGAACGGCGCGGCAATGTACATCGGAATGCCGTGCTCTTTGGCCAGGATTGCGACCGAGTAGGTGCCGATCTTGTTGGCGGTGTCGCCGTTGGCGGCGATGCGGTCAGCGCCGACGATGACCGCCTGAATTTTGCCCTGGGCCATGATCGCGCCTGCCATGTTGTCCGAGATGAGGGTGACGGGAATGTTGTCCTTCATCAGCTCCCAGGCGGTGAGGCGCGAGCCCTGAAGGAAGGGACGGGTTTCGTCGGCGAAGACGTGAATCTTTTTGCCGGCCTCGACGGCGGCGCGAATCACTCCGAGAGCGGTGCCGTAGCCTGCCGTGGCCAGGGCTCCGGCGTTGCAGTGGGTGAGCACTCCGCCGGACTGGGGCAGGAGCGCGGCGCCGTTTGCTCCCATGGCGCGATTGGTGGCGATGTCTTCGGCGTAGATGGCAAGCGCTTCGTCGATGAGCGCCTGCTTGATGAAGGGGATGGGTTGGGCGCTGATCTCCTCAAAGCGGCGCTGCATGCGGCGGATGGCCCAGAAGAGATTGACGGCGGTGGGACGGGTTTCGCCCATGATGCGGCAGACTCGGCCGAAACCGGTGCGGAATTCCGAGATGCTGGTGACGTCCAGATCGCGCGCTCCCAGGGCAATGCCCATGGCGGCGGCGACGCCAATGGCGGGAGCGCCACGCACGATCATGGTGCGAATGGCATCGGCTACGGCTTCGTAGTTGGCGCAGTTGACCCAGATTTCCTCGGTCGGCAGCTTGGTTTGGTCAATGAATAAAACGCCAGAATCGGTCCACTTCAGGGTTTCGAGCACAGAGGTTCGTCCAGTCCGTTGAATTGAAGCTAGTGTAAATGGTTTGCGCCGGAATTGTGGAATGAGAGGGCAGCGAGGTAATGTTGCCTTAGGCTGGTCGATTAGGTAAGAAAAATACTTGACCGATGGAAAGAATGCCGTCAAAGTGCGTACAAGAAACAGAGTGGACGCTCCAAAGGGGCGTTCGCTGGAGGCCAGCGTTGAAGAAATCGTTTGATCGCCGTATTGGCCGGTGTATTGCTGCTTAGCGCAGCGATGCCGGCGTTTGCAAGAAAGCACCACAGACACCATCATCTGAGCATCAGCCTCCCAGTCAGTTCAGCTAAAGTTTCGCTAAAGTAAAGAGTTAGCGGATTGCAAAAATCCCTCCGCCACGGCGGAGGGATTTCTGTCTGTGCACGAATTAGAACTCTTTCGGCTCCGGCGCAAGTTTGTGCTGAGCGCGAAGGCTGCGCGCCATCTCGATAATCTGAATGCTGTATCCATCTGGATCGAATAGCAGAGCCCAGCGGCCAAATGGCTCCGCGCGCGGGCCAATGGCGATTTTGGCGAGG
Organism: uncultured Acidobacteriota bacterium; assembly: GCA_963759215.1. GTDB lineage: Bacteria > Acidobacteriota > Terriglobia > Terriglobales > Acidobacteriaceae > TOLSYN. The sequence continues at coordinate 115,830 of CAVWYG010000008.1, forward strand.
CGGCGGCGGATTTCGGCGACGGCCTGATCCATGTCATCGACATAAATGCCGATGCTCATGCCGGTGGTGGGACTTACCTTGACCTCATCGCCCTCCGGATGAAGCCCGATGATAATGTTTCCGGCATCGAACTGGCTCCAGTTGTCCTGATGGATGAGAAGTTTGAGGCCGAGCACATCGCGATAAAACGCGACGCTGCGCTCCATGTCGCGCACAACGATCATGACGAGACCGAGTTTGCCGAACATCATTGCTTAGGACTCCCAACGGGCCATAAGTGGGTGGCCGCAGACATCGTAATCTGGAGCGCGGGCGAAGGCAATCCAGAACGAATCCTTGCGTAGCATAAATGCAACGGACGCGCTCGCCACCTAAACCAGATGGCGAAGGTGCTCTGCCCGCACGTCTGAGGCGGTGAAGATGGAGACGAAAGGCACTCCGCCGGCGGCGCTTTCCACGGCAGGGCGGCCCAGTGACTCCTCGCGCTCGACCAGGCACATCACGCCCACAATCTCAAAGCCAAATTCGATGGCGGCCTCGATGGCCTGCACGGTGGAGGCTCCGGTGGTGCAGACATCGTCGACGATGACCACGCGCGCGCCTTTTTCGCGGAAGCCTTCGATGCGCTGTCCGGTGCCGTGCGTCTTCTCGGACTTGCGCACCAGGAAGCCGTGAATCAACTCGCGCTCCGGGGAATGCAGCGCTGCCGCGCGCTAGGCGCTTGCGGCGCTGAGCATGGCGACGGAGACGACGATGGGGTCGGCTCCCATGGTGAGTCCGCCGATGGCCTGCGGACGCCAGTTGCGGCGCTCGATTTCATCGAGAAAGACGCGGCCGGTCAGGCGCGCGCCCTCGGCATGCAGCGTGGTTGTGCGGCAGTCGATGTAGTAATCGCTGGTGCCGCCGCTGGAGAGCTTGAACTGGCCAAGGCGAAAAGACTGCTGCGAGAGGAGTGCGAGAAGTTGCTGGCGCGCGTCGGGCATGGAATTCACGATAACAAGAGGGGAAGAGCGGGAGCAACTCCGTCTTACTGCGCCGAGAAGTTTGTGAAGCCGTGTGTCTGCACGAAGAGCGTGACGAAGAGCGCGCCGTTGTAGCCGACGTGGACCAGGGTGGAGGATGCGAGCGAGTGGAAACGCCAGCGGACCAGGGTCAGCATGACGCCAACGCCCACGATGCAGGCGATCTGCACCCAGGCTCCCGCGAGTTGCTGGGCGTGCATTGCGCCGAAGAACACGGAGGTCACAAGCAGCGAAAACAGCGCTCCGGCACGGCGGGCGAGCGCCGGAAAAAGCAATCCGCGAAACAAGACCTCCTCCGCAAAGGGCGCAACGAAAGTGCCAAACGCACTCATCAGCCAGGCGTCAAAGGGAGTGCGCAGCATTTTGTCGATGGGCAGTTCGGGCGGGACGGGCAGAAAATGTGCGATGAGCTGGACCGCCAGGGCGAGCAGCAGTCCCCCGACCAGAAACATGGGCCAGCGCAAAGGCCAATTCCAGGAGAGCGCGGGGAAGAATCCAATACGATAGTGGTGCCGGAATAATCGCAAGAGAGCGCCGAACAGCAGCAGGTAGGCGGCCATTTGCGCGGGCACGAGCACGCGCGGGTCGGTGGCGAGATCGACCGGGCGCAGATGACTGAGTGACGGAATGTGGCGCGCAAGGGCAATCGCGGCGGCGCCACAAAACACGACTGCCAGCAGCATGGTCAGGAAGGCAAAGAAAACTTCAAGCAGACCGAAGGCCGGCTCGGGCTCGGGAGCAAGCGGCCAGGGGCGCGGCACGGGCTGTGCGGGGAGCTGCTCGCCAGAGGTGGACACGAGGCGATTGTAGCAAGAGGAGCTGCCGCGGCGTCGGCTGCGGCTCGATGAGGCCACGTCTTGAAAGATCACAGCAACACGAGAAGTCTTGGAGTATGAACAAGTCATACTCTGTGCTAAATTCAGCGGGAGGTCGGAGGAGGACCGCTGCCATGGCATCGCAGGAGAAGCGCACGTTCAGTTTGCCTACGGCGCTGTCGAAGTACATTGACAAGCTGGTGAAGTCCGGGGCCTATGCCTCGGGGAGCGAGGTGGTGAGGGCTGGGCTGCGTTCGTTGCAGGAGCGCGACCTGGCCGTGGAGCGCTGGCTGCGCGAAGATGTTGCAGCCGCATACGACGTGCTGCAGGCGGAGCCAGAGCGGGTAGTGCCCGCAAAAGAAGTCTTCGCGGCATTGCGTGCCCGTCATGCCGACAGGAAGAAAAAGGGCGCGTGAAACATCGCGTGCTCTTCACTCCGGAGGCACAGGCGGATCTCCTGGAACTCTACGATTACATTGCCGAGCGGAGCGGAGAAGATCGCGCTCTGGGTTATATCGAACGCATTGAGGAGTGGATCAATCGTTTGGAATCTTTTCCGAAAAGAGGCATGCCACGGGACGACATCGGGCCGGGATTGAGAGTAGCCGGTTTCGAACGCCGCGTCTCCATCGCTTTTCAGGTTGGGCCAGAGACAGTGACAATCCTTCGCATCCTCTACGCTGGGCGCAAGCTCGAAAAAACACTTGGTGAGGCGGAGGATTGAGTCCGCAGACGCAGAACCGATTGCCGGTTCGGCTCCTTTCCGGCTGTGGATGTCCCTAATCCGATCAAAATAATCGCCATTAGTTAACTCTTGTGGAACTAATGACATAATTGGTTTTCAACAGAATTGGCCTGTTGCTTTTTCGGGTTTGCTGCATCTATACTTCTATTGGCGACTTAAAAGGTCGGAGATAGATGGAGAGACCTGCTTCCATGCTGAAGCTTACCAAGAAGGCCGATTACGGGTTGATCGCAGTCCGGCACCTGGCTGAGCACGCCGCGTTGGGGGCGTGCAGCGCCAAGGATTTGGCAGAGATGTATGGGATTCCGCAGGAGGCGCTGGCGAAGATTCTGCAACGGCTGGCGCGGAGTAAGCTGCTGACCTCGCAGCACGGGACCAACGGCGGGTATGTGCTGTCACGCGACCCGCGGAAGATTTCGGCGCTGGAAGTGATTCGGGCGATTGAAGGGCCGCTGTTCATTACCTCCTGCAAGTCGGACAAGGGGTGCAATACGAGTTTGAAGTGTACGGTGCGTGAACCTTTGCAGAAGGTGAGCCGCGCGATTGAAGAAGTTCTGAGCAGGCTGTCGGTTTGGGAGCTGCACGAGGGCGGAGAGGATACCGCCGACCCCACTCCAGCCAACGGTGGGCTTGAATGGGCCGCCGGTGCAGAGGACGAGTTGGTGAAGATTCAAGTTTCAGGAGGGAATTATGGGAAGTAATGGGGCCGTGAAGCTACCAATTTATATGGACAATCATGCCACTACGCGGACCGATCCGCGGGTGCTTGAGGCGATGCTGCCTTACTTCAGCGAGATTTATGGCAACGCGGCCAGCCGCAACCATGAGTTCGGCTGGATCGCAGAGAAGGCGGTGGACGGCGCGCGCGAGCAGATTGCCAAGCTGATTGGCGCTACGGGAAAAGAGATCGTGCTGACCTCCGGCGCGACCGAGAGCAACAACCTTGCGATCAAGGGCGTGGCGGAGATGTATCGCGAGAAGGGCAACCACATCATCACCGAGCTGACCGAGCACAAGTGCGTGCTGGATACGTGCAAGCGGCTGGAAAAGCACGGTTGCCGGATCACCTACCTTCCGCTGCAGAAGGATGGGTTGATCGATCTGGACCAGTTGAAAGACGCCATGACGGACGACACGATTCTGGTTTCGATCATGACGGCGAACAATGAGATTGGAGTTCTGCAGCCGATTCGCGAGATTGGAAAGCTCTGCCATGAGAAAGGCGTGCTGTTCCACACCGATGCGGTGCAGGCGGTGGGCAAGGTTCCGTTCAACGTGGTTGAGGACAACGTGGATCTGGCATCAATCTCGGCACATAAGATTTATGGCCCGAAGGGCGTAGGTGCGCTGTATGTGCGGCGTCGGAATCCGCGGGTACAGCTTGTGGCGCAGATGGACGGAGGCGGTCACGAGCGCGGGATGCGCAGCGGCACGCTGAACGTTCCGGGCATTGTGGGCTTGGGCAAGGCTTGTGAGATCGCGCAGCAGGAGATGGCGGAAGAATCCGTGCGGCTACTGGCGATGCGCGAGAGCCTGCGAGAGCAGATTACCTCGCAGCTCGACGAGGTCTATATCAATGGCAGCATGGAGCATCGCTTGCCGGGAAGCCTGAACATCAGCTTCGCCTATGTAGAGGGCGAGTCGCTGCTGATGGGTATCAACGATATTGCAGTGTCGAGCGGTTCGGCCTGTACGTCTGCAACGCTGGAGCCGAGTTACGTGCTGAAGGCATTGGGCGCGGGCGACGACCTGGCGCACAGCTCGATCCGCTTTGGGCTTGGCCGCTTTAACACCCAGGCCGAGGTGGATTATGTGGCGACGAAGGTGGTGGACGTGGTGAAGCGTCTGCGCGAGCTTTCGCCGCTGTACGAGATGCACAAGGAAGGCGTGGACCTTTCGAAGGTGAAGTGGGCGGCTGAACCGGCGGCGCACTAGAGTTATTGGCAAACCCACATCTGCTGAAGGCGGCAGATATGGGGCACCTGGCTGAAAAGATTTTGCGGTTCCGTGGGGGAATCGCCAATGTAGGGTAGGGAAGAAGGAGAACAAAGGGATGGCTTACAGCGATAAGGTACTGGATCACTACACGCATCCGCGCAACGTCGGCACCATGGACAAGAACGCAGGAGAAGTTGGCACCGGGTTGGTGGGCGCTCCGGAGTGCGGCGACGTGATGAAGCTGCAGATACGGGTGAACCCGGAGACCAAGATCATCGAGGACGCGAAGTTCAAGACGTTCGGCTGCGGCTCGGCGATCGCTTCGTCGTCCCTGGCGACGGAGTGGGTGAAGGGCAAGACGGTGGATGAGGCTCTGCAGATCAAGAACACTGACATTGTGAAAGAGCTCTCGCTGCCGCCGGTAAAGATTCACTGCTCCGTGCTGGCAGAAGATGCGATTCGCGCCGCCATCTCCGATTGGAAGAAGAAGAACGGCTAATGAAGGAAATTGAACCACTGGCAAGGAGTTCACGCAAATGACAACAGAGCAGAGCCCGGCAACGCAGGGGATCAACATCACGGAAAAGGCATTGGAGCATATCCGCGGAGTGATGCAGAAGGAAGGCATTGACCCGGCGCAGGGCGGATTACGTCTCGGCGTACAAGGGGGCGGATGCTCGGGACTTTCCTACAACGTTCGCTTTGACACGCAGCCGCGCGATCGCGACCGCATCTTCGAATACGGCGAGATCCGCGTGTTCGTTGATCCGAAATCGTTTATTTACCTGAGCGGCATGACGGTGGAGTGGGAAGAGACGCTGATGCACCGCGGCTTCGTCTTCCAGAACCCGAATGCAAAGAAGAGTTGCGGCTGCGGCAGCAGCTTTTCCTAGGCTGAAGGGAAGGAGACGAATTGAGCGATCAATCAAGGGCGGGGTCGGATGCGGCTCTGCAGGTGACGCACTGCGAACATCATCGCCACCGCTGCTGGTCATGCGGCGACATGCGCGCGGAACATTTCTGCGCGGAGTGCGGGCATGTGCAACCGGCACAGCCGACGGATTTCTTTTCGTTCTTCGGACTGCCATGCAGGCTGGAACTGGATGAGGAGGCGCTGGAGCGCGAGTATTACGCGCTGAACCGTAAGCTGCATCCCGATGTGTACTCGCGCGCAAGTGCGCGGGAGCAGGCGTGGAGCCTGGAGAAAACTTCGCAGCTCAATGACGCATATCGAACCCTGAAGGACCCGATCTCGCGCACCGAATACCTGCTGATGCTGGAAGGCATTCAACTGGATGAGCAGAGCAAGACCGCAACCGAGAATGCGCGCGCCTCTGGCGTGGACAAGAAGCAGACGGTTCCGGCGGAGTTGCTGGAAGAGGCGTTCGAGTTGAACATGCTGCTGGAAGAAGCAAAGATGGGCAGCATTGACGAGGACCTGCGGGGACAACTGGGCGCGACGAGCGAGGGACTCACGGCGCGGTTGAACTCGATGCAGGGCGAACTGCGCGCTGCCTGGAAACGATGGGACGGCGGAGAGTCTGCCGCTACGGCAGAGATGGTGGATTTACTGAACCGCCGCAGCTACCTTTGCAACCTTGTACGCGACATCAATGAAGTTCTGAACTAATTTAACTTAATAAAAAAATAAAAATGACAGACGACAGAGTTGTAGGAATCGATCTCGGGACTACGAATTCACTGGTGGCCTACATGGCTTCCGGGCCTTCGCTTGCGCATCCGGATGCACCGGGCAAGGGAGTGTTCATCATTCCGGGCGAAGATGGTTTGAACCTTGTACCCTCCGTGGTGGCCGTGGACCACGATGGCCGCGTGCTGGTGGGCAATGCCGCACGCGAGTCGCTGTTGAGTTCGCCGGAGCGTGCCGTGTATAGCGTGAAAAGGCTGATGGGCCGCGGCGTGGAGGATGTGCAGGGAGAGCTCAAGCTGTTTCCATTTCATCTTGCCGAAGACATTGCTACGGGCGAGGTGCTGCGGATTCGTCTTGGCGAGCGCAGCTATACGCCTCCGGAGATTTCCGCGCAGATTCTGCGCCAGCTCAAGCGCAATGCCGAGCGTTTCTTTGGCGGCGCGGTGAAGCAGGCGGTGATCACCGTCCCGGCGTATTTCAACGACGCGCAACGGCAGGCGACCAAGGACGCAGGCCGCATCGCAGGGCTGGAAGTGCTGCGGCTGGTGAATGAGCCGACGGCAGCTTCGCTGGCCTATGGGTTGGACCGAAAACAGAATGGCACCATTGCGGTATATGACTTCGGCGGCGGAACGTTCGATGTTTCCATTCTTAAGTTGAAGGATGGAATCTTCGAGGTGGTTGCCACAAACGGCGACACACACTTGGGCGGGGACGACATTGACAACCTGCTGATTGCAGTCGCAGTCGACGATATTGCCGGCGACCTGAAGGTGGATTTGCGTGAGCATCCGGATGCAATTCAGCGGCTGCGCCGTGCGGTGATCGAGGCGAAGATCGCACTCTCATCGCAGGAGGCGGCAGAAATTGAAGTGGAGCTGCCGGATGGTGGAGTGTACCAGCGCAGAATTACGCGCGAGATGTTTGAGCGAATGGTGCAGTCGATTGTGGACCGCACGCTTGGCCCGTGCCGGCAGGCGCTGAAAGACGCGGGGCTGACGGCAGAGCAGGTGGACGAGGTGGTGCTGGTGGGCGGATCGACGCGGATTCCACTGGTGCGGCGGCAGGTAGAAGAGCTGTTTGCGCGCAAGCCCCACACGGAGCTGAATCCTGATGAAGTGGTGGCGCTGGGTGCGGCGGTGCAGGCGAATATACTTGCGGGCGGCTCGGCGGAGACCCAGGACATGTTGCTGCTGGACGTAACTCCGCTGTCGCTCGGCATTGAAGCGCTGGGCGGAGTTACGGCAAAGATCATTCATCGCAACTCGACAATTCCGGCGAGCGCGACCGAGCAATTCACGACCGGAGTCGAGGGCCAGGTTTCCGTTGCGATCCACGTGCTGCAGGGCGAGCGCGAGTTGGCGAAAGACTGCCGCTCGCTGGCACGCTTTGACCTGAGGGGAATTCCTCCGATGCCGGCAGGGCTGCCCCGCATCGAGGTGCGGTTCCTGATCGACGCCAACGGAATTCTGCACGTCTCGGCACGCGAGCAGCGCAGCGGTAAGGAAGCGGAAATCAAGGTGCAGCCGAGCTACGGGTTGACCGACGATCAGGTAGAGAGCATGATCCTGGACTCGTTCGACAACGCCGAAAAAGATTTGGCGGAGCGGCAGTTGATCGAGGCGCGCAATGAGGCGGAGACGATTCTGGCGGCGCTATTGAAGGGGCGCAGCAACCCGGCTTGGGAAATGCTGAGCACGACCGAACAAATCCAAGTGGACGAGCTTGAGCGAACGCTGCGGCAGGCGATGGCGGGCGACGACTATCAACACATTCGGCGCTCGATCGATGAGTTGAACCAGGCGACGATGCATTTGGCGGAATTGATGATGGATGCCGCCGTGGGCGGCGCGCTGCGCGGTAAGAATATGGACTCGACGGATATGGGCGAGGGGCCAGCGGCGCCGCATCCGATTGGCAAGGCCGAGTTCAGCTAGACGCGAAGATCGATACATGTCGATGCGTAGAAGAGGACGCGAAGAATGTTACAGCTAAAGACCGATCCCACCGAGAGCAAGACTGAATTGGGACCGAATGAGATCCGCCTTACCGTGCTGCCGAGCGGACAGAGCGTGGAATTCGAGGTGGGCAAATTACCCTACCAGGAGCACGGCAAACCGCAATCCATTCTGGATGTGGCGTTGAACTTTGGCATCCACCTGGAACATGCCTGCGGCGGCAATTGCGCCTGCACGACCTGCCATGTCGTGGTGAAGAAGGGCAAGGAGTTACTGAATGAATGCAGTGAAGAAGAGGCGGACCGGCTGGACACGGCCGCGGATCTTCAACTGAACTCGCGGTTGGGCTGCATGGCCATTATCGAGAAGCCCGGCGAGGTAGTGGTTGAGATTCCCTCGTGGAATCGCAACTACGTTTGCGAGGGCGGCGGCAGCACGCTGTAGGAGCGGCGTTGGCGGTGAGTACGTTCGCGGTGAGTGCGGAGGAACGATGAACGAATTGCATTGGGGCGATGCCGAAGACATTGGAATCGAACTGTGTGAGAAATTTCCCGAGACCGATCCGCTTACGATTCGCTTCACGGAGCTGCATCAACTGGTTGCCGAGCTGAAAAATTTTGCGGACGACCCGCATGCCTCGAACGAAGCCAAGCTGGAGGCGATCCAGATGGCATGGTACGACGAGTGGAAAGAAAATAAATAATAGATTGGTTAATAGTGACTCCGGCCCTGCTTTTCACGGCTGGATGCCTGCGCGGGCTAGTCCAATGCTTGTCGGCATACTGGCGACAACTCTCGTTCCGACTGTTTTGGGAGTCTCGGTTCGTCGTTGTCGAATAGAGTCGAGAACAAACGGTTAATCGTTTGTTAGCCAATCTCAGGTGTGAGTTACTGGAAGGCCTCGCCCTGTTCTCGCAAAGTATCGAGTAGTCCAAAACTCAACGCTTTTGCTGTTACTATGCTGCGCAGCCAAATGACCGCCCATCCATTTCGTTGTGTGCAATATTGAACATACACGGACCTCCCACCTGCGCTAGAGTTTTTCCTATCCACCCCGCCATTGCGCTAGACATCCTTTGCCGTCGCGGATGAGAGGCGAGCTCCTCGCGTAAAGGCGGCATTCGATGTTCAGCCAGTATCTCCGCAACCTACCAGTTTACATTTTGCTCTCGACGTTGCTCGTGCCTTGTGTTTCAGCCCAGGAGATGAGTACAGCTCCTGCCAGATTGACCATTCCAGATGGAACTCCCATCACGCTTCAACTTGCTGAAAGTGTTTCCTCTGCGCACGCGCACGTTGGAGACCTCCTGGATTTTGTCGTTGTGAGAGATGTGAGCGTCGAAGGCTTTACCGTGATTCCGGCCGGAACCGTGGCCAGCGGTTCGGTTACTGGGGTTAAGGGCAAGCGGTTTCTGGGAATCGGAGGCGATGTAGCCCTAAAACTCGATTCGGTAGAGTTGGTCAACGGCGACAGGGTCAAGTTGCGTGCCCGCATGGACGTGAGAGGACACTCCCGGATCAAGCTGGTGGCGGCAGCGATGATCGCTACCGGACTGGCCTTCCTGCCTGCAACACCGGTTTTCCTGCTCACCCGTGGCCACGACAGCACTGTGTTGAAGAGTACGGTAATCACGGCCCATATTGACGGAGTCACTTCGGTTCTATCGGCAGGGCTACAACGTTCGATAGAAAGCTCTTCCAAACTGAATGGGATAATGGATTATCTGCCGCCGCGTGTGTTCAATGGTGAGGGATGCGAGGGCGACATGCTGAACATGGTGTTTGTGGGTCAACAAGAAGACTTACAGAAGGCCTTTGAGCGCGCCGGTTGGGTCAAGACTGACAAAATCAAGCCGATATCCGTCTGGCACCTGTTGTTGCATGGAACCAACGACGCGAGGCTACCGATGTCCAGGCTTTATCTGTTCGGAAGAGTGCAGGACTACTCGTATGCCTTGCCGGATCCGGCTTCGGCCGTCTCGCGGCGTCACCATATTCGAATCTGGAAAACCGATTACACGATTGATGGGACGCCCGTCTGGGCGGGTTCGGCCACCCACGACGTCGCGCTTGAAATCGCGAAGCGAGGGCATCTGATCGGCCACAGGATCGATCCTGCGGTCGATGCGGAACGTGATTTCGTTGGAATCGACCTGGCCAATACATCGTCGGTCAGCCAACAGGAATATTTGCATTCCCCTGATCCGGTGTTTCAGGCGCAAACTGCCTCCGGCGAGACCTATTATTCCGACAGCAGAATCCTTCTACTGGACCTCCATCCGGTCCGTCCGAACGAGGTCAACGTAGCTGGTCAGCCGTCGGCCGTTGTTTCGGCAACGCTCCCTATCGCAGCTACGGCGGAGTCTTTCCGGAGCAATCTTACGTCGCCTTTTTGACTGGCTCGACCCTGGGGAGATCGTCGCCTGGATTACTCTCTGAAGAACACACTGAGGCGATTCCTGTCGAAAGATCGCCAAGTCACTCAGTATCTCAGTTGAGATACTGATGACGCTGAAATCAGCCCAAAGCTGCATGCCCGTCCAGAAGTGTATGTTCCATAATCTCTTGTCCACATCGCAGACTTCATCGTCAGACATGGAGAAAGGACATTACTTCCCCTCCCCTTTGGCTCTCACTGTCGGGCTCGATTGCCTCTAAGATCAAAAGGTCAGGTTTTTATCGTTTGCAGTGCGAGGTGCAAAATGATTCAAGAAAGCGTTACTTGCGACGTTTGCGGCGAGAACAAGCTTGAGACACACCATTGGTTCATGGCGCTCGAACACAAGGGAACTCTCAAAATAAGTTCCTGGGGCAAGTTGAACGCGCGTTCGTCCATGAAGCACCTATGCGGACAGACGTGTGTTCACCGATTTTTGGATAGTTTTCTAGCCGGAGATTCAGACGGCAGCATGGGGCCAGATGTGCACCTGCAATCGAAGGACAACACTCCAAAGGGCAATACTAGCGACTCAATCAAAATTGCTTTGGTCGCAAAGCGAACCGCAGGTGCCCTTTGACCCTGCCTGTGGTAGAAGCAAAATTCTAACCGCGCGGCGAAGCTACCGGGTTCTCCGTTCTTATGCTGCGCGGCCAACAAACACCGGGGCAACTCGAGCTGAGCGCATGCGCGGTTTTCCGGACCTCGATGCCAATAGTGATTAGTGACCTTGCTGCAGCCCTGAATGCAATTAGGGACATCGAGGGCCCGCAGTCCGGGCGCTCCATATGTGGGGCAAACAAAAATCTCGCCAGGCCTTGAGACCTGGCGAGATGCGATTCATTGCTGCCGGTGATCGAACGTGCACCGCCGGTTATGCCATGAGCTTAGTTTGGATCTTCGTAAGCCCCTATGGAAGGGTCAGTTGTGTTGCGGGTTACGCCAAGAATATCGGTGGCCGAGGCGTTTTTCGCAGTCCCGGCAGTGATGACCGGAGAGCCCGAGTTTACATCGAAGTTACCGGTACTTGCAGGGCACGAGACATTCACGAAGTTCGGATTGCCGGTGATGTTGCTCACCAGCGATTGACCGACACTGGAGAGATCGCCAGTGTTGTTGCCGCCGCTGCTGGCGGTGTCGTTGTTGGAGAAGGTATTGCCCGAGCCGATGGCGACTCCGCAACCGCTGGCGCCGCAGGCGTTGATGTCAGAGCCGGAATTATTGTACATGGCGTTGTTACTGAATACTGAGTTGCTGTACGAGTAGCCGGGATCCGCTCCAAAGAGGAATCCGTTGTATCCGCAGCCAACAAAGGTGTTGTTCGTAATAACGTCGTAGCTTGGCTCATGGTAGGCCTGCAGGCAAGCGCCGCCGGCGGCGTACACAATGTTGTTCTGAATCGTGTTGTGCGCCGATGTCGTATACAGGCCGTGAGTAAAGTGATTGCCGATAGTGCCCACATTCCAAACGATGTTGTTCGACCAGTTGTTATACGTGCTGGATCCGATCGCGCCAAGAATGCCACCACCGCCGACGCCATTGCCGCAAGAGTAGGCACCAGAGCCGTTGGCAATGTCATGGACACGGTTGTAGATGAGGTTGGCATAGCTTCCGTTCGAGTACACGCCCATGCAGCCCATCGGATCGTTGATATCGAAGCCGACCAGGTCCACGTAATTGCCAGCGACCCAGATGCCCGCATCGTTCGCGTTATTGTTCGCCGTGTTCAGAATAGAACTGGCGTAGGCCGTCGCAACGTAAGCCGTATGGCAGGTGCTGGTGCCGCTGTTAGCGATCTTCGCCGTGCGACCGCTGGATACGGTGAAGGTTCCTGGACCGACCAGAACCAGGGCGCAGCCAGAGACCGTGGAGGCCGCATGAGCCATGGTCGCCCAAGGCGCACTCAGACGTTCCTGGGTTGGAGTCGCTTCCACCGGTGGAAACGTAGTAGGTGTTGGCGCTGGTGTACTTCGAGTTTGAGGTGTAATTCGCCGCGATCAGCGAGCTGTAAGCCGAGGAAAGATTTCCACTGCCGCTTGGCGGGACGGGCGAGCTGGTTGCAGCAGCGATGGCGAGTGAGAAGCTGGAAGTGACCGACTGCGGCGTGCTCTCCGAATCCTTGACAGTGATGCTGAAAGAGGATGTACCGCTGACCGAAGGTGTACCGCTAATGATGCCGCTGGTGGTGAGAGCCAATCCGGCGGGCAAGGAGCCGGAGGTCAGGCTCCACGTGTAGGGCGAGGTTCCACCGCTGGCTGCCACAGCCGCCGAGTAGCTGCTGCCTACCGTGCCATTTGCGAGCGAAGAGGTATTAATTGCAACCGAGGTGGGCGTCGGCGCCGTAGTCGTCGAGCCGCCCGTGCCGGTCAGACTGACAACCAGGGAGCCGACAGTCAGTGAGCCCGTTCTGGTTCCCGAGGCTGTGGGACTGAAGACCAAGCTCATGGTGCAGTTGGAGCCGGCCGCAAGCGACGAGCCACAGGTACCCACGCCGCCCCACTTGTAGTCACCGGCGATGGTCTCGGTGCCGAAGCTCAGGCTGGTGCTGCCGCTATTGCTGAACGTAACAAACTTTACAGCACTGGTGGTTCCCACCGCCTGGCTTCCGAAGGGCAGGGAGGAGGGCGAAAAACTAACAGCCGTAGCTGGGGCAGCCTGGGTAGTACCCGTGCCGGTCACTGGAGTAGTAGTACCCGTGCCGGTCAGACTGACGACCATCGAGCCGACAGTCAGCGAGCCCGTTCTGGTTCCCGAGGCTGTGGGATTGAAGACCAAGCTCATGGTGCAGTTGGAGCCGGCCGCAAGCGACGAGCCACAGGTACCCACGCCGCCCCACTTATAGTCACCGGCGAGGGTCTCGGTGCCGAAGCTCAGGCTGGTGCTGCCGCCATTGCTGAACGTAACAAACTCTACAGGGCTGGTGGTTCCCACCGCCTGGCTTCCGAAGGACAGGGAGGACGGCGAAAAACTGACAGCGGCGAAACTGGCGATGGCCAGCGCAGCAATGAGGGTGGCGAGTGCGAGAAGGCGTTTCATAGTTTCTCCTGCACACAACGGTACGGTTCGGGGCCATTTGCTCACATCGGCTAATACTCCCACCTCGCCTTACAATTTCAACGCATAACTTCTAGGTGTATCGAATAAGTATATTTGATATCAGATATTTACACTGCTAAGGTAGTTTTCAAAGTTTCTCGTATCGCAAGGCCAGCAACTAAGGGGTAAATCTCTGCCCCAAAGCTGCATCCAAGAAGGCGTGGGCTCTGAGGCGGCCAGACCCTCGGCGCTGCTGGCGGAGGGGTGATTCGGATTCACCTCGGAAGCGAAGCGACCGCCTAAGCGGGAGATGCAGGCCTCGACAACACTCACACTTGGGGCAGGACCTATTGGGGAGGAGCGCTCTTCTGCCTTCTCGCCGCCAAGACGCAGGCGGATTGAATGAGCGCGGGAGATGCTCGAACGGATGCGCCGGGACGATGAGGATTGTGGTTGAGAACCTCACCTAATTCATTCCAAGCGGGTGTATTCTATCGGGTCAGGGAAGATTCTTGCCTGTCTGCAACTGAGAACGCTGTCCACAAACTGTACACAAATGCTGTCAATCTGTTCGATTCAGCCTATGTAAGTTATTGAATTCACGGTAGGTGTAGGAAGGTTCATAGGGCATCATGGTACGACAAGTGGAAAGACAATAAGTAGCGGAACGATTTGGGGAGCATTCTCGAAGTGACACTCCTTGCTTCATATGATTAGAACAGAGATTGTCTGCCGTCCAATGCGATCGTTAAAGCGCTGCGCCGGAAACGGCGGCAGCTGAAAGGAACAAAATGACAGAGCCCAACACCAATCTTCCTGCCGACTTTGCGAACCTTTTTCTCAAAGGAGTGGGGCGGGCGGCCGAGTTGCAGAAGAAGTCGCTCGACGCTGCCATGCAGCAAAATGCGGAGGTGATCGCGACGTACCAGAAAGGATCTCCGGCAGTGCCGGCGATGCCGAACGTGTTTGAGTTGGCCGGAAAAGCTTTTGAGGGATATATCGAAGCCCAGAAAAGCGTGATCGACCAAATGGTGAAACAGACCGCTGCGCTGGTTGAGGGCGCGAAGGAGAGCGGTAACTCGGCGCAGAAGGTTGCCGCGGAGTTTACAAAGAACATCCAGCCATTGATTGAGCGTACGGTTGAAGTGCAGAAGAAGGCTCTGGAAATTGTTGCGCAGCAAGTTAAGTCACCGAGTTCCTCCAACCGCACCTGATAAGGCACGGATGTTCGAAGCAGGGTCCGACGGTGTTTCATTTAACGCTCTTCGATGCGCCGCTCGACAGGCAGCCAGATGGTCACAACTGTGCCTTTGCCGACTCGACTGCGAACGCGAATCCTGCCGTCGTGCTTCTTTACGAGTTCGCTGGTTACCCACAATCCCAGCCCGGTGCCAAAGGATTTCTTGGTTGTAAAGAAGGGCTCGAAGATCCGTTTTCTGTGCTCGTCAGCGATGCCGACACCGGTGTCGGCAATGGTCAGGGTGACCATTGGGCGCTGGTCGACACACATGGGACCGGCGGTGCGCAGATACAAGGTGCCATGCTGCGGCATTGCGTCAATGCTATTGACGATGAGATTGGAAATCATCTGGCGCATCTCACCCTCGATTGCCTGAATGCGGCGTCGTGCACTTGTATTGACGTTCCACCCGCACCGCGCCGTTTTTCAGCTTGGCCTCAAACAGATGCAGAACCTCGTCGAGTATCTCGGGGAGGTTTACGGTGGTTGCCGTGCCCACCTCGCGGTAGAAGCCCAGCGTCTGCTTGACCATGTGGGCGGCGCGCCTGAGTTCTCGATCCGCGATCTCAAGGTATTGGCGGACCGATGGCGGCAGGTCCGGATCGCTGCCAACCAGGAAAAGTGCGTTGGTCACGGCGGCCAGAGGATTGTTGACCTCGTGCGCAATGGTCGCCGCCATGCGTCCAGCCGACGCCAGTTTCTCGCTGCGGATCAAAGCCTGTTCTGCCTGCTTACGCTCGGTGATGTCGACATTTACCGCGACTCCGCCAAGAATCTCTCCCTGAGGACCGCGGACTGGCAGGGCGCTGTTCAAGATGGTCTTACGCGTTCCGTCGAAGGCTCTCGATTTCAATCTCCTCGCCCAGCGTGGTTGTGCCGTGGAGAATGGCCCGGGCAAGCCCCCACTCGTCTGATTCCAGCGTATGGTTGGTCCCTGGCCGCCGGCCCTTGTATTCACGGTACTGTTGCAGGTCAACAAGCGGTACGTCGTCTGCCTCCCAGATCCGGTTGGCGGCAGGATTTGCCTGGATGAGTTTGCCATCGGCATCGCACATGAAAACGGCAACAGGAAGCACATCCAGAATCGCGCGCAGTTGTTGCTCTCGCTCCTGGAGTGCAAGTTCGGCCTGCTTGCGCGCCGTAATGTCCATATTGATGCCGACCATCGTTAATGGCTTGCCGTCCGGAACGACGACAATCTTGCCCTGGACTGGCGATCCAGCGAATGGCTCCATCCTTGCGGTCGAATGCGGGTTTCGACGTTCCACACACTGTTGTTGCGCGAGAGCTGCCTTGAAGCCGTCATCCACCTGTCTGCGGTGCTCGGGCAGGACGTGTTCCAGGAACAGCTCGTAACTCCACTCAGCGCAGCAGGGTGTCGTAGCCGAAGATCTCGTCATGGCGGCGGGATCGCGACATGGCGTGGGTCTTCAGGTCGAGCTCCCACTCGCCCAATCCGCCTGCCTGAAGTGCAAAATCAAGCCGGTCCTTGCTCTTGTTGCAGCTCACCCAGCAGCGCGGCACGCGCTTCCGCCAGTTCGCGTTGCGCGCGCGCTTCGGCGGCTGCCATCTCTTTGCGCAGTAATTGCTCGTGGACGCTGCGGTTCTCGTCCTCGAACTGTTTGCGGCGGAGAGCCGCGCGCACCCGTGCCCTGACGATTTCGAAGTCGCTCGATTTCGGAATGTAGTCGTCTGCGCCGGCGTTGATAGCTTCAATCATCGCCTGCCGGTCTTCCACCCCGGTCAGCATGAGCAGCGGGATATCGCGCAGCGTCAACGAGCTCCTTGATGCGGCGGCAGGTCTCATGGCCGGAAAGGCCGGGCATGACGAGGTCGAGCAGAATACAATCCACGCTTTGCACCGCAGCCAGTTCGAGCGCTTCCTCTCCTGAACGGGCCAGCACCACGTCGTAACCTTCTACACGCATCTGTGTGGCGAGTTCTTCGAGATACGTCTCGCTATCATCCACCGCGAGAACTCTCTTGGGCCCGAGGACACTGGACAGGGAATCCAGCGCGGAAGGTGTGCTGGCTGACCGCAAGACTGCTGCCAAGCGCGCCAGGACGACGCTCAAATCCTCATCCTTGCGCACAAAGCCGTCGGCCCCGGCTTCCAGCGCCCGCAACTCCTGGCTGCGATCCTCAGAGCCGGTCAGCAGCAAACACGGAGTCCTGCGCAGAACCGCGTCATCCCGCATGCGCCGCACGACCGTCGCGCCATCAATGCCCGGCAGTCCATGGTCGACAATCACCGCGGCTGGCCGCTGGCTCACTGCCGCGTGCAATCCGTCTTCTCCTGTGGCGGAGGTGGTCACGCGATAGCCGGCGGCCTCCAAGGCCTCTCGCATTTCATTCCTGAAGGTCGCGCTGTCGTCAATCACGAGGATCGTGGCGCGATCCTCGGTAGCATGGGCGTGGCTGTTGCAGGCGAATCAGTTCCTGCGCGCGGGCCACCACGTAACCGGAGTCATACGGCTTACCGATGTATTCGTCAGCGCCAGTCTTCAGTCCGTGAATGCGGTCCCGGACCTGCGCCTCCGTCGAAAGCAGCATGACCGGGATGGCCGCGGTTTCTGGGTTGGCCTTCAGTTCCTGCAGAAACTCCACCCCATCCCCATCAGGCAGCAAGACATCCAGCACGATCAGTGCAAAGGAATCCCCGTCCAGAGCGGCGCGGCTTTCTTGCAGCGTCGAGCAGGGAGTGACCGTCAAAACCGGCGTTCTCGAATGCCTCGCTCAGGTCCATGCGCACCGTGAGGCTGTCATCGACGATTAGGACGCGGGGCTTCACAGGCCTCTCCCCATTTTCAAGTCGCGGTCAAAGCCACCAGCGTCGGTGCGATCTCTTCAATCGAGAGCACGCGCTGGGCGGCGCCAAGACGGATCGCCTCGCCCGGCATACCAAACACCACTGAACTGGCCTCGTTCTGCGCCAAGGTCATGGCGCCAGCCTGGCGTGCGGCCAATAATCCCTGAGCTCCATCTTTTCCCATGCCGGTGAGCAGGCACGCGATGAAACCCGATCCCATCTCTCGCGCCAGTGGACTCGAAGAGCACATCGACCGAAGGCCGGCACGAATGCCGCTCCGGATCATCGTTCAGGCGCAGCTGCCCGCTTCGCAACACCAGGTGCTGACCTGGGGGAGCCAATATGATGCCGGATTTCGGTAGCGGTTCGCCATCCCGCGCATAGCGCACGCGAATCGGGGACTGCCCGTCCAACCACTCCGCCATCGCCGCGGCAAACGGTTCACTCAGGTGAAGGACGATCAGAATCGGCAAGGGAAAAGTTGCGGGAAGTTCACGCAGGATTGCAAGGATCGCCGCAGGGCCTCCCGTGGAAGCACCGATGGCAACTGCCTGGAGTTGAGACGGCTGGCAACGCGCCGGAAGCTCGGCTGTGACTCGACCGCAGATGCTTTTGGGTCGTCCGGCCACGCGGATGGGTGATCACCTTGATCCGCGAGATCAGCTTGACGGTGGAGATAAATTTACGTTCCCAGCCATCGGGCACCGCGCTGGCCGTGGGTTTCTCCAGAACATCCAGCGCGCCGGCGGCCAACGCTTCGTAAGTCTTGAACAACTCGCCGCGGTTCGTGGAAGCCGACACAATCAGGATGGGCGTGGGGCAGTAAGCCATCACATATTCGGTGACCGCCACGCCGGTCATGATGGGCAGCATCATATCCAGGGTCATCACATCGGGGCGGAGCGATTGGCACAACTCGATGGCGCGCTGGCCATCCGGCGCTTCGGCCACCACCTCCAAGTCGGGATCGCACTCCAGCACCTCAACCAGGCGCTTGCGTACGGTTAACGAATCTTCCACCACCAGAACACGAATCTTTGCCATTTCACCTTATCAGCCGACGAATTGTTTGCAGCAATTGTGCCTGATCAAATTCACTTTTCACTACGTACGCCCGCGCACCGGCTTCTTCGCCGCGCTTCTTATCCTGCGGTGAATTACGGGACGTGACCAGTATGGAAGGAACGTCCGACAGCGCGGGAGTGGAGCGGGCATGGGTGACAAATTCAAAGCCATCCATGCCCGGCATCTCCACGTCCACCACGAACAGGTCATAGTCCTGAGCGCGGGCCTTCTCCAACGCCTCTTCGGCGGAGGTTGCCAGATGCACTTCATAACCGGCGGTCTCCAGAATGCTTTGTTCCAGCATGCGCGTGGTCAGCGAATCATCGATCACCAGCACGACCGGCGTTCGCTGCGGCGCTTCCTGGGTCGAGATCGCTCGCTTGGCAGCTGGCCGCAAGAACCAGCGCGGCGGGGTCCAAAACCAGTTGCGGATTACCTTCTGCATCCAGGGCGGCGCCCGCCACCATGGGATCAACCCCGGCAAACGCGGGAATCGGCCGCAAGAGAACAGTTGCTGTGCTCAGAACACGATCCACGCCAACCGCCGCATGTTCCGTGCCGGAACGTACCACCACCGCAGAAAAGCGCGTCTCCGCCTGCTTACGCGGAGAAGGCTGTCCTAAGCGCCCGTGCCAGCGGCAGGAAGGGAATGGTCTTGCCATCGAAGACAATGGAATCGCCATCGGGACTGTGCACAACGTCAGTCTCCACCAGTCGCAATGTCTGTTGTACCGCGTCCAACGGCAGCGACGCGCTCAGACCGCCGCTCTCCACCACCACAGCACTGAGAGACAACAACGATACCGGGACGGATATCTCGACGGTGCTACCTCCGCCGGGAACGGTCCACATCGCCACTTCGGCTTTGAGCTTGCTGGCGGTTTCTCGAACTACGTCCAAGCCGATGCCGCGCCCGGCTACTTCGGTCACCGTGCCGCTGGTGCTGATGCCGCCCCGCGCAGCAGCAAACGAAAGACATCTTCAGAGTTGAGCGCTTCCGCCGCCTCGGCAGATACCAGCCCGCGAGCGACCACGGCGCGGCGCAGGGCCAGCACGTCGAAGCCATGGCCGTCATCCTCGCAGGCAAAGACGACTCGATTGCCTTTGCGCCGAACCTGCAGCGAAACCTTACCCACGGCGGGCTTGCCGGCCGCGGCACGTTCCGGCGGAGCCTCGATGCCATGGGCTACCGCGTTGCGCACGATCTGCAATAACGCGTCCCGCACTGCTGCCAGTACATGTGCATCCAGCCGATGCTCTCCACCGACGGTTACAAAGTCCACCTGCTTGCCCAGGGTCTGCGCGGTATTGCGCACAGTGCGCCGCAAGGGAGCAAACACGGCGCTGGCGGGAACCAGGCGCAATTGGTTCGCCGTGTCCCGAACCTGCGCCAGTTCGCGCTCCACCTGTTCCACGCTGGACAGAAGACTGCGAGACAACGGCTTGAGGAGAGCTTGCATGTCTTCGGCAATGGCGCGCCCTTTGCCCAAGGACAGCTGCGGCACGTTCGCTTCCCGTGTCGGCGCCAGGCGCAGACAGATGGCTCAACAGCAAGCGTAGCCAGATCGGCGGCATGCTCGACCGCGGCCAGTTTGGCCTTGAGACCGGCCAATCGCACACTGCTTTCCGCTACCCCTTCCAACAGCACATCCATATCGCCAAGATCGACTCGGAGCGTATCGAAGGTTTCCTCGGGCGGAGCTGCGCGGCGGCGTGCTCCACCTGCTTGCGGTCTGCTCCGAACCCAGTGCCGCCAATTGAGTGCGCCATGCCGTCCACCAGTCGCAAGCATGGCCTCGGCTTGCTGGCGAGGGACCGCATCGCCGGACTTATAGGGAACGAGAACATCTTCCAACTGGTGCGCCAGGCCGGCAATCCCGGCTTGCTTTACAACATGCGCCGCGCCTTTCAGGGTATGCGCCAGACGCAGCAACTGCCCCACAAGTTCTTTTCCGGAGACCCCTTGCTCCAGATCGAGCACACCACGGCTGAGTTGCTCAACAATCTCCTTGGCCTCGATCCGGAAATACCGGTAGGGATCCTTCGACATCAGTTTGCACCGTTTGCCTGCGACCGGATCAGCCGGCTGAGATCGCGCGACAGGGTCGCCAACTGCGACGCGGTTTGCAACGCCTGGGCTGTGCTCGCTTCCGCTTCCTTGCTGACCTGCGCGACGTTGGTCACCGCCCCATTGACCTGCTCGACGGCCGTGGTCTGCTGCTTGGTGCTCAGTTCGATCTCGCGCGCCGCTTCCGTCGTAGTGCCGAGCATAAGAGTGATCTGATTCAGCGAGTTCGTCACTTCGCTGAACGCGCGCGTGCCCGCGTCCACCGCCTTGGTGCCGCCTTCCGTCGCCATCACGGTGGAGTTGACGGCCGCGCGGATCTCTTCGATCAGAGTGCGAATGTCCTTGGTGGAACCGCCGACCCGGTCGGCAAGTTTGCGGATTTCATCGGCGACGACCGCGAATCGCCTGCCGTTGTCACCGGCGCCCGCAGCCTCGATGGTGGCATTGATGGCGAGAATATTGGTCTGCTCCGCCAGTTCATTGATGATGTCCACGATGCTGCCGATCTGTTGCGATTTCCGGCCCAGATCGAGCATGTGATTGACGATGAGATCGACCTGCTTCTTGATGCCGGCCACCGAATCATGGGCGCGCTGCACCGTCTTGTCGCCGGCGGCAGCCGCGCTGGCGGTCTCAGACGAAATGCTCGCCACCCGCTGCGCGCTCTCCGCAATCTGGCGCGAGGTAGCCAGCAGTTCGTTAATGGTCATGGTAATTTCGCTCATCGCCGTCGCTTGCTCCCGCGCGCCGGTAGCCTGCTGAGTCGCGGTGGTCTGCAGCTCAGCCGAGGAACTGGAAATGTCCTGCACCGCCGAA
The DNA here is from genome assembly GCA_963759215.1 of uncultured Acidobacteriota bacterium. Lineage (GTDB taxonomy): Bacteria > Acidobacteriota > Terriglobia > Terriglobales > Acidobacteriaceae > TOLSYN. The sequence continues at coordinate 137,430 of CAVWYG010000008.1, forward strand.
CCGATCTGGCGCGAAAGCAACTTGGCGAAGAATCACAGCCAGGAGAACAGCGAGCACGACCACCAAACCGGCGATTCCCAGCACCAACCTGGTAGCCGAGATTGGCCGCTGCGGTCGAGGCATTCCGCCCATCATTCAGCAGCTTTTCCTCCCAGGCCGCAAAATCATCCACCCTGGCGTAGAGGCGCTCGACCATGGGAATCACTTCGCTCCGCATAAATTGAACGATCGCCGCGTTCGGCGCGTTCGCCTCCCGCATCGCATTTGCCTTTCGCACCAGTACCTGATGTTGCGCCTCAATCTCCTCAACACCGCGGATCATGTGCCTTGCCTTCGGGCGTAAACAGGTTCGGCTTCATGTGTTCCAAGGTCCGAAGAAAAAGCTGCCGCGCTTCATTCTGCTGTTCCAGATATTTAGGATCTCCGGAAAGCATATAGCCGCGCACGGCCGCCGCTTTCCGTGCGGCTGCGGTCTGCAGCTTGGCTGCGTCGATCAGGTTCTGTGCATTGACTGCGAGAACGCGGTCCTTGCTGGCCACCACACGATTCAAGGCATAAACGGCGATCCCCGCCATGACCATGGCCAAGATCGCGGTCATGGCGAATCCTATTGCCAGTTTTTGTCCGAAGGTCCACCTCTCGCCCCATCCCGGTTCTCCTTATTTTTATCTCTTACTCTTCTATCTCTTACTTCGCGGCTTACTCGCGCCCCGCGTCTTGATGTGCTCCACCAACGAGAAATGCTGATGACGCCTATCAAGCGTCGTGCCTTCGCACACGGTCGCCGCTGACGTAGCGATGACCGGGGGCATCCTCACGGGCAAAAATTCCGGTACTCGCGACTTCGAATAGCTGTTCCATTCCCTCAAAGGCCAGGGCGATGGGGCTTTGCCTTTCGCCGCAGAAGACCAGCCAAAGCGCTTGGCCGTGCTCCGAATCGAATCCGAGCAATCTGGACAGGCTAAACACGGGAACGACAACTCCGCGAATTCCAGTGAGGCCCAGCAATTCCGGAACTCGGCTGGGCACCGGCACAATCTTTTCCTTGCTCACCGCCACACCCAGAGATTTCACGCACGATGCAGCGCGAAGTGTTCGCCCTCCACCGTGATCGCGAGCATCGGCTCCGGCGCTGTGATCTGCTCAGGCAGGGCGAGGGCAAACGACTCGTCGAAGAGCCGCCGCATCTCCGCTACCTTGCCATCGAGCTTTGAAGCGGTCGCACTCATGCCGTCTCTCTGCATCCCTGCAACTCTCTTCGACATAATTCCACCAGGGCATCGCGGCTGAAACCGCCACCGTACACCAGAACGCGCGGAGCATCTTCTCGGGGCAGCAGCAACGATGCCTGGCTTAATTCTTGCATGGCCAAATCCAATTCACCACTGCGCTTGGCCAACAGGCCCAGATGCAGGTGCGGCATGGCGAACGAAGGATCCAGGTAGATCGCGGTCAGGTCGTGTTCCATGGCCGTTCGGCGATCGTCCGCCTGCTCGCGACAAAGAGCCATCACGTAATAGGCGCCTGCGTTCAGTTCATCTATTTTCAGAACCGAGGCGCATGCGTCTTCGGCCTTTGCAAGATCGCCGCGATTGGCGAGCAGGGCGGCCCGCAACACTTGAACATCAGGGTTACTGTTTGAGCTTCGGCCGGCAACGCCTCCAGCGCCTCCAACGCTTGCTCAAAACGTTCCTCCTGGAGCAGTCCCAACGCGATACTCAAATCGGCGGGGATGCCATTTGCAACTGGCGGCACTGGCTTGCGCGAACGCTCCGGAATGTGAGTCAGCGTTCTTATGCGCTCCGTGGCCTGCCGTATGGTCTCGGCCCAATGCACTGCCGGTCTCTGCCTGTGGCGCATTTCGTGCCGAGTTGGCAGGGGTTGCGTTTGCGGCGGCGGGTCTGAGAGTGGGCCGCTTTGCGGAACGTGTTGCCGCTGGCGTGGCCTGTCCGGAGCTGATAGTAAAACGTTTCATGGGTGTGGCATAGATGAAAGTCATGCGAAACGCCCCGCAAGGTCTCCGCCGGCCCCATAAAAAGATAGCCACCCGGGCGCCAGTGATTCGGCCATCCGGTCCACAACCGACTGCCCCGCTTCGGGAGAAAGGTACATGAACGCATTGCGGAAAAATATCAGGTCATAGACTTTGGGCTTCCAGAACGGAGCCTGCGCGTCCGCCAGGTTGCCCTCCTCCAGCGAAACCATTTCGCGAATGGAGTCGCAGAGTTGGAAATCGCGCCCTTGGGGACGAAAATAACGTTCCTTGAACTTTGGGTCGATTTCGCGCAATGACCAGGGGGTATAAAGGCCTTTCTTGCCCTTGGATATGGCCGCCGGGTTTACGTCGATGCCGCGGATGGAAACTTGCCAGCCGGCCAAGTCCACGCGGCCATGCACCAGCATCGCAATGGTGTAGGGTTCTTCGCCAGACGCGCAGCCCGCGGATAGGATGTTGAGTTGCCTTGTGGCGGCCCGCGCCCGGATCCGCTCCGGCAACACGACCTCACAAGCGCGCGAAAATGATCCGGAATGCGAAAGAAATATGTTTCCGGAATCGTCAGGTGACCAACCACGGCGCGAAGTTCTGGCAAGGAAGTACCCAAGCAGACACACGTAGCTTTCAACATCGGAGCTGTTTGTCGCCGTCCATTCTGCGGCGCAGCACGTCCGCCAACTCATCATGTTTGGATTCATCAAAACTCAGGCCGAGCCGCTGCGCCACGGTGGCGTGAAAGCTTGCGAGTTCGGTTGGTTGGAAGCTCCGCTTCACCGCGTAGTCCTCGGCTGAGCGCGTTCTTGCCACACGGAGTCCGGCACCAGGCGAGCCGTATCGAGCATTACGAGAAATTCCGAGTCCAGAGTGCTGAGGCTCTGGATGAGCTCGGTGCGTACCGTCTTGAGCAGTGGCGGAAGGTCGCCAAAAACCTGTTGCGAGAGATCGGCTACGCCAACCACACTTTGTACCGCCAAGCCTATGCAATGCTGGCCCACGCGAAGCGTGACAAACCGCGTCGAGGGATCATGGCGGTGATCGTTTTGGAACAGGGCTGACAAAAGGACTACGGGCACTGCGGCACCGCGAATGCACGCCATCCCTAGAATGAAGTCGGGTGTATTGGCCAGCGGCTCGATGGGCAGTGGGCGCATGGTCTCAACTACCTCGGCGAGAGGAAGCGCACACAGAGCGCCTCGTACACGCACAATCAGGGCCGGATTTGCGCCAGGTTGATCCATGGTTCGTCTCTGGACAGCCAATGCACTAACTGCGAAGGAGAGATGCGCGCTGCCCACGTTCACGAAGAGCGAGGCCGCGAAGGTAAGGACCGGATAACATCCTTTGTAACTCTCAGTATAACCTGCGCAGGGCAGGCCAAGGTGTCTGCAAGTTACGGTCATCGGTTCGATTCTTCTGTCCCGAATGATACCCTGTTCCATCGGAGCGGAAATGAACCGGTCGGTATCCGAGCAGTTTCGCGACTTGATCTCCCATGCGCAATGGGATGAAGCGGCTGCGCGGTTGCAGCAGCTTGATCTTCGCGCCGCCGCCGAGAAGTTGCTGACCCTTCCGTTTGAGCAACAGCAGGCGATTTTCCGTCTGCTTCGAATCGACTTTGCCGCCGCGCTGCTACCGAATCTCCCCTACTACGACCAGTATGTGCTGCTGCACTCGCGTCCGCGGGAACTGCGCTCGATTATTGACACGATGAGCGCCGACGACCGCATGCGGTTCTTCGACGAACTGCCCGAGGAAGCATGGCGCCACCTGACGGATGAGCTTTCCGCGGAGCCTCCAGGTGAGTGGCATGGCGAGGAGCGCCGGTCGGCAGTGACGCAGGCAGCAACCCAGGCGGTGGCCCAGGCAGCGGCTCCGGAAGTGGCGGAGCGCTTGATTGAGGCGCGGGCGGTCGAGAAGCGCTTCCAGCAGCCAGACGGCCATCAGATCCTGGTTATCGCGGCCACGGACCTGACGGTCGAAGCAGGTTCGATCATCGCGCTGCTCGGGCCTTCGGGTTCCGGCAAGTCTACGCTTCTGCGGATGCTCACCGGACTTTCAGTTCCGTCTTCCGGTGAAGTGCTGTGGCATGGCAAGCCGATCAACGAGTGTGCTCCGAATGTGGCCATCGTGTTTCAGAGCTTCGCACTTTTCCCTTGGCTGACCGTTGTGGAGAACGTGGAAGCACCGCTGCTTGCGCACGCGATGCCGCATAAAGAACGGCATCGCCGCGCGATCAAAGCTCTGCACACGGTCGGTCTGAAGGGATTTGAAACGGCGTATCCGAAAGAGCTTTCGGGAGGCATGAAGCAGCGTGTGGGATTCGCGCGCGCGCTTGCCGTGGAGCCGGAGGTGCTATTCATGGACGAGCCGTTCTCGGCCCTCGACGTGCTGACGGCGGAGAACCTCCGTGGCGAACTGATGGAGCTATGGTTGGGGAAGAAGATTCCGACGAAGAGCATCTTCCTGGTTACGCACAACATAGAAGAGGCGGTGCTGCTGGCTGACCGCGTGATTGTCCTGGGCCGGAATCCCGCGAGGATTCGTGCCGATTTCCGTATTGGTTTGCAGCAACCGCGGGAACGCGGCTCGGCAGACTTTCTGGTGTATGTGGATTACATCTACAAAGTAATGACGCAGCCGGAATTGCAACTGGCTCCGCCGTCGGGAAAGCCGGAAGCGGCGAAGCCGGCGTCCCAGATGCTGCCGCATGCGCGTCCCGGTGGAGTTGCGGGATTGCTTGAGTTGCTCAAGGATCGCGGCGGCAAGGAAGATATCTATCACGTTGCCGATGACCTCAAGATGGAGGTGGACGATCTGCTGCCATTCATTGAGGCCGCAACGCTGCTCGGGTTCGCCAAGTCCGCTGCGGGCGATGTGGAGATCACTGCCGAAGGGACGGCGTTTGCCGATGCCGACATATCCGCTCGAAAGCTCCTGTTCCGCAAAGCCCTGCTGGACCATGTCGTGCTGCTGCAGCAGATGAACAGTATGTTGTCGTGCAAGTCAGACCACAAAGTCCCGGTCGAGTTTTTCCGTGATGTTCTGGACGAACATTTTTCCGAGCCGGAGGTTGAGCGGCAGATTGAAACGGCGCTGAACTGGGGACGCTACGCAGAGATGTTCAACTACGATTCCGAAACCGACACGCTGACGTTGCTTCAAGCGGCAGACGTCGATCATCTGCACTGAGGCGCTCGACAAACTTGCCCACTGCGAACGAACATTGCGACCAGACGCAACGCAGAACGCCACCATGGGGCGTGTCCCTGCGTCTGGCCTCGTCGTGGATGCGAGATCGTCCCGATCATCCTCGGCGGATTAGCTTTGTTCTACGGCTTGCTGTCGTTTGCGCGCTACGGGATCGGACCAATCAATGCCGGCGCCAAGTATCGATCTGTCTCCAACCGCGTTGCCCAAGTACGCGTTGTTTTCGGTGGTGCGACTCTCGGCTGCGTATGTCATCAGCCTCGGGTTCACGCTGGTTTACGGATATGTCGCAGCTTACAACGCCAGGGCGGAGCGCTTCTTGATTCCGTTGCTCGACACGTTGCAATCCATTCCCGTCCTGAGTTTCCTTCCCGGCGTCATGCTTGCGATGGTGGCACTGTTCCCGAGCAGGCAACTGGGGGTTGAACTTGGGTCGATCCTGCTGATCTTCACCGGGCAAGTCTGGAATATGACGTTCAGTTTCTATGCGTCTTTGAAGAACATTCCCGCGGAGATGCGCGAGGCGGCGCAGGTGTACGGCTTCAGTTGGTGGCAGCGATTTGTGCAGATGGAATTACCGTATGCGTCGATCGGGCCTGATCTGGAACTCGATGATGTCCATGGCCGGCGGCTGGTTCTTCCTGATGGCGTGCGAGATGTTCGTGCTGGGCAATCGTGACCTCCGCCTGCCGGGCCTCGGCTCTTACCTGCAAACCGCAGCCAACGCCGGTGACACGAGGGCGATTGCGTGGGGACTGGCGGTGATGATCGGCGTGATCGTGCTGATTGACCAGACTCGTATGGCGCCCGGTGATAGCGTGGGGCGAACGGTTCAAGTTCGAGCAGGTGGAGGCGGCGGAAGCACCGCGCTCTCCGATTCTGGATTGGCTGCGGCGCTCGCGGTTGCTAATGGTTCTTGGACACCGGACTGTCGCGCCGGTGCGCGAGAGACTGAACCTGCACTTCGCGCGGAAGCACGATTCTGTTTCGAAGGCCTCCGCGCCAAGTCGAGTCGCGGTGTGGACGGGGCGCACGCTTTCCGTTGCGGCATTGATTGGCGTGGCGTACGCGACGGTAAAGATCGCGATCATGCTCGCGGGTCTTTCACGGCCTGAAATAACATCCATCGTCGCGTGGAGCTGGAGCGACGTTTCTGCGCGTGGAGGTTACCCTAGTGCTGGCAGCGATGTGGACGATTCCGGTGGGCGTCTTCATTGGGCTGCGTCCAAAGGTTTCGGCAGTCCTGCAGCCGATTGCGCAGATCGCGGCATCGGTGCCTGCGACCGCATTGTTCCCGGTGATCCTTCTGATCCTGATTCGGCTCGGCGGCGGATTGGGCATCGGCTCGATTGCGCTGCTCTTGCTGGGGACGCAATGGTACCTCCTTTTCAACGTCATCGCAGGAGCGTCCTCGATCCCGACGGATTTGAAGGAAGTTTGTAACGTATTCCAATTCGGTAAAGCCGAGCGATGGCGAAAGCTGCTGCTGCCCGGGATATTCCCGTATCTGATCACCGGGTTCGTGACCGCGTCCGGCGGGGCGTGGAATGCGAGCATCGTGGCGGAGTACTTTCACTTCAAAGGGCAGACACTCTCGACCACTGGCCTTGGATCGGTGATCAGCCATGCTACCGATAGCGGCAATTTCCGTTTGTTGCTCGCGGCGACGATTGTCATGGCCCTCATGGTGGTCACGATCAACCGCGTCCTTTGGCGTCGAATGTACGCCCTGGCTGCGACACGCTACAAACTGGATACCTGAGCCGCCCGCTAACTCCGGCGGTTCCAGTCCGGCTACAAACCTGACCACAGGAAAGATACAGCTCGGCTTCAACGAGCTTCTTCAACATCCTCAAAAGAATGGCAATTCTAAAGCGATTGAATAACTTGGAATCATTCCGAGCTGATAGCAGCAGGTTGTGGCCGCGAAGTTGAATGAAGTTGAATGAAGCGACACAACTTTTCCCTTCAGATAGGTTTCGTATTGTAGAGAAACTGAGGTCCGGGGGCTGCGATAGATACTCCAACTTGGATTGGAGTAAGCAATGGTGGAGGGGGCGATGTTCGGTCCAGCGGGAAGGTACGCAGGTGAGGTGTCTGCGAGGGGTGACGGGACACCGGAAGAGGCTTTGAGCTACATGGAAGCTGCGAAATTTGAGCCGCAAGAACTCATGGAATTTCTGGAGTTCTGCGCGGATAAGATACGTGGTGAGCGAGAGTCACGAAAGAGCACGGCAGGTTCGAAGAGAATGCAATAACCGGGTTCTCGATGGCCGTATGAGGCGGGTTCAGCCCTCAAGCCGGCGGAGGAAGTCGCGCTCCGTCATGTGGTATTTGAATGATTTTCGTCCATCGATGAAAACGACGGGAACCGAATCGCTGTACAAGGTTCGCAACTCCGGGTTCTCGTCGATGTCTACCTCGCGCCATTGAAAGTCGGCGCGGTGCTCCAAACTGCGCAGGGTGCTCTTCACCACATCGCAGAGATGGCATCGGTTTCGCGAATAGACCACCACATCGTGCATGTTTGTGATTTTATTCTGGCCTTGGAGTGCGGGGCAAGTCCTCAACATGCCAGAGATTAAAAACCTACGATGCGATGGGTTGTCCACAGGGACGTTAATTCTGCATGAACAGTGAAACAGATAAATTCTCTTTTGGGCTGCTATCGAGGTTTTGATGGCTCCGCAATACATCGCGGTCTGATACCAGATCATCTGACTGTCTATCACCTAAACAAAACTGAACCTGTCGCGAAACCGCGCGCCTGGAACAGTAAATAACATTCATGGAGGACGTGATGGCAGAGCATAAATTTGAAAGGCACACCAGGGACGCTCAGGAATCATTGCAAGACGCTCAATCTGCTACAACCGACGCGTACAAGACAGGCATTGACCTGTTCCGCAGGGGAATGGAGCGCAACATTGAGGTACAGAAACAGGTGCTGGATGCAGCCGCCCAGCAAAACGCGGTAGTTTTTGATTTGTGGAAGTTGACGTATGGAAGCCTCCCTGGCGCGGAGCCAATGCTTACGTTGACGGAGCAGACGGTGGGGACTTTGATCGATCTGCGAAGAAGGTTTCTGGACATCCTTGCGGGGGAGAGTGATGAAGTTGCAGGCTCGGCGAAAAAGCAAGCAGACCGGACCGAGCGAGCTGCCCAAGAGATGACGGAGGAAGCCAGAGCTCACCGAGAACGGATGAAACAAACCGCATAGAAGAGCCCATCGGTTTTGGCGGTGGTCGGTAATCCCCTCAGTAGTACCACTGAGGGGATTACTTTTTGACGGCGTCGCCGTGATATTAGTCCACCCTCCAAGGTGACCTCGACCTTTCGCCGGGATAGGCGTAGGTTAGCCCATCAGGGCACATGCGCGAGGAGTAGAGTCGGCATTGTGCTAGTAACAGATGGGCCTGGTGTGCGGCTCTGCGGCGTCAATCAGACGAGCCGGTCTTTATCTCAGCATTTAAAGGCGACCATGAGGTCTATTGAATGGCCCGGGCTGAGGCATAGAAAGCGGCACCTCACAGCGATGGAGATATCCAATGCGTAAACAGAAGGGTTTCTCGTTGATCGAGCTTATTATCGTTGTCGCGATCATTCTGGTTATCGCCGCGATTGCTATCCCGAATTTTCTTCATTCGCGTATGCTCGCAAATGAAGCATCGGCGGTGAGTTCTATGCGCAGCATTGCATCCGCCCAAGTCGCGTATGCTTCGGCCTATCCGACCACGGGCTTTGCCGCCGACCTGAATACGCTGGGACCGGGAAACGCCCTCTTCCCGTCCTCTACGAACGCAATGCTGCTGGACAGCGTTTTGGGCTGCGCCGCTGGCGTCGGCATTGCTCCTTGCGCGAAGAGTGGATACAACTTCAACATTACTGCTGGCTTGGGAACCCCGACCGCAGGCTACTCGGTCAATGCGAATCCCTTCTCCTTGGGTCAAACTGGCCAGCGTTATTTTTATACTGATGCTTCTGGCTTGATCACCTTCAATACCACTGCGATTGCCGCCGCGACGGACCCGGCTATACAGTAAACAGGGTTTAATACGGGAACTCTCGCAAGCCGACAATTGTTTGACTTATCAAGTTGCGGTCGAAGGTAGTTTGTGCCGGCGCATCGCATCCGATCAGTCAAGCGGCGGGGTTGCGCACCGAGTTTATCGTTGCGTCCAATACCAGCAGAAGTTCGGCGAACTCAAAGGAACCATCGTGGCGATGGCCATTGATGAAAAACGTCGGGGTGCCGTTGACTCCGCTGCGGACGCCGCTGCTGAAATCGGCGCGGACGCGAGCGGTAAATTGTCCATCTTCCAGGGCCTGGGTTAGCGCCTGGGGACAGAGAGTTTGAGCTGACGGGCGAGTTCGAGATAAAGCGCGCCCGCCAAGCGCTCCTGATTTTCAAAGAGCAGGTCATGCATCTCCCAGAACTTTCCATGAGCTGCGGCGAACTCCGCGGTTTCAGCGGCGGCCTCGCGCCTCGGGATGCATCTGGGTGAGGGGAAAGTTGCGGAAGACAAAGCGAAGCTGGTCGCCGAAGCTCTTCTGGAGGCGCTTGACGATGGAGTAGGCGTGGGCGCAGTGCGGACACTCGTAGTCGCCGTATTCCACCAGGGTCACTACGGCGCTCTGCGGCGCCCTGCACGTGATCTTCGGCGGAGACCGGCGGTTTGAGTACGGTCATGGATTCTCCTCCTACTTTGGGCAAATTCTCCAGGGCTTCCAGGATTCCATCGGCGCCGGGATTCACCCGGATCGGCGAGAGGTAACTCCAGGCGATGATGCCGTTTTTGTCGATGACAAAGAGGGCGCGCTCGCTGATTCCATCGGCTCTGCGGTAGGCGCCATATTGTCTGGCGACGGCTCCCTTGGGTTCAAAGTCGGAGAGCAGTTTGAAGTGCAGGTTGCGAGCTTCGGTATAGGCTTTGTGGGACCACGGGCCATCGACGGAGATGCCAAGCAACTCGGCTCCGAACTTCTGGAACTCGGGGAGAATTTCGTTATAGAGGCCGATCTGGTCGCCACAGGTGGGGCTCCAGTCGGCGGGATAGAAGGCGAGAATTACGGGTTTGCCGAGCAGTTCGCTAAGCGAAAAAGTCTGCTGCGGTGCGAACTGCAAGGTGAAGTCAGGCGCCTTGGTGCCCGGAGCGAGCAGCCCGGTTGCTTCCGTAGGTCGTCTGTGTGTCGCTCATAATGGATTTCCTTTCTGGATGATTTGTCGAGAGCTGACGGACCAGCGGTATCAGCGACGATGCGCACCTTAGTCAGACAGATGCGAATCAGCCGCCAGGGGCATGACTGGATTCTAAGATATGGTTCCGCGGTTAGCCCGTAGAGTCGGAGTCAAAGCCGGATGCAATCTCTCGCTCCGTCAAGTAAACTGAAATAGCATATGAATGCAGGAATCGAGAACATTCGCAAACGCGGCAGCCGCATCATTGCCGAAGGCGCTCACATGTTGCCGGCGGCTTCACTGATGATGGCCGAAGGCTTAATCAGCTCACTGGACGATTTGAAGAAGCCGTTCGTCACGGTGATCAACTCCTATACCAACCCAGATTCCGGGGCACGCGCATCTGGACAAGATCGGCGCAATTGTGCGCGACGAACTGAAGGCGCTCGGCTTCAACGTCTGGTACGCCAACGTGGGCGGCGCGGTATGCGACGGCATTGCGATGGGGCACTATGGAATGAAGTATTCGCTGGCCTCGCGCGAGCTGATTGCCGATCGAGATCGAGACCATTATCGGCGCGCATCCCTGCGATGCCTGGATCGGAATCGCCAACTGCGACAAGATCGTTCCGGCGATGTACAACGCCATGGCGCGAATCAACATTCCGGCGGTTTACCTGAGCGGCGGCCCGATGCTGGCCGGACCCGGCGGCACCGACCTGATTACGGTTTTCGAGGGCGTGGGCAAACACAGCGTGGGCCAGATGAGCGAGGGCGAGTTGCGTTCGCTGGCCAGAAAGCCTGCCCTGGTTGCGGAAGCTGCGCCGGAATGTTTACCGCGAATTCGATGAACTGCCTGGGCGAAGCCATTGGGTTGTCGGTGCCGGGAACCGGGACGATTCCTGCCGAGCGCTGGGTGGACGACACCTTCACTCGCACGGAGCCCAACCCCGACCGTATTGCGCTCTCCAAGCAGGCGGCGCACGCGCTGAAGCGCTGCATGGAGCAGAATGTGCGGCCGCTGGACATTATCACCGAGCAGTCACTGGTGAACGCGTTTGTGCTCGACATGGCGATGGGCGGCTCGACGAACACGATTCTGCACACGCTGGCGCTGGCGTACTCGGCGGAGATTCCGTTCAAGCTCGCAACGGCTGAATGAGATCTCGGCAAAGACACCGAATATCTGCAAGGTTTCGCCAAGCCGGCCGGAGGTACACATCGAGGATGTGCATCGAGCGGGCGGGATTCCGGCGATTCTGAAAGAGCTAAACCGGACGGGTACAACCGATTTGAAGCTGGACGTGCCGACGATCGCCGGGCAACTTGGTGATGCGGTGCATCGTGCGCCGAATGCCGACGGCAATGTCATCCGCACGATGGAGAAGGCATTCTCGCCGACTGGCGGACTGGTGGTGCTGTTTGGCAACCTGGCGCCGAGGGGTGCAGTGGTGAAGGTGGCAGGCGTGCTGCCGGACATGATGGAGTTCGAGGGACCGGCGCGGATTTACGAGTCGCAGGAAGCGGCGCTGCAGGGCATTCTGGCAAGGGAAGTCAAGGACGGGGATGTGGTGGTGATCCGCTACGAGGGGCCGCGCGGCGGTCCGGGGATGCAGGAGATGCTATCGCCGACGGCGGCGCTGGTGGGAGCGGGAATACGTGCGGCTCTGATCACCGATGGCCGCTTCTCGGGCGGCACGCGAGGGCTGTGCATCGGCCACGTTTCACCAGAGGCTGCAGCGGGCGGGCCGATTGCCGCAGTACGCGAGGGCGACCGAATTTACATCAACGCCAAGACGTGCCGGATTGAGCTGAAGGTTTGCGATGGAGAGATTGAGGCGCGGCTGAAGGCGCTGCCGGAATTTGAGCCGAAGGTCAAGCGCGGCTGGCTGGCGCGCTATCTGCGCTTTGTCACTAGCGCCGACACCGGAGCGGTGTTCGAAATCTAGGACGCGCGTCGAGGTGCTGCTCCCACATTCGCCAAATACCGGCGGATGTGGGCCACGTGGGGGGCGGAGGAACTTGCGGGTTGAATTGCCTTGGGGCGGCACGGGAGATTTGCGCGGCGCGGGGGTGCTTCACTTCGTTCAGCAACCTCTTAAACACAAATACCCAATAGCGCGATGAGTAACTGCTGAAGGAAGCAGGATGGGGGCAGCTTAATGGACGCAGTGGGACGTTATTGCGCAGACGCGGTGCTTGGCATCGACACGCTTTGGGGCGGCGACGTAATGTGCCCCTCGGGCATCGGACGCTTCATCGCCGACTCATGGTTCAGCGATGATCCGCTGCCGCTGGCCTACACTAGTCCGTTGGCGCGGCGGGTGCGCGATTCGGGCGGCGTCGGCGCCAAGCAGGTTGACTCTGCGGCCGTGGCAGCCTACTTGAATGAGGTCGATCCACCAGCGGCGATTGCGGGGTTGAAGAGCGAGGCAGGGAAGCTTGGCGGCTTGCGTGGCAAATATCTGCTGGGGCTGAGTGTGTCGCTGGAGGTTATGTGGGAGCTGGCGATGGAGATGCTCGGCAAAGGAGCGGCGGTTGGGTACGAGCGCTGCGTGGTGGCTTCGACGGGTCGCGCGCCTGAGCCTTCCGAGCCGCAGGCCAAGCGCGAGCGCGTGGCGGAATTGCTGGGCCGCGCGGGACATAACTCGCACCCCAAATCGCACGACGGAGCGGGGTTGCTGGCCGCGGTGGATGCGTGGCGCAACGATCGGGTCACGCCAATGGCCAGCGTGCGCACCCTCAGCTCGGAGGTGATCGAGTACTTTGACCGGTGCAGCGCAATGCATCTGTCGCCGTATCTGCCGAAGGAGTTGGCGGGGGTTCCGCGGGCAAACATCGACTTTCTGCCGATTAAAGATGCGTGGTTTTCGGGCTCGATGAACTATGTGGGGCGGGCGCGCAATGCTGATGGCTCACCGCAGTACGAGGCGACGTATGAGATTAACGCGTCGCTGCAGATTTCGGTGCCGGAATTTTATCAGTTGATCAGCCATGAGGTAGTGCCTGGACACGTGACCACCTTTGCGTATCTGCAGAACCTGTACATGCGCGGGCTCGCGGGCTTTGAGGCGACGGTGCTGACGATGAACACACGCGCTGCGACGCTGTTTGAAGGCATCGCCAACAACGCCATCCTGATTGCACACGATGTAACAGAGCTGGACCAGTTGCCCGACGATGATATGCAGATTGGTGCTTTGCTGGCGCTGCTGCAGGACGATGCGAAGAATCAGTCGAGCTATTTGACCTGGGGCGAGGGCAAGCCGCAGGCGGAGGTTGCACGGGTGCTGCGCGATGATTTCCTGGTCACCGAGGAGCGTGCTGACAAGCTGAGCGGCGCATGGGGGCGGCATCCGCTGCTGGGACGCATGTATCTGCCGGCGTATCGCGCGGGCACCGAGAAGGTGGCGGAGTGGCGCAGAAAGTATCCGGCGGAAAAGGTGCTGCCGGTGATTTACGGTTGCAAGGGCATGGTGAATGTGTGCACGGCGGAGGATGTGCTGGAGGGCAGGATTTAGTTCGGGGTTGTCAGCGATGCGCGTGCGGCACGTGCGAAGAGCTGTGTTCGCAGAAGATCGCGATCAGCGAGTGGATGTCGAAAGTGGCGGCGCTGCTGGAGTGAGAGTCTAGCTGCTGAGACTTCCCAGACAGGCGATGATTCCCTCTACAACGCGCTTGGTTTCGTGGGTGTCGCGGACACAGATGGAGAGAACGCCGATTTCTTTTGGTGGGTAGTCGTTGCCGCCGGGAAAGATTGCGTCGCCGATGAAGATCATCTCTTCAAGGGAGATGCCGAGAACGTCGCGGAGCTTGCGGATTCCGTAGGCTTTGTCGATGCCAGGCTTGGTCACGTCGATAGAGGTGGTGCCGCCCATGCGCACGGAGAACTCTGGGATGTAGGTGTCGAGAATGGCTTTGATCTTGGTGCGCTTGGTAAAGTCGGGATCCCACTTTTCTTTTGCCGCCAGCGGAGCCTGCTGGCCGAGGGCGGAGAATGTAATCTGGCTGCCGCGGTCCTCGATGATCTCTCCCCAGGTTTGCTCTGGCTTGAAGCCGGCGATCACGAGCGACTGGCTCAGCGAGACGATGATGTTCTCTTTTTCGTCGGGCGTGAATTCCTCAGAGTAAAGCCGCTTCCAGTGGCCATCGTACTGGAAGAACTTTGTGCCGCAGGTGGGTAGAAGCAAGAGGTTTTCCATGCGCTGGCCTCGGGGCAGATTAGAGACCAGTTGCTTTTCAAATTGCGGCCAGTCGCCGCCGGAGATCACGGCGACTTTGGCGACTTCGAGAAGGCCGGCCAGCAGTACAGACATCTCGGCATCCAGCGCCGACTTACTTTCGGCAAGCGTGCCGTCCAGATCGAATACAATCAGCTTCTTCAAAGTTTCTCCCCCTGCATTCTGATCTTAAATCAATGTTTCCGCTGACTGCTTTATGGGATACAGCGAGCAGACTCCGCTCCGGCCGCTGGCGCTGGTGCGATACACTTTGCCGATGATGTGGAGCGGGAAAATTCCGGAGCTGATTACAGCGGGGCTGGATCGGTTGGTGTGGCTGCTGCGCGGGGAGCGCGGCGGGCCGGCGCATCTGCGCACCGGGCGTAAGGGCGAGGAGATGGCTTACTACTTTCTCCGCCGTCAGGGTTACACGATGGTGGCACGCAACTGGCGTTGCGCACGGCATAAGGGTGAGGTCGATCTGATCGGCTGGGACGGAAGTGTGCTGTGTTTTATAGAGGTCAAGACCCGCAGCAGTCATGCTGTGAAGTCCGCCGAGGCTGCTGTGGACCGCGCCAAGCAGGTTGAATTGCGCCGGATGGCGACGGAATTTCTGCGTGGGCGGCGTCCGCGGCCGCACTCCCGTTTTGACGTGGTCAGTATCTATTTGGTCCCGGGAACGGCGGCGCAGATTGATCTTTTCAAAGAGGCCTTTTCTTGGCGTACTATGAGTGGAAAGCGCCGCCCTCCGTTCTAGCGGCCAAGGGGAATGTTTGTGCCTGAACTGAGAAAAGATCCCGTGGTTGGACGTTGGGTCATCATCTCTACGGACCGTGCCAAGCGGCCCAGCGACTTTCTCCGCAACAAGGTGGTACAGAAGGGCGGCTTCTGCCCATTCTGTCCGGGCAACGAAAGCAAAACGCCTTCCGAGGTGCTGGCCTACCGTCCGAACGCCGATGGCAGCGGGCAGAAAAACAGCGCAGGGTGGACGGTGCGCGTGGTGCCGAATAAATTTCCGGCACTTGGAATTGAAGGCACTCTGAACCGGCAGGCGGAGGGGATGTTTGACAAGATGAACGGGCTAGGCGCGCACGAGGTAATCGTGGAGACGCCGGATCATTCCTCCCACCTCGCGCTGCTGCCGCAGAAGAACATCGAGAGCGTACTTTGGGCGTGGCGCGACCGGATCGTCGATCTGAAGCAGGACCGCCGCTTCAAGTACATCATGATCTTCAAGAACCACGGCGAGGCCGCCGGAGCGACGGTGGAGCATCCGCACGCCCAGTTGATTGCGCTGCCGATTGTGCCCAAGCACGTGAGCGAGGAGTTGGAGGGCGCCAGAAAATATTTCACCATGAAGGAGCGCTGTATTTTCTGCGATATCCTGCGCCAGGAGATGGAAAATCCGGTGCGGATTGTGAGTGAGAACGAGGACTTTGTGAGCCTCGCGCCGTTTGCGCCCCGCTTCCCGTTTGAGACCTGGATTTTGCCCAAGCGCCACGAGTCAGCCTTTGAGAATCTTTCGTCGCACCAGATGATCAACCTGGCGGCAACGCTGAAGCAGTTGCTGTTGAAGTGCGAAGTCGCGCTCGACAGCCCTGCCTACAACCTTGCACTGCACACCGCGCCGGTGCAGGAGGGCTCGCTGGACTATTACCACTGGCACATCGAGTTCATTCCCAAGCTGACGAATACGGCGGGATTCGAGTGGGGTACGGGCTTTTACATCAACCCAACACCGCCGGAGGAGAGTGCGAAGTTTCTACGTGAGGCCGCGGTGCCGGCAGAGCTGCAGCGGGTAAAGTAGCCTTCGCCGCAGTGCGGAAAGCCAGAGCAGGAGCCTGCCTCCTGCTCTTTTCTGTACCACATCAGAACTTTATATCGCATTGAGTGTGGGCTGGGTCGAGGTGCGCCGGGAGAGCGATGGATTGGAAGCACAATTCGACGAGCGAGCGCGAGGCTGAGGGGCGCGCCTCCGAGTCGCTGGCAGCGGCTGCCGGCGAACCGTTTGCATCTCAGATTGCTCCACAGATTTCACCCCAGATCGCATCGCAGATCGCACCCCAAACGGGCGGCCCGAGCCGCGACATGCCGCAGATGATCCGGGCGCTGCGTCATCGTGATTTCCGCCGCTTCTGGGGCGGCAACTTTCTCTCTAACATCGGGACGTGGATGCAGAACGTCGCGATGGGCTGGCTGGTGTTGCAACTGGCGACGAACCATCCGGCCTTCTGGCTAGGGGTGGTGGGCTTCGCCTCCAGCGCTCCGATGCTGGGTTTTTCACTGCTCGGCGGGGTAATCGCGGACCGCATCAACCGCCGCAAGCTGATGCTGGCGACGCAGTCGGCGATGATGATTTTCGCGTTCATCCTGTGGGGACTGACAGCGCTGCACCGGATGACGATGCCGCTGCTGGTGCTGCTCTCGTTCGCCACGGGAATCGCCATGGCATTGAACGTTCCGAGCTGTCAGGCGCTGGTGCCGCAACTGGTCCCGCGTGAGGATCTGGCCAATGCGATTGCTCTGAACGCGGCGCAATTCAATATGTCGCGCGTGGTTGGGCCTACGCTCGGTGGTTTTGCGATGGCGTGGTTCGGGGTGCAAGGAAATTTCTGCTGAACGCGTTGAGCTTTGTCGCCGTGCTGGTGGCGCTGACCCGCATCCACTATCCGCCGCTGTACGCAGCCGAAAAGAAACCGATGTGGGAAGACCTGAAGGAGGGGCTGCGCTACGTCTTCGAGCGCAAGGATCTGTTCACCCTGCTTTCGATGACGGCCGTCACCAGCGTGCTTGTGATCCCATACATCACCTTCGTTCCGCTCTTCGCCAAGCAGATTCTGCATCTGGACGCGCGCGGCTTTGGACTGCTGATGGCGGCCAACGGCGGAGGCGCATTCCTGGCCGCCGTCAGCATGGCCTTCGCTCTCCCTGTGAAGCACCGTGGAAGGGTGGTGTTCCTCGCCGCGCTGGCGCTGAATGGATTTGTGGTGATGTTTGCCGCATCGCACAATCGCCTGCTGAGCACGCTGATGCTGGTGGGCACCGGGTACTGTATGGTGCTGATGATTGCCACGGTGAACGTGATGCTGCAGCATCTGTCAGAGGACAAGATGCGGGGGCGCGTGATGAGCATTTACGCCACGGCCTTCCTGGGCTTTGCGCCGCTCGGGAGCCTGATGGCCGGCTCGCTGGCCGGGACCTTCACGGCTCCGGTTTCGCTTGCAGCCATGGCGGTCGCGGGAATTGTGATCAACAGCGTTATTTATAGCAGGAGGCCGCAGTTGGGAGCGCTAGAGTAGGGAAAGTGAAAGTTAGAGCTCCCGGCCTACCAGTGAGAGATCGAGCCAGGCACGATCCTCTTCCGCAATCATGGCAGAAGGCTCGCATTGCGCCAGCAACTCGTCGATCATGTACCGTGGCTTCGGTTGCAGCTGGTTCATCAGGCACTCTCCATTGTGGATCAGCGAACGATAAAGAGTCTAAATAGGAGGTTGAGTTCTGTCCAACCAACGAGTCTGGACGTAGATGGGAGTAGCCGAAAGCTCGCGCCGTGATCGGGCTAGGTGGCGGTTTGCACGGCAGGGGTCTTCGGAACATTTGCTTTTGCGACGTTTGTTTCTGTGGGGCGGGCGAGAGTCTCGTCCATAATGCGCAGCTTTTTCTTCAGCGCGGGCAGGGCGGCGCGCATGGATTGCTCGCCGATGGCGATCAGCTCGGCGGCGCGGGCGAAGTCATCATAGGCGAAGCCGTCCACGTTTGGTTCCAGCAGAAAATCGGCGTCTTTGTCCCACTGCGTACTCATGCGCGTCTGCGCGATGGCGAAGCACTGGCCGATGACCTCGAAGAAATGCCGGGGCGCGGAGGGTTGAGTCCAGTGACGAGCGTAGATGAACTCCCATCACGCAGTCAATCCCCATCTGTTTTAGAGGCGTGGTCGGTACCTCGTAGCTCAACATGCCATCGACGTGGAGCACGCCGTTGATCTCTACCGGGGTAAACATTCCGGGATAGGCGCAACTGGCACGCACGGCGGCGCAGATGGGCCCCTGGCCAAAGATGGCAGGCTGGCCGGTGAGAAGTTCGGTTGCCACTACCAGCAGAGGAATGCTTAGCTCGGAAAAATCGCTACACGGACAGACCCGGGCAAGCAGGGCGGCGAGACGATCGTTGGTGCAGAAGCCGCCGCGCTCGAGCGTCCAGCGGGCACAGTCCTTAAAACGTATGTGGAGGCCGATCTCTGCCATTTTTGCGGCCGAGATGCCGCTGCAGAAGCCGGCACCGATGATGGATCCGGCGCTGGTTCCGGCGATGGCGGCAATGGGAATTCCTGCCTCTTCAAGTGCCTTGAGCACGCCAATGTGGACCATGCCACGCGCAAAGCCGCCACCCAGGGCCACGCCCAGCGTGCGCTGGGGCAGCACGGCTTCCGCTTTCGGAGCCCCGTTTAGTTGGCGGAAGAATACCTGGAGGGAACGTGAAATCTGGGAGAACTGCTTCATAACTACTAACCCCAATACTCGAGGGCAAGGTGTGCCGCCCACCTTTTACTTAGATTCGGCCTGTTACGAGGCGAGTTGTAGTTCTATTCGCCGGAGGATCTTACTTCTAATCACGGAAGTGGTACTGCTGGCCCTGATATGGGCATAGGATTCAGAGCAATGAAGGCTTGCCCCACGGCTCATAGTTTGCGAACATGGTTTGCGAAGATGGTTGGAACGCGCGAGATAGGGTCAGTCACTGTGTCTAATTTGCCAGCTCACAAGAAAACAGAGCATGAGCGGGACGGCGCCAAGGACGTCGGCGCCTCGCCGACGGGAAAGAAGCTGGTGTGTGAAACATCGGCCGGCGGAGTCGTGCTCAGACATATTCGCGGAGCCTGGCAGGTTGCCATCATCGAACCAAACATCATCAACGCGGACACGATTACCCGGCGCGCCAAGGCCCGACCCGAAGGCACGGTCTTCGCCCTGCCCAAGGGAGGAGTAGACGAGGGCGAAACGCCCGAGCAGAGCGCCGATCGGGAGGTCTTCGAGGAGACCGGAGTGCGTGGCACACGTTTGTTCCGCCTCACCACCATCCGTTACCTGTATGTGCGCTCCTGGGGCGGACGCGAGCGGGTTTCCAAGGCGGTGAGCTTTTACCTGTTTCTTTACTCCTCCGGACGGCTGGGACAGATTCATCCGGACATGCGGGACGAAGTACGCAGGGCGTTCTGGTTTCCCCTGGACAAAGCTCATCGCAAGCTTACCTATCGCGGCGAGCGCGAAGTTTTGAAGATGGCGCAGAAGATCGTTCGCGAACATCCGGAGCGGCTGACCCCGCCCATCCCGGAGAAGGTCTCCAGTGGCCCTGCCGTAGAGCGTCCGACGGCACAGCAGCGCGACCCCTCGCAGCGCGGTGTCTCGCCGCCTAGGATAGCCCCGCCACCCCGTTTGGCACCGCCATCCCGCGGAGCCCAGCCGCGCGGGGGAGCACCACCGCGCGGCGCGCGCCAGGGTCGCCCGGCTTCCCAGGATGGACATCACCGGCCGCGGCCGTAGCGATCACATTCAGACGTGACCCAGGCCCTTGCGTTGAAGGCAGTATTGAGATCCACATCGCAGGGAATTATCTTCATTACTTTTAACATTTTGCAAAGTTTTTGGTTGACTCGGCGACAGCTCGTCGGTATGGTTATTTCAATTAATTAAGGCGCGCGTCGTTGCCATCCTCACCCCACATTTTCGACGCGCGCCACCTCTTTTTGCCCTCATAGCGAGCTGATTCGGAAACGATTTCGAGTCGAGTGTCCGATTCCATCCTGTTCACTTGTTCCTAGTTCCCCTTTTCGTGCATCCGAACTGTTGCAGCCATAGTGTCTGCCGCGAGCTAGTTCGCGCCTCGGGAAACATCATTATTGGCAGTGTCGTTTCTGGGCCGCAATCAACGCTGGCGGTTGTTTCCGGAGAGAAGCCTTACCGATGCTGAAAAGAATTGAGAGAGTCGCCGTCCTTGGTGCGGGAACCATGGGCTCCCGCATTGCCGCGCATCTGGCCAACGCCGGGGTGCGTTCCTACCTGCTGGATATGGTTCCACCGGAGGTTCATTCCGGCGCCGCTGCTTCTGGGCGAAGCCGCATTGCGGAAGCCGGGCTGGATGCTGTGCGCAGGTCTAAGCCTGCCCCCTTTATGGAGCCGGGATTGGCACGCCTAGTGACCACTGGCAACTTCGAGGATGATCTCGGTGTGCTGACCGGCTGCGATTGGATCATCGAGGCTGTGGTCGAAGATCTGGATCTGAAGCGCGCTCTGCTGCGCAAGGTGGACGCGGTGCGCAAACCGGGGACCATCGTTACCACCAATACCAGCGGCCTGCCGATCCATTCCATCGCCGAGGGCTTCAGTGAAGATTTCCGCCGCCATTGGTTTGGCGCGCATTTTTTCAACCCGCCGCGCTATATGCGCCTGCTGGAGATCATCCCCACGGAGGAGAGCGATGCGGCGGCGATTGAGGCTGTAGCCCAGTTTGCGAGCGTCCGTCTGGGCAAAGGCATCGTCTATGCCAAGGACACGCCGGACTTCGTCGCAAACCGGATTGGCACCTTCAGCGTACTCAACATCATGCGGCTGATGCAGGAGTTCGGCTTCTCGATCGAGGAGGTGGACGCGCTGACCGGCTCGGTGATCGGCTTCCCGAAATCGTCGACCTTCCGCACGATTGACATGGTCGGCTTGGATGTTTTGGACCGCGTGATTCAGAACGCCAAGCGCCCGGTGCTGGCTGTAGCAGGAGGCGGCGAGGTCGAGTTGCTGGACGAGCGCGGCGATCTGGATCTTCCTGTCTTCTACAGTGAAATGATTGAGCGCAAGCTGCTGGGCGACAAGACGAAGGCGGGATTTTACAAGAAAGATGGCGAAACGCGGCTGGTGTTGGATTGGCTGACCATGGAATATCGCCCTGCGCAGCGTCCCAAGTTTGCTTCGCTGGAGATGGCGAAGAATGTCGATTCGTTGGCCGAGCGGCTGAGAATGCTCACGGGTTTCGGCGGCGAAAAGCTGGACAAGGCCGGAGAATTTCTCTGGAGCGCGATGTCGGAGCTGTTCACCTACTCGGCCAACCGTATCCCTGAGATCAGCGATAACGTGGTCGAGATCGACCGCGCCATGCGCCTGGGCTTTGCCTGGGAGTTGGGACCGTTCGAGCTCTGGGATGTGGTGGGCGTGCCCGCCTCGGTGGAGCGCATGAAGCAGGAGGGAAGGCCGGTTTCATTCAATGCGGAGAAGTTCCTGGCGTCTGGCTTTACCAGCTGGTACGCGGATGCCCCGCAGAGCGCGAGCGGCCGAAGCCTACTTCGACTTCGCCACCACTGCACGCCAGGAAGAAAAAGTTGCGCCCGGGGTTTGGAGCGTGGCTGTGGCGAAAAAATCTGCGGCGGCCAGGAAATCCAAGGGCGTTGTGAAGGCGAACTCCGGCGCGTCATTGATCGACCTTGGCGACGGGGTCGGTTGCATCGAGTTCCACTCCAAGATGAACGCGATTGGCGCCGATATTATTCAGCTCACCTCGCAGGCGCTGAAGCCGGGCGGGGCGGGCGAAAACTTTGACGCGTTCGTGATCAGCAACGACGCGGCGAATTTTTCCGTTGGCGCCAACATCATGATGCTGCTGATGGCGGTACAGGACGAGGAGTGGGACGAGGTGGACATGATGGTGCGCCAGTTCCAGGACATGACCCAGCTCATCAAGTTTTCGTCCAGACCGGTGGTGGCCGCGCCCTTTGGCATGACGCTGGGCGGGGGCTGCGAAGTGGCGCTGCACGCCGCCGCGCGCCAGCCTCACGCCGAACTCTACATGGGGCTGGTGGAGGCCGGTGTTGGCCTGCTGCCCGGCGGCGGCGGATGCAAGGAGATGACGCTGCGCGCAGTCGATGCCGCGCAATCGATTCGCCCGGAGGGACGCGGCGAATCGGTCGAGATGATGGAGGCGATGAAGGTGGCTTTTGAGACCGTCGCGATGGCGAAGGTTTCAACCTCGGCGTTCGAAGCACGCGGCATGGGCTTTGTCAGCCAGAGTGATGAGATCACCATGAACCGGGAGCGCGTGTTGAGCGATGCAAAGGCGCGCGCGCTGGAGTTGGCTCGTGCCGGATATCGCGCGCCGATGCCGCGTACGGATATTCCCGCGCCCGGCGAAAACATTCTGGCAACGTTGAAGCTCGGCGTGCATCTGTTGCGGCAGGGAGAGTTCATCAGCGACCACGAGGTAAAGATTGCAACCAAGGTCGCCGAGGTGCTCTGCGGCGGAGCGCTGACGCCGGGAACTCCGGTCAGCGAGCAGTATTTGCTCGACCTGGAGCGCGAGGCATTCAAGAGCCTGTGCGGCGAGCGCAAAACGCAGGAGCGAATTCAGTTCACGCTCAAGACCGGCAAACCGCTGCGCAACTAGATTCGACCGGGGAGATTAGCGAGTTATGCGAGAAGTAGTCATCGTAAGCGCCGTCCGCACCGCGGTCGGCAAAGCCAACAAAGGAACATTGCGCTCCACGCGTCCCGACGATCTTGGCGCGGTGGCCATTCAGGGCGCACTGGCGCGCGTCCCACAACTGGACGTGCATGAAGTTGAGGATTGCATTCTAGGCTGCGCCATGCCTGAGGCGGAGTAGGGAATGAACGTAGCGCGCATCGCCTGGCTGCGCGCGGGCCTGCCGGTGGAAACCTCTGCCATGACGATCAACCGCTTCTGCTCATCGGGCTTGCAGGCGATCGCGATTGCGGCGGATCGAATCGCTGTCGGCGGCGCCGATGTGATCGTCGCCGGCGGCACGGAGTCGATGACGATGATTCCGATCGGCGGACAAAAGATTTCCTGCAATCCGTCGCTGGTGCAGAGCTATCCGGATGCGTATCTCTCGATGGGATTGACCGCCGAGCGGCTGGCGCAGCGCTTCGGCATCACGCGCCAGCAGTCCGATGAATTCAGCTACCAGAGCCATCAGAAGGCAGTTCGGGCGATTGAGTCAGGCAGCTTCGCGGACGAGATCATTCCGGTGCAGGTTAAGTTCCGCGCTCCAGTGGCGCAGTCCACGCGTGGCGGGGCGGCGATCCAACTTGCGGTGCAGACGATTGAGTTCAAGGTGGACGAAGGTCCGAGCGCCGATACCACGATAGAGGTTCTAGCCGCACTGAAGCCTGCGTTCCATTTGAAGGGCACGGTGACGGCGGGAAATTCCTCGCAGATGAGCGATGGCGCAGCCGCAGCGGTGGTGATGATCTGCGGAGCGCGCGAAGGCCCTCGGAATCAAGCCGCTGGCGCGCTTTGTCGCCTTCGCCACTGCGGGCTACAAGCCGGAGGAGATGGGACTTGGCCCGGTGTTTGCGATTCCCAAGGCGCTGAAACTGGCGGGTCTCACCCTCGACCAGATCGGCGTCATCGAGTTGAACGAAGCCTTCGCCGCGCAAGCTCTGGCGGTGATCAAGGAAGCCGGACTCGATCCAGCGAAGGTCAATCCCAATGGCGGAGCCATCGCGCTCGGCCATCCCCTGGGCTGCACCGGAGCCAAGCTTACGGCGACCCTGCTGCGCGAACTCAAGCGCCGCAAGCAACGCTATGGAATCGTAACCATGTGTGTCGGCGGCGGCATGGGCGCTGCCGGAATCTTCGAGAACATCGACTAATATCAATCCGCGCCGGGTCGAGCCGAGCGCGCCGCAGTCATGAAATGTGGAGGAGCAAGATGGCAACCACCGTCACACCGGCGCAGAAGAAGATCATCGGCGGCAACTTTCTGATCGAAGAGACCAATCCGCAGGAGGTTTTCACCCCGGAAGATTTCAACGACCAGCACAAACTCATCGAGCAGACCGCCGAAGACTTTGCGCTCCAGGAGATTGTGCCCAACTCAGAGCGTATCGAGCACAAGGATTTCGCCTTCAGCCGCGAGCTGCTGAAAAAGGCCGCCGAGCTTGGATTGACAAGTGTCGATGTTCCAGAAGAGTACGGCGGCGCGGAGATGGACAAGGTAACCTCGGCCATCATCGCCGACCGCATCGCCAAGCAAGGTTCGTTTGCCGTGACCTTCAGCGCGCACGTCGGCATCGGCACGCTGCCATACGTGTGGTTCGGCACCGAGGCGCAGAAGAAGAAATATCTGCCGCGGCTGGCCAGCGGCGAGTGGGTAGGCGCCTACGCGCTCTCGGAGAGCAGTTCAGGCTCCGATGCGATGAACGCCCGCACCAAGGCCGTGCTCTCCGCCGACGGCAAACATTACCTGCTCAACGGCGAGAAGATGTGGATCACCAACGCATCGTTTGCCGATCTCTTCGTGATCTTCGCCAAGGTGGATGGCGAAAAGTTCACGGCCTTCATCGTCGAGCGCACCTTCCCCGGTTTCAGCGTCGGCAACGAAGAGCATAAGCTCGGTATTCGCGGCTCTTCCACCTGCCCGCTGATTCTCAACGACTGCCAGGTGCCGGTTGAGAACGTTCTGGGCGAGGTTGGCAAGGGAGCCACGATCGCCTTCAACATTCTGAACGTCGGCCGCTTCAAGCTCGGCGCGGCTGCCGTTGGCGGCGCGCGTTCCTGTCTGGCCAATTCGATCAAGTGGGCCAAGGAGCGCAAGGCCTTCGGAAAATCCATTGCAGAGTTCGGCATGGTGCGCGAGATGCTGGCCGACATCGCAATCGGCATCTACGCGGGTGAGGCCCTGGTCTACCGCACCGTGGGAATGATGGACGCCGCAACCGCCGACATCGAAAAGGGTTCGCCGGACGAGTCCAAGCTCATCCGCAAGGCCATCGAGGAGTATGCGGTCGAGTGCTCGATCATCAAGGTGTGGGCCTCGGAGATGTTCGACAAAGTTGTGGACAACCAGGTGCAGATCTTCGGCGGCTACGGCTTCGTCGAGGAGTATCCGGCCGAGCGCGCCTATCGCGACTCGAGGGTCAACCGCATCTTTGAGGGCACCAACGAAATCAATCGCCTCATCATCACCGGATGGCTCTTGAAGCGCGCCTTGAGCGGTCAGCTTCCGTTGCTGCCGGCGATCAAGAAGTTGATGGACGAGGTGATGGCCGGCCCCAGCTTCGCCGAAGAGGACGAGCGCACACTTGCGCCGCAGCGCAAACTGGTCGAGAACGCGAAGAAGATCGGACTGCTGGTGGCCGGCGTGGCTTCGCAGAAATACATGCAGCAGATCGCCGACCACCAGGAGGTGATGGGTGCAATCGCCGACATCGTGATCGAGGTGTATGCGATGGATTCGGTGCTGGCGCGCACGCTGAAGCTGATTGAAAGCCAGGGCGAAGCCGCATCCGCCGTGGCCATCGCAATCAGCGAGGTGTATCTGCAGGGCGCTTTTGCCCGGGTGGAGGCCGCAGCCAAAAAGGTGCTGGCCGACGTTGCCGAAGGCGACATGCTGCGCACGCAGATGACGATTCTGCGCCGCCTGGTGAAGTCCGATCCGGTGAACGTAATTGCGGCTCGCGAGAGAATCGCGGCCCGCATGCTGGAGGCAGGGAAGTACGCTTTCTAGGGGGCAAGCTTTGTTTTTGGCTTCGCCCTCGCGCCGAACACAGCCGCGTTTTCTGCTGCTCGCCAACCTTTATTTCGTTTTCAAGTACGATTGCAGATCGATTTACTGCGGGGAAGTGCGTGCGTCAAACTGCGCCGCGCATGCGCCTTTCCACCACGTTGAACGCGTGTTCTGTTTGCTCTAACGCGAAAGCCCCGACTACCCTCCGCATACGTTTGGCCCCGGCCACGGAGAACACACAAGCGGCTATGCCCACGCAGAGAGCACTCATCGCGACCGGTTCATGGTTACAACCTCTTTGTTTATTGTTGCGTTCTTTTTTTTGATGATCGGATGCACGAGGACTTGGATACTGCCGGGACAGAGTGAAGCGTCGTCGAATTTAGCGAACATATAATGACAAAAACGTCTAAGATTTCTTTAACATGAGGAGCTACAAGATGCGGCGCTGGTCCATGAAGAATACTCGTGACACTGATCGCGATTTTCGCACTCGTCTATGTGGCCGACTGGGTTGGGCTGCAAGGTCGCGAGCGCGGTGGCTCTGCGCACGGCACAGTGATGGTGGACAACGCCGATGTGGTCAAAGAGAAGGGCGGCAAGGTTGAATATTTCTTCAACCCGCCGCAGCCGACGCCCTGTGTTCGGGCCTTGTTTCCGCATGAGGGCCAACCCGCTTGCTGGTGGCTGGCCCGTCACTCGGACCAGCAGATATTCATGAACTGATTTCATTCGCTGTTTACGCGCCTGCCGGCGGCGTTGCCGGAGGAGGCTGTGGAAGCAATTTATTCAACTGCTGCACGGCGTCCTTCAGATGAGCGCGCTCCAGATCAGCTGGTCTTGCGGTCGGCGAGGCGAAGGGTGATCCATGCGATGGCAGCGCGTGGCGAAACATGCGGCGACTCGGGACGGATTTGCGTCACCAGCAAATCGCCATTCTGCTCCTGCACGCGGAAGGTAACTTGGTCGCTGCCTGGCTGGGCCGTGTAGCCCTCGTCCTCCTGGTAGGAGCCTGCCGTCTGATAGCTGGCGCTCAACTCCTCGACCGGTTGCTCTGGGGTTTCAATATTGAAGCGGGTCACGATGACAATGCGGTTAAATTCCGGATTAGCGCGAAGCGAGGTGTAGGGTTTGAAGCGATTCCATCCTGCGGCTTGCAGGCGTGCACCTTCAAAATCCAGCCGGCAATAGTTGGAGAGAAGTATCTTCTGCGCGGCATACAGTTCGCTAAGGCTATGGCTCTGCAGTTTGACTCCGGGTTGCGGAGCCGAGCTAAATTGCGCCAGGGCGGCGGAGGTCAACGCAGTGCAGAAAAGTAACGCAAGCAGGTGACGACGCATGGGATTCAGGCACTCCGCTTTCAGCGTAGAACGGCAGACCGTAAAGAGCAACCCGCATTGGTAGACGCCGGAATCGAGAATACGGAATTCAGGACATCCTTTGCTGGAATTCGCGTGGGAAGTCGTGCTAGATGCGAGTAGCTGGCGCGGAGCTCTCCGTATGGCCGCGTTTTATCGTAGGATAAAAAAAGTGACGAGCCCTCTCCACCAACTCTTGATGCCGAAAGTTCACTCCATTTCCGCTCGAACCACGGCTCTGCTGTTGCTCCTGCTGGCCGTGGGCTTTGCCGCCGAGCCGCGTCGGATCTCCGTCTATACGCCGCAGACCAACTATCAGGTCGATATTCTCGTGCGCGACGGGGTGGACTATGTTGGTCTTACCGATCTGCTTGAGCCGCTCGGCCGGGTAGAGTCGCGCATCGGCAGCGGCAAGTTCACGCTGATCTTCAATGGCGGGGCAGCCGAGTTCCAGGACGGCAAACGGCAGTACCGCACCGCCGCCAATAGCAAGTTGGAGCTGCCCTCAAACTTTATTCTGGTCGATGGGCGGGGCTATATCCCAAGTGCTTCGATGGCACAGGTGCTGCCGCAGCTTTCCGATCTCAGCGCGGAGTTTCACGCCGCATCGCGCCGCCTGTTTGTGGGCTCCACGAAGGTTCGCTACTCCGCCGAACTGCGTCACACGCCGTCCCGGCTTGTGCTCACCTTTCCGGTTCCGGTCGCCCCCGCCAACGTGATCGAGAAAGGCCGCGTGCGCCTGTTCTTCCGCCGCGAGCCGGTGGTCAGCAACGGAGCTGACAGCGTTGCCTATGGCGATCCATTTCTTCTTGGCACCAGCTTCGCGGAGATCCCGGGGGGCGCCGAGTTCACCGCTAGCGTTTCGCAGCCGGCGATTGTATCCATTGGCGATGGTGGGCACACGGTGACGATCTCGGCGATTGCGCCACAGGTACCGCCAAATGCGAACGAGGCGCATCCTGCCGGACAACCCGCAACGCCATCTGCCACCTCTCCCGCGACGCAATCCGCGACGTCTCCTGGTGTACAGGCCCCGCGCTCGCGCCCGTTTGTCATACTGGACGCAGCCCATGGAGGCAGCGAGACCGGGGCGGTTCTTTCGCCCACGCTGTTGGAGAAGACGGTCAATCTGGCGCTGGCTCGCCGTCTGCAAAGGGAGTTGGAGGCGCGCGGGATTCCTGTGGTGCTCACCCGTGTTGCCGATAATCTACTTACCTGGGACCAGCGCGCGGTCTCGGCCAACACCTCGCATGTTTCGCTCTACGTTGCGCTGCACTCCTCCAGCAGCGGACACGGCGCGCGGGTGTACACCTCCATGGTTTCGCCGGCGCCCGGCCAGACAGATCGCAGCTTCTTGCCTTGGGAGCGGGCGCAGGCACCCTACCTGGAGAAATCCAGCATCGCAGCCTCGGTGCTCGCCGCCGGAGTTGCAAATCAGGGTTTGCCGGTACGCAGCTCGCCTGCCCCGCTGCGCCCATTGAACAGTATTACGGTCGCGGCCGTGGCAGTGGAGGTTGCTCCGCTAGGGGCATCGGCCGACGAGCTCGGCAGCCCGGAGTACCAGCAGAAGATCGCCGCGTCTCTGGCATCGGGCATTGCCGCCGTGCGAGAAAAGCTGGAGGCCGCCCGGTGATCCCGCGCAAGCTGCAGTACGTGGTTGCTGCCCTGGTCGTGGTCATCCTGGCAATGGGTTTCTACCTTGTCCACCTCAAGCGTAAGGCGGAGTTCCTGGCTGCGCCAGTGACCCAAGCATTGACGCCTCCAGCAAACGGGCCCGCCGGGGAGATGACCCTGTATCTGGCCAGCGATCAGGACGATTCGCTTCGTCCGAGCACCATCTTCATGGCGGAGCCCAGCGACCCTGGCGAGCGCGGCCGCCTCACCCTGCACACCCTCATCGCCCGCTATCAGCAGAAGGATTCCGCGCATTTGCTTGGCGCAGGAGCCGACGTGCATGACGTTTATCTGCTCGATCCAGCTTCGGCAGTGGTGAATCTGAACTCCGCATTTGCGGACTCGCATCCCAGCGGCGTCGAAGTCGAACAGCTCACCGTATTATCGATGGTGCTCACCTTGAAGGCCCAGCTTCCGCAGCTCACCCGGGTACGCTTTCTGGTGGATGGAAAAACCCGCGAGACGCTTGCGGGCCACATCGATATTGCCGACTGGCTGGACACAGGCATGGTCGCCGAAGCCGCTAAGAATTTGAAGTAGCGGGTAGTTGACAAATTCGCAATTTGCGAAATAATTAGAATCTTCGCAGGTTGCGAAGCATCTATCGAGGAGAGTGGATTGCGGATCATATCGCGAAAGGCACTGAGAGATGCCGAACGGGTACACCGCGATTTGGAAGGTTCCTTGGATGCTTGGTACAGAATTGCCAAGAGCTCGGAATGGACGTGTCTCAATGATGTCAGGAAGACTTGGCGGGATACGGACGCGGTTGGCGATGAAACCGTTTTCAATATCAAGGGAAACCGATACCGTTTGATTGTGAAGATCAACTACCTGAGTCAGACAATCTTCATTAAAGATGTTCTTACGCACGCAGAGTACGACAAGGAGAAATGGAAAAGATGAATACGAGAGCTGTAGTGGACTATTCAGCCCTTCTCTCCAAGGCTCAACCGCGCGTGATTCAGACGGAAGAGATGAACGAGCATTTCACCGGGATACTTGAGGATCTTGATGAGCGCTGGAGCAATCTGACCGTTGCGGAAAAGGATCTTCACGGGCTTCTCACGCTCTTGATTGAGGATTTTGAAAATCGTACATACGAGCTTCACGCAGCAACCCCGGTTCAGATTGTGGTGGATTTGATGGAAGCGAATAGATTGAAGCAGAAAGACCTGGTTGGCGTCTTCGAAACCGCCAGCGTCGTTTCCGAAGTTCTCAGCGGGAAACGGGAACTGACGAAAGATCATATAAAAAGACTGAGCGAAAAATTTCACGTTTCTCCAGCTTTATTTCTGTAGCTTTCAATTGGAGCATCACTGTACTCTCCGGCGATGATCAAGACGATTCGGGTCTGGATTCTGCTTCTTACGTTGACAACCGCCGCGCTGGCTCAACAGGCGAACTCCAACCCCGGGGCCATCGCAGGATTTCGCGATGCCGCAGCCGAGCAGAAGTTGGAGGAGCAGTTTCTCTCCGTTCCGGAAGCGAAGCTCGCCCAAGAGCATCTGCGGATTCTGACGGCCGAGCCGCACATCGCCGGTTCGCCCGAAGATCGAAAAACCGCTGAGTACGTTGCAATGAAATTCCGCGAGGCCGGCCTCGAAACCCACATCGACTCCTACAAGGTGTGGATCAACTTGCCGCGTGAAATTCTGGTGGAAGCCACCGCTCCCAGGGGGCTCAAGGTGCGCGGCCCTACCCGCGAGCACGTCGAAGGCGATCCCTATCAGGACGACCCGCGCGTTGTGGTTCCCTTCAACAGCGGCTCGCCTTCCGGCGAAGTCGAGGCCGAGGCTGTCTACGCCAACTACGCTCGCCCCGAGGACTTTCGCAAGCTCAGTCAGATGGGAATCGACGTTCGCGGCAAGGTTGTAATCGCACGCTATGGACAGAACTTTCGTGGCGTGAAGGCCTTGACGGCACAGGAGAACGGCGCCGCCGCGCTGCTTATCTACTCGGACCCGATCGACGATGGATACTTCCGTGGCGATCCTTATCCGCTGGGGCCGTATCGCCCTGCTACGGGGGTGCAGCGCGGTGCGGTGCAGTTCACCTTTGAGTATCCCGGCGACCCCACCACCCCCGGCGTGGCCTCCACGTTGGATCTTCCGGAGTCGGAGCGCCTATTCCCCGAAAAGGCGGGCAATCTCACGAAGATTCCGGTGACTCCGCTCTCCTATGCGGACGTTTCGCCGCTGCTGGAAAAGCTGGGCGGCCCGGATACCCCGCGCGAGTGGCAGGGCGCGTTGCCCTTCACTTATCACGTGGGCCCTGGCCCTGTCCGCGTCCACGTAAAGCTGGTGCAGGATTACAGCTACACCACGATCTGGAACGTAATCGGAAGTATCCGGGGAAGCGCTCAGCCGGAGTCGTTGGTGATCGCCGGCAATCACCGCGACGCATGGGTATACGGTGCGGCCGATCCCAGCAGCGGCACGGCGGCAATGCTGGAAGCGGTGCATGGCCTCGGTAACTGCTCAAGAGCGGCTGGCGTCCTCAGCGCACCATCATCTTCGGCAGTTGGGACGCCGAGGAGCAGGGACTGATCGGCTCTACCGAGTACGCCGAGCAGTATTCCAAAGCGCTGGAAAATGCGGTGGCATATTTCAACATGGACGTGGGAGTGTCGGGGCCGGATTTTGGCGCCTCCAGTGTGCCCAGCCTCAAGGGGTTTCTTCGCGATATAGCCCGCGCCGTGCCCAACCCCAAGGGAGGCACCGTGTACGAGGCCTGGAAGTTGCAGACCGAGAGCGGCCGCCGGAGCGGAGATTGCCGATGAGGGTTCATTCACCGAGCGGCGCGGAGATGTCGATCGCGGGGAAGCGCACGTTGGGGATCTCGGAAGCGGCTCGGATTACTCGGCCTTTCTGCAGCATCTTGGCGTGCCCTCGACGGATGTCGGCTCCAGCGGGCCTTACGGTGTCTACCACTCGGTTTTCGACAACTACGCATGGTTCACCAGATTTGCCGATCCCACCTTCGCCTATGAGCAGGAGATGGCTCGCATCTTTGGCCTGGAGGTGCTGCGCATGGCTCAGGCCGACGCGCTTCCCTTCGACTACGAGAGCTATGGCAACGAGGTTCACCAGCATCTGGAGAAAGCGCAGCGGCGGGCCCGGGAGATGGGCTGGAACCCGCAGCCGGATTTTACTGCCTCGCTGAAGGCCGCCGACCACCTGGCGGCCTCTGGACGTGCGGTGCGTGAGGCCGCCGGGTCGGCCACCGGCGCGCAACTGTCGCGTGTCAACGCGGCGCTGATGCAGGCCGAGCGCGCCATGCTGGGCCCGGGCTTGCCCCATCGTACGTGGTTCCGCCACACCATCTATGCTCCCGGGGAATACACCGGCTATGCCGCAGTGGTTATTCCCGGCGTCAATGAATCGATGGATCGCGGCGACGTTGCCGGGGCGGCCAGGTCGCTGGACGAGGTAACGGCAGCGCTGGGGCGTGCGGCGTCCGTGCTGGACTCGGGCCTATGATGCAAGAGGGTGTAATCGTCACAGGCAACTGTGACGGAAATCGCGTGCATTTGGTCACCGGCAATGGTACTACTCCTGAAGTTTCGGGATTTCAAGTCAAGAGTACCTATGCAACAAACCTGACAGCAAAACCAGACAACAAAACCAGACAACAAACCAATGGAGTCGATGAGACAAGCTAGATCCCGACATTCAGGTGGGAAAACGGACAATGAGAAGCAAGAATAACCGTTACACTTTTGTGCTCGAATTCCTTGGGGGCACCTATGTCCGCCAGGCTTGCGGCGCGTCGCCTGAGATAGCGTTGCGAGCATGGCTACGCTTGGCCAGCGAAGAGGCCTTTGAATGGGAGCGCTATCGGCTGGAACTGTTGCGCGCGCTTGGAGACAACGTCGCTGTCCCAGTGGAAGGCTGTCACCACGTATGGTGCCTCTCCGGCCTCGCGGGAGAGCACCTCTACCTCGTTCACATTATCGGTACGGAGAGCGGCTCTGCGGCCAAACTGGTCGCCGAGGCGCAGTTGGAGCGCATTGGCTCTGATGTGAAGCCAAGGGCTTGGCGCAACCGACGGTAAGAATACTTAGAAAACCTCAGCGAGCGCAGCCTCCGGTAACTCAGTAAAAATCAAAAGGTCTAGTGCTGACGATGGTTACTCTGGTGCGGTAAATCGCATGAATTTGTTTCGTCCTGAATAAGTTTTGTGAGATGTTATTGCCGAGGTGCTCACATCATGTATCAAGAGATGAATGGCTTCATCCAGGCGCATGACCGCTACGTTGCATTGGACCTCGCGCGCACAGAATGCACCAGCCCGGCGCAGCGCGAGTACATGCACATTCTCATATTGGAAGCCTATCTCGAAGTTCAGTGCCACGCACGGCGACTCCAGTTTGCCGGCGGCAGTGCGTACCAAAACTAAAAAAGGCCGCGCCCCGCAGGCAACGGCCTTTCCGGCTTCGCTCACAATGAACTTCTACTTGTGCGAAACCAGCTTCACCAGCTCCGAGTAGTCTTTCTTTTCCAGCCCATGAACCTGCTTGTTGTACTCATCCACTTTGGAGGAGTAGTTCATCGAGCAGAACTTCGGTCCGCACATTGAGCAGAAAGAAGCTTCCTTGTAAAATTTGTCGGGAAGCGTCTCGTCGTGCATCGAGCGCGCGGTCTCCGGGTCCAGCGATAATTCGAACTGCTTGTCCCAGTCGAAGGTATAGCGCGCGTGGCTGAGCGCATTGTCGCGGTCCTGCACTCCTGGACGATGCCGCGCCAGGTCGGCGGCGTGGGCCGCGATCTTGTACGCGATGATCCCATCCTTCACGTCTTTCTCGTTGGGCAGTCCCAGGTGCTCCTTCGGCGTCACGTAGCAGAGCATAGCCGCGCCGTACCAGCCGATCATAGCCGCGCCAATCGCTGAGGTGATGTGGTCATAGCCGGGAGCAATATCCGTAACTAGCGGCCCCAGTGTGTAGAATGGCGCGCCGTCGCACCACTCCACTTCCTTGTCCACCTGTTCCTTGATCTTGTCGATGGGCACGTGTCCCGGTCCTTCAATCATCACCTGCACGTCGTACTTCCAGGCAATGCGGGTCAACTCTCCCAAGGTCTTCAACTCCGAGAACTGGGCCTCGTCGCTGGCATCGGCAATGCAGCCGGGCCGGAGCCCATCGCCCAGCGAGAAGCTCACGTCGTACTTCGCCATGATCTTGCAGATATCTTCAAAGCACTCGTAGAGGAAGTTCTGCTTATGGTGATGCGCCATCCATTGCGCCAGCATCGCGCCACCGCGGCTCACGATGCCGGTGATCCGTGAAGCCACCAGCGGCAGGTATTGCACCAGCACGCCAGCGTGGATGGTCATGTAGTCCACGCCTTGTGCCGCCTGCTCTTCGATCACTTCCAGCATCAGCGGGGCGGAGAGGTCTTCAATGCGCTTGACTCGCGCTACGGCTTCGTAAATCGGCACGGTGCCCATGGGCACGGGACAATGCCGCAGTAGGGTTTCGCGGATGCCGTGAATGTCGCCGCCGGTGGAAAGGTCCATCATCGTGTCGGCGCCGTAGTGTACCGAGGTGTGCAGCTTCTTCAACTCCTCCTGCACGTTCGAGGAGACCGACGAGTTTCCGATGTTGGCGTTGATCTTGCAGAGCGAATCGACGCCGATGCACATGGGCTGCAGCTCGGGATGGTTGATGTTTGCGGGAATGATCAGCTTTCCTTCGGCGATCTTCGAGCGCACCAGCTCCGGCGAAATCTTCTCGCGCTCAGCCACGAACAGCATCTCCTCCGTGACCTGACCTTTGCGCGCAAAGTGCATCTGGGTTAGGTTGCCATCGCCGCTGCGGGCCGCTTCTTCGCGGCGCCGCGCGATCCACTCCTGGCGCAGTTTTGGGATTCCCTCGGATGGAATTCCGTGTGGCGAGATGCTCTTGCTGTCGTTGCCGTCTGACCCGTTTGTTGCACTCATTCGAGTAAACCCCTTATGTCATCGCTAAGCGCCCATTATACGACGCGAGCGCAGATGCAAATACGCGCATCTTGTCCTGAATCTCTCAACCGTTCTCTGCATCCAATCTGCTAGTCAGCAAGGCGTGTGCCTTGACCCGACGGCTGTGTCGAAGTACCCTCTTTGCAACGGGGAAAAAGGATGGCAGCTCCGGGGCGCGTTGGCTTGCTGTTTTCCTTGTGGGTGGAAAATGAATAAGTATTTGAAGTTTGGGGTGCCGATACTGGTCATCGTATCCGGTCTCGCCTATTTGGCCGTAAGCGGAGCGCAGGAGAGCAAGAGCTACTACGTCACGATCAAAGAGATGAACGAAATGGGTGACGGCGTTTATACCAAGCGCCTGCGGGTCGCCGGAAACGTGCAGCCCGGCTCCATACATCGTCAAGGCACCCACGTAGAGTTCACCCTGGGTGAACAAGGACGAACTCTCAAAGTCGCTTATTCGGGCACCGAAGCTCCACCGGACACATTCAAGGACAACGCGCAGGCCCTCGCCGAGGGCAGCTACGGCCATGATGGCGTATTCCATGCCAAGCAACTTCAGGCCAAGTGCGCCTCCAAGTATGGCCCTGCGCAGCCCGGTGAAACCGGTACTCCGCAGGCTGCTCCGGCGGAGAAGGCCCAAGCCACCACGCCTTCGATGAATTAGGGTGTCATTCCGAGCGGCGCGAGGAATCCCCGCGCCGCTCAAATCTTCTGTGCGGATTCAAAGGCATTTCAATCAGGCGCTGGCCCACATGTCGAGTAGGTATCTTCGCGTGCCACGCCAATCCGGAGAGAACGCGCTACACTTCCAACGTGTGACTGATACGGCCCATCAACAACCTGCTGTTTCCGTGCGTGATGTGGTGCGCCACTTCGGGCGCTTCGCCGCCCTGCGAGGCATTACTGCGGATTTCGCTCCCGGCCAGCTCTATGTTCTGCTGGGTGAAAACGGGGCGGGCAAAAGCACTTTGCTGCGCGTCATCGCCGGACTGCTTGCGCCCTCGCGCGGCAGCGTCAGCGTGCTCGGCTCTGAAAACATTCGCGAGGTTGCCACGCGCTTCGGCTACATGGGACACGCCCCGCTGCTCTACGATGAAATGTCGGCGCTCGAAAACCTGCAATATTTCTCCGCGCTTTACGGAATCAACGACCGCCAACGCTGCGAGGATGCGATTCGAACCGTTGGCCTCGATCCTGCGCTGGAGCGCCGCGTCGGCCAGTATTCGCAGGGGATGCGGCAGCGCATCTCGCTAGCACGGGCCATTGTGCACGGCCCCGAGTTGCTGTTTCTCGACGAGCCGTTCTCTAATGTGGATGTGCGCTCGGCCAAGCAGATGACAACCCTATTAGCCAAAATGCGCGACGCCGGAACTACGATCTTCGTTGTCACCCACCAGGCCGCGCTGATGGAGCCTGTCGCCGACGAGTGCATCGTGCTGGATGCCGGGCGCCTGGTTGCACGCGAGAAGGGAATTCCCGCTCGTCTGCTTACGCCCTATCTTGCCGAGGAGCGCGCGGCATTGCGAGGCAACATGGTGCGCGGCTTCGGCTTCGACGACGCGGAGGTTGAGCCATGACTTCTGCTCCGGGCCTTTGGGCAATTACACGCCGCTCGCTGGTAAAGGATCTGCGGCTGGAGTGGCGCTCCAAGGATGCTATCAACAGCATGTTGTTTTTCGCCCTGCTGGTGGTCGTCATCTTCAGCTTCGGCTTCGATCCCACGGCGGAGGAGTCGCGCAAAATCGCCGGCGGCCTGCTCTGGGTTGCGATTCTGTTTGCCACCGTGGTCGCGCTGAACCAGACCTGGACGCGCGAGTTGCGCAACCAGGTGCTAGACGCCTATCGCCTCTCGCCCGCGCCGCCGCAGGCGCTGTTTCTAGCCAAAACGGTGGGCAACTTTCTTTTTGTTTCGATTCTTGAAGTGCTGATGGTTCCGCTGTTTGTGGTCTTCTACAACCTGCGCTCGGTTGGCCCGGTTTGGCAGTTGCTGGTGGTAGCGCTGCTGGCTACGTGGGCCTTGGTGGTCAACGGAACGTTCTTTGCTGCACTCTCAATCCGCACCCGCAGCCGCGAGATCATGCTGCCGCTGATTCTGTTTCCGATCTCGATTCCGGCGCTGCTCGCCATGGTCGATGCCACCACTTCCATCCTTACGGGCGACAACTCGCCCGTTTTCTGGATACGTCTGCTTGCGGTGTATGATCTGATTTTTACCACCGTCGGCCTCATCTTGTTTGAACCGGTGCTGAACGCGGAATGAAAACCCTATACAAAGTTC
This sequence comes from uncultured Acidobacteriota bacterium, assembly GCA_963759215.1. Classification (GTDB taxonomy): domain Bacteria; phylum Acidobacteriota; class Terriglobia; order Terriglobales; family Acidobacteriaceae; genus TOLSYN. The sequence goes on from CAVWYG010000008.1 coordinate 174,818, forward strand.
TCGCATTGCTAACGGCCGTGTTGCTCGGATACGGCTTCTGTCAGGCCATGTTCATCGCTCCGCGCGAAGCCACGATGGGCGACGTGCAGCGTATCTTCTACTACCACCTGCCCTCGGCATGGGTGGCTTTTCTGCTGTTCTTCGTCAACTTCCTGGCCTCCATCTGGTATCTCGTCCGCCGCAATGTTGGTGCGGACGCACTGGCCTTGGCCTCGGCGGAGGTCGGCGTCAGCTTCTGCACCATCGTTCTGCTCACTGGCCCCATCTGGGCCCGTCCCATCTGGGGCATCTGGTGGACCTGGGATGCGCGCCTGACCAGCACGCTGGTGCTGTGGTTGATCTATGTCAGCTACCTGGTGCTGCGCCACTATGCCACCGGGGGACAGGTTCCTGTGCTGGCGGCGGCGCTCGGTATATTCGGATTTGTCGATGTTCCGATCGTGTACATGGCCATCCGCTGGTTCCGCACTCAGCATCCGCAACCGGTGATCGGCGGCGGCGAGGGTTCTGGGCTAGATCCAGCGATGTGGGTCGCTCTCCTGTGGAATCTCGCGGCCTTTGCCATGCTCGCTTTTATGTTCGTCTCGATACGCTACAGACAGGCGCTGGCCGAGCACGAACTGGAAGAGGCACACGCGCAGGCCTCGCTGGAAACGGAGGAAGCACAATGAGCGGCGGCAACCACGTCGGCTATCTCTATGCGGCCTACATCGTCGTGTGGGTCGTGCATAGCATCTATGCTTTCACGCTTGTGAGCCGCGCTCAGCGCATCAAGCGCGAGAGCCGCGAACTGAATCGCCAGTAGCAACTTATTTCCGCCGAGCGGTGTTCCTACTACAAGAGATCGAGCGAAAGCTGGTCAGCAAGCGTTGTAGAAACAAGCGTTGTAGAAAGAGGAGATGAGAATGAGAAAGTTCGCTGGAGTGTTTGCAGCTTTACTGATCTGCTCGGTTGTCGTATTCGCCCAGGAGCGAGGTCACGAAGGCGGGCAGGCCGGCGGTCATGAAGCAGCGCCGGCCGGTGGTCACGAAGGAGCGCCGGCGGGCGGTCATGCAAGTGTGGGAGGCGGTCACATCCCCGCACACGGCCCTGCGCCGGTCAAGCGTACCGCTCCTGTTCCGAAGAGCAATGTTCGGCCGACGTTCAAAGACCAGCCGGGACATCCCGAGGCACCCCACGTTCATGCCAATGACCAGTGGGTCGGCCATGACACGGGCCCTAACGATCCGCACTATCACCTCGATCACCCGTGGGAGCATGGACACTTCCCCGGTGAAATCGGTCCCAGCCATATTTGGCGTCTCCATGGAGGCGGTCCCAGCCGCTTCGGGTTTGGCGGATACTTCTTCAGCGTCGCACCTTATGACCTTTCCTACTTCTCTGGTTGGGATTGGGCGGACGATTCAATCGTGATCTACGATGACCCGGATCACCCAGGCTGGTACCTCGCCTACAACCCTCGCCTCGGAACCTACGTCCACGTGGAGTACCTCGGCGGGTAAAACTCTGCGTTACTGCGCTTAAAGGCTCCTGCTTCGGCAGGAGCCTGGCTTTTCTCAGTGCGAGAAATCTTCCACTTCGGTTAGAGATTCTTCACTACGTCCACGGTCGCCGCGTAGTCGTCGTTGGCGTGACCTGCTTCAACGGCCTTCTCGTAGACCTTCTCGATCTGTTTCAGCGCAGGCAGTTCGAGCTTCTCCTGGCGCGCTGCATCGAGCATCAAGCGAATGTCTTTCAGCATCAAGCGCAGGGGAAAATTCGGGGTCCAGTCCTGCTTCAGCACAAAGCTGGCCTTGTAGTCGGTCACGCCGCTACGAATCATCGAGGCCTGGATCAACTCAACCAGCTTCTCCGGAGGCACGCCCAGTTTTCCGGTAAGGGCAAGCGCCTCGGCAAAGCCCTCAAAGATGCTGGCGATCATCAGATTCATGCCGATCTTCGCGCTCTCGCCTGCGCCGGTTTCGCCCACGCGAATTACTTTCTTACCCAGCGCCATAAATAGCGGATCGAGCGCTTTCACCGTCTTTTCCGGTCCGCCCACGATAAAGAGCAGTTGCGCGGATTCCGCGCCCACTTTTGATCCCGTCACCGGCGCGTCCACGAACTCGGCACCTTTGGCCCGTACGCGCGCGGCAAAGTCGCGCGTCGCCAGCGGCGCAATCGTGCTCGAATCGACTACTGTGACCCCGGCCCGCAGCACCGATTCCACTCCGCCCGGGCCGAAGAGCACGGTCTCCACTGCCTTGGTGTCTGCAACGCACATCCAGACAATTTCGGCGTCCTTTGCCGCCTCGGCCGGAGTCGCCGCCGTGCGTGCGCCCTCCAAGCTCTTTGGCGTGCGGTTCCACACGCTTACATCGTGCCCGGCCTTCACCAGATTTGCGGCCATGGGACGCCCCATGATTCCCAATCCTAAGTACGCGATCTTCACCAGAATGCCTCTCTTTCCAAAGCGAAAAATTTGATTAAAAGCCAGCCGGCCGGATGTTGCAAGGGTCAATGCGGAGCGTACCATTATGGAATCGTTGATGGCGCGAACCGCGTCCAATGGAGCAGGATGCTCAACATCGGGATCAGTAAGAAAGCCGGCCAGCTCGGCAGGCTGGTGAAGCACTCTGCCATGGCCAAGCGCACCGGCCGCACCCATCGCCCGGTGCTCGCCGCCCAGGGCCAGCTGGGAGTTACATTCGTCGGCCACTCCACGTTTTTCCTGCAGATCGCCGGATCGAACGTTGTGGTCGATCCGATCTTCGCTCCGTGGCTCTTCGTTCTCAAGCGTCTCCGCCGTCCCGGCCTCCGAATTCAGGATCTTCCGCCGTTGGATGCAGTTCTTGTGACCCATGCGCACTTCGATCATCTGCATCGTCCCTCGCTGCGCGCCATCGCCCGCGCCACCCGCATCAAGAACGGCCGCACGCCGCTGCTGATCGTGCCTGAAAACGTCACCGACCTGGTCTTCGACCTCGGCTTTGAGCGGATGGTGGAGCTGGGGTGGTGGGAGGAATTGCAACTCGGATGGGACTCGGATTACCGCCACGCCAGCCAAGCACTGGGGGGCGCGCGTCATTCGAGACATGCATCGCGGTTATGGCGGCTACTGCCTTAGTGGCGGCGGCCATTCCATCTATCACTCGGGAGACACCGCTTACTTCGGCGGCTTTCGTGAGATTGGCGAGCGGCTTGATCCCGATGTCGCTCTGCTTCCCATTGGAGCCTACCATCCGGAGAGCTTCCGCGCCGTGCACACCAGCCCGGAAGACGCCTTGCGCGGCTTCGTCGATATGGGTGCCCGGCACATGATCCCGATGCACTTTGGAACCTTCAAACTTTCGCAGGAGCCGGTCGACGAGCCAGTGAAACGCCTGCTCTCCGGCGCCCTCCGCCTTGGCGTCTCGGATCGCGTGCATGTGCTCGAAGAAGGCGTTGCGGAGTTCTTCTAAGGCGGCGCTGGCTACCACGCCAGCAGGACGCGCACGTCGCGCACGTTGGTTCCGGTGTATCCGGTCATAATCGTATCGCCCAGCGCGTCGAAGAACGGATAGGCGTCGAAGCCCGCGAGTGCGGCCTCGGCGCTCAATCCCTTCGCTTTTGCGCGGGCGATGGTGGTTCCATCCACTACCGCTCCGGCGGCCGGGCTGTTGCCGTCGATGCCGTCGGTTCCAGCGCTAAGCACGCTGATGTTTTCTCCCTGAATGCGCTGGGCGCAATAGAGCGCGAACTGCTGGTTGCGTCCGCCCGTTCCGGGTTTCCGATCCACCGTGACGGTAACCTCGCCGCCTGAGATCAGGCAGACCCGCGAAACTCCTTTGCGCAACTCGCGCACCCGCTCGAGCAGGTAATCGGCGGCTTTGCGGTAATCCCAATCATCGCAGCTGTTATCGATCTGGATGGCGAATCCGTTCATGGCGGCGCGTTCCACGGCTGCCTTTTGGGCGGAAACATTGGAGAGCATGGTCCACCAGCGCGCCCGCTCAAAGAGCGGATCGCCCGTCTTCGGCGTCTCCTCCAGGGCGCGCGTCTGGAAAAGTCTGCTCACGCTTCTGGGAAATTGCGGCAGCAGATTATATTGCCGCACGATGTCATAGCATTGCTCGCAGGTGCTGGTGTCGGGCATCGTCGGTCCGCTGGCCAGCGAATCCATCGCGTTATCCGGCACGTCGGAGATCATGATGGAAAGCTGGTGAGCCGGTGCGGCGGCTACGGCCATGCGTCCACCTTTTACGGCTGAAAGGTGCTTGCGCACGGCGTTGATCTGGGCAATGGGCGCGCCTGAGTGCACCAGCGCCCGGTAGGTCTGCACCAGGTCATCGAAGGAGATCTCGTCGCTGATCGGTTTTTCAACAATTGCCGAACCGCCGCCGCTGATCAGGTAGATGACAAGCGAGCGCGCGTTCATGGAATCCAGGGCGCGGAGAATGGCCTCGGCGGCGCGCATCGATTCGTGGTTCGGCATCGGATGGCCGCCCTGGAAATAGCGGAAGCCGAAACAGTGGGACGGCGGCAGGGTAGGCGCACAGACGATGCCGGTTGCCCCGGTCCGGCGCCAAGGCGATTAATCAGTGCCTCCAGACTGCTGTGTGCCCCCTTGCCGAAAGAAACCACGAAGATCCGCGAGAACGTGCCGAGGTCGTAGAGGTCGTCGCCGACCTGCAGAATGCTGCGTTCGTAATGGAGGTTGCGGCTGAAGCCGCGCTCGATGCTGCTCTCCTCCAGCGCGTGCTGAAAGATCTCGCGCGCGATGGCGCACATCTCGCGCGTTGCACTCTCATTGCTGGCGGTAATATTGGGCGCATTCATCGCGCCAAGATTATACGGCAGGAACTGCCGCCGGCCCCAGGACTTCGCGTACCCAGACGCTGAGGGCGGCGCGCATCTCGTCGAGTTGTCCGGTGAAAAAGTGGTCGGCTTCGGGAATCACGACCAGGCGTTTGGGTTCGGCTGCGGCGGCAAATAGCTGTGCCAGTTGCTCCGGGGTCGCAAATGGTCGCGGTCGCCGCTGAGCAGGAGCTTGGGCTTCTTGCTCTCCTGCAGCGGTGCGTAGGTGTATTCGCGTCCATCGGCATTAACCGGAGTGCCCAATCGAAATCAGCGCTTCCACCCGCGGATGCGGTACCGCCGCGCGCAACCCGACGGCCGCGCCGAAAGAGAATCCGGCGAAGATGATGGGCGCGGCGAATCGCCGGCCAAGATAGTCAAGTGCGACTCTCGACATCGGCGATTTCTCCGCGCCCGTAATCATGCTCGCCCGCGCTGGCGCCGACGCCGCGGAAATTAAAGCGCAGCACCGGAAATCCGAATGCGTTCAGCGCCTTCATCGCGTGGAAGACGACCTTGTTGTGCATGGTGCCGCCAAAGAGCGGATGCGGATGGCAGACCACGCAGGCATATGGCGCATCGGGCAGACCAAGGTTCAGCAGCGCTTCGAGCCTTCCGGCTTCGCCCTCCAGAAAGAACGACTCAATGCTGCCGTGGTGCAAACTCACCCCCGCGCCTTCAACTTGATCGAGTCCAGAACCGCGACTCCGGTCTTGCCGTCGCGCGAGGTCAGAGGACGATTGGAGTGGCAGGTCGCCAGCAATAGCGTTTGCTCCGTTGGAGATGAAGCGGACGAACCAGTTGTCGCCTTCCTCATCGCGGAAGCGCGCGCTGGCCCGCTGCTTGCTGCTGTCTCCGGTCTGCAGGCGTCCGGCCACGGGAGCGGTATCGAGAAAGTGTTTCAGGTAGTCGCGCGCATCCAGCGATTTCACGTCCTGCGTTGCGCTGGTAAGCGGTGACGATGACGGTGGTCTCGCTGGCCTCGGACTCCACCTGAAGATCGTCATTGGTCTGACGCAAACTCCAGAAGGTCGGCACCGCGATGCTCACGTGTCCGCGCGGCACGATGTAGGTTCCAGGATGAAAGCCGTTCGTCGGAATCTTCGGGGTCGAGGTCTTGACTGAGGGTTTGGCTGAGGCCCGGGTCGATGTCTTGGTTGAGGTCTTCCTCGCCGCTTTTTGGTTGCTTTCTTTGCCGAAGCGGTCTTCTTCAGATGTTTCGCAGTTTTAGGCATATCTCACTCTAGCGCGAAGCTGTGCTGCTGGTCGAATTATTGAGAGATGCTGGTCGGGCGAAGTTCATCGCGTTTGCCCGTTTCGATTAATGGCCCTCTGTGATGGCGGTGCGAAGAGCCTGGCGCAACTCGGCCGCGGTGTGGATGGGGGGGTGGCAAGCGAAGCCGCTGCAGAGCATGGCAACTGCGCCGCCCTGCCGCAATCCGGGAACGGCGGAGATGGTTTCCGCCAGCGCCGGCGGCAGGGTCCCATTCAGGCTGCGCTGGCATCTTTAACACGCAGCACAATTTTGTTCAGCGCAAAGGGCGCCAGTGCCTCCGCATATAATTCGTCCGCCTCGGGGCCTTCGCCGATCACCACCACTTGCGTGTGCGCGCGCGCCATCCAAACCGAGGCCAGCCCGTAGGTGCCTGCGTAGATGCCGAACTGTCCGGCGACTCCGGCAAAGACCTCTAGCGTATTCTTGGCGAGTTGATGTAGCTGATCGTCGCCGTTGAGCGCATGGAGGCGCAGCAATGCGAGCGCCGCGGCGGGGTCTGCCGGCGGGAGTTGGCGAATCCTGGAACGGCTTTCGTCGTGCGGTCAGCGCTCCGGTGGAATCCGTGGACGGCGCGCTGTCAAGATCGAAGAAACCGCCTCCGGTTTTATCGTAGAAGCCGGAGATCATGCGGGCGGCAATTTCCTGGGCGTTGGTAAAGTAGCGCAGTTCGCTGGTCGCCTCGTAGGCATCCAGACAGGCGAGCACGGTGAAGGCATAGTCGTCGAGCACGCCCGCCGGACGTTGGCTCGCGCCGCCTTCCGCGTAGGCGACGATGTGGAGCAGTCCTTTGGCGGGTTCATAGGCCTCAGAGAGGAGACGATCCAGCGAGCGCAGGGCGAACGCCTGCTCCGCGTCGTCTGCCAGCACCCGCGCGGCTTGCAGTACGGCGGAGATGCAAAGCGCGTTCCAATTGGTGTAGAGCGTGCGGTCGATGTACGGCATCGGGCGCTGGAGTCGCGCCGCATAGAGCTTTTTCTTCGCCGAAGCCAGCAGCTCTGCGGTGCATTCCAGAGTGCGGTTCTGGATGGTGGCAATCTGGCCAAGGGGTTCGCGGACCCAGAGCACGTTCTTTGCCGGGTCGTGAGGCATTTCCCCGCGTTCGCCGATGTCATAGTGCGCGGCGGCGACCGCGAGTTCATCTGCGCTCAATACGGCGCGAGCCTGTTTTAGCGTCCATGTAAAGTAATCGCCATCGTCGTGCAGGTCGATGTCTGCATCCTGAGAGCCGTAGTAGCCGCCGCGCTCGCGGTCGCTGAGCCATTCGCGCAGCCAGCGCAGAATGTCGCGGGCCACATCGGCGAAGAAAGGATTGGCGGTGCCCTGCCAGGCGTGCGCGTAGTTCTTCAGCAGCTCGGAATTGTCGTAGGCCATCTTCTCGAAGTGAGGCACGCACCAGCGTTCATCGACCGAGTAACGATGGAAGCCTCCGGCGAGCTGGTCATAGACTCCGCCACACGCCATTTTTTCCAGAGTGGTGCTTACGACTGTCTCCACCTGCTGCTCGCCGGTGCGGGCATACCAGTCGAGCAGCAGATCGATAACAGGTGGATGGGCGAACTTTGGAGCATGATTGAAGCCACCGTTTTCGCGGTCAAACGCGCCGAGCGCCGCCTGCACCATCTGCTCCACGATCCTCGGAGAGAACTCGCCGCTCTGTCCGGGCATTCCCTCGGCGTGCGCCAGAGCGTGCATCAGGCCATCGCTTTCGGTCTCCACTTCATCGCGCCGCTCGCGGAAGGCTTGCGAAATCGCAATCAGGATACGCTGAAAGCTAGGGCGTCCGTATGCATCCTGGGGGGGAAAGTAGGTTCCGCCAAAGAACGGTTTGCCCTCAGGCGTGAGGAACACCGTGAGCGGCCAGCCACCTTGTCCGCTGATGGCCGCGACTGCCACCTGGTAACGCGCGTCCACGTCGGGGCGCTCGTCGCGGTCCACCTTTACGGGAATGAAGTGAGCGTTCAGCAGCGCTGCGATTTCGGCGGATTCGTAGGACTCGCGGTCCATGACGTGGCACCAATGACACCACACCGCGCCAATGTCGAGCAGGATTGGCTTGTCCTCTGCCTTGGCGCGCGCGAATGCCTGCGGACCCCACTCATGCCACTGCGTGGGCTGGTTCATGGCAGATCGCAGGTAGGCGGAGGAGGCGTGGACGAGAGCGTTGGGCTGGTTCGTGCTCATGCCGACAAGTGTAACGCGAAGCAGAAAGGGTTTCGCGCACTCAGCAGTAAAAGAAAACGCCCGGATGCTCCCCGGGCGTCGCGTAGCTTTTCCGGTTTTCCACCCCTGCTTTCCACTTTAAGCGTCGAGCTGAACTTCAAGGAAATAGAGATCTTCGTCGGTCATGCGAGCGATTTCGGTGAACATGTCGGCGGTCCCTCTGTCGCCCAGCCTTTCTGCTTCATCAACTGCCCCGCGAATCAGGTTCCCGAACGTTGCGAGGCTTTGAGAGATTGCTTTCAGATGTCCTTCGCAGGTGACCGCGTTCAGGTTGTACTCGGGAAGGGAAGAAAACCTTGCTGCCAGACTCGCGGTTCCCATCGCGAAGCCGCCCAGCGCGGTAATGCGCTCGGCAATCGCGTCCACGTATTCTTCCGCGTGTTTAACCACTTTTTCGAGGAGAAAGACGAGAAGGTGAAGTCTGTAAAAGTCGATTCCCTTCACATTCCAGTGTGCTTGTTTGGCGTGCGTTGAGAGATCCAGCGAATCCGCCAGCCTGGCATTGAGAAGCTCGCCGAGTCTGTCGCGAACCTCTTCGCTCAAGTTGACTCCCGTTTTGTAAGTAGGATGTATTGCGGCGATAGTCATATAGGAATGCGTACCCCCGGTTGGGTTGGATGCGAGTAGCGGAAACGGGGCTGGTCAGCGTAGCAGAAATGTTCCAATCTGCAAGTAAAGCTCGATTGCCTGCATCAGTTCCGCCTTGGCGATGAATTCGCGGTCGGTATGCGCCACCAGAATGGAGCCTGGACCCAACAGCACGGGCTGCCCCCAGGACGAGAGCGATGGAATGTCCGTGGTGAAGGATGCGGTCATGGTGGGGATGCCGGGAACGGTAAGGAATCGCATATAGGGAAGGTCGAGAATGAACTGGACCTCCGCTAGCGAGCCCACGGCGGAGACGATGGCATCGCGGAGCTGCTGAGATGGGCTGACCAGGCGATAGAGCAACTGTGCCTTGGCGAAGTCCGGGATGACGTTGGTGGCGCGTCCGCCTTCGATGATGCCGATATTGACCGTGCTGGGGCCGATCTCCGGATTGTGCGGCAGCGGCATGGCGCGCAAGGCCTGCAGCGCATCGAGTAGTTTGTCGATGGCGGACTCGCCCAGCTCCGGGTAGGCCGAATGCGCCATGCGCCCCCGAGCCACTACCTCGACCCGCAGCGCCCCTTTGGAGGCCAGTGCGATGCGGTTGTCGGTGGGCTCTCCATTGACCAGGAATCGCGAGCCGCGCGGGTTCTTATTGGCAACGGCGGCGCCCAGCGAGTCGCGCTCTTCACCCACTACGAAGAGCAACCCGACAGATTTGCCGCCGTAGCGGAGGCGTTCGCAGGCGGCGACCTGGGCCGCAATGATGCCCTTGGCGTCGCAGGCTCCGCGGCCATAGATGTTATCCGCGTCCTCGCTGGAGGGCAGGAACGGCGGAACTGTGTCGATGTGGGTGGAGAAGACCAGCGCCGGCTGAGCTGCATTCGCAGGCTTGGCGAAAAGATTGAAGCGCTCGCCCTCCACCGGCATGCGTTCCACGTCGTAACCGAGCTCTTCCAGGTAGCCGGCAAGAAAATCGGCAGCCGCGGCTTCCTTGCCGGTGATTGATTCGATGTCGATGAGCTGACGGGTCAGCGCGACGGGGTTCATGACAGAAGGATAGCAGCAGAAATAAACCTTGAACGTCTGGATGTGCTGAATGTGATTGCAATTTCTTCTCAGCAATTTACAATTCTGCGCCATGGCCGACAATAGGGAACGTCTCACCTCACTGAATAGTGCCGCGGGTCTTTGTGTGCTTCGCCGCTCCCTTGGCTCCGCTGGCACAACGGGCATCGTTCTGGCATTGATCTTGTTTGGCATCGCTGGGTTGTGGTTCGCCAATGTCGGCGTAAATGGAGCGGTGATTGTGCTCGGCGTGGTTGCCGCCGCCCTGCTTGCGGGAGGTATCTACGTACTCAGAACGCGGTCCCGAACCGCGCTGGCCTGTGAGACCGCGACCCTCGCAGTGCTGGCGACCTGGGATCTGGGTAGGTTTGGCTACTCGCTTCATCTGCACTCGACGGGGGCGGCTCGTGGCCATCTGCCCAACCCGCTGATCGGCCTCCTCATAGCGTACAGCGCCTGGAAGACATGGTCTTCGCGCAGGGAATTTACAAGATTCGCTGAGTCGAGTACGGAGGCAGACGGCGAGCACGTCGAATCTGTCATCGCGACGGCTCTTTCTAGCAGTCCGAACGCGACGCCCAATATGGTGCAATTGAAGCAGGCAGGGTTGAGCGTCAAAAATCCGCAGTGGCGCATCTGGTTCGATCCTGAGTTTGCTTACCTGATCAATCTTCGCGTGTTCTTCGGTCGTACGCGTCCGATTGCGGTAACCGTGTGCGACCGCAGCAGCCTGTCGTTTGAGGTAACGGGCGAGACGTGGCTGGGCAACGCGCGTAAACTCAAGTTGATTGTGGACGGGGATGCCGCGGCTGCTGCTTACGAGATATCTCCGGAGATGCTGGAAAAGATGTCTAGGATGACCGGGGTGTCCGTGCCGTGACCGACCGCTGATGGGAATTTGAATTCCACATAGCGCGGAAAACAGAAACGCCACCCCGAGGGGTGGCGCTCTGCGTTCTTGGTCAAATGCGTACGTTCTACTGGTTATTTGCCTGCCGTTGCTCTTGCTGCCTCGGCTGTATCGGTCATCTTGACGATGCGCATCTTGTAGAAGCTGCGCCATACAAAGGTGGCCGACACGAGGAAGAAAACAAGTGCCAGCACGTGGGTGAGAACTTCGCTCTTCGCATTGAGAGTCACTCCCAACGGCACCGCCAGCAAACCGAACAGGGTGGTGAACTTGATGACCGGGTTCATGGCCACCGAAGAGGTGTCCTTGAACGGGTCGCCCACCGTGTCGCCCACGACGCAGGCGTCGTGCAGCGGAGTGCCCTTGGCCTTGAGTTCGGTCTCGACGATCTTCTTGGCGTTGTCCCACGCACCACCGGCATCGGCCATGAAAATGGCCTGGTACAAGCCGAAGATCGCGATGGAGAACAGGTAGCCGATGAAGAAGTACGGCTCGATGAAGGCAAAGGCGAGAGTGGCAAAGAAGACCGCGAGGAAGATGTTGAACATGCCCTTTTGCGCGTACTGGGTGCAGATTTCAACGACCTTCTTGGAGTCTGCTACGCTGGCCTTTTCTACGCCTTCCAGCTTGATGTTGTCCTTGATGAACTCCACTGCCCGATAGGCGCCCGTGGAAACCGCCTGGGTTGCTGCACCGGTGAACCAGTAGATCATGGCGCCGCCGGTAATCAGGCCGAGCACAAAGGGTGCGTAGAGCAGGGACAGCTTGTCAACGTCGTGGGTGAGTCCGCCGGTCAGGCCCATGATGATGGAGAAGATCATCGTGGTAGCGCCCACCACGGCGGTGCCGATCAGCACCGGCTTGGCAGTCGCCTTGAAGGTGTTGCCCGCGCCGTCGTTTTCTTCCAGCAGGTCCTTGGCACGGTCAAAGTTCACATCGATGCCGAAGTCCTTCTTGATCTCGGACTTGACGTTAGGAACCTGCTCGATCAGCGAAAGCTCATAGACGGACTGTGCGTTGTCGGTAACCGGGCCGTAGGAATCGACCGCGATGGTCACCGGGCCCATACCGAGGAAGCCGAAGGCCACCAGGCCAAAGGCAAAGACGGCTGGAACCAACATCAGCGCCGCGAGTCCATGCAGGCTCACGAAGTAGGCCACCGACATCAGACCGACCATTGCCAGACCCAGCCAGTATGCGGAGAAGTTGCCCGCCACAAAACCGGAGAGGATGTTCAGCGAAGCGCCGCCCTCACGCGACGCGGTGACAACTTCCCGCACGTGGGCGCTGGAGGTGGAGGTAAAGACCTTGACCAGTTCCGGAATTACGGCGCCGGCCAGCGTGCCGCAACTAATGATCGAAGCCAGCTTCCACCACAAAGTGCTATCGCCGCCGAGGACGGGGATCATCAGGTAGCTGACGATGTAAGTCAGCGCGATGGAAACTACAGAGGTCAGCCAGACCAGCGAGGTCAGCGGCGCCTCGAAGTCCATGTCGTCGCTGTCGCCGTACTTGGCCTTGGCGAACGCATGGTTCAGGAAGTAGGAACCGGCGCTGGCGACCAGCATCATGACGCGCATGACGAAGATCCAGACCAGCAACTGCACCTGTACGGTCGGGTTGTGCACGCCGAGTAGAATGAACGTGATCAGCGCGACGCCGGTGACGCCGTAGGTCTCAAAGCCGTCAGCCGAAGGTCCAACCGAGTCGCCCGCGTTGTCGCCCGTGCAGTCGGCAATTACGCCGGGGTTGCGAGCGTCGTCTTCCTTGATCTTGAAGACGATCTTCATTAAGTCGGAGCCAATGTCGGCAATCTTGGTGAAGATGCCGCCAGCGATACGGAGCGCGGCCGCGCCCAGCGATTCACCAATGGCGAAGCCGATAAAGCAAGGACCGGCGTAGTCGCCTGGAATGAAGAGCAGAATGCAGAGCATGATCAGCAACTCGACGCTGATCAGCATCATGCCGATACTCATGCCCGCCTTGAGCGGAATGTCATAGACCGGAAATGGCTTGCCGCGCAGGCCGGCAAAGGCGGTGCGGGAGTTTGCAAAGGTATTGACGCGAATGCCGAACCAGGCCACGCCGTAGCTGCCGGCGATGCCCACCAAGCTAAAGCCCAGGATAATGGGTAGGGTGACGGCAACCGATTTGCCTGGAACCGGAGCCAACCAGCCGAAGTAGGCCGCGATGATGACCGCAATGAATGCCCACAAAATCAGGATGAACTTGCCCTGGGTTACCAGGTAAGTCTTGCAGGTCTCGTAAATCAGCTCTGAGATTTCGAGCATGGCACGATGAACCGGCAGATTCTTCAGGTGAGTGTAGATCGCCAAGCCAAACAGCAATCCGAATACGCAGAACAGGATGCCGATCATCAACAGAGCGTGGCCGTTGATGGCATCGTGGAAGAAGCTGACGCTGCTCAGGTCAGGAAGCTTGAGTGCAGCTTCGCCGCCAGCGGGCTCGGCCAGCGCTGCGAGGGAGGTGAAAACGGTTAGGGCCATCAGCGAAATACCACGGCGGAGCAGCGAGAGCTTGCTCATCCGGCCCAGATATTTAACGCTCTGCAAAAGCCATACATTCATACGATTCTCCAAGAAAAAACTCGTTGCGGGTTACTACTACCCATTCCAAATCGTTGCGCACGAAAAACGACGCAGCGGCAGAGCCGCACACGTACGCTTCCGGGCGACAACTGAACCCGAAACGCGCTTCCACCAAAGAATGTTGAGGCTTGGCCGCGTTGGGTGCTACAGGAGCCGCATGCGAGGCGCTCCATTCCCCGTAGAAAACCAATCCAGTCTTCTTTCAGGGGGCAAAAATTTATACCATGTTGAGAGATTTCAGATCAATGACAATGCGCACCAAACCATGTTACCGGCACGTTAAAAGAGGGCGCGATCGAGGCCGCGAGGCGGTTCTTCCCTGCTAATTGCCGCGCATATTGTTTTTAACCTGCCGTGCCAGTTTCTCCATCTCTTCGGCCTTCCGCAGCACTTCCAGAGAGAGAATGTCTTCTCCGGATTTGTCTACGTACTGCTTGAGTTCGGTGGCCAGTTGAAGCAGTCTCTGGGAGTCGCGCTTCATGTCTTCAAAGCGCTTTGTCTGCTGTTGTTTCTGCAACTTCCGCTGCATTTCCGCCTCCAGCTCGGCGGAATCGGTGGAGTTCTGGATTGAGAGGGTTTGAGCCCACCCCGGCGCAAGGCAAAAAGAAAGCAAAAGCGTGATGACCCCAACGAAACGGAAGCAAGGCATGGCACCCGACCTCGGCGAGAAGGAACTGCAGCCGCACCGTAGATTATAGATCGGCTCTTCAGAATGGGTCTTCTAGTGTACTGCGTCACGCAGATGGCCATGTATCGTTTTGAAAGGGCACGACTTTAGTCGTGCCGCAAGTGCAATCGAATCAATGGGGCTTTAGCCCCTGAGGCGATGCTGGCAGAGTAGACAAGCGGTCGAAGCGCAAGAAATAGTGGACGCTATCTCAGGCGCACATCACTAGAACGGCTGTTGTCTGCCCGCTGACCATATATAATCCGCCATCGTGAATCCTATTCAGTTTTCGCATACCTGGCGCGATCTGTTCCGGCTGAACAACTGGTACGAGGACATGTACGTTCTCGTGCATGACAAACTCCCCAAGATCGTTGCCACGGTGGTGATTGCCTTGGTGCTGATGCGTATTCTGAGTCTTGTCAGTGAGCGTCTGGCCCGCGTGAACCAGGCGAACCTGACCACATCCAGCGTTCGAGTCCAACAGCTCCATACCATCTCGTCGATTATTCGCAGCTTTGGAATGGCCGCGATCGTGTTTTTCACGATCGTCACCCTCCTCTTCGACTTCGGCATCCACGTGGAGCCGCTGCTGGCCAGCGCCGGCATCGCCGGTCTTGCGGTAGGTTTTGGCGCACAAACCCTGGTGCATGATGTTCTGAACGGGTTCTTCATCCTGGTGGAGAACTGGTTCGACATCGGCGATGTGATCAAAATCGGTGCCTTCCAGGGCTCGGTGGAGATGCTGACCCTTCGCCGCACGGTTTTGCGGGACGCCGACGGCTCGGTCCATACCATCCCGAACTCCACCATCACGGCAGTCACAAACATGACCAGGGACTGGACGATGGTGGCGATGCGCGTAGCCGTAGATTACAAGGAGAACAGCGACCGCATTATCCAGTTGCTGCAGCAGGTCGGCTCCGAACTGTATCATGACGAACGCTTCCGCGAGGCGATTGTGGCCGATCCGGTCGTGCCCGGCATCGACCATGTGGCTGGCAACCAGGTGGACTACCTGATGCTCGTGAAGACCCGCCCCGGTCAGCAATATGCGGTCAGCCGTGAGCTCCGTCGCCGAATCAAGGACTGCTTTGAACAGAACAACGTCCAGCCCGGTGGGCAGAACCGCTTCTTTGTCATGGATTCGAGCACTCCGCCGCAGACATAAGCCTACGCAATTGTCGGATCGAGAAATAGCATCTTTCCCCACGCTCTGCCGCATCACAAGCATTGAAGTGGTGTTCCGCCATGCATTCCGCACTCATCAGCAGTGTTGTCGGGCTCTTGATCGTCGCCGTCTGGTATTGGTCGTTTCTGCGCTTCAATCGGCGGCGCGCCTTGCGCGTCTTGCGCTGGCTGGAGGGGACGCTTGCCGCCCATGGCCAGATCAGCGGCATCGAATGGATCAGCCCGTCACGGCTGCGCGCGCGGCTACGATTGTCGGGGGCCTCCTTCCGTCAGCCTTCTCTCGATGTGCACCTGGCGCCGCGCCAGATGCCGCTGAAGTGGGCGTTGTGGGGCTGGCGCCGCAGGCAGGAAACACTGATATTTGAAGCCAATCTAAGCTGCCCGCCGCGCTTCAGCGTGGAGATCGGTCGTACCCGCTGCACCGGGATCACCCGGCGAGGGATGCGCAATACTGGCGAATGGCCTACCCATAACATCGCCACCCTGTTCATCTCCAATCAACCGGAGTGGGAGTCGGAGATTTCCGGACGCATTGCCGGGGTGGTATCGACGCGCGAGTTTGAGTTTATGGGAGTGACCTTCCGGCCCCGCGCACCGCAATTTTCGGTGATGTTTTCGCTTCGAGAGGCGCTGAAGCATCCCAGCGGCGAACTGGCTATTTTCGACGGTCTTCGCGAGCTCGCCGAAGGCTCTTCTACTTCAAGAATGTGAGCGGCGTATTCGCGCTGCAAAATAGAAAAGCCGATGCCACAAGGGCATCGGCCATTATCGCTGTTGCATTTGAGGCTATTTCAAGAAATCTGCAACAGCCTTTGCTTGGTCGGCGGTTACACCGTTGAAGGGCTTCGCGTGAATGCCTTTCATTCCGCCAGCGGTAAGCACATCAACAACGTCGGTCTTGCCTTTGATGGCCGGACCCGATTTGCCTTCGCCCGCTGCGCCGTGGCAGCCAGCGCACTTCGCCTTATACAGGGCCCCACCATCTTCTGCCGCAAACGCAGCCGTACAAGTCATCATTGCTAGAGAAGCCAGAACAACCGTAAACAGTTTCATGGACAGATCTCCTAAGTAAATATAAGTTGCGCGAACATTCTTTCACTCCTTAGGTGAATTTGCCAAGTGAATGTCGCGTCCCTGTGTTTTTAGTTTTCCCGAGACGACAAAGCCGGTGCCCGAAGGCACCGGCCGGTCTTGCACAAACTCAAAACTACTTCAGGCCCGCAACGTAATCGGCAATAGCCTTCTGCTCTTCAGGGGTTGCATTGAAGGGCTTCGTGTGGGGGGACTTCGTCTTGCCGCCGGTTGCCAGCACAGTGGAAACATCGGCAGCGGACTTGCCCTTGAGGGTCGGACCCATCTTGCCTTCGCCAGCTGCGCCGTGGCACATTGCGCACTTCGCCTTATACAGAGCCGCGCCATCTTGGGCAAACGCAGCAGTGGACATCATCATCGCCAGAGCAGCCAGAACAATCGCAAAACGCTTCATGGAATAGGATCTCCTGTGAAAGTGTAAATGTAGGTGACTAGTGTACCCGGAAGCTATTCTATCCTCGCGAGGCGTCTCGTCCATAAGAAATATCTACTCCTGTTACTTTTTGTTTCGCGAAGCTGCTTCGGTTAGACCAAAAATTGCAGTTTACGGAAACTATCTTGAGCAGCGTTGCCAGATTCGCGGGCGCGCAGAGTGCTCGTCCCGCTCCAGAGATGATGTTTCGATGCGGCCCGCTAAGGATGTCGTAGATTCATACAGGAATGACCTCCCGAACCGGTCTTTGCGTCTATCATGGGGTGTGTTTGTCACAGGCAGTGGAGGCCTTAGACCCTGTCGTGGGACTCTCCGGCATCTATGCTGGAGCGGAGAGATTCTATGTTTTACAGTTGTTTTTTGGAGTCCGTGGAGCGCTGGCCGACGGCGCCCGCAGTGGCGATTCAGCGGCAGCCCGGAGCGTCCGCGCCGCAGTCGGCACTGTCCAGCATCACCACCGCCGCCGATGGCCACACCATCGAGAGTTTTACCTATCAGCAGCTTCGCCGCGTCTCCGACGGGGTAGGGCAGTGGCTGGTTCGCTCCGGCATTGGCGCCGCTGGAGGCACGCGCTGTGCCGTCCTTGCCTTTAATAGTCCCAGTTGGGTTGCGACCTACCTCGGCATCATCGCCAGCGGCAATATCGCAGTCCCACTGGACACGGCTTTCACCGCATTCCAGGTTGGAAAACTGCTCGATGACTGCGGCGCGACCCTGCTCTTTGTGGATGAGCGCAGCCTAGCCGTCGCCAAGGAAGCCGTGGCGGGTCGGCCGGTTCAACTGGCGATGTTGGACACACCGCAGGACGGCCTGCCGTACGTGCCAGACATGGTGCTGGCTGCGCAACCCGGATTTGTTCCGGTTGCGGTGAAGCCAGACGATGTTTCGGCCATTATTTACACCTCCGGAACCACCAGCGACCCCAAGGGAGTGATGCTCACCGACGGCAATCTGACCGCCGAGCTGGAGTGCATCCGCAAATTTATTCCCATCGGGCCAGGCGACGGTTTTCTTGGCGTGCTGCCGCTCTTCCATGTGCTGGCGCAGATGGTCAATATCTTCCTACCCCTCGGCAATGGCGGCAAGGTTGTCTTTCTGGATTCGCTGAACACGCAGGAGTTGATGATTGCGCTACGGGAGCGCGGCATCACCATCTTCTGCTGCGTTCCGCAGTTCTTCTACCTTATCCATGAGCGCATCTTCGGCGAGGTTGCCAAAAAGGGGCGGCTGGCGCAAAAAGTCTTTGCGATCATGCGCGACCTGAGCACAGCATCGCAGAAGTTGGGCTTCAATCTGGGCAAGGTATTCTTCAAGAAGGTCCACGCACAACTCGGGCCAAACATCCGCTACTTTTGCACCGGCGGCTCGCGCTTTGACGCCCAGATCGGGCGCGACATCCACTCGCTCGGCTTCCCGATGCTGCAAGCCTATGGCCTGACCGAGACCACCAGCGGCTGCCTCTGCACGCCTCCCGATGCCAACGTAATCGGCTCGATTGGGCCTCCGCTGCCGGGCTTGCAGGCCAAGCTGGTCAATACCAAGGTGGACGAGAACGGACACTTGGTGGGTGAGATCGCCCTCGCCGGTCCTACGATCATGAAGGGCTACTACAATCGCCCGGAGGCTACCGCCGAAGTTCTGAAGGATGGCTGGCTCTACACCGGCGATCTCGCCTATGTGGATGAAAAGGGCAACTACTTCATCACCGGTCGCGCCAAGGATGTGATCGTTCTCAGCTCCGGCAAGAATATCTATCCCGAAGAGATCGAAGCCTACTACCTACGCTCGCCCTGGATCAAGGAGCTGTGCGTGCTGGGCCTGGAGAGCCGCAAGCCGGGAGAGCCGCTCAGCGAGCGCCTGCACGGCGTAATCGTGCCCAACTTTGAGGTGCTGCGCGAGCACCGGATCGTCAACATCCGCGAGGTCATTCGCTTCGACGTGGAGAGCATCTCCGCAACCCTGCCGGCCACCAAGCGAATGCTCTCCTATGACATCTGGCAGGATGATCTTCCGCGCACCACCACACGCAAGCTGCGCCGTCTGGAGATCGAGAAGAAGATGCGCGCGCTCCATGCCGGCGGCAGGGCTGAAGAGATCACGCCCAAAGAGCGCAAATTCTCCGAGGAGGACCGCATCTGGCTCGCCTCTCCCGAGGTGAAGAGCGCCCTGGCCGTGATCGCCGAAGCGCGCAAGGGGGACCCAAAAGAGATCCATCCGGACGACAACCTCGAACTCGATCTTGGACTGGATTCGATGGAGCGGGTCGAATTGCTCACCGATCTAGCCCATCGTCTGGGAGCAGAGGTCGAGGACTCCGCCGCCAGCGAGGTTTATACCGTCCGTGAACTGGTGGAGCTGGTTCGTCAGAGCATCGGCACCTCGGCGCGACAGGCGCCCGGCTGGAAGACGGTTTTTGAAGCCGAGACCACCGATCCGGAGGTGCTCGCCATTACCCATGAGCGCCCTGTGATGAGCTTCCTTTGGTGGCTTTTCGGCAAGTTCGTGCAGTGGGCTTCGCACATTGTTTTCAAGTTGCGCGTGGAAGGGATGGAAAATCTGCCCAACGCGCCCTACGTTCTTTGTCCCAATCACTCCAGTTATCTGGATGCGCCGATTCTGACGGCTGCGCTGCCATGGCGGGCATTTCACAACGTCTTCTATGTGGGAACGAGCGAGATCTTCGGCACGGGTTTGATGCGCAGGTTTGCGCAGTTTATTCGTCTCATTCCGGTCGATCCCGATTCAAACCTGGTGCCGGCGATGCGCGCCGGAGCTTACGGGCTGCGCGCCGGAAAAATCCTCGTCATGTATCCCGAGGGCGAGCGTTCGATGGAGGGGCGGCCGAAAAAATTCAAGAAGGGTGCGGCGATTCTTTCCCAGCACCTCAATGTTCCCATCGTCCCGGTGGCGGAGTACGGCTTCCATCTCTGTTGGCCGCGCGGGAAAGGCTTCCAGGGCTTTCATCCGATGCGGATTCGCGTCGGTAAGCCAATCTATCCGGACCTGAACGAACAGCCGGAGCAGGCCTACGAGCGTCTCACCGAGGAACTGCGTAGCCGCGTTGTGGAAATGTGGGACGATCTGGACAACGAGTTCAAGCCAAAGACGAACAAGCCTGCTGAACTGACTCACGCATAGCAAAGGACTCCCGCCTTGATGCCGCGCCCAGCGGTTTGAATGCCGGAGTCTACGTTTGCAACCTGCAAGCCAAGGCGGTGCTCCAACGCACAGCCAGCTTGGTAAGGGTGCGTGTCTGTGTTCCTGTACTTCCCGCTGCCGGAATTTTGGAGAACGCTTTTAACCTCGTTCATCGGATTGCTGACCCTGGTTGGCATCATGACCCGTCCATTTCGCTGGAACGAGTCACGCATCGCTATGACAGGGGCAGCCGTTCTGCTCTCGCTGGGATTGATCCGGCCCGCCGATGCCGCGCTCACCCTGCTCCGGGAATGGAACACGTTTCTGTTTTTTCTCGGAATGATGGCACTCTCGGCGCTGGCCGAGAGTGCCGGACTGTTTGATTGGCTCGCCGTTCATGCCGCGCGACTGGCACGCCGAAGCGCGGCGCGACTGTTCCTGAATGTGTTTCTGCTGGGAACAGTTATTTCGATGATCTTCTCCAACGATGCGACAGCACTCATCTTGACGCCGGTCGTCTACGTGCTGGTAACAAAACTGCAGCTTCCGGTTCGCCCATACCTGTTTGCCTGCACGTTTATCGCAGATACCGCATCTTTCCTGCTGCCAGTCAGCAATCCCATCAACATCATTGTCCTGTCACGCTATCCGCTCAGTCTGTCCACCTTCATGCGCTTGCTGTTTGTCCCGGGCCTGGTCGTGATCGCAATCAATATTGGGCTTTTTTATCTGCTCTACCGCTCACAACTGCAAGGTAGCTTCGACCCCGAACTCCTTCCAACCGCTGAGACGGCGGTCAAGCACAAGCCGTATTTTCGCTACACGTTGCGGGTGCTTGCCGTGGTTGCGCCATCGTATGTGATCGCGTCTGGGTTTCAGCTTCCGCTTTCATTGGTGGCCTCCGGCGGCGCGCTGTTGCTTTTTGCAGGCGCACTCTATTGGAAGCAGGCGACGTTGCATGCGGCGGGAAAAAGGATTTCATGGTCGATCTTCGGATTCATCGCCGGAATGTTCATTGTGGTTCGTGCCATCGAGGAGACCGGACTCACGATGAAACTGGGAGAGTCGCTGCTCCGTCTCTCCGGTGGGACAAGCTTCGGAGCGGTGATGGTAGGCACCTTCGGGACCGCACTCGGGACGAACTTAATCAACAATGTGCCGATGGCGGTGGTCATGAATTCTGCGCTGGCGAGCGTTCAATCCGCAGCTCCGGCAATCAGACATGGCTTTGTCGCCTCCACCATCTTCGGATGCGACTTGGGGCCAAATCTCACCACGGTTGGCTCGCTTGCGACGATCCTGTGGCTGCTGATTCTGCGGAAGCGCAAGGTGGAAGTTTCGGGATTGGACTACTTCAAAGTCGGTGTGCTGGTAACGCCGGTAATGCTGTTCGCCGGAGCATTGGCAATCTGGTTATTGCAGTAAGCAAGGAGGCAATGATGCGAGTCGAATGCTCCGTTCATTTCATCTTTGCCCGCGGATGCGTCTTGTCGTAAACCTCCAGAACCTGCTTGGTGGTGAGCTGGGTGTAGCGCTGCGTAGTGGAAAGGCGCTCATGGCCGAGTAACTCCTGAATCGCGCGCAGGTCCGCTCCTTCTTCCAGCATGTGGGTACCGAAGGCGTGGCGCAGGGTGTGGGGATGAACTTCGCTGGGCAGGCCACCGGCGATAGCTATGGATTTCACGATGCGCCCAACACTGCGAGTTGTGAGGCGCGTTGCGCGCAGGTTGATCAGCAGTGCGGATTCGCCTGTACGCCTGTGCTGCTCAAGTACGCAGGCACGCTGCGGCAGATAATCGCGCAACGCCATCTGCGCGGAATCCCCGAAGGGAACCATACGCTGCTTCTTGCCCTTGCCGCGCACCAGAATCACGCCCTGACGCGAATGGATGTCGTCGAGGTTGATGCCTGTTAGTTCGCTGTTGCGAATGCCGCAGCCATAGAGCAGTTCGAGGATCAGGTGGTCGCGTTCGGCGAAGGCGGCTTCTTCCGGCATCTTCGCGTCGAGCACCGAGTTCATCTCCTCCATGGTGGGCACGCGGGGCAATTTCTTGGGAAGCTTTGGCGCCGCCACCAGCAGAGCGGGGTTTGATTCAATCATGTGCTCGCGCCCCATCCACTTGAAGAGCGAGCGTATGGAGGAAAGCGAGCGCGCGACCGATGCCTTGCTCAATCCGCGCTCATAGAGTTGCCCGAGAAAGGCACGGATCAAAAGGTGATCGATGCCTTTGAGTTCTTCGGGACCGACGAAGACCACGAACTCCGCCAGGTCGGTGCGGTAGGCCTTGACCGTGTGTACGGACGCGTTGCGCTGGGTCAGCGCGCGCAGAAAATCAGAGAGCGCAGCAGAGGCTGGAGTCGGCGGAACGTCAGTGGTCTCAGCGGGCCCGGCTCTCACTTGTTTCTATCCTGCGGGGTACGCGCGTGGGCTCGCGGATGATGAGCCGCGTACACCTTCTGCAGACGGTCAAGCGCAACGTGGGTGTACACCTGCGTGGTGGAAATGTCGGCGTGCCCAAGTACGGTCTGCACTGTGCGCAGGTCGGCTCCGTGGGACACCATGTGTGTGGCCGCCGAGTGGCGCAACATGTGCGGCGAAGCGTGGCGGCCAGCCGCTTTGGAAGCCTCATCCACGATCATGCCGATGCGCTGGCGTGTGAGTTTGTGTCCGCCGCGCGCAAGAAAAAGCTCCGGAACCTTTTTGCCGCCGGCAAGGACGGGCCGGGCGTCGCGCAGATACGAGCCGAGCGCCTGCTGTGCGGGCGCACCCAGCGGAACGATGCGCTCCTTGTCTCCCTTGCCACGCACCAGCATGTAGCCGAGTTCGAGCTTGGTGTCTTCGACGCGCGCATCCACCAATTCGCTGACGCGCATCGCCGCCGCGTAGAGAACTTCCAGCATGGCGCGATCACGTAGCGCGAGTGCCTGGGTTATCCGCTGCGTTATGCGTTGCGTCGTGCGCTGCTTTATAGCCCCGGCGTCGCGCTGGCCGGGCTCTCGATCAAAGCGGCGACCTCCTCCTCGGAGAGCGCCTTGGGAAGCACCTTCCACTGTTTGGGGCTGTCGATGTCGAGCGTGGGATCGTGCGCGATCATTTTGTCCAGCAGCAGGTACCGGTAGAACTGGCGCAGGGCAGAGAGTTTGCGGGCGATGGAACGCGAATCCATGCCGTGACCGAGCAGATGTTGCACCAGATCCTTGAGATCTTCGCGTTGCGCGGTGAGGACCGTTTGGTCACGCCGGGAGAGGAACTCCGCCCAGAGTTCGAGGTCACCGCCATAGGAACTGACGGTGAGCGGGGCCAAGCCTTTTTCCACCCGGAGGTAGATAGCAAAGCTGGCCAGGGCGCGGTCCTGTGCGCGGGAGGTCACGGCTAGAGTATGACTGCTTCGGCGAGGCGGCGGAGTTGGCATCTTTGGTTCGCCCGGTGGCTAAAAGAACTTAAAAAAACGAGCAACCCTCGAATGCGACGCCTCATCAAAGTGGGTGAGGTATCCCACATTTTTTCATAGAGGTCATCGCAATGCCTGCGCAACAGTTCTCGAATCCTTCTCCCAAGCCACGGTTAAGCAGTAATGCGCAAACGGCTGGCCGGGTTTCGGACCGTCGTGTAAATGGCGTGCGCGGGTTGCTGATCGCAGGCGCGCTGGCGACACCACTCTGGCTCGCGCTCTATCTGCTGCTGCGCTAGTGACTATTTCAGTCCGCCGCTTTCCCCTATTTCAATTGCACATGCGCATCGCATCTGCTCAGGTATAATAGCCACTGCGCGCCCGTAGCTCAGCTGGATAGAGCGAACGCCTCCGAAGCGTTAGGTCGTGAGTTCGAATCTCGCCGGGCGCACCATCCATCTCCTTTCCATTCAGTAAGTTGGAGCACTTCTTTGACGGGCGGGATTTCCGCCTTTTTCTCGTTGTGCCCAATATTGGTGCTCACTCAGGCGAGACATGGCATTGAGGACCGCATCTTCGGACGGATGAACATAGCTGCTGGAGATCGCAATTGAGGCGTGTCCTGCAATTCGCGCGAGCGTCCAGGCGTCACAACCGGACTGGCCTAATCGCGTCGGGAACGTATGGCGAAACGAGTAGAGTACCCAGGGCCGGAGTGCGTTCTCTCTTGTCTGCTCTGGATTCCCGGACACAACGAAACCCGATGTTGTCGTCACGAAGACCCGGCCAGACGTTAAGGCGAACGGAAGTACGGACGCTCTCGGCATTGCTGCCCCAAGAACCGCCGCGCACGACACGAGCCCCCCTTAATGAAGGCCCCGGCGGGTCGGTGTCCGGTGAGTGTTCGTAGTAATTCTCATCGAACCAGTCCTGCACCCACTCCCAGAGGTTGCCCAGCATGTCATACAGTCCCCAGGCGTTCGGCTGCTTGTGCCCCACCGGATGCGTCTCTTTGCCGGAGTTGTCGTCATACCAAGCCACGGCATTCAACTCGCCGTAGCGAGCCGATGTACTGCCCGCCCTAGCTGCGTATTCCCATTCCGCCTCCGTCGGCAAGCGATAGCGATACCCATCGTTCTTGGCATTCATCCGTTGCAAAAACTCCTCTATATCATTCCAACTGACCATTTCCACAGGCCGGTCCGCTCCTTCGAAGTGGCTGGGGTTAGTGCTCATAACCACTTCCCACATCGCCTGCGTGACCAGGTATTTGCCCATCTCAAAACCCTGTGTGATACGGACGTGATGTTGCGGCTCTTCACCCTCATAACAGCCATCGCCTGGCGAGCGGCCCATCTCGAACTCGCCGGGGCGAATCGGAACAAACTCGAAGCGCAGATTGGCTGGAAACGTAACGTTCTCATTCAAGGTGGTCTTGTGTGCTCCTTCCCAAATGGTTGCTTTGTGGGAGCGCCGGGCTTGTATTGTTGGTGCGTTTTCTAGAGCATCCGTTGTTGGTTATAATAACGGATGGAAGTTTCCTTTTGCGATCAAAGGTCTTGAAGGTGGAGGGCCCAGGACAGACAGCGCCAGTTGCTCTGCGCGCCCAATGTCAGGCGATGGCCGGGAAGCCTCCGCTAATTCCATTGCCGTATGGGTGGAAGCCCTCTTCGATAAGCCGGTGAAATGCCGCCACAGAGGTGATTCGCAATCATTCCGGGCGGATGGTCGCCCACCCTTCCTTTACTGGGGCATTCCTCCAGTAGCACGAGTCATGAAAACGCTATCCCCAAAATGTGCTTGTCTGGCCAGAGTGGCTGTGAGAGCATTCCGGCAGAAGCACCGCGTTTCTGGGGTGCGCGCCGTTCGCGAGAACACTTGGGGAAGCTCGCGATCAGGGTTCAGAAACCAAAATACCGGCTAACAAATCAGCATGCTCCTTTGACACTAGGGGCGACAATCGCGCAAGCGTTGCCTAGCTACACACAAAGCGTTGACACTTGGGGGAACAATGAATTGGCATCCTCGATTGTGCAGCAAGCGTAGAAGGGTTACGTTTGGCGTGCTCACCGCTTGCTTGGTTGTAATTACGGTATCGCCCGGAGTGGCCCAACATTGTCAACCCTATTGGACTCCTCAGTACCGATGCATGGAGGGATGCGGTGGGTGTCCGGCAAATAACACCAATTCAGGCTACGACAACGGTGCCGCCCAACGTGCTGCGGCGGCGAGGGCAGAAGCTCAGCGACGGTGGAATTTAGCGGCGACCACACAGAACCAACTTGCTATCACGGCTGCCAACCGTGGAGACTGGGCAGTTGCTGAAATAGAGTTCAAGAAGTGTCTGCAATACTGGCCGAACGATCCCATCATCCTGAATTCCATCGCCAATGCCGAGCAGTTGGAGGGAGTTGCCGCCTACGAACGCGGGGACTATGATGCAGCGCTGGAGTTTTATCGGCAATCGATGGTGAATGAGCCGCCGACGGACCAGTACCACCAAACGATGCTCGACAACTATAACGTTACGAAAAGAAACATCGAATCCATTCGTGCCAAGCAGGCGCAACAGGCCAGTGCCATTCGTGCCAGGCAGGCGCAGCAGCGGCAGGACGATCAGACCAGCCAGCATATCGATCAATCTATCCAGAGCTATACGCAATCGGTCAGTGCGATCCCGGCGCCGGACGGACTGGACTTCAACGACGGCAAAAGTCCCAAGCGTGACGGCAAGACCTTGACGGAGGCGCGCGTGGCCGCGGCGACGGCCCGGAGCGCGGACTGCGTGTTCGATGGCAGGACGGGATGCGCAGCGCCGGTGGCGTTTGTGACCGTAAGCGCAGGGAGTCCTCCCGTGCCCCCAGATGCTGCGAAGTATATCGAGAGCATTCCGAAAAGCGTTCGCCAGAATCCTGCGGTCAAGGCCGATATCGCGTTGTACGAGCATATGGCGAGCGTTCGCGGGCAGTTACAGAACCAGTTGATCGCCGACGCCGCTGCGGCCAAGGCGCATTCCGAGGATGAGAGCAAGAAACTGAAGGTGATGGAAGACTCCGGACATTTGAATGCGGCAAAAGAAGACGAGAAGAAGTCCAAGGAGCGCGTGGGCTTCAGTATTGGTTTGCTGAATCAACCATCTGGTGCTCCGAGCAAATGACAGGTGGCGAACGCGCCGCAATGGGACGCGCCGGCGGGAAGAACAAAATAGACAATGAGGTTCTATGAGCATACGCACGGTATTTCCCGGAGTCGCTTTGCGGGCGGCTGCGTTGTTGCTGATTGCCGTCTGTGCAGCGCACGCTGAGCTGCCGCCGTTGGCGCAAGCAGCGGTTGACAACGGAATCGCTGCCGCCAAGGCGCAGGACTACCTGCTGGCCGTCCGCTACTTCGAGGAAGCCCGCAAAGTTGCTCCCAGGGCGCCCGAGATTTACTACGATCTGGGTCTGGCGGAAGCCAAGATTCCGGGACGCGAGTTGCGTGCTATCGCGTGGTTTGAGTCGTACCTGGCAGCCGATAAAGGGGCTGCGAACGCAGTGGCAGTGCGAAGTCTGGTGAGTGCCTTGGATACACGAAGCCAGGAGAATATCGCAAACCTGCTCAATTCCGCGCGCCAGGCTGCCACCAGTAATTCGCGCGATGAAAGTTTTACGCCGTATTTTCTGTCGGAGGTTGCGCGCGTGGCCGCCGAGGCCGGTAACGTGAGCTTCGCCTTGCAAACGGTTGATCTTCTCAGCAGCGCCACGGACAAGGCCAAGACCCTCAAAAACATCGCTTGTGCCCAGGCAGATGGCGGTGATTTTACGGGGGCTGTCACAAACGCCGCAGCCATTCAGGACCAGTACTGGAGGGCTTCGACGCTGATTCACATCGGCGCAGAGCAGACCAAGGCCGGTGATTTCTCAGGAGCCCTTCAGACTGTCCAGATGATGCAGCCTGACGAAAAAAATGGCTTGCGTACGGTCATAGCGCGAGCTCAGGCAGAGGCGGGCAAGGCGGCAGATGCACTGCAGACGGCCGAAACAATCCAGGAGCCACAGGCGAAGATCGGTGCGCTTCTCGATATCGCAAACGCGCAGGTGAAGCGACGCATTACCGCAGGGGCGAAACAGACGCTCTCCCTGGCGCTGAAAGCAGCATCCCTGGTTACAAACGTAAGCGACAGAGCCTCGCTCATGAGTCGCATTGCCGATGTACAAGTAGACGCCGGTGACATATCTGGGGCGAAACAAACGCTAGTGTATGCACTGAGCGACGCGCATCTGGTTTCGAATGCGGACCTAAAAGCGACAGCTGAGGTGATGGCGGCGATTGCTTTGGTTCAGGTAAAAGCCGGAGACGCTGCGGGCGCTCTAGACTCGCTCCGGTTTGCTCTTCCTGAAGCCGATCGAATCCAGGATGAAAACGATAAGTACCATACAAAAATCTCGATCTCGCAGAAGCAAGCCGATGCCGTTAAAGTTCTGCTGAAGACGAAAGATATTACCGCTGCAGAGAAGATCGCCGAACTGATTCCAGAGACGGATGATCGATGCGTAGCCGAAACGGAGATTGCAGAGTTCAGGAAGAGAGGGGGCAATGATGCAGGTGGCGAAGCCATATTAGCGGCGACGAGACAGGACGCCATGCAGACGGCAGACATCAACGTCCGACACGAGGCCATGGAGCACATAGCCGATGCGCAAATTGCGGCCGGCGATTATGAGGGTGCTTTGAAGACGGCTCTGCTGACTGCCGACGAAGGGTGGGAGGACATCATCGAGGATTCGATTGCCCAGGCTCAGGCAAATGCAGGTGACATACCGGGTGCGCAGAAGACCGTCGGTATGATGCACTACGCGAAGATGACAAGTGATGCCCAACTCAGCCTGGTGAAAGCACAATTGAAGGCGCATGACATCGTCGGTGCGCAGACGACTGCGAGTCACATTCAAGTTGCCGACTACAAGAGCGCGGCTCTCGGAGAAATTGCCGAAGCGCAGGCACAGGACGGCGATATTGCGGCGGCGCAGAGAACCGCGGATGCCATTCAGAGCGTCGCTTCCAAGAAGCGCGCAGAGAAGGCCATCGCGCAGGCGCAAGCGAAGTTGAGTTCAACGAATAAACTCGATGCGACCGTCACCAGAGCAAGCACGGCCAAGCCTGCTCTTCGGCATTCTGCGTCTGTTCCGGGCGTGGCCGCCACTCCTGCACTCACCGCCGCCGACTGGCTGGGAAGACTGGATGACGATGAAGACAGCCAGCTCCACGACTGTGCTCTAGGCACCGACCTGTTCCTGAACATGAGTCATTTCTTGACCACTCTACCGACATTTGCGCAGAATCCCGGCGTGCAGATGAACGAGTTCATTTTCGCTATCGAGAAAGTTGTTAAAGCGCAGAACGCCGTTGAGCGGATGCTTAAGACAACGAGCGGGACACACGCCCGATCCTAAAGGAGAACGCACGTGCGAAGGCGACAGTGTACGATCGCGGTACTGCTATCGTTCGCGCTGCTGGCAATAGGCCGCGCATCTGCGCAAGGCGGTGACATGCCCGATCTTTCGGGGCTTACGATGCGGGTGCGGCAGGCGTATCCGGAGTATGCGAAACTGCGCGCGGAGTTGAGTGCCGCCACCGCGGCGTTCAATGCCGCCGCCACGCAATTCAACAGCGACTGCGGCTCGATCGATCCGGACGATACGGCGAAGATCCAGAACTGTAAGAGCCGGTTGGCGCGACTGCAGGCCGAGCGCGCGAGCCTGCTTGCGCGCTCGAACTCATTCAATGCAGATGTTGCGGCGGCACTGGAGCATGCACCGTATCGGCCATCGGGCAACGGGATGGTGGGCGGGACGGGATGGATTGTCGGCTACAACGTACCCAAGCCCACGCCCGAGCTGACGGCGAAGGCCAGGGCGATGCTGGCCGAGCAGGAGCGGCTGGCCGGACATAGCTACGCCGATGCGATTGACTTTGACCGCTACAATTTTGTGATCGGGATTGCTGCCGAGACAAGCTTTTTCGACGACCTGCTAGACCGCGTGGGCGTGAAGGATGAGATGTCCGAGGGGCAGTACTCGATTGAGAAACAGCCCGGATATGCAGCGCTGGCGGGAAGGGCCTTTCATGAGTTGGCCTGCCACAGTAACGGCGCGATGGTGTGCCTGGCGGCGCTGCGGGCCAAGGATGTGAAGGCCGACAACGTTGTGCTGTATGGGCCGCAGATCACACAGAAGGCACTGGAGCAGTGGGACGCGATGGTGCGGAGCGGACAGGTGAAGTCGGTGACGCTGGTGGTGAATAGCGGAGACCTGGTGCCGCCGGTGTCGCTGGGCTTTGGGGACTATGTGCGCAGCCGGTTGGAGGGACGCGAAGAAACCTATCGCGACAAGCCGCTGCTGCAGACCAAGGGTTTCACTTCGGCGGTAAATGAGACGGCGCCGCGTTTGCTGGTGCATGTCCATGATTGCTCGTTCAGTGTGAGTGATCCACTGCATTGCCATGGGATGGCAACTTACAAGAGCGAGGGTGCGCGCTGACATATGGATTCGCTCAACGGTGGACTGCGAGATCCAACAGACAAACTTCTACGACGCCATCATGTGCGGCATTACGACAAATGCAAGTTCAACAAGAAGCAGTAGTGTCAGTCTTGGAGTGCGGCTTCTGCATGAGTCCAAGCTGGAGCGGAATAAGCATCCCGCTGCGCTGCAACGGCACCGCGCCCACGGGCCACAGCGTTGGACGTTTGTTCTCCGCCGATTCCATCGTTATGAAACGGGCGTGACCTTTACCGTCACGTCGTCGGCCGGTTTCTCGTTGACGATCTCCCACAGGACAGACCCATCCGCTTGGCGCTGCGGATGCAAGCCAGAGGAGGTTGGCTGCAGCTGCAAGCCTATCTCCGGCTTAATATGCACGGCTTCATGCCCGATCGGCCCAGACCACGCCGCACCGGATCTCAAAATATAGGTGAATTGCCATCCGCCCCGCGGATTCGCCTCCTGCGTCAGTTCATACGCGATCGTCACGGTCTGCTCGGAACCCCGATTGATCGTATCCGTCCAGACAAACCCTTGATAGGGGGCTAGCCGTTCGGCCGAGGAGGGCCAAGAAGTCTTGCGCATCTGATTCGCCGCAACAGACTTGCCATCAATTTTTAGGTAGAGAAGACGGTACCTCGTCTTTTGACTGCCTTCGACCACCGGCATCGCCATTTCAAAGTCCGCGGGAGGCTGGTGTGCACCGGAACAAACCATCTTGAATTCAGCCTCGACCACAGCCGTCAACTTGGAAGCATGTCGTTTAAGGACGACCTCGACCGTGGCTCGCTGCATGCTGATCGCTGGAAGTTGCCATTCCGGTCGTGATCTCTTTTCGCCCGGATAAGGAAGAATGTCGCCCCATGCAAAAACAGCCAGAATGCACGCCACGATGCTCCACCGCAAAATGGTTGAGAGTCCTCTCATCGCTCAGCGCCGGGAAATATCACAGCCTTGAGACCAGATGCTGCCAATAGCTCCTTAATCTGGTCTGCAACTCCGAGCTTAACAAGTCCAACATCGGTCACGATGAGAAGATTGGCCGCGCCGATTGCCATGGCCTGTCTGCCTGCTTCCTTGGCGCAACCGACACCCATCAAGGATAGGGTTGGAATGAAGAGTTCGTATGTATGATCTGCTAACGTCATGAGTTCTCCTTATAAGCGGTATTAGGCTGCATTTATGAAGACGGTGTCGCTCGATGAAACTATACCGTTAAGAACAGAGGCAAAGCGACTTCGGTTTCCGACCTTGTTTTTCGGTACGGATCAAGGCTCGGAGCTTCGCACGATTTCAATCCAACAACCCGGAATACGAATTCTCCGCCTTCGGCCGAGCACTTCAACGACAGCACTGATCAAGATACGCGGCTTCCTGTGGGGGTGCTAGCCCAGAAGTCCCGCGAAACGGCGAGCGCTCGAATCTCGCCGGGCGCACCATCTCTTCTTCCACTTCAACAAGGTTCACTAGCGAGCGCGTCTCTCAAGGACGTGAAGATCTCACTCCGCAGGAAACTGCCAACGAGCTCGGCATCAAAGCGCCGCGGAGTTCAGCTATACTAACGAATCTCACTCTGGGTTAGGGTTTAAACGTGATTCAGCTTCCCCCCGATATTGATCTGGTAATCGAGAACGCCTGGCAAGCAGCCAAGGATGTGCCTGGATTTCTGGGAGAGAACGAGGCCCGATTTCTTGGACTCCTGGCCGCGTGTATTCCTGCTCGGGGCGCGATTGTGGAAATTGGCAGTTTCAAAGGACGCTCCACGGTCATCCTCGGCAGGGTTGCCGCGCATTATGGTCTTGGCCCTGTTGTCTCGATTGACCCTCACACTCACAATCTGACCACCGGGGCCGATAGCTCCGCCCTGCCTTCGACCTATGAGGAATTTGAAGCTTCCCTCAGCAAGGCGGGAGTCAGCGAGCACGTCGAGATTCACAAGGCATTCTCGACCGAGGTGAGTCGTGGATGGAACCGGGAGATTCGCTTTTTGTGGATTGACGGAGACCACACGTACGAGGGCGCAAAGGCTGACTTCGATGGTTTCTTCCCGTTCCTTGCCTCCGGCGGAGTTGTGGCATTGCACGATGCGCTGAACAATTTTTCCGGTCCGATTCGCGTGTTTGTCGAAGATGTACTCAGGAGCAATCGATTCGGGCCCGCCGGATTCGTGCAATCGACAGCCTGGGCGCAGTTCAGGCCTACCGGTGCGTCGAGTTTCGCAGGAGCAAGGGAGATGTTAGAGAACCGCGCTGCCCGCCTCCTTCCATTCGTGCAGAAGGACGGGCGACTCCGCGGATTGGAGAAGATTCGGTACAAGCTGAATCGCTCTCGAGTCCCGCGTGGGCCTGTTTCCTCTTCGCAATTGGCTCGCCTGCTGAGTTAGCCCTGCCCCAACATCCCTTTAATCGTCGATGAGTTGCAGGAGGTATTTGCCGTAGCCGCTCTTAATGAGGGGTTGGGCCAGCGATTCGAGTTGGGCGGCGTTGATGAAGTCCATACGGTAGGCGATCTCTTCGGGGCAGGCGATTTTCAGGCCTTGGCGTTTTTCCAGGGTGGCGATAAAGCTGGAAGCCTCGAGCATGGAGTCGTGGGTTCCAGTATCGAGCCAGGCGGTGCCGCGGCCAAAGGTGACTACGCTGAGTTGGCCGCGCTCCAGGTACAGGCGGTTGAGGTCGGTGATTTCTAGCTCGCCGCGGGCTGAAGGCTTCAGGGATTTTGCCAGGGCGACTACCTGCGAATCGTAGAAGTAGATGCCGGTGATGGCGAAGCGCGAACGCGGACGGGCGGGCTTTTCTTCCAGGCTAATGGCGCGGCCGGCGGAGTCGAATTCGACCACACCGTAGGAGCTTGGGTCCTGCACGGCGTAGGCGTAGATGGTGGCGCCGCTCTCAATGCCGGCGCTGATCTGCAGCAGCTTTGACATGTCTTGGCCGTAGAAGATGTTGTCGCCAAGGATGAGCGAGCAGGGCTGGCCGTCGATGAAGCTCTCGGCGATGAGGAAGGCCTGGGCAAGGCCTTCGGGCTTGGGCTGCTCGGCGTATTCGATCTTCAGGCCCCACTGCCCGCCGCAGCCCAGCAGTTCGCGGAAGCGCGGCAGTTCGCAGGGCGTGGAGATGAGCAGGATATCGCGAACTCCGGCCAGCATCAGAGTGCTGAGCGGGTAGTAGATCATTGGCTTGTCGTAGATAGGGATGAGCTGCTTGCTGACCGCAAGGGTCGCAGGATAAAGACGCGTGCCGGAGCCTCCGGCGAGAATGATGCCCTTCAATTTGCACCGTCCTTCAATTTGCACAGCTTCAATTTGTACCGCTTCATTTAGTTCCGCTCGCCCCGCGGGATTCGTAATTGGCCGCGATCCAGTGGCGATAGTCTCCACTGGTGACTTCTTCAATCCAGGCAGAGTTGGAAAGATACCACTCGATGGTGCGGCGGATTCCGGTGGCGAAGCTTTCGCGCGGACTCCAGCCTAGCTCGTGGCTGAGTTTGGCGGCATCGATGGCGTAGCGGAGGTCGTGGCCGGGGCGGTCCTTGACGAAGGTGATGAGGCGATTGTGCGGAGCGCCGACGGGGTGAACCTCGTCCATGATGGAGCAGATGGTGGTGACCACATCGATGTTGGCCTTCTCACTGTCTCCGCCTATGTTGTAGGTTTCGCCGGTGGTGCCCTGATCGAGCACGAGAGCGATGGCCTCGCAGTGGTCTCCCACGTAGAGCCAGTCGCGGACGTTGAGTCCGTCTCCATAGATGGGCAGCGGCTTGCCGTTGAGGGCGTTGAGGATGACGAGCGGGATCAGCTTCTCGGGAAATTGAAACGGGCCGTAATTGTTGGAGCAGTTGGTGGTGAGCGTGGGCAGACCGTAGGTGTGCTGGTAGGCGCGCACCAGATGATCGCTGCCGGCCTTGGAGGCCGAGTAAGGGCTGTTGGGCTGATAGGCGTTCGTCTCGGCAAACGCAGGGTCGGCTTTGCCGAGCGAGCCGTAGACCTCGTCAGTGGAGACATGTAGGAAGCGAAAGCGGGCCTGGGCCGCAGAGGGCAGCGCGCGATAGTAGGTGAGCGACTCCTGCAGCAGGCGGAAGGTCCCGACGATGTTGGTGAAGATGAACTCTTCGGGGCTGGCGATGGAGCGGTCAACGTGGCTCTCGGCGGCAAAGTTTACTACCGCGTCCGGCTGATGGGTTCGAAGCAGAGACTCGACCAGGGCAGAGTCTTCGATGCCACCCTGCACGAAGACGTGGCCGGGGTGATCTTTAATCGAGGCAAGATTGCCTAGGTTTCCCGCGTAGGTGAGCTTATCGAGGTTGACCACGCGGTCGCCCGTCGCAATGCGCTGCAATACGAAGTTTGAGCCGATGAAACCGGCGCCGCCTGTCACTAGAATCGTCCGTGCCACCTGCGAACCTCCGGGAGCTCTCATCTTGCATTTTACTTGTTTTGCGGAGCGATGAAAGACAAAGACGACCGGTTCAGAACCCTAAGTACAACGGATGCATTCGCTGCCAGGGCCCGAAGGTCGCCGCCAGCAGGCAGCTCCAGGGCCGACGCATATCAGATTCCAAGCAGTTTGAGTAGATAGGGGTGGTCCCAGGCGGCATTGAGGCGTTTTCCCTTGATCCCTCGTTTGGAGCTTTTGTCCTGCTTGAGCATATTGAGAGCGATGCGGTTGAGGACGGAGAAGTTCTGCGCGGCGTGGCCGGCTCGTTTGCGGCTGAGGTCTTCGCCGAAGCCTACATCAAGCACCCAGTGCAGTTTGTTTTCGATGCCCCAGTGCTGGCGGACCAATCGGTTCAATCGCGCGGCATCGGGGTTGAGGCTGGTGATGTAGTAGCGAGTTTCACGCTCAGTCTTGCCCGTGGCCTTGTGATATCGTTCGGCCTCGATACGCACCAGGCCCTGTAAAGACGGCCATTCCGCAGCTTTTTCAATCAGCCCGAGGTCGGCAATCACCGAGCACCTGCGTTGTTCGACCCGCCCGTGGCCGCAATCGATTTCTTCGGCCACCGCATCGGCGGCCAGATTCTGAAACGAGTCTTTGATCTCCTCCAGCAGATGGCCTTGGTTTTCCTTGACCGCCAAAATGTAATCGGCTTTCTTGCCGACAATTTTCTCGGCGATGGTTCGCTGGCAGCCCATGGCGTCGATGGTCACCACCGTTCCGCTCAACTCCAAGGCATCCAGCAGCTTTGGAATCGCCGTGATTTCGTTGGATTTTTCATCGACCTTGCGCTGGGCCAGTACCAGACCGTTGCCCTCAGCCCAGGCCGAAACCATGTGGACCAACGTCTTTTTGCCGGTCTCGCGGCTGCCGCACAATGCCTTCCCGTCGATGGCAACCACTTCGCCCGCCGTCAACCTGGATATCGACGAAACCCAGGCTACAAAGCCCTTTTCCATCTCCAGCGGGTCCAGCGCCGCAAATACCCGGTTGAAGGTATCATGCGACGGGATGCCGGAGGGCAGCGTCAAGAACGTCTTCAGCCACTCCCGCTTGGCCTCGCCATAGTCCGCAATGTCGTTCCAGCTCTCGGCCCCGCTCAACACCGCCGCAATCGCGATCAGCAGGATCTCTTCCAATAAATGCTCCCGGTTCCGCTCCACCCGCGGATCGCGCAGCTCAGAAAAATACTTCAGGGGATTGTCCATCTCCCCTTGTCTCTCAAATACACCCCAACTGCATATAGCCAACTATGTCCTTTTATATGCGTCGGCCCTGCAGGCAGCTCCGCCCCGATTGGCACCCCGATATGGTAGGCTTTTTACTGGTGCGGTGTGTGCGTTGGCCCCGCGAGCGTGTAATTTTGACCGAGCATTTCCGCCGGTAAGTATCTGAAGGACAAAGCATTGATTAATTCTCTGATCGCCAAGGTTTTCGGGACTCATAACGAGCGCGAAGTGAAGAAGCTGCTGCCGCGCGTGGAGCGCATCAACGCGCTGGAGCCCGAGATAAGCAAGCTGACGGACGCGGAGTTGCGCGCCAAGACCGATGAATTCCGGCTCCGGGTGCAGGAGCGCATGGCACAGCTGCAGGAGCCCACGGAAGAGGAGATGGATGCGGACCGCCGCAAGCTGTGGGAAAAAGAGCAGCAGCGCGCCATCGAAGAAGTGCTGGACACGATTCTGGAAGAGGCGTTTGCGGTGGTGCGCGAGGGCGGCCGCCGCGTCCTCAATATGCGCCATTTCGACGTGCAGTTGATCGGCGGCATGGTGCTGCACTCGGGCCGCATCGCCGAGATGAAGACCGGCGAAGGCAAGACGCTGGTGGCAACGCTGCCGGTGTATTTGAATTCGCTGGCTGGCCGCGGCGTACACGTGGTCACCGTGAATGACTACCTGGCAAAGCGCGACTCGGAGTGGATGGGAAAGCTGTACAGCTTCCTGGGATTGACCGTGGGCGTGATCGTCCATGACCTTGACGACGAACAGCGCAAGGCCGCTTACGGCTCCGACATTACCTACGGAACCAACAACGAGTTTGGCTTCGACTACCTGCGCGACAACATGAAGTTTGACATGAAGGACTGCGTGCAGCGCGGCCACAACTTCAGCATCGTGGACGAGGTGGATTCGATCCTCATCGACGAAGCGCGTACGCCACTGATCATCAGCGGCGCCAGCGAGGAATCGACCGACAAGTATGCGCGCGTCAACGTCATCATTCCCAAGCTGGTGGCGGGCGAAGAACTGCCGGGCGCGGAGCCGAACGAGAAGATTTATACCGGCGATTTCGTGGTCGATGAAAAGCACAAGAACACAATGGTGACCGAAGCAGGCTGGGAAAAGGTGGAAGAGCTGCTCGGGATCGAGAACATTGCGGACCCGGAAAACTGGGATCTGAAGCATCACGTGGAAGTTGCGGTGAAAGCGCACCATCTTTACAAGCGCGATGTGGAATACGTGGTGAAAGACGGCGAAGTGCTGATCGTGGACGAGTTCACGGGACGCCTGATGCCGGGACGCCGCTGGTCGGACGGATTGCACCAGGCGGTGGAAGCCAAGGAAGGCGTGAAGATCGAGCGCGAGAACCAGACGCTGGCGACAATCACCTTCCAGAATTACTTCCGCATGTACAAGAAGCTGGCGGGCATGACCGGTACGGCGGAGACGGAAGCGGCGGAGTTCGACAAGATTTACAGGCTCGAAGTGGTGGTGATTCCGACCAACCAGCCAATGTTGCGCAAGGAAAACAAGGACGTGGTGTACCGCACGGAGAAGGAAAAATACTTCGCCGTGGCCGATGAGATCGCGCGCATTCACGAGTCGAAGCAGCCGGTGCTGGTGGGCACCACCTCGATTGAAAAGTCGGAGCGGCTGAGCGAACTGCTGAAGAAAAAAGGCATCAAGCACGTGGTGCTGAACGCCAAGTACCACGAGCGCGAAGCCGAGATTGTGGCCCAGGCCGGACGCTACGGGATGGTGACGATTGCCACCAACATGGCAGGCCGCGGCACCGACATTCTGCTGGGTGGAAACCCGGAGTTCATGGCCAAGCAGGAGGCGCTGAAGCGCGGACTGGCGACGGCCGTGAAGGCAGTGGCGGGCGACGTGGAAGCGCGGCCCGGACGATCCGACGACGGCCTATTGGTACTACCAGGGACAGGAGTTCAGCATTCCTGCCGGGACGTGGGCGGAGCTGCTGACCAAGTTCAGGGCAGAGACCGACGTGGAGCACGCACAGGTGATCGCCGCCGGGGGATTGTTCATCCTGGGCACGGAACGCCACGAGTCGCGGCGCATCGACAACCAGTTGCGCGGACGCGCGGGACGCCAGGGCGATCCGGGCGCATCACGCTTCTATCTGTCGCTGGAAGACGATTTGATGCGCATCTTTGCCAAGGAGTGGGTTTCAAACCTGCTGCGGCAGCTTGGCATGGAAGAGGGCATTCCGATTGAATCGGGGC
This sequence comes from uncultured Acidobacteriota bacterium, assembly GCA_963759215.1. GTDB lineage: Bacteria > Acidobacteriota > Terriglobia > Terriglobales > Acidobacteriaceae > TOLSYN. Next base: position 212,634 of record CAVWYG010000008.1, read on the forward strand.
TGATTACGCGGCGTATCGAAGCGGCACAGAAGGCCGTGGAAGGCCAGAACTTTGAAGCCCGTAAACATCTGCTGGAGTACGACGACGTAATGAACAAGCAGCGCGAGGCGGTCTATGGACTGCGCCGCCAACTGCTGGAAGGCAACGAACAGAAGGAGCTGATTCAGCAGGATTATGTGCGCGACCTGCTGGGTGGAATCCTGGAGAAATTTGCCGGCGAGCAGGTACGCCCGGAGAACTGGGACATCGCCGGGATGAAGACCGAGATTTATGGCCGCTTCGGGGTGGACTTCCTGGCCGAGGGCGTGGACCCGAGCATCGCTGAACCATCATGAGCTGGGCGATGCGATCTTCGAGCGGCTGATTGCGCGCTATGACGCCAAGGAAAAACTGATCGGCGCCGAGGCAATGCGGCAGCACGAGCGGGTCATCATGCTGAGCGTGCTGGACCAGCTATGGAAAGACCACCTGCTGCAGATGGACCACCTGAAGGAAGGCATTGGCCTGCGCGGCTACGGACAGCATGACCCTCTGGTGGAGTACAAGCGCGAATCGTTCACCCTCTTTGAAGAGATGATGGAGCACTTCGAGGAAGAGACGGTGCGCTACCTGTACATGATGCGCGTGGTGGACGAAAACGGCGACGAGGTCAGCTACGCGGCCGCCGTCGGCGGAAGCCCGCGCGGCGGCAATGGCGGCCGACGCGCCGCAGCGCTCCGCGCCGGTTGGGGATGGGAATGGGAATGCGGCAGAGCAGGCGCCACGCCGGATGCAGACTTCGCTGGACGACGTGGAGAAGCAATTCCAGCGGCGCAAGGCGCGCGAACTGGAGCAGGCGCGCCGTGCCGGAGCTGGGGTGGCCGAAGCCGTGCAGCAGGTGGTTCGCGGAGAAAAGGTCGGCCGCAATGATCCCTGCCCATGCGGCAGCGGCAAGAAATACAAGAAATGCCACGGGGCAAACGAATAGAGTTCAAGGAATAAAAGTTCCAAGCTTTGCGCCACCGGATGCCGCTGCGGCCGGGCGGGGTTTCGCCGCAGTTCGCCTACACGGCGGGCTTCTTTTCGGGCAAGTACGAAACCAATCACTGAGCTCAGGGTTTATAGCCAGAGGAGAACAGAACACCACATGAAGGCACCGTTGCGCTTCGCGCTTTTCCTTGTACTTACCTTGCTGGCAGTCAGCGGATTAGCAGCCGCACAAGATGAGTCGAACGATCCTCGCAGCGATCCCCCCAGCCGAGTTGCGCGCTTGCAGTTCATCGAGGGCCAAGTCTCGCTGCAGCCGGGTGGAGTGGATGAATGGGTCGATGCCAGCCTGAATCGTCCGCTGACGACGGCAGACAGGGTGTGGACCGATCGCGACTCGCGCGCGGAGCTGACGATAGCTTCGGCGGCCCTGCGCATGGGAAGCGAGACCAGCCTGACGATCACCAATCTGAATGACAACACGGCGCAGATCGAGCTGGATCAGGGAACTCTGAGCCTCTTCGTGCGATACCTGAATCCCGGCGACATCGTCGAGGTCGACACGCCAAATTTTGCGTATACGGTCTTCAAACCGGGCGAGTACCGCTTTGAAGTGCGGCCGGATGCGGATCAGAGCGTGATTTCGGTGCGTCGTGGCGACGGTGAAGCGACCGGGGACGCGGGCAATGCCGTGGGCGTGTTCAGCGGCCAAGAGATTGTCTTCAGCCAGGGACAATCGCTTTCCCACACGGAGCCGAACCGCCCTGGCCACGATGAATTTGACGGCTGGAGCGAGGTGCGCGAGCGCCAGGAGGCTGAATCGGCCTCTCTCCGCTATGTGGCACCCGGAACCATAGGCTATGAGGATCTGGACGCCAACGGCTCCTGGCAGCCTTCGCCGATCTATGGCACCGTGTGGTATCCCAACGTGCGCCCAGGCTGGGCACCGTATCGCGAGGGCCACTGGGCCTGGGTGGAGCCGTGGGGATGGACCTGGGTGGATGACGCGCCCTGGGGATTTGCTCCCTTCCACTATGGCCGCTGGGCCTTTGTGGGCAACCGATGGGGATGGGTTCCGGGACCGGTAGGGGTTCGTCCGGTGTATGCTCCGGCGCTGGTTGCCTGGGTCGGCGGCCCCAGCTTCGGCGTTTCGTTCAGAATGGCAGGCGGTGGCGTGGGCTGGGTTGCGCTGGGGTGGCATGACCCATTTATTCCCACCTATCATGTCAGCCCGGTCTATGCGCGCAACGTGAACATATCGAACTCCAGGGTGGTGAACGTTACCGTCATCAACAACTACTACTCCACCACCAACGTCACGGTCCGGAACACGACCGTCAATAATATTCAGTACGAGAACGCGAAGGTGAGTGGAGCAGTTGTGGCGGTTCCGAGCGCCGCGTTCGCCTCCGGCAAACCGGTAGCAAAGTCCGCCATCGCAGTGCCGGTGGGCGCAGTGGGGCGGGGAAGCTTTGTTGCCACGGCCAATGTGGCTCCGGCCAAGGAAGCAGTTCTTGGCGGTCACGCTCCGATGGCGGCTCCAGCACACCTGGTACAGCCTCGGCAGGTCGTGTCCAAGACGCCGCCTCCGCCGCGTCCGCTGAGCTTTGAGCAGCAGCGTCCGTTGCTGGAGAAGTCCAATGGCGTCCCGCTCAGCCCGCAGACACGGGCGAATTTGAGGGCCAGCAGTCCTGCACCGGCCGCTAAGGGCGTGCAACCAGCAGGGAATCAACCAGCTCGGAATGAAACGGGTGCTAGACCGGCGGTAACCAACCAGCCGGGCGGACGTCCGGTGATTCCGCCGACGCCCCCAGCAAACGCGAATCAGAAGGCCGCGGGCACTCCGCCGGTGGTGAACCCTACCGGCAACACGCATCGCCCGCCGGTGTGGACGAATGATAATGTCGGCCACGCTCCGGCAGCGAATGCTCCGGCTCCGAACGCTCCAACTACGAACCAGGGTGGACAAAATCAGGCTCGCGATCAGACGGCTGCACCGGCACGCCCGGTGACCCCACCCCCGGCGCAGGCGCATGGTGTTGCCCGCCCACCCGCTCCGGCGGCACGCGAAGTTGCTCCAGTGCGTCCGGCGAGCCCACCCCCCGCGCCGCCACGTGCGACGGTACCGCCGCCGCAAACCAAGAATCCTCCTCCGTCGAAAGACAACAAGGAGAAGGACAAGGACAAAGGTAAGGACCCGAAGGGACACTAGTGTACTGCGTCACACAGATGGCCATGTATCGTTTTGAAAGGGCACGACTTTAGTCGTGCCGCAAGTGCAATCGAATCAATGGGGCTTTAGCCCCTGAGGCAATGCTGGCAGAGTAGACAAGCGGTCAAAGCGCAAGAAATAGTGGACGCTATCTCCGGCGCACTACACTAGAACGATTTCGCAGAAGCGGCGGGCCTGACAACGGGCCCGCTTTTTTGCGCATTGTGCGCCGCGGTGATCTAAAGCGGGGCGATGCTATGGGCGCGGGGTTCCGCACTCCTCAAACGTCATATTTTGGGCGGGGCTGCCGCTGCGCTCCTTCCATTGCAAGAAGAGTTCGGCGTAGGAGGCAGTGAGGTAGTCGCGTTGTGTGACGCCGAGGAGTTTTGCGGTGCGGTCGATCCACTCGGCCCCGCCTTCGATCTCGGCAATATCGCCGATGGGGGTGCGGTCGATTACAACATCGCCGGTGCCGTCGCTCCACTCAGCGCGGTACTTCTCATATCGGAAGGACGGGAGATAGCCGAGCGCCGTGAGGATTGCGTGCATTTCTTCACCATCGGAAACCGAGGTTTCGTGCTCGACGCGTATCTTGTGCTTCCCGGCGGTGCCGCGAGATTTGTGGGTGAGCGTCCAGCGGTCACCGTAAACGCGGAGTCGGAGCACCTCACCGGCGCGGCGAAGGTCGCCGGAGGCCGCGTCATAGAGGGTGTTGGCCTCGAAGGTCGAAGCGGTCCGTTCGTGGAATCCAGCGTCTTGCAGGGCGAGCACGAGAACTTCGACGTCATGCACCCGAAACTTGATCTCGACCTCGTTGCTGTCTTGTGTGGTCATAAGCGAACTAGTGTACCCGTCCGCCCCACATTCGCAAAACCTCGCCGCCACCCCTGGCTTTCGCTGTCATTCCGAACGTAGTGAGGAACCCCCGCCCCGCTCAAATCTCCCGTGCCGCTCCAAAGGCACTTCAACCAGTGTCCCGCCTTTACTCTCACAACTTTGAAACCTTGAACTTTGAAACCTCCCACCCCTTTGAAGTACCATCTCGAACATGCACACACTAGATCGCAAGCGCATCGCTTTCCAGGGAGAGCCGGGAGCCTTCAGCCAGATTGCTGCGCGAAAACTGCTCGGCGACGCCATCCACACCGTCGCCTGTCCAACCTTCGAATCGCTCTTCAGCTCCATCGCTGAGGGTCGCGCCGATCTCATTCTCGCGCCCCTGGAAAACACCCTCGCCGGTCCCGTGCTGCGCTGCTATGACCTGCTCTACCAGGGCTCGCTCACCATGATCGGCGAAGTCATCCTGCGTATCAGCCATTGCGTCATCGGCTGTCCCGGTTCATCGCTTACTGCCCTTCGCCGCATCCAGTCGCATCCCGTTGCCCTGGCCCAGTGTGAACGATTCTTCGCCAACCATCCCGGCATCGGTAAGACGGTTGCCGAGGACACGGCCGGCAGCGTGCGCCAGATCATGGAAGCCGGCGACCCGACCGTCGCTGCTATCGCCAGCGAATTCGCCGCGCATGAGTACGGTGCTGCAGATTCTCGCCTCGGCCATCGAGGACGATCCCAACAACTTCACCCGCTTCGCCCTGCTCGCGCCGCACTCCGCCACCGGCGAAGCCATTGCCGACGCCGATGCCACCACCATCGTCCTCACCGTGGCCAATCAACCCGGAGCCCTGTTTCGCTCGCTGGAGCCCTTTGCCTTGAATTCCGTCGATCTGATGAGCCTGGTCAGCCGTCCCCTGGTCGGATCCCCGTGGCACTATCGCTTTTTTCTCGAGGTCGCGGCCGCCGCAACCGACCCGCGTATGGTCAAAGCCGTAGGCGAACTCGCGCCCCGCCTCGTCGAACTACGTGTCCTAGGTTCCTATCGCTCGGCCAAGAGCTAAATCTTGTCCCTGCATTTGCACGGGTGTCCCATGTTCGCCCTCTTTTTGGCTAACGTGGGGCAGTTGACTCTGCCGTTGCTGTTGCGCGGGTGCCCCATATCTGCCGTTGTTGGCAGATGTGGGGTAGTTGACCTTGCCTTGTTTTCGCTCTTGCTTTTGTTTTCGCTCTTACCGTCGGCCCTGGCTCTTTCCCTCGCGGTTTTCCCACACCACCCGCTATAATCGCGCCCATGAGCGCAACTCAACCCGTTCTCTGCGGCTCTAAACCCGAGCGCCTCATGTCGCTCGACGTATTTCGCGGCCTCACCATCCTGCTGATGATTGTCGTCAACGCCAGCGGCGAGGGCTCCTTCGTCCAATTGCAGCACTCGCCCTGGAATGGCTGGACCCTCACCGACCTGGTCTTTCCGTTTTTTCTCTTCATCACCGGAGTCTCGCTCACCTTCTCCTTCGCCTCGCGCATCAACGCTTCATCTGGAGGTCCGTCGCGCCTCAGCCTGCTTGCCGCACATCCTGCGCCGCTCCGCCATCATCTTCGCCATCGGCCTGCTCATCAACGCCTTTCCCCACTACCACCTCGCAACCTGGCGCATTCCCGGAGTCCTGCAGCGCATCGCCGCTCTGCTACCTTGTCGGCTCGGTGCTTTATCTGTGGACGGGCACTCGCACACGCTGGGCCGTCATCGCCGCGCTTCTTGTCGGCTACTGGATTCTCATGCGCTTTGTCCCCGTCCCCGGCTTCGGAATTCCCACGCGTGGACATTCCTCTCCTCGATCCCGACCGCAACCTCGTTGCCTGGCTGGACCGCAAGCTCATGTGGGGACACCTCTACGAGCACGTGCGCGATCCCGAAGGCCTGCTCAGCACCCTGCCCGCCATCGCCAACACGCTCTTCGGCGTCGCCGCCGGCGAGTGGATTCGCGCACTCCGCGCCGACCCCGCCAAACTGCTCCGCCGCCTCGTCGCCGCGGGCCTCGTCTGCTTCGTCGCCGGAGAGCTCTGGAGCCTCAGCTTCCCCATCAACAAAAAGCTCTGGACCAGCTCCTACGTCCTCCTCACCGTCGGCCTTGCCATGCTTGCCTTCGCCGCCTGTTACTGGCTGCTGGACGTAAAAAAATGGCGCGGCCGCTGGACCGTCGTTCCCCTCGTCTTCGGAACCAACTGCATCTTCGCCTACGCGTTCTCGGAGTTTGTCGCCACCGCCTCGGTCGTCTTCAAGTTCCGCTTCGGCGGCAGCCTCGTCAGCACCGAGGAATTCTTCCGGTCGTTCACCTTCGATCACATCTCCCAGCCGCAGTTGTCCGCCCTGGCCTATGCGCTCTTCTACGCCGCCTTCTGCTGGTTCTTCACCTGGCTCCTCTACCGCCGCAAAATCTTCCTCAAAATTTAACGCCGCTCGGGATGATCGCGACGGCAGTGTTTCGCTCCTGCGCTTGTTCTCAGGTGTCATCTTGAGCGCAGCGAAAGATCCCAGCACTGTTCAACTCTTCCGCGCCGTCTCAAGCTTTTCAACCGGCCCTCTTGCAGGTGCCCATATCTGCCCGCCTTTGGCAGATGTGGGGTTGTTGACCTTGCTCTTGCTTTTCTCTTGCTGTTGCCTCATACAATCTCAACAAACAAAAAAAGCCCGCGCACCTGCGCGGACCTCATACTTCCATCTTTTTACTCCTACTTCGCCGCGCTCTGTGCCGACGCGCCCACCACAAAGCTGTCCTTCGCTTCAAAGCCGCCCTTATCATCCAGCCGGTACATCGTCGCCTTCAGCGCCCCGTGTTCGCTCACAAACTTCACATAGTGATAGTTCGGAAACACCTTGTCCTGGAACAGGTCGCGCGCCGTGCGCGCAACCGGATACGGCCTTGCCCCGCCGCCGCCGCTCACCAGATACACCACGCCGCCGCGTTCAAAGCGCTCATAGTTGTGAATATGTCCGGCGATCACGATGATCTTTGCCGAGATCTGCTTTGCCGCCGCCTCCAACTGCTGTGCCAGCGCATTTTCATTCGGACGCACATCGTGCGACGGATCGCCCAAAATCCCATCCGCCACCGGAGGATGATGCAGCGAGACGAACACGTACTTCGTTCCCTTCGGCAGTCCCTCCAATTGCTTCGCCACCCACGCCGACTGCGCCCGCCCGGCTTCAAATCCAGGTTGCTGTCCACCGTAATGCAGTACGCTTCGCCCATCTGCACCGAATACCACCGCCGTCCCCGCAGCTCCGGAAACGCATTCCACCAGTTCTCCACTCCGCCGCTGCCATGCAACTCATGGTTGCCCATCGCCGGAAACACCTTCAGCCCCGCCGCCCGCCATGCCGCCGTCTCCTCGCGATACACCGCGTAGTCATTCGCCACTCCGCCGTTCAGCGGCACGTCGCCGCTCAGCAGCAGCACATCCGGCTTCTCCGCCGCAACCTTCGCCACCAGTGCCCGCCGCGCCGCCGGATTCGTATCCTTCGTATTGCCCGGATCGGTAAAGCGCATATCGCCATAGGCAATCAGCGTCCAGTCGCCCTTGGGAGCCGCAATCGTAAACGTCGGCCCCGGCCCGCTCAGCAGCCCAGCCGTCGCGTCGGCGCCGCATGCCGGCAGCACCACGCAGCCCATGAGCAGCGCCAGCGCCAGTCGCACCAGTCCGAAATCTCGCCTTCATCCTCATCTTCTTCCTACCTCTTTTTCAGAATTCCCGCCGAAGTCCGTCCCATCCAGCATCCCAAAACTACCGCCGTACCATCACAAGCATAAGCTCGTAGCGCGCCTTCTGCCGTGCAGTGAACTCGTTTCGGCCACCCATCCAAAAAAATAGTGAGCTCCACTCCGCGGGTATATCGTCTGGGCTGCTGGGAGTTAAACGGAAGTTCCGGCCACAAGCCGCAGCAAGCGGAGGTGCGCAGCATGGGTTCCGACAACAGCTTTGAGACGAACAGCTTTGAGACAGCAGGACGTACCACAAGGTTGACATGCGTCTCATCCCATTCCTCTTTCTTCTGTTACATCCTCGCTTACCTCGACCGAGTCAACGTCGGCTTTGCCAAGCTGCAAATGCTCGAAAGCCTTGTCTCTGAGCGATGCGGCTTTCGCCACCGGCGCTGGAATCTTCTTTATCGGTTATTTCTTCTTTGAAGTCCCCAGCAACGTCTTGCTGAAGAAATTCGGCGCGCGCAGGTGGATCGCCAGAATCATGATTACCTGGGGCATCGTTTCGGCCTGCATGATCTTCGTAAAAGGTGAGACGTCTTTCAATGCCCTGCGTTTTCTTCTCGGAATCGCCGAAGCCGGATTCTTCCCCGGCGTCATCTTTTACCTCACTCTCTGGTATCCCTCAAGACTCCGCTCCACCACGAACCGCATGGTTTGTCGCCGCGATTGCGGTCTCCGGCGTCATCGGCAATCCCATCTCCGGCTTCATCATGGATAAGTTCTCCGGCGCTGGCGGGCTGGCGGGATGGCAGTGGTTATTCCTGTCCGAAGGCATTCCGTCGATCATCGTCGGCATCTGGGTAATCTTCTATCTCAACAGCAGCATTGAAGAAGCCAAGTGGCTCACCGCCGGAGGAGAAGGCGCTTCTTGCGAGAAATCTCATCGCAGAAGAAAAAGATAAGACCGAGCATAGACTCATCGATGCCTTCAAGAGCGGCACGGTATGGGTCTTATGCGTCATCTATTTCACCCTGATGATCGGCCTCTATGGCATCGCCTTCTGGCTGCCGACCATCGTCAAGGCGTTTCGGCATCAAAGGGATACTTAGGGGTCGGCCTCATTACCGCCATCCCGTACGGAGTTGCTGTCATCGGAATGGTCATTCTGAGCCGTCATTCCGATAAGACAGGAGAGCGGCGGCTTGCATTACGTCTCTACTGCCACCGCCGGAGCCATTGGCTTGATTCTAAGCGGAGTCTTCGCCGTCGAATCCTGTGTTGGCCATCATCTTCCTGTCCGTCGGAACCCTCGGCGTAATCGGATCCATGCCATTGTTCTGGCCCCTGCCCTCTGCGTTCTTAACCGGAACCGCCGCTGCAGCCGGAATTGGAATCGTCAACTCGGTTGGAAACCTGGGCGGCTACTTCGGCCCCAACATTCCCATCTGGGCCAAATTCATCTCCTCCGATCCATCGGCTGCCCTGTACATCATTGCGGCAATCCTGATCTTCGGAGCTCTGATTACTTACTTCTTCATTCCCAAAGGATCTTCGCGTCAGGGTAGGTGCTGCTCCACCTGCTGTGCCTTTCAAAAAAATTGCATGAACGCGCGCGCTGTTTCACCTTCGCCATCCTGGGCTGCCGATCGCAAAATTGCGCAGCGCCATTCCCTAGGGCGGGTGGCCCATTCAAGCCCCGTAGTTAGGCTTGAGTCGGGCAGTTTGCGCTCGCGCTGTGCGTGATGCATGGTGCCCCACATCTGCCGCAGTTAGCAGATGTGGGTTCATCCGCTGTCACGATCTCGGCGCGGAACAACCCCGCCGCTGCCGCTGTACATATACAACGCCTTGGGAAAGAAGCGGCGGTGCAGCCTGGCGGAGAGCCGGGCAAAGAAGTGATACCACTGCCACTGCAGCGCGCATGGCTTTCTATCAGGATGAAGATTCAGTCCAAAGTTGCTGCACATATACGGCCTCCGCGGCCGTTGTTCTACTCCGAATTCATCTCACGCGCCCTGCTCTCAAACGCGAGTCACTGCTGCTGCCCAGCTCCTAACTTTGAAACTTCGAACTTGAAACCTTGAACTTCACCTTTGAATCCCAGCTCTTTCCAGCTATCCTGTTCCACGTGGCAGTCTCCATCACAGTCCTGGCCTCTGGCAGCGGAGGCAACGGCACGGTCGTCGCAACTTCTCAGACCCGCGTGCTCGTCGACTGCGGACTCTCCTGCCGTGAAATCTGCCGCCGCCTCGCCGCGCAGGGCATTGCGCCGGAGTCTCTTTCCGCCATCCTCATCACCCACGAGCACACCGACCACGTCGCAGGCGTGCACGTCATGGCCAAAAAATTTCGTCTGCCCGTCTACATGACCGCCCCCACTCACGGCGCATGGCAGCGCCAGTGCAAGGATTCAGCGGGCAACCGCGTCCACGCCGAGCGCCTCGAATTATTCTCACCGGGGAAAACATTCAGCGTCGGCGATATCGAGGTCATGCCCTTCACGATTCCTCATGACGCTGCCGATCCCGTCGGATTCCGCTTCCTTGCCGAGGGCGTGCGCCTGGCCATTGCCACCGATCTCGGCTTTATGCCGCGCAACGTCCGCGATCACCTCCGCGGCTGCGACGGTCTCATGCTGGAATCCAATCACGACCTGGAAATGCTCCGGGTTGGCCCCTATCCGTGGGCGGTCAAACAGCGCGTTATGTCCCGAGTTGGGCATCTCTCCAACGAAGCTCTCGCAGAATTCCTGAACACGGACTATGATGGAGGTGCAGCGTTCCTGATTCTGGCTCACTTGTCAGAGCAGAACAATCATCCTGACTTGGCCCGCGTCACGGCCGAGCGGGCATTGGGGATGCGCCCGGGGTTGTGGGGCAACCGTCTGGTTCTAGCGTCGCAAGACGAACCGCTCTCGACCCTGACGTTATAAATTGATATGAGTCAATGCATCGATCCATTCGTCGGTAAGATCCTCGCAGGTTGGCGCTATGACATCACCGGCATCGCGCCGGAGATGAGCGGCGACTACGAGGCGCATCTCGCCGAATGCACCCACTGCCGCTCACGGCAGAAGATCCATCGCACCATCGATATCACCCTGATCGGGCTGGCAACCGTTTCGGCAATCGTCTTCGTCTTCGCCTTTGCCGTGATCCACCACTTCAGTCCGCCGCACGCTCTGTTGTTTGAGTTCGGTTCGCTCTGTGGCTTTACCTTCTCGGCTCTGGTCTGGCTCATCGTCGCCGTGGCAACTCCGGCACCGCTCGTGGTCAAGGACGCGGCCCTCTCCGGAGCGCGCAATCTTCGTGACCGCCTGCCGGAAAATCTCCTTGACCGACTTCCAGAAGAGCTGCGGATAAAGATCTCCGACAGCCACTAACGGCGATGTTGATTCAAAAGTAACCCCTCTCGTGCGGAGGGGTGATTCTTTGGTTAATCCCTCCGAAAACTGGCGCAACCATTGCCCAGTTCGTAACTTTGTGCGTTCCAACGATTATCCATAATGTCAATGGTCCGGCGGTCAGCCGAGTATCAGTCCGCCTCGTAAGCCAGCTACGCTTTCGATGTGCTGCTCCAAGCACCAGCGTCCAAGTTGGTTGACCAGCCTTTCGCAGGCTCTGGGGTCCCAGAAGTTCGCCGTACCCACCTCCACCGCGGTTGCCCCCGCCAGCAGAAACTCCACCACATCCTCCGGCGTGCTGATGCCGCCGATGCCGATCACCGGAATCTTCACCGCCTGCGCCGCTTCATAGACCATGCGCACCGCAATGGGCTTGATCGCCGGACCGCTCAGTCCCGCCGTAACATTGGAGATGCGCGGCCGCCGCGTCACCGGATCGATGGCCATGGCGAGGAACGTATTCACCAGCGAGATCGCGTCCGCACCCGCGTCTTCAGCGGCCAGCGCCATCCGTGCAATGCTGGTCACGTTGGGCGAGAGCTTTACGATCAATGGTCTCCGCGTGACTGCGCGCACCCCGGCCACTACATCGGCGAGCAGCGATGGGTCCTGCCCAAAGACGATTCCGCCATGTTTCACATTCGGGCAGGAGACGTTCAACTCGTAGGCCGCAATGCCTTCGCCCTCGTTCAGGATGCGGATCGTCTCCTGGTATTCTTCCGTGCAGTATCCGTAAACGTTGGCGATAACGACTGCGTCTTTGATCTTCGCCAGATGCGGCAGCTTCTCCTCGATGAAAGCGCGCGCCCCAATGTTTTGCAGGCCGATTGCGTTCAGCATTCCCGCCGCGGTTTCAAACAGGCGCGGCGGAGGATTGCCCGCCATCGGCTCTCGCGACAGTCCCTTCACCACAAAGCCGCCGAGCTTATCCAGTGAGACGATGTCCTCAAACTCAACGCCATAGCCGAACGTTCCCGAAGCCGCGAGGATCGGATTCTTCAACTGGATGCCTGCGACGTTGACGCTCATGTCGAGAGTGAGCGGGCCGCGTGCGCGTGAAGCAGCACGTGTACTCGGAACAGCGTTGGTCGTGGAGTCGAGGGCGGAAGCCGGGTTTGCAATCTTGCTTGCGGCCTCCACTCCCTGCTTCGGATTCTTCATTCCCTCATTCTACTTGGTAGCCGCTGCCTCGGCGACTCCATCACGGGCGCGGTTGTTTGCTGCTCCTCGCCTTCGATCCGGCGTTCTTGATATCCTTAATCCTTATGCTAGACCTTGCCTTTGTACGTGAGCACTTATCCGTGGTGGAAGAGAAGCTGCGCAGCCGTGGAGCGAACGCTGAACAGGTGTTGAGCAACTTCCGCGAGATTGACAAGCGGCGGCGCGCGCTTACCCACGAGTTGGAGACGGCGCTGGCCCGCCGCAACGAGCTGAGCAAGAAGATTGGTCCACTAGTGGGCGCGGAGAAGAAGGGCTCGATCACGCCGGAGCAGAAGGCGGAGCTTGAGTCGCTGAGTGCCGAAGTCCTCAAACTTAAGGAAGGCATTCCGGCCATGGAAGAGCAGTCCAAGGCCGCCGACAAAGAGCTTTACGACATTCTGGCGACCCTTCCAAACCTGCCGCACCACTCGGTTCCTGTGGGTAAAGACGAGACGGCGAACGTTGAGGTGAAGCGCTGGGGCACGCGGCCCGAGTTCGACTTCACTCCCAAGTCGCACTGGGAGCTGGGCGAGCAGTTGGGCATCCTCGACCTGGAGCGGGCGACCAAGCTGACCGGCGCGCGCTTTGCCCTCTACTGGGATCTTGGCGCAAAGCTGGAGCGCGCGCTGATGAACTTCATGCTCGACCTGCATACGCGCGAGCACGGTTACACCGAGGTTCTGCCGCCCTACCTGGTGAACTCGGATTCGATGTACGGCACCGGGCAATTGCCCAAGTTTGAGCAGGACCTTTTCAAGGTTCCGCAGGGCGAGCGTGACCTGTGGCTGATTCCTACCGCCGAGGTTCCGGTGACCAACATCTTCCGCGACGAGACGCTGGAGGCCTCGCGCCTGCCGGTGTCGCTGACGGCCTTTACTCCATGCTGGCGCAGTGAGGCGGGATCGTATGGCAAGGATGTGCGCGGCATCATTCGCCAGCATCAGTTCCAGAAGGTGGAGTTGGTGAAGTTCACCAAGCCGGACGAGAGTTACGATGAGCACGAGAGGCTGACCCGCGCGGCTGAAACCGTGCTGGAGCGGCTCGGCCTGCATTATCGCCGCGTGCTGCTTTGCACCGGCGACATGGGTTTCTCTGCGGCAAAGACGTACGATCTTGAGGTCTGGCTGCCAGGGCAAGGATTGTTCCGCGAGATTTCTTCCTGCTCAAACTTCGAGAGCTTCCAGGCGCGGCGGGCCAACATCCGCTATAGGCCGCAGGGCAAGAAGGGAACGGAGCTGGTACACACGCTGAATGGCAGCGGCCTTGCCGTGGGGCGCACCTGGGTGGCCATCGTCGAGAATTATCAGCAGAAGGACGGCAGCGTGGTGATTCCAGAGGTGCTGCGGCCTTACATCGGTGCGGAAAAGATTGAAGCGCGAAAGCTGTGAGGCGATTCGGCAATTGAAATAGACTGGATGTGCGATGAAAAAAGTGTGGGAGACAATCAAGGGCTATATGTGGTGGACCTATCCGCGAGGATCGTTCCACTACGATGTGATGGTTACGCTGATTCTGCTGTTCATTTTCGTGACCCCGCACTTTATCAACTATAAAGACAAACCAGCCGTGCGGTTGCTGCGTCGCAATAGCGTGCAGGTGATGCCCGACGGGGACAACGGCCTTATCTTCCGCGTGGATGCGCGCGACGTGAAGGGCGTGACAGCCGACGAGCAGCAGGCAGATCTGATGCGTGTGATCGAGCCGATCAGCGGCTACGTGAAGATCAAGCACTGGGCTCCGGAGCAGGATAGCAAGGGCAACCTGGTGGGATACACCGTGTGGGCTCGGCGGTAAGAAGCGGCGCTGATCCGGGAGTGAAGGTCGGGGAGCGAAGAGAGAGTTGAATGAAAAAGCTGATGCTGATGGCTTCCGTGGCGGCGCTGTTGGCCGCCTCCGCGTTTGGGCAGAGTAAGCAAGGCAATCTGGAAGACGTGTTGAACCTGCTGGACAAGACCAGCGCGAATTTCAAGAGCGTGCAGACTGACTTCGTGTGGGACCAGTATCAGAAAGTGGTGGATGAGCATGACCTACAAAAGGGTGTCATGTACTTCCGCCGTGCAGGTGACAAGGTTGAGATGGCTGCCGACATTCGGGAGCCCGCCCCGAAGTACGTGCTGTTTAACGGCAATGAACTGCAGGTTTATCAGCCCAAGATCGATCAGGTCACGATCTACGAAGCGGGCAAGAACCGCGCGGACTTCGAGGCTTACCTGGTGCTGGGCTTCGGCGGACGCGGCCACGACCTGCCGAAAAACTTCGACGTGCGCTACGCAGGCATGGAGGATGTGGATGGCAAGGCGACCTACAAACTCGAACTGCTGCCAAAGTCGCAGAAGGTAAAAAATATGTTCGGCCTGATTACGCTCTGGATTGATCCGCAGACGGGGATGAGCGTGCAGCAGAGATTCCAGGAGAGCGGCGGCGACTACCGGGTTGCAAAGTACACCTCGATCCACGTGAATCAGAAGCTGCCTGACGATGCATTCAAACTGAAGACGACAGGCAAGACGAAGAAGGAATGACCCGAACAGCAAAGGGTGATGAAGTTTGTTCTTTTGCCTTAGTTCTGCAACCGGGAGTATCACCCGTGCGTCTCATCAGCAGAGGTAAAGATGGTTAAACCCAAAGTTGTGATTATTCCGGCGATGCCCGACCCGAGTGGACGGGATCGGGTACGAACGGAAGATCCTCGATATATGGACGGGCAGCGCGTGCTGGTGGATGCAATGAAGTATCTGCTGCAGAGCGATCGTGAAGGCAACCGCGAAGCCGCTGAACTCCTCAGCGAACACGTGCGCACGATGTTCCGCATGAGTGACTCGCCATTTCAAAGCGCGCAGACTCAAAGCGTCCCAAGACAGCAACCGTAACTCGCTCGAAGGAATTCTCAAGGCCGGGGCTAAGGGCTCCGGCCTTGTTGCGTCAGAACTCATCAGAGTTACGTCAGGGTTGCGTCAAGTTGCGATTCCGCGTGGCTCTGCTGACGTCGGGTCTGCCACCAGTCCAGAAATCCAGCGGCCAGCACCAACACGAATGGAAAGCACTCCAGAGTGTAGCGATCCTCCGACATGCCGGTGGTGGCGAGAAAGAGCGAGCGGACGACCGGGTAGGTGAGCAGCAGGGCGAGATATCTGATTCGTCGTCGCATCAGCCATGACCCCGCCACGGCGGCAGCGACATAAGCAAAGTTGAGCAGGCCGAGCGCGATACCGCACCAGGCGTCGTGCGGGTCGGTGCGTATCTGCCAGAAGTGAGTGTCGAGCGGCATCATCTCGGTGCGTGGCCGGAACCACATGTCCAACGTGCGGGCAGCGGGCAGCAGCAGACGATAGCGGAGGGGATGGATGCGAATGTTCTCTGCCGCCAGTGCCGCGAATTGGTGGTCGATCTCCGGTGTCATCTGATGATCCTCGTTGTACTGATCGAAGAGCGAGTGGACGTGCGCGCGCTGGGCCTGCGAGGTGTAGGCGCGGTCGGGAATGTCTCCCACGTCAATGGGTAGGCCTGGAACCTGGAAGCCGATGTCTTCGACGCTGGCATAGTCGATGAGCCAAG
This sequence comes from uncultured Acidobacteriota bacterium, assembly GCA_963759215.1. Classification (GTDB taxonomy): domain Bacteria; phylum Acidobacteriota; class Terriglobia; order Terriglobales; family Acidobacteriaceae; genus TOLSYN. The sequence continues at coordinate 228,509 of CAVWYG010000008.1, forward strand.
TCTTGAGCCAGCGCTCCCAGCCGAGCGGCACGTACTCGCCGGGATCGTTGGCGTGAGTGGTGACCAGCGGCTGAAAGATGTGGAAGACGCGCCAGTTGCGAATCGCCCACGGCACCAGCGGAGACAGAGACACAACGGCGAGCAGCAGAGTCGCGGTCAGGAGTTCGGGCCGCCGCGCGGGCTGGCGAATCATCAGCAGGAGTATGGGCAGTCCGATACCGCCGAGGATCAATCCTCCGTCCGGACGAAGCAGGATGGCTCCGGCGCAGGCGGCGCCGCAGAGTGTCCACCAGCGCAAGCGACGAGTGTCCAAGGCAATGACCGCGCAGTCGATGGCGGCGGCGATGAAGAAGATTTCCAGGCACTCGGTGAGCGGGGTGGCAACGTAGCTGATCAGAAACGGGCAGAAGGCGGCCAGAAGGAATGCGGAGCGGGCGGCCCGCTCCGAGAGTACGCGGCGCGCAATGTCTGCTACCAGATAGCAGGTCAGCACGTCAAAAACAAGTTGGAATAACATCGCGCCGAAGTAGTGATCCTGGCCAAAGATCAAAAACGTTCCTGCGAGAAAGAAGGGATAGCCCGGCAGCCGCATCAGGGTCGGCTCCCATCCGGTGGCCCTCTCAGTGCCGAACATGTGGTTGTTGATCAGGGATTTTGCAATATCGCCGTAGACGAGCGAATCGCCCGCGATGAGCGGCAACTTGAAGACGAAAAACAGACGCAGCAGCACCGCCGCGATTGTGGTGGTGAGGAACCACCAGCGATGCTTTTTTATAAGGGTGAGCACGACCGAATATAGCAGAAGCTGGGCGGACTGGGGAGTGCAGGTACGGTGCCGAGGCACGGAAGCGTGATTGACGGCGTGATGTGCGAAACATACGATAGAGCTACGGCAAAATAACGAATGTCCAAGCCCATTTTTTTTGATCCTGACCGGCGGCGCTGGAAGCGGATCCGCAAATCGATCGACTTAGCTGTCGTGGTACTCAGTTTGCTGATTGTGTTTTTCTCGCTCACCGTCGTACGCAAGACAAACATTCCGACCGTTCTGCTGGCCGATCAGAAGAGAAACTATCGCGCGCTGAAGCTGAATGAGCCAAAGAAGCCACTGCGTAAGGGCACTCACCGCAAGACTTTGACTCCGGCCTCGCAGGTGGTGTTGAACTCCGGCGAGGGGATTCGCGGCGCGTTCTATGTGACCTGGGATGCGGCCAGCTTCAGCTCGCTGCGTGAGTATATTCACCAGATCGATTTCGTCTTTCCAGAATGGCTGCACGTGATGGGAGCCGACGGACATCTGCAGGCGGTCAGCGAGAACAATGTCCTCTACGACGTGATCAGCAATGGCCACGCGGCGAATATCGACCCCAAGCTGATGCCGATGATCAGGAGCACGAACGCGCAGGTGGACGTGCTGCCGATGGTGAACAACTTTGATCCCATCGTCAATGAATGGCGCAGCGACATTGCAAAGATGCTGGATTCCAAGGAAGGGCGCGAGCGCTTCCGCCAGGAGATCGGCACGTTTTTGGCAAGCGATAACTACAAAGGTTTGACGCTCGATATTGAGGGCTTCGACCAAAAAGCGCAGCCCGGGTATCGTGCGTTGATTACCGACCTTGCCTCAGACCTGCACCAGCGCAATCAAAAGCTCTACCTCAGCGTACCGGCCGCCAATCCTGATTTCGATTACGCATTTCTGTCGAACAAGGCCGATGGCTTGATTCTGATGAACTACGACCAGCACTATCCGGGCGGCGCGCCGGGCGCGATTGCCGGGCAGGACTGGTTCACTCAGAATTTGACCAAAGCGCTCAAGGTCATTCCTCGTGAAAAGATCATCTGCGCCATCGGCAACTACGGCTACGACTGGACAACGGCCAAGAAGGGAAAGCCCGGGATGGCCGGCGTTCACAACGTGAGCGTGCAGGAGGCCTGGCTGGAGGCGCGCGATTCAGAGGCCGACATCGACTTCGATTCTGACATGTTGAATCCGCACTTCGACTATCTGGATGGCGACAACAATCGCCATGACGTGTGGTATCTGGATGCGGTTACCGCACTGAACCAGATGCGTGCGGCGCGCACGCTGGGCATTTCGACGTTCGCATTGTGGCGGTTGGGCTCGGAGGACCGCGCGCTGTGGAAGATTTGGGATTCGCCGCGCGAGGCGGATGCGATCGACAAACTGAAGGTGGTGGACCCAGGTCAGGATGTTGACATTGAGGGAGAAGGCGACATCCTGCGCATTGAGAGCAGGCCAACGCCGGGCACGCGCGACCTCACCGTGGACGAGAGCGGCCTGATTACAGATGAAGTTTTCCGCGACCTGCCGAGCCCCTATCGGGTGGATGCCTACGGAGCACCCGGCAAGCGAGTTGTAATCAGCTTCGACGATGGCCCCGACCCGCAATGGACGCCGAAGATTCTCGACGTTTTGAAGCGCTATAACGTGAAGGGGACTATTTTTCGTCATCGGGCTGGAGGCGGAAAAATTTCCCGGCCTACTCAAGCGCATCTATCGCGAAGGCCATGAAATCGGCAATCACACCTTCACCCATCCGGACATCAGCAACATCAATGCGCAATACGCGCGGGTTGAGCTGAACCTGACCGAACGCCTGATGGCCGCCAAACTCGGCATCAAGCCGGTGCTCTTCCGTCCGCCGTATTCCATTGACCAGGAGCCGGATACCGCCGATGAAGTGCGCCCGCTTGAGTTGACCCAGAGCATGGGCTATATCACCGTGGGCGACAAAATCGATCCCGATGACTGGCGCGACGACCCGCGGCCGTCACCGGAGCAGATCACGCAGTCAGTGATGGACCAACTTGGACACGGCTCCATCATTCTGCTGCACGATGGCGGCGGCAACCGCGCCAACACCGTCAAGGCGCTGCCGATGATCATCGAGGGGCTGCACTCACGCGGCTACCAGATCATTTCCGTACACGAGTTGCTGGGCAAGAGCTATGCCGACGTGATGCCGCCGATTTCGGCGAATGAACGACTCTGGGCGATGGTCGATTCCGCTGGATTTCTCATCTTCGGAGCGGTGAACAGTTTCATAGTTTTCGTCTTCTTCGTCGGCGACATTCTGATGAGCGGACGCCTGGTGCTGGTGGGCGCGGCGGCGATTTTTGACCGCCTGCGGCGGCATCGCACGGAGATGGCGACGGGCGAAATCCGCATTCCAGCCGGCAGGTCGCGGTGCTGATGCCGGCCTACAACGAAGAGAAGGTTATCAGCCGCACCATTCACAGCGTGCTCAATTCCAATTACCCCAACCTGCGCGTCGTGGTGATCGATGACGGCTCCAGCGACCGCACGTACGAGGTGGCTCGCGAGGAATTTGCCGATGCGATTGCGCGCGGCCGCGTGACCGTGCTGCGGCAGGAGAACGGCGGCAAGGCGAGAGCACTGAATTACGGCCTGCAGTTTGTGACCGAAGAGATTTTCGTCGGCATCGATGCCGATACCCTGATTGCCACGATGCGATCTCCTACCTGGTACCTCACTTCCAGGATGCGCGACTGGGCGCCATGGCGGGCAACGCCAAGGTGGGCAATCGAGTGAACCTTTGGACGCGCTGGCAGGCGCTGGAGTACATCACCAGCCAGAACTTTGACCGCCGCGCCTTGAACGTCTTCAGCGCGGTGTGCGTGGTGCCGGGCGCGATTGGCGCGTGGCGTACCGGGGCCGTGCGCTCCGCCGGCGGCTACAAGACCGACACCGTGGCCGAGGACGCCGACCTTACGATGGCTCTGCTGCAGAACGGCTACAAGGTGGAGTACGAGGACCGCGCGCTGGCTTACACCGAGGCTCCCACTACCGCCAATGGCTTGATGCGGCAACGCTTCCGCTGGTCATTCGGAATTCTTCAGGCGGTTTGGAAGCATCGCTCGGCCTTCGCGCGCAAGGGTGCGCTGGGCTTTGTCGCACTTCCGAACATCGTGATCTTTCAGATTCTGCTGCCTCTGGTTTCGCCGTTCATTGACATCATGTTCGTGGTGGGAGCGCTCAAGTACCTGATCTGGGACAAGCACTTCCATCCTGAGACAGCCGACCCGGCGAGCTTTGATCAACTGCTGCTGTTCTTCCTGATGTTCCTGGTCATCGACTTCATCGCCTCCGTGATTGCCTTTTCGCTGGAGCGCAGGCATGGGCGGGATCGCCGCGACTGGTGGCTGCTGGGACACGTCTGGCTGCAACGCTTCGCCTACCGGCAACTGTTCTCCCTCGTGCTGATCAAGACGTTGCGGCGAGCCATCGACGGCAGGCACTTCTCCTGGGACAAACTGGAGAGAACTGCGACGGTTACGGAACCTCAGCGGCGGGCTGCCGACAGCCCTCGGTAGCCGCAGCACAGGCGAGAACTGGAATGGGCGGTTGCCGGCTCTCCGCACGACTCGGCAACCGCTTGCATTGAGCCCGCAGCGGTGCGAACCTTACATCTGCGAATCTTGAAAAACGTGTCGCGACAAAAAACAAATCCTGAAAAGAGCGCATGCGGAGAAGCAATCTCTGCCTCGGCGGCTAAGCTGCGCCTGCTGAAGAGCTTGAAGTGCACCACCAAGTTTGAAAAAGCGGCGTGGGAGAGTGGCGCACAATTGGTGGCGGGCGTGGATGAAGTGGGACGGGGTAGTCTGTTTGGCTGCGTGGTGGCCGGAGCCTGCATTCTGGACCCTGCGGATCGCATCCGTGGATTGCGTGACTCCAAGCTGCTGCCCGAAGAGGAGCGCGAAAAGCTGGCCGCGCGCATCCGCCAGCGCGCCATTGCCTGGGCGGTCGCGGAAGTGGACGTGGGCAGGATCGACCAGATCAACATTTATCACGCCAGTCTCCTGGCGATGAAGCTGGCGGTGGAGCGCCTGATTCCGCGCCCGGACTTTCTGCTGGTGGACGCTGTGACCGTCGACTTCGACTGCGCGCAGAAGAAGATTATTCATGGCGACGCTCTGTCGGCTTCGATTGCGGCAGCATCCATCCTGGCAAAGGTGCATCGTGACGCCATTGTGCGCGCCTGGGATCCGGTGTATCCGCAATATGGTCTGGCCAGCAACAAGGGATACTCCACGCCGAAGCACAAGCGTGCTCTGCTCGAATTTGGGCCTTCCCCGATGCACCGGCAGAGCTACGCGCCGGTGATTGCTGCTGCCGGAGATTTGCCGCCGGAATTCGAGTTTGTGGACGAGGACGTGAACGAGGAAAGTGAATGTTAAAGCTTCTCTGTGTGACCGCGCATCCGGATGATGAAGCGGGATGCTTCGGTGGAGTTCTGGCGAAATATTCTGAAGCTGGGGTGGAGTGCTCGGTGATCTGCCTGACCGCCGGAGAGCGGGCCGCCAACCGCGGTACCGCAGTCCATGACGAAGCTCTGAAGGCTACCCGCCGAAACGAATTTGCGGACTCATGCCACCTCCTCGGCGTTGCTCACTGCGAGGTGCTGGACTACGCCGACGGTGCACTGGATCGCGAGGACTTTCACGAAGTCACGGGCAAATTGGTGCAACGCCTTCGCACCCTGCGTCCGCATGTGGTTCTCACCTTTGGGGCCGACGGCTATGTCACCGCCCATCCCGACCACGGCATGGCCGGACTGTTCACCTCGGCTGCCTTTCAATGGGCCGCGCGCAATAATCGCTACACTGAACAACTGGATCACGGGCTGACTCCCTGGCAGGCCAGGAAGCTCTACTACGTGACTGCGGAGTTCTCTTTGAAGGAGCGCCCGGTGGTCTCGCTGCCTCCGGTGACGGCGCGGATCTCGGTTGTGCCATACCTCAATCGCAAGATCGAGGCCTTCGCCAAACACAAAACGCAACATCCTCTGCAGCCGGTCTTCGAGCACGCGCAGCGGCAGGCGGGAGATCACGAACTGTTTCATCTGGTTGCCACCGCCGAAGTGACGGCCATGCGAATGGAGCACGATCTGTTCGAGGGGATACGGGAGCTGTAGCATCGCTGAGTTCCCACTCAAGCCAGCTGCGGGCTTGAAGGGACCACCCGCCTGCTGGAATCAAGGACTAGTGTAGTGCGTCACACAGATGAGCTGTTATTGAGATAGGCCCTGGCGCGTTTGACCTTTTCGAGGATGTCATTGGCCTTAGCAGTCCAGATGAAGGGCTTGGGGCTGCGATTATGTTCTTCGATATAGTCGAGGATGCTTTGTTCGAGAGCTTCAACGCTGGTGAAGACTCCGCGCCGGAGCTGATTTTCGGTCAAGTCGCGAAAGAATCGTTCGACCATGTTGAGCCAGCTGCTGCTCGTCGGAGTGAAGTGAAAATGAAAGCGCTTGTGGCGCTCTGCCCAGCGCTGCACCGCCGGATGCTTATGGGTGGCGTAGTTATCGACGATGAGGTGGAGCTGTTTGTGGGCGGGAGTTTGGCGATCGATGAGACGTAGGAACTTCAGCCACTCCTGATGACGATGACGTTCCATACAAGTAGCCATCACGCTGCCATCAAGTGTGTTGAGAGCAGCAAACAACGTAGTGGTTCCATTCCGCTTGTAATCGTGGGTCATCGTCTGGGCGCGGCCCTTCTTCATGGGCAAGCCGGGTTGGGTACGGTCCAGAGCTTGGATCTGGCTCTTCTCGTCGAGCGAAAGCACCAGCGCGTGTTCGGGCGGATTCAAATAGAGTCCGACGATATCTTCCAGCTTCTCGGAAAAATGGGAATCGTTGCTCAGCTTGAAGGTTTCCATGCGGTGCGGTTTCAGGCCGTGACTGTGCCAGATGCGCCGTACGCTGGCCTCGCTAATATCGGCTGTGGCGGCCATGGTGCGCGTACTCCAGTGGGTTGCATGAGGAGGTTTTTCCTTCGTGGTTTTGGTAATCACCATGCGCACCAACTCCGGCGAGATGGAGGGCGTGCGGCCGGGCCTTGGCGCGTCGTGTTCCAGTCCGGCAATACCGTTGCGCAGAAAACGTGAGCGCCAGCGTGCAGCGGTGCGCGGCACGATCGAAAGCAGGCGGGCAATCTCGATGTCCTGCTTGCCTTCTGCGGCCAGCAACACGATCTTGGCCCGCAACACAAGCCGGGCGGGTATCCTGCGGCCGCGCGCATAGGTTTCCAACTTCGTCCTCTGGTCGATTGTCAGAACCACTTGAGGTGCGATTCTCATCCGCCGTGTCCCCTTGTATAAGAACCCGGCTGAAAGATAAATGTTGCTATATATGACGCATTATAATGTTCAGTCATGAGCAAACCGCAATCGATGGGAAAGTGTTATCTCTGCGGAGAGATAGTCGCCAAGGCGTCCATGCCACGGCATCTACTCGCGTGCGGCCATCTGGGATCTTCCGGACCATTGCCGGCTCCGAAGAAACCGACTGGCCAGAGCTTCCATTTACTTGTCGAAGGGCGTGAGGCGAAGGCGTACTGGATGCATGTGGCGCTACCTATTGCATCCCCGCTGAACAAACTCGACGATTTTCTCCGTCATACCTGGCTTGAATGCTGCGGTCACTTGAGTGCGTTTGAGATAGGCGGCAAACGCTATGCTTCAGAGCCCATGGATGAAGACGAACTCATGGATGAAGAAATGGACATGGGTACGCGGTTGAACCAAGTGCTTGAGGTAGGAATGAGGTTCTTCTACGAGTATGACTACGGCTCCACAACCGCTCTTGCGCTAAAGGTTGTTGCTCTTCGTGAACGAGGTTCAACGAAAGTGCAACTGTTGGCCAGAAACGAGGCACCGCAGGTAACCTGTCAGCGCTGCGGAAACAAACCAGCTACTCAGATCTGTACCGAATGCGCATGGAATGGGGAGGGCTGGCTTTGCAAATCGTGCCTCGTTGCACATACGTGTGGCGACGAAATGTGCCTGCCGGTCGTCAACTCTCCTCGCGTTGGAGTGTGTGGATATACCGGGTAGGCACTCCCGTGTAATAACTGCTCTGACTTTCATCGCACTACACTAGTGCGTTCCCCGCGGTTGTTGGATACTAGGCGATTTGAACGAAGCCGCTGAAGCGGCGGACGCATCCGCGTGTGTCAGAGCGAAGCTTGGCTGAGTTGAGGTAAGTTGTGTCGCAGAGGAGGAGATACCCCTGTGACCCATCTACGCCAGATCATGCTGGAGGAGTTGAAGCGCCGTAACTTTTCCGAGTCCACCATCCGCACCTACATTCGCAACGTCGAGCAGTTCAGCCAGTACTTCCATCGTTCCCCAGACCGGCTTGGCACCGAGCATATACGCCAGTATCAGGCGATGTTGCTTAGCAGCAAGCTTTCCCCGAACACCGTGGGGCAGCGGCTGGCAGCCTTGCGATTTTTCTACGCCAAGGTGCTGAAGCGAGGCTGGAGCATAGCGGAGACGCCATACCCGAAGAGCGTATTCCGGTTGCCGCTGGTGCTCAGCCAGGAAGAAGTGGCACGTCTGATTGATGCAGCCCAGTCGCCCTTCCATCGCATTTTGCTCATGACACTCTATGCCACCGGCGCACGCCGAGCGGAACTGACACGCCTGAAGGTCAGCGATATCGACAGCCAGCGCATGGTCATTCATATCCGCGGAGGCAAGGGGCGCAAGGACCGCGATGTCATGCTCAGCTCGAAGCTGCTCGATGCGCTGCGTCTTTACTGGCGAGGTCTTCGGCATAAGCCCAAGGACTGGCTGTTTCCCGGCAACCGCTGGCATACCGGCCCTGATCCCATTTCGCCGAACGGCGTCTGGCACGCCTGTCATCAGGCGGCATGTCGCGCCGGGCTTGCCCACAAGCACATTCATCCGCACACGCTTCGTCATTGCTTTGCCACGCATCTGCTCGAAGCCGGCGCCGACCTGCGCACCATTCAGTTACTGCTGGGACATCGCGACCTGGAGGAGACAACGATCTATCTGCATCTCTCCCGGCAGCATCTCAGCGCCACCAGCAGTCCTCTGGACACACTGACCATCGGCGGACAAAGGGAGCAAACAAAGAGCGCATGAACCGGCCTCCTTTGGAGGTGGCCGATATCGTTCGCTATGCAGGGCAGTCTTTTCTTGAACGCAGTCGCCGGTGGATCAACTGGCAACACCAGAAGGTGTTGCTGGCCATCACGCGCTGCCGCACCGCTGCATTAGGCGGACACCGCGATCGTTGTGTCGACTGTGGACATACCGTCGCCGTCTCCTACAACTCGTGCAGAAACCGGCATTGCCCGCGATGTCAGGGCAACGCCCGGGCTCGCTGGCTCCAAGCTCGTGAGCAGGAGCTGCTGCCCACCCGCTACGTGCATGTTGTCTTCACCCTGCCACGCGAGCTTGCTCCGCTGGCCTTGCAGAACAAGCGTCTGATTTACAACCTGCTCTTCCACGCCAGCGCCGAAACCCTGCTCGAGATCGCTCGCGATCCCCGCCACCTGGGAGCGGAGATTGGATTCTTCAGCGTGCTCCACACCTGGAATCAGCGCTTGCAGTTTCATCCGCACATTCACTGCGTCCTTGCCGCCGGAGGACTCGTCCCGGACCACTCCCGCTGGATCTCGTCCCGCTCTTCGTTCTTTCTTCCCAACGGGGTGCTCAGTCGCGTCTTCCGCGGTAAGTTCCTCGCCGGACTGAAGGCTGCTTTCCGCGAAGGCACACTCCAGTTTCACGGCAATCTGGCGCCACTGGCAACGCCACGCATCTTTGCTTCCTGGCTCCGAATCCTGTTCCGTCACGAATGGTTCGTCTACTCCAAGCGCCCTTTTAAAGGGGCCGATCACGCGCTCAGCTATCTCAGCGCATACACCCACCGGGTCGCCATCTCCAATCGCAGACTCGTATCTCTGGCCGATGGCAACGTGACATTCCGCTGGCGAGACTCCGCTCACCGAAACAAGAAGCGGCTCATGAGTCTGCCCGTCGATGAGTTCCTGCGCCGCTTCCTCCTGCATCTGCTCCCGCGTGGTTTCGTGCGTATCCGCAACTTCGGCTTCCTTGCCAACCGGCGGCGGGCCGCTCTCCTGCCACTTTGTGCTCGACTACTGAACACACCAGTACGAGCCAGAGCTACCAGATCTGTAGCAACCGAGAACAAAGGCTTAACTTTCTGGAAGTGTCCGCACTGTGGCGGAGCCATGAAGCTTGTCGAGAGGTTCACCGCCGCGCAGCTCCGACTCCGCGCCCCACCTGCTCCGTTCAGAGGTGCCGCGTGAAACATCAACTACAACCCGTTCCATCCACGTGCACTGCCACGTGGTTGCTCTTCCACGCTCCGGCGCAAGCAGGCATGCACCCTGTCGCACGGACCACAAGCAATTACCCTCAAAATCTTTGCAGCCGACCCCACCTTACCGGCCCAAGCGCCACACGTTACTGCTCTCCTCGTACTGAGCTGGCAACGCCGACCCATCCCAACCCCATTCAAAGTACATAGCTCGCGAAGGCGGCTTCCTTCAAATCGCTGTATCTGAAGCGCCCGCAAACAGCACGACAACGCACACCTCTCACTTTGTGGGCGCTTCAGATACAGCCCTAAGATGTATCGTCAACAAAATGGGCAAGCCCGAAATTAGCAGAGACCTCCATTGCCGATCAATCGGGCACAAGAACGGGAGAGCATCCATAGAAGACTTACGTATTATTCTGATGGCAGATTAATAGTGCGAATTGCTCTCAGCGTCGGAAGCATGTCAGCGATTCTGAGACCGGTAAGCCCCATCACGTCTGTCGCTATTCTCAGTAGATGTTCAGCGATCGCTTCGTCGGAGGCACCGGACGCCAACAGTTCAAAGACCCCGGCCACATACCTGCTGTATTCGTGGCGAGCCAGCGAGATTTGATTCACCCCAATTGGGTCCCACACTTCTAGGAGGATGCGGTCGATTTCCAGCCTGATTTTTCTTGCCGCGAATTTCTGCATGGCAGTTGCCTCTCCTGGAAAGTATGCTCCGATGCCATTGTTGGCGGAAACGTGCGCCGTGAAAAGGCGCTGGACTTCAGCGGGTGCAACTCCCGCCCGGGAACTGGTTCGCTCCACCCGGTAGCAACCGAAACGACAGTGGAGGTAACGAAGCTGTCGGAGCTTTCGGTGTAAAGGGTCGCTAGGCGACTCTGCGAGCGTACAGGCCGTAACGAGGATAAACGCTGAGCAGGCCTCGAAAGCACAATTGCAGGAGCCGACCTGACGTTTTCACAGGGAAGGCCGCCGACGATGGAGATTGACGAGCGAATACGCTCCATCGGACCTGCCGGGGTATTGGCGACGGCATGTATGCATAGGAGACCAGACGCAACACGGGAAGCCCCGGCGGTGGTCGCAGTGCGGATCAACTGGCAACTCGCGAGAGACAGGCCGGGCCGTATGGGGTGGCGGAGAGGCTCGTAGTACCGATGAAGCCGGGTAATGCCGGTGGAGGGAAGGAGCCTCAGTTAAAGACAAATGCAACAAGCAACAAAGGACCGAGGGATTGGCGATGAGCCTAACAACTCCATCAAGTGTTCAGAAGTTGCAGACGGTGTTACATGCGAAAGCGAAGGAATCGCCCGACTTTCGTTTCTATGCCCTGTACGACAAGGTGTATCGGAAGGACGTTCTGGCGTATGCCTATGAACGCTGCAAAGCCAACGGCGGAGCTGCGGGAGTAGACGACCAGACGTTCGAGAACATCGAGCAGTACGGCGTGGAACGATGGCTGGACGAACTGACGCAAGTGCTGAAAAGCCGAACCTATGAACCGCAGCCTGTACGGCGGGTTTACATACCCAAACCGGACGGGAAGCAAAGACCGTTAGGCATTCCGACAATCCGGGATCGGGTTGTGCAGACGGCGGCAGTGCTGGTCCTCGAACCCATCTTCGAGGCCGACCTGCAACCGGAACAGTATGCCTATCGGGCGGACCACAGCGCACTGGATGCCGTCAAACACGTCCACAAGCTGATCAACAGCGGTCATGAAGAAATCGTTGATGCTGATCTCAGCAGCTACTTTGGTGCGCCAGGATAAGCCCGGCGCTTTCAGCGGGTGCAATTCCCGCCTCGGAAAGGGGAGGAGCCGCCCCACCGGGAATCGAGTCTTGGGCCCATGAAGGTAACGACATGGGTTAAGCGTAGACAGAGCGATGTGCAGGCCGTAACGCAAGTGAAGCGATTGAGCCTCGTGAGAGGATGCCCGGGGGCCGACAGGGTCAAATATCTGGAAGGCTACAGTAGGCGACCGCCAGAGGCGATGGTCGCTGGAGACTCCGGCGGGGTCTGAGAGCACGGCATGTACAGAAACGGAAGCGTCATGGCACCTGGGAGATCCACCGCCGTCTTGGTTCGGCAGTAATGGGCTGAGTATGTCAACCGAATGGCCAAACCTGAGGGAGACAGAAGCGACGGTGGAAGTCGGACTCGCTGGTAGTACTCGGAGCGCGGGAAAGCCGCGTACATGGGGAAGCAGCGAGGCAGGTTGAGTTGCTGGTCCGGGGAAACATTCCCTGCACTCAGAGGTAGGAGAAGAATGTCCACACAACTGGATCAGATCATGGAAAAGGCGAAGTCAAACCCGAAGCTGCGCTTCACATCGCTGGCGCATCTGCTCACCCCTGAGTTCCTTACGGAAACCTGGAAGCAGATAAATCGGCGGGGTGCGAGCGGTGTTGATGGTGAGACGACGAAGGAGTTTGAACGGGACTTGAACATTCGAGTCCAAGAGCTATGTGAACGCTTGAAACAAGGTGTCTATCGCGCTCCACCGGTACGTCGAGTGGAAATACCGAAGGGACCAGGCAAGGCGGGAACGAGGCCGCTCGGAATTCCGACGGTCGAAGATCGCCTGCTACAGAGAGCGGTTGCGCGGATATTGGAAGCGGTGTTCGAGACGGATTTTCTGGAGTGCTCGTATGGATTTAGGCCCGGACGTAATCCCCATGGTGCCTTACGGGCGCTACGCGGGATCATCGTCACGAAGAAGGTTGGCCACTTGTTTGAGGCTGACATCCGAGGCTACTTTAACCACATTCAGCATGAATGGCTGCAGAAGATGGTTGCACATCGGATTGCAGACCCGCTCATCCTGCGCCTAATCGGCAAATGGCTAAACGCGGGATTCATGGTGGGAGGAGTTGTTACGCGAACCGAAGAAGGATCGCCACAGGGCGGGCCGATCAGCCCGATCTTGTCCAATATCTACCTGCATTACGTTCTTGATCTCTGGTTCGAAAAGAAGATCAGACCGGCGTGTCAGGGAGAGGCGTACCTGACGAGGTTTGCTGATGATTTCGTGGTGAACTTCCAATACCAGCGCGATGCTGAAGGGTTCCAGAAGAACCTGACGGATCGATTCGGAAAATTCGGTTTGGAACTGGCAGAGGAAAAGACGCGGGTGATGCGCTTCGGACGCTTTGTCCGAGGGGATCTGGCGAAGACCGGGGATAAGCCGGATGCGTTCGACTTCCTGGGTTTTAAGCACGTGTGCGGTACGGATCGAGGCGGCAAGTTTGCCTTGGTGCGAATTCCGTGCATTAAAAGCCGCCGAAAGTTCTTGGCCAAATCCAAGGAGTGGCTTAGGCAGCATAGGCATTGGAAGCGGCAGGATCAGCAAAAGCAACTGACGATGATGCTGCGCGGCTTCTACCAGTATTTCGGATTACACCACTGCAAGCCAAAGCTTGATGAGATCCGGCGGCAAGTACAACGCCAATGGGTCCGCTCGTTGAGACGACGCAGTCAGCGGCACCGGCTTCACTGGTCCTATCTCCAAAGGCAACCCTGGTTCGAACTACCTTTTGCGGTGTCGACACTTCATACGACGGTATGACTTGCATTCCATGAGTGCAACCTGTGGAGCCCGTTGCGAGAAATTCGCACGGCGGGTTCTACGAGGGGGGACAGGCACAAGCGGCTTCAACCGCAAGACCTGTCCCTACCCACCATAGCGTTCCACACGCCGAACTTATGAAGTCGGTAGCTCGCCGGGTTGTCGATGGAGCCATGCTGCATCTGATCAAGATGTGGCTGGAAGCTCCGGTCGAGGAAACCGACGATCGTGGCAACAAGCGTCGGAGTACGCGCAATCGGGACGAAGGTCGAGGTACTCCGCAAGGAGCTCCGAACACTCCCCTTACACAAAAGGTAATGTTGGTTGTCAGTCCTGCCTGGCGGTAGACCGCCGCCTTGTGGGGGTCCCGGCGGGACTGGAATGCTATGGCGAATGGTGATGGTGTCGTCTCCTATTAGGATGTCTTTCACGACGAGCCGTACGATTCGCTGTCGCTCAGTGATACTCAGCGTATCAGCAGCACCGCGCAGCCGGGCGAGGAACGCCGTAAGTGTCTCTGCCAGGCGTAGGAAGGCCGCCCGATCGTTGGCCTGATCAGCGATTGCCTGCAACTCAGCCCTGAGCGCCTGTTCTCGCTGGCGCAGTGCAGGCATACGCTCACGCAACTGCTCGATTGACATCAGTGCTTCTTGGTAGGCGTTGAGAAGGCGTTCGATGCCCTTGCCAACATGCGCCAGTTCCCTCTGCAGACTCTGCTCACGCTTTTGGGTCGGATCGGACGAGCGCGCTGCAGCCAGTTGACGGTCAAGCTCCTGCTGTATCAGCATCGGATCTTCCAGCAGCCGGATCACTTCGGCCCAGACGATCTGATCGAGCAGATCCTGCTGGATTAGGCGGCCGTTGTCGCAAACAGGACCGCCCAGTTTTCGCCAGCCATCCGAGCCAATACATTTGTAGTAGTGGATCTTGCGTGCGGTCGTGCGCGTTGATGTACGCGAGAAGGCGTAGCCGCACTTCTGACAGCTGACCAGCCCCTGCACGATACTCGGCTCAATAGTGCGACGGCGAGATCGTATTTTGTTCTCCTGCAGAAGCTCCTGGGCACGGGCGAAGCTATCATCACTAACCAGTGCCGGCACGGGAATCTCTATCCATTCTTCGCGTGGGCGCTCGTGGCCTGCTGTGGTGCTTGGTGTGATCACGCCCCGCCGACGCAATGGACGGACTACGCGCGTCCGTGCAGAGACGCGCGTCTTGCCGAAACAGGCGACACCACGATAGGCCGAGTTACGCAATACGGCCCACACAGTCGAGCGTTCCCACCGGGCGCTTGCTTTGCGAGTTGGGATGCCTTCGCCGTTGATCCGGCGGGTGATCTCGCCGATGCTGAGTCCTTCAACCGTGTACATCTCATAGATGCGCCGCACCACACGAGCCTCGGCTTCAATCACGGCGTACGCGGCAGGAGCCTCATCGGTCTTGCGGATATAACGATAGCCATACGGAGCGCCGCTCATTACGCTGACCTCACCCGACTGGGCCCGGTGTCGCTTACCGCGGCGCGATCGCTCCAGAATCTGCGCCCGCTCATATTCAGCGATCATTCCCTGGAACTGCACAAGCAGTTGATCTTCCGGGCTGGAACCCTGCGGTGCTTTGATAAACAGCGTCTCGACTCCGTTGCGGGCCAGTTCCTCAATCAGCAGAATCTGGTACGCGTACTTGCGACTGAGCCTGTCTGGCGAATACGCGAGCACGACCTGGATCTGCCCTTCGGCGGCAAGATCCCTGACACGTTCAAGACCCGGCCGTTCCAACGTCGCTCCGCTATAGCCGTCATCTTCGAAGACCCATTCTTTGGGCACCTCCAGATCGTGCCTCTGGGCGAACTCGATCAGAGCCGCCGTCTGGCTTGCTATCGTGTTCGCCTCGCGCTGCTGCTCGGACGATACCCGTGCGTAGATCGCCGCCATCCTCATGATCAAACTCCTTTACAATGCCGCCGACGGGACGCTCCCGACCGGGCACCAGAATACTGTAGGCCTGGGCGAGCTTCGAATCGTGCAGGCGATCAAACGCATAGTCAACGTGAATTTGAAGCTGGCCGTGTCTCGCGCGCCGCTCAGCCATGCTTTTTCTGAGTGCTCAGGAACGCGGCCAACGCGCGTGTCACGATCGCTCCGATAGTTAGCCCACTGCTTCTCGCGTAAGCCCGCAGCAGACGTGCCATTCCCGCCGGGAGCTTGAGCGTGATCGGCACCGTAACCTCGGAGACTTCGACTGGTCGGTCGAGCTTTTGCGCTTCTTCGAGGTACCGATACGCCTGACGTTCTGACAAGTCGAAATCTCGGGATAAGCGCTGCATAGCATCGGGCAGAGAAACACTTTTCCGGAGCAGGGCGTAAGCGGCATTCAGCTGCCGAGCCTTGTCCGCTTTGGTTGATCGCGTCATCCGTCATAAACATATTACCTCTTACGGCGCACGTCAAGAGCTGGACGACTAGCCCGCCAGCCCTTTATTGCCCTTTCAAATTCGAAGTTACCTTTTGTGTAAGGGGCGTGATCAGTCCCTTGCTCAGCAATCTATACATGCGCCGGTTCGTGCTCGGGTGGAAGAAACTGGGGTACGAGGAGCGTTGGAGAGCGTACATCGTCAACTATGCCGATGACCTCGTAATCTGCTGTCGAAGCGGGGCGGAACAAGCTCTGGCGGCGATGCGGGAGATGATGTCGAAGCTGAAGCTGACGGTGAACGAAACGAAGACGCGGGTCTGTTATCTGCCGGAAGAGCGGTTCGACTTTCTGGGTTATACGTTCGGGCGGTGCTACTCGATGAGGAAGGGCCGAGTCTTTCTGGGCACGGTGCCATCCAAGAAGCGGGTACAACGCATCTGTCGCGCGATCAGCGACGAGACCCGACTCAACACAGTCTGGCAAGACTCGACGATCATGGTGGCGAAGCTCAACCGGATAATGACCGGCTGGGCCAACAACTACTTCTGTCTTGGACCAGTCAGCAAAGCCTATGGCGTGATCGATCAGCACGCCCGCTTTAGGCTGCGTCGGTGGTTATGCGACAAGCACAAAGAGTCATGGCCGGGTTACAAACGGTTCCCGGAAGCATCTCTGAACCTCTTTCCGGCAGTTGGAATCCCGAAACTATAGAGGTCTGTAGACTGGAAGCGGGTTTGAGCTGAATGGAGGCCTTCACCAGATGGGTGAGTCGCGTGGGGTGGAACTTTCCGTACGTGAGCAGGAACTGGAAGCATTTTCGGTGGACACGCCGGGTGGGCGGATTCATGTCCGCTGGGATTACGAAGCCAGCGCCACGCCGAATGCGCAGTTGGCCTTTTTCGCGGAGTTCCTTGCCACCACCGGGGTGTATGACTCTTGGCTGGAAAGTTGCCCGCTCAGTTATAGCAGCGGCAACGCCCCCGACAAGCGAGACGTTCTTGGCACCTGGTTTCTATCCATTCTGGCAGGACACCGACGTTATGCTCACATTACCGGGCTGCGGGGCGATGGAGTCAGTCCGCAGATCCTTGGAATGAGTAAGATCGTCAGCGAGGATTCGCTGCGCCGATCGTTGGCGCGGATGAGCGCCGAGCAAAGCCAAGACTGGCTCCGGCCGCAGCTGCTTGCCAGTGTGCAGGCTGCGCTGAACACGCCATGGATCCTGGACATTGACACGACGATCAAGACGCTGTTCGGCAAACAAAGCGGGGCCGAGGTCGGCTACAACCCGCACAAGCCTGGTCGTCCCAGTCACGCACTGCACACGTACTGGGTTGGCAACTTGCGACTGGTTCTCGATGTCGTCGTCTCCTCTGGAAAGCAGCACAGTTCCATGCACGCGCGACCTGGACTGAGCGCCGTGCTGGATAGCTTGAGCCGCGAGCAACTGCCAGCCTTGGTACGTGGAGACTGCGGCTATGGCAACGAGCCGTTTATCGGCGAACTGGAAGATCGCAGCCAGAGCTATCTGTTCAAGCTACGCCAGACCAAAGGGGTGCAACGGCTGCTGGCGCGCCAGTTTGCCCGCGATGACTGGAGTACGCCCGGCCCTCGCGATCAGGGTTGGAGTGCGGTGGAGGACACACTGCGGCTTGCGGGGTGGGATAAGTCACGCCGGGTAGTGATCCTGCGTCAACTTACAAAGTC
This sequence comes from uncultured Acidobacteriota bacterium, assembly GCA_963759215.1. Taxonomy (GTDB): domain Bacteria; phylum Acidobacteriota; class Terriglobia; order Terriglobales; family Acidobacteriaceae; genus TOLSYN. The sequence goes on from CAVWYG010000008.1 coordinate 246,350, forward strand.
CGACTTAGCGCTGAGTCGAAAGACCAAGGATGAACAGATCGAGCTACTGCTGCCTGACGAGGACGTGCAGCTCTGGGAGTACGCAGTTCTGGTGACCAACAGCAGCTACCCGCTGGATGCGATGGCGCAGTTATACCGCGACCGGGCCGATGCGGAGAACGGCTTCGATGAGTTGAAGAACCAGTGGGGCTGGGGCGGCTTTACGACTCAGGACATGGAGCGCTGCCAGACCAGCGCCCGTGCCGTAGCGTTGGTCTACAACTGGTGGAGTTGGTACTGCCGTGCGGCCAAACCGGGGGCGAGGATGGAAGCCATTACCAGTCGCGCGCTCTTACTGGCAGCCGTGGGCAGGGCGACCAAACATGCCGGAAAGACAACGCTCTACCTGACGCCCATGCATGCTGCCAGGAAATCTCTGATCCTGATGATCGCCAATATCCACAAGGCTCTGAGTCATGTGAGAACAGTTGCGGAGCAGTTTCCGGCGACCGACCGATGGAAGACCCTGCTGGACTATGTTGTGGCTAAAATCACCCCAGCTCTACCACCAAGGCTCCTCGAAGCAAATGGCGTTTCGCAAGGTAACTGCCGTTTTTAGGTTGAATGCTGTGTTCGGCTTGGTCAATCTCCCGAGGCGAACTGCAAACCTTCCAGGGGCGAAAGCGTGAGTCTTTTCCGAGAGCCGGATGCGGGAAATCCGCCTGTCCGGTTCGATGAGCGGGAACAGGAAACAGAGCCAGGTCAAACCGGACTGAGGCGGCGCGACGAAAGCCGTGTCAACAAGCCACCGGGAGACTACCGCCACTGCGCCTGTTCTCGACTCTACAGGCCTTCCATCCAACTATCCCGGAAGGGGAACCACGCCAGTCGTCTCCGGCGCAAACAGCAAACGCCCTGAATCTTATCAGGGCGCTCGCTTTTGCTTAGAAACTTTGGAACTTGAAACCTTGAATTCGCCGCCTTACATTCCCGGCATTTTCATTCCGGCGAGGCGCTTGGCGAAGCTCGGCTTGGACATTGACTTGAACATTTTGCGCATCTGCGCGTACTGACGCAGCAGGGCGTTCACCTCAGGCACGCTGGTGCCAGAGCCGCGCGCAATGCGCTTGCGGCGCGATCCATTGATGGCCTCGTGATGGTCGCGCTCGTACGGCGTCATGGAGTTGATGATCGCCTCGACGCGGCCTAACTGCTTCTCGTCCACATTGTTGCTGGCCTGGTGCATCTGCGCGAACGGTCCGATCTTGGGCAGCATTCCGATGATCGACTGCAGCGAGCCCAGCTTCTTGACCTGCCGCAATTGATCGCGGAAGTCCCCGAGCGAGAAGCCATCGCCGCTCATCGCCTTCTTGGCGAACTCTTCGGACTTCTTCTTGTCGAGCTTGTCCTCGGCGTTTTCGATCAGCGAAAGGATGTCGCCCATGCCCATGATGCGGCCGACGATGCGGTCGGGATGGAAGGGCTCGATGGCATCGTACTTTTCGCCCACGCCCAGGAACTTGATGGGCTGGCCGGTGACGGCGCGAATGGAGAGTGACGCGCCACCGCGGGCATCGCCGTCCATCTTGGTGAGCACCACGCCGGTGAGGGTGAGCTTGTCGTGGAATTCCTTGGCCGAGTTCACCGCGTCCTGGCCGGTCATGGCGTCGGCGATGAAGAGCACTTCCTGCGGATTCAGCAGCGACTTGAGCGACTGCATCTCGTCCATCAACTGCTCGTCGATGTGCAAGCGTCCTGCGGTATCGACGATGAGCACGTCGCAGCCGTTGATGATGGCTTCGCGGCGCGCTTCCTTGGCCAGCCTCACCACGCTCTCGGTGTTGCTCTGCACGTCCGAGCCTTCATACAGGTGCGCGCCAACGGCCTTGGCCACCACCTTCAACTGCTCACGGGCCGCCGGGCGATAGACGTCCACGGAGACAAGCATGGGCCGGTGTCCACCCTTTTTGAACCAGCCCGCCAGCTTGCCGGAGGTGGTCGTCTTACCGGAGCCCTGAAGGCCCGCCATCAGAACTACGGTCGGCGGCTGCGAGGCGAACTTGAACTTCGCCGTGTCGCGCCCCAGGGTTTCGACCAGTTCGTCGCGCACCACCTTGATGACCATCTCGGCGGGGGAGAGCGAGGTCATCACCTCGGTGCCAATCGCTTTGACGCGAATGTGGTCGATCAGATCCTTGACGACCTTGAAGTTCACGTCCGCCTCCAGCAGGGCAAGGCGGATTTCTTTCAAGGCTTCGTCCATGTTCTCCTCGGTCAGGCTGCCCTGGCCGCGAAGGTTCTTAAATGCGCGCTGGAGTTTATCTGTTAAATTTTCGAACATCGAATAAGTCCGGGGAGCCGCGCAAGGCGGTCCATCTGTGAAGTTTATCTTGGTTGCTGCGGGCGAGCCCGCCGAGCGCCGCGGCCGGAGCGGCGTCTGTTGCCGCGTACCCGGCTGCGAAGCTGGAAGCCTCAGAATATCACGCCAGATGGGTGACGCGTTCGAGCTCGGGGAATGCGCCGAGGCAGCGGCAAATCATCATCGCCCCAATCTGCCGGCCAGTGCGGTCGAGGACAGGGAAAGCCGTCGCCTCCACCGCGGAGGCTGCTTCTTCCTGGCGCACCAGCAGATTGACGCGGACCACCTTGCCCTCATAAGCGGCCTGGGCCAGAGGCAGTTCCTGCGGGTCCAACATGCGCTCGCCTTGGTAGTCGAAGATGCCCAGCGCCTCCGGGCAATCGTCCATGCTGTTCTTTTCCATATCGATTTCGCCGAACAGCGTTTTGGCAGCGAAATTGGCATACACCATTTGCCCGCAGGCATCGCAGGCAATCACGGGGTCAGTGATGAGCGCGGTGACGGTCAACAACTGCTCGAGTTCGCGGGAGACTCTTTGCATAATACACCTTTCCTTCCGGGCGTTTGCAAAACTCCCACCAGCACAGAACTGCATTGAAGATAGAAACGGCAGTATCTCTCCAAAGTTCGACGCTGTATATCTAATTTTAACCTTACCAGCCGACGAAACGTGGCGCGCAAGCAGCTCGCGATCACGCGGAGTTAGCTCGGCATCTGCACCTCAATTGGGTGTAGATGCTGTTCCAGCTCTGTGCGCTGTACCTATATAAGTGAACCGAAAATTTCTTTTGCGGCCAGGGCCGTGTTGGCGTGGATGGTGATCGTGTCTTCCGGGTCCTCGGAATAGCCTCCGGCAAGAGTGGTCATGATCGGGAAGTTGTGCTCGCGGGCGAAGTTGAAGACCATGAGGTCGCGCTTCTTCAACCCTTCGATGGTCATAGCCAATCCGGCCAACTGGTCGCCCCAGTAGGGGTCGGCCCCGGCGATGTAGCAGACCAGCTCAGGCTCAAAGCGCTCAAGGGCGCCATTTAATGCGGTTTGCAACCACTCCAGATATTCGGCATCGTTAGTTCCGTCCGGCAGATTGACGTCGATTGAGGAGGCGGGCTTCCAGTGCGGGTAGTTGCTCTCCTGGTGCAGCGAGATCGTGAATACGTCGCGGGACGCACTGGTCTTGACGTTCGCCGGGCGCTTAGGAGTCAGCAGCGAGGCCGACCATGACGGACGCGGAAACGGCTCCGGGTCGCCGGTGCCAAAGATTGCCGCAGTGCCGTTGCCCTGGTGGGCATCGCAGTCGATCACCATGGCGCGCGCAATGTGGCCGTCGCGCTGCATACAGCGGATGGCAATCGCCACGTCATTGATGAGGCAGAAGCCTTCTCCGTGGTCCGCGAAGGCATGGTGAAAGCCGCCTCCAATGTGAACGCAGCAGTGATTCTGCAGTGCCTGCCGGGCGGCAAGAATCGACCCACCGGCAACGTACCAGCAGGCCTCGACCAGTTCTTTGCTGTAGGGTATCTCCAGTTCCAGCTCTTCGCGCATGCTCAGCGTTCCATGCTTTATCTTGTTCACCCAGAGCTGGGTGTGGACCAGCAGAACATCGTCATCCTCGCAGCAGGGCGCAGAGATGAATTCGCTCGCCGTAAAGGCCCCAGTCCGCAACAGGTGCTCGCGTACTTTGTGGTACTTGCTGCCGCGAAAAAGGTGGTCGCCAATCGGCAACATCTCTTTTTCCGAATAAATCAGCCGCAATGGAAGAACGCTCATCGAAGTTCTGTCCCGCTTGCCGTGCCGTCGTAACGCTCTTACTTCCAGGGCAGGATTGTAATCCAAAAAGCCTCGCGTACGTACTACTTCTGGAGTCTCGGGTGGAATAGCCATCTGCGGCGAGCTTTACAACTCTATTTCGCTGGCTATACTGTCGGCATCGTGCGATTCACCCTGGCCGACCCGGTCGAACCCTCGCGCCCCAAGGGCGTAAGCCTCACCGCGCTTGCCATGGCGGCGTTGGCCGTACCCGCCGCAACAGCTCTCGCCAGTCAATTTCATTCGCAGGGTCTCCTGGGCTTCTACTATGGCGGCCTAGTGCTGGCGCTTGAGTTGTACGTCGCGTGGAGCTACTGGAAGGGCTATCACTGGGCCCGCATTGTCGTGCTTGTCGCTGCTTTCGTGATCGTGGCGGGGGGAATCTCGGAGATCTTTGAGCGCGGGGACATTGTTGTGTTGATGAGCCACCCGGCACTCTTCCTCCGATTTGCGCTGGCGGCTTTCCTGCTTTATTGGCTGAATACCCATCTCGTGCGCGCGTGGTTCAAAAATGCCCCGACGGCTGCCGATCTTATGGGGCAGCGCTTGGAGGGCAGGCTTTGTACGGCGGTCGAGCGGAGCGGAGCGGCTTCCAATCAGGTATGGCATCTTGCCTTTGAGCACGATGCCGAACTCACGCTGAACTGCCCGTGGCGCATCGTCCTCGATGACAACCTGGCATTCGCCAGCAACACCTCCAACGGCGCCCCCGCATCGGAATCTGCTGCCTATGAGCCGCAGCCCTGGCAGCTTTTGCAGAATCTGCGCGTCAAAACAGTGCGCGTAACTCCACGCACCTCCGATCTTTTCGTCTCCTTCGAGATGGGCATCGAACTCCAGAGCTGGAGTATTGACCCGCAGTTGCAGCAATGGAAGTTTTCCGATCCTACGCTCACCGTGATTGCCGATTCCGTGGGGGTGACCCCGCAGGCCATTGCCGCACCTATTCCCGGAGAAGACCCGGAGGAGAACGACTAACCACGCGCTCCTATGCTAGGATTTCAGAGTGCGGCATCTGCTGCCGTACACAGTCGGGGCGTAGCGCAGCCTGGTAGCGCACCTGCCTTGGGCGCAGCAGAGTTCAGTAACATGTTGTCTTTCAATAGCTTAGCTTGACATCTCTCCGGTAGATACCCTGCCTAAGGAGAATCATGGAAGCTAAGTTCGAGCAGTTTTTGAAAGAAAGACGCTATCTCCAGAACGTATCCACCCGTACCTTGGACTGGTACCGTGAGTCCTTCCAATGGCTCGTGAATCCCGATCCCACCCAAGCCGATTTGATGGAAGTAGTAATCCGGATGCGGGAAGCTGGGCTGAAGGCGACGTCCTGCAACAATCGAATCCGGGCTATCAATGCTTATCTCAGGTGGGCTGGAAAGCCTGAGCACGTCAAGAAGATGAAGGAACCCAGCCGGGTTCTTCCCACCTTTACCAGCGCCGATATCAAGAAATTTCTGGGCTACAAACCCCAAGGGTACATTGAGACTCGGCTCCATGTGCTGGTACTCCTACTCCTCGATACGGGCGTGCGGATCAGTGAGGCGCTGAGTCTGCGATGGGTGGATGTGGACTTCGATAATATGCTCATTTCCGTAATCGGCAAGGGCGACAAACAGAGAGTGATCCCGTTCAGCATTGAACTCAGGAAGCACCTGTACAAGTTCCGGCATAAGTATGCGCTGGTGTTCTCCACCCGCACCAGCAATCAGCTAGACCAGCACGATGTATGGCGGGATGTACGGGCGCTGTGTGACCAGTTGAGGATAGTTCCCCCGGCGCGGATTCTCCATAGTACCCGCCATACTTTTGCTACGGCGTACATTCGGCGCGGCGGGGATGTACTCCTACTGCAACAGGTTTTGGGGCACGCCACTTTGGATCAAACGCGGAAATATTGCCATCTACAGACCAGCGACCTGCAAGCCGTTCATGAGCGCATCAGCTTGCTGAGCGAGCGGTCTAAGGGTTAGAGCGGCCACTGGCAGGTGAGCTGGCTATCCCGCAGCCCGGTTACACTCCATGGTGCCCGCCACCCCATGTCGCGGTACCCGGTCTGGTGTCATCGACCTCGGCAAGGTGGCGACGAAGTGGTCAATGAAGGTACTCGCGGCGTCAGTGACCAGCGGACTGAGGGTAGCCAGCCGTCCTGCCTCTTCCTCGGTGAGCACATACACCCCGCCATCCCTCCGCTCGAAAGCCCACGCATGATGCATGATACGCATGCACTCCATTCCAATGGGCATCCCACGCCAGCCGCTCGTGTTGGACGAACTCAATCACGGTGGAGTTTATGGTCACCCGAAGGTCTTCCACTGGAACTCGGGTGCCGAGGCGCAGGTCGAGGTGAGGTCTGGTTGGCTTTCCGCACTACATGCCCACCACTATCATTGCGGCTTTGGTGTCAGTTGGAACAGCTGGGTTAAGGTCAGCGACGACCACTAGGGGGAAATTCCAGATTCCTCTAAGTGTTTACCAAAATCGACGAAACAAAGACGACCATTCAAAATTGCAAATGTGAGGGCGGTCACTCAATGCTGTGACATCCATCACATACCTCTAACTCGAAATGCGAACGTGACACTATGGAGTCTTCAAAAAAAAGCCGCCCGAAGGGTCGATCACCACAAACCGATAAGTTGTCAATCGTACTTACATTGTTGAGCCTGAACAAGCTGCTGATTGTCATCAAACTAGGCCAACGAAAAACATTATGGAGCCGCAGAATCGCTCTCCATCGGTTGGCAATTTGGAGTAGCAGCATCGCTCTCCTCTCCCGGTTGGTGGCTTTGGCCTGTCAGCACCACCCAGCAATTCTCACGATGGTTGAAAGTGGCCACGCTGCCATACAGGTCGCGGCGCAACTCTGGCCTGTCGGATGACGTCTACGGGCTCGACCCCGGCTTCCAGAAGATTGACGCGGTCTGCGATCTACTGAAGCCGTTCAATCCGGCGCTGATGCGGCGGTACGAAGTGAGCAGCCGAGTGAACTTGGTGAAGAACAACGATGCGGCGTGCGCGGAGCCTGTGGTACGGGAAGCTGAAGCAAACAGGCAGAGACGCGCCTTATCCGACATCGGGAGTCGGTCGCGGCGGCGGATGCGCGTCAGAGTGCGAACAAACTCACTCTCGACGCTGGCTAGGGTGTCTTCGATGACTAGGTCGCGCCGCCCGTCTGGCAGCTTTATGGTGTAGCGGTCAGTTTCCGTGAACGACTTCTCCGGTGACTTTTTTCTTTTTTCTCTTTGTGCTGCCATCTCTCGATATGCGCCAGATGTATGGTTGCTGACCTGCTGGTGTGACTGGGTCGCACCATGACTTCAGGTAGCATTTCGGGATAATGTGCTGCTTCTTCTTTTCCGCCATCGCTCCTCCTCAGGACGTACAACCCTGAAATACACCGCCACGGTATGGTGTCACCTTCCACACCACGGTGCCCGCCGTGGTCATCCCGTGCCGCTCACGCCGAATACCTGCGGTCACGGTACTTCAAACCAAAGGATTCCGATGGTCTTGAACCCTGCTAACGGGATGAGAAGGGCTATCCGTGGCGGGTGTCTGTCTCGGTATCCAAGAGGAGTGGAGAATCCGGCACCCAAATTTCCAGATAGTCACGGAGGCAGGTTTGAAGCTGCTCTCCCAACCCTTCAATTTTGAACCGCTCGTTCTGTAGCTCCATGACGTTCAAAATGATGTTGTGAGCCAGCATGAGAGCTTGGTCGGCCATCTCCGGTTGCGCATCAGCCTGAAACCCCATACGTTCATTTGTCAATTCGAGTCTCTCGGTCAATCCGCCGAACGTGCTGTGCGCATGCCGAAGCGGCAGAAAGTAACCACCCACGATGAGCGTACCTATGCCTCCGGTCTGTTTCGCCATTGAGACAAAGTCCAGCTTGTTCCATGTGTGATTGAGCCGCTTGGTGCCGCACTTCTTGCAGTCGGTGACCATGAACTCGTCCCTGACCTCTGCGTATTTTCGTTCCACGTCCGCCACTGTCTCTGACGACAACACGTTCCTTCCGAACGTTTCAAGGATAGGTTTCATCAACTTGTACTGCTGGACGTGGTGGTAGTTCATGAAGGTATCCACTTCGTCCGGATGCTCATGGAGATAGCGGAGGGTTACCGTGTGCTCGTACATGGTACGCAGTAACTTCATCCCCGCAGCCCCGTAGCTGTTGCCGCAGACCAGAAGGATTTCCATGAAGTCTTCCACGCACATCCTCCCATAGAGGTACACGAACTTGTCTTCCGGTTCTGACATTACCGCCACCCGGCTGAATGCCATATCAAAAGCTTTGACGAGGTTCATGAATCGTTCCGGCCACAGCGGGTGACGCTGCTGGAACTTCTCCCCTTCCTCGGGGTACCCGAAAAACGGGACGCGGTCTTGTTGGTTGTTCATGCGTACATTCTATGGGAAGTAGTTGTCTGGCGTGTGGTAACGGGAATCTTCGCTTGCCGGGGGTAGTACTCGTAAGGACATTATTGACGGTCGCTGCTCAGCCCTCGGTTATTGTTTTCTCGGCCTAGTGGGCAGGGCTTTCCTTCCTGTCGCTACATCTAAGAAATATCCATGTTCCTCGCAGACGAAACCACAACGAGCGAACACAAGATGGATGTTCAGGCTGCGGCTCCCCGCCTCCTCCGCTTCTGCTTCGACTTCAATGTGCAGCATTTCACGGTCGAACTCGGTGCCTTGGTTCGAAAGTGTGCCCGTCCGCTCGGAGTCACGGCGGCTGCATCCGGTTCGAAGGTCTCCATCTGGAGTCCTCGTGACAGCGACAACCGTGCTCGGGGGGTGGAGCATACGTTGTCCTCAAAGAAATTGCTGGGGTGGAGCGAGCGTTATTGCAGTGTCGGCACTGGAGCCGGATACCAGCCTTCACTTCCGGGCAGCGTCCCGAAAGTCCTCCCTCTCTTGTTATGGTGAGCGCAGATTCCGGCCAGCGGTCTCCGGTGTGCATGGTTCCCGACAGCGCACTTGAAACGCCGTAGCCAAAGCGCGGCCCGCTTAACGGGGTGGTACCTGCATCGGGAGGCGGGCTCGACGTACAATTAGTCGCCATGTCCCCGCACGTATACTTCGACACCGACTGCTTCCATCATTTTGCGGAGACATTCCAAGACCGCGCTTTGCCGGATGACCTGCGCAGTAAAATCCTTTTTTCTCCCGTGACGATGATGGAAGTGTTTTCGCACCTTGCGAGGTACTGGGGCGACCGCGTTCACAAGCAACTTCAGGGGCTTCATAACTGGGTGAACAAAGATCATGCTCTGGTTTTGCCGTGGATGGACGCTGCCACCGCGCTTATTGGGTTTGGAGTGCCGCTGGAAGATGATGGGTACACGAAAATGCTTCAAGCTGATTTGAACACCTGCGCCGACTCAGAACTCGCCGGGCTCCTTGATGTGGCAAAAGCTCGGGACGCTGAACTGGTACAGATCAAAGAGACCTACGCAGACCACTTTCAGGACGCGGTGCAGTTCTTTCGAACGACGCCGCTGACCGAAGATGGTTTCACAGAAGTGTGGTTGGACGGGTTGACCCGGAGGCTCAACCTGCAGCCGACCCGACCCGCTGCCGAGGTCGTATCAGCTCTGAGTGCTCTTCATGAGTTTGAGTTCAGCAAACTTAAGCTTGCGCTTGTTGACAGGAACTACAACGCCCGCAAGCATAAGAACGACTTGTTTGATGCAGAGCAACTCATCTTCTTGGGCGACCCCGACCTTCATTTCCTGACCGTTGACGGCGGCTACCTGCGAAAGGTCACGAAGTCTCCTCAGAGGCGTCGAATTCACCACGTCGAAGGTGGGCTTCTGGCCAACGCCGCAGAGGTTGAAAAACTGCTGAGACAAATCACAAGCTAAGGAACAACTATCGCGCCAGAGGTGCGTGCCTCGATGGCGGGAAGCCACGGGCGTCAACGACGATTTATGTACTGCGCACCCTCGCCTCGGATAAGTTCACCCCGTTCCCAGCCTTCCTCGACACAAGGCGCACATAGCCTGTCTACCTTGTAGTAGGCCAGTTCCCCCGACCGAAGAACTTCATACAGGTCATCGTGGCGCATGCAGACCACGCGGGCGCAGAGATCACACTGAATCCAGTCTCCTGCGGTGCACGGGGTCAGCTTGTCGTGGAAGCAGTCGGGTTCATCGTGGATCATCGCATCCATCCTCACTACCTTCCGGACAATTGGAATGCCCGTGCCTGTCGAGCAAGGGGGATGGTTCCGCCAGCGGTCAATGTGTCCCTTAGGAGCCTTGAATCACCCCGGAATGCTGATTGCGGTAGCCATCCATCCACAAACCTTGCTCCATAAACGCGATATAAGCCATCGCATGACGTGAGGTCGGGGTTGGGTACCCCCGATTCCAGCCGTCAACGAGCCGCCCCGGCCACACTACGTGCGCCCCCAGCGGTCACTCCTCTCGCTGCCGCCGAGATTCAAGCGCCGGGACGAACCCGCGACTCCAGACTAATCAGCGGCGGGATTCAGCTTCTGCTTCAAGAATTTCTTTCCAACCATCCGGTGGGTTGGCCGAAGTCTGGTGCAGAGCCCAAATCTTTACTCGTAGCTCGTGGTAGACATCTCCATATTGTTTCTTGAAGCGGTTTAGCGTCTCGCGCAATTGTTCCTGATTATAGTCGGCGGTGTTGGAAAGTTGATTCAGCAGGTGCGCCACGATGGCAAGCCCCCCTCCGAGCTTCCGGTTTTGTGTAATGACCAGTTCCATGTACACGCATGGGGCGAGTTGCCCTGCGGACTGGACTGTTGCAAAGTTACCTACACCATCCTCTGATAGCAGACGGCAGCTCCACTTGAGCAATCTTGGCAAATAGACTAGAGCAAGCTCGGTGGACAATCCACCAAACTCCTCAACGAGAGGTGGAGTGACGGTGCCCAGTTCCAAAAGCAACCGCTCATACTTTTCCACGATCTTGCTCGCGGCATCGAGGTTCGCTTTGATGCTTTTTCTCTGGGCGTCGTCGGGGGGACTGATGATGGGCTGCCGCTTTCTTTTTGGGGCTCGAATCAGTTCACCAGTATCGGCATCATACTCACCGGGACTCACGATAACTTGCTCCCTGTTATAGCTCGCGAAGCGGGACAGGCAGGTCAGCATCACGTCCCAGCGACACCCCAGCTCAAGTGCTTGCTTGAACATCCGCCGAAAACCCGTCCAACTCTTGACCTTGTCAAAACCCTCCGGTCTGCTGGTTAACGGAAACCATTCCTCCTCCAACTCCAACCGCTCGCGAATGATCACGCTCAGTCGGTAGCGGCTCGACTTCGGTGGTGTCCGCTCTGAATCACTCATACCCATCTCCCAATCCTGATAGCGCGACCATTCTAATTCATCAGCGCGAGGTCAGCTCCCCGTTCACTGTCTAGTCCTGCTCGCCGCTTGTTGCCCCAAAAACAACCCTTACATAGATGGTTTTCTGCGGCTTCGCCAGCGTGGTTGTCGGGCACGATATTACTTGCAACGCGGACGGATATCGAAGGATACCGGAGCTTCGCAACATGGAAAGGTCGCCACAAAAACAGCCTCAACGTCACTAGTTTCCTGTGGCTTTGCTAGTTGGTTTTTCGGCCAGACTAATACCTGCAACGCGGTTATCGAAAGATACCGAAGATTCACAACATGAAAAGGACAACAACGATGAAGAAGGTAACGATTCAGGCATTTTTCCCCCAGCTCCCGGCAGCGCACGCCTATCAGGAGTCCCGGGGCAGCGGAGGCAGTCTGACGGTGGCGATCAAGCGGGGGATTGACGAGTTGTTTGAGCAGGAGATGGTGAAGGGCAAGCGTCATCAGGCGCTGAAGCTGACTATCGCCGTGGTGGAGTAGCGTCCCACGGCTGCCCGGCACGCGCAATAAATGTTCGCAGGTGGAGCAATTAAAAGTCTACGGGTTTCTATGTTGAGTGCGTATTAAGCAGTACGCACTTCCGGTTTGGCCGACCGGGTTTGAACGAGGGGAGGTACACATCCCGCCTCCCCGCCCTTCTCCAAAGCAGGAGAGGTGGCTAGTCGGGATGAGCAGTACAGCAACAAGGGGCAAATTCAAAAGGGGAGCACGCAATGCACGACATCAACCATGTCGCGGCGTCAGGTACCGACTTGATCGACCGCGATTCTCAGGGGCACATTTCTAGGCCCGCACGCCGCACCAACCGCCACAACAATCTAACTGAGTCCGCGCTGTCGAATGACATCGCTGGCACGGCCACCTCTCCCGATTCCGCTATGGGCGCTACGGGGGTGAGGTGATGCCATATGAAGGCTTTCTAAAGCTTGCACGTTGGATTACCAAGTATGGAGTCCCTGTCGTGCCGGGTTTTCCCGGCGAGAAGTTCAGCGGCTTTAGTGGTTGGCCGGGGCTGGCTACGCGGAACGACGATCAGTTGCAGAAGTGGCATCAAGAGAACGACTGTTACAACGTCATTGCGGTGGCCAAGAGGGGTGTCGTGTGCATCTGTGATATCGATGACCCCGCCGTCTTGGCCAAGTTGCCGCATCCGATGCCGGATACGTTGAAGATCAAGACCCCCGGTGGTGGGTTCCACTACTACTTCTTCGCCACGCCTGAGTCCGATGCTCTAGGCAACTGCAACGTCAAGCGCATCGGCGACTACATCGTTCGCGACATCAACGGGAAAGTCACCTGCCTGTTCGAGTTGAAGGCGCACGACGCTACCGTCGCTGCGCCCGGCAGCCTCAATGGAGTGGGCACCTCATACAAGCCCATTGAGCCCGCGCCGTCTGCTTTGCTTCCTATCCCGACGTGGTTGGTTGACTGGGTTCGAGAGCATAGTGAGCAGCCTCGCATGAGCGGCAACGCAACTCCCCGGAAATTGCATCCTGAATTTGAGCCAGAGGACTGGTTTGATTGGTACGAGAAGAAGGGTGCATTCACGGTTGGCGACCCGGTTGATAAGGGCGCGTTTGATCTGTACATCCCTGACCACGGATGTTTATTCAAGGGCGACTTCCATAGCCAGTCCAAGGAGACGGGGTTCTTGGTTTACAAGAATGGCGGAGGATTTGCCTATAAATGCTTCGCGGGTTCCTGCGAAGGGGAGAACGTCTCCATCGATGGCGTCATGGACTACCTCGAAGCAGAGGGTTTTGAGCCATACGGCTATTGCATCTACGAGGACGAAGATGACGAGGTCTTCCTGAAAGATGTGGAGATGGATGACCCTCATCCCGAGCCCTGCGGGTCTGAGCCCCACCCACAGCTCGAATCAGGGCAGGAGGCCGTCGCTGCTACCACCCAGCCGAAAGACGAGCGTATCAAGGTTGAAGGCGACATCAACCTGACTGATCTTGGCAATGCTCGGCGGCTCGTGAAGATGCACGGGCATAACCTGCGTTTCTGCCAGTCTATCGGGAAGTGGTATCTGTGGTCGGGTAGCCGCTGGGTTGAGGACAGCAAGGGAAGAATCATGCGGCTGGCTGCTGACGTTGTTCAGAGCGAGATCATGAAGGAAGGTAGGATAGCGGCTGATAATGCGCGGCTGAAAGCTAAGGAAGATGGTGAGGATGAGCGGGAGCAGAACAATGCTTACGAAGATGTCATCAAGGAGTTCAAAGCATTCGCTCTGGCATCCGAATCCAAGAGCAAGCTTGAGGCTATGGTGAGCCTTGCCAGATCAGAGAAGGGGATGTCGGTAAACGTCAATGACTTTGATAAGAGCCCGGACATCTTGAACATCGAGAATGGCACCATCAACCTTGATACAAGGCAGGTTTTCCGGGCTCGTCGTTTGGACTTGGCGCGGAAGATTAGCAAGGTCGTTTACTACTCCGAGGCGTCATGTCCTAAGTGGGAGCAGTTCCTGCAGGTGATCTTCGACGGCAACACTGGCCTCATTGAGTACATTCAGCGAGTGGTTGGATACTCGCTCACCGCCGAGACATCGGAGCAGTGCTATTTCCTTCTGTATGGCACCGGGGCGAACGGCAAGAGCACGATGTTGAACGTCATCGAGAAGCTGCTGGGAGAGTACTCACAGCGTGCGGAGTTCTCATCATTCATCGTCAAGAACCAAGACAGCGGAATTCGCAATGACTTGGCGACCATGTGCGGTGCGCGTGTGGTGATGGCATCCGAATCCGACCACAACAAGCGGATGTCGGAGGCGATGATCAAGCAGGTGACCGGGGAAGATGTAATCACAGCAAGGTTCCTGCGTTGTGAATTCTTCCAGTTCCTGCCGACATTCAAGCTGTTCTTGGCCACCAATCACAAGCCCAAGGTGATCGGCCAAGATCATGGATACTGGCGGCGAGTGCGGCTCATCCCGTTCGCTGTCACCATTCCAGAGGCTAAGCGGAACAAGAAACTCAACAAGGAGCTTGAGGAGGAACTGCCCGGCATCCTGAACTGGGCGTTGGAGGGACTGCGGCAGTGGAGAGAGCAGGGGTTGAACGACCCGCGTGAGGTTCTTGCGGCGACACAGGAGTATCGCGACGAGGAGGACACGCTTCAACTGTTCATCGAGGAAGAGTGCGAGGTTAGCTCGGCGGTGGCAACTCAGTCCAGCACGCTCTACCGGGAGTACAACCGCTGGGCGAAGGAGGCCGGGGAATACGTGATGGGCACCAAGGAGTTCAAGAAGCGGTTAGAGGAGAAGGGGTTCATCAGAAAGAAGAAGTCCATCGGCTACAAGTATCAAGGTATAGGTCTTCGCTTTGGTGTGGAGATGAGCGATAAGGCCGAGGACGAGCTTGCGTCGATTAACTAGGCATTGGCAGCGCCAACATTACCCCGGCTTCGGCTGGGGTTTGTTTGTGCAGGGAGATGCATGCAGATGCAGGGAGAATGCACGCTGGGACTTGGCGCAAGTGGCTGATGTTTCAACCACATGCATGGTGATGCACTGTTTTATTTAGTTCTAGCCTATAGAGAAAAAGAAAGTACGTATACCTATAGGGAGAACGGAACTCGGATTCTGCGTGCATCGGTGCACTTCTGTCCCCACCCAATTGAAAGTAAAGGATGTCGCGTCCGCGCTCTGGGTGCATCTCGCGTGCAGCATCATGCAGCAGGGTGCATCCTCGCAAGTAAATCGCACTCATTGAACTTTCTGTTGCTCAGGTAGAGCGATTAAATCGCTCAATCCCTGATCACCCAGAGGGTCACCCATGGAAGACATTTCCGTAGCTCAAGCCCCAACCGCAGAAGAGTTCCCTATGTACGCTAACTACCGCCCAGACTTGCTAAAAAATGAAGGATTCATCGACGTCGAAATCTCGCAACTGTGGGAACTCCATAAGTGTTGCAGCGGCGAGATTAAAACTGAGCAGTCCCGCCAGCGTGCGATTGGCAATTCTCTCGGGGAGCTGCTTTACGTGATGAAAAAAATCCTCGCGTTGCCCGGTCGCGCCGGAAAGTGGGCCGCGTGGCTCCGGGCAAAAAAAATTCCGAGGGTGAGCGGAGACAGAATGTGCGCAAGGTATGCCCAAGCTTTCAATTTGATCGATGAATTGCCTCATGAGGCAATTCATGATGAGCCCACCGAGATTGAAATCGGCACACTCTTGGCAGCCGTATGGCCGCGCCTTGAACGGAAGCTGACCACTCCCAGCTCTCGCTTCCAGTTCCTGCGCTGCATCGCCTTCCGTTCCGGGTTGACCTACGACTGGCGTGATGCCGGCATCATGATCTTCGAGCCGGGCAGAGAGCCGCACCGACCGGAGTCCGTCGGTTCAACGCAGGAGATCATGACTGGGGAATATGACGATGGAGCCGTGCTATGACGGTCGGCAACGGTGCGCTCTCGCTTAGTTTGTATGTCTTTGTCCTCTCCACGCTCTTCGGCATCCTTTTGCGCCTGTACTCTTGCCCAGCGTGCTTTCTGTGCATCACTGCGGCGTTGGCTATCCTCAGGACTCATCACCCTACCTGTATTCCTAGATGGAGGATGACTAGGCGGAGCCTTGTGGGGAGGAGCGGTAAATGTTCTGGCGGCTGTAGTCACTTCTCCATCGCCAGCCAACGACGCTTCGATCTGCTTAAGTCGGCTGATTTCCGCACGAACCTCATCCAGCGTTGGATTTCTTGCGTGCTTCTTATACTGGCGCACGAATGAGTTGAGCTGGTTCAGCAGTATTTCCTTCTCGTGCCCAGACAGCATAGGCCAGCCGTGCTCAAATGGAGCTAGTTCTGGGTTCTTACCCGCCAGTTCTGCAGGGATGCCACCGTGTTCGCGCTCGATCTTGTCGGAGACCATAAGCGGGCGCATTTCATCGCGGTGCCACTGAAGTATTTCCTCTAAGCTCACGATCATGTATTTGCTCGGCAGGGACATACCACGAACCATCCGGCGCACATACTCATAGGTGGAACCCAGCTTGTCGGAAACGTCACGAATGGACAGACCTAGAGCGTCCATCCTTTTCTGCATTTCCTCTCCAAACCGGGTCTTGGACATCTCGTAGTTTTCGTTAGGCATTATTCCCTCATAAATAACGCGGAGCAAGTGACAGCGGCAGCGTCGGTCGCCGCGATTGCATCGTGTATCAGGGCAAGCGTCAACTCAATGTTTGTGGAACAATCAAAGTGTACACAAACGAGGACGCAATCATGCAGGATTTCAGTCACATTAAAGAATGGATTCTTCCACTAGCAGACAAGAAGGGCATCTCTCTCGAAAGGCTAGGCCGAGCAGCAGGGATATCCCGCGCTAGTGTCTATCATTATATGAGTGACAGAAGCAGACCCGACAGTCAGACCATGATGCGTATCTGTGATGCCCTTGGGGTTCCTCATGAGGAAGGTCTCGCACAATACACTCCTCGCAAAGAAGGGCGTCCCAAGGGTTACAGACCCTAGTCTGCGCAGGTTTCGACGTACTTCACTCATCCCTAGAGTGAGTGCTGCCGAAGTACCTTCGGCATTGAGTAGCGCATTCACCAGTCAGTTTGGGGTAAACCCCAACACCTCGTTTCTGCCTGACACCATTTACGTCAGACTAGAGTCCTTAAACAATTAACTTGACACTCTCGACTGAAGGTCTTAGAGTCAATCCTGACACTCTGGAGGGATTGCGATGGTTGCAGCGAGGCGGGGCGGCAAGCGGGTTGGATACATCCGAGTCAGCAGCGTTGATCAGAACACCGAGCGTCAGCTCGACGGCGTAGAGCTAGACAAGAAATTCACGGACAAGGCATCGGGCAAGGATACGAACCGCCCACAGCTACAAGCCGCGCTCGAATACCTGCGTGAGGGTGACGTGCTGGTCTGCCACTCGATGGACAGGCTTGCACGCAATCTCGATGACCTCCGCAAACTGGTCACCGATCTGACCGGTCGGGGCGTGATTGTGGAGTTCGACAAGGAGCACCTGACTTTCACCAGTGAGGACAACGCCATGTCCAAACTGCTGCTCAGTATGATGGGCGCATTCGCAGAATTCGAGCGGTCGCTGCTGAAAGAGCGCCAGCGTGAGGGAATCGCCATCGCGAAGACTAAAGGAGTTTACCGTGGACGCAAGCCCTCATTGGACGCTGGTCAGGCTGCGGAACTGCGTAAGCGCATAGCTGCGGGGGACAAGAAGGCCGTCATAGCGCGGGAGTTCGGCATCAGTCGCGAAACGCTATACCAGTACCTACGAACCTAGACTGACGCGAATCGCGCTGGGGTAGCCCCACCCGGTAAACACGACATCCGGACTTACGCCGGGTGTTTCCAGTCAATGGTTACAACTTCGTCCTACTTACACAGTCGCTCGTACCACTCCCACACCGTGCGCCCGCCTCGGGGTTCTGGATGCTCTGGATAGTTGCCGAAGGTATCAGTCCAAGTTCGTTAACTTGTTTCCACAGACCCGCTGGCATACGTGCTGGGTGCAGCTTGCTGGTGACTGAACCGTCCAGCGGACATTTAGGCTGCGGTAGAAGTTGTCGGGCGGCACTAGCGGTTCAGCCTTGTGAGAGTCCGAGGTCGTGATGCCGAGACTCGCCAGATCGAGCTGAGGTGAAAACGATTAGGTTTGGCTCGGTTTCTTACTCGAAGTATGGTGCTCATGAGTCTGCTCTCTACGGACACGGTACCCAATCCTTCACATCTGGATCGTACCTGACTAGGCTCCCCTCACAACGGCGAGCCGGAGGGGGGCACCACGAACGGTGCTGCACAACCGTCCAGTTCTGCCTTCTCCAGAATTCCTGTTCGGATAGACTCTTTCGCATCCGACTGGCAGCTTATGACGCGGTCAATTCTAGCCTCGAATCTTACCTGACGATCAATTTGGTGGGGCGAATCAAGGATCACGGCATTCTCTAGCTCACGAATTTTCTTAAGTATTCCGTCCAAGAACACCAGATCATTTCCATGGGCGTCAATCGCAAGGTCTGCCTCCGCGTCATCGAGAAACTTCGCGTACTGCTCCTGCGCGTGACGTCGCTCGTCCTCGTCCTTAATATCCCTCGTCTGATCCAATTCGTCGATGAGGTCAATGTAGTGAAGCCCCGCGTGACGAATCCAATTTGAAAGTGTTAGCGGCTTTGATGTGGCACTCCGATGATGTGCGGCCTGACAAAATCCGAATGACGTCAAAGACGACAGCATGACAGCGAGTACAGCAGTCTTCTTCATAGCCCTCTCCTGTGAACCTTATAATGCTAATGTTCCATATTAATATTAGGTTTGTTGCTCAATACCCGGCAAGCATTAAGAGGCACCCCGAAGTGTGCCTAGCAGACAAAACGGCAAAGTTGGTTTGCCGACGTGGGCAGGTTTGCGCTGCGCTCACCCTTCAATCGGCAGCATTCAGTTGCCACTGCTGGCAGCATTGCATCGCCGCCAACACCGGGCGAATTCTCTCTAAAGTGACGGTCGATTTCGTTACCTGAATGACCTGTAACGGTGGCTGCAAGTTGTTGATTCTTCCGTGAGTCGGACTGGAGGAATTTTCACCCGATTCCGTAACGGCTCCTGCGGCTGTCGCGGAAATTATCTGGACAACAGCAACTCTGAGTGCCAAACTTTTGCTTCCCCAGTCGCCACGATGAAAGGGTCAAGATGATGCGAGTTGGTATCCTGCTGTTTGCTGCCTTGTTGGCGTCCATCCAGATCGTTGTGGCGGCGAGCTAGGTGGCGTACAGCCTTCAGATACTCATCAAAAGTTCCTGAAAACCGAGAACTATGAAGACCATTGACGCGAAGCTAAAAGCAGACGCCGGAAAAGCACGCTCAGTCATCGCGGCCATTTTTGATGGTCAACCTCCAAGCGCCATGCGGAGCTATCTGAAATTCCTTGCCGCCTCCATCGAGCTTCTTTCGTCCAACAATGGCGACGACAGGTGGGGCATTACGCTCTTCGAGGACGGAATCCGACTGAATGTGGGTTGGGTGCAGGTTCTCCTTCTGCATCGAGATGGAGTGGTAGTCTCAGTGGAAGAAAAACTCGCAAAAGGTTCGAAATTTGAGAAGTGGAGCTTCCGTAATGCACCCGGATGCAAGGTGGTCATAGTGCCGCTTTCTGAGCTTTCCCACACCCTGCCCTCCCTTACCGAGGCGCACCACAGCGCAATCTCTATAGCGGCGGAGAGAAAGACGACCAAGTACATCCGTGAGGCACATTCAGTCGGCGTTACGCACTATCTGTCCGAGTTCCTTCAACAAACAGTCCCCTACCCTTCGTATCACATTTCTGAACCCGCTGGCCGAATGACTTGGACGTGGCTATATGCAATTTCTGCGGGAAAAGGTCGTACTTTCGATATTGATGGAAAAAGTACGGACGTTACGGTCAATTCCTACCGCCAATTACTCGAAGATGGTCGGTTGGACAAAGACTCATGGCACGTTAGGAATCATGGAAAGGATGCCGAAGCCGGGGACGACGTGTTCATTTACACTGGCGACCAGAATTTAGGCATCATCGGCTGCGCCAAGATCAAAGGTAAAAAACCATGCAATCAAGGATGGTCTTTGAACCTTGAGTTCGACCGCGACAAGAGCTTGATGCTTTTGGAGCACCCGATACCAGCCTCAGTGGTACGGACGTGGGGCGTGAACTTGCGAGGTAACCTAGTAGACCTCAGTCGGTCTGCGTCGGAGTTGTATACGTGGATTGCTCCAGCCCCTGACGAGATTATCGACTCAGCAGGGCTGCCTGAGGGTGCGCTTCACAAGGTCACCGCCAATGCATACGAGCGCAATCCTGACGCTCGGCGGCTCTGCATCGAACACTACGGAGCGATTTGCTCCGTCTGCGGGTTCAAGTTCGGCGCGGTATATGGGGAGGCATTCGAGGAGTTTATCCACGTCCACCACCTACGCCCATTGTCCGAGATTGGTCGTCAGTACGTTGTTGACCCCATCAAGGATTTGCGGCCAGTATGCCCGAACTGTCATGCGGTGCTGCACCGCCGCGCTGACCCACCGTACAGCATCGAAGAAGTCCGAGCATTCTTACGTCCCAAGGTGGCAACGCGGGCGAGGTGACGTCAATCGCTAGCCCCTCACGGTGAGCATCCTCTGCTGTCGGTGGTCGATTCCTATCATCGGAATCACCCCTGATAAAAACCCGCTGGCCCGAAACTCGATTTGAAGGTAGTCTGGTTCCCAGCATGGCTACCACAGGCACTGGGATAGAACTCGCGAAGGCCGGGACTGGGGCGCTCGAACTTTCAGGACAGGGCATCCCGGAAGTGACGCGCAAGGAGTACCGGGCATACTCCCACGAGGCGCTCGACGCCGAAATTGTCGAGAGTGTGAACGAGGCGCACGAGCATTACAACGGACTGCGCCGGGAGCTTGTTATGAGGTTGCTCCCAGCCTTGGCGGAGATGAGGAAGCGCCATGGGGCTCAAGGTAGCAGGAATGATCTCAACACACGGCTAGGTCTCCCCCGTAGGGCAGGGTGGGAGGACTATTTGCGTGCGAGGGGGCTGCGGCCTGACACTGTCCGTAACTGGTTTCAAAAATATGCTGCAGCGCGAACTCTTGGGCACTTGGTCAGCGGTACACGTCCAAAGCAGCCAACCAAAGGGAGACCTGTCAAGAGCGGCAAGCAAGAGGCTGGGCTTTACAAGGTATCGACCGGGAAACGTACCTTGATCGTCGCAGCCACATCGGCTGATGATGCACTGGTCGTTGCCGGACGGGTGGTTGGTGTCTGTGTGAGCGGTAATCCGCGTGTGAAGGTCAAGGAGCTTGGAGCCGCCATCGAACTCAGCGCATCCGAGGGCTTCGAGCAGGTGCTCCCTATTCAATCGCGCTCAGCCCTACCTCCCCATCGTTCACCGGAAGCCCACGAGGAAGAGCGCGACCGCGCCGAACTCGATGTTGCCATCATGACGGCTCTGCGGAAGAACCCCAGCGCGAACCATAAACTCATTGCTGAGCGGTTCAAGATCACGACCGTGACGCTGCGCAGGATTGCAGTGCGTCATGGGTTGGCTATAGGTCATCAGGTTCAGAGTTTGGTGCCAACCTCGCGGTCTGTGAATGTCAGCGATTAAAACCACTCCAGCTACGGAAGATTTCGCCGACGCCGAAATCTCGGCCTGTGTGGAGGCGTTGCTCTGCCACTACCGTCATGTTGGATTTCCTGTCTATGACCTGTCTCGCGCCCAGCGAATACAGCGGCTGGAGTCGCTCTTGAGCTTCGACTATAGAACCATCCTCAGGGATGGCGTTATCCGACAGACCATGCACGGGGTCGGACTTTGCTGGCATTTTCAGCCGCATGCGTGGGGAATTCAGTGCGGAGGCAAGCTCACACCGATGCAGGTCTTCATGGACGACGATCTGTTTCGAAAAGCCATCGATAAGCGGCTGCGGATGGGCGGCTACGTTACTGATGGGGGCATTAGAAAGGCAGTCTCCACTTATTCCGGGGCTCAGAGGGTAAGCACTTTCAGACCAACTGCCGCCGCCGTTGTCTACGACTACCTCCTCCCGGAATCAGGTGGGGTGGTCTGGGATTTTTGCGGAGGGTTCGGAGGTCGATTGGCGGGGGCTCTCGCGTGCGACCGCGTAAAGAGGTATGTTGCTACTGACCCCGGCACGTATGTAATGGAGGGGTTGCAGGAGATGGCGTCCGAGTTGGTGCCGTTGTCTGGGAGACGAATCGACGTAGAGCTTCACCGGGTTGGGAGCGAAGACTATGTGCCCGACCGGAATTCGCTGGACTGCATTTGTTCGTCGCCACCATATTTTTCTCAGGAGCGGTACTCGCAAGAGGCATCGCAGTCGTACATCAAGTACCCAAACAAGGGCAATTATATACTTGACATACCACGATAAAACCCCTATGATTACTTACATGGACGGAATTAACACACTCCGAGAAGCCATTCTTCACTTCGCCGATTATGAAAATTGCCATGCGCTGATGATTAAACTGCGCTGGCCGGACGGCAAGGTTACTTGCCCGCGTTGCGGCGCTGAGAAGGTTACCTACCTCGCCAAGAATCGGGTATGGAAGTGTTATGCCGGGCATCAAATGCCTACCTTTTCGCTCAAGACAAGTACCGTGTTTGAGGACTCTCCGCTCGGTCTCGATAAATGGCTCCCTGCCCTTTGGCTGGTGGTGAACTGCAAAAACGGAATTAGTTCCTGCGAACTATCCCGTGACCTTGGGGTTACACAGAAGACGGCATGGTTTATGGCGCACCGTCTACGCTTTGCCCTGAAAGACGGTGGCTTCAACCTGCTCTCCGGTGAAGTAGAAGCCGACGAAACCTTCATCGGCGGAAAGTCCCGCAACATGCACGTTGATAAACGCGAGCGCCGCATTACCGGGACTGGCGGTAAAGATAAAACCCCCGTCATGGGTATGCTTGAGCGCGGGGGTAAAGTCCGTTGCACGGTAGTTCAGAATCGCCGTAAAGCCGCCCTTCAAACCGAAGTCAAGAAACATGTAGAGGCTGGCTCTGCGCTCTATACCGACGCTCTGCTCTCCTATGAAGGCTTAGCAGGGGAGTACGCCCATCAGGTAGTAGACCACGCAGTTGAGTATGTAAATGGTAAAGTTCATACCAACGGACTTGAGAACTTTTGGTCTTTACTCAAGCGCGGTATCTCCGGAACCTATGTTTCCGTCGAGCCCTTCCACCTATTCCGCTACCTTGATGAACAAACCTTCCGCTATAACAATCGGGCTACGAAAACTAACCCGATGAACGATTCCGACCGCTTCACCTTGGCTCTGACTCAGGTTGTAGACAAGCGGCTTACCTATCAGCGGCTAACCGGGAAGGTTGGAGCACAGTAGCTCTCAGTTAGTCACCCTGATTCGGATAGGTAACTCACGAGTTGCAGCGAACTCCCTATACTTAGTCTTCCCTGTGGATGTAATAGTGAGCACGGCTTCCAAGTAATCTGTGTAGGGCAATACACCATGGCGGACAGATGCAATCTTGTCCCTACCCTGTTGAGTAAGCTCTCCAGCCCTAAACTCAAATAGACGGTCGTGCTTTGACTTAAGCAGTCGCTCACTGGGCTTTGGAGTAATCGTCGATACATAAATTTCAACGCCGTCGGCGGTAATTTTGCCGTCAAGCTGCATCACATCCACGTCAATTACTGATTCGTTGCCAACGCTCACATTGAAGGCGCTGATGCGATTGATGCTCACAGAGCATCCTGGCTCCAAATTGCCAAGACCTACCGCAACGTCCCCCGCGAGGCGGTTTTCTGAGAAGAATAGCTTCATAACCCGCACCCACAAGGAATGGATGATTTTCGGTAACAATTCAAGCAATGGCTTGATAAAAACTGGTATCGGCATAGTGCAAGCGATTGTCTCATACTGATTTCTCCTCAGGAACCATGGCGTTCTTCAAGGGGTAATACTGCTTCCAGCTTGTGGATTGGCGGAGAATTCGATGATTTATTTTCAGCTTGCAAATCGGATGGGAAGCGGTAGAATCCGAGCGATTCCTTGCGGCTCAACAATAGGACGGTCTACCGATGAAACCCTCAGTCCCGACATCGAAGTCTGCGAATCCCGCCCTCACTATCCCAATTATCCTTGGAATAGTCATCTTGGTTATTGTTTGCATGGTTGTGAATAATAGGATAAGACAGAAACAAATCGATGCACAAGCTGCACCACTTCTTCAGCAAGGTAAGCAGTTGGTAAAGGCAGGCAGGTTGCTTGAAGCAAAGTCTGCCTACTTGGGGATTGTGCAGCGATTCCCGGATAGCAGTTTGTTTCACGACGCGGAAGAGGGGCTTTATTTTGTGAATACTGAGATTGCTAAGACTGCCCCCGCACGTAGTGCGGTTAGTTCGGCAACCACTCCGGTAGGTGGGGTTTCCCCTGAGAATGCCGAACTCATCAAGATTGCCGAACTCATCACAAAAGCTGAGGGTGGAGACGTAAAGGCTCAATACCAACTTGCTAGAGCGTACGAAACCGGTTCGGATGTTTCGAAGAATGAGGAGGAGGCTCTTCGTTGGTACACCAAATCTGCTGAGCAGGGATATGCAAAGGCTCAGTACGAAGTTGGTGGACACTACTATTGGAGTTATTTTCATACTCATCTTGCATCGGATGGTGCAAAAGCTGCATATTGGTTAGGGGAATCCGGTAAAAACGGAAATGCAGACGCTCAGTACTTAATCGGTAAGATGTATTGGTTTGGCCAAGGCGTCTCGGAGGATTTACGCGAGGGAAACTACTGGATGTGCAAAGCCGCCGCGCAGGGGCATAAAGAGGCGTATGCCCTGATGGATAAAAGCAGCTACGATTGCTCTGCAAAATAGAGATGGAAACGGCTTGGCTAATCCTTACCACCCGCCGCCTTTTTCTTCTTCTGCACGGTCTTCTTCTTGAAGGGATTCGGTACTTTGCTTTTAGGCACCGACAGCACCGCCTTCAACGCCTCGATGAATCGCTCGGCGGCGGGTTGTCCTTCGTCCATCTCGGGGTGGGGTTTCATGCGAGTATAATACTCCCGATTTAGAAATCCTGTCGGATACGTATCTGTAGCACCCTATTCACCTGATGTATGCGCTTAGGGGCGTCCTCTACATGAAACGAGCCGTTGTCGTACTTGCTTTGCTCTGCGCAATCGCAACCTTGGGCGTTTGCCAAACATCGCCATTTCGGTGGGTCAATCAGCAAAGTGAGAGCGACCAGCAAAACGATACTGGTGGTAAAAAACCAGCAACGCCGCTGCCACCCACTGTGGCTAAGCCGCCCTCCATCTCCCGTTTCCCCTGCACCCCAGAAACCAATAAGGAGCAGGACGAAACCAGTACCCATTCGGAAAAAGAAAAAACCAATTTCATTAAAGCGATAGCTCCCGACACTTATGCCACATGGGCGTTGGTTATTGTTGGTTTCGGTGGAATCGTTTATGCCGCTCGGACTCTTGGAGCCATAAAACAAGAGGAGATAGGTGTCAAGAAAATTGCCGATGCCGCTCTGTTGAATGCTCAAGCCGTTATTAACGCTGAACGTGCTTGGATGGCAGTAACCGTTGAGACATCCTCCCGTGATGACAGTTTCTGCTTTTTCTCCTGCCTGAACCAAGGGAGAACTCCAGCCAAGATAGTGGGCGGAAGTTCTACGCATGTGTTTATTGAGAAGCCTGACGACCTCCCTGTTCCACCGAAGTATGTCGGTATTTTTGCTATGCCCGAGAACACTTTTATTGTGAATCGAGATAGTTTTAGAATTCCCCCGGAGTTTGACCCCGACGACATTATTAACCGTAGTGATAAGGGGGAGTTGGTTAAGAACCGGGCGGAATTCCTCATATTTTACGGGCGGATTCTCTATGAAGACGTTTTTGTAGGTGCCAAGGTCATTCACGAAACTGGCTGGTGCTATGCCTACTTTCCCGACAAGGGGTTTACCGCTTGCGGCCCCGCAGAATATCAGCAACATACTTAACACCAGAGCCATGTAGCGTGGTATGTCAAGTATATAATTGCCCAAACAAGCGCGAGTGGTTGGAGGGGTACCTCGGGAAGACGCTCGACAACTGCCGTATCGGCTTGAAGCCAACCGGAAAGCTTGCCGTGAACATCGCGTCAGTGAGCTGCTACCCCGAGCTTGATGCTGATTTCCTAATGCTGGCAAAGCGCCGGGGGTGGAAACACACTGGCACCATAATGATGGATATGAGCCGCATGCTTGGAACGAAGAACACTAAAGACCGGGCTGCTTCCAGTGCACGCCAGTACAAGCAGGAGCCCATCTTCATTTTCACCCCACGCTGACATGGCAGCCCGGCTGAAGGCGGCGGTGGCTACGGTCTCCACGGCGGCGGTGAAGGAAGCGCGGAAGGCGTTGGGAGCTTGCTATAGATACCACAGGGTGAGGACGTACCCAGTTGCCCCACTACCCCTTCGAGTCTGCGGATTTCCTATTCAATGCTAGAATTCAGCCGTGACTCACGACTACTTTGCCGAACTCTACGTAGCTGGTCGTCTAGCCGACGCTGGCTGGAACGTTTACTTTCCACACCGAGATGAAGGTTTCGATTTCGTGATTTCGAAGCTTATCAAGGGCGCTGTGATGTTGCGACCCGTCCAAGTGAAAGGGAAGTATCCAACGAAGGAAAAGACCGACAAGAACGTATATGGTTACGTTGGAGAGCTGACCCAAACACATTCTGAGATGGTGCTGGCTATCCCGTACTTTAGGTACGATTCACACATGCCGTGCTGCGTGGCGTTCATGCCGTGGTCATGCGTAAAGAAGCACAACACACGCGGGTTCAGATGCGAGCCAGCCACGTTCAAAGGCAGCGAGCCTCACCCTAGAGATTATTTCAGGCGATTCTTCGATGAGGATGGAATCAAACTGATGGAGAAGAGCGATTGGAATCAGGAATCTGTCGTGGAGAGCTAACAGCCTGTGGTGTAAGTAGCTGATTTCCGGTAAGACAAGCCGCGCAGTTGCGAACGCGATCTTGTCGCATTTCTGACAGCCTGCACGGAGTTCCGGTCCCGAGCAAACCTATTCTGCCTTACTCGGCACGCAAACCGCAGAAATGGTGGCGCCAAGCGCAAAATATGGCGCAACAGGCGTGCTCCGAAGCGGTTTCTAAGCTCACGCGGCGTGCCCGCTCCCAGCAGTTTGCGCATCACCAGGCTCAGATTGAAGGCACCGACATGGATCAGTTGACGCTTCAATATGTTCCCGTGCCCGCGCAGATGTGTGCGCCTCATGCCGCCGGTTTCATAGCAATGAGCGAAACTGCGCTCGACGAACTCACCTCGACGCTTCAATAACCTCTTGCCGTAAGCTCCGCGCACCCGCCGGCGATTTGCATACACCGCTTTTTGCTCTTCGTTTTTATCTTGCCAGTGGCGCCGACCCCTCTGCTTCTTTTCCGGAATATAACTGCGCACCTCACGATCCTCGACGCTCGTCAACACCGGGCCACTGTGATAACCCTTATCCGCGACGATCTCTTCGATGCCGTTGACGTTGACCTTGGACTCATCGTTGGGATGTAGCTGAACGTCCCGCACGGCCAAATCGGCGACGGTCATGCCCGCCTCGACCAGGGTTTCGTGAAACGTTGTGGTGTCGCCCTTATCGGCGCCTTGCAGGGTAACGGCCACCACCGCGCCACTGTCCAGATCGACGGCGTGCTCGGCCTTATGCGCAAGATGCGTGCATCCGTCCTTCATTTTCGCGATCCGCGCATCAGGGTCCGCCGGACTCATCCAATCCTTGTTGGAAGTACGTTTCTTGCGCTTTCGATCGAGCCGCGCAAGGTCCTCGCGCGCTGGCGTCTCAATGCCGGAGGCTTTCGCCAAGCCGCGCAGAAACTCATCGTAACTTGCACCCGTATCGCGCCGCACAATCGAGCGCATCGCTGCGTTGGCTTCCAGCGTCGTCGCGTCAATCGCGATACGCTTTCCCTTCAGCAGCCCGCGATCAGCGAGCATGCACAACACCCAGTTGAAGACTTCGCGATGCGTCTCCAGATCGAGCAATCGGCGCGTGCGGGAAATCGTCGAGTGATCCGGCGTGTACTCGTCCAGGGCAATCCCAACAAAACGGCGTAATGCCAGCGAATCCGCCAGCCGCCAAGCAATGCCGCGCTCAGCCTCGATGCCTTCAAAGTAGCCGATCAGCAACGAACGAAAGTAAATCCCGGGCGTCAGCGACGGCCGCCCGTAGCGCTCCGCATAAAACTTCGCGCATCGTGCCTCAACAAATGCATCGAAGCCTTCGCTGTCCAGCAACTCGTTCAGCCGCTGGTAAAACGGATGCCCCGGCGCTACCGCCAGTTCCGTGTGCGCGACCCACAGACCTTCTTGTTTCTCCCGACTCTTGCGCGTGCCCATCGCCATATGTCGAGTCTACAAACAGACCCTGTGGATAGTTCAGAACTTTCTGCTTATCACTCCAGACTTGCACCACGGGCTGCTAAGCACGATGACGGTAGGGGAGGAAAAAGCCAATGCGCATCTCGCGGCCTACGCTTTCGTGGCACCGAGTATGCACCCTACTCGCAGCCCACAGATGCAACTGATTGGCACTAGGAACGCGGCGGCTTCCAGCGTTTGGCACTAAGGTGCAAGGCTACTTCCTTGCCTCCGTCTGAACTCGATGATCTCCATGTGGATGGCATCTGCAACTTTTTGAGCGTCAGCCTCTTCGGTACTCACCTCGGCTTCGATGTACACATTGAGCGGTTCGCCAGATTCGGTGTCGAGCACGTCGCAGCCCCAGTTCTCGTTGACGGTTCCCCACCACATCCAGCGATCTGCGTCGAGGGTGGCATGGACGTAGACGGAGCCACCCCCGCCGATTTCCGCCGATGCTTTATAGGAGGGTTCGAGCTGGTTAAGAGCGTTGGCGATTTCAGCGCAGTGCGCCCAAGAGGAATCGAAAGTCCCCCATATACCTTGGGCGTTGCCTGTCTCCTTCACAGCGCACTCAGAAACGATACGGCGTCCGAGAGGGTGAGCCAGCCTGAAAGCGGTGTGACGGTGGTTTTCTTGCCGTAGATCGTGCGGACTACGCGAAACTTACCAGCCTTCACCTGAGTCCCGATGCTGGAATCTTTCAGCCGTGAGCGAGTGTCAATTGTGGCAGCTTGCAACTCTCCGACCCCGTTGGCATCAGCCCATTGTGCCATCTTCTGCGCTACTGTCATTTCTTCCAACGCCTCGGTTGAGTTAATCGACCTTTTTAAAAAGCGGGATTAAACCTCGCGGTTCAGGGGATGCTGCGAGTGTGGAGGAATCTCCTCAGGCTTCCAGCCGTCCTTTGCGGAGCACTCATCGCAACTACTCCGGTGGGACAGGTGACAGGCGGTCTGGTCGCAGCCCCAGTCCTTACCGCATCGCTGACAGTGGTGGGTCGTCATGGTGGACTCCAAATCCCTACCCTGTAATTATACCTAGCAGCTTGAATTTTTCCCCCGGAGCAAAGGCGCGTGCAGTTTGCTATCATCCAGCCATAACCCCGAAGCGGTTTAACTAATCCCTACCGCGAGGCTTCAGATGAATAAAATTAAACTCGATGACTACGAGACCGAATGGGCTATGAGCGTGGGATTTTACCGACACAACGAGTCCGAAAAAAGAAACAAGCCGCAATCAGATGGGAGTAAAGATATCAATGCTCTGCCGAACCATCAGAGGGGGGCGGCGGCAGAGATTGCCGCCACGAAATATCTTGAGATTCCATGGAATGCCTCGGTCAACACCTATAACCACTTCCCTGATTTGGGAGGGGCTCTTGAAGTTCGCTCTAAGACAAAGGGTCAGAAATATATTCGCCTGAAGACCCGCGCTGACGCTGAGAAAGGACATGTCATCTTCGTATCGGTGACAAGACTCGGCAAGCAGGAATTTGAAATTGACGGGTGGATTCTGGGTCGGGAAGGCATGACCAGTAAGTATTTAGTAGCGTCTGACCAACGATCAAAGAAGCCAGAGTGGCACGTTCCACTGAACGAACTGCATAGCCCAGAAACGCTGAAGGCTGAAGTCGAGAAGCAAAGCAAGATTTATGAGGCAGCCAGAGAGAACTTTCAACGGGAGCTGAAGGGAAAGCTAATTCCTGCTGGCACCGGAATTGATAAACCCTCTTAGCAATTGGCAGACGTCATCATCAGTGGACTCGTTCAGCAAACATTCCCAGATCACCAACACGTCCCACCCATCTTGTCGAAGCAATTGCAGATTAGTTTCGTCCCTCTCGCAATTGCGACGACGTTTCTCTGTCCAGAAGTTTTCATTGGTCGCGGGTTGTACCCTGCCGAATCTACATTCGTGCAGGTGCCAGAAGCATCCATGCACAAAGATGATCTTACGTTTAGAGGGAAGGACAATATCAGGCTTGCCGGGTAGGTCAGACCTGTGCAGACGAAACCTGTATCCCAGCCGATGCAATAATGAGCGAACCCTCAACTCTGGCTTCGTGTCCTTCGACCGGATTGCAGCCATATTCTTGCTGCGCTGCTCCTTGTTGTGAACATCCGTCATTACTGCAATCTCTGTCTGGCGCTCTCGATAAACTGCTCCACGCTTAGGAGCGAAATTTTGGTTCCACCGGGGTATTGTTTCTGAATCTCGGAAGGCACAACAAGAGTTACGCCCGCACTGTGCATCTCATTCAACTGATTTGCTGAGATACCCTGCTGAAGGGTAAGAATGTGCTTGTGCGGCACTCGCTGAGCCTCATTCAGCACCTGACGCCAGCGGTCTTTACAAGTAGTCTTCACACCAACCACTAAGAGTTTCTCGACCGGGTAGAAAGCGTCTCGATAGGCTTCGACACTTGGTATAAGAATATCTGGCTTGCCGTCAACGTCGGGTCGAATCGAGTGCGGAAGGTGTGATCGCCGAAGAAGATATTCAACATGGTTCTCTAATGACCGCCCGGCACGCGACTTTCGGCGATTCATGATACTTGCCGCTGAAGCCAGAAAATCGTCCACATCTCGAAAGACGCGGACAATGTCAGGTTGACAAATTTGCCTCTCTGCCATTCGGAAAAGACGATACTCAGTTTCCATACAGCGAATCAGCGTGTCATCCGCAGAGAAGTCATCGAACCCATGTACGCAGCCTTGTAGTGCTGCTCGGGTCTGCTCGGAGAAGACCATGCCAGTGGGAAAGGAGTCTATCCCGGCGACTACTCCACGAAACCTGCGCTCAATGCATTCATCTTCGTTCTCTGGAGGTAGCTGTGGTGTGCCGTCCTTGTATATGGCCAGCGAGGAGGTTATCTCGGTTCCAAGTGCCGCCTGAATTTCCTCGATATCCTCTTCATGATCAAGAACGAAGGCAATGAAGTGTTGGTGGCTTTCCGGGATGAGAACGAGTAACTCACCAACATTATCAGCCGTCAGAAAGGGGAAATCTCGCCCGAAGCGGGTGAGACGGTACTCGCTTCGGGTTCCCCTGCCATACCATTTCACCGTCGATTGTGTGACACGCTGGCCGTCTTGCCAGTCAATGGTCACCTCAATTACGTCATTGCGCCCCTTCACAGGGCCGAAGGGGGCGAACATCTCCCATGCCGACTTGGGCAGATAGTAGCCGCACTCGTGGCTACCAGTAAGCCCGACATTGTTGGGCGAGATAAACTTCAGTATCGCGTTACCGACGCGAACGGCTTCGGCAATCGCTCGTTCTCCGATTGGTGTAGCCATCTTTTATTGTGTGGCCTTTGCCCCAGACTTGAGCAGACTGTCATCGATCATCCGAAAACGTAGTTTTTTGAACAGCGCCGGATCTTAGACACAGAACATCATCATCTGCGCCGCAGGCGCACATCATCAGTCAATCATCCTTGGAGTCGGTTGAGGTGTAAGTTCATCCTCGACGGTGGGAACTACTGCGGGGTCTCGTCGCTTGCAACGGCGAGACCCCACTGGGCAACCTTTATGAGGTAGCCATCTCGGTAGATGGTCCTACCTTGCCATGATTGGTCGCCGTTGTCCAGTTCCACCTGACAACGTGGATGGCGATTGATAGCGAGGTTGTTCTACGCGAGCGAGTTTGCTGCGGCTGTCACGCGGTGTTCTGGATCTGTCCTCACTGCGACCGCGGCCAGCGTTATTGCAGTATGCCGTGCCGAATCCTGGCGCGTCGCCAGCAACGGCGTAGTGCCAACCGCCGCCATCAGCAGAGTCCGGAAGGACGAGATGATCATCGTGACCGGCAGCGGGAGTACCGGCGCCGCTGTCGAATCCGGGCCTGCGTGACGGATCAGGGTTCCGCTTCGATCACCTCGCCGGGCAATATGCCGGAGTGGAATACGAGATCAGCGCGGACTGCTACCCGGGTTGGCTTCGCCGCCGCTTTCGTCCAACCGCAAGCGTTGCCGGCGTGGCAGAGGCCCTCGGGGAAGGCCCAACCGCCATTTCTTTGCTGTGCCTGGTGCGGTTGTCGTGGTCGTTTCGTCGATCCGTTTCCCAAAATCCCTCGATTCTAGGAACCTCGATGATTAGCTCTGAGACGCGGATGCAGATCCGTCATTGCTTCTACGCCGAACATTGGAAGATTGGCACCATTGCTAATGAACTTGGCATTCATCCCGATGCCGTTCGCTCTGCGATTGAGTCCAACCACTTCAACCGTGCGCAAACCATGCGCCCCTGCATTACGGATCCCTTCTTACCCTTCATCCGCCAGATCCTGGACCAGTATCCCCAGTTGCGCGCCACCCGCATCTACCAGATGCTACGGGAGCGCGGATACCAGGGTAGCGTCGTCCAGTTGCGGCGTGCCGTTTCCAATCTGCGCCCCTGTCGGCCAGAACCTTTCTTGCGCCTGCATATGTTTGCGGGCGAGCAAGCGCAAGTTGACTGGGCACACTTTGGTGAAGTTATGGTCGGTCGCGCCCGCCGGCGTCTGTCCTGCTTCGTCATTACCCTTGCCTACTCCCGGGCGCTGTATCTGGAGTTCTTCTTCGATCAGAGCATGGAGAACTTCTTGCGCGGCCACGTCCACGCTTTTCAAGCCTGGTCTGGCCAACCGCGCGTGATTCTTCATGACAACCTACGCAGTGCAGTGTTGGAGCGACGTGGTAACCAGATCCACTTTCATCCACGGTTGCTGGAGTTGTGCGCCCACTATCACTGCGTAGCCCGCCCTTGCCAGGTGCGTGCCGGAAATCAGAAAGGCCGCGTCGAACGCGCGATTCGTTATGTGCGTGAATCCTTCTGGGCTGGCCGCGACTTCACCACCTTGGAGGAATGCAATCGTCAGGCTCTGCGCTGGCGAGACGAGGTTGCACATCAGCGCCCCTGGCCGGGAGACGATCGTCGCACGGTGGCGCAGGCCTTCGCCGAAGAACAACCGCGCTTGTTGCCGCTGCCGCTTCATCCCTTTCCCACCGATCTGATCGTTCCCATTCGTTCCGCTAAGACCATCTATGTTCGCTTTGATCTCAATGATTACTCGATTCCGCCCAGTGCTGTTCGACGTCCTCTCACCCTGGTCGCCTCCGATACCTGGGTTCGTATCCTCGACGGAACCCAGGAGATCGCCTGTCATCGCCGCAGCTACGACCGCCACCAACCGGTGCTGGATCCGGATCATCAAGAAGTGCTACTCCAACAAAAACGCAAGGCGTTTCACTCCACACCGACCGGTCGGCTTGCCCAATCTGTGCCGGAAAGCGAAACCTTACTGGATCAAGCCTTCGCCCGCGGGGAATCGGCGGGCAGGCAGACTGCCCAACTGCGCAAACTGCTGGACCTCTACGGTGCTCCAGCATTGCGCCGTGCCATCTGTGAAGCCCTGGAACGGGGCACTCCACGCGCCTCTTCGGTGGCGTTCCTGCTGCGTAAGTGGGAGCAGACGATGCCTTCTGCTGCACCGAAGGTCAACCTCAGCCGTCACCCCGAAGCGCAATCCATCGATGTTCAGCCCCACGACTTGGAGACCTACGATGAACTCGCTCGCCACGACGAAGACCCCGATGAATAACCTCGCTGCTCAACTCCAACAAATCGGCCTGCGGGCGGTGCCTGCGGAGCTGGACGACTTTATCGCGCGCGCCGCCAAGGGGCGCTGGTCCCCGCACACGTTATTGGAGCAACTAGCGCAGGCCGAAACCGAGGACCGTTCCCGGCGCAGCCTGGAAAGGCGCTTGCGGGTCTCCGGCATCAAGAGCTTCAAGCCCATGGTGGACTACGAATGGTCTTGGCCGAGCAAGATCGAGCGCGACATCATCGAACGCGCGCTCACCTTGGACTTCTTGCACGAGGCTCGCAATCTCGTTCTCGTGGGTCGTAACGGGCTAGGCAAAACCATGATCGCCCAAAATATCTGCCACGCCGCTGTGTTGGCCGGCAGCTCAGTACTGTTTCGTTCCGCGCCAGCGCTGCTGGAAGAACTCCAGCGCCAGACCCCGGAGGGGCGCCGGCGAAAGCTCCGCACCTATGCCAACGTTGATCTCATGTGCGTTGACGAGGTTGGGTACCTGTCCTTCGATGATAAAGCTGCCGACCTTCTGTACGAGGTCATCAACCGCCGCTACGAACGCAAGTCGTTGATCGTTACAACGAACAGACCGTTCAAAGAATGGAACGAAGTCTTTCCCAATGCCACCTGCATCGCCACTATGCTGGACCGACTCCTTCACCACGTCAACGTGACCGTAATCGAGGGCGACAGCTATCGCGTCAGGGAAAGCGAACAGGAAGCGGCTGCTCGCAGGAGAAAGAAATGAACGCCTCAGCAACCGACTCCGATGCCACCCGCTACGTTTCGACAGTCCTGTCTTTGTACTTGGAAATGCCGGAGACGCCATTGCGCACAAGCGGTCAGGATCAGAGGTGCGCACGCCAACTCTACGATCGTGGCGTGTCTTTGGGTGTGGTCGAATCAGCCTTCCTGCTGGGTTCTCTACGCCGCTTACTCCGGCCAGCGGACGCACCGCAGCTGTCGCCTATTCGCTCGCTCGCTTACTTCCAGCCAGTCATTGCCGAGCTACTTACCAATCCCGCGCCCGAAAACTATCTGGAGTACTTGCGTCTCAAACTGCGCCGTATCGCTAGAGGCAAGATCGTTGGAGCAGTGTCGGCGGATGTTCAAAAAACTACGTTTTCAAATGATCGTTAACAAGCAGACAGCCGTTCCTCGAATTAGAAAGCTTCCACTGCATTACCTTTAACACTTCTTTGCCAACGGCGTTGGCTACTATGGGAACAACAGCATTTCCAAACTGTCGATATGCTTGGGTATCGGAAACTACAATCGGTTTAGGGTCAAATCCCATCAGACGCTGGCATTCCAGAGGCGTCAAGCGGCGTGGAACCTTGCCCTTCTGCGGAATCAGAATCTCAGACCCATCTTTGTAATATCGTGCGCTCAGAGTGCGCGTGCTCCCCTTGAGGTCAGCGAGTCCAAACCCAAAGCCGTTTCCTTTCAGTCGGTGTCTCTCTGCATAATCCTGAAGATACTGCCAAAGATGGTCAGTCAAGGTGTACTTCGGGTCAGGATTCTTCTCCAGAATATCCTCAAGTTTGGGCTTCTCACTCGGCGCGGTAGGAAAAGTGAATGGTGGCATATCGCCGAATACAGTCCTATCGAAGCAGACGATGTAGACCCTTTCGCGGTGTTGAGGAACCCACGCAGCCGCATCAATAACCTGCGCAAAGACCGCGTAATTGAGTTCTTTCAGAGTGTCCTGAATGGTCTTCCACGTCCTACCCTTATCGTGTGATAGCAGGTTCTTGACGTTCTCAAGGAAGACTACAGGCGGTCGTTTGACTTCAATGATGGAGGCAACACTGAAGAACAGCGTCCCCTGCGTGGCACACTTGAATCCGTGCGCCTGTCCGAGACTGTTCTTCTTCGATACCCCAGCAAGCGAAAACGGCTGACATGGAAAGCCAGCAGCCAGAACATCGTGGTCAGGGATGTCGCTTGGCTTAATCTGGCGGATGTCGCCCTCCGGTGTGTCCCCATACCATTTCTTGTAAGTCTTCTGGGAGTACCTGTCCCACTCTGAGGAGAACACACATGAGCCTCCCAGCTTACTCAGAGCTGATCTGAATCCGCCTATACCTGCAAACAAATCAATGAAGCTGAAGGGGAGAGCTGCAGAACTAATGATCTCCTTGGCGGGCTCCTGAAAAGGAAGGAGAGGCGCTTCATCACTCCTGCAAGCTTTATCGAGAACTGAGAGAATAACATCCTGCTGTGACATTTTAGTAAGCTGACGTTGCCGATCAATCCATTCCCGGATTTCATCCGAGACATTGCGAACCAACAACCCCGCCATACTTTCTCCTCTGGGAAAAACTGATATCAGGGATGATATCAATTCTGCCCAGAGTTGCAACTACTATTTCGCCTGTTATTCGCCCGGACGCTGGATGGTAAACAGAGCCGTGCCGCGATGCTCCCGACGCTGGCTGTCTCCATGAAGACGGAGGCAGCCACGCGACGACCCCGGCCATCATCGGACATGCCCGTCATGTGTCAGGTTCACCAGAGGCCGGACAATGTGTCTGAGGTTGTGCATCACCCCCAGCTCCCGCGCAGGGGCAGCGCAGCGGGGCGGTCACGCTCCAGAGACCACCGCGAAGCTGGTGCAAAAGGTTATGCGCAGCTCCACTCATCATCTTTTGGCACCCGACCTCCACACGCCGCCGCCGACCGTAGCAATCGCTCTGGGTGCGTTTCAAGGTTATGGAGATCGCCGGGGAGGTGTTTTTTGGGGCTAGATTCCCCGGAATGAAGACCTCCTGCGATCTACGAGAGCCCGCTACCCTTCGTCGTCGGCGGCTCGTGGAGGGTTCCTGCGGCTCGTGAAAACGACTGTGGGCTCAGCGCCGAGGGGTCTCCGCAGGTTCAGAGGCATCCAGATTAATGGCAGAGGGCTCAGGTGCTCCCGGTGGCCTTGCGCCGAGCCCCGGCACCCAGAGGCTCACCCGTGCCTGACAGTGCTCCTCGTGTTGACTTCGCCGCCGCTGATCACGGCGAGCGCGACCGCGTGGCCGTCGCCCTGCCTGCCGCGATGTCCCTCCGAGGAGCTGGTGCCTCCGCTTAGCTGTGGGCGCTGCATGTGCCGACGTCCCGGCCATCGTCTACAACGCCCCGCGTGTCGCGTGGTACGGGGCTCATAGGCGGCGGGGCGCAGAAGACCGTACAGCGCCCCCGGCTTCCGCAGGTCTGCCAGCATGATGCCGACGCCGCTCCACGTCCCTCCACCCCTGTGGATTCAGGGATGCCCGGCTCCGTATCAGAGGGCTCCAGAGCACTCTGCGGCCTCGCGGGCGGAGTCGCGGGCAACCCTGCCTCTACTATTTGTGATGGAAAAGGCAGGTCTAAATTAGATTGACTCCCAGACACCCTGCCTACTACTATTCGCGCTGGAGTGAATGACAAGCTAAGTGCAGCGAAGTGCTGGAGTAGACGACCAGCTAAGCTATTGAACGCGCTCCTATGCTAGGATTTCAGAGTGCGGCATCTGCTGCCGTGCATAGTCGGGGCGTAGCGCAGCCTGGTAGCGCACCTGCCTTGGGCGCAGGGGGTCGCTGGTTCGAATCCAGTCGCCCCGACCATTGTTTTCTGTTAGTTAGCTTTGCGGTGTCCATTTTGTTCCGTCGATTGCGGTGAAAATTGCGGGGACCCTTCCTCAATTTTCGGGGAGCTTATAGCTTCGACGGCCCCACGCAACTCCTCCATCCCGAAGTGACCATACCGTGCTGCCATCTTTGCCATCGTTCCCGCAGACCAACCAACAATCTTCGCGATGATCGGCAGAGGCACACGGGCGGCAATCATCCGACTTACCGCCGTATGGCGTAAATCGTGCATCCGAACCGCGACCAGCGCCGCAGGCAATCCATCTGTTTCCCACTTGCACGACTCACAGACGTACCCTTTGTCGGGCCTGTGCTTGTCCACTAACAATCTGTCCTTGCAGGTTGGGCAGTGCCGCTGGGTCCGCCTCTTCGCGCCTTCCCACGCCTCTTTCACGTCCCCGATAGGTTGCGAGGGGTCCGTATCGAACACAACCGCTCCCGTGAACCCGAATTTCTCCTCCGTTCCCGCCTTCCCGCACTTTTCAAGGGGAAACACATAATGTTCGGGCTGACGTTTGGGGAATTGTTGCGCCCAAAAGTTCAGCGTCTCAATGGCTCGTTGGTTGAGGGGAACCGTTCGCCCGGTTCCTGCGGTTGTTTTGTCCTTTCCGAACTTCAGGCAGCGGTTTACAAAGTCGATGTTTCCCCATTGCAGAGTGCGGATAGTATTGAAACGCGCACCCGTCTCAAGCGCGAGCATGACGAAGGGGAGCAGAATGCGGGAGCGAGACTGGCCGCACTCTTTCGGCAAGGTGGATTGCTCTTCGGCGGTGAGTGCACGGCCTACGTCTTGCCGCTCAGGAAGCATCTGAACATCAGGTTTGATCCTCTCCCACGCGCCGCGCTTCCGCATGACTTGGCGAAGCATGGCAACCTCAATATTCACCGTTCGGCCAGAGGCACCTTCATCCAATCGAGAATTCTGGTACTTGGCGACGTCGCGTGCTTCAATATCGACGAGTAGTTTCTTGCCAAGCACAGGCAGCAAGTGAGCCATGCTGTTCGCGGCAATCTCGCCCATCTTTGGGGACCATGTTGATTTTTTTGATTCCTGCCACTCTGCTGCGGCAACTGAGAGCAGGCGCGGGTGCTGCGCCTTGCGAATACCTGCCCCTCCGTCTCTCAGTGCCTGTTTTCGCTTAGTTTCAACCTCGCGTGCGCGAGTGATTGAAACCATGCCCGTGGTTTCGCGGATACGCTGGCCGTGAAACATGAAATCCATGGTGTAAACCCTTGTTCCCTTGGGGCGATAGAGTGACATATTCTTACTTCCTTCCTGCGCCTTTCTCACCTTGTGCGCGTGTTTTTAGTGTTGGCTTTCTTTCCCGGTAGCGTTTCATACCAGCCGCTGCTTGGCATTTGGGTTTGCAGTAGATTTGGTCTGCGCGAGAGCGGATGAACGGCGTCTGGCACTTTTCGCAAACGCCCACACCACCCGGAGTACCAGCGGAGGACAGAACCAACGCATACAACGCAGTCATAATGTCCGGACAGTACAGCCCCGGAACAAACTTCTTCGCAATCGCTGACCACCAAATAACAAAACGAGCCTTGCTCATTCCCGCTGTGAACGCTTCAGAAAGAGCGAACGTGGCGTTCTTGTAGATTCCCCCAAAATCGAAAATCGACTTCTCTGCGCTCCGCTTTATCGTCCCGTCCATGATCCTGTCGTTTAGCTTCGCAACGGGTTTGAGGCGACTTTCGCCTTGTGCTGGGCTATCTGCAATGGATTTGAACGTGGGTTTCCCTAAGTCGATCTCAAGGGAAAAGAGAGTTCGCTTATCACCAGAGATTGATCTAAAGGAAAATTTTCCGGTCCCCGGTTTGTAGTTATCGATCCACCAGCGGCTATCAGGATTCAGTCGTTTCATCTTGGCGAACAACTGTTCCGCTAGTTTTTCTGAGTTCGTACTGATGATTGGCGACCAGTCTCCGGCATTTAGGCGATTTAGCAGAGCAAGCATTTCAAGCAGCCTGCGCCACTCGGCTTCGTCGATGGCTCCGTAATCCTTCTCAATCTCCTTACGCCGTCGCGGACTCCGCAAGTCCTCCACAATCGCAGGCATTAAGCGCCTGACGCTGCTCACCGGAACGCCGCTCCAAGTCATCGAAGAAACGTACCCTTCCGCTTTGTCCGGACTGGAATCGATCAGCACCGGAATCTGTCTTTCCGGCATCGCGAGATGTGTTATGGCTTTGTTATGGTTATGGCTTCCCATTGATTTCCATCACTCTAAATTTCACTATTATAGAGGACAAATGGCAACGATCAAGAGCCAGTGGGAGAAGAATGAACAAGCTACTGAACGTCGAAGAATTCGCGGCAGCGGTGGGATGGAAACCATCGACTGTCCGCCAAAAAGTCTGGCGTAGGGAAGTCGAATTTATCCGCATGGGGAGGTCGATACGATTCAAGCGCGAGACGGCCGAAAAGCTAATCAAGCGCGGCACCGTGCCAGCGCTGAAGCGCGACTAAGGATGGCGCGAAGTCTCCCGCGACTGAACTGTGGAAGAAATATAGCAAATCTGGAGAGCGGGCTTATGGACAGATGCACGCAGGAAAAACTAAACCGACAGTTTGCCGATAGCCCGGCACGCAATGAGAATCTGCCCCCCGGAATACTCCGAAGATGCGCTGGCTCTCAAGTTCTCAGGGCAGCATAGTGATCTTCGTTACACGGCGGATTGGGGCCGCTGGAGTGTGTGGGATGGCAGGCGCTGGAAACAGGACCAAACATTGGACGTGTTCGACTTGGCCCGAACAGTCTGCCGGACAGCGAGTGTCGCGTGCACGGATGAGCACTTAAAATTGCGAATAGCGAGTTCCGGAACTGTTTATGCGGTGGAACGCTTGGCGCGCGCTGATAGACGCCATGCCGCAACCATTGAGCAATGGGACGCTGATCCGTGGCTCCTGAATACCCCAAACGGTGTCGTTGATTTGCGCTCGGGTGCGGTGCGTCCCGCGTCCCCCGCAGATTACCTCACGAAGATGACCGCAGTAGCTCCGGGTGGCGAGTGCCGCTTGTGGCAGTCGTTTCTTTCTCGGATCACTGGCGGCGATGAGGAGTTGCAGCGGTTTCTTCAGCGAATGGCGGGTTACGCTTTGACTGGTGTGACACGAGAGGACGCGCTGTTTTTCCTGTACGGCACAGGGGCGAATGGAAAATCGAAGTTCCTCAATGCAATCGCTGGCCTCATGGGAGACTACTCGACGACGGCTCCAATCGCTACGTTCCTCGACTCGAAAAACGAGCAACACCCCACGGACCTAGCGGGACTCCGAGGGGTACGCCTTGTTACTGCGATTGAAGCCGAGGACGGGCGACGGTGGGCAGAATCAAAAATCAAGTCACTTACTGGCGGGGACCGCATCGCGGCCCGATTTATGCGGCAAGATTTCTTCGAGTTCATTCCACAATTCAAACTCTTGATCGGTGGAAACCACAAACCGGGACTGCGCACCGTGGACGAGGCCATACGGCGTCGACTCAATTTGGTGCCATTCACGGTCACGATACCCGCCCCGGAGCGCGACTTGGAACTGGGCGAAAAACTGCGGGAGGAATGGGGCGGAATCCTGCAATGGATGATTGAGGGCTGCTTGGCATGGCAACGCGAGGGATTAAATGCTCCCGCGGTAGTGCAACAGGCCACCGCTGATTACTTGGCTGCTGAGGACGCGCTGGGCCGCTGGTTAGAGGAGTGCTGCGAGAAAAACAATGCGTCTCGGACACAGGTAAGCGTTCTCTTCGAAAACTGGCGCTCGTGGTGTGAGCGGAACCAAGAACACGGTGGGTCGCAGAAGTGGTTTTCGGAGAATCTGGCCTCGCGTGGGTTAGCGCGACATAAAACCAGAACGGGCCGAGTTTTTGCTGGCATCGGTTTGGTGACAGATGTGACGGGTACGGCTGTAATACCCGTCACGCACGCGCACGCAAACGGTGGATAGGGGAAGATGGGTCACATCCGTCACACGGAAGATACTAACGCCCTCCGCTACGCTCCGGTTGTTCTCGAACGGCCTTGCGGCCCGTCCGAGGGAATAGTTGTTCTTTTGTTGATTGAAAGAATCGTGAACTACCGCCGACAGGAACATGCGGCCCAGAGGCAACGTGGCGGGTATAGCGAAGAGTCCACCGAGTCCAAGGAGCCTCGCCAGATGCCACGCAAATGCGATAGGCAACGGGTTCTGAGAGGCGTCCCAATTTTTGGACCCATTCCCGCCGCTCTTGCGATAGACTCCTACTCTCCGGAGGGGAACCATGTCCACTCGCTCCTTGTGCGTCCTACTGCTGATCCTCACCCTTGCGCCAGCGCTTTATGGACAATCTTGGTACTACTCAGGCACAAAAAGCTGTATCAATTTCGGGACCGGCTACTCGCAGTGCTTCTCTCAAGGTTTTGTGGAGCAAATGAGCAATTCGCGACCACGAAGCAATGATGATGTTAAGCGCGCATTCCAGAGAGGACAGCAAGCGGGAGAGGGGTTTGGCACCCTCGTCGGGGTCTTGATAAAGCTGTGGATTCAGCATCACCAAGCTGTCAACGCGGAAACCAATGACCTTCGAGCACGGCTTATTTCCTATCATCGAGCAGAAAACGAACTCATCGACGACCAGTTAAAGACAGCAGAAGAAAACGAGCAATCGTGTATACAGCTTTCCAGTCTTGATCACAACCGTTTCGGCCACTGGCAGCAAGGGGCCGATTTCTCTCGTGAGATGCAATCGACGATTAAACGTGTCCACGAGAATATGCAGAGTGTCGAGGCAATGGAACTCAAGGAGAGGTCTCCAAAGTCTCTCCGACAGGTGCTCGACGAACCGAATCACGGCGTCAGAAAGCGTCAGGACATCCAGAAAAACTGGGCATTTCAGCTATATTTGCAGCATCAATTTCTAGTTGCCCGAGTGGGCATGTATTCTACACAGCCCTCTAGCTCCCCCGCGCCTGCTGTACCCTCGCTCGCAGCCAATGACGCGCCCCCAACTGCTGCCACGGTCACAGTAGAGCGAACCACGGCCAATGCCGAGGTTTATCTTGATGGAGCATTTGTTGGGAACACACCGACAGTCCTGCACGTCTCCTCTGGCGACCACGTTGTGCGCCTCACGGCAGGTAAGGATACTTGGGAGCGGACGCTGGCGGTCTCCGATGGGGCTGACCTGCGCGTGCGTCCGGCCTTCTAGCCATGAGCTTCGTCGCCGGTTCGGCACCGTGACCGGCTTGCCGGGCAAACAGACAACTAAGCAGCTGAGACCGATCTATGTCGGGAACTAAGCGGCCGGCTTCTCCGCGCCCTTCTTGCGTCTAAAGTT
Source organism: uncultured Acidobacteriota bacterium (assembly GCA_963759215.1). Taxonomy (GTDB): domain Bacteria; phylum Acidobacteriota; class Terriglobia; order Terriglobales; family Acidobacteriaceae; genus TOLSYN. The sequence continues at coordinate 289,321 of CAVWYG010000008.1, forward strand.
CGGATAGGGGTAGCCGACACCAGTAACGAAATCAAACCGGAGCAAAGCCTCGATCTTACCTTCCGCAAGAAGCTGCGTGATGAAATCTAAGAGATCGGCAATTTCGTCTTCGCTTTTGCCCTCGACTGCATTCCAAAAGCGCGGGGGATGAATCCAAACAGGTCCAGGTGCTGCGGCATTCATGTTTTTCCTCTTTCAACGCCGGTGGGTTAATCCGGCAGTTATGTCATTCCTCGTGTAAAAGATTCTTCATCGTCACGGTGCGCTTCGACATCACTGGTTCACATGCACGACCTTGGCCGGCGGGAAGCCGTTGAAGGACGTGCTGCTGGCGGCGGAATAGGCGCCTATGTTTTCGGAGTAGACCAGATCGCCCATCTCCAGGTCCGGGAGCTCCTCGGCCAGGCTGATGGTATCGAGCGCGTCGCACGTGGGGCCGAAGACGGAGCAGATCTGAGTGGGACCTTTCTTGAAACTTCTCAGGCGGTACTGGGCGTGGTCAAAGATCACGCCGCTATAGGTGTGATAGACGCCGTCATTGAGGTAGTAACAAAGCTTGCCGCCGCGGACGGCCTTGCCTATGATCTGGGCGACGGCGGTGGCGGCGGTGGCGACCAGGAAACGCCCCGGCTCTGCAAGGATTTCGATCGGTTCGGGGAAAAGCCGGTCCAACTCGGCGTTGATCATTTTGGCGAGTCTCCTGAAGGGAGGGACCGCGTCGTCGTAGTGGGCAGGAAAACCACCGCCGATGTCGAGGAGCTTGAGATCGAAGCCACGCGCCTTGGCCTCTGCGAAGATGCCCGCGGCCAGGTGCAGCGCCTGGCTGTAGTTTCTCGGGTTCGTGCACTGGCTGCCGACGTGGAAGCTCAGCCCCTCGACCACGAGCTTGTTATTGTGAGCGAAGGCGATCAGGTCCACGGCCTCGCCGGGCAAGGCGCCGAACTTGCTTGACAGCTCCACCATCGATCCGGTGTTGGGAACGCGCAACCGCAGCACCAAGCCCGAGTGCGGCGCATAGCGGGCGATCTTGATCACCTCTTCGTGGTTATCGTAGGTGACCAACGGCTTGTATGGATCCAACTGCTCGAGCGTTTCAATCGCCTTGATCGGGTTCGCGTAAATGATGCGATCCCAGATGAAATCCTGCCGCTGTTTCGCCGGAAGATGCTTGATCTTTTCGTGAACGGTCAAAAACTCGGCCATGCTGGCGACATCGAAACTGGCTCCGGCATCGTAGAACGTCTGCACGATCGCAGGGTCGTTGTTAGCCTTGACCGCATAGTAGACCTGCACGCGCGGCAGGTACTTTCGGAACAGGTCGTAGTTCTCTCGCAGCACCTTATGGTCCACGACGACAAGCGGGGTGCCGTGCTTCTTGGCCAGTTGAAGCAGTGTCTTTTGGTCCATAGCTTATGGTCCGTAGCCTACATGTTGTGTTAATCGCGATCTTGAGGCGCGCAGGATGCGTCATCTGCAAATTCCCGTGGCGCCGCGCTGGAGTTCAAATGCCGTCTCCTTCCGTGATAAGAAAATTCTTGAACTGCCACGGGTCGGACCTGTCGAGCTGCGGCTTGTTATATCCGCTGAAGAAGTTGGAGTAGTGCTTCAGCGGGTTCCAATCCGAGGCCACGGAGACGAACTTGCCCAGGTAGGGCTTGCTGACCTCCAGCACATAGTCATGGGGCAAGTCATCAGGCACGCACAGTCCCCGGCACGGGTTCTCGACCATCCACATGCATGCGGCGACAACCGAGATGGCTACCTGCATCGTGGTCGCGTTCTGGTGCGGTACTAGGCGGCGCGACTCCTCGATATCGAGATCGGTTCCGCACCACCACGATTCGTAAGGGTGTCCCATCACCAGCGCGCCCAGAATATCGGCTCCGCTGATGATTTCGTCGGTCATGATGCGGATGCGCGGTTGCAGCCGGTAGTCGTAGCCACGTAGCTCGTAGAGTGAAGCAATGGCGGCGTCGCACGGACAATAAGCGTAGTGGACCGTAGGGCGGTAGATCGCCTTGCCGTCTTCCCAAACGGTGAGCTTCTCGGTGATGGTGAACGCCTCGCCGTGGCGCACGATCATGCCGACGATGTCATGATTCGGTGGCACCCAGCTCGCAACGAGTGTATTGATGCCCATCCGCGCCAGGCAGATCTGGCTCTTGGGGCCGTCCGCATGCTCGAAAGCGAGGGCGGGCAGCTCTTTTTCATGGGTGCCCCAGCCCATCTCGGCCGTGGTCGTCCCCTCCTCCCGGAAGCCCTCAACGCTCCAGGTATTGACGAACTCGTTCACCTGTTTGGGCTGATCTGTGATCTGTGTGTCGCGCTCGCTGCAGTGAATGACCTTGACGCCGAGTTGGTGGGCAAGGTGGTTAAAGTTCCGCGCCTTGGCGTGGTGAGCGATCTTCTCCGACTGAGCCCCACTGAATTTGTTTTCCGTCAGCGCTTTCTGCGCGATGTCCAGGAGCGCTTGCTTGGTGAAATGGCTGATCAGGCCGGGGTTCGCTCCGTGTTCGATCACCGCCGTCGGCCCGGGCTCGCTCCACGTGGAGATCATCCGCCGCAGATTCATGTGGCGCCAGTAGAGGGTTCGCTCGGTAGGGTGCTTGTTGTCGGCTCCAGCGTAGGGATCCCAGAGCTCTACCGATGTGTTCACATAGAGGACGCCCCGGTCGTGGCACCACTGCACGATTTCACAACAATCAATATTCCATGCCAGATCGATGAGGAGGTCTCCGGCCGAGAGGTGCTGTCCCAGCAAACTCCCCAGGTTCTCCGGTGTCACGCGATCCTTGATGAAGGTCATGCCCTGCTCGATCCAAGGCTTCAGAGCGGCGTCGTTCGGCTCAAAGTCTATGGTGGTGATGCGTTTGGGATCGATACTGAGGTGTTTGACCAAAATGGGCAGCGTGCAACGCGCCACTGCTCCAAAACCGACTAGCAAGACTCGATTCGGAAATGCAACCATCGTTATGCCTCCCTGCTGTTGTACCGGAGCTAAGCAGGCCAACAACTGGAAGAACCTGCGACAGCCCCGGGGAAACCAAACCACTCCGCTTCGACAGACAAGTGACAAGTGCCAAATCTACTAACCAGAGTAAAAACTCATCGTTAGGGATTGTCAATTAGAGGTCAAGCTGAGGGCTCGTCATTGGTTAGCTAACGGGCAAGAATACCTTCGGCCTTTAACCCTGGTTTGCCGGAAACAGCCCAGCGATGTGAGCCACTGAATCATGGCAATGAATGCTTCGAATCTCAGCCTTGCATCAACTTTTCCCGGAGCAACTCGTCAACATCTCCGATCTTATCGGTCAAGAGATTTAGCTTATGAGCCAGACCTTGGATCTCGGCCTCGGCCCGACGATTCACGTCGTAGTCCAGCTCACCTCGCAGGCGATCCTTTATGTCCTGGCGATTCTGGCTCATCATGATTACCGGTGCCTGGATGGCCGCCAACATGGACAGGAAAAGGTTCAGCAGGATAAACGGGTAGGGGTCCCAAGCCCTTCCACCAAGCGCTACGTTCAACCCTGAGTAGATCACCAGGACGACGCCAAACAGGATGATGAACGTCCAAGATCCACCAAAGCGAGCGACCGAGTCGGCGATGCGGTCTCCCGGAGTCGTTTCCTGCGCGATCACTTCGTTAACGTTGCGGCTGGCCCGGACTCGCACCAATTGCTGGGAAGCGTGGAACTGACGGCCAAGCACGGTCAACATGTCCATGCCTGCCATCGGTTTGCTTTGCAGTAGAGTGGCTATGTCGTCGCGACTCACCTCAAGACAGACCGCTTCTTCGATCGCCATGGCGTTGGTCTGGTGTGGCGTCTGCTCCAGCATCGATGCGAAACCGAAAAAATCGCCGTGTCCCGGTTCATCGACCAGAACTTCCTGTTGGTCTTCGTCTACAGTTGTGACTTGGACGGCCCCCGATATCATGACGTAGGCGTGTTGGCCGGGATCACCCATCTTGTAGATGCGTTGCCGTGGGGCAAATCTCTTCAGCTCGACCTGCGCAGCCAGAATGGCAGCTTCTTCATCATCGAGCAGCTCGAATAGTGGAACGTGTTTCAACTCGTTTGAGTCGCACGCCATCGCTTCACCTCGTTCGTCATGGATCATACCCGATAGCCATCACTGCGAATGCAGGAGCACAGCGCCATGCACTGAAGGCTTGGTGCGGAAGCCTTGCCTGCCGTGTAGCCCGAGCACGGCGGGAGAGAACGCCGACGAGATCACGGGGCAACCTTCTGGGGTTAGTGCAGCGTCGCGGCTGCCGCCTACTCTCGGCTTAGCGAATGTAGTCCTGCGTATGTTTGTGCTTGGGTTCGCCGAACACTTGCTTGGCATCGGGTAGAGGGATCGGGTCGGTTGCCATCACCACATCTCCTAAGGCTGCTAAGACTGGCGCAGGAGAAACTCTGGCCGATCGGTTTGACTGCCGACACCAGCGACACGAGAATCAGGGCAGCAGTCCAAGCCAGCCCAGCTGATTCGGGAAATTCTCGCACTTCTCCGGCCCGACGCTATTAAAAGCTGATGAATTTTCTTAAAAGCGATCCAGCCTCCCTTAACGTGAGAAGCTTTTGCTGTAACTTGCATTCATCAGAAATTCATATTTCCAACATTTGGAAGAACGCCGTGGCCGGCGCCAGTTGGAGATGACACTCAGCTGAGACGGTTCAATCCGTTGAACGCCGCGGCCTTGTAGCATTCCGCGAGCGTCGGATAGTTGAATACCGTATCCACGAAATAAGTGACTTTGCCTTTCAACATGAACACCGCTTGCCCAATATGCAGCAACTCGGCGGCATTTTCACCGAAAATGTGGACTCCCAGCAGTTCGAGCGTCTCCCGGTGAAACAGAAGTTTCAAACGCCCGTCTGTGTGCCCACTGATCTGCCCGCGCGCGATATCTCGATAGTAGGCCACACCGACTTCATAAGGAACATCCTCATCCGTGAGCTGTTCTTCCGTCTTCCCGATGAATGAAATTTGTGGAATGGTGTAAATGCCATACGGGTATCCCGCGGGATCCGTGTGCACGTCCAGTTTGAACGCTCGCCCCGCGGCGATGCGGCCTTGCTCCATCGACACAGAGGCCAGGCTGGGAAATCCGATCACGTCTCCTACCGCGAAGATGTGCGGCTGGGCCGTGGCATAATTTGCGTCCACTTTGATGCGCCCTCGGTTGTCCGACTCCAATCCCGCCGCTGCCAGATTTAGTGCATCGACATTTCCTTGCCGTCCCACGGCATAGAGCAGCGCGTCGCCTATAATCCGTTTTTTGCTGACCAGGTTCGCCGCCACTTTGCCATCCGGCAACTCTTCCACGCCTTCGACTTCCTCATTCATCCGCATAGTGGCCCGCTGGTCGCGCAATTGATAGCTCAGCGCTTCGACCATCTCCGTATCGGCAAACTCCAGCAGTCGCGGACGCTTTTCCACGATAATCACCCGCACGCCCAGCGTCGCAAACATGCAAGCATATTCGACACCGATCACGCCGCCACCCACCACGATCAGCGTCTTCGGGATTTGCGGCATGCTCAGGATCTGATCGCTGTTGATGATGTTCCGCCCGTTGATAGGTACCTTGGAATTCACTGCCGGCTTCGTCCCCGTCGCGATCACTACGTAGTCGGCCTCGAATTCCGCCATACCATTGATGCTTTCCACGCGAATCTCGTGTGGGCCCGTGAAGCTGCCGATCCCACGGATGAGTTCCACGCCGTTTCGTTTCAGTTGGCTCTGGACGACATCGATTTCATTCTCGACCACGTGCTGGACGCGGAAGTTCAGGTCCGCCATCGTGCAGCTGTCTTTGGTACAGTGATTCGCCCCGTAGAAATTCCTCTCGTAGAAGCCGGAGAGATGCAGCACCGCTTCGCGCATCGTCTTGCTGGGTATCGTTCCCGTGTTAATGCACACTCCGCCCACGGCTGCTTGCTTCTCGATCACCGCAACCCGTTTTCCTGCTTTGGCGCCTTGGATAGCTGCTCGTTGGCCCCCCGGTCCGGAGCCAATCACAATCAAATCATATCGCTGCATTCGAAGAATCCTCAGGAGTTAAATTCGATCTTGACCGGCCAGGTCCGCCATATCTCCGAGCAGTATTCGCGGATCGCCCGGTCAGACGAGAACTTGCCCATACGTGCAACATTTAGGATAGACATGCGATTCCAGCGATCATGGTCGCGATACGCGGCGCTCACCTGGTCCTGGCATTCGATGAAGGACTTGTAGTCGGCGAGCAACATGTACTCGTCCCGGCTCAGAAGAGAATCGTACAACGGACGGAAGAGGTCGCGATCTCCTGAAGAGAATTGGCCGGAGATCAGCGAATCAACGCAGCATCGCAGTTCCTCGTTCGATTCGTAAAAGGAGCGGGGCTGGTATCCGGCAGATTTCATCGTCTGAACTTCGTCGGCGGTTAATCCAAACAGAAAGAAATTCTCTTCACCCGCTTCTTCCCGGATCTCTATGTTCGCACCGTCGAGAGTGCCAATCGTCAATGCACCATTCATGGCGAATTTCATGTTTCCGGTGCCGGAGGCTTCCTTCCCACCCAGTGATATCTGCTCGGAGAGGTCCGCAGCCGGATACACTCTCTGACCTAGGGTGACGTCATAGTTAGGCAGAAACGCGACCTTCAAACGGTCTTTCACATCGACGTCGAAATTTACCACGCTGGCTACCGAATGAATGAGCTTGATAATCAGCTTGGCCATCCGGTAGCCCGGCGCTGCTTTGCCGCCGAAGATGACCGTGCGTGGCGTGAACTCCAGATCGGGATCGCGCTTGATTCGGTTGTATAGGGTGATAACGTGAAGCACCTGCAGGTGCTGTCGCTTGTATTCGTGAATACGTTTCACCAGCACATCAAACATCGACTGGGGATCGACAGCCATCCCGAGCTGTTCCTGAATAAACGCCGCGAGATCATTCTTGTTGTTCTGTTTGATCTCGTGCCACTGAGTTCTAAAGTCCGCGTCGTCAGCGAAGCTCTCAAGCCTCCGAAGCCGTTCAAGGTCGCGAATCCAGCCTGGCCCTATCTTTGCAGTGAGAGCCTCTGTCAGCCGGGGATTGCTCAGTACCATCCAACGTCGTGGAGTCACTCCATTGGTCTTGTTGCTGAACTTCTCCGGCGAGAAATCATAGAAATCCCGAAGAACGAGGCTTTTCAGCAATTCGGTATGCAGTGCAGCGACTCCGTTGATCGCATGACTTCCTACGGCGGCGAGATTCGCCATGCGAACAAATCGTTGGCCGCGCTCGTCGATGATCGACATGCGAGCGACACGCTCTGAATCGCCGGGAAACTTCGCACGAACTTCATCCAAATGCCGGCGATTGATTTCGAGAATAATCTCCAGGTGTCGCGGAAGTAGCTTTCCAAACAATTCGATTGGCCATTGCTCCAGCGCTTCGGGAAGAATGGTGTGATTGGTATAGCAGATTGTATTCTGCGTAATGTGCCAGGCGGTATCCCAGTCCAGAAGATGTTCGTCGATGAGCAGGCGCATCAGTTCCGCAACTGCAATCGACGGGTGCGTATCGTTCAACTGAATCGCGAATTTGCGATAGAGGTCCGTGAGCGGCCGTTCCTGTATGGTGTGAATGCGCAGGATGTGCTGCAGAGAGCACGAAACGAAAAAGAATTGTTGTGCCAGACGAAGCTGTTTGCCTTGGATACCCTCATCATTCGGATACAGAACTTTGGAGATGTTCTCCGAAGCTACCTTGTCGGCTACGGCTCCGACAAAATCACCTTCGTTGAAGATCTGGACCGAGAAGGATTCCACAGCTTCAGCCGACCACAGCCGCATCGTGTTGGCGGTATTGGTGTGGTAGCCCAGGATCGGGGTGTCGTGCGGCACGCCTCGGACCGCTTTGTCAGGAAGCCAATGTACCCGAATCCGGCCAGTAGCATCCTTATGGGATTCAGTATGTCCGCCATACTTCACCTCGAAAGCGTCCTCAGGTCGAGCAATCTCCCAGGGATTCCCTAGGCGCAGCCATTTGTCGGTCGTCTCCATCTGCCAACCGTCGCGAATCACCTGATCGAAGATTCCGTATTCATATCGAATTCCGTACCCAATGGCAGGAATGTCGAGAGTGGCCAGCGAATCCATGAAGCAGGAGGCAAGACGTCCGAGCCCGCCATTCCCCAGACCAGGATCTTCTTCTTGCTCGATCAAGACGTTCAAGTCGAGACCAAGCCGTTCCATGGCCTCTCTCGCCTGATCATGAATACCAAGACTGATCAGGTTGTTAGCCAGGTGGGGCCCGGTGAGGTATTCCGCCGAGAAGTAGCAGACGATCCTGACGTCCTGCTCGTGGTAATTCTGGACGGTCGAGATCCACCTCTCCACTAGCCGGTCGCGTACGGAGTGCGCGAGCGCCATGTACAAATCGTTTTGTGTGGCTCTCTGGGGCGACCGCCCCTGAACGAAGAACAGGTTTCCGAGGAACGACTTCGTCAACGCCTCGACCGTAAGCTCTTTTCTCTCGGTTTTTCGAATGAATTCTTTTGCCAGCTTGGTAGCAGGAAGCTCAGACATTGAAACCCCCAAGATTTGTCAGGTCTGTGCAAGGCCTGGCTGAGTGGCCCTCTGCCGCTAGACGACGAGGATATTCCCGATTCCTTCGCGGGAATGTTAAAGGCACGTCAATAACTGAACCAAATTGCTGTTCGGTGGCCACCCATGGCAATCCTGCTACACGCGCAGGCAATCGGGTCGCATTATCGTTGAACACTATGCGCCCGCCCGAACACGCGTAATATTCATCAGCATCTGCTGAACGCCGAGTGTCTCGGGGCCTTCTGGGTCTCCGCCAGGCTGCAGTTGTGAATAGGTACCGTCGCTTTCGAGAGTCCAAGCCTGCCGTCCGTCACGCAAACACATGTCGAGTATCTCCCAAAGCCTCTCTCTGTGGCCCTCGGCAAACACCGGAGTAATCACCTCGATGCGCTTCGAGAGGTTCCGGAACATCCAATCCGCCGATCCGATAAAGAATTCGCCCTCGACCGGGTTCTCATTGCCATTCGCGAAGTGAAAAATACGCGAGTGTTCCAGGAAGCGCCCGATGATCGACCGAACGCGGATGTTTTCGCTTCGGCCGGGAATCCCGGGACGCAGGCAGCACAAGCCGCGGATAATCAGATCAATCGGCACGCCGGCTTCCGATGCATCGCACAAGGCTTCGAATTATGTCCGGGTCTTCCAGTTGGTTCATCTTGGCAACAATCCGCGCTGGCCGACCGGCGCGTTGGTTTTCGATCTCGCGCCGTATCAGTTCGAGCAAACGCGGCCGCATAGTCGTGGGCGCCACCAGGAGCGCGGAACAATGCGGAGCATCTGCGTGGCCCGTGAGGTAGTGGAAGAGGTTGACGACATCGTGCGTGAGCAGCGGGTCACACGTAAGCAGGCCAACGTCGGCGTAGAGGCGGGCCGTCTTCACGTGGTAGTTACCGGTTCCGATATGGACATAGCAACGCAGGCCGCTGGCCTCCTTCCGGACGACCAGCGCTGTTTTGGCGTGTGTCTTAAGCCCGCTTACACCGAAGGTGACATGCGCTCCCACGCGCTCGAGTTCGGCGGCCCAATGCAGATTGCGCTCTTCATCGAAGCGGGCCTTGATTTCCATCACGCAGGCAACTTGTTTTCCATGTTCTGCCGCCCGGATCAGAGACTTCACAAACGGCGTATCGTCGCCGATCCGGTAAGCGGTCATCTTGATCGAGACCGTGTGGGGGTCATCAGCGGCGGTGCTGATGAAGTGCTCCACGCTTGTTTCGAAGCTGTCGTACGGATGGTGAACAAGGATGTCACCCGCCTGGATGGCCGTAAAGATCGCGGTCCCGTCATCCCGAAGAGATGGATGGCGAAGTGGGGTCCAGGGTGAGTCACGTAGTTCGGGAATTGGCAGATCCGCAAGCTCAAACAGCGTCGTGTAATCAACCTCCTCGGGCATGTCATAAATGTCCGCCGGAGACAATGCAAAACGATCACGCAGCATTTCCCGAATGGCAGGATCGGCACCCGGACCCAAACTCTAGGCGAACAACAGGTTCGTAGCGACGCTGACGAACCTGTTCCTCGACCAACTCACGAAGTCCCGCTGCAGAATCATCATCGATCTCCGCCTCAGCGTCGCGGGTGAGACGTACCAAGGTGGTGGCTGTTATCGTCATCCCGCTATAAAGTTTGTCGAGATTGCCACGAATGATTTCATAAAGCGGAACGAACAGCTTTTGACCGGGGGCGACGTCGGTGTCGAGACCGACCCACTGTTTCAACCCTCGTGGAACCTTCACACGGGCGTACATCGATTCGCTGCGACCGGGATCGCTGCAGCCGGAAGGTGAGAGACGTAGACAGATTCGAGAGGAATGGAAACGGATGCTCCGGATCGATGACCAGTGGGGTGAGTGCCGGAGATACGTTGGACTCGAAGTGAACACTCGCTTCCGCCTGCTGGCCCGTTGTCAGTTCGTCCCAGCGGCGCAGAACGATGCCGTGCCCGGCCAAACCAGGAACGATCTTCTGACGATAACACTCCGCCTGCTGGCGAAGCTGCAAACCTATTTTGTCTCGTAGGCGCTGCAACAACGCGCAGTGTGAGTCGCTGTTTCCCGGCCGAAGCACCGCCATGCGCTTCATAAAAAACTCGTCGAGGTTCGAGGTGAAGATCGCGAGAAACTTCGCTCTTTCGAGCAGAGGCGTGCGCTCGTCGAGAGCTTCAGCCAGAACCCGCTGGTTGAAGTCCAACCAACTGAGATCACGGTCGATCCAGACGCTGGATAGCGTTTGAGGCAACTTGGTATTCAGGAATCCGTGGTCGCCAATCGATGCCCAATCAGGCGCAGCCATATTCACCCTCTCTGAGTGTGGTCGTTCGGGGCTCAGAGTGGCTATTTTATGTGCAATTATGTAGAAGAATTATTAATTAATAGGTGCACTGTAAGTCGGGCAGGATAGCCTGAAGCTCTGCAACAGCCTTGATCCAGCAGTGCGATTGGATTCCTTCACCTGTGTTTCTCAAAAATCCTGGACAACTGACTGTCGCGAACGTACTTCAGCAAGTTAGCAGAGGGCTGCAGGTTCGAGTCCAGTCGCCCCGACCATTTGTTTTATTACAGGAGAGAGTTTTCGGCGCGTGAGCTGCGCAACTTGGGCTGGGCGTGTACTAACCCGGAAAATTCGTGAAGATCAGAGAAACGGGAAGCCTGTTGTGCTACAAACATGTTGTCTAGACAGTGTTTGAAGCAGCAAGAAAGGCTTCCCGCGTGTTTGAAGATAGCACAACACAGTGTCTGTTGTTCCCCGAGATTTTCACCAAGCCGATCATTGCTCGCTTCGACCAAACCAATGGCAGTTCTGATGGCGGAGCCATCCTGCTGAAGGCTGCTGACCGCCGTTACGGATTGATCCAAGCTCTGGCCGGATGTCTGCGAGACAAGCGGCAAGCCAGCAAGGTCGATCACTCGTTGCGCGAGTTGCTGGCACAGCGTGTGTTCTCGATTGCTTGCGGCTATCCGGACGCAAACGACTCGGCGCGCCTTTCTGCCGACCCCATTCACAAGATGTTGCTCGATCGCGATCCAATCACCGGCCGCGACCTGGCTTCGCAGCCAACTCTGTCGCGCTTTGAAAACTCGATCCGACCAAGAGAACTCTACCGCCTGGGCGAAGCACTGGCGGACAGCGTGATCGACCGTCACGCGAAGCGGCTACATGGACGCGCTCGCCTCGTCACCATCGATCTGGATCCGACCGACGACCCTACCCACGGCGCACAGCAGCTATCGTTCTTCAACGGACACTACGACAGCTGGTGCTACCTGCCGGTAATGGGCTTTGTGAGCTTCAATGACGAGGCCGAACAGTATCTGTGCGCAGCCGTGTTGCGTCCCGGCAACGTGACCGCGGCGGTAGGCGCGCGGGGGATTCTCCGTCGTCTGATCAATATGATCTCCTACAGCTTTCCCGGTGCGCGGATCCGGGTTCGCCTCGACGGCGGCTTCGCGCACCCCGATTTGCTCGACTTCCTGGAGGGAGAGTCCAATCTTGAGTACGTCATTGCGATGGCCAAAAACGCTGTGTTGAAACGCAAAGCCAAACCAGCTATGCGACAGGCCCGCAGACTCTCGCGTCAGACTGGGAAGACCGAACACGTCTATAGCGAAGCCAACTATGCGGCCCAGACGTGGCCGCAACAACGCCGCATCATCATCAAGGCCGAGGTCGTTCGCGCCGAGGGGAAGAAGCCGAAGGACAATCCGCGCTTCGTCATCACCAATATGAAGCAGAGTCCCCAGTGGCTCTATGAAGAGGTGTACTGCCAGAGGGGCGAGATCGAGAATCGGATCAAAGAACTGCACGATCTTCAGATCGATCGCACCAGTTGCAGCGACTTCTGGGCCAACCAACTCCGCGTCCTGCTGACCGCCGCAGCATATGTCTTGATGCAGGAGCTACGACTGAAGGCTGCGCACACCAACTGTGCGCGAGCTCAGGTCTGGACTCTTCGTGAACGGTTGCTCAAACTGGGCGCCCGTCTGCTGGTTTCGGTTCGCCGCGTGGTCGTGCACCTGCCCGCGTCGTTCCCGTTCCTGCCCACCTTCCGACAAGTAGCGCTGGCCCTCGGAGCCTCGCCGGGATAGCACTGACGCGGTCTACCCAAAACATAATTTTCGGAATTAATGCAGACGGCAGTCGGGGAAGCACTGTGTCCGAAAACCTCCAGGCTAGCCAGTTCCGACAAACCGGCGAACTCCACAACTCATCGCACTGGACGATTCACGTTGCCATCAACACCATCGCCGCAATCTCGCCTTTCGAAGACCACCTCGGCGGCCTTCATGCATAAAGCAGGCTAGGGACTAAAGTCTCCAATTGTTTGCCATAAAACGTGGAAAAACTTCTCATGGTCTTTCGACCTCTTGTGCGTGCTTGATCGAGCGCTTAAATTGTGCGCACGTCAGAAGCGGTGGAGATGAGATGAGTAGCATGAGAGCGAATAATGCCGCGGGACTGAGAAATGCCAACCGATACAGCTTATGCGCCCGCGCGTCTTTTTTGTGGGTGGGGCAAGATGGGGTGCTACAAGGAGGCGAAGGTATCACCGCAGATATTAGCACGTGCGGAGTCTTCGTGATGGCAGACACCCCGCCGCCGGCTGGAGCGAGGGTTCAAGTGGAGATTGCTCTTCCCGGTTTGGAGGGCTCCAGCCGCGGGATGTTGTTGTCTGGTGAGGGCCAGGTGCTGCGCGTCGAGCGTAAGGAGTCCCGGACCGGGTTTGCTGCCGCTTTACAGTTTTTTCCCGAAGCATCAGATGAGTCACTCATGACCGCCCGCAAATGGGATGGCGCAACAGGGGAAGACACCGCGGTTCAGGAGTAACAGGATCAGAAGTTCAGTAGGAATGTTTGATTAAATTCGCTCTGCGGTGCCTGTATGACGGTACTGCTCAGCAATTCTTGGCGCGTAACACAGGCTGCAACTCTGCGCGCTGTATTGTAAACCGAAAGCTATGGAAAGTTACGCCGAGCAAGGATAGCGAAGCTATGTCCAAAACCTGCAAGTGCATAACAACTGGCGATACCGGAGCAGCCTTCGGCACCATCAACTCTCCGAGATGGTTCGCGGCGTACCTCACGCCTCGCCATGAAAAGCGTGTTTCTGAATTGCTGACAGACCGGGGGATAGAGACCTTCCTGCCGCTTTACCGAACAGCCCGTCAATGGCAGAAGCGCCTCCCGGTGGTTCTGGAACTGCCTCTGTTTCCGACCTATACCTTTGTCCGAATCACGCAAAGCGCACGCGGTTCCGTTCTTGGGGTGCCAGGGGTGCTTTCGATTGTGGGTTCGGCGCGAGAACCGTGGCCTTTGCCCGACTTTGAAATTGAAGCGTTGCGTTCCGGCATGCACCTGCGCAAGGTTGAGCCTCACCCATATCTTGTTGTCGGCGAACGGGCACGCATTACAGTTGGACCGATGGCGGGGATGGAAGGCATATTAGTACGCAAGAAGAACAGTCTCCGCGTGGTGCTTACGCTTGACCTGATCATGCAGAGCGTGGCGGTAGAAGTTGATGCGGACGATCTGGAGCCTGCGGACACAGCGCGAGCACCGGTTGGCTCTTCAATAGCGAGTTAGTCGCTCCTTCCTCCGCAGTGAAAAGCTTTTATCCGCAAAGAATAACCAGGATCTTAAAGTGGCTTCCAATAAGCGCTTTCTTAGGTGAGGTTCGAAATGAAGCACTCAGTAATCGCATTAGCAGGGCTCATCATGGCATTTGCGATCACAGCGACGGGCCAAGGCGCGCCCACCGCGCCTGTGGCTGGCCCCTCTTCGATTTCTGCTGCATCTTCGGACGCAGTTCCGGGACTTCGAGAACGCAATCCACGCTATAAGCTGCGCAAGGGTGACAGCTTCGACTTGGATTTTGCGCTGTCTCCGGAGTTCAACCAGACGGTGGCAGTGCAACCGGACGGTTACGTGACATTGAAGGGAGTTGGATCGATTTTTGTCGAAGGGAAGACCGTGCCGGAGTTAACGGAAAGGATAAGGGCGGCTTATAAAGGCATTTTGCACGACCCCATGATCGCAATCGTCCTAAAGGATTTTGAGAAGCCCTACTTTATCGCAGCCGGTCGAGTGGCAAAGCCGGGCAAATACGATCTCCGCAGTGACCTGACGCTCACAGAGGCGGTGGCGATCGCTGGCGGTTTCAACGAAACATCCAAACACTCCCAAGTGGTGCTGTTTCGACCGGCTTCCGACGGATTGATGGAAGCGCGGCTCGTGGATGTTAAGAAGATGATGAAATCGCGGGACTTGAAGGAAGACGTGCACTTGCGTCCCGGAGATATGGTCTTCGTACCGCAGAACCGCATCTCGAAGATTCAGAGATATCTGCCCACTTCAAGCATGGGGGCGTACTTAAACCCGGTGACATATTAGAGAGAGCGAGGTGCAGCATGACACCTGAAGATCTGCAAATCGAACGCTACATCCAAAAACCGCTGCCGACCTTGCGCGACATCTTCGGTGTGCTGTTTCGCCAGCGCTGGACGATGTTGACGGCATTTGCTTTTGTCATGGCTGCTGTAGTCGTATCTGGCATATGGGTTCCAAAGTATGAAGCCGAGATGAAGATCCTGGTCCGACGCCAACGCTCGGATGCGATTGTGACCCCATCGGCAAATGCACCGGCCCAATTTAGCGGCGATCAGGTCAGCGAGGAAGACCTCAACTCCGAAGTGGAATTGCTGAACAGCGAAGACTTGCTGCGCCAGGTCGTTTTGAAAACAGGTCTAAGTGGCAAATCTGGTTTGTCTGCCGGCCGCGAAAGCGAGGTAAGAGTCGCAAAGGCAGTACGCAAACTAAGTAACGATTTGAAGATCGAACCGATCCGCAAGACCAATGTGATTTCGGTGAAATATCAAGCCCGCGATCCGCAGATGGCAGCAGAAGTGCTTAAAGCGATGGCTGTGGCATACACGGAAAAGCATCTGGAAGTGCATCGTCCATCGGGTGAACTCAAGTTCTTCGATCAGCAAACGGAGCGATACCATCAGGGCTTGGAGCAGGCGCAAAAACAACTACTGGATTTCACCAAGGGAAGCGGGGTTGTCTCGGCACAACTTGAGCGCGACTCCGCGCTGCAGCGCTCTAACGAGTTTGACTCGACGGCCCATCAGGCCCAGGCGACGGTGACTGAGACGGAACAGCGGATTCGTGCGCTGCAGGCGCAACTGGAGTCTGTGCAGCCGCGGATGACAACCGCGGTGCGCACATCCGATAATCCGCAACTGCTTCAACAATTAAAGTCGACTCTGCTGAATCTGGAGCTAAAGAGAACCGAACTGCTGACTAAGTACGAACCCACGTATCCATTGGTGCAGGAGGTCGACAAGCAGATCGCAGAGGCAAGGAATAGTATCAGCGCGCAAGAAAGCCAACCCATTCGTGAAGAAACCACCGGCCAGAATCCCAATTACCAGTGGATCCAGGCGGAGCTTACCAAGGATCAGGCCGACCTCAGCGGTTTGAAGGCGCGCACGGCGGCTGCGAGTTCCATTGCCGGACAGTACCGCGAGGCTGCTCGCCGCCTCGATGAAGACGGAGTCGTCCAGCAGGACCTTTTGCGGGCCGCTAAAACGCAAGAAGATAACTATCTCTTGTATGTGCGCAAGAGTGAAGAAGCACGCATCAGTGACGCCCTTGACCAGCGTGGCATCCTGAATGTCGCTATGGCGGAGCAACCAATTGTTCCCGCGCTTCCCAGCCGGTCGCCGTTGACCGCCGCCATCCTTACGCTGCTGCTGGCTACCACCGTCAGCTTCTCTACGGCGTTCGTAGTCGATTTCATGGATCCATCGTTCCGTACACCCGACGAGCTGGCCGGCTATCTGGGCGTGCCCGTGCTTGCTGCACTTCCGAAGAGCGGAGAGTAAAGTGATGTTGCTGCGATATTTCGGATTTCAGGAGGATCCTTTCGGAGCTACCCCCGATCCGCGATTCTTGTATCACAGCCACACTCATCGAGAGGCGCTGGCATCACTGCAGTATGGCTTCTACAGCAATCGTGGATTTACTGCCCTGATTGCGCCGCCGGGAATGGGAAAAACAACGCTGTTGTTCCGTTTCCTCGATGACATTCGGAAATCCGCCCGCAGTGTATTTCTGTTCGAAACCCAGTGCGAGCCGCGGGGGCTAATCGGATACATCTTGCGCGACCTAGCCGTTACCCCGAGCCAGGACATCGCGGAGATGCACCAGCAACTAAATGACGTACTCCTCGCGGAGGCGCGGGCTGGGAAAAAGTTCGTTGTCGTCATTGACGAGGCGCAGAACCTATCGGATGCCGCTCTCGAAACGGTTCGCTTGCTCACCAACTTTGAAACGACGCGGGCCAAGTTGATGCAGGTCGTCCTCGCCGGACAGCTTCAGCTTTCCAATAAGCTGATGAATCCTTCATTGGTACAGCTTCGCCAGCGCATTTCGACCATCTGCCGGCTTGAACCGCTTTCGAAAGAAGAGACAATTGCCTACATCGACTACCGGCTGAAGCTTGCAGGCTACAGTGGCGCACCGCTGCTTACAGAAGATGCGCTCAACATGATCGTGGAAGCTAGCCAGGGAATTCCCCGAACGATCAACAACCTATGCTTTAACGCGCTTTCTCTGTGCTGTGCATTGAGGCGCAAACAGGTTGAAGGTAGCATGGTGGCCGAAGTAATCGCGGATCAGCAACTGATGCTGCAGCCAAGAGAGACGTTCTCTGCACTCGAGGTAGTCTCTGGACAGTCCCGCTTGCCTAAACAAGGGAAGAAGACTTCCTGGCGGGAGAAGCTCTGGGTTCCAGCAACGGCGGTGCTGCTGGTCGTGTCTGCGCTTGGCGTACTCGGGCTTTCTCGGTTTCACCCGCCCGTGTCACTCATAGCGCCAGCCACGACAAAGTTCAGCAAAACAAGCGTCGCCGACCTTAGTCCGAAGACAACGCCATTGGAAGTCACAGTTCGGCCCCACCAAACCCTTCAAGAGATCGCAATGCAATATCTGGGAGACTTCGATGAAAATCGTCTGCATCAAATCCAGACGCTCAATCCTAACCTGATCAATCCAAACCTTATTCGGCCGGGACAAAAGATCCTGCTTCCGGCGCTAACATCGCCGTTGGCGGAAAACGTAACGCCTCAAACTAGCGCGAGGAATCTCCCATGAGTCAAAACTTCGAACTTCTGAGTCAAATCGAGCGCGAGTCGGGCGTAACGGATAACTGCAGCCCGGACGATATGCCTCGTCCTGCTGCGAAGACAGTTGCTCCCAGAGGTGGTGTCGATGCCTGCCGGGAGGAGATGCTGCGGCTAGTCCAGCGCGTATTTCTGTCGCCCAATGGCGGTGCCCCCCGGCTGGTCGTATTTTTTGGCGTGGACGGCGAGAGCGGCAGCAGTTCTGTCTGCGCGGGCGCAGGACGGACTCTCGCAACCAAGAGCACTCGACCAGTTTGCGTTGTCGATGCCAATGTACTGTCGCCTCGCCTTTCGGATATTTTCGGAGTCGATCCAAAAACTCCGTACTCTGGTAAACCTGCTTCCGTGCGCGAACAGTGCGCGCAGATTGGCGAGAATCTCTGGTTTGCCGGACCTGATGTGCTGACCGATGATCATGGCGCCCTTCCGTCAGTGGATGAACTCAAACAGCGCCTCACACAGCTGCGTGAGGTGTTTGAGTATGTATTGATAGATGCTCCGGGAACAAGCGTCCGCGGAAATGCCGTACATCTGGGCCAGGTTGCCGATGCTGCGATTCTTGTCATCGAGGCCAATAGTACGCGGCGTCTAACCGCACGCAACGCAAAGGAAATCCTCGATGCGGCGGGCGTTCCACTGTTGGGAACCGTGCTGCACAACCGATCGTTACCGATTCCCGAGAAGCTCTACAGGATGCTCTAGTTCTCGTTGCGCACCGCCGCTCCCGCAGGCACAAGTTCCGGCCATGGTGGTCAATGCGAGAAGCGGTCGATGGAACTCGCGGCGATGAAGTGTCCCGCCAATGTTCACGCGCATCGGCAAGTTCCTTCGAAATACAAGCATCGATAAACTGGCCCCACTCTTCAAACGTACTCAAAGGCAACATGTTCCTAATGAAACGATCTCGTGAGTTCCTGTCGCTAAGGGCTACTCGTACGCGCTCACTTCGAACCAACTTTCTCTGGAACGCCGTTGGCAATGCTGTCTTCGCACTCTGTCAATGGGGTATTCTCGTTGTCTTCGCGAAACTCGGCAGCCCTGCACTCGTCGGGCAACTAGTCTATGGACTTGCCTTAACGGCGCCTCTGTTCGTCGTTGCCGGCCTGCAACTGCGCTCGATTCAGGCCACGGATGCTGATAACAGACACACGCTCGGCCAATACGTCGGGTTGCGAGCGCTGACGACAGTCGCAGCCGTCAGCGTTGCGGTCTTTGTTGCGGCTGTGATGTGGGCTGTCGGCAACCAATCGGCTCTGATCATCCTGTTCTGGGCTCTCTCAAAGGCCTTCGATTCAGGAAGTGATACTCTCTACGGCCTCTTCCAGCAATCCGAACGGATGGACTACGTAGGTGTTTCCCTTACCATACGTGGCTTCCTGGCCGTCGCAAGTGTCGCAGTTCTATTCCGCGCCAGCCACTCGGCCCCACTTGCGCTCGCAGGTCTTGTGGTCGGGTGGGCCTCGGTATTCATCCTGTTCGACATCCCTGCGGCACGAATTCTGGTCCGCCAGCGGGAGCGATCAGCCTGCACCTTAGGTAGGATAGCTGACACGCTCCGTCCTGTTCTCGATCGACGGCGGTTGACGCCCCTCTGTTTGGAAGCTGCACCGTTAGGGGTTGTTGCTTTTCTGCTTACTATTCAGGTACAGATCCCACGATATATTGTCGCAGGATTGCTGCATACCCGTGAACTCGGTTTGTTCTCAGCGGCCGCTTATCTCACCTTCATAGGAGCGATGCTTGTTAACGCATTAGGTGCTCCGGCATGCGTACGGCTTGCACAATACCACGTTGCTGAGGAGCGTTCCGCCTTCCGTCAGTTGATGACGAAACTGCTTCTAGTGGCTGCGGCGCTTGGCGTCGCCGGGATTCTGGTTTCCGCGTTTGTTGGGGACCGCATTCTAGCTTTGCTCTATACCAACGAGTACTCGCGGATGGCTGGGGTCTTGACCGTGTTGTGTGCGGGTAGCGCTCTATCTTATGTCGCGTCTTTTCTTGGCTACGCCATGACGGCCATGCGGCGTTTCAAAATCCAGGTTCCGATCTTTGTGGGCGTAGTCCTGATCACCCTCCTTAGCTGCTATTGCCTCACCGAGCGTTACGGGCTGATGGGAACTGCTGTCGGCATGCTAATCGGCAACTTAGGACAACTGCTCATGACTGCGGCAGTCGTCTGGCGAACGGCTCGACGGTACAGCAAGCACATGGCCGCTGGGCCGTGCCCAGTCATAGGAACAGCAGAGTCTGTGTCATGAACATCATTTTCGTATCAAAAGAGTGTCCACCTTCGCCGCGGTCATATGGGATAGGGACCTACGTCTGGGAAACGGGTCGCGCGCTTGCGCACATTGGTCACAACGTGACGATCATAGCAGCGTCCGACGACGGGCAATCAACGTCATCAATACCGTCACCGCGGATGACCGTCATCCGGCTACCCGATGACGAACTCGGCGTCGAGAAGAGGAACATTGTTGCTCGGACCCTCCGCGCTCCCCTCGATCAAGGCATTGCCTATCGGAGACGCATTGCGGAATGCATTGCGACCGTAATTGACAACCATCATCCTGACGTAATTGAGTTTCCAGGGTTTCGGGGCGAGTCAGTCATGTGGCTCGCCGGGCAACGTTCGCTCCCGATGGTAGTGCGGATGCACGGCGTCACTGCAGGCATCGATGCGGTTTGGAAAGATCGTGTATCAGCGACGAGGCGCCTCCAAGTCAATTGGGAACGCCAGGAATTGAGGGCCGCCGACGTCGTAACCGTCGTGTCCGAGCACCAAGCCTCATCAGTGCGGGCACGATTCGGCGCTGATCGTGTCCAAGTTGTGCATAACAGCATCAATGCGGATCAATGGAGGAAGCTCTCCTTGGACGCTTCACAGGGGCTAGAACCGAACGATGTCCTATTCGTGGGCAGTTTAGTTCGGAATAAGGGCATCTTCATACTTCTGCGGGCTGCCAACCTCCTACGGCAGACCGGGTGGCGAGGTCGGCTCGTCCTGGCGGGGCGGTCTAGCTCCCAGTTCGAAAACTTTATTCGGCTACGGGCTGCCCTTGGCATGAAGCTGCCGGAATGGGTTGTGCATCTCGGCATTTGCCGGCGAGAGCGCTTAGCCGGCCTGTACCGGAATGCTGCCGTCGCCTGTTTTCCTTCCATAAACGAGGCCTTGTCCTATACGTGTCTTGAAGCGATGGCCTGCGGCGGGGTCGTGATCGGCTCGTTGAGAACCGGGATGGCCGAGGTGCTCAGCGAGACCTGCGGATTCTTGGTCCCGCCTGGAGATGTCTCCGGGCTAGTCGTCGCACTAACGTCGGCACTCTCGATGAGCGACAAAGAGCGTAGGCGAATGAAGGCTGCCGCACAGCAAAGAGTCCGAGAACGGTTCGACAACGGTGTCATCCTCCCCAAATTGCTGGATATTTATAACGGAATAACGAAATAACGAAACCATCAGCTCATAGAGAACCCGATGCTGACTTACGTAATACTTTTCATCACCGTATACCTGATTCTCAACATACTGCGTGCACCACGCAGGGCTGATGCCACCGGGTACCTCTTGGTAAGCAGCCTCATGCCGCTTCCCGTGTACATGGCAGGTGGAAGTGTAAACGCGGGCGTATTCCCTATCGACGTCTGCCTGCTCGTATACATCGTGGCGCATGGCCTGCCAGTTTTGGACTACGCCACCCAACGCCGAGCAATATCTACCGGCGCCGTAGCTCTCCTTGGTTTTTCCATTCTGGCCACATGCTCCGGTGTCTTCAATTATTTCTTTGTCAACCCGGACCCACTGAAATTCTATGCCTTCACTATAATGAAGTTCTGGGAGTATGCGCTTCTGGCTACGGTCTTGATTGGCAGCAGACCGGATGCGGCACAACTTCGAAAAATCTGCGCGATTTTACTGGCAGGAATTCTGGTTTACGAGATCGTCCACGCGTTGCACATCAGCGGTATCGTGCCGCTTTCGGGCGAAGCGTATTACGGACCTCGCGCCAAAGAAGACCCCCAGTCGGTGGTCAATCCGTTTTCTGATAGGACCGCGTGGTTTCTGGCGAGTCCCCGAGTAGTTGTCGGTGGAACAGCTTCGATAAGCGCATGGTTTTCCCTCACGGTGTTCGAAGCGTATCGAGGCGCGATAAAGGTGGTAGCGGCTACCACGGCGATCCTGTCGGTCTTCTCAGTGTTAGCGACCAGCTCTCGTTCCGACATAACCGGATTAGCGGTCGCCGCGATTGTGTTTGTCTTGTACGCGCCGCCGCGGCGATGGAAGGCGTACTTCTGTGCCGCGATCGCGGTCGCAGGCCTATACGCAGCCTTGCTGACCTTTTTTTTGCCCCCCGCGGAGCGAATCACGGCGATGACTCGAATGAACGAGCTTTGGAATCCGGAGCTACGTGCAGAAGGCTCCTATGCCGATCGGTCTTCCGACAGGAAGAGCTTGTCAAGCTACCTACTGGGGCATCCCAGAGAGTTCCTGATTGGGGTTGGTCCGGGCAACTTCCGATGGTATGAGGCTCAGAGGATAACGATTAACTCCTATGGACACAATTCGTACCTACATTGGGCCGGAGAACTAGGAGTTGGCGGCTTCCTCCTGCTTCTGGCATGGTGCTTTTCCATCTGCTTGTACACGAAGAAACGGCTAAGGAGTCCGCCTCGTATTAGCCAACTTGCTGCTCGCACCTGCCTCGCACTAGTTGTTGGCAGAATGGTTGCAGCTTGGGGTGCCGAAAGCCTATTTGGAACCGATGGGATGGGTTATTACAGCTTGTTCTTTGTGGGCGTTGTCTACTTGCTCGCCTCGATCGCATCAGAGAGTAGGGCGATAGGAATAGGTGCGCGACGCGGTTGCAGCGCGCATTTGTACGATCATCCTGACGTTCGACGCGAGAGGGAATCGGTGGGACTTTTGAGCTGACCACGGCGGTCAAGACTTCGCGGCGGTTTCATCTCCAATAATTCCCAGACACCCTCAGATCTGCCTGGCGATACGCCGCTCCCTATCTTCCTGCGATGAGGGATATCCGAAATGAATGATGTCGCACAAATTATCTGTTGCCCCCGTTGCCGTTCACAACTCGTCCGCAAAGAGAGTCACAAGCGTCAATTGTTTTGCTGCAATTCAGAATGCAAATACTCGCGAGAAGGGTTTATCGAAGTGTTCGATCAACCCGTGCTTGTTGATTTTGATAAAAGTATTCTTTCACGAGACGCGTTCCGGCATCGGGGGGGGCAGTCATATCTATCTCGGGATGACAGCCGCAGCAGTGTGAGGACACGAGTCCTGGAATTGTTTTTTGGAACCAATCATGTCGCTCGCGCATGCTGCTCCAACTTTCTTAGGCAGCTCAAGGAGGACAACAAACATCCTCGTGTTCTCGTTATCGGTGGGGGGGCACGGGGTAGCGGCGCTGATGAGCTCTACCAAGACATTTCAGTTGATCTGGTGGGGACGGATGTTTATCCATCATCCAACACGAGGATTGTAGCTGATGGACACCAACTTCCGTTTATCGATGCGAGCTTTGACGGTGTGTGGATTCAAGCTGTCCTGGAACACGTACTCGACCCTCCCATCGTCGTAGCGGAGATTTATCGCGTTTTAAAGCCTGGAGGTCTGGTCTTTGCAGATACGCCTTTCATGCAACAAGTGCATGAAAATGCCTATGATTTTACCCGGTATACGGTGAGCGGTCACCGCTGGCTGTTTAGGAACTTCGCGGTGTTGGAGGCAGGAGCTAGTGCATCAGGGGCCGGAACTGCATTCCGATGGTCGGTACAATATCTTGTAAGGTCT
Organism: uncultured Acidobacteriota bacterium; assembly: GCA_963759215.1. GTDB lineage: Bacteria > Acidobacteriota > Terriglobia > Terriglobales > Acidobacteriaceae > TOLSYN. The sequence goes on from CAVWYG010000008.1 coordinate 312,893, forward strand.
ATAACAGGCAGCCACAAAGTCGGCAAAGCCGTATCCTTGCTGTTTTTCTGGACACGGTTTCTAGACCGCGCCGGTAAACGTAGACACAATGCCGATGCGGCTAGCGGAGTCTATTTTCTTGGGAGCAAGGCAAAAGCGCCGATTTGCCCACACGATATGATCTCGTTCTATGAGCAACAAGCCTGAAGGCCTCTGGAGGCCTCAGGCTGTAGCGGCAGCGACACCGACGCGGTCCGTTGGCTTGAGCTCTAATCTCAAGCGCTATCGGCTACGCATCGCCGGGGTTTGTGCTTAAGTTATCTAGTGTAGTGCGTCACACAGATGAGCTGTTATTGAGATAGGCCCTGGCGCGTTTGACCTTTTCGAGGATGTCATTGGCCTTAGCAGTCCAGATGAAGGGCTTGGGGCTGCGATTATGTTCTTCGATATAGTCGAGGATGCTTTGTTCGAGAGCTTCAACGCTGGTGAAGACTCCGCGCCGGAGCTGATTTTCGGTCAAGTCGCGAAAGAATCGTTCGACCATGTTGAGCCAGCTGCTGCTCGTCGGAGTGAAGTGAAAATGAAAGCGCTTGTGGCGCTCTGCCCAGCGCTGCACCGCCGGATGCTTATGGGTGGCGTAGTTATCGACGATGAGGTGGAGCTGTTTGTGGGCGGGAGTTTGGCGATCGATGAGACGTAGGAACTTCAGCCACTCCTGATGACGATGACGTTCCATACAAGTAGCCATCACGCTGCCATCAAGTGTGTTGAGAGCAGCAAACAACGTAGTGGTTCCATTCCGCTTGTAATCGTGGGTCATCGTCTGGGCGCGGCCCTTCTTCATGGGCAAGCCGGGTTGGGTACGGTCCAGAGCTTGGATCTGGCTCTTCTCGTCGAGCGAAAGCACCAGCGCGTGTTCGGGCGGATTCAAATAGAGTCCGACGATATCTTCCAGCTTCTCGGAAAAATGGGAATCGTTGCTCAGCTTGAAGGTTTCCATGCGGTGCGGTTTCAGGCCGTGACTGTGCCAGATGCGCCGTACGCTGGCCTCGCTAATATCGGCTGTGGCGGCCATGGTGCGCGTACTCCAGTGGGTTGCATGAGGAGGTTTTTCCTTCGTGGTTTTGGTAATCACCATGCGCACCAACTCCGGCGAGATGGAGGGCGTGCGGCCGGGCCTTGGCGCGTCGTGTTCCAGTCCGGCAATACCGTTGCGCAGAAAACGTGAGCGCCAGCGTGCAGCGGTGCGCGGCACGATCGAAAGCAGGCGGGCAATCTCGATGTCCTGCTTGCCTTCTGCGGCCAGCAACACGATCTTGGCCCGCAACACAAGCCGGGCGGGTATCCTGCGGCCGCGCGCATAGGTTTCCAACTTCGTCCTCTGGTCGATTGTCAGAACCACTTGAGGTGCGATTCTCATCCGCCGTGTCCCCTTGTATAAGAACCCGGCTGAAAGATAAATGTTGCTATATATGACGCATTATAATGTTCAGTCATGAGCAAACCGCAATCGATGGGAAAGTGTTATCTCTGCGGAGAGATAGTCGCCAAGGCGTCCATGCCACGGCATCTACTCGCGTGCGGCCATCTGGGATCTTCCGGACCATTGCCGGCTCCGAAGAAACCGACTGGCCAGAGCTTCCATTTACTTGTCGAAGGGCGTGAGGCGAAGGCGTACTGGATGCATGTGGCGCTACCTATTGCATCCCCGCTGAACAAACTCGACGATTTTCTCCGTCATACCTGGCTTGAATGCTGCGGTCACTTGAGTGCGTTTGAGATAGGCGGCAAACGCTATGCTTCAGAGCCCATGGATGAAGACGAACTCATGGATGAAGAAATGGACATGGGTACGCGGTTGAACCAAGTGCTTGAGGTAGGAATGAGGTTCTTCTACGAGTATGACTACGGCTCCACAACCGCTCTTGCGCTAAAGGTTGTTGCTCTTCGTGAACGAGGTTCAACGAAAGTGCAACTGTTGGCCAGAAACGAGGCACCGCAGGTAACCTGTCAGCGCTGCGGAAACAAACCAGCTACTCAGATCTGTACCGAATGCGCATGGAATGGGGAGGGCTGGCTTTGCAAATCGTGCCTCGTTGCACATACGTGTGGCGACGAAATGTGCCTGCCGGTCGTCAACTCTCCTCGCGTTGGAGTGTGTGGATATACCGGGTAGGCACTCCCGTGTAATAACTGCTCTGACTTTCATCGCACTACACTAGGGCCAGTTGGATGGTGTCGGCGGCGGAAGAGTGCTCCGCGATCCGAACTCGCGCCGAAGAAGGCCCAGTCGGTGATCTTTTTTCTGAGAGGACCGCGTGCCTCCTGACGACTCCCCAAGTCTACTTTGCTTGCATCGATCGAATCAGAGCGCCTCTCCAAAACGGGCTCAATGGGTTCTTACTTCCACCTTCGTCTCAATCGGTTCAAGAAAGCAAACGCAGCGTAAATGAAGGAATGATTATATGCCCGAGGTAACTGTTCTAGTGCCGGTTTACAATGCGATGCCATTCTTGCCCATGGCTATAGAAAGCGTATTGGGGCAGAGTTTGCCATCGTTTGAGCTCTTAGTTGTCGACGACGGCTCCACCGATGGTACTTGTGCGTATCTAGAGTCACTCCGCGATGATCGAATTAGGATTGTGAGGTGTCCGCATGAAGGGCTCGGTGCGACGCTAAACGTTGGTCTCGATCTCTGCAACACGGAATACATAGCTCGTATGGACGGAGATGACGTAATGCATCTGCGTCGGCTAGAGGTGCAACTGGAATATTTAACTCACAATCCCCATGTTTGTATGGTTGGCTCTCAGATTGAATTCCTTGTGTCAGAGCCGACAGGGCTGGTTGCCCGAGTTCCGACTGAGCACAGCGAGATCGTCAAACGATTGCTGGCAAAGAAGAATGGGATATGTCATCCGGCTATAATGATGCGCTCGAGCGTCGTTCGGCGCATAGGTGGTTATCGCATCGCGGGTACCGGTGAGGACCTCGATTTCTGTCTTCGAATGTGCGAGGCAGGCCAAGCGGCTAACCTGGCAGGAGTCTACCACTACTACCGTCTTCTCCCGAGTTCTGCATCGTTCGGCCGGGGGCGGGAGATTTTGTTAGGGTACGCCTATGCGATCGAATCAGCCAAGAGCCGTCGGACCGGATCTCCCGAACCTAACTTCGAAAGCTTCCGGACTCGGTGGGGTCAGCGGAACATAATCAGAAGATTAGTGGACGTATTGGAGGACTGGGCGATTTGCGAGTATCGGCTAAGTATCATTGACCGGGCTGAGGGGAGGCCCGTACGAGGATATTTCAGACTACTGAATGCCGCCGCCGCTCAACCGCACTTGTGTATTTGGCACTTGAGGCGCCTAGCGAAGGACTGGATCAGTGGGGCTAATCAATCCCCAGCTATAGCTCCACCCACCCCGCAATGAAGAGGTTAGGTAAGCCGTTTCTCATTTATCGAACGCTTTCATAGTATCGATCATGTGGTTACACGGGCATCCATGCGTTTCTCAAAGCAAGCCCACGCCTGAAAGCGGCCATGCCGTGGACGCCTCCCGTTCCGGGGGCGTAGCACAATGTGAATACACCTGAGATCAGGTTCGCACAGCATCAACAAAGAACATAGGGACACGATGCTCTAACGAAGGAACGCTTTCTCCATTTTGCAACTGGGGCAGAACATGATTAATGTGCTGTTTTTGATCGAGGATAATTCGTTCGTGTACGACAACCGGATGCGTCGCGAAGCGACTACTTTGCGCAAAGTGGGCATCGGGGTAACTGTAATCTGTCCTAAATACCCTGGTGAGCGTTGGCACGACGCTACCGACGGAATTCACGTCTATCGCTACATGAAACCCTCGTTCGGCCCGAGCTTCATGGCTCACGTCGCCGAGTACCTGATTAGCCTGATGTCTCAGACCGTATTGACCGCATGGGTAGCGTTGCGCCGCGACTTCGACGTCATACATGCAGCGAATCCTCCTGATTTGCTGTGGGTCGTCGCAGCGCCGTATCGTCTGCTGTTTGGAAAGCGCTTTGTATTCGATCATCACGATCTCGTTCCCGAACTCTACGAGGATCGTTTCGGCGCGTCCGGCGGTCGAGTGTTGACCGTTCTGCGCTTTCTGGAGCGGATGAGTTTCAGGCTAGCACACCACGTCATCTCGACTAATGAAAGTTACCGCGCCGTGGCCATGCGTCGGGGCGACAAACGTGCAGATGAGGTCACCGTTGTACGTAACGGGCCAGCACCCGGCGATTTCCCGGACGGCGAACCCGACCCGAAGATCCGTGCTCTAGGTCGCATCGTGGTTGGCTACCTCGGGAATATGAATCCTCAGGATGGCGTGGATCGATTTGTCGAGATGGCACGCCTACTCCGCCAAGTGCATCGGCGCATGGACATCGGGTTTGTGATGATCGGCAAGGGGGACTCGTTCGAGGATCTTGTTCGGCTACGGGATAAGTCTGGCCTGACCGATGTCATCGTAATGACCGGTCGTATCCCATGGAGCGATGTGATCGCTTCGCTACGAGCGACCGACATTTGTGTGCAGCCTGATCCACCGGGGCTCCTCAACGATCACTCGACGATGAACAAACTGATGGAGTATATGTCGCTCGGCCGCGCGGTGGTGTCATACGATCTTGCCGAGACGCGCGTATCCGGTGGCGACGCGGTGCTCTATGTGCAGGGGAGTAGTGCGGAAGACCTAGCGAACGCTGTGATCGCCTTAGCTGACGATCCTGATCGGATGCGAGAACTGCAGCGCGCTGGACAGGAGCGCGTGCGCGACGTTCTCAACTGGGACTATCAGTCGCCGCGGCTAGTTGAGGTTTATGAGAAGTTGTTTCCGGAAAGCGCACTATTACGGAACCGCGCTAGCGCCAATTCTGGTGCTCGGCGGCAAAGCGGGTCTGCTGTTTGAGCCCACCGCGATGCTGCGGAGTTGTCGGACGTTATGTTGATGCTGTGGGGGAATCCGAAGCAGTGCCTGGACATGGCGATGCGGCACATAGCAGCGCGAACGCCAAATGCGATGAGCGGGCACCGCTACTCTGGTCTCCTTTAATGCCTAGTATCTCCAATCTCATGGGAGGATCCATCCATGAACATCAGCATAGTTGGTTTAGGGTACGTGGGTACCGTTTCGGCCGCGTGTCTGGCGGCCCAGGGCCACCGCGTTTGGGGCGTTGATATCAACACCGACAAGGTTCGAATCATCAACGAGGGCTGTTCCCCCATCGTTGAGGATAGCCTCGGTGACAAGATAGCGAAAGCCACGCGCTCGGGACACCTTTACGCCACAGAAAATATTGAGGAGGCACTCCTCGAGACGGAGGTGTGTTTCGTGGCAGTAGCCACACCCAGTCGTCCCAATGGGGAAGTTGATCCTGCGCATTTGCTGTGCGCCTGTGAACAGATTTCCCATACCCTGGTAAAGCTGGACGGGCGCCAGATCGTGGTGGTTCGCAGCAGTATCCTCCCGTCGGTACTCCAACGCTGTGAGGACATCTTTACAACGATTGCACCTGGCCGCGTCGACTTGTGTGTTAACCCAGAGTTCTTGCGCGAAGGTACGGCCATTCGTGATTTCGAAGAGCCATCGTTTACGCTGCTTGGCGTAGAAGATCCTTCTGTCGAGCTCACGCTGCGCTCCCTGTACAATCATCTGGCTGCTCCTATCTACGTGTTGCCACCAAAAGAAGCTTTGCTGGTGAAGTACGCCAGTAATGCCTATCACGCGCTCAAGGTAGCATTTGCCAATGAGATCGGCACGCTATGTCAACAACAGGATATCGATGCCCGCGCGGTCATGTCAGTGTTCTGCAAGGATAAAAAACTGAACATTTCCGCACGCTACCTCATGCCTGGATTTGCGTTCGGCGGATCCTGTCTACCTAAAGACGTGCGCGCTCTCCAATATGCTGCCAAGCAGTTCGATGTCGAACTGCCGGTAATTCAAGCCCTGCTCGTTAGTAATGAAAAAGTGGTGGAGCGTGCCGTGCGCCAGGTGGTCGCCACGGGCCTGCGCCCCGTTGGCCTTATCGGGTTGAGCTTCAAGTCCAACACCGATGACTTGCGCGAGAGTCCGTTTGTGGAGATTGCGGAGCGGCTTCTCGGCAAGGGATACGAGCTTAGGATCTATGACCCGAACGTCTCGTTGGCACGGTTGACCGGCAGCAACAAGGAATACATTGAAAGTGCGATCCCGCACATTGCGCGCTTACTAGTCCGCTCGCTGGACGACTTGGCTAGCTGCAAATTGATAATAGTCGGTCACCACTATCCGAGCATGGACGCATTTCTCATTGACATCGGCACAGAGGTGATCGATTTCGCCGACCAACATGGAATATCGCCACAAGGGGTGCAGAGGTCGGCACGTGAACGTCAGGATGATTACACATTTGAATCTGATGGAATGGTCGGTGCAAGTGGTGCAAGTCTTCGCACCAGAAATGGCGAAGTTGCTTAATGACCAGCATACCCTCTTTGTCGGAACGCCATCTAGCGGCACTCGTTGATGTCGCCTGGGCAACAACTGGCTGCGCACGTTGAGGAGCGACTTTAGTACCCAGGTGCCGTATCGCCACATTACAACGAGTTCATCGCTGCGCCCGCGCTATTACTCGAAGGCGACGTATCGTTGCCTTTAGAAGTCGTCGCTATAATCACAATCGCAACTCGAAGGCCCAACTGATATGTGTGGTATTGTGGGCATTCTTGCCCGTCACGGGAACACACCAGATTCCGGGGTGCTGCCACGGATGATGGACGCAATGCGCCACCGGGGACCGGACGATTCCGGGAGCTTTTCCGATGGCGAGGTAGCCCTTGGATTTCGACGTCTGTCGATTATCGATCTGTCGGGCGGTCACCAACCGCTCTCGACCTCCTGCGGCCGGTACACGATTGTCTTCAACGGCGAGATCTACAACTACCGCGAGCTGCGCGAGGAACTCGTGCGGGACTACGGTGCATCGTTCCGTACCGCGTCGGATACCGAGGCTGTGGTTAACGCGGTGAAGCACTGGGGCACGGATGCACTTTCTCACTTTAACGGGATGTTCGCGTTCGCGGTTTGGGACGCACATGAGCGCTCGCTTCTTCTGGCCCGCGATCGCATTGGCAAAAAACCACTTTTCTACAGTGTTTCCTCACACGGGATCGTGTTCGCATCGGAGGTTAAATCACTGCTCGAGCATCCCGATGTCCCGCGCGCGCTTGACGCATCCCGGCTTCCCACCTTTCTCGCCTACCGTTATCTCCCTGGGGACGAGACGCTGTTCGCCGGCGTGTATTGTTTGCCTGCCGGGTCGTGGGCTTGCGTCACCGCAGCTGATGTCAGGGTCACCCCTCGAACCTATTGGGACTTCTCTTTTCGCGATGCGGTACCCGATCCAACGGTTCCCAGAGAACTCAGACATTACTCGACGATGCAGTCCACCAGCGGATGATCGCCGACGTTCCTCTCGGATTGTTCCTGTCGGGGGGACTCGATTCGTCAATTATTCTCGCGCTGATGGCCCGCCGCGCGTCAGCACCGGTGAAGACGTTTTCGATCGCTTTCGACACCGGATTCAGCGAGGCTAAGTTTGCGCGGGAAGTGGCGACGCTGTTCCGCGCAGATCACACCGAGGTGCGGTTTGGCGCACAGGACCTGATTGAGAATCTCGGTACCGCGCTCTGGGCGCGAGAGACACCGGTCACTGAACCCAGCGACATTCCGATCATGTTGCTTGCGCGGACAGCGCGCAAGGATGTCAAGGTGGTCCTGTCCGGCGAGGGGAGCGACGAGATTTTTGGCGGTTATCTGAAGTACGGGGCAGAGGCCGCGATTGACCGTTGGTCATTGCTAACGCCGCGTAGCGTTTCAGGCGCGGCGGCACGGCTCATGCCGTACCGAATGAGGGGTCTGCAGCTCGCGTTGGAGTGCGCGTCCGAGCCGGAGCAATTAGAGCGATACGCAGCCTGGTTTGGCGGTTTTCGCAGGTCGGAGCGGCAACGTTTGCTCCTCCAGGATTTAGCTCAGGTGCCGGTACACGCTTTCAGCCAAGCGGCACTGGAGCATAAGGTATTCCCTGGAGTGGTCGAGCAGATGATGTACCTCGATCTGAAGCATTGGCTACCAGCGAATCTGCTGCTGCGCGCCGACCGCATGACGATGGCCAATGGGCTTGAGCTCAGGTGCCCTTTCCTCGACTACCGCCTCGTCGAGTTTGCAGCGCTGCGTGTGACGAAAGCCGACAGGGTCTCCTTCAACGACGGCAAGCTAGTGCTCAAGGGGCTAGCGCGCCAGTGGTTGCCAGCTTCGATCATCGATCGCCGCAAGTGGGGCTTCAAAGTCCCGATCGCAGCGTGGCTGCGTGGTGAACTCCTGCCGTTGCTACGGCAGCGCCTTCTCGCCCCTAGCTCGCCGCTCTCGGACTTACTCGACGCTGCAGCCGTTGCGAGGTTGATTGATGAACACGCTACGGGGCGAAAGAATCACGAGAAACAACTATGGATCCTACTACAACTTCAACTTTGGCACGCGATGTTCATTGAACGTTCGCTTCACCCAGATGAGTTAGGCGCTGCCATCGCCATGAGCGGAAAATGAGTTGCGCACAGTGAGAAGCTCCGGCAAAGCCGGAGGCTTGTTATCTCTGGAGCGAGCTTATGCCAAATCTGTTGAGCATTACACAATATAGTTAGAACGGAAACAAGTCTGCCTGCTGCCAGAATGCGGTCACCAGAGTAGGCCGTCAGCGCATTCGGCGCGGGGTCTCGTGCCACGCGCACCGGCAGTGTTCCTCCGCACTGGGACTGAGTTCCTGTACCGCCTCATCACCACGCCCGGTCGCTGGCGATGCCAAGTGTGTTATCCCTTTTTCATCCTCAAGTTCATCAAAGAACGCCTCGCTCGCTCGAACCCCCGAGGCCTGAACGTCCCAATGAGGTAATCTCCATGCGCATCCTCCTTCTCACACAGTCCGACAGGCTCTATCTTCCGACCTCTCTGGCCGTTGTCTGCCGATCACTCGGTCGTGATCTCGTTGCAGTCGTATCTGCGCCAGCAATGAGCACGCACGGAACATTCATACGTGGCGTTATCCGTCATCTCAGGTTATTCGGACCTTCCGGAACAGTGATCATCGTCCGGCGTATCCTGGCCGCCGTTTTTCGTGAACTCTTCCCGGTTTGCAGTTCTGGGCCTTTCAACTCGCTTCACGCCGTCTGTAAAGCGTTCAATGTACCTTTTCATGTGGTTCGGAAAGTGAATGAACCGGGATTCCAGGCCCTGATAGACCGGTACAACCCTGAACTTCTCGTATCGCTAAGTTGCCCGCAGATCATTCGCAAACGCGTTCGGCAGCGGTTCCCGATGGGCTGCATCAACGTGCACGGCGCACCGCTGCCACGCTATCGCGGCCTAATGCCTGCTTTTTGGTCCCTCCGCTATGGAGAGCCCTCCACGGCCGTAACCGTGCATGTTCTCGATGACAAACTCGACAATGGCGACATCTTGGGGCAACGCCCTGTCATTATTTCTCCCGATGACACTTGGGACTCGCTGGTGCGTAAGACGAAGGCTGCTGCTGCTGAAGCTCTGATCGAAGCCATTGAAGCCATCCGCGCTGGGACCGTGGAGCACAGGCCCAACCTGGAAGCCGAATCCACGTATTTTTCGTTTCCTACTGCCGTGGATCGCCAAGCCTTTCTTGCCGCCGGGAGGCGCTTTTTCTAATGACATTTTCCAAATCGGAGCCCGGTTCTTTGGTGATGACGGTCGACGTTGAGGACTGGTTCCACATTCTCGATAGCCCCGTTGCGCCGACCATGGAGCAGTGGGAAAGCCTGCCCTCGCGCGTCGAGATTGGCATGGAGCGCATCTTGCAAGTGCTCGATGACTGTCGGGTCAGTGCCACCATGTTCTGGCTGGGCTGGATGGCAGAAAGGCACAAGCGCCTTGTTCGCCAATGCCTGAGTTCTGGGCACGAGATTGCCAGCCATGGGTATGGCCACATCCTGGCTTATAAAGTCGGTCCCACGGCCTTTCTGAACGACATCCTTCGAGCTAAGCACGTGCTCGAGGATATTACCGGCAAGCCTGTAGTCGGCTTTCGTGCGCCTGGGTTCGGCATTACCGGCCAGTCCCGTTGGGCATTCAATTTAATCCGCGCCGCCGGGTATCGGTACGACTCCAGTGTCTTTCCCGCGGTCCGGGGGCATGGCGGGATGCCGGGTGAACGCAGCACTCCCCACCTGATCAATACCTTGCACGGCGAATTGGCTGAATTTCCTACGTCTGTCCTTAATTTTGCCGGCGCACCCATAAGCCTGTTCGGTGGAGGATACCTCCGCGCGACGCCCATGCCGCTGCTCCTGTGGGCTGCTAAACGAGTGCTGGATCGCGGGCGATCGCTGGTGCTGTATATCCATCCGCGCGAACTCGATCCCTCTCACCCCCGGCTTCCGCTCCCATGGGACCGTCGTCTCAAGTGCTACATGAATCTCGCATCCACCGAGCCGAAACTCCGCCACCTACTGCGGCTGGGTAACAGTATCAGGATGCGTGACTTCACTGTCGCGAGTGACTTTGCCGGAGAGACTGGGGCATGGCGGGATGCCGGGTGAACGCAGCACTCCCCACCTGATCAATACCTTGCACGGCGAATTGGCTGAATTTCCTACGTCTGTCCTTAATTTTGCCGGCGCACCCATAAGCCTGTTCGGTGGAGGATACCTCCGCGCGACGCCCATGCCGCTGCTCCTATGGGCTGCTAAACGAGTGCTGGATCGCGGGCGATCGCTGGTGCTGTATATCCATCCGCGCGAACTCGATCCCTCTCACCCCCGGCTTCCGCTCCCATGGGACCGTCGTCTCAAGTGCTACATGAATCTCGCATCCACCGAGCCGAAACTCCGCCACCTACTGCGGCTGGGTAACAGTATCAGGATGCGTGACTTCACTGTCGCGAGTGACTTTGCCGGAGAGACTATGGAATTGGGGATCACTAAATGAAGATCGCTATTTTCGCCGGAGCGTGGCCGGCCCGAACTTCACGCATGAAAGTTGCCGCGATACTGGAGGTTCTTCGCCTCTACCAGAGCGACCGGGAGGCCTTTAAGCTTTGGCCTTTTTGCTTTTTGATCTCTGAATTCCGAAGGTGAGAAATAGCCGCCATGTACTCGCTACTCATACTCGTCGCCTCGTCCTTCTGTGCTGGCGTTCATTCTCACGCCGCTGTGCCGGAACCTCGCGATCCGCTGGGGCTTGGTGGATCAACCTGACCATATCCGCAAATTCCACACGAGACCCATCCCCCGCATCGGCGGTATCTCCATCTTCATCGCCTACTTGGTTTCTTTCGCTCTTCTTCTTCTTCCTTCACCCTTTCAAGCCGGTAACATGATCCGCGGCCACTTCGACGTCGTCCGAAACCTCTTCCCCGCCGCCACGATCGTTTTCTTCACGGGCCTCCTGGACGACCTGCTAGGGCTCAAGGCCTGGCAGAAATTCGCAGCTCAGTTCGCCGCTTCCGCCGTCGCCGTTTGGGCTGGCGTCCAGATTAGCGGCATCGCCGGGCACCATCTCCCCTCCTGGTGTGCCATCCCTGTCACCATACTTTGGCTGGTCGGCTGCACAAATGCCTTCAATCTGATCGATGGAGTGGACGGCCTTGCCGCCGGCGTCGGTCTCTTCGCCACCACGACCACTTTGATAGCCGCTCTCCTCGAGCACAACATTGGACTGGCCATTGCCACCGTTCCCCTCGCTGGAGCTCTCCTGGGCATTTCTGCGCTTCAACTTCAATCCTGCCTCCATTTTCCTGGGCGACTCGGGCAGCCTCTTTATCGGCTTTCTTCTGGGCTGTTACAGCGTTCTCTGGAGCCAGAAATCCGCCACTATCCTGGGCATGACCGCGCCCCTGATCGCACTCTCGATTCCACTTTTGGATACCGGCCTCGCCATCATCCGCCGTTTCCTCCGACGCCAGCCCATCTTCGGCGCCGATCATGGTCACATCCACCACAAGCTTCTGGCCCGCGGTCTCACGCCCCGCCGGGTTGTCATCCTTATATATATAATCTGCGGACTTTGCGCGGCTCTCTCGCTCCTTCAGAGCTTTGCGCATGAGCGTTTTGGAGGAGCCGATTATCATTCTCTTCTGCGCCGGAGCTTGGATTGGCGTCCAGCACCTCGGATACGCGGAGTTCGAAATGGCCCGCCGCCTGGTTCTCGCTGGAAACTTCCGCCGCCACCTGAACGCCGAGCTCCAGCTCAGCACGTTCCGTGACGACCTGGCTGCTGCCGTTACACCAGATCAGTGCTGGGAAGTCCTCCAACATACTTACAGCGAGTTCGGCTTCAATGAAATTAGATTCAAACTCGGAGGCCGTCTCTACACCCACACTACGAACGGTCATCACGTTGCAAACACGTGGACCGTCCGAATCCAGTTATCCGAAAATGATTACCTGAATCTCTCCCGCGAGTTCGACACCGAGGCCCCGCCAATTGTGGCCCGCTTTACCGATGCCATCGGCAAAATCCTCCGCCCGAAAATCTCCGAAATACTACGGTTCGACCCAACTCACGAGGACATCGCTATCGCCGTCGGGCAAGTACAACCGGCCCATGGGATAAGGGAGCCGTCACGAGAGATGGCCCCCGTGCGACGCGGAGGGGAAAACGCAAAGACCGTTAGCCAAACTTCCTTACTGGGATGAAGATGCTTCCTTGTTTTTGTGGAGTTGCGATTTCGTTCGTCACTGCGGCAATTCACCCTGGAACAGGTAGCCGGAGAATTGGTCCGGGAGCATGATTCCGATCGAACGAGCGGAGGCATTCGGATCGGGAATCATGCTCACGGATGGAACCGGTGGCTTGCTTATGGTGCGTAAATATGTACCCACTGCACGTCCATGTTCGTGGGGCTCACTTGTCCTGAGCAGGGGACGGTCCAATTACAACTCGCTTGTTGGCTCAGGACAAGAAAATAGGATTCTGACCCGCCAAAGACTGAGTTGTAGGAACTTGAAGTCGTGCTCACGGTTTCCATGAGGACATTGTTGAAGTACCAGGAGATCGAGGTGGGCGTCCACAGCACTCCATAAGTATTGTAGTTGGAAAAGTTTGTGCCTGCCGGCACAGTCCAGCAGTCGTTGCTGGCATTGTTGGCGGTGTCTACCTGATTGACATAGACGTGGACGGTGCCACAAAACAAGGTAGGATTGTTGCTCTGCCACTCAAACATATCCAGTTCGCCGTAGGGTATACCGTTTGAAGCCGTATTCGCCTGTATCTCCGACACAGGAACGAGCCAGATCGCAGGTGCGGAACCCGTCACGGGGTCGAACGCCATGCTGACCTCAAAGTAACCATACGTCCAGCTACGGTAGTATTCGCCATTCGGCGAAGCTGTGGCGATGTTGGTATTGTTAGCCTGTCCGCTGGCCCATTGCAGATTGACGTTGGTGCCGGAAGGGTCGCTGACGGTTCCAGCGGGTGTCTCCCACCACAGACCGGGGTTATACCAATTGCACCCTGATACGTTGGTTGTGCACAGACTTAGGGTTGAAAATGTATCCTCCCACACTAGGCTGTAGCCAGCCGATTGTGATGGAGCGGCAGCCGATTGTGCTGGAACCGCAACTGCCGTGCCCGTCAGCGATATTGCCTGCGGGCTTGAGGCCGCGTTATCCGCCAGCGTTATCCCACCGGTCTGTGTGCCCGAGGCCGTCGGCGTGAACGTCACCGAGATCACGCAGCTGGCACCTACCGCTAGGCTCGCACCGCAGGTGTTCGTCTGTGCATAGTTGCCCGTGGCGCTGATGCTGCTCAGCGTCAAGGGTACCGTGCCAGTGTTGGTCAGCGTAACTGCCCGCGCCGCGCTCGTGGTTTCCACTGTCTGGCTGGCAAACGTCAAGCTCGCAGGAGACAAGCTCACCACAGCCGCTTGTGGTGGAACCGCAACCGCCGTGCCCGTCAGCGATATTGCCTGCGGGCTTGAGGCCGCGTTATCCGCCAGCGTTATCCCACCGGTCTGTGTGCCCGAGGCCGTCGGCGTGAACGTCACCGAGATCACGCAGCTGGCACCTACCGCTAGGCTCGCACCGCAGGTGTTCGTCTGTGCATAGTTGCCCGTGGCGCTGATGCTGCTCAGCGTCAAGGGTACCGTGCCAGTGTTGGTCAGCGTAACTGCCCGCGCCGCGCTCGTGGTTTCCACTGTCTGGCTGGCAAACGTCAAGCTCGCAGGAGACAAGCGCACCACCGGAACCTCGCCGTCCGAAACCTTGCGGTGAATTTTCACGGAGGCACCCGCACAGTTTGATGCGGCAAGCAATGCCATAATTACCAAGATCAGCTTCTTCATGATGAAAGGCCCTGACTCCTATCCGAATGCGACTTAGCAAAGCGCTCACTAACAAGCATCCGGAACTAAAATGTTTATGCGGCGCGTCGTTCCTTGAGATGCAACGTGACCGGCCCTCTAACCAGCACAAGACACACTTCGAGGAGCACGAATCCCAAGGGACTCCCGAGCGAGTTGGTTTCCGGCACATACTGACGAGCGCGATAGAGTGATGAATCAAAGCGATTCGATCAGCATGCCAGCCGAGGCGATGAACAATCTTGTTTGCTGGAGTGAACGTAACAGGCACCAAGGGCATGCGCTACGGAAAAAAGACTTAGAAGCGAACTCTAAAGTACTACTCCCCTGCGACACAGGGTCGTGTACAAATCGTTTACGCACCTACACTGAAGACCCGGCAACATGCGTAGAGGATGGCCGAAGTCTTCGACACGGCGCAGCTCCGGTTCAACATCGTCGAGCCGCACGGCCGGCGAGAAGCATGGCCGTGCGCTGGGCAGTTTGTCGAAGAATACGTGTGATGTAAGTGCGCCGAATGCAGTGGGTGGACCACACCGACCGGGTGATCGGCTCCAACCAGCAACTGATGCGGCAAATGTTCGCCAACCTGGTGGGCAATGCCATCGAAGCTGTTGGTTCCCGGCACGGCACTATTACGATACGTGCATACGCGTCCAGAGACTGGCGATACGCGGCGCGCTTACATGGAGGCGGTGCGCCTTCGCGGCCTTATGGGGTAAACCCAACATTGCTGTCACCAGGGGCAATCTGTCAGCCTGTTTGCTCGTCGTAGCGGAGCATGAGCTGAGTTCCGACGGATTGTGGGCCGAGTCGCGGCGGATCGATAGGCAGCCGGGGAGAGCATGCAAAGTTGTGGGGTGATCACGCTGATGCCGCGACCTGTTCCCCATCCGCAGTTGGCCGAAAAGCTTTGTGCCAATGGCGGAATGCATCTTCCAAGGTTCCGTTCAGCACATGAATGCGAACGTCGAGGAAACTCTGGACAGTGTGCCGGTTCCATCTCATCTGTTGCTTCTTCACCATCCGTTTCGCGACAATCTCGTTGACTGCTGACTCGACGAACCCGGTTGAAATTCGTTGTCCGGCACGATAACGCTTGCCGTAATTGGGCATGGAATCGGCGTTGCGTTCCATGTAGCGGGTCATTTCCGAAAGCGCGTACTCCAACTGGAGCGCGAGGCCGACCGCCCTCTTCGGCTCGAACCCTCCATTCCGCGCTCAAATGTGGCAATCTCGTGTTCAGTCGGTGTACCGGGAACCACCTCAGCAACCAGCTTCAATGTCCATTTCATCCAGCCAGCTTACTCCACCCCACAATTTTGCATGCTCTCATGACGACAGGGTTCGAGCAGTACTCGAAGACACAAAACGGGCATTGTTTCTGGAATAGATGGAGTGGGTAGTTCCTTGGGGTGCGTTGTGTGCGCTGGTCGAGCCGCATTATCCGAAGGCGGGCAACGGCCGTCGTCCGGCTGGTATCGAGCGCATGCTGCGGATTTACTTCTTCAGCAATGGTTTAACCTTTCCGATCCGGCTGTCGAGGAAGCACTGTACGACTCGCCACTGATGCGCAGCTTTGCCGGAATCGATCTCGGCAGGAGCCAGACGAGACGACGGTCTACTGAGGAGCAGGGCCTCTTCCGCTACGCTCCAGAGCCCCAGGGGTGTAGCTCACGGAAGGAAAAGCATGAGAACGATCCTGATGTTTTGCGCCACGCCGATCATAGTCCTCGTCATCTACTTCGCCGGGCTCACGTACTTGATCTACAAGGGTATGGGCCCGAGTCATTGGCCATGACGATAGAGAGCATGCAAAGTTGTGGGGTGATCACGCTGATGCCGCGACCTGTTCCCCATCCGCAGTTGGCCGAAAAGCTTTGTGCCAATGGCGGAATGCATCTTCCAAGGTTCCGTTCAGCACATGAATGCGAACGTCGAGGAAACTCTGGACAGTGTGCCGGTTCCATCTCATCTGTTGCTTCTTCACCATCCGTTTCGCGACAATCTCGTTGACTGCTGACTCGACGAACCCGGTTGAAATTCGTTGTCCGGCACGATAACGCTTGCCGTAATTGGGCATGGAATCGGCGTTGCGTTCCATGTAGCGGGTCATTTCCGAAAGCGCGTACTCCAACTGGAGCGCGAGGCCGACCGCCCTCTTCGGCTCGAACCCTCCATTCCGCGCTCAAATGTGGCAATCTCGCGTTCAGTCGGTGTACCGGGAACCACCTCAGCAACCAGCTTCAATGTCCATTTCATCCAGCCAGCTTACTCCACCCCACAATTTTGCATGCTCTCCCGCTCAACTTTCAACTATCGCCGGGACACCCTCCCTTTCACAATGTATGGTGGGAAACGAATGACTCTAAGCTTCTAAGCTGCTGCGGCCTCCGCCCGATAGTCTTCACCCTTGGCGAGCACTGCCCATGTGATCCGTGCCAACTTGTTGGCGAGAGCGACGGCTACTTTGTTACGTGGCGCTCGCGCCTCAAGTTGACGTATCCACCGTCCGAGGCTGCTGGTGTTTTGCTGCGCTCTCAGGAGCACCGACCGCGCACCGTGGATGAACATGCGGCGCAGGTAGTTGTTGCCGCGCTTGCTGATTCCCAGCAGCTTGGCTTTACCACCAGTGGAGTACTGACCGGGTATCAGTCCGAGCCAGAGTGAGAAATCACGTCCTTTACGGAAAGCGGCTCCGTTGCCGATCGCAGCGACTGTGGCGGTCGAGATGAGCGGCCCAACTCCGGGTATCTGGAGCAATCGCTGGCAGGCTGGATCATCAGTGGCAATCGTGTCGATCTCCTTGCCGATGGTTGCAATATCGACTTCTAGTTGTTTCCATTCTTTCCAGAGGTGATCAACCAGATTGCGCATGCGCGGGGTTAGGTTCGAATCTGCATCTTCAAGGATCGTGGCCATCTGGCTTCGAAGCTTCGCGGGTCCTCGCGCGAACGTGATGCCGCGCTCGAGCAGAAACCCGCGGATCTGATTGATCACCGCAGTGCGCCGATGCACCAACCGATCGCGCACCCGGTGAAGTGCTTGCAGATCGAGTTGATCGTCAGTCTTGATAGGCACAAAGCGCATGTTCTGCCGCACCACGGCTTCGGCGATCGCCTCGGCATCGATGAAATCGTTTTTGTTGGACTTCACGAAGGGCTTTACAAACTGTGCCGGAATAAGTCGTGCGTCATGCCCCTGGCTGCGTAGAACCGCGCCGATGAAATGTGCCCCAGAACACGCTTCCATCCCAATCAGAGACTTTTGCAGATTAGCCGTGTAGGCCAGCAGCTGTTTGCGCGAAAACTTCTTTTTCACAAGGACCTTGCCGCGTACATCAAGCCCAACCAGGTGAAATGTCGTTTTGCCGAGGTCAATGCCGATCGAAGTAATTTGCATGTGATGATCCTCCTTGTCTATTGGTAGATCAATCCCACTGAGGGGTTTGATCCACGGAGCGGACCATCTCATTACTGTTGAAGATACTGGTGCCAATTCCTATGCGTTAAAATTGTGCAGAAATTCTGAATGTGGCACAGGAGATTTTCCACGATCCAGTCTGAGGAGTTCCTCATGAATAAATACCTGCCACGCGCCGACTAGCTGATGTCGGCGACATTGCTGACCGCCTCCCCGCCAAACTTCTGCTCGTCGTTGACGTAGCGGGCGGTGGTGTCCAGCTTGTCGTGGCCGAGCAGGAACTGAATCTGCTTGAGCGGCG
This sequence comes from uncultured Acidobacteriota bacterium, assembly GCA_963759215.1. Classification (GTDB taxonomy): domain Bacteria; phylum Acidobacteriota; class Terriglobia; order Terriglobales; family Acidobacteriaceae; genus TOLSYN. The sequence continues at coordinate 330,987 of CAVWYG010000008.1, forward strand.
CTTTGGCGTCACAGTAGATGCGGGCGCAGGTCCGGCGGGCGTCGTGGGGGGCGAACCATATTGGGGAACCATCGCCAGATGGCCGACTCATGGAGCTCGGTCCCTCCATTGTTAACCGAGGCCCTCGCCATCGTCGCCGCGCTCCCCTTACCGCTACACAATGCTGGTCACAAACGCCCGTGCGGGATTCGCGAACGGCTCCGCGCAGTATCGGAGCCCCTGCACTACCGGCGGCCGACCTGCCTGCAATCCAAACCATCCGAAGCCAACATTCACGACTCTAAAAATATCGGGGCCGGTCACGGTTCGGCTGAATAGTCCGGTCGGGGGCAGCAATAGGGAGCGAGGATGACGAGTTCAAAGGATCCCCATAATCTACAGCGGTTTGTGGACGCGCAGGAACCGGCATTTGAGGCGGTGTGTGCGGAATTACGCGCAGGCCAGAAACGGAGCCATTGGATGTGGTTCATTTTTCCCCAGATGAGAGGCTTAGGTCATAGTGAACTGGCAAACTACTACGGGATCTCCTCGCGGCAGGAAGCTGAGGCCTACTTGGCACACCCGGTTCTCGGGCCGCGACTAAGGGAGTGCACCCGGCTCGTGACCATGGTTGAGGGCCGTTCCATCGACCAGATCCTCGGCTACCCAGACAATCTGAAGTTTCGATCTTCCATGACACTGTGGAGGCGGTCCCGGCGGCTCCGTCCTCCAACTCGAGGAATTGTTGCGCGGCAGGTTTCCGCGGACCCGATTTGTTCGGCCTGCGCTACGGCATGGTGATCCAGAGGTCACCGCGGAGGCTTCCCTTGAACATCTCCGCAATCTCGAAATTCCCAACGGATCAGCGGTAATCGGCACTAGCCTTGGCGGACTGGTGGCGGCCAAACTCCAGGAGAGCGGGCGCGACGATCTGCACGTGACCTGTATCAGTTCGCCAACTTGGGCTGACGGTGTGGCATTGTCGCAAAGGATGACTCGCCGGCTTGCCCTATATTCATCGCGGGACAGGTCATCAAGGGACGAACCGGCAATTGGCCGCAGCTGGCCCAGGCGTATGACCTGCCTTGGCTGACGCACGACACGGATAAGCACAAGGAAGCTTTGTCGCATATCGTCGCAGCCGATCTCGACAATGATGATGTCGTGTCTGGGATCATCGAGATGGAGCGCATCTTGAGAGACCGAGGGGTCATTGCCTGAAAGCTAAAGTACAGAGACCGGCCAAGTCAGTTCGCATCGTTTGCATCTCCGATACCCACGAGTTCCATCGCGAGCTCGATCTTCCTGACGGCGACATTCTCATTCATGCCGGAGATTTCTCATTCTTCAGCCGGCGTCCTGCAATGTACGCCGACTTCAATGCCTGGCTCGGAGAGCTACCCCACCCCGTGAAGATCGTTGTTCCCGGCAATCATGAGTTTCTGCTCGAGGGCGACGATCAGGCCGCGCGTCGGCTGAGCAACGCGACGTTGTTGATCAATCGAGGCGTTCAAGCGTGTGGCTTAAGAACTTGGGATCGCAAATCACCCTTCAGGGGAGGTGAACAACCGCATCCACTTTCACGAAGAGGTGCCGACCACTGTGGGGATTTTGTGGGACTAGCAAATGTCTCGTACTGCCACCAAAGGACTTACGTTGTCACCTTCCGTGCGAGCCGATATGTTAAATGCTTTCTTTGTTAACGAATTAGAGTCAACGTCAGTCGATTCGTAATCGACAGGTCACCGGTTCAATTCCGGTCGTCGGCTCCAGACATTTCAAAAGGGCGCTCCTGGTGAGCGCCCTTTGCGATTGCATTGCAATCATCCGATTTGTATCCGCGACTAACATCTCATCAGCTCTCTCGCACCGTCTCGTAGTGAAACGGAGTGCGCACGCGTGCAGAGCTGGAGACGAAACGAAGGATTGGAACAGCCGACGGAAACGTTGCGTGATGCGATTGGTGAAGTTCGATGAGCTAACTTCGTGGTGCCTGCGACGTAAACGATGGAGAAAACGAAAAGGCCGCCCGGCAACTGGGCGACCTTTTCTTTTCAAGGGAGAATAGTTCCAACGGAGGCTAGACCGTCAAAACTTTCTGAAGAAATACTATGAGCCCATAAAACCGGGTGTCAAGCGAATTCTCGGAATTAAATGTCTTTGAAATCAATTACTTAACTTTTTAGGCGAAGATTCACTTAGTGACACAATATGTCACTTTCCCTTGTGTTTCCGTCTAACCCGTTACGCTTGGTCAGCTTACGGGTTCTTTGGGCTAGTGAAGGTCAAGGCGGATCATCTTGCCGTCGTCAGGTGTTTCCCCTAGTCTCTTTCTTCGGAATTGGGGGAGATAGAACTTTCCGAAGCCGAAAACTGCTCCGGCCCCGACTGAGATCAGGAAAAGAATGGCTGCCAAGGTGAGGGCGGCGATGACTACGTTGCCGATATTGTCGCGCTTGCTTTGGCCTGCGTTCTCGTTCCAAGTCACGTTGGCGTCGTAATTCACACTGGCGAGGATTCGATTGGCGTCGCCCTGAGAGATGTCGCCGCGAACCAGCGCGAGGATGGGGCCACTGCGTTTTGCCACGCTGGTTCCACCACCGGAGGGCGGAGCCAGTTGTTCGAAGGCGGGGAGTTTGTCGATAGCAATGTGAGGCGTGGGGTATTCAACCAGCAGAATTTCGGCTGAACCCGGAGCTTCTCCGTTGATGCGAGCCCAGATCAGCTGAGGGCTCTTGCTGAAGTCGATAAGCTGGGGACTGAGATTGATGTTGAGCGCTGAGTATGCGGCAGGGCCAATCAGGTATCGCGCGGTCTCTGCCACCAGCGGCTTGCGCGGCAGATGGGAAGGCAGAGTGGGCAGCACCGCGACCGGTCCCTTGGCCTTCGGCAGCAGCGCGGCAAGTTCACGCAATTGAGCTCCGCTCATTCCAGTGAGGCGATCAAACTGCACATCGACGAGGATGTTGCCGGAGAAGAAGAGTACGCGTTCGTTGAGCGATGCGGCCAGCGTTCCTATGTCTTCGACCCGCATGAGGGGCTGACGATAAAAGGTAAAGGCAGCGTATGCGCCGGCAGCGTCTTCGAATCGCGCGGCTTTCACCGTGATGGCGCGATCGTCATGTTTGTAGGTGGCCACTTCAAAATCGGTAAGGCGATCTTCTGTGAGCACGCTGGACGAGGCGCTGTCGATTTTGCGCGGATCGGTGCCATGCTGGGGCGCGCCGCTGAGCCTCCAACCGGCAAAGGCTTCAGGCAGAATCGCGGCCGGAGCCTTGGCCTGAGAATACAAGGCAGGGGCCGCGAAAAACGAGGCGAAAAACATTGCCAGCAGCGCAACGTACAAAGATCGGTGCAGTGGTTTCATGGGCTTCACGATTTATTAGACCACGGCGGAGGAGAAGAAGTTGCGGAGCGGGTGGTTGATTCCAGGCAGGAACATTGGCCGGGGCCGATGGCGTGATATCCTAGCTGTACGAAGTGCGTCACCGCCCCTCCGGCAGTTCCGGCACTACCCAGAAAAATTATGATCTCAGTTTCCAGTGTTTCCATGCGCTACGGCGCTAAAGTTCTGTTCGATGAAGTGTCCACGGCGTTCACGCCGGGCAAGCGCTATGGTCTGACGGGTCCAAACGGGGCCGGCAAATCGACCTTCATGAAGCTGTTAACCGGTGAGTTGGAGGCGCAAAAGGGCACCGTGGTGCGGCCGCGCAAGTTCGGCGTACTGAGCCAGGACCAATTTGCCTTCGACGCCTATCGCGTGCTCGATACGGTGATCATGGGCAACAAGCGCCTGTGGGCGGCGATGGAAGAGCGCGAAGTCATCTATGCCAAGGCAGAGCTGACCGACGACGACGGCATGAGACTCGGCGAGTTGGAGGGCATCGTAGGCGAAGAGGACGGATACTCCGCTGACACCGATGCCGCACTGCTGCTCCAGGGACTCGACCTGCCGGACGAGCTCCATGAGCGCAAAATGGGCGAGTTGCAGGGCGGCCAGAAGGTTCGCGTGCTGCTGGCGCAGGCGCTCTTCGGGCATCCCGGAGCATTGCTGCTGGACGAACCGACGAACCACCTCGATCTGGATTCGATCCACTGGCTGCAGAGCTTCTTGAACAACTACGATGGGACGCTGATCGTGATCTCGCACGACCGCCATTTCCTGAACAGCATCTGTACCCACATCGCCGATATCGACTACCAGACCATCATCACCTACACCGGAACCTACGACGAGATGGTGCTGGCCAAGACCCAGGTGCGCTCGCAGATTGAGGCGCAGAACTCGCAACGCGAGAAAAAGATCTCGCAGCTCAACGATTTCATCGCACGCTTCTCGGCCGGCACACGATCCAGCCAGGTGCAATCCCGCCGCAAAGAGGTGGAACGGCTGCAGGTAACAGATCTGGCGAGATCGAACATTCAACGGCCATACCTGAAGTTCGAGCAGAAGAGAGCCTCGGGAAAACACATTCTTGAGCTCGAAGGCGTCAGCAAGTTTTACGAAGATATTGAGGTGCTGCGCGGCTTCACCGCCAGCGTAAGTCGCGGAGAAAAGATCGGGCTGATGGGACGCAACGGCGCCGGAAAGACAACCCTGATCAACGCCGTGCTGGCCAACTCGCCGACTACGCCGATGAAAGAACTGCGCGAGACCAGCGGCTATGATGGCGAGTTCCTGAGCGACGGCAAAGTGATCTGGGGCCACGAAGCCTTGGTGGGATACTTTGCGCAGGATCATCGCGCACTGGTGGCTCCTGGAATGTCGGCCTTCGAGTGGCTGCACCAGTGGGACCCGGGCGCGGCCGATGAAGAGATTCGCGGATTGCTGGGGCAGATGATGTTCGCCCGCGACGAGGGCAACAAGCGCACCGACGTGCTCTCCGGTGGAGAGACGGCTCGGCTGCTCTTCTGCAAGCTGATGCTGCAGAAGCCCAACGTGCTAGTGCTGGATGAGCCGACGAATCACCTTGATCTGGAGTCAATCAACGCTTTGAACATTTCACTCCAGCGTTACCCGGGGACGGTCCTGATCGCCACCCACGATCACGATCTGATCGATGAAGTCGCAACCAGAATCTGGCACTTTGAGAGCGATCACAACATCACCGACTTCAAAGGATCGTACGAAGAGTTCCAAGGGGTGCTCGCGTAGAGTTTGGTAAATCTTGGCATCGGTCGGCTCTAACGATTGCGTTCGGGGCCATGGCTCTTTCAGAATTCAGGCCCATTCAAGCCAACGACGGGCTTGAATGAGCCATCCGTGAGGACGGGGCCTGTTTGATTCAGGCCCGAACTTCTTCGACCGGCTTTACCGGCACGATCCGCGCGACACGTTCCATGACCTTTTTGTTTTGCTCAGCCTTCTTCAAGTCGTAGGCTGCCTGCAACCGCATCCATAGTTCCGGTGAGCCGCCAAACAAGCGGGCCACCTTCAGGCACATGACGGCAGACAGAGGCCTGCGCTCGGCGAGAATGTCGTGAAGCATCTGGCGGGAGACGCCTAGAGCTTTCGCCGCGGCCGTCACGGACAGACCGACAGACGGCAGGATGTCTTCCTTGATAATCTCGCCCGGATGGACGGGCGGCAGTCCGCACTTTTTCTCCATAACTTTCTTCCTAGTGGTAGTCTTCAAAATCGACCTCCAAAGCGTTTTCGCCTGACCAGCCAAAAGTGATCCGGTAATTCCCGGCCACGCGCACCGACCAGCGCTTTGGGTTGCCTTGCAGGCCGTGGAAGTGAAAGCCTGCGATATTCATGTCATCGGGCCGCGCCGCTACCTCGAGCAACTGCAGTATACGCACGCACTTCCTGATGTGCTCGGCGCCGATCCTGCGTGTCTTGCCGGTGAGGTGAATTTCTTCAAGTCCGTTATGCCGGAAGCCGCCGATCATCCCTTTACTGTAAACCTGTTAGTTTACAGTGTCAACTAATCAGCTTTCTCTTGTCGGTAGCACATAATAGGTTCGGCGGGTGGCCCATATAAGCCCGCGTTTGGCTTGTGTGGGGCAGTTGAGTTGCGAGGCTCTCCGTCCGTTATTGCACGCCTTCGCCCAAGCCGCCCTTGCTGGCGACCTTCACTCCGCTGAGCCCGTTGATGTAGCGCGCTACTCCCTTGTAGAGAGACTCGGCAATCTTCTGGCGGTACTCCGGGGTCTGCAGTTTGCGCTCGTCACCGGGGTTGGAGACGAAGGCGATCTCGGCGAGGATAGATGGCATATTGGCGCCGATGAGTACGATAAACGGAGCTTTCTTCACCCCGCGGTCGCGTATGGCATTATCTTTTCCGGCCAGCCCCTGGTGAAGCGAGTGCTGCACGTCGCTCGCGAACTCCCGCGATTCCTCAACCTTCTCCTTCAATGCGATCTTCTTCACCAGGTCGCCAAGTTCGTGAACGGACTTTTCGCTGACGGCGTTTTCGCGGGCGGCAACTTCCAGAGCGTCCGGCGAGGGATTGAAATTAAGGTAGTAGGTCTCCACGCCGCGCGCCGAAGCATCCTGGCTGGAATTGGCGTGCACCGAGATGAACAGATCGGCCTGCTGCTGATTGGCGATCGCCGTGCGAGTTTCAAGCGGAACGAAGGTGTCGTCGTCGCGGGTGTAGATCACGTCGGCCCCCATCCGGCCCTGCAGCAACTTCCCGAGGCGCAGCGAGACGTCGAGCACGAGATCTTTTTCCAGCAGCCCGTTCGGGCCGATGGTTCCGGTGTCGTGGCCGCCGTGTCCAGCGTCGATGACGATTCGCCCAACCTTGAGGCCGAGAGCGCGAATGAGCGAGCGCTGGCCATCGGCGGTGGGCTGAGCCTGGCGAATCTCCGGATACCGCGGACTCTTCTTGCTGGCCACGGTCGTTTTCTCCGGGCCGCGCGGAGCAACCACCTGCACCGTAGGCTGGGAGGTGGGCTTGTCGGTAGCCTTGAGTTCCGGACCGTTGAGATTGGCGACTTCGGACTGAGTGGACTCCTGGGCACTGCCCGCAGTGGGCGCAGGCTCGGCCGGAACAATGCGCGGAGACTCAGCTTGCGACGATGGCGTGGACGCCTGCGATTCGACATTCTCGTCGGCAGCCTTCGCGGCAAGGTTCTCTGCCACCGCGGAGCGATGCGAGACGAAGCTGCCATCGGCCATTCTCGGCCCGAACTCGCCGGCAGGCCTGCGCCCAGTCGAACTGGCTGGCGGCGTGGCAAGGGCAGCTTCCGGCTGCAAGGGTGTCGGCTGAGTTGGCCCTATAACTGGTTGGAGCGCCGAGGGGGTGGAACTTTCAGGCTTTGTCTCCTGGGTCGGAGACGGAACTCTCTTCTCGCCCTCCTGCTGCGCTCGTGCCACCAGAGTTTGCGGAGCATTGGGCTTGCGGCCGTGGATATCGACGATGAGGCGATACGGATTGGGGAGCAAGAAGGCCGAGTAGTCAGAGACGTCATCGACCTCAAGCACCACGCGCACCATGCCCTTTTGAAATTGGGCGACGCGCACCCGGCGCAGAAATCCGTCGGAGACCTCAAAGGTTTTGCCGACCAGCGTAGACGCCAGCTTGGTATCGTGCAGGTCAAAGAAAATCCGGTCCGGCTTGGGGACGCGTCCGGCCTCGTACTTCACTTCCTGTTCAAGATCAATGGCGACGCGAGTGTAGTCAGGGGTAGACCAGTGACGGATTCCGGTGACCAGCGGCAGACCATTGCGCGGCGCATCGCTCGCCACCTCGCCCGGCTTGGCCTCTTGCGGCCTCTCCTGCGACTTGGCTTCCTGCGACTTGGATTCAGCAGTGCGGGACGGCTTCTGCTTGTTGCGCGTCTGCTGGTCCATCTCGGCGAGGGCATCGCGCGCGTCGGCGGAAAGTTGCAGATGTGGGTAGCGGTGAATTACCTCCTGAAAGGTCTCCCGCGCTTTTTCGTTCTCCTCCAGATCGTCCTTATAGATCTGGCCGATGGTGAACAGCGCGTCAAAGCGATACTTGCTGCCGGGATATTCGCGGCGGAGGAACTCATATTGGGAGATGGCGGCGCGCAGCGCCTTGTCATCATTGAAGGAGCGTCCGCTTTCGGCCAGCAACTCGGCTACGGCCACCACGCTGGCGTCTGCCTTACTGCTGCTGGGCGCGGCGTAGTAGACGCGGCGGTAGGCATCCGTTACGCGCTGGTAGTCGCGGCGCGAACGTTCCCGCTGAGGCAGCCCGTTCAGCTCTTCACGCATTCGCTCGGCGATCTCAAACTGCGAGCGCGCCTGCTGCTTCTTGACCTGCAGACTTGCGGCGAAGGCGGGTAAAGCAAGCAGGCAAAGCACGGAAAAAGCCGTCAGCCAGAGCTTCCCTGCGCGCTTATAAATTTGTCCCGTCATCGACTGCATCATCCTCAAAGCTGGCCGAAAAGCTAGTTCGTGTTGGTGATCACCAGTCTGCCGCGCGCATCGCGGCTGACCTGAATCGGCATCGACAGGCTACTGACGGCAACACCAGAGCCGCTGCCCATCAGACTAGTGATGCGCTTCACATAGTTGCGTGTTTCCGTATACGGTGGAATACCCCCGTTGCGCTCCACAGCTCCCTGTCCTGCATTGTAAGCGGCCAGCGAGAGCGAAACATCCCCGCCGAAATTTACCAGCAGGCCCTTCAGATGGCGAACCCCAGCTTCAACGTTCTGCGCAGCGTCCAAAGGATTGCGCACCTCATACTTGCGCGCCGTTGCCGGCATCAACTGCATCAGCCCCATGGCGCCCTTGGGTGAGACGGCACCCGGATTGTAATTGGACTCCACCTTGATCAGCGCGCGCACCAGATTCGGGTCCACATGGTGACGCGCGGCCGCCTCGTTAATATAGCGGTCAATTTCGGCGGCACTTACGGAGCGATTCCCAGCAGCGCGGGAGTAGTTAGGGTCCTGGCCGGCAAGCTTGCCTTGGACCTTCGGCACGCCTGAATCCAGCTTGGGGCGCGACTCAATATAGTTGGATACCTCGCCGGCGATGGCGCGTGCCGAGCGCATGGCACGGGGCGTTGCCCGATGCAGCGGCTTCCAGCGCTGCTCGACGTTACTCCAGTAGAACAGCTCCGACTCCGGCTGAGTGACATGCGAGGGAGTATCGTTGGTCCAGACGATGCGTCCATTTTGCGAAACGGGCTGAAGCGCCTGCGCCGACAGCAACGAGGCAAGCGCAAGCACCACCGAGGCGGATGCCAAGGAACGAACAAGGTGCGCCGGGTTTCGGAATGTCCGCATATCGATGCTCATAAACTGGGGGCTACTCAATCCGACGCAGATGCAGTGACGTTATCCCAGAGTGACTGGATTATAAGGCCGATGAAAGCTGCACAGCAATCATTGAGACACAGGGAATCCAATAAGTGAACGGGGTGAAACACGTACAAACACAGGAGAAAGCCCTAATCGCAGGAATGCACGGTTACGGGCGGTCATGGCTGAATGGAAAATCCGAATGGAAAAACTGTCCGGAGAAACTGACGCGGGAGGCGTGGACGGCTAATCTCGCAAACCATGAGCAAGCGAAAAGACGTGAGTTCTGATGAAAGCTAAGAGCCGGAGGCAGCACGCGTCCGGCCCTTCACTCTAAGGTTGGACTAGCCGAGCAAGGCTTCTACCGTGGCATAGCTTTCGCGCAGTGCCTGGTCGAGCGCCTCCGGATTTTTGCCTCCAGCTTCGGCCATGTCGGGACGGCCTCCACCGGAGCCTCCCACCTTTTGGGCCACCTGACCTACGATCTTGCCAGCCTGAAGTTTTCCGGTAAGGTCTTTGGTGACGCCGACAATCACCGCGACCTTACCGTCGGCCACTGAACCGATGATGACTACTCCTGAGCCGATCTTGTTGCGGAAGTTATCGACCAGGGTGCGCAGTTGCGTCCGGTCCAGGTTATCGGCGCGGTGCGCCAGAACCTTGACGCCCTTCACTTCCTTCACGTTCTCATCGGCAGAGGCCACCGCGGAAGCAGCGGACTTCATGCGTACCTGGTCGAGTTCCTTGCGGAGCTTCTTGAGTTCATCCTCACGGCGATCAAGCTCCTGCCTGAGCGCTTCGGCGGGGCTGAGTTCGCTGCGTCCTACCAGGGTCGAAACCATTCCTTCGAGTTCGTGATCCTGGCGGAAGCGCGCCAGCGAATGTTCACCGGAGACGGCTTCAATGCGCCGCACGCCGCTGGAAACACTTCCCTCTTTCAGGACCTTGATCAGCCCGATTTCGCCGGTGGCCGCAACGTGCGTACCGCCGCAGAGTTCGGTGGAGAAGTCGGCAATCTTGAGCACGCGCACCTTCTCACCATACTTTTCGCCAAACAGAGCCATCGCGTGGTACTCGTTGACCGCAACGTCGATGGGCACGTCTACGATGGTCTGCACAAGGTTGTTGCGCAAAACCTCACGGTTGGCAATGTCCTCGATCTCCTGCAACTCTTCGTCGGCGACCGAGGAGAAGTGCGAGAAATCGAAGCGCAGATAGCTGGGCGAGACCAGCGAGCCGGCCTGTTTGACATGCGTCCCAAGCACCTGACGCAGCGCGGCGTGGAGCAGATGGGTCGCCGTGTGATGGCGGCGCGTGGAGCTGCGCAGATCGGAGTTGACGACCGCAATGAGCTTTTCGCCGACCGCAATCGGCTGGCGGGCAACGACCTTGTGCGCGCGAACTCCCTGCACCGGCGAGTTCACGCCTTCGACCTCGGCTACAACCACGGTACGATCCGCGGAGTGGAGCCAGCCTTTGTCGCCAACCTGCCCGCCGCTCTCGGCGTAGAAGGGAGTGTGGTCCAACACCAGTTCACCGTGCTGGCCGGGAAGCAACTGCTGCGCGCCCGCGCCATCTACCACGATGGCGAGAACTTCGCAGTCGGCCGACTGCTCCTGCGTGTACCCCTCGAAAACTGTAGGCCGCAGCGCGGCAAAAACCGGCGACGCAGACTTCTGCGAGCCGCCCTTCCAACTCGCGCGAGCGATCGTGCGCTGCTCTTCCATCGCGCGATCGAATCCAGCCTGATCAAAGTGAATGCCCTGATCGTGGGCAGCATCGGTCATAAAATCAAGCGGAAGTCCAAACGTATCGTAAAGTTTGAAAGCCTCGCGACCCGGCAGTGTATTGTTCTCCGCGTGATCGAGAAGATCCTGCAGCTTAGAGAGACCAACCGCAACCGTGTTTGCGAAACGGATTTCTTCGCTCTCAATGACCTTGGCCACGCGCGCGGCGGAGTCACCGAGTTCTGGATAGGCGCCGATCATCTCCTTCACGACGGCTTCGACCATCTTGTAGAGGAAGGACTGGGTCTGTCCGAGCAGGCGTCCGTGACGGATGGCGCGGCGAATGATTTTGCGCAGCACGTAGCCGCGGCCTTCGTTGGCCGGAAGCAGGCCGTCGCTGATGAGGAATGTAGCAGCGCGGCTGTGGTCGGCGATGACGCGTAGCGAGGCGGCACTGTGAGACTTCTCTTCCTCTTCACAGACCTTTTGCTCATTGACCCCCGTCAATTCAGCGGCCCTATGGATAAGCGGCACAAACAGATCGGTATCGTAGTTGCTGACCACGCCTTGCACTACGGCGGTGACGCGCTCCAGTCCGGCTCCGGTGTCGATGGACGGCTTGGGCAGCGGGTGCAGGACGCCGTCTGTGCTGCGGTCGAACTGCATGAACACAAGGTTCCAGATTTCGACGTAGCGGCCGCACTCGCATGGGAATTTGCATTCACCGGCGGCGCATTCGGGGAGCACCTTGTCGCTGGAGGCGATACCCATGTCGTAGTGAATCTCCGAGCAGGGGCCGCAGGGGCCGGTGTCTCCCATCTGCCAGAAGTTTTCCTTCATGCCGAGTTCAAAAATGCGCTCGGGCTGAACCCCGGCCTTGATCCAGAAATCGTAGGCCTCGCTGTCCCGTGGGACGCCGTTCTCTCCCTTGAAGATGGTGACGTACAGCTTGCTGGGCGACATGTTGAACCACTCAGGCGAGGTAACCAGCTCCCAGGCGTAGGCGATGGCCTCCTCTTTGAAATAGTCGCCAAAGCTGAAGTTGCCGAGCATCTCGAAAAAGGTATGATGGCGATTCGTAAAGCCTACATTTTCGAGGTCATTGTGCTTGCCACCGGCGCGGACGCACTTCTGCGAGCTGGTGGCCCGCGAGTAGTCGCGCTTTTCGACGCCAAGGAAGACGTCCTTGAACTGGTTCATTCCTGCATTGGTGAACAGCAGGGTGGGGTCATTGGCGGGGAGCAGTGAGGAGCTGTGCACCTCGCGGTGTCCCCTCTGGACAAAGAAGTCCAGGAACATGCGTCGAACGTCGTTTCCGGTTTGCATACGAGTCACTTTCGATGGAATCCCAAGGCCGCCAAAAAGCCGCGCCTGATGCGCGGCGGCAGGACGCCCTTCGGGAGACGAAAAGACGATTCTAACATCCCCGGAATCAGCCTCGTAACTGCCTGCAAAAATGGAACTGTGGTATTGTGAGTTGCCCAATTTTGCAAAGAGCAATTCTTGAATCGCGAAAATACCGCGACAATTCGAAACTGGGGGGCCATACTACTCCCTGGATATCGAGGCAAACAATGGAGAACGCAGTCAAGCCGAGCAATCAGGCTCCGGTACTCCCCAAGCGCCGCGAACCGCGTCTTCCTGTGGAGTTGAATGTCCGCATACTGGGCATTGACGCCAACGGCAAACCGTTTCATCAAGCGGCGGTGACCGCCGATATCAGCCAGTCCGGCGCTCGGATCACCGGACTGACGGCAAAGCTCAAGGACGGCGATATTGTGGGCCTGCAGAGCGGCGGAGAGAAGTGCCGCTTCAAAGTGATCTGGAGCGCCCCGAATGAGGATGGGGGGTATCAGGCTGGACTGCACTGTCTGGTAAAGAGTACATGCCCTTGGCGCGAAACGATGCAACAGGCCAGGGGAGACGATCGCCGCGGCAATAACCGCTTTCCCTGCAGCGGCTCTGCCTCGGTGCATTCGACGAGTGTCAGCACCCCAATCTGGGGCTCGCTGCGCGACATCGGCGAGGGCGGCTGCTATGTGCAATGTGTGAACCCAGCCGCGCAGGATGACATCGTGAGCGGACAGTTTGTCGTGAACGGGGTGCAGATTAACGGCGTGGCACAGGTGCGCACCTCTCGCGCCACGGTCGGCATGGGATTGCAATGGTGCGACCTGGGCTGGGACGGACAGGAAAAACTGAGCAACCTTCTGCGCACGCTTTCCCTGAACGGTACCGAAAAGGACACCAACAGAGTAAGGGCGCTGGCACAGCTGGATAAACTTCATCAACTGGTAGCGGCGCTGCGGGAACGAATCGAAAGCAATCGCGGGCTGGTCGATGTGCAGATGATCGGACGGTTGAGCGACGCGCAGGAGAGGCTGGCAGAGGCCCTGAAGAGCGTGCAAGGATAACCGCATTGCGGTACCCTTACGGATATGCGCGACCTACTCTTTCCTACCCTACTGATCCTCAGTCTGCTTATCTTTCATCCGAGCACGGGGTGCGCCCAGAGCGGCACGGACGCGGTCGCTCCCACGGAGATATCCGCCGAGTTGGGCACCTGCTGGGCGTTGATCAACGTCACCGGAGCCGATTCCAAGCCGATCTACGACGCAAAGGTTTCCACCCGGATTCACTATGGTTTTATGGGCCTTAAAAAGCTCGACTTGGAGACCTACACCAGCGCCAACGGCCAGGCCAAGATCGTCAAACTGCCCGAGGTTCCGAAGAAGCCGATCTACATCTACGTCAGCAAAGGTGACAAGCTGCAGACGCTGGAATTCAAGCCCGACGTGCATTGCCGCGCAACCTTTGACGTGCAGTTGAAATAGCGGCGGCTTAAGCTCAAGCAATAGGCAAGGCCGCCGATGGGACGGCCTTTTTCTTTGCCGCTTTCTTCGTCACAGGCTTACCGGGCACAAGACTCTTCGCTGCGGCTTTCTTTGTGAGCGCAACCGGTTTGGCTTTGGCGCGGGCATTGCGGCCGGCAAACTCGGCACAGCGCCACAAGTACCAACTGGCAACCGAACACCATGGCTCCCACTTGCGGGCGCGGCGGCGCATCGCATCCTTGCCCGGAAGCTCGCGCAGTCTGTAGAGGCGCTGCATCCCCTTGCGTACGCCATAGTCATCCACGGGAAGCACGTTCGGGCGGCCCAGGCGGAATATCAGCATCATCTCCACCGTCCAGCGGCCAATGCCGCGCACCTGGGAGACACGCTCGATGATCTCCTCATCGGCCATGCGAGCCAGGGCGCGTTTGTTCGGCACGGTGCCGTCCAGGCACTTGGCTGCAAGGTCGCGCAGGGCAGCGAGTTTGTTCTGTGAAAGTCCGGCGGCACGCAACGAGGCATCCGCAGTTTTCAGCAGGTTCTTGGGCGTCATGCGCCCTTTGGGAAAAAGAGCCTCCACCCGCGCCATGATGGCTGCGGCCGCCGCCCCGGCAAGCTGCTGATAAACGATGGAGCGAGCCAATGAATAGAAGATGCTGAAGTGGTGCGGTATCTGAATGGTGCAAGGGCCGACCTGCGTAATCAGCGCGGCGAGCTTGGGATCGGCGGCCGAGAGATGTTCGACGGCGGTGGACCACTCCGGCTGCGGCTGCGGGTTCAAGGCTCGTCCTCACGCATTGGCTCGGCCATCTCGCGCTCCTGCTCGAGGGCGGAGAGAGTCTCGCCTTCCACATTCCAGTTGCGCAGCAATTTGACGATGACTCCGCTGGAAAATCCGGCGCGCGCCATCATGCGAAAGATGCGTGCTGCGTGCTTCTGATCCTGCGGCGGCTTGAGACGCTTGCGCACCGCGAACGCGCTCGCAAGTTTCTGCTCATCCACTTCGCTGTAGGTTTCGCCGATGGCTTTGCCGATCACGTCCGGGTGTACGCCCTTGGCTTTCAGGTCCTGCACCACGCGCATAGGGCCGAACTTTTCGGTGTCGCGGCGGTATGCCGAGTAGGACGTTGCATAGCTGGTGTCGTTGAGATAGCGCTGCTCTTTGAGGCGCGCGGTGACGGCTTCGACGAGGGCTTCGCAATCGGGCTGGTCTCCGGCGCGAGCGCGCATCAAGCGCTTCAACTCGGCAACCGTGCGCATCCTGCGGCCCAGTGCGCCGACTGCATACGCATACAGGGCGCTTTCCGTGTAGATCTTCTTGGCCGCGCTTTTCTTCCATGCCATGGCTAGAACAGTTTCAGACCGATGGAGGATTTTAGCAAGCGCAGGGGCAGCCGTCCGCTCTGCTGACCTAGAAGCGTCCCAACTGTTGTGAGAGCGTATCGCGAGTGGATTCCGCAGTACCGGAAATTCCCTGCACACGGAGCTTGAAGTCGTCCGGGTTGCTGGCATTCTCAATCGCGGTCTCGTAGGAGATCAAACCCTTCTGCAGCAGATCGTAAAGCGACTGGTCGAAGGTCTGCATCCCGTACTGCGAGGTTCCCTGCTGCAACGCATCTTTGATGTTGCGGGTCTTCTCCGGGGTGGTGATGCACTCGCGAATATAGGCGGTGGAGATGAGCACTTCGACGGCCGGCACACGGCCCGTGCCATCGCAGCGCTTCACCAGGCGCTGGCTGATCACCGCGCGCAGAGTCGCCGCCAGTTGCAGACGAATCTGCTTCTGCTCCGGCGGCGGAAAGACACTGATGATACGGTTCACGGTCTCGATGGCATCGAGCGTATGCAGCGTGCTGAAGACCATGTGGCCGGTTTCGGCGGCATGGAGCGCCGTAGAGATCGTTTCCAGATCGCGCATTTCGCCGACCAGGATCACATCCGGGTCCTGGCGGAGACTGGCACGCAGAGCACTGCCAAAGCTTGGCGTATCGACTTCCACTTCGCGCTGGTTGACGAAACCTTTTTTGTCGCGGTGAAGGAATTCGATAGGGTCTTCGATGGTGATGATGTGTTCGGGACGCGACGCATTGATGCGATCAATCATGGCAGCAAGCGTCGTGGACTTACCCGAGCCGGTGACCCCGGTGACCAGTACCAAGCCGCGCGCCTCTTCGCAGATTCTCTCGGTGACGGCGGGAAGAAAGAGCTCTTCCAGCGCGCGAATCTTGGTGGGAATCACACGCAGAACGATGCCGACATTGCCGCGCTGCTGAAACACGTTGACGCGGAATCGCCCCAGACCGGCAGCGCCGTACGCCAAATCGATCTCGGCGCACTCCTTGAACTTCTGCTTCTGGCGGTTGGACATCATGCTGAAAGCCATGTTCAGCATGTCCTCGCCGGTAACGCGGGGCTGGTCGGTGAGCGGCACAAGTTCGCCGTCGATGCGCACGTGAGGATAGTTGCCGACCTTCAGATGCAGGTCGCTCGCCTTGCGCTCGACTGCGATGCGCAATAGGTCATCGATATTCATCGACTCGATCTCTTTGGTAAAGGAATTAACCCGAAACTACCACGTTGCCGGGGCGGGTGCAATGAATGATCGCACACAAGCCCGCGAAAAACACCGCAAATGCGCTGATTCACAGTCCGGGCTTGGAGCGATGGGATCTGCGCCGCAAGCCCGAAAGCAAAAGCGCGGGCGCTGGATTCATCCCAGGCCCGCGCTCTCAGAGTGTATCCAAGGTGCTACGCGCCGACCTTCTGGCGCACAGGAACCGGCGTCATCCAGTTGTAACGGTCAGGCTTGCTGCCATCAAAGATGCTGAACAGTTCCTTGCGGATCGCCTTGGTGACCGGGCCTACAGCGCCATCGCCCACCGTGATCTTATCGACCGAGCGGATCGGCGTGACTTCGGCAGCGGTGCCGGTGAAAAAGACCTCGTCGGCCAAATAGAGCATCTCGCGAGGTATGATCTGTTCAATGACGGTGATGCTGAGGTCCTGCGCCACGCGCATCACCGAATCCCGCGTGATTCCGGCCAGCACCGAGTTGCCGAGCGGAGGCGTGAAAACCTTGCCGTTACGCACCAGGAAAATATTCTCGCCCGAGCCTTCGCTGACGTATCCATTCACGTCGAGCGCGATGCCTTCGACATAGCCGTTGAGCACCGCTTCCATCTTGATAAGCTGCGAGTTCATGTAGTTGGCGCCAGCCTTGGCCATGGAAGGCAAAGTGTTCGGCGCAAGCCGAGTCCAGGAAGAGACGCACACATCCACCCCGACATCTTCCGAGCCCCCAAGATACTTACCCCACGGATAATTGGCGACATAGCACTCGGTGGGAACGCCCAAGGGGTTGACGCCGATTTCGCCATAGCCGCGCACGATGAGCGGACGGACGTAGCAGGGCCAAACGCCGTTGGCGCTGATGGTTTCAACCATCGCACCGACAAGTTGCTGGCAGGTATATTCCACCGGAATGCGGTAAACTTTCGCCGACTCAAGAAGACGCTGGCAATGTTCCTGTGCGCGAAAGATCGCGGGGCCAGTGGGCAGTTCGTAGCATCGAACGCCTTCAAAAACGGCCGACCCATAGTTGACGACGTGAGACATGACGTGAATCTTGGCATCATCCCAGTCGATGAGCTTTCCGTTATGCCAGATCTTTTCAGTAGGGTTGACGGACATGTTCGCGCACTCCTCGGTAACTGCAAAAATATATTATAAAACAGCGTGAGGAGCGCGTGCCGCCCGCATTCCAGCGTTGGTCGTTCTGCGATCCCTCGTCTGTTGAAAGTGAAAGCCCGGGTGGCCCACATCCGCCTTCTTTTGGCGAATATGGGTTCCAATGGCGAAAAGTTAAAGCGTCTCAGTCTCCAGGAATTCAGGGGCTTCGAGTTTCTCGCCCACAGCGATGGCGTTTGCTAGTTCGCGAACGAAAAGCTCCGCGTCGGTGACCAGCCCCAGAGCCTGAAAGGTTCCACGGTCGGCAAGTTTGGTGACCACGGCGGGATTGATATCGACGGCCACCACTTTCACCGAGGCTTTCAACATATTGCCGGTGGCGATGGAGTGAAGCATGGTAGCAATCATCAGCACCATCTCAACCCCAATCAGCGCGTCGCGCATCCGGACCTGCGCCTTGGCCGTATCGGTGATCACGTCAGGCATGGGGCCGTCGTCGCGAACCGAGCCGGCCAGTACGAGGTCCACATTGTTCTGCACGCACTCGTACATGATGCCTTCCTTCAGAATCCCCTTCGCGACCGCTTCCTTTAGCGATCCGGCGGCGCGGATCGTGTTGATGGCGGCCATGTGGTTGCGATGTCCGCCCGGGACCGGACGGCCATTGTGGAGGGCGACGCCGAGCGAAGTGCCGAAGAGAACGCTCTCAACATCGTGGGTGCAGATGGCGTTGCCGCCGAACAGAACTTGCACGTAGCCGTCACGAATCAGTTTGGCGAGCAGAGGGCCGGCGCCGCTGTGAACGATGGCCGGGCCGGCGACGATCAGAACCTTACCGCCGCGGGCGCGAATCTCGCGCATCTGCTTGGCAATCTCCTCGATCACGAGGCGCTTGGGATGCTCGGAAGAGACATTGCTTCCCATGAAGCTGAAAATTTCGCGCTCACGCGAGCGTTGTGGCGGCAGGATGCGGATGCCTTCATGCCCCACTACCACCAGCTCTCCCTGGCAGACGGCGGAGGACGGAATCATGTGAGCTTCCGAGAACGCCGGGCTCACCACAATCACCAAATCCATCTCCGTGTTCTTCACCTCGACCCAGTGGCCATTGAGGCGAACCTGTGTGGGCAGGTGGGTGGTCGAGTAGAACTCTGGCGGCAGAACACCGTTGGCGGGCGCGGGCGCATACGCCACGTCCTCGCGCGATGCCAGCACCGCACCGAAAGACTGCAGCGCCGTGAGGATGGCCTCCAGTTTGGTCTCGCTATCGGCGCGAACCTTGAGCCGGGCAAAGGAAACCTCATCCTTGGCGCGGCCAACCTGTATCTCCTGCACGTCAAAGGCGCCTCCCATGTCCATGATGGTGTCAAAGGCGCGTGGGAGGGTCCAGGAGTCGATGATGTGCCCTTCGAGAGTGATTTCTTCGCTGAATGATTTCATGGGTCCTTTTTTCTTCATCCTGTAAAGGCCGTCAGACGAACCAGCCGCCGGAATCTATGCTGCCGGGTGCCTTATCCAAGTGGCCATCGTCCAAACTAAAACGGCCCGCAGCGGTATGCCTGCGGGCCTTTGGAGATGATAGCTCTGGTTCGAATCTTAACAGTTTCGAATCTTAGTACTGAAGCTCTCTCCGTGCACGCGGGCCCTCGACCGACGGTCGCGGCTGCGGTTGCGCAATTGTGCTGGGGAGCGCCATAGATTCTTAAATTTTGAGCGAAGTGAGCGGGAATGTCAACCCAGAGAGGCTTAGCCTGCTTTATGCATGAAGGCCGCCGAGGTGGTCTTCGAAAGGCGAGATTGCGGCGATGGTGTTGATGGCAACGTGAATCGTCCAGTGCGATGAGTTGTGGAGTTCGCCGGTTTGTCGGAACTGGCTAGCCTGGAGGTTTTCGGACACAGTGCTTCCCCGACTGCCGTCTGCATTAATTCCGAAAATTATGTTTTGGGTAGACCGCGTCAGTGCTATCCCGGCGAGGCTCCGAGGGCCAGCGCTACTTGTCGGAAGGTGGGCAGGAACGGGAACGACGCGGGCAGGTGCACGACCACGCGGCGAACCGAAACCAGCAGACGGGCGCCCAGTTTGAGCAACCGTTCACGAAGAGTCCAGACCTGAGCTCGCGCACAGTTGGTGTGCGCAGCCTTCAGTCGTAGCTCCTGCATCAAGACATATGCTGCGGCGGTCAGCAGGACGCGGAGTTGGTTGGCCCAGAAGTCGCTGCAACTGGTGCGATCGATCTGAAGATCGTGCAGTTCTTTGATCCGATTCTCGATCTCGCCCCTCTGGCAGTACACCTCTTCATAGAGCCACTGGGGACTCTGCTTCATATTGGTGATGACGAAGCGCGGATTGTCCTTCGGCTTCTTCCCCTCGGCGCGAACGACCTCGGCCTTGATGATGATGCGGCGTTGTTGCGGCCACGTCTGGGCCGCATAGTTGGCTTCGCTATAGACGTGTTCGGTCTTCCCAGTCTGACGCGAGAGTCTGCGGGCCTGTCGCATAGCTGGTTTGGCTTTGCGTTTCAACACAGCGTTTTTGGCCATCGCAATGACGTACTCAAGATTGGACTCTCCCTCCAGGAAGTCGAGCAAATCGGGGTGCGCGAAGCCGCCGTCGAGGCGAACCCGGATCCGCGCACCGGGAAAGCTGTAGGAGATCATATTGATCAGACGACGGAGAATCCCCCGCGCGCCTACCGCCGCGGTCACGTTGCCGGGACGCAACACGGCTGCGCACAGATACTGTTCGGCCTCGTCATTGAAGCTCACAAAGCCCATTACCGGCAGGTAGCACCAGCTGTCGTAGTGTCCGTTGAAGAACGATAGCTGCTGTGCGCCGTGGGTAGGGTCGTCGGTCGGATCCAGATCGATGGTGACGAGGCGAGCGCGTCCATGTAGCCGCTTCGCGTGACGGTCGATCACGCTGTCCGCCAGTGCTTCGCCCAGGCGGTAGAGTTCTCTTGGTCGGATCGAGTTTTCAAAGCGCGACAGAGTTGGCTGCGAAGCCAGGTCGCGGCCGGTGATTGGATCGCGATCGAGCAACATCTTGTGAATGGGGTCGGCAGAAAGGCGCGCCGAGTCGTTTGCGTCCGGATAGCCGCAAGCAATCGAGAACACACGCTGTGCCAGCAACTCGCGCAACGAGTGATCGACCTTGCTGGCTTGCCGCTTGTCTCGCAGACATCCGGCCAGAGCTTGGATCAATCCGTAACGGCGGTCAGCAGCCTTCAGCAGGATGGCTCCGCCATCAGAACTGCCATTGGTTTGGTCGAAGCGAGCAATGATCGGCTTGGTGAAAATCTCGGGGAACAACAGACACTGTGTTGTGCTATCTTCAAACACGCGGGAAGCCTTTCTTGCTGCTTCAAACACTGTCTAGACAACATGTTTGTAGCACAACAGGCTTCCCGTTTCTCTGATCTTCACGAATTTTCCGGGCTA
>CAVWYG010000009.1:0-416971 GCA_963759215.1 uncultured Acidobacteriota bacterium
ATGAGATCGAGGACGTCGGCGGCAAACTGATGGCCAAGGTACGCGATGTTGTCACCGAGGTGGTGCGCTTCGACGAGGCCCTGCAGCTTCCGCGCCTGGAGCCGGTCAACGGATACCTCCGCCTGGTGCTGGTGAATGTTGCCGGCAGGCAGGTGGGCGTCGTAGTTGAGGAAGTTCTGCGCAAAGATGAAATCGTCATCAAGAATCTGGGCGAATATCTGCGTCATGTGAAGATGTTCCCCGGCGCAACCATCGCGCCCGATGGCAGCCTGATTCTGCTGGTCGATCTCAACCGCCTCGTCATGGGCGAAGCCATTGAGCGCCGCCCGTTGACCACTGCTCTGAATGCGGCGCGACTATTCCTGCCGGGCGCAATCGCCGTGGCGCGCGGTGAGATTCCCGCCGCTGCCATCGATATTGTGGAGAAGGAAAAGCTGGTGGTGCTGGCCGACGACTCCATCAGCGTGCGCAAGTTCGTGGGACGCATGCTGGAGAAGGCGGGCTATCGCGTCAAGCTCGCTTGCGACGGCCTGGAGGCCCTGGAGATTGCCACCACCAACCAGTGCGACCTGGTAATCACCGACTTGGAGATGCCGCGCACCAACGGTTATGAATTGATTCTGCATCTACGTCAGACGCCGAGCACAGCCAATGTTCCGGTGATGGTGGTGACCTCGCGCGCTGGGGCCAAGCATCGCGAACGCGCCATCAAAGAAGGCGCGGCGGCGTTCATGGTCAAGCCAGTGCAGGAAGAATCATTCATCGCCCAGGTGGTGGAGTTGATCGGGAGCTCGGGACAGGCGATGGCTGCTGCGCCCGTGCTGCAGTGAGAGAAATACGATGACGACTATCGACAAAATCCGGGTGTTGGTCGCTGACGATTCGGCGTTCATGCGCAAGGTGCTGATCAGCATTCTCGACTCCGACGGCTCATTCGAAGTGGTAGGCGAAGCCCGCGATGGACGCGAGGCGGTGGAGCAGTCCGCCAAGCTCAAGCCACACGTCATTACCATGGACATCAACATGCCGCACATGGATGGACTGCAGGCGACGGAAATCATCATGTCCACCGAGCCCCGGCCCATCCTGATCGTCAGCTCGGAATCCAGAGAAGGGGCCAAGCCCACCCTGCGCGCGCTGGAGTTGGGGGCCATTGATTTTTTGGCCAAGCCCACCAGCGCAATCGATCTCGATATGAGCAGCGTGCGCGACGAACTGGTGCGCAAGCTGCGTACCGCCTCCAAGGTTCGCGTCATCCGCAACCTGTCGCGCTCCGCTGAGCCGCCCATGCCTGCGCCGACGGAGCGCGCATCCGTCGAATTGTTCGCGGCGTCCGCGATGAATGGAACTGGATCGCACGGTGCGGGATTGCCGATCGCGGTGCTGGCCGCCTCCACCGGAGGTCCGGCGACGCTGATGAAGTTGGTGCCACAATTTCCCCTGGACTTTCCCGGCGCGGTGCTGGTGGTCCAGCACATGCCTGGAGCTTTTACCTCCCAGTTTGCCGAACAGCTTGCGTCGGTCTCGCAGCTTCCGGTAAAGCAGGCCGAGAACGGCGAGATCCTGCGTGCCGGGCATGTCTACGTCTGTCCCGGCGACAGCCATCTGCGGTTGGTCGCACCCGGGCGCGTCGCGCTTGATAGCGGCCCACGTATTGCCGGCTACCGGCCCAGCATTGACGTGGCCCTGGAGTCGGTGGCAGCCCTGACAGGCCGCAACGCCTCCGTTGCCATCCTTACCGGAATGGGGAACGATGGCGCGCGCGGCGTGATGGCGATTCAGGAAAACGGCGGACTGGTGCTGGCCCAGGACGAGTCTACCTCGGTCATCTTCGGAATGCCCGCCGAAGCCATCAAGACCGGCGCGGTGGAGCAGGTTTTGCCCTTGCAGCAGATTGCAGCGGCCATCTCCCGGCGGGTGGCGGGTCATCGGGCTGCGGCGCGAGCCGCGTCATTATGACCTGCAAAGTTTTCGGCGCTCGGGCTGGGTCTCGGGTTACGCCGCGGGTTACGCTGCAGATTTCGCCGCGAACTTCATGGCGAACGCTGTGAAGGAGAACGAGCGGCGTCCATTGTTTATCTCGCGCCCCGCAAAGGCGGTTGCGGCCACCGCGGGGCCGGTCATTCTGTTTACCGCCGGCGGCATGCGATTTGCCGTACAGTCCAGCGAGGTCGAGGAGATCCGCGATCGTGACGATCGTACTGCGATTCGTAAACTAAAGGGTCCCGAGCCGGTCGATTTCGCCTTGCATGTCGGCCTTGGAGCCGGGATACTGGAGCGTTTCGTGGTGCTGAAGCCCGGGGAATATTCGCTGGGCGTAACCGAGGTGGAGCGAATGGCGAGTCTGCCCAGAATGGTGCCGCTGCCATCCTTGTTCCGCGGCGCGGAACGCCAGTGGTATCGCGGCTTGTTACTACTGGAGAACGAGGTAGTTCCGCTCGTAAGAGCTGAGTATTGGCGCAAGCCTTTGCTATTTGCGAAAGGAATTGGCAACCGTGTATGAATGACACGACGCGATTCGTGACGTTTCCCCTGGGTGAGGAGCGCTATGCGCTGGACTCCAGCCAGGTGAAGGAACTGGTCATGCCCAGCCGCGTCTACTCATTTCCACACACCATGCAGTCGCTGAAGGGGGTCTTGGTACGCAGCGGAAGCGTGGTTCCGGTCTGCGATCTGGGCGAAGTCTTTGGCCAAAGCGCGCACCCCAGCCTCTACCTGGTGGCGCAATGCAACTACGCGGGACGCGCCGAAACCGTGGCCATTCCGCTCAGTGGCGACT
This sequence comes from uncultured Acidobacteriota bacterium, assembly GCA_963759215.1. GTDB lineage: Bacteria > Acidobacteriota > Terriglobia > Terriglobales > Acidobacteriaceae > TOLSYN. The sequence continues at coordinate 2,780 of CAVWYG010000009.1, forward strand.
GCGAACTGGTGCAAGGCGAGCGCGTCGAAGCCCTGGAAGAGGTGCCTTTCGGCGCTGGCCTATTGAGCATCGTAGGCAGGACGGTTCCCCTATTGGACCTGGATCAGGTTGTGGCACACTGCATTCAACCCGCCAATGCGTTGGCCGGGGAGGCAAAGTGATGACCGGCAGCACAGAGGCACTCAAGCAGCGAATTCTGGTGATCGACAGCAACGTGTTTTTTGCGCGGCGTCTGACCGACGCACTCAAGGGGCAAGGATTCGACGTGGTGCACAGCACCCAGGCCACCTACGCTCTCACCATGCTGGAGTGGCAGGCGCCAACCGCGATTCTGTGCGCCACCAATCTGCGCGAGCTCAGCGTTTTCGATCTGCCCAAAATTCTGCATAACGATGCCGCCACCACCAACATTCCCATCCTTGCCATGGGCGACGGCGGCGACCAGTCTCTGATGGAGGCATTCCGCGCCGGTTGCGACGATTACATCGACCGCCGCCGCGGTCCGGAAAACATCGCCGCCCAGGTGCGAACCTTTCTGCTCAGCCGGCAAGAGGGATTCCATCCCACCCAGATGCTGGAGTCGGAGCAGACCGTGCTCGAGGGCAGCCTCTCGCATCTCGACCTGCCCGGCGTCATTCAGATGCTCGCTCAGTCGCGTCAGTCGGGCGTGCTCTACATCAATGCAGAATCGCTCGATGGAACCGTCTTTTTCGGACGCGGCGAGGTGCTGCACGCCGAAGTGGGCGAGATCATCGGCAATGATGCCGTGATCAAAATCGTCAAGAATTGCAATGGCGTGGAACGTGGCGTATACAAGTTCGTGCCCGGCCTGCTGGCCGCTACACGAACGGTCTTCCGTTCTGTGACCGAACTTATGCTGGAAGCGTTGCGCGAGATCGACGAAGAGCGCGCCGCCAACGATGGAGGCTATAGATGAGCGCAAAGCCGGTGGTTTACTTTATCGACGACAGCGCAACCATGCGCGAGGTGATTAAGATCGCCTTCCATCGCGAAGATCTGGATGTCATCACCTGTCACGATGCCAGCAGCGCGATGGATCTGATGGATCACAGCGCCCCCAACGTGGTGATCACCGACGTGATCATGCCCGGCCGCGATGGCTACGAGGTTTGCCAGTACATCAAGCAGCATCCCCGCTTTTCGCAAACCCCGGTGATCCTGATGTCGGGCGTGGTGAATAAGGGAGTGGCCGAGCGCGCCTTCGCCGTGCACGCCAACGAATTAATCCGCAAGCCCTTCCAGCCGCAGGATCTGATCGCGCGCGTGCGCCATCTGCTCTCCTCCCCGGTGGAGGCCGAACCGGATAACGCGCAAGCGCAAGACGATGCAAGCGCAGTGCTGAGCAGCATCTTCAGCGGTCCCATGCCGGCCCGCGCCGGTCATGCTCAATCGCGCATCACGGGACCGGTGCCGGTGCCGCCGCGGGTCACGCCGCGTCCGCCGTCGCCCTCCATTGCCGCCACCGTTGCTGCCGCGATGCAGCCGCCCGTGATGGCGCCGCCGGTTTCCATTCCCGGCGCACAGATCACCGGCTCGTCACAGCTTGCGGTGCCGCCGCCGCAGCCCGGCCGCGTGCCGCCGCCTCCGATGCCCGGCAACAGTTCAGAGGCCGGTAAATTGCGGTTGGAGCTTCTGCGCCTGCACAGCCAGATCAAAAAACTTGAGAGCGAATTGCTCGCCGAACGGGAATACTCCAAGGCCCTGGAGCAGCACGTCACCACATTGCAGGAGTACGACTAACCCGCTCTCTTATACGCAGAAAAGCCCGGATCGCTCCGGGCTTTTTCGTTTGCGCTGATTACGACAGCGTGAAGCATTCAGGTAATTGCCAGAATGGGATAGTGAGCGACAAGCCCTGTTTGCGACAACAATCGTTCAGAGGTAGCGTGCCCGTGATCCGGGAATAATCGACGGCAAACGGCATTGGCTACGAAGTATGGCGCGGACAAGTTGAGAGAAAAACGTGACACGGGATGGCGCATCGCGAGGATGTGATTAATCAGTGTTAAGCGAATATTCCGTTGAGTTTTTAACGAGGCTGTAAACAAGCGGTTCTCTGGGCATAGTACGTTTTACGCGGCCTATGGAGGGCCAGGAACGTGAAGAGAACTCTCATTCCAGCCGCGCTCGTCTTCGTCGCAGCGGCGATGCTGACAGCACAAACACACACACCGCTCGTGAACAAAGGGGGCGCCGCTGGAGCCAATACCCTGATCGTCAGCCGCAGTGTCTATGAAGGGCAGGCCTCGACCATCACCATCGGCGAGACCCTGCCCCTGGGATGCCAGGGCGGTTTGACCGGGCTTACCGTCGACGTTCCTCTCATAGCCGGAGGCACCACTCCCGTGACGGTTCCGTGCGGCTTCGCGACCGATAATGGCGAGTACCCGAACCTGCTCGACAGCCATAACGTCTGGAACAACGCAAGCTCCGACGGCAGCTTCGGCGTCACGTCTCCCATCTTCCTGGATAACATCACGACCAATGGCCGGGAACTGGGAACGCTCGCCATCCCCACCGATCAGATCGTGACCAGCTTCAGTTCCAAGTCGGAGCTGGCGCTGAACCTCTCCGTCGATGGGCGCTCCATCACATTCATGGGCTACGTCGGCGGCATTGGGTGCGGAGGTTCCACGGTTTCTCCTACCGCGCCCAGCCTGCTCGATGTTTCGGCTTCTAACACCCCAGGCGTCTGCGATCCTACCAATCCAGTCATCACCACTTTTGCAAGCAATCCCGTAGTTGCGGCCGCCTACTACCGCGGGGTTGCCGAGGTGGATGCCGACGGCAATCTCAGCATCACTGACGGCAACGCTTACAGCGGCGATAACGGCCGCGCGGCCATCAAGGGCGGCAATGGTCTGTACTACATGGTGGGCAACGATAACTCGGGCAACCTGTCCAAGAAGCAGATGTCGACGACCTATGTCGGCATCGAGCTGTCCAATTCAACAGGCGCCGAACTACTTAGTCCGGGACAGACGCCACCGCTGCTTCCGCCCGACATCGAGATGATCGGACGTCTCGAGTTCGGCACCGACAAGCCCGGCAAAGACACCAATTTCCGCGGCCTCACCATCTTCAACAACACTCTCTACGTCAGCAAGGGCAGCGGAAGCAATGGCATCAACACCGTATATCAGGCTGGCACTGCTGGTACTCTGCCCACCGGCTCCGCCGCCGACCTCGCAAAGGTGCCGCTGACCATCCTGCCGGGATTTCCTAACACCACAGCCAGCACCAACACCGCGTTTCCCTTCGGCATCTGGTTCGCCGACGCCAACACGCTCTATGTTTGTGATGAGGGTGATGGCACTCTGGTGTCCCCTCCTGTCAATGGAAACGTGGCCGACGCCCAATCCCTAGCCACAGCCGGCGTGCAGAAATGGAGCCTGGTCAACGGCACCTGGGTGATGCTTTACGTCCTGCAGGACGGTTTGAACATCGGCGTGCCTTACAGCGTCGAGGGGTATCCTTCCTCGCTCAACCCGGCCACGGATGGCTGCCGCAACATGACCGGCAAAGCGAACGGTGATGGCACGGTGGACATCTACGCGGTGACTTCGACGGTGAGCGCGAATGGGGACCTGGGCGCGGACCCGAACAAACTGGTGACAGTTAAGGATCAACTAAAAGCCACCACACTGCCGAACGGTCTCGGCACATTCACCACCATTCGCGCCGCAGGATATGGAGAGGTACTTCGCGGAGTGAGTTTCGCGCCCCGGTAACAGCGACGTTGCTGAGGATCATTAGGTGAGGTGGAAGTCGCGATTGGCGACGACCCGACAAGCCTAGAACCAAGGAGCCCTAACTATAGCCCCGGGCCGCGATGTTGCAGAGTGATCCGGATCCGGGGCTTCAACTCACAACCCAACCCACAGCCGGTCTCCTAATGGTTTGTCGCCCAACCGGAAGTAACCCTGACTCGAAGATAGGTGTTGGTAAATCTTAGGGCTGTATCTGAAGCGCCCACAAGCGAGAGGGTCGCGTTGCTGTGCTGTTTGCGGGCGCTTTAGATACAGCGATTTGAAGGAAGCCGCTTTCGCGAGCTATGTATTTTGAATGGGGTTTGGATGAGCTGGCGCTGTCAGCGCAGTGCAAGGTGGGCAGTAACGTGTGACGCTTGAGCCGGTAAGTTGGGATCGGGCACCACGGTTTCGAGCGTAATCGCTTGTGATCCGTGCGAGTGAGTGCATGCCTGGTTGGGGCGGAGCATAGAAGAGCAACCGCGTGGCAGGGCGCGTGGATAGGACCAGTTTCGGTTGGTGTTTCAAGCGGCACCTCTCAACGGAACAGGTGGAGCTCGTAGGCGAAGCTGCACGGTGGTGAACCGCTCCACGACTTTCATCGCGCCGCCACAGCGCGGACACTTCCGAAAAGTTAAGCCTTTGGTTTCGGTTGCGACAGATCTTGTAGCTTTGGCCCGCACGGGTGCGTTCAGTAATTGAGCGCAAAGTGGCAGGAGAACGGCGCGCCGCCGGTTGGCAAGGAAGCCGAAGTTGCGGATGCGCACGAAACCGCGCGGGAGCAGGTGCAGGAGGAAGCGGCGCAGGAACTCATCGACGGGCAGACTTATGAGCCGCTTCTTGTTTCTGTGAGCGGAATCTCGCCAGCGGAATGTAACGTTGCCATCGGCCAGAGAGACGAGTCTGCGATTGGAGATGGCGACCCGGTGGGTGTATGCGCTGAGATAGCTGAGCGCATGTTCGGCTCCTCTGAAAGGGCGCTTGGAGTAGACAAACCATTCGTGACGGAACAGGATTCGGAGCCAGGAAGCAAAGACGGGTGGCGTCGCCAATGACGTCAGGCTGCCATGGAACTGGAGTTTGCCTTCGCGGAAAGCAGCCTTCAGTCCGGCGAGGAACTTACCACGGAAGACGCGACTAAGCACCCCGATGGGCAGGAAGAATGAAGAGCGGGAAGCGATCCAGCGGGAGTGGTCCGGTGCGAGTCCTCCGGCGGCAAGGACGCAGTGAATGTGAGGATGAAACTGCAAGCGCTGATTCCAGGTGTGGAGCACGCTGAAGAACCCAATCTCCGCTCCCAGATGGCGGGGATCGCGCGCGATCTCGAGCAGGGTTTCGGCGCCGGCGTGGAAGAGCAGGTTGTAAATCAGGCGCTTGTTCTGCAAGGCCAGTGGAGCCAGCTCCCGTGGCAGGGTGAAGACGACATGCACGTAACGGGTGGGCAGCAGCTCCTGTTCACGGGCCTGGAGCCAGCGAGCCCGGGCATTACCCTGGCATCGAGGGCAATGTCTGTTTCGACACGAGTTATAGGAGACGGCGACGGTATGCCCACAATCGGCACAGCGATCGCGGTGTCCGCCTAAAGCAGCGGTGCGGCAGCGTGTGATGGCCAGCAACACCTTCTGGTGTTGCCAGTGAATCCATCGGCGACTGCGTTCAAGAAAAGACTGTCCTGCATAGCGGACGATATCGGCCACCTCCAGGGGAGGCCGGTTCATGCGCTCTTTGTCTGCTCCCCTTGTCCGCCGATGGTCAGTGCATCCAGGGGACTGCTGGTGGCGCTGAGATGTCGCCGGGAGAGATGCAGATAGATTGTGGTCTCCTCCAGGTCGCGATGTCCCAGCAGCAACTGAATGGTGCGCAGGTCGGCGCCCGCTTCGAGCAGATGCGTGGCGAAGCAGTGGCGCAGCGTGTGCGGATGAATGTGCTTATGTGCAAGCCCGGCGCGATCTGCGGCCTGATGGCAAGCGTGCCAGACTCCGTTCGGCGAGATGGGATCAGGACCGGTGTGCCATCGGTTGCCGGGAAACAGCCAGTCCTTGGGCTTGTGCCGAAGCCCGCGCCAGTAAAGACGCAGCGCTTCGAGCAGCTTCAAGCTGAGCATGACATCGCGATCCTTGCGCCCCTTGCCTCCGCGGATGTGAATGACCATGCGCTGGCTGTCGATGTCGCAGACCTTCAGGTGCGCCAGTTCTGCGCGGCGTGCGCCGGTAGCATAGAGTGTCATAAGCAGAATGCGATGGAAGGGTGACTGGGCTGCATCAATCAGACGTGCCACTTCTTCCTGGCTGAGCACCAGCGGCAAGCGGAATACGCTCTTCGGGTATGGCGTCTCGGCTATGCTCCAGCCTCGCTTCAACACCTTGACATAGAAGAATCGCAAGGCCGCCAGCCGCTGCCCCACGGTGTTCGGGCAGAGCTTGCTGCTAAGCAACATCGCCTGATACTGCCGTATATGCTCGGTGCCAAGCCGGTCGGGAGAACGGTGGAAGTACTGGCTGAACTGCTCAACGTTGCGAATGTAGGTGCGTATGGTGGACTCGGAAAAGTTACGGCGCTTCAACTCCTCCAGCATGATCTGGCGTAGATGGGTCACAGGGTATCTCCTCCTGCGACACAACTTAGCTCAATTCAGCCTCTTTCCGGCAGTTGGAATCCCGAAACTATAGAGGTCTGTAGACTGGAAGCGGGTTTGAGCTGAATGGAGGCCTTCACCAGATGGGTGAGTCGCGTGGGGTGGAACTTTCCGTACGTGAGCAGGAACTGGAAGCATTTTCGGTGGACACGCCGGGTGGGCGGATTCATGTTCGCTGGGATTACGAAGCCAGCGCCACGCCGAATGCGCAGTTGGCCTTTTTCGCGGAGTTCCTTGCCACCACCGGGGTGTATGACTCTTGGCTGGAAAGTTGCCCGCTCAGTTATAGCAGCGGCAACGCCCCCGACAAGCGAGACGTTCTTGGCACCTGGTTTCTATCCATTCTGGCAGGACACCGACGTTATGCTCACATTACCGGGCTGCGGGGCGATGGAGTCAGTCCGCAGATCCTTGGAATGAGTAAGATCGTCAGCGAGGATTCGCTGCGCCGATCGTTGGCGCGGATGAGCGCCGAGCAAAGCCAAGACTGGCTCCGGCCGCAGCTGCTTGCCAGTGTGCAGGCTGCGCTGAACACGCCATGGATCCTGGACATTGACACGACGATCAAGACGCTGTTCGGCAAACAAAGCGGGGCCGAGGTCGGCTACAACCCGCACAAGCCTGGTCGTCCCAGTCACGCACTGCACACGTACTGGGTTGGCAACTTGCGACTGGTTCTCGATGTCGTCGTCTCCTCTGGAAAGCAGCACAGTTCCATGCACGCGCGACCTGGACTGAGCGCCGTGCTGGATAGCTTGAGCCGCGAGCAACTGCCAGCCTTGATACGTGGAGACTGCGGCTATGGCAACGAGCCGTTTATCGGCGAACTGGAAGATCGCAGCCAGAGCTATCTGTTCAAGCTACGCCAGACCAAAGGGGTGCAACGGCTGCTGGCGCGCCAGTTTGCCCGCGATGACTGGAGTACGCCCGGCCCTCGCGATCAGGGTTGGAGTGCGGTGGAGGACACACTGCGGCTTGCGGGGTGGGATAAGTCACGCCGGGTAGTGATCCTGCGTCGACTTACAAAGTCCGACTTAGCGCTGAGTCGAAAGACCAAGGATGAACAGATCGAGCTACTGCTGCCTGACGAGGACGTGCAGCTCTGGGAGTACGCAGTTCTGGTGACCAACAGCAGCTACCCGCTGGATGCGATGGCGCAGTTATACCGCGACCGGGCCGATGCGGAGAACGGCTTCGATGAGTTGAAGAACCAGTGGGGCTGGGGCGGCTTTACGACTCAGGACATGGAGCGCTGCCAGACCAGCGCCCGTGCCGTAGCGTTGGTCTACAACTGGTGGAGTTGGTACTGCCGTGCGGCCAAACCGGGGGCGAGGATGGAAGCCATTACCAGTCGCGCGCTCTTACTGGCAGCCGTGGGCAGGGCGACCAAACATGCCGGAAAGACAACGCTCTACCTGACGCCCATGCATGCTGCCAGGAAATCTCTGATCCTGATGATCGCCAATATCCACAAGGCTCTGAGTCATGTGAGAACAGTTGCGGAGCAGTTTCCGGCGACCGACCGATGGAAGACCCTGCTGGACTATGTTGTGGCTAAAATCACCCCAGCTCTACCACCAAGGCTCCTCGAAGCAAATGGCGTTTCGCAAGGTAACTGCCGTTTTTAGGTTCAGCCAAGCTTCGCTCAGACACACGCGGATGCGTCCGCCGCTTCAGCGGCTTCGTTCAAATCGCCAAGTAGCTCACAATCACGAAACAGAACTCTAGCCCGTTTTCAGGTGGCAGCATTCTGTTGTATTCGGCATTTACGCCACCCCTCTCACGTAAACAAAAACTCCTTGGTCCTCAGCTCCTTCACCGCATCGCGCAGCTTTGCCGCGCGCTCAAACTCAAAGCGCTTGGCGGCCTCGCGCATATCCTCTTCCATCTTCACGATGAAGGCGTCGAGCTGCTCCTGCGAGTGGAACTCCGGCAGGCCATCGTTCTCCACCGGAATCTCCGCGTAGTCGGCGGCGATCACGTGCGCCAGCGACATATCGGCCGAGCGGCCCACACTCTGCGGCGTAATGCCGTTTTCCTCGTTGTAAGCCTCCTGAAGAGCGCGGCGGCGGTTGGTCTCGCCGATGGCGTTGCGCATCGAGTCGGTCATGCGGTCGGCGTAAAGTATCGCGCGGCCTTCAACGTGCCGAGCGCAGCGGCCAATCGTCTGAATCAGCGAGCCCGCCGAGCGCAGAAAGCCTTCCTTGTCCGCGTCCAGAATTGCCACCAGCGAAACTTCGGGCAGATCCAACCCCTCGCGCAATAGATTGATACCAATCAATACATCGAACTCGCCCTTGCGCAGATCGCGCAGAATGTTGATCCGCTCCAGCGTCTCGATCTCCGAGTGCATGTAGCGGCAGCGCACCCCGACCTCGCTGTAGTATTCGGCCAGGTCCTCGGACATGCGCTTGGTCAGCGTGGTCACCAGCACGCGCTCGCCCTTTTCCGCACGCAGCCGAATCTCATGCAGCAGATCGTCGATCTGCCCCTTCACCGGGCGCACCTCCACCTGCGGATCGACCAGCCCCGTGGGGCGAATAATCTGCTCCACGATGACGCCCGCCGATTTTGTCAGCTCGTAAGGCCCCGGCGTTGCGCTCACGTAAATCGCCTGGTTCACCCGCGCCTCGAACTCCTCGAACGTCAGCGGACGGTTGTCGAGCGCGCTCGGCAGCCGGAAGCCGTACTCGATCAGATTCTGTTTGCGCGAGCGGTCGCCGTGCCACATCCCGCGCACCTGCGGCGCCGTCTGGTGAGACTCGTCCATGAACAGCAGGAAGTCGCGCGGCACATAGTCCAGCAGCGTCGGCGGAGGCTCGCCCGGCAGCCGCCCGGTGAAGTGCCGCGAGTAGTTTTCAATGCCGTGGCAGAAGCCCATCTCCTTGATCATCTCCAGGTCGAAGCGCGTGCGCTGGTGAATGCGTTGCGCCTCCACGATGCGTCCCTGATTTTCAAGCTCCTTCTCCCACCAAAGCATCTCCTGCACAATGGAATCGATGGCCGCGCTTTTGGTCTCGGGCCGCATCACGTAGTGCGATTTCGGATAGATGGGCAGGCGCTGGTACTTGTGTTTCACGGTGCCAAACAGCGGATCGATCTGCGACAGCGACGCAACCTCATCGCCCCAGAGTTCGATGCGATACGCATTGTCCTCGTAGGTCGGATAGACCTCGATCACGTCGCCGCGCACGCGAAACGTCCCGCGTTTGAAATCGGCATCCGTGCGCTCGTAGAGGATCTCGACCAGCTTGCTGGTGATCTCCTTGCGCTTGATCTTCTGTCCCTTTTCCAGGAAGAGCAGCATTCCATAGTAGGCTTCCGGCGAGCCCAGGCCGTAGATGCAGCTCACCGATGCGACGATGATGCAATCCCGTCGCTCGAAGAGCGAGCGGGTCGCAGACAGCCGCAGCTTGTCCAGCTCATCGTTCACCGTCGATTCCTTTTCGATGTAAATGTCCCCCGCCGGAATATAGGCCTCCGGCTGGTAGTAGTCGTAGTAGGAGACGAAGTACTCGACGGCGTTGTGGGGGAAGAAGCTCTTGAACTCGTGATAAAGCTGTGCCGCCAGCGTCTTGTTGTGGGCCATCACCAACGCCGGCCGCTGGCACGCTTCGATGACCTTGGCCATCGTAAACGTCTTGCCCGAGCCGGTGACGCCGAGCAGTACCTGGTGTTTTTCGCCCTCGCTCAGCCCGCGGGTAAGCTGCGCGATAGCAGAGGCCTGATCGCCTTGCGGCTTGTAGCTGCTGTGAACTTTCAATTCCATAATCTCGATTTCCACGATTCCAATCCCACCGGACGGCTCTCAGTGAGCGGCGGCGAGGCCTGAGTAACCTTTTATTATATCGCGTGGCAAGAATCGGCGAACGAACCTGACAGATGCGCAAGCCCGGAAAAGTTGAGCCGCAGCTTCGGGCGGGCAGGAGCTTTGCAAAACAAGAAAGCGCCGCACCTCTCATCGAGTGTGCGGCGCTTTTGTTTCTGTGCTGTTCTACTGTTTACGCTTTCGTCGCGGTCTCTTTCGGCGTGGTTTCCCATACGCCGGTCGTCAGGTATTCGTGGATGGAGACGGCGGCCTTGCGGCCCGCGCCCATCGCCAGAATTACCGTGGCGCCACCGGTAACGATATCGCCTCCGGCGAAGACGCCGCGCTTGGAGGTACGCGTGGTTTCTTCGTCGATCAGGATATAGTTTTTCTTATTGGTCTTAATGTCCGGCGTAGAGCTCTGAACCAGCGGATTCGCCGAGGTGCCGGCTCCGATGACGACCATGTCCGCGGGCAGAACAAACTCTGAGCCCTTGATTTCCACCGGACTGCGGCGTCCACTTTCGTCCGGCTCGCCCAACTCCATTTTCATGCAGCGTGCTCCGGTCAGCCAGCCCTTTTCGTCGCCGATCAGCTCAATCGGGTTGGTCAACATGCGGAAGTTCACGCCCTCCTGCTTGGCGTGGTGCACCTCTTCGATACGCGCCGGCATCTCTTTTTCGGAACGGCGGTAGACCAGAGTTGCCGTTTTCGCGCCGAGCCTTAGCGACGTGCGCACTGCGTCCATAGCGGTGTTGCCACCGCCAACCACGACCACGTTGCGATCGCGGCAGTCATACACCGGCTCATCGTAATCAGGGAAGCGGTAGGCGCGCATCAGGTTAATGCGGGTCAGGAACTCGTTGGCCGAGTACACCCCGTTGAGGTGTTCCCCCGGAATCCCGAGAAACTTCGGCAAACCTGCGCCGGTAGCCACAAAAACGGCGTCGTAATGTTCTTCCTGCATCAATTCGTCGATGGTCACGCTCTTACCGACGACGACGTTGGTTTGGAATTCCACTCCCATCTTGCGCAGGTTCTCCACCTCGCCGCGCACGATGTCCTTGGGCAGGCGGAACTCCGGGATGCCATAAATGAGCACGCCGCCGAGTTCGTGCAACGCCTCAAAGACGGTGACGCGGTGGCCCTTCTGAATCAGGTCTCCTGCGACCGCGAGTCCAGCCGGACCGCTACCGACGATGGCGACGCTCTTGCCCGTAGGCGGATCGTTGGTGGGCAGGCCAAGCTGTCCGCTTTCCCGCTCGTAGTCGGCAATGAAGCGCTCCAGGTTGCCAATGGCGACCGGCGACCCCTTCTTGCCTACGACGCAGCCGCCCTCGCACTGGTCCTCTTGCGGACAGACGCGGCCGGTGATGGCCGGCAGCGAGTTGTCTTCGCGCATCTTCGCCGCCGCCGCCAGATAGTCGCCGGCGTAAATCAGGTCCACCACCTCGCGAATCTTTACCCCCACCGGACAGTCCACTACGCAGCCGGGCTTGCCGCAGGCAATGCAGCGCGAAGCTTCAATCTGCGCGTCCTCTGCCGACAATCCCTGGTTGACCTCTTTGAAGTTGTGGGCCCTTAGCTCCGCGTTCTGCTCTGGCATAGGTCGGCGCGCAATCTTCATCCGCTCTTTATTGGGTAGAGTATTTTTCTCAACCATTGTTGCGCCTCCTGCTTGGCGTACTGCGCCCGGACTTGGGCCAATTCCTTGTCCTTGTTCTCGTCGAAGCGTTTGAGCGATTCGCATTCCTTGTCGCGATACATGGCGTTGCGCTGCATCAGCACCTCGAAGTTCACCATCGATGCATCGAACTCGGGTCCATCCACGCAGGCGAACTTGCTCTGATTGCCCATCAGAACGCGGCAACCGCCGCACATCCCCGTGCCGTCCACCATAATCGAGTTCAGGCTCACCATGGTCTTAATGCCAAGCGGCGCGGTCATCTGCGCCACGGCGCGCATCATTGGCACAGGGCCAACCGCCAGCACAAAGTCGATCTTGCGACCATCGGCCAGCAGGTCGTTGAGTTTCTTCGTGACCAGGCCTTTTTCGCCGTAGGTTCCATCATCGGTCATGATGTAGGTTTCGTTGCTGGCGTCGCGCACTTCGTCTTCAAACACCACCATCTCGGTATTGCGTGCGCCCTCGATGAAGACCACATGATTGCCCGCTTGCTTGAGCGCATGCGCCGTCGGCAGTGCCATAGCCGTGCCAACGCTGCCGGCTAGAATCGCAACCGTGCCGTACTTCTCAATTTCAGAGGGATGTCCCAAGGGGCCAACGATGTCCAGAATATAGTCGCCCGTCTCTAGCAGGTTCAGCAGAGAGGTGGTTTTGCCGATCGACTGCACCACAATCGTGACCGTTCCAGCCTTGGGATCAGAGCACTTGATAGTGAGAGGAATGCGTTCGCCCGTATCACTTAGGCGAAGATGATGAATTGTCCGGGCTGTTGCTTACGCGCAATGCGCGGCGCCTCGATAGTAAATTGTTTGATTTTGAAGCCCACACTGCGGGCTTCTACGATCTTATACATAAGTAAAACCTCATGTTCAGTCAAACTTAGGAACTAAGCGCAGTTACAGCACAGACGTGATGCGGTGAACTCGATTAAAAGAAGATGAAAAAGGATACTGAACTTTTCAGGATTCGTCCAGCAATAAAGATTGCGGGAGAAGAATCAATAGAGATAGAACGCATGCGCGGCTAACGCGAGCCGTCGCTAAGGCCCAGAACCTCAAGCAACTCCGCGGGGTGGTCGATCAGTGCATCGGGCGGATGAATGGTCAGCGACTCCGGCGAAAAGCCGTAGGTGACGCCGATGGAGAACATTCCCGCATTATTGGCGGTCAGCACGTCGTTCTGCGAGTCGCCGATCATGATCGCCTCGCTGGCCTTTACCCCGTGCTCCTCCAGCAAAACGCACGCGCCGTGCGGATCGGGTTTCTTGGTCGGGAAGCTATTGCCGCCGTAGATCTGCGACATGAAGCCGGAGAGTTCGAGGCCATCGCAAATTCCGCGCGAAGGATTAATCGGTTTGTTCGTCAATACAGCCATCTGCAGGCTGCTGCGCTCGCGGATTGCCTTCAACGTTTCGAGCACGCCGGGATAGACGTACGTGTTGTCCAGTATGTGCTCGCGATAATGGCGCATAAAGTATTCAAGCGCGCTTTTCACAAAGCTTTCATCCTGCGGATCGCCCAAAGCGCGGCGCACCAGCATGGGCGCACCGTCGCCAATATAGCTGGCAACCACCTCTAGCGGTAGTTCGGGACGCTCCCAGTGGCGCAGCATGGCATTGATGGCGTGCGCCAGGTCCAGTTCACTGTCCACCAGCGTACCGTCCAGGTCCCAGAGAAGCAGTTTTATCTGTGCGGCAGGAATCGGCTGCTTGATCTTAATCATCTTAATCATGAGTATATTCGTCGCGGGGCCGCCTCGTCAGAGGCTGCGTCGGTTTCATTTACAATACCCGTCTGGCGGTGCATGTTCGGCATCCCGCCGGAGGCCGCGGCATCTTGACCGAAGGAAGCGCGAATGTCGTCGAAAGTTGTGCAGAGCGTGCCAGCAGCAATGGCCGAAAAGACGTACGAAGGCCTTGCCCCACAGCAGTTGCTGGATATCTACCGCTTGATGATCCTTTCTCGCCGCATTGACGATCGCGAGATCCTGCTCAAACGCCAGCAAAAAATTCACTTTCAGGTCTCCTGCGCCGGGCATGAAGCTCTGCTCGTGGCCGCCGCCGTCAACCTGCGCGCCGGCTACGACTGGTTTTTCCCCTACTATCGCGATCGCGCCCTCTGCCTCGCCCTTGGCGTCAGTCCGGCCGCTCAGTTTTTGCAGGGCGTCGGCGCCGCCGCCGATCCCGCCTCCGGAGGCCGCCAGATGCCCTCGCACTGGGGTAGCCGCGAGCACAATATCTTCACTACCTCCTCGCCCACAGGAACTCAGTTTCTCCAGGCCGTAGGCTGCGCCGAGGCCGGGCGCTATTTCACCCATCATCCCGGGGCAGACGCAAAGGTGCCGGGCGATTATCGCGAGTTCAAGAATGTGCAGCATCACCCCGACGAAGTCACCTTCGTCTCCACCGGAGACGGCGCCACCTCGCAGGGCGAATTCTGGGAGTCGCTGAATACCTCTTCCATGGACAAACTGCCGGTCCTCTACGTGGTGGAGGACAACGGCTATGCCATCTCGGTCCCGGTCAAGTACCAGACGCCTGGCGGCAACATCAGCCCGCTGGTGGCGAATTTCCCCAACTTCCACTTTGAAGAGTGCGACGGCACGGACTTTCTGGAAAGCTTTGCCGCCATGCGCCGCGCGGTGCAGCACATCCGCTCCGGCAACGGGCCTGCCCTGGTGCATGGCCACGTCATCCGCCCCTACTCCCACTCGCTCTCCGACGATGACAGACTCTACCGTCCCGAGATCGAACGCAAGCAGGATGTCGGGCGCGATCCCATCGCACGCTTCCAGAAGTTCCTGCATCGCCGAAGGCATCCTTGATGCCGCCGCAGATTCAGAAGTTGCAGCATGAAGTCGATGCCGAGATTCATGCCGCCGTCGATGCCGCGCTCATTGCGCCCTTTCCGCGCATCGACAGCTACGCCCGTCACGTCTACTCGGAGCATCTGAAGCCCACCGCCAAGCACTTCGACTCGGCTCCCGCACCCGAGGGCGGCGACCGCACCATGGCCGACCTCATCAACAAGTGCCTGCAGGATGAAATGCAGCGCGACGAGCGCATCGTCCTCTTTGGCGAAGACGTAGCCGACTGCTCCCAGCACGAATATCTGGAAGACAAGAAGCTCAAGGGCAAGGGTGGAGTCTTCAAACTCACCAGCGGTCTGCAGCGCACCTTTGGCCCTGACCGCGTCTTCAATTCGCCGCTCGCCGAGGCCAACATCGTCGGCCGCGCCCTTGGCATGGCCACCCGCGGACTCAAGCCTGTCGTGGAGATTCAGTTCTTCGACTACATCTGGCCCGCCATGCACCAGCTTCGCAACGAACTACCGTTGATCCGCTGGCGCTCCAACGATACGTTCTCCTGCCCGGCTGGTGATCCGCGTCGCCATCGGCGGCTATCTCAACGGCGGCGCCGTCTATCACTCCCAGTGCGGCGAGAGCATCTTCACCCACACCCCCGGCATGCACGTGGTCTTTCCCTCCAACGCGCTCGATGCCGCGGGCCTGCTGCGCACCGCCATCCGCTGCGATGACCCGGTGCTCTTCCTCGAGCACAAGCGTCTCTATCGCGAGCCCTTCGGACGCGCCCCCTACCCCGGCCCGGAGTACATGATTCCCTTCGGCAAGGCGCGCATCTGGAAGGAGGGCCAGCGATGTCAGCGTCGTCACCTACGGCGCCACCGTCCCGCGCACCCTGCAGGCCGCTCACCGCCTGGAGCGCGAACATGGAATCAGCGTCGAAGTGCTCGATCTGCGTACCCTCAACCCCTATGACTTCGAGGCCATCGCAGCTTCGGTCCGCAAGACCAACCGCGTGCTCATTGTTCACGAAGACATGCTGAGCTGGGGATACGGAGCCGAGATCGCCGCCCGCATCGGCAGCGAACTCTTCGACAAACTCGACGCTCCGGTGCAGCGCCTCGCCGCCAAAGATGTCTTCGTCGCCTACCAGCCGCAGTTGGAAGACGCGATCCTGCCCCAGATCGCCGACATCTTCGCCGCCATCCAGAAACTAATCGCATACTAACGTTGGCGGGTGGACGGGTGGCCCACATCCGCCGCAGTTGGCGAATGTGGGGTTCAGTGGCGAATGTGGGGCTTCGGAGAGCTAATACTCTTTCGCAATCCCTTTCGGCTCCGGGAGATAGTCGCAGGCCTCGCGGCACTCCAGGCAGTAGTAGCAGCCGTCCTCCACCAGGCGCACCTCATGCTCACCCATGCAGAGGAAGCAGTATTTCTGGCACTTGCATTTTTCTTCCACCAGCTCGCAAATGTAACACCGGAATCGTTGGGCCATGGGCGCACTCTACCGCGCATTGTCCCCGCCGTGCAACTGCCAAGCGCCCCCAGCAACGCGCGGATGAGAAGCGAGACGTTATCCGTCTCTCCTCCGCCACCCCTGCCGAGCATTGCCTGCCCTGCTTGCCGCGTGCTAACTTTTGGGGTTCCTTTGCCCTGCCTGTGGCCGTAGGATTACCCTTTCTCTCAGAGAGGTTCCGTCATTGACGCTGAACGCTGAATCCGCCATCGTCCGTAAAACCGCCCTCAACTCCGCGCATCGCCGCCTCGGCGCCCGCATGGTGGACTTCAACGGATGGGACATGCCCGTCGAGTATCCGGCCCAAGGCCTGCGGCATCGAACGCAACGCGTAGCCCCGGCGGCCTCATCGCCGAGCACTAGAATCGTCCGCACCTCGGTCGGCCTCTTCGACGTCAGCCACATGGGAGACATCCGCCTCCACGGCCCTGCGGCGCTCGCCGCCGTCCAGCACATGACCTTCAACGACGCCTCGCACCTCGCCATCGGCCAAGCCCAGTACTCCGCCCTGCTCTATCCCGCCGGAACCTTCGTCGATGACGTCATCGTGCACCGCCTCGGCGAAGATGACTTCCTGCTCGTCATCAACGCCGGAACCCGCGAGAAGGATGTCAACTGGGTTCGCGACGCCGCCAAGTCCTTCGACTGCACGGTCGAAGACCTCAGCGACCGCTACACCCAGATCGCCATCCAGGGCCCCAACGGCTGGCGCACCCTGCAAAAGCTCACCGACGCCGATCTCACCAAGGTAAAGTTCTACTGGTTCACCCACGGCACCGTCTGCGGATTGCCCAACACCCTCATCGCCCGCACCGGCTACACCGCCGAAGACGGCTTTGAGATCTACATCCCCAGCGACGAAGCCACCAGCGTCCGTGTCTGGAACGAGTTGCTCGCCGCCGGCGAGGAGTTCGGCATCCTGCCCTGCGGCCTCGGCGCGCGCAACACGCTGCGGCTGGAAGGCGCGCTCTCGCTCTACGGTCACGAAATTTCCGACACCATCACCCCATGGGAGGCGCGTCTGGACCGCTTCCTCAAGATGGACAAAGGTGAATTCATCGGCCACGCCGCCCTCGCCACTCAGAAACAGCGCGGCATCGAGCGCATCCTCGTCGGTCTTGAGGCCATCGAGCGCGGCATTCCCCGCGACGGCTACAAGGTCGTCGGCCCTGATGGCTGCGAAATCGGCTATGTCACCAGCGGCTCGCCCGCGCCTTTTCTCAACAAGAACATCGCCCTCGCCTACGTCCCCATCGCGCATTCCGCCGAGGGCACAGAGTTGGGCGTCGAGGTTCGCAATCAAATTGTAAAATGCAAAGTGGTGCCCACTCCGTTTTACAAACGGCCGAGAGCGGTGAAGGCTGCGCAGTAGAATACAATTTCAGGGATCATCGACGGTGGTGTCCAAGCTTTGGGTAGCGCGGGAGGATGGATTGAAAACCATCAGTGAGGTATGGGAGTCACGCGAAGAGTCAGTGTGGCTCAAAGCCCTCCAGAACTACTGGAGCAATAAGTCGGTGCTACGCGACATCGAACTGGAGAGACGGCTGAGCAAGCTGAATCCCGCGGAGGTTAAAACGTTCGACGAGCGCGAGTGGTACAACTTTCTAATGGATGAGTATTTTCCTTGGAAATTCCGAGGAACATACCTTCCCAGAAGACAAGAGGATCTCAAGAAGTATGAAAGAACATCTCGCCTCTCGAATCTCCTTTGTTTTAGGGACCGCATATTCGCGTGCGATTTATCGAGACTATCGGGGGTGGCCGAGGCGCTAAGGATCGCAGACGGAATAAATGGCCTAGGCCCAGCTGGCGCTTCGGGGCTACTCGCGTTGCTTTTTCCGAAATGGGCTGGGACTGCAGACCAAAATGTAGTTAAGGCATCATGCGGAATTGAGTCGTTACCCGAAAGACCAAAGCTACTCGCAATCAAGAACCCTGCATGCCTGACCGTGGATGAAGCCGTTTTGCTCATAGACATCATGAGGTGGAAGGCCTCTGAGTTGAACAGGCTATTCAAAACCGATCTGTGGGTTCCGCGCTACATCGACATGATTCTTTTTGACTACGGAAACAACCATGGAGAAAAGTCACGGTGTTGACCGAGTACCGCTCTGAAGATGTGGCCCTTATCAAGGCGGAAAACTTTATTCATCGCCGGCTATCCCGGCGCAACCAATCCCTGGAGATCACGATGGCTTATCCGCCGGAATTCAAATACACCAAAGAGCACGAATGGCTCGCCGTTGACGGCACCACCGGAACCATTGGCATCACTGACTACGCGCAGAACTCTCTCGGCGACATCGTCTTTGTCGAGTTGCCCAAGGTCGGCGCCGAACTCGTCGCCGGCAAAACCTTCGGCACCGTCGAGTCGGTCAAAGCCGTCAGCGACCTTTACGCCCCGGTCTCCGGCACCGTTACCGCCATCAACGAAGAGCTGGCCACGTCGCCCGAGAAGGTCAACAGCGATCCCCACTCTTCCTGGATGGTGAAGATCACCCTCGCCAATCCCGCCGAAATCGCTGCGCTTCTCTCTGCCGCCGACTACGAAAAGTTCATCGCCGAGGAGCAGTAGCGCGCACCAGTAGACATGGCTTTGGTTTAATACAATTTATTGTTCTAATAATTACGCACCGCACTCGTAATCTCGCGGCTGCGTTCGTCGCAGCCGTTTGCTACTCGCGGCCTTCACCGGCCGCATTCAGGACAGATCATCATGCGTTATCTTCCCAAGTCTCCCGCCGAACGCGAGCACATGCTGCGCGAGATCGGCGTCGCCTCCATCGACGAACTCTTCGCCCACATCCCGGCCCAGTTCCGTCTCAACCGCGACCTGGCGATTCCGCCCCAGATGGCCGAGAGCGAAATCGTTGATTGGTTCCGCGCCCGCGCCGCCGAGAACGGCAACGGCTACGGCATCATGCTCGGCGCCGGAGCCTACAATCACTACCGCCCGGTGCGTCATCGATGCGCTCATCTCGCGCGGCGAGTGGTTCACCGCCTACACGCCCTATCAGCCGGAGATCGCGCAGGGCACTCTGCAGGCCATCTTTGAATTCCAGACCATGATCTGCGAGCTCACCGGCATGGAGGTCGCCAACGCCTCCATGTACGACGGCTCCACCGGCGCCGCCGAAGCCGTCATGATGGCCATGCGCATCACCGGACGCAGCTCCGCCATCCTCGCTCGCAGCGTCCACCCCGAGTATCGCGAGGTCATCGCCACCTACGCGAAATACCAGGGCCTTCCGCTCACCGAAGTGCCTTTCATCAGCAACGGACGCGTCGATCTCGCCGCCCTCGACGCCGCCATTACCCCGGAGACCGCCTGCGTGCTCATCCAGTCGCCCAACTTCTTCGGAACCATCGAGGACGTTGCCGCCATCGCCGATGTGGTTCACGCCAAGGGTGCGCTGCTGGTCGTCGCCATCGCCGAAGCGCTCTCGCTCGGCATCGTGCGCCCGCCCTCGGAGGCCGACATCGTCTCGCTGGAAACGCAGTCCTTCGGCGTTCCGCTCAGCTACGGCGGCCCTTATGCCGGAGTCATCGCCACCCGCGAGAAATTCATCCGCCAGATTCCCGGCCGTCTCGTCGGACAGACCACCGACCGCAACGGCAAGCGCGGCTTCGTGCTCACCCTCTCCACTCGCGAGCAGCACATCCGCCGCGAAAAGGCGACCTCCAACATCTGCACCAACCAGGCTCTCGTCGCGCTCATGGTCAACATCTTCATGGATGTCTATGGCCGCGACGGCATCCGGGAGCTGGCCGAGCAGAATCTCGCCAAGGCCGCCTACGCCCGCAAGGCGCTCGGCGCAAAAGCAAAGGTTCTCTTCGACGGTGCGCCGCGCTTCAACGAATTCGTTCTCCAGACCAGCCGCGACGCATACGAAATCTCGCACCGCCTCGCCACCAAAAACAAAATCATCGGAGGCTTTCCCCTGCGCAAGTTCTATCCCGAACTCGGCAACGCCGCCGTCTGGTGCGCCACCGAACTCACATCCCGCGCCGCCATCGACGCCGCCGCCAGCGAGGTGAATGCATGAGCGACAAGAACATTCAAGAAGGTCAGCACCCCACCTCTCGCAGAACGAAGGCCTCATCTTCGAGCACTCCTCGCCCGGCAAAAAAGCCTATCGCCTCGCCAAACTCGACGTGCGTGAGGTCGACGCCGCCGCCGAACTCGGCTCCGCGCTGCGCACCGCGCCCGCCGCGCTCCCTGAGGTCAGCGAACTGGAAATCATCCGCCACTTCACTCGCCTCTCCACCTGGAACTACGCCGTCGATCACGGCATGTATCCGCTCGGCTCCTGCACCATGAAGTACAATCCGCGCGTCAACGAGGTCGTCGCGCGCCTCGACGGAATCGCCGGAGCCCATCCCTATCAGCCCGAGCAGAACTCGCAGGGCGCGCTGCGCATCATGAAGGCGCTCGCCGATCAGCTCATCGAAATCACCGGCATGGATGCCATCACCCTCCAGCCCGCCGCCGGAGCCCACGGCGAACTCACCGGAATCCTGCTCATGCGCGCCTATCTCGAATCCAAAGGCAACCGCGCAAGAAGGTGCTGATCCCAGACTCCGCCCACGGCACCAATCCCGCCACCGCCGCCATGGTCGGCTACCAGGTCGAAAACCTCCCCAGCAACCAGAGCGGCATGGTCGATCTCGCCGCCCTGGAAGCGCAGATGAACGAGGATGTCGCGGGCCTCATGCTCACCAACCCCAACACCCTCGGAATCTTCGACGAGCAGATCGCGCGCATCGCCGAAATCCTCCATCGCAAGGGCGGCCTGCTCTACATGGACGGAGCCAACATGAACGCCCTCGTCGCCAAGGCGCGCCCCGGCGACTTCGGCGTCGACGTCATGCACCTCAATCTGCACAAGACCTTCTCCACCCCGCACGGCGGAGGCGGTCCCGGCTCCGGTCCCGGTCGCATGCAAGAAACATCTTGAGCCGTTCCTGCCCCGGCCCATCATCGTGGAAACCGCCGATGGAATCCTGCGCCTCGACTACGATCGTCCGCAATCCATCGGACGCGTGCGCGCCTTCTTCGGCAACTTCGGAATGTTTGTCCGCGCCCTCGCCTACATCATGGCCAACGGCCCCGACGGCCTGCGCCAGACCACTGAGGACGCCGTGCTCAACGCCAACTATCTGCGCAAAAAACTCGAAGGCACCTTCGATCTTCCCTACTCGACTCCCACCATGCACGAGGTCGTCTTCAGCGACAAGCTGCAAGCCAAGCTCGGCATCAAGACCGGAGACATCGCCAAGCGCCTCATCGACTACGGCTTCCATCCCTACACCGTCAGCTTCCCCATGGTCGTCTCCGGCGCGATGATGATCGAGCCCACCGAGAGCGAACCGCTCGAAGAACTCGACCTCTTCGTCGATGCCATGAAGTCCATCGCGCAGGAAGCCATCGACTCACCCGAGCTGTTCAAGAACGCTCCGCACTCCACGCGCCTCTCGCGCCTCGACGAAACCGCCGCCGCCCGCAAACCAATCCTGCGCTGGAGGCCGGAGACAAAGTAGAGAAAACCCTCAGGGTGCCCCACCTTCGCCGCGTCTTTTGCGGCTAAGGTGGGGTAGTTGACCTTGAAGTTGTCGTCAAGCACGCAACGATTGACCATTCTGATAATGGTTTCGGGGTGGGGAGTGGCCCAGTGGTAAATGGCCGCCCAACGATTGACCTTTCCGTAATCGCCTGCCGCGCTCCCCGTGCTCAACTGGTCAAACGTTCGGAGTTTTTTCGAAAAGATTGCTTACCTCGCTACTCCCGCGTCCTAAAACGATTACCTTTCTAGTCAAGCGCTACTCACCCTGCGCGGGTTTTGTGTTCAGCGCTTCCGCACCCGGTAGAGAATGAGAGGGCTCTCCTCGAAGACCTTCTCGGCGACCTCGCCGATGCCGCGCTGGAAGCGTTGATCGCCGTAGCTCCAGATGTAGTCGTAGTCGGCGGCGACCTGCTGCCAGTCGGGCTCTACGTCGTAGCAGTGGCCCCAGTAGTCGTCGGAGGTGTAGGGCTCCCAGATGATGCGCAGCGGCGTCTGGCCGGGGATATCGAACAGGTAGGGCGAGATTGCGCCGCGACGGATGACCGCATAGGCCCAGTAGTGAACGTAGTAGGAGTCGAGCGGGTCGTCGTCCTTGCAGGCATCCACCAGCGGAAAGATTTTGGCGTTGCGCGCGATCTGCGCGATGCCATGATCCATGGGCACGCTCTTCCGCGCCTCCGCTTGCCAGCCGGTCGCGATGTTGAAGACGCGCAGCGCAGTAAGCGCCACCGCCAGCACGGCAATCCAGTTGGCGCGCCTTCCCACGTGAAACACCGCGAGCGTCAGCAGGCAGAGCGGCGGAACCAGGCGCACGTCGAGGTCGGAGCTCTCTCCCCACCCGTAGGGCAGCAGCAGAAACACCGCGAAAAAACCTGCGGCAACCGCCAGCCATCGCCAGTTCACGCGCAGTTCGCGATTGCGCACCACGGCAATCAAGAGGCAAAGCACGAGCCCGCCGAGAAAGATTCTATCCAGCGTATTGTCGTACCCGCGCGTGGGCAGCGCGAGCAATTGTTTCAGCTTCTCCGGCAGGGGCCGCCACTCCAGACGCTTGTGCTCCGAGAGGCCAGGGCGCGCCCACAAAAACAGCAGCGACGGAGGAGCCAGGAAGCAGGCCAGGCGCAGCCACTCGCGCCAATTGAACTCCGTCACTTCATACAGCACGAGGATGAATGCCGCCGACGCAAAGCCCAGCAGGTGCGCGAAATAGGTCAGGAAGCTGACGATGACAAACAGCGCGGCTCGCGCGGGCGTAGGCCTTCGCCGATACCACAGCCACGTGCCCACCATCAGGAAACATAAGCCCACGCTGAGCTGATAGGCGGTGAATCCCCACAGGAACAGCGCGTAGTAAGACATGGCGCACGCCAACAGCGAGAGCTTGATCCCGGTGCGATTGGCCTGCCAGAGAAACCATGCCACAGAGACCGGAACCAGCACGGTGGTCAGCATCAGTAGCAATTTGCCCGCGTTTTCCACCGGCATCACCTGCTGCAACGCGAGCAGCAGCAGATCCCACAGGATGTACGGATAGGGCTTCCAATCCGCGCCGTAATACTCCGCGAAGTGAAATGCGGGATCGTGCAGGTGATTCAATACGAAGCCGCGCGCAAGGTGGTTCGCGTAGTCCAGCAGCGGAGGTTCATGCACGAAGAGAAACGGAAACGCGAGCATACCAGCCAGAAGAATGAAGAGAACAATCCAGAGGGAGTCGCGCTTCTGCTCGGGCTGCATTGTTCCCGTGGGTTCTCCTTGAAGGCCGCTGGATTGCGAGTGCGCCAGGTTTATTCTTGCGCGAACAACACGTAGGAAGATTGCCAGAGCGCGGTGGGAACCGGGCCGCGCGGGCAAGCCGTAATGATGATGTTGTACTGTCCTGATGCACCGAGCGTCGAGAGAAAGTCCGGGTCGTTATCCGCAATAGGGCCGGGAGCGGCAAGCGCAAGATATTCGAGAAAGCCATACACATCGCCGTCTTCGGGTAGCGCTGGGGCGGCAAAGCTGAGATCGGTATTGTCCTCGAAAAAATGCCACGCCAGCGAAGCCGCAAGATTGATGGCGCGCTCGTAATGCTGATCGTCCAGCACTCCGGGCGGAGGATTATCAAAGATGATGCAGACCCGGCGTTCGTCCTCGCGGGTGTATTCGCGTACTTTGAGTTCACCGGATTTCGCGGTGGCTTTCCAGTCAACGTGGCGGGCGCTGTCCTCCGGTTCGTAGTCGCGGATGCGGTAGAGATCGGAGCCGCGGCCGCGCTGGTTCGTCTCCAACTCGCCGGTGATCATCGGCAGCACCTCGAACATTTCGTCGGTGGCCTCGACCGAAGGAAAGACCAGCACCTCCTGATTGAGCGCAATCATGCGCGTCTTGGTGAGGAAGGAGAACGGAAATCGGGTGGAGATTCCGACGCCGCGCTGCGCATAGAGCCCGCGCCGCGGGAACCTGAGATCCAATTCGGCGCTCTGGCGATGGCCTCCGGGAAGATAGGGCAGATACACGCTCTGCTCAAAAACTGGCGGCGACTGGCGCGGCGGATAGAATTTCGCATACGAAAAGTCCGGCCATCGGACGATTGCTTTGCGCCCCGTGCGCGCCGCCGGATAAACGAATTCAGAGCGCTGCCAGCGCCACACCGGACGATCCGTCCTGTGACTTGGCGGCACAACTGAGATGGAGAATGCAGGCAGCCAGCGGCGATTGTGCAGCAGCACGGCTCCGGCATAACTCTGCCCGGCGAAGACATGGTGCGGAAGATGCAGTTCCGCTTCCAGGCCGCTGATCATGAGTGCCGAAACAATGCCGCTTACCAGCACCGCTGCGAGCATGGCGGCCACCACGATGAACAGCAGGTTGTTCCCGGTATTCAGCGCGGCGACGCCGATCAGAAGAGTGAGGGCGAGATAGACGAGGCCTTCGCGAGTGACTTCGTAGCTCAGCGCATCGCGCACGCGACGGGCCACCACGCGGCGCGCCAGGTAAGGAACGGTCGAGACGGCAACCACTCCGGCCAGCAGCAGAGCTGACGTGGCGAAGACAGCAGTGGCCAGCGCGTCTCCAGCCTCTTGTGAAGCGGTGGAGAGCAACGCCGAGGCGAACGCCAGTGCAAGTCCGAAGATGGCGATGAGGAACCGGACCCAGGCGCCACGCTCGACGCCGCGCAACGCATCCACGAACTGCTGGCGCAAGCTCATGTGGTCATTATGACATTGCCCGCGCCGCAGTGGCATAAAAGGCGCAAGTGAGAGGTTTACGAATCCAAAAAATGCAGCACGCGACGGTTGAATTCCTCCGGCGCTTCCTCATAGGACAAATGGCCCACGTGCGGCAGCACCACATATTCGGCATCACGAAAAACTCTGCGCAACAGCAGCCCCGAATCGGCAGAGACGGCTTGATCGTCCGCACCCCAGAGCAGAAGCACGCGCACGTCGGCAATGGAGTGCAGCGCCGCCCGAAGTTGCTGCATATCCTGCCGCCAGGTCCGCATCACTTCGAGAGCGTACTCGTAGGAGCGCGCGATCATCGAGATTGAGCGCATATCCGGCGCGCGTCTCGGGCGTGATTCGCGATTCGTCCGCATACATTCTGCCGAGAGCTTGGCCGCGCAGGGCCCAGCCGAGCGTGGTAAGAGCGCGCAGCACCTTGCGCCCGAACGAGGTCCGGAAAAATGCCAGGCGCAGGCGGGCCTGGGTCATAAACGGATGGGCCGGAGCAACCAGCACCAGGCGGCGGATGAGAGGTGCGGGAGAGGCGCGGTCCATGCTGGCGGCCATCATGGCCACGGCCCCGCCATGCGAGGTGCCTACCAGGTCAATCTGGGAATGGCCGAGGGTGCGCAACCAATCCAGCAAACGCCGGGCAGCCCCAGCGAGACTGAAATCCGCTGCGCCCGGCGCCGGACGATCCGAGTGCCCCATGCCAAGCAGGTCGACGGCATAGACATCGCGGTGCTGCGCAAAAAAATCAAGGTTGTGCCGCCAACTGAAACTGTAGCCCATCAGCCCGTGGACGAATACCACAGCCGGCAGAGAGGGCGATGCCGGAGCGGCGGCAGGCAGGTGGAGATATCGCATACGATACGCCCCACAGGAAAACCAGCATTCCCGCTCTTGCCGAAAACGTTGCGATAGTGGCGACACCGCTCCCTCGCGCATATTCTCCTATGCAACCGTATTGTACACAGCAGATTCGAAGCTATCGATTTTGCCTCTGTCGCTTCGGTTGCGGATTCGCGAAAGCCCTGCGTGTTTCACTCGCATCCATTCCGTAGGTGTTTACCTTGCATTTTGATATAGTCCCTTAAGAGCCGCGCGCCACCGTAAGCCTGATCAGCGGTCTCCCGTACCGAATGGCATTCTCTCTGACTGAATACGCGAAGGGCAATGTTTTGGCGGTGCAGGAGTATTCCATCCTCTCCTGGCGCGCCCTTGCCAATCTGTTCAGTCATCCCCGCTATCTCGGCGACATCCTGCAGCAGATGGACATCATCGGCGTGGGCTCGCTGCAAATCGTGGTCTTTACCGGATTCTTCACCGGCGCGGTGCTGGCCTTGCAGAGCGCGAACTCGCTGGCGCGCTTCGGCGCGCTTTCCTTCACCGGGCAACTGGTTTCCATGTCAATGGTGCGCGAGTTGGGACCGGTGCTCACCAGCCTGATGGTGGCCGGACGCAACGCCAGCGGAATGGCCAGCGAACTGGGCTCGATGCAGGTGACCGAACAGATCGACGCGATGCGCGCCCTGGGCACCGATCCCCAGCCGCAAGTTGGTAACGCCGCGATTGGCCGCCACCATGTTCATGCTCTTCTTTCTCACGATTCTCTCCGACCTGGTGGGGCTTGCCGGCGGGTCCGTGATTGCGCATGCTGCTGCTGCGCCTTAACTTGAACGAGTACTGGACCTCCGCCTGGCAGACGCTTCGTTACTCTGACATATTCATGGGCCTGATCAAGCCGGTGCTCTTCGGCTTCATCATCGCCACCATCGGCTGCTACTACGGACTGAGCGCCAAGGGCGGCACGCAGGGCGTGGGCCGCGCAACAACCCAGGCCGTGGTCGCCGCAAGCGTGCTCATCCTCGCCGTCGATCTGTTCGTAACCCGTGTGCTGATGGTGCTGCTGGGGCCTATATAAACCATGAGCGAGGCCAACGGCAATGGAAGAGCGCAGAGCGATGTGACTCAGAGCAACGGGGCGCGGAAGGCCGTAGTCTTTGAAAATGTGAGCCTGCGCTTTGACGAACAAGTCGTCCTTGACGGCCTTTCCTTTGAACTGGAGCATGGTGCGACCAAGGTATTGCTGGGGGTAGCTGGCAGCGGAAAAACCACCATCCTCAAACTTACCCTTGGATTGTTGCGTCCCGATAGCGGGCGCATTTTTGTGCTCGGCGAGGAAGTGTCGGCCATGCGCGAGACCGATCTGTTCGAACTCCGACGCCGCATCGGAATGGTCTTTCAGGAGTCGGCGCTCTTTGACTCGCTGTCGGTGGAAGACAATGTCGCGTTTCGCCTCGCAGAGGAAAGGGTTCCGGAGCCGGAGATCGAACGGCGCGTGCTGGAAGCTCTGCGCTTTGTTGAACTGGAGCACACATTAAAACTGTTTCCCTCCGAACTCTCCGGCGGCATGAGGCGGCGCGTCGCGATCGCGCGCGCTATCATCTCAAACCCCGAGGTGCTGCTCTACGATTCCCCCACCGCGGGACTCGACCCGGTGACCTCGACCACCATCGTCGAGCTGCTGGTGAAGCAGCGCGACGTTTACAAGACCAGCGCGCTGCTGGTGACGCATCGCCTGCAGGACGCCTTCACCATGGCGACGCATTACTTCAATCCCGAAAAAAACAAAATGGTTCCCGTGCCTCGCGGCTGGGATTGGGATTCAAAAACAAGTTTCCTGGTGTTGAAGGATGGGGCGAAGATATTCGAGGGCGACGCTGCTGAAATCGCGAACTCCGATAACAAATATATTCGCGAATACCTGAGCTTATGATCGTCTCGCTGCGCTGAGCGCCATCTCCGCAATGTGGGCGGCGGCATCGGGATGCGCGAGAGCGCGGGCCTTGCCGCCCATCTCCAACATTCTTTTCGGCGCCCCCAGCAATGCGGTGACTTCCTCGACAAATCGCTCCGCGTTCAACTCGCTCTCTGGAATCAGCAGCGCGGCATCTGGCCTGCGCGAGCAATTCGGCATTGCGCAGTTGATGATCGTCGGCGGCGCCGGGAAACGGCACGAACAGGGCGCATTTGCCCGCTGCTGCAATCTCGGCAACCGTGGATGCGCCGGAGCGGCAGACGATCAGATCGGCATCGGCAAAACTCTGCGGCATATCGTCGATGAATGCGCTGACCTCTACGCCGATTTGGTGTTCCCTGTAGAAGTCGCAAACCTCTTGGAACTCGCTGCTTCCGGTCTGGTGCACGATGCTTCAGATTCGGAATGCGTTCGAGCAGTTCCGCAGCGGAGTCGCGAACGATGCGGTTCAATGCGCGCGCGCCCTGGCTGCCGCCGAAGACAAGTAGCGTGGGCTGTGGGCTTCGCCGTGGCGGCAAGGCGAAAAACTGCCGGGCGCACCGGAACTCCGGTCACCTCAAAGCTGCGGAACCAGCGTCCCGTCTGCGCGAAATGAACCGCGGCTTTGGCGGCAAAGCGGGCCACCGCGCGATTGGCGTAGCCGGGGACTACGTTCGGCTCAAACAGCACCACCGGGATTCGCAACAGCACCGCCGCGATGGTCGCCGGACCTGCGGCATAGCCGCCTACGCCGATCACCACCTGCGCATGAAAGCTGCGCAGAATGCGCATCGCGGCAAAGATCGACAATGGTAAATCTATCAGAGTACGCAGGCGGGTGGCGAGACTTACGCGATTGAGCGCGCCGACCTTGACCAGGTATAGCGGGAAACCGGCCTTCGGCACCAGGCGCGTCTCGATGCCGCGTTCGGTGCCGACAAAAGCTGCGTCGTGTCCGCCTCTCCGGAGCTCCTCCGCGATGGCGAGGGCGGGGATCACGTGGCCTCCGGTGCCGCCTCCGGCGAGAATAATTTTCATATCAGTCGGTCTGCTGCGTGATGTTGAGCAGCACTCCCACGCTGGCCAGCGTGACAATCAGCGACGAGCCGCCGTAGGAGATGAACGGCAGCGGAATCCCCTTGGTGGGCAGCAGTCCGAGCACCACGCTGATGTTGAAGAAGGCCTGAATGCCGATCATGGCCGTGATGCCGACGGCAAGCAGGCGGGCAAAATTGTCGCGCGTATTCCAGGCCGCGCGCAATCCGCGGAAGCAGAAGAATGCGAACGCGGCGACGAAGCAGACCGCGCCGATCAGCCCCAGCTCTTCGGAGACCACGGCAAAGATAAAGTCGGTCTGCGGCTCGGGCAGGTAGAAGAGCTTCTGCTTGCCCTCCATCAGGCCCAGGCCGGTCAGGCCTCCGGTGCCCACCGCGATCAGCGATTGAATGATGTGGAAGCCCGCGCCCTGCGGGTCCGCAAATGGGATGGATGAAGGCGACCATGCGGCGCGCACGCCACGCGGTGCGGAAGAGAAGGAAGTAAAGCGGTACCAGCCGAAAGTCCGAGCGCCCAGGCGTAATACTTCAATTCCATTCCGGAGATAAACAGGATGGCGGCGGTGATGAAGGCGCAGGTCATGGCCGTTCCAAGGTCCGGTTGCGCGACGATCAGCACGCAGAATACGGCGGTCGGCGCAACCGCCGGCAAGTATGGTGTGGCGCAGGTCGGTGATCGAGCGCAAGCGGCTCTCCAGGAAATGCGCCATGAAGAGAATGATCGCGGGCTTGGCGAGTTCGGAGGGTTGAAAAGAGAGAAGCCGCCGAGTTTGATCCAGCGGTGCGTGTTGTGGGAGCGGTCGAGGAAAAAGACCGCGGCCAGAAACAGCGACGTAACCCCCAGCGTGGTGAAGACCAGCGCCGGCCGATTGAGCTTGCGGTAGTCCAGCTTCATGAAGCCGAACATGGCTCCGAGGCCGACAAGCGCGTAGATGCCCTGCTTCAGCAGGAATGCGGTCTCGGAGCCGAACTTCTCCTTGGCGACGATGGCCGACGCGCTGAAGACCATGACCAATCCGGCGAAGACCATCAACAGGGTCACGCCGAACAGCCACCGATCCACGCTGACGCGCTTGGCCACTAACGTCCTCCGGTGGGCGAGGCCGACTGCAAGGCTGCCAGGGATTGCACCAGTTCCTTGAAGACTCGTCCGCGATGCTCGTAGCTGGGGAACTGATCGAAGCTGGCGCAGGCGGGCGCGAGCAGCACGATGTCGCCTTCGACCGCCAGGTCAGCGGCCTTGCCCACGGCCGACTCCAAGGTCTGCGCGCTGATGACCGGGACCGAGTTGCCGATCTGCGATTCGATCTTGGCGGCGGCCGCGCCGATGGTGTACACGCATTTCACTCGCTCGGCGATCAGCGCGTTGAGTTCGCTGTAGTCGCTGCCCTTGTCCTTGCCGCCGAGGATGAGGTGAATGTTGGCGGGAAACGATTCCAGCGCCTTGATCGTCGCATCCACGTTGGTGGCCTTGGAATCGTTGTAGTACTGCACCCCGCGCAGGGTGGCAACGTATTCCAGGCGATGCTCGACGGCGCGGAAATCCTTGACGGCGCGGCGAATTGCCGCAGGCTCCACTCCGGCGGCCATGCCGATGGCCACGGCGGCCAGCACGTTCTCCACGTTGTGCGCGCCCTTCAGCGCGATTTCCGAGACCGGCATGATTTCAACTTCTTCGCGGTCGCGATAGACGATGGTGCCGCCCCGCACGTATGCGCCGCGCTCTACCGCATGCTGGCGGCTGAACCACAGCACCTGCGGCTTCAATCCTTCGGCAAGCCGGCGGCTGATTTCGTTATCGGCGTTGAGGACCGCGAAGTCGTCCGCCGTCTGGTTCTCGAAGATGCGCGCCTTGGCCGCGATGTAGTTCTCCATCGAACCGTGGCGGTCGAGGTGATCGGGCGTGACGTTGAGAATGGCCGAGATGTGCGGATGGAAGGTCTCAATCGACTCCAGTTGAAAGCTGGAAATTTCCAGCACCACCCAGGTATCCGGCGAGGACTGCTCGACGAAGGTGATGGCCGGCGTGCCGATGTTTCCGCCGACCAGCGTCTTGCGTCCGCCGGAGGCGATGATTTCGCCGGTCAGCGTTGTGGTGGTGGTCTTGCCGTTGGAGCCGGTGATGGCCACGATGTTTCCCTGGAGGAAGCGCGCGGTCAATTCGATTTCGCCGATGACCGGAATGCCGAGGCGGCGCGCCTGCTGCAGCGGAGCGACGTCGCCGGGAACGCCGGGGCTGACCACAATCAGATCCTGATCGCGGAATGTGCGCTCGCCATGCTTGCCGGTTTCTACCGTAATGCCGCGGTCAAGCAGCGCAGGAATCTCATTGCGGAGTTGATCCTCGCTCTTGGCATCGCTGACGGTGACGCGCGCGCCACGCGACTCCAGGAAGAGCGCCGAGGCCACGCCCGACTTGCCCAGTCCAACCACCAGAACCCGTTTGCCTTTGACGTCCATAAATTCTTTCCTGCCTTCGAGCAGTTTGCCTTTTAACTTATCTCAATTTGAGCGTGGTGAGCGCAAACAAAGCGAAGATCAGCGAGCCAATCCAGAATCGCACAATCACCTTCGACTCCGACCAGCCAAGCTGCTCAAAATGATGATGCAGCGGCGCCATCAGAAAGATGCGCTTGCCGCGCAGTTTGAACGAGCCCACTTGCAGAATGACCGAGAGCGCTTCCAGCACAAAAATTCCGCCGATGAAGGGCAGCAGCAATTCCTGCTTGATGATGACCGCAACCGTGCCGATGGCTCCGCCCAGGGCAAGCGAGCCCACGTCGCCCATGAAGACTTCGGCCGGATGCGTGTTGTACCAGAGAAATCCAATCGAGGCGCCCACCATGGCGCCGCAGAAGATCGTCAACTCGCCGACCATCGGCATCTTCTGCAGTTCAAGATAGTCGGAGAAATACAGCGTGGCCGCTGACGTAGGTGAGCACCGTCAGAGCACCGGCGGCAATCAACGTACATCCGATGGCGAGTCCGTCGAGTCCATCGGTAAGATTGACCGCGTTGGTGGAGCCCACGAGCACGAAGATGACAAAGATGATGAATGGCAGAAACGCGATGGGCCACAGGTGAGGATGCGTCATCAGCGAGCTTACCACCAGGTCGGGACGGAATCGCTTGAAGAACGGCACCATCAGGTGCGTGGAATACTCGCCCTTCGGCCTGCATCAGAATCAGCGACACGGCGATGCAGAAGGCGACCAGGGTCTGCAGCAGCAGTTTGCTGCGCCCGTTCAATCCCAGGTTCTGTTTGCGCACAACTTTCAGGTAGTCGTCGGCAAAGCCAATGGCGCCGAACGCCAGCGTGGAGAAGCACCACCAGCCAGACAAACTTGTTCGACAGGTCTGACCAGAGCAGCGTGGGCAGCACGATGGAGACCACAATCAGCAGATCCGCCCATGGTCGGCGTGCCCGCTTTCTTCTGGTGGGAGCGCGGTCCCTCTTCGCGGATATACTGTCCGATCTGGAATTCGCGCAGGCGGCGGATCACCGAAGGTCCGATGATCAGCGCCATGAACAGCGCGGTCAGGCTCGCGAAAGCCGTGCGGAAGGTCAGATAGCGGAATATCCGGAACGGCCCCACGTTGAAGTGGCGAAAAATGTACTCGTATAAAAGCCAATAGAGCAATGGGTCCTCAATTTTTGCGCGGGCTTGACAGCCCGCCGTTGAACTAAACTTTTCGTTGCGCCTCAAATACCGCCAGCGCACG
Source organism: uncultured Acidobacteriota bacterium (assembly GCA_963759215.1). GTDB lineage: Bacteria > Acidobacteriota > Terriglobia > Terriglobales > Acidobacteriaceae > TOLSYN. The sequence goes on from CAVWYG010000009.1 coordinate 35,352, forward strand.
CTCCAGGCCCACGCCGCGCGAAGCCTTTCAGCAACACCGCATCGCCTTCGCGCAGGTTGCGCGCCAGCCACTCGCCGGCCTGCTCGGGAGTTTCCACAAACTCAGCCGCCACGCCGGACGACGCCGCGCCTTCGGCAATGAATTCACCGTTGCCGCGCACGCCCACCACGTAGTCCGCTTTGTTCAAGGCCATCTTGCGGCCGCACTCGCGATGCAACTCCGGCGCGTCCGGGCCCTAGTTCCAGCATCTCACCGGCGATGACGATGCGCCGCTTGGCCGGGGTCTGCGCCAGGGCTGCAACCATGCTGTCCAGAGCCTGAGGATTGGAATTGTAGCAATCGTTGATGAGGATTGCGCCCGAGACCTCGCGCACTTCGCCACGCTTGTCGCCGGCGCTGAGCGAGGCCAGCCGCGCCACCGCATCGGAGGGACTTACGCCGTGCTCGGCAGCCACCGCGACCGCCACCAGCGCATTCAGCACGTTGTGGCGTCCGATCAGCGGCATCACCGCGTGCTCCCGGAAGCCGGGACCAACGATGTCAAACTCCGAGCCCAGGACTCCGCGCAACTCAATGCTCTACGGCGCGGTAGTCAGCCGGATGCTCGATGCCGAAGAGCGTGACTTTGCCGTGAAAATCGCGGCCAAATTGCGAGACGTAGGGATCGTCGGCGTTGAGAAAAGCATGGCCTCCGGCGGGCAGCGATTCGATCAACTCATACTTGGCGCGCGCGATCCCGGCCTGCGTGCCAAAGCTCTCCAGATGCGCCAGGCCGACGTTGGTCACCACGCCTTCGTCCGGCGCGGCAATCTTCGCCAGGGTGGTGATCTCGCCCGGGTGCGACATCCCCATTTCGATTACGGCAATGTCGTACTGGGGCTCCAGGCGCAACAACTGCATCGGAAGTCCAAAATGATTGTTCAGATTTCCCAGCGACTTCAGGACATGAAACTGCGCGCCCAGCACATGCGCGATGCATTCCTTGGTGGTGGTCTTGCCCGCCGAGCCCGTCACTGCAATCAGCTTCTTGCCCCACAGCCGCCGCGCCGCCGCGCCCAGGTGCTGCAGCGCCAGAGTGCTGTCGGCAACGGCGATCAACTTCGACTGATCGGCATAGCGGGCAAGCTGACTGCTGCTCAATGACTGCGGCAACCGCACCCGCCGCCAGAGCGGCTTCCACGTAGTCGTGGCCATCCAGCCGCTCGCCTTTGATGGCGAAGAACAGCTCGCCCGGACGCAGCGTGCGCGTGTCGATGGAGTAGCCCTCGGCGATCGCGGCATGGAGCAAAAGCTGCCGCTGCCCTGGATGAATTCCGCAACCCTGCTCAGTGGAAGCTTCATGCGCGTGCGCCTCCTCAGTTTCTGGAACCCAGTTGTTCGCAATCTGTATCCGATGCGGTTGAGTTCCTCGCTCGCCACCTCGTGGTCGTCGAAGGGGAAGACGCCTTCGCGCGTGGTCTGCGTGCGTTCGTGGCCTTTGCCCGCGATCAGAACAATGTCTCCCGGCTGCGCTTCGGCGAGGGCGAGCGCAATGGCTTTGCGGCGGTCGGGCTCGGCGGTAAAGCGTGTCTTGTGTTTCGCGCAGTCCCGCCAGCGATTCCTCGATGATCGCCAATGGGTCTTCGCTGCGCGGATTGTCCGAGGTGACGACCACGAAGTCGCTTCCCTCTCCGGCGGCGCGTCCCATCTTTGGCCGCTTGCTGCGGTCGCGATCCCCGCCGCATCCGAAGACGGTAATCACCCGGCCATTGCCGCGCTGGGCGAAGTCGCGGGCCAGGCGCGTCAGGTTCTTCAGCGCATCGTCGGTGTGCGCGTAGTCCACCACCACGGCGAAGGGCTGCGCCTTCGTCCACGCGCTCAAAGCGTCCGGGGACGCGGCTCATTCCGGCGATGCCGCGCGCAATCTGCTCCGCCGTGCAGCCGCGCGCGTAAGCCGCGGCACAGGCCGCAAGCACGTTGTACACATTCACCCGCCCAATCAGCGGCGAGCGCAACTCGATGGGGCCATCAGGCGTGGTCAGCGCAAAGTTGTTTCCCTGCGGCGTCATCTCCAGATGCTCCGCATGGAAGTCGCCCTGCTCGATCCCGTAGGTGAACACCTGGGAGCGCCGTCGCGAAAATTCCGCGAGTTTGCGCCCGTACTCATCATCCAGATTCACAATCGCACAGCGCGGAGGCTCGGTGCCGCAGCCCTCGAAGAGAATGCGCTTGGCGGCAAAATACTCCGCCATCGTTCCGTGATAGTCGAGGTGGTCCTGGGTGAGGTTGGTGAAGATCGCGACGTCGAATGGAATGCCGAAGATGCGCGCCTGCTGCAGCGCGTGCGAGGAGACTTCCATCACCGCTTCGGTGGCTCCGCGGGCCAGCGCGCGGGCAAACATCTGATTCAGTTCGAGTGACTCGGGCGTGGTGTGAGGCGCGGCAAGAATCTCTCCGGGCAGGTGATACTCGACGGTGCCGACCAGTGCGTTCTTGCGTCCGGCGGCCTGCAGAATCGCCTCGACGATAAAGGCCGTAGTGGTCTTGCCGTTGGTTCCGGTGACGCCGGTGACGCGCAGACGCTCGGCGGGACGCTTGTAGAAATTTGCGCTCAAGCGTGCCAGCGCGCGCCGTCCGTGCGGCACCACCGCCCAGGCAATGCCGTCGCGCGGAGTTTCCGCCGGCGGAGTCGGTGACCACCGCTGCGGCTCCGGCCGCAATGGCCGCGTCGATGTAACGGTTGCCGTCCGTGCTTTCGCCGCGCATGGCCACAAACACCCACGCGGGCCGCACCCGGCGTGAGTCGTAGTCGAGCCCCTTCACTGCGCAATCGCCGCTCTGCGAGAGCACTTCCGCACCGTCGAGAATTTCCAGAAAGTTCATCACGCCCATTTGTCCAAGACCTGCGCGGCAGGCGATTTCTAACGCGAGAAGCGGACCGCGATCTTGGAGCCCGGCGGTAAATAAGCACCCGGCGGAGGCTGCTGCTCGCGTGCTGTTCCGCTGCCCACAACCTGTAACTCAAATCCAGCTTTGTGCGCCGACTCAATCGCCTCGCGCATCGAGAGGCCCAGCAGTGATGGTACCGTGGAAGCGCCTCCGACATCGAGTACAACGGTTCCGCCCCGCGCATCGATTTGGGCCGATGCCGGCGCGCGCAAGTGCGGCGAGTCCGGCGTATCGGGCATGAGCGCGGCTGCGGCGCGGCCTTTGCCGCCGCTGGAAGCGTCGCCGGGGCACGCGTGCTTTCCAATTCAAGCATTGCAGCGGAGGCATGCGGCTGCGCATCTTCCGTATCGCCTTCGGCGGCACGCGCCTGCAGCATGTGCCGCGCCGGATTATTCTTCGGCTCCACGTCGTGAGGCACGCCATAGTAGGCCAGCACCTGTTCGGCGACCCGCTTGAAGACCGGCGCCGAGACCTGCCCGCCCTGGTGCAGCCCGCGCGGCGAATCCAGAATCACCGCAATCGTCAGCGCAGGATTGTTGACCGGGGCAAAGCCGACAAAGCTCGCAACGTAATCCGTCTTCGAATAGGCGTGGGTGCGCGGATCGATCTTCTGCGCGGTGCCCGTCTTTCCCGCCGAGGTGTAGCCATCCAGAATGGCGCGGCGCGCCGTGCCTTCCAGCACCACCTCTTCGGTCAGCCGGCGCATGACGGCGGCGGTGTAGGAAGAGATGACGCGGCGCTGCGCCTGGGGATGAAACTCGATGCGCTGATATCCCTCGATTCGGCGGAGTGACGCCGGCGACGATGCGCGGCGGCGAATAAAGGCCGTCGTTGGCAATCGACGACATCATCGAAACCACCTGCAGCGGAGTTACGCCAACCTCCTGCCCGATCGCCATGGAGCCAATCGAAGACGCAGCCCAACGATTGGGATTGCGCACCAGCCCGCGCGTTTCGCCCGGCAGCTCCACATTCGTAAGCTGTCCGAAGCCGTAGTCGTGAATGTGCTTGTAGAAGCGCTCGGGACCGAGGCGCAGGGCCATCTTCACCGCGCCCACGTCGCTGGACTCCGCATAGGCTTTCTCCAGCGTGACGGTGCCGATGTGGTGCGAATCGTGAATGCGGATTCCGCCGACCATGATGTAGCCGGGATCGCAGTTGATGACCTCTTCGGGCCGCGCCAGTTTTTCCTCGAAGACCGAAGAATACGTGACCGTCTTGAAGACCGAGCCCGGTTCATAGACATCGCTGACCGCATGGTTCTTCAGCTTTTCCGGCGTGATCTCGCGCGAGAGATTCGGATTGAACGAGGGCGCATTGGCCAGGGCAAGAATCTCGCCGGTGCGCGGATTCTGCACCACGACCGTGCCGCTGACGGCCTGCGTCTCCTCCATCGCCTGCTCCAGTTCCTTTTCGGCGATGAACTGAATTTTTTCGTCGATGGTGAGCACCACGTTTGCACCCGGCTCGGGCGGATGCTCCATGTGTCCGAACCACTTGCGCCGCGCGTCCATGGTGATCACCACGCGGCCCTTCACGCCGTTCAACTGGCCCTGGTAGAGATGTTCAATGCCGGCCAGTCCGGTGTCTTCCATGCCCACATAGCCGAGCACCTGCGCGGCCAGCGCCTTCTTGGGATAAAAGCGTTTCAGCTCTTTCTGAAAGTAGATGCCGCGAAGGTTCAGCGACTTGATGCGTGCGGCAGTTTCGCCATCCACCTTGCGCGCAATCCAGGCAAAGTTTTTCTGCGACTGCATGCGCTCCAGCACGCTGTCGGGATCGTCGCCAATCAAGTTCGCCAGCAGAGTTGCGGTGTTCTTCTGGTCGGGGATTTCGCTGGGCACGGCAAAGACGGAATCGACCTGCACGGTCATCGCCAGTTCCTGCCCGTTGCGGTCGTAGATGATGCCGCGCTGCGGAGAGATCTCAACGGTGCGTTGCTGCTGGCGCTGCGCCCGCTGCACCCATTCGCCGTAATGCAGCACCTGCAGATACCGCCAGGCGCATCACGATCAGCACAGCCCAGACGAAGAGGAACACGCCAAACTTAAGCAGGCGAGACTTCACGTCGATTGGAGCCTTGCCCGCCGCCATCATCGCTTACACCCGCGCGCCGGGAAGCATGAAAACTTCCCGGGCAAAAGAACTGGAAATGCCGGCCAAACCGGAACTACGGAGAGAGCTCCGGAAAGCTGGAGAAGAGAGCGCTGGAGGCACCGGAATACTCGAAGAAGGCCGGAAAATCGCACCTTTCCAAGGTAATACAGCGATGACGGCCCGTACAGGCGCTTGTTGTGCAAAACCGGTGCCAGGGCCGTCATTCGCCTGAACCCAGCTTCGGCTTCACACTTAGTTCGGAACTGAAATTACTGAGATGTTGGTGGCGCGCGCCATCACCGGAGCGCCGCTATCGCGCGCACCCGCTTCGTCCATCCGCTGCACCTGCCCAACCGCGGGCAGCGCCATTCCCAGCTTATCTTTCGCCAATTCGCTGATCCGCTGCGGGTCCTTGAGCGTGGCTTCTTCGAGTTTCAGCGTGCGATTCACCTCTGCCAACTGCTCCCGCTTGCGCGCGCAGATCCTCGATCTTATAGCCGTACTCAATCGAGCTGCAGTGCTGGCACAGATACACCAGCACCATCATGAAAAAAACCACCACGGTCGCGGTGAATACGCGCATTTCGCGCTTGCGCACCGGATCGTCCGAGCGCACCAGGCGTGAGTTATCGATCGCCTTGTGAAAGTAAATTTCCGGCGCGCCAGGCATGTACCGGCGCGGCGCGGCCGGAGAGCGCGTTGTTCTGTCGCACCCATGCGCCAATGTTCGCACTCATTTTTTGCGGCAATGCCGCTGCCCAGATCGCCATATTCCACTCCCTGCTTTTCCAGAAGTTCTCCACAGCATGCACAGGTTTTTCCACATGATGTTCAGAATCATTTTCAAAAATCTATTTCTTCCCACGCGCGCTCCGCGAACTTCCATCCGGATTGCCGCACGCAACTTCGCCGAACGCGCCCGCGCATTTTTCGCAGTCTCTTCGTCGGAGGCAATCACCGGCTTCTTGGTCAACGGCTCCCACACTCCATCGCGGGCTCCGTCGCGCATGGCGTCTTTCACCATGCGGTCTTCCAGCGAGTGAAAGCTGATGACCACCAGCCTTCCGCCCGGCTTTACTACTTGGGGCGCGCCTTTGAGCAACGCCCGTAAATCCTCCAGTTCGCGATTCACGTAAATTCGGATCGCCTGGAAAGTCAGGGTCGCGGGATGAATGCCTTTGCCTCTCGGTTGATTCATTGGCCGGGCGGCGGCCGATACAACTTGTGCTAGATGAGCGGTCGATTTTATCGGCCGTGCCCGTACAATGGCTCTGGCTATTCTCCGTGACCTCCTTTCCTCACCGAATTCGTAAATCAGATCAGCGAGATTGCTCTCGTCGAACTGGTTTACCACTTGATCGGCGGATAGCTCGGCATGCGGGTTCATGCGCATATCGAGCGGACCTTCCGCCTGAAAACTGAATCCTCGGCTGGCGTCGTCAAACTGCATCGAACTGACTCCAAGATCGGCGAGTACGCCGTCCGCGCTGCCGGGGGCCACGCGCTCGGCCATCTCGGCGTAGGAGGCGTGGTGCAGCGTGATCGCGGGCCAGTCCTGCTCGCGCCCCTCGGGGGCCGTCAAACGTTTGCGTGCCATCTCCAGCGCTTTGGTGTCCTTATCGAAGCCGATCAACTTGCCCTCGGGACCAAGCAGTGCTGCAATGGCCGAACTGTGTCCGCCCAACCCGAGAGTGGCATCGATATAAGTCCCGCCGCGCTTGATCGCCAGGAAGTCGATTGCCTCATTGTAAAAGAACTGGTGCATGGCTGAATCGTCCTCCGCCATGCGCGCCCGTCAGAGCGCCTTCATTGCCTTCGGACTCAATCGTCGTCCACCAACTAAATTCCCACCCGCGGCAGCTCGTCAAGATCTTCGGGCGTAAGCGGATTGTCCTCCACATCCTGGCCGAATTCTTCCATGACGCGAATCTCGAGGTGCTTCAACTTGCCGATGACAGCAACTTCACCCTTCAGTCCGAACTTGTTGCGGAGCCATTCGGCGATCGTCAACCGGCCCTGGTTGTCCATCTCCACAGCCTGCCCGTAATAACTCGTGGTGTTCAAGAACTTCTGCACCGTCTGGTTCGAGATCGGCTGGGCCGCAGCCCGCTCTTCGATCAGCTCCCACTCCTTGAGGGGATACAGTTGGATAACCTTTCCATCCAGACTGGTGATGTAGAATTGGCCGTCGTAATTCCGGTCGATTTCATGCTTGAAATCGGCGGGCATTTTGAGGCGGCCCTTTTCATCCAGTCGGGTTGGGCAGTTGCCGCGAAACATGTAAAGCCCTCTCGTGGGCTGCGCTCTCAAGCTGGCCGGTCCAGCAGTGGAGGTTGAATGTGAATCCGGAAGCTTGGCTGCAGTGGATTTAGTCCACTGCAGTCCTTTTTGATCCACTGCAGTCTACTTTAGCTGCATTCCTTTATCTGTCAAGGGCGAAATCGCCTTATCCTGCCTTTTTTATTTGAATGTTTGAGCTTTTTGTCCCCGAAGCAGCCACAAAGGTGAGCGACCGCCGAATTTTTCCTTATAGCGAATCTGCGGATGGTGCGCCCTCGGGGAAAATAAGAGCAGCAGCAACTACGAGACTACCAAGGTGAAGTCATTGCTTCCCAGGTTATCGCCGAAGAAACGCCGGCGCGAACCCGGGGCACCGGCGTTTTTTATTTGGCGGCGGGATCATTATGGTCTGTTAGCGAAGGGTGCCTTTGCGGTGCGGATGCTTTAATCGGCGCTGCAATCGGCGCGAGGTTTGTTTTCAAGGTCTTCCAGCGCCGCGGGCCGTTGCTCCTGAATGTCGCTGTAGCCCTTGGGATCGAAGAGTCGTGGTGTAGTAGTGATGGGCTCGCTCCCAGGCCTGGTCGTCGGGCGGTGCGCCAAAGGTCTGCAGGTAGAGCGGCGAGCCGGGAAAGGGATACATCGGGACCGGTTCGCTGACCCAGACCCCTTCGGCCTTCATCTGCTCCTGCCAGCGGCGAATCTCGTCGCGGTCGTCGTGCTCGGTGAGGATGAGGTTGGCCTGCACCCAGGGGATGCGCTGCCGGGCGTAGATCAGCAGTTCGCTGATGCGCGCGGTGCTCATGCGGCAGTTCTTGTTCAGTTCGTCGCGTCCGGCGTCGGTGATGGATTCAATGCCGCACTCGATGGAGATGGTGTGGGCGCGTCCCAGCAGGTCGAGCTTCTCTTCGTCCCAAAGGTCGATGCGGGTCTGGAAGCCGATGCGGACCTGGCGCTGCGCAATCTCCTCCAGCAGCCGCAGCACGTTCTTGCCAACGCCAAAGATCTCGTCGATGAAGTAGATGTAATCGACGCCGCGCGCAATCAGGCGATCGATCTCCAGCAGCACCGCGTCCACCTCGCGCTCGCGGAATTTGTTGCGGAAGAGCTGCTTGTTGCAGAAGGTGCAATTCCACGGGCAGCCGCGGGCAAACTCAATCTCGGCGCCGCGTCCGCTGCCCTGGTTGAAGACGTGATGCCGGTGCCAGTGTTTCTCCACGTTGTAGCCGGCAAAATCGAGCGCACCCAGGGTTGTCATGTCCACCACGGCAAGGCCGGAGCTGTAGTGCTCTCGCCCGGCGCGGTCGCGGAAGCATACGCCGTCGATCAGCTCCCAGGGCTCGGAGGCGAGTGCGGCGAGCGCGTCTTCGCTCTCGCCTTTGATGACCAGTCTGCGCCGCTCTTGTGCAGGGCGGCGCGCGGCGTGGCCGAGCCATGCGGGCCGATCAGAACCTTTGTCGCCCGTCCTCCGATTCCGGCAAACCACTCGCGCGGAACCCGCAGCTCCGGCGGCGGGCAGCGCCAGAACAGGTAGGAGGGTGCCGAGGGGATCACCAGGAAATCCGGATCGAAAGCAGCTCACCCGCTCCCGCGTCTCGGCCAGCGTAAGGTCGTCGGTCTGGGCATCGATCAGCAGCGCGTGATTGCCTTTGGCCTGAATCTTCTGCGCGGCAAACAGCAGCTCCAGCGGGGTGTGCGGGTCGCGGCAGCCAAAGTAGGTGGAGCCGGCGAAGTCCCAGTTCGGATTGACCAGGGCGTAACGCGCCACTACGCCGTCCTCCGCGCAGGAGTCAGCAACTCTGGCTGTACCAGGCGCTCGGCGCGCGCGGGTGCAAACAGTTCGCGATTGCCGCGATACCACTTGCAGATCCCTTTCACGATGCCATCCAGACTCACTCTCGGCTGCCATCCGGTGTGGCGCGAAAACTTGCCGTGGTCGGTGACGTAGATAAGCTGGTCGCCGGCGCGCTTTTCGCCAAAGTTGTAGCCGGTCCGCGCTCCGGTAAGCTCCTCCACGCGGTCCATCAGTTCCAGCAATGAGACGGTGTTCTCCTCTCCGCCGCCGATGTTATAGATCTGCCCTGCGGTATGTTCGCGATTCGCGTAGGCGGCCTCGAAGGCGCAGAGCAGGTCCTCAACATAGAGAATGTCGCGCACCTGGCGGCCATCGCCGTAGATCGTGACCGGCTTGCCCTCCAGCGCGGAGTAGAGAAAGTGTGCGACCCAGCCCTGGTCTTCACTGCCGAACTGGCGCGGCCCCGCAATGCAGGACATCCGGAAGACCACCGAGCGCAGGCCATAGATGCGCGCATAATCGCGCACGTACTGGTCGGCTGCGCCCTTGGAGCAGCCGTAGGGGGAGTGGAAATCCAACGGCTGCGACTCGTCGGTTCCGCTGCGCCCGTCGGCCACATAGCGCATGCCCTCGACGCGCACCTCGCCATAGCCGGAGTTGCCGTACACCTTGTTGGTGGAAGTGAACAGCAGGTAGGGATTTTGCCCATGCTGCCGGGCCGCTTCCAGAATGTTGAAGGTGCCGCCAAGGTTCACCTCGAAGTCCAGCCTGGGGTCGGCAATGGAGGTTGTGACCGCAACCTGCGCCGCGAAATTGTAGATTTCGGTTGCGTGCTTCACCACCCGGCTCACCATCGCGGCGTCGCGCACGTCTCCCACCGTGATCTGCAACCGTCCCGTGCGGCCGGCTACTTTTTGCAGGTACTCGAGGTTATGGCGTGCGCCTTGCCGTGAAAGGTTGTCGAAGACGTGCATCTTGGCTTCGGTGGTTTTCAGCAGCCGCTCGGTCCAGTTGGAGCCGATAAATCCAGCTCCTCCAAAAATAACAATGGACCGGAACTCTGACTTTGTCATTCCCATTTCGCGTTTTCCCCTGTTCGCGCCCGGAACCGCTTCCCGCGCTCTGCGGGGAGCGGTTCTGCTGAATTAGCCTGTGGTAAGTAGATGCGAATAGACGAATGTACGTTGACCCCTGAAACGTACATTCGCTTCCAGCTCGAGGGTGCGAGCGAGGCGGAATCGCTTATACTTGTTACACTTTCCGCGACTTACTTAATCCTTTTGGACTAAGTCAGTCGCATTCAGGAAAGATTCCATGTCCGCAGGTGCGGCAGCAGCAATGGTGACAGTCGACGACGTGAGAAGGGCTTACGCGCGAATCCGCGAGTCGCTCTTTCTCTCGCCCTGTTCGCATTCGGAAACCTTTTCACAGCTCTCCGGCAACCAGGTGTTTCTCAAGCTGGAAAACCTGCAGATGACCGGCGCTTACAAGGAACGCGGCGCGCTCAACAAGATTCTGGAACTGACCCAGCAGGAGCGGGATCGCGGATTGATCGCCGCCTCGGCAGGCAACCACGCCCAGGCCGTCTCCTACCACGCCAGCAAGCGCGGCATCCCTGCCCAGATCGTGATGCCGATCGCCACGCCGCTGAACAAGGTGATGGCCACCCGCCGCTTCGGCGGAGAGGTGGTGCTGCACGGCGCCAATTACGACGAAGCCTGCGAAGAGGCCAAGCGCCGCGCCACCGAATCCGGCCTCACCTTCATCCACGCCTTCGACGACGATGCCGTGATCGCCGGACAGGGCACGCTCGGCCTGGAACTGCTCAGCCAGACCCCGGATATCGATGTGGTCATCGCCGCCATCGGCGGCGGCGGCCTGATCAGCGGCATGGCTTGCGCGCTGAAGGAGATCAATCCGCGCATCCAGGTCATCGGCGTGCAAACCTCGCGCCTGCCTTCGATGAAGGCGGCCATCGAGGCCGGACACCTGGTCACGCTGCCCGTCGCATCCACCCTGGCCGACGGCATCGCCGTGCGCCGCGCCGGCGAACGCACCCTGCCCATGGTGCGCAAGTACGTGGACGAGATCGTCACCGTCGAAGAGGAAGAGATCGCCAGCGCAATTCTGCTTCTGCTGGAGCGCGAAAAGACCGTCGCCGAAGGTGCCGGCGCCGCCGCCGTCGCCGCCATCCTGCATCGCAAGATCAACTGCACCGGCAAGCGCATCGCCGCCATCATCAGCGGAGGCAACATCGACGTCGGCATTCTTTCGCGCATCATCGAGCGCGGCCTCGCCAAGGACGGACGCCTCATCCGCCTGCGCATCCATCTGCCGGACTACCCCGGCGCTCTGCACACCCTGACCGGAGTGCTGGCCGACCACCGCGCCAACATCGTGGAAACCTCCTATGACCGCAAGTTCGGCGTCGATCTCGGCTACTCCGCCATCGATCTGACGATGGAGACGCGCGGCAACGAGCACGTCGAGAATCTGCTCACCGCGCTGGCCGGTGCGGGCTACCAGTTCGAGCGCATTCAGTAGCTAACCCCCGGCCGGCAGCGCTGGGTTAGCCGTCAGTTTTCAGCACGCGGCCGGCGAGCTTTTCCTGCCCGCTTCGCGGTACCATTGATCCATGGCTCTGGTCTGGCTGGTTGAATGCAAAATCTGCGCCCTGCGCTTCCCTTTGCTGCCGCGTGAGGCGGTCAGCGGAAAAAGCACGGACTCGTTGGTCCGCAACACCGCGGTGGGACGCTTCGAGTGCCCCCACTGTCACGAGTTTCAAGATTACTCGACCGACGACTTCATCCCCGGCGAAGGCGAGATCGTACCTTCGCGTGAGCCGGAGTAAACAAAAGCAACAGCAACTACGGAATCCTGCAGAGGGAGAGATCATTGCTTTCCCACATTCGCCAACTGCGGGCGGATGTGGGCCACCTGCTTCCTGAAATGGACAAGGCCGGCACGAGAGCGCCGGCCTTGCGAGAAGTGCAACGAAAAAGTTTACCGCTTTAAAACCGTGCAGACCGAAGCGCAAATCGCGCCGCCGACATTAAACGTCGCCGCCGCATTTGCGTTCTTCTTCTGCAAGCCTGGCGATGCGCGCCCCATTAATTGTGTGTAGCACGTCGCCAGCATGGCAACGCCGGTTGCTCCAATGGGATGGCCCTTGGCGATCAGTCCGCCAGAGAGATTGATACCGCACTCGTGGCCATCCAGGCGCGCCTTCCCTTCTACCCAGTATTTTGCGCCTTCGCCGGGCTTTGCCCTGCCAATCACCTCGGTGCCAATCGCGCCCATCACCGTAAAGCAGTCATGCACCTCGGCCACGTTAACATCCTGCGGCGTCACTCCAGCCATCTCATAGGCGCGCTGCATCGCGCGGTAGGCTCCGGCGGGGCGCAGAACGTCGCGTCCTTCCTTGAGCAGCGGGTCGGTGGCCTGCGCATAGCCGGCAATTTCCACCGCGTCCGCTTTGCTGACGCCCAGCTTCTTCAGTCCTTCTTCCGTCGCCAGAATCATTGCCGCATAACCATCGGTGATCTGCGAACAGTCGTAGGTCTTCAGCGGCAGGCCATCGACAATGTAGCGATTTACGCCCTGGATTTTCAACACGTCTTCGAGCGTGACCTTCACTTTGTTCATCTGCGCGAGAGGACTCTTATTGCCGTTGGCATACTCTTCCACGGCAATGGTCCCAAGGTCGGCTTCGGTCACCTTGTAGTGCTTCATGTAGCACTCCATGATTTCGGCAAACAGGTGAGGAAAAACGTAGTCCTTGCCCGGGCGCTCGTCGGGGTGCGAGTACGCCCCCAGCGCCTTGCCGATGAGTCTGCCATCGACCTTGCCCTCGTCGTCGCGCATCTTCTCATAGCCCAAGGCGACACCGGTCTCGCCCCATCCGGCCTGCAATTTCAGAATTGTGGAGAGTACGGCCTGCCCGCCGGAAGCGCAGGCATTCTCCACGCTCTCAATCGGTTTGCCGGCCATGCCCGGAACCGCTGCGACCAGACCGGAGACCAACCCCTGCTCATTGAGGGAAATATTGCATGCCGCCCCCACCGCAGCCACATCCAGCAGCGAGGGATCTGTGTTGATTTCCCGGCAGACGCCTTCGATGGCGTTTCTGGCGATATCGGGAACCGTCATCCCTAGCAGTTTGCCGAATTTGGACTGGTGACTCGCAGCTATGTAGATCCGTTTCATCGTAATTTGATCTCCTGCATATCTTTCTATCAAAGATGCGCAACAATAATTGTAAGATTCTGGACTTAGTATTCATTGTAATTGCAACGAGAGGGAAAGAGGCCTCTAGCGGCATGGATCGGGGCAGCTAAATTTTTACTATATGAGGCAACCCAAGAGCAGGACACACGTGAACCGCGCGCTGGCAGCGATATAATCCTGCAATTCTGCAATAGGAGAAATCCGGATGCAAAGACGCTCCCTGAAAATTATGATGGCATTTCTTCTGCTGACCGCCCTGAGCATTGCCGCCAACGCGCAGATCGCGAAGGCTCTGGCAAGCGATGTTCTTGCGGCGGACGTTCTTGCGGCCAACCAGGAAATCGACCGGCAATTCCTCGAAGCACACCGGGTGCCGAACGTGGACAAGATCATGGCCTTGTTTACGAGCAGCCCCGACGTCTTCTTCATCGGGCCGACCGGAATCCTCTATCAGGGGCGCGAACAGGTCCGCCAATCCATCGAACAATTCTTTACGAGAGTGGCGTCGATGACTGGAGTGATCGACCATGTCACCTACCTCCCTGCCGGCGATGGCGTGATCACTTATGGTCAGGTGACTTACCATCGCCAATTCAAAAGCGGCGCAACCGACCAGCGCGTTGTCGTCTGGACCGATTATCGACACAAGGAAAACGGAAAATGGGTTTTGGTCTTCCGCCACGCTCATTGGCCTTTGGCTGGCAACTCTCTTCCCTCGCCCTCGGCAGCAAAATAGCGAGAACGCAAAAAGACCGGGAAGCGTGACCCCCCGGCCCGTATGCGTCTGCTTTCTCTCAGGCCGAAACCAGCTCGCCCGATTTCACCGCGGCCAGCTTTTCCTCCAGCCACTTCATCCATTCATCCAGCCCGTCGCCCTTGCTTGAGGTCTCGATAATCTGAATTCCCGGATGCACCGAACTCGCGTTGCTCTTGGCCAGTTCGGCGTCGAAGGGAACATACGGCAGCAGGTCCACCTTGCTCAGAATCATCAGCTCGGACTTGACGAAGATCGACGGATACTTCAGCGGCTTGTCTTCGCCTTCGGTCACGCTCAGCATCACGATCTTGAAGTGCTCGCCCAGATCGTAGCTGGTCGGACAGACCAGGTTGCCCACGTTCTCGATGATCAGCACGTCGAAGCTCTCCAGCGGCCACTCCGCCAGGTGCCGCTCGATCATCTTCGCGTCCAGATGGCAGGTGCCGCCGGTGATGATCTGCTTCACCGGAAAACCCCATTGCGCCAGCCGCGTCGCATCGTTTTCGGTTTGCAGATCGCCGGTCAGCAGCACCACGCGCTTGCTCTTGTCCATCCGCTCCAGGGTGCGCTCCAGCAGCGTGGTCTTGCCTGATCCCGGCGAGCTGATGATGTTGACGACCAGGATCTTGTGCTGGCGAAATTTCTCGCGCAACTCGGCGGCAATCTTCTGATTTTCGTTCAGTACTTTTTTCTCAACCACGATCTGGCTCATTCTTCCACCTCGACGTATGCGATCTGAAGCTCTTCTCCAGCGATGGTGATGGTGGCGGCCTCGCCGCACTGGGGACAGGCCGTGGCCCAGTTCTCCGCCCTGAACTCCGCGCTGCATCCGGGACATCGTTGCCGCCGTGCGACCTGTTCAATCTCCAGCGCCAGGGGCTCCCAGTCCGTATCCTTCACCACGCACTCGAAGCCAAAGCGCAGGCAGTCCACGTCCACTCCTGCCAGCTCTCCCACGCGCAATCCAACCTTGGAGAAGCGCGCGCCCGCGTGCTGCTTCTTCAGTTCGTCAAGCTGCTCCAGAACGGAAGAAACAATGGACAGCTCGTGCATCAAGACCCTCTTTCGAAGCTGCGCCGGTAGCCCGCGCTCTGCCGACTGTACTGATTCTCATCTTCTCACAACGCCTTGGCTGTGATGGTGCGCACAGCTTCGCCGGATGTTCCGGCTGCGGTAAAATTCAGCTTTCCGGAGCATACATGTCAGACCATCCTGCACCATCATCTTCGCCTGATCCGAACGACCCGCAGGCCTGGGCTCGCTACGTCGAAGACTTTCGCCGAGTCCGCGCACGGCAGCGTGGAGTGGATTGCCGAGTACCTCGGCAATATTCGCAACTATCCCGTCCTGCCCACCCTTCAGCCCGGCGAACTGGTCGATGCCCTTCCCGCCCACGCGCCCGAGCAGGGCGAGAGCTTCGATGCCATCCTCGATGACTTCCGCAGCCAGATTCTTCCCGCCGTCACCCAGTGGAATCACCCCGGCTTCATGGCGTACTTCGGCACCACCGGCTCCACTCCCGGAATTCTCGCCGAGCTGCTGATCGCCGCCATGAACACCAACGGCCTGCACTGGAAGACCTCGCCCGCCGTGGCTGAGCTGGAGCAGGTAGCCCTGGGCTGGCTTCGCCAGTGGCTCGGCCTGCCGCCGGAGTTTTTCGGCATCATCTACGACACCGCCTCCACCAGCACCATGCACGCCCTCATCTGCGCCCGCGAATTCGCGCAGCCGGAGAGCCGCGTAGAGGGATATCGCGGCAACCTCGTCGTCTATACCTCCGAGCAGGCGCACTCCTCGGTTGAGAAGGGCGCAATGGCCGTCGGCATCGGCCAGAAGAACGTGCGCAAGGTTCCGCACCGACTCCGCAGTTCCGCATGAAGGCCGACGCTCTGCGCTCGCTCATCGAAGCCGACCTGCGCGCCGGACTCCAGCCCTGCTGCATCGTCGCCACCATCGGCACCACCTCCACGCACCTCGGTGGACCCGGTCGCCGAGTGCGCCCAACTGGCGGAAGAGTTCGGACTCTGGCTGCACGTCGATTGCGCCTACGCCGGTCCCTGCGCCCTGCTGCCCGAGTGCGCCGAACACTTCGCGGGCATCGAGCGCGCCCACTCCGTCGTCACCAATCCGCACAAGTGGCTGATGACCCCGATGGACCTCAGCGCCTTCTACACCCGCGAGCCGCGAGATTCTGCGCCAGGCGCTCTCGCTGGTGCCCGAGTACCTGCGCGCCTCCGAAGACCCGCGCGCCGTGCACCTGATGGACTACGGCGTGCCGCTCGGCCATCGCTTCCGTGGACTGAAGCTGTGGTTCATCCTGCGCTACTTCGGACGCGAAGGCGTGATGGAATTTCTCCGCCGCCACAACCAACTCGCCCGCGAATTCGCCGGATGGGTCGATGCCGACGAACGCTTCGAGCGCGTCGCGCCTGTTCCCTTCTCCGTGGTCTGCTTCCGCCTGCGCGGCAGCGACGAGCAAAACAAAGCACTGCTGGAAAAAGTAAACGCGAGCGGCAGCATCTTCCTCTCCCACACCGCGCTCAACGGCCAGTTCGTAATCCGCATCGCCATCGGCAACATCGCCACCGGCCTGCACGACGTGGAACTGGCATGGAAGCTGATTCTGGATGCGGCGGATGAGGTGTGCATATAAAGAGGTGTCCTAAAGAAATGCTTTGACGAATGCGGCAGACTTCGCTGTGCCAAATTAGGAATCTCGCCGCGCACGCTGATTACCCCAGTTCAGGTACGACGGTTACTACAGTTCGGGCTGTGGGACAGAGTTAACAATCCTGTTAAGAATCTCGATTACTCTGAACTAGTTGTCGGCGAACTATGCCCACTCACGCATACGTGGCTGAACATGCCACCGATGGCGCAGGAAACGGCGATATCTAAATGGCAACTCCACAATTGAGACCGTACGACGCAGAGCTGGACCTCACCGAAGCGCAAGCACGACTGGATCAACTGGCACGGTACGAATGGTGGCGGTGGAGTATCGCTTTTGTCATCATGCTCGCTCTCACCTTCGGGCTCTTTGTCCTCTCGGTTCCGGCCATTGGAGCCCGCAATTGGGTGGAACAGACGGAGCTGAATATCGGGCTCCGCGCGCTATTGGCGCTAGTTCTGCTCTTCGATGTTTTTGTCGTGCACCAGCAGGTGCTGATCACAAGGTTGCGCCGCGATCTCGCAACCCAACTCGGCGTCATCGCCACCCTGGAAACCCTGAAGAAGACAGACGAAGCGAAAGGCCCACAAACGGAGCGCAGGAATATCGAACGTTTAGGCTTGGACCGGCGGCTGCGAGTCAACACCCTCGATCATGGCAACGGGCCATGGCAGCATGGCCGAATACGCGATATAAGCGAAGCCGGTATCGGCGCCGTGATCCCCTGCTCGCTGACCGTCGGCGATGAGGTGGCTCTGGAGTTTTCGTTGGAAGACGGTCAGAAAGGCTCAGTCACCGCCGTGGTGTGCCATCGCCAGGGATTCTATTACGGCTTCGAATTTGTCTCCATCGGGCCGTCGCTACGTAAGGCCATCGCGCGATTTAGAAGCGCGGCAATGGAGACTCCTGCTTCGTGAGTTGCGGACGGCAGCTCTAACTTCGACTGCTACATTTACTACGCCCAGTAGGTCCGGTCCAGCGTGCGGTACTGGATGGCCTCGGCGATGTGCTTGGCTTCCAGGTGTTCGGCGCCTTCCAGGTCGGCAACGGTGCGCGAAACTTTCAGGATGCGGTCGTGGGCGCGAGCGCTCAGCCCCTGTTGGGTCATGGCGCGCTCCAGCAAGCGCTCGCAGTCGGCAGAAAGGTCGAAGAAGGTACGAATCTGCCGCGAGCCCATCTGTGCATTGGCAAAGAACTTTTCTCCTGCTCCGCGGAAGCGCTGCAACTGCCGGTCACGCGCTCGCAGCACGCGGTCGCGGATGGCAACCGAGGGCTCGGACTGCACGTTCGAGCGCAGTTCCTTGTAGTTCACGGCCGGCACGTCGATGTGAATGTCGATGCGGTCGAGCAGCGGCCCGCTGATCTTAGAGATATAGCGCTGAATCATCGGCGGAGTGCATTTGCACTCGCGCGCGCGGTCATTGAAAAAGCCGCATGGACACGGGTTCATCGCAGCCGCCAGCATGAAGCGCGCCGGAAACGTCAGCGACATCGCGGCGCGCGCGATCGAAACTGTTCCATCTTCCAGCGGCTGCCGCATCACCTCCAGCACGTTGCGCGGAAACTCCGGCAACTCGTCGAGAAACAGCACGCCGTTGTGCGCCAGCGAAACTTCTCCGGGACGCGGCACCACCGCCCCGCCACCGATCAGCCCGGCATCGCTGATGGTGTGGTGCGGCGAGCGGAATGGCCGCACGCCTACCAGTCCCTAGCCCCCGTCCAGCACTCCGGCCACGCTGTGAATCTTGGTCGTCTCCAGCGCTTCTTCAAACGTCAGCGGCGGAAGGATCGTCGGCATACGCTTGGTGAGCATCGTCTTGCCGCCGCCCGGAGGCCCGATCATCAGGATGTTGTGTCCGCCGGCGCAGGCAACTTCCATGGCGCGCTTGGCCGTGTGCTGCCCGCG
Source organism: uncultured Acidobacteriota bacterium (assembly GCA_963759215.1). Lineage (GTDB taxonomy): Bacteria > Acidobacteriota > Terriglobia > Terriglobales > Acidobacteriaceae > TOLSYN. The sequence continues at coordinate 54,010 of CAVWYG010000009.1, forward strand.
CACGTCCTTGAAGTCCACCGCATAGTGCTCGACCTGTTCAAGCAGCGCCTCGCTGTCTACAACCAGCGGCTCGGGGCCTTGTCCGGTATTGATGAGGCGCACCACGTCGAGCAGGCTCTTCATGGGAAAGACCTTCACGCCCTCTACCACGGCGGCCTCGCGCGCATTCTGCTCCGGCACCAGCAGGTTCGGAATTTTGCGCGCACGTGCGGCCACGGCAATCGGCAGCGCGCCGCGTACCGGGCGCAGCCCACCATCCAGCGAGAGTTCGCCGACGATCACGAAGTCGCCGAGTTCGCGCTTGTTCAGCCCACCGTAGGCGCCAAGGATTCCCAGGGCCATCGGTAGATCGAAGCCCGAGCCCTCTTTTTTCAAATCCGCTGGAGCCAGGTTGATGGTGATGTGGGTGGGAGGAATATCGTAGCCGCAATTTTTCAGCGCGGCGCGAATGCGCTCGCGGCTCTCGCGCACCGCCGTGTCCGGCAGACCGACGGTGGTGAAGTGGTCCTCGTTCATCTTGACGCCGGAGACATCGACTTCCACGTCAATCAGGTTGGCGTCGATGCCGTAGACGGCCGCGCTCAGGGTCTTGAAGAGCATACAATGCCACCCTCATGCAGGCCGGAACTCTATCTGCCCGCGAATCGTTAGTGCTTTGGGGAATCGTGGGTAATTCTACGGCATGTTCTCACCCGGACCAAGGTTCCCAAAGTTTCTTCAAGGCATAAAGTTGAAGGAAAATTCGTCTCCGGCCGGAGCAATCGCTCGCTATCCGGCAGGATCATCGTCGCAAACTTGAGCCGACTTTGCTAAACTTGAAGTAGCCCTGAAGCCAGAATGGGCGTTCAGCCCGCATCGTAGATTAAGCTGCTGCATCTAAATGAGATGTCCGCTTCTGGCGGAACGCACCCCGTCAGGACGAGGGTGAGGTATATGCAATGGCGACCATCGGCAGACGTGAGCAAGAGATTCTGACCGCCATCGTCGAGACCTACATCTCGACCGGTGAACCGGTGGGCTCGCGCACGCTGGCACGGCGCAACCGCGAAGGACTGAGTGCGGCAACGATTCGAAATGTGATGGCGGATCTGGCCGAAGCCGGATTGCTGGCCCAGCCGCACACCTCGTCCGGGCGCGTCCCGTCGGTGGAGGGCTATCGCTACTATGCCGAGAGACTTTCCGGCGAGGCGAGTCTGAAGCCGGATGACGAACAGATGATTCAGCGATATTTTCAGGGCGTAAATGAAGTTCAGGATTTCATGGAGCGCACCTCGCATGTGCTCTCGCTGATCTCCTCAGGTGTGGGTGTGGCCGTGACCTCGACCGGCCCACGTAAAGCGTTGGAGCACGTTCACTTTCAGCGGATGAGCGAGCAGCGCGTGCTGGCCGTGGTGGTTACGCGCAGCGGCGTGGTTCATGACCGAGTGCTACGTACTCCGCGCGATGTGAGCCAAGCCGAACTCGACCTGGCGGCGCGCTACATCAATGACAACTTTCGTGGCTGGCTCATCGAAGACGTGCGTCGCGAGTTGGAGCGGCGCATCGAACAAGAGCGGAGCGAGTATGACCGGCTGATGAGCTCGGTGGCTCAGCTATACCAGAGCGGCGCGCTGGCTACAAAGGACGAAGCGGCTGAGGTATTCGTGGAGGGCACGGCCAACCTTGTCTCCAGCGAGAATGACACCGAGCGCCTGCGCCAGTTGCTGAAGACGCTGGAAGAGAAGACACGCATCGTCGAATTGCTCTCCTCCTATGTGGATACGCGACAGGAAGCGGTGCGCGTGATCATAGGACTGGATGAAACGATGCCGGATCTGAGCAGCTTCGTGCTCATCGGCGCGCCCGCCCGCAGCGGGCAGGAGATTTTAGGACGGCTGGCAGTCATCGGCCCGACACGAATGGATTATCAACACACCATCACCGCCGTGTCTTACATCGCACGGCTTTTCGACAAGCTACTCAATGACTCGGAATAAAAACATCATGGCAAAAGAAGACATTCAAAATACGCAGATCGATGTGGAGCATGAACTTCCACAGGGCGACGGAAGCGAAGATACAATCAGCACGCAGCCGACCGAGATCGACAAGTTGAAATCGGAGAACGCGATTTTGCTCGACCGGGCGGCGCGCATGCAGGCGGAGTTCGAAAACTTCCGCAAACGCAATCAGCGCGAGCAGCAGGAGTTCCGCGAATATGCACTCACCGACGCGTTGAAGCAGCTGCTTCCGATTCTGGACAGCCTGGATCGCGCGTTGAAGACGGAAGGCATTTCGCTAAAGGACTTCCGCTCCGGCGTGGAGTTGATCGACCGCCAGTTCCACGACGTGCTGACGCGGCTCGGGGTGGAACCGATTGCAGCCCAGGGAAAGCCCTTCGATCCCAGCCAGCACCAGGCGATCCAGATGGTAGAAACCGATGAGGTTCCGGATCATCACGTGATCGACGAATTGCAACGCGGCTACCGCCTTCGCGACCGCGTACTGCGTCCCGCCATGGTGCGGGTAGCACAGAAACCGAACGAATAAATTGGAACTGGCGCGGCATTATTGCGCCACGGAGGACGACCGCTCCGGCGGTCTTTTGAACACTGGCTACCAACGTTAAACGCGATTATTACGAAGTTCTCGGCGTCACTCGCACGGCAGCCGATGCCGAGATCAAGAGCGCCTATCGCAAGCTGGCGCTGCAGTATCACCCGGACCGCAACCCTGGCGACGACATATCCGAGGAGCGCTTCAAGGAGTGCAGCGAGGCGTACACCGTGCTCAGCGATCAGCAGAAGCGCGCCGCCTACGACCGATTCGGCCATGACGCCTTCACCAACGGCGGTGGCGGCGGACAGGGACAGAGCGGTTTCCAGCAGGTGGACCTCAGCGACCTGTTCGGAGAGATGTTCGGCTTCGGCGATCTGTTCGGCAACGCTGGAGGCCGTGGAGGACGCCGCTCGCGCGCGCAGCGTGGGGCGGACCTGCGCGAAGACCTGACCATTACCTTTGAAAACGCGGCATTCGGGGTGGAGAAGGAAGTCACGATCCGGCGCCACGAGTTATGCGACGCCTGCCACGGCACCGGCGCCGCCGGCGGCAAAGCGCCCAGCCAATGCCGCCAGTGCAACGGCCATGGGCAGGTACGCTATCAGCAGGGATTCTTCAGCGTGGCGCGCACCTGCCCGGTCTGCCAGGGCACGGGTACCATGATCGAGAATCCGTGTACCACGTGCAAGGGCCAGCGCAGTGCTAACCCGCACTCACACCCTGCAGGTGAAAGTGCCGCCGGGCGTGGAGGACGGAACCCGCATTCTCTACACCGGACACGGCGACGCCGGACTCGATGGCGGGCCTGCAGGCGACGTCTACGTTGTGCTGCAAGTGACCGAGCATCCGTTCTATCGAGCGCGACGGCAAGGATCTGCATTGCGCCATCCCCATCTCGATCACCCAGGCCGCTCTCGGCGCCAAGGTGATGATCCCAACGCTGGAGGGCGAAGCCACGCTGGATATTCCCGCCGGAACGCAGAGCGGAACCAGCTTCCGCGTGCGCAAGCGCGGCATGCCGGTGCTCAACAGCACCGGGCGCGGCGACCTGTTCGTAGAAGTGAAGGTCACTACTCCGGAGAAGCTCACGCGGCAGCAGCGCGAATTGCTGGAGCAACTGGCGGAGACGCTCGGGCAGGAAAACCAGCCCCAGCGACGCAGCCTGCTCAATAAAATGAAAGACATCTTCAACTAACAGGACTGATCGGCAACTCATGGGCGCGGATTTTCTCCGCGCCCATTCTTTTTCCGATCGCATCGAGGCGGGCAATCGCTTTGAAAGCTCTCGCCGCTTGCTTTAGGCTGAAGGCATGACACGCCGCCGCTGGATTGCCGACAAATTCTCAGACGATCATGCTGAACTGCTGGGAGCGAACGCCGCGCATCTGGCGAAGGTGCTGCGGGCGCGCGTGGGACAGGAGTATGACATCGTCTGCGGCGAACGGGTGCGGCTGGGGGTCATTGCGTCGGTCTCGGAAGAGCGCGTGGAGTTTGCCTTGGGCGATCCGGTACTGGACCGGCCTGCACAAGGTTTCGAACAACGAAGCCAGCAATCGTGCGAGCGTGAGATCGTGCTGGTGATGGCCATTTACAAATTCGACCGCATGGAGTGGGCGATTGAAAAATGCACCGAGTTGGGCGCGACCCGCATCGTTCCGGTAGTTGCGCGGCGCACCGACGCACACCTGGCAGCGGCGGCGGCTAAGCGAGTGGAGCGCTGGCGGCGCATTGCGCATGAGGCGGCGCAGCAATCGCGCCGTCTGCGTCCGCCGCAGATCGACGAACGCGATGAAGCTGAAATCCGCGCTGACACTGGAAGCTCCGACGCGCCTGCTGCTCAACGAAAATGAGCACAATAAAAAATTTCGTGAGGCGCTGTCGGAAGCGGTCATGCCAGTGATTTTTGCCGTGGGACCCGAGGGCGGATGGACGGACGAGGAGCTCTCGCAATTCAGCGCCGCAGGCTGGCGCAGCGTGACCATGGGCTCGACGATTCTGCGTGCCGAGACTGCGGCGATTGCCGCAGTGGCCGCCGCGGCAGCGATTCTGGATTGATGGTGAAGTGCGATTTACCCGCATAAACACTAAGGGGAACGCTTTCGCGCTCCCCTACCGTGTAGCCTTTTATTGTGGACGTTGCTACTTCTTCTTTGCGACTTTCTTGGCGGCCTTCTTTACGGCCTTCTTCGCAGCTTTCTTCGTAGCCATGACTATTCTCCCTTGAACAATCTTGGATTGTAACTGCAACGTAAACGTTGCAATTGCTAGTTGTATATGTTGATTACAAATGCATGTCAAGAGAAAAAAGAAAAACGCGTGCGTATCTTTCACGCTCGCGTCTCGAAATTGACTCGCTTTGCAGCGTCTAACGCAACGTTCTCAGCAGCAATCCCGAGATTGTGTCTTGCAGGGTATGCGCGATCATCGCCGGACGAAGGCTGTTTCGCAGCAGGCTCATGATGCCGAAAGCGAGACCAAGCAGAGCGATCAACAGCATGCGCTGCGGCCCTTCGTATCCGTGGCCGAGGCCGAATAAAATACTCACCACCACTACCGCAATCCATCGGTTGCGCAGCAATCGCGAAAACTGCTTCTGCAAATAGCCACGGAAGAGAACCTCTTCACAGAAGCCCGCCGTAGCACTCAGACAGATCCACAGAACCACTTCAAGCCCGCTCTGCGGCGCAAGGAAACCCATCTGCTTGCGGGCTTCATCGATGTTGCCGGGATGGTTCATGCCCATGGCAACAGCGGCCCAGGCAATCACCAGCAAGGTGCCAAACCAGACTGAGACCGCAAGCCCAAGGTCGAGGAAAAGCTCTCCGACGCTCTTCCATCGGCCGCCAATCAGCTCGCGCAGGGTGAGCCCGGAATGGCGCAGCCCCCACCAGACGTATCCGGTGAGGAGCCACTCGTAAACCATCGTGGAAAGGTAGATGCGCACGGGCGCATGGCCGGAGTGCACGCCGTGACCGCTCTTGACGTTCAGCAGGCTGAAGCCGCCAAGCACGAGCAGCAGCAGTGCGGTATGCCAATAGGGAATGGGACGCGCTTCCGCCGCGAGCGTGGCGTTCAGCGAAGCGCGCGGCTCACTGCCGGGCGTTGCATTACTTGCAGTGCCGGGACTTGCAGTGCCGGGCGTGGGGCTCTCCATACTGCTCCTTGCGCAATTGAGCCGGAATTAGTCGATGCTGAGAACGCTGCCGCCGCCGCGGCTTTTCAGCTCTTCCACCCGCGCCAGAACCTTGCGCGCAAATGCGAAGAGACTCTTGGCATTATTGGCCTGCTCACCGGCCAGGACGACGGGATGGCCGGAGTCTCCACCCTCGCGAATGGTTGGATCGAGTTCGATGCGTCCGAGGAACGGCACATTGTACTGCTGTGGCCATGCGCTCACCACCGCCGGTGGAGAAAACATCGATCTCGTGATTGCAGTGCGGACAGACGAAGTAGCTCATGTTCTCGGCAATGCCGAGGATTTCGACGCGCACCTGATTGAACATCTCGACGGCCTTGCGCGCGTCCTGCAGCGCAACGCCGGAAGGCGTGGTGACCACGATGGCTCCGGTCAACGGCACAGTTTGGGTCAGCGAAATCACTACGTCGCCGGTGCCGGGAGGCAGATCGACGATCAGATAGTCGAGCTCGCCCCAGGCCACCTGCTGAAGAAACTGCCGGATCACCCCATGCAACATGGGACCTCGCCAGACCAGCGGCTTATCGCCGCGATTGAGGTAGCCGACGGAGATCACGCGAACGCCAAAGACCTCGGGCGGTATGATGCTGTTGTTCGCCGTGAGTTCAGGGTCGCCGGTTGTGCTCAGCATCAGCGGAACGTTGGGCCCATAGATGTCGGCGTCAAGCAGTCCCACCTTGAAGCCAAGACGCGCCAGCGCCAGCGCAAGATTGACGGAGAGCGTGGTTTTGCCAACCCCACCCTTGCCGGAACCGACTGCAATAATGGAGCTGACACCGGGAATCGACTGCGGCCCCTCGGGCTGCGGACCGCTTGAATGTGCATGCATGTGCAAAGCAGGTTTCCTCACAGTGAATGTTCGCAACTTTAGATTATACCGGGAAGCCTGAGACGGAAGCGTCATAGAGAAATTGCTCGGTCCCGGACTACAATGGCTCGCATAAAGGGAGAGGGCATGGCGAAGAAGGTTGTCGCAATTATTGGCAGCTATCGCAAGGGCGGCACGGTGGACACGGCGGTGGATGCGGTGCTGGCCGGCGCACGCGAGCACGGGGCAGACTCGGAGAAGATCTATCTTCGCGACCAGCACATCGGATACTGCCTTAACTGCCGCGCCTGCACCCAGGCGGAAGGCACGGCGCGAGGCGAATGCGCGATTCACGACGATATGGCGGCGATCCTTGATGAGATCGAGAGCGCGGACGCCGTGGTGCTGGGCTCGCCGGTGAACTTCTACAACGTGACCGCCGTCTTTCGCACCTTCCTCGAGCGGCTGGTCGGATGCGCGTACTGGCCCTGGGGACAGGCCTCTCCGCAACCGCGATGGAAGGGATTACCTCGTAAGGCGGTGCTCATTGCATCTTGTGCGGCACCGGGCTTTCTGTTGCCGCTCGCCACGGGAGCTCCCAGGGCGCTCCGGCTGGCGGCCAACTGCCTGGGCGCGCGCCCAGTGGCAAGGCTCTGGATCGGACTGGCGGCACAGAGCGCCACACCACAGCTCTCACTGCGAGTGCTGCGGCGCGCACACAGGCTCGGAGAGCAGCTCTGATCTCGGGAATGCATCTCCGCCACTAACGACTTCGCGTAAAAACGATGCGCCCGGCCGAAGCCGGGCGCATTGCGTCAGATGAAAGACATGCTACGGGAGACGGCTAGAGACTGCTCATGTTGGAAAGGAAGTCTCCGTTGACACGGGTCTTGCCGAGTTTGTCGATGAGCAACTCCATCGCCTCGACCGGCGAGAGCGGATTGAGAACGCGGCGCAAAACCCAGATGCGCTGCAGATCGTCCTTCGCCTGGAGCAGTTCTTCCTTACGAGTGCCGGAGCGCTGAATGTCAATGGCCGGAAAGACTCGCTTGTCGCTGAGCTTGCGGTCGAGAATGACTTCCATGTTGCCGGTGCCCTTGAACTCTTCGAAGATCACGTCATCCATGCGGCTGCCGGTTTCGATCAGCGCCGTGGCAATGATGGTTAGTGAGCCGCCCTCTTCGATATTGCGTGCGGCGCCGAAGAAACGTTTCGGACGCTGCAGGGCGTTGGAGTCCACGCCGCCGGAGAGTACCTTGCCCGAAGGCGGAACAATGGTGTTGTAGGCGCGCGCCAGACGCGTAATCGAATCCAGCAGAATCACCACGTCGCGCTTGTGTTCGACCAGGCGCTTGGCCTTCTCGATCACCATCTCGGCGACCTGAACGTGACGGGCGGCAGGTTCGTCGAAGGTCGAGCTGATCACTTCGCCCTTCACCGAACGCTGCATGTCCGTGACTTCCTCAGGACGCTCATCAATGAGCAGAACGATCAGCACCACTTCCGGATGGTTCGCCGTTACCGAGTTGGCGATGTTCTGCAGCAGCATGGTTTTGCCGGTGCGCGGCGGAGCCACGATGAGGCCGCGCTGGCCCTTGCCGATGGGAATCAGCATGTCCATGACGCGGGCGCTCATGTTGTCGCGCACGGTTTCCAGTTTGAGGCGCTCCTGCGGATAGAGCGGGGTCAGGTTGTCGAAGAGAATCTTGTTGCGGGCCTCGTCGGGCGACTCGAAATTCACGGCCTCGATCTTGACCAGCGCAAAGTATTTTTCTCCCTCGTGAGGAGGTCGCACCTGGCCGCTGACGGTGTCACCGGTTTTCAGGTCGAACTTGCGAATCTGGGAGGGCGAAACATAGATGTCGTCGGGGCCGGGCAGGTAGTTGTAATCCGGAGAGCGAAGGAAGCCATAGCCGTCAGGAAGGATTTCCAGGACGCCTTCGGCGAAGATGTGGCCTTCTTTTTCGCTCTGCGCCTGCAGGATTTTGAAGATCAGATCCTGCTTGCGCAGGCCGCTCGAACCAGGGAGGTCGAGTTCGCGAGCGATCTTGGTCAGCTCGGTAATGTTTTTTTCTTTGAGTTCAGCGATCGTCATGTCCACCTACGGAATGTTTTTCAGAGGAAGGAATCGGGTGCGCCGGAAGCGCGGGGAATGTGGTTGCCGTCAATCCGGGCTCGGCTAACGTGCAACCATTTGGCTGGAAAACCGGCCGAAGCCCTTAGTGGCCGGATGGGGGGTTCACGGCTGATGCTGCGAACTGGTCCTGCAAACTGCGTGTATTCGTACTTCCTGTTGCTATCCCTTGCGGCTGCCGCTCATGCAGCATGCCGCAAGGTGAAATTCTGGAATTCCTGCCGCTAAGCAGCGCGACGCTGCGCCTCTTTTGCATTCACCGGATCGGCCATCACATTGGCGCGCTCATTGTCGGAGATGCGGTTCAGAACATCGTTCGTCGTGTCCTGAATGCGGGTATTCGGTTTGTGAAACTTGCGAGTTGCCTTGGAAGCAATCTGGCAGAGCATATAACGATTCTGTAACGTATGTAAAGCTTCAAAGACTTTATCTGAACGCATGACTTCTCCTTTTGCATCAACCTTGCTGGCGTTCAACACCGTTTTCCTAAGGTCAACGTAACTGGCTGTATTCTTTCGGTGCACGATGGAAAAGACTCTGCCGGCCGTTTTGCTTCTTTAATATAGATGCGAAGCAATTCAGGTACGTCGCTCAATCTGTAGCAGAACAATGCCGCTGATTGGTCTGACTTCCGACCCTTCCGCGTCCGATGTTGCGGGACACGACAAGACGCAACAAGGGGTGACCTCCTGATCAGTGACCTGAACCTGTTTTGCTTGGAGGATCTTGCTTTAGCCCACGCAATTCCGGGCTTTGCGATGAACGGCTGGCGAATTCACCCTTCCATGGTGCCGCCGGACAAGTTGTACATTAAAACTTTGTAGAGCTAAGGTCAACATTATTTTTTCTAACTTAACTTATTGATTCTTATCAATCAGGAAACCACGTCGCGAAAGCTCCAGCGCAGTTCGCTGGGCTGTTTTGCTGGCAAAGCCCTCTGTATGACTTCCTAAAGAAAGAGGAGCGTCCCGGGACAGGACTGGACAACAGAAACACGCCGCGCGAGATCCAGGAAAATGCCGTGTTGCGGCAGGAGAGCGACAAACTATGATAGCACCTGGCACGTTGCGGCGCTACTGGCGAGCGTGGGAAGGGTCGGACGGTGCGCGCCACATTCAAATCCAGGTGCAACCTTTTGCCGGGCATCCACGCCCGGTGAATAGCAGTTCTGGTCGGCGTTGTAGCTGGCTGCGCAGGCGGCGGTGAACTGCGCACGTCGCGGCGATTGCGCAAACTGCCAGACCTCGGCAAAGGGCGCTCCACTGGCTGCGGCGGCGGAGGCGCTTTGGGAAAGGCGCAACCGGGCGAGGGCGGACACGCGTCGTTGGCGACCCAGAATACGAGCTCGCGCCCTGCCGCCGAATCATGCAGATCGCGCGCCGTGCTGATGACACTTCCGTCCGGCTCGGTAACCTCGATTCCCGAGCAATAAACTCCCGGACGAAAACCGGCCTGCTTCACCGCATCAGCCCAGGCAAAGACATATTTCTTCTGCTCGTCGAGCATTCGCCCACCCTCCTCCTGGTCGAGAAAGATCACGCTTCCGCGGGGGAAGCCTTCGGCCTTTGCCGCACGCGCGGCCGCCGCGCCATCGGCAGCGCCGGGATTGGGCTTGCCCTTCAGCTCGGCGTAGGCGCGCCCGTTGAAGAGCAGGAGAAAGCCGAAGCCCGCGCGCTGGACAGTTGTGCGCTTGCCATGCCAGCTATTGGCGCGGGCGCCGGGCGGATTGTTCAGCCAGTAGCCGGTGAAGGCAAAGCTCTTGCGCAGAGCCGGCAGGTTGCCGTCGCCGGGATAGTCGTTGCGATCGAATCCGAGATAGGCCACGGGGCCTGAGCGATGCTCGCTCGCGGGTAACGCTACGCTGCCGGCCGCTGGCGCTAGGGCGCGCGCTGAAATCAGCGTGGTCGCCGCTAGCCCCACGATCAGCAAGAGAGACGTGTAAAGCTTCTTCATATGAACAGTGTAAGGCAGCCCTGGGTTTGAGTCGCACAGAGGGCAGTGCAAGGTGGAGAATGGCTTGTAACAACAGAGGGTTGCAGCGCGTTGATCGCAGTTTCACGAAGGCATTTCCACATTTGTGTTGAAAACCTTTCCAAATTTAGGCGGGTGCCCATCTTGACAACTGGCACAATCGAGTTCCGCAAACTGGGTAATAGTTCTGTCATAACTGTTTACAGCTCCTGCAAACCGAGTCGGCCATTGCTCCCAGCCGGCAACTGCGTTTAAACTTCGGAGCATTGACCCACTGCGACCTGCCGGATCGAAGTATCAAGCTGTCCAATTCTGAGCGCGTATGCGGGAATGAGAATGGCTGTGCGCGAGTTTGTCGCAGGGATTTCGCAGGGCACAAACAGGAGAACGCTCTTTGCTGTACCTCCACGCTCTTGGACATTTTCATCCCGAGACGGTTCTGGACAATCACTTTCTGTCATCCCTGGACATTGGGGTGGACGTGAAATGGATTGAGGACCGGGTTGGCATCGTTGAGCGGCGCACCACGCTGCCGCTGGATTATCTGCGCCAGACGCGCAACCAGGATCCCCGCGCCGCTGCTGAGGCGGCACACACCACGGCAAGCCAGATGTCGGCGGGAGCCACGCAGATGGCGCTGGAACGTGCCGGGATCGAGGCCTCGCAACTGGGCATGATCGTCTCCGGCGGATGCTCGCCGGAGATGCAGATTCCTGCCGACGCCAGCCGCATTGCCGCGAGCTTGGCATCTCCGCAACCTGCTTCGATCTGCAGTCGGCGTGTTCGAGCTTCGCGTCGCAGATTCACTTCCTCAACCAGATGCGTCCCGAGGCACTGCCCGATTACGTGCTGGTGGTCAACAGCGAAACCTTTACCCGCACCATCAACTACAACGACCGGCGCCAAGCCGTGCTGTTTGGCGATGCGGCGGCGGCGGCGATTGTCTCCTCGCGCGTGCCCGCGCCTTCGGTGATCACGGAAACCAGCTTCAGCAGCGATCCCTCCGGACAGCACCAGATCATCATTCCTACCGGCGGACACTTCGCGCAGGAAGGCCACGCGGTGCAGGTCTTTGCCATCCGCACCACGACCGACATGGTGAAAAGCTTGCAAGCCTCGGTGCCGCCCTCCGAGAGCCGTCGCCAGGTCTTCATCGGCCATCAGGCCAATCTGCGCATGTTGGAGAACGTCTGCAAGCGCACCGGCATTGCGCCGGAAGATCACTATGCCAACATCGCCAGCTTCGGCAACTGCGGCGCGGCGGGCGCACCCACCGTGCTCTCGCAGAACTGGGACGAGTTGCGCAATACGGTGATTCACATGGCGGTGGTGGGTTCCGGACTTGCGTGGGGCGGAATGCGCATCTCGCGCGCCTGATCGCACTCCCAAGCTCTGAAATAACAACGGCTGAACGCACGAAAAAAGTCCCAAGGGTCTGAGCCTTGGGACTTCGTCTTTAGCAGCGCTGCTGTGCTTCGCAGCCGGGTACGCGGCAAAAGATGCCGCTCCGGCTGCGGGCGCTCTGGCGGCTATGCCTTGGCGGGCTCGCCGACCGGCGTGGTCGGCAGCGCCTGCGCTTCCTTGCGCAGCTCCTCGAAGAGAACCGTACTCAGGTAGCGTTCGCCGAAGCTGGGGATGATGGCGACAATCAGTTTGCCTGCGTTCTCCGGACGCTGGGCCACCTTCAACGCCGCAAAAACAGCGGCTCCGGCAGAGATGCCGACCAGCAGTCCTTCTTCTTTCGGCAGGCGGCGGGCGTACTCGATCGCCTCCTCGTTGGAGACCTGGATGACTTCGTCGATCAACTTGGTATCCAGCACGCTGGGGATAAAGCCGGCGCCGATTCCCTGAATCTTGTGCGGCCCGGCTTTGCCGCCGGAGAGCACCGCGCTGTCGGTCGGCTCCACGGCAATAGCCTTGAACGACGGCTTCTTCGACTTGATATAGCGGGCAACGCCGGTGAGGGTTCCGCCGGTGCCTACGCCGGAGATCAGGATATCCACTTTGCCGTCGGTGTCGTTCCAGATCTCAGGGCCGGTGGTGGCGAAGTGAATCGCTGGATTGGCGGGGTTGTCGAACTGCTGCGGCATGAATCCATTCGGCGTGTTGGCGAGAATCTCCTCGGCCTTGGCGATTGCGCTCTTCATGCCGCCGGGACCGGGGGTCAGCACGATCTTGGCGCCGAAGGCCAGCAGGAGGACGCGGCGCTCCAGACTCATCGTATCCGGCATGATGATGATCAGTTCGTAGCCCTTCACTGCAGCCACAAAAGCCAGCGCGATTCCAGTATTGCCGCTGGTCGGCTCGATGAGAACGGTTTTCCCGGGATGAATCTTGCCATCGCGTTCGGCAGCCTCGATCAGGGCAACGCCGATGCGGTCTTTAACGCTGGCCAATGGGTTCTGGCTCTCCAGTTTCACTGCCACTTTCGCGCGCGCTCCCTGGGTCATCTTGTTGAGGTAAAGCAGCGGCGTTTTTCCGATCAAGTTCGGTGATGCTGTTTGCAATTGCCATATCATCTCCATCTGGCCCGTCTTGGCGAACCACGAAAATTCACTGCGCCTGGAGGCGGCTTTCCGGTTGCAAACCGCACGGCAGGGAAATTGTACAGCGCCTTACGTATTCCGATGCGCTCACAACTGCTTGGGAGCAAATAAAAAACCGCCGGCCATGTCTCTGGCGGCGGTTCGTGAAATCGTCCTGAGGTAATCTCTATTTCACGATCTCGTTTTCGCCAGAGCGCCGCTCCCGGCTACAACAGCCGGTACAGCGTGCGACAGACTTGGCAATCGAGCATCATGATGGTCTTGTTTATAGCCCGTTCCATTTCTCCAGTCAATACCCGCCGTTTTGCAACGATGCTTCTGCAGCCGCCGAGCGCTGCCGCACTGCGGCTATCCGGCGCTGTTCTGCTCCGAAGCTGTTTGTGTATAGAAGCTGTGTGTAATTGGGCGGCGATTCAACGATAATGACGATAACTCAAACACGCATTGCAAATTGTGTGCTGGCGAAAGAGGGTCCCGTGCGCTGTTCCGCTTGCCTTGGTTTTCCGGTTCTTGGTGTCATCATTCTGGTCGCGGCCGTTGCCGCCGCTCAGGTTTCCGCTCCGGCGGGGAAGACTGCTTCGCCCCCCGTGCGGCACGGTCTGTTGGCGCTCGATGCGGATTTGCAGACCCTGGCAGAACGTGTAGGGCCGGCGGTGGTGACCGTCGATGTCACCGGGCTAGCCACGGTGCAGGACCCCAACACGCGGCAGACGACCTATATCACAAAGGAGCAAGGTGTCGGTTCCGGCATCGTCGTCGATCCCTCGGGCTACATCCTGACCAATGCCCATGTTGTGGAGCACGCGACCTCGGTCTCGGTCCTAGTATTTCGCCATCGCAACCAGCCGGAGGGGGGCATTGAAGATGGCGAGCGTTTTCCCGCGAAAATCGTGGGGCGTGATGCGCTAACCGATCTGGCACTGCTCAAGGTGGAAGCCGATGGCTTGCCTGCGCTTAAACTTTCCGACTCCGACAAAGTACATGTCGGCCAGCTTGCCCTCGCCTTTGGCAGCCCGCTCGGCCTTGAAAACACGGTGACACTGGGCGTCATCAGCTCGACCCAGCGCCAGCTCAACAGCTCCACTCCGGTAATGTATCTGCAGACCGACGCGGCCATCAACCCTGGCAACTCGGGAGGCCCGCTGGTCGATATCAGTGGCGAGGTCATCGGCATGAACACCATGATCGCCTCGCAATCGGGCGGCAGCGAAGGGGTAGGCTTTTCGATTCCCTCCAACACCCTGCGGCTCGTCTATGAGCAGTTACGCAAGCATGGCCACGTGCGCCGGGGATCGATTGGCATTATCGCCCGTGACATCACTCCCACGCTCGCCAGCGGCCTCGGCTTGGCGCAACAGTCCGGAGTCATCCTGGAGGACGTGGTACCGAACTCCTCCGCCGACCGCTCCGGCTTGCGTCCAGGAGACATCCTGATATCGGTTGACGGCAAAGCTTTCAAAGATCCGCGAGCCCTCTCGGCGTTAATGTTCCAGAAGCGGATCGGCGATGTGACCGCTTTCAAGATCCTGCGCGGCACCGAAGTTTTGTCCGTGAAGGTCCCAATCACCGAGCGCGAGGGCGATCCGGAGAGCATTCTCGATCCCACGCAGTCGGCGAGCAACATCATCCCCAAGTTGGGGATCGTCGGCATTGAGATTACGACCTCCGTCGCGCAGTTGATTCCACCCACCCGCACTCCGGGAGGCATTCTGGTAACCGCGCTGACCGCTGGAGGCAACGCCTCACTCTTCGGCCTGCAGCCCGGGGACGTACTGCACATTCTGAATCGCACTCCGCTTGATTCGCTCGACACCCTGCGCAAGTCACTGGCCGGGTTAAAGCCCGGGGACGCGGTGGTCCTCACCTTGGAGCGTGGCGGACAGCTGTACTACATGGGGTTTGATATCCCGGAGTAGAGGACCGCAACTCCGTGCAGCCTCCGGCTAAACCCTGTGGCATACTTGACCCCATTGTGCGTCTTCATCTGGCCACGCTCCTCGACGACTACCGCCGTCACGGCACACAGCGAGCCGTGGTCGTCCACCGCGGCAATCGACAGCAGGTTTCCACCTACGCCGATCTTGCAACGCTTTCCGAGCGCTTCGCCGCCGAGTTAATGCGGCGGCAGATCACCCGCGGCGAGCGCGTGGTGCTGTGGGGAGAAAACAGCGCGGAGTGGATTGCGGCATTCTTTGGCTGCGCGCTTCGCGGTGTACTCGCCGTTCCTCTTGATGCCACCGGCGGCCTAGACTTCGCCCAACGCGTCATCGCCGAAACCCGGCCCCGCCTGCTAGCCGGAAATCAATCGCTACTCGCGCGCCTCGCCCCAATCAATGTCCCGCTTATCGCCTTCGAAGACTTTACCGCCACACTGGGCTTCCCTCCCTCGGACGCCTCGTTGCAGGAGCCGAGCCTCGGGCCGGATACGCCGCTGCAGATTCTCTTTACCTCGGGCACAACCGCTGAGCCGAAGGGCATCGTCCACACCCATCGCAACGTGCTCGCAAGCCTTGAGCCCATCGAGCGTGAGATGCAGCACTATCTGCCCTACGAGTGGATCTTTCACCCCTTGCGCTTCCTGCACACGCTACCGTTGAGCCATGTCTTCGGACAGTTCATGGGATTGTGGATTCCGCCGCTGCTTGCCGCCGAAATACATTTTGAAAACCGCCTCCAGGCGCCTCGCTTACTGGAGCTGATCCACCGTGAGCGCATCTCAGTGCTTGCGGCCGTACCGCGCGTCCTCGATCTGCTCAAGTCTCATCTTGAAGCCAGCTTTCGCGATCTTTCCGCGCGGCAGGAGTCCTCACGCGGCCAGCGGATATGGCGCCGCTGGTGGCTTTTCCGTGACGTGCATCGCGCGTTCGGCTTCAAGTTCTGGGCCTTCGTCTGTGGCGGGGCTTCTCTGCCTTCGGCGGTGGAGCGCTTCTGGACCGACCTCGGCTTCGCGCTCATCCAGGGTTACGGGATGACGGAAACCGCGGCGCTCATTACCCTCAATCATCCCTTTCACATCGGCCGGGGAAGCATCGGCAAGCCACTCCCCGGCCGCGAGATCCGTATCGGAGAAGATGGCGAGATGCTGGTGCGCGGTGCGATGGTGTCCTCTGCCCGATGGCAGAATGGCAGGATGGAGACACGTCCCGAGCCGTGGCTGGCCACCGGTGACCTTGTCGAACAGGATCGCGACGGGCAGCTTCACTTTCTTGGCCGCAAGAGTGAAACAATCGTCACCCCGGCAGGACTCAACATTCATCCGGAAGACGTGGAAGCAGCACTGAACCAGCAGTCCGGCGTTAGAGCTTCGGCAGTTGTTCCGCTGCGCACGGCGGCGGGCACGGAACCGGTGGCCGTTCTTATCTTCCATGGCAGTCCCGATCACGGCGGCGGCAGTGCTGGGCGCGACAGGCAAGAACAGGCTCAAGCGGCCGTCGATACCGCAAACGCCAGCCTTGCCGAATATCAGCGCGTGCGCCGTTGGAAGCTCTGGCCGCAGCTGGACTTTCCGCGCGGAGCACTCGGGAAGATCCAGCGCCAGAAGATCACGGAATGGGTCGGACAGGAAGTCATAGCCGCTCAGGAGATCCTCACCGCTCACAAAGCCGGAGCACCTTCGCCAGCCGCTCCAGACGCGTTGTCCGCGGTGATCGCAGAGATCACGCGCAGCCGGCCTGCACGGCTCGACGATGACGGCCGCCTTGACCGCGACCTCAATCTCGACAGCCTTGCCCGCGTGCAATTGCAGAGCGAACTCGAGCAGCGCCTAGGCGTCAGCATCGGCGACGAGGAGTTCGAACGGATTTCGAGCCTCGGACAACTGCGCACCCGCCTCGGCTTTGAATCAACCACATCAGAAGCCCGACCTGCGTCGCTCGAATTTCCTCGCGCGGAGCCGCTGCGCTTCATCTATCCGGAATGGAGCTGGTGGCCAGTCGTACACGCCATGCGAGTGCTCTTTCAGGAAGCGGTGATGCGCCCGCTGGTCTGGTTGCTTGCTGCCCCTGCGGTCTCGCAGCGTGGCGAGTTTCACGCGCCGAGCGAGCCCCTGTTGTTGATCGCAAACCACGTCACCACGTTCGACGCGCCGCTGGTGCTCTATGCCCTTCCCGCACCGATGCGCTCCAGGGTTGCCGTTGCGATGGCCGGGGATCTGCTTGAGGATTGGCGGCACGCGCGCAAGCAGCGCAACTGGCTGCTAAACCTACTTGCTCCCATTGAATACTGGCTGGTAACGGCGCTCTTCAATGTCTTCCCTCTGCCTAGGGGTGCGGGGTTCCGGCGTAGCTTTGCTCATGTTGGCCGAGCCATGGACCGCGGCTATCACGTGCTCGTATTTCCAGAGGGCCATCTTTCCACCGACGGAGCACTGCAACCGTTTCACGCCGGAATTGCCCTGCTCGCACGCGAATCGAACGCGCGGATTGTGCCGGTTGCGCTGAAGGGTCTGGGCGAACTCAAGCAACGCAAGCGCGGCTGGTTCCGCTCACACAATCTTGAAATCCGCATCGGCGAACCGATTTGTCCCAGCACGCAACTCGCGCCCGAAGAGCTGGCACGATCCCTGCACGATGCGGTTGCCGTGCTGCTGCAGCCTTGACTCCTTTCACTTTTCGGCGCGCTTGTGCACGGGCGCAATCCGTTCTTCTTCCGCGCGCAGTTCCTCCGGCGTGTTCACATTCTTCCATCCGTCGGCCAACTCGGCCGGCGGCGTAAGCACCAGCGTGCGCGGCGAATCCAGCAGAACCGCCGCGCGGGCATTATGCTCCTGGTCTGCCTGGGCCTGCCGCTCCAAAAGCTCAAGCGCTTGCGGTTCATACAGCGCCAGCATCGGATAGGGATGACCGTCGGACTGCGCCGGAATTACCGCCCACCGTCCAGGTTGCCGCTGCGATGCGAGCCATTCAATGTGCCTGGGGCGCAACCATGGATGGTCGCACGCGGCCACAATCCACGCCGCTTCCGGTGCCCAGCGATGGGCCGCGATCAGCCCGGCTCCTGGACCTCCAAAGCCCGGCGAATCCGGCAACTGCAAAAGGGTCTTCAGCGCCTCGGGCAACACTCCCGGCCCCAGCACCACGACGTTTCGTGGATCGACGTTTCGTGGATCGCTCCCGCCCCCGGACAAAGCATCTGCCGCAATCTCGCCCAGCGTCCGTCCGCCGAAGTGCAGAACTTGCTTGACCGTGCCCATCCGCGAACTTGTGCCGCCCATCAGCAATCCGCGATACAGTGGCCGCGCATTCCACGCCGTTGGAAGCCAGCGATCGATGAATCCAAGGAAAGCGTTCAGCCGGGGGCTGTTCCACGCGAGCGTGCCGACGATGTTCGTGACGTTCCCCGGCGCATCGTTCTCCGGCGAATCCAGTCGCTCCGCGCTCTGCAGCCAGAACTTCGGCAGCAGCGTGTCCTTGTGCCCTTCCACCAGCAGCAGGTCGTGGTCACGGCCCAGTCTCGCCAGGACAGCTTCAAGCGACAGCACCGCCGCCGATCCTCGCCGCTCGAACTGCTGCTGCGCGCCGCTCAGCGTGACCGTGGCTCCGGCACGAAAGAAGCGGTCGGAGTCCTTTCCCGGCCTGTCCACTTCAAAGCCGTGAGCGTCATGCTTCACCACCGCAACCGCAAGCCCGCGCTCCACCAGCCTGGGGATTGCCGCCTCCAGCAGCGTGGTCTTTCCCGAACCCGAAAAACCGCACACGGCCAGCACTGGAGCGCCAAATCCGTGAACCACATCGCCGTTCAATTCCACCGCACACCCCTTTCGTGCAACACTTCCTATCACCGCAGTCCATCTTAAGCGTAGCAAGTGTCCTGTCGAAGCTGGCACTCGAGTCTTCGAATCGGATTCTTGCCTTTTGCACCCTGCTTGTTGAGAGCGGCGGCCTGCATCCGCGATAATCGGAGAAGATGAGTTTTCAAATTACATACCGCCGTTTCAACAGCCGCATGAAGCTGCGAACGGCAGGGTTGATCTGCGTTACGGCCATTGCCCTGATCTGCCCGGCTCTGGCCCACCCTGGCGATATCGTCGAGCCCACCGCAAACGATCTGCTCCGTCAAGCCATCGCCAATGAGAAAATCAACGGCAGAGAAGATTACTACGCCTGGATGGACCGGGTGCAAAAACCGCGCGGCAGCGTCACCAAGCTGATGGTGAAAACCCCGCAGGGAATTCTGGCCCGGATCGTCTCATACAATGACCGGGCGTTGACCACGGAGGAGCGCCAGCAGGACGATGAGCACATCGACCGGCTCCTCGATCCTGCGATGATGCGCGATAAAACAAAAAAACAGCACGACGATCAGCAGCACATCGAGCGTGTCTTGCTTGCGCTTCCTGACGCCTTTCATTGCGAGTACGCTGTCGCGCAAGATGATCGCAACCTGCGCCTGGAGTGTTCGCCGAATCCACATTTTTCCCCACCGAATTACGAGTCGCAGGTGCTGCAAGGGATGAATGCCGTGATTCTGATCGACCGTCAGGATAAGCGAATCGCGGAGGTCGATGGAACGCTCTTCAAAGATGTCACCTTCGGATGGGGCGTAGTGGGCAGGCTCAATCGCGGAGGCTCCATTGAACTCACTCGATCGAAGGAAGCGGGCAAGCACTGGTGCGTCACACGGATTCGGCTGAAGTTCGAGGGCCGCGTCATCATCTTCAAGTCGCTAAAGATTGATGAGACCGAAACTTCCTGGGACTATCGCCCCGTGCCCAGAATGACCGTCGCGCAGGCGCTGGAGTTTCTGCGCGATACCCCGGTCGAAGCCTCCCACTAAAGCGCTTCCACCAAAGATGTACCCTGCACGGAAACAAAGAGCAGCAACTACAAAAGGCGCGGAGTTGGACGTCATTGATCCTCCCCGGTTATCGCCGAATAGCGTCGGCGATAACCGGAAGCATGGCATCCGCGTCGAGCGTTAGGCAAAGGCTAGTACGCCCAGAACGGGCCTTGCGGAACACCGTTCGGTGGATTCACCCCCCAAATTGCCGTGTAGACATTCCGTCCATAGAAGAAGGACAGTCCCCAATCGAAATACCCATCTGATGCCTGCGTGACGGGATCAGGGGTTGTTATGGGCGAGACCGGCCCGGCCAGCCCACTAATGGCGGTGAAACCCGCAGGCAGAGCGTCGGCGTTGACTACGCTGAACTGGACTGTGTCACTGTTGCCGCCGGTTGCCTGGTTGACCGCCGAAAGGTTCTCGGTGGCGCTCGGACAGTAAAAATCAAAACTGAACTGACAGTCCGGGATCCCTGAAGTCGGCTGATCCAAAAAGAAAATACCGTTCGAGCCGCTATCGAGGAAGCTGCCGCCTATGAGATTGTTCGGATTAGGGTATGAAGCCCCTTTGTATACGGTTGTAATTCCCGCATAGTCCGCATGTGTCGAGTCGGCATCAAGCGTCAAGACGACCGCGCTACCAAGCCCGTTGTTGGATTGGGTGCCGATGCCGAAGACCATCGCGGCCTGGCCTGCGGAAATGCCGGTTGTGCCGCCGACGGGAACGGTTGGGGGGCCAGGCAGCTCAAGGATCACACCGTTATTGTCGGTCGCAAACAGTGATACAGGGTTACGAACCTGTTCATTGAGGGGCACCGCTAGATTTGTATTATTGCAACTCGAACTCGAGCTCGGACAGGTGTAATAGGTTCCCCCAGGCAGAGTGCTGGAAGACACGCATTGGTTCGAGAACCCGAGGGCGTCGCAATCATACTGAAAGTTGCCGACACCAAGCCGGCCATTCTCGCCCAATGATGTGGTCGTATCCTGCTCGGTTCCAGTGCAGTCGGCTGTCGGTATTGTCGAGGCGGGGAGGTCGCCCAGCACGTGGATTGGCACCGAACTTGCCACCTCGCCGATGTTGCTGGAGCCGCCCATCTTTACGTCGGCAGATTTCACGCTGCCCCAGAAGAAGGTGTTGTCCAGAAATTCAACGCATTCTGCAACCGGTGCGCTTGCGTTGACGTTTTGCAATGCGGCGAGGACCGCGGCGCCGGCGGAAGTCGCCTGAAACGCCGTGGCTGGAATTCTCAAGCCGGTCGAACCGGTGTCAACCGAGATGTGGTCGAAGGTCACGCAATTGGAAGTTCCCGGCTTGCAAACGACGACGGTGGTATAGGACACGTTGGAAGTAGGGTTCGCGGCGATAGGGAGGCCAGCATCCACGATCAACGGCGCAACGTTGTTGGCGCCGAGGGGGGTAATTGTATTGCCGCCTGCAGCCAATGTGGGGCCGGAGGTGCTGTGGTTGCTGCTGCCTCCGCAACCCACGATGAACAACAACGCTAAGACCGAAAGTCCAAATACGATTCTTCGCACGTTTCCTCCCCTACCGTATTTCTTGGGCGTCAACGCCCTGCGGGATCATTCCCGGAAGGTAAGCGTTTCCGGCATAAGCCCTGGTGTGTCCTGCCGAATGCACGATCAGATCCGGCTGATCCACCGTCAGCGGCGCATTATGCGAGCGGCGGGGCTGGGCTTGCCTGGCTTGCTGAGCGGCTTGCGCAAACTTTCCATAATAGTTACCCAGAAGCTGCTGGAGGTTGGGAAGGAATGGGCCCCGCCACGCCACGCCGAAGACCGTTCCATCCGGCGAGACGTATTCCCGCACCACCGTGCCATACGGAGTCGTGATCTCATGCACCGAATATTTTCCGCTGGCCTGGACGACGCGCTTGGCCTTCATCGCCTTCTGGTCAGCCTGAACCGAAGACTCGTTGCCACCCAGCGCCGCGGAAGCGCGTGAGGGCAGGAACAACGACGCGAAAAAGAGTGCTGCCAACAGAACCATGTGCGTCGAGGCCCGACTTCGGCTCCGAATGTCAACTTTCATGACCTCACCTCTACTTGGATATCAGTCTGAGTTTCCGGATCTAATGTTCGCACAAAAGGTTGGGAGTGTCGCAAGCTATTCGGAACTGGCTCTGGACACCACAGCTTTCAATGTTGATGCGCGGGACAGAGCTCAAAGATTTCCCGCTTTCAGAAATTCGCAATCTGGAAGCTCTGTCCTGATTGGCTCTCCAGCTCACGCGCAGAAAGCCTGGCAACAGTCCCGCCTCCTGAGCTTCTGCTGCGGTTGCTTACTTGCGCTTCGGGCGATATAGGTCGGTCGAGGTTCCATAGAAGATCTCCGATGCCTCCATGATGGTCTCGGAAAGCGTGGGGTGAGGATGAATCGTATGCTCTAGGTCATACGCCGTGGCTGCCATCTCAATGGCGAGAACGATCTCGGCGATCATGTCGCCCGCTCCCGGACCGACGATTGCTCCGCCCAGCACGCGCTCGGTTTTCTTGTCGATCAAGAGCTTGGTAAGTCCCTCGGTGCGGTCCAGAGTGACCGCGCGTCCGCTTGCCGCCCAGGGGAACTTGACGATCTCAACATCCATGCCCTTGGCTTCCGCCTCGGCCTGCGTCAGTCCGGCCCACGCAATCTCAGGATCGGTGAATACCACGGCGGGAATCGCATACGGCGCAAACTCCACCTTGTGTCCTGCAATGTGCTCAATCGCGGTACGACCTTCGTGCGATGCTTTGTGCGCCAGCATCGGATCGCCGGCAACATCGCCAATCGCATACACCGCGGGATCGTCGGTCCGCAGTTGCTTGTTGATCGAGATGAATCCGCGCTCGTTCACCTTCACCTTGGTATTTTCCAGTCCCGGAACCTTCGAGTTCGGCCGCCGTCCCACCGAGACCAGCACCTTGTCGTAACTCTTCTCTTCCACCGTGCCGTCGGGAAGCTTGAAGGTGACCTTCACCTTTGCGATCTCATCCTTCACCGCGGTCACTGCCGTGTTCAGCATGATCTTGCTGAACAGCTTCTCCAGGCGCTTCTGCAGCGGCGGAACCAGGTCGCGGTCGGCGCCCGGAAGCAGTCCCGGCGTCATTTCGACCACATCCACCTTCGACCCCAGCGTGGCATAGACGGTTCCCAACTCTAATCCGATGTAGCCTCCGCCAATGACTAGAAAAGTCTTGGGAACGTCCTTCAGATCGAGCGCCCCGGTGGAGTCCAGAATATTCGCGCCGCTTGCAGCCAGCGGCCCTGGGCGCGCCGGAGACGATCCGGTGGCGATGATCATCTTGTCGAATTGCAGCGTCTCTTCGCCACCCGCGCTCTTCTTCACCTTCAGCGTGGTCGAATTCACAAAGCTGGCTTCGCCCTGGATGTAGGTGACCTTGCGCTGCTTGGACATGATGCCAAGACCGCCGGTCAACTTGTTCACCACGCCCTCCTTAAACGCGCGCAGCTTCGCCACGTCGATCTTCGGTTCGGCGAACTCCACGCCCCAATTCGCCGCGTGCTTGGCTTCATTGATCAGCGCCGATACGTGCAACAACGCTTTGGATGGAATGCAGCCGCGATAGAGGCAAACTCCGCCGGGATTCTTTTCAGGATCGATGAGAGTAACGTCGAGGCCGAGGTCGGCGCCGAGGAAGGCAGCGGCGTAACCACCGGGGCCGCCACCGATCACTGCAATCTTTGCGTTCGTGTTCGCCATGTCTAGCTTTATCTCTCGCTTTCGAATTCCGTTTTAAAATATCGAGCTTGAGTCTACTTCGTTTTCGACACTCTTTATTTGTCTCCAGCCGCTAACCTTGCACCGAAAGCAGGAATGGCTGCTCCAGAGCGTCCACAATCCAGCGCGTAAACCGCGCCGCGTCGGCCCCGTCAATAATGCGATGATCGTACGACACAGACGAGCGGCATCATGGTGCGCGGTTCAAACTTATCATTCATCCACACCGGCTCCACTCTCGAGCGCGACATTCCCAGGATTGCAACCTCCGGGTGATTGACGATGGGAGTGAACGCTGTTCCGCCGATGCCTCCCAGATTGGTGATCGTGAACGAGCCGCCCTCCATCTCTTCCGCCGCAAGCTTCTTGTCGCGAGCCTTGCTGGAGAGTACAGAGAGCTCAACCGCCAGCTCGATAATGTTTTTCTTGTCCACATCGCGAATCACCGGAACCAGCAGCCCGCGGTCGGTATCCACCGCGACCCCGATGTTGATGTAGCGCTTGTAGACAATCTCCTGGCTGGCCATGTCGATGGACGCGTTGAATTGAGGAAACGCCTTCAGCGCTGACGCCGCGACCTTCAACGCGATAGCGGTCATGGTCATCTTGCCGCCAGCCTTCTCCGCCTTGGGTGCAAAGCGTTTGCGCAACTCTTCCAGTTCGGAGACATCCGCTTTATCGAATTGCGTTACGTGAGGAATGACGTTCCACGCCAGCGCCAGATGCTCGGCGGTCTTGCGGCGCACGGCACGCAGCGGAACCTTTTCGATCTTGCCCCAGCGGCTGAAGTCCGGCAGCTTAACCACTACGGTTCCCCCGAGCGAAGCCACCCGAACCGAAGCCTCCGCATCGGCCATCCTCGCAAACGCGCCCTTGGCGAAGGCCTTCACATCGGCTTCGCTGATGCGTCCGCCTGGGCCGCTTCCCTTCACCGAGTAGATGTCCACTCCGATTTCGCGCGCCAGTTTGCGCACAATCGGGGCCGCCGGAACCGTGCGGTGGTCGGGGCCCGTGCGCTTGTCCACGCCCGCCGGTAGAGTCTCAGACTGCATCTCGGGCGGAGCGTCGGGCGGAAATGCTTCCTGTTCGCTCTTGCCTTCGGCGGTTCGCGCCGTGCGGAAGGTGTGGCGGGTCATCGCCATGTAGCCATCGTCGGAGGGATTGTCCACCGGCGCGGCATTCTCCGGCTGAGGCGGAGTTGTCGCATCCGGCTGAGCTGGGGTTGCCGCGGAAGCAGGGGCTTCAGTTGCGGGGGCTTCAGTTGCGGCCGTCGGCGTGACCGTAAGTACAAGGTCGCCCACTTTCAGCTTCTGCCCCATCTGCGCGTTCACTTCCTTGACCGTCCCACTCACCGTCGAAGGAACTTCCACCACCGCCTTGTCGGTCTCAAGTTCGAGCACCGTCTGGCCATCCGTCACTTGCTCGCCCGGCTGCACCGCGATTCGAACTACATCGCCGGCTTCGATATTCTCGCCCAGTTCCGGCAACCTGAACTCAACCACCGATGCATTCACCGCGACGGCGGTCGCCTCCGGCACCGCGGTTGGCACCCCCGCTCCTGCCTCTTTCGCTTTAGACTCTTTGGCTACGGTCGCGTTCGGCGCAGGCTCTTTTACGGCAGGTGCGGCAGGCTCTTTTGCGACTGGTTTCTTTGCAGGTTCTTTTGCGGCTTGCTCTTTCGCCGAATAGGTGAACAGTACATCGCCCACCTTCACGCGCTGGGATGGAGTTACGACGACTTTTTCAATCACGCCGCTGACGCTCGAAGGCACCTCGATGACAGCCTTATCGGTTTCCAGCTCAACCACGGTCTGGCCTTCGTTGATCGTCTCACCATCCGTGACCGCGATTCGAACCACGTCGCCAGCCTCGATGTTCTCACCAAGCTCCGGGAGTTTGAATTCTGATGCCACAAGGTTTCCTTTCAACGGTGCGGCCCAACTGCCGCGTGCCTGAAATCTCCGCGCCCGGAGCAGGCCGCCTTTGCAAGTGGCTGACCCAGGCGCCTGAACTACTACGCCATCACGAGGCGAACGGATCAGCTTTTTCGGAATTGATTCCGAGATCGGTAATCGCTTTCTTCACCTCGTCGGCTTTGATCTTTCCCTCGCGCAGAAGCCCGGTCAGCGTGGCTAGCACAATATGTTTGGCATCGACCTCGAAGAAATCACGCAGCGCAGCGCGGCTCTCGGAACGGCCATAGCCATCGGTCCCAAGCGCAATCAACGGACGCGGCATCCAGCGCGAAATCGACTCCGGCAGCGCCTTGACGTAATCGGAAGCGGCCACCAGTACGCCCTCCGCGCTCTTCAGTTGCGAAGCCACGAACGACTCGCGCTGCTTCTCTCCCGGATGCAGAATGTTCCAGCGTTCGCAGGCGTTGCCGTCCCGGTACAGCTCCTTGTAGCTGGTAATACTCCACACGTCGGTGGCAACCTTGTATTTCGTTTCAAGAATCTCGGCGGCCTTCAACGCCTCCATCATGATCGCGCCCGAGCCAAACAACTGCGCCTTCAGCTTGGAGTCTGTCTTTTCCGAGCTGCGGAAGCGGTACATGCCCTTCAAAATGCCTTCGCGAACGCCCTCCGGCATAGCCGGCTGCGCCCACGTCTCGTTCATCACCGTGATGTAGTAGAAGATGTCTTCCTGCTCCACATACATGCGGCGGATGCCTTCCTGCACGATGATTGCAATTTCATAGGCAAAGGCCGGATCGTAGGCCAGCAGGTTCGGCACCGGATAGGCCAGCAGATGGCTGTTGCCGTCCTGATGCTGCAACCCTTCACCCGCCAACGTGGTGCGTCCGGCGGTGCCTCCGCAGAGGAAACCTTTGGCACGCTGATCGCCCGCCGCCCACACCAGGTCGCCTACGCGCTGCAGCCCAAACATCGAGTAATAGACGAAGAACGGAATCGTGTTGATCCCGTGATTTGCCGGCGAGGTGCCCGCGGCAATGAACTCGGAGATTCCGCCTGCTTCCGTGATCCCCTCTTCCAGAATCTGCCCGTCCTTGGCTTCCTTGTAGTACAGCAAGGTGTCCATATCGACCGGCTCATAATTCTGCCCGACGCTGGAGTAAATGCCCACCATGCGGAACAAGGCTTCCATGCCGAAGGTGCGGGCTTCGTCCGGAATAATCGGAACAATCAGCTTGCCGATCTTCGGGTCGCGCAGCAGTTTGGCGATCAGCCGCACCAGCACCATCGTGGTTGCAACCTGGTGGTCGCCCGTGCCGGTATAAAACTCCTTGAACACCTCTTCGCTTACCGGTTCCAGCTTTGGCGCGCGCATCTTGCGCTCCGGCAAATATCCGCCGAGCTGCTTGCGGCGCTCGCGCATGTACTGGATCTCCGCCGTATCGTCGGAGCGGACGGTAGAACGGCGCGTCATGCAGATTTTCATCTTCGATCGGAATGCCAAAGCGCGAACGGAAGGCCATCAACTCTTCATCGTTGATCTTCTTCTGCTGATGGGTAATGTTCCTGCCTTCGCCGCTCTCGCCCAGGCCGTAGCCTTTGATCGTCTTGGCCAGGATCACCGATCGGCGAACCGGTATGATCGACTGGCAGCCTTGTATGCGGCATACACCTTGATCGGATCGTGGCCGCCCAGGCGCATCTTCTCAATTTGCTCGTCGCTCAGGTGCTCCACCATCTTCAGCAGTCGCGGATCGCTGCCGAAAAAGTTCTGACGGAAGTACGTTCCCGCTCTCGATGAAAAGCTTCTGGTACTGCCCATCGCACAGCTCGCCCATGCGCTTCACCAGCAGACCATCGCGGTCCTGCTGAATCAACTGATCCCAGTCGGTACCCCAGATGACCTTGATGACGTTCCAGCCCGCGCCGCGGAAGATCGCTTCCAACTCTTGAATGATCTTTCCGTTGCCGCGTACCGGCCCGTCCAGCCTCTGCAGGTTGCAGTTGATGACGAAGATAAGATTGTCGAGCTTCTCTCGCGAGGCGAGGGTGATTGCGCCCAGCGACTCCGGTTCGTCGGTCTCACCGTCTCCCAAAAAGGCCCAGACCTTGCCTTGATTGCAATGCTTCAACCCGCGATTCTCAAGATAGCGATTGAAGCGCGCCTGATAGATCGCCTGGATTGGACCGAGCCCCATGGAGACGGTTGGAAACTCCCAGAAATCCTTCATCAGCCAGGGATGCGGATAGGAACTCAGTCCGCCCCCTTCGGCCAGTTCGCGGCGGAAATTCTCAAGCTGATGTTCCGCTGATTCGTCCTTCGAGAAATGCGCGCGCATACATTCCCGGCGAGGCGTGTCCCTGGAAGTACACCAAGTCGCGGTCTCCGTCCGGAGTCTGCGCCCGGAAGAAATGATTGAACGCAACTTCATACAGCGTGGCCGCCGAGGCATAGGTCGAAATATGTCCGCCGATGCCCGGCTCCCGCTTGTTGGCCCGCATCACCATCGCCAGCGCGTTCCAGCGGACAAGACTCTTGATGCGGCGCTCCAACTCCTGATCGCCCGGAAAGGGGGGCTGCTCCGTGGATGGAATCGTATTCTCGTAAGGAGTGGTGGCGGAAAACGGAAGGCGATAACCCGAGCGTGCGGTGTGGAGTTCCAACTGCTGCAGCAAACGCCCGGCCCGCTCTGTTCCACCATTCTCCAGAACGTAGTCTAACGAGTCTAGCCATTCGCGTGTCTCTAAGACTTCCTGCCCTACTTGCTCGCGATGATCGGTGGGATTCACTCTGTAGTTCCTCTATCGTCCCTCGTGCGGACTCGAACCGTTAATAGTACATCCCTTGGCGCAGGGGAATGCAACTTACCTCGCTTCCGCCCCAGCGGCCGGCGGCGCAACGTTACCCGACCCACACCGCCTGCGTTCCACCGTGCACTCAAGCTGCGGATACCGATTGCCGATAAAACTCTCAATGGCCGTAGTCCTACTCTTACCGTCGTTCCGGATCTTCGGCCAGGAGCCATTCACTATGAGAGTACATCCCAGTCAATGTCGCCCGTGCCTCAGACGCTCTGTTAACTATGGCGGAAAGGACGTCCTGTGAGCAGCGCTCCGCTTCACTCCGATCCGCTTCCATTTCCGTTCTTTCCGCCGCCAGCCCCTGAAACCCTGTGGCCAGAGACGCTGCCGCCTGCAACCCTGCCCCCTGGAACACTTACGGAAGCAGAGCAGGAAAGGCTGGTGCTCAGCCACATGGAGGACGTGAAACAGGTTGCCCGCTCCATCGTTCGCCGCCTTCCCGCCTCCGTGCAACTTGATGATTTGATCCAGGCTGGTTCGATTGGCCTTATCGATGCCGCTAGGCGCTTCGGGGCGCACCGGAATCTACCCTTCCGCCAGTACGCCCGCATCCGCATCACCGGCGCAATCTTCGACAGTCTCCGCGAACTCGACTGGGCCTCGCGATATTTCCGCACTCGCCAGCAGAAACTCGACAACGCAACCCGCGCTCTTGAATCCAAACTGGGACGCAAGCCTGACAG
Organism: uncultured Acidobacteriota bacterium; assembly: GCA_963759215.1. Classification (GTDB taxonomy): domain Bacteria; phylum Acidobacteriota; class Terriglobia; order Terriglobales; family Acidobacteriaceae; genus TOLSYN. Next base: position 83,186 of record CAVWYG010000009.1, read on the forward strand.
CGAAGAGGTTGCCGATTCCCTGGGCATGGACCTGAACACCTTTTATGAGTTTGCCCAGGCGGTGCAGAATCATCAGGAGGTCGAGTTCGAGCCGCAGGAGGACAGCGAATGTCTCTCCGTGCAGGAGAGCGTGGCCGATGATCCCGAAAAGCGTCCCGATGCCCTCTGCCATCAGAACGAGTCACGCGAAGAGCTTCGCAGGTTCATCGCCCAACTCGCGCCCGATGAAGCAAACGTCGTGATTCTCTACTACTTCAAAGATTGGACCATGCTGCGGATCGCCCACTCCATCGGCAAAACCGAGTCCCGCGTCTCCCAGATTCACGGCAAAGCCGTGGAGCACCTTCGCGCCCGCCTCGGTGATCGCGCCAGCGAATTTATGACCCGCCTTTTGTAGAGCCGTTCCAGCGTTCGCGTAGGTCGCCACGCCCTCCGCAAACAAAAAAAGCCGCGGCTGCATAGCAACCGCGGCAGGTACTGCAATCCTAGCTAAGCACTTCTTGAATGGGTGGATGGGCGATCTGCAACCAGCTTTTGCCTGCGCCCTCCGGCGGCAACCAGCGAACGCCTCAGATGCTCACGCGCAGCGCTGATGTCAGCGTGCACCTGTTGCGTGCTTCGCTCGGTGATCGCTGCGATTTCGGCTAAGCGGAATCCCTCCAGCGTGAACAGCAGAAACGCCTCGCGCTGATGCGGCGCCGCACCCCGCAGTGCGCGCTCCACCATGGTCATCAGCTCCTGGCGAGACGCTTCATCCTCGGGCGTGCTGCTACGCAGGTCCGCAACCAGGTCGTCATTGGCCGGGCTTTCGTCGGGATGATAAAACTGCAGCATCTCCTCGTCGCGCGCATCGAGCGATGGGCGCGACTCCACATGATTCGCCCGCACCGGATGCGCGCCCGAGTCGATCTGATTTCCCAACCTGTCCATCGCCGAGCGCGACAGCCGGTACAGCCACGGCTCCAGCGCAATTTTCTCTGGGCGCGGGCTACGCTCATCCAGTGCATTGGCGATTGCCTCGTCGATAACTTCTTCGACGCTGATTTCTTCCAGTCGGCGCTGTCCGCTGTCGCGCCGGAATCGCAATTCGCGATCCACATAACGGCGCAGCCGATCCAGGTTCGCATTCACAAATCCGGTCACGTCAAGGTTGGAAATCTTCTCCGGCTTCACCGCCGCAACCGTGTCCTCGAACGGAACCTGCTGTTCGACGCGGTGCCGCTCCGATCCGCGCACCCTGGGATAGCGATACTGGCTCCGCAGGTGCTCCTTGTGCTTGCGGAGCTGTTCGGTAAGGTCGCCAAAGGCAATCCGGATGGCTTCGTGAAGCGTTTCTGCGCTCGCCTGAGCGGTCATCTGCCCGGCGGGCAAGTGTAGGTTCAACCCCACCTTGAAGCCCGACTTCGGAGCTGCCTCGATCAATCCGCGCAAGGAAATCATGTCCGGGTTAAATACGTGCAACCGCGGCCCTAGTTTGTCAATTTGAGTTTGAAGATACTGCTCGGCGGTGGGAGATTTATCCAGCTTGTAAATAAAATGGACGTTCATCTGCGAGCCTCGTAAAGATCGATGCCTTCGACAGGTACGGTCCTAAAGCAAGAATTTATCACTCTTACGAGAAAAAGAAACAAGGAAAAGCACGCGGCCACAGGGCTAAGGTAAGAATCGTGACCAGGACAGGAAGCCATATTCGCGCATTCCCGAATTAGCGAAAGCAACCTATCGACTTACTCCGCCACCGTGACCGAAGTTGCCGTGCGCGTCACCGGACGATACAGAGTATCGCGCTCCACCGGAACTCGGCCCGCTGCCTCGATCAAACGAATCAGGTCCTGGCGGCTCAACCCCTGCGGAGTCGTCGCTCCCGCGTCGTGATAAATCTTTTCCTCCACCACCGTTCCGTCCAGGTCGTCGGCGCCAAAGCGCAATGCAATCTGCGCAATTTTGGGCGTCAGCATCTGCCAGTAGGCTTTGATGTGCGGGAAGTTGTCCAGCACCAGCCGGGCCACCGCAATCTGCTTCAGATCCAGCATCCCGGTGGTCCACGGCAGATGCTGCAGAACGGTGTGATCGGGATGGAAGGAAAGTCCAATGAACGTCTGGAAACCCCCGGTCTCATCCTGCAGTGCGCGCAACTTCAGCAGGTGATCGACCCGGTCCTCATCGCCTTCGATGTGCCCATACAGCATCGTCGCGTTCGAACGAATCCCCAGCAGGTGTGCCTCGCGCGCCACGTCCAGCCATTCGTTGCCGTCAATTTTGTGATCGCAGATGATCGCGCGCACGCGCTCGGAGAAAATTTCCGCTCCGCCGCCCGGCATCGAATCCAGTCCTGCGGCCTTCAACTTCAGCAACACCTCACGAGTCGTAAGCTTGTTCAGCTTTGCGAAGAACGAGATCTCCACCATCGTAAAGCCCTTCAAGTGCACCTGCGGAAAACGCTGCTTCAACCCCGTCAGCATATCCAGAAAATATTGCAACGGAAGATCCGGGTGTAGTCCGCCAACAATGTGAAACTCCGTCACGGCCTCGGTGTAGCCTGTCGCCGCCGATTCGAAGACTTCCTCCAGCGCCATCGTGTAAGCGCCTTCGGTTCCCTTCTTGCGCCCAAACGCGCACAGCCGGCAAGCGGCTACGCAGACGTTGGTGTGGTTGATGTGACGATTAACATTGAAGTACGCCACGTTGCCATGCATCCGCTCCCGCACGTGGTTCGCCAGCCAGCCCAGGGCCAGCATGTCTGAGGTCCGATAGAGCGCCAGCGCATCGCTCTCGTCGAGCCGCTCGCGGGTGATGACTTTGTCGTGGATTGGGTTGAGCCGCGCGTCCTCACTGAAGAAGCTGTGCCGCGGCGCTGCGATGGGATACTGAACTTCCGGCATCTTCGTATGATATCGCAACTCCCGCCCGCGGATTACGCAGTCACCCCCTCCGCGCTCGCCTGGTTTAGCTTTTCAACCGCCTCGCGTGGCATTTCCAACTGCGTTGAACCGACCAGTTCGTGCAATTGCTCCACCGTGGTCGCGCTGGCAATCGGAGCCGTAATACTAGGCCGCGCTATCAGCCAGGCCAGCGCTACCTGCGCGGGCGTTGCCTTCAACTCGCGAGCCACTTCGTCCAGCGCCTCCAGAATATGCATTCCGCGCTCAGTGAAATATTTCTTCAGCATCGCCGCCCGCGGCCTGCTTGCCGCATCAGCCCCCGAGCGGTACTTCCCAGTCAAAAAACCGCTTGCCAGCGAGAAGTATGGGATCACGCCCAACCCGTTCTTCGAGCAAACCGGCTCCAGTGCGGACTCATATCCCGCGCGATCATAGAGGTTGTACTCCGGTTGCAGTGACTCATAACGCGGAAGGTTGAGCTTGCGGCTCACCTCCAGCGCCGATTGCAGCCGCTCCGCCGTAAAGTTCGAAGCTCCAATCGCGCGCACCTTGCCGTCCCGGATGAGCTCGGCAAAAGCGCCCAACACCTCCCCCTGGGGCGTGCTCTCGTCGTCGCGATGCGCCTTACAGATCGATGTAGTCGGTCTGCAAACGCTGCAACGACGCCTCCACTGCCTGCCGGATGTAATTTCTCGACAGTCCTCCCTGCTTGCCTTCGCCCATCGGTACGCCAACCTTGGTCGCCAGAATCACCTGGCTGCGATTCCCCCGCGCTTTGAACCATTTGCCGATAATCGTCTCCGACTCTCCGCCATGGTGCCCCGGAACCCAGTGCGAATACACGTCCGCCGTATCCACAAAGTTCAGCCCGCGCTCCAGTGCCGCATCCAGCACTTCGAAGGAGCGCGACTCATCCACCGTCCAGCCAAATACATTGCCGCCCAGGCAAAGCGTAGGCGCTTCAATTCCGGAATGACCGAGCTGTCTTTTCTTCATGAGAGCTGTCTCCTATCTCTTTTTAAGATGACGCCTCGTCCGCCGAGGTGCATTCGTTTCCAAGCACCGGATACAATAACTCTGTGCCGCTTCCACCAAAGGATTCATCCCATGTTTCATAGCGTCCTTCATAACACGCGCGTAACTCTTGAGATGATCAAGTGGGAGCATTCCTTCCTGACGCTCCCCTTCGGACTCACCGGCGCCGTTATTGCCGCTAACGGCATTCCACCGCTGCGCATCCTTGGCTGGATCTGTGTTGCCATGGTCGCCGCGCGCTCTGCCGCCATGGCCTTCAACCGCCTGGTGGACGCAGATATCGACGCGCTGAATCCGCGCACCTCGGTCCGCGCCCTGCCCGCCGGATTGCTCACCCGAAAGTTCGTTTTCTGCTTCACGCTCGCAGCTTCGGCCCTACTCTTCTTTGCCGCCTGGATGCTGAATCCACTCGCCTTTCGTCTCTCGCCGCTGGCGCTCATCATCGTCTGCGCCTACTCGTACACCAAACGTTTTACCCGCTGGGCGCATCTGTTCCTCGGCCTCGCGATGGGCATTGCTCCTGCCGCCGCCTGGGTTGCAGTTCGCGGAACCCTCGATGCACGGGTGCTAATCGTCACCGCCGCGGTCATGTTCTGGGGCGGAGGCTTTGACATTCTCTACAGCTGCCAGGACTACCACTATGACGTCGCCAGCGGACTTCACTCCGTCCCGCGCGCCTTCGGCATCGCCGGTGCGCTCCGCCTGGCCCGCGTCTTCCACGTCATTGCATTCGCCTTCTTTGGATGGATGCTCTTCAGCTTCGGCCTCGGCCACCTTGCCATCGTCGGCGTAGCTATCACCGGCATGGCTCTGCTTTACGAGCACACCCTGGTCAAGGCCGATGACCTCAGCAAACTCAACGCCGCCTTCTTCACGACCAATGGTTTCATCTCGATGCTGATTCTGTTCGCGGTCACCGCCGACAGAATCATGCTCGCTCACGGTGGCTAGAGATTCAGGGGTTACAAGGTTTCAAGGTTTTGAAGTCAAGAGCAAGAAACGGCGGGGAATCTTAGACGGCGAAGTAGGCCATGCGCGAGTTCAGGGCCTCGACCACAGAGTCGGCGATGCGCTGGCCCATATCTTCGGTGCTGCTGGCGCGGGCGCGTTCGGCAGGGGGCAACAGGTCGGCGGTCCGCATGCCGGACTTGAGCACCTGCTCTATGGCAGCGTCGACGCTATTGGCTTCGGCATGAAGTTTGGCAGTGTGACGTAACAACATGGAAGCAGAAGCAATAGCGCCAATAGGGTTGGCAATCCCCTTGCCCGCGATGTCTGGGGCTGAGCCGTGGACGGGTTCATACATATCGACCTTGCCACCGACGCTGGCCGAGGGCAACATGCCGAGCGAGCCGACGATCACGGCAGTCTCGTGGGAGAGAATGTCTCCGAAGATATTTTCCGTGAGCACAACATCGTAGCGGGTGGGGTTGGTGATGACGTTCATGGCGAATGAGTCAACCAGTGCGTGCTCGAGCGACACCAGTGGGAAGTCGGCACCGACGCGGGTGACCACCTGACGCCAGAGGCGCGAGGTTTCCAGCACGTTGGCCTTGTCTACGGAGACCAGTTTGTTGCCGCGGCCCTGTGCAAGGATGAAGGCGACGCGGGCGATGCGCTCAATTTCCTGCTCGCTGTATCGCATCGTGTTCCAGGCACACTTACCGGCAACGTCGATAGCGCGGGGCTCGCTGAAGTAGAGGCCGCCGAGAAGTTCGCGCACGACGAGAATGTTTGCGCCAAGGATGCGCTCGGGACGCAGGGGCGAGCAGTTGGCGATGGATTCAAAGGCGATGGCGGGACGCAAGTTGGCGAAGCAGCCGAGTTCCTGGCGCAGCGCGAGAAGGCCGGCCTCAGGACGCTGCTCGGAAGGCAGCGAATCGAACTGCGGACCGCCGACGGCGCCGAGAAGCACGGCACTAGAGGAAAGGCAAAGCTCGCGGGTTTGAGGTGGAAAGGGTGAGCCAAATGCAAGCGAGGCTCCACCACCAAGTGGAGCCTCTTCAAAACGGAAGTCGTATCCACAGAAGTCGGAGACGGCTCGGAGCACGCGTACAGCTTCACGCGTGACCTCCGGACCAACTCCATCCCCGGGAAGAACCGCGATGTTCAATTTCATTGTTGCTGCGCTACCACCATATCCGGCGAATTGCCGAGCGGACCGCGATGGGTGAGAACCATCGAGATCAAGTCCTGATCGTAAACCTTTTTCTTGCGGTCTGCCAAGTGAATGAACTTGGTGTACAGCTCATTCAGTTCATCGTTGGCCACTGTCAGGCCGAGCTCGTTGAAGCGATGCTTGAGGGCGTGGCGTCCGGAGTGCTTGCCGAGCACGATGCGATCGAGGGGCATGCCGACGGATTCCGGGGTCATGATCTCATAGCAGAGCGGGTTGCTGAGCACGCCGTGCTGGTGGATTCCGGCTTCATGGGCGAAAGCGTTGCGTCCGACGATTGCCTTGTTGGGCTGCACGTTGAAGCCGAGGGTCTTGGAGAGCAGCTGGCTGGTGGCGTAGATCTGGGAGCGGTCTACGCCGCAGAAATACGGGTAAACATCGGCGCGAACATGGATCCCCATGACCACCTCTTCGAGGGCGGCGTTTCCGGCGCGCTCGCCGATTCCGTTGATGGTGCACTCCACCTGACGGACTCCGGCGGCGACGGCGGCCAAGGAGTTGGCGACGGCCATGCCGAGATCGTTGTGGCAGTGCGAGGAGATGACGATGTTTTCGCCTTTTACGGTCTCGCGAATTTTGCGGATCAGGCGGCCGTACTCCTCGGGCATGGTGTAGCCGACAGTATCCGGAATATTGAGCGTGGTGGCGCCGGAATCGACGACGGCCTGTAGCACTTCACAGAGGAAGTCGGGGTCCGAACGGGTTGCGTCCTCGGGCGAGAATTCAATGTCATCGCAGAGCGTGCGGGCATAGGCCACGCACTCGCGGGCGGTGCGCAGAGCGTCTTTCCGTGACATTTTGAGCTTGAAGCCGAGATGAATGTCACTGGTGGCAAGAAATGTATGGATGCGCGGGCGCTCCGCTTCCTTCAGCGCCTCGGCTGCGGTATCAATGTCAATGCGGACGCAACGGGCAAGGGCGGAGATGCGGGGTCCACGTACCTCGGCGGAGATGCGCTGGACGGCTTCGAAGTCACCCCGGGAGGCGATCGGGAAACCACCCTCGATGATGTCCACACCAAGGCGCGCGAGCTGATGCGCCATGACAAGTTTTTCATCGGTGTTCATGCTGCAGCCAGGAGACTGTTCGCCGTCGCGGAGGGTGGTGTCGAATATGAGAACTTGCTCGGATGGGGTTCTTACGTCGATGTCCATTTCCCTACAATCGACCTTCCGCTGGCATTAGTCAAACTACTTTTCTTTTCGCGTGAATAAGGAACTGTGATTTAATAAGCAATCCTTATTCTCGATCCTGGATGGCTAATATGGACCTTTACCAACTGGAAGCGTTTGTTGCGGTTGCGCAGGAGCACAGCTTTTCGCGGGCCGCGTTGCGACTGCACCGCACGCAGTCAGCGGTGAGTCAGACTATTGGCAAACTTGAGGACTCGCTGGGCGAAAAAGTGTTCGAGCGCTCCTCACGCGACGGCACGCTGACGGCGGCGGGAAAAGTACTGCTGGAGTACGCGGAAGAGCTGTTGAATCTGCGCGAACGGGCACAGGACGCAATCGGGGAATTGCGCAGCCTGCACGAAGGCAAGCTGACGGTTGCGGCCAACGAATTCACCTCGTTGTGCCTGCTGCCAGCCTTGCACCAATACCACAGGATGCATCCTTCGATCAAAATTCAGGTGCAGCGCACGCTGGCGGGAGACGTTCCGCGCCAGATCCTGATGCACCAGGTGGAGTTCGGGGTGCTGTCGTTCAAGCCGGAGGACGATCAGTTGAGCTCGACGATTTTTTACCGCGACGAGTTGGTGTTCGTGGTCTATCCGGGACACTCGCTGGCCTCGGCCGAGAAGGTGCGCATTCACGATCTTGGGGCGGAGTCGTTTGTGGCGCACAACGTGACTTCGCCGCTGCGGATCAAGGTGGTGGAGGCATTCAAGAAGACACGGACGACGCTGCATCTGGATGTGGAACTGCCCACGCTGACCAGCATCAAGGACTTTGTGCGCATGGGCAACGGAGTGGCGCTGGTGCCGAGGATGAGCGTAGAGGGCGAACTGGAGCGCGGCGAACTAATGGCGGTTTCCGTGGACGACCTGAAGCTGGAGCGCACGCTGCGGCTGGTGACCCGCAAGGGGGCAAAGCTGTCGCACGCAGGCGTGGCATTTATGAATGTCTGCCGCAATATGGCGGCTGATCCGAACCATCGCGCGGTGTTTGAGCCGGAGGGTGCGGAGGGAGCGAAGCGGAAGGCGAGGGCGAAGACCGAAGCGCAGTGAGCGCTAAGCGTGATGCGATGCTGCGGGTTCTGCTCGCTTCGCAGCCGGGTACTCGGCAACGGACGCCGCTCCGGCTGCGGGCGCTCGCTCAGTGCTCGGGCGAAGGAGTCGCGGTCACTGCGATCACATTGTCGCGACGTTCGGCCTCGGGAACGCTGCCGTCGTTCACCTCGGCTGTGATGGGGGCGGCTTCGAAAGGCACGCGCACCGTAGCCTTGCTCTTGCCCGGAACCACCACGCGTACCGAGTTCGCTCCCTTGGGCGAACGCACCGAAACCGGAACCTCGCACCAGGCTTCGCCGAGATTTTCAATGGTCACCGCCGTCACTGTCCGCTCTCCAAGTGTCTGCCGCACGTAAGCGGAGTCAACGCGCAACTGCGGCAGGCCGCGGTCGCGGTAAACCCAGTCGTCGAAGAATGCTTCAAGGTCGCGCTTCGGCGAGTCCTGTTTTCGATCAGCCGCTGCATGTATGCCGTGTCGCGGTCATCTGCCGGACGATAATGCGCCAATGCCGATTGCAGTACACGGTCGCCCACCATGTCGCGCAGCATCCACCAGACGTAGGCGGCCTTGGTGCGAAAGAACACCTCATCCGCCGTCGTGATCGAGCGGCTGCAGCCCGATGCCGGGCAACTGGGTTGCAATGTGCGGAATTGTGTGCATCGTGCGGCTGGTCAGACGGAGCACTATGGGACTGTGCCTCGGCGACGGCCAGCGCCGAGCTGAACTGGCCCAGGTAGTGCGAGGGCGGCGCGGCGTCCTGCCTGCCGCTCGCGAATCAACGCCTGCGCGAAGCCGGCCAGCCCCTCGCGAATCCACGGCCGCGGCGAATCCAGCATGGTATGGACCACCGGACGCGCCAGCGCCACTTCGGCGGCGGCGTGGCGGCACGTTGCGCATGGGCACAAAGTAGTATGCGCCCGGCATCGTAGGGCAAGCGCGTTCGGGTCGGTGAGTTCCACCAAAACCACCTTGCGCCGGGGCGTGCCGAACCACTCTTCCAGCGGCAGGAATCACGGTCTCTGCCGCGGCCATGTAGTCGCGCGCATAAGTTCGTGTGCGGCGGCGTGTAGTAGGCGGCCACGCTGCGGCCGGTCGGTGGTTTCGGCCGGATCGCCGAGCAGCACAATCACCGGATCGACGCCGGGAAATGCTTCGCTGATCGCCGCGCCTGCCGGGCGCGACCCGTCGGCCAATGGCGAGCCATTGGCCACGAAGATGAATTTTGATTCGTCGCCCTCGGGCGCAGCCGCCCGTGAGAGCTGCACGCGCAGCAGGGCCGAAGCCTCGCGTTCGCGCCAGTCGCGCAGTGATTTCAAACAGTTCGTTGCCCTGGCTCAGATTCGCCGCATCCATCGAAACCGGATACCAGACCACGAAACCGGCTCCGCGAAGAGCGGTGAAGCTGTCGCTGATCTCGTCCCAATCGCTGCGCCGGGCAATGTCGGCGGGAGTTCCGATTCGTTCGAGCCGGGTTGTGTCCTTTTGCACCGTGCCCGAGTAGCGCACGTTGAGTCGCAGGCTTTCGCCCGGAGCAACCGGCTTTTCGAGTTTGACGATGGCCTCATCGAGCAGTCCGGTGTGGTCGATGTCGCTGGTGTAGCTCTGCTCGAGCCACTCGACCTCCGAGGCCCCGCCCTCGGCCAGCACCGAGAGCCAGCGTAGCGAGCTTGAAATCTGCAGCGAAACTTCACGCTGCGGCGGCTGCGAGACGTTGCGCACCTCGACCGTGCCCTCGGCGACCAGCCCATGCTGGTGCGGATCGAGCGTGACTTGCAGATCGTAGCGGGTGAAGATGAAAGCGTTGCGGTCCAGCGCCATCGCCGGCAGCGCGGCCAGCGAACATGACAAGAAGACTGCGAGCGCAAGACGGCGCAAGGCTATTCCTCTTTCTTCTTCTTGGCGGATTTCTTCGCGGCGGGCTTTTGAGCCTGGCGGCGCTGCCGCTGCACTTCATACATCACAATGCCTCCGGCCACCGAGACATTCAGCGATGAGATCGCGCCCATCATCGGAATGGAAACCAGCATGTCGCATTTGCGGCGCACCAGGTCGTGCAGTCCCTTGCCTTCCGCGCCCAGCACGATGGCGCAATTCATGTTGTAATCCAGCTCGTCGTAGCTCTTTTCGCCGCGCTCGTCGAGGCCGACCACCCACACGTTCTTTGCCTTCAGTTCATCGAGGGTGCGCGCGATGTTGACCACGCGAGCCACGGGCAGGTGCTCGCTGGCTCCGGCCGATGCCTTGACCACGGTTCCGGTGATGCCCGCCGCGCGGCGCTCCGGAATGACCACGCCGTCCACCCCGGCTCCGTCGGCGGAGCGGATCAGCGCGCCCAGGTTGTGCGGGTCCTCCACCCCATCCAGCACCAGCAGAAAGCTGTATTCTCCGTTCTTGTTCTCGAGCAACTCCTCCACCCCGGTGTATTCCTTGCGGGAGGTGACGGCCATGACTCCCTGGTGGGTGTTGGTGCGGGTTTCGCGGTCAATGTCTTCGCGCGGCACAAAGCGCACGCTGATGCCCTGTGCGCGGCAGTCATCGAGAATCTTCTGCAAACGGTTGTCGGTGCGGTCGCGCGAGACCGCAACATAGTCAAAGCGGCGGCCACCGCGCTTCAGTGCTTCGCCAATGGCATGGATGCCATAGATCACTTCACTCATAACTTTTTAGTGTACGGCACGGCGCTTAGCCCCCGTTGCAAAAATGAGACGGCGCGCTTTCTCCGCAACCTTTCGCGTTCTATACTCGTCTGTACTGATTGAGGAGCACCAATGCCGCTATCCGTCATCATCGTGGACGATGAACAACTTGCACGCGATGAACTCTCCTACCTGTTGCGGGATATGGAAGACCTCGACATCATTGGCCAAGGCAAGAATGGCGTGGAAGCCGTCAACCTGATTAAGGAAACCTCTCCGGACCTGGTCTTTCTGGATGTGCAGATGCCCGGCCTGGACGGCTTTGGAGTCATCAAGAAGCTGCTGGAGAAGAAGATTCCGTTGCCCAGTATCGTCTTTCTCCACCGCCTTTGATCAGTATGCGGTAAAGGCCTTTGAGGTCAGCGCGCTGGACTATATCCTGAAGCCGTTCGACAAGAAGCGCATCTTTCAGGCCGTCGAGAAAGCCCGCAAGACGCAAGAGTCCGACGTAGCCCCCAGCGAAAAACTGGACACCCTGGTCAAACTGCTGGAGCAGCAAAAGCCGCAGACCACTAAGGTTCTGCTCAAGGCCAACAACCGTCTCTTTCTCGTCGACCAGAAAGAAATCTGCTTCGCCTCGATCGAGGACGGCGTGATCACCGTGGTGGCCCAGAACATGGAGGGCCAGTCGAACTGCCGCACTCTGGAAGAACTGCTGGCTTCGCTGGACACGAATTTCTTCTGGCGCGCGCACCGCTCGTATCTCGTCAATATCAACCGGATCAAGGAAGTGGTGCCATGGTTCAAGAGCAGCTACCAGATCCGCATGGACGATAAGAAACAGACGGAAATTCCCGTCAGCCGCGCCCAGACCCGGCGGCTGCGCGATCTCTTCGGCTTGTGACTTTCCGGCCTGGGGAAACCCTTTGCGTCGGCAAACGCTCGCCGGCAGCGCTGTATAATTGAGGAGTCGATGAAAGCCTACGTTTACGTTTCAATGAAGAAAAGCGTGCTTGACCCGCAGGGCAAAACAATTCAGGGCGCGTTGACCAAGATGGGTTACAAGGGCGTGGCCGATGTCCGCCAGGGCAAGTACTTTGAGCTTTCGCTCGACGGCAGCCTTGACCGCGATGCGGCGCGCGCCGAAGTGGAGCGCATGGCGAGCGAAGTTCTCACGAATCCGGTGATCGAAGAGTTTCATTACTCCATCGAGGATTAGTCCGAGGAGTTTACAACTTCTCGGACTAATCCCATGATGTTTCTCTTTCCAACTAAGGAGAAAGCTATGTGCGGAATCGTTGGCTACGTCGGCAAAAAACAAGTGGTTCCGGTGATTATCGATGGCTTGCGCCGTCTTGAGTATCGCGGTTACGACTCAGCGGGAATCGCGGTTGCGGGCGGAGAAAACGGCCTGCAGATTCGCCGCGCCGAAGGCAAACTGCGCAACCTCGAAGAGGTGATTCGCCACAATCACATCGATGGCACCTACGGCATCGGCCACACTCGCTGGGCAACGCACGGCCGTCCCAGTGAGGAGAATGCGCATCCCCATCGCGATTGCAGCGGCACCATCGTCGTCGTCCACAACGGTATCGTCGAGAACTATCTCGCCCTGAAGAAGCAGCTTCGCGAAGAAGGCCACACCTACAAAACCGAGACCGATACCGAGGTCATCGCCCACCTGATCGAGAAGTACTTCATCCTTGAAAACCCGGACAAGAAGATCTCTCTCGAAGAAGCCGTACGCATGACCGTGAAGCGGTTGAACGGAGTCTTCGCTCTCTCCGTCATCTGCAGCACGGAGCCCAATAAGATCATCGCCGCGCGCAATGGCCCGCCCGCCGTCATCGGTCTGGGCAAGGACGAGTATTTTGTTGCCAGCGACGTGCCCGCGATTCTCTACCACACCCGCGATTTGTTCTTCCTGGGAGATGGCGACCTCGCCGTCCTTACCCCCGAAGGCGTGACCCTTACCGACTTCGATGGAAAGCCCGTTCAGCGCGAGGTTCAGCACATTACCTGGGACCCGATCATGGCGGAAAAGGGCGGCTTCAAGCATTTCATGCTCAAGGAAATCTATGAGCAGCCGCGCGCTGTCCGCGATACCGCGATGGGCCGTGTCTCCTTCGATACCGGCAAGGTTTTTCTCGAGCAGATGGACGTCTCCGATGAAGAGTTCCGCAATCTGCGCAAGTTGAACATCGCCGCCTGCGGCACCAGTTGGCACGCCGGACTCGCCGGCAAGTACATGATCGAGCGCCTGGCGCGGGTTCCCGTCGAAGTGGATTACGCCAGTGAATTCCGTTACCGCAATCCGCTGATCGAAAAGAATGAAATGACGATGGTCATCACCCAGTCGGGTGAAACCGCCGACACCATCGCCGCACAGCGTGAATCGAAGTCGCGCGGCGCCAAGACGATCGCCATCTGCAACGTGGTCGGCGCCATGATCGCGCGCGAGGCCGACGGCACCATCTACACCCACGCCGGCCCGGAAATTGGCGTGGCGTCCACCAAGGCGTTCACCGCGCAACTGGTCGCGCTATTTCTCTTCGCGCTGCGCCTCGCACAGGTGCGCGGCACTATCTGCGAAGCAGGAATCGATCAAGCTGACCCAGGAGCTTTCGCAGCTTCCGGGACGGCTGGAAGCCGTACTCTCCCGCGAAGAGGAAATCGAGGAACTCGCGCGCACCTACCAGCGCGTACAGGACTTCCTCTTCCTTGGCCGCGGCATCCATTTCCCGATTGCTCTTGAGGGTGCGCTGAAACTGAAGGAGATCTCCTACATTCACGCCGAAGGCTATGCCGCCGGCGAAATGAAGCACGGCCCCAACGCGCTGATCGACGAAGATCTTCCGGTGGTAATCATTGCCACCCAGGACAAGAACGACCCCGGTTCGGTGCTGCGCTATGAGAAGACGATTTCAAATTTGAAGGAAGTGAAAGCCCGCTCCGGCCGGGTGATCGCCGTTGCTACGGAAGGCGATGAGGATATTCGCGAGGCCGCCGACCACGTAATCTTTATTCCCGAGGCGCCGGAACTGCTGCTGCCGATTCTCGAAATCGTGCCCCTGCAATTGCTCGCCTATCACATCGCAGTGCGCCGCGGCTGCGACGTCGATCAACCGCGCAACCTCGCCAAGTCTGTGACAGTCGAGTAATGGGAGGCGGCGGCCTGGCAACTTAGAGAGGAATAACAATTCCCCGAACTGTAGAACAATGTTCCGAACTGGAGAACAATTCGCCGAACTCGGCGGGTTCCCTGCCTGAATCCGGCGACTGATTAGAGATGCCAATAATATCCCTTGAATCACTCACGGGCAGAACAATCGAGGTAGATCCGCAGCCCCATGGTTCGGGACCAGGGGGTCGGAGGTTCAAATCCTCTCTCCCCGACCATTATTTTCAATCACTTACAATCAAATACCAGGCTTCATTTGCACCGTTACTGGTGCTGGGGCGCTAGTTGGGGCGCCAATAGCCCGGACTTAGCGTTTGACTTGAACAGCATCTGGCGCGGTTCTTCTTCCTTCTGTTGTTTCTCCTCGCCATCCTGCTTTTCATCTGACTTCATCACCAGATCAACCACCGCCGACACCGCCGCTGCTCGTTCCGACCACCAAGTCTTGGAGTACAGCTCTGAGACTCGTTGCACATTCAGAGTGGCCCATGTTGTCGCGCGTAATTTCTGCGCGCGCTCCGGTGTGCCGCATCAGGCTGGCATGCATGGTGCGGAAGCTCCGGAAGTCAACGCCCTTGGGCAGCTTGAGTTCCTCCGCGGCAGTTTTCAGGTGCCGCAGGACGTTCCTTCGCTCCGTCGGTGTTCCAGTCCGGGTGGCAAAGACGAAGTCCTCCGGACTCCGGAACTTCGTCTTCTCCCACATCCGCGTCAAGGCCTTCTGGATGATCCCGTGGCTATCGAAGGGGACTTCACGATTGCCATGCAGCGTCTTCGGATCGTCCAGATCCTTGTCGTAGAGCCGTTCGTCGATGATGATGCGATCGCTCAGGATGTCGTTCCACCGGAGCGCCAGAGCTTCACCAACCCTCATCGAGCCAAACACGATTACTGTCACAATCGTGCATGCCGGCTCGGGCAGGGTCTCGAGCATGGCCTTGATCTCGGGAAACGCCAGCAACATCGTCGGCTTCACTGGTTTTTTCTTTGGAAGCTTCACTCCGATTGCCGGGTTCCGGTCGATCATCTCCCATGTCACCGCCTGGGCCAGAGCAGCACGGAGAGCAGCGTGCATGTTCTTAATCGTGTACGGCGACAGCTTGCCGATGAACGAATTGAAGAACGCCTGCAACTCCATGGTGCTCAGCTCATCCATTCGCGTGCTCCCGAGCGTTGGGATCAAATACTTGCCGAAGAAGTAGTCGTAATTCATACGAGTCGGCTTCTTGAGAAGTGGCCAGGTCAGTTCTTGACATCTCTTTTCCAGACCGGCCACGGTGTTGTCGTCGGAGGACTGCAGCCGCGGGTCGTTGTTCTTCGAATTCACCTCTTTGATGAAGTCGTCGGCCAGACGCTGAACTTCGCGCTGCGTGCTCGCGACACTCTTCGCCCAGACCTTTGAACGGTGTTTCGGCTCTCCTGAACTGTAGTCCCAATAACTCATTTTCCATTTGCTTGCCAACGTCCCGAAGTTTGGGGCGCTGGTGTTTGTCACGCACCGCTTTAACCTTTCCGCGATGCTTCAGCCGTGGCCTCATTGTCGGTGTAAAGACGATCATTGGCAAGCCTCAGACCCGTTGAGGAACTGCGCCATGACCGTGGGACGGAAGCGAACGTAGCGACCAAGGCGCAGAACGCCAGGGATCTGGTCGGCGTTGGCGTACACCCAACTCGGGGGAACTTTCATGAGCGCGGCGACCTGGTCAGCATCGAGAAGGCGATCGAGGCTGCCAAGCCATTGCTCAATTGCCTTGCGGTGAAATCGGTAATACATGCCGAGGCGTTCGAGTCCGGGAATCTCACTGGCGTGAGAACGAACCCACTCGACGGTCATGATCAGGATGTCGGCGACTTCTTGGTCCGACAGAAGTGGTGTGAATGCCAGGACGGGCGTCTCGACGGGTTGGGCGAGAGGCTGCGATGTCCCCGAAATAGAAGTTTCTTGCATACGGCGATACCACGCGCAGAGGTGCGCGTTCTCTCAATGAAGTTTTATTTCTTAGGATTTGTGGGATCGCCTAGTAATGGTCCCGGGCAGGGTTTGGAGTCGCCTACAGCGTTGACTCCGGCTGTTTGTTGGCTGGTGTCAGTCAGCCCTTTGGAAGTGACATTCTTCTAAAGTCATTTTGCTTGAGGCCACACGCCAACGGAATTGGTGCAAACCCCTAGGTCAGGAGCGACTCGCAGGAAGAGCTTGTCGTCGAATTCGCTGCTCACCTATGATTCTCGACCAACCTCTCCGTTTTTCTCTGTGGGCTGCTGGTTGCCCCGTGCCGGCACCGTGGGCGCCAGCAAGGTGCACAAAGGCTTCGCGAACCTTCCTACACGCATTTACAGATGCTTATGGCAGAAATTAGCAGCGACGAAGGAGTGTGGTCGCCAGCTGCCGAAGAACCTTAGCTTCTGCGGCCAGTCGCGCCGCCGCATTCGTCGCCAGCATCCAGTTGTAGATGCCAGGATCAGGTTCGGCCAGCTGGGACGGCTTGGATTCTTCGCATTCGGCTTTTCGGCTCTTCGAATCTGCCACCTTCGCCTTGGCCGCGCGCTCCAGGTACGCGGTCACGATCTTCCTATCTGCGCCAGAGAGTATGGCAAGGCTAGCAGCTCGGAGTACCGTTTCAATATCCCCTGAGACTGGAGCCTCCAGTAATGTCTGCCATGCAGCTTGAAGATGCCTGCGCCCGGCGGCCGCGATCTCGAATTCCGTACGGCCTCGAGGACCGGGTTTCCCTCGGCGGACATAACCTGAGTTTTCGAGTCGGCCCAGAACTGGAATGACCCCGCCCTGCGACAAGCCAGCTGAGAGCAACCGGTACGGAGTGTTGACGCCGCGCTGAATCAGGGCGAGCACGAACAGCTCGAGATCGAGCCTTGATCTTTTGTCCCGCGGCGGCGCCGAACCTTTCTTAGACATGTGCATATTATATATCCACCTAACCGCGGAGTTTGGCGTAACACTGGCGAGGGTTTTCAATTGCGTTCCTCACTTTCGTCAGTGCCTGGCAGCGAATGGCCCACTCAGGTGCGATCAGCGGTAGTGCCAATCCCAACACGATGGTCGAGAATGCGATCATCTCACTACCATCTCCAGTCTCCTTGCCCCACCCGCAAAGCGCGAGTGTCTTAGAAGGATTAGACGAGGGTATTACCAGCCGGTCTGCAACGCCCCTGTTTTCCCTCTCCACCTCACCTATCAGCTGTACGGCATAACCACCGCCCCATTTATCTCGCATCGAGAGAAGAATCAATCTTGCCAAGGCATCGCTGTGGCAGCCAGTCTGCTCTTCCTCGAAAAGCCGCCGCGACATGGATTTCAAGGCGGCTTCTCTCTCTGCCGCAAGCTGTAGCTGCTGCGCCTCCCGCAATGCTCGGCGACGTTCGGCGCGGATATACTTCTCCGCCGGTGCACCTTCCGAGATAAGAGCTAGCGACGGCTCCGGAAGCTGCATAATCTCGATACACCGGCGGATGGTGCCCTCATCGAAGCCGAGTTCAGCTGCGAGCAGACGTTGCGACTTGCCCAGGTCGAGACCCGAACGGATGAGTTCAAGCCGTTCTGCTCCCCGGACTCGATTGTCTGGCTGTGTGCCGAATACTTTACGTGACGTGCTTTTGTTCTTCTTCATTGCATCCTTTTCTTTCTTTCTGCTTTTTCACTGTGAAGCACTACGAAATTGCAAAAATGCGATGCTGCGGTGATTTTGTCATTGAGAAGGTCCCGGAAGCTGAAGCGTGATCGACCCCGGCGGACGTAACGAAGACAGAGGGAAATGAGCTTCCGGAGCTCTCGTTCGGCTGGGACCTTGTGCCCGCGGTCTATCAGTTCGGCACGAGCCAACTTGGCGAACTGACTGACGAGAAGTCTGCGACCACGACGAGGTGAAGCTCGCCGTTTCTGCTTGCATTTACAGTCGAGCATATGGACGCGCAGCCAGGTGGAGAATTCACGCCAAGCACGTGCTGCCTCTTGGTAACCGCCCGCGCCCAGCTGCCGGATCTCGGCACGCTTGGCGCATTTGCGAACGGTCTCAATGCGCCGGAGCAGCCGCGCCGAAGAAGTATCGACCTGGGAAATGTTCAGCAAACGATGTCCATGCCGATGGCGTGTGGTTGCGACCCTGACGGCAAGAGCGCAGGCTGCGAGCTCCATAGAAGTCGCCACGCGCAGACGCCCGCCTGCCTTCAGGGACGTAATCGTTGCATGGAGGACGAGCACGCGCTCCAGCAATCTCTGGTCGTAAATTCCCTTATTGAGGTTCTGGTTCCAGCGGAAGTCAGCCCGTCCATGGAAGACCTGGCCCTTCGTGCGATAGAGATTGCAGTTGTCCACGATCCAGTCCAGGCCGGCGAAAAGCAATTCGCGGTCGCGAAGGGAGAGTCTGAGGATTTGAAAACTGGACGGGGTGTTCATACAGACACATCCCCGTCACGGGTTGGGGGCACTTTACCGTGCGATGTAAGGCTAACTAGTTTTGAGTCATCTGAGTTGACTTGTAGTGTGCACATAACTGGTCCGTGATGCTGCTGAGGTCACCCAGATCGGCGGGTGCCAGACGGAATTCATTCCAGAAGCCGCGGGCGACGGAACCCAGGGCTTCCTCCGAAAGGTGGCGTCTGTTTCCAGTCCGCAAGTTGGCACCCATCGCGGCGATGGTCAGAAGGCACTTGGCTTGCGTGGTCAGCTTGTCGAAATCGATGTGCTCGGGGATATTCATGAGAATCTCCTTGTGGTGATTGGTTCATTCTCAGAGTGCATCTCGATGCCAGCGATGCCAAAGCTCCAGCAAGTTCCAGCGGAAATATTTCTTGAATTGGTTAGGTGAGTGGTCGGTCCACGGTGATTTCCGGGCCAAGCCCGCTATTGGAGATGGGCAGGGACACGCTGGAGCGAGCGCCGAAGAAAATCAGCAAAGAACATGTCACAGTCTTCCTTACGTGGACGAAAACGGCGGCGTTGAAGAACATCAGGTCCGCCTCGATGGCGAGCATAACGATCGGTTCGTTCCTGCGTGGCGGGAGCGGGAGTTGGTAATCTTTGATGACCTGCCAGGCCCTACTGAGGTGATGAATGAGGAGATCGGCGAGTCTATCGTGAGGCACGTTGGCCCAGAAACCGGAGCCGAGGTGAAAACTAGTGGATGCGGGGAAAGAAGCGGTCGGGGTGGAAGAGCTTCATAAGTTTGTCCTCTGACCTATCTAGTATAGGAATGCACCTCCAGACCGGTGATTCTATCTTCACTCTCGGCCACTACCGCCCAGACACCAGGTCCGAAGTAAAGGCTAACGAGATCGGGAAAGGAAAAAACTGTAACGCAGCAGCTCACATCATCCCTCCCCTACTGACTAGTATCGGCTTCATCACGCCAACCGGTGATTTCTTGTCGCCGTCAGTCGGGCGTCAAAGACGAGTGGCCTCCGTTTTATTAAGCCCCTCATTTCATTCCCGGCTGTGATGGTGACCTGAGGATCGAAAAGCGGAACCCGATATATGGGCTAACTGGCTGATTAGACAATGGCTTGCTATGTCCAGCGGCGCCGCCGAACAGATTGGGGCAGTTCAGAGCTTCGAGAAGAGTTGGGAGAGTGTCAGTCCGAAGCCATCTGCAAAGACCTGCAAGTTCAGAAGAGATACATTCCGCCCCCCACGTTCGATGGAAGCGAGGTAGGAACGGTCAATTCCTAGCCGCTCGGCGAGCACAACCTGAGTCAGTCCGCGCTTCATCCGCAGTTGCCTGACCCGCTGCCCAAAGCGTTTACGGATATCGTCCACTCCGCAATCTTGGCTTGTTGTTTTCGAGCAACAAAGCTACTATGAGCAACACTACATCTACACTCATACGAAGACCTCGTTATGAATGAAGGGACGGAAGATCGTGGCCATCGGTCCCTGGGCTCAAGTGGCACGTGTGCTTCTTATGGAGGCAGGGAGACATCTTCCATCCGACGAAAAAGAAGGTGGGGCCGGTCATGTCACTCGTCGTGAGACAGCGTCGGACATCTCATGTGGAGCGTTTGCGCTTCTTCTATTGGGCGGTACCTCATTAGGGATAGTACTGATCTGGGCTCTTTGCGCTGCACCGTGGGCCCAAATTTATGCGATTGGGTACCAGATCTGCTTTGTCATTGGATTTGCTGGCGGACTGTTCCTCTCGATAAGAAAGCACGGGTTTCGGCCCAAACTGCTCCTCGACGCGTTTCAAATCGCACTCAAATCCGGGTTTATATGCATAGTGTGGCCGCTGATGGTGCCCATCATCCTATGGGCTCTGAGTAGGCCGTCTCGTAGCTAGATCAGGAATTTCCAGTCAGGGGGTATTGAACGATTCACAAAATCATTGGAGCACTATTTCGTAAGCACGGGACAAAGGCCGCGCAGGTGACTCCGCTGTTCTGGAAACACGGGAAAACAGCCGCGCACCACACCACATCATTTGTGGCAAAAAGTGTCAGCATTAAAGGAATCAAATTCCCCAAGGTCTAGAGCCGTACCAAGAAGAATGCCACCCATCTGGGTTCGAACCCACTGGGGGTATATTGCAACTACCTTGGAAAAACACCATGTCTATGACCTCAGCAGAAGCCGCCGCTATCTTCGCCAACATGAACAACACCAACCTGACCACCAAAAAGCCGAAGCTGAACATCAACGAGGCTGCACAACAGGCCGCAAAGGCCGCCAAGGGGAACACCGTGAGCACTCTGACTGGTGAATCGTTAGTCTTATCGTCTGAGAGCACACGAACTCTCAATACCATCAGTCAACTGGAGAATCGCAACCGGATCGCCAGAGACACGATCAAGAAGTACGCCGATCGCCACGCAGCGATTGATGTCGCCATTGGCGCTGCCGGGTTTTTCGGATTTGCTGTTCCGGCGTTGGTTCTGGCCATAGGGGCACAGTCCCCGGTTATTTTCCAACCGCTCGCCAGAGAATTGGGACAAATCTACAACGCGACGGCGGATGAAGAAACTCACGCAATCATCCGGGAAAATGTCGTTGTCGGAGGACTGGCTGACATCGCAGGTGAGTTCTCGACGGAGTTTATTGCCTCCATTGCCACGGAACTGTTGACTGAGGTTGGATTTGGAGCGGCCGCAAGCTTTATCCCGTTCGTCGGCGGTGTGGTCGGCGCGGCTCTGGACTATGTCATCGCGACGTATATGACGTGGCGAGTGGGAACGACGGTCTCAATTTACTACCAGAACGGCGGGAAGTGGGTTGGGAGCCGCAAGCACACATTCGAACTGGCGAAGGACATTACCGGGGGAATTGAGTTCGGGCTGAGCGATCTGGTATCGCGGTTTTCCAGCGGAAGCCGACCGAAGATGGACGTTGACCTGAATGACATTTCAAGGCAGATACCCGAGGTCTTCGAGACTCAGGTTCGAAACATAAGACCAGTAATCGCGATCCTCATGCAAATGGGTGGCGGAACAGAGCAAGTTAGGCAAGCATTGATCTCTCGTGGCGTTCCTGTGCCAGTGATTGACGCGGCTCTCCGATACATGGCGACTGCGACGAGCAGGTGAAGAACTACGGCGGTTGGCCGAGGGTGTGCTCGACAAGGAGTCATTAATGGGATGGTCCTTCAGAAAATCACTTCGCATTCTGCCTGGAATTCGGATCAACCTCTCAAAGAGCGGACCTCGGCTGAGTGTGGGCGTACCCGGTGCCAGGGCAAGCGTTGATTTGCAAGGCAAAACAAAGCTTTACGGGGGAGTCGGTCCGCTCCGTTACCAGAAGACGGTAACGATCGGATCAGCCGACAAGCCCAAAGATAATGAGAATGGACTGCTGGCGGTTATCAGGAAAGTATTTGGGGGACGTTGAACTCAACGAAAACACTAGTACGGGCCATGCTGGCATAAACGCATCTTTTCGGCAGAGAACCAAATGGCGCGCAGCTAGATAATGGAGTGAAAATGAGCTTTTTCTCGTTCGGGAAGAAGGAAACGACCCCGAGGCCTTACGAACTGATTGAACATCCGATCGACCGCCGCGGAAGGCCTGTAGATAAAGATGGGAACTTATCCCGTGGTTCAGATGGCCGTTGGAATAGGGACGAAGAACCAACAGACGTGCTTGCCGTAAAAGCTGCTGTTCAGATCGCCTGCGATCAGGTCAGGACTGGACGACCTAATCGCAGGCTCACTGATTTGGAACTTTCGCTTTCGTACTCGGCTCTTCTCTACTGGTTCAAGCAAAGTTCCTGTCTCAGGCAATGTGACATGGATTCCTATCTTCGTTTTCTCAACAAGTATAGGACGGAAACATCTGTCCTTGCGGGCTTGTCAGTTGGGGCCCGGATCGCCGAGTTTCCCACAATCATCGCGCAGATATGTAGAAAGGTTCCTTCGTTCGCCCCTAGGCACGAGGTGGATCTTCTTCGGGCCATTGGCATTCCCGACGACACATCCGACTATATGTGTAATGCAATAGCTGTCGCCACGATGCAACTGGTATCTAACTTGACTCGGGGACGGTGGTGAGGTTGCCCCTGTGCTTAATCGCTTACCGACTTATCGAACCCACTCGGCGGGACGAAAGTGGCTGGCCGAGCTACTTGACGAAGAAACAGGAAACCTGCTCATCTCCGAAGACAGCATGGTATGGGCAATCAAGAGAATCCCCGCTTTCGTGATGTCATGAAAGGCAGTTTGAAGTTCAGAGTGACGGCCGCCCGGCACTCGACTGAACGGGCCAGCATTGCTATTCCGGTGTAGATGCGGTTGTGCCCACGACACTAGTCGGGGCGGAAGGCGTAGGAGATGATCATGATCTTCCATGAATGTCATGCGCGATCTCCCACTGGTATATCGCGGCGCCTGGGAGAACAACACCATTATCTTCTATGTACTGATCTCCATCTTCCTTTCCTCCCGGACCAGCTCTTCCATCTATCTTCATATATAGATTGCTAGCGACCACGCCGGCAAACCCGATCCCCGGCCGAGATTCGTACCTCCCAGATTTCCGGCACCTTCTGATCAAGCCCTGTCAGTCTGGATCTCTGAATTCTGATCCGTTGCTCGACCCTGTCATCTGTGTCCCCGACGGGAGTCGGAACGGGCGGCGTAAGAATCATCATCATCGTCATTCGATGAAACTTCCCTTACTAGTAATGATCTCCATCTTTATCCCTTCCCGGACAAACCGTTTAGCCAGCCTCCTGATAGATCTTCTTCACCTCCTAAATTTCCGCATCTTTCTGATCACGGTGTCAGATCAGATTTCCGCACCCTATATATGACATCAAACCCGATTTCCGCACCTGTGAGTGACAGATCAATGAAAATTCACTCATCGACATAAAGACAACCCTCCAGCCACCTACTGAAATCGAGCAGAAAGCAGTAAATACGCGGGCGGCAGCGCCGCCGGCGGCGTCATTCCGGCAATGGATTGCTAATGGGGCAAACGGGCCGGAAAGACGGTATTCCTACGGTTGAAGGTTAGGTGGGACGGCGATCCGGGGATCGCCCATGATGGGCTCGATACTGATCATCAGATCGGCGAGATCGATGGAGTTGGGATCGATTGGGCCCGGGAAGATGATGTCGATGATCTGGGTGAGATCGACGCCGACCATCTTGCGGGGAAGGATCTTGATGTCGACTGGGTTGATGGCCGAAGCCAGGGTGTTCTCGATGAGCAGAGATTGAGTGGGCGGTACCGTCAGGTTGAGATCGCCGGTCTGGAAGCTCCAGCTGTAGCCGGCGGCCATGCCCTCGCCTGCAGGATTCTTGATGACATCGAGGGTGAGGGAAGCATCGAGGCCGAGCAGCAGGATCTGGTACTGGACGTTGGGTTGGAAGTGACGGACAGGGACGAAGCTGACAACAGATCGTCCCTGAGAGTCGATGTCGAAGGCAAATGTGCCTTCGATGTATTCACGGCTGAGAAGAGTGTCGCCATCCTTGGCAATCAGTTGGCCCGTGGTGAGGATCTGAGTCTGGCCGGGGCCGGTGACAGAGAATGTGCTTTCGTCAATCGTCGTGGTGTCGATCGCCTGGTCAAAGGTGATCGTGATCTGGGTACCGAGCACCACATCGACTTCGTTATTTGCTGGATCGACGTTTACTACGAGGGCTCTTGAATGGATACACATGTCTTAGACATGTTAATATTTATCGTTTAGGAGGCTTCTCGTGAAGCGTGCCGCCGTCTATTTACGTGTTTCGACCGTCGATCAGCATCCCGAAACTCAGCTCTATGACTTGCGCGCACTCGCCGCCCAGCGCGGGTACCAGATTGTCCGGGAGTATCAGGACATGATCTCCGGAGCGAGGTCGAAGCGGCCGGGACTCGATGAGATGATGTCTGACGCCCGCCGCGGCCAGTTTGATGTAGTTCTGGTGTGGGCGTTCGATCGCATGGCGCGATCGGTCCGCCACTTTCTGGAAGTGCTGGATGATCTGAACCACCTCAGCATCGAATTTGTCAGCCGCCAGGAAAATGTTGATACCGGGGGACCGTTGGGGCGCGCGATGATCGTCATCGTGGGGGCGATCGCCGAACTGGAACGTAATTTGATTGTCGAGCGGGTCCGCGCCGGCATGCGCCGCGCGAAGCTCGAGGGCCGTCACATCGGTCGTCGCGCCCTGGAACTCGACGAGGACGCCATCCGTGAACAGCGGGACCAGGGCCGAACCCTCCGCGAGCTCGCCGTCGATCACCGAATCTCGACCGCCACCGTCCGCAAGGTGCTCAAACGGGTAAATCGGGCCTGTGTGGAAAGGGTCGAAAATCACCCCTCTGGGACCCGCATAAACAAAGGGCCGAAAACGGCTGCCTAGCCCGTTTCGGCCCGTGTGAAAACCTATGGGTTAAGTCACAGCCCGCGGTACGATGATCGAATCCTCTTGCAGTTGGCACATTCCAGGAGCATACTTCGGTTTCATTAAAACGACGATGCTTCAATGCAAGCAGGATGAGGGGCGCGCAACGGCGGGTATAGCCGGGGTGCAAATGACGAGTGGATACGATTACGTGATCGGCCCGAATGTGATTTTGCGAGTTTGGAACTTGCATCTGCTTCGCACCAAGCGAACCATTCTAATGTCTCAAGGTTTGGAGCGCGGCGTTGACTTCTGATCCGTTGGAGCCTGAAACGCGTGTTCGGGCGATAGCTCACTCTAAGAACGGCCGGGGATATACTCAGCCTCTCACTGTACATCTTCAGAATGTCAGTACGGCAGCGGCGCGGTTCGGATCGAAGTTCGAAGCGGAGTCGCTCGCCCAATTCCTGGGACTTTGCCATGACCTCGGGAAATTTCACCCAGATTTTCAAGACTACATCGCTGGCGGACGCCCCAAGGGGCCGGATCACAAAATGTCTGGCGCGCTGGTCGTGAGGAAACACTGGCCAGACCTAGCGCTTGTCATCGACGGCCACCACGGCGGCTTGCCTTGTCGGGGCGAGTTCAAGACCAACAAACTGCATGACGAGCGCCTTTTGCGAACGGCGGAGCTGGCACTTCAAATTGCACGTGACTGCGTCAAAGGCCTGGAGTCTTTTCCTGTCGAAGCTCCAGCATGGTTGCGTACTCCAGGACAGTGCGAGTTCTTCTACCGCATGTTGTTCTCCACGCTGGTGGATGCGGACTTCCTTGACACGGAAGGGCACTTTTATCCGGAGCTCTCCATCGTGCGCCGTCGTGATGACGACCTAACTGAGCTTTGGAAGCGTTTCGAGTGGTATCAGCGTTATCGCGGATCACGGTCGGGGTCTTTGCTGAACACAGCACGAGATGAAATCTATAGGAGCTGCATTGCCGAAGCTTCGCAGAAACCTGGCATATTTCGCCTGACGGTTCCCACTGGCGGTGGCAAAACACTTTCCGGCATGGGTTTTGCCCTGAAGCACGCGATCACGCACGGCATGGATCGAGTCATATTTGCCATTCCGTTCACCAGTATCGTTGAGCAGACAGCCAGTGTATATCGAAGTGTTTTCGGCGAAGCGCCGATTCTCGAGCACCATTGCGCTGTCGAGCGCGTCGAAAAGGCCAATGGCGAAAAAGGAGCTGTGGAGTGGCAGCGGCTCGCAAGCGAAAACTGGAATGCGCCAGTCGTAGTTACGACGAATGTCCAATTATTTGAGAGCCTCTTCTCTAACAAGACAAGCCGCTGCCGCAAGCTGCACAACATTGCCCGTAGCGTTATCGTGCTCGATGAGGTACAGACTCTGCCGCCAAAGCTGTTGGAGCCGATCCTCGACGTGTTGCGGGAGTTGGTAGCACATTACCATGTGACCGTTGTTCTTTGCAGCGCGACGCAACCGGCATTCGAAAACAGCGACTACTTACGCGGCTTCGACGAAATCGCAGATATTGTACCCGAGCCACAACGGTACTTCCAGACACTCAAGCGCGTGCATTACCAGTGGACCGGCGAGCAGAAGCTCAGGTGGGACGAGGTGGCAGGCCGCATGCGCCAAAGCCACCAGTCGTTAACAGTCGTCAATACAAAAAAGGATGCAATCACACTCATGCAGGTGCTGGATGACCCCGATACACTGCACCTTTCCACGCTACTGTGTGGTGCTCATCGGCGATTTGTTATGGGCAAGGTTCGAGCGCGCCTGGAGAACGGCGCACCTTGTCGCGTGGTGAGCACGCAGGTGGTCGAGGCAGGTGTGGACTTTGATTTCCCGCTGGTATTGCGTGCGCTGGGTCCGCTTGACCGTATTGTGCAGGCGGCGGGCCGCTGCAATCGCGAAGGCAAATTGCCCGAACCGGGCACCGTCGTTGTCTTTGAGCCGTCTGAGGGTAAGACTCCACCGGGTTGGTACGCATCGGCAACGGACCTTACGCGTCGGCTCTTGAACGAACCCGGATTCGAACTGGATAATCCCGACAATTACACCCGTTATTTCAGCGAGTTGTGGCAGCAAGTGGAAGTTAGCGGGCGCACGGTGCAGCAAGCGCGCGAGGTGTTCGACTACCCTCGCGTGGCCGAACAGTTTCGCATGATTGACGACGATACTGTGCCGATCGTGGTCCACTATCCTGGCAAGGGCCGTAAAGCGAAACGCGTGGACAGAATTATTGAGGAACTTCGTGCCGGGGCGTACAATCCTCGCTTGCTCATTCGCAAGCTCCAGCCGTACATCGTCAATCTTAGGTCTTACATGGTTGACAGCCTGATGAGCGAAGGATTGCTATGCCCCGTGATTCCTGGCCTATGGGAATGGATCGGCCAATACGACCGTGTGCGCGGATTGAGCTTTGAGCGGCGTGATCCGGCAGACTTCATTGTTTAGGTTGACAATCTATTGAAACCGAATTTCTTCATCAAGAGGAGATTGCAATGCCTGAGAGTTCGCAGTTGCAAGTGAAAGTGTGGGGCGAACTGGCGTGTTTCACGCGTCCGGAGATGAAAGTAGAACGCGTCAGCTACCCCGTCATGACGCCTTCGGCCGCACGTGGCGTACTGGAAGCCATCTTCTGGAAACCGGAGATCCGGTGGCAGGTGCGCGAGATCGCAGTGCTACGCCAGATTCGGCACTACTCCATCCTGCGCAACGAAGTGAATAGCCGCGCCGTCGTCTCCAGTGCCAAGAAGGGCGAATCCTATTTCGCTGAAGAGGATCGTGCGCAACGCCACACGCTCGCGTTGCGCGATGCGGCATACCTGATTAGCGCCGAGATCGTGGTACAGCCAGGAGTGCCGTATCCCGCGAAGAAGTACCAGGCGATGTTTCTCCGGCGAGTTGAGCAGGGTCAGTGCTTTCATCGCCCGTCCCTGGGGTGTCGCGAGTTCGCTGCCAGTTTCGCCGCTCCGGATGGCAGTGAGCACCCCATCGAACTCGATGACGATCTCGGCCTGATGCTCTTCGATCTCGATTACGAGTCGGGACACTCAGGTCGTGGCACGCCTCGCTTCTTCCACGCCCGGCTGGAGCGCGGCATTCTGCGAGTTCCGCCCGAACTCTACCGCCGGGAGGTGGCCCATGCTGCTCAAGGCACTCATTGAGTTCTGGGAAGAGTATCAGCGCGACCACTTGCGGGAGTGCGCGCCGAAGATGTACAGCGACCTCCCAATCAAATGGATCGTGGACCTGGACACCGATGGCACGTTCAAGGAGATAGTTCGGGCAGCCGGCGATGGGGCCGGGAAAAACGATCGCGGCAAGATTATGTTTGCGCCACATACCCTGAGAGCGGCGAACATTTCTGCAAAGCTGCTCGCCGATAACGGCGAATACTCCCTTGGCATCGCACGCGAGAAGGAAGGCAAGGACGAGAAAGTTGGGCAACGCCATGCATCGTTCGTTGATGAGGTGAAGAAATGCTCCGCCACCTTGAATGAGCCAGCACTCAAAGCTGTTGTCTGTTTTCTCGAAAACGGCAAGCTCCCCATCGCAAAAGTTCCTGAGGAGTTTAACGCCCAAGATAACGTGACCTTTCGCGTGGCAGGTGTGCTGCCGATCATGCTTAAGAGCGTTCGCGAGTATTGGGCTGACAAGGGTGCACCCACAGACGGCCGCCAAATGCAGTGCCTTGTCTGCCAGCAAGTGAAGTTGTGCCCGGAGTCGCATCCGTTTCAGATCAAGGGCATTCGTGGTGGCAATCCTACGGGTATGGCCCTTAGTTCCGCGAACGCCAAGGCGTTCGAATCTTATGGGTTGGATCGCTCGCTGGTCGCTCCGACCTGCATGGAATGTGGCGAAGCATTCGTCAAAGGTCTTAACAAGCTCCTTGAATTGGACGCAAACCACATCAGTACCGGACCTGTCTCCTACATCTTTTGGGTCAGAGGCGAAGACTTCAGCCCAGCGCCTTACCTGCGGGACGCTGACCCGACTGAAGTTCGGGCCTTGCTCGAAGCAGCCTGGAAGGGGCGCTCCGGAGCGGCAAAGATTGATAACGCTCCCTTCTACGCTGCGGCGCTCACTGCCAACAACGCCCGCGTCGTTGTACGCAGTTGGATTGAAACCACGGTTACGGATGCTAAGCGTAACCTGGCCCGCTACTTCGATTTGCAGCGCATCGCCGACACCCGACGGTTCGGAGTGGAAACCGCTTACGCTGTTTGCTCTTGCTGTTTCAACTGTGCGCGAGGCCAAAGATCTTCCTGAGCGCACCGTTCGGGAGTTGCTCGATGCCGCTCTCGACGGCGGCCCCTTGCCCCTGGATGTGATGTTTCAAGCCGTGCGCCGCAACCGCGCCGAACAGCAGGTAACGCGGTCGCGCGCGGCGCTGATCAAGATGGTGCTGTTATCGCAGGATCCGAACTGGAAAGGTGGAGATGAGATGGTTGAACTGAATCAGGCCGAACGCAGCCCCGCTTACCTTTGTGGCCGTCTGCTGGCCGTGCTGGAAAACCTGCAACACGCGGCCATTCCCGGAGTGGAGTCAGGTGTAGTGGAACGCTTTTATGGTGCAGCCTCAGCCACGCCTGCCGTTGTGTTTCCAACCCTAATGCGAAAGGCTCAGGTGCACCTTTCCAAGCTGCGGACAACTTCGGCCCCCGTTTACAACGCGCTGCAACAGCGGATCGAGGAAATCACCGACGGTTTGCCGCAGTTTCCCAAAACGCTCCCGCTGAAAGAGCAAGGCAGGTTCTGCCTCGGCTACTACCACCAGCGGAGTAATGACCGCGCTCAAGCGCGTGAACGCAAGGAAGCCAACGCGGCGAAAGCGGCTGCCGCCGAGCAGTAAGCCGCGAATCTGATTGCGAGGAATGATCATGGAAATCATCAATGACGTGCAGCGCCGCCACGACTTCGTTTTCCTATTCGATGTGCAGGACGGCAATCCTAACGGCGATCCCGACGCTGGCAACCTGCCGCGTGTGGATCCGGAAACTATGCACGGACTGGTCACCGATGTCTGCCTGAAGCGCAAGGTGCGGAATTATGTGGATGCGGTGAAGGGTACCGAAGGTCGATACAAGATCTACGTCGAGAACCGCGGCTATCTAGTGGACCACCAGCAACGCGCATATGAGGCAATCGGCGCCAAAAAGGGCGACGAAAAGAAAGTGGATGAAGCGCGCGAATGGATGTGTAAGAACTATTTCGACGTTCGCACCTTTGGCGCTGTCATGGTCGGAAAGAAGAATGAAGGATATGCCTGCGGTCAGGTGCGCGGCCCGGTACAACTGACGTTCGGTCGGTCGCTCGATCCCATTGTCCCGATGGAAATTTCGATCACGCGCGTCGCGCTGGCTAACTCAGGCGAAAAGCCGCGTGAGGACGACGAGAAAGCTGCGACCGGAACCATGGGCCGCAAGGCGATCGTTCCCTATGGCCTTTACCGCACCTTCGGTTTCTTCAATCCGAACTTGGCCGCCAGCACCGGCTTTGACAACGACGACCTCGCGCTGTTCTGGCAGTCGCTGCGCGAGATGTGGGAGATCGACCGCTCCGCCAGTCGCGGACTGATGGCCTGCCGAGCACTCTACGTTTTTACACACGAAAGCAAGTATGGCAACACCTCGGCTGACCAGTTGTTCGCGCTCGTTACCGATTGCATTCGCAAGCGCGAGGGAGTGGAGACGCCGCGTTCCATTCACGACTACGTGCTTCCAACAGAGGAAGAGATCATGCCACATCTGCCGACCACCGTCACCCTTCAAAGCCTGGTGGTCCTGCCAACGCGCATGCGTGCCGCAGGGGTCTAGCCATGTACTCCGAAGACGATCTGCTGCCGCTCTCGGCGCTTCAGCACCTGGCGTTCTGTGAGCGGCAGTGCGCCTTGATTCATCTCGAGCAGCAGTGGGCGGAGAACCGGTTGACCGCCGAAGGCCGCCAGTTGCATGAGCGTGTACACGAACAGGAGAGCGAGTCGCGAGGCGACACGCGCATCGTTCGTGCTCTCCGTATTCGCTCTTTGCGCTTGGGACTGATAGGCGTGGCCGATGTCGTCGAGTTTCACCACCAACCCGACGGCACCGATCTACCATTTCCTGTTGAATACAAACGTGGCCGGCCCAAGCCCAACCGTTGCGACGAGGTCCAGCTGTGCGCGCAGGCGATGTGTGTTGAGGAAATGCTCGCGACCACTGTTTCCTCAGGAGCTATCTTTTACGGGCAACCGCGCCGCCGTCTGGAAGTCTCGTTCGGCGCTGGCCTGCGCGACGAGACTGAAACGCTCGCCGAGCGGCTGCACACCTTGCGACAATCAGGGCGGACGCCCCCGCCCGTGTACGAGAAGAAGAAATGCGATCACTGCTCACTCCAGGCGATCTGCCTGCCGAAAGTAGCATGCAACCGCGCCAGCGCTTATTTGCGTCGCGCCGTCAGCCACGCGCTTGAACCTGCGGAGCCTGCGCCATGAGGCAGTTACTCAATACGCTGTTTATCACTACGCAGAACGCCTATTTGGCGCGCGACGGGGAAACCGTACTGGTGCGCGTCGAGCAGGAAAACCGGTTGCGCGTGCCGATCCACACGCTCGAGAGCATCGTCTGCTTTGGCCATGTGCTGTGCTCGCCGCCGTTGCTGGGTATGTGCGCCGAGCGCTGTGTTTCGGTCTCCTTCCTCACCGACCATGGGCAATTCCTGGCTCGCGTGCAGGGTCCGGTGCGTGGCAACGTATTGTTACGGCGCCAGCAGTACCGCCTCGCGGACGACCCCGCTGTCACGGCATCCATAGCCAGCGCCGCCGTACTGGCCAAAGTTGCCAATTCGCGCACAGTGCTGATGCGCGCCGCACGCGAGCGCCCGGACGGCAATGGTATTGCCGGTCTTGATGAGGCTGCCTTGCGGCTTGGTCTTCTCCTGCCATCCGTCGAAACAGCGAAGAACGTCGCCACTGTTCGCGGTCTGGAAGGCGACGCTGCTCGCCTGTACTTCGGTGCCTTCGATCATCTGATTACTGCCAACAAGGAAGCCTTTTTCTTTCGTGACCGCAGCCGCCGTCCACCGCTTGACAATGTCAACGCCCTGCTGTCGTTCCTCTATACGTTACTGGCACACGATGTGGCCGCGGCACTTGAAACCGTTGGCCTCGACCCCGCCGTCGGCTTCCTTCACGTAGACCGTCCAGGACGGCCCGGGTCTCGCGCTCGACCTGATGGAGGAACTCCGCGCCTTTCTTGCCGACCGTCTGGCGCTGTCGCTGATCAACCGCCGCCAGGTGGCACCCGATGGGTTTCGCCGTACCGAAAGCGGCGCCGTGCTGATGGACGACGCGACCCGCAAAGAAGTCCTGCTCGCTTGGCAGAAGCGCAAACAGGAGGAGCTGACGCATCCGTTTCTCGAAGAGCGCATTGCGATTGGCCTGTTGCCTTACGTCCAAGCCCTGCTGCTGGCGCGGCATGTGCGCGGCGACCTCGATGCCTACCCGGCCTTCTTCTGGAGGTGAACCATGATGGTGCTGGTCACGTATGACGTTCGCACGGAAAGCGCCGCCGGTCGACGCCGCTTGCGGCGGGTCGCGCGCCTGTGCGAGAACTCCGGCCAGCGCGTGCAGTTTTCCGTTTTCGAGTGCCTGGTGGACCCGGCGCAGTGGACGCGCCTGCGAAGCGAATTGATTAAGGAGATTGAGCCCGACGAGGACAGCCTCCGCTTCTACTTTCTGGGAGCGAACTGGCGCCCGCACGTGGAGCACGTCGGCGCCAAGCCTGCGTACGATCCGGAAGGGCCGCTGATCGTCTGACGCGTACCTGAAGCGAGCACCAAAATCCAGGCAGGTCCGCGCTCTTGCATTTTCAATTAATTGCGAGCAAATTGTGATAACGGCTGGCATTTGCAATGGCGTCAATTCGCCGGTTCGCGCAATGCTGCTTGTAAATAGCTGTACCCGTGGCACTTGTCAGGCCGCGGTCGCCCGCCGTACGCGGGCGTGGATTGAAACATCGACAAGCGGGCAAGCTATTACAAAGGTGCGGTCGCCCGCCGTACGCGGGCGTGGATTGAAACATTGACGTTGCGCCGTATGGCCAAGTTACCTACGTCGCCCGCCGTACGCGGGCGTGGATTGAAACACCGTATCGGACAACTACGGCACCCTTACCTTGGTCGCCCGCCGTACGCGGGCGTGGATTGAAACAGTGGAAGCTACGCC
The DNA here is from genome assembly GCA_963759215.1 of uncultured Acidobacteriota bacterium. Classification (GTDB taxonomy): domain Bacteria; phylum Acidobacteriota; class Terriglobia; order Terriglobales; family Acidobacteriaceae; genus TOLSYN. The sequence continues at coordinate 116,341 of CAVWYG010000009.1, forward strand.
TAGGTGACGCCTTTCGACGTCGCCCGCCGTACGCGGGCGTGGATTGAAACACATTCACATTTTCCCGAATGGCTAACTGTACCTGTCGCCCGCCGTACGCGGGCGTGGATTGAAACTGTACCTAGGTGAGCCGATGGCGCGAATTCTGAGTCGCCCGCCGTACGCGGGCGTGGATTGAAACATGTGCGACCACTGACGGTAGGTGAACTTCGTGGTCGCCCGCCGTACGCGGGCGTGGATTGAAACCATACATGTAGGTGTAGAGCACACCCTGAGGCCTGTCGCCCGCCGTACGCGGGCGTGGATTGAAACACTTCGATAGTGACGATTACTCTGGTCCGCATCGGGTCGCCCGCCGTACGCGGGCGTGGATTGAAACTTTAGCGCCTCAAAATATCCTTCCCACACTGTTGTCGCCCGCCGTACGCGGGCGTGGATTGAAACAATGCCCTACAGTGGATTGACCGGGACTGTACCGACGTCGCCCGCCGTACGCGGGCGTGGATTGAAACATTGCGCACCTCCGCTCTTGATCCGCTGCAACGTCGCCCGCCGTACGCGGGCGTGGATTGAAACTGACAGCTTGCCGCAATCTGGCGCACGATTTGAGGTCGCCCGCCGTACGCGGGCGTGGATTGAAACAGTTCCGCGTCGAGTTGTAAGGGTGTGAGGTCTTGTCGCCCGCCGTACGCGGGCGTGGATTGAAACATGGATAAGCAGGGCGGCGTGTTGTGCTCCTGGGAGTCGCCCGCCGTACGCGGGCGTGGATTGAAACAGTTTCATGCCGGATGCTGTGGCCTACGATACAGTCGCCCGCCGTACGCGGGCGTGGATTGAAACTTTGCAGCAAGCGCATTCAGCGCATCAATCGTCGTCGCCCGCCGTACGCGGGCGTGGATTGAAACTGTTTATCCATACGAAGCGTACGACCGCCCGCTGCTCCTGCCGGGCTATAAAGGGTCGCCCGCCGTACGCGGGCGTGGATTGAAACATGGACATGCTGGTATCCACGATTCAGTACGACGTCGCCCGCCGTACGCGGGCGTGGATTGAAACCTCGAAGAGGGCTCGGTTGCGGTCCAGTGTCTGGTCGCCCGCCGTACGCGGGCGTGGATTGAAACTATGCCGAGGATGGGCCGTTTCAGAATGTGGCCGTCGCCCGCCGTACGCGGGCGTGGATTGAAACAGGTTCGTCGCCACTGCCGTGATTGCGCTTACGGGTCGCCCGCCGTACGCGGGCGTGGATTGAAACATCTACCTCTCCCGGCGCGATGACACCCGCCTTGAGTCGCCCGCCGTACGCGGGCGTGGATTGAAACTCTGTATCTGCAAAAGCCCTGCAAACGCGATGCGTCGCCCGCCGTACGCGGGCGTGGATTGAAACATCTTGAGGTTGGTGAACTCTATCGTGTCAGACGTCGCCCGCCGTACGCGGGCGTGGATTGAAACAATGACTGGATCATCTCCAGCTTGCCGCGCTGGTCGTCGCCCGCCGTACGCGGGCGTGGATTGAAACATCTGGAAGCAGCCCGTGCACTGCACAGGGTTATGTCGCCCGCCGTACGCGGGCGTGGATTGAAACAATGACTGGATCATCTCCAGCTTGCCGCGCTGGTCGTCGCCCGCCGTACGCGGGCGTGGATTGAAACATTGCGCGCCTCCGCTCTTGATCCGCTGCAACTCGTCGCCCGCCGTACGCGGGCGTGGATTGAAACACGTCACCGAGCCGGGAGCATCGGGGGATGAGAGTCGCCCGCCGTACGCGGGCGTGGATTGAAACAATCAAGGCACTTATGATTCCGGCTCTTTTGGGTCGCCCGCCGTACGCGGGCGTGGATTGAAACCTTCAGCGTCCCCAACCGAAGGGTGCCCCTGTGGTCGCCCGCCGTACGCGGGCGTGGATTGAAACACCAATACAGCACGCGCCAACTGTCCTAGAAATGGTCGCCCGCCGTACGCGGGCGTGGATTGAAACATCGTGCAATGCTTTCGATAAAGGCGATAAGAGAGTCGCCCGCCGTACGCGGGCGTGGATTGAAACAATCAGGGATTGATCGGTGGCCCCAGCACTCACGTCGCCCGCCGTACGCGGGCGTGGATTGAAACACAGATGGGAGGCTGGGGACAAGTGCAGGCGAGCGGTCGCCCGCCGTACGCGGGCGTGGATTGAAACATCGTTGTCGAAATGAGCGTCTCCACCCGGTATCGTCGCCCGCCGTACGCGGGCGTGGATTGAAACATATTGCATGATCTCCTCTCCGCAGTGCTTACGTCGCCCGCCGTACGCGGGCGTGGATTGAAACATCTTTAGGCTGGTAAACTCCATCGTATCCGCTTGGTCGCCCGCCGTACGCGGGCGTGGATTGAAACTTCGCATTTTCCCGAATCGCTAACTGTACCTGCACCCCGTCGCCCGCCGTACGCGGGCGTGGATTGAAACACTGCGGAGAACGTGGCCCACAAGGATGCCAACGGTCGCCCGCCGTACGCGGGCGTGGATTGAAACATCGAACAGAAGATTATTGAACTAGCAGGACAATGTCGCCCGCCGTACGCGGGCGTGGATTGAAACTATCCGCGTATGTGAATGGGACTCAAATAGGCAGTCGCCCGCCGTACGCGGGCGTGGATTGAAACCCATATCGTCTGGTATCCGTCCGGGTCGCGCTCTGTCGCCCGCCGTACGCGGGCGTGGATTGAAACATATCTGTCTCAGAATTGGGAGAACAAAGAACTCGTCGCCCGCCGTACGCGGGCGTGGATTGAAACCGCGCTGCGGTGGAAACCTTCTATCGCGAGCATGGTCGCCCGCCGTACGCGGGCGTGGATTGAAACACTACGCGACCTCGGTAATATGCTTCGCACGTCGTCGCCCGCCGTACGCGGGCGTGGATTGAAACACCTATACCGACAGTTCCTCACCAATCACATCGGGTCGCCCGCCGTACGCGGGCGTGGATTGAAACCTGATCGGGCTCATGGATGCAGCGTGAGCAGAATTGTCGCCCGCCGTACGCGGGCGTGGATTGAAACCGTTCTCTACCTGTTCCGCAGTCAATTGGCTATGTCGCCCGCCGTACGCGGGCGTGGATTGAAACAGTGCAACTGAGATTACAGCAAATCCGGCTACGGTCGCCCGCCGTACGCGGGCGTGGATTGAAACATGCAAAAGGCCTCGACGTTGACGACATTGAGGAAGTCGCCCGCCGTACGCGGGCGTGGATTGAAACACCGAAGCTGCCGCCGCCACAACCGGAGCCGTGGGGTCGCCCGCCGTACGCGGGCGTGGATTGAAACTCCTTTGGTTCCAGCGCTGAATCTTGTTAACCACCATGTCGCCCGCCGTACGCGGGCGTGGATTGAAACACAGTAGCGAGTGTGTGATGTCGCACCACAACCCGTCGCCCGCCGTACGCGGGCGTGGATTGAAACAATGGAAAGACTTTGCCAGTTCGCCTGCGTATACGTCGCCCGCCGTACGCGGGCGTGGATTGAAACTTCGCTGCGATGGTGACGCTGCGCTCGCAGGCGTGTCGCCCGCCGTACGCGGGCGTGGATTGAAACTGTGAGATTGCCGTTTATGCGCATGATGGTCTTGTCGCCCGCCGTACGCGGGCGTGGATTGAAACCATCGACCAGCGATGCCATTGCGTCGGACATGATCGTCGCCCGCCGTACGCGGGCGTGGATTGAAACAGCGTCTTCTGTGTTTCTTCCTGGGCTTCTGTGTCGCCCGCCGTACGCGGGCGTGGATTGAAACAGGTTGCTTGGCACGTCGAGCGGGGGGTTGGTCGTCGCCCGCCGTACGCGGGCGTGGATTGAAACCTGCAGAGGCACCGGCACAGAAAACTTACAGGTCGTCGCCCGCCGTACGCGGGCGTGGATTGAAACATCGAGAGTGATGTTGAATCCGCCGGCGGTAACCGTCGCCCGCCGTACGCGGGCGTGGATTGAAACTTCAAGGAGGGGACGTGAACACGAAACTTACCCGCAAGGTCGCCCGCCGTACGCGGGCGTGGATTGAAACATTTGAAAGGGAGACGTCGATGCCGCAGATCAGGTCGCCCGCCGTACGCGGGCGTGGATTGAAACTTACACCTGCCGGGCTGGTGCAAGGCCGTGGATAGTCGCCCGCCGTACGCGGGCGTGGATTGAAACATCACCGGCTCGCAGATCGTCATTGCCGGCGCAGGTCGCCCGCCGTACGCGGGCGTGGATTGAAACATCTATGTGTTGCTGGCGTAGTCGAACGATCTCCGTCGCCCGCCGTACGCGGGCGTGGATTGAAACATCCTTCGGGTGCAGAAGTGGAGTGTTGGACTTTGTCGCCCGCCGTACGCGGGCGTGGATTGAAACTCCCACTTGGCGGTGCCGTCCGAGCACATCTGTGGTCGCCCGCCGTACGCGGGCGTGGATTGAAACAGTAAGCGCATCCCAGAGCTTGACGGGGTGCGGGGGTCGCCCGCCGTACGCGGGCGTGGATTGAAACAATGACTGGATCATCTCCAGCTTGCCGCGCTGGGTCGCCCGCCGTACGCGGGCGTGGATTGAAACATCGAGTAAGTGGTCGAAGGGCAATGATCGGCTGTGTCGCCCGCCGTACGCGGGCGTGGATTGAAACTCATCTGTGTTATTCAAGCCATCCCCGTCAATATGGTCGCCCGCCGTACGCGGGCGTGGATTGAAACAAATAGGCATGGTCCAACCGGCCCACACACCCCATGTCGCCCGCCGTACGCGGGCGTGGATTGAAACATCAGTGCAATCATTTACGACCTTCTTTCTTGCGTCGCCCGCCGTACGCGGGCGTGGATTGAAACCATGTAGAGTTCGCAGTAGCGGCGGTGCTCACACGTCGCCCGCCGTACGCGGGCGTGGATTGAAACATTACCGGCTTCAAGCAGACGGAGTGGTGGGATAGTCGCCCGCCGTACGCGGGCGTGGATTGAAACACCGAGGTATGGCTTGAGTCCGAAGCTGAGTGCGTCGCCCGCCGTACGCGGGCGTGGATTGAAACATCGACCGATCTCGATTCCAGCAATCCAGTTCCGCGTCGCCCGCCGTACGCGGGCGTGGATTGAAACACAAAGCACGCCACATTCGCCGCCTTGCACTGCGTCGCCCGCCGTACGCGGGCGTGGATTGAAACTCCTAGACTGCGATGGGCTCGCCATCGAGCACATGTCGCCCGCCGTACGCGGGCGTGGATTGAAACACTACCATCGCTGCCGATTCAATCTTGTCTTTGGTCGCCCGCCGTACGCGGGCGTGGATTGAAACTTTGAAACGTGCCCCGCAATCTCCTGCACAACCGTCGCCCGCCGTACGCGGGCGTGGATTGAAACGCCAAGAGGTCCGGACGGTATCGGCTTGAGCTCGTCGCCCGCCGTACGCGGGCGTGGATTGAAACTACGTTCCCGCTGGCATCTACACCTAACGGAATCGTCGCCCGCCGTACGCGGGCGTGGATTGAAACATCGGCAACGCACTAGCGACGTTCTTGACCGGAAGTCGCCCGCCGTACGCGGGCGTGGATTGAAACGTTCAGTCGCTGTCCCGCCTGCAGGTACAGCAGCGTCGCCCGCCGTACGCGGGCGTGGATTGAAACGTCGATACCGCAGGCGCTACGGCCAGCGTCACGGTCGCCCGCCGTACGCGGGCGTGGATTGAAACATTGCAGCCGCAAGCGCAGCTCAGTTCGCTCCAAGTCGCCCGCCGTACGCGGGCGTGGATTGAAACACGTTCGTCCCCAGAAGGTCGGAGAAATACTTCAAGTCGCCCGCCGTACGCGGGCGTGGATTGAAACACTCACGGCTCGCGGTGTGCTTGCATTTGATAATGTCGCCCGCCGTACGCGGGCGTGGATTGAAACACGTCGCCGCCACCACCAAAACCGCAGTATCGAGTCGCCCGCCGTACGCGGGCGTGGATTGAAACACTACACCCATCGGCACAAACTATTCCAGCGCGCGTCGCCCGCCGTACGCGGGCGTGGATTGAAACTGTTTGAGCGAAAACCATTGTCCCGGCCAGAAAGTCGCCCGCCGTACGCGGGCGTGGATTGAAACCTCGAAAACAAGCTGCGTGCACAGGCTCTCTCGCGTCGCCCGCCGTGCGCGGGCGTGGATTGAAACTCCTATACGCCCGCTGCGGGTACAATTCTCAGCGTCGCCCGCCGTACGCGGGCGTGGATTGAAACCTGAAATCGCATCACCGCCAGGATCGAACTTTGGTCGCCCGCCGTACGCGGGCGTGGATTGAAACACTCTCCACCACAGAGCGAAACGGCACGGACGCAGTCGCCCGCCGTACGCGGGCGTGGATTGAAACAATGATGAGGTGTACGGGATCGACCGTCTCGTCGTCGCCCGCCGTACGCGGGCGTGGATTGAAACACGTTTGAGAATATTGGGATCAACCCGCTCGATGTCGCCCGCCGTACGCGGGCGTGGATTGAAACGCCGATGAGGGGGCGGAGATACCTACATTGCTTGTCGCCCGCCGTACGCGGGCGTGGATTGAAACTGCGCCTGCACTCTGTCGTCCGCCTCTAGTGCGGTCGCCCGCCGTACGCGGGCGTGGATTGAAACGAAAAGATTGCTCGGCCCGGACACCATAGGTTTCGTCGCCCGCCGTACGCGGGCGTGGATTGAAACCGTAGCATTTATGGATGGGGATTAGATCGGACTTAGTCGCCCGCCGTGCGCGGGCGTGGATTGAAACTCCAGAGCCACCCATTCAATCCTACATTCCTGCCGTCGCCCGCCGTGCGCGGGCGTGGATTGAAACACAGTAGCCCATGTGACGGTGACTTGCGTACCCGTCGCCCGCCGTACGCGGGCGTGGATTGAAACAGCTCGTGATTGATGCAGCTCGGGCCGGCCGTCGTCGCCCGCCGTACGCGGGCGTGGATTGAAACCTGTTCTTGCCGAAGCTCATGCAGAACATGAACGTCGCCCGCCGTACGCGGGCGTGGATTGAAACTTAGAGTTCGGCTCAGCGGTCGCGACGGCGACAGGTCGCCCGCCGTACGCGGGCGTGGATTGAAACTTCACATAAGCCTGCGAATAGACAGCTGGGTTGGTCGCCCGCCGTACGCGGGCGTGGATTGAAACGTGGAGTGCCTAAATAGCAGCAAATCTTGCTCGGTCGCCCGCCGTACGCGGGCGTGGATTGAAACATGCCGTGCTTTCGCCACCACTGCCGGTTGAGCGTCGCCCGCCGTGCGCGGGCGTGGATTGAAACATTACACTGACCTTTCTGTGATTGTTAGATTTTGTCGCCCGCCGTACGCGGGCGTGGATTGAAACTTCCGCCACGTCGTCCCCGGCTTCTCCCGGTTCCGTCGCCCGCCGTACGCGGGCGTGGATTGAAACTGTGCGTCGATGATCGTTGCCCGACGCCGCACCGTCGCCCGCCGTACGCGGGCGTGGATTGAAACATTGGGTCCTTTACTAGCTATTCTTGCGGTTGTTTGTCGCCCGCCGTACGCGGGCGTGGATTGAAACTGCTGCTGAGGCGAACCGTTCTGATACTTCCGGCCGTCGCCCGCCGTACGCGGGCGTGGATTGAAACTGCTGCTGAGGCGAACCGTTCTGATACTTCCGGCCGTCGCCCGCCGTACGCGGGCGTGGATTGAAACATGAAGCCGGCCTTTGACGCCTCCGCGCAGGCCGTCGCCCGCCGTACGCGGGCGTGGATTGAAACATGAAGCCGGCCTTTGACGCCTCCGCGCAGGCCGTCGCCCGCCGTACGCGGGCGTGGATTGAAACTAACACCTCACACACGGAGATCACATCATGGCCAGTCGCCCGCCGTACGCGGGCGTGGATTGAAACACCTATACCGACAGTTCATCGCCGATTACATCGGGTCGCCCGCCGTACGCGGGCGTGGATTGAAACACGGTCACGGTCGATGGAGTGGAGCAAGTCATTGTCGCCCGCCGTACGCGGGCGTGGATTGAAACTTCAATAAGGTAGTTCCGCCGGCGATGGCTGCTAGTCGCCCGCCGTACGCGGGCGTGGATTGAAACGAAGAGACGGTCGGAGAGTGGATCAACGAAGCCGTCGCCCGCCGTACGCGGGCGTGGATTGAAACCTTGAACCGCGCCAGCCCTTGCCTCATCCGTTTGTCGCCCGCCGTACGCGGGCGTGGATTGAAACAAGGACGGAGACCGCGGGCGCTGCGAGATTGAGGTCGCCCGCCGTACGCGGGCGTGGATTGAAACACTGTGTTGCCTCCGTTGTAGAATTACGCTGCTGTCGCCCGCCGTACGCGGGCGTGGATTGAAACACGTCAAACTGTGCCTTAAGCCCGGTAGCGTTGGTCGCCCGCCGTACGCGGGCGTGGATTGAAACAATGAACTCGCCCTTGCCAAAGCTGACGAATTCCGTCGCCCGACGTACGCGGGCGTGGATTGAAACATAGAGCCGCCTTGAGTTGTGAAATTTGTTCGAGTCGCCCGCCGTACGCGGGCGTGGATTGAAACAGGAGCTGTGAACGTGTACTTCTCGGGTGCGCCTGTCGCCCGCCGTACGCGGGCGTGGATTGAAACTAGGGTCGCGTCAAGATAAATCGTGCAGAAAAACGTCGCCCGCCGTACGCGGGCGTGGATTGAAACTCTGCCGTAGAAGCGGCGATTGCCTCTACCTCTGGTCGCCCGCCGTACGCGGGCGTGGATTGAAACACGACACAGAGCAGCGAAACGCTGGCCAACTGTTCGTCGCCCGCCGTACGCGGACGGATTCGATCATCGTACCGCGGGCTGTGACTTAACCCATAGGTTTTCACACGGGCCGAAACGGGCTAGGCAGCCGTTTTCGGCCCTTTGTTTATGCGGGTCCCAGAGGGGTGATTTTCGACCCTTTCCACACAGGCCCGATTTACCCGTTTGAGCACCTTGCGGACGGTGGCGGTCGAGATTCGGTGATCGACGGCGAGCTCGCGGAGGGTTCGGCCCTGGTCCCGCTGTTCACGGATGGCGTCCTCGTCGAGTTCCAGGGCGCGACGACCGATGTGACGGCCCTCGAGCTTCGCGCGGCGCATGCCGGCGCGGACCCGCTCGACAATCAAATTACGTTCCAGTTCGGCGATCGCCCCCACGATGACGATCATCGCGCGCCCCAACGGTCCCCCGGTATCAACATTTTCCTGGCGGCTGACAAATTCGATGCTGAGGTGGTTCAGATCATCCAGCACTTCCAGAAAGTGGCGGACCGATCGCGCCATGCGATCGAACGCCCACACCAGAACTACATCAAACTGGCCGCGGCGGGCGTCAGACATCATCTCATCGAGTCCCGGCCGCTTCGACCTCGCTCCGGAGATCATGTCCTGATACTCCCGGACAATCTGGTACCCGCGCTGGGCGGCGAGTGCGCGCAAGTCATAGAGCTGAGTTTCGGGATGCTGATCGACGGTCGAAACACGTAAATAGACGGCGGCACGCTTCACGAGAAGCCTCCTAAACGATAAATATTAACATGTCTAAGACATGTGTATCCATTCAAGAGCCCTCGTAGTAAACGTCGATCCAGCAAATAACGAAGTCGATGTGGTGCTCGGTACCCAGATCACGATCACCTTTGACCAGGCGATCGACACCACGACGATTGACGAAAGCACATTCTCTGTCACCGGCCCCGGCCAGACTCAGATCCTCACCACGGGCCAACTGATTGCCAAGGATGGCGACACTCTTCTCAGCCGTGAATACATCGAAGGCACATTTGCCTTCGACATCGACTCTCAGGGACGATCTGTTGTCAGCTTCGTCCCTGTCCGTCACTTCCAACCCAACGTCCAGTACCAGATCCTGCTGCTCGGCCTCGATGCTTCCCTCACCCTCGATGTCATCAAGAATCCTGCAGGCGAGGGCATGGCCGCCGGCTACAGCTGGAGCTTCCAGACCGGCGATCTCAACCTGACGGTACCGCCCACTCAATCTCTGCTCATCGAGAACACCCTGGCTTCGGCCATCAACCCAGTCGACATCAAGATCCTTCCCCGCAAGATGGTCGGCGTCGATCTCACCCAGATCATCGACATCATCTTCCCGGGCCCAATCGATCCCAACTCCATCGATCTCGCCGATCTGATGATCAGTATCGAGCCCATCATGGGCGATCCCCGGATCGCCGTCCCACCTAACCTTCAACCGTAGGAATACCGTCTTTCCGGCCCGTTTGCCCCATTAGCAATCCATTGCCGGAATGACGCCGCCGGCGGCGCTGCCGCCCGCGTATTTACTGCTTTCTGCTCGATTTCAGTAGGTGGCTGGAGGGTTGTCTTTATGTCGATGAGTGAATTTTCATTGATCTGTCACTCACAGGTGCGGAAATCGGGTTTGATGTCATATATAGGGTGCGGAAATAGGAGAAGTGGATGTGAGTAGAGAGAGTGCGGAAATCTAGGAGGTGAAGAAGATGACGATTGGCCGGTGATCAGGATGATGTAGGTATATATAGAAAGATGATGACGGAAAGATTTGATACTCGGGCTGGGAGTGGAAGCTATAGCTGCTTCCGGGAGGGTTTCCCGGCCGGGGACCAGGAATTGTCGATGTTGGATGATGAGCTACATGAGTGTATCCATTCGAGCAACTGCAGGGTTGACGGCTTCGGCCATCCGAGGATAGGTTAATTCGCTGGTTTTGCGGCGTAGGCGGTGGGGGTGAGGTCGGCCAGAGATTGGATGGAGCGGTCGGCCATGCCGGGCAGCACGTCAGCCAGGTACTGGCGGATGGGCAGGCCGAGTTTGCGGCAGCTCTCGACGATGCTGAAGATGGCGGCGATTTTGGGGCCTGCTTCCTTGCTGCCCAAGTGCAACCAGTTCCGGCGACCAATCGAGATCGGGCGCATCGAGTTCTCCGCCCAGTTTGTCGAGAGTTCGATCACCGGGTGCTGCATGAAGCGCGTCAGCTTTTCCCAGCGTGCAAGCGTATAAGAGACGGCCTTGCCCGCCGCAGACTTCGGCAGCACACGATCCTTCATCTTCATGAGCAGGGCATGCAACTCGTCAAGCAGCGCGGGCGCACGCTCCTGGCGCAGCGCGTCGCGCTCTGCGATCGACAGGCTTTGCTCGCGCGCCTCGCGATCGATCGCAAACAACTCGTCCATAAGCACGACAACGCGCGCCGAGTTGACGTCGGTCGTCTCCGACCTGGCATTCAACTTGACTACTTCGATGAACTTTCGTCTCGAATGTGCGAGGCAGCACGCATGGATCATGCCTTCGGCACCGACCTTTTCGCCGTATGCGGCATACCCATCTGTGTGTAATATGCCGCGATAATCTTGGAAGACCCTTCTCGGCACCTCGCCGCGGCGCGTCATCTCGAAGTCGAAGACCACGCCCTTGCCGGGCGAGCTGTACTGCCAGAAGTAGGCTTTATGATTCACGCCCTTCTTTTCCGGCGTCTGTACCCCTACGTAGGTTTCGTCTGCCTGGATGTAATCGCCGGCAAGCAGATCGCGCTTCATCCAGCCAACCACGGGGATCAGCAACTCGCCTACACGCAGCACCGCATCGTCGATCGTGGTCAGCGCCACCTCGATGCCGAGATCGCGCAGGAGCATCGCGCGTTGGCGGTACAGTGGTAACGCGTCACAATACTTGCTCACCACAAAGTCGATGATCACTTCGTCGGAAAAGATCGACTTGGGTGCAATGCGCTCAGGCACAGCGGCCGTTGCAATGCCGTGCATGGGACACGCCACACAGGCACGCTTCTCCCGCTTGATCACGCGAACAAAATGAACGGCTGGCTTCTTGCCCAGCACTTCGGTCTCCTCGTAACCGATGACGCTGGTCTCGCCGCCACACTGGCCGCACTGGCACTGCTCCGGCGTGCCGGCAATGATCTCCTCAACACGTTCCAGATGGGCAGGCAGTTCGTTGCGGCCAGGATGCTGCTTTCTCGTGCACAGTGGCTTGTTGTCTTGCGTGTCGTTCGGGCTGCTGTCGGGCAACGGGCCGCGATTGATCTCGGATTCGATTTCTTCGCTCGATACCGCCGGCTCAAGATCTAGCATCTGTAACTGCAGATCCGAGAGCTTCTCGCTGCGCTTGCCGTACTTCCGGATGCGCTCCAAGCGAAGTTCCTCTTTCAGCTTCAGTACCAACATCTCAGTCGTCGCGAGCGTTTGCCGACTGCGCGCAAGCTGAGCTTCCTGCTCTTCCACCTTTTGTTGCAGCTGCGCGATGATCGCGGTCGCAACCGGATCAAGTACACCAGGCAGAGGCGATTTGGACGCTGGATTCATCTACTCACATAATCGCAGATCGCGCTGTGGATATGTCATCAAATCGCCTGTATTCATGCGGTCTTTTGCGCTTTTTACGGATCGCTTCCCACTGGCTTGCGATACCACTTTTGCTGTTTCGTTCCGGTCAGATCGATACCGCCGATCAACAGTGCAAACTCCTCGCGTCTCAACTGCACCCGCCCGTTTTCGGACACGGGCCAGTGCAGCCGTCCCTGCTCCATGCGGCGCGCGCACACCCAGAGGCTGTTGCCATCGAAGAAAAGGATCTTCATGCGATCCCTTCGTTTATTGGAAAACAAGAACAGATGGCCACTTTCTGGATTCTCCTGCAACTGGCCCACAACAAGACCATACAGACCATCGAAACCGAGACGCATATCCGTAGCACCGGTGGCGATATAGACGCGCGTTGCCGCGCCCAACCCCAGCACGGGCTTACTCCTGTTCCAGCACTGCAATCAGGCGCGTCAACGTCAACGAATCGAAGCCGCTGACCACGCCGATGCGGCGGCCGCCTGCCAGCTCGACAAACAGAGTCGCGCCCTGACGCGCCTCCTGCCGTGCAATCGCGGGGTGCTCCACCAGTTCCAGCGGAACGAATGTAATGCTGTGTGAGGATGCCGCACCATCTGGAGCCACCGCATCAGCAGAACCAATGCGCTTGCGGTAGTTGTCCAGCGTCGCCAACGAAAGACCACGCTGACGGCAAAATGCCCGCCGTGTCAGTCCGCTCTGTTCATACTCCAACACCAGCCGCGCCGCCTCTTCCCGGCTTCGCCGATGTCTCACTTTGTGCTCTTGCGATTCAGTCATGAACCAACTACATCACAGAAGAATGCTTGGCAAAAGAATGGAGTTGCTCGAACGCGTACACATGAGTTGTAGTCGTTCTTCTCGCCGCGCCGCGACGGAGCGCGACGCCCCGGCGTCAGAACACCGGGTCGGGGGGCAGCATGGAGAGTACCAGACGCGATCAAACAGGATTCCAGGACGATGACCGAAGGGGAATGTCTGGCTGGTTTCTATGCCCGCTCCCGTGCTGACTGATGTCGGCTCACGGCTGGCCGGTCAACGTGATGCTCAGAAATGCGGAAATTGGGTCGGAGGGTTTTAGTCGGTACGGAAATTTAGGAGAGGAGAAATGAATCTCGGCCGGGGTCAGGAGTATGTAGGCATATACAGAAGATACAGGGAGACATTGTTGGTTTGCTTCCCGGCGCCGCGCGAAAGCGCAGAGGATACGGGAAGAGAGAGGGCTGAGATCGTGAATGGTGCTCATTAACGATGATGATCTTCTTCTATGCCGCCCGCCCCGACTAAAAGTCGGGGTTGCCAACGCCGAATGCGTGATGGATGGGCCTAAATGAGACCATCGACATCGAAAGCCAGCTCATACCCGCTAGAATGGACCTGGACTTGTCAACGTCGTTCCAAGCCGTTGACAAACCGTGCATTCCGAATACATAAGCGTGAGCTGCCCATTCCATGTGGCTTTTGGGCGTGATTAAATTGTAGTGCCACTACCCTTGAGACCTGGAGATACACAATGATAGCGACTGTGGTCAAGATTGACTTGGTGGCGAGCAAGTCTGTAGCGGCGGCACAACAAGGCAAGAATCCAGGTATTCGAACGCAATTGCTGGAGCAACTGTTAAAGACCACGAGAAGCGCGTTTCCACAATCCAGCGAGAGCTATCCCACAGGAAGCTACTACAGAGCTGAGGGTGACGCCGTCTACTTCATTCTCACGAAACCAACGGTGGCCCTTCGCGCTTCCATTGAATTCATGCAGAGCTGGTTCAACGTGACAGTTACTGATCTTGAGCGCTGCCCGGATTGCCGCATCATGATTGATCGTGGGGAAATTCAGGCAGTCGAAACTCCGGGGGGCAAAGATTTTGTAGGCACACCATTCGAGAATATCGCTGTTGGCGAAAAGAAGCTTCAGGGTGGCCGAATCTACCTGACGCAAGACGTTATTTCGCACTGCGACAAAACGATGACGCGTTTCGTCCACTATGCAACGATTGCAACCCTAACTGAGAAAGTACCAGTTTACTATGCGGAATTTCTCGATCCACGGACAACCAATGAGTCCGCTCTCCTTCACGCGCTTTTTATCAGTCATCCGAAATCCCAAGACGCCAGGGATCGCGTCCTCGAACTCTTCATACTCGAATACCTATTAGAGAAGACAGTCTTGACGGATTTCACGGACTTCAATAAATGGGCCCGACACAAATCATACTCCCCGTTGCCTCACGCGAAACTGAAGGAGCTGTGCGATCAGTCCTCATATATAGATAACACAGCTCCGACCGACACCATTTCATATTCGCTATCGGATACGGGCCTAGCGGCCCTGAAGCAATCACAAGATGAATTCCAGAAAGCACGTGAAGAGTGTATTCAGCTGGTGCTCTCTTCAATCGTGAATCGTTGTGGCACCCCGAGAGCAATTGAAGGACACGATATCGCGCAGGTAATCGAGGATTACTTATGCGCTATCTTCTCTGAAATTCGAATGATGGCTAATTACTTCAGGGAGACTTCGGAGGTATTTGACGCCGATTCTAATTTGCTCGAACGATTCGATTACGTTTTGAAGAGGCACTTTGTTTTTTCCGACCATCCTTATTTTAGCGAATGGAAACATGCGCTGCTCAAAGGACTGCAGCTTGCGAGTCGTGCGGACAACAGATACGTGGCAGCAATCTTTCATAACGTTCTCGCGACTTACTATCTGAATCGATCCCCCAAGTCCTCCGCATACCAAGTCGACAAGTTGAAGCAGCGAATCCTATATATCGATACGAATGTTCTCTATGCGAGCAGGGTCGCAGCCTCCAGCTATCACGAGGTTGTCCGGTATTTCATTGATCGCCTCGCTCAACTCGAACTGGTTATAAACGTGTTTCCTTTTACCATCGAAGAATATGAAGCTTCATTGGCGCTTGTAGCTCACGAGGTCAAGAAGAACGAAGTCTCAACGTTTCTCCTAAGATGGAATCCTTGGTTGTACCAGGAGTACATGCGAAACAGAAACCTATACCTAGGGGAGATCGAGGTTTGCAGACAGCTGCACTCCGTAGCGAAGGGGTACGCGATCACGCCTGACGCTTACGACTCGATAGATACGGAGCTTCATGGGGACGGAGCCCGACTTGACAGGGAGTATAGGCGGCTTTCAGAGGAGGAACGCAACAACGTCTGGTCTGGAATGCGGCAATACATGACCTCCTCCAGGTGGTCTCTTGATGAGTATTACGATTTTGTTCATGGCAGCACGAAATCCTTGCCGCGAATAGCTCATGATGCTGACTGCATTCAGAATCTGGCAGAAAAGTTCTCGGGCGCGGGACGAGATGAGCTTGGTCCAAGACTGATGTTTATCACGCTGGACAGGCAGTTGGCGCGCTGCCGTAAAGGCTTTGAGTTTATTTTCAGTTCAGAACAGTTCATTGAATTCATGATGCCGTATCTATTTCTAAGTGATATTCCGATTAGCAACGCGGAAAAGTTTCCCAATCAACTATTATCAGCACAACTTGGGACACTTCTCATTGCAAGACAAGTAGAGGCTACTGACTTAGTGGGTGGCTTCTTGAGTGACCCGCAAGCTGCCGAGCAGTATGCAAGCGGAAAATTTGGTGCAAAGGCCTGCGAGATTGCCACAGCCTTAAGCTCTTCGAAGCTGAACGAGATCGTAAATCAAACGCGCGAACTTGGCGAGTCGCAGCGACGCGAAATCGCAAAGCAAATTGGAGAACGATTCAAGGAAATGGAGATGCAACAAAAGACATCTTACTTTGAGAATCATGCTGCACGCGTCCGCGACTTCACCGAGATTCTGAATGAAAAAGACAAGCAAATTGATAAACTTCGTAATACAGTGAGGTACTTCAGGCAACAGAGTAGTCGGAAGCACATGTAAGGTGCTGAGGTAGCAACAACTTTTCGATTTGCGAGTCCGATGTAGGAGAGGTTTGCTGTTCTGCCAGGGCACTGGCGATACAAATTGGCAGTACATCGAGGCGGAGTATGTCAGACGAAAACCCCTATCTTTCTATCTTGTTGAACTCGATCTCTGGATCTTCGGGTATCCCATCCAAGTTCACAAAGCGTTACGTAGAGCAAGTAATTGAGCGCGGCAATCGGCGCATTGATGTTTTGCAAGAACGAATTCAGGATGTTGCGAACGGTCGGGTGATGCCTGATCGCGACGACGTTACGATTGGTAGTGGTCGTCGGTTTAACCTTGCTGTTTTATTCCTAGATATCTGCAGCTTCTCCACTCGTCCGAACTGGCTCTCTGACGAACAGAAAACGGTTCTCGCAGTTATGAATGTTTTCATGGCCGAGATGTTGAGCATTGTGCATGATTTTGGGGGGACCTACGAGAAAAACACGGGAGACGGATTGATGGCTTACTTCGGGGAGGAGGAAAAGACCATCGAAGCGTGCGTGAAACCGGCTGTCGAAGCAGCTGTCATTATGCACTATGTTAACGACCAGCTGGTGTCACCTTGGTTCCAGAAGCAAAACATCCAGCCGATCAGATTTCGCATTGGCATAGACTACGGACCAGTGACGATCGCCCGTGTCGGTATTCACGGAGAGAAAAGCAGCCTTGTTGCAATTGGAACTTCCGCGAACATTGCAAGCAAACTTATGAACCGAATTCCGAACGGCGGAATATGTATCGGAGATGATGTCCGAAGGAATTTGCCGAACAATTGGGGCATCGCCTGTCGCCAGTGCGATCAGCCTTCAGGGTTTGTTTATGTTAAGTCCCAAGCACCGTATCTGGCCTGGGAGCTGAATCATCGATTATCACCCCCCGCATTTTGAGGCGCCTATGAACAACGATCCGCTCGATCCGAAGAAAGCGAATGCATCAGAATTGAATACGCCAAAACCCATCTCGGCTCCTGGCGCGGTTGCGGACGACGCTAAAGCCAAGGCTGCTACTTTAAGTGCCGTTACTGTTACTAATAATGCGGTTCTCGACGAAGCCACTAAGCAAGCGTTTCTTTGGCACACACATGGCTACTTGAATGATTACGCTCGTTTTGCAGATACGAAAGCTGCGTTTTCCGGGGGCGCTTCAGGGGCTTTGCTGGGCTATCTATACAGCGCCAAGGCATTTACGCCATTGGTCACGTCGTCTTGGCATCAGTGGTCAAAAGCAGCCTGGCTTACCGCAGGCGCAGGAATCATCTTATCCGGGGCTGCGGGACTTGCCATTTGGACAATTCGGCCTCGTCTAAAGACGACGCAAGCAAAGGGGTATATCTTTTGGGGAAGCGTTGCAGCGCATAGAGAGGTCGCGGACTTCAAGACTTCCTTTCATTCACTATCAGAACGGGAGTTGAACGATCATTTAATCGGGCACATCTTCGACATCGCAAAGCACGTCTGCATTCCGAAGTACCGGGCGGTTTCGATATGCTTGCTGATGCTGTTTCTTGGCGTTTTCCTGGGCGCAGCCTCTCTGATCTTACAGGGTCGCGACGCGCTGAAAGCTTCTTCGCCGGAAGCTAACGCTCCTGTAAAGGTACTGGTCAAATAGCTATGGGTCCGCCCGATAACGAGCCGGAATTCGGCTTCTTTGGAGGTTCTCACAATTCACACTTTCGTGGCCACCATCAATTGCACTGTGGGGTGGCACCTAACACTAGTTTTTGTGGTACCGAAGCGAAGGTGTATGACCGGGCGACGTACCAAGCCTGGGAGTCTAATCGGCGACAGGTCAGCTGATACCGTGCATTTGCGCCCCTGATTACCGCGGATGGCAGACCGCAGCTCTGATCATATCAATGGTCAGCTCACTAGG
Organism: uncultured Acidobacteriota bacterium; assembly: GCA_963759215.1. Lineage (GTDB taxonomy): Bacteria > Acidobacteriota > Terriglobia > Terriglobales > Acidobacteriaceae > TOLSYN. The sequence goes on from CAVWYG010000009.1 coordinate 134,446, forward strand.
AGGCGAATTGTTACGAGATTGTAAATTCCCCCAACAGAAAGAATCGACTAAGTCTGGCTGGCCCCTGTGCGCGTGCGCTGACGATCACAATTTCCTTGGGCCCGCATCAATATAGGCTCCATCGAAGCCAAAGTTTCCACTGCCGAGCTGAGTTAAGAATGATAGACTTACGACCGTGTTGCAACGCAAGTGACTGTGCTGCGGACGATTCGGCCCTAGTCCAGGAATCGACGTGAACCGTCTCCGCTGGCACGGAGTATAAAAGGCCGTTGACAAACACCAGTTTAAATTGGGCCGTTCATCTCGTGCAAATTTTCTTCGAGCCCGACTGTGGGAACGCCTGATGTCAATTTCCTAATTCGAGACAGATATGGGTACTGAAACCGACAAGACCGATTGGCTCCGATCCGTTGTCTTATTTCTCGACTTGCGAGACTCAACTCGCGAATCCGCGATGCCGGGAATTGACTCGAAAACAATCGCAGACCGGATGCTTGCGCTTGTTGAGCAGTTCTGTGATATCGTCACCCAAAAAGCGCCAGATCACATGCCGGACTTTGTTAAATCTTCCGGTGACGGCTTGATGTGCGTGTGGCGCTTGCAACACGACGGCGCGTCCATGGGTCTTCGCGAACAGGTCCTCTCGGTTGCACTCGAGCTGCATAAAACGTTGGGGCACCGCTTGCAGGACTTCTGGAACGGCGAGTGTCCGCGGATCGGCATTGGATTGGCTGCCGGGGATATTACATTCGTCGAGAAAGAGGTGCTCGGGAAACCTTTCAAGGATTATTTTGGGTATGCGGCCAACGTGGCTGCAAAGCTCCAGGATTGCGCTCGTCCTGAAGGTCTCGTAGTTGCCGGCGACTACATCAAGGGTTTTCGTAAGGGTTTCATCGTGCCAGGGGACCTCACGGAGGTTGAGGTTCCTGGTTCCGCGATTTTGCGAAGCCAATATCGTGTCGAACGATGCTATAAAACGGAAGGCTTGCACCTCGCGCCCAATTGGACATGTCTGGCATGGCCAGGTCTGGCAATCACGCCGCAAGAAGACAGATTTCCCGAGGACGCTCCTCTCGTAGTCGGCTTGAATACGAAGGGGATTACTGTTGTTACGCATGAAGGACTGCAAGGGAACATTGGTACGCTAGAAATCTGGCCACGGCATGAATGCCGGACAGAAGGGGATCGCTTCGAACTGATTGTTGATGATTTTGACGCACTCTCGATGATGTATAGGCAGTCATTTATTCAACCTATTCGATGGTCTGACATAAAGCCGGCTACCCGATTCGCATTGTTGGATTCAGTTTGTAGAGGGTTGCTGAAGGAAGAGGAGAAGTTGCTAAAGGTCGCTGACGAGAAGGAGCCTTTTCTTTTCGTCCCAATTCGTTGCGGAGTAAATGCTCTCGCCGCTAATACTGGAACGTTCGGGAAATGTGGACCTCTGTCTAGCGTCCAACACTACCACGATATTCAGAACTGGCTTGCCTCTAAGAGGTTATCACCGTCAGAAATAGGACTCTATGACAATGTCGGTGCGACTCTTCCGATTCTCTTAATGATGATGGGAGTGGAACGGCGGCGGGTTTACTCCGTCGGTGCAGAAGAGCTTAGGGGCTTCCTGGAAGAGTTGAAAGTGCTAACCAAAGTTACCAAATTTCAACGTTACACCAAGATCGAGAAATTAGCCTACGACTTGCAGCGTGGCGACGATATTGCTTTGGTACTAGGCGGGGGTGCGTGGCTAGGTCGCCCGATCCATACCCGGGTCAGTGTCCCACGTGGGGAGCTGGAATTCCATATTCCGGAAGACGGAGGTTTTTTATGGGTTGAGGGGGCTGCGGTTATAGCTAAGAACAAATCTGAAGGAGACGCTCTCGCCAAGTTTCTTGTCAATACAGTTCTGCGCGACGATTATCAGAGAAGTCTCTCTAACCGTTGGCCGTACGGATCAAGTCCCGTGTGCGAAAAGGCGATTACTGCTGCTCTGGAAGCACGCCAGCGAAATGCATACTCTGTTATCGATGCGGAGACAGCTAGGATATATTCAGATTCGCAGCACATAAGGCATGACCGGGTAAGCCACAGAACCAGTTTTCCCGACATCTCAGCGCTGCTTGATGTCTGGAACGAAATCATGAACGAATGTTGCGCTCTCGTGACATAGAATTTAGAACATTTTGGTGCCTGAGTGTTCTTGGCGAGTATTGTTGGAGTTAAAAGCCATGACGAAGACGGACAATTCGCAGTTGCCTGGGAATCAAATGCTTGCGGAGGTCGTACCTCCACGAATACTGCCGCGAATCCTGACGCGGTTTGATCTTGTTACAATTTATTTCGCATTGATTTTTGGCTCTTATGGAGCCGCTCAAATGGCTGCTGGCGGGTGGGCGGCGATACCAATGCTTGGCCTTGCGGCCGTCACGTTTCTTGTGCCGTGCGCGGTCTGTGCATATGAACTCGGCACGCTGTTCCCAGGCGAGGGAGGAATCTACATTTGGGCACATAAAACTCTCGGTCCGATACATGGGTTCATAGCCGGCTGGCTCTCCTGGATACCGATCTTTCTTCTACTGCCTTTAGGCGCAACAACGATTGTGGCCCATCTCCAGGTTGCGTTTTCCGCCGAATGGCCACTCTGGGAGCAGGTTGGCCTTCAGGTGGCCGTTGTGGTATTTGTGACCGTGTTATCAGTCTTGCGGTTGAAACTGTCGCAGGGGTATGTGCGCATAATGTTTTTTGTTTCGTTTGGCACAGCCTTGTGCGCCCTTGCCGCAGGATTTGCTTCGCACGGCATAAGAACACCTATAAATAGCGATATTGCGACACTCAATCTAGCAAAGCACGGCGGTCTCTACTCAGCCGCCATTCTGTGGCTTTTAGGGGTTGAAGTGCCCTTCAATATGGGCGCGGAGTTCAAGAATCACAAGAGCGCAGCGGGAACGATGTTTCTTTGGGGCTCGGTCGCCCTATTGGTTGCGTACGTTTTTGGCATTGTTGGTGTGCTTGCCAGCACTCCCCTGGACAAGATCGACGCGACAACGGGGGTAGCAAGAGCGGTAATGGGGGTTTCGCCTCTTTTTGGTTCCATCGTGGCACTCGCGATCGTCTTTGCGATTTCCTCACAGGACGTTGCCTATATGAACTCCTACTCGCGGCTACTTTTTGTGTCGGGCATTGAGCACCGGATGCCCGAGGTTGTGGGGCAGGTTACGGAGAAGACGCGAGTTCCAATTCCGGCATTGCTGGTTCAGGCTCTTGGTTCGTCGCTTGTGATTCTAGTGTTTTCAACTCAAGCCAACCTGGCGGTGGCGTTCAACCTTTACATAGCAGCTCTTATTACCGTCTGGTGTGCATCGCTATTCTATCTGTACATCGGTGTCGTTAGGGCGAGGATGCTCTACGCGGATCTTTACCGCCAGAGAGGCGCGGACGTATGGAAGATACCTGGATCCTCAATTGGACTGTGGGGTGTGGCTGTGTTTGGGACGATCTTTAATGCTGCGGCAATCTACTATGTTTTTGCGCTTCCTCTGACAGCAGACATTTCGGCCAGGGCATGGCGATTCTGGCTGTTCGCAATTTCGGGAGTTGTGTGTGTGCTCGGTGTCGTTATTTTTAAGAGCGGAGAGACACGCGCTGCGCGGTTCGACGTCAACTCGACCCTTGAGCGATACGCCAATTTCGATCCACCAGAAAACTAGTGCTACCGGCGGTTGCGATGCTTTGGTACTTCGTCAGCTATTTTCGTGCACAGCGGGTCCGGACATTTCTCACGGTCTCGGGGTTGTCCTTGGCCTTGGCTGCCGTGTTCATAGCTTACGGAGTGACGGGATGGGTCGATGCGACGTCTTCCAAGGCCCTTTCCTTTGTGATTGATAGAGCATCTCTCTGGGTCGTGTCGGCCGAGGGTATCCATTTAGACCGGAAACTTGACGCTATCATTTCGGCAGGAAAACTTTCACATGGCGTCGCAGATTCCATTCGGAATACAGACCCTACCGCTGTTCTTCAGCAGGTTGCTGTCGGCGTCGTGCGGATGAATGGCACGATTGTGGTTCTCTATGCAACAGACGACAGCAACGGGACATCACTGTTGGCCTCGCCGGAGATCTGGCGTTCACTGGGTAGCGGCAGTTCTAGTGTCGTAGTGGAAGGACGCTCGGCAATCATTGCAGGGAGCGATCCAAGGCTGCCGGCCCGGGCGATTAAAGGCTCCTTTGCCGCCTGGGCTTCAGTGATTCATCCTGGTTCTGAGTCGAGTTGGCTCCTCATTAGAACGGAACGGCCCCGTCTCGTCGCTAACGCGATTGCGCAGACACTGCACGCCCGCATAACTGATTCGCCTGATGCCATGACTTCGGAGCCTGACAGGCGCGAGCTTACAGTCTTTCTTCTCAATGCCTCATTATCCCGCTTCGACCCGTTCTCCTTTCGAACCAAGTTCAGCTCCCTCGTTGTCAACGCGGTAATGTCGACCATATTTGGATGGGCGGCGAGGTGCATATTTCTAGTAGGTCTGCTTCTCGCGATCACTTCATCCTTGATCGGAGTCCGCGAAAAGCGCCACGAGATTGGACTGTTTGCCGCACTTGGACTTCAAAGCGGCGTAACTCTGCTTCTTCTTTTCGAGGTTGCTGTTATTTCAGCATTCGCGGTTGTACTTGGATCAATCATCGGAATGGTTGCGCTCGCGTGCACTTTGCCCAAGGGCCTGTGGCTCACTGTCGCCGGTCCTTCATTTGTGATGGTATCGATATACGCTACACTGCTACTGATTCTCACGCCTCTTATTGCCGCTCAGGAAGTGGCATCTCGTCGCACTGCAGAACTAGTTCGGGAGGGCATGGCCTCTTGATCAGCGCCTTGATCTATTCCGTGTGGGGAATAGGACGGAAGTGGCGAACCAACCGGGCCACCTATGTCTCTGTTGCAGTCATGAGCATGTTGGCATTCATGTCGCTAGCTCTGGATAAACTTTCCTCTATGCAGTTGTCTGCAGTTGCCGGGGCTACCGACGGGTCTGCTCAACTGTCGATCGCGACAAAGACCCTCTTTGGGATTGGACTCTCTGTTAGCGTGCTGCAGCTTCAAATTCTAATGGCTCGAGTCCTTCATGACCGGCGCCGCGAGTATCTTGTGTTGTCGGCGATCGGCACACCAAGGTGGACTATCGTGTTCATTGCCACGGTCGAGCATTTGGCTCACGTGTCGATCGGTGCCGCTTTCGGAACCGTTGGTGCCGTGGTGTCTGTTGCATTGATTCTTGCTATGGAGCCGGCCATGGCTGCCCAGACGAGTTGGATTAGGCTGGTCTGTTTTTCGGGCACCCTGCCGCTTCTTGCAGTTCTCCCGATTACACTAGTGATAGTAACGCGCTATACGCGCTCTGGTAGGTCAGTGTCATGATCGTGCGGGATGGCAATTGTGAGACAGACACCCCGGTGCTCGTTTGTGAAGGCGCATGGAAAATCTTTCAGCGTGGCCGACGTGTCGTGCGTGCATTGGTGGACCTATCTCTAGAGGTGCGGAGCCGTGAGTTTTTGTGTTTGACTGGTCCCAGCGGCAGTGGCAAATCAACATTGCTCAATCTTTTGGGAGCGTTGGATGTCCCTACTAAGGGCGAAGTCTATGGCCTAGGTCTACGATACAGAGGGTTGAGCAACGAGGAGTGCGGCCGCTTTCGCCGAGTCAACGTCGGCTTTGTGTTTCAAGAGCTTCGGCTCATCCGCCACCTTACTGCGGTGGAGAACGTCATGTTGCCGAAGCTGTTCGACGGAATGGACAGGGGTACGCTCCTGGAGACAGCGCTTCGTCTCCTAGGTCAGGTAGAGATGACGGAGCGTGCAGATCATTTCCCGTATGAGCTCAGTTACGGCGAACAGCAACGGGTTGCGTTCGCTAGGGCCATAGTGACAGCTCCCAAGATTATCTTGGCGGACGAACCCACAGCGAACCTTGACGATGCCAGCGCGGATCGAGTCTTGGCGATTATGCACGCCCTGAGATCCAGCGGTACAACGGTTGTTGTGGCAACGCACGATGAGCGACTGACTAGAACTGCCAGTCGCATCTTAAGAATAGAGGGTGGAACCCTGCATAGTTCCTGATAGTTATAGGAGAATGATGATAATGGAGAGCTCGACTACTCACTTTAGCCGTGACGAGGCTCGTGAATTATTGACGTCGATACTGGCGCCTCGACCAGTTGGATGGATTTCGACTATTTCTGCAGACCCGTCTCACTACCGCAATCTTGCACCGTTTAGTTCTGTGTCACCGGTTTGTAACAAGCCTCCTTTGTTGTCATTTTCGTGCGGACGCAAGTCGGATGGTTCGAGAAAAGATACAGCCAAGAATGTGCTCGAGACCGGGGAGTTCGTCATAAATTTTGCCGGTCCAGCGCTTCTGGATAAGATCGCTCTGTCAGCAAATGAATTTGAGACCTGCGTAGATGAGTTCGAACTGACGGGAGTTACTCCGGAAGCAAGCCGCTTAGTTGCTCCTCCGCGCGTGTTGGAATCATTGGCGAGTCTGGAGTGTCGAGTTCATCGGGTGATCGAACTTGGCGATGATGACTGCAAAGTAGACTTCATAATCGGAATAATTGTGCACGCCTGCCTGCGGGGCGGAGTGTGGGGTTCTCAGCCTGGGTGCAATGCGCAACAGTTTTTTGGGATTGGAGCATTGGGGCTGGACTGGTACTTGGTTAACGGCGAGGCTAGGTTCTGTCCGCAACCGCCGTTGGCGAAGGAGAGGCGAACAGAGGTGGCGATAGTTGGGGGGTGCCGAGACTGAAAACGCCTCACAGAAAACCACCGGACAAACAAAAACATTCTCTTCCAAGGAGATGTTCAGCAACTCCTAACCGTTCACGAGCCGTGAACAAACTCCAACACTGAACACAAGGGGCGCTAGTTGGGGGCGCCAATAAGGAAACGACTAAAAACGTCTCATAGAAAATAAACGACTTAGCAGCAATGTCACGGCTGAGCATCGCTGAGTACCTATTGATATGAAAGGACTTATCGTCCTTTTTCAAATTCGGGACCAGGGGGTCGGAGGTTCAAATCCTCTCTCCCCGACCAATATTTTCAATAACTTCCAGACATTTTCAATCCTGCAAAAAACCCACTGTAGATGATTTTGTAGACAGTCAGTTTTTTCGAGTCTTTCCGGTCGATGTCCTCAGAGAGTTCTGTACGGCTTCTAGGTCGGAACACCTGCCATAAACCTACCACCATGATTGCCTTCAGGCGGCGCGGAACTCCTTTTCATGCTGGTTGGGCTACCAAGCACTATTACTTCCCAAGCGGCTGACCGAGCCGCTTGGATCACATTGGTGGCACTGCCGTTTCAAGCGGGGCCACAGAACCTTAAAAAAGGTGAATCGCAATAGCGTTCTCTATTGAAATTAAGAGGCGGGATTTCCTCTTGTGCCTCTTGTGCCCGCCGCCTAGAATAATCACCAACTCTGTACGTAACCCCGAAATGAGGGCCTATGGAAAAGCCGTGGGACAATTGGATTCCTGGTGTTCTCAATAAGGAGCAGATGCTTGCTTTAACAAAGAAGGGTCTCCTAACGGCGTCAAATATTTGCGAGGCATCTCTGGACCTTTCTCTAACGAATGAGGGGTACAAGATGTTGCAGGGCTCGGTTAAGCCGGGGGGCGATGATCGCTATAGCGTAATTCTCAGAAATGAGATGCTTGCCGAGAAGATCCCGATCCCAGAGGACAACATCTTCACATTGGATTGCAACCAGACATATGTATTCAAGTTGGCGGAGAGATTAGACTCTGCATTTGCAGAGATCGGCATTTTCGGAGAGGCTACGGCTAAAAGTTCAGTGGGCCGTGTTGATGTGCTTGCAAGGCTAATTGTTGATGGCATGGATCAGTATGAACGGTTCGACGCTGGTCATTTGAAAAGTCAAAGTGGTGACATGTATCTGGAGATTACGCCATTTACGTTTCGCGTCAAGGTGAAAGCCGGGAAATGTCTTTCACAACTGAGACTCTTTTACGGTGATCCAAAAAACGTTGAAGTGCGCGGCGGGGAAATCTTTCGCACCGTTTTTAAGGACTCCATTTCCGGCGACGGAAGCTTGTCGGTGGATCTTGAGAACACAGAGATAGGTGGCCTGGAAGTAGCGGCGTTTTGTGCAGAACGAGACAGAAACGACGAGCCAATATGTCTCTGGAAGGGTGAAACGCTGGCTGATCCCTGCAAGAACTGGAAGTTTGTAAAATCAAGCAAGGAAAAGCGGCTTAGAATCGAAAACAATCGATTCTATATTCTGCGCTCGAAGGAACAGATTCGGGTGCCAGAAGGTATTGCGATCTATTGCAGGGCTAGTGACGAAACGATTGGAGAAATGCGGATTCATTATGCGGGATTTGTTCATCCATGGTTTGGTCAGCGCGATGACGGAAAAAGTGGTACTCCTCTGATTTTTGAGGTCAGAGGCCATCAGGTTGACGTTAGCCTAAGACACGGAGAGCGGATGGCGAATCTTACTCTCTACAGGATGTCGGAGAACGCAGGACCTGATATTTCCGACTATGGAAAGCAAACCTTGAAGCTTTCGGGCTTCTTTTCTGATTGGCCAGACAAACTTAAGGAGGTTGGCGACGATGGCACAGTTGAAACGACGGACAAAACCTCTTAAGGGTGATCTCACCGAACTCTTGTTTCCACCAACTCCGAGCTTTCGCATTCTTGAGCTGGGGGAGAGCGACGCACGGAAGACGACCGATGGGCTGAAAACCCTTCGCGAGATGCTACTTGCCAACGAAAGCATGTACCCCAACATTGGACGCTGGTATTCGAGTAAGGTCGTTCCCGGATTGATGAACTCCGAGCGTGTGGCATATGTTGCGTATGAGAATGAGACGCCAATCGCGTCTGCCGTTCTCAAGCGTGGTGAACACGCGAAGTTTTGTCATCTGAGGATTCACGAGAATTTTCGCGATCTCGATTTAGGGCAGATGTTCTTTACCCAGATGACACTCGAAGCTCGTGGACGAGCAAAAGAGATTCACTTCACTCTGCCAGAAGGGCTCTGGTATGAGAAGATGGATTTCTTCCAATCTTTCGGATTTACCGCAGCAGTAAAGGCGTCTCGTCAATATCGCAGTGGCGAAGCAGAACTCTCATGCAGTGCACCACTACCACTTGTTTGGTCCCGAGTATTGCAGAAGCTTCCGCGTCTACTCGATCAGTTCTCGCCGGGAGGATATTCGCTATCCAACAAGCTTGTCATCAGTATGCACCCCGAATATGCTGACCTTGTATTCTGCCGCCGCAAACAAGTGGAATTCCGAAAGAAATTCTCCTTGAAATGGCGTGGATGCAAAGCGGTAGTCTATGGTACTCGGCCGCTTGGGGCTCTGATGGGCGAAGTGACCATGCGGAACGTCACTTGCGACACGCCGAAGAATATTTGGAATACTTTTGGGGCAATGGGGGGATGCTCGCAAGAGGAGTTTGCGGATTATGTCGGAAGTTCCCCTAGCGTATACGCGATTGAACTATCGGATGTCACTCCGTACATTTCGCCCATTGGTCTCGCGCAAGTATCACACTTGATAAACGAAGACTTACGTCCCCCGCAATCGTTTCGCGACGTAAGGATTGACGCCAACGATGCTTGGTTGAGAGCAGTCTCCGTTGCGGGTCTCCTCCACAGCAAGTTCGGCATTAAACGTCCGTAGAGTGTAAAGGTTGCTACTTCTGTTGGGCTGAGGATTTCGATTCCCGAACAACGAACTGAAAAACCTTATAGCCGTTCGAGAGAACCTCACTTTCGAAGGTCCATTGCTTTTGCTTGCCTCTCACCTGAAGAGCGTTCTCGCTTATATGCGAAACACCCCAATGCGGCCCTTCAGGCAACAAGTCACTCTGGGGGATAGGTCCACTCGCCTCCAAGCCGCTGAAATAGACTTTGCGAAAAGCTGCCGATGTTATCGTGTATTGCAACTTGAACTCTGGTGTGCTGTCCTCAATATCTTCTGACATTTCGCGGTTATGGATCTTGTCAAAGACAATCAAAGCACACGGCATGACATGGCGCTCCGTATAGCGCCGCAATGAGGACTCATACGAGGCATCGAATGCTGGGGCGAGATTTATTGGCGTTCGAGCAGACAGCGGAAACGATAAAGCTTCTTCTGTGAATCTGTTTCCCTGGAATAAGAGCTGGGCGGCAGTTTCGTTCGCCTCGCGCTCCATTCTTGACCTCGTCCACCAACTGAGGGTCTCATCGGTATCATAAAAGAGTTTCTGAAGATGCTCGTGATTGATGAAATGTCCAATCTCATGAAGAATACCGAAGCGTTTCCTCTTGGGATTTAGACCTGGCTGAGTAGCTACTACTCGATCATTCAGGCTCAATACGGCCCGGATGTCTTTTGTTAACGCACTGCGGTCGAGCGGAAGCTCAGGGTCATTCATGAAATCAAAGCAAAGCTGACGGAGATTAAGAAAATCTAGCAATCGGCTTTCATCAGTAGGCAGATGTGCACATCCGGCTTCCACTAAGAGAGTCTCTACGATCTCTTCAAGAGGCGGGATCTGTAAGTTCTCATTGCTTATTCTTAGCTTCTCCAAGATGCTCCTTGATTCTCCACGCAATTCGCTCACGCACAGCTTTTTCCACAATCTCAGAAGCCTGGGTTGCGACTGTAGTGCGGCCTTTCATGGGCTCTTTGAGGAAGGACAAATACGCTTTAGCCGCATCAGTGCTCGCCGGTTTTGGCTGTCGAGGCTCGTAAAAGTAATTCAATGGGACTTTGAAATACTGCGCGAGTTTTTCCAATACTTCGCCTCGTGGAATGCTGTCTTGGTTTTCTAAACTAGAAAGCGTGGTCTGCGGCATTCCGAGTCCTGCTGCGACTTCTTTTTGTGAACGCTCACCGCGAATCTGTCGTAGGCGCTCTCCGAAGTTTTCCATATTGCCTCCGGCGCTTCTGCTTAGATTTTGGCACGGGCCACCCAGAAATAAAAGAAAAAACGTTTAAGTTCATTAAAATCAAACTATTTCCGATATACATGCTTGGTTATTACGAATTTTTCGTTTGACAAGTACGGATATGTCGCCTAGGCTTTCCTTGAACTTAGCTTTCATTGGAGGCTATATGAGTGCTTTGTACGGGTCCGGAACTGGGGTTCGCGAAGTCGTTTTTTCATTCGATGACGGTCCCCACGCGGTGAACACACCAAAACTGCTGGATATTCTTGCCAAACATGGTAAGAAAGCCATTTTTTTCGTCGTCGGTCAGAACCTCGCGACCGCGCATGGAAAAGACATTCTCCAGCGCATTTCTGCCGAGGGACATTACGTCGGCAATCATACGTACACTCACCCCAATCTCGCCAAGCTGACTGAGGCGCAGATCAGGGACGAAATCATGAAAACCGCCGGACTGATTGGAGATGCTGATCGCGGAATCAAGCTCCTCCGTCCACCTTTTGGCTCCCATAATCAGCTCGTCAACAACATTGCTCATGAACTGGGCTACCGAATTGTCCTGTGGAATGTTGACCCGAACGACTGGAACCCGAAATACCAGCCAGACGGTTGGGTGCAGCTCGGCCTCGATCAGATCGAAGCCCGCGAGCATTCGTTAGTCCTGGCGCATGATATTCACGCGACCACAGTGGCAAGAGCGGATGCGTTTATTACAGCCATCGAAGCGTTGCCGAATATTCAGTTTCCGGCGTACGCATAAACGGCATCGAGCATCGCTGGTAACGATGCTCGCCAGCCTTCAACCTTTATTCAGATTCCAACAAAAAACGATTATCGCAATTTTGCGATGTCGGATTCTTCAACACACGAGGAGACCCTGAGGTGGACGAAAAGAACAGCGGTACCGCAAACAACAGTGGCAAGAAGGCTCTGGTCGATCTTCCGAATCACAAGATCAACATCTTGGAGAATGGGCAGATCGTCCGTACAATCGATGACTTTTCAACCGGCCGCCAGGGTCACCTGACTCCGCTGATTTCTAATGGTTCGATCGATCCCGTCCGCCGCGAGCGGATGCATCACAGCTCGCTGTACAAGGACAGTCACGGCAATCCGGCTGCAATGCCTTATGCACTGTTTTTCTCTGGTGGTTCCGGCTGTGCCTTCCACGCTGGAGATCCGGATCTCGAATCACATGGCTGCATCCATCTTTCGATGAGCGATGCAGAGTGGCTGTTCAACTGGGCGGCGAAAGACCCGGTCGGATTGAACATTATCGGCCCTAACCCGCACCTTGTCGGACGAATCGGATCCGCAACTGATGCGAAGAACGCTTGAAACGTAGTGGCTAAGTTTGGAGCGAGGAGTCCAAACGCGGGCCCTGTCCATCTGCTGGCTGGGCTTGCGTTTGGCACTGACGCCTGGCTTGGCTCGCACAGCGGATTCGTCTACAAGCTGTTTGTAGTAACCGTCTCAATTTCGCCTACACGACGGGAGCCAATGCACCATGCGGTGGAGTCAATTGCGTGAAAGAGCTAGGTTTTACGCTTGATAGGAGAACCCGGCCCCCGGGTCTCAAGCCAGGGGACTCGGTCCCCGTTCTGCGCTTCTAGCCGATATCGAATGGTTCGGAGGAGAATCCAGACACAGCGTTTTTGTCAACGTACTTCACGAAGTAGCCGCAGAGCTCACATTGATACAGAATGCGAATGGGCGTTGGCGGAAGAGCGAAGGTTTCATTGCTCGCTCCGATCTTCCGCACCTTACAGGTAGACTTATTGCCGGGGCATTTCACGGGCTTACCTCCATCGGTGGCAGATTATAGCAAGAAACGGCTGACGTGGGACCTCCTCATCGCACTTGCTCAGATGCGGACAAACTCAGCAAGAATGGAGTCTCTTGGTCTCAAGCCAGGGGCAGAGGGGAGTCCCGTGCTCCGACCGCCCATCTCGGGTTGCATTTTCAAGAACGACTGCTAAAGTAAGCTCATGGCCATCAATGCCGACAAGCCGCACCTTTGGAAGGCTGATACACGTGCTTCGGTTGACCAGTTCAACCAGTGGTTTCTAAAGTTTGCGCCGAAGGCCTACCGTGAAACGCGCAAGAAAACCGTCGAGAGCGTAGCGAACGGTCTTTCCTTGACCAAGGACCTGACGACCATCACACCCGACATAATCCGGGACAATCCTGCAATTCTGCCAACACTGAGGATGTCCACGTGTCCGCCTCTCGCGCGTGATCGACTGATCGGCCTCGCGGATTCCAGCAAGAATTTAGTCGGTTCATTGGAACTGGGAAAGGTTCCGCCACTCCTGTCGCCCGAGTTGCTCCAAACACATCTTGAAAAGATCGCTGGGATTCTGTTGCAAATGCGAGACGTGGACATCTTTCCGTGGCTTGCAGAGAAGCGCCGCCCGACGAAGGAAGAACGTTTCCGCTCATCCACGATTGTTGCCGACCGACTCTGCGGGGCGGTGGCGGACCCCATCGTGCGTAATGCTCAGGAGAAGCGCCAGCTTGCGCTCATTGAGGATTACCTCATAAATCGTGGATATAAGAAGATGGCACCCCCGACCGCGACCTCTATTACCCAGATGGAACCGGGCACTTTCTCGTTCCGACTGAATGTACTCGTAAAGCCTTCGAAGGCTGAAGCAAAGACAGTCAAGATCCCTATCGATGCCGTTATTCAGCCTACACGCGCTACATTGCCGCACCTGCCACTGCTCATTGAAGCGAAGTCAGCGGGAGATTTCACTAACGTCAACAAACGGCGAAAAGAGGAAGCGACCAAGATCAACCAACTGAAGGCCACCTTCGGCGATGACGTTGTTTTCGCCTTGTTCCTATGCGGCTATTTTGACGCGGCGTATCTGGGATATGAAGCTGCGGAGGGCATAGACTGGATTTGGGAACACCGGATCGGGGATCTTGACCAACTCGGCATCTGAGATTGTCATGGAAACGAAGGCCACACAACGCATCGAGGAACGCCGCCTGCAAGAGCAGGCGCGGCTTGACGCGCTCAAAACGGCCACTGAGCGAAATCAGTGGGGCCAGTTTGCCACCCCGCCGCAGCTTGCGAGAAGCATCACGCGTTATGCGCTTACGCTCATGGACGGAGCTCCAGTGAGATTTCTTGATCCAGCGGTGGGCACCGGCTCGTTCTTTTCCGCGCTCTGCCAGGAATCCGGCTCACATAAAATTGAGTCTGCCGTCGGGGTCGAACTTGATCCGCTCTTTGCAGAGAGCGCTGATACCCTCTGGAGTGGCTCGGGCCTTCGGGTAATTAAAGGGGATTTCACCCGGCAGCTCGTACCCGGAGACCGCTTTTCGTTGTTGCTTTCGAATCCGCCATATGTACGGCATCATCATCTGCAGTTCGAAGAAAAGACTCGCCTCAAAACAAAGCTCGCACAATCACTTCGTCTCGATATCAGCGGCCTCGCCGGTCTCTATTGCTATTTTCTGCTGCTGTGCCATGACTGGATGGAGGATGATGGTCTTGCTGCCTGGCTCATTCCTTCTGAGTTCATGGACGTGAACTACGGGGTCACGCTCCGGCGCTATCTCACGGAACGCGTGACGCTCTTACACATTCATCGCTTTTGTCCTACTGACGTGCAGTTCACTGACGCGCTGGTATCGTCTGCGGTAGTACTTTTCCGTAAGTCGCCGCCACCAGCGGGGCATCACGTCCGTTGTTCTCTAGGTGGGCCAATTGAAGCCCCGAAAAGTGAAGTCTCTGTGCCGGTAGAGGAACTTGCCCACTCGCAAAAATGGACCCAGTTCCCCGGAGGAACGGCTGGCGAGCGCAACGGTGAACCGACACTTGGTGACCTCTTCGCTATCAAGCGCGGTCTTGCCACCGGTGCCAACAGCTTTTTTATTCTCACCGATGCAGAAGTTGAACAATGGGAAATTCCGAGCGCATTCCTGAAGCCGATACTCCCTGGCCCGCGCCACCTAGCCGACGATATCGTTCGTGCGCTGCCAGGTGGAACGCCGGAAGTATCGCCCCGCCTATATCTGCTCGACTGTGTCGAGACAGAGGATAAGATCAAGGCCATGTGGCCACGCTTCTTTGAATATCTTCAATTGGGCCGTGAGCAAAACGTCCACGCTTCCTATCTCACGAGCCGTCGAGCGCCCTGGTACTCGCAGGAAAACCGCCCCCCTGCGCCTTTTCTCTGTACGTATATGGGGCGCTCGCGAAATGGAAAAAGCCCGTTTCGGTTTCTCTGGAACCGCTCGCAAGCAACGGCGCACAATGTGTATCTCATGTTGTACCCGAAGGGCCGTATGCGCGATGCACTAAAGGATCATCCAGAGCTTGAGGCCAATGTATTCGAGGCGCTGCAGCGCATTACTCCCGGACAGATGCTTTCCGAAGGGAGAGTGTATGGGGGCGGTCTGCACAAGGTTGAACCGAAGGAACTGGCTCAAATACCCGCACGGTTAGTAATCGAAAGCATGGCCGCCCATCTGCATATCGAGCATCAGGGGCAGCTTTTCGGCTAAATCCCGAACATCGCGGTTCGGACAGTGCAAATGAGCCAACACGATAAAGCCCCTTCGTCGCTTCCTCAAGATTTGACGGACTGTAGTTACAGTCTATTCGTCAACGAGGAAGCGGCGAAGGGGTTCTTCTTGTCTTGCACGCGAAGTACGTGATCGCGACCGAGGCCGCGTCGAAGATGGGCATCGCATACGGCTCTGGCTCCCAGCACTTGGGTTTTCGTCCAAGTCGTGGCCGCAGTTCCGGAAATCGGTCAGCAATGGCTGTGGCGACCTCATGCTTGTTGCGGGTGCCTGCGAAGGTCTTGAACACAGTCTTCCGCGTGATTGTCCATGCCGCGAGTCGCCGAGATCGAGTGATCCTGCGAACCAGCCGAGCAAGACATTCGGCCTCCGGAGTTCTTGGTGCCTTGATGACCACCACATCAGGGCACCAACGATCAAGCAGGGATTCGAGTTTCTTGTCCACGGGCACCTTAACGGCGTTCACGCCCAGGCGGAAGTTCTGGATTCCCCAATCCAATAGCTCGTTTGGTCCATCAAAGAGCGCAAAACCGAAACGGACATTACGCAAGTCCAGAGCGAGCACGGAATTTTCCGGGAGCGGTTTCATGGTGAGTGGTGCGCGTTGTCGCGCGTTGGCTGGTAATGACCACTCAGCCATTCGATCCGCCGCGCATCAAGAGGAGAGGTTCGACGAGGCCCCTTATGTTGTTCGAGAATCAATCGAAGCTTTGCTGCGCGGGCTGCAAGTCTTCGCGCGAGCGATTCATCAACTCCACGGAAGAGCGACGGGACCGAGGCGTCGAGAATCCGTGCGAGGGCCAACGCCGCGCGCAACGGCGGGAGGTGTTTGCCCTGCTCATAGCGGCATAGCTGTGCTCCGTCCTTCGTGCCCAGCAAAAACGCGACGTCTTTTTGTGTCAGGCCTGTGCGTTTGCGGCATGTGTGGATGTAATTGTTGAGCCGTGTAGACATGGACGTTGTGAGATTGAAAATCCAACTCCAACCGTATGCCCTTAGCTTATGGAGGAACTCGCCATCCCGGTAGATAGGAGGAATTGTCACAAGTGACAAGTGTTCCCGTTCCAGGCCCCGGAAATGCTATCGAACAGCAGATTCGCTCCGCCGCCTTCCACCATTGTTGAACCACTGCTGTTGGAAGTTGTCAAGGCCCAACGAGAACCAGTGCTGCGAGCAAGTGCCACGGTTCCAACTATTCCGTCGAGGCGTACTCTCAGGAGTTTTGTGGAACCGGCCCGTTTGAACCAGGTTCGCCACTGTCGATGGATCGGAAGAGCGCAGCGAAATCAGCAATCTCTTGCAAAAGGCGGTTCCAACTATTTCCACTGGGGGGCACCACTGATGATTTCTCCCTCTCCAAATCGACAGAAAGCCTGAAAAGAAGCCCCAACTCAGCGGTTCGACTTTCTCCGTTTACGAAACCGACCGGAAGCACCAAATGATCGAACCGCCGTCGTGCGGGCAGCGGAAGCCCCTCCCAGGTGCTGGGAAGATCGCTGATGGGGGCGAGAATCCTCTCGACATCGGCCCGTACCATATCCAAGCTCAGACGTATTGCAACGGGCGCAGCTTGCAGTCCAGTCCGTTTTGCGTCGATGATTCGTTTGTGAGCGCGGAACTCTTCGTCCGTGATTAGACGGCTGGAGCGCATGTCGATCAGTTCTCTCATCTGCCGCGCGAGCTGATCCAGGGTGAGCGCCCTACGGGACTTCGTGGCATCCGAGTGCGATAGCCTGTCTTCTGCTGCGCGGAGAATCATGCTCCTCAGCTTCGGGGCGCGTTCCGGCTTCAATGAAACATCGCGCAACAGCGTCAGATACTCCTCTTGGACTGTTGCCGTTCCGAAACTCGCGCGATGGCCGCACTGTGGGCGGTTGCAGTGATAGTACGCATAGCGCGCCGAGCGCCCACGCGAAAAGCTGCCCGTCATGTACTGCCGACAGGAGGAACACCGAACAAGGCCACGAAGAGGGAATTCCGGACGTTCCATCCGGTGGTGAATCTTCCGCCCGCGCCTCGCAAGGATGAGCTGCACTTTTGCAAAAACCTCACGGGGCACCATTGGGATGTGCTTGCCGTCGTGGTCGTGCCCAGTCCACGGGTTCACTAGAATGCCGGCGTAGAAAGGATTCCTAAAGAATTGGTCGAGAGTCTGGGGGCCAAGGCCCGCGCCGCGCCTTGAGAGTACGCCCCAATTGGCCATGAGCCTGCCGATCTCCGCCTTTGAATATGCTCCGGTGGCGAACTCTTGCCACGCCTTTTGCAGGAGGCCAAACATCGGCTGGTCGGGTATGTCAGGCTGTGACTTCTTTTCCCCGTGGTTTGCGCTGCGGTATCCCATTGGCGCCCCCCACGGGAAGATGCCTTCCTGAAGCTTGCGCTGCATCCCCTGCACGCTGCGCATTGCTCGGATGTCGTTATCGAATTGAGCAAATCCCGCGAGGATCGTCTCAAGCAGCTTGCCCTCCGGGTTGGAGTCGATCGGCTCCGTGACGGATACCACATGGACACCGTGCTTAAGGAGCACGGCCTTTATGTTGAAGTGATCGCCGACGTTCCGAGCGAAGCGGTCGATTTTCCATACGAGGAGAGTCTCGACCTGCCCCTTATGGTCACGGCAAAAGTTGAGAAGCTCGATGAGCTGGGTGCGATCCGCGAACTTGGCGGATTCGCCCCGCTCAACGAATACCCTCAGGATATTGATATTGTGCGCGTCTGCGTAGTCTCTGCACGCCGCTTCTTGCGACTCAAGGCTCGTGCCTTCAATCTGCTCCTTGGAAGAGACACGGCAGTAAATGATGCCATTCATGTTTGATGTTCATTGGATTGGGACCTTTGGCGGGAATGCGATCATGCTACGTCCTCTCCAGATGTTCGTCAAAGCCAGAGTTCCTTCGCCCTTGTGACGATTTCCTCTGCTCCAAGTAAATATCGAGGAGAATTTCCGCGAGTGCGTACAACTGCCGTTCCATTTCTGAATCGGGGTTTTCAGCAGGCGAAGCGTCAGGCCGCTGGTCGGATGTGCATTGCTTGGTCGCGTCATTGTCCGTCATCCAGGCACTATCGCATCTTCGGCGCTTGGATGGTAGACAGGAGGAATTGCCACAAGCGGCAAACGTCGAGCCTGCACTTGTCACTTCCGGCAATTCCTCCTATCTACCGCTTTTCCGCAGCCGCTATAAGATGTCGGTACGCTTCGATTCGGGGCGGGCCTCGGTCGAAGTGCCATTCGGGAAGGCCGCGCTTCTCCCATCCATGCCTACTGGACCACTGAGCTACATAGGAGGAAAGCGCGCGCTTGCAAAGCGGATCATTGAGATATTCCCGGAGCACACGACGTATGTCGAGGCGTTCTCCGGGGGAGCGCAGGTCCTGTTTCATAAAGAGCCGTCCAAAGTCGAGGTCATAAACGACCTGGACGGCGAAGTGGTGAACTTCTTCCGCGTCTGCCAGCACCATCACGAGGAGTTGCTTCGGCAGTTCCAATTCTGCCTCGTGAGCCGCAAGCTGTTTGACATCCAGATGGCGACGAACCCCGCGACACTGACGGACATCCAGCGGGCCGCGCGCTTCTTCTATCTCCAGAAGAACGCATACGCAGGGCTCGTGCGCCGGAAGTCGTACAACTTCAGCGTGGTCCAGCGGCCTGGATTCAACCTTGAGCGCCTTCCACAGCTCCTTGAAAACGCCCACAAGCGATTGGAACGGGTGCAGATCGAGTGTCTGCCCTACGAAGAAATCCTCAAGCGGTACGACCGGCCCACGACGTTGTTCTACCTGGACCCACCGTATTACGGCATCAAGTTGTACCGCTACAACCTCACGGAGGACGACTTCGCGCTCATGGCAGAGCGGCTCGGCAAGCTGCGCGGCAAGTTCGTCTTGTCGCTCAATGATGTTCCCGAGGTCCGCAAGCTCTTTCGCCCGTTCCACATTCGGAGTGTTGTGCTCCCGTATACCGCCCAGAAGTCGGCAGGCCGCCGCTTCCGAGAAGTTCTGATCACCAACCATTAAGCACTTCCTCCTTTGGCTCCGGCTGGTGATCTCCAGGTGCTCGAACTTACCAGTCGAGCACCTGGGCTTTTTGTTTCTCATCATTTTCGCTCTGTTATCGAACTTGAAGCGGCGCCCTTCATAATCCGCCTCATGCATGACTTCTTTGAACAATTCTTCGCGAGTATATGGAACCGCTTCCGAGGGCGGGATCGCGGAGCACGGAGCGAGGGAAGGGGCGTGGAGATCGGCCGCCGCGTCTCGGACGGCGAGGTGACGCGGGAGCGCGTCACGCTCACGAGCACCGAGCGCACCCGGCACATCGCCATCCTTGGCAAGACAGGGAGCGGCAAAAGTTCGCTTTTGCGTTCGATGCTCGCCCAGGATATCGAAGCGGATCGCGGCTTTGCCTGTTTCGATCTTCACGGTGAGTTCCTGCCGTTTCTCTTGCGGACGATCAACGCACGCGAACGGCGGCTCCGCAGGCACTTGAGCGACAAGCTCATCATCGTGGACCCGACCGATCCTCTCGTCTCGGTCGGCCTCAATCCGTTGGAGCAGGAAACGCCCGACTTCACCAGAATCGCTGAGTTCTCGGAGGTGCTGCGGAAGCGCTGGGCGCTCGATCACTTCGGTGCCCGCACGGATGAGCTTCTGCGGAATTCGCTCTTTGTCCTCTCGGCGAATGGCCTCACCATCGTGGAGCTTGCGCCGTTCCTTGTGCATTTCGGATTCCGCGCTGCCTGTCTGAAACGGGTAACCAACACGGAAGTCAGACAGTATTTTGAGTTCCGGTATGAGGCGCAGAGCGAGGCGATGCGCGCCGTGATGCGGGAGCCGATCCTCAACAAGACATCCGCCTTCACGAGCATCGATGCCTTCCGCCATGTGGTCGGCCAGACTCAGTCGAGCTTTTCAGTTCGGGAGGCGATGGATTCGGGCTCATGGGTGATCGTGAACCTCGACAAGGGAAAGCTCGGCCCACAGGCCCTCACCTTGGGCAGCCTCTTCTTTGCCGCCTTCAAGAATGCGCTCTTCTCCCGTGAGAAGCGCAACCTGTTCTCGCTCGTGGTGGATGAGGCGCACAACCTTCTGGCCGCCGACACCGGGATAGACACCGTGCTCGCGGAGAGCCGCAAGTGGGGCATCGGGCTCGTCTTGAGCCAGCAGCTCATGGCGCAGCAATCAGCCGACACCCGCGAGATGCTCGCGGGCGTCGGCGCCCAGATATTTTTCCAGCTTTCGGGTCCGGATGCCCAGCACGTGAGCAATGCACTCGATGGCGGGAAATCGCTCGCCGAACGCCTGAAGAACCTTCCCCAGCGGCACTGCATGGTGAAATCCGGTGCGGATCGCTTCCTCGAAGCCCGCGTGCCGACCGTCGAGGACCCCGCCGTCGATTACACCGACCTCTTGAACCGTTGCCGCTACACCCGTGGCCGCGTGCGCGCCCACATCGAGCGCGACATCGCGAAACGGCTGGAACTCCTGCGGCAGAAACCGGATGAGGCACTCAATGAATGGGAATGACCGCACAAACGTGATTCTGCAGGAGCGCGATCTGCGACTCTTCCGCGCGCTCGCCACCATGCGTGTCGCAGACCGATCACAGGCAGTGCTCGCTGCTGGGTTCCACTCGACGACTCGTGCGAATGCCCGGCTGCTTGCCCTTACACGCGCGGGCTTGTTGCGCCGGTTCATGCTGGGCACGACATCCGGCGGAAAGAAGTCGCTCTATTCGCTTTCTGCAAAGAGCGCCGCCCTCATCGGAGTGCAGAACCGGGGTCCACGTCGTGCGCAGGATGAAACGCTCGTCGCCGATTTCTTCGTGCAGCACCAACTGACGATCAACGAAGTCCGCTGCTCGATGGAGTACCAGACACTTCTCGAAGGGATCGTGTTCGAGCGGTGGCAGGACTTCTATGAACCGCTCACGCCGAACCTTCGCCTCATTCCCGACGGATACGTAGAACTCGCAACGCTATCAGGCGATCTCACTTGTTTTCTCGAAGTGGATCTCGGCAACGAGGCAATGACGGTGTGGAAGGACAAGGTCGCGAACTACCTCAGGTTTGCGACCTCGGGCGACTACCAACGCATGTTCCACCAGAACCGCTTCCGTGTGCTCGTCATTGCAAACACTGAGCGCCGCTTGCAGTCCATCCGCAAGGTCGTCGCGGCGTCCACCGAGAAGATCTTCTGGTTCGCCACCCTGGCGTCGGTCCGCGTGAAGAGCCTGCTTGCCCCCGTGTGGCTTCGTCCCAAAGGCAGCGAGCCGCAACCCTTGGTGCCACTCCCATGAAATTCTGCTACCACTGCGGACGCATGACGGCGGGCGAGCCGCTCTTCTGCAACTTCTGCGGACGCAGCTACGACCTCAAGTTGTGCCCCCGTCTCCATGTGAATCCCCGTCACGCCGAGGTGTGCTCGCAATGCGGCAGCCGGGATTTTTCGACGCCGCAACCGAAGGTCTCGCCCGGTTGGAAGTTCCTCGCCTCGCTCACGCAATGGCTCCTCGGCGCAGGACTCACAGTCATCACCGTGCTCGTCGCTATCGGTGGGCTCGTGGAACTCTTTGAGCGGCCTGCTTTCGCCAATAGCCTCGTCGTCATTGGGCTTGCGCTCATGGCACTGTGGCTGCTCTGGGGCATGTTGCCCGGCTGGCTGCGCGCGCTCATTCACAAAGCCATCAAGCGAAAGGAGCGCGGTCGTGCAGAGTAGGCCACTGGACCGAATCTGGCAGAAACGGGATCGAAGCACTGCGGGTTCTGCTACGGGTACGACTGCCCTAGGCGGACGTGCCGGAAGTGCAACAAATCCGCAGGCTTCTGAGTCCGGCATAAACCCGACCTGCGTCTCTTATGACGCGCTCGGGGAACCGCTTTCGATCAGCCGCGTCGCTGCGCTCCTCGGCTGCTCAGTCTGGACTATCCGGCAGCGCTATATGCCTGCAGGACTGCCGCACTTCCGGATCAGCAAAACCGGCAAGCTCGTCTTCTACCGAAACCAAATCATCCGCTGGGTCCTTGAAGCCCAGCAACGCGAAAGGAGGTAACTGCACATGGCGCTCTACAAGCGCGGCACCATTTACTGGTCGCAAGTCTTCGTCGATGGCGTCCGCCACGCGAAATCCACCGGGACATCCAACCGGCGTCGCGCGGAGCGTATCGACCACGAATTCAAAGAAGAACTCAACCTGATCCGCCAAGGGATGACCGAACCACATCCCGAGATGATCTTCGGCGAACTCGCGGCCCGTTTCATCGCCGAAGGATTGTCGAAGCCGTATCACCTGGATCGCCTCAAGGCGCTCTTGCCTTTCTGGGGCGAGACGGGCATCGGGAGAATCACCAAAAACCTCGTGCGCGAATATCGCGCATGCCGCAAGAAGGCAAAACCGAAGCTATCCGACACGACGATCAACCGTGACCTTGAAGCCTTGCGCCGCATTCTCTTCTTTGCGGTCGATGAGGGACTTCTCACCTCGAACCCCCTGAGCCGGGTGCCAATGGCGCAAGAACGGCGGAAGCCGAGAATTGTGGTGAGCGTCGAGGAGGAAGACAAACTCCTTGGCGCCGCCGCGCCGCATCTCCGCTCGATCATCATCGCGGGCTTGGACTCGGGTCTGCGCAGGGGTGAACTCCTGGGTCAGCGATGGGAGCACGTCGATTTCAGCAGGCGGATTATCTCCGTGACACATTCGAAAACCTGCTCGGGCGAAGGCCGCGAGGTTCCGATGACGGATCGCCTCTACGCCGAACTCGAATCGCGCAAGAAAGAAGAGGGTTTGGTCTTCACCTTTGACGGCGAACCCATCCGCCAGATCAAGACAGCCTGGAAAGCCGCCATTCGCCGCGCCAAGCTCCGCTACTTCCGCTTCCACGATCTTCGCCATGCATTCAACACGCGGCTCATGGAAGCAGGCGTCCTCGCGGACATTCGGCGGGCGCTCATGGGCCACAGCTCGGGCGAAGACGTGAATGCGATTTACACCCACATCAGCGCGCCGATCCTGCGGGCCTCTATCCAGAAGCTTGAACGCTGGGTTGCCGCGCAACGCCTTGAGGCAGCTAAGAAAGGAGAAGCCTACCATGCCCCAACCACAACCACCGACGGAGGCGGTGCGGTCCCTGCTCTTCGAGCGGGCCGCGACGCTTCTGAACGACCTTCGGGAGAGGCTCCAGCAGGCACAGGACCACATCTCCCAGAAGGAACACCGCGCCACGCTCGGCGCACTTGCCGGGCTCGACTCTCACATTCCAACCATCCGGATGCTCATGCAGGTAATAAATGAGCAGTTCCCGCTGTAACGCTCGAAGGAGGGCGTCATGACCGCAGAAAAGAAAACCGACCAGAGCGCCAAGAAGGCAGAAGCGGGCACACGCAAAGCATGGGTTCCGCGTTCTCCCGTCGAAGTCGTGCTCGATCAGATCGCGAAGCAAGAACACAAGGTCTCCCTGCTTGAGGCGGAACTCAACACGGAGAAAACAATGCTCACCAAACTCCTCCAGGCCAAGAAACTCCTGGAGTCAACCTAGCTCTTTGCTTTAGGAGCCCTCCACGTGAAGGCTCCTTTTTTGTGGAGAAAACGAATGCACGCGTTCGTAAATTGGTGGACTTCCCTGATGGGAACGCTCGCGGCAACTGCGCTCATTGTGACAGCATTTGGGCTCATGCTGCGTCTGATTACGCCGAAGGATGCCGTCAAGTACGGAACAGCTTTCGTAGGAGTTGCCGTCGTGCTCGTTCTACTTGTTACTGAACTTGTCGAGCTATGGTCGATGATTCCCGTGTGTCAGAGGTTCGTACTCGTTGCGGCTGTTCTCATACTTGAGATGAAAGCATGGCAACCAACGTCTTCGGCCACGTGTCGGACGTCAAGCGTTCTTTCCCATCAACGACATTCATAATTCCCGACAGATGTAGCTAGTTCTTGCTCTCCTTCCTTGGCTGTGATGTTGTTGCTGGCAGGGCCGGAGCGGAGCCCCGTAGGGGCGGAGCGGAGGGCCTGCCAGCAACGAGCGGCCGACCGCGCCGACTCCTCACTTGGCTTCGCCGCTGTCTGGCGTCGTGTCTCGATTCTTCTTGGCTTGCTCCATCCGATAACTCGGGATGTTCAGTTCCAAGATGACGCAGTGATGCACGAGTCGATCGATGGCTGCCGCCGTTGTCATCGGATCCTTGAAGATTCCATCCCACTTTGAGAAGGGTAGATTGCTAGTCAGCAGCACGCTTCCGCGTTCGTAACGTTCCGCCAGCAACGTGAACAGTACCTCCATCTCCTCCCGGCTCTGCTGAACATAGCCCATTTCGTCGATAATCAGGCCGTCGTGCTTGGCCAGTTTCTTGATCTCTTTGCTTAACCGCAGATCCCGCTTGGCTATCAACAGCTCTTGCACCAGCATGGCGCAGCTCGTGTACTTCATCCTGCGGCCTTGCGCGATCAGTTCATGGGCGAGGGCGCACAGCAAGTGGCTCTTTCCCGCTCCGGGATTCCCGAACACGAGCAGATTCTCCTTGGAGTCCAAGAAACTTCCATCTAATAGCATCTTCAGCTGTCGCCCGACCTTGGCGGGTAAACGCTTCATGATCGAAGTTCGCCAACGTCTTCTCCCGCGGCAGCTCCGACTCGCGCAACAACTTGACGATGCGATTCCGTCGCCTGGCTTCGCACTCACGTTCGGCCAACTCCAGCAGGTATTGCTCGTAGCTGAGGGTTTCTTTCTCGGCGTGTTGCGCTGCCTCCTCGAAACAGGCGCGCATCGTCGGCAAGTGCAGTTCTGTGAGGTTCTCCAACAACGCCGTTCTGATCTGAGGAGTCGCGCTCATTGCAACACCTCACGTACTTCGCACAGCTCGTCAAAGAGTCCGAGGTCGACTGCGGCCACCTGCACATCGCGAGCGGTATCACCGCGGTGGAAGCTCAGCATGGTTTCTATTCGTTCGGCACTGATCTCCTCGATGCCACCTTCCAGCAACGCGCGCAAAGCTTCGTCTACCTGGACCTCGCTGTCTTTGGCCGCCAACTCCAGGATCTTCAGATACTCCTTGCTGCCCCTGGGCCTGCCCAAGCTTCTCCTGGAGCACATCGAACACCATGCGGAATCGACTGGTCGGGAACAACTCATCACGATAACGGTAGTTCTCGAAGGCTCCCGGTTTGCGCACCAACCAGTCGATGATGTGACGGTAGTCCACACGGTGCTTCCGGCGCCCGCGCAAGCGCGGCATCTGCTCAACCTTCTTCTGGCCGTACCAGACTTCCACATGATCCATGTAGAGCCGCGCCTCCACCTGCTCGCCGATCAACCGGCTTGGCACCGAGTACGCATTCCGATCCGCGTAGATCAAACTGCCCGAGTCCACCTTCACCCGCTCTCGCTTGCAGGACTCCATGCGCCGTTCGGGAAGCAGCTTCATAACCGACATCTCTTCCGCGAGCCGTCGCTTACGCCCTGCGTTCAAGCGCTCGAACAACATATCCAGAAACCGCTGGTACGCTTCCATGCTGGCGAAGTCCCGACTGCCGCGCAGCATCAGTTCCTGCGCCACCGCCCGTTTGAAGCGATGGTGTCGCTGCTCTACATCGCCGTTCTCATTGCCGTGCCCAGCTTGCGTCTTTTCGCCTTCCAGTCCGTAGTAGCGCATCATGCCCTTGTAGCGCTCCGTGAACTCTGCTGGATCGCTCGTGTTGCTGACCGCCGTCGAGAGCCGATCAGTCCGATGTCGGTGCGGAACCTTGCCCAGTTTCCAGAGGGCGTTCTGGAGTCCTTCGCAGAGGCTCTCGAAGCTTTCCGAATAGCACACTGTTCCCGCTTCCCAGTTCGAGTACGTCAGCACAAAGTGATAGATCAGGTGCGGAAAGCTCTGCCCCTGGATCGTAACGTCCAGCTCTTCCATGTGGGTGAAGTCGGACGCGCCCAGTCGGCCTGGCGGGTGTTGCTGCGCGAAAAATACCTCTTTGGCCGGTCCCTCCGTCGCCCGCCAGTTCTTCACCCGACGCTGCAACGTGCGCAACTGCCCGTCCTCAAACTCGCCCGGAGAACGCCGTTGCAAAAACTCGAACACGGTCTTGGCTTCCAGCCCGGCGTTGATTTCTAGAAGTGCGCAGATCTCTCCCCAGACTTCACTGAATGGATCCGGTCGATTCCGCCACCGCGGCGCCGCCGGCAGTTCGCTCGGCAGCTTTCCCAGACGCCGATACTTGCGCGCTGTCTTTGCATCCATTCCCGCTTTCGCTGCCGCCGTTTCTTGATTTCCCGATGTCTTCACCAACACAAATAACCTCCGCACCTGCTTGTCAGTGACCAACCCGCCTCCGTCAATAAGACCGGAACCAGCTTGGCTCAATTTGTGGTTGGATCGGGAATTCTGAATGTCGCCAGCCGGGAATTTCTATTGTCGCCCGTCAGCCACGAAAGGAGGCAACAAATGAATCCAGTGACACCGAATCCACTCGCAAACGTAGTTGTGGAAGACCAGACGATGGGCACCATTCTGGCGATGCAAACCGGCCTATTCAACCATGCCTACAGCCGGGCCTTGGCAAGCGGTACAACAGTGGCCAAGCCGGAGGACATCGAGGCGCTGGAGAATCATGCCATTGGAATGGCGAGAGAGACCTACCGCGAGAAATTCGACCCCGCGCAGCATGCGCATGATGCGATGCACCAAGCTGAGTACGAAAGAGCACTCGCGCAACGCGAGGACGCAGAGAAAGGCGAGCAACAGGCCAGAGCCAACGTGCGAGACGCCGAGGACGCTTGTGCACAAACGCCCAAAGCCGGGTCCAAACCGGAACTGAAATTGTTCGTGTTGTCGTCCTTCGTTGTTGCGCTCGCGATCAGCATTGCACCCACGCTTCACGACTCTTTGTTCCACACGCTGTCCGATGACTTGCTCGCGTGGTTCTTCGCCGCAGTTAGCGCATCGTTTGTTGGCGTCATGCTGACTTGGGCGGTCACGAGCGGCCGTTCCGGCACCCTAAGTTGGATTGGCTTTGGTGCAGGCGTCGCGCTGGGCGTGGGGTTATTCGCTGTACGCCTCTCGTCCGTTCAAGACGCAGGTGAGGCACTGTTCGCAACCGGCCTCACGGTGGTAGAGATCGCCGCTGTCCTGCTGCTGGAATACCTTGCTCGCGACCTGCGTACGAGAGAAGCAGCATGGAGCCTCAAGTCAGCTGAGGAGACTCAGGCGATAGCCCGCCGCGATGCGTGCCACCAAGACCTTGCACGCTGGCAGGCGCGCGTCCAAGAGAAACACCGCGCAGTCAATGAGAAGATCGCGCTGGTCGAAGATCGCTTCAACCGCAACATACACATCGAGGAACTCGAACAAGTTGCCGTCAAAGCCGTTCGTGATGGCTACAACAGGGGAATTTCCGAAAACATTGGCCGGGTGTTCGGCGTGACACGGAGGACGCAATGAACCACAAGCTCGTGCAGATGATAGTTGGACCGGCGATTGTTCTTGGTTCCGTTACGTTTGTGGGCTGGCGCGTGGTGACCGTTCGCTCCCAGCGCACTCCCCATTACGCGATCCTAGATGACCGCTCGGGCTCGCATCCAAATGGGTGCGCGTCAATGCTGGGATTGGCAGAAATCATATTGCAAAATGAGCCGATTGCCGTGCACTCCACGCTCACGATCCTCGTGACAGGCGATAAGGCAACTGCGAATGAACCACTGCAGATCGCCAGATATTCACTTCATCACAGCCACAGGGCAATTGAGGGCAGGAAAGCTGCCGCGCGCCGGGAGCAACAGCTGCTTTCTGACCTGCAAAAGAAGTGCAATGCGGCACCGACGGCTCCAGTGTCACCGATCTATCTGGGCGTCAAAGAAGCCCTGGCTGATCTCCATGCGCAGGGTTGCAGCGATGGCTCAGGCTGCAAATTGTATGTGGATTCTGACGCCAAGGAAAACGTAGAGATGAACCTCAGGAAAGCATTGAATGGAGCCAGCTCGCTTAACTCAGGTCTTCCAACCAAAATCTCCAATCGCGGGATCAAAGTCGTGTTCTGCGGATTTGCAGTCACGGCTTCAGAGAGCACAGACCGATTGCATCTCCGTGACGCGAAAGAGCGCACCCCCGGGCGAGAAGCCAGGCTCGCGCGAGCCTGGGAGTCTCTTTTTACAGATACTGCTGATTTTAGCTTCGAACCTTACTGCCCGAATGCGAATGTAGTCACGCCAGGAGGAACACAGTGAAGCGGACCGCGTACCGCCCTCTGGAGCCCGCAGAACGCGATGTCCGTGCCAATCCCACAGACAATTCATGGGGCGCTATTGCCTTCGGATGGCGCGTTTACCTGCACCTCACTTCCATCACCCAATGAGAGCGTTGCTTTGATTGGAGCAAGTGTGGCGTGCTGCACACCATCAATATTAGCGACACCAGCAACAAGGTCCGCGATTTTTTGGTCCTCTCTCGGGCCGTCGCAAGGACAAGGAATGTGATCTCTGGTCAAGATGAAGAAGCCTTCAAACAGGAAGTTACCGCGTCCGCCGGAATCTATTGTCAAGGGAACCACCGAAGTAGACACGTCGTTGCGCGTGTCCTGCAGCGATTGCAGCAGCTCCTCTGGTGAACTGAAGCCGTGGTTAATAAGCGGCGGGCCCACTTGTATGAGCCGCCAGAAATGACGGTGGTAGATGAGGGGCCGGAACTCGATGTTGAGACGCAATGCAGTAATCGGGCGCTTCTCGAAGTTGTCCACGGAGAAGACTCCCCGCCACTTCAACTCTTCATCCCTGCTGGGATCGGACGGAAGGCGTTCACGCCAGTCGTTCTGAATCATGAGACCTGGACTGAGCGGCGCACCACTTACCCGCTCAACGGACTGTGCCTGTATGGGACCGAACCTTGCAGTTGCCCAGATAAGTGCGCTCGTGATCGCAACGATCACAACCAGGGCAGGAATGATTATTCGGCTCTGCCGAGCAAATCTGGCGAAAGCAGTAAACATGGACATTAAGTGTTCGGCGAACGTCCTTCGATGGAGCTGATCAAGTGCGAGCTGTCTGTCCCCAGGAGAATTCCCTGTTTCCACGGGGCCGTGCCAGACATATCCCTCGCTTGAGACACTTTCCAACAGCCTATTCTTTCCGATCCAGCCATAAAGTTTGCCGTTGAGTTGAGACTTCACGCTGGAGGCGCGATTTGCCGTTTCTCCAGAGCCGTAGCGCGGTACAAAGTCTGAGTACGAACACAGCCTCCCGTGTACTTTAATTGCGGAAACGAGAGCTGTAAATTCCACCGCTTCTAGGTTCTCCCGTGGTGACATGGGGGAATCGAGGAATCGCCCGCTCTTCGGATCTGCGATGAAGACCACTTCTCTGGTTTCCAAGTCAATCTGGAGTTCCAGTTTTTCCCCGCACCAGATGTAGCGATCCTGTGCCATCGAAAACATAGATGCTGGAACGTCGCACAGAGTATGCGCGAAAGAAGACATTACAAAACACCAATGTGCTCAACGGGTTGGGCATCCGTTCAGACAACGGCAAGAAGCCGTGAGGTAGCAGCCGATGCGTCTTGCGATTGTCGATCAGAACCAACCCGCCCGCGATTCGCTTGCGCAGTGGTTAGGGATTCAGGCCACCACCACCGGCCAGGTGCCGCAGATTCTCTCGTTTAGCACGATCCGAGAAGTGCTCCCGTTTGTGCCGTCCTTAGATATGATTTGGCTGGAGGCCACGCCCGGTTTGCGGGATGATGTGGCAGCGATTCGTGCTTCGAGCAGGTCGCTTGGCGGAAATCTCCGTCCAGTGATCGTGCTCTTGACCGGCCAATCCGACCCGATGGTTGCGGCCTTTGCCCTGGCTGCACGCCTCATTGCGGCTGAACGCAATAGCGTTGACGGGGTTCGGCACGCATATTGTACGGCTGCCTTGATGCTGGAGGATGGCCCGCCGCAGCTGAAGCAGGTCATCACGCATACTTGCCCGACCGGTCCCAATGGTCCGTGTCTTTGGGGAGAAGCGATCACCGACATTTCGTTTTCAGCAAGAACGCTTGTGCCCATTCGGCTGAGGATTGCGAATGCTCCCGCAGTAACTTTGGACTATCTGTCCCGAGCGGTCCCGCCCGGACGGCCACAGGCTATTGAGGGCATCCTCGCGGGAATCTCACGGAGCCTGTTTCATTCCTTCTGGCTAGCCCAAGTTCGTCACGAGAGCGTCTGCGAGGCGGCTAAGTTATTTGGAATCAGTTTAGGCAGTTGCAAAGTCTGCACTACATTCCTGATCGAAGTTGAGGCGTTGGGGAAGCGTCATGCCCAGTTGTTCGAGCAGAGTTTGTTGTTCTGCCGTTGGAGTGGTAACCCGTCTGAGCCGGATCTCACGGCCGTCGGTGGTCGGCAGCACGATGTCGGCGCTGTGTAGGGTGGCGGCGGAGGCCAAGGCGCGCATGGGTGAGAGCGGCGAATGGCTGGCCTTGAGAAGATGCTTGAGCGTGACCCACATCGCGTAGCCGAGGAAGGCTACGAGCACGTGTGCCTTGGTGCGATGTTCGAGCTGGTGAAAGATGGGGCGTACCGCCAACTCGCTCTTCAGCGCGCGGAAGGCGGCTTCGGCTTCGGTGAGTTGGATGTAACTCTTCCAGAGATGTTCCGGATCCGTAGCGGGCAGATTGGTGCGCAGCAAGTATGCGCCTTCGCGCGCTTGCTGCCAGTCGCGGCGTTGCTTTCGAAGTTCCCAGTTGAGTCGCAGATGTCCTTCGTGTTCGACGACCTCCAGTTCGTATAGATCGGCAACCTGCGGGTGGCGTGCCTGGATTGCTCCGACGCGCCGCTCGATCTTGTTGCGGTCGCAGAGCTTGCCTTGCGCCACGCGCTCCGCCAGCGCTGATAAAGCTCTTTCCATGCGCTGCGAAAAGCGGCTGCGGATGGATTTTTCCTTCTCTTGGCGCGCCGTCGAGCGGCACAGGATGTAGGTCTCATTTCCAGCCGGCGCGGGGACCAGTTTCACCTCCACGTCCTTGCGTACCTGCTCCCAGCCTTCGGCGAGCAACTCGCGCTCGAACTGCTTCAGCTTGCTGCGCGGGGTGCCCACCAGGTACTGACCATCATGCTTGCGCAGCATCTGCAGGTTCTCCTCGCTGACGATGCCGCGATCAAACACCCACACCCGTCGCGCTCGCCCGTACTTGCGTTCGACCATGCGCACCACCGTTTCCAGACTAGTGACGTCGGCGCGATTGCCGTCAAACGTTTCGTAGCTGAGAGGAAAGCCTTCGACGTTGACGATCAGCGCGATCACCAACTGCTTGCAGTCCGGCCGATGATCGCGTGAGTAGCCGCGCCGCATCATCGGATTGCCCTCGGCCGCGCCTTCCACATAACTGCTGGTCAGGTCATAGAGCAGCACATCGAACTCGGCTGCGAACAACTCGCCGTAGCGTTGCTTGAGATGTTGTTCGAGCTTGGTCTTGTGTGGCAGCAGGCGATCCAGGCAGCGGTACAAACGGGTATCGTTGATCTTCGCGGCTTCGATGCCCAGTAGATCATCCAGCGCCGTGGCAGGAAACCAGCGCTGCTCAACTGCTAACTCGCTGCCCGGATCGCACAGCCGATTGATCGCCAATAAAGCGGCAACGCGCGACCAGGGAACGTCGGCTTCATCGTCAGGATGATCTATCGCAGACTCGAAGAAACGATCCAGTTGCAACCGCCGCCATAATTCCAGGCCGAGAAAGCACTCGCCGAAGCGACGCGTCCGTTCCAGTCGCACCCGATCGATCAGCACCCGCGCTACCTGCGCATTGTCGTCGGCAGGAGCCGCGTCCGCGGGAAACAGCTTCAACTGCCGGCTCTCACCTTGTTCGTTGAATACTTCGATGCTCTTGAGCCAGCGCGATTGCGCCGATCCGTTCAGCTCGCCCAAGTAACAAAGCGTGCGCTGCCGAGGCCCCGAGGGCGTGCGCACGGTTTCCACCAAGGACCAGTAACTATGCGGCTTGCCGTCCTTCACGCGTGAATGCGAGCGAAGAAACATGTTGTGCGCATGTTGCCACAATCCAGATCAGAATCAAGTGGGTAGGTCTGCACTACATCGAGTTTTCCAAACACCCGCATTGAACCACAAAGACTTACACGCGAAGAAAGCCAGAAAACCGTCCTTTTTCGAGCCTTCGTGACGAACTTGGGCTAGGAGAGGACATGACACGGAGGGCGTTCTTGATGAACGCAAGCCGTATACGAGATGCAATTGGTTCAATTCTCTCAACGCCCGAAGGTGCCGAGCTCGGCTTCGAAACGGATGACATCTTTCAGTCAGAGACCGTGCCGGGAAAGAGGACGTTCTACACCGTCCACGCGAAAACACTGCTTGCACACGGACGAAAATAAAGACCGCTTATTCGGCGGTCTTTGAAGCGGAAGGCATTTGTCGTACAAGCTCGAAAAGCAATGTTGCGACTGCTCCGCACACGTTGAGCTCCTCTTTCAGGGAAGAGCACTCCTGGGCGCATTTCGTCGCTACCTCCGGCGTGCAACTCTTGGCAGTGTGCGCGATGATGTCGAGCCGGAGCTCCGATTGGCGGATGCCTAGGCTGAAGTAGTAATCAATCTCGTCCAACCAATCGCCATGGGGCTTGGATTCCCCTGAGGGCGAACGTTTCCATCGGTCCCGTACTTCGGCGAGGGATATCTTGATGCTCTCGGGCAGTGTGATCTCATCTTGTTGAGATGACAAAGCGGCTCCTCCTTTTGGCCTGTAATGTCAATGTGCCGCTTGTATATACGCTGTGACGGGCGATTTCTTACAAGGACATCAATATCGGGATCGTCGGTTCCTCGCACCACCGAACGCGCATTCTGCTAAGTGGGGCGTCGCGGCGGGCGCACGACACGCATGTTCACCAATTCCAGCCAAGCCTTCTCGTGACGACTTTGAAGCCACCATTCGTTGAGAGTGCCACTCCCGGACAGTTCTCTGATCTGCTCTGGCGTTAGCACCACCGAATGGCGGTTGGCAAACAGGACAATTGATTTGCCGCCTGGCCGTTGGGTACTCGGATAGTAAATGCCATCAATTCGTGCCTTGTCGTGGCGAAAGATTCTCCTGAACCATTCCGTGACAACTTGCGTCGGCACGTAATCGACGTGCTCGCGCTCGCCCGGCTCCACTTTGGCCGCAACGCTCTCGACGAAAGAGTGTAGGAAGCTAATACCGGCCCGGTCGTAGCTGTATTCCTGAGTTTCGGGTTCCTGTTTGAAAAACGGCACGCGCTTTGGCAATCGTGTTAAATCGAGAACCGTTGCCTCCCGTGTTAAGCGGAACGTGCCTACCACAATGCCCAGCTTGGGGTTGTCGTCTATTTCAGCGATAGCGGTGTCCTCTTCGTCGCTCCCATAGAACATTACGATCCCGGCTGGACTCATTCTATTTGATCGGACTGCGTACTTGACGGGGGGAGGGCCGTAGTCACAAGGCGTACTGAAGACCTCTCCCAATTTCTGTTGACGTGCCCTATAGATCAGGGTGCCTTCGGATAGCGTGCTCACGAGCTCATGTCTTTCGGCGGTCTTGCCAATATATCGCAAGAGCTTGGCAGGACTCAGGTGTTCACGTGCAGAGAAAGACCGTTTCTTGCTAGGTTGGAGAAAGAAATATCGGCGCTGATGCTTAATAAACTTACAGAAGCGGTCCCAACTGGATATGAGAAATTCGTCTTCCCTGATACCGTACGGGTCGCGTTCGCACCACGGCTCTACGCCGAAGCAGTCAACGAGGATATCGAGCAGGCGGCCATCGTCGTCGTTGGGAAAACCAACCCCTATTACCTCAGTCAGCAATTCGTCGCTGTCCCAATGCGGGCCCTGATATCCGCCTTCCGCGCTTTCCCACCCCAGGGCGTCAACAGCCCGTTCATACTCGCGGTCGATTGCCGCGAACATAAAGTCGGCCACTTCATCAAGAGGTGCGGCTATCGCGCGCGTGCGGCTCTTTCGACCGCAGAAATCACACTTTTGACGGTCTGCACGTGATTCGATGAACTTCTCGATTTCGTCGTCATCAATGCATTTACCGCAAACAAAGTAACCTTCGGTTGGCCTAGTTGAATAAAAATCAGATTCGTCGCCGTCGCCCATTCTGTGCTCCAGAATTCCGGAATTCCGAGCTTAATTGCTCATAAAACGTACTCATCCTACAGAGATTGTGCGGCGGAGAAAGCGGTAATCGACGGGTGTCATCAACAACCTGCCTTGACGGTGGACCGCCAACAACGTGATACGCACGTACGGCGCAGCAGGCCAGCATTCCGGGAGTCAGTCGGCCCACCATTCGGGACAACGCCCAGGTGAAGCGCGAGCTCGCTCTCCCGGCCAGTCGCGATTTATGGAACATGTCCTCCTCTTGTAGGCAGGTCCATGAACCCAGGAACTCACTTGATTTGCCTGAGAGAATCAGAGATTCTATCCAACTGTGGTTCAATGAGTGAAATTGAGGTCCGCGGGTGCTCTCTGCACATGTCAAAAAACGGAGTTTCAACAATACAGCAAGAATTCAAAAAAGCCTTACGGGCAGCGACTAGTGGACAGAAGTTTGACCATAGCGCGTTTATAGACGTGTGGTTTCGTGATGCCGGAAGCGCTTTCTATTTCCTGTTTAAGAAACATTTGGGTGTTACGAACATTCAGATGGCTGAGCTCTTTGCTCTAATCCGATCCCATCTGACTTTTCCGGACGCTGAACGGCCCCATCTCAGGTTTCTCTCTATTCCCGAATTCACTGACTCCCTGAAGCAATTGCTTGAAACATTTACCCATCCAAATGTGAAGGACAGGGTTGATGTCATTACAAGTCTCTACACGGAACTCTACCAGCGAACAATAGTGATCGATGCATTTTATGGATCGTGCGCAGTCTATGTACCACCTACCGTGTCATTGGACATAGACCAGATCTGCTCGGAGTCTGGCTATATTCATTCCTGCGGTGCGACTGTTTTTATAGAAAAAGTTTACAAGACTCAAATGAGCGCATTTGCTGAACAAATACGCAAGTACGCAGGAAGCGCTTTCGACGGGAAGAATATTATTTTTACCGCATATGCACGTGAAGACTGGCCCGACAAGGAAGAGAAGATGCCAGGGTTGATTGCGAAGGGGATTGAGGAGGTAAAGATTCCAGTCAGCAAGTTCTTCATGGGACGGGATCCTGTCCAAGACGTTCTAACCAAGCTGGCGAAGCAGTGTGGGGGACGCCTGAAAGTGGCACGGCCAGGCCACTTGCGAGAAGACCAAATGAGATTTGAGAAAGACGACCCCGACACCATTGATCGCGGACGCACCTTGTTCTTGGTCGTTGACCGACAGATCGGCGATAATCCGCGACATCCTGCCGACACGCGGTTCTTTATCTGTTACGAACAACGTATCTTTAATAGTAATCCCTGTCATGTTTTTGATGAGGATAAACCCGCGTGGATTGATCACACTACTATTCCGCATACGCTGATGGGGGCGATGATTAACGTTACGCAGCCTTGGTGGCCGAAACGTTCTACTGTGAAGGTGTGTGATCCTTTTGTCGGAAGTGGGACCTCGTGGCTGGAGGCGTTGAAATACCCCCGGTTGCAGCCAGTGTGTAGTGACTTACATTTAATGGCTTTCCATCTGGCTAATGAGAACTTAAGCTTCTTCGCCAAGTCCAAAGAAGAACTGACGGCGTTAAAGGATCAGCTGGCAACACTTGCTCTTCTTTCTCCAACATTGAAGGGCGATAGTCCGTTCGAAAGGGCAAAGCGGTTCTACCTGAGATGCATGGGACGAGTTCGGTCTAGTGGAAAACCGTTGCTGGATGACAAAGACCTTTTAAAGAGCTTTACCGAATCGGATGAACTGTTTAGGTATGCCTTCTATCTGATACACAAGGTGGAGCGTCGCTCTTTTGGGATGAAGCCTGATGATGATCGATGGGCTGATGTGTTTCGCCGTGAGATCAATCAGCAGATAAATGCAATCATCTTTCTCCTGAATCAAAAGGTCGAGTGTAGAGATCCTCAGTCTCGGGTTGAGATCGGCCAGGGACGGTATTCGCGCGCAAGTACCGTGAATTATTCGTCTATACATAGACTCGGCCCAAACTTCACAGTCTTTTCCAATCGAAGGATGAGCCTGAAGGAGGCGAAGGGTTGGCGAAGTAGCTGGGTTCCTTTCGGGTTTCGAATTTACTCATCGTAGCAGTCGTAGCCGCGGGCGGAGGGAATGTGGAAATCGCTCGGTATGGCTTGCTCTCCGGAATCAATCTTCCAGCGATTTCCAAGGTTTGTGGAAAGGGCGGAAAACAGCAGTATCGTTTTCCGGGCTTTCCATATACCGCCATTTCCTCGGCTCCTGTTCCCGCCCATGTCTGTCCTACACGTTGAGCCGCAACTGGTCGAAGAGCTTGTCCTTGGCCTGCTGCATGCGCCGCGCGGCATCGGTATCGCTGATGGCCGCGGCGACCCTTTTCAGCGCGTTCATACTCAGTCCCTGGCGCAGGTATTGTCCTGGTTTGTCCAGCAGAGACAGGGTCTCCAGCGGGGTCTGATAGCGCTTATAACTTACCCGTTTGCGGCCCTTTCTCGTCGATCTTCACGTCCGGCCTGAGCGCAGGGACGGTGATAGTTCAGATACGGATTCAAGTACTCCTGGTAGAAGTCGTTGATGCGGTCGGCGTGGCTGGCATCGATGTATCCATAGCCGATGTGTTTGCGAATGACCGCGCCGTTCTTGGTCTCCACCAGGCCGTTGTCGCCGCTCTGCCGAGGCCGGCTCTTGGTCTGTTCGACGCGCAGTTTTTCCAGCAGCTGGGCGACGGTTTTGTTGATGAACTCCGAGCCGTTGTCGGAGTGGAAGCCCAGAATGCGAAAAGGAAACTGACGCAGCATATGCTCCAAAACCGGCTCCAGATAGGCCTCCGAGATGCGCGGCGTTGCGCCGGCCACCTGCCATTGCGTGACCTCATCGACGGCGTTGATGTGATAGACGCCCTTCTCCCCACCGTTCGGCTGATCGCCCTGATGCACCGTGTCCAGGCGCAGAAATCCGGGCCGGCCTTCGGGCTGCGGCTTGCGCCGCTCGCCGATCGACACCGCCGTGGGCCGCGTCCTGGTGTAGTTCAAAAGCCGCTCGCGGTAGCGCTGGCTCTTGCGCAGGTTGTACAGATGCCCGACCGAGATCGAAGCCAGCCGCTCGTACTCGGCTCGACCGTAGACCCGATGCTCGCGCTCCAGAATCCGCCGTGTCGCCGGACCGCTCAAGGTCTCGTGCGCTTCATCGACCGAGGCCAGCAACTCGATGTCGGCCCGCGTGTACAGTTGCCTGAAGCGCCGACGCCGATAGACCGTCACCTCGACCCGCCCGCTGGCCGTGTAGCACGCGATCAGCCGCGTTATCTGCGCCCGGCTCAGCCCAGTCATCTTCTCGATGTAGCGCCGAACCAGGCCCCGTGCCGCCTTGCCCAGCTGGGCGTATTGCTGGCCCACCAAAACCTGCTCCACCCAGCCATAGAGCTCTCGGCGGTCTTCGGCCTCGAACCGAACATCCTCGCTGGCCGCCACAAAACGGCCAATCGCTTCCAAACTTAACTCTTCTGATCGAACCATGCGGATGTTCACTACCCAGCATGACCGACCCTTCAGGCTCATCTTGTATTGGAATCAGAGTCTTCCTTCAGGCTCATCTTGTGTTGGAAGAGAGTTTCACTTGCGTCGGAGGCCGTTCGGTGACAGAATTGCCCCCGAACAGCGTGGATGTAATCGTGACCGATCCACCGTACGGGTTTAACACGAACGAAGATCCCACTGAACTCGCGAAGCTGTATGCAGAGATGATTCCTACCCTCGTAAACGCGTTGCAAGAAGAAGGTCAGCTGGTGCTGGCTTTACCAGATTGGTCGCATACCGGTCGCCAGATACTCGCGTTCACCTATAAGAATTTTGTGACACACCAAGTGCTTCTCGCTGCGGACCGACGCGGATGGGAAGTGATTAGATCCGCCGCGCCCGCGACGAGGGAGCGTGATTTGTTTCGGGCACCATTTTATTGGGAATCTGATCGCGCGTTGCGGCGGGCAATACTGCACTTTCGATTTAGGAAGAAGTCTGAGCGGGAGTAACCGAGTGGGCACTTGACCGCTTGGTCGCCTGCGCATAAACTATTGAAAGAAGGAGATTTACATGGGAACCGATGGGAAGGGGAGTCCGGAGACTCTAATCGCAAACTGGAATGCACTGTCCGATGCCGATAAGCTTCAGGTGCTTCCGAAGATATTAGACTCCACGCCAGAGTGGAAGAAATGGGCATTCAGCGAGAATGGATTGATCAACTGGCTCAAGTGGAAGTTTGAACGATCGCAAGTTAGTTTTCCACTATAGACTCATCTTTTCAGCTACATAAGAATCCGCCGTAACGTGGTCGGGTTCTTTTTTTGCCTCGACGCCCTGGTATTGACCTCTCTTCTAAGGTCCTGTAGATGATTTTGTAGCGGTGAAAGCACCGAAGAGAATCCGAATCCAACTACGTTCAACATAGGGCTCGCAATGCGTTCAATATAAAGCAGTTGCGATCCTCCAAATTCCATAGATTTCAATAATGGCCTGAATCCGGTTCGGGACCAGGTTCCCCACCCTGAACTC
The DNA here is from genome assembly GCA_963759215.1 of uncultured Acidobacteriota bacterium. Taxonomy (GTDB): domain Bacteria; phylum Acidobacteriota; class Terriglobia; order Terriglobales; family Acidobacteriaceae; genus TOLSYN. The sequence continues at coordinate 173,576 of CAVWYG010000009.1, forward strand.
ATCCCTTAGAATCAGCACGTTACAGCACTCGGATAGCGGAATCTGGGGTTCTGTGGGGATCCTTGAGGTTCAATTTCGACTACAGCCAGCCGGTCCAGTCGATAGTCACCGACAGAAGTTCCTCACTCTGTACCCTTCAGCTGCCGAGGTGGACGAGTCAGCCCCCTGGGTTTACACCAGGGGAGCGAGTTTCAGCCTGCGCGCCTCAGAGCTCGGCGACATCGCATATAACTTACATAAGGAGTGTGTAGTGCATGAAAGCTTCGGGCTCCCTAACCTCACTATCGACCGTGATCTGAGTCACGGGTTGTTCACGAGCGGAGCTCCTATATACTAAACTGCTCTCGTCGGGTCTTGACTCAGACAGCTACTTGCCTATCATTAACCCTAAAGGTCGGGTAAGTTATTCGAACAGAGATTAACAAGCACACGACGCGAAAGCGCTTGGATGCTAATTGCGTTGTTTTCTTCGTCAGCGAGAACCGTTTTTATCGAGACTGACTGTGCCATTGACTACATGATTCGGAGACTCCGTGATGGCTCGATATTTTGCGTCAATAGGCCGGCTGCTGGGCGCATTGGGTCTCTTCTATACCGTATATAGTGCCTCGACTCCATTTCACGATTTTATCAACCATTTGTTTACCTCAGAACTGCGGAGTCAACTGGCCTTTATCTTTCTCTGTTTTCTGGCGGTGGAACTACTCCTTGCATTTCTTAGTCAAGAGCGCCGCGTGAGCGTGGCTGGCAAGTCCCTCGCAAGAGAATTGGACGCGCTCCGCAAACAAAACTTGATACCAGGACGCCAGGTAACGGCCGAAGACTTTGAGGTCGCACTTGTCGCTTACATTAAAAGCCTGTCATCTAAACAGTGCTATCTACACGTAATGCGATTACATTCCGCTCTATCACGTTACCTCTGGGTGGAAGGTCTCCTGAATGCGCGTGTCGCTCTTGGTGATGCCGCAGAAGCCGCAGCTGCTCAGCTCAGTGATCAAGAAGGTCAGTTAAGTGCTCTCATTGATGACTTAGGTTGGACGCTAGTAGCTAAGAAGGATTTTCAGAAAGCGAGTGCCAAGATCGAGTTCGGTCAGCATTTGGCGCAACGATGGTCGAAGCCCTATTGGGTGTCAAAGGCTCAAAGGCATCTCGCTGGTATCGCGACGATACGGCGGCAGTTTGCGGAAGCAGATATATATCTCCAAGAGGCTGAAGTCACTTCGTCCGCGATCCAAAATGCTGACGAAAAAGTATCGATGCGGGCCGGTATCGAATATGCGAGAGCGATTGTTGATCTCATGCGGGGACAATACGACACGGCCATGCAACATATCGAGCAGTCAGATACGTTAAGAATGAAGGGTGCAGACCAAACTCGGATCGTGCGCTCATTCGCGCTTCGCGGCAAGATACTCATGGCGAAGAACGACCCAATCTCTGTTGGTGAGGCCAAGAATCAATTTCGACTCGGCCTTGCTCGCGCGACCGATCTCGGGCGCCGTGACGAAATAATTAGGAACCATTACGGTCTTGCCAGAATTGCTGAACTTGAGAATGACGAGAATGCCGCCCAATACCACAAAGGTCAGGCGCGGGAGCTATCCCGCGATACGCCAGTGCCTTATGAACTCGAAGATCAACAATAAGCGTAAAGGACAACAAAATGTCGGAAGAACGAATTGATTATTTTGACGAGAATTACCTTAAGCTCGGTGTCACGACGAAGCCTGAAGCTCGTGCAAATGGCTATTGGGTTCACTCGTTTCATTGTTGGATTCTGCAGACCAGCCGCACGCCTGCGTTGTATTTTCAGAAACGCTCATCAACAAAAGCGCTCTTTCCAAATTACTTGGACATCTCGGCGGCTGGGCATCTCCAATCGGGCGAGTCGGTTTCCGACGGCGTAAGAGAAATTAGTGAGGAAGTTGGGCTCGTAGTGGCTGCTGAACAGCTTATCCCACTAGGAGTTAAGCTTGATATTGGCAAGACGCCAGGAATTGTCAATAGACAGTTTTGCCACGTATTTCTTTATCCAACTACAGCAACTGTATCCGACATGAATCTTGATAAGAGCGAATTGGACGGCATGGTTACCATTTCGCTTGAGGACGGACTCGCCCTCTTCTCGGGCCAGGTGGCATCAGTCAGGGCACTCGGGGTGGAGAAGACCGCCGACGGCGCATGGCAACAAATAGACAAGATGGTAGGTAAAGACGATTTTATCCCCAGAATTGATCCCTATTACTACAAAATGTTTATAAATGCGGATCTATTCATGAATGGATATAAGCACCTCTCAATCTAAGCGGGAGCACTGAATGGAGCGCATCGTGCTGTTGCGTCATGCTGAAGCACTGAAGAATACCGAACATCGTCACGGTGGCTCGGGGACAAGCCTTACCGATTGCGGTTGTGCGCAGGCGAGAGAGTTTGCACGACTAGCAAAAGTGTATTTCCCGGACCTCGACTGCGTTCATTACGTGGCAAAACCGCAGTGCCAAGAAACAGCATCGATAATAGCGTCCGAGCAGAAACTGCCGATCACAGAAATCAAGGGATTGGTGCCGTTTAATCTCGGCATCCTTGATGGTTTGTCGGACGAAGAGGTACGGAAGCGACACCCAAAATATTCGCAAATGATCGACGATTGGAGGCTTGGCTTAATTGATATCTCCGAAGTGAGAATTTTGGGAGCGACGGACATGAAGCGCTTTTACGATCAAGGCAAAGAAGTATTAACCCGACTTTTCGTTGAAAATGCGTCAGTAGTTGTCGTTGGCACTCGGTCAGTGCTTGTACTGTTCTGGAACATACTTAAGAAACACAGTCCTGATCGGGGCGGACTTTATTATGAGCGTCCCTGGGACAATTGCGAGTGGGTTGAGTTCGTGAGTAATGCAAAGGGTTCATGGAACTCGGTGCGATTGCAACGGCACAGGGGATAAAGCTTTGTCTGATCCAGAGACCGTGGGCGATGTTCGGCTTGGTGATGATACGAGGTGCGGCCCCGGAGTTCGACTACTTGCTGGTGGGAGCGGTCGTATTGTCATTGGGCGCCGTTGCAATCTCAAGGCAGGGGTTGTAATTGCTTGCTACGGGGGAACCGTTATTCTTGGTGATCGGGTCTCTGTGGGAGAATACACGGTGATTTACGGCCACGGTGGCGTCATTGTGGGTGCAGCCGTTGCGATCGGTCCACACTGCACCATTTCTTCTCAGGAACATATCGCCGGAAGTCAGGTCGCGCTTAGGTTTTCTGGTGAACGACTTGCGGAAACGCACATCGACGCCGGGGCGATTGTGAGCGCGAATTGTGTTGTGACAGCCGGTGTAAATATCGGAAGTCGTACACTTGTAGGCGCTGGTTCGGTAGTGACCGAGCATCTGCCAGATTTGGTGGTGGCGTTCGGCGTTCCATGCAAGATACGACAAGCGATTGGCGAAAATCCCCTATACGGTTACCCATACAGAGGATAGGAAATCAGCGTGAAAGAATCGCTTTGTTTCAAAATGAGCAATTCCGACATCTTTGAGGGTGATGGCAGCATCTCGTATGGCCGCGATGTGTTTGTAAGGAACGGGCGGTTTGACGCTCCGTTCTCCGGCGCTGAGGTAGTGGATTGCTGCCTTGAATTTTCTGGTCTAAATGTTATTCCAGGTGCCATTGATTGCCAGGTAAATGGGGCGGGAGGGATACTCTTTGAGGATGTGACTGATGAGTCCGCTCTGCTCCGTCTAGATCGAAGCCTAGCGAGCAAGGGAACTACAAGATGGTGTGGGACGTTCATCTCAACACCATGCGAGAAGATCGAGCGTGTACTGAAGGTTGTTGAGGAATGTGCGCTACCAACCGGTTTAATCGGAATGCATTTTGAAGGACCTTGGATAAATCCGAATTACAGAGGATGTCATCCTTCTGAGAGGATAGTGTCCTCATCACCGGCCCATGTTGACCTCTTAGACCGCGCAACAAGGGTCGGGATGGTCATCGTCACATTAGCACCCGAGGTAATCGCTGACTGTGACTTGGCAAGAATCCGGCGGATACCCGCAGTTCTAATTTGTGTCGGGCACTCCGAAGCCACACCAGAATTGATAGATCGAAAGCTCGGCGCCGATTTGCGAGGTTTGACGCATGTGTCCAATTGCATGCCGTCAATGAGTGCCCGAAGTCCTGGTCCCTTTGGCTCAATGATGAGAAGCCGCGGTTGCTGGGGTAGTCTAATAGGTGACGGTGAGCATGTATGCAGGGAGACGTTTGAGATCATCAAGCGCTCTGCTTATAGAGAGAAAGTATTCCTTGTTAGCGATCAGATGCCACTCGACGCGGCCATCGCGGGCGCGATGCCGTTCGGGAGTGAGACAATTGTCTTTGATGGGAATGTGCTGCGTACGGCACGGGGGCGGCTTGCCGGTGGGGTCCAGTCAATTGTCGATTGCATGAGAATCGCCACTTCGCGATTTCTCGTGCCCGCGGATGAGGCTATCAGAATGGGAACAGAGTACCCCGCGAGATTCCTCGGTGTTGCTGAGCAGTATGGGATGATTGATGTGGGACGTCATGCCGATTTCATTATTGCCGATAATCAACTCGATATTAGAGCGGTCTTTCGTAATGGAGTTAGGCTCGTCTGACAATTTGCTGCGCAGGCCGGTTTGTCGCGAGCGACCTATCGCTATTCGAGTGGATGCCAATCGAGGGTAAGTTGCCTTGCGGAGATCGCGACCTGTAGATGATTTTGTAGCGGTCAAAGCATCCAAGAACATCCGAATCCAACAGCGTCCAACATGCGGCTCGCAAATCATTCAAAACAAAACAATTGTGATCTTCATAATTCCATAGTTTTCAATAATTTGCGGAATCCGGTTCGGGACCAGGTTCCCCACCCAAAACTCCTCCATTAGAATCAATCGGTTACATCGGTCCATTGTTGGAATCTGCGGTTCTCTGAGGCTCCTTGAGCACAATTTCGACTACAGTTCACTCGTTCCGCAAGGTAGGTTTCCGCAAGTTCCTCCACCTAAGGCAGTTAGGGTGCCGCCTTCGAGGGCCAACCCCTGGGTTTGCACCAGGTGCTGAGGGACTGGCTTTTGCCGAAACTGGTGATCCGCTCGGCCTGGCGCATCTGCTTCTTGCGGACCAAGGAGATCGACTTGGGCCGTCTGTTGGCCGCAGTCCAGGAGGGCCAGAACCCGTTTTCACTGCCGGTACCGCGAGTGCGGCGGGTGCGGAGCGCCGAACTTTAGGGGTACTGCTCAGTTTTTATGCGAGGCATTTGGAAAGCGGCTAGCAGCCCGTGGTGTAAGTAGCTGATTTCCAGCGAGACAAGCCGCGCAGCGAACGCGATCTTGTCGGATATCTGACAGCTTGCACAGAGCTCCGGTCCCGAGCAAACCGATTCTGCCTTACTCAGCCTGCAAACCGCAGAAATGGTGGCGCCAAGCGCACAATATGGCGCAATAGGCGTGTTCCGATGCGGTTTCTCAGTTCGCGCGGCGTGCCCGCTCCCAGCAACTTGCGCATCACCAGGCTCAGGTTGAAGGCGCCCACGTGGATCAGTTGCCGTTTCAATATGTTCGCGTGCCCGCGCAGATGTGTGCGCCTCATGCCGCCGGTTTCGTAGCAATGCGCGAAACTGCGTTCGACGAACTCACCTCGCCGCTTCAATAACCTCTTGCCGTAAGCACCGCGCACCCGTCGCCGGTTTGCATACACCGCTTTTTGCTCTTCGTTTTTATCTTGCCAGTGGCGCCGACCCCTCTGCTTCTTTTCCGGAATATAACTGCGAACCTCACGATCCTCGACGCTCGTCAACACCGGGCCACTGTGATAACCCTTATCCGCGACGATCTCTTCGATGCCGTTGACGTTGACCTTGGACTCATCGTTGGGATGTAGCTGAACGTCCCGCTCAGCCAAATCGGCTACTGTCATGCCCGCCTCAGCCACGGTCTCGTGAAACGTTGTTGTGTCGCCCTTATCGGCGCCTTGCAGGGTAACGGCCACCACCGCGCCACTGTCCAGATCGACGGCGTGCTCGGCCTTGTGCGCAAGATGCGTGCACCCGTCCTTCATTTTCGCGATCCGCGCATCAGTATCCGCCGGACTCATCCAATCCTTGTTGGAAGTACGTTTCTTGCGCTTTCGATCGAGACGCGCAAGGTCCTCACGCGCTGGCGTCTCAATGCCGGAGGCTTTCGCCAAGCCGCGCAGAAACTCATCGTAACTTGCACCCGTATCGCGCCGCACAATCGAGCGCATCGCGGCGTTGGCTTCCAGCGTCGTCGCGTCAATGGCGATACGCTTGCCATTCAGCAGCCCGCGATCCGCGAGCATGCAAAGCACCCAGTTGAAGACTTCGCGATGCGTCTCCAGATCGAGCAACCGACGCGTGCGGGAAATCGTCGAGTGATCCGGCGTGTACTCGTCCAGCGCAATCCCAACAAAACTGCGTAGTGCCAGCGAATCCGCCAGCCGCCAAGCAATGCCGCGCTCAGCCTCGATGCCTTCAAAGTAGCCGATCAGCAGCGAGCGAAAGTAAATCCCGGGCGTCAGCGATGGCCGCCCGTAGCGCTCAGCATAGAACTTCGCGCATCGTGCCTCGACAAATGCATCGAAGCCTTCGCTGTCCAGCAACTCGTTCAACCGCTGGTAAAACGGATGCCCCGGCGCTACCGCCAGTTCCGTGTGCGCGACCCACAGACCTTCTTGTTTCTCCCGACTCTTGCGCGTGCCCATCGCCATATGTCGAGTCTACAAACAGACCCTGTGGATAGTTCAGAACTTTCTGCTTATCACTCCAGACTTGCACCACAGGCTGCTAGTACTACTGTGTTATAAGTATGGTTCCTCTTTTGCGATTTCAGTAGCATCGAAACGTGCGCGGCGGTAAGTTGAGCTCTCATGAGAGCTCGCCGGGAGCAGTCCAGCAGTCAGTCGGAGCGTTTGGCCACCTATCTGGAGCGGCTATCGCAGGTCGCCGGACATGCCGATCGCATCGTTCCCATGCAGAACTACACCAAGGGGCTTTTTCTTCCTATCGAGCGTAAAAGCGTCGAACCAATGGCGGCGCGTCTGGCGCCGGCAAACGTGCGGCAGATGCATCAGTCACTGCATCACATCGTGGCCGAGGCGGCTTGGAGCGACTCTACCTTGCTCCGAGAGATTCGCCGTCAAGTGCTGCCCGCCATGACGAGTAGACATCCGCTAAGCGCCTGGATCGTCGATGACACCGGCTTTCCCAAGAAAGGTACGCACTCGGTTGGGGTGACCCGGCAGTACTGCGGGCAACTTGGCAAGCAGGAGAACTGCCGTGTTGCAGTCAGCCTGTCGCTGGCTACCGAGCAGTCGAGTCTCCCTGTCGCATACCAGTTGTACCTGCCTGAGATCTGGGCGCAAGATTCGGCGCGACGAAACGAGGCTGGTGTACCGAAAGAAATTCGCTTTCAGACCAAACCAGAGATTTCGCTCGAACAGATTCGCTTGCTGACCGAAGAGGATGTGCCGCGCGCCCCGGTGCTGGCCGACGCCGCCTATGGCAACGACAACGGATTCCGCGATGGCCTGCACGAACTGGGGTTGGAATATGCTGTGGGCATTCAGTCTTCGACCTCGGTCTGGCCGCCAGGCTTGGCTCCACTCCCCTCCAAGGCTCGCGGCGCCATGGGACGTCCACCAAAGCTGCTCCGGCGAGATGAGCGACATCAACCGCTTTCGGTCAAGGAGCTAGCCTTGTGTCTGAGCCCGAGTGACCTGCGCCGAGTGAGTTGGCGCGGAGGGACGCGTGGCACGATGCATTCCCGCTTTGCCGCCTTGCGCGTTCGCGCGGCGCATCGGGACTACGAGCGCAGTCAACCTCGCGAAGAACAATGGTTGTTAATTGAGTGGCCAAAAGCAGAGAAGGAGCCAACAAAATACTGGCTCTCCAATCTTCCGGCGTTGATCAGTGTACGGAAGCTGGTGGCCACGGCAAAGCTGCGTTGGTGCATCGAGCGCGACTATGAGGAGCTAAAACAGGAGCTTGGTCTGGGACACTTCGAAGGGCGAAACTGGCGCGGCTTTCACCATCATGCCAGTCTCTGCATTGCCGCCTATGGGTTCCTTGTGATGGAGCGATGCCTTTTTTCCCCCGCACTGCATGCAGCCGACATCGAACTTCGCCTACCCCGCCTGCTCCACAGCAGCAAGCCCCGTGGCGCTGCCGATTAGAACGGAACGGCACAATCCTTATTCCATCGCAACCCTGCGTCGCCAGATCGCAACCCACTTGGCGCGTTCGCTACCCAGGTGTCCCTGCTGTCTACGTCCATTCTTATAACACAGTAGTACTAGACAGATTGGCAGTCGAGTTGGAGTCACTTGGGAAGATGGCATCCAACATTTGCTTTGTGCAGAGGCTATGTGATGGTGGCTCCAGTCCAGCTTCTTTAGCGTAACGTGGAATCCACTGGCGCACGATCTCCTCCAAGTACCTGCGGTAAATCACCTTGTGCGTACCGGGATCTTTCCTTCGCAGTTCTCGCTGTTCCAAAATGTATGGCCACAGCTTGTGCGAGACTTGGAGCATCATACCGCACCACATTTGATAAGCGTCTTCTCCTCCCACGTCTAGTTTCAGTACACCGTAACAGACGCGATCAAGAGACGCGATTGTGCTCTCGACCACAGCTCTCTCCTTCTTGTGCTCTGGCATGTGGAGATATGCCATGCACAAGTTCTCTGGCGGCGCATAGTAGATGGCCTGCCTTTCACGGCGTGCCCTGGCGGTATCGAATTCTGCGTAGAGGGAAGCTATTCGGCGCCCTCGGTCCTCAGCCTTGGCCTGACCAAAATGCACCCAGGCGTAAGCGCCCTCCGCTGCTAGGATGAACACAAGAAGGAATTCGGCAAAAGTGTTGCTCCATCCGCAAGTGTGGATCATGCCAGCGACAGCGATGACACCTCCAGCTACGACGAGCCCAAAGAGGATTCCACCGATGTATTCGTAAGCAGGACGGCCGATTTTTGCGCGGGACATTCTTGCCCTATTCTGCTCTCGCTCAATCTGTGAGTCAATAAAGCTGCACGTCGCCAGCCTTGCCCGGCCTAACCGCGCGCCATCGATTATAAGACCAAGGTAATCAGCTCGGTCCCGACTCTTTGTTCGTCCCGCATCCGGAATGGACGTGACGATGCGCCCGCATCAGCAGTTCAACTCAACATCTTGGAGACGGGACATGACGGAGAAGAACAGCAAGACCACGAAGGCCAGCACCAGCGACAAACGTCACAGCAATCACACTGCCTCTGCTTCACAGGAGACGACCGCCGACGCTGCCGCGAACGGCAAGGCCGAGGAGAAGGCCCCTAAAACGCCCGCCTGGGCCGCCAATCTGAAACTCGCAAGGCTCCAGTGCCTCAAAGTTTGCGTGCTGGCCGGTGAAAACCGAAGACATTGGGCGCCTCCTCATTTCTACGAAAGTGGAAGTCTCCTGGATTCGCCGCTGGAAATTCCGATCGACCTTTCATTGGCACCGAATAATCCAGAAGACGTATGCATTCATGGGACGGGTTTCTGCGCGGCCAGCCTGTTCTATATCGGGGCCGCCAGTTTCCGGCGGCCTGCAGGTGATCGGGCATCCAAAAGCAGCTTCATGAACCGTTTGCAGCACGGCTGTTGAATGCGATTGAACTGTGATGAAGCCTGGTGCTTGGACCATCCACAACAGCAATCACTTAGAATCAACAGAATTCGGCGAAATCCGATTCGGGAGAGAGTTTCCCGTCTGAGCTTTAATGGTCATGGTGAATCTCATCATTTCCCGAGTTGGGAATATCTTCTTTTTTCGGACCGTTCCTTTCTGTGTGCGGAAATACGTGTGCTGTGTATCATCAGCAGAACCGAGCGGCATAAGCTTGGTGACATTGAACCTCTAGGGATAAGCGATGTGGCAACCGATTGGCTTACGTGTATGCCTGACTACTGCAGTTATTGTCCTCTCATTTCTGCCTCTCGTTGCTCAGTCTGCCTCTTTCGCGCATCCATGGGATGACACTCGCATTGCTATTGTGCTCGACCCTTACGAGCAAAACGACATCAATTGGTCCAAACTATCAACTGACAACAGAGTAGTTGGCATTATTCATCGTGCAACTACTGGCAAGCGCCGTGACACGCGCTATCAACAAAGGAAACTAATAGCTTTAGCACGCGGCTACAAGTGGGGTTCCTACCACCTTGGAAGACCTGGGAATCCAGTTGAGCAGGCTGATTTCTATTTAGATGTTACGAAACCCGCTGCTAATGAACTCATGGCTCTCGATATTGAAGATCTGAACCCACAGCACTCTATGAAGCTGGAGGATGCTGTGCGCTTTTTGGAACGAGTTAAGGAGCGCACTGGACGCTATCCTGCTCTCTACGGTGATCATGATGTCGTAAAAGAAATCTCCAGAAGGTTCGGCAAGAACGGCGTGTACTGCAAAACCAAATTATGGTATGCGCGATTTAAGAAGGATGTATTGGACTTTCCTGCCGGGACCTGGGAAAGCTATACACTGTGGCAGTTTAAGAGTGAGGTCAACTGCGGCCAGCACGTGGTCTGCCCCTATTCGGTGCCAGGCACTGGAACAGATATGGATATCAATGTGTTTAGTGGCACCGTCGAGCAAGCCAAAGCGGAATGGCCATTTGACAATCGATGATGATCGCGTTCAACTCTATAACCGAGATTTCTTAGTGCCTCTATGTGTGCCGCCTTCGCCGCCGACGAGTTTAGGCTGACTTAGTCCTAACTACAAGGCGAGAAGTCAGGCGTGACAAGCTCTCCCGTCACGCGAACATTCGTGATCAGTCTTCTGGGGTGGACAGCAGCTCTATGCTAACTGGGACCAAGTTTCTTGGCACAAACGCTCGCCGGTGGGTAGTCGCATTGCTCTTCGCATTGTGCGGTTTGGCGCGCTCGCAAGAGCATCCGGTAACAGTTGTGTTAACCGGCCTGAATGGTATACCGACAACTGACATCCAGGTAGTGTTGACGAATCCAACAGGTAAACGATATATCGGTGTTAATGCTGTCGGCACGACTTCATTCGTGTTCGACAATCTCCCCGAAAGTACATACATGGTATTTGCAACGGTTCCCGGCATCTTGGACCAGGACCTCGGAGACGTGCAAATCGCGGCGACTACATCTCAGGTCAACCTCACAGTAACACATGACACAGCGAGCGATTTGCGGCCAGACCTGATAATCGATAGTGCGGCGCTCGATGAACCATCGCGAGCGTCGGTCGTAGACCTTCTTGCACGCGTACAATCGCCAGACGCGTTGCACACCTACACAGTCCAGGAGGGTGACTCATTATACGGGATTATTCATAAGCTATACGGGTACTATGACAGCGGATACAAAATGACAGCCGACAATCTTGCGACCGCAGTGCGCGAGATTAACGACCTCCCTAGCAATAAAATAGTTGCCGGGAAAACGCTGAGTGTTCCGGCACTTCCGAAGCGACCGACCGGGGACGCTACCACCAGGACCATCCAGCATGCAAATGTGATGACTGGTGAGGTCGAATCGTCCATCGCGAGTATGGATCGTCGTCCCGCTAGTGCTCCAGCTTCCCTCGATCTCGAAAAATCTAAGCTCTGGCAGGTTCATGGTCTTAGTGACGACCAAATACGTGAATTAAAAGCCGCGGCACGATTGAAGAACGGGAAGGGTGCAGCGACTGAGTATTTTGGAACAAAAGAAATCAGTGTTACTCTCCTGTCATCGAATGCCTGTAACTGTGAACCGCCTCTTCCTCCGGCGACGATGAACAATGTGTCAGTTATGCCAGCACCGCCACTGATTATCATCGATTCGTTCCACAAAAAGATCAGTGGAAACTGCAGCCACGGAGATATGGTTTATCTAGTTGCAGCGCGAGTGCTGAACGCTTCGAATGGGAGCAATCTCGCTAGCGCAATAGAACGACGGGAGTTGGATTTCTACGCAGACAAGACCGCAGCAGGCGAGCTGATCAGGAAATACGCTGCGGCCACGCTTACGCACGATTACGAATCACAGGTGCTCAGCGACTTGAAAAAGCTTCAAGCGCGAACGCCGATCAGTAGAAACAAGTCTGTAACCGTGCCGCTCTTGTACCTTCAGGCGCTGTTGGAAGATGCGAAGAATCGTGCATCGGTTGTGTCAACTTCATTTTGGACATACACGAATGGGTTCAAGTGGATTCCGGATGACTATGGCAGTGAAAGCAACCCAGTGTTTGTCGGAGCAGTGCTCAACAATCAAAACTCTCTTGCTGAGAACTCAATATACGCCAGGACAGAGCCATTGCAATCATACCTGCGGCTGAGAAACACGCACGGAGTGCTTTTGGTCGGAGGGGAGCAACCGGCCGGTAAACCGTTCGGAATGGTTTCGCGGCAAGCAGCGGTCAGTTGCGTCGGGCAGGCCGGAGGGTGGAGCGGACTCGGGAGTTGCTTTGAGGGAGATGCTGGTGTCGGCAATAGCTTCGCGGCCCCACAGATTGCGGCGATGGTATTCCTGGCGCGCAATCGGTGGGAGGCTCGCAACGTTCACGTTGGCGCCGCAGAAACCCGTACGAGGTTTTTGTTAGCGAGTGAAGTTAATCCCACTTACGTGGGCGTTTACGCATCTGCCGGGCTACCAGTTCTCGTACGCCTTGTTGAGTCAGGGTCGTACGCGATCAAGCGTGATGATTCCATCGTCTCAGCTGTTCTGGACGATTCGTCGGAAGTCCAATTTGTCGATTCTGATAACAAATCGTACAAGGCTGCTATTCGCAGAGGGAAGAACGGTGACGTGAGCGGGTTACAAATTCAAGGTGATAATGTATTCATTTTTCGCGAAAGTACGATGCACTGGGAACAGGTTACACTGCAAAGCCTTCACGTCGCTTTCAAAGGTGGTCAGACGCTTAACGGCATCAATGAGTTTAACTCAACCTACAAAGGAGTTGTGGCCCAATGAGAATCAGGAATATGGTCGTGGTGTGCTTCCTTTCGTTAGTGGTTCTTGCCAGTACGATGGCCGACGCTCAGGTTTATGGGAAAGAGCTCAGTAAGGAGTTTCGTAAAGCATTCGGGATTTCTAACCAGGAAGGTAAGTACTTTTGGTTTGGATACCCGGTCAACAATTTCGGTGTGCTGACGGCGTATGATCCACCCTCCGGCAAGAGATGGCGTGACTCCGATCGCATATGTGCTACCTTTTCTTGCCTTGACAAACCCGTTCCTACTGATGAAGAAGAGTTTCTTACAATTTACAACTTTGCATCGAAGGGACAAGGAGGGGGAGCGCAGCTCACAGATAGTCAGAAACGAAGTCTCGGGCTTGGACTTCGATATCAGAGCTCGTCACTTGCAGGATTCTGTCAACGACGCTATCGTCAACCTGCGAGTTATCCCGGATAATTCGTCTATCTGGAATAGTATTCTTTTGGATTATTTTGAACAGTTCCACAATTGGCGAAAGAGAATACCTCCGCAGAGTAAAAGGCGTAGAAGCCTCTTTTCTCAGAGTCGATCGTTAAGAAATCCATTTGAGCGTGGCTTTAACAATCTGTTTTGCGTTCTTGATTCACTTCGGTACTCTTTGGAATTCGACTTTAAACGGACTGGGAAGGACTTTTCCGACGCGAGCTTCCTGAGGTACTATCCGGGTTTCGAGAAGTTCGATTGGCCTGCAACTCGAGATACCCGGAGGCACAAATTCGAGCTGATTCATGTGTTTCTTCGGGCTGCACTGCGTGACCCCTCAGAGCGGGAAGAGTATTCTCATGATGGCAGAACTCACAACATCGTTGTCCGCATAGATAGCGACTTGCGCAACGAGGCTAGCGGGTTTGAGCGGCTCGAGTCGGCGATTTTTCGATGGAATACCGACAACCCCGCGCCGATATACACAACTCTCGTAACGCCTCGAGATGATGGCTCTATGGAGTTGCACGAGTTCAAAGTGAAGTTCGAGCGCAAACCGTTCGATGATCAGTTCTTTGACGCCGAGGAGGACTGCATTTTCGTCATCAACGCTAAAAATGACAGGACCACTAACGCCGTAAGAAAGAAGCGTTTCGTTCTGATTCAGACTGAACAAAAAATGTCAGAAAATCCGGTCAAGATCCAAGGAATCAAGTTTTTCAGCCCAAACCATCCGCTAGTAATTTTAGATTGTATATGGGAGGCTGTCTACAAAGCGGGACTTGCCGTTACGGATGGCCCCCCACCGAGGAGGACTGAGTAATGTCCTGCAAGATAGTTGCATTCTACGGTTATAAGGGTGGCGCCGGGCGCTCATGGCTGGCGGCTAACGTAGCAGCGACGTTAGCGCTGGCTGGACGGAAGACTCTTCTGATGGACTGGGACCTGGAGGCACCGGGGGCTGGGGATTTTCTCGACATGCCCCGAAGTGACCGAGTTCCGGAGAAATGGCGCCAAAACTCTGGGATATTCGACCTGCTAGCTGAGTGCAACAAGGCGGGACGAAGGGACTTGATGCCGATTGTCTCACGGTATCTGGACCCGCAAAGCTCCGAGGCGATTGTAAGGGGCGGCCGGGTCAGACCGGATCTTCTCGGGCCCGGGCGTCAGATATCCGCGGACCCCGAAGCTGTCGAGTTTGGTTCGAATCTTATAGCCACTGATTGGATTGACTTCTTTGCCTCGTTCGCGGACCGTCTTCGCGCTGCCTTCAATAGCGCCATCGAGAAGAGCGGCTACGAAACAGTCGTGATCGACACCCGGACGGGATTTAATCTTCCCACCTTGTTTGTACTTCGCTACCTGGCCCAGAAAGTGTTTTTTGTTTCCCCAAAGACCTATCAGTCGCTGGAGGGCATATGGCGGATGTGGAACCTACTTCCCGACATCGAGGATGCGCCAAACGAGTATCCAGAACGACGCCTCGTTCTTTCTCGCTATCGGTTGTCCGACAAGGACGCCGAGGCCGATTACGAAGGAGACGATTCTTTTCAGTTTATAAAATATTTTGGCGAAAACGCACCCCACTATTGGTTTCCCCATCTTAAAGCCATTCGCGACACGGAACAATTGCTCTTCGAAAACGAAGAATTGCGTAAAGTCTTCTTCGGGCCTCAGTCATCTCTCGTCGATACCGAAATTAGAGTAGCGAGCGAAAACTTCGGCAAACTCTGCATAGAGATTGGAGACATTGATATAGCCGACGAGAAATATAGGTCCCTTCGCGATGTCTCCCGTGGCTTTCGTGATTTGACGGGGATCGCCGACCAAAAAACGGTCCCGCCGATCGACGGCGAGGGACTCGCTCGCGAGGTCATCAGGTTGACCAAAGAAGCTGCGCCGGACCGCATGTATCCCACGAGTCCTGCAGACAAGTCTGTCCGCGCCAGCACCGACAACGACGTTACGGCAAGTCTCACAGAAGCCTCCGTTCGTCTTGGCCAATGGCTCGACCGCGCCAGCCTGTTCAGTCGGATGGCGCTCGGCGTGTACACAGGAAGATTACTTTCGGAGAACCTTCTAACTAAAGCGGATCTCCCGTCCGCCATTGGTGAGCGTCTACGGATTGATCTCGACCGCGATCCAGCATCATTAGCGGTCGGCAGGGAAATGGCGAGAAAGCTTGTGCTAACAGTAGGAGAACGTCAACAACTTAATCTGCCAGCCGCGGGTCCGGCGACGTCTGATAGCGACACCTTTAACAAAAGACTTTTCGATACTCACCAAAAACTGGTCGCGTGGCTTGATCACGCCAGTACATCCAACATTGCGCGGCTTAAGCTATCTGTCGAGATACTGCTTGCTGCGCAGGGTCTTACCGCAGAAGATCTTCCGGGGGATATCAGGGAGCGCTTGCGGCCTGATCTTAGCGAATCCTATGGCAAAAAGGACTTTTTTACAGAGGCTCGGTCAAGGGCCACTCAGCTGTGGCGCGATGCAATGCGGGCGCGTAATGAGAGTGACGATCCCACTTCCGCATTGAAGCATCTCGATAACGCGATTGCCGTTCTCAACAGCATACCTCTTAGGGGCCTTAATGATGGACAGATCGCGCAGATCGTCAACGATGAGCTGATCTATCGTTGGGAGCACGCCATTGCTCTAAATTACATGACTGATTCGCTGGCGGCAGTTCAAGAAATACTGGATCTGCTCAAGCGCGGGCTTCCCGAAACGAAGGAGAAGGATGGCACAGCAGCGGTCTGCGCTCCGGATTTGCGAGTGGCATTGCTCAGCTTTGCGTGCGAGTGGATAGATGAGACGGAGAAGCCCCTCGATCAGGAGCGGCTTGACGAAATCGTTCGAGTTGTTGCTGAGCTTGAAAATCAGATTGATCAGACTTGGTCTGCCGAGGAAGAACGCACAAGGGCAAGGCGAGCCGTCGCCGAGTTCCGCGTCCGTGTTTCGATGGCTGCGGTCAACCGGAATGGAGAGGGTCTCGTAGCAGTTGTGAACTCTTTTGCGACGTCGTGCGAGACTTATCTGGCGGCGGTGAGACAGCCTGAATCTGGTGCAACTCTAGAAGCGCTCTCAGCGTGTGCGAGGAGCGACGCGCTTCTGACTCGTATCTTGAATAACGCCGACTGCGGGCGAAGGATATATGAACGGTTGAAATTGGGGCGAGATCTCGTAGACCGATACGTTTCAGAGCCTTCTGACCGTTTACCATTGACCGAGATCATCTCTCTAGGCGATGTTGCTAGCCTTTGCGAAAGACCGCTCGAAACGTTTGAAGTTTTCCAGGACGTGCTTCAAATGGTCGAGGCAGGATCGGATACGGGCACTGCGAGGACGCGGCACGTAATTCTGAGGAATATTGTGCTCGCGCAGAACGCGTTGGGCAGGCCGGATCTTGCGAGAGGAACCTGGAAGGAGTTGTGGGACGCAACCTCTAGGATCGATCCGAATAAAGCTCCGTGGTGGGCTAAGAGGTACCGTACGGATGCTGTCTGGTGGGAGGCGACGTTTTGCTACGAGATGGGAGAGTTCGAAGATGCGTGGACTGGGCTGAGGAAGTACGAGAGCGACTACGAAGAAGCCCTTAGCCGAGCAAGCAACCCAAGGCAGACAGATGGAGAGAGGTCCTGCCTAAGGGATGACTTGCGCCGGATCCGCGCGTTCCTCTCGCCCTTGGCTCTCACGCAAAAGAACTACGCGGAAGCCAAAAGATACGCCCGGATTTGGGAGAGCAACCTCAGCAACTTTGATTTCCTAAATGGCGCTCTGACTCGCCGACAGGCGATGTGCCGCCATGTGCTTGCGCAAGCGTATTATTGCTCAGGTGACGAGGAAATAGGCCTAGCTCTGACGTCAATTCCTGACGCCTTAGAGCGGAATCAGTCTAGCGCGGACGCTTACGGTTGGACGAGTGCGATCATACAGGCCGAACTGCTGATATTGGGAGCTGAAATTCAGGCCTTTCATTCTGGCACGGCCTCGATCGCCAGTCTTGAAGAGGCTCTGAAATATATTGAGAATTCGGGGGCGGTAATAATAAACCCGAAGACGCCACAAGGCTGGTTTTACACGTTTCGCATTCGGATCGCGACTGCTGCTGCTACCGTGGCAGCCGTCTACCTCCGCATTGGTGAAGTCAAAGGCTCGGTTGCTTGTGCAAACAACGCTCTTCGGTGGCTAGCCTTCACGCCCGAGGTTAGACGCAACGACTCAACGAAGTGGGTTTTGGAGCTGGCGCGTTTGCCAACAGCACTCGCTGCAAGTGTGCTGTCTAAGTTGGGAAGCGATACCCGCCCTTCCCTTAGCGGTGACGCAGTCGTCGCTTGGAAGTCATTGAGAGAAGCACATAAACATCGCTATCGTCGGATTTTTGAATTTTGCGGAATTTCGGGCGAGTGACTTTTCCAACAACTCGAAACGAAGGATCGGTCGCGCGGACTAAATGTATGGTGGGGTAACCACGGGATAGCAGCTCCGTGGAGCGGCTGGGGCGCCCAAACCGGGGTGCCCATATCAAAACGACTGAAACCTATCTGCGGCACTTGTGAGTGAGAAGCCCGAACCATCAACATCCACCAATATAGGACTAATTACCTCATAACAGCAGTCGCCGGATTGAATGAAGCTGCCGCACGCGCCATTATTCCGAAGCTGCACGGATCTGGGTCTCGCCAGTAGCACGATCCACTCGGCGTAAAACCAGCAGGGCAATCGTTTGTCACATTGTAGATTTCGCAAGCGTACCCCGAGGGGGCAAGATGCCAAGCAAGACTGAATCGGTGGGTCCCATTGGCGCTTGGCTATCGATCTGACTGCGCTCGCTCTTGTTGCCTACCTCGGTGGCGGCAGGCTCGCTTTTTTTTGCCAGCTCGCAGCCGGCCGGCGTCAATCGCCTTGTGCAGCGTATTCGGCAACACCTTCAGTTCCGCCCACCTCCGTTACGCTCTGATTTAAACTGCTGCGCTCGTTGCAGTGCAGCATGTTCCACGCATTCACTGGTTCACCATGGTGTTCGACGGGGAAGGCTACAGTCCTGAGTTATTCGAGCAGCTGTGGCAGAAGCGGATTACCTTTCGTACCGCTAGCGAGAATGGGGCCGATCTGTTCGCTCAGCCAGTGCGTCGCGGGCCGATGCGGCCTTGTTGTTGGCGGCAACGTTATGCTGCCACCCTGTGCAGGATTATGCTGCCACTGTCGCTCATTGACTTCCAGATTACCGTCTACTCGCGCGCAACCTATAAACGTTGTACAATGTAGGAACGTTGCTACACTAGGAGTTCACGGCATGGCCATTACAAAGCTATCCAGTCGAGAGTTCAACCAGGACACAAGCAAGGCGAAGAGAGCTGCAAAGAAGGGGCCGGTCTTCATCACGGATCGCGGACGCCCTTCCCACGTGCTGCTCACCGCCGAGGAGTACGAGAGAATCACCGGTCCGCAGAAGAGCGTCGCGGATCTGCTGGCGATGCCCGAAGCCGCCGCAATTGAATTCGAGCCACCTCGCTTGCGTGGTGATCTTCATAAGGAGGTGGACCTGTCCTGATGTTCATCCTCGATACCAATGTGGTCTCCGAGCTAAGGAAGGGGACGAAAGCACATCGAAACGTCAGAACATGGGCCCAGGCGCTTCCCGCTGCGAGCCTATACTTGTCTGCCATTTCAATACTGGAACTGGAGATAGGCATCCTTCTTCTTGAACGGCGTGACCAAAAGCAGGGTGTCGTTCTTCGTGCTTGGATGGACAAGCACGTTCTACCCACATTTGCCGGCCGCATTCTGGCGATCGACACCGCAGTTGCACGACGATGTGCGGCCCTTCATGTGCCAAATCCACGATCAGATCGTGATGCGATCATCGCCGCCACCGCGCTCGTTCATGGCATGACAGTTGCGACTCGCAATGTAAAGCACTTTCAGCCTATGGACGTCGCCATAGTTGACCCGTGGCAGGCTTGAACGCCACTCGCGAACTATCCCTAACGTGGCAGGAATCGACTGCCAGAGGTGGCACCATTAATCTGCACCGCCCGGCAGGATTCCATTGCACTCGGTGGCAGAATTCGTTGCACTCGGCACTTGTCGCAAGAGCCGCTTTGATCGTCGCTTGGTCCAGGTTGGCTGCTGTCCAGGGCCGTTTGAGCTGATCTCTTGCGGCGGCGATGAGATTTATGCATCCTGGGTCGTTCTCCTTCAGTTCTGCGCCGATCAGGAGGAGCGTGACATAGATTCTTGTTTCGGTCTCTCCAAGGGCCCGGTATGCGAAACGGCACCTGGATCAATTTTTCAAGGTAATTTCTCGCACAGGTCTGGGGGCCGGTTGCGTCTGTCTCGGGGAAATGCTTGCGAACAGCGTCCTCGATCATGGCCTCGTCGGCGGCAACGACGAAGGCCGTGCGAGACGTGAATGCAAAAGACGGACGGCTTCGAGAGTTTCTATCGCGGTATCCGGAAGGCAACGGTCAAGATCGTCGATCAACACGACAATTGATCGATGCCGGCCTTGTCCAGCAGCTCATCGAATTCCCTGCGGAATACCGCTATCTCCTCCGGAACGTTCGTGGATTGGTCGAATTCCTATCGGCAGCGCCCGGCGCAAGGGCCGAAGAACGGCGGTCCTGAACGCCTTTAGATTCGCGCGCAAGCTCCTCCGCAAATTTCTGCTTGATTCGCTCGGCGAAACTGCCCATGAAAGTCTCAAGCCTTGCCTGTATTGGGCGGTCTTTCGAGCGTTCGTAGGATGTTTTCGGATGCAATTCTGTCGATTTCCTGGCACTTAGCATATCCGCAATATGCCAGTATCTGGGTTTCAAAACCCTCGAGACTCTCTTCGTACGCGACAAACTTTGTACACTCTCACGCTCTAATAGCGAACGCCGGAATTGAGCAGTGGCAGCGCTCAAATTGGCTTCAACCAGGCCTCAATAAAGCAGTGTGAAAACGTCCGCCCTTAGCGGCGATCGCCGCTCTCTGATTGGCTCACACCCGATCTGTGCACCACTGTTCATGCTGCCAAAATCTGAGTCCATCTGAGCGTTTAGTGTCCGTGAGAGAAGGGGGGATACATAGCCTGCTCATAACTAGTTCGTACACTTTGTCATATTTGAACTATGACAATTTCTGCAGGTCACACTCCTGCCCACTCCGAAATATACACAGAGACTACACGCTGGTCTTCACTTTTGCAAGCATATAACTAGTAAACACTTAACTGCTATTAACGATTGACCAGCTCTGATCGGACGGCGCAATATTCGCTCGTGTTCGGGTCCCGTTACATAGTTGTTAGTTAGTTACTTTTTTTGTTCACGATACGCGAGAAGTTCGTGCAAAAGGAGAAAACAATGAGAAAGCAGAGCAGAATTCGGCCAAAGACCTGCTGGCCGGTCGTGGAAATCGACCACACCTGTGCTGATGTCCACCTTGTTGATTCGTGCGGCGCCGCGGGGCGCCTTTGTTTGACGGTCGCGACCGATACCAGTTCCCGGCTGATCATGGGCTGTCTGATCGGCACAAATCCTCCTGGTTTTGCGGACGCATCTGACGCTCTCCGCAAGCTTTTCAACCGCAACTCCGACGTCTGTTAGTTAGTTCGCTTAGCCGCCGGAAAACCGGCAAGAAGAGGAGATAAATCATGTCGATCTGTCAGACAGAAAGTGCTGCTTATCCTTCACCGTCGAACATGACCAGCGGTACACCTGTGCAAAAGCTCCCCCGTCGCATAGAGATCCACCAGGAAAGGATGGGAATTTGTGTTGTGGATGCCGCCAAGCAGCCGACGATCACTTTGTGTTTCGATCCCGACTCGAGTTTGGTTGCGGGCTTTTCCTTAACTCACATCAGCGGAATTGAGGGGTACCAAAGCGCATTCGTACACATTTTGGCAGACAAGGTGGCGCACGCCAGGACGCTCGGCCTCACTTCCATGCAAAAGGACTGGCCCATTGTGCCATCAGTTCCCCTCGTTTTAGACAATGCCCGTAACGGATTTAACGCTGCGGCACAGATCATCCGACTTTTGCACCTAGATCTCATCGCCGAGCTGCCGGGTGCGCGCTCAACTCGCACGATCAGAGTAAAGCAGCCCACCGAGCCAACTCTCAGCATGGCTGACCTTGAGCGATTGGTTCTTTCTTACATTCTTGACTTTAACCGGCCCTCAGCGCAACCGAGTTCCGTAGGCGAGTGTGTCCCGTTAGGGCTCTTCGATTCGGAAGTTGAGCATCTGGCAGTCTAGGCCCAGCAGTATCTGTAACGCCGCGAGCTACTGAACGCCAAATTGATGGAGGACCAAACATGGCAAACAAATCGTCACGCAAGAGGAGTCCAACGGTGCAGTTCAAACTCGACAAAACTACGAGGACATCACTGAGGCGGCTTGCGTCTCACCGAAAAGACGGGCCAAAGGCGGTATTGACCCTGCACTGTCGTTTCGCCCTGATTCCGCAGCCGGCGTTGAATGAGCATTGGCTGTCCTATTGTGACCGGATACTAAGCGCGAACTGCATGGGGAAGTCGCGAGCAGTCGCAGCTTTACTGAAGCAGTTCGAGGTTAGACGCTCGCAATAATGAAGCGGCCAGGTCCGCAGTCTGAAGACTAGGAGGATCACAATGCCGTCCCGTCGTAAGCGACTTACCGGCTCCTCAATGGAGCGGGAACTCAAACTGACCGATGTTCCCTCACGCGGCACCTGCACCATAGTCGCCGGTTGTGAGCATCATTTACTCAGCCGCATCGAGCGTAGCTACTTCTATGTTCTCGAGTGCCAGGATGTTGTGGGAGAAGTCAAAGATCAAACGCCATTGCTTCCACTCACCAGGACGCTCCAGATTGTACGCGAACTGGGCATCCGCGTCCGTCGCACGGTGAACACGGTTGATGGAGCAAAAACCTTTCTAATCAGCGACCGTGAGGTATCACATCTCGGCCAGCTGATGCCCTTTACAGGAGGAAACTGATGCCATCACGAAAGAAGATGCTTACGGGGGCAGCCATGCGCCGCCGTCTCAAAAAGGGATTCGGGCAAGGCACCGGCAAAGATTACCGGCCCTACCTGCGAGTGTCAGATGTCCCATCGCGAGGTACTTGCACGATTATTACGGGTAAAGATGGGCGCGAACATCACTTATTAAGCAGGCTGGAACGGAGCTATTTCTATGTTTTGGAGTTTAGGGACGATGTCGTGGAAATCCGCGAGCAATTTCCCCTCTTGCCTCTGGAGTCAACGTTAGAAATTGCCCGTTCTCTTGGTGTCCGACACCCTGGCGTTGGAGGCAAACCTGTCATTATGACGACAGATTTCCTGATCGGACTGAATCGCGGCGGCAAGACCATCTTTGTCGCTCGCACGGTGAAGCCCCACAAAGAGTTAACCAACAAGCGAACCCTTCAGAAATTCGAAATCGAGCGCCGGTATTTCGAAGAGCGCGGGATTGACTGGGCGATCGTCACAGATCATGAGCTCCCTGCCCCCTACTGCCGCAACATGGACTGGTTACATGGGGCTCGCGATATCAACAAATTGCGCCCCATTACGCCAGAAGGCGTCAGCAAAGTTACTGCCTGGCTCCGCTCCGAGATTCCAACAGCGAGAACAGTAGGGCTTGCTCTTCTTTGCACGCGCTGCGATTGCGCGCTCAACCTCACTTCCGGATTCACGCTGAAGGTCGTGCGCCACTTGCTTGCGAACAAGATTCTTCGGGTAGACGTTTCAAAGCGCATCTCCACGCACGAACCGGTCACCATCAGCTTCTCGGCGACCAACCATGACTAAACCGCCCACCGATGTGAAAAAACTCGACATCTGTAAGAACATGGTCCTCGAGTTTCGGTTGGGCGGAGGAGGCTCGGAGACTAAGCGGGTCCTTTTTCAGTATCCGAATAAGGGCCCGGTCGTCCTTCAGGAGATTTTCAGTAAGACAGCGCGTGAGCATTCAGTTCCTTATAAAGAGGTCATCGACGCCATGGCTGCAGGCTCAGCTATTCCTATTGATGACCCCTTCTTGTATCTGCGCAATTCCAACTACGCGTACTCCGACAAGCGCAAAGAGGAACGTGATAGGAGAGTCTATGCGCTGCGGAACTATCTCAGCGCCACATCTGAAGTCAGATTCGACTACAAACAGCGTGCTGCAATCATTCGCGAGATCAGTTCGGGCACCCGTCATACCCGCGAGTATTTGAGCAAGTCTGTCGTTTACGATCTTATCCGCCGATTCCACCAGCGCGGCCAGATCGAAAACGCATTTCTGTCTGATCGCGATCTAGCCGGCTACACAGACGATCGCCGTAGGAGCAATCCACCGACGAAGAAGGAGGGGACAAACCGTGGAGGCAAGCACAATAAACATATGACCGAAGCGCAAAAGCGCGCGGGTGTCATCCTGACGCCACAACAGTGCGATGAGCTATATCCGACGATCAAAGACGCCTGGGAGAAGCCGGAACAAAAAGGGAAAGGAAAGGGAAAGACAACAGGCCGTAAGCGAAAGTGGAAAGACGTGTTGGAAATTGTTTGCAAGGAACACTACTGTGCGCATATTGAGCGCATCGGCGGGAAAGAAGTTAGGATTCCCAAACCGAAGAGTCAATGCCCGACAATTGCTCAACTCACAAATATCTACGAGTCACGTGCCAATTTCGTCCAGGCATTGATCAGTCGAGAGGGCCAATCCGCCTTCAATAAAATTCATCGTGCGTCACGCGGTGACACGCGGGATCTCGCGACCGGGCCGATGAAATTAGTTCAGATCGACTTCACGGTCGCGGATATCTATCTGCGGCATCGCAAATCCGGCCGACTCATGGGCCGACCCACAATTACGTTGATCGTAGATACCTTTTCACGACTTATAGTTGGCTTCGCGGTCGGTTGGCGACGGGAGAGCTGGGCAACGGCCGTTCTCGCCATTCTTAACATGGTGACCAACAAGGTTGAGTATTGTCGCAGCCTCGGCTTCGACATTGAGCCTCACATGTGGCCTTCGTCTGGCGATTTCTGCGAGATCATGCTTTCTGATAATGGAGCTTTGATCGCATACTTGTCCGAACACTTCCATGAAAGTATCGGCTTGCAGGCTGAAAATACGCCATCTGACCGTCCAGACTTGAAAGCAGTTGTTGAGTCAGCCTTTAAGTCTCTGAACGAAGAGCTCATCTACAAACTAGATGGTGCGATCTTGCGGGCAAAAACGTTCAGAGATATGCGTGCAGCTGCAAAGAAGGCCCGCGCTGAATCACTGTACGACCTACAGGAGTTCACGGCGATGGTTGCAGAACACTGCGTTCGCCAGAACTCTCGCGTGATTAAGGACTACCCGATTAGTGACGACATGCTGGGGAAGGTCGCACCAATTCCGATCAAACTCTATTCGTGGGGAGTTCAAAATCAGGACGGCAGTCCGGAACAGATTTCAGTTGACTTGATGCGCATCCATTGCCTCTCTCGCGGGACCGCAGTTGTCAGGGAGGATGGAATTTACTTTGCGAGAAAAACATTCACCTGCAAACGCGCAGAAGACGGTGGCTGGTTTGTTATCGCGAAGGCAAACGGTAGATGGGATATAGACGTGCTCTACGATAAGCGGAACCTGGAGGTCATCTACCTTCCCAGCCCCGCAAAGAAAGGCCAGCAGGCGAAGGATCTCTTAGAGCGTTGTACGCGACTGCGAACTGAGGGAGACAAAGTCGATATCTCGGAATGGGAACTGGATGAATTACTGACGAACCAGAAGATTCTTGTCCAGGAGGAGACTGAGGACGAGTTACAGAAGGCCGCGAGATTCACCGCCGCCCTCGAAGGATATCGAGCACGGGCGAAAGCAGCACAAGTCCGAACGGGGTTGCAATTAGAGGAGACCACCCCACATGACATGCGGGTACTTCAACATCAGGAACTCGCAAAGGAAAATGCGCGCGTTCATGATCCGTTCGTGAATACCGAGGAAAAAGCATCCCGCCGCTCGTCGCCGTTCTTGGTTCCAAACGACTCAGCTTTACTACAAACAGGCGACTACGCCTACCTAAATACGTTGATGCCGCAAAAGGAGAACCGTGATGAACAATAGCCCTAAGAACATTCCAACACTCTATATCGAGACGAAAATGAAGCCCTCCTGCAAAGAACTCTGCTCGCAGATGTTCTTTGCGATCGACCACAGGCTTGATACCGATTACGCACGCACCTATGGCCGCCGCACAACAAACGATCAGATGTCTGTCATCGGAAATCTGATCCGCATTCACGCAGTTCGATCAATTGTTTTAGACGGTTTGCGGGAACCAGCGCCTACAGAGAGTTGTGGGGAGAATACAATCCTCAGCTTTCTGGAGCATCTCGCGCACTCCTTGAACGTTCAACTGATCATAATGCCGCTCGCGTCCAAGGGATGCCATCGCGGCATTCTATGAGTACCGAAACTGCGCTCGCTGAAATCGCGAACTTCTGCACGATTCGAGTCGAGTAGTTTATCGCTTTCATGTTTCTGGCGGCATCATTTGGCTTCGCGGTCTCTAAATAACGGTAGTTTCACTAGGAGGATCATGGTGCAAAAGGCTGAATACACCCCGCAAGCAGTGGTCGCTTACCGAGGAAACCCACTCATCGAGGCACTGCCGAAGCGCTTGGAGAATGACGGGTTTTATCGGTATTTTTCTTGCCTTCCATCCATCTCCGCCGACGATCGGAATGGATGTAAGGCTGATCGGCTGGATATGGCTGAAATGATCGACGACTTTATTCGTCCGTTTCCAAGCCACCTCCAGCTCTACAACAAGCTCTACTCACTCATGAAGCGCGGATATAAATCAAGGAATCCACTCCAACTCGATCATTGGACGTCGATGCCTGCGAAGCGCAAGGCTCTGGTCGATGGAGTAATACAAGTCAATACTTCACAACCGAACATGCAACCCCTCGACCTTCCTGGAGGACGCGCGAGATTGAATGCTGCACTGATAGGCTGCAGTGGTCTGGGGAAATCAACGATCGTCAAGCGTCTACTTGCAATGTTTCCAAAGGTGATTTTCCACGGCTGCTATAACCACCGGCGATTGAACTTACTCCAGTTGACTTCGATCTACGTCGAGGCCGACAAATCCTTTTCCATAAAGGACATCTGTCTGCAGATATTCCAAGGATTCGACAGATATCTCCACACCAACTACGAACACACCTACGGCAAAGGGAGCGCGCACGAAATGATTGCCGCGGTTGCAACTCTGGCAAACGCACATGCACTTGGGTTGCTGGTATTGGACGAGTTGCAGGAATTGGCGCCCACCAAGAGCGGTGGAACGAATGCAATTATTAGCTTTCTGCTGAGGCTCACCAATTGCATGGACGTTCCAATCTTGATGGTCGGCACCCCAAACGCAATTCCGTTCATGTCGAAGGAATTGCGGCACATTCGACGTTCCAGCGGAATCCCGGAGTGGCGCCCCCTCGCACGCGACTCCGAGGACTGGAACGGCTTCACAAACTGCATGTGGCCGTACCAGTACACATTGCGCGAAACAATCCTGACAGATAATCTGTCGGATTCGCTCCACAGCTTGACAATGGGAATACCCGATTTTGCAATAACTCTGTATAAGGAAACGCAGAAGCACCTGATAGCACACAATCAGGACGGCAATCCCAACAACATCACTCCGGAGTTATTGGAAAACATCGCCATTGCCTTTCTCACCCGCGAACTCAAGGCGATACGCCTCGCAGCCAAGCACAACCCGGGTTCTCCCGAACTACCATCGGACTTGCCGTCACACATGCCCTCTATGCGGACCTCGAAGCCGAGTGCAAAGTCAGAGGGGCCCACGACTTCAACTCTTCCTGCAAAGGATACGCCAGACCCAACTGCAGAAACCAATGAGAATAAAAAACCGCCACAATCCGCGGATCGAGGGGTTCTCCAGTCGAAGCTGCGAGCGGTCGCGGGTAACAGTACAGACGCAAAACAAGTTTACGACAGTCTTGCGGACTCCAAGTTCGTGGCGCCCGCTATGGAATTCATCGAAGGGGCGCCGCAGTGATTGGGCATAATCCGCCGCCTTATCCAGACGAGCTTCTGCGCAGCATAATAGCGCGTCTGAATTCGCGGCTTGATGTCCCGAGTACAAAGGAACTTGCAACGATCGCGTTCGGAAGGAGTACGGCGACCGCTGTTTTCGACCTTCCTGCTCATGTCTCCGCTTTTGTTGACGCTCTGCCCATTACGATGCGGCCTTCCGCAAATGAAATTATTGATCAACACACGCTGTGGCCCTTTTTCGCAGCTTTTCAGTCGAGCAAGCGGCGGGAGTCCACCAGGGAGGAAATGAAGTCCAGTGGCTCTCCTTATATGTCCTTGGGGCTCATGGCAAGCGGAAGTGCTTGGTCGCAAACGTTGAAGTACTGCCCAATGTGCGTCGAGGTCGACCGCATGCGTTTTGGCGAGACCTACTGGCACCGCGTTCATCAAATTCCCGGGATCGAGGCCTGCCACCGTCACAATGCACTCTTGTGCCATAGTGATGTCTCATGTCGTCATGCCCGCAATCGCCATGCGTACCAAGCTGCCGATTCGGTGGTGCAGGTGGATCCCAAGCCGGAACAGGGAGGGACGGATGTCCAGATCGCCCTCGCTCAGAGTGCGGCATGGCTACTCGCTCACCCATCCTTACACAAGACCTCCGAGGAACTGCGCGGCGAGTATCTTTCAAGACTAATTGCACTCGGATATGCCACCTACAGCGGCCAAATCCGAGTTCGCAAGCTGCGGCGCGACTTCTTAAGCCGGTACCCGGCAGATTGGCTCGGCCGTGTCGGGTGTGGATTACCGGAGAAGGGGCACGGATGGTTGGAGCGATTGCTGCGGAAACCGCGCGGCAACCAGCACCCACTGCGCCACCTTCTGCTGATTCATTTTCTCGGTCTCAGAATTGAAAAACTGTTGGGCTCTCCGGTACCAGATCACCCGTTTGGCAGATCGCCTTGGCCCTGCTTAAACCGTGCGGCAGTCCATTACGGAAAACTCACGATCGCCGTTTGCACAGTGGCTCCTACCATCAACGGAGGGCGACTTGCTGGTTCTTTCGAATGCCACGAGTGCGGAATGACATATTGGCGCGTAGGCCCTGACAAAGGGCTCGCTGACAGGATGCGCCGCGATCGGATTCCGGTCTACGGAACGGTTTGGGACCAAGCCCTCACTTCGCTCTGGTCTGATCCCTCTGTCTCTCTTCGCTCACTCTGCCGGGCACTGGGGGTTGATTCTCTCACAGCTCGGCGCCAAGCTTCTCGCCTGGGATTGCCTGCTTCCCGCCACGGTCATCGTAGCCCCGCTGAACTGGTCCCTGCCTCAGGTATTCCCTGCCCGACGACGAGCGACATAGATGTTCGCAAGTCGCAATGGTTGGCCCTGCGTGCCGAATCGCCAGATGCCCGTAGAACAGCGCTGCGCAAGGCAAACGATGCAACGTACACATTCCTTTGGCGTCACGCACGTGAGTGGCTTGAGCTCAATTCCCCGTTTCCGAAAATCCCTATTGGCAATAATCGCAGGGTCAATTGGCAGGCCAGAGATAGGAACATCGCGAAAGAGGCGGAGGCGGCTCACGCCCGACTTCGGAACTGGAGTCCTCCAGTAAGAGCAACACGGACAGCGATAATGCGCGAAGCTGGCTTCCCTTGGGTAAGTAAGAAGAAGTTGGCTTTGCTGCCTCTCACCGAACGATTTCTACAGGCTTCTATAGAAGACCGCGTGGCGTTTGCACTTCGCAGGATTATGCAGGTGTCGCAATCTCGAGTTGCCTGCGGCGAACCAATTCAAGAGTGGGAATTGGTTCGGATATCTGGATTACGTTCTGACCTGGCACAACAACCCCAGGTAAAAGACGCTCTACAGAAGGCTCTCCGCGACATTACAGGCGGGATTTCAGGTTCAACGGGAGTCTAACGAACCCAATGACGTAACCAAGGCCAACTGTCAAAGGTATAGGAAGGTAAAACGTAAGTAGAGTAACAGAGAGGATCGACGATGTTTACCTGCATCCAGGCGCCCAAAACGCTCGATAATCGCTTCCAGTATCCAGAGCGTCATCGCTGCCGCGCTGTGTTGCACTGGTGGTTAGCCGATCACATCTCCGCTTGGAAATTCACGCTTCGGGAGGAACAATGATTAGATACTTCCCTGTACCCTACGAGGATGAGCTATTCTACAGCGCCTGTGCGCGTTTCAAAGAGACAAAGCATCGCATTTGCAAAACCAGACATTCAAAAGCTTTCTTCGGCAGGCGAACCGCATGCTAGGTCATTGGCCCCCCGGTTTTCCGGATGAGACTCTCTACAGCTTATTCTCCCGTTATAAAGGTCGCATGTTTTTCACATCTAACAGCGATGTCTGTCAAGACCTGTTCGGAACTCATATCACAAGCACTGGGTTAGAATTCCCACTTCGGCTTAATTACCTACAGGAGCAATTGCCACCAGAGTTCGATATTACTTCCGAGGCGCTGATCTGGTCCCACACTCCGCTGGCGTTCTATGCCCCGTTTACGTCGCCAGAGCGGATAACTGCAGCCGTGAGCGCTATGCAGGGTACGGATCCGAAGGCAAATGGGAAATGCCCTCGACAGATGATCGCCGCCCCACTTTTCCTGCGCTACTGCGTTGATTGCGCGAAAGACGATCGGCGCGATTATCATGAGGCATACTGGCATCGTATCCATCAATTTGGTTGCATTCCCGTTTGCGCAATACACAACTGTTGGCTCGTCGATAGCAAAGTGCGACGTGCAGAAACCTTCGCTCGCAAGTTCATAGCCGCTGACGACGTTGTTGACGTGAGAATTCACGGGAGGAAGATAAGACGAGACAGCGACTATGAGTTGGTTCTCCTCTGGCTAGCGCGACAAGCGACCTGGTTGCTTAACAATCCGAGACTCACGTGTGAACGCAAGGAAAGAGTAGCGGTCTACAATCATCACATCATTCGGACCGGGTATGCGTCTCCGACTGGCATGCTCTCGCCCAATTCTCAATTTAACCACGACGTCGAACACAGCATACCCGAGCCACTAGTTCGGGAGCTCGATCGCCCATACCGAAACACGGCCGCGATATCTCCATGGCCCATTCGAGTCGCGAAGGGCCATTGGGATTTCCCCCCCATCTTTCACCTTCTCCTGCTCCGTTTCTTAGGTTTGGACGCTCAATCGTTTCTTGAACAGGTGCACAACCCTCCGGCTCCTGAATACTTCGAGCGTGGCCCTTGGCCCTGCTTAAATCCGACTTGTAAATTTTGCAACCAGAACATCCTCGACAAATATGAGGTTAGAGTAGCTGATAAAGGTCGGTTTTTTGGCATTTTTACGTGCAGCTGTGGCTATAGCTATTCTCGAAAGGCTCCTGACCTGGCGGGCGAGACGAGAACGAAGCCATTCAGAGTCGAGGCGACCGGAGAAAAGTGGGATGCAGCTCTGCGTGAGCACTGGGCCGACTCCAATGTGGGTGTCTCGACGCTCGCAACTCTCCTCCAAAGCAATTCTCACCAGATCAAGCGCGCTGTAGTTCGGCTCGGCTTACCATTGCAACGCAATGGAGAACCTCTGAAACCGGCGCCAGTCGGAAAAAAGGAGGCCATGTTCGAATCACTCCTGAACAAGCATCGCCAGAGCTTCTTGTCGTTCGTGAAGACTCATCCGAACTTCACCCTGAGAAAATCGCCCCGCAAAATGATTAAAACGATCAGATGGCTCCGGAGATATGATCGGGCCTGGTACCGCTTGAACGCTCTTAAACGGCGCTACTGTACGAGCGGAGGCAAATCACGGATCGATTGGGACAAACGGGACCGCGAACTCGCGAATGAAGTCTTTCTGGCAAGGGAGGAATTACTCAAGGAGGAAGAACGACCAATTCGAATTTCCAAGGTCCGCTTATTGCGACAAATGGGACAACGTCAAGGATGGATTGGCACAGCGAGCAAGTTACCTAAAACGCTTCACGCACTGGATCGCGCGGTCGAGTCGCTCGGAGACTCAATGATCCGCAGGCTCATTTGGGTTGTTCGCGAGGCATGCGCGATAGGAGACAGCATTTCGCTTTCGCAAGCTCTGGAAGAGGCAAACATTCGCCCAAAACAGATAAAGGATGCCACTACGAAAAAGGCTCTTGCTGTTGCAATACGAGATCTAGGTTTGGATCCACTGTCCAATACTAGAACAGTAACTAACGCACACCGGATGAACCGTACTTCAAAAGAGGCTGCCTAAAACTTGCATTTTTCAAGTTAACCATATATGCCGGATACAACGGAATGACATCAGCGAATACAATGGAATGAAGCCGCCCCTCAATCCGGATGCGCCGGCCTCAGTACAATCCAGAAGGGGCCAGGAAAATACAATCGAATCCGGCCACCTCTGCTGAGTCTCGATGCAATTCCCGCTTCGGGATAGGCTTCATTCATGTGTCTTCGGCTCACCCACGGGCATGAAAATGCGGTTGACGCTCCGTATCCAGCAGGCGGCGTACGGTCTTCATTCCCGGCTGTCCCGTTCGATTCCTGTAATCGATCAGCGCCTGGCCGGCAAACAGTGGACCCGCTGTTTGCCAGAGCGATCCACTGTTGAAGAGCCTTGTAGATACCTATGGTCGTCAGGATTCCTAGTCGAGGGTTGAGCCGTGCGGATCGGCCTGCCTAGCGCGATGAGTTGGCGCATCCACACCGAGTAACCCCGAGCCTGAACCTCGGTCAGCTGCCATTCCGGGCGATGTTCACGAAGTCCCGGACGGCGCTCGCGCCGAGGCGCTCACGTTCGGCTGCGTCGGCAAAATCAGTCATGCTCGGATCCTTCGTTGTCGCGTATCCCGGAGCTTTTCGCTTCCTCCTGGCCTAAACTCCGCACTGCCTAATTCCCGCCCTACTGGCGCCATGTCGATCCAGGCGCGCTCTTCCTCCGTCCAGCGGCCGATCTCCACCGCGGGCTGGGCGCGCAGCCGGGCGAGCAGCGCGCCCAGCGCCTTCTCCTCCAGACGCCGGCGCTCGGCGAGGTCGGGGTCCTCCTTCAGGTTCGGCTTATTGGGCGCATCCGGCATGTCTCCTCCGTGCGGCTTCAGGCCTTCCAGTGGACTCCGCTCTTGTGCATGATGAGAATATGACCGCGTCTACCCCGATGCAAGATTCGGGTAACCAAGCTTCTTCAGACAACGTAAGTGGTAGCGGGCGCGCTCTTCTTGTCGCTCGATTTCTGTTGCCACTGGTTCCTCACGATAGGGTGTTCGGGTAGACAGCACGACATGGACGGTGATTAGCAGCGCGTGGCCAAGTGCAGCATTTCATTGCACCGGAGGCAACATGGAGGCCGCCAGCAGGAGGAGAATATGGACGCGAGACTGAGGCAAAATGACTCCCGGTAACATAAAGATAAGTAACACCTTAGCGGCAGTTCGAAGAATTGTTATCTGCTTTTTCGTCTTCGAGGTAATACAGCACGCTCGCGGTTCGGGAAATTGACCTGTTTTTGTCTCCGATGCTACTGTGAAAACAAAGGACTTAGTGGGACGATAGTTCGGGGAATTGTTATTCCTCTCTACAACTACTGGAGAGTCCGAATAGTCTCCTTAACTCTTGAATAGTTTCCTTAACTTTTGAATAGTTTCCTTAACTGAAGCCGGTGATCCTACGTCATGGGATCCCGGTTCTTCCTTTTGCTGTCCGGCGGTCGACCGCCGCGCGTGCGTACGCACAATTGGACTAGAAAGTCTGAATCCCCAGTCATCCCCTGTTCCCCGTTCCGACTCCTAGTGAAAAGCAATTCAAGGGATACCTTCGTGAACGGCCCGCCCCACGATATTCGAACTCACTTTCCAGGTCGGTTAATCCACCTCGACTTGGACCAAGCACCACGAGGATTGACATGGGGTGCAATGGACGACTGTTCTCACGAGGCCGCAGTTCAAGTGGTAAGGAAGATTCCAGTGACCGCCGCCGGTCTCGATACGAGCTTCAGAGGTTTTTTGATCGAAATTGAGAGGGCGTTTCCTTATCCGATTCAAAATGTAATCCTTCACCAATGTTCACGAGACTTGTCACGGAAGCTCGACCGGGTTGTTTTGCTCTTCACATCCCGGCAATGTCCCGACAGCATCCAGAAAGCGCTCGGTGTTCTGATGCAAAGGGTAGCGTTGTCGCCAAGTTCAGCCTGAGCCGCCTTGATCGTTGCAGCCGTGCGCCCAGTCACCATCACGCGGGCACCTTCGTTGATGAATAATTTGGCAGTCGCCAAGCCTATGCCGGTGGTTCCGCCTGTGATAAGTGTTACTTTTCCTTTGAACCTATCCATGTTGTCTCCTGTGTTATCTGTCTTGAAGCGTTACAAACGCGAGAGTACGTTTGTGTTTGTTCCTTCTAGCCGCGATGTGTCGGCAGTGTTCATGTCAGGCACTTCGCTTCTCTCGACGACGGACCGCTTAATTGCAGTCGTGTGGATTGTTCGTGATGACGGCGACCCTTCCCTGTAGTGCTGGCATATTTGTGCCTTCCTGTGGCATCGCTGCCGTTGTGTAGTGGTAGCTATCCGCATGATGTCTGGGCGCTTCTGAACCACGTTCAACGCCTTGTAGTTGCGACTTTGCCATCAATGCATTGAGGGGCCGTCTTTCGGTGCACGAGACGCATTGTTCGGAACTAAAAGATGCGCTAAAACATGGGACTGCAAAACTGGTTGAGGATCCCTTTACGTCGATAATGGGCCCCGACCACGAGTACTCGGCGGCTCGTCTAAAAGAGCGTGATGACCTTAGGGCCGCGCTCGCTATCTTGCTTGATCAACCTGCTAAGATGTTTCACCGCCATGAGCGAGGCAAACTCATACGGGAGATAACTTCCCGCGATCCTGATTCACCTTTATACCTCTCCAAGCCTCGTGTCTACGCCCAAATACGGCGCTATTGTCAGCGCGGGCTCATTGACAATGCGCTGATAACAGACCGCCACAAAGCAGGCTGGTTCAGAGCCGCAAGATCAGAGAATCCCCCGAAGAGGAAGCTCGGCGCCGATCGCTCGGGCGATACGCCCGAGGCAAAGCGTGCTGGTTACGTATTTACCGAAGAATCAGAAAAAACGTTCTTCCCCGTTATCGAAGACCTATTCGAACAGCCGATGGATAACGGGAGACATCGCTCATGGACAAAAGTACGACAGGAATGCTGTGAGTTGCTTCTCGGGCAATCAGAGGTATGCGACGGGGTTAAGAGTGTGGTTATGCCCGTTGACAGCGCTTTGCCGACAGTTGACCAACTACAACGTATATATTCCGCGCGAAAAATTGATATTCCAGAAGCCCTAACAGCCTGTGGTGTAAGTAGCTGATTTCCGGTAAGACAAGCCGCGCAGTTGCGAACGCGATCTTGTCGCATTTCTGACAGCCTGCACGGAGTTCCGGTCCCGAGCAAACCTATTCTGCCTTACTCGGCACGCAAACCGCAGAAATGGTGGCGCCAAGCGCAAAATATGGCGCAACAGGCGTGCTCCGAAGCGGTTTCTAAGCTCACGCGGCGTGCCCGCTCCCAGCAGTTTGCGCATCACCAGGCTCAGATTGAAGGCACCGACATGGATCAGTTGACGCTTCAATATGTTCCCGTGCCCGCGCAGATGTGTGCGCCTCATGCCGCCGGTTTCATAGCAATGAGCGAAACTGCGCTCGACGAACTCACCTCGACGCTTCAATAACCTCTTGCCGTAAGCTCCGCGCACCCGCCGGCGATTTGCATACACCGCTTTTTGCTCTTCGTTTTTATCTTGCCAGTGGCGCCGACCCCTCTGCTTCTTTTCCGGAATATAACTGCGCACCTCACGATCCTCGACGCTCGTCAACACCGGGCCACTGTGATAACCCTTATCCGCGACGATCTCTTCGATGCCGTTGACGTTGACCT
Source organism: uncultured Acidobacteriota bacterium (assembly GCA_963759215.1). Taxonomy (GTDB): domain Bacteria; phylum Acidobacteriota; class Terriglobia; order Terriglobales; family Acidobacteriaceae; genus TOLSYN. Next base: position 208,944 of record CAVWYG010000009.1, read on the forward strand.
TGGACTCATCGTTGGGATGTAGCTGAACGTCCCGCACGGCCAAATCGGCGACGGTCATGCCCGCCTCGACCAGGGTTTCGTGAAACGTTGTGGTGTCGCCCTTATCGGCGCCTTGCAGGGTAACGGCCACCACCGCGCCACTGTCCAGATCGACGGCGTGCTCGGCCTTATGCGCAAGATGCGTGCATCCGTCCTTCATTTTCGCGATCCGCGCATCAGGGTCCGCCGGACTCATCCAATCCTTGTTGGAAGTACGTTTCTTGCGCTTTCGATCGAGCCGCGCAAGGTCCTCGCGCGCTGGCGTCTCAATGCCGGAGGCTTTCGCCAAGCCGCGCAGAAACTCATCGTAACTTGCACCCGTATCGCGCCGCACAATCGAGCGCATCGCTGCGTTGGCTTCCAGCGTCGTCGCGTCAATCGCGATACGCTTTCCCTTCAGCAGCCCGCGATCAGCGAGCATGCACAACACCCAGTTGAAGACTTCGCGATGCGTCTCCAGATCGAGCAATCGGCGCGTGCGGGAAATCGTCGAGTGATCCGGCGTGTACTCGTCCAGGGCAATCCCAACAAAACGGCGTAATGCCAGCGAATCCGCCAGCCGCCAAGCAATGCCGCGCTCAGCCTCGATGCCTTCAAAGTAGCCGATCAGCAACGAACGAAAGTAAATCCCGGGCGTCAGCGACGGCCGCCCGTAGCGCTCCGCATAAAACTTCGCGCATCGTGCCTCAACAAATGCATCGAAGCCTTCGCTGTCCAGCAACTCGTTCAGCCGCTGGTAAAACGGATGCCCCGGCGCTACCGCCAGTTCCGTGTGCGCGACCCACAGACCTTCTTGTTTCTCCCGACTCTTGCGCGTGCCCATCGCCATATGTCGAGTCTACAAACAGACCCTGTGGATAGTTCAGAACTTTCTGCTTATCACTCCAGACTTGCACCACGGGCTGCTAAGGAATCGGCTTGGCAAAAGTCGGTTTAATGCGCGATATCGTCCGATCACTGGCGACCAACGTGATATCGCCCGCGGCCCCATGGACCTCGTACAGATTGATAGCGAGGTCGCGAAAATATATCTAATCGATGATTGCACGAAACTTGTTATCGCAAGGCCGACGCTCGTCATGATCCGGGACACCATGTCCCGCCTGATCTGCGGATATGCGCTCACGTGGGAGCACGAGCGCTTTGCGGCATACGGACTCGCGCTAGAAAACATGGCCACGAACAAAGTCGAGTACTGCCGGGCGTTCCGTCTTGAGATCGAAGAGGAGTGGTGGCCATGCCACCACTGGCCTGAAGCCATTCTCGCCGACAACGGCCCAATGATTACAAAAGATGCAGCTTATCTGCGTTCGGCCTTTGGGACTCAAGTCTACAATACTGCAACCAAGCGGCCGGACATGAAGCCAATCATTGAGTCAGGGTTTGATGACATCAACGATGATCTCATCCTCAACCTGCCTGGCGCAGTCCTGTACGAATCGACCGATCAGTACGCGGAAAAGTACGAGCGTCAGGCGAAAGAGAATGCACGATTTACGATGGAGCGCCTCAACCGCCTTGTAATCAAATACATCATTCGGTACAACACCACTCGCATACTGAAGAAATATCCCCTAACAGACGCCATGATTGGTGTCGTCGATCCGATCCCCTACCTGCTTTGGGACTATGGAGTCAGCAACATCTCAGGAATTCTCCGTGAGGTGGATCCCAGCGTCGTGCGCCGTAACTGCCTGCGCCCCGACGAAGCGACGATGACCCCTGCCGGTCTGCATTTCAAAGGCGCAGATTACCTTTGTCAGCAATGCATTGACGGGGCGTGGCGCGAGAAGGCAGCTATGCTAAAGGGTCCCCCTCCTCGCATTCCAATACTCTATGATGATCGTCGTCGCGCCATCATTTACCTCCGGAACGACATCAATCGACTTTCCGAGGGACAGCAAGCGCTAGAACCCTGTTGGATCATACGGTGCAAGGGCGAAGACACCAACATCAGCTTTTACGAGCGCGAATTTCGTCTGGGCGTGAAAAATCAGCGCATCCGCAACCTGAAAGAGTCTCAACCGCAAAACAATGCTGACTTTCGTGCAGAAGTTGATGCCGAAGTGGAACAGGCAGAGCACGAATATCGTGAAGTTCGCGGCACGCTCAAGCAGCCCAAGACCGGACTTGAAGCGCGTCGTGACAACGCTCGAGATCGGGAACGCGATCAAATTCACGCGAATGCCGCACTTCCAGCTTCTGTTGTGGAAATTCCTCGGAGTTCGCTGATGCCTGCAACCCCGGTGCCGGTTGTCAGCGGATCCGAAGATGAAGATGAGGAGATCATCACAAAAGGAATTCCTGGAAGGAGAAACAATGGGCGATAACTTCAACTTAGATGATTGCTTACGCCAGCGCAATCCAAACTATGTCGGCAATCCGCTCATTGAGAAGTTGCCAGACGAACGCACATTCACGACACGAGCGCGCTTCTATCGCGCGATCGAGTTCTACCCTCCGTACCGATTGGCAATGCGGAAGGCAGACGAAGGGACTCGGCGTCGGCTGGTTGGAGACGCTTTGCGCTTCTTCGTTCCGCTCAAATGCCATTTCACCGTCGCGGAACTCATTGATACGACGATTAGAGAGGGGTATAGAGACCGGTATCCGGTCGATCCGTACTACTGGCCTAGGCTCAAGGAACAAATTAATGAATTGCGCAAGGACTTGCGGCAGCTTGTAAATGCAAAACACATTGTCAACCGTCGTGATCTTGGACGCGCCTCCGGGCTGTGCCTGCAAGAGCTGCGCGCCTGCACTACTGTCGAGAAACTGAGAAAACGATTTCGATTCAGAGGTGAGCGCCCCTGTGAGTGCGTGGAGTCCCTTAATCGTTTTGGCAATGTTGTAACCATCGAGTGCCTCCCGGGAGTGCGTTCGAAGAGAGGACCACGTCAAAGCCTGCTCTAGCTGCGAGTCCACTCCGTTCATTTCCAGGTGCTTTCCCTTGACCGAGACTCTGAAGTTCTTGTAGGTATAGCAATCCAGGACGTGCAGGATCAGATCATCCAATGCGGCGCCCCGTAGCGCATCTCGAATATCTGAGTGAGACAGCTCAGTGACCCCAGTATGCCTGAGGCCTGCTCCGGAGGCCTGATTCACTATTCGGGTTACATAATCACAGTGAATGCGGAGCTGCATATGGACGAGGTGTGCGCCTTTCAGCGCCGCCAGTTGGTCCCGCGGCTGAAAGTCGTGCTCATTCTCATTTTCCTGTGCCAACCAAAGTTCTTCTACTGACGCAAACAGCGTGCGGAGCAAATCCCTAGTCGAGGCTTGCCAAATTCGAAGTGCTGACGACTGTTCGTCAACAATCTCTAGTAGTTCTTGAATTGCATGGCAGACTGCAAAGTGACGGCTGAGTTGCGCCTTTTGCTTGCCCTTCAGAGGCGCATGTGCCAGCCAGCTACTCATCTCCCGCTCCAGGCGGGAGATCCAAGAGGAAGACCTGCACTTGGAGACGAGCTTTTGCGTTTTAACGTAAAGAAGAGTTGCGGCAAAATCGGTCACAAGAAACTTCTGTAACGCCTTGGCGAAGTCAGAAGGCTCTCTGAATGCCGCATCGCGAAGTTGTTCGGTGGCGTGCCTGAAATCTTCCATACATTCCACACTCTTCGCTATTGAAACATAGTAGTCGTCAGATTCCCATTTTGCCACCCGATTGCCCCTCGTCCACAGACGGATGACGTGCTAACCGGACGGCATCCGGCCTTTACACAGACAGTCCCTCCTCCGAGCGGCCATGGGCACCAGATATTAGAGCAGTTCCGAAAACGTCTCATTTGTGAGCGTTCTGGCCTGCCCGCCCGTAGATAGTTGTTGTGGACATCGCAATCTATTGCCGCATCTCGACCGACAAGCAGGACAACGGGAACCAGCTCGACCAGCTCCGCACGTTCGCGGCCAGCCAGGGGTGGAACGTCAGGCGGGAATACGTTGACGTTGCCACGGGCAAGAACGGGGACCGGGAGCAGTTCAAGGCCCTGTTCCGGGCGGCGTCGCGCCGGGAGTTTGCGCTGGTGCTGTTCTGGAGTCTGGATAGATTTTCCCGCGAAGGCGTGCTCGAAACCCTTACCCACCTGCAGCGGTTGACGCAGTACGGCGTCGGCTACCGCAGTTTCACCGAGCAATACCTGGATTCTTGCGGGATGTTCCGGGAGGCCGTGATCTCGATTCTCGCAGTGATCGCAAAGCAGGAGCGGGTCCGCCTCAGCGAGAGGACCCTAGCGGGGCTGCAGCGGGCTCGGGCTCAAGGGCGCATAGGCGGCCGACCACGCGCAGCCTGCGATCCCTGTGAGGTTGCCCGGCTGCAACGCGTGGGAAGGGCTACCGCGGAGATCGCTCTGGAACTGAAAGTGTCAAAGGCGACTGTTTATCGCGAGGATTAGTACTGGTAAACGCCGATGGGACAGTCCATTCAGCGGCGTCGGAAGAACTCGAAAACCTAGCGCGATGCCCGACTTCAGGGTAGTGATCCTTGTCGGCGAGTGACTCGGCGATTTGCATTAATTGAGAATTGTTCCGGAGGGGATGGCGCACCCAAGTCGGCAAGTGAGGCGACTAGCCTAGACCCCATGTAAGAATTCCAAAGTCGGGCTATTGGAACTGCGCAGCGAGTTTTTTCATTGCGGCATTTTCGCGGATAACTTCGCCAACCTCTCGACTGTGCAAAGCTATCTCCGCGGCGATTGAGCGACCGAGGATTCGTTGATCAATATTGCCAAACGGCCCAGGCACTAGGCTTCCCAACCAACCGGCCCAGGACGGGGTATGAGCGTTGCCGACAATGATGCCGGGGCGAAAGATGGCGAGGCGGGTAAAACCGATGTTGCGCACGGTATCTTCCTTCATGCGCATGACGCGTACATAGCGAAACCGGCTGCGGGCTGTGCTTCCTACCGCAGAAAGTAAGCAAAACTGGGCGATTCCGGCGTCGTGGCAGCCACGCGCGAAGGCACCAACGACGCCGACCTCAAGTCGCTGCAAATCTTCTTCGCTCCAGCGCATTGATCCAGAACCGACACCCACACAGCTCACGGCGCTGACTGGACCTTGGCTTAGAACTTCGCGGGCAAGGTCCGCAGTGCGCTCGGCAAAGTCAGCAGCGCCTGTATCAAGAACGACGTTGCGCACCCGCGACCGCGCCGCAATGGGCTTTCTGGTGACCATCACCACTTCCCGGCATTCCGGAATTGCTAGCAGCTCCGCGACGGCTGCACCACCGACTTGCCCTGTACCACCGAGGATTATTGCGGCGAAATTCTGATTCATAAGGGAACCTCTGCTCAGTGAGGGTGCGACAGCCCCGTTCACTCCAAGGCGGAAGCATACATGGTCTCGGTTCTAAATTGAGCTAATGAGGCATTGCTTCCTCAATTGGCCCATTCAGGCCAACGCACCCATTGATGTCGGTTTGTTCTCAACTCTGCTGATCGGCACCGCAAAACGCGGATGGAAGTACAGGTTCTACCGTTCGGAAAGCATGTGCCGTCAACGTTCATCTGGTGCTCGGACGCAGGCCATTATGCAAACGTATGAGGTTAAATCCTCAATTTGGCTCTCGAACATCATCAGTTGCCGCGACGGAACCGGACTGCCCATTCGATTTGGCGTGAAGTCCAGCTGCGTTAACAACAGCAGAGCCACCGTGGATGGCGAGACGATCAAGCTGAAGTTGGAGAATGCGATAGCCTCTTCCGTTTCGGGACAGATGGGGCTCGGTAGGTTGCCAACTTAGTGGCTAAGTTACTGGCACCTCGGCTCGCGCGATTATTGTGACGCCAGATACGCTGCGACCGCGCGGATTTGCTCATTGTCCAACCGCGTTGTGCTGGAGCTCATATCAGTCGGGTGCTCGCGATCACCGGCGCGAAAGCGCTTTAACTGGTTGGCCACGTAACCGCTATTCTGGCCTCCGAGACGAGGAATAGTGGCCTGACCCTCTGCATGTGCTCCGTGGCAGTCCTGGCATGCGACCACACCCTTAGCCGGTAGGCCGTTCACAAACAGCGCTTTGCCGCTCTCGACAAGTGCGGGGTTGGCGGAGTGCCCGGGAGCGGGCTTTTGAGTGGAGTACCACGCAGCTGCCGCTTTGGCTTCTCGCGCGTTTGTCGCGTGAGCGATCCCAACCATGTCGGCACGTGCCTCAGGGGTACTACCGGAAGCTACTTTCTTAGCCGCGGCGGGATTGACGAGCCAATAAAGCAGTTCGTCGGACGGAGGCGTGGGTGCAGCCTGAAAGATCGCAATCCTTTGTTCGATGTATGAGGCGTCGAGTGCGGCAAGTCGCGGAAAGTGCCGGCGGTTGAGCGTTGCCGTTGACTCCATGGCAGCCGGAACAGTTCCAGGTGACAATTCGAGGGCGCGGTACCTTTTGCGCGGAAGCCACGGGAGATATCGCAATCAGTGCTACGGCGCTGATGACCGAAACTGCGAAGCTATTGCGGATGTTCACTCTAAGCTCCTTTCCCGTCAGTACGCCATGAACAGGCTCAACCAGAGCGTGTTGTTGTCGCCCGGAGTCCGCCCCAGCCCATCGATGTTGCCCGTGAGGCCGTTGAATTTGAAGAATCCGTTGTACTGCATGGTGAGCTTCAGGTTCTGCGTTAGGTTGCGATCGACTTCGATTGTGTAACCGGTGGTGTTGGGCGAGGCGGTAAGCAGGTTACCCGACGGGTCAGTGACGGCATAGAGAGCTGCGTTGTTACTGCCGTCGTTGGCGAAGTAACCGCCCGTGAAGGCCCAACGGTCTCGAAGAGTGTACGTGCCGTTCACACTTAATGACCGGATGTTCCCGTTTGGGGTGGATGATATGCCCTGCGGGAAGCTGGCGTCCCACGCTTGGTTCTCATGGATATATCGGAAGCGCACGGAAGCCATATTGCGGCCGCCCATGTAATCATATTGCGCATCGAATCCGTAGTCCGTGAATGCATCTGTGGGGCCGCTGGGTACGGCGCTGTTGGGATAGACGTTGGAGTGCATGCCGACAGTGCCCACCATGAATACGTGAGAGCCGTGCTCCTTGGTCCAGTAAACCCGCCAGTACGGGTTGTAACCACTGATGTATGTGCCGCCCCCGTTCGCGAAGTTAGTCCCTGCGCTCATCCAGCGGAAGAAGTTGGTGGCGACGCGATACTCTGAGAATTCCGCATACACTTGGCGATTGAGCAGCGCATAGATACCGATGCTGGCAGCCTGCCCGGCCAAGTTGCTGAAGAAGGGGCTTGCCGGTCCGCTCAAAGACTGTGGCGAGACGTAATAGGGATAACCCCAGCCCGGCAGTGTATTCCACACGTCCTGCACCGTAGGATTGTTGTTGCTGTTGATTCCCACTAGCAGTTCCCGGCCACCGAGATGAAAGAAGTGAACGCCTCGGACATCCGCGACCCCGGTTGCTCCCTTCCAGCCGGGGAAAGTGTTACCGAGGCCGTACTCGTAGAAGATGCCGGCAAAGTCAGTGAGCTTGGTGCCCGCTTCGATTGAGAATTCATAAGCCTGAGGTGATCCATTCTGTGTAACCACAGGTGTTCCTTGCGAATTGTTGGGCTGCGCCGCCCAGGTTGCGCCCAATTGCCCGAAGACACCGACAGGAACATATTGAAGAAGGTCTTTGCCGCCATAGAGCGACTTCCCTGCCGTATACCCGGAAAGCTTGAAGAAGCGTCCCCACGGCGTGAGCTGCGGCCAGTTACCGCCTACATGGCAGCTCGAACACCGCTGGCCGGTCTGACGCGCATAGGACGGAAGAGCGTGCGCCGCCGGTACAGCACTGAGCAGGATCGCCAGAATGAATGTGAGCCCGAATAGTCTCTCGGTGCTGCAATACGTGCCGAACGTGGTCGCGCTCGAACCAACAGGGTGAGCACACCTTGCGCCTTTTGCAGTTGTCATTTCTTTTCTCCCTGCTACGCGTCAACAGCGGGTGATCACACGACGGTATCTTAGAAGAAATGAAAACGGCGCAGGATGCCACATGTACTTCGCTGCCACTCTCACTCACTTTCGATCTGTCGGAGATACAGTCTCAGCCCGAGTAGAACGATGGCAATTGCGATCAGCGATACTCCGAGCCCAACTCTGCGGAAGCGTCTTTCGCCAAGAGCACGCTGGCCCGCCGCGCAAGTCTCTTTCGCCAGCTTCAATCCCGGCGCTACATCCGAATCCAGTTCAGCGGAATTGAATGCATGAATTGTCACCCGCGACTTCACCAGCGCATCCCGCGCCTGGCTGGCTTGCAATTTCGCCTCGCCGACCTCCATCCCATCTCGCTCGGCGGTGGCAAGAATGGAATTGGATCTCGTCAGCGCTGAGTCCAACTCCGTCAGTTTCGCCTTCATATCCGCAGCGGTCTTGTAGCCTGCATCGCCCTCCGAATGACACTGGATGCAAACCGCCTGGCCGCCAGTGCCGATCATCTCATCGCTCGGATGCTTGATTTCATGGTTGCTATGACAGGTCACACAGCCCGGAAATCCGGCATTCGAAAACGCCGCCTTGTGCGGACTCTTCTCGAAGAGTTGGGCCTGAAACACATGACAGGTCGAACAAACATTCACCACCGACTCCACGCCCGGAGGCGCGGCTCCGTGATTTCCGTGACAGGTCGAGCACGTTGGTGCGCTCAGGTCGCCTCGCACCACCATGGCCTCGTGATGCACACTCCGGTTGTAACTGGCGAACTGATCAGTCGGGATGCCGTAGCTCTTCATGTATCCGGCATCGGCATGGCAACGGGCGCAGGTAGTAGCAACATTTGTGGGGTGGACCGTGGAGCGCGGGTCGCTCGGGCTTCGCAGATCATGAACGCTGTGGCAATCCGTACAGACTGCCACCTTTGGATCGCCCGCGGCCCACTTCTTGCCGTGAACACTGGTCTTGTATTGCTGAAATTGGTCAACCCGAAGGCTGGGGTTGTACGTTTTCATCAGCTCGGCATTGGCGTGGCACGAAGCGCAAAGCTCCGGAACCTGGTGCCGCTCAATCTTCCCTTTCCATTTTGCGGCCCGGCTCATCGCTTTTTCCGGATCATCGCTGGTCGGATCGCCGCCATGGCAGTTCGCGCACGTCAGTCCCTTCTGCGAATGGATATCTTCCGCGAACTTCTCGGCTGTAACTCCGAGAGGCTCCGGCAGGTTCTGATGGCAATCCAGACACGAGTTTTTCGTCTGCGCCCAGAGACCCATGCTACCGAGGACAACGAGCCCAACCACGCAACCGATTGCGCCCGCAATCCTGCGAAGCTGCGCGGAACCGATATGAGCCGAGTACATGCCGTTCTTACCTCGCGAAATGCCCATAAATAGTCATCGCCACCATATAAGAAAGCACCAGCACGCCAGCACCGGTAATCCAGCGGCTCGTGTTGAAAGGCTCTTTCCGGTCCAGAAAGGGCAACAGGACGGCAACGGCGGCTAGAGCGCCAAAGCCGAGAACTCCAAGCAATTCGCCATCTACACCAAAAATCTTGGCGGGAATGAGTTTCAACGACTGGAACATGAACAGGAAGTACCACTCCGGTTTAATCCCGGCAGGGGCAGATGCAAATGGATCAGCCTTTACTCCAAGATTCCATGGAAACAGGGCCGCCAGTGCGCCCAAAGCGGCCAGTGCGACGTACCAGGCCATCAATTCGCGCAAGGCAAAGTTCGGGAAGAAGTGCATCTCCCGACGCGAGGCCGGCGACTGCTTCCATTCTTTTTCTATCTTGGGAGGAACACTCATTCCGAACCATTGAATCAGCCCGAGGTGCAGCATGATCAGCACCGTGACGATTCCGGGCAGGATCGCGACATGGAAGCCGAACATGCGATTCACGGTTGCGCCGGTTACATCTTCGCCGCCACGGAGAAAGATGAGGGTAGGCCTTCCGATCAGCGGGATCTGCCCTGGAATCGCAGTGCCGACCTTCGTGGCAAAGTATGACACCGTGTTCCATGGCAGCAGATAGCCGGTAAACCCAAATCCCAGAATCAGAAACAGCAGAACCATGCCGCTCACCCAGGTCAGCTCTCTCGGCTTCCGGTATGCCTTCAGAAACAGCACGCTGAACATGTGAGCAAAGGCCGTGAAGACTATGAGGTTCGCTGACCAGGAATGAATCGAGCGAACCAGCCATCCGAACTGAACCTGCGTCATGATGAACTGCACGCTCTCGAAGGCTTCGTTCGCCCCTGGCCGGTAGTAGAGCAACAGCAGAGCACCTGTGACCACCTGTATCACGAACAGAAAAAGCGTGATTCCGCCAAGAAAGTACCAGTAGGAGAAACGGTGCATTGGTACAGTCTTCTTTCGCAGCGGTGCAGTCAGGGCCTCCCAGCCAAACCTCTCATCCACCCACTGCTTCAGGCTTGCACGCAGACTCATCTAGCCCTCCGCCTTGCGCCGGACAAAAATCTCGTCACCTCGAACCTGAACATCCAACGCTTCCAAAGGTCTGGGGGGTGGACCTGAGATGTTACGGCCATGGATGTCATACATTCCGTTGTGGCACGGGCACCATACCTGACTTATGTCGCTACGGTACTGCACCGTGCAGCCGAGGTGCGTACAGACCGCTGACATGGCACAGTACTCTCCTGCGGCCGACTCGATTAGCAGACCCGGCCTGTTGCCAAAGCGGAAGATCTTGCCTTGGTTCGGCTTGATCTCGGAGACACGCGCTGCCAGTACGGCCTCGTTCCCGAAATCTGGCAATTTGGGAGGAATCAGGTATTTGAGTATCGGATAGACGAAAGACACCGCAGATGCAATCAGTCCCGTACCGAGTATCAGCTCGACAAATCGGCGGCGCGCCAGCGGTGGCGCGGTACCTTGGGAATCCATAGCACCCTCAAACACTTCTTACTGAGTTCGCGAACCTTCGGGTAATGTTGATGCCAAGAACACAACATACGTCTTGGTGGGCCAGTACACTATCCCTCCCTGTCAGGTGAAGCAGTGATGTTCGTCACAACAAGCCGTAATGAATCGTTGAAGGAGAAATGCGACGCTGCCAGCTATTAGCGGCATCGTGCTCGGCGGCGGCTTGCGCGCCTTGGACTCCTCGCGCCGCAACCAGCTATATCCGCTCTCCGCCGTCTCTGCAGAGTTACATTCCATAAGCTGGGCCTTTGAAGAGGCGATCCCGAGTCCCAACCAGCTGGAGGAGCGAGAGCGGAAGATCGCGAAGAATGGTTGTGCAGTTCCTGTGCAAATGGCGTTTGCGTCGGTTTCTGGGTGGATGAACGGCAAACCGCCCGGAAGCCAGGAATTCCGGCTGATACACCGGAGCGAAGCCATGTTGCGAACCGGGCTGCTGCAACTAGGAGCGGGCGTGAACAGAGAAGCGCGTTCACCATGCAATCGATGTGGCTTAACAGCACACTCGCGCGAACCTAGAGCGAATTGAAGCGAGGATGTTAACAAAAAGGCGTGGCCTACTTTTACTCCGGCCTTGACAGTTAGTTCATCGCCCGCCAGCTCCCGAAGAAACTCTGCCTCTGGGTACGGCAAGAATTTTCGGTGCAAGGAAATAGAACTTTCGTTTTCATCGCCATGGTGTCTCATACTTGGAAAGTTGTCGCCGTCAAGAGCGTTAGCCCGGTGCCCAGATCGAATGAGGTTCGGGTTGCTGGCTCGCCCAAATCGTCCATATTCCAAGTAGCACCGCGACTAGTACTATCACCACCCAGAGCATTATGTTCAATTGGCTTGGGCACCATCGTCGTGATTTGGAGTCTGCTGCGCCATGCTACTGCGTCCTGAGCCAGATCACGTAGGCCGCGGCCAAAATAAATCCGAGCACGATGACAATCCATGCAGTTTATTCAGATGCGACGTTTTCTTTAATTCATCAGGCATAAGCCACCTCGAAATCGATAGCCTCGTCTTCTCCCAGTTACCTACAAAGTTGAGTGATCTTGGTAGGTTTGATCGCCTTGTTTCGACTACTGCACTCGGCGTAAAGGAACCCGAGCAACTCCCCCCTAACCGTAGCGTTAACCGTTTCCAGCGCCTTTGTCGCCTTCTCCGCAACCTGCGCCGGAAGCGGCACGTAACCGATCTGAGATGAGTATCGTTGCCCGTCCTGAAGGCTCCACTGGAAGAGATCATGAAGGGCTTTCGCAGTTTGAGGATTGTCGTACCGCTTGCGAAGCAATACCCACGAGTACGTCACGATGGGATAGGAGGTTGCTCCGCTCGGGTCGGGCACAAACGCTCTGAGATTGTCGGGGAGATCGGCCGAGGCGAGACCTGCCACGCAACTCTGCTCGGACGGCTGGATGAACTTGCCTTCTTTGTTCTCGATGGCCGCCATGTCCAACCCGAGCCGGTTAGCAAACTCATAACCGACATAGCCAATCGATCCCTCGGACTTTTGGATCAGCGCGGAGACACCCTCGTTTCCCTTGGCGCGCATCGCGTTTCCCGGCCAATTAACCAGGGTGGCCGGGCCAAACAGACTCCTCCATCGATCACTGATGGCCGATAAATTATTCGTGAATGCAAACGTCGTTCCACTGGCATCTTGCCGGGCAGCGATGGAAATCTCTCGATCCGGCAGCTTTACTCCCGGATTCGATTGCGCGATCAGCGGATCGTTCCACCTCTTAATCTCTCCAAGAAAGATGCCCGGATAAGCTTTGCGGGAAAGCCGAAGCTCGCCATGAAAGTTGGGGATGTTGTAGGCCAGCACAAGACAGGCGGAGGTGACAGGAACCATCAGCGTATCATTGTTTGTCTGCGCCAATTCCACGTCGGACATGGCAGAATCGCTGGCGCCGAAGTCGATCTTATCTTCATCTGTCGACGTTCTTTCCGATAAAGCGGCGGACACCTTCCCCGCTTCCCACTGACGAGTATTTGATGAAAACATTCGGGTGGCTATCGTGGTAGACCGTGAACCAGCGGTTGAATAGCACCGCGTCGAATGATGAACCGGCGCCAACCAACGAAACACTGTCTGCAGGAAGCTTCTCAGCATCCGTCTTTGAGCGTGAGCAGCTTACCCCAATCGTCACAATTGCGACCGCTGCAAGAACAGATGCCCATCGTTTAGCAATCTTTCTCATTTGCTGCTCCTTGGCCTTGTTTTCAACAGATGGCACATATATACTCGTGCGAGCATATATGGATTCGATTATATGTATTATTAAAAGGATGTTAATAAAGTACTCCGCTGAATTCGACCTTAGCCCGAGATTCTCCGAATCGCCCCAGAGCAGGTTGGCATCAAGGGAACCGTGGAGACCTTTCAGTATTGTGCAACCCAGATACGGGCGTTGTTGCGGGCTCGGTGTGGGCATGGGATCAAGTAACAAAGGAGAAACCCGATGTTAAGGCTTCAGGTGTATGACCCTGCAATGTGTTGCTCCACCGGCGTATGCGGCCCGAGCGTGGATCCCGTGCTGCCCAGGTTTTCAGCCGATCTGGAATGGCTCAAGAGCAAGGGCGTGCAGGTTGAGCGCTATAACCTGGCGCAGGAGATTGCGGCATTTACTGCAAACTCGCTCGTCAAGGCGGCGCTCAACTCGAAAGGCACCGAGTGCCTGCCGATGATCCTTGTCGATGGGAAGGTCGTCTCAGAAGGCTCCTATCCTACACGCGAACAGCTGGCAGGCTTCACAGGCATTGCTTATGAACCGGGGCCGGTTTTCAAGGAGCGCTCGGCAGATCTGGTTGGCATTGCCCTCGGCAAGACAAGGACAAAGGAATGATGCAGCTTGGCGAACTGACCCGGAATCTGCTGTTCACCGGAAAGGGTGGCGTTGGCAAAACATCTATAGCATGTGCCACCGCGATTTCATTGGCCGACGCTGGCATGCGCGTGTTGTTAGTAAGCACCGATCCCGCTTCCAATCTGGATGAGGTTCTGGACGCCACTCTCGGAATGCATCCCGTCCCGATCGAAAGTGTCCCAGGCCTCTTCGCCATGAATGTCGATCCCGAAGAAGCCGCAAAGCAATATCGCGAACGTGTTGTTGCCCCCTATCGGGAGCTTCTGCCGGAGGCGGCTCTAAAGAGCGTCGAGGAGCAATTGTCGGGCGCATGTACCCTTGAAATTGCAGCCTTTGAAGAGTTCGCAAAGCTGCTGGGCGACGCTCAGGCGACGATCAACTTCGATCACGTCATCTTTGATACCGCGCCGACGGGGCACACTCTTCGTCTTCTCCAGCTTCCCTCAGCGTGGTCTGGATTTATCGAGAGCAACGTTGGCGGCACTTCGTGCCTCGGTCCTCTGGCCGGACTTCAAGCCCAGCATGAGCTATACGACAACACGGTCAACGCGCTTTCCGATGCCGCGAAAACTACTATCTATCTCGTGAGCCGCCCCGAGGGCACTGCTTTGGCTGAAGCCGAGCGTACACATCATGAGTTGGAAGCCATCGGTCTTTGCAACCAACGCCTGATTGTGAACGGCGTGTTCCGGGCCAGCAAACCCGACGATGTAGTTGCCCAGGCGCTTGAGCGCCGCGGCACCGAGGCCCTCGCCGCAATGCCAGAAGGAATTGGCTTGTTGCCGCGCACGGAGATTCAACTTGTACCGCAATCTTTGATTGGCATAGACGCTCTCAGGTTTCTCGCAGAGTCGAACGTCAGCGCACCTCGCAGCGCGGCTCCTGCGCCAGGCATTCAGAAACTCCCGCCTCCTCTCATGGAATTGATTCCCCTGCTCGCGGCTCAAGGAAAGGGCGTGATCATGACCATGGGGAAGGGCGGCGTCGGCAAGACCACGGTTGCTGCAGCTGTTGCTATCGAGTTAGCGCGATTGGATTATCCGGTGCACCTCACAACCACGGATCCTGCGGCCCATCTCGCAATGACTGTCGGTGCAAACACTCCCGGTCTGACCGTCAGCCGCATCGACCCCGTGGCCGAAACGCGCGCCTATACCGAAGAAGTTCTACGCGAGTCCGGCGAAGGTCTGGATGAAAAGGGCCGGGCGCTCCTGGAAGAAGACTTGCGTTCTCCATGTACCGAAGAGATCGCCATCTTCCGCGCTTTCGCCCGAATGGTGAACAAAGGAAACGAAGGATTCGTCGTCATCGACACGGCGCCAACTGGGCACACACTTCTGCTTCTAGACGCAGCCAACGCCTACCACCGCGAAGTCGAGCGGAGCCTGGCGTATATTCCCGAGAGCGTTCGTCAACTCCTGCCGCAGCTACGGAATCCAGACTTCACCAGGATTCTGATCGTGACACTGCCGGAAGCAACACCAGTGCATGAAGCAGCACGGCTACAGGAGGATCTTCGCAGGGCACAGATAACTCCCTATGCCTGGGTTATCAATCAGAGCTTCTATGCTTCTGGAACTTGCGACCCTGTGCTCGCCGAACGCGGTGCTCTTGAAGTTCGCTACATTGAGGAAGTTCAGCAAAGGCTAGCGAAGCGAGCCTTCCTGATTCCCTGGCAGGTGAAGCCTCCGGTGGGAGCAGAACTGTTGCAGGATTTGCTCGAACCTTCGATGGTGAGGTGAGATGTACTTAGACATGAGAGAACTGGAACAATACTTTAAGGGATTAGCCGATCAGAACCGGTTACGAATACTGAATCTTCTGCTGCACGGGGAGCTCTGCGTGTGCGACATTCATTATGTACTTGAGACCCCACAGCCAAACACTTCGCGCCATCTTATCTACCTGAAGAATGCCGGCCTAATCCGGGACCGGCGCGAAGGAACGCGAATGTACTACCGGCTGGCACAGCCCGACGAGGAAGGTTCCAAGCTGCTATTTGCATTTTTGCGAAACGCTTTTAAGCGATCGGAAGTCTTTGCCGAGGACTTGCGTAAACTCAAGAAGGCCATCGAGACCGGAGCGTGCACCATCAGTGAGTGGAAACCATACTCCGCACTGGGTGGGTCGCCTGGAGCGAGCAATCACCTATCTTCTAAAAGGATCAGATAATGAGCAAAGTTTCGTCACGCCTGAGCTTCCTGGATCGTTATCTCACTGCTTGGATCTTTGCCGCGATGGCTGTCGGCGTCATTGCTGGTTGGCTGTATCCCGGAATCGTTCCGTTCCTCAATAAATTCAGTGTGGGGACCACGTCGATCCCGATCGCCGTCGGCCTAATCGTAATGATGTACCCGCCCTTCACGAAGGTGAAATACGAGGAGTTGCACGAGGTCTTCCGCAACAAGCGCATCCTTGGACTTTCGCTCGTACAGAACTGGATCATTGGGCCGATATTGATGTTCGTGCTGGCCATCGTATTCCTGCGCGGCTACCCCGAATACATGGCCGGGCTGATCATGATCGGACTGGCCCGCTGCATTGCAATGGTCATCGTGTGGAACGAACTGGCCAAGGGCGACACCGAGTATGCAGCTGGACTGGTGGCTTTCAACTCATTGTTTCAGGTGTTCTTCTTTTCGATATACGCGTGGGTATTCATCACAGTGTTGCCGGCCAAGCTCGGTCTGCATAGTGCGGTAGTAAACGTATCCATTGGCGAGATTGCAAAGAGCGTCTTCATTTATCTCGGCATCCCGTTCCTTGCGGGCTTCCTGACTCGCACCGTGCTGATTCGCGCGAAGAGCCGCGAGTGGTACGACCACAACTTCGTTCCGCGCGTCAGTCCGCTGACTCTAATAGCTCTGTTGTTCACGATTATGGTCATGTTCTCGCTGAAGGGCGAGTACATCGTTCGGTTGCCGCTAGATGTTGTCCGAATCGCCGTCCCGCTGCTGATCTATTTCGTCGTGATGTTCCTGGTGTCGTTCTACATGGGGAAGAGGCTCGGCGCCGACTACGCAAAGACCGCAACGCTCTCCTTTACGGCAGCGTCCAACAACTTCGAACTGGCAATCGCGGTCGCCGTGGCGGTCTTTGGCATCAACTCTGGAGCCGCATTCGCTGCCGTCATCGGCCCCCTGGTCGAGGTTCCCGTGATGATCGCGCTGGTGAATGTTTCGCTGTTTTTCCAGCGCCGCTACTTCGGTGAGGCCGTAACCGGCGAACCTATTGTGGCAATCTGTGATCCGTATGGAAAGGGCGTGCGATGAAGCAGCAACGGGTTTTGATTCTCTGTACAGGAAACTCGGCGCGCAGCCAAATGGCGGAAGGTCTATTGCGAAGCATTGCAGGCGACCGCTTCGAGGTGTTCAGCGCAGGCACGAAGCCGGTCGGCCTCAACCCAAATGCCGTCGTTGCGATGCGAGAGATGGGGATCGACATCTCCAATCATCGATCGAAGTCAGCGGACGAGTTTGCCGGTCAGAATTTCGACTATGTGATTACCGTGTGCGACAACGCCAGGGAAGCCTGTCCGTTCTTTCCTGGCGGCGGCAAGAGGATTCATCGCAGCTTTGAGGACCCAGCCTCGGCACCTCCGGAGCAGCAATTGGAGGCTTTCCGGCGGGTCCGCGACCAGATCTCCGAGAGGCTGCAGGAGTTTGCTCGTAATGGCGAATAGAAAGGTTAGCAACTACTTGGAATGATGTGGAACGTAAGTGGCCGCACAGATGCCACTCAGCCGCAGGCTTCGACTCTCCATCCAACTTAGCTTATTAACCAGAATGGAAAGAGGAACACATGAACGCCGCAGTACCTGGGCCTATCTGGATTCATCCTCAGCGCTTTTGGAATGCAGTTGAGGGCAAAAGCGAAGACGAAGTCGCTGATCTTCTGGATCACATCGCGCAGCTTCTTGCCGAAGGTCAAATCGAAGCTTTGCTCCGGTTCGATTTCGTTACTGGAGTCGGCTATCCGTATCCACACACTTCTAGACGTATTGAGGGTACGAACGAGTCAGCCGCTTAGTTCAAACGAATAGCAGCTTCAAAGGCGAGCTGCCACTTTCGCCGAACGGCGTACGAGATAGACAGTTAAGGTTGAGTCCCTTTTCGAGCGCGAGCCGGCCCTGGCAACGGACGCCATTCGCTGACCGAGCAGGAGCCGTTCTCGACGGCTTTCTTCAGCCTCTTCGTATCCGCTGCGAACGAAGCTTCACTTTCAAATACCTGTTGCAGCAAAGCAAAGAGTTTCTGGTGTACTCCGTCGCAGGGCGGCGTAATCCGGTAGTACATTCGCGGACCCTCCCGGCGATCCACAACAAGGCCGGAATTCTTCAGGTAGGTGAGGTGACGTGAAACATTCGGCTGCGGCGAGTCGAGAACGTATTGTATGTCACAGACACAGAGCTCCCCGTACATCAGCAAGTTCAGGATGCGGAGGCGGTTTGCATCCGAGAGTCCCTTAAATATTTGTTCTACCTGCTTCATCCCGATATTGTAACCCCTCTGTCAACGAATTCGCATAGGTGTATAAGAGTATGCTATGCTTTTCGCGGTTGATGGCCGTCACCGCCACCACCGTCGGTGATCGTCCGACTCCCAAGCCGAGGAATCTATGAAACCGAAGGTTTTGTTTCTCTGCACCGGCAATTCCGCGCGCAGCCAAATGGCGGAAGGTTATTTGCGTCACGTCGCCGGTGATCGATTTGAACCACTCAGCGCTGGAGTCCAGCCCAAAGGCCTCAATCCGCTGGCGGTGGAAGCGATGCGCGAAATCGGAATCGATATATCGAGCCAGACATCGAAGGCCGCGGCTAGTCTTCTGGGCCAGCATGTCCCATTCGTAGTCAGGTTGTGCGAGACCGCGAAGGAACGCTGCCCCATATTTCCTGGTACTTGGGAGGTCCTTGACTGGAGCTTTGAAGATCCAGCCGTGGCCGTCGGCTCAGACGAAGAACGTCTCGTGGTGTTTCGTCGGGTGCGGGATGAAATCATCGCGCACATTGACGAGCGCTTCGTGAACGGCGACACCGGCCGAAGGCGGACATGATCGCCTCAGACAGACCGATCCTCGCCGCCTTCTCTGGCGCTATGAATTTTCTCTACACATTCATTTCTAATCAGCAGGGCGGTAGTCGCCACTACCGAATTGAATGCTACCCTTTCCACGCACAACTATAAAGCCGCAATTAACGCCTGAGAGGATGAAACATGCACTTCCTTATCATTGGTGGTAGCGACGCCGGCATTAGCGCGGGACTACGCGCGCATGAACTCGATCCGGCATGCGAAATCACACTTGTGCTCGCCGACGAGTACCCAAATTACAGCATTTGCGGATTGCCGTTCTTCCTGAGTGGCGAGACTCCCGACTGGCATTCACTGGCGCATCGCAACGAGTTTCCCGGCATTCAGCTGATGCCAAACCACACTGCTGAGAGCATTGACCCCATTGGTAGAGTCGTAACGGTACGCAGTGCAGAAGGTGGCCACCGTGAGCTGCCTTATGACAAACTGCTGATTGCCACAGGTGCCCGGCCCGTCCGGCCCAAGATCGAAGGTATCAATCTGCCAGGTGTATTCCCGCTCCACACAATGGGAGATAGCCTTGCGCTGCATCGCTTTTTGGACGAGCACAAACCCAAGTCCGCCATCATCGTCGGTGCGGGATACATCGGCCTTGAAATGGTGGACGCTTTAACACAGCGTGGCGTGCAGGTGACAGTGGCCAGCCGCACGGAAGCCATTTTGGCTACGCTCGATCCATCTTACGGAAGACTCGTTGAAGCTGAGTTGCAGAAGCACGGCGTTGAGGTATGGAATCACGTTGAGGTGGGCTCCATCCGGGCTCTCGGAAGTCAGCTGACCGTCTCAGGCACACAAAGCTTCACGAAGACGGCCGATCTCGTTCTCGTCGCCGTCGGGGTGCAGCCAAACCACGAATTAGGTGCAGTGGCAGGTATCGCGACAGGTGCAAAAGGGGCACTGTGCGTGAATCGGCGCATGGAAACGAACCTGCCGGACATCTATGCGGCCGGAGATTGCGTTGAGACGTGGCATCGTCTCTTGCGTCGCTATACCTATTTGCCTTTGGGAACCACTGCTCATAAACAAGGCCGAATCGCGGGCGAGAATGCCGTAGGGGGAGATCGTGAGTTCGCAGGCTCTCTGGGGACCCAGGTAGTAAAGCTCTTTGATCTAGTTGCCGCTCGCACGGGCCTGCGTCATGAGGAAGCGAGCAAAGCGAGCTTCGATCCGTTTACTGCTGACACGACCGTATGGGATCACAAAGCCTACTATCCTGGCGCCCGGGAACTGCACTTACGCGTAACTGGCGACCGTAGAACCGGACTTCTGTTGGGGGCGCAACTGCTAGGCCACGCGGATTCTGAAGTTTCGAAGCGCCTCGACGTGTTTGCCGCTGCGCTCTATCACGAGATGCAGGTGGAAGAATTAAATGATCTCGACCTGAGCTATACCCCACCGCTCTCCAGCCCGTGGGACCCGGTTCAAATGGCAGCGCAAGCCTGGAGCAAAGCCCATCACCAGGAGTTTTCGGAATACGGGCTATTAGTGCCAAGACTTCGATGGGCTCTTCTGTGAGTGCCGAGGATTGAAGGATGCGAGGACAGCCTTTGGGTAAGCGTCGTCTGATGGCCGTATAGACGGAGCCGATCCTGATAGGCATTCTTCTTTTGTGGCACGACGCGAAGTCGGGTCCACGACGAGGAGATCATGGGGACAGCCGCTCAGCCCGTTTCGCAACCCAGAACCAAACGGCACTACCGAAGCGCAGACGAGAGACGGCGCATTGTCGAAGAGACGCTGCTGCCAGGGACCTCAGTTGCGGTCATTGCCCGTGCGCGCGGTGTTAACGCGAACCAGGTGTTCGCATGGCGCAAGATGTATCAGGCTGGACGGCTGGGAAGTGCGGCCCAGCCATCCGTTCTCGAAGCCAGTTCCAGTTGCATGCGGTTGCTGCCGGTAACTGTCGCCGACGAGGCGGAGAGCACGCATGCGGTTCCGGTTGCCGTGAACACACAGCGCGGCGTAGATGATGAAGCTGCTGCCGTGCCTGGCTCGATCGAACTCACGCTGGCGAAAGCGCAGGTTCGCATCACTGGCCATGTTGATGCTGGCGTGCTGCGCGTAGTGCTGGAGTTTTTGCGCAAATGATCGCTCTTCCGGCGAACACTCGCATGTGGATTGCGGCCGGTGTGACCGACATGCGCCGCGGCTTCACTGGACTGAGCGCGTTGGTGCAGACGGCTCTCGAAGACGATCCTCTCTCCGGCCATGTCTTCGTCTTTCGCGGACGCCGCGGTGATCTCATCAAAGTCATTTGGTTCGATGGCGATGGGCTTTGTCTATTCGCGAAGCGTTTGGATCGCGGACGTTAACGTTGAGCTGAACATTAACGCGCTTATGTTTAGCTGCCGTAATGTTACTCATATCTTGATTTCCGAACTCTTCACTTGTGTAGGGATCGTTGTTTCCCACTGCAGTTTTCGGCGAAACATTTTCTCTTTGTCGGCGTCCATGTGATGTATGGACGCGACAGCTAAATCGGGGACTACTTTGCAGGCGCGGGACTTGGACCGAGTGGAGCGCCTTTGGCACCAACTGGGCCACACTCCTGAAAGCATTAGCGTGTATAGCCGCTATGTGAAGCGCATCCTGCACGGCGCCAAAACCCAAGATTATAGCCAGCTTTCAGCGAAAAGCGTTGTTCATCTGGCGCGTCTATACGCACTCAAGCACCACGCTGATCCGCAGAGCACGCAACGGCAATGGCTGTCAGCATTTCGTGCTTTTGCATGGGGATTGCAACGTCTCGGCAAGACGACGGGCCCGACCATCCTGACTAAGCTACGATCTGGCCAAGTCGACCCGACGATCACAGAGTTTCGGAGTTATGGGAGATCGCTGGGCTGG
This sequence comes from uncultured Acidobacteriota bacterium, assembly GCA_963759215.1. Taxonomy (GTDB): domain Bacteria; phylum Acidobacteriota; class Terriglobia; order Terriglobales; family Acidobacteriaceae; genus TOLSYN. The sequence continues at coordinate 230,641 of CAVWYG010000009.1, forward strand.
GCCGAAACAACGCTACACATTCATGAGCGGTACTTGTGCGATCTGCAACATTTCCTCGCATCCCGGCACGCCCCTTGGCCGGAGCCTCGATTGCGAGATCTTGATCTATTTCTGGAACTGGGAGCAAAGCGTTGGAAGCTCACAACCGTTGCCGGGGCTGCAGGGACGTTTCGGGCATGGCTGCGCTTCTTGTTTGTCACGGGGCGGAGCAAGCGCAACTTGGCCTCCTCAGTGGTTCTGCCACCGTCGATTTGGTGTCCGCGGCCACCTCGAGCGCTGCCTTGGAAAGTGATTCAGAAACTGCGGCGCGGAATAGACCCAACAACTGCCATTGGCCAGCGTGATACAGCTCAGTACCTGTTGTTCTGCGCCTATGGCTTGAGCAGCGCGGAAGTGACTAACCTCAAGCTTGACGATATCGATTGGGACGGCAACATCCTACATATTCGCCGACTCAAGAACAGCTCCACGGTTGACTTGCCATTGTCGGCGGAGGTAGCGAAGTCGATTGCGCGATATCTCAGGCATGGTCGACCTCCGACCTCTTCCCGGAATGTGTTCGTCAGCCACATCATTCCGTTTGGTCCGCTCAGCCACTCAAACGTGGGGCAGCGGGTAAAATGTTGGGCGGAGCGGGCGAAGGTGCACGCACCCTGTCTTGGTGCCCACGTTTTTCGTTTTAGTTTTGCGACACATCAGCTTGAACGTGGAACACCGCTCAAGTTGATCGGGGACATTCTCGGTCACCGTCATTCTCAGACCACCGCCATCTATGCGCGCTCCGCACTCGAACGGTTGCGGCGGCTTGCGTTACCGGTGCCGAAGTGAACTACTCATTCCACAGTCGGTGGCATTGCGAACTCGGCGAGTTCCTCGCTTTCCGACATACCTATTTCACTTCAAGGTGGCCGACGCAGCAGCTCCGCCGATTCGATTCGTACGCCGCATCACATCCGCGCTGGACTCTGCAACGGACGATTGAGCGTTGGCTAACCAGTGGTCCACAACAAGCGGCCACAAGGAGCAATAATCGAAGGGCTATCCGACAGTTCTGCGTGTATCGGCGACGATTCGATCCGGATGGGTTTGTGCCAGAGCAGATTGAGCCTGTATCCGCAGCCCGGCGGCGCTTTCAAGCCTGCATTCTCCGGCCGGAGCAGGTTAAGCTGCTGCTCTGTAACATTTTCACCTTGCGAGGGTCGCCGTTACGCCTCTCACGAATGCGAGCCTTGTTTCTCGTGCTGTACTGCACCAGGTTGCGGATCGGTGAAGCGCTCCGTTTGCGTTTAATTGACGTCAACCTGCGGCGGGCCTACTTTCGCATTGGGCCGAGTAAAGGGCGCACTCGCCTGGTTCCGTTCGGCCGTGATCTGGCGGCCGAGTTGGCCCACTGGTTGAACGCGCGCCGCCAGGCGGGGTTTACTCTCACCCCTCAGACGCCACTCTTTGAGCGCGAAGACGGGCGAGCCGACAACCGATGGAACGCGGGCATGCGCCTCAACACCTTGTTTCGCCGCTGTGGTCTCAAGCCCAAGCGGGGTAGCGGGCGAGTCGGGCTACGTGTCCACGATCTGAGACATCATGCCGACTTCCCGATTATGCCGACTTTCGCCGACGAGCTTTCTTATTCTCCGCGCCTGGAGCCGAACGCGTCGCTGTGCTCATGAATTGAATTCGGCATAATCCTTTGATCTTCTCTGAACTGGAATGAAACCAGGAAAGGGGAGACATATGCTGAGAAATTATTCGAGAGTAGACAAACACCCTCAAGACAACCCGTTGAAGTTCCATCTCCGGACGTTTGCCGCATCGCTGATTGATGACGGCTATGCAGATGTGACCGTGCAGTCGAAGCTATGCTTGATTGCGGAGCTTGGGCATTGGTTGGACCGAGGCGGATTCTCAGTCACGAATCTTGATGAGCTACGCATTGAGGCATTTGTTAATGGCAAGCAGCAGGTTCGCAGGGGCGAGTTAGAAACACTGAAACAGTTTCTCGATCATCTTCGGAAGCGTGACGTTGTTCCAGCCCGGAAGCTGGTTCCGGACAAATCATCGTTGACTGACATTCTGAGCCGATACGAAAACTATTTACGTTCGGAGCGCGGACTGGTCACCACGACCATCATTGGTTATCAGCCTTTCGTCCGTAAGTTTCTCGTCGAGCGCTTCCATAAGCAACCGTACCTTTTCGGAGAAGTAAAACCGTCCGACATTTCGAATTTCGTTCTGCGGCATAGCCACAGCATGAGTCTCAGAAGAGCACAACTGATGACGACGGTATTCCGCTCGTTCTTCCGCTTCCTGTTTCTGAAGGGGGAACTGCATGTCGACTTAGCTGTCTCAGTCCCCACTGTAGCTGATCGGCGGCTGTCAACGGTGCCCAAATACCTGACTTCGAATGAGATCGACCGTGTGCTTGATGCATGCAACCGTCAATCTTCGACCGGCCGCCGCGACTACGCCATCCTTCTTCTGCTCGCCCGTCTCGGCCTCCGCGCCGGTGAGGTGGTTGCTCTCCAGTTAAACGACATCGACTGGAGAACGGGAGAAATCATCGTTCGAGGCAAGGGGTTGTTTCACGATCGGATGCCTCTACCTTCGGATGTGGGCGAGGCCTTGGCGTGCTTCCTGCGCCGAGATCGTCCTGCCTGTAAAACGCGTCGGGTATTCATTTGCACAAAAGCGCCACGCCGCGGTTTTGCTGGCCCCTCCACACTGACGACAATCGTTCGCCGCGCGCTCGTCCGCGCGAACTTGCACCCGGCCTTTAAGGGAGCTCACTTATTTCGTCATAGTCTGGCCACTTCCATGCTTCGCTCAGGAGCGACGATGACGGAAATCGGAGAAGTTCTTCGGCATCGAGTCCCGAACACAACGGAGATCTACGCCAAGGTCAACTTTGATGGCTTGCGCTCACTGGCTCACCCGTGGCCAATCGGGGGTGGACTGTGACCCCTCTGGACCAGGCATTGAATGATTACATCGCAATCCGACGTAGCCTCGGATTCCAACTTCGGCTACCGGCAAGTTCTTTGCGGACTTTTGTTGCGTTTCTGCAAGCCGAAGGCGCCTCGTACATCACCACGGAACTGGCGCTTCGCTGGGCAACCCAGCCCGCGGATGCCCAACCTTTCACCTGGGCTTGGCGTTTGAGCATGGTCCGACGCTTCGCCACTTGGCACAGTGCTACGGAACCTCGGACCGAGATTCCACCTGCAGGCATTCTCTCTCACCGTTATCTGCGTAAGACTCCTCACATATATAAAGACGATGAGATCGAAAGGCTCCTTCGCGGAGCACAACAACTCCCATCTCCCAAGGGTCTCCGCGCCAGCACTTTTACGACTATTTTCGGTTTGCTGTCGGTGGCCGGAATGCGAATAAACGAAGCCCTCAGTTTGGACCGGCAGGATGTTGACCTCGATCACGGAATCCTTCACGTACGGCGGACGAAGTTTGGAAAGTCGCGATACGTGCCGGTTCATTCCTCCACGATGGAAGCTCTGAAAAAGTACGCCGAAGTCAGACATTGCATCTTTCCTGCACCCTCCACTCCTGCGTTCTTTATCTCCGAACGGGGTAGCAGGATTACAGAGTGGGCGGCGCGATACACCTTCGCCAAACTGTCCCAACGGCTCGGCCTCCGCGTATCGGCTAAAGGTCACGGTCGCGGTCCACGGCTTCATGACATGCGCCACCGATTTGCCGCCCATACCTTGATCCACTGGTACCGTGCCGGACTCGATGTCGAACGAGAACTACCGAAGCTGGCTACCTATCTTGGGCATGTCCACGTCAATGAAACCTATTGGTACCTGGAAGCTGTGCCAGAACTCCTTCAGTTGGCTACTGACCGGTTGATCGAACGGGAGGAGCAGCGATGATCTCTGCCGAGTTTCCCGCTCTTCTTCAGTCCTTCTTTACCGATCGCCTGCTTCGCCAACGGCGAGCGAGCCCTCACACGATAGCCGGATATCGCGATTGCTTCCGCCTACTTCTGCATTTTGCAAAAGAACGACTCGGCAAAATACCATCCAAGATCCTGGTCGAAGATCTCGACGCGCCCTTCCTTGGTCTTTTTCTCGACCACATCGAAAGCGTTCGTAAAAATAGCGCTCGCACTCGGAATGCGCGTCTGGCGGCCATCCACTCCTTCTTCCAGTACGTGGCCTTAGAGGAGCCCGGATGTGCGTTGCATTGCCAGCGGATACTGGCAATGCCCAACAAACGCCACGAACGAAGGCGGATTGAGTTTCTCAACCGGGAAGAGATCGATGCGCTACTCGCGGTTCCGAAGCTTTCAACCTGGGTTGGGCGTCGCGATCGAACCTTTCTGCTTGTCGCTGTCCAGACAGGTCTCAGGGTCTCCGAGTTGATTGGGTTGAACTGCCAAGATGTCGTGCTTGGGACCGGCGCCCACGTGCGCTGCATAGGAAAAGGCAGGAAACAACGTTGCACACCGCTGCGTCCGGAAGCGGCACAAATGTTACGTGCTTGGCTGCGGGAATGCCGCGGTCTACCCGAAACCCCGGTGTTTCTCAGCATCCGCGGCAGTAGACTCAGCCGCGATGCGATTGAGCGTCTCATCGCCAAGTACAGCCATGTTGCCGAACACGCCTGCCCTTCAATCAAACGAAAGAAAGTCAGCCCCCATGTGCTTCGACACTCCGCAGCCATGAACCTTCTCCAACATGGCGTCGACCGCTCCGTGATCGCACTCTGGCTGGGGCATGAATCCGTAGAGACAACACAGATGTATCTCCATGCGGACATGCGCTTGAAGGAAAAAGCACTATCGCGCACTGCGCCGCTTGGGGTCAAACCAACACGATACCGCCCGGACGACAAACTGTTGGCATTCCTGGAAAGCCTCTGATTATGCCGATACTCTACACGGCCCGAGCTCCTCCCAGCTGTCGCCTCCGGTTAGTAGTCGGCATAATCGGGAAGTCGGCATGATGCCGCAGATCATATGGCCTCGGTCCCACTCGGCCCTGCGCCGGTTTCAAACCGGCCTTTTGGAACAGCTTCCGTATCGTTTCGCTTGCCCTGCTGACAGGCAACGTCTGGAGGTTCGCACCTACAAAAAAACGGTCTTGCGGGCGCGAGGAAGCAAAACCTCTCCGCACAGCCAAATACTTGTCGAGTTCGCGCGACAGGGAGCGATGAAAGGGTACCCAGCGAGCCCTTCCTTTGAAAGTTTCTACAAACAGAACACTGGCGCGAGTGTCCACATCGGATAAACGAAGACAAAGAGCTTCGCCGAAGCGAAGCCCGGTGCAGTAAAGAAGCAAGAGCAAAGCTCGATATAAGACGGCTCGGAACGGTGGTCGATCCAAGCGGGCCGCTAGTTCAAGTAGACGCTGTATATCGCTTTTCGATAGCACGTAAGGAATAAAGACTGATTCAGTCGGCAGCTGTGGCCAGAGCGGCTCATGGACTTTTGAACGACCTGGAAGCCGATGCAAGTAAGAGTAGAGTTGCCGTAAGACCGCCGCATCTGACCCGACACTGATTGCTTTGCGGTGAGGCTTGCTGGCCAGCCAAGCTAATGCAGCCTGATCGAGACGCCATCCTGAATCTTGTGCAGCATACTCCTGCAGGAACCGATCAAACTCCAGCAACGCAAACTCAGCCCTGGCATAGCGATATCCCAAAGTCCGTTTGAACTGGAGGAATCCGCGCAAGTCGGCACATATAGGACTGTTGAACCGAGATATCATTTTGGCACCGGCAGTGATACGCCTCTGAGGCGCCGCAATGCCACCCGGACGTACACGGAAGTAGAGGAAGGCCGACTATGACCAAGAATATCGCTGACTACCTTGATGTTGGCTCCAGCATCGACCTGCCGACTGGCATGACTGTGCCGAAATGAATGAGCGCCGATGACAGGGACCGCGATTCCAACCCCACGAGCATACTGGCGAATCCGATGACGGATTGCAGCACTGGTGAGCGGTTCGTATGGTATTTTCGCGCGCACACAAATCTTGCGCGTGCGGGTGCAGGGCGGACGTTCCGTCTTCAGATAAGCAGTCAGTGCTCTTGCTACAGGCGGCAGCAGCGGCAACTCTATCTGCACACCGGTTTTTGGTCGCCGTACCCGTATGATCTCGGACTTCCAATCCACATCTTCGAACTGCAACGCCAGAACCTCAGCCGCGCCGAACCCATAGAGCGCCATCAGCAATAGCATGGCGAAGTCACGTCTACCCGGCGGCTGTGCCTGCGAAATGGAACGTAGTATTCGACGCACGTCTTCCCACGGGAGTGCCCGCGGCGGTTTCTCTTGTACAGGTCTTCGAGGTGCAACGACACAGGATGATAAATCATGGCTTAAGTGCCCAGTAGTAAAGAGGAACCGCAGGAACGACCTCAACGAACTACATCGTTCGGCTAGCGTGCGGCTGGCAACATGGGTGGAAAGCTGCCGAATGAATGAATCAATGTCTGCTACCGTCGCTCTGCCAGGGGGCTTGCCTCGGCTCCGTAGTACATCAAGAAAGACCTTTACCACCTCAACATCGCGCTGAAGTGTTCCCGCTGCAACACCACGATGACGACAACGGAACTCGCAATATGCCATCAGTATCGGCGGCATCCTGCGCGCCACCGGCTTTGATCGCCACTCTGGCACGGATGTTCCAAGCGCCCGCAGTGTGAAGGCCCAGGCATGAAGTGCATTCCGAGCGGTCAGACGACTACTGGCGCCCACGGGGCCCTTGGTCCTGGGTCCCACATAGCCACGACCAAACCGCATTGCGCCGTCCAGCGTCAACTGAGAAGCTTCGTCGAGATGGTGCCGTTGGCAGTAGACGTAAAAACGACGGACCCATTGCAAGTACACGAGTATCGAACCCGGAGAAATGTGCCCGCTCCGCCACAACCGCACTACTTCTTTCTCACGCTTGCCTCGGAATGCGATAGGGTGACTCACAACCAAATGGACGCGTGACCTGCCCTGCAGATTACGCGTGTTATCTGGAGTGATTTACCAGTTTGATTCCCGCCCGAGCCGTTTCGGCACATTCTGTCCAGATAATCGCGGTGTCCAGATAATGCAGAGCATTTTTAGGTCAGCGTCGCGGCAAACGAAGTCCTGCACGTGGTGTTGCGGTCGAGGCCGCGACGGTGGGCTAAAAATGGATTGGACTAAACCGCCTCGATGCTGCTGGCGCTATGGGTTTTGAATCGTGAGGCTGCTTGCATGATTTCCATTTTGCGGCACAGGGGCGAGTCATTGCGGAGGGTCAGGTTAGCAAAGAGCAGAGATACACCGGCCGCTGCATCGGATGGGAAAGATGAAAGTCTCTCTGGAGGGACGTCGGCCGACACTTCTCCTTGATCTTGTGTGAGGCAAGTTTGCAGAGGCAATCGTTGAGAATCGGAGATTTTCATGAAGAGTCCTTCCCCGTTGGGAATGAGCAAATGAAAGCAGGAGCTCCGATCCTAATCATCTGGCCTCGGTGACAGACCGGGCACAGACGGAGGGATTCGCCGGTCTGTTCCTGGTAGCGGTCGCGGTAGTCCTTCGGCGGTTCTTTGGCGGGAGGGGGTTGATCGGCGGAGACCATCCCCAGGAGTCGGCGGCAGCGTTGGAGTTTTTCTTGGCGGAAACGATTGCCGAGGAATCCGTAGTAGCGGATACGCTGGAAGCCGTTGGGGAGTACGTGAAGCAGGAAGCGCCGAATGAACTCATCAGCTGACAGGGTCATCACCTTCTGCTGGCTGTCGTGACGATAATCCTTATAACGGAATTGCACCTGACCGTCTTCGATGTCGAGCAGGCGATTATTGGATATGGCGACACGGTGAGTGTAGCGTCCGACATAGTCGAGTACTTGTTGGGACCCGGCAAAGGGCGGCTTGGCGTAGACAACCCATTCGGATTGGCGGAGCGGAGCGAGATAACGGAGAAAGTCTTGGCGCCGCTGAAGTTCGCAGAGCGAGGTAAAGAACCGCAACTTATGTTTGTCGAAGGCCTTCTCCAATAACTCCAGGAATAGGCGGCGAAACAGCCGCGAGAGCACTCGTACGGGCAAGAAAAATCCGGGGCGGCAGGAGATCCAACGATCACCGTCAGGAGAGAGCCCGCCGCCAGGAACCACACAATGGAGGTGGGGATGAAAATTCAAGTTCTGTCCCCAGCTGTGAAGCACGGCGAAGAAGCCGATCTCGGCGCCCAAATGTTTGGGATCGGCAGCAATGGTGCGTAAGGTCTCGGATGTGGCCTGGAAGAGAATGCGGTACACCACTTCTTTGTTTTGGTAAGCGATGGCGGCAATCTCTTCCGGTAGCGTGAAGACGACGTGGAAGTATTGGGTCTCGAGAAGTTCGGCTTGACGATTCTCGATCCATTGGGCACGTGCCATGGACTGGCATTTTGGGCAATGTCTATTTCGGCATGAGTCGTACGCAATGCGTTCGAAGCGACATTGATCGCACTGCTCCAGATGACTGCCGAGAGCGGCAGTCCGACATAACTCGATCGCACTCATGACACGCCGCTGTGCCGTGGACAACGAAGCACTATGCTGTTCGCGATAGGCTTCGCCGTATCGGCGCAATACGTCGGCTACTTCCAGCTTGGGACGATCCATGGGCCGGTACTCAGAAATACTGCGGGATCGCCGGTTTGGTTTCGGTGGGGATTGGCGCCGGGAGTAGATCGAGCGGGCTGGTGGTGGAGCAAACTTTACTTGTGGCGATGCGCAGATAGCGGGCAGTGGTCGCTAGGCTGCGATGGCCGAGCAGCAGTTGAATGGTACGGAGGTCGGTGCCCTGTTCTAGAAGATGTACTGCGAAGGCGTGCCTTAGCGAATGGGGTGTGATGGGTTTGGGAATGCCGCAGAGTCGGCGAGCCTTCTTGCACGCATCTTCCACCGCGTCTTTGGTGATATGCCGGCCCGGCTTATCGCCTGGAAAAAGCCAGTGCTGCGGTTTTTCCAAACGCCACCAGTCACGCAGAGTGATCAGCAACTTTGGCGAGAGCATCACGTAGCGATCTTTTCTTCCTTTGCCTTGTTCGACTCGTAAGACCATCCGCTTGCTGTCGATCGCGGGAGGTTTGAGGACCACTGCTTCGGAGATGCGCAGGCCGGCTGCGTAGCAGGTGGTTAAAATGACGCGATGTTTGGGACTGACGACGTTCCCAAGAAACTGCAGGACCTCTTCAGGGCTAAGAATAATCGGTAGTTTCTGCGGCTTCTTGGGAGCAGGGATGATCTCTTGGAAGACCCAGTTCTTGTGGAGAGTAATTCTATAGAGAAAGCGAAGAGCGGCTACGGCAATGGTGATGGAACCAGGAGCCAGTTTCTTTTCATTGGTCAGATAGACCTGATAGGCGCGAATGTCCTCAGGACCCAATACCTCCGGTGACTTGCGGAAGTGGCGGGCAAATAGCGAGATCTGTTGCACGTAGGACTGCTGCGTGTTCGGCGCGAGATTCCGCACCTGCATGTCCTCGGTGACGCGTTGTCGGAGGGATGTCATGGAAAGCTCCTTTGCGAGTTGGAAGTTGCTGCAAGCAGCGGCTCCAATACTTCCGCAAAAAAGCTCCGGTGAAAAGACGGGTGAGAGGTCGAAACTCAATCGTCAGGCTTGGGATTCGATCTGACTGATGGCACCACCGAATACCGCGCAGCGGTTTAGTCCAATGGGCCTTATCTCGATCTCAAGATAACGCGCACATCCGCCGCAAGTTCTTCGATCTGATGGAAGCATACAAGTCGCCGATCGCCACCGAAGCGGTCGAGCGCATTGCGCCTCTGTACGAGATCGAGGAAGAGATCCGCGGCCGATCACCGGATGAGCGCCGCGAAGTTCGCAACAGGAAAGCCCGGCCACTGCTGGAGTCGATGCGCGAATGGCTGGAAACATCTTTGGCGAAACTCTCGCGCAAGTCCGACACCTCGGCGGCGATCCACTATGCGCTGGCGCGCTGGAACGCCTTCGTGCGATATTGCGATGATGGCCGCATTGAGATCGACAACTCCGCCGCCGAAAGAGCACTGCGTGCAGTTGCCGTGGGCCGTCGCAACTATCTCTTCGCGGGTTCCGATCGCGGCGGCGACCGCGCGGCTGTGTGTTACAGCCTTCTTGGCTCAGCGAAGCTCAACGGATTGAACCCCGAAGCGTATCTGCGCGATGTCCTGGAGCGCATTGCGGATCACCCGGTGAACCGCATCGAAGAACTGCTGCCCTGGAACGTCAATCTGAACACCGACCCTGTAACGCAATAGTCCCGCCCCCCAACCAGGTTGTGTCCACAAAAAAGAATGTGGACACAACCTCACCGAACCAACACACTCTTCAGCCCGTCAAGACGGTGAGGAGGCGACGCTTTTCACCGACGACATGACAAAGCTTGGCCCACAGCTCGGAGCGGAGGCCACGAAGACCTCCGCCCTCGAAGTCATTCATGCATCGTCTATTAGCCGGGCAATCGGAATGAGTTGAACTTGTATCTCACCTGATTACCCAGGTAAACCCGATCCCTGACCACAAAGCCAGAAATGCGGACCTCCGCTTGAGTCCGTGAAACCTGTACAGTCTTCGTCTGCGTACTCTTGAATCAGGGGTTGACCGGTAGCAGAGACAGAGCCATTGGCAAACACACCCATTGGATACCAAGGACATTCCGAGGAACTGGTCCACGTAAGCCCAGCAGCTCCGGTAACCGTAGCAGTCTGTCCCGCTCCGCAGGCCCAATTCTCAGTGACACTTGCACCGAGTGGAGGGAGTTGCGGATTTACGCACTCCCCATCCTGCCACACGTTCATAGAGCCCGTGGAATTGGTGTAAGGGCCAAACGAACTTTCACCATTTGATGGAAGCCAACTCAATAAACCATCGGACTGAGCCACGAGCAAGCAACTGGCGAGAAATAAGATTACGAATAGCGACCCTATCCTATACAGAAGACGATTCACGGTTGTGTCTCCTTCCGGACCTTGATGGTTCTACGTAATTTCAGTTCTGGTAATTCTGCTTTCACGGTGTCCAACGCGTACTGGCGGCGTCCTTGCTTCATATAAGCTAAATACTCTTGTGCTAGAGACTTTTTGATAATCACACTACGATCTAAAGGCTGATTTTTTCCCGACCTTGTCACCTTCGCATCGCGTGTATCCGTCAACCAGGAGATGATGCTCGTATCCGGTGCACCCTCTGAGAACAATTTCAGCAACTGATCTCTAAATTCCGTGTATCCGGTAATCTCCTGCCGGAACTTTAGAAGTGTTCCGGAACGATCTGGCCCGGTCAAGACACCATTTGAGTGAATGACAGAATCAATCGAGATTTTTATCCGGTCTGCCTTACTCAGAGAACTGGCAGTTCTAGCAATGCTAATCGTTTGTCTGCCTGAGAGTGACAGTGTTTCTCCGTTCATAAGCTGTTCATTCATCAGATGATTTGGACCGATAACAATAGTTTGGCCAGGCGCAATTATTGGAAAGGCGCCAGAATCCGACAAAGTATCGGGCGACCCATAGAAGAAATTATTCACGACTTCATCACCGCTGGTGATGATTTCGTAACGTACATCCAGGCCAGTAATAGGCAAAGAGCCCGTATTGCTAACGACGACAATGTAAGGCAAGAGTGTCGCCGCATCGCTCGTCTTTATTGCTGTTGCGATCTTCTCAGTTACATGTTCACTACCGAACAGATCGATGCCCGTTATGCCATTTGTCGTTAGGGATATTCGTGATTGAGCCATGCTATTGCTACACAGCGTAATATTGCATAATAGTAACAGAAACAAATACGCCGCTGTTCGCTGTAGGGATAACAACAATGTGTTTACAGTCCTCATAGGCCTCTTTCATAGATACTAAAACCAAGTTTCACTGGTCCTCATATAATCCTTTACGGGCATACTGCCTGGTCCATTCGGGAAACGTATGTTCACAAAGTGCGTTTTTTTGTTGTCCGGTCATAATGACCGTTTCAACAATGAACTGGCAGTTTACGGTTGCTGGCCCCATGCTAGTGTAGTGCGTCACACAGATGAGCTGTTATTGAGATAGGCCCTGGCGCGTTTGACCTTTTCGAGGATGTCATTGGCCTTAGCAGTCCAGATGAAGGGCTTGGGGCTGCGATTATGTTCTTCGATATAGTCGAGGATGCTTTGTTCGAGAGCTTCAACGCTGGTGAAGACTCCGCGCCGGAGCTGATTTTCGGTCAAGTCGCGAAAGAATCGTTCGACCATGTTGAGCCAGCTGCTGCTCGTCGGAGTGAAGTGAAAATGAAAGCGCTTGTGGCGCTCTGCCCAGCGCTGCACCGCCGGATGCTTATGGGTGGCGTAGTTATCGACGATGAGGTGGAGCTGTTTGTGGGCGGGAGTTTGGCGATCGATGAGACGTAGGAACTTCAGCCACTCCTGATGACGATGACGTTCCATACAAGTAGCCATCACGCTGCCATCAAGTGTGTTGAGAGCAGCAAACAACGTAGTGGTTCCATTCCGCTTGTAATCGTGGGTCATCGTCTGGGCGCGGCCCTTCTTCATGGGCAAGCCGGGTTGGGTACGGTCCAGAGCTTGGATCTGGCTCTTCTCGTCGAGCGAAAGCACCAGCGCGTGTTCGGGCGGATTCAAATAGAGTCCGACGATATCTTCCAGCTTCTCGGAAAAATGGGAATCGTTGCTCAGCTTGAAGGTTTCCATGCGGTGCGGTTTCAGGCCGTGACTGTGCCAGATGCGCCGTACGCTGGCCTCGCTAATATCGGCTGTGGCGGCCATGGTGCGCGTACTCCAGTGGGTTGCATGAGGAGGTTTTTCCTTCGTGGTTTTGGTAATCACCATGCGCACCAACTCCGGCGAGATGGAGGGCGTGCGGCCGGGCCTTGGCGCGTCGTGTTCCAGTCCGGCAATACCGTTGCGCAGAAAACGTGAGCGCCAGCGTGCAGCGGTGCGCGGCACGATCGAAAGCAGGCGGGCAATCTCGATGTCCTGCTTGCCTTCTGCGGCCAGCAACACGATCTTGGCCCGCAACACAAGCCGGGCGGGTATCCTGCGGCCGCGCGCATAGGTTTCCAACTTCGTCCTCTGGTCGATTGTCAGAACCACTTGAGGTGCGATTCTCATCCGCCGTGTCCCCTTGTATAAGAACCCGGCTGAAAGATAAATGTTGCTATATATGACGCATTATAATGTTCAGTCATGAGCAAACCGCAATCGATGGGAAAGTGTTATCTCTGCGGAGAGATAGTCGCCAAGGCGTCCATGCCACGGCATCTACTCGCGTGCGGCCATCTGGGATCTTCCGGACCATTGCCGGCTCCGAAGAAACCGACTGGCCAGAGCTTCCATTTACTTGTCGAAGGGCGTGAGGCGAAGGCGTACTGGATGCATGTGGCGCTACCTATTGCATCCCCGCTGAACAAACTCGACGATTTTCTCCGTCATACCTGGCTTGAATGCTGCGGTCACTTGAGTGCGTTTGAGATAGGCGGCAAACGCTATGCTTCAGAGCCCATGGATGAAGACGAACTCATGGATGAAGAAATGGACATGGGTACGCGGTTGAACCAAGTGCTTGAGGTAGGAATGAGGTTCTTCTACGAGTATGACTACGGCTCCACAACCGCTCTTGCGCTAAAGGTTGTTGCTCTTCGTGAACGAGGTTCAACGAAAGTGCAACTGTTGGCCAGAAACGAGGCACCGCAGGTAACCTGTCAGCGCTGCGGAAACAAACCAGCTACTCAGATCTGTACCGAATGCGCATGGAATGGGGAGGGCTGGCTTTGCAAATCGTGCCTCGTTGCACATACGTGTGGCGACGAAATGTGCCTGCCGGTCGTCAACTCTCCTCGCGTTGGAGTGTGTGGATATACCGGGTAGGCACTCCCGTGTAATAACTGCTCTGACTTTCATCGCACTACACTAGGGGCTGTATCTACTACTTGAGGCGCTTCAAGAGCCCCAAGACAGTTGCAAAAGCAATTCAGAAGCTCATGACTGCGTTCGGCTCAGAGATAAGGATCGCCATAAGTCTTGTTACTTCTTGCTGCCTGATATCAGGAATACGTCGTATGCCCATCGACCGTCATGTGAGCCGTCTTCGCGCAGGATCTTCGCTCGATAGTAGAATTGGTTCCCGAACTCATCCCTGCGCGGAGAGTCTTTGTAGTCCAATGAAATGCCTGCAACGCCCAGCTCTGGCAAGGTCTTCAGTTCGCTCGGTGTTGATACTCCGTCATGATTCTTGTCTTGCCAAAGTCGCAAGCGCGTGTAGATAGCGTCCCGCTTATCGATGATTCCGTCACCATTCCCGCCATTCTCCGGTTTGTCGTATTCTGCGAGGGCTAGAAAACCATTCTTTAGCTGCCCCGGAGGAGGAGAAGGCTGTGGTGTCGCATTTCCAAAAAGCTCGGTTCCATTGTCGATTAGCCCATTCTCGCTCCGATCTAACACTAGCCAGGCGTTGGAGGAGGAAGTGGAAGTCCATGAGATTTGTAGTAAGTCACCGTCGCCGAAGAAATCGAAAAGTATGCCGTTGGCGGCATCTGTGAGTGAGAAGCCCGAACCGTCAACGTCCACCAATATAGGGCTAATTACCTCATAACAGCAGCCACCGGAATATTTGTAGCTACCGCACCCGAAATTAGTAGTTCCGAACCTGCACTTATCTGGGTTTCGCCAGTAGCATTCAGGGTCAGATCCATGCGGTGTAAAACCAAGAGGGCAATCGCTTGCCCCTACGCCGTTGTTGTAGATGTCGCAATCCGATCCTGTGGGACAAGATGTCGGGCAGGACTGAGCTGCTAGGCCAATGCTATATATGAATACGATGCAGACGGCAATTCTGAGTATCAACCGCACAGAGGCAATGACCTTATGTGAGCTAAACATTCTTGAGTTCCTCCGCATTTCCACATGCTTACGAAATACAAGCTCGTACGTTTCAAGGAAAATACAAGAAGTTACGAGAACCGGGGGCGCTTTCTTTGAGATCAACGCCGCTGCATCGGATGGGCTATGAATACCGGGTACAGCCCACATTGGCGCTTCTGCGAAGAGTGCCCGCCAGCCACCATTCACTAATGAACCGAATCGGTGTATCGTATTGACCGCTCGGCGAGCGGTGTTGCCGGAACCGACTGAGAGGGTCGAGCATGTTATAGCGAAAGCTTGGCCTTAACGTACTCTCGTCGAAAATCTACAATTAGAAGCAGAGCACGTCAACGGGCAGAGAACTGGATTTATTTAATATTAATAATCCTCAAAGAATCTGGCCGGAAGCGGCGCTGCGCGAATGCTAGCTGGTCGAAGCTCGGAGGTACGGCCAGCCAGCATTCCGAATTGGACACGACCTCTCTCATTCACAGACGTAGTCAGTCCATCAAGACGGTACAGAAGCAACGCTTACGCCTTTGGCGGAAATAGGTGCAGATAAACGCTAGGTCCTTGCAATGCGGTCCCGAAGTCGCATTCGGGGAAGTGGGAGGCTGCAATGGCGCTTGCGTCGGGTTCCGGATGGTTGACGGGCTATGCGTCAGTTACCACTTGTGTACTACCCACACGGTTGTGGTGCGGAGGCAGGGGTTTCGCCCAGTGGGCGAATATCGCGAACGAGGCACAGATCTACTGGTCAGACGCTCTGAAATAGTAGGCGAATATTGCGAACAAATCGGGGTCAGCAACTCGGATTTTGCCCTAGCCAATGTCGATCTAGTTGGCGGAACTATTATTCAGTTCCATTCGTGCGGCGCTACTTTCGTGCCGCCACACTAGAAGGTCTCGAGGTATAGAGGTGCTCGCGAAGGTAGCAGACAATATTTTAGTTTTCAATCGCTGCTGTAAGCATTAGGCGAAGGCCGCCATTGGTTCCCAAATCGTGCACTACTGACGTCGTAACCCCAACGATGCGTTGAATTTACAGGAGAGTGGCCAAGATAGATGTATGGGGTTTGGTGACACTTGGAAAGGCTGCTCCAAAAAGTGGCCGACATTGGTTCAGTTCGAGTTATATAGCTCCACGAAAAAGCCCGAAACATGAGGTTCAAAGTGGCCAACATAAATTGTCAGGATCAACAACAACAACAATAATAGCTCGAAGTCTAATTTACGAGCGTACACGCCAACGATCCGCTTTCCCTGTTTAGCAGAATGGGTGATTTTCCCAATCCACCCAAGGACGGTTGTGTGTGTCTTTTCCGATCAGGACCAATACGGTCGCCACTGTCTATGCATGTCCGATCCGTGACTTTCTTATTCAGAACTCGACCGTACGCAGAGCCATAGACACACCGTTTCAGTTTGTCTGCGCGGACGATGCAATACCGAAACGCATGCATATTGAAATACTTGATAGGAATCGTCCCGACGATGCTCTCTTAATCTGGCTCGCCGAACAAAGCGAATGGCTACTTGCAGCGCCGGAACTCGATTGCGAATCGGTCCCAAGTGGCGGCGGGATACCAATATCGAATGGACTTAATGGGACTGGCTAGTTCCACGGGCACTGCACTGGTGGCGAATTCAAGACACTGCGGCGTGTGTCGGTACTAATCTGATCAACGAAATGATTACTGACGGTTAAGCCCGTCACCCGCCCAGAAACCTCGCCACAAGCCGATTTTGAATAGCCGACAACTCAGGAGCCAACTGGGGGAGGTAGCGCGCTTCTCAGAACATTTGATCTCTTCTTCCTTTGTTGTGCAGGTGCGCTTCATCTCATGCCGCAGTCCTTGGAACTGTCGCATCGGCAACGTTGTGCGCCGGCGAAGCGGATGAGAAGAGTGGCATAAGACCCTCGACCAATGTTGGGTGAGTCAGGACGGCGTCGCGCAGAGCGGTATAGGGCAGTCCTGCAACCATCGCCACCTGGACAGTGGCCATGATCTCCCCCGCGCCGACAGCCAAAGCCGTGAAGCCCAGGATGCGATCGCTGTCGATCTCCACCAGGGCTTTCAGAAATCCTCGCGTTTCCGAAAGGGTGCGTGCACGCAGATTTGCTTCCATTGGAACTTTGAACAAGCGGTACGAAATGTCTCGCGCTTGGGCTTCGTTTTCACTTAGTCCAACGTGGGCCAATTCAGGGTCTGTGAACAGGCAATACGGGACTTGCCTGCCCGTCGTCACACGGTCGCCGCCGGTTAGATTGGCATGGACTACGCGGAAATCGTCAACGCTGATATGAGTGAACTGCGGACTGCCCGCAACTTCGCCAATCGCCCAAACGCCCTGGGCGGTCGTCTGCAGTCGCTCGTTGACCTTGATGTATCGATCGGTCGGTAAGTTCCACTCCGGCTAATTCCAACCCGAGTCCCTCGGTGTTCGGAGTGCGGCCTAATGCCACCAGCAGATGACTGCCCTGCAAGGTCTTCTCAGTTCCATTCTGCTCGATGAACGATGCTTACGGACTGTCCCCGATTTTCCGGACACTCGCTTGATCCGTGCATTCAGAAAAATGTTGATACCTTCATCCTCAAGCAGGTTGCGAAGAGCTTCGCATACATCTTCGTCTTCGCTGCGACATCAACCGCTCGTTGCGACCGATCGATCGACACTTTGCTGCCGAATCGGCGCATCGCCTGGGACAACTCTACTCCGACGTAGCCGCCTCCGATCGACAAGCAGATGTTCGGGAACTTCGTCGAGTTCGAGTGCCTCGATATGCGTGAGCGGTTGTGCTTCAGCAAGTCCCGGAATCGCTGCTAATGAAGCCCGTGTGCCAGTACTGACGATCACGTTGGTGCCGCGCAGTTGCCGCATGGTCCCGTCGCGGAGAGCGACCTCCACTGTACGTCGGAGCTATGAACCTTCCAGTTCCCAAAGATGAACTCCGCGCCCGTGTTCCTATAATTTTCCAAATACATCTCGTTCAGGCCGGACACCATTTTGCGCTTGCGGTCACGGACCCCGGACATATCAATCGTAAAGCCGTCGTGAGCGATGCCAAATTCCTTGCTTCGACGAAAGTACGATGCGACCTTCGCACTGTGGATGATGTTTTTGCTTGGCAGGCATGCTATGTTCGGGCACGATCCGCCAATGTATTTGCGATCAATCACCGCGACGCGCTGTCCTTGTCCAGCAAATGTCCACGCAGCAACGGTCGAGCCCGTGCCGCCCCCGAGAATCACCAGATCGAATTCTTCCGCTGGCGTCTCTTTAGCTGTTTTGGCAGATAAGGTTTTCTCCATACTTTTCATGCGGATTCTCCTTTCCAATCGACAGGCTCTCCTGGCGTTAGGACTTCCTGTTGCACGTGACGGAAGATGCAGCGTTTGTTGTTGGCGTGGTGGAGTTTGGCGCATTGCGCAGCGGCACCGCCGCGAACTCGCAAAAAAACCTCGGCTGCGCAAAACATGCCGATCGTCGGTGCTATGAAATAAATCCAAATCCCGTGCCAATAGTTGGCGCGAAGCGCTGAGCCGAATGTCCGTGCCGGGTTTGTGCTCATGCCAGATAGCGGGGCTTCGAATGTGAAATAGCTCGCAATAAGTGCGCCCACAAAATAGGCGGTATACGGGGCCAGCCTTTTGCTGTTGGTGGCAAACAGCACGGTAATCATCAGGATGAAGGAGATCGTTAGTTCGGCAACAAACGCGACAGCGCTGCCGTGCCTGCCGGGTACGGTCACTGCATAACGCACCGCATGATTGCCGAGCGCACCTCGCAGGACATATCTAGCGAGACAGACGCCGCTGGTTGCCCCCAAGAACTGCGCGATGACATAAAAACATGCGTCCCAAAACTCCACTTTTCGCAGCCGATAAAAAGTCAAGGTGACTGCCGGATTGAAATGACCTCCAGACTGCTTTCCCCACGGCGTCATGATGATGCCAATTACCGTGCTACCCATAGCCAATCCATAAAGGGCCCGGCGAGCGAGGCTGCTGGTCAAAACGTGTCGGACCGGCGAAGCCGGGTGCTGAATTAGCGTTGCGAATGTACAAGCGGAGCCTAGGTATAAGCCCAACTCGCCAGCTTCCATGAGATACTCCGGCCAGTGGAGGCCTAATGTCCCAAGTGCACTCAATGCGCGAGGCTGTGTACAGCTTGTACTCACAACATCATCGACCTGCTATGCAGACCGGTTGCTCCGTTCGGCTCGGCGGGACTGGGAGCAACGATCTGCGGTGTCCCGTTTCCCTCGTAACACCGTACTGTAAAGGTATGTTTGCCCGGTTGAAATGGCCAATCGTAACGCCAGAGCACCCAGGTTAGTGGCGACATCGGAGTCCGTAACTCGGCCTGTTCCCACGGACCGTTGTCGACTTGCACCTCAACCTTCGAAATGCCGCGTGCCCCGGCATGTGCGATCCCGCCAAGCGGCACCAGTTTGAGCCCGCCGCCGATGATGCTCATGTCCACGGCGATGGTGTCGATCACCGATGTGCTGTGCATCTGCGCGACTTTGTCCCAGCCGCGTGCAACCCAGTAGCCGGGCTCCCAGTGGTCGATGACTTCGATGGATTCGATCCACTTGGGTTGCTTCATTCCGTGGATGTCAGGGATATAAATCCTGAGCGGAAAGCCGTGCTCGCGCGTGAGCGGCACGCCGTCCCACTCGTATGCCAGCATGATCCGTTCATCTGCCTTGATGGCATCCAGTGCAACAATCTCGAAGAACTGATCTGCCGAACGGATTTTCAAGTGCGTCGCCCCCGGTTTGAGTTGCAGGTCAGGTAGCAGTCGCTGCAGGCTTACTCCGGTCCAGCGCGTTGTCCCGATGAGGTCTCCGCCGACGGGGTTTGAGATACAAGATAAAGTGACGAACTGGTTCGATGGCGGATATCGACGAAGATCTTCCAGTGCCAGAGTCAGCGGTTTCTCTACCAAGCCATCGATCTTGAGCCGCCACTGCTGCCCATCGACGGCAGGAGGAATGGTGTTGATGTCGATGCGATAGTGCCGTTCCAGAGGTGTGAACTCCGGACGTGTCCCCGGCGCAGGCTTGACGGCGGCATTCACATTCGGCAAGAGGTGCGTTGTCGACCAGCGCATAGATTCGGCACCTGCCATACGCACTGCCTCTCTGCGCCTGGCCTCGGCCAATTCCCCGACCACAGCTCCAGCGACCGTAATCGCCGCAGTTGCGCCTCCGAGCTTTATCAGGAACGTTCGCCGGTCAACTCGCTCCACGCTTGCCTCAACCGGCGCTGTGCCTGTGGAGTAAATCAGCCGCTGTTCTACGCTGCCCAAAACTGCGCCCCATACGGTAAACGCTAATAGCACCCATATCGCTCGCGCCGCCGGCCCCACGCTAGCGGTCTGGCTCGACTGCATGCTGATGAGCATCGTCGGAACACCCAAGATGATTCCGAGAGCGACTCCGAAACCAATTCCATTCCGTCTGCCCTGAGCGCCAAGGACTGCGAACAGGATCGCACCCGCGACGACTCCGGTAAGGAACAGACCCGCCACTGCCATCGTCTGCTCTGCCAATTTGGCCGTTTCGGAAGTTGGACCGAGGTTAAGCGCGCGGATCACCGTCACCATCGTCCCGATGCCAAAAGCGATGAGGCGCCCCGGAAGCACGCGGGTCATCCAATCAAAAACGTCGAAAGGCACGAACGGGAGCCCCGCAACTCTCCATGCAAAGAAGAAAATTCCAATCAGCGAAGCCGTCAGCATGCCGGACACAAACAGCGCGCTCAAAAAACGTTTTCGAGGTGAGACTGTCATAAGGCTGCGTCCGAATCAGGAATTAACGCCCGCAACTGCCTTATAGTCCGGGCGTATGCAGGGCGGATCGTATAGTCCGCGTTCACGCATCGGCGACAGCGAAGTCGTTTTACATAGATGCAGCATCGGGCATTCGATTTTGTTGGACGCTTGCTTGTCGGCACGATCGTGTTCAACATCGATCGTTGCCGCAGCTCGATATTCCTCGCAGATGCCATGCACGCGAGCCGGATCACGATAAGTTGAAACGTATTCTTCGAGAATCTCCGGGCCAAAGGAGCCATGTCCGAAGGATTGTCGAAGACAGCGTTGGGAGCACCAAGCAGATAACTCTCTGGAAGTGGTTGCTTTTGTGAGAGCAAGATCCACGGCCAGTAGGTCTGAGCGAAGCGCGCATCTGACTGGTTCCACGCTTCGAAAATCGGAATGACGTCAAACACAGCCTGGCGCTCCACGTTTTTCGGATGATCCAAGGCCATGCGGTAGCTGACGCGTCCTCCGTGATCGTGACCAATCAGCACGAAGACCGGTAATCTGCGACGTTCCATACCTTGCCTCCTCGTTCCAATCACCTTGCTAGGAAACAAGTTCTACTCGACTGCGGCCAATCCCAGTCGTGGCGAGGAAGTCTTTCATCGCTTCGGCAATTTCTACGACGTGTGTCTCGATGGCGAAATGTCCTGTGTCAAGGAACTGGACCTTCGCGTTTGGCAAGTCTTTTCGAAACGCCTCTGCTCCCGCGGGACTGAAAAAAGGATCATTCTTTCCCCAGATCGCGAGCAAAGGTGGTTTCGATTTACGGAAATATTCTTGAAACTTCGAATAAAGCTTGATGTTTGAGGCATAATCCAAAAACAAATCGAGCTGAATCTCTTTGTTCCCCGGCCGTTCGAGTAGAGCTGTATCCAATGTGTACGACTCGGGCGCAACAATCTCCGGATTCGCCACGCCCTGGGTGTACTGCCAGCGCGTTCCACCTGCAGTCAAAATGCCTTGGCGGAGTATGTCCCTATTTTCTGGCGTGGGTGCAGCCCAGTATTTTCGAATCGGTCCCCACGCATCACCAAGGCCTTCTTCGTACGCGTTCCCATTCTGCGAAACAATGGCTGTGACCCGCTCAGGGTGCATCATCGCCAAACGGAAACCTGTGGGCGCACCATAATCAAACACGTAGAGAGCATAGCGGCCGATCTTGAGTGCCTGCGTGAAGGCGTCGATCGTGAACGCCAATTGATCAAAGGAGTACAAATAGTTTCGTTCAAGAGGCACGTCGGTGAATCCAAAACCTGGAAGATCTGGCGCGATCACCCGGTAATCATTGGCCAGGCGTGGAATGAGTTCACGAAACATGAAAGACGAGGTTGGAAATCCGTGCAGTAAGAGGATAACGGGCGCGTCTACCTCGCCGGCCGCGCGATAAAACGTTCGAACGCCATCGGCTTCGATCCTATGGATGGAGGTAGAAGGCACGCTGAATCTGGCATCGCGCTGACTCGGCATTGCGCGGTTTGCTGTTCTTGATGTCATATCACTCATTGCGTCCCCCTTGTTTGGTTTTAGTGCAGGTGGGATACCAAAGAGGCAAAGCTCATTCGAATGAAGGACAGTCAACGCAAATCATTCTGGCCATTGAAGTTTGTGAGGGAGGTAGGCTCAGCGGATCTCGAACTGTACCTGACAAATCTCCGACGGATGTCCGTCGCCGACGGGTTTCCGTCGGATCCACTAATGCTGGCCGGAACTTGCTACAAGGGCGGGACACTCAGTCGCTGGCTAAGCCGGTGCTGTTTCTGCAGACTCAGCGAGACCGATGAATACCAAGCTTGTTCATTCTGTAACTCAACGATGTTCGCTTCATTCCTAAACGCGTGGCGGCGCCACTAATTACCCAGTTGCTCGCTGTCAGCGCCCGAAGAATATGATCGCGCTCCACCTCGGCGAGACCACTCATCGGCATATTACTTTCTCTATTGGACTGAAACGGCTCCAATTCGGAGGTTGGCGCCCGTAAAACCGACTGCGGCGAGAGAATCACCGCGCGCTCAATGAAGTTCTGCAGCTCCCGAACGTTCCCGGGCCATTGGTATCGCACCAAGGCATCCATCGTTTCCGGAGGGATTACGTCAATTCGTTTGTTCAGGCGTTGAGAGTAGAGCCCGGTGAAGTGCCGCACCAATCTCGGGATATCTTCTGTCCGTTCTCGAAGAGCCGGAACGCGGATGGGAAATACTTTCAGCCGATAGTAAAGATCTTCGCGAAATGTCCCTTGTTTGACCATGGCGGGCAAATCCCGATGCGTGGCTGCGATTAAGCGGACGTCAACCTTATGTGTACGGTTGCTGCCGAGTCTCTCAAATTCCTGCTCTTGCAGAACGCGGAGCAACTTCGCCTGAAGTTCGAGCGGGATATCGCCGACCTCGTCTAAGAAAAGCGTACCTCTGTCGGCGAGTTCAAACCGCCCGGTTTTTTGAGCGATGGCACCGGTAAAAGCTCCTTTTTCATGCCCGAAAAGCTCACTCTCGAGAAGTCCAAGGGGGATGGAGGCACAGTTCAGTTTCACGAATGCCTTTTCGCTGCGACTGCCGAGCTTATGTATCGCACGCGCGACAAGTTCTTTGCCGGTGCCCGTCTCCCCCAGAATCAGCACGCTGGAATCCGTAGGTGCTACTACCGATACCATGCTGAAAGCGGTTTTCAACGCCGGGCTCTCTCCGACGATTTCGCTGAACTCGGCGCGAATTTCTTCTTCGAGATAGCGTCTTTGTTTTGTCTCCTGATCCCTATCCTGAATCGCGGTCTCATAGTCCAAGGCATTCTCGACGGCAATGGCTACCTGGCGGGACACCTGTTCGAGAAACCTGACATCCTCAACGTCGAACGCCTGTTCCGACCGCTTAAGAGCGCTCAATACACCTAGAACCCCAGTTCTGCCAATGAGCGGGAGATCGCAACCCGACTTCAATCCTTCCGCCATGAGCCGCTTATAGAAAACGCGGCCCACGTCATTACCAAAACTCTGGGGATCGTCGCGTACCTCTTCGAAGCTATTCACATGCTGGCTCTTGCCGGTCCGAAAAGCCTTGCCACAGATCGAACCTCGGAGCGGTATGATCGCTCCATCGCAAATAGACCCTCGCGACTCTGGGTTATAAAGGATTGCTAGGCGCAGGTTCCCACTTCCTGCATCCGCCAGAAGCAAAGCGCAAAAATCGGATCGCGTTACCCTCAGCAGATTCGTTGAAAGCACTTCCACCAGACGGCGAAGGTCTAGCCTTGAAGTCATGCTATTTGTAATTTCGAGAAGTAAGCGGAGCCTGTCCCGCTCGCGCCGCAACTCCTCTTCGTTCATGTGTCGCTCAATTGCGATCCCGGTAATGTGGCTGGCGTTTTCGACTAACTGGATGTCACTGGCAGAGGGGCTGCGTGGTTCACGATAATTGATAGAAAAAGTGCCGAGGGTCTTGCCGTCGCTTGTGAACAGAGGGCGCGACCAAACGGAACGAATTCCATACGGTAACACGCGTTCACGATAATTGTCCCATATGGGGGTGGTCAGGATGTCGGTCACATACACCGACTCCCTACGATAAACTGCAGTGCCGCAGGATCCCCCTTTCGGACAAACTGCCATGGTTCCTACATGGGCGCCAAACCCTGGAAGACTGGGCGCAGCTGCACAATAAAGCTCCTTACCATCTTCGTCGGGAAGCCAAATTGTGCAAAGCATGCCGTTGCCTTGCGATTCCACCAACTGTGCAATGTTCGTGAGAACTTCATGGAGCGGAGAGCCTGCAAAAATCAACTTTTGCAGATTGAGGACAGACTCTATCGAAAACAGGAGCCCTGACCCATGTTCCGGCGGTCGCTCCCGCGATCGTCCTTTTGCGGGTAACTGTATCGCTCTCTGCATGAACTGTCCTTCTAGACCCGGTTGGATGCGGCTAGTCGAGTTTTGGTGACAACAGACGGGAGAACAAGAGTGGCCGATTCCGTTCTGATGTGCAATGTACCGCTGTGTTTTGAGAGCTTGCATAAGCGATTCACGACGTGACGGGAGCGTTGCCCGGCGTTAGATCTCTCGTCTGATTTACGGAGCTGGCATTGGACAACAGATCGGGGAAGAGTAGCGGTGACTCGCCATGAAATTGCTGATTCCGCGTGCTGCGCTAGAACTCAGTGGGTCAGCCATGGTCGTACCATGTTCGTAGCGACGATTTTGTTAATTGAGCGATGGAGTTGAGAGGAGCGGACGATGCGTGTTTTTGTGGCAGGGGCGAGCGGAGCGATTGGCGAACCGTTGATTGCGGAGTTGTTGGAGCGGGGACACTCTGTGGTGGGGATGACAACCAGCGAGGCGCGGGCGAAGAATCTGGAGGGCCAGGGAGCCGAGGCGGTGATCGTGGACGCGTTCGATGCGCCGGCGGTGGAGGCTGCGCTGCGGCGGTCGAAAGCGGAAGTGGTAATCGACGAATTGACGTCGCTGCCGAAGGCGCAGAGTGATATGCCGAAATACGCTGCGGGCGATAGGAAGCTAAGGATTGAGGGTGGAGGGAATTTGTTTCGTGCGGCGCATGCGAGCGGTGTGCGGCGGTATCTACAGCAGTCGAGCGGATTCTTCTTGAAGGCAGCGGCAGGGACGCTGGCGGACGAGTCGTCTCCGTTGGATGTAAATGCGAGCCCGAGTGTGGCAGCAAGTGCGCGGACGTATACGGAACTGGAGGCGCGGTTGTTCAGTTCCAATGCAATTGAGGGTGTGGCATTGCGATACGGATTCTTCTATGGGCCGAAGACGTGGTATTACCCCGGCGAGGCGGCGGCGAACATGGTAATGCGGCAACAGAATGCGGTGGTGGGTAAGGGCGAAGGCGTGTCGTCATTTGTGCATATCCACGATGCGGCGATCGCAACGGTGGCGCTGCTAGCGGCGCAGCCGGGAGTGTACAACCTGGTGGATGATGACCCTTCGCCGCAGACCGTGTGGCTGCCGGCGTTTGCGAAGTTTGTGGGTGCTCCAGCGCCCCCGCACATGAGCGAGGCGGAAGTGACGGCAATTGCAGGGGAAGATGCGGTGTACTACGCGACGAAGCTGAGTGGGGCCTCGAATGCGAAGGCGAAGCGGATTCTCGGGTGGAAACCGCGACGACTGGAGTGGCTGGAGGCGTAAGTGACCGTGGCGAATGCCGGAGATGGTGCTGACATTATCAATAAATGCGCGACAGCCCGCTGCGTTCATTGATGCACGATTTGATCTTGTTTTTCCTAGGGAAGCTAAGCGTGTCGCCGGAGTCGATCTTGAGAATGGGCGGAAGTGTGGTGTCGAACACTCCCAAATGCACAGTCTTATCGTTGGACTCGACTGTGTGGATGCGGCCGTCCTCATCTTGTATCTTCTGTGCCGTAGCGGCGCTGACCAAAGCGGCGAGGTTGTTTGCTTCCAGCGAATTGGCCGCGTAAGCAGGCTTGGCGGACCACGGCCCAATCGCCGCAAGCGCACTCATGAAACTGCTCGCACGCAACAGGCGTCGACGGGTCAGGCCGCGAGCGGTCAGATACCCGTCGAGTTGCTCCTGCTCCACTTCGTCCATGTGCAGAAGACGGTCCTGCTCGCGCTTCGAGAAGGCTGCGTCCTTGATGTCTTCGCGTGTTACTCCGATGCCCTCTACCTCACCTCGTCCGAACAGATTGCCGCAACATTTGCGAACCGACGTGCGCGAAAAGTCGAAATGCTCCGGAGTTCTGAGACAATAGTGCGGATGAACGACCGCATTTGCAATGCGTTGCAAGTCATCGAATGCGCGACGTACGTCACCAATCCTCAGGCAACTGCGCCGGTTAGGAATGCGGTTGACGTAATTGAGGGTGTTCTCGACGAAGTTCTTGCCGATGTACATCCGGCTCCGGCCGAACACCAGACAAGCGCGCGAACGCTCTGAAATCGCATTCAAGGCCGCCGTAGCAGGGGGACGAACATGCTGTCTGCAACCGCCATCCAGAGATATTGGAGCAGACTCGATAGCTAGACTTTCGAATTCAGGTGGAATTCCCGAAACTCTGGTTCCAATTCAGGGTTAGCCTGTTTATTATCATTATTGGGAGTGGACGATGAGAATGGTGTCCCGGACCGGCGCACTTGCGTTGATGGCGATGTTGGGGATTCTTCTTGTCTTCTTTTTTCCTGCCCCTTGCGGACCATTTAGCGTTACAAACGGACCTGCAACCGCCTTTCGCGCCTTTGCTGCTGCACAGGGGCTATTTGCTGCGATGAGTGCGGCTTTGCTCGTGGCTGCGGCTCTGCGGTGCGTTCTCTATATGGAATCCGTGACGCCAACCGTCGTCCGGGTGAACTACGACCCTGAGCTTTTCGCACTTCGCTGTTAGATCTCGACCTCTCCGTTCCCCCAAATCTAATTTTCATTCCCAGCTTCCTTTAAGGAGAAGTGTATGAATGCTCGTTTCCTGCGGCTTGCAGGTCTGTCTTTTGTTCTGTCCTCGATCTTATTGCTTGGCGCCTGTCACAAAAAGACGGCGGCTGTTGCTCCGCCCCAGCCTCCGCCGCCTCCGGCGAATCCGACTGCCGTCTTGAGCGCCTCGCCTTCCGATGTGCAGCGTGGTCAGTCCGTGAAACTGGACTGGAGCACGCAGAACGCCACCGATGTGACCATCAATTCGATTGGAGCAGTCGCTCTCAACGGTACCAAGAGCGTTGCCCCTTCCGAATCGACGACCTATACGCTTACGGCCAAAGGTCAGGGCGGTACGATCCAGGCGACCGCACGTGTGACGGTTACGGCGCCGCCTCCGCCACCAGTGGCGGCCCAGGCAGGTCCTTCGGATCAGGAACTGTTTCAACATAATGTAAAGGATATCTACTTCGACTACGACAGATTCGACGTGAGACCGGCCGACGCCGCCACGCTCAAGGCGGATGCGGATTTCCTGGCTGCCCACCCGAGCTACAAATTGATAATCTCCGGGCACTGCGACGAGCGAGGCTCCGAGGATTACAACGTGGCACTCGGATCGAGCCGCGCCGATGGAGTTCGCGACCAAGTTGTAAAACTCGGAATCGCTCGCGAACGGATCAAGACCATCAGCTACGGGAAAGAGAAGCCCTTCTGTAACGAACAGAACGAGCAGTGTTGGCAGCAGAATCGCCGCGCGCACTTCTCGCTCGACCAGTAGCGGACAGGGACGTGCAGAGTGAGGGCATATCCCCCTGGGTCCTCACTCTGCGGTTTCGGATGAGCGATCATCTCCGGCGGATGCTGTTGGTTATACAAGAGCACGTGCGCCAACACATAAAAGAATAGTTCGTCAGTGTCAGGTATGGCTGTGTGTGCACAAAGGAGTACAGCATTGGTTTCGCGAATTCATCGTCTATTACTTGGTTTTTGTCTCGTCACCGGTTGCTTTGCATACGCCGATAGCTCATTCGACCTTTCCGGGCCGCGAATAGAAGTGCACGTAACGCGATCGGGCGAAACGCTGCCAATCTCCGAAGTGCCCAATTTGCAACCCGGCGACAGACTTTGGATTCACCCTGCGTTCCCGGATGGCGAGTCCATACATTACCTCCTCGTCGTTACATTTCTTCAAGGAGCCACGAATCCGCCACCCAATAACTGGTTTACAAAAGCCGAAACGTGGACGCGACAAGTACGCGAAGAAGGCATTGTTGTTACCGTTCCGGAGCATGCTCAGCAGGCTCTGTTCTTCCTCGCTCCACAGACGGGAGGCGCCTTTAGCACGCTGCGCTCAGCGGTCCAGGGGAAGCCAGGAGCCTTTGTGCGCGCCGTACAGGACTTGAACCTCGCAAGTCAAAGCCGACTTCGCGTGGACAGGTTCCTGAATGCGATTGGCGACGTTTCGGCGAAGGATCCAAAAGCACTCCATGAGCGCTCAATATTGCTCGCGCGCAGCTTGAAAATCAAGGTAGATGAGTCATGTTTCGACAAACCGCTCGAACTGCAGGCACCGTGCCTGATGCAGAACTCCGATCAAATGGTCTTGGACGACGGCCATGGACAAACTCTGCTGGCCAGGTTGTCCTCTGGACCCGAGGTCGATCTGGTCGGTGCAGTGAGTGCATTGCCACAGGTTGGCGGGGGAGCCTACAGTCCCTATATCGGCGTGATTGTCGACATGATGAAAGTAATGGACAACCTCCATACGGCCCAATATCAATACATTCCAGCGCTAGCGTTGCCACGAAATGGGAAACTGGATCTGAAGCTCAACAATCCGCCCTCGTTCCACAATCCGAAATCTGTACTGGTCGTTGGCCCTGCCTCCCGTAGAGCCGGCTGCCCTGCCCATTCTTATCCCGGTTGAGCCAAAGCAGGTATACTGCGCGCAGAATCCATTACTCGCCCTGGCGGCGGATGGCGCCCCGTTGGTCTTTGCGACTGAAGTCGCGCGCGGTTTCACGCTCCATATTCAGAACAAGTCAGGCAAGAGCTTCAATCTTCCCGTAAAGCCGGATCCGTCAAGAGGAGGATTCGTGGTGGATGGGAGCATTCCCAGCTTGGAGGATCTCGGCCCGGAGGCGAGCGGTACTCTGCGTGGAAGCTGGGGATTTGAGAGCTTTCAAGGCCCTATCTTCCACTTGAGGAGCGCTCCGGGTGCTGCTCAGTGGAGCCTTTCTACCGAAGACCAGAACGCTCTCATCGTCGGACGCGAAGACACGTTTCATCTGCACTCGCAGTTTGCTGCGTGCGTGCAGGAAATCAGCGTCAAAAATCAGCACGACAAACCCGCCAAGACAAGTTGGAAGTTGGTTGCGCCAAATGACATCGAAGTGAAGGTGTCTTTGGCAGAGGTCGAGCCTGGCACGGCGACCATGACGATAAAGCAGTTCGCGGTGACGAAGCCAATCGATGTACCGCTGCACACATATGCCGAAGAAGGCCACCTCGACCATTTCATCATTCATGCCGGCGACCACCAAGGAGTGCTGAAAGGTGCCAGGCTCGACCTGGTTGCCAGCCTTGAAGTTAATGGCGCGCACTTTCTGCCGGCGAGCTTGACCCGAGTTGAAAAGCTGGATGCGTTGAGTCTCTTGGCGCACGAGGTACCAGCATCCGGTTTTCAGGCCGAGCAGAAGCTCACAACCCAGGTGAATCTAAAAGATGGGCGCGTGCTGAAGCTTGAAACTACCGTTGAGCCGCAACGTCCAAAGCTGACGCTCGTTAGCAAGCGCATTCAGGTTGCCCCGTCCGCAATTCATCTGGGGAGCCAGGACGACGTGCCGCTGGATGGCCGAATCTCGTTTTTCGTGAAATCTGAGGTACCCGCTAAATTTCCGCACGACGAGAAGGTCGAGGTGGCCGGCGCCGACGGCTCCTTCCACACAGTGCTGAGTCTGGCAGACAAGAATCTTTCATTGCAGGATTCGCAGACCGCAGTAGCTACTCTTGATCCGCTCAAGAGCTTCGGCGACTCAGCCTTCGGACCGCTTCAATTCAGACCCGTGGCTGCGGATGGCACTGCGGGCGACTGGCAACCGCTCGCCCACCTTGTGAGAATTCCACATCTCAAAGAAGTGCGTTGCCCGGATGATCCTGAGAAACAATGCACACTGAGTGGAGACCTGCTCTACTTGATCGAATCGGTTGCCTCGGACGCGGATTTCACGCACGCGGTTTCCGTACCCTCAGGCTTTACCGAGACGAGCCTCACGGTGCCGCGTCCGACTGGAACGGTCCTGTACATCAAGCTTCGAGACGATCCTGCTACGATCAACACTGCGGTTCTTCCGGTTCTTCCTGATCACCAATGATTTCGGATTACTATAGTTTGGCAAGCGTAACGGAGCTCTTCGAGCAAGCAACCACATGACTATCACGACCAGTCACGGGAATGATCCAGAGACAAGGGCGCACTCTACTATGCGGTCCCGTCTGAATGCGCTTCTTCAACAGCGTGAGGAGCAGGTTTTTCTTGTCTTGTCGCTGCTGATTGGCGCTCTTGCAGGACTCACCGTGGTTGCATTCATTGTCCTCACCGAACGCTTGGGTATGCGTATCTATCCCGTCGGAAGTCCCGCGTGGCGGCGCTTCGCGATGCCGGTGGCGGGCTCTCTGGCCATGGGCTACCTGCTCTACCGTTATTTTCCAGACGCGCGAGGCAGCGGTGTGCCTCAAACCAAGGCCGCGCTCTATGCGCGTGACGGAAACATCTCGCTGCGCACCGTATTAGGCAAGTTCGGCTGCACGGCAGCCACGCTCGCCAGCGGAATCCCACTCGGCCGTGAAGGGCCATCGGTACAAGTGGGTGCCGGAATCGCCTCTATCCTGGGACGCTGGCTCGGACTGCGTCCGGAAAAGGTGAAGGCTCTCATCCCTGTGGGAGCCGCGGCTGCAATTGCCGCTGCGTTCAACACTCCAATGGCGGCTGTGCTATTTGCGCTGGAGGAAGTCGTGGGAGATCTCCACGCACCGGTGCTGGGTTCGGTGGTGCTTGCCTCGGCAACGTCCTGGGCAGTGTTGCGTCTCCTTCTAGGGAATAACCCTTTGTTTCAAGTGCCTCAGTATGAGCTGGTGCATCCGCTGGAGTTCGGCATCTATGCTGTTCTTGGCATCGCTGGTGGATTTCTCTCAGTAGCCTTTACGAAGCTCCTGCTGGGAATGCGTAAACGTTTTCTGCTCCTTCCGAGAAGCACGCGCTGGTGGCATCCTGTGGTGGGCGGCCTGCTCGTGGGTGTGATGGGATGGTTTGTGCCCCAGGCTCTTGGGGTTGGCTACGGCTATGTAGGCCAAGCGCTGGCCGGAACGATGGTATTGAAGTTGATGGTGCTGCTGGTGGTTCTCAAACTGTTTGCTATCACCACTAGCTACGCCTCCGGCAATGCAGGCGGAATCTTTGGTCCCGCCCTCTTCCTCGGCTCCATGCTGGGAGGAGCCATCGGAACGGTAGCCCATCACTGGTTGCCCACCTACACTGCGGCGCCGGGAGCCTACGCACTTGTTGGCATGGGCGCACTCTTTGCCGGTATCGTCCGCGCACCCATGACTTCTGTACTGATGATCTTTGAGATGACCCGCGATTACGCGGTTATCGTCCCACTGATGATCGCCAATCTGACCAGCCTCTTCATCTCTACACGCTTTCAGAAGGAACCGATTTACGAGGCATTGGCGCTACAGGACGGCATTCACTTGCCGAGTCTGAAAACAAGAGAGGAGTTCCGTGGGCGTATCGTATCGCAGGTACTGCGCAAGCCTACCCAGATTCTTCCGGCGCAGATCAGCATCCAAGATGCACTTGATCGAACCCTCTCAAGCGAGTCTCGCACCTGGCCTGTCGAGGACGAGGAGGGCGTCATCGGTGTTGTGAACCGCACGACACTCGAAAACGCCCTCGCCGACGGAAACGCTGGGCAGAACCTAGGGGGCCTTTTTGAGA
This sequence comes from uncultured Acidobacteriota bacterium, assembly GCA_963759215.1. Lineage (GTDB taxonomy): Bacteria > Acidobacteriota > Terriglobia > Terriglobales > Acidobacteriaceae > TOLSYN. The sequence continues at coordinate 262,691 of CAVWYG010000009.1, forward strand.
GACTAGACTTCCCCCACGTACACGCAGACCACCCCATTCACCTGGCGCTGGAGCGCATGAGCAAGGCACATGTTGACATGTTGCCCGTGGTTAACCGGGCGGATATTCACAAACTCGAAGGGATTGTAACTCTGCGAGACGTGTTGGATTCGTATGGAGTGGACTCTACTGGTTCAGCGTAATCTAGCGCTTTTAGAGAATCGACAATGTCATCAATCCCGCGGGTAACAATCCGAACCACCTTGTTCGCGATGAAGACGTCGCGCGCGTCCATACTTGCGTTTCGCTACTCGGCGGAACTTGCGCGCCGCTACGGGGCCATACTCTTGTTCGCAGACATCGCGTTGACCGAGGATAGACAGTTAGCTGAATACCGGTGTGCAAAGGACATCATTGAAGGAGAGATCGGAAACAGTATTCATCAGTCCGAGAGTGGCCAGACTCAAGGTGCCTCGTTATGCTGCCTTGCCATCTCCAGTCGCCTGGCCAGTTTTCAAATGCGGCGTGCCGATGTACGGGAACTCCTTCAGGATGTCGGTGTGGGGCTTGAGGCCAGTGGGCGGACACTCGTTTTTGGTCAGAAAGGCGAGGCGGTAATTGATCACGTCGTCAGTGAACACCCGGCCGTTGGGATACTTTGCGGGCTTCGACGGATCGAAACTTAGCACGTCGGGAAGTGTGCGCTCCTTGTCGATCGCGGCAATCGCTTCCTCGCGTGTGTAATTGCCGGTATGCCCCATCAGATGCACGAACTGGTCGAGCCATCGCTTGCGGTCGTTGACGGGCTCGCTCGCGTTGTATTCCTCCTTGGTGTCATCGGTGTTGAAGAAGCTGCTAACACTCGGATGGCCCGCGCGATCGACGTGAATCAACTTGCCGTCGCGTCTTACACTGCACCGCCCCCAGATGTGGATCTCGGGCTTGGGATCGAGTTCACTCGTCGGCAGCTCGATCACAGTCGAAAACACATTCGCTTCCGTGTTCGAATCCACGCCGGTCCATGGAGACTTGCCGCCGAGATGAGGCTCGGTGAAGTTCCGTTTGCCCCTGGTATCGAACAGGTTCTTGATTCCGTCGAAGTCGAAAAAGAACGCGTCGCTGCGGCTGCCGGCGAAAAAAGTGTAAGGGCCTGACCTGATGATATTCGGCTTGGCGCCGAAGGAGACCTCGGCGTCGGCGATGATCTTCGTCCCTACCGCTTCGGGCGAGCGCGATTCCGCCCCCTTCGCCATGAAAACGTTAACGGTCTGCCTGCCGTTCTGCGGCTTCGAGAACACATAGCTGAACGCGATGTCCGTCAGGTAATCGCCGTCGTTATCGATGTTGAGGCGATAGATTGCGTCGGGATGAAGTGCGTCCGCATTGGGATTTGCATTGAGGATGATCACGGTTCTGTTCTTGTCAGCGGGCGACTGGAATGCGTACAGGTCGCAAAGATCGAGTCGTTGATCGCCTAGCGGCGGGCCGAGACTGAGTCCAGTGAAATGGTTTGACATGTGCTCTCCTTGACCAAGTGAAATGACTTGCCTTTCGAAGCTTCAAAGTCGGTCAGGAGTTGTCTTGCGTTGTCGAAGCGGAGCACGATTTGCCGAGGATCATGTGAGACGGACCAAGTCCGTATTCGTGATCCGCTCCAAGATCGACGCGTTTTCAACCGTTACTTCCGATAGGCGGTACGGCGTTTCGAGTGGCTTGTCGCTAGCCGTCTCCTGGGAATTATTCAAGGCCGGTGAGGAAAAGGAGATCGTCAATGGTGCCGCCCTAGCCGCGTACAACAGCTTGGCCTTCAAAAGCAGGCTCTGAGATCTCTGCCGGACGCATTGGTAACCAATCAGCCGAGATCCTGGAGCGCTTGAGTTGCCTTCTCATGCCACCTTTTGTCTTGTGGCCCCGGCGATGTGCTCGGTCCGTGTAGCACCCGCAGCGTCGTGGGTCTGGTAAGCATGGGGTGCTCGGTCATGAGTTGATTCAGTTCGTCCACGACGTCGCGCACGGAATTGCCGTCATCATCTCGCAGACGGCAACGCCTGCGAATAAGGTCTCAGGGAAGGCTGGAATTACGTTGAAAGGGCAACGCGGTCCTCCCTAGAGAATCTAATAGCCCAACCCATAAAGAAAGAATGTGCGGGTCATCGCCGTGCGAGCCGCTTTAGCCGCAGCGTAGCACCTAGCTTGGAGCGGTGGTATGCGCACACGGATAGGAACAATTGAGAGGTGGTGCGTCTTCAGCCGACCGCCGGAGGCTCGCCGATTTTTCGCAGCTACTCGCTTTCGGGTCCGCTCTCGACGGAGCGCTATCGCACCAGCGTGAAGATAGAGGCGAATGGGACGGCTGGAATCTACCTGCGGGAGCGTGTCCAAGTGGGCTCTACTCTCGGTGTCAGTTCGCGGCGCGGAAGCTTCATTCTGCAGTCGGGCGATCCGTTGGCGTCGGGGGCAGTCGCCTATATTACAGGAATATTTTCGTAAATCGAAGCCGGCTTTGCTGGCCATCTGGGGCAAGAATGATCCCTTTTTCATTCCTGCGGGAGCAGAGGCGTTTCGAAAAGACCTGCCGAACGCGAAGGTCCAATTCCTCGATACCGGACATTTCGCGACAGAGACACACGTCGTGGAAATTACTCCGGCAATGAAAGACTTCCTCTCTGCGAATAGCATGAACCGCCGCGCAGACAGGGTGGCCTAGTTTCAAGATGAAGGTCAATCAGAAGGCCGCATGGTTGCTCAACAAGTGGTCATGGGAACGAGAAGAACACAGAGGAGGAAGCAATGGAGCGTCGTACTGGAGCAAGTGTAACTGGCCAAGATTCTTTCGAGAGCTCTCATGTCGAGGTCTCCGGAAACACCATTTTCGTGCGCCGCTATGGAGAGGGGCCGGCTATTCTGCTGGTGCACGGTTTCCCGCGCACCAGTCTGATGTGGCGATTCCTTGCGCCCAAGCTTGCCGAGAATCATACCGTGATCTGCGCAGACTTGCGCGCCTACGGCCGCAGCGGGATACCCACTTCTACCGACGACCACTTTCCTTATTCCAAACGTGCCATGGCAAAGGAATTGGTTGACGTGATGGCCAAACTTGGCTTTCCGAGCTTCACTCTGATTGGTCACGACCGCGGGGGACGCGTCAGCTACCGTATGGCCTTGGACCATCCGAAAAACGTAGAGCGTCTCGCGGTACTCGATGTGATTTCGATCCTTGACGCGTGGAGCCGATCAGACGCGCGCTTCGCTCGGACTTATTGGCCTTGGATTTTGCTGTCACAGAAGGAACCGCTCCCGGAGAGCTATCTGCTCGGCGCTCCCATAGCCGTCTTTAATAATCCCTTCGGACACGGTTCCTTCGGCCCAGAGATTCTCGAAGAATACCTTTCAACCTTTCGCGATCCGGCCCGTGTTCACGGCATCTGTGAGGAATATCGAGCAGCAGCAACGGTGGATGTCGAACACGATCGTGCAGATAAGACGATGTCCAGGCATATTGAATGCCCGATGCTGCACCTGTGGGCCGAGGGTGGACCGCTCGACATTCTTTATGCAAAAGACGGAGGCCCACTGGGCATTTGGCGGCAATGGGCTCCGCAGGCGCAAGGACAGGCGATGAAAGGTGGTCACTTCTTCCCGGAGGAGAACCCTGGCGACACCGTTGCTGTTATCAAGCAGTTCCTTTCTGCTCAATCCATTCATCGTAGAAAGACAGGACAGAGTTCCCCGCCACAGCGTAAATCGGCATGAACTCCGAAGGAAAACGATTCTGAGCGGATTGTCGGTGATCCCTACACTTCCGCGAGAAATGCGGTGTCCCTGAAGGTGCCCAAGCGGACAACGAAAATTTGCTGGAGACTCTTGTGCTCGGCTTCCGGGGAAGCGTGCGCAATCGTATGCGATAGGTCTTCTCATCGAATCATCGAACGGATCATGTTCAACCCTATGTGGGCGGAGTGGTCGCAGACGGGAAACGACCCACAGCGACCGATAAGCTTTGGGTGCCGAGTCAGCTTCAATATTCGGGCAACCCGCGCTCAGCTTATAAGTCGTTTATTTATCGCTACCTACATGCGTTTGAAATAACTTACAGAAACACAGGCTTTCGATTCCACCTCCCGGCACATCAAACAAGATCAGCGCTTTGAAATGGCTTCGGAAGGGTCAGCGCGTCTGCGCTGGGGGCACTTGCACTTGGGTGCGCTGGGCGGCGTGACCATTTTCGTGACCCTTTGCGCGCAGCGTTCCTGTCCCAAGCTGCAACATTTCTAGGACGCATGGGTTGTATTTGAGTAAGCGTCCGATTGCGGAGCAGCACAGTTACCTGTCTCGTTATAGAATGCATTCGCAATATTTCCTGACGCTGGGAGCAGAAGCTCCTTGCGGGCAGACGAACCTTTGCATCATGTGGGAGAAAGCGTATGAAGGTGAAGAATTTCCAGGGTTCCCGGCACGCAGTCGTGCTGGTGCGGTCGCTGGTACTCCTCTTAGTCGCCATGCTTCTGATGTTGTGGGGGGCGGCGTGCACCAAGTCGCGCAGCGACGCACAGGTTGCGAGCGATGTGCAAAACAAAATCTATTCTGACAATGCAGTGCAGTCGCGCCAGATCACGGTCAGCGCGGCCAACGGGGTGGTGACTCTGGCCGGAACAGTCACCAACGGTTCCGAGCGCAATGCTGCCGCCAACGACGCTGCCGCAGTGGAGGGCGTCAGAACCGTGGTGAACAATCTTGAGATGGCTCCGGCACAGGCACAGAATGTTGCTCCCGAAGCGCAGCAGGCGCCACCAACAGCGCCCGAACCAAAGCAGGCGGCACCTGAACCGAAGCGTGAACCACGCCCCGAGCCGCGTCATAAGTCTCACGCCTATGCGGACAGCAAGAACAGCGCACCGGAGCGGGCTCCGGACCCCAGTTCTAACACTAGCGCCAATGCCACGCCCGCTCCGAATAACGTGGAGCCTTCGACACCACCGCCTCCACCGCCTCCGCCGCCGGCTCCGGTGAGAGTTACGGTTCCGGAGGGCACGACGCTGGCGGTTCGTCTAGTGGACGCCCTATCTTCTGACCACAACCAGCCGGGCGATACCTTTCGCGCCACGCTGGACGCGCCGGTGTATGTGAACGACAGCGTGGCGATCCCTAGCGGAGCGGATGTGAGGGGACGAGTTGTCGATGCCAAAGACGCCACCCACTTTTCCGGCGCCTCCTCGCTCGCCATCGAGTTGACCAGTATCGACTTTAACGGCCACAACTATCCGGTGAAGACTACTCAGTTTTCGCGGCAGGGTACCGCCCGGGGCAAGAACACGGCCGAGAAGGTAGGCGGCGGAGCGGGGCTTGGCGCGATCATCGGGGCACTTGCAGGTGGCGGCAAGGGCGCTGCGATCGGTGCGGGCGTCGGCGCAGGCGCCGGCACGGGAGCTCAGGCCGTGACTAGGGGCGAGCAGATCAAGCTAAGTTCCGAGCAGTTGCTCAACTTCCAACTTCAGACTGCGGTTACGGTCACGCCGGCGGCCAGCATAAACCGCAATTCGGGCCGCCAGAGACTCGATACACCCAACTAGTAGCTTCTCTCGTTCCGCAAACGAAGGCCGCGGCAGACGTCGCGGCCTTTGATTTCCTGAACGTCACAACAGCCGAGAGCAACCAATGAAGTTTTCCGTCAACGTCGGCCAATGGGACCGTCCTGCGTTCGCCGCGTCAGCTCAGGCTGCCTTGTTTCCAACTCCTTTCCCTAGGAAGCTTGCCAGTTCAGAGTTCACTTCCTCCGCATGGGTCCAAGTTATGCAGTGCGGGCCGCCTTGCACGATCACCAAACGTGCTCCCTCGATGAGCTTGGCGGTCCGCATTCCCGATGCGGTAATCGGCACGATCCGGTCTGTATCGCCGTGCAGAACCAGCGTAGGCACGTCGATGCGCTTGAGGTCTTCGCGGAAATCTTCATGCCATGTCGGTACACAAGCAAGAGTCGCCGTGGCTGATGCGCCGGCTGCGATGTTCCAGCTAGCCTGGACGGCCTGTTCGCTTACCCGCTTGCCCAGCAAGACGTCGGTGTTGTAGAAGTTACTGAAAAACCCGGTGAAGAACGCGTAACGATCGGCAACGATGGCCTTCTGTATACCCTCGAAAACCGTGCCCTCTACGCCCTCGGGATTGTCTGGCGTCTTGAGCAGGTACGGCGGCACGGACGAGATAAATACCGCCTTGCTGACGCTCTTCGACCCGTATTTCCCAAGGTAGCGTGCAACTTCGCCGCCACCCATGGAGAAACCCACCAGCGCGAAGCTACGTAGTTGGAGATGGGTCACGAGCTTGTCCAGATCTGCGGCAAAGGTGTCGTAGTTATAGCCTGTGGTTGGCTGGCTGGATTTGCCGAACCCTCGGCGATCATAGGTGATTACGCGATGGCCGGTAGCCAGAAGCCCGGGTATCTGCTTTTCCCATGAGCTGCCGCTCAGCGGATATCCGTGGATCAGGACTACCGGATCGCCTGAGCCGTGATCTTCATAGTAGAGATCGATGTCACCCGTGTTTTCTTTTCCGACACTGACGTATGGCATGTTTTTCTCCTTTATTCGGTTTATGAGACGTGCGCTACACTACCGTTTCGAGTATCTCGTTTCCTTGCGCGATCCAATGATTCAAGTGTGGTGAATGGATTACTTGCGAACGTCATCTTCTTGTTTCTTAGTTCATGTTCTAGCATTGGCCGAACATTCCAGTTGAGGGGGACGACTGTTCCGTAGATGAGGGCCTTGCGAACGGAGTTTTCTGTCAGGACGGGTTGTGTGAAATCGTATCGGTTCGCAACTTGCGTCTGCGTGATGCTCCTCCTCGTCATTTTAAGCACTGCTCACCCGACGGCGTTCTTGACCACTAACTCATCATGAGACGCACTTCTGTCTTCAAGTAGCGCTCCAGATGGATCTGTGCCGCAAGTTCGCGGCCAAGAAGCAATCAAAGAATCGCTAACCCGCATCAACTCTATCGGGCACGCGCCAAAGGCAGTTACACGCAGACGATACAACATGAGTACTACGCCAACCAGAGCAGCACCAGGCTCCACATCGTCGTTCACCCGGAGCGATCTGACTGTACTATTGCTCTCCGTTGCAGGGGGCAGCGTGGATGCGGTGATTATTCTGGCTTTTAACGTCCTGACCGCGGCCCAGACCGGGAACACGATCCTCCTTGCCGTTTCCCTTGTCGAGGGTCGGTTCGCGACCGGGTTCCTCGCTGCGGTTTCGGTTATCGGTTACGTGGCTGGTGCAGCCGTGGGTGAGCTGGTAATACTCAGACGCCGCGACTCTGTATCCTGGCCGTCGCCGATTAACTGTGGACTGGTTGCCGAGTTGGTCGCGCTTGGCGGTCTGCTCTTATCCTGGCGCTTGGCCGGACACAATCCGAACATGGAAACATCCGCTATGCTAATTGCCTTCGCCGCTGTTGCCATGGGTATACAGAGCGCTGTTGGGTTGCGACTCCACGTTGGCCCGACAACCACCTATATCACGGGCACACTGACCAGCTTCATGACCGAGACAATACGGTGGCTACACCTCATCGAGAGTGCACCGACCACGGCGCCCGAGGCGCGAGCTTCGAGCTCTCCCATTTTGTCGCCGAGCAAGGGCCCCGTGATCTACGGCCTAGATTGGCTGGTCTATGCCGGAGGAGCATGTGTCAGCGCACTTCTCTTCCTCCGGGTTCGCGAAGCTGCACTTTCCCTACCCATCCTCGCGATTGTTGCCGCTATCGTAGCTGGATTCCACCATCGCTGATCGGTGCATGGCTCTCGAAATGCGGCAATACAGGATTGCGCCTTGAAGCTGAAAATATCGTGCGCCGCGTTGCTGCCAAATTACCGCGTTGCTGATGAACACAGTACGGTTTATGTTTCGCCGATGAACGGGCAAATTGGCAACTCGGTGCGCTCATCAAAGCTCTATATCGCCAACCCAGCATACCGATTCCGGTCAGGGGGTGTTTTTTGGTTTGCCGAACGGTCGCCGCTATTCTGATCATCCATGTTCTTTCAGCTGTCTTACTCTCCCAAGAGCCGGATGCGCGCCCATCGACGGGTCCCCCAGCCGCTCAACAGGATCACGAACCTGGGCAGCCAACACCTTCAACTCCGGCGCCGTCGCCCCCATTGCCGCAGCTCCAACCACAGACACTCCCGAACGCGCCCCTGTCGCATACAGGAAGTATTATCGGCACTGTCACCGATATAAAGAACAACATCGTTCCCGGCGCCACCGTCGTTCTCGAAGGCCCAGGAGGCCCCCGCACGGTTGTGGCGAACGACAAGGGATTCTTTGAATTCACTGCTCTCGAGCCGGGAACCTACCACGTCACCGCCAGCGCCAAGGGGTTTGCAAAATGGATCTCACCCGCCATCATCCTCAAACCGGGGCAGGCCGTAATTCTGACAGATTGCAGGCTCAAGGTTGCAGAGGCGCGGATCACGGTAAATGTTTCTTCCGCGCAGATTGCCGAGGAGCAGGTCAAGATAGCGGAGAAGCAGCGCGTTTTCGGCATCATCCCCAATTTCTACGTCGTCTATGAACCCAACGCCGAGCCGCTCACGACGAAGCTGAAATTCCACCTCGCCTACAAAACCATCATCGATCCTATTACTTTCATCGGGACAGGTGTGGTTGCCGGTATCTACCAGGCGGCAGACCACCCCGACTTCGATCAGGGTATGAAGGGTTATGGCGAGCGCTACGGCTCCATCTATGGCGACGGCGTGATCGACATTATGCTCGGCGGCGCCATCCTGCCATCGCTGCTGCACCAGGACCCGCGCTACTTCTACAAGGGCACGGGCACAAAAAAGTCGCGCACTCTTCACGCAATCTCATACCCATTCATCTGCAAGGGAGACAATAAACATTTACAGCCGAATTACTCGACTATAGGCGGCGATCTGGCGACGGCTGCCATCGCCAACGCCTACTATCCGGCACAGAACAGCGGCGCTGGGTATGTGTTTGAGAATTTCCTGATCGGCACTGCCGAGCGGATGGCCGCCAGCCTGGCACAGGAGTTCATCTTGCACAAGCTCACCAAGATCAAAAAACGGAACGACGGAACGGAGAAGTAGTGTCGAATCAGTTTCTCTGCCTTGCGGCGACCAGCAGCTAATCCCCGAAGCTTTTGGCTCCGCCCCGCAACTTGTTCGTGACCACCTGCGTCCAAATCCATTTCATGGCTCGCGCGTCGTTGTAGGCGTAGGAGAGATTGTGGTTGAGGGTTGAAAAGCAGTGCCGTTGACAGGTGTTTTTCATGTCGGCAAGTTGCTTTTGCTCGAACTTGGCCTCGTCGATATTGCCCCAATCGAAGCTCGACGCGTACATCGGGAAGCAAGGCGCGACAGTCCCATCCGTGCGAATAATGACGTTGTTCTGTCCGGCTCGGCAGTTCCACTCCGCAAAATGAAGCCCGCCATTCGGCTCGCGGACGATGCCCGGCATGGTGCCGAGCAGCTTTGTAATTTCGCCATTTCCGCTGCTTCCGTCGCCGTACCACCCATACTTGTTCAGGTCCAGACCGGAGGACATGCGCACGAACGCTTTGGTTTCCTGCAGTCGCTGCACGGAGTTCACCATCTGATAGCCGGCCTTGTTCTTCTCGATAATCCAGTCGAGCAGCCGGTCCACATCGCGCCAATCCTCGGGCCGGATGTAGGTGGGGTTGTCATAGAGGTGCTTGAAGTGCTCGTCCTGCTCGAGCATCGGCGTTTCATTGATGTGGTAGTCGGTGGCAATACGATGTTCGTGTGCGAACTCGGTTATCATGCGCACGTCTTCAAGATTGTTGCGGCAGATGTTGATGTTGATGAACACCATGTAGCCGTAAACGTACTGCTTGCGCATCACATGTTCCAGATTGCTCCTCGCCGGAACCAATGCCTTGGGAAGGCTTGGCTTGAGATCCCATGAATCCAGCGCGAAATTAAAGATCGCGACCCCGGCATCTCCAAGACGGTCCGCTACTTCGGGACGCAATAACCGGCCGTTCGTGCCGATGTAAATCCAGAAACCCTTCTTGGCCGCATAGTAGACGACCTTGTGCGCAAAGTCCGGACGCAGCAGAGGTTCACCACCCATGAGCGCCAGCACGCGACAACCGTGATCGTGCAGCCAATCGATCGAGCGGATTGCGACGTCCTCCGTCATTCCTTTGACTTTGTTATTGAAGGCCCAGCAGTACCAGCAGTCAAGGTTGCATTTGTATTCAACAAACAGATAGGCCGTGATGGGATGAAAGTCGCCCGGCAAGACGCGCGAGCGAATATAGGGGAACATCCAGCCGCGCATCTTACGGTAAACTTCCTTCGCCCCCCAGTTACGCTGCTGGAGCGGAGTCTCGGGCCCCGGATCCTTGAGCTTCTCAGGAAAGCGCGGAAACACAGGCTCGGGTAACACCAGGCCTTTCGACAGAGGCGGCGCCGGGGGCTGTGGGTTGGACTTCATCAGTAGGTCATGTATGGCAACATCGATGCGAAACTTTGCCGTGGTGGACATTTGCGATCCTCACTTACAGGGTCAATCCCAAGGTCAGATTGCCCCATAGATTTACGAGCTAGATCAAAAGTTGCCCCTTACATACATGAAAATATTGCATCGGTAACATCTGGATTTCGCATCCGAAAGTCTGGCCATCAGTGCACGAAGACCTAAAGCTCACCTCGCAACCCTCGTCGCGGTGAGCTTCCAACATTGGCGCGCGATTGCCCAGTCCTCCTGCGCGCGAATCACCAGGACGCGAACAGCGGAATCCAAGGTAGCGATGTCCTCGTCAGGAGGAGGCTGCGCATTCCTTGATTCATCCAGATGAAGACCCAGGAATCTAAATTTTCTGCACGCCATAGAGCGCACCTCAGGGGAGTTCTCTCCAACTCCTGCGGTGAACACGAGCGCATCAATTCCTCCAAGCACGGCAATCATTGCGCCAATGCCTGCCTGCAGGCGATGCACATATATGTCGAATGCCAACTTAGCTCGCGCATGGCCACCTTTGATGGCGGCCAGAATTTCCCGCATGTCACCCGAGATGCCGGAGACGCCAAGCAACCCCGACTTTTCGTTGAGCACGTCGTCGATCTGCTGGGCCTGAAGTTCATCCTTGCCCATCAGGTATGTGAGAATTCCGGGATCCACGGAACCAGAGCGTGTGCCCATCATTAGGCCTTCGAGAGGAGTGAACCCCATGGTGGTGTCGATGCTATGACCTTCGCAAACCGCCGCCAGAGAACATCCATTGCCGAGATGGCACGTGACCAATTTGAGCGAGTTCATGTCTTTACCCAGAAGCTGGGCAGCACGCTCGGCACAAAACTGGTGATTGATGCCATGGAATCCATAACGACGAATGCCAGATTCGAACCAATGATAGGGGCCGGGATATACCGTCGAGGATAACGGCATCTTGCGATGGAATCCCGTGTCAAAAACGGCCACTTGCGGAACAGAGCCCAGCAGTTTCTCAATGATCTCCATGCCTTCGAGTTCCGCGCGATTGTGGAGCGGTGCGAACGCCGATGCGTCTGCGATTCCGCGTTTCACTTCCGTCGTGATCAGGACCGGTTCCTCAAATCGCGGGCCTCCGTGGACGACCCGATGCCCTACACAATCGATCTCGGACGGCGAAGAGAGAACTCTCGCGTCGCCGCTCCAGAGATTGCCTAGCAAGTGTTCGACTGCGGCAGCGCGCGACGAGATATTGACCTGTCCCTGTTGCACGACGCGCTCTGAGTTCTTAATCACTATCGCCGCGCTTTCGCCATTCCACTCGATCTTGGCCTCCCACAAGCAACCCGCAGGTTTTTCCGGAAGAGTCTTACCTAACTCATAAAGGCAGATTTTTTGGCTGCTGGACCCCGAATTGAGCACCAGATTCTTCATTTGTCAGTAGGACAACGTCCAGTTCTTCACTTCAGGCATATCGTCGCCATGCTCGCGTATATAACGTTTGTGCTCCACCAGTTTATTGCGCAAGAACTGCTGAAGATAAGTGTTCGTCGGTGCTTAAGATCGGCTCCATCCACACCTTGTTAGTGATCTGATATAAGGCATCGAGGCGATAGGACGCAGTCTCATCAGGTCCAAATCCGTAGATGAGGGCTTCGCGAGCGGAGTTTGCTTTTCAGACCAGACGGAGCGCCGGACCAGGTTCTTGTCCAAGCATTTCCGTGCAGCATTTCCGTGTAGCTTCGTATGATCCCACCGCCGTCTATTTCGCGGCCGCACGGGCGTAAAACACTCCCTTGCCCGCTCGTAAGTCTCTACCGTAGCTGAGCACGAACTTGATACCCAGCACGCTTACCTTCGTTTGGATGCCAGCGTCCCACAGCCATTTTTGCGATCCGAGCGGATTGGATCCGTCCGTTATGTGACCGGTATCGAGAAATGGGCCGAGTTTGGCGCTGATCAGTCCATTGCCGTAGAGTTCCTTGTCCATCTCCCAATTGGAGAGGAAGTACTCCCGGCCAAGCGGTGCGCTGCCCTTGCGACCATCGCGTGTTCCTATATGAGCCCGCATCGGGAGGTCATTGTCGCGCTCGAGTCCAAGCATGAATAGTTCGTCGAATGGAATTGTCCCGAGAATGCTGCCCGCACGTATCTGCTGTTGGATCTCGAGATCGCTGCCCTTGGCTCGTGGAAACCAATGTGCGGCAAGCGAAACTTGTTGCTTGAAGAATGTGTGTGCGGGTTCGGCCCACATCCGGCCAAGCTCAGTGGAGACACTGGCCGTGGCTGTCAGGCGCTTTTCGGGAATGTAAAGGAGGCGGTACTTCAGTTGTCCTGTGTGCTTGAGTTGATAGCCCTGAAGCAGCATCTCCGGAGTTAATGTTGACCCAAGATGTGCGTTCCGGAAGTCGCGATGTGACAGTCCTGCTCCTGTTGACCAACTCCAACGTCCGCTCTGGAAGCGAGTGATGCTTGTGCTGAAGGATTCTCTCCGCAGATTTAACCACGCGAGCGGTGGTGCCAGGCCGGTGAACGATTCGCGGATGACCCAGTTCTCGTTGCGAAGATCTACTGCCGCACGATAGCGCCATCGCGGATCTCTATGGAGGGGGCCGGATAATGAGGCCAAAGCCCGCCTTTTCTGGGCGTCCCAACGAAGGAGACTCAGCGCATTTGTGGCGGCCCCATCTATGTTGTAGTACTCCGGGGTAAGCGTCTGGTAGAAAACGCCTCGAAATGTTGAGAGCAACGCTTCGAGTCTGGAATTTCCCCAGCCGTTTCGCTCCTGGGCATGGAACGTTACATCGAACTTCTGGTCCGGGCGTGCAGAGAGCGTAAAAGTATAGGTCGGGAATATTTCCATGCCGTGCAATCGGTCTTCCGTTGCCAGCAGTTCCGGCAGGCGCAGGGTGCTGGCAGGAGCAAAGGCGAAGGCGCGGTCCAGCAGCATCGGGTTCACTCTTGGAAGAGGCTCGCTGCTTACCATTTCGACCCGTGGCTTCTCCACGCGATTCCAGTACTTCAGCGCTGCATCTAGATTGCCCTCCAAGTAGAAGACGCTGCCGCAGAAATCGTTCACGTACGCGTCATCGGGAGAGATTCGTGAGGCGATAAGCAGCCAATCCGCAGCCTTGGCGTAGCGTTTTTGCAGAAACTCGATTCCACCAAGTTCGACGGTAAACCGTTTATCGCGAGGATGCAGGCGGTACCCGGCGAGAAATGCCTGGTGAGCGTCTTCAAGTCGCCCAAGTTTGGCAAGCGCGCTCCCATAGTAGTAATCGAGATCCGCCGTGCGCCCGGATGCACCTTCGGCGGCCTGGACGACTTCCTGCCAATTTTCCTCGGCAAAATACTGCTGTGCACGCAAACTGAGCTCGACACCAGGAGCGTCCTCTCCGCTGGCACCCCGGGCCAAGAAGCTCGCGACTACCAGAAGAAGTGCACAACGGATCAGCGGCCGGACTGTTGCGGTAGAGCGAGTAGCGTCCAGTACCGGGCTCCTCCCCATTGCTTTTCGAATGTCGCACGGTCCAGTTTGCGTAACTTACGTTCGGCTGGATCGTTTATCAGGATGAACTCCCTTTGCGAATCCATGCCGGCGACAACGACGTAGTGGAGGGCGCGATCCATGGCCGATGGTTTCAGCGCTACGATCAGCGGGCGTCCTCCCAGCAAATGCTCTTGAAGCGTGTTCCAGTCGCCAACGAATGCGAATGTGCGGAAGCCTTGCCGCTGCAGGTATTGCGACATAGCGGAAGCATAGATTCCGCGGCCGATGCGCGAATGAAGCGAGCGAAGTATGTATGCCGCATCCGCCCGGTCGTCCGGAGGACTGCCATCCTGGGCAAACCAATACTGCATGACCATCGCAATGCTCGCCGCGCCGCAACCCTCCGCGTGTTGCTTGACGTATGGAACGTCAAGCCAGATTCCGGGTGCTTCTTCAGCTAATACGGAGACGCAAAGCAGCACTGCAATGATCACATGTCGCGTCAGCACAGACTGATGCACGCTAGCGGACCGCGACGATGATCAGGATTAAGACCGCGATAGCCACCAAAATCAGCAGCAGGTCGTGCTCACCGATCGTGCCGGCGGCGAAATCCGCCTGCGCCTTCTCTGCTCGCGACGCAATGTGCGAGAGTTCCTGATCACTCAATGTGGGGACCGCGGCCTGGATGCGACCGGGATCCACGCCGGCGGCCTTGATTGCTTTCTCGGCTTGCGGTGAGGACATAAACTGCTTCACCGTATCCTCATTATGTTGTCGTGTCTGGCTAGCCTCCAACACCTGCTTTTGAACCTCCGCGGGACTCACGACATGGCTCTGGGCCACGAGTGGGCTGGGGGCGGCAAAGATCACGGTCAATAGTGTGGCTGCCAACACTTCGATCGGACGCGACAAAAGCGAAACCATTCGAACACCTCCGTATGTCTACCGGCGCCAAGGTTCAACACCGGCTACAACAGCGAGGGTTAGATGTGTGAGGTGGCGTTCATGTTGGACGTGAATGGAATCAAGTGCGCCTATGGTCGGAATGCCCTCTATTACCTTCGTCCATGCGGAGCAGCAGCGTGGCTCTTTGGGAACCAGCAAATGTAAGCTAGTGCAACTGTGAGGAGGTGGCTGGGCCGGAACCTCCGCACCTGAAGCACCAACTCTGACTGCCCGTGGATTCCAACGCCTACTTACCCTGCTCCCGCTTAAATCGTGTTGTGGTGTAGTTATGGGTCGATTGAGTTTTGATGACCACAGCAAGCGCTCTGTAGGGCTTGTCCTGAGGAGGCAAAAAAACTCGCCAGGCGCAAAGGCCTGGCGAGAAAAGACACGGCACTCCGGAACGGCTGCCGGTACAGTGGTTCAGCTTCTATTTTTGATACGCTCCGATGCTCACCGCAGTACCCTGCCGGCTTACACCGAGGAGATCGGCTGCCGGAGCATTGGAGGAGCTTCCCGCGCCGATCAGTGGAGAGCCGGGGTTCACATCGAAGTTTCCGCCTGAGGCAGGGGACGCTTCGTCCACGAAACTGGGCGAAGAGGTAATGTCGTTTACCAGCGTGCCGCCTTCGAGGTGATTGCCCGCGGTAGTCGAGGAGGTGTCATTATTGTAATAAGTGTTCCCACCTCCCATCGCCACCCCGCAATAAGAGCTGCCGCACTCCTGAATGTCATTGGTCACGTTCCCGGCCATGGCATTGTTGTTGAATGTCATGTTGCTGGCCGCGTATCCGGACACTGCACCCACAATGTATCCCCAATGGCAGTTCACCAGGACGTTGTTGGTAATGACGTCGTTTGAAGGGAAGTGATAGGCCTGGATGCAGCCGCCCGAGACGTTGTAAATGATGTTGTTTTGCAGTGTTTGGTACTGGCTAACAATGTAGATCCCGTGGGACCACACGTCGCCGCTGTACCCAATATTCCAGATCACGTTGTTCAGGACATTACTATGCTGTCCGCTATTCGTCGAGCCTCCCGGGAACTGGATGCCACCGCCACCGGTGCCATTGCCACAGTATCCGGACGCTTGGCCTGACGCGGTCGGGGCCACATCATGCACGCGGTTGTAGACGAGATTGTTGTAAGTCCCGCTCGCCATGATCCCCGTGCAGGCCGTACCTGAGATGTCCAAGCCGACGATATCGACGTAGTTTCCGCTCAAGGAGAATACGCCATTTCCATTGCCTGTATCTCCCGTGGATGCGAACGCCGCTCCTGCATACGTCTGGGAGACGAAAGCTCTGTGGCAGGTCGATGTCCCACTGCCGGACAAACTGACCACCTGACTCGCGGATGTCCAGCTTCCCGAGCCGATCATGACTAACGCACAACCTGGTGTTGCGCTCTCCGCATGGCTCAAAGTCTTCCAAGGAGCGGATGCGCTGCCCGAGTTGCTGTCACTTCCGGTCGCGGAGACATAGTACGTATTGGCGCTGGTGTATCCCTGCGAGGAGCCGTAATTGGCGGCGATGTAGGCGGCGTAAGCAGCGCTGATCGTGGCGCTTCCGGTCGACGTTGGCGCGGACGTTGGCGCGGGCGTGGGCGTTGGTGCCGGGGTCGATGTCGTGGACGCGGCGGCAACCATGGCGAGGCTGAGGGCGGAAGTAACCGTCTGGGGCGTGCTCTCTGCATCTGTCACCGTGACACTAAAGGAGGCGGCTCCGCTAGAGTTCGGCGTGCCACTGATCGTGCCGCTGGTGGAGAGCGTCAATCCCAGGGGCAACGAACCGGAGGCGACGCTCCACGTGTAAGGAGCAGTTCCACCGGTCGCCTGCAAGGTCAGTGAATAGCCACTGCCCACGGTTCCCCTCGGAAGAGAAGCGCTCGTAAGTTGCAGGGCGGAGACTGTCGAGGTCGAGTTCGAGGTCGATATCGGAGCCGGTTTCGGCGTCGATGCTGTTGGGGTCTGAACCTTGGCAGAGCCGGTTCCGCAGCCGGTGATCACAGCCGTGAGAAGTAGAAGGACAGATAATGAGAGAAGTCGTTTCATGGAATCCACGATACGGTTCGGCTTTCACTTCTCACATCGGGAGATGTTCTGACATCCTAAACTAATTAAGGCTGCCCTAGTTCTAAGTATTATCTTTAAGTATTTAGATAATATGGATTTAGTTATCTAAGGTCAGTAGTGTCCGGCTAAACTTTCTGAGAGTTGCGTAAGTCTCTACAGGTCAGAAGGATGTAGCGGTTCGGCGCGAGAACGATTTGAAATCAAGAATGCAGCTTTCGGACTGAGACGACGAGTTCCAGATCCGAAACAATAGTGGAATGAATGCTGGCCGCACTATCTTCTCTCAACTGATCGAGCACGCCCCGGGCAAGGAGTTCCAGAAGTGTGTAACCCGCTATCGCGGCGACTCCCACCTGCGAGGTTTCTCTTGTTGGGACCGGTATCTGGCGATGGCCTTCGCGCAATTGACTTACCGGGAAAGTCTGCGCGACATAGAAGCATGCCTTCGCGCGATGGGTGCCAAGTTATACCACATGGGCTTTCGCGGCAAGGTGACGCGCTCGACGTTAGCGGATGCGAACGAATCACATGATTGGAGGATCTTCGCCGACTTCGCACAAATTCTGATCGGCATGGCACGGCCGCTCTACGCCTGCGATCCGTTGGGCGTCGACCTGAACAACAGCCTCTATGCCTTGGACTCTACGACTATTGATCTCTGCCTCTCCTTGTTCCATGGGCCAAGTTCCGTGAGCACAAAGCTGCTGTCAAAATGCACACGCTGCTGGATCTGCACGGCAACATTCCCACGTTTATCCGCATTACTGACGGCAAAGTGCATGACGTAAACATCTTGGACGAGATCATGCCGGAACCCGGCGCGTTCTATGTGATGGATCGCGGCTACATCGATTTCCAACGTCTGTTTGTGTTCACGCTCAGCTCGGCTTTCTTCGTGGTGCGCACCAAGTCGAACATTTTGATTCAGCGGCGCTACTCGCATCCGGTTGACAAGAGCACAGGCGTTCGCTCCGATCAGACCGTGCTTCTAACATCTTTCGAATCGGCCTCTGCGTATCCCGATCCACTGCGACGCGTGAGTTACTTCGATGCGGAGACCAATAAGCGGCTGAAGTTCCTGACCAACAACTTTGCGCTCCCGGCGCTGACAATCGCGCAAATCTACAAGCAGCGCTGGCAGGTTGAATTATTTTTCAAATGGATCAAGCAGCACCTACGCATCAAAGCATTCTTCGGCACCAGTGAGAACGCCGTGAAGAGTCAGATATGGATCGCGGTGTCGGTATACGTGCTGGTGGCAATCGTGCGCAAACGGCTGGAACTGGACGCCAGCCTGTACCAGATTTTACAGATTCTCAGCCTCACTCTTTTCGAGAAGGCGCCAATTTTATGTGCACTTCACGCACCCGACTTCGATAACAACTTAGTCGATTTGGGTAAACAGTTCAATCTATTCGACTTTTAGCCGGACACTACTGATCTAAGGTATTTCGCAGATCACCGCAAACGCTTCCCAGACCAGCAGGAACTAAGGTCAGAGATTCTGCTAGAACTGCCGGGACAAGTTGAAGTCCTTCCTTCCGCACCGTCTTCGTCTGTCAGGCCAACCTACATCCTTCTACGTTCATCGAAGCTGCATCAATCACGAAACTAGGGATGAAGTATCTCCCCGAATGGGAGACCACGTGCCCCCGGCCAGGAGTTTCCGCTCATGACCAAAACAGTCTTGGTTGCTCTATTTCTTTTTGTCGCTTCAATAACTGTATGGGGTCAGACATACAGCAACATTGATGACTCCACAGCCGAGGATAACGGACTTGCCGGTGGGGTGGGATGGGGCTCTTGCGTGACGTGTGCCGGCGGGAGTGACGCTGCCACTATTTCGACTGCCCCTTTCCAAACGAGCCCATCGGCGGATGGTTCCAGCAGGTACTTCTATATCAACGGCGCTCCTTATGCGAATGGGTTGTGGTGGTATAAGGTGGGACCGAACGATGCCGTCTCCAATTTCGAGTTCGACTTCTGGGTGTACGCCAGTAGCAGCACGAGTAACGCGCAGGCGCTGGAGTTTGACGCGTTTCAGTTTAACCATGGCGTCGAGTACATGTTTGGTACGCAGTGTAACTACGCATCAGGCACATGGGATGTGTGGAACATGGGAGCAAGTCAGTGGGTGCAGACAAGCTCCAAGTGCACGAAGTTCCAACCTAACACGTGGTATCACCTGAGCTGGAAATTTCATCGAACCAGTCCCAACAATTATGAACACTACGATAGCTTGACTATTCAGCAGCCCGGCAGCCGAGGCAGGCTGAGTACGACTACTCATTCCTTCAATCTTGCATTCCCGTCTGGCCCGATGCCGACAGGGTGGACGGATAACATGGGCGTGCAGTTTCAGATGGACATAGGCGGGACCGGCGCGACAATGGAGGAGTGGGTCGACGAAGTCACGCTTGCGGTTCATTAATATCCGATTCGTCGGTCGAATGAACGTCCATACGCGGCGCAGGGAGGTGAATATGAGCTTCCTAACTACGCCGATAACGACGAAGATGGTTTCCATGGACGATCCGTTTCTGGAAGTCGCAATCGAGGAAGCACGTCAGGGGATGCGAGAAGGCGGCATCCCGATCGGTTCGGTTCTCGTATATGGCGGCAAGATCATTGGAAGAGGTCACAACCGCCGTGTCCAGCGAAAAAGTGCGATCCTGCACGGCGAAATGGACGCTCTTGAGAACGCTGGCCGTCAGCCTGCCTCGGTCTACCGGGAGTGCATCCTTTACACGACGCTTTCACCGTGCGCTATGTGCTCAGGAGCCATTCTGCTGTATGGAATTCCACGAGTGGTGGTGGGCGAGAACCGTACATTCCTGGGCGAGGAGGAACTTCTCCGCTCGCGGCATATCTCCGTCGAGGTGCTCCAAAACGCAGAATGCGTCCGGCTCATGGAGGAATTCATCCGACAGAATCCCGGGCTATGGCACGAGGATATCGGGGTGTAAGATGTCGGCGTGTAATGTCGGGAGTCCGGGCAACTCTGACCTATGCTTCCCTCCTCTGAAATTGGTTGGCAGCGTCTTTGCCGTGGGGTGGTCGTATGCATCAAGGAGTCAAGAAACAAACAGATTTGGGTGCAGTCCCGCTACAAAGTGCAGTTTTATGCGTGGACTGCGAGTGTGTCACTGACGGTCGATCCGACGAATGCCTCGTTTGCGGCAGCCGCTCGCTCCTCAGTATTGCAAGGATTGTAGGCGGCACTCTGTCTCGGGAGGCCGATGGTTGCCAGAAAGACAAGAACGTCGTGCTGTATGACTTGGAAATTACGGTGGACTTGAAACTGATCGAACCTAGAGATCTGAGTGCCACACTCGAAGGCGTTGCCAGTCTAATTGGGCCAAGGCTCGGGCGAGGCCGGGCGTGCTGTCACATCAAAGTGGAGCCGGTTGCCGGTAGTTTCAATGCCGACGAGGTGATCGCCGCTTAACGGGTTCTTGCAAAGCGGCCACGTCTTGCAGGCGTGGCCGCTCTTGGCTGTTGCTGCTCTCGACGATTGCCGATGGCGCGCGTGTTCAGGCTTTTTGAGTCTCACTCTTTCCGTAGTAGCCGGATTTCTCGCGGCCAACGCCGGTTCGAATAGCTGCCTTCTTGACTTCCCTGGCAACTGCTTCAGCCACCGCCGTATTGAATACGCCGGGGATGATGTAGTCCTCACTCAATTCTTCTTCCGGGATCACGTTTGCAATTGCGTGGGCGGCTGCCAGCTTCATCTCTTCGTTGATGTCCGTAGCATGGCAATCGAGTGCTCCTCTGAACATGCCGGGGAAACACAGGACGTTGTTGATCTGGTTTGGATAATCGGAGCGCCCGGTCGCCATGATGCGCACGTATGGGGCGGCCTCTTCAGGCATGACTTCAGGGGTGGGGTTCGCCATCGCAAACACAATGGCGTCTCGGTTCATCTTTGCAAGGGCTTTTGCCTCGATCGTGCCAGGGCCTGACAATCCCATATAAAGGTCGGCGCCTTCGAGTGCTTCGGCGAGGGTTCCCTTGAAGCCCGTCGGGTTGGTGTGTGCGGCGAACCAATGTTTCATGTAGTTCATGCCTTCAGTGCGGCCTTTATGAATGGCGCCCGTACGGTCGAATCCAATGATGTTCTTGCCCCCCGCGGCCATAATCATCTTGGAACAGGCGACGCCGGCAGCACCAATGCCGGTAACGACAATCTTCAAATCCTTGATCTCTTTCTTTACCAGCTTGACCGCATTCAGCAGGGCGGCGAGAACAACCACGGCGGTTCCGTGCTGGTCGTCGTGGAAGACCGGAATGTTGAGCTCCTTTTTCAGCCTTTCTTCGATCTCGAAGCAACGAGGCGCGGAAATATCCTCGAGGTTGATACCGCCGAATGCCGGGGCAATGTACTTGACGGTCCTAATGATCTCTTCCGTGTCCTTGGTCGCCAGGCAAATCGGAAATGCATCAATTCTGCCGAATTCCTTGAACAGCATTGCTTTGCCTTCCATCACGGGCATGGCCGCTTCCGGCCCTATGTCGCCCAGGCCAAGCACGGCCGTACCGTCACTCACGATGGCGACAGTATTGCCCTTGATCGTGAGGTTGTACACACTTTCAGGGTTGTCATGGATTGCCATACACACGCGCGCGACGCCCGGAGTGTAGGCCATAGACAGGTCATCGCGGGTCTTCAGAGGAACCTTGCTGTTAATTCGGATCTTGCCGCCGAGGTGCATCAGGAAAGTACGATCCGAGACATGGACCACTTCCAGAACGTCCATCTTCTTCAATTCCTTGATGATGTCGTCGCCATGCTCCTGGTCACGGACATTGACCGTGATGTCACGGATGATGTGATTCTTTCCCACTCCGGCAATATCAATCGCCCCTATATCCCCGCCGAGGTCGCCGATTCTCGACGTAACCCTTCCCAGAGTGCCCGTAACGTTGTTGATCTTCAGGCGCATGGTCAAGCTGTAGCTTGCACTTGGTTTTGCGAGTATTTTCATTATGACTTCCTTTGGTGAAGATTGACGTGCGGGCATTGTAACCTCTAAACCCGATTTTATCGAGTGGTTTAGGTTGACGTTGGTTCACGAATCCGGCCAGCCCATTGCCGTATTGAACGCAAAACAGGTTGCGTGCAGCGAGGCAGGAGCCGGCTGTTAGAAGATGATAATGATGCAAGAAAACACGGGTTCCAGCACACCAGTTGCTTTGCTTGGCGAACCGGATTCGGCTTCGGGCTGGCTGGTTTCCGCATCGTTGAAAAACAAAAAAAGAGCAGAAATGGCCTCTGCTGTTGAGTGACGCCAAAAGCCGCAACTCGTCATCCAGTGTTTTCGCGGGCTCCCGAGCACTAGGGCTACCAAAACGTGCAACTTAGAGACGTCAACCAGACGTTCAATGCACTGGTGAGCGTTATCGCAACCAAGCAGTTCCGCGGCCTCACTTGGTGTCCTCCCCCCCATATTCGTGGGCACGCTGGTCACTGGCGAAACGAAGCAGCGGGTCTCTTGAAATCAACAATCCACCGACTGTTTCATCAATTTTCCCGATAACGGGCAACTTTCCCGATAATATCGCACGCAGTATATCTGCCCTAAGATGAACATTCCCGTAGCCTCTATATTCGGTATGCACTTCGAGCGATGAGTTCCAAGATGGACTGAGAACTCATATCGGCGCAAGGGACCACGCTCTCCAGCACATGGTCGCATTGCAAGAGGAAAGCGACTGGCTCGTTTACGGAGTCTATGGCTTGCTCTCCCGAGAGCATCCCGCCATAACGGGAGAGCGTGAGCCGGACCCACTTGATCGCAACCAACGTGCATTCTGCCTGTGGGCAGAGGCTGAGGGCGATTACGACCGTGCTGTGGCTCTAATTTCTTCCGAATTCTCCCCTTCGCGCCGTGATCTTTGGAAGGCTCGTCTAGCAGCTATTCCCGGCTTCTGGTAAATCATCGGGAAACGGTCGCAGCCACTCGGAAGCGAGCTGGCCAGAGCGCAAATGGATCAGTCCGATATGTCGGCCAGGGTCCGGTAAACTTCCGAAACGGTGCCGCTCGCGACGCAATCGGGGTGTGTCCGCGATTGACCTTCCAGCTTCCCCGGACCCGCCTTCGAGACTGTGTCGGTGGGCGAAGAGGTTAATCCGATTAATCCTATCCAGTGGTACACTGCTTTCCATTGTTGAGTCTTTGGTTTCCACGATGATCACTGTTTCCAAAGAGGATTACCTTAAGGCGGTTGCCGAGGCTGAAGCCGAAGGCAAGACCGTGATCTCCGCCACGCTTGCTCATTGGCTTGCGGTGACGCGCCCCGCAGTGACCGCAGCCTTGAAACGCCTGAAAAAGGACGGCATGGTTACGGTTAAGAGCGATGGCCGCATTCAGCTAACTTCTCAGGGACGGCAGGTTGCCGAACAGATCATCTTTCGCCATCACCTGATTGAGCGCATGCTCTCTGAGATCTTTGGCATGCCATGGTACGAGATCCACGAGGAAGCAGAACGTCTGGAACATGCCGTCTCTCCGGCATTTGAAAAGAAGCTTGTGGAGAAGCTGGGCGACAAAGACATTTGTCCCCACGGAAATAGCCTCGCCCTGAGGAGCCCCGCGGAACGGCGGAAGAAAGGCCAGCGCCTGCTCAGCGAAGCGGAGGAAGGTTCTCAATACCGGGTCGCCAGCGTTTACGAACGCGACCGCAAACTGTTGGACTTCTTTGAAGGGGAAGGAATCCGCCCTGGCGTTCAATTGACCATCCAGAGCCGGAACTACGATGGCACCGTCACCTTAGCCGTCGAAAAGAGAACGATTCGGCTGGGCGCTCCGGCCGCCGAGAGAATCTGGGTCGAAAAAGCATAATTATCTGCAACGTGTTAACTGTAGTTAACATCTCATAGTCTACTATGGCTATTCAGGTGAGGGCGTGGTTTGTCCGCACTCGGCGGCCATCGGAGTGGACCATGAGACTGGCTGCACCAGAACACCTCCAATGCGATTCCGCGTTCCTCGTTGTCGCGGGCCGCGGTTCTTGTTGTGCTGATGATTGCCGCGTCCATTTTTCCGGCGAGCGGCTTTCGCTCAAGGCGAAACCACCAGCGCCATCGTTGGCGAGGTGACCGATGCGACCGGCGCGGTTGTTCCGGGTGCCAGCATCACGATCACGAATCAGGAGAACGGCCTAAAGCGTAGCGCCAAGACCGATGACGCGGGCCGCTTTAACTTCCCCCAGCTAAAGCCGGGTACTTACTCGGTAAAGGTGGAAGCGCAAGGCTTCCAGCCGAAGCAGAATGACAATGTCGTGTCAGGCCTGGGCCAGAAGCAAACGGTGAACTTCACGCTGAATGTGGCTCAATCAAACGAGTCGGTAGAGGTGAAGCAGCGAAGCCCCGCTGATCAATCCGGCCAACGCCAATACCTCTACTACTTTGAGTGCGAAGGCCCTGGAGGATCTGCCGAACCCCGGTGGCGATCTGACCTACCCTTTGCAGTTTGCCGCAGGAGCGCTCATCAACACGGCAGGCAGCGGCAATGATTTCGTTGGAGGGACGAACGGCTACGGCAACGTGGAATTCAACGGATTGCCCGCGCTCTCCAACGGCTACATCGTTGACGGTCTGGAAACCAACGATCCGCTCACCAACCTCAACAGCGGCCTTGCGACCAATCTTGTCCTGGGAATGAATTCGATCTCGGAGGTGACCGTCAACACGCTTTCCTATTCCGTAGACCAGGGCCGGTACGGCGCCTCTCAGGTCAACTACGTCACCAAATCCGGCACGAACAAATTCCACGGCAATCTTTACGAGCTGTGGAGCGGTTCGGTCCTGAGTGCGAAGGATTACTTTTTGAATGATACGCCCGGCATTCACAAGCCACGCTCGAACGTGAACCACTTTGGCGGCAGCTTGGGCGGGCCGATTGTTCACAACAAACTGTTCTTCTTCTTCGACAGCGAATGGGTACGGATTGCCTTGCCCATCTTCACGACCGCAACGCTTCCCAGCGCTGGCTTTCAGAAGTATGTGCTGAATCAGCTTTCTGCATCGCCGCAGTTGCCGTTCTACCAGAAGATGTTTTCGCTATACGGAAACACCAGTGGAGCGCCTCTTGCCGTGCTCGGATGTCCGTTAAACGCCGATGGCACTCTCACATCTAGCAATGATGGCAATGGTTGTGCCAATCGCAGGGGCGTTTCCCACTCCAGCGATGACAGCGAACAGGTGCAGACAGTCCGCATCGACTACAACATCAACGCGAACAATACTGCTTGGTTTCGTTTTCAGGCCGACACCGGCTTGCAGGCCGCCTACACAGACCCGATCAATCCTTTGTTTAACGCAGTGTCTTCGCAGCCCCTCTACTCATTCGCGGCGGGATACACGCATGTGTTTTCGCAGAATGTGGTGAACTACTTCAACCCCGCATTCTCCTGGTATGAGAGCTTGTTCGCGCCGAGTAACTTTCAGCAAACACTCTCCGCTTTCCCGATTGTGCTTCAAGGCAGCGGAGCCAACGCGCCCTTCACTACGATCGGCGGCCTCGATAATACCTGGCTTCAGGGAAGGCGTGCTATCGCGATTCTTTATCAATGACAATCTCGCCTGGAGCCACGGCGCGCACGAATTCAGGTTCGGCACCAACACCCGGATCTTTCGCCTCAACGACTATGACTTCGGCGAGGGCACGGTGCCCACGGTGTCGTACACAACCTTGCCGCAGTTCATCAACGGTGTGGCATCCACCGCAACGCAGACCTTCCCAACTTCGCTAAACGAGCCGTTCAACTTTCTCAACATGGATTTCTACGCGCAGGACACGTGGAGGATAACCCCGAAGCTGACGTGGACGATTGGCATCCGCGACACGTTCAATTCCAATCCATTGAATCCGCATCAGCAGATTGGCCGCCTTAGCGGCTCCTTCGATTCGATATCCCATGATGTCAATCAGCCGTTGAACGCCGTGATCCAGACTCATCTCGGCAATCTGTTCTCCTCCACACCGGTCGCAATCCTTCAACCGCGAACGGCGATTGCGTGGCAGCTCGAACGGAACACAGTACTTCGGAGCGGCTTTGGAATCTTCAGCGACATCATGCCGGGCAGCATCGCAGACCTGATCGGCACCAATCCGCCTTACGTCAAGACGTTCCAGGGCGGGCTCCTCGGCACGGTGGGTGGCACGGCGATTGCGCCCGGAGTGCCGAACAGTGCCGTGGATGCCACCGTGGCCGCCAATCAGAGTTTCGGCGCGGGATTTTCGCAAGGGCAGCTCTCATGTGCGTCTCCACTCGCCAATTCTGCAACCTGCCTTCCGCCAGTCGCGATTACGGCGGTGCCCAGCGGAGAGCTTCACGCGCCGTACTTCATGGAGTGGAGCCTTGGTATCGAGCATCAGTTCGGAACGACCGCCAGCGTCAAGGCGCAGTACGTTGGCACTCGCGCCGTCAACCAGCCCTATCTGACGCAGGTGAATGGCTACCAGACGGTATGCCCAGGATGTTTCGCGCCATTCCCTTATATGCAGCCAACCGATCCGCGATTCGCGGCGGTGACGCAGTTCTCGACCGGTGCGAACAGCCACTACAACGGCCTTCAACTCACGGCGATGAAGCGTCTGGGGCACGGTCTTGCAGGGGCAGATCAACTACACCTGGAGCCGCTGCATGGATGAAGTCTCAAACGGCGGATTCCTGCAATTCTCCGCGGGCGGGATTCTCTCACCCTTGCCGGGAAATCTTCACCGCGATTATGGTCCATGCGACTATGACATTCGCCAAAATCTCAACGCACAATACGTGTACCAACTGCCGCGTAAAGGTTCGCAGCCAATGGCTCGGGCATATCGTGAACGACTGGCAAGTCTCGGGAACGCTCTTCTGGCACAGCGGCGTTCCTTTCTCCGTGCTCAGCACGCCATACTCGGCGAACGGAAATGGCATCGTGCAGGGCAGCGGCCCTCAGTTCGCCAGTCTTGTGCCGGGAGTAGATCCATACTGCCGCCATTGCAACCTTGCCTCCACGCAGCCTGGCACGGTGCAGTGGCTGAATCCCGATGCTTTTGTCTCCGCCGTTGATCCCAGCACAGGTGCCTGTGTCGGCGGAGATAGCCCAGCAAACTGCCAATTTGGCAGCACCGGCAGGAACCAATTCCGAGGGCCTGGATTCGTCTGGTCCGACATGTATCTGACAAAACGAATTCCTCTTCGCGAGAAGCTCACCATGAGACTGGACGCGCAGTTCTTCAACATCTTCAATCATCCCAACTTTGCACTGCCCAGCATGGTGCTGGCCGGCGTTCCGGGGAAGCCCTCGACGCAAACAGGGTTCGGGGCGCTGACGTATACCACCTCTCCGCCGACTGGCCTGCTCGGCGTGGGCTTGGGCGGCGACAGCAGTCCGCGCATGATCGCCCTGCAAGCGAAATTGGAGTTCTAAGCGGTCGGACCGGCCATCCTGATGGCATCGTCGGGCTGAAGGCGGTCAACGGGCTGAGAAGCGCGGTTTCGGGCTCGCGACTGTCCACGAGCGCGTTTACAGCCTGTGAGCTTACTTTTCGCATTCCGACTTCGGGGCCGCATTGAAGTTGAGATCGGCGTTTGTACTAAGCCGCTAGCGCGGCGGACGCTACCGCGTGGTCGTCCCCCCAGCATTTCAGCCAGTGTAAGGTTTTGGGTCACAAGGAGGCTACACTGTGACCCGACTCAGGAAGCTGATGCTGGACGAACTCCAGCGTCGTAACTACGCCAAGAGCACCGTTCGAAGCTACATTCACGCCGTAGAGGATTTCGCGAAGTACTTCCATCGCTCGCCAGAGCGCCTCGGCCCCGAGCATATCCGCCAGTATCAGGTGCATCTATTTCAGGACCGTAAGCTCTCACCGGGTACGATCCACAGCCGCACTTCCGCCCTGCGATTTCTGTTCGTCAAGACACTACGACGGCCGTATCTCCCCGATGACATCCCCGTGCCGAAGCGGCAGAGGCGGATGCCGATCGTGTTGAGCGTAGAAGAGGTAGAACGGCTCATCGCTTCCGCCCGCAACCTGATGCATCGGACGATGTTGATGATGCTGTATTCAACCGGCTTACGCCGGGCCGAGCTCTCCCATCTCAAGGTTTCAGATATCGATAGCGAGCGCATGGTCATTCATGTTCGTCAGGGCAAGGGTGGCCGTGACCGCGACGTGTTGTTATCCCCGAAGCTGCTCGAGACCCTGCGCGAGTACTGGCGTTGGATGAAGCCCAAGACCTATCTGTTTCCGGGCACGGTGAAGGGTTGGCGGGCTGATGTGCCCATTACAGAGAAGATCATCTGGACTGCCGTAGCCGAAGCTGCGAAGCGAGCCGCCATCGCGAAGCGTGTGTCCCCTCACACGCTTCGACATAGCTTTGCCACTCACATGCTGGAAGCCGGCGCCGATCTACGCACCATTCAGGTGCTGCTCGGTCACTCCAAGCTGGACCATACGACCGTCTATCTCCATTTGTCCCGGCGCCACCTGCAAGCAGTTCCCAGTCCACTGGAAGCTATCGAGGTGTCCAACCCCGAAGCGGTGAAGCGCTCCAGGAGGCTGAAGGTGGCCGACATCGTTCGCGTATCAGGCAACAGATTCTGGGAGCACCACGGATCACACCTTGCATGGCAGCATCGCAAGGTGCTCGATGCTATCGTCCGCTGTCGCACAGCGGCCTTGGGCGGCCATCGTGATCAGTGCACGCGCTGCGGCCATCAGGCCATCTCGTATAACTCGTGCAGGAACAGGCACTGCCCAAGATGCCAGGGAAACGCACGCGCCAGATGGATGGCTGCCAGGGCGGCTGAGCTGTTGCCGGTGCCGTACTTCCACATCGTCTTCACTCTGCCTCACGAACTCTCTGCTCTCATTCTGCAGAACAAGCGACTGCTTTACGATCTGCTCTTCCGAACCAGCGCAGCGACGCTGCTCGAACTTGCCCGCAACCCGAAGCATCTGGGAGCAGAGATCGGGTTTCTTGGCGTGCTCCATACCTGGGGCCAGAACCTTCAGCATCATCCCCACATCCATTACGTCGTTCCCGCCGGCGGCCTTGCTCCCGATGGCTCCGGATGGATCGCTTCGTCGAACCGTTTCTTTCTGCCCGTCGGCGCACTCAGCCGCGTCTTCCGCGGCAAGTTCACCGCCGAACTTCGCCACCTCCTCCGGCAGCACAAGCTCCAGTTCCACGGTTCACTCCGGAGTCTCGCCGAGCCACGCCGCTTTCGCGGATTTCTCCGACAGCTATTCCGAGAGAACTGGGTCGTCTACGCCAAGCCGCCCTTCGGCGGCCCAGAGCATGTTCTGCATTACCTGGCGCGCTATACCCATCGTGTCGCGATCTCTAACCATCGACTCGTCGCCTTCCAGAATGATCGAGTGTCGTTCCGATGGAAGGACTATGCGCACGGCGATAAGCAGAAGATCATGACCGTCTCCGCCGATGAGTTTCTGCGCCGCTTCCTGATCCATGTTCTGCCTAAGGGGCTGGTTCGCATCCGCCACTTCGGACTCTTCGCTAACCGCAGGCGCGGAGATGCGCTCTCACGCTGCCGTATTCTGCTCGGCGGAGCACCCTGCGCAAGCGATCCTGAGATCACTACTCAGTTGCGCTGTCCTGTCTGCACCGGCCCCATGCTCGTCATCGAACGCCTGACCAGCAGCCAACTCTTTTTCCGGTCAGGGCCTATCGCGTCACTTCCACCGAGGTGCACCGTTGATAGCTCCTGAGAGATCCTTGATGCACCGAGTTTCCGGTAATGTCTGCTTACGGCGTGTTCAAACATGCCACGATCTCGTGCGCTCGCTCAACGCCTTTGCACCTAGGATGCGCCTCCACTGCCTGGCCGAGAGACTCTATCGAGACTGCCAAAAGCGATTCAATGGCCTTCCCGCCCACGTCCACATCGCGCAACACCGCCCGCTGAACATCAAAATCAAATCCAACTCCCATAGACCCGACCGCGTCCCCCGCAAACGCTAGCGGCTCAGTACAAACGGCCCTATCGAAACTGCCCCGACCATGAACATTTACCCGCGCCCGCACATCTGCCTGTCGGGGCAGTCCCGATAGGGTTCTAACGTTTATCGTTACTGATCGAACTTCCGCTCTGGAGAGTCGCTATTAGCGCTCAACCAGATTGTGTCCTCAAAAGGTCCCCCGAAATGAACTTTGGGCGCTTCCGGTTGAACCGGGACATATATTTGTGCGCCGACCCTGGGGCTGCGACCACTCCTCACCACCACAAATGACGGCCCAGTCCCAGGCGGCACCAGACAATACAAGCTGTTTCGCTCGAGCCTTAATGATCATGGTCGCCTTCTTCAATCATCCTGCAAGGATTGGCGACGGAGGCTCCATATCCCATCGGATCAGGTGGAGTAATGCGCACACATCGAGAGTCGCGTACTTCGCGATGCCAGCGAACCAGCTTGCGCGCGGCGTAAGTACATAGTCCAGTAAACGCAAGACCTGCCAGGAACATTCCCGCTCTGGAGGCATAAGTGGCCGCGCTGTTTAGGTCATGGCTTAAAACATAGCCGAGTCCGGCATACGCGCCTGAATAGAGACCCGCGCCGGCTGTTTCAAGAGCCAGAAAACGGAGCCGGCTGGTGCGGGAAGCCCCGGCCATGGGAGGCACCACGGCGTCTAGTCCCGGGACGAACTTGCAAAGCAAGAGCAGCGGAGGCCCATATCGAGTGAAGGTCTCTTTCGCTCTGCGATCGTGGGCGTCAGGGTCTCGCGCGAGGCGGTGGAAGAAGTGCAAGACCTTGTCACCTTGCCGCCGCCCCGCCTCGTACCACACCCAGTCGGCCAGCACACAGGCGGCGACAGCCAGGAAGAGCGCGGGCCCGAAGCCCAGCTTCCCGTTCCTTGCGAGCGCCCCGGCCGCAAGCAGAAAAAGCGGTCCGGGTACCGGCAAACCTATCTGGTGCGCGAATAACGCAGCGAACAGGACTGAGTAGCCGTGCTTCAGAACGAATTGGACGATCTCATTCATGAGTTCACTTTCTTAACGTTTGCTCTGCCCGCCAACACTATGATCGAAGCTGACCAACTACATCGTTATGCACCATTAGTGTGCGCAATTGCTTCAGACTCGGCTGCCGGAGCGACGGTTTCCCATTTGATCAGCTTCAAGTCCAACACGAAGATCGAATACAGCACCGGCACAAGGATTAAAGTGACGAAGGTCGCGATGGTCAGGCCGCCGATCTGCGCGTAGCAGAGCGGTTCCCAGAGCGGACCGCCGTGCAGGGCCAGCGGTATGAGTCCCAGCACGGTCGCACCTACGGTGATCATCACAGGGCGCAAGCGCACGATACCCGCATCGAGTAGCGCTTCGCGCAATGGCTCTCCTCGTTCATGCGCTTCTTCGATGAAGTCGAACAGCACAATGACGTGGCTGACGATCACGCCCACAAGACTCGCAACTCCAAGGAACGCCATGAAGCCGAAAGGCTGTCCCATGACCACCAGTGCCGCCAGCGCGCCGGTCATTCCATAGGGGATTGCCGCGAATACGAGCAGAGGCTTGATCGCGTTGCGGAACTGGAGCACCAGGGCGATGTAGATGAGCAGCACGGAAATCGCCATCACCGCGCTGAGTTGCTTAAAGCCCTTCTGCTGCTCGTCGTATTCGCCGCCGATTTCGAGGAAATAGCCAGGAGGAAGTTGCTTTTGGAACTCCTGGATTTTTGGCAACAAGGGGGTAAGCACCTGCGACGGCAACACACCCGGGATCGGGAACGCCGACACCGTAACTGTACGGAACTGGTTTCGGCGCTTGATCTTTGGAATCGACATGTCGGTGGTGACCGTCGATACCTGCCGCAAAGGCACGCGCTGATTGCTGGTCATCGAGTACACATAGGTGTTTTGAACGTCAGACAGTCCCGCTCGCTCCTCCATGCGCAAGCGGACCGCGATGGGGATTTGCTTGTCTCCTTCCCGGTACGTTGAGACTGGTATTCCGCTCATCGCTGCCGCGGAAGACATTGCGACATCGAGGTTTGTGACCCCGGAAAGATTCGCACGATCGGGATCAACCTTCAACCGGACATTCATGGCCGGTTCTCCCCAGTCGTCGCGTACACGAGTGGCATTTGGCTGTGCACGGAAAATGTTCTGGAGATCGGTGGAGAGCCGATGCAACACTTCTGTGTCGGCGCCGGAGATCCGTACTGACACGGGAATGCCAACTGGTTTTCCCGTCTCGAGCTGTCGCACGTCGATCCGGGCGCCCGGGACTTCCCGGCTTAGAGCCGTCTGCAACGGTCCGACGAGTTCATTGGTAAAGTGCTTGTCGGTAACTTCGACCAGAATCTGCGCATAGTTGAGTTGTTGTTGCTCAGGCTCGACCGAGAACCAGAACCTGGGACCGCCACCACCGACAAAGGTTGTGAGCGACTTCAACACATCCTTCTCATGATGTTCGTTTCCGAAGCGTTCGGCTTCTTGCCGGATAACGGTTTCTGCCTGTTGGGTAGTCGTGTCTGTCGCACCGAGCGGGGCATCTGGCGGGAGCCAGACATCGACATACGACAAGTACGAGAGGTCCTTGGGGAAGAATTGCGGCTTCAGCATCTTGGAGAACACACCGCCAAACACCAAGATAATAAGGGAGCCGGCGAACACGCCCCAGCGGTGTCTTAGCGCGAAGTCACCTACCTTATAGTAGAAACCAGGAAAGCCATGGGTGCGTCGTTCCGACATTGGTGGCTCCGCATGCTTCGGCGGTTTGATCAGGTAGTACGCAATCAACGGCATGAAGGTGAACGACACGATGACCGACGCAATCAACGTACACGTCATCACGACCGGAAGGCTGTAGAGAAAGAAATACGTGTCGCCGGTCAGCAACAGAAAGGGCAGATAAGCGACGATGTTGGTGATGGTCGCGAATATGATCGCCTTGGCCAGTTTGGTCGGTCCAAGCCAGGATGCTAGATCGCGGGGGGAACCGGAGCCCAGTTCGCGCTTGATCGCGTCTCCGGCAACCACGGGCATGTCGACGAGCAAGCCGAGTGCAATGATCAGCGTCGCGATCGAGACCTGCTGAATGTCGATGTTAAGAACGCGAATAATACCGAAGGTCATCGCCAGCGTGAGCGGGATGGAGGCGGCCATCAGCATCGCCGCACGCCAATCCCAGAAGCCGACCAGAGCGACGATGACGACCAGGGCAATAGCCTCATAGAGACTGCCCATCAACAGACTGACAAGTTCATGCACTTGCTTGGGCTGGTCTGAGGTGCGAGAGACAATCAGGTCAGCAGGCAGCTGCGGGCGCACGTTTGCGAGCGCCTTATCCACTGCTTCACCGAATTTGAAGATCTGCTCGCCCGAGCGCATCTGTACTGCCAGGGTGATGGCACGGTTGCGATGCCAACTCCCTTTTGCATCGCGGGTCTCCATAAAGTTCAGGTACCGTCTTGGCGACTGGTAATCACGCGAAGTGTCTACAAGGTCGCGCAGATACACAGGCACGCCAGTCGGTGATGCTCCGACGAGTACGTTGCCGATTTCTTTCGTGTTTTTGAATTCGGCGGTCGAGTCAATCAGCACGTTTCGCGATTGGGTCTGGACGACACCGCCGGGAGCCGTGACATTGCGCGCGTTCAGGATGTCTTTGATCTTCGTCGGCTGCAACTTGAAGGCGGCAAGGCGATCGTCGGAGTACTCCAAGTAAATTTCTTCCGGCAAAACGCCCGCACGCTGAACCTTTGCTACCTCCGGCACACGTTGCAGGGTGCGTTGGATCAGATCGGTATAGTCATCAAGCTGGCGATACGAATACCGGTCGCTGACAACTTCCGCAATACGTTCCCTTGTAGATTGGAGGTCGCGAATGATGATTGGACCCCACGCGTCTGGGTGGAAGTCATATTCTTGTAGCCGCTTCTCAATGAACTGTTGGCCATAGGCGCGAATCTCGCTGTCTGACTTCTCCGTTGCAAAATCGATTCCGGAACAGCCTCCCACTGATAAGGGACGGACATCTCGTCCGACACCATCCCTCTGTAGCTGTGCGCCGAATATTGCAAAGGTCCTCTCAATCACGGCGGGTGACACGGATGCCGGATAACAATAGAGAGAGGCCACTCGTCCCTGGGTATTTCCACCACGCGCTTTCTCGATTGCATCTCGCACACCACGGGCGCGCAACTCGATTTCCATATCCGGAACGGGCGGACTGGCTACGGTCAGCATCAACGCCGCGGTGTCGCCGAAGTCACTAATCCAGGTGATCGGTCCTGCGCCCTCGGGAAGATCGTTGACTTGGGAGAGGCGCTGTCCGATGTCCTGAAATTCCTGTTGTGTATTTTGGATGTTGTCAAGCAGGCGAACCGTCACTACGGAGACGTTGTCCTGCGTCGTGGATTCCACGCGGTCCACTTTGCTGTTGCCTGCCGCAGCTTGCTCGATCTTTCGCGTTACTAACTGCTCCACCTTGTCTGCGGAGATACCCGGCCACGGGCAGATGGCCAGCGCAACGCGCACTGGGATGTCGGGATCTTTACGCTTGGGCATGTTCATATACCCGAAGACACCCCAGACCAACGTTGCAACCAAAGCGACCCACGCGATCTGACGGTTGTGCGTAAAGAATCGTGCCAGATTCCGGCTGTTGTTAACGTCTCCCGATTTCATTGAACTACCTCCACCCGCTGTCCGTCCTTCAGCAGATTGGCGCCGGTGGTGATGATCCGCTCACCCGCACTCAACCCGCTTACCACGACTACCTCGGTTCCATTCACAGCGCCGATTTCCACACTATGAAGACTCGCAATGTCTCCAACGCCAGATTTTGAGATTACAAACACGCCATACTTGCCATCATTCGCCTGCACAATCGCCGAAAGCGGAGCCAGCAGACTCGAGCCATGCTCTTCGCTTGCGCCTTCTCCATGCGCCAGTTGCAACGAACCAATCATGCCCACCCTGAGCAAGTGGTCGCGGTTCGGTACTGCGACCTCGACATCGAAGTTGCGCGTCGTGGTGTCTGCCGCCGATGAGATACGGCTGATTCGTGCATGAAAGGTGCGCGATGGGAATGCGTCAATGGCGACGTCAATCGGTTGCCCTACTTTGATGGACCGCACAACCGTATCAGGCACGCCAACCACGATCTTCACGACATCGGTGTTAGCGAGTGCGAATGCCGGCGACCCAGCTCCTACGAACGATCCGAGTTCTACGGACTTCTTCACAATCTCGCCGGAGAACGGAGCGACCAGCGTGGTGTCGCCCAAGGACACTTGTGCCTCCGCAGTCTGCGCCTGAGCAGCTCGCAATTGTGCCTGCGTCCCGTCGTGTTGTGCGCGCGCCGCCTCGAACTCGGGCTTCGTCAGGCTCTGAGCTTCGTAGAGGCGCGAGGCACGATCGAAGTCAAGCTGCGCCTTCACTGCGGCGGCTTGGGCGGCCTCCACCCCCGATCTCGCCTGGTGTACCTTGTCCTCGTACTCAGTCGCGCGGATGTGGGCGAGAACGGCCCCTTTGCTCACGCCGTCGCCTTCCGCGATATCGCGAATGCTGCCGTCAGCTCGCACCTGCTTGAGTGAAGTTACGTATCCCGGGATACGAAACGCCAGCGGAACCTGCGCATAGGGCGTCACCACGGCCGAGAAACGAAGTCCTTCGCTAACGCTCGACGCGGCCTGGATCAACTGTACGTGGACGCCTTGCGGTGGTTGCTCAATTGGCTTACTGGAATGACAGCCAGCCATAAACAGCGCCGCCGCCAGGATGATTGCAAGAGTGTTTTTCATCATTATTCTTCCCCCATGGCACGGCGAAGATCCGCCAGAGCGCCCCAATAGGACGAGAGTGCCTGTTGATACTGGTAATCCGCTTCCGACTTACGAGCTTGTGCCTCAAGCAAGTCCTTTATGAGCGCTGCCTGTTCCTTGTATTTTGTGCTCACCACTCGCAGCCGCTCTGTATATGCCTCTTGCTGGGTTCGCGCCACCTTCAGAAGCAGAGCATCCTCATGCCACTTGCGATACTTCATCCCGACTTCGACCGCGATCTGCGACTCGGTTTCCGCAGCTCCATTACGCGCTTGTTCGACAGTCTTCGTCTTTTCAGCAACTGCGTTGCGGCGGCGGCCCCAATCGAACGGCTCCCAACTGAACAGAAAGCCCGCAATGCCGACGTTTCCTGGAACAAACGAAACGTTATTCATTCCGAGATAACGAACGGAGACGCTGAGGTCGGGGATGTATTCAGCTTTGGCGATGCGGCGGTCGTACTCAGCTTGCTTTTGTTTGAGCTGCGCCTGTCGAATCTCAGGCCGACTCTTCTCTGCGCGAGCTCGAGCATCCTGCAACGGAAGGTCTTCTGCTTCCGTTTCGGGCATGAAATCAACCCGGAAAGACGTCGTCAGATCGCGCCCTAGTAGCTGATTCAAGTGTTCGCGCTGCGTCGAAAGGCCGTTCTCTGCAACCGACAGGTCATAGTGAGCCTTCGCCAGCCGGGCATCGACTTCCAAGGCATCGGCCCGCAGTACGGTTTGCTCCACTTGGTACTTCGCGGTGACGCGCTGAGCTTCTTCCAGCGTTCTAACAGCCTCGCGCGTTGCATCTACTCCCGCCTGCGTCGCAACAAGATTGAAGTACGCGTTTCGGACCTCGGAGGCGATCTTCTGACGCTCTGCGCGAACATCTTCGCGCGAGATCTCGCGTGCAAGTTCGGTTGCGCGGATGCCAAGGTGGATCTTGTACTGCTGCGATACGGGTTCATCGAGTGCCCCGGTTGTGTAGGTCACAAACTGGGCCGGTGTATGGATCGTGCTTTTCGTCGAGGGTACCGGACCAGTACTCGCGTACGTGCCGAACGTACCGGCGGGGATAGTGAAATCGAATGGCTGCAGCAGTTCACCACCCAGAACAGCAAACTGGAACTGCGGCAGCCGCCGGCTCCGCGACGTGCTCACCCGAAAGTCGAACTTTCGCGCTTCCAGCGACGAGTTCTTCACCAGGCGGTTGTTCTCCAAGGCGATGGAGACAGCATCGTCTAACGTGAGCAGTGGAGCTTGCGCATCGTTGCTCGCCTGTTGCCGATGATCGAGCAAGGATTGACCTGCCATCGGCACTACGGAACACAACAGGATCGCAATCGCCAACAGCACAGCCCGCGACGCTGGCCGAAGGGCCGTCGCATGAGAATCGGTCGAAATCGAGCCGGAAACGCCTCGGATGTTCGCGACAGCAACCTGTTTCACGGGGACTGTCGCAGTCGAACAATGGGATGTTGCAATTGGGCTGC
The DNA here is from genome assembly GCA_963759215.1 of uncultured Acidobacteriota bacterium. Classification (GTDB taxonomy): domain Bacteria; phylum Acidobacteriota; class Terriglobia; order Terriglobales; family Acidobacteriaceae; genus TOLSYN. The sequence goes on from CAVWYG010000009.1 coordinate 299,934, forward strand.
TCGCAGCCGTCGCAATATGTTCAGTCGCCCGGATGCGCGCGTTTCGAACGTTCCGAAGCGAGGAGTCAAGAAGCAGAGCGCATTCATGTTCTGAGCGCCCTTCCAGAACAGTAATGACGAAGACGAAACGCTCGAAATCCTGCAGTACCAAGACACTGCTGATTGCAGGATCGCGATCCGGGACACTGGGCATGCTGACGCTCTCTCCAACGGGTTCGGGCAAGGCCGACATCGCGTGCCGCCGCGGGCTTGGCTTTAACGCCTTGATCGCGTTTTGGAGAACGGTGCGTTTAGCCCAAGTGCGGGCCCATTCCTTGAATACTCGGTTCGAGTTAACAGAGTCTTCGATTCCGGCGACAAAGCATTGCTCTGCCCTCTCGTGATCGCCGGTCAACAGAAGCGCGAGCCGGTGGAGCACGTCCCTGTCATCTGAAAATACCTGGCGAAAATCTTCCGCGCCGGCGTATTTGTTTGTTTCGCTGTTCGCTACCCGCTTTCTCTTTAAGAACGTCATCTCTCCGTCTCCTGCAAGGGCTTCAGTGCTCTGCGAGCGAGCTGCCTCAACACTTGCTTCGTGAATACGCCGCAGCCGCGGAACTTCACTCCTTCATTCATAAGGGCAATCAGTGCGTTTTCGCCCTCCTGGTTGATGGCCGTTATGTTCTTCAACTCGACAAGAAGTTCACGGCCGTCCAAGTCCTCCCTGGACTTGTCGCATGCGTTCACAAGTTCAGCCGACCACGGCGCGATGAGCCTGCCCTCCACCAGCAATCTCCGCTTGTTACGGGACTCAACAATGGAAATCTTCAACATGTCGTTTTCCCTCTACGCGAGGGATAAATGCAAGACACATGCCAAATATTTAGGGCCGTAACTTGATGAATTTTCAGGGTGCTGTCGAAAGCGTGGTGTGGAGAGTCGAGACTGTTGAACGGATTTCGACAGCTTGAGGGTACAAAAGACTAGTTTTGTGGCAGAAGGTAGGTCATTCGTAGGAGGTGTGCATCGGAGGAGAGCGTTCAGGCGTACTGCCGCGGGTCGATGCCGAACTTCTTCATGCGGGAGATGAGGGTGGTGCGGTTGATTCCTATGCGAGCGGCAGCCCCGTCGGCGCCACCAACCCGTCCCTTGCTTTCGGTAAGTGCGCTCACAATTTCTTCGCGCTGTTTCTTGTCATATTCGTCGGCAATGATCTTTCTTGCCGTTTAGAGCACTAATCGTTTCTTTCACGATTCTGGCGATGTCGTCCTGAGCGGGCTGCTCGTTCTGCGAAGGTTTCTCTGCTCTTGGTTTTCGAAGTTCGCCAAGCGGCGCGTCGAGTGCCTTGCCGCGCGTAAGAATCACGGCACGCTCAATGAAATTCTCCAGTTCGCGGATGTTCCCCGGCCACTCCCAGGCGGTCAGCCCTTTCATCACCGCCGCAGGAATCGTCTCGATTGTTCTTTGCATTTGCTTCGCAAACTTTTGGACGAAGTAACTGACCAGCATGGGAATATCTTCCTTACGTTCCCGAAGCGGAGGAATCCGGATAGGAAAGACATTCAGGCGATAGAACAGGTCGCTGCGGAACTCGCGGTCAGCGATCATTTTTTCCAAATCGCGGTTGGTCGCCGCGATTAGCCGAATGTTTACCTTGCGAGTGTGGGTACTACCCAATCGTTCAAATTCCCGCTCCTGCAACGCACGCAGCAGCTTCGGCTGAATTTCAGTAGGAATGTCGCCAACTTCGTCCAGGAACAGCGTGCCCTGATCCGCCAGTTCCATCCGCCCCACTTTTTGGCTGATCGCGCCCGTGAACGCGCCCTTTTCGTGTCCGAACAATTCGCTCTCGAGTAGTCCCGTAGGAATAGCAGCGCAATTGAGCTTTACAAAGGTTCGGTCCTTACGCCGGCTGCGGTCGTGAATCGCGCGGGCGATTAACTCTTTTCCGGTTCCGGTCTCGCCCAAAAGCAAAACCGTGGAATCGCTGGGAGCGACCGTCTCAACGAGTTCCAGCGCGTGGTTTAGCGCCGGGCTGCTCCCCACGATCTGCTCAAAATGCATCTCGCTGCGAATTTCTTCTTCCAGATATACCTTCTCTTGCGCGAGCTTGTCTTTCAATTCGGAGATCTCCCCGTAGGCCAACGCGTTTTCGATGGCAATCGCGATCTGCCCAGCGGCCTGACTGAGGAATTCGACATCCTCTGGGGTGAAGGAACTCTCGGTTACACGTGCAAGCGCCAGGGTTCCGAGCGCGCGGCCACGATTCACGAGCGGAATGACGCAAAAGCTCTGTACGCCCTCAGCGATAACCATTTCGTAGTATCTCCAACCGGGGTCAGGTGCATCGGCGACGCTTCCGATCACTGGTTTCAACGTCTCAAACGCCCGCTTTCCGGGATCGTTTGGGCCGGGAGAGACAATGAGCTCTTCGTTAACAAGTCCCTTGCCGCCCGGAAAATCCAGTGCGTAGACCCTAAAAGTTCCTACTTTCTCTCCGGGCAGCGAAATGCATGCGACATCACAGTCCATGACCTCTCGAATGTTGGCGGAAATGGCACGCAAAAGATCGCGAAGTTTGAGGCTCGAGGTGATTCGGTGCGTCAAATTCAGGAGCAACTGGAGCCTCTCGGTTTGCAGCTGCGCCCGCCTGAGATTAAGGCCGTCATCAATCGCGAAGGCAACGACACGTGCGATCACTTGCAAGAAGGCCACATCATCGGTGCTGTAGGTAACGCCAGGGGCGCTGGCGATACCTAACGCACCCAATCGGCGGTGTGGCGTCGTCAGGGGAACACGTACCACTGAGCCGATACTCTCGGCATCCACGCCGAACGCTGCACCCAGCTTCTTCAGCAACGGAAAACGTTCATCCTTGCTCAAGTCCCTGATGTGGAGCGGTTCCTGGCTGTTGTAAACGTCCCATTCCGGCAATTCTTCTTGCGGCACATCTGGCAACGGCAACGGGCCCTTGCCCCACGCGTGCCATTCGATTTCAGTGGACTTCTCCTTGAAGATGACCACATCGAGATGGTCAAAGGAAAGGAATACGATCAGTTGATCTGCCAGAATCGTCGCCAACTCCTGTGGGTCGCTACACGCAGAAATTGCCTCGCTGATGCGAAGCACGGCTGCGTAGCGCCGCGAGCTGGTTTCCGGTGTATGCACATCCACGCTCATATCGTTCTTCGGGGAAAGCCGAACATCCGGGTGGACAGTTTATCTCAAGAGAGATGATGATTCATTTCGACAGGCGGTTGCAGTCCTAAACTCCAATCGCCAGCTCTGGTGTCAATACAGGCGGTACGGAACGTGTCGGCGAGCGATTGACAGTTTCAACTTCGGCACATTCGGTGCCAATGGCTTCTCTTAATTTCTTGTTTTTTAGCGGGTTAGAGGAATTGTGGCTTTGGCACGGCAGTTGCGCGTGCGTTACGTGTTCAACGCTAAAGGCCCAGGAGATCCGCCATGAAATGCCTCCATAACCACAGATTGGTGATCGCCGCCTCCGGCGCACAGTGGTTCTCGAATGTCGCTGGAGTCGCAAAAGCTGTTCACTACGTTCGCGCTGCCCAGAGGGACGAGCACAATGGCTTCCGCTACACGGCGGCGATGGAGTGGCAGTTTGCCGCCGGGCTGTTTGGGTCGAATACTTTAGCGGCTGAATACTCCTGGCGGCAATGGGAACGTATCATGCATCTTCCGCGCGGGCTCGCGGGACCGATCAGCGATTCTCGACCAGTTTTGCCCCAACAGCCGACCTCGGTTGCGCACTCCCGAATGGAGCCTTCGAATGAGGAACTCTTCCTGGCCACGGCAGCGTGAGTGGTGGGCCCGCCGTAAATCTTCATTCATTTTCTCCAGGCCTCTCGCAAGCGGCTATGAGTGGTACGGATGATCTGACCACCAGGACATCCGTACCACTCGATGTGCTAAATAATGGGTTGGTCTCGGTGAGTGCACGCGTACGCGATTCCGGAGGTCGAGGCGATTGTTCTCCCAAAATACGATCTCGGGGAGTCGCTATCAGCTGCAGCAGATCGCACGGCTAGAAAGCGAAAGGTGAGCGCTTTGGACTCCGAGTCGTTGCCGGATCAGTAATGATAATGTATGGTCCGCCGCAGGACTGCAAGGGGAAGTTTGGTCGAGAAGACAAGTCTGCGCAAATGTATTCGGCCTTTGTGTGGAGATCAGCTCTCCTGGCCATGATGAGTTGCGCGCGTGTCTGTCCTTCTAAGTCGGTCGGTCGTTGAAGACCATTCTCAGTACCAGGCTGCGGACACGCCGTTGTGACTGTTCTTTCGTCCTTGCCGCTCCTATGCAGACTTCGGTGGGTAAAGATTAATTAGTAGTCGTAGTGCGGTAAAGTGGGAGCGCGTCAGCGCTTCCAAGCCGCAGGCGTCTTTTCCGCACTGCTTTATGCGGGAATCGCGTTCGCTGTCGGCCGGTAGTCTTCTCCACTTGACAGCACAGCCCATGCGATCCGCGCGAGTTTGTTCGCCATCGCGACTACAACGACGTTCTTGGGAGCTCTGGCGTCGAGTGCGTCAAGCCAGGCTCCGATAGGTGCTCGGTCGCGCTTGATGCGCTGCACGGCAGCCCGTGCACCGTGGATCAGTACCTTGCGGAGGTACACGTTGCCACGCTTGCTGATGCCGAGCAGCTTCGCCTTGCCTCCGGTCGAGTACTGGCGTGGCACAATCCCCAGCCACGCAGCGAAGTCCCGGCCCTTGCGGAATGCGGCGCCGTTGCCGATAGCCGCAACGATGGCAGTGGCTACTACTGGTCCGATCCCTGGGATCTGTCGTATCCGCGTGCATCCCGCGTCAGCGGCGGAGATCCTTTCCAGTTCCAGGTTGAGCTTTTCGATCTGCCGTTCAATGAGCATCCACTCATCCCACAGCATGTCGATCAGGTTCCGCATCTGCGGTGTCAGGTCGGCCTCCGCGTTCTCCAGGATGTCCGCCATGGCAGCCTTGAGCTTCGCTGGCCTCTGCGCAAATACCATACCGCGTTCGAGCAGAAATGCCCGAAGCTGGTTGATCACCGCCGTGCGCCGGGAGATCAGGCGATCACGGACCCGATGGATGCCCTGCAGGTCCAACTGATCATCAGTCTTGATCGGGACAAAGCGCATGTTCTTGCGTTCAACTGCTTCCGCGATGGCCTCGGCATCGACGAAGTCGTTCTTGTTCGACTTCACGAAGGGCTTTACAAACTGGGCTGCAATCAGCCGGACATCGTGGCCCTGCTTCCGCAGTGCACGTCCTAGAAAGTGCGCTCCAGAGCAGGCCTCCAGCCCAATCAGAGATGCCTGCATGTTCGCGGTGTAGGCCAGGAGCTGCTTCCGAGTGAACTTCTTCCTCGCAAGCACCTTGCCGGCCGCACCAAGTGCTACTAGGTGGAATGTCGTTTTGCCAAGATCGATGCCAACCGAATGTATCTGCATGTCGATGATCCTCCGTTTCAAAAGCTGCCATCACGATCAACCTGCGTTCACAGGTGAATCAAGCGGCGGACCATCTCATTAGTCGGCATGTGGCAAGGTTTTCCGGAGAGTTTGGGTCTGGTTCCCGGATGACGGGCTTAACCGGAGATCGACTTGAGATCTGGTCGCGTTTAGCGTACATAAAATCGTCCATGCAGTCAGTATCCCGGGGGGTATTCTCGCCCCTTATGACATAGGCCCTCCACCAGACTGCCGATTGCCACCAGATCATCCCATACCAGTAAGCTTCTGAACCGCGTCGGTCAGCCGACTCGATCCACCGCTCAGCCGCATGGGTTCGTGGGCGCTTCCATCTGACTGATCTCGCGGACGTGCTCCAGTTAGTGCCCACAGAATCGCCCCCGTAAAGGACGACTTGCCGCTTCCCATTCGGACCCTCGATCAATAGGCTCTCGCGATCAAACTCAAATCGAAAGACAGAGCCTTTCCATGTGTTGAGACCGCCGAAACCTTCCGTCTCGATCGCTTGCAGCTTCCACACGGCGGCGGCCCCGCCGACGCAGCAGTAGCGGACACAGCGAAAGCTGGGTCCGCACCCGAGTCGTATGCCGCAGCTAAACCTTAGATGAAGATGTCAGGGAGTTCGACAGGGCTCTTGCCGTCGTCCCAAGATACCGGCATCCCTGTAAGCAGCATGCGCTCGATATCCGTTTTTGTGAGGCGCCCCATACGCGAATTCCTCCGGCCGCAGCATGGGATCGTACTCTGCCTGCCAAGTTCAGACTTACTCCAGACTTATGGTGTAACGAAGTTCAGACTTATGGTGCACTCAACGTACACAGTGAACTTGCATCTTACTTGCAACTGATGGTGCGACTGACTTGCAGCTTATGGTGCACTCAACAACACTCCCCACAAGTAAAAGTATGTATAAGTGACTAGCTACATCCGCTCGTTGAACCACAGGACTGGCAGCGGAAGCAGGATCCGTTGCGCGTCATAATGGCGCCGCACAGATGGCAACTGGGAGCATCACCCATGTCTACCAACTCACTCAGAGCGTCCGAGGCATGTCCGGTTTTGCTGCGCTCGGTTGCACCCGATTCGTACAGCGAAGGCTGTTCGCTAACCGCCGCAATCGAGGGCACGGCCGGATGCGCATGCGAGCGCGGACGCAGATCGTCGAACAGGCTCTGCTGTTCTCCTGTAAGGAAGCGCATGTCGAGCCAGCGGAAGATATAGTCCATGATCGAGTTCGCGTAGCCGATCTCCTGGTTCTGCGTCCAGCCACTCGGTTCAAAGCGGGTATGCGCAAACTTGTTGACCAGCAGGCGCAGTGGAACCCCGTGTTGCAATGCGATGGAGACCGCGCAGGCAAAGCTGTCCATCAACCCGCCGACCGTCGAACCTTCCTTGGCCATGGTGATAAACAGTTCACCGGGGCTTCCGTCCTTGTAGAGACCCACCGTCAGGTAGCCTTCGTGCGATCCCACCTTGAACTTATGCGTCACCGAGAAGCGCTCGTCCGGCATTTTGTGACGGCGTGCGCGCGGCGGGCCTTCCAGATCCTCTTCCTCTTCCGCAACTACCACCGGAGCCTTCTTGGCCTCGTCCTCCTTAGTGGACAGAATCTGCACCATCTTGGAGCCGTCGCGATAGATCGCCACCGATTTGATTCCCTGTTTCCAGGCTTCCACGTATGTGGCAGCAATCTCGTCGATGGTGGCTTCGTTCGGCATGTTGATGGTTTTGCTGATCGCACCGGAGAGGAACGGCTGCACCGCCGCCATCATCTTCAAATGGCCCATGGGAAAAATGCTGCGCGTCCCCTTGGCCGGTTTGAAGGCGCAATCGAAGACCGCCAGATGCATCGGATTGAGTTGCGGAGCGCCCTCGATCGTCCCTTCCTTGTCGATATAGCTGACGATCGCGTCTGCCTGCTCCGGGCTATAGCCGAGTTTGAACAGTGCTTCCGGAACCGTGTTGTTGACGATCTTCATCATGCCGCCGCCGACCAACTTCTTGAACTTCACCAGTGCCAGGTCGGGCTCTACGCCGGTAGTATCGCAATCCATCATGAAGCCGATGGTGCCCGTCGGGGCCAGCACCGTGACCTGCGCATTGCGGTATCCGAATGCTTCGCCATGGGCCAACGCCTCGTCCCAGGCCTTCTGCGATGCTTCCAGCAGCGATGCCGGCACGTTGGCTCTGCTGATCTTGGCCACCGCGGCGCGATGCATGCGGATCACGTCCAGGAACGGCTCGCGATTGATGAAGATAGCCAGGGCAGGCGCCGTCGGTGTGCTCAACGTCTGCCGTCAATTCGGTCGCCGAATGGCATCGCCGGGCACAGTTCGGCGATGCGCGAGGACTGCAGATACGCCTGTCCGCACATGATCGCCGTCAGGCAGGCAGCGTAATCGCGGCCTGCATCCGAGTCATACGGCAACCCGGTTGCCATCAGCAGCGCGCCCAGATTGGCGTAGCCCAGGCCCAGCGGACGGTAGTCGTGCGAGTTGCGGGCAATCGCATCCGTCGGGTATCCCGAGTGATCGATCAGAATCTCCTGCGCCGTGATCATAATCTCCACCGCGCGCTTGTAGGACTCCACATCGAAGGTGCCGGTGGGCGCAAACTTCATCAGGTTCAGCGAAGCCAGGTTGCACGCCGAATCGTCCAGGAACATGTACTCCGAGCACGGGTTTGACGCATTGATCCGCGCCGTATTCTTCGACGTATGCCAGCGGTTGATGGTGGTGTCGTACTGCATTCCCGGATCGCCGCACTCCCAGGTCGCCTTGGCGATCTTGTGCAGCAATTCGCGCGCCTTGAAGGTCTGCACCGGAACGCGGTCGCGCACGCTGCGCGTACTGAATTCCTTATCCTCCACCACTGCCTGCATGAACTCATCGGTGACGCGAATCGAGTTGTTGGCATTCTGGAAGAAGATCGAGCTGTATGCCTCCGAATCCGGGCCGCTCGCGTCGTAGCCTTCCCTCGCCAGAGCAAATGCCTTGGCCTCTTCCTTCTGCTTGCACTCGATGAAGTCAACGATGTCCGGATGGTCAATATTGAGAATGACCATCTTAGCTGCACGCCGGGTCTTGCCGCCCGACTTGATCACACCGGCGAAGGCGTCAAAACCCTTCATAAAGCTCAGCGGCCCCGAGGCCTGTCCGCCGCCGGAGAGAATCTCCGTCGATCCGCGCAACGGAGACAGATTGCTTCCCGTACCCGAGCCCCACTTGAACAACATGCCCTCGGTCTTGGCCAGCGTCAGAATCGACTCCAGCGTATCCTCCACCTTGTTGATGAAGCACGCCGAGCACTGCGGATAGCGGTATCCGGTCACACCGTATTCAATGCGCTTGGACTCCGGACTCCAGTGCCAGTTCTGCGCATCCGAGTTCGGCTCGCTGCGGTCGCAGCCAACGTTGAACCACACCGGCGAATTGAAGGCCGCGTACTGGTTCAGCAGCAGGTGCACCAGCTCATCGTGGAAGATCTCCGCGTCCGAGGCGCTGCGGAAGTAGCCGTCCTTGAAGCCCCAGTCGCGAATCGTCTCCGCAACCCGCGAAACCAGTTGACGCACACCGGTTTCGCGTTGCGGCGTGCCAAGCTGCCCGTGCAGATATTTGCTGGCAACGATGTTGGTCGCCGTCATCGACCAGTCCTTGGGAACCTCAACGTCCTTCTGCTCGAAGATCACGTTGCCTTTGCTGTCGATGATCGACGCGGTGCGGCGCTCCCAGGTCAGCTTGTCGTACGGAGATACGCCGGACTGCGTAAAGTGGCGCGCGAAAGTCAGACCAGGAGCCTGACGCTTATTTCCTGAGGCCGTACGCACATCGGCGGCATCCGGAGAGGATGCAGGGGCCGGGCTGGCGGGGGAGATTTTTTCGGTTACTTCGGCCATCGTAATGACTCCTTGCTGCTGAAAACTTACCCTAAATTTACGTCTAAGGCAGCGATCCTAAAGTGAATCGTAAAATCGCTGAGATGCGAAAGTAGCTCTTTATGTTGTGCCAGTCAATAGCCTACCGCAATATATTGTACTTTAGTTCCAATATTGCACGCACGCCAACCCAGGATGTGAGTCATTCAGGAGTGCTGACGGATCAGCCTTCCAGCTAACTCACAGCGTTATAAAAGCTTCCCGCTTTCTAACTAATTTACAAATTAGGGGGAGTAGTTCAGCGAGGAACTCTCCCACACCCGGCTTCGCGCCAAAGTGTCGGCTGGTGGATGTCAGACTAGAACGCCTAAGCGGCTAGGTCAATTCCACAAAAGAGGTGCACTGTGGAAAAAGCAGCTACAAGCCTCAGAGCAAAGCGGATAAACATAGAATCGCAAGCTCTTACGCACAGGTGTCCGAGGCCGCTCCGGCCCGCTCCCTGTCGTGGCTCGGCAAACGGTACAATGGTTGCGTGAGGCGAAATCACGTACTTAAGCCGGTTGTCTGGATTGCCTGCCTGATCCCCCTGGCAATGCTCGTTGTAGGAGCTTTTGCTGGAACCCTGGGCGCAAACCCGGTCGAGCGCATCACGCACCGTACCGGATTGACCACCCTCGTCCTGCTGCTCTGCGGTCTCGCCATCAGTCCGTTGCGCCGGACAAGCGGAGTACTCTGGCTCATCCAGTACCGGCGTCTCGTGGGACTTTTCGCATTCTTTTACGGCTGCTTGCACCTGCTCACCTACCTCTGGCTCGACCAGAACTTCAACCTCCCTGCCATGGTGCATGACGTAGCCAAGCGCCCGTTCATCACCATGGGAACTCTGGCATGGTTGCTCCTGCTGCCCTTGGCCCTGACCTCCAATCAGAAGGCAATCCGAGCGCTTGGGAAGAAATGGCCCCGACTCCATCGGCTGGTTTACGCTGCAGCGGCTGCCGGAGCCATCCATTTTTACTGGCTGGTGAAACGCGACAAGCGGGAACCCCTGCTCTACCTTGCGCTCCTCGCCGCCCTGCTTGGATGGCGCGCCGTGGTTCGCATGGCCAAAACGCAGGGAGAGCGAAAGACTATCGGGGCCAATCTCACCGCCGACTAGCAATCCGGGCCACTGGAACAAACCTCGCGACGGGCCTGCCCTTAGGTATTTTCTACGGCTTTTTCTTACCGCAGTAAGGTTGACCAGCAGTCACTCCGCTTGCATCCAATTTAAGACATCCAATGTAAGGAAAGACACGACCCAAAGGAGTGGACTCGCGATGGCCCTGAATTGCGTGACCTGTGGAGCGGAGAACCCCGTCACCAACCGCTTTTGCGGGCAATGTGGAACACAACTGGCGCGAGATCTCGAGGTTTCCGCGAAAGGCGTGTCCGCGAAAAAGGAAGAGGAAGCCGGGAGCGAACACCTGCGCGAGAATCGCGGCGAAGAGTTGCGTGAGCGTGCAGATAACGCAGCAACGAACAAACTCGACGGTACAACCGGCGGCAATGCCGTCCACGGCGCTCCCGCCAACTCTGGCGCGACTCAACCGCCAAAGAAATACCGCATCATAATCGAACCCGAGAACACAGCTCGCACCGGCTTCCTCGGCCTCTCCGGTGATGGTACCGCCGGCTACGAAGATGATGAGGACGATAAACCCGCATCCCATCTCTGGCGTTATATCGCGGTTGCCGTCGTGGCTGTCGCGGTGGTTCTGGCGGTCTGGCAGTGGCGCTCCGTCCGCGACTACGGCTTGGGCCAACATAGCTTGGGCTCGATGCTGGACGACGTCAGGCAGGCGGCACTGGGCAAGCGGGTACTGCCGACCCCATCCGCCGTCGCCGCTGACAGCGCCGGCCGCACCGTGGAACCGCCTGCAAAGCCTGACCCACCGGAGCTTGTTGAAAGCAGTTCCAGCGCCAGTCACACCCGCCCTGCTCAACAGACCGGAACATTGCGGCGATCCGCTCCGGGCGCTGCCACCCCCAACCAATCGGCGCGCGTAATAACCCCGCGTGCGATGGGTGCTCCGCTCGCTGACATCCCGGATGATGAATCGCCCGCTGTCTCTAAGCGTGCAACCAATTTCCGCGAGTCTCACCCCTCCGATCCCGCGGCTAATCTCCCAAGCACTGCGCTTGCAGGAGCTTACGAAATGAACCGCGCCGCTCATGCGGGCGATGCCGAAGTTCGTGCCATGTGGCTGTGGAAAGCCGTTGCCAAGGAAAACCCGCAGGCTCCGGTTGAATTGGCCAGGATGTATGTGCAAGGCAGCGGCGTCGTCCGGAATTGTGAACAGGCGCAGGTTTTGCTGCGCAGCGCCGCAAAAAACGGAAATGAGCAGGCAAGGCTCAGCCTCCAAGAGATTCTCCTCCGCGGAGGCTGCTCGGCACGGTAACGCACCCTGGTTCTGGATTTCATTTCCGCCCGCGGTTATGGATTTCAATGCCCCAGAACGCGAGCGCGATCCAATGCCGGGAGCCTCTCGCACGCCGTACGCAGCACCAGCCGGGGAGCCTGCTCGCGAATCGACATCAGCAGCGGAAGGGTGCGTGCGGCATCGTAGCGCACCGTCTCGCGCAGCAGCCATGCGAGCCCTTTTCGCACCATATCGTCCTCGTCCTCCAGCAGCGCCACGGTAATCTGCTGAACCTCATCCCAGAACAGTCCGCGGTTGCTCCCACGCAACAATGCCACGGCTGAGGCGCGCCGCCGCCAGCGCTTCGGCGAGCGCGACCACACAAACACACGCCGTAGCCTTCGCGGGTCGGCGACGATCATTGGTCCGATGATGTACTGCACCAGCGCATCGTGGTCGGCCCAGGTGCTCACCCGATCCAGCCACTGCTCAAACAGTTTGAAATGCGCGGAGGTAAAATCGCCCACGCTTCGCTCCAGCAGGAGCACGGCCAAAATCTTTTCTTCGAGGATACTTCCGTTGAACAGATTGTCTGCAACCTCCACCAGGTAGTCGAGGCTTTCTTCGTTGCGAATCACGCGGGTAAACCGCCGCGCCAGTTTGCGCAGCTCATTTGTGTACCATCCCCGCGACTGGATCTCATCTTTGAAAAACCGCTGCACTTCTTCCGTGTGGGGAGCGCTCGCCCCATTGATCAAAACCTGCCGCAGGTGATCCGCAATGTATCCAACGGGCTTGGACATGCGAAGTATTGAAGCACAGCAGAGCGGGAGCCGCCAAGAACGCAGCGCAATTCCGCGTCGATGGCTCCGCTACTCATGATTGGGTCAGAGGTTCAGCACCTTGCGCACTTGCTCCGCGCTCACGCCACGAATCGCAATCAGCTTGTTCCGCCCCGTCTCGCCCGAGACAATGACGATGCTCGACTTTGGTACGCGAAATAAATCCGAGAGGTACTCGATCACCGCCTGGTTGGCTTTTCCATCCACAGGAGGCGCGGTGATCGCCAGTTTGATCGCATCGCCCATCACGCCCACAATCGCGTTGCGGCTGGCGCGCGGCTGCACTCGCAACGCAAACTGCGCGCCCTGTGCGGTGTCGCGTACGGTGAAGGCCATGACCTATCCCGCTACGGCGAAGAACAGCTCGACCACCGCAAGCACGGCGGTCGCCAGCGCCGCTGGCTGGTGCAGCACGTTGCCGGAAAACTGGTACAGTCTGACCAGGCATAAGCCTGCGGTCAACGCCGTCGCCGTCGCGGTGCTCCAGCGCAAAAAGGCGTCGCTCTTGCGTTTTGAGCGCACCGCGTTCATCAGCCCCATCGAGATGATGGCAACTGCGGTGCCTCCTGCCCACGGTGCGCGCAGCAAACTCAGCTTGGGAATCCATGCGGCTAGAAAGTGCGCCGAACCAAGCAGTACCAGCATCCAGGCAAATAGTGCGTCCAGCCACTTCATCGTGCAGGCTCCTCGTAGGGTGCGGAATTGGGGTTGGGATTTGGATTGGGGTTGGGATAAGGTCGCGCGCCGAAGATGGCCGTTCCCACCCGTACACAGGTCGAGCCCTCCTCGATCGCGACTTCAAAGTCGTGAGACATTCCCATCGAGAGCTCCGCCAGCGCCAATCCACTCTGAGCGCTCAAACGGTCGCGCAGTTCGCGAAGCTTCGGAAGCAGTTGCGCGCGCCCTCCGGATCTTCGGTAAAGGGCGGCACTGTCATGCATCCGCGAATCGACAGGTTCTTGAGCCGCGCTTGTGCATCGAGCAAATCGCGCAGCTCCCCTGACTCGGGATCGAGGCCGGACTTCGCCGTTTCGCCGCCGATGTTGATTTCGATCAGCACATCGAGCCGGCGGTTCAGCCGCTCCGCAGCCTCGTTCAGCCGCTCGGCCAGCCGCAGCGAATCCACGCTGTCGACGGCATCGAACAGCTCTGCCGCGCGCGCCGCTTTGTTCGATTGCAGGTGTCCGATCAGGTGGAATTTTCCACCCGCCGAGTGCGCCAGCACCTCGTCGCGCTTGCCCGCAAACTCCTGTACCCGGTTTTCTCCGAAGAGACGTTGGCCTGCGGCAATAGCCTCCACGATTGCCGAGGCCGGATGCGTCTTCGAAACCGCCATCAGCGCGACTTCATCCGGCTTGCGCCCTGCCCGCTGCGCCGCCCGCGCGATTCGTTCACGAATTTCCGTCAGCTTCGATGCGATGCTCATGCCCGACAAGGATTGTAATGCAGAGCATCGAATTCATTTCCCCGACCTTTTCCGGCCACGCGAGGCCGCCACTACGGGAGCAGGTCTGTTCCGGACCTTCCACGTTCTAAATCTTGCCGGTTTGCTTTGACTTATCCTTGTCCGCGACATCTCCATGACACAATGGATCGGCACCTTGGAACCCGTGCGGACAGTGCTCGGCAGCTCTGCTTAGCCGCGCGCCAGCCGCGCAGCAGTCCCTCAACGCAACGCATTGAAGCAGGACGCATCGAACTGGACAGATGGAGTTCAGTTCGGCGGGAGTGATCCGGAACCATGACGCGAACTTTTCTGATCCGATTGTTGAGTACATTGTTGAGTACATTGCTGAGTACACTTGCGCTGTGTGTGTTGTCTCTGCCCGCATTCGCCCAGGAAGGCGAGGGCGCGCTCAACAGCATTCCTCCCAAGGGCATTACCGCCGATGAGCTGATCCAGCGCTTCGCCTCCAAGGAAAAGGAGTTCAAGGTGGCGCGCGAGCAATACACCTGGACCCAGAGCGTAAAGGTTCAGACCGTTGAGGGCAACACCGTTGACGGCGAATACATGCAGGTCTTCGACGTGGTCTTTGACGACCGCGGCAGGCGCATCCAGCAGGTTAAGTTCGCACCGCAAAACACTCTGACCCGCATCAGCATGACGCAAGAGGACCTCGACGACATCGAGAAGCGCATGCCGTTCACCATGACCATCGACGATCTCCCCTCCTACAACGTCAAGTACCTGGGCCAGCAGCAAGAGGACGAGCTGAACTGTTACGTCTTCGACCTCAGTCCCAAAAAGATTGACAAGGGCCAGAGGTATTTCGAAGGCCGCATCTGGGTGGATGACCACGATTTCCAGATCGTCAAGACCTATGGCAAAAATGTACCCGACCTCGTCAAGGCCAGGAAAGGCGAGGAAAACCTCTTCCCGCGCTTTACCACGTGGCGCGAGCAGATCGACGGAAAATATTGGTTTCCCACCTACACAAAAGTGGACGACAACCTGCACTTCAGCATGGGCGATGTCCACATTCGCCAAGTGGTGAAATACGAAAATTACCGCCGTTTCGGCTCAAAAACCAAAATCATTTTCGAGGGTCAGGAGATCAAGGGCGCCGGGAAAGACCAGAAGACCGAACAGAAGGAAGATACGAAATAGACTCGGGCACTTGTGCCGACCTTCCGGCACAAGTCTGTGAGGAGCAACTCTACGCCGCCTTCGGCAGAGAACGGTCGGCAGCCGTCTGGATGAATTTTTTCATCACGTTTGCCCACATCACTTTCTTGCGGACGGCGCTCTCTTTCACCGTGCGCCCGGCGGCAAACATCGAGAGCAGGACTTTCATCTTGACCACGCGAAGTATTTCCCGCTCCTGCTCCGTGGCTCCGTAGGCGTCGAGGAAGTTTTCCTGCACCTCGGTGGTGATCAGGCGGTTGCAGAAAGGATATTTCTCCAGCGCCTCCACGCAGGCCAGGAAGGTCGCCGGGTCCAGATAGGTACTGCCGCTCTCCTCCATTCGCGCAAAATCGCTGAAGCCGACTCCTTGCTCCAGCACCACCACGTTCAGCGGGGTAAACTCATTCAGCACCGCCGAGTTCGTCAAAGGCTTGCGCGCACGGTCAAGAATTGCCCGCGTTCCGGAGAGAATCTTGCGGATGGACGCATCGTCCAGCCCTTCTCCTTTGCAGCTATGGCAAAGCTTCTCCAACTCAAGTTGCAGCCCAACTCCATCCAGAGGCTTTGGCGGCTGCGCCGTCACTCTCTGGAACGCGCGCAGCCAGGTGCCGCTCGCGGTGGCCGCGCTCTGCAACAGCCCTAGACCTGCATAGCCCGGCAGCAGCGCGGCTTTCATGATGATCGACTGCAACGGAATGCCCACCAGTTTCTCGCTCACCACCGCGCCCTGCGCGCTGAAATCTCCCATCGGCTGCGGAATGCCGGGAAGATTCTTTTCCTTCGCAATGCTCCAGATCGAGCGCAGATGCTCATTCTCCGCCGCCGCCAGTTGTCGCGCGCCCGCCTGCCCGTTCTTGGTCGCCCGGTAGAGCTTCGCGGACAACCGCTCGGTGCCATTCGCAAAATCAACCACGAGTTCGTAAATGTAGTGATCCGACTTTGGAGTGTGACCGACAATGCGAACTGCACGCGCTTCGCCCCGCTCCGGATACCACTGCATTCCCCTGCTCCGTATCTCTACGGCAATCTGATCGATGATGTTTTCTGGCATGTGGGACTCCAAACGCAGCTCGGGAAACCCGGCAGTTTCACTCAGCCTATTCGGGATTAGATGCGAATGCCTGCGCAGAACTGAGGTACTAAGGTTAGATTCAAGAAAATAGGAGGAAAAACGGGCATCTCGGCCATCGGAAACACAGAACAGAGCAGACCAGCTATGGAGCAGGGGCAGCGGCCAGTGCGGCAATCAATAGAACAGATATTTGCGCCACTTCGCGTCGCTGCGTCCCATCATCCGCATCAGGTGCCGGCTGGTATGCAGTGAGAATGGGCGCGGCTCTTTGATGGGCCGCATGCCGCACTCGTGCGCCAGCGCATTGCCCTTTCTGCGATTGCATTCATGGCAGCAGGCCACCAGGTTCTCCCAGGTGGAGAGCCCGCCGCGCGAGCGCGGCAACACATGATCCAGCGTAAGTTCGCCCGCCGGCAGCACCACTCCGCAGTATTGGCAGGTGTTCCGGTCGCGCAACAGAATGTTCTTGCGCGAGAGCGCCCGCGTCTGGTGCGGAATGCGGCGATACTCCAGCAGCCGGATCACCGATGGAACCCGGATTGCCACCCGCGATGAGTGCAGGAAATGGCCGTTGATCTCTTCCGTAGCAGCCACGCCCTTCAGTACCAAAACAATGGCGCGCCGCGCGGCGCAGATATTAATCGGTTCGTAGGAAGCATTCAGAACAAGCACAGGAGCGTGCATTGCCGAGTAACCGCGCTCGGAGTGATCGTTGTGCGAACGGAATGCTCTGTGACTCTCCATTGGCGTAATCCTCAGAGCAGGCGGGACTGCATTGCGTCCCCGCCAACTCGTTGCTCTCCGTAGTTCGATGGGATGCCGCGGCGCTGGAGGAGGCTTCCCTGCGCCGTGCCCGGCGAAACTGGATCGGACGATGTTAATGACGAACCGTATGAACTGTTTGACCGGAAAAGCGCTTCCGAGTCGAGCGCGCTTCTGTCCGGCGCCTTGAGCGATTCCAGCGCAATTCGTCCCAGGGCGCGAGCCGGAGTTGCGACCCACACCCGCGAGGCTCCGGCGTGGCGTAGTTCGCGTGCGCATTCCGAGGCCGTGGCGCCGGTCGTAAGCACATCGTCGACCAGCAGAATCTCGCGTCCCTTCACGCGCTCGCGTGCGATGACCTTGAACGCTCCGCGAATCTGCTGGCGCCGCGCTTCCGCGTCCATCGCCACTTGCGATTCGGCAAAGCGCACCCGCAGCAGCGCGGTCACATCCAGCGTCACTCGCCGTCCAATCGACTCTTCGATTCCTCGCTGTGCGGCGCGCGCGATCAGCTCCGCCTGGTTGAATCCGCGCGAGCGCATCCGCAATCTTGTGCACCGGCACCGGAATCATCAGCAACTCTGCGACGTCGATGTCGCCCTCAAGTTGCAGGCAGGCTTCGGCGGTAAACCGGCCCAGCAGATTGGCCGCCGTGCGCACCCGCTCATACTTGAGCAGATGAATCAGTTGCCTGAGAACCCCCGTGTAGGCTCCATAATTCACCGCGCGTTCAAAGGCTGGGCTCTCGCTTGCGCATTCCGTGCAACAGGCATCGCCGAACTGCGGCTTCAGCCCGCGCCAGCACGTCTCCGCAGACGTTGCAGCGCGCCAGCAGAATGGGTGCGACGGATTCTAAGCAGGAGGAACAAACCGGAAGGCGTGAAACCGAGAAGAGAGAGGCTTGGCAGATTCGGCAGTCGGAGGGAAATAAGGCCGCAAGAAGGCTTTTCACCGCGTCTCCAACGATTCGTGGAGCCTGCGGCCTCCCCTTCGGTATGCTCTCCCAGCTACTGCTGAAGACTGGCCTCCTTTGAAACAACGAGCCAGCAGACGAATCAGGAGTGCTATCCATTCCCTTTCAGTCTGCAGCTTAGACGCATCCAGTATATACCAACTTATGTTTCGCAATGCTACTCGCAAGAGAAGCGAATCACTTCGCAGCGCGGTCTTCGGTTTTGGCCAGCGATTCGATGTTAAGTCCTTACCAGTGTGGATTCTTCTATTCGGACAGGTCACTTCGTAGATCCCTAATGCTCGGGATCTTTTCTCGTGAAATCTCGATGAATTTAACTGTCACTGGACAGCCGACCTAACGAGACAATCTAACCCAGGTCTCCCGTAGCCAATCCGCCGTCGCAATCAAATTCCGGAGTAAAGTAAACACCGCACTTGGTCCAAATAAGGTAAGTTCGCCGTAAACCTGGCACAGCCAGCTCCGTCGAATGATGTGAGCGGCGATGGAAGAGACCTTGACAGTACCGGTAATGAGCGACGCGGGTTGGAGCGCTGCCGAATTCGACGACATTGTGCGCGAGCACCAGGCTCGGATTTACCGCGTCCTGTGGTGCGAGTTACGCGACGACGAAGCGGCCGCGAACTTGACCCAGGATTGTTTTCTCAAAGCCTATCGCGCGCGTGCCGAATTCCGCGGCGAAGCCAGCGTGAGCACATGGCTGGTGCGCATTGCCATCAACCTCGCAAGGGATCATCAGCGTAACCGGCGCCAGAATTTCTGGCTGCGGCTGCTCTCAGGCAATAGCCGCGAGGCCGAACTGGCCAGCGAAACCGCCGTGGACAACAGCCCACGTGCCGATCGCGCTCTGCTCGCTCGCGAACAACTGCAGCGCACCATGGAAGCGGTCAAGACCCTTTCCCCACAGCAGCAAACCGTCTTTCATCTGCGCTTCCTCGAAGAGCTTTCGCTGGAGGAGATCGCACGGGCAATGAGCGTCGAGATCGGAACCGTGAAGTCGCATCTCTCGCGCGCAATCAGCACGTTAAGGCAGCAAAGGAACAAACCATGAACCATCTGAGGGACGAACAATTGGCAGGATGGCTGGCGGGAGAAGCAGATCGGGAGACGCGCTCGCACCTTGAGAGCTGCCCGCAATGCCGCGCCGAAGCCGTCGAACTCCGTGAAGGCATTTCGCGCTATTCCATTGCAATGCGCCGACAGGCGGGGGGCGCGCAAAGAACGCACCTGAGCGGAAACTTCGCCCCTCGGAAGGCCGTGGCGCTGCACCGTTTGCGCTGGGCGGGAGCCGGAGTGCTGGCGCTACTGCTCGCAGCCCAAACCGCATGGCTGATTAAACCGCAAGACGCCAAGCCCCACCACGAACCGGCAAATGCGCGGCCAACCGGCAGCGCTGCGGTAAGTTCGCAGCCAGTCTCTGCTTCGTCATCAGCTACCCAGCTAAGCGATGACGAATTGCTGGAGGCGGTTAACAACGATCTCAGCCGCGAGGTGCCGCTTGCCCTCGCCCCGGTCAGCGCAATTACCACCGCACGCAATCGAATTGCCGCCGAGTCCTCGGTTACCACAACCGACAGCGATTCCCGTAAACGATAGGTACCCAACCGTAGTTGATAAGGAGAGGCAAATGATTCGCAAGCTTTTGACTGCAGTCCTTCTATTATGTGCGGTCGCGTTGGCCCAACCGCCCCAAGGCGCTCCGGGGATGCACGACGGCCCTGGTTTCGGTGGACCGCATCGCAAGTTCGGGCCTGATGGCGGAATGCACCCGCTGCTCCCCCCGGGTCGTTGGTGGAAAAACGCCGACATCGTAAAGACCATCGGACTCAATGACGGCCAGGTTCAGAAGATCGAGCAGATCTTCCAGGACAGCCGCATGAAACTGGTCGACATCCACGCCAACCTGCAAAAAGAAGAGATCAAGCTGGAGCCCTTGCTCGAAGCTGACAACCCGGATGAGAGCGCCGTATTGAGTGCCATCGACCGCATCACCGCCGCGCGCGCATCTCTCGAGAAAGCCAACGCCCAAATGGCCTTTGCCATCCGCCGCGTCCTCACCCCGGAGCAGTGGAAGAAGCTGCGCTCGCTTCATCCCGGCAGAGGCCACTTCCCACCTCCCGATGGCGGCCCGCGCGGCAATTTCGAGCACCGCAGGCAACACCAGGCTTCTGGAGAACCACCTGCTCCACCGGCTTCGGAAGACAGCGCCGCACCACAGCCGAGCAAGTAGTCCATCGCCAGCCACAATCCTCAAGGTGCGCACCTGAAAATGCGCACCTTGCGCCTTTGCACGCCTTGCATCTTCCCGGCACACGACCTTTCATAGATTCCGAATTCAAGAACGCGCTCTTGCCCTTCGTCCTCGCGCTTCTGCTTGCTTGTTCCAACGGGCGGTGCATATACTACCCGGTTTGTACCGGCATTCGGCGCGCACTTATTTTTCCCGCAAGCTGGAGCCGTCGCCGGATTGGAATCGGAGATTGTATGTCAACCGCGATGGACCCGCAGATGGAAACCAATCCTTGGGAGGCGCAGACAGCCCGCTTCGAACTCGCCGCGCAAAAGCTCAACCTCGACAAGGGTCTGTGGAAGATTCTCAGCCAGCCCCAGCGCGAAATCACGGTACACATCCCGGTTCAAATGGATGATGGCCGCATGGAACTCTTCACCGGCTATCGGGTGCAGCACTCCATGGCGCGAGGCCCGGCCAAGGGAGGCATTCGCTACGCCCCGGAGGTGAACCTTGACGAGGTGCGCGCCCTCGCCGCTTGGATGACCTGGAAGTGCGCCGTCGTCAACATTCCTTTCGGCGGAGCCAAAGGAGGCATCATCTGCGATCCCAAAACGATGTCGCGCGGCGAGCTCGAGCGCATGACCCGCCGCTTCACCGCCGAGTTAATCGAGGTCATCGGTCCTGAAAAGGACGTGCCCGCCCCCGACGTCAATACCGATGAGCAGACCATGGCCTGGATCATGGACACCTATTCCATGCACATGCGCCAGACCGTCAACGCCGTGGTCACCGGCAAACCGGTCGCGCTCGGCGGTTCACGTGGACGTCGTGAGGCCACCGGCCGCGGGGTCATGCTGGTCGTCCGCCAAGCCGTTAAAAAGCTCGGCATGGCGCCTTGGAATACCCGCGTCGTGGTGCAGGGATTCGGCAACGTCGGCTCTTACGCCGCGCTGCTGCTCCACGAGCAGGGATTCAAAATCGTTGGCATCGCCGAGTGGAACTGCGGCCTGCACCATGCCAACGGCATCCACATCAAGCAACTCTTCGAATACAAGGCCGTCAACGGTACCATCCAGGGATTCCCTGGAGCCGAGCCCGCCGATACAAACGAACTCATGATCTCCGACTGCGACGTGCTCATCCCTGCCGCGACGGAGAACGTGATCACCACGCACAATGCCGCCGACATCAAGGCCAAGATCATCGCGGAAGGCGCCAACGGCCCCACCACGGCCGCCGCCGATGACATTCTCCAGGAGAAAGGCGTCTTCATCATTCCAGACATCCTCGCCAACGCCGGCGGCGTCACCACCTCCTACTTCGAGTGGGTGCAGGATCGCCAGGGATATTTCTGGAAGGAGGCCCGCGTCAATGACGAACTAGGGAACATCATGACCACGGCTTTTACCGATCTCATGCGCTACGCCGAATCGCACCGGGTCAACAACCGCATCGCCGCTTACATGCTGGCCATCGACCGCGTCGCCTCCACCATCCGCACCCGCGGCATCTACGCGTAGCCGAACAGCAGAATGCTGGTGCCCCATTTCTGTCCGCCGTTGGCAGAAGTTGGGTTTTTGACCTTGCTTGTTCTTCATCCCCGCTGGGTGCCCCAGGTTCGCGCCGCGCTTTTTGCGGCGATAACCTGGGAAGCAATGCGGATCGCAACAAAACGCGCGAAGCATGTGCCCCGCGCATTTCCTCCGACCAGATCCCCTACCGAATCCCCACCACCGCCAGCATCCGTCCCGTCACATGCTCCTTGCGGTAGCTGAAGAACAGCTCCGTGCGGCAGGCCGTGCACTGGTTCATCGACTGAATGTTTTCCGCCGGAAGCCCCGCGTCCAGCAGTTGGCACCAGTTCGCCTTCACCAGATCCAGGTGCCGCGACATCGCCGGCTCGCCGTGTCCCGGTGCACGCTGGTTCAGGAACAGCATCGGGTACTTGGTCTTCAGGCTCCAGCTATCGAAAACGTCTTCGAACAGCTCCTTCGAGTACGCAAACTGCGAGTCGAATTCGCTCTCCACTTCCTCGCCGATCTCAAAGCAGCAACTCCCAATGCCTGGGCCGATCGCGGCCACAAGGTTCTGCGGATCGCAGCCGAGTTGCCGCCTCATCTCGCCGATCCCTTTTTCCACAATGCGCTGCACCGTACCCCGCCATCCCGCGTGGAAGATGCCCACGGCCTTGCGCTTACGGTCGGCAACAATCACCGGTAAGCAGTCGGCAACTTTCACTCCCAGCAGCACACCTGCCGCGTTGGTGATCAGCCCGTCGCCACCGCTTTCCACAACTTTGTTCCTGCAGAGCCTCGCCCACTCCGGCCCACGCGCGCCATACACGCGATGGATCGCCGCCGAGTGTACCTGGTTCAGCAGAATCAGCGGCCACGGCTTTCCGGAGGCATCCTCCGCCTTCAACTTGCGCAGCAGACGCGCGCGGTTTCGTTTCACGTTCTCCGGCGAGTCCTCCGCCGTGAATCCGAGATTCAGTTGCTGGCCCCCGTATTCCTTGCTCACCCCGCCTTGCCGCGTACTGAAGCCGTGCAGCAGCCATGGAATTTCCGATAGCTTCCCGGAAGCAAGAACCTTGATCGTGGGAGTCTTTCGCGGACGCGGACTGGAACGCTCGCGGTCGCGCTTGGCGCGTTGCGTCTTCAGGGTTGAGGCCGTCGTGCCTGCGGTGGAGGTTTTTTTCTGCATGATCACCAGCTCGATTGTAGCGGATGCCAGCCATTCCTCCGGACAGCGGTTCCTCTCTGCTCAAACCAAATTTACATGCCAACCCCATTGTTTTGAGGTACGCTAAGTAGCCGAATTTGCGGCACTCCATTGCGGATTTTCATTCTGCGGAATAAAGTTCTCCTCTATGTACGAAGATTTCAGCACCGTCGAGCGTTGGACCGGAACCCCGGTTCATTGTGTCTATCAGTGCATCATAGTGGCGATTGCAACCCGCCACGCGGATGCCGTGGACGTGAAGTTTCTTGTCAACGGGCGCCCGGTCTGGATCGCACTGGCGCTTCCCGCGTGGTCTGAGCATCAAAGATTAACGGGGAATGTAATTACCGATCCCTTGGCAGTGGAAATTGCAGGACATTACCTGCGCAGCATTCTGGAGAACGGCGAAGAGAGCGGGCGCGATCTTTATACGCTTTCCGTTGCCGAAACCCTCCAGCATGTGGATGCAGTTCTCAAAGAGGCCGGCGTCTTGGCCGGTTAGTGCTGCTGTTGTGCCGTGCCATCGTGGGACAAAGCGTAGGTAAGCCATGGCAAATTCTGGCAGCGCTTGATGCACGTTTGTCATCTCTCACTTTCAGGAGGTCTCTTACATGTCAACAGCCTCATCGGCAACAGGCGTCTCGGAATTGATCCGTGGCGAAAAGGTTCACCTCAATCTGGGCCCAGTAGAGCTGGTTGAGTTCGCGATTCGCCGCGGTGAAGGCAAATTGGCCGACAACGGAGCCCTGAACTGCCTCACCGGCAAGCGCACCGGCCGTTCGCCCAAGGATCGCTTCATCGCCAAGGATGCCGAAGCCGCCAAGGTTGACTGGAATGATGTCAACCAGCCCTGCTCAGAGGAGGTCTTCGACGCTATCTACAACAAAACCCTCGCCTACCTCCAGGGCCGCGAGCTTTTCGTCCAAGACCTGTTTGCCGGAGCCGACACCACCTATCGACTCAAGGTGCGCTTCATCAATGAGCTCGCCTGGCACAACCTATTCGTCTGGAACCAGTTCGTTCGCCCCTCGGCCGACGAACTCGAGGGCTTTGCTCCCGATTACACCGTCATCGCCACCCCCGGCCTGCTGCTTGATCCCAAGGTCGATGGCACCCGCTCCGAGGCATTCATCGGCGTCAGCTTTGCCCGGCGCGTCATCCTCGTCGTCGGCACCGGTTATGCCGGTGAGATGAAGAAATCCATCTTCTCCTCCCTCAACTATCTTCTGCCGGAAAAGAATGTCTTCCCGATGCACTGCTCGGCCAACGTCGGCGAGAAGGGCGACACCGCGCTGTTCTTCGGCCTCTCCGGCACCGGCAAAACTACGCTCTCCGCCGATCCCAACCGCCGCCTCATCGGCGATGACGAGCACGGCTGGAGTGACAAGGGCATCTTCAACTTCGAGGGCGGATGCTACGCCAAGTGCATTAATCTCAGCCAGAAAAACGAGCCCCAGATATGGAACTCGCTCCGCTTCGGCGCCGTGCTTGAGAACGTCGTGATTGACGGTGCCCGCCACCCCAATTACGACGATGAATCTCTCACCGAAAACACGCGCGCTAATTACCCGGTCGAGTTCATCGATGGAGCCGTGATTCCCAGCGTCGGCGGACATCCCAAGGTTGTCATCTTTCTCACGGCAGATGCCTTCGGCGTGCTGCCTCCAATCGCCCGGCTCACACCGCCGCAGGCAATGTTTCACTTCATCAGCGGCTACACCGCCAAAGTTGCAGGCACCGAGGCAGGCGTCACCGAACCCGAAGCAACCTTCTCGACTTGCTTCGGCGCACCGTTCATGATGCAGGCTCCGCGCATTTACGCCGAACTGCTCCGCAAGCGCATGGAGGAGCACGGTGCCGAAATCTGGCTGGTCAACACCGGCTGGCAGGGCGGCAAGTATGGCGTCGGCAAGCGCATGGCAATTCCCTACACCCGCGCCATGGTCACCGCCGCCGTCGAAGGAACCATCAAGAACGGCGAGTTCGTCCTTGACCCCGCCTTCGGCCTCTCGGTTCCCAAGCATGTTCCCGGCGTGCCGGATGCAGTTCTGATGCCGCGCAACTCCTGGGCTGACAAAGTCGACTATGACAAGACTGCCGCACACCTCACCGAGCTCTTCGATGAGAACATCAAGAAGTTCGAAGTTCCCGACGCGGTTCGCAACGCCGGCCCCAAGCCGCCGAAGAAGTAGCTTTTCGTCTCTATCCACCGAAACGCCGCCGCCCCACGCAGCGGCGTTTCGTTTTTGCTCCCCGCAGGAATAAGAGACGTCGGGTGCCCCACCTTCGCGTCGCGCCTTTTCGACGCTAAGGTGGGAATCAATGCCCTCCACCTCTATCGCTTTCGTCGTTGCTGTTGCATTGTTTTCCGCGCGGGATCACGTTCCGCAGATTGTTCAGATGCTTTGGCACTCTCTTCGCAAAAAGCCCGCCGATCTCCCATTGGCGGGCTTTTTTAATTTGCTAAACGTGTCGCTTAAATGACGAACGCCTGCTACTGAACCGCGGCGTTGTGCTTCTTGGCGTAAATGTTCCCGCTCGCCCTGTTCTGTTCCCTGTTGAGTTGCGCCCGATTGGCCTTCGTCAGATGGCCGTTATCTTTCGCCATATCTTTCTTTTCCTGTCTGACGATGTGCTGCTGCTGTCTTTCCAGCTTAGCGCCCTCTCTCGGCGTAACCGCGCCGCTCTTCATGCCGTTGGCGATGCGATTCTGCTGGTTCTGCTCGCGGCTGTTCACTTGATTTACGCGCGGGTGGTTCGCGTCGTACTTGCCAGGGCCTGCGCCTTGGGTGTTGGGGTTCTGGGCAAAGCCCGGAGCGGCAATCAGCCCGCTGAAGGCCAGGGTAGCGATGGATAGTAGCAGTGTGCGTTTCATGTTCCTACTAACCCTAGCTTCGTTTCCTAAGTTGCGGAACTATATTTCTTTCTTGACGCGAAACTAAAGTACCGCAATATGGGTTGGCGTGCCGCTGTTCATCGGACCCATCCCCAATCCACCCGGCACCCGCGCGGTACAATGTCCCTATGGATCTGAACGCGATTCAGCAGGCCCTGCGCGAGCAAAAGTTCGATGCTTGGTTGTTCTACGACCATCATCATCGCGACGAGATTGCGTACTCCATACTTGGCCTGCCCGAACTGCACGTGACCCGGCGCTGGTTTTATCTCATCCCTGCCGAGGGCGAGCCGGTCAAGTTGAATCATCGCGTCGAGCCCCGCCATCTCGCCACGCTTCCCGGCCTGCAGCAGCACTACGGCGGCTGGCGCGAACTGCACGAGAAACTCTCTGCGATCCTCAAACCCTATCGACGCATCGCCATGCAATATTCGCCCAACAACGACATCATGTATGTCTCGCTCGTCGATGGTGGAATGCTCGAGTTGATCCGTGGCTTCGGCGTCGAGGTCGGCTCCTCCGCGGACCTCGTTTCGCGCTTCGAGGCCACGCTCACCGACGAGCAGATTACAACTCACTTTGCCGCCCGCGATGCGATGGATACGATCATGGCCGCCACCTTCAAGGAGATCGGACACCGCGTCCGCAACGGCGGTTGGGATGAATTCGGCGTGCGCCAATGGATCGGCGAAGCCTTTCAGCGCGAGCACCTCGTCACCGACGATCTGCCCATTGTCGGCGTCAATGAAAATGCCGGCAATCCGCACTACGAACCCACCGCCGACTGCACCCGCCGCATCCATCTTGGCGACCTCGTGCTGCTCGACATGTGGGCCAAAAAGGACACGCCCGACGCCGTCTATTACGACATCACTTGGACTGGCGTCCTCGGCGAGCCCTCCGCGAAACATCAGGAGGTCTTCGGCATCGTGCGCGACGCACGCAAGGCCGGCTCGCAAGCGGTCATCGACGCTTTTGCCGCCGCACGGCGTCTCGAAGGCTGGGAGGTCGATGAGGTCACTCGCGCCGTAATCGACAAGGCTGGATACGGCGAATGGTTCGTGCATCGCACCGGGCACTCCATCGGAACCAGCGTTCACGGCAACGGCGCAAATATGGACAACCTGGAAACAAAAGATACCCGACAGATTCTGACGAATACGCTATTCTCAATAGAGCCGGGAATTTATCTGCCGGAGTTTGGTGTGCGCAGCGAAGTCGATGTCCTCGTCCACAACGGACGGGCGCAAGTGACTGGGCGGCAGCAGGAAGAATTAGTGATTTTCTAAATGGCCAACGAAAAAACAATTGCAAACGCGGCCGAGCCGCAAACAGGCATCATGCCGGTGGTCGCACCGCTCGTGGGCTGGCTGATCCCTGGCGCCGGACACATCATCCAGAAGCGCTGGGTGCGCGGCTCGCTTATCTTCCTCAGCGTCACCGTAATGTTCTTCTGCGGACTCGGAATGCAGGGCAAGGTATACGGCTTCAACGCCGGAGACCTGCTCGACATGCTGGGCTTCGTAGGCGACTTCGGCAACGGAGCACTATACTTCATCGCCCGCTCCATGGACTGGGGCCAGGGCGCCATCTACCGCGCCATCGCCGATTACGGCACCAAGTTCCTGGTCTGCGGCGGCCTGCTCAACGTCATCGCGGCAATCGACGCGTACCACATCGCAATTGGGAAGAAACAATGACGCTCAACTTTTCTCACTTTACGGCGGCGCTCATCTTCTCACTCTGCGCTTCGGTCGTCTTTGGTATTACTCAGCGCGACAACACTCGCCAGATGATCCGCTACGGCCTCTACTGCTTCGCCTGGTTCATCGGCGGAGTGTTGATTGCAGGCTGGGTGATGTGGTTCCTGAAGCGGTAGGGGGATCTTGTAAGCGCGTTGAAGATACGGTGCCCCATTTCTGCCCTCCCCTGGCAGAGGTGGGGTAGTTGACTTTGGTTTTAAGCCGTCGGGACGCCCACATCCGGAAACTCTGCGTAGTTCCATATCCGCTTTCCACCTCCGGAAGGTAAGTACCTTTTTGAAACCCGCGCCCTGCCAATCTCATCCATCCAACTGGAGGATTCCCCAGTGGAGTTACAGACAGCAGTCTTCGAAGTTCCTGCTCTCCCATATGCGTACGAGGCGCTCGAACCCCATATCGACGCACAGACCATGCACCTGCACCACGACAAGCATCACAAGGCCTACGTGGATAACGCAAACGCCGCCATTGAGAAAGCCCCTGAGCTGAAAGGCAAGTCCGCAGAGGAGATTCTCGCCAACCTGTCTGCTGTGCCCGAGGCGGTTCGAGCCGCCCTCCGCAACAACGCCGGCGGACACGTCAATCACTCGATGTTCTGGGCCATCATGGCTCCCAACGCGGGCGGTCCGCCGAGCGGCCCCATCGCCGACGCGATCACCAAGACCTTCGGCGACTTCGCCCAGTTTCAGGAGAAGCTCAACGACGCCGGACTCAAGCAGTTCGGCAGTGGCTGGACCTGGCTCGCGCTCGGTCCCGGCGGCTTGCAGGTGCTCTCGACGCCAAACCAGGACAGCCCGATTTCCCAGGGCCTTGCTCCTATCATGGGCAACGATGTGTGGGAACATGCCTACTACCTGAAATATCAGAATCGCCGCGGCGACTACCTGAAGGCGTGGTGGAACGTCGTCAACTGGGCCGAGATCAACAAACGCTACCAAGCCGCCCTCAAGAAGTAATTCGCGCACCCAGAATCAACTCAGCGGACGCTCTCGCGCGTCCGCTTTTCAGCGCGAACAATTCCTTCGCGATGTATTTTGTTTGTCATCTTCGCCGGCCAGAACAGAAGCTCTCCCCCACCGGGGCGTAGGATTGGTGGGTAGGTGAAAGCTGTGCAGGATCAGAGCATCGGCGAAGAGATTGCCAACAGCGTCTCCCACGGCGTAGGTGCAGCCTTGGCCATTGCCGGACTGGTGCTGCTCACCATCCGTGCTGCAGGAGTGGGAGGCGCGCGGCCCATCGTCTGCTCCGCCATCTTTGGTGCCTCGGCAATCCTGCTCTACCTCAGCTCGACGCTGTACCACTCGCTCAGCTACACTCGCGCCCGCCGAGTCTTTCACTCGCTGGACCACGGCTCTATCTACCTGCTGATCGCGGGAACCTACACACCCTTCACCCTGCTCGGTTTGCGCGGCCCGCTAGGATGGACGCTCTTCGGCATCGTCTGGAGCTGCGCCGTCATCGGCCTCATCGTCAAGGCATTCGCGGTCGGCAAGTGGGGAGTGGTTTCCACCGTGATGTATTTGGCGATGGGATGGGCCTGCATCTTCGCCATCAAGTCCATGTACGTGCTGTTGGCGCATCCTGTCTTCGTCCTGCTCTTCGCGGGCGGCCTCTGCTACTCGGCCGGAATCCCCTTCTACGCCTGCAAGCGAAAATACATGCACTTCATCTGGCACCTCTGGGTGCTGGGCGGAAGCGCCTGCCACTTCGCCGCCATCTGGCTCATGCTGCGCTGAGAGTCGGATCGAAGCAAACGAACGATTGCACAATCAGTAACCGTGGCGCGGTTATACTGAGACGATGTGGTACATCGTGCGGTTTCTGTGGAACGCGACTCGCGGCCATCGGCTTGCCCCTTGGCGCAGCCCCTATATCAAGTGGCGGCTGGAGACCTACACCGGACTCAAGATGGAGAAGATTGGTCTCGTACAGATTGCGGGCATCATGCGGCATGAACATCGCCAGATGTGGCGATTCCTGCTGTGGACGGCGAAGATGGACGACTACGCCCGGGTGAAGCCGCGCAATCCCTCGACCCAGGACTGGGGCTAGAACTCGACCAGCACTTCGGCTCCGCGGCCGGCCTTGGCCACTTGCGAGGCAGCGCCGCGATTGCAGGCAATCTCCAAAAAACCCATGCTATTGAGCAGGGCGAATAGCTCTCCGGGCTGGCCTTCGGCGTAAGAGCCGCGCAGTCCGGCCACGGGTGCCGAGCCTACGGTGATTTTGAGTTTGGCGTTGCCGGCGCAGGCGTCTGCGGCAAAGACGGCGGGCGCGTTCTGGGGCGTGAGGTTGGTGACGAGGTTGCCGAATTTATCCACCTTCAAGACCGCGCCCTTCAGCACGTTGTCGGCAACCGCCTTCGGCTTGGGCAGGGAAAAGCGAACGTAGTCGGTGATCTCATCGCCGAACTTTTCTGCCTCGACGCCCTTGCTCATCCAGGCCGCGCACGGGGCGAAGATATCGCGTCCGTGAAAGGTGTTGCTGAGCGGACGCAGGAAGTAGTGTTCGGCGGTGATGTGGCGCACCGAGACCCGCTCCTCTTGTTCCATGACGAGCGAGAGCACGCCATTGTCTGGGGCGATAAAGTAGTGCTTCGAAGTGGTGAGCAGCAGCGGCCGGCGCGGCGATCCCACGCCGGGATCGACCACCACGAGGTGAATCGTATTGGCAGGAAAATAGCGGTAGGCTTGGGCGATAGTCATGGCCGCGTCCAACACGTCAAACGAGTTCACGGCATTGCACAGATCGACGATCTGGGCCGCGGGGTTGGCCGTGAGAATCACTCCGCGCATGGTGCCGACGAAGTGATCCGAGCCGCCGAAGTCGGTGGTAAGTGTGATGATGCGCGTCTCCGCCAAAGTCTTCCTCCTGGTTTGGAGTCTTGCTCACATTCGCAAAGATGGCGATGTGGGCCGTCCTCCAAAGCACACTGGATGATTCTGTCATGAATGAAATTTGTCTGCCATGAGGCGCAGCAGACTTCCAGTCGCTTGGTGTTCGTCTCGTCCCACATTCGCCTCGCCCCCACATTCGCCAAAGGAAGGCGAATGTGGGCCACCCGCCTAACCTTACTCCCGATGCTAAAATCCAATACCACTGTTTAATTGTCACGGGAGCGATAGAGCCTTGTTCACGTTTGTGCTGATGCGGATCATCGCCGTGATCCTGCTGGTGGCGGCCAATGCTTTTTTTGCCGCCGCCGAATACGCCCTGGTCAGCATTCGTGACACGCGGCTGGAGCAGTTGATCGCCGCCGGGCGCATCGGCGCGCGTACCATTCGCAAGCTGCACAACAAGCTGGACGAGGTTCTGAACGGAATTCAGATTGGCGTTACCATGGCCAGCCTGGGTTTGGGCTGGATCGGCGAAGAGTCGATGGCACGGCTGCTTTTGGTTCCCCTGTCGCGGCTGCCGCACTCGGCTTTCTACGCGCACGGGCTGGCTACGTTCTTCGCTTTTGCCGTCATCACCTACATGCACGTCATTCTGGGTGAGGTCGTCCCAAAATCGATTGCGTTGCAGAAGACTGAGCAGGTGGCGCTGGCGGTGGCAGGACCGCTCGATGTATTTATCACCATCTTCAGTCCTGTCACGCGCACCATGGCTGCATCGTCGCGTTGGGTGCTGCACACGTTTGGATTCAGCCACATCCGCGAGGGCGGGGTACACACTCCGGAAGAGTTGAAGCTGAGCGTTACGGCCTCGTATCGCTATGGGCTGATCACCAAGACGCAACAGGATTTGCTGCACCGCGCCCTGGATCTGGAAAATATTTCTGTGCGCGAGATCATGGTTCCGCGTCCGGATATTTTTTCGCTTCCTGGCGACATGCCGCTTGAGGAAGCCGTCGCCAAGGTGGTGGAGGAGCAGCACTCGCGGGTTCCTGTGTACGATGCCGCGCGCGGCCCAGAGGCGATTATCGGCGTGCTCTATTCCAAGGACCTGATGCGCTGGATGCAGTTCCGCTTGCAGCGTACGCAGTCCTCCTCGGACCCTCATCCCGCGCCGCCGACGTTGGCGATCCGCCACATCATGCGAGACGTTCTGGTGGTTCCGGAGACCAAGCCTCTGCCCGACTTGCTGGCCGAGTTCAAGAACCGCCGCAGGCATTTGGCGGTGGTGGTGGATGAGTACGGCTCGACCGCCGGAGTGGTGAGCGTGGAAGACGTGCTGGAGCAACTGGTGGGCGAGATTGAAGATGAGTTCGACGTAGTAGCGCGCACTGACCAGGGCAATCCGGCGTCGCTGGTGCTGGATGCCGCGCTGAACATTCGCGATCTGGAGTCGCAGTACAATCTGCATCTGCCGCGCGACCATGGCTTTGAAACGCTGGCCGGCTTTGTGGTGGCGAACTTGCAGCGCATTCCCAAGCCGGGCGATTCGTTCCTTTACCAGCAGCACCGCTTTACGGTACTTGAGATGGAGGGCCTTCGCGTGGGTGCCGTCAAAGTGGATCTGGTGCCCAACGCCAGCGAGAAGATGGAAGCATGATCCGCCACGTGCTGGCTCGGCTCGCCTACATGCTGCCGGTAATCTGGCTGGTGGTCAGCGTGGTGTTTCTGCTGATCCACCTGGTGCCGGGAGACCCAATCCAGGCGATGCTCGGCGAAGGCGCAGCGGGAGCCGACATTCAGGCTGCCCGCCATGCCTACGGGCTCGACGTTCCGCTGCCAACGCAGTACGTCCGCTACTGGAAGGGCGTGGTGCATGGCGATCTGGGGCAGTCGCTGCGTCTGAATAAGCCGGTGAAGGAACTGGTCGCGCAGGCCTATCCGGCTACGCTCATGCTTGCGCTTTCGGCGCTGCTGGTCGCCGTGCTGCTCTCCATTCCGGCGGGAGTGCGCTCGGCGACGCGGCGCAATCGATGGGATGACCGCACACTCAGCTTCGTCAGTCTGCTCGGCCTGTCGTTTCCCGAACTTCGCGCTTGGACCCATCCTGATTTTGCTCTTCGCCATTCGGCTGGACTGGCTGCCGGTCTCGGGCTCGGCAAGCTGGCGCAGTCTCGTGCTTCCGGCGGTCACCATGGGCGCTTCGCTGGCGGCTATTCTGACTCGCATGGTGCGCACCAGCATGTTGGAGGAGTTGGGCCAGGACTACATCCGCACTGCTCGCGCCAAGGGTCTTACGCGAGCGCGCCGTCGTCTATCGCCACGCGCTGCGCAACGCGCTGATCCCGGTGGTCACGGTGATCGGACTGCAATTCGGCGCGCTGCTGGCCGGCGCCATCGTAACGGAAACTATTTTTGCGTGGCCCGGAATCGGACGCCTCACCATCAGCGCCATCAATAATCGCGACTACGCGCTGGTGCAAGGATGCCTGCTCTGCATCGGGCTTACCTATGTCGCCGTCAACTTTTTCACCGACCTTGTCTACTCCGCGCTGAATCCGAGGATTCGCCAATGAAGGCTCGCCAATGAACAATCCGAGAAAGAAGATTGTGATCCTGGGCACCTTCCATAAGTATCAGCCACTGGGCGACCCCGGTAACGCGCCGCTGGAAGAGTGCCTTAAGTATCTCAGTCTGAAATTCAAGGTGCAGGTCGTGATGGAAGAATGGACTGAGGAAAAGGGGCCATCGTTCGCGAAGGAGCTTGCGCCGAGGCTAGGACTTGAGTTCGCAAAGGTCGGGACACCGGACGAAGAGCCGTGCCGCACTTGCTGGCCGCAAATAAGCCATCCGGCCCACAATGGCACCCTGCCTTATGATCCGGATGCGCCATCTATGCTGAATGAATACGGCCCACTTGATGCTGAAAGCGCCCGTGAAGAACAGATGTTGAGAAGTATTCGAAAGAAGATGGAAGACTACGCGGGCGGAATCTTTCTCGTCGGAATTGCGCACACGCACTCGCTTTCCAGCCAGTTAGTTGCATGGGATTTGATGTGACTTCGTTCATCGTGGTGGAGGAGGAGGAAGCAGGTGGAGCGCAAGGCCGTCTCTAAGCTCGTGCGAGTACTCTGGCGCAATCCGCTGGCGCTGCTTCGGCTCCGCGCTGATATTTCTGTTCGTCTTCTGCGCCGTCTTCGGGCCGGTGATCGCGCCGCGCGATCCGGCCTTCATCGACTTCGCCGTGCGGCTGCAGCCACCCTCGCTGCAGCATCTGTTTGGCACCGACGAGCTTGGCCGCGACATTCTCTCCCGCATCCTTTACGGCGCGCGGATCTCGTTGCTGGTCGGCTCCTCGGTGGTGGCCGGATCGCTGCTGCTGGGAACGGTGGTCGGCTCGCTGGCCGGATACTACGGTGGCCGAATCGACCGCTTCATCAACGTCATTGTGATGAACGCCTTTCTCTCGTTTCCAGGCATCCTGCTGGCGATCGCCTTCGTCGCCTTTCTCGGCCCCGGCCTCTGGAACCTGATTCTTGCGCTGGTTGTCGGAGGCTGGGTCGGCTACGCCCGGCTGGTTCGCGCGCAGGTGCTGGCGGCACGCGAGCGTGAATACGTGGAGGCGGCGCGCGCTCTCGGAGCAAGCGACTGGCGAATCCTGGTCCGCCACATTCTTCCCAACATCATGCAACCGGTGATCGTGCAGGCCGCCATTGGAATGGCTGGAGCCATCCTCGCCGAAGGGCACGATGAGCTTTCTTGGGCTAGGCGTTCCGCCTCCGGTGCCAAGCTGGGGAGCGATGTTGAACGATGGCCGCTCGCATCTATTCGACTCGCCGCATGTCATCCTGTTTCCTGCCGCCGCAGTCATGCTGGCGGTGCTGGCGTTTAACTTCGTGGGCGACGCCATGCGCGACTACCTCGACCCACGCTCGCGGATCGAAGCGGGGTTGTGAGCTTGCAGCTTTCCCACATTCGCCCAAAGGCTGGGCGGATGTGGGCCACCCTCAAACTTTTAGTTTGCATGAGATGAAAAAGCCTCGCGCCGAGGCGAGGCTCATGGAACGTGAAGCCGGAAAACTTACTGATCGTCTCTCCGCTTCAGGGTGGGGCGGTCGTCGGCGCTCTTCTTGCTATCGTCGGCGGTGGTGCTGTCTCCTTGGCCGGAGGAAGCACGGCGCAGACTTGGACCCTTGTCTTTGCCCTGATCGACCTTGCGACGGTTTTCCAGGGCCGCCAGCCGCGCCTTTATATCCTGGAACTCCGAGGTGTCCACCACGTACTGCGGTCTGGCGGGCAGGATGGTGGCGATCTCATGCTGGGTGTGCTCCATGCGCGCCGGGGTCGGCGGATGAGTTTCAAAGGCCTTGGAAACGAATCCCGGCTTCTTCTTCTCCAGCGCCTGGATCTTTTCGAAGAACTGAGGGAAGGCCTGCGGGTCGTATCCGCTGGCGTAGAGATACTCCACGCCGAGGTAATCCGCCTGCGCCTCAAAGTTGCGCTGGAACTTCATGAAGGTCAGCGGCACGCCGATACCGGCTGCCTCATAAATTCCGTATCCGATGCCGCCGCCGACAAAGATCAGCGGGATGGTCGCCAGACTGGCCAGGTTGCCGCGGGTCTGCTGCCGCGCCGCGTGGCAGGCGGCCACGTGGCCGATCTCGTGCGCCATCACACCGGCCAGTTCGGCTTCGTTGTCGGCTGCCAGAATCAGCCCGGTCTGCACGTAAAAGTAGCCGCCGGGCAGCGCAAAGGCATTGACCGTATCGTCGTCCAGCACCTTCACCGTGAACGGAACCTTGGCGTCCGAGTTGCGCACGA
Source organism: uncultured Acidobacteriota bacterium (assembly GCA_963759215.1). Lineage (GTDB taxonomy): Bacteria > Acidobacteriota > Terriglobia > Terriglobales > Acidobacteriaceae > TOLSYN. Next base: position 335,199 of record CAVWYG010000009.1, read on the forward strand.
TGTTCTGCGCCATGCGGTTGATGTACTCATTCACCACCGGATCGGTGACCAGCTTCGCGCTCTGCTCCACCTGCATGGCAAAGCCCTTGCCCATCGCAACCTGTTTTTCCAGCGAATACCAGTTGCCCAGGCCTTTGCTGCAGCCGACGTTGCGATTTCCGATCGCGTTCACGTCGTCGATCTTGCCGTCGTGGGGGAAGTCCAGCTCATCCTTTTGGTTCTTGTCGCCCGTGGTGGTCGGGGCCGCTGGCGCGAGGCTCTCCTTGCCCTCGGCAATGACGCTCTCCGTGTCCGCAGGCGCGGCGCTGACTTTGTCGTCCGCTGGCGTGCTGATCCTTGTCGGCTGGCGGGCCGACCTGCTCCGGCGGGGCGCTGGTCTTATCGGCTGGCGCGCTGGCCGCAGCCGGGCGGCTCTGGTTTGTTTGGTTCTGGGCGAGTCCATAGCCGGCCAGCGCAAGAGTCAGCGGGAGCAGCAGCGCGAATTTCAGTTTCATGTTCTTGGCGGTCCAGAGATGACAGCCCTCACCATATTAGAACTTCTTTAGCGGCGGGGGTTGTAAAAACTTCTTTGAGTAAACTTTCAGGGTTGCTAATTCCTTGTTGGAATCTGCGGTCGTCTGAACCAAGCCGGGAAATCCGGGCGCGGCAGATGATTCTGCCCTGTGTCATTGAATCTCGCGCCGTGCCGCTGATTCCTTGCCATTTTTCCGTTATACTGCCGAAAGTTCGAGCTTTTCAGGTTCGAGACGTATCTGAGGGGATTCATGGCTTCCATGGCTGAAGGCCAGCTCGCTTTTGAAGGCACCACCAGCGATTTTCATTCGCTGGAGGAGAAGATTTATCGCACCATCGAACTGCTGAAGGCGGCGCGGGCCGAGAAGGCCGCCGCCGAGGCGGAGCTGGCAAGCACGCGCGATCTGCTGGATGCGCAGGCGGCCGAAACCGAAGCCGTGCGCAAGCAACTCCAGGCCCTGCAACAAGAGCGCGCCGAAGTGCGTTCGCGGGTGGAAAAGCTTCTGGGCGACGTGGACGCGATTCTGGAGCAGTAGCCGGGACACTATCCGGGGTACCAGCCGGAATGAAAGCGAGAGACCAGGTGGCGGAAGACAACAGCAGCATTCGGGTGGAGATCTACGACGAGAACTACAATCTTCGCGGCTCTGACCCAGCTTACATCCAGCGGCTGGCCGAGGTCGTCGATGCCAAGATGCGCGCCGTGGCCCAGCACACCAGCACGGTGGATTCGCTGCGGGTTGCCGTGCTGGCCGCCATCAACCTCGCCGACGACTATTACCAGCTGAAGCGTAAGTACGAGGGGATTGAGAGCGAATATACCAGCCGCGCCTCGCACCTTGGTAACGCCCTCGACCGCGCACTCGACGAAGCCCTGGCCGACCCTCGCCGCACTGGCTGAGCGTTCTCGGCAGGACATCTCCGGACGCCCAAATTCTTTTTCACGCCTCCGCAACTACCCGCTCCCAATAGGGTTTGATGGGACAGTGGTCCGGGTAACCGGAGCGGAGCTTTGCGTGAATGAAAGCTCCGGCTGTTTGGAGCAGGTGTATGTCACACATTCGACTTTCCCGAATTTTGGTTGTGTTGGCGCTGGCCATAGCGGTGTTCGTCCCGGTTTCGGCTGCAGCGCACATCGGCTTCGGCGTCGGCTTCTATGGGCCTATCTTTCCTTGGGGCTATTACGGCTACTACGGTCCATATGCATATCCATACGGCCCCTATGGTTACTACCCGCCCTACGCCTATGGGCCTTACGGCTACGGATACGGCTATGGACGCCCGGTGGGTGAGGTGAAGATCAAGAGTCCGAATTCGAATGCGCAGATCTACATCAATGGCGCACTCGCCGGACGCGCCCATGACCTCAAGAGGATTTATCTGAAGCCAGGCACCTACACGATCGAGCAGCGCATCGGGAGCGACGTGCAGAAGGAGCGGGTTTATGTTGTCGCCAATCGCAGCTTGCAGATCGAGTTTGGCAAGCCTGGCACGCCGAGCCCGAAACCCGCTCCGCCGCCAGCGACAAGGCCGGGTGCTGGCGCGGTTCAACCGCAACCGGAACGGCCAGATGCCGATACGATTCCGCCTCCTCCGCCCCCACCACCTCCTGCTCCCGTTACTCCGGAGGAGCAGAGGTATGCTCCGGAGGCGCAGAGGTAGCGACACTGTGAACGCTGCGGCACTGATTTGCGCCGCGGACTCGGGCTAGGGTTGCGAGGCTTGCTCTTCGTCCGACCCTGGGGCGGCGTCCCAAGCCCGGCCGAAGATTGAAAAGCTCTGTTTTTCGCCATGTTTTGGGAGGAACGTGACTCGCGTTGGCTTCTTTTCCCAGGTTGGCGGATCGCACTCTGAATCCGGGGTTTCACCTTGACCGGCGTTTCCCAGCTCTTTTTTCAGCACCGGCTTTTTCCTTCCCAGTTGCATCACTACGGCGCTCAGCTTTTCGCCGCTGTCGCTGACTCCGCAGTAGGCGACATAGTCGCGGAACCAGCTTGCCTCCGAATAGAAGGGATCGAACTCATAGAGCGGAAGCTGCGAGACATGCCCGGTTAACCGGTCCACCATCAACCATCCACCGCGCTCCCATACCCAAGTGGGAGGCTTGCTTGCGTCGGCGGGGAGATTGTTATTCAAGCGGTAGGCGCGGCGCACCACGAAGAGCCGGTCGGTCACGTCGTGAGCTTCTAAGGTCACAAATTCCTTCAGTTTGGCATCCACCAGCAGCGGACGTACCTTGAGGGGAGCGGTGTGCTCTTCGTCAGGGCCGAGGAAGAGCCGAACCGCCATCGTTTTTCCGAAGGTGATTGCATGTGGTTTGCCGGCGGCGATTGCAGCCAGCGGGGCAAGCACGAGCAAAAGCAGCAGGGTGGAGAGCTTTTGAGAGGACATCACCAGAGCAGCCTAGCTCTGATGGACTGTTTCCGCAATTTGCTTTTTCCACAGTTTGCTTAATTTCATATCTCTTTTATTGCAACCCAGCATGCGGTTCAGTGCTCAAATCAAGTTGATGCCCGAGTCAATTCGCCATCGCTCCCAACGGATTCTCGTTGTAGACGATCATCTCGACAACACGCTGCTGATGCGGGAACTGCTGAGCCGGCAGGGGTACGAAGTGCTGACCGCCGGGAATGCTTCCGACGCCGAAGAGATCATGCGCAATATGACGCCGGACCTGGTGCTGCTCGACGTGATTATGCCGGGAAAAAGCGGATACGAACTGTGTCGTGAGTTGAAGAGTTCGCCTGAGACCCGCCTGATTCCGATCGTCATGATCACCGGCCTGAGCGACATGGAAGATAAGATCCGCGGCATTGAAGCCGGCGCCGACGACTTCCTGAATAAGCCAATTTTTCCGGTCGAGTTGTTTGCACGCGTGGCTTCGTTGCTGCGGGTGAAGGAGTACACGGACGAGTTGGAAACCGCCGACAACGTCCTTTGCACCCTAGGCCGCAGCGTGGAGTCGCGCGATCCCTACACGGAAGGCCACTGCGAGCGCCTCGCCGAATATGCCAGTGAGCTAGGACGCTTTATGGGACTGGGCGAGGAAGAACAAGTGGCGCTGCGCCGCGGCGGCTTCCTGCACGACTTGGGAAAGATCGCCATTCCGGATGAGGTACTGAAAAAACAGGGCCTGCTGTCGGCCGATGAGTGGCGGTTGATGCATCAACATCCGCTGATCGGGGAAAACATCTGCAAGCCCCTGCGTTCGCTACGCATGGTGCTGCCCATCATTCGCCATCATCACGAGCACTGGAACGGCAGCGGCTATCCGGATCATCTGGCAGGCGAGGCGATTCCTTTGCTGGCACGCATTCTGCAGGTGGTGGATGTGTACGATGCATTGCGCACGGAGCGTCCCTACAAGCCTGCGCACGCGCATAAACAGGCACTGGAGACGATGCGCTCGGAAGCTGAAGGCGGGCTGTGGGATGGAACAATTGTGGCTGAGTTTGTTTCCATGCTTGCTTTGCGCGAACATGCCGCCTGATTGACGCGGTTTTTGCTATGCCTGGTGTGACAACTCCATTACAATTTGCCTATATCTAAATCTAACGTCTGAATTGTTTGGCTAATGTCACTCCTCTACTCCATTATTCTGCCCGCCTACAACGAGGGCTCGCGCATCGGCCCGGGACTGGAAAAGGCGCTGGCATTCGTCCGCGAACAGCACTGGAACGTCGAGATCATCGTCGTCAATGATGGCTCGCGGGATAACACCGCCGATGTTGTCAGGGAATTTATGCGCAATGCGCCGGAACTCCGGTTGCTGGAAAATCCCGGCAATCGCGGCAAGGGCTACAGCGTGCGCAACGGAATGCTGAATGCTCGCGGCGACATCCTATTGTTCAGCGATGCCGATTTTTCCTCTCCCATCTACGAATCCCGCAAGTTGATCGCTGCCATCGAGCAGGGCGCCGATGTTGCTTTTGGCTCGCGCTGGTTGCTGGCTGAGACGCAAACACGACGCCAATCGCTGCTCCGGCAGTTTGTGGGCCGAGCCTACAACGTGCTGCTGCGCCTGATGCTCGGACTGCCTTACAAGGATACCCAGTGCGGCTTTAAGGCCTGCACCCGCCAAGCCGCCGAGGTCATGTTCACTCGTCAGCAAATTGAAGGCTGGGGCTTCGATCCCGAACTGCTATTTATTGCCCGCAGGTTTGGTTTGAGGATGACCGAGGTCGCAGTGGAATGGGCCAACGACGACCGTTCGAAGATCAATCCCATCGTTGACGGCCTGAAGATGTTCTATGAGTTGCTGAAGATTCGCATGAACGGCATAACGAAACGCTACGACCGCCCCACATTTGAGTTCTTCGCAGCGACGCCGGGAACCATCCTGGTCGGGGACAAACACTTCAGCATAACGCGCCAAAGCTAATCACTGTATGGCATGCAGAGCCGATGAGCAGCCGCCTATGCGGTTGCTTGGCAGACGGAGTAGGTTCGCTGTGCAGCGGCCGCAACCGGTTTGCGGTTGGCAACCTCGTGGGAAATCAGGTGAACCTCGCCACCGTCGGTGAGTGCGATGGTCAGGGTTGTTGCGCAATCCTCACAAAGCCAGAAGTGTTCGACAGGGCGGGCCTTGCTACGAACGGAAGGAACGACCTCTTTGCCACTGAGCGCACATTTTCGGCCCACATCGGCGAAGTCAACTCGGAATAGTCGGCCTTGTCCAAAGTACTGGAACGTTGCGGAACATCGCGGGTTTAGACACTTTGAAAGCATAGGAGAGAAACCTCGATCTCGCCACATGGTACGTGGAATAAGTCAGTGTAGTTGGGTCGAATGGACGCTCGGACTAGGTCTTCAGATGCGCCCCGGCACGCTTTTGTTGTATCAACTTTTTGCGTACATTGTCCGTTCATTCTGCAGACTCAGCTCTTTCGGAAACCCTAAAAGGAACGAAGCGCGAACAGTCCTGTTCTGGGATTCGGACGAAAATCCCATCGCGACAGAACGGAGTCGAGAGTTTCAACGCAGTGACCCTGCAGCGCCTGGTCTTGCGGTCCACCCTTGCGAATGGGGAGAGGCCGCCACACTTAGTTCCGGTGCGCCTGGCCGCGCCCGGATACGGGAGCGCCGTCGCAACACGGGGCACGTTCTGCAACACGGGGCACGCATTAGCTTGCTTTGCGAGCTTCCTTTACTCGGGGCGGTGCTGCACCCCGAGGCGGCGTCTTTGCTTTTGCATCCTGTTTATGGTCTTCATGCGCGATGAGCAATGCTTCCACCTGCCGCAGTAGATCTTCCATCCCAATTGGTTTTACCAGCAGAGATTGAGCGCCTTCGGAGCGCCAGTCGCTACCAAGTGAAGCGTAGGCGGTCAGGATGGCAATTGCCGGATCGTAATCCTGAAGTCTTGCCGCGCGGATCACATCGTATCCGGCGCGATCGGTTTCCATCTTCATGTCGGTGATAATCATGTGGAACGGACCATTCGCGAGTTTCTCAATGCCCTCGCGGGCCGAGGAAGCTGTGTCCACGTCAAAACCATTCATCTCAAGAACGGCTTTTAACGTGAGCAGGATTCTAATTTCGTCATCAACTAACAAGATGCGGCGTCTCATCTTTCCTCCGTAGTCTCAGCCGAACTTTTTGCGAGGTTTGGACGAAACCGCTTCGTCCACCTCTGTACCACAACGGCGCATTACTTACTGGCGGCTGCTTCGTGAAAATCCTGCCGGACGGAGGCCAGGAACTGGCGTGCTTCCGGCGGGGGCTGCACCTTGCCCAGCAAAACCTCGCGGAAGTTTGGACTAGAGTCGCCGTAGAACGCCTGCATCGCTTTTTCATCGACGTGAATATTGGCTCCGTTCAGGGTAGCGCCGACAAACGCGCCCTTTGCCTTGGAATAGGTCAAAATGCCCGCGTCCATCTTCCAATCGGTGCTGGCGCTGCCTTGACGCCCCCACGGACCAGCCGCAATTCCGACATCACCGCCGATTTTCCAGTTCGCCTGCATGAGTTTATCCTCGCCTTCCTGGTTCAGAAAGAGCATCACAAGGTCGACGCTTTCGCCACCGATTTGCGCTCCCCAGCTACCTCCGGTAAAAGTGAAGAACGCAGGTGCGCTCCATCGATCACCTTGCAAGCGGCGGGTGGCGACACCACGGCCAAATTCGCCGCCGAAGACAAAGCCGCCTTTCTTGAGGGTGGGAACGATAGCGACGCACTTGGCTTCCGCCAGTACGGTCTGTGGAATTCCGCCGTCTGGAGCATTCGTGAGCCGGTTCAAATCGTCGGCTACATCCTGGAGCCGTTTGGTCGCCTTGCTCCTCTCATCATCCGTCTCTGCCCATCCGCAGATCGCAAAAAGCAGCACGGCCATCAGTAATGCGGAGCTTGTTTTTTCATTCCAACCCTCCCCCCTTTGCTCGGGCACACGCCAGAGATTACCTTTCCGTTTTGTGATTGGAGTGTGATTTCCGCGCTGGGGTTTTACTTGTGATAACAAGGGCACGGCCGGATCTGCTGCGTATCGACTCTCTCGTGGGCCGAGTCGTTCTCACCACGGCGACGTCTCTTTCGGACAACTACAAACTGAATCTTGCGCATCCCTGTTCGCTGTGCCGTTGTTCGAGAGTGCGCCGCTCGTCGAAGTGATGCAACTGGGAAAAAGGGAGATTGCAAAGATGAGAAGATTGCTACTGACAGCAACCCTGGCGTTGTGCACATCCGTTGCCTTGGGCCAGACGGCGGGGCAGGCAGGAGCAGGGCAGGCGGGAACATCGCCGGGCGGCTCAAGTTCCGGAGGCGCAGTTTCCGGAGCTCCGGGCTCAGGGACAGCCCCAGGGGGCACGAATTTACCATCTACGGTTGCGCCCAGCACTGGTACGGTGGGCCAGCCGAGTACTCCGTTGCCGAATGAATCGCCGAATCAGATGCCGGGTCAGACAAGTCCTTCGGGAGCAGCCACGCCAGGTACGGCGCCCGGGAGCATGAGTGCGCCAACCACGACCTCACCTGGCCCTGGCACCACAGGTGGACAGGGTACTTCAGCGCCCGGTCAGACGAGTCCAAGTGGAGCGGGGACGCCGGGGAGTGGCACCACAACCCCCTACTGACTTTTGTGGAAAGCGTGATCGGTTTTTCGCACAGCCCGCGCGGTTGAAGGCGGGCTGTGATTTTTTCAATCAGCGAGACTACCTTCCAGTCTGCATAGACACTCATAACTTTTTTCGTCTGAGCTTACTGTATTGAGCAGTATTCAGTTGTGCTCGGACGATATAAAACGATGCGTTCCCCCATGAGTTTGTCAGGCCTCAATCATTTGCGCCTGTTCGCCGCCCGTGTCACAGCACTATTACTGATCATGATCATGTGTAGTTCCGGTGCGCCCGCTTATTCGGTTCTAACGCATGAGGAAATCGTCAACCTACTATGGACGGTTGAGATACGCTCGCTGCTGCTTACGCGCTACCCCGGATTAACTGAAGAGCAGATCAAGGAGGCCCATGCCTATGCATACGGTGGCGCGGTCATTCAGGATCTCGGCTACTATCCTTTCGGCAGCAAAGAATTCAGTAACCTGGTTCACTACGTGCGCAGCGGAGATTTTGTTCGTGAGCTGCTGCTCGAAAGCACCGATGTGAACGAGTACGCTTTTGCACTGGGCGCATTGTCCCACTATGCGTCCGACATCGCAGGTCATCCGGCGGTCAATCAGGCCGTGGCAATTGAGTATCCGAAGCTGCGAGCCAAGTATGGAAAATCGGTCCGGTACGCCCAGGACAAGACGGCGCACCTGAAGATTGAGTTTGGCTTTGACACCGTGCAGGTTGCGAAGAATCGCTATGCCTCGCAGCAGTATCACGACTTCATTGGATTCCAAGTAGCCAAGCCCCTGCTGGAGCGGGTGTTTCCCGTTGTATATGGCGTGGAGTTGAAAGATGTGCTACCCCACGAAGACCTTGCGGTCGGCTCCTACCGTTTCGGAGTTAGCCAGCTTATCCCAAAGATGACCCAAGTGGCGCTGCAAACCCACAAGAAAGAATTGATACACGAAAAGCAGGACCCTGCAAAGCAAAAGTTCTTGTATCGTCTTTCGCGCTCCAGCTATGAGAAGGAGTGGGGAAAGGATTACGAGAGGCCAGGCATTGGCACGCGCATTCTGTCAGCGCTGCTGCGCTTTGTGCCTAAGGTCGGACCCTTTAAGGGATTAGCTTTCAAGAGCCCAACACCGCAAACCGAAGACCTGTATATCAAGAGCATCAACACTACGGTCGATCAGTATCGAGTCCTTCTGGAAGAAGTGAAGAACGACTCGCTCACGGTTCCTAATCGTGACCTCGATAGTGGAAACCTCACCGAAGCAGGGGAATACTCGCTGACCGATGAGACCTATGCAAAGTTGTTGGTTCGGCTATCAGCACAAAAGTTTGACCGCACATCGCCGGAACTTCGCGAAAACTTTTTGCAGTTCTATTCCGACCTCTCGATGCCGATTGAGACAAAGAAGGACCCACACCGCTGGCAGGACGTGCTGACTGCGCTGGATCAGTTGAAGTCCGCCGGCACCGTGAGCGGCCCAGCGCTTTGAATCGCGATCGGCACTGTGGAGACCTGCCGGAGAGAACCAACAAGAATATCGGCAGTCCCTTATACTTCAATCTATGGCTTTTCCTGAACTTCATCCCAGCTTGCTTCGTGCGCTTGCAGCACGAAACTACACCGAACCCACACCCGTTCAAACAGCCGTGCTTCGACCGGAAGCAGCAGGGCGCGACCTGCTGGTGTCAGCGCAGACGGGCTCGGGAAAGACCGCGGCGTATGGCCTTACGTTAGGAGAAACGCTGCTTGGCGAGGCGCCACGATTTGATCGGCCAAAGCAGCCACTTGCGCTGGTTGTGGCCCCGACCCGTGAACTGGCGCTACAGGTGCATCGAGAGCTGGCGTGGCTGTTGGGCGAGGCGGGCGGGCGCGTGACCTCTTGCGTGGGCGGCATGGATATTCGTCGCGAGCAACGCGCACTGGCTGCGGGAGCCCACATCGTCGTCGGTACGCCCGGCCGCCTGGCGGACCATCTTGATCGAGGATATTTGGACTTGTCAGGAATCCGCGCGGTGGTGCTGGACGAAGCGGATGAGATGCTTGATTTCGGCTTTCGCGAAGAGCTTGAGCTGCTGATGAACGCGACTCCACCGGGACGGCGCACCATGATGTTTTCGGCGACACTGCCGAAGGCAATCCTAGGGCTGGCCAAGCAGTATCAGCGCGATGCTCTGCGCATGGCCTTATCGTCGGAGAACGAGCCTCACGGCGATATTGAATATCGCGCATTTCTGATCGGTCCGCGGGATACTGAACACGCGGTGGTGAATTCGCTGCGCTATTTCGATGTGCAAGGTGCGCTGGTGTTCTGTTCAACGCGCGAAGCCGTACGACACTTGCACGCGAATTTACGGGAGCGCGGATTCTCCGCGGTTTCGCTTTCAGGAGAGCTGAAGCAGCACGAGCGTACGACTGCGCTGCAAGCCTTGCGTGATGGGCGGGCTCGCGTGTGCGTGGCAACCGATGTGGCGGCACGCGGATTGGATATGCCTGAGCTCGGTCTGGTGATCCACGCCGACCTTCCGCAGAACCGGGAGGCGCTGTTGCATCGCAGCGGCCGCACAGGACGAGCGGGCCGCAAAGGATTGTCGGTAATGATCGTGCCGGCGCAGCATCGGGGGGCCGGCGAACGGTTGCTGGCGTCGGCAAAGATCAAAGCAGTCTGGACGACTGCGCCCTCGGCTGACGCGATTCGCGCCCGTGACGAGGAAAACCTGGTGCGCGAAATCGTTGCCATGGCAGACTCTCCGGCGGAAGACGACTTGGCGGCAGCCCGAATGCTGCTCGCAGAGCGGAGCGCCGAACAACTCGCTGCCGTGCTTGTTCGCATTCGCCGCGAACAGTTGCCAGCACCTGAGGTGTTGGAAGACCCAGGCACATACAGAAAGCCAGCGCGGCTCAAAAAGAAAAGCCCCTCGCCGGGCAAAAAGAAGCATGGAGCCAAGCGGCCGTTCGCTGGAAACAAGAAGCGAGACGGCAAAGCGCAGGCGAAGAATAAACGGCCCTAGTCCTCAGGGTGGGTCCTTTGCGACGTATTTTAGCCGTATTTTAATGGGCCGCTAGGCCATGGGAACAGTGCTAAACTGGGGGTCTACCGTCACTCCCGTTCCGGTGGCTCCCAGTTCATTTTGTGGCCCAAGCGGACAGTTTGCCGGAAGAGAAAGTCGCCAGCCAGTCTGGCGACTGGGAACTGCAACTGAAAATCCTTCTGTACAACCCCGACAACGGCATCACGCAGAACTTCATGCCCCACCTCTGGATGTTTCTGCTGCAGGCGCTCACGCCCGCGGGCCATGAGGTTGTATTGGTCGATGGCAACACACGACCGATGAGCGACGCCGAACTGGTCCAGTTCGTTGTCGACGAAGGGGTCGGACTGGTCGGAATCGGAGCCATGACCCGCATGATTGCCAAAGCATACCGAGTGGCGGATTCAATCCGTGCCGCCGGTATTCCAGTCGTCATGGGTGGACCGCATGTAACAGAAATTCCTGATGAAGCGCTCGGGCGGAATGGCCAACCGCGTCATGCGGACGCACTGGCCCTGGGCGAAGCGGATGAGACCTGGCCGCTGATCGTGGAGGATGCGGCGCGCGGCCAACTGAAGGAGATCTACACAGCGACCGACGCAGCCGGGCAGGACAGCAAACCGACGTTGCAGGATTATCCGGCGATTCCCTGGAATTCTCTCGACCTGCAACAGTTCAATCGGATTCCGGCCTTTGCGCGTCGCATTCATGCACCGCATGGGATACCCCTGGGAGACATTTCACATTATTCCCATCGAGTCCGGACGCGGCTGTCCTTATGGATGCGAGTTCTGCACGGTGACCGGGTTCTTCGGCGATACGATCCGCTTCCGATCGAATGAGAGCGTCGTCAAAGAGATGCTCAGCCTCAAACAGCGCGGCCGCGATAGCAAGGGCCAGATCGCTGTATTCTTCGTCGATGACAATTTTGCAATTAACGTGAAGCGCACCAAGTCGCTTCTGCGCGACATCATTGCTGCGGGCGCCGAACTTTCCTGGGTGGGGCAGATCAGCGCGAACTTATTGCGCGACGAGGAGTTGCTGGATTTGATCGCGGCTTCGGGCGGGCGGTGGATCTTCATCGGCATGGAGTCGCTCGATCCTGCCAATCTGGCCAGCGTCAACAAAGGGTTCAACAAGCCGGAGGAATATGCGGGTGTGCTCCAGGCGATGGCACGGCGCCACATCTATGCGATCACGTCGTTTATCTTCGGACTGGATCACGATACCCCCGGAGTGGCCGAGCGCACACTGGCCCAGATGCGCGAATGGCCGCCAGGTCTGCCCGTCTTCGGGCAAATCACTCCGTTCCCCGCGACCCCTTTGTACACCCGCCTGGAAAGCGAAGGACGGCTGACACGGTCGAAACATTGGCTCGAGTTTGCGCCATTCGAGATGGCGCACACGCCTCTGCGGATCACCATCCCGGAGGTGCAGGACGAGGTGCGGTACGCATGGACAAACTCGTACAGTGCCGCGGCAACCGAGAGAGCGCTGGAATCGATTGCTGACGAACCAGCGCCCTGGAAAATTAGCCTTTTGATGTCTCGACTCTTCTTTCGCGGAATCTACTTTCCTCAAAAGGGCGCTTGGCAATGGCTGAAGCTCGTCGCGCAAAATCGAAGGTCAATCGTAGGGGTCGTTAAGGATTCGCTTACTCGGTGGCATGGGAGCCAGGACCGGAGCAGCAAGTTAGGGCCCGTTGAGGATGGCACCGATTCCGTACCAATCAGTCCTGCCTTTTTGGGGCCTCCAACACCACCGCGCGAATGATCAGAGTTCGCAGCCAGCGAACTTTTCTTAGGACAGTGAATGCTTTATCGCCCGGACAAATTCATCGGGCGACAAAGGTTTCAACCAGACGCTCACATTCAGTCCATCGTACTCAGCTTCTATTCCGGGCATACCGGTGAGCACCATTACCGGCATAGAGGGCGCGGTGAGCCGCAGTTGGCGGACCAGGTCCGCGCCGGTGCTTCCATTCAGGAAGTGGTCGGTGACGACCATCCCGATCTGGTCTCCCGCAGAGCACAGGAGCGCGAGCGCACCCTGCACATCGGTTGCAAGCTGTACGTCCAGCCCAGCGTTGCGCAAAACAATCTCTCGTATGTGCAATTGCGCGCGGTCATCATCGACCATTAATACCTTGAGCATGACTACCTAACTACGCCTTATATTTTGAGCGAACTTCTGACTCGGCGCGATGCCAATCCGTCTCATGTGAGCCGTGATGTCCGCCGCGCTCGCGAAAGAGTTCGTAGGCACGTTGGCGAATCTCGTCGTGGAGTCGCGCAGCGGCGGGCTGAGCCGTGTGCACGGAGGCGGTTGAGAGAGGTGATGAGGCTGCAGCCGCTGTAACGGGCTCTCCCACTACCGGTTTGTTCGCCAAAGCCTTTTTGGCCGGACTCTTCTTCGCGGCAGATTTCTTTGGAGTGGACGCATTGGAAGGCGTTTTCTCTTTAGCCATTCGTCTTCACATTCTCCTGACGATCAGAATTCGGCAGGGCAAAACAGCTAACACCCGCCTTACTCTTACTATAACTCGAAGCTTGGCGTGCAGGATGATGTGTGATGATAATGGAGAACGAAAGGAGAGTTCCAAACATGTTGCATTTGCTCTAGAACGTCACCGGTTTGGGCGTACGGCAAATGTCGACAGCCTGCCGGAAGGCCCGCTCCAAGCGCGAAGCGGCGGCAACATCGCCATCCAATTCCAAGTCGATGGAGTCCACCCGCTTCTGGCTTTGCGTGGCGCAGTTGATCACGATCCCATCCTTGCTCTTATTGCTACACGTGGAAGTGGAGAAGATGCACTTCTCTTTTCCGGCACAGGGCAATGTCAGCCGATTCTTTTGCAACGCTATGTTGTAGGGCTCAATGGCGCCCAGCGAGAAGCTAACCGTCTCGGTACGAAAGGTAACCTCTCCCGTGTTGCTGGTTACCTGAACCGAGAATTCAGCGCGGCACTCTTCAATTTTGTTCAGCCGGGTGCTCCAGCCATACAGGCCTTTGCCGAGTACGCGGTCACCATGACTCTGGAATTCGGCCTGAATAGCAGCTGCCAAACCGTCGATCAAGGGGCGGGAACTTTCCTGAGCCGGTTGCGCCAGCAGCAGAGGGGTCAAGGAAAGCAGCACAAGGGCAAGCAATCGCAATCGTGTCATTCAGTTGTGTCCGCAATAAGCTGAGTTGGAGTGTATTCCATTTTGACCCCTATGTGGGGCAAAACGCAGGTGCAAATTCACCGGTGACCGCGCTCACTGCAGAAAAACCCGCGCGGCGGTATGATAAAGCCATACATATGTGGCCCGAACGGCGGCAGACAAACAGCCCAGAGGGTGGCAATTGCACGGCTCAAGAGGAGGGCTCATTCAAATGAATCCAGAGTTAGTCCGGTATGTAGTTTCGATTCAGGCGCAGCCTTTTCGCAAAAAGACGCGTTATCACTGGATGATTTGCCAGGAGGCCAATCCTGACCAAATGATCTCCTGGGGACACGCCCCAACGTTGGAAATAGCTGAAACCGAAGCCCGCAACGAGGTCAAGGATTTATCTTCCGGGCTGACGCAAGGCGGGCGGGTTGCGAGCACAACGTACACCGCCATTCATCACTGCTGAACGGCCTCTGATTCGCGGTTCCGTGGCCGGTGTCCACCTGCGCGACAGTTGAGCAGGCATGGTTGCCCGCAGCCTTCCCCAGCAGCAAGTATGCTAGTCGACCTCGTGCTTGGCGGTGTAGCCCTCGCGCGAGAGGATCTGGTACTTCAATTCCTTTCCCTTCTGATCCTTCACGATCAGCGGTTTGTCGGTGCCCGGCTCCACCACCTCCACCTTTAACTTGCGGTAGGTACCGTCCAACTTGGCATTGGTGGGGCGATAGGTGAGGGTGTACTGATTGCGCACGGCCGCTGAGATTTCGCGGAAGACTTCGGGCAACTCGGCCTCAAAGCGCGGGCTGAACCAATGTCCGCCGGTCATCTTGGCAAATGTGCTCATCTGATTATCACCTTGAAGCAAGTCCATCTGACGTATGGAGGCCCCCATTCCCATGCCGGCGTGCGACTCCATAAAATTGCGCCACAAAAACCCCGTGCTGATTGCGTAGATTGTCACGTTAGGCGTCGCTTTAATTTTTTTGAAAACCTTGTCTAAGGTCACTTTGCTGAAGGTGTCCACGCCGCTGCTGATCAGGATCACTTCCTTGCGTCCGTCAAGGCGCTCCAGGCGGTCAAGCGTGTCGTAAAGCGCGTCGAAGAGATTGGTTTCACTGAATCCGGGGACACGCAGCGAATTCAGTGCGCCGTAAATCGCCTGCTTGTCAGAAGTGAAGTCCATCAGGATGCTCGGCGTCATGTCATAACTAATCACTGCGACATAGTCGTTCTTCTGCAACTGCTCGGTGAAGGCATACGATGCGTGCAATGCGTCATACAGGAACTGCCGGCGGCTGACCTGGAAGGCCGGGGTAGATGCAAACTCCACGAGCAGCACCGCCGTATAGCCAGCCTTGGTAAGAGCAAAGCTCTGGATAGGCTGCACGACGTTGTCTTCCAGAATGCGGAACTGATCTTTCTGCAGTCCGGGAATAAACTGGCCATCTTTGGTCACAACCAGAGCGTCCACCGAAACGAGCGGAACATTGACATTGATGGAGATGCTGGGCATCGCCTCCACGGGCTTTGGCGCAGGCGGTGGAGAAGCGGGTCTGGCGGGCTGCTTGTCCGGAGCTGCCTTTGGGATCGCGTAAGGTCCAGTGTCACTCTCCGGACCGCTGGCCTCGGGTGGCACTTGCTGCTTTTGGCCATTTGAGTCCGGGTGGCTGGTTGAATCCCACGGGGTTGAACTCCCCGTCTGGGCCAACGACACCTTTGGCGCGAGTGCCAGATAGAATGAAATTAGGACCAACAAGACAGGGTAACGAAGCGCGACCTCGAAATTAAAACATCTTCGTGGCGACATACGATGCTCCCTCGACCGACTCTGGCCAGAGCCTCGGGTAAACAGTAACAATATAGACCAATCGATGAATACCATCTACTCGCGCGCCCTGCATCCGCATGGTTCTTTCAGGAAATCTCCGATACAGCGCGCCGCATCCCATGCACACTGAAGTCTTTGACAACTCTAAGTTTCAGAATCGTATATTGAGGAGAACCAGGAAGTATGAAAGTTCGCTGGATGTTGGTTGCCCTTTTCTGCATGGCGTTGCTGCCCAGCTCCGTCCGTGCCGTTCCCCGCTTTGCGAGCGCCGCGGCGCTGCCCTCTGCGGCGCTGCCGCAAGATCACGACCACGATTGGGAGCACGATTCGCGCTTCGAAGGACGCAATCCTGGATTTCGCCAAGGCTTCCGTGACGGCGCTACCGATGGCCAGGGGGATCGCGAGGCGCATCGCAAATGGCATTACGGTCCCGGCTACAAGCATCCGGATCGCGGCTACCGCGGTGAATTCGGCGACAAGCACGATTACGAACGCGAGTACCGGGAAGGATACGAACAGGGATACAAGGAAGGCTACGGAGAGCACCACTAGCACTTACCACGGCAGGTGACTGCGGACGGGTGAAGTTCAGGAGCCCGGGTTCTACCCGGGCTTGATGTCAATGCTCGCTAATCTCCCACTTTCCGTTCTTCATGGATATTCTGGTTTTCCCCGTCGATGGAAACAACTCTTTCAGTTTCTGATCGATTTTATTCGTGCAGTCCAGCACCATCGTCTTGTGCTCGTAATCGGTTCCGCTGTAATGCGCAAGCACGATTACTTCAAGGGCATTTCTGAGGGTGTGATTCAGCTCAGCGACTCGACATAATTCATCCTCGACCATCCTGCGCCGAGCAATCATTCCACGCAAAATCAGCCAAAGCGCCAATCCTGCTCCCAGGGCGACGATAGCTGCTTGCACTGCACAGTGCAGATTGGGGGGAACGTGGATTCCAAAGAGCCAACGCGACAGGTCAAATTCGAACAATCCGGATAAGAGCGCGGTAGCGATTACCGCAACCCTCGTTCCAAGGCGGCTCCGTAGGATGAATGCAACAGCCCGGGTTACACGCGCGAGCATAAGGCCTCCCAGAACTCAGCTCTCCGAAGAGTTTGGGAGCGACTGCGTGAGGAGCGTGCGTAGTTTCGGGTTCTTAGCCTCGCTTAGCCTCTCAAAATTCCACAGACTCATCGGCGAAACATTTGTCAGCGTGATGTCATCCATCCCGCGAGGGAGATGGAAGACAGCCCGGGGATCGCCAACTGGCTATCACACTCCTCTCATTTCAAAGATTTGTCGGTGACCTATGACATGCCTGATGGTGATGTACTGCAAACCGAAAGAAGTCATGGAGTAGGTTTTTCGCAGTTCAGGATGCTTCGATTCTTCGCGTGCCAGAATCGGCAAAGCGTCAGGAAACGGAGGACGCCTTTCCCCTACCGCGCTCCTCTGCTACTCTTCCGTCAAAGTGTCCGGTATGGAAAGCTCCGGTGTGGAAACCCTGAAGAGGACCGCTGCCACAGTGCTTCCGTTGACCGTTACCGCCGTTGCTCAGACTACGCGCACACGGGAGCACTCTTCCTCTGACAGCGAGAAGACGGTCCTGCGCGGCGGAGGATGATGATGCAGACTTTGCGCATTGCCGCATGGTTCGTCTGCGGGATCTATGCCACCATTCCGGTTTACTGGATGATGGTGCATCCGTTTGCAAAAAGCTGGCGCGCCGCCCGTTACAAGCTCACGTTGCTGGTGCCGTTGTGGGGTGTGACGTGGTGCATCGCCTGGCGCGCTTCCTACCCGTGGTGCGATTCCCTGCTCTATCACAACTCGGTCACATGGTTCGCCGCGCCTCTGCTCTGGGCGGTCTCCATATTTCTATATGTAAATGCAGGACGCGAACTGTCATTGATGCGCGTGATTGGGCGGGATGAGTTGGAGCCCGAGCGCGGGCCGAAGGTTCTGGTCACCTCCGGCGTCCACCGCATGGTGCGCCACCCGATGTATCTCGGACACCTGTGCACCATGCTGGGCTTTACACTCGGCTCGGGCACCGTGGCCTGCTACGCGTTGTTCGCCTTCGCCCTGGTCACAGGAAGCATCATGATCATCTTCGAGGAGCGCGAATTACATCTCCGATTCGGTCCTGCGTGGGAGGAGTATTGCGAGCACACTCCGGCAATTTTCCCCATGCCAAAGGATTGAAGGGCCAAGCTTCAGGATTCTAAAGTAAGCAGTTCGCCTTGCTTCCTAACCTATAATGCAGGGATGCGTTTTGAGCTTTTCGTCGCCGCCCGCTATCTTCGCGCCAAGCGCCGCCAGGCGGTCATCGGAGTAATTACCGCGATCTCGATTCTGGGCGTTGCCGCCGGAGTGGCCTCGCTGATCATCGCATTGGCCATCAACAACGGCTTCCGGCAAGACCTGCAGGAACGTCTGCTCGGCTCCACTTCGCACGTCAACCTGATGCGGGTGGAAAATGACGGCATCCACGACTGGGCAGCGCTGCTCCAGCAGTTGGAAAAGCTGCCCCATGTGCGCGCGGCGGCGCCTGCAATCTATGAGCAGGTGTTGATCTCACGCGGAGCGCGGGCCGGCGGCGCGGTCTTGAAGGGAATCGTTCCGGCGGACGAACGACACGTCACCGCAATGCTGGATTCGGTGCACGAGGGCAGCGCGCAGCCGCTGGCGGAAGCGCAGGCCCAGAGCGATTGCGCAGCGAAGCCACGCACTCCACCCTTGAGCCAATTCGATAGCGGATGCGCCCCGCAGAAGAGTGCGTCGCCGGAAGATTCCAATCCATCTTCGCTGCAGGGGGCGAGCGACCGGATCGCGGCAATGCCGCCAATCGTACTCGGCAAAGATCTGGCGCAGACCTTGGGCGCAACGGTGGGCTCGGTGGTTCTGGTCACCAGTCCACAGGGTGAGTTGACGCCATTTGGCATGGTGCCGCGCTACATGCGATTCAGGGTCACCGGTATCTTTCAGTCGGGATTTTACGATTACGACTCGACCTGGGCGCTCTGCTCCCTGGGCGATGCGCAGCGGCTGTTCAGCCTGGGCGACATCGCCAGTGTGCTGGAATTCAAGGTAGATGACATCTACAACGTGCCCGCCCTCGGAAAGCAGATCGAAGCCGCCGCGGGGAAAGGGTTCCAGACCACGAACTGGATGGAGCAGAACCGGGCGCTATTCCGCGCCCTGCGCCTGGAGCGGGTGGTTACGTTTATCACCATCGGATTGATTGTTTTTGTGGCCGCGCTGAATATTCTGATTTCCCTAATTATGATGGTGATGGAAAAGACGCGCGACATTGCGGTGCTGGTTTCGATGGGAGCGCGCCGGAAGCAGGTACGCCGCATCTTCATCTGGCAGGGGCTGCTGATCGGCATCATAGGGACCGCACTGGGACTGGTGGTGGGCTACACGATTGCGATTCTTGCGGGACGCTACCACTGGATCTCGCTTTCGGCCGAGGTCTATTCCATCGACTACGTTCCGTTTGCGCCGCGCGCCGTGGATGCGGCTCTGGTGGCCATCGTCTCGCTGGCGATCAGCTTCATCGCCACGGTGTATCCGTCGCAGTCGGCGGCACGGGTGCTGCCGGCCGAGGCGCTGCGATACGAGTGAGGTGGCGCACTGTGACGAGCGCTTACGCAGAACTCTGGGAGATCAAGAAATGGTCTGCTGGAATGCGTTGTGGTTTCGCCCATCACAGCACCAGACGGCCCCGGCATGGTTTAATTGAAGGGTGTAAACAGCCGTTTCTTATCGGAGCTGCGCTAACGGGGAATGTTCCTGCACAAGCGCGGGATTTTGCACCAGGGAGAACGCGAGGTGCATCCAATGGGTAAGGAAGAGATCCTCCGAGTTGAGGCTCTCCGCAAGGTCTATCGCTCTGGAAGCACGGACCTTGTGCTCTTTGACAACCTGTCTTTCCGGGTACGTGAGGGTGAGATGCTGGCGATTGTGGGCCAGAGCGGGGCGGGCAAGTCTTCCCTGCTGCACATCTTGGGCGCATTGGATACGGCGAGCTCCGGCGAGGTGTTTTTTGGCGACACGCGTTTAACCTCGTTGTCCGAGGAAGCTGCAGCGGAGTTTCGGAACCGCCAGATCGGGTACGTGTGGCAGTTCCACTACCTGCTGCCTGAGTTTACGGCGCTGGAGAATGTGGCAATGCCGTTGTATTTGCGAGGCGAAAGCCGGAGCAAGGCAGAGGCGGTGGCCGCCAAGTGGCTGGGAGAAGTTGGACTGGCAGATCGCGGCCATCATCGCGCGGGGGAGCTTTCCGGAGGCGAACAGCAGCGGGTTTCCCTGGCGCGGGCGCTGGTGACCGCTCCCAGGATGCTGCTGGCGGACGAACCGACCGGGGATCTGGACACTCGCACGGCGGAATCCGTGTTTGAGCTAATTTCAAGACTCCACGCCAGTTACCGGCTCACATCGATCATCGTGACCCATAATCTTGCATTCGCCCGGCGTTGCAGTCGTATTCTCTCTTTGGAATGCGGAACCGTTACGGAGGTCACCCCAGAGTCTTTATCGCAATCCTAGGGTTAATTCTTTTAGCTTGATCGGCCATTTAATGGCATAGTTGGCGTAACAGAAACGCAGAGCGTTACTTGCAAGACTTGGCCACCTTTTTTGCGGTGGTGAAAGACAGGGGTAGAGGCGTTTTTTCTCCGGTTGGCTTGGAGCTAACCGATCGGGGTCCGGAAGGATCCTATCGCGGTCCCCGGAAGCTTGGTTCTCCGGTGGAACCAGAGATGAAGCAAGGAGAAAGTCTCCCGTTACCGGTAATGGCCGGGGCGGAGGGACTTGGAGACACACAATGTTTGAACGGTACACCGAAAAAGCAAGGCGCGTGATCTTCTTTGCACGATATGAAGCCAGCCAGTTTGGCTCTCCGTATATTGAAACGGAGCACCTTCTGCTCGGTCTGTTGCGCGAAGACAAGGCTCTGACCAACCGCTTCCTTCGCCAGCATTCGTCGGTGGACTCTATCCGTAAGCAGATTGAAGCCCACACGACGATTCGTGAAAAGGTATCGACCAGCGTGGACCTGCCGCTCAGCAATGAGTGCAAGCGGGTGCTGGCCTATGCCTCCGAAGAAGCCGAGCGGCTCAGCCACAAGCACATTGGCACGGAGCACCTGCTGCTCGGGTTGTTGCGCGAGGAGAAGTGTTTTGCGGCGGAGATTCTGGCCGAGCGCGGGCTGAAGATCGCGGCTATTCGCGAGGAACTGCAGCGCACTACGCAGGAGAAGGTGCAGCAGCAGCCGCAGCGCGCCGCCAATCGGGAGTCTTCGCTGCTGGCGGAGTTCTCCCGCGACCTGACCCAGGCCGCGATGGAAAATCAGTTGGATCCGCTGGTGGGGCGCGATGGCGAGGTGGACCGTACGATTCAGATTCTGTGCCGCCGCACCAAGAACAACCCGGTGCTGATCGGCGAGCCCGGCGTGGGCAAGACCGCGATCGTCGAAGGTTTGGCGCAGCGAATCGCCGACGGCGAAGTGCCTTCGTTCCTGGCCGACAAGCGGGTGCTCGCCCTGGATCTTTCGCTGATCGTCGCAGGCACAAAGTATCGCGGCCAGTTCGAAGAGCGGCTCAAGACCATCATGAAGGAACTGATCGAAAATCAGAACTCGATCATCTTCATCGACGAGTTGCACACGCTGGTCGGAGCTGGTTCGGCAGAAGGGTCGCTGGATGCGGCCAACATTTTGAAGCCGGCGCTGTCGCGCGGCGAAATCCAGTGCATCGGGGCCACCACGCCCGGCGAGTACCGCAAGTCGATCGAGAAGGATCGTTCGCTCGAACGGCGCTTCCAGTCGGTGAAGGTTCCGCCGCCCAATGAGCCGGATTCGGTCAAGATTCTGATGGGCATCAAGGACCGCTACGAGAAGTTCCACGCCGTCAGCTACACCGACGAGTCGATCAACTTTGCGGTCTCGCACTCGAATCGTTACATTCCGGATCGCTTCCTGCCGGACAAGGCGATCGATCTGATCGACGAGGCGGGAGCACGGGTGAAGCTACGCCAGTCCGCGCTGCCGGAAGAGATCACCGAGGTGCAGAAGCGCATCAAGTTCATCGTTCATCGCATGGAGAACGCGATTGCGAATCACGAATTCGAGAAGGCGCGCTTCTACTCGGACGAGGAGCGCAAGGAGCGCGAGAACCTGCGCGTTCTGCGCGAGAAGTTCCACCTCAATGAAAGCGCCACGGGAATCGTGCAGCGCGAGGACATCGAGGAAGTGGTGTCGCGCTGGACCGGAGTTCCGGTGGCGGCGATCAAGGAAGAAGAATCGCAGAAGCTGCTGCGCATTGAAGAAGAGCTGCACAAGCGCGTGATCTCGCAGGAAAAGGCGATCAGCGCTCTGGCCCGCGCCATCCGCCGCTCGCGCGCTGGACTCAAGAGCCCGGCGCGGCCGATCGGCTCCTTCCTCTTCCTGGGCCCAACGGGCGTGGGGAAGACGGAAGCCGCACGAACGCTGGCGCAGTTCATGTTCGGCAGCGAGAAGAGCCTGATACGCTTCGACATGTCGGAGTACATGGAGAAACATTCGGTCAGCAAGTTGATCGGTTCGCCTCCAGGATATGTGGGCTACGAAGAAGGCGGACAACTCACCGAGCGGGTGAAGCGTGCGCCGTATTCGGTGGTGTTGCTGGATGAAATCGAGAAGGCGCATCCGGATGTGTTCAACATTCTGTTGCAGGTCTTCGAGGATGGACAGTTGACCGATGGCCTCGGCAATACCGTGGACTTCAAGAATGTGATCCTCATCATGACCTCCAACATCGGCGCGCGCCACATGATCAAGCGCGAGGGGCTGGGCTTCTCTTCGAACAAGGAAGAGAGCATCAGCGACAAGGTTGAAGAGATGGTGAAGAGCGAGGTCAAGAAGACCTTCAATCCGGAATTCCTCAACCGTCTGGATGAAGTCGTGATCTTCAATGCCCTGAGCGAACACGATCTGAACCAGATCGTGGAGTTGATGGTCACGCAACTGAATCACAACCTGGCGCAGAGAGCGATCACGATCACGGTGACCGAAGACGCGCGCAAGTGGATTCTGGAGAAGACCATCACCGACCGCAGCTACGGAGCTCGTCCGTTGCGCCGCGCGCTGCAGAAGTACGTGGAGGATCCGCTGTCAGAGGCGCTGATCCAGGGCAGCATCAAAACCCGCCCGGCGTTCGTCGAGGTCTATCTCGACAACAATCAGCTCTTCTACCGCGAAGTGGGCGAAGAGAAGACCGACGGTGCGCTGCTGCTGAACTAACGCGTATCGTGAGTGAATGCGAAACGCCGCCGGCATCCCTGGCGGCGTTTTCTTTTGCGCGCTGTCATGTTCACGGGATGTGACCACGAGACTTTGTGTAATTGAATTTGCTTACTTTCGGCTGAATTTCTGAAACTTCCCGTCTCTGCGCGAAGCATCTATTAATACATGGGCTTACTCGTATATTCCGCGCCGTGGTGTTCACGACTGCCGCGAAGCAAAGCGCTTTCTTGACAAGCACGCGATCCCCTACCAGGAGATCAACATTGAGACGACACCCGGCGCCGCCGATGAGGTGATCCGCAATACAGGCAAGCGCGCCATTCCGCAGTTTGTCATCGACGGTAAATGGGTGCAGCCCTATCGTCCCGGGCGAGGGATTTCTCTACGAGGAGATGAGCGAGCTGCTGGGTGTTTCCAAGAGCTAAACGATTCGGCGACTTAAGCCGATAAAGTTCTAGGTATTCCTTTTCGCCGAGAAAGTCCAACAGATGACCGGTATTCCTTTTCCGCCGGAGCAAGAATCAAAATAGAGAAGAGAGACCTCCTGATTAGGCCGGGGCAACCCGGCCTATTTTTTTGCCGCCCGCAGCTTCCGAATCTCCGCGCCGACATTGTTACAATAAGGAATTCAGCCCCGACCTAACAGATCTGCAAGGAGTTTGCCTTGATTCCTCGATATACCCGCCCCGAGATGGGACAGATTTGGAGCGAAGAAAACAAATTCCGCACCTGGTTGCAGGTTGAGGTCGCCGCCAGCGAAACCCTCGCCGAAGCAGGAATCGTGCCGAAATCGGCGGCCCGCGCCATCCGCGTAAAAGGCGCGGCATTTGAAGTGCGCGCGCATTCACCAGGTCGAGGCCGAGGTGAAGCATGACGTCATCGCCTTCACCACGGCGGTGGCGGAAAAGGTAGGCCCGGAGTCGCGCTGGCTGCACTACGGACTTACGTCGAACGATGTGGTGGATACGGCGCAGGCGTTGCTGGTGCAGCAGGCTTCCGTGCTGCTGCGGGCCGACATTGAAAAGTTTCTGGTGGTGTTGCGGCGCCGGGCGCTCGAGTTTCAGCACACTCCGCAGATCGGCCGCACTCACGGCGTTCACGCCGAGCCGATTACCTTCGGTCTGAAGATTGCCAACTGGTACAGCGAAATGCAGCGCAACCTGGAGCGATTCGATTTTGCCGCCGAACAGATGCGCGTGGGCAAGCTGAGCGGCGCGGTCGGCACGGGCGCGCACCTCGATCCGAAGTATGAGGAAGCTGATCTGCGAGCGCCTCGGCCTGGCTCCGGCGGCGGTTTCCTCGCAGGTGATTCAGCGCGACCGCCATGCATTCTATGTCGCCACGCTGGCGGTGGTGGCCTGCACGCTGGATAAAATTGCCACCGAAATTCGCCACCTGCAGAAGACCGAAGTGCGCGAGGCGGAAGAGTTCTTCAGCGAAAAACAGAAGGGCTCGTCGGCGATGCCGCACAAGCGGAATCCCGTCAACTGCGAGCAGATCTCCGGGCTGGCGCGCGTGATTCGCGGCAACGTGAGGCCGGCGTTTGAAAACGTCGCCCTGTGGCACGAGCGCGACATCTCACATTCCTCGGTGGAGCGCGTCATCCTGCCCGACTCGACGATTCTGCTCGACTACCTTCTGGCGAAGACCACCAACTCTGGTGGACACCATGCTCGTTTATCCGGAGCGCATGTTGCGCAACCTTGATTCGACCGGCGGCTTGGTATTCAGCGGACAGCTTTTGCTGGATCTAGTGGAGGCAGGGGTGCTGCGCGAGGACGCCTACCGGATTGTGCAGCGCAATGCCATGCAGGCCTGGCGCGAGGAGAAGAACTTTCGCGAGCTCGTCGCGGCAGATCCGGAAATTACCTCCCGGGTGGAAGCGAAGACGCTGGATCGGGCCTTCGACCTGAAGCGCCAACTCCGGAACGTGGACAAAATCTTCAGACGCGTATTTCCGAAGGTGAAATCTGCTTCCAAGCTGCGTCCGCTCCACATCCAAGGCAAAGAAGCGCAGCTAGGGAGAGTTCTGTCCATCGATTCTGGAAGGCGTGGCCCGGCTGCGCGCCTTTTGTTTGCCAGTTCACCTAAAAGCAGCCGTGCAGAACGGCATTAGGCAGTAACATCGATCAGCATGACGCCCATTCTTGACGCCATTCATTCCCCGGCGGACGTAAAGCGCTTGCCGCTGCCCGAGCTGACCCAGCTTGCCGAAGAGATTCGCAGCGAACTCATCACGGTGCTCGCCCGCACCGGCGGGCATCTTGGCCCCAACCTTGGCGTTGTCGAGCTGACCATCGCCATGCACTACGTCTTCGACACGCCTACCGACCACTTTCTCTTCGACGTCAGCCATCAGGCGTACGTGCACAAGCTGCTCACCGGAAGGCGCGAGCGCTTCTCGACGATCCGCACTCCGGGCGGGCTGAACGGCTTTATGCTGCGCACGGAGAGCGAACACGACTGCTACGGCGCAGGACACGCGGGCACGGCTCTTTCGGCCGCACTCGGAATGGCCGTGGCCCGCGACCGGTTGGGTGGCAAGGAGCACGTAGTCGCGCTCGCCGGAGACGCCGCCTTCACCTGCGGCATCACCTACGAGGCGCTCAACAACATTGCCGCGCAAACCAAGCGATTGATCATCGTGCTGAATGACAACAAGTGGTCAATCGACAAGAACGTCGGAGCCATCGCCAGCTACTTCAATAAGATCGTCACCAGCCCGCAGTACCATCGACTGCACGAGCGGGCGGCCAAGCTGGTGGAAAAGGTCGGTGGCAAGTCGGCGGCGCAGGTGGCGCGAAAGGCCGAAGAGGCCGCCAAGAGCATGCTCTGGCCTTCGGTCATCTTCGAGGAGTTTGGCCTGAAGTACTATGGGCCGGTTGACGGACATGACATCGCTACGCTGATCCACACCTTCCAGTTCCTGAAGACGCTGGATCGCCCGGTGCTGTTGCACGTCATCACCCAGAAAGGCCGGGGCTTTGAGCCCGCCGAGGAGAAGCAGAAGAAGTTCCACGGATTGGGGCCCTACAATCCCGAGACGGGCGAGACCAAGCCACTGGCTCAGCCCACCTACTCGGAGGTTTTCGCCGACTCGCTGACCAAGCTGGCGACCGGAAATGATCGCGTGATTGCCATTACTGCGGCCATGCCCAACGGCACGGCCCTCGACCGTTTCCGCGCGGTGCATCCGAGATCAGTATTACGACGTGGGGATCGCGGAAGAACACGCGGTGTTGTTCGCCGCCGGAATGGCGACCAAGGGCTTCAGGCCATTCTGCGCCATCTATTCCACCTTCCTGCAGCGCGGCTTTGACCAAATCGTGCACGACGTCTGCCTGCAGAACCTGCCCGTGGTCTTCTGCATGGACCGCGGCAGCCTGAGCGGAGACGATGGCCCTACCCACCACGGCCTTTTCGACATCAGCTATCTGCGCGGGATTCCGAACATGGTGCACATGGATCCGAAGGATGAGGACGAACTCGCGGACATGCTGTTTACCGCTCTGCAGCACAACGGCCCATCCGCGGTGCGCTATCCGCGCGGCATCGGCCCAGGGACCCGAATCAAGGAGCAGCCGGTTGCAGCTGCCGATCGGCAGGGCCGAACTGCTGGAGCACACCGGGAATGATCGCGTCGCCATCTTCTCGCTGGGAGCCATGCTGCCGCTGGCGCGCGAGATTGCCGGGATGCTGGCTTCAGAGGGGGTTGCCGCGGCCGTGATCAATGCTCGCTTTGCCAAGCCCCTCGACGCCGGGATGATCGCACAATTTGCGCACTCGGCTGAGATTCTGGTAACACTGGAGGACCACGTCCTGGCGGGAGGCTTCGGGAGCGCCGTACTGGAGGAGCTGAACCGGCAGGGGCTAGGCACGCCGGTACTGCGCATCGGCTGGCCGGACCAGTTCATTGAACATGGCAAACCGGAGGAGCTGCGCAAGAAGTACGGGCTGACGGCGGAGGCTGCGCTGGCGCAACTGCGGCAGCACCTCGGCATTCCGGTTTAGACCACGGCAACGCATGGCTGCGGCTTTACTTCGTGTTTCCCTGAGAGAAATCGGCTAAAGCGGAAGGTTCAGTCGAAAAAGCCTCACATCTGCTGCAGATGTGAGGCTTCAGTGTCTAGCTATTTGTGATCGAGCAGCGGACCACCGGAGACGGCAGCGTCCCGGCGTGCGGCGCGGCCTGCCTTGGCAGCAGTTGCGAAGTGAACTCAGGGCCGTATTTTTCCAGCAGCACGGGAACCAATGCGCCTTCGGCTTCCTTGACGAAAGTCATAGCACCTTCGTCGTTGAGGTCGATGCGGATGAAGTCTCCGAGCCTGACCTGCGCGGTCGCCACCAGATTGGCCAGCGGAAATACGATGTTCTTCTCAATGGCGCGCTTCAGGTGACGGGCACCATACTTCGGGTCGGTCCCTTCCTGCAACAGCAGAGCCTTGACCCGCGGGGTGCAACTGAAGACGAACTGGTTGTTCCCCGTACGCCTGCAGAATCCGCTGCTGCACCAAGCCGAGTTCAATCTCCAGGATCTTCTCCAGATGCTCGCTCCGTAAAGTTTTGAAGACGACGACCTTATCGATGCGATTCATGAACTCCGGGGAGAACTTGCGTCGCGCTGCGTCGATGGCGGCGCGCTGCATCTTGGCGTCGATCTTGTTATCGATTACGCCGGTGGGCTGAGCGAAGCCCATGTTGCCATTGAGCAGCTCATTCATCTCTCCAGCGCCCAGGTTCGAGGTCAGAACAATGAGGCACTGGGAAAGATCGACGCGGCGATTGTCGCCGAGGGTGAGCGTGGCTTTGTCCAGAATTCCGAGCAGAAGCTGCCACAGCGCATCGCTGGCTTTCTCGATCTCGTCAAAGAGCAACAACGAGAGCTTGAGGCGGTCGGTATGCCACTGGTTCAGCGCCTCCTGGGTGAGCAGGGGGTGGGTTTCGCGGTGCCCGAGATAACCTGGGGGCGAGCCGATGAGCTTGGCGATCTCATGCGAATGCTGGAATTCCGCGCAGTCGATCTTGACGATGGCGCGAGCATCTCCGAAGAGCGACTCGGCGACGGCCTCGACGACGCGGGTCTTGCCCGAACCGGTTGGCCCCAGAAAGAGAAGATTGCCGACCGGACGTCCGGGCGCGTTCAGTCCGGCCAGAAACATCTGGTAGATCCCGGTAACTTTTTCAACTGCATCGTCCTGGCCCACAATTTTGCGCCGGATGGCAGTGTCAAAATCCTGCGCGTCGCTGGAGCGGCGGGTGGGGTCAAGAATCGCGTTAAGTCCGGTTTTCATTGTCTGACCTTGTCAAAAATCCAAGCTACAGGAATCCTGAGATGGAGGATGCGAGATGCGGCGTTGCATCAGAGACTCCGAAATGAGCGAGAATCCGCCATGACCTCCACTTCGTCCCACTGGCAACGTTAGATGCAGAAGCGCGAAAAAGGGAGCGGGCTGCGCGGATACCTCCGTCGTGGCCTCTGACACGAATCCACTGGATGCTGAGACGGAAAAAAAATCAGGAACTCAGGTGATCTACCCTCGTTGCAGAGCAGAAATGCGTGCTAGTATCCGCTCAGAACGAACTCTGGATTACTCACTATGTCTCGGAAGTCGGTTTCTCTGTCGGTTCTCACCTCTGGGGCGGTTCTGCTTCTGCTCTTCGCTAATTTTGAAAAACTTCCATTGCGCGCGCGCGCCGTCGCCCGAACGGCCAGTGCCAGCGGGATGGCTTTGCCTGCACCCGACGTCAAGCCGGCTGCCCCGATGACAACACCTGTGCGCGCACAGTTCCTGCGGACAGCAAGTTGCACACGGTCGCCAAGGGAGAAAGTGTGCCCGGCATCGTGCATCACTACCTGCCGCTGACAACCTTCCTGACCGGCAGCGAGTTGGAGAGAGCAATCCGGGCCGCAAATCCGGAGATCAAAGGGCTGTGGCCCAAGCCGGGATCGGAGATCGTGATCCCCTCGTACCGGGAAAACTGGGCGGAGAAGCCGGTGCTGCTGCCGAAGAACTTCGAGGTGCGCGCGGTTTACCTGACCGGCACCATGGCAGGCAGCGCCAAGGGACTTGAGATCATTCGCACCTGGCGCGAGGCGGCGGCAACAGCGTGGTGTTTGATATTAAAGACTCAGACGGCTCGGTGAGCGTTCCGACCGGACTGCCGATGGCACCGGAGCAGAAGAGCTATCCGATCCGCAATCTGCCGAAGTTTACCGGCTTTCTCCACTCCCAGGGACTCCACGCGATCGCCCGCATCGCGATCTTCCGCGACGACGCCCTGGTGGCGAAGCATCCGGAACTGGCGGTGCAGTCGCGCAGGGGAGGAGCATGGCGCGAAAACGGAAAGCTGGTCTGGACCGACTCTTCTAACCCAAAGGTATGGGAATACAACATCGGCCTGGCGAAGTTTGCGGCCGCCAACGGTGCAGACGAAATTCAGTTTGACTATGTGCGCTTCCCTGCCGAAGGCGACCAGAAGGACGCGAAATTTCTCTTTGAATCCGAGCATCCGGATTGGAAGCGCGCAGATGCGATTACGGCCTTCCTGAAGCAGGCGCAATCCGAACTGAAGCCGATGGGCGTACTGTTTTCGCTGGATGTCTTTGGGGTGATGGCATGGCAGCGGCCAGATCGATCTGTCGCATACCGGGCAGGATATTCCGCAGATGGCGAAGTATTGCGACGTGATGTCTCCGATGATCTATCCATCGCATTTCTATGGCATGGACGGTTACACTTCGTCCGGGAGACGCGCCGGAGCACTTCATCGGCGAGTCGATGGCGCGCTTCCAGAAGGTAACAGCCGAAAGCGGCGTGGTGCTGCGTCCGTGGCTGCAGGCCTTTGGCTGGAGGACGAAGAGCTATTCTCCGGAGTACATTCGCATTCAGGTCGCGGTCTCGCGCGGCAAGGGAGCCGATGGCTTCCTGTTCTGGAACGCGAACAACGATTACAGCAAGCCGTATTCGGCGATGCCGGAGATGCGCCAGGACAAGGCAAAGTACTTCCGCGGCGACGAGGTGAAGGGCTTTGCGCAAAAGACTGCAGCTGCCAACAGCAACGGCGCGGCGGCGAATTAGATCGGGAGCAAGAGACGTGAGAGGCCATCAGCCGCGACAGATGGCGTTTGCACTCTGAGTGACGGCGCTTATAATTAGCAGGATTGCCATGTCTTGCGAGTGTTGACCTGTGCAATACGCGCTGGTTGCGTACGTAAAAAACGAGCTCGGAGGGTTTGTGGAGGATCTGCGCCGCGAACTCCATCCGGAGCATGCTCATCTGCCGACTCATCTGACGGTTCTGCCGCCGCGTCCATTGCAGGGATCGGAAGAGGATGCGGTGTCCATGCTGCGCCAGTTAGCCGCGAAGGTCGCCCCTTTCCAAGTGGGGCTGGGGGAGGTGGAAAGCTTCCTGCCGATTACCCCTACGGTGTTCATCCGGGTGAGCTTTGCGGGGTACAGGATGCGGGAGTTGCACGACCTGATGAACCGCGACCCCTTGGCTTATTACGGAAACGCTCCCCTACATGCCGCATGTAACGGTAGCCAAACTGGACAGCAATGAGCGCGCCGAGGAAGTGCTGCGGGCCAGCAAGATGCGCTGGCAAAACTACAAGGGATCGCACAGCATCTCAGTGGAACGCCTTACGTTTGTACGCGGGCAAGAACACACGTGGACCGACCTCGCCGAAATCGATCTTTCTGCTTCCCGGCGGTAATGCCGGCCGCACCAGCCCGGCGCACTGCAGCACGACTGGCCACTGACCGTCTTTCGCATTGCAAATCCAACTGGTTCGAAGCCTAATGAAGACAGCGCGGCGCTTGCCTGCAATACGCCGAACCCTCCCGACTGGAACGAAGGGCCGCGTTTCGGAGGAACTGGCGATGAGGTTACGATGCAAATTCTGGTGTATGGCGCTGGATACCTGGGGACAATTCTCTCCGCTTGCCTTGCCGATTTTGGAACGCCCGATTGTGTGCTGCGATTCCGCAGAAGAGAAGATTCTGAATCTCGCGCAGGGGCGGATTGCTTTCTATGAAAAAAACCTGGAAGAGATCATCCGGCGCAATGAGCGGGCCGGACGGCTGACGTACTCGACCGAGATCGAGTCGCAGGTCGCGCGCTCGCAGGTGATCTACCTGGCCCAGGACGACGCGGAGGAGACGGAAGCGATCGCGCTCAAGATGGCATCGAAGGCGCGGCCCGGAACCCTGCTGCTGATCTGTACTCCGGCACCGGTGGGAACCGCGAGACGGATCGCACAAAAGCTCGACGAAATGAACTACGACATAACCGTTGTAGCGCATCCGGTCTCGCTCACCGAGGGCTGCGCGGTAGAGGATTTTAACTGGCCTGACAGGCTTCTCTTCGGGACCAGCAACGCACAAGCGGTACTGACGCTGAAGGTTATCTACCGTTCGCTGGTGATGCGCGGCACTCCGGTGATCGTCACCAATCCAGAGACAGCGGAGCTGGTTCGCGAGGCAGCCACCGCGTTTATCGCAACCAAGATTTCGTTCATCAACGAAATGGCCGAACTTTGCGAAAAGGTGAACGCCGACACGCTGGATCTCTCGCTGGCCTTGGGGCTGGACAAACGGATTGCGCCACGCTGCCTGCAGGCCGGAGTGGGCATGGGCGGCAGGTTCGTGGAGAACGACATCGCGAGCCTTACATCGTTAGCACAGAGCAAGGGAGTAGAGCTGCGGATGGTTACGGCGGCCCGGGCAGTGAGCCAGCAACACGCCGAGCGCACCATGCGTAAGATCGCCGAGGTTATGCCTACGCTGCGCGACAAGCGAGTAGGACTCCTGGGACTGGCAATGAAACCGCACACCAGTTCGGTGGCGGGATCGTCCGCGGTCGCGTTGGCCCGGCAGCTGGCGCAGTGTGGCGCGGTAGTGCGCGCCTATGATCCGTTTGCGATGATTCACGCACAGCCGGAGCTGGGGCAGGTGGTGTCATTCTGCGATTCGGCTTACACGGCCGCAGAAGGAATGGACGCGCTGATTCTGGCGACGGCGTGGCCGGAGTTCCGCAGCCTGGACTTTGCCGGGTGAAGACATTGCTGCGCCGCCCCTTGATTGTGGATACGAAAAATCTGCTCGACTGCGACCGACTGCGCGGCCTCGGCTTTGAGTACCTGGGGATCGGGCGCGGGCACGCATAAGAGAGCGAGCGAACTCATCTCTCACTGAACACAGCGACCTGAACGTTGGCCCGGAGTTGATCCGGGCCATTTTGGGGCGCTTACTTCGAGATCTATTTTCCACAAGGGCGAGATGCCAGGATTCCGGAGTAATGCGCGGCGTCTGCTATAATCAGACTCGGTTCCATGGTGGGTATAGTTCAATGGTGGAACGCCGGTCTGTGGCACCGGATGGTGTGGGTTCGAGTCCCACTACCCACCCCAATCTCTTCCTAAATGGCTTGAAATTGAAGAGGTTGGGAAAGCGTAGAGACCTTCCTTCCTAGCGATTTTTAGAGATTCTTTCTCATTTCCCCCAAAAACCCAGTATTGGATTTTGGAAGGAATCAGAATGTCAGCACGTAAAGTATCCCTATATCGTAGCGACGACAACCAGTGAAATCACACCATTATTTAGCCTAGCTGCCGTGCCCTCAAACGGCGATTGATAGCTTCCTTATTTCGACCGGGCGTGGTCTTCGACTGCGCCCGGTTTCGTGTGGAGACTGGGACAAGCCGCAATGATGACGTGCATTCCACAGGGTTCCCATCACGGCATCGAGCCCTCGCTCAATCTTTCGGATGGACAGCATTCGGGTTCCGCAGACGCCCGAGTCTCGCATCCACAGACAAACCTCCGCCACCAACGACGATGAGAAACAGCAGACCCAAGAACATGCAGTAATCAGTTCGGGCTTCATGCATCGCCGCCCAGAAGCCGGATTTCAAGAGCATGGGAATTTTCGTGGTGGCAAGGGCGACCGAGATGTCGATAAGCAAGGGGATTGCAGCTAAGCGGGTTAGCAGTCCGAGTATCAGGAAAAAACCACAGACAATCTCGACCACACCGACGAAGGGGGCAAAGAAGTGGGGAGATGGAATTCCAATCTTTTCGAAGCGTCCGACGCCCAGAGCAGCAGGAAACAGAAATTTCTGTATCCCTTCGGACATGAAAACCCAACCAACCATAAGTCGTACCAGAACCACCAACAAGGGCGCATCTGCGCGTAACAACCACCGATTGAGTGACATCTCTCAGCCTCCGCTACTGATTCAGCCTACGCAGTCGATTCTGTTTGACGCCCCGGCACCGCGTTCGAATCGAAGACCTTCGGCGTGCCCATCGGTGCCCCTATTGCTTGGGCTGTTGTCAGTTCAGCGAATTTGTTCGATGCTTCGTCATTGCAGGGTCGGACACCGATACCTCTGTTCCGATGTCGTCACCCTCCAACGACTGCAACTCGGAAACTTTCACGAGGAAGTTCGGCAGTGTCCAAATAGCTCCGCGCTGCTTGACGATTGCCCCGACACCGTTTTGAAGAGTTTCCGTATCTCGCTGGGGAATGGCGTTCAACTTAGCGGTCATATCTTCCACAACATCGTTGAAAGGTGCTTTGACTACGAAGCGCACCGAGGCCAAGTGGCCAGCGACGAAGCGCACTCGCCCACTGCCAAATTCCGCAGCAAACCGCACATCGACTTCGACATCTTGTCCCGCGAGTGCTGCCTGAATATTGTTGCAGCCTTCTGCGATTATCGTGGCCACCACCGATGATGGGTCGTCCGCACTCTTCTTTTTAGCTTTTTCAATTGCCTTCTTCACTCTCGGGTCGTTGAGATATGAACGGCAGTAATCGGTCGAAAGTATTCCATTCTTCTCCGCCACTCTCGCAATCGAGAAGAACTCTTGCGCTGATTCTCCGATTCGGTGCTCCTTGAATGTGGGCTGAGTGTTCCGAGTAGGTTCGCTGGTTGGCTGCTGAGCTTGAAGAAAGGCCGCAGTTCCTACAATCGCTAGAGAGAGAGTTAGGAAGCGTCTCAATGTCATCTGATGACTCCGGGCGCTAGAATTCATGCCTTCCAGCAGTTTACGTCAGAAATGGGTTCGTCCCGCACGAGCGGCTGGCGTCGGACCCGGCCAACCAGACGACAAGCTCATTGCACCTTGTCCGTCTTCGGAGTCGCGTTGAGAAACTGACGATGTTCCTTCACAGTCCGTTCCGCAACGCTCTTCGGTAAATCAAGTCCGACTTTCTGGAGGCGAGCCGCCTCCGGGTCGTCTGAAATCTCCGGTTCCTGTGCGCCTAATTGCCGGGGGCGCTCCTTTACGAGAGCTTCATTGAGATTCTGGAGCACGGCATCCGCCTTTTCAGATTTCGCCGACTCGTCGTCAAACCGAGCGTCAATCTCGTCCATGCTGGCCTCGGCGTAGGTCGGATATCTGCGTGCCGCAAAGGTTCCTGCTGTACCTTCACGTCAACCTGGAGATGGCGCAGCCCTGTGCCGCGGGGATCGAAGGGTTATGGAAAGGCTGGTCTCGCCATCCTCGCCAGAGAATTTCAGCGAGAAGGCTGAACTGCCCGCGACTGCGGCGGAAATGGCAACGATTTCAGTGTCCCCGCCGGAAGTTGAAAGGAGGAGGCCTTGCCCCTCCTCTCCCATGTAGAAGTAGCAGTGTACGCTGAGCGTTGTGCTGATCTTGTCTGTGGAGGGGCGAAATTCAAGCTGCCCGAGACGAAGGCGTGCATTTTCCAAGGGATGTCTCCTGGGTGGCGCCGCACGGTGCGATTGCTATGCAGCGCGCTCCTCTGCGGCGCCGGCGTCGCCCACTTCCTATGCGGCATCCCCCCGGGTAGGTTGATTGCCGCTGCGAGTCGAAGCAACCGGCGCTGGTGTGGCAGGCTTTCGTGATGATTTCGCGGTGCGAGAGCGTACTTCCTGTGCCTCTGCGAGTTCGGAAGGGTGGATGGCAGAATCTGGCAGTCGTTACGATTAAGGCGCAATACCTATACCTTCGATTCCATTTTGGGGTAATCTGTTATTGGAAGTGTGAGATGGAGATGTCGTTGCGCATTTTCCGACCATTGCGATGAACTCTGATACCACAGCCCGCCGCGTATCGCACTCAACCTTGATTCCATTGTCTTTGATCATCATTGGGATACTCGTGTGGGGTTTGCAGTATAAACTCTCGCTTTATGGTCCGCCGGTTAGCCCATCTCGATCCATTGCACAAGCAAAGCTGCTATCGCCCAATGAGCGCCCTGACTCGCTTCGGACCATTGCGCAGCTTCGTCCACAAGTACTTCCGCTGCTGTTTCTGACTTTTCTGATTACCGCTGTTTGCCTGGGTCTTCGGCTTATGCAGCTGGTTCGCATGAAAGCGTCGGCTTCTCAGGACGCGCGACATACTTGCGATGACGTTTCATGCTTTTTCTTCTTTCGCCCCCCTCCAGTATTCGCTTTCGCCCTGTAAGTTCATCCTTGGCAGCACATAGTTGTTTCAGCAGTTTGCGTTGTGCATTCGTGCTTGCTTGTGGAGTTGTTCTCGCCCTTATCTGTTGACATTTCAGAGGTGTCTTTAACATGTTGAAGCGATCTTCCGTGATCGTTCTTGGAGTCACGACTTTTCTCGTGCTCTCGGCTTTGGCCTTCTCCTTCGTTCGCAGCACAGGAAAGCCTCCTACTTCCACGCCAATACCCACCGCTCTGGTTACGCCGACCACTCGTGGCAATCTGGCCAGCACACTTACCGTGGCCGGCCAGTTTCAGCCTTATCAAGAGGTTGAACTGCATGCGAAAGTCTCCGGTTACATTCGCCGCATTAATGTAGATATCGGCGACCACGTCCACACTGGAGAGGTCATTGCAACGCTCGAAGTCCCTGAGCTGAACGCGCAGGTTGCCTCATCGCAGGCCACGATTCGACACAGCCAAGCTGAAATTGAACGAGCCCAGAACCAAGTTGAGCTTGCTGAGGCAAATTATGCTGCCATTCATGCGGGCAAAACGCGTCTTGCGGAGGTTGCGAAAAATCGCCCAGGCCTGATTGCCGAGCAGGAGCTAGATGATTCTCTTGCAAAGGATTTGGATGCGCGGGCCAAAATCAATGTCGCCAAGTCCGCATTGAACGCGGCAAGAGAACAACTCGATGTATCCCGTGCCGACAATCAGCGCGTTACAGCGATGCAGGGTTACTCGGTCGTTACAGCTCCCTTTGATGGTGTGGTCACGATGCGTTATGCGGATGTGGGTTCGCTGATTCAAGCTGGCACCTCGTCGAACACACAATCGCTGCCCGTGGTGAAAATCGCGCAAAGCGATCTGCTGCGTTTGCGCATGCCTGTCCCAGAGAAGGACGTTCCATACATTCAAGTAGGTGGCGAGGTTCAGATCAAAGTCCAGGCCACAGGTAAATCCTTCACGGGAAAGATTGTGCGCTTTACCCGCGAGTTGGATGTCTCGACCCGGACCATGCTTATTGAGGTCGATGTCCCGAATTCAGACCAGACCCTTAGCACGGGAATGTTCGCGGAAACCTCCATTGTTCTTCAACAACAAAACAATGTGCTTGCGGTTCCGGAATCAGCGGTTATGAAAGGTGAAGGGCAGCCATACGTTCTGACCGTGACCGCTGATAACAAAGTAGAGAAAAAGCCCGTCACACTTGGCATTCAAAGCGCGGATCGCATCGCGATTGTCAGTGGGTTAACTGATCAACAGTCGGTCATCGTATCAGGACAAGCGAACTACCAGATAGGGCAACAGGTCCTGCCTAAGCCGATGACAATCTCGATGCCGCAACAGGAGGAGAATCAGTAATGTCCTCTTTTGCGATCAAGTATCCGTTTTTCGTGCTCATGATGTGTTTGTCCGTCATCGTGGTTGGCATCACGACAATTGTGCGCATGCCTGTCGATCTGTTCCCTGAGGTCAACATGCCTGTCGTCGTCGTCGCCACGTTCTATGCTGGCATGCCACCACAGCAGATTGAATCGGATATCACAAACAGCTATGAACGCTTCTTTACGTTAGGTAGTGGAATCGATCATATTGAGTCACGCTCTCTGCCTGGCGTCAGCCTGATCAAAATCTTCTTCCAACCGGGCACAGATGGCAACGCAGCGGTCAGCAGCATTTCCAACCTTGCCATGGCAAATTTGCGGCGCTTGCCACCGGGAACCCTGCCGCCGGTAGTGCTGAAGTTCGATGCCGCCAACCTGCCTGTTTGCCTGATTACGCTCAAGGGCCAAGGGTTGAACGAAACGCAGTTAAAGGACCTCGCTCAGTTCAGTGTTCGCAACCAGGTGGCCAATGTTCCCGGAGCGTCTGTTCCGCAACCCTACGGCGGACGCTATCGGCAGATCATGGTTTACGTCGACCCGCTCAAACTCGAAGCCCACCAGATGAGCGTGACGGATGTGGTTGATTCACTCAATCAGTCCAACTTGATTCTTCCGGCTGGCGATGTGCGCATTGGCAAGAAGGATTACAACATCTATGCCAATAGCCAAGTGCCGGTGGTGGATGAGATCAATGACCTGCCGTTGAAGACAGTAGGAAAATCTTCCGTCATGGTGGCCGATATTGGTGAGGCGAAAGATGGCGGGCAACTACAAACCAACATTGTCCGCGTGGATGGCCAGCACTCTGTTTATATTCCCGTGTTGAAACAAGGTGGCAACTCGAACACCATCACCATCGTGAATGGGGTGAAAAAGGCGGTTGCCAATCTGCTTGACGTTCCAAAGGTGTTGAAAACAGACGTCGTCTTCGACCAATCCAGCTTCGTCAAGCTTGCTGTCAAAAATGTCATCAATGAGGGAACCATCGGACTCTGCCTGACAGCGCTGATGATTCTGCTTTTTCTGGGTAACGTGCGGGCAACGATTGCGGTTCTTCTGTCGATCCCGATCTCGTGCCTGGCAACGTTTCTTGGTTTGAATCTGGGCGGCAGCTCAATCAATACCATGGCGCTTGGCGGTCTGGCGCTGGCTCTATCCCGGCTGATTGATAACTCCGTCGTTGTACTGGAAAATATTTTTCGTCATATGGAAATGGGCGAACCGCCCGCCATAGCAGCAGAACGTGGCGGCAAAGAGGTGCAATTGGCTGTGCTGGCTGCGACCATCAGTACCTGCATCGTCTTTTTCCCAGTGGTATTACTTTTTGGAGTGAGCAAATACTTGTTCACCGGATTAGCGCTTGCTGTGGTGCTCGCGCTGTTTGCCTCCTATCTGGTAGCGATGACGGTAGTGCCATTGTTCTGCGCGAAGTTTATAACGCTTGGCCCCGAGCATCAACACCAAGTTCCTCCAGAGGGCCCGGTTGAGATAGAGGAAGATTTAGAGTCTGGAACTATCAAGCCAAGCAGAATTCAGATTTTCCGGAAAATCATCGACCGATTCAATGCAGGGTTCCATCTTCTGCAAGACAAGTACGACAAGGCGATTGCAAAGTGCCTGGCGCGTCCAGTGATCGTAGTCGTGGTTTTCAGTTTGTTTGTGGTTGGCAGCTTTGCCCTCTATCCATTACTCGGCAAATCATTTTTTCCTCGTACTGATCCTGGCCAATTCGTCGTCAACGTCAAGGTGCCGGCAGGAACCCGCATTGAGGTCACGGACGATTACATCGCCAAGATGGAGCAGGATATTCGCAGCGTCGTTGCTCCTCAAGACATGAACATGATCGTCTCCAACATCGGCATCACTCCGGATCTGTCTGCTATCTATACCTCGAATTCCGGCATGCATACCGCGTTCATTCAGGTGAGCCTGAATGAAGAACACAAAACAGGAAGCTATGTCTACATGCAAAAGGTTCGCGAGAAGCTAGCTGCGGACTTTCCGGATGTTTCGACGTATCTGCAGGCCGGAGGCTTGGTTGATTCAGTTATTAATCAAGGTAAACCTGCTCCGATTGACATTCAAATTGGTGGAAACGACCTTGAGCAGTCCTATGCGATCGCTCAGGCGACTGCCGCCAAAGTGAAACGGCTCGACTCAGTCAATGATGTGCTGATTCCCCAGGATTTAGACTATCCCGGCCTTGAACTGAACATCAATCGCGAGCGCGCAAGCCTGCTTGGTATTTCGCCGAAGAACGTGGTGGATAACGTCATCACCGCGCTGACTTCGGATGGCATGGTCGCACCTAGCTTTTGGGTTGACCCAAAGACAGGCAACAGTTACATGCTGACTGTGCAATATCCGGAAACACAAATTCAGACGCTGACCGACTTCAAACAGATTCCGTTGCGTTCCCCAAACAATGCGAACACAACTCCGCTTGAGTCGGTGGCTGACATCAAGCGAATCAATACTCCGACAGAAGTGGATCACTACCAACTGCGTCGCGAGTTTGACATCTATGTTATGCCAAAGAAAGAAGATTTGAGTCGCGTTTCTCGCGAGATCGACTCGATCGTCGGGCAAATCCAAAAACCAGATGGAGTCACTGTCAAGGTTCGCGGAGCTGTCCGAGACATGGACCAATCTTTTTCCAGCTTCGGCATCGGACTTATCCTTGCGGTAGTTCTGGTTTACCTGATTCTGATGGCACAGTTT
Source organism: uncultured Acidobacteriota bacterium (assembly GCA_963759215.1). Lineage (GTDB taxonomy): Bacteria > Acidobacteriota > Terriglobia > Terriglobales > Acidobacteriaceae > TOLSYN. The sequence goes on from CAVWYG010000009.1 coordinate 374,593, forward strand.
GCATCCTTTTCCGATCCGTTTGTCATCCTTTTGGCGGTTCCCCCAGGCCTGTCGGGCGTGCTGATATTTCTGCTCTTGACCGGCACGACACTCAATGTAATGTCGCTCATGGGTGTTGTCATGATGACGGGGATCGCCGTATCGGACAGTATCTTGATTGTGGAATTTGTCGGCACACTACGGAAAGAGGGCATGGAGCTAAAACTTGCCTTGGCCGAAGCCTGTAAAGTACGTCTGCGGCCAATTCTAATGACCACGATGGCCACTATCCTTGGACTGATTCCGATGGCGCTGGCTCTTGAGCCCGGTAGCGAACAATACGCGCCACTGGCCCGCGCCATTCTTGGCGGACTTACCGTCTCAGGACTGGTCACTGTCTTTCTGGTACCGACGGCGTATCTGCTGATTCATCGCAACGAAGAACACAGGCCAGAAGAATATTACACAGAAGAACTTTTGCCATTTACTGAAGAGGAATCGATATGAGATCGAATCCGATCCTTACCGTCTCGCTGCTCACATTGGCTTCGCTCTGCTCTGGACTGCATGCCCGATCCAGCGCGTCAACTTTGCCTGATGCACCGTTAGCGAAGAACCTGCTGGCGGAGGCACAGACGACGGGAACGGGCACAACAACTACGCCTGCAACTGCTTCTGCCCCCGGGACTCCTCACCTTTTGACGCGTCAGGAGGCGGAGAGGATAGCTCTCGCCAACAATCCCGCCATCCATATCCGTCAGTTGCTGGCTAAAGTTCAACACCAGGTTGTGCGTGAAAGACGTGCCGATCAACTGCCAACTCTGGTCGGCAATCTGACCGCAGTGGGTAGCGAAGATGCGAACAGAATCTCCACTGGTTCCCTGGCCGCATCCAGGCTGCTTACTCACGCTGGCGAGGGCGTGGTACTAACCCAGTTGATTACCGACTTCGGACGCACTTCCAATCTCATCGCCTCGGCAAAACTTCAAGAAAAAGCACGGGTAGCCGACGCCCAAGCCAGCCGCGAGGATATCGTGCTCGCAACCGATCAGGTGTTTTACCAGACGATTGAAGCACAGGCAACTCTCAAAGTTGCGATACAAACAGTCGCAGCAAGACAAACAGTGACAGATCAGGTCCGCGCACTTGCTGCATCGAAGCTACGCTCTGACCTGGATCTCAGCTTTGCGGAGGTCAATCTGTCTCAGGCACAGCTGCTACAGTTGGATGGGCAAGACAACCTAGATTCAGCGAAGGCGGCTTTGAGCGAAGTTCTGGGCTTTGACAAACAAATGGACTATGAACTGGTCGACGATTCCAACGACCTACCGCCGTTATCACCGGACTCAGGCGCTCTCATTGCGCAAGCAATTGCAAATCGGCCCGACCTGCAATCGTTAGTTTACAGTGAGCGGGCTGCGCAACAGTTCAGCAAGGCCCAGCATCAACAGTTGCTTCCTACGGTCAGTGCACTTGGAGTGGTAGGCCAAACTCCCGTCGGCTCTCCGCAATACTTCACAAGTGACTGGTATGGCGCAGCCGGAGCAAATCTTAGCATCCCGATTTTCAATGGCTTCCGTTTCAGCGCGCAGGCAGAGGAGGCGAGGCAGCAGGCACAAGCAGCGTCAGAGCAGACGCGCGCTCTTCGTGATCGGGTGGTTCGCGATGTCCGTATCGCATGGCTCGGTGCTAATACCGCCCTGCAACGCGTGACGGTCGCTGCACAGCTGCTAAGAGAGTCGAATACCGCGCTTGATCTTGCCAGCACGCGCTACAATTTTGGACTCAGCTCTATCGTCGAATTAAGTCAGGCCCAACTCCAGCAGACCCAAGCAGCAATCGGCAATGCCGCCGCGCGGGCACAGTATAACCTAGCGATTGCTGCTTTGAACTTTCAGATCGGAGTGCAACCATGATCGAGATCTTCGTGCTTCCATACTCTCAAATTCTATTCGCCAGAGCCTGAGCCGTGGGGTCTTGCGATCGAGCATTCCTTTTCATTCTGAACTCTTCATTCTGAACTCCGACAGCGCCCAGCGCACCACTCCTTTGCGGGGCTGACGAATGCCAATGCCCCCTCTCCCGCAGCGCTGCTCTGGAGCATCGGTACAAGGAGGTAAGTTTCCGGCCGCTCCCCGATTCCCGACACATAGGAGACGACTCCTTGAACACGGGAACATAAGAAGAGTGTGCAATCAGCCAGAGCCGCTGAATGGAGGCGTTGCTTCTGGTTATTACCACAGTGCCACGGCCGTCATCGCATAACCCGCAATGCCACCCACAATGCCCGCGCTAGCTAAAAAGAAAGATAACCATCAACCGTTAGAATGGCAAACCCTTGCAACTTTGTGCGCGTCCCATTGGTGGTCAATATTTGGCAAATGGCCACCTGTGGGCGACGTGCACGACCTGAGACATCATGATCGAACTGATGAGCACGGATGGCGAGATGCACTGGTTGTGGCTGGCATGTGTGCGCTGTTTCTGAGTTTCGCAACTCGCTTCTGGATTTCATCCAGCATTCTCCCGACATCTCCGACGGCTAAGTCTCACATGGCCAGGTCGATTGACCGCAGGTCATTGGAACCTAGACGACCGCATCTGGATCGAGTTGCGGCTCAGCGATCGCCAACCATTGATTACAGTAATGAGAAGCTCACGATTCTGGAGCTTCATCTCGCTCCCACAAAACCTCGACTCCTCCGAAATGTGTTCACCGAAAGCATCTTCGTTCGCCCCCCTCCAGTACTTGCACTTCTCTTATTAGCCGCAGATCCAGTTCGAGCACACTTTCCGATATCGACAACGCTGTACACCTAACTAGATCGTGAAGGCTCCCAAGAGGGTAGGCATGGCTATTGGATCTCACGTTCATGGCGCTGACCTTGATGCTCTCCGGCGTTTGGACACGTGTATGGTAGCTAACGCGATCGAGACCTTTGATGTTCGACCGCGCAGTGCTGGTTTTGCCGACGCTCACATTCGCTGCATTTTTGAGGACCTTCCCCCGACAGTAGGATTTGCGGCAACGGCACGCCTTCGTACTGCTGATCCTCCAATTACGGGAGGCGTTTATCGCGACCGTGCAGAGTGGTGGAACAGCATTCTCCAAGTGCCTGCACCTCGAATCATAGTTTTGGAAGACATGGACAAACCGCCCGGCGTTGGCGCCTTTCTGGGCGAAGTCCACGCGTCAATCCTAATTGCGCTCTGTTGCGCCGGGTATGTTACGGATGGCGCAGTACGGGAACTGCCCCGGGTTCACGACCTTGGACTTCAACTGTTTGCCGGTAGCGTCGCGGTGTCCCATGCCTATGCCCACGTCTTCGATTTTGGAGCGGCCGTTAAGATTGGAGGCCTCGACGTTCGGACAGGGGATCTCTTGCACGGCGATCGTCACGGCTTGTTAACCGTCCCAGAAAAGATTGTTACCCAAATTCCTGCGGTGGCGAAGCGATTGCAAGAGGCAGAGCAAAAGGTAATCGACTTCTGTCGTTCTCCGGACTTTTCAATTAGTAGGTTATCGCAAGTACTCAAGGACGGAGTTAGTAGCTGAACGGGACCAGTATGAACTTAGGTTGCCATCTTGAACGCAGTGCAGAAGGATTGGCAGATTGTTGGCGGGGCACACCTGTCATTGTCTCTCGCGCCTTGGTGTTGATTTCCCTAGTGTCGGTATTTACCTCTTGCGACGAACACAAGGTTAAGGGAAAGTCACAGCCAGCAACTACCGTCGGCGTGACCGTCGTTCAAAAGAAAACGCTGAGCCGGCAAATAACTCTATCCTCTGAACTCGTGCCTTTTCAGGAAATCGACGTATATGCAAAGGAGTCTGGATACATAAAGACTCTGAACGTCGATTACGGATCGCGTGTGAAAGCTGGCCGAATAATGGCCACTTTGGAAATTCCAGAGCTACAGGCACAACTGCAACAAGATCAAGCCGAGATCAAGAGCGCAACAGACCAAGTAGCGCGTGCCGACCACGAATTGAAACGTTACAGCGCTCAGTATAATGCACTGCACCTTCAATACACGCGGTTGAGCGGAGTCTTCGAGTCTCAGCCTGGTATCGTCGCCCAACAAGAAGTAGATGACTCTCAGGGAAAAGACATCGCCGCAGCCTCGCAAGTGGACGCAGGCAAGGCATCGTTAGAGGGTGCGCAGAGTCAACTTTCCGTTGCAAAAGCCAGATTGCTTCACGATCAATCATTATTCGACTATTCAAAGATTGTTGCACCTTTCTCGGGAGTAGTTACCGAGCGCTACGCGAATCTGGGTGCGTTGATGCAAGGCGGGACCAACTCCAGCACGCAGGCGATGCCGTTAGTAAGGTTGTCGCAGGACGATTTGTTCCGTCTTGTCATTCCTATTCCAGAGTCCTACGTTCGCTACATTCATATTGGCGATGCGGTCGCTGTCCGTGTCCCTTCCCTCAATCGGACTTTTCCGGGTAAGGTAACTCGCTTCTCCGTCGACGTAAGGGAAGACACCCGCACTATGCACACCGAAGTCGACGTACCGAATCCAGATCGCGTACTGATGTCCGGCCTTTATGCAGAAGCCGATGTAGCGCTCGAACATCGTGAGGATATCCCCTCAGTACCGTTGCAAGCGATCAGCCATGAAGGCGATATGACCACGGTGTTGGTCGTAAATCATGCGGATGAAGTGGAGGACAGGCCGGTAAGACTGGGAATTCAAACTGCCACGGATGCTGAGGTAGTTTCCGGCCTAAACGAGGGCGAACAAGTTGTGGTAAGTGATCGTAGTGGGTTGAAAGCGGGCCAGACAGTTCATCCCCAAGTCGTAAAGATCATGCAGTATCAGGAACCTGAGGGATCGAAGTCAGAGTAGAGTCCGCGGCCATAGCGAGACGCTGAAAGTGAGAGCTAATGTCAGGCTTTTCCATCCGTAATCCGTATCTCATCGTCGTGATCTGCCTTGCACTGGTCGTAATCGGTGTCACAAGCCTGGCGCGGATGCCGGTGGACTTATTCCCATCCATCAATCTGCCGGAGGTCGTTGTTGCGACTTTTTACTCGGGAATGCCACCCCAGGACATCGAGACTGATATTACGGACCCATTGGAGCGGTTTTTCACTCTGGCTAGCGGCATCGATCACATGGAATCACGATCTCTGCTTGGGGTGAGTATCATCCGTGTGTATTTTCAGCCGGGAACAAGCGCGGACGCGGACGTTACTGAACTGTCGAACCTTGCATTGGCTGATCTGAAGCGGCTTCCTCCCGGTACTCTTCCGCCGGTTGTTTTGAAGTTCGACGCATCTAGTCTGCCAGTCTGCCTAGTGACACTGAAGGGGCAGAATCTGACCCAGACTCAACTCCATGACATCGGCCAGTTCGCCATTCGCAACCAGATTGCAGTGGTCAAGGGCGCCGAGATTCCCCCACCATTCGGGGGCAAATATCGCCAGATCATGGTGTATGTTGATCCCTACAAACTCACCTCTCGGCAGTTAAGTCCCATGGATGTCGTAAACGCCGTGAATAGTTCTAATCTGATCCTCCCTGCGGGAGACGTAAAAATGGGACCGTACGACTATTACGTCTACTCGAATAGTCTGGTCAGCGACATGAAACAGCTGGGACAAGTTCCAATAAAGACTGTCGGACACTCTTGGGTGAGAGTCAGCGATGTAGGTGGAGCGGAGGATGCCAACCAGATTCAATACAACCTGGTGCGCGTAGATGGACAGAAGTCAGTCTATCTTCCGATCATGAAGCAAGGTGGCGACACCAACACCATCGACGTCGTAAACGGCATTCGCAGTATGATCCGCCATCTCTTCGATATACCCAAACAGTTAGTCGCAACAGTAGTGTTTGATCAGTCGGTATTCGTGAAAGAAGCTATCCGGACTCTTCTTCACGAAGGGTTGATCGGTCTCCTACTTACCAGCTTAATGATCCTTGTTTTCCTGGGGAGTGTCCGTGCAACGACAGCAGTGTTTCTATCTATTCCGTTGTCCGCGCTGGCTACGTTTGTTGTTTTAAGTTTGAGCGGCAGCACTGTCAATACCATGATTTTGGGCGGTCTGGCGCTGGCTTTTTCCCGCATCATCGATAATTCCGTGATCTCATTGGAGAACATCTATCGTCACTTGGAGATGGGCGCAGCGCCTGAGGTCGCGGCAGAGGCAGGTGGATCAGAGGTGAGCCTTGCCGTGTTGGCCGCGACACTGACCACGGTGGTGGTCTTCTTCCCGGTCACCTTTCTTTATGGCGTAAGCAAGTTCTTGTTTTCGGCTCTCGCGCTGGCAGTCGTGATCTCGTTGTTCGCCTCCTACATCGTAGCCATGACGGTAATCCCCCTGTTTTGTTCACAATTTCTAAAGTCAGTGCCGCACCACACCGGGTCGAACTCAGAAAATGAAACAACAGGGACGTCAAAAAAGTCGTCGTGGTCGAATCGATTCAACACAGGCTTCAATCGGATTTTCAAAAAGGTTTTGGATACCTATGAATACTGGGTGCGGCTTGCTTTGATACGGCCGGGACGTACTGTGGCCATTCTCATGACTCTGTTTCTCATAAGTCTGGCTATCTATCCTCTTTTAGGCTTGGCGTTTTTCCCCAGAACTGACGCTGGCCAATTCACTATCAACGTGAAGGTCCCGACGGGAACCCGTATTGAAGTAACGGAGCAATATGCCGCAAAGGTGGAAGATTTAATCCATCATGTCGTTGATCCCAAAGATTTCAAGATGGTGGTTTCCAACATCGGAGTGGTTCCAGACTTTTCGTCGCTCTATACCTCGAATGCCGGACCGTACACGGCGACGATCCAGGTCGCACTGAATGAGTCGCATCACACGAGCAGCTTCGTATATATGGATCGAGTGCAGAAGGAGATGGCGAGCCAGATGCCGGAGGTTCGAACATTCTTCTCCAGTGGCTCTATGGTGGATGCGATTCTGAACATGGGAATGCCAGCGCCCATTGATGTTCAGGTGAGTAGTCCAGACCTGCCTCAGATTTATGACGTTGCACAAGATCTGGCAAGTCGCATACGGCAATTGCCGGGCGTAGGGGAAGTCTATATTCCGCAGGACCTGAATTACCCGGCGCTGCGACTAGATGTGGACCGCGTCCACGCTGCCGAACTGGGATTGACCCAAAAGGATGTTGTGGACAACGTCATCACGGCACTCAATTCCAATTACATGATCGCACCGAACTACTGGGTAGACCGCAAGAGTGGCAACGACTACTACCTGACCGTTCAGTACTACGAGAAAGGTCGGCCCGCAATCCACACTTTTGCCGATCTGACCAATATTCCGATTCGTGCTCCCAATTTAAAAAAGCCCACTACGCTGGCCAGCGTGGTGAAACTACAGGATGTACAGACGCCCACGGAAGTCGATCATTATCAGATTCAAAGGGTGGTGGATGTATATGTCACCCCCGCGGGCGAAGGGTTGGGAAAAGTGGCGGATGCGGTAAGGGGAATAATCCATCAGACGAAGCTTCCCGAGAATGTTCGGGTGAACCTGCGCGGCATGGTGGAGGGCATGCAGGAATCGTTCCGCAGCTTTGCCATTGGGTTGTCGCTCTCAGTCGTGCTTCTTTATCTAATCCTGGTGGCGCAATTCCGATCATTCAAAGATCCTTTGCTGATTATGCTTGCAATCCCCATGGGGTTTATTGGAGTGCTGATCATCCTTCCACTAACCGGGACGACGCTCAACGTGATGTCGTTAATGGGCGTGTTAATGCTCGTGGGGATTTCAGCTTCCAATAGCATTCTGATCGTCGAATTTTCTCATCGTCTAGAAGAACAGGGAAAGTCGGTTGAGGAAGCCGTGATCACATCATGCCGCGTTCGTTTGCGCCCTATCTTGATGACGTCTCTGGCCACCATTATCGGAATGGTGCCTATGGCTCTCAAGTTAGGTACGGGAAGCGAACAATATGCGCCATTGGCTCGCACTATCATTGGGGGCTTGACCGCATCAGTTGTCCTTACCGTATTCATTGTTCCAGCCGCCTATTTGCTTGTGTATCGCGACCGGCAAACAGAGGTAAAGGCATAATGCGTTTCGGCCAGTTTCAAATTGACAGGCGATTGAATCGCTGTGCAGGTAGGATCTGATGCCTGGCTTTTCCATTCGTAATCCGTACTTTATTGTCGTCGTTTGCCTGGCGCTGTTGGTGATCGGCGTGACTAGCCTCGCGCGCATGCCGGTAGACCTGTTTCCCTCTATCAATTTGCCAGAGGTGGTGGTGGCAACCTTTTACTCAGGAATGCCACCCCAAGACGTTGAAACTGACATCACCGATCCGTTGGAACGATTCTTCACTCTGGCCAGCGGAATCGATCATATGGAGTCCCGTTCCCTGCTCGGTGTCAGCATCATTCGGGTCTATTTTCAGCCGGGAACCAGCGCGGATGCGGATGTAACCGAGCTTTCCAATCTTGCCTTGGCCGACCTGAAGCGTCTGCCACCGGGTACATTGCCGCCGGTTGTTTTGAAATTCGACGCCTCCAGCCTTCCGGTTGCCCTCGTTACAGTAAAAGGACAAGGGCTGGACGAGACCCAACTGCATGACTATGCCCAGTTCCAGATCAGAAATCAGATTGCCGTGGTGCCGGGTGCTGAGATACCGCCTCCCTTCGGCGGAGAATATCGACAAGTCATGGTCTATGTGGATCCGTACAAACTGCTGTCAAGACAATTGAGCCCACTGGACGTCGTGGATTCGGTGAACAACTCGAACCTGATCCTCCCCGCCGGGGACGTCAAGATCGGTCTCAACGATTATTACGTGTACTCCAATAGCTTGGTCGACAATATGCAGCAGTTGGGAGATGTTCCGATCAAAACGGCAGGGACATCCTGGGTATCCGTCAATGATATTGGAAAAGCCGAGGACTCCCACCAGATTCAATACAACGTCGTTCGTGTAGATGGCCAGCGATCCTGCTATATCCCAATCATGAAACAGGGTGGGAATACGAACACGATTGACGTGGTAAACGGAATTCGGAAGTTGGCAGCTCACCTCTACGATATTCCGAAGCAGATGATTGCAAACGTGGTCTTTGACCAGTCGGTGTATGTGAAGGAAGCGATAAGCACCGTGTTGCACGAAGGCCTACTGGGTCTGATTCTCACCAGTATGATGATCCTGATTTTTCTTGGCAGTGTACGGGCCACCTCCGCCGTCCTACTTTCCATCCCGCTTTCCGCGCTCGCTACTTTCGTCGTGCTGTACACCATGGGGAGCACGGTGAATACCATGATTCTGGGTGGCTTGGCGCTGGCATTTTCACGTGTGATCGATAACTCCGTCATTTCCCTGGAAAACATCTACCGTCATCTGGAAATGGGCAAGGCCCCAATGGTGGCTGCCGAAGTCGGTGGCTCCGAGGTAAATCTGGCAGTGCTGGCCGCGACTCTGGTAGATGTAGTCGACTTTTTCCCTGTTGTCTTTCTCTACGGCGTCGCCAAGTTCCTCTTTTCAGCACTGGCCCTGGCATTTTGCCTTTCGCTCCTGGCTTCGTTCGTGGTTGCGATGACGGTCATTCCTCTGTTCTGTTCGCGGTTCCTGAAAGCCATGCCGCGGGCGCACGAGAATCATGGTGAGCATGAGGCCGAACCTACCCAGGCAACTAGCAAGTCTTGGTGGAACCGATTCAACGCCGCGTTTAATAGGATGTTCGACCGAGTTCTGGACTTCTACGAGCACTGGGTCCGTCGATCCCTGCAGCGGCCCGGCCTTACGGTAGTGAGTCTAGCATGCGTATTCCTCGCCAGTGTAGCCATCTACCCATTATTGGGATTGGCTTTCTTCCCACAAACCGATGCAGGGCAGTTCACCATCAATCTAAAAGTCCCGACCGGAACTCGTATTGAAAACACAGAGCAATATGTGAGCAAATTGGAAGATCTGATCCGCCATAATGTCGATCCAAAGGATCTCAAGATGGTTGTTTCCAACGTTGGCGTGGTTCCTGATTTTTCATCGCTATACACCAGCAATGCTGGTCCTTACACCGCGACCATGCAGGTAGCACTCAATGAGCCGCATCGTTTGAGTAGCTTCGAGTATATGGACCGGGTGCAGAAGGAGATGGCAGCAAAGTTTCCAGACGTTCGGACTTTCTTTTCGAGCGGTTCAATGGTGGATGCAATCCTGAATATGGGAATGCCCGCCCCGATTGATGTACAGGTCAGCAGCCCAGATTTGCCCCGGATCTATAGCGTAGCGCAGGATCTGGCGAGCCGTATCCGGCAGGTGCCAGGAGTTGGCGAAATATATATCCCTCAGGATATGAATTATCCGGCGTTGCGGCTGGATGTCGACCGGGTTCATGCCAGCGAATTAGGCTTGACTCAAAAGGACGTGGTCGACAACGTCATCACTGCCCTGAATTCGAACTACATGATTGCCCCCAACTACTGGGTCGACAAGAAGAGCGGCAACGACTATTACCTGACAGTGCAGTACTTCGAAAAAGGTTCGGCCGCTATCCACAACTTGGTTGATCTAGGGCAGATTCCGTTGCGCGCAAGAACGAACAACGAGATCGACATAAGCTGTGGTGTGGCGATCCCAAAACCGGATACCAGAGCACCGGTGCCAGTTTCCGATTCGCTCAAACCGGCGTGGGCTTGCGGGCAGAATGCTCCTGCGCCAAGCCCGATTCAGCCCGCCCAGATCGCCTCTAAGAAGCAACCGATTACCGTTCTTGATAACGTGGTTAATATAAAGTACGTTCAAACTCCGACGGAGGTTGATCATTACCAGATCCAACGGGTCATTGACTTGTATGTAACTCCATCCGGAGAAGATCTCGGGCGAGTAACGGATGCTATACGAAAGATTATTGGACAGGCAAACATACCTGCCAACGTACGTGTAAACCTGCGTGGAATGGTCCAGGGTATGCAAGCTTCATTCAAGAGCTTTGGACTCGGCTTCCTGCTTTCGTTTGTTCTCTTGTATCTGATCCTTACAGCTCAGTTCCGGTCTTTTGTCGATCCCCTTTTGATTATGCTGGCAATCCCCATGGGATTTGTCGGTGTGCTGATCATCCTTCCGCTCACGCACAGCACATTGAACGTAATGTCGCTAATGGGCCTGCTGATGCTGGTCGGTATTGCAGATTCCAATAGCATCCTCATCGTTGACTTCGCCCACAATCTGGAACGAGAGGGACTGGCGCCAGCCGATGCCGTTATCACTGCTTGCCGTGTGCGGTTGAGGCCAATTCTCATGACCTCGCTGGCTACGATCATCGGCATGATTCCCATGGCTCTCAAAATGGGGACCGGCGCCGAACAATACACCCCGATGGCACGGGCTATTATTGGCGGCCTCACCTCGTCCGTCCTTTTGACAATCTTTATTGTGCCGGCAGCATATGTATTGGTCTACGGCAGGAGGAAGGAGCGGAGTCCGGAGACTCTGCCTTTGGAGCCAACAGAATGAACCTATCTCCTTTCATTAATTCAAAACAAAAGTTTGGAGTTGCAGGATTGGTGTTGCTGGGGGTGCCGCTCTGCAGCGTTGCGCGGGCACGAGTGGATGCAATGATGGCTCAGAGTCTGCCTTCGGCCCGACGCAGCAGACCGTTCCTGGTGCCGGCCCGGGGAAGGCGCAACTGCCTCCCCATTTGCGGCCAGTTCCAGGAATGCCGGCATCTCTGACGTTGAAGCAGGCCGAGGAATTGGCGATTAAGAACGACCCGCAGATTTCCGTGGCCCGACTGATTGCTCTCGCTTCGCAGCAGGTTAGGCGGCAGGTGCGCTCCGCCCTGTTGCCTGCCATATTACAGGGGTTGATGCGAACTCCGGCTCGCGAATCACGGCAGGTGCGCTGAATAATCCGACCGTCTACAGTCGTGCTGCTGGAGACGCCATCGTCACTCAGCTGATTACCGATTTTGGATACACCACCAATCTGGTTTCCAGCGCGAACGATGCGGCCAAGGCCGAGAATGACAATTCATTGGCAACCCAGCAACAGATTCTCCTGGCTGTCAATCAAAGTTTTTAGCTCCAGCAGACACAGGCGGAGATCAGCAACGCGCAGGCTGGCTATGAATACCAACTTAGTCTCGCAATCTTGACCTATCAGACTACAGGGATCGGACAATAGATGCTTCCTTTTTTTCTCTACCTATCGGCCGGCGCGATTACGGGCGTACATCTTATGCTTCTGGCCTCAATGGGACCGCCCCTGCATTTGCTGCACGTTGTTTCTCTGGTGGGCTCTTTGTGCTTGGTTGTTGCCGCCTACTTGAGCCTCTTTAAACCTGATACTGCGGCCAGACTCGCTCTGCTGGCTTCGCTGACAATGTGGTGTTTCTACAGTCCTGCGATAGCCAAGACAATTGATACCAAGTTACACAAGACGAGGACTGGACTTTCTTCGACGACGGGTGTCTCTTCCAACCTCTTACCAGCCGGATCCGATGCCCTGACTGGCGCTGTTGCGCTAGCTCGAAATTCTATCCACAATATCGGCGTGCCACTTTCCGCCAATCATGAGCCCAAATGATATTGCCATATCTCGCGATTACTTTACTGCTGTTGGTAACTCTTTACTCCGCTTTGGCGAGTTTCAGGAGGCCAACCGTCGGCCTCCAGCACACACGGCTTTTCCCGAGCGGCACAAACGGGTCGGCCCGGAAAGCCGTTGGTGTTGGAACCCTCCTGCTTGTCGCACTCTTGATTGGACTCGCAATATGGTCCCACACTGGCCAGGAGAGAGCAGAGAGCCGACCGTCACGTTTTCTAATTCCGCAGGGATACGTAGGCTGGGTTCGAATAGAGTTCGATGTCCTCGGAGCCCCAACTGTACCGATCGAAGATGGGGGGTATCTCTTTAAGGTGCCACCGACAGGCGTATTGAAGACTTCTCTGAAGTCGCAGGATGGCTGGCCGGAGGATCGCTATTACTACTATTCTGAAGAGAGGAGGCGAGAGTTGTCTGACCGCAGCCAGAATGGGAAGCGTTTGGTTTGGAGCATAATTAGCGGCGCTGTGTCCGGCTTATCTGGCGAAAAGAGCTATAAAGAGTTTTTCGTGGGCACCGAGCAGCAATTTCGGCAGCAGCTGAAAGCGTCAACGGCGACTCCAGGTGTGCCGAAATAGAGGCCAGATCAGGTTAGCGCAATGCGCGAGCGGCAGTGTTCCACCTCCACCGGCATTCGGCAAGATTTTCACGGCGAGTCAGTGACCACTCGGCCAGCGCACCAGGAAAGGCGCTGGCCCACTAGAGATTGTTTTCTGAAAATCCGCTGGCATTTGGGGAAAAGCGAAAGGAGAGCCGCTCCGTTCCACAGTAGATTACGCTCCCTTGCGGCAGCAACCGATCAGCGCAATTCAACCACCACGTGATGTCCTCACCTTCAACCAGCACAGCAGGCAGGGGATGATAAACCGGGTTGTCCAGAACGAAAGCAACGTTCAGGTTCTTGGTAAAATCTACTTGCCGAAACAAACTTCAGCAAAGCGTGACAACCGACTGAAGGTTCGATAATGTTCGGGATCCACAGATTCAACTTTTCTGCGCCGACGCTGTTGCGGTTCAGATGTGGAACCCATAGACAAGATTGGGTAGTGTCCAGTATCTTTCGCACTTTCCAACTTTTTCAGAACAATGTCAGGATTAAAAAAGTAAAGTACGTGTTTAAATGTTTAAGTTCGCTTCACTCGCCCCTCAGAGATTGGGGGGCATTTTTATCGGGACTCCCCGGAATCTCTCCTCCAAGTCAGGTTGCCGCGCTGTCCGACAGCGGCGTAGGCAGCGTCGGCACAAAACCTGCCACCCCGTTGGTAATTCTGCGAAGTCGATCCATCAATGACCACGGTGCTCTTGCCCAACCCTGTTGTCGGTACCCTGACCGATGCCCCCTCAACTATGGAATTTAGATTCACCCTGTTGACTGCAGGTCCGGCGCCAGCGTCGATGTGATGACGCACATAAGTTGTTTGATTGAAAATGGCTTTAAGAGTAAAGCGAAGCCATCTAATCTTCCACTTCGTAAATCAGTGTGCGCTTTCCAGTTAGGATTGCCGGAGATGAGAATTACCTTGCAGTCGGGGTTTCGCTCTCGCAACGTTTCGGCCAGAGTAATTCCATCCATCCCCGACATAGTAATATCGCTAACCAACACATCGGGAAAACAGTTACTTGCTCTTTGCAAAGCCGACCGGGCATCATAGAATGTTTGGACATCGAATTGTGCTCTTCTGAGGACAGAAGTTAACAGATCGGCAATCTGCTCCTCGTCATCAACAACAAAAACCTTTTGCTCGGCGATGGCACCCATGGACAAGAGACTCCCGCAAGAACGGCGATTTCACAAAGATAACGTCGAGCCAGAATAGAGCACGTTTGCCTCCATGTTGGAAGTGGATTGAAAACGAGAAACATAGCTCGGTGCTGGGTGAGTAACATTGCCTGGTCCCCATAATTAAACGTCCCTCCCGCGTCGTAATCGCGATTTCAATGTTGCTCTCCGGCACCTCCGCTGCCGGCTGGGCTCGATTGAGCGGCTTGATGCGCCAGAGGAGGTTGCGCGAGACAGAAGGACATGGCCGATCGCCACAACGATGTGTATCGTTCTCTTCAACACTGGCATTAATCTAAGAGCCGCGATCCGCTGCTTTAGTAATGCCGAATGTTATTTCGCACCGAGCCAATGGGTGCGACTTACAGCTGCCATAAGGACGACAGCGCATTTTGCTTCGCCATCGAGGTAGAAAGTTCCTCCCGCAGTGTAAGAAAGGACTGTTAGGTAACTTCGATCATATCCGTTTTGACCCATTGCGCCGTTGATGATGGTGAGCTGAGTTATGACTCAGCCTTTCAGCCATTTCGTACAGTGTGCCGCGAATATTAGTCAGCTCAGTGAGTGACCTCAATCTCGGTAGTCGAGAAAATGCCATTTCACTCCCGCAACTCTCATTTGCAGCCAGTGTTTATGTTGATCGTACGGCAGGAGAGGAACACAAGATGAAACGCATTGTAATGGTTATCGCAATGTCGGCTCTGAGCACCGGAATGCTGATGGCTCAGGACGGCGCAACGCTGTTTAACAAATGCGCCATGTGCCATGGCACAACTGGCGAAGGCAAGATGGGACCATCCATCAAGGGCAAGGATGTGACCGATGTTCTGACTAATGGCGGCAAAAAAGGGCCGCACGCCGCAAGGTTTGCTGGGTACAACGACGAACAGATCAAGGCGGTCGCAGAGTACGTGAAGGGTTTGAAGTAGTCTCCCCTCGCTCGGACTCCAAGGTCAGTCGGTCTCCGGCTGGCCTTGTGTTCTGCTTCACAAAACGATTTCACGTCATCCGAAGCGACTCTTACTTTCGATTCCCCTTCCGCGCCTCCATTCCAGAGTTGCTGCGCATCTATCCAGAAAAGAAACCTTTTGATAAGGGCGCATTCAGCCCTCAAACTTCCAGAACGCCTCCACCACGGTCGCTGTCACATCCCCGACCGTCCGCGCCGAAACCAGCTCGTGCCCGGCACCCCGAACGAGCATCAGTTCCGTTCGTGCCGAGATGAGTTTCAATGCCTCCGTCAGCGCCTCTATCGAACCGAATCCATCTCGGCTGCCATGCACGAAAAGTGCAGGTGTCTTGAGGTTGGGAAAATGAACGGTTCGTAGCTCCTGCGGTTTCTTGGGTGGGTGAAGCGGGTATGAGAGCAGCAGGAGTCCATCGAGCAAACCCGGCTCCGCGGCCGCCAGCATCGTCGCTTGGCGTCCTCCATAGGAGTGCCCGCCCAAGAACACACGACCCGAGATTTTCTGCCGCATCACCTCAATCGCATGCCGCAATCCTTCTTGATCACGCCCGGCGCTGCCACGTGGTGGCGGGCCGTTAGGACGCAATTGGCGGAATGGAAGGTCACACCGGAGAACGGTCAGACCGGACTCACAGAAGCGGGTCGCAAGCGCCAGGAGGAGTGGGGAGTGGCAGTTCGCTCCTGCACCGTGGGTGAGCACGAGGCCATCGCTGGAGGGGCTTGCTGGTACATGCATGAAGCCGCGAACAGAAGGTTTTCGGGAGCTGTCGCTGAACGGAAACACGTTAGATTGGCTCATCGGAAGTCTTCGATTGGATGCTCAAGGAAAGCTGCCCGACCTGCTACGATCTCCGATGTGTCCGCCCATTGTCCAATTTGCGGCAGCCCCTTGCCTAACGCCCCTTTCTGCACCCAGTGTGGCTTCCCCTAACGTTCCCAGTCAACGCCGGAGAATTCGACGCCGGAGAATCCCCTGCACAGCGCGGGACTATTTTTGGTGGCTTAGTGTTGCACTAGTGGTGGCTTTCCTCGTCCTGTGTTTTCTGATGCGATAGGCGCACGACCGGGACACTCTGAGTGGGGATGTTGCAGCACAGACCTAGTCGTCGTTAAATAATTTACCGGAGAGGTTAAAGTTTACTGCTGCCTGCGCCGTTAACTATTCACGCAAGCGATTCTGCGCGGTCGCACTTCGCGACCGTACTTGGATCGCCAACCATTGGGGGACAGTTGTGGCACAGAGTTCAGATGTTTGTTTTTTAGAACGCCGTCGTTTTCCTCGCGACCCGTGCACGGGTGAGGCCGAGATACTCCAAAGCGGAATACACCGGGGTTGGGGGACGGTGAGCGACATCTGTCGCGGTGGTTGTTACATCGAAACAATGCACCCCTTGCCAATTGGCTCTGAGGCGCAACTTCGGCTTACCATCGCCGGTGTCTTCTTGGAAATAGGAGCAAGCTCAAAAGGAACTTCAGGAAGCAATGCACTGCAAGGGAGGACACCGGGCACGGGCTTTGCAGTTAACCGAGAATGCGATTAATGAAGTAAATAAGGTTCTTGCGACCGGGAAGCGCCACCCTGAAAGCACTGCCTCAGCTTCCGCGGGCACCGGAGCAGTGCTGCGAGATGAGTTATTCGACCAGTGGCTTACCTCGGGCCTGTAGATAAGCAGCAGCGTTGAAGCTGTCGCTGAACAAAGCTAGACTATCCTGCTGCGTCGCTGCAGGAGGTGAGTCATGGCCACAAACCGCAAGGTGATCGATTGCCGCTGGTTCCCGACAGACAATCCATGTGATATCGCGATCTCGGGAAACGAAGAAGAGGTACTCAATATTGCCGTACAGCATGCCGTCCAATCCCATGGACACCAAGAAACGCCCGAACTTCGTGAGCAGTTGCGCTCCATGCTACGAGACGAGCGCGAATTGAAGGCCGCCTAGTAGCCACTGGTAGAACAGTGAGACGGTGTCCGGCGAAGTGAGTGAGCCGACACCGCCATCTTCCAACCCGATCTATTCGACTTCCTGCGTCAACTTACTTGCTGCGGTTTAACGCCCCGCTGTTAATGCCTCGGCAGAGACGTGAGAGGCGTGGCGTGAAGTAGCCAGGCTAGGGCAGCGAGGACTGCCGCGAAGTACAACTGCACTACGACCGAGCCATCGGTTGGAATCGGCTTGCGGTAGAGCTGCCAGGCAAAGCCCGCAGCTAGCAGAAGCAGCGTCGCTTCCCCACTCCACCAGAAAAGCAGGACGCTGAAGACGAGCAGGCTGATGCGTCCCATTTTATCGAGCGGCTGGATCGCTCCGGCGCCATCCAGCATCCACACGGGAATCAGATTGAGCAAGTTGAGCCAGGCTCCGGTATGGGCCAGCGCAGCCCAGAGAGGATCTCCCGTGCGCCAGAAGAGCGCCGCCGCGACAAAGGCCGCAATCAGCCCGGCGGCAGGCCCGGCGAGCGAGACCAAGGCACGCACCTCGGTCGAGATGCCCAGCGCCTGCCATTTCACGTAGGCTCCCAGGCCAGGGAGAAAAACCGGCATATCGGCGGGCAGGCCGCGACGCTTGACCTCCACGAAATGCCCCATTTCATGGAGCAGGATCATCACCGCAAAGCCGATGCCGAACCAGGCTCCGTAAAGCGCCCAGTAAATTCCAAGAAACGCGGCAAAGCTGAAGAGGAACTTGAGCTTGAATAGCGCGAAGAGGAGGGTCTTCGCCTTGGCGAGCAGGAGCGCCAACGGCGCCAGCGGGCCGAGGCGCTTGGCCCAGGGATGCGGAGGCTTGCTCGGCGGAGGCGCGGCTCGTTGCTCGGCGGAGCGTGGCTCAGCGGGACGTTCTTCGGCGGGGCGTGGCTCTGACTGCTGCACTGTTTCCACCGCTTAGTTCATTCCGCAGCCACCGCCGCCGCAGGAGCCGGGGGCCATGCCGCAGGGCAACTTGGGAGCGGAGCCGGAAGATTTATCGGTCCCATGCGCGGCGAATGTAGAGAGCTGCTGTTCCAGTTCCGTGCCCTTGCAGGCGGGGCACTCGGACTGCTTGGAACCGTAGACGATGGCTTCAAACTTTTTGCCGCAACCCTTACAAACATACTCAAAAATCGGCATCACAACCTCCAGGAGCAGCGCCGCGCGATGGCCAGAGCCTACCCGCCACGGCGAACTGATACATTCATTATACGGGTGCAGTTAGCCCGCCAAAAGACGGCATGTCCAGCACGGAGATCGTCTCCCATTTCGTTGCACCCTTCGCCACTGAGTTTGTGCCGCGCCGGTTTCTGCGTGGCGGCAACGCCCAGACGATTGCGGGAAACTTTTTGAAGCGCGCCAGCTGCCTACCAAAACCAGAGGAACGGTTCTTTCAGATCGAGCAGGAGGTGCAGATCCTGTGCCATTGCCACTGGCAAGCGGAGCGGCAGAAGCGGCTGACGCTGATGATCGTGCATGGCCTGGAGGGCTCGAGCAACTCGCATTACGTGATTGGAACCGGAAGCCGTGCCTGGGCACGTGGCTGGAATGTGGTGCGGATGAACATCCGGGGCTGCGGCGGCACCGAACATCTTTCCGCGACGCTCTATCACTCCGGTCTCTCGCAGGACGTGGAAAAGCTGGTGGCCGAGATGATTGCGAGCGATGGGTTGCAGCGTGTGGCGTTGGCAGGCTTCTCGATGGGCGGCAACCAGGTGCTGCGCGCCGTGGGGCGGTGGGGCATGCACACTCCTCCGGAGTTGATCGGGGCCGCCGTGGTTTCGCCTGCTTGCGATCTCGCGATTTCAGCGGACCGGCTTCACGAGGCGGCAAATACACTCTATGAGTGGTGGTTCCTCGTCTCGCTGCGCAAGAGCTTTCGCCGCAAGTCCGAACTTTGGCCGGGCCGATACGATCC
The DNA here is from genome assembly GCA_963759215.1 of uncultured Acidobacteriota bacterium. GTDB lineage: Bacteria > Acidobacteriota > Terriglobia > Terriglobales > Acidobacteriaceae > TOLSYN. The sequence continues at coordinate 393,753 of CAVWYG010000009.1, forward strand.
TGAGCTGCTGAAAAACGTGCACTCGGTACGCGATTTCGATGAGCACATCACGGCGCGCTACATGGGCTTTACCGGCGCGGCGGATTATTATGACAGAGCCAGTTCGTCGCACGTGCTCGAGCGCATTGCCGTGCCCACGCTGGTGATCCACTCGGACGACGATCCGTTCATTGTGATTTCTGCGGAAAGTCAGCGAAAGTTGGTGGAGAATCCGAACGTGACATTTCTTCATACCAGGCATGGCGGACACTGCGCGTTCCTCGCCGAGCCGAGCGCCGATGGCCGCGACGATGGCCGCTGGGCCGAACGCAAAATGATAGAATTTCTGGCGCAAACGGAAGACTCGCGGGTTCGTTGAGATGGATGCGGATTACAGCGTCGAGCTTGGTCCTGCGGCACCCGCATTGGAGATCCCATGGCAGGATCCAGAGGGGCGGCTGCATTACGTGGAACTACGCGGCGACGCCAGCTCGTTGGTTCACAACATTGCGGATCACAGCATTGCAGACCACAATGTCGCACTCATAAATTGTATCCCAGAGGCGCGCCAATTCCCTGCCCTCGGGCGCTTTCTCATCGCAGTGAATGCGCCGGAAAGCGATTGGCAGACGGCGAAGTGCGACGTGTGGCCGGACAAGGCCGAGGCTGCGGAGAACCTCTACAGGCAGGGATTCGAGCAGAGCTGTTATGTGGACATCGTGCTCGCCGGGGGGGGTGCAGCTTCGCGCTGCAGCCTGGAAACTCACCAGCGGCTGGCGCGAGAGCTGGCACAATCGTTGGAAACGAACGCCGCGCTGAAGGCAACGGCTGAGGTCGTGGTGCGCCGCTGTTATTACCACCACGGCAACGCCGAGGAGTCCGATGCCGGATATTGCATGACGCTCTTTCTTTCGGCCTATGGCGCGTCTCCGGCTGAGGCCGCAGAGTGCTGGGAGCGGGCGATGGACTTTGCCGCCGGATGTGTACTGAAGTTGCGGTCGCACGAAGGCTGCGCCAAAGCGCAAGAACTCCGCTAAAATGGATGTGAGCGCCAGCTCAAACCCCGTGGGAGCGTAGCTCAGTTGGATAGAGCATCTGCCTTCTAAGCAGAGGGTCGCAGGTTCGAGTCCTGCCGCTCCTACCAGTTATTCTTCAGCGACTTAATTCAAAAAGGGGTTGGCCGCACCAGGCAGCCAGACCGGAACCAGTTGCTCGATGTCTACAGATAGTTATGCAGCTTCGCTAACCGTGCTTCCCTGTTTCTTTCTGTTCTCTTCCGAGAGGGTGCGGAAGTGCTCGATGCGCTCCAGCATGCCCTTCAACCGTTGCCTGCCTTCGGGCGAACCTTCGATCACTTTTTCGAGGTTGGCCAGGAACTCGGGCGAGAATTTAGTGCGCCCTTCCTCTATGAACGGCTTCAGTGCCTCTCGTCGGGGAGGCTCTTCGAAGCGACCCGCGGCCGTTCGCCATACAGGCAGCCATTGCGGCTTTGCACCGCCAGGCGGCGCACGCCGAAGATACAGACTGGCCTCAGATCGTCCGGCTCTACAATCTCCTGGAGCGCCTACAACCTTCTCCCCTCGTCTCTTTGAACCGTGCGGTGGCGGTCGGGCCCCGTCCGGCGCTGGCAATGATCGATGAACTCGCCGCATCGAATGATCTTGACCACTGTCACCTCCTGCACGCCGCACGCGCTGATTTGCTGCGCCGCATTGGAGCTGAGACGGAGGCAGACAAGAGTTACGAGCGTGCACTAACTCTGGTAACGAATGACTGCGAGCGCCGTTTTCTCCAGCCTTGCACGAAGTGCGGCGTTCGGCAGCGTGACCCAGAAATTTCTTTTTGACAGCTCTCAGTTCCACACATCAGAGTACATTGAACATTCGCGCTCGCCCGAGGCCTTGTGCGATCAGATACACTAGCGTGTTGAATTTAGCGGGCGCGAAAAAAAGGGGGCTGGGATGGACGAAGTTTTGGCGGAGAAGGTGATGGCGCAGATCGCCGCAGTCAAAAGGATTCCGGTCGAGAGCATCACGATCGACAGCACGTTTAAAGAGCTCGCTGTCGACAGCCTGGACTCAATGAACCTGCTGTTTGCCCTGGAAGAACAGTTGGGTATTTCGATTCCAGATGAGGCGGCGAGCTCGATTCGGGATGTGCGCGGCGTGGTTGCGGGAGTGAAGCAGATAATGGCGGAAAAATCCGGGGCACAGAGTTGAGGGCAGTGGCCACGCAGCCCGCTCGGCGCGTAGTGGTCACGGGTGTGGGGATCATCTGTGCGCTTGGGGCTGACGCGGAGCAGTGCTGGAGCGCACTGCGCGAGGGCCGCACCGGAATTGCGCCGATTCAATCCACGGATGTATGCGAGCTGCGTTTCCAGAATGGGGCCGAGGTTCGCGGATTCCGGGCGGAGGAACACTTTGATGCGGCGCGCTGCGACCTGATGGATCGCTTTGCGCAGTTTGCGGTAGTTGCGGCACGTCAAGCGGTGCGGCAAGCAGCCTCCGAACCTAGCGCTCGCACCAATGTTTTTGCCGCTATTTCCGGCGAAGCGGACTCCGGCTTATCGCGAGAGCGGGTTGCGGTGGTTACCGGCACCTCGATGGGTGGGCAGACAAGCCTGGATCGCGGCTTTGCTGCGATATATAAAGAGGGGCGGCGACGTCCTCATCCCTTCACAATTCCGCTGACAATGTACAACGCGGGAGCGAGCCAGATCGCAATGGAGATGGGAATCACCGGGCCAGCGTTCACCATCGCGACCGCCTGCGCTTCGGCCACCCACGCAATTGGGCAGGCGTTCTGGATGGTGCGCTCGGGGGCCGTGGAGGCAGCGATATGCGGCGGCAGCGAGGCGCCGTTCAGTCCGGGAATTCTGCGGGCCTGGGAGGCGATGCGGGTGGTGACGCCCGATGTCTGCCGTCCTTTTTCGCGCGACCGCAAGGGGCTGACACTCGGCGAGGGCGGGGCCATGCTGTTTCTGGAAGAGGCGGAGCGAGCCGTGGCGCGGGGCGCAAAGGTGCTGGGCGAGGTGGTTGGATTTGGAATGTCAGCCGATGCCGGACACATCACACAGCCCTCGGTGCAAGGGCCGGTATCGGCGATGTCTGCGGCGCTCAGTGATGCGCGGCTTGCGGCCACCGAGGTCGACTACATCAACGCGCACGGCACGGGAACGGCGGCTAACGATGCGACCGAGACGCAGGCGATCCGGCACTTGTTCGGCGCGCACTCGGAGCGGCTGGCGATCAGTTCGACCAAATCGATGCATGGTCATGCGCTGGGCGCCGCCGGGGCCTTGGAAGCATTCGCAACCCTGATGGCCTTGCGCGAGGGAATTCTGCCACCGACCACGAACTACACCGAAGCCGACCCAGACTGCGATCTTGACGTAATTCCAAACATCGCTCGCCAGAGGCAGATTCACGTCGCACTCTCGAACTCATTTGCCTTCGGCGGATTGAACGCAGTGCTGGCGTTGCGGCGATGGGAGGGGATTTGAAGCGGATTCCCCAGCGTGAGGAAATGGACGACGATACGCTAAACCCGAAGGCGGCAGTGGAATCTCTGGCCGATCTGCGGCGGGTGAACCGATGGTTTGGCGGGGTTCGCACCACCACTGATCTGTTGCGACGTGCGATGCGAAGCTCGGGGTTGCGCTCGGCTTCTGTACTGGAAGTTGCGGCGGGCGATGGATACTCGATCATGCAAGCGGCCGCGCGGTTGAAGCAAGAGAACCTCGAGGTAGAGCCACTCTGCCTGGACCGGCGCGGCTTGCTCCGCGAAGCCCACTGCTGCGAGCGCGCTGTGGTAGGAGACGCACTGGAGTTAGACTTCCCGTCCGGGAGTTTTGACTTTGTGAGCTGCGGACTTTTCGCACATCATCTTGCGCCGGAGCAGGTGATTGCATTTGTGAACCGCGCGCTGGCGGTGGCGCGGCACACGGTACTGATCAACGATCTGCGCCGGAGTTCGCTGCACCTGGCGCTGGTGTACGCCGGGATGCCAATCTTCCGCAGCCCCATCGCGTTCAGGGATGGGTTGGCCTCGGTGCGGCAGGCCTACACCCCGGAAGAGTTACGGGAACTGATGCGGCAGAGCAAGGCGGCGCACTCCGAAGTCTGCACGCGCTTCTTATTTCGCATGGGAGCGATCGCCTGGAAGTAAGCCTGCGCCTAGGGCGCGGTGAATCCGTACTGCGAGAGCAGGCTTACGATCTCAGGCTTTCGAATGTAGTCGAGAAAGAGCGCGGCGGTGGCTTTGTCCCTCGAACTTTTGAGAATGACCCCAGCCTGTTCGAGAGGCGTGTAGCTGGAGGCAGGAAGTTCGGCGAAGCGGCCAGCCGATTCCATCGCGGGGCTTAAGGCCAGCGAGAGTGCGATGATGCCAGCGTCTGCGCTTCCCGATTGCACGAACTGCGCCGCCTGCGAGATGTTTTCTCCCATCACCAGTTTGTTCTGCAGCGCATCGTAGAGTCCCTCTTTTTTGAGGGCCTCTACGGCGGCGCGGCCATAAGGAGCGTGCTGCGGATTGGCGATCGCGATCTTCTTTACCTGGGGCGAGCGCAGAACACGAAGCCCCTGGGAGGGATCGATAGCGGAGCCATTGGGAACGTAGAGGACGAGTTTGCCGATGGCGTATTTATAGATCGAACCGGGCTGCGTCAGCCCCTCGGCTTCCAGTCGTTTCGGGTACTGCAGGTCGGCGGAGAAGAAGACGTCGAAGGGGGCTCCGTTTTCAATCTGAAGCAGAAACTGGCCAGAGGAGCCAAAGTTCAACTTGACCTTCTTGCCGGTCTCTTTCTGAAACTTCTCTGCTACCTGCGGAAAGACGGACGCGAGATCAGCTGCTGCAGCGACCATGATCTCCTGCGCACTGGCCAACGCGGCGCAGCAGCAGAAGGCGACAACAAGCAACAGTTTCTTCACCATAATTAATTCTCCAATGGGTACCGCAGGGCTTTTGCCATCCTAGTCCGTCAGGCTTCCTTGCCCTTCCAGATTCCTCCCGCAATGGCTACCGTTACCAGTTGCACAAAAACGATCAGCGCAACACATGCCTTCCACTGGCCATAACGCCACAACATGCCCGGCAGGACTCCGGCTACGCTGCCACCGCAATAATAAAACATAACGTAAAGCCCGGCGGCTGAAGCCCGCCCACCGGACTGCACGGCGCGATGGATGTACGTGGTGGATGCCGACTGGCAGACGAAAACCCCCGAGGAGCACAGCACCAGGCCAAGCAGGATCACCAGCAGATTCGGAATGAGAGTCAGCAGAACTCCAACGATGCCCGCGATAACGGAGGCGATGAGAGCGGCGCGCGAACCAACACGAAAGATCCAGATGCCGCCCAATGGCGTAATCACAAGGCCTACAAGGTAGACCATGAAGAGTGCGCTCAACTGGGCAGAGGAGAGTCCGAAGGGCGGAGCCGCGAGATAAAAGGTGATGTAAGTGAAGGTCGCAACCAGAGTAAAGAGCACGTTGAATCCGACGGCAAAGGTCGCCAGAAGCTGCGGATTACGGAGGTGCCGCATGACATTGGTCTCCTCATGCGCTCCCGCGGGCAAGGGCGAGTCAGGCGGCAGCCAACGTAAGAGAAGGAGCCCGAAGACGATGTCAAAGGCTGCAATGGCGATAAAACCATTGCGCCAACTGGGCGCGACGAACGGAATGAGATGGTACGTGGCCGCGACTCCGGTAATGATGCGACCGAGAAAGCCGCCGAGCACGGTGCCGCTGACGTAGATCGACATGACTTGCGGCACGCGATGGCGCGGCCACTCCTCGGCGATGTAGGCAATGGTGACGCCAAAAACTCCGGGCATCACAAGGCCCTGCAGAAATCGCCAGAAGACAAGCTGCGAAAGCCCACTCGCACTCGCCGCCATTATGGTGGGCAGCGCGAGCAGGAAGATCGAGAGCACGATGACCTTGCGGCGTCCGATGCGTTCGGCCAGCGCTCCGCAAAACGGTGCGCTGAGTGCGACGCCAAGGGTTGCAGCACTGACGGTGCGTCCGACCTCGGACTTGGAGGCGTGGAAGATCTGCTCGAAGAGCGGCAGCAAAGGCTGGGTTGCGTAGAGATTGAGAAACACGCCAATCCCTGCGAGGGTCACCGCGATGACGGCTCGGGTATCAGCCTTGTGGTTCGAAGCTACGGTTGAGATTTGCTCACCTGTAACAGATTCACCAGCGGCCAGCACCGCATCGGCGGTCTCCTCACTGGAAAGATCATCGGGTACTTGCATGGAATCTGAGTCTGCCTCTACTTTCCGCCAAAGCAGAGTTTTGCAATCGTCATCAACTGCATGTTCGACGTTCCTTCATAAATACTGCCAATCTTGGAATCCCGGAAGAACTTCTCCACCGGATAATCCTTGGTAAAGCCATAGCCGCCGAAAACTTCGACCGCCTGCGAAGCTACGCGTTCGGCCACCTGAGAGGAGTACAGCTTGGTCATCGCCGCTTCCTTCAAGAAAGCTACCCCGGCAGCCTTCATGCGAGCAACGTTGTAAACCATCAGGCGGACGGCAGTAATCTCGGTGGCCATTTGAGCAAGTTGGAACGAGACAGCCTGAAAATTCGCGATCGGCTGGTCGAACTGCTTGCGCTCCTGAGAATATTTCGCAGCACATTCCCAAGCCCCTTGGGCAAGCCCAAGCATTTGCGCGCCGATTCCGATGCGGCCCTCGTTGAGAGTTTCAATCGCGACCTTGTAGCCTTTGCCAACCTCGCCCAGCAGGTTTTCCTTCGGAACCTTACAATCGTCCAGAATCAGTTCGGTTGTGCTGGAGGCGCGGATGCCGAGTTTATCCTCCTTCTTGCCGATGCTGAAGCCAGGGAAATCCTTCTCGACGATGAAGGCGGTGATTCCCTTGTAGCCAGCTGAAGGGTCCACGGTAGCGATGATGAGGAAGAGGTTGGATTCCTTGCCGTTGGTGATCCACTGCTTTCGCCCGTTCAGCAGCCAGTGGTCGCCCTTGTCTTCGGCGCGAGTCTGGAGAGCGAAGGCATCCGAGCCGCTGCCTGCCTCACTGAGAGCATAAGAGCCGACCCACTCGGCGGCCATCTTCGGCAGGTACTTCTTTTTTTGCTCCTCGGTGCCCCAACGGATCAGCGCGCTGTTGACCAAGGTGTTCTGCACATCCACCAGGACTCCCGCCGAGGGGTCCACGCGGGAGAGCTCTTCGATGGCGAGAATGGTTTCAAAGAACGTGCAGCCGGCGCCGCCGTATTCCTCTGGAATCTCAATGCCCATGAGCCCAAGCTGGTGAAACTGATCGATCAGCGAATGGTCCATCGAGCCGCGCTCGTCCATCTCTCTGACCAGAGGCCGGATCGACTCATTGGCGAACTTGCGGATGCTATCGCGAAAGAGTTGCTCATCTTCAGTCAAGATAAGCAAGGGCTGCGGCGGCACTTCACGGGCATTGGTGGTCGACATAAGAAATCCTGGTCTCGCTAACGAAAGATGACCAATCGGCGATCATATCAGTTCCAGAGACGGAGAGAAGGAACGCGGGGCGGCGCGAACTAACGGCGGTAAACCAGTTTAAGCTTTTCGGATTCCAGAAGCTTTTTGTACTGGGCGCGCGCATGCACGGCCCAGGGGCCCTGCGCATCCAGCTTGAGGTAAGCGCGCCAGTGCCTGAGCGCAAGGCGGGGCTGCCGCGAGCGTTCATAGGCGAGCGCCAGATTATAGTGCGCATCCGCGTAGGTGGGAGCAAGTTGCAGCGCGGCGTTGTAAGCCGCGATTGCCTCATCCAGGCGCTGCGTTTCATCCAGTACGTTTCCCAGATCAAAATAGGCCAGCGCGTAACGCGGGTCGCATTCGATGGCCTTGCGATAGTGTTCTTCCGCCAACTCGTAGTCAGAGCGGTTGTAGTAGAGCGTGCCAAGATTGATGTGCGCGGGAGCGTAATCGGGTTCGAGTTCCAAAACCTTGCTGTAACTGGAAATCGCCTCACCCGCCGAGGCCGGATCCTCTTCAAGCGCGACCCCGCGGGCAAACAGGTCCATGGCGGATTCGCCGGCCGTACTCGGATGGAAGCGGGAGTCGGTCTCCACCACCTGGCCCGAATTGCTGAAGTCCATGATGAACTGCCCGTCGATGGGTTCGAGCGCCTTGCCTCCAGTACGGAAGGCAACGCGGGAGCCGACGGAAAATGAACCAGCCTCAAGAAATGGGTTCTCCATGCCCGCAACTCGCGCCTGCATTGCTTGCAGTGAGGCGAGAATCGCGGCGCTCTTAACCCGCTTGGCACGCAGGTCGCGAACTTTCTTCACTTGAAGGAGGTCAAAAAAAGAAAAGGTGTCGTTGTCAGCGACCAAGCCGGCTCGTTGCCACCCGCTGAGTTGCCGCGCCGTAATTCGAAGAATCCTGAGTAAGTCCGAACGCTCGAAGTAATTCACAGTGGTTTGTTTCGCCGTTCGCAGCAATTATCGCTATCATCATCGCTCAATTGCAAGGAGAATATCAAAACCCGCTTGACATACGTGCAAGTTTGCATAGGTGTGCACAATAGAAAGTGCAGCTTGGGATCTATATGGCTTCGCGTTCACAAGGCGGCTGGACAAAGCAGCCTCGAAGAGGACGACCGCGCCGCTTTACGAATGTGCGAAGCTCCCTTTACTATAGGAAAGGATCCGCCGACGTAGCTCAGCTGGTAGAGCAGTCGATTCGTAATCGACAGGTCACCGGTTCAATTCCGGTCGTCGGCTCCACTAATTCCTTAGCAGTGAACAAGATGCCCGCCAGCCCCGGTGGGCATTGTTTTTGATTGTGGGGATTTTGTGGGGACTTTCACATAACCCTCCGGTTGTTCCGCTGGTCGATGGCATCCCGAATCGAGTCCATTTCAGGGTGCTGGTAGATTCGGGTCGTCTTCAGGTCCTCGTGCCCCATGGCATCGGCAACAGCGAAAACATTGCCGGTCGCCTGAACAGCGTAGGTTGCAAATGCATGTCGTGCGCCGTAGAGCTTTAGTGTTTCGGGCAGCCCCGCCAACCGCCTGGCGTCGCGGAACTGCTTGGCGACGGTGCCCGGTCGCATCGACGCCGCGACGACGGCCTTCGCATCGGCGAACGATCTGGCGAGCGCCCTGCGGCGTGCGGAGGCCGCCCACGGCGAGCACGAGAAGCGCACCGGGCAGCGCGACGCGAACTGGCCCGACTGGTACGCCGCGTACATGGTGGCGGAGCAGGCCGGCAAAGAGTTGCCCCAATGAGCGGCTACGACGGTTGACGCACGCGTTCAACAAAGTCTGACTTTCGATTCAGGTGAACGCATGGGAGGAAAGAAGATGGCAAATCTGAAGGATGACAAAGAGATCACGGCACTTATCGTCATCGATCCGTACAACGATTTCATTTCCGAGGGAGGCAAACTATGGGATCGGTTGAAGATTGTTGCAGAAGCAAATGATTGTGTTCCTCACATGCTGCAAGTCCTGAACGCTGCGCGGAAGGCGGAGCTTCGCGTTTTCTATGCGCTGCATCATCGCTACCGTCAAGGCGACTACGAGACATGGAAATACATTGCGCCTATTCAGAAGGCAGCGTGGTCGCACAAGAGCTTCGAAGACGGCACGTGGGGTGGCAAGATTCGCAGTGAATTCGAGCCTGAGCCGGGCGATATCGTGGCCCAAGAGCATTGGTGTTCCAGTGGCTTTGCTAATACTGATTTGGATTTGCTGCTCAAAAAGCATGGCGTTCACAAGATCATCGTCATCGGGCTGATAGCACACACCTGCGTGGAGGCAACTGTTCGCTATGCCGCTGAGCTTGGCTACGAGGTCACGATGGTAAAAGACGCGACCGCGGATTACTCGGATGAAAATATGCACGCCGCGCTCGACGTCAATATTCCAAACTACGCCACCGCCGTTGTGACCACAAATGAAGTCCTCGAGGCCCTTTCATTCGACGTTCGGCTGCCGCGGAGCGCTTAGAGTGCGTGCCTGCGGGCGGAGAAGAGTGGTGCTCAAGATTTTAAGAGGAGAAACACTAGCTGGCGTCGATCGATTTTTTATGAATGGGAGCGGGACTCGGGACACCGTATTTGTAATGAGCACCGTATCGAAAGGAGCCATCGATGCCTCCGCGCGACGGGTTCAGCGTCGCACACTTTCTCACCGTGAAGGACATCGAGCGATCGGCTCGCTATTTCGAAAAGGTCTTCGGCGCTCGCATTCTGAGCTTGGGAGACGGCAATGCACCTGGGTATCTTCAGCTCGCGAATATCTGGATGATTATGAACGTGGGGGGCGGGCCGACCCCCGACAAGCCGACGGTAACGCTCAGCGTCCCCGACCCGAATCACATCAACAGCTTTATGAATTTCCGGGTTGCAGATATTCAAGCGTGCTATGAATCGTGGAAAAGTCGAGGAGCCGAATTCATCACGGAGCCGATACCCAAGTACGGCGAGATTCGCTGCTACATCCGCGATCCTGACGGTTATATTATCGAGGTCGGACAGAGCACCAATCTCACGTACGGTTAACGCTCGGCCCGATGAGATGCGGATTTAAACGCGCGATGCCATGTCCCCGGCCGCATTTGGAGTGGGAGTATCGACGCTGAAGAACTTGCGAATCATGGAGTCCAAACCTTCCGATGGTCCGACTGCCAGACTTACTCAGCAAGGATCTTGATGTAGTGTTTTGTGGGATCAATCCGGCGCTGAGCGCTGCCCGGGTGGGGCACCACTTCTCAAGCCGCAGCAACCGGTTTTGGCGGGTTCTCCACTTGGCAGGGTTTACGCCACACTTGATTCAGCCTGAAAGCGACTGCACAATTCTGCAATACGGATGCGGCTTGACGGCTGCAGTGGAACGACCGACTGTGAGAGCCAGCGAGCTTATGAGTCATGAATTTCACGCAGCTGCCGAGGAACTGGAACGAAAGCTCGATCGTTATCGCCCGCGCTACCTGGCTTTTCTCGGTAAGCCTGCCTTTGCTGCCATCTTTCGACAAAGAAGGGTCGACTGGGGACAACAGTCCATTAGGTTTGGCGGTGCGGAGGTCTGGGTCTTGCCCAACCCAAGTGGGCTAAATCGTGCATTCAGTCTCGATGCACTCGTATCCTGCTATCGGGATCTTCGGACTCACTCAGCGCTTCCAAGGCCGGATCAGGACTGATAAGTCGGCCAATGTCCAGAATCCTGCTGGTTGCGGTGGGCGAGAGCGAGGGGCGTTTTTCAGCACCTAATCGAGTCTGTCGTCGTAATCACATCGAACCTTTATTAGCGAACGGCGTTGACCACTTCCCAGATTTGCGCGAGATGATGATCATCGTGCTCGGCGGCAAAATGCAGATGGTCCACAAGCCGCATCGGAGTCTGCAAACGAGGGTGTGAAATGGCCCTTGTCAGTAGCGATGAGTCCAACTCAATCACGCGCTTCAGCAGGATCTCCCTTGCAGTGCGGAACTCACTCAGAATCTGTGCCAGTGGGCGCGCATTATGATTTGCTGCGTTGGTTTTCTGATTGCTCAAATCTGCTGCAGTGAGTTTGTCGCTGGCCGCTATGTAATCGACCACTCGCGCCAGCCACAGCGGCTCGATGTCCAATAGGTGACCTGCGTGTTCCTGCGCCGACCAGCTTCCTCCTGCCCTGGCGATCAGGAGTGCGTGAGGACGGCCACCAAGCACCTCTTCAAGCCTGGCTGGCGTGCCGCGTAGCCGCGCGCACAGATTCGGAAGCAGTTCCACCGGGAATGAGAACTCATACTTACGTTCAAACCAGAGCGGCACCTGACTCATGAACTCCTCCGATCACCTTCGAGATTCTACATATACCTCCGCGGTATCAGACGATGCCAGCCGATTGGTACTCGGAATGTGTCCACAAGGCAGGATCGCAGGATCGTCTGAGTTGCGGCGGTGGCCCCCCAGTCGGGAGAGCATACACCTACTCACCGTCCTTGATGTTTTTCATCACCTTGCACACCATAGCCCGGGAGATCCGGTGTGCGCTCGCGACTTCGCTCAGGCTGCGCCCTGCCCGACGATCACGGACGATAGCTAGGCGGTCTACATCAGCCGGCGGACGACCGATTCGAACTCCCTCAAGCTTGGCGCGCCGGAGCCCGGCACGCACCCGCTCGACGATCAGATTGCGCTCGAGCTCGGCATAATGTAGTTCTCCGCATTATGCAGAGCATTTTTAGGTCAGCGTCGCGGCAAACGAAGTCCTGCACGTGGTGTTGCGGTCGAGGCCGCGACGGTGGGCTAAAAATGGATTGGACTAAACCGCCTCGATGCTGCTGGCGCTATGGGTTTTGAATCGTGAGGCTGCTTGCATGATTTCCATTTTGCGGCACAGGGGCGAGTCATTGCGGAGGGTCAGGTTAGCAAAGAGCAGAGATACACCGGCCGCTGCATCGGATGGGAAAGATGAAAGTCTCTCTGGAGGGACGTCGGCCGACACTTCTCCTTGATCTTGTGTGAGGCAAGTTTGCAGAGGCAATCGTTGAGAATCGGAGATTTTCATGAAGAGTCCTTCCCCGTTGGGAATGAGCAAATGAAAGCAGGAGCTCCGATCCTAATCATCTGGCCTCGGTGACAGACCGGGCACAGACGGAGGGATTCGCCGGTCTGTTCCTGGTAGCGGTCGCGGTAGTCCTTCGGCGGTTCTTTGGCGGGAGGGGGTTGATCGGCGGAGACCATCCCCAGGAGTCGGCGGCAGCGTTGGAGTTTTTCTTGGCGGAAACGATTGCCGAGGAATCCGTAGTAGCGGATACGCTGGAAGCCGTTGGGGAGTACGTGAAGCAGGAAGCGCCGAATGAACTCATCAGCTGACAGGGTCATCACCTTCTGCTGGCTGTCGTGACGATAATCCTTATAACGGAATTGCACCTGACCGTCTTCGATGTCGAGCAGGCGATTATTGGATATGGCGACACGGTGAGTGTAGCGTCCGACATAGTCGAGTACTTGTTGGGACCCGGCAAAGGGCGGCTTGGCGTAGACAACCCATTCGGATTGGCGGAGCGGAGCGAGATAACGGAGAAAGTCTTGGCGCCGCTGAAGTTCGCAGAGCGAGGTAAAGAACCGCAACTTATGTTTGTCGAAGGCCTTCTCCAATAACTCCAGGAATAGGCGGCGAAACAGCCGCGAGAGCACTCGTACGGGCAAGAAAAAATCCGGGGCGGCAGGAGATCCAACGATCACCGTCAGGAGAGAGCCCGCCGCCAGGAACCACACAATGGAGGTGGGGATGAAAATTCAAGTTCTGTCCCCAGCTGTGAAGCACGGCGAAGAAGCCGATCTCGGCGCCCAAATGTTTGGGATCGGCAGCAATGGTGCGTAAGGTCTCGGATGTGGCCTGGAAGAGAATGCGGTACACCACTTCTTTGTTTTGGTAAGCGATGGCGGCAATCTCTTCCGGTAGCGTGAAGACGACGTGGAAGTATTGGGTCTCGAGAAGTTCGGCTTGACGATTCTCGATCCATTGGGCACGTGCCATGGACTGGCATTTTGGGCAATGTCTATTTCGGCATGAGTCGTACGCAATGCGTTCGAAGCGACATTGATCGCACTGCTCCAGATGACTGCCGAGAGCGGCAGTCCGACATAACTCGATCGCACTCATGACACGCCGCTGTGCCGTGGACAACGAAGCACTATGCTGTTCGCGATAGGCTTCGCCGTATCGGCGCAATACGTCGGCTACTTCCAGCTTGGGACGATCCATGGGCCGGTACTCAGAAATACTGCGGGATCGCCGGTTTGGTTTCGGTGGGGATTGGCGCCGGGAGTAGATCGAGCGGGCTGGTGGTGGAGCAAACTTTACTTGTGGCGATGCGCAGATAGCGGGCAGTGGTCGCTAGGCTGCGATGGCCGAGCAGCAGTTGAATGGTACGGAGGTCGGTGCCCTGTTCTAGAAGATGTACTGCGAAGGCGTGCCTTAGCGAATGGGGTGTGATGGGTTTGGGAATGCCGCAGAGTCGGCGAGCCTTCTTGCACGCATCTTCCACCGCGTCTTTGGTGATATGCCGGCCCGGCTTATCGCCTGGAAAAAGCCAGTGCTGCGGTTTTTCCAAACGCCACCAGTCACGCAGAGTGATCAGCAACTTTGGCGAGAGCATCACGTAGCGATCTTTTCTTCCTTTGCCTTGTTCGACTCGTAAGACCATCCGCTTGCTGTCGATCGCGGGAGGTTTGAGGACCACTGCTTCGGAGATGCGCAGGCCGGCTGCGTAGCAGGTGGTTAAAATGACGCGATGTTTGGGACTGACGACGTTCCCAAGAAACTGCAGGACCTCTTCAGGGCTAAGAATAATCGGTAGTTTCTGCGGCTTCTTGGGAGCAGGGATGATCTCTTGGAAGACCCAGTTCTTGTGGAGAGTAATTCTATAGAGAAAGCGAAGAGCGGCTACGGCAATGGTGATGGAACCAGGAGCCAGTTTCTTTTCATTGGTCAGATAGACCTGATAGGCGCGAATGTCCTCAGGACCCAATACCTCCGGTGACTTGCGGAAGTGGCGGGCAAATAGCGAGATCTGTTGCACGTAGGACTGCTGCGTGTTCGGCGCGAGATTCCGCACCTGCATGTCCTCGGTGACGCGTTGTCGGAGGGATGTCATGGAAAGCTCCTTTGCGAGTTGGAAGTTGCTGCAAGCAGCGGCTCCAATACTTCCGCAAAAAAGCTCCGGTGAAAAGACGGGTGAGAGGTCGAAACTCAATCGTCAGGCTTGGGATTCGATCTGACTGATGGCACCACCGAATACCGCGCAGCGGTTTAGTCCAAGGCTGATTATGCGGAGCGCGGGATTATGCAAAGCCACAGCGCCGAAGTGGCCTGTTGCTTGCACATCAGTGATGCGGGACTTCGCATAATACCGCGGCCGGCTCGAGCCCGTTTTGTTTTCTCTTAGTTATGTTTCCGGATATCGGTTGGCGCCAGCCCATACTTGAGCCTCATTTAAACCAAGTGAGGACAAGAACATGCTGGAAACATACATGGATTCACCTGTCGCTCGAAAGCGGCTTCGCAGTGGCCCCGCCGCTGATCATATTGACCCATTTGCCGATTGGCTTCATTCCCAGGGATACAGGCGAAGCTCGATAATCTGCTTGCTGCGTTCCCTCGCCGGATGGACAGATTGGATGACGGCTAGAGGGTTGACCGCGAAGGATTTTACTGCCGGGTACGAACAGTGCAAGCTGATGGTTGAGAAGAAGCAACGCGTTCGTTATCAACGCGGTCCGAATCGCTACTCAGTGACATCCGCTGCGGTATTTATTCGATTTCTCCAGCATCAGGGTTTGCTTCCACTCCCTGCAAAGCCGCTGTCTAACTGCGAGCTCTGGCCTACACTCGGAGAGTTCCGATCTTGGATGAGCAAACATCGTGGGCTGACCGAGAACACACTCAACCTCTATGAGGGTGTCATTGTCGGACTTCTCGACGCTCTGGGCGACGATCCACTCACCTATTCGGCAGAGGCACTCCGTACCTTTGTCCTTGATCGAGCGCGCCCACACGGCATCCATCGGGCCAAGGCCATTGTCGTCGCGGTCCGCTCGTACCTTCGCTACCTCGGTGTGACGGGCCAGTGTCCGCCTGGTATGGAACATGCTATTCCCGGCTTCGCATCGTGGCAGCTTTCATCAGTCCCGCGGTTTCTTCCGGCAGAGGATGTCGAGCGGGTGATTGACTCTTGTGCCGGCTCCGTGTTCGAGCTGCGGGATCGCGCAGTGATTCTGCTCCTGGCACGGCTTGGACTCCGTGCCAGCGAGGTTGCTCATCTCAAGATAACCGATATTGACTGGCGAAACGGGAGCATTGCCGTCTGCGGGAAGGGACGCCGACGGGAGTCGCTGCCGCTGCCGCAAGAGGTCGGCAACGCTATTCTGCTCTACCTGAAACAGGGCAGGCCATCGTTGCAGCGATCCGAGGTGTTCGCTTCGGTTCGACCTCCGTCTCGTGTTTTGAATCGCGCCTCTGTTACCCACATCGTGCGAAGCGCATTGCGTCGCGCGGGAGTCAAGTCGCCTATCAACGGCGCTCACGTTTTGCGACATTCCGCTGCCACGAGCATGCTTCGTCAGGGCGTATCTCTCGCTGGCGTCGGTGCGGTCCTGCGACACCGCTCCCCCAGGACCACGGTTCATTACGCCAAGGTGGATTTTTGTCTTCTGTCGGAGATCGCTCAGCCATGGCCGGAGAAACGCTCATGCTAATTGCAAACGTAGAACGATACATATCCCTTCGTCAGGCACTCGGCTATAAGTTTCACGATGCGTCGCGAGAGCTTCGTGCGTTTGCCAGGTTCTCTTTCAATCGGGGTGCCACGCACGTCTGCGCTTCACTTGCGGAAGAGTGGGCGGCTGAGGCTCCCTCTCCTTCCTCTCGCCACATCCGGTTGCGAAACATCGCACGAATGGCGCGCTTCTTACACGTTGAAGACGCGCGCCACGAGGTCCCATCCAACCGGTTTCGCGCGTATCAGAGTCGGCCCATGCCCTATATCTACACACCGGAGGAGATTGTCCAGCTTATGGATGCGACCGGTGGCCTTCGCCCGTACTACCCGCTTCGACGCGAAGTCTATAGGACACTGCTCGGATTGATTGCTGCGACGGGGATGCGCATATCAGAGGCGCTTGATCTCCGACTCTCCGATGTGTTGCCCGACGGTGTCCTACAGATTCGCCACACTAAGTTTGGTAAGAGCCGTTTGATTCCGCTGCATCCCACGTCGCTCCAGGTTCTTTTCCGGTACCTCGAACAACGGCGACGCCTTGCGGTGCCGGACGACCATGTTTTCTTGTCTGCTTCCAATCGGCGGATCGCCTCCAGCACGGTGGAGTACTCCTTCAATCGGATACGCCAGCTGTCTGGCATTGCCCCTTTTCGATCACGCCCACCGCGTATTCATGATCTTAGGCATACTTTCGCAACAAGGTCACTCCAGCAGTGTTCGACGCGACGTGACGCGGTCGCTCGGCACTTCGTCGCTCTCGCCACATACATGGGCCACACGGACATCGCCCATACTTACTGGTACCTCGAAGCTACCCCGGAGATGATGATCGACATCGCGGCATCGGCGGAAGCAGTGATTGCCAAGGAGGGCCTGTGACGCCGATTGCCCCATTGATCACGAGGTTCCTGCGCGAACACCTGACGGTCGAGCAGGGCTGCAGCCCACATACATGCCAGACTTACGCCCACGCCTTTCGGCTCTTATTCATTTTCGCCAGCAAGCGTCTTGCAATCAGGCCATCGCAGATATGTCTCGAGCAGATTGATGTCGCACTGGTTCTCGATTTCCTCATTCATATCGAGGAACAGCGCGGCAACTGCGCAGCTACACGCAACGGACGGCTGGCAGCAATCAAAGCATTCTTTCGCTACGTTGAGTTCTGCGTGCCGTCCGCACTGTCTCAAGCACAACAGATCCATGCCATACGAGGGAAACGCTATGATCAAACGCTGGTAAGGCACCTCACGATAGAAGAGGTGAAAGCCACCCTCAACGCGCCGAATCTCACAACGCGGTTGGGAATCCGCGATCGTGCAATGTTGCACCTCTGTTTTGCGGGTGCCCTGCGAGTCTCAGAACTGGTAGAACTCCCGATGGAAAACCTATCCCTTCAACGGATACCAAGCGTTCGCGTTCTCGGTAAGGGCCGAAGGGAGAGATGTCTTCCGCTCCTGAAGCAAACGGCTGCGGACCTTCGTGCCTGGTTAACGGTGCGCGGGGTAGTAGCCGCTCCCGAGTTATTCGTGAATGCCGAGGGCGCGCCCATGACAAGAGCAGGTTTCGAGTACATCCTTGACAAACACGTACGCGCAGCGGCGAAAAGGTGTGAATCTTTGCGCGGACGATCTGTGTCTCCCCACCAGCTACGACATAGCTGTGCCGTCATGATGCTGCAGGCCACACGGGACATCCGCAAGGTCGCCCTGTGGCTCGGACATGCAGACATCCGGACGACTGAGATCTACCTGCGGGTCGATCCATCCGAGAAGCTCGAGGCGGTGGAAGCAGTTAAACCGCTTGGTCTGCGTAATGGCCGATTCAAAATACCGGACAAGTTGATCGCTTCGTTATTCGAGCCGGTATTATGCGAAGTCCCGCATCACTGATGTGCAGGCCACAGGCCACTTCGGCGCTGTGGCTTTGCATAATCCCGCGCTCCGCATAATCGGCGATGGCGCCGATGATGACCACCATGGCGCGGCCGAGCGGTCCGCCGGTATCTACGTTCTCCCTGAACGATACGAACTCAATGTTGTGATGGTTCAGCTCATCGAGAACCTCGAGGAAGTGACGGGTGGAGCGCGCGATTCGGTCGCACGCCCAGACCATCACGATGTCGAATTTGCCACGCTGGGCATCGGCCAGAAGTCGGTCAAGCCCAGGGCGCTTCGCCTTTGTCCCGCTGATCGTATCCGAGTATTCAGCCACGATTGCTAGGCCCCGCTGTTGAGCCATTTGCCTCAAATCGTGGAGCTGAGTTTCGGGATGTTGGTCCGCGGTCGAAACACGACTATAGAGGGCGACTCGCTTCATTGGAGGTGCTCCTGCAAACAATTCGCATTATTGGTCTTGCTGGCAACAAACATTTCTGGCAGTGAGGGAACTTGTAAATTCATCCGGATTGGCTTCGTCTCACAAAGTCGGACATGAGCTTGCGGCATACCTGCCAAAGCTGGTCGTCATTAGCCTCCATCGTGAAATCGTCCCGATGACCACGCTCCCGAATTGTCTATTCCGGAAACTCAATCTTGTGCTGGCCATCCTGCTGCAAAAGCAGGACGAACCAGCCTTCCGTCTTAAGCCGAAACTTCGTCCATGCACGGCTAATCATGTCCGCTATGGCTGCCGCCTCGGTGCCCTTGACCTCGCTGATATCGATAAGCGAGAACTCCAGCACCGGAACGTCATACTTCAACTCCTGGGGCTGGTCGGTGACAAGCGTGCGACCCGGCAACCAGCAATCCTTTTGCGCTTGGTCGAGGGGAGCGTCTGGGAGAACGATAGGATGACAATTCTTACGCCGCAGACTCGCAGCGAGGTCAGAGAGGTGGCTGGGAACGACCAGCACCGCACGCCACCTCCTACGCATTCGTGGAAAACCCGGCTTCATTCTTCCTCCGCGTGTTTTTCGGGTTTATCCTGCCTCACCCTCGCACTGTCCTTCAACGCCTGCGGTGCGTCCGGGCAGTGCCGGGCGAAGTGCTGGTCTTCAGTTACGGCGGTGTAATCGACGTAGACATGATCGCACCACATGCACCATGCAACGACGTTTTCGGGATCAGCGTCGGCGCATCCGCACTCGCAGTGAGGAACGGGCG
Organism: uncultured Acidobacteriota bacterium; assembly: GCA_963759215.1. Taxonomy (GTDB): domain Bacteria; phylum Acidobacteriota; class Terriglobia; order Terriglobales; family Acidobacteriaceae; genus TOLSYN. The sequence goes on from CAVWYG010000009.1 coordinate 413,054, forward strand.
AAGGCGGCTCGTACTGTATTGTCACGGGCGCTTTCCGGCGCGATGTGCCCATACACTGCTGGTAGTCGTGCGTATTCATCGGAAGGCGGCAACCAAGACAGACATTGTCTAATGGGCATACCAACACTTGATCGGAGTTGTCATCGCTATTCTCTTGCACGGCACGAAGCTCCTCGTCCTTGTGCTCAGGACACGCCAGCAACTCAATCATGCACCCGCTGTGGTCGCCCTCCTCCATCGGAACTTGGCACGTATCGCACATGCATACGCTTGGCTCTGTATCCCCGGCCAGAGGGCGCAAGGCTGTACCCTCGCATTCCCAGAAGTGCCCGGTTACTTCGCAAAAATGCTTGTGGCTCATTAATCCCTCCTTGGCTTCAGCCTCGAAAACGTCGCTTCCAAAACATGGTCACGTCCAGCGTGTACTGAATTGAGACTCCGTTTGCCCCTCAAATAGGTCAATAAAGTGCTGGGTCGTTTTTCTCCCCTGCCACCTACGCGCCAACCACCGTAGATGAGAGACCACTGCTGTCCGGTTAACTCAGAAACCGCTGGCTACAAGTAGTTGCTGCGCAATAAGTTGAAGTCATTTCTGGCTTGCCGCGATTTGAAATGCGAAGGAGAGCTGACAATGGCTTATGAATCAGGGCCGCACGGTTTTCTCGCAGTTGATCAGCTTTCTGCCTGACCGAGAGTTTCGTCGTTGCGTCGAGCGTTATCGTGGCGACCTGCGACTGCGAGACTTCACTTGCTGGAATCAGTATCTGGCAATGGCGTTTGCCCAGTTGACCTATCGCGAGAGCCTGCGCGACATCGAAGCCTGCTTGGGTTCGTTGCAGGGCAAGCTCTATCACTTGGGGTTCAGAGGCAAGGTCGCTCGTTCGACGCTGGCGGACGCCAACGAGTCGCGTGACTGGCGCATCTTTGCCGACTTCGCCCAAAGGCTGATTATTACTGCTCGCAGGCTTTATGCCAGCGATCCAATGGGCGTCGATCTGGATCAGAGCTTGTACGCTCTGGATTCAACCACCATCGATCTGTGCCTGTCATTGTTTCCATGGGCTAAGTTCCGCACCCACAAGGCCGCCGTCAAGATGCACACATTGCTCGATCTTCGCGGCAACATTCCAATGTTTATCCGCATTACGGATGGCAAGGTGCATGACGTCAATATACTCGACGAGATTCTGCCGGAAGCCGGAGCATTCTATGTCATGGATCGCGGATACATCGATTTCGAGCGGTTGTTTGCGCTGACGCTCAACTCGGCCTTCTTCGTGGTGCGCACCAAATCGAACGTGTTGCTCCAGCGACGCTACTCACATCCCGTTGATAAGAGCACCGGCGTTCGCTCCGATCAGACTGTCGTACTCACATCCTTTGGATCAGCTTCGGCGTATCCCGATACACTTCGACGCGTGAGCTACTTCGATGCTGAAACTGGCAAGCGCCTGAAGTTCCTGACCAACAATTTCGCGCTTCCGGCACAGACCGTCGCGCAAATCTACAAGCAACGCTGGCAGGTGGAGCTGTTTTTCAAATGGATCAAGCAGCACCTGCGGATCAAAGCCTTTTACGGCACCAGCGAGAACGCCGTGAAAACTCAAATCTGGATCGCAGTGTCGGTGTATGTGCTGGTAGCCATCATGCGCAAGCGATTGGGACTGGAGGCCAGTCTGTATCAGATTCTACAGATTCTCAGCCTTACCCTTTTCGAGAAAACGCCCATTTTACAGGCACTTCACGCATCCGACTCCTGCACTGACTTACACAATTCCAGCAACCAATTGATTCTGTTCGACTTTTAACCGGACAGCAGTGAATAAATGTATGTCCAAACGTGAATTTCAGACCGAAGTCAGTCAGCTGCTGCAGCTGATCATCCACTCCCTCTATTCGCATCCTGAAATCTTCCTGCGCGAGCTCATTTCAAACTCCTCTGACGCGCTTGATAAGCTTAGACACCTGACCGTTACCGAGGATGTCTATCGTGCGCTTCCTTTCAGCCCCCGAATCGATCTCGAACTGGACGAAGAGAACAAGACTCTGACGATCAGCGACACTGGCATCGGCATGAATGAGGAGGATCTCGTCTCGCACCTTGGCACCATCGCGCGCTCTGGCACCAAGGACTTCCTCTCGCAGCTCTCAGGGGACGCCAAGAAGGACTCAAATCTCATCGGTCAGTTTGGCGATCCCGGCGTCGTCTCCGCCGCCCAATGTCTTGACGCAACTGGCCCCTCTCGTTCTGTCCTTGAGGAGATATGGGAGAGCGGAAGAATCTGCGGGGTTAGGTAGCGTTGTCCTCCGCTCCGATCTTCGCTATCGTCAAGCCGATGGAAGCGGGAGAGCTCAAGTCAGGGCGCTCAAATGTGGTAATTTCGTGTTCAGTCGGTGTACCGGGAACCACCTCAGCAACCAGCTTCAATGTCCATTTCATTCACCAGCTTACCCCACGCCACAACTGTGCATGCTCTCCCCACCTTTCCTCTTTCAGGAAAGAATCTCGACTTTACAAATAACAAGGCATCATCCACAAAAAGTCAATCATCCGATACCGAACAAAACAGGAAATGATAATTCGCGGAGACTCAGGCTACAAAACTAGACGAAAAGTAACTCGCCGCCCGTGTATCGCGCGGAAAAGCATGAAGAGAACGGAAACACACATGTGAGCAACCTCACTCAAGAACGTGTAGAAACAAAAACAATCTGAGGACTGACTTGCATTAATTGGGATAGAATCCTGCCCTTGAAGGAAAATGTGCCACTAGCACACAAATGCATCATCGGGTGAGCAGTATTAATTACTTGAGCAGTTGGTTTAGAGGGGCATCGTGGAACGTTCACGATCGGCATCAACTATGGCTGCGGCTAATTTCGAGAGCAATGGTCGCGATGTTATAAGTGTCGTTATTGCTCATGGCGACGCTATGGCTGGCGAGCTTCTTACCTCGGCGATGGAGGGACAATCACGCTTTCGTGTAGTCGCTCAGGTTACGGCAGTGCTGGAAGTTGTCGAAACCGTGCGCGCAATGGACGTGGATGTTACCCTTATTAGCGCGAACTTGCGGGACGGACTCTTGAGTGGCTTCGATGCTTTACGGCAGGTACGTGATTGCCGGCCTGAGGTTCGGACCGTGATCCTACTCGACCAGCAGGAAGCTCACTTGGTGATAGATGCCTTCCGGCTCGGCGTAAAGGGCATCTTCTCCCCTTCACAGTCCGAATTCAAGATGCTTTGTCATTGCGTGGAGCGGGTATACGAGGGCCAGATCTGGGCTAACAGCAGTCAAACGGGCCAGGCTATGGATGCGCTTGCCCAGCTTGCCCCGTTGTCGATGGTGAACCCCGACAGGTTGCACTTGCTAACCAAGCGTGAAAAGGACGTCGTGCATCTGTTGGCACAGAGTCTGACGAACCGAGAGATTGCTCGCGAACTGAATCTTAGTGAGCATACGATTAAGAATTATCTTTTTCGCATATTTGACAAGGTGGGCGTTTCCAACCGCGTTGAATTAGTCCTCTACGCCGTCAGCAGCGCGAAAGGCGTACAAATCGCCGGTGCCGAGGACGAAGACAGCGAGGCGAGCGATGGTTCGCCTGCGCCCAAGCTGTCTGTGTCGCCGGGAGCGGTAAAGTCCGTGGAGCCGTTCCGACCATTTCGGCTACAAAGATAGCTGGATAGGCCAGCGCCCGGCTGGATTCTTCGGTCTAGGAAAAACCTTCTCCCAAAAGTGATGGCCGTTGACTATATTTCACGCAAGGTCATCCCCGCGTTAGCAGCCCTGTTTACGGCATGAAAAACGGTCGGCACACGATCAACACGGCATGTAGCTCCACATGAACGCCGGGATTTCACGCGAGATGGGTGTTGACAAAAACGTCTCCATATAGAGAAGCATGTCTGTTGGGCAC
>CAVWYG010000010.1:0-127204 GCA_963759215.1 uncultured Acidobacteriota bacterium
CGAACAGCGCCTCATCCGACAGCACGAAGACCGCCTCCCCATCCGGCGGGTTACAGTCCAGCGACTCAAAGCTCGCGTGATGAATGCGCCTGCACTGCTTCACCGCGCTAAACGCCGGCGGATCGGTTTCAAAATAAATGGCCCTCGGCAGTTTGCGGCTGCGGGCGGGAGGAACACTTTCTCTGGTAGTGGCCATCGGGAAAACCCTCGGCGCGCGCAACGACCGTCGAGGCGCGGTACTTTTTGAGTGATGCTGACAAATCATAGCCTATGAATTGGATGAGTACCAGAGCACAAAAAGGGCAGGCATCGCAGCCTAGGCGTCCGCCTAAAGAACCGATGCAATCGCCGACACTGAGGCCACGGCTACGACGATGATCCACGGAGCAATCTTCCAGCGCACCAGCAGCGCCAGCGCAACTACAGCCACCGCCACGTCGCAGACCGAGTGAAGCGCACTGCTGCACACCGGGCGAATGAATGCGCTGATCAGGACTCCCACCACCGCGGCATTTACCCCGCGCAGAATGGCCTGAACCTGTAGCCGCTGGCGCAGGCTGTTCCAGAAGGGCAGGACGGCGACGATGATGAGAAGTCCCGGAAGAAAAATCGCAACCAGCGACACCGCCGAAAGCGCAACAGGCCGCAACGCGGGCTGAATCACCGCTCCCAGATACGCCGCGAAGGTGAACAGCGGACCGGGCAGAGCCTGGGCGGAGCCGTATCCGGCGAGAAAGCTTGACTGATCCACCCAGCCCCGCGCCACCACCGCGTTCTCAAGCAGCGGAAGCACCACATGCCCCCCGCCAAACACCAGGGCTCCAGTGCGATAGAAGGCGCTGAAAACCGCTATCTCTTGTGTTAACCAGTCGGGTAAACCTCCGCCCTGGCCTGATCCGAACGCCTCGGCCAGCGGCAGCAAGAGCAGGAGACCGAAAAACGTTGCCGTCGCCACGCCCCCTGCCAGCTTCGGCAATCCGAAGTGCAATTGGGCACCCGGTGGCTGCGGCGAGCCTGACTGGGGCGGCCCTGACTGCGGCGGGCGTGGCAGCAAAAGCCCAAGCAGCGCCCCTGTGGCGATCGCCAGCACCGTGCTGCTGGCTGGCGGAGCTAGGAAGGCGATGGCTGCCGCGATCAGCGCAACTCCCATCCGCGGCGCATCCGGCGCCAGCGATTTGCGCATTGAGAGAATTGCCTGAGCCACCACCGCAACGGCCACTAACTGCAGCCCATGCACGGCTCCGGCGCCCGCTTTACCGGCAAACAGCGTGTCTCCCATGGCGAAGCCGAGCATCAGCAGCGCCGAAGGCGTCGTAAATCCAACCCACGCCGCAACTCCGCCCGCCCATCCTGCTCGCAGCAGCCCCAGCGCGAAGCCAACCTGGCTGCTCGCCGGTCCCGGCATGGATTGTGCCAGCCCCACCAGCTCGGCAAAAGTCTCTTCATTGCACCACCGGCGGCGCTTCACGAACTCCGTATGGAAGTAGCCGAGGTGGGCAATCGGACCGCCGAACGAGTGGCAGCCGAGGCGCAGGAAAGTCAGCAGAACCTCGCGTGCACTCCCCCTTCCTGCGGCAAAGGGCGGGCTTGATGAGTCGTTCATGCTTGCGAATGTCCCTCAGTCGTTGCCTTCGGCGTACGCAATGGTACGCCGCGCGAGTACTCCACGCGAGCTGAATACGCCACGCGAGCTGAATACGCCACGCAAGCTGAAGTTGAACGAGCGGCTTCCGCGGTTGTCAGCATTGTCACTCGTCCCCTTAGCATTGTCACAGGAGTCCCGTTTGCGAGGGCGGGTCACTTCACCGTGAAACACCGCATCTTAGCCTCGTAGAATCTTTGCGTCTTGTATCGAGGCTGAACCATGAAAAAGCTATGGATCGTGCTAGGCACTTTGCTGGTGATCGTGCTCGCCGTACTCGTATTGTTGCCGCGCATGTTGGACGTGAACCGCTATCACGACCGCATACAAGCGGAGTTGCAGACCCGTTTGGGCCGCTCGGTGCAGCTCGGCCAGATGAGCTTGGGGCTCATTCCGCCTACCTTCAAGGTACAAAACGCGGTGATCGGAGAAGATCCGAAGTACGATTCCGGAATGCCTTTTGCGCAAACCGCAGAGTTGGACATTCAGCTCAAGCTGCAGCCGCTGTTGCACCGGGACGTGCAGGTCGACAGTCTGCGCATGGTGCGTCCGCAGGTCGAACTGGTTCGCGCCGCCGATGGAACGTGGAATTTCTCCACCATTGGCACCCACCACGAGCAGCAAGCGAAAACTGCGCAGGCGAACAAACCGCTGCAACTGGATCGTCTCCAGATCGACGATGGCGCGATGGCGATCACCGATCACGAGAAGAAGCAGCCCCGCATGCAATACAGCCACATTGACATGACCCTGAAAGACTACGCGCCGGGCAAGCCATTCGACATCGCGCTCAGCGCCCACCTTCCGGGCGGCGGCAAACAACTGGTAAAGCTCGAGGGGCGTGGCGGGCCGATCAATGATGCGACGCTGGTGAGCACTCCGTTTGAAGGGACGCTGCAGCTGGACCAGGTGGCCTTGAGCGGGATCAAGCAGTATCTGAGTTCGCAGGCACTAGCTGGGACCGAAGCCACCGTCAGCGGGAATCTGCGCTTTAAGAACGCGGATGGCAATGTTTCCACCACGGGCCAACTGCGCATGGACAACGTGGTGGCGCATGGCAAGCCGCTTGGATTCCCGATCGAGCTGGATTTGAACGCGAGCAACAACCTGACCGCCGGGGTCGTGACCGTGAGCAACACGCGGTTGAAGGTGGGCTCATCGCAATTCGTAATCGCCGGCACGGTCAATGGGAAAAGCACTCCGGCACTAGCCGACCTCAAACTGAACACACAGAACACATCAATGGCCGAACTGGTGAAGCTCGCCGAAGCCTTTGGCGCAACAATCAGTCCCAATGTGCAGCCGAGCGGACTACTGACTGCGGACCTGACGGCGAGGGGCCCGCTGAGCGGCCCGGCGGTGGCGGGGACCCTCCGAGCGACGCAGTTGAAGGTAAGTGGCGTGACGGCCAACAGTCTGCTGGTCACTCTAAACCTCGCGCCTCTAGGCTCCGATCCGGTAAAAACGCTGACCGGGCACGTGTCAGTGAATATGACCGACGGCGTACTGACCGGCGTCGATCTGTCCCAAAAGCTGGGCGAGATTGGAAAGTTTACCGGGGCCACCAAGGTCGGCCAGGGAGCTACGCATGTCTCGTCCCTGACGGGGGACTTCGACCTGAAGAATGGCGTCGCCTTCACCAATAACCTCAAGGCTCTGACGGACGCGGGAACCATGGCCGCGACCGGAACGACTTCTCTGGTCGACCAGGGACTGAACTTGAAAGCCACTGCGGTGCTCTCGAAGGACAGCTCGCAGCAGGTGGGCGGGAACGCTATCGGCGGGATGATGACGACGGCAATGGCCAACAATAATGGTGAGATCGTGATCCCGGTGATCGTGACCGGAACGATTCCGAGCCCGAAGGTTGAGCCCGACGTGAGTGCGATGGCAAAGATGCGGGTCAACGGCTTGCTGCCCAGTTTTAGCAACCCAGGGCAGCTTACGCAGGGCGCGCTGGCAGGCGCCAGTGGCGGTGCCAGCGGCGTGCTGGGAGCGCTAACCGGCAAAACTCCGGGAGCGGCCTCCAGCAACCAGGGGCAGCAGCAAAAGAACGGAAACGCGGTTCAAGACGCGATCGGCGGATTGGGAGGCCTCTTCGGGGGGAAGAAGAAGCCACAACAATAGCGCCCAGAAAGGCCGGCGAGTTGAAAGGTCGGAGGGGCGGGATCCAACCCCGCACTCTCTCCACTTGGCGTGCGGCTCCACGGCGAGTTACCATGTCCCGATTAGACGCGCAAGCCACCGCAAGCTTCCCATCACCGGAAGAAACACTTCCATGAGCGGCGCGCCTTGGGAGAAATCATCGCAATGAAGAATCAAACCCCGACCAAATCCGCGGGTTGGACAAACACACAGGTTTATGTCGCAATCGTAGTAGTGCTGATATTAGGAGGCATTGGCGGCTATCTGCTGCATACCTCCGGAACCCCGGCCGAGAGTTCGAGCGCGACCTCAACTGCAAGCCCCAGCCTGCCGCCTTCGACGATTACCGGCGCAGCGCAACCGCCGCTGGATGCCCAGATCAAACCGCTGCAGCAGCGCCTGGATGCGAATCCAAAGGACGTCGCGGCCCTAACCGAGATCGGCAATATTTACTTTGACGCCTCGCAGTGGCCCGCGGCAATCGACTACTACACCCGCGCCCTCAACGAAACGCCCCGAAATCCCGACGTGCGCACCGACATGGGCATCGCCTACTTCTATACCGGCAACTCGGATCGCGCCCTCAAGGAGTTTGATCAGGCGCTCAAGGACGACCCGCGCCACGCCCAGACCCTATTCAACGTGGGCATCGTCAAAATGAATGGGAAAAACGACCCCAAAGGCGCAATCGTCGCCTGGGAGTCACTGCTAAAAATCGACCCCACCTACCCGAATCGGGCCAAGGTGGAAAGCCTGATGGCCGAAGCTAAAGCGAAAGTAAAATAGAGCCCGCTCCGCTGCAGGAATCAAAAGCTCCCAGAAACGGGAGCTTTTCGTTTTGCGCAATCGATGGCTTGCAAGCGGGCACCGGAACTTTCGCTTTCCTCCGCGTACCCGCGCGCACGTTCAGGAAGCTGCCACCGTCCGGCTCTTTGGGAGTGACTGGGCTTGCGGCTTGCTCACGAGCGGTCTTCCCACCGGCAGAACATCTCTGCCGAACACCTGGGCAAAGATGGCGTGCGCCATCATGTACAGCGCCAGCAAAGCGCAAACGATCAGATCGATGGCGGTGATTCGCAGCATCGACTTCATTCCCAGCAGAAACACCAAATCAAGCCCCATGAATCCCAACAACAGTGTCAAAAATGTGAGAGTCATGGTGAGGTGAACCGCAAGCGATCCTATAAGCATGATTGCCGTATAGATGGTGTATGCCAACATGAAGTAGCCGATGTCGGTGGCGCCAATCTTGAGCGGCCCGGCGATGACTGAATTCGGCAATCCCTGTAAATCCAATATCAAAAAGATAAAAGCAAGCGCGAGCCAAAACGCTCCGTACGCGGTAAAGGCGCTGTAGCCGAAGTTGTTGCCCGCCTTGAATTCCTGGAACCCGGCGACCAATTGTGCACCACCACCAAACATCAACGCGGTGCAGAAAACAACCCCACTGCCACACCAACCAAGGTTATGAAATTGAAGCAATAAAGTGGTAATACCGAACCCGGCCAATCCAACCACTCCCGGATTGCCCCGAACTTGTGGATGATCCATCGGCGTCTCTCCTGTTAGCCAAATCAACCCCGGCAAGAACTAAACAGATCACTGCATTGTGCGTCAGGATGAATCTTAGAAATGCGACTTCTCAAGCAAAGTGGAACACAAAGCTCCAGGCGGTCTGCCCTCTGATTGTGATCCAGCGACTGCCCAGCCCGTGCGGAGGCAACGATAATCCTCCAAAACGTCATACCATGCCGTGACACACGTCACGTCGATTGGGCAGTCAATCACCGCTCCATCCGCCTTCCTTTGGCGAACGCGGGAAAGCCTCAGGCGTATCGGATCCACTTCAGAATCGCCGCCAGCGAGGGGCGCTTGCCATACATCAGGATGCCGACCCGATAGATGCGCGAAGTGAGCCACACCAGGGCGTAGAGCGAAGCCAGGCTGATGCCGATCGAAGCGGCGATCTGCCACGCCGGCGGCATGCTTACCGCTACCCGCACATACATGAGAATCGGCGAGGTCAGCGGGAACATCGAGAGCCAGAAGGCGACCGGCGTATTGGGGTCGCGAATGATGGCGGCGGCAAACACCATGCAGAGCACCAGCGGCAGCGTCACCGGAAATTGCAACTGCTGCGCTTCCTCATCGCTGTTGACCAGGGCTCCAATCGCCGCATAGAGGCAGGCGTAGGTGGCATAGCCGAGGATAAAAAACACTGGAAACAGCACCAGCGAGGCGGTCGAGATGTGGGCGTCCTTCAAATTCTCTCCCACTACCTCGTGGGCGATCGCAATGCTGCCGGTTCCCAGAACGCCGGCTGCGGCGGCCCATATGCCGATCTGGGTCAGCCCCACCGCTCCCACACCGATAATCTTGCCGGCCATCAATTGCATCGGGGTCACGCTCCCCAGCAATACCTCCACCACACGCGAGCTTTTCTCCTCAATCACCGAACGCATGACATAAAGGCCATAAATGAGCACCGTCGCATAGATGGCGCCCAGCAGAAGATAGGGCAGAAAGACCGATCCCAATCCGTTGGACCGATTGGCTCCCTGACGGTCGATGTGTACCGAATCCAGCGCCACCGGGCCGAGCAGGGTTTTGGCCTCCTCGGGCGAGAAGCCATGCTCCGCCAATTGGTGCTCGCTGAGCGCCAGGCGCAGTGCGCGGCTTACCAGCGCGGCTTCGATAAAGTCGCCGGCATTCCGCGAATAATAAATTCCTTTGCGGGTGCTGGACGCATCGGCCGCGATCCAGGCGAAGCCGTCGAGATTGCCATCGCGGACCCGGCTGATAAGCTCTCGGCGCAATGCCTCCGTCGGCGGGCTTTGGACGCTGACATCGAACTCCGTTTTCCTCTCTGATTTCTTCCGTTCCGCCTGCAAAGTCTCACCGTCCACTGAGGCGTGCGAGGCCGCGAGCTCGCTCTTCATCACGTTCGCCAGCGTGCTGTCGGCCGCGACGATCGCAATGTGCTTGATGCCCCCACTCTGCATCATCAGCTTGCTTGGCACCACTACCACCATGCCCACCAGCAGCGGCATCAGCACGGTGAAGATCACAAACGCCTTGGTGCGGACGCGCACGATGTATTCGCGCTGAATGATGAGCAAAACCTTACGCATGGCTGATCACCGCCTTGCCCGAAGACTTGGTCGAGCCAACCGTGTCGATGAAGATTTCCTCCAGCGATGGCTCCATCACCTCAAACTTCAGAATCTTCGCGCTGCGCATCGCAACTTCGAGAAGATGCTGCGGATCGGCGCCCGGAGCAAGCCGCAGCTCAACGTAGTTTCCGAAGTCGTTCGAACTGGCGACCAGCGTGCGGTCCCCCAGCAGCGGCAGTTCGCCTTCGTACTCAAGCTGAACGCTGCTGCGCCCATAGCTGGCCTTGATCTCGCGCAACTCCCCCAGCAGAACGCTGCGGCCATGGTTGATCAGGCAAATCGAATCGCAGAGGCGCTCGACGGTGTCCATGCGGTGGGTCGAAAACAGAATCGTCTTGCCCTGCTTCTTCAGCTCCAGCAGCGCGTCCTTCAGCACCAGCGAACTGGACGGGTCCAGGCCGCTGAACGGCTCGTCAAGAATCATGAAGTCCGGCTCGTGTATCACCGAGGCGATGAACTGCACCTTCTGCTGCATTCCCTTGGAGAGTTCCTCGATCCGGGCGTGGCCCCAGTCCCCAGCCTTGCTCCAGCCCTCAAGTCCAAGCCGCTCCAGCCACCGGTGGGCCCGGCGGCGCGCCTCTGCAACGCTAATCCCCTTCAGCCGGGCGAAGAACACCAGGTTCTCCATCACCCTCATCTTCTTGTACAGGCCGCGCTCTTCCGGCAGATATCCGACCCGGTCGAGCAGGCCTCGGCTCATCGGCTCTCCGAAAACCCGCACCGCCCCACTGTCCGGAACCATGATCCCGATCATCATGCGAATGGAGCTGGTTTTACCCGCGCCATTCGGGCCAAGCAGGCCGAAGATTTCACCCTCGCGAATCTTGAAGCTCAGGTTGTTGACCGCGACAAATTCGTCGAAGGCCTTGGTGACACGGTCCAGTTCCAGCGTGAAAGCCATTGATGTCCTGTGTGGCACGCGTGCGAGTCGAACGAGTTGAACTCCGCAGCTATTGTGCTTAACCGCCTTGAGTTTTTCAATGCGCCTTCAGGTACACGCAAGATCCGGACGGACGACACCTTCGGCATTCCCCATTTTTTTGCCCAGACCCGCACAGTTCAAGCAGCGGCCTTTTCAATCAGAGCGCCAATGCCAGAGATGGGTGGAATCAATTCATCGCTAAGGCCAAAGCGCCGCTTCAGATATTCCGGATCGTTGTAGCTCAGCCAGACTTTACCCTGCCCATCCTGCCAAGCTAGGGCCTTCAACGGCAGGTCGATGGCCGCCGTGGGCGATGCCAGCATAATCGGCGTGCCGCCCTTCGGGTTTCCAAAGATCAGCAACTGCGTGGGAGGCATCTCAAGCCCCGCTTTCTTGGCCTCGCCACTGTGATCGACCCTGACGAACACCTTGATTCCTTTCTCGTGCAATAACCCTTCCAACTTGTCAAGCGTCTCAGGCACAGAATGGCTGCTGACTTTGCTGATGATTCCTTCCCCTGAATTCACCGTGATAACCTCCCATGTGGGTTTTCCGCGAGCGTGCCGCTAAGATGGCCAAAAAGACGGCCAGCAAGAAACCTGTGAACTAAGAATAGGGCGACCCCGCAGCAACGTTGCCCCAGGGCTGCCATTTAGCCGCGGTCTTTGCGACGGCACTCCTGACAGCACTGGGTGAGTTTCCGAGTCGCCAACCACACACCCGGAACCAAGGAATCCTAAGGCGCCCAACACTCCGCTGGCGATTTCAAGACACTGCGGCGTTTACCTAATCCAGCACGCAAATCTGGCTGCATGCTGACAAATGGATGGGGCCTCCAACTCGGTGAACCGATCCCGGTAAACATTTGGTTACGCGGAAGCAGGTCTCGAGGCACGACTTGTAAGCACGATTCAGAATAGCCATTAGCCAGAGTTTGGCATCCGCCAGGCCTATATGAGGCGTCTGAAATATCCTGCGAAGTTTTCGAGAAGGACGACTCACCCCGAGCAGGCAAACTCTGAAGGGAGAACCCCATGCAAACACTTCAATCGGACTATTTCAGTGCCTATCACTATCTAAAGCTGACGCGAGATGCCAAGGGTGTGCTGGTTGCTGAGTTCCACGGCAACGGTGGGCCGTTCATTATGAGCGCGCAAGCTCACACGGAGTTTGTCGATGCTTTCTACCGGATTGGGCAAGATCGAGCGAACAAGATCGTGATCCTGACCGGCGCGGGCGCGGAGTTCATTACGGATGTCGATTGGTCATCGTTCGGCGACGTCGCCGATCCAGGTGTTTGGAGCCAGGTTCACGACGAAGGTGTTCAGGTTTTGGAAAACATCGCCAACATCCGCGTGCCGGTCATCGCGGCTATCGAGGGACGCGCTCATGTCCATTCGGATTACGCGCTACTCGCCAGTGTAATTGTGGCGGCCGAGAGTGCGACCTTCCAGGATGTGGCGCACTTCGCCGGGGGCGTCACGCCCGGTGATGGAATTTTTACGATGTGGAGTTATCGCGCTGGAGCAGGGCGAGCAGAGGCATTCCTGCTCAATCCACAGCCGCTGGCGGCGCGCACCGCTTATGAATGGGGAGTGGTCGCCGAAGTCGTGCCGAACGGTAAGGCGCTCAGTCGGGCGCGCGAATTGGCGGAGTTGTACTTGAAGGCTCCGGAAGTGACGCGCCGCAACACACGCATCCACTTCATTCAACCGTTGAAGGAGCGCATCGTGCGGGAAGTTGGATACGGACTGTCGCTCGAAGGAGCGTCGTCGGCCGCCCTCATGAAATCGATGCAAGCCAAGAGTGACCCTGTCGCTCGGAAAGGACGAGTCGCATGAAGATCACCCGTCCCGAGGAATTCGATCTAGTTATCCAATGGCTGTGAGGAACAATGACGAAACCGACGAGCTTTCAAGCGGACATTCGCCCGCTTTTTACCGAGCGAGACATTCGTGGCATGAGCAAGGCGTTCAACCTGGGAAGTTATGATGACGTCAAGACGCACGCGGCCGCCATCTACGACCGCATTCGGGGAATCGGTGGCGAGGTAATGCCGCCCCCGCCCCCGAGAGGGGAAGGTCCTTGGCCCCAGGCGCGCATTGAGCTATTCGCAAAGTGGATGGCGGACGGGTACCAACTTTAGGCGAAGTCATCTCATAAATATCGTCTGCTCCCCCACCTCCAGGCACATACCGACGCCGCTCAGAGTTTACGTCAGTGATGGCCTGATCCTAGGGGCAGAACGCAAAGCGGAAGTTCCAGATGCTCTTCAAGATAGGTCCCAGCAAGTCGGCTTGTGGCAAGGGTTTTCCCGACGGCTCTGCGTTGTTGCCGGTCGGGTCACCGGCAATCCGGAAGCTGACCCGGTACCCTCTGGGCCCCGCCTTCGTTGACCTGCACGTCGGAGGGCTGATAACATCGGGTTTTCCAGCCAGTTCACCATCAGCGAAGGAAGCCTCCCGTGCGTTATACCCGTCATGAGTTGAAGCAGGACAAGTTTGCCGCCACTGCTGCGGAAGCCGTTCATGAAGTCGTCGAGCATCGTTCCGGAATCATCCAGATGGTTGCCATTCTCGTCGTGGTGGGGCTGCTGGCCGGCGGCATTGTCTGGTACGTGAACTCACGTGGCGAACAGGCGACCGACGCGCTCGGGCGCGCGCTGGTGATCTACAACGCTCCGGTTGTGCCCCCTGGCACGCCCGATCAAGGCTCGATGACCACCTTCAACACCGATCAGGAGCGCCTGATTGCCGCCAAAGATGCCTTTTACGCCATCAGCGACCAGTACGGCTGGACGGAATCGGGACAGTATGCCCGCTACCTCGCCGGGCTGACCGAAAAGGAATTGGGCAATGATAAGGTTGCCGAGGATCAGCTTCGCGCCCTCGCCAACAGCCGCCGCAAGGAATTGGCCGCACTCTCCAAGTACGCGCTCGCCTCCGTTTATCGCGGCGAGAAGCGCGACAGCGACGCCATCAACCTGCTGCAGACGCTCATCGACCACCCCACATCCAGCGTGCCGAAGCCCACTGCCCAGTTCGCCCTCGCCGATATCTACGTCTCCGAGCAGCAGCCCGATAAGGCCAAGGTCATCTATGACCAGGTCGCAAAGGACAATGCAAAGAATGAGGTAGGACAGATCGCGAAGTCCCATCTGGATGAGTTGAAATAAGTCGCTCCTTCGGCAAGCCGAAAACCAAAGCTCACCCAATCCCCGGATTCTTTGTCCGGGGATTGTTTTGCGCGCAAAATCCCTGCTCTGGGTCAGGATGCAGGAGGCGTCGCCCGGATCGTTAACGCCTCTCTAGGTCGGCTGCGGGCATAACTGCCAATCGCGGCAAACCTTGGTCGCGGCTGCGCATCTGTGCAAAGGACCGCAAAAGAATACCGGCGGCGCCTGTCATGAAAGCAAAATAGCCCGGGCAAAAAGTCCCGGCGGGACTAACCGCCTCGGGCGGAGTCCCACAATGAAGAGGAGGAACACAATGAAGAGTTTCTTGTTTGGCCTTGGCCTTGGGATTGGACTAGGAGTACTCTTTGCCCCGATGAGCGGAGAAGACACCCGGGAGAACCTTAGCGACCGCGCCAATGATCTGGCCAATACGGCTCGCGAGAACTTTGAACAGGGCCGCGAGCGCGTCCAACGCCGAGTCGAACAGGTAAAGGCAACCACCGAACGCGCCATCGACCAACTGCGCACCGGAACCGGCCCGAACATCTAACGAACCGCATGGATGCCAGAGGGGTGAGCCTGTCCGGCGAGCCTCTCTTGCTTACCCCCGAACGAAAGAGGTACAGCTGACCATGCCTGAATTCCTGCTATCGTGAGCTCTCCCTCCCCGATGGGCACCAACTGCTCCCAGCCACTGGGAATAGCACCCGGAACTGGCGCCAGCGAGGTTGACTTTCGCGCTTCGGGTTCTTAGCTTGTAGCTAAGCCATGTCCACCTCACTCTTTAACGCTCAACCTTATGACGAAGCCAAAGTCCGGCGCCGGCGCATATGGATCGCCAGCGCGATCCTTGTGGTCATCGCGATTGCCGCCCTTCTCTGGTTCAACCGGTACTGGCCCGAGGAGCACCGCGTCGATCGCTTTTTCGCGCAACTGCAAGCGAAAAACTTCGAGGGCTCCTATGCCATCTGGATGAATGAT
Source organism: uncultured Acidobacteriota bacterium (assembly GCA_963759215.1). Classification (GTDB taxonomy): domain Bacteria; phylum Acidobacteriota; class Terriglobia; order Terriglobales; family Acidobacteriaceae; genus TOLSYN. The sequence continues at coordinate 12,039 of CAVWYG010000010.1, forward strand.
CCGAACTGGAAACAGCATCTGGACCGCTACAAGCGTTACGACTTCCACGCGTTTTACTCAGATTGGGGTCCGGGCGGCGAGTGGGGGCCGATAAACAGCTACAAGATCGTTGCCGCACAAAAACCCCGGCCTGGCGCCAGCGGAGTCGTCATCGGCGTGCGCGTCAATGGACGCAAACAGCTGTGCTCGGTGCGCGTGGAAATTAAGGACAAAACCCTGGGATTCTCTCCCGATGAGATGGTGGAATAGCTTTCGTATCGACAAGGACACGGCCTGCGGGTGCCCGCCGGCGATTTTTCGGCGATAACCTGGGAAACGATGACCTCTACCTCCGCAGCCTTTGGTGGTTGCTCTTGTTTCAACGCAGGGTACGCGCTCTTGCAAATTCGTGTTAGAAGCGTCGCGCTTACTTCGAGAAGTGCGCTTTGGCCTTGTGCAGCGTCGCGTCGTTTTCAACGTTCAAGCAGTCCTGGGCTTTGTCGATCTGACGGAGCAGTCCGGTGAGCACCGCCCCAGGGCCGGCCTCCAGAAACTGTGTGGCGCCCTGTGCGATCAGGGCGTGCATGGAGTTTTCCCACTGCACCGTGCCGGTCACCTGCCGGGTCAACGTCTCGCGGGATCTCGCGGCATTGCAGACCAGCGCCGCCTCAACATTGCACATCACCGGAATCTTCGGAGCGTGAAAGGTCAAGGAGTGCAGATCGGCGGCCAGGCGATCCTGCGCCGGCTGCATCAGCGAGCAATGGAAAGGTGCGCTGACCGGCAGCATCAGCGCGCGCTTGGCGCCATGATGCTTGCACAATTCGGCGGCGCGCTCCACCGCCGCCTTTGAGCCACTGATCACCACCTGGCCTGGCGAATTGATGTTCGCGGCCTCACAAACCTCACCGGGAAACGCGGCCATGCTTTCGGCACAGGCGGCCCGGACTTTCTCGATCCCTAGCGAGAGGATGGCGGCCATCGCTCCAACCCCGACCGGCACTGCCTCCTGCATGTACTTGCCGCGATTGCGCACGGTGCGAACCGCATCGGCAAACTCAATCGTGCCGGCCGCGACATGGGCCGAATATTCGCCCAGCGAGTGTCCGGCGGTAAAGCTCGGGGCAATGCCCGCTTCGGCGAGCACCCGCGCCGCCGCCGTCGAGACCGTCAGAATCGCCGGTTGCGTGATCTCCGTCAGCCGCAGTTTTTCCTCCGGTCCTTCATAGCAGAGTGTGCTGAGCGAGTAACCCAGGGCCTCGTCCGCCTCCTCAAAGGTGCGACGGGCAACAACGTGGTTCGAGGCGAGTTCCTTGCCCATGCCCACGAATTGCGAGCCCTGGCCGGGGAAGAGCAATACGAGTCCGGGAATGCGCTGTGCCATCAATGGCTCCGTGCAAGAGTTCTGGTGCGGGCTGTAACGCGATTCGTGCTCACAAATTACGCCCATGAATCCTAAACCTTTTCGGTCGCGCCGGTGCGAACACCGGCTGCGCGTATCTGCTCTTCGATCTTTTGGTTCAGCCCCGAGCGCGCGAATTCTCCCGCAACGCGAATCGCGTTCTTAATCGCATTGCTGTTGGAGGAGCCGTGACAGACGATCGCAACGCCCTTCAGCCCCAGCAGCGGCGCGCCGCCGTACTCGGAATAATCCAGGCGCTTCTTGAAATCCTTGAAAGCTTCGCGCGCCAGCAGATATCCCACTTGGCGCGTAATGGTGGACTGCAGCGACTCTTTCAAAATCGCGCGCACCGCCTCCACCAGCCCTTCGCTCACCTTCAGCGCTACGTTGCCGACAAAACCATCGCAGACGATTACGTCGGCGTGCCCGTTATACAGGTCGCGCCCTTCCACATTGCCCAGGAAGTTCAGCCCCAGCGGCTTGATCAGCTGGTGTGCTTCGCGCGTAAGATCGTTGCCCTTGGTCTCTTCTTCGCCAACCGAAAGCAGCCCAACCCGCGGATGACTGGCGGTAGGGAAGCGTCCGCTGAAGATCGCGCGAAAGTAGATCTCGCCCATGATCGCGAACTGCTGCAAGTTCTGCGGCTTGCAATCCACGTTGGCGCCCACGTCCAACATGATCGTAGCGGTGTTGGCGGCCGTGGGAAACACCGTGGCTAAAGCCGGACGATCGACGCCGGGAAGAACCCCGAGCACCATCTTGGCCGTCACCATGGCGGCGCCAGTGTTTCCGGCGGTGACGAAACCGGACGCATGGCCGTCCTTGACCAGGCGAAGCCCCACCCGCATCGACGAGTCGCGCTTTTGCTTGACTGCCTGCGCAGCCTTGTCGTCCATGCTGATAAATTCCGAGGCGTGAACCACCTCGATCGGCAAAGCACGGGCTTCGGGATGATGAGCCAACTCAGCGCTCACCACATCCTGTTGCCCTACCAGGAGAACTCGAACGTCACACTGCCTTGCAGCAAGTATCGCGCCCTCTATCTCCGGCTTCGGGGCGCGGTCCGCGCCCATGGCATCGACCGCGATGGTGATTGGCATCTTCCGCGAAGCGAGGCCTAGCTGGCCTTTTCGACCTCAACGATTTCGCGGCCCTTGTAGTGGCCGCACTTGGCGCAGGCGCGGTGCGGAAGCTTGGCTTCGTGACAGTTGGGGCACTCGCTGATCGAGCGCGCGGTAAGGTGATCGTGAGCGCGACGGAGTGCCGTACGCTGCTTGGAGTGTCGCCGTTTAGGATTTGCCATGTTTCAACTACCTTTCAATTTCCCTGCGACCGCGTCGGGCCGCAAACTTTTTTGAATTGCCCGAAGGCTTCTACTGCAATTTGTTTTTCAGGTCGCTCAGCGCCGCCCAGCGCGGATCTGACTTACTCAGCTCACAATCGCAAGCCTGCTCATTGCGGTTTGCCCCGCAGGTTGGGCACAAACCCTTGCAATCATAGCGGCAAAGGGTCTTGATCGGCACTGCCAGCAGAATCTGCTCACGCAGCGAGTCTTCCAGATCCATGCCTTCGCCCGAGTAGTAGCCGATCTCGGTCTCAGCCTCGTGGATCGCAACCTCGTCCGAGCCCTTTTCCGCCAACAGCGGACGGTACAGCAGGTCAAACGAACGCGAAACCGGAATCACCACCGGCTCCAGACAACGCGCGCAACTCACTTCTACCCGCCCGTCCAGCTTACCCACCAGGCGGATGTCGTCAATCGATTCTTTCCCACCGTGGTGTTCACGAATCAACTCGGCGCGCCCGCTGGTCTCCAGCGAGCCAACCTGCCGCACGTCAGAGCCGAAATCGATTTCTCCGGGCTGAAACTGAAGCTCAAATTCCAGCTTCCGGAATTCCAGATCTTGAATGCGAATTTTCATGATGCCCCATATACTCCCGAAGCCCAGCCCGGCCGGCAACCAGCAAACGCTCCGTCGCTAAGCGACTGAGACGCAAGGGATTCGCCAGCTCAAACCACAAGCCGTAACAGCACCCTTACTCCCGGCGGGAAACGCTCCTCAGGACAGATTACAAGGATACGGGCGCACCCCGCGCCCTGTCAAACGACGGCCACTGTCCTTCAGGGCCGACGCATATAAAAGGACATAGTTGGCTATATGCAGTTGGGGTGTATTTGAGAGACAAGGGGAGATGGACAATCCCCTGAAGTATTTTTCTGAGCTGCGCGATCCGCGGGTGGAGCGGAACCGGGAGCATTTATTGGAAGAGATCCTGCTGATCGCGATTGCGGCGGTGTTGAGCGGGGCCGAGAGCTGGAACGACATTGCGGACTATGGCGAGGCCAAGCGGGAGTGGCTGAAGACGTTCTTGGCGCTGCCCTCCGGCATCCCGTCGCATGATACCTTCAACCGGGTATTTGCGGCGCTGGACCCGCTGGAGATGGAAAAGGGCTTTGTAGCCTGGGTTTCGTCGATATCCAGGTTGACGGCGGGCGAAGTGGTTGCCATCGACGGGAAGGCATTGTGCGGCAGCCGCGAGACCGGCAAAAAGACGTTGGTCCACATGGTTTCGGCCTGGGCTGAGGGCAACGGTCTGGTACTGGCCCAGCGCAAGGTCGATGAAAAATCCAACGAAATCACGGCGATTCCAAAGCTGCTGGATGCCTTGGAGTTGAGCGGAACGGTGGTGACCATCGACGCCATGGGCTGCCAGCGAACCATCGCCGAGAAAATTGTCGGCAAGAAAGCCGATTACATTTTGGCGGTCAAGGAAAACCAAGGCCATCTGCTGGAGGAGATCAAAGACTCGTTTCAGAATCTGGCCGCCGATGCGGTGGCCGAAGAAATCGATTGCGGCCACGGGCGGGTCGAACAACGCAGGTGCTCGGTGATTGCCGACCTCGGGCTGATTGAAAAAGCTGCGGAATGGCCGTCTTTACAGGGCCTGGTGCGTATCGAGGCCGAACGATATCACAAGGCCACGGGCAAGACTGAGCGTGAAACTCGCTACTACATCACCAGCCTCAACCCCGATGCCGCGCGATTGAACCGATTGGTCCGCCAGCACTGGGGCATCGAAAACAAACTGCACTGGGTGCTTGATGTAGGCTTCGGCGAAGACCTCAGCCGCAAACGAGCCGGCCACGCCGCGCAGAACTTCTCCGTCCTCAACCGCATCGCTCTCAATATGCTCAAGCAGGACAAAAGCTCCAAACGAGGGATCAAGGGAAAACGCCTCAATGCCGCCTGGGACCACCCCTATCTACTCAAACTGCTTGGAATCTGATATGCGTCGGCCCTGCACTGTCCTTCTATGTCTTCGCCGCCCGGCTCGACCGCTCGGTCTTAGGCTGCTCTCTGACCACGATGGTTTCAGCAATGCGGTCGTGCACACATTGGCGGTTATGATCAATAAAGAACTGCGCGAACCCGAAGAAGCCTTCCAGGGTGGACGCTCCGTAGCCAAGCGCACGTTCGACCGACTGCCACAACGTAATCTTCGGGTATCGCAGTGAGATCACGCGGATGTGCATCAGACGCTTGCCTACGGTCTGACCGCCGGTCCGCCACACCGAGAGCCCCGCGTAGACAACCAGCCAGATCAGGTCTTCCAAGTCGTGGGGATTAAAGTGCAGCTCAACCTGAAGCGCGCGCCCAAACGATTTCACCGCGAAATACTCCTGGGCGACCTGAAAAGGAAGGAAGACGGCAAGAACCAGCGAAAAATCAATTGCAAAGGCCACAGCGCGTTGCCAGAACGGCGCCAGTGGCGCGCCCGCCAAAGACTCAATACGAGCTGTCTGGTGAGGATCGAAGGGGCGCGACGATGTGACCACTGCCAGGAGTTTCATGCTTCAAAGGATGCACATGCCCGTCTTCGGGCTCACTCCAACTTGCGCTCCAGCGCACGAAGCCTGACACTGTTTCCATGCTCAAAGTTGGCTTAACCGGCGGGATGGCCAGCGGCAAGACCACCGTGCTCGCGATGTTCGCCGCCCTCGGCGCCCATACCCTGCGCGCCGACGCCGTGGCGCACCAACTGATGACGCCCGGCGAGCCGATGTATCCGCTCATCGTCGCGGCCTTCGGCAAAGGAATTCTCGAGCCCGATGGCACCATTGCGCGGCCAAAACTTGCGGCAGCCGCCTTCCCCGCCCGCATCGCCGAGCTCAATGCCATCGTGCATCCTGCCGTGCTCGCCTTTGAGGACCGCTGGATGCGCGAGGTCGGCGCAATCGACCCCAAGGCCGTGGCAATCTGCGAGGCCGCGCTGCTGATCGAAGCCGGAGGACTCGTGCGTTATGACAAATTGATCGTAGTCACCTGCACCCTGGAGCAGAAAATCCTGCGCTTTGCCGAACGCACCGGGATGAGCTCGGAAGCCGCACGGGACGAAGTGCAGCGGCGCATGGCGGCGCAGATGCCCGAAGAAGAAAAAGCCAAGCTCGCGGATTACGTAATCGACAACAGCGGCAGCCGTGACGATGCCGCCCAGCAGGTAAGCAGGATATGGCACCAGCTGCACAGATAGAGCACTTCCCCGCTCTTGCCGTTGCCGTTGCTCCTCCCGCTGCCCTTGCTCTTGGTTTTAGAGTTCACCCTGAGCGAAGCGAAGGGCCCCTGCACTGCTCAAATCTTCCGCGCCGTCTCAAGCTTCTCAACCAGCCATCAAAGCTTCTCGGCAGTGATCGACTGAGCGCTCTCAGCATTCGAACTTGCCGCCTCCTACATCGTGCGCTTGAACAGCGGCACCGAAAGCCCCAAGCTCACCAGACCGAACAGTGTCAGGTAAGCCAGATCCTGCGTAACGGCTGGCCACGAGGCCTCTTTCAGTAACGTCGCCTTCAGTCCGTGGACAGCATAGCTGAACGGGTCCATGTAGGAGATGACGCGCAACCACCGCGGAAACGCCTGCACCGGATAGATTGCGCCGCTGGGAAAGTAGAGCAGCGTATTCAGAATGCCGAACATCGCGCGCGGCACCAGCGGGTCTTCCACCCGAACCATCAACAGAAACATCATTCCATTAAAGGCAAACGAAGTCGCGCAGATCAGCAGGAACCATTGCGCCACCCGGCTCGGCTCGAACGACGAGCCCAGGCCCGCAATCAACGAGCCCAGAACCGTGAGCGTACATCCCGCCAGAATGGCCTTGAACGCACCAGCCAGATTAAGTCCAAGAACCATCTCCAGCCGCGTAATCGGCGTGACCAGGTAACCTTCATGCACGCCCCGCGCTTTGTCATCGATATACAGCATCCCGCCGCCGATCATCACCGAGACGAACATAGCCAAGCTGATAGCGCCGGGTAACAGGTACTTCATGTACTCGATATACGGATAGAGTTCGACAATCTCCAGCGCAACGTCCGTGGAAATGCGTTTGGCCGTCGCGTCGGGCTGGTTCAGCGCCGTCACAAGCTCCTGCATCTTGTCTTCCAGCGAGGCGGACATAAACTGGTCGCTGTTGTCCACAACCATGCCAAGCTGAGGATTTTCCCCGGCATAAAAGCGCCGCGAAAACTGCGAGGGAATGATCAGCGCGCCTTCCAGTCGCCCCTGCCGCACATCTTCGCGCGCCCGCGTCTCGTCCGTGTAAGGCACGGCCACAAAGGTGCGCACGTTCGCCTGCACCGAGCGGAAGGCCTCCACAATCCGAACCGCCTGCGTACCGTGATCCTCATCGACAACCCCTATCCGTGCGTCGCGAATCTTTCCCCCGAAGGCGTTGCCCAGAATGATGAGCTGCACCAGCGGAAAGATCATCGCCGTCACCATCAGCGTCGGGGAGCGGAAAAACTTGCGCATCTCGCGCTCGATAATCGCAAACATTCTGTTCATGGCCGCATCCCCGGGCGATCCGGCATTACGAAGCCGAACGCCTTCACCTGCTCGTCGCGAAGCTGACGTCCGGTGTAGTGAACGAATACATCGTCGAGCGAGGTGTTCTGCACCGTAAGCGTTTTGATCTCGACTCCCTCTCGCACCGCCAGCTCCACCAGTCCTGTCGTGGTTTGCGAGCCCGTCGAGGTCAACATGCGGATACATATTGCCGCCCTGGTCCTGCACGCTCTCCACTCCCGGCAGCCCGCGCAGCTGCTCCACCCACCCCGCCGGAGCGCGCACGAATTGAGCCTCCACCACATTGTTCCCCGGGACGCTGGCTTTCAGCGTCATCGGCGAATCCAGCGCCACCAGATTGCCGTGATCGACGATGGCAATCCGGTCGCAGAGCCGGTCGGCTTCATCCATGTAATGCGTAGTGATCAGGATCGTGAGCTGCCGCCGGCTCTTCAGCGTGTTCAGCATCTCCCACACCGCGACCCGCGAAACCGGATCGAGTCCCGTCGTCGGCTCGTCGAGAAAAAAGATCCGCGGATTATGCACCAGCCCGCGCGCGATCTCAGCCCTGCGCCGCATTCCCCCGGAAAGCGTCTTCACCTGCGCCTCGCGCCACTTCACCAGGTCTACGGCCTCCAGCAGCTCGTTGATGTTGCGCTCCCGCTCGGCCCGCGGCACTCCATAGAGCTTGGCGTAAATACTCATATTCTCCGCAATCGTCAGATCGATGTCGCTGGTCATCGCCTGCGGAATCACGCCCATCATGTCGCCGCGCCGCATCGGCGTTTTCGCTCACGTCATATCCCGCAATGAACGCCTTGCCCGCTGGTGATCGGAATCAGCGTCGTCATCATGCGGATCAGCGTGCTCTTGCCCGCGCCGTTGGGACCCAGCAGGCCGAAGATTTCGCCATCCTTCACATCGAAGGTCACGCCCTTCACGGCCTCGAACTCACCGTATTTCTTGACGATGTTTTCGACCGCAATCGCCTGTCCTTCGTGTCCGGCGTGGAAGCCTTTACGCGGCTCAACATGCTCATCGCAGGCTCCTTTACTTGCCGCCAGCAAGGCGCTGCGGGAGAATAACCTCGGCGGTCATGCCCGGAACATACTTCTCGCCCGGATTATCGATCAGCAATTTCAGCCGCACCGTGCGGATGTCGCGCTTGGTGCGGCTGTAATCGCGCTCCGTGGCAAAATCGGATTCGGCGGCCTTGGCAATGATTTTGCCCGTCACCCGTTCGCCTCCCGGCATCCGCACATCGAGGCTGTCGCCCAGTTTCACCGCCTGCGCCTCGTCTCCGGAATCGCCGCATAAACCCAGGTCTGGGTCAGATCCACAATGGTCACAATCGGCGTGCCGACGCTCACCACTTCGCCTTCGCGCGCCGCGCGCACGCTCACGATGCCGTCAACCGGCGAGACAATGCGCGTGTAGCCCAGGCGCACTTCGGCTTCGGCGAGTTTGGCGTTGGCCGAATCCATCTGCCCCTCGTGGCGGCAATATTGCTCCGCGCCGCCGCCGCCTGGTTCATCCGCGCCTGCATCGTGTTCAGCGTCGCGCGGGCGGCCATCACCTGCTCGCGGTTGGCGCGCACCCGTGCCTGGTCGGCCGCCAGCGTCTGCTCTGCGCGGTCGCGGTCCTGCTGGCTGGCTACACCCTGTTCGGCCAGCGTAACGATGCGTTTGGCATCCAGCGCCTGCTGGCGTTCGTTGGCTTCGCTCTCTTCCAGCGAGGCTTGCGCGGCTTTCAGAGCGGCGGCGGCGTTCTTCACCTGTGCGTCGGTCTCGCCATGTGTGCTGGCATAGGTTTCGTTGCTCTGTCGCACCTGCGAACGCAGACCCACCAGAGTGGCGCGCGCCGAGTCGCGCTCGGCGATGAGATCCTGATTGTCGATCTGCGCAATCATCTCTCCCTGCTTCACGCTTCTGGCCTTCGTCCACCAGCAGGCGCTCGATGCGTCCCGTAACCTTGCTGCTCACGATCACCTGATTGGCATCCACCGTGCCGATCAGAACAACGTCGGAGGTGCCGCGCGTCGAGAAGAAATAAAATCCCAGCGAGAGCAGAAACACAATCCCCAGCAGGACAAAGACACGATATTTGGCATTCATCGCTTACTCGCCTTCCTTCCTTGCCCTGCGCCGCCGCTCCCGTTCTCTGGCGCGCCCGCACTCCGCCCTGCCTTTACTCCGCGCACTTGTACCGCGCGCACCTGCACTGCAATGCCGCGCGCCTGAGTTGTCGCCCCAACCTCTCCGCGCAACTCGCGCGGCAGCGCCGAACCAGCCGCGGCAATCTTCTTCGCCAGCTTGATTCCCTGCTCGCGGTCCCTGAACAGCGACGCGCCAATAAAGTCCAACGACGTAGCAATATGGCTGCCGAATGCACTCGGCAGAAAACGGATCGGCGCCCCGCACCAGGCGCATGATCGGTGCCGAGATGAAGTAGAAAACATTCATCGCAAAAATGGTCCTCAGCGTGCCCGCGCCTTCCACCTCGCGGAACTCGCCCGAAGAAATGCCTTCCTCGATCGCCTTCAGCCCCGCACGCTGCAGAGGAATAAAGTGCGCCGCGCTGATGGCGCGAAAGTCCTTGGAGGGCTCGCCCATATTGCCCGCACGAGAGAGCTCCTGCTGGATCAGACGCGGATAGTTGGGATGATGAATCAGGTACTCGAAATGCACCCGCGCAAGGCGAAGGATTTTTTCCCCCGGCGAGAGCGGGCTTTCCAACAGCGGCAGCACATCCTCCACCAGCCCGCTGAAAACAGCCTGCAGCGACGCCGAGTAAAGACTTTCTTTGTCCTTGAAGTAGTAGTAGAGCAGAGCCTTATTGACTCCCGCAGCCTCGGCAATCGCCGCCGTCCGAGCCCCCGCCACCCCTTGCGTCGCAAACTCGGCGATCGCGTGCTCAAGGATACAGGTGCGGCTGGCCGCCGCGTTGCGCGCCCGTGGAGCCGCCGCTTTGGACCTTGGATGCCGCCATAATTAACTAACCAGTTAGTTAGAATTATAGTGCGGCGGGAGAAAGATGCAAGCATGGAGAGCAGCTCCGGCCTTGGTACAACCTCAACCGGAACCGCCCTCTGCCAAGCTTGAACCTTGAAACTTTGAAACCTGGCCTTTCAGTCCTTCGTATACTGGTTCCGCTTCTTGTCCGCATGGCGTTCCAGCGCAAGCTGAATCAGCCGGTCGATCAGCGCCGGATACTCGATGCCCGTCGCGGCCCACAGCTTCGGATACATGCTGATCGCCGTGAAGCCCGGCATGGTATTGACCTCGTTCAGATAGAAGTGTCCGGTCACCGGGTCCATCAGGAAATCCACGCGCGCCAGGCCGGAACATTCCACGCTCTGGAAGGCGCGAATCGCCATCTCCTGAATCTGGCGCACCTGCGTATGGTCCAGCCGCGCCGGAATCAGCAGCTCCGAGCCCGGATCGATGTACTTGGCGTCGTAATCGTAGAACTCTTTGGAGGGAACGATCTCGCCGCAGATCGAGGCGATCGGTTCGTCGTTGCCCAGCACCGCACACTCGATCTCGCGCGCCTTGTGCCGCTTGCCCCCCACACCTTGCTCAATGACGATCTTGCGGTCGTAGCGCGCGGCTTCGATCATCGCCGCCGGCAGTTCGCTGGCATCGTGAGCCTTGCTGATGCCCACCGAACTGCCCAGGTTCGCGGGCTTCACAAACACCGGATACTTCAGCGCCGAGTCCACCATCTTCTCGATCTTCTTGGGCTGCCGCTCCCACTCCGAGCGCAGCACCGTGAGATGCTTCACCAGCGGCAGGCGCGAGTCGCAGAACAGCCGCTTCATGATGTCCTTGTCCATCCCCGCAGCCGAGCCCAGCACGCCCGAGCCCACGTAGGCGATGTCGGCCAACTCCAGCAACCCTTGCAGCGTTCCGTCCTCGCCGAAGGTGCCGTGCAGCACCGGAAAGATCACATCCACCGAGATCGGCCGCGGAGCCGCGTGATCGCGCGGCGTCTCAAACGGCACAATCGAATTCGTCGAGGGCACCGGAGGCACAATGACGCCTTCGCCCTTGGCCAGCACCGCAGCCGACGAGGTCGCCGACGGATCGCCTGCGCGCAGGTTCTTGCGCGCCGCCGCCGTGAACTCCCCTTTGATCAACTGTTCGGCGTGCGTGTCCGTAAGCCAGAGACCCTGCTTCGTAATCCCAATGGGCACGACCTCGTACTTGCTGCGGTCCATGGCCTGCATCACCGATGCGGCGGACAAAAGAGAGACTTCATGCTCGCCGCTGCGCCCGCCAAAAAGCACGCCAACACGGAGTTTCTTCACTGTCATAGATATAGGGCTTCCTTCGGCTACTCCATATGATTATAAAGGTTCGCGCAAGCAGCGTTGCGCCAGAGCCGCAGAAGGCGGGAATATTGCGCGATACCGGGCCATTACCGCCCACTTCTGAATTGCCCCCTGCACACGTTGCATAATCAGCCCTCCTGCAAAAGTTCACTCTACAGATCACACCCTAAAGGTCATAAGATCACAGCCCATTGTGACGCACATCGCAGACGCTCCCGTAAATAAAGCAAACTATACTGCCTCGGCCAATCGGGGTGATTGGTCTGAATTCGCAACCAAAACATGCTAAGCAATCCAGGACGCTGGCTGGGAAGCATCTTGAGACAATTGCGCTGGATGAATAGCGCCGGATCCGTCCGGCGCGTCATGAATCAGGCCTTTGATCGAGGGGGAGGTCGTTCCCAGTTTGGTTGTGAGTTGCAGACGTAGTTGGTCGTATGAACTGAACTGTAAACAGGGGAAGTTAAATTCAAGGAGGATGGTAATGAAGTCAGGATACAAACTGGTTGTAGCGGTGGCATTCGCGGCCTTGCTGATGGTTGGAGTAAGCACTCGTGCATTTGCGGAAGAACAGGCAACGTCCGCGCCCAAAAAGAAGGTGGTTATGCACACCTATGTAATCGAGCGCAATATCCCCGGAGCGGGCAGCTTCTCGAAGGCAAAATTGAAGGAGATCTCCCAGAAGTCGAACGGAGTACTGAAGGGGATGGGTCCGCATATTCAGTGGGTCGATAGCTACGTCACTGGCGATAAAATCTATTGCATCTATCGTGCCGAGAATGAAGACTTGATTCGTGAACATGCAAAGCTTGGAGGCTTCCCCGCGGATCGGATTTCAGAGGTGGACACCATGATCAGCCCGGCCACCGGGAAGTAGCTGGCCTGGCGTTTCGCAAGTCTAACCTGTTCTCCCATGAGGTCGCCCTGCGCGACCTCATTCATTTTTCATCGCAATAATGGAGTGGACCAGCCATCAATCGGAGCGTTCGAACGAGGTGGGGAAATCTGGATTTCGATCTCTTGATTTCGATCTCGTGAAATAGTCTAGTGCCTCACTGACTCAGACTGAGATACTGAGTGCCTTTGTATGGTCCGCCGCCTGACTGCAAGGGGATTGTTGGGATCGAAGTCACAGTCTGCGTCTATGTATCCGGCCTCTGTTGGAGATTGTTCTCCGGGCTCACGATGATGGTGGGTGGCCCAGAGTTGGCGCTTTTCCAACTCTGGGGATTTGGCGTACGCATCATCGGCCTTGAAAGGTTCTGACTCAACTTCCACTCCTACATCAGCCCCTTAGGAAATCCTGAACAGTGCTCGGAAAATCTCGGACAGATGCCGAAACCCCCTAGCCCCAGAGTTGGAACTGAACCAACTCTGGGCCACCCACGATTCTTAAGATTCCTGTCGCAATATCGCCCAGGCTCTCACTATCCATTCCGGGATTCCATCCGGTGGTCATTTCGAGAACTGGAGGAAGCAGTTCTAGTAGATCTCGGGTACGAAGCGCTGACTCGACATCTTTGGCCGCTTATAGTTCGACGCCTGGCGCGGCGGCAGGTCAACTTCCACAGGGTTCATGTCGTGGTAGGAAACCTGTCGCAGCAGATGCGCAATGCAGTTCAGCCGAGCGCGCTTCTTGTTGTCGGCATTCACCACAAACCATGGGCTCTTCTTAGTGTCGGTGTGGGCAAACATTTCATCCTTGGCACGTGAGTAATCCACCCAGTGCTTCCGCGACTGCAAATCCATGGGGCTGAGTTTCCAACGCTTGATGGGACTCGTCATGCGCTCCTGGAAGCGCTTTTCCTGCTCCTCATCGTTTACGGAAAACCAGAATTTGATCAGAATCATACCGGAACGGATGAGCATATTTTCAAACTGGGGGCAAGCAATCAGAAAGTCGCGATATTCCTCCTCGGTGCAGAAGCCCATTACGTGCTCGACTCCGGCGCGGTTGTACCAGCTGCGGTCGAAAAGCACCATCTCACCCTGTGCCGGTAATTCAGCGACGTAACGCTGGAAGTACCATTGGCCGCGTTCTTTTCCGGTAGGTGTGCCCAGAGCCACGATGCGACAAACGCGCGGGTTCAGGCTCTGGGTAATGCGCTTGATCACTCCGCCCTTGCCTGCTGCGTCGCGGCCCTCAAACAGCACGCAAACGCGCAGTTCCTTCATGCGCACCCACTCCTGAAGCTTGATTAGCTCCTGCTGAAGGTAGGCCAACTCTTCCACATAATCGTATTTCTTTGGAGGTTTGCGTAGTTTTGCTGGACCCAGCAGGCGCCAATACTCCTCGATCTGCGCCATCTCTTTGGCGTTGCGCAGGACTTCGCCACCCGCTTCCTGTTTCTTTGGCTTCTTGCCCATTATGGTGCGCCTCTAGACTTGCGGCAAAGACACACAACAACATGACCTTGCTCTTCACAGATTCTTTCGTTCTCCTGCGGAGGTAAGGACAGCCATCCGTGTCGCCATAGCTGTCGCAAGAATCGCCAAGTCGCTCACAATCCTGAAAACTGAACTTGACTCTTCACCCCGCCTACAGAATCTTCTTTCCAAACGCCGAGCTCGCCAGCTCCACCGCCAGCTCCGCCGTACGGTTGTATTCGTCGATTACCGGGTTCACCTCGACGATGTCCATTGAGGTCATGCGTCCGTGGTCGGCGATGATCTCCATCGCCAGGTGCGCCTCGCGATAGGTCGCCCCACCCGGCACCCGCGTCCCAACTCCCGGCGCGTCCTCGGGGTCCACCCAATCCATGTCCAGCGAAATGTGGTATCCGACCGTGCCGCGTCCGGCCATGCGCAGCGCTTCTTCCATCACCGTGCGCATCCCGCGCTCATCGATGTCGCGCATGGTGTACACGCCGATTCCCGTGCGACGAATGTTTTCCTTCTCCGCCATATCCACGTCGCGGATGCCCACCAGCACGCAGTTTTCCGGCCGCACCTTCGGCGACCAGTCGTAGAGTTTGGCCAGAGGCTCCAGTCCGCTCAGCCCCATCAGCGCCCCCAGCGGCATACCGTGAACATTGCCTGAGGGCGACGTCTCCGGAGTATTGATGTCCGAGTGCGCGTCAATCCAGATCAGCCCCAGGTGCTGGCCCTCGCGCCGGTAGTACTCCGCCACCCCGCTCACCGAACCGGCCGCAAGCGAGTGATCGCCCCCAATCGACAGCGGAGTTTTGTCCTCCTCGAGAGCGTGCAGCGCCTCCTCGGCCACCTTGGTGCACGTCGCCGTGATCTCCCGCAGATAGCGGCCTGCGAGTCGCCGCAATTCTTCTGCTCGGGTAGCATGACGCTGATATTGCCAGCGTCCTCCACCTCATGTCCCAGTGATTCCAGCTTGGCCTGCAGTCCGGCTACCCGCAGCGCCGACGGCCCCATGTCTACCCCGCGGCGCTGCTGTCCCAGATCCAGCGGCACGCCGATGACGCGAATCCGCTTCTTGATTACGCCCGAGAACGATGCCGGGATACGAGTGTCCAATTCCTGAGCCTCAACCTTCTCTGCTTCAGATGCTCTCGCCTCGTCTACGGATACATCCGATGCAACATGCAGAAACCTCGGGTGGCCCACATCCGCCGAGCGCCCGCAGCCGGAGCGGCATCCTTCGCCGCGTACCCGGCTGCAAAGCTGCTTTTGGCGAATGTGGGGTGCGGCCCCTTACGGATACATCCGGTGCAACATGCGCGGAAACGGAATCGTCTCGCGCACATGATCGAGCTTGCAGATCCAGGCCACCGCGCGCTCCAGCCCCATGCCAAAGCCTGCGTGCGGAACCCCGCCGTACTTGCGCAGGTCCAGATACCACTGAAACGCCTCCTCCGGCAGCGAGTGTTGCCGGATGCGCTCCAGCAGCCGCTCATACGAACTCATGCGCTGCGAGCCTCCGATCACCTCGCCGTACCCCTCCGGAGCCAACACGTCCACGCACAAAGCCTTCGTCGCATCGTTCGGGTCCGGCTCCATGTAGAAAGCCTTCACCGCCGAAGGAAATCTGTGAATCATCACCGGACGTTCGAACTTCGAGGAAATATAGGTCTCATCCGGCGCTCCAAAGTCATTGCCGTACTCGAACTTTGCCTCCAGTTCGCCCTCGGCATAACCTTCTTCGAGCAAACTCACCGCATCGTCATAGCTGATGCGCGGAAACGGCGCTTCGATCTTTTCCAGCGGCGCAACGTCGCGTCCAATCACGCTCAGCTCATGCCGCCGCGTCTCCAGCACCCGCTTCACGATGAACGTGATGAACTCCTCGGCCAGTACCATGATGTCGTCCAGCGTCGCGTAGGCAACCTCCGGCTCGATCATCCAGAACTCCGTCAGATGTCGCCGCGTCTTCGACTTTTCCGCCCGGAAGGTCGGCCCGAAGCTGTACACCTTACCCAGCGCCATCGCCGTCGCCTCGATGTAAAGCTGCCCCGACTGCGTCAGATACGCCTGCTCCTCGAAGTAGTCCACCGGAAACAGCGTGCTCGTCCCCTCGCAAGCCGCAGGAGTCAGAATTGGCGGATCGGTGCGGGTAAAGTCCCGTGCGTAAAAGAAGTCATGCATCGCCCGCTCAATCTCCGAGCGAATGCGCAGGATCGCCACCTGCCGAGGCGAGCGCAGCCACAGATGCCGGTGCTCCATCAGGAATTCGACTCCATGATCCTTCAGCGAGATCGGGTACGGCGTCTCCTCGCTCACCCTCTGCACCACATCGACGCTTCCAAGGTCCAGCTCATACCCGCCCGGCGCGCGCTTGTCGGCCCGAACCTTGCCGTGAATGATCACGCTCGACTCTTGAGTCAACCCCTTGACCGTCTCAAACATCTCCGTCGGCACTGCGCTCTTGGCCATTACCCCCTGCACCAGCCCGGTGCCGTCGCGAAAGATCGGAAACAGCAGCTTACCGCTCTCGCGCAGATTGTAGAGCCAACCGCGCAGCGTGACCTCTTGGCCTTCAAACTGTCCCAGTCGTTCGATCGTCGTAATGGTCGCCATCTCTGCTTCCGCCATCTCTCTGCTTCCCTGGCCTTCGCGCAAAGAATTGCACTCAGAGTACCGACACCGCGCACGCGAGGCGTAACAGGGGATTGTAAGCTCTGCCGCGAAAGATGGGAATCTTAACGGCGGCGTTACGATGTCTGCGAAACAAGAAAGCCGCTTTCTCAAAACAAATGGCCTGCCGGATGAATCGGCAGGCCAGCAACGTCACTCCGCAGTTCTCTATACCCGCCTCAACCAAACCTCCTGCACCTGATGGTCCGGTCCTTTCTGCATTACCACCTGGGCCCGCTCCCGTGTCGGAGCCACGTTGCTCACCAGATTCACCAGATTGATCCGCTCCCACACATCGGTCGCAAAAGCCCTTGCCTCGTCGTCGCCCATCTCTGCATAACGATGAAAGAACGACCGCGGATTCCGGAACGCCGTACGCTTCAGCAGCAGAAAGCGCTCCAGGTACCATTTCCGTATGTGCGCTTCCTCCGCGTCCACGTAAATCGAAAAGTCGATCATATCGCTGGCGAAAATCTTCGGCGTCCGCATCCCGCCCAGCAGCGTCAACTGCAGCAGGTTCAGCCCCTCCAGAATCAGAATCTCAGGCCGCCGGATTTCCAGAAACTCGTTCGGAACAATGTCATAGTCATCGTGCGAATACACGGGAACCCGCAGCGTCTGCTCCCCCTGCCGCAGCCCGATCATAAAGTCCAGCATCTTGCGCAGGTCGTAGCTCTCCGGAAAACCCTTCCGCTCCATCAATCCGCGATCTTTCAGCACCCGGTTCGGATACAGAAAGCCATCGGTCGTCACCAGTTCCACCGCCGGATGATCCGCCCAGCGCGAGAGCACCTCGGCCAGCACCCTCGAAAACGTGCTCTTACCCACCGCCACGCTGCCCGTCACCGCAATAATGTAGGTCGGCCGATGACTCGGGCGTCCCAGAAACGAATCCTTCACCCTCACCAACCCGGTCGCCATCGCAATGTGAATGTTCAGCAACCGCCCCAGCGGCAGATAAATCGCCTCTACCTCTTCCAGCGACACCGGATCGTTCAACCCGCGCAGCGAATCCAAATCCTCGTCGCTGATCTCCAGCGGCATATTGGCCCGCAGCTTCGCCCACTGATCCCGGTTGAACTTCTCATATAAATGAGGAAACATGCGGCGCATCTCAATCGCATTGCGGCGCTCGGCTATCTTGCTTTCCCCCATCTCGCCCCCTTTTATCGCTTGTTCCCCGCACGCAACTTTCGAGTGTAGATCACCCGCGCCCTGCGCGCCACGTCTGTGTACAGCCCAGGCACGGCTTCGCATTCGCCCCGCCGCCCAAAGCGAAAGGCTCCGGTCTCGCCGGAGCCTCTCTTGTACACGCCAGATGCGACTCGAAGGCGCGGGTTAGAAGTGGAAGCCCAGTTGGGCCGTGTAGCTCCGCGGGGTCACGTAGTGCGTCCCGCTGAACGTCGAACAGGAAGTTATACAGCGAGTAGCTGTTGGCCAGGTTGATGACCGTGAACTGAGCGCTCCATTTATATCGATCTCCGTGAAAGACGTTGTCGTGGCCGACGACAAGGTCGAACAGATTACGCTGCTGAATACGCGGGGGATTGTGGTCGTCGTTCTCCGTTCCAGGGGCCGGAATTTTGGTGAGCGTAGACCCATACTGCGAGGCAGGACAAAGATTCGGCCCGAGGCTCGAGCTGATCGGCGTAGTCGGAGTGGCGCGGATTGAACCGCAGAACAGTCCACCCTGAAACTGCTGGTCCGGGCTAAGTTTCGACACGTCCACCACCGAGTCGGTGCCCGCTGGGCCATTATTGCAGTTGCCTCCCGCGCAGGGAACGGGGCCCGCCACCAGACCGCTGTCGTAGCGCCAGTTGAAGCCCATCCAGGGGCCCCGCTTCCAGGGCTGGTACTGGATGTGAGTGGTTTCATTGAACCTCTCGTCATGGTCGATGCGGAAGACTCCGGCTGGCGCCGAGGGAGTCGCTCCGGCTCCGCCCACCTGGGGAGTAAAGAAGCGCGCCGACACGCTGGAGAACACAAACAGCGCAGAGAATCCATGGATGTTCGGCACACTCAGCCGGCCCGCGTAGCCGGGAATCTTCGAGCGTTCCCATTCCACCGGGAAAGTGATCGGAGTATTGCCAAGCACGCTGAAGTCGTAGCCGCGGTGCGTGTACTTCCAGATGTACTCACCGGAGAACACCATGTACTTTCCCAAAGCCTGCTGAAAGCCGGCGTGAAACTCGTTGCGCCAGCCCGGCCCCAAAGGAGTGAGGCTCGTCGAGGAGCAGGAGAGCAAAGGGCTTAGGACCGCATTGGCGCATCCCGTGCTCGACAATATCAGGTTCTCGTTGAACGGAGTTTCCAGCACCCGCGCGTATGAGACGCGAAGAACCGTGTTGCTCGGCTTGATGTTGTATGCCACTCCCAGGCGGGGCTCGGCTTCCTTATGCGTGGTCAGGCCGTTATAAAAATCGCCGCGAATTCCGAGATTGAAATTCCAATTTCCCCTCGTGATCGCATCCTGAACATACAGGGCCAGCTCTTTGACGTCGGTGTGGCCGTTGAAAGCAAATAAGCCTCCGCCGCGGGTCAAATCGAAGGGCAGCAGCAGAGGGTTGAAACTGGGGTTCGGGGTGCCATCGGCGTTGAGCGGCGCGTTCAAGGTCGGATCGACAATTCCGAGTTTGTCGTGCTCGTCGAGGAACGTCTGCTCGTACGTAGCGCCCACCTTCAGGTTGTGCATCCCCTTCACATACGAAACGTTGGTACGAAGGCCTGCATTGGTCAGGGTCCGATCCTGACCCACGGTCTCCGACTGCAGGTCGGGCGAAAAGTCCGCGAACGGATTGGCGCTTGGGTAGTAGTTGTAATGGTCCCGCCGCACGAACGCACCAAAGGTAAACAGCGTCGTGTCGCTCAGCAAGTGGGTCCAAGACGGCGCAATATTAAAGGTCTTGATCTGCGAGCGCTGGTCTGTAGGGCCAACCGGCAAACCGTTCGGCCCAATCCCGCCATTGTTGACCACTACCCCCGACCACGCCGTAGCGTTCTGCTGATCGTACGAATTTGGCGTCTGGAACCAGGAGCGCGTGAATTGCAGATTGGTGTGGATGGAGTCGGCATTCGAAACCTGATAATCCACGCGGTCGAAGAGGTTCTCCTCGTTCCCCTTGTCGTGCATCACCACGAACTCCGGAGTATCGAGAAATCGGCCCGTATTCATTCCATTGGCGGCGATGAAGTTCCCCCACTTCTTGCCGCCATATCCCAGGTTAAAGCCCACGTTGGAGGTGCCAAAGCTGCCATACTCGCCAGTCACGGCGCCGTGCGGCGTGCTCATTCCCTGGCCCGAGCGCGTGGTGACGTCGATGACCAGGCTCGTCTTGCCCCCGAACTCCGCCGGAGGCGCGCCTGAAATCACCTCCATCGACTGGACCGAATCCAGCGGAATCTGGTTGGAAAAAACCTTGCTCTGCTGGTCCGTGATCGGCTGTCCATCCACCGAAAACGAATTCTCGGCGTGATCGCCCAGCCCGTGAAAAAGCCCGTTGGAGTCGGCAGCCACCCCCGGCGTCGCCAGTGTCACCAGCGAACTCACCGACGATGAAGCACTCTCCAGCGGTAGCTTGTTGAACAGGTCGCGATCCACGTCGGTGTGAAATACCGACGTATTCTCCAGCAAGTCTTCGGCGCCTGCTTCCACAGTCACCGACTCAACGGAATTCGCAACCTGCATCTTCACGCTCAGATTGACGGGAACCGCCGACCTCACATCGACGTCTTGCACGTACGGCGCAAACCCCGCCCCCGCAACGGTCAAGTGGTACGGATTAAACGGAACGTTGGTGAAGCTGAATTTTCCCGCCTTGTCGGTCTCTGCGCTTTGGACAAAGCCGCTCACCGGGTTCCGCATTTCCACCGTGGCATGGGCGATCGTCGCCCCGGTCGGATCCACCACCGTCCCGCCCACCGATGTTGAATTTCCTGATTGCGCATATGCGCCCACACAGAGCGCCAGATATAGAACGGCCACAAATGTCGCGGCAAGCGACCTCGTGCAAGAAGCCAGCATGAATTGCCTCCGAAAATCGAAAGGTTGCACAGTGAATCCAAAATGAAGGGTCGATTCTTTGCGAAACCTAGACTTGCGGAGGTGGGCGAACCGTCAGTGCAAAGGCGATCAGCCGCTGTTTGGCAGCAGCAACCGGCTCCGTCCGGAGCGTAGAAACGACAAGCAACGTGGCCCGCGGCGGCAGCGCCGGAGCCGTGGGAGAGGCCGAAAGAGCAGCAACGCAGACCGTGCATCTTGACGACTCGTCCGAATCCGAATGATGATGCGCAGCAAACGCCATGGCCGACCACAAGGTCAGCAACAGGCAAAGACACGCACTCCACTTCCAGATCGAACGCATACGGTTGCCCTGCAATCTCCAGCTTTCCCTTATATCACAAGCGCAAATCCAGAGTCCTTCCGCACCTATGCTGTTTGTTGGATGCACCACCCCGCCGAACAAGAGGCCCGGACCCGCCACTTAGCCCCGACCGATGCCACGTGATGCGCGTCACGTAAGGCCGTGCGACCAATCACAGGTCGAAGCACTGCGCTCATGACACCGTAATGGACACTAGTTAGCGTAAGGTCTACTCTCGCACTCAAGGCCCTGATGATGATCTTGTGCATCGACGACGAACCGCTGGGATTGCAGGTTCGCAAGATGCTGCTCCAATATCAGGGCTACGAAGTGTTGACCGCGCAAAATGGGCTCGACGGCCTGCAACTTTTCGCGGCCAATCCCGTCCAAGCCGTGGTGCTGGACTACTCCATGCCGGGGATGAATGGCGACCAGGTCGCGGCGGAGATGAAGCGCATCAAACCCGCGGTAAAAATTCTCTTGCTCTCCGCCTACGTCGATCTGCCTGAGGAGGCTCTGCAGTGCATCGACAAACGAGCCGTCAAGGGCATCGCGCCGACCGCTTTTCTCGAAGACCTTCAGCAACTTCTGTCCCGTTAGAAAGAATTTTTGGAAATAGCTTTTTCTCCGTTCTGATATTGTGTCACTTGCGTCCTTCCAGTACCGCATAATTTCCGCGCCTTGGACCGGTCTTTTATGTCACATAACGAAGCTGAAAAAAGCATTCTTACAAGACCCTACGTTCGTTACTCGATCGCGGTAATCGCCGTGGTAGCGGCTCTTCTGCTGCGCCTGGCCATCGAGCGGTGCATTGGCGGCGAACTGCCGCTCTTCATCACTTTCTATCCCACCGTCATGGTGGTCGCGTTGCTCTCCGGCCTTTGGCCCGGACTGCTGGCCACCGTACTGGCCGCGCTGCTCGCAGATTATTTTGTTATTCCTCCCCACGGAAGGTTCGCAATTGCCAGCACCGCAGATGCCGTCGCTCTGGCATTCTTTGCCGCCATGGGCGTTTTCATGAGCCTTGTGGCCGAGGCCTACCGCCGCAACCAATGGCAAATAGCGGCTTACAAACGAGAGCAGGATCTGCGGGAGAGCCAGCAGAAGCTCCAGCAATTGTCGGAGTATCACCGGTTGGCCTTGGAGGCGGCTGATCTAGGTGTATGGGATTCCCACTTTGAAGTCGGAGAATTTTTGTGGGATGAGCGCTGTCGGAATAGGTTCGGGATCGCCGCAGGAGACCGGATTAATTATGACGGAATCATTGCGCTCATCCATCCCGAGGACCGCGCCGCTGTGGACACAGCCGTAAAACGGGCGCTGGCCGGGGTCGATGGCGGAGCATACCACCAGGAGTATCGCGTCCCCTGGCCGGATGGATCATCCCATTGGGTATCGTCGCACGGGCGCGCCTACTTCGACGGCGAAGGCGACAACCGCCGGACAGTACGCTTCGTCGGCGTCAACATGGATATCACCGCGCGCAAGCAGGCCGAGGAACAACTCCAACAGCTCAATCGCACTCTCAAGGCCCTGAGCAACTCCAACCATGCGCTACTGCATGCCACCTGCGAGTCGGAACTCTTGCAACAGGTGTGCAGCATTGTAAAGGAAGACTGCGGCCATGCGATGGTGTGGATCGGCATTGCCGAAAATGACGAAGCCAAGACCGTCCGCCCCGTCGCCCACTCCGGCTTTGAGAAGGGATACCTGGAGTCGTTGCGAATCACATGGTCCGATACCGAAAGAGGTCGCGGCCCAACGGGAGCCGCAATTCGCACCGGACAACCTTTCATGTGCCGCAACATGCTTGTCGATCCGGCATTTCTACCCTGGCGGGAAGAGGCCATCAGGCATGGTTACGCGAGTTCGCTGGTCGTTCCCCTCATGGAAACTGATAAGACCTTCGGCGCAATCACCATCTATGCGCGGGAGCCGGATGCGTTCGCGGAAGCCGAAGTCAGTCTGCTGACAGAACTGGCGGACGACTTGTCTCATGGCATTGCTACCCTGCGCCTGCGCGCCGCCCACGCCCAGGCAGAAGAGGCCCTGCGTTCCAGCCAGACCAAACTGCAAGGCATTATCGGTTCCGCCATGGACGCCGTGATTTCCATCGATGAGCAACAGCGCATCGTGGTCTTCAATCGGGCCGCCGAAACTGTCTTTCAGTGTGCGGCATCGGACGCACTCGGTTCCGACCTCGACCGTTTCATTCCCAAAACCCTGCGCGAAGCCCATCGCGAACACCTTCGGCGCTTTGGCAGCGAGAACCTGACCAAACGTTCCACGAATTCGCCCGCTATTTTAACTGCCCTTCGCGCCAACGGCGAAGAGTTCCCGATCGAAGCCACCATCTCCCAGACACAAGCAGGCGGGCAGAAGATCTACACCGTCATTCTCCGCGACATCACCGAGCGCAAGCAGGCGGAGACTGCGCTGCAGGAGAGCCAGGCGCAATTCCGCACGCTCGCCGATGCGATCCCGCAGTTGTGCTGGATCGCGGACGCCGACGGCTTTATCTTCTGGTACAACCAGCGCTGGTACCAATACACCGGCACCACTCCCGAGCAGATGGAGGGCTGGGGCTGGCAATCGGTTCATAACCCGGAGACTCTACCGAAAGTCATGGAACGCTGGAAAGGCTCGATCGCTACGGGAGAACCGTTTGATATGGTCTTCCCGCTGCAAGGCGTTGACGGAGCGTATCGTCCTTTCCTGACCCGCGTGATGCCGGTCAAAGACGCGGAGGGCAAGGTCGTCCGCTGGTTCGGCACCAACACAGACATAAGCGCGCAGAAGCGGGCCGAGGATGCCCTGCGGGCAAGCGAAGAGCGGTATCGAAATTTGTTCAACACCATGGACGAAGGCTTTTGCATCATCGAGATGATCCTTGATGCGGAGGGCAGGCCTGCGGATTATCGCTTCCTGACGGTTAACCCCGCTTTTGAGAAGCAAACCGGACTGCATCAGGCGGAGGGGAAACTCATGCGTGAGCTTGCGCCAGCTCATGAGGCGCATTGGTTTGAGATTTACGGGAAAATTGCAGTGACCGGTGAACCGGCGCATTTTATCAACGAAGCCAGAGCGTTGAATCGCTGGTACGATGTTCGTGCATATCGCGTCGGCGAGCCGGAAATGCGCCGAGTCGCAATCATTTTCAACGATATCTCCGACTACAAGAATGCTGAGCAGGCCCTGCGTGCAAGCGAGCAGCGTTGGGCTACCACCTTGCAAAGCATCGGCGACGCCGTCATCTCGACCTGTGCGGTCGGCAACATCGAATTCATGAACGAGGTCGCCGAGCGCCTGACCGGATGGTCGTTGCCGGAAGCCAAGGGCAAGGATCTGAGCGCTGTCTTTAGCATCATGCAGGAAGTAACGCGAATCGTGCCAGAAAGCCCGGTCGCCAAAGTGCTCCGTTCAGGCAAGGTGGTCGGCCTGGCAAACCATACTGTGCTAATCCATCGTGACGGCACTGAAATCCCGATCGAAGATAGCGCTGCCCCCATCCGCGACCGAAGTGGCCGGATCGAAGGCGTCGTGCTGGTCTTCCATGATGTCTTGGAACAACGCCGGGCCGAAAAGGCGCTGCGCATCAGCGACCGCCTCGCCACCACCGGAAGGCTGGCCGCCACCATCGCCCATGAGATTCACAACCCGCTCGATGCGATCTCCAACTTGCTTTACCTCATCGCTCAGAGCACCCAGGAAGACCTCACCCGGCAGTACGCTTCTACCGCCAGCGGCGAACTGGTGCGCATCACCCAAATGACGCAACGCATGCTCGCCTTCCAGCGCGAAGCCGCCAAGCCCGTGCCGGTCAAGATCGGCGAGATTCTTGCCAGCGTCGCCGCCCTCTACGAGCGAAAACTCACCTCGGCGAACATCAACCTGAAGCAGCAGGTCGACTACGATGGCTACATTCTCGCCTTGCCCGGAGAGCTGCGACAGATGTTCGCCAACCTCGTGGGCAATGCCATCGAAGCCGTCGGTCCCCGCTGCGGCACCATTACCGTGCGAGCCTACGAATCGTGCGACTGGCGCCGCCAACGCTCTGGCCTGCGTATCATCGTTGCCGATGACGGCCCCGGCATACCCGCCGAAGTTCGCGCCAGAATCTTCGAGCCATTCTTCACCACCAAAGGCGAGAGCGGAACCGGACTCGGCCTGTGGATTGCCTCGGAAATCCTCCGCAAATACGACGGAACCCTGCACCTGCGAACCAGCACCCAGCCCCCTATTTCAGGAACCTGCTTCTCCATCTTCCTGCCCTTCGGACCGCTAGGCGATCATGCCGAGGTCTCCACTCAGCACCCTACCCACCCGTAACCAGAGTTTGCCTGGTGCCCCAGGTTCGCGCCGACGCTTCTCGGCGATAACCTGGGAAGCAATGACCTACACTTCTGCGGCTCTTGTAGTTGATGTCGCTCTTGTTTTCCATGTTTCCGTTTGAGCCGAGGAGCCCGCTCCTACGTCTCCAGCATCTTCCACGCCGCCAGCATTTTTTCGGGTACGGTCTTCCCGTAGTCGGGATTCCCCTCGGGATCTCCCTCAATCTCCAGCACCAGTGCCGGAACCTGCGGGGCCGTCCGCAGCAATTCCATGGTGCGCCCGAAGTCGATCGTCCCTTCGCCCGGCCAGAGGTGTTCGTCCTTCATGCCATGATTGTCATGTACATGAACCGAACGGATCAGAGGCTTCAGGATCTCGATGGCCGCTTCCACTCCCTTGTCCAGGTGGGCGTGTCCAACATCGAGGCAGACACCGATGTCGTCATAGTGCAGGGTGCGTATCAGTTCCACCAGCTTCTCCGGCGCGGTGAGCTCGTTGGGAATGTTTTCCACCAGCAGGCGCACTCCGAGCGGCTTGGCAAAGGCCCGCAGATGCTCGATGGAGGTCAGCGCGCCTTCGAACTTGTGCTCATCGAAGGCCTCGCCCGGGAGTCCGATATGAAGCACAAGAAAGCGGAACGGAATCACTTCGGCGACTGCAATCGCGCGCGTGATCTCGTCCATCGCCTCGATTCGCTCTTTGCGCTCCCGCCCGGCAATGTTGAGCGGAGGAGAGTCCCAACGGCCCCACTCACCGGAGGCGAACAGCGGCGCATGCAGCGATTGGAACGTAACTCCCTCCCGCGAGGCGAACCAGCAGGCAACCTCGCGAATCTGGTTCGGGTTGGTGTAATCGAAATGGCCGCGCATGGCGAAAATTTCAATGCCCGCGACTCCACCTGCGGCGAGCCTATCCAGAATCCCGGGATGCAGCCGTTCTCTGATATGGATGTGTGTCGAAATCGCCTTCAACATTAGTTTGCTCCGCTTTCTTATACCAGCCTACCAGCCTACGGCGCTGCCCCCATTGCGTGCGTCGCTCGCCCCCAGGCGTTCGCCGCTCTTCCAGTCAATCGCCACGCACTCGGCATCCCCCCAGGAGCCGGTGCGCTTGATCTTATGTCCCATCTTTGCCAGCAGTTCGAGGGTGTCCGGCGAGAGCTGCCAGCCCTCAACCCTTAACTCGTCCGGCATCCACTGATGATGAAAGCGCGGAGCGTTGACCGCGCGCTGGATGTCTTCGCCGAAATCCACTGCATTGATCAGCACGTTGGCGACGGTGGTGATGATCGTGGGACCGCCCGGCGAGCCCACTACCAGCAGTAGCCGCCCATCCTTCACCAGCATCGTCGGCGTCATCGAACTGAGCGGACGCTTGCCGGGCGAGATCGTGTTCGGCTCACCCTGAAGCAGCCCGAAGAAATTCGGCACTCCCACCTTGGATGCAAAGTCGTCCATCTCGTCGTTCAGCAGGAAGCCGAGACCGGGCAGGGTCGCGCGCGAGCCAAACGAATCGTTGAGCGTGGTGGTGACTGCCACCGCGTCGCCCGCCTCGTCCACAATCGAGTAGTGGGTTGTGTTCTGCTTCTCCGGGCCGGTGTAGGGCTCAGGCAGTGCCGCCGATTCATCCAGTTGCGCCATGCTCGGCCGCTGCAGCTCTGCGCTCACCGAAGCCTTGTTGAGCGCGATCGACGAGCGCCACTCCGCCGCGTACTTCTTATCGATCAGCTGCGCCACCGGAATATCCGCAAAGTCCGGGTCTCCGAGGAATACCGAGCGGTCGAAGAACGCGCGGCGATACGCCTCGGTCACCAGGTGCAGATGCAGAGCGGAGTTGCGTTGCGCCGCGTGCAAGTCAAACCCTTCCAGAATGTTCAGCGTCTCAATCAGCGCAACTCCCCCCGACGACGGCGGCGGCGCGCTGTAAATGTCATATCCGCGATACGTCCCATGCACCGGCACGCGCTCCACAACCTTGTAGTCGGCCAGATCGGAGGCGGTGATGAGACCTCCACCCTGCGTAATCGCCGCGGCGATCTCGTTGGCGAGCGGCCCACGGTAAAACTCGTCGGGATTGCGCGCGATCCGCTCCAGCGTATGCGCCAGCTCCGGCTGCCTCAGGACGTCGCCCTGTCCATAGAATTGGCCGTTGCGCTGGAAGATCCGCTTGGACTCGGGATCACGCGCCAGCTCCGCGTCCTGCATCATGGCGGATTCGTACTGCGTCACCGCAACGCCCTCGCGAGCCAGCCGAATCGCCGGCTCCATCACCCTGGCCAATCCCAGCTTGCCCCAGCGGCGCTCGGCCTCCACCAGTCCGGCAACCGTGCCCGGCACCCCCGCCGAGCGATAACCGAAACGGCTCTCCCCGGTTACGTTCCCCTGCTTGTCCAGATACATGTCGCGCGAAGCTGCGGCGGGGGCCTTTTCGCGAAAGTCCAGAAAGTGCATCTCCCCCTTCGCGCTGCGGTAGAGCATGAATCCGCCTCCGCCGAGGTTGCCCGCCGCCGGATGCACCACGGCCAGCGCAAAGCCGGTAGCAACCGCCGCATCGACCGCATTGCCGCCCTCGCGCATAATTCCCGCCCCGGCCCCCGATGCCTGCGGATGCACGCTGGCCACCATGGTGTGGCGCGCCCGAACCGGCTGAAAACCCTCGCCCCACAGCGGCTGCCCGGCGAGCATCAGGCTGACGAAAACCAGAACCATGGCGCAGCGGAGATTGGGGAGAGCGAGCATTCTGAGGCTTCCAACGCTAACCTAAGCGGGTAAACTGGTCAATCGGCGTATCGCGGTATCGCCCGACACTCCTGCTCTCTAAGGCATCAGGCCCCGCCCGACGCACCAAAGCAGCTCCCGTGTTCTTCCAAACGTCGTGCAAGCTTTCGCGAATGGAAGCGTGCAGGTTTTTGCAGTATTCTTATTGTCAGTACCCCAACAATGTCGGCTCCAGCAAAGTACCTTATCTAGCTGACGGAAGAGCTCTGCATTGAACCGTATGTCCCCCCAACTCCTCCACGACGATCTCGATGACTGTCTGGCGCGCACGAGTGGTCTGTGGGAGGAGCTCCGCAACCAGCGCATCTTCATCACCGGCGCCACCGGATTCTTCGGATGCTGGCTGCTGGAGACGCTCCTCTGGGCCAATCGGCGGCTGCAGTTGAATACGCAGGTGACCATCCTCACCCGCAATCCCCGTTCGCTCAGAGACAAGGCTCCACACCTGGCCGAGGACTCCGCCCTCAAAATTCTCCGCGGCGACGTCAAAACCTTCCAATTCCCGCCGCGCGGCAGCTTTTCCCACATCATTCATGCCGCCACCGAATCCAGCGTGGAACTGAACCAGCAGAACCCGATCCTGATGTTCGATACCATCGTCGAAGGCACGCGGCGATGTCTCGACTTCGCCCTGGCGTCCGATACCCGCAAATTCTTGTTCTTAAGCTCGGGAGCCGTCTACGGCCCACAGTCTCCGGAGGTCAGCAACGTCTCTGAAAGCTCGGCCTGCGCTCCCAATCCTCTGGACGCGGCCTCGGCATATGCAGAAGGCAAGCGCGCGGCAGAGCTTCTGTGCTCACTCGCAGCTCGCAATACGAATCTCGAGCCGAAGATCGCCCGCTGTTTCGCCTTCGTCGGCCCCTACATGAAACTCGACTCCCACTTTGCCATTGGAAATTTTATCCGTGACCAGCTCCGTGGAGGCCCGATTCGCGTCTCCGGCGACGGCACCGCTCTGCGCTCCTACATGTACGCCGGCGACTTGATGGTGTGGCTCTGGACCATTCTGTTTCGCGGCGCACCGCTGCGCGCCTACAACGTCGGATCGGAGCAGGCCGTCAGCATCCGCGAACTCGCTCATGCGGTCGCCGAGGCGCTAACTCCCCCTCGCATGGAGATTGAAATTCTCGGCACCCCGGCTTCCGGCCCACCGCAACGCTACGTGCCATCCACCGCCAGGGCACAGCGCGAACTCGGCTTGTCCTGCGAGCTTCCCCTGCGCGAAGCGATCCGCCGGACCCAGCGCTGGTACCTGAATGCAGATGTGGCAGTGAAGGATGCGCGATGATCAAGCTTTCCGACTATGTGGTTCGGTCGCTCGCCGACTGGGGCGTGGGTGACATTTTCATGATGACCGGCGGCGGCGCCATGCACCTGAATGACAGCATTGGAGCCGAAGCCCGAATTCACTATGTCTGCAATCATCACGAGCAGGCCGCCGCCATGGCCGCCGAAGGCTATGCGCGCATCAGCGGGCTACCTGGCGTCGTCAACGTCACCACCGGCCCCGGCGGCATCAACGCGCTCAACGGAGTCTTCGGCGCCTGGACCGATTCGATCCCCATGCTCATCCTCTCCGGCCAGGTGAAGCGCCAGACGTGCATGGCCACCGCCCCGGGGACGCAAGGCCTGCGTCAGTTGGGCGATCAGGAAGTGGACATCATCGCCATGGTCAAAAGCATCACGAAGTACGCCGTGCTCGTCGATGACCCCACCTCGATTCGCTATCACCTCGAGCGAGCCTGGCATCTCGCTCAGTCGTCCCGGCCGGGTCCCTGCTGGCTTGACATACCCATCGACGTGCAATCTGCCATGATCGACGAAACCCAGCTTCACGCCTACCATCCCGCCCAGGACGACGAAACCTGCGACGACGCGCTCTTGCAGCGGCAGTGCCAGGAGGTAGTTGCGCGAATCCGGGCAGCGAAGCATCCTGTCCTGCTCGCCGGAACCGGCGTGCGACTGGCCGGCGCCTTGGATGAATTCGAGCAGACCATCCGCGCCCTCCGTATTCCCGTTGCCACCGCCTGGACCCATGACCTGATCGACGGGGAGGATGAACTCTATGCCGGCCGCCCCGGCACCATCGGAGACCGCGCTGGAAACTTCGCCGTACAGAATGCAGACCTGCTGCTCGTGCTGGGCTCGCGGCTGAATCTGCGCCAGGTAAGCTATAACTGGTCTTCATTTGCCAGGAATGCCTTCAAGATTCAGGTCGATATCGACCCTGCAGAATTAGCTAAACCACTCGTAACGCCAGACTTAGGAATCGCCTGCGACCTTAAGCCCTTTCTGCGGACGCTACTGGAAACACTCGACGCCAGCCGCTACGTGCCACAGCACCAGTCGTGGATCGATTGGTGCCGCCAGCGGGTAGCACGTTATCCTGTAGTGCAGGATCGGCAACGGCAGCCCGGCCCTCCGCTGAATCCTTATTACTTCATGGAACTGCTGTCGGCCATGCTTGCGCCGGATGACGTTGTAATCTGCGGCAACGCTACCGCCTGCATCCTGCCCTTCCAGGTGATGAAGATTCGAAAGGGCCAGCGTCTGATTTCCAATTCGGGAGCTGCCTCCATGGGTTATGATTTGCCGGCATCCATCGGCGCGGCCGTGGCGCGCGGTGGCCGGCGGGTGATTTGTTTGGCAGGCGATGGCAGCCTGCAACTCAACATTCAAGAGTTGCAGACTGTGGCGCACCACCAGTTGCCGGTTAAGATCTTCGTGCTGAACAATGATGGATACCTATCGATTCGCAGCACGCAAAAGAACTTCTTTGGCCGGGTGATGGGCGAGAGCGCGGCTAGCGGCGTTTCGTTTCCCGATTTCGTCAAGGTTGGCAACGCTTACGGAATTCCGAGCGTAAAGGTGGAGCGGGCGGCGGAGATGGATAAGGTTGAGGCGGCGCTGGCAAGCTCTGGCCCGGCGTTGATTGAAGTCATGCTTGACCCGCAGCAGGAGTTTGAGCCACGCTCACGCTCCAAGGTTTTGCCGGACGGCACCATCGTTTCCCCACCGCTGGAGGATATGTATCCCTTCCTCCCGCACGAGGAACTGGCTGCAAACATGGTTGACCTGCAGGAAACCGGCGAAATTGCGGCAGATGCGCCGGGGATGGATCGCGCGCTTGAAGGAAAGTAACTTTTAAATCGGGATTGGTTCACTTATGACGGGTGCAGATTTTTTCAACGATCTGTTTGTGCTGGAGATGGCAAACAATCACCTCGGCAGCATCGAGCGCGGATTGAAAATCATCAGCGCATACGGCCAGGTAGTGCGCTTTAACAATGTTCGCGCCTCCATCAAGATTCAAATACGCGACGTGGATAACTTCATCCATCGCGATTTTCGCAACCGCAGCGACATTCGTTATATCAAGAAGACCCTGGACACACAGCTCTCATTCGAGGACTATGCAACCCTGGTGAAAGCGATTCGCGAGGCCAACTGCATCAGCATGGCCACGCCCTTCGACGAAAACTCGGTCGACGTCTGCAACAAGCTGGGCATTCAGATCCTCAAGATCGCCAGCTCGGATCTAAATGACTGGATGTTGATCGAAAAGATCGCGACCGCAAAGAAGCCGGTGATCGTCTCAACCGGAGGCTCGTCCCTGAAGGATATCGACGACCTGGTTCAGTTCTTCGACAATCGCCACATCCCTCTGGCCATCAATCATTGCGTCTCGCTCTACCCTTCGGAAGACTTCGAATTGGAGATGAACCAGATCGACTTCCTGCGCGACCGCTACCCGGGGCATGTCATCGGCTTCTCCACCCACGAAGCTCACGACTGGAGCTCCTCCATGCTGATCGCCTATGCCAAGGGCGCGCGCACCTTTGAGCGCCATGTCGATATCGACAGCGACGGGGTCAAGGTTTCGCCCTACTGCTCGCTGCCAGACCAGGTCGATCAATGGTTCAAGACCTTCCATCAGGCCAAGGCTATGTGCGGAGCTCCCGGCACCCAGAGGCGTCTTTTACCACGCAAAGAGGTTGAATACCTAGACGCCCTGGTGCGCGGTGTGTACGCCAAAGCCGATCTGCCCGAAGGACACATCCTGAGCGATGAAGATGTGTACCTGGCCGTTCCGTTGCAAAAAGGACAAATCTCCTGCCGCGAACTCATGCGCGGAGAGGTTCTGCTAAAGCCGATCCGCAAGGATGCGCCAATTCAGATCGATGCCATCGACAGTCCCTATGCCAGCATTCCATCGCTGAAGGCCGCAATCTACGCCCGGGGAATCGACCCGGAAGCGCCGGAAAAGAACGTAAAAGCAAAAGGAACCGGGGAGTAAAGGGCGCGCCCTTCGGTGGAGTCCACTCAGCAATGAAAACGATCAGCATCGTCACGCCCTGCTACAACGAAGAGCTAAACGTGCGTGAGTTATACGAGCGCGTGCGCGCCGCCATCGCCTCGCTTGGCGACTACCGCTACGAGCACATCTTCATCGACAACGCCTCCACCGATAACACCTTGGGGGTGCTGAAGGTGATGGCGGCGATGGACAAGAACGTCAAGGTGATCCTCAACACCCGCAACTTCGGCCACATCCGCTCGCCCATCCACGCCTTCCATCAGGCCACGCGGAGACGCCGTCATCGGCATCGTCGCCGATCTCCAGGACCCGCCCGAGATGATCGTCGACATGGTCCGCAAATGGGAGGCCGGAATGCCGGTCGTCATCGGCGTCAAGGTCGCCAGCGACGAGAGCGGCATCATGTTCTGGGTCCGCACGCGCTACTACCGCCTGGTCAACCGCCTCTCCGGAATCGAAACCTACGAGAACTTCACCGGCTTCGGCCTCTATGACCGCAGGGTTGTAGACATCATCAAGTCCTTCGACGACCCATATCCGTACTTCCGCGGCATCATCGCCGAGATCGGATTTCCCCGCATCGAGATTGCCCTTTCACCAGCCCATGCGCAAGCGCGGAGTCACCGCAAACAACTTTTACTCCCTCTACGACATGGCCATGCTCGGGATCACCAACCTTTCCAAGGTCCCCCTGCGCATGGCGGTCTTCGCCGGATTCGGCGGTGCAATCGTTTCCGTGCTTACCTCCCTCGCCTATCTCGTCTACAAGCTGCTCTACTGGAGAAACTTTGAGCTGGGCGTTGCCCCGGTCCTCATAGGATTCTTTTTCCTCGCCTCCATCCATCTCCTCTTCCTCGGCATGATCGGCGAGTACGTCGGAGCCATCCACACCATGGTGCAAAAGCGCCCCTTCGCCATCGAGCAGGAGCGGGTCAACTTCGAGTACGGCCCCGGCGAGCCGCTTAAGATAATCGAGGAAAAGAACGCCGGAAGCGCCTGATATGGCAGATCGATACCCGCTCTCAACGAAACTTGCATTTCTGATTGGCTCTCCCGGCATACTGCTGAAGTCCGTCAAAGCAGTCCCTTGCTTCTTACGCGATGTTCGTAAGTACCAAGGATTGAATCGCGGCGACTCTTTTCGTATTTCCATCCGAGACCTGTTTCCGATCCTCACCGATCGCGACGATACAGCCGGAGTGGCGGACGGCCATTATTTCCACCAGGATTTATGGGCGGCGAGAAAGATCTTCGCACGGGCACCGGCGCGGCACATCGACATTGGCTCGCGCGTGGATGGCTTCGTGGCGCACCTGCTCGTGTTTATGCCGGTCACCATCATCGACATCCGCCAACTGGACAGCAACATTCCAGGGCTGAGCTTCATTCGCGATGATGCGACGCAGCTGGCGCAACTACCCAGTGGCAGTGTCGAATCCCTGTCGAGCCTTCATGCTGCCGAACACTTCGGCCTGGGCCGGTATTCCGACCCGGTCGACCCCGCAGCCTGCTTCAAGTTTATGGATGCCTTGCAGAGAGTCCTGGCGCCGGGAGGAAGCCTGTACTTCTCGGTCCCCGTGGGCCGCGAGCGGGTAGAGTTCAATGCGCATCGAGTCTTTGCGCCCAAGACCATCCTCGACAGCTTCCCTCAGCTTCAATTGCTCTCGTTCTCCTACGTCGGAGATGACGGCCGCCTCTACGAAGACACAGACCTTGCCGCCGCCGCACAATTGGATTACGGTTGCGGCCTCTTCCAATTTACCAAGCGCGCGTGAGGCTATCAGTCAGCTTGGCGGTGGCTACCCTATTCCGTTGCCTGCTCTGGGATACCGAGGATTAAAGAACGATGTCACTCAAATCAGCGATCGACAAACTTAGACAAACAGTCGCCGCCATTGGAACAACGGTCCCCGCCATTGCAAAAATGGAGGAGCGAATCGACGAAATAAAGATGAATCAAGGCATCATCCTCGCCGCCCTGCATAACAGCAAAGAATCGCGAAAGCTTCAGGACTACGAGTACAAGGTTTTTTCCCAATGCGGAGAGGACGGAATCATACAACGTCTAATCAACGTCATTGAAATAGCAAACAAGACCTTCATTGAGTTTGGAGTGGAAGATTTTTCTGAATCAAACTGCCGTTATTTGTTGATGAAGGACAATTGGAGCGGCTTCGTCATCGATGGGTCGGCAAGCGACATCGAGCGGCTAAAGCAGTCCTATTTTTATTGGAAATATGAACTTGGCTCCCTGGCTGCTTTCGTTACCAAAGAGAACATAAATGACCTTCTGGCAAAGAGTGGATTCGGGAAAGACCTCGGAATCCTTTCCATTGACCTGGACGGCATTGATTACTACGTCCTCGAAGCAATCAGTTTCTTCCAACCTCGAATTCTGATTTGCGAGTACAACGCTGTCTTCGGTGCGACCAGGAAGATTTCCGTCCCCTACGATGCGGGCTTTGATCGAGTGGAGAAACACTACTCAGGACTCTATTGGGGTGCTTCTTTAGCCGCGATGGCGCATCTTGCAAAAAAGAAGGGCTATTCACTGGTTGGGACAAATGCGTTCAGTTTTAATGCCTTTTTTGTGCGCAACGACCTGTTGAACGGGCGAGTCGAAGCTCTCGGAGCAGAAGAAGCGTTCTGCGCGTCAAAGTTTAGAGGGAGCCGGGATGAAAAGGGGAAACTCTCGTACGTTTCTGGCGATTCCAGGTTAGAGCTGATTAAAGGGCTTCCTATTTTCGACGTGGAAACAAATACGATTGAATCGCTTTAACGTCTAATCTACGTCTCATAACTGCAAGGTGATCAGCTTGAGAACTTCGCAAAGTCCACGTCCGTAAGACTCGGGCGTCTCGCCAGTGCGCTGATCAGCTTTGCAGCCCTCGGCCTCGTCCCCAACTTGAAAAGCGTTTCTGACTGTCGCGTCGGAGAAAACAGGTGAAAATTTCCGTCCGAAACCAGATGCCGCCCGAACTTCTGCGCAATCACTTGCAGCGCCTCGTGCGTATAAAAGGAAATATGCTGGCCGCTGTTTAGGGAGTAGTACCACCAATCTCCCGGTTGTGGCGGCGGCTCCGGCAACACCAACGTGCTGACGAAAACATGGTCGGCGAGAGACATCATCGCCGAGATTTCTTTCAGCGGATCGGGCAGATGCTCCAGCACTTCGAACGACGTCAGAAAGTCGTACCGCGTCTCTTCGCAGTGCTCGAAACCGCGCGCGTGAAGATTCTGAGCGAATCCGTCGCTCCAACGGAAATCGAAGCCTCGATCGCGCATCATTCGGACGAAGGTTCCGAGGCCGCCGCCAAAATCCAAAAACAGCTTTGCCTTCGGGGCAAACAGCCGGATTGCCGCGCACGTGATGTCCGTGTTGGCAAGGTTTCTCTGCATAATGCCTGTGTCGATCTTCGATATCGCGCTGGAGTACGCCTCCTCCAGCCAGGTGGGGTCTTCAACCTGAATAAAGCCACACGCCCGGCAACGGACGTAGGATGCCCTATATTTTTCCAGAACCGTTGATTCCGCAAAGGGCGTGGCCGTTTGTTGACAGATCCGGCAGTTCACGATGCTCCTAATATTCCGGCAAGTTTTGGTTCAGGCTAGTATCGACCATCCTGGGTGGTTTGGGACCAGACCGATTCGTCCTCAACTTCATCTTAACCCTGCGAGTAGAGGAGGACCACCTTATGCCATGCCGGGAATCTCGTGAGCGTTCGGAGGGAAAGCTTGGTCCCGCCGCTAAAAGCAAACACCGCTGTGGCAGGGTACGCGAACGGGGCAGCGCGCAGATCCAACGGGCGAAAATCTCCGGCTTGAATGTCCCCGTTTCGCTGAGAGGCCGGTTCGAAGCAATTGGTGATCAGGGCAAAGCGAAACCTTTTGACCACTTGCGCCATGAAGCGGTGAACCGCATCCGAAGGCAGGTGCTGGAGCACATCTTTAACGAGCAGCAAATCGGCCGAGGGCACATCAGTGAACTGGTCCGGAGATGAACGGAAGTTTATGTTCTTGCTGCCATACTTGGCGCGGTTGTTGTCGATCACGGACTGAACGACATCAAGGCCGAGGTATTCGACGCCGGACCAGTCCATCAGGCGCGAAATCTGCCAATCCCCGCAACCGAAATCGACAACCGAGGTGATGCCGTTCTCGCGCATAAAAGACTGCACAAAGTCACGGTACGGTTTTGTCACCTTCGGCAGCGAGCCGTGACCGGAGCCGAATCCCCAAGTGTTGCGGCTGTAAATATGGTCGAATGCAGTGGTGGACATCTGGAAACGATAGCAGCCTGAGTCGCCCGGAAGCCGTGATAGGCGTCACAGAACTAGGCATTGTCTCCATACACTCCAAATGGAAGCAAACAGCGCTGCGAGCGGCAGTATAATTTTCAAAGAGGCCCTTTGATGAGCAATTCTTCGGTGTCGCGACCCGCGACACTCTTGTTGAACCTGCTGATCTCCACGAAAGATCGCAGCTTCCTTGATCGCATGCGAATGCCCGCTCTTCTTCGGGCACGGCGAGTATTGCTCGGATTTAGTGATCCTATAGTCGAATACGATTTTCGCGGTACCAAGCTGCGAATGCCCTTGTCGCACGATCTTCCTGTGATCCTTCGTAGCTTCCCGCTATATTCAGATAACCTGGGCCGGATCGCTGCCCAACTCTCCGCCAAGCACCCGGACCTTACGGTTATCGACATCGGCGCGAATATCGGCGACTCTGCTTCCATCATCCATCGGCACACCCACGTACCGATTCTGTGCATCGAGGGTGAGCCAAAGTTTGCCGAACTATTGGAGAAGAATGTTGCGGCAGCACTGCCTCGCCCGGTTATCGAGCAGTCCTTCGTAGGCCCTGGCGGAGAAACCCTTGTAGCTGTCGTGCATGATGGCACGGCAAGATTGGCGCGAAACGGGGCGGACGGCGGCCCAGCCATTCGAATGAAATCACTGCAACAAATCTTAGAAGAGCATCCCACGTTTCAGAATTCGCAGCTGCTCAAGATCGATACCGATGGAATGGACATCGCCATCCTGAACAGCGCCCTCGACTGGATCTCCCGGCAAAAGCCTGTCCTGTTTTTCGAGTACGACCCCGATCTCCAGTTAGTCCACGGAGCCGGAGGGTTAGAACTCCTTAGCAAGTTGAAGAGAGCTGGATATCACCGGGTACTCGTGTACGAAAACGTTGGAGATTACATGTTCTCTGCTGACCTCCAAAACGAAACACTGTTCTCGGAACTGCACGAGTACTTCTCGGGGAGGGCCAGCACCAAGTACTGTGACCTATGTATTTTCCACAGTGAGGACGAAGACATTGCGGAGATCATACGGCGCAATGAATTGAATGTCTTTCGGGCTGCGCGGCAATACATGCCCGCACATGAGTCGGCATGAGCAAAGGCGAGCCATGGTAGCCCAACCAAAGATTGCATTTCTCGGGGACGGCTTTATCAGCTGGACAGGAGGGATTGATTTTTTGCGGCAATGTATCGGAAGCATCGACTCAGTGATGCCTGATACGACATGGCCCGTCTTGGTGCCCCAAGCGACGCCACCGCAGCGTGCTCTTGCATTTGCAGTAGCCACGAAGCGTCGGCTATGGTCACTGGCCGGAAGACAGTCCGCGGGGAACGCCACCGCTTCGAAAGAGCAGTTGCGCGACGCCATAACCAGCGCCGGTTGCAGAATCGCCACCCAGAGCTATTACGACTCCCCGCGCGGACTCAGCCGCGCCTTGCATACCCTTGACGCGCAGGTCGTGCTACCGTCCTTCGTGAGCCTCGGGCGTCATTTTCCGCACCCCTGGATCGGATACATCGGCGACCTGCAGCACAAGCTACTCCCCGACAACTTCACTCCGGGTGAGCGCGAGCATAGAGACAGGACTTTCAGCGCGCTTCTCGCAGACGCCCCCGCGATCATCACAATTTCGAAGAGCGTAGTGCGCGATATCCAGGAGTTCTATCCTAAGCCCAGTGCGGCCCTGTTTTCTCTGCCCTTCTGTCCGCTTGCGAATCCAGATTTTCTGAACGAAACCGCCGACGATGCGTTGCACGCCTACGACCTGCCGAAACACTTCTTCATCATCTGCAATCAGTTCTGGGTGCATAAGTCGCACCAGACCGCCTTTGACGCGCTGCGCCTGGTGAGGGACGCCGGATTCCCGGACGTCCACATCCTCTGCACCGGCAACGTACACGACTATCGTGCTCCGGGCTACGTGGACAGGCTCAAAGCAGGCATAGCCCGGGACGGCCTAAGTGATCGAATCCGTTTTCTCGGAATCCTCCCCAAGCGGCACCAGCTTGCGATGATGCGCCGCTCGGTTGCCTTGATACAACCCACGTTGTTCGAGGGCGCACCGGGCGGGCTCTCCGTATGCGATGCGGTCTCGACTGCGACCCCGGTGATCCTCTCCGACATTGACGCGAACCGTGAAGCCGACTTAGGCGTGATCGAGTTTTTCCGCGCCGGCTCAGCCGAAGATCTCGCGCAGAAGATGATCGCAATGCTGCAGAATCCGCCCGCCCGCTTGAGCGCTGAAGCAACACTGTCAATGCTGCGCCAGCGCCAGCAACTGTTCGGAGCAACGCTCTTAGAGGCAATTTCGCTCGTCTCCGGCTCAGCAGCGGGCGCCGTTCCCACCCTCAGGGAGCAGCGAGGGCAATGAAAATAGGACGTACGATCGGGCAGTTGCAGAGCGATCTGAGATCGTCGTCCCAGGATCATCACGACTCTGGCGAACGTGGAGCCTCGCGCAACCGCCGCGCCGCCTTCACCGGAGGCACCGCCGTCCTGGCTCGCGTCGTGCAGATTGCAACCTCGCTGGTTACCATTCCGCTCACCGTTCGCTACCTCGGCAATGAGCGCTTCGGCCTCTGGATGACCATCAGCTCCGTCCTTGCCATGGCCAACTTCGCCGATTTCGGCATCGGCAACGGAGTCCTCAACACCGTCGCCGACGCCTACGGCAAAAACGACTTCGAGCGCATTCGCGCCGCCATCTCCAGCGGCTTTGCCGTCCTCGGCGCCGTCGGACTTCTCCTGCTCGCCCTCTTCGCCTCCACCTTTTCCTGGCTCTCCTGGGCGGATGTCTTCCGCGTCACCTCGGCTCAGGCCCGCGCCGAGGCCGCTCCCGCCCTCCTGGTCTTTGCCTGCTGCTTCGCCCTCAACATTCCCTTCGATCTCGTCCAGCGCGCCCAACTCGGTATGCAGCAGGGCTTTCGCATGAATCTATGGCAGGTCGGCGGCAGCCTCTCCGGCCTCGCCGGCGTCATTGCCGGAATCCACCTCCACGCAGGCCTGCCGCTCCTGGTCGCTGCCCTCGCCGGAGCCCCGGTCGCGGCGACCACCCTCAATACTTTTCAGTATTTCGTCTTCAGCCGCCCCGACCTGCGACCCCGCCGACGCTTCGTCTCGCGGCAGGCAATCTCGCGCATCGTCAACCTCGGCACACTTTTCTTCGTCCTCCAGTTGACCGCCGCCGTCGCGTTTTCCGCCGACAACTTCATCATTGCCCGCACCCTCGGAGCCGCCAGCGTCCCCGCCTACTCCATCCCGCAGCGCATGTTCGCCCTGATTTCCACGATGATCGCCATGCTGGTCACCCCGCTCTGGCCCGCCTACGGAGAGGCCATCTCGCGCGGCGACCTCCCCTGGGTGCGCCGCACTCTCGGCCGCTCGCTGATCTTTGTCTTTGCAGCGGCCTCGGTCGCCTCAGTCACCCTGCTGCTCATCGCCCACCGCCTGCTCGCCTGGTGGATCGGCCCGCGCATCTCGCCGCCCTTCATCCTGCTGCTCGGCCTCGCGCTTTGGACCGTCGTCGAATGTTGCGGCAGCACCGTCTCCATGTTCCTCAATGGCGCCAGCATCATGCGCTTCCAGATCGTGACAGCCTCCTGCTTCGGCCTCACCTGTCTGGCACTGAAAATCTACCTGACCCGGCGTTTTGGCATCGCCGCTGTCCCCTGGGCAACGCTGCTCACCTATGTCTCCATCGTTGGGGTCTCGTGCGCCATCTACGTGCCGCGGGCACTGAAACATCTGCACCCCGCGCCGAACGCTGTGACCATCGCAACCCCGGTGGTCGAGGAGTAAGGCCCATACGTTGTTCTCCATGGGAGCGCACGGGCATAATGGTGTTCGGACATTGAACCCGGCTAACACTTGACTGAGCCCATTCAAACCCGCATAGAAGGTGGCCGGCGCTTGCGCGAAAGCGCGCGCCCGAAGCCACCGCTGGTCTCAATCATCAGCGTCGTCTTCCGCGCACGGCAGGAGCTGCCTTCCTTGCTGGAAAGCATCATCGCCCTGCGCGACGACGATACCGAGTTGATCGTCATCGACGGCGGCTCCGATGACGGAAGCATCGACACTCTCCGCCATTACGACGACGCCATCGATTACTGGATCAGCGAGCCCGACCGTGGAATTTACGATGCCATGAACAAGGGCATCGCCGCTGCCACCGGCGAATTTGTCCTGCACCTCAATGCGGGCGACCGGCTGAAACGCATACCGAGGGAAACATTGCGACGATGCCTGACCGATGGGATTGAAGTTGCGTGTTTCACCGTCGAAATGCAGGGCTGGGGAGAATTTCGTCCCAGAGCCGGATTTCTCTTACGCATCGACAATACATGGCATCATCAGGGAACGTTTTACCGGCGTTCGAGCCATCCTGGCTACGATCTTCAGTACCGGGTCTTCTCCGACTTTGATTGCAATCAGAAGATGGTTAAAGCCGGAGCATCGGTGGCGCTCTTCCGGGAGGTGGTCGCCGAGCAAGCGACAGTCGGGGTATCCGGCAGCGGGACTGCGGATAACGAGAAGACCCGTATCATCCGGGCAAATTTTGGAATTCGTTTTGTCGCGTTAGAATTCCTATGGAAAAGCTTTGCGGGGCTGCGACTTCGATTGAAGCAACTTCTTACGTATCTGGAATCCCGCAGGCAGTAAGCACCTACGGGGCGCCTGTCGATTGCGGAAGCTGGCTTTGCGCGCCTAGAGGAGAATACCTGTAAGCCATGCCCAAAGTTTCAATCATCGTGCCGAACTACAACTACGCGCGCTTTCTGGGGCAACGGTTGGAGAGTATTGAAAGGCAGACGTACAGGGATTTCGAAGTCATCCTGCTCGACGACGCGTCAACCGACGATAGCGCGCAGGTGCTGGAACGATTTGCCCGGCAGCATCCCTGCCAACTTGTGTGCAACGAGCACAATTCCGGCAGCGTTTTCAAGCAATGGAACAAGGGACTGAGGCTGGCCACCGGCAAATACGTATGGATCGCCGAGGCTGACGATTACGCCAACGAACGTTTTCTTGAAATCCTGGTCGGACGCCTGGAGCAGAATCCGGGATGCGGAGTGGCACAGTGCAATTCTTTACGCGTCGACGACAACGGCCAAATCATAGCACCGCTCCGGACGACCATGTACGACGTAGATCGCACCCGCTGGGAGCGCGATTTTGTGGGCAGCGGCCGTGAGGAGTGCATTCACTACCTGATCCGGGAATGCACCATCCAAAATGCCAGCGCGGTCGTCTTCAAACGTGAGCTGTGGGATGTTGTCGGGGGTGCAGACGAGAGTTTCAAATTGGCTTCCGATTGGAAGTTCTGGGCTTCTCTGCTGTGCGTATCCGATCTTGCCTTCGTAGCGGAACCGCTGAACTACTTCCGCACTCACGGCTCGTCGGTTCGGGCAAAAACTCGCAATTGGACAGGAATCATTGAAGGATTGCAGGTAATGAACCACATCGTGGACACGGTGGATGTACCTCGGGATGCCCTTGAAGACCTACATGCGAGACTGGCCATTCTGCTTCTGCACACATGGATAACGAAACGCCCCAGCGCAGCCGACCTCGCCCGGACACGCGAATTAGCGCAAAGTCTTCAGTTTGGCTTTTCCCTGCGCGCAGCCCGCGGATTCTCTAAACAAGTGCTGCAAGCCATAACCCACCGCTTGCCGGGGGGCGTATGACCGAAATAGACATCGCGATTCCGGCCCACAATTGCGCCGCATGGCTGGACGCCCTGATCGAATCCATTCTCAAGCAAGACATTGCGAACTGGCGCATAGTCGCCCGCGACGACGCCTCCACCGACGATACCGCCGCTCGCCTCGCCGACTGGAAACAGCGCCTCGGTGAGCGAATGGTGATCCTGCCTGCCGGCCCCAACCTCGGCCCCTTGGGAAGCTACGACGCCATCCTCTCGGCGACCACTGCGCCGCTGGTCATGCTTGCCGACTCCGACGATGTCTGGAAGCCGGGAAAGATCGCGCACACTCTGGCCGCGATGACAGCTTCGGAAGCCACTCACGGCCCACGTAGTCCGGCGCTCGTATTCAGCGACGCCGAAGTTGTCGATGAGCGTCTCCAACCGGTCGCCCCGTCATACTGGCGATGGTCGCGTGCCAACCTCAGGGCCTCTGATGTCTTTCACCGTCTGGTCGTCGATAGCCCTGCGATCAGTTCCACAATGATGGTCAACCGCGCCCTGCTCGATGTGGCGTTGCCCATGACAGGCGCTGCCTACTCGCAGGACTGGTGGTTGATGCTCGTTGCCACAGCGTTCGGAACGGCGATCAAACTCGATGCGCAAACCGTTTTCTACCGCCGCCATTCCTCCAACGACTCGCTTGAGCCTTACGCCGCCACTGCGAAAGGCGCCATCGGTCGCCTGCTCTCCGCTCCCAGCAGCGCCCACAATAAGGTGATGCGGCTGCTCGACCAATTCGCTCCCCAAGCTGCGGCGTTTGCCGCACGCTTCCAGCAGAGCCTTTCCGTGTCTGACCTTGCCGCGCTGCAGGCTGCGGCCAGCCTGCCTTCGCTCGGATTGCTGGCTCGCCGCTGGAGCGTAGTGCGTCATGATCTTTGGTTTGGCTCTCCTATCAAGAATGTCGGCCTGATGCTGTTTATGTAGGTTATTGCCGCGGCCTTGCGCTGATATTCTGATGGACATTGAACCGTTTGATTTACGGGCGCCAGTAACAGACTGAGACGGGATCGACGCGAGGAGTGTCGTGAAACAGTTGCTATTAAGAATATTAGACCCTCTCTTGGCTCTCTTTGTTTACCCCTCTGCATGGCTGCTGAAAAGGGTGCGTAGAGCCGGAGTTCACAACTTGCCGCACTGCAAGAATGCATTCCTCAGGGTCGGGGTTTTCCCGATTACAAATCATTACTACGAACCACAATTTGATAATCGAACTCCCCACAAACCACTGTCACAAGACAGGAACCTTCCCGGAATAGACTGGAACACTACCGGACAACTCAAAATCCTTTCTGAGTTTTCGTTTAC
Source organism: uncultured Acidobacteriota bacterium (assembly GCA_963759215.1). Lineage (GTDB taxonomy): Bacteria > Acidobacteriota > Terriglobia > Terriglobales > Acidobacteriaceae > TOLSYN. The sequence goes on from CAVWYG010000010.1 coordinate 55,752, forward strand.
GCAAGAACTGGCAGGGATTCCGCAGAGAAAGCCGGACACGCTCGGCTTTTATTTCAACAACGGATCATTTGAATCAGGAGACGCTGAATATTGGTACCAATTAATTCGTTCGATTAAGCCAAGCAAGATATTTGAAGTAGGCAGTGGGAATTCAACGCTAATGGCAATCGAAGCGATTCGTAAAAACCGCGAGTCTGATTCCATGTACGACTGCAAGCATGTCTGCATCGAGCCATATGAAATGCCTTGGCTTGAAAAAACTAGTGTGTCAGTCATCAGGAAAAAGATCGAAGATGTGGAGCTATCCTTTTTCTCCGAGCTTGGCGAAAACGATATTTTGTTCATCGACTCGTCGCACATTATAAGGCCGGCGGGCGATGTTCTTTTCGAGTACCTCGAATTGCTTCCTACTCTAAAAAAAGGGGTAATCGTCCATGTTCATGACGTATTCTCACCGAAGAACTATCCGAAGCAATGGGTAGAAGATGAGGTCCGACTCTGGAACGAGCAATACCTGTTGGAGGCATTCCTATCGGACAATAATAAGTGGAAAATAATAGGAGCCCTCAATTATCTTCACCACAATCACTATGACAATTTGAAGCCCATCGCACCGTTCTTGAAGCCTGACAGCGAGCCCGGATCTTTTTATATTCAGAAGACTACCTGACAAGAGCAGACCCCGATGCCCGCAAACGATCAAGAAATCCTGTTCACGCAAGAGCTGGAAGAACTCCTCTCAGAAGGACTCGACAGAGCCCGCCAGCGAGAGAACGCCGCTTTCGACGAGTTAGCGGGACCGTTCTCACGAGACCTTGTGCTCTTCGGTGCCGGCAACCTCGGTCGCCGCACGCTAAGCAAGTTGCGAGAACAAGGCATCGAACCGCTCGCCTTTCTCGACAACAACTCCGCTCGATGGGGAACCACCGTCGATGGCGTCAAGGTCATGTCGCCGACCGAAGGCGCCGAACGTTACGGTACGCGGGCCGTCTTCGTCATCACCGTCTGGGGTTCCCTCGGGCTGGATCGCATGAGAACCAGAATTGATCAACTGCGCGGCCTCGGCTGTCTCCGCGTATGCTCTTTCGCAATCCTGTACTGGAAATACCCCAGCACGATGTTGCCGCACTACACAGTTGACCTCCCTCATCTGGTTTTCCAAGAGGCCGATCAGGTACGCCAGGGATTCCGCATCTGGGCTGACGACGCGTCGCGGCGCGAGTACCTTGCACAATTACGTTGGCGCCTCACCATGGATTTCGATTGCCTGCCCGAGCCCGTCGGCCATCCAATCTATTTCCCGAAAGATCTCTGCGCTCTCCGCGAAGATGAAGTATTCATCGATTGCGGCGCCTACGACGGCGACACCATTCGCTTATTCCTTCAACAGTCGCAATCGGTGTTTCGGCATCTGATTGCGTTTGAGCCCGATGCCGCAAATTTTGCGCTTCTCGAAACCAGCATCGCTGGGCTTGATATCGATGTGCGCAAACGAATTCAATTACGGCATGCAGCCACAAGCAGTGAAAACGGCCGCGTCCACATGACCGAAGGCAACGGCGCCGCCTCCTCGATTGGCAGCGGCCAATGCGAGGTCGATGCCGTGGCCCTGGACAACGAATTGTCTGACATCCGGCCCACCTACTTGAAAATGGACATCGAGGGCGCTGAGGGCGCAAGCCTTAAAGGTGCTGCACACCTCATCCGGCAACATACACCTGTGCTCGCCATCTCCGCATACCATTGCCAAAACGACATCTGGAGCATTCCGCTCCTCATACAATCCATCAATCCAAATTACAGCTTCTTTCTGCGCCCTCATCTGCTCGAAGGTTTTGACCTGGTCTGCTATGGAATTCCGAATGACCGTCTGATTCGCGACGGCAGGTGAGAACGTTCGAACCCCGTCGCGACCATTGCCAAACTGAAAACATAGCGCACCCGAAACATTATCCAAACCGGCAATGGTTTGCTTGAATCTCCACCATTTACGTTGTGGTGCCGCCCCTGGCTTCGTCGAGTTTCACCCGGGCGCTCAGCCGTTTTTTGCCGTGGTAGTAGACGATGGTTACAGAGTCGCCGGAGCGGTGGTTGTTCATGACGTGGGCGAGGTCCTGAGAATTTTTGATCTCCTGGCCATCGATCTCGACGATAAGATCCCCGCCGATGATGATCTCGTAGTTGCCGTAGTAGACGCGCTGATTGCCGCCTTGAATTCCGGCGTGTGCGGCGGCAGAGCCGGGAACGACCTGCATAACCAGAACGCCGGAGTCAGAGGGCAGGTCGAGTTGCTCGGCCAGTTCACGGTCCATCGGCACAGGCAAGGGGCGTATGCCAAGGGTGGGACGGCGGACCCGGCCAAACTGCACGAGATCGTTGAGTACGCTCTTGGCGGAGTTAATGGGAATGGCGAAGCCTACGCCGGAGCTGCCGCCGCTGGCCGAGGCGATCATGGTATTGATGCCCACAACCTCGCCGTGCGAGTTGAGCAACGGCCCGCCGGAGTTGCCGGGGTTGATGGCGGCGTCGGTCTGGATGGCCTCGTCGATGTAGGTTCCGTCCGGCTCCTGCACCTGGCGGATGGAGCTGACGATGCCACGGGTCATGGTTCCGTTGAAGATGCCGAACGGATTGCCGATGGCGAGCACCTTCTGGCCGACCTGAAGGCCGGAGCTGCTGCCCAGAGTTACGGGCTGCAGGTTCGGGGCCTTGATCTGAACGACGGCAAGGTCGTGCGATTTGTCGGCTCCGATGACGGTGGCCGGATAATGTTTCTTGTTTTCGAGGATGACTTCCAACTTCCGCGCGTCGGCGACGACATGGTAGTTGGTGAGGATGTGGCCTTCCTTGTCGATGATGAAACCGGAGCCGGCGCCCTGTTGAGCTTGCGGGCCAAAGAAGAAGTCATAGGAGACGGAGGTGGAGGTGATGTTCACCACAGAGGGAACCACGCGTTTGTAGACGTCTATGTTTTCCTGCTCCTCTCCGTCGAACGAAGGCGCAGCCTGGGCTTCGGTGATGTGAACGGGTTCGCGCGTGACCCACGGGGCAGGGGCAAAATTGTGGCTGGTGTAGTAGAAGAACGCTGCGGCGAGCAGCACTCCGAGAGCAAACGGTCGTAGAGCTTTCATAATCGTCGCTGATTTCACTAGTACTCAATTTCACTGGTACTCAATAATGAATGGTACCCAGTCATTATAGACGCGCGAGTTGGTGGAAAGTTGCGTCGCGCATTGGTGAACGGTGGAGTGCTGACGCAAGAAGAAAAGGTTGCGAGTAACCGTTACGAGCGGGCGAGTGCGTGGGCAGAGCGGCGAAGCTCGAGCGGCAATGTGCGTCCGCGGGACTGGGCGATTTGACGGGGCTTCTCATCGTGGAACTTCGGATTCGACTGTCCTTGGGAGCCGGGGATGTGGAAGCGCTCCATGAGCTGCAGCAGGTGTTGCGACATGCCGGACATTTCGTCGGCGGAGAGCGCGAGCTGAGCGGAGTTGGAGCTGATCTCGCGGCTGCCGCCTAACAGACTGTCCAGGGTACCGACGACTTGCTTGGTGGCGACCGCCTGCTGTTCGATGGAGGAGGCCATCTCCTGGGTGAGCTGATTGAGATGGCTGGTGGCGCGGGCGATGAGGTTGGAGCCTGAGGCCTGCTGATGCGTGGCATCGCCAATCTCGCGGGCGTGCTGGTAAACGTCGGCAACGGCGGCGGAGATGTTGGCGAAGGACTGGCGGAGTTCGGTGGCGAGTTGGAGACCTTCGGTGACGGCCTTGGTGGATTCGAGGACTTGTCCGTCGGACTTCGCGACCTCTTTCTGCACGCTGACGACAATGTCGGCGATCTCGTGGGCAGACTCGGCAGAGCGGGTGGCCAGCTTGGTGAGTTCGTCGGCGAGAACGGCAAAGCCGGCGCCATGTTCTCCGGCGCGAGCGGCTTCAATGGCTGCGTTGAGGGCGAGGAGGTTGGTCTGCTCGGCCAATTCCTCGATGAAGGAGGAGATGCGGCTGATGGCTGCGGTCTTCTGTTCGAGCAGCTTGCTGTTCTCCATGGTGACCTGGTTGACGGACTCGATGCGATGGAGGCCGCTCTCGGTACGCTGCATGGTGCTCATACCGTTGGCGGTCTCCTGGCGGGAGCGGTCGCAGAGCTGAAGCAGGCGGCCGGCGCCCTCGGCGATAAGGTCGACGGAGGCGGCCATCTCGTCGATCGAGGTTGTGCTTTCCCCGACTCTTTGCGACTGGATGCGGGAGCTCTCCACCATGTTGTGAAGGTTGACGCTCATCTCATGCATGGTGCTGGTGACCTGATTGACGCGACCGGCGGCGCTTTCGCCGACTTTGGCGAGGCGATCGGAGGCATCGGCGAGCTGACCGGAAGATGCTGCGACCTCGATGGCGCGCTCGCGGCTTTCGCGGACGAGAGTTTCGAGGCCATTTCTCATCCGCACGAAGGCGTGGCCCAGGGTGTCCTGGCCGGAGCGGGGATGAATTTCGATCGAGAGGTCGCCGGAGGCGATGGCCTCGGAGTAGTCAGCCATCTCTCGCAGATAGGCGACCATCTCCGCGAAGCTGCGGTCGAGATCGCCGATCTCATCGTCGGAGTCCGTAGCAAGATCGCCGATGGCGAGGTCGCCCGATGAAATCTGGCGGGCGTGCGAGATGAGGACGGGAACGCCGGCAAGGCGACGGCTGGCGAGAACGGCGGCAGCCGTTGCGGTTCCGGCGATGAGGATGCCGATGCAGATAGAGGTAACAAGCGCGAAGGTGGCGACGTTGGCGGCACGGCGGCGCTCGCGATTCGAAGCTTCGGTGACAACGTCAACCAGCGAGCGGGCACCGACGCGGACCTTTTCCGACCAGAGCACGGAGTTGAGATTGATGGAAAGCGATGCCTGATGTGCGCCTTCGTCGCCACCCTCCTCGAGACGGAGATAGTTGTACTGCTCGCGGCGGGTCTCCTGAAGATCCGAGAGGAGTTGCGAAAAGTGGTCCTGCGCCTCGGTGGAACGAAGGTTTGGATCGAGACCCTGGAGAGTTCCGGTAGCGGTGTCGATGTCAGTCCAGAGGTGGTCGATCATGGTGTGCAGGCGGGTGGTTTCATCCGGATCGTTGTTGAGGCGGGCGATGATATATCCACGCAGGGCACCATTGATCTGGCTGGTCGCGGCGAGGATTTCGTAGGAGGCCTTCATCTCCTGAGTGCGGCACTCAGTGACCTTTTGGGTATGAATGATCTGCGCCATCTGCCAGAAGGTGAAGCAGGATCCGACGGCTATAAGGCCGATTATGAATTTGAATCCTTTAGAAAGCTTTCCGGCAATTGTCACGCTCATGGCAACCTCTACTGAAAATGGGTGATGGGATGGAGACGGATGGTAGCGGCAACGTGTGCCCGAAAGTCCGGCGGGGATTCCCGCAGACGGTCCACCGCTGTGCGTCGAAGCAAGTCTCAGGTACCAAGCTACGGGAGGAGTACGAATGGGACGTTACAGGGAAGAGAAAGTTCAGAGTACTGCCGCGCCGAAGTAGCAGACCCACATCTGCGGAGCGCGGCAGATGTGGGCACAGAGCGAGAAGGCCCGAAAAATCAGCCTTGGACGGCGGCTTCCGGCTCCTTGGCGCGGCGGAGTTTGGCGGCCTTCACGGTGTTGCTCATGAGCATGGCGATGGTGAGCTTGCCGACCCCGCCAGGGACGGGAGTGACGGCTCCGGCCATGCGGGTAACACGCGGGTCGCAATCGCCGATGATGGTGCTGCCCTTTTCGGCAAACTGCTTCTCGCGCTTCTCGTCGCCCTTGAAGAAGCGCTCAAAGAGGACCGGGTCGGTGATGTGATTGATGCCCACGTCTAGAATGGTGGCGCCGGGCTTGACGAACTCGGTAGTGATGAAGCCGGGACGGCCAATGGCAGCGATCAGGATGTCTCCACGGCGGCAGACCGCGGGCAGATCCCTGGTGCGCGAGTGGCATACGGTGACAGTGGCATTGGCGTTGAGCAGCAACATCGCCAACGGCTTGCCGACGATATCGCTGCGACCGACGATCACTGCCTCCTGGCCTTCGATGGGAATGTTGGCGCGGCGGAGAATTTCCATGCATCCGGCTGGGGTGCAGGCAACGAGGCCGGGACGCTGGGTGCTGAGATTGCCGACGCTGACGGGATGGAAGCCATCCACGTCCTTCTCCGGAGAGACGGCAAGCAGGACGCGCTTGGAGTCAACGTGGGCGGGCAGGGGAAGCTGGACGAGAATGCCATCGATCTCATCGCGGGCGTTGAGTTCCTCGACCACTGCGATGAGTTCTTCGGTGGTGGCAGTCTCGGGCGGAGTGATCATCTCACTGAAGATGCCCAATTCCTCGCAGGTGCGAACCTTGCTGCGGACGTAGGTCTGGGAGGCGGGATTGCTGCCGACCAGGACCGCGGCTAGACCGGGACGAAGACCGGCGGCAGCCAGTTGGCGCACCTCTTCGGCAATTTCGGCCTTGATTTGGGAAGCGAACAGGCCACCGTCGAGCACGATTGCTGGCATAAAAGACCCCCGGAGCGAAGTAGAGAATATAGTGTACCGGGATTGGCGCGGGGATGCGAGTGGGGAAGGATAGAATGGCAGTCATGATTCCCGCAAAGCTGGTGAAAACCGTCGTCTGCCCTATCTGCCATGGGGTATTTCGATTTAATCCAGAATTCACAGAACTATGTTGCACGGAGTGCGGCAAGCAGTTTCGAGTGGAGGACGGCATCCCGGTGCTGCTGGCCCAGGAGGCGGAATAGCAAAAATTACCCTGAAGCTCTCAACTTTTTGGAGCTTCGTCCGATGAAGAAGGTATGCCGGAGATGTGGGCATGGCAAAGTGGGCAAAGGAACGACTATGGAGTCCCTGCCCGGATTTAAATTTTTTGGCAGCGACAGTAGCCAAGCGGGCGGTGGCAGTGGATGTCTGCAACGAAACGCGACATTCCAGAGTTTGACGGGTTACCACTCTGTGGAGGGGGCCCAATGTGTACCGAAAAGTTCTCGGTTTTGGAGGTCGCGGAGCTGCGCAGCGAGCTGATCCAGGGCGGATTGGACGCTCGAGACGCAGCGGACCTGATGCAGAGCTTTTTGGCGGGGCGCGGCTACGGGGTCTCTCTAGAGGCGGCGCGGGCGGCAGCCTTTACCGTGGAAGGCTCGGGCTGCTCGCTGGAGGTCATGCAGCGGGAGTTGAACCGAATCGCCATGGTGCAGTAAGGAGTGGTGTAGCAGAGTTGCGCAAAAGGGACGGCGAGGGAAGCCGTCCCTTTTGCGTTATTTCTTGGTTTTCGTTCCGAAGGTGGTCTGGACAGGGGCTCCGATGGAGGCAAGCAGATCTTTGGCGGCCTGTGCGTTCACGCCGTCGGGCGCGAGTTCGAGATACTTGTTGAGGGCCTCGGCCGTGCCGGGCGCGGGGACCATCTTGCCGTCTTTGCCGAGGGTGGCTTTGGCGAGAAGGTTGACGCCCTTCTGGTAGTAAGCGTCGGCGTGAGTGGGATCGGCGGCGATGGCTTTGTCGAAGGCCTGGTTGGCTTCGTCCACCTTGCCCTGGTTGGTGAGGACCGCGCCCTCGTTGAAGTAGCACTGCCCGGCGGCGGAGTGGTCGATTTGAGCTGCCTTGTCGCATTCGGCCATGCTGGGCTCGGTCTTGCCTTGCTTCATCATCGCCAAGGCCAGACCGGCGTGATCGGCGGCGAGGGACTTCGAAGCGGGAGGGGCGAGCGCGATGGCTTTGATGTAGGCGGTCTCGGCCTCGGGGTACCGTCTGGCTCCCAAGTAGGCGTCGCCCAGCGAAGCATAGATGACATCGTGAGTCTGATCCTGGGCTGCGGCCTGCTCCATGGTGGCTACCGCGGCGTCGTAGTCGTTTTGCTTCTTTTGCTGGGCGGCAAGCTGAAGCAGAGCGTTGAGTCCCTTGATCTTGTCGTTTTCCTTCGTCACTTTTTCGGCTTCCTTGCGCTGCGCCTCGCTGGTGTTGGATTGCTTGGCGGCTTCCGCTTTCAGCTTGGCGAAATCGAAGTCGTAGACGTTTTCAACGCCGGGCTGGATGGGCACACCGCTAAGGGAGAAAAGCGGCTTTCCATCGGAGCCCATGAGGGTAACTTTGTATTGTCCGCTGCTTGTGGCCAAGGCGGAATACTGTCCATTGCGATCGGTTTTAGCCGTGATTTTGCGGCCGTTCTCGAGGTTGGTGAGCTCGATGGTGGCACCGGCGACGGGTTTGCCGGCCTCGTCTTTGCAGACGCCCTTGACGGTTATGGCGTCTTGCGCGAGGGCGCCGGCGGTGAAAGCCAGCGTCAAAGCCACGAGTAGAAACAGTGCGCTGCGCTTTATCATTTACCGCCTCCAAGGTAGAGAACCGTGGGTGGCCGCGGGCCCCTTTGCGGCGCGCCGGTCAGACGGCGGGCGACGCCAGATAAGGGATGGGATCAGAGCTTCCGGCGGCTGCAAAGGCGCGCAGACGCAAGGCACAGCTCTCACACGCTCCGCAGGCAAGATCCTCCCGGCTGTAGCAGGACCATGTTAAATCGAAGGGCGCATTGAGTTCCAGACCCAGCCTGACGATCTCCACCTTCTTGAGCACAATTAACGGAGTCTTAATGCGGATGTTGCCCTCCTTGGTGCCGGCCTGGATGAGGCGGTTGAAGGCTTCGTAGTATTCGGGACGGCAGTCGGGATAGCCGGAGCTGTCCTGGGCCACGGCTCCGATGTAAATGTCGCCGGCTCCGAGAACCTCGGCCCAACTGACCGCGACAGAGAGGAAATGAGCGTTGCGGAAGGGAACATAGGTGATGGGCACGTGCGAACCTATCTCCGGACCGGCTGTGGGAACGGCGAGCGCGGAGTCGGTGAGGGCGGAGCCGCCGATTTGGCTGAGCGCCTGATTGCGCACCACGAGGCGGCGATGGATGCCGAGGTGTTCGCAGATTGCGGTGAAGGCGCGTTGTTCGCGGGCCTCCGTGCGCTGGCCGTAGGAGACATGCAGGGCGGCAACGTGCTCGGCACCCTTTTCACGCACGGCGAGAGTGGCACAGACGGTGGAGTCCATGCCGCCGGAGAGAGTGACTACGGATTGGATGGAGTCGGACATAGGCTTGAACCTCTATACCCCTTTCAGTTGCGGCTCCCAGATGAATTTGTGGATCTGGAGGCCGAGGCGGGCTTGGAGGTTGTCGGCGAGCATCCATTCGGCGAGGTCGCGAGGATCGAGCAGGCAGTTCTCCGCGCTGCGCGAACCGGTGGCGCCCTGGCGAAAGGCGGGCGAGAGGATGAGGCCTGGTTTGGATACGGCGCTGGATTCGGCGTTTGACTCCAGGCCGTGCTGGTGGATGAAGTCGCGGGCGTACTCGTAGTCCTCACGCGAGGCGAGGACGAACTTCAGTTCGTCGCGCGGGGTGAGGGTTGCGAGGTTCTCGAGACGGAAGCGCAGGTGCTCGCCGCTGCCGGGGCATTTGACGTCGACGACCTTGTGGACCTCGCGAGGGACGAGTTCGAGCGGACGCTCGCCGCTGGTCTCGAGCAGCAGTTGGTATTTCATGGCACCCAGCTGGCGGAGAAACGGGACGAGTTCGAGCGCCTGCAGCATGGGCTCGCCGCCGGTGATCTCGACCAGACCGCCGGAGGGGGCAAGGCGCTGGACCTCGGCGAGGATCTCGACAGCAGACATTTTCGTGCCGCCGGAGAAGGTGTACTCGGAGTCGCACCAGGCGCAGCGCAGATTGCATCCGGCCAGGCGCACGAAGACGCAGGGGAGTCCGGCGAAGGAGCTTTCACCTTGCAGCGATTTGTAGATTTCGATGATGTGCATGGTGGCTCCGAATGAGCTTGCTGGCCGCTCCCACATTTGCCAAAAGAGGGCAGATGTGGGCCACCTGCCTACTCGCAACATTTATTCGCAGACCTATTCGTAGTAGGTCGCGATGGAGGTATCCGTCTCCCAGATGGTGACCTGCTTAACGCTGACTCGGCCATTCGTCGTCTGCTTGAGTCCCTGGTTACACTCGTCGAAAAAATATTTGGCGAGGTTCTCCGCCGTCGGATTCAGGACGGTGAAAGGCTCGATGTCATTGATCATCGTGTGATCGAGGTAATCGACAACGGGCTTCATCACTAGCTTCAACTCCTTGAAGTCGAGCAGAAGGCCGGCGTGGTCGAGTTCGGCTCCGCGCAAGGTGACGCGGACGCGATAGTTGTGGCCGTGCGGATTCTCGCACTTGCCTTTGTAGTTGCGCAGGTAATGACCGGACGAAAAAGTGTCTTGCACGGTTACTTCAAACATGAATCTCCAGACAGGATGCAAAGGGCATCCGTTGCCCTTGACGTTGCGCCGGGGCGCCCTCGCACAGATCGAGAGGGACACAGCGCAGGTCTCAAGGGGGTGGCGCGTCTTTTTATTATACGAGGGTGGGAGACAGGTTCAAAGTTTTTGGGTTCAAGGCGAAAGCAAATGGGGCGGGGCGTTATGGATGGCCATCCGGGCGAGTTGCGGAACTCCCCGCCTTTTGCGCCAGGTTCCAGACCATGCGTGCCCCCAGGAGCCCGGTGCAAAGCGTGTAGTCGCCGCTGTTGATGACCTGGAAACCGGAAACCTCCATCAGACGGCCGAGCGAGCGCGGCGAAAAGTAGTTCACATGCTCGTGCATGAGATTGAACATGCCCGGTCCAAGAACCCGGCTTGCCAGAGCAGGACGGGTGACGGTCAACAAGCCACCCTGCACAAGGCGCTTCAGCCGGCTCCGCCAATCCGTAACCGACTCGTAGGGGACTTCATTGAATACCAACGTCTCCGGGGTCGCAATCGAGGCGATTTGCGCGATCACATCACGGGGCGAGCCAACATGCTCGAGCACGTTGCTGGTCACAATAAGATCGAAGCGATGCTGGCGGCATTCCTCCATGTTGCGCAGGGGCTCGACGCCGGCGATTGGATTGACACCTGAAATCTCATAGACGAATCTGCGTGAGGCCGGGACGAGATCGGCGATGAGATCACCGTGATCGCCTCCGAAATCGAGTACCTTTTCAACCTGGCGTCCGCCCAGGTTCAGCTTGTCTCGAAACAACGAAGCCAACAGTCCCTTTCGATGCTGCCATGCTTCCGGAGACGAAAGACTGGCATTGAGCTTCTCGGTATACCAGGGCTCGAATGAATGACGCATCTTCTGATATTCCAGACCGCGGTAGCCGCTGTAGAGGCTATTCTCCTCCGAGGGCTCCAGCCTCGGATTGAAAAACATGAACCCGCAGTCGGAACACTCGGACAGCGCGATAGAGAACGGTTTCTTCTGCCAAATGCGCTGCGCCAGGAACGGAGTCACCACACCTTGCCGCTGGCGCGAGAGTACACCTCCGCAAATGACGCAACGATCTACCTGAATCAAATTCGTCTCCCGGCGACCATCACTTCATACTACATGGTTGCGATGCTGGGTAAGCTAGAGCTGCTTGCGGAGAAAAATGGTGGCCTGGGGATTCTCGTTGTAGCGTGGGCAGGGCTGGTATCCGGTGCCGAGGTAGAAATGGATGGCGGCGTGGAGATCGTGCTTGCTGTCAAGGTAGAGCCGCTGGATACCTGCGGCACGGGCGTGCTTCTCGACGGCCTGCATGAGAGCATAGGCAAGGCGCAGGCCGCGGAAGGCAGGTCGGACGTACAGACGCTTGACCTCGGCAGCGTGAGGAAACTGCGGCAACGGGCGAAGCATGACGCATCCGGCGGAAGCGGAATTGACGGTGGCGATCCAGATGGGCGAGTCCGGACTCGACAGGTAATGCTCAAGGGCGGCACGATCGTCACGCACGATGACGCCCACGGCCTCGTAGTATTCCTCGATGAGGGCAAAGGCTGCATCGGCCCGATGCTCGGTGGCGCGTTGCACAGAGAGGTTCACGATTCGAGGATAAGCCGCAAAGCTTCACAATGTGAAACACAAGGTACAACACAATGGTGAAACAATAGAGTGAAACTTTGAAAGCTGTTTTCTGCAACGGAGTGTGCGGCCAATTAGAATATCTGAGATGAGTTCACCAAAATGGAAGCTGGGCACGGTTCGCGCCGGCGAAGACGTGGCGTGGAGCTGCGAGCCGTGCTATGCGCGCCAGGTGGTGGGCGGAGTTGAACGGCTGGTGATTGCGCCGGGACCTGCGCCGCTGGGGTTGCTGCGCGAGCTGCTTCCCTTGCTGCCCGAGCCGCTCTGGGTGCTCTATGTGTTGGTGACGCCGCGCAGCGAGGCTGCGGCGGGACGCTATCAATCGGCCAAGCCGCACACGCGCGAAGAGGTTCTGGCAATGCTTGACCGCTTCGAAGCGTACTTCGCCAGCGATGGGCGGCACAATCTGTGGTTGGCCGCACCTCCGGCGGGCCAACTGGTGCTGGATCGCCACGAGGTGATTTACGCCTATGGGCCGATTGCGGATATCCTGGATCGGTTGAAAGAGAAAGGCTTCGGCGAGGTGGATAAGATTCGCACGCCGGTGCCGCACTCGCACCACTTCCACGAAGAGCTGGACGCGGATGAACACGCGATGCTGGAGTACTGGGAGTGGATACCCTCGGAGCTGCAGGAGACGGATGATTTGTAGGTAGGTTTCAAGGTTCAAAGTTTCAAGGTTCCAAGGTAGAACCCTCGAACTTCTTCTACAGTCAAGCCGCGCATTCGCTGCGTGCTCTTGAAACACACATCAAGACAATCACTCGTCGTGACTGCAGCCGAAGAACTCCTCGACTTTGCGAATGTCCGTGGTGCGGGCATACGCGGGGAGGCTTTGTACGAAGACGCGTCCGTATTGCTTTTTCAGGATGCGATTATCGAGCAGCACGAGCAGGCCGCGGTCGCTGAGGGAGCGGATGAGGCGTCCGAAGCCTTGCTTGAGGGTGATGACGGCGGCGGGGACGGAGTAGTCGAAGAAAGAGTTGCCGCCGGTCTCATCGATGGCGCGGCCCCGGGCCTGCACGATGGGGTCGCTGGGCACAGCGAACGGTATTTTGTCGATGATGACGCAGCTTAGCTGCTCGCCCTGTACATCGACTCCCTGCCAGAAGGATGAGGTGGCGAACAGGACCGCGTTGGGCGTGCTGCGGAACTGCTCGATCAGCGCGGTTTTGGGCGCAGAGCCCTGCAGGAGCATGGGGTAGGAGAGCTGGCCGAGAAGCGCGTCGTGGACCTGCTGCATCTGGGCGAGGCTGGTGAAGAGGCAGAAGGCGCGGCCGCGGGTGATCTCCAAGAGCTGGCGGATGCGCATGGTGGCCTGCTGCGAAAAGTTCGAGTCGCGCGGATCGGGCATATCCGGCGGGACGTAGAAGAGGGCCTGCGACTCGTAATCGAAGTGCGACGGGACGATGAGTTCGCGGGCGCCTTCAAGGCCGAGGCGGCCCTTGATGTAGTCAAAGCCGTTGGCAACGGCGAGGGTGGCCGAGGTGAGCACGATGGAGTCAAAGCGGTCAAAGAGCGCCTGGCGCAGGATAGATGAGACATCGATGGGTGTGGCCTGGAGGAAGACGTTCTCGGACTTGGCAAACTTGCCGCGCCCCCCCCGGCGCTCGATCCAGTAGACGGTGTTCTTCTCGCGGCTCTCCATGAGGAAGGAGAGTTGGGCGTGGAGTTCGTCGGTGCGACGGATGAGGTTGTGCACCTCGTCGGGCTTGTTGGGGATGGCCTGAAGCTCGGAGTGGAGCTGGCGGATAGTGTTCTTGAGGCCGATGAATTCGGAGCCGCACTCTTCGAGAAACTCCTCGCGATTTTCGAAAGCAAAGCGGCCATCGCCGGCGGGGAGTAAAGAAAAGAAAAACTGCGAGCGCTCTCGCACGCGTCCTGAGAGCTGGATGAGATCGGTGGAAACGACCTTTTTTTCGCGGATGGTGATTTCAAGATCGCGCAGGAGGTCTTCAACCTTGAGATTGGAGACAGAGATGCCGAAATAGCTGGTGGCAACGTCTTCAAGCTCGTGAGCTTCGTCGAAGATGACGCACGCGGCCGAGGGCAGCACTCCGGCGTCGGGAGCTTTTTCGGCGGCGAGTTTGACCGAGAGGTCGGCGAAGAAGAGATGGTGGTTGACGATGATGATGTCGCTCTCGGCGGCTTTGCGGCGCATGCTGGTGATGAAACAGCGCTCGAACTCTCCACACTTGCTGCCGATGCAGTGCTCGGCTCCCGCGTTGAGCTTGCCCCAGAGCGGACTGGTCTCGGGGAGTGTGGTGACTTCCGCGCGGTCGCCGGTCTCGGTCGCCTTCTCCCAGTCCAGCAGGGTGCGGAACTCGTTGATCTCATCGAGACCGTTGAGGACGGGCTGACCGGTGAGGTCGTAGAGCTTTTTGCGGCAGAGATAGTTCTGGCGGCCCTTCATGTAGCAGACCTTGAGGCGGCGCGAGGCCGCCGGAGGTGGCGGGTACGCGGCAGAGGATGCCGCTCCGGCCGCTGGCGCTGGGTCCCCAAAAAGAGCCCGTTCTAAAAACGGCACGTCTTTGAAGAAGAGCTGCTCCTGAAGGTTCTTGGTGCCGGTGGAGACGATGACGCGCTTTCCGCTCTTGATGATGGGCAGCAGGTAGGCGAGAGTCTTTCCGGTGCCGGTTCCGGCCTCGACGATGAGGTGGCGCTTTTCCTCGATGGCCTCTTCGACGGCGGTGGCCATGGCAAGCTGTCCCTTGCGGAATTCGTAAGCGGGATGGCGCTGCGAGAGCACGCCCGCGGGGCCGAAAAACTGGTAGAGCGACAGGCGCGAGAGCTCTACCGGGGTTGGGGAGGAAGGCGCTGGCGAGGAGGCGGATTGGGTGGGCTCAGGCACTGACCCTTATAATAGACGTTGCGGCAGATGTGGCGGGGAAGAACCAGCATGGGGCGCCGGAACTCCGCGCACGACTAGGGCAGACGAGAATCCCTGGCAGCGCATTTAATTTTTGGCGCGTGAGCGCACTACCTTCGGCGCGAGAGCGCAAGATCAGGAACAACATCAAAGTGGCGAACATTCTGCAAGGCGAAGACGAGGGCCTGCTGGCCATCGTGGGACGGCCCAACGTGGGCAAGTCAACTCTATTCAACAAAATGGTAGGACGACGGCGCGCCATCGTGGGCGACGAGCCGGGCATCACGCGCGACCGTCTCTACGGCACGGTGCGCTGGAACGGACGGCAGTTCCGGGTGGTGGATACGGGCGGGATTGTGCCCGAGGACAAGGACCTGATTCCCTCCGAGATCTTCCGGCAGGCGCGGGTGGCGCTGGATGAGGCGGCAGCCGTCGTGATGGTGACCGACGTGCGCACCGAGCTTACCGGGCCGGACATGGAATTGGCGCGGCTGTTGCAGAAGCTGGGCAAGCCACTCTACCTGGCCGTGAACAAGGTGGACGATCCGAAGCTGGAGCCGGAGGCGGAAAACTTCCGGCGGCTGGGGATCAAGAACCTGTGGCCGATCTCGGCGGAGCACTCGACCGGGGTAGCCGAGCTGATCGAAGAGCTGATGACGGTGGTTCCGACGATTGCCGAAGTCGAGGTCGAGAAGCGGCTGAACAACTTTGCCCGCCGCAGTCTTCCCCGCGATGAGGAGGAAGAGGCGTTCGACGAACTACAGGAGGAGTCCGGCGAAGAGGAAGATGAACTGCTCGCCTCAGACGAGGACGCGCTCGAGGAACGGCTGCTGGAGACGATGCCCAAGGAGATCAAGATCGCCATCATCGGGCATCCGAACGTGGGCAAGAGCACGCTGTTGAATCAGTTGACCGAGAGCGACCGTGCGATCGTCTCGTCGATTGCGGGCACCACGCGCGACGCCATCGACGAGGTGGTGGAGCACGGCGACAAACGTTATCGCTTCATCGATACGGCGGGCATCCGGCGCAAGGGCAAGACACACCTGATGGCCGAAAAGATGAGCGTGGTGATGGCCCGTAAGCATCTGGAAGAGGCCGACGTGGCGCTGATGGTGATCGACGCGATCGAAGGCGTCTCCGCACTGGACGCAAACATTGCCGGGTACGCGCATGAGTCCGGGCGCTCGGTGGTGGTCGTGGTGAACAAGTGGGATGCGGTGACCACGGCGCGCGGCGATGAGAGCAAGCCTGCGGCGGACAGCCGGGTGTATGAGGAGCAGGTACGACGGTCGCTGAAGTTTCTGGACTATGCGCCGGTGATCTTTGTCAGCGCGCTGAACGGGAAGAATGTGAAGCGCGTCTTCGATACCGTGGAGCGCGTGGCCCGGCAGCGCTGGCGCCGCATTACCACCGGCGAGATGAACCGTTTTTTGAAGACGGTGGATTTCGAGCGGGCCTCGGTTCCGGCGCGCAACAAGATCAGGATTTACTACATGACGCAGGCGGCGGTTGCGCCTCCGACCTTCGTTCTGTTTACGGATCGGGACGTGAAGCTGCACTTCGCCTATCAAAGATTTTTGGAGAACCAGATTCGCGAGGCGTTCGAGTTCGAGGGCACGCCAATCTGGCTCAAGATTTCTCCGAGGAAACGCCGAGTGTTTGTGCCGAGCGTGAAACAAGAGAAATAGCAAATTGGCTCGATCGAAGAGTACAAGAGCGCGGGCACAGAGCTCGCGCTTTGCCTTTTACGCGCAGCCAGCCTTGGCGATCACAACGCACTTAGGAATGCGACCAGATCTTGCTTTTCGCCTTCTGTCAGTCCCATGCCGAATCGCTCATCATAAAAATTGACGACATCGATCAGCGTGGCGGCTGAACCGTTGCGGAAGTACGGCGCGCGAGCTGCAAGACCGCGCAGAACTGGAACATTGACCTTTCCGATGTCGGCCCAGCTTCCGCTAAGAATCGCAATGCCGGGATCACTGGTCTGCACGGTTTGCCCTGTGGTGCTATTGCGAAGGGTGTAAAGCGGCAGGTCGGGTGTGCGGCGCGAACCATCTTCAACCCCGGTGTCCATCGGCACAAACGAGGAATGGTTCCCGACATTGGGCGTGTTATGGCAAGTGCTGCAGGAGCCGTTCATGACGGTCACGCCCGCCACGTCATTCAGTCCGGCGACACCTTGGATCGCGATGGCGTGTGTGTTGAAGATGGCTTCTCCGCGCGCGATGGATTGGCGAGCCTCGTTTCCCGACCCGGACCACGCAGCAAAGAGGGTGAACACATCGGGATTAAAGTTCCCCATAGGATCGTTCATGCCGTAAGTAAACGGCTGCTGCGAAAGCCACACCGGCCCACCGAGCGCACCATCTGCATCAAGCCGACCCGCTTCATTGCTCGTCGTTTCGGCAGTCGTCAGAGAGTTCATAAAAGCATGGATCGCGTCCGGCGCTCCCGTGGGGCCGGTGGGCGGCGCAACGCTCGTATCGAAGCGCCGGTTCGTCGCCGGGACGGGACGGCGGTATAGCGCTAAATTGGTTGTTGTCGCACAGCCATACGGGTCGCTCGTATCAGTCACTGCGAACTCGGCATTCGCCGGTACGCTCCGTGCAATAAAAATCAGCCCTTTGCTCAGCAATAGCCGGTAGGCCTTTTCACGCGCCGCATCGCTGGAGATGCTGTCGGTTGGACAAGTAGCTGAGATGACGCTGTTAAATACAAGGTCCGCCTGGCCCGAGGAGAAGAAGCGCTCGCGAAGATGCGTCGCGCTCAACGACCAGGCATCGCCGGGTTCATGACACATGACGCAACTGGTCCCGTTCGCATTACTTTGCGGCAAGAAAAATGGATTCGTCGTATCGATAGCCCCCGCAGAGGAGATCGTCTGCACGGTCCCGCCCTGGTTGGGAAACAACTGATTCCCTGAAACGCTGCACGCAATCACGACCAGCGACAAGAGCAGTGCGAAGGCGATGAGCTTTGTATGTGAGCTGTGGGGTGTTTTGTTTCCGGCATTCACGAATCTGACTCCCGCCCACTCTAGGGCCAAGTTGTGCGAGTCGGTCCGAAGCAGAAGGATCTGGCGCAGGGAGGTTCGATCCTCAAAAGCAACGTACCTCGGTGCAAATTCGATGCCAGTTTGAGGCCAGAGGGAGGCCAGCCTTCGATTGGTGGACAATTGCGAACGAGGGTAGCTGCCTCAAGCAGCTCACGAAATTTATTTCAGCGCGTGGGGAGAACTTCTGCGAGTTGCTGGAACCAGGCGTCGAAGGCGGCGAGGGCGCGCTCGCAGACCATCTGGTGACGGAGTTTTTTGTCGCGCACTTTGCGCTTGGTGGCTTCGTCGAGTTGCTCCAGCAGATCGAAGGTGATGTTGGCGGGCTGGAAATCCTTGGGGTCGGCCCCGCAAATGTAGTTGACGAGCGAGCCGTGGGCGCTGGCGCGCGGCGCGGCGTTATATGTAATCCCAGGCTCACCCCCATTAGCGATGGCGGCGGCGGTGAGTCCGGCGAGCAGGCCGGTGGCGATGGATTCAACGTAACCCTCGACGCCGGAGATCTGGCCCGCGAAGAGGATGCGCGGGTGCTGCTTCATCTGCAGGGTGGGGGTCAGCAGGGCAGGCGCGTTGATGTATGTGTTGCGATGGATCTGGCCGTAGCGCAGGAACTTTGCGTTCTCAAGGCCGGGGATCATGCGCAGGATGCGGGCCTGCTCGCCGAACTTGAGGTGGTTCTGAAAACCTACGAGGTTGTAGGAGTCGGCGCGCAGGTTCTCCTGGCGAAGCTGGACCACGGCATACGGAATGTTTCCAGTGTAGGGATTGCGCAGGCCGACGGGCTTCATGGGGCCGAAGCGCAGGGTGTCCGGGCCGCGGCGGGCAATCTCTTCGATGGGCAGGCAGCCCTCGAAATACTGTGCGGTATCCCAGTCATGGCCGTCAGTGCGCTCGGCCTCGGCGAGGGCGGCGATGAAGGCCTCGTACTCCTCGCGCATCATGGGACAGTTGATGTAATCGGCGGTGCCTTTATCGTAGCGCGCGGCCATGTAGACCTTGGAGCGGTCGATGGAATCGGCCTCGACGATGGGCGAAATAGAGTCGAAGAAGAAGAGGCGGTCGGAGCCGCTGAGGCGCTGAATTTCGGCGGCGAGCGCGTCGGAGGTGAGCGGGCCGGTGGCGACAATGGTTACGCCCTCGAAGCCGTCGCCATCGGAACCGGCGTCATCAGAGCCAAACGAGGTGACTTCCTCGCGCACGATGCGGATCAAGGGCTCGGCGGCGATGGCCTCGGTGACGAGGCGGCTGAACTCCAAGCGATCAACGGCGAGCGCGTGTCCGGCGGGAACACTGGTGTGGCGCGCCACTTCCATCAGCAGCGATCCGGCGTGGCGCATCTCCTGCTTGAGCAGCCAGGGAGCGGAATTTTCGCTATCGCTCTTGAGCGAGTTGGAGCAGACGAGTTCGGCAAACCGATCCGTCTCATGGGCGGCGGTGTTACGCAAGGGGCGCATCTCGTGCAGCGTAACGGCAAGGCCGCGGCGGGCACACTGCCATGCAGCCTCCGGCCCGGCCAGACCCGCACCAATGATGCGAATGGGCAGGGGCCGCGAATTGGACTGCAAATTGGGCTGCAAATTATGCAACGCTGGATTCCGTCTCTGCGTCACCGCGCGTACTGAGGCGCACGATGAGAATGATGGCAGCCACGATGGCGGCGATGACCGCGAAGGTGAGGCCGCGATGATGCTGGAAGGCGGCGATCAGGAAGCTGAGAATCTCCGGACCGTAGGCAATGACCAGCACGCCGAGAATGATGAAGCGCAGCAGACGCCCGACGAAGATGGAGAGCAGGAAGTGCAGGTAGCGCATCTCGGTGACGCCGGCCATGAGTTCGAATACCTTAAACGGAAAGCCGGGCGGCATGAGCGCAGGGATGATCAGCGCCATATCGCCGTATTTTTCCGACAGCGCGTTCATGCGGGCAAAGCGCTGCTGGCCGATCTTTTTGACCACCAGCGCTTCGCCGCCCTTGTAGCCGATCAGATAAGGAACCGTGCTGCCGATGGCAGAGCCGAGCGAGGCCAACACCGCATAGCCGATGGCGCGCCGGGGATCGACTGCAACGTAGTAGGCGATGACCGGATCGAGTGGAATGCCGAAGAAAGAAGCATCGATGAACGCGACGAGAAAAACGGCCTTGATGCCGCCCAGCGGCGCGAGCACGGCCATGATCCACACTTTGTAGTGCACGAAAAAATGTTTGAGAGCTTTCAAAATTCTGCTGTCCGCGCTGGCTCGGCGGACGAGGGCTCGACGAGAGACCCGGGAACCGCGCCAAAGCTGCGCTTGGGAGTATCCATTCATTGTATCAAGGCCGCGGGAGCCTGGCGGGTAACGCTGCGCTGCCGGCCGCGGGCGCTAGGCGGGTAACGCCGCACTGCCGGCCGCTGGCCCTAGGCCCTATAATCTCGGCTGTATGACTACGCACGATTCGCCCGCCAGTCAGGCCGAACAATTACGCGAAGAGATTCGCCATCACGAGCACCTGTACTTTGTGCTGGATGCGCCCAAGATCAGCGACGCCGAGTTCGACGCCAAGGTGAATGAACTGAAGGCGATCGAGCGCAAGCATCCTGAGCTGGTGACGCCGGATTCGCCGACTCAGCGGGTGGGCGGCAAGGCGCGCGAGGGCTTTGTGAAGGTGGCGCACTCGGCGCAGATGCTCTCGCTGGACAATGCAACCAGCGAAAAGGAATTGCGTGACTGGACGCGGCGCGTGAGCGAGCTGGCGGGCGCAAATGAAATCGAGTACGAGTGCGAGTACAAGTTGGACGGACTCTCGATGGCCTTGCACTATGAGCCGGGTGACGCGGGCGCACGCTTCGTGCGCGGGATTACGCGAGGCGATGGGGCCGTCGGCGAAGACGTGACGGCCAACCTGCGTACCATTCGCTCGATTCCGCTGACGTTGACGGGCGAGCAACTGCGAAGGGCAGGGCTGACGGCTCCGTTTGAAGTACGCGGCGAAGTGCTGATGCCGACGAAGTCGTTTTTGGCGATGAACGAGCAGCGAGAGGAGGCGGGACTGGCGCCGTTCGCTAATCCTCGCAACGCAGCGGCGGGCGCGGTGCGGGTGCTGGAGCCCCAGATCACGGCGCAGCGCAAGCTCGATTTCTACTCCTACTTTCTGCTGAAGGATGGACGCATGGCGCGTGCGACGCAGTGGGAGGCCTTGGAGGCTTTGAGCGCGGCGGGCTTCAAGGTGAATCCGAATCGCCGGGTGGCGGGCTCGTTTGATGAGATATGGCAGTTCGTGAGCGCGACCGAGGCCGCGCGCGACACTTTGCCCTATGAGATCGACGGGGTGGTGGTGAAGGTGAACTCGACCGCGCTGTGGCCGAGGCTGGGATTTACCGGCAAGGCTCCGCGGTGGGCGATTGCCTATAAATTCGCGGCTCGCGCGGCGGTGACGCAGGTCGAAGACATTCTGGTGAATGTGGGGCGCACCGGGAAGTTGACTCCGGTGGCGATGCTGAAGCCGGTGTTCATCGGCGGCACTACGGTTTCACGCGCAACGCTGCACAACCAGGACGAGGTGGAGCGCTTGGGCGTGCTCATTGACGACTGGGTGATGGTGGAGCGCGGCGGCGACGTGATTCCGAAGGTGACGCGGGTGGTGAACGAGGGCGAGCACCGCAGGCCGCATGATGCGCGCGAGTTCCACATGCCCGCGGTGTGCCCGGAGTGCGGCGGCCACGTGGTGCGCGCCGAGGGCGAGGTGAACCACTTCTGCGTGAACGTGAACTGCCCGGCAAAGCTGCGCGAGTCGCTGCTGCACTTTGCCTCACGCAGGGTAATGAACATTGAAGGCCTGGGCGAGGCCTTGGTGGACCAACTGCTGAACAAAGGCTTGGTACACGACATCGCGGATCTGTATTCGCTAAAGGAAGCCGCGCTGCTGCAACTGGAGCGCATGGGCAAGAAGAGCGCGGAGAACGTGCTGCGCGAGATTGCAGCCTCGAAAAAACTGGGGCTGGAGCGGGTGATCTTCGGCCTGGGAATCCGCATGGTGGGCGAGCGCACGGCGGAGTTCCTGGCCGAGCACTTCGGATCGATGGACGAGCTGATGCAGGCGAGCGAAGAAGACCTAGAAGAGGTGAACGAGGTTGGACCGCGCATCGCCAGAAGTATTCGCGAGTTCTTTGCCGAGGAGAAAAATGTAACGCTGATTGAGCGGCTGCGCGCGGCGGGGCTGACCTTTACCGGCGAGCGAAAAGTGCGCGGAACCACGTTCGCCGGCCTGACGTTCGTGTTGACCGGATCGCTGCCGACATACTCGCGCGACGATGCGAAGCAGATGATCGAAGACGCGGGCGGGAAGGTGAGCGGCTCGGTAAGCAAGAAGACCAGCTACGTGGTGGCGGGCGAGGACGCGGGATCGAAGCTGGACAAGGCCGTATCGCTGGGAGTAAAGGTGATCAGCGAGGCGGAGTTGCTGAAGATGCTGGCATGAGGCGGACGAGATGAGATTCGCGGCCATTGATTTTGAGACGGCGAGCGGCGCGCGGATCAGCGCGTGTTCGCTGGGCATTGCCGTGGTGGAGGATGGCGAGATCGTGCGCCGGAGGGAGTGGCTGATCCAGCCTCCTTCGCTTTATTTCAGTGCGTTCAACATACAGGTTCACGGCATCACGCCGGAGATGGTCGCCGACTCACCAGAGTTCGATGCGCTGTGGCCGGAGATTGAGCGCGAGCTTGGCGACCTGACGCTGGTGGCTCACAATGCTGCGTTTGATATGGGCGTGCTGCGGGCGACGCTGGCGCATTACGGCGTATGGTGCCAGAAGATGCAGTTTCTGTGTAGTTGCGCGTTGTCACGGAAGTGCTGGCCTGAACTTCCACGGCACACTCTGGATGCACTGGCGCGGGAGTTTGGAATCAGCTTCCGGCACCACAACGCGGAAGAGGATGCGGTGGCTTCGGCCCTGGTGGTGCTGCGGGCGGCCGAGGAGTACAGCTCCGAAACCGTGGAAGAGCTTCTGGAGCGCACGAGGATTCGATTCGGCGAGGTTTCCACGGGGAAGTATGTTTCCTGCCGCCGCATTCCCATACCGAAGAAGCGACGCAAGAAGCTGGTGTACGCGCCCTTAGAAGCGGCTGACTAAGGCGAACCCGTCTCCGCGTCCCTAGAAGAAGCCCCCCGTCCCCCTTGGAAACCGCTTAGATCGATATCTGGAAGGGCTGATTGTTGAATTTTGGTTTGCAAGGAACGACGCTGGTCGAATACGCTAGATACACAGCACAAAATAAGTCCACTAAAAAGTTGGGGAAACGTGATGTCGAAGTTTTGCAAAGAAAGACGGGATCTACTGAAGTCAGGATGCGCGCTGGTAGGGACGGCGGCGCTGGTATCGGTCGGGGGAAGTCTGAATGTATTCGCCGCCGGTGGGCGGGGCACTCAACCGCAGCCGCCGGGAGCGCCGGAAAGACACGACACGTTTGTCTACGCCGACGGCCCAAATAAGGGGAAGGACGTGATGGTGGCAGACATCGTGATGGATGCGCCTCCGATCACGGTGCAAGCGAAGGACGAAAATGGAGCGGTTCGCGAGAGCGAGAAGGCTACCGTTCTCGTGTATCGGGTGGCCCCGGAGAAAATTCCGGACGACATCAGGGGAGATACGGTGGAAGGCGTGATCGCCTACTCGGCCCTGTGCACCCATCAGGGCTGTCTGGTCTCAGGCTGGGATGCGCCTACCAAGCAGTTTATCTGCCCCTGTCACACCGGCCTTTTTGATCCATTGAAGGGCGGCCTGAACACGGCTGGAGCACCTACGCGTGCGCTGCCGCAAATTCCGTTGAAGGACCACGATGGAAAGCTAATTGTCGGCGACGCTATTGTCTCGTGGATCGGCGTCAAGAGAACCTAAGGCATGCACGGAGGGGGCCGGAGGCGATTGCTTTGCCCCAGCTGCGCGGTCGGACGGTGTTACAGGAAGTACTTGCTCAATATAATTACGATAGCTGAATCATTTCATCAAATGGATGGATGGAGAATATGGATTCGAAGTTCAACAAGGAAAGACGGGATCTACTGAAGGGCACCTGCGGGTTTGTATGTGCGACGGCTATAATGTCGGTTGGTGTAAGCGTGCCGGCCTATGCGGAGGCTCAAAAGGATGCGCCGCAGGTTGGCGATGTGTTTGTCTTCACTGCCGGTCCGAAGAAGGACAGTGTCGTGATGGTAGACGATGTGGTTCTCAACGCAGAACCGCTGACGGTGATGCCGAAGGACCCCAACGGAGCGGTTCGCGATGGCGATAACTTCACAACGCTGCTCTACCGGGTCGCCAAAGACAAGGTTCCGTCCGACATGGCGCCCGACACCATCGACGGCGTGATGGCCTATTCGGCGGTGTGCACGCACCAGGGTTGCCTGATGACCGAAATTCACCAGAAAAGCGAAGCTGTCAACGCTTTCGGTTTTGTCTGCCCCTGCCATGACGCGATCTTCGATCCGACGCAGGAGGGCAAGAACACCGGCGGCGCAACTTCGGCTACGCTGGCCTACTTCCCCATCAAGTCCGACGGCGGCAAGATCGTGGTCTCGGGTTTGCCCAGCGCCCACGTGGGTGTCAAGAAGGGCAGATAGCTTAACTTGTCCGCCAGGATGGGCGGGCGGTAACTGCGAGGGACTTCGGGAGTTGTGCGCGAGCCAGCATGTACGCCGCTGGCTCGTCGTACAGCTCCTTTTCCGTTGTGACGGGCTGAGGGGCGGATGTATTTCCGCCCCTCGCCGCAGCTCCGAACAAAAGCGATGCGATCGCGTCGTGGATCGGCGTCAAGAGAAGCTAATACCTCATTTTCCAAGCGCCTCGCGAATGCGGCGCGCGGTTTCTTCGATCGTCTCAGGCAGGACGCGGGTTTCGGCGATGACGCTCATGAAGTTTGCGTCGGCCACCCAGCGCGGCAAAACGTGCATGTGGATGTGTCCGGCAACACCGGCTCCCGCGGCCTTGCCGATGTTCATTCCCAGATTGATTCCGTTGGGTCGATAGAGTTCGCGGAGTACGCTCTCCATGCGTTGGGCGAGCGCCATCATCTCGGTTGCGGCCTCCGGAAGCAGCAGGTCCAGCCGGTCGATGTGCTGGTAGGGAACGATCATTACGTGGCCGGAAGTGTACGGAAAAGTGTTGACGATGATGAAGCAGTGTTGGCCGCGGTAGAGGACGAGATTGCGCTCATCGGCTTCCAGATTGGAACCGGACGCGGGCGCGCGGTCACAGAAGATGCAGGACGGAGCACGGTCGGCCGTGGTGATGTAGGCGTAGCGCCAGGGTGTGAAGATGTGATCCATACAGGGGAGAGTAACAAAGTAGGAGAACTTTTCCACGGCAAAGATGGCCCGCACGCAAGCGGGACAGAATAGAGCTGGTTCCTGAGCGAAAGTAGCCGTGCCGAGGTGAGCGGGGCAGGGCGGAGGTGTCGAGCTTGGTAAATCTTGATCATTTCTTCACAATTCTGAGGGCGTAGGGGTTTGACTCCATTCTTGTCGGTTGCTATAGTCAGAACAGTCTCCCTGCGCGGGCATTTTCAGTAGGGAGGTCCGGCCGCTGGTTGCTTCAAGCCTGTGTAAGCAGGTTCCATTCCAAATAAGAATGCCCAGCAGTCCGTAATTATTTTCAGAAGCCCCGGCCATGCTCACGCAGGCCAGGGTAAACGTAAATTAATGGCCTTCGACGATATCCGCGACGACTCTTCTATAGCTGACGAGCAGCCTCAGGACACCGGTTTGCCAACGGACAACACCCAGCCAGCCGAGCAACACCGCCCAATCTCAAAAACTGTGCTGGAGAAGCCTGCCGAGGGCGTCTCCCGCAACCCACAAAACGAAACCATGACGGAAGATTTCGCAACAGCACTCGAATCGTTCGAGCTAGAGCAAGCCGAACTCGCCGCTAACGAAGACCGCGTCCTCAAGGGCACGGTGGTTAGCATCAACAGCAACTACCTGGTGGTGGACATCGGGCTGAAGTCCGAGGGTGTAGTCGCCCTGGAAGAAGCCAAGGACCACGACGGTAATTTAAAGTTCCAACCCGGCGACGCCATCGACGTAATGGTCGAAAAGGGGCATACGGAAGAGGGCTACGTAAATCTCTCCTTCCAAAAAGCCCAGCGCCTGCACGCATGGGACGAGATCGAAAAAGCTCATAACGACAAAGCTTCCGTCAAAGCTCGCGTCATTGACCGCATCAAGGGCGGTCTGACGGTGGACATTCTCGGCGCGCGCGCGTTCTTGCCTGGCTCCCAGGTGGACGTTCGCCCGGTACGCAACCTGGACGCCTTGAAGGGCCAGGATTTGGAAGTCCGCGTTATCAAGGTCAACAAGAAGCGCGGCAACATCGTGGTCAGCCGCAAGCAGATCCTGGACGAAGAGGTGACCGCCAAGCGCGACGTCACGTTGACGCACCTGGAAGAGGGCGCGGTGCTGACCGGCACGGTGAAGAACCTGACCGATTACGGCGCGTTCGTGGACCTTGGCGGCATCGATGGCCTGCTGCATATCACCGATATGAGCTGGGGCCGTCTGACTCATCCGCGCGACCTGGTCAACGTCGGCGACCAGATCCAGGTAAAAGTTCTGAAATTCGATCGCGACAAGCAGCGGGTTTCGCTCGGCTTCAAGCAGTTGACGCCCGACCCGTGGCTGGACGCCAGCGAGCGCTACCCCATCGGTGCGCGTGTGCATGGCCGCGTGATCAGCGTGACCGACTATGGCGCGTTCATTGAACTGGAGCAGGGCATCGAAGGCCTGGTCCACGTCAGCGAGATGACCTGGTCCAAGCGCATGAAGCACCCCTCGAAGCTGGTGAACGTGAGCGACCAGGTGGAAGCCGTGGTCCTCAACGTGAACCCGCAGGAGCGCCGCATTTCACTCGGCCTCAAGCAGCTTGATCTGAATCCGTGGGAGAGCTTGCACGAGAAGTTCCCGGTGGGTTCCACCGTGGAAGGCAAGGTTCGCAACCTTACCGACTTTGGCGCCTTCATCGAGATCGAAGACGGCATCGACGGTCTGGTCCACGTCAGCAACCTGAGCTGGACCAAGCGCGTCAAGCATCCTTCCGAGGTCCTGAAGAAGGGTGACAAGGTCAAGGCCATTGTTCTGGCCATTGAGCCGGACAACCGCCGCCTCTCGCTGGGCGTGAAGCAGCTGCAGCCCGACGTCTGGGAGAGCTTCTTCGAACAGCATCGCGTCAACGATGTGCTGAAGGGCAAGATTCTGCGCCTTGCCAGCTTCGGCGCCTTTGTCGAGCTTGCGGACGGGGTCGAAGGCCTCTGCCACAACTCGGAAGCATTGGACGCCAACAGCCAGCAGATTGTGATGGAACCGGGCCAGGAGTTCGAGTTCAAGATCATCAAGATGAACGCGGAAGAGAAGAAGGTGGGATTGAGCATTCGTGCCGTGGGCGAGGAAGCAACTCGCGCCGACGTGGAAGCCTACAAGCACCCGCAATCTTCGCCGGGCACCTCGACGATCGGCGAACTGCTGGACTGGAAGCGCGGTTCGAACGAGTAAGCGATCTGGTGTAAGGAAAAGCCGCCCCCGGGCGGCTTTTCTGTTTGCTCAAGAACGAAGTCGTGCTCGACGTGAACATGAGGCTCCGGCAGAGACCTATATTTGCGTGTTCAGATCATGGACAGGCATCTGGTTGTCCCAGCTAGCAGGCGCGCGGACAACGAGTGTGTATAGGCGCGGCCGCAGGAGCCTAAACCTAGCGGGCGCGGACAATGTCCGCGAACCCTGGCCCGGTAGCCCAACGATGGCGTCGCTGGAGAAACCATGTCTGAGCCGGCGCCACCTAGTAATCAGCTTCCTCGTCGACATCCTTGGCGTCCTCTTCGTCGTCTACAATCTCATCGCTGACCTTGGTCAGCTCCAGAGGCTCCAGACCCACCACCTCAAAATCATTGCCGCACTCGGTGCACGACAGGATTTCGCCTTCATCGAGTTCGCTTTCTTCAACATCCAGATCGCTCTCGCACTCTGGGCACAGAACCATAACTTCCTCCACGTTGTGTCTTGGACCGGAGATGCTTGCAAGCGCAATGCCCCGCGCATTTATATTTAGATTCTCTAACGCGCATCGTCAAGCCTGTTCTTCACAGAAGTGTACGGCGCGAAAAGATTGGATGCTCAAGATGAGAGTAGGGAACAATTTTTTGCTGGCCGTCCTAAAGAGATGCAACAGCCCGCAGGGAAGCCGAGGCGCCTGGATGTGAGCTGCAGCTCCGGTTGCGGAGTAAAATTTCGCACACCAGCATCAGCGTCCCTGGGTGGAAAACGGCATCGAATAAGGTGATCTGTTGCAGTTTATGGATTTCGGATACGGACAGGCGGGGCGCGGCGAGGTGCTCTGCCATGATATGACTTCTCCGCAATGGGAGAAGTAGTACCCCGCAGGCGCTGATTTTCAGATCACAGTGCCTTACTCGAAGGATAATGGAGTATTCGCCGTTCGCGCACTTACGACGCGGACCGACATCGCAGCTCACGGCTTATCCACGCCGGGGTGCTGACGCAGAGGAGAACTATGGCACGCGGTGGACCTGTATCGACGCTCGGATTTCCGCCGTTTACGCGCGCGGTGAAGACACTCATCATCGCCAACGTGGCGGTGTACCTGGTCATGATGCTCGCAAGGCTCACCGTGCCGGGGCTGGCCGTCTGGGCAGACTACTACTTCTACCTGCGCCCGACGGCGGTGCTGCATGGACAGATCTGGCAGTTGGTCACGTATGCGTTCTTCCACGATCCGCACTCGGTGATGCACCTGCTGTTCAACATGCTTGGACTATGGATGTTCGGCGCACAGTTTGAGATGGACTTCGGCACCCGGCGCTTCTACGAGTTCTATTTCTGGTGCGTGCTGGGCGCCGCGCTGACCACGATTGGGGTGGGCGCGTTTGGCATCCTCGCCTACCACTCTGCTCCCATCCCGCTGTTTGCCATC
This sequence comes from uncultured Acidobacteriota bacterium, assembly GCA_963759215.1. Classification (GTDB taxonomy): domain Bacteria; phylum Acidobacteriota; class Terriglobia; order Terriglobales; family Acidobacteriaceae; genus TOLSYN. The sequence goes on from CAVWYG010000010.1 coordinate 84,566, forward strand.
ATGGCGAACATCTGGCGCACGGCTACCATCGGCGCTTCCGGAGGAGTCTACGGACTGCTGATCGCCTTCGGAATTTTGAATGGCGACCGGCAGGTCTATGTCTTCCCATTTCCGATCGCGATCAAGGCCCGCTACATTGTGGCGATCTGGATTTTCATCGCCTTTGTGAGCGCCTTCAGCGGGACCAATGGCGTCGCCGAGTTCGCTCACCTGGGCGGGGCGCTATTTGGCTGGATTTATCTGCGCTTCGTTCCGCGCTACGGGCTGGAGGTCGCAGCCTCAGAGGGTGTCTTCGGACTGCGCAACCGCTATTACAAATGGAAGCGGCGGCAGGCGGCGAAAAAGTTTGAGGTTTACATGCGCAAGAGCAATCGCAAGGAGTACTTCGACGAGCACGGAAATTATCACGGCCCCTCGGTGGACAAGAAGGACGACGACTCGGGCTGGGTGAACTGAGGCGCGAGGTCAGCGCGCGAAGGCACGTAAAGGCACCGGAAGCTCCCGGTGCTTTTATCTTTGGCGCAGATGGCGCTCTATCCGAACGCCTGTACGCTCGGCCTAGACTCCGGTATCGAGGATGTCCTCGATGATGCCTTCCCGGGTGGAGAAGATCGGCTCGAGTTCTTCGTAAGTGGTGGTGATGGTCCGCGAACTCGGGGAACTTCTTCCAATAGCGATGAACGTCAGGATCGTTTACCGCAGACTCGCGGGCTTCATTGGAGAGCCAGATGCGAATGTGAACGAGGGTGTCCGGATTCTTCAAGTCACGAAAGAGGATGTCGCGCGAGTACTGCTTGGTGTACATCATGCTGTAAAACTCGCGCAGAAACTCAAAGGCCTCCGGCTCTTGGCCGGGGTTCGGTTTCAGGATCGCCATGGAACGGATTGAGTTTTTCATCGCTTGAATCCCTCTATTTAGATTTCTTCGATCTTTGAGGCTTGCCGCTTGCAGGGGCGCAAATTCGATGCAGGCGGATAAAGTTGGTGGAGCCTGCGGTCACCATGCGAGTTCCGGCGACGATGGCCACAACGTCATCCACGCCGGCCACCTTGGCGCGCCGCAATTCGGCTTCGGCGGCCTGCACCATGGCTTCCACGCTGTGCAGCACTTTGGTCGAGCACGGGCCGCACTCCCCAGTAGAGATTCAGCCGGTTGCAAACCTCCGGCACGTGCGAGAAGGCATAGACCTCGGCGCGGGGCCGGTACTTGGAAATCAAGCCCGCGGTGTTGCCCGATCGTGGTGAAGACGGCGATGCCGCGCATATTTAGCTCCTCGGCCACGTGCGCCACACTTTCGCAGATTGCCTCGGGGATCGTCAACTGCCGAATTTCGCGGCGGCGCGGGCTGGCCACTTTCCGGATGTCGGCCTCGGCCTCCACGACGATCCGCGCCATCATGCTGACGGCCTCGCAGGGATGCAATCCGCTGGCGGTTTCGCCCGAGAGCATCACCGCGTCCGTGCCATCATAGATTGCGTTGGCCACGTCGCTGGCCTCGGCGCGGGTGGGGCGCGGATTCTGGATCATCGAATCCAGCATCTGGGTGGCGGTGATGACCGGCTTGCGCCAGTGCAGGGCGCGGCGGATGATGCGCTTCTGGATGATCGGAACTTTTTCCGGCGGAACTTCCACGCCGAGATCGCCGCGCGCCACCATGACGCCGTCGGCAATCTGCAGAATCTCTTCGAGGTTTTCGATGGCCTGGGGCTTTTCCAGTTTGGCGATGACCGGGGTATCGCGGCCGGCGGCGGCGATGATCTTCTTGACCGCTCCGATATCGGCGGCAGCAGCGCACGAACGAAATCGCCACCGCATCCACCCCGACCGAGAGCCCGAATGCGAGATCTTTTTTGTCCTTGCGCGGTCAGTGAGGGCAGGCTGAGGACGGCGCCCGGCAGATTGATGCCCTGATGCTCGCCCAGCAATCCTCCATCGACTACCTCGCAGACCACGTCATCGCCCTTCACGTGGAGAACTTTCAGCGAGAGACGGCCGTCGGAGAGAAGGATGCGCGAGCCGATCTCAACCTCGCGCGCCAGCATCTTGAACGTGGTGCCCAAGCGTTCGGCGGTGCCTTCGATATCTTTGTTCGTGATGGTGACGCGGGTGCCCGAAACCAGGTTCACGGGAGTGTGATTGTGCAGCGCGCCGGTGCGTATTTTGGGGCCTTGCAGATCCTGCAGGATGCAGACGGTACGCCCTAGCTCGGCGGCCGCCTTGCGCAGCGTGCGAATCCGCCGCAGGTGCTCCTCCTGGCTGCCGTGCGAAAAATTGAGGCGCGCAACATCCATTCCCAGCAACAGGAGCTGACGAATCTGCTCCTCGCTATCGGAGGATGGGCCAAGGGTGCAGACGATCTTGGCTCGCCGCCGCGCCGCTGGCTCCAGCTGATTCTCTTCGGCGAGCAAACTCTTCGGCATTCCTGTCATTCTGACTTCCGTTTGCCGGTTGCGTCGGGCTCGAGTTTGGAGAAGGTTCCAAACAGGTATCGCGGATAGCGCACTGCGTTAAACTCCGCCCCGAACAGGATCAGCAGGGAGACAAGATAGAGCCAGATGAGCACGGCGATCGCGGTGCCGACCGATCCGTAAATGACCGTATAGTCCGCATAATGGCGCAGGTACCAGCCGAAGATGGTGGTGGAGGCAAACCACAGAACGGTAGCCAGCACCGAGCCGGGCACGACCCGGTGCCAGGGCTGGGTGCGCGGCAGTCCGTGATGGTAGATGAGGGCGACCACGGAAATTGTGGTCAGCAGCGCGATCAGCCAGCGCACCAGCATCCCCATGGCAAGGATGTAGAGGTCAAGCTCATGAGCGGAGTGGAAGGCCAGCCAATTCTCGATCTGAGAGCCGAAGGCCAGCAGAAAGCTGGCGAACGTCATGGGAACTCCGGCCATGAACACCAGCAGAAACGCGACCAGCCGCTCCTGGGTGAGATTCCACGTCTTCGGCATATCGTAGGCCCGTCGGAAGCCTTCCATCCAGGAGATCATGACGCCGGAGCCGGTCCACAGCGTAATCACTGACGTGGTAATGATCATGCGAAGCGGTGCGGGCTTGCGCCCTTCAAAAAATGTGAGCACCGAGGAACGGGTGCCCGAGGGCATGATTCTGCCGATGGCAAAAGAGATTTCGCGGACGAAGCTAAGCGTACTGTGCGACGCTACGAGAATGGATGCGAGGAGAAGAGCCGCAGGGAAGAGCGTAAAAATAGCGGAGTAGGCCGCGGCCTTGGCCACGGCAAACTGGTCATGCTCCAGCGTCCTCAAAAAAGCGACCTGTACCTGCTTCAGAAATCGCCACATAGAGGGTACAGTCCCTGGATTCTCCGGGCCACAGTTGGCCATAGTGATTGTACTTGAGGGGCAGCAGCTTAGGCAGAGCGAAGAGGGATCCGCGGTGGTTTCTGAGGCGCGCGGCGTCGGACCGAGTCACGGCAAATTCACACCCCGGACAGGTGAACACAAGCCCTGTTCTCGCATCCGGCAAACACTCTGGAATTCCGCTCCGCATTGGCCAACGAATCACATTCGCAAGAACATCGTCATCAAAGGTCCAGGCGGGAGGCCCACTCAACGCGCTTTCGTTGAGCGGGGTTGTTTGCTACGCCGCCTTATCTTCCATCTTCAGTCTGATTGCCTCGGTGACCGGACGGGTTTCAAGCGAAAAGTCAAACTGGCGACAGCCTCTGCTGTGGTGCAGGAAATAGTGATCGAGAGCTTTAAGCGCGTCGATCCGGCCAAAGTCGCGGTATCCCATCCTGTAGCAGGATTTGAGCGAACTGAAGTTCTGCGATGCCACAAGCGATACGAATCCAAGAAATCCCCGGCGAAGATATTCCGGATATGCGTTCGTCGCACCTGACGAATCATTGCCGAAAGACGACTGCGATTCGTTGCCGGAATTCCGAGGATCGAGTCCAGGCAGCTCAATCTAAGCAGCTGAACTCAGTGTTTCGTCAATCGCCACCATGATTTTTCCATCGACAACTTTTACGGCGTAAGCTGCGACGCCAAACCCCGGCGACGCAAGCGTGCTCCCGGTGGTGACGTCATACTTCCAACCATGTCCACGGCACGTAACGATCTTGCCCTCAAGCTTCGAAGTTCCTAACGATAAGCCCTGATGGAGACAGGAATCATCCATCGCGTAGATGGTTCCATCCACATTGAAGAGCGCGATGTCTTTGCCGGCTATCCTGACAACCGTACCTCTTCCAGAAGGAAGTTGTTCCACACTCGCCACTTCGACATAGTTCGCCATAAATCAGGCCGCCTTCTTGTTTGATGAGTGGTTCTCCAGTTCCTCCGCCAGGATCGGCAGGCCCAGGTTGAACGTCTGCACCCCCTGAACGACGCAGAGTTTCAACACCTCCATGATCTCCTCCATGGTCGCGCCAGCCTTCAGCGCGCTCTTGATGTGCCGGCGCGTGCCGGGCACGTACATATGCGTGAAAGAAGCGTCGAGGGCGATGCTGAGGAGTTCGACCTCCTTGGGCGTCATGATCCCACTCTTGTATATGCCTGCCCCCATCGCCATGAATTCGTCCGTAAATACCGGATCGAGTTCGAAGAACGGATCCCACGCCGTGTTCCATTGTCCGATCTTCCTCATCGCGTCACAAGCAGGGGTCGGCTCCGTGTTGGCTCGCGGAGCCAACACAACGCTGGCGGCTTTGGCTTCTTCCAGGACGAGGGGAGCGGCCAGGCTGCACGAATGAATGGACAAGGCCGATCCCCGCACTTAAGAACGAATAAAACCTCCTCGCGAGTCGCGCCCGCTTCGAGCGCGGCCCGGATGTGGTGGCGCGTTCCATTCGGATTGAGATTGGTGCAGGCGGCATTCAAGCTAACGCTGACCAACTCGATAAACTTGCGAGGCAACACCGAGTGGGTCCACGGGTTGGTGCTCATCTTGAAGCAGAGCTCGGCCCACTCCGGATCCCATTCGCGTAATTCCAATGCGGAATCCCAGGGGCCTGAGTCCCGCCTTTCTCCGGTTGGAACCGTTGTTTCGCCATCTTCTCTTGTTCTCATCTCACTCCTCGATTTCTGGGAGGCGTACGCGCTGACTCTCGTCAGCTAAGTGTCGATTTTTGTAAGTGTCCACTTGTTTTCAAGGGGACACCTACGCAGTGACAGGAATCAGATCGCCACGACGGCCACGAAAGCAAGACGTGACCGGAGAGTGGTTGCTGCTCCAGCGCCATCTGCACCTGCGCTCAATCCGGTGAAGCCGCGCCGCATGTCGGTAACGCCCGCCGCAATCCAGATACGCGTTCCTGCCGGAAGCGTGATCATCGAAGTAGACACTCCAGCACAACGCGCAGCGCGGACGCATCGGCGTTTCCTTCTACTCGAACCTGTGCCTTGGGGAACTGAATGTGAAGGGAGCCGGAAGAAGTGGAGTCCCGAAGGGGTGCCGTAAATGCAACCGAGGCTCCCGGAACTGATGCCGCTTCAACCTCTTTCCGGCAGTTGGAATCCCGAAACTATAGAGGTCTGTAGACTGGAAGCGGGTTTGAGCTGAATGGAGGCCTTCACCAGATGGGTGAGTCGCGTGGGGTGGAACTTTCCGTACGTGAGCAGGAACTGGAAGCATTTTCGGTGGACACGCCGGGTGGGCGGATTCATGTTCGCTGGGATTACGAAGCCAGCGCCACGCCGAATGCGCAGTTGGCCTTTTTCGCGGAGTTCCTTGCCACCACCGGGGTGTATGACTCTTGGCTGGAAAGTTGCCCGCTCAGTTATAGCAGCGGCAACGCCCCCGACAAGCGAGACGTTCTTGGCACCTGGTTTCTATCCATTCTGGCAGGACACCGACGTTATGCTCACATTACCGGGCTGCGGGGCGATGGAGTCAGTCCGCAGATCCTTGGAATGAGTAAGATCGTCAGCGAGGATTCGCTGCGCCGATCGTTGGCGCGGATGAGCGCCGAGCAAAGCCAAGACTGGCTCCGGCCGCAGCTGCTTGCCAGTGTGCAGGCTGCGCTGAACACGCCATGGATCCTGGACATTGACACGACGATCAAGACGCTGTTCGGCAAACAAAGCGGGGCCGAGGTCGGCTACAACCCGCACAAGCCTGGTCGTCCCAGTCACGCACTGCACACGTACTGGGTTGGCAACTTGCGACTGGTTCTCGATGTCGTCGTCTCCTCTGGAAAGCAGCACAGTTCCATGCACGCGCGACCTGGACTGAGCGCCGTGCTGGATAGCTTGAGCCGCGAGCAACTGCCAGCCTTGATACGTGGAGACTGCGGCTATGGCAACGAGCCGTTTATCGGCGAACTGGAAGATCGCAGCCAGAGCTATCTGTTCAAGCTACGCCAGACCAAAGGGGTGCAACGGCTGCTGGCGCGCCAGTTTGCCCGCGATGACTGGAGTACGCCCGGCCCTCGCGATCAGGGTTGGAGTGCGGTGGAGGACACACTGCGGCTTGCGGGGTGGGATAAGTCACGCCGGGTAGTGATCCTGCGTCGACTTACAAAGTCCGACTTAGCGCTGAGTCGAAAGACCAAGGATGAACAGATCGAGCTACTGCTGCCTGACGAGGACGTGCAGCTCTGGGAGTACGCAGTTCTGGTGACCAACAGCAGCTACCCGCTGGATGCGATGGCGCAGTTATACCGCGACCGGGCCGATGCGGAGAACGGCTTCGATGAGTTGAAGAACCAGTGGGGCTGGGGCGGCTTTACGACTCAGGACATGGAGCGCTGCCAGACCAGCGCCCGTGCCGTAGCGTTGGTCTACAACTGGTGGAGTTGGTACTGCCGTGCGGCCAAACCGGGGGCGAGGATGGAAGCCATTACCAGTCGCGCGCTCTTACTGGCAGCCGTGGGCAGGGCGACCAAACATGCCGGAAAGACAACGCTCTACCTGACGCCCATGCATGCTGCCAGGAAATCTCTGATCCTGATGATCGCCAATATCCACAAGGCTCTGAGTCATGTGAGAACAGTTGCGGAGCAGTTTCCGGCGACCGACCGATGGAAGACCCTGCTGGACTATGTTGTGGCTAAAATCACCCCAGCTCTACCACCAAGGCTCCTCGAAGCAAATGGCGTTTCGCAAGGTAACTGCCGTTTTTAGGTTCAATGATCCGAAGTTTTTCCGTTGCACTCCGCAGTTGCCGCTTCTTGCGCCTGGCAGCAACTGTCTGCGCAGCCACCACAGCGGAACTCGACGAACTATTCATCTTCGACCTCACCGGAACGCGGTTAGCCGCATTCACAAGGTGAGAATGCCTGTCCGTAGAGGCTACGTCTACACGGTACAGACCATCTTTCAATTACCCACAACTCTGATTGGTTCTGCGCCCGGCCTGTTTGCGAAGTAGGTTCGGACTCAGGATGTGCACTTACGGGCGGAGGTTCTTGGGTGGTGAACTGCCGTCATGAACAAACGGCAGGAGCTGTTAAGGTGTGCTGAGCAGAATCTCGGCTCCACGGCTTCCCGGAGCGATAGATGGATTGATCAGGAGCTTGCGGATTGCAGGTTCAGAGACGCACGTCACGGCAAGCGATTTCGGAAACTCCTTGAGCAGTTGTCGAACGGCGTTGGCGGAAGTATTCCGTGGATCTGCCAAGATTGGGCCAACACGAAGGCCGCCTATCGGTTCTTTTCAAATGATCGTGTAAGTGAAGAAGAGATTCTGGCTGGCCATTTCCAGTCCACGCGCGAACGATTTGCCGCCCACCGCGAGCCGGTTCTGATTCTCCATGACACAACAGAGTTTGTATACCACCGTGATGCTTTCACTGCGATTGGTGTTCTCACAGATTCGAACGCAGGCAGGGACAGCCTCGGACGCCTGCGTCACCATACAGTCTGCGGCATCTCGATGCATTCCAGCCTAGCGGTCACACTGGAAGGCTTACCGCTTGGCCTCACGGCGATCAAGTTCTGGACCAGAGACAAGTTTCATGGATGTAGTGCTCTGAAGAAAAAGGTTAACCCGACCCGCGTTCCCATCGAAAAGAAGGAGAGCGTCCGCTGGCTAGAAAACCTGAGGCAATCCACGGAGCTTTTGAATGATCCCGAGCATTGCGTTCACATCGGTGATCGCGAGAGCGATATTTACGAGCTTTTCTGCACGGCGCAACAGCTCGGCACGCATTTTCTCGTACGTACGTGCGTCGACCGCCTCGCTGGGGATGGCACAGCTACGATTGCACGTGAGATGAAGCAAGTGCGCGTTCAAGGTCTACATCGCGTACAGGTGCGGGACAAGAAAGGCGATCTGTCCGAGGCCGTGCTGGAGATTCGATATAGCCGTCTGGTGGTTCTTCCTCCGATTGGCAAGCAGAAGAACTACCCGAAGCTGATTCTCACCGTGATCCACGCCACGGAGCGAGGTACCCCGCGCGGACGGGACAAAATTGAGTGGAAGCTGCTCACGGATCTGCCGGTGCGTTCGCGGAAAGAAGCCATCCAAAAACTGGAGTGGTACTCGTTGCGCTGGAAGATCGAGACGTTCCACAAGATTATGAAGTCGGGTTGCAAAGCAGAGGAATCAAAGCTGAGAACCGCGGAGCGACTGGTGAACCTGCTCGCCGTGCTTTGCATTCTCAGTTGGCGGATCTTCTGGATGACCATGATCAATCGCACGGCGCCGGATGCTTCGCCTACGCTGGTGTTCACCAAGCTGGAACTGCGCCTGCTCGATGCACTAGTGAGAGACAGCCTCACTAGGCCGCGCCACAAGACACTCTCCGCATATCTGACCAAGGTCGCGCAACTCGGCGGCTATCTGGCCAGGGCCAACGACTCTCCACCCGGAAACATGGTCATGTGGAGAGGCTTGTCGCGTCTGATAGACATCGAACTCGGAGCCGCCCTCAGTGCTCAACTTGTGGGTAATTGAAAGACAGACCATACGCTTACCTTTCGGCGAACGCATTGATTTGAAAAAAAGGCCGCATCCGAAGATGCGGCCCTGATTGGTAGCGTCGAACTGTAAACCGAAAAGCTTACCCTTCGGCGGTGAGTTCCTCGGCTTCGTTCTCGCCTTCGGTCCGCATGAGTTCGAGGTTGCGTTCGAACTCCTCCTGCTCCTTGCGGATCTCTTCCTGCACGTTTTCGGCAGCGGCTTCCAGTTCCGGAGCCAGTTGCACGTTGCGGTAGTACTCCATGCCGGTTCCGGCCGGGATCAAGCGGCCGACGATGACGTTTTCCTTGAGACCGCGCAGGCCGTCGATGGAGCCGGTGATGGCTGCCTCGGTGAGCACGCGGGTGGTCTCCTGGAAGGACGCCGCCGAGATGAAGCTGTCGGTGGAGAGCGATGCCTTGGTGATGCCCAACAGCAGGGCTCGCCCGGTGCAGGGCTTGCCGCCTAAGGCAATCACGCGCTCGTTCTCCTCGCGGAAGCGGAACTTATCGATCTGCTGTTCCAGCAGGAAGTTCGTGTCTCCCACGTCCTCAACCTTCACCCAGCGCAGCATCTGGCGCACGATGACTTCGATGTGCTTGTCGCTGATGGCCACGCCCTGGAGACGGTAGACTTCCTGAATCTCATTGACCAGGTAAGCCTGCAGTTCCTTTTCGCCAAGCACCGCAAGAATGTCATGCGGGTTGAGCGGACCATCCATAAGCTGTTCGCCAGCCCGGATGCGCTCGCCTTCCTGCATATTGATGTGGATGCCGCGGGGAACCGAGTATTCCTTTTCGGTGCCGTCGTCGGCGACCACATAGATCTTGCGCTGTCCCTTGGCTACTTCGCCGAACTTCACCACACCATCGATCTCGCTGATGATGGCGGTTTCGCGCGGCTTGCGGGCCTCGAACAATTCCACCACACGCGGCAGACCGCCGGTGATGTCCTTGGTCTTGGTGGTTTCCCGCGGAATCTTCGCCATCACATCGCCCGGCGAGACTTCGTCGCCATCCTGCACCATCAGGTGAGCGCGCGAGGGCATCAGATAACGCTTGTTGCCCTTGGCTCCCTTGATGACCAACGCCGGCTGGCGCTTTTCATCCGGGGAATCGACGACCACATGGCGCGATAGGCCGGTGACTTCATCCACTTCTTCCTGCAGCGTGGTGCCCTCGATCAGATCCTTGAAGGCAACCGCGCCGCCGATTTCGGTGATGATGGAGAAGGTGTAAGGGTCCCATTCGAGCAGGGTCTGCCCGAGCTTGACCGTGTCGCCTTCGGCCACCTTGAGGCGCGCGCCGTAGACCACTGCGTAGCGCTCCTTTTCACGGCCCTTGTCGCCCAGCACCACGATGGAGCCGTTGCGGTTCATCACCACCAGGCTGCCATCCTTGCTGCGCACGGTCTGCAGGTTGATGAAGCGCACGGTGCCGGTGTTCTTGGCCTCCTGGCGCGACTGTTCGGAGACTCGCGATGCGGTTCCGCCGACGTGGAAGGTACGCATGGTGAGCTGGGTTCCCGGCTCGCCGATGGACTGCGCGGCGATGACGCCAACCGCTTCGCCCAACTCGACCAGACGGCCCGAGGCAAGGTTGCGTCCGTAGCACTTGACGCAGACGCCGCGCTTGGATTCGCAGGTGAGCACGGAGCGGATCTTGACCCGCTCGATGCCCGCCGCCTGAATGCCCACGGCGAGATCTTCGGTGATCTCCTGGTTGATCTCGACGATGACGTTGCCTTCGTAGTCCTTGATCTTCTCCAGCGAGACGCGGCCCACAATGCGGTCGCGCAGAGCTTCGATCACGTCGCCGGCTTCAACGATGGAGCCCACGTAGATGCCGTCGGCCGTGCCGCAATCGTACTCGCTGATGATCACGTCCTGCGAGACGTCCACCAGGCGGCGAGTCAGGTAGCCCGAGTCGGCGGTCTTCAATGCCGTATCGGCCAGGCCCTTACGCGCGCCGTGGGTGGAGATGAAGTACTGCAGCACGGTCAAACCTTCGCGGAAGTTGGCCGTGATCGGGGTCTCGATGATTTCGCCGGAAGGCTTGGCCATCAAGCCGCGCATGCCGGAGAGCTGGCGGATCTGCTGTTTGGAACCGCGGGCGCCCGAGTCGGCCATGACGTAAATCGGATTGATCACGCCGGCCTTGTCGCGCTTCTGCATGTCGCCGAACATCTCGTCGGCCACTCTTTCCGTAATGCCGGACCAGATTTCGACGACCTTGTTGTAGCGCTCGCCCTGAGTGATGGCACCGTCCAGGTACTGCCGCTGCACGGCGATCACCTGGTTCTGTGCATCGCCCACCGTGGCCTTCTTGGAAGCCGGGATGACCATGTCGTCGATGCCGATCGACAGACCGGAGCGGGTGGCAGCCATGAAGCCCAGAGTCTTGACCTCGTCCAACATGCGGACCGTGGTCTCAAGCCCGAACTTCAGGTAGCAGAAGTTGACCAACTGGCTGATGCCCTTCTTCTTGAGCAGGCCGTTGATGTAAGGCATTTCCGTGGCGGCCACACGCAGGCGATCATTCAGAATCGCGCGGCCCACCGTCGTATTGATGAACTGACGGTTGAGCTGCACCGGTTCGGTGTGGATGATCTCCTGATCGTCGTAAGCGGTGGTCAGATCGATGACTTCGCCGGTGTAGCGCAGGCGGATCGGGGTCAGGGTCTCGACCTCGCCGGCCTCGCGCGCCAGCAGCACTTCTTCAATATTGGCAAAGGCGCGGCCTTCGCCCTTGGCATCCACCTTGGCCTTGGTCAGATAGTAGATGCCGAGCACCATGTCCTGCGTCGGGACCGTAATCGGCTGTCCCGAGGCGGGCGACAGAATGTTGTGCGAGGCCAGCATCAGGACGCTGGCTTCCACCTGCGCCTCTGGCGAAAGCGGAATGTGTACTGCCATCTGGTCGCCGTCGAAGTCGGCATTGAAGGCGGTGCAGACCAGCGGGTGAATCTTGATCGCCTTGCCTTCCACCAGCACCGGCTCAAAAGCCTGAATGCCGAGGCGGTGAAGGGTTGGAGCGCGGTTCAACATCACCGGATGGTCCTTGATGACCTCTTCCAGGATGTCCCACACGATCGGCTCCTGCTGCTCCACCATCTCTTTGGCCTGCTTGATGGTGCTGCAGTGGCCGGTCTGTTCCAGGCGATGGTAGATGAAGGGCTTGAAGAGCTCGAGCGCCATCTTCTTGGGCAAGCCGCACTGGTGCAGCTTGAGGTCCGGGCCGACCACGATCACCGAACGGCCCGAGTAGTCGACGCGCTTGCCGAGCAGGTTCTGACGGAAGCGGCCCTGTTTGCCCTTGAGGGTGTCGCTGAGCGACTTGAGCGGACGGTTGTTGGCGCCGCGCAGCACGCGGCCACGGCGGCCGTTGTCAAACAGCGCGTCCACGGCCTCCTGCAACATGCGCTTTTCATTGCGCACAATGACCTCAGGCGCGTGCAGGTCCATCAGCTTCTTCAGGCGGTTGTTGCGATTGATCACCCGGCGATACAGATCGTTCAAATCCGAGGTCGCAAAGCGGCCGCCGTCGAGTGGAACCAGCGGGCGCAGCTCGGGGGGAATGACCGGGATCACATCGAGAATCATCCACTGCGGCTTGTTGCCGCTCTTGCGGAAGGCCTCGACGACCTTGAGACGCTTGGCATACTTCAGGCGCTTCTGCAGCGAGGTCTCGGTGCGCATCTTTTCGCGCAGTTCCACCGAGGCGGTCTCCACATCAACGCGCTTGAGCAGTTCCTTGATCGCCTCGGCACCCATCATGGCCTTGAAGCCGGTGGCGCGGAACTGCAGATCGAGTTCGCGGAACTTGAGTTCGTCCTTGATGATTTCGCGCTCTTTGACCGGCGCTTCGCCAGGTTCGACGACCACGTAGGCCTCAAAGTAGAGCACGGATTCCAGGTCGCGCAGAGAGATGTCCAGGATGTGCCCGATGCGGCTGGGCAGACCTTTGAAGAACCATACGTGCGAGCAGGGAGAAGCCAGCTCAATGTGGCCGAGGCGTTCGCGGCGCACCTTGCTGAGCGTAACTTCCACGCCGCACTTGTCGCAGATGACGCCGCGGTGCTTCATGCGCTTGTACTTGCCGCAGAGGCACTCCCAGTCGGTGACCGGGCCAAAGATACGGGCGCAGAATAGTCCATCGCGTTCCGGTTTGAAGGTTCGGTAGTTGATCGTCTCCGGCTTGGTTACTTCACCGTGCGACCAACTGCGAATCTTCTCCGGCGAAGCGAGCTGGATCTTGATGGCGTCGAAATCCGCAATGTTGTTTCCGAGATCGAATGGGCTCGAGCGGTACAAATTGCCTCCTCACCTGGAGCTTCGATTCAGCGTCCAGGACTTGCGGCCTTGCGCGGCCGCCTTCGGCTTCCGGTCGTCGGTTCCCAGCCGTTGGCCGTCAGAGCCAACTGTGTGAGAACCGTAATTTCTTCCTGCGTGCTGCCGGAAGCGCAGCTTGCAGGTTCAACTCCTGAGAGCGAGAGGGCGGCGGACGCTGACTGACGATCAGCGGCCGCCGCCTGAATTCGCTAGTCGGCCACAGCCGGAACGGCCTCAACCGGAACGCGCGGCTTTACCTTGACCAACTCCACATCAAGGCAGAGCGCCTGCAATTCACGGATGAGCACGTTGAACGACTCGGGCACGCCCGGCTCGATGGCTGCTTCGCCCTTGACGATGGCCTCGTAAATCTTGGTGCGGCCGTAAACGTCATCGGACTTGGCGGTCAACAGCTCCTGAAGAATGTAGGCCGCGCCATAGGCTTCCAGCGCCCACACTTCCATTTCGCCGAAGCGCTGGCCACCGAACTGCGCCTTGCCGCCCAGCGGTTGCTGGGTAATCAGCGAGTACGGTCCGATGGAACGCGCGTGAATCTTGTCATCGACCAAGTGCGAGAGCTTGAGCATGTAGATGAAACCAACGGTCACCGGCTGCTCGAAGCGGTCTCCGGTCATGCCGTCATAAAGGAACGTCTTGCCCGAGGTCGGCAGACCGGCACGCTCCAGCAGCGCCTTGATTTCCGTCTCCTTCGATCCGTCGAAAACCGGCGAAGCGAAGTAGCAGCGTTCTTCCATGTCGTGCGCGATCTTGATCAGCTTCTCGTCGTCGATGCCATCGAAGTCAGGCAGGAACGGCATGTCGGTGAAGAGCTCGCGAATCGACTTGCGGGCATGCTCCACGCCATTGCCATACTCGGCCAACAGTTCGGTGAGCTTCTTGCCGATCTCCGCGCCGGCCCATCCCAGGTGCGTCTCCAGGATCTGCCCGACGTTCATACGGGAAGGCACGCCGAGCGGGTTGAGCACAATCTCCATCGGCGTTCCGTCTTCGAGGTAAGGCATATCCTCTTCCGGCAGAATGCGCGCGATGACACCCTTGTTGCCGTGGCGTCCGGCCATCTTGTCGCCCACCGAAAGCTTGCGCTTCATGGCGACGTAGACTTTGACCAGCTTGATGACGCCGGGCGGCAGTTCGTCGCCCTTTTGCAGCTTGTCGATTTTTTCGCGGATGATCTTGCGCAGAACATCGATCTGGCGCGAGGTCATCTCCTCGATTTCATCGATCTGCTCGTTGACCCTGGGGTCCTTGTCGTTCAGCTTGATGCGCTTCAGGTTGCGCGTCGAGATGCGTTCGATGGTCTCGCGGTCGAGAACCACGTCCTTGGTCAGAAGGCGCTTGTTGGTGCGCTCGTCGTGCAAATCCGCCTGCACCACCTTGCCGCCCAACAATCCGTCCAGACGCTTCAGCCGCTCGTCGGTCAGAATTCGGATCTCATCCGAAAGGTTCTTTTCCAGACGAGCCACCTGCATTGACTCGATCATCTTGGCGCGCTCGTCCTTTTCCTGGCCCTTGCGCGAGAAGATTTTCACGTCGACCACCGTGCCCTCGATACCAGGAGGACAGGTCAGGGAAGCGTCGCGGACATCGCCGGCCTTTTCGCCGAAGATGGCGCGCAGCAGCTTTTCTTCCGGCGTAAGCTGGGTCTCGCCCTTGGGCGTTACCTTGCCGACCAGAATGTCGCCTGCCTTCACGCCTGCGCCGATGCGGATCACGCCGCTCTCGTCCAGATCGCGCAATGCGCTCTCACTCACGTTGGGGATGTCGCGGGTGACTTCTTCCGGCCCCAGCTTGGTGTCGCGCGCCTCAATCTCGAACTCTTCGATGTGGACGGAGGTGTAGTAGTCGTCCTTCACCATCTTTTCCGAGACCAGAATTGCGTCCTCGAAGTTGTAACCGCGCCAGGGCATGAAGGCCACCAGCACGTTGCGTCCCAGGGCCAGCTCGCCGTTGTCGGTGCAAGGACCGTCGGCAATCACCTGACCCTTGAACACGCGGTCGCCCTTCTTCACGATCGGGCGCTGATTGATGCAGGTGTTCTGGTTGGAGCGCTTGAACTTGGTGAGCTGATAAATGTCGCTGCCCACCTCGCGCGAGAGCTGCATCGGATGATGCTCGCCTTCGACGCGCACGATGATGCGCTCGGAGTCCACCGAGTCGATGATGCCGGAACGGCGGGCCAGAATCACCGCGCCGGAGTCGCGCGCGGTAACGCCTTCCATGCCGGTGCCCACAATCGGAGCCTGGGCGCGAAGCAAAGGAACCGACTGGCGTTGCATGTTGGCGCCCATCAGGGCGCGGTTGGCGTCATCGTGCTCAAGGAACGGAACCAGCGACGCGGCCACGGAAACCAACTGCTTCGGGCTGACGTCGATGTAGTCCACTTCGTTGCGGCTGACCAGAACGAAGTTGCCGGCCTTGCGCGCGTTCACCAGCTCGGTGACGATGTTGCCGCGCTCATCGAGCTCGGCGTTCGCCTGCGCGATGACCCACTTATCTTCCTCCCATGCCGAGAGGTAGAAGGAGAACGGCTCGTGCTCGATCGGCTTCTTCTTCTTCGCCATCAGCTCGGCGATTCAGCTTGAGCAGCTCGTCCTTCTCAAGATGATCGCCAACCTTGTAGCCGCTGTCGCCGGCGTTGAGCACGGTCACGTGATCGATCACGCGGCCATCCTTGACGCGGCGGTAGGGCGACTCGATGAAGCCATAGTCGTTGATCCGCGCATAGCAGCTCAGCGACGAAATCAGGCCGATGTTCGGGCCTTCCGGGGTCTCAATCGGGCAGATGCGGCCGTAGTGCGTGGGGTGAACGTCGCGCACTTCAAAGCCCGCGCGCTCACGCGACAAACCACCCGGTCCAAGAGCCGAGAGACGGCGCTTGTGCGTGATCTCCGACAGCGGGTTGGTCTGATCCATGAACTGCGAGAGCTGCGAGGAGCCAAAGAACTCGCGGATGGCGGCCATGACCGGCTTGGCGTTGACCAGGTCATGCGGCATCGCCGTCGACATCTCCTGGTAGACGCTCATCTTTTCCTTGATGGCGCGCTCCATGCGAACCAAGCCGATGCGGAACTGGTTCTCCATCAACTCGCCGACCGCGCGGACGCGGCGGTTGCCGAGGTGATCGATGTCGTCCACCGAGCCGATGTTCTTGCGCAGCTTGAGCAGGTAGCGGATGGTGGCGTAGAAATCGTCCGGCTCAAGAGTGCGAATTTTGCGGTCGGTGGCGTCTTCGTTGTCGAACAGCTTGATGTTGAACTTCAAGCGTCCCACGGCGGAGAAATCGTACTTGCGGGCGTCGAAGAACATGCCGTGGAAGAGCGCGGTCGCCGTGTCCAGGGTTGGCGGATCGCCGGGACGCAGCTTGCGGTAGATTTCAATCAGCGCTTCCTGCGGGGTCTTCACGGAGTCGCGGCGCAGCGTGCCGCTGATGACCGTGCCCACGTCGTCGCGCTCGGGGAAGAACAGGTGAACTTCGGCGACGCCTGCGTCCATCATCTTCGCCAGTTTGTCGGCCGTCAGCTCGTTGTTGGCCTCCAGCAGCACTTCGCCGGTGTTGGTGTCCACCACGTCGGCAGCCGTGAAGGCGCCTTCCAGATCGCCAAGATCGATTTCGACTTCGCTGATCTGGTTGGCGTGAAGGTTCTTCAGAATGCTGCCGGTCACCTTGCGTCCGGAGTGGCCGATCTCTTCGCCGGCCTTGTTCTTGACGCTGTGCGAGAGCTTCATTCCGAGCAGGTTCGTGTGCGCTCCGGGTCGCGTCAATCGTCCAGAACAGCTTCTTGTCCTTCAGCGCAACCCGATCGACGGTGTAGAAGGTGCGGAGAATTTCTTCATCCGTGCGCAGGCCGAGGGCGCGCAGGAAGATCGTTCCCAGGAACTTGCGCTTGCGATCGATGCGGACATACAGCATGTTCTTCTGGTCGTACTCGAACTCGACCCACGAGCCGCGGTAAGGAATGATCTTGCCGAGGTAGTAGGTGCGGTTGTTGGCGGTCTCAAAAAACACGCCGGGCGAGCGGTGCAACTGCGAGACGATGACGCGCTCGGTGCCGTTGATGATGAAGGTACCGTTTTCGGTCATCAGCGGAATGTCGCCGAAGAAAACTTCCTGCTCCTTGATGTCGCGGATCGTCTTGTTGCCGGTCTCGGCGTCCTTGTCGAAGATGGTCAGCCGCATGGTGACCTTCAGCGGTGCGCTGAAGGTCATGCCGCGCTCTTCGCACTCAGGCACGTCATACTTCAACTGCATGGCCACCGGATCGCCGCACTTGGAGCAGAAGTCCGGGGTATTGGCGTTATAGGTGCCGCACTTGATGCAAAGCACTTCGCTGGGATGGAACGGGTCGGTGACAACCGTCGATCCGCAATTGCGGCAGGTGGTGCGCAGGTGGTTGAGCCCTTCAAATGGCCGCACTTGCACTCCCAGTTGCCGATCGCAAAGTCAACAAATTCAAGCTGCGAAACATTGCGGAAGTCAGTGATCGGGAAGACAGACTGAAACACTGCCTGCAGGCCCGCGTCATCGCGCTCGCTGGGCAGTTTGTCCATCTGCAGGAAGCGGTCATAGCTGCGCTTCTGAACTTCGATCAGGTTAGGTATCTTGATGGTCGCCGGGATCTTGGAAAAATCGAGTCGTTTGCGATTGGCGATTTTCTTCTCTGCCATTGGAACTCCTCAGGGTGGCCACACCCGACTGTTTGCGGGCCCCGGCGCCGCGCTCGCCGGGAGGCATTGCGTGCGGCTGTTTGACCGCACTTGGAGATGCCGGATAATGCACGGCAACTCCCACAAAATATATTCGCCATCCAGCCGCGAACCGGAAGCGAAGACTTCGTCAGACAGTACTGGACTGCACTCGTGAAGCTGCGGAATCATGAACGAACGGAGGTTGCAGAGAAGGCGCCACCTTTTGCGGCAGATGCCGCCACGGCCAATGCGCTACAAATGTCTACACCTGCTGCGGGCCAAACAGAAATATCCCGAAGGACAGTCTTCCCCTCGGGCGCCGATGACGGCGTCTGCCATGTTTGCCCCACGTGCTGGGGCCCCCGGTGGATTCCACCGGAACACAAATTGTAAGTTTCCCGCGCCAGTTCTCAGAGCCTGTTCTTCAGCTCACACCATCCAGGAGCCGGAGGATGTAGTGGCTGCCGCCGTTCGTCTCTCCGTACAGCCTCTTCCGCTTGAGGCCGCACCCGTTTCCGCCTTGGAATTCTGCGGCCCACAGAGATGTGGATGTCCGCTCCGCTTCCCAGGCTTCATCATTTTCAGTGCGCCCGCTCCAACGCACCAAATCCTAAATTCACATCCGAAGCACTGCGCACTCCGGACGAAATTCGATATCTTTTAATTGTACACCAGAAAAGTCCGCTTGGGGACACCGGGAGCTATCCCGGATGCTACACATTCCGCAAGCAGAGATAAGCGCCGGGATGGGAGCTCCACCCCGGCATCTCTCATTGTCGGCCTGCTCCGGGGATGCGTAATGTGATGCGTAACGCGTTGACACGCATCCTTGACACGCATCCAGGAGCCGCACAGGAACTACTTGGCGTCGAACTACTTAACTTCGACCGTCGCGCCGGCGTCGACGAACTTCTTCTTGATCGTCTCGGCTTCTTCCTTGGTGACCGCTTCCTTGATCGGCTTGGGTGCGCCATCGACCAGGTCCTTGGCTTCCTTCAAGCCCAGGCTGGTGACTTCGCGGACAGCCTTGATCACGTTGATCTTGTTGGCGCCCGCCGCGGTCAGAATGACCGTAAACTCGGTCTGAGCCTCGGCCACCGGAGCCGCAGCAGCGCCGCCGCCGGCAACCATCACCGGAGCCGCCGCCGCAGCCGATACTCCCAAAGTCTCTTCCAGTTCCTTCACCAGCTGCCGCAGCTTCCAGCAGCGACAATCCAACGATCTGTTCTTTCAAAGCAGCTAAATCCGCCATGATCCTATCTCCATTTAAAGTTCGAATTTCGTTGTGGTTCGGCTATCTCCGGCAGAAACCGCGGTTCTGGAGTTCTCGGGCGGCCACCACGCAATCCCTGCGTTGCTTCGACCCGCGCCCCGCAATTCCCGGGGCTCTCCTGCCGCTGCCCCAGACAAGGCGGCGGACCGAACCTGCTTCGCACAACAGATAACACAAGCCGTTAATTCACCGGAGGGCCGACAACGGGCGGCCACCCGGCGTGGCGCGGCCGGAACGAATTCCCGCCAGCGCCTGAATACTTTCCCAGAAGCCCGGACCAGCCGGGCAGAGCGCAATCAACTAGGCCGAAGCCTGGTCGCCGCCCTGGAACTTGTTTTCCTTCACGCCCTGGTCGATGACCACCGCAACCTTGCGTCCCACCCCCGCCAGCGCCGTTGCCAGCCGCGTCGCCGGAGCGTTGAGCAGGAACAGCAGTTTGCTGTACAGCTCGTCCTTGGATGGCAGGCTCGCCAGAACTTCAATCTGCTTGACGTCGACGGCCTTGCCCTCGACCACGCCAGCCTTGAAGCTCAGCTCGGGATTGTCTTTTGCGTACTTGGTCAGTGCCTTGGCCAGGGCGACAATGTCTCCCCGGGTATAGGCGATCGAGGTGCGGCCCTTCAGAGCCTTGGCCACATCCTCAAACGCCGTGCCCACCGTCGCCCGCTCGGCCAGGGTGTTCTTCACCACGCGATACTTGGCGCCCGCTTCGCGGATCGACTTGCGAAGCACGTCGTCCTGCGCCACCGTCAGCTTGCCGTATTCGGCGATGAAACCGTTGCTCACGTCCTTCAACTCGACGGCGAGCGTTTCTACTTGCGAGATCTTCTTTGCCTTCGTAACTGCCATTGCCGCATCCTTCTCAATCTTGTCTGGGGCGGGAATTCCCGCCGGCGGCCTCGCGGCCACTCAAACCTGCTGAAAGGCTTACGCCTTCACCTTTAGCGCCGCTTCCAAGGCCACCGTGTCGAGAGCAACACCGGGGCCCATGGTGGAACTGATATAGCAGCCCTTGATGTACTTGCCCTTGGCGGCAACCGGCTTGGCCTTGATCACGCTGCTGATCACCGTCCGCGCATTGTCCACCAATTTGTCGGCGGTAAACGAAATCTTGCCCACCGGAACGTGAACCAGGGCGGTCTTATCGGTGCGGAATTCGACCTTGCCGGCCTTCACTTCCGCCACCGCCTTGGCGATGTCCAGGGTTACCGTGCCGGTCTTCGGATTCGGCATCAGGCCGCGCGGACCCAGCACCTTGCCCAGGCGTCCCACCGAACGCATCATGTCCGGCGTGGCAATCACGGCGTCGTAATCGGTCCAGCCTTCCTTCTGAATCTTCTCAACCAGTTCTTCGCCGCCGAAGATGTCGGCGCCGGCGGTCTCGGCCTCACGCAGCTTTTCGCCGCTGGCCAGCACCAGCACGATCTTCTTTTTGCCCAGACCGTGCGGCAGAACCACGGTGCCGCGAACCATCTGATCGGCGTGCTTGGGGTCTACGCCCAGGCGCAGGGTCACGTCCACCGTCTCATCGAACTTGGCGAACTTGATCTTCTGCAACAGGACGACTGCGTCCTCGAGGGTGTAGGAACGCGCCTCTACCTGGGCGCGCGCCTTCTCGATATTCTTTCCTGATTTCTGTGCCATTTCCTACTCCTGTCTCCCACCGTCCCGAACTTGCCGACTCTCCCGCCCAGGCTTCACATTCAAAGCCCTGGCGTTCTTCGAGTCCCCCGGGCCGGCGATTACGCCGGGCGGGGCTCTGAACCGTGGTATCTACGACCGGGGATCTGTGTGATCCGCGGAAGAACTTTCTTGCTTTAGAAGTGTCATCCTGAGCGTCAGCGAAGGACCCCAGAACCGATCACATCACCCGCGCCGCTGCAAGTTTCTCAACCGCGCAAGCTTTCTTATGCGGTGACTTCCAAACCCATCGAACGCGCCGTGCCCTTCACGCTCTTGACTGCGGCTTCCAGCGAGGCGGCGTTCAGATCCGGCATCTTCTGCTTGGCGATCTCCAGCACCTGCTTCTCCGTCACCTTGCCAACCTTTTCCTTGTTCGGCGTGCCCGATCCCTTGGCGATGCCCGCAATCTTCTTCAGCAGGACCGCGACCGGAGGGGTCTTGGTGATAAAGGTAAAGGTGCGGTCGCTGTACACGGTGATGACCACCGGAATGACCAGCCCGTCCAATTCCTTGTTCTGGGTGCGAGCGTTGAACTGCTTGCAGAATTCCATGATGTTGACCTGCGCCTGACCGAGCGCGGGACCAACCGGAGGAGCGGGCGTCGCCTTGCCCGCTACAATCTGCAGCTTAACCGATCCTGTAACTTTCTTTGCCATTGCGGTAAACCTTCCTTATTGCCTGCGCTACCCGGGTCTAGGGTTTTCGGCCCGGTGTTACTTTCTTTACGACGTAACCTGCGGCGCACGCTGAAAATACTTCGTTAACTGAGAACCTTTTCCACCTGGCCGAATTCCAACTCCACCGGAGTCGAGCGGCCAAAGATGGTGACCATGACCTTCAGCGTCTCGCGATCTTCGTTGACCTCGTCCACCACGCCGGTAAAGGTTGCAAACGGGCCTTCGGTGATGCGGACCGTCTCGTTCTTCTCGTACTTGATCTTGAGCTTCGGCTTTTCCTTGCTGTCGGCGACGCGGTAGACGATCTGCTGCACCTCTTCGTCGGAGAGCGGCGTCGGCTGTTGGCCGGTGCCCAC
Source organism: uncultured Acidobacteriota bacterium (assembly GCA_963759215.1). Taxonomy (GTDB): domain Bacteria; phylum Acidobacteriota; class Terriglobia; order Terriglobales; family Acidobacteriaceae; genus TOLSYN. Next base: position 106,463 of record CAVWYG010000010.1, read on the forward strand.
AAAGCCGGTCACGCGTGGGGTCGATTTCACCATGTGCCAGACTTCGTCGTCCATGTCCATCTCGATCAGAACGTAGCCGGGATAGAACATGCTCTCGCGCGTGTACTTCTTGTTGTTGCGAATCTCGGTCACGGTTTCGGTGGGAATCAGAACCCGGCCCATGCGGCCTGCAGTCCAAACGCCCGAATGCGCGACTCCAGCGACTCCCTCACCTTGCGCTCAAAGCCCGAGTAGGCGTGGATGATGTACCACTTCATCCTCGGATTTCCGGTCGGTTCCGCCGACTCCGGCGCGGCCGGAGTTGCGGGCGCGCCAATTTCCGGAGTGCTATCCGGCGATTCTTCCGGTCCGTTGCTCTCGTTCTTTAAAATATCTTCCATAGTCTCCCTACGCCCCGGCCCGTCCAATATGACCATTTTGTCACATTATAAATTGGGCGGTGCGGCGGGCCCTCGCTAGTGTGTGCTGAAGTACTTGAAAATATGATCCAGCGCAGGCCCGATCAAAACACTGTCCACGATCCAGAAGTAAACGCCAAAGATGAAGACCGTGATGATCACAACAATCGTCGTCGCTTCCACTTCCTTGCGCGTCGGCGTTGTCACCTTACGCATCTCGTTGCGGACATCGCCGTAGAACGAGCGGATGCGCTCGGGCAAGCCCTTGACCTGCTCCACAAAACTGGGCTGCGCGGTTACCACTGCTGTCTTTGCCATTGCAATCCTGCTTCCGCTCCCGGAGAGCCCTTTTGCGGGCGCCCTTTCGAGCCGCTCACTTCTGAATTCTCTTCGCCATACCCAAATCATACAAAATCATGGCAGGGGCGGAGGGATTCGAACCCCCAAAAACGGTTTTGGAGACCGTCGGTTTACCGTTGAGCCTACGCCCCTGAGTTGCCACCGGATCTCTGCGCGAAACCCCGGCTCTCGCCAGGGAGGCTTGCCGCACGGGCTACTCCGCCCGCAACGCCTACTTCACTTCGCGATGGTCCGTGTGCTTGCGGCACTTACGGCAAAACTTGCTGAACTCGAGACGTTCGGTCGTGGTCTTGCGGTTCTTAGTCGTCGAGTAATTCTTATTCTTGCACGCCGTGCATTGAAGCTGAACAATTTCGCGAGCCATTGTTTATCCCTTTCGTCTACCCGGCAGAGTCCCTGCCGAGCCTTGTCCGGGTCCGAGCCCGGATATCGGCAGGCGGCTTTGCTCAACCGCCCGCCGAAGTTCTCTGAGCTTCGCAGCCGGAGCGGCGGCTTTTGCCGCGTACCCGGCTGCGAAGCTCACCTTTACTACAGAATTTCCGAAATCGTACCCGCGCCCACCGTGCGGCCGCCTTCGCGGATCGCAAAGCGCAGGCCTTTTTCCATCGCCACCGGGGTGATCAGCTCGATCTCCAGCGTCACGTTGTCGCCCGGCATCACCATCTCGACGCCCTCCGGAAGCTTCGCAACTCCGGTCACGTCCGTGGTGCGGAAGTAGAACTGCGGACGGTAGCCGTTGAAGAACGGAGTGTGACGTCCGCCCTCTTCCTTCGACAGAATGTAGACCTCGCCCTTGATCTTGGTGTGCGGCGTAATCGAACCGGTCTTCGCCAGCACCATGCCGCGCTCCACGTCGTCCTTGCCGATGCCGCGCAGCAGCAGCCCGGCGTTGTCGCCCGCCAGGCCTTCGTCCAGCTGCTTCTTGAACATTTCCACGCCGGTCACAACCGTCTTGCGGGTGTCGCGGAAGCCCACAATCTCGACTTCCTCGCCCACCTTCACCTTGCCGCGCTCGATGCGGCCGGTAACCACCGTGCCGCGTCCCGAGATCGAGAAGATGTCTTCAATCGGCATCAGGAAGGGCTGGTCGATCGCACGCGCCGGCAGCGGAACGTAGGCGTCCACCGCCGCCATCAGCTCGTCCACGCTCTTTTCCCACTCCGGCTCGCCGTTCAGCGCGCCCAAGGCCGAGCCGCGAATCACCGGCAGATCGTCGCCCGGGAACTTGTACTTCGAAAGCAGTTCGCGGACTTCCATCTCCACCAGGTCGATCAGCTCCGGGATCTTCCACCGCGTCGCACTTGTTCAGAAACACCACAACGCAGGGAACGCCAACCTGGCGCGCCAGCAGCACGTGCTCCTTGGTCTGCGGCATCGGTCCGTCGGTGGCCGCCACCACCAGAATCGCGCCATCCATCTGCGCCGCGCCGGTGATCATGTTCTTGATGTAGTCGGCGTGCCCCGGGCAGTCCACGTGAGCGTAGTGACGGTTGCCCGTCTCATACTCCACGTGCGCCGTGGCAATCGTAATGCCGCGCTCGCGCTCTTCCGGCGCATTGTCGATCGAGTCAAACGAGCGGAACTTGATGTTGGGATTGTGCTTTGCCAGCACCTTCGTGATCGCCGCCGTCAACGTCGTCTTGCCGTGATCAATATGCCCGATCGTGCCAACGTTCACGTGCGGCTTGCTGCGGTCAAATTTCTCTTTCGCCATTGCTTTATGCCCTAGTAGTTACGGTAGATTTTCGCTTACTTCTCGCGCAGACCCGGATCGACCGCTTCGATTGCGGTCAGGTTAAACTCGCGCAACTGCCTGATTACTGCCCGTTCAGGACTCGGCAATTCCGCAATACCACTGGCTGGCTGTCTTGCCGAATCCGCCAACCGCTCCAACACATTCACCCCGGGCGCCGACTAAGTCTTGTACCTGCCCAGATTGCCTCGCCGAACCCACAACAGCCCTCCGCAGGGGAGGGCCGCGCCATCGATTCGGCCTTGCTAAAAAATGGAGCTGATGATCGGGATTGAACCGATGACCTCTCCCTTACCAAGGGAGTGCTCTACCAACTGAGCTACATCAGCATTTACAACTTGCAGTATATACGACCTGCGAAAATCATGGAGCGGGAGACGGGAATCGAACCCGCGACCAACAGCTTGGAAGGCTGAGACTCTACCACTGAGTTACTCCCGCCCGCTACAACTCACTCTTGCCCGGAACGGCTGCGCTCTTCCAGCATCTCGCGCCGATGATGAATCCAGCTTCGAAAAGCGAACAACGCCAGAACCACCAGCCCTATTCCGCGAACGCTGATATCCAGCAGCGGTGTCCCGTCGGGACCATTGACCACGCGAACCGTTTCCGGACTCAACGTAGTCCACTCCAGCACACCCAGCAATCCAAACCCGCCCATGGCAATCCAAAACCGCTTCGCTCTTGCCATGCCACTTCATCATAACCTGCGCCGGACAGAGCGCGCTCCCGCCGGAGCAAAAAAATGGTGCACAGGGGAGGATTCGAACCTCCGTAGACCTAAGGCCGACAGATTTACAGTCTGTTGGTTTTAACCGCTCACCCACCTGTGCGTGAATTCCTCGATGACGGCACCCTCTCGGCGCCGCGTACCGTTTCCGCGCTAACTTTCAAAGACCCCAAACGGGCGCTTGAGCCCATCGCGAATGCATCGTCAAACCGAGCTTCGCCGCACGCAGCAAAATCATGCGTGTTCAGCTTCTTCCGGTAGATCCTTTGGGAGAGCGCTTCTCTGGGAAAGAGGACCGCACTGGGATCTTGCCTGATCGCGCTTCCGCCGTGCGCGATGAGACTAAACTTGGAGCTGGCGAAGGGATTTGAACCCCCGACCCTCTGATTACAAATCAGATGCTCTACCAGCTGAGCTACGCCAGCCCACCAAAGCCGCTTCCAACCATACCGCACCTTCTGCGCTTCGGAAACTGAACCGGCGTCCGGGACTCCAAAGCGAAGATAACATGCCACCTTGCCTTGCGCAACTCGCATTGCAAATCGCGTCGTATCTCGCGTTCCCAGTACCGGTGCCTGCTGCTATCACCCAGTGCCGCCGACAGGACTCGAAGCCCCGCAGAATGCTATGATTCGGCACCAAGCATGATATTACCTGAAAAGCTTTCGAGTGGCTATCACACCGGCCAGGCAGTGCGCGCCGGCAACTTCATCCCACCTGCTTCAGCCAACTCCGGCAAATTCGTCCCCATCCACTTCGGGTACGCCATCCAGATATGAGAACGCGCCGCCGCATTTTCATCGTTTCGCTCAGTGTGCTGTTGGTCATCATTGCCATCGGCGCCGCAGTTCTTTTGCGCAAGCGCGCCGCCCCGGAAGCCGCGCGCCTGCTGCCCGAGTCCGATGCCGTCATCTACGTTGACTTCGGCACCGTGCGCAACCTCACCGCCTTCGATCAGGCGCAGTTGCCCAAGCTCGCGCCCGGCTACGACGAATTCGTCAAGAACACCGGCTTCAACTTTGAGCGCGACCTCGATGAGGCCGCCATGGCCGTGCATCGCGGCAGCCCCGCCGACGCCGCTCGCGGCGCAACTCGCGGCGTAACGCGATACACCGAGATCCTCGTCGGCCACTACGACCAAACTAAACTGGCGAACTATTTGCGGCAGCACTCGCGCGCGGTCGAGAACTATCGCGACGTCGAGGTCTTCACCATTCCCATCGAAACCCGCACCCTGCGTGTGGCTCTGCTGGCCATGGACACCGTATCCGTCTCCAACGTCGAAGATCCCGACGTCGTCCACGGCATCATCGACCGCTTCAAGAAAGTTGCGCTCCCCTTCGGCGGCCCCGCTCTGGTGCGCACTTACTACCCCAAGGTTCCGCTCGGCAGCCTGCTCTGGGCCATCGCCCGCCTTCCCGGCTCAACGCTCAAATCTCACGCGCCACCTTCCTTCACCCTGCCCGGTGGCATCGATATCGGCCTCCCCGGCGACAGCGATCTCGTGGTCTCGCTTCGCATGTTGACCACCATCCACGCCCGTGCCGACTTCTACACCAAGAGCGAGGAAGCCGCCCGCAACTTCACCGAGCAGACGACGACCTTTCTTACTCTCTTCCGCAGCATTCAAGCCAACACCCAGGCGGGCCCCGGCGACGCCGACGTGAAAGCCGTCTTCGACTCCATTAAAATCACCCAGAACGGAGACCGCGCCGAAGTCCTGGCCACCATCCCTCCCGCCTTCCTGCGCAAACTCGTCAACGAACCCGCGCGCAACGCGGTGCAAGGCGGGCCCGCTCCAAGCTCACCAATCAAGCAGCGGTAGCTTTCGAATGCCCCATTCAATCCCTCGGCTTGAGTGGGGCGGGCCGTTCTCCGATGACTAACTGCCTTCGAGGCCCGGCGGACTGAAGCGGCTTCACCTTTCCCGTCAGACCCACTTTGTAACCTTCTGCCGATACCGTCGCAGACTTCGCTCAAGCGGGGTGTGTCGCGGCGATTGATGGGCGACGCTAGTCACTTCTAGCAAAAGCGGTACTACGACTTCAAAGTCCGCGATCATCGGTGTTTGTCGAAAAGCTCCCCTACATTCGCCACAATCCGGTGAAGCGCGGGTTATGCGAGCTTCCACAAGACCGCGAGTGGAGCAGCCGCCGGCAGAACATCTGGAGCACCCGATTACCGCGCCCTACGCCAGTCAGGTACAAGGGGTGAGCAATGTGGGACAGTCTCGGAAAGAAATCTCAGACAGAATGCTTCCAGGACTTGCGGATTCTCGCGTCCTCCGACCAGTAGTGAAATGACAACAAGCAAGTAAACAACAAAACGGACGAGCCGAAGATCTTTCGTTTACTTGTACTTCGGTTTGAAAGAGAATTTAACAATGATAAAGAACACTCGACTGAAAGTTAGGTCCATAAGCCCTTTAGTTGCGGGAGCCATCGCCGTCTCGCTTTTTGCATTTGCCGGAAGCGCATATGCGGCAGCACCCGGTCCAGCACCGGTCGATCTTGGGGCGGCCAGCAATTTTGCGATTCTGACAAAGACAGGAATCACAGATGTTCCAACTTCAAAGGTCACGGGAAATGTCGGGACGAGCCCAATCACGGGTGCCGCTGATTTGTTAAAGTGCACAGAAGTGACTGGAACCGTTTACTCAGACGATGCTGCTGGCCCGCAGCCGTGTAACGTGATTTCCCCATCGACACTAACCGCCGCGGTGCTCGACATGCAAATGGCATACACCGATGCCGCCGGACGAATCAAGCCTGACTACACCGAACTAGGCGCTGGAAATATTGGCGGGAAGACACTCGTCCCCGGCCTCTACAAATGGGGCACCAGCGTAACCATACCCACGGATGTCACTCTGTCGGGTGGCTCTGCTGATGTATGGATTTTTCAGATTGCGGGCAATCTCAAAATCAGCAACGGTGTCAAGGTTCACTTAGCCGGAGGCGCACAGGCTAAGAACATCTTCTGGCAGGTCGGTGGTCTAGCGACCCTCGGAACGACCGCGCACATTGAGGGAATCGTTCTATCTAAGACGATGATCGCCGTGCAAACCGGCGCATCCGTGAACGGTAGACTGTTCGCACAGACGGCGGTCACGTTGCAGGAGAATGTCGTTACCCAACCCGGCACCCCGCCCGTTACCCCGCCCGTTATCGTCCCACCCGTTGTCCCGCCGGTTATCCCACCGACTACCCCGCCCGGAAGACATGACAGAGACGATCACGACCAGGACGATCGAAACTAACAAAGCTGGCTTGGCTCATTAATGGGACCAAGTGGACTCCTCGGTCATCTGCATTCAGTCAGCGCAGGACCGAGGGGGTTTGTGTTTAGGGACGGCTTCGATACCGATGCCGTCCCTTGCCATTCGCGCTATTAATCGCGCTTACGGATGATGGCACCGGATTGACGCGCCCGCGTTTGACCGCGGAAGTACAATTGGCACGGCTAATTTATCGCTGGCAGGGTGGCCCACATCCGCCAGCTTTTGGCGAATGTGGGAGACGGAAATCTGAGGTGAGCCCGCGCGCAAGCCCGCGCTTACGGATGCGTGCTGGCAGAAGCCTGCTTGCTTTGTCCCCCAACCTGCGCAAGCAGGCTCTCGTCCCGTTGCTGCAGAGCCGCAGGCAGCTTCGCATACGAAAGCTTTTCGGCCTCATCCTGACCCTGTATCACGACGTACTGGACGAAGTCTTTGATGACCTGGGTTTTGGCCTGGCTCTTCCCCTCTTTGGGAACGATGAGAAAAGTTAGGCCGGCGATCGGATACGCCTTTTTCGCCGTGGCCGGTGGATCAACGATGGGCGTTCGAACATCCAGGGCCAGTTCATGGCTGTTCGCATCGATGGCAGCCGTTGTACTGGCCACAGTTGGCTCGATCCAATTTCCAGCTTTGTTGCGGACCACTGCGACGGGCAGATTATTCTCTTGGGCGTAAGTCAGCTCGACGTAGCCAATCCCGCCCGGTGTCTGCTTCACCACACCCGTGACGCCCTCGCTGCCTTTTCCGCCTAACCCTGTCGGCCATTTTACGGAAATCCCCTTGCCTACCTGCCTCTCCCACTCTGGGCTGACCTTCGCCAAATAGGCTGTGAAGATGTTGGTCGTACCGCTTCCATCGGAGCGGTGGACGACAACGATTTCTTGGTTGGAGAGTGCGGCACCGGGATTGTCTTTCTTGATTGCTGGATCAAGCCAGCTCTTGATCTTTCCCAGGTAGATTCCGGACAGAGTCTCTGCACTAAGCTTCAACGGCGCTTTCAAATCGGACAAGTTGTAGGTGATGCACACCGGCCCGGCACTTTCCGGAATCTGAACCACGGCAGGCATCTCCTTTAGCTGCTGATCATCAAGTGCGGCATCGGAGGCGCCGAAATCGACCAGCCCCTTTTTCAGTTGCTCAATGCCCCCCCCACTGCCGATCGATTGGTAATTGATCTGCACCCCAGGATGGCTGGCCTGGAAGTCGCTGGTCCAGCGTGTCATTACCGGATAAATGAACGTACTGCCTGCACCGATGATCTGATTCGAATTCTGGGCGGCTTCCGACGAAGTCTTCGATCCCGAGTGGCAAGCACCGTGATCAGGACAGCAAGAAACGCGACACCGCGAGCCGCAATCTTATGGGATCGCAACATGGCACTCCTCCACTCTGAATTTCTCTTGGCTGTGTCTGTTGGATGCAAAGAGAAAAACCAGAAAATGTCACGATGTTTAAAAGACTATGAATCCTTATCGCCGCAAGTAAACAGGATAGGACCATATCCGCCTTCTTTGTCGAGGGGACCCGGTGAGAACGCTCGCACGCCCACTTGTGTTTCAATACCTCTCGTGCTCTTAGAACTGCGCAATCTCACCGTCGAGTTTCCCTCCGTACAGGGCCCCGTGGCTGCCGTGCGCGACCTCTCGCTCTCACTCGACGCGGGACAGACCCTCGCGCTGGTCGGTGAATCCGGCTCCGGCAAAAGCGTAACCGCCTTGGCCATCATGGGACTGCTGCCGCCGCAGGCGCGGCTCTCCGGCAGCGTGCTCTTTGAGGGCCGCGAGCTGACCACCGCCCGCCCCTCCGAATTGCAAAAGCTGCGCGGCGCGCGCATGGCCATGATCTTCCAGGAGCCGATGACCGCCCTCAATCCCGTCATGCGCGTCGGCGACCAAATCGCCGAGGCCGTCCTAGCCCATAACTCTGGTGGCCCACATCCGCCTTCTTTTGGCGAATGTGGGGACCGCAAAGCCTACACCCGCGTCCAAGCCCGCGAGCGCGCCATCGAAGCTCTCCGCGAAGTCGCCATCCCCTCGCCCGAGCGCCGCTGGCGCGACTACCCGCATCAGCTCTCCGGCGGCCAGCGCCAGCGTGTCATGATCGCCATGGCCATCGTCAACCACCCCGCCCTGCTCATCGCCGACGAGCCCACCACGGCGCTCGATGTCACCGTGCAGGCGCAGATCCTGGAACTACTCGCCGACCTGCGCCGCCGCCTCGGCCTTGCCATGCTCTTCGTCTCGCACGACCTCGCCGTGGTCGGCCGCGTCAGCGACCGCATCGCTGTGATGTATGCCGGCAGAGTGGTCGAAAGCGGGGCCGCGCACCAGCTCTTCGAACGGCCCGCCCACCCCTATACCCGCGGACTGCTCGGCTCCATCCCCACGCTGAAGACCAATCGTAACCAACCGCTGCACGCCATCGAAGGCGCCGTCCCCTCGCCCGGCGCGCTGCCCGCAGGATGCTCGTTCGCCCCGCGCTGCCCGTTGTGCATCCCCGCCTGTGAGGCCGCCATGCCCGAGCTTGTCACCATCGCCTCCGGCCATCAGGCGCGCTGCATTCGAGCAAGCGAGAACGCATAGCCGCCGCGCAATACTATCTTGCGGAAAGCCGGTCAAACGGAACGTTCAGAATCCGATATTGCTGCCAGTTCTGGTAGTCGTAGTGCCACCACTCGTTCGGCATCTGCACAAAGCCTTCGCGTTCCATCGCCTCGCGCAGAATTGCCCGATGCTCCCGCTCCTCCGCCGTGCCTCCTGCGTAATCCGCGTAGGCACGCGGCGTCATTTCGTCATAGCCGCTCGGCATCGCCACTGGCGCGCCGGTCTTCAAATCGTAGATCGTCAGATCCACCGCGCAGCCCCGGTTGTGAAACGAGCCTTGCCCCGGATCGGCCACAAATTCCCGTTTGTCCACCGGCGTTGCCTCCCACAGAATCTTGGTCACATACCATGGCCGATAGGCGTCGTAAACCAGCAACCCATAGCCCTTTTGCCGCAACGTCGCACTCACTCGCTTCAGCCGATACGCAACCGTCCATCGCAAAAAGGCCCGCGCCTGCTCATACACCGGCTGCCCAAGAAAGTTATTGCTAGTGGCATAACGAATGTCGAGGTGAATGGAAGGATCGATCTTGATCAGCTCAACCAGTGGCAACCGTTTGAATTGCCCCTGCTCCTTCGGCGGCTTCGCCTTCAAAGCCTCGGCCCGTAGCTCCGCAATCGGACGCAACGGAGCAATGCGGAATCCTTGCTGCGCGCCCGTCGGCTCTGCCGGCATAGCACTCTGCGCAAAGCCGGCCGCACTCAGAATTGTGCTCAGGACAGCACTCGTGATCAAACTACGAAATGGGACCGAATCACGGAATCGGTGCTTGCGAGCCACGCCCGCCAGTGTAACCGCATCCATCTATTCGCACCTGATTTCTTCGCGCTACGCCCGCCGGGGTCAACGTCCCATTTCTGCACCGCATCCCACTTCCAAGCCATTGATTCGCACAACTGGCGTGCAAACCATTATTATCCTGTGCGGGGGTTTTGCCGCCCCAACCGGAGGACTCATGTTTGGATTCACCCGCTATAACTACGACCGTTTTCGCCGCGAGATGCTGCCGAGCAAAGGGTCCGACCGCTGGGGCCGCGCTCCCGAGCCTGGCGACGAAGCTCCTGGCTTCGAGCTCAACTCGCTTGGCGGCGAGTTGGTCAAGCTCTCCGAATTCAAGAACTCCCGTAACGTAGTTCTCACCTTCGGCTCGGCCACCTGTCCGCAGACGGCGGCTTCCATCGGCGGCCTGCGCTCGCTCGCCCGCGAGTTCCCGCGCTCGGAGGTCGAGTTCCTCTTCGTCTACGTGCGCGAGGCGCATCCCGGAGTCGAGCTGCCGGCGCACCACTCGATGGAAGATAAAGTCAGCGCCGCCCTGCTGCTGCGTGAGCAGGAGCAGATCGACTTTCCCATCGTCGTCGACGAACTCGGCGGCGAGGTTCATCGCCGCTACGGCGCACTACCCAATGCCTCGTTCGTCATCGACAAAAGCGGACGTATCGCCTACCGTTCGCTGGCCAGCCACGGCCCTTCGCTCGGCGCGGCCTTGGAAGAATTGCTAGAGCGCGAGAAGGAGCGCGGCGTCAATCACGCAGTGGTCCACGGCGGCGAGGACGACATCACCCCCTCGCTCAAAACCTTTCTCAATGCCTATCGCGCCATCGAGCGTGGAGGCTATGACGCGGTCGTCAACTTCCGCGGCGAACTCGGCATCCCCGGCCGCATGGTCCTCACCGGCGGGCGCATGGCGCGCCCCATGACCGAGCACCCGGCCATCACCATCACCACCATCGGCGGCCTCGTCGCAGCCGTTGGCCTCGGCCTGTGGGCCGGATACGAGTTGCGCAAACGCCGCATCGCCAACAAACCCTACAACGCCTATAGCGGGTTGGAACGCCGCCGCAAGGGAGAAGACGACTACACCGCGGTAGGAATTTAGCTCACCGATTTTGTCGCAGCAAAAAGGCGCGGACTCAACTCCGCGCCTTTCGCATTTCCGAACATCAGCGATGACTCTTGCCTTTTGCTCTTAACTTTGAAACCTTGAAACGTTGAAACCTGTGTTTACTTCAGCAACTGCCGGATCACGTACTGCAAGATCCCGCCGTGCTGGTAGTACAGCACCTCCTGCGGCGTATCGATCCGCAGCGTGGTCTTGAACGTCTTCACCGAGCCATCGGCGGCCGTAGCCTTCACCTCCACCGTTTTACCCGGAGCAAAGCTGGCGAGCACCGAGTCCAGCCCGACAATGTCGAAGCTCTCCTCGCCGCTAAGCCCGAGGCTCTCGGCGGTCTGATCGGCCAGGAACTGCAGCGGCAGAATGCCCATCCCCACCAGGTTCGAGCGATGGATGCGCTCAAAGCTCTCGGCGATCACCGCGCGCACACCCAATAGCAGGGGGCCCTTGGCTGCCCAGTCACGCGAGGAACCCGAACCGTACTCCTTGCCTGCGAGCACGATCACCGGCACGCCTTCGCTGCGGTACTGCATCGCCGCGTCGTAGATCGTCAGCTCCTTGCCGCTGGGAATGAGCTTGGTGAATCCGCCCTCGATGTGCGGCACCAGTTTGTTGCGGATGCGCGTGTTGGCAAAGGTGCCGCGCATCATCACTTCATGGTTGCCGCGTCGCGAACCATACGAGTTGAAGTCCGTCGGCTGCACTCCGTGTTCAATCAGGTACTTGCCCGCCGGACTGTCCTTCTTGATGTTTCCGGCCGGAGAGATGTGGTCGGTGGTCACCGAGTGCCCAAAGCGCGCCAGCACCCTTGCCCCTTTGATGGCCGCAACCGGCTTCGGCTCCCGCGTCATCCCCTCAAAGTAAGGTGGATTCTGAATGTAGGTCGATTTTTCGTCCCACACATAGGTGTCGCCCGCCGGAACCTTCAGCCCGCGCCAGCGTTCGTCGCCATCGAGCACAGTGGCATAGGAGTCGCGGAACATCGACGAGGTGATCACCTTCTCCACCACATCATCGACTTCCTTCTGCGTCGGCCAGAGGTCTTTCAGATACACCGGGCCGTTGGTCCCTTCGCCGATCGCGTCCTTATGCATATCGATCATCTCGCCTGCCAGCGCAAACGCCACCACCAGCGGCGGAGACATCAGGTAATTTGCGCGCACATCCGGGCTGATGCGGCCTTCGAAATTCCGGTTCCCCGAAAGCACGCTGGCCACCACCAGGTCCTGCGAGTTCACCACGTCGCTGACCGCCTGTGGCAGCGGTCCTGAATTGCCGATGCACGTGGTGCAGCCATAGCCAACCAGGTTAAAGCCAAGCTGGTCCAGATACGGCGTCAAACCGGCGGCATTCAAATACTCGGTCACCACCTTCGAGCCCGGCGCCAGCGAGGTCTTCACCCATGCCGGACGCTTCAATCCCATCTCCACTGCCTTTTTCGCCAGCAGCCCGGCGCCCACCAGAACGTACGGGTTGGAGGTGTTGGTGCAGCTCGTAATCGCCGCAATCACCACGCTGCCGTGACGAACCGCGGTTGCATAGTCCTTCGAGTTCCGGTCCGCGCGTCCTACCGCCCTTTTGCCAACCTTCGTATCCGGCTTCAGCAGCGAAGGTAGCGCCGTCTCAAACGAAGCCGCCGCCTGCGACAGCTCCACCCTATCCTGCGGACGCTTCGGCCCCGCAATCGATGGCTCAATCTTCGCCAGGTCGATATGCAGCACATCGGTGTATTCGGCTTCAGGCGAGTCCGCGGTATGGAAGAGCCCCTGCTCTTTGAAGTAGGCCGCCGCCAGCGCAATCTGCTCCTCGCTCCGTCCGGTCAGCTTCAAATAGCGCAGCGTCTCCTCATCCACGGGGAAGATGCCGCAGGTCGCGCCGTACTCGGGGCCCATGTTCGCAATCGTGGCACGGTCGGCCGCCGTCAGCGTTCCCAGGCTCGGTCCAAAGTACTCCACAAACTTGCCCACCACGCCCTTCTTGCGCAGCGCCTCCACCACGGTCAGCACCAGGTCGGTTGCGGTCGAACCCTCGCGCAGCTTGCCGGTAAAGCGCACGCCAACAACCTGCGGAATCAGCATTGAAGCCGCCTGCCCCAGCATGGCCGCCTCGGCCTCGATTCCGCCTACGCCCCAGCCCAGCACGCCCAGCCCGTTCACCATCGTGGTGTGCGAGTCGGTTCCCACCAGCGTGTCCGGATAGGCCACAGGATTCTGGCCTGCCTGCTCCAGCACAAACACCACCCGCGCCAGATATTCGCAGTTGATCTGGTGCACGATCCCGGTATCGGGCGGCACAATCGCGAAATTTTTCAGCGCGCCCTGTCCCCATTTCAAAAATGCATAGCGTTCCTGGTTGCGTTGGAACTCCAGCGCCGCGTTCATATCAAACGCCTTCGGTGTGCCGAACTCGTCCACCTGCACCGAGTGGTCAATCACCAGCTCGGCCGGCTGCAGCGGATTGATCTTCTTTGCATCGCCGCCCAGCCGCGCCATCGCGTCGCGCATCGCCGCCAGATCCACCACCGCCGGAACCCCGGTGAAATCCTGCATCAGCACCCGGCTCGGCATAAACGAAATCTCTTGCTCGCTCTTGGTCTGCGGAGTCCACCCGGCCACGGCGCGAATCATCTCCGCCGTCACCGTCGAGCCGTCTTCGCGGCGCAGCAGATTTTCCAGAAGAATGCGCAGCGAAAAGGGCAGCCGCGCGGTTTTGAACCCATGTTGATCCAGTGCAGAAATGCGGAAGAAGTCGTATTTCTTGTTGCCGACACTAAGAGAAGAACGGCTGCCAAACGTATTCATAGGTACGCCTTCAGTGGGGATTTTCGGCCGTGCGCAGGCACCCCCGCGCCGCCCGTTTGTGGCCAGCTCCGCTCCCCGCAAACAGCCCTCCACAGAAAGCGTCGCCAACCGGACGCGTAACAGTGTATGACGAACCAGCCAAACTGGGAATAGAAACAGAGCCCCGTCCTCTCCAAATTGTCACGTCATACGTCCAATTGCTCGCGCAAGTGGCGCTACAAGTAGCACTAGCTGCTGTAGAAGCTGACTCCCAAGGGATGGGATTATTCCTCGACCGCCTTCAACAACTCCTGGGTGTACTCATGCTTTGGGGCGGTGGTGATTTGCTCGGTATCGCCGATCTCGACGATTTTGCCTTGGCGCATCACGGCAATCCGGGTGGAGAGGTAGCGCACCACGGGCATGGAGTGCGAGATGAACAGGTAGGTCAGGCCGTATTCTTTCTGCAAGCTTTTGAGCAGGTTTACGATCTGGGCGGCGACGCTGACGTCGAGGGCGCTGACCGCCTCATCGGCAACGATGAAGCGGGGACGCAGGGCGAGGGCGCGGGCGATTCCGATGCGCTGTCGCTGTCCGCCGCTGAATTCGTGAGGATAGCGGCCCAGGGCGCTGACGTCGAGGCCGACGGCGGCCATCAACTCGGCGGCGTGCTGGCGCAGGATCGGTTTGCCGAGGTCTTCGTGAATGGCCAGCGGCTCGGTGACGATCTCCTCGACGGTGAAGCGCGGGTCGAGCGAGCCGAACGGGTCCTGAAAGATGATCTGCATCTCGCGCCGGGTTTCGCGCAGGGCGCGCGCTCCAAGCGAAGTAATCTCTGCGCCATCAAAGCGCACCACGCCGCGGGTAGGCTCGATGAGGCGCAACAACATGCGTCCGAGGGTGCTCTTGCCGCAGCCGGACTCGCCGACCAGTCCGAGGGTTTCCCCTTTTTCGATGGAGAGCGAGACGTCGTCCACGGCGCACAGGGCGTTTGCCGCCTGGCCCGTGTCATAAATCTTGGTGAGATGTTCGGCTTCCAGCAACGCCATATCAAGAAGCCTACCAGCTTTCCCACATTTGCCAAAAGAGGATGGTTTGTCAGTTTCCGGGGCCGCCCATCATCCGGAAACGATGCATCTCCGAAGACGCGACGTTTTGCACGCGGCCGCTTACAGGCCTGTCATTTTTTCCAAGCGTTCTGGATATCGAGCTCCTTCCACCTTGATCTTTGAGGTTGCGGCATCGATCTCGCGGAGGTCGTCAGCTGTCAGTTCGATTTCCACTGCTCCGCTCCTCCGTGGCAAAGCTCCATATCTTTGTCCCATTCGAGGCGCGGAGCAGAGATCTCATCACCAGAGCTGACGTAGACCGCACCGTTAAAGACGGTGGGAGTGGAGGGGGTGCCGTAGCTCCCAGTCCGGTGACTCCACATCACTGACCCTGTCGCGGCGCTAAGAGCGTACACGTGCCAGTTCACGGAGCCCAGGTACAGGACGCCATTTATCACCGTGGGAGTGGATGAATAGAGACTCCAGCGTATCAGCCCAAATCGTTGCCCCGGTCGAGGCATTCAGCGCGAAGATTGGTCCTAGTCGTCCGAGGACGCGTAGACTATTCCCCTGATGACCGCGGGAGCATAGGTACTGCCGAGGGAGCAGCTCCGGATCTTCGCTCGGAAGAGGCGCGCAGAGCATAGGTTCCGGTGGACGAGCCAGCGTACACCACCCCATTGACCACCGTAGGGGAGGAAAAGAGGGTGTGCGCGGCGTAGCTCCGTCGTCTTTCCAGTCGAAGCATCAAGGGCATACAGCTTGTCGCCACCTACGTAGACCACACCGTCTGCCACGGCGGGGGAGGAATCGGTCCAGACCCCAGTGTCGTAGCTCCACATCTTGGCTCCATTCGAGGCCCTCAACGCATAGACATTGTGGTCGCTCGAACACACATACACAAACCGCGTTGGCCACGGCGGGTGATCCACAATGCCTCCGATCTTGATTTCCAGACCTAGCCCCGTTCGACGCTTTAGGGCAAATACTCTGTCACCTATGCCAGTGCCGGCGTACACTACACCGTTGACAACAACTGCAGAGACGGTGCCGCTCACCTTCTTGTAGATCCAGATCTTGTGGCCATTCGAGGGAATCATGGCGAGGACTTTGTTTTCTGATCCGATGTACAGCACCCCGTTGACGACCGTGGACGAGGATCTGATACTGGCGCCGACGTTCGTGCGAAGCCCGTGGGAGAGGGTCGCGCCGACTGCGTGGACGCCGGTGAGAGCCGTAGCGGGATGGCCCGAGGTGCGGATCGCGGGTGTGAGGCCACCAAATAACACGAGGGGGGCGATGACTACCAGGGCCCAACGTCGAGCGAGGTTCATGTGATGCTTCCTTTTTTTATCGAATTCAGATGCAGAGGCTCATGAGTCGATGGCCAGGCTCGGTCAATGCCACGCACAGCGGGGGAGCGGTAGTGCGTCCCGGGCATGGAAAGCCGGACCCGGCGGTGGGGGCACGGTAGAGTGCCCTGGATGCGATGCCGGTCGTGCCGTTTGTCAAGCAATCTGATGGTCGCAGACGGTAGAGATGTCCGCGAATCCGCTTGGGTATCGACCACCGAGGAACTGATCATGCCGGCTTGGCAGCATACTCCGGCCCTTGTGTGCTCTATATCGAGAACGACGAGAGATCCCTCCACCAGTAGCTAAACACGCTGAGGAGAGTTCGGCTATCGGATGAGGACCTGATCTTTTGTGATTTCTCTACAGTCCGCGACCACCGGCCACGGAGGGCCGGGACACGGTTGTCAGTTTTCAGTGGACAGTTGTCAGTTTTCAGTTCCAGGCGACCGCCGCCGCCTGGGCATGGAAGGCCACGCTAGGGGGTCGCAAGGGTTTCGGCTTGGAGGGGGAGGCATGTTGGTAGGCGACTTGGAGGGGGCAGCATTTAGAGAAGATGCTCTGTGGGAGGCATCCCGCCCTCCAACAGAGCCGGATCCACTGCGTGTAGTTTTTGCATCAGCCGGTCGAGGAACTCGACGTTGCCCTTGACTACCTTCTCACGGGCGATGCTTAGGTCGAACCACGCGGCCCGATCGATCTCGGGGTATGACTTTACTTGGCCGGAGCCCCTGGGCCATTCCATGTCGAACATATTGCTCACTGCCTTCGTGGCATCGAAGTCCGCTTGCAGGGTCCACACCGTCAGGACCTTCCCACTGGCTTGCTTTACGGAGCCGAGCTCCACGAAATCTCCCTCGGGGGGCGGCAAGCCAAGTTCCTCCTCGAATTCACGCAGGGCAGCTTTGAAGGCGCCCTCATCGGGGTCGTACTCGCCTTTTGGTATGGACCAGGCGCCTTTGTCCTTCTTCTCCCAGAACGGACCACCCATGTGGCCAATCAAGACTTGAACAACAGCGGCAGCCGTTATTCGATAGAGCAGAATTCCGGCACTGACTCTTGGCATTTTGAGCCCTTCGAGCATGTTATTCCGTTCCAGCTCTCGCTGTACTTGCCGTACCTTCTCGGATAACGCCGGTGTCGTCGGCACAGCTCTCCCACGTGAACGTCGTCCAATGTCGCGGGCAGCTGGCTCCGGACCTTTCTATCACCGCGGGGTAGGCGCGGTTATGAGAACCGGCTATGTCGGTGGTCGCATGGTGAGAGTCAGGCTCGACAGCATCGTGCTGCAGTTGTGAGACATCCATGTCACTACGACACCACGAAGTACAAAAGCAGAGCTGGTGGTTTCCACACGCTGCACGTCGCTTCACTTGGCATCATCGGCCACCGAACTCGCCGGGCGTCCTAAAGGTCGCCCCTACCTGTCCAAGCCACATCGTCGGGCGTCATTAATCCCGCTCCTGCGTTTCCAAGCAGCCTCCCATGCCCATGGGCACCACGAAGCATGAAAACGGCTCACGTTGGCCGCTTGGTTTTGGACACGGGCGAGGTCAGGATGTTGACGACCGCGACCCGCGCCCCGGCCACGGAGGGCCGGACTACCGTAGTTCTCGGCGTTTGGCGCCGTTGAGGGTTCTGACGTTGGAGGAGGACGCCCTGAGACATCGCACGAGGTCCACCGAGTAGGGCGAGTCCGATCGGAAAATCGGGTCTTGGACCGATGACGCCGGACGCGAGTTGGGCCATGCTCATATGGGGGAGTGTCCACACCAGGAGAGAGCTGAGATACCTACAGACGGAGAACATACATGAATACAGACGTCTCTCGATTCTTAGTGACGATCATCAGCGGCGCGGCCCTGCTGGGCCTTCAGGCGACCGCCATTGGAACGGCTGATGCGCGGTCTTCGCACGCCGACGCCGCCTCCATCGGCTACGTCCACCAGGCGGAGCTGTCGCTCGGCACGAGCGCGGCGGCCCATGAGGACCTGGGCAATTCAGCTGCACTGAGCGCTGACGGACATATCGCACTGGTCGGGGCGCCGGGGCGCAAGGTCAACGGCGTGGACAAGGCGGGAGCCGCCGAGGTGTACCGCTTCCAAGGAGGGGCGTGGGGTAAACCCGTTCAGCTCGATCTCGGGACGCTAGCGTCGAGCGGGGCCGGTCAGTCCGTGGCGCTGAGTGGCGACGGCAAGACCGCCGTGCTGAGTGCGGGCCGGGCGGTTGAAGTTTTCCGCTTTGAAAACGGAGCCTGGAGTGGGCCGCAGGAGCTCAGCCTGAGCGCAGCCGTTTACCCTTACGGCAAGTCCGTGGGTGTCAGCACCGACGGTAGTGCTCTTGTCGCGGGCGTGCAAAACGGCACGTCCAGCGAAGCGGAAGTCTTCCGCTTCGCCAACGGAGCCTGGAGCGGGTCAGAGAAACTCAGCCTGGGCAACGCAGCGCAGAGCGGCGACTGGTTCGGGTTTTCCGTGGCCATGAGCGGTGACGGCAACACGGTCGTGGTGGGCAGCCCCAACCGAAAGGTAAACGGAAAGGCCTACGCAGGGGCGGCCTACGCCTTCCGCTTCGCCGTGGGAAGCTGGAGCGGTCCCACGGCCCTCACACTGGGGAGCAAGGCAGCGAAAAATGACTCGCTCGGTATTTCGGTTGCTCTCAGCGCGGACGGTAAGACAGCCGTGGCCGAAGCTCCGGATCGGAAAATCGGCTCTCACTTGTGGCCAGGAGCCGCCGAGGTATTTGTCTACCGATCGGGCACGTGGGGAAAGGCCCAAGAGCTGAGCCTGGGTAAGCGAATCACTTTCTCGTGCAAGCTGGGTCCCGTGAACCAGTTGGGGTGGTCTGTGGCGACCAGCTCAGACGGCGGAACCGTTCTGGCCGGCGCACCCCGACTTTGCCTCAGCCCGAGTCGTCAGCCGGGTGGCGGCGAGCTATTCAGGCGGACCGGCAATAAGTGGAGCAAGCCTGTGGAGCTTACGTGGCGCCCGGCCTACTCGGAGGAGCTTGGCACTTCGGCGGGGCTGAGTGCCGACGGATCCATGGTGTTACTCGGCGCGCCTGCTCGGAGGGTTGGAGGCCACTGGCGCTCCGGGGCAGCGGAGGTGTTTCGCTAACAAGCCGGCGGCCCCATTACTAGGATTCTCACTGGACGGGACCGGGACCACCCGGCCATGGAAGGCCGCGGATAACAGTAGTCGCGGCAATGGGTTGCCGTGGAGGATCCGGATGCGATTTACGTAGCAGCAGCCAGGTCTGCTCGGTGTGCTCGCGCGGGGGAAGGCAAAATACGCCAGCATTCCCTTCAGGAGCCAGTGAAATCCAAGAAAGTGGTCAGGTCTGCTTGGTGTAGACGCGATGCCAGGTTCTTCCGGAGTCGGTCGTGACCTTGATGAAGTCGCGACCAGGACTGAGCATATCGAAGCCGTCATTCAGGTTGACGAAGTTGAGTTGTGTCTGCCAGCCGAGATTGGGGTTTTGGGCTATTCGCGTCCAGTGAACGCCAGAATCCGTGGTGCGGTGCAACACCTGCCCCTCTCGTACCCACACTACTCTCGCGTTGAGAGCAAACACCAGTGAATGCGGCGGCATTGTACCGTGGAAGACGGTCAGCAGGGTGGACGGCTTCCAGGTAGCGCCACCGTTGTGTGTCACATAGAGCAGGAATCGCCAGGGGACCTGCACGTTTACGGGAAGCACGCCTTCAGCACTCGTGAACACGGGATGCTGCGGTGCAAAGTACGTCAGGTGAATGCCGGCCGGAATGGGAGGCGGATCCTGGCGCCAGGTCCTCCCACCATTATTGGTGCGATAGACCTCGCGAAACTGCGTGCCCGCACCGCACGTTCCCGTGGACCAGCCGTGCACCGGGTCCCTGAAGTTCAGATCGGAGACGGCTCCGTTGCACCTGGGCAGAGAGTCCCGGGAGTGATCACTAATGAGGTTGTATTCCACTCTCATCCACGTTCGTCCGCCGTCGGAGGTGCGGAGGATCTGGTGCGCTACGCTCCCCAAGGCAGCTTGGCCGAACAAAAGCAGCCAGCCGTGAAGAGCATCCGAGAACGTGAGGCTGCCGATCGAAGCAGCGTAAGGCGGGGAACCGGGAACCGCCACGGTCGAGCTCTTCCAGGTTCGACCGCCGTCTGCAGTGCTGTTCACCGTCAAACGCCTGCCGTTGGCTTTGATTTCGGCGACGAGAGCGCTCTGCGAGCTTTGGACGGCGAGAGCATCCTGGCCACGCGCAAACGCTCCGTTCTTCGTGGGGAGAACGAGCTTCCACGTGGCGGCCCCATCAGACGTTCTCCCGATACCGCCTGGCGCCGTTCCCCAGCCGATTTTTGTCGTGACCATATGAATGGAGCTCAGGCGAAAGACCGAGGTCATCGTCGCCGGTCCCGCAACAGCAGAGGAGTCCGTCCCAAGGAGGACGGCGGCGCCTGCCAGAAGCGTCGCGAACATAACGCGTTTATTGCAGCCCATCAATGCACCTACCTTTCAGCCCGAGTATAGGAGCGACTCCGGGCACATAGCGATTTGTTGCTGATTGCT
>CAVWYG010000011.1:0-26427 GCA_963759215.1 uncultured Acidobacteriota bacterium
GCCGCACTCGCCGCCGACGATACTCAGCGGATCGCGACGCGGGCTTACGAGATTTACCAACAGCGAGTTCATGGCGAAAGCCAGCAGGACCAGGACTGGCTTGAAGCAGAGCGGGAAACTCATCTCGAAGCGGCGGCAAAAACTAGGCCCGCCGCATAAGCGACATTGAAGGGGAACAATGACAATCGATTCAAAAGACTTCCGCGTGCCGCCTGACAAGAAAGTGGACCTCAACAAATGGCCGACAGTTGTCGATCCCTTCACAAAGTCGAAAAAAGAGTATGAACACCTGTTGCAGCAGCACATTGAGAAGCTGAGTTCCCTGCAAAACCTTCACTATGCTTCGCACAAGTATGCACTGCTGCTCATCTTTCAGGGCATGGACGGCGCCGGCAAGGACGGAGCCATCCGTCACGTCATGTCCGGCGTTAATCCTGAAGGTTGCGAGGTTTTCAGTTTCAAACAGCCCAGTGCAGAAGAGCTCGAACACGATTTCCTCTGGCGCACGACATGCCGTCTTCCCGAACGTGGCCGGATCGGTATCTTCAATCGCTCCTATTACGAAGAAGTATTGGTTGTTCGGGTGCACCCGGAGATTCTCCGCAGCCAGGGGCTTCCCGAGGAACTGCGCGACGAGAAGAACATTTGGGAGCAGCGGTATGGATCCATCGCGGACCTTGAGAAGCACCTTCATCGAAACGGCACGGAGATCGTGAAGATATTTCTTCACCTTTCGAAGAATGAGCAACGCAAGCGATTCCTGGCGCGCATCGATGAACCAGACAAGAACTGGAAGTTCAGCACCTCCGACATTCACGAACGGAAATACTGGAAACAGTACATGAAGGCATACGAAGATTGCTTCCAAGCGACAAGCTCGCATCATGCGCCATGGTACGTCGTGCCCGCCGACGATAAGGAAAACGCGCGGCTCATTGTTTCCCAGATCGTTCTTGATGCGCTGGGGGGACTCAAGATGACGTATCCAAAAACCACCGAAAAGCGCCGTCTCGAATTGCAATCGATTAAAAAGCAGTTGGCGAAATGACAGCGGAGATCCAATGCAAGCAGACTTAAGAAAACCAAAGCAAGCCGCCGCCGCAGTTGCGTAAAAATGGAAAGGAATATTCAATATGTCCACCACCGAACTCCCCATCAGCGTTGAGCAGGACAATGAGCCTCAACCCTTCAGCAGAAACTTCGATCAATTTGGCAATTCATCAGGGTTCATCTTCGACGTGAGCCTGTCAACCGCGGTTGCGGCCAACGGAAAGACTGAACAGAGAGCGCCAAAGCCCAAAGGACCGCTCTCGCCCGAGATGCTGGACAAGATGAATCGCTACTGGCGCGCTGCAAACTATCTTTGCATCGGCCAGATCTATTTATTTGACAATCCCCTGCTCCGCTCGCCTCTCAAGGCGGAACAGATCAAGCCACGGTTGCTCGGTCACTGGGGAACATCGCCAGGCCAGAACTTCATCTATATTCATTTGAACCGACTGATCAACGAGCACGATGCGGACATCATCTACATTTCCGGCCCGGGACACGGAGGACCTTCGTTGAATGCCTGCTCTTATCTTGAAGGTACATACACCGAGGTTCACCCTGAGATCACACACGATGAAGACGGCCTGCGGCTTATGTTCCGCAAATTTTCTACTCCGGGCGGCGTACCTAGCCACTGCGGACCGCACGTCCCAAATTCCATGCACGAGGGCGGAGAACTTGGATACTCGCTGGTCCATGCATTCGGCGCAGCCTTCGACAACCCCGACTTGATTGTGGCCTGCATCATCGGGGACGGCGAGTCTGAGACCTGTCCTCTCGAAGGAAGCTGGAAGTCGGTCAACTTCGTCAATCCGGTGCGAGATGGCGCGGTTTTGCCAATCCTTCACCTGAATGGGTACAAGATCTCGGGACCAACAGCGCAGGGGCGCACCAGCGATGCAGACTTGAAGGCTCTCTATGTGGGTCGAGGTTACAAGCCCTACTTTGTCGAGGGCGACGATCCCGAGGTTGTGCATCAACTGCTCGCTCAAACGCTTGAGGATTGCTATGCCGAAATTCGAAGGATTCAGCAGGAAGCGCGCAAGAATGGCTTCAAAAAGCAGCCCGTCTGGCCAATGATCATATTCCGCACACCCAAGGGATGGACCTGCCCGAAGGAAGTAGATGGAATCCCCATCGAAGGCACATTCCGCGCGCACCAGGTCCCGCTCGCATCGGTTAAAGACA
Organism: uncultured Acidobacteriota bacterium; assembly: GCA_963759215.1. Lineage (GTDB taxonomy): Bacteria > Acidobacteriota > Terriglobia > Terriglobales > Acidobacteriaceae > TOLSYN. Next base: position 2,239 of record CAVWYG010000011.1, read on the forward strand.
ATCCTGAACATCTCAAGATCCTTGAAGCCTGGATGAAGAGTTACAAAGCCGAGGAACTCTTCGACGCGAACGGGAAGTTCATCGACGAGTTAGCGGCACTGTCGCCGGCTGGCAACCGGCGCATGGGAGGCAATCCCCATGTAAACGGCGGGCGCGAGTTAATCACCTTGGCGCTGCCCGATTTCACAGATTATGCGCTCGAAATCCCCGGGCCAGGTCAGGTTCTAGCCGAGGCGCCGCGCAAGCTGGGAGATTTTTTTCGCGACATCTTCAGGATGAATCTGACGAACTTTCGCATGTTCTGCCCCGACGAATCAAATTCCAATCGCCTGAACTCCATCTTCGAGGCCACCAAGCGGTGCACGATGGCCGAGATTGTTTCGATCGACGATGAACTGGGTCCGGACGGCCGCGTCATGGAAGTGCTGAGCGAACATCTCTGCCAGGGATGGCTGGAGGGCTACCTGCTGACGGGCCGCCACGGAATGTGGTCCTCCTATGAAGCTTTCGCGCAGGTGGTCGACTCGATGACCACTCAACATGCCAAGTGGCTCGAACAATGCCGCGAGTATCCCTGGCGAAGGCCGCTCGCATCTCTTAACGTTCTGCTTACAAGTCATGCATGGCGCAACGACCACAATGGCTTCAGCCACCAGGCAACAGGGTATGTGGACAATGCGCTGGCGCGTCGAAGTGAAGTGATCCGGGTGTACTATCCGCCTGACTCCAACTGTCTTCTCAGCGTCTTTGACCATTGCCTGCGCAGTCGCGATTACGTGAATGTTGTCACCTGTGGCAAGCAGCCGCAGCTTCAGTGGTTGAACATGGATGAGGCTCTGGAGCATTGCTCGCGCGGCGCATCCACATGGAAGTTTGCAACCAACGACGGAGGCGGGGAGCCGGATGTAGTGCTGGCCTGCGCCGGCGATGTGCCAACGATCGAGACCTGTGCGGCCTCGTGGCTGCTACAGAAACATGTCCCGGGCATCAAGGTGCGCGTTGTCAACGTTGTCGACCTGATGACTCTGATGTTTCCCGACAAGCATTCGCACGGTATGGACGAAATGTCCTTCAATGCGCTCTTCACTGAGACGGCACCGGTGATTTTCGCCTTCCACAACAATCGCTGGCTCATTCATACCCTTGTTCACGGGCGCTCCAATGAAGGCCGCTTCCATGTGCACGGGTACATGGACCGCGGTACGACTACAACACCATTCGACATGGTGGTTCTCAACGAAATGAGCCGCTTCCACATTGCACTCGACGCATTGAAGCATATCCCGCGCCTCCGGCTGCAAGCCGAAAAGGCCATCAACTTCTTCAACCAGGAATTACAACGCCACCACGACTATATCAGCGAAAACCTGGAGGACATGCCTGAGATCAGGAACTGGCAGTGGACGAAGGACTTTAGTGATGCCGTCGCTCCAGCTCCGCTTGCCAAGGGGCATCCGCAGAAGGCCATGTTCACCGACAGTTAGGCTCCAACCGGCTGACATCAAAGCGGAGGCCGCCATCGCAATAAAGATTGCGACAGTGGTCTTCGCTTCTTGGACTGGCTTGCGTCGCGGTGAGCTCATCGCTCTGCGCTGGCGTGACATCGACTTCAAGGCATGTCAGGCGGACGTACAACGCTCGATCTGGCGCAACGTCGAAGGCGATACTAAGACGGAGGTTTCACGTAAGCCGGTCCCGCTTCCTCCGTTCGTCGTCAACGAACTCAAGCAATGGCGGGATGCATCGCTCTACAAATCAGAGGATGATTTTGTCTTCCCGTCTGTTCGGAAGAATGGCGAGCAGGCCATTTCACCGGACAGCATTTTGAAGCGGGAGATTCGGCCGGCATTGAAGAAGATCGGTGTGACGAAGCAGGTGGGCTATCACACGTTCCGGCACACACTTGGTACCTTGCTTCGTCGGCGCGGGATCGACATCAAGATCGCGCAGGAACTGCTGCGGCATGCGAATCCCAGGATCACGATGACGACCTACCAGCAGGCTGTCAGTGCGGAGAGGAGAGACGCTAAGGATCGAGTAGTGGCCGGTCTCATTCCAGCCGGGGTTCTTCAGCACCCTTCAGCACCCTCGGAGGGGGTATGAAAGATTTGATCGCCACCATAAACCGTGCATTTTCTGCTGTTTATGGCGGGGACGACGGGGCTCGAACCCGCGACCTCTGCCGTGACAGTTAGAGCCAGAATCGTAAGTCATTGATTCTACAGCGCACTGATGGCTCAGAAAGCGCTCAAAAGCACCCATTTTCAGGCTTCAGCACCCCAATCGAACCCTCGCCGGAACGAAAAAGCAGAGGTCGGTGCTATCTAGCACCGCCTGCTGTAGCTCAAGCGGATTAATGCGCATCGTCGCAAAGCAGTGCCATTTTCTCTGCGCGTCCGGGCAATTCAAAGCCATCTAATTCAGCCAATCTAAACAGGAGTCGAGTTACTTTGCCAAGCGAACTGACCAATTCAGGACTATGCTCGTGATGAATCTCAATGACACTCTGGATCGTTTCAGTACAGCGGCTGCTTATCGGCGGCGTAGAGCGGTTTGACTCCAAGGACATTGACGACCTGATTGATGCCTACAAGGCCACGGCGTCACGGAGGCCGCAATGAGCTACGAGATCTATATTCGGGATTACAAACAAAGGGAGCGGAAGTGCCCGGTTTGCGGGGCCGGGCTTCCCGCCCATCGCACCTGGCCAGGTGTTCGTCATCGACTCTGCGGCCGCCCAGATTGTGATGAGCAATTCAAAGCGGCCAATCCGCGTGCGAAATACATCCACGCCAATGAACGCAAATGCGAGGCTGGCAACTGTCGGAACTTTCTTCCTGAGGGCTGGTACTGGTTCCGCCCCAAACGTCTAAGCTGCTCACCTGAGTGTTGGTTGCGTCGGCATAAGGCAGTTCGGCCAAGTGTTCCGTGTTCCTGTGGCTGCGGCGAATTGGTCCAACGATTTGCTTCGAACATGTCGGTGGACGGCCTCAACTTTATCGACCGCGCCCACCTTGGTGAGTATCAGGCTAGCCAGACGATCCGCTTATGCGGCCCGTTCATCGGTATCGTCCAGGTGTACCTCAACGGCTTCGCTAAGTCGCATTACCGCGAGCCCAAGAAGCACAAGCCCCGCCTGCTTCCATTCTTCCAGTTCCTTACAGAGAGGGGGGTTGCCGATCTCGAAGACGTGACACCTCAAACCGTAACAGCATACTTCGAATGGGGCAGAACGACGGGACGGCAGGTTGTCGCCTACTCCGCTGGTACGCTCTCAACCTTCTTTGGCTGGTTGATGCGTGAAGGCCGACGCAAGGGAGCCAACCCGGTGATTCCACTGATCCACAAAGCGCCATTTAAGCGCCGTTTGTAGGCCCTGTTACCCGTTTGCCGACGAGGAAAGACGCCGAGAAGGCTGTTGCTCAACTCAGAGTGGACATCAACGAGGGAGCGGAACACGCTCCTATGAACCTCGAACAACTCACTGCACACTACCTGCAAGTTGAGTTGCCATCGAAAGCGTATTCCACGCAGGAGGGGTACAAGAACTATCTCGACCTGCATGTTTTGCCAAAGTGGGGCCGGCATAGCCTCGCTTCCATGAAAGCAGTCGAAGTCGAAGCCTGGCTTCGAGGGCTCAAAACTGTGAAGGGAATGTCTGCCAGTCCCGGTACCAAAACCAAGATCCGGAATCTGATGTCAGCTTTATTTAGTCACGCAATCCGGCACGAATGGTCGTCGCGCAATCCGATTTCGTCGGTGCGCACGTCGTCCAAGCGTCAGCACATACCCGAGATCCTGACCACGAGGAGTTCCAGGCTCTCATTCCGGAACTGACTCAGCGGGCAAGGGTGATTGTGTTGCTGGATGGCAGTACTGGCTTGCGCCGCGGAGAACTCATCGCTCTTCGCTGGCGTGATATCGACTTCAAGGCCTGTCAGGCGGACGTCCAACGCTCCATCTGGCGCAACGTTGAAGGCGACACCAAGACGGAGGTTTCACGTAAGCCAGTGCCGCTTCCTCCGTTCGTGGTCAACGAACTTAGGCAATGGCGGGAAGCATCGCTCTACAAGTCAGAGGATGATTTTGTCTTCCCGTCTGTCCGGATGAATGGGGAGCAAGCCATTTCGCCGGACAGCATTCTGAAGCGGGAGATTCGGCCCGCATTGAAGAAGGTCGGCGTGACGAAAAGGGTGGGCTATCACACGTTTCGGCATACCCTGGCTACGTTGCTCCGGCAGCTTGGAGTCGATGTCAAGACGACGCAAGAGTTGCTCCGCCACGCTAATCCTGGGATCACGATGGGGTTCTATCAGCAAGCTGTCAGCGAGGAGAAAAAGGCTGCCCAGAAGCTGGCGTTTTCAGCCTTGTTTTCGGAGAGGGTGCAATCGAACCCACGCGAACCCACGGAGGAGGGGTGAAAGATATGGACATCGCCGTAAACCACTGGTTCTAATTGGTTTATGGCGGGGACGACGGGGCTCGAACCCGCGACCTCTGCCGTGACAGGGCAGCGCTCTAACCAACTGAGCTACGTCCCCTCTGCAATTTCAACATTTGGCGCAAATCGCAGATTTTACTGTCCTTTCTTACTGTCCATTCCGACCCTTGTTTCCATTTTTTCCACCGGATATAACCGAATTCCGGGAGAAACGGACAGTATGGACAGTAAGCAAAAACGAAAGGCCCCGGTCCCAATCCAATCCGATGCGGACCACGAAGTTGTCACCACCCCGTTGTTCAAATTGTACCAAACAAATAGGGCTCGAATGGGCGTGGCCCTTGAGGGGGGTACAGATACTTGCCATCTCCGCTGATGCTCATGTCGAGATTGGCGGCGCGCTTGGATAAGTGCAACGATCATGCCACCAATCGGAGTGAGTGTCCCATTGGCTCCGACAGCAAATCCGGCTACCGTCGAAGTTCCCGCGTTATCCACGTAGACATATTTGCCGTCCGGGGTGATGGCATTCCAGCAGTTTCCATCACCAAAGGTGTGAATGCTTTGGCTGATTGCGGTGATCGTACCGTCCGAATTGATGGTGTAGGACGAAATGCTCGAGAAATCGGTTCCGCCTGGCTGGTTTTCCGAAACGATCAGGGCGCCACTCAGCGTAAACACGGTGTCAAAGACGCCGGGTGTAACGCTGTGATTGACCACAACAGACCCGAGCGTGCCATCGGGATTGCCGCACCAGCATAAGGTTAAGGACCGAACACTAGAATCCCTCGGTCTGCCACGCGCATCTCCACACATAAGGTACGCCGGAGGGCTTATGGCAGTCACTCAGACATTGATAGCGAGGGCCTACGCTGCTTTTAACAGGCGGGACATTGACGGCGCACTGGCGCTCATGAGTGAGAATGTCAGCTGGCCCAAGGCCTCGGAAGGTGGACGAGTGGTTGGAAGAGAAGAGATCCGTGCATACTGGACTCGTCAGTGGCGCGAATCTGATCCTCACGTGGAACCCATAGAAGTATTCGACAATGAGCAAGGCAAAACTGATGTCAAGGTTCATCAGCTCGTGAAGAACCTCAACGGCGACGTTCTTTCCGATAGCGAGGTGTGGCACGTTTACACCATTTCGAACAGCCTAATCGATCGCATGGACCTCAAGGAAAGCGATGCCAGCGCGGCTCCGACTCCAACCGCGGCATTTTCGAAGCACTAGCATGCGTAGTGAAACCCGCGTTACATCAATACCGACAACTCGGCCAGGATCCACCGAACTGCCCTGCGCGAAGGTTTCGAGTGTTGCAACAGGTCAGTGCACTCATCGAGTTGAGAAGCTGCTCCGTCTGACCCTGGCGGCGATGCGCCTGTTGACATTCTGCCCGCTCACAGCTGTTTCCTGATGACGCTCACATTTCAAATCTTTAACGGAGAATTCAGTATGACTGTGCGACAAGGACAGAGAGCCGGGATCGCTCTCCTTAACTACGCATTGTTCGCGGTCTCTACGGGTGCAATGTTTTTTGGAACTGTAATGCTCTCGGGATGTGGAAACCGCGTAAGTGCTGCGTCTGCAGGCGCCCGTCCACCGATGAAGGTCACAGTCGTCAGCGCGGCGCAGAGCGATGTACCCATAACGGATGAATGGGTTGGCACACTTGACGGCTACGTGAATGGCCTGGTTTCGTTGCTCACACTGCCTATTTCGCAGTATCCAGACATCGTTCCGCCTGAGATCCTGGTCACGGCCACCTATCCTGGCGCCGATGCAAAAACGGTCAGTCAGGCGGTGTCGACGCCTCTCGAGCAGCAGATGAACGGCGTGGACAACATGATCTACATGGACTCCGTCAGCGCCAATAACGGCGTGGCCCAGATTTTCGTTGACTTTGATGTCAAGACAAATCCAAATATTGATCAGGTTCTCGCTCAATTGCGCGTAGATCAGGCACAGTCACAACTCCCGGCACAGGTTACTACCGCCGGTCTCACCGTTCAGAAAGCCCTGACGTCGCCGCTCATGCTGGTCGCCGTCAATTCGCCAACCGGAGAATTGAGCCAGGACTCTCTTACCAATTACGCCATCATCAACCTTCAGGACCAACTCGCTCGCGTAAAGGGCGTATCGCGTGTGCAGGTTTTCGGTGGCCAGTATGCTCTGCGAGTATGGGTTGAACCCGACAAACTCGCCAAGCTTGGTGTGACAGCAACCGACGTGATTCGAGCAATCCAAACCCAGAACAATGTGAACCCCGCTGGCCAGATTGGCGGCGAGCCTATTCCGAAAGGCCAGCAATTCACCTATACAGTCCGCACGCAGGGGCGCCTGGTAACGCCTGAAGAATTTGGAAACATCATTCTCCGCGCCAATCCTGACGGGTCGATCCTGCATCTCAGCGACGTTGCCCGCGTCGAGCTTGGAGATCAGGCGTACGGAGTTTCTGCTCGCTATAACCAGGCTCCATCGGGTGTTATGGCAATCTATCAGCTCCCGGGCTCCAATGCTGTAGAGACTGCAGCGGCGGTGAACCAGCGCATGAAGGAGCTCGCAACAACATTTCCGCCTAGCATCTCCTACAGCGTGCCTCTGGACACCACCAAGGCTGTCACGGCCGGCATCCGCGAGATATTACTACCGGGAGTTCACATGAACGGCCTGCAAGTTCACAAAACTGTGAAGAGTTTTTCTATCGCTGCTGCATTTGCACTGTGCTCCGCCCTTTCGACAAGAGAGTGAGCGGAAAGCCCCGTCAGAAACTGCCCGAAAGAGCAGCACTTAAGGGGCTTCCGTGTGGGCAGCGAACTAAGCGGGAATCTAAAGATTTGAACTCACAGCCGGATCAGTCCCCGGGAGTCATCTACCGATCTGCAGCCGCCACGGATCCCAACTGTTGCCCACACGCCTTAGCACTCACCGAAGCTTCGTAGGGAAACTCAGCGACCCACAGACTGTCTCTGAAGGTATAGGGTTTGGAACAGCTCTTTTCGGCACTGCGCCGCCTCTCGCGATTTGGGTTGCATAAACCTCTCAGCAGCAGAGAGCATGAAAAAACCACGCTTGAACCTCCTGAGAAACCCACGCACCCGCATTGCAGAATGACCCGCGACAACTTCTTTCTACGTGATTCGCATGCAGAAAACGGCGTGTATTGCGGCCGTTGCGGTATTGTCAGGTTGCAGGAAAATCAGGCCTGAACCTGGGCCGGCGCCCACGTTGCGTTGCGAGCGGCGCGACTGGAGGAGACGTACCCCATATCCGCCGAGATGCCACGAACGCAAGTAAGCAAATGGTTGGCAATCGACGGCAGCTTTTGCGCCGTTACGCGGAAAGAGGGCCCGGAGATGCTTATTGCGGCGACGGGCTGGCGCTGTGCGTCCAGGAGCGGGACAGCAATGCAGCGGAGGCCCTCCTCAAGTTCCTCGTCGTCGACGGCGTAACCACGGCGTCGGGTTTTTTCGAGTTCGGCGCGCAGAGCCTCAGGCGTTGCAATCGTGCGGTGCGTGGGTCGCTCGAAACGGATGCGGCGTATAACCTCACTGGCGCGCTCGGGAGGAAGAAAAGCCAGGATCGCCTTGCCGACCGAGGTGCAGTGCACGGGATTGCTTGCGCCGATGCGCGTGATCATGCGTACCGAGCGGGCCGGCTCAATCTTGTCGATGTAGATTACGCGCGCTGCCTCAAGAATACAGAGGTGAGCGGTCTCTTCGGTTTCAGCGACCAGACGGCGCAAGTGGGGCTGGGCGCGGTCGCGTAGGTCGTACTGCTCGATGGCGCGATTGCCGAAGTCGAAGAGGCGGAGGCCGAGGCGGAATTTGCCATTGGAGGTGCGCTCAACCATGCGATGCCGCTCAAGAACCATGAGGAAACGGTGGGCGGTGCTTTTGTGGAGCTGGAGCGACGAGGCAACCTGGGCAAGACCGAGCGGAGTTTCGCTTTCGCCGAGCAGATCGAGAACGGCAAAGGCTCTGTCCAAAGCTTGAACTTTATAGGTGCCTTGCGGAGCGGTATCTCGCATATTGAACCTCTATTCCGCGATTTGAATCACCTACTACAGATTCTCAAAATATGGGATTTCAGTCAAGAAACAGTTTCCAAAATGCGGGGATTCTCAGGCGCTCTCTATAGGTTTCAGACGGCCGAAGGCGGGTTTTAGTTTGAGACACGAAACAAAAGACTCGAAACACGCACTTTAAGTGCAGGCCTGCGCCGCTCAGGCGGGTATGACGTCGCCTTCGCCTGGAGCCAGAAAGAGATTGGCTTCGAGCCCGTGCTGGCGGTCATAAAGGTCGCGATACCGGCCGTTGAGGGCATAGAGATGGGCGTGGTTGCCGCGCTCCACGATGCGCCCGTCTTCGACTACGAGGATCTGGTCGGCGCGGCGGATGGTGGAAAGGCGGTGCGCAATGACGAAGGTCGTGCGCCCCTGCATCAGTTGTTGCAGGCCGGCCTGAATCATGGCTTCTGACTCAGAGTCAAGTGAACTGGTGGCCTCATCGAGGATTAGCAGACGCGGCTCGGCCAGCAGAGCGCGAGCGATGGAAAGGCGCTGACGCTGCCCGCCCGAAAGCTTGACGCCGCGCTCGCCGACGATAGTGTCGTAGGTCTCAGGAAAGCGCTCGGCGAACTCATCCACGCGGGCTGTTCGGCAAGCAAACAAGAACTGTTCTTCGGTCGCATCGGGACGGGAGAACATGATGTTCTCGCGAATTGTGCCGTCAAAGAGGAACGAATCCTGGAGCACGACACCGAGCTGAGAGCGGAAGCTGTTGAGGTCCACCTTCGACAGGTCGATACCATCAACCAGAACGCTGCCGCAGGCGGGGCTGTGGAAGGCGCATATCAGGCTGATGATGGTGGATTTGCCTGAACCCGAAGAGCCGACAAGTGCCGTGACGGTCCCCTGCTCTGCTACGAAGCTGATGCCATGCAGAACGGGCTTCTCAGGAGTGTAGGCAAACTCGACATTCTCGAAACGTACATTGCCTTCAATCGGAGGCATTTTGATTGTCCGGACGGGAGATTGGTTCTCCTCGAGCTCCGACATGATTTCGTGGGTGCGATCGAGGCCGGCGAAGGCCTCGGTAAGCTGCGTGCCGATGTTCACGAGCTGGAAGATCGGCGCAATCATCATGGCGAGAAAAACGTTGTACTGGAAGTAGTCTCCGACGGTCCACTGGCTCTTCAAGACGAGGTGACCGCCCATCCACATCACCAGCGAAGAGACCAGGCCGAGCATGGTTGTGGTGGCCGCTGAGAGCCCACTGGTCATAGTCAGCGACTTCATCACATTTTGGAGGAGCCGCTCGACGCCGCCCGCGAATACATCGGCCTCGCGTTCTTCAGCATGATAGCCCTTGATGACCCGCACGCCACCAAGCGATTCAGTGAGGCGGCCGGTAACCTCGGCGTTGATTTTGCCGCGCTCGCGGAACATCGGACGGATGGTTTTGAAACCGTACTGAAGAAAGAAAGCGAAGATGCCGATGCCGCTGAAAACCGCCAGCGTGACGGGCGCACTTTTGTGGAGGAGATAGACGAAAGCAAGCGTAGCGGTGACGATTCCGCCCAGAAATTCGACCAGGCCGGTGCCTACCAGATTACGCACGCCTTCAACGTCAGTCATAATGCGTGCGACGAGCGTTCCGGTGCGGTTTTCGTCGTAATAAGCCACCGAAAGCAGGCCTACGTGCCGCTGCACCTGACGCCGCAATTCGGCGATGAGCCGTTGTCCGGCCTTGGAGAGAAGCTGCGTAAGCGAAAAGGAAGTGATGGCCTGAACTACAGTGGCAATCAAAACGATGAAGATGAGTTGGCTGAGCAGTTTTGGATGAGCGTGGGCCGGATTGAGCGCCTGGTCGACCAGCCGCTTGCTCATGAACGGCATCACCAGGCCGGCAACGCGATTGATGGCCATGAGCACAAGGCCAATTGCGATCAGACCCTTGCGGGGCGCGATGAGCGCCCAGATTTCAGGGCCTATCTTGCGGAGGTCTGTCTTGCGTTTCGGCGAGTCTGCCTGACCCGCGCGCGCACCGCGGCCGTGAGGCGAGCGCTCAGCGCGCATGCCCATGCCCACTCCTCCGCCGCGCATGGTGGACATGCGTTATTCTGCCTTCCGCGCCTGGCGGGCCGCGATGAAGGAGCGCACGCACAGGTTGACGTAGATGAACAACAGGGCTGCCATGATGAGCTGAGCTCCGATGGCCTTCATGTCGGGATCGACACCGAGGGAGCGGGCGTGGCCGTAGCCCTGAATGGCCTTGCCAAGGCCGCCGAGGAAGCCGAGCAGGCCGACGGTGACATTGATGTGCATATAGAGCTTGCGGCGGCTCTCAATGGGGCTTTTGGCGAGAAATCCGAAGACTACCAGAGGCAGGCCAAAGTAAATGGGAATAAGCGCCGTGGGATGAGTGCTGCCGGTAAGCGCGAATCCGGCGTAGCCCAGTATGATGAGGAGCGCCCCGAAAAAGACGCTTACTTTTGCCATGCCCGACCTCCAGACAATTGCTACAGCGTGTTTCATAAACCCGTTTTGGGTCAGCGCACGACTTCAGTCGTGCCGAAAATAGCATGAAAAATGAGGGGTTTTAACCCCTGCGGAATGAATGCCGGGCCTTAACAGCCATCTATAAAACACGCTCTAGCCAAGGATAACAGCCGTGCGTACTATCGGTGCTTTGTCCCCACTTCCCTCGTCCCTTTTCTCACCGCTGTATGCGCGCGGAGCCACCTTTGGCAAAGGCGCGGACCTGCTCAACAGTAGCCATGGTTGTGTCGCCAGGAAAGGTAGTGAGCAGCGCGCCGTGGGCCCAGCCGAGCTTAAGCGCTACTTCAGGACTCTCGCCGTTGAGCAGGCCGTAGATGAAGCCCGAGGCAAAGCCGTCGCCGCCGCCGACCCGATCGATCACATCGAGTTCCGCGGTTGGCGCCGAATAGGTTTTGCCGTCGATCCAGGCGACGGCGCTCCAGATATGGCGATTGGTGGAGTGGACTTCGCGCAGGGTAGTCGCAACCGCTTTTACGTTCGGGTGCTTTTTGATCACCGCGTCGATCATGCCGAAGAAGACGCTGGGGTCGAGCTGGGACTTGGCGTGGACCTCCGGGCCGGGGATGCCGAGGCCTTTCTGCAGATCTTCTTCGTTGCCCACCAGAACATCGACGTTTTCAACAATAGTGGCGATGGTTTCAACGGCGTGGTCAATGCCGCCGGAGATTCTCCAGAGCTTTTCGCGGAAATTGAGATCGAAGGAGGTAACTGCGCCGGCGGCCTTGGCGGCTTTCATCATTTCAGCGGCCAGAGGCGCGGTGGTCGGCGAGAGCGCCGCGAAGATTCCGCCTGAGTGGACCCAGCGTACGCCTCGGGAAAAAATGGCTTTCCAATCGAAGTCGCCTGGCTTGAGTCGCGCCGCGGCCTCATTGCATCGGTTGTAAAACACTACCGGAGCACGCACCCCAGCGCCGCGGTCGCTGAATACTGTTGCCATATTCGGCCCGTTTACACCGTCATGGGCAAAGTGCTTGTAGATCGGCCTGACCCCCATGGCGCGCACACGCTCGGCGATCAGGTCGCCGATGGGGTAATCGACCATTGCCGAAGCGATGGCCGTGTTCATCCGAAAACAGTCAGAGAGATTGGCGGCAACATTAAACTCGCCGCCGCTGACGTGGATCTTGCATTCGGTAGCTTTGCGAAAAGGGATAATGCCGGGGTCGAGGCGATGAACCAAAGCGCCGAGCGCGAGAAAGTCGAGTTCGCCCGCGCGAGGGATGTCGAGGCCGTTACTCATTGATCGTTCCTTGTAGAGAAATCGAATTCATCGTCAGCAGACGCACGCTCACCCGGCATTGGCTCCCAGTTTCTTCACATCCGCGAGCACCTGGGCGGGGGTCCATTCGTTGCCGGGATAGAACTGCGCTACTTTGCCGTGCGGGCCGATAAGAGTGGTGGAGAGGGTGTGGTTGATAGTGTCGTTATCGCCGTGGGTGATGCCGACATCGAAATATTTTGCCATCGCGATCAGCTCTGACTGAGTCGGAACGGCGAACTCCCAGTGATTGAAGGCGCCCTTTGCGTCGCCGCTGAGATAGGTCGCGCCATAGGCGCGAAGGCGCTCGGGCGTATCGTGCGCGGGATCGAAGCTGACTGAGAGCAGATGGGTCTTGGCGTTGAGCGCCGGATCAGCTGAGAGCTGCTGGTTGATGCTGGCAAAGTTGCGCGTCACCAGCGGGCAAAAGTCTGGCAGCGGGCAGCGCGTGTAGATGAAGGTAATGAGCAGCGCTTTGCCGCGGTACTGGCCGAGGTGAATCTCGCGACCATCCTGATTGCGAAGCTTGAAATCGGGCACCTGGTCGCCGGGAGCGGGCACGTGATAGAAGACGGCCGGCTTGTAGTCGGCGTTGCCCTGGGCAATAACGACGATGTGGTCGAGGAGGATGTCGGCATCGGGGTTCTGCGAGACCAATACGTCGGCTGTAATCACGTCGCCGGGGTGGAGCTCGCTGAGAATGCTGGGATCTTTAAGTTTGTAGGGCATGGTCATGGCATCCATGAAACCGGGGATGGCGTCGTGGTCGAGCGTAACCTCGCCGGTGGAGGCGTTGGTGTTAATCACCTTGCCGCGGAGATGGTAGACCTTGATCCCTGAGGACGCGGAAGATTGCTGCGTGGCGGTTGGCGCGGAATGGCACCCGGAGAGAAGAAAAAGAGCGACGGCCGCACTTGTGAGCAACACGCGAACCATAACCGATAGTGTACAACCCTTAGACTGACCGCCGGAGCGAGAGCGAGGTGGTGGCATCGCAAAGGTCATGAGCGTATAACGCAGAAATGGAGAAAAAGGAAAGAGCCGGCATTGACGGCTGGCTGCGCGACGGCGGAAGCGTGGTTACGGCGAGCGAGCGTGGAGCGCGAGCCGTGGCCGCGGCGTACCATCGGGCACGCCTGGCCGAAGGGCTGACCGCGTGGCCGGCGCCCGATGTGAAGGATTGGCAGAGCTTTGCCCGTGAAGAATGGGAGAAACGGAATCGCGATGCGCGGATAGTGCTGAACTCCACGCAAGAGCAGGCGATGTGGGCTGAAATCATCCGGGAAAAAACCGGCGTCGCAGCGGACCTCGAGGGCCCGCGGCAGCGTCTGGCGGCGATGGCGATGGAAGCGTACCGGCTGATTTGCTCGTACGCCCCAAAACTTCTTGACGCCAGAGCACGGAGCGGCTGGCAGCAGGATGCGGGGGCCTTTAGCGGCTGGCTCGCTGCGTTTGACGAGGTCTGCCGCAGGCGCGAGTGCGTAAGTGCGTCGCGGCTGGCGCTCGAGCTTGCCAATGCTTTCGAGAACGACGCTGCCAAGGATTCCAAATGGGAGCGGAAGGAACTCTTCCTGGCAGGATTCGATCGGATTCTTCCGGTACAGCAGTCGTTACTGGAGGCGTGGGGAGCGTGGCGCCAGGCTGACGCGAGTGACGCAGCGGCAGAGGCCGCTTTCTTTGAGGCTTCAGATAGCAGAGAAGAGTTGGCCGCATGTGCGTTATGGTGCAAGCGAGAGCTCTCTGGAAATCCAAATGCCCGGCTGTTGGTGGTGACGCAGAATGTGGCGAGCCAACGGGGCGAGATCGAGCGTGCGCTACTGCGCTACGCGCAGCCTGAGTCCGGCATGGTTGGGAGCGCACCGTTCTTCGAGTTCTCGATGGGAGTTCCTGTAGCGCAGACTGCGCTGGGGCGCGGTGCGCTGCTGACACTGCGATGGCTGAGCGAGCCTATTGCGGAAAACGAGCTCGACTGGCTGCTATCGACCGGCCAGCTTGCGGCGGACGATGACGAGACGCGCGCATTATTGGCGTTTATGCGCGAGCTGAGGCGCCGCAATCTGCAGCGGACCGAATGGAAGCTGACTGATTGGATGATGCAGCCGGGGTATGAGAGCGTGCCTGCTGCATGGGCCAGGCGCATGACGCAGGCAAGACGAGAACTGGAAGAGCGGTTGCGGCAGACACGAAGCCCGCTGGAGTGGGTAGAGCTGGCGCAGCAACTGCTTGAGACGGCCGGCTGGCCAGGCGGAAGACCGTTGGGGAGCGAGGAGTTCCAGGTAACCCAGCGGCTTGAACAGAGCTTGAATGACTGCGGCTCGTTGGGTTTCGACGGCCGGCGCGTGACGTGGCGTGAGTTTGTTGAATCGCTGAGAAGAGCGGCGGAACAGGCGCTGTTTGCGCCCGAGAGCAGGGGTGCGCCAATTCTGATCGCCGGGTCGGCTGAGACGGCCGGGTTGGCGGTCGACGGCATCTGGTTCCTGGGCGCCAGCGAAGATGCGTGGCCCGCAGCGGGAACTACGCACCCGTTTTTGCCGATCGGCGTGCAGCGCGAGGCGCGGATGCCGCACGCGGCAGCGCAGTTCGACTTGGAACTGGCGCAGGCGATGACTGCGCGGATGCTTGCATCGGCGCCACAGATCAACTTCAGTTATGCGCGGCTTAGCGACGATGTGGTAGCACGGCCGTCGCGGGTGATTGCAAAGATTACCGGCGCGCCGCAGAAGCTGCGTGCGGATTTGGAACCGCAGAGCGCGAAAGACCCTGAAACCGAGAATTGGACGGATCAGAGCACAGTTCCCTTCCCGGGTGGAAAGGTGCGAGGCGGATCGGCCGTGCTGACGGCGCAGTCGCAGTGCCCGTTCAAAGCGTTTGCTACCGCGCGGCTGGGCGCCGAGGGGTGGGACAGCGCGGAGGCCGGACTGACCGCCATGCAACGGGGGATTCTGCTGCACGCGGTACTTAAGTCGGTGTGGGACGATGGGCCGGACGGCATTCGCAGTTATCAAGAGCTGAGAGCGCTGGAAGACCTGCGCGCTTTCGTCGAGATGCACGTCCTGCGCGTCTTCTCTGAGAAGATGCCGGCTAGCACGAGAGAACAAATGCCGGAGCGATATCTCGAACTCGAGCAAGTGCGGCTGACAAACCTGGTGGTGCAGTGGCTGGAATATGAGCGGACCCGCGCGCCATTCACTGTTGAAGGAACGGAAGTTGACCGAACGGAGCCGATCGGAGGGCTCGACTTCCGTTTGCGCATGGACCGCGTGGATCGGCTCAAAGACGGCAAACTGCTTGTGATCGATTACAAGAGCGGAGACATGGACCCCAAAGTGTGGGACTTGCCTCGGCCAGACGATGTGCAGTTACCCCTGTACGCGGGATTCGCGCTGCCTGACGGCGCCGAGTGTGGGGGGCTTGTATTTGCAAAAGTTCGCGCGGGCGAACTTGAATTCGCGGGCCGAGTAGGAAATGCGAAGGACACATTGCGACCGAAAACCAGCGGGAATTCAAATCTCGTGAAGAAGCCCCTGACGCTGGAACAGATGAACCTATGGAAGGAGTACATCGAGAAGTGCGCGGAGAACTTTATGACCGGACACGCCGCAGTCGATCCGCGAGACTACCCTGACACCTGTAAAGAATGTGCCCTGAAAACGCTGTGCAGAATTGAGGAGTTGCAGGCACAGTCAGCAACCGGCGCCGGCGACACGGGGGTCTGCGATGAGTAACGCGGAACGGAATATGCAGGCTCCCGACCAGGCCCAGCGTGATTGCGCGGTCGACACAAGCCTCTCGGTGCTGGTGCGAGCGCCGGCAGGCTCGGGCAAAACGACGCTGCTCGCCGAAAGGGTCCTCCACCTTCTTGCGGAAGTCGACGATCCGGGCCAGGTGGTTGCGATTACGTTCACGAAGGCGGCCGCCTCGGAGATGCGCAATCGTATCTTTGGCGAATTGCAGGAAGAAGAACCCAGCGACATTGCACGCCAAGTTTTGGCACGATCGCAGCAGCTGGGATGGAATCTACTCGATCTTCCTGCACAACTGCGCATCATGACGATCGACGCATTTTGCCGGGAGCTCGCGCTGCAAAGACCGCTCATTTCATCTCTCGGCGGTGGACTCGATATCGCCGACCAGCCGAAAGAGTTGTACCGAAGAGCGGCGCGCCGGACCTTGAATGCGATTGGCGAAGACAATCTTGAGTTGCGGGCGGCTATCGAGGCGTTGCTGTTGTGGCGTGACAACAAATGGCAGGATATTGAGAGTCAGTTGGTTGAGATGCTGGACAAACGCGAACGCTGGATGCGTGAGATTGTACTGGCTCCCGAGGGAGATTGGGGAGCACTCCGCGAGCGCCTGGAGCGGCCCATTAGACGCGGCGAGGGAAATATTCATCCGGGGACCCGCTATACCGATCATGAATGGGAAATTGTACAGGCGTGCTTCGTTGTGTTGAAGAGGGCCGCAGCCGAGCTGAAGATCGTGTTTGCCGAAACGGGAACGGCGGATTACCCAGAGGTGGCGCAGATTGCGGCCGAAGTGCTGAAGGGCGAGGAAGGGATTCCGAGCGAAGGCGCACTGGCGGCGGCGGACAACATCAAGCACCTGCTCGTAGACGAGTTCCAGGACACGAGCCGGAAGCAGCATCGGCTGCTTGAGAGGCTGGTTGCCGCATGGCCCAGCCGCGAGGGGCGAACCTGCTTTGTAGTCGGCGATCCAATGCAGTCAATTTATCTGTTTCGTGAGGCCGATGCGGAGCTTTTCGGACGGGTAGAGATATTAGGTCTCGAGATTGAGGATGATTTCCCGTTGAAGTTCGACGCGGTGCAGTTGAATGCAAATTTCAGGACCGAGCCGCCGCTGGTAACTAGGCTGAACGCGATGTTCGAGCAGGTCTTGAGGGATGACGACGGCAGCAACGTGCGGTTCGCCGCGGCCGAAGCGGCACGGAGCGAAGGCCATTCGGCATGGGCGGGCGCGCAGGGGCCGCGCATGGAATTGCATTTGGAGTTTGTGCCGGTTAGTCGCGGCGGGACGACGACGGACCGGGAACGGAAGAGCAACGAACGCGAGGCCGCGCAAGAGAAGCAGGTCGCAGAAATTGTGGAGCTGATTGTCCGGCATTTCGAGCGGATGGAACTGGCGCGCGCGGCGGGGTTGAAGTACCGCGTCGCCGTGCTGGGAAGAACGAGAAAGGCACTTGAGAACGTCGCAATCGGATTGCGCGAGGCAGCTGTTCCCTTCCGTGCGGTGGATCTTGAACCGTTGAAAGAACGGCCCGAGGTGATGGACGCGCTGGCTTTGGGCCGCGCACTTATGAATGCAGAGAATCGCGTGGCGTGGCTGGGCGTGCTGCGTGCGCCTTGGTGCGGGCTGGTGCTTGAAGACCTGCATACCTTGGTGAGCTCTGACGATGAGGGCCTGATTCGAAGGCCAGTTCCGGAGTTGATGCGGGAACGCGCGAGTTTGCTGAGCGCCGATGGGCAAGCGCGCGTGGAGAGACTGGTGCAGGCACTTGTTACGGCGCCCGCGTTGCGCTTTGCCCGGCCGGCAACACCGCTGGGCACATGGCTCGAGCAAACGTGGATGCGCGTGGGCGGTGCCGAGTGCGTGGACGCGGGTCAGCGCGCCAATCTCGACTTGCTTTGGCGCACGCTGGATCGGCTGCCGGAGGGCGAGCAGGATTTTATCGGACCGGCGCTCGATGCGGCGTTGAACGACCTTTATGCAACTTCCGATCCCGATGCGAAAGCCGACTGCGGCGTGCAGTTGATGACGATTCACGCATCGAAAGGGCTGGAGTTTGAAGTGGTGATTGTGCCGGAACTTCAGGCAGGCGGCCGCCGCGGAGAACACAAGATGCTGGCGTGGATGGAGCGGGGATTGCTGGATCCCGAGAATTCGGATGAACCGACGGAGTTGCTGATCGCACCGTTCCAGGCCAGGGGTGCCGAACGTGGCAATGCAAAAGCGTGGGTCGATCGCGTATATCATGAACGAGAACGACAGGAGATGCGGCGGATTCTGTATGTCGCGGCAACGCGGGTGCGAGAGGAACTGCATTTTTTCGCGCGCCCCGAGTACAAAGAAGGGGCAGACGCATTTGAGTTGGCCGATCCACACGAGAGCCTTCTCGAAATGGCTTGGCCGGCATTCAAGCCTGAGATCGAGGCGCAGTTTGAAGCGTGGAAGGCCGAGCGAGTTGGAGAAGTTGAAGAACTCGCAGCGCAGGCGGCCGTCATTGAGATGCCGTTGCCGGTCCCAGCCAAGGCTGTCGTTTCGAAGAAATCAATGCACCGATTGCCAGTGAACTGGAAGCCAGCGAACGATGACGCGCCAGCGGGCACGACGGACCCGCCAATGACAGGAACGGGGCGCCTGTATGAGAGGCATGAAGGTGGATTGGTGTCGCGGGCGTTGGGCCGCGCCGTGCACTTTCTTCTGCAACACGCAGCAGTGCTGCGCGCCAAACGGACCTGGGACGAGGTGCGCACATCTCTCGACGAAATGCGGCCCCGGGTAACTGCCGAAATTCGCGCGGCGGGAATTGAACGCCTCGAAGCGGAACGGATTGCGCAACAGGCCGTTGCGATCGCCCTTGGGGCAACGAACGATCCGGCTGGAAGGTGGATACTTGAGCCGCGAATTGAGGCGGCAAGCGAGATTCGGTGGGCGGGCATTGCGGGTGGCGTGGTGCGTTCAGTACAGGCGGATCGCGTTTTCAAGGCCGGCGACAAACCGCTGAGTGAAAGCGGCGAGGTGTGGTGGATTGTGGATTACAAAACTGCTCGCGATGAGAGTGCGGAGCTGGCGAATTTGCGAAGAGAATTTGCACCTCAGCTTGAAGCGTACGCGCGCGTGCTCAAGAATCTGCACGGCGTTAACGCGAAGATTTGCGCCGGGTTGTATTATCCGCGCATGTTGAAGCTGGATTGGTGGGAGGCGTGAAGACTGCGGAGCCAGCGCGGTTAAACGTGCCAGCGGAATGTGCCGAAATGCACTCGGCGCTGGGTGTACCCCCTATCGTCCCTCTGGGTAAGAATCCTGTCTCTTGAGGGCTTGGCCGCCTGAAGATTGTTTTCGCTGCCAATCCTTAGTTATTGGGATCGGAACCGCTGGACTCGGCGAGCGACTGCAGCTCGCGCAGCAGTACGGGAACCGGCGTGTGGTCGTAATGGACCGCGATTGGATCGTAATCGTGCGGCGAACCAAAAAGGGCAAAGCCGGTGCTGTCGCTGTCGATAAACTCGTTACACTTGCGAATTTCCTCGTCCTTGGATTCCGGGACGTACCAAAGCCCGGCGCACGCTTTAGGCATCGAAGTAAAGGGTGTGGGACTTACGAAAGGGATGGCGCCTTGCAGGCCGTCCGCCCCCGTCAATCTTAAGCCCGGCGTCGTTTGCGTTTCCGTCCCCGTTGATTGGCGAAGGAACAGGACGGTCTGAAACGAAACCGAACCGGTTGGATTATATCGCGGGTTGGAGGTCGATACACCCGCCCACGGACACTCCACCGCGCCCCCTGGAATGGCGAAGGTCAGGGTATCGCCTGCCTTCCGTCCACCCTTCCAACTGCGCAGCACCTGCACATCGAAATAGGTAACGACTCGTTCGCCGGATGGAGAGATCGCCCAAAGAGAGGGCGCTGTGGGTGCCGCAAGCACCACTTCGTCGCTCGCGTCGAAGAGGCTCTTTAGGTCCGGAAGGAACGAATCGTGACCATCCTTAATGGGCCGATCCAAGATTGGTTTGTTATCGAAGTCAACAGCCATCTGCTTACCCTTGGCAGTATTTTCTTTGATTTCTTGCGCCGCCCATTGGCAAAGCGGACTCGCAGCCAAAACCTCGGGCGTTTGTTCTTTCTTGATCTGGGCAACGCTCTTCTCCGGCGGCGTCTGCTGGGGTGAACAGAATCTTGCACAAATCATGGCAAACGCGATCGGCGCGACGAGATTTCTCCAGCGAAGACTCATAACCGGCTCCTTTTTCCTGTTCCACCTGGCGAGTTTCAGCATGTTCGATTGTTCCAGCAATTCGCATAATATTCTAATCGTTTTGGGGCCTGGAGACATCGCGGCAGCCGCTGCGTAGTTGCCGCCTCCTGGATAACTCGCCCTCAATCCGTGCCCGACTCGTCCCTACAGAGGGCGGGGCTTCCTGCGGAAAAATTAGTCGAAGAGGCACTATCTGGTTGATAAGTTGCCGACAAGTCGTAATTCCCCCACGACAGCGGCGGTACGCTGAAAGTGGCGTAAACTTCCGGAAATCCTCCACCAGATTGATCAACCAGAGATTGTGTCCCAAGATTTTGGTTTATCGTCGTGTTCGTCAGAATCACATACCCCGTGGGAGTAGGCTGTTGGGGTGAGAAATCGAGTAACGCTGACGGTAAAACAGCCTCTTCGTAGATCGATGTGCCACTAAGGTTGGGGACCGTGAGCGCGGGACAAGCCGCGGAAGATGCGAAGGTCGTCCCCCAGGTTGGATTCAACTGGACCTGGAACGGCTTGATGTCGAACGGTCCCGAACTTGAAGAAGAGGTGGCATATTCATTATCGCCGACGTAATCAACTCGAAGGTAATATGAGACAGCTGTATACAGACTACAGCCGCTTGGAAGGCCGGGTTCCGAGCAGGAACTCCAACTCGCCACGCCATTGCTCAAGTTTAACGTAGGGCTTCCGTTGGAACTGGCAGCGCTGCCAGACTCGGTATAATTGATGGTGACCGTCACATTTCCGGTCGGCGCCAATAGTGAGGGGTTGGAGGCAGCGTTCTTATTTTGAAGAGTAATGCTGACCTTATTCAGAGGGGTCGCAAATGTGATATTGGCGGGTATGTTAATGGTGAAATTCGGAGTGGCCCTTGAGATGGTGAGGGTACCATTAACCAATTGGGGGGCGCCGAAGTAGTTGGGGCTTGTAACCTGGAAGGTTCCGCCATTCGAATCGGGGTAAACGGTAATCGGGTAATCGGCCACCAGGCTGCTGCTCGTGGCGGTGGTGTTCACTGCAGCAGTTCCAAGCGTAGTGTTCGATAGGTTGTCCTGGGGCACCGCAAACCCCGATACGGTGTAGCCCAGAACCGGGAGGGCGCTCCCATAGTCCATGGAGGCGTCGTTTGCAGTAAGAATTAGAGTTGCCGGAGTGACTTGGATGGGGCCTAGCGATGCGGTCGCGGCCCATTGGGGGGAATAATCCAAATAGTCCAAATGCCTGACCTTGTGCGTTCACAAGCACAAAACTCTGCGCTCGAATCTGTGGGGGAGCGGGCTGAGTTTGGGCGTAGGCAGGTAAGGGATTGACGTAACGAAAAATTAGACCGCCCAGTAACTCGGCAGCCAGTGCGAGGATAAGATTCGGGTTCCGATTCATGAGGCACTTCTCCGGCCTCATAATACTGCATTACGCCGCTTTTTTTAACCCCCGTTCGTCGGCTTCGAGCAGGGCCCCTGGGTCAGATAATGGCTGGTGAACGGGGCACTTCGGTGGTTTGCCAACTAACCGTCAAGGTGAATCACGGCAAACTCTTCCAGGTTAAGATGGCTCAAATGCCTGCCCTCTGGAAAACACGGTTCACTTTGCTAAAGAAGCTTGGATTTGGCGCTTTAACGGGCTTGCTCGTTTTGCTCGTTGAGGTGGTAGCCGGAATAATGGAAGCACGAAGACGATCCTGATGGTGTTAGGTGCGCTGGCTCTGGCGCCAGGAATGATCTATCTGCTAATGGTCACAATGTGGCACTGGAAGGCCCGTTATCGCGGTTCCCATTCCGATCTGTGGGGAGCACTGCTTCTGATCGAAGCTTCTGGATGGTTCAAGCTGGTCATTTGTTCAGGCACATAATTCCAGATGCGCGACAATCCGGTCGGTACGCCAAAGAATCTACGCCACCGGCATGAAATAACCTACTCGCACTTTGCCGTGTAACGCGCAAACCGTTCAAGTGCCCGTTATGAGCCATTGTCGGTAGCTAGAGATAGCGATGGCTCGGCGTTGGCTCAGACATGGAAATGCTCAAGGCTAAAGCGGGCACCGTTCATCGGCCAGATCTTCAGTGGTTCCAGCCTCGCCGACGGCCCGCCGGTTCCTCCGCTGGGGACCGCAGTTGTCTGACCGAAGGCTGTACTCCATCTTTCGGCCCCGCATCGAACCAGTTGTATACGGCCGTTGCTCCGTCGTTGACAAAGACCTCGATGCGCTCAGGAACACACGCATGCGATACCGGCCGGCATTGCCGACGAACGCCCGGGCGCTCCCGACGTTCACGTAGCCGGCTTGGACCGAGACCACGATGCGCTCAGGCCTCACCATTGGCGCTGCGGCGCAGTTCGAGCCCGAACGTGCCATTGCCGCTGAATTCCGCCTCGATCTCCGCGCAGTCGGTCGCTACTCCGTCGGCTACGAACGTTTTCTCCAATCCGGTCCCTGGGAACATTCGCATGGCTCCACGCAGCGTTTCGAATTCCGGCGCCGGCCGCTGTTGCAGGTAGCCGTCAGGCCCAATAGCCAAAATCCGCGGCATAGTGATGACGCTTCCCCAACCCTTCGCTGGCGGAGTGTTGGTACGCCCCCAGAGCCACAGCAAGGTGCGCCCTTTTTCGTCCACGGAGATGTTGCTGGCGTAAGCATCCCCTGCGTCAAGCACCCCATGAGCCGAGGGCGAGAATCGCATGCTGGCGATGTCAAGATCGCCGATCCAGTATTCGCATACGCGATTTGGGGAGACGATCATGACCCATTTCCCGTCCAGTGGAAACAGGTTTGGACACTCGAAATTCCGCACGTCGCGGTCCAGCGTCTGGAAGATGGCCCCGAGGTGTTTCCACTCCGTCAGGTCGGGTTTAGTGGCACGGTAAAGCTGTACTTGCGCTCGGCCCGCGCTCGCAGCCCCACCGCAAACCATATATGTCGTGCCGTCCTTCTGAAACAGGAAAGGGTCGCGCCATTGAGCGATGGGCCCGGAAATGTGGGTGGCCTGCGTCAGGACCGGGTTACCGGAGTATTTCTCCCATACGAAGAGATCCTCATCTTTGGGAATTGCCAACCACTGCTCAGGCTGTGGATGTCCGATGCTTGTGTAGAAAATCCGCGGGCGGCCGTCGGCAGCGATGGCCGCACCACCAGAGTAAATAGCTCTCTCTTGCCGTTCCGCAGACGGCCAAATGGCGATTGGCAGATGCTCCCAATTCACCAAGTCGCGGCTGCGCGCGTGGCCCCAGTGCTGGCTGCCGATCCGCGCGGCGAAGGGGTTCAATTGGTAGAAGAGGTAATGCCAGCCACGATAGTAGAGCGTGCCGTTCGGATCATTGGTCCAGTTGGCGGGAGGGTGGAAGTGAAAATCGGGCGCTCGGGATCGGCTTCCGCCGAAGGTATAGCGTCGCGGACGGCCTGAGTTGCCATTACCAGTGCTGGATCTGAATCCGCCGGCGCCCAGGCTTGTTCGCAGAGCCGCCACCGCGGCGGTAGTTGTTAGGAATTGGCGCTCGGGTCATATTTTCCTCCCAGGGTGGGTCGATCCGAACACTGACGAGAATCAAGACGCGCTACTCGTACAAGTCCCGATAATTTACATACTGGGTATGCACTTGACTCAGGTAGGCCCTACCATATACCACGCCTGGCTAAACCGTGACGGCGTCGAAGTGCAAGTCCTGGCGGAGTCGCTTCAGAAAGGCGATGACATTGTCGTCCATACCGGAGACATGTTCTCGTGGACGGTCACATCCTGAGTGGAATGGCCGTCATTGACCAGCACGCTCTGACCGGAGAGTCCAGTCCCGCTGAGAAAGGGTAGCGGCGGCTATCGGGTTTTCGCTTCAACCGTCCTGGTAGGCGGCAAGATTCACGTTGTGGTCGAGCAATCGGGCCAGGAGACGGCCTCGGCACGAATCAACCAGATCCTCAGAGCAATACGTACCGGAACCAGTGAACAGT
>CAVWYG010000012.1:0-553949 GCA_963759215.1 uncultured Acidobacteriota bacterium
ATGCCCAACGTGCGAACCCCGCCTTGCGGCTTCGGTATCTCCACCTTGCGCACCGCCGACGGCACGTACTCGCCTGCCAGCAGCCCTTGTCTTACTCTCGGCCAGTGCGCCTGGAGCCATGGTTTGAATGCGGCCACCGTCAGTCCATCGACCCCCGGTGCGCCTTTATTCTTCACCACGCGCTCGTAGGCACACAGCATGTTGCTGCGTGCCACTGCGGCTTCCATCAGCCGCAGTGCTTCTGGTTTCGTTCGCCCAACAGCCGCCGTCCGAACCTCCGCGCCCGCGCCAGTTCCCGGCAGGTTCCGCCTGCCTTTGCCTGTGCTGGCCGTACTCGCGTACGCTTCTGCATCATCGGTTCGCATCGAGATCTGTTGTCCTACTCCCGTATTTCATGTTCGGCCCTTCGTCCCGCTTGCGCGGTACTACTATGGCCTCGGCTGACTTCTGGTGATCCTTCCCAACATCTCTCAATGCCGGTAGCACAAGGCAGACCACCAGATCTCCCCGGGTATTGCGCACCCACCTTCACGCTTATGCCTGTCGGATATACGTCACGGCGTTCCGTGCAAGAACTGGGCTTTGCGTCTAATGGCCCGCTTACCCCGCCGTGCCGCCTCTATCCGCTTCCTGTTCGTCAGGCCAGCGCTTTGCCTCCGGCTTCCTTCGGATCCCGCCTCGCGACGGACACCCTTGCCGTTCAGCTAACACTTCCCCTTGCCGGGTGTGTAGAGGACTTTCACCTCCAAGTGAGTGCGCCCTGCCGGGCGCACCAAGCAAAAGGCCCGCGTTCATCGCGGGCCTGCTCTTGCTCTTAACTTTGAAACTCTGAAACCTTGAAACTTTGAAACCTGCTCTTAGACCTTCGCAATCTCCGACTCGTGAGCTGCCTGTTTCGCCCGCGCTTCCTGCACCGCCTTGATGCGAGACTTTGCGCAGTGCCAAAAACTCCTTCGCTTCCTTGAAGAGCCGCTTGCGGTCCTCGCTCTTGAACAGCGAGCCGAGCACGATCGGAACCCACACCTTGGGCCGGAAATAGTACTCGTCGTAAAACTTGTGAACCATCTCCATCGTGTAGTCCGCGGGCAGCCCCGGATACTGCACCTGCGCCACCTGATGTCCGCCAATATCCACCATGTCGTCTTGCTTGATGATGAAATCGTTATCCCGCACGTAGTCGTAGAACTCCGTGCCGGGATAGGCGTGCGCCACCGAGACCTGCATCGTCTCCACGTTCAGTTCCTTGGCGAAGTCGATGGTGCGGCGGATGGTCTCCGGCGTTTCGCCCGGAAGTCCGAGAATGAAGTCGCCGTGAATCGCCAGCCCCAGCTTTTTGCAGTCCTTCACAAACTGGCGCGCCCGCTCCAGCGTTGCGCCCTTCTTGATGTTCTTCAGGATCTGCGCGTCGCCCGATTCAAATCCCACGATCAGCAGCCGGCAGCCCGCTTCCTTCATCGCCTTCAGCGTCTCGAAATCGGTGGTCACGCGCGAAGTGCAGGACCAGGTAAGTCCCAGCGGCTTCAGCTTCGAGCAGAGTTCAATGGTGCGCGCCTTCTGAATGTTGAAGGTGTCGTCATCGAAGAAGAATTCCTTGACCTCCGGCCAGTACGCCTTTGCCTTCACCATCTCGGCCGCAATGTCGTCGGACGAGCGCTTCCGCCATGCGTGTCCGGAGTGCGTCTGCGGCCACAGGCAGAACGTGCACTGCGCCGGGCATCCGCGCGTCGAGTACAGCGCAACATACGGATGCTGCAGGAACGGCACATTGTAGCGGGTCACATCCAGGTCGCGCTTATACACATCCACCACATGCGGCAGAGCGTCCAGATTCTCGACGAAGGGGCGGTCCAGGTTATGAACCACCTTGCCATCCGGCCCGCGAAAGCTCGCGCCCAGAATCTCTGCCAGGGGCTTGCCGTTGGCGTATTCCACCACCGCATAGTCGAACTCGCGGCGCACAATAAAGTCGATCTCGGGATGGCTCAGCGCATGATCCGGCGAGACCGTTACGTGCGGGCCGACAAAGCAAACCTTCAGCTTCGGATTGGCCTTCTTCATCAGGCCGGAGAGCTTGACGTCGCCTTCAAATCCCGGCGTGCTGGTGAACAGAACCATGAAATCGTAATCTTTGCCGATTTCGATGGTCTGCTCCGCGCTGACGTGGTGCGGGTTGGCGTCCAGCAGACGCGACCCCTCCAGCATTCCAGCCGGATAGGCAAGCCAGACCGGATACCAATAGGACTCGATTTCGCGCGTGGCTGGCCAGCGCGAGCCAGCGCCGCCATCAAAGTTCTCAAACGAGGGCGGATTGAGGAACAGTGTTTTCAAAGGCATAGCAGTATATGCAACATCGTATCACCGGAGTTAGCCGGAAGGCAGCAATTGCCCATGGAAGGGGAAAAAGCCGCGCTAAACAGTCGTCAGCCGTCACCGGGCAGAGCAGGATGAATCTCTTCTTCCCTATCCCAATCGCACAATTTCCCGCGACCTGATCCACCCACTTGCCAATCCTACTCTCCACCCCTGAAACTAATGTAAGAATCGATTGAAGGGAATCCAATGACGATCAGCCGTGAGACATGGCAGGTAGCGCTCGACGCTCTGCGCGCCAACAAGGTGAAAGCCGCGCTGACCATGTTGGGCGTCGTGATCGGCTCGGCGTGCATCGTCCTCGTGGTGACGATCGCGACCATCGGCAAGACCTACGTGCTGGCGCAAATCGAGGGTGTCGGCTCCAACATCGTCTTTGCGGGCTACAACGGAGGGACCGCCAACGCACGCTCCCAGGCCGACGAAATCAACCTCAACGACATGGAGGCCGTCCGCCATCTCCCCCACGTGACCGAGGTCGCGGCAACCTACGACATGCCCACCAGCATCGTCATCAACGGACAGGAAAAACCGGTATCGCTGGTCGGAGTCACCGAAGGCTTCCAGAAGATTCGCAACCTCCTCATCCTCGAAGGCCGCTTCTTTGACGATCTCGACCAGAAAACCGGAGCCAAGGGATGCCTGATTACGCAGGACCTGGCGAAGCAGCTCCCTCCCGGGCCGATGATTGGCCGGCAGCTCCGCGTCGGTGAGCAGACCTTTACCGTAATCGCCGTTTTCCGCGAGCGCGTGGCCACCTTCGGCCAGTCCGAGATCAGCTCGCAATCCGTGCTGGTGCCCTTCGGCCTTATCAAGTACTACTCCGGCAACGACTTCATCCGTACCCTCTACGCGCAGTCTGACACGGCGGACAGCGTGCCGGAGACCACCCTCGCCGTGCAATCCCTGCTTAAGAGCCGCCACACCCCCGGCGCCGTCTATCTGGTGCAGAACCTCGCCTCCATTCTGGAGGCGGCGCGCAAAATCTCCACCGCCCTCACCCTCGTCCTGATGCTCGTCGGCATGATCGCCCTGATCATCAGCGGCGTTGGCATCATGAACATCATGCTGGTCACGGTCACCGAACGAACCCGCGAGATCGGTCTGCGCAAAGCAGTCGGTGCAAAGCGCGACGAAATCCTTTACCAATTCCTCATCGAAGCCCTCATCATCAGCGGGGTCGGCGCAATTGTCGGAATACTCATCGCCGTCAGTGTCAAGATCCTCGTCGAGCCTCTGATTCCGCCCGAGGTGGGACTCAGAATTCCCATCTCAATCTATTCCGTGGTCGTCGCCTTCGTCGTCTCCTGCGCCACCGGAGTGCTCTTTGGCTTTCTGCCCGCCAGCCGCGCCTCCAAGCTGCAGCCCACCGAATCTCTGCGCTACGAGTAGCGGGCTGGAAAAGCCGGACGCCCCGTCCAAGTTTCCGTTGCTTGGGCGGGTAGTTGAATTTGCCTTTGCTCTTAAGGTGTCATGCTGAACGAAGTGAAGCATCCCCGCCACGTCTCGCACACCTGCACCGCCTCAGAGGTACCTCAACCAGCCATCGACGGTTGCCCTTTGATCCTACCCTCTCGTCCGCGCTTCCATCTGGTCAATTTGATAAAGCGGCCAACCTGGCCCCGCCGCCTGCCGCACACGATTCACTAGCTTCCCAAAAATCTTCACCGTGACCCGCTCCTCCGTGCCGATGCGGAATTGCACCGTATCCTACAAGCCGAAGAACATCTTTCCCGTCTCCACCTCAATCTCCTGCCACGGAATCAGCAGCGGCGGCAGAAAGAGCCGGAACGGCAGCATCACCGCCAGATACAGTCCCTCCTGATTCGCACCAACCGTCAGGCAGTTGTTGTAGCTGCACCACCCACGGAAGCGCGCACTCTGCCAGCCCCATGTCTCCCCGTAAAACGGCTCGTTCGCGCGAAAGCGCCGCGCCAGCAAGCTCCAGCCGCTGAGCTCGGCCTATGATCCACATCAGAAGAGCAACATACGCCGGAATCAGCAATAGCAGCGACAAAGGGTAAGCATTGCATCCACGGTTGCACGAGTCATGCCCAACATCCTACCCGAGGCCCATCGCCCGCACCAGTGATTCCCTCTTCACCCCGTCCCGCCTCCTCCCACTCCGCTTTGCTACACTTCCCCCATGCTTCCGCGCCTCGCATTTGCTATCGTCATCTGCATGAGCACCCTTGCCGCTGCCCAGTCTCTTCCCGTTCCGCAGGCCGTCACCGACCCCGCCCAGCTCCAGTCCGCCACCGTCGAAAACCTCCAGAAGTTCTCCATCTCCGCGCTCTACAGCACCCGCCAGATCGGCGGCTCCGCCTGGTCGCCCGACGCCTCACAGGTCGCCTTCATCTCCAACATCAGCGGACGCAACAATCTCTGGACCGTTCCTTCCACCGGAGGCTGGCCCACCCAGCTCACCATCAGCGACCAGCGCCAGGCCTCGCCCGCCTGGTCGCCCGACGGCAAGTGGATCGCCTACATGAGCGACAAGGATGGCAACGAGCTCTGGAACATCTTCCTCGTCAGCCCGCAAAGCGGCGAAGTCACCAACCTCACCGCCTCGCCCGACTCCGCCAACGAAGCTCCCGCCTGGTCGCCCGACTCCCGCCTCGTCGCCTACATGACCAAGCCCAAAACTTCGCCCAGCTTTGAAATCGAAATCATCGACATCGCCTCGCGCCGCACCACCAGCGTCACCCGCAACTCTCCGCCGCAGCTCGGCAACTTTTCGCCCCTCTGGTCGCCCGATGGCAAGTTCATCGCCTACACCCAGGAGAACGCCAGCGGCAAGGATTCCAACATCTTCCTCTACGACCTCGCCGCCAACTCCGCCACCTGCCTCACGCCCCACTCCGGCGACCAGACCTTTTCCGCCGCCGCCTTTTCGCCCGACGGCAAAACTCTCCTGATCACCAGCAACGCCGACCAACGCAGCCCACGGCTATGACAACGTAGCCCTGCTCGACATCGCCTCGCAAAAGCTCTCCTGGATCACCTCCGACAAGTGGGAGATCCACGCCAGCAGCTTCTCGCCCGACGGCCTCCAGATCGTCTGGTCCGCCAACGTCGATGGCCGCGAGGCGCTCTATACCCGCGCCCTCTCCGGCGGCGAAGTCCATCGCCTCCCGCTCCCCGAAGGCGTCAACGCCTTCGCCGGCGACGTCTCTCCGTTTTCGCACGACGGCCAGCGCCTGCTCTACTACCACAGCGGAGCGTCAGCTCCCAACGACCTCTACGTCTTCGACCTCAAGTCCAGGCAATCCACCCAGCTCACCAACTCCTTTGTCGCCGGACTCGGCCCCTCCAGCATGGTCACCCCCACCCTCGTCCACTACCCCAGCCGCGACGGCAAATTCACCATCTCCGCCTGGGCCTACGTCCCCAACAACATCGTCCGCAACCAGAAATATCCCGCCATCGTTTACATCCACGGAGGCCCCGCCTCGCAGTCCATGGACAGCTTCAATCGCTTCGTCCAATACATGAACAATCAGGGCTATCTCGTTATCGCCCCGAACTATCGCGGAGGCACCGGCTACGGCCGCGAGTTCCAGGAAGGCAATCGCCACGATGCCGGAGGCGAGGAGCTCAACGATGTCCTCGGCGCCGCCGACTTCATCCAGCGCACCGGCTTCGTCGATCCCGCCAAGCTCATCGTCATGGGCGGCAGCTACGGCGGATACCTCACCATGATGGCCGTCACCCGCCATCCCGAAATGTGGGCCGCCGGAGTCCCCATCGTCCCCTTCGTCAACTGGTTCACCGAGTTTGAAAACGAAGACCCGCAGCTCCAGGAGTTCGACCGCCTCTTCATGGGCGACCCGGTCAAGGACAAGGCTCTCTGGCAGGACCGCTCCCCCATCAACTTCATCGACCGCGTCAAAGCCCCGCTGCTCATCCTCGCCGGAGGCAACGATCCCCGCTGCCCCAAGAGCGAATCCGAGCAGGTCGCCGCGGCCATCAAAAAGCACGGCGGCACCGCCATCCTCAAGATTTACGAAAACGAGGGCCACGGCTTCGCCCGCGTCGAAAACCAGATCGACGCCTACCAGCGTGTCGCCGACTTCCTCCGCGTCCGCGTCCCCTCCCCCGGCTGCGGCTGCGGCGTGGAGTAGCGAAAGAGCAAGAAAAAAGCGGAGGGTGGCCCACAACCGCCCTCTGTTGGCGAATGTGGGGAACGAAGAAGCTCGCAGTCACGCGGGCGTTGCCCTTGCCTTTGCTCTTACATTGAAACCTTGAAACCTTGAAACCTTGAAACCTGCCCTCTACTTCCACACCTCGTCCATGCTCGGCGCCCCCGCCGCCATCCGGCAGCGCACTCACTCCCTGAGCCTCCAGCATCAGCCTGAAGCAGACTCTGGTGCTGGTACAGTCCCCGTCGCCTGATAGCCCACCTTCACATTCGTCCCCAGCAGCACGGTTGCCACCTGCCCGCCGCCGTTCGTGTTGTCGTTCGCGCTCTCGTCGAAGGTCACCGCCAGCAGCCCGCTCGCCATAAAACTCGCGTTCCCCAGAATCATGCGGCAGCGTGCTCTGCAGCCACGCGTCGGCCTGCTGCACCTCCACCGCCGTTGTGCAACTCGCCACCGTAGGCGCGCAGTTATGCCCCGACGTCATAAATATCTCCCACGATCATCACAAAGTTCGCCAGCGTCCCGCCTGCATCCGTCGCCAACTGCGGAAGCGGAGCGATATTGTCTGCCGCCGCCGTCCCTTCCACATCGGTAAAGTACGCGAACGGATTGTGTTGCTTCAGATACGCACCCGTGCTCGTCTCCCGTGTACCCCACCGCCGGAATCCCCTCGGCATACACCTTCCAACTCTTCCCCGCCGCCGTCAGCGCCGACACAATCTCCGGCGGAGGAACCGTTCCGCTGTATGCATCGTCGTTGCTCACGATGTTTCCCGTCGTCAGCATGAAGTAGTTGCCCATCGAGGGATGCGAATTCGCGTAATAGCTCGTCGCCAGCGTCCCCTGCGTTATCAGCGAATTCAAATACGGAGCAGTCGGCGCTGCCCACCACGTCGGCATAGTTCTGGTTCTCCAGCACCACCAGCACCACCTGTTTTGCCTCCGCCGAGTTTCCGGAAGGTGGCGCTCCGGAAGACGGGGTTGTGGGGCTCGCCGATGAGCCACGGCCTGAGTTGCCGCTTCCGCACGCAGCCATTGCCAGCAGCGCACACAGCGGGCACGCACAATACCGCGCTCAAAATCCACGGCAGAATTTCCCCGCCGTCCCAGGTGCGGACACATCTACACATCAACCTCTCCAGCTTTTTTACAGATACTGATGCGCGCGCTCCGCGCTGGGCGGTTCCATCCACCTCCGCACCAACTGTTCGCCCGCAATTCACCTTTGCTTTCAGCGATTCGCCCTGGCTCTCACCAAAGCTCAACTACCCTCGCCCGTCCTTTTTGCTACGATTGGTGACATAGCTTTTTCATGGAGTCCGTCTCATGCCGCTTTCTGTTTCGCTTTCCTCCGAACTCGAATCCCGTATTGCCTCCCGTCACGCCCGCATCGGCATCATTGGCATGGGATACGTCGGCCTGCCGCTCACCCTTCTTTTCAGCGAGCAGCGATTCCGCGTCACCGGCTTTGACGTGGATACCAGCAAGGTCGAGGCGCTGAACTCCGGCGACTCCTACATCGTCCGCATCCCCGGCACTGAGATCGTCAAGCGCCCAGGCCTCCGGCTTTCGCGCCACCAGCGCCTACACGGAGATCGCCGAGATGGACGCCATCATCATCTGCGTCCCCACTCCGCTCGACCAGTATCATCAGCCCGACCTCAGCTACATCGAGCAGACTGCCCGCGCCATCGCTCCGCACCTCCACGCCGGCCAGATCGTAATCCTTGAGAGCACGACCTACCCCGGCACCACCGAGGAGGTTCTGGTTCCCATCCTCGAATCCGGCAATCCCAGCGGCTTGCGCGCAATGCGAGGCGATTCGCAAGCCCGGCGACCCCGGCTTCTATGTCGCCTTCTCGCCCGAGCGCGAAGATCCCGGCAATGACACAGTCGCCCGCCGCGACATTCCCAAGGTCATCGGCGGCCTTGAGCCCACCGCCACCGCGCTGGCCTCGGCACTCTACGGAACCATCTTCAATCGCACCGTTCCCGTCTCCTCGCCGGCCACGGCGGAGATGACCAAGCTCCTGGAGAACATCTACCGCTGCGTCAACATCGCTCTGGTCAACG
Source organism: uncultured Acidobacteriota bacterium (assembly GCA_963759215.1). Classification (GTDB taxonomy): domain Bacteria; phylum Acidobacteriota; class Terriglobia; order Terriglobales; family Acidobacteriaceae; genus TOLSYN. The sequence continues at coordinate 8,586 of CAVWYG010000012.1, forward strand.
AACTCAAGCAGCTCTGCGACCGCATGGGCATCGACATCTTTGAGGTGATCGACGCCGCCAAAACCAAGCCCTTCGGCTACCAGGCCTTCTATCCCGGCCCCGGACTCGGCGGCCACTGCATTCCCATCGATCCCTTCTACCTCTCGTGGAAGGCGAAGCAGTTTGACTTCCGCACCCGCTTCATCGAACTCGCCGGCGAGGTCAACACCGGCATGCCTTACTACGTGATCGAAAAGACCGCGCTCGCACTCAACCGCCACAAGAAGTGCCTCAACGGGTCGCGCATCCTCGTCCTCGGCCTCGCCTACAAGCGCGACATCGACGATCTCCGCGAGTCCCCTTCGCTCACCGTCATCGAGCTGCTGCGCAAAGCCGGAGCCGAGGTCTACTACAACGATCCGTTCTTTCCCACGGTAGGCCGCGGCCGCCATTACGATCTCAACATGACTTGCACGCCGCTCGACAACCTCGGCCAGTATGACGCCGTACTCATCGTCACCGACCACACCAGCTATGACTACCGCCGCATCGTAGCCGAATCCCAGATCGTCGTGGACACACGCAACGCCACCAAAGGCATCACCGCCACGAACATTGTCCACTGCTAAAATCGTCAGCGAGCCAGCAAACTCTGAGTACTGCAACAGAACTGCTCTCCTGAGCATCGGAAAGAATAGTATGGCGACTTATCTAATTACCGGAATTGCAGGCTTCATCGGCTCCAACATCGCTCGCGCTCTGCTCGCCCAGGGAGCCTCGGTTCGCGGCGTCGATAACTTCATCACCGGCAAGCGCGCCAATCTCGAAGACCTCCGCGGCATCGACTTTATCGAGGGCACCATCGAAGATCCCGAAACCTGCGCCCGCGTCTGCCAGGGCGTCGATTTCGTCTTCCATGAGGCGGCCCTGGCCAGCGTTCCGCGCTCGGTCGAAGACCCCGTCGCCTCCAACTCCGCCAACGTCACCGGAACCCTCAACCTACTGGTCGCCGCCCGCAGCGCCGGAGTCCGCCGCGTCGTCTACGCCGGCTCATCCTCCTGCTACGGCGACCAGCCCACGCTGCCCAAGCATGAGGAGATGATCCCCGACCCCATCTCCCCCTACGCCGTCAGCAAACTCACCGGCGAGCACTACATGCGCAGCTTCACCCGCGTCTACGGCCTGGAAACGGTCACCATCCGTTACTTCAACGTCTTCGGCCCGCACCAGGACCCCTCGTCGCAATACTCCGGCGTACTCGCCAAGTTCTCCCTCGCCATGCTGGAGGGCCGCACCCCCGTCATCTACGGCGACGGCACCCAGAGCCGCGACTTCACCTTCATTGAAAACGTCGTGGACGCCAATCCTCTGCGCCATCGCCGCCCCGGCCGAAAAGGTCTCGGGCACGCGTCTTCAACGTCGCCACCGAGCAGCGCATCACCCTCAACGACGCCGTGAAAAGTCTCCGCGAACTTACCGGCTACACCGGCCCGGTCGACTACGCTCCCGCCCGCGCCGGAGACATCGCCCACTCCCTCGCCGACATCTCGCGTGCCCGCGAAGCCTTCGGCTACGAGCCCAAGGTCAACTTCCACGAAGGCCTGCGCCGCACCCTCCTCTGGTACCGCGGCCTCGCCGCCGCCACGAAGTAGTACGCCAGCGTTCCGCGCAAGCAAAAGCCCCACATCCGGTAAGGACGTGGGGCATTAACATTTTCGCGCGCGCGTCTGGTTACTTGCCGGTGTCGGCCTGATCGGCTTCGAAGGCCACCACGGCCTTCAGCGCCTCGTACTGTGCGCGCCGGGATTGCCGATCCGGCGGCCGTTGATGAACAGCGTGGGAGTTCCGGTGATGGCGACCGCCTGGCCGAGTTGTTCGCTGCGCTGAGATGCGCTCGGCCGTGGCCGGTGTCTCGGCGCAGCTCTGGATCTTGGCCGGATCGCGCGCCGGCCTACTCCACGTAATAGCGCAGACGTTCGGTGACGGCGGCATCGTCCACTGTGGTCTTGCCGTCGGCGACCGGTCTTGCGCACCGCGTTTTCGATCTCCTTCTGATGACCGAAGATGGCATCGATAAAGGTCGAATGCATGGTCCGGATTGGTGCGCGACGATGCAGTCCAGGTAGGACGCGGCTCGCACTCGCCCATGGATGCAGTGGGCTAGCGGAAAACTTTGAAAGACAAAGCGGGCTTGCGGGAAATCGCTGCGCAGCTTTTCCATGACCGGCGCAGCCTCTTTGCAGGCGGGGCATTCCAGATCGGCAAATTCAACGATCAACAGCTTGGCGTTGGCAGGCCCACTGCTGGCGCCGAAGGCAGACTTGGCAAGCTCGGCGCGGTCATGCGCAAACGGGTCTGCGCCGAAGGGCAGGACATCGCCGGCGATGGCGTGCTTCAAATCCTTGGAGACAAACCAATGCCCGACCTGCTGTCCTTCCGGCGTGATGAAGACGGTCGCGATCTCATACATGTCCGGAATGGGCGAGACGCCGATGCTGAGCACCTTGACCTGCAGGTTCGGGTCATAGCCGAACATGCGCTTGAAATAGGCTTCCGCCATGGCCGCCGTGGGAGCGCCTTCCGGCGAGCTTCGTGGCTATTGCGGCGGCGTCGGCGTGGTAGCGGCCTTCGCGGCCGGCTTCTTTTCGGCAGCTTGCGCGAAGAGGGAGACAGAAAACAGAAGTACGGCAGAGCACTTCAGAAACTTGCGCATTGAGATCATCCTTGAACGGAGCTGTCCTGACAAAGACAGCTCCCGAGTTTGCATTAGACCTGATGGCGGGCCGCGATCGGAAACCGGCGGCCAACACCGAAAGCCTTGGTTGAGATTCTGATACCGGGAGCGGCCTGCTGCCGCTTGTACTCGCTGCGATCGATGAGGCGAATGACGAAGCGGATTACCTCTTCGTCAAAGCCGGTGAGCGCGGCGATCTCCGGGGCGGATTTCAAATTGCCGACATACTCTTCCAGAATGCGGTCGAGCACGTCATAGGGCGGAAGCGAATCGCTATCCTTCTGCTCCGGGCGCAACTCGGCCGAAGGCGGCTTGGTGATGGAGGCCTCGGGAATCAACGCGACGCCGCGAATTGACGTAGCGGGCAAGGCGATAGACGAGAGTTTTGGGCACATCGGAGATGACCGCCAGTCCGCCAACCATGTCTCCGTACAGAGTGCAGTAGCCCACGCCGAGTTCGCTCTTGTTGCCGGTGGTGAGCACGAGCGCGGAAAACTTGTTGGCCACGCGCCATCAGAAGTCCGCCACGGGCGCGGGCCTGGAGATTCTCTTCCGTGACATCCTCGGCGAGGCCGCTGAAAAACGCTGGAGAGCGCGGTGCGGTAGGATTCGAAGATTTCGCGGATAGGCAACCACATCGAAGCAGATGCCAAGGTTCTCGGCCAGCGCGCGCGCGTCGGTAATGCTGCCCTCGGAAGAATACTGGCTCGGCATGGAGATCCCGATGACATTCTCCTCGCCGAGCGCATCGACGGCGATCACCGCGGTGAGCGCCGAGTCGATGCCGCCGCTGAGTCCCACCACAACTTTCTTGAAGCCGCACTTGCGCACGTAATCGCGGGTTCCCAGCACCAGCGCTGCATAGGCGCTTTCCTCCACACCGGAGACCTGCTCGTGCATGTCTCCGGTCATGGATCTCGGTATCGACGAGGATGAGGTCTTCTTCGAACGACTTGGCCTGGGCGATGATCTCTCCGCTCGGGTTCAGCGCAAGGCTCGAACCATCGAAGACCAGGCTGTCATTGCCTCCCACCTGATTGACGAGGAGCACGGGAACATGGTGATGGCTGGGCGATGCTGGCGAGCATGGCCTGGCGAAGTTCGCGGCTTGCCGACGTGAAAGGGCGAGGCGGAGATGTTGAGCACCAGCCGCCCTCCAGCGCGGATCAGGTCATCGACCGGATCGGCAGTCATAGAGACGGCGGCTCCAGAATGCTTTGTCGTTCCACGCGTCCTCGCAAATGGTGAGCGCAATGGACTGGTCGCCGATGCAAAAAAGCCGCTGCACCGGAGCCGGCGCGAAGGTGCGCATCTCGTCGAAAGACATCGTAGGTCGGCAGCAGGCGCTTGGACTGCACGAAGTCGATGCGCCCGTGGCGCAGCAGCGCGGCGGAGTTCATGACCGTCTTTCCGGTCTCCGAAGCCGCAGGCGAAGGAAAACCGGCGATGATGGCAAGGTCAGAACACTCGGCGGCGAGTTCCTCCAGCACCTGGCGCGAGCGGGCGACAAAGGCAGGAACCTCGACCAGATCGCGCGGCGGGTATCCGCACACGGATAGCTCGGGAAAAACGACCAGCTCCGCCCCGCGCGAGCGCGCGCAAAGGGTGTACTGGCGGAGCTTCTCCGCGTTGCCGGTGAAATCCCCGACCGTGGGATTGATCTGAGCGAGTGCGATCTTCACAGCAATAGTGTAAAGCGCACAAGCCATGGACACAAAGTATGTATCGACCGTCCTGCCTTTACCATTGAAGGTCGCATTCCGAGAGGGTGTCATTCCGAGCATCGCGAGGAAACCCCGCACCGCCTCAATCTCCCGCGACGCAGCAGACGCACCTCAGCCCTCCTTGGGCGAATGTGGGATGTGTGATGACCGAAAGTTCGGGTGCCCCAGGGTTCGCCCGTTGTTGGCTAATCTGGGGTAGTTGATTTTGTTCTTGCTCTCGTTTTTTGAAATCCCAATCCCTACTTTGGGCCCGGAGCCGACACATCCGGCGGAGGCTTCAGGTTAGGATCGCGCTTTGACTCGCGCGCTGCGTCGTCGCCTGCTTTTTCCCCCGGCCGCAGCAAGGTCGGGGGCTTGCTCGGTTGCTCCGGGGCGGAGTCCGCAGCCGCCATAGCCCCTGGCGTCTCTTTCTTGGCCGAGGCATTCAGCGAGCCGCCCAGATCGCCGACTTCATCCTGCGTGCGCACCACTTTTTCTCCGCTCACCTTCATCTCTTCGATCTGAACCACCTTGTCTTCACGAAAGCGGATAAACTGCACATCCTGAGGCGGATTCCCATAAATCCATTCCTCGTAGTCTTTTTCGCGCACGCGACGCGGCGGGCGGCCCATCGCGTTGCTCACCATTTCCTTGTCCATCCCCACCAGCGCGTGATGGTCCTTGATCGCCTTGGCCAGCACCGGCGGAAGGCTCTTCTGATAGGCCTCGGCCACGCTCGTCGCCTTGAAGTCGAGCACGGGCAAGAGCATATCCTTGATCTGGTCGGTGGTAAGCGAGGCAGCGTCACCCGTGAGCGCCAGGAAAACAGAGGAGCCGTTCGAGTCTACGTAAACACTGTCGTTATTGGGCTGGCTCGGCTGACGACTTCGCGGGTCCGCCCCGTTCATTCCGACGTTGATGTGATCCTTCCAGCTCTTGTGTTTGACCGGCCCGCCGTTGATCTCAAAGACGATGCCCTGATGTTCAAAGCGCACGGCGGTGATCTGCACACGCTCGCCCACCTTGGCGGCGGAGCCGAACTGGGCGATCAACGAATTCATCTCGGCTTCTGAAGGAGTGATCTGATCGCGCTCGATGCGGATGCCGGTCTTGCCCTTCGAAAAGGCCCGATGCACGAAAGGACGCTCGGCGAGAAAGGTGCGAAAAATCGCCATGCGCTGCGCACTGGAAAGTTTGACATCTTTAACGTCATTGGCGGCCGCAAGCGTGCCTACCAGCAGCACAAGAACCCCGAGCGCACCGCCCAAACGAACGCTACGGCCTGCGAACTTGAAGCAACGCCCTGTCGGCTCCTCAATCCTCATTTCATTCGCCATTGCGAATTTTAGATGCTGGACGCGGCAGACGAACCAGTCGGACGGTGCTGGATATTTTGCGAGTCAGTCAGCAGCCAGAGCAGCGGGAAGGCCATCACGAGCACGATAGTGCAGATCGCGCTGCCCTCCGGCCCATAGGCTCCGCCGGTCAGCGCATCCGACCCTTCCGCGGTGGCCGAAATCAAGGTGGAGAATTCCCGCAGACCGCTGACCGGAAGCCCAAACACCGCGCCCTGGAAAAAGTTCCAGCCGAAGTGAAGGCCAAACGAAAACCATAGCGAGCCTGTGCGGATGCGGCCCAGAGCAAATAACATTCCCACCGCGAGCGTATTGAAGAAACCCCAGCTCAGCCACCCCTGCGCATCCGGATTCCAAAGATGCACGGCTCCGAACAGAGCCGAGAGCGCGACCACCGCCCAGAATGCTCCAAAAGCTTCTGTAAGCTTCTGGAAGGGATACCCCCGAAACGCGAGTTCCTCCAGCAGCGCTCCAAATAGCAGCAGCAAGGCTACCAGGGCGGCACGCTCCAACGCGTGCCCGGAAACGTGTAGCTGAAACCGCAACGAGCCGAAGCAGCCGATCAAGCCCACGTCGGCGCTGATCAACATTCCCCCGAGGGCTACCCCGCTGCCCCACTGCCGCGTCGCGGTACGGTCCAACGGCAGGCCCAGAGCCTCTGGCAACGGAAGCCAATTAGAGTCCAGAACGAGCAGGAAAAAGGCAAACCCTCCGACGGTCAAAACGCAGGCGATCAAGCGAAACAGTAGTCCCGGCAGAAGATTGTGCTCGGGGAAGAATGCATAGACAAAGCCGCTGCCCCAGAACACTGCGGCCACCCACATTGCGGCCACCACGAAGCGCACCAGTGGCGGTAGCGGCGTGGGCGCACGATACGGCTTCCCTGCCCCAAACAGCTCGACTTGGCGCGCATCGGTCACGGCTGGCCCACATCCGCCTTCCTTCGGCGAATCCGCGGGTGGCCCACATCCGCCTTCCTTCGGCGAATCCGCGGGTGGCCCACATCCGCCATCTTTCGGCGAATGTGGGGCTCGGAGGTAGCCTCAATCCGCGGCTCTCCCCGAACCGAGACTCCTCGCCGTGCCACCGCAAATGGCAGGATCTGCGCTCCCGCCGCCGCCAGCTTTTGCTCCACCCGCAGCTGCGCATCCGGCTCAGTCATAAACAGCACGCATCCGCCGCCGCCCGCCCCGCAAACCTTCGCTCCGATCGCACCGTTCCTGCGCGCGGTCGCGATCAGTTGCTCGATCATCGGCGTACTGATCGCGGGCGCGTTCGTGCGGCGCAGCTTCCACTCCTCGCGTAGCAGTCGCCCGGTTTCCGCCCAGTCCTCGCCGGCGACGGCCTCGCGCATGGCGCGCGCAATCTCGCCGATGCGCTCAAAGTTGCGGAAGATGCGCCGGTCGCCGTCGATGTGTTGCTTGAATACTTCCCAGTTGTTAACACCGCTCTTGCGCGGTGCTCCCGTGTAGGCCAGCACAAAGCGCCGGTCCAGTTCATCGGCATCGCAGGCAACGGCCTTGCGATGGATGCCATCGACGTCCAACTGCACTGCGCTCACCCCGCCATAAAGCGCAGGATAGTAATCCTGGCATCCGGTAGGAACGCCAATAAGCTGCGCCTCCACGTTCTGCGCGATTTCGCGAATCTGCTCCAGCGAGAGCTTGCGTCCTGTGAAGCGCGCCAGCGCCGCCGCCGAGGCGATCATCAGTGCCGAAGAGCCCGAGATTCCCGCGCCCGCCGGCGATTCCGAATGAGTCTCCAGCCGAAAGCCGCCGCCAGCCTCACTATCGCCGTCGGGATAAAAGAATTGCACCAGGTGAGCCGCCAGCCCATGCCGGTACTTCGCCGACTCGCGCAAAGCCCGCATACTTCCGAAACTGTCCGTCAGGCCCGTGTCCAGCGAGACAAGTTCGATCCCGCCGCCAGCCGTGGGAGTAATCCGGCAGGTGGTCATCACCTGAACTGCAATGTTCACCACCACCGCGCCGGGATGGAAGAGGTAGAGCGGCCACATGTCCATCGTGCCGCCCGCAAGATCCACGCGGCAGGCCGCCCGTGCCACCACGCCACGCCCCTGCTCGGTGCGCCCCAGCTTCAAATCTTTTCCAGACATGATGAAACATTTGTATCATGCGTCAACTGGCACGCAACGAGGAATGGCAGGAAGATAGTCGGTAGGGTTGACTTCAACTGCTCAGGCGCAGCCGATTGCGACCGGGGTTTGCGCAATTCGTCACGGCCGGGGTCCGGCGGGAAGAAAGATTGAAAACACAGTCCAGGTCTGTGGCCCGCTACTTCGAGATCGCACTCGGATCCATCCTCGGTGATTCTCGACAATCTGCTTGGCAACCCACAGTCCCAAACCGGTCGCATTTGCCTTGGTGGTATAGAACGGTTCAAAGAGCCGGGCCAAGTCAGGCGCGCCGATGCCCGCTCCGCTATCGGCGAAGGTAATGCGAACTCCTCTACACCCATCCCCCGGGTTTTGATATCCGGAAACCCGCACGCGAATCGAACCGCCTCTCGGAATTGCGTCGATACCGTTTACCAGCAGGTTCCAAAACACCTGCCGAATCTCCGAGGCCACGCCCCACACCTCGACCTCATGCCGGTACTCCTTTTGTAAAACCGCGCCCTTTTCCGCAATCTTTCGGTGTTCCAGCATCAGCACCGTCTCCAACACCTCGGTCGGGCGAAATTGAGAGTGCATCTCTCCGCTCCGCGACATCCCGAGCACTTGCCGCGTAACCTCAGCGAGTTGATTCACCTCGACATCGGCCAATTGTGCATACTCACGAACCATCTCCGTGTCGAAAGGATTGCTCATGATCAGGTACACCAAGTTCTTCAGAGCCTCCAGCGGGTTGTTGATCTCATGGGCCACAGCGGCCGACAGCCGGCCAAGGCTGGCCAGCTTTTCACTGAGGACCAAGGCACGCTCAGTTCGTTTCCGCTGCGTGATGTCTCGCAGGATGACCGTATAGCGTTTGTCATCGCCCTCGCCCGCCTGCGAAATTGTTGCCTCAACCGGGAACTGCTTTCCATTGCCCCGAACCGCGGTCAGCGTGGCCGGCGAACGCATCGACCGGAGCGTGACGCCAGCCTCACCAAAGTTTGCAATGTGCTGGCGGTGAGCCTCCCTCACCTGCTCGGGCAAAAAGCGGTCCAGAGGCTTTCCGATGGCCTCGGCGGCGGAGCATTCAAATAACTGTTCGGCGGCACGATTGAACAGCACCACCTCCTGCTCCGCATCAATGCTGATAATGGCGTCCATCGCCGAATCAATAATCGCCTCGAGTTGTTCGGCGCTGGTGTGTATCGGCTTGGACTCAACCTCTTCGAACTTGGCGGCTCGCTCTGCTATTCCTTCGCCTCCACCTTCAGCCGTATGCGTTTCAACGTACGCGCCTACCGACTCCGCCAGTTGCCAGAAGAGCGCATTGTTCAGTTGAGCCATATCGGGCATCAGGTAGCTCAGGTCTAAAGAAAGCAGGTTTTCGTGAAAGACCTCGCTGAGCACCTGCCCGATAATCCTCTTCTCCTGAACCATCCGTTGGAGCGGGTAGCTTCGCTGCGGCTGGCTCGCCGCCTCCCACTCTGCCGGGGCGCCTTCATCCATGAGGTCGGCAGCTTCTCTCAGTGCGTCTGCCAGTTCTCCCATCCGCTGGCCGTCGGCAACAGACAACTCTCGCTGGTCGGAGCCCCGCTTCATCGCTGCCAATGCGCGCTCCACGATCAGAGGAATATTTTCGCGCAATATCATCGAGAGCCGCTTGTACCCCGCGATTTCGTAAGGCTTCTTTCGACTGAGTTTCTCATCAATGGTCTTTAACAAAATCCCGACATCTGCGGGTTTTATCAGGTACTCGTCCACCTGCTCGCGAATTGCCTGGAGAGCGCTCTCAAACCCCGGATAGCCAGTCAGGATAAAAGTGACGCACTCCGGGTGAGTGCGTTTCATCGCGCTAACCACCACAAAACCGTCGGCGGGATGACCGATGTTCAGGTCGGAAATTAAGAGGTCAAAATGCTCGCCTGTGATATGGGCAAGGGCTTGGGAAACCGTGGCTGCTGACACAACCGTGTGTCCCCCCATGGCAAGTATCTTGGGAAAGGTCTCACGGATCGCGGCCTCATCATCCACGAACAGTATGCGCGCCATACTCACCCCGGCAGGAGTTTACCCCGGAGCTGTGAGATGCGCGCAAAATAATTTATTTGTAGGTCTTCGATGTGTTGGCGTCGGAATTTCACCGCGCCCATCGTTCGACGGTGGCCCACATCCGCCTTCCTTTGGAGAAAGTGGGGGCTCTCATTACTGCATACCCACGCGTTTCAAGATAAGCAGTTTCGAGCGCCCTTCACGCCCTCCCGGCAGGTAAAGATATCCAGTAGTCGAATCGTAAGCGAGTGAGTGCCCCTTCACCTCAACGTCCAACTCGCTGGCGGGGCCAAGATTGGCCGAGGCAGGGACGACGAAAACCGAGCCCTGGGATACTCCCAACAATGAGCCGGCGGCCTCGTCCAGAGTCAGTTGGTCGATGCCTCCCGCAACCGCCGAGCGCGAGAGCTCCGCACCGCTCTCTGGGTCCAGCGCCAGCACCGCGTAGCGCACGGCAACATAAAGACGGTCGAAACGCGGGCTGAACGCAATCCCCGTAGGCTCAGAGGCGTTCAGCGAAAAGCTCGTAAGCCGGGTAAGCTGAGGGCTCAGCACCAGCACACTGCGGCGATCCTGCAGCGTGACGAACAGCCGCCGTCGCGAGGGATCGTAAGCAAAAGCATACGGACGCCCTTCCACCGCAAGCCGCGTGACAGCCTCACCGTTCGCGGCATCGTTTACGGCATCGCTCCCGGCCACCATCCCAGCCAGGTCGATGGCTGCGATGGATTCCGCCTCCGGAAACGTGACATAGAGGACGTGTCCGCCCGGGAGGACAAACAGCGCGTCAGGCGCGGAGTCAACCGCAATCGTGCGCTTCACCTGCCAGTCCGTAGTGGAGACCACCACAATATTGCGGGCTCCGGCATTGGCGATATAGACCCGGTGCGCGCCTTCATCCACGGCCACGCCGCGCGGCGACCACATATTGCGTATATGCCCCACAATGCGCCGCTTCTGCGGATCGAACAGATCGACCGCCCCGGCCCCTGGGTGGGAGACCAGAATCATGCCGTGAACCAGGGCAATTTCATCAAAGCCCGGACGCCCCGGAAGATCCAGAACCGCAATCTGTTTCAGCGCCGGAGCGCTGGCCGCGAACAGAAGCGGCGCAGCAAAAAGAAAGGCGGCCCGACGAGTAAGAGAGGAAAAAAAACAATGCATTCTCACGCTGTAATGGGATGCGGCGCAGCTCTGATCTGCCGCCCGGTGCAAAATGCCTCGATCAGGGCTGGAAGGAATGCGGCCGCTGGGGTAGGCTTGAGTCAGCTTCAAATTTCGTCACAGGAGTTTGCGATGAATCCATCTTCCCTTCCCGGACTGGCAGCCTGGCAGGCGAACCGGTTGCGCCGCCGCAGCCTGGATGCCGGACAATGCGCGCTGGCGGTCATCGACATCCAGGAGAAGCTGCTGCCGTGCGATCGTCAACCGCGAGGAGGTGGTGCGGAATTCGCGGGTACTGATCCGCCTCGCCGGCGTGCTGGAGATTCCAGTGCTGCTCACAACGCAGTACGCGCGCGGACTGGGCCAGACCGTTCCCGAGATAGCCGAGCTGCTGCCGCACGTACAGCCCAATCGACAAGATGGAGTTCGGCTGCTTTGGGCGCGAGGAGTTTCGCAACTGCGCTGCGCGAGCTGCCCGGCTGCCGCGACGACCGTTCTCCTGTGCGGAATCGAGAGCCATATCTGCGTCATGCAGACGGCCCTGGGTGCGCTCGATAACGGATACATGGTGCATGTGGCCTCCGACGCGGTGAGCTCACGCACCGAACAGAACTGGCGCCTCGGCCTTGACCGCATGGAGTCGGCAGGATGCGTCATCTCCTCCACCGAGATGATGATGTACGAGTTGCTGCAGCGAAGCGGGACCGCACAGTTCAAGGAGATGCTGCAATACATCAAGTGAGCGGAGCAGAGTCGAACGAAGTGAGTAGAGCAGCACAGCCGAACAAAGTGAGCGGAGCCGAGTCGAGCATCGGCGGACTGGTGGACGCGACCGGCGGCCAGGAGCAGCGCTTCGCCCAGCCTTTCCGCCTGGTCGACGAGGCGATTGCGCGCAAGGTGTTTCCCGGCGCGGCCCTGGCGGTGACCTTGCGCGGCGAGCTGCTGGCATGGCGCGCCTTCGGACGATTCACCTACGAGGCCGATTTCCCGAGTGAAGTCACACGCTCTGATGTACGAACAACGCACGAGACGAGTCTGGGATCTGGCCTCGCTGACCAAGCCCATCGCCACTACCTCCATGGCCATGCTGCTCTACGAGCGCGGAAAGCTCTCGCTCGACGCAAAGGTCGCCGAGGTGCTCCCGGACTTTGTCGCAGCGCCGACCTGCTTCACCGTGGCTGGCGCGAGGAGGTCACCGTGCGGATGTTGCTGGCGCACTCCTCCGGACTGCCCGCGCATCGCAAGCTCTACCTCGCCGCCGACGGTCGCGAGGCGATGCTGGCGGCGGCGCGACGGGTTCCGCTTGAGGCTGCGCCAATGGAGCGGGCCGAGTACAGCGATATCGGATTCATCCTGCTCGGCGAGTTGCTGGAGCGCATCGCGGGCGAGCCGCTGGACGCCTTCTGCCAGCGCGAGATCTTTTCTCCTCTAAAGCTTAACTTAACCTTTACCCCGCAACCATCTGGCATACCTGACATTCCTCCCACGATGAATGACACTGCCTATCGCGGGCGCATCATCCAGGGCGAGGTCAACGACGAGAACGCCAGCGCCATGGGCGGCGTTGCCGGTCACGCTGGATTGTTTGGCGATGCGCTCTCCGTCGCGCGCTTTGCCCAGTGCATGTTGGCCGCAGAAACGTCGCACGAAGAAACCTCGCGCCCGGGCCAGCCGCTCTTCCGTCCCGAGACCGTCGAGCTCTTCACCACCCGCCAGCCTGAGCCGCCAGGGCACCTCGCGAGCCCTGGGCTGGGACACCCCCTCCCAGCCATCGCAGTCCGGAACGCGGTTTTCCCCGCGCTCCTTCGGTCATCTCGGCTACACCGGCACTTCGCTCTGGTGCGACCCCGAACGCGGCCTCTCCGTCACCCTGCTCACCAACCGCACCTGGCCCGATGCCCGAAATCAGGCGATCAAAGAGCTGCGTCCGCTGCTGCATGACGCAATCATCGAGGCCCTGCCCAGCCAGTAAGCGCCGCAGCGCGTGCGAATCAGCTCAAATGTGTAGAATCTAGGCAGGCATTCATATTTCATAGTTTTTCTTCCGGGACTCATTTCATGGACAAGCTTGTAATTCGCGGCGGCAATCCGCTGCTGGGTACCATACGAATCAGCGGCGCAAAGAACGCCGCGCTCCCCGCCATGGCGGCGGCGCTGCTCACCAGTGAAACCGTCATTCTCGAAAACATTCCACAGGTGCGCGACATTGAAACCGAGCGCCGGTTGCTCTCCGCCATGGGCGCCGAGGTCGAGCTGGGATACGGCCGCGCGCAGCACCGCACCACCATCTGCGCCGCCAATCTCAGCGCCAATCCCGAGGCCAGCTACGAGCTGGTGAAAACCATGCGCGCCTCGTCGCTCGTGCTGGGCCCTTTGGTGGCGCGCGTAGGCTTCGCAAGGGTTTCCATTCCCGGCGGCTGCGCTATCGGCGCCCGTCCCATCGACCTGCACCTCAAGGGCTTGGAAAAGCTCGGCGCAAAGATCGTCCAGGAGCATGGATACATCGAGGCGCGCGCCACAAAGCTCAAAGGCGCGCGTTACTCCTTTGACAAAATCACCGTCACCGGAACTGAAGACATTCTCATGGCGGCCGTGCTTGCCGAGGGCGAGACCGTACTGGAGAACTGCGCCCGCGAGCCCGAAGTCGTGGACCTCGCCGCCCTGCTGGTCAAGATGGGAGCAAAGATCGAGGGCGCGGGAACTTCCACCATCCGCATCAAAGGTGTGGAGCAGTTGCACGGCGCACGCCATCGCATCATTCCCGACCGCATTGAGGCCGCAACCTTCATCCTCGCCGGAGCCCTCACCGGCGGCGACCTCATGCTCACCGACTGCGATCCCACCCACCTCACCTCCCTGCTCAACAAGCTGGAAGAGGTCGGCGTAAAGGTCAAGGTGGGCGAGGGTTGCGTGCGCGTCATGGGCGACGCCGCCCCACTCACCTCCGGCGACATAACCACCGAAGAATACCCCGGCTTTCCTACCGACGTGCAGGCGCAGTACATGGCGCTGATGACCCAGGCCGCCGGAACCTCGATCATCACCGAGAACATCTTCGAGAACCGCTTCATGCACGCCCAGGAGTTGTGCCGCATGGGAGCCAACATCAAGATCGAGGGACGCCGTGCCGTGGTGCGCGGCAAAAGCACACTAAGCGGCGCCGCCGTGCAGGCCAGCGACCTGCGCGCCTCCGCCTCGCTTGTGCTCGCCGCCCTCGTCGCGCAGGACGAAACCATCATCGACCGCGTTTACCACATCGACCGCGGCTACGAGCGCATCGAAGAAAAATTACGCGGCGTCGGAGCCCAGGTAAAACGAATCGGTGAGATACTTCCAAAGCGAGTAGGGGTATAACGGGTCACAAGTGGCCCACATCCGCCCGCTTTTGGCGAATGTGGGGACAAGTGAAAGAGTCACCACCGCCGCATTACTTATATCCTGCCAGTCGCGATTCTTTCAGCCAGAATACAAGCTTGCTGTGAGAAAATTACAGAGATGATGAAATCCGAAGAACTGTTCGAAGCCCTCTGCGCCACCAGTGCAATTCGTGCCGAGAGGGTGCATATCGATCGGCACAGCGCGCCAGACTATATGCTCTGGTGCGGCAGTGCGTCGATCGTTATCAAAGTGAAACAGTTCGATGCCAGCCCGGCGCAACAGCACGCGATGCACAAACCGATGGATCACCTGCATGAAGGCGACACCTTTTATGACAGTGTTCCGGGCGAACGCGTGCGCTCCAAGATCGACAGCGCCATCCCACAGTTCAAGCGCCTGTCGGGCGGAGTCCGGCCCACCTTACTCGTTCTGTATGACAATGTGCGCTTATGGCCTGAGATTTGCGATTCCTACGCCATCAGTGTCGCCATGTACGGCATTGAAACCGTGCTCGTAACACCGGAGGTCGCACCAGAGGGAGGCAATACCCTGGTCGCCCAATGGCCTGCGAGAAAAGCAACCTCTCGTGCCAGCACGACGCTTTCCGGAATCGCTCTGCTCTCCGACGAGGATGGCCAGGTTACGATGCAAGTCTTTCACAACTACTTCGCGCGTAATCCGATCGATCCCAGCCTTCTGAGAAACGCGGCCATCACCCACTATCGGCTGACCGAGAATCCCGATGAAGTTTTCGCCGACTGGACCCCGTTCTATCCCCGGACTCCCTAGTTACAGCGATAGTGTGGGCGGGTGGCCCACATCCGCCCGCAGTTGGCGAATGTGGGAATCGCGAACGTTGAAAGTTCCCGTGCCCCATATCTGCCCGCCATTGGCAGATGTGGGGTCGTTGACTTTGTCCTTGTTGTTTTTGCGTAGTTTGACTTTGTTCTTGCTCTTGTTACTGGGCGGCGCGCCGAACCTTCTACTCTTCAGGCAGCTTTCTTCGGCACGTAGCCATATTTCTTGATCGCTCTTTCAAACCCTGGCATACCCTTCTTCAAGTCCGCCAAAGTCATCGCAGGATGAAACTCTACGCGCGCACCAAAGGCAAGAAACCAAGGCTCGGCGATCGCCGGAATCTCCGATTCATCTTTGACATTGCAGACGATAAATCCCATCCGGGCTCCCTGCTCCTCAGCAAAATAGGCGGCTTCCGGCTTGATATCGTTAAGGATCGACTCGATTGTCTTTCCCAAGCTACCGTCCATAACACGCTCGTTACCGATCTCGGTTGGAATCGAAACCTTCAGCAGACAACGCATGAAACCCTCCTTGTGATGGGTCGCACTGTTTAGAACGTAAGCCACTCGGCGGAGTTGCCCATCCTTATCGCCAACAGCAGCAGCATTCCGATCGTTATGCTGCTGCTGAACTCGGGGACTGCAGTCGCGATGTTTTAACCACTAGCTCTAACGCTAGCCCCTGCTGATACGCCGACAGGCAGCCTCAGCCGCCAAACCTGCCGAGAATGCTCTCCTTTGACATACACTGTCTGTGTTACTCCAGAAGGGAGACATCATGCGCTGGTATCACTATTTGGCGTACTTCTTCGGAGGCGCCTTCTTGGCGAACTCGCTCCCTCATCTCGGAAATGGTGTTTCAGGGCATGCCTTCCAGAGTCCATTCGCCACTCCGCCTGGGGTAGGATTGTCTTCCTCTACGGTGAATGTGCTGTGGGGCTTCTTCAATCTCACAATAGGCTATCTGCTTGTGTGCCGCGTTGGGAGCTTCGAACTGCGCAAGCTCCGGCACGTACTCCCTCTTGGGGCGGGCATCCTGGCCATGTCTCTCATGCTGGCGCGCGCATTCGGCCGCTTTTACGGAGGGCTCTGAGTCTTTTCGAAAAGCGGCTCACAACAGCAACAGGGCCAACAGTTCAACAGCTTCCCGTCCAAATTTCAGCGGAATGCTGCCGTGGCGGTTTGTTACGAGATTGTGAGCTACCGGGCGATTATCTAACGGCCTTTCCACTCACTATCAAAAAAGCGGGACCACCCTGACGGAACAGCGTTCGGAGAATAGGTCCAGATGGCAGCAAACCGGTAGAACCAGCACCCGTTCCCACACGATTCGCAAACCAGTAACCTGCCTCATCCGAAGCCATTATCAACTCGCCAATGGTTACTTCCGCGAGCCGCGATAGATCGTGACTTCTGGTTTGCCGAGAGTGTGGATGATCGCGACCTTTGTAAGGCCTCGGGGATTGACGCGAACGGCTTCGGCGACGGGATCGCCGGCGATGGCAACGATGTAGTCAGCCCCGGCGAACGGTGCGCTGCGAGCCGAGTCCCAGGCGATAAAGGTGCTCTCGGAGATGACGCGTTTAAAGTGAATCCCCGCCTTCTGAATGGCTCCAACATAGTCGCTCGTGTACATCAAGATGGTCGAGTCGTCTGGGATCGGCATGAGAGCTTGCGCCACCTGCGACTCAAGCTGAAGGCGGCTGCGGCTGTTTGCCCATGCTTCCCGATAGCAGATGGGAATCATCCACTTGCGCCCCCAACTGTGCTCCTGCGAGCGCTTGGAAAAGCACCAAGCCGAGGAACTGTATGCGAGCAGAGCGATGATCAAGAGAGCCGCGGTTGCGCCAACCGTGAGCCAGCGCCGATGCAGACGCGAGACAGCAAACGGAATCACCGCGACAAAGACAGCGATGGCGGGCAGCAATTCCAGGCCGTAGCGCACGTTGTAGTAGGAGAATGGCCACCACTCCGGCACAAAGATTGGAACGCTGCCGTAGGCAATCGAGTAGGCATAGAACGGCAGCGGTATCCACAGCAGAAGCAGCGGGGCGAAGCGGCGCAAGTCGAAGGCTGCGAGGAGGACTCCGGCGGCGGCGAGCAGGATGAGCCAGTTCTGGCGCGAGCCCTCTCCGGTGTTCATGCGCGCGGACTTCAGGAAGTATTGCGCCGCGACCGTCATGCTGTTCTTGCCCGGATAAGGCGGATCGCCGGGGTGCGAGGAACGCTGCTCGATGGCCTTGGCTGAATAAGGTCCGTTGAGCCAGTCGAGCGGATGTCCGTTGTTCTTGTAGTTATGTGCGAGCCAGAGCGTGGGGCAGAGAGCAAGCAGTAGGAGGAAGGAGATCATGGAGCGCGCGAGCCGTCCGATCTCCAGTTGCGAGGGCCGCATCGCGAGCCAGCATGTGGCGGCAAAGACGGCGCAGAGGCCGATGACAAAGGCGACGATCCATCCGTCATAGCGGGTAAAGATGGCCGCTGCGAGGCAGAGCCCACAACGCTCGATGGCGCGCCACGCCGGAAGAGCAGAAACGGCGCGACCCGAGCGGGGGAAGAGTCCCTGGAGAAACGCGTCAAAGTACACCACCGCCCAAATGACTGCGGCAAGGAAGATGGATTCGGTCATGGCCGTCGATTGCATGTAGAGCATCGACGGATTCAAGGCGTAGATGGCCGCGGCCAGCGAGGCAGCGGAGGCCGCTGCGCGCGCACGCACGAGGCGGTAAATGCCTGCAACGCCGAGAACGTAGGCGAGCATCGACGGAATTGACCCGCCGATGCCCGTACGCCAGAGCCAATCATTGGCAACAAAGGGTGCGACGAGCAGATGCGGAAGAGGCAGCCAGACGGTTCCCAACTGCTCCCAGCCGGGGTTGCGCGCATCGGTGAGGCGGCGGGCAATGTTGATATGGGCGACAGCATCGCCCCAGAGGAGGATGTCTCCATGGCGGTAGAAAAAGACGAAGGCCACGACGGAGAGCATGAACGCGAGCGCGGAGACAAAGGCCAGTTCGCCATTGCGTCCGCGCTGTGCTTCACTGGTCTCGTCATGTCTAACGTCGAGAGCGAGATCGAGATCCACTTCAGCGCCGCCCCTAGTTAGTCAAGATGGGTAAGGCTACGGAAGAGCCCAAAGCGCTCCTCGATCTCGTCGCGCGTGAGCGAGATGAGCCGCTCGGGACCGAAGCGCTCCACGGTAAACGAGCCCATGACGCCTCCGTAGAACATGGCTTGCTTGAGTACGGTTGGCGTAATCGCAGGCTGCGAGGCGATGTAGCCCATGAAGCCTCCGGCAAAAGTGTCCCCGGCGCCGGTGGGGTCGTGAACCTCGGCGATGGGCAGAGCCGGGGCGCGGAATGGGTGCGAGCCGTCGGCAAAAAAGATCGTGGCGCCGTATTCGCCATGCTTGATGACCAGCGACTTAGGGCCGAGGGTAAGAATCTTTCTGGCGGCCAGGACCAGGCTGTTCTCGGAGGCGAGCAGTTTGGCTTCGCCATCATTGATGAGAAGGATATCGACTTCCTTCAATGTTTCAAGAAGCTCGGCGCGCTTGATGTTGATCCAGAGATTCATGGTGTCGCCGCCTACCAGCGCTACGCGCGGCATTTTGCGGCGCACGTCGAGTTGCAACTCGGGCTGGATGTTGGCGAGGAAGAGAATCTCGGAGTCATCGTAGGCGGCGGGAATTTTGGGGACGAAGTTTTCAAAGACGTTGAGGTCAGTGAAGTTGGTCTTGGCCTCGTTTACGTTTTCGCCGTACTCGCCACCCCAGTGAAAGGTCTTTGCCGGAGGCGTGCTCAATGCCGCGGGTATCGATGCCGCGATCGGTCAGCACGGCCTCGTGCTCGGCGGTGAAGTCTTCTCCGACAACGCCAACGACGCGGACCTGGGTAAAGAAGCTGGCAGAGAGCGAGAAGTAGGTTGCGGCGCCGCCAAGAATCTTTTTGCGCTCGCCAAAAGGGGTTTTCAAGGAATCGAAAGCAACCGAGCCGACTACGAGGATAGACATGTTATGCGCCCGCCTTTGAGCTGAGATATTTTCCGACGAGCAGGTCAAGCTTGGCGCGGGTTGCGGCAGGGATCGCCTGCGGCGCGGTCATGATGGCCATGGCGAGCGCCTGCCCGCACTTGCATCCACGGCTGGAGCCCAAGGCGGCAACGGCCTCGCGAACCACGCTGGCGGCGTTCTCCGCGTTGCGGTTGAGGACGCCAATGATCTGCTCCACGGTGACGCTGTCGTGATCGGGATGCCAGCAATCGTAGTCGGTGACCATGGCAATGGTGACGTAGCAGATCTCGGCCTCGCGCGCGAGTTTGGCCTCCTGCAGATTGGTCATGCCCACGATGTCAAAGCCCAGGCCGCGATAGACGTTGCTCTCAGCCTTGGTGGAGAACTGCGGGCCTTCCATGCAGACGTAGGTGCCGCCGCTCTTGGTGACCACTCCGGCGGCTGCTCCGGCCTTGGCGACGATGGCGGCAAGTTCGGGGCAGATGGGATCGCCGAACGCGATGTGGGCCACGAGACCTTCCCCGAAGAAAGTGGAGACGCGCTGCTTGGTGCGGTCGTAGAACTGGTCAGGAATCACGAAGTCGGTGGGCTTGTGTTCTTCCTTGAGCGAGCCGACAGCAGAGACGGAGAGGATGCGTTCGACGCCGAGCTGCTTGAAGCCGTGAATATTGGCGCGAAAGTTGAACTCGGTGGGCAGGATGCGATGGCCGCGCCCGTGACGGGCAAGGAATGCAACCTTGCGTCCCGCGAGGTTGCCGAGAACATAAGGGTCCGAGGGCGCGCCGAAGGGGGTTTCGAGTTGAACTTCGTGAATGTCGGTGAGGCCCTTCATGGAATAAAGGCCGCTGCCACCAATGATGCCGATCTCTGCCTGTGACAAATGCAATCTCCTACAATATGCAAACAAGTTAGCGGAAAAGCTGATTATACCGGAGGCGCGGACGCAAGCGGCAGCCTCACACACTACCTCGGGGTACAATTTTATTTCAGCAAAAAGGACACACCGTGTGCGATACAGAATATAGCGACCAAAATAAACACCACCTGGGGGCCAAAGCTGCATATTGGTGTGGTGTGATTATTGGCTACACAAAACGCATAAAACTAAAACCAATCAAGAGCAGGAATCCCCCAATGACAGAGCGGCTAGAAGTACGGCGAACGCGACCTGGATTATCGCTGGCTTCACCGCCGTATTGGTCTCCATCGCTTGGTACCAGTATCAGGAGGTTGAAAATTCTACCGATCTTATGTCCCGCATGAATCGCATTTATCGGCAGCAGGCCGCTCAACTCTCCAGGCAAGCTGGCGAGACACACGATTTGGCTATCGCCGCGGGTAAACAAGCAGATAGGACTAAAGACCTTGCAGACCAGATGAAAGATCAGGCCAACCGGACGAAAACGATAGCTGATCAAGCGATCATTCAAGCTGGGGCCGCAAAACAATTGGCTCAAACCTCCGTGGACACTCTGCATAACACCCAAAAAGCCTTTCATGATGAACAACGAGCCTGGATCGGAATTGAGACAGCGACTCCTGTCAGCTTTGAGAAGGGTGCTACTGTCGAGTACGGTCCTACATTCTCGCTTTCCGTCGCCTTTACGCTGCGGAATTATGGTCATTCTGCGGCCCAACACGTCCGCATCTTCCCCAAATTGGAAGTGATTGATGCATCCAATACCCATACGGGGATATGTAACGATTCGACCGGGGGAAAAGTCTACGTCGGGGACGTGATATTTCCGGAACAAAAGCGTGACTACTCTTGGGGTATCTCAATACCTTTGGCGGATATGGAATCGGCGGTGAAGCGGCAAAATCCGGCGATGGGGCGCAACCTTATCCTTAGCCTTCGCGGATGCGTCGAATACATCGACGACCCTAACGAGGTGAACCCCCATCACACACCGTTCTCCTATTTCGTGATGAGGGTAGGAAGCGAGCGATACTTCACGCCAGATTTGCAGAGCGTTCCGGGAGGTGACATTACTCTCGACCCAGCCTCCATTTATCCAGGGCCAACAGATTGAGGCACAGCAGAGAAGAATCACCCCTCAATTAGGACCCTCACGGGTGGTTCATTGCGCGGTGGTGAGAACATTGACGGGAATGAGGGCCGCATGGATTTTGGCTGCGTCTTCAGGACTGAAGGATTCGGCGGCAACGACGGTTGAGCCGTCAACATAGAGGAAGACCGCGCCTTCTTCGGTAATCCACTGACGAGGGGACGCCGCAGGCTGAACCGACTTGTAACGGTGCGCAAGCGAGCTCTCGTAAACAGAGGCGAATTGGCTGGCGGCGGCGGGCGAGGCAAAGCTGAGAACCATGGCGAGCGGCACGGGCGCATTCTTGGGCGACTTTTTGTTCGTGAGCGTCATGTAGTAGCCGCCACGCCAGGAAGGGGCGAGTTTGGCTGCGATCTCACTGCCGCCCCACTGACGGAGGATGACGCGGAGGTCGATTTCGCCGAGGCCGGAAAAATCTTCGCGGCGCCAATCGGAGCCGAGGATTTTTTCCATAGGTACAACTTTGAGCTGCGGTTGAGGCTCGGCGCTGAGATAGGTGGCGGGCTGCATGATCTCGCGGGTGTCGAAGGGCGGGCGCTCGAATACTCCGGCAAACGCGGCCTGCTTGCCGCGCTCGACCAGGACGACGCGGGAGAACTCCATGCCGTAGGTGTAGGGAAAGAGCATGGCCTCGCGCAGGTAGATCGGGGCTTTGGCGTACATAGGCGTGGAGCCTTCGTCGAGCATTGAGGACTTCATCGAAAGAACCAGATCGGGAGCGCTCTCCACGCTCTGGCCGACGGGGGTGAGCTGGTAGTCGAAGAGGACGATCATAGCCTGGCCCTCGACGACTGACTGACGGGCGGTACGCTGCTCGTCGAGAAGCATCTGCGTGGTGTCGTCCTTGGAATCTTTGGCTACGTTCAGCCATTTTTCGAGATCGAAGCTCTGGTCCTGCAGAGCGTGAACCAGTTCATGGGCCATCACCGGCTTCTGAACGTCGGGATCAACCCAATCGAGGAGATAGACGGTTTTGCTGTGCGCGTCGTACCATCCCTCGACCTGCTCTTTGTAGAGACCCAGCATGTACTCGCGCAGATTGAAGTCGCGGGGCAGCAGGCCGAGCTTTTTAAGTGACACAGCGGAGCGGTCGAAGCGCTCGCCGTTTCCCTGCTCCTTCATTCGAGCCTCGACGTACTTCTCAACTTCCTCGCGGCTGGCCATCTTCTTTTTGACGGAGTGGAGGATGGGAAGGCCGGTATGCTCACTGGCGAAGTGCAAAATATCATCGATCGAGCGGAAAAGCTCTTTGGCCTCGGCCGCAGTGACATGATGCTCCTCGGAGGGCGCTTCCTGTGCCGGTGCTGGCGAGGTCTCCTGCGCGGGATGCAAGCGGGGTGCGAGCGACAGAGAAGGTAAGCAGCAGAAACAGTTTGCGGAAGAGTTTCAATCCACGTCCTTGGTGGTCCTGGGCCATGGTGAAAAGATAACATCTGCTGAGGGGCTCGTGAGCAGGATCATGCCGGGCAAAGTTTTGGCGTCTCGACTTTGGCATCTAAAGACCGGGATGCCGCGGCTGTTCTGCCTCAAGCTAGACCATTATGCTGCCCTGGAGACATGAAGCTCGAGGCTCCGACTATAATCGAAAGTTCTGGGTGGCTCTTAAATTATGTCCTCTACTCCCTTACGAAGTTCGGATTGCAGGCGGTGGCCGGGGAATATGCCGGGGCTGAGACGGTGTTGCGCTTTGTGATCCACCGCAGACGAACTGAGCGCGCTACGGCATGGCTGCGGCGTCTTTGATCTTGGCTGGCGCGGAAAACTGGTGGTGAGCGGCGAAGACCGGGTGCGCTGGTTGAACGGGATGGTCAGCAACAATACTCGCGACTTGCGGCAGGATTATGGCAACTTCAGCTTTGTGCTGAATGCGCAGGGACGCATCCAGGGCGATCTGCTGGCCTTCCAGCGCGGCGAGTTTTACGTGCTCGAAAGCGAATTGGGGCAGATTGCGACTATCCGCGAATTCCTCGAACGCTACATCATTATGGATGACGTGGAGATTGGCGACATCAGCGACAAGCTTACTTCGATTGGCGTGGCTGGGCCGCGCGCCGTGGAGGTGCTGAGCAGCGCGGGGCTGATGCCAGGGGCGGCCAAGCCGGGTGAGCTGCTGGACGGAAGCTGGAAAGGAATCGGATTCTCGCTGGTGCGCGATCCGATTGAGGTGCGGAACTGGTACGAGCTGTGGCTGGCTCCGGAGAACGTTGAAGCAGTCTGGAATGCGCTGGTCGCCGCCGGTGCGACTCCGGTGGGCGTAGAGGCCCTGGAGTGGCAGCGAATTCTGCTTGGACTGCTGAGGGTGGGCGTGGACACGGGAGTTCGCGAGCTGCCGCAGGAGACAGGACAGGATTACGCGCTGCATCACAATAAGGGCTGCTACATTGGTCAGGAGATCGTGGAGCGCATACGTGCGCGGGGACAGGTACACCGGCACCTCACGGGATTCATCGTGGAAGGCAAGGCTCCGGAGCGCGGCAGTAAGATCATGGCCGGAGATAAAGACATTGGCGAAATCACAAGCAGCGCGGAAGTAGTGGTGGACGGAGTTGCGCGAACGGTGGCGCTGGGGTATGTAAAGCTCACCGCAATGAGCGACGAAACGGAGAGCCTGAGGGTAGGCGGCAGCGTGGCGCGCAGCGCGGCGTTGCCTTTTCAATTCTAAAAGTTCAACAGCACGGCTAAAATTGCGGGATCAGATCGTAATGCGGGTTCAGTTTTCAGAATTCATCTCTGCGGTATGGGAAGAGTGAGATGGAAAAAGAGAAGAAGCCAGAGTTTGTCGTGACCGATCGCCGCAAGTTCACGGTGGATGGAGAGCCGAGGCCGGACGCTCCGGTAGAGCCTAAGGCAGAGCCCGCCCCATCGGCAGAAGCCTCTGTTGCCAACCGCACGGCGACTCCTCCGGCAGAGCCGGTTGCATCGAAGGCTGAACCGACTGCGAAGGCTGAACCGGCTGCGAAGGCGGAACCGGCTGGGGGAGACAAGGCAGCTGCGCCAGAGAAAAAGCCATCGTTTGTTGCCGAGCCGGATTTGATGACCGGGTACAACGGCGAGGCGGAACGCACCGCATTTGGCGGACAGAAGATGGAATTTGTTCATCTGCTGGACTTGCTGGTGCAGTCGGCAATGATGTACGCCGGGGCAATGGAGACCGGGACCGAACGGCGCGTGGACGTTGTTGGGCTGCGGCAGATGATTGATTTGATCGCCGTGCTGGAAGAGAAGACCAAGGGCAACCTGACGGAGCAGGAGCAGGCGATCCTGACCAACACGGTCTTTCAGCTTCGGATGACGTACATGGAAATCGTGAACATGATCGATCGCCAAGCGATGCAAAAGATCCCCGGCACACCCGGAGGTGGGCGCAAGTGAAGAAAGGCACGGTGACAGTGCTGGGCAGCGCCACCTCGATGGGCGTGCCCACGATTGGATGCGACTGCGCCGTCTGCCACTCCCTCGATCCGAGGGACCGCCGCACGCGCCCCTCTGTGATGGTCGAATGGGATGGACATCGCATTGTCATCGACAGTGGGCCGGACTTTCGCGAGCAGGCGATACGGGAAGGGATTAACCGCCTGGATGCGGTACTGTACACCCACGGCCACGCGGACCACATCTTAGGACTCGACGATCTACGCCCACTCACCTATCCAAGAGTAACCGGTGGCGGGAGGCTTCCGCTCTATGCGAACCCGGAGACCGCGCGGATATTGCAGTCGGTCTTCAAATACGTCTTCGATGAGGATTACAAATACGGCGGCCTTGCCAAGGTGGAATTGCGCGAGATCACCGGGCCATTTGAGTTGCTCGGAGTACGTGTGATTCCGGTGCCGGTAATACACGGCGACGCCGAAATCTTCGGCTACCGGGTTGGTCAATTTGCATATCTGACGGACTTCAGTTCGGTTCCCGACAGCTCGATCGAATTGCTGCAAGGCGTGGAGCTGGTGTTCCTGGATGCGTTGCGTCATGAACCGCATCCCACCCACTCGACCGTGGAAAATTCGTTGAAGATCGCGGCTCGCATCGGCGCTGCCCAGACGCTCTTCACTCACATCAGCCACGACCTGGCGCACGAGGCGACCAACCAGACACTCCCTCCGGGAGTGCGGCTGGCCTATGATGGATTGCGCGTCGAGATAGACCTGGAGGGCTGATCGTGCAGGTATTCGAATCACTGGAGGAGATGCCGAAGAACTTTGGGCCGGCGGTGGTCAGCGTGGGCAACTACGACGGCGTACACTGCGCGCACCGGAGGCTGATTCAGTCGATATGCGCGCGCGCAAAAGAGCTGCATGCGCGCGCCGTACTCGTGACCTTCGATCCTCATCCCGAGCGGATTCTGCACCCGCACGGCGGACCTCCGCTGATTACACCAATGGCGCGAAAGTTGGAGCTCTTAAGAGAGACGGAATTGGACGCGGTGGTTCTGGTTCCCTTTACCCGCGACCTGTCACTGATGCCGCCCTTTGAGTTCGCGGAAGAGATCCTGTTCAATAAATTGCACGCGATTGAAGTCCACGAAGGTTTCAACTTCCGTTTTGGGCATAAGGCGGAGGGCGACCTGGATAGGCTGCGCGAGTTCGGGCTCAAGCTTGGCTTCACGGTGGTGGCGCATACACCGATGCGCTGGGGCGAGCTGGTGATCTCAAGCAGCAACGTGCGCGCGGTGGTGCTCGGCGGCGAGGTTGACGTAGCCCGCCACTTGCTCGGACGTGCGTTCAGCATCGATTCCTCACCTGGGCGCGGGCGCGGATACGGCGCGAAATATACGGTGCCAACGGTGAATTTGGCACGCTACGACGAGCTCACTCCGGCATTTGGCGTGTATGTGTCGGAGATGCTTATCAACGGTGAACACTTTCAATCGGTCACAAACGTCGGCAACCGTCCAACGTTTGGTGAGGACTCATTTGCGATCGAAAGCTACATCTTGAATTTCCATCCACTCAATCTATCGAACGATACGCCGATCCGGCTGAGCTTTCTGCATCGGCTGCGGGCGGAGAAAAAGTTTCCCACGGTGGAGGCTTTGAAAGAACAGATCGGCAGGGATGTGGCGCGGGCGCAGAAATATTTCCGGTTGCGCGACGCGCTACGAAAGAACAAGGCTGCCTGATCTTCAAGTTTTGAGAATGGGTTCCCCATCATCAACTCAGGAGCCGCTGGGCTGGTTGAAAAGCTTGAGACTGTGCAGGTGATTTGGAATGCGCGGGGATTCCTCGCGTTGCTCGGAATGACACTCCCACAAATAACAGAATCGCTGAGGATACATCGGAGGGCGGAGCGACGCTAGCGCCGGTTGTCAGTTTGCGGCTCGGGGTGGATGAGCACGCGGAATAGTTGCGGTGCTTCCAACTTGAATCGTGTCTCCAGCGCGGTCTGTACGTCATGCACGCGCGAGAGCAGGAGATTGTCCTGCATGGTCACGTGGCACGAGAGGAAAAGGTGATCGCGCACGCGCTTGAAGATGATCTCGTGGATGTCCACCACATCGGAAAAGGTGGCAGCGATGGCCTTGAGTTTCTCCTCCAGCTCGCGATCTTCCAGGATTGCGTCGCCGGTTTCGATGGTGGCGGGCTCGCTTTCAATGTGGGTGAGGATAGAGGTGATCTCGGGGACGTGGTCGCGGATGTCCGCCTCAAGGGCGGTGACGCGGTCGTGCGCTGCAATCAGCGTCATCGTCTCGTCGAGTTCGACGTGCAGTTCGACGTGAACATCGCCGTCGAGATCCTGCACGCTGATGTCATGCACCATGAGATTATTGCGCAAGGCCGCGGCGCGGATACGGTCGAAGATGCTTTCGGTAATCAGTGCGCGGGGAACGGCGTTGACCAGCACGTCCGCGTTTCCAAGCAGGTTGTCAATGCGCTGGCGGACTTTGGAGACCACGGCGTCGGAGGCCTGGAAGGTCAGGTTGCGCGCCAAGCCCACAGCAACATCGGCAAAGTAGCGGCTACCGGCCTTGCGAATGCGGACACGCTCGACGCCGAGGACGCCGGGGACACTGCGAACCTGGCCGATGATTTCATTTCGCACGCCGGGGGGCGCGGCATCCAGTAAAGCGTCGAGAGTTTCACGCGACAGACGCCAACTGACCCAGACCACAATCCCAGCCACACAGAGGGCCGATATGGGATCGGCTTTGGCGAGCCACGCCACATGGTAATGGCGTCCCGCCCAGACAAAACCGAGGCCGGCGATGACCACGGCACTGGACCAGATGTCGGTGGCAAAGTGCAGCGCGTCAGCCTGCAATGCCTGGCTGGAATACTTATCGGCAACCCGCTTCAGGGCCCGCGAACGCCAGGAATCAAGCGCGATCGAGACACTCATGACGACCACGGCCAGGATAGTGGGTTCGATCTCGACATTGTGAAAAAAGAGGCGCTGGATGGCCTCCCATACGATCCAGAGACAGGTGATGAGAAGCAGCCCGGTTTCTATGAAGGCGGAGAAATTTTCGATTTTGCCGTGGCCGTACTGATGATCGGCGTCAGCAGGCTTGTCACTGACGCGCACTGAGAACAGGGTCATGATGGCAGCGACGAGATCGAGCGAGGAGTGCAGCGCCTCCGACAGAATGCCAAGGCTGCCGCTTAGGAATCCAATTGCAAATTTGAAAACGGTAATGACAATGGCAACAAGAACGCTGTTGCGCGCCACACGCTGTTTCTCGGCGCTCATCAGCTCGGGGTTTATCGTCGTACCAACCATACAAGGGAGCTTACCGTGCGCGAACACGGATGCCAAGGGCGAGAATGAGAGACGGTGCTTCGATTCTCTTACTTTCTTGCCCCAGTACACGCCAGCAACTCCAAAGGTATAAGGAGTGTAATTGACCTCGCGAAAGCCGGCGGCTTTCATGCGCGAGAGCATCTCCGGCGGCTGCGGAAAGCGCGCCACGCTGGCTGGCAGATAAGCGTAGGGGCCTTTGGTTCCGGAGAGCGCCGAGCCGATGGTGGGCAGAACGTGGCGGAAATAAAAGCGGTAGAACTTGCCGAGCAGGCCCTGGGGTTCGCCGAAATCGAGGATCGCGACTTCGCCATCCAGCGGCAAGTACGCGATGGATTTCACCGAGGCCCGCATCGTAGTTGGCAAGGTTGCGAAAGCCGAAGGCTGTGGTTACGAGGTTGAATCGCGCATCCGCGAAAGGCATTTGCAGAGCATCGGCCTCTACCCACTGCAAAGGAGAGTCCGGCACTTTTCTGGGTGGCGCGGCATAGCATGGGGTGGGCAAAATCGGCGCCCACAATGGAGGCGCCTTTCGCCCCCGCCTGCCGATAGAGCGCGAAGGTCATGTCCCCGGTTCCACAGCAAAGGTCGAGCACGGCGGTATCGGCGCGGCGGAGAATGTGGCGGAAGCGGCGGGCGGTACGCCACCACCAATAGCGATCGATGTTGAGAGAAAGCACGTGGTTGAGCAGGTCATAGCGGGGCGCGATGCTGGAGAACATCTGGCGCACGGCATTGGCGGCGGCTTTCTGATCCTGGGCGGGCTCAACACGGGCACCCACTGTGGCGGGAACGCTGGAAATGCCGGCGCCGGTTTTACTTCATCCATCTTTTCATTCCGTCCTGAAATGTTCGTCTTAGGCCTGCGAGAGATTCCGCAGCTCCTGTACTACCTGGAGCACAGCGCGTTCGGATACATCGGTCACGATATCCACCTGGCCGACCTCATGCGGGAGAATGAAGTGCACCAGGCCATCGAGGGTTTTCTTGTCACTGGCGAGGCGGCGGAAGATTGCCTTCGGGCGCACATCTACATTGGGCAGCGGCGCATAGGCCAGCACCAAACTGATAATGCGCTGCGCCGTCTCCAGTGAGGTCTTGTGCATACTTACGGCGATCATCGCGGAAGCCACCATGCCCCATGCTACGGCCTCTCCGTGGAGAAAGACCTTGTAGCTGGTTTCGGCTTCGAGAGCGTGGCCAATGGTGTGTCCGAAATTGAGAATCTTGCGCAAGCCATGCTCTTCTTCATCCTGCCCGACAACGTCGGCTTTGACGCGCACGGATTCGGCAATCAGCCACTCCAACGAGCTGGGTTCTTTCGCCAGAATCTGTTCGCGATTCTGCTCCATGAATTCGAAGATGCGCGGGTTGCGGATGACTCCGGCCTTGAGCGACTCGTAGAGGCCGGAGCGATATTCGCGATCGGGCAGCGTCGAGAGCACATGCGGGTCCACCAGGACGAGTTCGGGCTGCTTGAAACAGCCGACGAGATTCTTGCCGGCGGTGAGGTTCACGCCCGTCTTGCCGCCCACCGAGGAATCCACCTGAGCGAGATACGTGGTGGGGATCTGCACAAAACGAATTCCGCGCATGTAAATACTGGCGAGGAATCCGGTGACATCTCCGACGACTCCGCCGCCCAATGCGATCAGCACGGTATTGCGGTCGGCCTTGAGCTTGACGAGGCTGCTGGAGAGACTCTCGACCGTCGCTAGCGTCTTGCGCCGCTCACCATCGAGCATTTCAATAACGTCCACCCGCGCAGTGTCGGAGGCGAAAGGAGTCCAGCAAAGGCTTGCCCCAATGCTTGCGGATGGGCGCGCGAAGTAACCACGACGAAGTGCTTGGCGGTGGGCAGAGTCTCACGGATGTAGGCGGCGGCAGAGCGCAGCAGCCCTGCTCGATCAGTACCTCGTAAGACTTGGTCCGGGTTTGAATCGGTATGCGAATCAAGTCATTCCATCTTACCAGCCGCGAGCGGTTGTGGAACACGCGACATGGAACGTAAAGTCGAATTGTTTGCGAGGTGTTAGGATGAAAACTGGTCATGAACTCTTCTTACGATTTCATAGTTGCAGGGGCTGGCATCGCCGGACTGCGCGCCGCAATCGAGCTGAACCAGCACGGGTCCGTGCTCTGCCTGGCTAAACGCGAACTCACAGAATCCAATACACAATATGCGCAGGGCGGCATCGCCGTCGCACTGGGACCAGATGACTCGCCGGAAATCCATCTGCAAGACACGCTTTCCGCCGGCGCGGGATTGGTGGACGAAAACGCGGCACGAATCCTGGTGACCGAGGGGCCGGCGCGGGTTCTGGAACTGCTGGAGTGGGGCGTGCGCTTTGACCGCGACGCCCAGGGGCAGCTCGCATTCACGCGCGAAGGGGCGCACTCGCGCAATCGCGTGCTGCACGCCGACGGCGACTCCACCGGACGCGAGATTCGGCGCGCGCTCTATCAGCACGCCAGACAACTGAGCAATATTCATTTTGGCGAGTTTGGATTTACTCGCGACCTGCTGCTGCAGGATGGACGCGTGGTCGGCGTCGAGATTCTGCGCGACGACGGGAGCACCGAAGCGGTGACCGCGCGCGCGGTGCTGCTGGCAACTGGCGGGGCAGGGATGCTCTTCGCCAATACGACCAATCCCGACGTGGCCACTTCCGACGGCGCGGCAATGGCCTGGCGCGCAGGGGCCGAGCTGAGTGACATGGAGTTCCTGCAATTCCATCCCACGGCGCTCTACGTACCCGGTGCTCCGCGTTTTTTGCTCTCCGAGGCATTGCGCGGCGAGGGCGCGTACCTGCGCAACTGGCGCCGGGAAGCGGTTTATGCTCCTGCCATCACGAACTGGCCGAACTGGCGCCCAGAGACGTAGTGGCACGAGCCATTCATCGCGAGTTGGAGATGAGCAAAGCCGCCGAGCCAGTGGTGTATCTCGACGTGACCCACCTGGACGGAGAGAAGCTCAAAGCTCGCTTCCCGATGATCTACGAGACCTGCCGGAAATATGGTCTGGACATCACGCGCGACTTGATCCCGATTCGTCCCGCGGCCCACTATGCCATGGGCGGGGTGCGTACCGGCCTGGATGCGCAAGCTTCGCTGCCTGGGCTCTATGCCGCAGGCGAAGCGGCCTGCACGGGGGTTCATGGAGGCAATCGGCTGGCGAGCAATTCCCTTCTGGAAGGATTGGTGTTTGGAGCCCGCGCAGGATGCGCCATGGCCGAAGGAGGCGCACCAGCAAGGCTGGATACCGCGAAGCCACCCGCAACTGCGAAGCCGGTGGTCTCGGCGATGACGCGGCGCTGCGGCTTGAGACGCAGCAACTGATGTGGAGCAACGTGGGCATCGTACGCGATGCCGGGCGGCTCTCGGTTGCGGTAATGAGGCTGAAGGAAATTATTGCGGAGCTGCCGCCTGCGGAGAGCCCTCGGCGGGCCGAGGCACGCAATATCGCACAGAGCGGACTGGCAATTGCACGTTCGGCGCTGGCAAGAACGGAGAGCCGCGGCGGCCATTACCGCAGCGACTTCCCGGCCAAAGACGATGCCAACTTCCGCAAACATTCGGTGCTCGCCGACGATCAGGTGCACTTCGAATAAACAGACTTAACTTTTGACTCGTAACTTTGACTCGTAACGCCGGAGACGCTCTTGGCGAATTCGCGACTGACTGTTATGATTGCGAAGTGCCGCAACGCACACTGCACTGTACATGGCACCGTACACCCAGGATTGTGGGGCTATAGCTCAGCTGGGAGAGCGCATCGTTCGCAATGATGAGGTCGTCGGTTCGATCCCGACTAGCTCCACCAAAATGTTTAGCGGCATCTAATCCACCTGCAATACCATGAAGTCCAAGGCTCACCCTCCTTTTCCGCGGCAGGTTTCCTCCAATAAATCGATATTGATTTTCTCGTTTGTGACTGCGATTGCCGTATTCACATCGGCAATTTTGTTGCAGTGGTTGATTTACAACGACTGGTTACATAGCACCGCACCGCTTCGCTTTTCGGGAAGCGTGCTGGCTGGCGCTCTGACGTTCGCCTTTGTTGTACGCTGGGAATCCGCGGCACGTGAGCGAAGGATAGAAATGCTTCGGCGCTTCGAAAAAATAGCGGAGATGAACGACCGAATTCGCAACGCCTTGCAAGTCATCGAATGTGTTACATATGCCTCCAACCCTGAGGCAACCGCGCCAGTCCGGGACGCAGTGGACATTATCGAAGGAGTTCTCCACGAAGTACTCATCGAGACACATCCTGCTTTGCCGGAGCACTCCAGTCACGAGCGCGACGACTCAGCAGCCGTAACGATCCGGCGTAGCGGATTGCTTGCGTGTGAATTTGACCGCGTAGCGCGTCCTCAAATCCCCTTTAAGAAGTGCTGCCTGGCTAACCCGTGACACCGAATAAAGTGTGACGTGTGGAAACGGCCGGAGCACATGGCGCAAGAGGCCCACCCGAGTTAGAGAATGGATATTCTAAAGTCGTAGTGTCTTTTCCATCGCTGGCGCTAATGCCATTGCCGTTGTCGTAACCGCAAAACACAGCGTTATCTCGCAAAACACATGACCACGGTACGGGGTTCATTCCATCCCTCGGCTCGGGATTGCCGCAGGCTTCACACTCGCAGGTTAGTAAAACGCTGCCGTCCGCGTTAGGGGTTCGCTTGCAGTTTTTGGGAATCTCCAAGTGCGAGTTATCGGCGTTTTTAGCGATGTCTGGCGCTGGAACCACCTTCTGCTCAGCTTCCGTTTTTGTAGCTTGCCGTGTTGCACATCCCAATGCGACGCACATCAATGCGACGGAGGTGATACACAATAGAACGAGCAGCAGCCTTTTCACGTCCGTACCCCCTACCACAAACCGTTACGACCGCCGTGGCGCTGAGAGAGAGTCGCCGGCTGCCCGTGGCTTGTGGGACAGTTCGATTAGCTTTTCGATTGGGAGGTTGACAATAAAACCTGCATCTGTGGGCGGTTTAGCAAGCAGCGAATAAGCGGCGAAAATGAGCACAGACTTATGTGGCGGGCGAAAGTGCTCCACTGCGCAGAAAGAGCTGCCCCACTCCGGGATCGCAGCCGGAGTGGGGCAGCTCACTTATTCACATTCCTCTCGCTCGCAAACTATTCGTCGCTGCTCTTGAGTTTGCTGATCGTAGCGAAGTCTTCGAGCGTGGTGATGTCGCCCTTGACTTCGCCGCTGGTGGCAAGCTCGCGGAGTAGGCGGCGCATGATCTTGCCGGAGCGCGTTTTTGGCAGTTGCTCGGTGAAGCGGATGTCATCGGGTCTGGCCATGGAACCGATTTCCTTGGCTACCCAGGCGCGCAGCTCGTCTTTCAGCGTGGGCGAGGCGACGACACCGCCCTCCAAGGTTACGAAGGCCGACACCGCTTGACCCTTGATGTCGTCGGGACGGCCAACGACGGCAGCTTCGGCGACCTTGGGGTGAGCCACGAGCGCAGACTCGATCTCCATGGTAGAGAGCCGGTGACCACTTACGTTCAGCACGTCATCGACGCGGCCCATGACCCAGATGTAGCCATCCTTGTCGATGCGCGCGCCATCGCCGGTGAAGTATACGCCGGGAATGTCCGACCAATACTGCTTGACATAGCGATCAGGGTCGCCATAGATGGTGCGCGCCATCGCCGGCCAAGGCTTCTTGATAACGAGATATCCGCCGGAGCCTAGGGGAACCTTTTCGCCGCCGCGATCGACGACTTCGGCGATGATTCCTGGGAATGGACGCGTGGCCGAGCCGGGTTTGGTGGCGATGGCACCGGGCAGCGGAGAGATCATGATGCAGCCGGTCTCGGTCTGCCACCAGGTATCGACGATGGGACAGCGCTCCTTGCCGATGACTTCGCGATACCACATCCAGGCTTCCGGATTGATCGGCTCGCCGACCGACCCAAGCAGGCGCAGGCTGCTAAGGTCATGACGATTAGGATATTGATCGCCCCACTTGATGAAAGAACGGATGGCCGTGGGCGCCGTGTAGAAAACGTTGACCTTGTACTTCTCAATGAGCGCCCAGAAGCGGTCGAAGTCAGGATGATTCGGCGCGCCTTCGTACATCAGCGTCGTCGCGCCGTTCTGCAATGGGCCGTAAACGATGTAGCTATGCCCGGTAACCCAGCCGATATCGGCCGTACACCAGAAGATATCTTCTTCCTTGAGATCGAAGATCCACTTCGTGGTGATATAGGTTCCCACGGCGTAGCCACCGGTGGTGTGGACAATGCCCTTGGGCTTTCCGGTGGAGCCGGAGGTGTAGAGAATATAGAGCGGGTCCTCGCTGTCCAGAGGCTCGGCGGGACAGTTGGGCGCGGCCTTGGCAACGAGTTCGTGCCACCAGTGATCGCGGCCCGGTTGCATCTTCACCTCTGCTCCGGTGCGCTGATAGACCACCACGCTATTGACCGATGGACAGTTGGCGAGCGCTTCGTCCACTGTGTTCTTGAGAGGAAATTGCGTGCCGCGTCGCCAGGAGCCATCCTGCGTGACGATGACCGTGGACTGCTGATCGTTGACGCGATCGACGATGGCGTTGGCGGAAAAACCTCCAAAAATGACCGAGTGTATGGCGCCGATGCGAGCGCAGGCCAGCATGGCAATCGCAAGCTCAGGGACCATGCCCATGTAGATTGCGACTCGGTCTCCTTTGGCTACGCCGAGTTGTTTGAGGGCATTTGCGAATCGTTCAACTTCGGCGAGCAGCTGGGCGTAGGTTAGAGTGCGAGTGTCACCCGGTTCGCCTTCCCAGAGAAACGCAACCTTGTCGCGGCGCGATGAGGCGACGTGACGATCCAGGCAGTTGTAGGAAAGATTGATCTTTCCACCACTGAACCACTTGGCCCACGGCGTGTTCCACTCGAGAACCTTGGTCCAGGGTTCGAACCAGTGCAGCTCCCCGGCAATTCTTCCCCAGAAGGCTTCCGGGTCCTCGGCCGCCTCGGCATAGATGCGCTTGTACTCGTCCAGGCTCTTAATATGCGCTTTGGCGCTGAACTCTGCCGGAGGGGGGAAAACGCGGTTCTCCTGTAAAAGAGAATCAATGTTGACGCCATGCGCTAAAGGTTGGTTCGCCATGCGTGCCTCCTCCGTAAACGGCAGGGCTTGCCGACAAATGTGTGATCCCTACTGCCGTGAACAATGCGGCGCGGCTACGGCTCAATGCCACCAATGCTCTTGTTTCTTTGCTGAATGGAGCGCGCGTACTCCGCTTGGTAGCCTTAGATGCTGGTTACGCGCTATTGGAACTCAAAACGATTCACAGGTGAATGCGGGGTAAATCACCTCTGACTTCGTCGAGCTACTCATATTAAAAGCAACAGGATTGACGGTGGCTACAGGACTTTATGTGTCTCAATTCAACATCGAATCAGCCCGGACGGAGGAAAGATGAACTTCCCTCCGTCCGGCATGGGTTTAGTGCCCTGCAACTGCTTTCTCGGCACCGAGTCCGGTAGTGGCCCGGACTTCAAGTTCTTCGAAGCGCTGGATGGCATTGGGATCCTGTTTACCGAAGAGGGTTCCGAGGATAGCTCCAAGGAAGCCAATCGGAACACTGACTATACCGGGATTTTCCAGCGGGAAGATCGGCGCATGCTGGATAGCATGGCGCACCACCACCGCTGGCCCATCGATACCCATGATGCTGGGACCGATAAGGATCAAAAGGATGGAGCCCACCAATCCGAAAACCAGCCCCCAAACCGCGCCCGCGGTGTTGAACCGCTTCCAGTAAATGGAAAACAGAATCACTGGAACGTTGGCCGAGGCCGCAACTGCAAACGCCAGTGCAACCAGGAAGGCCACATTGGCCGTTGGGCCGAGGATGATCGCAATCGCAATCGCGATCGCTCCGGTAGCGAAGGCGGCAATACGGGCGACCGTACGCTCCTCACCAGGGCTACGCTCAACCCCATGGTGAATGACGTTCGTCCACACATCGTGGGCAAACGACGTTGAGGCGGTGATGGTCAGTCCGGCAACAACCGCGAGGATGGTGGCAAAGGCAATCGCGGAGATGAAGGCGAAGAAGACATCCCCGGCCATGAACTTAGCCAGCAAAGGCGCGCTCATGTTGGTGCCACCATTCTTGCTGATGAAGTCGCGGCCCATAATGGTCGCGGCGCCGAAGCCGAGGAAGGTGGTCATGATGTAGAAGCTGCCGATGATGAACATCGCCCACACCACGGAGTGACGCGCGGTCTTAGCGTCCGGCACAGTGTAGAAGCGGACCAGGATATGGGGCAGTCCGGCGGTGCCGAAGATAAGCGCCACGCCAAGGGAGATCAGTTCCATCGGGCCATAGGGAAGCTTGAAGCGCAGGCCCGGCGTAAAGAAGTCCTTAACGACGACCTTGCCATCCGGGGTGTGATAGGTTACCTGACCGATGGCCTGGAAGAATTCCCAGAAGCTGAAGTGGAAGTGAGCCATTACCAGGACGCTGAGCAGAGTGGCTCCGCACATCAGGAGAATGGCTTTGATGATCTGCACCCAGGTGGTGGCCAACATGCCGCCAAAGACGACATAGATGATCATCAGGATGCCAACGCCGATGACCGCGTGCGAGTAGCTGATATGGCTGCCCTTGAGCAGGAGAGCCACCAATGATCCGGCGCCGACCATCTGCGCGATCATGTAAAAGATGCTGATGACGAGCGTGCTGGTCGCAGCAGCGGCGCGCACCGGACGAGGATTCATCCGGTAGGCCAGCATGTCCGCCATCGTGTACTTTCCGGAATTGCGTAACGGCTCGGCGACGATAAGGAGGACGGTAAGGTAGGCGACGAGCCAGCCCACCGAGAAGAGGAAGCCGTCATAGCCATAGAAGGCGATGAGGCCGGTAATGCCGAGGAATGAAGCCGCGCTCATGTAGTCACCCGAGATGGCGACTCCATTCTGCCAGGCAGTGATCGAACGATTGGCGGCAAAGTAACTGGTCGCAGACCCAGAACGTCCTGAAGCCCAGGCCGTGATAACGAGGGTGGCGGCGATAAAGGCGACAAACAAAATTAATGTCAGATCGAAATGCATCGGCTACAGACCTCTCTTTCCGTCTTGTTTGTCGTCGTATCCCTCGCGCTTGAGGGTTTCAAGGATGTGGGCGCCGAACTTGTCGAACTTTTTTGCTGCGGCGACATAAGCAATCGCGACGCCCCAAGCCATAAAGAACTGCGACAGGGCAAAGAGATAGGCGAGATTGAGCGATCCCCATACTTTTTGGGTCATTAGCCCCGGAGCGTAGCCGACCAGCACCGGAAGCGCGAAATAATAGACGACGAAGAAGATCGTCGCCGGGATTACGAACTCTTTCTTTGCCAAAATCAGCAAGCGGAACTCTTCCATCTCTTCCACTCGGTCCCACTTCGTCTTTCCTACCCCAGTGTCACCGCTTGTTTTTTGTATTGTTGCCATTTGCCCTCCTGTATTTGGCCAGAGCCAAAACTAAGCAAATGATGCCGTATTAAAACGACCTATGTTCGAACAAAACGGCCGACAATACTTATGCAAGCGAAATGATCATTAGTCGGTAGAACTACTTCATCCACTTGCGTCTCACCCCGAAAAGGAAAACTGTCATCGAACTAAAGGGCTGCCCCAGCAATGACTCACAAGCCTAGGGGAGAAGTGCGCGCAACTATATAATGGAACGCAAATTCCTGCAACTGGTGAAAGTAAAAAAGTGAGCGGCAGGGCAAAACGGATAGTCGCGCCTGTTTTCGTTAGGGCTGCGCTTCCGTACGCAGATGTGAACTTGCGGTTCATCTACGCATCGGCGCTCAGCGTCGCGAGAGGAGGATGCCCCGGATTCATTGGCTAGCCTCCACTGTAACGAAAGAACAAGCACTCTGTAATAGCTGTCACATGCAAAATGTGATATAAGTCACTTTCAGGGGTTGAAAGCAGAAAACCCGTACGCTTAAAAGACTCGAAGGCTTCTCATTCTAGTGACTCAGGGGAGAGTGAATTGGGATCACCATACGGTTTGGAATTGGTCGAGAACTGCTTGATATGTAAGCTGCGCAATGACAGCTTCTTCTGCGGTCTCCCCCAGGCCTCTCTGGAAGCCTTCGAAAAGATAAAGTTTACTGCCGCCTATCCGGCTGGGGCAGTGCTATTTGTGGAAGGGCAGTCACCGCGCGGTATCTATATGTTGTGCAAGGGGCGGGTAAAGCTCTCTACGACCTCAAGCGACGGCAAAATCCTGATTTTGAAAATCGTGCAGCCAGGCGAAGTGCTTGGACTACACGCCACGGTTTCCAACACTCCCTATGAGATTACCGCTGAGTCGGGTCAGCCCTGCCAATTGAATTTCATCAAGCGCGAGGATTTTCTTCGCTTCCTGCAGCAGCACGGCGATGCTTGCCTAAAGGCCGCACAGCACCTGAGCCGGGACTGCCAGTCAGCCTATCAGCAGATCCGCTCGTTGGGACTATCGCACTCGGCGCCGGAGCGGCTGGCGCGCTTGCTGCTGGAATGGTCGCATGGCGAGGGAGCAGATGAAGCCGGAATGCGCATCAAGGTCGCTCTGACCCACGAGGAGATCGCGCAGATCATCGGAACATCGAGGGAAACGGTTACGCGCACCCTGGCGGATTTCCGCAAGAAGCAGATTGCCGTGCTGAAGGGATCGACGCTGATGATCCGGAACAAGCCTGCGCTGGAGAGATTGGTCGGAGCATAGGTTTTTGGGGAAAACGTCTTCGAGAAAGCTCGCTGAAACAGGAAGGCTCGCTGGAAACAGTGAGCTTTTCCTTTTTCGGGCATATTTCGTGTGTAAACATTTTTCGCAATCGCTGCAGTGGGCAGCTGCTGATTTATTCAACACTGTCGCGACTTCGCGCAATTGACTGTTGCGCAACGCAGCAGTTTGTGACCAGCCAGCAGCCTTTCCAGCGCACGTGACGGTGTGACGCATGTCACGGCAGTGAATATCTAATCGGTACATTGTCTTGCGTATCGCGAAGCCAAGGGAATCTGATTGGTGAAGCGATGCAAGATTCAGCTTTCATGGCCACAAGTGGATCGTGGAAGCCTGTCCGGAGCCTCAGACTCCGGCTAGTAGTTAATTGGGCGAGGCGCAAGTTATCTCTGCCCGCTGAAATGTCAGGCAGCCAGGAAGAGCAAACGCCGGAGTATATCCCGGCGGGCATGGCAAGTGCGATGTGGGAGATCCGGCGTTTGAAGGCCGGAGCCACCGCACGCTCGTCCACAGCGGCGCGAACCGCTGGCCTGCGTGAGGTAACCGGAAACTCCAGGTTACCGGCTCCGCCCTCCCAAGCCCGAAATCTCCCACCCAGGTGAACACAATCCGACTGACATGGAGATGCCAGCCGTTAGCGGTGCGGAGATCCTATGAGCAAGGCGATTCTTTACGATGCAACTCTATGCATCGGCTGCAAGCAGTGCGAAGGTGCATGTGCCCAGCAGAACGAACTCCCCTACGATGACAAAGTTGCGGCGGAGCCGGTTCAGTCGGAGCACAAGTTCACGGTAGTCCTTAACCAAAACGACAAGTTCATGCGCCGTCTGTGCCAGCACTGCGAGCACCCGGCCTGCGCCTCGGTTTGCCCGGTTGGTGCCTTCCATAAGACAGCGGCCGGTCCGGTGGTTTATGACGTCTGGAAGTGCCTCGGCTGCCGGTATTGCATGGTTGCCTGCGCGTTCTCGGTGCCCAAGTACGAGTGGGGGGCGTTGAATCCACGTGTGCGGAAGTGCATCATGTGTCCCGACCGGGTGGCGGCAGGTAAACAAACCGCCTGCGCGGAGATCTGTCCCGTCGGAGCTACCAAATTTGGCGATCGCGATGCGTTAGTTGCCGAGGCACAGGATCGGCTTCGCAATAATCCTTCGAATTACGTCCCTCATATCTACGGTCTGAACGAAGTGGGTGGAACCAGTCGTTCTGCTGCTCTCCTCTGTGCCTTTCCAGCAGTTCGGCTTGCCGAAGTCTCGAGCGTATTGGCGATACTCCGTTGCCTGAGTACACCGGTCGGGTGATGGAAATGATGCCTGACTTTATTCCTCTCTGGGCGCTGGTCCTGGGCGGTGTGTACTGGGTCTCCAACCGCCGCCAAGAAGTCGCTGAAGTCGAAGCCGAAGAGAGAGCTATGCGAGGTGCGAAATGACGATTATGAACATAAAGGTGACGTTCTGGAGAGTGGTGTTTGCTGTGATCATGCTGCTCGGCATCTACTCCACCTACGTCCGCTATTTCCAAGGCCTCGGCGCCGTCTCCAACATGACCGACCAGTTCCCCTGGGGGCTTTGGATTGGCTTTGACTGCCTCTGTGGCGTCATGCTGGCCGCCGGCGGGTTCTGCGTGACCGGCGCGGTTTACATCTTCCACGTCGAGCGCCTGCACTGCATCGTTCGCCCCGCCATTCTTACAGCCTTTCTGGGATACGTTCTGTTTGTCGTGGGTCTGCTCTTTGATCTTGGCCGTCCCTGGTACATCTGGCACATGATGGTCTACCAGAACTTCCACTCGGTCATGCTCGAGGTGGGCTTCTGCGTCATGACCTACACCACGGTCCTCTTCTTCGAATTTTTGCCGAACGTGCTGGAGCGCTTCAACCTGCAGGCGCCGATCCGCTGGGTCAAGAAAATCTATCCCGTGCTGGTGGTGCTTGGGCATTCTGCTCTCCACGCTTCACCAGAGCTCGCTCGGCTCACTCTTCTTGATTTTCCCGGAGAAAATGCATCCGTTCTGGTACACGCCAGCACAGCCGTTCTTCTTCTTCATCTCAGCCATTATCTGCGGACTGGCGATGACGATCTTTGAATCCACAATCAGCTCACGAGCCTTCGGAAAGGGTCTGGAACGCTCTGTCATCACCGAGCTTTCCGGCGCGCTCTATGTGGCTCTGTGGGTGATGGCGCTGCTGCGGTTGCAAGATTACGTCCATCGCCACGTGTTCATGGACATCTTCAAGCCCAGCTATGAGGCCTATTTCCTGTGGGTCGAGCTGATCCTCGCCTTTGTGATTCCGCTGACGATGCTGAGCTTTAAGAAGGTCCGCATCAACCCTGACCTGTCTTACCTTGCTGCCCTGAGCGCCATTTTGGGCTTCGTGACCAACCGCCTGAACGTGGCCATGACCAGCATGGAAACCTGGGTTGGACATCACTATGTACCGAAGTGGACCGAGGTCAGCATTTCGCTGATGATCTGCGCAATGGGCTTTTTCATCTACACGATGTGCGCGAAGTATCTGCCTATCTTTGAGGATGCTCATCACGGAGATTCTGATAACGCCCACACAGAAGGACTGGCAGAACAGCCAGCTCCGTCGCATCAGGCTACCCTGGTGCACTAACCGAATGGGCGGGGAGCGTCTCCTAAACGGGCGGCGCTCCCACAATTCTTTGGAGAATCCATGTTCCGGCCGTTAGGGTTGAGGGTGACGCAGGTCAGCACGAAGCTTTTGGTTTTATTGTTGGCTTGCCTGGCAGTCGGCTCAGCCGTGCTCGGGATACGTCAACATCCGACTGCACCGGCATGACCTGGAGCAGGTCTCGCTGGAGGAAGCGGTTGGAATCAGCGACTTCGTCCGCGATTGTACCAACCGGTCCATGATGGCCAATGACCGCCAGGGTCTGCTCGAATCCATGCAGCAAATTGGCGGCAACCATAACGTAATCGAGGAGATTCGCATCATCAACCACGATGGGCGCGTGGCCTTCTCCAGCGATGCAAAGGAGGCTGGAACC
This sequence comes from uncultured Acidobacteriota bacterium, assembly GCA_963759215.1. GTDB lineage: Bacteria > Acidobacteriota > Terriglobia > Terriglobales > Acidobacteriaceae > TOLSYN. The sequence goes on from CAVWYG010000012.1 coordinate 50,414, forward strand.
GCCATCGGCCGGAACAGCACACAGTGCGTTGAGTGCCATCAGGAATCGAACCAGCCGCCGCTGCACAAACACTTTCGAATCTATGAAGCGCGCGATCAGGAAGGCAAACACCGCGTGCTTGGCGTCATTGCTCCGATCGTGAACAAGCCGGAGTGCTCCAACGCCGCTTGCCACGCGCATCCGGCTTCCCAACGCATCCTTGGAATACTCGACACCGGCCTCTCCCTGAAGGGAGAAGATGCCAGTCTTGCTCAGAGCAGCCTGTGGGTGATTATGCTGCTGCTGGGCGGTGGCGTCGCGGTCGCACTTTTCGTATGGATCGCAATTCAAACCGTACTGCATACTCCGCTGAAGCGGCTGCAGGAAGGAACCCAACACCTCGCTGAGGGTGAACTTGGCTACCAGATCCCGGTGGAATCAGCCGACGAGCTGGGAGCGCTGGCGACCGCCTTCAACAGCATGAGCAGCCAGTTGCAGGCAGCCCAGCGTGAGATCACCAGTTGGGCTCACACCCTGGAGCATCGCGTGGAACAGAAGACCAGCGAATTGCAGAACACCCAACAGCAGATGCTGCAAGTCGAGCGCATGATTGCCATCGGCAAAATGTCGGCCGTGGTGGCGCATGAGATCAACAATCCGCTGGCTGGAATTTTGACCTACGCCAAGCTGCTGAAGAAGTGGATTCAACGCGGCCTTACGGGCGAGGAGCAGAAGAAGGAAGCAATCGAGTCGCTGGACCTGATTGCCTCCGAGAGCAAACGCTGCGGCGAACTGCTGCACAATCTGCTGTCGTTCTCGCGCACTTCGCCGATGAACCTGAGTCTCTCGGATTTGAACCCCGTGGTGGCGCGGACGATTCGCCTGGCGGAGCACAAGGCAGAGATGAGCGGAGTGCTGCTTCAGGTCGATCTGGACCGGGAGTTGCCGCCGCTGCAATGCGATTCGGCACAGATGGAACAGGTCGCGCTGGCACTGGTCATCAACGCGATTGACGCCATGCCGCATGGAGGCAATCTCTGGGTATCCACGCGCAGGGTGGCCGACGGTCAGCAGATTGAAATGCAAGTGCGGGATGACGGCGTCGGCATTCCGCCCGAGATTCTGCCGCACATCTTCGATCCCTTCACCACAACCAAAGAAGTGGGTAAGGGTGTTGGACTCGGACTGGCGGTTTCCAAGGGAATCGTGGAACGACATGGTGGCCACATCGAGGTTGCCTCAGAGCTCGGCGTGGGAACCACATTCAAGGTAATTCTGCCGCTGCGTGCAGCGCATTCAGAAGATCTGCATGTAGAGGCAGCAGAGCAATTAAGCGCGATCGCGCGGGAGCAGGAACGTGAGCGAGATCAAAGGCCGTTTGCTGATTGTGGATGATGAGTTGAGTGTGCGCGATTCGTTGAACAAATGGTTCCGCGAAGAGGGCTACGAGGTGGGAATCGCGGAGAGCGCCAGCGAGGCACTGTTGCGGTTGGCCGAGCATCCATGGGACATCGCGCTGCTGGACATCAAGATGCGCGGAACCGATGGCATCGAGTTGCAGCGGCGCATTCACGAACTCGATCCCAATCTGATCGTCATCATGATGACCGGCTATGCCTCGGTGGAAACCGCGGTGGCAGCGCTGAAGAATGGTGCCTATGACTATGTGACTAAGCCGCTGGACCCGGATGAGCTTGCGCATCTGATGCAGAACGCACTCTCGCACCGGTTGGCACGGGACGAAAACGTGCGCCTGCGCCAGACCGTGGACGAAGTCGCACGGCCCGAGAGTATGGTCGGCCAGAGCTCGGCGATGAACAAGGTCTTTCAGGCGATCGAAACCGTAGGACCTACGGATGCCACTGTGCTGATTACAGGCGAGAGCGGTACGGGCAAAGAACTGGTGGCGCGAGCCATCCATTTTGCCAGCCCGCGGCGTTATCATCCGCTGGTGGCGATCCACTGCGGAGCGCTGACCGAGACACTGCTGGAAAGCGAACTCTTCGGACATGAAAAGGGAGCATTCACCGGAGCGCAGTATCGCAAGAAGGGCAAGTTCGAAGTGGCCGAGGGCGGCACCGTCTTTCTCGACGAAATCGGCGACATCAGCTTGCGGACTCAGACCGACATGCTGCGCGTACTGCAGGAGCATGAAATCGTCCGGGTTGGCGGCAATACCTCGATCAAGGTGGACTTCCGCTGCGTTGCTGCGACCAACAAGCCCCTGGAGCAACTGATTGATGAGGGCCGCTTCCGCCCCGATCTCTACTACCGTCTGAATGTCTTTCGTATCGAACTGCCGCCTCTGCGCGAACGCCGCGACGACATTCCAATGCTGGTGGACCACTTTGTACGTAAGTTTTCGCGCGATATGAATAAGAAGATTCTGCGAGTGAATCCGCGGGCGATGGATCTTCTGCAGCATTACCACTGGCCAGGAAATATCCGCGAGTTGGAAAACGCAATCGAGCGCGCGATGGTGGTTTCACAGGAGCCTGAGCTGCGCGAACGCGACTTCACCATCCAGCCCCATGCGACCACAGCCGCGCCGCAGGCAGACGCTCGTTCGCTGGAGGACATCGAGAAGGGGCATATCCTCCGGGTCCTCGACGAGTGCGGCGGCAACCAGACCCGAGCTGCCGAAATACTGGAGATCGACCGCGTGACGCTGCATCACAAACTGAAGAAATATGGATGGAGCAAGCAGGCTCTGGCTGCGCCTGAAACTCGATGAAGGTATTACAGCTATTACCAATCGGAGGCCCTCACGCACCCTTGCTGGATTGGCTGCGCGCGGAGCTCTCCGACGCTTTGTCGATTCGCTGCGAGGTGCTCAGCCCTCCGCTGCGGCCGGACTTCGCCTTCCACTCCGAACGCGGCCAGTACCACTCCAGCGAACTGCTGGGGCGAATGCAGCAGTATGCCAATTGGAAGACATGGCGCGTGCTCGGCGTGACCCCGGTCGATCTCTACATCCCGATCCTTACCTTCGTCTTCGGAGAGGCACAGCTGGGCGGGAAGTGCTCGGTGGTTTCCTACGCACGACTGCGCCAGGAGTTCTACGGCCTGCCCGCGGATATGAACTTGCTCTCGCGCCGCCTGCTGATCGAATCCATCCATGAACTGGGACACACTCTGGAACTGCACCACTGCGACGACTATCGCTGCGTGATGTCCAGCTCGCACGCAGTGGAGTGGATCGACCTGAAAGAGCAGACATTTTGCACCGAGTGCGCGGCCAAGGCGCAGGCACTGGCGCGCAAGTAGCCCCTCCCCAAAGTTGCTTCGCAACAGCCAGAAAACATCCTCTCACAATCATCGCATTCGTCCGATCTGTGCAGGAAGCTCGCGAATAGTACAATCGGCTTTTCCGTGTGCAATGGGTTCCTAAAGCACTGAGGGCGGGAGTGCTGAATTGATTGTTGCCGGTGTGATGAGCGGAACCTCTGCCGACGGGGTGGACGTGGCCCTTGTCCGCCTTGCTGGCCGGCGCTTCCGGACGCGCTTTGAGCTGCTCGCGCATCGCGCCTTTCCCTACCCTGCCGAGGTGCGCGCGGCCGTACTGAAGGCCATGAATGCACAGTCGATTGCGGTGAGCGAGCTGGCGCGGTTGAACTTTCTGCTGGCCGAAATTTATGCCGATTGCGTGCAGCGTACTCAGCGCCGCTCAGGCCTGAACTGTGAGCTGGTAGGCTGCCACGGGCAGACGATCTATCATCAGGGCGAGGCTGCCAAATACCTCGGGCGCGCGACATCGCCTGCACCTGGCAGATCGGCGACGGCTCCGTGCTGGCAACGCGCTTGGGAATTCCCGTGGTGAGCGATTTTCGTCCCGCCGATATGGCCGCCGGAGGCCTGGGCGCGCCGCTGGTTCCCTTCCTCGACCTGCTCGTGTTTCGCCACCCACGGCGGGGCCGCATCGTGCAGAACATCGGCGGCATCGGCAACCTGACGGCGATTCCCGCCGCGGCGGGCGCCGAACAGGTGCGTGCGTTCGACACCGGCCCGGGCAACATGGTGATCGACGCAGTTTGCGAAAGCTCTTCGGCGCAGCCTTTGACGACCGGGGAAAGTTCGCCGCCAAGGGCAACGTGCTTCCTGCGGTGCTCGCCGAACAGATGAAGCATCCGTTCTTCCGGCGCAAGGGGCCTCGCACCGCTGGACGCGAGGAGTTTGGGCGCGAGTACGTTGCATGCGTTCTTGAAGCAGTGCGGGCGCGCCAACAAGCACGACGTGCTGGCGACGGCCACGGCGCTGACGGCGCGCTCCATCGGACGAGGCCGTGCGCAGGCTCGCGAAGATGGATCGATACCACGATCTGTTTGTCTCCGGCGGAGGCACGCGCAACCTGACACTGATGGAAATGATTCGCAGCGAGGTGGCCGACCTTGGCATCGAGGTGTTGCCGACCGATGCAGCGGGAGTTCCTTCGCAGGCGAAAGAAGCCGTTGCCTTCGCTGTGCTCGCCTACCAGAGCTGGCATCGCAAGGCCTCGAACATTCCAGGAGCAACGGGAGCCGAGCGCGAGGTGATTCTGGGCAAGGTGAGCTATGCGTAGAGTTGCGCTTAGCCTATCCGCGCTCGCCATTTGCGTTGTTCTGGGCCTGCTCGGCTCGTGCTCGCGGCAGAAGCCCGATGCGGAAACCGCAGTCATGCTCATCGAAAGTTCTCCGCTGAACCTCGATCCGAGAATCGGAACCGACGCACAATCAGAGCGAATCGGCGAACTGATCTTTGAGGGGCTGGTGAGGCGCGATGAACAATTTGAGCTGAAGCCCCGGCTTGCGGAGAGCTGGGAGATTCCCGATCCTCTCACCTACATCTTTCATCTGCGGCATGATGTGCGCTTTCACGACGGCCGCGCCATGACCTCAGCGGACGTAAAGTGGACGCTGGACTCGCTGCTGGAACGGAAAGCTGCGGTCGGCAAAAACCAGCGCCTACCGTTACATTGAACGGGTCGATGCTCCGGACGATTTTACCGTCGTAATCCGGTTGAAGGAACCGTACGCGGCATTGCTCTGGAATCTGTCGGACGGCGCGATGGGAGTGGTTCCCAACGGCTCCGGCGAGGAATTGGCGCGGCATCCGGTCGGCACCGGGCCGTTCCGCTTCGTCTCTGAGACGCCGGATCGCGAGGTGGTGATCGAGCGCAATCAGCAGTACTGGGGCAAGCCCGCAGCATTGGCGCGAGTTAGCTTCAACGTTGTTCCGGATGCGACCACGCGTGCGCTGGAATTGCGCAAAGGCTCGGCCGACGCAGAGATCAACGCGCTGCCGGGGGATATGATTCCGGCTCTGGCGCGGGAGCCGCAACTTGCGGTAGAGCGAGCGCGGGGAACCAGCTACCAATACCTAGCGATGAACCTTCGCGATCCGATTCTGAAGAATGTGGCGGTTCGGCAGGCGCTTGCGTATGCCATCGACCGGACGCCGATCATTCACTACCTTTGGCATGATATGGCGCGTCCTGCAAACAGCGTCCTGCCGCCGCAGCATTGGGCCTACGACGCAAACGCGGAAGTCTATCCTTACGATCCGGCAAAGGCCCGCCAGTTGCTCGATGAGGCGGGATACCATCCTGATGCCGAGCGGGGTGCGCTTCCACCTGGTGATGAAGACCTCAACCGACGAGAGCACTCGCCTGCTCTGCGCCGTGCTGCAACAGCAGTTGCGACAGGTGGGCATTGCGCTCGACATCCGCAGCTATGAGTTCGCCACGTTTTACGCTGACGTGGTCAAAGGCGCATTCCAGCTGTATTCCCTGCGATGGGTAGGCGGCAGCAACCAGGATCCGGATATCTTCGAGAACGTCTTCGATACGGCCAGCTTCGCTCCCAAACGGGCCAATCGCGGGTACTACTCGAATCCCGAGGTGGATCGCCTGATCGCCCAAGGGCGGCGCAGCGTGGACGAGAAGCAGCGCGCAGCCATATACGCCACGGTTCAGGAGACGCTCAATCGCGAGCTTCCCTACATCCACCTCTGGTGGGGGGACAATGTACTGGTGCACACACGCAGGCTGGAAAACGTACATCTTACCCCGGCCGGAAACTACGATTTTCTGCGCGATTCGACGCTGGCCCGCTGATTTTCCTAGTCTCTCGTTTTTAACCTGAGACATCGATTACGCGGGCGGTATTGGGGTAGAATGAGCCCCAGCACGGAGGCAAGGCTTGCCGAAGTTTGAAGAGTGTCTGCAAAGGCTGGAAGTAATCGTCAAGGAGATGGAAAGAGGCGATCTACCCCTGGAGCAGTCGTTGAAGCTCTTTGAAGAAGGTGTTGCTCTTTCAGCTTCCTGCAGGAAGGAATTGGAAGCGGCGGAAGGTAGAATTGAGATTCTTTTGAAAGAAGATGGGAGCTTGCGAGCCGAAGCATTCGGCGTGAGCGGCGAGAACAAGTAAGACGGCGTTCCCTGCAAGCACAGCAAACAAACTCTTTCCGACCGCCACGCCGCAAGGCGCGGGCAGTTGCCTTACGGAGAGACTATGCCGTCACCTACAATCGTAATTGCACAGAACGATCCAACCATTGCAATGGCTACTAGCCAACGATCTTCACGCGCATTTTGCCCGGGTAGCCGTGGCCACGAATGCCACGGAGTTGCGCACAATGCTGCTGCGCCACGAAGCGCGGGTAGCAGTGCTCGACCTGGAATTAGTGAATTTGGAAGAAGTACGTCAAGTGGCACACATTTTTGACGATCTGACGATTGTCTGCACTCATCGCTCGCCCGACGAACGGATGTGGATGGCCGCCATTGATGCTGGGGCGGTTGAATTCTGTCATCCCCTGGATATCCACACCATACTTCGCGCATCGCGCATGGCGCCAAGGCAGCACCTCGGTATTGCCGCATAACGATTGCCTGCGTACGCCCTGCAGACAAGGTCAGACGAAATCCTAAGCCCCGCCGCGTGCGGGGCTTTTGTTTTGCGAATCGTTTTCAAAAAACTAAGTGGAAACCTGGGCGGGTAGCCCGGCCATGGCGAGCACTGGTACACTTCTTAGCGTCCATGCTGAAAGAAATTTTACCCCAAGGCCAGAAAATTGCCGACGCCGCGCTGGAAAGATTGTTGCCCGCGGCTGAGCAATATCCCAGTTCCATCCACCAGGCCATGCGCCATAGCGTTTTTGCGGGAGGCAAGCGTCTGCGCCCCATTCTGTGCATGGAGTCGGCACGGATGGTGAGCGGCGCAATTCCGGGAGGTGTCGATGAGCTCGGCGCGGCAATCGAGATGCTTCACACCTACTCGCTCGTGCACGACGATCTGCCCGCGCTCGACAACGACGACCTGCGCCGCGGCCGGCCAACCTGCCATAAGGCATTCGGCGAGGCCACGGCGATCCTTGCCGGCGACGCTCTCCAGACCCAGGCCTACGAAGTGATGGCGCGGCTGAAATGTCCGGCCGAGGCGCGGGTGCGCATCATCGAAGAACTGGCACACGGCACCGGAACCATCGACGGGATGATCGGGGGGCAGGTGGTGGACCTCGAGTCCGAACACGTAAAGCCCGACCTGCCTACTCTCGAATATATCCACCGCGCGAAGACCGGCGCATTAATCGTCTCCTCCCTGCTAGCGGGTTGCTACTACGTGGGCGCAAGCCTGCGGAGGTGCAGCGCGTGCGCGAGTTTGGGCGTGCGGCGGGACTTGCCTTCCAGATCGCCGACGACATTCTGGACGTTACGCAGACCAGCGAACAGCTCGGCAAGACTGCAGGCAAAGATGTGGCGGCCGAGAAGGTCACCTATCCGGCTCTCTTCGGACTGGCGAAGGCCGAGGAGATGGCGGATGCAACTGATCCGTACGGCGTGCTCGGCACTGGACAGCTTCGGCGAACGGGCGAACACTTTAAAGGAAATTGCGCGCTACTTCGTGGAGCGCAAGAAGTAAGCTTCTGCATCCGACTCGGTATCGGCTCGGTGTTACTGAAAGGTGATCTCGATGACCGTAATCGACGAAGTTCTTGCCGCAAATGCGTCGTACAAGGAAACCCACGACGCCTCACTGTACTCGCCCGAACCGCGGCGCAAGCTTGCCGTGCTGATGTGCATGGATACCCGCTTATCCCGCCAGGCACTCGGCCTGGATTTCGGCGACGCTCACTTCATCCGCAACGCGGGAGGAATTGCCACCGAGGACGCTATTCGCTCGCTGTTGATCTCACACTACATGCTGGGCACCACCGAGGTGATGGTGATCAACCACACCGATTGCGGATTGCAGAAGGCCAGCGAAGAAGAGATGCACGACGCTGATCGAAGAAAAAGCCGGACGCCCCCCAATTTTCCAGTTCGCTTCCATGCCTTTCAGGACGTGGCGAAGAATGTGCACCAGCAACTGGAGCGGCTGGCTTCGCACTCATGGATACGCAAGGAACTGGTCTTGCGAGGGTTTGTTTACGACGTGAAGACCGGCCATCTGACCGAGGTCCCGTGGACGTGTACGCGGTCGTCGGACAACGCGAATTCCAGGGCTCTGGTTCGCTAGGAATGCTGCCCTAACAGCTGCCTCCGCGGGAACGGCGCAGTGCTATGTGTGCCCGCACTTGCTACTTTAGTTTGAGTTCACGCCGAACGCCGGGCTGCATCTCCCAAAGTTCAAAGCCTTGCCGCTGGGCGGCGGGGCAAAGGTCGTGAGGATCTCCCGTCAGCATGGGAAACGTACCAAAGTGCATGGGCACTACAATGCGAGGCTTGAGCAGTTTGCATGCGTACTCGGCCTCGCGGATTCCCATGGTGAAGTGATCGCCCATGGGAAGCAGGACGACGTCGGGCCGGTACAGGTCATGAATGATCTGCATGTCGCTGAAAACCGCGGTGTCGCCAGCATGGTAGAGCTTGAGTCCGTTGCTGAACTCCAGTACGTATCCGCAAGCCTCCCCGGCATAGATGAAGGAGCCATCCTCCTCCTGAATGCCGCAGGAATGCACGGCGTGAACCATGGTGACCTTCACGCCCGCAACCTCCTGCGTCCCGCCCTTATTCATGGGTGAGATGTTCTGTGCGCCTTTACCGCCAAGCCAGGTGGCCAGTTCGTAAATGCCTACCACTGTGGGCTGAAGCTCACGGCAGATGGCAACGGCATCGCCGATGTGGTCGCCGTGCCCGTGGGTGCAGAGAAGCACGTCTACTTTTGTCTGGTGCTTCTCAGACTCAGGGCAGCGCGGGTTCTGCGTGATCCAGGGATCGATGAGAAAGGTCTTGCCTTCCGGGGTTTCAATCTTGAACGTTGAGTGACCCAGCCAAGTCAGATAAATAGCCATCGTTGTCTTTCCTCGTAACAGGGTATTGGTTGCGCCGACCCAGGAAGCCGTTGCTAGTGCGCCAATCAAGAAGTTCGTGCTCCGGGCATTGCGCACCCATTCTAACGCCAAGGCTGAGCTGTGATTCCACCCATCGCAGACGGCAATGATAGAATCCGGAATTGAAGCGTCTGGCACGCGGTTGCGGTGCTGACCATCGGCGCTCCCAATCGTACTAATAGTCGAATAAGGAAACAGCAAAACGTGACTATCCGCAAAGACTCCCTTGAGGAGCGCCCCCCAGCTTTTACCTATCGAGGCGGCAATTCCAGCCGCACTCTATGCTGCGATGAAGTGGAGGTGGAGCGCCTGGCCCGGCGCTTCGGCACTCCGCTCTATGTCTATTCGGCGACCGCGATACGGGCCCGCATCGCCGCCTTTGAGCGTGCCTTTGAGAAACAGTCGCACACGATCTGCTACTCGGTGAAGGCGAACTCGAACCTGGCTGTGCTGCGAATGCTGGCCGCGCTGGGCTGCGGCTTTGACGTAGTGAGCGGCGGCGAGTTGCAGCGCGTGATTCGGGTCGGCGAGCAGGCTGCGTCCTGCGTTGTCTTCTCCGGCGTGGGCAAGACTCCCGAGGAGATGGACGCGGCGCTGAAGGCCGGAATCCTGCTCTTCAATGTGGAAAGTGAGGCCGAGCTCGAGCTTGCTGGGTGCGCGCGCGGCGAAACTGAAGAAAACTGCGCGCATCGCCTTTCGGGTGAACCCCGACGTGCAGGCGGAAACCCACCCGTACATCAGCACCGGGCTGCGCCAGCATAAATTCGGCGTGCCCATCACCAAAGCTCGCGAGCTGTATCGCAAGGCCGCAAGCTACACGTATCTGGACCCGGTGGGCGTCAGCGTACACATCGGCTCGCAGATTACCGACCCCAAGCCGTTTGGCGAGACCATGGAGCGGGTGCTGGCCCTGGTGCGCGAGTTGACCGAGGACGGCCTGAACATCAGCTTTGTGGACGCAGGCGGTGGCCTCGGCATTCGCTATCAGAATTCGAATGGCACGGAGGCAAGCCCTGCGGAGTTTGAGCGTAGCGTGAAGGCCTACGCGGCTGCGCTGATGAAGCCGCTGAGGCGCACCGGCTTGCATTTGCTGCTGGAGCCGGGGCGCTCGATCGTGGCCGCCTCAGGCGCGCTGCTGACTCGCACCCTGTACACCAAGGAGAACGGCGGCAAACGGTTCCTGGTGGTGGATGCGGCGATGAACGATCTTGTGCGGCCCTCGCTCTACGGCGCACATCACGAAATCGTCCCGGCCACACCGCGCAAAAGCTCGGCCGAAGCCCCCGGCGGAGTGATGGACGTGGTGGGACCGGTTTGCGAGACGGGAGACTTTTTTGCCCGCGAGCGCGACCTGCCTCCGGTGGCCCCCGGCGACCTGCTGGCGATTCTCGATGCCGGCGCCTACGGCATGAGTCTGTCCTCCAACTACAACACCCGTGGGCGCGCCGCCGAGGTGCTGGTGGACGGAAAGAAAGCGCGTCTGGTGCGGCGTCGTGAGACGTTTGAGGACCTGATTCGCAGCGAAATCTAAGGGAGCTTAAGCGAATCACCGGATTGTCCGATATACATTGTGTGACTACTCTGGTTGACACAATGAAATCTGACAGACCTCTTCCCGATGATGGCGCGCCGAACAGTTGCACGTGGTGCGGCGCAGAGCTGGGCCAGAACGTGATGCCAGCGAAAAGCGCCAAGATCTTCTGCTCGCGGTGCTGTGAGATCGAGGGGAATTTCTGGCTCTTCTCGGAGATGTGCGCGATCGAAATCACGCTCCCGCCGCAACGGGACGAGGGTGATCGCGACAGCCACTAAGAGGTTGTAATCCCCGCCGACCCTCGCAATGAGGTGGACCGGGTTCGTCGTGCTTGGGTGAATGTGGACGGCGAACTATCTTCTAATCCCTACTTCTGCGCCACAAGCACGTCCGCCGCAAAGCCCCACATTCGCCAACTGCGGGCGGATTTGGGACACCCGTCTGAGTAGTGCGTATGAGCTGCTCGGATTATGGCAGGCCGAAGATGAAACTATTCCATTGTTCAGTCATTTTCTCATCCGGTTTTGATTCCTCGGAAAGCGTACTATCGGAACACGGCCACAATTTCGGGCCCGACCCGGCTGATTGCCCGTTCGTAGCTTTCGGTATGTCGAGCTTGAACCCACACAGCCGAAACAAAGGTGAAAATCTCGTGGTGATCGCAGTGGCAACCGAAAAGAGCGACGTAAGAATCGACGGAACGTTCAAGTACAGAATTCTCTTTGTTGACGACGACGCGAATATACGTGCTATGGCGCACATGCTCCTTGAAGCGCAAGGGTACACGGTGCTGTCTGCGGCGGATGGCTTTGAGGGCCTTGCTGCCCTCAAACATTCGCTCCCTGACGTAATCATTTCCGATCTTCGGATGCCCAACATGAATGGCTTCGAATTCCTTTCTGTCGTGCGTAGGCGTTTTCCCCACATTCCCGCCATCGCCGTCAGCGGTGAATTTACGGGCATGGATGTACCCGAAAGCGTGTTGGCTGACGCCTTCTTCGAAAAGGGTCAGTATTCCCCAAAGGAACTGTTCGAGAAAATAATCGGCTTGCTCGAGGAAGTCCCGTCACGCCCACGAGTCGGCAGTGCGCCAAAATCTGCCGTCTGGATTCCTGTCAATTCCGCGGCAAACTACATTGCCGTGACGTGTCCTTCATGTTTAAGAACGTTCCCGGTCTCAATGCCGCTCCCTGCGGGCGTGAACATCGCCCAATGCGACTTCTGCGACACAGAGGTATCCTTCCAAATCACCGCCGACTTTCGCACCCGAGAAGCAAGCTAACTGACCTTGCCCGCGAAAAACGTATCCCTTAGCTGAGTGATTGAGCATCAGTAAGGGAGATGAAGATGACGAAAGCAAAGCGTGCGCGATAGTAAGTACTGCTGTCGTAGTTGTATGCGCCCCGCGTCATACGTGCACCTAGCGCTGGCCCCAGCGGAGTTTGCTGCGCAGGAGTTCGAAGAAGGAGCGGCGCATCCGCAGGAGTTTGATGCGGTAGGCGGCTTTGCTGCACTCGATCTGGTCTCCCTGTACAACTGGCATTCCGACCTGACCGTCGACGCTGAGGACGCCGTTGGCGCCGCTTTCAAGGCGCACCGAGACGTGAGCGTCAGCGCCGACGACAAGAGGGCGATGGGTGAGCGAGTGAGGACAGATCGGGGTCAGCAGGATGGCCTCGACGCTGGGCATGAGGACCGGGCCTCCGGCGGCCAGCGAATAGGCAGTGGAGCCGGTAGGGGTGGCCACGATCACGCCATCGGCCTGGTACTCCATCGACATGCTGTCCGTTGATGCACAACTCAAAACCGATGAGGCGCGCCACGGTGCTCTTGATGACCGCATCGTTGAGTGCGTGATAACGCGCGATCTCATTGCCATCGCGAAGAAGGCGGCACTCGAGCAGCGAACGCGACTCGACAGGACAGCGGCCTTCAATGGCAGCGGTGAGCGTGGGATAGAGTTCCTCGAGGCGCACTTCGGTGAGAAAGCCAAGCGAGCCAAGGTTGACGGCGAGTAGAGGAATACCGGAGTCGCCGACGGCGCGGGCGGCGGAGAGAAGGGTTCCGTCACCGCCGAGGACAAGGACGAACTCGGGCTGGTAGCGTGCGATTTCGCTACGTGGAACGACAAACTCATTGGTCTGGTAGGCAGCGGTCTGCTGGTCAATGTAGACGCGGTAGCCATTTGCAGCGAGCCAGCTCAGGACCTCGGGCACGATCTCAGTCAACTCGGCCTTGGCAGGTTTGGAGACGATGGCGGCGATCTTCACAGTCTATTTGTACTCCACTTGCAGGGCTTTACTCCACTGGAATGGGAGAAAGGAAGCGCGTGTGCAAGAGGAATTCGCGATTTCCCTCTGTGCCCAGAATGGGCGAGTCGATGACTTCGATTTGCTGGCCGCCAAATGCGATGACGGCTGCGCGAACTTTGTCCACGGCGCCAAGCTGCGCCGCTTCGCTGCGCACGATTCCACCCTTGCCCACCAGTTCGCGGCCCACTTCAAACTGCGGCTTAATGAGCAGAACGAGTTCGCGGCGAGACTGTCCTTTGTCGGCAAACGCGGAGCGGATTGCGGCAGGCAAAACCTGGGTCGCGGAGATGAAAGAGACATCCATCGAGATGAACTCGACAGGCTCGGGAACCTGCTGGGGTTCGAGATAGCGCGCATTGGTCTTCTCCAGCAGGCGGACGCGCGGGTCAGAGCGCAGGCGGGCATCGATCTGTCCGTAACCGGTATCGACGGCGAGCACGCTGGCGGCGCCGTGCTGCAACATGCAGTCGGTAAAGCCGCCAGTAGAGGCACCGACATCCATGCAGACGGCGCATTCGAGGGCGATGCTCCAGTGGGTGAGCGCAGCCTCCAGCTTGAGTCCTCCGCGACTGACGTAACGCAGGTCAGTGCCGAGCAGACGGAGCTGGCAATCGTCGGCGACGGCGTGGCCGGACTTCTGAACCTTCTGCTCGTCTACGAGTACGCGTCCGGCGATAATCATGGCCTGCGCCCGCTCACGGGTAGGAGCAAGGCCACGCTCGACCAGAAGAATGTCAATTCGCTTCTTCACCGATTCCCTTCTCTTGCGCGGCGGCAGCCCTGCCACCGAGACGTACCAGTTGGACATGGCCACATAGCAGCTACGCAGCCTGCTACGCGGCAATCGGCGGCGGGCGCGAGAGCTTCCGCACCGACTATTGTGCAAAGCGGAGGAGAGCCAATCATTACAGTACGGTGAAAGGTACTCTGCTGGATTTTTTGCCGCATTTTCCACACATGTGTTGAAAACAGCCACCCGCTCGGCAACAAAGATTGTAAATCGTGCCGGAATAAATCCGTTGGCAGGGGAGCATCCAGAGTAGCACCACCGCCAGTGCAGAGTGGAAAAGGTCGCATGAACAGCGGCTGATTCGCAGCGAGCGGGGAGTTTCTCAAAGGCATTTCCACACTTGTGTTGAAAAGATTGAAGCACGGCAGATGGTCCGCCGCGCGCAACTTTTCAGGTTAATTACGAGACGCAACCCATTCGGTGCAGAATGGAGAACCCCGCATGAACACTGGGCCATTCGCATATTGGTGAAGGTTCCTCACTGGCATTTCCACACTTGTGTTGAAAAAATTGGCGGAGGCACAAACGGCGAGAGTGCGCAACTTTAGGTTAGAATGACGGAGCCCAATTACATGCCGATTATGAAGCCCGCAAAAGCGCCCGAGAGTGGCGGAGGCACGAAGCGATTTTCGCTGGTGCCAGCCCTCGCCCAACAGCAGATGTACAAGGCGCTGGCCGCATTGAAGCCTGCGAAGTTAAGCTCCGCAAGCGGCGCCGAGGTTGCGGAGATCGCCATCTGCCTGGCATTGCGCGAGAATGATCCGGTAATTCTGGCCTGTGCGGCGCGCGGTGCGCGCGCGGTGCGCAAGCGCAGCACGATGGTTGGCAGCAAACTTAAAAGCGGAAAACTGCGCTCGGCCACGCTTACGGCAGTCGCAGCGCTGATGGACAACGCGAAAGCGACCGCGCTGGTCTGCGCCGGCCGGCTCGACGGAGAACCGGGAGCGCGTGAGGATTACCGCAGCGCCTTCGGCTTTGCGGCACGCCACAAACTTCCGATCGTGTATGTGGTGGCGAATCGCTTTACCGAGGGACGCAAGCAGGAACTGGATCTGCGCACGCTCTACGCTGAGTTTGGCATGCCGGTTTTCAGCCTTGACGCGAACGACGCCATCGCGGCCTACCGGGTGGCCACCGAAGCGCTGCACAACGCGCGTCACTTGCGCGGACCCTGCGTGGTTGAAGCGCTGACGATCCATGGCAAGGGACGCAGCGCAAGCCCGCTCAATCTGCTTCGCGAGTACATGGAGCGCCACGGAAACTGGCCGCTGTAGGAGTACCCATGCCGATACAAAACTTCACCTTTCGTAACACGACAGAAGGGCGGAGTTGTTGTTTCATAGATGCATGTCCCGGGCCGTTCCAGTGCGCTTTGTTCCCGCCGCAGTTGTCTTCCTGCTGATGTGCATCTCCATACTCTTTCTTGCAGCGGCTTCTGCGTTTGCGCCCACCAGTGCGATGGACCGCAAGGAAGCACGCGCGGTGATCCTCTCCACATTTTTGCGTTGAATCGATTGCAGGTGGAAGAGTTTGAGACGATGCAGACGATTTGTGCCGCGCTGGGGTTCTTCGCTGCGCTCAGAATGCCCCCTCAAAGAAAACTCCTACTTGTAAATGGATATCTGGCCGGGGGGAGGCTTGAGGCGAATCACGATCTCCTGCTTCGGCTGATTCACTTCAATGTCGTCACCAAACGTTTGCAGGCCATGTGCGACGGCTTGCACCCGCAGGTTGCCGTATGGGATGCCGTCGATGGAGGCTTTGCCGTCGGTGTCGGTCTTGAGTTGGAAGCCATCTCTCTCTTGGCTTCCCTCCTTACTGAGAGCGTGAACGATCACACTGGCGTTCTTGATCGGCTTGCCGTCGGAGTCCTTGAGCACGACAAAACTGAGGCTGCAAAGCGGCTCGGGTGGTGGCTTCTTGTTGTCTTTCGCCGACAGGCAGAGGGGCACGATGAGCAGCAGGCTGACGAGGACGGCAACGCGGGGCTTTAATCTCTTCCTCACGGGAGTCTCTTCCTCACGAAAACATCTTCCACTTCCTCGATGCGGACCGGCAGCCAGCGAGCGTCCGGAATGAATTCATTGTATGCGGAAGCCGGCGTGGTGGAAACGGATGCTCGGCGCAGAACCTTTTGCGATCTCGAAGCTGAGATCACTTCGGAAAGTTTCGCTGAGGTTTCTTGCTGAATGTGTGTTATAAACGAAGGCACCATGACCCAGACAACGGTCCTTCCAACCATCCTCTGTTGTTGTCGCTAAGCTGCGCATTTTCCGCGAGAGCTTTCCTATTTTCATTCCAACTGAATAGCCGCTGATGAGAGCAACCATGCCTCTGGGCCTGCGTTAATCTCATTTCGCTGAGGTATGTACATGAAAAGGATTTTTGCAATTTTACTGCTCTTAACCCCTGCGCTATTGGCACAAACATCCACGGCATCTGCTGACGACATTCAGGCCTTAAAAGATGCGCTGGCCGCACAGCAGCAGCAGATCCAGCAACTGAGCCAGCAATTGGAGAATCAGCAGCAGGCGCAAACCTCTGCGACCAGCGCCACCAAGGCCACTGCGGCGCAAGCTCAGACCAGCCCGCAGCAACAGCCCACCGCTGAACTGAAGGGAGTGACCGACCTCAAGACCATCTCCGACACGGCCACGCCAGTCGCACAGGAGACGCAACCGTCCGTAAATTCAGAGCTGGAAGGCCCTCTGACGATTCGCTTCAAAGGCGTCAGCATCACGCCGGGTGGCTTTGTGGCAGCCGAATTTGTACGGCGCTCGCGAGCGCTTGGAGCGGATGTCACCACCCCATTCAATTCGCTTCCCTTGCCCGGCGCTTCGCAGAGCAAGGAGTCGGAGTTCTTCGGCTCCGCCCGCCAGTCGCGACCGACCGTATTCTTCCTAGCCCCCTCGAAGCACGTAGAGCTTTCAAGCTATATCTCTGGCGACTTTCTCTCAGCTGGCACCACCTCCACCTCCACCCAGACAAACGGTTATACCTTCCGCCTGCGCCAGGCGTGGGGACAGGCAAAGTTCAACAATGGCTGGAGCTTCCTCGGCGGCCAGACGTGGAGCCTGGTCACAGAAAACCTGGTGGGAATCCGTCCCAGCGATGATGCAGGCAAAACCAACGATGCCCGGCCCAAGACGATCGACGCGGGTTACAACGTCGGATTCAGTTTCGCGCGCCAGTACGGGATTCGCGTAACCAAAGACTTCGGCAAGAAGGTCTGGTTCGCGGTCGCCCTGGAGAATCCGCAGGCCACGCTCACAACGCACAACAACGCGGACAATTTCCTGCTCGGCGAAGTCGGCGACGGAAAAAGCTACAACTCACTCGCGAATTACTCGTTCAATCCTTCCCCCGATATCATCGCCAAAGTCGCCTTCGATCCCAGCTTTGGGCACTATGAGGTCTTTGCTGTGTTCGACCGATTCACCGACCGTGTATTCCCTTGTGGCGAGGTGGCCAGCGCCAAAACACTGTGCGGCGGCAGCACTACCCCAGGTGTCAACGTTCTCGGAGCGCGTAACGCTTCGAAAAATGGTGGAGGCTTTGGCGCCAATGCCCGCTGGAACTTCTACCATAAGCATATCGTTTTTGGTTTGCATGGCTTCGGCGGCAGCGGAGTGGGCCGCTACGGCGCAGGACAGCTTTCCGATCTTGCGATTCAAGCGAACGGAACCGTTAATCTGATCAGGGGCTATCAGGGTCTGACCACAATCGAGTGGCACGGCTCGAAACTCGACGTCTATCTCTACGGCGGGGCGGAATATGCCAGCCGGACGGCGCAAACCGATCCGATCTCGGGCAAGGAAGTTGGCTATGGCGCGCCCACGTTTGTGAACAGCGGCTGCTACACCGAAACTCTTCCCACCGTGAACACCGGCTTTACTCCGGGAGCGCTCGCCAACTGCACAGGGGACACGCGCGCCCTGATCGAGGGTACGGGCGGCTTCTGGTATAAGTTCACGAACGGGCCAAGGGGCAGGCTCCAGTTCGGCACCCAGTACTCGTACGTGACGCGTAATGCCTGGTCTGGTGTGGGCGGAGAGCCGCACGGCATCGATGGGATGCTCTTCACCTCGTTCCGCTACTACTTGCCGTAGAACGTACCTGGTCCCCCGAGATCAGCTGGACGGGCTGGTCTGGAGGGACCAAGAAAGTTTCAGCTCTGGATATATGAAATCTGAGTGAATTACGCTCATGGGTGCTTGACATTTCCCGGATGGGCGGGATAAATTAGCACTCGTATGGCGAGAGTGCTAACAGCATCTTCCAAAGGTGTCGCTCGCGTCATCGTTTGAGATGCGGCGACCGCCGCAGCAGTTCCCCTCAATCCCGAAAGGAGTTCCAAGAATGGCGACAAAGACTGCAGTTACCACGAAGCTAACCCCGCTACATGATCGCATTGTCGTGAGCCGCATTGCAGAGGCGGAAACGTCTCGTGGTGGCATCATCATCCCAGATACGGCGAAGGACAAGCCGCAGGAAGGCGAAGTCATCGCCGTCGGCAAGGGTAAGTCCAACGATGAAGGCAAGGTATTCCCCCTGGCTGTGAAGGCGGGCGACCGCATCCTGTTCGGCAAGTATGCCGGCACGGAGATCAAGATTGACGGCGAAGAGCTGTTGATCATGCGCGAGGAAGAAGTTTTCGGCATTCTGGAGAAGTAAGTTTTGGCGGCCCTATCTGGCTGCCATTTGAGTTTTCATCCACACGCGACGCGGGAAGCGTCGCGGTGGAACAGTTCAACAGAGAAGATCGAAGGAGCTATATAAGTATGGCAAAGCAGATTGTTCACGGTGAGGAATCCCGTCAGGCAATTCTTCGGGGCGTAAACGTCCTGGCAGACGCGGTGAAGGTTACGCTCGGCCCCAAGGGCCGCAACGTCGTTATCGAAAAGAAGTTTGGTTCGCCGCTCATCACCAAAGACGGCGTGACCGTGGCAAAGGAAATTGAGCTGAAGGACACGCTCGAAAACATGGGCGCGCAGATGGTGAAGGAAGTCGCCAGCAAGACCAGCGACATCGCCGGTGACGGCACCACGACCGCGACCGTTCTGGCGCAGGCAATCTTCCGCGAGGGCGTGAAGACGGTGGCTGCCGGAGCGAACCCGATGGCCTTGAAGCGCGGCATCGAGAAGGCCATCATGGCCGTCAATGGCACGGTGGACAAGGACGGCAACCGGATTCCGGGCGCGCTGGACAAGATGAGCAAGCCGGTGGACCGCGAAGAGCTGATCGCCCAAGTCGGCACGATCTCGGCCAACAATGATGAGACCATCGGCCACATCATCGCCGAAGCGATGAAGAAGGTCGGCAAGGACGGCGTCATCACCGTGGAAGAAGCCAAGACCATGGAGACGCAGCTGGAAGTGGTCGAGGGCATGCAGTTTGATCGCGGCTATCTGTCGCCTTACTTTGTGACCGACGCCGAGCGCATGGAAGCGGTACTGGAAAACGCCGTCATCCTGATCCACGAAAAGAAGATCAGCAGCATGAAGGACCTGCTGCCGCTGCTGGAGCAGGTTGCCAAGAGCGGCCGTCCGCTGGTGATCATCGCCGAGGATATCGACGGTGAGGCACTGGCCACGTTGGTTGTGAACAAGCTGCGCGGCACGTTGAATGTTGCCGCCGTCAAGGCTCCTGGTTTTGGCGACCGCCGCAAGGCAATGCTGCAGGATATCGCGACTCTGACCGGCGGCAAGGCAATCACCGAAGACCTCGGCTTGAAGCTGGAAAACATCACGCTGGCCGACCTTGGCCAAGCCAAGAAGGTCACCATCGACAAGGACAACACGACCATCGTCGAGGGTAGCGGCAAGCCGGAAGACATCTCCGGACGAGTGAAGGAAATCCGCGCCCAGATCGACAAGACCACCAGCGACTACGACCGCGAGAAGCTGCAGGAACGCCTGGCGAAGCTCGTGGGCGGCGTTGCGGTGATCAAGGTGGGCGCTGCCACCGAGACCGAGATGAAGGAAAAGAAGGCTCGCGTGGAAGACGCGATGCACGCAACCCGCGCCGCGGTCGAGGAAGGCATCGTCCCGGGCGGCGGTGTTGCCCTGATCCGCTGCGTTCCGGCGGTGGACGCGCTGAAGCTGCACGGTGACGAGCAGATCGGCGCCAACATCGTGAAGCGCGCCCTGGAAGAGCCATTGCGCCAGATCGTCGCCAACGCCGGCGAAGAAGGTGCAGTCGTGATCGGCAAGATTCGCGAGAACAAAGATGTCAACTACGGCTACAACGCCCAGACCGGTGAATTTGTTGATCTGGTGAAGGCCGGCGTCATTGACCCGACCAAGGTGACCCGCACGGCCCTGCAGAATGCAGGATCGATTGCGGCCCTGATGCTTACGACCGAAGCGCTGGTTGCTGAGATTCCGGAACCGAAGTCGGAAGCTCCGCAGCACGGCGGTGGCGGCGGTATGGGCGGCATGTACTAAACATCTGGACACGAAAGACCGAGCCCTGCGCGAAAGCGTGGGGCTTTTTTTTGCGCGTACGCGCTTTTCACAGACATTAAAATCGAAGTATGGGGTTCACCTCTGTTGAACGGCTGAGGCTCTGGGACTTCACCGACCAGCAGATCGAGGCTCTGAACCACGGCGGAGAGATGAGCAGGACTGTCGCCATCTACTCTCACGTCGATACACACGACAGTGGACCTAACCAGTACGTTTAACCAGGGTGTACAACAAGGAGAAAGTTCAAGGAGAACGCTAATGATTAAGAAGTTCGGAGGCTTAACGATTCTCGCCGCTCTGTGCGCGCTACCCGCAGTGGCCGCCACCACGACTTTGACCGGCATGATTACGGATAGCATGTGCGGCTCCAAGCACATGATGCCCGGCAAGTCTGACGCGGTGTGTACGCGTGCATGTGTGAAGCACGGAGCTAAATACGCCGTGGCCACCAACGACGGAAAGGTGATTCTCCTGGACGGAAAGACGTCGGAAGTAAGCGCACTGGCCGGTGAGAAAGCAACCATCCAAGGCGAGTTGAAGGGCGACACCATGACCGTGAGCTCGGTCGCGGCCGCAAAGTAACGCAATGGTGCTCCAATCGGGCACCGATTGGAGCACCATTGGACACACAATATTCAATCCGAGACTGTTACTCAACGCCGATATTTGACACCAATATTTGCCGCCGGTTTCCACACTCCAAGCTTGACACACGGGTGTGATTTCGTTATCGTTAAAGCCACTTGCATGCGAATTACCAACAGATCCCGGACCACAATCACAGGCACAATTACAGGCCTGCTCCCGGGCGCATGCGAGTTCCGCGAAGAGATCAGCTAAAGCAAACTGATTCGCACCCCTTCGAGAACCCATCGTCCGGCAGACGATGGGTTCTTTTGTTTTGTGCAGAATTGATTAAGGAGCCGGGAATGATTGTAATGAAATTTGGCGGTAGTTCGGTACAGGATGCGACGGCGATTCGGCGGGTGGCATCGATTGTGGCTCCGCGCATGGCGGAGCAGCCTTTAGTCGTGGTCAGCGCCATGGGTGGCGTGACCGATAAGCTGGTGCAGGTGGCCGAAACGGCGGCACGCGGCGAACTGCTTCCGGCGATGGCGTTGCTGGAAGCGATTCGGGCCAAGCACGTCCTGGCTGCCAGTGAGATGCTGAACCAGACGACGGAATCTGCGTTTACCGCAGAGCTGGATGCGAGGCTTGCCGAAGCGGAGGCGCTGGTGAAACAGATCGCCGAGCAGGGATCGGTTTCCCCGGCACAGCACTCTGCGATGCTCGCCTTTGGCGAACTGTGGTCAAGCGTTCTGGTGGCTGCGGCCTTCGCCGCGCTCGGAGTTCCCTCCGCCCACGCCGACTCCCGAAAGCTGATCGTCACCGACGCCCGTCATCCCGCCGCAACCCCTCTGGCTGCCCCAACCCGCACCAAACTTCTTGAAGCCATCCCACCACTGATGAAGCAGAACCTTGTTCCTGTGCTTGGCGGCTTCATCGCATCGAGTGAGTCCGGCGAGGTCACCACGCTGGGCCGCGGCGGCTCGGACTACTCCGCCGCCATTATCGGCGCGGCGCTCTCGGCGGAGCGCATCGAGATATGGACCGACGTGAGCGGCATTCTGACCACCGATCCGCGCATCTGCCCCAAGGCGCAGCGTATCGAGGAGATCAGCTTCCACGAGGCTACCGAGCTGGCCTGCTTTGGCGCCAAGGTGCTGCACCCCGCGACCCTGCTGCCCGCCATCGAACATGACATCCCCGTGGCGGTACTGAATTCGCATAAACCCGACGACGGTGGGACCATCATTCGCGCCGTCGCTGCACAGGGCGTGTCGGCATTCCGCGCCATCGCGCTCAAGAAGAACATTTCGGTTTTCAATGTGCGTGCGCCGCGCCATGTTGGTTCGCTGCGCTTTCTGGACGATCTGTTCAGCCTGCTGCGATGGCATCATTTGCAAAGCGAGATTGTCGCCATCTCCGGAGCCACGGCATCGGTTGCGGTGGAGGGGAGCCGTGAACTGGGCAAGCTGGTCACTGAATTGCAAACGCTGGGCGAAGTGGATTTCCAACCCGAGCAGGCCATCATTTGCCTGGTTGGCGAGGACATTCGCGGACGCGTCGGTATTGCCTCGCAGGTCTTCGGTGTACTCGCCGCTGATGGCATCAATATTCGCATGATCGCCCAGGGATCGTCTGAGATCAGCGTGAGTTTTGTTGTGGACGGGAACGATGCGATAAGGTCGGTGCAGGAATTGCACCGTCACCTTTTCGAGGAACCTTCGCCCCGGCCCGCGCGCGTTCCGTCGCTCGAAACGGCCCAAGCATAGTTTGTGGTTCACTAGAATTGGAGAAACAGATTGGCTACTAACACTGCACTCGATCAGGCTTCCCCGACGCAGGCTCCCGCGTTGAAGGTTGCCATCTTGGGATTCGGCACGGTGGGCAGCGCGGTTGCACGCATACTCTGCGATCAGCCTGCAAACCCTTTTCTGCGGCTGACCCATGTATTTAATCGTAACGTGGAGCGCAAGCGCGTTGATTGGGTCGCAGACGATGTCCTCTGGACCAGCGACGTTGATCAGGTGCTCGCTTCCGATGCCAACATCGTTGTTGAACTGGTAGGCGGCATCGAGCCCGCCTACGACTGGGTTTCGCGCGCTTTGGCCTCGGGTAAATTTGTGGTTACGGCCAATAAGAAGCTCATCGCGCAGCACGGCCCTGAGCTCTCCGCACTGGCCCGCAAGCACGGGGGCGCACTCTATTTTGGTGCCTCAGTCGCAGGCGGCGTTCCGGTCATCGACGCGCTGCAGGAAGGACTCGCTGGCGACCGCATCTACAAAATCAGCGGTATCCTCAACGGAACCTGTAACTACATCCTCACCAAACTGGAGAGTGAAGGCGTCTCCTATTCGGAGGCCCTCGCCGGGGCGCAAGCCGCCGGCTTTGCCGAAGCCGATCCAACCGACGACGTGGATGGCTACGACGCCCGTGCCAAGCTGGTCATCCTCACCCGAATCGGCCTCAAGGCCATCGTGCAGCCCGAGCAGGTCCCCTGCACCTCGATCCGCTGCATCGAGGCCGTGGACTTCACCTACGCCCATGAGCTCGGCTGCACCATTCGCCAGATCTCACGGGCCGAGCGGCGCGACGGAAGTGTTTATGCTTCGGTGCAGCCCGCCCTGGTGCCGATTGACTCACCCATGTCGCACATCACCGGCAGCCTCAACCTTCTGCGTTTCTACCGGCCAATATGGCGGCCAGACCGCATTCAGCGGGCACGGCGCGGGCGGACACTCGACGGCCGTCGCCGTTGTCAGTGACCTGCTCGCCATCGCACGCTCGGGCAGAACGCCGCGTCCGCGTTCGCTGGCGGCCCCCATGTCCATCACCGGAAACTTTGAATCCAAGCATTACCTTCGTTTCACCGTGCGCGACCGTCCCGGCATTGTGGCGGCGATTGCAAACGCGCTGGCGGTACATGAAATCAACATTGACGCATTGCTGCAGAAACCCGGCTTCGACAAAGATGCGCTGCCCTTTGTCGTCACCCTCGAGCCCTGCCCGGCCGAACAGCTTGAAGCGGCGATGCGCGATATTGGTAAACTCGATTTTCTGGTTCATGCTCCACTGTCCATGCCCATTCTCACGAAGGAGCTTTGATGCAACTCCGCTGTTTTGATCCTGATTGTGCGATTAAGCTCGACTTGCACGCGCCCGCGCTCGCCTGCCCCAGTTGCGGAGGACTGCTCGAAGTCGATGTGGATGGCTCCGCGTTTGACGCCTGCCGCATTAAAGGAACTCTGGAGCGAGCGCCGAAAGTCACGCGATCCCCGCGATATCAGCGGCGTATGGCGTTACCGGGAAGCTCTTCCGGATTATCCGGCAAATGAAATCGTAACTCTCGGCGAAGGCAACACACCGCTGGTGCGTGGAAACAAAAGCGCGTCATGGGCCCGCGTCGCCGATCTGCAATTCAAGCATCTGGGATGGAATCCTACGGGCTGCTTTAAGGACCTGGGAATGACCGTCGGGATGACCGAAGCGGTGCATACCGGCGCGAAGGTTGTGGCTTGCGCATCCACGGGAAACACGGCAGCGTCGCTTGCCGCCTATGCCGCGCGCGCCGGTCTCATCGGCCGGGTCTATCTTCCCGCCGGGCAGGTCTCGCTGAATAAGCTCGCGCAGGCGCTGGACTTTGGCGCGGAGGTTGTGGAAGTTGAAGGAAGCTTCGACGATGCGCTCAACACGCTGTTGGAGAAGACCGCCGAGGGGATTTACTTCCTGAACTCGATCAACCCGTTCCGCATCGAGGGCCAGAAGACCACGATGTTTGAGCTGCTCGATCAGCTTGACTGGAAGTCGCCCGACTACCTGGTGGTTCCGGGCGGCAATCTCGGTAACTCGGCTGCGTTCGGCAAGGCCTTTGACGAACTGCTGCGTTACGGATTCATCGACAAGGCGCCGCGCATGATCGTGGTGCAGGCGGCGGGAGCCAATCCCTTCGCGCAACTCTGGCGCGATGGCGCAGAGGAACTCTCGCCGGTAGGTGAGCCGGAGACGATTGCGACGGCGATCCGGATCGGCAATCCGCGCTCGTGGAAAAAGTCTCTGCGTGGAGTGCGGAACACCGGCAGGCCAGGTGCTCGACGTGACCGACGAAGAGATTGCCGAGGCCAAGGCCGTGATCGGACGCGATGGCATCGGCTGCGAACCCGCGTCAGCCGCAACTCTCGCTGGACTGCGCAAGCTGCGCGCAAGCAAAGAGATTCCGGAGGATGCGAGCGTCGTTGCCATCCTCACCGGCCACGCTCTGAAAGATACGAACTTCATCATCCGCGCTCATCAGCGAGAGGAAGCACATGCGCACTAATGAAGACGAAATAGTCATACGCGTGCCGGGCTCCATCGCCAATCTTGGACCGGGCTTTGACACGCTTGCCGTTGCGGTTCAGCTCTACCTGACACTGCGCGTGCGGTTGATGCCGGGCAAGGGCGAGTTGCGCTTTGAGTTCGTGAACCAACGGCTGGATGGCGAAAACTACATTGAGCGCGCGTTCCGCTTTATCGCCGCGCGCCACAACTTTCCCATTCCCTCTTTCCACGTGAAGGTGGAGAGCGATATCCCGATGAAGGGCGGGCTTGGCAGCAGCGCTGCCGCCACCGTCGCCGGCCTGCGTTTGTATGAGGCCGTTGCCGGCCCGCTCGATGAACGGGAGATTGCTGAACGCGGCCTGCGAGTTGGAAGGCCATCCTGACAACATTGCGGCAGCACTACTCGGCGGCCTTACGGTGAGCTGTGAAACTCCGGGCGAATTGCGCGTGCTGCGCGCAATCTGGCCCGAGCCGCTTGCCTTCGTCGTGGTAACGCCCGAGCAACATCTGGCGACCAAAGCCTCGCGCGCCGTGCTTCCGGAGATGATTTCGCGCGCCGACGCAATCTACAACGTGCAGCGCGTGGCGTTTCTGCTGGAGGCATTGCGCATCGTCGAACTTCGCATTGCTGCGCGAGGCGCTCAAGGATCGTCTGCATCAGCCTTATCGCGCTTCGATCGTTCCCGGTCTCAAGGAAGCTCTGGAGCTGCGCCATCCGAGCCTGCTCGGGGTCTGCCTCAGCGGCGCGGGCCCCTCGGTGGTGGCGTTGGCGCAGCACAATCTCGAGGAAGTGAGCGCCCTGCTGGCTGAGATTTACATTCGTAAATCGATTCCATTCCACATTCAAACGCTCAAGGTACATCCGACTGACAGCGCCCCGCAGTCAAGGCCGCCAGCGCGCAGTTGGTGCGTGGAAACCGCGGGCAGCTGGAAGCTCTAGCGAAAACGGCGGATTCAAGCGACTGCTCGGCGCACATAAGATGAGCGCACAAAGAAGACGGCCTTGAGGGCCGTCTTCTTTATTGCCTGAAAGCTTTCATTGCTTACGGATTTCGCTACGCTCCGGCAGCTTTGGCCGCGCTCAGGTACGCGTTGACGCCGGCGGCGGCGGTGCGTCCTTCGGCAATCGCCCACACCACCAGCGATTGTCCGCGCCGCATGTCGCCGGCGGCGAAAACGCCCTCCACCGAAGTCATGCTGCGCTCATCCGTCGCCACATTGCCGCGGCCATCCAAGGCAACGCCCAACTGCTCCAGCAGGCCATTGCGCACCGGCCCGGTGAAGCCCATGGCGAGCAGCACGAGGTCGGCTTCAATGACGCATTCGGTTCCGGCGATCGGCTCGAACTTCGGCGGCGGCCCGACTTGCACGGCGTGCAGACGCGCGACGTTTCCATCGGCATCGCCCTCGAAGCGAACGGTGTTGAGGCTCCACTCGCGCGTGCCGCCTTCTTCGTGCGCTGCCTCGGTGCGCAGTTGCAGCGGCCACAGCGGCCACGGCGTCTGCGTCGGATCGCGTCTCCGGCGGCTTGGGCATGATCTCAAACTGGCGCACGCTTGCCGCTCCCTGACGCAAACTGGTGCCCAGGCAATCGGCTCCCGTATCGCCGCCACCGATGATGACAACTTTCTTTCCGGTCGCCAGGATTGAGAGCTCCGGAGGAATGGTATCGCCGAGCACACGCTTGGTCTGCTGCGGCAGGAACTCCATGGCGAAGTGGATGCCCTTCAACTCGCGTCCCGGCACGTTCAGATCGCGCGGCGCCTCTGCGCCTCCGGCCAGCACAATCGCATCAAAGTCGCTGCGCAACTGCGCCACATCCATGTTTACGCCGACATGCGCGTTGGTTACAAACTTCACGCCCTCGGCTTCCATCTGCGCCAAGCGGCGATCGATGAAATGCTTCTCAAGTTTGAAATTCGGAATGCCATAGCGCAGCAGGCCGCCGATGCGGTCCGCTTTTTCAAAGACCGTGACGGCGTGTCCGGCGCGGCTCAACTGCTGTGCGGCGGCAAGTCCGGCTGGGCCTGAACCAATCACCGCAACCTTCTTGCCGCTCTTTTCATGGGCGGGCTCGGGATGAATCCAACCCTCGTCCCAGCCGCGCTCCACAATGGTTTTCTCAATCTGCTTGATCGTGACCGGAGGCTGGTTGATGCCCAGAACACAGGAGGCCTCGCAGGGTGCGGGGCAAATGCGTCCGGTGAACTCCGGGAAGTTGTTGGTGCTATGCAAACGCCGCACCGCCTCTTCCCAGCGCCCGCGATAGACAAGATCATTCCAGTCCGGAATGTGGTTATTGACCGGGCATCCGGTATGGCAGAAGGGCACGCCGCACTCCATGCAGCGCGCGCCTTGCTGCTGCACGCTGGCGCGCGGGAACTCCTGGTAAATCTCAAACCAGTCCTTGACGCGTTCCTCCGGCGCACGCCGGGTCGGCAGCACTCTTTCAAATTCCAGGAACCCAGTTGGCTTACCCACGCTGCACCTCCACGGCCACGGCGCGCCATCTCGCGCGGTGGCGCTGTATTGCATTGCCGTGCGTTCCACGCCCAGCACACGCTTCAATTCGTGTGGAAAGACCTTCACGAAATTCGGCAGTACGGAAGCCCAGTCGGCGAGAATTCTTGTCGCCTGCGGACTGCCGGTTCGCCGTACATGTTCCTCGATCAGCGCTGTAAGAATGCGCACATCCTCCTCTGCCGTCATCGGTTCCAGATCAACCGACGCGAGGTTGCAGCTCTTCTCATGGAAGTCGCCGCGCTCGTCATACACGTAGGCGATACCGCCGCTCATGCCGGCGGCAAAATTTCTGCCGCAGGGGCCGAGCACCGCGACCACGCCTTTGGTCATGTACTCGCAACCATGATCGCCCACGCCCTCGACCACCGCCGTGGCGCCTGAGTTGCGCACCGCGAAGCGCTCACCGGCTACGCCGCTGAAGTACGCCTCGCCACTGGTTGCGCCGTAGAGAACGACGTTGCCGACGACGATGTTTTCCTCGGGGCGGAAGCGCGATTCGCGCGGAGGATAGACCACGATGCGTCCGCCGGAAAGTCCCTTGCCCACGTAATCGTTGGCATCGCCTTCCAGGGTCATCGAAATTCCCTTGGCAAGGAATGCGCCGAAGCTCTGCCCAGCCGAGCCGTTGAGTTGCAGCCGGATGGTTTCGTCCGGCAGCCCATCGGCGCCGTACCGGCGCGCGATCTCGCCGCTCAGCATGGTTCCCACGGAGCGGTGGATGTTGCGAATTTTGAACGACACATCGACAGGCTTGGCCTCGTCCAGCGCAGGCTTTACCGCACTCATCAACTCGTGATCGAGTGCCTGCTGCAGTCCATGATCCTGCTTGTGAATGCAGTGGCGCGCGACGCGAGTGGGCATCGCCGGGGAGTAAAGAATCGTCGGACAGATCGATGCCCTTGGCCTTCCAGTGATCGCTGGCGAGCCGAGCTTCCAGGCGGTCCACCCGACCCACCATTTCGTCAAAGGTGCGGAAGCCGAGGCGAGCCATGTATTCGCGCACCTGCTCGGCAAGGAAGAAGAAGAAGTTGACCACGTGCTCGGGCTCTCCGGCAAATCGCGCGCGCAGCACCGGGTCCTGCGTGGCGATGCCGACAGGACAGGTGTTGAGGTGGCATTTGCGCATCATAATGCAGCCCATCGCGATCAGTGGCGTAGTTGCGAAGCCGAACTCCTCGGCACCGAGCAGAGCGGCGATCACCACGTCACGGCCGGTCTGCAGTTTTCCGTCGGTCTGCACCCGGATGCGGCTGCGCAGATCGTTCAGCAACAGCACTTGCTGCGTCTCGGCAAGTCCAAGCTCCCAGGGAATGCCTGCGTGCTTGATGGAACTGAGAGGCGAAGCCCCCGTGCCGCCGCTGTCGCCGCTGATCAACACTACGTCGGCGTGTGCCTTGGCAACTCCGGCGGCAACCGTACCGACACCCACCTCAGAAACCAACTTTACGCTGATGCGCGCCTGCGGGTTGACGTTCTTCAAGTCGTAAATCAACTGCGCCAGATCTTCGATCGAATAGATATCGTGATGAGGCGGCGGCGAAATCAGAGTGACGCCGGGAGTGGAGTGGCGAAGACGCGCAATGGTTTCGTCCACCTTGTGCCCTGGCAGTTGTCCGCCCTCGCCGGGCTTTGCGCCCTGCGCCATTTTGATCTGCAACTCGTCGGCATTGACCAGGTAGTGCGCGGTAACGCCGAAGCGCGCCGAGGCTACCTGCTTCACCGAACTGCGCCGCAAGTCACCGGATTCGTCGGGCTTGAAACGCGCCGCATCCTCGCCGCCTTCGCCGGTGTTGCTGCGGCCTCCGATGCGGTTCATCGCAATGGCAAGGGTCTCGTGCGCCTCTTTGCTGATGGAACCGAAGGACATGGCTCCAGTGGCAAAGCGCTTCACAATCTCCTTTGCCGATTCGACTTCTTCAAGCGGCACCGGTTTTTTGCTCTCTTTCAACTGCAGTAATCCGCGCAGAGTGCAGAGTTGCTTATTCTGCTGATCGATCAGATCGGTGTATTCCCGGAAGGTCTTGGAATTGTTCTGACGCACCGAATGTTGCAGGGTACTGATCGTCTGCGGATTCAGGAGGTGATACTCGCCTCCGATGCGATGGCGGTACGAGCCGCCGACTTCCAGCTCCAGCTCCGAATCGGTACGCGGGCGGAATCCGTGCTCGTGACGCAGAATCGATTCGCGCGCAATCACGTTCAGTCCAACTCCCTCGATGCGGGAGACGGTGCCGGCAAAATAGTCGTGGACGAATTCGCGGTTGAGGCCGATGGCCTCAAACACCTGTGCGCCGCGATAGCTCTGTAGGGTCGAGATGCCCATCTTGGAGAAGGTCTTCAGCAATCCTTTGTCGATGGATTTGCTGAAGTTCTTGACAGCCTTTTCCGCGGTGATGTCAGGCGGAAGCAGGCCACGGTGAACCATATCTTCCAGCGTTTCAATCGCGAGATAAGGATTGACCGCGCTGGCGCCGTAGCCGATCAGCAGGGCAAAGTGCATCACCTCGCGGGGTTCACCGCTCTCCACGATGAGCGCAATCTTGGTGCGCGAGCCTTCCTTTACCAGGTGGTTATGCACGGCGGCCAGAGCCAGTAGCGAAGGGATGGGCGCGTATTCCCTATCGACGCCTCGGTCGGAGAGAATCAGCAAGGTGTAGCCGTTCTCGAGGGCAAGCGAAGCTCGGCGGCACAGGCCGTCCAATCCGCGCTTCAGTCCCCCACCGTCCGCATCCACGCGGAAGGAAGCCGATAGCGTAGCCGCCAGCAGATCTCCGCTGGAAACACGGCGCAGCTTTTCCAGATCGCGGTTGCTCAGAACCGGATGCGGAAGCTTGAGCGTGTGACAGTTGAGCGGAGTCTCCTTGAGGATGTTGCGCTCGGTTCCAATGTAGCTGGTCAGCGACATCAGAATGTCTTCGCGAATGGGATCGATGGGCGGGTTGGTGACCTGCGCAAAGAGCTGCTTGAAATAGTTGAACAAAAGCTGCGGCTGATCCGAGAGACAGGCCAGCGGCGTATCGGCACCCATGGAGCCGACGGGCTCTTCACCGTTCCGCGCCATGGGCTCCAGGATGATCTTGATGTCCTCTTCGGTGTAGCCGAAGACACGCTGGCGCGCGATGATGCTTTCGTGACTCGGGGGGTGAACGCGCGTGGGTTCCGGCAGATGCTCGAGCGTGATCTGGTTCTCCTTGATCCACTCGGCATAGGGCTGGCGTGCGGACAGCTTCGCCTTGATCTCGTCGTCGCTGATGATACGGCCGGCAACGGTGTCAACCAGGAACATGCGGCCGGGCTGCAGACGGCCCTTGTACTTCACACGCTCGGGCGAAAACTCCAGTACGCCCACCTCGGAGGAAAGCACCACGAGATCGTCGGTGGTAACAATGTAGCGGCCGGGACGCAGCCCGTTGCGATCGAGCGTTGCGCCGATCACGCGGCCATCGGTAAAGGCCATCGACGCGGGGCCATCCCAGGGCTCCATCAGCGAGGCATGGTACTCATAGAACGCGCGCTTCGCGGGGTCCATGTGCGGATTGCGCGACCAGGCTTCGGGAATCAGCATGGCCATTACGTGCGGCAGCTCGCGTCCGGCGTGCAGCAGCAATTCCACCGCATTGTCCAGCGAGGCAGAGTCGCTTCCGCCAGGAGTAATCACCGGGAAGATCTTCTTCAGGTCCGCGCCGAAAAGCTCCGACTCCAGCAGTTTCTGGCGTGCATTCATCCAGATGATGTTGCCCTTCACGGTGTTGATTTCGCCGTTGTGCGCAACGTGGTGAAAGGGATGCGCCAAGGGCCAGCTTGGAAAAGTATTGGTGGAGAAGCGCTGGTGAACCATGCAGAGAGCGCTCTTTACCAGAGGATCGCTGAGCTCTGGATAGAACTTGGTGATCTGCGGCGCCAGCAATAGGCCCTTGTAGACGATGGTGCGACAGGAGAGCGATGGGATGTAGAAGTGGCTCTTGCCTTCGATATCGCTGTGCAGGATCTCGTTTTCAATGCGGCGTCGTATTACGTAAAGCTTTCGTTCGAAATCAGGTTCTGAAAGGGGCTGCAAGGCCTTGAGGAATATCTGCTCGATGTAGGGCTGCGAGCCGCGCGCAATGCGGCCGATCGCAGTGGGGTTGACAGGCGTATCACGCCAGCCCATCACCTCGAATCCCTCTTCCTGGATAATCTTCTCGACCACGCCTTCGCATTGCAGGCGCTCTGGCTTGCCCACGGGCAGAAAGACCATGCCCACCGCGTACCCGCCAGCTTCAGGCAGAGCCATGCCCAGGGTGGCGCACTCGCGCACAAAAAATTCATGCGGAATTTGAATCAGAACGCCGGCGCCGTCGCCGGTCTCAGGATCGCAACCGCAGGCTCCGCGGTGCTCCAAGTGAGTGAGCACCTCGATTCCCTTTTCCACGATGGAGTGGCTCTTTTCGCCGCGAATGCTGGCGACGAAACCGAGACCGCAGGCATCATGTTCGTTTGCTGGATCGTAGAGCCCCTGTGCCGGCGGTAATCCGCTGGCTTGCTGTCCCTGGCGATCTTCGTCGTTACAATTCTTTATTCTCTCGCATTGCTCTCCCGTGTGCGCGTCTTTCGCTGTACTCCACGCTGTGAACCTGAGGCTATAAACACGAAACCCGCCTAGCTTGTAGTCGGCGGGTGAGTAGTACTCGGGCTGTTTAAGATTGCCTGATTCTATTCCCCGCTACCGGGTGTTAATTCGCTTCGGTACGCATGATGTGCGCACGTCTAGCGCCGGCGGTGTTGTAAGCGGGGGTGTGGCCAAGTGAATCATATTAGTGACTAAAGATTACACCGAGGATTGCTTTAGAGTCAACGAGGATAAGGGAAATTATCGCGCGAAATTTTCGAATTTGCACTGCACCAGAGTAGCGCAAAACGATTGTGTACTGATCGTTGCGCGAGCCGGAGCGATGGCCTGATTTGTTCACTTTGAGGATGCGGGTCAGAGACACTGGGGAGAATACCGGGCGACATTGCCTAGGGTTGTGATAGTATGCAAACAGTATCTCGCGAAGTTGGATGCGCGATTCTGAGTTGACCCCGCCGAGTAACACTGCGATTCCTTCTCAAAATCTCCTCCCGACAAAGAATGCAGGATATGTGTTTCCGCGCGCACACATCCAACTCGCGCGCTCAGTAAAGAGAGAAGAAGAAAACCATAGAATGAGTACATTTCAAGAAATGCCCTTCCAGGCGCAACTACAAGAAGCGCTTGCGGCAAAGAACTTTGTAAACCCCACCCCAGTTCAGATTCAGGCGATTCCGCCGGCCCTCGAAGGCAAAGACGTGATTGCGACAGCGCAGACCGGTACCGGTAAAACGCTGGCCTTCCTGATCCCCGTGATGGAAATGCTGGCAGCGACGCCAGCGGGAAAGATCAACGCGCTTGTGCTTGTGCCCACGCGCGAACTCGCCATCCAGGTACACGAGCAGTACGAAGCACTGCGTTCCAAGAAAGCTCCGCCGGCAGCATTAGTCATCGGCGGACTAAGTGAGAAAGTTCAGATCCGCGCCCTGCGCGCGGGAGCACGGATGGTAGTGGCAACCCCGGGACGCTTGGAAGACTACATGCGCCGCAAGATCGTCGATCTGCGCACAGTACGCGTTCTGGTAATGGACGAAGTGGACCGCATGTTGGATATGGGCTTTTTGCCCGCAATCACCCGCATTCTGGGCGCCCTGCCGACAGAACGGCAGACCCTGTGCTTCTCGGCCACCTTGGAGAAGTCGGTGCAGGGATTGCTGCTGAAGTGTACCCGATCCGCAGTTCGGATCTCGCTGGGCAACGTTCTGAAGCCCGCCGAATCCGTACAGTTGCAGGCCTTCGAAGTTCCGGCAATGCAGAAGGGGAACGTTCTGCGCGAGCTGCTCTACAACGAGAGCGGCAAGACGCTGATCTTTGCCCGCACCAAGCGCGGCACCGAGCGGCTGGCCAAGGATCTGATGCGCGACGGATTCGCCGCGTCGATGATCCACGGCGACCGCACCCAGAGCCAGCGTTCGGCGGCACTGGCAGGCTTTGAAGCAGGCCGGTACCAGGTGCTGGTGGCGACCGATGTGGCCGCACGCGGCATTCACGTGGGCGATGTTGCGCACGTGGTGAACTACGATCTGCCGGCCATTGCGGAGGACTTCATCCATCGCGTGGGCCGCACCGGCCGCGCAGGACTTTCCGGGCTTGGCGACCACGATCGTGAGCGGAGCCGAGATGATCGAGTTGCGCCGCTTTGAGCGTACGCTCAAGTTGCGGATCGAACGCAAGGAGCTGGGCACGATGACAGCTTCGGATCAGCGCGAAGATGCCGATTCCGATCACGCATGCGCGAAGAACAAATACGTTGAAGTCGCGCACGCTGAACAGCCTGCCGGGCGAGATCTTCGCGTAAGCTTTCCGAAAACGGTTGTTGAAAACGCCAGGGCCGAAAGGCTTCTGGCGTTTTCTTTGGGCTTGGAGCAAACATTTCACCTAACCTCGTATACTTATTGAGTCCTCGATAAAAAATCAGATGTGGAAATTTATTGCATGAGCCTTGTTTGGAGAGCGTTGCTGGGCCTGGCAGTCGCCGGAGTGTTGACTTCGACCGGATACCTGGTCCTGCTGCTGGTGGGCTGCGCGCGCTTCCGCCGCAAGAGTAGAGAAGCGGACGCGCCTGTGCCCATGCCGGCGGCAACGCTGATGAAGCCGTTATGCGGGCTGGAGCCGAGGCTGGAAGAGAATCTCACCAGCTTTTTCCTGCAGGACTATCCAGAATTTGAAATTCTATTCGGCACCCGCGATGCAAGCGATCCCGCGCTGGAGATCGTGCAGCAGCTACGCGCGCGTTACCCACAGGTCCAGGTAAAGATTGTTTTTTCGGGAGAGCCTGACCAGCCGAACGCGAAGGTCTGCACACTGCGGGAGATGTTCGCGGAGGCCTCGAATGAGTATGTAGTGATCAGTGATAGCGACGTGGGAGTGGAGCCAGACTACCTGCGGCGGGTAGTCGCTCCCCTGCTCGATGAGGCGACCGGCCTGGTGATGTGCCTCTATCGCGGGGTGCCGACGGGTGGCTTCTGGGCAGGACTGGAAGCGCTGGGGATGTCGGTGGAGATGGCCGCCGGGGTGGTGGCCTCTGCGACGATCGGCGACGTGAATTTTGCCTTGGGGCCCACGATGGCCACACGCCGTGAAATTGTGCAGAGCTTCGGTGGAATTGGCGTGCTGGCGGAGTACTGCGCCGACGATTACGTGCTGGGGAACCTGGTTGCGAAGTCGGGACGAAAAGTCGTGATCAGCGACAAGGTAATCGATCACTACGTGGTGAACCGCTCGTTCAAGAGCTCGATGCTGCACCAGAAGCGCTGGATGATGAGCACGCGGTTTTCGATTCCGGTGGGACACGCCAGCTCGGTGATGAGCTTTGCAATGCCCTACGGAGTGCTGGCGGCAATCGCCGGATGGAACACCGGCCATCTCGCGCTGGGCCTGGCGCTGCTGGGCTGTACGGTGGTCAATCGCATGGTGATGTCGGTGGCGGTGGGCTGGGGCGTGGTGCGTGACCGGCGCGCGTTGAGTTATTGCTGGCTGTATCCGCTGCGCGACCTGATGGGCTTTGGCTTTTGGCTGGCAAGCTATGCAGGAGACACGGTGGACTGGCGCGGAGAAAAATACCGGCTGGTCATGGGCGGACGGATGATTCGCCTGAACGGGGCAATATGCGAGAATCAACCCGCGAACCCGCCTGAGAGAACAGGCGAGCGATCAGTTTCGGTTGGTGTAGACGATCTTCCCTGAGCTGGAGGCATACACCAGCTTGTTTGCGCCCAAGACTTCATCGACCTTCTTTTGCTGGAAGTCCGGCACGAAGAGAAACACCCGGGTGCTGGAGTTCCAGAGGCGGAGAAGATCGGCGTCGTCCAGGAAGATGTGGGGCGCGTCCGGAAAGGTGGAGCCGAACCACATCGAAGTGGTGCGCCCGTTGACCAGCTCGACGGGGTGCCGGAGATAAAACACCAAAGACGAACCATAGGACTGATCGCCATAGATGAGGACGCGGTCCTGTGGTTGCATCTGCTGCTGGATGCGCATCGCCAGAACGTGCGAGCCGAGGTACGGATCGAAGCGGATGAGCGCGACGTGGGCGGCGACGAGGAAGACCGCCATGGTGACGCCAAGCGCCCAGGTGCTGGCGAAATGCTTGCGCTTTACGCGCAGGATGATCTCGGCCAGCGAGCCAAAGACCAGCGCAATGACGGCGAGAATCGCCGGGAAGCGCAGCGCGGCAAAGGATTGCCCGGTGAGATTGAGGATGTGGCCCATAGAGAGCGTGTCGTTATCGAGATTGGTCTTCGCCAGAACCTCGCCGATATCGGGCACGAAGGGCAGGTGGCGCGAGGACCAGAGGCCGCCAATGAGGACGGCGGCAAAGATCAGGCGCACGGTGACACTGACGGCCGAGGTCGCAAGCAGCCAGCGCTGACGTCCTTCCTCTTCTTCCCCCGCAAGCGCGGCGGCCAGCAGCAGGAAGAGCGCGAGATAGGCGGGGAAGGTGTAGTACTCCTGATTGGTGGAAACAGAGAAAAACAGCAGGGTGACAGAGGCCCAGAGAATGCATATCCAGCGGGTGCGGGCACGGAAATCGAGCGCGGTGTGCTCGCGGCGTGCTCGGCGCAGATCGGCGATCAGGCGGCGAAGCGCGAGCGGCAGGTACAGGCTCCAGGGAAAGAGCCAGACCAGGTGCAGCGTCCAGTAGAGATAGCCGGGAAGCTTGTTGTAGTCCTTGGGAATGCGCTTGCCGAGGAAGCGCAGAAAATGTTCATTGACGAAGTAGAACCAGAAGAAGCCGTGATGGTCTCCGACGGCAGGATTGCGCAGGCCAGCCAGGATGTGCCAGGGAGCAGCAATGGCGAAAAACAGGAGCAGTCCGGAGAAGAGATGGAATTCGCGCCAGCGCCGCCATTCGCCGGTGATGGCAAGATAGGCGACTAGGGTAATGCCGACGACGACCAGATGCGAGCAAGC
Source organism: uncultured Acidobacteriota bacterium (assembly GCA_963759215.1). Taxonomy (GTDB): domain Bacteria; phylum Acidobacteriota; class Terriglobia; order Terriglobales; family Acidobacteriaceae; genus TOLSYN. Next base: position 87,231 of record CAVWYG010000012.1, read on the forward strand.
CCTTGGTGAGCACGGCCAGAGCAAGCGAGCGCGTAAGCCGGCGTACCAGTCCCAGCGCGCGTCGGGACGGTCCAGGGCGGAGACCACGCAATAGAATGCGGCGGCGATCAGGAGGCTGAGAATCGCCTCCGGGATGAGCACGCGGGTGAAGAGAAAATATCCGAGCCGCGGTGGCTGTGAAGAGTCCGGTGTAGAGTCCGGCACGCGGGCCGAAGGCGCGGCGTCCCCATGACAATGCCGAGCAGCACGAGCAGAAACATGGCGGCAACCGTCGGCAGACGGGTAGCAAATTCATTGACGCCGAAGACGCGATAGCATCCCGCGACCAGCCAGTACATCATCGGCGCTTTTTCCAGATAGCGCACGCCGTTGATGTGCAGGGTCACGTAGTCGCCGCGGGTGATCATCTCGCGAGCGGCTTCGGCGTGAGAGGTATCAACATCATCCTGCAGGGCCGGCGAGAAGGCGGAGCCGAGATAAACGGCCAGAAACAAGAGCAAGAACCGCAGCCCAGGCAAGCCGGCGCGATGAGGTACGGGTCAGAACGTCCGAGGTCACATTGCCTACGCGATGCGGTGCTGGTCTAGAACGTCCAAGTGACAAATCCCGTAGACACGTGTCCCATAATTTAACTTCTATGCTACCAGCTTGAAGCAGCAACAACGGTTACAAAGCGTGAAGTGCAGCAGGACCGCGCCCGAACACTTCCCTGCTTACCTGACCTTCGCCGAACGCGCACTGGTTTTCTTGACCAGAGCGCGCGGTGCGCTCGGCTACAAAGTCCATCATCTCGTTGGTGATGCCGGGATAGATGCCGAGCCAGAAGGTCTGGTTCATCACCGTGTCGGTGTTGGTGAGCGCGCCGGAGATGCGGTATGGCAACATCTTTGTAGGCGGGCTGGCGGGTTAGGTTTCCGGCGAAGAGGAGGCGGCTGCCAATCTTGGCCGCGTCGTAGAAGGTGAGCAGTTCCAGGCGCGAGAACGGAGCCTCGGGGCGCACGGTGATGGGGAATCCGAACCATGAGGGCTCGGAGTTCGGCGTGGCCTTCGGCAGGATCAGGAACTCCTCGAAGGCTTTGAAGCGGTCGCGGAGATAGGCGAAGTTGGCGCGGCGGCGGGCGATGAAGTCATCGGCGCGCGCAAGTTGTGCAAGGCCGACGGCAGCCTGGAAGTCGGTGATCTTGAGGTTGTAGCCGATGTGCGAGTAGACGTACTTGTGGTCGTAGCCAAAGGGGAGATCGCCGTGCTGCCACTGGAATCGCTTGCCGCAGGTGTTGTCCTTGCCGGGATCGCACCAGCAGTCGCGCCCCCAGTCGCGGAAGGATTCGATGAGCACCTTGAGCTGGCTGTCGTTGGTAAGCAGGGCTCCGCCCTCGCCCATGGTGATGTGGTGCGCGGGATAGAAGCTGAGGGTTGCGATGTCGCCAAACGAGCCGACGAGTTGGCCGTTGTAACGGGCTCCGAGCGCATCGCAGCAATCCTCGATAACCCAGAGATCGTATTTCTCGGCGATGCGCATGACTTCGGCGAGGTTGAAAGGATTGCCGAGGGTATGCGCGACCATGATGGCGCGGGTCTTGGCCGTGATCGCCGCTTCGATCTTTTCCGCCTGGATGTTGTAGGTGGGGATATCGACATCGACGAAGACCGGAATCAGGCCATACTGCACCGCCGGATTGACCGTGGTGGGAAAGCCGGCGGCGACGGTGATGATCTCATCGCCGGGCCGCAGTGCCTGCTCGCCAAGCTTGGGCGAGGTGAGCGCGGCAATCGCAAGCAGGTTGGCCGAAGAGCCGGAGTTGGTGGTCACGGCCCAGCGCACATCGAGAAAGTCGGCGAGCTTGCGCTCGAAATCGGCATTGAAGCGTCCGGTGGTGAGCCAGAAATCAAGCGAGGCATCGACCGCATTGCAGACTTCCTCGGCGCCAAAGACCTTGCCCGAGGGAGGGATCACGCTTTCGCCGGGGACGAACGGGCGCGCGGCGTGCCGCTGCTTGGTGTATTCGGTGACCAGTCGGAGGATTTGTTCGCGTAGCTCTTCTGTCGTCATACACTCACATCCGGCGCGGATTTTGATCGCCGCAGAAGCTTTGATTGCCGCATAAATGATTGGATCTGATTCAGCGTAATGGCGCGGACATCCTCGCCGCGGTGAAAAGCTTTGTACCACTCGACGGTGTGGACGAGGGTCTCGTCGAGGCTCCAGTGCGCGCTCCATCCGAGCTGCGCGCGAGCCTTGGAGGAGTCCAGGCGCAGCAGATGCGCTTCGTGGACGTTTTCCGGCTCGATGCATTGCCAGCGGGCTGCGTCTCCCCAGAGCCTTGCCAGTTCGGAGACGAGATACCGCACAGGGCGGGCATCGGAATCGGCGGGGCCGAAGTTCCATCCCTCGGCAAAGGCTGGGCCGTCGGCGTAAAGACGTTCAGCCAGCTCTAGATATCCGGCAAGGGGTTCAAGAACGTGCTGCCAAGGGCGCACGGCTTCAGGATTGCGGATCACAACTGGCTCGCCTGCGGAAAAGGCGCGCATGATGTCCGGAACGAGGCGGTCGAGCGCCCAGTCGCCGCCGCCGATAACGTTTCCCGCACGCGCGGTAGCCACGGCGACCAGGGTTGCTGGAATGTTGCGAAGGATGTTGCTGCGCATACTGCTCAGGAGAGAAGAAGGAGCGGCGATAGGCGGCGGTGACCAGCTCGGCGCAACCTTTGCTGCTGCTGTAGGGATCGTGTCCGCCCATCGGCTCGTGCTCGCGATAGGGCCAGTGCCACTCCTGATTTTCATAGCATTTGTCGCTGGTGACCACAACGACAGCGCGAACACTGGGCGTGCGGCGGACAGCATCGAGCAGATGGACGGTCCCCAGGACGTTGACCGCGTAAGTCTCAACCGGACTCTGGTAGGAGAGCCGCACCAGCGGCTGCGCGGCCATGTGGATGACGACCTCTGGGGCAAAGCCACGCATGGCGGATTCGAGCGCTGCGAGATCGCGAATGTCTCCGCGAATGATCCTGGAGCTGGCCATCAAGCTCAAGCAAACGGTAGAGGCTTGGCTCGGTGGGAGGATCGAGCGCGTAGCCGCAAACTTCGGCTCCCATCGAGAGCAGCCAGAGGGCGAGCCAACTGCCCTTGAAGCCCGTATGCCCGGTAAGGAAAACCTTGCGGGATTTCCAGAAGCCTGTGTCCATAGCCTATTACTGAATCGTAACACTGGAGGGGTGGCGCGTTCGTCAAAAAGATTGGCGGAGTGGGGCCGACGGGCAAGACAAAATCAAAGGCCCCGCCCAAGCCAAAGCTTGAACGGGGCACCCTCGTGAGTTCGCTAGCTCGACTTCCTAGTAGCGGTAGGTATCAGGCTTATACGGGCCGGAGACCGGGACGCCGATGTAGTCGGCCTGCTTCTGGGTGAGAGTGGTCAGCTTTACGCCGATCTTCTCCAGGTGCAGTCGCGCTACCTCTTCGTCGAGCTTCTTGGGAAGCGTGTAAACCTCTTTGCCGTACGTGTCGCGATTCTTCCAGAGGTCGATCTGCGCCAGCGTCTGGTTAGAGAAGCTGTTGGACATGACGAAGCTGGGGTGTCCGGTGGCGCAGCCCAGGTTTACGAGACGGCCTTCGGCGAGCAGGAAGATCGAGTGGCCGTCGGGGAAGGTGTACATATCCACCTGCGGCTTGATGTTGGTGCGGACGACGCCGGGCGCGTTGTTGAGGCGATCAACCTCAATCTCGTTGTCGAAGTGGCCGATGTTGCAGACGATGGCCTGGTCCTTCATGCGCTCCATGTGCTCAAGGCGGATGATGTCCACGTTGCCGGTGGTGGTGACGTAGATGTCGCCGATGCCGAGGGTGTCCTCAAGGGTGGTGACCTGATAGCCGGCCATGGCGGCCTGCAATGCGTTGATGGGGTCGATCTCGGTGACGATGACGCGTGCGCCGAGGCCGCGCAGCGACTGCGCCGAGCCCTTGCCCACATCGCCGTGGCCGCAGATGACGGCGACCTTGCCGGCCACCATAACATCGGTGGCGCGCTTGATGCCGTCGGCGAGCGACTCGCGGCAGCCGTAGAGGTTGTCAAACTTCGACTTGGTCACCGAGTCGTTGACGTTGATGGCGGGAACCAGCAGCGTGCCCTCTTCCTTCATGCGGTAGAGGCGATGCACGCCGGTGGTGGTCTCCTCGGAGACGCCACGCCAGGCGGCTACAATCTGATGCCAGCGCTGCGGGGTTCTCGGCGTAGACCTTCTTCAGCAGATCCTTGATGACCTTCTCTTCGTGCGATCCGGAGGGGGTGTTGACCCAGTCCGAGCCGTTCTCCAGCTCATAGCCCTTGTGGATGAGCAGGGTAACGTCGCCGCCGTCGTCTACGACCAGCTCAGGCCCCTTGCCATCGGGATGGCTGACGGCGCGGAGGGTGCAATCCCAGTATTCTTCCAGCGACTCGCCCTTCCAGGCAAAGACCGGGACACCGGTCTGCGCGATGGCGGCGGCGGCGTGGTCCTGGGTGGAGAAGATGTTGCAGCTCGCCCAGCGCACGCTGGCGCCAAGCTCGACCAGGGTTTCGATCAGCACGGCGGTCTGAATCGTCATGTGCAGCGAGCCGGTGATGCGGACGCCCTTGCAGCGGCTTCTCGGCGGAATACTTCTGCCGGATGGACATGAGGCCGGGCATTTCGAACTCGGCGACGGAAATTTCCTTTCGGCCCCACTCGGCCAGAGAAAGGTCGGCAACTTTAAAGTCGTTTAGTACGGGCGTGAGCTGAGATCCCAAGGAAACATCCTCCAAAACTTTCTGCTGCGTCTGCGAACCCAATGCGCCAAAAGAAGGCAGATCTGGCCACTCGCGGCTGCTTTGATTATAGCTTCCGGCGGGTGATCCGGGAATGGGGTAAGCGTCTCGTTTTACCGGGGCGCCCGTTGGCTCCGCCGAATCCTCCAGAGCTGGGCATCGATCTAAAGAGCCTGGGAGATGCGTCCATGCCAAAGATTGTTCGTTTTGAGAAGTTAGGCGGGCCGGAGGTTTTAAAGCTTGTGGAGGAACCCTCAAAGCAACCCGGTAAAGGCGAGGTCCGTTTGCGGGTGAAAGCCGTGGGATTGAATCGGGCGGAGTTGCTGTTTATGCGCGGCCAGTATCTTGAAGCCCCGAAGCTCCCTTCCGGACTCGGCTATGAGGCCGCGGGCACCGTGGAGGCGGTCGGTCCAGATGTGGATCGGTCGTGGGTGGGCAAATCGGTCGCGATCGTTCCCTCCTTCTCCATGAACGAATATGGAATGCTGGGCGAAGAGGTAATTGCTCCGGCGTCCGCTCTCGGTGAGTATCCGGCGCAGCTGTCCCCGATGGAGGGCGCTGCGATCTGGATGCAGTACATGACTGCTTACGGGGCACTGATTCCGATTGCACACCTGACAAAAGGTGATTTCGTGGTCATCCCGGCTGCGTCGAGCAGCGTAGGAATTGCTGCGATTGAAATCACAAAAGCAGAGGGTGCAATTTCAATTGCGACGACGCGCAAGAGCAATAAAAAAGCTGAGCTGCTTTCGCTGGGTGCGGACCACGTCATCGTCACCGAGGAAGAAGACTTCGTGGCGCGGCTGAATGAGATTACCGGCGGCAAAGGCGCGCGCGTTACCTTTGATCCGGTTGCTGGTCCATTTCTGGAAAAACTGGCAGAGGCCGCCGCACCGGGCGGGATCATCTTTGAATATGGTTTGCTTTCGATGCAACCCACACCCTTCCCGCTCCTCTCGGCGCTTAGTAAGGGACTCACCATTCGTGGCTATACGTTAATGGAGGTCACTCGCGATCCCGAGAAGCTCACGAAAGCAAAACAATATATCTATGACCGTTTGGCCGATGGACGATTTCATCCGACAATTGCGAAGACATTTCCGTTTTCGCTGACCGTGGATGCCTATGGATATCTAGAGTCGAATGCGCAGGTAGGGAAAGTCATAATTACGATTCCGTAACCGGCGCATTCTTCTTCACTTGCCCCACCCGTTAGATGCTGGCTTGGAACCCGGCTTTCGCCGCAAGACTGCCGCGGAAGTAGTCGAGACTCATCAGAAGGCCAGTTCGCAGATCGATTTTCGGCTCCCACCCCAGTAGAGCTTTTGCCTTGGAAATATCGGGACAGCGTTGCTTGGGGTCGTCCTGCGGAAGCGGCGCGAAGTTCAGTTTGCTGGACGATCCGGTGACCTCCAACACGACCCGTGCGCACTCGAGCATGGTGAACTCGCCTGGGTTGCCGATGTTGACCGGAAGGTGCTCGCCGGAGGCGGCCAGGCGCACGATTCCATCCACTTCATCGGTCACATAGCAGAAGCTGCGGGTCTGGCTGCCATCGCCATAAATGGTGAGGGCTTCGCCGAGCAGAGCCTGCTTCATGAAGTTGGAGATGACGCGGCCATCGTCAAGTTGAAGACGCGGTCCGTAGGTATTAAAGATTCGGACGATGCGCGTATCAACGCCGCGATAACGGTGATAGGCCATGGTCAGCGCCTCGGAAAAGCGCTTGGCCTCGTCGTAGACCGAACGCGGACCGATGGGGTTGACGTGTCCCCAGTAAGACTCGCACTGAGGATGCACGTCGGGATCGCCGTAACATTCCGAGGTGGAGGCGATGAGAAATCCAGCTTTGTATTTGTGCGCCAGCTCCAGGCAGTTGCGGGTGCCGGACGGAACCAACTTCCAGGGTCTCCAATCCCCATCTCAGGTAATCTTCGGGACTTGCTGGACAGGCGAAATCGTAGATGAAGTCCACCCGGCCAAAATCAAAAGGACGGCAGATGTCGTGCGACTCAAAGCTGAACGGAGGATCGTTGGCAAAGCTTTTCAGGTTTTCAATCCGGCCGGTCAGCAGGTTGTCAACACAGAGCACAGAATGACCGTCGGCCAGCAGCCGCTCACAAAGATGGGAGCCCAGGAATCCTGCTCCTCCGGTTACCAAAATCCGCATGAGTTCCTCGATTCGAAAAGTTTCCACGGAAGCTGCTCAGTGTCGCAGCAATTCCCTGCCGGAGAACCGGCGGAGCCAGCTCTCTCGATATTAATAGATGAAAAATATCAAGAGTGCGCGCGCAAAAGCGCAAATTGAAAAGCGCAGCAGTTCCAGAACTGGAATCAGAGCCTCTCCAGCACCGCAACCAGGTATTTCCAGAACTCGGCCACCGAAGAGATCTGCACCCGTTCCGCGGGGCTGTGCGGATGCTCGATCTGCGGGCCGAAGGAGATCATCTGCATCTCCGGATAGTTCACGCCGAGCACACCGGTTTCAAGACCCGCATGCATGGCGATCAGATTCGGCGTCGAGCCGTACATCTCCTCAAAGACCGCCTTCGACTTACGCACAATGTCGCTGTTGGGCTCGGGCTTCCATCCAGGATAGTTGCTGGAGTGTTCGACCTCGAAGCCGGCCAACTGGCAGGCGGTGGCGACCAGGCGCTTGGCGATATTCTTGCTTCCCTCGATCGCCGAACGCTGGCTGGTGACGATCTCCACCACTCCGTCCTTCACGCCAACCGTGGAGACGTTGGTGGAGTCCTGCACCAGCCCCGGCACGTCGGGACTCATGGCAAGCACGCCGTGATGCAGGCTGGCGATCAAATCCACCATCTTCTTCGCGTCTCCCGGAGCGATGACCTGTTGCGGACGCTCGGCCTTCTCCACCGTGATCTGCAAGTCAGGATCGAAGGCTCCGAGGTCGGCGCGAACATCCTCGGCATACTGCGCCACGATGGACTTGAGCTTCGCTTCGTTGGTCGAATCGGTCACCAGCAACGCCGAAGCCTCGCGCGGAATCGCATTGTGAGCGCTGCCGCCCTTCAGGTCCGCAACTTCCACCGGAAGCTTTTCCATCACAAGTTGCAGCGTGCCGCCGAGAATCCGAATCGCATTGCCGCGTCCGAGATGAATGTCCACGCCCGAGTGGCCGCCCCGCAGTCCGCTGACCTTCACCCGATAGCCCGAACCCGCACCGCCCACCTGGAACGCAACCTTGCGCCGCGCCCGTGTGTTGAGCCCGCCCGCGCATCCGATGCACAGCGTTCCCTTCTCTTCGTTGTCAAGGTTGAGCAGGTAGCGAGCCTTGAGCACCCCGGCCTTGAACGCCGTAGCGCCGCCCAGCGTCGTCTCCTCCTCCACCGTGAAGACAAACTCCATCGGGCCGTGCTTGATCGTCTTGCTCTCCATGACGGCCAGCGCGGCGGCCACGCCGATCCCGTTGTCGGAGCCGAGCGTAGTGCCATCGGCGTAGAGCCAATCTTCCTTGCGCACCAGCCGAATGCCATCGGTATCAAAGTTAAACTCCGTGCCTTCGTTCTTCTCGCAGACCATGTCAAGGTGGCCCTGCAGAGCGGTGACCGGCGCGGCTTCGCGGCCAGGGTAGGCGGGCTTGCGCACCACGAGATTTCCTGCCTCATCCACGACCGACTCCAGCCCAAGCTTTGCGGCCAGCTTCAGCACATGATCGCGCGCCGCGGCTTCCTTGGTCGAAGGCCGAGGAATGGCGGCCAGCGCTTCAAAGTGTTCCCAGATCTCGCGGGGTTCAACTCCAGCCAGTACAGTTGACATAGCACGCTCCATCAGAACTCAATGCAATTATCCTACACGGGACATCCTTCTACAGCGGCTGCCTCAAGCGGCTTCTCAGAACCTCACTCCCAGCATCTTCCACGCCGCTTTTCCCGTGGCCCAGAGTTCTTCCAGATGGTTCTTGTCGCGCAGAGTGTCCATCGGCTGCCAGAAGCCGCGATGATGAAAGGCGCGCAACTGATCGTCCTTGGCAAGCCTCTTCAGTGAGTCCTGCTCGAACGGGGTCGAGTCGCCCGCGATATATTCGCCAACCTTTGGCGAGAGCACGAAGAAGCCACCGTTGATCCACTGCCCGTCGCCGGCTGGCTTCTCCTGGAAATCGAGAATCGCATCGTCCTTCATCACCAGCGAACCGAAGCGTCCAGCCGGCTGCACTGCGGTCAGCGTAGCCAAGCCGCCCATGCTGCTTGTGGAACTCGATGGAGCGGGTGATATCGACATCGGCTACGCCGTCGCCATAGGTCAGGCAAAAGGATTCCTCATCCTTGACGTGCGGCAGAATGCGCTTGATGCGCCCGCCGGTCTGGTCTCGCCGCCGGTATCGATGAGCGTGACGCGCCACGGCTCGCCGAAGTTCTGGTGCACTTTCATGCTGTTCTTTGCCAGGTCAAAGGTACGTCGGAGGAGTGCAGAAAGTAGTTCGCAAAATATTCCTTGATGAAATAGCCCTTGTAGCCGAGGCAGACGATGAAGTCGTTCACATTGATGCGTGGAGTAGATCTTCATAATGTGCCAGAGCATCGGGAAAGCCGCCGATTTCAACCATCGGCTTGGGGCGCTGCGTTGTCTCTTCGCTCAAGACGGCTTCCCAGTCCGCCCGCTAAGATCACTGCTTTCATAGAGCTCCCGGTCCGTGTTCAAAAATTTGCGGAAGTATATCTTAACCAGCTCTCGACGCATTGCCGGTTGCGGCCTTCTGGCACGTCATTGTACGGTCAGTGATCGCAAGATGCTGGTTGAGGGCTTATCAGGCTGAAAAATATTTATGTGCGCGTTTGCTGGAAACTGCCCTATAATCGGGTTAATCGAAATCTGGCTAAGTTTGAACGTACGCGATTTTGAGCTGGAACCGCCGAATTACTTCCGCGTCCCACTCTCAGTAGCATCCGATCTTCTCAGCAGGAAATTCAATACATCAAGAGAAAAAGGTACAAACACAGTGGAACAAGGAACAGTGAAGTGGTTTAACGACGCAAAGGGATTTGGATTTATCAGCCGCCAGAACGGCGAAGATGTCTTCGTGCACTTTTCGGCAATTCAGTCGAATGGTTTCCGGAGCCTTCAAGAAGGCCAGGCAGTCCAGTTCAACGTCGTTAAGGGGCCCAAGGGCTTCCAGGCAGAGAACGTACAGGTTCTGTAAGCAGATCCGATTAACCAGTAAGAGCCCGGAACCTACCGTTCCGGGCTTTTCTGTCTTTCAGCGCCGGCCGAATATACGCGGTCAAAAGCGTTCTTACCTCGGCTCCAGATTTGCTACTCTGACCATGGCGTTTAATTCGGGCCCAATCAAGCAGGCAGGCGGCGCGGCTCCCAGCCCACCGTGAGATCCCGTTCAACTACACCTCCGCCGACGACCGTCAGGCGGTGTCATTCCTGCTCGGGGCAGAGACCGTTCGCACCCTCGAGGAGCTGCGCAGTGCTCGGGTTACTGGGCGCTCGGCCCGCATCCTCATGCGCCTCTTCGGCGAGGTGCTGATTCATCGCCGCAATCCTTACCTGTTTCAGGAGCTCGTGACCTCGGCTCCCCGCCGCAAACGCTTCTTTGAAAACGCCGCCAAGGATCTGGAGACGATTGCCGCCAAGGCCGAAGGCGATCCGCGCGTGCTCACCGTCCTGGCCAATGCCGCGCTCTGATCGCTTCGTTCCGTTCCGAGATCGAGGAGACTCCCGAGCTGCGCAATCGCATCAAGCGCGAGCTTGCGGCAATCGCCGGCGGCGCACAATGTTCATTTCGATCCTTTCACCCTGGTCGCGCACGCCACGGATGCCACCGACTGGCGTCTTCACTTGCCCATGGCCGTGGTCACACCGGACGAGGAAGCAGCAGGTCGCGCCGCTGCTGCTGGCCATCGCGCAGCCTCGGGCTCAAAGTAGTTCCTCGCGGAGCCGGCACCGGGTTGACCGGCGGCGCTGTGCCGTTGCGCTCCGGCTGCATCGTGGTCAACACCGAAAAGCTCAACCACATTCGCGCCATCAGCCAGCGTGAGTTTCAGCTTGACAGACGGCAGCACCGCAACCGCTCAGGTAATGGAAGCCGAGGCTGGAGTCATCACCGAAAAGGCGATGGAGCACGCGGCAGAACACGGGCTGGTCTTTGCCACCGATCCCACCAGCGCCTGGGCCTGCACCATCGGCGGCAACATCGCGGAAAACGCAGGCGGCAAAGCTTGCCGTGCGTTGGGGCACCTGCATTGACAATCTGATCGAGTGGCGCATGGCGATGCCCTCCGGAGCAGCGCTGGACGGTGCGCCGCACCAATCACCAGCTGCGCAAGATTCTGCCGCAGGACACCGTGATCTTCGACGTGCTCGAATGAGCAGGAAACCCTGGTCAAGCACATCGAACTGCGCGGCACCGAGATCCGCAAGAACGGGCTCTGGAAGGACATTACCAACAAGGCGCTGGGCGGTGTGCCCGGCCTGCAGAAGGAAGGCACCGACGGCATCATCACCTCGGCGATCTTCATTCTCTATCCCGAATACGAGGCGAAGAAGACGCTCTGCCTGGAGTTCTTCGGGCCGGATTTCGACGAGGCCAGCCGCGTCATCCTTGAGCTCTCGCGCATCTTCCCCTTGCCTACCGACGGCACCGAGGCACTGCTGGCGCTTGAGCACTTTGACGACGAGTACATTCGCGCCATCGACTACAAGGTGAAAGCTCCGCGCGCCGAAACCCCCAAGGCCGCGCTGCTGATCGACATCGCCAGGCACATCGCGATGAGCAGGCCGAGCGCGGAGTGCAACGCGTGCGCACCCTGCTGGAGCAGCATCCCAACACGCTGCTCTTCGTCGCTCACGATGCCGCCGAGGCCAAGCGCTTCTGGGCCGACCGCAAGAAGCTCGGCGCCATCGCCCGCCGCACCAACGCCTTCAAGATGAACGAGGACATCGTCATCCCATTGGATACGCTGGCCGAGTTCGCGCGCTTCATCGATGGCATGAACATCGAAGAGGAGCGCTACGCCCAGCTTCGCTTTTCCCAGCGAGCCGAGGATGTATTCACGCGGAGCGCAGACGAAAGACGACCGCGAGCAGATTGCCGCCAAGACTCCGGCCGCGCTCGAACTCTGCGCACGCTTCCGCGAGGAGTTGCAGACCATCAGCCGTCCCAGCCCTGCGCGGACTCACCCATCTGCAGGAGTTCCGCGACGGATTGACCAAGCTGGTGCGCGGCTATCCGGCGGTGCTGGCCGCCTTGGAGCGCGCCTACCAGGAGGTGCGCGACCGTCGCATCGTGCTAGCAACCCACATGCACGCCGGAGACGGCAACGTGCACGTCAACGTGCCCGTGCTCTCCAATGACCGCCCCATGCTGGAGCGCACCGACCAGGTGATCGATCGCGTGATGGAGAAGGTCATCTCTCTGGGTGGCGTGGTCTCCGGCGAGCACGGAATCGGCCTCACAAAACTCAAGTATCTGGAGCCGGAACGCATCGCCGAACTCACCGCCTATCGCCGCGAGGTGGATCCCGGACGGGTTGATGAATCCCGGCAAGCTGGAGGATTTCGAGGCGCTGCGGCCACATCTTCACGCCTTCCTTCAACTTGCTGGAACTGGAAGCGCGCATTCTTCAGCACGGTCAGCTCGAAGAGCTCTCGCGCAAGATTGCGCATTGCGTCCGCTGCGGCAAGTGCAAGGTGGATTGCTGCGTCTATCATCCGGCACGCGGCATGTTCTACCATCCGCGCAACAAGAATCTCGCCATCGGCTCACTGATCGAAGCCCTGATCTACGATGCGCAGCGCGAGCGCTCCACGCATTTCGAACTGCTGCAATGGCTGGAGGAGGTTGCCGACCACTGCACCATCTGCCACAAATGCCTGGCGCCATGCCCGGTCGATATCGACACCGGCGCAGTCTCCATACTGGAGCGCCAGATTCTCTCCGAATGGGGCTACAAGCACACGCCGCTGGCAACGCGGCTCACGCTGCAATATCTGGACAGCCGCTCGCCTGCGTTCAACAACCTCTTCCGCACCTCCGTCGTGCAAATTGGAGGCGCGGCTCAGCGCGTGGTCAGCAAACTGGCGGCTCCGTTCCAGCCCGCCGACGGAGCTTCAGCGTTTTATCCTCTGCGCTTGCTGCGCTCTTCGGTGGCGCCGGTTCCCAGCCAGACCCTGCGCGATGTTCTGCCCGCATGTGAAGCCGATCAGGCACTCGTCTTCGAACCGGATAACAACGGCAATTCTGACGAGCGGAAGACCGTCTTCTATTTTCCTGGCTGCGGCTCCGAGCGCTTGTACTCCGATATCTCGATGGCGACGATTCACCTTCTGCTGAAGCTTGGAACGCGAGTGGTTCTGCCGCCTCCGTTCCTGTGCTGCGGCTTCCCTGCCCAGGTCAACGGCCAAGACCAGCCTGCACTCGCGCACCGTTCTGCGCGACACGATCCTGTTCAGCCAGATCCGCGGCATGTTCGCCTATCTTGATTTCGACGCATGCGTCATCTCCTGCGGAACCTGCCGCGACGGCCTGCCGCAGATGGATACGGCGGAGCTATTTGGCCGCGTGGTGGACGTGGCGGGCTACCTGCTCGAACGCGGTCTGCACCTTGAACAGGTGGCCCACATCCGCCCGCCTTTGGCGAATGTGGGGAACGAGGTGGGGAATGAACACTACCTCTACCACGCACCCTGTCACGATTCGCTCGAGGGCAAGGCACTCAACGTGCTGGAGCAACTCGGCGGCTTTGGCTCCGTACAGGCGGTCCCACACTGCTGCTCAGAGGCGGGAACGCTCGCCCTTTCGCGTCCGGACATCACCGACGCGATGCTGCACCGCAAGCGCGAAGCCTTCGTGGAAGCCATCGGCGAGGCTAAGAAAGCAACCGTGCTCACCAACTGTCCCGCATGTGTGCAGGGCCTTGGACGCAGCCGCGACGTAGGCGTGGAAGCACTGCACATCGCCGTCGCGCTGGCCGAGAAGGTATCCGGGGCGGAGTGGAAGAAACAGTTCTTCGCCCAGGCTGCGCGCGCCACCGCCATCGCATTCTAACCCGGAAGCGCAGCAGAGCCTTCTACAGGCTCTGCTGCGAAATTGTCAGGCTCTTTTATCTACGCTGCTGGCTCGTCATACAATTCCTTCTCCGACGCGACGGGCGGGCTCGTAGTTTCTTTTCCGCCCCTCGCCGCTGCACCGAACATTGGCCCCCGAGCTGGCACAACCGGCGCGAATGCCATGAACCCGATTGGCCGCGGCACGTCGTCATAAATCGCTTCCATGCCGCCACGCCGGAAATAGCTTTCATGCCAGAACCCAGTTCCACCTGAATCCTTCAGAAAGTCTTGCCACCAATTCCGGTGCGGCTCCGAGCGCGTCCACTTCAGCAGCGAATCGAGGTCGCGCCAGTATTGCCGCATGCCGACGTGCATCGGAAACAGCGAATAAACGATTGTCTCGTGCCGGAGGAGCCCATCTGGCTGTGCTGCCGCGGAGTTGGAAATCTTCGGCCCAAATCCCAGAAGCGTTTTGATGCCCGTCATCCGGTTCACACGCATGCCAAGATAAATCACTACCAGGTCTGGATAGCTGGAGAGATCAACCGTTCGTCGCTCGACACTTGTACGCATGTTCGATAAGATTCTCAATCTCGGCTGCGGGACTTCCGATGTTCGGCGAGTTTATCGGCGCTTGGACGTAGATTCCCAACCTAAGATGACCGTTCCCTATCAGCATGAAAGCGAGGAGTGAACAATGAAGAGACTAGCTGCAATTTCGACACTGCTATTGGCGTTATTGGTTGCGCCAAGTTTAGCGAATCCCGAAGCAGGCCAGCCTCACATGCAAGCTGCTTTAGATCACTTACAGAAAGCAAAAGAAGAGCTTCAGGAAGCGATGCACGACAAGGGAGGGCACCGCGCACGGGCATTGCAACTGACCGACAACGCGATTAGCGAAGTCAGGAAAGGCATGGAGGCGGGGGAGCGCCACTGAAATATTTATTCCAGCTCCGATGAGGAGTTGGTGTGAAGAGCGGCGAGATGAGGTGCTCGACTAGCGACCCGCTCGCCGTGTGTCTGTATTCGATTGCTTGAACAGCATGCCTTCGACAACAATACGGGTTCTTACGGAACCTAGTTTTGAGCTATCCGCCTTCCTTCCTGTGTGTACAGAGTTCCTGGAACATGAATTTCACTCGAGCGAATTGACAAGCGCCCCCAATCTCGCCTACCTTTGCCTGGGCGAACAAACAGCGAACATGGGCAGCGCGGCACAACTTCGGAGACAGCTCGAATCGGCGCTCGCCGAGCGCATTCCCGCAGCCCTTTCGTTTCGCTCTCCCGTCTCGCCTGAGCTGATTTCCTGTGGCTTGGCGGAGGTGGACGCCGTGCTCGGCGGCGGACTGCCATTAGGCGCAATCACGGAGCTGACAGGCACTCATTCTTCCGGACGCACGACCTTGGCGTTGGCCGTGCTCGCCGGGATTACGAGCGACGTTACGCGGGACAAGATTACGTGTGATGTCACGCGCCAAGGCGAAAGCTGTGCCTATGTCGATGTCTCCGATGCCCTGAATCCGGCCTCGGCAGCGGCCCTGGGAGTGGATCTGCACCGCCTGCTCTGGGTGCGCGCCGCAGAACCCTGCGTTCCAAGCACCCCGCTTCCAAGCACTCCGCCGCAGCCAATTGCGTACGGCGCGCAACGCATGCGCGGCGAAAATAAATTGTGGACAAGGCTCGACCATGCCCTGCGCGCCACCGATCTTCTGCTGAACACCGGAGGCTTTCGCGCCCTTGTGCTCGACATGGGAGACGTACCTCCCGAGCAGGCGCGGCGCGTGCCGCTGGCAACCTGGTATCGATTCCGCCTGCAGGCCGAGAAGTCGCGTACGCTCTTTCTACTTATAACGCGCGTGGCCTGCGCCAATAGCTGCGCCGCAGTTTCTCTGCACTGCCGGCAGGGTGCAATCGAGTGGCAGCAGGCGGCGGAACGCAGTCCGCGTCTGCTCGCCGGGTTACGTTACCGCGTCAGCGTGCAGCGCCACCGCGCGGTCGATCCCCTTCGCAAAAAGCCAGCGGCTGCGGCCGAAGCAGCCTGGAGCAGCACTCCTATCTGGTCGAGATGAGCTATGCCGTCCCCGCTGTATCTCTGTGTGCATGTACGCGATTTCGCCGCGCAGGCTCTCACGCGTGCTGGCTCAATTAATGCCCCGCGCTCCGGTGCGCTTGCGGTCTTGCATGGTGAGCCGCCTCTGGAGCGCGTCTTTGCCATGAATCAGCAGGCGCGGATTCTGGGGCTGGTGCTAGGCATGAGCCGGGTGCAGGCCGAGTCATTCCCGGTTGTGCTGCTGCGCCGCGATCGTCAACAGGAGGAGATGGCGTTTGCGGAGTTGAGGAGTTGCGCGGAGCGGTTTTCCCCGCGGATTGAAACCATCGCCTCACTGCAGGAAGAAAGCTGCGGCGCCACTCTCGTGCTCGATGTCTCCGGCTCGGAGCGCTTGCTGGGCAGCCCGCGGCAGATCGCCGAAACGCTGCGGCACTCGGTTCGCTGCATTGGAAACGACGGGGGATACGATGGGTACGATGCAAGCGTGGCGGCTGGGCATAACGCTTACGCGGCGGTGCTGGCGTCTCGTGGCATACAGGGAGTGACGGCGATTGCGCCGGGGCGCGAGGCGGAGACATTGGCGCCACTGCCGCTCGATGTTCTTGAACTCGATGAGTCCGAGGCACAGACCCTCGCGACCTTTGCGACGTGGGGCATACACACCCTGGGACAATTGGCCGCCCTGCCCACAAAGTCACTGGTGGCGCGCGTGGGGCAGAGCGGCTTCCGTCTGCAGGCGCAGGCACGCGGAGAGTACAGCCATCTGCTTGTCCCCGCCGAAGAGCCCGCCGATGCGGCGCTCTGCGAAAGCATGGAGCTGGAGCATCCGGTGGAGTTGCTGGAGCCCTTGCTGTTTCTGCTGAGCCACATGCTGGAGCAGGTTACCGAACGTGCTGCGCAGCGCGCGCTGGCCATCGCTTCGGTGGAGACCTGCCTGGTGCTGGAAGGAAACGCACTAGCGCTAGAAAGAAATACGCTCGACGGAGCATCCACCGCTGGCGCACGCCGAGAGCATCGCCGCATCGTGCGGCCTGCGCTCCCCGAGCGTGATCGCAACACGCTGCTCAAACTCATCCAGCTTGATCTGGAGTTGCATCCGCCCGAGGCCGCTGTCATCGCATTGCGAATGGAGGCACATCCGGCGCGTCCGCAGACCGCGCAGCAAGGACTCTTCGCGGCGCAGGCTCCCGAGGCGGGACGGATGGAGATTCTGCTGGCGCGGTTGCGAAAGCTGGTGGGCGAAGGGCGCGTGGGTGCGCCGGAGTTGCTCGACTCGCACGCGCCCGAGGCATTTCGGGTTGCGAACTTCGAGCCCAGCTCTCCATCCAACATCAACCGTCCGGCGCAAGCTGCGGCACCCTTTGCAACCCAAGCTGCGACATCCTATGCAACCCAATGTGAAAACCAATCTGCAAGCCACGCCTCGGCTCTGCGCATGGTGCGTCCACCGCGCGCAGTAGCCATCGAGCTGCGCGAAAATGCTCCCGCGGCGATCCATTACGAGGGTCGGCGGCTCACGGTGCAATCCGGCTCCGGCCCATGGCGCACCAGCGGAGCATGGTGGACGCATCCTGCGTGGTGTCGCGAAGAGTGGGACGTTGTGCTCAAGGAAGAACCGCAGCGCTGCTTGCGTCTGGCGCACGAGCCCACGTGCCGGAGCCCATAGCAGCTACGGGCCAATAGATGGCCCCCCGGTCGCTGACGCGGGCTGCTGGTACGTGATTGGAATTTACGACTGAGGGGTGCCGAGAATGACGTGGGGTAGAACACGATGTATGTAGAACTTCATGCGCGCTCGGCCTTCAGCTTTCTCGAAGGCGCATCGCTGCCCGAGTTGCTGATGGCCCGCTGTGCGCAGCTTGAGATGCCCGCGATGGCGTTGCTCGACCGCAATGGTCTGTATGGTGCGCCGCGTTTTCACATGGCCGCCGTGCGCGCTGGCACGCGCGCCCACATCGGAGCCGAGATCGCCGTGCGGGATGCGGGAGAGCGCGTGCGGCCTCCGCGATGGCTGCCGCACAGCATCCCCGCCGAGCCGGTGCGCTGGCCGCTGCTGGCTGAGACGCAGAGCGGCTACCAGAACCTCTGCCGCCTGATCACTCGCTACAAGTTGCGCGAGGCACATAAGGCGGAGGGCTCGGCGTTGCTGGCCGATGTTGCAGAGTTCGCCGAGGGCTTGGTGTGTTTGACCGGCGGCGACGAAGGCCCGTTGGCGGCGGCGCTGGCGCGCGGAGGATATGACGGCCGCCTTGCGCGAGGTCGAGCGGCTGGTGCAGATCTTTGGCCCGCGCAATGTCTACGTCGAAGTGCAGCGCCACTTCGATCGCGAAGAAGAGTACCGCAATCAGGCTGCGGTGCGAATCGCACGCACGTTGCATCTGCCGCTGCTGGCCACCAATGGCGTCAACTACGCCACGCCCTACGAGCGCGAAGTGCTCGACGTGCTCACCACCATCCGCCACCACTGCACGCTTGAAACCGCGGGCCGCCTGCTCTCACCCAATGCCGAGCGCTACCTGCGTTCACCGCGCGAGATGCAGCAGCTCTTCCGCGATCTGCCGGAGGCGATTGCCAACACACAGGAGCTTTCCGCCCGGCTCACCTACCAGATGAGCGATCTCGGCTACCGCTTTCCCGACTACCCCGTGCCGAGGTGGCGATGGACGCAGCGAGCCGATGCAGTCATTCCTGGAAAAGCGCACCGAGGAAGGCATTCGCAATCGCTATCTGCCCAAGCACGATGACAAACTCCTGGCCCGCGCGCAGAAGCAGGCGCAGCGCGAGCTGGCGCTCATCGCCAAGCTCGGCCTTGCCGGCTACTTCCTCATCGTGTGGGACATCGTGCAGTTCTGCGGACGCGAGGGCATTCTGGTGCAGGGGCGCGGCTCGGCCGCCAACAGCGTGGTCTGCTACGCGCTCGGCATCACTGCCATCGATCCGGTTGGCATGGATCTGCTCTTCGAGCGCTTTCTCTCCGAGGAGCGCGGCGAGTGGCCGGATATCGATCTTGACCTGCCCAGCGGCGACCAGCGCGAGCGTGCGATTCAGTACGTCTATCAGCGTTACGGCGAACTCGGCGCGGCCATGACCGCCAACGTCATTACCTATCGCGGACGCTCGGCGGCACGCGAGGCAGGCAAGGCTCTGGGCTTTGATGCCGAGACGCTGAACCGCTTGACCAAACTCGTCAGCGCCTGGGAGTGGAAGGACAAGGACGATTCGCTGGGCCGCAACTTTCATGACGCGGGCTTCGACATTCAGCACCGCCGCATTGCCAAGTACGTCGAGCTTTGCCAGCGCATGCAGGATCTGCCGCGCCATCTCGGGCAGCACTCGGGAGGCATGGTGATCTGTGGCGGCCAACTCAACGCCGTGGTGCCGATCGAACCGGCCTCCATGCCCGGGCGCACGGTCATCCAGTGGGACAAGGAAGATTGCGCCGACATGAAGATCATCAAGGTCGATCTGCTCGGACTCGGCATGATGGCCGTGCTGAAGGATTGCCTCACGCTTGTGCCCGAGCACTACGGCGAGCCGCTCGATCTTGCGCAGCTTCCGCAGAACGATCCGCCCACCTATCGCGCACTGCAACGCGCAGACACCGTGGGCATGTTCCAGGTGGAGAGCCGCGCCCAGATGGCGGCGCTGCCACGCAACTATCCAACCTGCTTTTACGATCTCGTGGTGCAGGTGGCCATCATCCGCCCCGGCCCCATCGTGGGCAACATGATGAACCCTTACATGAAGCGGCGAGCGGCAAGGAAGAGGTGACGTACTATCATCCGCTGCTGGAGCCGGTGCTGAAGCGCACTCTCGGCATTCCGCTCTTTCAGGAGCAGCTCATACGCATGGCGATGATCGTCGCCAACTTCACCGGCGGCGAGGCCGAGGAGCTGCGCCGGGCCGTTGGAATGCGGCGCTCGATGGCGCGCATGAAGGATCTGGATGGCAAGTTGCGCCGCGGCATGACCGCCAATGGCATCCCTCCCAAGGTGCAGGATGAGATCATTCAGTCCATCTCGTCGTTTGCGCTCTACGGATTTCCCGAGTCGCACGCCGCCAGCTTTGCGCTCATCGCTTACGCCAGCGCCTATCTCAAGTGCAACTATCTTGCGGCCTTCACCGCCGCGCTGCTCAACAACCAGCCCATGGGCTTCTACTCGCCTGCCACCATCGTGAAGGATGCGCAACGCCACGGCCTGCGCGTAAAGCCCGTGGATGTGCAGCACTCCGACTGGCCATGCACGTTAGAAGCCGAGCCCGGCAACCCACATCGTTTCGCATTGCGCCTCGGCCTCTGTTACGCGCGCGGATTGCGCAAGGACGCGGCCATCGCATTGATCACCGCAAGAGAGCAGCGTGCATTCACATCGATTCAAGAGCTTGCGTTGCGCGTGCCCGAGCTGCGCAAGAGCGAGCTCGCGCTGCTGGCCAAAATTGGCGCGCTCAACTCACTGGGCGAGGTTGCGCATCGTCGCGATGCGCTGTGGCAGGTGGAGTATGCCGGGCGTCCCGCCGGGCCGTTGTTGAACAAACTTCCAGAGCTGAATGCAGAGCAGGAATCAGCGCCCTCGCCGCTACGCCAGATGACAATCGAAGAGCGCCTCGTCGCGGATTTTTCCGGCACCGGAGTCACCGTAGGCAAGCATCCCATGGCTTTCCATCGCGCCGAAATGAAGCGGATGGGCATACTCGCGGCATGTGAACTTGCGAAGCTTCCTCACGGACGTACCGCACGCATCGCCGGATGTGTGATCGCGCGCCAACGTCCCGGCACCGCCAAGGGATTCGTCTTTCTCAGCATTGAAGATGAGACCGGCATCGCCAACGCCATCATTACGCCCGCTGTTTATGAGCAGTTCAAGCAGGTGGTGGTTTACGAGAAGTTTCTGCTGATCGAAGGCGAGCTGCAGAACCAGGAGAACGTAATCTCAGTAAAGGCGCGCGAGATTCGTCCGCTGGCGATCAGCAAAGCCGAAGTCCGCTCTCACGATTTTCACTGAAGTTTTCCACTAACGCTAGGCCGCTTCGATCTCCGCCGCGCACTCGGCATCGTCGTTCTTCACCTGGTTCACTCGCTGGCTCACCCGGATAGCGCCGCATAGCCTCGGCAGGGATAAGGTTTCAGCAGTGACTGCAACTCTGGCAGTTGGGTGAAGCCCGGATCGAGCCACATCCCGTACGCATCACGCGGCAGGATCACCGGCATACGGTCGTGAACATCGCGCGTGAGTTCGTTCGGCGTCGTAGTCAGAATCGTGCAGCTCTCGATGATCTGCCCCTGCGGACTCTTCCAGCGTTCCCACAGCCCTGCCAGCGCGAATACCGAATCATCGGCCATCGATTTGTCGGCCATGGTAAAGCAGAACGGGAGCTTCTCTTTCCCCACGCGCTTCCACTCGTAGAATCCATCGGCAGGAATCAGACAGCGCCGCGAGCGCAGCAACTCACGGAACGATGGCTTCGCTGCCACTGTTTCCGAACGCGCGTTGATCATTTTGAAGCCGGACGAAGAGTCGTTCGCCCACGAGGGAATCAATCCCCAGCGCAGCAACCACATCCGGCGCTCAGGCAGAGAACGATCCTGACGCACGGCAACAATCTCCTGCCCCGGCGCAATGTTATAACGCGGCGCATAACTCGGGGCATCGCTCGGCGCATAACTCGGAGCCCAGTCCAGATCGTGCAGGGCACCCTCGGCATCGAACGCCGCCTCAAGAATCTCTTTCTTCTGCGCTAACCGAAATCGTCCACACATGCGAAGAAGTATAACTGCTTCTCCGTCCGGCGAAAAAGCTTCGACTTGACCGCCACCTTAAGCTTTGCCTTCATGGTAAGTGGTCAAAGTAACAGGCCAGGTAAGGCTGCGCAGGCGGGTCTGTGGATGTAAGGTTGGGCGCGCTCCAGTCGAAGAACTCCGTCATGTCGATCTGTGCTGCGTCGCGCTTGTTCAACGATGGCAGACCGAAGCGTGTCTCGATAAATTTCAATAATGCCGTGTAATCGGCGTTACTGTGCGAAACGTATGCAGGCTTAGCAAACGGCGAGATGATCATCAGCGGCACGCGGAAGCCGGTGGTGTCAAAGTCTCCGCTGGGGTCGCCAGGCGGCAGAATAGGCTTTTTACCATCCGGGCTCGGCATGGGAACCGGCGGAACATGGTCATAGAATCCGCCGTCTTCGTCATAGGTGATAAAGAAAACCGAGCTCGCCCACGAGGGGCTGTCCATCAGCGCCTTAACCAGCGATTCGGTATACTGCGCGCCCTTGTCGATGGGATTCTGCGGATGTTCATCGGAGCCCGATTCCGTGTAACCACTCTCGATGAAAGCAACCTGCGGAAGCATTCCGTTCGCAGCATCCGTGGCAAATGTTTTGGCGTCCGCAAAATTATTAGGGAAGCCGAATACAAACGAGAAGTAGTTCGCGTAGGTGTCCATGCTCCCTATATTGCCAGCCACGTAGTTGTCGGTTACATAAACCTTCCAGGTGACGTTGTTCTCCTGCAAAAGCTGGAAGATACTCTTCACGCCACCCATATTGAGGTCTGGGAGGCCAGTGCCGTTCGGATATGCAAATCCGTTGGAGGTGGCGGCGAGCAGGTACATACGGTTCATCTGCGTGCGCGTAAGCGCGGCACTGAACCAGCGGTCTGAGGTGGCGAAGGTCGTCGCAGCCCAGTAATAGAACGGCAGATCGTCGGCAGTGTAGTAGCCCATGGCGCGTTTTCCAGCAACGTCGAAGCCACCCAAAGTCGGGTCGTGCGCGGCAAAGCCTCCCGCCATTGCGGCAAAGCCATTCATCGGTGGCGGATTTCCCCAACTCCCCTCGTTCGGACTCGTCAGGTTTATATCGTTGTGCGATTCCTGCCAGGAAGGCGTCAGGTCTCCAATGCACTGCGTCCCCATATGGTAAAGCGAGATGTTGCCGGAGCCGTCCCAGCTGGGTACCGATACCGTACCCACCACCTTGCTCAGATCGTCGACATCGGCGGGCAAACCCAGCGTTGTGCGATAGTCGTTGAGGTGCCCGAAGTAATGATCGAAGCTGCGGTTCTCCTGCATCATGATGACAATATGGTTCACCGACGATTGCAGTGTTGGAGGTGGCGGAGGCGGCGGCGGTGGGGGAGTTGGAGTTGGCGTTGGAGTTGGCGTTGGAGTTGGCGTAGGTGTTGGCGTACCACCGCCTCCCGATCCTCCGGTGCCGCCGGTGCCTCCCGAGCTGCCGCCGTTGCTGCCATTCGCGGTACTAGAACTCGGAGTCGCAGCCGATCCAGACCCACAGGCTGACCAGAGCGCAACGCTTAGGATGATAGACCCGACACCAAAACAGCGGCGATAGTGTGGCATTGGAGCATGTACCTCGTAAGACAGAAATCCACGTGCAAGCCGATTACGATGCGGGGGTGAACGGAGATGTTGGCCAGCGTAGCGAATTCTAAGCGGCGGAAGCGTGATCACTGCTTCCAGATCGGCATCTAAGTTCTGCAAACGGATTGCGCAGTTTGCACGCTGAATTTGCGCTCCGGAAGAACCGAAGCCATGCCAATCTCTAAGTTAACCCGCGTGATTTTCGTCTGCGTTCTTACATTGTTTGTCTCTGGACAATGGCTGCTTTGTCTGGCTCAATCGCTCTCACGCACCTTCCCTCGCACCTCCGTGCGCAAAGTGCAGAAGAAAAGGCCACAAGACACCCCGGAGACATTGCTCGGAGAGCGTCTGTTTCTAGAGACCCGCTTTGCGCAGTACTTTGCCGCACACTCGAACGGCGAGGTGAACCGCGCGCTGACACAGGGCGATCCAGTGGTTGCCCGAGTTAGTAACCCGCGCGCAGGCGTGTTTTACCCATCGCCTTTTGCTGGTAAGTCGATCAACTGCCGCTCATGCCATTTTGTCGATGAGTTTTCATCGTTGATTGCGGGAGTGAACCGCACCTATTGCGACTTTGTCCCGCGCACTCCGATTCCAGAGCGCGGCGACGGACAAACCGTAACCATCAGAAACTCACGAAATATGGTGGACGACTTTCCTCCTCAGCGCGCGGCAATTCTGCTTCACGGCGACGGTGAGTTTGCGAGTGCAAACAGCTTGGTCGAGAGCACGCTGACCGGAAGAGATATGGGCTGGCTGCCCGACGAACAAAGCAAGGCAATCCATCACATTGCCAAAGTGATCCGCGAGGACGATGGGCGGGATGAACTGGCTCAGCAGTACGGCGGATCGTACACAAAGCTGATGAGGGGAAGCGCTGCTGACCTGCCGGATCAGTTCCGGCTCGCAAGCGATTTCCGCATCGACGTGACGACTGCAACCGACCGGCAGATCCTCAACGAAGTTGCCCGGCTGATCAGTGCCTACCTGAACTCGCTCCGCCTGGAACGCACTGCCGCAGGAATTCATAGCGGCTCCGCGTATGACATGTTTGTCGCCAAGAACAATCTTCCTGCTCTGCCCGCACAGGGCGAAACCGATGTCGAGTACTCGCAACGTCTATTGCAGAAGTTAGAGGAGTTGCAGCATCCCAAGTTCGTGAGGGCCTATGAGCGATGGCTGAGCTTTCATCCCCACGTAGCGCAATTCGGAGAGCAGGAACTCACCGGCCTCAAGATTTTTCTCCGGCAGGGCGCACCCGCACCGCAAGAGCTCGCGGCAAAACGTATGTCGCCATTCTTCCTGCTCGCCGGCCTGCCACTGTTTGGAGTGCTACTAGGCCGGACGCGAGGCAAGCGGAAACTCCCCTCCGATTGGATCGCGGCCGCTGCCATCGGGCTTTATCTATTCGCCGTCATGGCTGCTGCCATGAACTCTCCTGCCGATCGCGCGCAAGCCACTCCCAACATAAATTCGCACGCAGGCACCGTCGCTCACGCGGGCAACTGCTTTCGCTGCCATCCTGCCCCGGAGTTTACAGACGTGCGCTTTCACAACACCGGCGCAGCTCAGGAAGAGTATGACTCCGTGCACAGCGCGGGCAGCTTTGCGCAACTCCCGGTGCCATCGTATGCGGAGCGCAAGCGCTATCCAAATCGATATCTTCCCGCCACTCCTCGCCATCCCCACGCCAGCGGCGTCTATCGCTCGGTGCCGGTAATGAGCAATATCTCGGCAACTGACCTTGGGATGTGGAATGTCTTCGCCAACCCGGATTACCCGGAGGTACAAAGCCAGTTGCGCCGCATGCTGTGCGAGAACAGGCCGTGCGATCCGAAGTTGCAGTTGCCGCGCACGATTGCCCTGTTCCGAACTCCAGGGCTGCGCGACCTGGGACACTCCGCCCCCTATCTGCACACAGGGCGCATGACCACTGTAGAAGATGTACTCCACTTTTATATTCGGATGTCCGCACTTGCCAGAGATGGCCAGCTTCGCAATGCAGATCCAGAACTCAGCCGCATCTCTCTGGACGAACAAGACATTGCCGCGCTGGCCGCGTTCTTGCGCTCTCTGGACGAGGACTATGACAACTAGTATGCGGAATCAGTTCGAATGGTGAGCAACACGCGTGCATCTGGAAATTACGGCTCAAAAGGGTTCTGTACAGCGCGCAGGGCAGGCTCTGTCGCCGCCCGCCCTGCGCAATGGAACAATTCTTAGAACTGCCTTCGCCAGCACTTGAAGCCTACTCTAACAGCAGCCCATTTTCACTTGCCCTCTTCGGTGACCGAGGACACGGTACTTGCACCAGCGCAACACCGAAGGTGAACGACCGCTAGCAGCAACCCCGGAACCTGCCCTTGCCGATCGCATAGCGAGCCTCCACACGCTCCCGGAAGAATTGCTCGTAGCTCATGATCGGCTCGCCGGGATGCTCCCTCCGCAGATGCTGAACATAGTACTCGTAATCGGGGACACCGACCATCAGGCGTGCGGTCTGTACCACGCGTTCGCATAACAGGTTGAGCTTGGTCGTCTTTTCTTCAGTCCCCATGTCTTTCTCCTCCAACAACAGCCACCGCCCCACTGATCTCGATCGCGGTGCTCTTCGGAATTCCCCGTGACTTACGAATCTCGATAACGGCGCTCACCACCACGACTAGAACGATCACGACGGACAGGGCGGCCAGTGCGGCATCCAGATAGTCACTGAAGATAACCCGCTTCATTTGAACCAGCGTCTTGGCGGGCGCCAGTACTGTATTGGCGGTCAGAGCACTGCTAAACTTCGCCGCGTGGCTCAGAAATCCGATCGCAGGATTAGGATCGAACACCTTTTCCAGTCCCGCAGTCACCGTACACGCCAGCAGCCAAATCGCCGGCGCAATGGTCACCCAGGCATAGCGTCCACGCTTCATCTTGAACAGGACCACAGTACAAAAGACAAGCGCGATCGCCGCAAGCATCTGATTGACAGTGCCGAACAGCGGCCACATCGTATAGATGCCGCCATAGGGGTCAACGACTCCCGCATAGAGCAGATACCCCCAAAGCACACAAGCAAGCGCCGAGCCGATGATGTTGTTCGTCCACGACTTGGTTTCCCGGAAGCCAGGGATGACGTTGCCGACGAGATCCTGGATCATGAACCGCAGGACACGTGTGCCGGCATCAACCGTCGTCAGGATGAACAGTGCTTCAAACAGGATGATGAAGTGATACCAGATCCCCATCATGACGTCGCCGCCCAGGAAACTGGATAGGATGGTCGCCATGCCAACAGCCAGCGTCGGAGCGCCGCCAGTGCGCGACAGGATACTGGTCTCGCCGACTTTACTCGCGATTTGCGTCAATACTTCGGGAGTCACCGTGAAGCCCCAGGACGAGATCACCTGCGAGGCATGGCTAGCAGTGGTGCCGATCAGTCCGGCCGAACTGTTCATCGCAAAGTAGACGCCCGGATGGATCACGGAAGCACCGATCATCGACATGATTGCGACCAGCGATTCCATCAGCATGCCGCCATAACCGATGAACGCGATTTGGTTCTCATTCTCGATCATCTTCGGCGTGGTTCCCGACGAGATCAGCGCGTGCCAGCCTGAAACCGAGCCGCAGGCGATGGTGATAAAGAGAAATGGGAAAAGGCTGCCCGCCCAGACCGGGCCCGTTCCGTCAATGAAGCGCGTGACCGACGGCATCTGCAGGTAGGGATGAACGATGATGACGCCGACCGCCAGCAAACCGATCGTGCCAACCTTGAGGAACGTCGAAAGATAGTCCCGCGGGGCCAGCAGCAGCCACACCGGCAGCACCGAGGCAACAAAGCCATAGCCGATGATGATCAGGGCGAGCGACGTGCTCGAAAGGTTAAAGTGAGTCGCAAGCGCCGGTGTCTCGGAGACCGTACGCCCGTAGATGAGCGCCGCCAGGAGCAGCAACGCGCCGATGACCGACATCTCGGCTATGCGACCAGGCCGGATGAACCGGCAATAAACTCCCATGATGAGCGCAATTGGGATGGTACAGAACACGGTGAAGGTACCCCAGGGGCTGCCCGTCAGGGCCTTCACGACAACGAGCGCGAGCACTGCGAGGATGATCACGCAGATCAGAAGCACGCCCAGGCCCGCGATCGTGCCAGTGATCGGTCCCATCTCGGATCGCACCATGTCCCCGAGCGATCGGCCGTCGCGCCGCGTCGACAGGAACAGCACGGTCATGTCCTGTATCGCGCCAGCGAAAACCACGCCTGCGAGAATCCACAACGTTCCCGGCAGATAGCCCATCTGTGCAGCCAGCACAGGGCCAACCAGCGGGCCCGCGCCAGCGATTGCTGCGAAATGGTGGCCATAGAGCACATAGCGGTTCGTCGGTACGTAATCCAGCCCGTCGTTGTGGCGATAGGCCGGAGTCGGCCGCGTCGGATCGATGCCGAGCATCCTTCGAGCAACCATCAGTCCGTAGAAGCGGTAGGCGATGAGGTAAATACAGACCGAGGCAATAACAAGCCAGGCGGCATTGACGGGTTCTCTTCGATGCAGGGCAACGAGCGCGACCGAAATGACGCAGAGCGCAATCACAGCGGCCCATAACAGCTTGTTCCAGACACCGGACGTAGTGTTGTTGTCAATGATTTTGTTCATAACCGTTCTCCAAATGTGCTTACGGACGCTGCTGAACCGGCTTCATGCAGGTGGAGAGGTAATCGCGCTCCTCCAGGAGTGATGCGGCGATCATCCAGCATCATCGCTTTGGCGGCGATGAACGCGCTGTAGTAACGGTAGGCGAGGGCGTAGACACAGAGCGCGCCGAGTAGGATCGGAAAGGTGTTCATAGTGAACCCTCCTGGTTCCGGTTGCGACGATTCAATTGGCGGCAGCCATTCAGATAGCAAGCCGCATGAACTCTGGCCCGAAACTATAGAGCGGAACTCACCTTAGCGCAATGGAATTGCTTCTGCTCACATTGCCAGGAACCTGCTCCGCTCCATTCTGGCAAGCCGTGCCCAACTGGGCACGCCACAGAAATTCGAATGCCGCGACCGGCTTCTCATTTTCTTCTTGAGTCCATCCGGAGTATCAAGGTTGTCCGGTGCCACAGGGAGCAGCACTCCATGACCATTTACTCCCGCGGAAATAACCAGGGACGCAATGGATGACCAGAAATGTTGACCAGTAAAGCAATCCTTGCGAACTCCCCAAAGCGGAGTTCCCCAAACTATAGCCTGAATGGTTACCTGGAGGCCCCGCGAGGATTGCCTAGTTCGTCAATTACACGCGCACAAGCAGCCACTTGGCCTTACCTGTCAGCAGAGCTCAAACGGGTGTTTTCCTTCAGTTCCGTGTCCTCGAAGATGGCAACATGAGAGTTATGCGCCGCCATCACGAGCCATGAAGGATGTTCCCCTTGCACCAAGCTATGCAGAAATGGCGAATCGTCCTGCTCGGGGGCGAGCTCATACGACATGCCGGGATAGGTAATCAAGTAGCGCGCGCGGAATGCAGCCATCGTCTGCCGTACCTCTTCCTCATCCCACTTACCATGGCTCATCCGCGGCGATACCAGTGAGATCATATTTCGGTGAAGGGCATACGCCGAAGCCTGTCCATCCGTCGCCAGCACCACGCTATCGGGTGGAATATGGGTTTCTACCCATTGCTCAAGCGGTGTGCTCTCCTGCTCCTGGAAATAGCCGGCCACCAGTACATGTCCGGGATAGTAGCTGGAGTTGTGGAGATCGCGGATGTTTTCGACCACATAACCGCAAAGCGCAATTGCCACGAGAATGCCGATCAGACGCGGCCTGCGCGCATCCATCTGCAATCGCCACATCGCGGCGGCTATTGCTGCACCAAGTAGAAGCCCCTCCGGCAGGATCGGCAGAAAATATCTGGGGTTGAAGTCGTAGATGATCATGGTGGTCATGCCCAGGTAGATCATTCCTGCTATGTATCCACCAACCAGCACCAGCAAAAAGAGCACGGCCGAATCTGACCACACCCTGGCGGCGGCCTTCGTAACGCTTCGGCGCAGCAGAATCGCTATCATCATCGCAGCCATCGCCCAGATCACCATGCCGATTCCAACGTGCTTGCTCGAGAACCCGAAGAACAGATGGTAGCCACTGCTCACGGTGTCATGAAGTACCTTGGAGGCAGGCGTGTGTACCACAAGATCGTTGCCTCCGCGCCATGTGCCGGAGATCACGGCATTGCGAATCATGCCGCAGGTGACAATGCCCAGGCAGCCGGCAAGAGAGGCGATCCAGAGCATGATGCGGTCGCGCCGGAACAGAACTCTCCATGCGGTGTACACACACAGCGCAGCCACCACCAGCACTCCCGCATAACGCACACAATAAGACAAGCCGATCAAGGCCATACCAACTGGCACGGCAAAGCTGCGGCTGCTCTCTCCTGCTTTTTCGTAAAACAACAACAGCACGACTCCGCCGAACGACAACAGGATGAAGAGTCCTTCAGAAATGACGCTCGTGCCCAGAGCAATTACTACGGAGTTGATGGCCCAGCAAAGGACGACGGCCCGCTGCATGTTGCGCGTTGCGCCCAGCCATCCAGAGCTCAGCCACAAGAGAGGCACCACTGCCGCCATGCTCAGAAGGGAGATCAGCAATCCCGCTCTTTCCGGGCTGAGGCCGGTGGATTCGACCATGCGGATCGCCACCGGATACCCAGGCGCCACCGTGGTTGCCGGAGCCGGTATTCTCCCCTTGGAGCGCTCGGTATCGAACTCGATGATGGAGGTTGCAATCTCGCCCCGAGTCCGCAAATTGTGAGCCATGCTCAGATACTGGTAGGAGTCGTTGTACAGCCTGCCTTCAATACCGCCCATGACCAGCAGGCAGGCGATCAACATGGCCACGAACCAAAGCCAGGGCTCGCCGCGCACCAGCATCTCTCGCATCTGGCTGCCGCGGCCACCGACCGTCGCAGTTATATCCGTTCCGGGGCCGACCGCATCACACAACACCGCTTCGTCACGTTTTTCGCTCATGGGAAGGTCAGTCCTCAAGCTGCTTGGGCTCGATTGGATTGTTCCTCTGTGGCCGGAGGATCGGCGGACCTGTAGTAGCCCAGGTCGATCTTCCTGCCTAGCGCGCTGAAGCGCGCAAGCTTGATCAGTCCGAGTTTCTGGAGCGCGAACTGGGCGGTGGTCGCGAGGACGCCGAATCCATATTGCACGCTGCGCCGGAAGTTGATCGACGAGGCTTCCTTGAAGTACTTGGTCGGGCACGACACTTCCCCAATGCGAAAACCGAAGTACGCGCACTGGGCCAGCATCTGGTTATCGAAGACAAAATCGTCGGAGTTCTCCAGCAGGGGCAGCGCGGCCAGCACCTCGCGGCTGAAAGCCCGATATCCGGTGTGGTACTCCGAAAGCTTGATGCCAAGGAAAAGATTCTCGATGCCGGTCAGCAATCTGTTTGCAACATACTTATAGAATGGCATGCCGCCCTTGAGGGCCTGCCCTCCAATGATTCTCGACCCCAGCACAGCATCGTAGACGCCGTAGGCGATCATGCTGGCCATGGCTGTCACCAGCAGGGGAGTGTACTGGTAATCGGGATGCACCATGATGATGACGTCGGCCCCGGCTGCGAGCGCTTCGCGATAGCAGGTCTGCTGATTGCGGCCGTAGCCATAATTGCTGTCATGAACGTAGGCCCGAATACCCCAACGTGCGGCGACTTCGACCGTCCGGTCGGAGCTGCAATCATCGACCAGAATGCGAATATCGACTAGATTGGGGAGTTCGCGAACCGTCGCTTCAAGGGTCTTCTCCGCATTGTAGGCGGGCATAACAACGGCAACTCGCTTTCCATTAATCATCGACTCTCCAAATGGCAAGATGGTGTTTGTGACAGCAATCGAGCAGCTCCGAACCCTTACAGAGATGCACCCTGCAATTCCAGAGATGCCAAGTCGCGGGAAAATGGAGTGCTGACAAAGGGTCGAACCACTCCCTTGCTGTCTTGGACAGGGAGCTTCGCAGACGGCGATTCGGTCTGGCTCGCAAGCACATATTAAGTGTGAAGGACTGTTTGGGCCTTTATTACGAAGGTAACAGGATGCGTGATTTAGCGCTTTGTTTGCCTCGACTTGGGTGTACACTGCTCCACGAGAGACTCTGGATTGCCTGTGTGCGACGGGATGGCAGGTCGGCGGGCCGAGCTGAGGCAGAGTTATCGGTTTGCGATTCTTGGCTGGATCCGCCCGGACATTCGCATTTGGTTACCGATAGGCGACCATCGGTAACTTTACTGTCCTGCTCACAACCCGCACAATCTCTGGTGAGCATTTCTTGCGTTGATGGTAGCGATTTTCGAAGCATTGTGAAGGCAGGGTTCGAAGATGACAGCTAAGCTTCGTTCTTCCACGCGACAACCGACACACTTCGACGGCGCCTCCGCCAGGAGGCAGCGCGGCTTTTCTATAGATATAGATATTGAGGAACCAGTGCGCAAGTTTTCCAAGAACAGAGGTGCCGATTCCGCATGGATGCATAGGCTCAGCAACCGGAGCCAGTTTGGCGTCACGCTGCTCGAACTGCTGTTCGTCGTGGCCGTACTGGGCATCGTCGCTTCCATGTCCGTTCCCTATTATTTGGGGTACCAGCGCAACTACAGTATCCGCAATGACGCCAACAGTATCAGCAACCTGATGTTGGTTGCGCGCATGCGCGCCACTGCGGACTTCGCCCGCACAGCCGTCAGTTGCAACTCGTCGGTTACCCCGACGGTCTGCCGACTCTACACTTTGCAGTACAGCGGAGCGAGTGCTTGCCCATTGCCGGCCCTGAACACCTGGACGCTGGAACCACAGCAGTACATCTTGTCGGCATCGGACACGTTCCACATCCCGACAGCGGCGACATACGGCGTGCAGGGACAATCCGCAACTGCGCCGGCTGAGGTGTATACCGGGCAGACAAACCCTTACACCATTTACTTCAACTCTCGCGGCTGGCCGATAGCCACTGACTGCACCCTGGAATCAAACTATGCCCTTTACCTGCAGGACTCACCCGGTGTCTTCAGTATGGCAATTGGGGTGATGGGACCGGGCGCACCCAGATTTACGAACTGAGCGGCACCTCCTATTGGACGGTAAAGGACTAGTCATGAAAGTGCATGCCTTTTCTCGAATTCGAAAACACGAGCGCGGAATGTCACTGTTGGAGACGCTGGTGGCTGCGGCGGTGATGCTCGTCGGCATCGGCGGCGTGATGTCGCTGTTTATGGTGGCGGCAATTAAGAACCAGAGTCAGGGTAGCCAGGCCACGCGGTGCACCGAGTACGCCCAGGACAAGTTGGAGCAATTGATGGCGCTTTCGTATACCAACGCTCTTACCGACACCTACAGCGACACGACGCAAATTCCCACATCGACGGTTTCGACCTGTACAACGCCGGTGTGTACGGGATTAGCCAACGGCGGCAATACGACCACTCCGACAACTGGATATATGGACTACGTGACCGAAGGCACAGGCGTTGGCGCAGCAATCTATGCCACTAAACAGAGCAACTCGAACTACCAGCGACTGTGGAGCATCGCGCAGACCGGCTCTGTAAAGACGATTACGGTGACGGTGACGGCGTTAGGCAGCGTCGATAAGGGACTGGCGCCCAGCACTACCCTGGCGTCGCAGAAAACGAGCTTCTAGCCATGGCGCTGCCTCGAACAACCCGACGCGCATCGCAATCCGGCTTCTCGCTGCTGGAGATGCTCTTCAGTCTTTCGCTCCTGCTGATTCTCTCCGGAGCTATTCTCGGCGGCATGGGGAATATGCAGAAGAATTACCGCGGCGATGAGATTCGCAACGTGCTCCACGCACAGATGCGGGCTACGTTGGAGATGATGGAGCAAGAGATCGGCCAAGCCGGGCTGCCTACCTCGGGCATCGAAGGCAACGCGGTCTACGGCGGCTCGGGTGCTGCCGGACCGGTGGGCTCAGTCACTCAGAGCGTCACTGCCAGCACCACTGCACAATCGCCGTCCATTACAAACGCATTAGTGCAAACCGGTGTCAACGTCATTGTTGACACCGGGGCCAACGCCGAGGTGGTTAATATTCAAAACACCTCGGGTGGCAATCCCCCCACCCAAATCACAGCTGTCTTCCAAAAGGCGCACACCGCACCCTTTAACCTATATCCGCTGGGCGTCTATCCGAATGGAATTGCATTCACAAACCCTCCGACGGTAAGTAGCACCACACCGATAACCCTGAGCTACCAATCCGTGATCGTGTTCGGTGACATCTCCGGCACGGGCAAGCTCTCCGTTGTGCAATACAGTTGCCCTACCGCCGCTAATGCGGGTCCAGCCGATTCCAACGGCGTGCAATGGGGGCCGCTGGTGCGTACCGAATATGACTATGTAGGCGGCACCTGGACTTCCCCTGGGCCCACCAACATGCTGGATATGGTGCGGGTGAAAACAACCAGCTACCCGACTGCAGCCGATGGCTGCCGATTCGACTTCAACGTGAACGTACCTCCTGTTGTTTCTTGGTACATGGTAACTAGCGTCAACGTGACACTGGTAGCCGAGTCCTCGCGTAACGATCCGACGACGAACGCCCCGGTTGTGATTACCAAGTCGTTCATGAACATCCAGCCCCGGAATATCGTGAACGCTCTCAATCTTTACAACTACAACAACAGTCTGGTGCCGGTGCCGGGCGACGTGTATGCAGAATTCAATTCAGAGCCGAGTGCGGTGCAGACACAGATCGGGAGCTTGACCCAATGAAGATTCGACCCAGCGCTTATGCAATTCGCAAGCGTAATGCTCACCAAGGTGAGAGTGGTGTGGCACTGATCATCGCCCTGCTCTCGCTGCTGATTGTCTCTACCCTGGCTGCCGGTCTCATGTCCTCCACGCAGAGCGAGATCTGGACGACGTCTAACTACCGCTCGGCGGCGGCGGCGCGATATGCAGCCGAGGCCGGCGTGCAGCAAGCAACTTTATTTCTATCAACCTGGGTGCCACCCACCGCTAAGCCGTTGAATAATACGACTTATTTCAATCTCGCAGATCTCCCGGTAACGTATTACAGCGGCGTGTCAGGCAACCCGCCTTGCTCCAGCAACCCTGCAAATTGCGTGGTACTCACTCCGGGCACCGCCTTCTCCGGAATCACCGGCACGTATGCGGCAATTGACTCCACAACGAACACTGCCTTCGCTGCGCTAAGTAGTTCAACCAGCCCGTTCCCCACCGTTCCGGGCAAGCCGAACTTTTCGGTAGCTGCGCAGTTGATCGGCGCCACGCCGAACTCGTCGGGCGGATACGCGACAACGTGGAAGATCATCTCGCAGGGAACAGTGACAGGAGTTCGCAACACGACGGTGCAGGTGATAGCGACAGTCGAGAGCAAGATCGTGCCCTCGACGGGCAGCGGCACCACGAGCGTGCCGTCATACAATTTCGGAGCGTGGGCGAACAGCACCGGTTGCGGGGCCGTTAACCTTTCGGGCGGCTCCAACACAGAATCGTACGATTCGTCCGCCAATTCTGGCAACAGTGCCCCCCCGCTTTCGAAGGCCCGCGGTGACATTGCGACGCTCGGAAACGTGAACCTGCACAACTCGATGATGGTGTACGGCAACATCTTCGCGCCACATTACAACCTGGGCGACCCCAACGCGAAAGATGGCGCAACCAGCACGTACTATCCGTACGGCGTCTCCGGCGGCCCGACTTGGCCCTACTGGAATTCGAACGCCGCAACTCCGGAGCCGTGCAGTGCGACGTGGCCTTATGCCGTCACCATGGATAATTCAGGCGGAAATGGCTTTGGCTGTAATAGCTCAAGTTGCGTGGACAAGGCTTCCCAGCTTCCCGCCGGCTACACGACGCCGTA
Organism: uncultured Acidobacteriota bacterium; assembly: GCA_963759215.1. Taxonomy (GTDB): domain Bacteria; phylum Acidobacteriota; class Terriglobia; order Terriglobales; family Acidobacteriaceae; genus TOLSYN. Next base: position 122,353 of record CAVWYG010000012.1, read on the forward strand.
TCCATCGGCAGCGATGCCCTCCACCGCACCCGCCACCAACAATACCGCTACCTGCAGCTACAGCACAGAGTGTGCCGGGAATTTCGGCACTGGATCGCTTACGCTACCGCCGTCAAACACTAGCTACGGGAACGTGACCTTTGGGTCCAACGACGACTATTACCTGAGCGCCGGTAACTACTACTTCGACACGTTTACGATGGCCAATAGCGGCAAGCTTCACGTGACCTCTAGCCCGGTGGTGATCTACATTCTGAACGGATCCAATTCCACACAACCAATCAACTTCACTGGCGGGTCCCAGACCAACCAAGGCGGCGACCCGAACAACTTGACATTTGTCTATAACGGCGCCCAGACCGTGCACTTCGGCAGCATCTCCAGCAACGCAGTGTTTGCGACCGTGTATGCGCCAAACGCAGCGGTCAGTTTCGACGGTAATGGAAACATCTACGGCGCGGTGATCGCCAACACCGTCGCTATCACCGGAGGCGGACACCTTAACTACGACACACATCTGGCCACCGTAGCCCCGCACGTCCAACAAACCACGACCACCACCTACATAGTCTCTCCCTTCCATATCGCGGAGTTCAGTTGGAGCGCGTTCTAGGCGGAAGTTGCAGAGATGGAAGAGCAGGCGGCATTTCGAAACCCTACGCAGGGTCGAGCAGTGCCGCCAAGCCTTTTGCGTCTTTAATCACAATCTGCCGGGCATCCACTTCCAGCAGTCCCTCTGCCTGCAAGCGCATCAGGTTGCGCGAGACTAACTCGCGCACGGTTCCGAGTTGATTGGCCAGCTCCTGATGGCTGCCGGGTAGCAGAACTTCAATGCCTCGCGCGGTCCGTTTCCCTTCACTCTGCGCCAGCCGCACCAGCATCGCGACCAGCCGCTGGCGAATGGTGGTGAAGGATAGCTCCTCGATGATGTTGACGAGCCCGCGCAACCGGGCGCCGACAAAAGCCAGCACTTTGAGCGCAACTTCAGGATGATCGAGACAATAATCCTGAAAATCCTTGCGCGAGATGAACGCAATTTCGGTGTCTTCCAAGGCGATGACGGAAGCCGGATATGGGCCGCCATCAAAGACCGGCACTTCGGCAACGGTTTCGCCGGGGCCATTCACGCCAAGAACCTGTTCGCGGCCGCTCGCCGAAGCCTTGTAGATCCGCACCCGGCCTTGCGAGATAATGTGCAATCCCTTGCAGGGCTTCGCCTTCGTAAAACAGAGACTTCTCCTGTGTTGAAGAACTTTCTTACTGTTCGCGCGGCGAGCAACTGCAATTCCGGTGAAGAGAGATTGGAAAACAGGGCTGTCTTTTGCAGGATGGCCGCCAGATCGATACGTTCAGTCGTCACTTGAACTCCTTGCGTGTAGGTCTTGAATTTCCATTGTATTGTAGTGCGTCTGCGGCAAAGGTTGGCGCTCCGAGTGACTTTGGTCGCTGCGGCGTCGGCGGCATTCTCCTATTCTGATGACTCAAGGAGATTGAGATGCCTACCCTGACTGAAACTGTCCGTGAGATTGCGCTGAACCAGCCATCGTCGATTCGAGTATTCGAGCAGTTTGGAATTGACTACTGCTGCGGAGGGCGAAAGCCGCTCGCAGTCGCCTGCACAGAGCAGGATATCGAAATCGGCAGCCTGCTGGCCGCGCTGGAATCGGCTGCGCAGAAGCCCGACGCGGGTGCGAAGGACTGGAACGAGCGCATCCCTTGAAAGCCTCGTCGAGCACATCACATCCACGCATCATGAATATGTGAAAAGAGAACTCCCGCGCCTGGGCGCGCTGGCCAACAAGGTTGTTGCACGGCATGGCTCCACTCACGCCGAAGTAGTCGGAGATTCAAGCGGCATTGGCGAAATTGGATTCGGAACTGACGCAGCACCTTGGCAAGGAAGAGATGGTTCTGTTTCCCTACATCGCAAACCTTGAGCGCGCTCTGGCGAGCGGAGACAGCAGACCGCACGGTTGCTTCGCAACGGTCGCAAATCCCATCGCGATGATGACTCAGGAGCACGATGCGGCGGGAGGACTGCTTGCAGAGATCCGGCAGTTGAGCAGCGGTTACACTCCACCCCCAGACGCCTGCCCGACCTTTCACGCATTTTATGACGGGCTCAAGGAATTCGAGCAGGATCTCCATCAGCACATTCATCTGGAGAACAATATTCTTGTTCCCGCGTGCGATTGAGATGGAAGCCTCAGAAGGACGCTAAGCTCGTCACTTGGCTCCTCCTCTACGGAGGAGCCAGACTTCTTTTGCGAAAAGAAGATTGCTGAGAGCGGCACGGCTTACTTTTTTCGCCGCTGCGGCTTTCGTCCGGGCCGCGCTGCGAGGTGCGTGCTTCGACTTCCGCAACTCCTCCCAGTCCGCCTCTGTCTGGTCGGCATATGCCACGGCAAAGTTCACCAGCGCCTCCGCGAAGCTATCCCCGTTGCCGATATATCCCACGATCCTATGCACATCTCCGGAGCGTGCGTGTCCACGCGCCAGCAACTCTCCGCAAACTTCCGCATAGGCCGCCAGGCCGGGGCCTTTCAGCGCTTCCAAATCAATTGCAGCCTTGTGGTCGTTGAGTTGGCGCACCAGGTAGTCGGCGATTTGCAATCGTCGTCCATCCCAGCATAGGGTCCGACTGCATCTGCATCGCAAGCTGTCCCTCCGCGACCAGACGGCCCCAGTGCGACTTCTTCGGACCGTCATTCAAATAAGGTAGGTAGGCCGACCCTACCTCTTCCTTGATCTGCAGGAACAGCGGGTCGCAGGGGCCGTTGCCTTCCATGTAAATGCAGTAGTCGCGGGTTCCCACGCTGCCCGTGCCGACCACTTTGAAGCACACATCGATGGGCCGGTACTGCGCGAGAAGATGTTGCCGCTCCGGCGAAAGAGTCTCGCGATACTCTTTCATCGCGGCCAGCACCTCGCGTTTCTGCACTCCGCTAATACGTGAGAGCACCGGCTTGTGCTCGCGAAAGATGCGGCCGGCTCCCTTCTTCGCCGGAACCGTCAGGGTCTCCAAGATGTGCGTCGGAGTTGCACGCTCGGCCTTCAGCAGAATGTTCTGCAACCGGCTCCACCTTCATCAATCGATGCACCTGGTAACGTGCCACCTCCAGCACCGGCAGCTCTGCAAAGATGTGCGCGAATTTTCGATAGCGTGCAAGAAACGCCAGCACTGCGTCCTTGGCGACGCCGTCTTTCGCGCCCGCTTCCCTGCCCGCCAGCACAAGGCTCGCCGCCAGACGCTTCAAGTCCCACTCAAACGGCGCGCGCGTCGTCTCGTCAAAATCGTTAATGTCAAATACCAGCCGGCCATCCGGCGCCGCATAGGCTCCCAGATTGCGGACGTGAGCGTCGCCGCAGATCTGGTTCACGATGCCGGTGTTGGGCAGTAGCGCCAAGTCGGCGGCCATAACAGGAACGGCTCCGCGGAAATATCCAAAGGGCGAGGCCAGCATGCGTTCATACTTGAGTGGAACCAGCGCCGGAACCCGTCCGCGCATGCTTTCTTGCAGCAGTTTCAGAGGGTCATGGCGGCGCAGCTTTGCATCCCACAGTGCGTGATTCTGCCGCTTGACCTGTTTGCGCCGTGCCTGGCCTTGCGCGCGCCGTTCGTTTGGAGTGCCGATGTGTGAGCTTGAAAGGTTTGCCATAGCAGGGCTGAACATACACCCTCTTGGAGTTACATTTCAAACGCGATCGGGTAGGAGGCGGGGTTACCCCCGCCGTCCTCCCACACCACCGGACGTGCGGTTCCGCATCCGGCGGTTCATGAAACAGGCGAGAAGCGCCGCTGAGTTTCCAGCAGCGAAACTAGCCCCATGCGGTCGAACCAAGACTTCGGATAGGCTTCATTCATGTGCGAGGCACCGCTGTTCCACCACGGACCGTGTCCGTTGGTGGCCGATTGCCACGCACGTTGCTGTTGTAGTCCACGTCGCATTAGGTTCTTGGCCCGTGTGTGATTGCGCTTCCATTGCCGCCAGAGCAGCGCTCGCAGCCTGTGTCTGATCCAGCCATCGAGTTCCTCCAGCACACCTTTTACTTCGGTAAGCCGGAAGTACGAGATCCATCCCTGTAGTTGGGGATGGAGCTGCTCGACCGCCTGTTTCAGGCTTTTGCCACGTGCCTCCTGTAGCGCCTTGCGGACCTTTTCCGCAAAGCGCTCACGGCTCTGTTGCGCGATCTTCAGCTTCGGTTTCTTGTGCCACGTCATGCTGTAGCCCAGAAACTTCCGCTGCCACGGACGCGCCACCGCGCTCTTGGCCGCATTGACCTTCAGCTTCAGTCTTTGCTCCAGAAACGCTGTGATCGCCGTCATCACTCGCTGTCCACTCCGCTTGCTTCCGACATAGATATTGCAGTCATCCGCATAACGGCAGAAGCGATGCCCGCGTCTCTCCAGTTCGCGATCCAGATCGGTCAGCAGGATGTTGGACAGCAGCGGCGACAGTGGTCCACCTTGCGGCGTGCCTTCCGTTCGCGCACTCACCACCCCGCCTTCCATCAGCCCCGCTTCCAGATAGCGCCGGATCAGCTTCAACACCCGTTCATCCTTCACCTTGCGCACCACCCGCGCCATCAGCACGTCGTGGTTCACCCGGTCGAAGAACTTCTCCAGATCGAGATCAACAGTCCAGCGCCTGCCTTCGGCAACGTAGCTCCGCGCGGCTTTGACCGCTTGGTGCGCGTTGCGTCCGGGACGAAAACCGTAGCTCGACTCAGAAAACTCGGGTTCGAATAGCGGTTGCATCACCTGATGCAGCGCCTGTTGAATCAGACGGTCCAACACCGTCGGAATGCCCAACGTGCGAACCCCGCCTTGCGGCTTCGGTATCTCCACCTTGCGCACCGCCGACGGCACGTACTCGCCTGCCAGCAGCCCTTGCCTTACTCTCGGCCAGTGCGCCTGGAGCCATGGTTTGAATGCGGCCACCGTCAGTCCATCGACCCCCGGTGCGCCTTTATTCTTCACCACGCGCTCGTAGGCACACAGCATGTTGCTGCGTGCCACTGCGGCTTCCATCAGCCGCAGTGCTTCTGGTTTCGTTCGCCCAACAGCCGCCGTCCGAACCTCCGCGCCCGCGCCAGTTCCCGGCAGGTTCCGCCTGCCTTTGCCTGTGCTGGCCGTACTCGCGTACGCTTCTGCATCATCGGTTCGCATCGAGATCTGTTGTCCTACTCCCGTATTTCATGTTCGGCCCTTCGTCCCGCTTGCGCGGTACTACTATGGCCTCGGCTGACTTCTGGTGATCCTTCCCAACATCTCTCAATGCCGGTAGCACAAGGCAGACCACCAGATCTCCCCGGGTATTGCGCACCCACCTTCACGCTTATGCCTGTCGGATATACGTCACGGCGTTCCGTGCAAGAACTGGGCTTTGCGTCTAATGGCCCGCTTACCCCGCCGTGCCGCCTCTATCCGCTTCCTGTTCGTCAGGCCAGCGCTTTGCCTCCGGCTTCCTTCGGATCCCGCCTCGCGACGGACACCCTTGCCGTTCAGCTAACACTTCCCCTTGCCGGGTGTGTAGAGGACTTTCACCTCCAAGTGAGTGCGCCCTGCCGGGCGCACCAAAGAAAAATGGCCTCTCGCAAGAGGCCATGCTGGGCCCACTGGTTTAACCCTAGCGCGATGCTCGCTTCTGCAAGGGGAATTTCGAGTCCATATCCAGGTTCAGTTCAAGCACGTTAACCCGAGCCTCTCCCAGGAAATGGAACTGACGTTCTTCCGTGTGCTGATGAACCAGCGCCAGCAACTGGTCTTCGCTGATGCCACGCTCTTTTGCTACGCGCGGCGCCTGGAACTCGGCATTGGCGGGAGTGATATCCGGGTCCAATCCGGAGGCCGATGTAGTCACATAATCCGCCGGAACCGGCTTGCCGGGATTCTCGGCCTGGGCTGCGGCTACGTCCTGTTTTACCCGATCCACCAACTTTTGGTTCGTCGGACCGTAATTGGTTGCGCCGGAGTTGGCAGCGTCGTATCCATTCGTTCCTGCGGCTGAGCCGCGCGGATGAAAGTATCCCGCGCCGGTAAATGGCTGCGCGATAATCCGCGAGCCGATCACCTTTCCATCTCGCACGATCAACTGGCCGTTTGCCTTATTGGGAAACAGCACCTGCGCCAGACCTGTGACCACGAGCGGGTAAACAAGCCCGAGCAGAATCGTTGTAACTACGGTCATCAAAATCGCGGTAATGATATTACGTTTCATCTTCCACCTTCCGCCTATGCCAGCCCGATGCTTGTAATCAGAATGTCGATCAACTTGATGCCGATAAATGGTGCGATAATTCCGCCCACGCCATAGATGAGCAGGTTGCGGCGTAACAGCGCCGCAGCACCCATCGGACGATACTTGATTCCCCTCAGTGCCAGCGGGATCAGCATGACGATGATGATCGCGTTGAAGATGACGGCCGACAAGATTGCCGACTGCGGCGTCTTCAGGTGCATGACGTTCAGCGCGTTCAGCACCGGGAACGTTGCCGCAAACATCGCCGGAATAATCGCGAAATACTTGGCAACATCGTTGGCAATCGAAAACGTCGTGAGCGCTCCGCGGGTCATCAGCAGTTGCTTGCCGATGCCGACAATCTCGATCAGCTTGGTCGGGTTGGAGTCGAGATCGACCATGTTTCCGGCCTCTTTCGCCGCCTGCGTGCCGGAGTTCATGGCCACGCCCACATCTGCCTGCGCCAGCGCGGGAGCGTCGTTGGTGCCGTCGCCGGTCATCGCCACCAGCTTTCCGTCGGCCTGTTCCTTGCGGATCAGATCCATCTTGTCCTTCGGCGTGGCCTGGGCAAGGAAGTCATCCACACCGGCTTCGTTGCGCAATCGCCGCCGCCGTCAATGGATTGTCGCCGGTGATCATGACCGTGCGAATTCCCATCGCCCGCAGTTGGTCGAAACGCTCGCGCATTCCGCCCTTGACGATGTCTTTCAGTTCGATCACTCCCAGCGCGCCGCGCTGCCGCTCTGCAACCACCAGCGGAGTGCTTCCGGCGCGAGCAATCTCATCCACCAGGGCCCGGACTTCCGGTGCAAAAACGTTCGAGTTCTCCTGCACGAAGCGTTCAATGGCATCCACGGAACCCTTGCGAATCTGGAAGCCGTTGAAGTTGACGCCGGACATTCTGGTCTGTGCCGTGAAGGGAACAAACTCGGGATGGTGCTCGTGCAACTCACGGCCGCGAAGGTTGTACTTCTCTTTCGCCAGCACCACGATGGATCGGCCCTCCGGCGTTTCATCAGCGAGCGAGGAGAGTTGCGCCGCATCCGCCAGCTCCGCTTCAGAAACTCCCGGCGCCGGCACAAAGCGCGAAGCCTGACGATTGCCGAGCGTGATGGTGCCGGTCTTATCAAGCAGCAGAGTGTTGACATCGCCTGCGGCTTCCACGGCGCGTCCGGACATGGCGAGCACGTTATGCTGCACCAGCCTGTCCATGCCCGCGATTCCAATCGCAGAAAGCAGGCCGCCAATCGTCGTCGGAATCAGGCAAACCAGCAGCGAGACCAGCACGAAGACGGTTTGCGGAGCGCCGGAGTAAATTGCAAACGGCTGCAGCGTGACCACCGCGAGCAGAAAGACGATCGTCAGTCCGGCAAGCAGAATGTTCAGTGCAATCTCATTCGGCGTCTTCTGTCTTTCGGCGCCCTCCACCAGGGCAATCATGCGGTCGAGGAAAGTCTCGCCGGGGTTGGAGGTGATCTTCACCTTGATCTGATCGGAGAGCACTCGCGTGCCGCCGGTTACCGCCGAACGGTCGCCGCCGGACTCACGAATCACCGGAGCCGATTCGCCGGTGATCGCCGACTCATCGACAGAAGCGATGCCGTCGATGATCTCGCCGTCGCCGGGAATAAACTCTCCGGCGGAGACGAGCACGACGTCTTGTGCCCGCAGGACGGAGCTTGCAACCTGCTCCACTGCTCCATTGGCAAGCAGGCGATTGGCAACGGTTTCCGAGCGAGCTTTGCGCAGCGTATCGGCTTGCGCCTTGCCGCGCCCCTCGGCCATGGCCTCGGCAAAGTTGGCGAACATTACGGTGAACCACAACCAGAACGTGATCTGAAGATTGAACTTGAACGCCTCGTGCGGGCGCAAGATCAGCAGAATGGTGGTGATCACGCTGCCCACCTCAACCACGAACATGACTGGATTGCCCATCATGTTGCGAGGGTTGAGTTTGAGCACGGAATCAATGGCCGCTTTGCGAACGATGGTTGGATCCCAGATGGACTTGCGACTTTTCGTTGTGCTCGACATGATTTCCTTAGAAAGCCTTTCCTGCGTTCATCAGCAGGTGTTCAAGAATTGGTCCAAGGCTGAGCGCGGGGAAGAACGTCAGCGCACCCAGGATGAGAATGACTCCGATCAGCAGCACGCTGAACAGCGGCGTGGTAACCGGGAACGTTCCTACCGAGGGCGGAACGTACTTCTTCTTCGCCAGGCTGCCCGCAATGGCCAGCATCGGAATCTTCATCAGGAAGCGTCCGCCAAGCATCGCAAATGCAAGCGCGACGTTGTACCAGGTGGTGTTCGCGTTTAAGCCACCGAAAGCCGATCCGTTGTTTCCGGCAGCCTCGGTGAACGCATAGAGAATCTCTGAAAGCCCATGCGGTCCGGGATTGGCGATGGACGACGTGCCAAACGGCTTCACGCTGGAGATTGCAGTCAATACCAAGATGATGAGCGGGAAGATGAGCGCGAACAGCATCGCCAGCTTCACCTCGTACCCCTCGATCTTTTTGCCCAGATACTCCGGCGTTCGTCCGACCATCAGACCTGCGATAAAGACGGTCAGCACGACGAAAACAATCATGCCGTACATGCCCGAACCGACTCCGCCGAAGATGACCTCACCCAACGAGATGTTGATCAGCGGAATCATTCCGCCCAGGGGAGTATACGAATCGTGCATGCTGTTGACTGCGCCGCAACTGGTGTCCGTGGTTACCGTGGCCCAGAGCGCGGAGTTGGCGATGCCGTAGCGCACCTCCTTGCCTTCCATGTTTCCGCCGGATTGCATCGCGCTGACGTGTTGATCTACGCCATGCAATAGCGGATTGCCTTGCGCCTCCGCCCAGTAGGCGACGGTAACACCCGCCAGGAAGAGGGCCGCCATCGCGCCCCACACCGCCCAGCCATGCCGGAGCGAGCCGGTCATGTGCCCAAGCGTGTAGGTAAGGCCTGCGCCGATGGCGAAGATGGAAAACATCTCGATCAGGTTCGTGAGAGGAGTTGGGTTCTCAAACGGATGAGCGCTGTTTGCGTTGAAGAAGCCGCCACCGTTGGTCCCGAACTCCTTGATGAATTCCTGCGAAGCCACGGGCCCTTGCGCGATGGTCTGATCGGTGACAGTGTCCATCACCGGCTTGCCGTCGGCGTCAACCGGCGGGCTTGCCGTCGGCTCCCAGGTGCGGAACTTGCTGCGCTTCTACGATCTTCACCGTGTCATATGGCTTCAGGTTCTGCACAACACCCTGCGACACAAGAACCAGGGCGCCGACGACGCAGAACGGCAGCAGCACCCACAGCGTGCAGCGAACCAAGTCCACCCAGAAGTTTCCGATCGTCTTCATCTCGCGCCGCGCGATGCCGCGAATTAACGCAATTGCCAGCGCAATGCCAGTCGCCGCCGAAACGAAGTTGTGATAGGCCAGCCCCGCCATCTGGGTGAAATAAGTCATCGTTGTTTCACCCGAGTAGGCCTGCCAGTTCGTATTCGTCGTAAACGACGCCGCCGTATTGAACGCCAGGGACGGCGGACTGACAGCTCCAAGCTTCTGCGGATTGAAGGGCAGGAAGCCCTGCACGCGCTGGATGCAGGTAGAGCAGCAGCATGGATACGACGCTGAACAGCAGCATCGCAATGGCATACTCGGTCCAGGCCATCTCGCGATCTTCATCCACACCGGTGGTGCGGTAGATCAGTTTCTCAATCGGCCGCAGCACCGGGTCCAGAAATGTTTTTTCGCGATTGAAGACGCGCGCCATGAACATGCCGAGCGGCTTCGTTACGGCCAGAATCAGCAGCAGGAAGAAAGCAATTTGCAACCATCCGTTGATGGTCATCTCAGAATTTCTCCGGATACAATAGTGCGTAGAGCAGATACACCATCATCAGCGCGGTCACCGCAAGCATCACGATCGTTTCCACTGTCCATCTCCCTTATCTGATGCGCTCACAAAAGTGAACATAGCCAATCGATACCGCAAAGAAAACAATCGTAATCACCACGAACACCCAAATCCTGCATCATTGCTCTCCTGGCTGGCAGCCGCCGTTTCTGACTGCCAGCGGCTGCTTACCTTCAATTGAAACTCATTAGCCTTGAACTACAGAGTTCCTAAAAAGTTCCTAAAAAGTTCCTTCGCAGCACACTCTTTGCCTTCGCTCGCGAATCGTCGCGACCTTTGCGCAAGCACGCCTCGGTATCAGAGTGCAAGCTGTCGTGCTACGCTTGCTCTCCTGAGCCATCGGATTTCGCTCGGCGCATCCGAAGTCGGGTGCCAGCGCCTCGATAGTGTGAGCAACCTGCCAACTTTCGGCAAACTCTCGCAGACATGCGATCCTTACGCTCCCTAACTGAGATCTTCGGCAATGAACCGGAGCGCGGAGCGCAGGCGAGCCATCGGTGCACCGGCCCGAGATGTGAGCTCTGATCAGAGTGGAGATGTGGTATGACGAGAGGCTTACACCTCCGAGGCCTCGCGCGCAGATCTGATTTCGCATTGAAGCGCGAAAAGGAATCGAAGCAGAAAGAGAACTGCAGCGACGCAGATCGAGATAAACATCGCCAGGACCAACATTCGAAACCTCCCGGGGCGGACGAGCCTTCAACTCTGTCTCGTCCAGCCTTCATTTGATTTGATATCGTCCGGCCTAAACCACGAATAAAGAGTGCCTAAATTCTTCCTAAATGCAGGAGGAGGAAGTGGAAGGAGACTCAAGGAAGATATGCGAATATCGACGGTCCCAAGAGGGCAAACTACTTGTGATCGCCCGGTTCAAAGCGGTAGCCGACCCATTTCTCACTCACAATGTAGCGGACCGAGCCGTCTTCCGGCTCAAGCTTCTTTCTGAGATGATTCATGAACACGTGCAGATACTCCGGCTGCTGTGTGCTCATTCCACCCCAAACCGCCGCGAGCAACGTGTGATGGGTAATGACTCTTCCAGGATTTTTCGCCAGGTAGCTGAGTAGATCAAATTCCTTCGGAGTCAGCCGGACCTCACGGTCTCGCACCGTCACGATTCTGGTAAGCAGGTCGATATGAAAATCACCCGCTTCGATGTTGCTCGCGTTTTCTTCCTGCTCTGGACGGCTTGCCCTGCGCAGGCCGGCACGAACCCGGGCCACCAGTTCGTTGATGTTGAAAGGCTTGGTTACGTAATCGTCGGCTCCCGAATCAAGCGCCTCAACCTTCGGTTTTTCCTCGCCACGAACCGAGAGCACGATGATGGGGATCGCGGACTTGCTGCGGATTCTGCGGCACAACTCCAGCCCTCCCATATTCGGCATGGAGAGATCGGTGATGACCAGATCCGGCGTCCACTGCCGCATCACTTCCAGTGCTTCGTCGCCGTCGCCTGCGGTCCTCACCATGATAACCGTGGCCGGAGAGCGCGGTCCTGAGCACACGAGTAATCTGCGACTCATCGTCCACCACCAGGATGTTGCGTTGCGCGCCATTGGCAGTCGTCGTCATTTCGGCACCTGGGTCACGATATGTACGTCCACCGGCTGGGGCGTCGCGAAGAAAATCGTGAATGGCCGAAAGATAGAGGAATTTCCTCCATCCGCTCAGCGCCGAGCGGCCAAACACAACTTGCGTAATATGCTTCTCCCGCACGACTTTTGCGACCTCTGCGGCGACCTTCTTTCCCTTGCGTCTTCACGATTTGTGCGCCGAGGTTTTCAGCGAAGCGGAAGTTTTCCTCCAGCGAGCGGCGATGTTCGGGAGCGTCGTCCCGGCCAATGTCCACGTATATGCACATAGAACTCCGCCCCGATCCTCTCCGCCATCCTGGCTGAGCGCGCAATCAGATACTGCGCCACTGGATTCGAGCTGATGCACACCCCGATCCGCTCCGTGATCGGGGTGCGGTTCTCGATATGCTCCTTCTCCATGTAGCTTTCGAGGCTGCGATCCACCACGCTGCCAACCTGCCGCAGCGCCAGTTCGCGGAGCGCGATCAGATTTCCCGGACGGAAGAAGTTCGAGAGCGCACGGTCGCTTCGTTCCAGGGGATAAATATCGCCGCGCTTCATGCGGGCCTGCAGACGCTTCCGGCGTCAGATCGGAGAGAACAATCTCGTCCACCCGCTGCATCACCCAATCGGGGACGGTCTCCCGCACCACCACTCCGGTGATGCGTCCCACGATCGGGGTCACGCTCTCGATGTGCTGAACGTTCATCGTCGAAATCACATCGATCTCCGCGTTCAGCAACTCCATTACGTCTTCGTAGCGCTTGCGATGCTTGCTGCCCTCGATGTTGGTGTGAGCCAGTTCGTCCACCAACACGATTTCGGGATGGAGTTGCAGAATCGCATCGACATCCATTTCGTCGAAGGTGGTTCCCTTATAAACAAGTTGCTTTCGCGCCACCGCGGGCAGCCGTGCGGCAAGTTCGGCGGTCGCCGGCCGGCCATGGCTTTCCACCACTCCGATCACGACATTTTCGCCGCGGCTGTAGCGCCGGATGCCCTCGCTCAGCATGTTGTAGGTCTTGCCGACTCCGGGAGCATAGCCGAGGAAAAGCTTGAAGAGTCCTCGCTTCTTCGTTGGCGCGGTTTCTTCCAGCCACTGTTCGGGTGTCTTTTGCATACCGCGCCTATTTTCAAGCAAGAACCAGGAAATGTCGAATACGTTACAATTCCGAGCTGTGAACAAGCTCCTGCAGACCCAAGCCGCCCGCTATTTCTCATTGCTGTGTTCTTGTGGCTGTACTGGTCGCCTTGTGCCGCTTTCTGCACGCCAATGCCAGTACGGCTGGATTCGCATTCCTTCTCGCTGTGCTGGTGGTTTCCGCCGCGTGGGGACTGCGTTGCGCGATCTTTCTTTCCGTCATCGCAACCCTGGCTTACAACTTTTTTTTCCTGCCGCCGGTCGGAACTTTCACCATCGCCGATCCTCAGAACTGGATCGCGCTCTTCACCTTTCTGCTCACGGCAGTCATCGCCAGCCAGCTCGCCGATCGTGCGCGGCGGGAGACCGAGAACGCCAACAGCCGCCGCCGTGAACTTGAGCAGCTCTACGCCTTCAGCCAGCAGTTGCTGACCGCTGACAACGTGCTGGCTCTCGTCAACGCAATTCCTATCAAGGTGGTTGAGATCTTTGGCGCCGACTTCGCCGGAATGTTTTCCGTGCACAGCAAGAAGGATTTACTACTCCGACCTGCGTGCGCAGGATCTCATCTCCAGCGAGGCTCTGCAGCGAGTCTGCAGCCGCGGAGAGCCGGTCACTGAGAAACAACATTCGCGTCCGTCCCCTGCGCATCGGGCTCCGCTCGGTCGGAGCTCTCGCTGTGATCGGCGGGGAAGCTTTCGACCGAGAGCCTGGAGGCCATCGGCAGCCTGGTCGCCATCGCCATCGAGCGTGCCGGAACCGTGGAAAAGCTGGCGCATTCCGAAGCTGGACGCGAAAGCGAGCGCCTCCGCTCCATTCTCCTCGATTCGGTCACGCACGACTTTCGCACGCCGCTTACGGCCATCAAGGCTTCCGCGCCCAGTCTCTTCTCGGCGATGCCGAACTCGACGAGACATCAAGGAAAGAATTGCTCACGGTGATCAATGAAGAGAGCGACCGGCTGGACCGGCTGGTGGGCGAGGCCGCGACAAATGGCTCAGCTCGACGCCCATGCAGTGGAGTTGAACCTCGAGCCGCATCATATTCGCGAGGCAATCGATGCCGCGCTTGAGACCAATCAGAATACTCTTGCACGGCACGAAGTGAAGGTCGTGCGTGAGCGACTCACTGCCTCGGGTGAACATGGATTTGCGGCACACCGAGGAGATACTTTCCCAATTACTTGATAACGCCGGCAAGTATTCCCCGCGCGGCACGCCCATCACAATCACCGCGGAGGTGCAGGGAAACATGCTGGTGACCAGCGTGGCGGATCAGGGACCGGGGATCGACGCCATCGATCAGAGCATGATCTTTCGACAAGTTTTATCGCGGACGCGGCCAGCGCCAGAGCGTGCAGGGCACGGGAATGGGTCTCGCAATCGCGAAAGCAATTGTCGAGGCGCACGGCGGAACCATCTCGTTGACGACCCAGCCGGGCCGAGGTTCCGTATTCTCCTTCACCTTGCCGCTCGCTCGTTAAGTTGAAACCAGCGCTGGCAGTTATTCGGCGGTCACTCGGGCGATGCCATCCATCGCCCTTGTTCTTTCAGCGCCTCCACTTCCAGCCGCGCTCGTTCCCTCAGCGCCATGTAGTCCGCCTTGGCCACGCGATTCAACGGCATCTGTCCCGGATCGAGCAGCACGTAATGATGCGGCCGCATATACGCCGCGAGACCGCGCGCATGGCGTTCCAGTTGCGACCGCTGAAGGCTGGCCTCCGGCTGCGTCTCCACGAAGGCGACGATTGCCTCCGAGATGACCGGGTGCGGCACGCCCACCGCCGCGCACATCGCAACGCCCTCCAAGTTTGCAGAAGTGGTTCTCCACGTCGCCGGGGAAAACCTGGTAGCCCGATGGCTTGAGAATCAGCTTCGTGCGTCCCGCAAGGTGCAGTCCCTTGTCATCGCGAAACCCCATGTCTCCGGTGTAGAGATAGCCATCGCTTGAAATGGCCGCCGCCGTCGCCGCCGCGTCGTTGAGGTATCCGAGAAACGTCTGCGGCCCACGGAAGCAGACATGCCCCAGCTCTCCATCCGGCAGCTCTTCCCCGGCCGCGCCGTCGGCCTGCATGGCGGCGCGGATTGTCATCGGATAGACCGGCGTATCGAAACCCAGGCTTGCTGCGCACTCACTCGGCACGGTCGCTAGCAATACGAATATAGGTGCAGAATCCAGCCGCTTCGGTCAGTCCCAGCCCCGTACCCACGTTTGGCGCCATCTCCGCCATCTTTGCGATGAACGCCGGAGAAACCTGCTGCCCGCCGTAGGCCGCAAATTCAAGGCTGGAGAGGTCGAACGAGTCAAACTCCTTCAATCGCCACTCGAACTGGAACATCGCCGGAATCTGTCCCATCGCCGTGACCTTGTAATCGGCGATGGCGCGCATCGAGCGCAGCGGATCGAAGATGGAGATCAGCACGGCGCAGCCGCCATCGAAGATCGTGCTCATCAGCAACTCGGTTTGGCAACCCACATGGCTCGGCGGCAAATTCACCAGGGTCACCAATTCCTTCTCCGAGCCGTGCAGCAACAGTTGGCTCAGGCACATCGCCTGGCAGGAGATGTTGCGGTGCGAGAGCAGCGCCGGCTTGGGTGAACCGGTCGAACCGGTGGTAAATATCACCAGCGCGCCGTCGTCCTCCGAAACCTGCGCCGCTCGCTCCTCATAAGCCTGACGGAGCAACGTGCGATGCCTCGTCTTCGCCCGCCTGCGCCAACTCGCATCGCCTCGCCCAACAGTTCGCCTACCGGGGTCGCCCCGTCCGCACAGTGCTCCGGCGCGGCAAAGTGCACCGCCAGCTTCAGCGCGAATTGCGCCTGCAATTCCGCGCACAACGCCGCCGGATCAGGAACACAAGGAGCCTGCACGAAAGCAAATCCAGCGGGCCGCACCATGGTCAAGCTTCGCATCAACTCTTCCCTGCTAAGTCGCAGATCCAATGGGACAAAGATCACGCCTATCCGAAAGCATGCGTACTCCAGAAAAACGTGCTCCGTGGTCAGCGGAAGCAAGCTGGCGAAGAAGTCTCCCTTGCCAAAGCCGCGCTTGAGCAGAACCATCGCCAAGGCCCGGGTGATTCGGTCAAATTCCGCCCACGAAACCGAACGGCCGCGCTCGGAGTCGATCAGCGCCACCGTTGCAGGCTTTTCGCGTGCCCATTTCTCCACCGCCCCATGAAGCAGGTGGCGATCCTCGAATCGCTGTTCGTAATCTTCTAACGTCAGGCGTGGAGCTTGATTTGTCGTCATCGTCACGAATGACATTATGCACTCTCAGGGCTTGAGCTCGCAGATCATGCTTCCGAGCCCGGCCTGAACGCGTAGTTTGTATTCACATTTCTGATGCTATTAGTTTTTTCGATTAGCCATTGACATACAATGCTCAAATGGCAGAGCATCATTAGATTACCGACAGAATACCGACCAACCGGTCGGTTTTTCATATACAAAAGGAGCCTCCTTGGCCACTATCTTTTACGCCCACGACGCCCATCCCGACGCGCTAAAGCGCAAAACCATCGCCGTCTTTGGATACGGCAGTCAGGGTCATGCCCAGGCGCTCAACCTGCGTGAAAGCGGATACAGCGTCATCATCGGTCTGGACCCCGAGCGCGGAACCGCAAAGCGCGCCCGCGAAGACGGTTTCGAGGTAGCTTGCACCCGCCGAAGCAGCGAAGCGCGCCGATTATCTTCAGATCCTCACGCCTGACGAAACCCAGGCCGAACTCTACGTAGAGTCCATCCGCCCCTATCTCACCAAGGGGAAGGTGCTCGGCTTCTCGCACGGCTTCTCGATTCACTTCAAGGCCATCGAAGCTCCGGCCGACGTGGACGTGGTGATGATTGCCCCCAAGAGCCCCGGTCACCTGGTTCGCCGCCAGTACACCGAAGGCCGCGGCGTTCCGGCGCTGATCGCGATCCATCAGGATGCGAGCGGCAACGCTCACGAACTCGCCTTGGCCTATGCCGATGGAATCGGTTCAACCCGCGCCGGAGTTCTGCAGACCACCTTCAAGGAAGAGACCGAGAGCGACCTCTTCGGCGAGCAGGCCGTGCTCTGCGGCGGACTCACCTCGCTGATCAAGAAGGGCTTTGAGACCCTGGTCGAGGCCGGGTATCAGCCCGAGATCGCCTACTTCGAATGTCTGCATGAAGTAAAGCTGATCGTGGATCTCATCTACGAAGGCGGCTTGGCCCGTATGCGCTACTCCGTCTCCAACACCGCCGAGTATGGCGACCTGACCCGTGGCGAAGTCGTTGTCGGCGATGCCACCCGCCAGGCCATGAAGAAGGTGTTGGACCAGATTCAGAAGGGCGAGTTCGCCCGCGAATGGATTGCCGAGCACCGCGGCGGCAACAAGCATTTCAACGCACTGCGCGAGGCCGAAAAGAAGCATCCGATCGAAGAGGTCGGAGCCAAGCTGCGGAGCATGATGGACTGGCTGCCCGACGCCACCAAGAGCACCGCGAAGAAAGATGCGAGCGGCAAAGTAGTGGCGAAAGCGTAAGGGAATCGGAATTTTGGTTTCTGGCTTCTGAAAGATAGCTTCTGAAAGCAAAACGGGTGCCCCACGGGGCGCCCGTTCTCTTGTTGCGGACAAATTATTTTGGCCGTGGACTCACGCCCGCGGCCACTTGGCAAACATTCTGCTCCCATAGCGCAGCTTTGTTTGATAATGTTATTCCGTTTTTAGCGCCTAAAGGAATCGGAGTCACTTCATGACAATCATTCAGCAGGAAGATCTGATCCAGAGCGTCGCCGACGCATTGCAATTCATCTCCTACTACCATCCAGTCGATTTCATCCGGAGCCTTGCCGCCGCCTACGAACGCGAGCAGGCCCCCGCCGCCAAGGATGCGATCGCGCAGCTGCTCATTAACTCGCGTATGTGCGCCGAAGGCCATCGCCCCATCTGCCAGGACACCGGCATCGTAACCGTCTTCCTCAAGGTAGGAATGGATGTCCACTTCAATGGCACTTTGACCCTGGAGGAGATGATCAACGAGGGTGTCCGCCGTGCTTACCTGCTGCCGGAGAATAAGTTGCGCGCCTCCGTGCTCGCCGATCCGGCGGGCAAGCGCCTGAACACCAAGGACAACACTCCCGCCGTGGTCTGCGTCTCCATTGTTCCGGGCAACAAGCTGGATGTGATTGTTGCCGCCAAGGGTGGCGGCTCGGAAGCCAAGACCAAGTTTGCCATGCTGAATCCATCCGACTCCATCGTCGACTGGGTGCTGAAGACCGTGCCCACCATGGGCGCCGGTTGGTGCCCTCCCGGAATCATCGGCCTCGGCATTGGCGGCACTGCCGAAAAGGCAATGTTGATCGCCAAGGAAGCGCTCATGGAGCCCATCGACATTCAGGACTTGAAAGCCCGCGGGGCCAAGACCCGCGCCGAAGAACTGCGCCTCGAACTCTATGACAAGATCAATGCCCTCGGCATTGGCGCGCAAGGCCTCGGCGGCCTCACCACGGTGCTTGACGTGAAGGTAAAGGACTATCCCACCCACGCCGCCAATCTGCCGGTTGCGATGATCCCCAACTGCGCCGCGACCCGTCACGCGCACTTCGTCCTCGACGGCTCCGGTGCGGTCTCGCTTGAGCCGCCGTCACTGAAGGACTGGCCCGAGCTCACCTACAGCCCGGCTAACGCGCGCCGCGTCAATCTCGACAAGGTGACCCGCGAAGAGGTTTTGTCGTGGAAGCCCGGCGAGGTGATTCTGCTCAACGGAAAGCTGCTGACCGGACGCGACGCCGCGCACAAGCGCATGACCGAAATGCTCGACCGTGGCGAGAAGCTTCCTGTGGACTTCACCAATCGCTTCATTTACTACGTGGGCCCGGTTGACCCGGTGCGCGACGAAGCCGTCGGACCTGCCGGCCCCACGACCTCCACGCGCATGGATAAATTCACCCGCCAGATGCTGGAGCAGACCGGATTGCTCGGCATGGTCGGCAAGGCTGAACGCGGCCCTGCGGCAATCCAGGCGATCAAGGACAACAAGGCCGTGTACCTGATGGCGGTCGGCGGTGCTGCGTACCTGGTTGCCAAAGCGATCAAGAAGTCAAAGGTGCTGGCGTTTGCGGATCTCGGAATGGAGGCGATCTATGAGTTCGAGGTCGAAGACATGCCGGTGACCGTTGCCGTCGATTCCAACGGAACCGCCGTACACGAGACAGGACCGCGCGAGTGGAAGGAGCGCATCGCGGAGTTGGCGGTTCTAAACTAGTCTCCAGCACCCGGCCCAAAAATGAGGCGGAGCTATCACGGCTCCGCCGTTTTTCTTGCCCTACTACTCTGCTGCTATTCCTTCGCCCCGACGTGCTCAGCGGTCGGAGGGTCTGCGTTGGAAGCTCTTGACGGCCGCTGATTGCTCTTTGGACTTATCGCCGGAGTTATCGACGGACTGGACACCGGCGGGCACTTCCTTGGGGAGGTATTCCACAATGAGCGAGATCCTTCGATTCGCGGGGTCGTCCGGGCTGCTGTTGGCTCGCGGCCGCTGATCGGCAAATCCGCGCACTTGCGAAACCTGCTGCTCCTGTAGTCCCGAGCTTTGCATGATCTTGCGCGCCGCGTTGGCACGATCCACGGAAAGCTCCCAGTTGCTGTATCCGGTCAGGCCGCCGGAGTAGGGTTTTGAGTCCGTGTGTCCTTCGATGGAAACGTGGTTGGGAAGTTTTCCAACCTCCTGCGCCAGGGAGACCAGCAACTCCTTCCCACTGGGACTTGGCACGGCGCTGCCCAACTCGAAGAACGTTCCCTTTTCGCCTTCTGTCAGTTCGATCCGAAGTCCTTCCGCGGTGATCGTCATGTCGATGTGGCTTTTCAGTTTTTCGAAGTCGGGCAGCGACTTGATCTGCTTCAGCAGAGCTTCCTTGATTTTCGACATATCTTCTTTTCGAAGGTCCAAGATTCTGCCCAGCGCCCCGCATCGTGCTTCCAACTTGTTTGGAATTGCCCGATGGATCCTTGAAGTATCCTCCCACGGCCTCCTGCACCTGTTTGCTGGAGTTCAGCAGCCAGAGCACGATGAACAATGCCATCATCGCCGTCACAAAATCGGCGTACGCAACCTTCCATGCGCCGCCGTGATGGCCGCCGTGCCCTGAGATTTTCTTGATGATGATGGGAGCGCTTCGGCACCTAAGCTTCCTCCGTCGCGGCAGCGGCAGCGACTCCGCCTCCCTTGCAGGATTTCTCCATATCGATGAAGCTCGGCCGAACGTGTTTCGGAATCGCCCGTCTTCCGAATTCCAACGCCTGGATGGGAGCAGCGCCCTTGATAAATGAGATCAACACCACCCGCAGCACATACACGTAGGCATGTTCGTCCTCTGCCTGCTTCGCCATGTTCGCCGCCACCGGCCCGACCAGCCCGTAGCAAAGCAGAATGCCCAGAAACGTCCCCACCAGGGCCGCCGCCACCTTGCGCCCAATCTCTTCCGGAGGCCCTCCCAAGCGCGCCCATGGTGATCACGACTCCAAGTACTGCGGCCACAATGCCCAAGCCCAGGCAGCGAGTCGGCAACCGTGCTCAGGGCTGAGACCGGTGCGTTGTCTCCGCGATGCGACACTTCCATGTCGAGGTCCATCATCTGGTCGAGATCGAACGGGTCGATGCCGCCTGTGACCGCCATCCGCAGCGTGTCGCAGACAAAGTCCCGCGTG
Source organism: uncultured Acidobacteriota bacterium (assembly GCA_963759215.1). GTDB lineage: Bacteria > Acidobacteriota > Terriglobia > Terriglobales > Acidobacteriaceae > TOLSYN. Next base: position 142,895 of record CAVWYG010000012.1, read on the forward strand.
TGATGGTCCTTGAGAAAATGCGGATACTTCGTAAACACCTCGCTCTTCTCCGGTTCTTCAATATCGGATTCGATCGCCAGCAAACCGTTCTTCCTTGCCTTGTTCAAAATCTCGTAGCACATCTTCAGCGTTTCCAGGTAGAACGCTTGATTGATGTGCGAACCCTTCAAAGCGCCGACCACTCCGCCGGCAATCTTCTTAACCACGTGCAGAGGATTGGCGATCAGCAATGTGCCAATCGCGGCTCCTCCGATGATGATCAACTCCGCCGGTTGGAGCAGAACCCTCAGGTTCCCGTGCTCCATCAGATAACCGGCGACAATCGAGCCGAACACCACAACAATGCCAATGATGATGAACATCGTTTTACTCTTTCCCGTCCGCGATGCTCTTCAAGTCCTGCTCCAACTGTTGAATCAGTGCGTCCACCGTTTGCGATGGGTCCACCAGGCGGGCCGCAGCGCGCGTCTCCACCACCAGGCGATCACCCCACCACTTCACGGCGCAGGACGAACCTACGCCAGCGAGCTTCGATTTCAGCGCTTCAATCGTTTCAGCCTTGCACTCCGGAACAATTGCGATCAGCCTCCAATCGCTCCAGCATCCGACATAGTGATGCGAGGGCAGCAGCCCCGCAACGGTTTTGGCCAGTACGCGAATCGCCTGGTGCAGCATCGCCGTACCGCCGTGCTGCAGGATCGCGCGCTGCTCTGACATTTCGATCAATATCAGCGCCGAAGATGATGCCGCCCGCGAATGAAGCAGGCTCTGCAAATGTTCCCTGCTCTCCGCCACGGCCGGCAGTCCCGTAGCCATTTCGAACTCGCGATCCGAATGTCCAGCCCACGCCGGGCTCTCCTGCTTTCCGTGCGAGGGATCGAAGATCTCCCCCACGCCTCTCATCTCGCCCATCGAATCGCGCAAGGGAAATGCGAAGACGTGGATTGGCATGCGGTGGCCTTGCTTGTGGCGAAGGAACAGCTCTGCCGCTACCGGCTCTGCCGTCGCGAAACACCTCCATCACCGGACATTGCACCTCGGTGCCGGCGTTGCTTCCCTCACAGTGGATGAGCAGATCTCCGCGATAGGCGCGGCCCAGAACCTCATGTCCCAGATAGCCGGTGATCTCCTCCGCCGCCGCGTTCCAGTAGATAATCTTGCCATTGCAGATCCACCAGGCAGACGCCATAAGGCATGGCGTCGCTGAAACTCCGAAATAGCTGGGCCTCAATCTCGGACATCCCGGCTTGCTCCTGATTCACCCATCGGCAGGCCGATCGGCACACTTGAGCGCAACAAAAGGAGGGCTTTCGGCCCTCCCGTCGTCCCGCTATCGCATCTTCGAATCTATCGATTTGCCCCGCTCCACGCACTACTCATCACCATTTCAGCAGCAATGAAAGTCCATGCACAGGAATTCCCACCCACTCCGGCCGGTACTCCAGTTCATAGGCGATCTCCAGCAGCGCTTTTTCGATCAGGTGTGCCCGCAGCAGAATTTGCATTTCGGAATCCGTTCGCGGCAGAAAATCCATTCCCTGCGATGTCTCCAGATATGCCTGCAAGAACATTGCGGAAACCCACTCATGCCAGTGCTCCGCCCAACGATCGATGCGCGCCACCTGCTCCCGCCCCTTCACAACTCCAGGCACATAGCCGAACGAGACCGCATGGGCCGCGTAGTGCAGCGAACGTATCATGCTCGCAACGTCGCGCAGCGCCGAGCGCTTGATGCGCCGTTCGCTCAATGGCCTGCCCGGCGGACCGTCGAAGTTACGGATGATCACGTCGTTGCCGGTAAACAGCAGGTTGCTGAGCTGGTAGTCGCCATGAATCCGGATGCGTGCCCCCGAGATGCGCTGATCGCGCAACGGAAACATTCCATTGCGAATGGCGGCCTCGCTCGCAAGCAGCTCTTCGGCCGACGCCCGCACGTCTTCGGGAAGCGTTTTCAACCGTAAGCGCAGCGCATCCAGCGAGCGTCCCATCTGTCCCAGCATCCCGTGATAAAGCCCATGGCGATAGAAATCCGTGAACGGCTCCGGCGAGAAGTCCTGCACCTCCGGACGGCTGCTCAAAGCCTCATGCAGCTCTGCCGTGCGAACCCCGAGCAGGTGCGCCATGTTTTCAACTGTCCCCAGCAACTCTGCCATCAGCGCTGGCACCGGATGCTGCGCCAGTATCAGCGGGCTGCCGTTGATCACCTCTTTGGCTCGCGCATCTTCCTCCTGCACGGCCAGCGCGCGCTCAAAGTACAGGCTCAGGTGATCGATCATGTATTGCCAGCCCAGGGTTGCGTCGCGCACATAGCTGGTCACCAGCCCCAGCGTCGTACGCTGTTCTTCATCGTCCGTCGCGACTGCAATACTCCATCCAGCCCAGCGCCTTCGGCATATGCGCAAAAGTTGGTTCGCTCGGTCAGAAACTCTTCCACCTCACGATCCGGATTCGTGCCGGCCTCAACTTTGCGGTAGAGCTTCACCACGAAGTCTTCGCCCAGGTTCACAAAGGTATTCGGCGAATCCAGCGATCTGCACCTGCGGCTCGCGATTGGAGCGCATATGCGACCACGCCTCGCGAAACGCCTTGGTGTGCCCGGCCAACAATTTCTCCCCGCGTGCCTTTGAACTTGCTGCGCTTCAGCACTGCGGTCAGCAGCGCATCGCTGAAGGTTCGCTCGATCAGCGCGCTGTACAGCACGCACCCAGCTCTGGTCGCGGAACTCCAGCCTTGCCAGTACTGCCTGCTTTTGATCGCGCAGCACCGCCTCCGCCTGTTCACCTGCCAGCCACCGCCAGCGGAATCGTGTATCTCTCGTCTTCGCCGTCGCTGTACTCCACGCGAATCAGCAGGATGGCCACTTCCTGCGGCGCAGCGGAATCACATCTTCGATTGCGACCCGTGTGATCGTCCGGTTGCGCCCGAGGAACCATCGGCGCTTGCGCAGAATGACGCGGCAGAATCCGCGCCACTGCTTCCAGTCGTGCTCTCGCTCCACATCGCTTTCATCGACTCCACTGGGATGGTCGCGATTTCCGCCGAGCCATCGCCCTCGGCCACCAACTCCTCGCCCGCCTCTTTCGGAAGCATCCTGAACCAATAGAACGAGTACGGCGCGAGCGATAGAAAGTACGGCTCCTGCGTGATCGGCTGGAAAGCGGCTGACGCCGAAGATCTCCAGCAGCGTCGCGCCCTGGATATTTCTGCAGATCGAGTTCCACTCCCTGGCTGAAGCGCGACAGGTTTGCCACCACCAGGATTCGCTCGTCATCAAATTGCCGGAAAAACGCCAGCACCTTCCGGTTCGAAGGGTAGAGAAACTCCAGCGATCCCCGCCCGAATGCGCGGAACTGCTTGCGCTGCGCAATCGAGCGTTTCATCCACCACAGCAACGAATGTGGATTGCGTTGCTGCGTCTCCACGTTTACCGCCTCATAGTGGTACTCCGGATCGATGTTGACCGGCAGGTACAGCCGCTGCGGATTCGCCCTGCGAGAAACCAGCGTTGCGATCCGCGCTCCATTGCATCGGCGTGCGCACGCCATTGCGGTCGCCAAGATACACGTTGTCGCCCATGCCGATCTCGTCGCCGTAGTAGATGATCGGCGTTCCCGGCAGCGAGAACAGCAGCGCGTTCATCAGCTCGATTTTTCTCCGGTCGTTCTCCAGCAGCGGCGCCAGTCTGCGCCGGATGCCCAGGTTAATTCGCATCTGCCGGTCATGCGCGTAGGTGCGGTACATAAAGTCGCGCTCTTCGTCGGTCACCATCTCCAGCGTCAGTTCGTCGTGATTGCGCAGAAACAGCGCCCATTGGCAGTTCTCCGGAATCGGCGGCGTCAATTTCATGATGTCGGTCAGCGGATAGCGGTCCTCCATCTGCAACGACATAAACATCCGCGGCATCACCGGGAAATTAAATGCCATCTGGCACTCGTCGCCTGCGCCAAAGTAGGCAACCGAATCTTCCGGCCACTGGTTCGCCTCTGCCAGCAGCATCTTGTCGTCGATACTTCGCATCCACGTGTGCTCGCACCTCGCGCAGCGCTGCGTGGGTCTCCGGCAGGTTTTCGCAGTTCGTACCCTCGCGCTCGAACAGGTAGGGCACCGCGTCCAGACGCAGCCCATCCACTCCCATGTCAAACCAGAAGTCCATCGCCGCCAGCATCGCCTGCTTTACCTCCGGATTGTCCCAATTCAGATCCGGCTGATGAGAGTAGAAGCGGTGCCAGTAATACGACTTTGCCAGCGGGTCCCAGGTCCAGTTCGAGGTCTCAAAATCCTTGAAGATGATTCGCGCTTCGGCGTACTTCTCCGGAGTGTCGCTCCAGACATAAAAGTTCCGCCAGCGGCTTCCCTGGTGCCGCGCGCCGCGAGCGCTGGAACCACTCGTGCTGATCGCTGGTGTGGTTGAGCACCAGTTCGGTGATCACTCGCAGCTCGCGCCTGTGTGCCTCTTTCAGAAAGCGGTGGAAGTCTCGCAGCGTGCCATAGGAAGGGTGTACGTCGTTGTAGTTCGAGATATCGTAGCCGTCATCGCGCAGCGGCGAGGGGCAGAACGGCAGCAGCCACACCGCCGTAACCCCCAGATCCTCCAGGTAGTCCAGCTTCTGCGTTAGTCCCCCGAAATCGCCGATCCCATCGGTCACGCTGTCGTAGAAGGCTCTTACGTGTATTTCGTAGATGATTGCGTCTTTGTACCAGGTCGGTGACGAGCGCAATGCCATCTTTGAATCGGGGTTTCCTTTCGCCGCCCGCAGATCGTACTGCTCTACCTTGAGGCAAAATCCAAGCGGTTCTATGTCGCAGTCACACCACGGCCTCGGCGCGGCATTGCACGCACAGCAGAGTTGGATGAGCACGCCATCGCCGGGGTTGACCTGTGCCATGGAATCCGAAATCGTGCGACTCTTCTGTCCGCTATTGGCGGCATTCTACATTATCTTTTCGCAACGAAACCTGCCCTTTCGGGGATGAAGATAACTCTTGCCGATGCTGTTCAGCATCAAAGGAGGTAGCCGTTGGAGGATGTAGCCCATTCGGTGCAGATGTCATCTTGGGATTGGAAAGGTAAGCTCGTCGAACATCGCGGGGAAGGGACGAAGCTATGAACGCTAAACCCGTGCCACGCACCTTGGCTGACATTTTTTTCCAGGTAGTGGAGCACAGCCAGACCCGAGTCATGCTCTTCGAGCGCGACTCCGAGTGGCACGCGATCTCTTCCTCGGATCTCTACCGCCGGGTCATGGGCGTCGTGCGAGGCGCTCCAAGGCTTAGGGCATCTCGCGCGGCGACCGCGTCGCCATCCTCGCCGAAAATCGCCCCGAGTGGACCATTGCCGACTTTGCCATTCTGCTCTGCGGCGCTGCCACCGTGCCCATCTATGCCACTCTACCGCCGAGCAGATTTCGTTTCTGCTCCGTCACTCCGGTGCCAAGACGGCCTTTGTCTCCACACGCCGCACAGCTCTCAAAACTGCGCTCCGTTCAATCCGAGACCTTCGTCGAAACCATCATCCTCATGGACGATCCCGCCCCGGATGCCGACGCGCTCTCCATGTCCGCTCTCATGGATGCCGGTCCCCGGGAGCGCGTGCCGGAACTCGACGCCCTCGCCAAAGCCATCAGCCCCGGACGATCTCGCCACCCTCATCTACACCAGCGGCACCACTGGCGTTCCCAAGGGCGCCATGCTAACACACGGCAACATTGCGTCGAATCTCTCCGTCTCTCTGGATGAGTTCGACCTAAGCGACAACGACCTTGCGGTCAGCTTTCTGCCGCTCTCCCACATCACCGCGCGCCACGTGGATTTTGCTGAACTCTATCGCGGTGTCACCATCGCCTATTGTCCGTTGATCGAGGATATGCCCCGCATCCTGCGCGAGCTTCATCCCACCATTTTTGTCGCCGTGCCCCGTGTGTACGAGAAGATCTACAACCAGGTGCAGCGCGCCGTTGCCGCTGGTTTCAAGAAGTCGGTGTACCGCTGGGCCATGTCCGTGGGCCGGGCGCATCTTGACCGAGGTGCTCGCCGGCAAACGCCCTTCGTCGCTCGCCTGGAAGCTGGCAAATCGGCTCGTTTTCTCCAAGGTGCTGGAGGCCATGGGCGGCAGGGTTCGCATCTTCATCTCCGGCGGCGCTCCGCTGGGGAAGGAACTTGCCGAGTGGTATGCCCAGGTCGGCCTGCTCGTTCATGAAGGATATGGCCTCACCGAAACTTCGCCCGTGATTGCCCTCAACTCGCCCCGCGCCCGCAAACTCGGCAGCGTGGGCCAGCCCGCTCTCGCAACGTCGAGGTGCGCATCGCCGAGGATGGTGAGTTGCTCGTCCGCGGCCCCAGCGTCTTCAAGGGCTATTGGAATATGCGCGAGGAAACCGCCGCTGCCTTTGACGGCGACTGGTTCAAGACCGGAGACATTGCCAACCTCGATGCCGAAGGCTTCCTCTTCATCACCGACCGCAAGAAGGATCTCATCAAGACCTCGGGCGGTAAGTTCATTGCGCCGCAGCCCATCGAAAACTCACTAAAGTCCAATCGCTTCATCGCCGAAGCCGCAATCCTCGGCGACCGCCGCCACTTCCCCGCCGTCGTCATCGTTCCGGCCTTCGCTGCCCTGGAAGACTGGGCCGCACAAAACGGCATCTCGTTCCAGTCGCGCCGGGAGTTGGTCGCCGATCCCCAGGTGCAGTCGCTTTATGAAGGTATCGTCGAGCAGGTGAATCGCAACCTGGCGCGATACGAGCGCCTCAAGAAGGTTCTCGTCATTTCGGAGGAACTCAGCATCGAAGACGGAACCCTCACTCCTACTCTCAAACTCCGCCGCCGCAACGTTGAGAGCCGCTACAAGGAGAAGATCGAAAAGCTTTACGCCGACGCCGCCCCGGCCGACAGCGCGCCGCGTCGCTTAGCGGCACAAAATCCAGCTTTTGTGCCGCGAAATGTTTACAATACCTCCATGGACTCGCTTGTCATCGCTGGAAAATCGTTCCAATCCCGCCTCATCGTTGGCACAGGAAAGTACAAGGATGGCCCCCAGACCGCCGCCGCTCTTGAGGCCAGTGGCGCTGAGGTTGTTACCGTTGCCGTGCGCCGCGTCAATCTGGACCGCAGCAAGGAATCGCTGCTCGATTTCATCGACCCCAAGAAGTACTTTCTTCTGCCCAACACCGCCGGCTGCTACACCGCTGATGAAGCCATTCGCGTGGCCCGCCTGGGACGCGAGGTCGGCCTCAGCGACTGGGTGAAGATCGAGGTCATCGGAGACCAGAAGACTCTCTACCCCGACGTTGCTGCCACCATTGAAGCGACTCGCGTGCTGGTCAAGGAAGGCTTTACGGTTCTCCCCTATACCTCTGATGATCCAGTGGTTGCGCTTCGTCTAGTCGATGCTGGTGCGGCTGTCGTCATGCCTCTTGGCGCGCCGATTGGCAGCGGCCTCGGCATTCAGAACACGGCCAACCTCCGCATTCTTCGCGAGCTGATTACCTCGGTCCCGCTCATCGTCGACGCCGGCGTAGGAACTCCCTCCGACGCCGCCTTGGCCCTTGAACTCGGTTACGACGCCGTGCTCATGAATACCGGCATCGCCGCCGCCGCGGACCCGGTTCTCATGGCCTCGGCTATGAAGCACGCCATTATCGCCGGCCGCGAAGGATTCCTCGCTGGGCGAATGCCCCGCAAGCTTTACGCCTCGGCCAGCTCGCCCCTGGAAGGAATTTCCCGGTAGTGGCCGCGGCAGCCACCGCAACAGGAGCAGCCGAAGCCACTGCGGCTCCTTCGGTTGCGCCCGTTAGCCAGCGCCCGGCGTGGCTGCCCGCCTTCATTCCCGCATTCGATGGACTGCGCGGCATCGCAATCCTCGCCGTTCTCCTCTATCACTGCCTTCCCCGCTTGCAGGGCACATTTCTTGAAAGATTCGTTGTCTGGGGTTGGGCTGGCGTCAGCCTGTTTTTCGTACTCTCCGGATTCCTCATCACCGGGATCATTCTCGACTCCGGCTCTGCGCCGCGCTTCTACTCCAATTTCTTCGCCCGGCGCTTTCTTCGTATCTGGCCGGTGTATTGGCTGCTGCTCTTTCTCCACTATTTCTTTTTCCCCTTCGTCTTCAGCGGCTACCGCTGGATGCTGCATGACGTCGCCGCTGCGCCTTGGCTCTTTCTGCTGCTTTTTGTCCAGAACCTCTGGCCCATAACCCTACCCGGAGCCATCGGCCCAACCTGGAGCCTTGCCATCGAGCAGCAGTTCTATCTCTTCTGGACTCCCATCGCACGTTGCATTCCGCCGCGCTGGCTGCTGCTGGCCGCTTCGGCCATGCTGGCCACCTCGCCCCTGGTGCGCTTCTTTTGCGGTGACCACTTCACCCCTACCAACACGCTCACCCACCTCGACGGTCTTGCCGTCGGCTCACTGGTCGCCATAGCCCTGCGCGTGCTCCCCTGGACGCCTGCGGTATGGAAGTGGATCTCCCGCGCTGCCCTGGCCGTCGGTACCGCAGGCGTTGCGCTTATGCTCTACCGCGGCTCCCCATTTACGGACACGCTGCTCGCCGTTGGCTTCGGCGGAATGTTGCTTACAGCCCTGCTCGGCCAATCCGCGCCTCGTCCGACTTTCTACTGCCGAGTCCTCAGTTTTCCTCCGCTGTTGTTTATCGGAAAAGTCAGCTATGGCCTCTATGTCACTCACATCCTTGTCTTTTCTATCCTTGGCGGCTATGTGGATAAGCCTCTCGAACACTTCGGCGTTCCCGGTAATCTGGCGATTGTCGCCATTCGCCTGGCGGCTGCCATCGGCGTTGCCGGCCTGATGTGGGTTCGCTTCGAAAAGCCCATCCTCGGCCTCAAGCGTTACTTCAATTTCCGCTAGCTATTTATATCGGGTAGGAGGCGGGGTTACCCCCGCCGTCCTCCCACACCACCGGACGTGCGGTTCCGCATCCGGCGGTTCATGAAACAGGCGAGAAGCGCCGCTGAGTTTCCAGCAGCGAAACTAGCCCCATGCGGTCGAACCAAGACTTCGGATAGGCTTCATTCATGTGCGAGGCACCGCTGTTCCACCACGGACCGTGTCCGTTGGTGGCCGATTGCCACGCACGTTGCTGTTGTAGTCCACGTCGCATTAGGTTCTTGGCCCGTGTGTGATTGCGCTTCCATTGCCGCCAGAGCAGCGCTCGCAGCCTGTGTCTGATCCAGCCATCGAGTTCCTCCAGCACACCTTTTACTTCGGTAAGCCGGAAGTACGAGATCCATCCCCGTAGTTGGGGATGGAGCTGCTCGACCGCCTGTTTCAGGCTTTTGCCACGTGCCTCCTGTAGCGCCTTGCGGACCTTTTCCGCAAAGCGCTCACGGCTCTGTTGCGCGATCTTCAGCTTCGGTTTCTTGTGCCACGTCATGCTGTAGCCCAGAAACTTCCGCTGCCACGGACGCGCCACCGCGCTCTTGGCCGCATTGACCTTCAGCTTCAGTCTTTGCTCCAGAAACGCTGTGATCGCCGTCATCACTCGCTGTCCACTCCGCTTGCTTCCGACATAGATATTGCAGTCATCCGCATAACGGCAGAAGCGATGCCCGCGTCTCTCCAGTTCGCGATCCAGATCGGTCAGCAGGATGTTGGACAGCAGCGGCGACAGTGGTCCACCTTGCGGCGTGCCTTCCGTTCGCGCACTCACCACCCCGCCTTCCATCAGCCCCGCTTCCAGATAGCGCCGGATCAGCTTCAACACCCGTTCATCCTTCACCTTGCGCACCACCCGCGCCATCAGCACGTCGTGGTTCACCCGGTCGAAGAACTTCTCCAGATCGAGATCAACAGTCCAGCGCCTGCCTTCGGCAACGTAGCTCCGCGCGGCTTTGACCGCTTGGTGCGCGTTGCGTCCGGGACGAAAACCGTAGCTCGACTCAGAAAACTCGGGTTCGAATAGCGGTGGCATCACCTGATGCAGCGCCTGTTGAATCAGACGGTCCAACACCGTCGGAATGCCCAACGTGCGAACCCCGCCTTGCGGCTTCGGTATCTCCACCTTGCGCACCGCCGACGGCACGTACTCGCCTGCCAGCAGCCCTTGTCTTACTCTCGGCCAGTGCGCCTGGAGCCATGGTTTGAATGCGGCCACCGTCAGTCCATCGACCCCCGGTGCGCCTTTATTCTTCACCACGCGCTCGTAGGCTCACAGCATGTTGCTGCGTGCCACTGCGGCTTCCATCAGCCGCAGTGCTTCTGGTTTCGTTCGCCCAACAGCCGCCGTCCGAACCTCCGCGCCCGCGCCAGTTCCCGGCAGGTTCCGCCTGCCTTTGCCTGTGCTGGCCGTACTCGCGTACGCTTCTGCATCATCGGTTCGCATCGAGATCTGTTGTCCTACTCCCGTATTTCATGTTCGGCCCTTCGTCCCGCTTGCGCGGTACTACTATGGCCTCGGCTGACTTCTGGTGATCCTTCCCAACATCTCTCAATGCCGGTAGCACAAGGCAGACCACCAGATCTCCCCGGGTATTGCGCACCCACCTTCACGCTTATGCCTGTCGGATATACGTCACGGCGTTCCGTGCAAGAACTGGGCTTTGCGTCTAATGGCCCGCTTACCCCGCCGTGCCGCCTCTATCCGCTTCCTGTTCGTCAGGCCAGCGCTTTGCCTCCGGCTTCCTTCGGATCCCGCCTCGCGACGGACACCCTTGCCGTTCAGCTAACACTTCCCCTTGCCGGGTGTGTAGAGGACTTTCACCTCCAAGTGAGTGCGCCCTGCCGGGCGCACCAAAGAAAAAGCCGCTGGAGACTCCAGCGGCTCGCCTACTTTGAATTGTTCGGTCGAGTGTCAATGCGACAACTTGCTATCTTCGCGCCGACTCGGTGGGCTGCGGAGTCTGTGCAGCATGTTGTCCCGGTTGCTCCGGAAGAAGATAGATGACCTCGCCCGGCTTGGCGTAACGCAACTGCTCGCGAGCTTCCTTCTCAATCGCTTTCGGATCGCTCTTCAGCGCCTTGATCTCGGTATCCAGTCGCCGGTTTTCTTCGTCCATTCGCTTCAGGTCTTGTTGTAGCTTCTGGTACTCCGCTTTCTTCTGGCGGTATGTGATCCATCCATTATTTCCCGTCAGAACGTGCGCGCACAGGAAACCCGCGATCACCAGGAACGCAGCACTGGCCAGCAGCCTGCGCCACTGCACCAACTTCTTCACGAACTCTCGAAGCCTCTTCACCGTATGGTCAATCCTCAACTTATTCGATAGCCCAGCGTTTGGCCGCCGCGCTCAGCTTCGCCAGATCTTCCTGGCTCCGTGCCTCCGTGTAGGCGCGCACCACAGGTTCGGTGCCGCTTATCCGGTAGCATACCCAGGAGCCGTCGTCGAGCACCAGCTTCAATCCGTCGGTCCGCACAATCTGCGAAACCTTGCGCCCCGCAAATTCCGTCGGATTCGTCCCTAACTTTGTAGTGAACTTCGTCTTGGCTTCGTCCGTCAAGCGGAAGTTCTGCCTTTCCGGGTAATAGGAACCAACTTGGGCAAATAATTCTTTCAGCTGCGTGCCCAGGCTCTTGCCCCGTTTGGACACCATCTCGCACACCAGCAGTCCGGCGAGCACTCCATCCTTCTCCGGCACGTGATGCCGGATCGTCAATCCCGCGCTCTCTTCGCCGCCGATGGCGATCTTGTCCTGCTTGATCAGTTCGCCGATGTACTTGAAGCCTACGGGTGTCTCGTACAACTCGATCTTATGATGCTCGGCAACCGCGTTGATGAGGTTCGTGGTCGCAACGCTCTTGGCCACGCCGTTCCTCCAGCCGCGAGTTTCCACCAGATAGTCGAAGAGCAGGGCGATCACGTAGTTCGGCGAGATATAGGTCCCGTCCTCATCCACAATGCCAAAGCGGTCCGCGTCGCCGTCGCAGGCAATACCGATCTTCGCTCCCATCTCCTTCATGTTGTGGCGCAGTTCGTCGAGCAACTCTCCATCCGGTTCCGGGGCATGTCCGCCAAACAACACGTCGCGGGTGTCGTGAACCACCGAGCAGGCAATTCCTTCCTCGGCCAGAACCACGTTGCTGTACCCGCGCGATGCGCCCCACATCGGATCGAATGCAACCTTCAGGCCGCTCTCGCGAATCGTCTTGAAGTCCACCAATGCCTTGATTTGAGTCAGGTAGTGTGACTTCACTTCGATCGCCTTGCGCTCAGCTTTCTTCATGCCATCCGGAGCGGCTCCCCCATCCTCGTCGGCCTTCACGATCGCCGCCTCAATCTGCTGGGTAAATTCCGGCAGCGCGGGAGCTCCATCCGGAGTTGAAAACTTGATTCCGTTGTACTCTGCCGGATTATGAGAGGCGGTGAAGTTGATCGCGCCATCGGCTTTTTGCCGGATGACTTCCCACGCAATCGCCGGCGTCGGCGCCGCCTCGGAGATCACCAGCGGAGTAATCCCGTATCGCTCCAGGATGGTTGCCGCAATGTCCACGAACGTCTCGCCCATGAACCGCGGATCGCGTCCCACAACCAACTTCGGATCGGTCTTGCTCGTGCCTGCAACATAGCGCGCAATGCCGGTGACGGCGCGTTTAACATTTGCCACCGTAAACTCATCGGCCACAATCGCCCGCCAGCCAGAGGTTCCGAACTTGATCCGTGTCGCCATCTTGCTTCTATCTCCCAGAAATCGTATGCAAATCTCTCAACCCGCTTCTGTCCCGCACACCTTCATTTGGTGTTCGGCACCTGCAGTGTGGCCAGCCCAAATTCTATCAGCGCACAGTGCTCTCCGGCTCGGGCAATCGAATTGCTCTTGCCGCCGCGTTCGGTCTCCGGTAGCTTATCCCCAACTCATGACAGGAATCGCCCAATGACCGATACGCGCCTAATATTAACCACGGTGTCCTCCCGCGAGGAAGCCAAAACCATTGCATCCGAACTTGTCTCCCGGCGGCTCGCCGCCTGCGTCAACATTCTGGGGCCGATCTCCTCCGTCTACCGATGGCAGGACGCGGTTGAAAACTCCGAAGAGTTTCTGCTCCTCATAAAGTCCACCGAAGCCCAGTTCCGCTCGATTCAAGACGCACTCGGCGAACTGCATTCCTACGAACTCCCGGAACTGATCTCCTTCACCGTCGAATCTGGCGCGCAGCCCTATCTCGACTGGATCGCAGCCTCCGTCCGCAGTTAAGAATTTCTTAATTCAAGTGTGGCCGTTTTGCAGCCGATTTGAGTTGTAGGAGCAACGCGCCATGCTCGTACCTTGGAATGAATCAAATAATCTCGGGATTCCGGTCATAGATGAACAGCACCGCAAACTCTACGCAATGTTAAACGAACTCAACCAGGCGATGACTGAGGGACGCGGAAGGGAGATTGCCGCCCAGGTCATGAATCGCCTAGTCCCGCTCATTCGCGAACATTTCGAAACCGAGGAAACGATTCTGCAACAGCGCCGCTCCCCCGTCTATCACCGCTGCTGCGCTAAACATGCGGAACAGCTTTCCATGCTGCAGTTCTTCCTGAGAGATAAGAGCGCAACCGATCCCTCTGCCGTCATCGACCTTCTCTATTTTCTCGATTCACTGCTCGATGGCCACATCCACTCGGACCGCCAGGCACTCGGGCTTAACTATGACGGACTGATTCAATAGGGCCGCCGCTTCACGACAGCGTCACATTGCTGCCAGCGCCTGCTCCAGGTCTGCCCGTATGTCGTCCACATCTTCGATGCCGACCGAGATGCGCACCATTCCGTCCGTCAGTCCGATCTTTGCGCGCCCTTCTTCACCCACTGCGGCATGGGTCATCGTCGCCGGATGCGAGACCAGCGTCTCAACCCCTCCTAACGACTCGCCGAGCACGCATACCTTCAGTTGCTTCACCAACTTCTTTGCGTTCTCCAGCGACCCGGTTTCTATCGTGATCATGGAGCCGAAGCCTTTCATCTGCCGCTTCGCCAGTTCATGCTGCGGATGCTGCGCCAACCCCGGATAAATCACCTTATCCACGCGGGGATGCTTATGCAGATACTCGGCTATGGCGCGGCCGTTTACATCGTGCTGCTTCATCCGCACCGCCAGCGTCTTTACTCCGCGCAAAATGAGCCAGCTCTCAAAGGGAGATAAGATCGCTCCTGAAGCCTTCTGCAGGAATGCCAGATCCGCGGCCTGCTCCTCGGTTGAGCACACGATCACTCCGCCCAGTCCGTCGCTGTGTCCATTCAGAAACTTCGTCGTCGAGTGCAGCACCATGTCCGCGCCCAGCTCCAGCGGCCGCTGGAAATAGGGCGACATGAAGGTGTTATCCACGATCACCTCGGCGCCCATGGCGTGGGCCACCGCACTCACCTCCGCAATATCCGTCAGTGTCATCAGCGGATTGCTCGGCGTCTCCAGGAAGACGTAACGCGTGTTGCTTCGCATCGCCGCCGCCACGTTTTCCGGATTCTTTGTATCGACATATGTAAATATGACGCCAAACTTCGCCATCACCTGGTTAAATAATCTCGGAGTCCCGCCATACAGATTGTCTCCGGCCACCACATGATCGCCCGCCTTCATCATCTGGCAGAATGCGGTCACCGCTGCCATTCCGCTGGCGAAGACGCGCGCCGCCACTCCGCCTTCCAGCGATGCAAGATTCGTCTCCAGCCGGTCCCTCGTTGGATTTGAAACTCGCGAATACTCGTATCCCAGCCGCGGCTTGCCAATCTCGTCCTGCTGATAGGTCGACGTCGCATAGATCGGCACGCCCACTGCTCCGGTCAGCGCCTCTGGTTCCTGCCCGTCATGAATGGCCCGCGTGGAAAATCCTTTGCGCTCTGTCGTCATCGTCGCCTCTAGTCTGAAATTTCCTGCGGCTTCGGCTCAACCGCGCCCTGGTAATTAAAGATATCTTTTGAAAGATAGCGCTCGGCAGAGTCCGGAATCAGCGTAATCACTCGCTTTCCCTTGCCCAGCCGCTTGGCAATTGCAATTGCGCCGCAAACATTGCATCCGGAGCTGGAACCACCGAGCACGCCTTCTTCGATCGCCAGCCGCTTCACCATGGCGAATGCCTCAACATCCGGGACGATCACCGTCTCGTCGCAGAGCGCGCGGTCGAACACCTCTGGAATAAAGCTCGCCCCGATTCCCTCCACGTCGTGCTCACCCGGAGCCTGGCCGCTGTAAACAGAACCCTCCGGGTCGCTGAGCACGGTCAGAACCTTCGCATTCTGCTCTTTCAGGTAACGCGCTACGCCGGTAAATGTTCCAGCCGTACCAGCGCCGCAGACGAATGCATCGATGCGGCCTTCGGTCTGCTCCCAAATCTCGCGCGCGGTTGTGGCGTAGTGAATCTGAGGATTCCCAGGGTTGGAGAACTGTGCAGCGAACCAGAAGAGTTCGTTCTCGTCCGTAAGCTTTTTCGCGCGGCTGATCGCGCCTTCCATTCCCTCTGCTGTCGGCGTCCGGTACACCTTGGCGCCGAAGCACTCCATCAGCATCACCTTCTCTTTGGAGAACTTTTCCGGTACAAAGAACACCACCTTGTAGCCCTTCTGGACGCCCACTAACGCCAGTCCCACCCCGGTATTTCCTGCCGTAGCCTCGACGATTGTGTCTCCCGGATGCAGCACACCCTCACGCTCGGCCCGCTCGATCATCCCCAGCGCCGCGCGGTCCTTGATGCTGAAGCCGGGGGTGAATGCTTCCAGCTTTGCCCAGATCTCGGCGGCGTCGGGCGGCACAACTCTATTCAACCGCACCATAGGCGTTGATCCAATCAACTCCAAAACACTATTCACCACCCGCATCGAGCACTTCGTCAAAGGGAATCCTATCTGCGACTGTTTCTGCCGCGAACGTTTCAGGCTACGGCTTCCGGCAATTACCGGTCAACTCCACTTCCGCACCATCGGGTAGGAGGCGGGGTTACCCCCGCCGTCCTCCCACACCACCGGACGTGCGGTTCCGCATCCGGCGGTTCATGAAACAGGCGAGAAGCGCCGCTGAGTTTCCAGCAGCGAAACTAGCCCCATGCGGTCGAACCAAGACTTCGGATAGGCTTCATTCATGTGCGAGGCACCGCTGTTCCACCACGGACCGTGTCCGTTGGTGGCCGATTGCCACGCACGTTGCTGTTGTAGTCCACGTCGCATTAGGTTCTTGGCCCGTGTGTGATTGCGCTTCCATTGCCGCCAGAGCAGCGCTCGCAGCCTGTGTCTGATCCAGCCATCGAGTTCCTCCAGCACACCTTTTACTTCGGTAAGCCGGAAGTACGAGATCCATCCCCGTAGTTGGGGATGGAGCTGCTCGACCGCCTGTTTCAGGCTTTTGCCACGTGCCTCCTGTAGCGCCTTGCGGACCTTTTCCGCAAAGCGCTCACGGCTCTGTTGCGCGATCTTCAGCTTCGGTTTCTTGTGCCACGTCATGCTGTAGCCCAGAAACTTCCGCGGCCACGGACGCGCCACCGCGCTCTTGGCCGCATTGACCTTCAGCTTCAGTCTTTGCTCCAGAAACGCTGTGATCGCCGTCATCACTCGCTGTCCACTCCGCTTGCTTCCGACATAGATATTGCAGTCATCCGCATAACGGCAGAAGCGATGCCCGCGTCTCTCCAGTTCGCGATCCAGATCGGTCAGCAGGATGTTGGACAGCAGCGGCGACAGTGGTCCACCTTGCGGCGTGCCTTCCGTTCGCGCACTCACCACCCCGCCTTCCATCAGCCCCGCTTCCAGATAGCGCCGGATCAGCTTCAACACCCGTTCATCCTTCACCTTGCGCACCACCCGCGCCATCAGCACGTCGTGGTTCACCCGGTCGAAGAACTTCTCCAGATCGAGATCAACAGTCCAGCGCCTGCCTTCGGCAACGTAGCTCCGCGCGGCTTTGACCGCTTGGTGCGCGTTGCGTCCGGGACGAAAACCGTAGCTCGACTCAGAAAACTCGGGTTCGAATAGCGGTTGCATCACCTGATGCAGCGCCTGTTGAATCAGACGGTCCAACACCGTCGGAATGCCCAACGTGCGAACCCCGCCTTGCGGCTTCGGTATCTCCACCTTGCGCACCGCCGACGGCACGTACTCGCCTGCCAGCAGCCCTTGTCTTACTCTCGGCCAGTGCGCCTGGAGCCATGGTTTGAATGCGGCCACCGTCAGTCCATCGACCCCCGGTGCGCCTTTATTCTTCACCACGCGCTCGTAGGCTCACAGCATGTTGCTGCGTGCCACTGCGGCTTCCATCAGCCGCAGTGCTTCTGGTTTCGTTCGCCCAACAGCCGCCGTCCGAACCTCCGCGCCCGCGCCAGTTCCCGGCAGGTTCCGCCTGCCTTTGCCTGTGCTGGCCGTACTCGCGTACGCTTCTGCATCATCGGTTCGCATCGAGATCTGTTGTCCTACTCCCGTATTTCATGTTCGGCCCTTCGTCCCGCTTGCGCGGTACTACTATGGCCTCGGCTGACTTCTGGTGATCCTTCCCAACATCTCTCAATGCCGGTAGCACAAGGCAGACCACCAGATCTCCCCGGGTATTGCGCACCCACCTTCACGCTTATGCCTGTCGGATATACGTCACGGCGTTCCGTGCAAGAACTGGGCTTTGCGTCTAATGGCCCGCTTACCCCGCCGTGCCGCCTCTATCCGCTTCCTGTTCGTCAGGCCAGCGCTTTGCCTCCGGCTTCCTTCGGATCCCGCCTCGCGACGGACACCCTTGCCGTTCAGCTAACACTTCCCCTTGCCGGGTGTGTAGAGGACTTTCACCTCCAAGTGAGTGCGCCCTGCCGGGCGCACCATGAAAAAGGGGCTCGAAGCCGCAGCTCGAGCCCTCCTCTTCCCTATTGCTTTCATCGCCACTATGGATTGGCCGATGCCGTCTGGCCGCTGGTCGCGTAATAACCGCTGCGAGTTCGCACCGAGAGCTTCTTATACCCGCTGGCCGCTGCATCCACTCTCACCTGCCGATAGCCGCCCTGCGTCTTGGGAGTCTCGGGCTTGTAACCGATGGTGTATTGGTTGCGAATATCGTGCGCAATCTGCTGCGAGATGGCATCCACTTCGCCCACATTTCCTGGAAAGAACGCAACTCCGCCCGTCTGCTCGGCCAGAATTCGCAATGCGCGCCGCGCTTTCTTTTCGCGCTCCTGGCCTAGCAGTCCGATGGTGTACACCGTCGGACCTCCATCCACGGCAATCGCCCGAACCGCCTGTTCCAGAGTATCGCGGCTCGCCGTGTCTTCGCCGTCGGTCACCACCAGGATGATCTTCTTCTGCAGTTTCGCGCTCTTCATCAGGTGATCGCTGGTCGCCACGAGCGCATCATAGAGCGCTGTCCCTCCGCGTGACTCAATCCTCTCCAAGGCCTCTTGCAGCAGGTTGACGCTGCCTGTGTAATCCTGATCGAGATAATACGCGTCGTTGAAATTGATGACGCACACCTGGTCTTGCGGATTGCTCGACCGCACTAAGTTCAGCGCCGCGGCGTTCACGCTCGGCCGTTTGTCACGCATGGAGCCCGAATTGTCGATCACGATCGCCAGCGCCACCGGAATATCTTCACGGCGGAACGAAGTGATGCGTTGTGGCTGTCCATCCTCGAAGACCTGGAACGCAGTTCGGCTCAGCGTCGTGACCGGCCGCTGATGATCGTCCACAACCGTCGCATGCAGCGTCACTTCCTGCACCTCGGCCTTGAAGACAAACGTTCCGTTGCTGTTCTTTTCCGCCTCGCGTCCTTGCGGTGGCAGATTTACCGTATCGCTTGGCTGGTTGTTGGGTGCTGGCTCGTTCAGAACCGGCGGAGCCATTGGTGTTTCGGCCTGCGGCTTGTCAGGGCTCACACCCTCGGGCGGCAGCAGTACATCTTCCCCGTTTTGCGGCGGTGCGCTCGTCTGCGGCGGCGTTGCGCGCTGCGAGCCCGCGGAGTTCGAACTCTGCGCAATCGCCATTCCGGCGCCCAATGCGAGCAGCAAACACAATGCTGCGATCCAGACCTTTGCCCTACTACCTCTATCATTCATTGGGAGCATAGTACCCCGTCTTTGCATACACCGAGAGCTGCGGCAATCCTTTCGGAATGGACAAGCTTCACCTTGACCTTGCGCCACTTGCCATCGTGCGCCGGCTTGGAGGGACGATAGCCGAGCACATATTGGTTGCGCAACTCCACTGCCGATCTTCGTCGCAACATCGGTCAGCTGGTTCGGATTATCGACCGTGAATGTTCGACCTCCCGTAACGTCAGTCACTTCGGCCAGCAACTGTGGTCCGAATCGTTCCTCGTCGCTGCGCGGGTTCTGATCGAATAATCCAATCGCATAAATCTGCACGTCGGCTTCTTTCACCATCGATTTGATTTCGTTCTCCGTGTACCGGCTGCGATTGTCGCCCCCATCGGAGATGATCAGCAGCGCCTTCCTCTGATGCTTGGCCTGGCGCATCTTCGCAATCCCCAGGTAAATCGCATCCAGCAGCGCCGTTCGTCCTTTCGGAGCCGTATACACAAGCTGCGCCTGCACCTGCTCCACGCTGTTCGTAAAATCGCAGATCAGCGTCGGCTTGTCGTTAAACGCAATCAGGAAAAATTCGTCTTCCGGATTCGCTGTTTTGAAAAATTCCACCACCGCTGCTTTCGCGCTTGTCGATCTTGTTGGCCATCGAGCCGCTCGTATCGAAAATCACGCCCAGCGAAATCGGCGCGTCCTCGCTGGAAAAATGCTGGATCGCCTGCTTCTCTCCGTTATCCAGCAGAATGAAATTATCCTTCTCCAGCCCGGTCACCAAGCGGTTCATCGGATCCGTGATCGTCACTGGAACCAGCACCAAGTCCACATCCACGCGGATCGGTTTGGTATGTGTCCGCAGGGCCGGATCGACTTCCGCTTCCGCCTTAGCCGCAGGAGTTCGGATTGAACTTCGCCGTCTCCTCCGACTTCACCATCGGCTTCACGTGCACTTCATCGTAGTCGGAGTGCGCGGGAAGCTTGCTCTTGGTGGCCATTGCCGGCGGCAGCACTTCGCCCCCGTTAGGCTGAGCCGACGAGGTGGAAGGTTCATTGGCACCATCGCGCGCGACCTTCGGAGCAGAATCACTCGTCGGGGTCGCAGCCTGCGATGCTGTGGCAGCGGGGGTGGCACTCGAACCAACCGTAGCCCCGGCGCTGTTCTGCACGGATGGTTGAGCAACCTGCACGGAAGAATTCTCCGTGGGCGCACTCTGCGCAAGCAGCTTTCCCGGCCCGAATGCTATTACCAGCAGCAACAACACACGTAGTACAAGCATCCCCGTGGGCTGGCAAGGAGTGCTGGCACTCGCGCTGAACCACCCGGCACATCCTGCGGCCCCAGAGCCGGAACTGAACTCGCGGAACATGGAAGACCTCACATTTCGTGCAACTCTGGTGGCGCCTGCGCCTTGCAACACTGCCGCCACCCTCATCCTTGCCTACCGTTCGATGTGACGCAAGCCGCTATGGTTACTTTCCCATATCTCAACAACGCAATTCGCTTACCTCCGCAAAGCAAAAACGCCCTGCCGCATGATGCGACAGGGCAGCGTTGCTGCGACGAACAGGAGATTCCTGCGTTTCAGGCCCCTTGGCGCACTCTTACGCGCCCAGCCCCAATACGCGCTCTACCCTGTTCATCGGCCATCCGCAAAAGAACTTGAGTCCGCAACACTGTTCCGCGACACACCTAAAGTCCGTATCTTCGGTGCTCTTTCAGAATGCACTTGTCCATCACCACGACCACTCCCGCCTCCCGCGCTTTCTCGGCGGCCTCGTCATGCACTACCGTCTCCTGCAGCCACAGCGCTGGAATCCCCAGTGCCAGCACCTCGTCCACGATTGCCGGTACCGCATCAGGACGGCGAAACACATCCACAATGTCGATCTGCTCTTCTTTTGCCGCCTCGCTCAGCGAAGGATATGCCTTTTCGCCCAGCACCTCGCTCAGCCTCGGATTGATCGGCACCACCCGGTATCCCTTGCTCTGGAGATAGGCGGAAACTCCGTAGCTCGGCCTGCTGGTATTGTCGGACAGCCCCACGACCGCAATTGTTCTTGCCTTCCTCAACAGCTCCAGTACCGATCTTGCAACATTCTTGCCCCCTGGCTGGCTTCAGTCCTTCTTCTTCTCGGTTTTCATGCGGAAGCTCTTCAGCGCGACCTTGCGCACCGTTTCGTTTACATTCTTATTCATCGCCAGCGTCCGCAGATCCTTCACCAACAGATGCGCCAGCAATGGCAAAACGACATCCATCGGCGTCTTCGGATTATTCGCCAGAGCCCGCACCACTCCATAGTTCTTGATGTAATTCCGTCTTGGTGGACATCGCCCGCAGCACGGCCTCCTGTATGTTCTTCATCGCCGCAAAGGTTTCCATCTCGCTGTCGTTCACCTTCGGTGACTCCAGCACCGCCAGCGAGACCAGCTTCGAGCGATCCCGGATCAGCACCATCCGCTCCTCGCGATTGCCGCGCATCGCCAGCTTGATCCGCTCCCCCACCCGCATGGCGCCAATCCTCTGCAGGAGTGAGAGCTGCTTGGTACTCCTCGGGCTCTGCCGCTGCGCTGTCGCCTTTCTTGGCGCGGTTCAGCAGCTTGTCCAGCGGATCGTCCTCGCCCTCGGCGGCTGGCACCAGTTCGAATGGCTGCGTCTCCACGCGCAACCTCTTCTGCGTGCTGCAGCCAGGAAGTTCTCGGCAGCATCTTCTGCTTCCTTTGCCCTGAGCCTTTGCCAGCCATTGTTCCAGGCGCGGTCTTGCCGGCTCTGCCGCGGGATTCGCCGTGATCAGCTCCAACAGCCGGCTTGAGTTGCGCACCCGCTCGCTGCGCAGCATCGCCCGCAGTACCTCCTCCCCGGCATGGCTTGCCGCAGCTTCCAACTCCTCCAGCGCCAGCGCGGGATTCTCGCACAGCGCCTCGACCACCGCAGGCCGTTGCGCGTGCAGCTTCAGCATGTACCGCAGCACCTCCGGCGGGGTTCCTGCATCGGAGGCAACTTCGACCAGCGATCCCTCGTTCCAGCTCCCCAGCGTCTGCTCCGCCTCGGTTCCCAGTTCGCGATGCCCGGCCAGCGCCACCAGGATCTCAATCGCCTCCGCCTGCAGGCAGCGATAACCCGCCCTGCGCGGCCCGTCGCATCATCGAAGCCGGCGCGCTCCCATCGCGGATCAAATCCACCATGTCGAGCCATTCAGTTCAGCTCCTTCATCCGCCTCACGCAATCGCTCAAGGTGTCGTAGAGTACCGGCGAGAGCCCGCGCTCAAACACCTCCAGCAACGTTTCGTAGTACCACATCGTGCGCTCGCGCGGCACGCTGAAACGGTCCCACACCGCCGGGCCCACTCGCGCGTGGTCCGCCAGAATCGAGCGGGCATTGTGTACTTTGTCCGCCAGCATGATCAGCCGCGCTTCCCGGTCGGCCATCGGAATCTCCGCCAGATGATGCCGTTTGCGCGTCTCCCACGCCGGCTTGGGCAGGGTACAAAGCTGTCGCTTGCCTGCCGCACCCAGCGCGCGACTTCGGCGCCAAACGCCGCCGCAATCTCCGCCAGCACTGCTTCTCCGCCCTGGTCTTCGGCCGCGTCGTGCAGCAGGGCCGCAATCGCCATGTCCTCGCTGCCGCCCTCTTCCAACACCAGCGAAGCCACTCCCAGCAGATGCGCAACGTAGGGCACGCCGCTCGCCTTTCGCGCCTGCGCGCGATGCAGCGACGAGGCCATCACCAGCGCCTCGTCAAAGCGTGCGCTCAGCGGCGTCAGCAACGGTTCTTGCACCTCGGCGCTCGACGGCTTATCCATCTCCTCTTACCTCTGCTCTGCCCTGCGCATCAGCAGGTAGGCGCGGATGAACGGATCGATATCTCCATCCAGCACCCGATCCACGTCTCCCACTTCCATCTTGGTGCGGTGGTCCTTCGCCATGCGATACGGCTGCAGCACGTAGGAGCGAATCTGCGAGCCAAAGTCGATATCCAGCTTTGAATCCTCAACCTTCCTGCTGCCGCCCGCTTCTTCTCCAACTCATACTCGTAGATTCTCGACCGCAACATCTTAAATCCGCGCTCCCGGTTATTGTGCTGCGAGCGTTCGTTCTGGCAGGCCACCACGATCCCGGTTGGAAAGTGCGTAATCCGCACCGCCGAATCCGTCGTGTTCACGTGTTGCCCGCCCTTGCCGCCAGATCGATAGGTGTCGATCCTTATGTCCTCCGGCTTGATGATCACCTCAATGCTGTCATCGATCTCCGGCGAAACATACACGCTGGCAAACGACGTATGCCGCCGCGCCTGCTGATCGAAGGGTGAAATCCTCACCAGCCGGTGCACTCCAATCTCGCTGGTCAGCAGTCCATAGGCAAACTCGCCCGTAACGCTGAACGTCACCGACTTGATCCCCGCCTCGTCGCCTGGCTGCAGGTCGTTGATCACGGTCTCAAAGCCTTTGCGCTCGCACCAGCGCAGAAACATCCGCAGCAGCATCTCTGCCCAGTCCTGTGACTCCGTGCCGCCCGCGCCCGGATGAATCGTCACAATGGCATTGCTGCGATCCAGCTCCCCGCTCAGCAGCGTCTCTGTCTCCAGCTTCTCCACCACCTCGCGCAGCCCGTTCATCTCGCGCGTAACTTCCTCATCCACCTGCTCGCCCTCGCTGGCCAGCTCAAAATAGGCGGAGATATCCTCCACGCGCCGCGTCAATTCGCTGTCGGTCGCCAGTGCGTCCTCCAGGCGCTTGCGTTCGCGCATCGTCTTCTGTGAGTTTTCGGAATCGTTCCAGAAATTCGGGTCGGCGGTTTGCTCTTCTACCTTCTCCAACTCAACCTTCAATTTAGGCGAGTCAAAGATACTCCTGTAGCTCGCGCACCTTGCCGCGCAATGCCGAGAACTCCTGCTCGAGCTGTTGATCGATCATGTATTTCCTGCTCCTATACGGGAACTGGGCTGCGTCATGTGCGCACCGCCATGGTCGCGCCACAGCAATCCCGTGATTGAGATTATGGCACACAGCATCGGAAACCAGTCTCCGTAGCGCGTGTAGAATGTCATGTCGTTCATCAGCCCATAGGGTGCATCCAGCGCCACTCGCTGGTTCCGGGGAGCCATGGCAACCACCCGTCCCAGCGGGTCGATGGCCGCGGTAATCCCCGTGTTGGTGCAGCGCAGCAGCCAGCGATGGTTCTCCACCGCCCGCATCCGCGCCATGTTCAAGTGCTGCCACGGCGCGCCCGACTCCCCGAACCATCCATCGTTTGAGATATTCACAAACACCTCGGCTCCGTGCTCGGCAAACTGCCTCACCTCGTGCGGAAATACCGACTCATAGCAGATGAACACCCCGTAGCGGTGCGAGCCCACCTCCAGCGGCGTGCGCTCCGGCTCCCGAAGCCGTGTAGGTCCCCACCTCGTGGGTCAGCGATTTCGCAAAGCCGAATGCCCAGGAAAACGGAATGTACTCGCCCCACGGCACCAGGTGCACCTTGTCATAGCGCTGCACCACCGCTCCCTCCGGAGAGACCAGCAGCGCCGAGTTAAACACCTGCTCTGGTCTCGCCCGGTTTGGCCGGCCGGTTGCACCGCCGTAGCTCCCGCCAGCAGCCATGACCGCTGCTCCCGTGCCAGTGCCGCCGTGGATTCGATGAACAACCGGTCGTCGCTCTCAAACGGCGCCGGCGACTCCGGCCACACAATCAGCGGCGCAATGCTGGCGTCCTTGCGCCGGCTGCGGAGCCCGGCTGATCGCGCTCAGCTCATCCACCAGCCGCTTGTATTCTTCATACGTCCACTGCCGCACGATGGGCACATTCTGCTGCACCAGCGTGGCGTGTGCCTCCACCTCGCTCGGCTCCACCTTCACCAGCGCCGTCGCCTGCAGCGCAATCGCCCCGGCCAGTGCCGCCACCAGCAGCGGCATCCTGCCGCTTGCGATGCACCAGCATCGTCGCCGCAAACACCGTATTCACCAGCGCAATTTCAAATGACACTCCATACACGCCGGTCACGCTCGCCAGCCGCGCCAGCGGCAGGTTGTCAATCTGAGCTGTCCCCAGCAGCGTCCACGGAAAGCTCACCACGTAAGCCCGCAGCAACTCCACCGCGACCCACAGGAACGGCGCCAGCACCAGCGCCTTGCGGCTGAAGCCCGCCCGCGACTTTCCCGCCATCGCCATCAGCGCGCCAAAGATCCCATGATGCAGTCCGATGTAGAGCGAGAACAGTACCAGCAGCAGAACCGAAATCACCGGCGAGAGCCCGCCGTAGGAGTGCATCACCGAGTACACCCAGTAACACGTCCCAAAGTAGAAGACCGTTCCCGAGGCCCAGCCCAGCAGAAACCCCTGCCAGGCCCGCGCCGGAACCAGAAACGAATACGCCTCGTCCGTCAGCAGCTGGGTCGCGTCCGCCTCGCGCGCCCGCAGCAACGCATACATCAGCGGCGCCAGCGCAATCCAGCATAGCCAATACAAATTAGGTCGGGGGAAAATCAGAACCTGCAGCAGCCCGGAGGCAACCGCCAGCAGCCAGGCGCTCTTGTGGATGCCTTTCACAAATCAGAGTCTAACAAATGCCGCTCACTTTGCGGCGGAATCTGTGGAACTGGTGGTCGCCCACTTTTCTGCAGCTCAACCAGCTCCATCGCACCGCATCCTCTTTACTGAAACCCACCTCCGGCAGCACCGTCGGCCTCGGCCCTTGCGCGCTCAACCGACCCACCTCGATCGGCGAAACCGTCAAGAAACTTTTCATCGATCAACCCTGCCGTAAGCATGCCCGAATACAGCATGCGGTCCGCCCTCGCAGAGCAGATAATTGATCCCGTAACGCTCCTTCAATGTGGCCACCGCCTTGCTGCAGATCCACGCCCTCGCCTTTGGCCTCCGCGTCCACCGCGATGATGTCCACCCAAGGGTGAGACTTGCGCTGCGCCTCCAGCCTCTTGGCTCCCTCGTGCGTCGTCACGCACCGTAACGTCCACGTGCTCGCCGTCAAAGGCCGCATAATCGCTCATCTGGAAATCTGCTCGCGCCGTCACCAGCACATTGCGTTCTCTGCCGCGGCGAAGACGTGTCCTCAGTTGTTGCATCCCGGCGTCCATGATCCGGAACACCGGCCCGCGCGCTCGGGGACGTCCCATCCTCTGTTCGTCGCGCAGCGTTCCCATCCCCAGCATCACCGCATCGGCGTGAGCCCGCAGCAGGTCCATCAGCCAGCGATCCTCGGGCAGCCCCGCGATATCAGCCCCGCCCGCCTCATCGCCCAGCAGCGAGACAATGCCATCCAGCGTCTGCACAAAGTTCGCGTAAATCCACGGCCTCCCCGCCGCAGGCGTCGGGAACCCGAGCTTGCCATAGGTGCCATCGCCGGATCCAGCAATTCGGAGTCTTCGCCGTGATCGAACAGAACCTGGAACTCGTGCATAACGCCCGTAATCATACACGTCCACCCTTCCCGCGCACGTCCACCCTCCCCCAACCTGCCGAATCTGCTCCCTTCGGCCTGTGCCTGCTGCTCGCCAACACTCTATAACGCTGAATTGTGTTCCACGCTGCGAACCTCTGTTCCGGGTTCGTCATCTTAATTCCTATGGCTAACTGGAAAAAGGGTCAGGCGGTGCAGTTTAGTTCCACTCTCGCAGGCGACTGGCCGAGTGCTGGAGATCTATCGCGACATGCAGCAGGTTTTCGGCGTGCCGCACATCAGCAGCTTCTTCCAGTTCCTCGGCGCTCACCCTCGCTTTCTCGATCACTTCTGGGGCACCGCGCGCCCGATTGTGCAGTCGCAAGCGTTCTTCTCCTGCTCCAATCGCCTGCGCGCCGACGCCTACACCCGCGTCCACAGCCTACTTCCAGGTCCCCAACCTCAAGTCTGAAGTCACCCGCCAGCAGTTCATTCCCGGCGCCAGCGAAGAGTTGAAGGAGTGTATTGACTTCTTCTGTTACTCCGTCCCTCTGAGCCTTCTGCTCGCGTCATTTCTCTCCGAGTGCTTTGAAGGCGCAGCCGGAAGCGCCGATATCGCTCGCACCCCGGCCGCCGTGCCTACGCTCCGCTGCAGCGTTGAATTGATCGACGATGACACCGCTGCTCCTGCCGTAAAGAGCATCTACGCCGATATCCGGACGGCCACCAGACGCCGAAGTCATTCATACCCTCTATCAGGCCTTCGCCCGCTGGCCTGGACTTTCTGCAGAGCTACTGGAACTCGGTTAAACCCATCGCCGTCTCGGAGCTCTTCCAGTACTGCCAGAGCTCGATGCGTCGAAGATGCGCGGGCGATGGTCAGCGAACTTCCCGGTCCCATCGAATTCGACGCCAGCGACCTCGCTGAAATGGGGATGAACCAGAGCGAAGCCGGCACGCTCATCCGCGTCACCAACATGTTCGCCCTCAGTCTCGCCGCTTCCCTGCTCAACGTCAGCATCGCTCGGATCGCCATCGAAGGCGGCAACCTTCGCACAAATCCCATCGTCGTGTCGGACGAAGCCGAAGCTAAACCTGAACCGAAATTCCCCAAGAGGAAAGCGTCGTGAACGCGTCCTTCGAATAAGTGCGCATCGTTAGTGCAACAGGCTTGACATCGATTTGAGTAAGACTCTAACCGGAGACGCTTTCCGGGGCTGGTTCTCCGACTTACAAATCAAAGCTGGACATGGAGTGAGCATGATCGTACTTGCGGCGAAATTCGTGGGGAACCCGGAGCGGAGAAGTGAGATTATCCGCCTTGCTGCCACCGTGGCTCCGACTTCCAGGGCAGAGGCGGGCTGCATCAGCTATAACTTTTACGAACAACAACCTGCTACTAACGAGTTCTTGTTCTTTGAAGAGTGGGCGGATCAGGCGGCTCTGGATTTTCATTTCCAGACCCCTCACTTTAAGGAGTTCATGAAGCATTTCCCGGAGTTGATTCAGGGTGCGGCAAAGTTACGCGTGTACGAGGTGAGTAAGTCTCGCGATCTGTGATCGGTGATTGATTCTCGTTCCTGGACAGTTGGAAGATGGCCAGTTTGCGACAAGCAATCTGTATTTTGTTGTTTCGTTGTAGCAAGACGCGGTCAATGAAAGCGATCCTATCTGGAACTTCCAGGATGAGAACATGAACAAATCGGGCGCGAGCCAAGGCCAGTCGGCATCGGAGCTCATCTCGAAAAGAATCGCCGAACTCGGGGACTGGCGCGGGGAAACCCTCAGCAGAATGCGCAAGCTCATCAAGGAAGCAGACCCGGACGTCGTCGAGGAGTGGAAGTGGATGGGCACTCCGGTTTGGTCGCACGACGGCATCATCTGCACTGGCGAATCCTACAAGAGTGTCGTGAAGCTTACCTTCGCCAAGGGCGCGTCTCTGACGGATCCGGCCCGTCTCTTCAACTCAAGCCTCGACGGAAACGTACGCCGCGCGATCGACATCCATGAAGGAGAAGAAGTTGATGAGTCCGCCTTCAAGGCGCTCGTTCGCCAAGCGGTCGCTCTCAACAGTTCTGGCAAGTCGAAACCTTCGAAGAAAACGAAGTCCTAAGGGGCGTGCCGTCAAGGAAGGGACTTTTGCGTACGTCAGTGGCGATGCACGTTATGGGCGAACCGACATAGAGCAGACACCCAACCGTCTTTGTTGTCACCCGCCTTAGCTGCCGTCAGCGACAATCGTTGCCAGAGAGAGCAGTCTGGAACTTATCTGCAAGTGTGCACGCTCAGCGCCATGGGGATTCACTTCGAAGCGAATTCGGCCTTCGTTGAGCATCAAGAAAGATGTGGCCACAATCAAAGACAACGCGCTACATCATTGTCCCACCGGTCTAACGTGGCTCTGCGAGAAATTGCGGCGCGATGCCGACGCCGCGATTGCTGAGGATTCCACATACACGAGCCGTTGAGTCGGTTAGCAGCCCGTGGTGCAAGTCTGGAGTGATAAGCAGAAAGTTCTGAACTATCCACAGGGTCTGTTTGTAGACTCGACATATGGCGATGGGCACGCGCAAGAGTCGGGAGAAACAAGAAGGTCTGTGGGTCGCGCACACGGAACTGGCGGTAGCGCCGGGGCATCCGTTTTACCAGCGGCTGAACGAGTTGCTGGACAGCGAAGGCTTCGATGCATTTGTTGAGGCACGATGCGCGAAGTTTTATGCGGAGCGCTACGGGCGGCCGTCGCTGACGCCCGGGATTTACTTTCGTTCGTTGCTGATCGGCTACTTTGAAGGCATCGAGGCTGAGCGCGGCATTGCTTGGCGGCTGGCGGATTCGCTGGCATTACGCCGTTTTGTTGGGATTGCCCTGGACGAGTACACGCCGGATCACTCGACGATTTCCCGCACGCGCCGATTGCTCGATCTGGAGACGCATCGCGAAGTCTTCAACTGGGTGTTGTGCATGCTCGCTGATCGCGGGCTGCTGAAGGGAAAGCGTATCGCGATTGACGCGACGACGCTGGAAGCCAACGCAGCGATGCGCTCGATTGTGCGGCGCGATACGGGTGCAAGTTACGATGAGTTTCTGCGCGGCTTGGCGAAAGCCTCCGGCATTGAGACGCCAGCGCGCGAGGACCTTGCGCGGCTCGATCGAAAGCGCAAGAAACGTACTTCCAACAAGGATTGGATGAGTCCGGCGGACCCTGATGCGCGGATCGCGAAAATGAAGGACGGATGCACGCATCTTGCGCATAAGGCCGAGCACGCCGTCGATCTGGACAGTGGCGCGGTGGTGGCCGTTACCCTGCAAGGCGCCGATAAGGGCGACACCACAACGTTTCACGAAACCCTGGTCGAGGCGGGCATGACCGTCGCCGATTTGGCCGTGCGGGACGTTCAGCTACATCCCAACGATGAGTCCAAGGTCAACGTCAACGGCATCGAAGAGATCGTCGCGGATAAGGGTTATCACAGTGGCCCGGTGTTGACGAGCGTCGAGGATCGTGAGGTGCGCAGTTATATTCCGGAAAAGAAGCAGAGGGGTCGGCGCCACTGGCAAGATAAAAACGAAGAGCAAAAAGCGGTGTATGCAAATCGCCGGCGGGTGCGCGGAGCTTACGGCAAGAGGTTATTGAAGCGTCGAGGTGAGTTCGTCGAGCGCAGTTTCGCTCATTGCTATGAAACCGGCGGCATGAGGCGCACACATCTGCGCGGGCACGGGAACATATTGAAGCGTCAACTGATCCATGTCGGTGCCTTCAATCTGAGCCTGGTGATGCGCAAACTGCTGGGAGCGGGCACGCCGCGTGAGCTTAGAAACCGCTTCGGAGCACGCCTGTTGCGCCATATTTTGCGCTTGGCGCCACCATTTCTGCGGTTTGCGTGCCGAGTAAGGCAGAATAGGTTTGCTCGGGACCGGAACTCCGTGCAGGCTGTCAGAAATGCGACAAGATCGCGTTCGCAACTGCGCGGCTTGTCTTACCGGAAATCAGCTACTTACACCACAGGCTGTTAGCTGTTTAATCATCGCCAAGTAGCTCACAATCGCCAAACGATAACTAAAACAAGTACAACGTCAACAACTCCAACTGGCCAAAAGAGGGCCACGGTAAGTCACGCCATCTGTGAGCCGCGCTGATCCCCACATTCGCCAACAGCGGGCGGATGTGGGCCACCCGTCCGTCTCGCGCGGCGTGTCGTGGTTGCTCACTCAGGCAGCTACTACTACTCTACGTAAGACTTTTCGCATTACCTTGTTAGAAGCCGTTCTCGGCAGACTGTCTACAACGATCACGTCTTCGATGTGAAAGAGCGGGTTCAGGTGATTTTTAATAGCTTGCTGCATTTCGCTCTTTAATACATCCAGCCGCACCGGCTTACACTCATTGTTAACCACCGCAAAAATAACCAGCCGTTCGGGGCCTCCGCCTGGGGGTGGTACGGCCACTGCCGCTGTCTCCAAGATTCCAGCCACGTGATTGAGGGTGCGCTCGATCTCAACCGATCCCACCTTGATACCACCGAGGTTCATCGCATCGTCGGTCCGTCCATCGGAGCGATAACGGCCACCTTCGCCCACGAGCATCTGGTCGCCATGCCGGCGCAGAGGACGGTTATCGAGCATGGGGCAGTTGGCGTAATAGACCGCTTCGTTATCTCCATTCAGCAGACGTGTCGAAAGGCCTATGGAGGGATTGCGGATGTATACTTCACCGACCTCACCGGGAACGCATGGCTTGCCTTCCTCATTCAAAAAGACAACATCGTTGCCCATCGCGATCGCATTAAATTCCGAAGGTCTTTGCGGATCGATCACCGTGCTGGTTGCATAACCCCCGCCGATCTCGGTGCCGCCACAGTATTCAATGATCGGCCTGGAACTCCCATCCGGCTGGTTGAGCTTCATAAGCCAGCCATAATCATCAGGATTCGAGGCTTCGCCACTTGAGCTATATGTTTTTAAATGACTCCAATCGAAGCCATCGGCTGCGCCTGTACTGCGCCAGGCTTTTGCGATGCTGGGAACCAGACCTAGCATTGTCACCTTTGCATTCTGTACAAACTCACAGAAAGCCCGTTCGGTAGGCGCACCTTCGTAAAGCGCAATCGTGGCTCTGTTCAACAGGCTTGCATAGACTGACCACGGCCCCATCATCCAACCCAGACTGGTTGGCCAACAGACGACGTCGCCCGAGTGGATGTCCTGATGGTACATTCCGTCTGAGCCGGATTTGATTGCTGTCGTATGATCCCATGGTATGGCCTTGGGATCACCCGTGGTGCCGGAAGAGAACAGGATATTGGTAGGGTCTGCAGGCGCGCAGGTTACGGCCTCAAACTGCTCATTCGAACTCAAGAAATTGTTCCACCGTAAATCGCCCGCGCGAAGTTCGATCTGCGAATCGCGCTTGCCGGGAAGCACAACGGTAGTGGGAGCGTTGGCGTCGCGAACCTTTTCATACATCGGCAGCGATTTTCCGCCTCGCAGGATTTCATCCTGCGTGAAAACTGCTTTCGCATTTCCGATGCGTAACCGTCGGGCGATTTCCTCTGAAGGCAAACTATCTGGAATAGAAACGACCACCGCTCCAGCCTTGATGATGCCAAAGTAAACTGCAACCGACTCTGCCGTCATCGGCATATCTATGGCTGCGGAATCGCCCTTGGAAATACCGAGCGCCTGAAGTCCATTCGCGACACGGTTGCTGAGGCGGTCTAGCTGTCCAACTGGGATGGTTTCAAGACGACCGTCCTGACGCCGGGTGATGATGGCAGGGCATACTGATGAGTTGGAGAAGCAGCTTTCCGCGATGTTTAGCTCTGCGCCCTTCAGCCACTTAGGATGAGCTATGCCCTCGGATAGATCGAGCAGCTGGGTATATGGCTTGCGCAGCTTGATATTCAATTTCCGGATTGTGCGTTCCCAAAAGGCCTCAGGATTCTGGACTGACCATTCATGTATCTCGGCGTAATTTGCGGCGCGCTGTTCCTGCATGAGCGCGTATAAATTCGCTGTCCGTATCGTTTCCAACGATGGCACCCAAGCAAAGGTCTGGTCTGTAGCCTGATCCATATGGGCCTCTTTTTACGAGAAGTCTCTTATTCACCACCTGTCCGGTGGGATTGTACCGCCTTTCGGCCGTTGCGCTTGAAATCTTCGCACTCTCCGACGCTGCTCGATTCAGTAGCAAGCCTCCTACTTCTTCCGGCTCAGCCTTGCCAGCGTAGCCAGCTCTTTCAGGTACTGTGCGATGGGTCGGGCGGGAGTTCCCCAGAATAGGATGCCTTTGCCACGCAACACCTTTTTACTTGGGATGCCGCATTGCGCTCCGAGGATTACGCCCTGCTCAATGCGGACGTGGTCGGCGATGCCTACCTGCCCGCCGACGAGGACGCCGTCCTCAAGAACGGTGCTGCCGCTGATTCCGGTCTGCGAGGCGATGACGACGTTGCGGCCAAGGTGGACGTTGTGGCCGATCTGCACGAGGTTATCGAGTTTGACGCCGTCGCTGATGATGGTGGCGTCGAGCGCGCCGCGGTCGATAGTGGTGTTGGCTCCGACCTCAACGTCGTTGCCGATTTCAAGGCGGCCGATCTGAGGGAACTTGTGGTAGCGCCCGGTCGCAGGGTCAGGGACGAAGCCGAAGCCGTCACTGCCGAGGACCGCGCCAGCCTTGACGATCACTCGGTCGCCCAGGGTGGTGCCGGCGTAGACCACGACGCGCGCCATGAGCTGGCAGTCTTCGCCGATTACCGCGTCAGGGCCGACGATGCAGCCTGGGCCGATGCAGCTATGCGCGCCGATCTTCGCTCTGGCACCGATTACGGCCAGGGCTTCGACGTACGCGGTGGGGTGCAGGTCGGCGGAGGGATCGACGATAGCCGAGGCGTGGAGGCGCAGTACGTTGAGCTTCGACGGATCTACTCCGGCGGCAAACTCAGCGGGCTCGCGGCGGCGCAGTTCCTCGGCGGCGAGGGCAAAGGCCAACCGAGGATTACGGGCGCGGAGTAGGACTTTTCCCGAGGCGCCACTGCCCGGCGCGGCGTCTGCGGGGACGATCACAGCGGCTGCCAGAGAGCCGAAGGCGGCTTGCAGGGCTCGTGGCTGCTCGGCGAACACCAGGCTCTGAACGGTCGCAGCGCCAAAGCTGGATACCCCGCTCACCTCAACATCGCCGCCTTCGCAGATGGCGCCAATCTGTTCCGCTAATTCACTGGTCTTCATACGTTCCTTGTACCACTCCTGCGATTCTCTTGCGACAGTTTTAGTGACTCTGGTCTGCTCACATGCATCTAATAATCTCACTATGCCTCGCCATGAAACCATCGTCGAGATCGAAGGCCGCCGTCTCTCACTGAGCAACCTAGACAAAGTCCTGTACCCGGAAGCCGGCTTCACCAAGGGACAGGTGATCGACTACTACGTGCGCGTGGCGCCTATGCTGCTGCCGCATCTGGCCGGACGCCCGCTCACGATGAAGCGGTATCCGGACGGGGTTGGAGGGCAGTTCTTCTATGAGAAGAACTGCCCGCGCAAGCATCCGGAATGGGTGGAGACGGCTCCTATTTGGAGCGAAGGCAACCACCGCTGGATGGAATATTGCGTGGTGCAGAACCTGCCCAGCCTGGTCTGGGCGGCCAACCTGGCTGCCCTGGAGCTGCACACCTCCCTGTCGATGGCCTCGGCAATGCCACATCCTTCGTTCATGGTTTTTGATCTGGATCCGGGCGAACCGGCGAACATCGTGCAATGCTGCCAAGTGGCGCTCTGGGTGCGCGATGCCTTCTCCCGCGCGGGACTGCGGAGCTTTGCCAAGACCTCCGGCTCCAAGGGATTGCAGGTGTACGTTCCGATCAACTCGGGCGTGAGCTACGAGGAGACCAAGCCCCTTGCTCATCAGCTTGCGCTGAGCCTTGAGCGGAAGCATCCCGAACTCGTGGTCAGCGATATGAAGAAATCGCTCCGGAAAGGTAAAGTTCTGGTCGACTGGAGCCAGAATGACGAGCACAAAACCACGATCTGCGTGTACTCGCTGCGAGCCCGGCAGCGGCCGACGGTTTCCACTCCGGTGAGCTGGGCGGAGGTCACCCGCTGCCTGCAGTCGAACGATCCGTCGAAGCTGGAATATACCGCCCCCCAGGTGCTTGAGCGGGTGGAGCGCCTCGGCGACCTGTTCGCCCCGGTGCTCACTCTCCACCAGCAACTGCCCGAGTTTGCGGAGAGTGACGCCACTCCCCAGCGCGCCAAGGGAGCCAGCCAGCCGAGCACCATGCGCAAGCCTCCAAGTCCGGTGCGCAAACGCAGCGCGGCGACCCGCTCGTCGCGGCGTAGCGCCTGAACGCGATCCTGTGCTTAGGGATAGAATGAAGCGCAGGCGGCAGAGATGCAGCGGGCGTCGTTCGGCCTCGTTCTTTGGCACGTTGCGGGCAACAGCAGCGAGCAACGGCCGTTACGGTTTCGTAGTCTAAGTGCGGGGATTTACTTTTCGTCGGCGATTGTGATCGGTCAGTCAGTGTCGGAGGAAACAATGCAGAACTGGAAGAAAGCGCTGGTCTGCAGCGCGGTGGGAGCTGGCGCAGTCCTGGCGCTCACCGGCCGCCGCAAGATTGGCATTGCCTCTATCGCGGGCGGCCTCGCGCTGCTCGCCAGCGAGTATCCCGAGCGCTTTGAAGCAATCTGGGAGAATGCCCCCGAATACGTCGATCGGGCCAGCCAGATCTTTGCAGCGCTCAGCCGGTTGAGTGAGAAATTCGCCGAAGACGCCGAGCGCCGCAGTGTCGACTCCTATGAGCAAGTGAATAGATTCAGTGACTAAAAGGATTTTAGCCGGCGTCCGCTATCGGCTGGCCATGAGCACGTCGCCCATCTGCATTGCCATCATGTCTTCCGAGGCGGGCGAGGCCTGCAGGTAGGGAGTGTTGTTCTTCCGCCGCGAACCCGAATTCGGCGGCAGAATGGCCACCCGAAAGGGCGCTGCCTCGGCGGTGAATTTCACCATGACGGAGTGGTAGCCGCTTTCGGCGTGAATGCTTCCGCGCAGTACTCCGGGCGCTTTCGGCCCGCTCTCAACGACCCTCTGACCATCCACGAAGACGACGGCGCTCGGCGCCGCTCTCCAGGTACACGTTCCATTCCCCGCTGCTGCTCAGGTAAGTGCTGGAGCTGGCATAAAAAACACCTTTGTGCGAGGCCACGCCAGGCGGCAAAGCAAATCTGCCTTCAGGAAAGACCAGCTCGTAATGTTGCGCTCGGCTCGATCGCGCCGTGGCCTTCGCCGCTTCTTTCTCAGGCGCAAACTCGCGCGCAAAGTCCTTTTCGCGGCCGCGCCCAAATCGTCCGTCCAGATGCCAGTCCGTAAGCAGTCCTGCCTCGCGCGACTCTTCCAGCAACTCCGCCTCGTGCATGTTCTTCTTCAGATCGTCTCCGACGTACGAATCGGCTATGGTGCGCACGGCCTTGCTCTTGGCGCGGCTCCGCCCATGGGGACTCGACGAATGCGCGCTCTGGGCGCTCAATGTTTGCGCAAACACGGCAATGCTGGCGGTCAGCAGGATTGCGACAAGGGTCCAACGCGATTTGGGACTCGGATATTTCATGGAAGCGCGATCCTGAATTCACGTTGCAAGGCCTCGTCCGCAGTCTGGCAGAATGCGCGGAACGCCGCGTAATCTCCGGTTTTCACGGTCAGCGGAACCAGTTCCGTGTAGGTTTCCACGCGCAGCTTGCGCCCCTGCCGCTGATAGCTCACCTCAACTCTTCCAAACGTCCGTTTGCAGGTTGGTATCGGCTGGCAGCACGGCTTCGGCGCTATCGGGGAGTTCGTAGTCAAAGACCTCGTGTTCGCTGGGAGTGACGGGCACCAGCAGCGGATTCCGCCGCAACCGCTGCGTCGCATATTTCCTGGTCAACCCGGCCGTGTTCAGCGAGCTGCGCAGGGTCACCTCGCGCTCGCCTTGCGTTGCGTCGATGGATCCCTTCGATCTTCAATTCCACTTCCCGCGAAGCCCGCGCCGTCCCTTCGGCTACCGCGTGCGCGATCTTCACCGAAGGATAGAACTGCGCCAGGGTCGCCCGATAGCTCCCGGCCAGGTCGTCGGACTCGCTGGTGCGCCGCTGCTCCGCGGCAAAATATCCTGCAAACTTCGTCTGCGACGAGAACTCCACCCGGCCATCGCGTTCAAGTTGCGCCGTCACCTCGCGCGTGACGCGGTTGGCACTCAGGCGGAGAAAACGGCACGGTACGCCGGGTCGCTTTGCCTTCGGCGTCCACGGTCATAGCCAAGGCGCCCTGGTCGTCGGGCGGCAGTTCGCCCAGCGCGGCGTATTCCGCGGTGCCGTCCAGGTAAAGGTTGAGCTCCGGAACGTAGGCCACGGCGTGGTTGAACAGCTGCACCGAGTAGGCCTCCGGGGCCACGTCGCCCGCCGAGCGCGTGCGCATCATGGCAAACTCCGCCGGCACGCCCACGGCCCGCAGCAGCGCCACAATCATCGCCGCCTTGTCCTTGCAGTCGCCAAAGCCGCGCCGCTCCACCGTGGCCACCGGATAAGGCTGGTAGCTGTGCACGCCGAACTCAAACGCAACGTACTTGGTGCTGCGCTGCACGCTCTCATACACCGCCTGCACCTTGCCCTGCGTGCTCAGGTTGCGCTGCCAGAATCTGTCGGCGCAACGGCTGCAGATTCTCGTCCAGCTTCAGCCCGGGCTCCAGCAGACTGCTGTACCAGCGGCCAAACTCCTCAATCGTGCCAATCGTGGAAACATGCAGGTAGGGCCCGCTGGCGCTGGCTCCCGGCGAAAGCGCCTCAAACGGCTGCGCGGCAATGTCGCGCATCTCCCAGATCCGGGTCGTCTCCTCGCCCGTCTGCTGCACCGCGGCCGACGGCAGTCCGTGCTCCACCGCATACAGCTTCATCGTGGTCGGCGCGATCACCACCCGCCGCCGCAGCCGCGTCGGAAACGAATCGCGGAACAGATCCATGCGCGCATAGTAGCCCGCCCACGGATTGACCTCTGCCGCCGGCAGCAGGCGATATTCGATCTCCACCACGTCGCCCGGCTGCAGTTGCGCAAAACGCAGATCGCGCGAGCGCGAGTCAAAGTACATCGACGAGCCCCGCTCCTCGACCGGCTGGTCGGCGGAAACCGTGGCCGCCGACCTCGCTGCCATCGCGCTTGAGCACCCGCGCCCGCACGATGCAGAGCGTCTCGCTCATCGCGGCATACATCACCGAGTGCGGTGGAAAAGCTTCTTGCCCCCTGCGCGCTGTTGATCCGCCAAACCTGCTGCACGTGCGCCGAGGTCAGTCCGTCGCGCCCCAGGCTGTCTTTGCGCAGATGATCGATGCGGATGTCGGCCAGCGCCTCGACGTCTCCCGCTGGCGTGCTTCGCCGCCTGGGCCGCGCGCCGCGCGTCCACCAGAAACTCGGCGTCCTCGGGCAGAGCTGTGCGCGCCTGCCGAGAGTCCGACGGGATGGGCGGCGGCAATCTGCATCAGCACTTCGGCCTGCTGGGCCGAGTCGGCCGCGGGCAGCATGGCCGAGACCGCCGCATTCAGGGCGGCACGCGTCTTCGGCGGAGCTGCTCTTGGCCAGGGATTTCAGCTCGCTTACAAATTGCTTGCGCTGCTCTGGATTCTTGCTGGCGAGGTACGCAGTTCGAGGCTTCCAAAATCGTTCGCATCGGATTTTGCGACTTCGGATTGCGTGATTTGGGACAGTGCGATTTGAGACGAAGAGCCTGGCGCCCCGGCGGCGAAGGCCGCTGCCGGCAAAAGAGAGAATAATAATCCGGCGAGTACGTGGCGGCGCGTCATGTCTCCTGCTGGATAAGGAATGCCCGAAGAACGCTGCAGATGGAAGAACAGGCCGCGGGAGACTGGTTTGAGTTCCGCGGCCTGTGTTCCTGGACTTCACTCTCCCCTGCGCGTGTATTCCCCCAGAGAATTCGGCTCACTGAAGAGCTCAGTCCAAACATCTTTCGTTCAGGTTATGGAAAGAGTTTGCCCTAACCTGGCCAGTGCGGGAATGCAATGGAGCACTTAGGTAATTCAAGGAGATTCTCCTTAGTTCCGGTCGGGCAGAAGTACGGCCTCGGAGTGTGCGTTTGGCTCTGTCGAGTACGGCCTCCAGTCGCAGGTACACAGGAATGTTGGTCCTACTGGCCGTGTCCCTGCGTACAGGATGGATCATGTGAGTTTTTCGTGTTTTTTCTTCGCAAAGCTGCGTATGCTTACTGAATGGCGAATGCTCCAAGCTCAAAGACTGCGCCGCCGGCACTCGGTTGCGGCGAAGAAGAAGGGCACGGAAGCTGCCTCCAGAGCACAACCCGCACCCTTCGCAGAAGGTGAAGATCGCCGTAGTCGAGAGCGATCCGCTCCGCTTCATCGGATTCCGCGCGCTCTTCGATTCCGAACCGGACATGGAACTGGTCTCGGCTTCGGCCAGCGACATTGCCAGCAATGCCGACGCCGATCTCATCCTTCTCGGCAGCCGCAGCGGTCAGAATCTGTTCGACGTAATGGCGGGACTGAAGGCAACGCGCCCGGATCTGCGCATCCTGGTGACAGGAGCGGGAGCCGACGACGAGATGATTCTCAAGGCTCTGGCAGCCGGCGCCAAGGGATACGTCGATGAGGCGGCCAGTCCCGACGAGTTCGCGATGGCAATTCGCATTGTTCACCAGGGCTCGGTCTGGGCTCCGCGCCGCGTGCTCTCGACCTTCATCGAGCGGGTCACATCTTCTCCGGGAAGAATCTTTCCGGCCGGCCGCGTTACCTTTACCGACCGCGAAAAAGAGGTGCTCGAACTGCTGGTGGCCGGACGCTCCAACAAGGAGATCGGTTCCGCGCTCGGCATCGAGGAGCGCACGGTGAAGGCACACGTTGCCAAACTGATGCGCAAGGTCGGGGTGCAGAATCGCATCGCGCTCTCGGTTCATGCCATCACCCACTCGCTGGTCTCATCGAGCCGCTAGAGGCTCGGCAATTCTTATCGAACGCGTCTTATCAATCATGGTCACCCAGGCGGTGACCATGATTACTTAGCGCGAATCACGCTTCGGATTCGTCCCGCAATCCCCCCAGTGTTATTCTCAGCGTATGTTCGCCGCCATCCCTGATAGC
This sequence comes from uncultured Acidobacteriota bacterium, assembly GCA_963759215.1. Classification (GTDB taxonomy): domain Bacteria; phylum Acidobacteriota; class Terriglobia; order Terriglobales; family Acidobacteriaceae; genus TOLSYN. Next base: position 182,347 of record CAVWYG010000012.1, read on the forward strand.
GACTCCGCATTACTGCTGACCGAAGAGATCCTCGTGCTGGCAACCATCGTTGGCTCCATCGCTGCGCTTCCTGTCTTCATCGAGTTTATTTCCGATTACCGCAAACGGCGCGAACGCGTTTACCTAAGTCTTGATGATGTTGCCGTCAGCACCCTGAGCCCCCGTCTGGCAGGCCTCGACAGCTTGCTCGAAAGCATTGCCGATCTGGTGGACCGGGCGCGTACGCCGGCAGCCTACAAGGATCTGAAGATTGGCAATGAGGTGCTCATCATCGGACCCAACCAGAGCGGAAAGAAAAGCCTGGCGCAGCGCATCGCGCAGATGGCTGGCATGGAGCGCCTGGTGACCGTGTACAACCCACGCGACAGTAACGCCCTGGCCAAAGCCAAGGACATCGTGCGCAGCCACAAGCGCAAGAAGGTTATGCTGCTGCTTCCGCGCATTGACCTTGCATACAAGACGGACGACCCGGAGTTACTTGCTGAACTCGACGCGCTGATTGAGACTACGTCGGAGGTGCCGAACGTTCTAGTGGTGGCGACGACGGTATGGTTTGCGGCAGACAGCGAACTAGATAACATCTTCGGTATCAAACTGGCGCTTCCCGGCGCTGGTCTGAGTTCCGCCAACCGTCCGGAAGTTTCCGAGGGGGCTGCGCGGGTCTTATCCGAGGTTACTCACTTTTACCTTTCCGAGGCACAGCGAAGAGGCTTCCAACTTGAAGGAATGAGCGAAGAAGAATTCAGTTCGCGCATCCTCGAATGTGTTCTGAACCCCGCGGAAATAGAAGACATTGTGGTGCTGTGCGAGACGACGGCAATTTATCGCCAACGCACCAGGAAGACATCGGGCGCAATTTTTACCAGAGAAGTTCTAGACACTGCGATCGCGCGCGTTGTGGCCCGCTAAAGCAGTACACGAGCAGTACACATACAATCAATGACAAAGAGTTATGATGCAGCAGTGCGGATTTAATTCCTGCAAGGAAGGAAATACCAATGAATAAAGTTTTGATTGCACTCGTCGTTCTTCTCTCCACTACCGCGGCCCTGGCCGACCGCGGCGATGACGTGGATCGCCTGGAGAGCGGCGCCACGGTGATCAAGGAGATTATGTCGGCTCCCGACAGCGGCATACCCGAGGAAGTAATCTCTCACGCCAAGTGCATCGCTGTGATACCCAACATGCTGAAGGCTGCCTTCGTTTTTGGCGGAGCCTACGGCAAGGGCGTGGCCAGTTGCCGCACGGATGAGGGCTGGAGCGCGCCCGCGTTCTTCTCACTGAGGGGCGGCAGCTGGGGTCTTCAGATCGGCGGACAGGCCGCCGACATCGTGATGCTAATTATGAATGAGCGCGGTATGGAAAATCTGCTGCAAAGCAAGGTGAAACTGGGCGCCGACGCCAGTGTCGCCGCCGGTCCCGTGGGTCGTCACGCGGATGCCTCAACGGATTGGAAGATGCGCGCCGAGGTGCTCACCTACTCCCGCACCCGCGGCCTCTTTGCGGGCATCTCGCTCAACGGAGCGGTGCTCAACCAGCATAGGGAAGACACCCGCGACTTTTATGGCAAAATGGTGCCCTTCCGAACCATCCTGCTGGGCAAAACGGAAGCGCCCAAGGACGCAGAACTCTGGCGCGATACGCTGGCGAAGTACGCAGGAAAGTAAGGCCGCAAGAGTCTCAACAGCCCGCCCGCTTTACTGGGCGGGCTTTTTCCTTCTTAGTGTGAACCTTGAAACGTGACGCCACCCTGTAATCCTTCTCCAGCAACTCGCGTCCAATTGGTTGACCTTGCAACTTGCGATTTGATACGGTCAAAGTTCGCTCATGCGTGTTTGGTTGGAGTATCTTCCTGTCTGGCTCATCGCACAGACGCTGCGATGGTTGCCGCGTCCGGTGGCGCGCAGTGTTGCCCGTGGTATTGCGATGTCGTTTTATTGGTGCCACCCGCGGCTGCGGCGGGTGGGAATGCGCAACCTTGAACTGGCCTTTCCGGAGAAAACGGCTGCGGAACGCGAGCGCATTCTAAAGGGCGTCTATCTCTCACTGGGGCGTCTGCTTGCCGAAGTTCCAAAGTTTCCCGACTACACGCTGGAAAACATCGATCGCATCGCCGTCTACGACGGTCTGGAGAACTATCTCGCGGCGCGCGACCGTGGTAAGGGTGTGCTCTTCATGACCGCGCATCTGGGCGGCTGGGAGATTGGCTCGTTCGTCCATTCCTTGCACGGGCATTGGCTGAACATCGTCGTGCGCGACCTCGACAATCCCCTGCTCAATGGCTGGGTCCGCCGTCTGCGCACGCTGCATGGCAACAAGACTTTCGCAAAGGATGAGTACGCGCGCGGCCTGCTGGCGGCGATGAAGCGCGGCGAAACTGTCGGCGCTCTGATGGATACCAACATGACTCCGCCGCAGGGAGTCTTCGTAAACTATTTTGGCCTTCCAGCCTGCACCGCGGGCGGAATCGCGCGGCTCGCCATGCACACCGGCGCCGCTGTGCTTCCGGCGTTCACCATCTGGGACGAGTCGCTGGGCAAGTACCGCATTCGCTTTGAACCGGCGATTCCCACCGTCTGCACCGGAGACGATGACGCCGATGCCATGGCCAACACCCAGAACTACACCGCGGCCATCGAGCAAGCAGTGCGTGCCCATCCCGATCAGTGGCTCTGGGTCCATCGGCGCTGGAAAACTCGCCCCGCCGGCGAGCCCGGACTTTACTAAACCTCGTCGCTCTCACCCGCAACATACTGACCCTGACGCACATCCAATCGCTCATGTCTGAGGCCGAAGAAAGAGCGCTGCCGATGAGCAGCTCCACTCCCCCGGTGTTCGCGCCCGAGCAACGAGCTCTGTTCGTTGAGGTACTCAGATTGCTCATCGCGCAGCACATTCCATTCGCGGTGAGCGGAGCGTTCGCACTGCATCAGCACACAGGAATTTGGCGCGATACGAAGGACCTCGACCTTTTTCTGGTTCACGAAGATGTACCCCGCGCGCTCGAACTGCTCGCAGCCGAAGATTTTGAAACCGAAGTTTGCGACCCGGTGTGGCTCTGCAAAGCGCGGCGCGCAGACTTTTACGTGGACCTCATCACCGGCATGAGCAACGCGGTCATCACGGTGCAGCGCGAGTGGATCGATCGCGCCAGCCATGCCGAGGTGGTGGGAGTTCCAGTGAAGGTTCTGGCTGCCGAGGAACTGATCGCATCCAAGTTGTTCGTCACTCGCCGCGAGCGCTTTGACGGCGCCGACATTGTGCACGTCATTCACGGCACGGGCGGAAAGCTGGACTGGAATCGCATTCTGGATTTGATCGGCGAACACTGGATGATGTTGTTGTGGGCGCTGGTGCTCTACCAATACGTCTATCCCGCGCATTCGGAGTTTGTGCCGCGCACGCTGTGGAATGAGCTGTTATCCCGGTTGCGCAATGAACTCGATCATCCCGATCCGCACGCGGTTTTCCGCGGCAGCCTGATCGATGAAAAGATGTTTGCCATTGACAGCGAGGAGTGGGGGATGGCGAATCTGAATGAGCAGATGAGGAGCGCCCAAGCGGAACATCACGAGCAAACCACGCTGAAAACCACGAAGCAACCACGAGGAAGCTAAATGAGGATTGCGGCAGTTGCGGATCTCCACTACAGTCCGCAAACCTACGACAAGATTCGCGAGCAGATGCTGCGCGTGCGCGACGACGCAGATGTGCTGGTGCTCGCCGGGGATCTCACCAACTACGGGCGTGTCGCCGAGATGGATTCCCTGCTGACCATGCTGGTGCGTCTGCGTATTCCCATCGTCGCCGTGCTCGGCAATCATGACTATGAGAGCGGACAGCAGGACGAGTTGATGAAAGTGATGGCGGCGGAAGGAATCAAGGTGCTGGATGGCAGCGGCTACGAGCGCGATGGCGTGGGCTTTGCCGGAACCAAGGGCTTTCCGGGAGGGTTCGGACGCGGCATGCTCACCGCCTTCGGCGAGCCCGAGGTGAAGGCCTTTGTGCAGAGCTCAATCAACGAGGCGTTGAAACTGGAGCGCGCCATGGCGCAACTGCGCACCGAACGCCGCGTGGTCGTTGTGCACTACGCTCCCATCGGCGACACGGTTAAAGGTGAACCGCCGGAAATTTATCCATACCTCGGAAATTCACGCCTGGCCGAGGTGGTGGACCGGCATGGCGCAAACCTGGTGCTGCACGGCCACGCGCACCATGGCTCGCCGGATGGCAAGACCACAGCCGGAATTCCTGTACATAATGTTGCGCTGTCGATTTTAAAGGCGAATGGAGTCACGACGCCATACCGGCTCTTCGAAGTTTGAGCGCTGGAATCGTGCCCGGCTCGGGTTCGACAGTCTCCGCCATGGGGCTGTAAACTCGAAGGTTCGGAAGCTTGCAAGGCTTCCGCGGAGGCACGATGAGACGGCTGAAAGCCTACCTTCCTCTGCTTGTGCTGTTCTGCGCTCTGCAGACGTTACTGGCGCAGGATTTAGCTTCGTTTGAAAAACGAGTTCACGTCAAAACCCTTCCCAATGGACTTACCGTTCTGTTTTTAAGCCGACCTCAAGCGCCGGTCTTCTCATTCTACACAGTAGTGGATGCCGGCGATGCGCAGGATCCCGAGGGTAGGACGGGACTGGCGCACATGATGGAACACATGGCCTTCAAAGGTACGGACGAGATCGGCACCACGAATTACCCCGCGGAGAAAGTGGCTCTGGCGAAGGTGGAGGCGGCTTACGCCGCATACGATCGGGAAAATAATCGCGTGGTGAACCGCGATGAGAATAAGGTCGCGAAATTGAAGGCGGCCTGGGAAAAGGCTCGCGAAGAAGCCGACAAGTTTGTGGTGAAGAACCAGTTCGGAGAGATCATCGAGCGCAATGGCGGAGTGGGACTGAACGCCTCGACAGGGCTGGACAGCACCCAATACTTTTACTCGCTGCCGGCCAACCGGCTGGAGCTGTGGGCCTATCTGGAGTCGGAGCGCTTTCTCCATCCGGTGATGCGCGAGTTCTACAAGGAGCGCGACGTGGTGATGGAGGAGCGGCGCATGCGCACCGACTCATCGCCCACGGGACGATTGGTGGAGCAGTTTCTCTCGGTTGCCTACGACGGCAGCCCCTATCACCGTCCGGGCATTGGCTACGCCAGCGACCTCAGGCACTTCTCCGCCACCGACGCGGCAAAGTTCTTTAAGACCTACTACGTGCCCAGCAACATGGCGGTGGCCGTGGTGGGCGACCTGGACGCGGAGAAAGTATTCGCAATCGTAGAAAAATATTTCGGGCGCATCCCTTCCGGTCCCAAGCCTGAAGAATACGAAACGTTGCAGGCAAAGCAGACCTCCGAGCGCAGGGTGGTACTGCACGATGCCTCGCAACCTTTCTACATTGAGGGCTACCAGAAGCCGAATTACCGAGACAAAGACGACGTTGTGTATTCGGTCATTAGCAGCGTGATGAGTGAAGGGCGCACCTCGCGCCTGTACCGCTCGCTGGTGCGTGACCAGAAGATCGCGGTGAATGCGGCGGGCTTCAGCGGATTCCCTGGAGACAAGTACCGCGATCTATACGCGTTCTATGCGGTACCCACGCAGGGACACGGCGCCGCCGAAATGGGCGACGCAATCCATGCAGCCATTGAAAAGCTGAAGAGTGAGGGCGTGAGCGCCGACGAATTGAAGATGGTGAAGACGCGCTCAAAAGCCGCACTGCTGCGCAGCCTGGCCAACAACCAGGGGTTGGCGAGGAATCTCGCCGAGAACCAGTTGAAGTACGGCGACTGGCGCGAGTTGTTTCGCCGCATCGATAAGATCGACGCCGTGACCAACGAGGACGTAAAGCGCGTGGCGAATGAGGTTTTTGTGGAGAGCAATCGCACGGTTGGAATCCTGGAAACCACCGTCGTAGCGAAAGGGGCACAGCGATGAAGACGAAGTTTCTGATGGCGACGATGAGCGCCGCCTTGTTGTACGCATTGTTGCCGGCTCCCAGTCAGGCGCAACAGAGCGCGCCGAAAGCGGTCCAGGGCGCAAGCAAAGGGGTTGCGACAAACTGGACGCAGATCGCGATTCCTGCGCTGCCTCCGTTCAATCCGAAGCAGCCAAGGCGGGTGGAATTGCCGAATGGCATGGTCGTGTTTCTTACTGAAAATCACGAGTTGCCGCTAATCTCGGGCTCGGCGATGATTCGCGGCGGCTCGGACTCGGAACCGGCGGATAAGACCGGACTGGTCGAGTTATATGGCGGAACCTGGCGCATCGGGGGCACCGAAAAACTTTCAGGCGATCAACTGGATGACTATCTGGAGGCGCGCGCCGCCAAGGTGGAAACCGGCGGCGGCGACTCGGATACCACGATCAGCTTCAACTGCCTCAAAGCCGACTTCCCCGATGTGTTTGGAATCTACGTTGACCTGCTGCGCAACCCGGCATTCCGGGGAGACAAGCTAGCGCTGTCCAAAAAGCAGGCGTACAGCAGCATCTCACGCCGCAACGATGAGACCGAGGAGATCTCCCAGATTCAGACCGACATTCTGGGATATGGCAAGAACAGCGCCTATGCGCGGATTCCCGAGTACGCAACGGTTGCGGCCGTGACTCGCGAAGACCTGCTGCAATGGCATAAGCAGCACACGACGCCGAACAACATTATCTTTGGCATGGTGGGCGACTTCGACTCGAAGGAGATGGAGGCAACGCTGCGCAAGGCCTTTGGCGACTGGCCCAAGGGCGAAAAGATCGAGGAGCCGAAGATTGCGATTGCACCGGAAAAACCAGGCATCTACGTGGTAGACAAGAACGACGTGAACCAGAGCTCGATTCGCATGATCGGCATGGGAATCGAGCGCAAGGACCCGGACTACTTTGCGCTGCAGGTGATGAACGAGATTTTCGGCGGCGGATTTTCTTCCCGGCTGTTCGTCAACCTACGCACCAAGGCGGGGCTGGCTTATGCAGTCGGCGGCGGCGTGGGCAGCAATTGGGATCATCCGGGGCTGACCATTCTGGAGATTGGAACCAAGACAGAAACCACGACCGAGGCAATCAAAGGACTCTGGGAGCAGGTTGACCTGCTGAAGAAAGAAGCGCCGAGCGCGTTGGAGATGAAGCGCGCGAAGGATGCGATCCTGAACTCTTTTATATTCAACTTCGATACGCCTGCAAAGGTTCTCCGTGAGCAGCAGACGTACGAGTTCTACGGCTATCCGAGCGACTTCCTCGAACGATATCGCGCGGGCGTGGAGAAGGTGACCTCCGCCGACGTGCTGCGTGTGGCCAACAAATACATCCACAAGGATGAGTTGAAGGTGCTGGTGGTGGGCAACGCCAGCGAGTTTGAAAAACCACTTGCCGCGCTTGGTACGGTAACGCCGATCGACATCACCATTCCTGCTCCGGAAGCCAAAGCCGGAGCCGCCCGCCCCGCGGGGAACGGCGCCCCGGCCACCATGGCAAAGCCGACCGAAGCATCCGCGCCCAGCAACACAGGAAGCAACCCCGAGGGCAAGCAGAAGTAAGCAAGCATGAGAATGCGAGCGCGCCTCTCATGGGTGCGCTTTTTTGCGCACAAAACAACAACGGCGTGAGATGGCCCGAGCCGTTGTTGTCAATCGAATTGTATGTGGCGTTATTCCTTTGTGGCCATTGCCTTGGGCTCATAGACACAGAAGGGTTCAGCGGCCATGTAGTTGCCATCGACGGCGTAGGCGCGGGCGCGGCAGCCCATGCAGACGTTACGGAACTCACAGCATCCGCACTTGCCTTCCAGTTTGTCGGTGTCACGCAGGTCGGCGAAAACCTTCGAATCGTTCCAAATCTCCGAGAACGGCTGTTTCTTCAAGTCGCCGGCGATTGCGGGCAGGTATCCGCAGGGGAAGACTTCGCCGTCGAACGAGATGAAGCAGACGCCGGTTCCAGCGAGGCAGCCCTTGGTCATAGCGTTCATGGCGTTGGGGTCTCCGCCGGGATGACCGTGCGGGTGTGGCATTCCGTCGTGGCGGAGTCCGCTTTTGCCAAACTTCTCATAATCGGTCTTGAAGGCGATGCCGGTGGAGCCGGGCATCGTCATTTCGGTGGCGCCTATGGCGGGCTGGGCACCTTCAGACACGGCGGCGGGAGTGGCGCTGTAGCCTTCCTGCTTGCGCTCGGCGGTGCGGCGCTGGCGCACCACGCGGAAGTAGTGCGGGGCGCAGGTGGCCTTCAGTTCGATATCGCCGGTAGCGGCTTGATCATAGAACCAGTTCAGAATGCGCTCGTACTCATCTACGGCAACCATCTGCGACTCGGCGATATCGACGCCGCAGCCGACCGGAACCAGCAGGAAGGTATGGAGGGCGTCAGCACCGAGGCCGCGCACCAATTCCAGCACCTTGGGCAGTTCGACTGCATTGTGGCGCGCGATCGTCATGTTGATCTGCACCGGCATGCCAAGCTCTTTCAGATTTCTGAAGCCGTAGATGGCCGCATCGAAGGCTCCTGGAATTCCGCGGAAGGTATCGTGAGTCTCGGCATTGGCGCCATCCAGAGAGATGGAGACGCGCTTGACGCCGGAGTCGACAATCTTCTGCGCGACTTCCTTTGTGACCAGGGTGCCATTGGTGGCGAGCGCCACGCGAAGACCTTTATCGGTGGCATATTTTGCCAGTTGGAAGATGTCCGGGCGATAGAGTGGCTCGCCGCCAGAAAGCACGAGGATGGGATTGGCGAACTCGGCGATCTGATCGATGATGTTCAGGGCTTGGGCGGTAGGCAGGTCGGAGGGGGAGGCCAGCTCGGTGGCCGTGGCACGGCAATGCACGCAACGAAGATTACAACCTTTGGTGACTTCCCAAAAAACAAGGCGGGGCTGATACTTGCCGCCGCCGGTATGAGGGCTTGCGCTCATGAGTTCTCCTAACAAAAGATCCTGACTTTGACCGCAAAGTTAAGATACGACGCTGGATAAACGACCGCCAATGATTCTAGTCACAGAACCGTCGTGACGTGCGTCACGCGACACCGGAAGTGCAGCCGCGCACGATACTTAGTGGTTGCTCAAGAAATGGCCCCGGCGGAGAGTATCCACCGGGGCCGCGGTTTCCTTCTGGTTACGGTCCGACGCCGCCGTTGTGGCAGTCGGAGCAGTTGACTGCGCTCAGGTCACCCAGATCGATGGGGTGCTTAAACGTCATTGCGGTATTCACAACAGCCGCCGGCAGCACGCCCTGTTCCTCACTGAGCACGGTGTGGCAGGAGTTGCACTCCTTGGAGATGACCTTGCCATCCTTGCTGACGTGGTTGCCGTCATGGCAGCGGAAGCAGCCGTTGAAGTAATAATGGCCGACGTTGTCCGGGTGCGTGCGCCAATCCACCTTCATCTCCGGGAAGATGTTTTCGCGGAAGATGCGTTGCAGTTCCATCACCATGTTCTGGATATCGCCGCCGTGGACCTTGGCCACCTGGGGATACTTCTCCTGGTAGAAGGCCGGAATCTTCTTGGCGATGGCCTCCTGCGCCTCCTCGGTGGTCTTGTACTCCGGCGGTCAGAATCTGCACGCCCTGCTGCTTGGCAAACGGCAGCGCGGTGCTGATGCGATTGGCGGCCAAGGCCTGATCGACGGCGCGATCCGGCGGCGTATAGACGTGCGTGGGACGATTGTGGCAGTCGACGCAGTCCATGCGGCGCTGCTCGAGTTTGCCGATCGTAGCTGCGATCGGCTCCCGCGGCGGTGTACTCGGTGACATTGCCATTGCGATCGGTTCTGCGGACCCAGGAGATGTTCTGGCGCTTGGGATCGCTCTTGTACTCGATCTTGTTGGCAATATTCATGTGCCAGTGGATTCCTGCGGCCTCGCTGCCTAGATTCGGATCGCCGCCACCGGTCTTGATGAGCAGACGGACCTGACGGGGCGTATTGGCTTCGTCGGAAGCGAAGTGGTTGAAGACCTTGAGTTGCGCTCCCCAGAAGCGGCGCGGCCAGTGGCACTGCTCGCAGGTTTGCGAGGCGGGGCGCAGGTTGGCAACCGGAGTCTCGATGGGGCGCGGGTAGGTGTTGGATATGGTCTTGACAACCTGGCGCACGCCGGACAGCTTCGACTTCACATACCAGCTTGCGCCGGAGCCGACGTGGCACTCCACGCAACTGACCCGGGCGTGCGCCGAGTGATCGTGAGCGACGGCCTCAGGATGCATCACGGTATGGCAGAGTTCGCCGCAGAAGGTCGTGGAGTCAGTGAACTCATAGGCGCGATAGCTGCCGATGGCACTGAGCATGACGAAGACGACGACGAAGCTGACGAAGACGACAAGGCGGCGGCGCTGGATCGGGCTGGTTCAGGTCGATCCTGGGCAGCAGGGCCGAACCCCGGGATGGCCACCAGACGGCGATGGCGCTCGCGAAATATGCCGAAGATGGCCAGCGCAAGGCCCGCCGCCAGGAAGCCGGGAAGCACCATATACGCGAGAATCCCGATGTACGGGTTGGGCTGGGCGGAGGTGGTGTCAATGATGAAAAGGACGATGATGTTGGCCAGAGCGATGGCCGCCAACGCCAGTCCAGAAAGGCTGATGTAGTTACGCACCAACGACCTGTAGGAGAACCCCCCGCCTTGCGGGGAGTTGGGCGTGTTGGGCCCGGAATCGTTCATTCGAATCTCCTGCGTCTGTAGTGGTCTGTCCTAAATTGGAGATCGAGGAGCAGAGTGGCAGTGACAGCAGATCGCTAGTCTACTCTGCTGCCATCCCTGCCTACTACATGGTAACTACGTGATCGGTTTTGACTTCGTCTCCGGCAGCGCCTGCATTCTGCGACAGGGCGGCGGAATCGAACCCGTGTTCTTCCTGGATAGAAATGCCCGACGATGATAAACCAACGTGGCCAATCGTGACCCAGCCCCGCAGGCGCATCATCGTGAAACCGTTCTACCGGTAAGCAAAGATCATGGCGTAGATGATCCCGATGACGATGCTGAAGCCGATGGTCAAGCGCGATCCAGGCAAACGCCCGGATCGCTTTCACGACAACAGCCGGATGAGGCTCCGCCATGTGGGCTCTTGAGTTCCCCTTTGCGAACCAACTCTTCATACTCCAACGGTTTGTCGCGTTTCAACTCCGCCAGCGGCATCTGGCCGGTGAACACGACAACATCCATGGGGAACTTCTCCGGCCGCAAGTGGGTATTGAAGAAGTGCACGGTAAAGATAAAGCCGGTCGCCAGCAGAGCTTCGTCGCTGTGAATGATGGTTGCCAGATTGATGAACCATCCCGGCAAAATCCGGGTAAACAAGATCGGGAACCACAGCGTAAGACCGGTGGAACCGATGATGAAAATGCCCCAGAACACCGCGAAGTAGTCGAACTTCTCCCAGTAGGTCCAGCGCCCGTATTGCGGACGCGGACCTTTTCCGAGAAACCACTTCATGGTCTGGACAAATTCCCGGCCATCCTTTGCCATCGGCACCATGGTGTTCGGTCCCAGAATCAGAGAGAGCCAGGAGCCGCCGTACTCACGATTCTTCAGATTCCGCAGCGACACCAGATGGGTCACGAAAAGACCGAACATGACCACGGCGGCGAAGCGGTGGATGTAGCCGGCGGTTTCAAATCCTCCCAGCAGCCGCGATATTACGCGCGCCCACGGAGTGTAGGAAAACTTGAGCGTCATCCCGGTCAGCGCCAGGCTAAGGAAAGAGACGACCATGGTCGCGTGAGTCCCTCGCTCCAGCGGGACGAAGCGCACGAATTCCAGTCCGACGGTGATGCTCCTCCCCATGCGCGGTGCGGAGGGTCGATCGTGACTGGCGGTCAACGTTGCACTCTCCTGATTTTGGCTCGACATCATTACTCCTTATCCTTCGGATCGGCGGGTTCGGCTTCGTGTTCCTCTTCGGCACGGAGGGCAGCCTCTTCCCTGGCTTCCGCCTCCTTGAGTTCGCGGCGCATCTGGAACGCGCGCGGCAGCCACAACATGGTGTGAACACCGCCCATGACGAAGGTGCCGACCAGCAGTCCGGTCATTCCCCAGAATGCCCAGAACAGGATGGGGTACTTCTTGGGGTCATGGTGAGTCGCATGGGTGAGGTAGCCGGCAAAACGGCGCGTCGCGCTGGAATGGCATTTGCGGCAGGTTGCGACTACATTGGCGCGGCTCAGGTGCGAGCGCGGATCATTGATATTCGCGATGTCATGCGATCCGTGGCAGTCGTAGCACTTCGCCGCTTTGGTGTAGCCAAGGCGCGAAACCTTGCCATGGTAGGTTTCGAAGTAGGTCTTGGCAATTTCCCCATGGCACTTGCCGCAGGTGTTCATGATGCCGAGTTCGAAGCCGGCTTCATCGGTGCGGCTTGATGGTGTGCGCGGTGTGGCAGGTACTGCAAACCGGCAGTTCCTTGTCCGTGTGGGTGACGGTGGGCGAGTGGACGCTGTTGACGAACATGCGCTTCAATGCCGTTATGGCACCTGCCGCAGGTGGTCGGCACGTTCTTCGGATTGACCGTCGAGGCCGGATCCTTCGCCGGCAGAATGCGGTGCGCGGTGTGGCAGCTGGTGCAGGTCGCCGTCACCGTCAATCCGCTCTCCAACAGCCCCTTGCCGTGAATGCTTTCGGTGTAATTTTTGATGATGTTGTGCTGGGTTCCGGTGTAACGCAGCGCGGCTTTCTTGCCTTCAGAGTGACACTTGCTGCAAAGGGTCGGAATATTGGTCGGGAAGGTCGTCGATCTCGGGTCCTGCTTTCCCAGAATGCCGTGGGTGCCGTGGCACTCTTTGCAGCCAGGCGCGTTGGCGTCGTTCTTGGCGGTAAGCTGCCCATGGATGCTGCGTCCGTAATCCTCGCCGACGGCTTCATGGCACTTCGAGCAATCGACCTTGTGCGTGATCGTCTCGCATGGCCGCACGTGCGAAACATTCACCTCGGAGTGGCACTGGCTGCAGGCGACCTTGGCATGCCGCGAGCCGGCGACCTCAACTTCGTTCACCAACATCGAGCGGCCATCCTTGGCCTTGAGGTTCGGATTGGCGTGGCAACGCATGCAGTCCGCGTTGGCCATGCCGTTGTCGTAAAAGACATTGCGAACCTTGTGCGGCTGGTGGCAATCCACGCAGGCGGGGAGCACGTTCGCCTCTTTCTCCCACAGTTCGCCGCGGATCGTCTTGCGGTGCACGGCTTCAATCTGCGAGTGGCACTTGGTGCAGGTCGCCGCGATGTTGCGCCGCGCGATCGACGAATTGGGATCGGTGTGCGGAAGAATGCTGTGCGCCGTATGGCACGAGGCGCAGTTGGCCGCCACCGTCAGCCCCTTCTTCAGCACGCCCTCACCGTGAATACTTTCGGTGTAATTTGCAAGGATATTGTGCTCGCCGATATTCCGGCTTTTTGCACAGGCGTGCCTTCTTGATGGCACTTGCCGCAGAGGAACGGAATGCTCAGCGGAGCTACCGTAGAGCGCTTATCTTTGACCGGCAGAATATCGTGGTTCCCGTGGCAGTCCACGCAACGCGGCGCCAGCGGGTCGCCCTTCGCAGCCGCTTTGCCGTGCAAGGAACTGGGTATACTGCTCCTGCTCTTGCGAGTGGCAGTTTCCGCAGTTGACCTTGGCGGGTTTCCCGTGCGGCAGGTTTGCACATCGAGATCGGAATGGCAACCGGTGCAGCCTACGCTGCCATGAACCGAGGGCGAAAACTTCTTGCCATCGACGAACAGCGAAACTACCTTCGCTCCGTGCTTTGTCGACATGCTCTTATCGCCGTGGCACGCCAGGCAGGTATCGCTCGGATCCGGTCCTTTGGCCGCCCAGGCAGACGCCGAGCGACAGCAGCACGGCTAAAGCCACAATCAATCCCGGAAGCACGGCCCGCAGGCTCAAAGCTGGAAGACCAGGTAGACGCCGGGATTGTCTTGGCGGGCTGGCTCGGTTGGCGTCTGATTTTCCTGCCAGGCACGTTTACTCTTTATGACCACGCAATTTTGTCCTTTCAGATATCTCTTCTTTGCCCGTGAAAACGTCATTCGAATCTCCTGCAGCTATGGTGCCGCATGCGTCTTTCCTGATTGCAGATAGAGGAGCACAGCGGAAACGGCAGCAGACCGCTGTTCAAGCGGTCTGCTGCACGTTACTACTTGGTGACCACGTGATGAGTTTTGACTTCGTCTCCAGCGGCGCCTGCGTACTGCGACAGGGTTGCGGAATCGAGCCCGTGTTCTTCCTGATAATGCTCAACCGACATTTTGCCATCGAGGAACGCGAAGTTCAGCGGGTAGGTGTCGGGGTCGAGAATGACCTGATAGAAGTGCCAGACGATGATCGCCAACGTGGCCAGAATCGCCTCATAGAAGTGAATCGTAATGCCGACATCGATCACCCAGCGCGGAACCGCGTCGGAAGATATGACCTTGAACCAGGCCGCCAAACCGGTGAGAGCCATGACAAACGTGCCCCAGACCAACGCCCAGTATTCCATCTTCTCGGCGTAGTTGAAGCGCTTGAACTGCGGCTTCTTGCGGGAGAATCCGAGGTAGTAGGCGAAGACATCCACCATGTCCGTAGCGTCCTTCAGTTCGGGCAGCATCGCCATCAGGAACCTGCGTCCCTCCGGGAGAGCATGCAGATAGAAGATGTGGTAAAAGCCGACCGCGACCAGCAGAGTGCCGGCAAAACGGTGAACGTAGCTGCGGCCGATTTCGTTAACAAAGATGAGACGGGTCGCGGCATCCGGGAACTTGAGTGCGAATCCGGTGATCACCAGAGTGATGAACGAGATCAACAGGATGAAATGCTGAATCCGCTGGTTCTTGGTCAAGCGCACAACCACCCGGGGACCGCTGGCGTGATGGACGCCACCCTTGCGGCGATCGATCAGCTTGCGTACAAAGATCATCAGGTTGTGCAGAACCATGAACCCGATGACGGAAATAATCATCAGGATGTAAACGCTGCGAACCCAGCCGTTCAACTTGGTGCCGAAATCAGCTTTGGCAAGCGCTTCCAGCTTCGGCGTGCATCTTGCCTTTGATGAAGTTGGGTCCAGCGCCGGTATGGCACTGTCCACAGGTCTTCACCAGGTTCGCCGAATTGATGGTGGACTGCAGGATCGGTAGAAGGAAGGATGTTGTGGGTTCCGTGGCAGGACGAGCAGCTTGCGACCCGCGTGGAGCCTACTGCCTCGGCCATGCCGTGATAGCTGGCGTTATAGCTGTCCGTACGCCCACCCGGAATGCCAAACTCCTCGGTCATCCTCACGTTGTTGTGGCACTGGGCGCAGGCGAAGTCGCCCTGGTTCTTCGCCGATACCTGTCGAAGTGGGATCGCTGGCGGCCTTGATGGCGTGAACGCCGTGGCAGTCGGTGCATACGGGGGCCTGGGTATTGCCGTCGGCCAGCGACTTGCCATGAATGCTATTGGCGATAGACTGCCGCCTACACTCGCATGGCACTTGGCGCAGGTCTTGGGAATGTTGCTGTGGAAGACCGGCGAAGTGGGATCGTTGGGAGGGCGAATGTCATGGTTGCCGTGGCAATCCGAGCAGACTGCTGCTCTTGTCATTTCCGGCGGCGCATCAGTCTTCCGTGCACCGACTCCTGATATGCGACAGCGGGTTTGCCGGCCATGCCGGGAATGGCCTGAGAGTGGCAATCGCCGCACGTCTTAGGAATATTGACTCTGGCGGTAACGGGATTTCGGATCGCTGGAAGGTAAGATTTCATGAATATTGCCGTGGCAGCTTTCGCAATTTGCAGCCTTAGTATTCCCAGCAGCCAGCGCTTTCCCGTGAATACCGTTGTCGTACATCTTCTGTTCGTCAGCATGGCAGGTGACGCAAGTTGGTTTGGCAAGACCAGTCTCGTGCGGAAGGGTCTTGATGGTGGTGTGGCAATCTACGCAGGAGAACATGGAACCGTGAACCGACGCTTTGAATGCGTCTCCATGCACCTCCTTGCCGTTGACCATCGACGCGTCACTGTGACAACCAAGACAGTCGTCGTTGGTAAGCTTGTGGCGTACTCCCTGCGTATGCAAGTCCTGCGCAAGCGAGCACAAGGGAGAATATCCGGAACAGTTTTACCTTCTTCACGAAACCTTTACCTTCCACACTAACTCAAGTAGCTGCCCGGGCGCGATGGCCCAGGCGGCCCAATCCAACAATTGACAGATAAACTCTTAACTTACTTCAGGCCCTTCACATAGGTGGCCACAGCGGTGATTTCCTCGGGCGAAAGCTTGCCGCCAAATCCCGGCATCTTTCCCACACCGCTCGTAATCGAAGCGGCCAACTGAGCCTCGGACTTTGCTTGAATGTCGGGGGAGTTCAACGGCTTAACACCCATGGCGGGCATGGCTTTGAGGCCATCCGCACCGTGACAACCAGCGCACTTGGCCTTAAAGGTCGCAGCGCCATCGGCAGCAAAAAGCGGCATCGCCATTGTGGCAACGACCGCAAAAGCAAAGAATTTCTTCATCTATGTCACCTGTATCGTTCTTAGGTTCCTGAAAGCGACGGGGGCGTTCAGACACACTTCTGCCGCTTTTACAGGACATAATGGTTTTCGCATCTGCAGCGCACCGAGGGCAGTGCGTGATCTCACGATGCCCTGTGATATTCGTCACACGCCGGACGGACATTGCGTCTGCGGTGCGCCGCTTGGAGCATGGTTTTCAGGCCTGAATGGGGGCGACCGGGCGTGCTGGCGCGATTGGAGGCGCTGCAGGGACATACCAGTTGAATCCGCCTAAAAACCGTTGGATTCGCCGATCTCCCTCCAGCAGTTGTTTGGAATGATCAACCCGGCGGAAGCAATTTGCAAGTAACTTCCTGTGCTGATTGCGCCGCAATCGACAAAAGGACTCAGCGCCGGCGGAGAACCCCGTGCGGCTTTTTTGGGTTTCAGACCTGCCGACGTTGAGCTAGCAGGCCACTCGGCGGGCGCGCGGCACGCGAGCCCTGCGGGCGCGGCTGAGTCCGATGGCACGCACGCGTTCATAGGCGCCGTGCAAGTCGTCGCTCAGACGGCGCACCACTTCCATGCAGATCGACGGGTTGTCGCGCAGGAATTTGAGGAGACCCTTGCGATTCACGAAAACCACCTGCGCAGCATCCAGCAATTCAGCGGTGACCTCGTAGGCCTCGCCGCTCAAGGTGGCGTCCAGGCCGAGGATTTCGCCCGGACCAGCCACGCGCAACATCAGGCGTTTTCCGCTCTCTGAACAGATGGAGAGTTTTGCGCGTCCTTCGCACAGCAAGTAAACTCCGCGGGCGGGACGGCCTTCGGCAAACAGAAGTGCGCCCTTTCCCAGAACGGACTGCTCCTTGATCTCTTCGAATCCGCGGAGCGCATCCGGCGACATCTCGCGGAAGGGACCATCTGAGCGGGATGCGTGGTTGCCACTAGGCTGCATAGCTCTCTCCATGCAATGTTCTTATCGTTTGCCGGGGGGCGACGCAGTGATTACAGTCACCCGACTAGGTGAGTCCCGCCACAGAGACTGGTCCATTCTGGATCGAACGCGCGGGAAATCCAGGATTGAGAACACGCACACAAAACAAAAGGCGCGGCAGCATGGCCGAACCTTTGGTATAGAAAATAGAATTTAAATTTATTAGAACTAATGAATTTACGCCGTAGCCAATGCCTTTAGGGCGGTTTTGTTCCGAATGACCAAGGTGGAACCCTTGGACTGAACAATCTGTCGCTTCTTCATCTCCGCGAAGAGGCGGGTAACGGTTTCGCGCGAGGTTCCGATCATCTGGGCGATCTCCTCGTGAGTCAGGGCCAGTTTGATGCGGGGCTCTTGCTTGGTGCCTTCGCCGTTCTTGGCCGTCCACTCCAGCAGTAGTTTGGCAAGTTTCTCGGCAGCCGAGTGCGACAGCCCAAGGGAGCGAATTTCCCGGCAGGCGGCGTTGTACTTCTCACTTAGTTGCTCGGCAACGCGCAAACAGGCGTCGGCGTGCTCCTTCAGGAAGCGCATGAAATCTTCGCGCTTGACGAAGTTGACCTGGCAGGGGTCGACGGTTTCGGCGGTGAGTTCGTATGGCTTGCCGCTGACCGAGGCGCTCAGTCCAAGAACTTCGCCAGCTTCGGCGATCTTTAGAATCAGCGTCTTGCCATCGGTAGAGCAGATGGACAGCTTCACCCTTCCCTTGCAAAGGACGAAGATGCCGCGCGGCGTCTGGCCCTCGACGAAGAGAATTGCACCCTTCGGATAGGCAGTTGCGTACTTGATCTGTTCAAAGGACTGGACGGCAGCATCGGGCAAATCGCAGAAGATCTGATCGACCCGCATCTTGCAAGTGAGGCAGCTCTCTATAATATCCAAGCCATACGGTGAAAGCATGGTACACCTCCCTAATCAGCCCGCGCGAGTTCCGGACCCGGCCAGCAGTGCTGCAGACTTACGTCAGCCACACCTGTTCACTTCTGCATGATGCGCCGGCTAAAAGTGCAGAAAACGAATCGACAACTCTCCGGACACACATGTTCCTGGTTAGCTTGTAAGGTTTGGCACGCACATTTGGGAAGTACGTGCGTCACACTCGCGTGTGACGTAAACACTATGCCGTGATCTGCAACACAGGTCGAGGTTTACAGGGAGGTGCCATGGCTAACCGGGCGAGAAAAACGTAACTACCAGCGAGAGAATCGTTTATCGGATTATCCGAACCTGATAGAGCTGGTACTGCGCGGTCGAATAGTCTTGCTGCAGTTCCGGAATGCGCTCAAATTCGTGCTTATCGAACGGGGCGTTGTAGAGGACGAAGATCGAGCGCGGATGGCGCCGCGACGAGGCGATCAGTTTGTTTAGGACTTCACGCAGGACGTAGTCCGGGAACGGATTGAAGAGATAAAGAACGATGTTGTTGAGCGGAAAGTCATAGTCGCGGGCATCGGCGCAAATCGATTCGATGCTGCAGCACTGCTGGCCTGGCTGGCAGAAGCGCTCGATGTTCTGGCGTGCGACCCCGTCCAGTTCAGGCTGCACCTCGACGCCAATGATGTGTGCAAACGGATACATGGACGCCAGCAGTAAGGCTCGTCCCTTGCCGGAGCCGAGATCAATGAACGTAAATGTCTGAAAATCAACGGCCGCCAGATGCTGCATGATGGCGGCAAACTCCTCTTCGACGGTGGGCTGGTAGAGGCGCTCGCTGAAAACTTCCCGCAGGCGCACCGAGATTGGGAGCCGCGCCCAGGTGGTGTCCACCGCGTGGTCGCAGTCGTAGTCAATGTCTCCGAAGCGGCTGCGGCGGCGCTCGGGCAAGGAGTCTTTCACACATTCAACAACCTGGTTTGCAAGATACCGGAACGACCCCACGAGGCCGCGAGCACGAATCGAGTCGCGCTGCCAGCGCAGCACCGCGGAAGCAAGCGACGGGCGGTTGGAGGAATACATGATGCAATTATGGCATCCCGGCAGGAGAATTCCGAAACCGGCCGCGGGTCGGATTGAAGCGCGCCGTCCCGCAGGCCAAGCGCACCCAGCTCTGGCTGTGGCAAAGTAGAAACACGCATGACGACCGAACTGATGGACCATCGCGCGGCGAGCGCCGCATTCCATTACCCCAACTTTCGCCTCTTCCAGTGTGCTCGCTTCCTGATGGTGGCCGGCTTGGAGATGCAGTCGGTGGCCGTGGGCTGGCAGATTTACGAGATCACGCGCCGCCCACTGGACCTGGGCCTAGCGGGGCTGGCGCAGTTCCTTCCCGGATTGCTGCTGTTTCTGCTGGGCGGCCACGTGGCAGACCGCTTCGACCGGCGGCACGTCTTGCTTGCGTGCTACTCGAGTTTCGCCCTGTGCTCTCTGGCGTTGCTGACGATTACCCTGCGCGGCCTCCATGGCACTGCGCCGGTATACACGGTGCTGGTGGCCCTGGGTTTCGTGCGCGTCTTCAGCGGTCCGGCAGGGCAGGCCTTCTCGCCAATGCTCGTACCTGCCGCGGTGTTTCCGAACGCTGCCGCCTGGGGCTCTTCGATCTTCAACGCCGCGACGATCCTCGGACCGGTCTTCGGCGGCGTGCTGTATGCGCTGCGGGGGAGCGCGGCTCCGGTCTACATGACGGCCGCCACGGCGCTCGGGATCAGCTTTCTGCTCATGCTGGCAATCCGCGTCCACGGTGTCCAGACATTGAGCCGGGGACGCGACTGGAGCACGGTTCTGGCGGGCTTTCAATACGTTTGGCGCAACAAGCTGATTCTTGGCACGACCACGTTGGACCTGTTCGCGGTTCTGCTGGGCGGAGCCGTGGCGCTGCTTCCGGTGTTTGCGCGCGAGATTTTGAACGCGGGGCCGCGCGCGCTCGGCTTGCTGCGGGCCGCTCCCGGGGTTGGTGCCGGGCTGATGGCGCTGGTGATCGCCTACGTTCCGCTGCGGCGGCGCGCGGGATTGAAGATGCTCTGTTGCGTCGCGGCTTTTGGAGCGGCGACGGTGGTCTTCGGACTCTCCAGAAACCTATATCTCTCGATGTTTGCGCTGTTTCTGGTGGGGGCAGCCGACATGGTGTCGGTAATCGTGCGTTCGACGCTGGTGCAGTTGGCCACCCCGGACGAAATGCGCGGGCGCGTGAGCGCAGTGAATATGCTATTTGTCGGCGCCTCAAATGAGTTCGGACAGTTTGAGAGTGGAATCACCGCACAGTGGATGGGAACCGTGCCAGCGGTGGTTGCCGGCGGGGTTGGAACAATCGTCATTGTCGCTTTGTGGAGTTGGCTCTTCCCTGCCCTGCGAAGGGTGGACGGACTTACCCAGGAGTCGCTGGCCATTGCCGCTGAACAGGATTTAACCGAAACGCAGTAAGGAAATCGGATCACGCTGAGTCACGCCGAGGATCAAACTGGATGAGGCGCGTTGGAGCGAGCTAGACGCCCACCGTCGCCTGCTCCCACCAGATTTGAGCATCGTCGGGAACTTCGCGCTTCCGGTAGCTTCCACCATGGCGGACGACCCGCGCGAGGATGGTTTCGACCGCGAGAGGGATGGCATTGCGCACGGAAGCACTGAGTGGAGCTCCGACTTCCAATTGTTCGCCGGTGACGCCGATCAGGTAAATCTCCTCGGGGCCATCTCCTGCGAGTTCAGCAATGAAGATGGACTCGGTGATGCACGGTGAATGGGGATCGAGCCGAACGGCGGGCCGGTGGCGGGTAATTTCTGCCTTATCGTAGACAGTTACCGTGCCAGCCGGCTCGCGGTTCTCAACCGAGTCAATCAGGATCAGGACGTCGATTCCGGTCATGTAGGCAATTAGATCGAGGCCGGGTGTGCCGAGGTCTTCGACCTCGACACTTGCCCCGAACTCGTAATTGGCCGCAATCCAGCGGGCAGTGTAGGGCCCAACGGCATCATCGCCAAGGAGAACGCTGCCAACCCCGCAGATCCTGATCTTCTTCATAACTACATCCATAACTACAGTACCTTTACGGTTGCGACCGGCTTGCCTTCAGGATCGAAGGTGTGGCAGGCGCAGGCCATGCAAGGGTCAAACGAGTGAATGGTGCGAATGGCTTCCAGCGGACGAACCGGGTCGGCGATGGGATTGTGAAGCAGCGAGGCTTCATACGGACCATGCTGTCCCTTGGCGTCACGCGGAGAGCCGTTCCAGGTGGAGGGCACGACTGCCTGATAGTTAGTCAGTTTGCCGGCCTTGATCACAGACCAGTGCGAGAGCAAGCCGCGGGGCGCTTCATGCACGCCTACGCCCTCGATCTCACCCGCCGGAAACTCCGGATTGTTGTGGATGGCAACATCGCCCGAGGCGATATTGTTGACCAGCAACTGCCAGTGCTTTTCGCCCAGTTCGGCAAGCATGGAGGCGCGGATGGCGCGAGCAACGTGACGGCCCATGGTGGACTGGAGCTGGGCCACGCCGATCTTGCGTCCGGCAACGGTCGAGATGAGGTCCATTGCCTTATCGGTGTGCTTGCGGGTGAGCGGGTCACCAGAGGCGTAACCGACCAGGATTTGAGCCAATGGTCCAACCTGCATCGGACGGCCCTGGAAGCGGGGCGCCTTGACCCAGGAGTACTTGCCTTCAGCATTCCACTCGGAGTAGTCGGGATCGGTCTCGCCCTTCCACGGCGGAAGCGGTTCGTCACCCTTGTACCAGGCGTGTTTTGTTTCTTCGGTAACTCCTTCGACGAAGACCTTGTCGCGGAACCCGTCGAAGCGATGAACGCTGGAGAGATTGCCGTCCAGGATGTAGCCGCCGGGGAGGTCGAATTTGGTGTTCTTACTGTCGGTCGGCAGATCCGGCGAGGCCATATAGTTGGTGACACCAGCGCCATAGTTGAACCAATCGGCGTACATTCCGGCAATGGCGCAGACATCGGGCAAATACACCTGATCCACGAACGGCTTGACCTCGTCCATCAGTTTCTTGATCATGACCAAGCGATCCATGTTGAGGGTCGCAAGACTGTCAAGGTTGATGGCGTTGGAGACGCCGCCCACGGTGAGGTTCTGGATGTGCGGGCTCTTGGAACCGAGGATGGCCACGGCCTGCACCGACTTACGCTGGTATTCGAGCGCCTCAACGTAATGCGCGAAGGCGAGCAGGTTGACTTCGGGGCTCAGCTTCATGGCCGGGTGTCCCCAATAGCCGTTGGTGAAGATGCCGAGTTGTCCGCTGGCAGCCACGGCCTTGACCTTGTCCTGCGCCGCCTGCATGGCACGCTTGGAGTTGTTGGGCCAGGGAGTGAGGCTCTCAGCCAGAGCGCTGGTCTTGCCGGCATCGGCTTTGGGAATCGTCATGATGTCAACGAAGTCCAAGGCCGACAGGTGATAGAAGTGCACGATGTGGTCGTGCAGCCCATGGTTGATAAGGATGAGATTGCGGATGTATTGAGCGTTCAGAGGAATTTCAAGCTTCAGTGCATCTTCCACCGAACGGACGCTAGCCATTGCGTGCACCGTGGTGCACACGCCGCAGAAGCGCTGGGTAAACAACCAGGCTTCGCGAGGGTCGCGGCCCTTAAGAATGTTCTCGATGCCGCGCCACATCGTGCAGGAGGCCCAGGAATTGGAAATTGATCCGTTTTCCACTTCTACGTCAACGCGGAGGTGGCCTTCGATCCTGCTGATGGGGTCAATTGTTATGCGTTTCGCCATTTTAGAATCCTTCTCGTCGATGTCGTGATCAATGTTCCACGGGTGCGTAGCCAGTCAACTGGATACCGGGTTTTGCCTGCTCTTCGTATCGCGCCATTTTGTTCCAGTCTGCATTGGAGCCTGGCAGAATCGCCAACTTCTTGACCGCAATGAGATAGACCAGCACCGCAATGGCCACGAACGAAATCGAAACAATGAACTCAATCGCAGACGGAAAATACGTTGCGCCGTCCTTGGCGTGGAACGCCAGGGTGGTCGGACTCAGGCGGTAGATCATGCCACCCAGCGCGCAACATGCGTGCGCAAGGAACATGGTCCCTAGCTTCTTGCCCTTCTCTGTCGAAAGCACATAGGCAGAGCCGAGAATCAGCGCCGTCTCCGTCCAGAACAGAAGGGAGCAATAGCCATCGGTGAACACGTGGAGAATCTTCCCGCGGAACAAAATGTCAAGAAAGCGGAAAGCTGTCCAGGAGTACACCAGCCACACCGTGAACTTGTTCAACTCCGCCATGACTTCCGGATCCACGTCGCGCTTCCACGCGACTTTGGCCAGCAGCAGGCAGAGCGAAACGCAGTTGTATCCCAGGAAAGCCGCCGCCCAAACGTAAATCAAAGGAAGCCAAGGCGTCTGCCACAGAGTATTCACACGGTTGCCGCCCAGCACCATCAATGCACCCAGCGAAGATTGGTGCATCATCGGCAGGATGTAAGCGAGTGCGATGACGATGGGATAAACCTTCGCCAGCGCGCGCTCACAAAACTCCGCAATGCCGCGAAAGTTCGGATATTCGTAAATCACGTATTCGAACACCGGCGGTAGGTTCTCCAGAAACAGCGGTATAGTCGCGTACAACACGATGCATACCGCGATCTCCAGCAGCGGAGAATGAAGGTTCCAGGTGAAAGGCGAAACTATCCAATAGAAGTTCCACGGACGGCCAACATCGATGCCAAGCATGCACAGACCGGTCCAGTAGGCGAGAAGGCTGGTAAGCAGCGCCACGCGCATGACCGAATGCAGCTTTTTCCTGTTAAAGATCCAAGCGGCGATGCCTACGGCGAATCCGCCGGAGCCAAGGCCCGTCAGGACCATCACGTTAAAGGTTTTCCAAAGGCCCCATGCATAGGGGTCGGACATGCCAGAGGTGACTCCAAGGCCCACAACTTCGCGGATCGCGGTCAGCACAAGGCCGACTGCAATCAGGGCTAGTAACGCCCAAAATCCGCGGGTGAGCACCGGGACACCGTAGACAGGAACGCTTCTCTCCCACCGTGTCATAGTTGTGGCCTCAATCCGGTCTTCTTCTGATCCTCGACCAAGTGATGTGTGTGATCCTTGAAGTTCTTATTGGCGAATATCGTCATCCCCGCGAAGATGGCAAGGGGCAGCGCCATCCACTTATAGAGCATGTGCGAATACTTCAAGGCTGAAGGAATCGAATTTTCGCCAAGGTCGGGCAAGCCGAGTTTGTCAAAGCCCACACGCGACAGGTACAGAACCTGCGTACCACCACCATCGTTTTCGCCGTACACCCGGTTTTCAAAGTAACGGCCGGGATTGGCGGCGATGCGGCGCTTGGCTTCGGCAAGCAGAGCGTCACGATGTCCATAAATCACCGCCTGGGTGGGGCAAACGGTAGTGCAGCCAGGCTCCTGACCTTTGGCGAGACGTTCGCGGCAAAGCTCGCATTTGACGATTTTGGGATTGAACCCATCCCACTGAAACGCCGGGATGTGGAACGAGCAGGCGATCTCACAGTAGCGGCAACCAACGCACTTGGAGCCTAACCACCAGACGATTCCTGTGTCCTTGTCCTTTCTGAGGCCGCCAAACATGCAAGCGGTCACACAGCCAGGGTCGGCGCAGTGCATACACTGCTGTTTAAAGTACGAGTGGTCCGATCCGTCAGCGGTGCGGTAGACCTTGATAATGTTCTTGGTGAAGTAGTTGAGTGCGGGAGGAGCCTGGTGGAGACCGTCGGTTCGGGTGTCAGGTGGCAGGTTATTAGCTTGCGAACATGCCACCATACATGACTTACATCCTACGCACTTGGTGGCGTCGTAGAGTAAGCCAAGCGCCCCCTTAGGCACAGGGACTTCTTCAGCGTGGGCTAGCTCCGGAAAAGACACGCAACCTGCCGCTAAGATCGGCAGGCTGCCCTTAGCGAGATTTTTGAATGCCTCGCGGCGTGTGATTGCCATGGCTACTTACCTCCGGCAATCGTCGGCTTCCGCTCTTCTGCGGCAATCGCTTCTTCACTACTGGTCAATTTCTGCGAAGCCGCCCATGTCGCGCCGCCCAGCGCACCGGCTGCGATGCCAATCAGACCGGCAGCAGCAGCTCCAAATTTGCCAACCGTGTTGGAAATTGGAGCATAGGTGTCAGGCGGAGTTGCGGTGTGAACATCGACACGGTCGAATGCGGGAATCCGGAAGCCCACCGTCTGTTCGGTGCAGCCAAAGCACGGTGCGCCGATACCGATCGGCCACGCATCCACCACTTCATTGAAGTGACGTGTGGGGCATCCAGCATGGGTAACCGGACCTTTGCAGCCGAGTTTGAAAAGGCAATAGCCCTCGCGATGATTGGCATCGCCGAACTGTCCAGCGAAACGCCCGGCATCGAAATGCGCGCGCCGCGGGCAGTGCTCATGGATCAGGCGATCATAGGCAAACTTGGGACGATGCAGGTCGTCCATCGCGGGGAGTTTGCCCATTACGGCAAACTCGAGCACCACGCCCAGAAGCGAATACGGATTGGGCGGGCAACCCGGAAGGTTGACGACTGGCTTGTCGGTGATGATCGAATCCACGCCGGTCGCGCCGGTGGGATTGGGATCGGCCGAGGCCACGCCGCCCCAGGAAGCACAGGAGCCGATGGCAATGATTGCCGCAGCCTTGGAGCCAACGTCTTTCAAGACTTCCAGCGCCGGACGGCCGCCGAGCTTCATGTAAATACCCTGCTCTTTGGTCGGAATCGCGCCTTCGACAACGAGTACGAACTTTCCGGCATTTTGCGAGACGGCCGATTTGAGAGCGTCTTCGGCCTGCTGACCGCAGGCGACCATGAGGGTCTCGTGATAGTCGAGAGAAATTATGTTGAGGATGAGGTCTGCAACGTCGGGTTTGGTGGTGCGGAGCAGCGTTTCCGAGCACCCGGTGCAGTCTTGGAAGTGAAGCCATACGACCGAGGGCTTCTTTGCCTTTGCTACAGCCTTGGCGACTTCCGCCGGGGTAGCCTTCTCTGTGAGGGCCAGTCCCATGGGTGCGGTTGCCACGAGGGTCGTACAAAGCTGCAAAAAGTCTCGCCGTGAGTAGCCCGCATCTTTCAAGCTCTGGGCTATAGTTCCCTTTATAATTGCATCATTTGCCATGTCATGTCCTATGCGGTGACATTTGCCTGAACCCGTACGATAAGTAATTCCGAAAAGCGTCCAATAAAACTGCAATTATCACGAACGTACTCCCCGTTACTTTGCCGGGAGATCCTGGAACACCTGCTGTTGTTAGGTCCTGAGTACAGCGATTTGTTTATCGGCCATTACATTCAAATGGGCAGTGACTACCATCACCTGAGATCGTGACCCTCCACTTCATGGATGGTGAGGTCTCGTTTTAATTTTCGTGATAGTGCGCACATCATGAGTTCAAAAGATCAACGTTTGCAAAGCTCGGCTTAGGGATTGACGTTGCTGTTATCGTTGAGGACTAGGGAGTATCTAAATGAGTAATCGTTTGGATGGGGCGAAGGATTGCTTAGTTTTTCACCCGCAGGTCGCGACGACGAAACTCTTCTAGTTTGGGGCCGCGAGGATTTACAATCCATATTATCATGCGCCTGATCGTACGCTCTTCCGCCATCCATGCCGCCGGTGTCTTTACCTTGGAACCCATCTCGAATGGGACGCTGATTTCGGAATATACCGGCACGAGAATGAAACATGACGACGCCGACCATCTTTACAGCGAGCGGCCTTACACCTACCTGTTCGGAGTGGGCGATGGCACTTTCGTTGTCGATGGCTTCAGCATGGCCATGTACCTGAACCACTCCTGCGCGCCGAACTGCGAAACCGAAGAGGACGAAGAGGAAGGCATCTGGATTCGCGCCATTCGCGACATTGAAGCGGGCGAGGAGCTGGTGTATGACTACTGCCTCTATGACGGCGAAGGAGAGGCGCCCTGCACCTGCGGCGCGGAAAGATGCCGGGGGACCATGTATTCTCCAAAAGAATTGAGGAAGCGTAAGCGGACGGCGGTAGAGCACGTAGGCAAGAAGGCCAAAGCAACGCAGGCGGCAAAGAAGTAAGAATTCACAAGACCGAATTTCCACAAACAAAGGAAAGCACAGTTCTCACCCCTACCAAAGGAGGTGCGCGAGAACTGTGCGGATACGACGGGGCGGGCTCCCGGCTTACTTCGTTTCTTTCTTGCGAGCGGCCCAGCGGGCACGCGCCGCTTCTGACATCTTCTTGCGCGCGGCGGCCGAGATCTTGCGCTTGCCAGTTACCGCCGCAACAGCTTTGGCCTTCCGGCCGCGCTTTGCCGGAACAGCCTGCACGCCATCCAAGCTACCCAGAGCCGAAAGCGCGTCATCAACGCGAGCCAATTCTTTACAAAGCCGGATGTGCTCCTGCTTCAACTGTTGTACTGCTGAGCTGATCGCTTGGTTTGCCATCCTCACAGTGTAGCAAAAAATAACTTAGGTGAGTTAAGTTATCCGACTATTCAGTTATCAAGGGTACGCGCCCGGGTAGAGAGGAAAAAGTAACAGGTTACAATCCGACCCTCGCAACTCGGGAGGCTTGAGGCGAAGCCGCGAGAGCGCGGCCAGGACGTGAGCATCGGCGACTTTCCTTCTTGTCATGAAATGAAACTCGTCCCGGGTAAAGCTTCCGCGGACGATGTCCGTTCCTCACGCTCAGGCTGCACCCCAGCTGAGTAAGTCCCGTGGTAAGGAAGATGTGCAAGGGCTGGTTGCCTTGATGGTGTGGTTGCTGCCCAGCTCCCAGATACCCAGCGCGAGTCAAGCGTCTGCATCCCGAGACTCCCATAGAGAACTAGATAAGCTGCCGGGCTACGGCCTACTCATGCCGGGCGGGTATGGGCCTTCTCACATTCGCCAAATGCAGGCGAACGTGGGCACCTGATTGCGGCCCTCCGGTCGCGGACGCCGGGCGGTTATAATCAATTCTCCCATGAGCTATACCGTGCTGGCGCGAAAATACCGTCCACAAAAGTTCGCCGACGTGATCGGTCAGGATCACGTTGTGCGCACACTGAAGAATGCGCTGGAGCAACAGCGCATTGCCCACGGCTATATTTTCAGCGGACATCGCGGGATTGGAAAAACCACGATTGCCCGCATCTTGGCGATGGCCTTGAACTGCCAGTCCAGCAACCGCCCGGTGGCCGAGCCTTGCGGTGTGTGCGACTCCTGCCGCGAGATTCGCGACGGCTCGGTGGGGGCGATGGACGTGATTGAAATCGACGCCGCCACCAATCGAGGCATCGAAGAGGTGCGCGGACTGATTGCCACGGCCTCGGCCGAGCCGGCCCGCGACCGTTATCGCATCTTCATTCTGGACGAAGCTCACCAGGTGACCGACGCCGCCTTCAACGCGCTGCTGAAAACCCTCGAAGAGCCGCCCCCGTGGGTAGTCTTCATGATGGCAACGACGCAGCCTGAGGACATTCCGCAGACGATCCGCTCACGATGCCAGCACTTCAGCTTTCACGCAGTTCGCTTTGAGGAGATCGTCAACCATCTGCGCGAGATCAGCCAGACCGAGGGGCTGAAGGTGGACGAGGACGCGCTGGCGCTGCTGGCCGAAGCCGGCGACGGCTCGATGCGCGATGCACTTAGCATCATGGACCAGGCGATCTCCTGCTGCGGCGACACGGTGACCGCCGAGATCGTGCGCGGGCTGGTGGGAAGCGTTTCCACCGAGGTGCTGGAGCGAGTGATGAATGCGGTGCATGAGAACTCCAGCGATGAGGTGCTGCGGATTGTGGACAAGTTGATGGTGGAGGGCCAGAGCGCAACCCACTTCGCGCGGCAGACGGTTCGCTTCCTACGCAATGCGCTGGTGGCCAAAGTCGCCGGGACCGAGAGTCCGATTCTGCAGATCAGCGCGGACGAAAAGAAGCGGGTCGCCAACATCGCCGCGCAATTTGGCGAAGAAGAGTTGACGCGCTTTTTGCAGATCATGCTGCGCACCCACGGCGATGTGAGTTACAAGCAGGAGCAACGTTTTCACCTCGAACTGGGACTGCTGAAGATGGTTCACGCGCAGCGACTGCTCCCACTGGAACAATTGCTGAGCAGCGTGAATTTGATCGATGCGGCAAGCGCGGCGAGTTCTACGGCTGCATCTGGATCGCGACCGCCAGCGGCGGCTGCGCAGCGTTCTGCAACATCAACGAGCCCTGCACCGAACAAGGCTGCGCCACCGGCTTTTACGCCACGGCCGCCCGGGGTTCCGCCGATGGGTGGAGGCGGGTCGCCCTTCGGAAAGCCTGCGTCCAAGCCATCTCCTTTTGAAGCCGATAAGGCGCGCAAGGGGCGTGAAGATTTGTCGGCCGGGAACGGGCCGACGGATGGCCCTGCGGTCGGTGACGCGGGTGGGCAGACGACACCCGCGACATCC
This sequence comes from uncultured Acidobacteriota bacterium, assembly GCA_963759215.1. Classification (GTDB taxonomy): domain Bacteria; phylum Acidobacteriota; class Terriglobia; order Terriglobales; family Acidobacteriaceae; genus TOLSYN. The sequence continues at coordinate 212,078 of CAVWYG010000012.1, forward strand.
AAGCTGCCGATGAGCCAGAGCGGTCAACCGATGCCGGGAGCATTCGGCAACGGCAGCGCGCTGGCGGTTGCGCCGAAGTTGGAGAGTCCCAGCACGGTGCTTCACGCAGCCCCCGATGCAGCCTCCGAAGCAACTCTCGATGTGGATGCGATTCGCGAGGCGGTGTTGCAGGCGATGGAAGCAGGCGGCTCGCAGATGCTGGTTCACGCGTTGGAGGAGGGACACTGGTCCGGCGAGGGCAACCTGGTTTCCATCCAGGTCGGAATGTCGGAGGCATGATCGAGCTGAGTTACACCAGGGAGCAGGAGAAGCTCTCAAACCAGGCAGCGACCCGGGTGGCAGGGCGCACGGTCAAGGTTCGGCTGGTGGGCGGAGCCACGACTTCGGCAGAGGTGAAACCGCGCCGGTCGAGCGCTCCGCAGACGGCGGGCGGCGAGAGCATCAAGACACGGGCCGCCGACGAGCCGGTGGTGAAACGGATGATGGAAAAGTTTGGGGCAGAGATTCGCATTGTAATGGACCGCTCGGAGAGGTGACTGCGATGGACATGAAACAGATGCAGGAGATGATGACGCGCGCGCAGGAGATGCAGCAGCAGATGCAGCAGAAGATGCGCGAAACGCAGGTGGAGGCTTCGGCTGGCGGCGGCGCGGTTGTGGTACGCATGAACGGCGAAAAACTGGTGCTCTCGGTGAAGATCGAAAAAGACGCGGCCAACGACGTGGAGATGTTGCAGGATCTGGTGATGGCGGCGGTGAACGAGGCGGTGCGCAAGGTGGACTCAGCCGTGCAATCGCAACTGGGCGGAATGCTGGGCGGAATGGGACTGCCGCCAGGGTTGTTTTAAGACGCGGAATGTTCACGCCTGATGAAAGTGGAGTTGAAGTAAGTCATGTCCAAGTTTGCCGAGCCGATGGCTCGACTGATCGACGAGTTGAAGAAGCTGCCGGGGGTGGGCAGCAAGAGCGCGCAGCGCTACGCCTTCCACATTCTTCGCGGCTCGGACGAAGACGCCGAAGGGTTGGCGGAAGCGATCCGCGAGATCAAGGCCGCGCTGCGGCTCTGCTCGGTGTGCAATAACATCACGGACGTCGATCCGTGCGTGTACTGCTCAAGCGCAACGCGCAACCAGCGCGTGGTTTGCGTGGTGGAGGAGCCGACCAATATCGCCGCCGTGGAAAAGGGACACAGCTACAACGGAGCCTATCACGTGCTGCACGGAACTTTGTCGCCGATCCACGGCGTGGGTCCCGAGCAGTTGCGCATTGCAAACCTGATGCAGCCGGGCCGAAAGCGGCTCGGTCGACGAGGTGATTCTGGCGACCAATCCAACGGTGGAGGGCGAAGCGACGGCGGTGTTTCTGGCCAGTCAATTGAAGCCGACCGGGGTGCGGGTTACGCGCATCGCAACCGGGATTCCCGCCGGAGGCGACATTGAATACGCCGACGAAGTGACTCTGCAGAGAGCGATTGGAGGGCCGGCGCGAGATGTAGGATTCGGTGCAGGAATGCGGAACAAAGATTAAGCCCTGCGGAATTCGCAGGGCTTTTGTGTTGCTGCAGATTCAAGGACGTCGAGAGATGTTATTGCGGGAGTTCATTCGCGAATCGTTATTCGCGAAGCTTGGCGAGCAGATCCTGAGGGTGGACGGGCTTGGCGAGAATCTGAAATTCATAGCCGCGGGCACGGGCGTTTTCCAGCAGATCCGCCGTGGCGGCCTGGCCGGAGAAGAGAAGAATTTTGCAGGCAGGCAGGAATCCGCGAATGTGAATTGCGGCCTCAATGCCGTTCATGTCGGGCATGATGACGTCGCTGATGATGAGGTCGGGTTTTTCGCTGCGGGCCATATCGACAGCATCGTTGCCGGTATAGACGGCGGAGGCATTGAAACCCGCCTGATTCAAGAATGATGGCCAGCGTGTCGGCGATGACATGTTCATCATCGACCACAAGCACGCGCGGTTTTGTCTTTGCGTCCGTCATGTACCCCCTATCGATGCAGGAACTTAGCAGCTTCGATTCAGGCAATTATAGCGGCAGGAGAGTAATCCGGAAAGCGGCAGTTTCGCCCGTTCACTCAGATCAATTAGCACGTTATCACCCAAACGCGGGAATCCAACAGTGCTGCGCTAAACGCACATCTAACCCAGGTACGCCGAAGGCCAGACGCGTGGAGATCAGTTGCTGCAAAGATCGAAACATCTCTCTATTCACAAGCGGCGCGGTGGTTCTGCTGGGCCTTTGCCTGGGCTGCGGCCACGCGGATTACAAGCACTCGTTGCGGGCGCAGAGCAGGGTTCCGCCCGCGGCTTTTCGCTAGCCATCAGCCGGTGATGCTGGCCGCCTATCAGCCCTGGTTTGGAGGCAAGGGCCACATCAACGTGGGGTACTCATCGCAGGACCGGACCGTGCTGGAGCGGCAGATCAGCCGACGCCAAGCAGCTTGGCATCTCGGGATTCGTGGTGAACTGGTACGGCAGACAGCACCCGTTCGAGGACACCTCCTATGCCCTGCTGCAGCAGGATTGCCGACGCGCGACCGCGACGGCTTCCGGGTGGCGCTGATGTATGACGAAGATGACAGCGACCCGGCTAACGCAACCGAGGCGGTTCTGGCCGACTTGAATTACGCCTACCAGCGTTATATCTCGCGCTCGCTCGCAGGTACCCAGTTCAGCTTACCTGCGCTACAACGGACGGCCGGTGATTTTTATCTTTCCCAAGGAGGGCAACACCGACTGGAACCGGGTGCGGCAGGTGGTAAATGGCTGGGATGAACGGCCGATGCTGATTTACAAGGACCCGAGCGAGAAGTGGGCGGGAGCCTTCGACGGCTTCTATGCGTGGGTGCAGCCGGGCAAGGGCGGCTGGCAGCGCGACGGCAGCAACTGGGGCCAGCAGTATCTGGATGACTTCTACTCCACGATGACGCGCAGCTATCCGCAAAAACTTGCGGTGGGCGGCAGCGTGGCCGGGCTTCAATGACACGCGCGCCTCGTGGAGCCGCAACCGGCACATGGACCCGCGCTGCGGACGCACCCTGGAGGAATCGCTGCAGATGTTCCGGCGCTACTACGACGCCAGCCGGCCACTTCCCTTCCTGATGATCGAGACCTGGAACGACTACGAAGAAGGGACCAACGTGGAGGGCGCCGGACGGGGATGCAAGAGCTGAAGCGGCGGAGTCTGTCGTATGATCACGGGTATGGACGAAAAGAACTTTCCGGAAACACGCAGAAGAAGCCATGGAGCGGCTGACACGCGCTCTTTACGCCGTAGAGGAAGCAGCGGGCTTTGACGTGGAGGAGCGCGGCGGAGCCTTGCACCTGACCTTCGAGGAGCCGCCAGGAACTTTCGTCATTTCGCCGAACTCGTCGGCGCGGCAGATCTGGATCTCGGCGCTCTCGACCAGCTTCAAGCTGGACTGGAGCGAATCCTACACCGACTTTGTGCACGGCCAGAGCGGCGAGCCGTTGCTGCCGCTGGTGTCGCGCCTGCTCACCGAACAGACGGGCAATGCGGTGGCCCTTAGCTAGAACCTGCCGCCCACATTCGCCAACAGAAGGTGGGCCACTCTACTCGGTATTGCGAAGGTGTGAGGGCGGAGTGACCACGGAGGCAGCCCTGCGTGCGTGCTCGGGAATGAACGGCTCGGTGGTGGGCACACCCAGTTTGCGGCGCAGATCTTCGGCGATCTGCCGCCCGTGGTAGCGTCCGTTCTCAATGAAAATTTCGTTGCTGTTCATCCCCGCGATGATCACGCCGGCGAGATAGATTCCCGGAACATTGCTCTCCAGGGTGTGCAGGTCCACCACCGGCTTGCGAGGAAGGTTGCTGGAGAGCTCGACTCCGAGCGCGCGCAGGAAGGCGAAATCAGGATGATAGCCGGTCATGGCCAGCACAAAATCGTTTTCCAGACGCAGCGCGCCCTGCGGGGTTTCGAGAAGGATCGAGTCCGGGGTGATCTCGCGCACGGAGGTGTTGAAGTAGGCGGCGATCTCGTGATTCTTGATGCGATTTTCGATGTCGGGCTTGATCCAGTATTTGACGTTGGGCGAGATGGCCGGGCCGCGATGCACAAGGGTGACGCGGGCTCCATGACGCCATAGCTCGAGGGCGGCGATGGCGGCGGAATTCTTTGCCCCAACCACCACAACATCCGAATTGTTATACGGATGCGGCTCGCGATAGTAATGGGTGACCTTGGGCAGATCCTCACCCGGACAGCCGAGACTGCTTGGGCAGATCGTAGTAGCCGGTGGCAACCACCAGTTTGCGCGCAAGGAACTCGCTGGCGCGGCCGAGCATATCGGTGCAGTGCACCAGGAAGGCGCCGTCGGCGCCCTCGGTGCGGGTCACGGTCTGGTACTGGCGCACATCGAGGCGATAGAACTCAGACACTTTGCGGTAGTATTCCAGCGCCTCCTGACGCGAGGGCTTCTGCTGCGCACTGACGAAGGGAACGCCGCCAATTTCCAGCAGCTCCGGCGTGGTAAAGAAGGTCATGTTGGTTGGATAGTTGTAGAGCGAATTGACCACGCATCCCTTATCCACCGCAGACCGCGGAATATCCGGCGCACTGCGCCTCGATGGCGCAGGCAAGGCCGGTAGGCCCGGCGCCGATAATGAGTACGTCGAATTGCTCCATCGTGGGCTCCCTTATGAGTGCATTATTGATACAAAATAGATGTTACAACGAATGGACGCGGATGGCATTCGGAGGAGACGCTGTGTTTCCGTCAGCAAAGAACCGGGTGCCGCGACATCGTGGCGGTTTGCGGTAAGCTCAGGGGATTGCGCGTTCTCTATGCGCGCACTTTCTTCAATCATGCACGAACTCAAACTGGCAATCTTTGACGTGACGGGGACCGTGATTGAGGATCATGGCGAGGTGGTGGCGTCCGCCTTGGTGGACACGCTGGCAGCGCATGGCATCGGGGTCGGCAGCGAAGAATTGGCCGAGTTTACAGGCGCGGCCAAACGCGAGGTGATTCGCTTCTTCGGCTGGCGCAAGCGCAACGAGGCGTTGAGCGAGGCAGCGGTGGAGGCGGTTTACTGCCGACTTCTCCCGCCTGGTGAACGGGCGCTACGAGGAGCAACTGGCGCCGATTGCGGGTGCAGAGGAGGTCTTTGAGTCGCTGCGAAAGCGCGGAATGCAATTAGCGCTGACCACCGGATTGGGCAGTCCTACGCTGGAACTGATTGTGCGCCGACTAGGGTGGCAGGAGTGGTTTGCGGCAACGGTTTCAAGTGACGAGGTCGCGGCGGGCCGTCCAGCACCGTACCTGATCTTCCGCGCCATGGAGCGATGCCGCTGCCGGGCGGTGCAGGAGGTGGTCGATGTCGGCGATACTCCTCTGGATCTGCAATCGGCGGCAAACGCCGGAGTAGCTCTGAATGTAGGCGTGCTGAGCGGACAATTCCGGCGCGAGCGCCTGGTTTGTGAGCCACAGGATGCGCTGCTGGCCTCGGTGGCCGACCTGCCGACGTTGCTTGCGCAGCGGGAATAAGCAAGTAGCGATGGCAAAAAAGCGTAAGAAACTGCAAGAAACGCGGGGGAGTATTTTTTTCATGGTAAGTAGCTGAATTACACGGTTATGAGCAATTCACCTAATATGCGGTGGCATCTGGCAGAGGTACAAAAGGATCGTATCTCTGGTTCTGCAGGATGCCATATTCATGTTGACTTTAAAAAAACCGATGAAGCCGTACTACAGCGAAACTGAGGCCGCGCACTCTTTGTGCATTTCTTTAGTGGCCCTCCACGAGATATTGGACAAACACGTCTTCAACTCCGGAGCATCCGAGGCCGGCAATTCTGGAATTTACTCATGCCGAGCTGATTTCTGCTTCGGTGTGGGCAGAACCTGTGCGTGGCCACAACGTGCTTGCCATGCCCTGCAGAGATTAGGCAGCGCAGGATATTCATTCATGGCGAAGGTAATTTTTTCTCATCCGGCATGGGCGCGACGCGCGTGCCCGGCCCAGGAATCAGCGGCAATTTGTTTGGCCCAACACTGCACCCAGAAGGAGTCGGGGAGCGCAGCATGGCAGATATCACGCGCGGGCCATCCCACGAGTACTGGCGTCCTGCGCCAAGCGCGGGGAGTCCGTTTCCGCGCCGCACCGACGCCCGGAAACGAAACCTGCTGCGCGATCTGCGGCACTCCCTATGCGATCGGGGCACACTTTTGCCATGCCTGCGGAATGAGCCGCGAGGACGCACTCGAAAGGCGGACATCCGTTATTCAAGGACTGGCTCGATTTGGACGCCATTCGGACGCGGCTTGGGCTTTCCACAACTTCGCTGGTTATTCGTGTTGGCGGCGGCTATATTCATGCTGGCAACGATGATGACCGGTCTGGTCTACAACACTTCAACCCTTGCGGAGTGGCAGGCAGTGCAGACGTGGCGGATCGAGTGGTTACTGGCGCTGTGGTATGCCTACTGGCGGCAATGTTGTTCAAGGGCAAAACCATAGGACTGAAGATGAAGTTGTTGATCGCAGAGTAGGCGTCGGACGTAGACGCCCCTGTTTCTGTGTGCGAACTGGTTTGCAGAAGGCAGCAGGGTTTGTGGTAGGCTAGATTTGTGTGGGCGCGTAGCTCAGTTGGTAGAGCAACGCCCTTTTAAGGCGTGGGTCCTGGGTTCGAGTCCCAGCGCGCTCACCGATTCCAAAATACTTACGCCGAATATATTCTCCTTACTGCAGTTCTACGATGATGGGCGCATGATCCGACGGCCTCTCCTGCGCCCGCGGTACCCTGTCGATCTCGCAGCTTTTTAGCCGCTCAGCCAACTTTGGAGACAGCAAAAAGTGGTCGATGCGAATGCCGCGGTTGTGCTCAAAAGCTTGCCGAAAATAGTCCCAGAAGGTGAATTGGCCGTCCTCCCCTGGATGCAGCGAGCGAAAAGCGTCCGTGTAGCCAAGGCTTAGCAGAGCACGGTATCGCGCTCGCGGTTCCGGCTGGAACAGCGCGTCCTTCATCCACGCTGAAGGCTTGTGACAGTCAATATCCTCGGGGATGACATTGAAGTCGCCGCCAATCAACACGGGAATATTTTCTTTTGGCCAAGCGCTCATGACGTTATTCAATCGATCCATCCAGGCCAGTTTGTAGGCGAAGTTATCGCCGCCCACCGGATTGCCATTGGGGAGATAAATGTTAACAACTCGGATCCCCATGATCGTCGCTTCCAAAAACCGCGCGTGACTGTCCGCCTCATTGCCTGCGAGCGACGTGCTGATCGTCTCGATAGGGTGGCGGGATAAGATCGCGACGCCGTTATATGCCTTCTGTGTGACAGCCGCGCTCTCATAGCCAAGTTCTTTAAACAGCAAGGCCGGGAACTCCGTTCCCTTCAACTCCTGCAGCAGAAGCACGTCCGGCGTACGCTCCTTCAACCATGCCGTGACATGGTCAAGCCGTGCACGAATCGAATTGACGTTCCAACTCGCGATTTTCATGGCTGTCGCTCCCCATTGCGTCCTCTGCTTGCTCTCGAAAATCAGCTCTTGTCAGCCTGCCCTGGTGTTCACGCTCAGGTCGAAGCGTTTAGGAACATTTTAGCGACCTTTTATTCAAGATTTAGAGAAGCAGTGTTTTACTTGATCCTCAAAGTTGAGTCGTAATTTCAGGTGCTCGTCATGTGTTCAGTGCAGCCAGGTCAGCAACTCGACCACTACAACATCGAAAGCGTATTAGCGAATAGCGACACAACCACGATTTTTCGCGCTACAGACGCGCGGACCGGGCGCCAGGTCGCAATCAAGGTTCCGCACATGGAAGCGGAGAGTGATCTCGTCTTTTTCGAGCGCTTCCGACGCGAGGGGGAGATTGGCCAGGAGCTGGACCATCCCGGCATTGCCAGAGTCCGCCGCAATGATGACCGCAGCCGGGTCTACATCGTCATGGAGTGGGCCGAGGGCGTGCCGCTGCGCATCCTCTTGCATGAGCAGCATAAGCTTCCGGCGGACCGTGCCATTCGCATCGCGCTCCGGATTTGTGATGCCCTTGCATACATTCACAGCCATGGTGTGATACACCGCGATCTCAAGCCCGAAAATATTATCATCGACGGGGACGACAACATTAAGCTTATCGATTTTGGCATTGCCAGCAAGGCTGGTTTGCGGCGTCTCACGTTTGGCAAGCTCTCGAACACGATGGGAACCCCGGATTATATCTCCCCGGAGCAGGTCAAAGGAAAACGTGGCGATGCGCGGAGCGATCTGTTTGCGCTCGGCGTTATTCTTTATGAGATGCTGACAGGAAAGGCGCCATTTGACGGCCCGAATCCATTTGCGATTATGAATGCCCGCCTGGTGAACGACCCCGTTCCAGTCCGCAAGATTGACCCATCGATCTCTCCCCAGCTTCAAAGATCGATCCAAAATGCCATGGAGCGCAATCCTGACCAGCGCTATGCAACCGCGAAGGAGATGGCCTATGAGCTCGAGCATCCGGATGAGGTCAACGTGATCGAGCATGTGGAAATACGCGAGGCAAAGCGCCAGCGCTCGTCCTGGCAGCACGCGTTTTTTCTTTCGCGCCTCTGGCGCTGAGAGCCAGATTCGCGTACCCCTCATTTCAGCATGGTAATGAGAAGTCCGATGGCAGCCGCAAACATCGCCGCCGTGGTGAGCCATCCTAGAACGTTCATCGCCCGAGTATTCACCCACCTGCCCATGATGCGGCGGTTGTTGGTGATACAGGCATGATCAGCAGCATCAGAAATGGGGTTGAAAAAGCCCTGCACAATTCCAGCGAATACCAATGCCTGATGAAATACATCACCAGATTCGAAAAGAGCATGCCAAAGGCAACATGAGTCCTAGGGCGAGGGAGCGACTTGTGCCATGGGGCACAGGTAGGTTTTGCCCCGTCCTGTAGCGTTCTACAAGTGCGGCGTCGTGTCCGCGTCTTTCGGCAGGTAGAGCCATAATCGTTCTGGAGAACACGTAACAAGCCGTGTTCGAGATATCGATTAGAGGCAGAACAGCCGAAGCGGGTTGGGCGGAGATGCATCTTGCTTCAGGCCGACCAGTTGTGAGCTGCAACTTTAGGCGGCAATCGTGATCGCTTTTCTGCGCTCACTTTTGGCCGACTTGCAGCATGTGACCACAGTCCTCATCCCCGGCATTCGAGTGCACGTGGAGTTGTAACGCTAAGGCTGTTTGTTGCAGCGCAGCTTCGATCGCGGCTTTCAGGCGGGGCTTTCAACCGCAGCTTTAACCGACCGCAGCCCACGATTGCTGGGCTGCGGTCTTGTTGTATTGGTTAGTCACTTGCGGCAGCGGCAAGGGTGGCAATGGCGAGTGCCTGGGCGAAGATTTTTTCGATTTTGGCAGCTTCTGGCGCAGCCGATTTGCGGCCACCTTCGGCAGCCCACTGCTCCAGCATTGCCGTGGTGACCGACTTGGGACGCTCGATGGCATAGCCGAGACCGCGGTCCCAAGTGATGTTGGCCATACAGCCAAGGGCGCGGCCAACTCCAAAAAGGACGGTGTAGAAGTCCCATTCGCGGACGCCGTAGTAGCGCTGGATGACGCCGGACTGTGCGTCGACGTTGGGCCAGGGATTTTTGGCCTTACCCTGCTGGGTCAGAACACCGGGAGCCACTTCAAAGATCATCGAAACAACTTTGAAGAGAGGATCGTCCTTGAGTCCCGGAGTGGCGAGACAGAACTCGCGCTGGGACATGTAGCGGGGATCGGTCTTGCGCAGAACGGCGTGACCGTAACCGGGTATCACCTGACCGGCATCGAGGGTATCCCACAGAGCCGCCGTGATCAGCTCCTTGGTCGGCTCCATCCCCTTGCAGTATTTCTCCTGAAATTTCAGCGTCCAGTCCAAGACCTCCTGGTTTGCCAAGCCATGCAACGGGCCAGCCAAGCCGTTGAGTCCGGCGGAATAGGCATAGTAAGGATCGGAGAGAGCCGAGTGCACCAGGTGAGTGGCGTGTGCGGATACGTTGCCGGACTCATGGTCGGAGTGGAGGATGAAGTACATGCGGGCAACATCCTTGTATTCCTCGCACTGGCCGATCATGTGGGCGAAGTTTGCGCCCATGTCCAGCTTAGGATCGATCTCGGCCTGGACGTCTTTGCGGTATTTCAGGTTGTAAATGAAAGCGGCGACGATGGGGATACGGGCAACGAGATCGAAGGCGTCATCATAGACATATTCCCAGGCGATCCTCTTGTTGAACTTACCCGAGCTATAAAAGGCCGCAAACTTCGAGTCCTTTTGCATAGTCAGGATCGCAGTGGAGAGCATCACCATCGGATGGCTGTCACGCGGCATGGCGCGGAGCACGTCCCATACATAGGAAGGAACGTTCCTGGCGAATCTTCCATTCGGCGAGGACTTCATCGACCTGGGCCTGGGTCGGAACCTCACCTGTAAGAAGGAAGTGCCAGAAACTTTCAACGGTGGGATACTGCGAATTTTTCGCCTTGGGAAGAGCCGCGAAGGTCTCCGGGATGGTCTTGCCGCGGAAGCGAATACCCTCCTGGGGATCGAGGTAGGAAATGTCAGTAACCAGACAGCGAACATCACGGGCTCCGCCGATAGCCTGGTCGATGGTTACCTGGTCGATTACTACCCCGCCGAAGTCCTTGACGAGCGTTGCGGTACGGGGGCGGAACTCCTCAATCTTCTGGGTAAGTACTTCCTTTAAAGCCATGATGGTCCATTCTCCTTAGGCGCCGCAGGGGTTCACTGTCGGCTCACATTGATATACGAGAACTGCGGTTGCACCGCCCGGTGCGTTCGAAATGCTGCTCAACGGCAAGCCTCCCAACTGCAAACGAGCCGCGCCACGCGAAGCGTATCATACTCGATGCTCCTGCGTTGGAAGCGGGTTACAAGGTTAGCACTTTAGATTGTTTTCCAGAGACAAAAGTTTCGGAATTGCGCGAAAGGAGAACAGAGGGAGGCCGTGCGTGACGGCCTCCCAATTCCAGAGTTTCTGCTGTACCCGACAGACCGTCACTCTTCGGCGATTTGGACGAGCACCTTGCCCATCGGTCCCTGACTCAGCCGCGCAAATGCTGCTTTCACCTCGGTGAAGGGGAACACTGAGTCCACCACAGGGCGCTTACCCATGGCATTGAGGCGACCGACGATCTGGCTCCACGCGGCTTGTGCGGCCTCCGAGGAGTAATCTCCTACCGACACACCCCCGATGCGATTTCTGCGAAAGAACAGGGATGCGGTGTTGAACTCCGGAACTGCGCCAGCGCTTCTGCCAACAACGCTGATGCGTCCGGCATAACCCAGCATGGCGACGACCTCGTTGAAGAGCGCGCCTCCCACGCTATCCACTGCAATGTCCACACGCCTCGGAGCGACGGCTGCCAGAACTAGTTTGCGCAATCCCTTTTCGGAGGGATCGAATACAAAATCGGCGCCAAGCTGCTTGAGTTGTTCGGCTTTCTTCGGGCTGCGCGACAATCCAACCACGATCATCGCCATCGACTTGCCAAGCAGCACCGATGCCGAACCAACACCCCCGGAGGCCCCGGTTACCAACAGCACGGAGCCAGGCGCGGGCGGAGCAATAGGATCGCTCCACTGCGTCAAAGCCTGCCACGCGGTGAGAAAGACCAGGGGGGCACCGGCGACTTCCTGCGGGGACCAACCCGGGGGGATCGGGATCAGGAGAGCTGAATCGACGACGGTCTTCTCGGCCAGCGTGCCCCAGATTTCCACGCCATTCTCTCCACGCAGGACGCCGGCGACATCGCCGAGTTTCCAGTTCTGAACTCCCGCGCCAAGGGCCACGACCTCGCCGACGCCATCGCGTCCGAGCACGTGCGGCAACTTGGGCTTGGCAGGATATTGCGCCTGAGCAAGAAACGCATCGGCCGGATTCAGCGCGGCGTACTTCATCTTCAGCACAACTTGTCCAGGACCAGGCTGTGGATCGGGAGCCTCATCGAACCGCAGTTTCTCAACACCCTCATATGAATCCATCAACCATGCACGCATCGCGTATCCCCTTTTTCACGGTATTGTGCTGACAGCATCATAATCCAACCGTGTTATCCAACCATCTCTCGCAGCATTCTCTCATTGTTAGGTGTTACTGATATCGCCGTAATGAAAAAGTAACATGCATTGCAGTTTCAAGTAACATGCATCGCAGTTTTTTTCCCGCGCGCTGTTAACGAAGATGACTCGGACAAAATAATTGAGTCGATTGTGCCCGATCCGGAACATTTTTTCATTTTTGTTCAACGATGCGGCATCTTCGCAGATTGTGCATGGTTCTAATGGGGCGAATCCGCATTGTGTGTGCAACTCTCGCACCTGGAGGCAATCCGTGAATGATTACAGGCGAGATTCACAGCCAAAACCTGATGCAACAACGCTCTTTTACCGCCGTCAAGAAGAAAGACTTCGGCGGCCAATGAGGTTCGCATGGATGATTCTGGGTTTAATCATCTTTGCTGCCTCGGCACAGGGTTCAGCGGCGAAGCCGCCCGAGCCGCAGAACTTCGTTGATCCAACCAGCGGCTCGCATTATGTGGGCGCCGAAACTTGCAAGGGCTGTCACGAAGATAACTTCAAGAACATTGAGGCGAGTCCGCATTACAGAACCAACTTGCCCAAGGTTCGTGGGGAAGAGGTCCATGCCTGCGAATCGTGCCACGGGCCTGGGTCGGCCCACGTTGAGGGGGGAGGCGATAAGAGCAAGATCTTCTCCTTCAAAGGTGCACGTCCGGACGCAATTACCAAGCGCTGCCAGAGCTGCCACGAGGCGAATCCCGAGCAGCGCCAATTCATGCGTTCCACCCACAACGAAAGTGGTATTACCTGCACATCCTGCCACTCCGTACATCATTCGAAGCTGGAGAATCTGCTGGTACAGCAGCAGACGCCGCTGTGCTTCTCGTGCCATGCCGAACAGAGGGCCGATTTCCAGAAGCCGTTTCATCATCGCGTGATCGAGGGTCTGATCAAGTGCGATGATTGCCACAATCCGCACGGAACTTGAAGAGACCGTCAGCTTCGCTCGACACCGGATCAAGATATGGTTTGCCTCAAGTGCCACAGCGACAAGCGCGGGCCCTTCGTCTTCGAGCACGAACCGGTAAAGGGCGAGGGATGCCAGACTTGCCACACCGCACACGGCTCGCCATATCCGCGCATGCTGCTGACCGCACGCGTGAACTCGCTTTGCCTACAGTGCCATGTGACGATTCCGACCGGTCCGCATCCGCAGAACGCGATCCGGCAGGATTGCATCCTGTGCCATATGAGTATCCACGGTTCCAATATCGACCCAAGGTTCTTTAAGTAAGAGAAGGAGAAGACGATGGCCTATAGCACCCAGAATTCGCCACGGCCTCTCCTTCGATTAGAAGAAGAGCCGTTGGATCGGAGCCGACGTATGAATACAAAGAAAAGGATCACCGTTACGCCTCCTGATGCTGGCGACACCGCTGTTGGTTCTGGCTCAGGATCAGGATAATGTGCCAGCTTCTGCGGGAAGTGTCCAGGACGGCTATGTCTTTCAGCAGTCCGTGGAGTTTGGCGGTCGCATCGCACGCGCCAATGGCAACATCCAGTTGTACGATACGCTGGTCAACCTGAAGAGCGGTCCGCGCCTTTTTGGGCAAGAACTATCGATACACCCGCTTAAACATGGGGTCGGGCCGTTCGACAACTTGTATCTAAGCAGCTTCGGATTCGGCGGCGATCCGAACGACTTGGCCCGGCTGCGAATCGAGAAGGGCAAGTGGTATAACTTCGTCGGCCTTTACAGGCGCGATGAGAATTTCTTCGACTTCAGCCTGTTTGCGAACCCATTGAATCTGAATCCGGGCATCGGCGCCGCGCTCAAGAGCCCTAGTTTCGACCCGAAGTCGATGCCATGGTTCGTAAATAGTCCTCACCTGCAGGACATGACCCGCAACATGGGCGATTTCAACCTGACCTTGTTTCCCCAGTCAGTGATCCGAATCCGCCTGGGCTATGCCCGCAACGTCAACGCGGGAAGGCTGGACAGTACCCTCGAAAGCCCAATCCGATCCATAATTACGGAGTATCAGCAGTGGCGCTCTGACCGGTATCAGTTCGGTATCGACTTCCGTGTGATGAAACGGACGACGATCAGCTTCGACCAATTCTTCGAGCACGATAAGGTCGATCCCAACTTCCGGGATAATAACCTGTCATTTACTGACAGGGCGACTGGGACACCCATCGACATTGGCGTTCTTTTCCCGCCTTCCGGTTGCAACCCTATTGCGGGCGTCACCTTCCCGGGGTCCAATGTCTACGTTCCCAGCACGGCGTGCAACATCGGTCTGCTCAGCTACCATCGCTCAGGGAACGTACGAACCGACATTCCGACCTCGCAGTTGTCACTACAGTCCAACTATTTCCCGAAATTGGACATTACCGCGTCCGGTACATATAGCTCCGGGCACTCCGATTTCCTCAATTATCAGGACTTCACCAATGGCTTTGGAGGCTCCAGCCCCAGCCTGCTCACCGCCACGTCTCACACGGATCGGGTCTCGGGCAACGCGGACCTCGGCTTGACGTACCACATCACCCCGGCTTGGAGTGTTTCGGACAAGTTCCGCTGGCTTAACTGGCGCAACCCGGGCGACTCCAATCAACTGGGATTCACCTGCTCTTCCCCTGGCGCTCCAGGGTTGACGATCGCCGGCGCCGGTTGTACGACTGCGAGCGCAGGAAATACAAACTTTTATCAAACCTTCATAGGCGAGCAAACCTACGAAAATACGACGAAGGTGAGATGGGATTCGCATCGGCTTGGTGCTTACGTCGGCTACCGCTATGAACGGCGTGAGCTGACAGGTGACCCATCGGGCGACTCAACCTTCCTCAACAGCTACTATCTTGTGACGAATGGTGTGCCCGACGCTCCGAAGAACACCCAGAAGATTAACGAACACACGGGCCTTGGAGGGATTGCGGTCCGCCCGACGGATGCATGGCGGATCACTGGCGATGTCGAATTACTGAGCGCCGACAACTTCTTCGCCAATATTAATCCACGCCATCAACAGCGCTTCAGGGTCAACACGGTTTACAAGATCAACCGGTGGTCGAGTATCAATGGTGGAGTGCATTTTGTCGAGACGCGGAATGACTTTGCCAAGGATATCAATAGCGCCTCCACTGTCCTCCCGCCTTTTAATCCGGCGAACCCTAACCTCTTCCCGACTACCGGGGCAAGCACCGTCCCCCCCGCGTATGGGCATAAGGACCACTGGCGCTACTACACCTTCGGAGCCAGCCTGAACCCCAATCGGCAGTTCGGATTGGACTTTGGCTGGACCTACCTGGACCAGTTGATCAATTCGGCGACCTGTGTTCCCGTCCAGCTTAACGTGACCGTGCCGCCGGTTTCGGCTCTGTGTGTGAATGCCAATAGCTCCCCTCCGACGACCCCTGCCTCGACTGCCGACGTGCCGCTGTACTTGGATTACCAAGAGCGAACGAACACAGGGTATGCCCTTCTCACGTTCCGGCCGACCCACCGCGTTGCCCTGAACGCCGGTTACTCAATCACCAGCACCGCCGGTTATAACCGCTGGGTGCTTCCGGGCGGCGTGGAAGGCGGCGAGTTGTTGACGGTGAGCGACATTTTCGGCAATTCCCCGCCGCTTGCTGGTAACCCAACCTCTCCGTGTCCGGCGAAAGTGTCGACAGTAGTATCGGGCGGCTGTGCCTTCCCTGGTCCGTTCCCCGACGCCCCGCTGTCCCAAGCCTTGAACTACCAGAGTCCAAGTGCCGGCTTCGCGATTGACGTCGCAAAGAATGTTACGTTCAAGGGAAACTATTACTACTACGACTACCACGAGAAGACACCTCCGCAGCTGCCAACGGTAGCCGTGCCGCGTAACTTTCATGCCAACATGGGAACGCTCTCTCTGAAGTATGCGTTCTAGCAACAATTGCGACGGTCGTACGTGCGGCCGTCGCAATCATCATTTGTAAGCTACGTTTGCAGCGGCAGAGCTTCCCTCCCCCAGGCCTGCAACTTTTTGCGGCTGACACTCCAGCCACGGTCGCCAAACAATGAGGAGCGTGTTTCCCGATGCAGTTTCCGGCGCAGCCGCATCTTAGAAATAACAGCTCTTGACCGGCTGCAGAATAAATGAAAGCTGCAAGTACGAAGCTCGACTTTCCGAGTAACCCGGGCCGTTGAAGAAGAATGTATGGCGCTGATAATTGAGCGGTCGCTTCTTGAACAATTGCGGCAGCACGGTGAGGAGACTTATCCCTGCGAGTGCTGTGGCGTGCTGGTCGGCGAATTTGAGGAAGCGGGTAATAAGACGGTAAAAACGGTTGCGAGATGCGGTAACACGCGTACGGATTCTCCGCAGAATCGCTATCAGATCAGCCCAATCGATCTAGTGCGGATTCAGCGAGAGGCTGAGCTGGAGGGCCTTGATATTGTAGGTTTTTACCACTCGCATCCCGATCATCCGGCGCTGTGGTCCAGCACCGATCTGGCAGAGGCCCATTGGAGCGGATGCTCCTATGTGATTACCAGCGTCGATAAGGGAAAGGCCGCTCTCACGAACTCATTTGTGTTGGTGGGCGTGGACCAAACGAAGCATTTCAAGGACGAAGCGATTGAGTTTTGAAGAGGAGTCGAAGTGCTCCAGCAACCCTGCCAGGATCTTCTATTCCCGCCGATTCACTCTATCCATTCATTCTGCTTTCTGTTTTAACCGCAAGCGCGGCATCGATCAACTCAATGAGATGGAAGACGGGCAGGGGATGGCCTGCTCTCCTTAGTCCACTTGCGATGTGAAGGAGACAGCCTGGGTTGGCGGAAACCAGCGCCTGCGCCCCTGATTGAATGATGTACTGGGCCTTGCGGTCAGCAAGTTGACGTGCCGCTTCAGGCTCAATGAGGTTGAATACACCGGCAGAGCCGCAGCAGATCGCAGCCTCTGGAAGTTCAAGCGTTTCAAGACCAGGAATGGCGCTCAACAACTGCCTTGGCTGAGTGCGAACGCCTTGCGCGTGCTGCAAATGGCAGGAGTCGTGATAGGCGATCTTCATCCGAATCGGATTGGCCGGGCTCTCAATCCCAAACTCAGCAACCAGTTCGCTGATGTCGCGGCATTTCGCCGAAATAGATTTTGCGCGTTCTGCAAACTCAGGGTCATCGCGCAGCAGGTGCGCGTATTCCTTCATGTTGGAGCCGCAGCCGGCGGAGTTGACGGCAATGGCATCGACGCCGGCGCGCTCGAAGATCTCGATGATGCGCCGTGCCGCATCCAGTGCCTCGGGCTCGCGTCCGGCGTGCGCCATCAGAGCGCCGCAGCATCCTTGCGCCGGGCGGCACCACAACTTCGCAGCCAAGCGCGGCGAGCACGCGAACGGTGGCCGCATTCACGTTACTGAACAAAACGCGCTGCACACAGCCCAGCAGCACACCAACCCGCAGGCGCGGCTTGCAAGTTCGGGGAAACGCTGCGCGGGATGGGCGCAAACAGAGCTGCGAAGGTGGATCTCAGGCAACAGCGATTCCATTGAGCGCAGACGCTGCGGAAGCAGGCGAAGCAGCCCGCTCTTGCGGAGCAGCCAACGCAGGCCCGAGCGCTGATAGAACCAGAGCGGAAGCATCAGCAAGCGGAGGCGATTCGGATAAGGAAATAACGAGAAGATCAGCTTGCGAAAGAGCCGATCGAGAAACGGACGCCGGTAATTGCGCTCAATCTGCGCGCGCGTTGCCTCGATCAGCTTTCCATACTGCACACCGGAGGGGCATGCAGTCACGCAGGCCATGCACCCAGGCACTTGTCGAAGTGGCTGACAAACTTTTCGTCCATCGGCGCCACGCCGCCTTCCGCGCCCATCTTCATGAGGTAGATACGTCCGCGCGGAGAATCCATCTCCTCGTTCCAGAGCAGGTAGGTTGGACAGGTGGGAAGACAAAAACCGCAATGCACGCATTGGTCGATCAACTCCAGCGATGGAGGATGATGCGAATCGTAGGCACCGGGCGGCCCATGCTTCTCAATCGATTCGGCCGGAATCGTTTGTATGGGATGCTGCGTCGCACGCCCGGTTTTACGCTCGCTCTTACGTTCGGTCAGACGCTGCGTCATATGCCTCCCACGAATCGTCCGCGATTCAGAATTCCTCGAGGATCGAACTGTTCCTTGATCCTCTTCATCAGAGGCAGCGCGGTGCCGATTGCGCCCCAGAGATCCACTTTCTGCCTCAGCAACGGAGGTGCTTTCAGCACAACCGCGGTTCCGCCACCAGAGGCAAGAAAGTCCCGGAGGGACGAGATGAAATCCGCGATCTGTGCGCAGTCGGTAGCATCGGCCTGCAGCCATGCGAGCCCGGTCGAGTGCATCAGTAAAGTCCAGTCGGCGTTGTCGCTGAGCGCTTCGCGCACGAATTCGGCCGTCGAACTTAGTTGCGTCGGCAACATGCTCAACTTGCAGATGGTTGCAGAAGCGCTGCTGTTCCAGAGTTGCTCGCGCGCCTGCCATGGATCGAAGTTGAGTTCGCTGGGCTTGCCCACGCAAGGCTCTCCCCCTTCGCCGGGCATTCCCTCGCGGGCAAGTTTGCACACTGTTTCCGTCTGCGCGGCAACTCCAGCAGCGATACCGTCGATCCTTACATCGACCTCGATGTTTCCGGTAGCTCCGGTTCTCATCTGCAAGCCGGTGGGAACGACTATGGAATCGGCGACAGAGAGCATGAACTCGTTTGCCTTTTCGCGAGTCGAGGAACTGAAAGCTAAGCGTCCGCGACTGCGCTGGCAAAGGGTGCAGGCGAAACACCGCCCTGGTGATGATTCCCAGCGTGCCCAGTGCGCCGGACATGAGCTTGGGCAGATCATAGCCAGCAACGTTCTTCACCACTTTGCCGCCGCTGGTAGCGATGGTGCCGTCGCCAAGACCACCGTGATGCCGATGATGAGGTCGCGAATGCCGCCGTAGCGCAAGCGCAACGCCCCGCTGTCATTGGTTGCGATGACGCCGCCGACGGTCGCACGGTCAGGCCACAAGGGATCGAGCGCCAGCCTTTGCCGATGCTGCGGCAAGTGCGCTTTGAAGCTGCGCGATGGTAACTCCGGCGCCAACCGTGACCGTCATGTCTCCCGGTGCGTACTCCAGAATCCGGTCAAACTTTGCGGATCGAAATCATCAGATCGATGGCCTGGGCTGCGGTGCCCCAATCCAGCTTCGTGCCGCCACCCCGCGGAGCTACCTGCATTCCGAACTGGTTTGCGTACTCCAGCACGCGCGCCAACTCAGCCTCGTTGGCAGGCTCGACGTACAGTTCCGGCATCACTCCGCATACTTGCGTCGGCGGAGACGCCGCGGCGGACAGTCCCTTCTACGACGATCGTGCGCAGAGCGTCGAGAGCTTGCGCCGAAGTTGTTTTTGCGAATCCAGACATCGCTTCCATCCAGGTATCGCTTAGAAAAACTGCGCCTCGCCAGAGATTTCAAGCGGGTGCGGAACGTATGGACCCTGTCTCTCCGCGCACAACGGAGTACGGGGAAACATCTTTCCAGGGTTCGACAGATGATCAGGATCAAACGCACAGCGGACCAGCTGCATGGTCTGCAAGTCAGGTTCGGCGAACATCTCGGACATGAACATCTTCTTTTCCTCGCCTACGCCATGCTCTCCAGTGATGGAGCCGCCGACCCGGACGCAAAGCTTCAGAATCTCGCCCGAAAGTTGCTCTGCATCCTGCTCCTGTCCTTGGATGCGGCGATCGTACAAAACGAGAGGGTGCAGGTTTCCATCTCCTGCGTGGAAGACGTTGGCAACGCGCAGTCCAGCCAGCGGCGCTCAGGCGCTTGATCTCCTCCATCACCTGCGGCAGAGAGGTTCGCGGAATCACTCCGTCCTGCACGATGTAGTTGGGAGAGATGCGGCCCATGGCGGCGAAGGCCGCTTTGCGCCCCTTCCAGATCACGATGCGTTCGGCTTCGCTCTGAGCGACACGGATCTCCGATGCCTGATGGTTCAAGCACTTCTCTTTGACATTGGCCATCAAGGCTTCTACCTCGGCGGCAGGGCCATCGAGTTCGACCAGCAGGAGACCTCCACAGTTTGGGTAGCCTGCGTGGACAGAGGCTTCGGCGGCCTGGATGGCAAGGTTGTCCATCATCTCGATTGCGGCGGGCAGGATTCCCGAGGCAATGATGTCGCTTACAGCGGCTCCGGCAGCGTTGGTCGAATCGAAGGCGGCGAGCAAAGTTTGAATGACCTCAGGACGCTTTACGATGCGGAGGATAACTTTCGTGGTCACACCGAGCGTTCCTTCCGAGCCAACAAATACACCAGGGAGATCGTATCCTGGCGTGTCGAGAGTGTTGCCTCCGAGTTGCACGAGCGAGCCGTCGGGCAGCACTACCTCGAGTCCGAGGACATGGGTGGTGGTGAAGCCGTACTTGAGGCAATGCGCGCCGCCGGAGTTTTCCGCAACATTGCCGCCAATCTGCACACGGATTGCGAGGACGGGTCGGGAGCATAGAAGTATCCGTGGGGAGCGACTTGCTGAGTGACAGCGGCATTAATAACGCCGGGCTCTACGACCACGCGCGCATTCGGGATATCCACTGACAGAATGCGGTTCAATCGTGCGAGGCTGATCACGATGCCGCCTTCGACGGGAAGTGCGCCGCCGCTCAGTCCGGTGCCGGAGCCGCGTGCGACAAAGGCAACGTGCTGCTTCGCGCAGAGTCGCACGATGGCTTGCACCTGCTCCGCAGTCGAGGGCAACGCCACCGCGAGCGGCACCACGCGGAAATTAGTGAGGCCGTCGCACTCATAAGTACGCAGTTCGTCCCGAGCGGTGATCAGGCCCTTGCCGACGACTGAGCGGAGTGCTTCGATAAACGAACGATTCATTTGATTCCCAATCATCATCGCGCAAGCTCCGCCCACGTCACGCGAATCTTTATGAACAGTTCAGAGCAGAGCGCATGCTTCCTCGAAGTCCAATCGAGGGTTACGCGGAAACAGCCGTGCATGATCTCCATACCCGATATTGCAGAGGAAATTCGAGCGAACGTGAGTGGACGGAAAGAACTCCTGATCGCAATCCGATATTTCCTTTCCCGCGCCGAAGAATTCCGTGTCCACTTTCGCATTGTCAAAGCCGGACATGGGCCCGCAATCCAGCCCGAGAGCACGAGCAGCAAGAATCAGGTATGCACCCTGGAGACTGGAATTGCGGCGGGCAGTTGCATCGGCGAGCTCGGGCGATTTTTCAAACATGTCTTTGAATCCCGCCGATTGAGGAAACAACTTCGGCAGCTTTTCATAGAAGCGAAAATCGAATCCGATAATCGCGGTCACCGGCGCTGCTAGTACCTTTTCAACATTGGCTGGAGCGAGCGCGGGAACGAGCCTCTGTTTGGCTTCCTGAGTCCGCAGAAATAGAAACCGCGCCGGACAGCTGTTGGCGCTTGTCGCTCCCCACTTCATCACGTCATAGAGTTTCCTTAGGGTGTCATCATCGACGGGCTTGCGCAGCCAGAACGAATGGGTTCTTGCTTTGCGGAATAACTGATCCAGCGCATCTTCGCTTAACGAGGCTGCCGCGACTTCGAACTTTTCGTATGCGGTCATATATCTGGCATCCTCTTTCGTTCTCTATGGCGCCGCAGTAATTCGCCTGCGCTATGTTACTCCCCGCGGCGTCAGGCAGAGCTCAATTGGGAAGCGGTCGGCCTTTGGTTTCTGTAGCGAACGGAATGACGAGCAACCCGATTCCGAACACAATCGCGGTTAGTGCGACTGGCTTTCCGAGAGTTCCCATGTGGCGAACCAGAGCACCCAGAGCGAAGTTAACCCCAGCGCCAATGAAGCGCCCGAATGAGGTGGCGAATGCGAAAGCGGTGGCCCGGACCGTGGTCTCGTATTGCTCCGGCAACCAGAGACTGAACATCGTGAAGTTCCCGCCAAAGAATCCAAGGAAGAACAACGTGCCGATAAATGTATAGAGCGCGTTGTGTAGATAGAACGCCCACCCAAAACTCAGCAGGATGCACAATCCCATACCTGCAAAATAGATCGCGAGCGCCTTCTTTCGTCCGAGTCGCTCCGCCAGCGGCGGCAGCGCCAGGCAACCAAGTATGGTGCCGACTGAGAGCAAGACGGTGCCGAACGACGCCATACGCACCGCTCGTGCCTGCAGCATCCCGGCCTTCTTGGCGAGAAAGATGATGGCAGTCGGCTCGTACACCGCTCCGGCCCAGAGACCGATGATGGCCACGGCGAGCAGCGTGGTGTTCACCAGGGTACGGCGCCGGTAGATGCCGCTGAAGATCACCTTCAGTGGAGAGCGCTTTCGTATCTCCTGCACCTGCGCTCCTTGCGAAGCCTGCACCCAGCGCTCCGGCTCCTTGACGCGCAGCATAATCAGGAATGCGAGTATGACCGGCGACAAGCCGCACCAGAACATTGCGCGCCATCCAAAGTGCGCGCCTACGGTGAAGTTAAGGGTGGCGGCGAGGAAGAAGCCGGCGTAGTAGCCAGTTTGCAGGTACCCTGCCCCCATCTTTCGCCGATCCTCAGGCCATGCTTCCGCTACATAGGTACCAGCGAGCGCCCACTCGCCGCCGATTCCCATGCCGGCCAGCAGCCTGAAGAGCGCGAGTTGGTACACACTCTGCGAGAGAGCGGCTGCGCCAGTAAACACCGCATAGACAAGGATTGTGCCGGCCAGTACACGCGTGCGTCCATACCTGTCGGCGATGGGACCCCATATAAAAGACAGACCCCATCCAATGAGGAAGAGCGCGAATAGAATGGAACCAGCAAGGCCTACATTGCCGGGAGTATTCGCAATTCCAGATTTGGGCAGAAGTTCAGTTAATGCCGGGGCAAGAACAAGGGCATAGATGAACGAGTCCATGCCATCGAGAGTCCAACCTCCCCAGGCGGCCCAAAAGCCGGTGATCTGTTGGCGTGTCAGCTTCGTTCTTTTGGGAGTCCCTGGGAAACTTATCGCACGCTCTGCCACCGTTTGTTCCTCCAATTTCCAAAATAAGTGCGGGCAATATAAATGGAGAAGCGTTGTGGCCACGTGCAAACAAACGGAGCCCAGCTCGAAGCCCAAACGAGTAATACTGATGCGGTAGAAGAAGCCGAGTTGCCTCAAACCGGAATGCAGGCAGCAGACTTACTGCGCGACGCATCCAAACTCGCGATTAGCGTCACGCCCTTGGTAATTGCGGTGAAAGTGCAAGCCGAATGAGCGATCCCGGTTCGCAGGCCCATCGATGGGACCAGCGCCGCGAGCGCAAACGCGCGCGCCTGAAGCGTGCGCAGGCGTATATCAGCGGCCGCATAATTCCAAGCGAAACAATCGTGGAAATCCTTGAGAGCCTGATAGAACCAGGTGACCACGTCTGTCTGGAAGGCAACAATCAGAAGCAGGCGGACTTTCTTTCGCGCGGCCTCGCAGCGGTCAATCCTGAGCGCGTGCATGATGTGCACCTACTGCTCTCGGTGCTTGGTCGGCCTGAGCACGGATTGCCAGTGAAGTTGACTTCTCGTTCTCCGGGCCACAGGCACTCCGGTTGGCGCAGATGGTGGCAGATCGGCGCGTGCGCATTGGAGCCATTCACACCTATCTTGAACTTTTCGGACGCTACTTCGTCGACCTGACACCTGACATTGCACTGGTCGCCGCTGATGCCGCCGATCACCACGGCAATCTCTACACAGGCGCGAATACGGAGGAGACGCCGGTGATTGTGGAAGCAACTGCCTTCGTCAGGCCCGCAACTGGGTACTTTCCCGGGGTAGATATCTCTGATGAGCGTGGCATTTCTATTCCCCCGGCAGGGCTCGCAGTCCGTCGGTATGATCGGCCGTCTGCCGCATGATTCGGTTGTCCGCGAAACTCTTGAGGAGGCTGGTTCCCTTCTCAAGTGTGATTTGCGCACGCTCGACACAGAACAGGCGTTGCGACATACCGAGACCGCGCAGATTTTGCTGTTCTCCTCCGGAGTAGCTGTGGCGCGATTGCGGATTTCGCCGCAGGACACTCGGTTGGCGCGTTTGCCGCTGCGGTGTACGCCGGCGTGCTGGACTTTGCCACGGGCGTGCATTTTGTTGCGGCACGAAGCGCCGCCATGGCAGCCGCGTTCCCAAACGGGTACGGAATGGGAGCGATTACCGGCGTTCCCATTGCAGTTGTAGAAGCCATGGTTGGCCAAGTGCGCGCGAGCGGCAATCATGTGTTCATCGCCAACTTGAATGCTCCGGATCAAACCGTGATCTCAGGAACGCAAGCTGGCGTGCAGCAGGTGCTCGAAATTGCAAACGAGCGCGGAGCGCGCAAGGCTATCATGGTGAGCGTCACGGTTCCGTCCCACAATGAATTGATGTCAGCGGTCGCGCAGAGGCTCGCTGATACCGCGAAGACAGTTCATCCCAAGCGTCCCCGCATTCCGTGCGTAAGTAACTCGTCGGCGCGGCTGCTGTACGATGGTGCTTCCCTTCTTGATGACCTGGTGTGGTCCGTATCGCGGCCGGTGCGCTGGCACGATGCTACGGTCGCAATCTACGAAGCCGGAGTGCGAATCTTTCTCGAGATGCCGCCGGGACAAGTGCTGACGCGTCTTGCTGAATCAGCCTTTCCAGACGCGCGCTGTTTGGCGATTGAAGAGTCGGGCATTGATTCGGCAGTGGCAGTCGCGAAGGCATAATGCCCCGGCCTCGGTGCGGCTAGGCTGCAAGTTCTACCGGAACCAAAGCGACCACACAACGTCCACGAGCGTGTGAGTGACACTGGAGGCCAGCAATTGCCGCCGCGCACGCCAAGCCCGTCCATAAAAGATTCCAGCGATGCTGGCCAGCAGGACGTAACGCCAGTTGAAGGCCGCGCTTTTATGGAAATGTGACAGGCCAAACATCAGGCTCGCGACGGTAAGCGCGCGAAAGCCTCCGAGATGCGGCTCTAGCAGGTTTTGCAACAGACCTCGGTAGAAAAGCTCTTCGGGCACCGCGGTAAGCAGGTATGTTACAAGCACCTCCGCCGCAATGTGCGCCGCCGAGTGCACACGCGGATGAAAGCTTATGAAGTGCAAGGCGAAGCCAAGTCCGAAGGCAAATGGAAGGAAATAGAGCCACTCGCGCACGCCGATGGCAAAAGCGCTGACGTTTGGCATAAGGGAGTAGCCCACGCCCTTCAGATCCCTCACCACCAAGTAGAGATAGAGCGCAACGTCGCAGAGGTAGAGTTTGGGCAGGCTACCAAGTCCGGGATGTGGCCACGCGCCGCGGAACACACGCAACTCAAGCAAGAGCGCCAGCGCGAAGAGCACAACCGTATCCTGCCACAGTAGCTTTTGTGCTTTGTGAGCAAGCTCAAGCAATCCGCTCAGAGCCACCGGGGTGAGCGCCAGCGCAAAGGCGAAGCGCCATTGGAAATCCCCGAGCGGCAACGCGTAGAAAAGGTACGGCAGAACCAGCAGGGCCGGAGCCGCAACCCGCATCACTCGGCAGTCAACACACCATGGCGCCTGCAACAACGAGCGCAGACGCGCATCAGCCCCGAAGGCAAAAAACCACATTGGCGACAGGAGCAGAGCGAATCCGGCAAAGGCAAAAACCGGACGAGCGCCGAGCGCGCGCAACAATGGCAACGACTGCAACTCCAGCCAGAAACCAGCGAGGAGCAAAACGAACGCGGCGAGAATCAGCAGGTGGCGAGGCGACCTCTCTTCGGCTTTGTCCATACGCATCTCCGGCGCTTTCGTCCCACCAAGGTCTCTGTATGCATCTTAGTGCCGAACCTTGGTGTTCTCCAGGTGTAGCGAATTTGTGGTGAGAGCACGAAACCAGCAAGCCAGATGTTTACGCGACAATCATTGTGCAGGGGAAGACTGGGCCAGCATAAGCAAGTGCTGAGCGCGTCTGCGAGCGACATTACTAACAGAAGGATCCTCGGCTACCTCCTTGAGCGAAGGAACGATTACCTGAAGCTCGATAAGGCGATGAGCGCGAGCGCGATCTTCGGCACGCTTGAGGGCGAAATCGAGAGCTGATTTGCTGGTACCACGGAGGTACTCGAGCTGCCGACCTAATTGAATTGAGTTAGAAATGCCTTCGAAGATAATAGTAAGCTGCCGGATCACAGGGGTTGTCGGGTCATTGTATGTGACAGAGTTGCGCACACTGTTAGTGAGGTGACCGAATGAATCGGGGGGGCCTTCCTCGTAGGTTAGCGTTATGTCGCCGGTATCCGGGACAGAGTTGGCACTGGAGTCGCGCTTGAAATAGTTCGCCTGCCGAGCAAGTCGAAAGATGCGCATGCTCGTGGTTTCGGAAATCGTGAATTTCAGAATGTATGGTTCTCCGGTCGCGATTTCTTGTCTAGTTCCGGGGCCGAGTCCCTCAGATTGGTAGGCGGCAATCCCGGTCGAGTCCACTGAGATGGCATAGTGTGCTGCCGTCTCATTCGGGTACACACGCTCGAACGTTAGCGTCGGAACGACCTCAACGTCGGGATTATTTGGCTCAAGGGTCGGGGGTTGGGCATAAGCACCGGCGAGCAGGACGCAGACATACCCAATCGAAAGGAAATTGCGGATCATACGCATCACTAATCTGTTTGGGTTAGACGCGCCATTGAAGCGAATGGCTTACTACCCACGGCTCACAAAGGTAATACGAACCAATTTGCACGATGTAAATGTGAGCGAGCCGAAGTAGTGGAAGAGAGTGCCGCCAACTTGAGCCTTGGAGGATTAGGATTACAAGCAAACAAAGATCTCGCCAGGCCTTAAGACCTGGCGAGATTCAATTCACGGCATTGGCCGAGTGGTGCAGATCAATTCGGACGTAAGAGCCGGTAACTGATATTTCCGTTTACGTTATCGATTAGTCTTCGTAGGCTCCGATGGACGGGTCAACGGTGTTGCGCACGACCCCGAGAATGTCGGTCTTCGGCGCATTAATTGCAGTGCCCCCGGTCAGCAACGGTGAACCTGGTTTCACGTCGAAGTTGCCGCCGCTTGCTGGGGAAGCTATGTTGACGAAGTTCGGTGCCGAGGTGAGGTTGTTCACCAGCGATTGACCGACACTGGAGAGGTCGCCGATGTTGTTGCCGCCGCTGCTCGCTGTTCCGTTGTTGGAGAAGGTGTTGCCCGAGCCAATCGCAACTCCGCAACCACTCGCCCCGCAGGCGTCAATGTCATAGCCGGAGTTACCGGACATGGCATTGTTACTGAACACGGAGTTGCTGTACGAGTACCCGGAATCGGCTCCAAATAGGAATCCGTTGTACCCACAACCGACGAGGGTATTGTTCGTAATCACATCGTAACTGGGCTGGTGATTGGCTTGAATGCAAGCTCCCCCCGCGGCGTACACGATGTTGTTCTGCAAGGTGTTATGCGCAGAAGACGTGTACAGGCCGTGAGTAAAGTGATTTCCAATCGATCCCACATTCCAAACGATGTTGTCCGACCAATTGTTATAGTTACTGGCGCCAATGGCGCCAAGGATACCACCGCCACCCACGCCATTGCCGCATCCTACGCCAGAGCCGTTGGCAACGTCATGGATGCGATTGTATGTGATGTTTACATAGTTTCCATTCGAGTACACGCCCATGCAACTCATCGGATCATTAATGTCGAAGCCGACCAAATCCACATAAGTTCCAGTGATCCAGATGGCCGCGTCATTGCCGTTGTCATTGGGGGTGTTCAAAATGGAACTGCCGTATGCTGTCGCAACGTAAGCGGTATGACAAGTGCTTGTGCCGCTGTTGGTGATCTTCGCGGTGCGACCGGATACCGTGTAAGTTCCCGGCTCAACCAGAACCAGAGCACAGCCAGAGACTGTAGAGGCGGCGTGAGATAGGGTCGCCCAAGGTGCACTCGACGTCCCAGCGTTGGAGTCGCTGCCAGATGCGGACACATAGTAGGTGTTCGAGGAGGTGTAATTCGAGTTGGACGTGTACGCCACCGCTATGAGGCTGCTGTAACCGCCCGAAAGCGTTGCGGCACCGGCTGGTGTCGTTGCTGACGGCGGAGTGGCTGAAGTAGTTGGGACGGTCGATGCTGATGGCGAGCTCGGGGTCGAAGGCGCAGTCGAGCTTGAGCTCGACGCTGTTGGTGTCTGGACTTTGGCAGAGCCGGTTCCGCAACCTGTGATGAAAGCCGTGATAAGCAGAAGGACAGATAACGCGAGCAGTCGTTTCATGAACCCACGATACGGTTCGGCTTCCGCTTCTCACATCAGGGGATGTTCTAAGAACGCCAGCTAATTAGTGCTGGCTTAGTTCTAGGTGCCATACACGAAGTCGATGAATACTAAAGGCTTAGCTAACTAAGGTAGAGAGGTACCACGGTGAGAGTAGCTTAATCGAAGGACGTCCAGCAACTAAGGCGAGAGTAGGTACCAATAAGGCGAGAGTACATCAACACAGTTTGGGTGGCTGGCGGGCCGTCTCCAGAGCTGCGGGTTCGCCTTCCGGATGTGGTACTTGACTTAGGTTGTACTGCAAGGCGTTTCGCTCAAGTCGAGGGCTTATGGCACAACCGTCTGATCACAACGAGAATGGCTGATGGAAACTGGCTGATGAATGTCAGGACGTACCACTGGATGACAAAAGCCGCAAACTGATCAAGGTGGCCTTGGCAATCGGGGCAGGCCTGGGGGGAGCGACGCACTCGGCGGTGCGGCACGCAATGGATGAAGGTGTGACAGCAAGAGTTAGATCACTACAATGCTGCTTTTGGTGCCTGGCCAAACGCTAAGCTCGCCGAAAGGAGTAACAGTAGCAGGACTGCGATAAAAGCCTTTTTCATCTCGCCTTTTTTTTCAAGTTCAATGGATTACGGTCATGGGGCAAACGTTCTCTCGTCCCGTGCAAGACGAAAAAGAAGAATCTTTGGGTGGCTCATTATAGCCAGAAACTCTGGATGCGGGCAACTGAACTTGGCCATCGTTCATTGGTAACGACAGGCCAATGAACTCCGCGCGCATTGCCGTCCGGTAACGCCACAATTCAAGACGAAAGGGGCTGAACGGCAGGGACATCCTCAGTATCTACGGCCCCACTCGGTGCGCTTGAACCTTGCGATATCCAAGAACCAAGTGAGACGGAGGGCTGGACGGTTGCGGCATCACCGGGTATTGCCGCAAGATTTTTGTCGGATACCGGCGAGGTTCCCAAGATTTTGTGGGTCGGAGCGATAGTGATCTCGTAGTCTGTCGCACGGAAGAACGTCGGAGGCAGGATGGCGTTTACCCGGTCTTCAGCCTCACGCTGGTCTTTAGCGTGAATGATAAGTCCCGTTTTGTTCTCTCCCCGGAAGTTCCAGCGGAGTAATACCATCCATGTCATCGCCATTTGCTTGGTTCCCCCTTTCCGGACGGTGAGATCAAGTACGAGCGTGACAGAGACCCGCCCGACATGGGGGAGCAATATTACTGACCAGCCAGTGCCACCAACAGTTTTCTCGTCGGCACTGAGGTCAACCATCACTGCTCTTAGCTTTTTTGAGGCTTTCGGCTTTTACTATACCTTCGAGGTTAGAAACCGCAGCGTGACTTGCGTCACATCTGGGCTAGTTATCGACGTTAAAGACTTCCGACCGGGTACGGGAATCGGTGATTCCTTCGCGTGTGATGGTGGATACACCAGAGTTGGCAATCTATCACTGATCGCGGGTTGCTATGATGGTAGCTTCCTTGCCCCGGTTGCGTCAGTGGGCCCTAGCCCTGCAACCCGCCAGGCAGTCACGCCCAATCGGAACCCGAAGTGGGGGAAGACCGCGATGCTGCACAGGAAGCACAAAATTCTGGTGGTCGATGACGAGCGTGCCATAGCGGAAACGCTCGCTACGATCCTCGAAAATCGAGGCTACAAGACGGCGACCGCCTACAGCGGTGAAGAAGCGGTTCAGATGGCGTGTTCCTTTCAGCCAGATTGCATCGTGAGTGACGTGCAGATGGGGACGATGAACGGCATCGAGGCGGTGATTGAAGTTTCCCGGGCGCTGCCTTGTTGCAAGCTGCTGCTGATTTCTGGCAATGCTGGCTACGGAGACGTTCTGGAAAGGGCGCGAGCGAAGGGCTTTTATTTCGAGCTTCTGCTCAAGCCGGTTCCTCCAGCTGAACTACTGTTGAAAATAGCGCAGATGCTTTTGCACTCAACCGACCCAACCGGAAGCTGACGTGCACGCTTAGTGCGCGGTAATTAATTAATTCTCCCGGCTGCGCTTTCCGGATCGCTTAGGCATCACCACTTACTCACGAGCCCGGCATTCGTCCTAAGCGGCTTCTTTCTCTTCGTCCCACGGTTCCCCTTCGTCACCGATTGCAATGTCCATGGCGTGCTCAATGGGATTTACTCGCTCTCGGACTACGGATAGTGTGTGCCGACTGTGCAACGAAAGATTCGCAACCTTATCTTGTCGTTCCGGCCGGGAGTGATTCACTTGCTTCTGATTCCTCCCGTTAGTAAGAAACGTCGATTTATGAATGCCTGCGTTTCTCGGCATGGCGCTAACTCATTCCTGCGCTGCCCGTTTGCATTAATTACTGCGAGGTAGCGGCGAAATCATTGAGCCTTTATGGGTACCACCCATGCCTTGCAGCCGCAAGTTGTGGAACGTGAAAATCGAATCAATTCATTCTATCGCAGTAATCAACATTTCTTATCGAGTGTCGTGAAGGGAGTCGGTACGTACGTAAGCGGCTGAGACTTTGGCGGTGTGGGTAGGCTAGAGTTCCTGAGTTCGCACTGACAAATATTCACAATTCCTAGACGCATCCATGCGTATCATTAAGCTAACCCCCGGCGGTCGCCCCCCTCGGATCAGGAGTCGTTTGAGCCCCAAAAGAAAATTGCGCGTTGTAATTGCAGACGATACTCGGCTCGTCTTGCGTGTTTGTTCTTGCTTAGTCACTGAATGCCATCGTGCGGAACTGGTTGGCACGGCACGAAACGGAGAAGAGTTGTTGAATGTCTGTCGGTCTGCTTGCCCAGACTTGGTGCTCGTGGATGTTCATATGCCCGTGATGAACGGGCTGGAAGCGGTGACGAGTATTAGGCAGGAATTTCCCGATATGAGAGTTGTTTTTGTGACCAGCGATGATTCCGCCCAGCTAAAGGATGAATGCATGGCTCTCGGTTCGCTTGCTGTCCTGCCAAAGCTTACGAGCCAAGCAGAACTCTGTACGCTAATGGGCGAACTGATTGGCTCCTGTGACCTGCGCTCGCACAAGTAGGAGAGCGCTGTAATATAAGCTCGCCAAAGAAGCCATGCCCGCGTTTCCCACGCGACCATTACCTGCCTCTCCGGATCAGTGCCTGGAACCAGCTAATTGCGAGTTTGTTCGTCATTCCCCACTGCGATCAGCCAATCGCTGCTGCGGACTCGGACCAGCGTGCGAACCGGCCGTACACCCGGTTTCACAGAGCTGCGCAGAAACCGTCATGGCTTGACCGCGCGGCGAACGAATCTATATTCTTTGAGTAAAAATACATGCGTAAGCTGGGCGGAATTGTGGGTTCAAACCATAAAGAGCACAACTGGGTTAGAGTGGTTTTTTTAATCGGGTTCTTGTTTTGTTCCTGGACAGCTTGGGGACAATATAGCCTGAGTTCAGGTCCGTACCATGTGCTTACGGTTGACCGCATCGTCTTACACGATGCGACGCGCAATAAAGACCTGCCGCTGAAGATCTACTACCCAGACGCTGCCGGACCGTTTCCAGTCATCATATTTTCCCACGGTGCACTGGCGTCGAAAGATTGTTATTCGGAGCTCGGGCGTTACTGGGCGAGTTTCGGATACGTCAGCATTCATCCTTCGCATGGTGATTCAATTGCCGATAGTGGATTCCGCGGCACGTTGCGAGATGCAATCAGCGACCCGCACCGATGGGAAAATCGTCCCAAGGACATCTCGTTCATCATCGACTCGCTTTCGGAGATTGAGCGACTTGCCCCTCGGTTGAACGGAAAACTCGATCACAGGCATATCGGTGTGGGTGGACACTCGTTTGGCGCATATACGACTGAGCTGATTGGGGGCACAACGATTATGCTGCTGGGGAGAGATGGGCCGCAGAGTTTTGCAGACGATCGAGTTGCAGCTATCTTGCTGTTGTCGCCTGAGGGTGAAGGCCACATGGGACTCACGGCTCGTTCTTGGAATAACCTCCGTTTACCGATGCTTCTCATGTATGGCTCGCTTGATTTCGGAGCATGGGGAGAAGCGCCTGTCTGGCGAAGTGAGCCCTACCGAATGGCTCCCCCCGGCAATAAATACGAGGTGGAACTCGCTGGTGGAAGACACATGGGATTTGCGGGTTCTTCCCGCCGCGGAGGTGTTCAGAATGAAGTGTTCGAATGCACGAAGCTGGAAACTCTCGCGTTCTGGGATTCCTATTTGAAGCAGGACAAGAATGCCAAAGAGTATCTCGATTCGAATGATTTAAAGAAGTTCAGCCTGGATTTCGCCAAGTTTGCGACCAAGTGAATAGAACTGAATGTACCAATAACATGCTCGACACCTTCAACGGTTAGTTGCTCCGCCGTGCTCGGGGTGTGCATGTAGCGGGACGCTCTCGCTTGCACTCCGTGAAGCGTCTCGCTGGCAATGAGTAGGGCATAAACCCCGGCGCTCACCAAGAATGATCCAGTAGTGTTCGATTAAACTGACCCACGTCAGGAACAGGATTTGATCGGCATAGGGGCAGCGGTTGCCCGCTGACCCCTGCCACACCACCGTGCGTACGGGTCCGTACACGGCGGTTCGAGAAGTTGCGCTGTTACTCCTCGACCAGCGAAGGAAGACCGAGCGATTTGAAATAGGCATTGGAAAGCCCAACAGAAAGGGCTTTGGCCTTTGCGAGGTACCAGGGGCCGAGTCCGCTGCCAGCTGTATTACTTGCCAACCGCGAGCGCACCCCTAGTTCGAGCAGTGCCGCACGGCGGCGGCGTTGTGTTTTCCATTGCCGCCACATTGCGGCCCTGAGCCGCAACCGAACCCAGCGAGTAAGCGCCACCAACACTTCAGGCGTTTCGCAGAATCCAAAATAGCCTCGCCAACCCCGCATATACGGAGCCAGCTCTTCTATTGTTGTCTTCATACTGACGCCCTTTGCCCGACTCGTAATCTCCCGGATTCGTTGCTTAAAGCGGGCCAGTGCCTTTGGCGCGATAATGCGCCTGGTCTCCGGACCGGCAGTAAAGCTGAACCCAAGAAACTTGCGTTCCTGTGGTCGCGCTACCGCGCTCTTCTTCTCATTCACCTTGAGCTTGAGCTGCCGAGTGATGAATCGCGTAACGCTCTCCATCACGCGCTGACCCGCCCGTTCGCTTCGAACGTAGATGTTGCAATCGTCCGCATACCGAACAAAGCGATGTCCCCGGCGCTCCAGTTCCCGGTCGAGTTCGTCGAGAACGAGATTGCTTAACAGGGGCGAAAGTGGACCTCCTTGAGGAGTTCCTTCTACGCTCGGACTGACTAATCCATTTTCCATCACCCCAGCATTTAGGAATGCCCGGATGAGTTTCAGCAGCCGCTTGTCCTCGACACGTTTGGCGATCTGACCCATCAGTTTGTCGTGATTGACTCGATCGAAAAATTGTTCCAAGTCGAGATCAACGCACCAGCCGTAGCCTTCGGCGATATATTGCTGCGCCTGTGCCACTGCTTGATGGGCCGACCGTTCCGGTCGGAACCCGTAGCTGTGATCGGAAAATGTCCGGTCCCACTGCTTCTGCAGAACCTGCATTACCGCCTGCTGAATCAATCGATCCAGCACCGTAGGGATGCCGAGCTTGCGCACCCCTCCATCTGGTTTGGGGATTTCTACCCGTCTCACCGGATTCGGTTCATAGGTTCCATTCAGCAGTCGTTCCCGGATGGCTAGCCAATGCTGTTTCAGATAGTCAGCGATTGCACCAACAGTCATCCTGTCGATGCCCGCACTACCTTTATTGGACTTTACTCGCCGCAACGCCTCTTTCATGTTCTCTCGCTCACATACTTCCTCCATCAATCGATTCGTGCTGGCTGGGCTTTTGGAATCATTCGTCGTCGGAAGCGGTTCAGTCTCTTCTCTTCCCACTTCGCGGGCTTCACCTGCTGGCGTAGTAGAGAAGTTCAGTTCTGCCTGAAAGTTCTGCTGCATGTCGCTCCTGAGACTCATGTCCTACTTGCCTCTCTTCTCGTTCGGGCCTTCAACTATCGTTTCCGGCTCGGCCTATCCGTTGACTCCGCCTTTCGGCATTGGAGTGCCTCACTAGCCTTGCCGACGACATAGCCTAATATGCCCTCTGCTGACTTCTGCTCTGCGGTCAGGTTCCCTTTCGACAACCTCAGTCGCCGTAGCGACACAGAGCAGATCTCCTGGGGTAAGCTCAACCGTCTTCCGTGCACAGCCGCCGAATCTACGCTTCGCATCTTTGATGGATATGGACTTCGCGGTAAGTTGCCCGCTCGTCCGACGCTAACGCCTTGTATCCGGTTCTTGTCCATCGACTCGCACTTTTGATCCATGCTTCTTTCAGACCCCGCCTCGCGGCGGTAGCCCTTGCATCATCACTAGCCCTTCACCTCCATCAGGTTGGGCGGAGGACTTTCACCTCCAAACTGTTGAGCATGCCCAGCACACAACGAAGCCGCTGAAGCGGCGGACGCATCCGCGTGTGTCTGAGCGAAGCTTGGCTGAATTGAGCTAAGTTGTGTCGCAGGAGGAGATACCCTGTGACCCATCTACGCCAGATCATGCTGGAGGAGTTGAAGCGCCGTAACTTTTCCGAGTCCACCATACGCACCTACATTCGCAACGTTGAGCAGTTCAGCCAGTACTTCCACCGTTCTCCCGACCGGCTTGGCACCGAGCATATACGGCAGTATCAGGCGATGTTGCTTAGCAGCAAGCTCTGCCCGAACACCGTGGGGCAGCGGCTGGCAGCCTTGCGATTTTTCTACGCCAAGGTGCTGAAGCGAGGCTGGAGCATAGCGGAGACGCCATACCCGAAGAGCGTATTCCGGTTGCCGCTGGTGCTCAGCCAGGAAGAAGTGGCACGTCTGATTGATGCAGCCCAGTCGCCCTTCCATCGCATTTTGCTCATGACACTCTATGCCACCGGCGCACGCCGAGCGGAACTGACACGCCTGAAGGTCAGCGATATCGACAGCCAGCGCATGGTCATTCATATCCGCGGAGGCAAGGGGCGCAAGGACCGCGATGTCATGCTCAGCTCGAAGCTGCTCGATGCGCTGCGTCTTTACTGGCGAGGTCTTCGGCATAAGCCCAAGGACTGGCTGTTTCCCGGCAACCGCTGGCATACCGGCCCTGATCCCATTTCGCCGAACGGCGTCTGGCACGCCTGTCATCAGGCGGCATGTCGCGCCGGGCTTGCCCACAAGCACATTCATCCGCACACGCTTCGTCATTGCTTTGCCACGCATCTGCTCGAAGCCGGCGCCGACCTGCGCACCATTCAGTTACTGCTGGGACATCGCGACCTGGAGGAGACAACGATCTATCTGCATCTCTCCCGGCAGCATCTCAGCGCCACCAGCAGTCCTCTGGACACACTGACCATCGGCGGACAAAGGGAGCAAACAAAGAGCGCATGAACCGGCCTCCTTTGGAGGTGGCCGATATCGTTCGCTATGCAGGGCAGTCTTTTCTTGAACGCAGTCGCCGGTGGATCAACTGGCAACACCAGAAGGTGTTGCTGGCCATCACGCGCTGCCGCACCGCTGCATTAGGCGGACACCGCGATCGTTGTGTTGACTGTGGACATACCGTCGCCGTCTCCTACAACTCGTGCAGAAACCGGCATTGCCCGCGATGTCAGGGCAACGCCCGGGCTCGCTGGCTCCAAGCTCGTGAGCAGGAGCTGCTGCCCACCCGCTACGTGCATGTTGTCTTCACCCTGCCACGCGAGCTTGCTCCGCTGGCCTTGCAGAACAAGCGTCTGATTTACAACCTGCTCTTCCACGCCAGCGCCGAAACCCTGCTCGAGATCGCTCGCGATCCCCGCCACCTGGGGGCGGAGATCGGATTCTTCAGCGTGCTCCACACCTGGAATCAGCGCTTGCAGTTTCATCCGCACATTCACTGCGTCCTTGCCGCCGGAGGACTCGTCCCGGACCACTCCCGCTGGATCTCGTCCCGCTCTTCGTTCTTTCTTCCCAACGGGGTGCTCAGTCGCGTCTTCCGCGGTAAGTTCCTCGCCGGACTGAAGGCTGCTTTCCGCGAAGGCACACTCCAGTTTCACGGCAATCTGGCGCCACTGGCAACGCCACGCATCTTTGCTTCCTGGCTCCGAATCCTGTTCCGTCACGAATGGTTCGTCTACTCCAAGCGCCCTTTTAAAGGGGCCGATCACGCGCTCAGCTATCTCAGCGCATACACCCACCGGGTCGCCATCTCCAATCGCAGACTCGTATCTCTGGCCGATGGCAACGTGACATTCCGCTGGCGAGACTCCGCTCACCGAAACAAGAAGCGGCTCATGAGTCTGCCCGTCGATGAGTTCCTGCGCCGCTTCCTCCTGCATCTGCTCCCGCGTGGTTTCGTGCGTATCCGCAACTTCGGCTTCCTTGCCAACCGGCGGCGGGCCGCTCTCCTGCCACTTTGTGCTCGACTACTGAACACACCAGTACGAGCCAGAGCTACCAGATCTGTAGCAACCGAGAACAAAGGCTTAACTTTCTGGAAGTGTCCGCACTGTGGCGGAGCCATGAAGCTTGTCGAGAGGTTCACCGCCGCGCAGCTCCGACTCCGCGCCCCACCTGCTCCGTTCAGAGGTGCCGCGTGAAACATCAACTACAACCCGTTCCATCCACGTGCACTGCCACGTGGTTGCTCTTCCACGCTCCGGCGCAAGCAGGCATGCACCCTGTCGCACGGACCACAAGCAATTACCCTCGAAATCTTTGCAGCCGACCCCACCTTACCGGCCCAAGCGCCACACGTTACTGCTCTCCTCGTACTGAGCTGGCAACGCCGACCCATCCCAACCCCATTCAAAGTACATAGCTCGCGAAGGCGGCTTCCTTCAAATCGCTGTATCTGAAGCGCCCGCAAACAGCACGACAACGCACACCTCTCACTTTGTGGGCGCTTCAGATACAGCCCTAAGATTTGTAACAAGCAGAGAGGCAGACGCATCATCATCCCACGCCGAAGGCGTGGCTGTTTGTTTTAGCCGCGGCTTTCGTTGCGACTCGTCGATGCCTGGGACGCGCTTCAGGGAAGGCGTTCAAGTCGACGCCGGAGATGTTGAAAGTAGTCGTCGCTGACTTTGAGTTCTTGTACTTCGTCGATAACGGGCTGGAAGTACGCGAGGGAACGCACGGCAGCCAGGGGCGGAGCGTCGGCGGGCCGCAACAGCCGGCGTGCTGCGGCAAGCACCAGTGCGTTTTCTACGGTCTTCAGGGGGACGGCTCGATCATGCAGTTGAGCAGCCAGTAGCCGGTCCTGACGACGAACGCTTCCCGTGGTCCCGGGTGTTTGGCGGTAGGCGTCGAGAACCTTGCGGACATACTCTTCCCGGCTGCAACGGCTCGCTTCCATGCCGTTCGCCTCAGCTTTGTGGATCGCGCAGCGACGGGCCGTTGATATGAACGGTGTGGCAGTAATGGCGGAGCCGGCTCAACAGTGCATCCACCATGGCTTGGTTGCCGAGGAAGTTGCGCCATTCGTCATATACGAGATTGCTCGTGATAATCGTGGAGTGGCGGTGATAGCGCTCTTCCATCAGTTTGAAGAAGATGTTGGATTGTTCTGGCTTGAGATTTAAATACCCTAATTCGTCAATCAGCAAAACGTCCAGACGGGCCAGTCGGTTCAGCAGTTGGCGCGAGGAACGGTCGGCCAGCGAGGCATACATTTCATCGAACAGATCCTGAGCGCGGATGAACTGACAACGGAAGCCATTCTCCAAGGCTTTGAGCAGTAGACCCGACGCCAGTCCAGTCTTGCCGACGCCAGTGCTTCCGATCAACACGATATTTTCGGCCTTGGCGACGAACTCCAGTTCGGCGAAGGCGTGGATCTGTTTGCGGTTGACCCCGGGTTGGCGAGCGAAGGGGAAGCTGGCCAGCGACCATTGCTCGGGCAACTTCGCCTGCTTGATGCGCCAGGCCAGAGCGGTTTCCTGCCGGTTGTGCCACTGCGCCCGCAGCAAACGGGTGAGGAACTCGGAGTAGGAGACATCCTCTTTCTCGGCGGCAGATAACTGTTCGTCGTAAAGCTCCAGGACACGCTTCAGGTGGAGATTCTTCAGCAGTTGTTCGAGTTCTTCACTGAGCTTCATGTCATTCCTCTCCGTCGTTGTTCAGCAGGAAGTAGTCGCGTGCCACTTGGCGCAGGATCATGCGCTCGACGCGATCGAGGTCGTAGAGACCATAGCGAGCGGCTTCGCGCACTGCGGCCAGCAACGGTCCCCGGGGATACTCCCGCACCAGGCGCAGCAGTTGGCGCAAGGCAATCGTGACCAGCTTGCGGCTGTGTTTCTTTAAATCGGTGACATAGTCGGCGATCTCGGGAACAGCTTTGAGAATGGCCTCTTGTTCGAGATGGAGATCGCTGCGCCTGGCGCCCTGGCCCCACGGTGCGCGGTGTTGCGGCAGCATCACGCGCTGGTGCTCGGCCTCGGCGATCCGGCGGTGACTTACAAGGTTGCGGGCATCGAGTTGGATCTCTACTTTGTCTTTGCTCTCGCGCACCTCGACACGGCGGCCGATCCAAGAGATCGGAACGGAGTAACGATTACAGTGCAGGGCCACATAGCCTTCCAAGTCGACCGTGCGTTCGTGCAGACGATACACTTCCGGAACCCAGACCGGCAGTGGACGCAGATGGCTCTGCTCCAGCACAAACAACTCGCGGGGCACGGCACGGATATGTTTCTTGTAGGTCGCGTTGACGCGGTCGCACCACTGCCGGGCCTGCTGGTTCAGCTCCTCCCAACTGGAGAAGGTGCGGCCCGCCAGGAAGTTATGCTCGATAAAGTGGAAGGGACGTTCGACGCGGCCGGAGCGGTTGGCATCGCCGCGCTCATGGG
This sequence comes from uncultured Acidobacteriota bacterium, assembly GCA_963759215.1. Taxonomy (GTDB): domain Bacteria; phylum Acidobacteriota; class Terriglobia; order Terriglobales; family Acidobacteriaceae; genus TOLSYN. The sequence goes on from CAVWYG010000012.1 coordinate 251,137, forward strand.
CTTGGAAGCGGAAGCCGAAACGTTCGGCAAAGGCGGCCATCTCGGCTACCGGAACCATCTGGCTGCCGGTGCCGCGCAGCACCACGACATGGGTGTTGTCGATCATGACCCGTTGAACCGGAGCCCCGCCGAAGTAACGCAGAGCCTCGGTCAGAAACACCTTGCAATCGAAGCGCTGGAACGTTGGGTACAACTGGAAGAACAACATGCGCGAGTAACACAGCACGGCTGAGGCGGTCTGTACCTTGCGCCGCTTGCCGCCCAGCATGACCTCGTGCGGCGAGGTGTCGTGTTGAAGTTCCTCGCCCGGTGCGAAGTGGTACTGCCCCGCCGCCACCGTCGGCGGTTGCCCGATCCCATGACGGCGGCAGAAGGCCGTCAGTGCCTGATAGGAGAGTGTCGCCCCCTGAGCCGTCAGTTCTTCTTGCACCCGCATCAGGTTCCCTTTGCAGTTGGTCAGCAGCTCCAGGATCTGTTGCCGGTACGGCTCGGCTTTCTCGGGACGCGACAGTAAGGGAACCTGCGAGGAGTTCGATCGTAGGACTTTGCGTACCGTCAAGCGGGAGAGCTTCAGCACCCGCGCAATCTCGCGTTTGCTCACTCCCTGTGCATGGAGTTCCAGAATCGCGCTCCGCTGGGCTTGACTCAACATAGGCTCTCTCCTGGTCGGGTGGGATTTTGGCGGCCAGACGGCCGAGTTCGTGAAGGGCACGATCAACCTGCTGCCGCAGTTGTCTGCACTGGTCGCGATCCAACTCGACCGTGGCACCAGCCAGTCGCCGATTGGCTCGATGGCTGATCGCCAGCACCATCCCCAGATCGCGTGACAGTTCGGCAATGGCCGTCGAAGGCGGCTCGGGATCACATTGCCGCTGGGCTTTCAGAAACAACTGCGGTTGATCGAGAATGCGTTGCCGTATCGCCGGCGAAGCGTTTCGCCAGGCGGCATACAACTGCCCGGCTTCCCGGCTGGTGAACCGATGCGCCGCCAACGCTTCGGCCATGCGCTGACAGTCTTCGAGGCTCGTACGTGCCACCGGTACCAGGAACTTCATTGCAACGTGGGCCGTGATCGCACCGCTGCGGACTTGTTGCTGCACGCTCTCCGGAAGCTGATCGACCAGCGCCAGTCGACGCGATACCCAACTCAGACTGCGATCGAAACGGCGGCCCAACTCGTCCAAGCCATAGCCGAAGCGATGCTCCAGTTCGGCCAGCAGCCAACCTTCTTCCAGTGCCGTATCCCGTTCGCCCCAACCCAGCGAACGGTCCATCACCAGCGCTTCGACTTCGCTCATCGGCCAGACCACGGCCTCCACCGTGTCCCGGCCCAGTTGCTGCAACGCCGCGATCCGCTGGTAGCCGTCGATGACAAGGTAACGGTCAACCTGGTCGGTGACCGCCACCACCACAATCGGCGTCTGCTGCCCCGAACTGGCCAGCGACGCCAACAACCGCCGCTGCCGCTCCGGCCGGCGAACCCGCAGGTGCCCCCAGCGCCGATCCAGTTGATGAAACTCAAGTTGCATTGCCCACTTCCGTGCTGTTCTCGGTATAGGGGCTAGCGCGACCAAGCACCATAGGGTTGTTCTTTTCAAGACTCCTGCATACCCAGAGGCTTTGCATCAAGTGGTTGAAAGATCAGCAGTTGCGCCGAAGCTAAGTTGTTCTTTTCAAGCTTGGTCACGCCCGGCCCGACCAGCCAAACCTTGGCCAGAGAACGCTTTAGGTCCAAAGCTAAGTTGTTCTTTTCAAGAAACGCCAGACGCGGCTTTTGGTCGCGCACCTGCTGCCGCTGGCGGTTGCGAGCAACCGCCTCAGGATGTTGCGCGCGATATTGTCGGAGATAGTCGGGATGCTCGTCGCGCCATTGCTTCTGGCTCTCCTGCGCCACTTTTCGATACACCGCGTCGCTCGCCAGTTTCTGCCGGTGATAATCCCGGCGTCGCCCCTGCTGACATTCCGGCTGGCTACAAACCGCTTGTTGGGGACGGTAGACCGACGGAACAAACCAACGCTGGCAATAAGGACAGCAGCGAGACGTGTTCAATCCGACTCCTCAGTGCTTCAAGATGAGTGACTCAAGATCAAGCCCGAGGAGAAACCATGGAGGGAAAGCAAACAAGGATCGCCGCAGCGGGGACTCAGATGAGTTACCCGCACGAACATCATTCTTCAGTTACAAGGCCGGTGGGTCATTCTTGGCGAGTATGGATGGGTCAGTTCTCGAAAGCGCCGAAGGGCATAAAGATTCGTTGGAGTTCAAAGCCCCTGAAAAGGTGCTCTCAGTTTTATAAAACAGCCTTGTATCTTGCACTCTGTTTTCGCGTCTAAGACCTAAAGGAAATACTACTGCCGAGTGAGCCGGTAACCTGATGCAAAAACGACTCGAAGAACTCGACGCGCTGCGCGGTCTGATGCTGGTGTGGATTACGCTCACACATTTGCCGACGGTCCTCAGCAGATATGTGAATCAGCCGTTTGGATATTTCGCGGCAACGGAGGGGTTCATCTTCCTTTCCGCGCTCTTTACAGGCCGCATCTACTTTCAGATCGCCGAGCGAGAAAGCTACCGCGCGATGTGCCGCAAGTTGCTGATGCGAGCGGGACGCCTGTACTGTTATCAGTTGCTACTGCTTGGTTTTGCGTTTGTTGTAGAAGCCCCGCTTGCCGCGCACGGCAACAGGCCTGCGGTGCGCAACCTGTTGGACTTCTATTTTACAGCGGGCCGGACACATGCTTTTGTGGACGCTGCATTCATGATCTACAGGCCGCCCCTGCTGGATATCCTGCCTATCTACGTAACTTTCCTTGCACTAACTCCCGTCGTACTGGCTATTGGAGCGCGATCTAGCTGGAAGTACATCTTCGCCGGAAGTTTCGCGCTCTGGTTGCTTGCGCAATTCGGATTTCGTAGTTTTCTGTATCACTTAATGGCTCGGGTGTTCGATCTTCACATCTCACTAAATCAGATGGGGGCGTTTGATCTTTGGGCATGGCAACTCTGGTGGCTCGTCGGTCTTTGGCTCGGCGTACATTGGGCCAAGGGCGATTTGCGACTTGAAGCCTGGGCGCAGCGAATGACCATCGTCGCAGCGATTGTAGCGGCTTGTTTCCTGGTCCTGCGCTACGCGGAAATGGCAAACGTCCTTGAGTTCAGGAGGTTTGGATTCCTGTTGAACAAGTGGGATTTCGGGGCTGGGCGGCTCATTGATTTCGCAGCGGTCGCGACGTTGGCGATCCGGTTTCGATTGGTTCTGAAGCCTTTGGCGATCCGGCCTTTGGTGATTCTGGGGCAGGCATCGCTTCCTGTCTTTTGTACACACCTGCTATGCGTTTTCGTCGCACTTACCATTATGGGCAACAACTCGGTTGTAAGTGGTTGGCAGGCGATCGTTGTGATTCTGGTCAGTCTGTCGTCTCTTCTGCTCACGGCCAGAATTGCCGCGAATAGAAAGGCTGCAACGAGAGGGGATCGTCCTACTTGGCCCAAGGCTCAGATACCGCCCGGAGCCAACTGTGGCAAAGATCTTGCCAGCAAGGCAGCTTAGAAAGGTTCTGGCGGAGAGAGTGGGATTGTAAAAACGCCGCCAAACTTTTACCATCAACACAGAGAAAATTGGTATGTGAGTGCCGTCACCGCAGCTACTTCCCCACTGCCCCGAAACTCAGTTCTTCCATCGTTGTTGGCAAAACAAAAACTCGTATTTTGGCACACGGTGGTACACGAACTGGCAAAGAGTAGCAGATTCTCTCCCAGTTCCAACACCAAGTTTCAAAGCTTACCAACGAATGCGGGACGGCAGATTCAACCCTCACGTCACTTCCCTTCCCGCCGCCGCTGGTGCCACTTGTAAATCGGCCCTGGCGTCACCACCGTAAGTGGTGCTTCAGCACCGTCTTGCGAAATGGAATGAGTGAATGAATTAGCTGGGGTGTGTCCACATTCGGTAAATGTGGACGCATTTCGCTGAATGATGATTGGGTTCTATCAGTCGGTGTGAGTGCCGATGTTCCAGGGCAGGAGTTCTTCGATGCGGCTGATCGGGTGTTCGGCGATGCGCTCGAACACCTCGCGCAGATATGCTTCGGGATTCAAGCCATTCAACTTAGCTGAGCCGATTAGGGCGTAGAAGGTAGCGGCGCGTTCTCCTCCACGATCCGAACCAGCAAACAGATAGTTACGGCGACCAACCGCGACACCGCGCAACGCTCTTTCTGCCGCGCTGTTGTCGATCTCTCTGCGTCCGTCATCGCAGTAGCGCGTCAGCGCTTCCCAGTTGCTGAGAGCATAGCGGATCGCCGCCGAGGTATCGGACTTCGGCGAGAGCTTTGCGAGCGAAGCTTCGAACCACTCGCGCAGTGAGTTCATGATCGGGCGTGACCTGAGTGAGCGAACCTGTTGCCGTTCGTCTGGAGAGCGGCCGCGAATCTCTTCTTCGATCCTATATAGAGGAGCGATGCGCTCCAGGGCTTCGATCCCGATCGGCGATTGATGCGCTTCTTTCAGGTCGTAGAACTTACGCCTTATGTGCGCCTTATCTTGAGATCGAGATAATGCAGAGCATTTTTAGGCAGCGCCGCGGCAGCGGAACCTGCGGGCGTGACGAAAGTTTAGAGGGCCGCGACGGTGTCTAAAAATCGGTTGGGCTGAACCGCAGGAGTGGGCTGGGCCTATGGGTATTTAATCGTGGGGATGGGTTGAACTGTGAGCCACGCCTGGTCGATAAATTCGTTTGAGTTGGGTTCCGGTGGGCCGCTGAAGATGTAAATCGGGGCTTCGCAGGATTGAAGAACGGTAGGTGTTTGCCTGCCGGGACGATCCACGCACAAATTGAGAACACTTCGCCGTTTGCTTGCCTTGATCGAGCTCGCAGAGAGATAAACAGGACCGCGATTCTCATGAAGCGTCCTTGCGCACTGAATATCTTCCAATTCGTTCCAGAATCCCGATAACGATCATGTGTCCCCGGTGACAAACGGGGCATTTCCGGAGAGAAATTCCGGTGAGTGTCTCGTATCGGTCGCGATAGTCTGTCGATTGTTCACAGCGAGTTGTCACGTCACTGGAAACCATGCCGAGAAGGAGACGGCACCGAACCAGTTTTTCCTGACGGTGACAATTGCCGAGGAAGCCGTAGTAGCGGATGCGGTGGAACCCGTTCGGTAGTACGTGCAACAGAAACCGGCGAATGAACTCGTCGGCTGGCAAGGTCATGGTTTTCTGTTGGTCATTGTTGCGATAGTCCTTGTAGCGGAATTGCACTTTGCCATCTTCGATGTCGAGAAGGCGGTTGTTGGAGATGGCGACGCGATGGGTATAGCGCCCCACATAGTCGAGTACCTGCTTCGGTCCAGCGAACGGAGCCTTGGCGTAGACCACCCATTCAGCTTTGCGCACCGGAGCCATGTGCCGGAGAAAGGTTGGGCGGTCCTGGAGGGGCAGGAGCGAAGAGAAGAATCGCAGCTGTCCGGAGTTGAACGCCTTTTCCAGATACTTGATAAACAAGCGGCGGAACAAGCGCGATAGCACACGCACCGGCAAGAAGAAACCGCGCCGGCAGAAAATCCAGCGTTGGCCGTCAGGCGAGAGTCCGCCCCCGGGCACGACGCAATGCGAATGAGGATGAAAAAGCAGGTTCTGTCCCCAGCTGTGAAGCACGGCGAAGAAGCCGATCTCGGCGCCCAGGTGTTTTGGGTCGGCCGCAATCGTTTGCAAAGTCTTGGCCATGGCCCTGAAGAGAATGCCATAAACCACTTGCTTGTTCTGGTAAGCAATGCCGGCAATCTCTTCGGGCACGGTGAAGACGACATGGAAGTACTCACAGTTGAGAAGCTCGGTTTGCCGATTCTCAATCCACTCCGCGCGGGCCAGGGCCTGGCACTTTGGGCAATGGCGATCCCGGCAGCTGTTGTAGAACATGCGCTGGTGGTCACAGCGATCGCACTCTTCGATATGGCCGCCAAGGGCTGCAGTGCGACACAGCTCGATTGCACTCATGACGCGCCGTTGTGCTGTCGACAACACATCATGATTCTTTTGGCGATATGCGTCGCCATAGCGATACAACACGTCGGCCACTTCCAGTTTCGGGCGATCCATCTGGGTGTCGCTCGGAAGTGCTAGGAGGTGGCAGGCTTCGAATTAGTGGCAACAGGATGCGGGAGCAGGTCAAGAGGACTGGTCGTGGAGCATACCTTGCTCGTCGCGATTCGCAGGTATCGAGCCGTCGTCGCCAGGCTGCGATGCCCGAGTAGAAGCTGGATTGTACGGACATCGGTTCCAGATTCGAGCAAGTGAACCGCAAACGCGTGCCTCATGGAATGGGGCGTGATCGCTTTGGGTATTCCGCTGAATCTCTGTCCTTTGTGGCATGCGTCCACTACGGAATTGGTTGTGATATGCCGGTCAACAGGGTAGCCCGAAAAAAGCCACGTCTCGGGCCTCTCTTGCCGCCACCAATCCCGCAGTATACGCAGCAGTTTTGCCGAAAGCATGACGTAGCGGTCTCTCTGCCCCTTGCCCAGTTCGACGCGAATGACCATCCGTTGGCTATCAATATGGGTAGACTTCAGACGGACAGCTTCGGAGATTCGTAAACCAGCCGCGTAGCAGCATGTGAGAATCGTTCGACATTTGTTGCTCGGCACGCACTCCAAAAAGTGGAGTACTTCCTCAGGGCTGAGAACGACAGGCAGCTTCTCCGGTTGCTTGGGAGAAGGGATCATCTCCTCGAAGATCCACTTCTTACGGAGCGTCACTTTGTAGAGAAAGCGGAGAGCGGAGACCGCTATGATGATGGTACTGGGAGCCAGTTTTCTTTCATTTGTCAGGTGGACCTGATAGGAGCGAATGTCCTCAGGGCCCAAGGCTTCCGGTGACTTACCGAAGTAGCGTGCAAACAGCGAGACGTGTTGTACGTAGGACCTTTGTGTGTTGGGCGAGAGGTTCCGCAGTTGCATGTCCTCGATCATGCGTTGCCGGAGTGATGTCATGGAGATCTCCTTTGCGGGATGGAGTTTTGCTGCAAGCAGCGGCACCATCCTTCCGCAAAAAGAGTTCACATGCAAAAAAGGAGTTCTTGGTGAGGGTCAACCCTGCCGCCAAATCAGCCACGATTCTGAACGTACGGCGCTACCGACTACCGCGGAGCGGTTTAGTCCAACGCACATTATCTGGACTCCGCGATTATCTGGACAGAATGTGTCGAAACGGCTCGGGCGGGAATCAAACTGGTAAATCACTCCAGATAACACTCGTAATCTGCAGGGCAGGTCACGCGTCTATTTGGTTGTGAGTCACCCTATCGCATTCCTCGACAAGCGTGAGAAAGAAGTCGTGCGGTTGTGGCGGAGCGGGCACATTTCTCCGGGTTCGATACTCGTGTATTTGCAATGGGTCCGTCGTTTTTACCTCTACTGCAAACAGCACCATCTCGACGAAGCTTCTCAGCTGACGCTGGACGGCGCAATGCGGTTCGGCCGTGGCTATGTGGGACCTAGGACCAAGGGACCCGTGGGCACCAGTAGTCGTCTGACCGCTCGGAATGCACTTCATGCCTGGGCCTTCACACTGCGAGCGATTGGAACATCCCTGCCAGAGTGGCGATCGAAGCCGGTGGCGCGCAGGATGCCGCCGATACTAATGGCATATTGCGAGTTCCGTTGTCGTCATCGTGGGGTAGCAACGGGAACACTTCAGCGCGATGTTGAGGCGGTGAAGGTCTTTCTTGATGTACTACGGAGCCGAGGCAAGACCCCGGGCAGAGCGACGGTAGCAGACATTGATTCATTCATTCGGCAGCTTTCCACCCATGTTGCCAGCCGCACGCTAGCCGAACGATGTAGTTCGTTGAGGTCGTTCCTGCGGTTCCTCTTTACTACTGGGCACTTAAGCCATGATCTATCAGCCTGTGTCGTTGCACCTCGAAGACATCAACAAGAGAAACCGCCGCGGGCACTCCCGTGGGAAGACGTGCGTCGAATACTACGTTCCATTTCGCAGGCACAGCCGCCGGGTAGACGTGACTTCGCCATGCTATTGCTGATGGCGCTCTATGGGTTCGGCGCGGCGGAGGTTCTGGCGTTGCAGTTCGAAGATGTGGATTGGAAGTCCGAGATCATACGGGTACGGCGACCAAAAACCGGTGTGCAGATAGAGTTGCCGCTTCTGCCGCCAGTCGCAAGAGCACTGACTGCTTATCTGAAGACGGAACGTCCGCCCTGTACCCGCACGCGCAAGATTTTTGTGCGTGCGAAAATACCATACGAACCGCTCACCAGTGCTGCAATCCGTCATCGGATTCGCCAGTATGCTCGTGGGGTTGGGATCGCGGCCCCTGTCATCGGCGCTCATTCATTTCGGCACAGTCATGCCAGTCGGCAGGTCGATGCTGGAGCCAACATCAAGGTAGTCAGCGATATTCTTGGTCATCGTCGGCCTTCCTCTACTTCCGTGTACGTCCGGGTGGCATTGCGGCGCCTCAGAGGCGTATCACTGCCGGTGCCAAAATGATATCTCGGTTCAACAGTCCTATATGTGTCGACTTGCGCGGATTCCTACAGTTCAAACGGACATTGGGATATCGCTATGCCAGGGCTGAGTTCGCGTTGCTGGAGTTTGATCGGTTCCTGCAAGAGTATGCTGCACAAGACTCAGGATGGCGTCTCGATCAGGCTGCATTAGCTTGGCTGGCCAGCAAGCCTCACCGCAAAGCAATCAGTGTCGGGTCGGACGCGGCGGTCTTGCGGCAGCTCTACTCCTACTTGCATCGGCTTCCAGGTCATTCACACATCCATGAGCCGCTCTGGCCACAGCTGCCGACTGAATCAGTCTTTATTCCTTACGTGTTATCAGAAAACGAAGTACAGCGATTACTCAAGCTCGCGGCCCACTTGGATCGACCACCGTTCCGAGCCGTCTTATATCGAGCTTTGCTCTTGCTCCTATATTGCACCGGGCTTCGTTTCGGCGAGGCTCTTTGTCTTCGTTTATCCGATGTGGACACTCGGGCCAGTGTTCTGTTTGTGGAAACTTTCAAGGGAAGGGCTCGCTGGGTGCCCTTTCATCGCTCCTTGTCGCGCGAACTCGACAAGTATCTGGCTGCGCGGAAAAGTTTTGCTCTTTCACGCCCGCAAGACCGTTTTTTTGTGGGCGCGAACCTCCAGACGTTGTCTGTCAGCAGTGCAAGCGCAACGATACGGAAGCTGTTCCAAAAGGCCGGTTTGAAGCCGGCGCAGGGTCGAGTCGGACCGAGGCCATATGATCTGCGCCACACCTTCGCGGTCCACCGATTGAGTCGATGGTATCGCAATGGCGTCAACCTCCACACACGTCTTCCATGGCTATCCGCCTACATGGGCCACGTCGACATTTTGGGAACTGAGACATACCTGACGGCCACGCCAGAGCTGTTGGAACTTGCGGGCAGTCGATTGCGGCGCCGTTCTGAAGGCGCATGAGTGAGGAATGATGAATCGACAGAAGCGGGACACTCTCCTGGTGTTAGTTCAGAGCTTCTTTCAAGATTACTTGCAACGCGTGCGCGGGGCCAGTAACCATACTGTTCGAGCGTACCGCGACACGCTCAGACTGTTCTTCACGTTCTTAGTGCATCGTCGAGGTGGATCCGCCGCTGATCTGAGCCTCGACGATTTACATACAGATGCCGTGCTCGCCTTCCTGGACTATGTGGAATCGCAAAGGGGGAACTCCGCAACTACGCGCAACTGCCGTCTGGCCGCGGTTCGAAGCTTTGTCAAACACTTGCTCCGCCACGACCTGACCCGCGCCAACCAATATGGCCGAATCCTCGCGCTTCCATCCAAAAAAGCTTCTCACCGCACTGTGACTTATCTGGAACCGGAGGAAGTTCGCTCTGTCATTGCCGCAGTGGATCCCCAATCGCCTCACGCCAGGCGCGATCGAGCACTGCTGCTATTTCTTTACAACACTGGAGCGCGGGTTAGTGAAGTCTTGGCCGTCCGCCTCCGCGAACTTCGGCTTGATCATCCGCGGCAGGTTCGCCTTTATGGCAAGGGACGTAAGGAACGAGTGTGCCCGCTATGGCCAGAGACGGCTGCGGCGCTACGTCAGATCCTCGATCCCCAATCCCCCGACGAGCCGGCGTTCCGGAATGCTCGCGGGGCCGTGTTAACTCGCGACGGTGTCGCCTATCTACTCGAAAAGTATGTGCGGCGTGCTTCAGCAATGCTGCCCTCGCTCCGCACCCGTGGAGTGACCCCTCATGTGATGCGCCACAGTTGTGCTGTCGCATTGCTGCAAGCAGGCGTTGACGTTTCGGTCATCCGCGACTACTTAGGACACGCGTCGATTGCCACTACGAGCAGGTACATCACAGCCAATCTCAAGATGAAGCGTGACGTGCTCGAGGCCTTTTGGAATCGAGCCGGCCTGAAGAAGGAATCAGGTCGCCGCTGGCGGCCGTCGCCCAAGATCCTTGCTTTTCTTGAAACGCTCTGACGCGAATTATCTGGAGTGCGTGATCTGCGCGACTGCCTTAATGGCACGGCTCGCAGGAACCATCGAGGAGAACTCTGGATAATTCTCATGTCCAGATAATGCGCCAGGCATGGGGCCTGCTGAATCGCACCATCCTCGTAGAGCTTGCTATAACCCGCATACGCGTCCGCCTGAAAGATGCCGCGGAAATCACGCAGGTGCTGCTGCGGATGTTCGCCCTTGCGGTCTGGCGAGTACGCAAACCACACTGCCGGCGCGGCGCTATCACCGGCAGGACGGTCATCACGAACATACGTCCAGAGGCGTCCGGTCTTGGTCTTGCCGTTGCCGGGCGCAAGCACCGGAACCGGTGTATCGTCACCGTGCAGCTTGCTGGCGGAAAAGACGTAACGGCGTAGAGCTTCCAGCAGCGGATCCAACAGACGGCTGGTCTGGCCAACCCACTTGGCCAACGTCGAGCGATCCAGATCAACGACTTCGCGAGCGTAAATCTCCGACTGTCGATTCAGCGGGAGGTGGTCAGCGAACTTCGAAGTCATGATGTGCGCCAGCAGTCCTGGGCCGGCGATGCTGCGTTCGATCGGCCGTGACGGTGCGGGCGCCTGCACGATCACATCGCACGCCGTGCAGCTCAGCTTCGGGCGTACATGCCGAATCACACGGAAGCTTGCGGGAATGTACTCGAGCACTTCCGATACATCTTCGCCGAGCTTCGCGAGGGTACCGCCGCACGCGGGGCAGCACGGCTCAGCTGGCGTGTGCATCCTGGTTTCGCGCGGAAGATGATCAGGCAGTGTGCGCCGCGTTCGGGTCGGCTTCGCTGGTGCTGCTGTCTCGTCTGGAGTGGGCGTGGCGGACTCTTCGGCTTGCTGCTCATCATCGGCGGCGCGCTCACTCTGCAGCTCTTCGAGCTTCAACTCTAGCTGCTCGATCTGGCATGCGATCTTCTCCGAGCGGCGTCCAAACTGCATTCGCTGCAGCTTGGCAATCAGCAACTTCAGATGCTCCAGCTCATGATCACGCGAAAGCAACTGCTCATGCTGCCGGAGAATAATCGCGCGCAATGCATCAGCATCGAGCGTGTCCAGCTCCGGCAACGCGGCGTGCAAAATCATGTCGCGAGTATGGCATGAACTCACGATGAATGCGTCCACAGCTGCACAAATATCTGTGCATATCGAGCGAGTGATTTAGATCGCCATCAAGCGCTCGGCGGTGCGTTCCACGCGCCGCCAGTCGATACCTTCGCATAGCATCGACAACTGTGCGCGCGTAAGTGAAACCGTGCCGCTCTCCGCCTTCGGCCAGATAAACCGGCCGCGGTCGAGACGCCGGGCAAACAAGCAAAGACCTCCGTCGTCATACCACAACAGTTTTACGAGATCGCCGCGGCGTCCCCTGAAGACGAAGACATGACCACACAGTGGATCCTGTTCCAGTGCGGTCTGGACCAGTGCACTCAGCCCGGTGAATCCCTTACGCATATCGGTAATGCCGGCCACAATCCAGATGCGCGTGTTCGTCGGAATCAAGATCATGAGTGCAACGACTCCAGAATCGTGCGCAGCGCTGCAGTGTCAATCGCGCCGGTGATGCGAACCCGCGCCTTCGCCAGCGTCAACTCGATCGTGCCCGATGGAGCGTCATTGATCGCTTGCTTGTCAGGGATGACGACGGAATCGGAAGTAGGCTCAATCTCAGCAGCAACTGTCACTGGCAGCAAGCGCACTGCAACCGCGCCTGCTTCACGATCACTTCTCGGCGCAGCGTTGGACTGAGGACGGCGTCGCGGGTTTGCATTCGAGAGCAACCCCTCGTGATACATCTTCCGCCATCCAAACAGCTGGTTCGCGTTTAGACCGTGCGCCCGCGCGATCTTAGACACCGACGCTCCGGGCGCGAGTGTCTCTTCGACAATGCTGCGCCGCTCCGCAATCGTGCGGTATGGACGCTTGCTTGTGGTGTGTGAAACGGGGTCAGAAGTAGCTTCCATGCTCTCCTCTTCGTCAGTGCGGCTTTACGCCGCCCACAAGAGGAGAATGCCTATCGCAACAGCTCGCGTCTACACGGCCAGCCGGACACGCTTACTCACCACCCCCCAGCCAAGCCTATGTTTGATATCCGGTTGGCGACCCAAAGCGGCAGGTTACGAGGTGACTACGCTGGAAATGGCGGTCGAGCATCTTAAGAAGTGATCCGTTGTTGCCCTATTTCCTGACCGGGGTCGCCTGATTCCACTCCCTTTCAATCATCACGGCCATTAGTTCGTGTTTGGCACGGCCTGCCAAGGTATCGTTTTTCGTGTGGCACGCACACACGTACTGATGTAGTAGGTTGTTGAGCTTGTGGGTATCAGCCCCAGTTTGATTTCGTTGCACAGCAACAATTAATCCCAAATCTAATTTCATATCATCTCGCTCTAAATCCCGATCAACCTCGCTTTGACGTTCAGCTATTTGGATGGTGCCGCTGTCGCGTACAGTTGGAGGTCTGCGCGGCCCGGAACCATTAGCGTAAACACCGGCGAGCAAACCGCTCGCTGGATGGACTACCAGCGAACCATCTTCAACGAATTGCCTGAAGTTCGTTGCGGGTCACATAACACCTGTGCAGCCTTCTCATTCAGAGTGCTGGTTGGGTATGGCGGCAATAGTAGCCATCGTGGTGGGGCGGGTCAATGACGCGGAATTGATGGAATCAGCGCATGAACGAACCTTTGCACCGCCTTTCCACCGCTTTTTTCACAGTTGATCGCTCTACAACCTGCAGCTTGGCTTTCATCCAAAACCAGCTTGCAACGACTTGCACCTGTGCAGAGGCAATGAGCATATCGGCACCGCCCGGCTTGAAAACAAGTGCGGAACTAAATGTGCGTCGATTTCGTATCACCCCCCGCCCGCGACACCGAGGCAGCTCTGGCGCATGCGTCCTTCTGCTATCATTTTTGTCACGGGTGAGCAGTATGAATCGCAGAAATACAATCCAAGCGGATTTGGACGCAGTTCCCCTGCACCGCGCAGTCTTGTGCATCAACTGCGAGTGCATCACCAACGGTCTATCCGATGAATGCCTCGTCTGTGGTAGCCACTCACTCTTCAGTCTGGCTAGGTTGTTGGGCGGTACTGAACTATCTCATAAGGCTTATTACTCCAAGAAAAAGGAAAGAGTCGTGCTCTTTGACGCTGAGATCACGATCAATTTGAAGCAGATCGAGCCCAAGGATTTGAGCGTCACGGTCGAAGGCATTGCCAGTCTGATTGCGCCGAGCCTCGGGCGAAGCTTCCACATCAATGTCGAACCCGTCGTCGTTAGGTGTCATGCCGATGTAGCGAGAGCGGCCTGACCACATTCACCGCAGGGTTCACAGTCTAATCTTCCTTACACCCCGGCTACCGCGCTGACGTCTTCGTCCATCCTGCAAGCACGCCTGAACCTTGCCATTGGCGCGTCTGTCCCACATGCCCAGTCCCGTGTTCCCGGTGGAAACGTCATCGGCAGCATCGAACGGGGACTTGTAGTAGCCAAGGGGCTCAACCTCGTCATCACTCGCGATATTCAGACTCCACCTCCCTTATCTCTGTCTCGTTCGACATTGCCGCTCCCATCGCCTCAAAGAATGTTCACAGCCCTCGCCGCCAGCAATACGATAATCGTCAGAGAAATGACAGATTGAAGCATCATCAAAGCTTTCGCCCAGCGCGACAGAACCGCCGTGTCCGTTGGAGACAATGCCGTGCTGGTGTTGAACGAGAGGAAGAGATAGTCGATGAAATGGGGATGCCACGAATCGGGCTTGGTGGGGGATTCCGGGTGCAGGGCCATTTGCGGAAAGAGAAATGCGCCCTTCTCATGAGTAATCGCCTATCTCCCTTTTGTATGGGCCTCCTGCGTCAAGCCTCCAGTACCAAACCGCGAACACAAGCACATTGCTGACCCACAATGACCCTGCCGACCGCAGCAGTTGAACAGGCTCCTGCTTATGGGTCGGCAAAGCGTGTATCAGAAGGGCGAGGGATACGACCAGTGCAGCAGTGACCGCTCCACTCAGAACAAGGCCCATGACATATGCCTGCTCCTGGTCATTTCTCCGATGGAAGATCATGATAGCGGTTGCAAGCACCACAAACACGCACGCAAGGAGCCATCGAGGGCCGACGCTCAACATTTCAGGCAAGCCGAAATTAAGAGCGACGACGGAAGCCAGCGCAATTAGGACTGGCCAACGAGGCTCAGCATGAGGCGGTCGGATTACCATAGGAATCAATTATCACGCCTTCTTCACCTCTTGTCGCCAAACAGCACCGCGAATCTTGCAATCACGCATCGAACAACGCATGACCTCGGGATTCCAGTGCGCGGGTTGCGGGGAGTGGAACGAGACTATCGTTGACGCCTCTGCGGGGACGAAGCAGAGCTACGTTGAAGATTGTCAGGTGTGCTGCAAGCCCAACGTGCTCCGCGTTACGTAAGACAAATCTGCCGGGGAGTACACCATCTTCGCTGAATTAGAATGAATGTCGGAACGGAATCACGCGACGGACGCGCAGACCTTCGCAATGGTTATTCGCGACACTTTCCGCACATTGGGTACCAGAGTGCGCCCGAAGGTAAGGGCGGCTCCCATTGTAAGAACCAGACTCGCCATTTATGAGTCATCCTGAGACCGCGATGTAGTGATGTAGTGACGTATGCGACTGCGAGTCCATCCTGCGCCCTAACAGGTTGCGGAAAAACCCACCCGGAGTCCGTCAAGCGACGTGTTATCGCTTAGTAAGGGTCAAGTAGACCGCATACGCAAAGATAAGAGCAAATATCCATGAGAAGACGCCCATGAACCGCAAATAGGCCGGGTACCACTTTTTGAAGATGACTTTTTGGAACGGGAGATTCTGTGCAAATGTGTTGCTGCTATTGTGTTGCTTCTGAAGCCAGTTTTGGACTGCTGCAGGTTTAAAAATGCAAAAGGAGCCGACGACCACGAGAAGAATGATGGCAGCCGCAGTCGCAGGAATCTTCAAGTGTTCCATTCAGTACCCCCCCCAAGGTGAAGTTAATCCGAAAAACCTGCTGTTTCCACAACAAAATCTGCTAAGAAGTAGATATGCGTGGAGACGACGAGCAACAGTTGGATGTTTTCAGTTATGTGAGCCCCGACCAGCGGGTACCTCAAGACCATCCCCTTCGTCCGGTGCGTGCCATGGCCGACGAAGCGTTGCGTGATCTGAAACTGCGATTCAGCAAACTGTACTCTAAGACGGGGCGACCTTCGATTGCTCCGGAGAAGCTGCTGCGTGCCTTGCTGTTGCAAGTGCTGTACTCGGTACGCAGCGAACGCATGCTGATGGAGCAACTTAACTACAACCTCTTGTTCCGCTGGTTCGTCGGATTGAACATGGATGATGCCATCTGGGACGCGACCGTGTTCAGCAAGAACCGTCAACGGCTACTGGCTGGCGAGATCGCCGATGCGTTCTTCGAGGCCGTTCTGAAACAAGCGCGGCGGCGCGATCTGCTCTCGGATGAGCACTTCACCGTAGACGGAACCTTGCTGGAAGCATGGGCGGGGCAGAAGAGTTTTCGCCGTCGCGATGATGACCAGCAGCCGCCTGCGGCGTCGGGTGAAGAGGGAGGCTCGAATCCAACGGTGAACTTTCACGGCGAAAAGCGCAGCAATGATACCCATAGCTCCACCACCGACCCAGATGCCATGCAGGCTCGCAAGAGCCGTGGCAGTGCGGCGGTGCTGGCCTATCGCGGGCATCTGCTTACCGAGAACCGCAACGGGCTGGTTGTATCCACGCGCACCACCCAAGCCTATGGCGCAGCCGAACGCGATGCCGCCCTGCTGATGGCCGAGGATATTCCCGGCAATGACCGAGTCACGCTGGGAGCCGACAAGGGCTACGATGTTCACGACTTCGTCGGCGAATTACGGCACATGAACGTTACTCCGCACGTGGCGCAGAATGATACCAACCGCCGCAGCGCCATCGACCAGCGCACCACTCGTCACGACGGATACCGGGTGAGCCAGAGAAAGCGCAAAAGAATCGAAGAAGTGTTTGGCTGGATGAAGACGGTAGGGCTGTTACGCAAGCTGCGGCATCGCGGGCTGGAGCAGGTTGGCTGGGTATTCACCTTCACGGCTGCGGCTTACAATCTAGTGCGCATCCGGAACCTCATGCGCAGTACCCCACAGCCGAAGTGTGCCTAAATCCGCTCTCTACCCCCTCCAACCTCCACTTCGAACCTGAACAACGCGAGGAAGCACTCCCGGAATAACCCCGGAAGGCTGATTTGCGCCGCATTCTGCTCATTTTTCAGCAGCCTGCTAAGCCGGGCAACTGCTGCGTGTTCTGTTCTTACGGGACGGTGACGTGCCCGCTGATGCAGTCGCATGGTTGTTGTGAATAGAGTCTGGATGCGGCGTACCAGAAGTCCACCGCAATGCCATCGTCGCGAACCCAGATGCGGCATCCTCACGCCGCCGTGAATCAGATGTAAGTTCGTGCCGCCGCATATCGAAAGTCTCGATAGCAGCCATAAACTGATGTTATTGCTATCGACGATTCAGCACTTTAGCGAGGAAGGCAATGTGAACAGCTTATTAAAGTCGAGCATCCCTTGCTGCCCTGCACAACCTTACCGGGTGTATCGAGAATCTATAGAAACTCACGAAAGAAGAGGTACTCCCAGTCGCTTTATCAGGTGAGCGAGCGAGTGTACCTATACCTTTTTCATTCTAGGAGGAGTCATGAACGCCGGAACCAAAACAGCCAGAAGCGCTCCACGGTCTTTCGTGGCAGCAAATGAAGATCAAACCCAGAATGCCGGCCTCCCAGCTGATTTCCAAGACCTGTGCAGCTTCGCAATGGATCAGGCGTTGGGGATTGAGAAAGCATCTCTTGCCACGGTCGTTAGCTTGAGTTCATCTGTACTCGATATCTATGAATGTTATTTGCGGTTCACACCCGTATTCGGCAATCTTGTTGACATGGTGTCCCAAGCCGTAGCTTGCTCTATGGAATTGCAGATGAATTGGCTCAGTCTGTTGGCACCTCCTGTCTTATCGCATGTCGCAACACAGGACAGCCGGGTCGCGAGTTCCTCGGGCGGTCAAGCCCAGCCGAAAGCTGATGTGTTGGAACGCAGCATGGACATTGCTATCGGGGCACAGGCGGCATAAAGCTGACTGCATCGTGGGCGTCCGACCACGCCCACGGTTGATGCAGAAGCGTTGCGGGCTGTGGACGACCTCCACCGCTGCAAGTATCCGCATGACAGGCACTCCAGACAAAGCCGCTCTCAGTCGCACTGCTGCATTCCCGTTACACAGACGGCTTTCTTGAGGTCTTGAATTTCCGCCTTAAGAACTATGGACGATTATCGTGCCTGATAAGGTCTAAGTGATACTCCCAGCTCTTCAACCCTGAAACCAAATGGAGATCAGCCATTTCTTCCTCCTTGGAAATCGATTCCAGAATACATACTGAAAAAAACGGGCGCAATCATCGCTGAAATACGCCGCTAAAATCGGGAGGTTGCCTCTCAGTTATACCGATGGAGTGTTAAACCGTTATGAACATGGTGGTAATAGCGAAGGAAGCTGATTGAACTTGGCAGAACTGGCTACTGATGCCAAGAGTTTGTTGGTAAATTCACACCATCTTAAATCACTTCAAGTCAGACTTCAGGTTAAACTTGCAGCAAAGGTACAGGGGACAGAGTGAAGTTTTCTTCTTCAAAGGCCAGTCTTTTTAGGTCACCGAAAAAACCTTTCATTCGGATAGAGCCCGCCTACGATTGCGACGGTTCCGAGTGCCTCGTCGCGATTCCTGATGACGAGGGGCACATGGCAAACCTTCTTCCACACTTTCACCTGATTGAGTGGGAGCCTGACGCTGAATTTCGCTGTTACGCCATCGAAGGTGACTTGCCGGAAGGTATTTACGAACCGTTATACTGAGCCAAGTTCGTGACCCGCTGGAGTTTCCCAGATCGTTCAAAGTCACCACACGCTCCTCTCCAACCGGGACCACCGTCAGGTGGCGCATCCAATTGAGGGCTTCTCTCGACAATGGGGGAGCGAGTTCCTATACTTCTCGCAATGAATACCCAAGACGCTTTGACAACGCTACAGTCTGGCATCTCCTCGGCTGACCTACTTCGGACTATCGCGTTCGCAGCCGACAAGCATCGACGGCAGCGCCGTAAAGATGCCGACGCCTCGCCCTATATCAACCATCCAATAGCTGTTGCCGCAGTCCTTGCGATAGAGGGAGACGTGACGGATAGAGCGACTCTGGTCGCGGCCACCCTCCACGACACGGTCGAGGACACCGAGACTACCTTCCAAGAACTCAGCGGGCAGTTCGGTGAGGACGTTTCCAATCTCGTGCGCGAGGTGACAGATGACAAGTCCCTCGACAAGGCGCTGCGAAAGCAGCTCCAGATCGAACACGCTGCCAAGTCCTCTGACAAGGCAAAGCAGATCAAGCTTGCCGACAAAATCTGCAACATTCGGGACATTATGAGCAGCCCTCCTGCAGATTGGACTCTGCAACGCCGGACTGAGTATCTGGACTGGAGTTGCAAAGTTGTCAGCGGGTGCAGGGGCGTGAACGAGAAACTCGAACAGGTGTTCGATGAAGCGGTAGTACTGGCAGTTAAATCGCTTCAAAGCTCTGACCAGCCCCGCTAGGCTAAGCAACTCCGCATTTCTGAATCAGCCCCTCGGTGCCACCCGCCCATGCCGGATGGGCGCTAATGCGACGGTGCGAGGTCAGCAGCCACGTGTCATGCAAAAGAACCCGCTTCCGTGGTGCGCAATGCGCGGAACCTGTGGCGCAGTGGATGCACACTGACCTCCACGGAGTTGGTGAAAAAAAGTAGGGCGCAATCATCGCTGAATGCGCCCTTATTGTTACAGGAGGTATATGTACTCAATAGACGCTAAGCAACTCTGGAACGATGCAGAGTCAGCCAGATGAGAGAATCGCTTCTGTTGACGTGAAATTGTTGCGTGAACCCTTGAACGAAGACTTGATCAATTGGACACACCTCGGGCTGGGAAGTTTAGGTGGGAATCAGATGGGGATACTTCAGCGTGGAAAGTTCAACTACTTTTGAGGGAGCAGACCATCGAAACGGCTGCCGAGTTTGCGGAAAAGCGCCCGGTGTTCAATCTGTTATCTGAGTAGATGATGCTGCGCCTGTGGAAAGTTGCCCGAAGAAATAGACTGACGACAAACGGAATTGGACCACCTGATCCTCGGTAGGAATACGCAAAGAGCTGGCGGGAGATTCCCCCTGCGATCATGCAGGAGTGTTCATCTTCCGTCACCCTGTTTATGGCCTTTCATTCTGACCAGTTCCCTTAGCCGGGAGAGCTTCGACTCGGGCAGAGTCGCAAGATCGTCCCATCCCAGTTCCGCGACGAACAGTTGTTCGTCTTCCGTCATTTCGTGCAACAGAATCTTCTGAGCTTGTTTATAGAGAGCGTTGACTTCGCCGTATCGGTCAGTTGCCACTGGGCGCTCCTCCGTCCCACGCTGCCACCATTTTAGGCTTTTTGGGTGACTGGGAGTGGTGCCCAGTTCAGTATTCTGCGGTGAGTTTTCCAGAAGTGATGGTTCGGTGTTTGCCGTATGTTGTCGCTGCGATGAGCGGCGAGCGTAGCCTGCTTGATGATGGATGTTTTTGGGGGTGCCAGTTCCAGTGCGGCTTATCCGCGACGTGATACATCCGGTCGCGAAAATCAGAGTATTCGGCATGAGCAGCCTCTCCGTCGCGGACTCCTAATTCGAGGAAGCAATCCAGCAAGAACTCTTCCTCTTCATTCGTGCAGGAGGCGCAGAGCCGCTTCAATTGCTGGTCATCAAAATAGACGACGGACTTCTCCGTGAACTTCGGGTACTCGTTCTTTTTGAGGATTTCCCTCATCCCGAAAGCGGCTAAGAAGATGATGACATGATTCACTTTGTTGAAGTGTGTCCGACCGGGATTGGCATTCCGCTGGCGTCTCTGCGGCTGAGACCGTAGCCAACCCATGAAGTCGATGAGGTCTTGTTTTCCGATCTCGTCCATGTGCTGCTTGGTGCAGGACTCCCTAAACTGGTCAACGGACTTTCTGTATGCCAGGATCGTCTTCGGGTCTTTCCCGAGAGCGGATAGATTTCGGAAGTAGAGGTCGATGGCGTCGTTTACTTTGAGACGGTTCTGGTCGGCGGGCTGGCAACTCAACTTTCAGGCCGGTCGTCGCCGCCGGTTCGAGCCCATCGATTTCCCGCTCTTTCGCCTCCCCCAAGGCAAGAGCTGCGTTGTTGACATGCTGGTTGACCCGCCTACCTTTGATGGGGCAGTAGTACCGGAGATAGAACGATCCGTCCGCGAGATTCTTCGGGCGGCGTCCCCGCCTCAGGTTTAAGGTCTGTTGATTTCGTTTTCCGTTCACGATAGCTTCGCGAACCAATGCCACTGCGCTCATCTGCTCAGTATCTTAATACTGAGTTTGGTGGGCACAGGCTCGTAGAAAATGGCGACTTATCTGGTACACGGCGTACCAAGTTTATCTCTAAGTTATTGATAATAAATGTCTGGCGGAGAGAGTGGGATTCCTACTCAGCCTTTTTGTAACCTGAAGAATCTACACCTAGTTAACGTCTAACTTCCCTATTTCCTACTATTTGTCTTACTGAGCCCGAAACCGCACCGTACCGCTCGGAAACGCCAGTTTACGCCCAAAGCTGCAAAATTTAGAACCAAAATAGTAGGATGGGTAGGGATATGGCGGAGAGAAATGTCTCTCCAGCCAAGTGAAACAATAACCACCTGTACCGTCTTCAAGATACAAGTAGTCGGGCATTTTCTGAGGTGATTTTCTTACTAAAAGGTGTTTTCGACGCTCTTTGCTCTCTCCGCCATCTTGCGACATCTGAAGAACATTGCCACCTTCAGTGCCCACTTCCCTTCCTGCCCGGCATCAACAGCGCCCCAATCTTCGCCCGCCACCCGTTCTGCGTCTCCTCGGTGAGCACATACCCCCGCCATCCCTCTTCTCGAACGTCCACGCATGATACCCATGCGCCCCTTGCAGTGTGCATCCCACGCCAGCCGCTCGTGCCGGACGAACTCAAGCATGGTGGAGTCGATGGTCACGAGCTGTTCGGGTACCACCTCGGCCAGAGGCCGGGGCGGCAGAGCCATGCCCAGACGGTACTTCAGGTCGAACCCCCGGCATCAGCAGTTCGTTTCTCACGTAAACTGCTGGTAGGCGTGAATCCCAGCCCCGGAGTCATCAGATGGCACTGAGCCGCTTTCTAACTCTCTTTGTAGCGGTTGTAGGAACTGCGGCGTTTCTCCAAGCTGAGCAACCAATTAGCGAACCTACTCGGAACACCCAGCCCACATTCAAGGAGCATAGAATCGGAGAATCAGCGCAAGAGTTCTTCTCAATTGCGAGAGTGGCGGAGAAGAACGGAATGCTTTCGACCGATTACTGCCGTTCATATCTCAACGACCCGAAAGCGAAGAAGGCAATTGAAAAAGCCAGTAATAAGAAGAGTGCTGATGACCCATTATCGTTGGTGGCCGCGATGATCGCGGAAGGATGCAGCAACATTCAGGCAGCACTCGCGGGGCAGGATGTCGAGGTTGATGTGCGGTTTGCTGCGGAATTTGGCAGTGGGCGAGTGCGGTTCGTCGCTGGCCACTTGGCCTCGGTGAGGTTCGTTGTCAAAGCACCATTCAATGATGTCGTGGAAGACATGACCGCTAAGTTGAACGCCGATCCCCGGCGAGATGCAGAAACTCTTCAAAACCGTGTAGGGGCAATCGTCAAGCAGCGCAGAGCGATGTGGACACTCCCTGACTTCCTCGTGAAAGTTTCCGAGTTGCAGTCGTTGGAGGGTGACGACATCGGAACAGAGGTATCGGTGTCCGACCCTGCAATGACGAAACACCGAACAAATTCGCTGAACTGACGTCCATGCGCGATACGCATGCACCCATAGAAATGCGAATCCCACGCCAGCCGCTCGTGCCGGACGAACTCAAGCACGATGGAGTCGATGGTCACGCCGAGGGTCTTCCACTGGAACTGGGTGTGCCGGGCATCATACGGAGAATCGACTCTGATCCGTGTCCGGCGTAGGCTGAATCAGTGGCGGCTGCTGCGGAGGCTGAAAGATGTCACTCAATCGGTGGTTGCTACATTCAAATGCACCCTCGTCGGTGGTTCTGGTACGGCTCATGGTTGGCTGGGTTTTATCGGGTAGGAGGCGGGGTTACCCCCGCCGTCCTCCCACACCACCGGACGTGCGGTTCCGCATCCGGCGGTTCATGAAACAGGCGAGAAGCGCCGCTGAGTTTCCAGCAGCGAAACTAGCCCCATGCGGTCGAACCAAGACTTCGGATAGGCTTCATTCATGTGCGAGGCACCGCTGTTCCACCACGGACCGTGTCCGTTGGTGGCCGATTGCCACGCACGTTGCTGTTGTAGTCCACGTCGCATTAGGTTCTTGGCCCGTGTGTGATTGCGCTTCCATTGCCGCCAGAGCAGCGCTCGCAGCCTGTGTCTGATCCAGCCATCGAGTTCCTCCAGCACACCTTTTACTTCGGTAAGCCGGAAGTACGAGATCCATCCCCGTAGTTGGGGATGGAGCTGCTCGACCGCCTGTTTCAGGCTTTTGCCACGTGCCTCCTGTAGCGCCTTGCGGACCTTTTCCGCAAAGCGCTCACGGCTCTGTTGCGCGATCTTCAGCTTCGGTTTCTTGTGCCACGTCATGCTGTAGCCCAGAAACTTCCGCTGCCACGGACGCGCCACCGCGCTCTTGGCCGCATTGACCTTCAGCTTCAGTCTTTGCTCCAGAAACGCTGTGATCGCCGTCATCACTCGCTGTCCACTCCGCTTGCTTCCGACATAGATATTGCAGTCATCCGCATAACGGCAGAAGCGATGCCCGCGTCTCTCCAGTTCGCGATCCAGATCGGTCAGCAGGATGTTGGACAGCAGCGGCGACAGTGGTCCACCTTGCGGCGTGCCTTCCGTTCGCGCACTCACCACCCCGCCTTCCATCAGCCCCGCTTCCAGATAGCGCCGGATCAGCTTCAACACCCGTTCATCCTTCACCTTGCACACCACCCGCGCCATCAGCACGTCGTGGTTCACCCGGTCGAAGAACTTCTCCAGATCGAGATCAACAGTCCAGCGCCTGCCTTCGGCAACGTAGCTCCGCGCGGCTTTGACCGCTTGGTGCGCGTTGCGTCCGGGACGAAAACCGTAGCTCGACTCAGAAAACTCGGGTTCGAATAGCGGTTGCATCACCTGATGCAGCGCCTGTTGAATCAGACGGTCCAACACCGTCGGAATGCCCAACGTGCGAACCCCGCCTTGCGGCTTCGGTATCTCCACCTTGCGCACCGCCGACGGCACGTACTCGCCTGCCAGCAGCCCTTGTCTTACTCTCGGCCAGTGCGCCTGGAGCCATGGTTTGAATGCGGCCACCGTCAGTCCATCGACCCCCGGTGCGCCTTTATTCTTCACCACGCGCTCGTAGGCACACAGCATGTTGCTGCGTGCCACTGCGGCTTCCATCAGCCGCAGTGCTTCTGGTTTCGTTCGCCCAACAGCCGCCGTCCGAACCTCCGCGCCCGCGCCAGTTCCCGGCAGGTTCCGCCTGCCTTTGCCTGTGCTGGCCGTACTCGCGTACGCTTCTGCATCATCGGTTCGCATCGAGATCTGTTGTCCTACTCCCGTATTTCATGTTCGGCCCTTCGTCCCGCTTGCGCGGTACTACTATGGCCTCGGCTGACTTCTGGTGATCCTTCCCAACATCTCTCAATGCCGGTAGCACAAGGCAGACCACCAGATCTCCCCGGGTATTGCGCACCCACCTTCACGCTTATGCCTGTCGGATATACGTCACGGCGTTCCGTGCAAGAACTGGGCTTTGCGTCTAATGGCCCGCTTACCCCGCCGTGCCGCCTCTATCCGCTTCCTGTTCGTCAGGCCAGCGCTTTGCCTCCGGCTTCCTTCGGATCCCGCCTCGCGACGGACACCCTTGCCGTTCAGCTAACACTTCCCCTTGCCGGGTGTGTAGAGGACTTTCACCTCCAAGTGAGTGCGCCCTGCCGGGCGCACCATGTCCGAAGGGATACAGAAATTTCTGTATCCTGCCGCGCTGGGCGTCGGGCGCTTTGAAAAGATTGGAATTCCGTCTCCTCAGTTCTTCGCGCCCTTCGTCGGTGTGGTCGAGATTGTCTGTGGTTTCCTCCTGATACTCGGACTGCTCACCCGCTTGGCTGCAATCCCCTTGCTTATCGATATCTCGGTCGCCATTGCCACGACGAAACTTCCCATGCTCTTGAAATCCGGCTTCTGGGCAGCGATGCATGAAGCCCGAACGGATTACTGCATGTTCTTGGGTCTGCTGTTTCTCATCGCCGTTGGTGGAGGAGGTTTGTCTGTAGACGCGATACTCGGGCATCGGAACCCTACTGGTGGGAGGACGTGAGATGAAGGTAATCATCTTTGGCGCAACAGGGATGGTCGGCGGCGGCGTGTTGCGCGAATGTTTGCTGGATTCCGGCGTGGAGCAGGTATTGACCGTGGGCCGGAAGCCGACCGGGCAACAGAACGGGAAATTGCGCGAGATCGTGCACGGGAACCTGCTGGACTTGTCGGCGATTGAGAAAGAGCTGAGCGGGTACGACGCTTGCTTCTTCTGCCTTGGCGTCTCATCGGTGGGAATGAACGAGGCCGAGTACCGCAGAGTAACCTACGCGATGACCATGGCGGCGGCGGAGTCCTTGGTCAGGCTGAATCCGGGGATGACTTTTGTGTACGTCACGGGAGCAGGGACGGACAGCACCGAGAAAGGGCGGGTGATGTGGGCACGGGTGAAGGGCGCTACCGAAAACGCGCTGCTGCGGATGCCCTTCAAGGGCGCGTATATGTTCCGACCTGCGGCGATTCAACCGCTACACGGAATACGGTCGAAGACGAAGCTGTATCAGGTTTTCTGCGTGGTGCTCAAACCGCTGCTGTCGCTAGGAGTTCGCTGGTTGCCGAAATATGTAACGACGACGGAGCAGGTGGGAAAGGCGATGCTTAAGGTTGCTCGCGAAGGGGCGAACAAGCGGGTGCTGGAGAGCGAAGACATCAACTCTATTTGAAATGGAAAATGTGCGAGCGGAACGGGCTAAAATTCATTGTGCCGGAACAGGGCTCACTTGCGAGCCCCAGCACAGACCAATTGTTCCACTTCAGAGCCCCTGTTCTTATCGTATGCACCGTGCCAGAGATGCTCGACTTGTCCGGATTTGTTTATCAGGGCAATATAGGCGTCGTCGGGAGCCGAAAAGTTTACCGACTGCTTCCAAGCTTCGGAATTCGTATAAATCGGAACGAAACGCGACCGAAGTTGGGTAGTGAGCCCAGAACGCATCGCTCGGAGTACAAGCGGTCGAACCAACCAAGGGACATCGCTCAAGACGGGCAGTTCATACCACTGCACTGGCTGGCCGTCGCCACACCTCGCCTTGCTCAGTTCTACGCCCCACTGCTTGCTTTGCTCGCCGGACTTCCGGCTAAAGCCCACGATCAGGATCGCAGCGGAGCCGATGTCTTTCGGAAGCTGCACTTGCTCGCCATTCAGCGACCTGCCGTCCACATTAGGGACATACTCCGCCGATGCCATGAGAGCCGTGGACAGCGAGAGCATCAGGAACAGAATTGGCGCGGCACTTTTCACGGCATCATTGCCCAAACGTGGTCAGCCTCGATCACTGTCCCCCAGTTATACTCCATTGCCATGTGTGGACGCTTCCGCCTCACCCGCGTTGACAAACTCGCCGGACGCTTCGGCATCGAGCCCGACGACGACTGGGTGCCGCGCTACAACATCGCCCCGACTCAGGACATCCCGGTCATCCGCCAGCATGCCGAAGAACCCAAGCGATTCGGTTCTCAGATGCGGTGGGGGCTGATTCCGTTCTGGGCGAAGGATGCCAGCCTCGCTCCGCTTTCGCTTGCATCGAAGCCAGTGTCGGGGTAGCACACCCAAGTGGAAAGAAGCGGATAATGCAAAAAACCTCATGACTCGTATCGTTATCTTTAATTTTGTTTTGTGTAGTGCGCTGTTGGCGGTGGTGCTTGGTTTTTCTCCTGTACTGGCAACCGAGAAGGCTCCAACCGATATTTTGCATGTGCCTGAAATCGAGGCTGGCTTTCACTTGCTTTATCAATTGAAGCCTGTGGAAGCACGCGCCCAATTTGAGGCGTGGGAGAAGTCCCACCCGGACGACCCTCTTGGGAGCGCATCGGAGGCGGCGAGCTATCTGTTTGAGGAGTGTTATCGGCAGGGAATTCTGACGTCGGCGTTCTTCCTCGATAACAATCGCTTTTTGCGAAACAACCTTTTAAAACCTGACCCGGAGCTGCGCTCGGCGTTTTTCGCTGCGGAGGAGCAGGCACGGAACTTGGCACAACTCCGATTGAAGAACAATCCGGATGATACGAACGCGCTGTTCGCTATGGCTTTGAGCGTAGGTATGCAGGCCGACTATGCAAGCCTCATCGATAAGCAGCAACTCAAGAGCTTGACCTTGACCCGCGAGGCCGATAAGTACGCCGAGAGGCTCTTGGTGATCGACCCGGAAGCAGCGGACGCCTACCTTGGTCTCGGCATGGCGAACTACATAATCGGGAGTCTGCCAAAACATAAGAGATTTTTTCTTGGCTTTGCTGGAATTCACGGAAACAAAGATCGGGGCATTCAGCAGCTTGAAATCGCTGCCGAGAACGGCCACTATCTTCGTCCGTTTGCGAAGATATTGTTGGCGATGGCGGCTCTGCGCGAAAAGAAACCGGATGTCGCCCGAACGCAACTCTCCGAACTCGTCGCCGAGTTTCCCACGAATCCACTTTTCGCGAGTGAGTTAGCTAAAGTGGGGCTTCGTACGAGCAGGCTCTTGCCGCTGCATCCGGCGAGGGCAGTAGAAGATTCGCTAGTTGAAGAACAACGATGCGGCATGTGCGGAGCCAGTGGTGCGGGAAACAGCGGCTGGTGTGTGAGCACGCTAACCTGCACTAGTTTCAAGAGAGACCATGAGGGCTTCGCGTCAGGCGGCTGACGGATTTTGCTCCGTGGCAACATTGACAGACTCGGTCGCAGCGTCTGGCGTCAGTAGCGGCCAGCCCTTGCGCATCACATAATCAAGCCACGCGCCAGCCATCTGTGAGGTGAGAATTGCCGCTAATACAAGCGTCGTGTAGAACTGTGGGCTGATTATTCCGGCATCAAACGCCACGCTGGCCAACACAATGCCCGGCCCGCCTCGTGCGTTCGTCGTCACCGCGAGATTGATCAAATCCAGACCACGGAATCCTGCAAATCGCCCTGCTAACGCCACTGACACAATCTTAATGACACAGCTCCCGATGGTGAACGCGGCTAGCATCGGCAACGATAGGCCGCGAATGAGGTCGAGCTTCAACCCAACAAGCGCGAAGTAAAGAGGAATGAAGAACGCGAACGATACCTTGCCTATTGCGTCGAGTGCTTCCGCAAATAGTCTGCGCTTTTTATGCACGACCGCGAACCCAGCAAGGAAGGCTGCGAACACAACGCTGACATTAAGCGCCCCAGCGACGACGCAGTATCCGAGAAGGACCGCTATCGCATAAGCTACGGGTGAGTTCTTCGCAAAGACATTGAACCGTGATTTGTTTATCCGCTTTACGAGCCGGGGAATGATTGTCAGACCCAGCACGAAGAAACCAATCGTGACGATCAAGTGATAGGACATCTCCCGTGGGTTGAGCACGGTTTTCCCGGCCATTGCAGTTGCCACGGCCAGCGCAAGCCACAGCACAATATCTTCGAGCACGGCCACGCCGAGTACTAGTCGTGCGAAGCGGGTGTGGAGAATCTTGAGGTCTGCGAATATCTTCGAAACCACCGGAACCGACGTCACCGCAACGGCGACAGCGAGAACTAGAATTAGAGAAATGGGGTTAGCATTAGAACCCGCCAGCGCCGGGCGAATTAGCCATGGCCCCAGCACCAACGCCAGTATGAACGGTATGCCCGTGCCCACGATGGATAGCCAGCCCACTTCACGGCGCTCCTCACGGCTGAACAAGTGGCGGGTTTCAGTTCCGGAGAGAAACATCAGCAAAAGCAACCCGAGCCAGTAAACAAAGCTCAGGATGTTCCCATGATGCTCAATCGCCGTTGTCAGCCCTGACGCGAACTGCAATCGCCCGACTAAAGCTGGGCCAAGTACGACGCCAGCCAGAATCTCACCGACCACCTTCGGCTGCCGCAGTTTCACAAAAAGGTAGCCGAGCAGGTGCGCCATCCCCACAAGGAGCAAGAGTAGGAACAGAATCGAGGTTAGGTCAGAGTTCGACACCGTTGTGGCTCTCCTACTGCTTAGGATGCATAGTGTGCACCAATGTTGGCCGGATGTATACCATGGGGTGCGGAGCCATTGCTGCGGTTGACTGCCGCTGCCGGATGAGCTTATTCAGGTTGTACTAGCCACCCAACCCGCCCCGGCTGCTCTGCTTCTAATTCCTATAATCTCGAACACGGCTCGTGTTCTCGAAAGCAATTATGGCGACTCGATCACCTATACCCATCGACAGACGACGACGTGTGCCAGTCCTTCGGATGGAAGCATCAACTGCACGCGAAAACGAGCGAGGCAAAGGGATTCTATGCGGCCATCGTGATCTTTACGCTGGCGGCAATAGGATTGAACTTTTTCGGGATCAACCCGATGAAGGCTTTGGTCTTCGCTGGAATCGTGCAGGGATTTTCAACACCATTCCTGATGCTGCTTCATGCGGATCACCAACAACCGCCGCATCATGGGCAAGTGGGTCAACACAAGGGCGATGAATGTTCTGGGCTGGCTTACCACGGCGGCGATGTTCGCCGCAGCCATTGGACTTGTCGTGACCATGTTGAAATGAGGGTTCCACGAAGTCGCATCCGCCCTCAGCCCGCTGGCATAACGGGTACCGACTAACGAAAAAACTTAACATCGTGGTTGGCGGGAAGAAAAGCTCCCAGCGCAAACACGAGAACGATAAACGCCACAATCAAAGCCATCGACATTTCCATCCCCCGAAGGCCCTCAGCGAAGTTGGGTCGTTCTGCACTGTCCCCGTCCGCGAGTACATCAACATCGCCGAGTGTAGATGATTGAAAATAGAAGGTATCTAAAGAGATCGTAAAGACTTCATAAATTATGAGGCGGCACGCGAACGTTGCGATGGTAGTGTCGTGAACTTCACCAGCCGCTTCATCCACCATCTTTTCCGTTTAGAAACTTTCTAGACACTTTTCTGTTTGTCTTTAGGCGCGACAGTATCTAATTTGAGGTAGATGCATTTTCCCCCGACTGCGCTGTAAATCGTATGCGTGGAGTGGAGCGAAAGGTCGTCGTCAAGAGATGATAGCGTGAGAACCAGAATCGGTAATTATGCGTACGAGGTTAGTGCACTCGGCACTAAGAGCAACGCAGTCGCGCACTGGGTCTACATGGTATACACAATCGCGCCGACTGAGAAGCTAGTGACCACAGGCGAAATCTTATCGAGTCGGGAACACGCTGAGCGCAACGCCCGTGAATTTATTGGGCTTTACATCCAACTAGATCGAATGAAATCAAGTAAGCCAAGCAGTCCGCGATAGCAAGACCGTGTGTCCGAGAGGACTCTGGTGGGGCTGCCGAAAGGCTCACGGCGATGACCGTGAGCCGCTTTGCTTTTGCAAACAGTTCAAAGAGGAAGGGGAGTTTATGCATACCTTGCAGGATATTTCCGCTGAGGAATTGGCAAAATTGTTCTACATCTACCGTGACACGCTGGCTTCTGATTTCGGACTCCAGAGCAGCGAAGGTAGCGTTTCGTGGGAGCAAATTCTCCCAGAGCATCGCAACCTGATGGTCGCTACCGCCCGGCTGGTGTTGCACGATTTAGCGGAGCGAGAGTCTGCTGCCTGACTACCGCAAGATAGGAGCTTCGCCAAACTTCAATGACTCGCGGGTATTGCTTAGCTGACACGAGCGACAGAATCGAGAGCAGACTATGTCGGGAGATGCACGCACTCGAAAATCGACCTCAACGAAAGATAGAAGGAAAAGGAAAGACATGCATGACTTTTCGCCGAAGCGATTGCACCAAGGCTCGGAGCAGAGTCGGCGCTCTCATCACAAGAAGGCTGTGACCTCCATCGAGCACGCTATGGACATTGCCATCGGTGCCGAACCGTGGAATGAAGAATGGGATGAAAAAGAGGCCGCTTAGGCTAGAGATTCGGTCTATGCGTTTCGGTTTCTCCTGCACTATTTGAAGTCTGCGTACACGAACCCGTCCCGGTTGACGATCTCCCCAGACTCAACCTTTACCGGGGTCGTGAACATCGGACCGTCATGGACGCAGGTATGGAACTCGCCGCGCTCTCCACACGGGTCAACCTCAGGCGGCAGGTCGCGCAGGAGAGCGGTATCGAACTCCCGGCCAGCAAAAGATTCCGGCAATTGCTTCGAATCAACGCACGCCAGCTTGGCTCGAAGTCCACCTGCGATCATGTCGCGGGCAAGGGCTGCTGTCGGTAGCTCCCAGAGTGGAAACAGTGGCTCCAGCCCGGTCGGCTTCAGTTGGGTCTCGCGATAGGCGCGGATGTCCGGCAGGAAAAGGTCTCCGAACGCCATCGCATCCACATGCTCACTGACAGCACGGTTGCAGACCTCCGTCATCCTCTGCTCGTAGACTTCGTTGGAGCATGGCCACGGGAGAGGCACAACCCACAGCGGCAGTTGAGCCGCTTCCGCCTGAGCCTCCAGTACAGAGCGCCGGGTGCCGTGCATTGCCACCCGCTGAAACTCCGTGTTTAGGGTGGTCAGCAGACCGACCAGTTCAATATCCGACTGCTGGCGCAAGAGGTGGAGTGCCCATGCGCTGTCTTTACCGCTGCTCCATGACAATAGAACGCGCTTCATGGATTCATCATAAAACGTCGGCGGGAGTGACGCCCCCAGAAAGTGTCGTCGCAGTGAAGAGGGCGGCTTCGGACGACTAGGCGGTCGAGCAAATCGAGTGCCTTTGGTTACGACAGTGCCCGTTCCCCTTCGCCCCACCTCTGCGTACACTGCCTCTCGTGAAGAACATCATCATCGGAATCATCTTGGTGCTGGCCGTCGCGACCAGTGCCGCTCAGGAAAGGCCAGCCCCTCCGACCTCGGTTTCCTGCTCCCAAGATGCGGTGACCGCAGCCACCAAGCAGGTGGAGGCGAGGCGGGCGGCATTGCTGGCGCTGCCAATCGGGGACGTGATGCAGACCGATGTTTCACCCGAGGCACAGCACGCCATTACGGCAATGAAGGAGAGCCTAGGCAACTTCGTGAACGCCTACATGCGTTGCTCTCCGCCGACTCCTGACCCCGAGCGCATCAAGCGCGAGCTTTCGGATGCGGCACGCGCCTTCAAACTTCCAGTTGGGTCTATGAGTGAGGAAGAAGCTCCCCCAGACCTCGGCAAGTATGGATTTCAGCTTTGGTTCGACGTGCAAGCCGCACAGCAGAATCGATTAATAAGCATCGCTGCAACATTCGATATCGAGTGCGCAGATGATACTGTGCTTTTCATTTTCAGTCCTGACGGCAATTCATGGAAAGAGGTCGTTCGCTGGCAGAACAAGCCATATACCTCGGTGAAAGACGCATTTTGGTCTTTCGATAGCCGCATCTCACCACCCGACGAGTCTGGAAACTGGTATGTCGCGACGAAGCATATAGCTCCTTGGTGCAATTCAATTTGGTCAAACATCGGTTACGAGATATTGCGCCCACGGGCGGGGGATGTGAATCCAAAGGTGCTCCTGTCCGGCTCGGACTCTATGTGGTGGGGGAGCGAAGATTACGGC
This sequence comes from uncultured Acidobacteriota bacterium, assembly GCA_963759215.1. Taxonomy (GTDB): domain Bacteria; phylum Acidobacteriota; class Terriglobia; order Terriglobales; family Acidobacteriaceae; genus TOLSYN. The sequence continues at coordinate 283,558 of CAVWYG010000012.1, forward strand.
ACATTGAACGTCACCACGAAAGAGTTCGACGTGCGCTTTCATTCCACCAGCATCGATGGTGGAATTCACAATCGGGTGTGGATTAGACACTTCACAATATCCGGAGACACCGTGACGCGGATTCAACCCGTGGCAGTGTCGCCGCGTGATTTTGTAGATGAGTGGCTCGTCTCGCCATGGAAGACCGCGATTGACTGGTCATCGACAAGTGCATCCGAGCAGTTGAAACAGGCACATGAAAGCATTTCACAGCGCATGAAATCACCCGACCGATTACTCGAATTCAATAGCGTTTATAGGTGCTCCGAGGCTCGAAGCCGTTACCAGATTGAACTGGATGAGGATACGGGGCCAAAGTTTGACATCAGTCACCCCTTCTATTTTCAGGTTGTGGGCAACGCCAGCTATACGATGACAGAGGTCTCCGATATGCCAGACCCAAAGTGCGGCGGGGATAATCTCCATGAGGACATGAGCACGGAGTAGACCGATACGTTCGTTCGGGAGAGGCTCTGCGCTGCTCCATTATCACGACTACCCCGAACGCTCTCCTCGCTGAGGTTCACGACCGAATACCCGTCATCCTGCGTACGCCCGGTTCGTGGAATCCAAGCTCAATTCGGAGTAATCTGCGAAAAATAAAACACGAGGAGAAGACGATATGGCGAAGGAACATCAAATTCATGATCCTCATCCCCACCAGCACGGTTCAGGCTGCGGGCACACCGCTGTCCAGCATGACGGCCATACCGATTACTTGCATGATGGGCACATGCACCATGTTCATGAAGGGCATGTCGATGAACATGTATTTGCGATTGACTCGAAGAACCCCGTCGCACATACGCCCGAGATCAACTGCGGCAGTCATCAGCACGGCCCCGGTTGCGGCCACGAGGCAGTTCCTCATGGCGATCATACGGATTATCTCGTCAACGGACACTTGCATCATCAGGAAGGCAAGCAGTGCCATGATCACGGCACATTAGAGGTGCGAGCGGCGTAGAACTTCTAAACATCCACAGGGCAAGTGGTCGAGAGGACACCGAACGCCCTCTGTGCCGATGTCCACGACCGGATGCCTGTCATCCTGCCGGACGAGGCTTACGAGCTGTGGCTCGACCCCGGCATCCAGAAGATGGACCTCGTATGCGCCCTGCTGAAGCCGTTCAACCCGGCGTTGATGCGGCGATACGAGGTCAGCAGCCGGGTCAATGTTGTGAAGAACGATGATGTGGCGTGTGGGGAGCCTACGGAAGCGGGCGGCGTACATTCGGCATCCGGCATCAGTACATACACAGCGACATGCTGCATCGCATGTCTGAGGAGCGGAAAGTGATACAGAGGCTCTCGTTTGTGACGATTCTTCTCGGGATTAGCTGGTTAGCAACACCCTTCGCGCTCGCTCAAACTAGCGGCGGGTCAATAACGCTACGGTACGCCATAGTTTCACCGTTTATTGCTTTGTTGGCCGGAATCTTGATTCTGCTTATCCCTCGCCTTCTCAACTATATTGTGGCGGTTTATCTCATCTTGGTGGGGCTGATTGGAATCTTCGGTCGCTAAATGCGTAAACTTCGCGCATCCTAGCACACACCCGCACGACTCTCAGTCGCCATAATCAGCGTTCCCTTCCCGCTCGAACAGCTCCTCGCGTCCAGCCCACTGTAATTGCAGTTTTGATTCTCAGCCCCGCATGAGGGAGACATATTCGTATAGGCTCCCGTTATCCGAATATTCCCCCTGTCTGGCTCACCGAAGCCGCTGTGGTGGTGGCCATCTTCAACGTGGGCGTGTATGCCCAGCGATATCATCGGGCAAGAAAAAGGAAGGATAAAGCTACCATGCCGTACCAACATCCAGTGCCGCTGCACGATTTAGGACATTTCTATAATTCTTTTAGGCACTTTTCAGTGGCGTTCCTGACTCGTAATCATCTAACGCAATTTTGGAACGATAGCAGAGAAGAAATGAAGGTAGCGCCATGGCGAGAAGCGCACGCAATCACAAAATTACCTTGATAAGCGATGTGGGCAAGCAGAAAGAAGCGAATCACTCCTCACAGGGACAACAGAGTAAGGCTGCGAGTCGGCGCACTCACTCTATAATCCGAGAATCTGTGACTTCCATTGAACACGCCATGGATATCGCAATCGGTGCCGAAGGGGAATCTTGGGACGAGGAGAAAGAAGCCGCTTAGAAAAAGAAACAAAGCGTTCCTGCGGTTCATAGCCGACTCGCCGCTGCCTTGACTGGATATTCCGCCCATTGGGAGTATGCAGGATGTTCTTAATGCCTATCTGTCCCTCCCCGACGTACACTGCTTATCGTTGAACGAGATGAGCAACCGATGGCAGTCCCGCAACTGAGCCCAGAACTAATCGCCGAAGTCTCCAGTCTCGTCGCGGCCTACATTAAAGCGCAGCGGGAAAAAGCTCTGCCGTTCGCTGTTCCGCTGAGTCCGGCGCAGAGAGCTTCAATGGATGGCTTCTTCCTGCCACAAGTGCTCGACACCCGGCTCCTCGTGCTTACTGAAAGCCGCGTGGAGAACCCGCCCTTCTACGTACCGTTGCGCCGGATGGGATTCACCAACCTGCCCAGCTTCTCCACCATGGCGGCGGTGACATTCTGCGATGTGGTGGTATCGCACCAGCCATTCACCGATGGGCTCTTGTTCCACGAGCTGGTTCACGTCGAGCAGTACCGCCAGCTTGGCATCGCCCGATTCGCTGAACTTTACGTTCGCGGATTTCTCAGTGGTGGCGGGCACGACGGCATTCCGCTGGAGATCAAAGCCTATGGCCTCGGCGGCAGGTTCGAGAGGAGCCAGCGACCACGATTTTCAGTCGCGGATGAGGTCCCGCTCCCGCTGGATAGCTGAGCACCGTTTCTGAGGCTCAAGAGAGAGGGTTTCTCCGAATCGACAAGTTTGATTCAGTTCCGTCAAGACCTAGGCAGTGAGGTTCAAGATGGAGGTTACGCGCTCTATCTCCCCCACCTCAGCCGATGTGAGATCAACGAATTCTACGCCATAACGGAACCCATTGTTGTTGCGGACAATTGCCCGGACGCCCAAAGCTATCCGGGAGTATGGCAACTGAAAGGAAAGATTGACCGAAGTTCCGACCGCAAGTTCTAACGGTACGTAAACCGCCATTCCTCCAGCCCCAATATCATGACCGCGTCCCGAGGTTTGTTTCGCAGCGTGAAATACGCGCACGCTAATGTTGGTCGATAAGCGGCTATAACGGCGAACAGCGTCGTAAGTCGGAGCGGCGGTTTTGTTGGTCATCGATCTATACCCCACTACTACTTAGACGTGCAGACCTTCGCAATGGTTATTCGCGACACTTTCCGCACCTTGGGTACCAGAGTGCGCACGAAGGTAAGGGCGGCTCCCATTGTAAGAACCAGACTCGCCATTTCTGAGTCATCCTGAGACCGCGATGTAGTGACGTATGCGACTGCGAGTCTATCCTGCGTCCGCTGCCGGGCGACTGCTGCGTGTTCTGTTCTTACCGGACGGTGACGTGCCCGCCTGACGCAGTTGGGTGCGTTATAACTTCAGAGGGTCAATCTGGAAGAATCTGTTCCTGAGCAAGAAGCCTTTTCGTTCGGGAACTCCGCAGCCTCTCATTCCACAAACACGCGGGGAATCACGCGGCCCCAAATGAACTTTCCAGTTTCAATGAGTTGCACGCCAATCTCACCGGGTCTGCCATCTTCTGTACTTACAACCCAAGTGACGCGATAACGAGCGCTGCTGAAACGATTCTCGACGCCGATTACGCACCCACGCTGCAGAAAATGTTTTACACCCGTAATGTGCGCTCCAGTCGTCGTGACATCGACGGTGGTCGCGTACTCTTCGAACAGCTGTCCGTGTGCGTCCAGTCCCCAGATGCGAACGGGAAGCGCAAGGCTGTGACGTACATCCAGACGCTTTTTCGTCGGGCCGTCCGTAACGGTTGGATTGAGGGTGTCAGGTACGTTCAGACGCTTTCCCTTAGGTATGCCGTCCGCTTCGCTTTCACCTTCCACCTCTACACGATTCCGCCCGTTTTGCTTTGCTCGATACAGCGCTAAATCAGCTTGGCGGAGGAGGTCGGGGAGTTCTTGGTCGGAGTGCCATTGGGACAGGCCAATGCTGACAGTAATCCTCAGTTGCGTAGTGGCAATCACGATAGGTTCGTCGGCTACATGCTGCCGCACTCGTTCGGCCACTTCCAGTGCCGCCTCGACGGTGCAGTTGGGCAGCACCACAAGGAACTCTTCGCCCCCGCATCTGCCAACATGGTCGTACTCGCGAACCGCTCTGGACACTTTTTTCGTCACACTGAGGAGCACGTCATCGCCGACCAAATGGCCGTAGGTGTCATTGACGAGCTTGAAGAAATCCAAATCAATAAAAAAGACACTCAGTGGTGTCCGTAACCGCTTTGCACGACTTAATTCGGTATTCAACAAAGCGAAAATGGCTCTACGATTCCAAAGTCGCAGTAAGGAATCATGCGAAGCCTCAACTCTCAATGCATGATTTTCCTCAATTAACTCTTCATGGCTGCGAATGATTCGTTCGCCGACTTTAAGCCGTGCTCTGAGTTCGAGTTCCTTGAACGGTTTGCATAGGTAATCATCTGCCCCCAACTCAAATCCCTTGAGGACATCGCGTTCGTGGTCAGCCGCACTCAACAAAATCGTGTACACATAGCCTTGCTTACGCACACGAATTTGTTCGCAGAGTTCAAGTCCCCCAAGTCCCGGCATAAAGCAGTTCAAAAGAGCCAATACGGGTGCATCGTTGCTGTCTAGAATGGCTTGTGCTTCATGGCCGTCGGCAGCAAGCACGACTTCGTAGCCCCACTTCTCAAGCAAGGTCTGCAACATTCTTCGATACATATCTGAGTCATCTGCGACTAGGACTCTCATCGTACCTTCGTACGCAAAGGTATCGAGAGCTGGCTATTGGGTCAATGTACGAAGGTAACCACGACTCTGCACCACTAGGGGAAATTAGTTTTGGGACGGGCAACCCAGACTCGTAGCTGTTGGAGTACTCGGAGTGGTGGCATCGCGGTGGGCGCGGATAAAATTACTGAAGCCGTTCTCAGCCCTGCGCCATTGCGCCGATACGAAGTGAGCAGAAGAATTACGATGCGGGCGGGCGCGGAAACTATGTCTGCGGTTGGCCTGTGAGCCATGCACCGTCTGCGGTTGGCCTGTGAGCCATGCACCGCCGTCTACCGGATCAGAAAACGCAAGATCAGGAAAGCCAGCACAATTACGATGCCCCATCCCAAGACGTAGTCCGCCGTCTTGCGTGTGGGCTCTCCCCTGCGCAGTGTTCTTCGCCGCTGAGGACTGGGCAAGTTAGCCGGGAAGCCGCACTGGGTGCAGAACGGGGCGTTAGGCATGGGGCTGCCGCAAATTGGACGGAGGAGTCTAGGAATTGTGAATATTTGTGGCAATCTAGGAGCTTCTAGCCTACCCGTACCCCCAGCATCGAAATCGACCCGCCATCTACGCCTTCAACAGGAAAGCTTACTGGATGATGTTATGTTCTCGTGGAATTTGTGGTTCTCTGCCGCGCAAGTAGGAAGGGGGTGTAGCTTGGTTTAAGGTATTGATTCTAAAGGTCTGGCGGAGAGAGTGGGATTCGAACCCACGTTAGAGTTTCCCCTAAACACGCTTTCCAAGCGTGCGCCTTCAGCCACTCGGCCATCTCTCCGCTTAACCGGCGGGATTCGCTTGCGCGAACTCTCCCATTGTAACGTACACAGTTGTGTTCGTGCGCTAGATGTACCGCCTGTGGATTAATTCCCGCATCCGTGGGTGCGGCAGCAGCGGCCGCTTGACCGATGGCAGGAGAGATCACACCCTCCGGCTTGGAATAGTTTTCCAGCAGCCGATGGTGCATGCAGTAGAGCGCCAGTTCCAGCCGATCTGAGACGCCCAGTTTGTCGTAAATTTTTCGCAGATAGTTCTTTACCACCTGCTCCGTGGTGCCAACCTCCTGCGCAATATCCTTGTTGCGCAAGCCTTGCGTCACACCGGCGATGATCTGGAGTTCCTTCGTGCTCAGTTTTACTCGGTTGCTCGGCGAGGTCAGTTGCGCAGCCTGCGCCCGATAGGCCTCGATCACCCAGTTCACGCCCTTGTTGTCCAGCCAGGTTTCGCCCTCGTACACCTTGCGAATGCATTTGACCAGGAGATCCGGGCCGATTGAGCGGGTCACAATGCCGCGCACTCCACGCCGCAGGAATTCGACCGTACTCTTCCTCGGTCGGCTCAATCATCACAAGCACGATCTTCAGTGACGGAGCCAAGGCCAGCATACTGCTCACCGCCTCACGCGGCGATTCGCTCAATCCGCATCTCAAACAGAATCAGGTCGGCCTGGAAACGGCCAACCGCCGTCAGCGCATTCGCCGCCGACTCCACCTGCGCCACAATGCGGATGTCGTCCTCGATCGCGACAATTTTCCGCACGCCCACGCGAAAAATCGGCTCGCTATCGGCCACAATCACGCGGATTGCATCCGACGAACCGTCTTCTATTTCTGATTGCAGCCATTGGATTGGCCTCGCTCTCGGCCATCAGGGATTCCCGCTCTCTCCAGAGTTCTGTTTCGCTAGCTTAGCGGGAGATGCGATATTCGTCAATGATGGCGCCCACCGCAATCTTGTCGCCAACTGGGGCGCAGCGTACAACCCGCCCCACGCACTCCACCTCAACGTCCTTCTCCGCGCCCAGCGTCTGTGCCGGCATGAAGATCGAAAACTGGATGGTCGAGCCCACAGGGTAATCGACTCCGCAATGGATCAGGACCCCGCCAGCAGAGATATCCTGAGTCTCCGCGCGCCCGCTGTCGGGCTCGCGCAAGACAACGGGCAACTGCAGCGGGAAGCGGACGGAGGAACGTAAGTCATTAGTTTCGATCACGGCTTTCACGAGATTCACAATAGACCCTCGGCCGAGAATTGAATAATTACGAAAGTTCCCTACTTTCGGTTTAATTTGCGCTCGCATCGCTTGCCGCATATCATGCATCCGGCTAGAAGCGCGTCGTCTCCGTAAACTGGAATCCTTCCACCCGCATCGCCGGGGCGACCATATCAAAAGCCTCCTCGCCGCACGCCCGCACAGGATTGCCTAAGTCCAATACCTGCTGCAACATCTGAAGCACACTCTGATTGAACCGGAAATTCCTTATCCCCCGCCCAACCCGGCCATTCTCCACCACGAAAGTTCCATCCCGGGTCATTCCAGTCAGTATCTTCTCGTACGCATCCACCTCCCGGATGTACCACAGCCGGGTAATCAGCAAGCCGTGCTCGGTGGCGGCAATCATCTGGTCCACCGTCTTCGCTTCGCCTGGCGCCACCTTAAATACAATGTTCGCCGCCGACTCTCCCCCCTCGTTCGGCAAACCGAAGCCGTGTCCGGTCGCGCGCACATCGCCCAGTTTCTCCGCCAGCGCTGATCTCCTGATCCGTGCCGCCGTGCCGCGAGACATGGCAACGTCGCGCACCACGCCGTCTGCCACCAGCGTCAACCCCTGCCGCGCTACGCCCTCGCCATCAAAGCCCGGCCCCGTCTGTTCGGCATGCCTCACATCGTCTGCAATAAAAATATTCTCTCCGAAAAGTTTTGTTCCCAGCCGTCCGTTCAGGCAGGAGCGCTGCTCCAACAGCGCCAGTCCGCTGAAGTCCGCCGCCAGAAAGCCGATCAGATCGACCACCGCCGAGGGCTCCAGGATGACCGTGTACTTCCCCGGCGGCAGTTCCACTGGCCGCGCCGAGCCCAGCGCCTTCTGCGCCGCAATCTCCGCCAACGCCCGCGCGTCCAGCCGTTTCGCGCTCGTGTAGTTCTGCTTCTGCCACCCCGAGCTGTCCTCCGCCTGCATCGTGATCGAGGCCTCGGCCAGCGTCTGCCGGTGCCACCTCGCAACCCCGTGCGAGTTGAACAGCGCCTCAAAGCTCTCTCCGCAGGAGTAGATTCCCGCCGCGTTCAGCCCATCGTGCTTGGCGATCTGGACCATCCCCGCGACCTCTTCCGCGCGCTCGCCCGCACCCATCGCCGCCGTCTCTTCGCAATAGCGGTCGAGTTCCACCGCGCTTCCCTGCTCTGCGGCCGTTAACATCGGCAGTAGCTCAACGTCTTCCTCCTGCACCCGCGCCAGCGCCTCCGCCTGCCGAACCACCCGCCGCAAGCTCTCCTCGTCCAGCCGGTTCGTGGTCGCGCGAGCCGTGCGTCCACCCATCTGCACCCGCACGGAAACCTCGCACCCCTCTTCGCTCACGTTCTGCGTAATCGCATTGTTGGCAAAGCGCGTCAGCGCCGAGCGCCCGCCCTCAACCGTGACCTCAACGTCCGTGGCCTCGGCCGCACGCCGCACCCGCTCAAAAATCTCCGCACACCGTTCCTGATCCATCGAAACATTCACATTCATCGATCTTCCTCAAACACCTAGCGACCGCATCTCTATCCCCGCGGGTGCCCCATCTTCAACTCGCTTTTTTTGCGAGTTTAAGGTGGGGTCGTTGACTCTTCTCCTACCCTCGCTAGCTCCCGTAAGCTCCGCCCACCTTCACCTGCCGAAACCTCGCCGGAGCCGCGCCATGTCCTGTTCCCATCCCCTGCTCCGGCTGTCCTTTGCCGCAGTTCGGAGTCCCCCATAACGTCCAGTGCCTCCGGTCGCAAATCGCATCCATCGAATTCCAGAACTCCGTCGTGATCCCCGAGTACGACGGATTGCGCAGCATCTGTCCCAGCTTTCCGCCCTTGATCTCCCACGCCGCCTCGCAGCCGAACTGAAAGTTGTAGCGCTTGTCGTCGATGGACCACGAGCGATTAGTCTCCATGTAGATTCCGTCATCGGTCGAACCGATCAGTTCATCGAAGCTCAGCGGCTTTTCGCCGGGCAGAATGCTCACATTGCTCATGCGCACAATCGGGACCCGCGCCCACCCTTCGGCCCGCATGTGCCCGCCCGAGCGATTGCGCCCGATCATCGCCGCCGTATCGCGCGACGACAGATATCCCTCGAACTGTCCCTTGGTGATGATCGGAACGCACTGTGCCTCGACGCCTTCATCGTCATAGGCAAAGGTTCCCAGCCCCGGCCCGTGCTCTGGCCGCGCGTCGGCCACCACGTTCACCAGCTCGCTCCCGTAGCGCAGCCGGTGCAGCTTGTCGAGGGTGAGGAACGATGTGCCCGCGAAATTCGCCTCATAGCCCAGCACCCGATCCAGTTCAATCGGATGGCCGATCGACTCGTGAATCTGCAGCCCCAGTTGCGACGAATCCAGCACCACATCGCGCCGCCCCTCCGGACACTGCGGGGCCTTCAGCAGCGCCACGCACTCGCGCGCCACCCGCTCCGCGTTCTCCAGCAGCCGAAGCTCGCCCACCAGCTCATACCCCTTGCTCTGATACTGCCCGCCAAATGAATTTGGGTACGAGCGCGTCTGGATCGTGTCGCCCTCAAACGCATGCGCCGCAAATCCCGCGCCCGTCGTCGTCCGCGTCTGATGGATCGCCGCCCCTTCCGTGCTGTAGAACCATTGCTCGTAACGCCGGAAGATCATGCTGGTCTCGGCCAGCGTAACGCCCTCCACCGCTGTCAGCGTCGCGTCGATCCGGCGCAGCAACTCGAAGTTCTCCTCCATCGCGACCGCAAAGGGATCGATCCGGCAAGGCGAACTCCACTCGGCCACCGCTGCCGGCTCATCCACCAGCCGCACCGGCTCGCGCTGCACCCGGGCCGAAGCCCGTGCAATCTCCACCGCCAGCCGTGCGCAGCGCTCCACGCCCGCGCGCGTCAGCTCCTGCGTGGCGGCAAATCCCCAGCCGCCATCGGCTAGCACCCGCACACCCAGCCCCAGCGACTCGCGCTCGGAGGCCACCGCCACGCGCCCATTTCGCGTTCCCAGCGAACGCACGCGTTCATCCACAATCCGCGCCTCGGCATGGCTCGCGCCCTGTGCCACCGCCATCCCCAACGCCCAATCCGCAATCTGTTTCATCCAAGCTCCCCCCGCTCAGAGGCGGCTGGGTCAAATTCTATCCCTTCCACGCCACACTGTTTGCCCGCCTCAACGAATCTCGCCCACATCTTTTTCCGCCTGACAGCTCTGCGCTTACGAAAAAAGGCCGCGATCTCCTCGCGGCCTTTCACAATTCCCGGTATTACGTCGAGCGAGCAACTCGCTTGTCTCTCGCCAGCCGCTTTACTGCTTCTCCATTCCCTGCGGAGTAAACGTGATCGTCGCCCGTCGTCCACTCAGGCCCAGTACTCCGGTCGGTTTTCCGTTGTAGGTCACCGACAGCCCCGCCGGATTGCCCACCACCAACAGCAGCTTCTCCTTTGCCGTGTAGCTCCGGCTACTCGTCTCCGGCTTCTCCGGATCGAGCGTCAAACTCTCCACCTTCTTGCCGTCGCTGAGTACGCTGATCCATACACGCGCGGTTGCGGAGATTGAAACTGCCACCGGAGCAGCCGTTCCCGCCGACTCCGCCGAACCCGTTCGTGCCGCAGATACTGGCGGTGTTGCCGCCGCCAAGGCTCCCATCGCCTGCTTGCCTGGCTGATTTGTACTCTGGGGCGCCTGCGAAGCCGCGCCCTGGTTCGCTGGTAATGCCGCCGATGACGCCCCGGATGACCCCGCGCCCGCAGTCGTGCTGACTCCAGCATTGGCCGCCGGACTCTGATTCGCGTCCTTGCTTGCAGTCTGATTGGCGTTCAACTCCCCGCCATTTGCTGCGTTCTGTGCCGATGGAATCGGATCGGGTGCAACCGCTGTCGCCGGTGCCGGAGATACCGCCGCCGTCGCCGTCTTCTCCGCCTCGCGCCGCTCGCGGGCGTCCTTGCGCTGTTCATGCAACCACAGCCCGCCCATCCCCAACCCCACAAGCACCGCCAGCACGCCCACCGCTGACGTGGCGCTCGGAGCCCACGGCTGGCGCCTTCCAGCAGCTGCGGCCACCTGCGTGGACATCACCTCCATGTCGATCTCCGAGGGTGAGACGTTGGCCGCGGCTAGGTATTCCGCTATCGTCTTTTCTTCGTCGAGCCCTACGCAGTGTGCATACGCGCGCACAAAGCCCTTATTGAAGATGCCCCCCGGCAACTGATCGAAGTGCTCGTCCTCCAGGGCTTGCAGAGCCCTGGAACTGATCTTGGTCGAGGCCGCAATCTCCTGTAGCGTCATGTTGCGCGCCGTCCGTGCCTGGCGTAAATTTTCTCCAAACGATGCCACTTCGTTCGCCCTCGCCGTTTAGCAGTCTTCGAATCTGCAGTTTCCCGGCCTTTGCGCCCTCGGAAGGCCCTTTTGCGCCCGCCGCTGACAGTGAAGCGTTCCGCGCGACAGGCAACACGCGCGCAATTCGATCCAAGGACATCGATGCAATTCTGCGTTCATCATAGAAATGCCACTTACCCAAGTCAATTACAAATCTCTTTGCCTGCAGCTTTGTAGCCACTACCGCAACACACCAGAAGTCGCGAAAACGTAACTGCGAACTCTCCTCGTATTGTCAGTTCCGGTTCCAAGGGCTAAAAACGCTCTTATAATTAATGTTAGAATTCAATGTTCGTAGCGCCAGTCCTATAGGGCAATCCTGATGACGCAACCGCCGGCGGCAGTGAGCCAGATCAAACCGGAGCTGACGATTCTCCATGACGTAGCCAAGGCGCTCACGTCTTCCCTCAACCTTGACTCGCTTCTCCAGACCATCATGGAAAAGGTCGCCGCCTGCTTCCGGCCTGACACCTGGAGCCTGCTCATGACCGACGAAGAGCATCATGAGCTCTACTTCGCCATCGCCGTCGGAGACGCCAGCGAGTCTCTCAAGTCCGTCCGCCTGCGCATCGGCGAAGGCATCGCCGGATGGGTTGCCGAACATGGTGTACCTCTCGTCGTCCCCGACGTCAGCAAGGACGAGCGTTTCGCCTCGCGCATCGATCAGTTGACCCGCTGGGAAACCCGTTCCATCCTTTGCGTCCCGCTCACGTCCAAGAACAAGATCCTCGGTGTCATCCAACTCATCAACGTCGATATGTCCACCTTCGGCGACGATCAGTTCATGCTCCTCCAGGCCATGGCCGACTACGCCGCCATCGCCATCGACAACGCCCGCGCCGTCGAGAAGATTCAGGAGCTCACCATCACCGATGACTGCACCGGGCTCTACAACGCGCGCCACCTCTACAATTCCATCGAGGCCGAGGTCTACCGCTCCACCCGGTTCGGATACGAATTCAGCATCGTCTTCCTCGACCTCGACCGCTTTAAACTGGTAAACGATAGCCATGGCCACCTCATCGGCAGCCGCCTGCTCGCTGAAATCGGCGGCACCCTCAAGAGCCATCTCCGCCTCATTGACTTCGCCTTCCGCTACGGTGGCGATGAGTTCGTCGCCCTGCTTCCTCAGACCGGCAAACATTCCGCCCAGGTCGTTGCTCGCCGCCTCCGTGACATCCTACGCACCACCACCTTCCACCTCGGCGAAGGCCTCGACCTCAACATCCGCGCCTCCATGGGCGTAGCCAGCTTCCCCGACGATGCCAAAAATGCCCACGACCTCATCCGCAAGGCCGACGAGATGATGTACACCATCAAGAACACCACTCGCGACGCCATCGCCGTCTGCGGCATCGGCGTCATTCCATAGCTCATCATCCCGAGAAATCCCACCGCGCCACTCTGAATATCGGTCGAGAAGGCTCCTAAGCCCGTCCTTGCCCGCACCTCCCCGCACCGCTTACCATCACTTTACCCATGAAGCGACGTACCTTTATCCTCTCCGCGCTCGGCTCAGTCGCCGCCGCCCAGATTCAGGAGAACAAGGTTCCCGGATGGGTCCGCAACGCACTTATGAAAGACACTGCCAGCATCACGAACTTTCCGCAGTTGCCCCCGGAATTCATCTGGGGAGTCGCCACCAGCGCCTATCAGATAGAGGGCGGGGTCCACGAAGGCGGACGTGGCGAGAGCATCTGGGACCGCTTCTGCAAAGTTCCCGGCACAATCAAGGGTGGCGAAAACGCCGACATTGCCTGCGACCATTTCCACCTGTGGAAGTCTGACGTTGCGCTGATGAAGTCGCTCGGCATCCAGAGCTATCGATTCTCGCTCGCCTGGCCGCGTCTCCAGCCACTTGGCTCCGGCGCCCACAACCAGAGCGGCATCGACTTCTACTCCCGCCTCATCGACGAACTTTTAGCGAACGGCATCCGTCCCTTTCCCACGCTCTATCATTGGGATCTGCCGCAGCCTCTGCAGGATCGCGGTGGATGGGCCTCGCGTGAGACCGCCGACCGCTTTGCCGATTACGCCCAACTCGCCACCCGCGCCTATGCCGACCGCTGTGTCCACTGGCTCATCTTCAACGAGCCCAGCATGTTCGTGAACCTCGGCCACCTCAGCGGAATTCATGCCCCCGGCATCAAGGACCCGGCGATCGCCATGCGCGCCGGGCACATCGTCAACCTCGCCCAGGGCAAGTCCTTCCGGGCCATGAAAGCCATCTCGCCCAAACTCCGCATCGGGAGTGCCTTCAGCATGTCGCAACCCTACCCAGCTTCGGACTCCGACGATGACCTCCACGCCGCCGAGCGCTTCCACGCCTGGGAGAACATCTGGTATCTGGAGCCCGCTCTGCGAGGACGTTATCCCGCGGCCATCGCCCCCACCCCCGAAAAGCTCATGGATATCCGCCCCGGCGACATGGAGCAGGTCCGCGCCCCATTTGACTTCATCGGGATCAACAACTACTCGCGCGCCGTCATCGGCAATGATCCCAACTTCCCCATCCCTTTCGTCGCCATCGGCTGGCACGCCGGCGAATCCGGCCCCAAGACAGATGTCCAGTGGGAGGTCTATCCTCGCGGTCTCTATGAAATCACCATGCGCATCTGGCGCGACTACCGCCTCCCAATCGAGATCACCGAGAACGGAGCCGCCTACAACACCGCCCCCGCCAGCGATGGAGAGATCCCCGACCAGCAGCGCATCGAGTTCTACAACGACTACATCCACGAACTCGCCAAGGCGGTCTCCGAAGGTGCTCACGTCCGTGGTTATCATGCCTGGAGTCTGCTCGATAACTTCGAATGGAACGAGGGCTACACTCCGCGCTTCGGCCTCGTTTACGTTGACTACCACACCCTCTCGCGCACGCCGAAAGCCAGCGCAAAATGGTATGCCAAGCTGATCGTCGAGAACGCGAAGAAGCCTAGTAGGTTAGAAACAGAATGAATTCTGCTGACCGCTGTCTTTACCAATCCCGGCTGATCGTCTGGACGCTCACTTCCCGTCCACCCCAAAGTCCCACACTACCCCGTTCCCGTCGGCTCCAGGAGCTGAGACTACAATCGCGTACTCGCCCGGCGTAAGATCCTCCAGCGGAATCAGCTTCCACCAATCGCCGCTAAACTTCTCTGCCCGCGAATGCAGAAACTTCTCTGTCTGGCTCTGATCGCCGCCGATCGCAACTTTGTTTTTCGCCAGCACTCGCAGATCTTTCTTTTGCTCCAGCCGCACCATCCGGAAGCTCTCTCCCGGTATCGGACCCTGGTCGTCTTCCACGTCCACAAAAATCGACAGAGCCGCCGGGTGCACCCTCACCTTTGCCGCCGCTCCCTTCAGTTCAATGGTCTGCACTTGGCTCGCAATCGGGATGACTGACTTCTTCAGCATATTCTTTCCCGCGTGGTCGTTCTCCTGGGTCTTGTTTCCGTCAACCTTCTGCAGCACCGGCTTGCCCGCCAGCTCTTCCAGCAGAAACACTCCACCTTCGGCCGGCAGGCGCAACTCCGGAGCCACCAGCGGCGTGTTCAACTGCTCCTCCTTGCGGGCCACAATCGCTTCTTCCGGTGACCTGTTTCATCTCTTCGCTTTGGCTCTTGGCGCGCTCGGCGTTCCACTCATCGGTCGCTTTCCAGTCCACCAGCGCCGCCGGAAGTTCCTCCCACTCGGCCCGCTCGGCGCTGAAATATTTCACCCGGTCGCCATCTTTCGTCCACTCCGTAGCCGTCTGGTAGCTGCCGTCGGTCAGAATCAGCCGCTTCACCGCCTGCGCAAAGCCGCTCCCCGTCAGCAGCAGCCCCAGCGTCATCACCACCGCTAACGCCTTCACCGCCCGCAACATAGTCCGTTTCATAGCCTCACAAGATAGCACCATTG
Organism: uncultured Acidobacteriota bacterium; assembly: GCA_963759215.1. Taxonomy (GTDB): domain Bacteria; phylum Acidobacteriota; class Terriglobia; order Terriglobales; family Acidobacteriaceae; genus TOLSYN. Next base: position 298,747 of record CAVWYG010000012.1, read on the forward strand.
TTCGCTTGGGATGCCATCGCCGATTCCTCTTTCCAAATGTTTTCAAACTTTCTCGGCTTCAGCATCTTGCCCATAACTCCTTTTTCATAGAAAATTGATTGTGCACCCCTGCGAAATTCACCACTCAAAATACAACTTGGTTACGAGGACGAAATGTCGGCAAAGTACATCTTTGTGACCGGCGGCGTCGTGTCTTCTCTCGGCAAGGGACTGGCCGCTGCGAGCATCGGCTGCCTGCTGGAGAGCCGCGGCCTGCGGGTCAATCTGCAAAAGTTCGATCCCTATCTCAACGTCGATCCCGGGACCATGTCGCCGTTTCAGCACGGCGAGGTGTTCGTCACCGACGATGGCGCTGAAACCGATCTCGACCTCGGACACTACGAGCGCTTCACCCACGCCCGCCTCACTCGCGACAACAACCTCACCACCGGCCGAATCTACGAGCAGATCATCGCCAAGGAACGCCGTGGCGACTATCTCGGCAAGACCGTCCAGGTCATTCCCCACGTCACCAACGAAATCAAAGCCGCCATGAAGAAGATTTCCCACGATGTCGATGTCGTCATCTGCGAAATCGGCGGCACGGTCGGCGATATCGAGTCGCTTCCGTTCCTCGAAGCCATCCGCCAGATGCGCCAGGAGCTTGGCCGCGAAAACACTCTCTTCGTCCACGTCACCCTGGTTCCCTTCATCGCTGCCGCCGGAGAGCTCAAGACCAAGCCCACCCAGCACTCGGTGAAGGAGCTGCTCTCCATCGGAATCCAGCCTGACATCCTTCTCTGCCGCACCGACCGCTTCCTCCCCCAGGAGATGAAGGGCAAGATCGCCCTCTTCTGCAACGTTGAGGAGCAAGCCGTGATCACCGCTCGCGACGTCGCCAGCATCTACGAGTGCCCCCTGGCCTTCGCCCAGGAAGGCGTCGATAAACTCGTGCTCAAATATTTGCACATCGATGCCAAAGATGCCGACATGAGCCAGTGGGAGACCCTCGTCCATCGCGCCTACAATTCGCAGGATGAAGTGCTCATCGGCGTCGTCGGCAAGTACGTCGAGTACGAGGACTCCTACAAATCGCTCAAAGAAGCTCTCGTCCACGCCGCTTTGAATTACAACCTCAAGCTCAACCTGCAGTGGGTCGAAGCCGAAGGCCTGGAAACCAAGGACAAAGACGATCGCAGCTACGAGCTGCAGCTCACCGGCTTCGACGGCATTCTCGTCCCCGGCGGCTTTGGCAAGCGCGGTATTTCAGGAATGCTCAACGGCATCCGTTTTGCGCGCGAACACAATGTCCCCTACTTCGGCATCTGTCTCGGCATGCAGACCGCATGCATCGAATTTGCCCGCAACGTCTGCGGACTCGACGAAGCCAACTCCAGCGAGTTCGATCCCGCCACGCCGCATCGCGTCATCTACAAATTGCGCGAGTTGCGCGGTGTGGAGGAACTCGGCGGCACCATGCGCCTCGGTGCCTGGGACTGCAAGATCGAGGCCGGCTCCAACGCCTTCCTAGCCTACGGCCAAGGCGAAATCAGTGAGCGCCATCGTCATCGCTACGAGTTCAACCGCGAGTACGAGCAACTGTTAACCGGCGCCGGACTCCGCATCACCGGAAGCTCGCCCGATGGAACCTACGTCGAGATCGTCGAACTCCCCAACCACCCCTACTTCCTCGGCTGCCAGTTCCACCCCGAGTTCAAGTCGAAGCCGCTCGAGCCCCATCCACTCTTCCTCAGCTTCGTCCACGCCAGCTACCAGCACCGCGCCCTGCGCCTTGCCCAAGCCGAACCCGCCGAACATACCCACTACCTCCGCCCCGAGGGCGCAGGCAAACACTAAGCGCACGAAGAGGCCCGAATCCGGGCCTCTCGCAATTCCAAACTGAATTTATGCTGCTGGGTAGTTGCCACTGGCATTACCGGGCATCTCACCTTCGCCGCGCTGCTTTTGCGCGGATTAAGGTGGGCAGCAACAAACTTTCGCGACGTGCAACGCGCTGCCTGCTGGGTGCAATCTATGATCATGCAGGAAGGCAGGGATGACGAAACCAAAGATCACAAACGAAAATCTCATGGTAATCATCGATGAGTCCCCCGCAACCAAACGGGCGGTGGATTATGTGATCAGGATGATCGGCTGCCAGCGGGGCTTTCACGTGTACTTATTGCATCTATTGCCGCCGCTTCCAGCGGAGTTGCTGGAGTTCGGCGGCGCGGAAGATCCCCAGGAAGAACGGAAACTGCAAGCCGAACTCCATCGCGATCAGCATGCTTGGATCGCCTCGGTAAAAGAGCCGGCCAGGCCGGCGTTAAGCTACGCGATTGGTGCGCTGCGCGACGCAGGTCTTTTCACGTACGAGATTGAACTGGCAAGCTCAGATCCGTGGGACGATCGCGACGCTACGGTTGCCATTCTGAATCAGGCTCGGGAAAAGCACTGTCATACCATTGTCGTCGGCTATGAGTCTCATCCCCGCTTCCGCGATCTGGCAGGTGCCCGCTTGACCGATCGGCTTCTTCGCAATGCCAACGAAATCACCATCTGGGTGGTCCAGTAATCGCGTTATCGGGTGCCCCACTCTCGCGCTTTTTGCGAGTTGTTGGGCCGTCGCCGTTGCTCCTGCTTTTACTCTCCCACAATCGGGTAGGAGGCGGGGTTACCCCCGCCGTCCTCCCACACCACCGGACGTGCGGTTCCGCATCCGGCGGTTCATGAAACAGGCGAGAAGCGCCGCTGAGTTTCCAGCAGCGAAACTAGCCCCATGCGGTCGAACCAAGACTTCGGATAGGCTTCATTCATGTGCGAGGCACCGCTGTTCCACCACGGACCGTGTCCGTTGGTGGCCGATTGCCACGCACGTTGCTGTTGTAGTCCACGTCGCATTAGGTTCTTGGCCCGTGTGTGATTGCGCTTCCATTGCCGCCAGAGCAGCGCTCGCAGCCTGTGTCTGATCCAGCCATCGAGTTCCTCCAGCACACCTTTTACTTCGGTAAGCCGGAAGTACGAGATCCATCCCCGTAGTTGGGGATTGAGCTGCTCGACCGCCTGTTTCAGGCTTTTGCCACGTGCCTCCTGTAGCGCCTTGCGGACCTTTTCCGCAAAGCGCTCACGGCTCTGTTGCGCGATCTTCAGCTTCGGTTTCTTGTGCCACGTCATGCTGTAGCCCAGAAACTTCCGCTGCCACGGACGCGCCACCGCGCTCTTGGCCGCATTGACCTTCAGCTTCAGTCTTTGCTCCAGAAACGCTGTGATCGCCGTCATCACTCGCTGTCCACTCCGCTTGCTTCCGACATAGATATTGCAGTCATCCGCATAACGGCAGAAGCGATGCCCGCGTCTCTCCAGTTCGCGATCCAGATCGGTCAGCAGGATGTTGGACAGCAGCGGCGACAGTGGTCCACCTTGCGGCGTGCCTTCCGTTCGCGCACTCACCACCCCGCCTTCCATCAGCCCCGCTTCCAGATAGCGCCGGATCAGCTTCAACACCCGTTCATCCTTCACCTTGCGCACCACCCGCGCCATCAGCACGTCGTGGTTCACCCGGTCGAAGAACTTCTCCAGATCGAGATCAACAGTCCAGCGCCTGCCTTCGGCAACGTAGCTCCGCGCGGCTTTGACCGCTTGGTGCGCGTTGCGTCCGGGACGAAAACCGTAGCTCGACTCAGAAAACTCGGGTTCGAATAGCGGTTGCATCACCTGATGCAGCGCCTGTTGAATCAGACGGTCCAACACCGTCGGAATGCCCAACGTGCGAACCCCGCCTTGCGGCTTCGGTATCTCCACCTTGCGCACCGCCGACGGCAAGTACTCGCCTGCCAGCAGCCCTTGTCTTACTCTCGGCCAGTGCGCCTGGAGCCATGGTTTGAATGCGGCCACCGTCAGTCCATCGACCCCCGGTGCGCCTTTATTCTTCACCACGCGCTCGTAGGCACACAGCATGTTGCTGCGTGCCACTGCGGCTTCCATCAGCCGCAGTGCTTCTGGTTTCGTTCGCCCAACAGCCGCCGTCCGAACCTCCGCGCCCGCGCCAGTTCCCGGCAGGTTCCGCCTGCCTTTGCCTGTGCTGGCCGTACTCGCGTACGCTTCTGCATCATCCTCTTTCCGGCAGTTGGAATCCCGAAACTATAGAGGTCTGTAGACTGGAAGCGGGTTTGAGCTGAATGGAGGCCTTCACCAGATGGGTGAGTCGCGTGGGGTGGAACTTTCCGTACGTGAGCAGGAACTGGAAGCATTTTCGGTGGACACGCCGGGTGGGCGGATTCATGTTCGCTGGGATTACGAAGCCAGCGCCACGCCGAATGCGCAGTTGGCCTTTTTCGCGGAGTTCCTTGCCACCACCGGGGTGTATGACTCTTGGCTGGAAAGTTGCCCGCTCAGTTATAGCAGCGGCAACGCCCCCGACAAGCGAGACGTTCTTGGCACCTGGTTTCTATCCATTCTGGCAGGACACCGACGTTATGCTCACATTACCGGGCTGCGGGGCGATGGAGTCAGTCCGCAGATCCTTGGAATGAGTAAGATCGTCAGCGAGGATTCGCTGCGCCGATCGTTGGCGCGGATGAGCGCCGAGCAAAGCCAAGACTGGCTCCGGCCGCAGCTGCTTGCCAGTGTGCAGGCTGCGCTGAACACGCCATGGATCCTGGACATTGACACGACGATCAAGACGCTGTTCGGCAAACAAAGCGGGGCCGAGGTCGGCTACAACCCGCACAAGCCTGGTCGTCCCAGTCACGCACTGCACACGTACTGGGTTGGCAACTTGCGACTGGTTCTCGATGTCGTCGTCTCCTCTGGAAAGCAGCACAGTTCCATGCACGCGCGACCTGGACTGAGCGCCGTGCTGGATAGCTTGAGCCGCGAGCAACTGCCAGCCTTGATACGTGGAGACTGCGGCTATGGCAACGAGCCGTTTATCGGCGAACTGGAAGATCGCAGCCAGAGCTATCTGTTCAAGCTACGCCAGACCAAAGGGGTGCAACGGCTGCTGGCGCGCCAGTTTGCCCGCGATGACTGGAGTACGCCCGGCCCTCGCGATCAGGGTTGGAGTGCGGTGGAGGACACACTGCGGCTTGCGGGGTGGGATAAGTCACGCCGGGTAGTGATCCTGCGTCGACTTACAAAGTCCGACTTAGCGCTGAGTCGAAAGACCAAGGATGAACAGATCGAGCTACTGCTGCCTGACGAGGACGTGCAGCTCTGGGAGTACGCAGTTCTGGTGACCAACAGCAGCTACCCGCTGGATGCGATGGCGCAGTTATACCGCGACCGGGCCGATGCGGAGAACGGCTTCGATGAGTTGAAGAACCAGTGGGGCTGGGGCGGCTTTACGACTCAGGACATGGAGCGCTGCCAGACCAGCGCCCGTGCCGTAGCGTTGGTCTACAACTGGTGGAGTTGGTACTGCCGTGCGGCCAAACCGGGGGCGAGGATGGAAGCCATTACCAGTCGCGCGCTCTTACTGGCAGCCGTGGGCAGGGCGACCAAACATGCCGGAAAGACAACGCTCTACCTGACGCCCATGCATGCTGCCAGGAAATCTCTGATCCTGATGATCGCCAATATCCACAAGGCTCTGAGTCATGTGAGAACAGTTGCGGAGCAGTTTCCGGCGACCGACCGATGGAAGACCCTGCTGGACTATGTTGTGGCTAAAATCACCCCAGCTCTACCACCAAGGCTCCTCGAAGCAAATGGCGTTTCGCAAGGTAACTGCCGTTTTTAGGATCATCGGTTCGCATCGAGATCTGTTGTCCTACTCCCGTATTTCATGTTCGGCCCTTCGTCCCGCTTGCGCGGTACTACTATGGCCTCGGCTGACTTCTGGTGATCCTTCCCAACATCTCTCAATGCCGGTAGCACAAGGCAGACCACCAGATCTCCCCGGGTATTGCGCACCCACCTTCACGCTTATGCCTGTCGGATATACGTCACGGCGTTCCGTGCAAGAACTGGGCTTTGCGTCTAATGGCCCGCTTACCCCGCCGTGCCGCCTCTATCCGCTTCCTGTTCGTCAGGCCAGCGCTTTGCCTCCGGCTTCCTTCGGATCCCGCCTCGCGACGGACACCCTTGCCGTTCAGCTAACACTTCCCCTTGCCGGGTGTGTAGAGGACTTTCACCTCCAAGTGAGTGCGCCCTGCCGGGCGCACCACAAAAAAAAGACCCGCGCCCAGCGGGTCTTTCCAAGCGGTTCAACGATTTTCTACTCTTCCTTAAGCTGCTGCGCCAGGTACCGCTCGTACCCAATCTCTTCGATCAGGTGCAGCTGTGCTTCCAGCCAATCTACATGCTCTTCTTCGTCAACCAGAAGCCCTTTAAACAGTTCCCCGCTCGCGTTGTCGCCTTCTTCGCGCGCCAATTTGATCGCGCCGTTGTACATCTTCACGGCATTCAACTCCAGCTCCAGATCGCTCGCAAGCTGCTCTTTCACATTCTTGCCGATCTTCAACTGTGTCGGGCCCGTAAGCGATGGCGTCGCATCCAGGAACAGAATCCGCTCAATCAGCTTTTCCGCGTGCTTCATCTCGTCAATGGACTGTTTCTTGATGAACTTTGATAGCGCTTCGTACTTCCAGTTCTCGCACATCTCCGAGTGTAGAAAATATTGGTTGATGGCCAACAGCTCTTCCTGCAGAGCCTCGTTCAGCACGGCAATAACCTTCGCGTTTCCCTTCATAGCTTCCGTTCCTCCAGGACACGTCCATACCGCGGACTCACTTTACTTTACACCACAGCGCCTGCTCAACCTGCGCTCAACGCGTTTTACTGGAACCTTGAAACCGTATAATCCCCCTATGCCCTTCTCCGTCCAGAACGTCGCCATTGGCGGCCCCGAGTTGTTTCTCATTGCCGGTCCCTGCGTCATTGAAAGTGAGGAGCACGCGCTCTTCATGGCCACCTCCATCGCCGCGATCTGCCGACCGCTCGGCGTCCCCTACATCTTCAAGGCCAGCTATGACAAGGCGAACCGCACCTCCATCTCCAGCTTCCGCGGCCCCGGCCTCGCCGAAGGTCTGCGCATTCTCGCCAAGGTCCGAGAACAGGTCAAAGTCCCCGTCCTAACCGACGTCCACGAAGCCGCGCAAGCCACCGCCGCCGGAGCGGTCGTAGACGTTCTGCAGATCCCCGCCTTCCTCTGCCGCCAAACCGACCTGCTCATCGCCGCTGCCCGCACTGGGCGCGCCGTCAATGTAAAGAAAGGTCAGTTCGTCGCCCCTCAGGACATGCGCCACGCCGTCGCCAAGCTTCACGAAAGCGGCAACGACCGCGTCTCCCTCACCGAGCGCGGAGCCAGCTTCGGCTACCACAATCTTGTCGTCGATATGCGCTCGCTGGCCATCATGCGCGAATATGCCCCCGTCGTTTTCGACGCAACCCACTCCGTCCAAATCCCCAGCCAAGGCGCCCAGTCCGGCGGAGAGCCCCAGTTCATCCCCCTGCTCAGCCGCGCCGCCGTCGCTGCCGGCATCGACGGCCTCTTCATGGAAGTCCACGACAACCCCGCCACCGCCAAAAGCGACGGAGCCAACGCCCTCCCCCTCACAAGCCTCAAAGCAACCCTTGAACAGTTACTCGCTATCCGCCGGGCACTAATCAGCTAGCCTGGGTGCCCCACGTTTGCCTTTTTTGGCATACGTCGGGTTGTTGATTTTGCTCCTGACTTGTTACCGCCCGTCTCTCAGCCGCCACAGCCATCCCGCATAAGCCTCACTGCTATCCACCCCCGGATTCAGCGTCGCGGTATTGGCATTCGAAATGTGGTGGTACTTGAACCCAAGCAGCAGGGACGAGCGCTTCCCGGCGAACACCTGCACTCCCGTGCCAAAGTTAAAGGTAAAGTTGAACTGTGAGGAACCCGGCACCGGCTCCTGCCGCGTAAAGTACAGCATCCCGCCGTGCGCGTCGAAGAACGGCTGCGCCCGGCGTCCGTTCCGCAAGTTCACCTGCAATCCAAAGGGCGTGAATCCGCCTGCATAGGTCGTAGCCCCCGCGCGCGTCGTCTGATGCTTTGCGTTTGTGTAATACTTCGGTTGGCTCGTTCAGCAGCGCCACCGGAACCACCTCTGCAACCGCCTTCAAAGCCATCCGCGGCCCAGCCAATATCGTCAAAGTGTACTGTCCGTCCAGCTCGAAGAACTTCCGGTCCACCACCTTGCCAATCCCAACCGTCGAATCCGGCGAGTAGGCGCCCCAGAAGCCAACTTCCTGCGTCCACGGCGTGAACTTCGCGCCATCATTCGTCTGCGCCGCCAGTCCGGCGGCCATACCCAGCACAACGGCCCAAACCCGCAAGTATCTTTCCATCCCTACATGGTACGATAACCAGCGGTAACTCTCACGGAAGTCAATTGAAAGCGCAAGCGCTGCGCCGTTGCGTAACCCCCGCGCTCATTCCTCATGACCACTGGTGAAAACGTCATACGCATTGAAGCCGAGGCGCTACGCCGTCTCGCCGACCGCATCGGTGGCCCAATGGCGGCGGAGTTCGAGCGCGCCCTCGAACTCATTCTCGGTTGTGCCGGACGCGTCGTCGTCACCGGAATGGGCAAGAGCGGACTCATCGCCCGCAAGCTCGCCGCCACCTTCGCCTCCACCGGAACCCCTGCCCTCTATCTCCATCCCGCCGAAGCCCTGCACGGCGATCTCGGCATGGTGATGCGCGGTGACCTCGTGCTGGCGCTCTCGGCCTCAGGTGAAACCGTCGAAATTCTCGAACTGCTCCCTACCATCAAGCGCCTCGGCTCGTGCCTCATCACCTTCACCGGCGACTGTCTCCATCCTCGCAACGGCAACTTACCCTCTTCGCTCGCCCAGGCCGCCGACGTCGCGCTCGACTGCTCCATTCACAAGGAAGCCTGCTCGCTCGGCCTTGCTCCCACCGCCTCCACCACCACCATGCTCGCTCTCGGCGATGCCCTCGCCGTCGCTCTCAGCGAGCGCCGCGGCTTCCGCGCCGAAGACTTTGCCGACCTTCATCCCGGCGGCAAACTCGGCAAGCGCCTCGCCCGCGTCTCCCAACTCATGCACACCGGCAGCGCCATCCCTCGCGTCGCCCCTTCCACGCCCATGATCGAGGTCATCTACGAGATGTCGCGCAAAGGACTCGGCATTACCGCCATTACTCAGGGCGATGCCCTTCTCGGCATCATCAGTGACGGCGACCTGCGACGCCTCCTCGAGCATCGCGGCAAAGACGTGCTCGACCTCACCGCCGACCAATGCATGACCCGCAATCCCCGCACTATCTCGCCCGATGCCTTCGCCGCCCAGGCCCTCGACTTCATGGAGCAGAAAAAAATCACCTCCCTCATGGTCGTCACTGGAGCCAACCAACTCCAGGGCGTCGTCCACTTGCACGATTTGTGGGGAGTCGAACTAGTTTAGGAAATCTGAACACGCCAACCCGCAGAACCAGAAGAGTTCTTGCAACCACCTGTCGAAGCCCAACTCCTAAAGAAAGGAATCCCCACGACTTCGCGGTGAATCAGGTGTTTAACGCCTGGGTGGTTTCCAGCCTAAAGGAAATTCCTTGTGATTCGTCCCCGCTCGATCTGGTCTTCCATTCTGTCCGTGTCGGCCCTCGCAGTCCTGCTTACCTCTTACACGGTGGGACAGACAACAACTGAGCCCGCCCAAAGCGCACCCGCGTCCGCGCAGACAAATGAAACTCCCGAATCTCCCGAGTCCCGGCACGAGAAATCCGAACGCGAATTGAGGCAGCAGGAGCAGCAGCGAATCCTGGGCGTCATCCCCAACTTCAACACCACCGACGTTCAGAACGCAGTGCCGCTAACACCGGGCCAGAAGTTTCGTCTCGCCTTCCGGAGCGCGATAGATCCATTCCAGTTCGTCGCCGCCGGTCTGGATGCGGGGTACAGCCAGGCAGTGGATGACTTCCCCGGCTATGGCCAGGGTGCGCAAGGTTATGGCAAGCGCCTCGGGGCGGCGTACGCAGATCAGTTCTCCGGCCTGTTCTGGGGAAACGCCCTGTTTCCGACATTGTTGCGCGAAGATCCACGTTACTTCCGCAAGGGCAGCGGGACCATCAAACGCCGTCTCTTATACTCAATTTCGACTACCGTCTGGACGAGGAGCGACAATGGCACATGGGGGCCTAACTATGGGAATGTCCTTGGAAACATCGCTGCGGGCGGCCTCGCCAATCTCTACTATCCGTCCACAGATCGCGGTGTTGGCCTCACCTTCCAGCGAGCTTTCACCGTCACTGCCGAAGGCATAATCGGCGCAGTCTTCGTCGAGTTCTGGCCGGACATATCGAACAAACTCCATCACCGGAACAAACCTCCGGCCACGGAACCTGCTCCCGTTGCTCCTAAGTAGAACCCTCTCGCCTGTTTGCGGCGAATTGGATTGCACAATCCAGCTCTCATCGTGCAACCCTGCGCCGGACTACCGGACTCCAATCTCACGGCGGGAACCGCACCTACCGCCCCAGGAGAACGCAATGGCATATTGTTCGAATTGCGGCACGCAAATGGAAGGACAGTTTTGTCCGAAATGCGGAGCGCCCGCGCCCGGCGCGACATCCGCCCCGCCCGTTGTAAGCACGCAGCCCGGACTCAGCATAAACGCCGCTTCCGCCTTGTGCTATCTCTTCGGCTTCATCACCGGGATACTCTTTCTCGTGCTCCCTCCCTACAACCAGGACAGGCACGTGCGTTTCCATGCCTTCCAATCCATTTTCCTGAACGTGGCGGTCATCGTGGTTCACATTGGCGTCTCAATGCTGTCGATCATGTTCCACGCCATCAGTTTTTCGCTCGGAGTATTGGTTGGTTCCCTTCACCTGCTGGTGAGTTTGGGATTCTTTCTGGTCTGGCTATACATGATGGTGAAGAGCTACCAAGGAGAAAAGGTCGTGCTGCCGATCATCGGCCCTCTGGCAGAGAGCCAGGTCCGTGACTCCCCGAACGGCACTATAGGAAAGGCAGCATAGCAATTCGCCAGGTAGAGTGCCCGGTGCGCCTCCCACTGCGCTTTCGCTGAGATATTGTTCCCTAAATCCGTGAATTAGACCGGGACCGCAGCCCTGCGCGCATGGGTTTCGCGTTGCTTTTCGCACCCATATTTTTAGCAGCCTTGCGAACCTTCTCCTCTTCCGCCTTTGCAGTGAATACGTGATGATGCGCTGCCATGTTCACCTTCAGCCCCAAAAATCCAACGCCCTCGGCCTGTAGATGCAGGCGCTGTTCAAATCCATGCTCGCCAGTCAGCAGAATCGTTCCACCCGCGCCCACGATGCGATGCCACGGCAATCCCGCGCTCTCCGCGTGCAAGGCCCACGCCACTTGCCGTGCCGCGCCAGGGTAGCCCGCTGCGTATGCGATGTCGCCATAGGTTGCAACCTTGCCGCGCGGCACGCGGCGCACCTGCCGCAGCATATCGGCGAACATGCTGGTTTTCGGCGGACCCGTTGCGTGCTTGGCTCTCTTCGGCTTTTGCGCGCTCGTCATTATCCTCAAGAATACTAGCTCCGCGGCCAGGTCTGGAGCCGCTTCCAACTTCGATCCGTAATCAGCTTTTGTCTTCGGGTTAGGGGATTACCCTGAGAATCAAACGGCGAAAACGGAGTTATCATGTGAGCTCCATGGATTTTTCAAAATCGCGTTTGGAACCGTTTCTCCCCAAGTCTGTCCTCTGCCTGAAGGACTACTCGGCGCGCATCTTTGCCGCCGATCTCGCGGCGGGCATAACCGTGGGACTGGTTGCGCTCCCGCTGGCCATGGCCTTTGCCATCGCCAGTGGCCTGACGCCGCAGGCCGGCATTTACTGTGCGATCGTCACCGGCTTTCTTATCTCCCTGCTGGGCGGGTCGAAGATGCAGGTCGGCGGGCCCACCGGCGCCTTCGTCGTAGTCATCGCCGGAATCCTCGCCAAGCATGGGATTCACGGTCTCTTCCTGTGCACCATGATGGCCGGCGTGATGCTGGTCATCATGGGAGTCACCGGCCTGGGCAAGGCGGTGCAGTTCATTCCCCGCCCGGTCGTGATGGGCTTTACCAACGGCATCGCGGTGCTGATTGCCAGCACCCAGATTCGTGACTTCTTCGGGCTGCGCCTGGAGCATAATCCCGGCGAATTTTTCGCGCGCATGAAGGAGTTGATCGAGCACGCGGGCACCGTCTCGCTTTCGGCCGTAGCGCTCGGCGTGACCTCTCTGGTGATCATCCTCGCCACGCCGCGCATCACCAAACGCGTTCCCGGATACATTGTCGCCCTGGTCGCGGGAACCGCGGCGGCGGCGCTGCTGCACCTCCCCGTGGAGACGATTGGCTCGCGCTTCGGTGGAATTCCCGCCGGCCTGCCGCACCTGCAAGTTCCTGAGTTTCACGTCAACCTGATTCTGCCGTTGATCTCCTCCGCCGTCACTATTGCGATGCTGGGCGCAATCGAGTCCCTGATGTCGGCCGTAGTGGCCGATAGCATGAGCGGCGACAAGCACAATCCCAACGTTGAACTGGTGGCGCAGGGCATCGCCAACATCGTCTCCCCGATCTTCGGCGGACTACCGGCGACGGGCGCGATTGCACGCACCGCAACCAACATCCGCTCCGGTGCACGCACTCCCATTGCCGGCATCATTCATGCATTCACCTTGCTGGCCGTGCTCTTGTTCGCCGCCCCCATGGCGCGTTTCATCCCAATGGCCGTGCTGGCCGCGATCCTCTTCGTTGTCAGCTACAACATGGGCCAGTGGGGAGAAACGCTTCGCCTGCTGCAACTCAACAAATCGGCGATTGCGGTATGGTTGGTCACCTTCGGCCTCACGGTTATGGCCGATCTGACGACGGCGGTTGAGTTCGGCATGATACTGGCGGCGCTCACCTTCATCCGCAAAGTCGCCGAGACCACCTCGGTCTCACCCGTCACCAAGGATTACATTCTCACCGGACGCGCTCACGTTCTGCACGACAAGCACATCCCGGATTATGTCGAGATCTTCACCGTACAGGGAGCGCTGCTCTTCGGCGCGGCGCAGAAGTTGGAGGTCATCGCTCATCGGCTGGAAAGCTTGCCGCCCATTGTCATTCTGCGGTTGCGCGGCATGAGCGCCATTGACTCCACCGGACTAGGCGCGATTGAAGAGCTTGCCAGCCGCCTCAAGACTTCCGGTCGCCACCTGCTTTTGTGCGGAGCCAAAGAACAACCTGCACACATGATCCATCAGAAGGTCTTCGTGCAACAAATCGGGGCGGAGAATATCTGCGATCACATTCAGCAGGCGCTGGATCGCGCCAAGCAGATCATGGACGAACTAGAGGAGCAGGTCGTAGAGGAGAAGGAACCGTTGGCGAGCCTGCCGTAGGATTCTGGGCGGGTAAAGCTTTCTCTAGGTGCTAACCAAAGAGGGCGCCGCAGCAGCGGCGCCCTCTTCTTATTGACTCACACACTGCAAACTACTTTGCCGCCGCCTGAGCAGCCTTGGCGCCCACGCGCAGCGCTTCCGCCTTATCCGTCTTCTCCCATGTAAAGTCCGGGTCCGTGCGGCCAAAGTGGCCGTAGGCAGCGGTCTTCCGGAAGATCGGGCGGCGCAGGTTCAGCGACTCGATAATGCCCTTGGGGGTCAGCGCAAAGGTCTTGCGCACAAGGTCTCCAAGGATTTCGCGACTCACCTTGCCGGTGCCAAAGGTATCCACCAACACGCTGACCGGCTCGGCAACGCCGATGGCATAAGCGAGCTGAACCTCGGCGCGGTCGGCAAGGCCGGCAGCGACGATGTTCTTGGCGATGTAGCGTGCCATGTACGCGGCGGAGCGATCAACCTTGGTCGCATCCTTGCCGCTGAACGCACCACCACCATGACGGCCCATGCCACCGTATGTGTCCACGATGATCTTGCGGCCCGTCAATCCGGTGTCGCCCATCGGTCCGCCGACGACGAAGCGGCCGGTCGGATTGATGTGGTACTTGGTGTTTTCATCGAGCAGGTTGGCAGGAAGGGTGGACTGAATAACGTACTTAAGGATGTCGGCGCGCAGCTGATCGGTGGTCACCGACTCGGCGTGCTGGGTCGAAATCACCACGGCATCAATACGCAGCGGCTTGCCGCTCTCGTCGTATTCAACCGTAACCTGGCTCTTGCCATCCGGACGCAGATACTGCAGCTTGCCGCTCTTGCGCACGTCGGTAAGCTTCTGCGCCAGCTTGTGCGCCAGCGAGATCGGTGTTGGCATCAGCTCCGGAGTCTCGTTGGTGGCATAGCCGAACATCATGCCCTGGTCGCCGGCCCCGCCGGTGTCCACGCCCATGGCGATATCGCCACTCTGCTTGTTGATGCTCGAAATCACCGCGCAGGTATTCGAGTCAAAGCCATAAAGGGCATTGTCATATCCAATCGAGCTGACAACGCCGCGCACCAATGACTGGAAATCGACATAAGCGCTGGTGGTAATTTCGCCCGCAATCACGACCAGCCCGGTGCAGGTGAGAGTTTCACACGCAACGCGGCTGTAAGGATCCTGCTCCAGGCAGGCGTCGAGGATTGCATCAGAGATCTGGTCTGCAATTTTGTCGGGATGCCCCTCGGTCACCGACTCAGACGTGAAAAGAAACCGGTTTTGCGACGACAATGTGTTGCCTCCTAAGACTAGCCCCGCAAACGATTCTGGACAGGAGAGGGTGCCGCAAGCCAGAATTCCGGAGGTTAGCTTCCGTAAAGTGTACCGTGCCCTTCAACTCGCGACAATCCGGTTCCTACCCGAGTGCAACATAAGGCCGCGAATGGGGAGTTCAGGGGTGCGAGCGGCACCCTCGTGCCTTTGTTTCTACTTTGAAACCTTGAAACTTTGAAACTTTGAAACCTTCCCTTGCTACAATCAGCTTTCACCAATTTCACCAATTTCACACGGGAATCCATTCATTCTATGCAACGCTGGTCCAAGTTGTTCATCCCCACCCTCCGCGAAGCGCCTGCTGACGCCGAAGTTGCCAGCCACAAGTTCCTGGTGCGCTCTGGATATATCCGCCAGTTGGCGGCTGGAATTTACTCCTACCTGTTCCTGGCCCAGAGAACCATCCTCAAGATCACCAACATCGTGCGCCAGGAGATGGACGCCATCGGGCAGGAGTTGTACCTCCCGGCGCTGAATCCGCGCGAGGTCTGGGAGGCCAGTGGCCGCTGGGACGTGATGGGCGACAACATGTTCCGCCTCAAGGATCGCAAGGGCGCAGACCTCTGCCTGGGCATGACCCACGAAGAGATCATGACCGACATCGCGCGCAAGGAGCTGCGCAGCTACAAACAGCTTCCCCAGATCTGGTATCAGATTCAGACCAAGTTCCGCGACGAGCCGCGTCCCAAGAGCGGGCTGCTGCGCGTGCGTCAGTTCACCATGAAGGACTCCTACTCCTTTGATATCGACCGCGCCGGGCTGGACAAGAGCTTTGACCTGCACGATGCCGTCTATCGCCGCATCTTCAAGCGCTGCGGGTTGGAGTTTGTCGCCGTCGAGGCGGACTCGGGTTCGATGGGCGGATCGCAGTCCCAGGAGTTCATGGTCTACACCGACGCGGGCGAAGACCTCGTGGCATCTTGCGGCAAGTGCGGCTATGCGGCGAATCTGGAAAAAGCTACGTCGCAGCTGGACGCCGTTGAAGAGCTGGCGGCAAATGCCAGCGGAGCGCGCGAAAAGGTTTACACGCCGGGAACTAAGACCATTGATGAGGTCGCGGCGTTCCTCAAGACTCCGGTGAACAACAACATGAAGTCGCTGGCCTACATTGTGACTGACGTGCCACCGATGGCCCGACTGCGGCCAACAAGCCGGTCGCGCGTCCGCTGCTGGTGCTCATGCGCGGCAACGATCAACTGAACGAAGCCAAGCTCTCGTCGGCCATCAGCGGACGCGACTTCCGTCCCATGGTGGAAGAAGAGATTGTGAAGCACTTTGGCTCCCCTGCCGGATATCTTGGCCCGGTCGGACTGAAGCTGGTAAAGCTGGTCGAGAAGAACGGCACGGCCAATTACGCAGGCGAAGCCGATCAGTTCATCGTGGTGTTGGACGAAGCTCTGCGCGGGCGCAAGAACCTGGTGGGCGGAGCCAACGAACTCGATCATCACTTCACCGGATTGAACCTGGACGTGGACTTTGAAGTGACCAAATGTGCCGACCTTCGCAACGTGGTCGAGGGCGAAGGCTGTCCGCGTTGCGGCGAACCGCTGAAGCTAGGCAAAGCGGTCGAGATCGGACACATCTTCAAACTCGGAACCAAGTACGCCGAAGCCATGGGCGCAAAGGTTCTGGACAAGGATGGCAAGGAAGTCACCATCATCATGGGCAGCTACGGCATTGGCGTAGAGCGCATTCTGACCTCGTGCATCGAGCAGAACCATGACGACAACGGCTTCTGGCTGGCGCCGTCGATTGCTCCGTTCACCGTGGTCGTGGTGCCCACCAATGTAAAGGACGCGGCGCTGGTGGAGGCCGCGGAAAAGATTGCCGCGGAGTTGGAAGCTGCCGGATATGACGTGCTGCTCGACGACCGCGATGAACGGCCGGGAGTGAAGTTCAAGGACGCCGACCTGGTGGGCATTCCGTATCGCATAAACATCGGCAAAAAACTGGCCGAAGGCAAGGTGGAAGTGGTCGAGCGCGCAAAAGCGCAATCGGTGGAAGTTGCAGTGGCCGAGACGCTGACGCATCTGCGCAACCTGTACGATCCGCGGGCTTAACGCCTTTCAACTTTTGGGGGATATGAAAGAAATGAAGTCGATCCTTGGACTGCTGCTACTCCTCGTGGGAGGCTTTGTGCTCTACAAGGTCCTACCCGCCTATTGGGGTGACTACAAGCTGGGCCGGTTGCTTGAGGACCAGGCCATCAATGCCACTTATTCCACCAAGAGCGAAGAAGCGATTGCGACGGACATCGCGCAGAAAGCCAATCAATTCGACGTCCCACTCACGCCCGAGCAGGTCACGGTGCAGCGCGGCGCTGGCGAGCTGACCATTTCGGCTGTGTACTCCGTCCATGTGGATATGCCGTTATACCCGCTGGATCTGAACTTCAAGACCGCAAGCAAGAATAAGAACGTTATGAAGTAGCGGCGACCGAGACGAATCTCATTCAATACAGAGATAGCATGAGCTCAGTCGATTCCAAATTGCTTAATCACGCGGTTTGCGCCGGATTTTTCTTCTTCACGCTCCGTGCGCAAGCCGATCGAATGAGGAATTTCGGCCCCAGTCTCTCCTTGAGCGCTTCCTTGCGTCACTCTGGTGTCTTACAATACAAACAACATCCATCGTGGCTATCAAACTAAAAATTCCGGGCTCTTCCACGGCAGCGCGCAACCCGCTGCTTCGCACCGCCGTCGCCGTCTTCATCATTTTTGCGCTGTGCTGCTTCGGATTCTTTGCCTTCTACTACATTCGCTACGACGGCATCATCAGCAAGAAGATGAGCGGGCAGATCTTTTCGACTTCGGCAAAGATCTTTGCGCGGCCGGTTACGGTGCATCCCGGAGACAGGCTCTCGTCAGCGCAGATTGCCGCCCTGCTGCGGCGCGCCTCCTACATCGACGCCGACAACAAGGCGGACTCGCCCATGGGCACGTTCCGGATGATAGGAGGCGGAATCGAGGTTCTTCCCGGCCCCGGGTCCTATCATTCCACCGATGGAGCCAAGATTCTGAGCGGCCCCGACGGACGGGTCGATCGTATTCTCGGCACCAGCCCCGGCGAGACGCTGGACTCCTATGAGCTTGAGCCCGAGCTGCTCACCGCTCTCTTCCAGGGACAAGACCGCACCAAGCGCCAGATTCTGACCTACAACGATCTACCCAAGGTGATGGTGGATTCGGTGCTGGCAATCGAGGACCGCAAGTTCTTCGAGCACGGCGGCATAAACTGGCTCAGCCTCGTCGGATCGTTCATCACCGACCTGCGCGGGGTGGGCAGGCGCCGTGGCGGATCGACAATCACCATGCAGATTTCGCGCGGCTTCTTCCTCACTCCCGAGAAGACGGTCACGCGCAAGCTCACGGAAATGCTGATTGCCGTCGAGTTGGAACAGAAGTTCAGTAAGCAGCAAATCTTCGAACTCTACGCAAACCAGGTGTACCTCGGCCAGCGCGGATCGTTTTCCATCAACGGATTCGGCGAGGCCGCGCGCTCCTACTTCGGCAAAGACATCAAGGAGATCACGTTGCCGGAGGCGGCCATGATCGCCGGCATCATCCAGTCGCCGAACAATTTATGGAACCCATACAAGCGCCCTGAAAGAGTAATGGAGCGGCGCAACATCGTCCTTGACTCGATGGTGGAAACCGGCGCGATCACCCGCCAGCAGTGCGACGTCGCCAAAGCCACACCGCTCAAGTTGAGCGCACCCAACGTGGAAGCCAGCGACGCTCCTTATTTCGTCGACTTGGTGAAGGACGCGCTCGCAAGCAAGTACTCCGAATCCGATCTCAACGAAAGCGCCTATCGCATCTACACCACCCTCGACCCGGACCTGCAACACGCCGCCGCCGAGGCTGTCGCCAACGGCATCAAGCTGGTGGATGAACAGGTGGCAAAGCAGCGTACCCGCCGGGTGAAAGTCGGCACAGGAAAGAACGCAACGATCCAGCAAACGAAAGTAGCCGGCCCCGTTCCCCAAGTCGCGCTGGTGGCTCTGGACCCTCATACCGGCGAAGTGCTCGCCCTCGTAGGAGGCAGGAATTACGGCTTTAGTCAGTTGAATCACGCCATCGCCAAACGTCCCACCGGCTCCATCTTCAAACCCTTCGTCTATGCTGCGGCGATGAATTCGGCGCTGACCGCGCAGGGCACCGACCCGGTGTTTACGCAGACTTCGCTGATCGACGATTCGCCGACCACCTTTGAATTTGACGGCAAAGTGTACGACCCGCGCAATTACAAGAATGAGTATCACGGGCAGGTGACAGCTCGCTACGCGCTGCAGATGTCGCTCAACAACGCCACCGTCAGGATGGCCGAGATGGTCGGCTACGACAAGGTTGCCTCGCTCGCCAGGAGCGCCGGAATTGCCAGTGTCAAGGCGACCCCGGCTGCGGCCTTGGGAGCCTACGACGCCAGCCCCATCGAAATGGCCGGAGCCTACACAGTGCTGGCCAACAGCGGCGTCCGCGTCGATCCCCTGCTGATCCACTCCATGCGCCAACCCAACGGCGACATCGTCGAAGACTTCCACAACGACAAACGCCCGGTGCTGGACCCGCGCGTCGCCTACGTCGTCACCAACATGATGCAGAACGTAATCGACCACGGCACCGGCTTCACGGTTCGGGCGCGCGGCTTCACCGCTCCCGCAGCCGGCAAGACCGGTACTTCGCACGATGCCTGGTTTGCCGGCTACACCAGCAACCTGCTCTGCATTGTGTGGGTGGGCTATGACGACTACAGCGATCTGAAGCTTGCTGGCGGCTCCACTGCGGGACCGATCTGGGCCGAGTTCATGAAGCAGGCCGTCCGCCTGCCGCAATACAGCAACACCGCTGAATTCACTCCGCCAACCGGAGTAGTAACGGTTTCACTGGACAGAACCACCAATCTGCTCGCAACCGCAAGCTGCCCGGAAGTATACAACTCAGCCTTCGTCGAAGGCTCGGAGCCGAAGGAGACCTGCGACCGCGCCGACCAGCGCAACATCTTCCAGAAGATTCTTGGCGCCCCCGTGACCGTGCCTCCGCCTGTGAATCAGCCTGCACGAGTCTTCCTCCCGAACCAGCCACGTCAAGCCAGCGGCAGTCCGGCAGGGGGACAGCAGCAGCCCGCGCCCGCCCAATCCGCTCCGGCTGAACAGAAGAAGGGATTCTGGGGAAAATGGGTGGGAATCCTGCATGGCGGCAACAACGGCGAGGACAAACAGAAAGCTCAAGACGGAAACGATTCCAACTCAAGATAGCTCTGGCATTCTCAAGCTTCACTGATTGGAAGCCGGCGCTGGGCCGAGCAGGATTGGCTGTGTGCGGCGGTTGCGCTCATCCAGGTGTCGCTGACGGAAGTGCGCCAGGGCGCGATCTCCCCACGCCCGCACAAAATAGTAATTGAGCGCAGCGCCGATCGCGCTGCTGAGGATAGGAACAGCCCGCCCTACTGCCTTCTCGGCAAATTCTGCGCTGAAGCGCGTGGCGATCCGCCCAACGACGCGCTGCACAAAGCTCTTCAGCACGGTCCTTTCCAGCAGTTCCTTGCTGATGTCAACTCCAGCCGCCGTCGCAGCGGCGACCCACAGCTCTGCAATTTCCTCGTCCGTGTTGAACTGGAAGCCGTAAATCAAGCTCAGCTTCTGCACCATGCGCATGGTGATAGCCGACAGGATTCCCAGGTCGGGCACCATGGTGAAAAAGCCGCCGAGTCCCAGGCCCGCGCCTTCTGCGCCAGCCATCTTCATCGCGCCGCGCACGGTCTGCTCGGCAATCGAATCAAGCTCCGCCACCGGCACCGTGAACAATCCCTCATAGCTCCTGGCCTGAACTC
Source organism: uncultured Acidobacteriota bacterium (assembly GCA_963759215.1). Classification (GTDB taxonomy): domain Bacteria; phylum Acidobacteriota; class Terriglobia; order Terriglobales; family Acidobacteriaceae; genus TOLSYN. The sequence goes on from CAVWYG010000012.1 coordinate 319,206, forward strand.
CGTGCGCCATGCGCAGGTGCATCAAATACTCTTCCGGGTGCACGCGAACGCTCTCATACGCGCGGGTCAGCGCCGATTTCACGGCCGACTCCATACGCCGAGTAAGCCACGAATTGTTCTCTGCAGAACGAACCGCCATAGGCACCAGTGTATTCGGACGCGGCACGAAGAAAAAGGTGTACTGGCGCAATTCGCACGCCAAGAATCGCGATTCGCGTGCCTCCACGGTGGCCGTGGCCGTCGGCCGCCCGTGCCAGAATTCCGCCACGGCTCACCGCATGTGCTAGCATCAAGATTGATGCCAGCCGGAAAACTTCACATTGTGCCTCTCGGTGGTCTAGGCGAGTTCGGAATGAACTGCATGGCCATCCGCTGGAACGATGACATCATTGTCATCGACGCCGGAATGATGTTCCCTGAGGACGAGTTGCTCGGCGTTGATATCGTCGTTCCTGCCCTCACTTACCTGATCGAAAACCGCGACAAAGTTCGCGGCGTTTTGCTTACCCATGGGCATGAAGACCACATCGGCGCCATTCCCTGGCTGATCTCCGAGCTGAATGTGCCGATCTACGCCACCGAGTTCACCCTCGCCTACGTGGAAGACAAACTGGAAGAGCACGGCTTGCTGGACGACGCGGAGCTGAACGAGATGCTTCCGGGGAAGCGTTTTCAGCTTGGTCCCTTCACCATCCATCCCATTCAGGTCACGCACTCCACCGTCGATGCCGTGGCGATCGCCGTGCATACTCCGCTTGGCGTCATCATTCACACTGGCGACTTCAAAATCGATTCCACCCCGGCTGACAACAAGCTCTTTGACCTGCACGCCTTCGCCGAATACGGCAAGGAGGGCGTACTGGCCCTTATGCAGGACTCGACCAACGTGGAGCGGCCCGGCTTCACTCCCAGCGAGCGCGCCGTACGTCCCAAGTTCGAGGAGATCTTCACTCACGCCCGGCGCAGGCTCTTCGTCGCCTGCTTCTCGTCTTCGATTCACCGCATCAAGATGGCGACCGAGATGGCGCACCAGTTCCATCGCAAGATCGCGCTGGTCGGGCGCAGCCTCACCGAATCCACCGAAATTGCGCAGGATCTCGGCTACATCACTCTCCCCGCCTCGGCGTTTATCACTCCAGGCCAGATTCGCGACTATCCGCCCGAGCAGGTCATGGTCATGATCAGCGGCACCCAGGGTGAGCCGATGAGCGCACTCTCCCGCGCCGCCGTGGACAATCATCGCCATGCAAAGATTGAAGCGGGCGATACCGTGGTGCTCAGTTCGCGAATTATTCCCGGCAACGAAAAGGGCATCTACCGCGTCATCGACCACCTATTCCGCCGCGACGCCAAGGTGATCTACGACGACGGCTCCAAGCCGCCCGTACACGTCAGCGGACACGCCAGCCAGGAAGAGTTGAAGCTGTTGATCAACCTCGTGCGCCCGCGTTATTTCATTCCGATTCACGGCGAGTACCGCCAACTGAAGCGTCATGCCGAGATGGCGGGTTCGATGAAGGGCGCGGTCGGCAACGTCATCATGATCGAGACCGGCGACATTCTTGAATTCGACGAACTCGGCGCCCGCCGCGTCGGCGAAGCCCCGGTGGGCCGCATCTGTATCGACTCGGGTTCCAACTCCGATGTGGTCGAGGAACTTATCATCCGCGACCGCCGGCATCTCAGCGAGGACGGATTCGTGATGCCCATTCTCGCCATCAACAAGTTGACCGGCAAGCTGGAAGGAACTCCGGAGATTGTGATGCGCGGCTTTGCCGGAGACGACAACGGCTTCCTCGAAGAAGCGCGTGGCACCGTGCGCCGAACCCTGGAACATTCGACAAAGGAAGAAGTGGCCGACTACGGCATGATCAAGGAAAAAATCCGGGTGGACCTGAAGCGCTACGTCAACCGCAACACGCAGCGGCGGCCGCTCATCATCCCGGTAATCGTGGAGATTTAAGGCCGAGATATAAGCTTCCCGCGCGTGAAATGATGATGAACGGAACCACTCGATACTTCCCTTGCACAGGCAAGCGGAGTACAACGATTCTATGTCTCCTGTAACAGCCACGGCGCAGCCTGTGTCACAGGCTATTCCTCGCCTTCGGCGCTACTCCCGCGTTTTTCTCGTACTTCCCTTTTTGCCCCTGCTGTTTCTGGCGCTCACTCCAACCGTCTACGACTACCTGCGTGCGGTTTCAATTCTCATGGTCATCGCCGATACGCCGCAGTCGGCGATCTCGGACTTCGACGCCAACCCGGTGATCGAGGAGGAGATTACCTTTCCCAGCCTCACCACGGAGCCGGCGCGGCTTTACCATCCCATCGGTATCGCCCACCCCAACCCTGTCGTTGTGGTTCCCGGCGTGCATCACCTCGGCATGAATGAGCCTCGCCTGCGCCGCTTCGCGCGGGCCTTGGCCTCGCACGGCTACCTGGTGCTCACGCCACAGGTAGACGAACTGGCCGATTACAACATCACGAAAAGCTCAGCCGTGGTGATTGGCGACGCCGTACACGAACTGGTTCGGCGCAGCGGCGCTCCCAAAGTAGGATTGCTTGGGCTGAGCTTCGCCGGAGGTATGTCATTGATCGCCGCCAGCGATGACGCGGTGCAGAAACAGCTCACTGCGGTGGTCGCCATCGGCGCGCATGACGACCTGCACCGCGTCCTCGACTTCTACCAGACCGACGAAACCCATGCTCCCGACGGCACCCTGCTCAAAATGAAGGCGCACGAGTATGGCTCGCTGGTCACGGCCTACTCCCACGCCGTTGCCTACTTTGCTCCGCAGGATGTCGCACAGGCGCGCCTTACCTTGCGCACGCTGCTGTGGGAGAATTTGCCGGAGGCACACGCCGACGCCGCCAAGCTCAGCCCGCAAGGTCAGGCGCGCATGGCCCAGCTCTTTGCGCACGATACCAAATCGCTGGTGGCTGATACGCGACGCGGCCTCGCCGCCGTGCAACCGGAGCTCGACGCAGCCTCTCCGCACTTCTATCTCGCAAAGGTTCACGTCCCTGTCATGCTGCTGCATGGCTCAGCCGATAACGTCGTGCCTCCAACCGAGACGCTGTGGCTCCAACACGACCTGCCCGCGGGCGTTCTGCGCGACGTGCTCATCTCTCCCGCCATTGGCCACGTCGAGGTCGGCGGCGCCAGCGTGATGGACCAATTCCGGCTGATACATTGGATGAAAGAGATGCTCGACCTGCTGGATACCTCCAGCGCCGAGCGCGGCTAAAGCAAGCAACAGCTCACATCACGCTCACATCGGACACTTGCAGGAGGCACACGATGGCAAAGCTGGTGGCTAAATCTTCACTCCGAGGGCGGGGGCGCGGGACGGTGGCGTGCATGATCTGCTGCGCCCTCCTAAGCGCGACTGCCCTTGCCAACGAGCGCGGCACCGTCATCCGCACCGCCGTCATCTACGTAGCTCCGGACGTAACCAGCGCCAGGCTTGCGACCACCGATCGCGGACGCGAGGCAGTGGTGCTGGAGCGCACGCCCGGCTGGGTACACGTGATCGCAACCCTGAACGACGCAGCCTATAATCCCGATCCCGAGGCCCCAAACACGCGCAACGTAACCGGATGGATTCTGGACAAGGGATACATCAGCGAGACCACCGCCAAAGGCGACCAGATTCTCTTCGGCGAGGCCGCCGACTGCGAAGACCAGGCCAGCCGCAGCCACGGCCGCAAGGGTGCGGCCGCCGATGCCCGGCGGCTCTACTACCGCGTCTTCGACCTCTTTCCAAAGTCGCCGCTCGCCGGCGAGGCGCTCTATCGCGCCGCCGACATCCAGTGGCAGCTCGATCGAAGAAGATATGCAGTCGCGCCCCTCCTACAAGGAGATGAGTCCGCAGGACCGCCAGCCGATCGACGAGCAAGCCATGCGCCTGGTGCACAAGAAATTCCCCGGCACCAAGTGGGCCGACATGGCAGCCTTCCAGATGCTGGAGAACAAGATGTGCGGCGATTGGGCAGGGAGCGTCCAAGTGTCCTGAGAAAGAAGCCGAGATTTACGAGAAGTATGCGAACGAGCATCCCAACTCGCCCAATGCCGCCGAGGCCTACTACAACGCAGCCTACCGCTGGGCTTCAATGATGACGATCTACACCGGCGAGGGCCAGTCGTCGAAGGTGGGCGAGGCGCAGAAGCGCGCGGCCGCCGCGGCGCAGAAGGCAATCGAAAAAAACGCCAGCCCGGAGTGGAATGCCAAGGCCGAGCGCCTGCTCTACATGGTTGAAACAAATGTTCCCGTCTACGGCACGGCGGTGGAGTAAGGAAGTTGAAGTAAGGGCGCGGCCCAAACTAAGCAGCCCCGTCATGCAACATTCATCATCCACCTTTCCTGAGCTGATACACTCGAAACACCGTCATGCACGATTATTTTCTTGCTCTCATCCTCGGAATTGTTGAGGGACTGACCGAGTTTCTTCCCGTCAGTTCCACCGCGCATCTGCGCATCTGCCAATCGCTGCTGGGCATCGCCCTCGACGACGGTTACTGGAAGATGTTCGCCATCGTGATTCAGTTGGGCGCGATCCTTACCCTGCCTTTCTATTTCCGCGAGCGCATCGCAAAATTCATCGCAACCTTCCCCAATGGCGAGCGCGGCGACCGCACCGTATTGACTCATCCGCTGACCCTGGTGGCGATTGCCTTCGTCTGCACCGCGGCTCCGGCCTTTCTGCTGACCAAGGTCATCGGCCAGCATCTGGAGAGCCTGGTCATCATGGGCTCGGCGCTGGTGAACGGCGGAGTGATCATGTGGGTCATTGACGCGCTCTACGCCCGCGGAGCGCTGGCGCATGACACTGACCACGTCGAGGAGATGTCGCTCGGGCAGGCAGTCTGGATCGGCCTCTGCCAGACCCTCTCGGCGGTCTTTCCCGGAACCTCGCGCTCCATGTCCACCATCGCCGCCGGACAGCTAGCGGGCATGTCGCGCTCCGCGGCCCTGGAGTTCTCGTTCTTCCTATCGATTCCCACCATGGTCGTGGCGACCTGCTACGACCTGTTCAAAAGCCTGCGTCCGCATCACGGCGAACCGGCGGCAATCGGCCACCTGGTGATGACCTCGCAGAACTGGATCACCTTGGCCATTGGCTTTGTGGTCAGCTTCATAGTGGCCTACGGCGTGGTCGCCTGGTTCATGAACTGGGTGCGCAAGCACGGCTTTGTGCCCTTTGCTGTCTATCGGATTGTGGTCGGCGCGGCGGTGCTATGGTTCGCACTCAAGTAGCGCGAATCTTTCTCATAACCCTTGCGCCTCAGATTGGGCTCCGTTTTTGTCCCCGATTGCGCCATAATGATCTTGCTCTGGCGTTGATCGGACGGCTGCTGCGCGGCTCGTGCGCGCGAGGTTAGTTATGAGTGTGTCCGATCGCGTTCCTCCACGCCAAATATGACGGTTCTCTCCCGATTGTTTGTTCCCACGCAAAGCAAGCGGCTCAATGAGCTGATCGGTATCCTGCTGATTGCCACGGCCGTGCTCATGACTTGGCCATGGCCTCCTATTCCCCCTTGGACCGATCGCTGAACACGGCAGCCAATCCCCCCATCGGCCGCCCCGCGCACAACTGGATCGGTCTGGTGGGCGCCTACTCGGCGGACCTGATGCTGCAGGCGATGGGCGTGATGGCCTTCCTGCTGCCGGTGATGCTGCTGTTCCTGGCGCTGCGCTGGATGCGCTCGCGCACGGTTGAGAATCCCGTGCTCAAAGCCGCGGCTGCTCTCTCCCTGCTGGCTTTTGCCAGTGCCCTGCTGGCGATCCTGCCCTGGCCCATGCGCTGGATGCACGCCATTCCCGTCGAGGGGCTGCTCGGCCGACTCCTAGGCGATCTGCTGGTGCACTACCTCAACTATGCCGGAGCCTGCATCGTCGCCCTCACGGCCATTGCCGCCGCGTTGTACATGGCGACTGCGTTTTCCTTGAGCAGTGTCCGGCTCTGGACGCGAACCCGCTTCACTTTCTTCTATGCCCTGCGCGACCGCTTTCAGGATTGGCGTGCCAGCCGCGTCCGGGCTCGTGAATTGAAATTGCTGGCAAACAAGCAGCGAATGCGCGAACAGCAGACGCAACGCGAGCAGGCCGAAGCCGAGGCAAAACAGGCGCGCACTGCCGCAGCACCCGCCAACTCGGCAGCGACTTCCCCTGTGATGGAAATGCCGCTCGCGCAATCCATCGTCGAAGCCGAGCCCCAATCCGCCGCGACAAACCAGCTCCCCGCGCCAAGTCAACTCGATGTTCAGCCCACGCTCCGTCCCCCGCAGCACAGTGAAGACCGCCCGCTCTCCGGAATCGAGCGAATGCGGGCCGAGGCTCAGCCAAACCAAACGCGTCCCAGTGGCGAGTATGAACCGCCGGCGGTTGCCGCAGTTGAAGCGAGCGGTCCATTGCAATTGGCGTTCGTGCCGATATAGCCATGGCCGACGCGGCCCGCACCCAGGCGCGCACCACCATGCCCAAGCAGCAAGGTTCCTGGAAGCTGCCCTCAAGCACTCTTCTGCACCGTCCCGAAGCCCGGCAGGCCTACGACGAGCAGGAACTCAAGCAGCTTGCGCTGACCCTGACCCAGAAGTGCGAAGAGTTCGGCGTCCTCGGCAGCGTCGTGCAGATCAATCCCGGCCCCGTGGTCACCACCTTCGAATTCAAGCCCGAGGCGGGAATCAAGTACAGCCGCATCGTCGGCCTGCAGGACGACCTCTGCCTCGCCATGCGCGCCGAGAGCATTCTGATCGAGCGGGTCGCCGGAAAATCCACCGTCGGCATCCAGGTGCCCAACGAAAAGCGCGAGACCATCTGGCTGCGCGAAGTGGTCGAGAGCCCAGAATTTGCCGCCTCCAAATCAAAGATCACCATCGCCCTCGGCAAAGACATCAATGGCCGTTTGATGACCACCGAGATGAACTCCATGCCGCACCTTCTCATCGCCGGATCGACCGGCAGCGGCAAGTCGGTGGCAATCAATGCGTTCATCATGTCGCTGCTCTACAAGAGCACGCCCGACCAGGTGCGCCTCATTCTGGTCGATCCCAAGCGCGTGGAGTTGACCAACTACGACGGCGTGCCGCACCTCTACACGCCGATCATCAGCGAACCCAAACTCGCCAGCAACGCCCTGCGCAACGCCGTGCGCGAGATGGAACATCGCCTCAAACTGCTGGCGCAAAAGGGCGTGCGCAACATCGACCAGTACAACCGGCTCTTTGAAGAGGGCTACACGCCATCGCTGTTTGAGGACGGCACGGAAGAAAAGCCTCTGCCCTATATCGTCATCATCGTCGACGAACTTGCCGACCTGATGATGGTGGATGGCGCCAACGTCGAAGAATCCATCACACGCCTTGCCCAGATGGCGCGCGCCATCGGCATCCACCTCATCCTGGCGACGCAGCGGCCTTCCGTCGATGTGATCACCGGACTCATCAAGGCGAACTTCCCCGCGCGCATGTCATTCCGCGTGGCCACCAAGATCGACTCGCGCACCATTCTGGACGCCAACGGTGCCGAATCTCTGCTAGGGCGTGGCGACATGCTGTACCTTCCCAGCGGCTCCTCGCGGGTGCTGCGCGTGCACGCACCGTTTGTCACCGAAAAAGAAATTGCCTCCACCGTCGAGTTCTGGAAGGCGCAGGCCCCCGCACAATACGAAAACGGCTTCCTCGCCGCCCCCAAAGACGAAGGCAACAGCGTGAAGGAAGACGGCGGACTGGAATCAAATAGCGATGACAACGATCCGCTCTTCAACGATGCCGTGCGTTTGGTCTTCGAGTTCGGCAAAGCCTCCACTTCCCTCATCCAGCGCCGCCTTCGTGTCGGCTACGGACGCGCCGCCCATCTCATCGACCTCATGGAGCGCGACGGCATCGTCGGTCCTGCCGACGGCCCCAAGCCGCGCGAGATCCTGAAGCCTCCCGAGTGGATCGCCGAGATGGAGCAGCAGTAAGGCTTTAAATCTTATCGGGTAGGAGGCGGGGTTACCCCCGCCGTCCTCCCACACCACCGGACGTGCGGTTCCGCATCCGGCGGTTCATGAAACAGGCGAGAAGCGCCGCTGAGTTTCCAGCAGCGAAACTAGCCCCATGCGGTCGAACCAAGACTTCGGATAGGCTTCATTCATGTGCGAGGCACCGCTGTTCCACCACGGACCGTGTCCGTTGGTGGCCGATTGCCACGCACGTTGCTGTTGTAGTCCACGTCGCATTAGGTTCTTGGCCCGTGTGTGATTGCGCTTCCATTGCCGCCAGAGCAGCGCTCGCAGCCTGTGTCTGATCCAGCCATCGAGTTCCTCCAGCACACCTTTTACTTCGGTAAGCCGGAAGTACGAGATCCATCCCCGTAGTTGGGGATGGAGCTGCTCGACCGCCTGTTTCAGGCTTTTGCCACGTGCCTCCTGTAGCGCCTTGCGGACCTTTTCCGCAAAGCGCTCACGGCTCTGTTGCGCGATCTTCAGCTTCGGTTTCTTGTGCCACGTCATGCTGTAGCCCAGAAACTTCCGCTGCCACGGACGCGCCACCGCGCTCTTGGCCGCATTGACCTTCAGCTTCAGTCTTTGCTCCAGAAACGCTGTGATCGCCGTCATCACTCGCTGTCCACTCCGCTTGCTTCCGACATAGATATTGCAGTCATCCGCATAACGGCAGAAGCGATGCCCGCGTCTCTCCAGTTCGCGATCCAGATCGGTCAGCAGGATGTTGGACAGCAGCGGCGACAGTGGTCCACCTTGCGGCGTGCCTTCCGTTCGCGCACTCACCACCCCGCCTTCCATCAGCCCCGCTTCCAGATAGCGCCGGATCAGCTTCAACACCCGTTCATCCTTCACCTTGCGCACCACCCGCGCCATCAGCACGTCGTGGTTCACCCGGTCGAAGAACTTCTCCAGATCGAGATCAACAGTCCAGCGCCTGCCTTCGGCAACGTAGCTCCGCGCGGCTTTGACCGCTTGGTGCGCGTTGCGTCCGGGACGAAAACCGTAGCTCGACTCAGAAAACTCGGGTTCGAATAGCGGTTGCATCACCTGATGCAGCGCCTGTTGAATCAGACGGTCCAACACCGTCGGAATGCCCAACGTGCGAACCCCGCCTTGCGGCTTCGGTATCTCCACCTTGCGCACCGCCGACGGCACGTACTCGCCTGCCAGCAGCCCTTGTCTTACTCTCGGCCAGTGCGCCTGGAGCCATGGTTTGAATGCGGCCACCGTCAGTCCATCGACCCCCGGTGCGCCTTTATTCTTCACCACGCGCTCGTAGGCACACAGCATGTTGCTGCGTGCCACTGCGGCTTCCATCAGCCGCAGTGCTTCTGGTTTCGTTCGCCCAACAGCCGCCGTCCGAACCTCCGCGCCCGCGCCAGTTCCCGGCAGGTTCCGCCTGCCTTTGCCTGTGCTGGCCGTACTCGCGTACGCTTCTGCATCATCGGTTCGCATCGAGATCTGTTGTCCTACTCCCGTATTTCATGTTCGGCCCTTCGTCCCGCTTGCGCGGTACTACTATGGCCTCGGCTGACTTCTGGTGATCCTTCCCAACATCTCTCAATGCCGGTAGCACAAGGCAGACCACCAGATCTCCCCGGGTATCGCGCACCCACCTTCACGCTTATGCCTGTCGGATCACTGCTGTCCGGTTAACTCAGAAACCGCTGGCTACAAGTAGTTGCTGCGCAATAAGTTGAAGTCATTTCTGGCTTGCCGCGATTTGAAATGCGAAGGAGAGCTGACAATGGCTTATGAATCAGGGCCGCACGGTTTTCTCGCAGTTGATCAGCTTTCTGCCTGACCGAGAGTTTCGTCGTTGCGTCGAGCGTTATCGTGGCGACCTGCGACTGCGAGACTTCACTTGCTGGAATCAGTATCTGGCAATGGCGTTTGCCCAGTTGACCTATCGCGAGAGCCTGCGCGACATCGAAGCCTGCTTGGGTTCGTTGCAGGGCAAGCTCTATCACTTGGGGTTCAGAGGCAAGGTCGCTCGTTCGACGCTGGCGGACGCCAACGAGTCGCGTGACTGGCGCATCTTTGCCGACTTCGCCCAAAGGCTGATTATTACTGCTCGCAGGCTTTATGCCAGCGATCCAATGGGCGTCGATCTGGATCAGAGCTTGTACGCTCTGGATTCAACCACCATCGATCTGTGCCTGTCATTGTTTCCATGGGCTAAGTTCCGCACCCACAAGGCCGCCGTCAAGATGCACACATTGCTCGATCTTCGCGGCAACATTCCAATGTTTATCCGCATTACGGATGGCAAGGTGCATGACGTCAATATACTCGACGAGATTCTGCCGGAAGCCGGAGCATTCTATGTCATGGATCGCGGATACATCGATTTCGAGCGGTTGTTTGCGCTGACGCTCAACTCGGCCTTCTTCGTGGTGCGCACCAAATCGAACGTGTTGCTCCAGCGACGCTACTCACATCCCGTTGATAAGAGCACCGGCGTTCGCTCCGATCAGACTGTCGTACTCACATCCTTTGGACCAGCTTCGGCGTATCCCGATACACTTCGACGCGTGAGCTACTTCGATGCTGAAACTGGCAAGCGCCTGAAGTTCCTGACCAACAATTTCGCGCTTCCGGCACAGACCATCGCGCAAATCTACAAGCAACGCTGGCAGGTGGAGCTGTTTTTCAAATGGATCAAGCAGCACCTGCGGATCAAAGCCTTTTACGGCACCAGCGAGAACGCCGTGAAAACTCAAATCTGGATCGCAGTGTCGGTGTATGTGCTGGTAGCCATCATGCGCAAGCGATTGGGACTGGAGGCCAGTCTGTATCAGATTCTACAGATTCTCAGCCTTACCCTTTTCGAGAAAACGCCCATTTTACAGGCACTTCACGCATCCGACTCCTGCACTGACTTACACAATTCCAGCAACCAATTGATTCTGTTCGACTTTTAACCGGACAGCAGTGCTGTCGGATATACGTCACGGCGTTCCGTGCAAGAACTGGGCTTTGCGTCTAATGGCCCGCTTACCCCGCCGTGCCGCCTCTATCCGCTTCCTGTTCGTCAGGCCAGCGCTTTGCCTCCGGCTTCCTTCGGATCCCGCCTCGCGACGGACACCCTTGCCGTTCAGCTAACACTTCCCCTTGCCGGGTGTGTAGAGGACTTTCACCTCCAAGTGAGTGCGCCCTGCCGGGCGCACCATAAGAAGGCGCGGATCGCTTCCGCGCCTTCTGCTTTCTGCACCCCTTATTTCGCCGCACCGTGCCCATCGCTGCTCACACGCCAGATGACTTCTCCCCCATCGTCGCTGACCAGCAAGCTGCCATCGGCGGCTGCGGCGACGCCCACCGGACGCCCCCAAACCTGCCCTCCCGGCGTGACGAATCCAGTGAGGAAGTCCTCGTATCTATCCTCTGCGTGCGTGCCGCCATTCATCGGGACGCGGATCACCTCATATCCCGTGCGCTTGGATCGGTTCCATGAGCCATGCTCGGCGGCGAAGATATCTCCCCGAAAGCTCTGCGGGAAATTGTTTGCCTTCGTAAAAAACCATTTCAAGCGAAGCATTATGGGGCTGGATGAGAACGTCCGGCGTGATCACCCTATCTTTCAGCTCGGGATGCTTGCCCTTATGTCGCGGGTCTTGCATGCCTCCCATGTACCACCATGGCCATCCGTAAAAGCCCTTGGGCTGAACGTGAGTGATGTAATCGGGAACAAGGTTGTCGCCAAGCGCGTCGCGCTCATTCACCGAGCCCCACAGCTCTCCGCTTGCTGGGCTGAATGGCGATTCCGACCGCATTGCGAATGCCCGCGGCAAATATCTTCTGGCCGCTTCCATCGGGATTGAACTGGAGAATATCGGCGCGATCCTTCTCTGCTGGATGCGTGTCCGGATCATCGTCGTTGGAGTGCGATCCCACCGAAACATACATGGTTTTGCCATCGAGCGAGAACGCAATGTCGCGCGTCCAGTGGCCTCCGCCCCGAAGCAGTCCACCGCCCGGGAGATCGCAGATCTTCTGCGCCGGGCCGCCGCCTTCAGGTCTCCGTTGCGATACGGAAAGCGCACCACTGAGTCCGTGTTGCCGACGTACACCCACTGCGGCTCCGGCCCCGGCGGATAGAAGGCAATGCCGAATGGCTTGTCGAGCCCGGTGGCAAACAGTTCTGCTCTGTCCACCCCGCCCTTGGAGTCGATCCCGCGCAGGACTTTAATGATTCCGGGGTCGCTCTCTGCCAGAAAGACATCGCCGTTCGGGGCCGCACGCAGCAGCCGCGGATTATTCAAGCGCTCCGCGTAGAGTTGCACTGAGAATCCCGCCGGCACTTTGGGCCACGCCTTCGCCGGCCGCGCAATCGCTCGCGAACCCGCGTCCACAGAGGGTGTGGCGTAAGGCGGCGGAAGATCGCGCAAAGTGATGTGATGCACGCGCCCCGGCGACTCCGACCGGTAGTCTGAAAACACGGAGGAGGTCTGCGCAGCGGCGCGCGCTGCCGCCCATGCAGATACAGCAACAGCCAGACCAGCGCAAGCAGGGTCATAGGAAAGAGTGGAAGGTAGTACCAGCGCAAACGCGGACTCATGCTCGCTTAGATGCGTGAGACAATTTGATGTTTACACCCGGAGTGCGGCCGTTGCAGACCAAGCCAGTCCCGCTGGTAGGCATAGGAAATCGCCAGCAGCAGCGCGCCCAGAATAATGAAGCTGAGAACCCGCCAGCCGTGATCGAGCGCCGACGCATCGAACAAAAACACTTTGACCACCATAGCCGCAATCAACAGAATCGCCTGCCAGCGCAGCAGCGCCGACTTGCGCGCGAAGCCCAGCCACATCAGCCCCGCGCCATACAACATGAACAGCGCCGAGTAGGAGAAATTGCGGAGGATCGCAGCCCGTGCCTCGCCGTCCGCACATCGTAGATGGATGGATTTCTCGGATCCACCACCGTGGCGCGGATGAGAGCCGCGAATGTGTCATGAATTTCCAGCCCGGCTGGCGAGCAGCGCCAGCACGATTCACACCGACCACTGCGACCAGCCATGGCGTCCCATAATCGGATTCGCGAGCATCCGGCGAACGGGAGTCGAGATAGATCATCCATAGCAGCACGCCGATGGCGACGGCAAAGGTCGCCAAGACGCGGGTTGAAGATCGGTCGGCTGCACGCCCCAGTTGTACAGATCGAGCGTGAGCAGTCGCAGCAGCCCGAGAACAAACACCGCGGTCGGCAAACAACTTCACCCGGTGGTGCCCCTGGTGGCTCCGACCCAGAAGCCAGCGCGCCTTCCATCAGCCATGCCAGCGTGATCCAGTGCTCATGCAGACTGAGCGGAATTGCAATGGTGAAAAGCCGACTGCCAGTGCCATAATGCGCCATGGGCAGCAGGCGCTCCGCCCCAGGATGCTCGACTGACGCGGCGATCGAGAGCAACCCCAAGCCCCGCGTACACACGCGCAAGTCCCAGCGCATATGCCGCGCCTCTCGGCTGCACTGAGACCCCTTGACGTCTCCAGTTGTGAATAGATTGCGGCAAAGTATGCCGCGGCATTGAAAATTGCCAGCAGCAATCCGGTCAACTGCGTCTGGCGGTCGCGCTCCGGCTCAGGCATGGCATAGAGCGGAGCCACGGCAAAGAGAGCAAACAGCAGGGTGAAAAACAGTAGCGACTCGGCAAATTGATCGTCGCTGTAGTAGCCGGTTGAACCAAGCCGCGCCCAGCAGAAAGCTGCCGGCGAAAGCTCCGAACAGAATGCGCGGCCACGGCTTCGACCCGTTGCAGGACGAACGCTCCAAGCGAGAGCAGCAGCAGGTAGCAGAACAGAGCAGCCTTCGCGATTCTCATGATTCCCGCAAAGCACGGCGTGAGCAACCCGCCCAGCAGCGCCAATCCGGCCAGCAGCTCAGCATCCTGCGCAACCGCGATCCCGCCGTAGCTGCCGTGACCAGCATCATCGCCAGAAAGGCGACCGCTTCCGGAAGCAGGTGATAGAGCTGGAATCGACGCCCACAGCGAAAGATAGAGGATGCCGGCTCCTACCGCTTTCAAGGAGTAGGAAAACGCCAGTGAGTTGGGACGGCGGAAGCGCTCGCTCCACCAGCACAGCCCCACTCCGGCCATCAATCCGATCAGCATGCGAAGCCCAGGCCCGATCCATCCGATTTCGAAAGCGAGTTTCAGAAAGTAGGAGACGCCGACCAGCACGGCGACCACTCCAACCCGATTCAGCCATTGCGAGCCGATCCGTCTTTCGAGTGAGTCCCTATGCAAATCAGCCGCTTGTCGGTTTTGCGATTCGCGGCTCCGCAACTCCCGGTCTCGCAATCCAACGTCCGGAGATCCGACGCCGACTCCATCGCCGTGAAACTCCGGCGTACGCGCGGCTTCCGAAACCGCAGGCTCCGCATGCGTCGCCGACTCAGGAGCCACTGCCGCCGCATCGGGCCGCGCCGACGAGGATGCGGATACGGGGGCGTGAACCAGCTGTTCCAGACGATATACCCGTTCGGTGAGTTGCGCCACAAGCTTCCGCAGCGCGCGAAGTTCGTCCTGTTCGCTCATTGCGGGGCATTATACCTGCTGCCCGGCGCAGCCAGAGCTGGATTCGCGATTCTGGCTTACACTTTTGGGCATGAAATCGCATACCGAATATCTCACCTTCAACACTCGCCACGAGCATGAGTATGTGCACATCACTCCGCAGGTGGAAAAGGCTGTGCAGCAGAGCGGTATCCAGGAAGGCCTTGCCCTGGTCTCGGCCATGCACATCACCGCCGGTGTCTACGTCAATGACAACGAAGAAGGACTTGATCGAAGACATTGAAGCATGGCTCGAAAAGCTGGCTCCCAAGAAATCCCGCTTACAAACACCACCAAACCGGTGAAACCAACGGCGACGCGCATTTGAAATCCATGCTGGTCCACCATCAGGTCATCGTCCCCGTCACCGCCGGGCAGGCTCGACCTCGGCCCATGGCAGAGAGTCTTCTATGCCGAGTTCGATGGCCGACGCAACAAAAGAGTTCTCATCAAGGTAATCGGAGAGTAATCAAAGAAGGCTCGGCAGCAGTACAACTCAGGTAACTTGACCCCGCCCCATCTGAGCCGCGATCATTCCTTAGCGAAAGCAGAGCTGGATTTCAGTCTGCCATGAAAATTTCTTTAATTCTTCACGTGTTTTTACCGTAAGTACCTGCTTCATGGGTACTAACGAGTGACATCGTCCCACAATGAATGGTGAGCTTCCATTGATGCGATGGCAAACTGCGTTAAGCCAACAAAGGCACCGGTAAGGTAAAGGCATGAATGGCATGAGCACATATGTTCCGGATCGGCGAGTCGCAAACATCAGGCCTTTGTTTTTGGATCTCCGCAAATCCCCGCCCGATGGACGCGTTGGGGATCCTTCGCGGCGAGCTATGCCGTGCAGATCACTCGCAACGGTCGCGCTGCTGGCGTATACCATATTCGCGCCGAAAATCGAGCCCGCGCTGGCCAGGCACATCGAGCTGGTGGCCCCGGAACTGAATACTCCGCCCGCCAAAGTTGCGGAAGTGAAACCCGTGCGAAGCATAGCCAAGCTTCAGCCACAGCAAATCGCCATTCCCGTACTGGCTAAGATTCAGCCTCCGCCGCTGCAAGTTCGGCAACCGCAGCGCGTGCGTCGGGCGGCCCCGGTCGAAGAAGTTGCGCAGCCTCAGCTCGCCTCCGCGCCGAAGTTCGATTCCAAGGTGTTGAATACGCTTCCCAACCCAAAGGCCCTAAGCAAAATTGTTGCCACCAATACCTTCGCTGGAAGTTCGGCTCCGCCGACTCTGGAAAAGACTGCTCCCAGCAAGGTGCAGACCGGCGGTTTCGGTGATCCCAATGGCGTTCCGGTCAACGCTCGCGGCAGCAACAAATCGAACATCGCCGCCGTCGGATCGTTCGATCTTCCCACCGGTGGCGGCAATGGCAATGGAACCGGCGGCGCCTCGGGCGCGCGCGGAACCGTTGCCAGTGCGGGTTTCGGCAATACCGTTGCGGTGCAGGCGGCGGAACGCAGCCAGGCTCATATTCAGCCCACCGGCTTTGCAATCGCTCTCCGGCCCCTGAGGAACATCACGCAAAACTCGTCCAGGATTCATCGAACTCAGTCCCAGTCTCGATCCAAAGCAAGCCAACTCCCGTATATACCCCCGAAGCTCGCCAGCTCAGGGTGGAGGGCGAAGTTTTGTTAAACGTGGTATTCACGGCAGACGGACAGATTCGCATTCTGAACGTGGTGCATGGACTTGGTCACGGATTGGATGAAGCCGCGCAGCGTGCGGCCCAAGGCGTCAAGTTCAGTCCGGCGATGCGCAATGGCCATCCGGTTGACTCCAACGCAACCTTACACATAGTTTTCCAGCTCTCGTAACACGAATTGAACCGAGGAATCCAGATGGAACGACAAGTAAAGTACCTGCTGCTAGGAATCGTGCTCGCGGCAACCAGTCTTGCCTTTGCTGCAAAAAAACCAGCGCAGCGCCCGCTCCCGCAAACACCGCTTTTGACCGCGTGGTGGATCGCGTGCTTGCCCGCGAAACCGAAAACACCAACGCCCTGCGCACCTATTCTCCATTGGTGGAAACCTACCTGCAGAACATGCGTCCGGACAAGGAACTCGGTCTGGTGCCCTACGGCGACCAGTACTACCTGACCCGCGTCTCATTCAAAAAGTCGCTGGAAGACATATCGTTTCATCCCGAGCCCGGATTCTTGGGCCGCGTCCTGCATACTGCGAAGGGCGAGAAAGTCCGGGTTCGTCGCGCAGGGCTTCTCCTGGATGATGGTCATGGATCTGCGCGGACTGGATCGCGCCCATTACAACTTCGATTACCAGGGCCGCGAATTCCTTGGCGACCTGCGCTGCATCGTCATCGACGTGACTCCCGAAACCGAACTCAGGCGAAGGCCGCTTCGTGGGAAGGATCTGGGTCGAGGATCGCGATTTCAATATCGTCCGCTTCAACGGCACCTTCGCCGCTGCCAAGCATGGAGAGTATCTGCATTTTGATACTTGGCGCCTGAACATGCGGCCCGGCGTCTGGCTGCCCGCTTATATTTACAGCGAAGACCACGAAACCCCGGGCGCCAAGGTTCGCGGCGGAAGCTACAAGTCCGAAACCCGAATCTGGGGCTACAACGTCGGCAAGGGCCACGCCGAAAACGAGTTTACCGAGGTTCTGGTGGACGACGAAAGCGCCGTGAAGGATAACAGCGACAAGGCGCAGGATCTTTCTCCCGTAGCTGCCCAGCGCGCCTGGCAACGGCAGGCAGAAGACAACGTCATCGAGCGCCTTGAGCACGGCGGCCTGCTGGCAAGAACCGGCGACGTGGACAAGGTTCTCAACACCGTCATCAATAACCTGGAAATCACCAATAACCTCGACATTCAGCCCGAGGTTCGCTGCCGCGTCCTGCTGACCTCTCCCGTGGAGAGCTTCAGCATGGGCCATACGATCTTCGTCAGCCGCGGCATGCTGGACGTTCTGCCCGATGAAGCGTCGCTGGCAGCGGTGCTTGCCCCCGAACTGGCGCACATCGTGCTCGGCCATCCCACCGACACTACCTTTGCTTTCAAGGACCGCTCCATCGTCTCCGACCAGCAGCTTCTGAGCCGCTTGCATTTCACCCGCACTCTGGAAGAGGAAAAAGAAGCGGACAGCGAGGCTATGGCCCTGCTGCAAAATTCGCCTTACCACGACAAGCTGGAGTCCGTTGGCCTCTTCCTGCGCCAGGTGGAAGCCCGCCGAGACGCTCTGCCGCACCTGATCCGTTCCGGGCAGATGGGCAACTCGCTGACCAACGGCGACTCCGGGCGACTGCGCTTGCAGGCGTTGACCACCACGGCTCCCAAGCTTGAGCCGAAGAAGGTCACCCAGATCGCCGCGCTTCCGCTCGGTGGCCGCATCAAGGTCGATCCCTGGAACAACCGCATCGAGATCAACAGCTACCAAGCCGGTGCCATCTGCTGACGGCGCGTGAAAAGATGCCGCTCGAAGTGACTCCGGTCTTCCCCCACCTGACGCGTCTGACAATGGAAAAAGAGACGCCCAACGCTGGTCGAGAAAGAAACCCCCAACGCCGTGGAAACTCCGCAGCCTCCCGCTCCAGCAGCAGCAATTTCGCAGACCACGGATACCGCAGCTTCCGGTCAACTAGCCGTTTCCAACCACCACTGACAGAGGCCCGCTTCGGCGGGCCTTTTTGCTCGCCTAGCAATTCCCTGCCCGCGTCGGCAGCGCTAGGGAGTGAGACAATACGATCCGTGCATTTTAGAAACAGCTCCGAACCCCGCAGCGCTCGAACCAACCCTCCGAAGCCTACACCGGTCCCCCAATCTCGGTATTCAAAGCTCTGCCTGAAGTCTGGGTCCTGATCCGTCCGCGCCGCCGTCTGCTCGCCCTGGGATTCTTCCTGATGGTGATCAATCGCATCACCGGACTGGTGCTTCCGGCGTCCACAAAATTCCTCGTCGATGACGTGATCGGGAAACATCGTGCCAGCCTGCTGATGCCGCTCGTGGGAGCGGTGCTGCTCTCCACTCTGGTGCAGGGATTGACCTCGTTCGCCCTCACCCAGACGCTCTCCAAGGCTGCGCAACGACTCATCGCAGAGCTGCGCAGCCAGGTGCAGGAGCACGTCGGGCGGCTGCCGCTCAAGTACTTCGATTCCACCAAAGTAGGCATGCTGGTTTCGCGCATCATGACCGACGTGGAAGGCGTTCGCAACCTGATCGGGACCGGGTTGATCGACTTTGTCGGCGGCCTCTTGACGGCCCTCATCGCCTTCATCGTGCTGATGCGTATCAGCCCGGTGATGACGGCCATTGCCTTCGGATTCCTGCTCGTCTTCGGCGTCGCTCTGCGCAAGGCCTTCCAAACCATCCGGCCTATCTTCCGCGAGCGCGGCAAGATCAATGCCGAGGTCACCGGACGCCTCACCGAGTCGCTGGGCGGAGTGCGCGTCGTCAAGGGCTACCACGCTGAGGCCCGCGAGCACGAGGTCTTCGCCACCGGCATCGAGCGTCTTCTGCAAAACGTCTTCCGCACCCTCACCGCAACCTCGCTCCTGGGCCTCTCCTCTGCCATGCTGATGGGTGTGGTCGGCGCCATCGTGATGTATATGGGCTCGCGGCAGATACTGGCCGGCAAGCTCACACTCGGCGGATACCTCACCTACATCATGTTTCTCGGCTATCTCGCCGCCCCGCTCTTCCAGGTGGTTGGAATCGGAACCCAGATCACCGAGGCGCTCGCCGGGCTTGAGCGCACTCGCGAAGTGCTCAACGAGTATCCCGAAGATGAAGACCCGAGGCGCATCTTGACCCTTGGCAGAATCGAAGGCGAGGTTGAGTTCCGCGACGTCTCGTTCGGATACACCCCGGACAAGCCCGTGCTGCATGACGTCAGCTTCCAGGCCATGCCCGGTACGCTGACCGCACTGGTGGGCTCCTCCGGCTCAGGGAAATCGACGATCATCTCCCTGCTGGCGGCCTTTCATACGCCGCAAAGCGGGCTGGTGCTTGTCGATGGCGCCGATCTCTCCACGGTGCGGCTGGAAAGCTATCGCAGCCAGCTTGGAGTGGTGCTGCAGGACTCGTTTCTCTTCGACGGAACAATCTCCGAAAACGTCGCCTTCTCGCGTCCCCATGCCAGCTCAGCAGCAGATTCTCGAGGCCTGCCGCATCGCCCGCGTCGATGAGTTCGCCGAAACCTTTGAGCAAGGCTATGACACCATCATCGGCGAGCGCGGCGTCAAACTCAGCGGCGGCCAGCGCCAGCGACTCTCCATCGCCCGCGCCATCCTCGCGGATCCCCGCATCCTGATTCTCGACGAGGCCACCTCCAGCCTCGACTCCGAGTCGGAAGCCATCATCCAGAGCGGTCTCGCCTACCTCATGCGAGGCCGCACCACCTTCGTCATCGCCCACCGGCTTTCCACCATCCGCCGCGCCGACCAGATTCTAGTGGTCGAAGCCGGCCGCATCGTCGAGCGCGGCACTCACACCAAACTCCTGCTGCACGAGGGACGCTACTACGACTTGTACACCCGCCAGCACGGCCTCGAGGAAAATCTCTTCCTCGCTCCCGGAGAAGGCGATCCGCGTTAGCATCCCGAAGGAGTGTCATTCTGAGCGCAGCGAAGGATCCCAGCGCCGCTCAAATCTCCCGCGCCATCTCAAGCTTTTCAACCAGCAGTCGATTCCTTTTGAGCAGCTCCGAACTGATGGATGTTAGTGGCCGCGCTGCTCTAAGCTTTTCAACCAGCAATCGGTTTCTGGATTACCATCACTTATGTTCCTCGACTCCCACGCCCATCTCGATGGCCCTCAGTTCGCTCCTGATCGCGAGACCACCATCCAGCGCGCCTACGATGCCGGAGTCCGTGCCCTGCTCGCCATCGGCAATGGAGACGGCCCCGACGACCTTGCCTGCGCCATCCCCTTCGCCGAGAGTTACCCCTGGATCTACGCCTCCGTCGGCGTCCACCCGCACGAGGCGCGCCTGCTCACCCCCGCCCACCTCGAACATATGCTGCGCCTCGCCCAGCACCCCAAGGTCATCGCCATCGGCGAAATCGGACTCGACTACCACTACGACTACTCGCCACGAGACGTGCAGCAGCGCGTCTTCCGCCAGCAGCTCGAGCTCGCCGCCGCCGTCAAGCTCCCCATCCTCATCCACTGCCGCCCCAGCCAGAACAGCAGCAACGCCTGGGACGACCTCCTCGCCATCCTGCGCGAGCACTGGGCCGCCACTGGCCTCACCGGCGTCATGCATTGCTTCACCGGAAACCTCGCCCAGGCCGAAGCCTCGCTCGATCTCGGCTTCATCCTCTCCTTCGCCGGCAACCTAAGCTACCCCAAGGCGCAGAACATCCGCGACGCTGCTGCCATCGTTCCCCTCGACCGCTTCTTCCTCGAAACGGACTGCCCCTACCTCGCTCCCATCCCGCACCGAGGCAAACGCAACGAACCCGCCTTCGTCGTCGAAACCGCCCACCACTTCGCCCAGCTCCGCGACCTCACTCCCGAAGCCGCCGGTTCCCTCGCCCTCGAGAACTTCCTCCGCTTCTTCCACCTCCCCGCCCCACCCATGTAACACAGAATTTCGCCTTTCGCATCTGCCTCGCATCTGCCTCGCATCTGCCTTTATGCCTTTCGCCTCTGCCTTATGCTCTTTCCTTTGTTCTTGTTTTTAGGTTGTCATCCTGAACAAAGTGAAGGACCCCAGCACGGCTCAAATTTTCCATGCTGTGCCAAGCTTTTCCACCAGCAATCGATTCGTGTGAATCTTCCCTCCCGGAACCCCAGAATTCAACGGATGCGAGAACGCCGACTTTGTCATACACTAGAAGCCAATGGCCGCTGAAAACTCATTCGACATCGTCAGCAACGTAGACCTGCCGGAAGTCACCAATGCCATCCAGCAGGCTCTCAAGGAAATCCATCAGCGTTACGACCTGAAGGGTTCGCACTCCGACATTGAGTTCGACGGCAAGGAGGAACTCACCCTCACCTCCGCCGACGAATACAAGCTCAAGGCCGTCATCGACGTGCTGCAATCCAAACTGGTCAAGCGCAACGTCTCGCTTAAGTCCTTCGAGTATGGCAAGATCGAGCCTGCCGCCGGTTCCACCGTCCGCCAGAAGGTCAAACTGCAACAGGGCATCGCCATGGAAAAGGCCCGCGAGATCGTCAAGACCATTAAGGATTCCAAAAAGAAAGTACAAGCCTCCATCAACGGAGACATCGTCCGCGTCACCGGCAAGGACCGCGACAGCCTTCAGGAAATCATCGCGTTGCTTCGCCAAAGCGATTTCGGTATCGATATGCAGTTTACGAACTATCGCAATAACTAATGGATCGGCGCGGAATTCAATCGACTCGGTAAGGGCTCAATCTTGAACAGCTTGGCAGCAGCAGCGAAGGGTAAGCAGATCTTCAACCTTCTCCGGGAAGACCTGGAGGCCATCGAGCGCGAGTTCGGTGGCTACAGCGTGTCGAACGTACAGGCCATCACCGAGATTGGCGAATACCTGCGTCAGGGTGGAGGAAAACGTCTCCGGCCCGCGCTACTTCTGCTCGCCGCCAAGATGCTCGACTACAAGGGAAGCGGAGCTGTCCGCCTCGGTGCCGTCGTCGAAATCATTCACACCGCAACCCTCGTTCACGATGACATCATCGACGAAGCCGAGATCCGCCGCGGCCGCCCTTCGCCCAACACCATCTGGGGCAACCCCAAGTGCGTCCTTGCCGGCGATTGGCTTTACATGCAGGCATTTCAAATCTCGCTGGAAGAGCGCAACCTCCACGTACTCGACCTGCTCACCGAGCTCACCAAGCAGATGGTCGAAGGCGAACTCCTCCAGATCGAGAAGCTCGGCTCGCTGATCACCCGCGACAGCCATCTGGATCTCATCTATCGCAAAACCGCCTGCCTCTTCGCCGTTTGCATGCAGTTGGGCGGAGTGCTCGCCGGGGCCAACCAGGAGCAGCAGCTAAGCCTGCGCGAATACGGTCGCGCCGTCGGCATGGCCTTCCAGATCACCGATGATGTCCTCGACCTCACGGCCTCCGAGATCGTGCTCGGCAAACCCGTCGCCAGCGATCTGCGCGA
Source organism: uncultured Acidobacteriota bacterium (assembly GCA_963759215.1). GTDB lineage: Bacteria > Acidobacteriota > Terriglobia > Terriglobales > Acidobacteriaceae > TOLSYN. The sequence continues at coordinate 341,814 of CAVWYG010000012.1, forward strand.
AGGCAAGGCAACCCTCGCCGTCATCCACGCCCTCGAGCGATGCAACGCCGAGGAGCGCGCCCGGATCCAGACCGTTCTCGAGCAGCGCGCCTTCAACGGCGTCACACATCAGGACATTCTTGCGATCCTGGGCCGCTACGAATCCATCCATGCCGCCAACCAGGAGGCGGCAAAGTTCGCCCAACACGCGGTCGCGCAACTCCATGCCTTCCCGGAAAACACCTTCAAGCGCGCTCTCCTCTGGCTCCCGCAGTTCGTCGTCGCCCGCGAGAAGTAACCGCGGCACCAAACCATTGCTTAATTGAATACCCCGTCAGAGCTTTTCCTTACCTACTCAGTCAACAGCTTCTGAAACTTCTCAAATGATTTACCGAGTCGTAACCATGGCTCGCCAACCCATTGTCGTTTTCATCAACCATCCCCGCATCCAGAGTCACTGATCGTGGTAGCATTGGGAATTCGTTACCCCACAAGCATCGCATCGGACCGCTCCAGTTCCGCCAAGCAGCCCCGACAATTCTGGCGTGTTTGCCGCAAATCTTTGGCTTCGTCCTGATCCGCACCCTGCTTTGATGAAGGAAAGAACCGCATGTGCCCTAAATCCTCTCCGATTGCAATCTCCCTTCTGCGTCTTGCCGAAACCACCGTATCCACGGCCTTGCTGCTGGTTGCACTTGCCGTGGCTGCCCTGGCACACGCCGGATCGGTATACGTGCCGGTGGACAGCTGGCTTTATCCGGCGACGGAGCGGCTGGCAGCATTGACCGGTTCGCAGGCTGAGGTGATGGGAATGCGGCCCTGGACGCGGGCTCAGTTTGCGCACTTCCTGGAGCGAGCCAGAGAGAAGAAGCACGATAGCGAGGCAGCGAAATTGCAGAGCGCATTGGAGCATGAGTTTGCTCCTGAACTGGACAACAAACCAGAGAAGCTCGCGCTGGAATCTATCTACACGCGGAGCACCCAGATTGGGGGGACGCCACTGCGCGACAGCTTCCACTTCGGACAAACCATCGTGAACGACTTTGGACGCCCATACGGACAGGGCTTCAACACCGTGGACGGGGGTTCGGGCTACCTGCAGGAGCGGGCTGGACTGCTGTACGTTCGTGGCGAGTATCAGCACGGCGCATCCCTGCGCACGCCATCGCCGGACACGCTCACGGCTCTTGCCAAAGTCGACCTGCTGACTAACACCAATACTGTCCTAACCCAGGGCGGGCCGGAGGTAAACAATCCCCGCCTGCTCGATACCTATGTAGGCGTCTCCTTTGCGCACTTTACGGGTACGCTGGGCAAGCAGAGCTTGTGGTGGGGGCCCGCAACTGGCGGCGCGATGCTGTACAGCAACAACATTGAGCCGATCTGGATGGCCAGGCTGACCAACGACGTGCCCTACAAAATTCCCGTCCTCGGCAACGCGCGCATCGACTTGTTCTACGGAAAGCTGCAGGGGCACACGTTCGTTCCGCAGTCCTGGATACACGGCGAAAAACTTTCGCTGCAGCCGTTCAAGAGCATTGAATTTGGGTTCTCGCGCACTGTGGTCTTTTTGGGCGATGGCTTCCCATTTACCCTCAACCGATTAGTGAAGAGCTACACCAGCGTGGGTGACAATCTAAACTCGGACCTTCCGCAAAACAAGGTGGGCGACCGCCGCGGCGGATTGGATTTTTCATGGAAGCTGCCAAAGATTCCAGTGACGCTGTACAGCGACGGCTTCTGCGACGATGACCCTTCACCGCTGGCCGCGCCGACTCGCTCGGCATTTCATCCAGGGCTGTACATTGCACGACTGCCGGGGTCTCTGGCAAAACTTGCGAATGGAAGGCTCCTATACGGCTTCGGAGAACCCGTCGATCCCCAATCGAACCAACTACTGGAACGGGGATTACAAGGACGGCTACACCAACAAGAAATTACTGATCGGCGACACGGTGGGCCGGGCCGGCGTGGAATGGCAGGCGTGGAGCACGTACTGGTTTTCACCACGGAGCAAAGTGCAGGTGAGTTACCGCAATCACTACATCAGCCCGCAGTTCATAAAGGGCGGAGGAACCCAGAACGACGCCCAGACTACCTCCAGCTTGCAGATAAAGCACAATTTGAATTTGGAACTGGGCGTTCAGGCCGAGCGGTACGTGATTCCTTTGCTGACCGGCAACCGCACTCCGCAATATGACGTAAGCGGGTGGGCGGGACTGCAGTACACCCCCGATCACAAGCTACGAGCACAGTAGATTCTCTCCGGGCAGAGCAGGACAGAGGAGCCGTCGCAACGATCTCTTCATAAGTTCGGACGCAGATGGGGAGCGCTTAACGCTGCGATTGCCAGCACCGGATTATGACTTGCTTTATGATGAATGCTAAGGCAGTGGTTGGCTAATGCACGATTCATTTTCCGCGGATTCTGAACTGTCCAAGCTTCGCGTAGCCATCGTCCACTATTGGTTTGTGGGACGTGGCGGAGGCGAGCGTGTCGTTGAGGCTCTGGCAGAGGTGTTTCCGCAGGCCGACCTGTTTTCGCTCGTGGCTGACCGTTCAACACTTGCTCCGATTCTGCAGAAACGAAAATTGCAAACTTCATTTTTGCAGCGAATTCCGGGAGCAGTAAAATTTCATCGCCACTTTCTCCTCCTGCAGCCCCTGGCATTGGAGCAGTTTGATCTCAGCGGGTATGACTTGGTGATCAGTTCCGAGTCGGGGCCTGCAAAGGGTGTGCTCACCTCATCAAGGACTTGCCACATCTGCTATTGCCACTCTCCTATGCGGTATATCTGGGATCTGTATCCGGAGTACAGGCGCGGCATGGGAACAATCGTGGGCAGCATTTTTTCGCTCGTGGCGCACTACATGCGGCTATGGGACTATGCGAGCGCGGGGCGGGTGGATTATTTCGTGGCGAACTCACGCTTCATCGCGACGCGCATCCGGAAAACTTACGGACGCGAGAGCGCGGTGATTCATCCTCCCGTGGATGCGGCGGCATCTGCCATCAGCGGCAAGCCCAACGACTACTACTTGGCGATTGGGCGACTGGTTGGCTACAAGCGATTTGACTTGGCCGTAAACGCCTGCACCAAGTTGGGCAGGCGTTTAAAAGTCATTGGTGGCGGGCCCGAATCCAAGGCTCTGCGGCGAATGGCCGGCCCGACCGTAGAGTTCCTGGGGTGGATGGGCGACAACGAACTGAGAGAGGAACTGGCGGGTTGCCGGGCGCTGCTGTTCCCAGGCGAAGAGGATTTCGGTATCGTCCCAGTCGAGGCGCAAAGCTTTGGCCGCCCAGTTATCGCGTATGCTTCCGGGGGTGTGCTGGAAACAGTCCGCGGCGTATTGCCCGGCGAAGCTGGGATGGAAAATCCAACCGGAGTCTTCTTCTGCGAACAAACCCCCGCAAGCATCGAGAGAGCAATCCTTAACTTTGAAGCGCTGGAAGACGAGTTCTGTCCGCGTACGATTCGCGAACATTCGCTGCAATTCGACGCTGCCACATTCAAAAGCAGAATTGCGGAGTTCGTTCGAGTTGCCGTTGCAGAGTTCAGGGAACGAAGCCGGGTGGAAGATTTTACAGAGCCGGCGGACGTTCCCATACCACTCAAACGAAGCTGAGTTCTAAGTTCATGGCGTCTTGTACTGGTTGTAATTACCTGATTTAAAACCACCTTTTCCGTAAAGCAAGACCATTCCCCCCACATGAGTTGTGCGCTCCGGAGCCGGGCTAAGACAGCACCTGCTTCGTATTAGGTTTCTTTTCACACTTTAATTGAGGAGTTCGTACAGCATAAACCGAAAGTGAGCCATCCTATGAAATTGAAAGCTGGTGAGAGTACGAAGACGTTCACGAAATGTTACCTCTTTGATGTGACTCTGAGGGCGAAGCCATGCTTACGATCAAGCTGAATTTGATGCCGTAATCTGGTCGAGTTTATACAAGGTCAAGAACCAAGCATTTGAACTCAGAAATCGCAAGCATTATCACAACGAACCGCAAACCAGAGTTGTCCCTCGAACGGGACTTTGAGGGCGAAGCTATATCTGAGGATGTAAGTATATCTGAGGATCTGAGGTTCGATTGCCGACAAGCCAAATCTGTCTTTATTTCGTCTACCCTTTCGGCCATCCTCCAATTTCCCAGACTCCGATTTTAAACCGGCGGCAGTGACGCACAATTCTGGCCCCGAAGCGCTCGCGCAGAGGAGATCTGAATACCGCCCGCACATAACGCGGCATTAGCCGGAATCTTTGAAACCGTGTTGCGACGAACCCTGACCGTACGTGGGGCAGGAGGGAGTTATGGAACCAGCGGTCGATGAGGTGCTCAGTAAAACGAATGTTCAGGTCCCCGTCTCGGTCGCTGCGTTGACAGCTGCCGATACTCAGCAATGGTATGCGATTCACACCCGCGCCAAACACGAGAAGAGGGTCGCAGCGGAGTTGCAGGAGAGAGGCATTAATACCTTTCTTCCGGTTTCACGCGAAGTTCACCGCTGGAGCGATCGGATTAGGGTTTTGGAAGTTCCACTGTTCCCCTGCTACGCGTTCGTTTCCGCGGCGGACGTAGCCGAGGTGCAAGCAACCGTGTTGCAGCATCCGAGCGTGTTGCGCTGGATTGGCTTTCATGGGCGTCCCTCGCCGATACCCAAAGAAGAAATTTTTGCCGTTCAAACCGTTGTGCGAAGTGGAATGCCTTTCGAACCGCATACGTTTGTGAACATTGGCGAGCGGGTGCGCATATGCGGCGGTTCGCTCGATGGCGTTGAAGGCATCCTGGTTGAGAACGAGCGTAAGCTAGTCGTCTCCATAGACCTTGTCGGGCGGTCGGTTGCCATCTCCCTCCAACATTATCAAATGGAGCGGGCGGGCCCGGAAAAGTCATTCCGTGCGACCCTGCTTTCGGCCTAGCATTGTAGGATCCGTTCCCAAAATCATACTAGGTTGTCTCCAGGGTTGGAGTTAAGACCGTGTCCACTGCAAGAATTGCCCCGATAAAATCTGTTTCGCTGTCAATCGGTCCAGTGATTGACAACCCCCATTGGCCGGCGCTTTCGACCGCGCTGGTATTCTTGGGCGACTTTGTAACACTGTGGCTGATGCTGACGATATTCCTCAGGAATCAAGCCACTGTGGCGCAACATGCTGATGCGTGGCTTCAGTTATGGCCGCTATTCACGCTTTTCCTTATTCTCTACAGCGTTTGCGGCGTTTATCCGGGAATTAGCGTCGAACCGGTGGATGACATCAAGCGTATATCCACTGCACACCTTGGTGCTTTTCTATTTGTTTCGCTGGTGCTCGTGTTCGATGGGGCTCCACTACGGTTACATTTGAGGTGGCTGTTGACATGCATTTGCGCCTCCGTCGTTTTGACGACGGTTCGAAACATGGTGCGGCGCGTCGGATCACGATTTCAATGGTGGGGCTACGCCGTGGCGGTGTTCGGCGGCGGCGACGTGGCGTTGTCGGTGTTGCGCAAACTTAAGAGCCAGCCGCACATGGGTCTCCGTCCAGTCGCGATCTTTGCAGATAACATATTTGAACGGCAGATGGAGGGTATAGCGGTATACAGCTTCGAACATCTGGACCAATTCATTTCAAGTGGCGTAAAGCACGCCATTGTAGCTGCTCCGGAGTTGTCGCATTCCGAATTTGCAGAGGTGCTCGAACGCGGTGGCAACTCCTTTCCGCACATGATTATCATTCCCGACAACCACTTTGTTTGGAAATTGGGCTCTCACACGCGCGATCTGATGGGTGTGCTGGGACTGCAGGTCGGAAACAATCTGCTTCGCGCTGAATCGCGGGCCGCAAAGCGGGCAATCGATCTCGGGTTGTGTGTACTGCTGACTCCCTTTCTGCTGGTCTTGACCGCAATCATAGCTACGCTGATCGCCATAGAGTCGGGATTTCCAGTGCTCTATTCGCAAAAAAGAGTGGGCTATGACAACCGCAATTTTCGCATCTGGAAGTTCAGAACAATGTCGAAGAATGCCGCAGAGATTCTTGAGCACACTTTAGAAAGCGACCCTGAGTTGCGGAAAGAGTGGATGGCGAACCACAAACTCCGCGATGATCCACGTATTAACAGAGTCGGAAAGATATTAAGAAAGACCAGTCTGGATGAGCTTCCACAGCTCTGGAACGTGATCAAAGGTGAGATGAGCCTGGTTGGGCCGCGTCCAATCGTGCAAGAAGAAATTGCTAAATATAAAGAGGCCTACTCGTGGTACTCCAAAACAGTTCCTGGCGTCACCGGATTATGGCAAGTTTCCGGACGGAGCCGCACGAGTTACGCGGAGCGTATCGCTTATGACACCTACTACGTCCGCAACTGGTCCGTTTGGATGGACATTTACCTGCTTGCCAAAACTGTCACCGTAGTTTTCACCGGAGACGGCGCCAGTTGACCGTTGGAAGATGGCCGATTCCATTTTTGGCAAACTCGGCCAACGACTTCATGTAGAGCAACCCATCATTACGAAACTCCAGAACGTGCCCTTTTTCGCCAAACATCAGAGGGCATAAAACCGCCCTTGTTCACACCTGTCACAGCCATATCGTTCTCCAAAATAGCGCGTCCGCCAAGTTACCAAGAGCGTCAGCTTCCATTTTAAGGAAGCGGGTGGGGGTCAATGCAGATACCTAAGTTCATCCCACAGATTGACTATCTACGTGGTGTCGCCGTACTCGCCGTAATGCTGTACCATGGCAGCCGTAATGTTCATTCGTTCGACATGGCACGGTATTGTTCGTTCGGATGGGTAGGCGTAGATCTGTTCTTCGTCCTATCGGGATTTCTCATCACGGGAATTCTCCTCAACACTCGTGATAGCAGCAACTATTTTCAAAGCTTTTACGTTCGCCGAATTTTGCGAATTTGGCCACTGTACTTTGCCTTACTCGGCACTATGCTGGTTGTCCTTCCGCGCGTGTTGCCATCAGAAGGGGCGGTTGCCACAAGCACTGCGAGGCCGGTACTCGCCTTCCTGTTCTTCGTACAGAATCTGGCGGTTTCGCATCAAATCCTCGGCCCCCTCGGTGTTACGTGGTCTCTTGCTATAGAGGAACAGTATTACTTCGTGTGGCCGCTCCTAGTCTGGGTTCTTCCACGTCGCTCGATTAAGTGGATATCGATTGGGATCATTCTGGCCTCTCCCGCGGTGCGATTGTTCCTGCACCTCTCGGGCGTGCACATGGACATGTACACGAATACATTTACTCGGCTCGACGGCTTGGCTGTCGGGAGTTTCCTGGCTGTTTGGCTTAGAAATGCCGACCCTGTGTTTGTCCGCCGGATTGCATTGATCCTCCTCCCTGTCTGCGCCGCGGCCTCCATTGCAGTGCAGAGCGAGTGGATTCAATACTCGTTTATCGCGCTCATGTTCGGTTCGGTACTGTGCCTTTCTTTGTCACTCAAACTTGACAATCGGCTTATTCGATACACCGGACAAATCAGCTATGGTTTATACCTGCTCCACCTGATTGCATTTGACCTCGCAAGACATGAGCACCTTCGGCGCTGGTATCCTTCAGGTTTCTATAACGACCTCGCATACTTACTGGTCGGGTTTCTACTTTGCTACGCATTTGCTTCTGCATCATGGTATTTGCTTGAGAGCAGGTGTCTATTGCTCAAGGACCGGTTTAGCACAACAGCGCCCACTAAATCCGTCATCGCAAAGTCGCGGGCGGTTGCAGGTGGCGTTTCGCTAACTGCCGACGTCACTGAATAGACCACCGACTCCAACCACGAGATCTACCCGAACCTCGCACACACAATGGTGCTCACCAACGTGAAACAACTCTAGCGTGCCAGATATCACGTGCTGGAATGTCGACGGTTTTCTTTTTTTAGCTTTCGCAGGATGGATGTGGCAGTGGCTGCTTGAACCTCTTTTGTAAATATCTGCAAGGAAGAATCTGATATGCGTTCTGTCGAACTAAAGAAGCCGACATGGGATGCCAAGGCGATTCCGCTCACCGACGCAAACGCGTTGCAGCGGGCGTGTGACCGCTTCGAGGCGCTGTTTGGAATATTGGAACGGGTCGCCGATTTTGTTGCAGTTTGGACCGCGGCGCTGTTGACGCATTACAGTTACGAACTATCAGGTATTGGAAAGCACGTGCAATACCCACCCAAGATCATTGTGGGGACCAGCTTGGCTTTTGCCGTGTTATTCGTGTTGATGCTGGAGCACGCCGGAGCGTACGAGGAAGGTAACAGCCTGCTGCGGATTCGCGAAACCGAGCGCATTTTGCGGATGTCAGTGCATGTCTTTGGCTTGGTATTTTTGGTCGCGTTTTGCTTTAGCTATCCGTTCTCCCGCTGGATGATCGCGCTTGGAATTGTCTTCGTACCTCTGTCGCTGGTATTCGAAAAGCAACTTCTTTTCATAATGATTCGCCATCTCCATAGCCACGGATATGGCATACAGAATGTGCTGATTTACGGCGCCGGTTACACCGGCCGAAAGGTTTTTTCCACGCTGGTGCATTCGCCGAAAGTGGGGCTGAATCCGGTTGCCATCGTCGATGACGACGAGCAACTTACTGGTCAAACCGTGTACGAATACGGCTACAAGCGCGAGCGTTCCGCGCCGATCGTTGCCGGACCGCTCACTCGACAGATCATTCGCGACTGCAGAGCGAGCATGGTCGTGATCGCTATCCCTTCCTTAGTGCATGAGCTACTCGATTATGTTGCAACCGAAGCTTTCGCCGCTCAGGCCAGCGTAGCTTTCGTACCGCGTTTGTCGCACGGCAGCGGAGGCATGGATAGGTATGTGGATATCGACGGCGTGTTGATCGCGTCCTTGAATCCCGTGCCCGCGAAGTTCGGGTATGAAGCGGCCAAGCGCGTATTCGATCTTGTTGCCGCTCTGGCACTGATGATCGCCACCGCGCCGCTCTGGGCCGCCATAGCCTTGCTGATCCGTCACGAATCGGCGGGTCCCGTCTTTTTTCAACAAAATCGTGTCGGGAAGAATGGAAAACAATTCAGACTCTACAAATTTCGGTCCATGAGCGTGGATGCACCCAAATACGCTTTTCACCCCACGGGGGCGTGCGACCCCCGGGTGACCCGCGTGGGCCGCTGGCTGCGCCGAACCAGCCTGGACGAACTTCCGCAATTACTCAATGTGCTCAAGGGAGATATGTCGTTGGTCGGCCCACGTCCGGAAATGCCATTCATCGTGCAGCAGTACAACGATCAGCACCGGCAACGTCTGCGGGTGAGACCCGGCATCACCGGACTGTGGCAATTGAGCGCCGACCGCGCCTTCCTGATCCATGAAAATATTCAGTACGACTTGTACTACATCCATAACCAGAACTTTTTCATGGATCTCGCCATCCTCCTGCATACCTTGGTGTTTGCCATGAAGGGTGTTTAGTTAGTCTACCGCGGGCTTTTCTGGGCGCGGCAGTTAGGAAGAGTTTTACCGGACTATCAATTTTTCGATCGACCCCGTTCGAATGAAGTGGCCTCTCCATCTACGCCGACAAAGACCGAAAATCGGTTCCGCGGAGCGTTGGCCGGCGCCTCTCGAAAGATCTATTTAGAGACAAGGAGCTCACGTTGAACACTCAATCTTCCGCTCTTGAACCCCGCCCGGGGGACGCACTCTCTCATCGTGAAATTCACCTAACTCCGTTTCCTCCTCAACAGAGCGACGGACCATCCTTTAATTTGACGTCATTCGTAGGAATCCTGGCAAGGCGGAAGGTCTGGATCTATGCCTTGCTCGCGACGTTCCTGGTTGTGGCAGCTGCCGTTTGCCTGGTGATGAAGCCTCGGTACAAAACGGAGGCACAACTCCAGGTCTTGAGGCACGAATTGGGAACGATATCGCTCAATGATCGCGATAAGGGCGCAGAAGAATCCGGGGACACGCTGGATTTCAATTTGAGCCTGCAGACGCAGGCGGCGGTTCTCAAGTCAGATACGCTCGCCTTGCGGGTCATTAAGGAACTCAATCTCGCAGAAACCCCAGATTTCCGGTATGCCCCATTGTTCACAACCGCCGAGATACGTCGGCAGATGGACTTGCCGTTAGAGCAAGCGCCGCGCAAGCGGGCCTATATTTTGCGGCAATGGTCCAAGAACTTGAGCGTCGAGGCCGTTCCGGGTACGCGTCTGATCAACGTCAGCTATACCCATACGGACCCGACGACGGCGGCACGTATTGTGAACCAACTACTTTCGGATTTTATCGATTCCAACTTCCAGGCCCGCTACACCGCGATTTCCAAAGCGTCGGACTGGTTGAGCGGCCAACTGGCCGACCTCAAGGCGCAGGTGGAGCAATCCCAGCAGCATGCAGCCCAGTTGCAGAAGGATACCGGAATATTTGGAACCGATGAAACCCACAATGTGGCCCTTACTCGCCTGGAACAACTCAATGCTCAGGTAGCCGCGGCAGAAACGAATCGGTTCATGAAAGAGGCGGTTTACAAACTGGCCCGAGACGGCGACCCTGAAATCGCTGCCGGTCTGCTCGGCTCCATCCAAGGATCCGCCCCTAACACAGGAGCTACACCGACTCTGCTCATTAGTCTGCGCCAGCAGGAATCCGCTCTCAACGCCCAATATGCAGAGGCGGCGACCAAGTATGGTTCCGACCATCCCCGGCTCCTGCAGATCAAGCAACAATTGAATGCGGTTCGCAGCGACCTCAAAGATGAGTTGGATAAAGTCGCCAAACGCGCAGGCAATGAGTACTCGGTAGCGCTCTCATCCGAGGCGGCCGCGAAGAGTGCTTTCCAACAACAGACGACGGTGGCCTCGAAAATGAACTCCAAGGCGATCGATTTCATGATCGCCAAACACGAAGCCGATTCGAACCGCGAACTCTACGATCGCTTACAGCAGAGGCTCAAAGAGGCGAGCGTCGTGGCCGGATTACATTCCAACGACATCAACATCGTAAGTCGAGCCTTGATCCCCGACTATCCCGCCCAGCCGAACATCCCGCTATATATGGCGTTCGGTGGCCTGACGGGATTAATCCTTGGGATAGGGTGCGCCTTTGTTTCTGAGACCATGGACTGCACTTTGCGCAATCCCGCGGAGATTGAGGCCACAAATTCCGTGCCGGTTCTTGGCATAATTCCACGCGAGCAACTGGAGTCTAAAGGCAGGGCCAAAGCACAAAGCCGCATTGCCGCTAAAAGCACAGCCTCGGTTAACCGCCTCAAGTTACTTCTAACCCCAGAGCAATCCATGGTTGCAGAAGCTTTCCGAGCGCTGCGCGCATCGTTGCTGCTATCGCGCCCAGACCTGCCGGCGAAAGTAATTATGATGACCAGTGGCCTGCCGTTCGAAGGCAAAACCTTCACGGCATTAAATCTGGCATCTACGCTGGCGCAGAACGGCAGTAAGGTGTTGTTGGTCGATGCGGACTTCCGTCACGGGAGTCTAACTAGGAATCTGCTGGGAAAATGCACAGTCGGTTTGGCCCAAGTTCTGATGCAAGATTTCGACGAGGACCCCTGTCAACAGATTAAGGAAATTCCGGGGCTTACGTTCTTAGGGGCCGGTGCATGTCCCTCCTACACGGCGGAGTTGCTGGGCTCGAAGAAAATGGCAGCCGCGATACGAAGGTGGCGGGAGAAGTTCGACTTCGTGGTGATCGATACTCCACCGGTGCTTGCCCTTACCGATGCGATCGTTCTCTCCCCGAATGTGGACGCGGTGATCCTAGTAGTCCGCTTCGCCGTCAGCACGCGTCAATCTATTGCCCGGGTCATCCGCACGTTTCGGGATGTGCGGGTCGAGTGCCGTGGGGCGATCGTCAACGCGATGGATGTCGGCTCCACCGAGTACTTTCAGTACTCCGGAGCGTATGCAGACAAAAATAACTATGGCTACGCGAGCCCGCAATCCAATCAACTTGCCGGCGCGTTGCCCAATACGAAGTTTAAGGGAGGGCAGGCATGACGCGGCACCGATGGACTACTTATCTTTACCTCTTGTTTCTGCTGGCCGCCGCGCATCCGTGGGCATCGTCAGCAGCTGCGCAGGCATCTCCAAACGCACCCACACTCACCGTCCGACCGTCTACGCAAGCCGCGCCGGTGCCGGTTCCGATCGCTTCCGGCGACCTGCTGAACATTTCCGTCTACGATTCCCCGGAACTCACGCAAAAGGTTCGCGTAGAGTCCGATGGCATCGTGCAACTGGCGCTGATTGGACCTACCAAAGTGGCGGGCCTCACCGCGCAACAAGCCGCCGAGATGATTGCCCATGAACTTAACAGCCACAATTTCCTACTACACCCCCAGGTCAACGTTTTAATCGAGGAGTACGCCAGCCAGGGAGTTTCGGTGACAGGAGAGGTGCAACACCCCGGCGTGTACTCCGTACTCGGTGCGCGCACCCTGCTGGACGTGATCTCCATGGCGGGCGGTTTGAGCACCGCTGCGGACACAAACATCACGATTCGCCGCCGTTCGGGAACGGACGAAAACGTTTCGGTTAACTTGAAGAACGATGATGCCAAAACATCGCTGGCAAACAATGTCCAAGTCTACCCCGGAGACCTGGTCGTAGTACCGCGGGCGGGCATCGTCTACGTACTCGGCGATGTGAACCGTCCTGGCGGGTTCACGATGCAGAACAACGGCAAAATTACGGTGCTTCAGGCGCTGGCACAGGCGGGGGGCACAAATCGTTCGGCCTCCATGAACGGGGCGAACGTGCTGCGTAAGACAGCCGACGGCTATGTTTCGAAACCGATCCGCATTGGCGACCTGGTGCACGGTCGCGGGGAGGACATCGAACTGCATGCGAACGATATCCTGTTTGTCCCCAACAGCATCTTGAAGTCGGTGGGCCAGACCACCCAGGCCATCGTCACATCTATTGGAAGCGCGTCCATCTATGCCGCAGCCGTCCACTGAGCAGGAGATGGGTAGGCGAGATGCACCTGGGTGGAAGCGGCTGCAAGAGTTAATTGCTCGGCAGTTCCAATCCAATATTAGCCGCAACGCGACTTGGATGCTGGGCGGCCAAGGCCTGCAACTGGCTGCCCAGTTCGCCTACTTCGTCATCATCGCCCATGTGCTTGGTCCCCGGGGATACGGCACCTTCGTGGCCTGCACCGCCTTGGCCATCACGATGTCGCCATTCAGTCCGTGGGGGACCGGACAGGTAATGGTCAAATACGTGGTGCGGGATCCGAAGGTGCTGCCGATCTACTTCGGTAACGCTCTTCTGGTCACTGTCGGGTTCGGGCTGACCCTGACCTTGCTGGCGCTGCTGATTCGCCCCATCGTGCTGCCCCCATCGATAAGCGCAACGATGGTGGTCACCATTGGCCTTGCCGACCTGATCTGTACCCAAATCACCAACGTGTGCAGTTTGGCCTTCCAGGCGTTGGAGCGGTTGCATCGGTCTGCTCAATTGCTAGCCATGTCGGCCGGGTTGCGGTTGGTCGCGGCAATCGTGCTGGCCGGCACCACCGCGACGCCGATGCGCTGGGCGTACCTGTACGCGTTTGCGGCATTCGCTGCTGCCTGCGCTGGTATCCTCGCGGTGAGCTGGTCTTGTGGTTGCCCGCGGGTGCGGTTCAACCTGCTTGTTCCGTCGGTGCGCGAGGGCTTTCACTTTGCGACCGTGGAAGCGGCTCAAATGGTTTACACCAGTATCGACAAGACGATGCTGGCGCGTCTGGCTTCGGTCGAAGCGGCAGCTATCTATGCAGTCGCCTATCGCTTCATCGAGGCGGCGATGTTGCCGGTTCGTGCCCTGGCCGCAGCCGCATACCCAGAATTTTTCCGGCGGGGGATAGACGGCGTCACCTCCGCATATCAATTCGCACGACAGATTATGCGCCGCTCCGTCGCCTACGGCATTGTCGTCTCGATCGCCCTGTTCCTCGCCTCAGGATTGATACCGTCGATCATGGGCGCAGGGTACGCCAACAGCAGTATCGCTCTGCGCTGGATTTGCATTCTGCCGCTGATCAAGAGTATTTATGCCTCTCTCACCGACGTTCTGACGGGTGCCAACTATCAATGGCAACGCTCGTCAACGCAGATCCTGGTCGCTGTCTTTAACGTGGTCCTCAATCTATGGCTGATCCGGGAGTTTTCGTGGCGGGGTGCGGCGTGGTCTAGCGTGCTGACGGATGTGCTGCTCATGGTGGCGCTGTACCTGATTATTCGCTGCCACGTGCGCCGGGAGGCTCAGACCTTACGTCCAACGGAAGCGGCCACTCTTGCCGAAGGAGCTTAAAATGTATCGGCTTTTTGAACGCGCGGTAGCTGTGCTGGTGCTGTTGTTCAGCATGCAAGTGTTCCGTGGACAGTTTTATACCGACATGACTGAGAACAATCCCAGCATAGGTACCACCGAACTCCGGCCGGGCTCAGTCATAGCGCAAGCGATCATCTATCTGCTCTTTATCATGGTGGCGGCGCCCAGGCTGGCGCGCGTGCTCGGCGCCCTGGGCAAGATGCGCCTGTTAACCGCACTGTTCCTGCTTGCGGTGGCCTCCATTCTGTGGAGCATCGATCCCGTGCTGACATTCCGGCGCATAATTCCTCTTTGCGCGTGGCTTATCATTGGCGTCTATTTCGGCGAGCGGTATTCGATCGACGAATTTCTTGAGGTGCTCGCCTGGACCTTCGGCATAGTGATTACCCTGACGTTTGTGTCGTATTTTATTCATCCCAGCTTCGTCAGAGACCCCACGCATTCCACAGCGTGGCGAGGGTTTTTCGTACACAAGAATAACCAAGGTGCGTACATGGTCCTCAGTGCGTTGGTGTTCGCCACGCGTGCCGGCAAAAAATTACGCTTCGTGAACTACGCGTTTTGCGCAGCATCAGTGCTTCTGGTATTCCTGTCGCATTCGGCCACTGCCTTGGTCCTGGGTGTTGTCGTTCTGTGCTCAACGCCGTTGTGGCGACTGGTCAAGCTACCCATGGCTCTGCTTGCGCCGCTTGGCGCCTGCTGTGTCCTCGGTTTGTCCGAACTCACGGTATTCCTCTCCCAGCCCCCGGCGTTGTTGCTCAGCCTGCTGGGGCGCGACCCAACGCTTTCGGGAAGAAAGCAGCTTTGGTCGGCAGTTGTGGTTGCGATCAGCAGGCGACCCTTGCTCGGGTACGGCTACGATGCCTTTTGGCAGGGCCTGAAGGGGGAGTCGCTGGAAGCGGCCGTCAGCGCAGGATGGCTGGCGCCACACTCGCACAACGGCTATTTGGATCTGACGCTAGGGCTTGGCACGTTGGGCCTCGTCTTGTTTGGCCTCATCTTCATCTCGTTGATTGCCTCAGCCCTGCGTTATGCGCGTCGCGTGCCAGGTGCGACGGCGTGCTGGCCCATCGCCTTTGCGACGTTTTTTGCCGTTCACAATGTGTCCGAGAGTGCCCTGCTTACTCGCAACGAGCTCCCCTGTCTTTTGTTTGTAACCATGTTCGCCGCGCTGAGGTTGGAGGAGTATCGGAACAAGAGGGGGAGCCGACCTGTCACCGCGAACGTGGCGCTACCCTGGGAACCAGCCCATCTGCACGACTACAGTCAGTCAGCCCTGATGCAAACGCGGCGATAAATACACCGCACCCCGCCGCAGTGCACTTAACTTTGAGCACTTGAGGAAAGACGATGTTAACTGTCTCTAGCGTGATTGCTACATACCACAGGCCGGGCCTTGTGGTCCGTGCGGTGCGCAGCGCCCTGAATCAAACCTTTCGCGACCTTGAGGTGATTGTGGTCGTCGACGGCCCCGACGCGACGACCTTGGCCGCACTTTCTGAAATTCATGATGACCGTCTCAGGGTCATGGAGCTTCCCGACAATGTCGGCGTTGCGCGCGCGCGCGCGGCCGGCATTGAAATGGCAAAAGGCACCTGGATCGCGTTCCTTGACGATGACGACGAGTGGCTACCCGAGAAGTTGGATACGCAGCTCGCCATTGCGCGAAAGTCGATCGATAAGTCTGTCATTGTCGCCGCTCGCTGTATTGCAAAGACGCCGTACGCCAGTTATTTGTGGCCGCAGAAAGAGCCTTCGGCAAGCCGGCACATCAGCGAGTTTCTCTTTTGCCGCAAAGGTCTTTTTCAGGGCGAGGGGCTGATTGCAACTTCAACCATTCTGGCACCAGCAGCTCTTCTGCGCGCAGTACCATTTCGCGATTTAAAAAAGCACGAAGACTGGGATTGGCTTCTGCGAGCTACGAGCATGCCGGGGACTCGTCTCGAGTTTTGTCCCCAGCCGTTGTGCATCTGTTCTGTGGAACAGAGTCGTCCCAGCCTCAGCAACACAAGAGAATGGCATTTCTCCTTGGACTGGATACGCGGAATGCAGTCTTACGTTACTCCCCAGGCATTCGCCGCCTTCGTTCTGACTGTCGTGGCCGCACAGGCCGCGCAAGGCGAAGCGAGCTTCGGCGAACTGTGTAATCTCCTGCGGGAGGCATTTCGCTCCGGCCGGCCCGCCCTATGGGATCTCTTATTGTTTGCGGGGCTCTGCGCCGTACCGCGGGAATCCCGGCATCGTCTCCGATCCTTCCTTTCCAGAGCTGTCATTACGGCGGAGGCTCCGTGCGGGAAATGAAGATTCTACAACTGGTCACTCAGGCAGAAGCAGGTGGCGCGCAACGCGTCGCTTACCTTCTCGCTCAGGAATTCCAGCGACGCGGGTACGAGAGCAAGCTGTGGTTTCTCTATCGGAAGCGGGCCGCATACGACGGGCTACCCATGGTCCGATCACTGTGGCCGGAGCGCCCTGGCCCGTTCGGTCAACTCCGTATTGCAGCCCGGCTGGTGTCGGAACTCCGGCGGGAGCGACCCGACATTGTTATCACCCACACACATTACGCCAACGTGATGGGACAGTGCGCTGCTCGTTTGTGTGGGATTCCCAAGCGCATTGCCGTCCACCACAATCCGCTCGATACTTATCCGGGAGTGGCACGGCTCGCCGATTTCCTGCTGTGTGCAACCGGTTCCTACACGGATATCGTGGCCGTTTCCGACACCGTAATTCGTTCCCTCGATCGGTACCCGCCGCGCTTCCTGCGAACCTTGCAAAGGATCTATAACGGTGTCCCGCCAGCACCCCGTTCCGCCTCCGCCGTCAACTTTCGCAATCGCTGGGAATTGCCGGCAGGAAAAACTCTTCTTCTCAACATTGGCCGCTTGGCTCGCCAAAAGAACCAGCAAGTGCTTCTCGGTGCCTTGGCCCGCATGCCGCAGGTGCATCTTGCTCTTGTCGGTGACGGAGAGCTGAAAGAGTTTCTGGGTCAACGGGCGGAAGAGTTAGGTGTGCGGGATCGGGTGCATTTCTTAGGAGAATTGGACAGCGCGGAAATCCCGCTCCTGTTGGCTGCAGCCGATATTTTTGTATTTCCTTCCCTCTATGAGGCAATGCCGCTCGCCTTAGTCGAGGCCATGAGGGCAGGAATTCCCATCGTGGCAAGCGACATTCCCGCGCACCGGGAGATCCTTGGCGAAGGCGGAGTGCTGGCGCAGTTTGATCCGGTGGAGTTCGCTTTGGCGGTCGGCGCATTGATCGGAAGTGTGCAAGAGAGGGCTCGTTTGGCCGCCATTGCCCGCAGCCGGGCCGAGTTGTTTACGGTTGAGAAGATGGTTTATGGATATGAGCGCCTGTTCGAGAATGAAACTGCCCCTACCCTCGTATGAGGTCCTTGGATGCCGGGTGAATGCATTCAGTGCCGGCATGTTAACCGATGTGCTAGAGCACGCCGTCGAGTCCAGGGAGCCCTGCATAATCGCGAATCATAACCTTCATAGTGTCTACCTCTACCATCATGACCCTGATATGCCGCCGTTTTACAACAGTGCAAAATATGTGCACGTCGATGGCATGGGTCTCGTGCTCTTGGCTCGTTTGGTCGGTGTGCCCCTGAGCGCTTCCGAGCGGGTCACCTATATCGATTGGCTGCCGCTCCTGCTTGAACGGGCTTGGGAACGAAACTGGCGGGTGTTCTATCTGGGATCGAAACCCGGCATAGCCGACAAGGCGGCGGAGGAACTACGCCAGCGCTTCACCGGTCTGCGGATCGCCACCTTCCATGGCTACTTCGATATCAAGGGAGATGAGAATGAGCGCGTATTGCAGGTCATCCGGGAGTTTGCTCCCGACATTCTGCTGGTGGGAATGGGGATGCCGAGACAGGAAAAGTGGATTTTGAACAATTGGAATAGCCTCGGCCCGATGGTGACACTGCCCTGCGGCGCCGCGCTCGATTACATTGCTGGGGAAATACCGACTCCGCCCCGTTGGGCCGGCCGCCTCTGCCTCGAATGGTTGTTTCGGCTGGCGTCAGAGCCGGGAAGGCTCTGGAAACGTTATCTGATCGAGCCTTGGCTTATTTTGCGCATGGTGTGCGCTGGACGGCTGAAGCGCGATCTCGAGAGGATGCGTAGGTGACACACTTCAACCAGATGGAGAATCAATGAACACTCCAGTTCTCTTGTTTCACGATGTCTCTCCAGATCTCGAAGGCAAACCCCCCGGCAACACACTATCTCCGGATCGATTTCAGCGACTGATGCTGCGTCTGGCAAAAGCCGGCTACACCGGCATATCGGCGCGCGATTGGTGGAATGCGAATCATGGTGGGCCGGCGCTGCCTCGAAAGCCAGTGGTGATCACGTTCGATGACGGCTACTCAGCCATTACCGACCATGCACTTCCCCTGTTGAGAAGTCTTGGATTTCGCGCCACCGTGTTCATCGTTACCAATTGTATCGGCGGGAACAATGAGTGGGACTCCGCGTGGGGGAGGGTACCGCTGATGGATGCGGACCAGATTCGATACTGGGCTGGTTTCGGTATGGAGTTCGGCAGCCACAGCGCCGAGCATCGGAACTTGACCCAGATGATGCCGTCTGAACTTGAGCGCGATATAGCGTCGTCCAATGACGAACTGTGCAGCGTTCTTGGAACTCGTGTCCTAACCTTCTCTTATCCTTACGGTGGGCATAATCCAACGGTTCGGCGCATCGTCGGCCGCACATTTCCGCTTGCCTTCACAACTCAAAGAGGTCTCCTCAAAACTGACGTCGATCCACTGCAGTGCTGTCGAGTCGAGGTTAAGCCGGACTATCCACCCAGCGGTGTGTTTTTCTATCTACGGTTCCCTCGTGCGTTGGAGGCCTGCGTACGGGTGATGGGTACCGCGCCGTTACGTCTAATAAGGCGAAGTGACGCGGAACCATCATCTTCCTGAAGCCGACGTATCGAATAGTGCGAAGGTGCCACTCAACATGGAGAAAAACATGGGACAGCCAAGCATAATACGATCCTTCCGGGCTGACCTCTGTGTGGCTATTCTGCTTTTGTTGCCGCTGAGCGCGACCGTATCCGCCCTACAGGTAACGGTGAAGGTAGAGAATACAGCCGACTCGTCCGCAGCACGAACGAATAAGGTGATTAACTCGCCCGCGCCTTTCGGCTATAGTGCCTCGCCCATTACCTCCACACTAACCAGTAGCTCTGGCCCAGTGGCCGAAGAGTATTTCGGCATGCACATTCAGCAGCTCGCCGTGTGGAGCGGAACGCCTTCTGGCGCGCTGACCTCTTTCCCGCCATTCTCGTTTCGTACATTTCGGCTTTGGGACGTGACGCCGTGGAGTGAGATTCAGTGGGCTCGAGGTGTATTCGACTGGAGGAAACTTGACGGCACGATCCACATCGCCACGGCAAACGGCGTCCGGGACTTCGTGTTCACCTTCGGCAACGTCCCCGAGTGGGCATCCGCGAATCCCAAGGGGACATGCGACGGACCTCTGCCCGGCTCCTGTTTTCCTCCGGCACACTTGGCGGATCTCGACGACTTTGCCACGAACCTGGTGCGGCGTTACTGCGGCGTGATCACATATTACGAGACATGGAACGAACCATCGCTGGCTTCCTTCTGGAGCGGCAGCAATGAACAACTGCTGGAACTGACACAGCATATTTACAAAATCGTCAAGAATCCCGCCAACTGCGGATGCGCAAATGGTGTTTGTTCACCCGGGGGCGGCACGAACCCCAACAAGGTATTACTGCCATCGATTCACTCCCCCGCAACGGAAGCCGACCCCAGGGGGCAGCAGTGGCTCCAGAGCTGGCTGAACTTCGTGGGGCGCCCTTACCCTTATGCCGACGTCGCCGCCTTCCACGGTTATGGCTATACCAAAAATCCCGAAGATATTTACAGTGGGGTTAAAACGACGCGCGACACCTTGGCCAAGTACGGGCTTGACCATGTGGAACTGTGGAATACAGAAGCGAGCTGGGGAGCGCACGAAAGCCCCACGCAAGAATGGGAAGCCTCCTGGCTGATGCGCTATCACATTGTCCAGGCGGCGGCGGGGGTGTCTCGTGTCATCTGGTACTCGTACGACAATTGCGAGTGGGGAACGCTTTGGGGTAATTCATGTGGGACGCTCCACGATTCATGGACGGGAATTCGAGCGGCCGGGGTGGCCTACGGAACCGTAAAGAACTGGCTTCTCAGCGCGAGAGTCGAATACTGCGAATCGCACCTGGATGGCGTATGGGTATGCAAGCTGACACGACCCGACGGATATCTTGGGTGGGCGGTATGGAAGACGAAAGGCGGACAAACGGCCGTCAATGTGCCGAATGGTTGGGGTCTCGTTCAGTATCGCGACTGGCAAAATCACAAGCACGCGGCAGGGGTAAATATCGATGTTGGACCTTTGCCGATCCTGCTCGAGAATAGAACGGGCTCGGACTGATGATAGGTACGCGGGAAGAAACGTGAAGTATTTCCGGCGCTACCTTGCAACTTAAAACTACCTCAAAGGAACATCATGAGAGAAATAAGCCGGACCATACGTTCAGGAGTGAAATTCCTGTTGTGGAGCACAACGGGGATGTGGGAGACCAGACAATCCAAGGAAAGCTGGGATCGGGAATTCTTGACCGGTCATTGGCGTTGTCTTGAAAGTATTGAGGAGCTCGCGCATTACAGCCTAATTGTCGGGTATGCGTCGGCACTGGCGCCAACGACCATTCTGGATGTCTGCTGCGGTCAGGGCGTTTTGGCAGGCCATCTTAAGCCTGTGCCTTATCAGCGCTATTTGGGAATCGATTTCTCCTCGGATGCCGTCGGGAAAGCCTCACACCTACATGCAGACGCTCGTACCAGTTTTGTTGTCGCTGACGCACGAGCGTTTGCTTCGGAAGAGGTATTCGACTTAATCGTGTTCAACGAGTGTCTGTATTACTTCGGAAATCCGACGGAAATGATTCGAAAGTATGTGAAGAATCTTGCGCCGAAGGGCAAGATCATCATTTCGATGTTTGCGGCGCCGGAAAATATGGCCGTGTGGCGTTTGGTACAGCATGACTTGGTTGTCGAAGATGCCGTTACCGTCAAGAATGATAAGTCGGGTCGCAGTTGGACGGTCAAGTGTCTGGCACCGGGCCCCATGTTGCCGCGCGATGTTCCATTGAATGGCAACTAGTACATACCCAACGCACAATTGCGGCCGCGTCATCTTCGTACAGACAATTAGGAAGCGTGGACGCCTGATATAACAAGATCATTTTTAGGCGGCGTCGTCGCATACCAACCATGTCGCAGGCTTTGAGTAACAGAGTAGAACATTCAGGCACACTGAGGTCTTGGCCTTACCTGAAAACACGATTACATAAATGTGCGGGCATTACGGCATCAACATCAACAGAAAAGGATGATAGTTATGCAAATTGTCGTAATTGGATCGGGTTATGTAGGTCTGGTGGCAGGTGCCTGTTTCGCAGAAATCGGCCACGATGTAATCCTAGTGGATAATGATCCGGCAAAGTATGCCGCCTTGGTTCGCGGAGAGTGTCCCATTCACGAGCAGTACCTGCCAGAACTGCTGGCCAGGAATCGTGGCAAGCGCCTATCTTTCTCCAATACGTTGCGCGAGCCGGTGATGGCCAGCGAGGCCGTGTTCATGGCCGTAGGTACGCCGCCAAACCGCAACGGAGAAGCTGATTTGTCCTATGTAGAGTCGGTGGCACGTGAGATCGCCAGCGCGGTCAATGGCTTTAAAGTGGTGATTAGCAAAAGCACGGTTCCGGTATACACCAGCGAGTGGGTACGGCGAGTGATGCTGTTGGAGGGCGCGCCGGGCGACAGCTTCGATGTTGCTTCCAACCCCGAGTTCCTGCGCGAAGGCACGGCCGTTACCGATTTTCTTTACGCCGACCGTATCGTCATCGGCGCCAATTCCATGGTCGCATCCAGCCGGTTGCGCCAGATTTACCAGCCCCTGTTGGATGGCCAATATTATTGCCAGCCGGACAGGATTGCCCCTCCGGTGGGATTCGCTGGTCCTCCGCAACTGATCGTGACCAATACCCAATCGGCGGAACTGATCAAGTATGCCTCAAACGCGTTTTTGGCCATGAAGATCAGCTTCATCAACGCTGTGGCGACCATCTGCGAGTCGGTAGGGGCCGATGTCGACGATGTGCGCGAAGGAGTCGGCAGCGACACCCGAATCGGTCGCCGGTTTCTGTATCCAGGGATTGGTTACGGCGGGTCGTGCTTTCCCAAGGACCTGTCGGCCTACCGAGCGGTGGCGCGCGAGTGCGGCTACGACTTCCGGCTCTTGGAAGAAGTTATGCGCATCAACAACGATCAGCCGGAGCGCTTTCTGCGAAAGATTCGCAGCGCGCTCTGGACGTTGAAGGGCAAGCGTTTGGGCGTGCTGGGCCTGGCATTCAAGAACGGTACTGACGATGTGCGGGAGTCCCCTGCTATTGCCATCGTAGAATCCTTGCTGCAAGAAGGCGCTGAGGTCCAAGCCTACGATCCCGCGGCCATGCAGCGGGCGAGTGAACTGCTTCCCGCTGGCATACGGTACGTGAACTCGGCGTACGAGGCGGCGGAAGGTGCCGATACCCTGCTGATCCTAACCGAGTGGGAAGAGTTCAAACATCTTGACTGGGCTCGTATTCGCCAATCCTTGCGCTACCCTATCGTGATCGACGGCCGCAACCTACTCAGCCTTGACGAAATGCGACGCCTAGGCTTCATTTACCTGAGCATTGGTCGGCCGGATGTCGTCGCCAACGCAGACCTGTGCTCGAAAGAGGTAGCTGCGGATTGAGTCGCCCCCTAATCAACACAAAGCGTGCGAGTGCCCATCTTACTTACTGAGGTCAGTCGCTTTACGCAGCCAGATGGATCCGCCGGGTCGCCCCTAACCAATCACGCCTTGGCCCTGGGTTGACATCAAGTGGCGGACGACGTACACCTGGTAATCGCTCCCTTGCAGGTTGCTACCGTAAGCTGTCGGTAACCCGCAAATCTGAGCGAAGAATCGGCAGGTAGAAGACATGAACCCTGAGAAATCCGTCCATGAAGTAGAGATAACACACGAAAGCGGACTTTTATTGGGCGGTGTCGCCAACTGTTTCCCCACTGAGATAGAGCTTGTTGGAGCCGACCGACTCACCGCATACGTTGCCAGCACCATACCTGACGTTGAGAAACTCAGGCCGGTGTGGGACGTATGGACCCATTCTCCGGATACCAGCTTCGACTACTACATGCATACTCTGAAGAATGATTCGACTGTTCTACGTCCCCACATAGTGACAGTCCACAAAGGCGGGATTGTACAAGCGATGCTTTTGGGGCGGGTGAAAAAGCGTAGAGTGTCAGCAGATGTTTCGTTTGCCCGCATTCCCGGCCCTAAGGTCAGGGTGCTCGAAATCGCAAATGGAGGCAGACTTGGCTGCCAGTCGGCCGCTATCGACAAACTAATGGCTTCGGTACTCCTCAAAGCCACTAAAAGCGACGAAGTAGATTTGATATGTTTTCAGAGCCTGTCCTTGCATTCAGAACTCTTCCGCGCGGTTCGGCAATTATCCGACGTGCGCGTTTCTGAAATTCGGCATTATTCGACATTGTGCTTACCAGCTCCTGCAGGAAGCTCTCCCTCGACGTTTGCCGGAACAATAACACGAAAAGCAAGACACGAGGTGAGAAGGAAGACACGCATCCTGCAAAGTGCCTTTCCAGACAGAGTTCGGGCTAAGTGCTTTTCTCACCCCAGAGAACTCGACATTGGCATTCGTGATGCAATGTCGGTCTTAAGCTCGACCTGGCAGTATTTAGTGGGTCGCAGCCTTTTGAATAAACCGCAAACTCACGAACAAATGAAGTTCTTTGCGAGCCGGGGATGGCTCCGCGTCTTTGTCCTCTACGTTGACGACCTCCCTTGTGCATTCTTGATCGGTCAGCTTTTTGAAAACACATTCTATTGCCAAGATGTCGGCTGGCACCGGCAATTTGCACACTTCTCCGTAGGATCGCTGCTGACGGCATGGGCGTTTGAAGAACTGGCGGCGGTCGGCGTCCAAAAGCTTAATTTGGGCGACGGTGATCAGGAATATAAGCGGCGCATTGGATGTCAGATGTGTGAAGAAGGCTCAGTGCATGTGTATTCCCGCACGTTTCTCGGCATCTGCGTAAACGTGTTCTTCGCCCTTATGGGGGTTGTCCGGGCTGGCGGCCGTCGCACTCTACCCCCGTCGTGGCGCAACTGGCTGGTTAAGGGCCGGCGTCAACTTGCTCTTTGGTGGCACACGGGCAACAACTGCTGAACACTCGATTCGCCGAAACCGCAACTCCCGGCTCCCGTCCCGGGCAAAGCAAGGGAATTCAACATTCTTTTGCTTTAGCTCAGGGCGGCAGCCGGGAGTTTCTGCTTTTGCGGGGGATGATTTCGGTACTCCAGCCGCAAAAGCAGCTCGGGTACCCTGCGCTGCTTCATCCGCACAGCTCTAGATGAGCTCCGGCCAATGTGTCGGCACTCGCTCTTGCCAGCTTTGATCATGCGTCGTGCCTGGGCTAAACCGTGACCTCCTGGCGGTTTTGCCCTCAAATTTGTGAGTACGCTCGCCTGACAATCCAGCGCCCGGTAGGACGCATCAGTTGAACCTTGTCCTGCATCTACTTTGTGGTCCATGAAACCAGTGACCTGTGAAAGTAGATCGGCTGATGTGAACATTGCTGTGCTCGTGGCAGACCCCAGTAAGTTTGCCGGGGAACTGCTGAGCGGAGCACTGCGGCGAGCTGGTCTCGAAGTAACAGGCTGCGTCACCACTGCTGAGGAAGTTGTATGTAACGTTCGTGAACGCATCCCCGACGTGGCCTTAGTGAGTGTCAACCTGCAAGGTGCCCGTTTGAGCGGGTTCAAGGCTCTTCGTGAACTGACGATTTCGTATCCAAAGGTACGTGTAATTATGCTGGTGGACGAGACTGATCGAGAGATGGTGGTCAGCGTCTTTCGTGGCGGAGCAAAAGGGGTGTTCGTTCGTGCAGGATCTCTCAGCGCCCTGTTTAAGTGCATACGCGCCGTGCATGGGGGACAGGTGTGGGCCAGTAGCCGTGACCTTCAGTTTCTCCTGGAAGCGCTGTCCCTTGCCGCACCGCTCCGATCTGTGGGTGCGGAGGAACGGTGTTTAACTAAACGAGAGGAAGAGATCGTCGCCCTGGTCGCCAAGGGCTATACCAACCAGGAAATTGCAAAGAAACTGTATTTGAGCGAGCACACTGTCAAGAATCATCTTTTTCGAATCTTCGATAAGCTGAACGTTTCCAGCAGAGTAGAAGTCGCCCTGGCCTCTACAAAGGACCTGTTTCGAACTTCTCGGTACAACGAAGCGGGGCCGTGACCTGCACCCTAAAGACGGAATGCACGTCACGGAACCTTCAATATGTACGTACCTGATCCCGTCTGACTCCACACTGCTTAAGCGCAATATCCAACCTTGTACGTGCGCATCAACCCTCACACCCCGTAGGCGGTCGCGGTCCGGACGCCGCTATGGCGCGCTGCCTACGAATGTCGTAATGCTGTCAGCTGGCAATGTATAGGTGAACGAGTTGGATGACACAGATATACTCGCCTGTTGAGCGAGACTCAGACTCGCGGATGTAATCGTCGGAGTCAGTGTCGAAAATGCAGGAGCATTCGTTAGCGTGAATGTTTGTGAAACTGCCGAACTGGAATAGTTGGTCGCGATGACAACCAAAGTCTTCGTGGCCGTGTTCTGGTATGCCGAGACGCTAACGTTCGAGTTTAAAAGGTGCGTGGCATCGATACGATAGTACCCAGGACGCACAAATTTGCTGTATTGACCCATCATGTAGGCACGCTTCGGAACCGTGCCATTGGCTGCCATCAGCCCTTGGTCGTCAGTGTTGTTCCAGTTAACCAGCCACCAATAGAGCCATGCGTTGGCCCCATCAACAGCGATCCTCTGGTCAATGACTGCGGCCCAATCGAGAGCATCTGTTATGTCGGTATTAAATCCCGATTGGCAGAAGTTCGGTCCGAAACCTGGTCCACAAGACGCTTCCGTTTGCCAATACTTTTTTCCCGAAGGCGCGCTAGACGGGTAAGGATCAGCAGCAATCGTGTTTGTGCCGCTAATGCTGGCGTCATAGTCGTGCCAACTAATGCCGCCTATGTACGGCGTGCACGACGAATTGCCGAAGCAGCCACTGCCCAATGGAACTAGATCATAGTAGCCGGATGGCTCCGGAAGGAAAATGAGCGTGGATAACTTATTCGCCGCGAATGTAGGGCCTAGATTTTTCGCTACGAAAGTCTCGATCTCTGCCGCTGTCCAGATGGCGCTGTCGTAGGTTGTGCATATATCAGGCTCGTTCTGGACGGACAACGCATACAGATTAACGCCCTGTTGTGCCAAGCTCTTAACGAAGTTGGCAAGCCAAGTTGCATACGCAGCATAACTAGTGGTTTTCAACCCGGCATTGTTGGTACATGCAATGTTGCGATTCGTTTTATAGGAAACTGGCGGCGACCAAGGGGCGGCATAGACTCTTCCCCCGTTCGCAATCATCGCCTTCATGTCGCTAACATATGCACCTGCGCAGCTTGAGCCCACGCTCGTGCAGCTTCCAGGTCCAAGAGATGAGCCATCCGTGACTTCGGTTCTCAGCAGGGAGAAGCCAAGTTGTCCGGCTCCTTGTCCAAAGAAGAAAGCTTGATTAGCCGACGAAATGCTTCCGCCGTTACCGGCGTCTGCTGCGCCGAACCCGTCAATTACTTGATGGACATTTGTCCAATTGATCGTGGCCGTTTGTGCACAGGCACTGCCAAGTCCCGCCAGGGTTAGCAAGAAGATTGCTGTTAGCGGTATCCTCACACCTGATCTATGCACAGCATTTGAAGGGTTGAGAGGTGCTGAGGGAGGAAGTCCTTTAAGTGCTCCGGAAATCCTGTAGCAAAACAGAGAGGCGGCGAAGTAGAAGATTCGCGAGCCGATTTCACGCGGGGCGTCAAAGATCCGGCCGAAGTAGGTGGAGATAATCTGACTGCTGACGGAAACAGCAGTTCCTAACAGTAAACTGATGGTCAACAACATGCGTTTCATATTTCTACTTCCTTTCACGGATTGTTCGTGGTGTTTGTTGGGTGATTACTCGAACTGCGAGCGCTTTCAATGTCGTCATGCTTTACTTTTCCTAGTAGGACTTCTATTGAAGAAAGCCTCGCTTTTTCCGTGGTCTTCACACTCGGCAAGAGCAATAACCCGCGCGGACGCGGCAAATCCGGTATCAATACCATCGGCGCTGATCCTTAGAACCCGCGCCACGGTGGTCACCTTGTACCCTTGTTCAAAGTAGAGTTGTTCCCTTGTTGGCAAATAGAACCAGCAACGAATTACACTGTTAAGCTGGGGCATGGTCCCGGTGATGATGAACAGCCCCCTACTGCTAACGTCTCGTGTAGATCCCTCTCCAAAATGTGTCCCGGCGTTATCACGCCACCGAAAACGTACAAGTAAGTGGAGTGTGAAACGGGAAGTAGTTCGTAACAGCGTCACACCGTTCACCATTACTCAATTTTTGGTTGCAGCGTCACCCATTTTCTTGTGCTCGCGGCACCGCTTTGTTGGCAGGCTCGAATGTATCCTCTGGCCTTTTTGACAAGAAGAGTCGACCTACTCTTTTTCTCTCTGTGCAAGCGATGTGTCAGGAGCCAGTGTTGTTCGAGTTGCAAGAATGGGAAACGTCACTCCCACCAAAGTAAGCTCGATGGCAGTGTTGCCGAAAGTTACGAGCAGCACAGTCTTGGGTGGAGATGGGGGGATGTACTCTTGGTTATTAGGGAAGACATGGCCCGCTGAACAGTGCTGAGTAACTAGGGTGATTGAGAAGGGTTTCTCAACCAAAGCTTGGCACGCGGGCGCACGGAGGAGGCGGCAGGATCCGGTTCATTCCGTAGCCTGTGCTGGCCATGAATTGAGGCGAGCGCTCTTTGCTTGTCGCCGTGGCGCGCTTAGGATTTCTTCTGCCTCATGCTGAGAGGGCTATCCAAGCATCCTACCAACCCACGGCGGGACGCATCTTAATCTGTCATGGCCCAAGATAACCGTGCATATAAACCCAAGGAGCCCTCGCGCGAGCAATCGCGCTCGCGAGAGACTCCAGAGAGCAAGCGGAGCAAGTACGGCGATGATCCTTTTCTCCTTGGTCAGTCCCCAGTAGCCTCGCAGGATGACGCCTTACTTTGCTTTCCGTCGGACCCTGCGCGCCAGGCGTGGCGTCATGCCTATGAAACACAACCTCACGACCCGAGCGTCGAATACAGAGAGCCCGATCCTGTAATGATCATGCCTCGTCCGAATCTGTCGATGGAGTTGTTGGGCGCGGCCGCAGGGCTGGTTCTCTTTGCGCTCCTCGCCTGGGCGATGTTTTACAACTGGATGCCTCCCTCGCCGCGGCATCCCGGTGAGCAGAAGCAAAATCCGGGCTTGTTGCAGATGATCTCCTGAATTGCAGCTTTCCTGTTCTGCCCTGCATCCCAAAAGCTGAAAGTGTTCAGTCTCTAGGTTCAACGAGTAGAATCCCTGCTATGACAATTGTTCTTTACCTTCTGCTCGTCTGTGTGGCTCCCACGCAGTTGCTTGCTCAGCCCCCCCCGCAGACCAGTGCAAACGCCGGCAACGCCTCGCCTGATCTCGCACTGCGAGAATCACTGATCATGGTGCAAGCCATGGCTCAGAAGTCCGATGCAGACGTCGCCCGCTTGCGCATCGACAAATGGAAGACGGACAACCAAAGCAGGCAACAGTCCGAGGCCAATGCTACGTCGATCCGCAGGAATCTGACCAACGCAATCCCGGATCTGCTGCTGCGAATCCGCACCGAGCCCGGCTCTCTGACTGCAAATTTCAGACTTTACCGCAACCTGAACGCACTCTACGACTCGTTTTCCGCCCTCGCCGAGACGGTTGGAGCCTTCGGGCCACAGGAGCAATACGCAACTTTGTCCGCAGACCTCACTCAACTTGACCAGGTTCGTCGCCAGTTCGCCGAGCGCGTTGACCTGCTCGCCGGGGCCAGCGATGCCGAACTCGCACGCCTTCGTGCCGCAACGGTCGCCAAGCCAACCGCATCCAAACCACCCACCAAGATCGTGGTGGATGACAGCCACCCGAAAAAGAAGCCCAAGCCAAAACCACCTGAGCCGCAGCAGTAAGCACTCCCGCGGACAATTCTGTTCGCCTGCGCTGAATTAGAGGGGAACATTTACACCGCTGCCGGCGTCTATATACAGGATGAGTTCTGCCATATTCAGCTGCACGGCACAAGACAGACTTGGTTGCGAAAGTTTTGCGAATTTCGAAACTTGCGTTTCGGCAGCCTGGTAGCCGCCGACTTGAATGAAGAGGATTAAGATGGAGGTCGTACGGTGAGTGCCGTAGGAGTCACGACCTTGGGTGAGCTGGCCAGCGCGTCCTGGGAAATGCGCCCGGAAGATGCTTGGCTCGTCGCCGAGTTAAAGGCGGGGAGCGAGGATGGGTACGCGCGGCTCATCGCACAGTACCACCAGACCATTTACAACCTAATCTACCGGATGCTGGATGATCCCTCCGACGCACCCGATACCACTCAGGAAGTTTTCATCAAGGTCTTTCGCGGGATATCGAAGTTCAACTGCGAAAGCAGTCTGAAGACCTGGATTTATCGCATCGCCATCCATGAGGCCAGCAACCGCCGCCGCTGGTTCTTCCGCCACAAGGTGCAGGAGCTTTCGATTGAGCCTGCCATTGTGTCTGCCAACGATGGGCGCGAAGGTCGCGCGGCCTGTCTACGCGACAGTCTCGTGGACGATTCGGAGTCCCCCTTTGAAACTGCGTCGCGCGCAGTGAGGTGCGGGCGCGTCTGGAGCAGGCGTTGCAAGAACTGCCCGAACCCTATCGCACTGCAGTGGTTCTGCGTGACATCGAAGGTTTCTCCTATGAAGAAATCGCGGAGATGACGGAGACTTCCATGGGCACCGTCAAGTCCCGGCTGGTCCGCGGACGCGAGGCTCTGCGAAAACGTATTGGAACGCTATGCCCCGAGTTGGCTCCGGAAATAGGAGTATTCGCAGAAGCCGAGGCAAAAGGCTGCGCCCACAAGCTCGCACCGGGGAATCGGGAAGTCGAGGTCACGCCATGAAGTGTGCCGAAGCGAAACAGTCGTTTTCTCCGATGCTGGACTCACTGTTGGACGGCTGCGGTACCCGTGCGCTTGATCTCCACATGGCTGAGTGCGAAAGCTGCGCCGCCGAGTTTGCCGCGCTGCGCCGAACCAAGTGGTTGATGGCAACGATGGCGCCTCATGCAGCTCCAAGTGACTTGGCCCTTCGTCTGAACGTTGCGCTCTCGCAGCACTTGGCGGCGCGGCGGCAGAATCGCCGGCCAGCCGTACTGGTACGCTTCCTGCGTTGGGAGAACGCTCTCAACGCCTTCATGCTCCCAGCCACAGGAGGCTTGCTCTCCGCTGTTTTAATCTTTGGATTGCTGTTCGGGGTTCTGACGCCGTCACACCTGCCCGCCGCTCACGACGCCAATGACGTGCCGACCAATGCTCTACACTCCGCCCGAGATGACGGCTGCGCCCTTCGGCCTCGCCCAGGGTGGCACCAATGCGCGATGCCGTCCTGGTCGAGGCCATAATCGATGTCCACGGCCGGGTGCAGGATTACCGTGTGTTGAACCCTTCCGGGCAAACCGAGTTGAGTCCGGAGATGAAGAACGCACTGATCTTTGCCCAGTTCCGCCCTGCAACCAGCTTTGGAGTGCCAACCAGCGGCCGCGTTGTAATCTCGTTCTCCAATATCAACGTGGGCGGCTAGGTGAGGAACCGGCGAATCTCTTCCTCGCGCATCCCTAACGATGGCGCTTGGTATTTGCTTCCCTGGCCTGCAACTCTTACACTGGCTCCAAAGACTGGACGATTCATGATGCATTTCAGGAGGCTCGCCTGAAAACCCGCCTTTCGATTGTGCTTGCGCTCTGCGCTATGCTCGCGCTGCCGGCCATGGCCCAGCAGCCGCCGCGCATGAGCGTGGAGACCAGCCAGTCCTTGTTTTCCGTTATGGCGGCCATCAACGTCTGCGGCTACGACGCGGATCTGTCGCAGTCGGTCTCCTTGCGCCAGCAGATTCGCGAGGAAGTATTGAAGGCGGCGCAATCGCGGGAGGCGCAATCGGCGCTGCGCAACTATGTGCGGCTTTTATGAGGATCACCAGCAGGACAATGCCTCGCGCACACTCTCCAACTATGTTTCGCTGGGGTTGAACATGGCCGATGGTCCCAAGCTCGAGCTGCGCACCAAGGAGAGCGATCTTCCGCCGGACGCGATCTTCGTCCTCGGATTTCTGCCCCTGCTGCAGCGCTTCAGTCAGGCGGCGAATCTGAATGCCATCTGGCTGCGCCATCGCCCCGATTATGACCAGTTGGTCGAGAACCTGCACCGGCCGATTCAGACACTCTGCGTCTCCACCGATCTCTACCTCAAACGCAATTTGAGCGGCTACATCAAGCACGAGTTCGTGGTTTACGTGGAGCCGCTGGCCGCCCCAGGAGAGGTCAACTCGCGCAACTATGCCGACGACTACTACGTCGTGATTTCTCCCACCCGTGCGGGCGACGTTCGCCTCGACCAGCTTCGCCACACCTACCTGCATTACATTCTGGACGCCAAGGTGCTCTCCCGCGGAACCACCTTGGAACGCCTCTCTCCGCTGCTCGACTCGGTAAAGCCCGCACCTCTGGAAGAGAGCTATCGCTATGACATGGGCCTGCTGTTGACCGAGTCACTCATCCGCGCAATCGAGGCGCGAATGCTCGGCGGGCGCAAGGGTCCGAACAAACCAAGAGAACAACTGGCGTGGGATGCGACTCGGCAGGGCTTTATCCTCACCACGCTATTTCTATGCCAGGCTGGTCGCATTTGAAAACGATGAGGTCGGCTTCGACCAGTCCTACGCCGACTGGCTGCACGATATAAATGTCGAAGAGCAGCAGAAGTACGCCACCACCATTCCATTCCTCAAGAGCAGTACCCCGGAGCTGGTTCGCAAGGGAGAGCACAGGGAGATGCTGGTGGATCTTGCCGAGCGAGCCCTGGCCAGCGGAAATTTTGAGGGCGCGCAAAACTACGCCCAGCAGGCGATGCAGAAGCAGGAAGATGCGGATAGAGCGCTTTTCGTGCTGGCCCGTGCCGCTGTTGCCCAGGGCAAACTCAATGATGCGCAGAGCTATTTCGAGCGCGCCGCGTCGGCCTCCAGCGATAGTAAAATCCGCGGCTGGTCGCACGTTTATCTGGGACGCATCCTCGACTTGCAGGAGCATCGCCAGGAAGCGGTCGAACATTATCGCGCGGCGTTGAATGCAGGTGGACCACCCGAGTTAAAGGCGGCGGCTGAAAAAGGATTGCAGCAGGCTTACCAATCGCCCGTTAAACGTCCCACCGATTAGAAACGGAGAAAGACCTTGAAAATAGCGAGCTTATCTTCGGCTGTCTTCCTGTTGTCTGCCACAATGGCGCTAGCGTTGCCGCAATCCACTACACTGCCCGACGCACCACAGCCCAATGCACAAGCGCAGAACCCGGCGGCACCCGTCAAACAGGCTCCGCCCGCGAATGCCAAGAAGTCTCCACAGCCAAAGACGCAGGCTGAATACGATGCCTACAAGGCTGCGGCCTCGCTGACCGACCCCGCCAAACTCGAAGCCGCGGCTACCGATTTCGCCCAGAAGTTCCCGGACAGTGAGTTGCGTTCCATTCTCTTTCAGCAGGCCATGGGACTCTACCAGCAGGCCGACAATCCCAGCAAAACCCTCGAGATGGCTCGCGCCGCTCTCAAGTACGACCCCGGCAACGCGGTCGCCCTGCTGACCGCAGCCCAGATGCTCGCCGAGCGCACACATGACAACGATCTCGACCGCGATGACCGCCTCGCCGAAGCCGATGCCGATGCGCGCAGCGCTCTGCAAAATATTGGCGACATCGCGCCGCCAACCAACATGACCCCGGAGCAGTTTGCCGCCGCGCTTGCCGAACTCCGCGGAACCGCCCACGAAGTTCTCGCCACCGTCGCATTCAAGAAGCAGGATTACTTAGCCGCAATTCGAGGAGTACGACCTTGCGGCTTCCGAGGAGAAGGAGCACACCGACGCCGTAGTCTGGCTGCGCCTCTCCGTTGCGCTACGATAAGAGCGGAGACTACGCCACGGCTGCGGCCATCGCGCAGAAAGCCATCGACGCCTCCCAGCCCGGCAGTCAGATTCGTCAACTAGCAGAGCAGGAGAAGTCGCGATTGGAGAAACTCTCCTCAGCCGCAACCGCCGGCAAGTGATCGAGCTCGGCATTACTCGAAATTTCCTATGAAACATCTTCCGCTCGACAATCTCGAAACGGCGCTCGGCCACCAATTCGCAAATCGCGCATTGCTGGAGCAGGCGCTTACCCACAGCTCCTTCGCAAGCGAGAGCCTCGACCCCGCCGCCGACAACGAGCAACTGGAGTTCCTCGGCGATGCCGTCCTGCAACTGGTCGCCAGCCAGGAACTTTTCCAGCGCTTCCCTGCCTACCAGGAGGGTGAACTTTCAAAGCTCCGCGCCCATCTCGTCAATGCCAATCACCTCTTGCACTGCGCCCACCAACTGCAACTCGGCAGCTACCTCCGCCTTGGCCGGGGCGAGGAGAAAACCGGAGGCCGCCGCAAGACTGCCCTGCTCGCCGACGCCGTCGAAGCCATGCTCGCCGCGCTCTATCTCGATGGCGGACTCGTTTGGCCCGCGCATTTGTCCTTTCCCACATTCTGGAGCCCGAGCTCGACCGGCTCTCCAGCGCCGGCGGCGAAGTCCTTCTCGTCGCCGACCACAAGTCGCGACTGCAGGAGTTGCTGCGCGCCAGCGGACGCCCCGAGCCGCGTTATGAGATGGTCGGCGAGGAAGGCCCCGCGCATCGCAAGAGCTTTACCATGCAGGTGATTGTGCTCAATTCCGGCAACGAAACTGAGTTTTCCGCCGAAGGCTGCGGCAACAGCAAGAAAGCCGCCAGCCAGTTGGCGGCACAGAAGGCGCTCGAACGCCTGCAGGGCAGCCACCATGAATGAACAGGATTTCAGCCCAGATCGAGCTCCGACGGTCTCAGCCCGATGATTCACGCGCGCTGATCTCAGTCCACGGCGCAGTTCCAGGAACTTGACGCCACGCACACCGAGGCCGCCAGCGCAAAGGCCGAAGCGCAGTCCATGGAACGTGATGGCGCACCTGCAATTTGCCTTGCTCGCGCTGACCATTGCGCTGTTCATCATCACCTTTGTCGTGCAGGCTTTCCGCATTCCTTCGGGCTCCATGGAAGACACCTTGCTGGTCGGCGACTACCTGCTGGTGGATAAAACCCGCTTCGGCCCCGGCGGTCATTGGCAGCATATTCTCCCCTACCGTGCCATTCACCGCGGCGACATCGTCGTCTTCCGCTATCCCGTGGACCCGACGCAGCACTTCGTCAAGCGCGTCATCGGCCTTCCCGGCGACCGCATACGTTTATGGCACGGCCGCGTCTATATCAACGGGCGCGTCTGCTTCACGAGCCCTACGTCGTCTTCAAAGAGCATTTCCCCGATGAATTTCGCGACAATTTTCCGCGCGGCAATCGGACCAATGAAAACATTCAGCGCCGAATGGGCGACGCGATTGCGAACCCTGGTGCACGACGGAGAACTCATCGTTCCCCGCGGCCAATATTTCGTCCTCGGCGATAATCGCGACCAGAGCCTGGACAGCCGTTACTGGGGATTTGTGCCCCGCGAAAACATCGTCGGCCGTCCCCTGGTGATCTACTTCAGCATCGTCCAGGCCGACGACGATGACGATGACCCGGTGGCAAGCAGCCGTCGCGGATGATAAACTTCTTACTCTGCGTGCCCGCATCTCCCATGTGCTCGGCGATTTGCGTTGGCGGCGGATTCTGCGCCTGGCGCCTTGATGCCGGCCGGATCAGGACTGGACTAACGTTGGCGAAAGAATTGAAAGACATAAAAGAACCGGAACAGAAGCAGCAACCGGAACAACCCAAGGAAACGACGCCGGAGTTCGTCGCCTCCATCGCTTCCGTGCTGGTCATCGGCCTGTTCATCATTACGTTCTGCATGCAGGCCTTTGAGATTCCAACCTCGTCCATGGTCTCCACCCTGCTCATCGGCGATCACCTCTTCGTCGATCGCGTGCGGCTGGCGCCCAAGTCCAGCTTCATGGACAAAATCATTCCCTATCGCGATCCCAGGCGCGGCGACATCATCGTCTTCATCTCGCCCTCCGAGCCGGGATTGTTTGTCGTCAAGCGCGTCATCGGCGTTCCCGGCGACCGAATTCATCTGCGCGGCGGCAAGGTGTACCTCAACGGCAAGTTGCAGGACGAGCCCTACGCCATCCACTCGCTCGGCGACTACCGCCCCTACCGCGACGAATTCCCCTCCGTGCCTCCCACACGCGAAGACCAGCTCGCGCCCGACTGGCAGATCACCATGCAGGATCACATCCAGGGCGAAGACATCGTCGTTCCGCCCAACTCCTACTTCGGCATGGGAGACAATCGCGACGTCAGTTACGACAGCCGTTACTGGGGCTTCATTCCCCGCGAGAACGTCGTCGGCCGCCCGATGTTCATCTACTGGTCCTTCCGAACTCCCGACGACCAGTACACCAAGACGGAGCGTTGGGGATCGCGTCGCCTTCTTCGTCCACATCCTCACCCACTTCTTCAATGACACCCGCTGGTCGCGAATGTTGCACGTGGTGCGCTAAATGGCAACCGAAGCCGCCGGCAAAGCGATCCGTCGAGTAGTCCTGATCGCAGTCGCTCTCGCCGTGGCTGCGATCGTGCTGCCGCCATTCATCAACGTGAGCCGCTACAAGGGCAGGGTGATTGCGTCGATGAGCAACGCGCTCGGGCGTCCCGTGACCGTCGATGCGGTTGAGTTGCGCCTGCTGCCTCAACCCGGCTTCTATCTGGACAATGTTGCCATCGGCGATGACCCAGCCTACAGCGCCGAGCCCATCCTCCACGCCGAAGAAGTTACCGCTTACCTCAGTCTCAGTTCGCTCTGGCGCGGCCGGTTGGAGATCTCCCGCCTCAATCTGAATTATCCCAGCCTCAATCTCGTCGAGCGCGAGGATGGCAGTTGGAATCTCGAATCGCTTCTCTGGAAAGCTTCGCGCACCCAGGCCGCACCCACCTCCGGCGCTCTCCTCGCTTCCCCGCTCTCAAAGGTCGCGTCCGCGCTTTCCCTACATCGAAGCCTCCAAGGGCCGCATTAACTTCAAGTACGGTCTGGAAAAAAGCGTCTTCTCCTTCACCGATGCCGACTTCACCCTCTGGAGCCCGGCTGAAAACCAGTGGCGCATGAGGCTTGAGGCCCGGCCCGTGCGCACCGATATGCCGGTGACCGACACCGGAACCGTAAAAGCCGAGGCCACCATCCAGCGCGCCAATCTGTTGCGCGACGCGCCGATGAAGGCCAGTCGTCACCTGGGAGCGCGTGCAACTCGGCAATCTCACCCGCCTCATCTATGGCGAGGATCGCGGCTGGCGCGGCGCCCTGGAGGCCAGTGCGCAATTCAGCGGAACTCCCGGCGCGCTTCATTTCACCACCGCCGCCAAACTCCGCGACTTCCGGCGCTTTGATATCTCCAGCGGCGATGCCGCCAACCTCAACGCCACCTGCTCCGGCGAGTTGAACGTCAGCGCGAACCTGCTCCAGCATACCGAGTGCCGCCTGCCTCTGGAAGGCGGATTGCTTTCCGTGCAGGGTACGCTGCGATGGCCTTCGCTATCCCCGCTACGATCTCGCGATTTCCGCCGAAAACCTGGGTGCCGACGCCCTGCTGAATCTGGCGCGGCGCGCCAAGCGCGACCTGCCCGACGA
The DNA here is from genome assembly GCA_963759215.1 of uncultured Acidobacteriota bacterium. Lineage (GTDB taxonomy): Bacteria > Acidobacteriota > Terriglobia > Terriglobales > Acidobacteriaceae > TOLSYN. The sequence continues at coordinate 379,041 of CAVWYG010000012.1, forward strand.
CCTTACCGCCAAGGGAAGCATTTCGGCTTCATTTCACGCCAGCCGCATGACCGATGCGCCCTCGACCTGGATTGGCAACCTCGCCGTCAACGGCCTCGTCGTTCATTCCGCCGTGCTCGGAAAAGACCTCGCGGTCAGCAAAGCGGTGGCCACGGTCGATACCACCAAGGCGCCCGCACGACCGCCGACCGCACGGCCATTCCGCCGCCGTCCCGCCCTCCCGTTCGCGCCCTGGTGGTGCACAGCTTTGACCTTCCCCTCGGCGCAGGCACTCCGGCCACCGTCGACGGAATTCTCGACGACGAGCGCTTCGCTCTGCACGTCAAGGGAGACGCAACTCTCGAACGCCTGCAGCAATTTGCCCGTGCCGTTGGCGTCGGCGCGCCCAAAATCGCCCTGGTAGGTCCTGCCGCGATCGATCTGGTGATCGGCGGCAAATGGGCGGCAGTTGCTTCGCCGGAGGTCACCGGCACGGCGCAGTTGAAGAACGTTCGCGCCGAGGTTCCCGGCTTCGCCGCGCCGGTCGAAATCGCCGGTGCCCGCGTCGAACTCGACGCGAATCGCTTCATCCTGCGCAACGCCTCGGCCACCATCGGCAAGGTCTCGCTCAGCGGCAGCGCCAGCTTCCCGCGCTTCTGCGACGGTGAATCGCCCTGCGAATCCAGCTTCGATCTCCGCACCGACGACTTCAATCCGGAGCGATGGAATGAGGTGCTCAATCCGCACCTGAAGAAAAGGCCTTGGTACGGGCTCTTTGGAGTTCGGGACCGAGCGCAACGTAATCGCCAATCTTCGCGCCTCAGGACGCCTCGCCTCCCGTCGGCTCACCCTTGGCACAACCGCCGGCTCCGACTTTGAAACCGCATTTTCCCTCGCCAACGGCGTGCTGGAGCTGAAGAACACCCGCGCTGACCTGCTCGGCGGCGGCATCTCCGGCGATTGGAAGATCGACTTCACGCGGCAACGAGCCCAAGTATGAGAGCACCGGACTCGTCGCGCGCGTTCAGGCCGAAAAGCTCGGCGCGCTCCTCAAAGCCTCCCTCGGCAGCGGCACTCTGGAGACTCAACTACAAGCTGAAAATGTCCGGTTGGGACGCCGCGGCTCTGGCAAGTTCCGCCGTTGCTGAGACGGAATTCACCTGGCGCGGCGGCGACTTGCGAATCTCTCCCGACCCCAAAGCACCTTTGCGCGTGCTGATCGGCGAAGGCAAAGCCTCGCTCGATAAAGATAGCTGGACCATATCTGCCTGCAAATGGAACACTCCCACCGGCACCTATCAATTGAGTGGAACGGCTGTCGCGCGACTCGGTCCTCGCCTTGGAGTTTCACACAGGAGCACGGGTGCTGTCTTGAGGCTGGCAGGAACGCTTCTTAAGCCGCAACTGAGCACGCCGGAGATGAGCACGCCAGCGCCGCAACCCACGCAAGCCAGGCGCAGATGAAGCCCTGCAGTTCCATGCTTACAGCCCTTGCCTTGGGCATCCTGCTGCTTGTTGCCGCCCTATGCTCAGAACGCGAATTCCCCGGCCTTCGCCAGCGCTGAACGCAAGTTCGCCTGGATCGGCGAAAACGGAAAGACTCCAAACCCTCCACCCGCCCCACCGTCCTGACCGCCGAAGAGTGGAACGCCTATCTCAACCAAGGCGGCGTGAAGTTGCCCGACGGGCTATCGAATATCCGCATCTCCAGCCAGCCTGCTATCGCCCATGGCGATGCCGAAGTTGACTTCGATCGCCTCACCGCCAATCGTACCCGCGGCAATCCCCTGCTGGCTCTGTTCACTGGCAAGCACCATGTCACGGTCATCGCGCAGGCGTCCGGCACCAGCGGAGTCGGCACGCGTGCGCGTCGAGTCGGTTATGTTCGATGGCCTGACGGTTCCGCGCATCGCCCTGGAGTACTTCGCCGACCGCTATCTCCGCCCCAAGTACGGCAATGCCGTCGGCATGGACTCCACCTTTCGCCTTCCCTCCCGCATCGACACGGCAATCATCGGCAGCGATCAGGTCACCCTCACCCAGCGCTAAAGGCGCTCTATGCAGGAATAGGAAATTACCGGACTGAACCCCTCTCAGCCGACTGCCCTGACAGGGCCGACGCATATCAGATTCCAAGCAGTTTGAGTAGATAGGGGTGGTCCCAGGCGGCATTGAGGCGTTTTCCCTTGATCCCTCGTTTGGAGCTTTTGTCCTGCTTGAGCATATTGAGAGCGATGCGGTTGAGGACGGAGAAGTTCTGCGCGGCGTGGCCGGCTCGTTTGCGGCTGAGGTCTTCGCCGAAGCCTACATCAAGCACCCAGTGCAGTTTGTTTTCGATGCCCCAGTGCTGGCGGACCAATCGGTTCAATCGCGCGGCATCGGGGTTGAGGCTGGTGATGTAGTAGCGAGTTTCACGCTCAGTCTTGCCCGTGGCCTTGTGATATCGTTCGGCCTCGATACGCACCAGGCCCTGTAAAGACGGCCATTCCGCAGCTTTTTCAATCAGCCCGAGGTCGGCAATCACCGAGCACCTGCGTTGTTCGACCCGCCCGTGGCCGCAATCGATTTCTTCGGCCACCGCATCGGCGGCCAGATTCTGAAACGAGTCTTTGATCTCCTCCAGCAGATGGCCTTGGTTTTCCTTGACCGCCAAAATGTAATCGGCTTTCTTGCCGACAATTTTCTCGGCGATGGTTCGCTGGCAGCCCATGGCGTCGATGGTCACCACCGTTCCGCTCAACTCCAAGGCATCCAGCAGCTTTGGAATCGCCGTGATTTCGTTGGATTTTTCATCGACCTTGCGCTGGGCCAGTACCAGACCGTTGCCCTCAGCCCAGGCCGAAACCATGTGGACCAACGTCTTTTTGCCGGTCTCGCGGCTGCCGCACAATGCCTTCCCGTCGATGGCAACCACTTCGCCCGCCGTCAACCTGGATATCGACGAAACCCAGGCTACAAAGCCCTTTTCCATCTCCAGCGGGTCCAGCGCCGCAAATACCCGGTTGAAGGTATCATGCGACGGGATGCCGGAGGGCAGCGTCAAGAACGTCTTCAGCCACTCCCGCTTGGCCTCGCCATAGTCCGCAATGTCGTTCCAGCTCTCGGCCCCGCTCAACACCGCCGCAATCGCGATCAGCAGGATCTCTTCCAATAAATGCTCCCGGTTCCGCTCCACCCGCGGATCGCGCAGCTCAGAAAAATACTTCAGGGGATTGTCCATCTCCCCTTGTCTCTCAAATACACCCCAACTGCATATAGCCAACTATGTCCTTTTATATGCGTCGGCCCTGACTGCCCTGAGTCTTCGCTTGGAGGATTGCACGGCGGCTAAGTATAATTGCGGGTCTGACCACGGCCCGCGGAAATTCCGGCCGACTCTTCTGAAAAATCTCGGGCGAAAGGCAAGCGAGACATACGATGGCAGGCGTCCGTCCATCTAATCGCGAGCGAAAGGCAAGTAACTTCCAAATGAGAAATCACCTATGAAAATTCACGAATACCAGGCCAAAGCCATTCTGTCGAAATATGGGGTGGCGGTGCCGCGCGGCATCATGGTTGAGTCGCGCGAAGAAGCAGAGCGCGCCGCCAAAGACCTTATGAGCGCAGGAGCCGCCGGGGTGGTAGTAAAGGCGCAGATTCATGCCGGAGGCCGCGGCATGGGCGGCGGCGTAAAGTTGGCCAAGAGCTACACGCAGGCCGCGCGAACTGGCCGAAAAGATGCTCGGGATGCAACTGGTGACCCACCAGACCGGTCCCGAGGGCAAAAAGGTACGCCGGCTGCTGATTGAAGAGATGCTGCCGATTGCCAGCGAACTGTATTTAGGCATTCTGCTGGATCGCGCAGCTCTCGCGTCCGGTCTTCATGGCCTCCAAAGCAGGCGGAATGGAGATCGAGGAGGTTGCGGCCAAGGACCCGGATGCGATCATCAAAGAGCACATCGATCCCATGATTGGTTTCCAGCCCTTTCAGGCGCGCAAGATCGCCTTCAAGCTTGGACTTGTGAACGGAGTTCATCGCACCCGCGGTGCAATTCATGCTGGCGCTGTACAAGGCCTACGAAGAGATGGACGCTTCTCTGATTGAGATCAATCCTTTCATCACCACCACCGATGGCCGCGTCTTTGCGCTCGATGCCAAGGTGAACATCGACGACAACGCCCTGTACCGCCATCCGGACGTGGAAGGAATTGCGCGACATCACCGAGGAAGAACCGCTGGAGATCGAAGCCAGCAAGTACAACCTGAATTACATCAAACTGAACGGCACCGTGGGCTGCATGGTGAACGGCGCTGGGCTGGCCATGGCAACCATGGACATCATCAAGTTTGCCGGCGGCGAGCCTGCAAACTTCCTCGACGTTGGCGGCGGAGCCAACGCCGATCAGGTCACGCACGCGTTTGAAATTCTGCTCGCCGACAAAAGCGTGAAGGCCGTGCTCATCAATATCTTCGGCGGAATTCTGCGCGTGGATACACTGGCCAACGGCGTGGTCGAGGCGGCGCGCAAGACCAACATCCAACTCCCGATCGTCCTGCGTCTGGAAGGTACCAACGTGGAGGAGGGGCGCGAAATTCTGCAGGCCAGCGGCTTCAACTTTATTGTGGCGCAAACTATGAAAGACGCGGCAGAGAAGGTTGTTGCCGCGGCGGCGGGGAGATAAGCGATGAGCATTCTTGTCGATGAGAACACTCGATTGATCGTACAGGGCCTCACCGGTCGCGAAGGAACTTTCCACGCCAAGGCTTGCGCTGCCTATGGCACAAAGGTTGTCGGCGGCGTGACACCGGGCAAGGGCGGGACGATCCATGAGGGCTGGCCGGTATTCAATACCGTCGAGGACGCGGTGCTCGAGACCGGCGCCAACGCCACCATCATCTTCGTGCCTCCGCCCTTTGCCGCCGACGCCATCATGGAAGCAGTCGATGCCGAGGTGCCGCTGATCATCTGCATCACGGAAGGCATTCCGTCCCGCGACATGGTAAGGGTGTGGCGCTACATCGAGAGCAGCAAGTCACGGCTGATCGGACCCAACTGCCCCGGCATCATCTCCCCGGCGCAAATGCAAAATCGGCATTATGCCGGGGAACATTCACCGCCCCGGTCGCATCGGAATCGTCTCGCGCTCGGGCACCCTGACCTACGAGGCCGTCCACCAGATCTCGCAGCTTGGCCTGGGACAGTCCACTGCAATCGGCATCGGCGGCGATCCCATCATCGGCACCAACTTCGTCGAAGTGCTGGCCATGTTCAATGCCGACCCTGAGACCGAAGCCATCATCATGATCGGCGAGATCGGCGGCACTGCCGAAGAGACCGCGGCTGAGTACATCAAGCACAACGTCAGAAAACCGGTGGTGAGCTTTATCGCCGGACAAACCGCGCCTCCGGACGCCGCATGGGTCACGCCGGAGCCATCATCAGCGGTGGCCATGGAACGGCCACTGAGAAGTTCAAGGCACTCAGTGCCGCCGGCGTGCACATCGTCAAGTCTCCCGCGCTGCTGGGCGAAACCATGGTGGAAGCTCTGGGCGCGAAAACCGAATGCGAAGCTGTTAAGCTAGTATCAGCCGTGCGGCTGGCCAGTCTGGCAGCCCTTCGCACTGTAATCACACAAGTCAGGAGACCATTATGGAAACTTTGCAACGTACGCTTGCCATCGTCAAACCCGACGCCGTAGCCAAGGGCGCAGCCGGCGATATCATCGCCTCCATCGAGAACAATGGCTTCCGCATCATCGGAATGAAGATGCTTCACCTCAAGAAGGCTCAGGCCGCCGCGTTCTATGCGGTTCACGTAGGCAAGCCTTTTTTTGATTCGCTGGCGGGATTCATGACCTCCGGCCCGGTCGTCGTCTTGGCGCTGGAAAAGTCCAACGCAATTGCCGACTGGCGCAAACTGATGGGCGCAACCAATCCGGCCAATGCTGAAGACGGCACCATCCGCAAGAAGCACGCCGAAAACATCGAGCGTAACGCGGTTCACGGCTCCGATGCCGAAGACACGGCGCGCTTCGAACTCAGCTTCTTCTTCTCGGGATACGAACTGGCGAAGTAGTTTTTGTCGTTTATAGACAGGAAAGGTGCAGGAATCCCCTGCACCTTTTTTCTGTTGCGATTACTTAACCAAGTGGCACAAAGAGTTCGCGGGTGCGGCTTTCCACCAGCGCATCCACTCCGCCGCGGATCAAGCGCCCAAAGTGCGGCGAGGCACGATGTAAGTTCAAAGCCGCCTCATCCTCATACTTTCATAAAAGGCGAAGCCGCGCGGATTCTCCCTGGACTGATGCACCACGTACTGCACGCAACCAGCCTCTTTGCGGCTCTCCTCCGCCATCTCGCGGCAGAGCCGGATGCACTCTTCTTCCGTGCCCGGCTTCACCGTCATGTGTACAATCAGCACGATCATCGGCTGCTCCTATTTTTTCAGGATGGCGGAGAACTCATCCACGAAGATCGTGTGGTCGCGGTCGGGACCGGTGGAAACCATTCCGATCTGCGCGCCCGACTCCCTCTGAATGAAGCGCAAATACTCCTGCGCTTTCTTCGGAAGCTTGTCATGATCGGTAATCCCGAACGTGACCTCCTGCCAGCCCGGATAAGTTTTGATGACGGGCTCGATTTTGCGGATAGCCCGAATCCTGTGCAGGAATCTCCTCCACGCACTTGCCGTCGATCTTGTATCCGACAACGACAGGTATCTCGGCCAGTTCGTCCAGCACATCGAGCTTGGTTACTACCAGCCATTCAGTCCCATTGATCATGTTGGAGTAGCGCAGCAGCGGCAGGTCCATCCATCCGCAGCGGCGCGGGCGTCCCGTGACGGCGCCGTATTCGTTGCCTTTCTTGCGCACCACCTCGCCAAGTTCGCCGTGAATTTCCGAGGGGAACGGGCCTTCGCCGACGCGGGTGCAGTACGCTTTCGTCACGCCAATCACGGTTGCAATCGAGGTCGGCGGAACGCCGGTGCCAATCGATGCGCCGCCCGAGGTTGCGCTCGACGAGGTGACAAACGGATAGGTGCCGTGATCGATGTCCAGCATGGTTCCCTGTGCGCCTTCAAACATCACGCTCTTGCCTGCCTGGATCGCCTTATTAAGCAGCAGAGCGGTGTCGGCGACAAACGGTGCAATCTGATCGGCAATGGCGGCATACTGCTCATACATCTCGTCAGGATTGATGCCTTCGCCATTAAACAGAGCGCGCGCGATGGCGTTCTTTTCCTGGCAGGCATTCTGAATGTGCTTCTTGAGAAGCTGCTTATCCAGCAGGTCTGCCACGCGCAAACCGCGCCGCGCCATCTTGTCCTCATACGTCGGGCCAATGCCGCGCGAGGTGGTTCCAATCTTGACACGTCCCGGAGCGTTTTCAGCCCCCAGTTCGATCATGCGGTGGTACGGAAGAATCACGTGGGCGCGGTTGCTGACGAACAGATTGGCGGCGGCGCCGCGATCGCCCGGCCCCCAAACCTGCAGTCCCGCATTGCGCAGAGAATCGACTTCCTTCATCAGCGCAAAGGGATCGAGCACGACCCCGTTGCCGATCACCGCCTCCGATTCCTGGCGCAGAATGCCGCACGGAACCAGTTGCAGCACAAACTTCTTGCCGGAAATGGTGACCGTATGCCCCGCGTTGTGCCCGCCGGCATAGCGCGCAACAACTTCGAAACTATCTGAGAGCACATCGACGATCTTGCCCTTGCCCTCATCGCCCCACTGGGCGCCCAGAACCACCGCAGTCTTTGCTTTGCTCACTCTTCTCTCCAAACACACGCAGACCGGCTGCGTAAAAGTGCGCACACAGGCGTCGGTGCAAAGTCTCAGGCGGAGTAGCCGGAAGGAATCCTGATCAGTCCGTGTACACCAAATTTTAACGTATTCGCGCCGCCGCGCAAAGAGATCAATGAAAAAGGTAACGAGCCAGCTTCCGGATTTAACGATAGCTTCTGGTTAGCCCGTGACAAACCTCAGCACGATGTCACCGTCCTGAACATAGGAAAGCGTTGACGGAAGTGCAACAACACAGGCGTCGTTCGAAAACGTAATTGGGCATGTCATCAAGAGAAAGGTACATCTTGAAGCCCGAGGGGATTTCGAGGACGCGGTCTCTTGCCAACGACGCCCGCTAGTTTGGACGCGACGAGCGCGGAGTTTCTATTTGTGTTGGAAGCGCACGAGTGGGCCTTTTGGTGAATCGCACGGGAACCGTTCTGCGCGGGCTAACGGCCGACATAAAAGAGTGCCGTTTTTGGCGACAACTAAATCGAACACCTCGAGCCCTGAGTTTCTAAAGCTGCCCTCGGCTGCCGCACTGCCTTTTCACATTCTTTTCATGGACTCGATTTTTCACTCCGCATCTGACTGAGGGTTCAAAAACAGCCACGAAGCGCGTTCGGCGGAGGCAGTAATTCGCCGCAGCGCATGAACAGCAGAACGTTGCGATGCCGCCCCGGTTGTCACGGCTTGGGGCTGGCGACCTTGCTTGCCCTTTGGAGGAGGGTGAAAATGACTAAACAATTGTCTCTATGGACCCGGCGCGCCGGAACCTATGTCAGCGTTGCCACGATGCTTACTCAACCATTTCTTCCAACCTTTGCCTCTGCTCAAACCACGACCAATTCGCCAAAGACACTGATCCAGCATGTCGTTGTTATCATCGGCGAGAACCGGACATTTGATCATGTGTTTGCCACCTATCAACCGAAAGCCGGCGAGAGTGTCGACAACCTTCTATCCAAAGGGATCGTAAAGACAGATGGCTCTCCGGGTGCGAACTTCTCGCAAGCGCTCCAATCATCGGCAGTCGATTCCAGCACCGACGGATACCAGGTGGCCCCCTCGAGTCAGCAGCCATACGCGACGCTGCCTCCGCCTTTGACCGGCGGCGCACCTACCAAACCCTACTTTTCTACGATCGCAGCGGCGCAAGCCGCAGAAAACGGGTTGCCCCCTAACTACTATCAGTATCTGACTACCGGTGGAACCGGACTCGCCGCCAAGGTGCCGGATACGCGAATCCCGAATGTGAACAAGTTGCCGCCCGGTCCCTTTCAACTCACCTCGCCCACCCTGCCTTATGACTCCTACACTGCCAGCCCGGTACATCGCTTTTACCAAATGTGGCAAGATCTCGATTGCAGCAGTAAGACCTCGACTGCGGCAAATCCCTCCGGCTGCTCCGGTAACCTTTTCCCCTGGGTGGAAGTCACCATCGGCGCCGGTTCCAACGGTAAGCCGCCAGCCGCGGGTTTTAATAACGCCAGCACGGGAGAGGGCTCTACTGCAATGGGCTTTTACAACGTGCTTCAAGGCGATGCACCGTATTTGAAATCGCTTGCCGATCATTACGCCATGAGCGACAACTACCATCAGGCAGTCATGGGTGGGACCGGTGCCAATCATGTCATGCTCGGCACTGGCGACGCGATCTACTTCAGTGACGGAAATGGAAATCCCGCCGTACCCCCTCATAATGAAGTTGTCGCCGCAGGCACGCCCAACGCTGGCACGGTGGATGAAATCGAGAATCCCAATGCTCAGCCCGGCACGAACAACTTCTACACCGAGGACGGGTATGGAGGTGGCTCGTACGGATCTGCGTCCTATGGTGGCGGCACCTATAGCAACTGCTCTGATGCGAGCGCACCCGGAGTAGACGTTGTTCTCGATTACCTGAACGCGCTTCCGTATAAAGTCAGTTCGCGTTGCGCCACGGGCAACTATTACCTTTTGAACAATTACAATCCGGGATACTACGGCGACGGCACGAGCGCGTATGTCGATATCGGCAACCCCCAAAACACCGTGTTCACTATTCCGCCGTCGAACTCTGCCCACGATCGGTGACGAACTGATCAAGCAAAATATCTCCTGGAAGTACTACGGCGATCAGTGGAACGCTTATGTCTCCGATCCCGGTGACAATTATGTGCTGCCCAACAACCAGTACTGCAACATCTGCAACCCGTTTCAATACGTGACGTCGATTATGACGGACGGCCCCGTTCGGGAAGCCCACCTGCAAGACATCACCAACCTCTACCAGGACATCGCCAATAACTCATTGCCGGCCGTCTCGTTTGTAAAGCCTTCCGGATGGCTCGATGGACACCCGGCTTCCTCCAAGTTGAACCTGCTTGAAGGGTTCGTAATGAAAATCGTGGACCAGATTCGGGCGAATCCTGCTCTCTGGAAGACCACGGCCATCTTCGTTACCATGGACGAAGGCGGTGGCTACTACGACTCAGGGTACGTGCAGCCGCTCGATTTCTTCGGGGATGGCACGCGCATCCCTCTCCTCGCGGTTTCGCCGTACACCAAACCAGGACACATCTCGCATGTGTATAGCGACCATGTTTCCATCCTGAAATTCATTGAGGCCAATTGGGGGCTGCCACCGGTTACCGCACGCAGCCGTGACAATCTCCCCAATCCGACTGCCGGGAGCACGAATCCCTACGTACCCACGAACCAACCGGCCATTGGAGACCTGATGGACCTGTTCGACTTCACCCAATTTCACCAATGAGATCAGCAGGTGAAAGCGCCAGCCTTTAGCCTGCTCGAAGTAACAAGCACGAAGCACATTGTGGGGCTGGCGCCCAAATCACTGCTCCCCCCGTGACGGTGCCCCACATCTGCCGTGTTAGCAGATGTGGGTCTTTGCGGCCGTCGGTCACAGGAGAGATCTGGAGGCCACCTACCGAAACTGGGATTGGCACATCAGTAAACTTAAGATTCCCAACGATTCACCTCTTCGCCAATCGTTTTGCATGAAATGCATCACTCACGGTGCAAATCGCTTAAAGCCACCTCCCCCAAATCGCTCCAAAAACACACGTCCGCGCCTCGAAATCAGGCGTTTTCCGTACCAAAATTGCCCCTGATTGCACCCTGTCAAGGGGAAATTCTTTCAACTTCCTCGCAACCAACTGAATGCACAGTACATAGAGTTCACTCCCAACCGACGGTTTCACCCTCCAATCCTGCTATTCTGAAATCAGGAACCAAGCTGGCGGTTGACCTTCAACCTCCCAACCTTGGAACTTTGAAATCTTAAAGCCTGCCCCATAACCCCTCTGTTATCAAATTTTTGCGGGGAAATATAGGGGGCGGGGTGTCACCAGAAATCATGCGCTCGCGCGGCGTGGTTTACACTGTGCCATGCCCGAGCTGCCCGAGGTGGAAACCATCGCACGCGGCCTGCACAAGCGGCTCGCCGGAGACCGGATCGAGGAGGTTTGGATCGGCGACAAGTCCAACCTGCTGAAGTCGCCGGCCCACGAAATTGCCCGCGTGCTGCGCGGAGCGCGCATCGAGGGCTTCCGCCGCGTCGGCAAGCACATCGTCGCCGACCTGGCCTCGAAGAACGGTCCGGCGCAGTGGATCATTCATCTCGGCATGACGGGCCGCTGCCTGGTCTGCGAGCCTGCGGCGGAGCACGCAAAGCACACCCATCTGATTGCGACCATGGCCTCGGGACGCGAGTTGCGCTTTGTCGATCCGCGGCGCTTTGGCAAGCTGCAGGTGCTCGAAGGCAGCGAATTCGCCGCCCCCGGAGCCGAGCCCATCGCCGCGGACCGAGAGGGCTTCATCGAGCTATTCAAGGGGCGCAAGACGCCGATCAAGAGCGCGCTGCTCAACCAGTCTCTGCTCTCCGGCATCGGCAACATCTATGCGGACGAGAGCCTTTTCAGCGCCGGAGTGCGGCCGCGCCGCCGGGCCGCTTCGCTGACCCGTGCCGAACTCCTGCGGCTCTACGATGCGATTCAGCAGGTGCTGGCCGAGGCGATCAGCGCGGGAGGATCGTCGATCTCCGACTATGTGGATGCGAGCGGCGGCAGCGGATTGTTCCAGCTACAGCACCGCGTCTACCAGCGCACGGGCAAGCCTTGCCTGGTCTGCGGCACGGGCATCAAACGGGTGGTGATCGCCGGGCGCAGCAGCCACTATTGTCCGACCTGCCAGCGCTAAACGGCTGGCGCGCAGCTTTGCGGTAAGCCACAAGGAAAGGAACGCGAGCGATATGGGCTACTACGCCATCGGAGTGGACTTGGGAGGCACGAACCTGCGCATTGCCGCCGTGGACGAGAGCGGTAAGCTGCTCTCAAAGACCGAACTGGAGACCGGGGTTGCGCTGGGCCGCGAGCATGTGATCGACGATCTGTGCCGTGCAACCGAAGCGATGCAAGCCAAGTACAAGGGCGTGTCCGAGCTGTGCGGCATCGGCGTGGGCGTGCCGGGGCTGATCGACAGTGAGAGCGGACGGCTGCTGGAGTCGCCGAACCTGCCGGGCTGGAGCAACTACGACGTGAAGGGCGATATCGAGCGGCGGCTGGGCACCTCGGTGATTCTGGAAAACGACGCCAACGCGGCAGCCCTGGGCGAGCAGTGGCTGGGCGCAGGACGCGACTTCGAGAGCATGGGCATGTACACGCTGGGCACCGGAGTCGGTGGAGGACTGGTCCTGAATGGCAAAATATGGCGCGGCTGGAACGGCATGGCCGGCGAGCTGGGGCACTGCAATGTGGAGCCCGACGGCCATCCCTGCAAGTGCGGAAGCCACGGCTGCCTGGAGCAGTATGCCTCGGCCACGGCGGTGGTGCGCATGGCGCGCGAGGCACTGGCAAGCGGGGCCGCCACCGAGTTGCGCAGAGCGCGCCGATGCGGAGCTGACTGCGCGCATCGTGTATGAGTGCGCGATGCGCGGAGATGCGGTAGCGAAGCAGGTTTTTGAACGCGTGGGACGCGCCCTGGGGCTGGCGATTGCAAACATGGTGAATGCCCTGAACCTTCCGCTGTACGTGATCGGCGGCGGGGTATCGAGCGCGTGGGATGCATTCTCGCCGGCACTGTTCGACGAGGTGCGACAAGCGCTCTTTCGTCTTTGCCGGGACAACCTCGGAAGACGGTAGGGGAGTGGGCGGGAGACAGCGCACAACGCGGATCACGCCGGCAATGCTGGGCGGCGACGGCGGACTCTACGGTGCGGCACGATTGCCGATGACCCATGCGGCGCTAGCGAGCAAAGCATGAGCAAAGGCCATCGGCTCCGGTGGCCTTTGCAAAAAAGAATCCCTAGCCGGCGGTGACTCCGTGGGTGACTCGCTTGAGCGCGTCGATGAACTTGCGATTCTCCTCCGGCGAGCCGACGCTGACGCGGATCGCCGTGCGCGCGCCCCAGCTTCCGGTCGAGGGGACGGACGATGACGCCGTTCATCTGCAGGCGGCGGCCCAGGGCCGAGGCATCTTCGCCGGTCTCGATATAAACGAAATTGGCCCAGCTTTCGACCGGCGCAAAGCCCAGTTCGCGCAGTTGCCGGGTGAGAGATGCGAGCTGCGCGGAGTTGTTGCGCATCGATTTTTCGTAGTGCTCGCGGTCATCGAGCGCGGCCAGGGCTCCGGCCTCGCCGACGCCGTTGACGATGAATGCGGTCTTGAGGCGCGCCAGATAATTGATGAGTTCGGCTGGCCCCATGCCGTAGCCGACGCGAGCGCCCGCCAGTCCGTAGACCTTGGAGAAGGTGCGCAGGACTAAGACACTGCGTTCCTGGCGCACATAGTCGAGGGAGTGCGAGTAGTCCACGCCACGTTCGCGGGCCAGCCAGTCGGCGTATTCGAAATAGGCCTCATCGAGCGCGACCACGACTTTTTCCGGAAGGCGGTCGAGGAAGCGATCCATCTCCTTGGCCGGAATCATGGTTCCGGTGGGATTGTTGGGATTGGCGATGTAAGACGAGGCGGGTTTCCGAGTCGATGGCGTCGGAGATGGCGTCGAGATCGTATCCGTCATTGCGGCATGGAACCTGGCGAAACTCCGCGCCCGCCGAGCGAGTGACGATTGGGTAGACGATGAAGGAGCGCTCGCTGGTCACCGCATTGAGTCCGGGGGCAAGCAGCGTGCGCGCCAGAATGTCCAACAGGTTGCTGGAACCGGCGGTAACGATCAGCTGATTCGGGCGAGATGCCGTGATGCGCGGCGAGACGCTCGCGCAGCGCCACCATGTCATTGTCGGGATAGAGGTGGACCCGCGCGGCTGCGGCTTCCATGGCACGGATTGCGAGCGGAGACGGGGCCAAATGGATTCTCGTTGGAGCCGAGTTTAATCATCTTCAAGCCGGATTCAGCTTCTGCCTGCTGAATCGGCTTGCCGGGAACGTAGTGCGCCAGAGCGCGCACGCGCTCCGGCACTAACTCCGCAAACTTACCCATAATCTTGTTCTCTCTCGTCATATTCTTCTATTCTTCATCGTCTACTCTTCGTCAGGACGGCGGCGGGGCGGACCCGACGGACGGCGCGGTGGCTGAGCCTCCGCGAGGCGGACCCGATGGACGGCGCGCGCCGCCAGCGGAGCCGCGGGGCGGAGCAAAGCCGCTGCGCTTGGCGCCGAATCCCGGCGATTTACCACCTGCGCTGCCAGTGGAAGTTCGTGGCCGAGTCGCGCCGAAGGTCTTGCCGAAGCTTCCCGTGCGGCCCGCTGGACGACCTTCGCCGCTGCGCTTGAAGTCACTGCTCCCGCTAGCGCTTGAAATCGCCTCCCGGACGTTTGAAATCGCTAGCGCCGCTGCGTTTGAAATCGCCTCCGCTGCGCGCGGAGCTAGCCGCCAGGCTTGCCGGGGCCTTTCGAATACTTGCGGTCGCCGGTGAATCCGCCTGGCTTCTTGGCAAAGCCTCGATCGGCCGGGCGATCCTTGGAATAGGGGCGGTCGGAGGTGAAAGGCTTGCGCTCGAAATTGTCCGTCTTGTCGCTGCCAAGGTCGCGGTGCTTGCTGGGCTTGACGAACTTGGGCTGCGAGAACTTGCTGAATCCGAAGCCGCCGGTTGCGCCGCCGCGCTTCTTCTCCGCGCCATCGACCCCCTTCGCGTTTAGCATAGCCGCCTTCGCGCTTGGTGTATCCACTGTCGCGCTTGGCAAAGCCGCCTTCTGACGGGCAAAATCGCCTGCGGGCTTGCGATCAGAATGCTGCCGCGTCGCGCTTCAAAGCCGTCAGGCTTGGGATCGAAGCTGCGTTCGGGCTTGCGGTCAAAGCTGCCTGCGGGCTTGGGAGTGTAGCTGCGCTTGGGACGTTCCGCGAAATCACCCTGGGTTTGCGCCGAACTCGCCTGCGGGCTTGCGCGTGTAGGGACGCTTGGCGGCGAAGCCAGCGTCGCGTCGCTCGCCTTGGCCGAACTCAGGACCACGGGGCCGGGCGAAGCTGCTGCGCTCGCCACGATCCTCGGCGGGCGGTGAATTCGCGGCGCGGCGCGATTGCGCGTGACCTGGTAGCGGCACTGCTGCGCGTCGAGCCGGCGCTGGCGAACGGCGTGCTGGGATGGGCGCCGGTGCTGCGTCCGCACTGGGCTTGCCGCGACGGCCCTTGACGAAGCGGGCCGCATCGATGCGTGGCTTGCGTTCGGGACGCTCGTCCTTGCGCTTGACCTTGATGGGCTTGGGCTTGAAGGGCGTGTCCAGCGATTTGCGAAGCTGGTTGACCTCTTTGGGCGTGAGGTGGCGGAATTCGCCGGGCTCAAGATCCAGGGTCAGCGAGCCGTAGCGAACCCGCTTGATCTTCTCAATGTGGTAGCCGATCTGCTCGAACATGCGGCGGATCTGGCGATTGCGTCCTTCGGTGAGGGTCACTTCGTACCAGGGATTTTCCTGGTCCACGGCGAGTTGAATGACGGCGGGCTGGGTGAGTATGGCGAAGGAGCGGCGCTCGACGCCGGGCTGCTTTTTGCCGCGCGCGCCGGTAAGTCCGGGCTCGGGCGGCAGCATGATTCCGTTGCGCAGCTTGTCGATCTCTTCTTCGCCGGGCTTGCCGCTGACCTTCACCATGTAGGTTTTGGCGACGTGCGAGCCGGCGCGGGTGAGTTGCGCCATCAGATCGCCATCGTTGGTGAGCAGCAACAGACCTTCGCTCATGTAATCGAGGCGGCCTACGGGAAAGACACGCTCATCGACGCCCTTGAGCAGATCCATGACGGTGGGACGGCCCTCGGGATCGCTGACCGTGGTCATGTGGCCCTTGGGTTTGTAGACCGCAAGATAGACGTGGCGCTCGGGGCCGCGCAGCAGCTTGCCATCGACGCGAATCTCATCCAGACGCGGATCGGCCTTGGTGCCGGGCTCGGTAATGGTGTGGCCGTTGACTGAGACCAGGCCGGCGGCGATCAACTCCTCGGCCTTGCGCCGCGAAGCCAGTCCTGCCGCGGCCAGAATCTTTTGTAGTCTTTCAGGTTTTGCTTCCATGGTAAGAACAGCCTTTCGCTGAATCCGCTCGCCATCAGGCGATCGAAGAAGGTATCACAGATGAAGTGCCAGGGACAGAGTTCGTCCCTGAGAGGACTCCCGAATCTAGTCTACTGCCGATGGGGTGCTCGGCTTCGGGTACATTGTTGGACTCAGCGTCTGACTGCGGCTGGCTGTCTGCCGCTTCTGCTGTATCGGGCTGTTGCGGCTCCGCAATTCCTTGCGCCTCTGGAAGCTGTGACCCCTGCTCGTGCGCTTCCAGTTCCTCCGGCTCTACTTCCCGGCTCTATTGCGGGCGATTCCACCACTGGTGTTACGTCTAGTGCTGCGTCTGGTGCTGCGTCTGGTGCTGCGTCTGGTGCCGCGTTCACTTCCGGCTCCGCCGTTACGTCCTCCACGCCGGGCGTTGCGGCTTCGCTTGTGGGCTCGAACAGCGATGGAGTGTCTCCGGAGGCGCGATTTCAATCGTTCCATCGGAGGCAAGCTGCGAGAACTCCTCCATGCTGGGCAATTCGTTTACATCATTCAAACCGAAGCGCAGGAGGAAATCCTTGCTCGTCTTGTACTGCATGGGCCGTCCGATGACCTGCTTGCGTCCGGCGGTGGTGATGAGCTTGCGATCGAGCAGAGTGCCCAGAACACCGGCCGATTCGACGCCGCGAATGTCTGAGATCTCCGGGCCGGTGATGGGCTGCTTGTAGGCGATGACCGCGAGGGTCTCAAGAGCGGCGAGCGAGAGACGAATCGGCGGCTTCAGACTTTTTGCGAAGGCCCGCACCACGTCATGATGCTCGGGCTTGGTGGCCATGCGGAATCCACCTGCAACCTGACGGATCTCGATGCCGCGCTCTTCGCTGGCATAGTCGGTTACAAGCTCGATCAGGATTTGGCGGACGCGCGCGCGTACGGCCTTGTCTTCGGCAATCTCCTGCTCGGTCTTCTTCGGCTGGCGCTTGCGCGAGGTTGTTTCCGGCGCGCTGACGCTGGCCGAGGCGCCGGCTGGCTCTGCGTTGACAGAGTCGGACGCCGACTCGCTCTCCTCTGCGCGAGCCGGCTCGGCTGCTACTTGTGTCTGCTCGTTCGCAGCGAGAGCTTCCTCATTCGCATTGTTCTCTTCAGCGCCGTTCTCACCACTCTCTTCAACGCTCTCGGATTGCGCAGCATCGGCTGGCTCAGCATCCTCCTGCGCGCCTCCTGCGGCATCAGTGGACCGGCCTCGGGGCAGATCAGCTCCGCCGAATCAGGAGCAAGTTCGGGCAGCAGCGCTGTCTCCTCCGCGGTGACGTAAGCGGCGTCAGCAGCGCCAGCGGCCAGGGCTTCGGCAGCCGAGTCGGCCTGCTCGATGGCGGCGTTCTCCTTGGCTGCGGCCAGATCGGCCAGCACAACGTCCTTGAGCAGCTGCGATATCTGCTCCAGCGTGATCGGCTCTTCGGCCGCGTAGATAATGGCCTCGACTTTTGCTTTCAAACTCATGCTTTCAAACTCGTGACTCGCTTGTCAGAGAATCTTGAATACTTATTGCCAATCATCGCGCACGGCCGCGCCGCCTTCATCCACCAGCCGGTCAAAGCCAGTGGATTTTTTCAGTACCACCTCGCCGAAGACATCATCCTGCCGGCAGACCACGGCCTGCAAGCGGATCATCTCCAGGATTGCCAGAAACGCGCAGATCAGCGCGGGACGAGCACGCAGGTGCCGCAGCAGTTGCTTGAGCCGGATCGGGCGGTCTTCCACCATCAATCGGCGGCGCACGTAATCGATCATCTGCGCCACGGTAACCGCGTCTTCGTCAAACTGCAAGCTCGGCCGGTTCTTGGCGCGATCCAGAATCTGCTGGAAGGTCTTTACCAGGTCGATGACATCGGCGGCCAACTCCGGCTCCGTGCCCTCGGCGTCGCGGAATTCCTTGAGCGCGGGATTGGTGAGTACGGCTTCTTCGAGCTGCTGCTTCTGCAATAGCATCTGCGCCGCCTGCTTGTAGCGCTCGTGCTCGAGCAGCCGGTTGACCAGTTCCAGTCGCGGATCCTGTTCGTCGGCAGGCGCGTCGGGATCGCGCGGCAGCAGCATCTTGGACTTGATCTGGATCAGCAGCGATGCCATGTAGATGAATTCCGCCGCCAGATCGATATCGAAGTTGCGGATGTGCTCGACGTAAGCCAGATACTGCGCGGTGATCTGCGCAATGGGAATGTCATAGATGTCGATGTCCTGCTTGCGAATCAGGTCCAGCAGCAGGTCGAGCGGCCCATCGTAAACGCTTCCAACGCTCACCGAAAACGGGAAAATATCGGCAAGATCGAGCGCGGTTTTGCGCGCGTCCTGCTTGGCATTTTTGGCCGAATCCGGTTTCGCAAGGGCCGGAGTGGGCGGGGTGGTGGGCTGTTCGCTCATCGGCTACTCCCGGAACTTCTCCGGTACTGAGGATAACGCTGCGCTGGCCGCCGCAGGCGCCGGGTAGTCCAGCGACATGTGCATGGACTCGCGCACCTCGACCAGGGTACGGTCGGCGGCGGCTCGCGCCCTGGCCGAACCGGCTTCGAGGATATCCCAGGCAAGCCTCGGGATTCTCCTCGTACTTGCGGCGGCGCTCCTGGATCGGGTTCAGTACGGCAACGATGTTATCCGCGACCCAGCTCTTGCACTCGATGCATCCGATGCCGGCCGTGGTGCAGCCTTCGCGCACCTTGGCCATGGTCTCGGCGCTGCTGAAAATTTTGTGCAGATCGCCGACCGGGCAGATGTCGGGATTGCCGGGATCGGTGCGGCGGACGCGGGCCGGATCGGTCACCATCGTCTTCAGCTTCTTGCGAACCTCGGCCTCGGGCTCGCTGAGCAGGATGGAGTTGCCGTAGCTCTTGGACATCTTGCGGCCATCGGTGCCGGGAAGCTTTGGGGCAGGCGTGAGCAGCGGCTGCGGCTCGGGGAAGACGTACACACGCTTGTCTTCCGGCATCGTCGCGGTCTAGCGGAAAGCGGTGCTCAGTATCGAGCCAGTAGAACTGGTTGAAGCGGCGCGCGATCTCGCGCGTGATCTCGACATGCGCAACCTGGTCCTCGCCGACGGGAACGTAGGAGGCCTGATACATCAGAATGTCGGAGGTCATCAGCACGGGATAGCCGAGGAATCCGTAGGTGTTGAGATCCTTTTCCTTCAGATTCTCCTTCTGCTCCTTGTAGGTTGGCACGCGTTCGAGCCAGCCCAGCGGAGTCATCATGGAGAGCAGCAGGTGCAGTTCGGCGTGCTGCGGCACGTGCGACTGGATGAAGACGGTCGCCTTCTCCGGATCGAGTCCGGCGGCGAGCCAGTCGAAGGCCATCTCAAGGATGTTGGCCTTGACGCGCGAGGTGTCAGCGTAATCGGTGGTGAGGGCGTGCCAGTCGGCGACAAAGAAAAAACAGTCGTATTCGTTCTGGAGCCGGGTCCAGTTCTGCAATGCGCCTACGTAGTGGCCAATGTGCAGCTTGCCTGTCGGTCTCATGCCGCTGAGTACGCGGCGGTTCACAGCTTGTTTTGCTTCTGCCGGCATCCGTTTCTCTCTCGGGGAATCCTTCGGAAAAGTGGCGGGCCTGAACGGCCAAGCCCTGCGGGCCGCAGACACAATCCGAGCTCATCGCCGGAAAAGTTCTACAACATGCCCGAAACCTTGATACTACCATGCCGGAGGCAGAGTTTCCGCTGTGGCGCCAGCCTGGAGAGTTGGTCAGTTTGAGGGCTGGGCAACGGATAATCTAAGAACGGGGTTTTTCCACCCTGAATTTCCCCGCCCTTTCTTCTCTCTTGCGCCTTTCCGCCGCATCCCTTATCCGGGTACAATCGCTGGCCAGAGCACTTATGCGAGCACTGCGAAATGTAAGATTCTTATCGGCCGCTTTGCTTTGCGTAGCCCTGGTCGGCACGGCGGGCTTTCACTATATCGAGCACTGGAGCTGGTTCGACGGCTTCTACATGGTGCTCACCACCCTGACCACCATCGGGTACGGGGAGGTACACCCGCTGTCGCCGGTTGGACGATACTTCAATGTCGGCATCATCCTTGCCGGTGTGGGACTGGTTTTCTTGATCCTCGGGGCGTTGGGCCAGGCGTTACTGGAATTTGAGTTCAACAATCTGTTTGGCAGGCGAAAAATGGAACGAGAGATCGGGCGGTTGGATTGCGCATTACATCATCTGCGGCGCCGGACGCGTGGGCCGCGCCGTGGCTCGTCAATTGGAGAGCAAGCCCGCGCAGTTCATCATCCTGGAAAGCGACGAAGCCAAAGCCGACCGAATTCGCGCTGAAACCAATTGGCTCATCGTCCATGCCGACGCAACCCTGGAAGCGCAACTGCTCGCCGCACGCATTGACCATGCCGCTGGACTGGTGGCCGCGACCACGACCGACGCCACCAACACCTACGTAGTGCTGACGGCGCGCAGTCTGAACCCAACTCTCAAGATCATTGCCCGCGCCAGCGAAGAGGGTGCCGAGAAACACATGCGGACTGCCGGGGCCGACCAGGTGGTTTCACCCTACGGTTTCGCCGGATTCCGTATTGCCGAGGCGTTTCTCCGTCCCAACGTGATTAACTTTATCGAGGTGGCTTTGCAGCGCAGCTCCGAGTTGGGATTCGAGTTGGAGGAGCTGACTATCGATCCCTCGTCCGTCTATGTGGGCCAGAGTCTGCGCTCCTCCGGGATCCGTAAGGATCTTGGCATAAACGTTCTTGCGATCAAGCGTGAAGGCGAGGCGATGAAGTATAGTCCCGCGCCAGATGCTCTTCTTGGCGCGGGCAATCATCTGATTGTGATGGGAGAGCCTTCCAGGTTGCGGCAATTGGAAGCATTGGCCGGAGTGAAAAAATGAAAGTCATCACAGCCGCCGAGATGTCTGCGATTGACCGCGCCACCAGCGAGCAATACGGCGTTCATTCGCTGGCGCTGATGGAGAACGCAGGCAGCGCGGTGGCCAATTTTGCGCGCGAGTACTGGCCGGCGGCCAACCGCATCACCATGGTCTGTGGCCGGGGCAATAACGGGGGTGATGGCTTTGTCGCGGCCCGGCGTTTGCACGCCGCCGGCAAGGTGGTCGAGGTGTTGCTGCTGGGCTCCGCCCGAGGGCTTGAAAGCCGATGCCGCCAACATGCTGGCGCGCCTTCCTTTCCGACCGATCACGATCCGCAGCGCCGACGAAGTTGCGAGCGAATATGAGCGCAGTCTGGCTGGCGCCGACCTGATTATCGATGCGATTTTCGGCACCGGCTACCAGCCGCGCCCAACCACTTCGCCCGCACTGGAGTTGGCGGAAGCCGCCATCGCCGCCATCAATCAATCATCGGCGCCCGTGCTCTCCATCGATCTGCCTTCCGGCTTCGACGCCGACGCAACCAGCGCGTCTGAACCTCCCACGCGGGTCTGCCGCTCCAGCGCGGTGATTACCTTCACCGCTCCCAAGCCTGCTCACGTGTTCGCCCCGTTGACGCGCGGGCCAATTGTCGTCGCGCCAATCGGAACGCCGGAGATCGCCATTGTCTCCGCGCAGAATCTCCACATTGTAACACCGCCGGAGGTCTCGGCTCTGTTTGCCCCGCGCCCGTTGGACAGCAACAAGGGCCGCTTTGGTCACGTCCTCGTCGTCGCCGGCTCGGTCGGCAAGAGCGGAGCCGCCGCCATGTGCGGCATGGCCGTCCTGCGCACCGGTGCCGGACTGGTGACCGTGGCAACGCCCAGCCTCCGTGCTGCCGAGCGTAGCCGGATTTTCGCCGGAGCTGATGACCGAACCACTGGGCGATGCCGCGGCCCAGAGCGCTGCCCCGGGCGATGCGGCGCATTGCCTCGAACTGGCCAAGTCGCGCAACGTCCTAGCCATCGGCCCGGGTTTATCGCAGCGGCCGGGAGTAACCGAGTTCGTGCACCGCTTGGTCAAAGGTGCGCATTGTCCGGTGGTGCTTGACGCCGATGGACTCAATGCGTTTGCCGCTTCGGCCGAGGCGTTGCAGGGAGGCAGCAGGGCCCTGATTCTGACTCCTCATCCCGGTGAGATGGCCCGCCTGACCGGCAGCACTGTCGCCGAGATCCAAGCCAACCGCGTCGCCACTGCCCGCGAATTCGCGCGCCGGCATCGTTGCATCCTGGTCCTTAAAGGCTTTCGCACCGTGGTCGCCTACTCCGGCGGTGAGGTCTGGGTGGTGGCCACCGGAAATCCGGGGATGGCGACCGGCGGGACCGGCGACGTGCTGACGGGAATGATTGCGGGTGCCGTGGCCCAGTTTCCCTCGCATATCGAAGACGCCGTCCGTGCCGCCGTATTCCTGCACGGGTTGGCGGGGGACGCCGCCTGCGAGCGCGTCGGCCAGGAAGCTCTGGTGGCGACCGACCTGTTGCGGTATCTGCCACTGGCGTTCCGCAAGATGCGGCAGCGTGCCAAAGCGAAAAACATTCGCCTCTGCTGACGTATTCCGCACTCGAATTGCTACCTGCGGATGCTATGATGCGGGCAATGACGCGCGACTTCACTTCGCACTCCGCCGAGGAAACCGTCGAACTCGGACGCCAGCTTGCTGCGCTGCTCCGGAACGCTCATCTGGTATTGCTGAGGGGCGATCTTGGCGCGGGGAAGACTACGCTGGTGAAGGGCATTGCAGAAGGCTTCGGGGCCGCCGAGGCCGATGACGTCACCAGCCCCACCTTCACTCTGATTCATGAGTACCACGGGCCGGACAGGGACGTCTTCCACATCGACCTCTACCGCCTGGAGAAGCCCGGCGAAATGGATTCGCTCGGCCTGGAAGACCTTATGCACGAGGAGCGCAACCTGCTGCTGATCGAGTGGGGCGAGAAGTTTCCACGCATCCTGCAACAGAAGGACGCTGAGATCGTCATCCGCCGCGTCGGCCACGACGAGCGCAAGGTGCGCCTGACCACCGGGGCATAACCGCGCTGCGTGCAAAAGCCGCAACTTGAACCCAACTGGCCCACGCAACGAAAGGAACGTTGCATGGGCCACCCGCCCGACCGCGCTCCACAGAATCCCGGACACAACTTCGCCGCGCCGTCAGCGATCTTGCACTGACGTCAGCGCGGCGATTGTTCTTGAACTCGTTTCTAACTAGTAGCCCATCACGTGGTAGCCGCAATCGACGTGAATCACCTCGCCGGTGATGCTTTTGCCGCCGTCGCTAGCAAGAAAGACCGCCGTATCTCCAACTTCCAATGGATCAACGTTGCGCTTGAGCGGAGAGCGGTCGGAGACAAACTTCAGAATCTCTGTGAGGCTGCCTATGCCTCGCGCTGCCAAAGTCTTGATCGGCCCGGCGGAGATGGCGTTGACGCGAATCTGCCTGGGACCAAGCGATGCCGCCAGATAGCGCACGCTCGCCTCCAGCGCGG
Organism: uncultured Acidobacteriota bacterium; assembly: GCA_963759215.1. GTDB lineage: Bacteria > Acidobacteriota > Terriglobia > Terriglobales > Acidobacteriaceae > TOLSYN. The sequence goes on from CAVWYG010000012.1 coordinate 402,613, forward strand.
CCTTGGCCACGCCCATCACGTTGTAGCCAAGCATCACCTTCTCGGCGCCGATGTAGCTCAAGGTAATGATGCTGCCGCCTTCGGTCATGAGTGGTGCGGCGGCGCGCGCCAGCGCGATCAGGGAATATACGCTGATGTCATGGGCGACGCGGAAGCCTTCGCGGCTGGTCAGCAGGAAGTCGTTCTTGAGATCCTCGGCCGGAGCAAAGGCGACCGAATGAACCAACGTATGAATCTTGCCGTTGTAACGCTCGCCAATCTGCTGGAAGACGCGGGTGATTTCCTCGTCCTTGCTCACGTCGCATTGGAACCCTTGCGCGCCGGGCAGGCTGGCGATCATTGCTTCGGCTTCTTCGCGGAGACGCTCGTTCTGGTATGTGACTGCCACCTGCGCGCCCGCGGCGTGCAGCTTCTGGGCAATGGCCCAGGCAATACTGCGCTTGTTGGCCAGGCCGAAGATTACGGCGACGCGCCCATCGAGGCTATTTGCCATCTAAACTTTGCTCCCCCAAATGTGAACTGAGTTGATGCGTGCTGAAAGGATAGCAGCCCGTGGACCGAACTGGAAATTTCCTGAGCTGGAAGCAGGGCCAATAGCACAGAAATCACGCTTCATTGTGAGAATTATCACATCGAGACCACCGAAAATTGGCTATCTTCTGTGTCAACTGCGATGGCACCCCGACGAAGTGTTCTCGCAGCCGATTGTTTCCCTCCTCAAAAAAGAAGCTGTAGAACGGAAATATGTAAGGGCACGATTTAGTTTACGGATTCATATTTATTTGCCCGTTTCATAGCAGAGCCCGCCTTCACTGGCGGGTTTTGTTATGCGCGCTGCGCAATGAGGTTCGACCTGTTTACACCCGGAGCTAATCGGCTGAGGCGACGGTGTGTGCGTTGGCGGCTTGGACCTTGCTGTGGTGACGGCCGTAGGTAAAGTAGATCACCATGCCGATGGCGAGCCAGACGATCATTCGCAGCCACGTCTGCCAGGGCAGGAAGACCATCATCAGCAGCGAGACCAACATGCCCATGATGGGCACAAAGGGTACCAGCGGCGTCTTGAAAGGGCGATGCAGTTCGGGCTTGCGGACGCGCAGAATCCAGATGCCGGCGCAGACGATCACAAAGGCCAGGAGGGTTCCGATGGAGACCAGTTCGCCCAGTACGCCGATGGGAACGACGGCGGCGAAGCAGGCGACGAAGAGGCCCACGACGATCGAAGACTTCCATGGGGTGCGGAACTTGGGATGGATTTCTCCCGGCCCACTTCCAGAGAAGGCCGTCGCGCGACATCGAATAGAAGACTCGCGACTGGCCGAGCAACATGACCAGCATGACCGTGCTGAGACCGGCAAGCGCGCCGGCGTTTACGACATAGCTGCCCCAGCGTACGCCGGTTTCGCGAATTGCCAGTGAGACTGGGGCGCCGACATTGAGCCGCGTGTAATGCACGGTGCCGGTCAACAGGAACGAAACGAGGATGTACAGGACGGTGCAGATGACGAGCGAGCCGAGAATCCCGATCGGCATGTCGCGCTGGGGATTCTGGGCTTCCTGCGCGGCGGTGGAGACGGCGTCAAAGCCGATGTAGGCGAAAAAGACGACGCCGGCGGCTCGAATCACTCCTCCCCAGCCATAGGCCGGCGGCACGAAAGGATGCAGGTTGGCGATGGTCTGCGCCTGATGATGGAAGAAATATCCGGCGGCCACGGCGATGAAGGTTATAACGGCGAAGAGCTTGACGAAGACGATGGCGGTGTTGAAGTTCGCCGATTCCTGGATGCCAATCACAAGAATGGTGGTGACGACGAGGATGGCGAGAAAGGCGAGCAGATTGAAGCGCGCCGTGGCGTGAGGCAGCGCGGCAAGGTCAATTCCCTTGCCCGCCAAGGTGACGGCCGGAACCCAGCGATGATCCAAGAGCACCCAGACCGAGCCAGGGGTATCGCAGATCTGCGGAGGGAGATTGATGCCGTAATCCTGGAGGAAGGCGATCAGGGTGCTGCTCCAACCGGAGGCCACGGTTGCGGCTCCGAAGGCATACTCGAGGATCAGGTCCCAGCCGATGATCCAGGCGAAGATTTCGCCCAGGGTTGCGTATCCGTAGGTGTAGGCCGAGCCGGCGATGGGAATCAGCGAAGCGAATTCGGCATAACACAGGCCGGCAAAGGCACAGGCGATGCCGGCAAGAATGTAGGAGACGACGATGGCCGGTCCGGCGTAACGCGCCGCAGCCGAACCGGTGAGGACGAAGATTCCGGCGCCAATGATGGCACCCACGCCCAACATGATGAGGTTGACGGGGCCAAGGACACGCTTGAGGCTGTGCTCGCCCGTCTCACCGGCCTCGGAGAGCAGCATGTCCAATGGTTTGGTTAGCAGCAGCTTCGACATTGGTGATTCGTTCTCCGGTCGAAAAAAGTATGAAACCGTTATTTGGTGGGAGCCACCCTGGCCGGAGCTTGCACTGCCCGCCGCGACCACAGGAAATATACCGGGATGCCAAGCAGAACAATGACCAGGCCCGGCCACGTGTACTGCGGCTTATAGAGCAACAAGACTACGTCAATAAACAATGCCATCACAATGTAGATGGCGGGCAGCCAGGGATAGCCCAGAGCGCGATAGGGACGCGGGGCATCGGGACGGGTGCGGCGCAGAACGAAGAGGCCCACCAGGGTGAGCACATAGAAGAGGAGCACGGCGAAGATGGTGTAGTCGAGCAACTGGCCATAGCTTCCGCTGAGGCACAGGACGCTGGCCCAGATGGCCTGCACGATGAGCGAAAGATGGGGGGTGCGGAAGCGCGGGTGCAGGCGGCCTACGGAACGGAAGAAGAGTCCGTCGCGGGCCATGGCGTAGTAGACGCGCGAGCCGGCGAGGATGAGTCCGTTGTTGCAGCCGAAGGTGGAGACCAGGATGGCAAAGGCCATCAGTTTGGCGCCGCCCTGTCCCATGATCTGCTGCATGACGGCGGTGGCGACGCGGTCTTCCGAGGCGTACTGGATGCCACGCCCGATGGTGGTCATGGCGTAAGGATCGCCCCAGAACGGCAGCACCAGCAGGTAGATGAAGTTGACGGCGATGTAGATGAGGATGACGGAGCCGGTTCCGATGGCAAGCGAGAGGGGCAGATTGCGCTGCGGATTGCGAACCTCTCCGGCGGTAAAGGTGACGTTGTTCCAGGCGTCGGCGGAGAATAAGCGAGCCGACCTGCGCCACGGCTATGACGGTGATGGTGGAGACCAGCGCAGTGGCTCCGGTGACGCCGATGGGAATTTTGTGCAGCGCGCCGAGTCCGGCGTGGAGCCAGAAGTTGGCGCCGAAATTGGCGCTGAGCGCCTCCGGCGTGCTGCCGACCCAGATGCCGAAGACGATGAGCGCCGAGCAGCCCGGCAACCTTGGCGGTGGTGAAGACAACCTGCACGAAGGCTCCGGTTCTTGACGCCGAAGATGTTGACGATGGAGAGCAGGACGATGATCGGCGATGGCAACCAGGTTCTGGGTGTTCAGGCCGACCTCCATGTTGCCCAGCACCATGGGGCCGAGATGAATGGCGGGAACCTTCCAGAGGTGGAGAATCCAGTTGGAGGAGGAAACCGAAGGGAAGAAGACGCCGAGAAACTTGCCGAAGGCCACGGCGACGGCCGCGATGGTGCCGCACTGGATGACGAGGAAGAGCGTCCAGCCGTAGAGGAAGCCCCACAAAGGGCCGAGCGCCTCGCGCAGGTAGACGTATTGTCCGCCGGCCTTGGGCATCATGGCGGCGAGTTCACCGTAGCAGAGCGCGGCGACGACGGTCATGAAGCCGGCGACCAGCCATGCCGCAATCAGCAGGGCGGGCGAGTCGACGGTGCGCGCCATTTCGGCGGCGACGATGAAGACGCCGGAGCCAATCATGGAGCCCATGACCAGCGTGGTGGCGCTGGTGAGGCCGAGGCCTTTTACGAATTCCTGATCCTGACCGGGTTGAGATTCCTTCTCTAACTGGCTCACCGCTCTCCTTGATGTTCTTCACTTTCGGGTTAAGCGCGGCTGCACAGAACTCTACATCATCGGGCCACTTCAGAACATCATCAGGACTCCATCAGGCGGAAAAATTCCTTCGCCGATTCACGCGGGGAACGGGAAATGTCGCCAATGACGGCAACCGAATCCGCGCCTGCCTTGAGAACGGCCTCGGCGTTGGCACGGGTGATGCCGCCGATGGCCACCAATGGAAGCGCCAGGCCGGAGTCATCGCGCAAGCGCCGCGCCTGGGAGACCCCAGCCACGCCCACCGCCGGATCAGGATTGTGCTTGCTGGCGGTGGCAAAGACGGGACCAATGGCAAGGTAGTCCACCGGCTTGGTCAACGCCTCTGCCATCTGAGTGGGGTTATGGGTGGAGAGGCCGATGATTGCGTTGGCGCCTAGGACACGGCGGGCGCCTTCGGGGGAAAGATCTTCCTGTCCTAGGTGTACGCCGTCGAAGCCCGCGGCGAGGCAGAGGTCGGCGCGATCATTCATGATCAGGGTGATCTCCGGGAGCAGGCGGCGCAACTCGCGCGCGTGCGCCAGCAACTCGCGAGGGTTGAGCCGCTTGGCTCGATACTGCAGAAGGGTGCAGCCAGCCTCGGCCAAGGCTAGGGCATGAGAGCAGACAGATGCAGCAGTTTTCCGGGTTCGCAACTGGCGCTCAAGCTATCGGCGTCGAGGATGGGATAGAGGATTGGGAGTTTCATAAACCGACGAACTAACTCCACGTAAGCTTAATGAAAAGGTGCTCACCGAAAAAGGGGCCGCTGAAAAAAAACGGCACAGGGCCGCCCTTCGAGTTTCCTGCCAGACTATTTCTTCGGCATGAAGCGTTCCATGAACTTGGTATCGAAGTTTCCGGCGATGAAGTCCGGGTCCGCAAGAATGCGCTTGTGCAGCGGAATCGAGGTGTGAATGCCCTCGACGATGAACATGTCCAGGGCGCGCTTCATGCGGGCAAGGGCCTCGGCGCGATCCTTTCCGTGGACGATCAACTTTGCGATCATCGAGTCGTAATAGGGTGGCACCACGCCTTCCTGATACTGCGCCGTATCGACGCGGACGCCGATTCCGCCGGGTGCATTGAAGACGGTGATCTTGCCTGCCGAGGGGGTGAACTTCTCGGGATGCTCGGCGTTGATGCGGCACTCGATGGCGTGGCCGTAGGGAACGATCGGCTGGGTGATGATGTCGGCAGAGTTTGGCTCCGGCGGCGATCAGGATCTGGCTCTTGACCAGGTCCACGCCGGTGACGAATTCGGTGACGGGATGCTCGACCTGGATGCGGGTGTTCATCTCGATGAAGTGAGGCTGCCATCCTCATCCATGAGGAACTCGACGGTTCCGGCATTGAAGTAGCCGATCTCCTTCATCGTCTTCTCGAGAATGCCGTTCATCTTTTTGCGCATTTCGGGAGAGATGGCGGGCGAGGGCGATTCCTCAAGGAGCTTTTGATGACGGCGCTGGATCGAGCAGTCGCGCTCGCCGAGGCTGATCACGTTGCCGTGCTCGTCGGCCAGAACCTGGAACTCGATGTGACGGGGACGCTCGATGAATTTCTCCATGTAGAGGTCGCCATTGCCGAAGGCAGAGGCGGCCTCGGAGCGGGCGGAATTGAACTGGTGGGGCAGTTCTTCGGCCGAACGGATGATGCGCATGCCGCGTCCGCCGCCGCCCGCTACCGCCTTGACGATGACCGGGAAGCCGACCTGCTGCGCCCATTCCTGGGCCTCTTCCTCGGATGGGGATGACGCCATCGGAGCCGGGAAGGATGGGCACTCCGCAGACGCTTCATGGCCTGACGCGCCTTGATCCTTCTCGCCCATCATGCGGATGATCGTCCGGCGGCGGGCCGATGAACTTGAGGCCGGAGGTTTCGCAGACGTGGGCGAAATTTGCGTTTTCGCTGAGCAGTCCGTAGCCGGGATGAATGGCGTCAACATTGGCAATTTCGGCGGCACTGATGACGGCCGGGATGTTGAGGTAGCTTTCAGCGGCGCGCGCCGGTCCAATGCAAAGCGCTTCATCGGCAAAGCGGACGTGGAGTGAGTTGCGGTCGGGCTCGCTATAAACCGCGACGGCCTTGATGCCCAGCTCTTTGCAGGCGCAAATCACGCGAAGCGCGATCTCGCCGCGATTGGCAATCAGAATCTTATTGAACATGCGTCAGTGTGCTCCCGCCGGCCTGACCGGCGTTGGGGTGACCGCAGCTTTATTCCCGATGCGTACGGCTCACGAGCGCGGCTCGCACGAATGCGCAGAGCGCTTCCGATACGCCGCAGAAAACGGCGGAGCCCGGTGGGGCTCCGCGCTGGTTTACTTGGTACGAATCTTGAACAGCGGCTGGCCGTACTCGACCGGCTGACCGTTGGAGACCAGGACCTCGACAATCTACCTCCGGCCTTCTCCGATTCAATCTCGTTCATGCAGCTTCATGGCTTCGACGATGCAGAGCACCTGGCCCACGGCGACGGTGTCGCCGCGCTTGACAAAGGCTGGCGCGCCCGGAGACGCAGCCTCGTAGAAAGTCCCGACGATGGGAGACTTGATGATCTCAACACCTTCCTCGCTCGGCGGCGTGCGGCAGCGACTGCCGCCGGAGGCCGACGCCGGAGTTGCGGCGAGGCGACCGGTGCGGGCAGCGGGCGCTGGGTAAGGCGCTGCGTAGTGCGGTCCCGGAGGCAGTACCGGAAGTGGTCCCGGAAGCAGACACGACCGGCTGCGGACGCTTGATGCGTATTTTGACATCGCCACGTTCAAGTTCGAACTCGGCAATATCCTTTTCGACGAGAAACTCGACCAGCTCTTTGATTTCGTTCTGATTCATTGGCCGCCAGAAGCGCCGCACGTGGCGACGCATTATGGATTTAGTTCCTATTTGTGCATGTGCTCATCAAATATTACGATTCAGTTCAACTCGATTACTTCTTGCAAACGGGAGTCAACACTTCATATCCACGCTCGGTCACCAGCAGCATATCTTCAATCCGGACACCGCACTTGCCCGGCAGATAGACGCCGGGTTCGACGGTTATCACCATGCCCGGCCGCAGAATTGCTTCATTGCCCGCCGCCAGCCTGGGCAACTCGTGAATTTCCAATCCTACACCGTGTCCGGTGGAGTGGGTGAAGAATCGATCCAGCTTTGCGCGCTTCAACTCGTGCCGCGCCGCCTGATCGACTTCTCCGGTGGTGACTCCGGGCCGCACCGATGCTGATGGCCGCCAGTTGCGCATCCAGAACGGCGTCATACAGCGCACGCGCCTCGGCTGGAGCTTTGCCAAGATGGACGGTTCGGGTCATGTCACTGCAATAACCATCCAGCACTACTCCGTAGTCTAACACTACGAATCCCGCGGCAGGCAGCTTTGCGGCGGAAGCCACGCCATGGGCTAGCGCCGAGCGCTCGGCCGAGGCGACGATGGTTTCAAACGACATTCCGCCCGCGCCAGCCCTTCTGGCCATATATTCGAGCTTGGCGGCAATGACCGATTCGGCCACGCCAGAGCGCATGGATCGCAGCAGGGGGCGGAAGAGCTTGGAGGACAACTCGACCGCGTTGCGCAATCACTCAATCTCATCGGCATCCTTGAGAGCGCGCAACTGTTCCACCGCTCCGGCAAGGCCGATGACTTTGACTCCCTTGCCCAGCGCGTGTTTAAAAGCTTCGGACTGAGCCACCGTAAGGTGCTCGGACTCAATGGCTACATGCTTGAGTCCCAATTTCAGACAGGTTGCGGCCACGGCCGCCAGGGCGCTGCCCTGAACGATGGAGATGCGGACGCCTTCAACCTGGGCAGCGGCCTGCCCGGCATACCTTCCATCGGTGAAGAAGATTGGACGTGGGGTTGCGAGCAGGACACCCGCGCTGCCGGTGAAGCCACAGAGATAGCGCACGTTCGGCAGATGCGTGACGATAAGCGCATCCACCTTCTGCCGCTCCAGCGCTTCAAGCAGATTCTTCCGCCGCCCTCGAAAATCCATCGCGATGATTGTACATGCTTCCCGGGCAAAGCGGGCCCTCGAAGAAGGCCGCCTTGCCGGGAAAGCGTGACGAAAAAACTAGGTCTGAATAATTTTTGGCGTGATGAAGAAGATCAGTTCGTCGGTCTCCGTTTTTGACCAAGCGCTCCTTGAACAGATTGCCGAGCCAGGGAATGTTGCCCAGGAAGGGAGTCTGGGTGGTGCTGACCGAGTTGGTGGTTTGGATGACGCCGCCGATCACAACCGTGCCACCATCGGTAACGAGTACCTGGGTGGTGGTCTGCTGGGTGGTCAGGATGAAGTTGCCGTTGCTGTTTGCCGTGCCCTCGGGTTGCGTGTTCTCCACATCCACGGTCAGAAAGATGGTGTTATCGGCGGTGATCTGCGGAGTGACGGAGAGGCGCAGAACCGAATCGATATAGGAGGTTGTGGCAAGGGCGTTTTGGGTGGCGGCGGTGGTAACAGGAAGCTTCACACCCTGCTTGACTTCGGCCTTCACGTTGCTCTGGGTCACAACCCTCGGACGGGAAAGGACCTTGGCCAGGTTGTGAGTCTCGGCGGCGGTCAGGATAGCATCGATGCCATAACTGGCGGTGATGTTGCTGAACGAGAAGCCAGTGGTGGGGCCGGTCGCGGGAAAGTTGGAGAACAGAGGTACGGTGCTGGGGGTGCCCAGGGCGTGGACGAGGATGATTCCACCCGGATTGGAGCCGCCGATAGTGCTGACGCCATTGCCCCAGTTAAATCCGAGCTGGACGCCAAGATCCCTGGAGAAGGATCGCGTTGCCGAAACCACACGCACCTCGATCTCCACCTCTTGACTCTTCCGGTCCAACTGCGAGATCAGGCGATCCAGGCTGGGGAGCACGCTGGGGATGTCGGATATGATCAGGGCGTTGGTGCGCACATCCGATATGACATCGCCGCGCGCGGTGAGAAATTTCTTGACGGTGGGGACGATTTCCGCGGCTTTGGCATAGCTCAGGAAACGAGTAACGGTTTGGCGATCGACGGCGAGAGCGACCGCCTCGGACTGGGCGCGACGATCCACCGCCTCCTTGCGCAAGGTGTCCGTAGCCGCGATGCGAAGCACGTTTCCTTGCAGCTCGCGATCCAGCGCATTGTTCTTCAAGACGATATCCAGCGCCTGATCCCAGGGAACGTCATCAAGCACCAGGGTCACGTTCCCCCTCACGCTGGGATCGAGGACGACGTTCAGTCCACTGATCTCATGAATGAGGCGGAAAAAATCCTTCAAATCCACGTCCTTCAAATTCACCGAAATCGGCTCGCCGGTGTATTTGGCGCCCGAAGAAGGCAGCTGCGCGGAGTTGGATGCAGATTGCTCCGGGGCCGGGGGACTCGGGCGCGCGCTCTCGACCGCAGGCTGAACAATCTTCGGCGCCGTTGTAGCGGCTGCCGTTAGAACAGCGGGCGGAGCTTTGGGGCCAATGGCTGGAGGCTCGGCAAGGGCCAACTCGACCGTGGGCTGTGTAGCTTTGGGCGCGATAGCGGTCGTTGCAGCCCGCGTCGGCTCAGGCTCGGGAATCTGTTGATTTGGCAGCTGTGCCGGGGCGACTGGTTTCGCAACGACGGCGCTTGCGAGAGATGGCTCCGGAGCAGGCGGACGCAGGCGAGCGATCTCGACGCTCGGCGCAGCAACATTCGGCGCGGTCACCGTGGGAACGACTGCCGTCGTAACAACGGACGGAGCTTTTGCATCAGCGGCTTTGGGACCAATGGCCGACGGATCAGTAGCTTTGGACTCAGGCTTAGCTACGGCGATAGTGTCGGCGGATTTCTGCGGTGCCGGTGGATTCGGGAACGCCGGTTCGACCGTGGGCGCAGTAAGCTTTGGCGCGGTTGAGGCGGCTGCGGTTATAACAGCTGGCAGTGCTTTGGAGTCAGCGGCTCTGGAGTCAGAGGCTGGCGCCTTGGGTTCGGAAGTTTGTCGATCGCGAAGCTGCGAAGTGCTATCGGCAGCAGGCTTGGCGACGAGCGGCGCTGCCTGAAGCGGGATGGACGCGCTGGCCAGCGCTGCGTGAACACTTTGGCTGCTGCCAGGATTCGTGTGGCCGGCCACGTCCGGTGCGACGGCCGAGGCAAGGGCCGGCGATGGGGCGGCTTTGAGCGGCGCTGACGAGATTCCGGCATCGCCGGTCTTGACCCGCACAATGAGCAGTTTATCCGAAGGCACAACATCGAAGGCGCGCGGGCCGCTCAGATCGACGACGATGCGTATGACGGGAGGCTCGGACTGAAAGCGGCCGACGCGAACCTGGAGCACGTCTTTGGTATGCACAGCGATGTTTCTGACCGATGGGTTGAGCACCGCATTGCTAAAATCCAGCACCAAGCGATCGGGATTTTTCAACAGGAACGAATGGGCCGAGTTGGAGCCCTCGACGGTGATGTCCAGCGTACCTTGTCCAGAGTGCACGCTGACGTTGCGTATCGTGGCGGGAGGAAGCACGGCGGCAGCCGCTGTGGGCAGGGCCGGATGCGCGATTGGAGTCGGGCGGGTCATGATGGGAGCGGCCGGGAGCGCGGTGGTCGCGTTCTTCGCCACGACTTTCACGTCGTTGTTCGCGACGTTATTCGCAGCGTTCTTCGAGGCGTTGTTCGGAATCGGACTGGTGACGGCCGCGAGCTGCCCCGGAGCTGTACGCGATGGATTGGTTGTCTCGGCGAGCGCCGACTTAGACGCGGGCGCGGTGCTTGCGGCTACGGAGGCGAGCGGCGCCGAGGGAGCCAGCGCGCTTGAGACGCCACTGCTCAATTGAATCTTCAGACCATCGCTCACATCGTTGACGCTCACAGAGACCCCATCGCCTAGCGCGAGTTCGATGCGTGTGACTTCGCCGCCCGAAGCGCTGGTGTAGGTGGAGAGTTTATAGCCCTTCAGCGCCGTCGAATTCACCGTGGCGGTATGGTCCACGGCAGACACAGCGGTTACGCCGGTCAGATCCACAAGCATGAGATGCTCGTCGGGCCTGTATTCCTTGTGAGCATACGACCCGGTGGTGTGCAGGTTCACCGTGGCCGCGTTTGCGGATGGCATCACCTGGACTGAATTCAGTTGTGAGGCCGCCGTCGCCGTACCGGCGCAGAACAGCGCCATGAGTCCTACCGTCAGCAGTCGCTTAAACTTGATCATAGCTCCCCCCGCGTCGCCTGCTTCCAGGCTTCGCGCGCCTCTCCGTCACTTGCTTTGCAGTATCCTGGAACATGTTCACAAACTGCTTTCATTCCCTGGTCTGACCTCAAACCGCAGGCACTACGCCGACCTTCTTGGTAACTTCGTGCGTCAACGGCCGTCCCAAGCTATCGGACGAGTGTTCACGCAGAATGATTGCATCCTTGGTAATACGCTCCACTGCGCCATCGGCGAGGGGGTCGTTTTCACGCAGAAAGTAAGTATGTTCGCCATTGACCACGACGGCGATAAAAGCGCCCTGGGAACGGACCACGCCACGCAAACTGACATCCGAAACCAGAAGGCACTGTCTGCCGGTGCCGGTGCAAGGGGCGCCGTCGCGTACACGCTCGACGACTGGACTGACGAACGGATCGCGCTGCGCTTTGCCTGCTCTCGGCTTGGCGTCCGTCGCCAAGAATGTTCCAGTAGGATGTGGCTGGACCGCTTTCCTTCTGCGTATCTGCTGCTTGGCAGGCGCCTTAGTCGCGGGAATCGTCGCCATATGCTTTACTGCGGCAGGCTTAAGAGTCAATGGAAGCGGCTTGGCTGGAGCATTGCGTGACTGCACTCTCACCACAACGCCGGGCTTCGTCAAAACAGGGGACCTCGCCGAAACAGGGGGCGTGGCCGCAATCGGGGGAGTCACCGGTTTCTGCGGCGATGTTTGTGCCCACGCGTTCGTTCCGAGCCAAAGTGCCAATACCAATTTGCTGCGGTTCATCGCCCCTCCTACTTCTTTGCGACGGCGGGCGGCGTTCCGCCCTTGGAAGTACTGTAGAAAGTCGTCAACAAACAATTAGCGGATACGGTTTCATTGGGCGACCATTTATAGGCCTTTTTCACCGATGACTTCGTGCTTTTCAATGCGCCCATGGTGAGTTTGGAGACATTCACGATCCGTTCCGACTTCTGCAGGCTATCGTAGAATTTCAGCACCGAGTAGTAGGGCCCATCCACATCGATATCGATGGGAACCTCAACGTAATACTCCTTTGCCGTGGTGTCTTTTGGAGTATAGCGGCGGACTTCGACTCCGGCGGCCGAGGCTTGATCTTCGACCAAGGTGATGAAGCTTGGGACTTCCTCTTCCTCAGGCACGACTTTGCGTTGCGCCTCCATCTTCACCCTCAAGACTTCGGTCTGCTGATTCAGCTCCGCCAGCTTGGTTTTGTAGGGGGTCAACTGCGCGACTTCGGCCTGCTTGCTCTTCAAGGCCAGCGCATCCGCCTGATTTGCCTTCGCTAATGGCTGAAGGGCGAACATGTAGGCCCCGGCCGCAAGCAGAAGAATCACCAGCGCCACGATTCCGATTTGTGCCACATAGGGCAGTTGCTTGAAGTTCGGCATGACCTTTTAAGCCTTCGTCTTTTCGCAAACCAGGCTGAAACTGAATGTTTGCAACTTCTGGGTATCTTCCTGCACGGTCTCGTGCAATTTGACATCCTTGAAATAGCCGGAGCTGCGCAGATTGGTCATCAAGTTTGCGACCGAGTTGGGCCCCAGCGCGAACCCATCCAAGCTGACGCTGGCTCCATCGTCGCGCATGTTCAGCAGCCAGACCCCGTCGGTCATATTCACCGTGCTACTGACGCTGGTAAGCAATGGCACCGGGCTTGCTTGGGAGGCGCGCAACTGATCGATGATGTCAAAGCGCCGTTTAAACGCATCGTAATCTTTCTGCCGCTGCAGGTACGCCTGTTTCACCTTCGTCATCGAGGCAATCGATTTACTGGCCTCACTAAGCGAGACTTGAAGCTTTTCATGCGTGTTTTGCAAATTCAGGTAGTACAGGTAGAGTCCCGCGCCGGCCACGACCACAATCGCCAGCCCCGCAATCACCGGAGAAGGACCAGCCGTAGTGAACTGCGGCATAGAGAACAGCCGGGATTTCTTCCCTTTCTTCGGCTTTGCCGTCCCTAGCAAATTGATCCGGATCATAGTTTTTCAAAGCTCCTCAGGGCCAATCCTACGGCCACTGCCAGCTGTGCCGCATTGCGTTCGATCAGGTCCGCGCCTTCGCCAATGGGCGATATGATTTTCAGGAAGGGATTCATGGGATCGACCGGAATGGAAAATTCCTGCCGCAGAGCCTCCACCAATCCGGGAACCTGCGACGAGCCGCCGGCGACGTAAATTCGCTCGATGTGTTCACCGCTGGCGGTGGCACGGAAGAAATCGAAGGTCTTCTGAATTTCAAGCACGATGATTTCGGTGACCTGCTGCAGAATCGGCAGCTTGGCGTCTTCACTTACCGTTCCTACCTTCTTGCCCAGTTTCAAGGCTTCGGCATCGTCAAAGCTGAGATCCAGTTCCTTCTGCAACGAATCGGTGTACTGATTCCCGCCGACGCTTACATCGCGGGTGAAGAGTGGAATCACGCCGCGTACGATGTTGATGTTCATCACGCTGGCACCGATGTTGAGCAAAGCTACTGTGGCGTTCGGCGCTGGGGTGTAGTTGTACTCGTAGCAGTTCTGCAGCGCGAACGCGTCAATGTCAACGATGGCTGGCTGCCGCCCGGAGAGTTGCAGGGCGTTGGTGTAATTCAGAATCTTGTCCTTCTTTACGGCCACCAGCAGAACGTCGATGGTGGGACCATCGAGGACATCGCTGAGCACCTGATAATCGACGTTTACATCGTTCATGTCGAAGGGGATGTACTGCGCGGCCTCGTTGCGTACGGCGTCGCCCAGTTCCGGCTCTTCCATGGTTTGCATTGAAATCTTCTTGACGATCACGGAATGACCGCTGACGGAGGTGGCCACCTGCTTGGCTTTAAAGGCATGCTCAGCGAAGATTTTGCTGATGGCGCTGGCAACGCTGCCGCTGTCGACGATCATGGAATCGACGACGATGTCGCTGGCCAGAGGCTCGATGCCCAAATGGCTCACCATGATCTCGCCGCGATTGCGCTGCAGCTCCACGGCCTTGATGCTGTTGGAGCCGATGTCCAGACCGACAATCGTTTTGTTAGAGCCGAAATTAAGACCAAACATAAGCCGACACCCTCATTACCCCACCGCAGACGTACGGACCGCTCGCGGCTTTTTCTTCAGCGTGCCTTCTCCCCCGCTGCTCTTGTTTTCCATCCAGCGATCCAACAACGCTTTCTTGAACTTCCAGCGATTGCCCAACTTGAATGCCGGAATCTTGTCCTCAGATACATATTTGTATAGCGTATCGGGGCTCACGCCGAGATACTTGGACGCTTGCCGAATGTTCATGACCTCAGGCGAATCGGACATAGCTCATTGCCCTCTCAAAACCAGAACGCAGCCTGTATAACCAACGATCGAATTCCTTGGCCCCTCCACTGGAGCCGCCGAGGTCCTCGCCTGCGCCCGCGGGAAGTCGAGCTTCCAATCAGGCTGCTGCTGCGAGGAGAATTCCTCTGCTCTCGGGGGAAAGAGTACGCGCTGGTTATAGCAGAGTTCAGGGCCGTCAAGTCAACCTGAACTTCCGGCAAGAGCGGGAGATATCCGGTAATTTCACCCGATTCCGGCACTGAGCCGATCCCAATTCACCATACTTTGTAGTTGATTCGAACATACACCACAAAATGCTGGGGTAGTAATAGAAAGGGTGCTGGGCAAAACGAAGATGATTACGAAGGGATGTAATCCAAGCGGAAGTCAGACATGGAGGCGGGAGCACTTAATGGATGTTTACTCCGTATGCAAGGGCATTGGCCTTCCGTTTCCTCGGCATACGTGGGCATGTCATCCTGCGAAACTGCAAACGACGGTGTGCCGTATGACAACACCGGCGGACGATTGCAGCCGGTGAAAACCTCATCGCATCCCTGGTATTTTCCGCAGCAACATTCGGATTGGATTCCTATGCAAAACGTGCCCGCCAATGCGAGATGGCGGGCACGTTTGGTACTTGAAAGATGCCGGGTGAACCGGCCGGCTAATAGTTCATATCGAACTGCTCCTGATGGAGTTGCGCATCGCTTTTCACCAGGACGGCGTGACCGAGCAGTTCTTCCATCTCCTGCAACCACTTTCCGTTGCCGCCCTTCAACTCCTTGGCGACCTCGGGGTTGACCCGGAGGATGACTTCCTTGCTTTGCACGTGGCGGCGCACCTTGCGCATCTCGACGTAGATCTCGTTGCAAACCGTCTGCACCGATTTGACGAAGCCGGTGGCGTCGCAATAGGGACAGGGGGTGCCGAGAGTTCGCTCGAAGCGACTGCTTGACCCTTTTGCGGGTGATGGCAACTAGTCCGAAGTCATTGAACTGCAGGATCTTGGAGGGCGCGCGATCGGCCTTCATGGCTTCTTCGAGAGCCTGCATCACCTTCTGGCGATTCTTGCGCTCATCCATGTCAATGAAGTCAACTACGATGATGCCGCCGAGGTCGCGCAGACGAATCTGGCGGACGATCTCCTTCACCGCGTCGCAGTTGGTCTTGACGATCGTATCTTCCAGCCGCGCCGTTTTGCCGACGTACTTGCCGGTATTGATATCGATGGCCACCAGCGCCTCGGTCTGGTTGATGACAATGTAGCCGCCGCTCTTCAACCACACTTTGGACTTCAGGCTCTTGTTGATCTCCTCGTTGATCCCGAACTGCTCGTAGAGCGGCGCGTCCTTGGTGTAGAGCTTGATGCGGCGCACCAGGCTGGGCTGGAAGCGTGAGGCAAAGCGCACAACGCGCTCGTACTCGCTTTCGTTGTCCACCCAGATCTGCGAGAAGTCGCTGGTCACCTGATCGCGCAGAATGCGCTCGACCAGATTCAGATCGTGATAGATGAGCGCCGGACTCTTGCTGGACTCGGCACGGGTGCGGATTTCGGTCCACAGATGCTTGAGGAAGCGAATGTCGGCACGCAGCTCGTCTTCCTTTATATTGGAAGCCGCGGTACGGACGATGAAGCCGCCGTGTCCGTTCTCACGCTCGCTGGAAACGATGCGCTTGAGGCGCTGGCGCTCCTCTTCACTGCTGATCTTGCGTGATACGCCGATGTGGTTCACCGTGGGCATGTAGACCAAGAAACGACCTGGAAGCGCGATGTGGCTGGTGATGCGGGCGCCTTTCTTGCCGATCGGCTCCTTGGCAATCTGGACCAGGATCTCCTGACCTTCTTTCAGCAGCTCGCTAATGAGAGGCACGACGCGCGACTGCTGCCGCGGGCGCATCCTCCCTCCAGTGCGCGGCGGAGGCGTACCACGGCGTGGGCGACGGTCGCGGCGATCGAAGCGCTCAGGGCGCGGGCGTCCAGCTTCGGGCGCGGCTGCAACTGCAGACTCTTCGCTGTCGCCGGATTCGTCGCCTTCGTCTTCCTCGGCCTCGTCGGCTTCGTCGGCCAGCAGCTCGGATTCCTCAAACTCCTCGCCTCCGAAGTCGTACTCTTCGTCTTCCAGTTCGCTCTCTTCGCCACTCTCACGAACCGCGGCGCCGATTTGGGAGCCGCTGCCATCATCGAGGGTGTCATCTTCGGATTCGCTCTCTTCGTAGCGGTCGAGGTGCGCGGCGAGAGCGGGCATCTCAATCTCGTCGGCATCGAGTTCCTCGTGCTCGACGTGACCGCCTTCGATGACGAAGCTGCCCAACTGACTGTCCGGCGATTTTTCTGCCGAGTGTCGGGTTGAGGCGTCGTCCGCGACGTGCGCCGCAGACTCATCGACATGCGTCTCTGGCTGCTGCAGCTCTGCTGAAGGCGAGGCTTGATCCTCGGTGGCACTGAATATCTTTGAAACTCGACTGCGCCAGGAACGACGGCCCGCGGGTTTTGTTTCGCTTGCCTCAGGCGCGCTGGGCGGCACACCGGATTCCTCTGGCACCATTTGGGCAGGAGCCTCTTCGGCGTGAACTGCTTCGGGGTGCGCGACTTCCGTGGCTACCGGTTCCGATTGGATCGGCTCGGCGGTGTGCGCCTCGACGGCAGGAGGTTCGGCGGATTGGTTGGCTGCTGCTTCGGCCTCAACCTTTTCGGCTTCGGCTTCCTCTTCGCCTTCCTCTTCGGCTTCGGCTTCCAGCTCCGCTTCCGGCGCGTAACGCTGGGTCAAAGACGGGAGAGCGCTCACGCCAGAATAGCTGGCGCTGGACAAAGGTTCGTCCGGGTTCGGCTCAGCCTTACTGGGAGCAAAGTGTTCGACCGGAGCAGAGGCCTCGGGCGCGGTGTCTTTCGGATAGGCGCTTTCGGATGCTGCGTTCTCTGGAACGACGGGCGACTCGCTGGAATACACGGATGCGGTCAGATCCGGAGCAGACACTGGCTCTACGCCGCGATACTTTGAAATGGATTCGCCGGGCAGGACGATAGGAGTGTAGTTCTCCGGTAAAGCAATGTGCTCCTGTTCGCGCGGCTCACGTTCACGGTCGCGGCCACGGCCACGATCCCGGTCGCGGTCACCAGGGCGTCCACGTCCGCCACCACGTCCGCCACGGTCACGGTCACGACCACGGCTGAAACCGCGATCGGATTCTTCGCTCGCACCGCTGTCGGCGGCAGGAGCCGGCGCCGGGGCTTCACCCTCGCCGCGATTGTACTTCGAGATCGACTCACCCGGCAGAAGCATGGGGGTGAAGGCAGCCGAGGCCGTTGAGGCGGGCTTGCCTTCAGGCTGGCCAGACGCGCCAGCAGCCGGAGCTTCGTCGGCTTCCGCCGCGATCGCAGGCTCGATCTCTTGCGTCTCATCGTCGTTAACGGTGCGCGCTAAGCCGTGCACCACGAGGCCACGGGGTTCGAATCCGCGCAGTTCACGCCGCCGCCTTGGCTCGCGGGGAGCAGGAGCGTCGGAGTCGTTTGTGGGGGGTGCCTGGCGGGAATCAGCGGCGCTCGCGGACTCGTCTGCCACGGTGCCGGAATCGGCAGTCCCCGCCTCGACCGGACCGTCGCCGACAACGCGGTCACGTCCGCCGCGTCTGCCACGCCGGCGACGGCGTCCGCGATAGCGCGGAGCGCCAGAATCTTTTCCTTCGCCCTGGGCGTCCCCGCCTTCGGCGGCCTGCTCTTGTTGAGGCTCCTCGGAATCTGTTTCTTCGGCAAGCGGTTCGGCGAGGATCAGGCCGTTCGCCTGGGCCAGAGTGGCTCCGGTAACCTTCACATCGGCAAATTCGCCGTCTTCGTCCTCATCCTGAAGCTCCAGGAAGTCGGAGACATAGAGGAATGCGTCCCGGTCGAGTCCGATATCGACGAATGCCGATTGCATGCCGGGCAGCACGCGAGTGACGCGTCCTTTGTAGATCGACCCTGCCAGCGTGTATTCGTTTTCGCGCTCGAAGTACACCTCGGCGAGCTGATCGTCTTCCACCAGCGCCACCTTGGTTTCATGGGGCGTGGTTGAAACGTACAATTCTTTGTTCATCTTCGCTCCCGGCTGGCTCGCAATGAGCCGCCTGTTTGAGCCGGAGGCACGAAGGCAGGTGGTCAGTATTGAAGATCAATGCGCCGCACCGCGACCGCTGGCCGATGGGCCAGGGCACGGAGCGGAGTTCGCCCGCTCGACTGATATGAGGGGATCATGCTGCCAGTTCCGCCGTGGCGCATTGCGCCATTTGGGGCTCCGGCTGCGTTTGATATGAACCTATGCACCGATTCCGTACTCCCCGGATCTACCGATCCGGTCCGGTTGCGCTACGCCTGGGTTTTGTGGCCACTTCTCTCCCGCATTCCCGAAAAACTTTGACTTCTGGAATACCGAATGGGGCCGTTCCCTGCCCTTGCAACGCAGCGCAATTCTTCAATCGTGACCGGCCTAATTGCCTTCTGCCGGCTTTGCCCTCCCATCGAGGGCTCCATCTCGTGTAAGCGGCCTGGGAGTTCCCCGGCCGAAAGCCCCGGCGATACCGCCGAAGACCCATTCCCTCCGCCTTGTTCCGGCGGCCTTCCTGGGATTTTGCAAAAAACTTTGTTCCGCGCGCCTCGCTTCGTGGCGTTGCGCGGGCGCTGCGAAGAACCCCCGTGGTTGCGGAGCCTCCTGCACTTCACGCGTGATCCTAATTCACAAACCGGCGCATGCGAACATTCATCACAATGCCCAGCGCCAGGAAGGTAAACAGGATCGACGATCCTCCGTAGCTCATTAATGGAAGCGGAATCCCCGTAACGGGCATGAATCCAACTACCATTCCCACGTTTACCAAGACGTGGAACGCCAGCACCGCGACCACTCCCATAATCAGGAAGACCCCGGCCCGGTCCGGCGCCGTTTGTGCGTCATGGATCAGACGCATCAACACCCCAAAGTATAGCAGCATTACCACCAGTGCGCCCACAAAGCCATGCTCCTCGCTCCAAGCAGCAAAGATGAAGTCCGTATGGGGAACGGGGAGGAACTGGCCCTGGGTCTGGGTTCCCTTAGCCACGCCTTTGCCCCAGACGCCGCCCGAACCGACAGCGACCAGCGACTGGATCACCTGGTATCCCGAGCCGCGAGAATCGGCTTCTGGTGAGACAAAGGTTGAGAGCCGCTCCTTCTGGTAGGGCTTGAGACCAAATTTCCACATCAGCGGCATCAATACGGCCGCGACGAGGATCAGAACGAGCCCGTGCTTGAGCCTCATGCCACCCAGCACCAGGGCCATGATCGCAATCGGAATATAGGTCAGCGCGGTGCCCAAGTCGGGCTGCTTCAAGACGAGCAGCATGGGGAAGAGCACGACCAGTCCCGCTTTGAGCAGTTCGCGGAAGGGCAGATCGTTATCGCGATGCTCGGCGAAGTACTTTGCCATGGTCAGAATCAGAATCAGCTTGACCCATTCCGAGGGCTGAAAGTGGAAGAAATGGAAATCGATCCAGCGCTTTGCGCCCAAGTAGCGCTTGCCGAAGAACAGCACCGCAACCAGGGAGACCAGGCTGAAGCCATATAGCCAAGGCACGATTTCCAGAAGCGCCTGATAGTTGATCAGGCTGACCAGAAACATCAGGCAGAGTCCGGCCAAAATCCAGTACACCTGCTTGATCTGCATTCCCTCAAACTTGGTGTGCAGCGTAGCCGAGTAGATTTCCGAGACGCCCAAAATGCAGATGATCACGACAAAGAGGAGCAGGACCCAGTCGAAATCGCGAAAGTTTATGTAGCGGCTCAATGTAGCTCTCCTGCGCGCGATAGGGGCTCCGGCAGCGCGGCGACGACCGGGGGAAGCTCTTGCCAGGAAGTACGCTTTTGGGGTTGCGGATTGCGCTGCGCCGGATTGGGCGGCACGGTAGTCTGGGCGAACTGCTCCATTCCGGGGGCGGCGACGGCGCGGTGGAACTTGCGCGGCGTGACACCCTTAGAATCTTTGTCGCGGAAATGTGCTGCCTGAAGGTGTCCGGAGTCACTGCCGCCGTCACTCCACAGCCCGGTTACTTCGGTGGGCTTGGCGGCCTGGGGTGGCGGGGCGGGAGTTGCGTCGTCCGGGGGAGGCAAGAGGCGCTGGATCGGTCGGTGATTCTTTTTGTCGTCATAGGCCTTGATGACCTGGGTCGCTAGCCGCGCAGCCAGCTTTCCGTGCTCGCCGCCCTCGAAGAGAACGCAGACAATAATGTCTGGATTGCGACGCGGGGTGAAGCCCACAAACCATCCGTTGTCCTTGTAGGCGTCCTTGCTTGAGTTTGACATCTTGGCCTTCATTGCGTTTGAGACCGTTTGTGCCGATCCGGTTTTTCCCGCAATGTCGATGCCCTGTATGTGGGCGCTGGGCGCGGTTCCCTCGGGCAACAGTACCTCGCCCATAGCGTCGGTGATTGTCTGCCAGCCCGCCGGGTCGATGGATACATCCTGCGTGTCGGTGTAGTGCAGGGCGGCGCGATAGTTATCCGGGACTTTATCGGGAAAGGCCACGTGCGGGCGCACCAGGTGTCCGCCCATCGAGATGGCGCTGACGGCGCGCATCAGTTGGACCGGAGTGACGGCGATGGCACCCTGCCCGATGCCAACCGAAATCGTCTCTCCGGCAAACCACTTCTGGCGGTAATTTTTCAGCTTCCATTCTTCGCTCGGCATGACGCCGCTGACTTCCTGGGGAAGATCAATGCCGGTCTTCTGACCGAGCCCAAAAGCAGTGGCGTACTTGGCAATGCGTTCGATGCCGAGGCGCTCGGCAAGGGTGTAGAAGTAAACGTCGCAGGACTGGTAGATGCCTTTGGTCAGAGTCACCGAACCGTGCCCGCCCTTGAACCAGCACTTGAAGTAGCGGCCATAGAATGAGGCGCCGCCTCCGCAGTTGATGTGCAGAGTCTGGGCGATGCCCTCCTGCCAGCCCGCCACGCTCATGATGATCTTGAACACCGAGCCGGGGGCCAACTGCGCCTGGATTGCCTTGTTCAGTAATGGCTTGCCCGGATCGGTGAGCAAAGCCTTCCATTCCTTCGAACTAATGCGTACGGCGAAGGCATTGGGATCGAAGGTGGGGCGGCTCGCCATGGCAAGAATTTCGCCGGTCTTGGGGTCCATTGCCACGATGGCGCCGGGCTTGTCGCCCAGTGCCTCTTCGGCGGCGATCTGCAGATCCAGATCGATGGTCAATTGTAGTGGCTTGCCAGGGATCGCCGGGGTGTCGCTCAGCTCGCCAACTTCTTTTCCCTTGCTGTTGACCAGCACGCGGCGCGAGCCATTCTTGCCCATCAGCATGTCATTGTATTCGGCTTCGACACCGCTCTGTCCAACTACGTCTCCAGAGTTATAGAGCTCAAAGCGGGGATTGTTGAGCATGTCTTCGCTGACTTCGCCGACGTAGCCGATCAGGTGCGCCATGAATCCGTTTTTGGGGTAGAGACGGCGGTGCACGGTGATGGTGTCGAGTTCGGGAAACTCATTGCGATGCGATTCGATGAAGGCGAGCTCGTCCGGGGTAATGTCGTATTTGATGAAGATCGGCTGATAACCGGGCATGGCCGACAGGCGCTTCACGCGCGCCTTCAGGTCGTTGGCATCCAGGTGCAGTCCCACGGCAATCGCGTCCAGGTTGGAGTCGCTGATTTTGCCTTGCGCAGCGCAGCAACAGAGCCGAGAAGGAGGGATAGTTATCGACGATGGCACGGCCTTCGCGATCCAGCAGTTTTCCGCGCGGAGCGAGAATGGGAACCTCTTTCACGCGGTTCTGCTCGGCCATGCTGGTGTAGTAGGTCCGAGTGCAGAACCTGCAGACGCCACAGCCCAAAGATGAGCAGCAGAAAGATTCCCAGAATGATGTACTGGGTAATCGCCAGACGAATTAGCGGAACTTTTTCTTCGCGACCGTACATGAAAGCAACTGCAACCCGGAACTTTGTTCCTACTCCCTGATCTTAAAACGGTTCAACAGCGCAAATAAAAACACGGCCATGATTGAGTTGGCCACGGCCGCTCCGGCCTCATGTCCCGAGATTGAGATGAACCGACTGCCCCATCAAATTGCGCTCAATGGTCATGAACACGGCTTGATGGATTGCGTAAAAAACGAAAGTCAGCAGGAAGCGCGAGCCCGGGTTCTCTACATCAATCCTAATTCCAATTGACGACGCGCCGTAGCCGACCAGCGTTTTCGCAATCCCGAAGACGCCGAAAGGGGTGTGAGTCAACCCATCCTGGAACAATCCAATGGCCGCGCCGGTGAGCATTCCGCTCATCTGGCTGCGCCGCGAGACGGCAAAAAAGATGGTCAGCAACAATCCAAAATCGAAGACCCTGAAAAAGTGCAGCCTTACCGGCATGAACGCCTGCAGTCCCACCATCAGCAAGGGCAATCCCACCGAAAGCGGCCAGGAAAAGCGATAGACCTCGACCTGATCGCGCGAGGTGTAGCTGAGATTCATGGCTCTCATCGCGGGTGCGTCCCTTCGGCGGTGGATTTTGGCTTGGCTCGATCCGCATTCGGCGAGACCGGGCTATTCGGCGAGTCGCTTTCGGGGATGCGACTTTCGGCGCAGGTTTTAGAACTGCCGTGGGCGTGGTGGCGTTGATTCCTGCGGGCATTGCGGTTTGCATGGCTTGGCTATCCTGGTGCCCGCTGCCGGGGCGACCGTTTGCGGCTTCGTGGGCAGTACAGTCTGCGACGGAGCATGCGCGGGCACACTGCTGAACACAGCAGCAGGCTTGGCATCGGAGGCGGCGGGGTGCGCCGATGGTGGCTGTGACGTCGCACCGGGCGGCATTGTGCCGGCGTCTGCGGCGGCGATTGTGCCGGCGTCTGCGGCGACGATTGTGGCGGCGGCTGAGGTACGCCGGGCAAATGTCCGGCAAGAATGTCGGAGGCGCGAATCGGCCCCAGGCCGGCGGTGTCCGGCGCGCGCGACTTCTGCGTGGTGATTACCAGCACTTCTTCTAGACGATCCAAATCCGCGGCCGGCTTGACCTTAATGTCGAGAAAGAGGTTGCGTCCCATGCTCACCTTGGCCACGGTGCCGATGGGCAAGCCCTTGGGAAAAACCCGATCGCCGCCGGCTGGTTACAAGCGCTTCGCCGGGCTGCACGGCCTCATCGCCCATGATGTAGTGGAGCTGCAACTTCGCCGGTTGAAGTTCCCTTCACCATGCCCTGCAGACGCGAGTTCACCAGGATCGCTCCGACTCCGCTGGTGGGATCGTTCATGCAACAGAACCTGCGCGGTTTCGCCGTAGACGCTGAGCACCTTGCCGACGACGCCGTCCGGCGTGATCACGGCATATCGGGCTTGATGCCGTCCTTGGCTCCTTTGTCGAGATAGAGCAGGCGCGAGGTTTCGGTGCCGCTGGTTCCGATCACCTGGGCGGCGACCGTGGTATCGATCCACTGTTCTTTGAATCCAGCAGAGCCTGGATGCGGCGCGCCTGACGGGCATCTTCCTGCTCTCTGGCGCGCTCCAGCCGCATCTGTCCGGCTTCGGCCCTGAGGCGCAGATTTTCGCGGCGGACGCTGCGCAGATCGATATAGTTAGCCCAGACTCCGCGCAAGTTTTCGCCGGAATGAATAAGCAGGCGCTCGAAGGGCGCAAAGCCGCTCACGGCCAGCAGCCGGATCAGTCGCACCGGCCCTCCGACCGTCTGGCGCTTGACCTGCACCGCCAAGCGCCAGCAGTTGCGCCAGCAGCACCGTTGCCAGGACCACCGTATTCTTGTGCCGCGAGAAAAGATTCATGTCTTCAGAGCTTTCAGCACTGTCGCCGCATCAGCAGAGGCATTCCCGGGCCATGGCTTCCGGTGGGCGGAGCTTGCGCCTGTGCATGCAAGTCCGGGCACGCACAAAGTGCGAGGCCGGAGCACCGCTCCGGCCGGCTGGATCTTACTCGATGCTGATCTTGCGCAGAAGTTTGAAGTCACTGAGCATTTTCCCCGTGCCCAACACCACGCTGGCCAGGGGGTCATCGGCGATGGAAACCGGCAGGCCGGTCTCCTCGCGGATGCGCTTGTCCAGATTCTTGAGCAGGGCGCCACCGCCGGTGAGTACGATGCCGCGATCGCTGATATCGGCGCTCAACTCCGGCGGAGTACGCTCCAGCGCCACCCGAATTGCGTTCATGATGGTGCCGACGCACTCGCTCAAAGACTCGCGGATTTCGCTGTCGTCGATGGTGATGGTCTTGGGCACGCCCTCGATCAGGTTGCGCCCCTTGATCTCCATGGTCAAGGGCTTCTCCAGCGGATAGCCGGAACCGATTTCGATCTTGATCTGCTCTGCGGTGCGCTCGCCGATCAGCAGGTTGTACTTGCGCTTGAGGTAGTTCATGACGGCTTCGTCCATCTGATTGCCGGCCATGCGAACCGAACGCGAGTAAACAATGCCGCTGAGCGAGATGACCGCGATGTCCGTGGTGCCGCCGCCGATATCGACCACCATGTTGCCGCTGGGTTCGGTGATGGGCAGACCGGCGCCGATGGCGGCGACCATGGCCTGCTCGACCAGGTGCACTTCGCTGGCCTTGGCGCGATAGGCCGAGTCCATGACGGCGCGCTTTTCCACCTGCGTAATCTCGCTGGGCACGCCGATGACGATTCGCGGATGCACCAGCATCTTGCGGTTGTGCGCCTTCTGGATGAAGTAGTTCAACATCTTTTCGGTGATCTTGAAGTCGGCGATCACTCCGTCTTTCATGGGCTTGATGGCAACGATGTTGCCGGGGGTGCGGCCAAGCATTTCCTTGGCTTCTTTGCCCACCGCTTCCACTTCGTTGGTGTTCTTGTTGATCGCGACAATCGAGGGCTCGTTGACAACGATGCCTTTGCCTCTCGCATAGACAAGCGTGTTGGCCGTGCCCAGGTCAATTGCAAGGTCGCTTGAGAACATGCTGAACAACGAACGCAAATTCCCGAAACGCGAACCGGTGTGGAAGCCATTGTTTGACATCTTTTTTGCTGTCTCTCTTTTTCCGTCGGAAAAGAATATACTGCCCCGGCAAGACCGCCGCTTGCGGAACTCAACCCCGGCGCCGCCCTCCCGTCCAAGAAAAATCTGTCTTGGATCTGCTCTCAGAATAATACGGGCAGGACCGTTGCAAACCAATGCGTTAAGAGCACTAGCCGGAACTCATCCCTTATCTTACTACTCCGGCGGCTCTGGAATGAGTCGGTTCGGCAAAATTCCTGCACGGAAGAGCACAGAAGAACCAGCGACTTACGAGTACCGATCCAGTAGGTTGGGCCGAACGGCACCCGCCTTAGTTTCGTCGGCATTTGGCCGCAGATGCAGTTCGCGCCTAGGCAGAATAGGCACTTGTCAGCGTCCATGAACTGAAACGAACTTGCCACCGCCCGGCGCCCCCGACTACGATATGCGGTCGATTGGCTGAGTTGCGCGCTCTACGGCTAGAACAGCGCGAGTTCCGCCTCAATCGTTTTTGGAGATCGATCCAATGGCAAGCACCGGCTACCGAGATCAAAACCTTCAGCAACTTCATCGATGGGAAATGGGTTCCGGCCAGCTCCGGCAAGCGTTTGCGAAAACCGCAATCCAGCCGACGCTCGCGAGGTGGTCGGCATCTTCCAGCGCTCGGGTGCGGCTGAGGTCAACCTTGCGGTCGAGGCCGCTCAAGCTGCCTTCAAGAAGTGGAGCCGCATGCCCGCGCCGCGCCGCGCCGAGATCATCCTGAAAGCGGCAGCCATCGTGGAGCGGCAGAAGGAAGCCATCTCGCGCGACATGACCCGCGAGATGGGCAAGGTCCTGAAGGAGACGCGCGGCGATACGCAGGAGGCCATCGACACCGGCTACTACTTCGCCGGCGAGGGACGCCGGATGTTCGGGATGACCACGCCGAGCGAGTTGCCGAACAAGTTTGCCATGTGCATCCGGCAACCGGTTGGGGTGGTAGGGATGATCTGCCCGTGGAACTTTCCCATGGCGATTCCTTCGTGGAAGCTCTTCCCTGCCCTGGTCGCGGGCAACACCTGCGTCATCAAGCCCGCCGAGGACACGCCGCTTTCGGTCTTTAACTTCGTCAGCGCGCTCACCGAAGCCGGGGTTCCGGCCGGCGTGGTCAATATCGTCACCGGCCACGGCCCCGAGGTCGGCACGCCGCTGGTGGAGCATCCCGCGGTTCGCGCCATCTCGTTTACCGGATCGAGCGAGGTGGGGCGCATCATTGGCGAAAGCTGCGCCCGTACCCTTAAGCGCTGCTCGCTCGAACTCGGCGGCAAGAATCCGATGATCGTGCTCGACGACGCGAACCTTGAACTGGCGCTGGAAGGCGCGCTGTGGGGAGCCTTTGGCACCGCCGGACAGCGTTGCACGGCCACCAGCCGCATCATTGTTCAGAAGGGCGTCTACCGGCGCTTCGTCGATGAACTGGTGCGCGCGCCAAGCTGCTTCGCATCGGCAATGGTCTGGATGAGAAGGTGGAGGTGGGGCCGGTGGTGAGCAAGCAGCAGATGGAAACCGTCCTCGGATATATCGACGTGGGCGAAAAGGAAGGCGCACGCCTGGCCTGCGGCGGCAATCGCCTGGAGCATGGGGACTACGCGCACGGATTCTTTATCGAGCCCACGGTCTTCTCCGATGTCGATCCGAAGATGCGCATTGCGCAGGAAGAAATCTTCGGGCCGGTTGTCTCCTGCATCCCTTGCGAATCACTCGAAGACGGGATTGAGATTGCCAACGACGTGAAATATGGTTTGTCTTCGGCGCTGTACACCAGGGACGTAAACCGCGCCTTCGCCGCCATTCGCGATCTCGACGCGGGGATCACTTACATCAATGCGCCTACCATCGGGGCCGAGGTCCATCTTCCGTTCGGCGGTGTTAAGCAGACCGGCAACGGCCATCGCGAGGGCGGAGTCGGCGCGTTCGATTTCTATACCGAATGGAAGGCCGTCTACGTGGACTACTCAGACCGTCTGCAACGGGCCCAGATCGACCGCCCGGAATAGGCGCGCCAATATTGGCACAGATAAAGCAGAGTTAGCGTGCGTTGCGGGCTTGCACTTCGCTCCAGCATACGGTTCAATGACACACAGGGACTTTATTCAATGACCTACCAACGTGACTTACCAGATAACGCCTGCGACTCGCATGGCGAACGTAAGCTATGCCATCCGCGACCTCGCCGTCGCTGCCGATCAGGTTGCGAGCCAGGGGCACAAGATTCTCTACCTCAACATCGGAGACCCCTGCAAGTTCGACTTTCCCACGCCGCCGCACATGATTGAAGCCGCCGAACGCGCCATGCGCGATGGCTACAATGGTTATGGCGAATCGCTCGGCGAACGCGGCGCGGTGAGGGCCATTCGCGCCCAGGCCGAGGCCAATGGCTTTCAGAATATTCAAGGCATCATGGTGGGCTACGGCTCCGGCGAGGTGATCGACAACTGCCTTACGGCGCTGCTCAATCCGGGCGACAATGTGCTTACACCCTGCCCCGACTACCCGCTTTATGGAGCGGTACTGGGAAAGCTTGGAGCCGAGCCGAATGAATATTTCCTGAGCGAGGAAAACGGTTGGCAGCCTGATTTGGAAGACCTTGCCGCGCGCATCAATCCGCGCACCAAGGCAATCCTGCTGATCACTCCGAATAACCCCACGGGCGCGATCTACTCGCGCGCCACTCTGGAGCGCATCGCGGAGCTTGCGCGGCAACACAACCTGCTCATCCTCGCCGACGAGATCTACGACAAATTGATCATCGACGACGAGTGCAAGCACCATCTCGATTGCGACGATTGCGCCCGATCTTCCGGTGATCACCTTCAACGGATTATCGAAGGCGTACCTTGTGCCGGGATGGCGAATCGGTTGGGCGATCGCAACCGGCCCGGCTGAGTCACTCACCAATTACCTGGAAGCAGTGTACAAACTGCTGCGTGCGCGGCTATCGGCTCCACACCCATTCATGCACGCCATTGCGCCCGCGCTGGAAGGGCCACAGGATCATCTGAAGGAAGTACGGGCCAAGTTGCGTCGCCGCCGCGATCTCACGGTAGCGTGGGCTGCACGCACGCCGCGCGTTTCGCTGGTGGCGCCGCAGGGAGCCTTCTATGCTTTTCCCAAGCTCGACATCGCGGAAGACGACATGAAGTTTGTCACCGGGCTGCTGCACGAGAAACATGTTCTCTGCGTCAACGGCTCAGGCTTTGGACAAAGGCCGGGAACGCGCCACATGCGAATCGTCTTTCTGCCGCAGGAAGACGTGCTGGAGCAGGCCTACAGGGGCATCACGGAGTTCATCTCGAAACGCTAGTTCTTGAGCCACATTCTGCGCCCTCATCCGTCAGTCGCGGGTGAGGGTTTTCTCTGTCCATATCTTCATACGGCGGTTTAGCCAGCGCTTTACTTCCCCATTCGCTGCCTTGCAGTTAACACAAATTCACAAAGCTAATTTTGCCACGCCTGTAAATCACTACAAACATAGGACAAAACTGCCCAGGGCGAGACGCCATGCATTCCATTAAATGATTCAATAGCAGTTTGACCTCTAATTCACCATCCAAATCCTCTGCCCGCCTATCATAAGTATCTATGGCAGAAATTATTCTTAAGCAGTATCTGTTCGCCAGCGACTTCGACCAGACTCTGAGCTTCAACGACTCAGGCCTGGTCCTCACTGAACTGCTCGGCATTCCGGTTGAGGAGTTCGAGGCAAAAGCGGCGGGTATGGCGCAGTTAAATCTGGTACAGCAAGGGGCGGAGCTTGCCTACTTGCTACTGCACGATCCGGCGTTCAACTCACGCGTCCGCCGCGAGCACTTGATCGAAACCGGCAAGCGCATTCCGCTCAAGGAAAACATTGAGCTTCTCTACCACACCCTGCGCGAAGGCATTCCGGGCTACGAGTTCGACTTTTGCGTGCTCTCGGCCGCGCCGGTGGAGATCGTGCAGTCGGCGCTGGAGGGCGTTGTGCCTGCAGATCACATCTACGGCACCGAGTTCGAGTACAACTCCAACGGTGGAATCGAGCGGCTGGTCCGCTGCACCGCCGGATACGGCAAGGTGACGCGGATCATGCAACTGCAGGCCGAGCGCTCTATCGGGCTCGACCACGTCGTCTATTGCGGCGATGGCAGCTCTGACATGAACGCGATGCTGCACGTAAACGAGGGTGGCGGTTTGACCATCGCGGTCTCAGAGTCGCGGTGCGTCACCCAGATCGCCGCGCGCACCGTGCTCAGCGATAACGCACTCAGCGTGCTGGTGCCTATCCTTGAAGAGGTGGCACACTGGGCGCAGCCGGAGATTCGTCGCTTCTTCGAATCCAACGGGTTCCTGGTGCAGGAGTGGGCGCGGATGCGTACCGACGTCCTGACGCTGCGCTCTACTTCCGCTCCGGCCTCGGTGGCCGCGGAGACCTTGTGATGCTGAGTTGGATTGGGTGGGTCGCAACAGCCTGCTTCGGCCTCTCGTATTTTTTCAAGAAGCCGGCGACGCTTCGGCTGATTCAGGCGGGCGCCGCGATTCTGTGGATCAGCTACGGATTGCTCATCCATGCCCTGCCCGTGGTCGTGGCGAACGTGATCGTCGCGCTGGCGGCCTTATACTCCACCTTCGCGGGCAACGCGCAAAGAGAGGAACGCTCCACGTAAAGCGCGCTGAAACTTAACTTGAGGTCCGTCGAATCGGCGGATCTTTTCTTTGCTGCATGAAGATCAGGCGGAGAGTGCGGCTCTATCCTGCTTTGGGAATTTTGTCTCCGGTTTCCCTAGCGGCCAGGTTGTGCCATCCTGTTTACCATGCAGACGCCACGACACGCTCACGCTCTGAGCTTTGTGCTCTCGGTCTTCGTCTTTACAACATCGCCAGCATTTGCGCAGCAATCGACAGCGGCCGCGCCGAGCGCCGCGCCGCCGCCACCGACGATCACCGTAAAGGTGAAAGAGGTGAACCTGCTCGCGACGGTGCGCGACAAAAAGGGACAGCCGGCGAAGGGCCTGAACCAGCAGGATTTTGTCCTGGAACAGGATGGACGCGCGCAGACGATTACACAGTTCGCGCATGAGAGCGAGCTGCCGCTGACGCTCGGAATCCTCGCAGACACCGGACCGACGCAGCGGAAGGCGATGGCCGACGAGCGCAAGGCCGGGACCGACTTCGTCAATCGTCTGCTGCGCGACAACAAGGACCGGGCCTTTGTGCTGCACTTCGACAAAGAGGTGGAATTGCTGCAGGACGTGACCACGTCGCACGACAAGCTGGCGAAAGGACTCGACCAGATCTCGGTTGGCGACGCGCCGCGCAACGGTGGAAGTGGGGGCAGCGGACGCAAGCGCGACGATGGGGACCCTCAGACGCCCCACTTTTTTTTCGGTGGAAGCATGCTCTACGACGCGATTTTTCTCTCCTCCGATGAGGTGCTGAAAGGGCAGCAAGGACGCAAGGTGATGGTGCTGTTCTCCGATGGCGTGGACCGCGCCAGCAAGACATCGCTGACGCACGCGATCGAATCGGCACAGCGCGCGGATACGCTTGTTTACTGCGTGTACGTTGCACCGGAGCGCGACGAACAACCAGGAGGATTTGGAAATGGCGGTGGGCCGCACGGCGGCGGCTATCCTGGCGGAGGAGGTTATCCGGGCGGGGGGCCATTCCCCGGCGGGGGTGGTCCGTTTCCTGGCGGAGGTGGCCCATTTCCGGGCGGCGGACGGCGGCGCGGTCCGGAGAGCACTCCGCGTGAGAACAAGACCGACGGGAAGAAGATTCTGCAGCAGATTTCAACTGAAACCGGTGGACGGTACTTTGAGCTTTCCAAAAAGCTGACCGCGGCGCAGGTCTACGAGCAGATCGAAGAAGAGGTGCGCCATCAGTATAGTTTGAGTTATACGCCGGACAAGGCCGAGAGTGGCTATCACAAACTGCACTTGAGCACGCGAAGCACAGATCTGACGGTGCAGACGCGGGCTGGGTTCTACTCAGAGTAGATTGACGCGGTTCGGTGCGAACAAGAACCGGGATTATGCAAGAAGAAGCGCGACCGATGAGGCCGCGCTTTTGCATTACAGGGATGATTGCTAATGCGTTCTGCTAGTTCGTTCTGTTGCCAGTTCGTCTGCAGCTAGTTCGATCCGGATTTTTCAATGCCAGGCTTAAAAGGAATAGCGATTGCCGCGCTCTCGGGATTGAGCAGATTCTGCTGGCTGGGACCAAGACCCAGTTTGATGAGGGCTCGGGAGTCGGGCAGGATTTTTGTCTGCCAGTGGTTATCGCCCTGGAAGCGGGTGAGAGCATCGCGCGTTGCCTGGTCCCACTCGCCGGTAGCTTCGCCGTCGAGGTAGTGCTCGCGGATCAGGGCCTGCTGAATTTCAATGGTGCGATCCACGCCGATAGACTGCTGGCCGTGTGATTTGGGCTTGCTAACCATGGCAATGTGAACTTTGCCGTGCCCTTTGCGAGTGCTGACTGCATTAGCTGTGGACTTGTGCCCTGAACCTCGGGACGAGGGGCGCGATGATGTGGCTTTTAAGTGCGATACGGGGGCTGCGGTTCGCGCGTGTCCGCTGGTTTTGAGCGCCGCCGCCAGAGGCGACGTGCAAAGCAGCGCTGATGCGAGCAAAGCCGCGCTTGCTACTTTCGTCTGTAAGAACATCGAAAACACCTCTCCGGAGAAGAAATGTTCCCCGTAGCGTATGAAGGACTCGACCAAGGCAGAATCCCGGAGATTGGTTCACGGTACAAACAGATCCAGGTTTCCGCCATGCCACGGGGCCTGCAAAGTTCGATGCCCCGCGGCATGGTACGGGTTTCAATAGCTTACTACGGGAGAGTGCCTCCCAAAAAGGTATTTGTCGCGTCCCGGCCCTGTCCGGCTTGGCGAATTACGAAAACAACGTCCTGCCCGGACTTCAATCCCGACTCGATTTTGGCGAAGGTTTCGGGATCGCCGACGGGTTGGCGATTGATTTCCAGGATGACATCGCCACGTCCGAGTTGGATGGAATCGGCAAAGCTTCCAGGCTTGACATCGACCACGACGACACCCTGATTAGGCTGTAGATTCAAGTGCTTGGCGGCGGCACCGGGAACGGGTTTGACGGTAATTCCGAGCTTGCCTTCCTTAGGCGCCTGCTCCTCGTTGTCATCTTCATTGGTGCCAAGTTGCGCACCGAAGAGTTTCTGGCGGTCAGCCACGGTTACGCTGGCCTCCTCCTGTTTCCCATTACGGAGGTACCCGATCTTTAGCTTGTCTCCGGGATGATGGGAGCTGACCTCGCCTACCAGTTCATCGCCGGTGGTAATGGTCTTGCCGCCGACGGTGGTGATGGCGTCGCCACTCTTCAGGCCAGCCTGCGCGGCAGGACCACCGGGAGTCACGTCCTGCACCACTATACCTTTGCCACCGCCATACATGCGAGTAACGGCGGGGCTGGTTTCCGCGCTGAATGTGATGCCGATAGAGCCGCGCTCGACCTTGTGGGCGGGCGAGACTAACTGGTTAAAGACCTGGGCGACGGTGTCAGAGGGCATGGCGAAGCCTACGCCCTGGTAGCCGGAGCTCTCGGTGTAAATGGCGGTGTTGATGCCAATGACCTCACCGTCCATATTGACGAGCGGACCGCCGGAATTACCAGGGTTGATGGCGGCATCGGTCTGAATGAACGATTGGAACTGGCGTCCGGGAACGATATTGCGGCCCTTGGCGCTAACAATTCCAGCGGTGACGGTGGACTTGAGACCGAAGGGGCTCCCAATGGCCAGAACCCAGTCGCCAACCTGCATGCTGTCTGAGTTGCCAAGCTTGGCAAAGGGCAGCAGATGGTTGACGTCGATCTTGATAACCGCGAGATCGGTTTCACGATCGGTGCCGACGACCTTGCCCGGATAGCTGACGGAAGCCGGGTCGCCCATGAGGCTGACACGGATGCGGTCAGCCTTATCGACCACATGAAAGTTTGTGATGATGTAACCGTTGGGGCTGACGATGATGCCGGAGCCGAGACTTTGGGTGGTCATTTCGCCGCCGCCGGGACCACCGCCAGAGCCGCCCGGGACGCCGTTAGGCTGCTGACCGAAAAAGCGGTCGAACCAATCCTGCAGGCCGTTGTTGCCGCTACCGGGGTCATTGGGCTCCTGCTCGTCATCGGGGTTATTCGGCTGCGGCATGCGGTGCGTGCGGCGGTGGGGATTCTTGATAGTGGACTCGGTGCTGATGTTAACGACGGCGGGATCGACAGCCTTGGCGACCCGAGCGAATTCATTCTCATGCTGATGGACGGCGGGCACGCTCAACTGAGGTGCGTCAGCGCTGTCCACGCTTCTGGCGCGAGCCGTGTAGGTGACAACGGTGCCGATCAATAGCACCAAAGCCACGGTGATCGATCCTACAAAAAGTGGCGCGAAGCGAGTTCTCTTCCTGCTCGTCGTGTAATCCTGCGACGATCCGCTTGCATCTTTCAGCGGTTCCATGTGCCCTCCGGCGAATCAAGATTGCAACCTATCTTATCCTGTTTAGAAAGAGAGGCGTGCGCTGGTTTTGGACGTGGCCCTGCCACGCCGGTTCAGGTTGTTAGACGCGCAGCTAAGGGATGAGGTCAACATTATTTGAGGACGCGGGGGTTATCAGGGATAACGAAAACAACTTAGGCACGGAATCAGGTCATCAGCAGCAACGGCCGCAGCTCTGGCCATGCATTGCGCGACGGCCCTCGATGATGAGGATGGGAACGGCGGCAAGGGCGGCGAGGGAATCCGCCCAAGCGATGTGAAAGGTTGCGTTGAGGCCGAGTCCGGCGAGGGTGATGAGGGCGAGATAGGCGCAGGTGGCGGATTGTACTGCGTCTGCGGCAAGCGCGTTATTGCCGGTTCGGCGCGCGAGCCTGCGTTTTTGCCACGCCAGCAATGGCATGACGAGTAGCGCAGCCAGCGTGATGGCGATTCCAAGCGGACTGGCCTCGGGTTGAATCTTTCCCGCCAAGGCCAGCACGCAAGTGAGGCCGACGGCGGCAGCGAGGACAAAGAGAAGGGCTCCGGAGGCTGTGTTGATGCGGAGATGGTTGGAGCCGAAGCGGGGAGCAAGGGCGAGGACCACGAGCGAGGCGGAGAGCAGTTCGACAAAACTGTCGAAGCCGAAGGCGAGAAGTGCGGGGCTGTGGGCTCGGGCAGCGGAGATCAGCGAGACAGCACACTCGATGAGCATCCAGGCAAGAGTGAGCGACTGAAGGAGAATGAGGCGGGCGCGCAGCGGAGGCGAGTTGGCGGGAACAGTGGTCATGGGTGCGGCGCTCCAAAACCCAAGAACAAACACGCTGGAGATTTGAGCGGTACTGGGGTCCCTCACGTTGTGCGGGATGACAGCAATTACGAGAAGAACTTGCAATAGCCTAGCTGGCCTCTTCGGCGAGCTCTTCTTCGGGCTCTTGAACATGACCGCGGAGTTCGCTGGCGAGGACGCCGATGAGGATGAGGGCGGCTCCCAGCAGGGCTCGGGAGCCAAGGCGCTCACCGATGACGAGGTAAGAGGTGACTCCGGCGAAGACCGGCTCAAGGGAGAAGATGAGCGCGGCGTGAGTAGGCGGAGTAAATCGCTGTGCCCAGGCTTGGATGATGAAGGAGGCGACGGTTCCGAGCAGAGCGGTGATGGCCAGCGCCCAGAGCATGGCAGGAGTGAAGCGGATGAAACCGTGGCGGTCGGCAATGGGGAGGGAAATCAGCATCCAGAGGGCGCAGACGCTGATTTCGACCGGAACCAGGTGGGCGAAGCCGTAGTGCTGGGCACTACGGCCGAGGATGATGATCTCGAAGGCAAAAGCTACGGCACAGCCCAGGGTGAGCAGGTCGCCGCGATTTAGTGAGGCGAGCGAGAGGCCCTGCGCTGGTGGGATGCAGAGGAAATAGAGGCCAATACAGGCGACGCAGACTCCGGCGAGGGTATAGCGGTTGACGTGGCGGCGCCAGAAGACGGCGAGGAAGAGCGGAACGAGGACGACGGAGATTCCGGTGAGGAAGGCGGACTTGGAAGCCGAGGTGTAGAGCAGGCCGACGGTTTGGAATTCATAGCCGAGCCAAAGGAGGGTGCCGATCTGGAAGCCCGCGCGTAGGGCTCCAATGGACAACGCGCGCAACTGGCGTAAGAAGATGGCGCAGAGGACGAGCGCGGAAAAGGCCATACGCGCGGCGTTGAAGGCGAGCGGAGAGGATTCGGCGAGTGCAGATTTAATGAGGATGAACGTTGAGCCCCAGACAAAAGTCGCGGCCAGCAGCAGGAGATGGGCTTTGAGCGAACGCGACATTAGACGGGCTCCCGGGAGAGGGGCTCCTGCGACTTTGGCGCGGCATTGTCAGGAGAACTAGGCGGGTCCTCCGGCACGAGCCCGGCGAGAAGCAGCAGGAGCAGGACGAGACGCTTGAGTGCCTGCTCGCGTCCAGTTGGGTCGAACCACTCCTGAAGGGTGTGGGCTCCGCCACCGGAGCCTCCAGCACCGAGGGCCACGGCCTCGAGGCCAAGCGAGAGCGGGATATTGGCATCCGTGGAGGCGCGCTGGAGCTGCGACTGGATGCCGAGCTGTTTGTCCACCGCGCGGATGGCGGCCAGCAGAGGCGAGGTGGCCGGCAGCTCTCCGGAAGGCCGCTCGCCGACCAGGGTGATAGTCGAGGTGAGATGGGCGCGTGGGAGAGCATGTGCCTGAGTCTCGGCACAGGCGTCGGCGACCGCATGGCGCAGAAGCTGCTCGAGTTCATTGATGCGCAAGGGATCGGAGGAGCGGAGATCGACCTTGAGGACGACGCGCTCGGGAATGGTGTTGATGGACGTTCCGCCCTCGATGCTCCCAATGTTGAGCGTGGTGCGCGGATTGACCGGCAGCGGGATGCGGGACAGAGCGCCGACCAGGAGCGCGGCCGCGACAATCGGATTGGGCGCGCCATGATCGCTCCAGGAATGGCCGCCGGGGCCGGAGATGACAATCTCAAAGCGGCGGCTGCCAAGGGCTTGCGCAATGATGTTGTCGGTTCCGGCGCCATCGAGCGCGATGAGCACGGCTAACCGCGGAGGCGGAGCATCGTTGACATCGGCGGGAGGGGCGTCTGCGCGAGGGGCGTCACGAGCGGCAAGGCGCTCGCGGTAAAGGTGACGGATGCCGCGTAGATTGCCCTCGCCCTCCTCGCCGACATTCGCGACGAAGAGCAGCGGCATGGCGGTGACGATGCCCACCTCCTGAAGGGCCGCGGCCAGTGCCCAGAGAGCCGCGAGTCCGGCGCCGTTGTCACTGATGCCGGGGCCTAGCAGTCGCGCTTGCTCGCGCCGGATGTTGAGTTGGGTGGAAGCGGGAAAGACCGTGTCCAGATGAGCGCTGAGGGCGATGCAGGGGGCTTCTACCCCGGCGTGGAGCCCGGGGCGCGCGCCGAGCAGGTTACCAACGGCGTCGGCGGAAGTGCTGAGGCCGAGGAGATCGAGATGCTGGCGCAGCCAGGCGGCACGGGCGTGCTCGGCAAACGATGGTGCTGGGAGTGCTGTGATGGCGAGTTGAAAGTCGGCAAC
Organism: uncultured Acidobacteriota bacterium; assembly: GCA_963759215.1. Lineage (GTDB taxonomy): Bacteria > Acidobacteriota > Terriglobia > Terriglobales > Acidobacteriaceae > TOLSYN. The sequence goes on from CAVWYG010000012.1 coordinate 439,596, forward strand.
CTCGCGCTCATGTCGGGAAAACCATTCGAAAAGACGGTGAACCCGCGCATCGGCACAGAGGCGTTCGACCTCTTGCAAAAGCGCACCGGACGGCTGGGCGCGCTCGGACTTCCACCGGGTCCAGGGAAGGAATGGCATTGCAGAGAATGGTACACGAGGGGAAGAGCCGCTCAATCCCACATTCGCCGACAGAAGGCGGATGTGGGCTAACGGTTTTCGATTTTTGGTTATCAGTACTCGACTTCGACCAGATAGAGGCCGTCAGGAGGGGCGGTGGCGCCCGCCGCGCGGCGATCGCGTGCGGTGAGGATCGCGAGGATGTCAGAGGGCGCGATGCTCGCCTTGCCTGCGAGTAGAAATGTGCCAACGAGGTTGCGAACCATGTGATGGAGGAAGCCGTTGCCGCGAACGATGTAGACGAGTTCTTCGTCGTGACGCTCAAATCGCGATTCGTGAATGGTGCGGATGTTTGTGGTGGGCTGGCCCTCGGTGGAGGCTTCGACGAGGCGAAGGGTACGGTCGGGATCGACGGCGGCAAAGGAAGTGAAATCGTGCTCTCCGGCGACCAGAGCGGCGGCCTGCTGCATGGCCGTCTCATTCAGGGGATAAGGGTAGTGGGTGACGTAGCGGGCAAGAAACGGCGGGACGACATCGCCGCGCCAGATGCGGTAGTGGTAGCACTTGGCACGGGCGGAGTGGCGGGCGTGGAAGCCTTCCGGCATTTCATCGATGGCGAGCACTCGAATAGCGGCAGGCAGCCGGTCATTGAGCACGATGCGGAAGTTTGCGACCGGAATGGAGCTGGCGGTTTGAAACGTTGCGACCTGCGCCAAGGCGTGAACGCCGGCGTCGGTGCGCCCGGAGCCTTGCGGCAGAAGCTTCTCTCCGGTAAGGCTCTCGATGACGGCGGCCACGGTGCCCTGGATGGTGGGCTTACCGGGCTGAACCTGCCAACCGTGGAAGGCAGAGCCGTCATAGGCGAGCGTGAGTTTGAGGGTGCGGGAGCTCACAGGTTGCGCAACTTTCAGCTTTCACGGGTTTGGTGAGTTTCGCAGTGTTCAAGGTTGGCGAGTTTCGAGGGCGAAGTCAAGACGGGAGAGTTGAACCGATCTCTGCAGACCATCTCGCACCCGACGAGAAGCCGCGATCCCGAGATCGTCAGCTATACTCGATTCCTTAGTACGCGATTGGCGCCATCGCCATGGCCCAGCGCTTTGCAAAAGTTTACAAGGGCCGGGAAGCTGATGCAGGAGAATTGTGTCAGGGTGAGTTCCGCAAGCGCGCTCGCTTTGCCGAGTTGCAGAACTGCATCTGAACCAGAAACAGAAAACTTGTAGCGGAGAAGATCGAGTGTCCGTTTCGCGTCCAGTACACGTGCTTCAGCGGATGGTTGCGTCCGTTTCAATATTCGCTTTGCTGTCCACCTCTAATAATATGTCGGCGCAAACGGCGGCGGGGCAGAACGGTGCGCAGGTTTCGCAGCCCAGCGCGCAGAGCAGTGCGTCAGCCAGCGCGCAGGTCAGCCCGCAAACTCAGGCCGATTACACCACTCCGCTGACTCCGTACACAAAGCCGAATCCAATGAAAAGTCTTTGGCGGCAGTATGCGCCGCATGAGCTTCCGCAACCGGTGCTGAAAAACAGCGACCGGCTGCACACTCTGCTGAAAGACGGCAAGCTGATGCTGTCGCTGAACGATGCCGTGGCGCTGGCGCTGGAAAACAATTTTGACATTGCGATTGCCCGTTACAATCTGAACATCGCAGACACCGATCTGCTGTTGGCCAAGTCAGGTGGAACAGTACGCGGCGTTTCCACTGGATTGCTGACTGGGACACCGGGCGGCAACGCTGCCTCCACCAGCACGACGGGCGCTACCGGCGGTGGCGCGGGCGGCACCTCGACGGGTACCGGCGGCTCGGCTTCCGGCTCGGGCGGCATCGTATTGTCAACGCAGAACTCGGTGGGTTCGCCGATCGACTCCTACGATCCGACGTTGACGGGAACGGTGTCGTTATGACCACCAACTGATGCCTGTCACCAATCCGGTCTTGTACAACGGGGCTATTTCGCTGCGGGAGAACACGAACCAGTACAACTTCAACTACACGCAGGGATGGGTCACGGGCACGCAGCTGCAAGTGAGCTACAACAACCAGCGCCTGGGCCTGCCGAGTAGCATTCCACCCTCGTTTTTTCCGTTCAACCCGGCGATAACGGCTTCCTGGAGGGCAACGGTGCGGCAGCATCTGCTGCAGGGCTGGGGCATCGACAACAACCGGCGCGAGATCATCATCGCGCAGAACGACCGCAAGGTGACCGATGCCAGTTTCAAGGCTCAGGTGATCTCGACGGTGGCGCAGATCCAGAACATTTACTGGGATCTGGTAAACGCCTACGAAGATCTGAAGGTGCAGCAGACAGCGGTGGAGTTTGCGCAGCGCACGTTGAGCGATAACAAGAAGCAGGTGGAGATCGGCACGCTGGCGCCGATCGAGGTGGTTTCGGCCGAGTCGGCTGTGGCTGCGGCCATCCAGAAGCTGATCGTGTCGCAGACTGCCCTGCAGTATCAGCAACTGATCACTAAGAACGCGATTGCGCGCAACTTCAACGATCCGGAGTTGACGGCAGCAGAGGTGATTCCGACCGACGCCATGGTTGTGAGCGATGAGCAGTTGCCCCCGGCAGAGGAGTTGGTGAACTATGCGTTGGCCAACCGGCCGGAGCTGCTGGAGAGCGAGCTCAATCTGCGCAATAACGAAATCAACAACAAGGCCGCGAAGAACGCACTGCTGCCCACCGTGGACCTGGTCGGCTACTACGGCGCGGCGGGGCTTGAATAACAATTACGGCGACGTATTCACCGAGTCTCGTGGACCTGAACCGTCCGGACCGGGGCGTGTATGTGTCGCTCTCGGTGCCGCTGCGCAACCGCGCGGCGCAGGCAAACCAGATCCGCTCGGAGCTGGAATATCGGCAAAACCAATTGAACTTCCAGCAGCAGAAGAACCAGATCAATCTGCAGGTTCGCAACGCAGCCTTTGCGCTGCAACAGGCACGCGCAGGGGTGGAGTCGGCTCGCGCGGCCCGCGACTACGCTCTGCAAAGCCTGGATGCGGAGCAGAAAAAGTATGCACTGGGAGCTTCGACGAGCTACCTGGTGCTGCAACAGCAGAGCAACTCGACCCAGGCGGCTTCAAATTACGTGGCGGCGCTTTCGACCTACGAAAAGGCCCGGGTCGCACTGGACCAGGTTACGGCAACGATCCTGGACCACAATGGCATTCCGATGGAGGATGCGGCGAGCGGTCATGTGACGCATCAGCCGTCGATTCCAGGGTTGCAGCCGAACCTGACGCCCTCGACCGTGACCGCACAGCCAGTCACAAAATAAATCGCTAACCTTTTCCAGGAGGCGCGTCTATCACGTGTAACCTCCTGATGAACATTCAGGCCGGAAGGTTCCTCAAAACAGAGGGCCTTCCGGCCTTAACTTTTTGCTGGCGAGTTCATCCACCCTAGTTTTCGGCAAAGGGGGCATTGCTAACCTTTTTGTGCGAGGCGCGTCTATCAGGTATAACCTCCTGATGAACATTCAGGCCGGACAGGTTCCTCAAAACAGGGCCTTCCGGCCTTAACTTTTTGTCGGTGATTCGTCTACAAACGCCTGCGGCATTGACGGGCGTTTGCTAGGATGGGGCCATGCCAGAGCAGAGTTCCGGAAATCAGGGCCAAAACAGGCGGGGCGCCTTGTCGGTTGCCATGGTGGCCTGCAACGAAGAGGCGAACATCGCGCGAACGCTGGCCAGCGTGATCGATGCGGCCGAGCGAAATCATTCTGGTTGATAGCGGTTCCACTGATCGCACGCTGGAAATCGCCCGCTCATTCGGAGCCAAGGTCAGGATCTTTGAGGAGCCGTGGAAGGGCTTTGCGCGCCAGAAAAATTCCGCCATCGACAAGGCTAGCGGCGACTGGGTGCTGCTGCTGGATGCCGATGAGGCTGTGAGCGCAGAGTTGGCCTCGGAAATACAGACCCTGCTGGCCGGAGAGCCGGAATTTCAAGCCTATTGGATTCCGCGACTGAATCAGATCTTCGGGCGCTGGATGCGGCACGGCGGGTTCTATCCCGACCGCAAGCTGCGGCTCTTCCGCCAGGGCGCGGCGCGGCTGCCGGATGACGTCGAGGTACACGAAACTCCGAAGACCACGGCGCCTACAGGAACGTTGAAGCACGACCTGCTGCACTACCAATATCCCACCCTGGCTCTCTACATTGAACATATGAACCGCTACAGTTCGGCGAGCGTTCCGTTGGCGCTGCGCAAGGGACGCACGAGCCGCTCACTGGCGGCGTTTCTCGTCAACATGGTGATCAATCCGGCGGCAACGTTCGTGAAGAACTACATCTTTCGCCTGGGCTTCTTGGACGGACGCGAAGGATTGCTGCTGCATCTATACCACTCGGCGTACGTGAGCTGGAAGTATGCGAAGGCCTGGGAGAAGAGCCGGGAGTAGAAGACGAACGAGTCACGCTGGACAAATCACCAGCTCATTTACGATGCCACTTGCGCCCTGCAAGGGGATTTTTCATGTGCGTGTGCTGCGCAAATAGCCGCTTGATGCGCGCTCCGAATAGGGGTGTGGAGCATCTGAAACAGAGTGGAGGCCAGGAGATGGCCGAGAAGAAAGCTGCGATGAATCCGTTGGCGGAGGCGCTGCGTGGACGGCGGCCTTCGGAGAACGAGCGGCGCTGGGCGGAAACTACTCTGGCCGAGGCGCTGGCGCGGCGGCCGGAGAAGCCGATCGGCGCGGCCACGGGAACGAATCTGGACGAGGACGGAGCCGCGCGGTTTACGACGATCTCGGGAAGGCCGGTGCGACGGCTCTACACGCAGGCGGATCTGCCGGAGGACTGGTCGGAGGAAAAGTACCTCGGATATCCGGGCGAGGCTCCGTACACGCGCGGAATTCACCCTACGGGATACCGCGGGAAGCTGTGGACGATGCGGCAGTTTTCGGGATTTGCCTCGCCCGAGGAGACCAACGAGCGCTACCTGTATCTGCTGGAGCATGGCGGCAACGGGCTCTCGGTGGCCTTCGATCTGCCGACGCTGATGGGCTACGACAGCGATCACGCCTTCAGCGAAGGCGAGGTGGGCAAGTGCGGCGTGGCTATCGATTCGCTGGAGGATATGGAGATTCTCTTCCGCGGCATCGACCTGGAGAAGACGACGGTCTCGATGACGATCAACTCTCCGGCGAGCGCGCTGTGGGCGATGTACCTGGTGGTGGCGGAGAAGCAGGGCGCGGACTGGCAGAAGATTTCCGGAACGCTGCAGAACGACATTTTGAAGGAATATATCGCGCAGAAGGAGTACATCTATCCTCCTGCGGAGTCGATGCGGCTGGTGATTGACACCTTTGAGTTTGGCTCGAAGTACACGCCGCGCTTCAACACGATTTCAATTTCGGGATACCACATTCGCGAGGCAGGCTCGACGGCGCTGCAGGAGCTGGCATTCACCATCTACGACGGCGTGGAATACGTGGAGTGGGCGCAGCGGCGCGGGCTGGACGTGGACGAGTTCGGGCCGCGGCTGAGCTTCTTCTTCAACGCGCACAATGACTTCTTCGAGGAGATCGCGAAGTTCCGGGCGGCGCGCAAGATCTGGTACCGGCTGATGAAGGAGCGCTTCGGGGCGCGAAACGAGCGCACTTGGCTGATGCGCTTCCATACCCAGACGGCTGGGGTTTCTCTGACGGCGCAGCAGCCGTTGAACAACATTGCGAGGGTCGCGCTGCAGGGGTTGGCGGCGGTGCTGGGTGGAACCCAGAGCCTGCACACAGACAGCTACGATGAGGCGCTGGCACTGCCGACAGCAGAGGCGGCGCGGACCGCGCTGCGAACCCAGCAGGTGATCGCCTACGAGAGCGGAGTGGCGAATACGATCGATCCTCTGGCTGGCTCGTATTTTGTGGAGCGGCTAACGCTGGACATGGAGAACGGAGCGTTTGCGTACTTCGACAAAGTTGGACGCGATGGGCGGAATGGTGAAGGCCATCGAGCGCGGCTTTCCGCAGAAGGAGATTACGGAGGCGAGCTATCAATTCCAGAAGGCGACCGAGGCGCGGGAAAAGATCACGGTAGGCGCGAATGCGTTTGTGATCGAAGAGCCGCCGCCGTCGATTCTCTACATTGGCGAGGGCGTGGGAGAGCGGCAGAAGGCCAAACTGCGGGCGCTGCGAGCAAGGCGCGACAACGAGACAGTGCGGCGGGCGTTGGAGGCATTGAAGCACGCGGCGGCCATGGCGCCGGAGGCGGGACGGGACGGGAAGATTTCAGGGGCGAACACGATGCCCTACATCCTGGACGCAGTGCGGGCGTATGCGACGGTAGGCGAGATCTGCGCTGCGCTGCGTGAGGTTTACGGGACGTACGAGGAGTCGTCGTTTGCTAGAGTCGGGTTCGCTAGAAGCTGTTTTTTCGGATTGCGGAAAACGCGGTGTGCAGGCCGGCAATGTTTTGCATTCCGCAAAGCAGTGTGGCGCGGTATTATACGGTGCAAGTTTCTGAGGACCCAACGCCCTTATGGCCAACGAAGGCAGAATTCGCGTACTGGTTGCAAAACCCGGTCTGGATGGACACGACCGGGGCGCTAAAGTAATTGCCCGCGCCTTGCGCGACGCAGGCATGGAAGTGATCTACACAGGACTGCGGCAAACGCCGGAGATGGTTGTGAACGCGGCGCTGCAGGAGGATGTGGATGTGATCGGCTTGTCCATTCTCTCCGGTGCGCATAATGCTATTGTTCCGCGGGTTGCGGAGCTGATGAAAGAGCAGAAGATGGACGACGTGGTGGTGCTGGTGGGCGGAATCATTCCCGACCAAGACATTCCGGCGCTGAAGGCAGCGGGGGTGAAAGGCGTCTTCCAACCCGGCACGCCGATGGATGAGATCGTGAAGTTTATACGCGAGAACGTGAAGCCCCGCGGGGTTACCGCGTAAGAAGAGACATACGACGCCCGGCAGGCGCCGTGAGCTCTACGAACCTGCCGGACCCGGTTATGGAATGTGGGCATCTGCCAGTCCGTTCTCCTTCGATGCACCCTAGACCGGGAAACGATAAAAACCGGCCGCCACCCCGTTATCTCATTGCTTAGAGCGCTTCCTTCCCGGAAGAGATTCTTCAAATCGCAAGCGGCAGAAGTTTGCGGGCCCGTTGACTGCGCCCAGCTTTGCACCGGATTTGCAGGCTGCGCATTGCTTGTTGGCGCGGGCTCGGGTAGGCTGGTGCGTTTGCATCTACCTCGGGTGAGGAGCTGATGAGCGAGTTGAAACCCACTTCCATCCACAACCAACTGACCACCGCAGTCAAGCCCCGATTCGCCGCGGTATCTGAGCAACCTGGAGGCGATGCGCGCGCTTGTGGACGGGCTGCGCGCGGAAGAGGCAAAGATTCGCGAGGGTGGCGGAGACAAGGCCATCGAGGCACAGCACCGGAAGGCGCGGCTAACGGCACGGGAGCGGGTCAGGCTGCTGCTAGATGAGGGGACGGAGCTTTTCGAGCTGGGCCTGCACGCAGCTCACGGGATGTATGAGGAGTGGGGCGGAGCTCCGGCGGCAGGGGTGGTGACAGGACTGGGACGGGTGCATGGGCGGCTCTTCATGCTGATCGTGAACGATGCCACGGTGAAGGCCGGCGCGTTCTTCCCGATGACGGCGAAGAAGGTGATACGGGCGCAGAACATCGCCATCGAAAACAGTCTCCCGACGATTTACCTGGTGGACAGCGCAGGGGTGTTCTTGCCGCTGCAGGAGGACGTATTTCCGGATCAGGACGACTTTGGGCGGGTGTTCCGTAATAACGCGGTGATGTCGGCCAAAGGGATTCCGCAGATCACGGCGATCATGGGAATGTGCGTGGCCGGAGGCGCGTATCTGCCGGTGATGTGCGACCACATTCTGATGACCGAAGGCAGCGGACTGTTTTTGGCGGGGCCGGCGCTGGTGCAGGCGGCGATTGGCCAGAAGATGAGCGCGGAAGAGTTGGGCGGAGCGAAGATGCACGCCGAGATCAGCGGCACGGTGGACTTCCGCGAAGCAGACGATGAGGCGTGCCTGGCGCGGGTGCGCGCGCTGGTGGAGAAGATGGGCGCGCGTGCGGAGGCGCCGTTCGACCGCGCCGAGGCCGTGGCTCCGCTCTATGCGGAGGAGGAGCTGTACGGTATTTATGAGAGCGATCCTTCTCGGCAATACGACATGCGCGAGATCATCGCGCGGGTGGTCGATGGCTCGCGCTTCGACGAATACAAGGCGGGGTACGGCGAGACGCTGCTGTGCGGATACGCGCGTATCGACGGGCACGCGGTGGGCATTGTGGCCAACCAGAAGCTACACGCGACCCAGATCGACCACAAAGGCGACAAGCGCACCGAGTTCGGCGGCGTGATCTATAAGGAGAGCGCGGAAAAGGCGGCGCGCTTCATCATGGATTGCAACCAGGGGCGGATTCCTCTGGTGTTTCTGCACGACGTGAACGGCTTTATGGTGGGGCGCGACGCGGAGTGGAGCGGGATCATTCGCGCCGGAGCAAAGATGGTGAACGCAGTCTCGAACTCGGTGGTGCCGAAGATTACGGTGATCGTGGGCGGCTCTTTTGGCGCAGGACACTATGCCATGTGCGGCAAGGCTTACGATCCGCGCTTTGTCTTTGCCTGGCCGACCGCGCGCTACTCGGTGATGAGCGGCGAAAGCGCGGCCGACACGCTGGTGGAGATCAAGCTGAAGCAGTTGGAGCGCGAGGGCAAGGCGGTGGACGAGGCGGCGCGCAAAGAGCTTTACGATGGAATTCAAGCCAGCTACACCGGGCAGATGAAGCCTCAGTATGGCGCGGCGAGGCTGTGGATCGATAAGATCATCGATCCGGCCGAGACCCGCGAGGCGCTGGCGTGGGCGCTGGCGGCGGCACACTGCAATCCGGTGGTGGAGAAATTCAGCGTGGGAATTTTGCAGACGTAAGAGAGACGGCATGAGCGAGAACGCAGTAAAGATCGTGGAGTGTCCGCGCGATGCGTGGCAGGGGCTGGCACGGCAGATTCCGGCCGAGACCAAGGCGGAATATTTGCGTGCGCTGGTAGGAGTCGGGTTCAAGCAGATCGATGCGGTTTCGTTTGTTTCACCCCGGGCGGTGCCGCAGATGGCCGACAGCGAAGACGTGCTGAAGCGGCTGGACCCGCCCGACGACGTAGAGATTATCGGCATTGTGGTGAACGAGAAAGGCGCGGAGCGGGCGCTGGCGACCGAGGCGGTGCGCACGCTCGGCTTTCCGTACTCGATCAGCGAGACGTTCCTCAAGAAGAATCAGAACCAGTCGGCGGAGGAGAACATCGAGGCGCTGGAAACGGTTTGGCGCAAGGCTGAAGACAGCGGGCTGGCGATGGTGGCCTACGTCTCCATGGCCTTCGGCAACCCTTACGGCGATTCGTGGAACGTGGATGAGGTTTTGCAGGCGGTGCAGAACATTGCCGACCTTGGAATCCAGACGGTTTCACTGGCGGACACAGTGGGACTGGCGACACCGGAGATGGTGACGCAAGTGGTGGGCGCGGTGGTCGACCAGTTCGACTACATCGAGGTGGGCGCGCATCTGCACGGGCGCAAGGAGAATGCGGCGGCAAAGGTACTGGCCGCATACAACGCGGGCTGCCGGCGATTCGATTCGGCGCTGGGCGGACTGGGCGGATGTCCGTTTGCACAGGATGCGCTGGTGGGCAACGTGCCCACGGAAGTGGTGCTGCGAACACTCGCCGAGCACGGCGCGCAAGTGCCGATCCGCAAGCCTTTGGAGAATGTACTGCGGATGAACGAGGACATAGCACTGCGGTTTGCGCGCTAGCGGCAATACACAGCGCTAAAGTGATGCAGCGCAATCCAGCTTGGGATACAATCGCCCCAAACCATGAAGAAAACTCAACACATCACACTGGGCCTGCTGGCTGGCATGGCGCTGGCGTTCACCTCCGGCTGCAACCGGCGAGTGGAGCGGCGCGACTGCGCGGATGAGACAGGGGCGCATCACAAACGACCAGAACTGCCAGATGGTGGAGCAGCAACGTAAGTCGGGCTACACCGGGTCGCTGCCCTACTATCACTACCTTTACGGCGGAAGTTCCGGGGGCCACATCGGCGATATGGTGGTCAATGGGGATCCGATGCCAGGAATGAGCAGCAGTGCTAGCGGCGGATTCTTTGGCGGAATCGCGCGCGGAGGATTTGGCGGCACGGGAAGCGCCGGCCACGGCGGCTCGGGAGGCGAGTGATGCAGCGGCACACGATCACCCCACGAGCGGATTGGAAGCAAAAAGTCGAGAAGGTTGGGCTGGTATTTCATACCCTGGACGGCGACAGCGGGAATTACTGGGACGAATCGGCTTACTACGAGTTCACCGCAGCCGAAGTAGACCGCTTGGAAGCCGCGACCGAAAAGCTGCAGGAGATGTGCCTGGCAGCAGGACAGTTCATCATCGACCACAATCGCTGGAGTGATTTGAAGATTCCGGTGGAAGCGATTGCGGCGATCAAGAAGACCTGGAACGATGAGCCTCCGGCACTGTACGGGCGCTTTGACCTGGCCTACGACGGGAAGCAGATCAAACTACTGGAGTACAACGCCGACACTCCGACGGCGCTGTTGGAGGCGGCAGTAGTGCAGTGGTACTGGTTGCAGGATTGCTTCCCGAAGGCCGACCAGTGGAATTCGATTCACGAAAAGCTGATTGCGAAGTGGAAGGACCTGAAAGACTACGTGAGTGAGCCGGTCTCGTTCGGCTACGTGGAGACGGTGGAAGACGAGTTCACCACTGCATATCTGCGCGATACGGCCGAGCAGGCCGGCATCAAGACGCAGGCGCTGAAGATGCTCGACATCGGCTATGACGTAAAGACATTTACATTTGTCGATCTTGAGAAAAAGCCGATCAAAACAATTTTCAAGCTGTATCCGTGGGAGTGGATGATGAAGGAAAAGTTTGGGGCGCGGGCACTGGACTTTATGGACAAGGTGCAGTGGATCGAGCCGATCTGGAAGATGATGTTCAGCAACAAGGGGCTGCTGGCGATTCTGTGGGAGATCTATCCAAGGCATGAGCTGCTGCTGCCCGCGTACTTGGATGGGCCTCGCGAGATGCGGGACTACGTGCGCAAGCCACTGCTGGGGCGAGAAGGCGCGAACGTGCAGGTCTTCCGCAATGGCGAAAAAGAGCAGTCGTACGGCCCCTATGGCGGCGAGGGATTCGTCTACCAGGCTCTGGCGCCGATTCCCTGCTGCGACGGAAACTATCCGGTGCTAGGCTCATGGATGATCGCCGACCAGGGCGCAGCGGGGATGGGAATTCGCGAGAGCGAGACGATGATTACAAATAATCGAAGCCGGTTTGTGCCGCATTTGTTCCGGTAGGCCGCCGGGAATCATCGCGTTGCCGCGAGCCTTGGTTCGCGGCTTTTTCTTCGTCCGGTTGCCGCGAGGCTAGGTGCGAGGGTAAGCTTTGGCCGCCATGTACACGACGCTCAAGCTGACCTACGACGACAAGATTGCCACCCTCACCCTGAGCCGCGCCGAGAAGCGCAACGCGATCAGCCAAACCATGATCGATGAGTTTCTGGCGGCACTGCAGGAGGTGGAGCGCTCCTCCGCGCAGGTGTTGATTGTGGCCGCCGAAGGCAAGGCATTCTGCGCCGGGATGGACCTGGAAGACCTGCAGGCGATGGTGACACAGACAGACGAGGAGAATCGTCGCCACAGCCAGCGCATCGCGACGCTGTTCCGTTCACTCTACGAATTCCCTAAGACAACGATTGCGGCGGTAAACGGCGCGGCCATAGCAGGCGGCGCGGGAGTCGCCACGCTGTGTGACTTTACCCTGGCATCGACGGCCGCGAGCTTCGGTTATACCGAGGTGCGGATCGGCTTTGTGCCAGCGGTGGTTTCGGCATTTCTGATCCGGCAGGTAGGCGAGAAACATGCCCGCGACCTGCTGCTGACCGGACGCATCATCTCTGCCGAAGAGGCGTACCGCATGGGGCTGGTGAACGAGGTGATCGAGCCTGCGCATTTGCTGGCAGGAGCTCTGCGGCTGGCGCAAGAGTTGCTTGAGAATTCTCCAGCGTCACTGCGGGCCACCAAGGCTCTGCTACGGGAGTACGCCAAGGACGCGCTGGAGCGCGATATTCAGAGCGGGATGGAGGCCAACGCGTCAATGCGTACGACCGCGGACTTCGAGGAGGGCGTGCGCAGCTTTCTGGAGCGGCGTAAGCCCCGTTGGAGCGAGTGAAACCGGAACGAATGAACCTGAGCGCGCGTGATGTACCCTAATCGTATGAGCACAATCTGCGAAACAACGCTACGGGTGCGCTACGCCGAGACCGACCAGATGGCGGTGGTGTATCACTCGAATTACATCACCTGGTTCGAGGTAGGACGGATTGAAATGCTGCGGCAACTGGGCTTCACCTACCAGGAGATGGAAGCGGATGGGCTGGCCCTTCCGGTAGTCGAGGTGAAGTGCCGCTACAAGCATCCCGCGCGCTTTGACGACGAGATCACGATCCGCACGCGGCTGGCGCAGATGAGGACTTCGCTGCTGCGCTTTCAGTACGAGTTGGTGCGCAAATCTGACGGGCGTCTGCTGGCCGAAGGCGAGAGCGTACACGTCGTGGTCGGGCGCGATATGAAGACCACCCCGCTGACAGGAAAATACCGTGACGCACTGTGCACGGCGGCCGGACTTGCACCTTCTGCGACGTAGCATCCGCGTGCGCGGACACCCAAAACGCGAGACGCCATCGAGAGGAATTCATGGCTGCACTGCACCTGAATGGAAATGATCTGGCGCTGGAAGCTTTCGAGCAGGTGGTACTGCATCGGCAGCCCGTGCTGCTAGAGCCGGATGCGCGGGAGCGGGTTGCGCAGGCACGCGAGGTGGTGGATGCGCTGGTTGCAGGAGAAGCCGCAGGAGACCGCCCGACCTACGCGATTACGACCGGCGTGGGACATCTGGCCGATGTGCGCATCTCCGCCGACCAGGCGCGCGAGTTGCAGATCAACCTAGTGCGCTCGCACGCGGCGGGCGTAGGAGAGCCGCTGACAGAGCAGGAGTCGCGAGCGATGATGATGCTGCGGGCCAACTCGCTGGCCAAAGGGCTTCAGCGGCGTGCGCGCGGTGGTGATTGACACGCTCTGCAACATGCTGAATCGCGGCGTGCATCCGGTGATTCCGTCGCAGGGTTCGGTGGGCGCCTCGGGCGACTCTGGCGCCGCTGGCACACCTGGCGCTGGTGCTGATCGGAGAGGGCGAAGCCTGCTTCGAGGGACGCCGCATGAACGGCGGCGAAGCGATGAAGGCGGCACAGATTGCGCCGATCCGGCTGGAGGCCAAGGAAGCGATTTCGCTGATCAACGGAACCCAGGCGATGCTGGCCGTGGGATCGCTGGCGCTACTGGAGGCACGGACGCTGGCGACGACTGCGGATGTGTTGGGTGCAATTTCGCTGGACGCGCTGCAGGGCACGGACGTGGCCTTCGACGAGCGGATTCATCAGGCGCGCCCTCATGCCGGGCAGATGCTGGTGGCAAAGCATCTGCGCACAATGCTGGAAGGCTCGGCGCTACGCGAGCGCCATCGCGACTGCAAGAGGGTGCAGGACGCCTATTCGATGCGCTGCATTCCGCAGGTACACGGGGCGGTGCGCGACGTGCTGGACTATGCGCGGCAGGTATTTGAAATCGAGATGAACTCGGCGGTGGACAATCCGCTGGTCTTCGTCAAATCGCCTCCTCCGGGCTCGCCGCGGGCGATCCCAGAAGAAGTAGTGGAGGGCGAAGTCATCTCGGGAGGAAACTTCCACGGACAGCCGATTGCGTTCGCACTCGACTTTCTCGCCATCTCGATCGCGGCGCTGGCGGGCATCAGCGAGCGGCGTATCGAGCGGATGGTGAATCCGGCGCTGAGCGAGGGACTGCCGCCGTTCCTGACAACGGACGCGGGGCTGAACTCGGGCTTCATGATGCCGCAGGTGACGGCGGCCGCATTGGTGAGCGAAAACAAGGTGCTGGGGCATCCGGCATCGGTCGATTCGATAACGACCAGCGGCAATAAGGAAGATTACGTTTCGATGGGCATGACGGCGGCGTTGAAGTTGAAGCGCGTGATCCAGAATGTGCGCCACGTGCTTGCGATCGAGGCGTTGGCTGCCGCGCAGGCGGTGGATCTGCTGGCTCCTCTGAAGCCAGGAAAACGTGCTCAACAGGCGCTGCGGGAGATTCGCGCCGTGTCGGCGATGGTGACTCAGGATCGTTCGCTGTCACCGGATATTGCGAAGGTCGCAGAGGTAATCCGAGCAGGGAAAGCTGGCAGCCGTGCTGCGATAAGCGGCGTGCGCATGACGTCTCCCTAGTATTTTGTTCGGGAGGCGGAACCTTGTTGGTAAACAGGGCGCAGGGGCGCAGATTACCGGTTCTTCTCCGGCTTTTCTCCGGTTTTCGCAGGATATGATCCGGCTTCTATAGTGAATCGCAGAGGATTGCCCGAAATTGTTGTTGACATTGCAGCGAAAAACCAGCAAATTACACATGTCATCGTTTGTTCCTCGACTCAATGTTCATTGAGCTGGAATTGCGGTGACGGGAGTTTGCCCCCGCTCTGGCGGCTCCGTACAAATTGCATGGCTACGACTCTAGCGCCCGTGGATTCGCGCGAAGTGGTTCGTTGCGACGATTGTCATTTGGTCCAATTCCGGACCGCCAACAATATCTGCCGCCGTTGCAAGCGCCCCTGGACGTGGTTCCGGAGGCCGCGCCAATGCGTACTCCTGTCACCATGGCGCCGGTACAGGCGATGCCCTCGCATCAACTGCCGGTGGCGGCTGCGATCCGCTCTCTGCGGATGCGGGCGGGACTGAGCCAGCGGCAACTTGCGCTGCGCATGAGCGTCCCTCGCACCTATGTATCGAAGATCGAAAATGAGAAGGCCTGTCCGACGCTGGGCTCGCTGGAACGGCTGGCCGGGGCGCTGCGGGTACGTGTCTGCGACCTGTTGACGACCGGCCACACGACCGAAGATGACATCCGTGAACTGTCCCAGGACGAGTTCATCTCTGAGCTGATGCCCTACATGCGCCAGATTGAACGGAATGCAGTGGACGAGCGTGCTGAACCAGGTACGCGAACTCAGGCAATGCCCCGGCGCAGCGCCTGAGCCATACTGCAAAGCTCCACTTTGGCCCGAAAGCCGGGTTGCGGGGCAGTGCGGTGAGATCCGGCCACTGGATAACTCTAAGGGAGCGGCGCGCTTCTTATTGTCATAACCGCGCGAAAACTCCCTGAGGGAATAGACCCCAAACCCGGGCCTAGAACGACGGGGCAGCACAGGCCCGCCCGGGTGCGAGTACGACCAAAGAGGACATCATGGAAAATGCGAATCTCGCTAGCTGTGCGAATCCGGAGTGTGGAAAGCAATTCAGGCGACTGGGCGAGGGAAAACTGTTCGTGCGTCCTGCCGGGAAGAACGAGGAGGGGACGACGCAGAAGGCGCTCTGGCTCTGTCCGGAGTGTGCCCAGCGTCTTCGATTTGCGTTACGACCGTCGCCTGCAGGAATACAGTCTGGTGCGGCACCGGCATGTGGCCTAGGCACCGCCGCACACCGTTGCAAGAAGCCGAAGCGTGTGCTAGCTTCAAACTACTCGTTTTTGAGGAAACGCTTTGCACACCACCGTCCCTGCCGGGCTGACTCGTAAGCAAGCAGAATTATTCGCCAAGCTCGATCCAGAACGGCTACCAAAACACATCGCAGTGATCATGGACGGCAATGGGCGCTGGGCCCGGCGCCGCCATCTGCCTCGCATCGCAGGACACAAGCGAGGGGTCGACGCGGTTCGCGACGTGATCACGCTGGGTTCGAACATCCACCTCTCGGCGATGACGCTATATGCGTTTTCAGCCGAGAACTGGAAGCGTCCCAAGACCGAAACCAGCTTCCTGATGGCGCTTGCTGCGGACCTACCTGAAGCACGAAGTTCCGCTGATGAACGAGAACAACATCCGGCTTCGCTACATCGGGCGCATTCACGAACTGCCTCCCGAGGTGCAGGAGCGGATGGCTTGGGCGACCGAACAGACCTCGAAGAACACCGGCATGATCATGACCCTGGCGCTGAACTACGCAGGGCGAGCGGAGTTGATCGACGCCTTTCAGTCGATTGTGCAAGCGGCGGCCAACAATGGCGGGCTGGCCGATTTGAAGATCGACGAAGAGCTTGGTTTCCCGCCACATGTATGCTGCGGATCTGCCGGACCCGGACCTGGTGATCCGCACCAGCGGCGAGATGCGGCTCTCGAATTTCCTGCTTTGGCAGCTGGCCTACACCGAAATTTATGTGACCCCGACGCTATGGCCGGACTTCGACGGCAATCATCTTCTGATGGCGCTGGCGGACTTCCAGAAACGCGAGCGCCGCTATGGCAACGTGGGCGCGGCCGTCTAACCATCTGTAAAGAATTGTTTCCGACCCCGTGAATTTTCTCTCCTGCTTTGCTTCCTGAGCCAGCCAGAAGGTACTCTGCTGGTATCGATATGAAACGTGTGCTTACCGCTTTGATCCTGATTCCACTGGTGCTGCTGGCCGTATTTCGCGCGCCGCTCTGGCTCTTCCTGCTGATTACCGTCAGTGGTGGCGCTGGCGGCGGTCTTTGAATACCTTGGCATCGCGGCCGGCTATGGCGTTGAACCCTTCCGGTTGCTGACCTATCTCTATACTGCTGCGCTCTTTGTGGTCTTTTACTATGCCGAGGAGTTTGGAGGCGGGGCGGTGCTGGCGGGGATTCTGATGCTGTTCCTGTTCGCGCCATTTCTGCTGATGATCTGCGGCGATGGCGCGGGAAGATCTGAAAGCCGCGCTGCCTGGGGCGGCG
The DNA here is from genome assembly GCA_963759215.1 of uncultured Acidobacteriota bacterium. Lineage (GTDB taxonomy): Bacteria > Acidobacteriota > Terriglobia > Terriglobales > Acidobacteriaceae > TOLSYN. The sequence goes on from CAVWYG010000012.1 coordinate 456,561, forward strand.
ATGAGCTATCTGGCGCTTCCCTACATTGGACTGCCGTTGCTGTTGCTGGCGTTGATGCGCGAATCGATGCGGGGATGGGTTTATGTGGTGTTTACCTTCCTCGCCGTATGGGTGGGAGACACCGCCGCGATGTACGTCGGCAAGAGCATGGGACGGCACAAATTGGCGCCGCGAATCAGCCCCGGCAAGACGATTGAGGGCACGGTGGCTTCGCTGGTCTTCTCCGTCGCCGTCTGCTGCCTGTTTGCGCACTTACCTGCCGGAGATTGCGGCGGCCTTGGAGCGGGCGCACCTGCTGATCGATGCGCAGGAATCGCTGCTGATCGGCGCTCCGGCGTACGGGCGCGCGCCGCTATGGATTGCGGCTCTGGTGGCAGCGATCATCAACATTGCCGCGCAGGTAGGGGATTTGCTGGAGTCGGCGCTGAAGCGCGGCGCGGGGGTGAAGGACTCCGGCACCATGCTGCCGGGACATGGGGGAATTCTGGACCGGATCGATGCGTTACTTCTGGCATTGCCGGTGGCGTTTCCTTCTGTTCCTGGCGTTTGGAGAGAAATTCGTGCAAGGGTAGGCGGGCGGGTTAAACTGGTATGTGTCTGTGATCAAACGAATCGCAATCCTGGGCTCAACCGGCTCCATCGGTTGCAGCACTCTGAAAGTCGTCGAAAGCTATCCGGACCGCTTTGCGGTCGCAACTCTGGCTGCGGGCTCGAATCTGGAGCTGGCCTTTGAGCAGACGCTGCGCTGGCGTCCGAAGCTGCTCTCGGTGGCCCGACGAGAAGGCCGCCGACAGGCTGCGGAAGCGCCTGCGCGACGCTGGTGCGAGCGAGACCGAGGTGGTGTGGGGTACGGCTGGAACCGTGGCCGTGGCGACCCATCCCGAGGTCGATTTCGTGGTGAGCGCCATTGTCGGCGTCGCTGGCCTGGAAGCCACCTACGAGGCGGTGAAGGCGGGCAAGGAGATCGGGCTGGCCAACAAGGAATGCCTGGTGGCCGCCGGCGAGTTGATTACGGCCGAGGCGCGACGCCAGGGCAAGCCGCTGCTGCCGATCGACAGCGAACACAACGCGGTACACCAATGTCTGCGCGGCGGACGGATGGATGAGGTCGAGCAGGTGTGGCTGACCGCCTCGGGCGGCCCATTCCTGAACACGCCGAAGGAAGAATTTGCCGAACATCACGGTTGCCCAGGCCCTGAACCATCCGACCTGGAAGATGGGGCGGCGCATCACCATCGATTCGGCGACCCTGATGAACAAGGGCTTCGAGGTGATCGAGGCGGTGCGGCTGTTCAACATCCGCCTTCGCGAACCAAGGTTGTAGTGCATCCGCAGAGCACCGTGCACAGCATGGTGGAGTTTGTGGACGGCAGCATTCTGGCCCAGGTGAGCGTGACCGACATGCGGCTGCCGATTTTGTACGCGCTGGCCTGGCCGGAGCGCATCGCAAGCGATCTGCGCTTTGACGTGCTGTCGCTGAAGCATCTGGATTTCGCGCCGCCGGATCTGGATAAGTTTCCCTGTCTGCGGCTGGCCTATGAGGCGGTGGAGGCGGGCGGAGCAAAGACCGTGGCCCTGAATGCGGCCGATGAAGTGGCCGTAGCGGCGTTCCTGGAGGGGAAAATCCCCTTTTTAGGGATTCCCGCTACGATTCAGGCAGTTTTGAATGAAACGCCAGCACACAAACCGGAATCTATATCGAGGTTCTTCGTATGGACTCGGAAGCGCGCGAACTGGCGCGGCGGTTTGTACACGCAGGCGCGGGAAGTTCGCGCGCGGCACTCACGAAGTAGGTTTGCGTGGGAGAAAATATATCCTGTTTATGATTAGCGCTTTTTACACTCTGGTCGGCGCGGTTCTCGTGCTGGGGGTAATGATCCTGGTGCATGAGTTCGGCCACTTTGCCGCAGCCAAACTGCTGGGCGTGCGGGTGGAAGTCTTCTCCATCGGCTTTGGTAAGCGTCTGTTCGGCTTCCGGCGGGGAGATACCGACTACCGTATCTCAGCCCTGCCGCTGGGCGGCTACGTGAAGATGACCGGGGTGAACGCCATCGAGATGCCGGAAGAGCGTCCGGCCGAGGGTGCGGCGACCATCGACGAAGGCGAGTTTCTGCGCCATCCGCGCTGGCAGAGGCTGATCATTGCCGTGGCCGGCCCGGTCGCAAACGCGGTACTGGCGGTGGTGTTGCTGACCGTGGTGTTTGCCGTTCATCATGAGATTCCCTATGGGACTGTATCAGCCAGCAGTTGTGGGCTGGTGCTTGCCTGGCGCTCCGGCAGAGCAGGCCGGAGTGAAAGAGGGCGATCAGATTCTGCAGATCGGCGACACCCAGAACCCCACCTGGCAGGACGTACATAACAAGATTCTGATCAGCCCGAACCAGCCTCTGGCGATGCGTGTGAAGCGCGGCAACGAGGTGTTGCCGATCACGCTGGTGCCCAAGGCTGATGGCAAGCAACAGAGCGGCGACGCGGGCTGGCTGCCGAAGCAACCATTCCTGGTAACGGCGCTGGAGAAAGATATGCCCGGCGCGCTAGCCGGAATGCAGATTGGCGATGAAATCATTGCCGTGGATGGAAAGCCAATCCATGCCACCGGAGCCATGCAGGCGTATCTGCAGACCACCAAAGACAAACCGGTGCATTTGGAGATTCTGCGCCATCATGAGCCGCTTGCGCTGACCGTAACGCCGAAGTTGACCCCGGCGGAGGGACCGGTGCAGAACTATCGCATCGGCTTTGTCTCCGAACCCATGCAGGTCGAAAAGCTGCCCATAGCGCAAGCCTTCGGGCGCTCGCTGGAGGAGTGCAAAAAGCTCTCTGGACTGGTCTTTGAGCTGATTGGGCGCATGGCCGAGCGTAAGGTTTCGATGAAGCAGATGTCAGGCCCAATCGAAATCGTCCGGGTCTCCGGCGAGATGGTGCACCATCGAAGCGCCAATGATCTGATGGAATTCATGGCGATGATGAGCCTGCAGCTTGGGACTGTTCAATCTGTTGCCGATCCCGATTCTGGATGGCGGATTGATTGCCATGCTGCTGGTGGAATCCGTGATGCGGCGCGACATCAATGAAGCAATCAAGATCCGCCTCTATCAGGCTGCGTTCGTTTGTCTCGTCCTCTTTGCGGGAATGGTGATCTTCAACGACGTGGTGAAGATGCTGCCCGGCCAGTAGGGAAAAACAAAGCGCTCCGCTGACGGGTGCGCGGCAGCAGTTGCCGCTCCGGTCGCGGGGGTGGTCAGATGACGTGAGGGGCGCCTGCGGGCGCCCTTTTCCAAAGCTGACCCGGTGCTGGTAAACTCTTAAGAGACTCTCCATGGCAATCATCAAGCGCAGAACAAGCTACACGGCAAAAATCGGAAACGTATGGGTGGGCGGCGACGCGCCAGTGATGGTGCAGTCGATGACCAACACGGATACGGCAGACGTGGCCTCGACCGTAAAGCAGGTGGCGGCGCTGGCTCGCGCCGGCTCGGAAGTAGTACGCGTCACCGTGAATAACGACGCCGCCGCCGAGGCGGTCCGTCCGATTGTGGACGAGTTGGCGGAGATGGGAGTGTTCGTGCCCATCGTCGGTGACTTCCACTACAACGGACATCTCCTGCTCAAGAAGTTTCCCGACTGCGCGCGAGCGCTGGCCAAGTACCGCATCAATCCCGGCAACGTCTCGATTGGACGCAAGAACGACGATAACTTCCGCACCATGATCGAGTGCGCGATTGAGAACGACAAACCAGTGCGCATCGGGGTTAACTGGGGCTCGCTGGACCAGGCGTTGCTGGCACGCATGATGGATGAAAATGCAAAGTCCGCCGCGCCGAAGCAAGCTCGCGACGTGATGATCGAGGCGATGATCACCAGCGCGCTGCACTCGGCGGAACTGGCGGAGAGCTATGGCTTGCCCGGCGATCATATTCTGCTCTCTGCAAAGGTGAGCGGCGTGCAGGATCTGGTGGACGTGTACCGCGACCTGGCTTCGCGCTGTCAGTATCCTCTGCACTTGGGGCTGACCGAAGCAGGGATGGGCGCCAAGGGCATCGTAGCCAGCACAGCGGGGCTCGCGATCCTTTTGCAGGAAGGCATCGGCGATACGATCCGCGTCTCGCTGACTCCCCCTCCGGGGGGCGACCGCACCGAAGAAGTTCAGGTGGCGCAGCAGGTGCTGCAGTCACTGGGGATTCGCAGCTTTTTGCCGCAGGTCACGGCCTGTCCCGGCTGCGGACGCACCACCTCGACGTACTTCCAGGAGTTGGCGCAGCAGATTCAACTCTATGTGCGCGAGCAGATGCCGGAGTGGCGCAAGCGCCTGGACGGCGTGGAAGAGCTGAAGCTGGCGGTCATGGGCTGCATCGTAAACGGCCCGGGCGAGTCCAAGCACGCCAACATCGGCATCTCACTGCCCGGAACGTTCGAGGATCCGAAGGCTCCGGTGTTCATCGACGGACACTTGGCGACCACCCTCAAAGGCGATCACATCGTCGAAGAGTTTAAGCAGATTCTGGACGGATACGTAGAAGCGAAGTACGCGAAGAAGGACGAGCCAGCCAAGGTTTAGCTCCAGCACAAGAAAAAACGAACGCGGGCCTGAGCGCCCGCGTTTTCATTGAATGCAAAATCCTTCCAATCAAAAGTACGTCACTACGACGATCCAGAAGACCGGGGTATCGTAGCTCTTACTGGTTTCGTAACAGGCTCCCACCGAGAAGCCGCTGGCCGGGCGCGTCTTGAGTCGCTCCAGCGACCCGGGAAGTTGGGTGAGATCGGTTGCGGTGAACACAACTGAGTTACTGACCTTCGGCGTGAGTCCGGCACGCGCATTGAGCTTATTGTTCTCCGCCATCTCGCAGGCCTCTTGGCGCAACTGCGGTGCGGGCACGCGGCTCAGGACGGGCGTGCCTGCCTGGCGCCGCAGCCGGTTCAGGGCCAAGCCCACTTGCTCTTCGGCTTCCTGCACGCTCACCTCGGGAAGTCGCCGGGCAAAATCCTGGGTAACGTAGATCCCCTGCGGAGTGCGGACCACGCCGACGCCAATGGAGTTGTATTGCGCGTCGAGAATGTTGGCGCGATGGCCGGGCGAGTGCATCAGGGCCGTGTGAGCGCGGGCGGCATCTTGGGCGAGAGCCACGTTTTCGCCACTCACGTTAAAACGCAGCGCCGTTTCGCCTAGCCGGAGCGAGAGCACAGGCTCGTTCCCAATCCGATGCTCGACCTCGCCCGTGGCGGCCATCCGTACGCTGTGCTTGCGAGCAGCCTCCTGTAGCCGCTCATCGACCACAAGCGTCGCCAGACCGAGCGACTGCCGCTCGCTATTCACCAGGCGCACGATCTCCTGTTCGTCCTGTGATGAGAAGTTGGCATATTGCGCATACGCATGTTGAGCAACACAAATTGCGGAAAGCAAGAGCAACGGCAGCAGCCAGCGTAAGGTACGCGCCGGTAAACTTCCCCTGCGAAGGTGAGTTACAATCCAAGAACTCGGAGCCGCTCTCATGTTCACATTTGTCCTTACAGCTATTCTCGCATCCCTTGTCGCAGCTTGCATCACCGCCGTGATTCTAAGCGGACGTTCGACCCCATTGCGTTCGCGTCTGGCTTCCCTGGAAGCGGAGCTGGCAGCCAGCCAGAACACTGTGGGCAGACTGCAGGAGCAACTGAATCAATCCGGCAGCGAGCTCAAGATGACGGCCGATGCGCGATCGACGGCGGAGAAAGAAGTCGTGCGGCTAAACGAACAGCTCAAGCAACAAGAACTCCAGTTTGTACAACAGTCCCAGCAGCAAGAGCAACAGTTGAACGAGAAACTTGAGCTGCTCGCCGGAGCGCGAGTCGAGCTCTCCAACCAGTTCAAGACGCTCGCCAGCGAGATTTTGGAAGAGAAGACGAAGCGTTTCACCGAGCAGAATCAGACCAATCTTTCACAACTTCTGACGCCGCTCGCAGTCCAGATCAAAACCTTCCAGCAAAAGGTGGAAGAGGTGTACGTGCAGGAGGGCAAGGATCGCTCGGCGCTCTCCGAACAGGTGAAGTTGCTGATGGGATTGAACCAGCAACTCTCCACCGATACCAGCAACCTGACGCGCGCGCTGACCACCTCGTCCAAGGCGCAAGGCGATCTGGGCGAGATGATCCTGGAGAAGATTCTCGAGTCCTCTGGGCTGCGCAAGGATGAGGAATACGTTGTGCAGAATAGCTTCCGCGACGAGGATTCCAAGCAGGCGAGACCCGACGTGATCGTCAAGCTGCCGGAGAATAAGCACCTCATCATCGACTCCAAGGTTTCGCTGACGGCCTATAACGAATACGTCAACGCCGAGACAGACGAGGCGCGCAAAGCGGCGCTGGCGCGGCACATGGAGTCGATCCGGCGGCACATCAAAGAATTGGCGGAGAAGAATTACCAGTCACTGCACCAACTGCAATCCATCGACTTCGTCTGCATGTTCGTACCCATCGAAGGCGCGTTCATGGCGGCGATCGGCAACGATCCCGAGTTATGGGCAAGCTACTTCGATCGCGGCGTACTGCTGATGAGTCCGAGCACGCTGCTGTTCGTGGTGCGCACGGTGGCACATCTGTGGCGGCAGGAGCGGCAGAAGCAAAACGTGCAGGACATCGTAAATCGCGGGGCCGAACTGTACGACAAGCTGGTGGGCTTTGTCGATGATTTCAAGAGCGTGGGTGACCGCCTGGAGCAGGCCAAAACAAGCTACGGCCTCGCGCTCGGCAAGCTCTCATCCGGCAAAGGAAACGTGATTCGGCAGGCGGAGATGCTAAAAACGCTGGGCGTGAAACCGAAGAAGAATCTACCGCCGGATTTAATCGATGCAAGCTCAGAGGATGAGCCGCTATTGCCGGAGCAGGCAGGCGCGGCGAGCGGATCGTGAGATCGCGTCCGATCAGAGCTGCTGCTATACTTTCCCCACCCCTATGACTTCCCGCGCCCTCACCGGTCGCATCCCTGAACTCGACGGCTTGCGTGGCATCGCCATAGGTTTGGTGCTGGTTCAGCACTACATCGTGCTGCCTCTGAACGGCGCGGCGATGAAGACAATTCCGGCTTATGTCGCCCGTCTTTGTTCTTTGAGCTGGTCTGGGGTGGACCTCTTCTTCGTGCTTTCGGGCTTCCTGATCGGCGGTATCCTGCTTGATGCCAAGAACTCCGGCGACTACTTCAAGACGTTCTACATCCGCCGCGCCTTTCGCATCTTGCCGCTCTACGCGGCTCTCAGTGTGGCTCCATTGCTCCTGCTGTTCATATCTCCCAATCTGCGCGACGGCGTGTACGTGGTCATCGGTTACCCGTTTCCCTGGTATGTGACCGCGCTGTTTGGACAGAACATCTGGATAGCATTCAAAGGGTGGGGAAACACCGTCACCTATCTCGGGCTGGCCTGGTCCTTGGCGGTAGAAGAGCAGTTCTATTTGACGCTTCCGCTCATCGTGCGCAGGGTTTCCGTCAGGGCACTCACAAGTTTTGGTGTGGTCACAATCATCACGGCTCCAATCGTTCGCCTGCTTGCAGCCCGGTATATAGGCCCGCTTGCTCCTTACACGCTGGTGTTTTGCCGCGCTGATGCTCTGATGCTTGGCGTGCTCGCTGCCATTCTCGTAAGACGGTCCAGGGGTGGAGATATTGCTGGCAAGCACACCCGAGCAATACTGCTCAGTGCCGCTTCGTTCTTGGGAGCCGTGCTGCTGATCTTCATCAAGCGCGGATGGGGACCGTATAGTTTCGCGATAAGTACAGCCGGATACTCCGTGCTCGCTGCCTTCTATTGCTGCCTCCTGTTGTTGGCTATCTCGCCTCGGGAGAATCCCTTCCGCTCTCTGTTGCGTTGCGGACCCCTGATGAAACTTGGGTCCGTCGCCTACTGCGTCTACCTGGTTCATGGGCTCATCCTGAACGGAACTTACTTCTTGATGACAAAGGACCCTCCTCACCTCAAACACCCTCGTGACCTGATCCCAATGTTGATTAGCCTCATGCTCACTTTTGCAGTCGCGGCGATCTCGTGGCGCTATTTTGAGCAACCACTGATCGCCGCCGGACACCGCTTTCGGTATAAGGCTTTGAGCATTGCAGCGCATTCTGGATAACCTATCATCCAACCACGTTACCTGCACCGCACATCAATTTGGTAGGAAGCTCCCGTTGCCGGAGTGCCTGCCCAGACCATAGTCCCGGTCGATGTCGTGGTTTCGGTGCCATTGCTGATGGTTCCCATCGCTCCCGTCCCGCCCGTTTGTTATCCCGTGCATAGCGGAGCGGCCGGATAGGCCGTCGGGAACGCTATAGCACGTCGGATTCGCCGACCCTGCGCCGGCGGGGCTATGTAAAGAACAATTGGAGCATTCCAAGGATCTCGTTGCGAGTGGTCGGCGGGCATTCCTCCGGAAAAGCGATAATCGGAAAGAATCTTTGTGCAACACGGTAAAAACCCCCGCGAGTGAATGTGGGGCTTTTACGTGCAAGCACAGTCTTATTGCCTCAGCGAGCCCCCAAGCGACTCAACTGCCTTCACAATCTGTTGCGACCAGTTGGCGACCTCATCGTCTCGCAGGGTGCGCTCGGGCGACTGGAAGCGGACGCGCACAAGGAACGAATACGTTCCTGCGGCGAGCGACCCGCCACGGAAAGTTTCCGCCGGAAGGACCGTTGTAAGCTCGGCAATCGCCAGCGCGGAGAGCTTCTGGCGGATCCTTTCAAACTCCACGCCTTCGGGCAGGACGAACGAAAAGTCGCGCTCCACCGCCGGGTACTTTGAGATCGGAGTGTAGGTGGGCTGGCGCAGCGCAAGCTGGTAGAGCGCTTCGACGAAGACCTCCGCGACGAACACATCCTGCTTGAGCTTGCGCGCGGCAGCAACTTCAGGATGAAGCTGGCCGAAGATGGCGAGTGTCTTACCCGCGACCTGGGCGCGTGCGGCGCGGCCCGGATGCAGCCACCGAGGCACCTTGCGATCAAAAGTAACTTCGCATGCGGCGCATGTGGCGTCGGCATCAAGGGAGAAGGCGGCAAGAAGCTGCTCGAGGTCTCCCTTGACATGGAAGAAATTGAGCGGCTCCGGCTTGCCGTGAACGCCCGGCTCGCGCGCCGCCCCGCTCCCGACAAAGACAAGAGAGTTGTGCTCATCGACTGCCTCGCCCTGCATCGCGTAAACGTGTCCGCCTTCGAAGAGGCGGACATCGGTGTTTCCGCGATTCAGGTTGTAGGCGACCTGCGACAGCAGGCCCGGGACCAGCGAGGTGCGCATGAATGACGCCTCCTCGCTCAAGGGATTTGCGATGCGCACCGGTTCCGAGTTCGCGAAGAAGCGCGCGTCCTCCTGCGGAATAAACGTAGAGGAGAGCGACTCGTTATAACCGAGCGCGAGCAGGCGGCCACGCAGTTCGGCCTGCTTGCGAGCGTTGGGCAGTTCCACCACTCCACCGGCAAACGAAGGCAGAGTGTCGGGAATCTTGAGATAGGAATAGATGCGCGCGACCTCTTCGATGAGATCGATTTCGCGCTCCACATCTAGCCGCCAGGTGGGCACCGTGATCTTGAACTCGGGGCTACGTTCGACGCCGCTGCCTTCGACGATGAAACCCAGCCGTCGCAGAATGCGGGCAATTTCCGCCAGAGGAATTTCCACGCCGAGAATGCGCTTTACTTCGCTGGAAGCCAGCGCAATGCGCGGCTGCGGAAGCGAGCGCGCCACAACGTCGATCTCCTCAGAGACCGCGCCGCCCGCGGAGGCGACGATCAACTCCGCAACGCGAGCGCAGGCCGTTTGCGTGATGCCGGGGTCGGCTCCGCGTTCGTAACGATGCGACGCGTCGGTGTGCATGCCGAGACGGCGCGAGGTGCGCCGAATCGACGCCGGATCGAACCACGCCGACTCGATGAGCACGTTGCGCGTAGCGTCTGTGATCATCGTCGCCTCGCCGCCCATGACTCCGGCCAGCGCTACGGGCTTCACGGCGTCGGCGATGACGAGGTCTTCGGGCGAGAGCGTGCGCTCAACGCCGTCGAGCGTCATCAACGTCTCTCCGGCACGGGCGCGGCGCACGATGATCCTGCCGCCCTCAAGTTTGTCGAGATCGAAGGCGTGCGTAGGCTGTCCGATTTCGTTGAGCACGTAGTTGGTGGCGTCGGCTACATTGCTGATGCTGCGCTGATCGATGAGTTCGAGACGATGCGCAATCTTGGCCGGAGCCGGAGCAATCTTGACTCCGCGAACGATGCGGGCAGTGTACCGCGCACAGCCTTCGGCGTCGTCAATCGTGATGCAGAAATTCGCAGGGCCGCTCTCAGCAACTTTCGGCGTGATGCGCGCCAAATCCACGTCGTAGATGGCTGAGACCTCGCGTGCGACGCCGTAGTGGTTCATGGCATCGACCCGGTTAGTGGTAATCTCGGCCTCCCAGGTCTGGTCGGCGCCTTCTCCGAAGTAACCTTCAATCGCGATGCCGCTAACGGTGAGAGCCTCGGCCACCTCGCGGTCGCTGGCGGTAGGAGAGACGAAGTCGCGAATCCAATTCGGTGAAATTTTCATCCTGTCGCTCTATTCTTAGCCCTATGTATTGGAAAGCTGCTTCAAGCTCTCAGTTAGAAAAGCGGCCGCGAGATTCAGCAGCTCTTCTCTTCTTGGGAGGTAATCCTTAATGCTCGGCTTAATTTGAGTCCGGAACGCCCTGATGACCTGCGCTGTTATATCCTCTCCGGACTCGCGCAGCACAGCTTCCAAATGTACGTGGTACCTTTCCGCGATAACTTTCTGCCTTGAAGGGTCCCCGGAGCGCAAGTTACTGTGAAGCATCGCAAGGTTGCGCCGAAACGCACCTTTCTCGCGGACGATCTTTATTCGATCCAGATCAGTGGACTTGACTGAGGCCCCGTCCAAGAAGAACAGCTCTCCACTCTCGAACGGAACCACGACTTCGTCCATCAAGCGACGGAACGGCAGACCCGTCTGGATCAATGGCGTGGATTCGACCTTTCGGACCGCATAAACAGCGTAGAAATCTTCTGCTTTCTCTGGTTCGACTGTCATATATCCCTTTCCATTACAGCTTACGCAAACTGCTCCAGGAAGCGCATATCGCCGTAGAAGAACTGCTGGATGTCATCGACGTTGTAGGTCATCATCGCCAACCGCTCCACGCCCATTCCGAAGGCGAAGCCGCTGAGTTTCTTCGGGTCGTAGCCGACGAAGCCGAAGACGTTGGGATCGACCATACCCGCGCCGAGCAGTTCGATCCAGCCACTCTGCTTGCATGGGCGGCAGCCCTTGCCTCCGCAGAATGGGCACGAGATAGCAACTTCAACGCTGGGCTCGGTGAACGGAAAAAACGACGGGCGGAAGCTGGTCTTGACCGCCGAGCCGAAGAGCGACTTCATCGCGTGGTCGAGCGTTCCCTTCAGGTCGCCAAAGGTGATGTTGGTATCGACACAGAGCCCCTCAAACTGATGGAAGACGGGCGAGTGGGTCGCGTCCGGCGCGTCATTGCGGTGTACCTTGCCGGGGCAGATGACGCGCACCGGAGGCTTAAGCTTCTCCATGGTGCGGATCTGCACCGGTGAGGTGTGGGTGCGCAGCAGCAGGCGGTCACGCTGCGCGCGCTGCTCCTGGTTGGCGATGAAGAGCGTGTCCTGCGTATCTCGCGCCGGATGATTGGGCGGAAAGTTCAAGGCCTCAAAGTTGTAGTAGTCGCTCTCGACCTCGGGGCCTTCGGCGATGGAGTAACCCATCTTGACGAAGACCGAGATCAGCTCATCCAAGGTGCGCAGGACGGGGTGCCGCACGCCGAGAGGACGTTCGATGCCGGGCAGCGAGATGTCAATCGTCTCAGCCTTGAGCCGTACTGTGAGAGCCGAGCCCGCGGCGAGTTGCTCGGCCTCTGAGACCAGGGTCTCGGCCTGGAGTTTGAGGGCGTTGACCCGTTGGCCTACCTCGCGCTTGGCGGGGCCGGGCGCGGCCTTCAACCACAGATCATTTACCTGCGTGAGTAGGCCGTTCTTGCGAGCCATCCAGCGGTTGCGGAACTCTGAGAAGGCATTGGCGTCGGCTGCGGCCTGGGACTCGGCAACGAGTGCCGCCAGCAGTTCAGCAGCAGCCGCATCAAGCGCGGAGGGAGAGAAATCTTCGAGTTTGGGAACGCTGTACATGAGTGCTTCGCTGCTCCTGAACTAATTCAGTTCTATGGAACGCAAGAAAAGCCACGAATGGTTAACGGAGCGCACAAACCGGTTGGGGTCGTGTCCCGTGCCATTCGTGGCTTGTGATACTTGGTCGAGGGTGCTTTACGCTGCTGCCGGCACGAGCGCGGCCTTGGCCTGCACGACCAGCGCAGCAAAGCCCGCTGGATCAAGCACGGCGATGTCGGCCAGAATCTTACGATCAAGCTCGATTCCTGCAACCTTCAGACCGTGAATGAACTGCGAATAGCTGAGTCCGCTGAGCTTGGCGGCAGCGTTGATGCGCACGATCCAAAGCGCACGGTATTGGCGCTTTTTCTGCTTACGGCCGGTGAAAGCGAACTTGAGGCCGCGCTGTACAGCCTCTTGTGCCGCCTGATAGAGCTTTGACTTTGTGAGGAAGTACCCACTAGCGCGCTCTAAAATCTTTTTGCGCTTGTCACGGCGCTTGGTACCACGTTTTACGCGAGGCATTTGCTGCTACCTTCCTTTTAGAAACATCCGCTGAACCTGAGGTCCGCGGGATTATGGCGGCTGGAGGCAGGAGGTTTTACACCTTTGACCTCTTCACACACCCGGGTCGAAAGACCCTTGTTGCGCCGGGCGAATCGATGCCGTCCGGCGGGAGATCACCCTAACTAGTAGGGGATCATCCTCAAGATCTTAGGCAGATCGGCCTTATCGACCATTCCGCCCATGTCCATCTGGCGCTTGCGCTTGGTGCCCTTCGAAGTCAGAATGTGGCGCTGGAAAGCAAAACCGCGCTTTACCTTGCCCGAGCCTGTCTTCTTGAAGCGCTTGGCGGCGCCGCTGTGAGTCTTCATCTTCGGCATTGATTGTGTCCTAAATACAACTGCTGTTATTAAACACGAGAAGGGCCTCTCCGGGCAAACCGGAGCGGCGAAAAGCTTCTCGAAAAGATTGGTGGACAGCGGCCAACAGCGGAGCGAAGCCGTCGCTTGGGAGCAGCCTGCACACACCAGACTGCGCCTGTCCGGCTACTTCTGGACCTTCGGCGGAGCCAGAATCAGGTGCAGGGTGTTGCCTTCCTGCCGCGGCATGTTCTCGACCACAGCCTTGTCCGCGATGTCCTTGATCAGCCGTTGCAGGATCTCGCGACCGAGCATCTGGCGGGTCATTTCACGTCCGCGGAAAAAGATGGTTGCCTTCACCTTGTCACCGTCACTCAGGAAGCGCAGAGCATGATTTTTCTTGGTCTGATAATCGTGCTCGTCCACATTGATGCGGAACTTCACTTCCTTGATGGTGATGACTTTCTGGTTCTTCTTTGCCGCGCGTTCCTTCTTCTCCTGCTCATACATGTACTTACCAAAGTCCATGATGCGGCAGACAGGCGGTTGCGCAGTGGGTGAAACCTCCACCAAGTCGAGTCCTTTTTCCTTGGCAATTTTGAGCGCGTCAAGAGGTGCCATGATGCCAAGCTGCTCACTCTGATCGTCGATCACGCGGATTTCGCGGACTCGGATTCGCTCATTCGTGCGGATAAAACGTTTATCGATACGGTCCTCCGGGGGTTACTTAAATCGTTCAAAGTATAGCACGGAAAGGAAGTTGGGCCAGAGCCCAAGCAGTCTCAGCACCCAGCGCATCACAACGCACTGGGAACGCTACCCCTTTAGCGCTTTGGCAACGTCGCCGCCGATCTTATCGGGGGTGGTAACCGGGGCAAAGCGGTCGAGGACCTTGCCCTCGCGGCTGACCAGGAACTTGGTGAAATTCCACTTGATGGCGTCGCCAAGCACGCCGCCAGCCTCGCTCTTCAGATACTTGTAGAGAGGATGTTCATTCTCTCCGTTGACGTCGATCTTTGAAAACAGAGGAAAGGTGACGCCGTAGTTGAGTTCGCAAAAGCCGCGAATTTCCTCATCGCTGCCGGGCTCCTGGTGGCCGAATTGATCGCACGGAAAGCCGAGAACCTCCAGCCCCTGTTCGCGATATTCCTTGTACAACTCTTCCAGCCCCTTGTACTGCGGAGTAAATCCGCACTTACTCGCGGTGTTGACGATGAGCAGAACCTTGCCGCGATAATCCGCGAGCGGCTTATCTTCCCCGTTATTGAGTTTGGCGGAAAAATCGGAGACGTTAGGCATGGAAATCCTTTCAAGACAAGGACGAGGCTCTTTACTCCACCGCACCCACGAGCGCTTCACCTTCTATGGAATGGATGCGCGCGGTGAGCATTCGATTCCCAGGGAGCTCACCCTGAAGCCACAGCTTTTGATAATTCTCCGTGAGCGATTCGGTGCGTCCGTGCGCAATGTGAGTGAGGGTGAGCGCAGGCAATGTCTCGCCGATGAATTGCTCCTGAAAGCTGCGCTTCTTGCACGCCGGCAAGTTCACGGAGCACCCGATTGCGCTCCCGAGCCAAGGGCACGGGAACCTGCGCGGGCATCTGCGCCGAGGGGGTGCCAGGGCGCGAGGAATAGGTAAAGACGTGCAGGTAGCTAAAGGGCAGGCGCTCAATGAAGGCGCGGGTCTGCTCGAAATCTTCCTCGCTCTCGCCAGGGAAGCCCACCATAACGTCGGCGCCGATGGCGGCCTGGGGCATGGCGGCATGGATGCGCTGAATGCGATCCTCGTAGTGCCACGGACGATAGCGGCGATGCATCAGGCGCAGGATGCGGTCGCTGGCGCTCTGCAACGGAACATGGGCGTGCTTGGCGATGCGCGGCGAAGCTGCGGCAAGAGCGATTAGCTCGTCGCTCCAGTCCATGGGTTCCACCGAACTGATGCGCAGCAACGGCACGCTGGTGCGCTCCAGAATGGCCTGCAGCAGATCGACGAAGCGGACGCGAGACGCGGACGAAGTCGTGGCGCTAACTCGGCAGCCGGATCGCGGCTTAGATCGCGCCCCCAGCGCCCCAGATTGATTCCGCTGAGCACCAGTTCCTGATAGCCGTTGGCGACCAATTGATCGACGTTGCGCAGAACTTCACCCAAGGGGAGCGAGCGGCTGCGGCCGCGCACAAACGGGATCACGCAGAACGAGCAGCGGTTGTTGCATCCGTCCTGCACTTTGAGGTTGGGGCGAGTCTTCTCGTTGTCGGAATCGAAGACCGGCGCGGCCAGCAGTTCGGTGTGGGCAAAGATATCGTCCACCACAACCGTGCGCGCCGCAGCCCTCCCGCGGGCAGTTCAGGAACCGAGGACGGCGCGGCATCGACGGAGCTAGGATTTGTTGAGAACCAATGACCGGGGAAGCATTCGCCAGCGACGGGACGAATCGCTCCCGGCAGCGATCTCGGCGAGCCGATGCTTATGCGAGTTGCCAACCACGAGCGACACGCCTTCGAGGGCGGAAATCTCCTCAGGAGCGCGCTGCGCATAGCATCCGGTAACCAGGATGCGGGCCGAGGGGTTGGCGCGATGAATGCGGCGGATCGCCGCGCGCGCATCCTGATCGGCAGACGAAGTTACGGTGCAGGTGTTCAGCACAACGACTTCGGCTTCCGCCGCTGTGCCGGCTCGCGACAGACCGCGGTCGGTCAAACTGGCGTTCAATCGCCGCACCGTCGGCCTGAGTGGCGCGACAACCGAAGTTTTCTACAAAGAAACTGCCCACAGGGAGTATTATATGGGCACTCGGGGTGGTTTCAACACCGGCTCCGCTGTTGCTGTCGGGAAACCTTTTTATTTTGCATTTTCGGCCAACCAGAACAACGGCGGTCCACTTGCGATCAAGAGAAGACGTCTCTGAACCGTCTTCCAAGAAACCTGGAGTTTGCAAATGATGACGCGACGCATTTTGCTGGTAGATGATGAATTGGCGATTCTGCTGACCCTGAAAGCAATTTTGGAGATGAATGGATTTGACGTGGAGACAGCTAGCTTCCGCGCGCGAAGCGAAGCAGCGATTGTCGGGCGGCACGTTCGATATGGTCATCACCGATATGCGCATGGAGCAGTCGACCTCGGGCTTCGAGGTGATTCGCGCGGCGCGTTCGCAGGCCTACAATCCGGCCACCGCGATCCTCACGGCCTACCCCAACATAGAAGTCGACTGGAAGTCCGAGGGAGCCGATTCCCTGCTGATTAAGCCGATGAACACCAGCGACCTGCTGCGTCAGATCGAGGCGCTGCTGGTAACCCACCAGGACAGCAAGCAGGCGGCAATGGTCAAACCGGAGATCGCCGGGGAGATATCAAAGCGCGGACAAGGCCGCGCTGCCGCCGCAAAAGCAACTTCGCGCAAGTCCGTCTAACGCATTCGAACGGCTCACAGGCACGTCCGGCTTCCGCCCTTCTTCGTGCAATCCGTGAGCGGGCGAAGACCATCGTAGCGGGAGCAGGCACCTCAGGCATGTGCGCCGGTTGTTCCCTTCTGCTTCCCAAAACAATCGCGGCAAAACACGGGTCGGCCCTGGGTGGGACGGAATGGAAGGGTTGTTTCCTTTCCGCAACCGGAGCAGACGGCTGCGGTCTCCTGCTTGGCCGGACGACTGGCCTTTCCCTTGGCGCCGGAGCGTTTCTGTTTGCAGGCCTTGCAGCGTTTGGGTTCGTTCTTAAACCGCTTGTCGTGGAAAAAGATCTGTTCTCCGGCCGTGAAGACGAAATCCGCGCCGCAGTCCACACATTTCAGCTCTCTGTCCTGGAATTCCATGGGATCGATCCCCTTTCAGCTCCAGATCCACAGCATCGCCAAACACTCACGCCGGAGATGTTACTCCTTATCCCAGCTTGCTGCGAACTTTTTAATAGCGCGGTCCCAACTCCCATGCAGTCAACGTGCGCAGCCGGAACCCCGGACAGAGCAGCCGGGACCCGCAGAGTGAAGCAGGAGCAGCTTTGCTGGTTTCTTCGTGCCACTGGTTCTGGTATGGTCAATATTTGGGTAATTTTGTTCTCGCAGTAGCGTCCGGGGCGGCACAACGCGCTGGCTGGCACCCTTGGCCGAGCCGGTTCCCACGCTGGAGGTTTCTCATGATTCGTCCCTACAAGGGTGTGACGCCCGCCATTCCCGCCACCTGTTACGTGGATGTTTCCGCGCAGGTCATCGGCGACGTGGTTCTGGGCGAGCACGCCAGCATCTGGATGAACGTGGTGGCACGCGGCGATGTCCACTCCATTCGCATCGGCAGCAACACTAACATCCAGGACAACTCCGTGCTGCACGGGATGCTTGGCAAGTGGCCGGTGGTGTTGGGCGACGACGTAACCGTTGGTCACACTGCGATCTTGCACGGCTGCGTCATCGAAGACCGTTGCCTGATAGGCATGGGCGTGATTGTTTTGAACGGCGCGCGGATCGGGCATGATTCGATCCTTGCTGCCGGAACCCTGATTCCCGAGGGATGCGTGGTTGAACCGGGCTCCCTGTGGATGGGTGCGCCGGGAAAGTTTCGCCGCTATTTAAATGAAGAGGAGAAGGCTTCAATTTTGACTTATCGCACGAACTACCTGGGTTACAAAGAGCAGTACCTGAAGGAACTGGGCCGGTGAGCGCCGACGGATTACCGCTGACAACACAGCAAAAGACAGTCGGAATACTGATTTATCCGGATGCGGAGGTGCTGGACTTCTGCGGCTCTTTCGAAGTCTTTGCCACTACTCGCCTGAATGAGGAAACTCGGCGCGAAAGCGAGTCGCCGATTCACCAATTGCTGGTCTCCGATAGCCGGGAGGTGGTGCGCGCCAGCGGCGGGATGCGAATTCTGCCCGACGTGGACTTCGCATCCTGCCCCAAGCTCGATATGTTGCTGGTACCGGGGGGCTCTGGAGTTCGCGCCCTGATGCATCAGACCGAGTACCTGGACTGGATCAAGCGCATGGCTCCGCAAGTGGACCGCCTCGCTTCGGTGGGCACCGGTTCTCTGCTGCTGGGCGAGGCTGGGCTGCTGATGGGAAAAACTGCCACCACGCACTTTCGCTCGGTCGATCTCTTTCGCGAGCGCAATCCCCGCACCTCCCTGTTGCCCGAGCTGCCGATGGTGGTGGACGGAAACATCACCACCGCAAACAGCATTCGCGCCGGCATCGATATGGCTCTATACCTGGTGGCGCAGATTTACGGACAATCGATTGCACGCGAAGCCGCGCGGCAGATGGAGTACCCATACCCGGATGGACCGAATTTCCGGTCAAGGAACGGAAGATGATCAAAGCTGTACGCGGGACCCGCGACCTGCTGCCTCCCGATACCGAACTTTGGAACTTTGTGGAGCGCAGGGTCCGCGAGGTCTTCGCCCGCTATAACTACCATGAGATTCGCACCCCCGTCTTTGAGTCCACCGAGCTGTTCGCCCGCGGCGTAGGCGAGGAGACCGACATTGTCTCCAAAGAGATGTTCACCTGGGAGGACAAAGCCCGCGCTGCCAGTGAGAAGACTCAGACGCTGACCCTGCGACCGGAGAACACGGCGGGCGTGGTGCGTGCCTACATCGAGCACGAGATGGGGCGCAGCGGCCTGCTGCAAAAGCTCTACTACCTTGGACCGCAGTTCCGGCGCGAGCGCCCGCAGAAAGGACGCTACCGCCAGTTCTATCAGATCGGGGCGGAAGTTCTCGGGCCTCCGTCGGCGGGCAGCGAACTGCCCATCCGCGACGCCGAAGTCTTGGACATGCTGATCGCGCTGCTGGACGCCGTGGGGCTGAAAGGATGGACGCTCTATCTGAACTCCGTCGGCTGCCTCAACTGCCGCCCGGCCTACAACCAAGCTCTGCGCGAGGCGCTGACAGGAGTGAAGGATCAGTTGTGCGAAGACTGCCAGCGACGGGCGGAGACCAACCCGTTACGCGTGCTGGACTGCAAAGTTCCCGCCGACCAGCCCATTATAGAAAAGCTGCCGAAGATCGCCGATTACCTTGACGAAGGCTGCCGCGAACACTTCGCGCAAGTGCGGGCAATTCTGGATACCTTGGAAGTTCCCTACCAGGTGAATGAGCGCATGGTGCGCGGGTTGGACTACTACACCCGCACCACGTTTGAGTTCACCCACGGCGGACTGGGCTCGCAGAGCGCGGTGCTGGGCGGGGGCCGCTACGATGGGCTGAGCGAACAACTGGGCGGACCGAAGGCTCCGGGAATTGGCTTTGCCATTGGCGAAGACCGCTTGGTGCTGGCCTTGCAGGCACAAGAGCAGCAGGCGCAGGCGCCGCTGAAGGCGTTCGTCATTCCGCTCGGCGCAGGCACGAACCGCCACGCCCTGAAATTGGCGCGGCAGTTGCGCGCCGAAGGCGTTACGGTGGACGTGAGCGATGAAAGCTTCCGCCTGAAGAAGAGCTTTGAGACCGCGGAAAAACTGGGCGCGACGTATGCTGTCATCGTGGGCGAAAATGAGTTGCAGGCCGACGCCTTCACGGTGAAACGCCTAAAGAGCGGCGAACAGACTACGGTTTCACGCGCGGAACTATTGGAATATCTGGAAAGTTAGAAGACGAAATTCGGCTGGCAATGGGCGCTTGCAGCAACGGCGCGTCCACTTATCGTACGATAGACCATGCGGATTTCTTACTCCGAAAAACGGGAAGCGAAGATGCAACTTGATTTCTTAGGCGATTTGAAGCGGACGCACCGCTGCGGCGAACTACGACTCTGCGATGCAGGCAGCACGATCACTCTGATGGGCTGGGTCAGCCGGCGGCGCGATCACGGCAATCTCATTTTCATCGACCTGCGCGACCGCTCAGGCATAACCCAGATCGTATTCGACAAGGAACGAAATCCGGAGATGCACGAGCGCGCTTCTGTTGTGCGCAACGAATACGTGCTGGCGGTGACCGGCCTGGTAGAGGCACGCTCGGAAGGCACACGCAATCCGAAGATGGAGACGGGCGAAATCGAGGTGCTTGCCGGTGAGTTGAAGCTCCTCAACGAGAGCAAGGTGCCGCCATTTTTCCCCGGCGATGCCAGCGTCACCTTGAACGAAGAGGTGCGGCTGAAATATCGCTACCTCGACCTGCGCCGTCCGGAGATGCACGCCAACATCGAGATGCGCCACCGGGTCACCCTGGCCATCCGCAACTATCTTGCGGGCGAGGGCTTCTACGAGATCGAGACGCCGTACATGACGCGCTCGACTCCCGAGGGCGCGCGCGATTACCTGGTCCCGAGCCGCGTCCATCCCGGCGAGTTCTACGCACTGCCGCAGTCGCCGCAAATCTTCAAGCAATTGCTGATGATTGGCGGCCTCGACCGCTACTTCCAGATTGCGCGCTGCTTCCGCGACGAGGATTTGCGCGCCGACCGCCAGCCGGAGTTCACCCAGGTGGATCTTGAGCTGACCTTCCCAACCGAAGAGACCATCCACGGAGTAGTGGAAGGCTTTCTCGACGCAGCCTTTACCGCCGCGGGCAACACCATCGAGCGTCCCTTCCCGCAGATGGCCTACGACGAGGCCATCCGGCTCTATGGAATCGACAAGCCCGACCTGCGTCTTCCCGCGATGACGGACGTGAAGGCGCTCTTGCCCGCCGATGCGCTGGAGACGCTGCTGATCGATCCGTCGCTGCCCATCGTCGTGATCCGCACGCCAAAGGTAGGAGAGCTTTCGCGCAAAGAGCGCGACGAGCACAAGGCACTGCTGAGCGAGAAGCAGTCCAGAGTCATCAAGTTCTTCGACGATTTCAAGCGCTTGGAAAAAAGCTGGCCCGAGGCGATTGCGAAGATTCGCCAACTGAGCGGGGCCGAAGAAGGCGACCTGCTGGTGATGGTGGCTGCGCCCAAGGACGCGCCCACGAATGCGGAAACGGCCGGGGCAAGCGCTGCCGATGCCGCTGCCGAACGTCGCCATCAACGCGACTGCTACGCGGTTTATTCCAACGCGGGACAACTCCGGCTGGCGCTGGCGCAGCGTTATGCCGCACGCCACCAGGCCTTCGAGGGGAAGACATACAAGTTCCTCTGGGTCACCGATTTTCCATCCTTCGAGTGGGACGAGGAGCGCGCGACCTGGACCTTTGCCCATCATCCGTTCACCTCGATCCACGAAGACCACATGGGTTTGCTGAACGAAGGCGTGAAGGCCCAGCATGATCCGAACTCGGCGCTTGGGGCGATTCGTGCCCGTGCCTATGACGTGGTGCTGAATGGAACCGAACTCGGCTCCGGCTCGATTCGTATCCACCAGCAGGATGTGCAGGCGAAGATCTTCGAAGCCTTGGGAATGAGCGCGGAAGAACAGAAGCTGCGCTTCGGATTCTTCCTTGAGGCGCTGCAATACGGAACGCCTCCGCACGGCGGCATCGCGCTGGGATTGGATCGTATCGTGATGATCCTGGCCGGAGCACCCAGCTTGCGCGAGATCATCGCCTTCCCGAAGACGGCCGCAGCCACTGACCTGATGATGGACGCCCCAACCCCAGTGTCCGACGCACAGTTGAAGGAACTCAGCATCTCCATCAAGCGATAAAGGCCCAAGGTTTGCACGATGGGCGCGCCTGCGGGCGCGCTCTCCGTGTCTGTACCGTTTGCGGAATCGGGTTCCACCATTCCTGGCTCGGCCCTCGATCATTCAAGAGACAACGCTTCTACATTCCCTTGGCGGGCAAGATTGAACCTAGGACTATTCTTGCCCTGCTCGTAAACTTTGTGGTCGGCTGGAGCATGGTAAAGCGGACGAATCATGCGTAGAATTCAATTTAGAAGAGAGTTTTGCGCAGGCAAACTTTCGGCAGCCACGCATGAGGGCGCAGCGTTTTGTTCGTGGGCTCGGTTGCCCTACGCCGGTTTCGGTATAGGGCAGGGTACGCGCTACGCTGAGTCGTTCATGTGGGTTCTGGGAATCTTATCAACTTATGTCGCTTCCGAAATTTGACTCCACGGCTGCCGTAGCGAAAATATTGCGCGAGAGCATTGAGCGCCACGTCCGCTATACGTTGGTGCGGCCCTTGGATCACTTGACCCCGGCTGAATTGCTGATCCCGGTCTCCTTGGCCGTGCGGGACCTCTTCGTGGACCAGATGCTGGACACCAGCAAACGCTACCGCGAGGCCGATGCCAAGCACCTCTACTACCTTTCCATGGAATTTCTCATGGGGCGTCTGCTAGGCGACACCGTCTGCAATATGCGGCTGAATGAAGTGTTGGACAGCGTGCTCGGTGAATTCGGCGTGCGGCTGGAGCAGGTGCTGGAGAGCGAGCCCGATGCCGGTCTCGGCAACGGCGGCCTGGGCCGGCTGGCAGCCTGCTTCCTGGAATCGCTGGCAACCCTGGACATGCCGGGATACGGATACGGAATCGACTACGAATACGGAATGTTCCGCCAGGAAATCGCCCACGGCTTCCAGCGCGAGAAGCCGGACCGCTGGCGAACCTACGGAACCCCGCTTCAGATTCCGCGCCCCGAGGAGGCCATCGTCATTCCTCTCTATGGCCGGGTTGAGAACTCACGCGACCGCGGCAACTATCGCCAGAGCTGGCTGGATTACCAGGTCGTGGTCGGCGTACCGAATGACATGCCCGTGGTGGGCTACAACGGCCAGACGGTGAATTACCTCCGCCTCTTTCAGGCCCGCTCGTCGGAAGACTTCGATATCGACATCTTCAACCGCGGCGACTACATTCGCGCCGTCGAGCAGAAGATCGCCAGTGAGAACATCTCGCGCGTGCTGTATCCCAGCGATTCGGTCATGGCCGGCAAGGAATTGCGGCTGGTGCAGGAATACTTCCTGGTCTCCTGCGCGGTGCGCGACATTGCGCGTAACTTCCTTGCCGCACACAACGATTTCGCGGCCTTCCCCGACAAAGTCGCGATCCAGATGAATGACACTCATCCCGCGCTGGCCGTAGCGGAGTTGATGCGCGTGCTGGTGGATGAAAATAACCTGGAGTGGGAAGACGCCTGGGCAATTACGCAGAAGACGGTCGCCTACACCAACCACACCCTACTGCCGGAAGCCCTGGAAAAGTGGAGCGTCGAGCTGATGGAGCGGGTGCTGCCGCGCCACATGCAGATCATCTACGGCATCAATTACAACTTCCTGCGCACTCTTACCGCCTACTCCTGGGTGGATGGTGAGAAGTTGCGCAAGATGTCGATTATTGAGGAAGGTCACGACAAGAACGTGCGCATGGCGCACCTTGCCATCGTGGCCTCGCACGCGGTCAACGGTGTTTCCGCCCTGCACAGCCAACTGATCCGCACTTCGCTGGTTCCGGAATTCGCCCAGCTATGGCCCACAAAGTTCAGCAATAAGACCAATGGCGTGGCGCCGCGGCGCTGGCTGCTGAAGGCCAATCCGCACCTCTCGCGCCTGCTCTGCGAGAGCATTGGCGATGCCTGGATCAAGGATCTTTCGGAGCTGAAAAAGCTTGAACCCTATGCTGATGATCCGGTCTTCCAAGGGCGTTTTGCCGAAGTAAAAGTGCAGAACAAGCTGAGGCTGTCGCGCATCATCCGCGACGAAACCGGAGTCATCACCGATCCGCGCTCGATGTTTGATGTGCAGATCAAGCGCATCCACGAGTACAAGCGGCAGTTGCTGAACGTGCTGCGCGTGATGTACGACTACCTGCGCATCGTGGAAGACGGCGAAGCCCCGAATACTCCGCGAACCGTGCTCTTTGCAGGCAAGGCTGCGCCCGGGTATTGGGCTGCCAAGCAAATCATCAAACTGATCCACAACGTGGCCGGAGTGGTGAACAAGGACCCGAAGGCGAATCAGTTTTTACGAGTTGCGTTCCTGCCCGATTACCGCGTCTCGCTGGCCGAGTCAATCATTCCGGCGGCGAACCTGAGCCAGCAGATTTCTACCGCGGGCATGGAAGCCAGTGGCA
The DNA here is from genome assembly GCA_963759215.1 of uncultured Acidobacteriota bacterium. Taxonomy (GTDB): domain Bacteria; phylum Acidobacteriota; class Terriglobia; order Terriglobales; family Acidobacteriaceae; genus TOLSYN. The sequence goes on from CAVWYG010000012.1 coordinate 480,478, forward strand.
CCGGGAACATGAAGCTAATGATGAATGGCGCGGTGACCGTGGCAACCTGGGATGGCGCCAATATTGAAATCGCGGAAGAGGCAGGCGAGGACAACATCTACATCTTCGGACTTCGCGCCGAACAGATCGAGCAGATGCAGCGCAATGGTCTCTATCACTCGCGCGAGTATTACGACAGCGACCCGCGCATCAAGCGAGTGCTGGACTGCTTCTTGAACGACCGTTTCTCGTCCAGCGAGCCGGGACTGTTCCGTTGGATCTTCGACGAATTGATCAATCGCGGCGACCGCTTCTTTCATATAGCCGATCTGCCGCAATACATCGATATCAACGAAAAGATCGATGCCGATTTCCAGGACACTGCAAAGTGGCGGCGCATGGCCATCCTGAATACAGCGGGCTCGTACAAGTTCTCCAGCGACCGCACCATCAAGGAGTACAGCGCCGACATCTGGAACGTGAAGCGCTATCCCCAAGAGGTGCAGGAACTCTCCACACCAGCCGCGTCCAGCTCTCCTACCATTTAGGCGCCCAAGTTATTTCAGCAGAGAGGAGCGCTCCTCTCTGCGCTCGATTCCGCTCCCACATCTGCACTGCCTTGCCCGACGACGCACCCGCAAGCTTGCCTCGGCTAGCAACCCGACCCAGTTATTTGCTACTGTCTCTGGCAGACAAAGGGGTCTGAACGATGGCGATCGATAAGAAGGGCGTCATAGGCATTTTGACCGGTGGTGGCGATGTTCCGGGATTGAATCCGGCGATACGCGCGGTGACGATCCGCGCCTTGCGCGAAGGCTATCAGGTGATCGGGATTCGCCGCGGCTGGTGCGGGCTGATCGATCTTGTCCGCGAGAAGGATTACGACAATCGCGGCAATTATTTGGTTCTTACGGAAGAGATCGTGAACCGCGCAGGACGCACCGGAGGCACTTTCCTGCACACCTCCCGCACTAATCCCGGAAAGGTCAAGAAATCCGACGTTCCGCCTCACCTCAAGGACAAGTACAACGAAGAGCGCAACGATCTGACACCCGAAGTGCTGGCGAACCTGGCATGGCTTGGCATCGACTACCTGATTCCAATCGGTGGCGATGACACGTTGAGCTACGGCGTGCGCCTCTATGAAGAGGGCGCCAAGGTGATCGCGATTCCGAAGACGATGGACAATGACGTGCCCGGCACGGACTACTGCATCGGCTTCAGCACCTGCGTGACCCGCACCATTCAGATGACGAATTCCCTGCGCACCTCCGCTGGATCGCACGAGCGCTTTCTGGTGCTGGAGGTCTTTGGACGCTACGCCGGTTTCACCGCGATGCTGCCTACGATGGCTGGGGCGGCCAATCGCTGTGTCATTCCCGAACACAAGTTCGACATCGAACGGTTGACCGAACTGCTGTGCTATGACCGCAATCGCAATCCAAGCAAGTACTCGGTTGTGCTGGTCAGCGAGGGCGCAATGTTTGAGGGCGGCGAGATGATCTTTGAAGCCGAGACCACCGACGCCTTCGGACACAAAAAGCTGGGCGGAATCGGCGACCTGGTTTCAGAAAAGCTGAAAGAGCTTTCGCCCAAGTACAACGACGGACATTCCGTCGAAATTATCAATCAGAAGCTGGGGTACCTGGTCCGCGGCGGCGACCCGGACGCGATCGACTCGATTGTGCCGATGGCATACGGCAACCTCGCGATGGACCTGCTGCTGCGGCGGATTCACGGCAGACTAGTGGTATTGAAGAACGGGCGCTATGACGATATGCCGATCGACTGCGTGACCGGCAGCAAGAAAGTGGTGAGCGTGCAAGATCATTACAATATCGAGCGCCTGCGCCCTTACTATAAGCGCTTCCACATGAAGCCGCTCTTCATCATGACCAGCGAATAGGCTCGCAACACCGCATGTTTCCTGGCTGCCCCGCGCGAGAGGCGTGGGGTAGCGACTTCTGCAGCGACTTCCAAAGATGCGTTGGAGATTCGCGCGTGCTCGTTCGCTATTCCTCTTCGCGTACATGCTCGCGCACTTCATCCAGCAGCTTGAGCATCGCTTCAATCTTGCGCTCACCCATCGGCTTCAGCAGTCCGTCAAGTTCGCGCAGCTTCGGCTCCAACTCGTCCAACAGTTTAAGCCCGCAGGAAGTAATGCGGGTGACCACCACGCGGCGGTCCTGGCTGTCGCGCATACGCTTGATGAGGCCAGCTCTTTCCATTCGTTCAAGCAAGCGGGTGACGTCGGGTTCACGGGCAATCATGCGCTCGCCAATCTCGCCACAGGTGCGCCCGGCGGGCTCGGCTCCGCGCAGGATGCGCAGCACGTTGTACTGGGTCATGGAGATGTTGAAGGGGCGAATGAGTTGCTCAAAGCGCTCGTGCAGCACGTCGGTGGTGCGCAGCAGAGAGACCAGCAGCTCCTCTTCAATGGTGGCAAAGGGCTTGGACTGGTGAATCTCCTCGCCCACCGAACTCATGCATCTCCTGGTCATAGTGCTACTAGTCAGATTTACGCGCGCTCACACTGGATGCAAGGAATTTACGTTGCAACAAGTTTCGCCAAAGTTTCCGATGCTGGCAAGTAAGCGACGCTTCACAGCCGGGTACGCGGCAACGGATGCCGCTCCGGCCGCAGGCGCGTCGGCTATAGTCGGTTGATCAGCGATGCAACATAGGCCGCGCCGAAACCGTTGTCGATATTTACCACCGAGACGTTGGAAGCGCAGGAGTTGATCATGCCCAGCAGCGCCGCGATTCCGCCGAAGGCCGCGCCATAGCCCACGCTGGTCGGCACCGCGATCACCGGCACGCCCACCAGTCCACCGACCACAGAGGGCAGCGCACCCTCCATGCCGGCACATACCACCAGCACGCGCGCCCGGCGCAGTTCCGCGCTGTGCGAGAGCAGGCGATGCAACCCAGCTACGCCCACATCGAAGAGGCGCACAACGTCATTGCCCATCACGTCGGCGGTCACCGCTGCCTCTTCTGCCACGGGAATGTCGCTGGTTCCTGCCGAGATAATTCCGATCGTTCCCTTGCCCAGTTTCTCGCACTTCTGCCGCAGCACCAGGGTCCGCGCCAGAAGGTTGTGCTCTGCGGCCGGGAAGCGTGCAACGGCCGCTGCCACCTGCTCTTCGCTGACCCGCGTGGCCAGCACAGTGTTGCCGCGCCGGGCGAGCCGGTCAAAGATTTCCACGAAATGCTCGGGGGACTTGCCGGGGCCGAAGATCACCTCGGGCACGCCAACGCGCACCGCGCGATGATGATCCACCTTGGCAAAGCCGAGGTCTTCAAAGGGGAGAGATTTAATCTGATCGAGCGCGGCGTCGGGAGTTACGTCCCCGGTGCGCACCTGCTCCAGCAGAGCCTTCAATCGATTCGCATCCACGCTACTAGCCTATCACTCGGACCAGGGGCTTCGGTTCTCTGCGGGCGCCGCGCCTTTGCAACACTTGCCGTTGGGACGGCAAAGCACTAGGCTAGGTTGGATGCTCGACGGAAGCGGCAAAGCAGGACAGCGCACGATAACTCTCGCCGTGACCGGCGCCAGCGGCTCGCTGTTCGCGCGTGCCATGATGCGCGCACTGGAGGCCGATGAGCGCGTTGGCTGCGTGAACTTCATCAGCAGCGACAGCGGCATGCGAGTGATGGTGGAAGAGCTCGGCCTGGGCGGGCGCAGCGACCTGCTGCGGCAACTGCTTGGCGCGGAGCCGCAGAAAACGCGGCTGCTCCACAACCAGGATATCGGCGCCAACATTGCCAGCGGGTCGTACCCGACGGACGCGATGATCGTGCTTCCCTGCTCGATGGGGACGTTGGCGAAGATCGCGCAGGGACTGGCCTCCAAGCTGATTGACCGCGCCGCCGACGTTTGTTTGAAGGAGCGCATTCCGCTGGTGCTGTGCGTGCGCGAGACGCCGCTGAACCGCATCCATCTGCGCAACATGACGCTTGCGGCCGAGGCGGGCGCGACCATCTATCCACTGATTCCGGCCTTCTACAATCATCCCGATTCGCTCGAAGAGATCGCCCGCCAGTTCGTCTATCGAGTGCTGAAGCATGTTGGCCTGCCGCAAAAGGGAGCCTACGTGTGGAAGCCGGAAGCGGCGAGCGATTTACCAGAAGGTTAATCGTTTGTTTACGAAATGTTACCTTTCGCACAATGTTTTGCGAATTCTCAAGAGGGATTGCCTGTTTTGCCACCCCTCGGCGCGCTGCCATTTGCCTTGGCGATACAGGGCCGACGCATATCAGATTCCAAGCAGTTTGAGTAGATAGGGGTGGTCCCAGGCGGCATTGAGGCGTTTTCCCTTGATCCCTCGTTTGGAGCTTTTGTCCTGCTTGAGCATATTGAGAGCGATGCGGTTGAGGACGGAGAAGTTCTGCGCGGCGTGGCCGGCTCGTTTGCGGCTGAGGTCTTCGCCGAAGCCTACATCAAGCACCCAGTGCAGTTTGTTTTCGATGCCCCAGTGCTGGCGGACCAATCGGTTCAATCGCGCGGCATCGGGGTTGAGGCTGGTGATGTAGTAGCGAGTTTCACGCTCAGTCTTGCCCGTGGCCTTGTGATATCGTTCGGCCTCGATACGCACCAGGCCCTGTAAAGACGGCCATTCCGCAGCTTTTTCAATCAGCCCGAGGTCGGCAATCACCGAGCACCTGCGTTGTTCGACCCGCCCGTGGCCGCAATCGATTTCTTCGGCCACCGCATCGGCGGCCAGATTCTGAAACGAGTCTTTGATCTCCTCCAGCAGATGGCCTTGGTTTTCCTTGACCGCCAAAATGTAATCGGCTTTCTTGCCGACAATTTTCTCGGCGATGGTTCGCTGGCAGCCCATGGCGTCGATGGTCACCACCGTTCCGCTCAACTCCAAGGCATCCAGCAGCTTTGGAATCGCCGTGATTTCGTTGGATTTTTCATCGACCTTGCGCTGGGCCAGTACCAGACCGTTGCCCTCAGCCCAGGCCGAAACCATGTGGACCAACGTCTTTTTGCCGGTCTCGCGGCTGCCGCACAATGCCTTCCCGTCGATGGCAACCACTTCGCCCGCCGTCAACCTGGATATCGACGAAACCCAGGCTACAAAGCCCTTTTCCATCTCCAGCGGGTCCAGCGCCGCAAATACCCGGTTGAAGGTATCATGCGACGGGATGCCGGAGGGCAGCGTCAAGAACGTCTTCAGCCACTCCCGCTTGGCCTCGCCATAGTCCGCAATGTCGTTCCAGCTCTCGGCCCCGCTCAACACCGCCGCAATCGCGATCAGCAGGATCTCTTCCAATAAATGCTCCCGGTTCCGCTCCACCCGCGGATCGCGCAGCTCAGAAAAATACTTCAGGGGATTGTCCATCTCCCCTTGTCTCTCAAATACACCCCAACTGCATATAGCCAACTATGTCCTTTTATATGCGTCGGCCCTGCTTGGCGATATTGACTATTTGACAACTACCTCGGCGCGGGTCTAGGATGCCTTCACACTGGAGAGGAGGTGGTCCGATGGAAAAAAGTTCAGGCGAATGTAGCAGACAAATCGTGATCAGTGAGGTGGCTGAGGTTTAGGGCGGAATCGCTCTAACCACTCGCCAGACTTCCCGTCTTTGCGAAGTCTGCCGCTGGGTTGCGTTTCATTCGTATCGCGCGCACATTGGGGTGCGCGGATGCGGCGAGCGAGCCCGCCTCAGACCAATCCAAAACAGCTAACCGGCGCCCCGCATGGCTACAGTGCGGGGCGCTTTTCTTTTGGCTCGCATAGACCCACATCTGCTAACCGCGGCAGATGTGGGGCACCGTCGAAGCGGAGATGTGGGATGACGGCGAAGTCAACTGCCCCACACAAGCCCAACCGCAGGGCTTGTATGGGCCACCCGGAGTTTACGAGTTCTCCGAGTCGAGGGCGAGTGCCTTGCGGATGACATCGATGGTGACCTGCTTCATGCCGAGGCCGGGGAGTTCTTCGGGCCGAGCCCAGCGAACCTCGCTGACATCGGTGGCCGCGGCGAGGGTTCCGGAGCGCAGGTGGCAGAGATAGTCGATGAGAACGTAGTGATACTGGGTGCGGCCCTCGTTATCGGGAAAGATCGAATCGAAGACATCCAGCACAGCCCCGACTTCCACATCCAATCCAGTCTCCTCGCGAACCTCGCGGGCGACGCCATCGCGCAGCTTCTCTCCGAGGTCGAGTGCGCCTCCGGGGATCGACCACTCGCCCTGCAGCGGCGGGTTGGAGCGACGGACGATGAGCACCTCTCCGTCGTGGACGATGACGGCGCCGACACCGACGATGGGAAGCGATGGGTAGAGACGGGACATGGGGATAGTTTCGCAGGTTTCAAAGTTTCAAAGTTTCAAGGTTAAAAACTCACGAGAAGAAGCTTCGCGGATTGAAGTCTACGATCTTCCAGCCTTTGGGGCCACGCTCAAGTTCGAAGCGTAGCTGGGCCTGGTGGCGGGCGATGGGGCCTCCGCCGCGCGGTGTGTTTTCGATTTGGAAGTCGGCGAGGATGACACCGCGATTGTTCTCCACCGAGGTTTGAACGATACGGAAGGAGACGCGGAAGCTCTGGTAGTCGGTGAAGTAGGCGTCGATCTGATCCTCGAAGGTTAGGAAGCCGTCCATCTTGTCGCGATCAAAGGCCGAGAGCAGACGGCGCTGGGCGTGACCTTCGAGACCGTCGCGGATGGTGCCGAGGACGATGGCGGCGGCGCGCTCGTCAAATACGGCGGAGTCGGCGGCGTTTTGTTTCTTCTGATTTTTAGTTTCGGTCACGGCGGGCGAGTTCTGCGGTATCTGCGTGGGAGGCGCGGATTGCGGCGGTGCGGCGAGCGAGAGCACAAAGGCGCCCAGAACGGAAGGAACGAGGGTAAGAGCGCGTCTGGTCACGTTGCGATCTCCTGGGCAACAGCAACTACAAAACAAACCTGCAGAGGTGGAGAGCACTGATTCCCCGGTTATCGCCGGAAAGGCGTCGTCGCGAACCTGGGGCACCCGCTTCCGCGGAAGGTGTACTCCGCGTGGAAGAAGCCCGCACTCAAGCCGAAAGAAGGCTTGAATGGGCCACCCGTCAAGAGAGGATAAAACACCGGAGTGGCCTATGGGTTCGGGAAAATGCGGTGAAGCATCTTAAACAGAGGGAGAAGGTGGCGGGGAGAGAACGATGTCATTGAAAGAATATGAGCGGAAGAGAAAATTCGCGGACACCCCGGAGCCGAAGCCGGTGCAGGCGGAGCATGGGGGCTGGCGTTTTGTGGTGCAGAAGCACAGGGCATCGAGATTGCACTATGACTTCCGGCTGGAACTGGATGGAGTGCTGAAATCGTGGGCGGTGCCGAAAGGGCCTTCGCTGGATCCGGCGGATAAGCGGTTGGCGATGCAGGTGGAAGATCATCCGGTGGAGTACATAAACTTTGAGGGGCGGATTCCGGAGGGCAACTACGGCGCAGGTACGGTGATGGCTTGGGATCAGGGAAAGTGGATTCCGGAGGGGACAGAGAAGATGACGGACGCCGAGCGCGCGGCCCATGCGCGCGCCATGCTCGAAAAGGGGGACCTGAAATTCCGGGTGAATGGGACGAAGCTGAAGGGGAGCTGGGTGCTGGCAAAGATGCGCTCGCGCAGGCCGGGAAGTAAAGGGACGGAGTGGCTGCTGATCAAGCATCGCGACGAGGCGGCGGAGAGTGGCTATGACATTGAGGCGCATGACGGCTCGGTATTGACGGGACGTTCGATGGAGGAGATTGCGGAGGACAAGAAATCTGCAGAGTGGGGCGAGCCAAAGCCGCAGGCGGTGAAGCACCCGGGAAGGCAGGCAGCGGAGGATGCGACACAAGATCGACATGGGTCGATTGATTTGGCGACAGCGGCGAAAGCAAAAACAAAAGCAAGGGCAAGGTCAACAGACCCACATCTGCTAACCGCGGCAGATGTGGGGTACCCGCCTAATGATCGACATGTGTCGATGAAGCGTGCGGTGGACTGGGCGAAGCTTGCGGGAGCGGTGAAGGGAGCGCGGAAGGCGGCGATTCCGCAGGGGATAACACCGATGCTGGCAACCCTGGCGGAGGCTCCGCCGAAGTCAGATGAGTGGCTGTATGAGGTGAAGTGGGATGGATACCGTGCGCTGGCGTATGTGGAAGATGGCAAGGCGCGGTTGGTGTCGCGCAATCAGAACGATTTGACCGCAGCGTTTGCGGAGTTGGCGGCAGAGCTACCGAAGCGGGTGCGGGCACGGCAAGCGCTGATCGATGGAGAGATTGTGGCGCTCGATGAGCATGGACGCTCGAGCTTTAGCCTGATGCAGCAGCGGACGGGCGTGGGTAACGGGCGCTCGCTGCGTCCGTACCCGACACCCCACAATCGCCATAAGGGGGCGGTTGTGGGCCACCCGACAATTGTGGGCCACCCAACGGAAATTCCGATTGCGTTTTATGCGTTTGATCTGCTGTGGGTAGAGGGGTGGTCGCTGCTGGGAGTGGCCTTGCAGGAGCGAAAGCGGCTGCTGCGCGAGGCATTGGAAGGCGACGAGATAATACGGTATTCGGAAAGTTTTGATGATGGCGTGAAGCTGCTGGCGGCGGCAAGGGAGCAGGGGTTGGAAGGAATCGTTGCCAAGCGGAGGGATTCGACGTATGAGCAGCGGCGCTCGCGCGCTTGGTGCAAGGTGAAGATCACGCAGAGCCAGGAGTGCGTGATTGGGGGATGGACGGAGCCGAAGGGAGAGCGCGAATACTTTGGCTCGCTGGTGCTGGGACTGTACGACACCCAGGGGCGGTTGCTGCATGTGGGGCAGGCGGGGACGGGCTTCACTCGGGAGACGGAGGCGGAGATTTTTCGCCTGCTGAAGAAGCTGGAGACGAAGCAGAATCCGTTTGCAAATAAGGTGGAGTCGTCGCGGAAGGTTCACTTTGTGAGGCCGGAGTTGGTGGCTCAGATCAAGTTTACGGAGTGGACGCACGAGGGACAAAAGGGCGGGGTGAAGATGCGGGCTCCGGTGTTTGAGGGGCTGCGGGTGGATAAGACGGCGAAGGAGTGCTTGGCGGCGTGAGGAGCAGGTTTCAAGGTTTCAGAGTTTCAAGGTTTCAAAGTTAGAGGCAAAGGCGAGGATCGGGCAGCGTCGCGGTCCCCACAATCGCCAACTGCGGGCGGTTGTGGGCCACCCGTGAGTTTCGCAAAAACATAAGCAGGCATTAACTCTGGCTGTGCTCTCTCTATTACATTCTTTCTTCCAGCTCGGTCCAGCGGGTAAGGAGCTGGTCGACGGCGGCGGAGGCTTGCTCGAGTTCGGACTGGGCGGCGATGAGCGAGGCAGCATCGGTTTGAATTGCGGGATCGTTGAAGACGGATTGGGCGACGGCGAGGCGGGATTCGGCGGCAGCAATTTGTTTCTCGATGGCGGCGTACTCGCGAGCTTCTTTGTAGGAGAGCTTTTTCTTGGCGGGCGCGGCGATGGAAGTTGCGCTAGAGGCGGCAGCTTCGACCTCACATTCGCCCAGAGGCTGGGGGGATGTGGGCCACCCTGCGCCGCGCTTTTTCGTGCGCTGCTGCTGGTTTCGCCACTCCTCCCACTGCATGTAATCGGCAAAGGTGGAGGCGTTGCCGCGGCCATCGAGTCCGAGGACGATGGTGGAGATGCGGTCGAGCAGGTAACGGTCGTGGGTGACGAGGACGAGCGCGCCCTGGAATTCGAGTAGGGTCTCTTCGAGGACCTCGAGGGTGGGGATGTCGAGGTCATTGGTGGGCTCGTCGAGCAGAAGGATGTCGGCGGGTTGAAGCATGAGGCGCGCGATGAGGACGCGGGCGCGCTCGCCTCCACTGAGGCGGCTGACGGGCTGGTTGAGCTGCTCACTGGTGAAGAGAAAACGGTCAGCCCAGGCGGCGACGTGAATGACACGGTCCTGAAAGACGACGGCATCGGAGTCTGGGGCGAGGGCGCGGCGCAGAGTGAGCGAGGGATCGAGCTGGCGCTGCTGCTCGAAGTAGACGATCTTGAGATGCTCGGCGGTGCGGACGGTGCCGGAGTCGGGTTTGAGCTCTCCCTGCAAAAGGCGCAGGAGAGTGGTTTTGCCGCTGCCGTTGGGACCGACGAGACCGACGCGCATTCCGTTGGTGATGACGAAGTTCAGGTCCGTGATGAGCGGACGCTGGTCGTCGAAAGCATAGGCGAGGCCTTCGATTTCGACAAGGCGCTTGCTCTGGCGTCCGGTGCCGGAGAAATCGAGATCGGTGCTGGCGGTGCGGGTGCGGGAGCGCAGGTCGCCGAGTTCGCCGATGAGTTCGTGAGCACGGTCGATGCGGGACTTGGACTTGCCACGGCGTGCTTTGGGACCGCGGCGGAGCCACTCGATTTCGGTGTGAACGCGGTTTTCGAGAGCTACCTGATGGCGCGCCTGGGAGTGCATCCACTCCTCTTTGATTTCCAGGAAGTGGGAGTAGGGGCCGGAGACGCGGAAGATGCCATCGGGATAGATGCGGGCGAGCTCAGCGGTTTCGCTGGCGACGTTTTCGAGGAAGTAACGGTCGTGGGAGACAACGACACAGGCGAAGTTGGCCTGCTGGAGAAGCTGTTCGAGCCACTCGATTCCGGCAAGGTCGAGGTGGTTGGTAGGTTCGTCGAGGAGAAGAATCTCGGGCGCGGTGACGAGGGCTTCGGCGATGGCGAGGCGCTTGCGCCAGCCTCCGGAGAGAGATTGCGCGAGGGCGGAGAAGTCCTCGAAACCGGCGCGGCCCAGAGTCTCATGCAGGCGTGCGTCACGCTCAAGGGCGGGAACCCCGGAGCCTGCAAGCGCAGCCTCGATGACCTCGGTGACGGTGAGGCCGGGAGCAAAGACGGATTCCTGCGGAACGTAGGCGAGAGTGGCGCGCTTGCGCAATGCGACTTCGCCGGAGTCTGGCGAGACCAGGCCGGCGAGAATGCGCAGCAGCGTGGACTTGCCGGAGCCGTTGGGGCCGATGAGGGCGATGCGGTCGCGATCGTTGACGGTGAATGAGACGTTGCGGAATAGCGGCTCAGCGCCGAAGGCTTTGGAGAGAGATTGGGCGTTGAGAATCGGAGGCATCTCTTTGATGATACAGCGATGGGAGGAGACAAGGGCAAAGGCAGAGTCAACTACACACGGCAAAGGCAGGCCAGACGCAGAGTCAACGACCCCACATCTGCCAACGACGGGCAGATATGGGGCACCCGCGCGCCCGCGCTACCCTCCATCCCACATTCGCCAACGGATGGCGGATGTGGGCCACCAGTTCACTTCTTTCGACAGAGCAGTTCGCCGGAGCCGATGGGGACGAGAACGGCATCGACGCGGTTGTCGCTCATGGCGCGGTCGAGCATGGGGCGCACGGCAGCGGCGTGGCTGATGGCGTTGTCGGCGACGAGGATGGCACCCGGCACCATGCGCGGCAAGACGAGTTCGTAGCAGGGCAGGTAGAGGTCTTTGTCACAGTCGAGAAAGCAGAAGCCAACGCCGTTGTGCTCGTGCAGGTGGGTGAGAGCGTCGCCGGGCTCGAGGTCGATGAGATCCGCTACTCCGGCGGCGGCGAAGGTGGCGCGGGCGAGTTCGACTTTTTCGGCGTCGATCTCGAAGGTGGTGACGCGGCGTGCGGTGGCGCTGGCGGCGAGGGCAAGCCAGAGAGTGGAGTATCCGGCGCTGGTGCCGATTTCTAAGCATGGGCCTGCGGGCGCGGACGCGGCGAGGATTGCGAGGAATTTGCCGACCTCGGGAGGGATCTGGCGGAGACGCTGGCGATTCGGGGTTCCGTCGGTGCGATCGCGGAGGTCGATGGCTTCGAGCTCACGCATGCGGGAGAGCATGGCGGGGGAGATGGATTCGAACATGGGGGAGGATTTTACATTAAAGCGGCAGCGATGGTTGAGTGGGCCTGTGGGCTGCGCAGGAGATTTGGGCGGTTCGGGGATTCCTAGCGTTGCTCGGAATGACCACTTAGGAACAAAAGCCAAGACAAAAGCAAAAACATAACAAAAACAAAGGCAAGAATAAAAGCAGAGACAACTACAAGTTCAAACAACTCCGCCCAAGCAAAAGAAGCTTGAACGGGCACTCTCAAACGCGAGTTCTCGCCTCCCCACATTCGCCAAAGGAGGGCGGATGTGGGCCACCCGCCTACTTCTTCGCCGCCAACTTTCTCAGCTGCCTACTTTCTCACTCGCCTAGTTCTCATGCGCCTACTTCTTCGCCCCAGCTTGGGCGTTGGTATTTGCCGGAGCCGACTTTGCGGATGCACTCTTCGAGGATGTCGAGAGCGACGTCGGCTTGCTGTTTGGTGACGATCAGAGGCGGGCAGAGGCGCAGAGTGTTGCCGCCGCAGCCGAGGAAGAGGACTCCTTTTTCAAAGGCCATCTCGACGATGTGGTCGCGCTGCTCTCCGGCGGGGGATTTGGTGTGTTTGTCGGCGACAAACTCGATGCCGATCATGAGGCCGCGACCACGGACGTCGCCCACCAGGGAGAGCTGGCGCGGCCAGTCGTAGGTGCGGGCGAGGATGTGTTCGCCAACCTCGTGGGCGTTGTCGAGGCCTTCGCGCTCGATGATCTGGATGGTGGCCAGGGCGGCGGCGATGGCGACGGGGTTGCCGCCGAAGGTGGAGGCGTGGGAGCCGGGAACCCAGTCCATGATTTCGGCGCGGGTGATGAGCGCAGCGAGCGGCAGGCCGCTGGCGATGCCCTTGGCTACGCAAATCATGTCGGGGGCAACGCCGGAGTGTTCGATGGCCCACCACTTGCCGGTGCGTCCCATGCCGGACTGCACTTCGTCGATGATGAGCAGGATGCCGTGTTTGTCGCAGATGCGGCGCAGCTCCTGGAGGAAGGCGGGGGGCGCGGGAAGGTATCCGCCTTCACCCTGGAAGGCTTCGACGATGATGGCGGCGCACTCCTCGGGCGGCACCTCGCTGCGGAAGATCGAGTCCTCGATGTAGCGGGCGGTGTCGCGGGCGTACTGCTCGGGATCGGAGCCGGCGGGACGGCGATAGAGATTGGGATAGGGAGCGTGGACTACGCCGCCCATCATGGGCGAGAAACGGCGGCGCTGCTGAACCTTGGAACAGGTGAGCGCGAGCGCGCCCATGGTGCGTCCGTGGAAGGCTCCGTGGAAGGCGATGATGTAGGGGCGCCGGGTGTGATAGCGGGCGAGTTTGAGCGCGGCCTCGACGGCCTCCGCGCCGGAGTTGCCGTAATGGACGCGGTGCGGGCCGGGCATGGGCGCGATCTGCGAGAGGCGGGCGGCGAGCTCAGTAAACTGCGGGTAGTAGAAGTCGGTGCCGGACATGTGAATGAGTTCGGCGGCCTGCTGCTGGATGGCGGCGACAACCTCGGGATGACAGTGTCCGGTGGAGGTGACGGCGATTCCGGCGGAAAAGTCGAAGAACTCGTTGCCATCTACATCCTCGATGACGATGCCGCGCCCGCGGCGGGCTACCAAGGGGTAGGCGCGGGTGTAGGAGGGCGAGATGAGGCGGGCGTCTTCGGCGATGATGCGCTCGGCATTGGGGCCGGGAAGCTTGGTGCGGATGACCGGTCGGCTGGGGAAAGCAAGAATCGAAGGCGGCATGGGTTCCTCCTGTCGTGCTCTGCTTCTTGGATGCAGCGGACGCAGATGGAGAAGGCTACCTCCGGTGCGACCTCTTCCACGTTCGCCAGAAGAAAGCTTCGCAGCCGGGTACTCGGCAAACAGATGCCGCTCCGGCCGCGGGCGATGTGGCACCCGCGGTGAGACAAAGGCAGAGTCAACTACCCCACATCTGCCAAAAGAGGGCAGATATGGGCACCCTTCCAGAGTGAACCATTCGGATTGCTTAGAGGGCGATCCATCCTGCGCGAATTGCGAGCAGGGAGGCAGTTGCAACAATCGCCCACAGACAAACTCCTTGCAGGAAGGGACGGATGCCGACGCGGCGCAGAGTGTCTTTCGATAAGCCGGTACCGATCAGGAAGAGAACGACCGTCAGCCCAAGACGGCCGAGGCGACTGAGCGCCGGATAGAACGTTGCTCCTGCGGGAAGATAGGTATTGGCCACGGCAGCCAGGCAGAAGAGCAGGATGAACCAGGGCCAGTGAATCCGTGCCTTGCTTTTGGTGAGGAATGCGGTGAGCATGGCCAGCGGGACGATCCAGAGGGCTCTTGCCAGCTTGATGGTTGTTCCAATCTGCAGGGCTTGGGGGCCGTATTTTGCGGCGGCGCCGACGACGGAACTGGTGTCATGAATTGCCAAGGCAGACCAGAGCCCGAACTGGCTCTGGCTCATGTGCAACGCAAGCCCGATCAATGGGAAAAGCAGCAGCGCTACCGAGTTCAGGATGAAGACAGTCCCGAGAGACATTGCCATGTCTTCGTCATCCGGCTTGGTGATGGGTGCGATGGCAGCGATTGCGCTGCCTCCGCAGATGGCGGTTCCTACGGTGATAAGAAAGGCAGCTTTGCGACTGACGTTCAGCACTCGCCCCAAGAGCGAGCCAAGGAGCATTGCGGCGGAGATACTGATTGCGGTGTAAAGAAATCCTGCTTTGCCTGCATGTACAACCTGATGCAGGTTCATTCCGAAGCCGAGTGCGACGACCGACGCCTGAAGCAGGAAACGTGACAGATTCCTGCTTTCCAGCTGATAGGGATGGGCGAAGGTGAAGCCGTACGCAATGCCTGCCAGCAAGGCAACCGGGGGAGAGACGAGGCCGCTGGCAGTGAGGATGATTCCAAGAAAGAAGACGGTCTTCGGATTCAAGCCTAGATTCATGGCTCACAGTATGTTTGGGAGCTGCAGGTTAAGTCCAAGAGGAAGTTCTTATGGCGGATTGCTGTTGCTTATAGTGGAAGCTACGAAAGGACTGGAGGTCGAGGCGAGAAGGCTTCCAGTTCCGAATATTCTGCGACAATGATGGAGCAGCTCTCTTTTGCCAAAATCTCTGGCGACTCTGGAAACAATGCCAGATTGGGATGAAGTGACGATGGAGAATTTCCGGCTTAAAGTCTTCCGGGTAGTCGCTCGACACCTCAATTTCAGTCGCGCTGCGGAAGAATTGCTCCTGACGCAACCGGCTGTCACACAGCAGATCAAGGCTCTCGAAGATGAGTTCGGAGTCCCCCTGTTCGATCGAAGCGGTGGGCGCATAACACTCACGGCTGCAGGCCAGCGTCTGTTGCCTTATGCGGAACAGTTGAAGGCGATCTCGGACGAGGCGTTTGAGATGGTGACCAGCAGCGCCGGCAGCCATGCCGGAAAGCTGGAACTTGGGGCTTCGCAGACCATTGGGCAATACCTTCTGCCCAATCTGGTTGCCGCGTTCCTCCGGGAAAATCCACGGGTCACAGTAACGGCGGTGAGCGGAAACACCGATGAAATGCTGGAGGCCCTGGCTGCACATCGGATTCAACTGGCGCTGATCGAAGGGCCGGCGTTGCGCAAGGATTTTCACGTTGAAGCTTTCATGGAAGATCAGATGGTACTGGTTGTGCCAGTCAGCCATGAGTGGGCCGAGCACGAAGTTAGCATGGACGAGCTAGAGGGAGCTCCGCTGCTGATGCGGGAATTCGGTTCGGGATCGCGCCGCGTGGTGGAAGCTGCCTTGGCAAAGGCTGGCCTTAAGAGAAAGGACCTCAGGACTACGATGGAGTTGGACTCGACCGAGGGCCTGCTCAGCGCGGTTGAGGCGGGACTCGGCGTGACGTTCGTATCCCGCTGGGCGGTACGCAACCAACTCTCTCTGGGTACGCTTCGAGTGGCACACGTCAAAGGGCTTCAATTGTCCCGCATGTTCTCGGTGGCCTCTCCCGCTGGGCCCTTGCCTGCGGGCAATGCGGGAGCGTTTCGCCGCTTGATCCTAGCCCATTCGGCCGAACTGCTTCCGCGTGAAAGCGGGAAGTTTCGGAGCACGTCGCGATAGCAAGCGCTGGCAAGCCGCAGAGGCCACGACAGACGCTGCGAAGAATTCGCGCTGCGACATGAAGGAGTAGGAACGTTTGCAGCGGTGAACGGCAGACCCTTAGAATCAGAGTGCGACTTACGAATACACTGTTCTGATCCGATATGCGTGAAGGAAGATAATGGCGCTCGACCTGTACAACTCTCTTAGCGGCAGGATTGAAGAATTTTCTCCGGCCGACGGCAAGACAGTTCGCTTCTATGCCTGCGGGCCCACGGTTTACGATTACGGACACATCGGCAATTTCCGCACGTTTGTTGCGGTGGACGTGCTGCGCCGCTACCTGCGCCAGAGCGGATTCCAACTGCTGCACGTCATGAACATTACGGACGTGGACGACAAGATTATCCGCAACGCCAACCAGCGCGGGGTGCCGATTGGCGAATACACGAAGAAGTATGAGAAGGCGTTTCTGGAAGATATGGAGACGCTGGGAATCCAGCAACCGGAGCGCATCTCGCGGGCGACGGAGCACATTGCGGAGATGGCGCGCTTTATTCGCGTGCTGGCGGAAAAACAATTTGCCTATCAGACGGAGGAGGGCTCGTGGTACTTCCGCATTGAGAAGTTTCCTGAGTACGGCAAGTTGAGCAAGAAGGACTTTGCCGGGCTGATCACCGATGGCGGCGGGCGGACGGATGCGGACGAGTACGAGAAGGACGATGCCCGCGACTTTGCGCTGTGGAAGGCTCCGAAAGAGGGCGAGCAGAGCTGGGATACCGAGATTGGGCGCGGGCGACCGGGCTGGCATATCGAGTGCTCGACGATGGCAATGGAATACCTGGGCGAGACCTTGGATCTGCACGCGGGCGGCGAGGATTTGATGTTCCCGCACCATGAGAATGAGATTGCGCAGAGCGAGGCGCTGAGTGGGAAGACCTTTGCGCGGCACTGGATGCATGTGCGCTTTCTGCTGGTGGAAGGGCAGAAGATGTCGAAGTCGCTGGGCAACTTCTACACCCTGCGCGACCTGGTGCTGATGGGGCACAAGCCTTCGTCGATTCGGCTGCTGCTGACCTCGGTTCCCTACCGCAAGCAACTGAACTTTACCTTCGACGGACTGACGCAGGCGGCGAACTCGGTGGAGCGGCTGAGGAACTTTAAGCTGCGGCTGGAGACGGAGCGCTGGGCCGAGGGCGCGAACCCGGAGATTGCAGCGATGGCGGAGACGGCCATTCGCGCGATGCGGGCAAGCCTGGACGACGACCTGAATACGGCGCAGGCACTGGCGGCGATCTTCGACCTGGTGAGAGACGTGAACGCGGCGGCCGACCAGGGCAAGGTGAAGAAGAACGATATCCCGGCGATTCTGGATGCGCTGGCCAAGTTCGACGAGATTTTTGCCGTGCTGCTGGACGAAGACGCGGCGCACGTGAAGTCGATTGTGGAGTGGGCCAGGGCCGAAGGGTTGGAGGATAAGATCAGCCCGGCAACGGCGGAGATGGCCAAGAGCGCGGCTCTGAGCGATGCGCAGGTGGAAGAACTGGTGGCGAGGCACTCCGAGGCGCGCAAGGCGAAGGACTTCAAGACGAGTGATGCGGTTCGCGATGAGTTGCTGGTGCAAGGCGTGGTGCTGGAGAACACGAAGGACGGGGTACGGTGGAAGCGGAAGTAAACTTCAGCCGCTCGGGCCACCGAAGGTGCTTCGGCAAAAGACAACTGCAAGGACAAGATCAAGCGCTGCAGAGGTGGAGGCTTTGTTTCCCGTCGAAAAGCACGACGCGAAGGTGGGGCACCCAGCGATACGGTAAATCCAAAGGGGACGGCGAAGGCGAGGTCAGACTTGCGTCCACTTCCTAATCATCTGCTGCACTTCATCTTCGGAGGCGAATTCTCCGTGATCGGATTCCACCAGCGCTTTCGTGATTTCATCAATCTGCCACTTGTTCAGAACTTCTGACTCATCCATAGAGACTCCATCGGTTACACATAATAGCTTGCGCTGGTGAATGCGGCGCAATTTCGCGTGCGCTTAGTCGCCGCTGGGCTCGATGGGTTCAAGGTCGATCGCTTCCTCTTGGGTTGATGGAAGATCGGCGTGATGGATTTTGGCTCCGGTGACGAGGATGACCGAGAGGATGATGATGAACGCTCCGGCGAGCATGTAGCCATTCAACTTTTCACCGTGGAAGGCGCAGCCCAGGATGAGGGCGACGATGGGGTTGACGTAGGCGTAGGTGGCTACCTTGGCGATGGGGACATTGTCGAGCAGCCAGACGTAGGCGGTGAAGCCGATGAGCGATCCGGCGAAGATGAGATAGAGGATGGCCCAGAGCGAGTTGGCGGCCCAGGTGGCGCGGTGCAGGTCTCCGAAGAGGAGCGCGAGCACACCGCTGATGAGCCCGGCAAAGAGCATCTGCCAGCCGCTGGCGGTGAAAGGGTCGATGGGCATGTGCCAGCGACGGGTGAGGATGGAACCGGTGGCCCAACTGAAGCTGGCGCAGAGGACGAGGACGGAGCCGAAGAGCTGGCGGGCGCCGAAACCGGCGTGATCGGTAGCGTGTCCGAAGATGCTTGGCCAGAGCAGAACGACGACGCCGAGGACGCCGAGCGCGATTCCGGCGATTCCGCGCGGGGAGACACGGTCGGCGCTGTGACTGATGCGCTCCAGGAGAAGGAACCAAAGCGGGGTGACGGCGATGAAGAGTGCGGCGAGGCCGGTGGGAATGAAGGTTTCCGCCCAACCGATGACGACGTTAGCGGTAATGAGGAGAAGGGTTCCGATGATGGCGAGGCGGAGTAGATCGCGGCGGGAGACGGCGATGCGGTGGTTGCCAAGGGCGCGAACGCCGAGCATGAGCAGACCGGCGGTGGTGAATCGAAGGGCGCCCATGAGGAGCGGGGTGAGGTGCTCGACGGAGATGCGGATGGCCAGGTAGGTGGAGCCCCAGAGGACGTAAACCAAGGCAAAGGCAATGATGACGGAGAGCCGTCTGGGAGAGTTGGCAGGAGTCATGGGCCGGTTTCACTGTATCACGCAGGAATGAAAGGGGCGGCAGCGGACAGAGGCGGCCACTTGTAAGAAGGGGACGCAAGCGGGAGAATCATCGGTATGCAATGGCCCGGCTTCGACGAAGGTTCCCGAGTGCTGCTGACGCTGCACTCTCCACGGCAGAAGTTCTTTGGCGTGCTGCTTCGGCTGGCAGTGGCAGGAGTAGAAGTGCGTGCGGTTCCGCTGGATGGGCTGGAGGATCTGGCGCGGCAGATTCGCGCGGGCGAGCACGCGAGCGTTTCAACCTTGTTCTTCCCCATGCACCGGGTGGAGCGGATGGAGTTGGATGCCGCCGACGGCGAACTGCCATCGCTGGCCGAGAGCTTTGCGGGCCAGTCCGGACGCCCGGTGGAAGAGGTGTTTGGCGCAAGCGGCGGCGGCGAGTGATGCCATTCAAGAACGAGTTCTGGACAGCCCCGAATCAGCTGACGCTGCTGCGCCTGTTCTTCATTCCGTTCATCAACATCTGCATTGTGGAGCGGCGCTACCAGACGGCACTAATTCTGCTGGTGATTGCCGGGATGAGCGATGGACTGGACGGATTGGCGGCGCGGCTGCTGCATCAGCAGACGAAGCTGGGCGAATACCTGGACCCAATTGCCGACAAGCTGCTATTGAGTTCGCTGTTCCTGGTGATGTCCTCTGTGCATATGATTCCGTGGCCCTACACGGTGATGGTGTTTTCACGCGATCTGGGGATCCTGATCATTTCGGCGCTGCTGTACACGGTGGGGCTGCGGGACTTCCGTCCGGGCATCTTCGGCAAGATCAACACGGCTTGCCAGATTGCGGCGGTGTTCTTTACCCTGCTGGCGAAGGTGTACAGCTACGAGTGGGTGTGGATGACGCGGCAGGTGCTGCTGTATGGAGTCTTCGCGTTCACGCTGGCTTCGGCGATTCAGTATGTGTTTTTGACCGGGCAGCGGATGAAGAAACTGCAGGCGGCAAAGCAGGAGCACGTGTGAGATGGCGTGGTCATTCGGTCAAGAGCCGGTATAGGTTGGGGGTGGAAGTGCCTCTGGGGCGCCGCGTGATATTTGAGCCGGACGGGGGTCCTTCACTTCGTTCAGGATGACACCCCAAAAAACAAATTCAAAAGCAAATGCAACATCAGAACACCTAAAACAAATTCAAAAGCAAACGCAACATCAGGCACAACTCTGAGCCCACCAAGCGGGCGAACTACCAGGGCGCGGGGCCGGGGGAGTGGGTGCCGTGGCCGTCCAGGACGTGGTGCTCGCCCTCGTTGGCGGAGTCGATGATCTTGTACGGGGGCGGGATCTGAAAGAGCGAGGCAGGCTGATCGCCACGGACGACTTGGGTGACGGTGGTGGTGAACTCGCCCGCCCAGGGGTCGCGGTGAACACTGCGCATCACGAGATCGAGATCGGGCGAAAACCACTGCTCACTGACAATGTCGATGGGGCGGTCATTGCCGATCTGTCCAGCGGGCAGAGTTGTGACGACGCGCGTGCCGTGGGCACGGTAACCGAGGATGAGTTCTTCGCCGAGATTTTCTGTTCGTACAGGGTTGGGAGCGGCGAGAAAAGGCTGATCGACGCGCATGGTGGCTGCGCCGGCAGAAGCAGCATCGTAGGCCCCTGGGCCACCGTCCATCGCAGGACGGACGTGGTGGGCTGAGAAGGCGTGCTGACGCCATTGCGAGGCAGTGGCGGAGCCAGCGGTGGCGCTTGCGGCAGTGGCAGAGGAAGCGGTGGCGTTTGCGGCAGTGGCGGCGGGCTGTTTGGCATCAGGCGGCGGCAGCAGTGCACTACCGGCGGCCTGGGCGCGGAGACGAGCCACGTAGGAGGGTCCGGCGGCATTCAACTCGTAGCGGTGGGCGATCATCTCCTGCGGATCGAGGACGTAGCTGTAGCCAAGCGGTTGGTCGACGATGGTGATGAAGGTGGAGGCGGCGATTCCGGCCGACAGACCCGGCACAGAGAGCTGGGACTCGCGGCGGATGCGGCCCTGAGCGTCGCGATAGATGCTGGAAGATGTGGAGCGGGAGATTCGATTGCCGTCGGTGAAGTCCTGGTGATGCTCGGTGATGAATTCGGCATAGATCGGCTTGCCTTCGCACGACTGTGCCCCGAGCGGACTGGAGAGGCCGAGCATCGACGAAGCGAGAGAGATCGGCGGAGGCGCGATCTGCACGACGATGGGCGGAGCGCTATCGTCGGAGGCCGGAGCGGCGGAGACTTGCGCGACGGGCTTGGCCTGCGCTACAGACTGCTGCGCTGCGGCCTGCAACGGCCAGACGAGCAGGACCAGCGCCAGCGAGAGCGAAACAGCGCTAATCCGTCGAAGGCTCATACGGTATAGCTCCTGTCTTTCAACACTAGTTTGCCACCCGAATGGCGCGGGCGACGCCGTCGGGTCCGACGACTACCTCGGCGTTGACGAAACCATTGCCCACGGTCTGACCGAGATTAGGCTTGACCTGCCCAATCGGAACCTTGATATGCACCACCTCCATCGGTCCGGAACAGACTACGGGATCGCAGTACATAAGATTCGAGTACCCCGGCCAAGTTGAACTGGCCGACTGATCCAAGCTGCCAGTCATTCCCCCAGTAGCTCCCAAAGCCGCGCTCGAATTGGCAAGATGCATGAACGGTGCGGCACTGGCCGGAAGCGGCGCGAGTGGTGCGGCGCTAGGGTTCGCACCAGCGTCTGCCGTCAGCATGGGCGAGAGGGAGGCGTTCGATTGAGGGGCGGTGGATTGGGAATCATTGGATTGGGAGGAAAGCTGGGCCGGGTGCTGCAATCCACGCCGGGTTGAAAGGTTGACGGGCACGACGAAATGGCGCGGAGCAGCGGCGGATGCGCGTAGCGCCGGATTGGGAGCAGAGGACGCGGGAGCAGAGGCCGTAGCCACGGCCGGGGCAGTGGTTGGGGCATTCACCGTGGGGACGCCGTTCCAGAGATGAACCGCCGAACCGAGCACGGCAAAGACCACGGCAGCGGCGGCGGCGCTGGTCATCCAGTTACGCGACCCCCCGCCCGGAGCAAGGCCGCGGCTGGGAAAGGTCAAGACGCGCGGTTTTTGCGACGCATTTCGCGAGGCGGCTTGCGAAATGTTCTGTAAGGCGGCGGCCGGTGCGCGGCGCTGCTGAAGACGGCGGAACCCATCCATGACGGCGCGATCTGTGGCGCGTGAGGGGCCCGGCAGCGTGGCCGAAGCCAGTTGACGAAGGCCGTTCTGCACCGTAGCGCGGGAGCGCAAATGCGAGGAGCAACGTTCGCACTGGCGCATGTGATGGTTTGCATCCGGATGAAGAATGCCAGAGAGCATTTCGTCGATGTGAGCGTCAAAATCGTTACATCTCATAGCAAACACCCTTGAATGATTCCGCCAGCCTGTTTGCCCGAAGGCTGGATACGTGTTTCAAGTTTCTTGGCAAGAAGGTTATGCGCGCGATTGAGCCGGGAACGAATCGTTCCCAGGTTGCAATCGAGTTGAGCACTCGCCTCGGCGTAGGACATGTCACACAGATCGCAGAGGACAACCACTTCGCGATAGTGCGGGGGCAGGGACTGGACGGCTTCGCGGACCAGATCGACGGTTTCGCCGCGGAGTACGTCGGCAATGGTGTCATGTCCACTCTCCAGCGCAAGCTCAACCTCCTCACCGTGTTCGTTCTCGACGGACAGCGGTGCGTTGCGGGCCTCGGAACGAAAAGCGCGGCGGACAAAGTTGCGTGCAATGCCGAGGAGAAACGAAAGCACTTGGCCCTTGGACTCGTCGAAGTTGCCACCCTGCTCCACCAAGGTGATGAAGGCATCCTGGGTGATGTCTTCGGCGAGTGACGGCGAGCCGCTCATGTGCAAGGCAAATCGGTACACGTTGGACTTATACCTTTCATAGAGCACAGCAAAGGCTTCCTCGTCGCCAGAGATGGCAAGACGGAGGAGCTGGGGCTCCGAAAGAGTGTCAGTCAACGGCATCGAGCTCACGGCATTGCGGACAACCGAAGTCCTACTAGTATTACCGACAAGCAGGGTGTTAGTTCCACAAAAAGAGAGATGCTGGCGAGAGAAGGCAGGGCGCAGGCAGGGCAAACGGCGAACGGAGACTCTTGGATACCTTCATGCGGGCGGATTGCGGGTCTAGTCGTCGTCTGCGATGAGGCGGCCCAAAGTGGAAACCAGCAGCAGGTAAACGTTTACGGAATTCATGAGCAGCAGGAGAGCTCCCAGGACGGAGGCCTTCCAGCCCTCGGCATTATCGTCGTCGAATTCCTGATAGAAGTCGCGAATCCGCTCTGCGTGGTAACTGGCAAGCATGGCAAAGACGACGACGGCAAGGGCGCTGACGTTCCAGGTGGCGGGGCTGGAGTGGAGCAGGCGGTTGACGACAAAGAGAATGACCCCTCCGGCGAGGATCATGAAGATGCCGGTGCGGGGTCGAGCCAGATCATCCTGGCGAACGAAGCCCCAGACGGCAGCGGAAGAATACATCAGCGCCGCGCAGAGAAATCCTACGGCAAGCGTGGTGGAGGGCAGGAAGAAACAGAGGGCTGAGAACTCCATGGCACAGAAGCCCGCATAGGTGAACAGCAGCAGCGCGGCGGGAACAATGGAGAGCTTTTCCACATAGCGATTACAGAGGGTGACCAAAACAAGTTGGAAGACAAATATGGCGCGCGGCAGAAGGTATTCGGCTTGAAAGGATTGCTGCAGGGACGCGTCACGCGCGACGGAGCCGGCGATAAACGCGGCGAAAAAAAGCGCCAGCGCGGAAAGCGCCAGTGCGCGGGCCAGAACGCGGCGATAGGTCTGCTCAGAGCGTCGTTTAGCGGCGGGGCGTTCTGTAGAACATGGTTCCGTGCGGAGGCTGCGCCGATTGCGAGCGGGGGGTAGCCTTCGGGGACAAGGTCGAGCAGTTCAGGGTGCGGGCCACGAGCGATGCGGTTCTCGGCAATGGGCATGATCCCGCAGCCGTCGGGGATGGGCGGCAGTTGGCCGTGCGGCAGGGTGGGATCGCTCATTGGTGCTGTCCATTGTGCCAAATCAGAGCGCGTGAAGAAAGTGACAATGCGCGCAACTGGGGAAAAAGCACAACCACAGTCGCCCACAAGAAGCCGAATCGGGCCTCCTGCGGGCGCGCTACTGAGGGAAGCCGTTCGACCCCACATTCGCCCAAAGAGGGCGGATGTGGGCCACCCGTGATCAACTCGCAGGGCGCGGAACGATGTCGTCTCCTTGGATGTGGAATTGCGCGGAGCACAGCTCCGATCCGCAGATGACGGTGACGATACCGGCCATCTGTTTGCGAGTGATCAGGCCCAGGGTGGCACAGGCGGGGCAGGCGAGCACGGCCCAGTAGGGATCGCCCTCGTCGCCAGTCTCACCGGCATTGTCGAGGACGAAAAGGGTTCCGGGGCTCATCTGTTCGGGGATCCACTGAGGGAGATAGTTAATCTCGACGATCATGTGTCACCTCCACAGTCTTGAAAGACTGCCTGTTACGGCTGGGATGCGGTACGAGAGGCTGACGCCACACGTGCCGGTTGAGAACGCTTTTTGGCGGCCGACGCGGCTGCTGACTCCGCCGCTCCGGTGGGCGCGGCGGTTCCCACATTCGCCACAGGAGGGCGGACGTGGGCCACTTCGGCTGCGGGGGCTTCGGCCACGGGCGATGACGGGTACGCGGCAACGGATGCCGCTCCGGCCGCAGGCGCTGGGGCCAGCACGCGCTCGAGAACTGGGCCGATGCAGATGGCAAGCAAGGGCTGCTGAGTGTTGCGCAAAAGATCGACGACACCGCGCTCGGAGTCGCAGAGGAAGACGCTTTCACCGTCGGTGAGCAGGTGCAGACCAGGGCCACGCGAGAGCAGGTCGGCGAGACGATGACCGAATTCGCGGCGCAGCAACTCGATCATTTTCCGAATGCGCTGGAGACTGAAGCCGCGACGGCGCAGATCACAGAGGATGGCGAGTTCGGCGAGATCTTTGGCGGAGTAAAGACGACGATGGCCCTGGCGGGCCGGAACTACGATTCCCTGCTCGTCCCACCACTGAAGTTGACGCGGGGTGAGGCCGGTGCGTTCTGAAACCTGGCTGGATGTAAAGCTCTGATCCATGCACCTATACCTTTGATCCGGTCCCCACATTCGCCAACTACGGGCGGATGTGGGCCACCCGTACAGTTTCAGGCATACATCAGAACGCTGAAATCGACTGCCACCGAACAGGCTGCCACAATTTGTTTGAAACATATCCAAACAAAAATGTTGCCACCATATTAATCCCGCTTTTCTGGAAGTCAAGCGCGCAGAAGATGAATATTTGGCCATTGGCCGGTGGAGTACATCTGCTATTTTGTTTTTATGCGTCTGGTAATCAATGGAGAAGAGCGGAACCTTACGGCGGCCAACTTGGAAGCGCTGATCGAAGAGCTTGGGATGAAGGGCGATCGGGTTGCTGTGGAGGTAAATCGGGAGATTGTGCCTCGCGAAAAATGGAGCGCGACCGCGCTGAAGGACGGCGACCGGCTGGAGATCGTGCACTTTGTGGGCGGAGGGTAAGAGCTAGGAGATCGCAGCGTTGTTGCAAGAAGAAAAGGCCGCTCGAGGAGGAGCGGCCTTCTTTGCTGCGCGCGACAAGTGCTGGCGCGCCTCAAGCTTCGAGTTGGAGGGTTACTGTTGTGGATTCGCGGTGGCCGCCGGAGTTTCCTGCGGGGTCGCGGCGCTTTGAGCATCGAGGTTGTTGGTCATCAGGCGGACGTCAACTCGACGGTTTTCGGCGCGGCCTTTGGAGGTATTGCTCTTGTCCACCGGGGCGTCTTTACCGAGGCCGATAATGAAGACCTTGTGCGCGGGCACGTTGTACTTGGAAGCCAGGTACTGGGTGACGGCGGCGGCGCGGCGCTGGCTGAGGTCATAGTTGTAGGTGGGACTGCCGACTGAGTCGGTGCGGCCCTCGATCTGAACGATGTAGCCCTTGATGTTGGGAATCTGCTGACCGATTTCGTCGAGCTGCTCTTTGTCTTTGGCGGTGAGAGTGGCTTTGTCGAAGCCAAAGTGCACGGCGGCTTCGGTAACCGGATGGTAGTTGTCGAGGTTGACCACGCGGTTGCTGAGGTCATTGACGCCATTGTTGGCGGTAGAGGCGAGTTGCTGAGCCTGGTCGGCCTGCTGACCGGCGGCCAGAGCCTTCTGGTCGGCGGCTGAAGCCTTGGCCTCAACTCCCTGAATCCCCTGCTGGGCGCGTTGATCGGTATCCTTAATGCCGTGAGTCGTCTGGGCGGTTTGAACATCCAACTCATCGATCTTGTTTATCACTGGGGTAGTCTGCTGCTTGACGTAGGTCTTGGTGGCGCAGCCTGCGGTAAGAGCCATTGCGCCTACGACAAGAACTGGGAGAAGAAATCGTTTCATGGAAAGCTCCTTGGGCCCTGTGTTGCTGAAATTGGGCGGTCTAAGCCGATGATGCCCGGGCACAGTCACTCGAGATAGGTGCACGCGTAATGCCACGTCACATCCTATGCAGGTTCAGCAAGTTAGAGAGAATTGCAGGGGTGTCGAGGGGAGTTTCCTTCCCGTACGCGTAGAATTTTCATAGGAGCAAGGCAAGCCGCCAGCAGAGCAGAGACGATGGATCTGTATCAAAAGATCAAAACGGTTCCGAGCAATCCGGGGGTGTACCTCTATAAAAACGCGGAAGGCGAGGTCATCTACGTTGGCAAGGCGAAGAACCTGCGCGCGCGGGTGCGCTCGTACTTTGGAGAGGGCGCGAGCGAGGACGCCAAGACCGGAAGCCTGCTACGCGAAGCCATCGACATTGAGTACATCGTGGTGGAAAACGAGCGCGAGGCACTGGCGCTTGAAAATAATCTGATCAAGCAGAAGCTGCCGCACTACAACGTGCTGCTGAAGGACGACAAATCCTACCCGTACGTCAAGCTGACGGCGGAGCGGTATCCGCGGGTGCATGTGACGCGCAGGCTGCGCAATGACGGCGGTAGTTACTATGGGCCGTACTTCCCTGCCAGCTTGGCGTACCGGATCGTCGATCTGATCCATCGCAGCTTCCTGATTCCGTCGTGCAAGATCGACCTGACACGCGATCATCCGCGTCCTTGTTTGCAGTTCCACATTAAGCGGTGCATGGGGCCGTGTGTGAAGGAGCTGACGACTCCGGAGATTTATTCGCAGGCGGTGCGGGACGTGCGTTTGCTGCTGGAGGGAAAGCCGACGGAGCTTTCCAGCTCGCTGCGCGAGCGTATGGAGCGTGCGTCGAACGAGATGCAGTTCGAGATGGCGGCGAAGTATCGCGACCTGATTGTGACGGTGCAGCAGTTGCACGAGAAGCAGCGCATGACCGCGGCCGAGGGCGATGACATCGACGTGCTCGGCTACCACTACGAAAACCATCTGATGGCGGTAAACCTTTTCCATATGCGTGGCGGCAAGGTGCTGGACCGGCGCGAATTCTTCTGGGAAGAGCTGGCCGAGCTGGTGCCGGGAGTGGGCTTTGAGGTGGGCGAGTTCTTCAGCACTTTGCTGAAACAGCTTTATCTGGATGCGCCCTACATTCCGCGCACGATTTACGTTCCGGTTGAATTTGAAGACTGCAAGGCGCTGCAGGACGTATTGAGCGAGAAACGCGGCTCGCGAGTCTATATTGAGGCGCCGCAGAGGGGCGAGAAGCGCTCGCTGATCGACCTGGCAGGCACGAACGCAAAGCAATCCTACGATCAGCGCTTCCGGGTGATGAAGCCGCGAACCGATGTGCTGAAGAGCGCGCTGCAGGATGTGTTCCAGCTACCGGAGCTGCCGGAGCGGATTGAGTGCTTCGACATCTCGCACATTCAGGGCACGGAGACCGTGGCCTCGATGGTGGTATGGGAAGCGGGCAAGATGAAGAACGCGGATTACCGCAAGTTCATCATCCGCACGGTGGAGGGGATTGACGATTTCAAGTCGATGTACGAGGTGGTGACACGCCGCTACAAAAGGTTGCGGGACGAAGAGAAGGCCATGCCTTCGCTGGTGCTGGTGGATGGTGGCCTGGGACAGTTGCACGCGGCGGCCCGTGCGTTGGAGGAGTTGGGATTGGCCGCGCAGCCACTGGCTTCGATCGCCAAACGGGAGGAGATCCTGTATCTCTTTGGGCAGGAGGACGAGCCGATTGTGTTGGACCGTCACTCGCCGGTGCGGCTGCTGATTCAGCAGATCCGCGATGAGGCTCACCGCTTCGCCATCACCTTCCACCGCAAACGCCGGACGATGCGAGACCGGGCGACGGAGCTGCGCGATGTGCCGGGAGTTGGCGAATTGACGACGCGGAGGCTGCTGCAGCACTTTGGTTCGCTGCAGGCGGTGAAGCAGGCGAACTTCGCCGCACTGACTTCGGTAGTGAACAGCAAGCAGGCTGAGGCGATTCTGGAGTTCTTCCGGCAGGCGGAGGCGTAGGAGTGGCGCTGAACCAAGGTTTGCAGAGGGGCAAGAAGCTGTGGTCGCAGGCTGGGATCGAACAGCTGCGCAAGTTGCCGATGATGAAAGGAGCGGCACGGGGCCGCTCCTTTGCGTTTCGTCAAACTGGTTGAGCCCTACCGCAGCGCGTAGCTCGAGAGCACCTTCATGTAGTTGGCGCGCTGAAAGGCTTTGGGATTGGGGACATTCTTCTGGTTCATGCTGCCCTGCATTTGTTTGATGCTTTCGTACTCGTGCAGTTCCAGCCATTTGTCGAGTTGATGGAGCAGCGGACGCAGATAGCCGATGCCGTTCTGGAAGAGAGCCGAGGCGAGCATGGTGACCTTGGCTCCGGCCATCATCGACTTGACCACGTCTTCCGCCTTGTGGACGCCGCCAGTGATGGCGATGTCGGCGTGGAGGTGACTTTGGAGGATGGCGGCCCAATGCAGGCGGAGCAGCAGTTCGCTGCTGTCAGAAAGAGTCAGAGAGGGCCTGACCTCAAGCGCATCGAGATCGAAGTCCGGCTGGTAGAAGCGATTGAAGATGACGAGAGCGTTGGCCCCGGCAGCTTCCAACCGCTGCGCCATGTTGGCGAAGGAGCTGAAGAACGGCCCCACCTTTACCGCGACCGGAATGGTGACGGTGCGGCGGACCTCCGCAACCAAATCGATATAGAGTTTTTCCACCTCGTCGGAGGTGGAGCGGGGATCGGCGGGAACAAAGTAGACGTTTAGTTCCAGGGCATCGGCGCCGGCCTGCTGTGCCTCACGGGCGTAACTGACCCAGCCCCCGCGCGAGACACCGTTGAGCGAAGCAATGACAGGAATCGAGATGGCCTGCTTGGCCAGGCGAATGTGTTCGAGGTAGCCGTCCGGGCCGATGTTGTAGCTGTCGAGAGCGGGAAAGATCGAGGTGGCCTCGGCGCTAATGTCGGCGCCGTCCCAGAGAAAGCGGTCGAGTTCATTGGACTCGATGTTGATCTGCTCCTCGAAGAGCGAGTGGAGAACGACGGCGGCGGCGCCGGCGTCCTCCATGTGACGCAGGTTCGCGATCTCCCTGCACAAGGGCGAGGCGGCGACGACGAGCGGATTACGAAGTCCGAGTCCAAGGTACTTTGTGGAAAGATCGATCATGACTGGCCTGCCTTTCCGGCGGTTGTAGTTGCGGCGTCAGCGGTCGCCGAAGCAGAGGAGGCTTGCGCCAATGCCTCGTAACCTTTCCAGCGCGCAACGACATCCTTCTGGGCTTCGTCGAGCAGTGCCTTTGCAGCCTCTGGATTGCCCTGGCGAAGCATGGTGTAGCGGGTTTCATTGTAGATGTACTGATCGAGCGGAATGCTGGGCGCACGACTGTCAAGGACGAAGTTCGCCTGGCCGGGCGCGGCATCCGGGTTAAAGCGGAAGAGCGGCCAGTGTCCACTCTGCACCGCAAGCTTCTGCTGCTCGAGTCCGTGCACCAGGTCATAGCCGTGTGCGATGCAATGGCTGTAGGCGACGATGAGGGACGGACCATCGAAGGCTTCCGCCTCATTGAAGGCCTTGAGGGTTTGCGTGTCACTGAAGCCCATGGCGATGCGCGCCACATACGCCGGATAGCTGGAGGCGATGAGGGCGAGATCCTTCTTGGGACGATTCTTTCCGGCTGCGGCGAACTTGGCGACGGCTCCGCGCGGGGTTGCTTTCGACATCTGCCCGCCAGTGTTGGAGTAGACCTCGGTATCGAGGACCAGGATGTTGACGTTGCGCCCCGAGGCCAGGACGTGATCGAGACCGCCGAAGCCGATGTCATAGGCCCAGCCATCGCCACCGACGATCCAGACTGACTTGTCCACCAGTTGATCGGCGACATCAAGCAGGGCGCGTGCTTCGGTAAGGTTGATACTTGCCAATGCCTTCTTGAGTTGGACGACGCGCTGACGTTGCGCGGCAATTGCGGCTTCACCACGATCGGACTTTGCGAGCAGCGCCTTCACCAACTCTTCGGGCAGCTTTGCGGCGAGGCGGACCAGCAACTCGCGCGCGTACTCGCGACTCTTGTCGATGGAGAGACGGAGGCCAAGACCGAATTCGGCGTTGTCCTCAAAGAGCGAGTTGGACCAGGCAACACCTCGGCCGTCGTTGTTGGCGGCGTACGGCGTGGTGGGTAGATTGCCGCCATAGATCGAGGAGCAACCAGTGGCGTTGGCGATGACCGCGCGATCTCCGTAAAGCTGGGTGAGCAGCTTGATATACGGAGTTTCGCCGCAGCCGCCGCAGGCGCCGGAGAACTCGAAGAGCGGCTGGAAGAGTTGCACGTCTTTGATCTGGCCGACCGAAAGCTGCTCGCGCGGCGTCTCGGGCAGGCTGAGGAAGAAATCCCAGTTACGGGCTTCGCGCTCCCGAATCTCAGGCTGCGGAACCATGTTTATGGCGCGGTGCTTGGCTTCGGTCTTGGACTTGGCCGGACACGCCTCGATGCAGAGCGCGCAGCCGGTGCAGTCTTCCGCCGCAACCTGCAGCGTGTACTTGGCGTTTGCAAACTGCTTCCACTTGGGCTCGGCGGACTTGAAGGACGCCGGAGCCGAGGCCAGCAGGTTGCTGGGATAAACCTTGGCGCGGATGACGGCGTGCGGGCAGACGAGCACGCACTTGCCGCACTGGATGCAGAGCGCCTCGTCCCATTCGGGAACTTCCAGGGCGATGTTGCGCTTCTCCCACTGCGCGGTGCCGACGGGATAGGTTCCGTCACAGGGCAGTTTGCTGACCGGGACGTTGTCGCCGTCGCCGAGGATCATGGCTGCCAGAACATCCTGCACGAAGGCGGGAGCCTGGGCGGGAACCGGCGGACGGAGCTCAACCTTGCTGGTGGTCTGGGCAGGAACCTCGACGCGATGGAGATTGGCGAGCGTGCTATCGACGGCGGCGAAGTTCTTCTCGACCACGGCGTCACCACGCTTGCCGTAGGTCTTCTTGATAGCCTTCTTGATGGCCGCAATCGCCTCGTCGCGCTCCAGCACACCGCTGATGGCGAAGAAGCAGGTCTGCATGATGGTGTTGATGCGCTGGCCCATGCCGGTGTCCTTGGCCACGCTGTAACCATCGATGACGTAGAACTGCAGTTTCTTGCTGATGATCTGCTGCTGCACGGGACGGGGCAGTTGATCCCATACTTCATCCTTGCTGAACGGGCTGTTGAGAAGGAAGACCGCGCCTTCCTGCGCGTGCCTGAGCACGTCAATGCGCTCAAGGAAGTTGAACTGATGGCAGGCGACAAAGTTGGCGCGCGTGATCAGGTAGCTGGAGCGAATTTGTTTGGGGCCGAAGCGCAGGTGCGAGGTGGTGATGGAGCCGGACTTCTTCGAGTCATAAACGAAGTAGCCCTGGGCAAAGTTCTCTGTGTCTTCACCGATGATCTTGATGGAGTTCTTATTGGCGCCCACGGTGCCATCGGCGCCAAGTCCGAAGAAGAGGGCGCGAACCGTGCGGGAGTCTTCGGCGGAGAAGGCGGGATCGAAGGCAAGCGAGGTGTGGGTGACATCGTCGTTGATGCCGACGGTGAAGTGATTCTGCAGGACCGTTCTGGTAAGGCTGTCAAAGACGGCCTTGACCATCGCGGGAGTGAATTCCTTGGAGGAAAGGCCGTAGCGGCCGCCGACGATGCGTGGCATGGCGGCGAGTTTTCCTGTGGCGACGCTCTCGGCGAGGCCGGTCAGGACTTCCTGATAGAGCGGCTCGCCAACGGAGCCAGGTTCCTTGGTGCGGTCGAGCACGGCGATGGTGCGCACCGAAGCCGGAAGCGCGGCGAGGAAATGCTCGGTGGAGAAGGGACGGAACAAACGAATCTTGAGGACGCCGACCTTTTCTCCTTGGGCGACCAGGTAGTTCACGGTCTCCTCGGCGACATCGCAGCCCGAGCCCATGAGAATGATGACGCGTTCGGCATCGGGTGCGCCGCTGTATTCAAAGAGCTTGTACTGGCGTCCGGCAACCTCGGCGAAGCGATCCATCACATTCTGCAAAATGGTGGGTACGGCGAGGTAGTAGGGATTGACGGTCTCGCGCGCCTGGAAATAGACATCGGGATTCTGGGCGGTGCCGCGGAGCACTGGATGGTCGGGCGAGAGGGCGCGAAGACGCTGCTGGCGGATATTCTCCTCGGGCAGCATGGCGCGCATATCGTCCATGGTAAGTTCCTCAACCTTGGAAACCTCGTGCGAGGTGCGGAAGCCGTCGAAGAAATGTACAAAGGGGACGCGCGCCTCGAGGGTGGCGGCCTGGGCGATGAGAGCGGTGTCCATGACCTCCTGGACATTGTTGGAGGCCAGCAGCGCCCAGCCGGTCTGGCGCACGGCCATGACGTCCTGATGATCGCCGAAGATGGACAGGCCCTGGGCGGCGATGGAGCGCGCAGCCACATGGATGACGCACGGCGTAAGCTCGCCGGCAATCTTGTACATGTTGGGAATCATGAGCAACAGGCCCTGCGAGGAGGTGAAGGTCGTTGCGAGACTTCCGCCCTGCAGGGCTCCGTGGAGCGCGCCTGCGGCGCCGCCTTCACTCTGCATCTCGATTACCTGGGGAATGGAACCCCAGATGTTCGGCTGGCCGTCGGAAGACCATTGATCACTAAGTTCGCCCATGCCGGACGAAGGTGTGATGGGGTATATAGCGATGACTTCGTTGGTCTTATGGGCAACGTAAGCAGCAGCTTCGTTGCCGTCAACGGTCACTTTGTTCCGACTCATGAATCGGGCCTCCAGGGATTTTGCGGAGTTGCAGGTCAAAACCGCTCAGAACTACTAGTCAGAGCTGGTTTTGCGCTTCTTTTTTCCGCTGCGTCTTGAGTTCGCAACGGTCATTCGACTACGGCGGGGCCACATTAGGCTGTGACCTATCTCACAACCAGTAAGAGAATTGTAAAAAATCCGTAGTACGGGTGGGGAAGCAGGGCTGGAGGGAGGGGTAGGTAAAAGTCAACCACCCAAGGACGGAGTCAACTGCAAAGAACAAAGTTATCTATCCCAGGGACAGCGGGCGAAGCTGGGGCATCCGATCTTTGCCTAATTGAACGCTTCTGCCCAAGAACTAAACGAGCCGCTCTGAATTTGAGATAGGTGGCTACTTGGCCTCCCCTGAAAATAGCCAGAACTCATATGACCGAGAATCGGTGATGCTGGCCTGTTTCGGCCAACAAACGCATGACTCTGAACTCGTCGTCATGATCTAAGCCTTATATGTCCACTGGAGCACGCCGCGCGGGCAACCACATTCCTTTTCCCAGGCATCTCGGGCGGCATGCCGTAGAGGGGCGCGAAAATGCCAGCTACACGGGTGTTGTGCGTAGATGACGAGCCCAGCATCCGAATGACGATGCCGCTCATATTGCAAGCGCACGGGTTTGACGCTGTTGTTGTTGGCACGGTGGCTGAGGCACTGGCCGAAATTGCAGCGCATCCTTTTGACGTTTTGATGGCCGACCTGAATATTGGTGAACAGGGCGATGGATATACCGTGGCCAGCGCGATGCGTCGTACTCACCCAAGCTGCATCAACTTCATCTTGACGGGATATCCTGCAATTGAAACTGCGTTACGGACAATCGCCAATCAGGTTGATGAGGTCTTGATTAAGCCCGCCGACCCTCCGAAGATGGTGGCGGCGATTGAGCGAAGGATAAGGGAACGAGAACCAGCGGGGCATATCCAGACTAAGCGGCTTTCGAACATTCTGCACGACCACAAAGACGAGACTTGCCAGCGGGTCGTCTTGGAGATGAAGGGCAATCCAGAATTGAGTCTCCTGCCGCTTTCCGATGAGGAGCGGTTAGACCATATACGAATCACACTCACGGAACTGGTTAATCAGTTGGAGTCTCCCCCGCATGAAGCTACCGCTCTGCCTGCTGCGGCGAAGACTGGCGAAGAGCGACAATTGCAGAAATACCCAATCGCTCTACTTGCCGTAAATGCGAGACTGTTGCAGGGAGTAATTTACGAAATAATCCACGAGAATTTGTTGGCGATAAATTTGAGCTATTTGATGCCCGACCTGAAGCGACTGAACGAGATTCTGTCATTGCAGGCTGAAGAGATTTTCAAGAAATTTCTGGAAGCTGAGAAGCATGCAGCGTAGCTGGCGGGTGGCCCATTCAAGCCCGCTGTTGTTGGCTTGAGTGGGGCTTTTGATCTCGCGGTCGTTTTGCTTTCCTCTTTAAGGAGCCTGCTTGTCCAAAAGGCGGATGCTTTACCGAACCTATTTAGGCGAAGCTGGGGCAACCGCGCGCACCCGGCGTGAACAGACAACGGGCGAGGCTGGGGCAACCGGCGGTGGATTCGGGTACAATCGAGCTTTCCGGAAAATTCTTGCGTCCGGCCTAATCCAGTTCTTCGGAATCCGCCTTGATCACTCTGTTTGCGGCCATGATCGCCTTCGCACCTCGGCCGAACCCGGTTGTACAGTTCTTGCAGAAGCAAACCAACCCTGCATTCAAGGGGCTGTACCACACCAACGGCTTCGACCTTGCACTCCTGATTCCCTACTTCATCGTGCTCGTGATTCTGGCCAGCTATGGCTTCCATCGCTATCAGCTTGTTTGGCTGTATTACAAGCATCGCAAGAAGAAGACGACGGAGCCGAAATCGACCTTCACGCAGTTGCCGCGGATCACCATCCAGCTGCCGATCTTCAACGAGCAGTTTGTGGTGGACCGGCTGGTGGAGTCGATCTGCAGGCTGGAGTATCCGCGCGAGCTGCTGGACATTCAGTTGCTGGACGACTCGACCGACGAGACGGTGAGCGTGGCCCGGGATGTGGTGGACCACTATCGCGCGCTGGGACACGACATTGTTCACATCCATCGCACCGACCGCACCGGCTTTAAGGCGGGCGCGCTGGAACATGGGTTGAAGACGGCAAAGGGCGAGTTCGTCGCCATCTTCGACGCTGACTTCACTCCGGCCAGCGACTGGATCATGAAAGTCGTCCACCACTTTGCCGAGCCGCACATTGGCATGGTGCAGACGCGCTGGACCCACATCAACCGGCACTACTCATTCCTGACTGAGGTGGAAGCGATCCTACTGGATGGGCACTTTGTGCTGGAGCACGGAGGTCGCTCGCGCGCGGGCGTGTTCTTCAACTTCAACGGCACGGCGGGGATGTGGAGGGTGCGGGCCATCGAAGAGGCGGGCGGTTGGCAGCACGACACGCTGACCGAAGATACCGACCTGAGCTATCGAAGCCAGTTGAAGGGCTGGCAATTCCTCTACCTGCAGGACGTGGAGTGCCCGGCAGAGTTGCCGATTGAGATGACGGCCTTCAAGACGCAGCAGGTGCGCTGGGCCAAAGGGTTGATTCAGTGCGCGATCAAAGATCTGCCGAGGGTAATGAAGTCGGATGTAAGCGTGCGGGAGAAGATTGAGGCGTGGTATCACCTGACGGCGAACCTGAGCTATCCGCTGATGATCATGCTCTCGGTGCTGCTGCTGCCGGCGATGATCATTCGCTTCTACCAGGGCTGGTTCCAGATGATGTACATCGACGTGCCGCTGTTTTTGGCGTCGACGTTTTCCATCTCAAGCTTTTACCTGGTTTCGCAGAAAGAGCTGTACCCCACGCGCTGGTGGAGGACAATTTTCTACCTGCCGTTCCTGATGGCGCTGGGAATTGGTTTGACGATCACGAACTCCAAGGGAGTGATTGAGGCTCTGCTGGGCAAGCAGTCGGCGTTTGCCCGCACCCCGAAGTACAGCGTGCAAGGCAAGGGGCAGAAGAACCTTGCGGCGCAGCAGGCTGCAAAGAAATACCGCAAGCGGCTGGGCGCGATTCCCTGGATCGAACTGGCGGTAGGCTGCTACTTTGCGATGACCGTCTGGTATGCGATCACGAACGAAAACTACATCACGGTTCCCTTCCTAATTCTGTTTGTGTACGGCTACTGGTACACGGGATTGATGTCGCTTTTGCAGGGACGCTTCTCCCTGTTCGGGCGCACCGACGCCAGTAATGAAGCGGAGCATGTCAAACCCTTCCCCGTGGGCGTTTAGCGCGCGACCTAGCACTGGCTACGCGCGCGGATTATACTCGGCTTCCATGAAGCTCCGCGTGTTTGCGCTGCTGGCTCTGTTGTTGGGCGCTTCCCTGTTCGGCGCTTCGGGGCTCACGAGCAGGCTGTTTGCACTCGACCGTCAACCGGGAGCGGATTATCGCGCGCGCCGGGTTGCGCTCTCCAAAAAGCTGGACGGAGGCGTGGCTGTGTTGTTCGCCGCAACGGAATCAGAGGGGCCGAACGCGATCTACGGCTTCCGGCAGGACAATAATTTTTTCTACCTGACGGGCTGGGCAGAGCCGGGCGCAGCAGTGGTGATCTCACCCGCGGTAGAGGCAAATGGCAACACTCCGGCACGCACGTACACGGAAATTCTCTTTCTTCCGGCGCACAATCCAGCGCAGGAAAAATGGACAGGGCCGAAGCTGAGCGCGGACGCTCCGAATGCCGCTGCTATCGCCGGCTTTGATCGCGTGGCAAGCCTCGACCAGATGCACGATCTGCTGCGGCAGATTGTCGCGCAACCGCGAGCGGTGATTTATTCTGCGATGGCAGAGGCGCCGGAGAGTACGCCTTCGACGGCTCCGATGGAGTGGCTGAAGCGGAGCAATGCGTTCCCTGATTACGTGGCTTACCTGGGAGTCGAGGACAAGATCGCGGAGCTGCGCAAGCACAAGGACGGCGGCGAAATCGAACGGATTCGCCACGCCACCCAGGCTTCAATTGCGGGACATCGGGCGGCGATGCAGGCGATGCGTCCGGGGCTCTTCGAATACCAGATTGCGGCGCTGATGCAATACAAGTTTCAGGACGGCGGCTGCGAGCGTCCGGCGTATGCGCCGATTGTGGGCTCGGGGTTCGATTCGACCGTGTTGCACTACTCGGAAAATTCTCACGAAATACACGATGGCGACGTGGTGCTGATGGACGTGGCGGGCGAGTATGCGATGTATGCCAGCGACATCACCCGCACCCTGCCTGCCAACGGACACTTTACGGCCCGTCAGCGCGAGATCTACAACGTCGTGCTAGGCGCGCAGCGGGCGGCGATGCGGTCCGTGGTGGCGGCCAAAAGCACGCTGACCGGCACTGGGCCGGATTCGCTTTACCAGATCGCCTACGACTACATCAACAGCCACGGCAAAGACCTGCATGGCGAAGCGCTGGGCAAATACTTCATTCACGGACTGGGGCATCGCGTGGGCCTGGAGGTGCATGACGTGGGCACAGGCCCGGTGGACAAAGGCGACGTGTTCACCATTGAGCCCGGAATTTATATTCCCGAGGAAAAGATTGGAGTGCGGATTGAAGACATCGTGATGCTGGATGAGAGCGGTAGGCTAGTGAATCTGACGGCCGAACTGCCGCATACGGCCGAGGAAGTGGAAGCGGCAATGCACAGGTAACATTCGTTAACGTTGCTCACCAACGTTGCCGGCCCAACGCTGCTTAGCCAACGTTCATTACCCAGGAAAGTGAAAACGCAGCTGCTGACGCGAAACGATCGCCATTCCATTAAATTTAGCGGGAACGAAGATCCATCGGCGAAGGGTTTCCACGATGGATTTTTCTACTCCGTTTCCAACCCCTTGCACGACCCCGACTTCGATGATCGAGCCCTGATCATTGATCACCACATCCAAGACGACATCTTTGCCGCGAGCAAACTCGGGAACCTCACCATGCAGGATGGGTGGGTCCGGGGTGAAGACCGGCAAAGCATTCTTGACCTGATGGTGGCCCATAAAGCCGCCGGCATGGAATTCGTCCTCCAGCTGGGGAACGGCGCTAAGCCCCCTTGTCCTTCCCCGTTGCCAGAGCTGTCATCGGCGGCTTCGGCTGCGGTATTGGCAGCGGTAGTGACTTCCAGCGCAGTATCCAGTTTTGCCTCGCGGGGCGGTTCAGGAGCGGGCTTTACTACGGATGGCGCGGGTTCAGGGGCGCTGGGGGCGGCAACCGTTTCCTTCTGAAAATAAATCGGAGTGATCGAGGACGAATGCGTTACGTTCGAGCGCAAAGAAGGACCAGACATCTGCTGCAAAGGAATGCGACAGAGAACTGCGAGCAGCGCAAACTGCAATGAGAGCGAAGCGATAAACGCAACAGGCTGCTTTACGCTGGAATCAGGATGCGAGTACGTGAACATATAAGTGCCATAATCAGCAAGTCGGCGAAACGAAAAATGCGTGCCGTCCGAGCTGAGACTTTGTGCTTTGCTGCATCATACCACTGTTTTAGTTTTTCGACGACGCACCACTGCGGCGCAAGCAGAGGCGTTCCGGGTTAAAATACTCCGGCGTCGAAAGCCTGCTAGGATCATGGAATCTGCCGCGATTGGGTTGCCTCTACTCTGATATGCTAGAACCCTGTGATCATCAAGGTTCTTTTTGCGATTCTGGCATTGTCGGCTGCTGCTCTGATAGGGGTGGCGATTGCGGTGTTTGTTCGCGTCCGGTGGCAATGGAAGTCGCGGCGGGCACAGGCACGGAATTCCGCGGAAGCCGCGCAGGAGAGCAGCCATGGGAGCTTGCCGTAGCAGCCTCCTGGCAATGATTGCGGCGGACCCGAAAACGCGGGTCCGGAAGATTGAAATTTTACGCCGCGCTGGTTGGTCAGGGCGGCATATCAGTTTGCAGTCCATGGGCGGGCCTTCAGGCCCCCGGAAAAATAAGGTTTATGAGCTCCAGCGCTTCTCGATGCGACAGAAATCAAAATTGCGCACAGTCCGGATTCGGACGACGCGTTCATGTTCTATGGCTTGGCAACCAACAAGATTCGGGTGCCCGGGCTCAAGTTCACCCACGTTCTTTGCGACATTGAGACGCTGAACCACAAGGCGATTGCGGAGGCCTACTTCGAGGTGACGGCGATCTCGTTCCACGCCTATCCGTACCTGCAGGATCGGTACGCGCTGATGCCGAGCGGCGGCAGCGTAGGCGATGGCTACGGCCCGATGATCGTCGCTCCCAAGGCCTACACGCTGGACGAGGTGAAGAAGCTGAAGATCGCCGTCCCCGGCACGCTGACCACCGCGGTGCTGGCGCTCAAGCTCTTCGCGCCTGGAATTCAGACCGAGGTGGTGCCCTTCGACAAGATCATGCCCGCCGTGCTGGAAGGCAAGTACGACGCCGGACTGATCATCCACGAGGGCCAGCTTACCTATGACAAGTGCGGGCTGAACCGCATCGTCGATCTGGGCAAGTGGTGGCGCGAGTTGACCGGCCTGCCACTGCCGCTGGGCGCCAACGCCATCCGCAAGGACTTGGGGCCGGAGACGATCGCCAAGGTTTGCAAGGCGCTGCGCGACAGCATTCAGCACGCGCTGGATAACCGCGAGCAGGCGCTGGAGTACGCGATGCAGTTTGCCCGCGACCTGG
The DNA here is from genome assembly GCA_963759215.1 of uncultured Acidobacteriota bacterium. Lineage (GTDB taxonomy): Bacteria > Acidobacteriota > Terriglobia > Terriglobales > Acidobacteriaceae > TOLSYN. The sequence goes on from CAVWYG010000012.1 coordinate 520,212, forward strand.
ACGCAAGGGACGCCGACAAGTTCGTCGGCATGTACGTGAACGAGCGCACCCTGGACTACGGCGACGACGGGCGCGAAGCGGTAGCCAAGCTGCTCAACATGGGCCACGAAAAAGGCATCATTCCGCAGGAAGTAAAGCTGGAGTGGGTGAGCGAAACGGCTTCGGCGAACAAGGTGTAGCCGAATATAACAGCTCTGCCGGGAAAGGCTCTGCGCGATTGCGTGGAGCCTTTCTTTTGCTGCTTCACTTTGCTATCCCACATTTGCCTGCTACCCCACATTCGCCAAAGGAAGGCGGATGTGGGCCACCTGTGACTAAAAGAAGTGCGCATCCCATGAGAACTTGGGGAAGATGTGGACGGGAACGTCTTTGGCGGAGTGGAGTGCGGATGCAAGAGCGGGTGAGATGCTGCCGTAGCGGGCAAACCACTGCTCGGCGCGGGTGCGGTCTCCGGTGGCTTCCATCTCCAGCAGCTCTTGGTTCAGCGATTCGATGGCGGCGGGAAACTTGGTCGTAATCGAGCGCGAAAACGACGCGGGCGGTGCCGAGGCTGAGGGTTCCGGCATGCGGCAGGATTGCGCCCTTCTCGAAGAGGTAGTTGAACTCCATAAGCTGGGCGCGTCCGTGGGCTTCGGCGACGCCAAAGCGTACCGAGCGCAACATGCCCGCGAAGTAGGACGCGTCGAACTCCTGCTCGCGCTCGCGCGGAAGCACGTCGTGTTCGATCAGCCAGCGCAGGGCATACATTCCGGTGACATCGGCCTTGGCCTCTTCCAGCGCGGAGTAGATGGGGCCGAGCGACTCGCCGATCGAAACCGCTTTCGCCAACACGGGCAGAGGTGGGGCCGAGGTCGTGGCTGATCTCATGCATGACGACCACGGTGAGATAGCCGCTTGCGGTAGGGCGGCAGCCTGCGATGGGTCCATCATCTTGCGCGCCAGTGGCAGCAGGACGTAGTTGACGCGCGCGTCCATGAAATTTTTGAAGAAGATCTTCTTGGTGCCTTTTTCGGCGTGGATGTGCGGGTCAATCGGGAGACTGGCGGCGACCGACTGATAGCCGTGCAGAAGATCTCCGCTGCGAAAGGGCGAATCGACGACCTCCATCGGCGAGGGCTGGCCTCCTTTCGATGGCTTGTCTGAGGCGGGAAGCGGAAGCGAGCTCTGAATCTGCGGAAGGTACTGCAGAAAGAGCTCGAGTTTGCGGCTCTCCTCATCGTTGCGGATCAAGATGGCCGCGCCGTACGAGGTCTTTACTCCGAGAAGCTGATCGAGATAGGCGAGGCCGGGCGCGAGGATGAGATCAATCTTCGGCGACTTCAGATCAAGCCAGAGCAGGTCACTGGGATAGTAGTCATCGCTGAGCAAGGCGTCGGCGCGGGCACGCAGGAACTCCGCGAAGGCCGCATCGTCGCTGAGCAATGCGGCTTCACGCAAGTCTTTCGCCGCCTCCAGGAGTTGGGTGCGGAAGGCAGAGCGGTAAGGCAGGCCGACCAGTTCCGCGCCCATCGGACGAACGAGCGTGTAGGGGCTGTACAGCTCGGCGCGCGAGTCGGGATGCGCTGCGGCGTAGCTCTCAATGGTTTGCCGCGTGGCGCCGGCAGGATAGAAAGCTCGTCCTTCGGGCGCGGGCTCATGGTTGAGGATGCTGAGATTTCCATTGAGCAGATCGTACTGTCCGCCGTTGATGAAGAGATAGCGCAGGGTCTGCTGATCGCGTGGGGCATGAGAACCTTTGAGCTGCGACTGCAGGGTGAGCGCGTAGGGATCGCTTTGCCGCCAGTAGATGGAGTCGATTTGGCGCGCGGCTTCGACCAGTTTGCCGATCATTTTGACTTCGCGCGGCGTGAGCCCCGTGCTGTGAAAGGGCATGTCCACTACGCGCCATCGCGCAATGCGCTCGGGAAGATCGGCTGGGGCCTTAAGCTGAGCGCCGCTGGGGGCCGAGCCTCCGATGGGAAACTTCCTTGGTGTGGAAACGTGGTGCGACTGGGCAAAGGTGGACGCGGCGAGCAGCGAGACGGCAAGCGCGGCGGAGAAGAGTGCAGATCGCATGGTGAGCAACACGTCCTTCAGAGCAACAGGTCTTTCAGCCAGATTGTAGCAACGTGATGCAACAAACAGAGAGCGCGCGCCATTGGCGCAACTCATCCGCTAAACTGTCTTTATGCCGATGAGCGATGCATGGAAGAGCTCGCGCCAGACGTTGATGATCGATGCCGATGATACGCTGTGGGAAAACAATATTTACTTCGAGCGCGCGATTGCAAACTTTATCTCGTTTCTCAATCACCGGCACTTCAGCGCCGCTGAGGTGCGGCAGCAGCTGAACGAGGTGGAGCACGAAAGCATTGTGAAGCTGGGCTACGGGCTGCACAGCTTTGCGGCGGCGCTGGTGGCAACCTTCGAGCGGCTTTCCGTTGAGCCGCTGACACCCGCATTGCATGAAGCGATTCACGGCATTGCTGCGGCCATCGCCGAGCAGCCGATCGAGTTGCTGAAACACGTTGCGCCCACGCTGGATGCGCTGCGCAGCCGGCACCGGCTGCTGCTGGTGACCAAGGGCAATGTGCGCGAGCAGACGGGCAAGGTGGAGCGCTCGGGGCTGAAGCCGTACTTTGAGGCCGTAGAGGTGGTGGCGGAGAAGAACGCGGAGAGCTATGACGCGATCGTCGGCAAATATGGGTTGGAGCGGAGCACAACCTGGATGGTCGGCAATAGCCCGAAGTCGGACATCAATCCCGCGATCGCTGCGGGATTGAATGCGGTATTTATTCCGCACGCCGAGACATGGATTCTGGAGCACGCCGAGCTTTGCATCGCGCCCGAGCCACAGAGGTTGCTGACGCTGGAGCGCTTTCAGTTGCTGAGCGAGGTGTTCTGACAGGCGACGCAGGTTCGTTGTCGCGGCCTTGGACTAAACCGTTAACCCTTTTTCTTGGGGGCTTTCGGTTTCTTGACTTCACGTTTTGGTGCGTTCTTGCTTCCCATGTACTTAGTTTACGCGGTCCGGGCGTCCGGTCAACCCTGCGGAACCAAACTGCACACTTTTCCTTCCTCAAGATTTCCGACTTCAGCAATCCCGGATGTTTCTACCTGTTTTTTTTGAGCGCAGGCGCACTTCTCAGGCCTGAGCGGAACTCGCGCAATTCACCTAGGCTGAGCTCGAAAACGCCGGAAATCGAGTACACTGTGCCCTGCAACATAGCAAGGAAGGCACATTGCGCTCCGCCGACGCCGAGGGTCATGGATTAGATGGTGCCAAAGGGCTTACTCCCGGCGTTGCCGCCCCCAGTGCTGACATCAAAGCACCGCCCCTGACTTTCCAAACCTTGACCATCATCGTTCCGGTGTACAACGAGCGCAGCACCGTGCTGGCCGTACTGAAGAAGCTTCTATCGCAGGACATCGCGCCGCTGGCGAAAGAGGTCTTCGTGGTGGACGATTGCTCCACTGACGGCACGCGCGAATTGCTGCTGCAGTTGGACTGGGAGAGCCTTCGCCAGAACTCCGCCGACCGCGTGCGACTGCTGCTGCATGAGAGCAATCGCGGCAAAGGAGCCTGCCTGCGCACCGCTCTGGACGAGGCAAAAGGTGAACTGGTGCTGGTGCAGGACGCCGACCTGGAATATGACCCGAGCGATTATCCCGCGCTGCTGCGCCCCATTCTGGAGGATCGCGCCGACGCCGTCTTCGGCAACCGCTTTCATCCCGGAGCGCAAGGTGTTCCGCGCTTCTATCGCTTTCTGCTGAACCGCGTGTTTTCCGTCCTGTGCAACATGGTGACCAGCCTCGCCCTGACCGATGTGACCGCCTGCTACAAGGTTCTGCGACGCGATCTGCTCGACGGGTTGAAACTGGAGTGCAACGGCTTCAGCATGGAAACCGAGCTGACCGTGAAGCTTGCCAAGACCAGCGCGCGAATCTGTGAAGTGCCGATCCGGTATCACGGGCGAAGCTACGCCGAGGGGAAGAAGTTCAGTTGGCTGGACGGATTGGCGGCTGCCTATCACCTGTTCCGCTACCGCTTCTTCTAAGCAGCGGAGTTGGCGAGGACCTCGATGACGGCGCCCATTCCGGGCACCCAGGCAGTATCGCGCACAGTTCCGGCGATGGTGCCGGTGGGAACGATACTGAAAAGACAAAGTAGCCGAAGAACTCGATCCTATTCGACCTGAAAACGGGCGCTCGGATTGATCGTTTGTTTCGTTACCTCGTCATTGACGGTGACTTTAAGATTGTACAAACCGGGTTCAAGGTTGGCCAACTGCATCGACTTCTCGATGGTGATCTGGTCGCCGGTGTTGCCGTAGGCAGCTGCGGACTCATCGGCGTGCAGCACGGATTTATTGGTCTGCATATTGACGATTTCGTAGCTGATGCTGGCCCGGTTCTTTTTACTCTGCTGATCCTGCTGGAGGTTGTAAACCTGAAGCCAGATGTTGAGGCGCTGGTCGCGCTTGAAGCTGGCGGGCTTGCCGTCGGCGGCATCGAGGCGGGGGCGGACCTTGGTGTCGCCGATGATGAAGTTGCCGGCGCCGATGCTCTTGGCCGGGACGTGCTCCATGATGTCGGCAAGGATCAGCGAGGAGGAGGCGAGTTTCTCATCGTCGAACTCCGGGACGCGGATGGAGCGGACGAGGGTTCCGACCCGGTCGCCATTAACGTCTTTCACGGCGACATCAATTTTGTACATTCCGGGCTTGAGCGGAATGGCCTTCCAGTAGAGCTGGGTGGTGAGCAGGGCTTTTTCCAGCAGCTCGTTGGGTTCGTCGACGCCGACGGTGTCCTCAAAGGTGGCGGCGACGCGACCGGTGAGGGTGGTGATGCGTCCGAAGATATTGACGGAGGCGCGCTGAATGCCTTCCTTCTGAACGAAGGTCATGTCCTTGGTCTTGATCTGAATTGTGATCGGGACCAGAACGGTATCCGAGGTGATCTTCACAAAGTCAGAGCGCAAATCGAAGGGCATGAGGTTGTAGCGAATCTTGGTATTGACCTTCTCTTCCAGATCCTTGAACTTGACGGGCGGAGGCGCGGTGAGCTTGGCGTAGCGCTCGATGGCGTCGAACTGTTTGTTGCTGCCGGTCATTTGATTGACTCCGCCGGGAGTGCCCATCATGCGATCGGCGCGATTGCCGATCCCCATCTGTTCAGTCTGCGTGGCGCCGCCGCCAGGAGTATGGAGCAGGGCGTCCTTCTCATTGGGATCGGTGGAGATGTGGTAGTCGTTGCACATGCAGGTGTCCACGAACTCGATGATGACTTCGTTGCCGATGCCTTCAAGATAGCGATAGCGCCAGCGCTCAAAGGGGACCGTGGAGGTGGAACCGCCGCCCTCGGCGGCATCGCGCTGATAGTTGCCGCCGGAGGGATGGGATTCGATTTCGTCGGGCGGGCCCCAGACGATGTAGATGCGGCCGCGATCGGTCCTCCATCCGGGGATGCCGGCGGCGTAGTGCTCATTGGCATACTGAATGCGGCGGTAGTGTTCTTCGCGGAATTCGTTTTCCTCGGTGTCAGGAGTGGGATCGCGGCGGAGCCAGAATTGCTCGATGAACTGAGTCGCGCTCCTCATCGGTGCCGAGGAGTTTGAAAGCCTGTTCTTCTTCCGGGGTGATGATGTAGCGGACATCCTGATCGAGCCAGCTCTGGTAGCTCTTGCCGACTTCTTTCTTGAAGCTGCGCAGACGTTCCTTGCGCTCCTCGTCGGTAAGCTCTTTCGGCTCTGGAGCATCTTTCTTGGATTTCTTCAGATCCTTGAGCGAAGTACCGGCGTCCTTGTCATCGGCTGGGGAATCCTGCGCGAGGACGGGCACAACCAGCATGGCGGCTGCCATCATGACGAAGGAAAAATGACGTAGGAAACAAACCGCATGGACACGTCTCGCTCCTGGAGAACGTTAGGCGCTGGAGCGATTGTAAGTATTCGCAGGAGTCAAGGCAAGGCAGCACGAATTGAGGGCGCTCCAGGCCGAGAGAGGCGGAGAAGATGATGGCAAGCCGGAATATGAGACGAAACGATGCGATGGAGCAACGGTTTACAATCAAGGTAGCGAGCATTGCACGGCCTGGATCGCTGAAATGCAGAGCAGAAGCCGGGCTGGCCGTGGTGGACGAGCAGTGATCGTGATCTGGTTAAAATAGCTTTTGCGATTAATGAGGACTGATGAAGAATTGGAAAAGAGTTTGGCTTGCTCTCGGGGGACTGGCTCTGGTTGCGGGAATTACTTTCCTTCACCATTCATGAGAGCCGCAAGGGCGTGGTGGAGGTGCAGACCGGCAGAGTGTCGCGCCAGGATCTTACGTCGCAGGTTACCGCCTCGGGCGAGATACGGCCCAAGACGTTTGTGAACGTCGGCGCCAATGCCTTCGGCAAGATCGTGCGCCTGTATGTGAAAGAAGGCGATCGCGTGAGCAAGGGCCAGATGCTGGCGCAGTTGGAAAACGTGCAGCCAGCCGCCGACGTAAACGCGACCCAGGCGTCGTTGACGGCGGCCGAAGCCGACTACACGGCTGGCGTGGAGACATTGAACACCAACATTGCCGACCTGGACCGGGCCAAGGCCGACCTGGAGCAGAAGCTCTACGACTGGAAGCGCGCCGAGGGGCTCTACAACGATCAACTGATCGCGAAAAAAGATTACGACGCGGCGAAGAACGCCTACGAGTCGGCGGTTTCCGGAATGAGCCAGGCGAAGGCGCGCATTGCGCAGGCCAAGGCCGCGGCAGAAGCTTACAAGCGCCGCATCGCGGTGCAGAAGGCGAACCTGGTCCACAACACCGACGTGCTGAGCAAGACCGAGTACCGCGCACCGTTTGACGGCGTGGTGACCAACCTGCCGGTGCGCGAGGGCGAGACGGTGGTGATGGGGATTCAGAACTCGCCGGGTTCAACGCTGATGACGCTGGCCGATGTTTCGGTGATCACCGCCGAGGTAAAGGTGGATGAGACCGACATCGTGAACGTCAAGCTGGGCCAACCGGCGGAGGTGAGCATCGACGCCATTCCGAAGAAGAACTTCAAGGGCACGGTGACCGAGATCGGCAACAACGCGCTGCTGCGCTCCACCGGCGTGGCCACTTCGCAATCCACCGGCAGCACCCAGGAGGCGAAGGACTTCAAGGTGGTGGTCACCCTGAGCGAGGTGCCGGATAATCTGCGGCCCGGACTGTCAACGACGGCGAAGATCACGACGGCCACCAAGACCGCCGTGCTGTCGATTCCGATCCAGGCACTGACGATCCGGCAGAAGGGCGACCTGGTTCCGAAGAAGAAGGACAAGAGCGCGGTGCAGGCGGCGGAAAAACCGGAGGACGTGAAGGCCGCCAAGGAAGAGGTCCAGGGCGTATTCGTGATCCGCGACGGCAAGGCGCAGTTTGTGCCGGTGCAGACGGGAATCACCGGCACCACCGACATCGAAGTGCTCGACGGGTTGAAGAAGGCGACGAGATCGTGACCGGAAGCTACAAGGTGCTGCGCACGATGAAGCCGGATACCAAGGTGAAGATCGACAACAGCACGCCGGCGAAGGAAGACGAAAAGTAGCATGGAGAACAAACGGGATGGCAACGCAAACCGCTGAGCATCGGCCAGGAACTGAAAGCACCGCCGCCGGAGTGCATCATCTGCACGCAGGATCTGTGGAAGACCTACGACATGGGCAGCGAGCAGGCGGTGGACGCGCTGAGCGGCGTGGACATCTGCCATCCATCGCAATGAGTATGTTGCGATCATGGGCCCGTCGGGCTCGGGCAAATCGACGCTGATGAATCTGATCGGCTGCCTGGATACTCCGACCAGGGGCGTGTACTGGCTGAACGGCCACCTGGTCAGCGAACTGGACGACGACGAACTGGCGCGCATTCGCAACCGGGAGATCGGCTTCGTCTTCCAGACCTTCAACCTGCTGGCGCGGGCTTCGGCACTGCACAACGTGGAGCTGCCGCTGATCTACGCCGGCGTCCCCGCCGCAGAGCGGCTGGAGCGGGCGCGGCAAACGCTGGACAGCGTGGGCATGGGCGCGCGCATGAGTGCACAAGCCGAACGAACTCTCCGGCGGACAGAGACAGCGCGTGGCCATTGCGCGCGCACTGGTGAACCGGCCTTCGATCATCCTGGCCGACGAGCCGACGGGCAACCTGGACTCGAAGACCGGAAATGAAATCATGGCGCTGTTTGACGATCTGCACGCGCAAGGGAAATACCATCGTGCTGGTGACGCACGAACACGACGTCGCGGAGTACGCGCATCGCATCATTCACATTCGCGACGGTAAGGTTGCAAGCGACGAGAAGACGGCGAGAGCGAAGGCGTAGGAGCGAGGTTTCAAAGTTTCAAGGTTTCAAGGTTTCAAAGTTGCAGATCAAGAGCCCTCGGCTGTGGCCGGGGGTATTGTTTTTAGAGGCGAGGCTTCCTTGAAACCTTGAAACTTTGAAACCTTGAAACCTTGCTTTCAGTGTTAGGCTTGCTGCGATGAATTTGTTTTCCAATCCGATTGACGAGGCCTCCGACCGGACGCGGCCGCTGGCCGACCGGATGCGTCCGCGCGACCTGGATGAGTTCGTGGGGCAGGAGCACATTCTTGGGCCGGGCAAGGCGCTGCGGGTGCAGATCGAGCGCGATGACATTGGCTCGATCCTCTTCTGGGGACCGCCGGGAGTGGGAAAGACGACGCTGGCGAAGATCATCGCGCGGCGAACCAAGGCCGAGTTCGTCGAGTATTCGGCGGTGATGGCCGGGATCAAAGAGATCAAGCAGGTGATGGTGGAGGCCGAGCGGGCGCGGCAATATGGCACGCGCACCATTGTCTTCATCGACGAGATTCACCGCTTCAATCGCGCCCAGCAGGACGCGTTTCTGCCGCATGTGGAGCGCGGAAATATCCGGCTGATCGGGGCGACGACGGAGAATCCTTCGTTCGAGGTGAACTCGGCGCTGCTCTCGCGCTCGCGGGTGTACACGCTGAATCCGCTGACCGAGGAGCAGATTGTGGCGCTGCTGGAGCGCGCGCTGGCCGACGAAGAGCGCGGCCTCGGCACGCTGAAGCTGACGGCAAAGCCCGAGGCGCTGGCGCGCATCGCGGCCTATTCGAGCGGCGACGCGCGCTCCGCGTACAACGTGCTGGAGATTGCCGCGACGCTAGCGGTGGAAGCCGCAAGCAGCGGCGGGTACGCAGCAACAGACGCCGCTCCGGCACAAGCGCTGAGGAAGACAAGAGCAAGGTCAACGACCCCACATCTGCCAACGACAGGCAGTATGGGGCACCTTGGAGCCTCAAGCCGCAGGCGCTGGTGGCGTCATCGAACAGCCGCAGGTGGAGGACGCGCTGCAACGCCGCGTGCTGCGCTATGACAAGGCGGGCGAGGAGCATTACAACCTGATCTCGGCGCTGCACAAGTCGGTGCGCAACAGCGATCCGGACGCGACGCTGTACTGGCTGGTGCGGATGCTGGAGAGCGGCGAAGACCCGATGTATCTGGCGCGGCGGATTGTGCGCATGGCGGTGGAGGACATCTCGCTGGCCGACCCGCACGCGCTGGAAATCTGCATTGCGGCGCGCGATGCGCTGGACTTCATGGGCTTGCCCGAGGGCGGACTGGCGCTGGCGCACGCGGCGGTGTATCTGGCGATTGCGCCGAAGTCGAACGCGCTATACAAGGCGTACGGCATGGTGAAGCGCGACGTGGAAGAGACGGCGGCAGATCCGGTGCCGCTGCACTTGAGGAACGCTCCGACGCGGCTGATGAAAGAGCTTGGCTACGGCGAGGGATACAAGTACGCGCACGACTTCGAGGAAAAGGTCACGGACATGGAGTGCCTGCCGGATAACCTCAAGGGCAAGCAGTGGTACTTCCCTACCGAAGAGGGCGTGGAGAAACGGATTCGCGAGCGGCTGGCGGCGTTGAAGGCGAAGAAGGAACGGATGCGGGAGTAGGGGAAGTGCGCGCACGCGCCTAGCTAATAAGTAAATTTATGCTCTATGCCGAATCAGATCGATTTTCTGGCAGCAAAACGAACCCGCCTGCTGCTGCGGCCTTCAGTGCCTTTTGAGTTCGGGGAGGCACTGCTCTGCAAAACTCTTTCACTAGTTCCTCGTAGACCTGCAGGACAACAGCGAGTGCTGACGAGGCGGTAGCGTATGTCCCGCCGAGGATGATCGCGCCCTTTCCTGTCACAGTGACATTGTGTGAAAGATCTATTCCGTTTCTGTGATCAAATGACAAAGTCGAAATATCAGCTCTGGCCGTGGCATTCCGAAACTCGGAAGTGTTTTCTATGTTGCGCCCCATCAGGGCGGACGCCTTCACCCGGCCCTTAGGGAACCTGAACCAGGCTAGATTGATCTCTGGAATACGCTTGAGCAGCGCATTCATGTCAACTTCGACGGTGCTAAAGCACAAGTGTCGAGACGTGGCGAAAGATTTGCAAAAATCGTCGACCACGTCTCTTTGCCCAGAAAGAAAGAGCAATTTCTTGCTCGGGCTGTGATAGGCGGATATCTCCCCCCTAGTGATAAAGCTGTCAACCCATTTCCCGTCAAAACGTGCCGGGCGCTGCAATTTGAATTGGTGATCGATCATGAATGGAGCAAAGTCTTCCGTTAGGATGTTGAGCCCAACCGGATAGATATTTGTTTCGGCTTCCGGCGGGACGCCACTCAGTACCTGTTGCTCGGAGCAGTTAACGCTTTGTCCTTCTTCAAGGAATTTGTCAACCCATCCAATCCGGAAAGATTTAGGCATTTGTGGTTCCTTTCAGTAGTGCTGGGGAAGTACGAAGCAGCACGAACTTCTTGGAGAGTTCTAGGAATGCGCTCGTCGAGACGGCTTCAACCGTGACGAGGTCTTTCGTGATTGTTACGGATTCAAGATTCTCCGCAGAGATTCCCCGAGGAGCAATGGTTATATTGAAGCGGTCGATCTGTTCTGGCCTGAGATGAGATATGTACAGAGCATAGAACGGGTTGTTGCCGCTGAAACGCAGCTCTAGCTGGTAGGAATCGTGTTCCGGTCGCAAATCCCTCTTGACGCATTCCAGAAGCGGACCGATCAGTCCATTGAGAGTGTCCTCAGCGGAAGAAAAAGTTACTTCAAGAAACTTCGACTCAATATCTATTTCTCCGGTTGAATCGTCGAGCGAAAATGTCAGCACTACCCTGTCGAAAAGAGACACTCCGACTTTTGTGGAGTATGCGTAATCGACCTTTGCTGCGAACCTTTTTACAGATTGGAGTGTACTGACCAGATGCACGAGTGAGTCAGGGCTGTACCTACCTTGGAACCGGGCGTAAATACGCCATTCTGAGGTCTCCCCGCGACCTAACGTTCGGAGGTAAAGCCTTTGTCCGAAGAGATAGACCTGCAAATAGTGTGAAGCCAGAGAACGGTAGAAGAGGGCACAGAGAGCGACAAATCCGGGCAGAGCGGGTATCAACGTCACGATGGATGGATTCTTTGTCTGCAGGTATGCAAGCGCCGATACCTGCAAGATCAGTAGGAGGCCCACCACAATTAGGCCACTCATCGCGGGCGCTCCTTCCATGATTTCGAAACGCTCTAATTTTGAGGCAGATCAGCTGATGCCTAAAGACAAAAAAGGCCGCGCCATTTACCTCTGTCTCTGCCGTTGCGCCTCATACAGCAAAATGCTGGCGGCGATTGCGGCGTTGAGGCTCTCGACTTTGGGGGAGTGGGGGATGAGGATGGCCTCGTCGGCGGCGTCGAGCAGGGCGCGCGGAACTCCCTGGCCTTCGCTGCCGATGAAGATGGCGGTGCGCAGGGTGAGGTCGATCTCGTGCACGGGACGGCCTTTGTGCGAGCTGGTTACGGCGAGGCGGATGCTGTTCTCTTCCAGCGCGGCCAGGGCCTGGGCGGTGGAGAGTTTGACGACCGGGAGGCGGAAGACCGATCCGGCAGAGGCTCGGGCGACCTTGGGATTGGCCGCCGAGACCGTGCCATCGGTGGTGAGCACGCCGCTGGCTCCGAAGGCTTCGGCGCTGCGCAGGATGGTTCCGAGGTTGCCGGGGTCCTGCAGTCCGGCACAGCCCAGAATCAACGGATTGGCGGGGCGGAACAGGTCCTCCAGAGTGGCGGCGAGCGGCTGAACGAGCGCGGCGACTCCCTGTGGGGTCTCCGTGGCGACGGCGCTTTGGAAGATGTCGTCGGGGAGCAGGATGGTTTCCGTGGCGTGGCTGAGTTGCGGGAGCAGGCGGTTGGCGCGCTCGCGAGCCGACTCGGAGAAGAAGACGGCGCGCAGGCGCAGGCCGCTGCGAATGGCCTCCTCCACCAGTTTGACGCCCTCAATGGCGACCGAGCCGTCGTCGGCGGGGATGGCCTGGGAGAAGGCTTTGCGCAGGTCCTTGACCAGCGCATTCTGGCGGCTGACGATGGGGCGGAGGCGTTCGTGCGGCGGATTGGAGTAAGCCTGGGACATGTTCCTCCACAGCATTGTAGAATGCTGGAGTGTCGGCATGGACATGATAATCTGCCCCCATGATTATCTGCCCCAAGGCTTAGGTTCTGAGTTAACCTAGTTCATGGCTTTCAACTTGGGTTAAGGCTTGCTGGTTTAGGCCTTGGAAGAAGAGGTACAACGGGTGCGCCCGGAAATTATTCGAGTACATGCAGTTGAGCCCGAGCAGTCGCTGGTGAACTATGTGGCGGACAGGATTCGCCACGGCAGCGTGGTCGGGATGCCGACCGATACGTTTTATGGCCTTGCGGTCGATCCCTACAATCTGCACGCCGTCGAGCGCGTTTATGAGATCAAGGAACGCGGCCGGCATAAACCTCTTTCGCTTCTGATTGAGAGCTCCGAGCAGGCCGAAGAGCTGGCCAACGAGTTGCCGGACGAGTTCCATCTGCTGGCGGAAAAATTTTGGCCTGGGCCGCTGACGATCATCGTGCGTGCGGCTCCGCGGCTGCCGCTGAAGGTGACGGCGAACTCCGGCAACATCGCGGTGCGCATGCCGGACTCGGCGGTGGCGCTGGCGGTGGTTCGAGCCTTGAAATGCCCGATTACCGCAACCTCGGCAAACCTGGCCGGAAGCGCCGAATGCACTACCGCCGCAGCCGTGGTGGAGCAGATGGGCGAGCGCGTGCAACTGCTGGTGGATGGCGGCACGACGCCGCGCACCGTGGCGACAACGATCATAGATCTTAGCAACGGACAATGGTCCCTGTTGCGTGAGGGAGCAATTGCGCTGAGCGAGATCGAGGACCTGCTGGGCGATCAATGACGGCTGGTGCGCGCCGGGGATGGCTGAGTCCAGGCAGAATTTCCGCCGTACTGCTGGTCGCCTACGCTTGTTATTTCGCTTGGAACTGCGCCCGGATTGTGGCGCAGTCGGAGCGGGATGAAGCACACGCGGCGGACGCCATCGTGGTGTTCGGCGCGGCGGAGTATTTCGGTAAGCCTTCGCCGGTCTATCGCGCGCGGCTGGATCACGCCTTCGAACTATATCAACGCAACCTGGCTCCAGTGGTGATTACCACCGGCGGAAGCGGCGGCGAACAGCAGTTCACCGAAGGCTCGGTGGGGCGCGATTACCTGATCGAGCGCGGCATCGGCGACCGGCACCTGATCGCCGAAACCCAGAGCGAGAACAGTGCGGAGAGCGCCGAGCGCATCGCCACCATCATGGAGGCAAACAACATGCGCTCCTGCATCGCGGTCAGCGATCCGTATCACGTCTTCCGCATCAAGCAGTTGCTGGAGGCGCAGGGGCGGCTGGTGTACGTCTCGCCGCGACGGCCGGAGATCGAACCGGCAATCGCCGCGCAGGCGCTGAACGTGGCGCGCGAGGCGGCAAGTTACACCGTCTGGCGGCTGCTGCACCTCGTCCGCGGATAGCTTCGATTGTCAGCCGTGAAGGAATCAATGAGTGGCGGCGCGACTGCCATCTACGATAAAAAGGACACAGCAACTACGGAGGATTTGGAATGGCGTATCAACCGGGGAGCGAAGCTCCGCAGACGGGTATTTACTGGTGCAGCGTATGTAAGCTGCCGGTGCAGTTCAAGGCGGGCGAGACACTGCCGGCGTGCAAGAATCTTTGCGCCAAAGGAAAATGGGAGTTCGTGCGGGCAGAAAAGTAAGAGAGGCCGGCGATTGGTTTTTTCAAACGGGGGCTACGGCTCCTGTTTTTTTTGCGTTCAGTCCCACAGCCTTCCGGCGACGCGCTACGTCCAGCGCTGGATGAATAACACCGCCATGGCGAAGAAGGCGGAAAACGCAGTGCTGGAGAAGTTGACCGCATCGTTGCCGAGTAGTCCGGGGCGCTCCAGGGTTGCGCCGAGAAGGCTATCGACGATGGTTCCCAGGAACGCGGCGGTGAGCACGGTTCCGTAGGACTGGGGCTGCAGAAGATTGGCCCATTCGCAGGCGACGCCGACCAGGATTATGGCGCAGAGCGAAAAGAAGGTGCCCACCACAGTGATGCCGCCGTCCTGGCCGGGGATGACCCGCCGCCAAGTGGTGATCAACCGGGGAGTGCCGCCGAAGGCCTGTCCGAGCTCGCTGCTGACGGTGTCTCCGGCGGCTTCGGCGAGGGCGGCCGAAGCTCCAGCAAGCAGAATATAGCGGGCGGGGTTCACGAAGATAAGGGGAGCGGCGCAGATGGCCGCGACTCCGACATTGGCGAGGATCTGCATGGCGCCACGCCCGTGGCGGCGCTCGGCGGTGCTCCCGGCCGCATTCAGTCGCTCCTTCTTGCGGCGGCCAATGCGGGTGGTGACCAGAGTCAGCAGGAAGACGATCACAATCGGGATGAGCGCTGCGGGACCGGCAGCCAGGCAGAGAACTAAACTGAGAGCCACTCCGGTGAGCGCGGCGGCGGCGGTTACGGCGCGCACGCCCCAGGCAAACAAAGCAAAGGCCGCACAGAGGCCGAAGGCCGGTAGCGTTTGGGGAAGGGCGAACTGCCAGCTCAGGAAGGAATCCATGCCTAAGGTATCGTACTCCGAAATGGCCCGCTTACGGCAGGCGCTCCTGTGGCAGCGAAGCCTCCCGGAGTGCGCATCCTAACAGATTCGCCGTCCGCCGACTACGACGGTGGATTGCGGAACGGGTGCTCTGAACGGAGCAGCGGAGGAAAATTATCATGCCGGCATCAGTCTGGTCCGGGTATTTGACGTTTGGATTGATCTCGCTGCCGGTGCGGCTCTACAGCGGAGCCCGCGGCAGCCGCATCTCCTTCCACATGCTGCACAAACCGGACATGACGAGGGTAAAGCAGCAGCTCTGGTGTCCTGAGGACGGGCGGGCGGTGGAGCGCAACGAGATCGTCAAAGGCTATGAGTATCGCAAAGGCGAGTACGTGGTAGTGGAGCCCGAGGAGTTGAAGAAGATTGAGCCGAAGACGGCCAAGGCGATGGAGATTGTGCAATTCGTGAAGGCCGAGGAGGTCGATCCCATTTACTTCGAGTCCAGCTACTACGTGGCCGCCGAGGACGCGGGCAAGCGGCCCTATGCGCTGCTGGCGCGGGCCATGCGCGAGAGCGGCTACATGGCGCTGGCGAAACTGACGATGCACAATCGCGAGTACACTGTGTTTCTGCGGCCCTTTAAGGATGGGCTGGCACTGCACACCATGTACTACGCCGACGAAGTGCGAGCGATGGAGCACTTTGGCGGCGATACCGTAGAGGTAAAAGAACCGGAGCTGAAGGTTGCCCATCAACTGATCGACGCACTGGCTGATAAGTTTGAGCCCGAGCGCTTCCACGACACCTATGAGGAGAACGTTCGCAAGCTGATCGAGGCGAAGCTGGAAGGCAAGGAGGTCCCAGCCGTGGAGCGGCCGCAGAAGTTGGCGCCCGCGGTGGACCTGATGGACGCCCTGCGGCAGAGCCTGGCGCGCATGGAGGGCAAGAAAGCCGCAGACGTGGCCAGCGAAGCGCGCCAGCCATCCGAGGTGAAACCAATCTCGGCGGCCAAGGCGAAGAAGTCGCCGGGAGCGAGCAAGCCAAAGCGCAAACGCGCGGCATAAGCCCAGGCGCCTGCGGACGGAGCGGCATCCGTTGACGCGTACCCGGCTGAAAAACTCGAACCAGTATTCGTTCTTGCGCGAGGCCAGAAGACATTGGCCGCGAGGTACTCGCTTCCTTTACAATGGTCGCACCCGAACAGAGCAGATGGAATTGCATCGGTAGGCCGGAGTGCGAATGAAAGTTATATGGAAAGCCGCGTGCGCGGCCGTCCTTTTAATAGCGGCAACTACGATTGAGACTGGATGCGGCGACGTCTATCGTCCGGTTGCGACTCCGCTGCCAACGACGACCGGCAATCCGGCGGGTTTGGAAACCGAAGTCGTGCTCTCCTGCTGCCTCAGCCCCGCGAGCCTGAACGCCGTAGGCTCAACCCCCAGCAGCGTGCTTACTGCTGTCAACGTCAGCGGCGACAGCAACATGGGCAACAAAGTGGTGGCCAACTTGGTAGGCAGCGTGATTCCGCCAGTAGCCCCCGCAACGCTTCCGACGCCTTCGCCCGTGGCTCCCGCAGCGGCTCCGATGGCGTTTGATTTCCTCCGCAGCTCGGTCTTGACGGCGAATACGTCGACCGACTCGGTGACGCAGCTTCTGCTGGCCAGTTCGACCGCCGGATTTTCGGCCAGCACAACAACGATCGCGCTTGAGGCCGGCTCAAAGCCAATCGGCGTGAGCTTCCAGTACTTTGGCAGCACCTATACGCAGGATTACGTCGTGAACTCGGGAACGACGACGGCGACCTGTCCTGGAACGGGCTCGATATCGGCCATAACTCAGCCGGCCGCTACTAAATCCTCCCCTTCTCAGCCCTTCGCGCAATTGAAGGCGACCGTCTGTGTGGGGCCCACCCCGGTGTTTGCATGGATTTACAAGGACCAGTCCAAGGTCTTTGTGCTGGACTCCAATGGATTGCTTTACGTGGTCAGCGCCAGCAAGTACCAGGTGACGAACACGATCAGCGTCGGTCTGGCCCCGATCCAAGCTGCCCAGAGCAATAACGGCCAGTTCATTTACGTGCTCAACAGCGGCGACGGGTCGATCTCGATCATCGACGGACAGGCTGAGACGTTGGTGGGAACGGTCAACCCGGTCATCAACCCGGCGTGCGGCGCGATCTGTAGCTCGCCAGTCATCGACATTGCGCAGAACACGAATTTCAATGACACCATCGCGAGTACACAGACCAACCATGTCTGGCTCCTCCACGCCAACGGCACCGTGAGCATCTTCGATGGGACGGCGCCAGGACAGTTGAACTGGATCACATCGCTATCGACGACAGCTACTGTATCGCCCACCGCCACTCCGACGAACCTGGCGCTGCTGCGGGATGGAACCCGGGCCTATGTCGGAGTCAAAGGTACGGATCAGATTGTCGCGATCGATACCGGAACACTCGCCACCGGCGCGCTCACGCTAAATGCAACCACTGCAATCACGGTGGGTGTGCACCGCTCGATCACCCAGACCATCAATGGCAGCAACGTGGTGTTGGAAACGACGACGCCTGCGGTGAACTACGTTGCGGTTTCACGAGGAGGCAACTCCGCGGAGCTGTCAAAGGCATACGCGACCACCACGACGACCACAATCTACAACTATTTCGACGCGAACGGGAATCCCACGAGCAGTGCGCCCGCCCTTGTTCCAGGATGCATGATCGCTGGGGCAAACAGCATAAGCTGCCCCAACCTGTACAACGGCACCGCCGTAGTAGCTGCGGCGGCGAACGGCTCAACACCGGTCAACAGCAGTATCACGACGATTCTGGCGCCCTCGCAGGTTACCTATTGCATCACGGCGGGGGAGTTCGACGCACAGAAGAATTGTCCGGCGCAGACTCCGGTGATGGTGCTGGGCCGCAGCTAGGCTGGGAGCACAAGAATAAGGGCGGGCCCAATCGTGGGCCCGCCCTTCTGTTTTGCGTAAATGATTTCCGCACTACCACTGCACAGGATGCTGCGCGCTCCTATCGGGCTTCGGCGTAGCGGCGCTGGTTGTAGCGCACGGCAACGTTCAGGAAGACCCTGCCCGCGGGAGACGAGAAATCCATGACCAGCGCTTCCATATCTTCAGAGCCGCTAAAACCCTGCTGGCTGGGATGTTCGACCGGGGGGTGGACTCGGAAGTGGAACCCCTGATCGTTCAATGTGGTCACGGCGTTGCCGATGACGAGATTGGCCAGTTCGGCGACGGCCTCGCGGATGATCTGCGGGTCGGCATCCATTTCCATGCCCGCGCTGGAGCAGGCAACCTTCATGGCCGTGCTGTCCTCCACGTCAAGGATCACCCGTCCTTCGATGTCGCCCGTGATCTCTATCATGGCCGCAGTGGCGTGGCGCTGGTAGGCCTCCTCGCCCATGGAAATATCGGCCACCGTGAAGGAGCAGGCGAGGGTCTGGGAGAGCACAGCGTCGGCGGCGTTGATGAATGGCTGAATCAGCTCCATCTTCATGAAAGCTACTCTCCTGTAGGTGCGCTGGAGGCGGTCACGGCGGCATCGCCCAGCACGTATTTAATAACGTCGTACAGCAGCTCGGGCTTCACCGGCTTCTGCACAAAATGACGCGCGCCTTTTTGCAAGGCGGCGACAATGTTCTCCTGGTAGCCAACGCTGGAGACCATGATGATGCGGGCATCGGGATGCTGGCGCACGATGCGCTCGGCAGCTTCAATGCCTTCCATCTGCGGCATGGTGATATCCATCAGTACGATATCGGCGCGGGTACGGTCATATTCGGTGATGGCGGTGCCGCCGTCGCCGGCCTCGGCGGCCAATAGCCCGCCATAGGAGTCGATGATCCGCGCAAGGTTCTTGCGCGCGAAGATCGAGTCATCTACCACGAGGTAGCGCACGGGCTGACGATCGGTAGCACGCAGTAGAGCGGGAAATTGCTCCATAGAAATCCTCACATCTGTCCGGCTGGGCGGACTAGGCAATGTTCTTTTAAGGGCGTGGTGCGGACGATGCCGCAATGCGCAATCAAAGTATTAGGCAAAGCTTGCAAAGAAACAACACGATTCGCATGGCCACGCTCAATTGCGGCGCGCGGCATACCAAAAACGATCGAAGACGCCTCATCCTGGGCAATAGTGAGCGCACCGGCTGCCTTCATCTTTCCCAGGCCCTCGGCGCCATCTTCACCCATGCCGGTCATAAGCAGGCCCACCGCATCGGAGCCGAACTCCTGAGCGACGGAGTGGAACAAGACATCCACAGAAGGGCGGTGGCCACTGACCTTGGCATCGTCGGAGAGCACGACCACATCGCCCAGGGGCATACGCCGAACCCGCATATGGCGGTCTCCTGGGCAGATTAGCACACGTCCGGCAGCGACCAGATCCCCCGATTGCGCCTCCTTTACATCCAGACTGCAGGCTTGATTCAACCGCCGTGCGAAGGTGTCGGTGAATCCGGCGGGCATGTGCTGCACCACCAGGATGGCCGCCGGAAACTCGACCGGAAGTTGGCCAAGCAAGTATTCAAGAGAGTTGGGGCCGCCGGTGGAGATGCCGAGGGCAACCACTTTGGAGGCAGGACCGGGAACATTAGGGCGCTTGGGCTTGGGCTTGCTGATGGCTTCAAAGGAGAGTAGGGGGCGCCGCACGAAGGGGCTCCGCACCGCAGCTTTGATCTTGGCGATCATCTCGGCGGCAATTTCATTCATGCCCTCGCCCAGAACGTTCTCCGGCTTGGCGACAAAGTCGAAGGCTCCCATATGCAGAGCCTTGAACGTGGTGCTGGCGCCCTCGCGAGTATGAGCGCTGACCACTACGACCGGCACCTGCAGCTGACGCATGATCTGACGCAATGTCTCAATCCCATCCATGCGTGGCATCTCAAGATCCAGCGTAATCGCATCCGGCCTGAGCTCCTCTATCTTTTTGAGAGCGAAAGCCCCGTCCATTGCGGTGCCGACAACGTGAATGGAATTATCTCGCTCCAGCAGTTGCGGAATCAGCTTGCGCATGAGCGCGGAGTCATCCACAACCAGGACGCGAATCATCTGCGGGATGGAGCTCACAGGCTCGCCCCCAGTGCTTCGCCGTCGATGATCTTGCGGATAGAGCCGCTGCCTAGTTTCGCCACCACGTCGGAGATGCTAAGGATCAGCACCACCCGCCCATCGCCAAGGATGCTGGCGCCGCTGATCAGTTCCGTGTGAACCAGGGATTCATCGAGGCCTTTGATGACCAGTTCCTGTTCCCCGATCAGGCGATCGACAATGAGGCCGATCTTGCGCCCGCCGTGGCTGACCACGATCACATACAACTTGGCGGAGCGCGCGCTGCCGGAATGAATTCGGCTGAGCCGTATGAGCGGCACCACTTCTTCCCGGATTTGCAGAATCTCCTGCCCATCGGCGACGTGGACATCGCTCTCGCGCGAGCGCAGAATTTCCAGTACATTGCCTAGCGGCACGGCGTACAGGCGCTCAGAGACGCGGAACAGCAGGGCCTTGATAATGGCCATGGTGAGCGGCACCATGAGGCGGAAAGTGGTGCCTTCGCCGGGAACGCTGTGTACCGCAACCGCGCCCTTGAGGCGATCCATCACGGCCTTGACCACATCCATGCCGATGCCGCGACCGCTGACGGCTGTGACCTCGTTGGCAGTGCTCAGGCCGGCGTGGAAGATGAGATCCAGGGTCTCGTTGTCATTCAGCCGCAAGGCCTGTTCGGCGGTGATGATGCCGCGGGAGACGGCGGTCGCGACGACCTTTGTGAAATCGATGCCCTTGCCGTCATCGCTGACCTCGATGACAACTTGGTTGCCCTGGTGATGGGCATTGAGGCGGATGGTCCCCATAGCCGGTTTGCCGGCGGCGATGCGTTCATGCAGCGGCTCAATCCCATGGTCAACGGCATTGCGCAGCAGATGCATCATGGGCTCGGCGAGGGCGTCCAGAATACTCTTATCGAGATCCGTGTTCTCGCCTGCACTGACGATTTCGACCTCGCGCCCGAGCTGCTTGGCGGCGTCTCGCACAACCCGCGGAAGGCGGCGGAACATCTGCTCCACCGGCACCATGCGGATCTTCATGACCGCGCGCTGGAGCTTCTTGAGAATCTGCGCCTGGAAGACAACCAGGTCGGCGGTCTTGGCGCGCAGATGCGCGTTGGCCAGACTGCGATTCATCTCGGCGAGCAGTTCCTGCATCATGCTCTTGGCAATAATGAGTTCGCCCACCAGGTCCAAAACAACATCGACGCGCTCGGCCTCAACGCGAATGACGTTCTCGGTGGCAGCGGGAAGGCGCTCTTCGCGCGCCTTGGGATGAGACGCCGCATGGCGCACGGTTTGCGCAGCGCGAGCCTCGTCCTTCTCCGAGTGCCAGACGCGAGGCGGGGTCGGCTGGTTCGTTTGTGTCGCCGGCCGCGTCACGGCTTGCGCGGCAGGTTGCGCCGCGGATTGCGCCGACAATTGCGAGGCATCTTGGGATACGTCCAGCAAGGCGGATAGCAAATCCGAGGCCGCCGCTGCCGGCTCCGGAAATGGCTCTGCAGAAGTTTCTGCGGAGATCGATTCAACTGCCCTGCCGGGTGCTGCCACAACATAAACCTTTGAGACTACGGTCGGGATCTTGCTCCTGCGCTCCACCCAGCCGAGCTCGCGACCGCTGGAGAGGACGGCCTCGATGACGTCAGGAACCGCGGCGGTGTTTTCCTCGGGACGCATCACCAGGACGGTGCCGCACTCCTCCAGGACATTGCGAACTAGTTGCACGGCGGCGGCGCGCATCGGACACGCGGGGTCAATGGCGAGCGCCAGATAGTAGACCTGCTCTCCGGGCACGGCGTTCGTGGCAATCCGCAACTGCTCGTATTCGGTCCAGCTGAACTGCGGCGCGAAGCTGGCTTCCTGTTGCGGATTGCGGATCGCCTCGATGAGCGCGAAAACAGCATCGGTGGCGGGAGGCTGCAGATCATTGCGATAGGCGGCAAGGAGATTGTCAAACGAATCGGCGCAAACCATCACCAGATCGGCGAGAGCCTCGCCGTCGCGTTCCGCGTTCTCCGGGGTGAGCACGTCCTCGACCGCGTGTGCGAGCTCGCTGAGGTCCTTGTAGCCGCAGGCGGCGGAGTCGCCTTTGAGGGTGTGGACACTGCGCCGCAAATCGCGAATGACCTCGGGATCACGCGGGGATTTCTCCAGCAGCAGGGCGTCCTCATTGAGGGCCTGAAGAATCTCCTGCGAACTTTCAAAAAAAATGTTGCGAAGTTCGTTGGCGCGATCGTCGGAAAATATACCCACGGTTATGCCTCAATCTTGCTGTATGCAGTGCCGTTGTCCTGGTGAATCATCCGGAATTGATCGGTCAGTCCGAACAGACTTTCGGCGTGCCCCACGAAAAGATATCCGTCAGGGTTCAGGCATCGCCAGAATTTCTGAATAAGCCGTTTCTGCTCCGCGGCGTCAAAGTAGATCATGACGTTGCGGCAGAAGATGAAGTCGTTGTGTTGCGGCAGAAATTCCGTTTTCAGATTGTGAAAATCGAAGTGCACCAGTTCCTTGACCGCCGGCTTAATGGCATACCGCTCCGGACCGACCTTATCGAAATAACGCAGGCGGTAGGCATAGTCCACGTTGTCCATGTGACGCTCAAGATAAATTCCTTCCTGCCCGGCGCGGAGCACGGAGTAGTTAATGTCCGAGGCTAAAATCTCCACCTTCCACGGCGGCGGAATCAGCGGTTTTGGCGACGGCATCGTAACAGGGAGCGGATTGCGCAGGTAGTAGTAGGCGAGGGCGTCGGCGATCATCATCGCCAGGGTGAACGGCTCCTGACCGGTGGAACAGCCCGCGCTCCACAGGCGCAAGTTGAAATCGCGGCGCTCCTGCTTCCGGTGCAGCATCTCCTCCAGCACGGTTTTCTGGAAGAGCTCCAGTTGCGGACGATTGCGGAAGAAGCTGGTCTCATTGACCGTCAGGTTCTCCAGCAGCGCCGACAACTCCTGCTTACCCTCGCGGCTGGTGAGCAGGCGGTAATATTCGTAAAAGGAGTTGAAGTTGCAGGTGCGAAGGCGCCGCTGCAGACGGTCCTGTAGAAAATGCGCACGGCGGTCATCGAAGTACATGCCGCATTCCTGATAGATCAGGGTCTGCAGCAACTTGAGTTCGGGCTCGCTAAACGCGATCGGTGACAATGGGGACGACATTAAATATTCGCGCCTTACTGTGCCGGCAGCATTGCGCCCGCGGTTTCGGCAATATCAGAGATACGGCGCAACTCGCCCATCTGCATGATCTTTGCCAGGTCAATCAGAATAACCAGCTTGCCGCCCAGTTTGCCGACGCCGGTCACATAATTCAGTTCGCCCTGCTCAAAGATATTGGGAGGGGGCTCAATGAGTTCAGAGCTCACCTTCATCACTTCATTGGCGGCATCCACCACCAGCCCAACCAGGTGGCCATCGAGTTCGGCAACCATAATGCGATTGCGGCGGTTGGGTTCAATCTGTTCGGCAAAGCGTTTTCTCAGGTCCACCACGGGAATGATCTTGCCCCGCAGGTTGATGACACCCTCGATGTAGGTGGGCGAGTCGGGGATCTCGGTGATGTCCGTCATGCGCACGATCTCGTGGACGATGCCGATGGGAACCCCGAAATTCTCCTTGCCTACACGAAAGCCGACGATCTGCTGAACCTTGGCCATCTGCATCCTCCCAAACCTTCTAGCGACTGCTTCCTGCCAACGCAAACTTTGTCCCGCTCAGCCGGCGATTGCTCTCCTCTTGATGTTCATCGAGGACGAAGCGGTCCATGGACTCCAGCAAGGAGCGCGCCATTTTTGACATTTGCTCGGCAGAGGCGGCCAACTCGGTGGAACTCGAGGTGGACTGCTGAACCATCTCGCGCATACGCTCCATGGCGCGGACGACCGCTTGCGCGCCGCCCGCCTGCTCCTCTACCGAGGAGTTGATTTCATAGGTAATTTCGTTGAGGCGCGAGGTGGCCTTGGCGATTTGCGACGAGCCGTGCGACTGCTCATTGGTGGCGGCGCCGATCTCCTGGGCAAACTTGAAGACCTCGGTGACGACGTTGGAGATCTTGCGCAGGGCGAGACTGAGGTCATTGCCCAACTCCAGACCTTCATTGACGATCGTCGTGCTCTTTTCCATGTTCTCCACGGCCTTCCGGGCTTCGTTCTGAATGCTCCGGATCAGATCGCCGATCTCTTTGGTGGAGGTTGCGGACTTCTCGGCAAGTTTACGGACTTCATCGGCCACCACGGCGAAGCCGAGGCCGTGTTCACCGGCGCGCGCAGCTTCAATCGCGGCGTTGAGCGCCAGCAGGTTGGTTTGCTCGGAGATGTCGTCGATGACTTCAATGATTTTGCCGATGTTATCGGCGCGCTCGCCGAGGCTGCTGATGATGACGGCCGAAGAACCGATCGAACCATTGATGCGGTTGAGGCCTTCGGTGGTCTTCTGCATGGTGCCAATGCCGCTCTGCACTTCGTCGCGGGAGCGGCCGGAGATATCCAGCAGCACTCTGGCAGTATCAGCAACGCGCTGAATGCTGGCCACCATTTCATCGATGGAGGCCGAGGTCTCACTGACGCTGGAGGCCTGCATCTGGGTGTTCTTCACCATGTTCTGCACGTTGATGCTCATCTCGTGCATGGTGCTGGTGACCTCATCGATGGCCGAGGAGGACTGCACACTCACCTTGGCGGAATCCTCCGAGGCGTCGGCAACCTGGTTGGAACCGGCGGCCACCTGCGCCGCGGCATCACGCACCGAGCGCACCAGGGCACGCAGGCCGTTGGTCATCTGCGAGAAAGCCGTGTTCAGGGTGTCGCGGTTGGAGCGTGGAATGACCTCAACCGAGAGGTCGCCGCCGGCAATGGCCTCGGAAACCGTCGCCAATCTCCCGGAAATACACCACCATGTTGCGGTAGAGTCTGAGACAGGGTTCCGATCTCATCGTTGCCCCCGACTGCAATTTCTTGATCGAGATCGCCCTTCTCGCTGATTTCGCGCGCTACGGTGATGAGATGCTCAAGCGGTCGAGTGATGGCCCGCGCGGTACGGAACGCGATGAATACGCCCAAGCTCAGAGCGATAATGAAGCCGAAGATGTCAATCCCGGTGGCCCAGAGTGATGCCCTATCGTCATCATCGCGGCTCTTCTGGATCAGGAGGCCGGCCTGGCTCTGCACCTCATCGATAACCTGGTTGGACCCTTCGAGTTGCTGGGTCGGTCCAGTCTCGGTGTACTGGTCCAGCAGGTCCATAGCCTTCGTGTTTCCGCTTATCACGCTCCTGTGTTCCTCGACGAAGCGCTCGGCAATCGTCGAGTACCACTCGTGCTCGATGGCTTCAATGCGGGTCAATCCGGCGCGCAGAACTGGGTCGCTGGTTTTGGCCTTGGCATCGCTCAGAAGATCGAAGATGCGGGTGTTGCCTTGACTGAGGTGGTCCAGTTCGGAAGGGGTGGCGGTGATCAGGTAGTTGCTGAGCGCCAGATGGTTCTCCACCATCTGGTGGCGAACGTTTTCCGTAGCAAGGGAAATTTCATACGCACTGCTGAGCGCTCCCTTGGTCTCATGCTCGCGATAGGTTGCGAAGATGCTGAAGACGAAGCCCCCCAGCATCAGACAGAGCAAAAATGCAAAATTCAGGAGCAGCTTGTTGCGGATCTTCATTCCCTATTGCCTCCGGCACCGTGAAATCCGGTTCGCCGCCCATTCCGATCACACCAGCCTGAACAGCTTGGACCACTCCCAAATCGTCCAGTCACCGCTGCTTGCTAATTCAGGCACACGGGAAAAGATGACTCCCCGGAGCGGCATACGCAAGTAACTAATCGAACTCTCCGGGTCTACGAGCCTTTCGCGAACTTAAATCCGCGCTCGCAGACAGAGACGAGACAAAATACGTCCTCAGCCGTTGGAAATACCCGCTCATGCTAAGGACATGCATCCGGAAGAATTGTTATCTCATTCATAGCAAGCTTTTGCACATTACGAAAGGGCCAAACGGTCTAGCACCAAAGTTCTGCGAAATGTACTTGTCATTCGACCAAAAACTGAGCATGGCAAACGTAAAGAATTGCTCTATGAAAGTGTCAGTTTAAGAAAACGCTACTCCAGCAAGCGCGCTTCTGAATCGGGCTTGACTCATAATGAGACATAGCCTACTCTCGTTTCAATCTCCCCCAGAGAAGCCCGCTGCGCTCGTAGTCGTTTTACCGGTGTCTGCATGAGAGCTGACCAAGCTCCAAGTGCCCGCGGCGTGATGTGCGATTAAAAGGGGCGAGAAGGATATGAGTCGAATCACTGCCGGTGCTGCTGGTGGAAGACGAAGAGATTCTGCTCTCTTTCTTGAAGACAGCTTTGGAGCGCGGCGGAGTGAAGGTTGTCGGCGCTGACATCGGGTAGCGAGGCGCTGAGCCTGCTGGAGAGCGGCGAGTATCGCGGGCGTTGTCTCCGACCTGAGAATGCCGGGCGGAATCGGAGGCGCGGAGATCTTCGACTGGGTCCGGGAGAATCGTCCGGAGCTGTCCTCCCGCTTCCTCTTCATCACCGGCAGTGCCAGCGACCCGTATGCGATGAAGATCCGGGAGCGCACCCGGGCAATGTTTATCGAAAAGCCATTCCGGATCGCGCTACTGCTTGAGATGATCGACAAAATTACCGCGCCGCAGGAGCAGATGCATGTCTGAGTCCACGCCCATTCCGTCTGCTGATCGTGGACGATCAGCCGGAGCATATCGGCAGTCTCTGCGCCAGCCTGGGGCAGAGGATGGGATTGGTGTGCTTTCAGGCGCAGAGCGCCGACGAGGCTTTGGAGCGATTGGACAGACATTCTCCGGATGTGATGCTGGCCGATCTGCTGCTGGGCGATCGCTCCGGCCTGGAGTTGCTGGCCGAGGTGAAGAAGCGCTCTGCCGCTCACCGAAGTTGCGCTGATGAGCGCCAACGGAACCATTGCCAGCGCCGTCCAGGCGATGCGTCTGGGTGCCTACGATTTCGTCGTCAAGCCGTTTCGAGTTGGCGGAGTTGCAACTGGTTCTGGAGCGCATGGTGGAAAAGGTCCGGTTCGCGCACGGGAGAACCAATTGCGCGCCCAGCCGCGCAGCACAATGCGCCGCCACAGCGCTGCCATGCACCGACCTGGAAGAGGTGGAGCGACTGACCATGCAGCGAGTATTCGAGCAGGTGGACGGAGACAAAGAGAAGGCGCAGAGGCTGCTGGGCATTTCGCGGGCTACGCTATATCGCAAAATCAAGCGCTACGGAATTCAGACACAACAGGCGCGGCCAGGAAGAAGAAACTCGCGGGACGGCGAAGCGGATGATACTCTTGTCTCAAAGATGAGACAAGAGTAGACGGTATTGAAAGAAGTCACTTTGGAGTCACTTCCGCGCAAGCGGGGTTGGCTGCTGAGTTACATCTTGGCTCCCGGGGAGCGGTGTCTGCTCCGACGTTGATGCCGCTGAGGTGCAAGAGACGTTGCAGCGTCTCATCCATTTGGATACCGAAATGCGAAGAAATCGAGGTGCGTCGTGCTGAAGAAGATTTTGATCGTAGACGATTCACAAGCCGAGAGCCGATTGATGCAGTCCTTTCTACAGGGCGCGGGATATTCCGCCGTTTCATTGAGCGACCCGCTGCGCATCGAGCAGACCCTGGCCTCCGAGCATCCGAATCTGATTCTTCTGGATGTGGTGATGCCGGGGAGAAACGGCTTCCAGGCCTGCCGCGAACTGAAACGAAGCCAGGAATTCGGCGGCATCCCGATCGTACTGGTGACTTCGAAAAACGGCGAAAGCGACAAGTTCTGGGGCATGCAGCAGGGTGCCGACGGCTATGTCATCAAGCCGTTCACCGGTGAGCAACTGGTGGACGAAGTGCAAAGGGTGATGGGCGCAGCGCAAAGGGTGATCGGATAGCGATGGCCGACACCGCCAAACAATGCGCAGGCGCAGGAGCCGTTTCCAGTCGATCCCGAGTTTGAGCCCGAGGCCGAGACCGTTAGGCCGCTCAGCCCGCGCTGCCGCAACAGCAGTACTGCATCTTCCGCGCGGGGCGGGAACGCTATTGCCTGCACGTGCTGGAAGTGGACGAGGTGGTGGAGTGGCCGCGGTTGACGAATCTGCCGCTGTCGCCGCCGTTTTTGATGGGCGTCTTCAATTTGCGTGGAACCATCGTGCCGGTGGTGGACATTGCGTTTACCGAAGTGCGGCGGGCGGACATGCCGCCCAAGCAAGTGGTGATGGCCTGCCTGCGCGGAGGCGCGGCTGTGCCCGACGTGCGACTGGGATTGGCGGTGGATGAGGTGATTGGCACCTATAGCACCAGCGAGCCGTTGATGAGGGACGAAGCGCCGCGGGATGTTCCGCACTGTGGCGGAATGCTGCGCCACGGAGAGCGCCTGGCGCTGGCGCTGGATTTGAAGCGCGTGCTGGAGTCGTTTCCAGTGAGTGCGATTTAGTGGGTGCGATTTAAAGCGGAAGGAACCCTTGCGGGTTCCGCCGCAAAGTTTCAGGGCGCTGGTTGCGCTCGAGTGTAAGGCGAAGCGTGGGTGCACATGCCCGTCGCGTTGTCTTGGAGGTCTTATGAAAGGTCGTCTGAATTCGGCAATCATCGCCTTGGTGGTGGTCAATTTTGTTAGCCACCGTTGCGGTGTTTGGGCTGGCCTACGCGGCTGGCGCTAAGTCCGGGGGCAAATCACTTCTCAAAGTGGCAGCGCTGCCATCGGATGCCTTGATTCCGCTGCTTGGCGCGGTTGCCTTCCTGGTGATTGGCTCGCTCTTCGTGCTCTTCCGCCTCTCCAATAAGGTTTCCGAGCCGGTGAAAGCACTGGCGGGGTTTGCCGAGCAGGTGGGCGCCGGAGACTTCAACGCGCGTCTTCCCGAGGACGGCGACGACGACTTCGTCTACATCGCTGTGCACTTGAATCAGGCGGCCGAAAAGGCTGCCCAGGCGATGCAGGACGAAGAGGCACAGCGCGATCTGCAGCGCTCGGTGACCGAGTTCCTGACCGTAGTGAGCCAGATTGCGCGCGGCGACCTGACCCTGCGCGGTGCCGTCACCAGCGATGCCCTGGGCAACGTGGTGGACTCGGTCAACTACATGCTCGACAACTTTACCCAGGTGCTGCGCCGGGTGCGCGATGCCGCCGATGACGTATCGACCAGCGCCAATCAGATTCTGAATGCCTCCGAGGCCATGGCCAAGGGCGCTACCCAGCAGGATCACGAGATCACCAACACCTCGTCGGCCGTCGAAGAGCTGACGGTCTCGATGAAGCAGGTGAGCAACAACGCCGAAGCCAGCGCCGAGGCCGCGCGCCGCGCACTCGACGCCGCCGAGCAGGGCAACCGCTCGGTGCGCGACACCTTGGAAGGAATGCAGCGCATCCGCTCCAGCGTGCAGGCAACCGCCAAGAAGATCAAATCACTCGGCGACCGCTCGCTGGAAATCAGCGAAATCATCAACGTAATTAACGACATCACCGAGCAGACCAACCTGCTGGCGCTCAACGCTGCGATTGAAGCCGCACGCGCCGGTGAGGCAGGCCGCGGATTTGCCGTCGTCGCCGACGAAGTCCGCAAACTAGCCGAACACTCGCGCACCGCAACCAAAGATATTGCCGCATTGATCAAGGCCATCCAGGCCGAGACCAACGAGGCCGTGGTGGTGATGGAAGAAGGAACGCGCGAGGTGGAAGTGGGCGCGCGGTTGGCCGACCAGGCCGGCAAAGCTTTGGAGGCGATCTCCGCCGTGGTGCGGCAGTCGGCAGAGCTGGTGCAGGAGATTTCCCTGGCCAGCAAGCAGCAGGTACGAGGCACCGAGGGCGTTGCCAACGCCATGCAGATCATCTCCAGCATTACCCATCAGACCTCGCAGGGCGCGCGGCAGACGGCGCGCAGCACGGAGTTGATGGTGCAGATGAGCGAACAGTTGAACGAGGCGCTGTCGCAGTTCCGTGTACAAGCGGCAGCCACGCAGCAACCTCAGCGGAAAGAGTTACAGGCGGGCGCGGCGCGCAGCTACGGGACGCAAATCCGCTAACTCAAGGGCTTCGCAGGGGACAGATCGAGCAGGCGGCGATGAACAACGCGGGCATCAATCCGGTGCTGACCGGACACGAAGTGCGGGAGCTGCAACTGCTCATCGAGCAGCGCTCCGGCATGGTCTTCGATGAGTCGCGCGAGCGCTTCCTGACCTCGCGCGTAGTCGAGCACATGCACCGCAGACGCCTCAGCTACGGCATGGAATTGCTGCGCCTGGTACGCAACTCCAACGTGGAATACGACACTATGCTGGAGCGGCTGCTGACCCAGGAGACCCGTTTTCTCCGCTATCCGGGACTGTTTTCCGCATTCCGGCAGCACGTGGTGCCGCAGATGCAAGAGCGCAAGTTCTGGGACAAGGAACCGGCGTTGCGCATCTGGAGCGCGGGCTGCGCCAGTGGCGAAGAGCCATACTCGATCGCACTGAGCATCCGCGAAGCCGACGGCCGGCTACCGGCAACTGCAATCCAACGCCGAGATCATGGCCACTGACATCAGCCGCGAGGCCCTGGAGCGCGCCGACCGCGGCGTATATACGGGCGCGTGCTGGACAATCTTTCGCCGCGCCAGATCGCCAACTACTTTACCCGCGTCAGCGGACGGCTACAGGGTGAAGCCGGAGCTTCGCGAGATGGTGAAGTTCGCGCCCATGAACCTGGCCGAGCCGCTCTACCTGGGACGCTTCGACTGCATCTTCTGCATGAACGTTTTGATTTATTTCAGCGAGGAGTTGCGCATCAGGCTGATCCAGCGCTTCTACGAGTATCTGGAGCCGGGCGGCTATCTCTTCCTCGGCCACGCCGAATCCGTGGCGAACGCTTCGGTGAAGTTTAACCAGACGATCATGCACGGGACAAAGCTGCTGCAGAAGCCGCTCCAACGCGTGGCACAGGCGGGGGAGGAGCTATGAACGGCGCCAGCCCCGAAATGATCGAACTCTTCCTTGCCGAAGCCAGCGAGCATCTCCAGTTCCTTCGCGAGTACTCGGGCATTCTGCAGGACCCCTATCCGCTCTACGAAGATATCGAGCGCCTCTACATCTCGGCTCACGGTGTAGCCGGCACCGGCGGAACCTACGGCTACGAGTTCTTCCATGAGGTTGCCGGCAAACTGGCGCACATCTTCCAGTACGCCATGAACGCGACTGTCAGCCCGGAGGCCACGGCCCCGCTGGTGGAGTTCATCTACGAAGCCATCGCGGTGCTTGAGAGCGACCTCATCATGGTCAGCGCCAGCGGGGCCGAGTCGGTCGATGATATCGCTGCATTCAAGCAGCGCTATCCCTTCGCCTTCCAGGCTCCGCCCCGCCCGCCATGGACGCGCCCACCGAACAGCCGCACGCGCCGCGCCTGAATCCGAGCGAGGCCCGCGGCACCGTCTACGGTGACGCGGCCCCGAGCAAGCGCGCCCAGCGACTGCAACTGTTCCT
The DNA here is from genome assembly GCA_963759215.1 of uncultured Acidobacteriota bacterium. Taxonomy (GTDB): domain Bacteria; phylum Acidobacteriota; class Terriglobia; order Terriglobales; family Acidobacteriaceae; genus TOLSYN. The sequence goes on from CAVWYG010000012.1 coordinate 551,662, forward strand.
CGTCTGCACGGCCTGCTGCGCCACCGACCGCCGGGCACTGACGGGCACCCTCGCCGCACCGACTCCCCCGTTGAACCCGTCTCTGCAGCCATCTCGCCGTACGTCTCTGCCGCACCGTGTGCCGCGCCCGTTCCTGCTTCCGCCGCTCCCGTTGCCGCAAGCTTCGGCGTCGCGCGCCACTCGCCGAAGCGCCCGCCTGCGCCCGGCGCAACCGCGGCGGTCGGCTCAGCCACCGGTTCGGCACGACGCGACCGACGCAGCCCCGGCTGCACCGCAGCCCGGTCCGCGCCCAAGCCTGCTCCCGCAGCCAAGCCGCCCGTCGCGGCAAAGATTTCCATCGAAAGTGTTCCGGAGCTGGAGCCCGACGGCGCCATCCCCGCCGAGGTGCTCGAGTTCTTCGTTCCCGAGGTCGAGGAGCATCTGCAGGCGATCACCGATTGCCTGCTGGCGCTGGAGGCGAACCCGAATACCGAGGACATTCACCGCCTCTTCCGCTCCATGCACACCATTAAAGGTTCGGCCGCACAGGTAGGCTGGCAGCGCATCGCCACCATCGCCCATCGTGCCGAAGACCTGATCGGACGGCTGCGCGACGGCGAATTGAAGCCGAGCGCGACCATCATCGACCTCTGTCTGGAATCCGTCGATGTGCTCAAGCGAGTGATTTACCATCAGTGGGAGGACGAGGCCAGCTTCCAACTCGCGGCGCGCACTCTGATCGCGCGGCTGGACCGCATCGCGCCCGCCGAGAGCGAAGAGGATCTCCGGCCACCGCGGTTGCCGCGTCACCCCTGTCGCCGTACCACTCGCGACCGAGACTGAGCCGCTCGCCGTCGCTACTCGCAGTGCCCGCAGCGCTGCCGAGGTGCGACCGCTGGCGCCGCTGGTTGCCGTAGGATTGCGGAGTTCGCTGCCTCAAGTGGTGCCGAGAGAGCGCTCCGACGGACGACAGCCGACCGAAGCCCGCGACCAAAGGCGGAACGCCGAAGGAAACGCCGAAGTTGGAGATGCCCGAGCCGTTGGCCGCGCCCAGCCTGCCCGTTGGCATGGCGCAATCCAAGTCCGTGCGCATCGGGCTTGGAGCGCCTGGACCGCATGATGAACGCGGTCGGCGAGTTGGTCATCAATCGCACCCGTATGTTGGGCCGCTTGGCGGAGTTGGAGCGGCTGGCCGAGGTGCTGAATTTCTCCAAGGGCCGCATGACCGACAAGATCTGGGAGTTTCAGGACAAGTACGAATTTATCCGCATCAATGCCGCGCCTGCGCTCTCCTCCATGTCCTGGCCGGGCTCGTCGCTGGAGACTCACGGCGGCTACGGCGGCACCTCAGACTACGGCGGCTACGGAGCGTCGGGCTTCGGCAACCCGGGCTTCGGAGATTCAGGCTATGGCAATCCCGGTTACGGCAGCTCCGTACAACGCCGGCCACAACGCGCCATTCGGAGTTCAGCGAACTGGAGATGGATCGCTACGATGATTTCGGCATCCTCTCGCGCTCGCTCACCGAAATTTCAGCCGACATCTCGGAAGTGCTCACCCAGCTAGATGGCTTCGTGCGCCGCGTGGATGGCGACATCGACGAGTTCACCAAGCTTGCGCATCGCTTGCAGGATGAAATTACGCAGGCGCGCATGGTTCCCATCGGCAACCTGTTTACGCGCATCGCCCGCACCGTTCGCGACGCCGCCAAGGCCAGCAACAAACAGGTGGAGCTGGTCCTTGGGGGAGCCGAAACCGAGCTCGACAACAACATCATTCAGCAGATTGCCGACCCCTTGCTGCACCTGGTCCGCAACGCCGTGGCCCATGGCATCGAGCGTGCCGATGAGCGCTACGAACAGGGCAAGCCCGACCAGGGCAACGTCGCGGTTCGCGCCTACCACAAGGGAAATCACATCTACATCGAGGTGGAAGACGATGGCCGCGGCGTGGACTTCGAGCGCGTCAGTGCCACGGCGGTAGAGAGCGCATTGCTCTCTGCCGACGAAGCCGAGCGCCTGAGCCGCCGCGAGGTGCTGGAACTGCTCTTCCGCCCCGGCTTCTCCACCGCGCCGCGCCGCACCGAACTGGCAGGCCGCGGGGTAGGGCTCGACGTGGTGCGCTCGAACTTGAACAACCTCAACGGTGAGGTCGAAATCGAGACCGAGAAAGGAATCGGCTCGCGCTTCACCCTCAAGGTTCCGCTGACGCTGATCATCTCGCAGGCGCTGTTTGTGCAGTGCGGCGGGCAGACGTTCGCGTTCCCCCTGGGCTTTGTCGAGGAGATCCGCCGCATCCGTCCCGATGAC
>CAVWYG010000013.1:0-411443 GCA_963759215.1 uncultured Acidobacteriota bacterium
AAGCCCCACATTCCGCAAAGAAAGGTGGGCCATGTCAGCTTCCGGGGCGTGCTTCCCGTCTCCCCGCGATCGCCTTCAAGGTTTTTGCAAGGTCGCGGGGTGGGCGGAATCCTATTTAGAAATCGTTGAAATCCAGCGCGATCGGCTGGCCGTCCTCGTCATACTGGATTACCGGTTCACCGCTCCGCTCCACCGGTTCAGCCTGCTTCTCCTGTTTGCGCTGCTCCATCTTCTGTGACTTCTCTACCCGCTTTTCCTGCCGGGCCCGTTCCTTGGAGCGCTTTGTGAAAGTAGTTCTTGAGTTTCCTGCCATTAATACTCCAATCGGTAAATGTTTGTTTCGATCCGATCCGAATCGATTGCCAGCTTCCCTGCCCTTCCAGCGTTCGCATCTCGTGAACGGGCGAAAAGCATCGGCCAAGCCATCGTCAACCGCTCAACATCGAAATAACATTCCTGAGCTGAAAATCGTGAAACTGCCGATCTTCGGCGCAAACTGCCGCTGCGCCTTGCCAGAGCGCGGAACCCTTGCTCGAAGGGAATACGTCTTCCCTATCCATTGTATTCCTTCCGGGCGATTTCGTTTTCCGCCGTAGCCTGCTGTTGAAAGAAATTCATCATGCGGGAACAGTTTCTGCATTGCCAGCAATGGCAGAGCCGCAATGAACGAGAGAATAACGGCAGATGGCAGTGCGAAACTTTTTCGTGGGCCATGGGTTAGTGAACATTACAGGCATCGAGGTCTGTAACAATGATGAAAAAAAGGGTGATCGCCTTCCTATTCGGCTCGGTCATCGCACTCGCCCTGGTCGCGCCGCCCAAGGCAAGCGCACAGGTGGGAATCGGAATTGGCATCGGCGTCCCCGCCCCCGTCCCATACGGCGGATACGTTTATGGTTGCGACCCCTACTACTACCCGGCGGGCTGCTACGCTCCATACGGCTATGGCTGGGGCGGGCCGTATTTTGGCTGGGGTGGCTACGGCTGGGGTGGCTGGGGTGGGTGGCTACGGACGCGGCTATTACGGACGCGGCTATTACGGACGCGGCGGATTCGGTGGCGGTGGATTCGGCCGGGGCGGTGTCGGCTTCGCGCGGGGCGCTAGTGGCTTCGCCCGTGGTGCGGTGGCTTCCAGTCATGGCGGCGGAGGTGGCTTCGCACGCGGTGGCGGCGGATTCGGCCATGGCGGCGGTGGCGGTCATGGCGGCGGTGGCCACAGATAACTGCACACCTGTTCTGCTCTCTGCCCCTTCAGTCAACACCATTTTAAGGGGCAGTCACTTTCGGGCGAGTCCTAGAGCAAACCACCCGTCTGCAGAGTCAGGGCACTCAGCGCCAGTTCCAGTTTCGTGATGGCCTCGTCAAGCTCCGGATGCTGGTCTAGCCGCTCCCGAAGGGTCTTCAGGAGCTGGTGCGCTTCTGCCACCTGCTCTACGACCTTGCTCTGGGACGTCCCTGGTGTGGGTACTTGGTTCGAACTCATTGGGCACTCTCCATATCACGTAACGATGTCACTAACAGTATTATCATCGCTCCTGCCCGCTTCATACACAGAGTCCTTATGAAATTTAGCGACGAGTTCTTATGTTGGCGGCAATCTTCAGATCGCGTAGATTTCGTCGCGGCTGGAGTTGACCTGCGTACTGTGGCACAATTAACGAGACACTGGACGACGACGCAGTATCGCGCCGGATCGATCCGCGGTTGAAAGTAATGTGCGGGGATGGTGAAATGGCAGACACACTAGCCTTAGGAGCTAGCGCCGCAAGGCATGGGGGTTCAAGTCCCCCTCCCCGCACCACGAAAACGTCCAACCAGTAGTCAACCCGAGCGTGCAAACGTCTTCATCGTTCTGGGTCTGTTCATCCTCCCCTGAAAGGTTCCGAATTGGACGTGCTCTGACGTAGTACATTCACAAAAATGGTGACTTGCACCCGGCATCCGGCATCCATAGCTACTAGAACTTATACCCTGGAGGTCAGTGATGAAGAGGAACGTCGGTGGCAAAGATCAAACAGTCAGATTCATGATTGCCAGCGCGGGTGTCGCCATCGGACTATTTGCAAAGCGCAAGTGGCTAAAAGCGCTGGGGTTCAGTATTGGCGGAGCCGAACTAGCGACCGCTATCACGCGGTACTCACCAATCAATCAGTTAGTTGGTAGAAGCACTCATTAGTTTTGTAATAGTAATTATCTGCCGTATCGCGAGTTCAGCACGAGGAGTGCGGAGACTTGACGAGCGCGCGATACTGAAGGTACATCTGCGTCCGCCAACGCAGGATCATTCCGAATGCCAGGATGAAGAACAGCGCTGCAGTCTGCTGCACGGAGAGCACCGTGTCGAGATAACCGCGTGCGGCCACTCGGATTCCGGCGAGCAGAATAATGACGGCAAAAAATGCGTGCGACCGCTGGGCCATCACGGTCTCGCCGTCGCGTACAAGGCGCGAAGTGCGCAGCAACGGATAGGCTAGCCCAACTGCGCCTCCGAGGAACGCCATCGCCGCCCAGCTCCATGGAACCCGAAACGAAGGCATGACAAACATACTGAAACCCGTCGCCATCCCTAGCGGCGGAATAATAATCTTCCTCGCCGAAACTGCGGTACGCGATTCCCGAACCCGCCAAATCATAACCGCAATCGCACCCACGATTGAGGTGATCAGTGACATCACATTGAGAGGAAGCGTAGTCATAGGAAACATATTCAATAAAGAACTTTCTGTCAGGCGCGCCCTGCGAACTCGCGCGTCTCTGTGGACACCTTAACCTTTTCACCTTCTTTGATGAACGGGGGAACGCGGATTTCAATGCCGGTTTCCAGCTTGGCTGGCTTGGTCACATTGCCGCTTGAGGAGTCGCCGCGAGCACCGGGTTCGGTGTAGGTGACTACCAGTTCCACGTGGGGCGGCAGTTGTAATCCGATCGGATTGCCATTGTACTTGTGCAACTCGATCATAGCTCCCTCGACAAGGAAGTCCAAGGCATCGCCGATCATCTCATCGGAGAGGGTAACGGTTTCGAAGCTCTCCTGGTCCAGGAAATGGGAACCATCCCCGTCGCTGTACAAGTAGGATGCCTGGACCATCTGGAGATCCGGCTCCTTGAACTTGTCGCTGGCCTTAAAAGTCTTATCAAAGACCGCGCGGGTGAGAAGGTTGCGCATCTTGAGGCGAACCAAGGTCTGGGCGCCCCTGGCCGTAGGGGTGGAAACCTCCGCTTCCAGACACAGAAACGGGGTGTTCTCGATTTCGAAGAACGTTTTGCGCTTTACGCTAATGGCATCGATCAATGCAGCCATGATTTCCTCAAATACAGGTCAAAAGCGGGCGACCCCACATTGGTGTGATCAATCTGATCAACATGTGGTCTGATCCGGCTTGCCCTGCGCAGCTTCCCTTGGTAATGGTGAATCTCCCAATAGAATAACAGGTAGGCAGGGGCGTTTCCGCTCACAATACATAGCTTCACTGTCCAGCATTAAAGTACAGAGTCCAGCTCGCAGCGCGAACTCAGGGGCGAGTTCGATAATGGCGAAGTTCCGGCGAACATTCCCACCGTTGCAGCCATCAGACAGGATCATTACGGTCCTTGACTTGAGGGCTGCCGATGGCTTCCGTACTTACGATGCAAACCCGCGCTGACCAGCGGAACGCCGTACTTGCCGGGTTTCTAGGCTGGACGCTGGATGCATTTGATTTCTTCATTCTGGTGATGGTGATTCCGGCCGTTGCCCGCGACTTCCACCAATCTATACCTGCTATCGCGTTGACGCTGACCGCTAGCTTGGCAACTCGTCCCCTGGGCGCGATTATCTTCGGCGTCATAGCCGACCGCTGGGGCCGGCGTTTGCCGCTCATGATCGACGTAATCTTCTATTCGGTCATTGAGGTCTTTTCCGGTCTGGCACCCACATACAAAATATTTTTGTTCTTGCGCCTGCTGTACGGCATAGGCATGGGCGGGGAGTGGGGCGTGGGAGCATCGCTCACGATGGAATCAGTCCCGCCCAAGATCCGCGGTATCGTCTCCGGGTTGCTGCAGGAGGGCTATGCGGTCGGCTATCTGTTGGCGGCTCTGGTCTACTTCACCGTGTATCCGCGTTGGGGCTGGCGTCCGATGTTCTTTATTGGCGGCGTTCCGGCTCTGCTCTCCCTGTTCATTCGCAGCAAGGTGAAAGAAACTCAGGCTTGGCATCAGTCGCGAACGGACTGGAAGCAGTACGGCAAAGCCATCGTCTCCAACTGGAGGCGCTTCTTATACTTGGTCTTGCTGATGGCATTCATGAACTCCATGTCCCACGGGACGCAGGATATGTACCCCACCTTCCTGACTCGTCAGCGGCACTATAGCGTGGACACCGTTAGCGTAATAACCATGATTTCCATGGTCGGCGCACTAATTGGTGGAATTGTTGTCGGTCACTTCTCCGACCGCCTTGGTCGCCGTCGGGCGATGATGACATCCGTTACTTTGGCATTGTTACTGATCCCGCTCTGGATTCTCGCACCCAATATCCCCACGATCACGGTGGGCGCATTCCTGATGCAATTTATGGTTCAAGGCGCCTGGGGAGTGATTCCGGCGCATATCAACGAACTGTCGCCGCCGCAATTGCGGGGCTTCTTCCCTGGATTTGCATATCAGACGGGGGTTTTGTGCGCTTCGAGTGTCGCGTATATCGAAGCCGCTGTCGGTGAACACTTCAGTTATTCGCATTCAATGGCGGGCGCAATGATTGTCGTGCTCATATGCTTGTGGATGGTCATCAAATTCGGGCCTGAAGCGACGGGGACGGCGTTCGTTCGCCCCACCAGCGAGGTTGACGCAGCCTCGCCGCCGCTTCATACGCAGACCGGACTGCGTCCAACCGGTGCGTAACATATCGACCGTAGGACTTCTATGGCTAGCAACGGCATTTTACTTGTATCGATAGAACCCAGCGCGTTTCATCCCTCTCTGTGCTTCAGCATTCTTCATAAAGGTGTTCCACACGAATGAGCTCCGCGCATTCTCCGCCATCAGCAAGGTGATTCCGGTGTCGATTCCGACTACGGCGTTATCGTACCAGTCTTTCGTGGGATTAAACGCATTTACAAAACCATACCGGCTCCAGGCCCCGTGGTACTTATCCCTGATTGTCCGCAGTACACGCATCGTGGGTTGGACCAGAAACGGCAGCGAACCTCCGGCCGCACTGGGAACGACGGTGCCATCGATCGGCCCCATAGCCGGCGGCCCGCCCCAAATAACATAGCCATTTTCTGAATCCGAGGCCGTGATGCCCCACAGATTGTCGCTGTAGTCTGGAAACTGCTTCGCCAGCGCCAGGCAAAAACGCCGATGTGCATCCGTGGCGATGACTCGAGTTCTTGAAGTAATCGGCATACTGATCGCGTTGTTCGCGAAAATCGAACCATGCTTGTGAGTACTGGTGCACGAATAATGGCGCAAACGATCCGATGTATCGAAGGCCGTCATATTCGAACGTGATTCGTTTCCATGCTTCCCAGGTTCCTGGCTTCAATGGATGGGAATACGATCCCAGGCCCAGCAGGTACATCGCCATCGACTCACTGTAATAATCCCAGCGGTACGGCAAGAATCCCAGCTCTGGCGTCCACCCATGCGTTAAGAGCGAGGTATCTTCTGAGAGCCAAGTCCAATCCACGCGGTTGAAGATGTCATGTGCCAATTGCCTGATTTCGCTTTCCGGGAAATGTTGCCTGCAAGTCAGAATGCCGCATAGCAAAATAGCAGTGTCGATGGAAGAGACCTCTGAATTCCACGTTCGTTCGCCTGTGTTTATGTCGGCCCAGTGATAGAAGAATCCCCGGTGAAGGGGCAGCTTCCTCCATAGAAACCGCAGGGTGGCAAGAACTCGCGTGCTCGCGTCAGAATGCGAGATAAAGCCCCGTTGTTGCCCGATGCAGAGCGCAGTCAATCCGAAACCGGTGGCCGCAATGCTCGCTACAGTGCTGCTGTTATCCGCGCGGACATTGCACCGATCCCGCACCAATCCAGTCTGTGGATTCGCTTGTTCTATGAAGTACAGACAATTGGCACGCTCCAGTTCATCCAGGAACTGGTGATCGTCTTGCGATAAGAACGTTGGTTCCGGCGGATTTGCAGGACAGCTCAGGATCTGGCTTCGAGCAAATGGCTTAGCTACACCAAGGCCAAGCATCGCACCCAGTAAAGCGCGTCGCGTAAGTGTACTGCCCGTCGAGTTATTTTTGTCCACTCGCCTAATTGATTCCCTGCGACCTCTCCAGGTTGATTATTTTGCCAAAAAGACCCAGAATTTCTGACATTCAAAGAAGTTTTAACAGCGGATCTATAAGACTCTTAATTGGCCTTGATCCCCAACCCAGGGTGCAGCATCATAATTGTGTCTTGAGGCAAGCCGGTGAATCGAAGGCAAAGACTTGGGTTTTGGGCGGGGATTGCCGTTCTTGGCGCCGCTCTGGTTCTTCTGCTTACGCTCTTCAAGAAAGAACAACCAATAACACTGACCGGCGTTGTGATTACTCAGGATGCGGATCCGAAAAAGCAAGCACCCATTGCCAACGTTGAGATTACCGCAGCAAACGGACTGGCTCTGCACGACAGCAAGTCGGATGCTTCTGGGCTCTTTCGCCTCAGCTTACATCCTGGTCTCAAGCGAGGCCAACCACTCACGCTTATGTTCCGGCATCCCGATTACAAACCGCTCGACCTGTACCCATCCCGTCGCAGACATGCTCTACGTCATCCGCATGTCGCCGATACCCGCCGCCAGTGTTGTACCCGGCGGCCCTACGACACTGATTGCCCAAGTTTTAATCAGGTATTCCGTTAAGACCTCGGCAACAGTGGACATCGGAAGCGCCGTAAAAACCTTTGAAGTGGTAAACACCGGCAACATCCCTTGCGCAGGTCAAGACCTTTGCTCGCCCGATGGCAAATGGAAAGCGGCCTCTGGCGCCCTGTCGCTCGATGCCGGCGAGGGCAACGCGTTCCGCAACCCACGGGTGTCCTGTATTGCAGGCCCATGCCCTTTCACAAAGATCGACTCCGAGAGCTTGACGGAAAACAATCGAGTGTTCAAGGTTTCAGTTCGCGATTGGTCCGACCCAGCTACATTTCTGGTTGAGGCTGAAGTGGTTCATCCGATGACCGGCGAAATCATTCGCCAGTTTTACCCTGCGATTCTCGGCCGGAACCTGATTTTACCTTGCCGGCCGAGGCAGAAGGAGTGAGTATCGAAGCTGAGGTGAACGGAGCCGCGTCATCTTTCCGCTTGGACCAGACCTATGCTTAAGCTGGGCCGAATGCAATGAAACAGTTGAGAAGGATCATACACACTACTTATCGCTGCGAACTTAAGCCGGGTTACGAATTTCGTTGAGAGCTGCATGCTACGCTCTGCTCCGGCAGCAAACTTCGCAGCATCGTAGATCATGTGTTCACTTCACACTGTGTTTTCTTGCATCTAATCACTTACGCCACTCCTTCAAGCGCAGAAACCGCTCTGCCGCTGCTTAGCCAGCGGAGCGTGTGCGTGCGCGCCAATAGCAAGAGAAAGGCTTAGAGTTTCTGAATCCTAAAATGTCCCGCGACAAACACAATGTCTGGATGCCGTGGAACGAGCGCGTGGCGGCGCTGCGCCAGTTGCCACCCGTGCTCAACATTGTGTGGAAGGCCGGTCCAACGGTTGTATTTCTCGGCGTCCTTTTCCGCATAATCGCCGCGCTGTTGCCGATCGGACTGCTTGCAATTAGCAAGCTCATCATCGATAACATAGTTGGCGTGATTTCGCAGCACCAGCCGATTTCGCCAGTGCTATGGTGGCTGGTGGGAGCCGAATTCGCGCTCGCCGCCTTCGGCAGTATGCTGACGCGAGTTGTCGATTATCTCGACTCTCTGCTGGCGGACAAATACACCCGCTACGTCAGCATAGAGGTGATGCGGCACGCCGCCGGCTTAGACCTGGCGGCTTACGAAGATCCGGTCTTTTACGATCGTCTTGAGCGTGCTCGCGTGCAGGCGACAGACCGGCTGGGAATGATCCAGTCTCTGGGTCGGCTTCTGCAGCAGATTGTTACCACCCTGTCATTATCGATATCAATCGTTTACTTCTCGCCCTGGCTGCTGCTTGCTGCTAATCGCAGGAGTCGTACCCGCGTTTCTTGGCGAGAGTCACTTTGCATTTCTGGAGTACGCCAAGAATTTCCGCCAGACCCCCGTTCGTCGCCACCTCGATTACCTACGAATTCTTGGGAGGCAGCAAAGAAGCGGCAAAGGAACTGAAGCTGTTCGGTCTAGGCGGCTTCCTTACCGAGCGATTCACCAATCTCTCCAATGACATCTACAGCGAAAATGTCGAACTCTCCGGACGCAGGCTCCGTATAGGCGCCCTTCTGACGGTTCTTGGAACTCTAGGTTATTACGGAGCATATGCCTGGGTCATCTGGCGTACCGTCAAGGGCGAACTTTCCATTGGAACGCTGTACTTTCTTTCGGGTGCGATTCTGCAGGCGAGCAACAACATTCAGCAGATTTTCTCGACAGCTTCCAGCATCGCAGACCAGGCGCTGTTTCTCACTGATCTGCTGGCTTTTTTTGAAATGCAGCCAACGATTTTCTCCAAGCCGAATGCGTTGCCGGCTCCACGTCCAATCGTCTGCGGCTTCGAGTTTCGCAACGTCTCGTTTACTTATCCGGGCACAACGCGACTGGTGCTGGACCGGCTGAATTTTACCCTGCATCCGGGAGAGCGCGTCGCCCTCATCGGCGAGAACGGCGAAGGTAAAACCACGATTGTAAAGCTTCTGACGCGACTGTATGACCCCACCGGCGGCCAGATACTTCTCGATGGCGTGGACCTCCGCGAATACAACATCGAAGATCTTTATACGGAAATCGGCGTTATCTTTCAGGACTTCATGCGCTATGAAATGACGGCTCACGAGAATATCGCGGTCGGACGGATCGAAGATCTGCACGATACCGAGCGCATTTTCAGCGCCGCTCGCAAGAGCCTGGCCGACGAAGTAATTGCCAAGCTCCCTGGCGGTTATGAACAGATGCTCGGGCGGCGATTCCACCACGGCGTGGATCTCTCCGGTGGTGAGTGGCAGAGACTGGCTCTGGCTCGTGCTTACCTGCGAGATGCGCAAGTTTTAATTCTTGACGAACCTACAGCCGCGCTGGATGCCCGCAGTGAGTACGAGGTGTTCGCGCGATTTGCGGAACTGACGGAAGGAAAGACGACGCTCTTCATTTCGCATCGCTTTTCCACCGTACGTATGGCCGACCGGATCGTTCTGCTGAAGAATGGCCGAATCGCGGAGGATGGAAACCATCGTCAGTTAATAGCCCTCGGCGGGCGATACGCCGAAATGTTTGAATTGCAGGCCGCCAGCTATCGTTAGCGGCAATTTGGAGACAGATGCCTGAACATATTGCAATTTTGGACCGGTACTCCACTGGAATGACTTCCTGCGAAGAAGGACGTTACTAACGTCCGCAAGGAATTTCTCACTGCCAGAGCTGCGAAATGCGCTGGCACAATGGTATGGCTGCCGCCGTGTAAACTCGTCGCCACACTTCTTGCAACGACTCGAGAAGCTGAAACAGGAACTGCAGTTCGTATTTGCAGAGATCGACTCCGCATCGAACAGCGACTGTTCGCACTACAAATGAACGCCAGTGGCTGTGCGAGAATCTCGGACTCCTGCGCTCCGCTCTGGCTTCGTTGACGGAAGCACAAATAGCATTGACTCGGACCGAGTACGTGCGCTGCTCCGGCCAGGTCGCGCCCAGAGTCCTGGTAATTGCGGAAGAACTGCTTGCCTCGCTCGATTACGGCTTCGATGATTCCGGGTTCAGAGCCTATCTGCAAGCATTTCAAAGTGTTATCGTGCTGCGCCTTGAGGAATTGCGGTCGATCGTTCCGGCGCTCCAGTGCGTGCTGCTCGAGCGATCGCCGCGCTTGCATTGGCCGAGCAACCAGATGGCGTGCGACTTAGTTGCGAATAGACACCTCAAGACACTTGAGACGTCGTGTTCGAAGTCTTCGCGAGATAGATCAGGCGCCGTGGCAGGAGCTACTGGAACCGCTGATCGTTTTCGATGCGGTATTGCGCCGGGATCCGGCGGAAGCTTACGCGCATATGGATCCGGAGAGCCGGGAGATGTATCGCAGTGTTGTTGTTAACCTGGCGAAACAGTCTGATTTTCGGAACTCGAAATTGCGGAACTAGCGTTGTCACTTGCTCGCGAATCTCAACGCGTCCATGAAGACAACCCCGTTCTGGCGCATCGGCGGGCACACGTTGGCTATTACTTAATTGCCGAAGGACAGCAGGATACTGTGCCGCCGTGCCAATGTGCGGCTTCCGTTCCGCGAGCGGTGGCAGAGCTTTCTTGCGCCGATATCCGGATGAGTTCTACCTGGGAGGAATCGAGTTCCTGACATTCAGCATGATTTTGGCCGCTCTTTGGTGGGGAGATTTCAACTCGCTATGGGCGGCCTTCTTTGCCGCGCTTGCCTTGCTGCTGCCTTGCAGCGAGGGTGCCGTGCAGATGATGAATTATCTGACCTCTTCATTATTGCAGCCACACATTCTGCCAAAGCTCGATTTCCGCGACGGCATTCCCGAATGATTGCACGACCATGGTAGTCGTGCCCACGCTGTTGCTGGATGAGAAGCAGGTCCGGCAACTTGTCGGCGATCTCGAAGTTCGTTACTTGGGAAACATGAGTGCGAATCTGCATTTCGCGCTGCTGACGGACCTGCCCGACTCAGACGAAGCAACCGCGCGAAGATGAAGCCCTCTGGTTGGGCTCTGTGGGCAGCTCATACGGGATCTGAATGAGAAGTACGCTGGCAACGGGGCGGGTACGTTCGCCATGTTTCATCGGCACAGGGTGTACAACCCACGCGAAGGCGTCTGGATGGGCTGGGAGCGTAAACGGGGCAAGCTGCTCGATTTCAACCGGCTCATCCTCGGGCAGTACGACAGTTTTCCCTACAAGGTGGGGGATTTGTCAGTGTTGCCGCATGTCCGCTATGTGCTCACGGTCGACGCTGATACAGAGCTTCCGCGCGGAACAGCGCAGCGGTTGATTGGGACACTCGCCCATCCGTTATGCCGCGCTATCATCGATCAGCCGCAATGTTGTCACCCAAGGCTTTGGAATTCTTCAGCCGCGCGTTGCAGTCAGTGTCGAGAGTGCGACACAGTCCCGACTTGCATCCATCTACTCCGGGCGTACCGGCGTTCGACATCTATACCCACGCGACCTCGGACGTTTATCAGGATCTTTACGGCGAGGGAACATTCGTTGGCAAGGGTCTGTACGATCTGCGAACAGTGCATCGTGTCCTCGACCATCGTTTTCCACGCAATGCAATTCTGAGCCATGATCTTATCGAAGGCGCTTATGCGCGTGCGGGACTTGTCAGCGATGTCGAAATCGTGGATCGCTATCCTTCCCACTACAGTGCTTATACCCGTCGCAAGCATCGCTGGGTTCGCGGAGACTGGCAGATTGTGGAATGGTTGTTTCCGCGCGTGCCGGATGAAAGTGGTCGCCGCGTGCCCAATCCTATCTCGCTCATCTCGCGCTGGAAGATTATGGATAACCTGCGTCGCAGCATGGTCGGGCCTGCCACCCTCGTTCTCTTCGTCCTTGGTTGGTTAGTGTTGCCGGGCCGGCCGCTGTATTGGACGGTTGTTTCGCTTTCCATACTCTTCGTGCCGCCATGGCTTCAGTTTGCAGTAGCTATGGCACGGGCAATGTTCGCCCGCAGCCTTAGCGAGCAAGCGATGCTTGGCAGTCCGTTGACAACGGCCTTACCGGCGTTCTATTGGTGTTTGACTTTTCTCATCCACGATGCGCTGGTTTCCCTGGATGCGGCCTTTCGCAGCTCGTATCGGCGCGCTGTCTCGCGGCAGCGGCTGCTGGAATGGGAGACCGCGGCAGAAGCGGAGCTGGGACTCCGCAAGCGCACTTCGCTTGATCTGTATCTGGCCTGCACACCGGTGATCGCATCTGCCATTGGCGCAGTGCTGCTTCTGGCTGCGTCCGCCTGCGTTCTGGGTTGCCCTGCCGATCCTTGTGCTTTGGGCATGCGGCAAGGCGAGTCTCGGTGTGGCTCGACCGGCCTCCTCGTCAGGCGCGCACCACCGTTGCTGCTGCGGATCAAGTTTTTCTGCGCCTTGCTGCACTCCGCACTTGGCGCTATTTCGCCGAGTTCAGCACACCCGCAGCATCATTGGCTTGTTCCAGACAGCGTGCAGGAGGAGCCGGCAAACATCGCGGCGCGTATCTCTCCAACCAATCTCGGTTTCCTGCTGAATGCTCGTCAGATTGCGTGCGAGCTTGGTTATGTCACCGTTCCTGAATTTGTGGAGCAAACTCGGCGTACGCTTGAGACGATGAGCCAACTGCGACGCTACCGCGGGCATTTCTTCAACTGGTATGACACGCGAACGCTGGCGCCGGAGCCTCCTCTTTTTGTCTCCAGCGTCGATAGCGGAAATCTCGCGGCATCGCTCATCGCCCTGAAAGTTGGGTGTACCTCACTGCTGGAGAAACCACTGCTTTCACCCTCGCTGGTGGAGGGCTACGTGGACCATCTTCGATTGCTTGCCGAGTCGCAAGTCTGCTGCCGGATGCAGGTTAAACCGATTTTTGCGCAGGAGAGCCTGCCTTGGTTGGAGCGCTTATTCGCACTCGTTTCGAAGCCGGTTGCGCATGTTGCACCAGTTCTACTCCGAAACGCGACGCATGCATGGCTGTGGAGCAACTTCAGATGCGCAGAGAACAAGTGCAGAAGATATTCACTGACTACATGCCTGGCTTCTGCCGGAGTTCGGGTCTTTGCGACGCGGTTTTGGCATGGAATCTGACACTGAAGATATGCCGTCGCTGGCGCAGTTGCCCGATTTTGTTCAGCAACTTCAGGCAAGGCTTCTGCATGACTGCTCCAAGTCCCCTGCTTCGGACGGAGAGCGCAACCAACGCGAGCGGCTTCTGGCGCTGCTTCCGGGCGCGTACGAGCAGGCTGATTCTTTGGTGCGCGACCTGCGCGCGATTGCCGCTCAGAGCCGAGCGTTGGGTGGCGGAGATGGATTTCGGCTTTCTGCTGGAGCAGCGCCGCAAGCTTCTCTCGGTCGGTTACCACCTGAACACCAGGAACGCTCGAACTGGCTTGCTATGACCTGCTCGCGTCGGAGGCGCGCATTGCGGCTTTCATCGCAATCGCCAAAGGTGATGTGCCTCAAGACACATGGTCCCGATTGGGACGAATCCATGTTGCCGGTCCGAGGCGGTCCTCCGACCCTGATCTCGTGGGCAGGAACGATGTTTGAATACTTGATGCCGGCGATCTGGATGCGCTCACAATACGACACGCTGTTGCAGCAGAGCATGCAGGGAGCGGTGCGCGCGCAGAAGGCGTATGCCGCTGCGAGGCAAAGTCCCCTGGGGAATTTCTGAAGCTGGCTATGCCGAGTTGGACGATGCCGGCATGTATGGCTATGCTGCGATGGGTGTGCCGGAACTGGCTATGCGAGACGCGTGCCGGAGCGGTTGGTGGTAGCGCCGTATGCGAGTGCAATGGCTCTTGCGGTGGCTCCCGCAGATGCGCTTGATAACTTGCGTCGCATGGCTGAACTCGGTTGGTTGCGTGCCTATGGATTCTATGAAGCGGCTGACTTCGGCGCGACAGATCACTCTCGCTCAAGATCCCTCGCTGGTAAGAGCTTGGATGGCTCACCATCAGGGCATGATCCTGCTTTCGATTGGAAACTTTCTTTGCGGCAACATCGTGCAGCAGTGGTTTCACGGCGATGCTCGGGTGCGCGCAACCGAGTTGCTTCTTCACGAGCGCCCCGTCTTACAACATGTCAGGCCGGGTCCGGCACGCTCGCTTCGCTGCAAAGTCCGTTCGGCAATCCTCAGAAGAACAAGAGCCCTGACGAACTTGCCATCGCGAGCTAGACCCGGTATGCGACAGAAAACTTGCGGAGGAATTCGGCATGCGGCGAACTATTCGGAATACTCAGCCTTGTACTGCTGCTTGTCTCGGCTGTTTCTGCAGCAGACGGCCTTGAGCGCCCCGACGTTGAGCGCCGGGTAGAAGCATTGCTCAAGCAGATGACGCTGGAGAAAAAGTTGGACAGCTCGTGCAATACTCTGCTGGAAACGCCACCGGGCCAGCCTCGGAGAGCATCAGCTTTCAAGAACTGATCGCCAAAGGGCAGCTTGGTTCCCTGCTGAATGTTACCGGCGCGGCTGAGACGAATGCGCTGCAGCGAATTGCCATGGACGCAGTCGCGTCTAAAGATTCCGTTACTGTTCGGCTTGGATGTTATCCATGGATACAGGACCATATTTCCCGGTTCCGCTCGGCATGGCTTCCACATGGAATCCACAACTGGTCGAGCAGGCATCGAGAGTCGCTGCACAGGAAGCTTCCGCTGAAGGCGTCCGCTGGACCTTTTCTCCCATGGTTGACATCGCTCGCGATGCTCGATGGGGTCGCATCGTCGAAGGCGCGGGTGAGGACCTTACCTGGGACAAGATCATGGCAGCGGCTTACGTACACGGATATCAGGGAAGCAGCCTCTCGAATCACGATTCCATGGCGGCGTGCGCGAAGCATCTGGTCGGTTATGGCGCGGCCGAAGGTGGCCGTGACTACAATGCGGCTGATATTTCTGAGCGCACGTTGCGGCAAATCTATCTGCCGCCATTTCGTTCGGCGGTGGACAGCGGTGCGGCCACGGTTATGAGCGCCTTCAATCCACTGAACGGCGTGCCTGCAAGCGCCAATCCGATGACTTTGACCGAGATTCTTCGCCGCGAATGGGGCTTTTCATGGTTTCGTTGTGAGTGATTGGAACGCGGTAGCTGAATTGATTCCGCAAGGTGTGGCCAACGATGCAGCCACTGCCGCTCAGAAGGCAATGCTTGCCGGCGTTGACATGGACATGGAAAGCGGACTATACCGGCGATCTCTCGTAGAGTTGGTGCGCTCTGGAAGCGTTCCCGAATCAGTGGTCGATGAGGCGGTGCGTCGCGTGCTGCGTGTTAAAGTTCGCACTAGGCCTTTTCGACCATCCCTACATGCCTGGAGCGGGATCTGCTGGCAGATGCTCGATGCAACTCATATTGAACTCGCGCGAACACTCGCCGAGCAATCGCTGGTGCTGTTGAGGAACGAAGAATTTCATGGCGCGCCGCTGCTGCCGATCTGCTCCAATGTACACACCATAGCCTTGCTCGGTCCTTTCGCCGACAGCGCCAGCGAGATGCTTGGATCATGGGCCGGAAAAGGCGAAGCCTCAACGGTGGTCACCTTAAAGTCTGCATTGATGCAGCGGATGCAGCAAACCGGAGGCCGACTGCTCTACGCCAAAGGAACAGACATCGACGACACCAGCGAACGCGGATTCCAGGATTCAGTGACTGCAGCTCAACAATCCGATCTCGTCATCATTGCCCTTGGAGAAAGCGCTGGCATCCATGACCGGCGAAGCTGCGTCTCGTGCCCACCTCGATCTGCCCGGTAATCAGCAGAAGTTCCTTGAGACCATTGTCGCCGCCGGAAAACCTGTCGTGCTCGTTTTGTTCAGCGGACGACCTTTAGCGCTTCCGTGGGCAGCAACCCACGTCTCTGCCGTCGTGGAGGCATGGTATCCGGGTATACAGGCAGGGCCGGCCCTGGTAAGAACGCTGTTTGGCGACGTGAACTTCAGCGGAAAACTTCCCGTTTCAGTGCCGCGCTCGGTTGGGCAGGAGCCGCTGTACTATAACCCGCCGAAAACCGGCCGTCCTGCCGGACGATACCGATCTCAGCCATCCCCCACGAAGTGAATCAGAGAAGTATGTGTCGCGCTACATCGATGAGCAGAACTCGCCGCTGTTTCCTTTTGGATACGGTCTCTCCTATACCCATTTTTCCTACTCAGCTATCGAAGTAAGCAGCGCGTCTATCAACGTGCGGAGTTTGGATGATAAAAGCGATGCTGTTACAGTTGCCGCGACAGTGACCAACAATGGAACACGAGCCGGGCAGGAAGTGGTGGAGCTTTATCTGGGACAACGAGGCACCAGCGTGAACCTTCCAATGAAAGAACTCAAGGGCTTCAAGCTGCTTTCACTCGCGCCGGGCCAATCGCAACGCGTGGAGTTCAAGATCGGATGCGAACAACTCGCTTTCTGGAATATCGAAATGCGCCATCTCGTCGAACCAGCACACGTGACCGTCTGGATAGCTCCTAACTCGGTGGAGGGCCCAAGTGCGCAGTTCACCATCACCAAGTAAGTTCACCAAATAAGTTGCGCGATAAAGGAATAAAGCCCGTGTCCGGTAATCGTCCATCGCCGCACAATAGCAGCTTCGTTTACATTGCCGCGAGTTTTGCCGCGCTGGGTGGACTTCTTTTCGGTTACGACACTGGTGTGATCTCTGGGGCCGTGATCTTCATTAAGAAAGACTTCGCCCTGACGACGTTTCCTCAGGAGTTGGTCGTAAGCATGGTGCTCCTGGGTGCGACTTTCGGCGCATTTACCGGAGGCAGGTTCGCGGACCGATTTGGCCGGCGCGTCACCTTGATCGTAACATCGATCGTCTTTATTGCCGGAGCACTGATCTGCGCATTTGCCCCGTCATTCGCTGTTCTGGTATCTGGCAGAGTGGTTGTGGGATTAGGTATCGGGATGGCTTCGACTACGGTACCCGTTTACATCTCCGAAGTGTCTCCTCCGGAAGCGCGCGGCTGGCAGGTTTCACTATTCCAGTTGGCGATTACGATCGGCATCCTGGCCGCCTACCTTGTCGATTACGCCTTTGCCAAGAGTGAGGCATGGCGCTGGATGCTCGGCCTTGCTGCTATTCCCGGCGCTCATCCTTGGCATCGCCATGCTGTATCTGCCGGAAAGTCCGCGCTGGCTGGCCAGGTGCTCGCACGCAGGGGAGTGCGCGTGCCGTGCTGGTGCGCATACGCGGAACCCAAGATGTTGAATTGGAGTGGCGCGAAATTCTGGGGAGCCTTGCGCACGCGGAGGAGCGCGGCACATGGTCAGACCTTCTGCATCCGGCCGTTCGTCCAGCGCTGATCGTTGGCGTCGGGTTGGCGATCTTCCAACAGGTAACAGGCATTAATACCGTCATCTATTACGCCCCAACAATTATCCAGTCGGCGGGCCTTCCTTCCGCCTCTGCGGCGATTCTGGCCACCGCCGGCATCGGTCTGGTGAATGTGCTGATGACGATTGTCGCCATGTGGCTGATTGATCGGGTAGGGCGACGGCCACTGTTGTTGACGGGTATAGTCGGTATGATCCTTAGCCTTGGCATTCTCGGTTTTGTCTTCCGATCTGGCGCGCAGAACGGAGCAGCCGTGCGATTAGCGGTAATTACCTTGATGGCCTATGTCGCTTTTTTTGCGATCAGCCTGGGGCCAATCTTCTGGTTATTGATCGCTGAGATCTTTCCGTTGAAGATTCGCGGACAGGCCGAAGGAACTGCGGCTGGCACGAACTGGATTTTTAATCTATTGGTATCTATGACGTTTTTGACGCTGGTGGAACTTATGGGGCCAGCGCTGGACCTTCTGGCTCTATGGGGTGCTGAGCATTGCCGCATTGGTCTTCTGTTACTATCTCGTCCCTGAAACCAAGGGACGCAGCCTGGAAGAAATCGAAGAGTCCTGGCGTACAGGGCGGCACTGAGTATCTTGCGCGCTCTCCGGACTGCACAAATACACGGTTCACATTGGTTCGTTTCAGTTTTTGTTAACCACAGGTGCTGCGCTTCGACCAGAGCGCCATCGGTGACGTGAACAATTCAGCAGCTATGACGCGCGTGTTCAGTTGTGGCGAGTTCAGTTGTGGCGTGGCTTGCGTTTAGGACTCTTCTGTGGGGCAAGCCCCGGGGGAGGCGCGTACTGATAGACAAGGGCTGCGATTTCAGTAAGCATCTCACCGACATCGGCCACATCGTCCATGCTGCCGAGCGGCACCATGATTCACGTATGCAGCGAAATCAGCCGGTGTCCGTTCGCCGCATCCACATAGCCTACCAAGCCCTTGCCCAGCAGCATCACTCTTTTATTCAACGTGTTCAGCAACCACATACGATCCCGTCTTTGCGTGCACATGACCGGCGGCCGGAGAGTCCTTCATCACCTCTGACAACGTGCCATCGCGGCCCAGCACCGGCAACGAATCGAAAAATAGCCGACCGTACGGTTGACGCGACATATAAGCGAGATAGCGCACCATGAAGTCCGGTGAGAAGGCAGAGCCTATCCCGCCCTCTCCATCAAGTTGAGAAACAGATTCCGGATCCAGCCCCGCATCTTTCAGGAATCGCTTCTCAAGCCCGAGACCTTTCTGAAATGCATCGGTGGAGCTGTGGGCCAGAATTGCGCCGAGCAGATATGGCGTCGTCGCCGCATGAAGATTCTGACTCACCTTTAAAGTGAGTTTCACCTCCTCCTTGAACGGAGGAGAAACATGTTCGACCAGCATGGTTCTCTTTTCGCCTGGCTTCAGGAATCGATGCTGGCGTGCTTGCGTCTGCGGGGTCTTCCAGTACAATATTTGCCCAACGCAGTGCTTCGCGAAAACCCTCGGTGGCAAACAGTACAGGATTTTTTACTTTATAAGCTGCCTGCGCCTTTTCCCTGCCAGCGGGTACGCTGCCCTCCAACACGACCGTATGAGAGCCGTCCGCTTCGGCCATGTCCGAGGTGAATTGCAGCTCCGGGTCAGATTCAGGCTGCCCACTTCTGGACTTTGTTTATCACCTTCAGGTACGACAATGTGGGAGCCATTTCAATCGACACAGGGCCGTCTGTGGACGAGTCAGAGGTCGCTGTGACGTCGATGACGCTGTCGTTCAGCACCACCGGCGATATGGTCGTGTGCGTTCCGGGTTCGACTTGGTTAGAAGGAAACAACGAAGCATCCACGATCACGTTGCCGCGAATCCGCCAGATGCCCTTCATAAGA
This sequence comes from uncultured Acidobacteriota bacterium, assembly GCA_963759215.1. GTDB lineage: Bacteria > Acidobacteriota > Terriglobia > Terriglobales > Acidobacteriaceae > TOLSYN. The sequence goes on from CAVWYG010000013.1 coordinate 19,019, forward strand.
ACTCCCGATGCTAATTCTTTGAACACTCGCAAAGGATCGCCGGCCACAGGACTTTCCCAAGGCAACACCCCGCGTAAGCATGATCGAACGGGGAGAAATCCAGCGTGTCTTCCAGCATCACTCGCCCGGAAAGATTTGGGTCGCCGCTCGCGACCAGCACTAAATCACCTTCCAGCGTGCCATCGGGAGTGATGCTGCCCGTGTAATACACGCGCGTGTGGAAGCGGTAATTCGCACCAAGGAGCGCCAACGCCGTGCCTTCGGTTACCACTTTTGTGGTGGATCCGGAGGTGAACAGCTTATCCTCATTTATCGCAACCAGATTCTTTTCCGCGGTCAAATCATAGACTTCCACACCAACAGTGGAATGCTTGAAAATCGGACGCGTAGTTATCTGCGTTATGCGCTGAAGTAACGTCGATGCGTTCTGGGCAGGCGCCGAGACTGCGATCAAAATGGCACACAAAAGAACAACAAATCTCCGCAATTCTTTCTCCACAGCGCAGCACCGCAGCGAAACTATCTTTGACCCGTGTTCAGCTTCTCGAGTGCGCGCTTCAACTCTTCAAGTTTCTGTCCGGCCTCGCCGAGCTTGCCTTCCGCCGTCAGTCGCTGATAGTCGGATAGATCTTTAGCCGCATCCTGGATGAGCGTGCTGCGTTCCGCTGGGGGCTGGGGCGCAGCACCCGGTGCCGGGGCAGCTCGCGCGGTCTCCGAGGGGGCAGCCGCGGCGCTCGTCGAAGAGACTCCTCCGCCGAAAAGCCCCTCCAGCGCCGACTCGAACGTCGGCCCATACGCCAGCCGATCCTGAAGAGCCAGCACAACCAGACGCAATTCCGGCATTGGACTCCGCTCAGCCTGCAGGTAAATCGGCTCCGCATACAACAGGGCGCGCCCGATCGGAATCACCAGCAGGGTCCCGCGTCGCACATGTGAGCCTTGCTGATTCCACAACGTCAACTGTCCTGAAAGCTGCGCGTTCTGATCGATCCGCGCTTCGATTTGCAGCGGTCCGTCAACCAGCTTGGTTTTGGGAAAGTCGTAAACCACCGATGTACCGTAGTGTGCGCCGTCGCTACGCCCGGCAATCCAGCCAATCAGATTGTTCCGGTTCGCCGGCGTGAACGGCAGAATCTCCACGAATTCAACCCCGGTTTCACCCGGCAGTTTCATCAGCACAAAGTTCGGCTGCATGGTCTGCGTTGTTTGCTGTCCCCCCTCGCCCATGCCGACCTCAGTGGCTACCGTCCATAGATCTTCACGGTTGTAGAACGCACCCTCATTCGTCATGTGATAGAGGCCGTACACTTCCGCCTGCAGCTTGAGCAACATCTCGGGATAGCGCACATGTTTGCGCAGTCCGGCCGGCATCGCAGACGCGTCCTTGAACAGCCCTGGAAAAATGCCGCGGTACGCCGCAATGATCGGGTCTTCGGTATCAAACACGTAGAACGTTGTCGTGCCATCGTAGGCGTCGATGACCACCTTCACGCTGTTCCGCATGTAGTTAATCGGCGTGCTATCGAGCCGGTAATGGCTCGAGTACGGATAGCTGTCCGACACCGTGTACGCATCCATGATCCATGACAGCCGGCCATCGTCGCCGATCACGATGTACGGATCCGGATCGTAAGTTAGGAACGGGGCTAATGCCGTTACGCGATCCCGCACGTTGCGCCGCATCAGCAGCCGGCTATCCTGGTTCACATCGTCGCTGAACGGAAGTTTCCCGAGATCGCCGCGTTCGAGCGCAATAATGATGCGGCGCAGAAAACCTCCGAGGACGATGCCACCGGTACCCTCATACGACGTGAGGCTGTTACTCGGCCCTTGAGGGTAGTCGAATTCCTTCTGCCTCGTCTTCACATACACGTCGGTGTTGGTCAACTCGCCGAAATAAATCTGTGGGCGCGTCACCTTCAGCTCAGGCACCGTGCTCTGAACGGGCATGTTGCTCAAAATCAGCGTCGGCAGTCCCTCTGGCGTGAAGCCGTTCACAGGGTTCATCGTAAGGCCGTAGCCGTGGGTATAGATCAGCTTCTCGTTGATCCAGTTGCGGCTGCTCTCCGGAAGCTTGTTCACGTTCAGTTCACGCGCCGCGAGCATCACCTCGCGCGTTGTGCCATTGATTTCATAGCGGTCAATGTCGATGTCGGGAAAGTCGTAGTACGTGCGGATTTCCTGAATCTGACGCAGCGTATCCTGTAGCGCATGCCAGTCCCACAGCCGAATATTTTGAAGCGTAGCCTGATTGTTCGCCGCGTCGGCTGCTTCGACGGTCGTTTCTGCGGGGAACTCGCGCTGGGTGAAACGATCCAGTCCATAAGCCTGCCGCGTCAACTCGATGTTGTGGGAAATGTAGGGCTGCTCGCGAACCAGTTCGTTCGGCTTCACGATAAAGCTGCCGACATACCAGCCGACTAGCTGAATGGCAAGATAGCAGACCACCGCGGGTAGAACCGCAATAACAAGCCTGCGCGCGTTGGGTAGCACAGTCGCGGCGTTAGCAATTGCAAGCACCGCGCCGACAACCAACGCCGCGCAGACCAACAGCATCCCGGTAAGTGTGACGTGCGCGTCAACGTAGGTCACTCCGCCGAAGATTGTGTGGTCCTCAAGTAATTGCTCAAATCTGCTGATATACATCCGCACAGCGAGCAGCAGCAACAGGCACGCAAACGCGATAGAGAACCCGCGCCATGGCAAAGGAATGTAGCTGTCGTGACGACCGGCAACCGCGCGGGAGCCGCCGGTTATAAGGATGAAGAAAACGGCGAGCACACAGGCAATCACGGCCATCGATAGCAACCAGCCAGCAATAAGTTGCCAAGCCGGAAGGCTGAACAGATAGAAGTTCAGAGGCTTGCCGAAGATCGGGTCCACCACGCCACCCATGGCCCGCGGTGCGTACAAATACAGAGCGAGCGTTGGCCACTCCGCCATCATGCCGGCGCCGGTCACCGCGGCAATGAACAACGCGGCACCGGGCCCAATCACGCGCAACACAGGCTCAACCGGTAGGGCCACCGGTTGTTCGCCGATGAAGATTGTGTGGCTACTAGGCAGGTTGTTGACGGACGCTCTCTTCAGAGCCAGAAACGTTCCGTACAGAATCAGGAACGTGGCCGCGGCAAACGCCGCGAAGACCGCCCACCGAAAACTCACGGTCTTCAAAAATACTCCCCCGTAGCCGAGAGACCTAAACCAGAGCACGTCCACGTAATACGTCAGCGCCGTCCGGCCACCGAAAGCGATGATGGCAAAGATGGCGAGGATCCAAAAGAAGAAGCGCCGGCCGCGGCGTCGGGGAGGAGTCCGGGGCCAGTCGATCGCCTTGAGCATTGCTTTACCCCGCTCTTACTAGCGTTTCCATTTAGGAAACCCCTAAGAGATCGTATTGTACAGCCTCAACAGAAAGAGTGACTACTTACACCTTTTCGCAGCTCTCAGTTCGCCTCGATCTGTGCAGCGAATACCAGCCACTGCATTGAGAGTAATTTGCGACGGAAACCCTCCGCCTATACTCTAACGAATGCCGTCCGAATGCGTCGAAACATGTTCACCGGCTGGTTTATGCCATCGCGGCAAGTGTGTGTGCCGGGCGAATCGTGACCCTGGAGGAAATTCGACTTGGCGCTCAAGCGTGTCTTACTTCTGCTGCTTTTTTTCAACTTCTCTGTCCATTTCGTCTCCTCCGAGGTACAGGCTCAGGTCACGCGAGCCACGCTCTCAAACGGGCTGCGAGTCGTTCTCATCCGCAACCCGCTGGCTCCGGTGGTCACCGTGCAGATGAATTTCCTCGTTGGAGGCGACGAGACTCCAGAAGGGTTTCCCGGTATGGCCCATGCGCAGGAGCACATGGCTTTTCGCGGATGCGAAGGCATGTCCGCCGATCAGACGGCCGCCATTTACGCGCTGCTAGGTGGCCAGAACAACGCCGACACACAGCAGAACATCACCCAGTATTTTGCAACCGTTCCGGCTGCCGATCTGGACGTGGCACTGCGGGCGCAGGCCGCTTGCTTGCGTGGCATTGACGACTCACAGCAGCAATGGTCGCAGGAGCGCGGCGCAATCGAGCAGGAAGTGGCGCGCGATCTCTCCAATCCTACTTACAAATTCATCAATCGACTGAATGCAGACATTTTCGCCGGGACGCCTTACGCCCACGATCCTTTGGGCACAAAAAGCTCTTTCGATGCAACCACCGGTGAAATGTTGAAGAAGTTCTATAAGAAGTGGTACACGCCGGGCAATGCGATTCTTATCATCGTAGGCGACATGAACCCAGCCGCAACCCTTGCGGAGATCAAAGAGTGGTTCGGAGGCATTGCCAGTCACCCTTACCGGCACGCCCGACGGTGGACACTAAGCCGGTGACTGCCGGAAAGTTTCACTCTCAGCAGCAATCTCCCCTATGTTCTTGGCTTCATCGCTTATCGCCTGCCAGGAACAGACTCCCCGGACTATGCGGCGGCTCAGGTGTTGGGCGATGTGCTGAGCAGCCAGCGCGGTGATCTGTACGGAATGGTGCCCGCGGGCAAGGCTTTGGCTGCTGAATTTGGTATCGCGGAATCCTACCCCAAGGCTAGCGTCGGCTACGGAATGGTGGCGCTTCCCTCCGACGCCGATCCGACTTCGGCCATCGGCGAGATGCGACAGATCCTGGAGAGCTATGCAGCGAAAGGTTTTCCCGAAGACTTGGTGGCAGCAGCTAAAAGAAGCGAGCTTGCTTCCGCTGAGTTTCAGCGCAACTCAATTCCGGGGCTTGCAGACGTCTGGTCCAACGCTCTTGCCGCCGAGGGCCGTACATCGCCTGACGAAGATGTTGAGGCCATCCGCCGCGTCACCTTGGAGGACGTGAACCGAGTGGCGAAACAATATCTGGTAAGCCAGAACTCGATCACCGCCGTTTTGAAACCGGTGCTTAGTGGAGAAGCGGTCGCCCAGAAAGGCTTCGGCGGAGCGGAGCAACTTACAGCGGCTCCGACCAAACCAGTCAAATTGCCCGTGTGGGCGGCAAATTCTTTAGCCCAGCTCAAAGTACCCACGAACTACATCACGGCCTCGGATACGATCCTGCCCAACGGAATTCGCTTGATCGTCAAGACCGATACAGTCAGTCCTACGGTCACGGTCATGGGAGCGGTCAAGAGTAACGCCGACCTGCAGACGCCAGCCGGGCTGGAGGGTGTTTCCGAGCTGCTGGAGGACCTCTTCTCCTACGGAACCCAGACCTTGGATCGCTTAACTTTCCAGAAGGCGCTGGACGATATCGGCGCGAACGAGAGTGCAGGCTACAGCTTTTCCGTCAAAGTCTTGAAGGAACATTTCTCCCGCGGCGTTCAGTTGCTCGCCGACAATGAACTTCATCCGGCGCTGCCGGAGCAGGCCTTCCCGGTGGTCAAAGAGCAGACCGCCCAGTTTGCCGCCGGCAACCTGATCAGCCCTGCCTACCGGGCCACACGTGCGCTGGATTTGGCGTTGCTGCCCGCGGGCGACCCTGTCCTGCGGGAGGTCACGCCGGCTACCGTTGCCAAGATCAACTTAGACGATGTGAAGCGATATTTCGCCGCCACCGTGAGGCCTGACCTGACCACCATTGTCGTCATTGGCGATGTTGCGCCCGACGAAGCCAAGGCGGTGATCGAGAAGTGGTTTGGCGATTGGAAGGCGATTGGTCCCAAGCCTAACACCACGCTGCAAAAGGTTTCGCGGAATAAAGCCTCGGCATCGAACGTACCCGATCCTGAGGCTGTACAGGATTCCGTAGTCCTTGCCGAGCAGTTAGACCTCGATCGTTTCGACCCGGATTACTACCCCTTGCAGCTGGGCAATCATGTGTTAGGAGGTGGTTTTTACGCAACCCGCCTTTACCACGATCTGCGGCAGGTGGCAGGCTATGTTTACAACGTGGACGTCGGCTTGAGTGCATCAGAGACCAGGGCCAGCTACTCCGTTACCTACGGCTGCGACCCACTCAATGTCTCGAAAGCAAGAGCGCTGATTGAGCGCGACCTTGACCAGATGCGCACGGTAGAGGTTCCTGCCAACGAGCTGCATCAGGCCAAAGCCCTCCTGCTGCGGCAAATTCCTCTTCACGAATCAAGCGAAGAGGCGGTTGCCGATGGATTCCTTCATCGCGCCGAAATTGGTCTGCCGCTGGATGAACCGATCCGGGCAGCAGAAATTTACTCGAAGCTCAGCGCAGCCGAAGTGAAAGCGGCCTACGCGAGAAAGATACATACGGGAGACTTTGTTCAAGTCGTTCGGGGTCCTGATCCGCACTGATCGCATCTCCAATGATCAGTGTGCCTCACCCAGCTTTCAGCGTGAAAACCGTGATCTCTGGCGGGCACAGGAAGCGCATCGGCAGCCCGATCACACCAATGCCGCGGTTCGTGTACAGTTGAAACTCGCCGAACCGATACTGGCCTAGCGGGTACTTTCTCGCCCAGGGCGGCAGGTAGAGAGCCCCAACCCCTGGAAACCGAATCTGCCCGCCGTGAGAGTGACCGGAAATTTGCAAGTCAACCGGAAACTTTCGCATTTCGTCTGCAAAGTCCGGTTCGTGAACTGCAACAATGGTGCATTCTTGCTTGGGTACGCCTCCCAGTGTGGTGTCTGGCTTGGCGTGGTGCGCCGAAACATTGTCAACCCCAGCCAGCCACAGACGAGCGCCTTCCCTTTCCAATGCGACCGCTCGGTTCCGCAGAACCTGGATTCGACCGCCGATACTCAAAGCTTCGGCAACCACATCGGCGTTTGTGTCGTAATCATGGTTGCCCAGCACGGCAAAGCAGCCCAGCGGCGAATCAATTCGCCGCAGCACGTTGGCGCATGGCCACGCTTGCTCAGCCCTGGCGGTCCTCTCTCGACGCCTGTGTGACGCACTTACAAAGTCTCCCGTCAGCATCACGAGGTCGGGCTTTTGCGAGTTGGTCAGTTCGATCACCCCATCGAGATGCCCGACGGTCATGAATGAATTGAAGTGAATGTCACTGAGTTGTGCAATGCGGATGCCATCGAATGCCGCTGGGAGGCGTTTGAGCATTACCTCGACGTGGCTAACTTCCGTCTCATGAGGCTCGTAAAGAGCCGTTCCTAGAGCCGCTCCCGCCAGCGCGCCCGCGCTGACTCCAAGGAATTCACGCCTGGAAAGCGCCATCGGCCTCCGCGCCATCCAAGCGGCTGTTGTGGAAAATACCCGTCCTCACGCACACACATCCAAGACGATAACTGCAAACTTGCATGATGATACAGATTCTCTCCAAAGCAACACGATGCAATTTGGATGACAATTCGAATTCTGAGTAGTTTCTGCATCTCTCCTGAAGCTGTACACCACCCTGCGGAAGTTTCAGAAGACGAAACCCGATGAGCCTCAGCTACTTGGTTATTTATGCGCTACTTGGTACTCACTTGATTCGCGCACTAGCAGAGCGGTGTCAAACGCGCTTTCCAGCAGGTGACGTGCGGCGGCGATCTTCTCCGCCTGCTTGCAACGCGGAACGTAGCCGTCGGCGATAATGTTCGTACGGCCGTTACTTTGGCTGACTGCGATGCCGCGAATCGCGTGGTTGCTTTCGCTGTCGAGACTGTCGGCGAGACGCAGGATTCCTCCCAGGCAATCGACCAGATGCTGATCCTCAAGGGACAGGCCTAAATAACGCTTTTGGGTGGTGGGCAGGGCGCCGCGATGATAGCGGGACACCAAAGCCGCGATCTGCAGGTCGTTCGCCGACCAACCCGGCGGGACTTCCAACTTTTGCAGCAGGCGACTGCTGACCTTATGCCAGGCCTTTTCGCCAGCGCCACGCCCCGCTCCATGCGTGAGCGCGGCAACCTGCAGTAGATCACGCGTGTTCACCACTCCCGTCTTTCGCTCTGGTACCATGCCAGCCCTCTGCAGCGCATCGTAGATTTCAAGGCTGAATTGTGTGACCGTGTGAGTATGCGCTGGATCGGGATCGAGGCTTGTCGCCCAGGCTTCGAACCTCTTTAGCACGGCGGTATACAGTTGCTCTCCCGCTGGCAATCCGCTCCTCCACTCCTGCCATAGAGAATGCCGCCCGACCATCTTTTCGCGGTAGGCCTGCACGCGTTGGGATCGCTCGCGCGAAACCGCGGCGTACCAGAGTTGTCTCTCCTGTAACGAACCAAAGGCCTGGACTTGGCGAGCGTTGTCCCACAAGACATCCAAGTCGTGCACTTCCCCCAGCAAATCCTGAATGTTTTTGAGATCTTTCCCCCAGGACTGATCTTGCTCCGGCAGAAAGTTTTCTACAATGTAGCGGAGTTTCTTGATGCCGATGCGCAGTTCGTGCAAGGCCGTTTTACTGCGATCGCGCAGGGCCTTGGCGTGAAGTACGCGCGCCGCTTCATAGCGTTCCAGCGCGAGTACCTGAAAGACCTCGGTAGGATTGCCCACCGCTTGTACCCGCTCGCCTAGCTTTTGCGCCCATTGTAGCCACCGACGTGTATCGAACTCTTCCACAACCTCGGCGGCGTTTATTTTTAATTCTGCCTCTCGCCGCAGACAATGGCTGTTGAGTCGCTCGGCTACAGGCGGGCAGTCGCCGCGCAGACGTTCGATCCATTCCAGCAGGACCTGGGTATCGCGCAGATCACCTAGGGCAGAAAAAATAACCTTGCCTGCCTTGCGCATTTTTTTCCAGGTAGAATCGCCGTCCACGCTTTGAAAACCTTCAGCTATGGATCGGCAGCGGCGGAGCGCCACCCGGAGGTCGTGTACAGCGTCGGCATCGAAGCTTTCGCGAGCTTTCTCACGCTCTGCGACAACCCGTTCCATCCAATACGCGATGCCGCGTTCCACGGGATTTGCCGCTGCTGTCTTCGCCACAACCGTCTCCGACAGCACTCATTGTACCGGAAAAAGCTCAGTTCATGAGTGAGAAACCTGCTGGGGAATGGCGGCTTTCCAGGTAGCGTATGGCGTGATCCACCACCCGCAATAGTTCCTCCGCGTGGCGGTTTGGGCGGCCTTCGCGCAAACGCCTCTTGGCTTTCTCTTCCGAGAACCAGCGGGGCGTGCGATATATCTCGCGAGGAGTCTCAAGGTGGAGAACTTTGCAGAGATGGGCATTCACAGTATGCGCGTCACCTCGGCTCTTGTAATGCAAGTAACGGGTGAATGCGATCGGTTCGACCCGGCCGCGCACGCCAGCCTCTTCATGAGCTTCACGGGCAGCGGCGGCTGCACCCGTGGGATCGCCATCGACTCCGCCCTTGGGAAACGTCCAGCGCCCGGCGCGGGTACGCACCAGAAGAAATTCGATTTCACCATTGGCCTGCCGGCGATAACAGATAGCAGCGACAACCCTGCGTTTAGCGGGCCGCCTCCACAGGAACCCTTGCCATAACTGCTTAATCCCTCGATATATGGCAAAATCAACCGGCTCCAATGTCTTCTCCATTCCCAGCCCATTCTGCCCAGACGAGCACACAAAATCTAGAGCACAACTCGATTACCTATTTTGTACTCCGTTGCGTGAATGTTTGATGAAGAAACTGTGAAATATTGGTAGAGATATCCACAACCCGTTTCATCCATGATACTCGGATCGTTTGAGCATCAAACACTTTGGTCAGCATAAACTCCCAGCAGGTAACCATGGAGCGCGAAGTATTCACAAAGGTCATGCGAGAGGTGCTCGACTCGCTCCCGGAAGAATTCCGCAACCGCATCCGCAATGTCGCTGTACTGGTGGAGGACTTCCCGTCTGGCCGAAGTCCATCCCGCCAGCCACACAAACTTCTTCTGGGGATTTTCCATGGTGTGCCCATGACAAAGAAGAGTGTCTTCGACCTGCCAACGGGCCCGGACTACGTCGTGCTGTACCAGAGGAATATTGAAGCGGTGTGCTCCACCGAAGCCGAAATCCGGGAGCAAATCCGGCGCACGGTCATTCACGAGTTCGGGCATTATTTCGGCATGAACGAGGAGCAACTGAAGGATGTTTAGCTGAGAACTGGTTCGTGAACCGCTATGCACTCACCACCGCTGCAACGGGCTGGTGAGGCTTACCGAACCGAACGCCAACCAATCAGAGGATGGCGTGGGCTCGCACTAAGGACGGCTTGGGCTCACACTTGTGGTTCAGATAGTGCTCGGCATCACGGCACATTGATCGGCAGGTGTGGCATCGAATCGGGCCTTTGACCTTGGGAGCAGAGTTAGCCTCTTTCCATTTGATCGGAGCCATCTTGAGGTTCTCCTTCTGGAGCACTCGCGAACCATTGTGCTCATTCGTTTCTGTTCAACTCAAGCTTCATAAGAAGAGGAACTCTTCTCGGTAAATCGTCATCAACAGATTACAGATGCATCATAGACGCACCTAAGGGGAAAAGGTTAGCGTCTCAAGATCCCACGCGATGACCAGGATGTGACAGCTTGCAACTTTCTTGGCGCAACATACCGCTGCCCTGACCAACTTCCTGCAGCGTTGGCTACAGGAATGCGCTGCTCTCCTTAACTCAGTTCTGTTTTCAAGTTTAGGTGGTGAGCTTCATGATGGAGGCTATGCGCGTGATCTCCTCCGCCTCAGCCGATGTGAGATCAACGAATTCTACGCCATAGCGGAACCCGTCCCTGTTGCGGACTATTGCGCGGACGCCCAAAACCATCCGGGAGTATGGCAACTGGAAGGATAGATTGACCGAAGTTCCGACAGCAAGCTCTAACGGAACGTAAATCGCCATTCCTCCAGCCCCAATGTCGTGACCTCTCCCCGCTGTGTGCTTCGCACCGTGAAATACGCGCACGCTAATGTTGGTCGATATGCGGCAATAACGGCGAACCGTATCGTAGGTCGGAGGTGCGGTCTTGTCGGTCATTTATCGATACCCACTAGCATTGCATCGCAGGTTACCCGTGGAGACAAATTACCTTCGTAACTCCGCTTGGAACCGGGCCGGATTACATTCTCCTTCTACCAGAAGAACAGTGAAGCGGTGTGCTCCACCGATGTCCAAACCGGAGCAAATCCGGCGCATGGTCATTCATGAGTTCGGCCATTATTTCGGCGTGGGCGAGGAGCAGTTGAAGGAAGTCCAGCACCGTTGCCGGCAGACTGGAGCCCCGCCGTTATTTCGATTTAGCGGCTTGAGCCTTCTCGGCCATCCGAGCCATCCGTTTCTGAATCATAGCCACCCGCTTCCGCGCCTCGGGCGAACTCTTTACAGCCTTCTCCACACCAGACAAAAAAGTTGGATTTTCCATCTTTTCCCGCAATTCCTTCATGAAGGGCTCAAATTTGGCGTACACAAATACCAGTTCGCCATTCCATGTGAAGAATAGACCAGGGTGGACAACATCGTTCAGCACGAGAGAGGCTGCATTTTCCCAGAAAGAAAGAACCTGCCGTGCCCAAGCGTTCTCCTGTGTCCCTAGCGCCTGCATGAGTTTGAGAACATCATCGACGCCCTTAGGCTGGAATTGAAAGTTGACGAAATCACGCGCCCTTCGCATTTCTGCTTCCCGGCGCAAATCGTAAAGCTTCATGCAGAGGTCTGCGTCCGCTGCAGTTGCTTTTCTGCTCTTGGTCATTCGAGGTTTCTCCCTTATGCCGCTATGCCGACATTCTCACCTGAGCTTACAACGCCTAACGACTATACTTCGGGGAAGTCGAGTGCGCAATTATCCGTTGCTAGGTTGGCACAGGGTTCAGGGTGTCAGAATCCGAGTCCAGAAGCTATAGTTTCACGTTTGTGCGGTCGGTCATATACACCCACTGCGCAGGGTGCTACGATTCCTTAGCATCTGATTTGGACGGACGCGGCGGCAGAAGCGCCCTGAGAGCGAATAACCAAGCGCCTTCGGAACACGTATCTCCTCACAAAATCCCTCCGACTCACTCAGCCAGATTTCAATACACAAAGGAACGTGCATCATCATGGAACAAGGAACAGTGAAGTGGTTTAACGACGCAAAGGGGTTTGGGTTTATCACCCGCCAGACTGGCGAAGATGTCTTCGTGCATTTTTCGGCAATTCAGGCAAGTGGCTTCAAGAGCCTACCGGAAGGTCAGGCTGTGCAGTTCAGCGTTGTCAAGGGGCCGAAGGGTTTGCAAGCAGAGAATGTGACCATTCTCTAAAGTTCCGCGTTCGTATAGTTCGACAGGAGGGCAGCTTACGAGCTGCCTTTTCTGTTGGCGCTCCGCGCATATTCGTCGGCTCGATGCTAACTGAGTCGCGGCCTCGCGGCATGAGGCTCGAAGACATATCGTACAATCTTCACAAATTCGATGAACATCATATCGGACAGTAGTCGAACACGAATTCTTCGGGGTGTCGTTACTGGCAATGGTCGGAGAGGCAGGCAGGTAGACGCGCGTTCTGGCTTGCGAGAAACTCGATGGATGTTCACTTGTTTGAAAGCGGTTGGCACGCCGAGGAGCGCAATGAAATCTACAGTTGACCAGATTCGCGAACGTTTCGATAAAGACGTTGAAAGATTTTCCAATTTGGAAACTGGACAACTCTCAACGATCGATGCCCCGCTGGCTCTTGAGCTAATCACGAACGCTGCCGCCGCGGCCAACCCGCATGCCACTCAAATTCTCGACATCGGTTGTGGAGCAGGCAATTACACGCTAAAGCTGCTTCAGGCGCTGCCGAACCTCAGTGTGACCTTAGTTGACTTGAGTCAGCCGATGCTTGAAAGGGCGGTTCAAAGAATTCGTCCAGCCACAAGGGGCAATGTCGCGACCGCTCAAGGCGATATCCGGGACTTGCCATTGGGAGAGGCGCATTTTGACATTATCTTCGCTGCTGCCGTTTTTCATCATTTACGCACCGATAACGAATGGAAGAACGTGTTTGCAAAGTGCTATGCCGCTTTGAAACCGGGCGGTTCCATTTGGATTTCCGACCTGATTGAGCACTCGACACCCTCGATTCAGGCTATGATGTGGCGACGTTACGGGGAGTACTTGGCGCAGGTGAAGGACGCTCAGTACCGCGACGACGTGTTCGCCTACATCGAAAGAGAGGACACTCCACGCTCGCTCCTGTTCCAAATAGACTTATTGCGTGAAGTTGGTTTTCCTTGCGTGGAGATTCTTCACAAGAATAGCTGCTTTGCGGCGTTTGGCGCTCTCAAATAAAAACGTCAGCTACGTAGCCGAGGAGACCACATGGCGACACTTGGGATGATTGAATACGAGGACGCGAGCCCCGAAGTTCGCGCTGTCTACGATGACATCATGGCCACCCGCAAAGTTGACCGGGTGAACAATTTCTGGAAGGCAATCGCCCACGATCCGATCACTTTGAAGCGTACGTGGGAGAGCATCAAGCAGGTGATGGCACCGGGGGCGCTCGATGCGCTCACAAAGGAACTGGTCTACGTCGCCGTGAGCGTTACAAACAACTGCGGGTATTGCATCGCAACTCATACCGCCGCAGCCCAAAAGAAGGGCATGACGGATGCCATGTTCATGGAACTCATGGCGGTTATAGGCATGGCAAACGAAACGAACAATCTCGCCACTGGATACATGGTAGAGGTTGACGATCAGTTCAAGAAGAAGTAAAGCTCATAAGTCTTTTGGCCCGACGTCCAGGAGAAACGACATGCCCCGCAAGGAAACTGACAGCCTAGGTGAGGTGGAAGTGGCTGCCGATAAGCTCTGGGGTGCTCAGACCCAGCGCTCGCTTGAACACTTCAGCATCGGTAAAGATCAAATGCCACGCGAAATGATCGGCGCGTATGCCATCCTGAAGAAAGCCTCTGCCAATGCCAACCATGCCGGCCAGCGGCTCGAAAGCCAGCACCACAAGCTGATCGCTCACGTCTGCGATGAAATTCTTGCCGGCCAGCATAACGACATGTTTCCGTTGCACGTGTGGATGACGGGCAGCGGAACACAGTTCAATATGAACGTGAATGAGGTGATCTCAAACCGCTGCTCGCAGCTTGCCGGCACACCGCTTGGGAGCAAGACGCCGGTTCACCCCAATGACCATGTCAACATGTCACAGTCGTCCAACGACTCCTTTCCTGCCGCAATGAACATAGCGGCGGCACTCGGGGTAAAGCAGCGGTTGATCCCGGCGGTGAAGGGGCTGCACGATGCGATCGCTGCCAAGGCCGAGCAGTGGAAGGACATTGTCAAGATTGGTCGCACCCACATGCAGGATGCCACACCACTCACGCTTGGCCAGGAGTGGTCGGGTTATGCTGGAATGCTCGCCGACAATCTCGAGCGGATCGAAGATGCGCTGAAAGGTATCTACCGACTTGCGCTCGGCGGCACGGCGGTGGGCACGGGCATAAACGCTGCTCCCGGTTTTGCCGAAACCGTTGCAACCGAGATCGCCAAGCTTACAGGGCTGCCGTTCGTCAGCGCGCCAAACAAATTTGCGGTGCAGGGAGCTCATGACGATCTGGTGCAGTTCTCCGGAACATTACGCACTCTCGCGGTTTCGCTCTACAAGATCGCCAATGACATCCGGTTGATGTCTTGCGGCCCGCGAGCGGGCTTCGCCGAACTGGAGATTCCGGAGAACGAGCCGGGCTCGTCGATCATGCCCGGCAAGGTGAACCCGACCCAAGTCGAGGCGCTCACGATGATCGCAGTGCAAGTCATGGGAAACGACGTGGCGGTAGGCTTCGGCGGCGCCGGCGGTTACCTAGAGATGAACGTCTACAAACCCTTGATGATATTTAATATCACCCAGTCCATCACGATCTTGACCGACGGATGCACAAACTTCCGCAAGTTCCTGATCGAGGGGACGAAGCCAAATTTGAAGAAGATCAAGGAGTACGTGGACCGCTCCCTGATGCTGGTGACCGCGCTCGTGCCAGTGATTGGCTATGACAAAGCGTCACAGATTTCGCACTACGCGATGGACAACGACCTCACGCTGAAGGATGCTGCGCTGAAGCTCGGCTTCATCACGGAAGAGGAGTTCGATCGCATAGTCGATCCGGCCAAGATGACGCATCCGAACAACAGCGATTGAGTCACGAGATCACCCCACACCCACTAGAAGACATTAGCCTGGAGGTACTGATCTACCGTCGGAGCCCTGAGAAGAATATCCATACAGGGCAGAGCGGGGAGTCTGGGCAGTATCATGCGGAGAGAGCAAGAAAAGTCGTTCTTCTTCGATGAGACCCTCGCACTCGAACTCTTGGGTCTCTAGATTCAGGTGTTCTTTCGTCCAAACCTTCGCGAGGAGCAGCAACTGGAAAACAGCGGCGACATTCTCCTGCTCCAGTCCGGATTCGATCTCGATGAGCTCGGCGATGATTCTTATGTTGGCATCGCAATGCCTCTTCTTAATACCTGAGAGCGAGAGCTTCGCGAGGAACTGCTCCTCGTGAGTGAAGTGCAGCAACATCATCCGCGCAAGGCTATCTGCGGCTTCCATAATGTGGGGCAGACCTCGTCCCCACACGATCGCCTTTTCAATCTCCATGTAACGTTCGCGAATCTCTATGTGCTCCCCGTCCAGTTTGCGCAGATCAAAGGCATTCGTCTCGAACGTTCTCGTCGAAGTTCTCATCATCCCTCTTCGAGAGTAGCTGTGCAATTCAGGTTCCGTCCGCTCGACGAACAATAACATTACGCCTGGGCGACGGAAGTGGCAGACAACATGTCATTTAAGTGAACGTCCGGGAGGTTGCGACCTGGGCGATAACACCTTCTGAAGACGAATGCCGGGCCGCGCTGCGTTTCTTTTTTACACTCTGCTCCGCTTTGTACACTGTGTATTTCCTGCCTCGCGGCGGGCACCGGCCGCAGCACTCCGATCACACTTCACCCGAAAGATCCTCCTTGGCCGTTCTCGCACCAGCCTCCGAACAGAAAACTCCGTTCGCGAGGCCGTCATCTATTTGATTGGCGCCCTGCAACGCGAAGCAGGAAGCGAGATGACGCAGTTAAGCCATTGACCACACTTTTCCCAATTTGATCGTTGGATCGCACAAGAAGAGGAATCCCATGACAAAGAAGTCCTCGAACGAACAAGCCCCTCACACTATCAGCGCACAACCACGTTTCCACCAAAGAACGCGTGAGCTTCAGGCCTACGGCACCGTGCTGCATGCGTTGCCCTTGGATCTGGAGGAGCCTGTGCGCCTGGAAATGACGGAACAACTCAATCAGTTGGTTGCCGATACCATGACACTCCGGGACCTGTACAAGAAGTCACACTGGCAGACGTCCGGCCCAACGTTTTACCAGCTCCATCTGCTCTTTGATAAGCACTTTGGCGAGCAAGCTGAACTCGTTGACTCTATTGCCGAACGCATTCAGACGCTGGGCGGGTTGAGCATCGCAATGGCTCCGGACGTAGCCGAGACTACGAATATCGAGCGCCCGCCCCGCGGTCGCGAAGAACCACCTGTCCAGATATCAAGGTTACTGGATGCTCACCAGATTATTATCAGCGAGACCCGCAAGATGGCTCGCCGGGCTTCGGAAATCGGCGACGATGGTACCAATGACCTGTTGGTAAGCGAGGTCCTGCGCTCCAATGAAATGCAAGTCTGGTTTTTGAGCGAACACCTGGTGGACGTTGGCCTGGTGAGGGCCAAGGAGCCGGCTGCCGATGCCGCCTAGCATGGTCGGCTTTGCGGGCCGCTGCGCTTCCTTAGAACTGATGGAGTAGCGCCCTAGTCTTCCTCAACAAGAGTTCCGAGCGCTCGCAACACGACTCCGGCAGCCTCTGGGCCCACGGAATTGATCTCTCCGTAATAGGGTTGGGGACTGTTTTGAAGCCAGGGAGGGCGCTCATCCCACTCCGCTTTCGGAATGAGATAGCCGAGTTCGTCATTCGCGAGTCCCAGTATGAATTGATATTGTGTGCGAAGGATCGTGCGCAGTGGTGTTTCCAGCGGAGCGTCAGGGTAATCGGCACCGGGATAGCGCGCAATGCCACCATTCACTAACTCCGGAAAGGCTTCGCCAGGAATCGTCACAATCTCAGCGATCGGACGATCACCTACCTTGAAAACTATGTAGTCAACTTCGCTTTGCAGATCGTGCCCTATCGCATACCGAGCACTGTGGTTGGCATCCCCAGCCAGATCACCCGTCGATGCATCCTGCCGTCCATCAGTAAACAGGGGCTTTCGGCCAAGAAGAATGCCGGATGCTTCGGCTGCGCGAAAGCGAGTGTTCGACAGCGGCACAAAAACCACAGCGGATCGAAACGTCATTCGCTCGGGAACAATTGCTTCCGCATGCTTCAGAGCGCGTTCGGCGAGCTGACCGATCAGGGTCCCCAGCAACTCGGCTTTGCGCCAGGTGCCGTCTTCCGCAAGCCTATCGGTTTGTGGATCAAGAAGCGCAACCTGGGCACCCAAGGCGGACACCTTACCTGTCGCGCCGTTGAAGAACAGGGCCACGCCGCCGTCATGATCTTCTAAGTATTGGCAGATCCAGTGAGGATAATCCGCGCTAATCTGAGAGTTCTTCCGGTTCAGTATTTCCGGATGGTCACTCCAGTTCACAAGCGTCGCAATGCTCTTTCCGTTCGATGCTCCACTCAGATGCATGACAAAAAGGAATGGATCTTTGATGTACGGAGGCCGGTCCACACTCTGAAGTTGCGCCAATAATGGATGGTCGTCGCGAGCCAGTTGGAGGCGAGCTGGTTGCATCGCGCGCACGGCTTCCAGTGCAGTTGCCGCAATGCGTTCTTCAACCCAACTGAGATACTTCGGATCCACGCCGCTCACGGCTGCCGTCGGCCCCCACAACCCGAGCGTGTCCGGGCCTTCGTGAGTGTGGGTGCAGGCGACCACGAGGTGCGAACCCGCTGGGGCTTGCTTTTGAAAGGCGCGACGGATTTCTTCAACATCGGCGTAAAACAGTCCAATCAGATCGACGGAACAGAGAACGAGGTCGTTGCCATTTATCTGCAGTGCCACACAGCGAACATATAAAGGATCATGTACGCCGGTCGCAAGCCGAGCGTGACCAAAGCCCGCGAGGTAAACTGTGTGACCCGCTAAGACGGGTGTTATGGTGTTCCTGGCCGCGCCGGCAAGCATTCCTTCTGAGCACATTCCCAGAGTCTGAATGCCCAGCAGAAATCCGAAAAACAGGGCTGTATTCTTGGAGAGAACCATCTGTGCCAGCCTCGTAGCAGATCCTTCATTGCATCGTGGAACTCCATCCCACTTGGGTTCGTATTGCCAGCCATCACCTGTGGGAATCGTCTCGACCGACTTCGCCTCCATTGGTGCGAACGGTGCTTGAATCGGGAGGCGAAGCGATGGATAGCTACCATCAAGAGCCTCAGCGGAAACCGCTCCTTCCGTGACCTGCTCGGAGGAAGTGGCAGATTGTTTTCGTACTTTTGGCATGAGAAGTTGGATGCAACGGACTACTACACGCGGCGGTTCGGCGCTCTCACTTCATCCCGGCGCTGTGAAGCAGGTGTTCGAGGGAGGCTAGGTAAGCACCGAGCGCATCATTGCGCTGCGCGTCCGTCCACCCAAATTCCCGGGCCAGTAACTGTGCCACGACGGGCGCTGCCGTTGCAGCTTCTTTCCAGCCATGGAGTTGCACTCCAATTCTGCGCAAAAGAATGTCTTCGATGGTCTGCGCCATCTCTTCACGGATCGCATACTCCACCTCAGCGAGAATGGGGACGCCCCCTTCGAAGAGCGGTTGCAGGAGCTGGGCCTCGTGCTTTGCCAGCTCTAGCACTTTAGGCGAATCGGTGCCGAATTTCTCGGCGAGGTGCCGCGCTGTTTCTGAGGACAAAGGATGGCTCCCCGCCAACTGCCTCCAATAATCCGGCGAGTATCCCCGGGCGCCGGTGAGCGGGTAATTCAGCGTCTGGCACGCGACCTGCTTGCCGCCAAGAGCGCGCTGGACGTGATTGATGCCGTCTTCCGCCATGGCGCGGTAGGTGGTCCATTTGCCGCCGACAACACTGATTAGACCGCTGACATCGTCGACCTCAACTTCGTGGTCGCGAGTGAGGTTCCTCGTATCTGCCGAGGCTTTGGATCTCACATCGCTGGATCTCATATCCTTGGATTTCAGCAGCGGACGCATTCCAGCGAAGGCCGAGCAAACGTCCTCCGGAGTCAGATTCACGTTCAGGTACCGGTTCACATGCTTGAGCAGGAATCTAATTTCTTCCGGTGTGACCACCATTTCGTCGCTGGGTTCGGCTTCATCATCGGTGGTGCCGACCAGCAGACGGCCAAGCCAGGGAATGGCAAAGATCACTCGGCCATCCTCGGTCTTTGGGATCAACAGAGCAGATTCGTTCTGGAGCGCCTGCAACGGAAGCAACAGGTGAACGCCTTTGCTTACAACCAGGCGTTCCGGTAACGTGGGGTTGGCTAGGCGACGGAGGTGATCGGCGAACGGGCCTGTACAGTTTACGAAGACCTTGGCGCGAATTTGGAAGTGCTGCCGGCTGATCCGGTCCTCCGCCTCCAGCACGGTCAGCTTCCCGCTCGCATCCTTGCCGAAACCTACGGCCTCGGCATAATTGATGAGTTCCCCACCCTGCTGCGCGAAGGTCTGGGCCAGGGTAAGGCCGAAGCGTGCATCGTCGAACTGCCCATCGGCGTAAGAAACCGCTCCGACCAGCTTCTCGCTACGCAAGGACGGCATTCGCCGAAGTGCCTCGGACTTGGAGAGCATCCGGCTGGGGAAGAGACTGGCCTTGCCGGCAATCCAGTCGTATGCCTTCAAGCCAATGGCGAAGTACGCAAGCTCCCACAAACTGAAGCATGGAACCAGCAGTTCCAGAGGATGGGCGAGGAAAGGGGCGCACCGCAGCATGTGAATGCGCTCATGAAGAGCCTTCCTTATAAGCGCGTACTGGCCGTAATCAAATTCCGCAACCGCCTGCCGCAGGTAGCGGACTCCACCATGTGCCAATTTGGTGGAGGCCGACGAGGTGCCCGAGACAAAGTCTCCCGCATCGAGCAGAACGGTGGACAGTCCACGGAGCTGCGCGTCCAGGGCGCAACCGGTGCCGGTGGCTCCCGCGCCGATGATGCACACATCGTAAGTTGCTTTGCAGATTGAATGACGTGCGCTGCTTCGGCTTTTCATCGCCTACTCCTCGGCTTCAATTGCCTTCGCGAATGGGGTCCACAAAAGAAGAGCTCCGGACATTTCGCGCTTGACGATTGCGAAAAAACGGGGTACTTTGCACGCGTCCTTCTGTGTTCCACAATTGAACATATTTCATATCCTGAGGATGTCATCATGCCAACAGTTGCAGTCTCAGAACAGACACTGAAAAACCTTATTGAAGCCTTTAACGCCGAATCGAACGCTTGTGCCCGCTACGCTGGCTTTGCAATCAAAGCCGACGAAGAAGGATACCTCAAGGTGGGGAGCCTCTTCCGCGCCGCGTGCCGTGCCAAGCAAATCCATGCTGCTAACCAGGCTCAAGTCATCCAGAAGCTGGGTGACGATCCTGTGGCAACGATGGAAGAATTAGAGGCCAAGACCACACCCGAAAACCTGCAGGCTTCCATTGCACAGGAACTCTATGAAACCGACGTCATGTACCCCGATTTCATTAGCGAAGCCGAAGCGCAGATGAACGAGGCTGCACGCAGGGCCTTCAAGTACGCCATCGAGGCCGAAAAAGAGCACGCATGGCTCTTCACGGAAGCCTTGGAACAGATTCGGAATTGTGTGGAGGACCCGTGCCAGAGGTTGTGGAACAAAGCGATCCACTACGTCTGTCCGGAGTGCGGCTTCATCGCCGACAAGACCGATTTCGACCGCTGCCCAAGCTGCGACCATTCAAAGGAGGCGTTTAAGGTAATCAATTAATCAGACCGTCTCAGTGAGTTGGTCTGCGACTGTGGCATGAAATCGCACGCGAATCGCGGCAAATTGGGGCCAACCTTGACCCTACCTTGGCTTGCTTTGAAAACCTCCGCTCGTCGCCCTTGGCGAAAGGCGAGAGGTTTTTTCTTTTGTTGCGGGCGAGGTAGAACATTGACGCAGGTTCTTTGTTTGCGCTATAGATTGGATTGTCTGGTGTTCGGGAAGCGCGGTGAGAATCCGCCACTACCCCGTAACTGTAAACGTTGAGAACTGAGTTTGGAATCCATTCCAGCCACTGGGGGCTTGCTCCTGGGAAGGTGCTCAGCTTCATTGACGCGTAAGTCAGGAGACCGGCCAGACGCCAACCCAGGCTTGTTCCAACTTCGATGGGAGAGTTGGATGGCGTTCTTTGGAGTTCGATCGAACCCGTATTACTGGCTGTTAAGCATCTGGCCGCTCGTGTCGAATCAGGCATGCGCGGACCCGTGGGCGTATGGAACCAAGAACTTTGCCCTGAAGGAGTCGCGATCGTGAAAGGCTGCGATAGGAAGCGCGCTGTTTTGCTGCTGTTCATGATCTGGACTGCGGCGTTCGCACGCGCGGCCAGCAGACAGGTGCGCGATGACCTGGGGCGCGAAATCATAGTTCCGGATCATCCTCATCGCCTGATCTGCCTGGCACCAAACGTAGCCGACACCGTGTACGCAATCGGTGGGGGGAATGAGGTCATAGCAGTCAGCGATTTCACGAAGTATCCGGCCGAAGCTCGCCACAAGCCAAGCATCGGGTTGCCGCTGAGTCCCTCGTGGGAGACGATCGTCAGCTTGCACCCGGACCTGGTAATCGGGAGCAGCGACTTTGGCGGATTGGGGATGGTCAGCCAGATGGAACAGGTGGGGATTCCGGTCTTCCTCGTGAATCCGCATGGGCTTGAAGGGGATTTACAATTCGGTCCTCAGTGTAGGAAACGCACTCAACCGCGAGGCCGAGGCGGAGCGAGTGGTATTCGCGTCTCCGCCGCCGCGTAGAGGCGGTACAGGCGCGAATCAAAGGACAAGCCGAGCGTGCGGGTCTTCATGCTGATCTG
Organism: uncultured Acidobacteriota bacterium; assembly: GCA_963759215.1. GTDB lineage: Bacteria > Acidobacteriota > Terriglobia > Terriglobales > Acidobacteriaceae > TOLSYN. The sequence goes on from CAVWYG010000013.1 coordinate 40,901, forward strand.
GCATGAGCCAATTACGACGATTGGCAAGCGCTCTTACATCACTGAAATCATCGCCGCGGCCGGCGGAAGATCCATCACCTAGCGATCTTGAAGCAGGAATGGCCTAAGATCAGCTTCGAATCGCTGGTGGCGCAGGCTCCGGAGTCGATTCTGATCGTGCGCGGCGCAAAAATGTCCTTTGACGACTTGGCCAAACGTCCGGAATGGAGCGGAATCACGGCGATTCGCGATCACCGTGTGTTCTACGCCGACGACCGCCTCTATTCCCCAAGTCCAGTCGCGATCGACGCATTGGAAAGTCTCGCGCAACAATTTCATCCTGGAGGTGGAGTGACTCCATCGCCGAAACCATAACCATTAACCAGCGGGATGTTCGGGAAGGCGGTGCAAATCCGTCACTACCCCGTAACTGTAAATGCGAAGAGTTGGGCAGAAGTTCGACGCCACTGGAACCTTGGTTCTGGGAAGACGGCCCAAACTCGGTGACGCATAAGTCAGGAGACCGGTCCCGCTTGAAAACTTCCGAGGGGAAGAACATGCACAAGAAATATCGCGGGCACAATGCGTGCTTGATCATCGGCCTGTTATTTGTCTTGTCCTTAACTGCTTTCGCCGCCGAAACGGCGTGATCCGAGGAACGGTAACGGACCCGCTGGGAGCAGTTGATCGCCGGAGCAAATGTCGAATTGCTGCATAACCAGGAGGCCGTTGCCTCCGCCAAAACCGATGGCCAAGGCAACTACAGCCTGGAGCTTCCGGCGACTGGCCGATACCAGATCCGGGTCGGCAGCGGCGTCGTTCCAGACCACGGTGAGCGATGCCGTCTATGTCTCCGGCCCTTCCGTTGCACGCGTTAACGTTACCCTCAGTCCCGGCAAACTGACCGAGCAGATCACGGTAACCGCGACCGGAACACCGACGCCGGAAGCCCAGGTCGGCTACTCCGTGACCGTACTTACCGATGACTCCTATCCGCACGCGCTTGAAGCGCAAGATCCGCTGCGGTTGGTGCCAGGACTCCAGTTCACGCAGAGCGGCCAACTGGGTGGCACCACCTCGCTCTTCATTCGCGGCGGAAGCAGCGATGCGAGCAAGGTTCTGATCGACGGCTTGCCTGCCAATTTCATGGGAGGCTTTACCGAGTTCGCCACCCTGCCCACGACCGGAATTGAACAGATGGAAGTTCTTCGCGGCCCGAATAGCGCGCTTTACGGCTCGGATGCACTGGCCGGCGTGGTCAGCATGACGACAACTCGCGGCACAACTGCGCTGCCTCTGTTAACCTATTCCGCCGATGGTGGAAATTTCGGAACTTATCATCAGCAGAGCCAGCATGGGCGGGGCATTCCGGCGCTTTGATTACTTCTCCGCCTTCTCCGTCGCTTAACACGCGACAACAGTCTGCCGGATAACGGCTTTCACAATGCTACTTATGCCGGTAACTTTGGCTGGACGCCACAGGCCGGCACCGATCTCCGCGTGACCTTCCGGCGTGATAGACAACAGCGTCGAAGTGCCGGGCGCACTCCAGTTGTACGGATTCCCGAAGACGCAGGACAGAGAGATCACGATACCTATATTGGCGTGACGTTCCAAAACCAGACCACTTCGCGCTGGCACAACCTGATCCGATACGGCGCAGTGCGCCTGGATGAGAACTTCACGCGAGCCCGCACCTGCGGGCTATCCTCGGCGATTTCGTTACGTTCATGGGGCGAACGGCTATACAGTCAGCGGGCAGGCGTTTCTTCCATATATCGGAAACCCAGGATCTGAATACAACCAACCGCGATTTCGTATACGCGCAGTCGGATTATCACTTCAACCGGCATCTCACCGGGCTGTTTGGATTCAAGTACGAAGACGAGCGCGGTGTGTCCGCCAGCAGCGGCTATCCCGCGGATCTCGTGCAGCGCGGCAATTACAGCTACACCATGCAACTCGCGGGAGATGTCTTCAGCCGTGTGTATTACACCATCGGCAGCGGCATTGAGAACAACGCCCTGTTTGGAGTTGCGGCTACGCCTCGCGCTTCTCTCGCCTATTACCTGCTGCGTCCCAGAGCGTCGCGCCTGCTGAATGGCACCAAGCTTCGCGCCAGTTTTGGCAAGGGGATAAAAGAGCCGAACATTTACGAGCAAGTGGGTTCGCTCTTCGACTTGCTATCGACGCTGCCGAACGGAAGTCAACTCATCGCGCAGTATGGCATCGCGCCGATCGGTGCACAGACATCGACGAACGCTACGATGGCGGCATCGACCAGCAACTCTTCGATGGGCGCGGCAGGATCAGCATCACTTACTTTCATAACGAGTTTGGGAACGGCGTAGAGGACGTTCCTGCGCAAGGCTTAGCCGCACTCGGAGTTCCGGCCGCCGTCATCCAGAGCCCCGTGGTCCAGGCAAATTATGGCTACGCGTACGTGAATTCGCTGACATATCGAGCGCAGGGCGCGGAGATCGAGACCGAATACAGGGTCTTCAAGAATCTCTTTCTGCGCGGCGGATACACCTATCTGGATGCGGTCGTCCAACGCTCGTTCTCCGGCGACAACCTGGGTGGTGCGCCGAGCACGCAATCCATTGTTCCCGGGCATTCCAATCGGCGATTACTCGCCGCTGGTCGGAGCAAGGCCGTTCCGGCAAGCTCCTCATTCGGGATATTTCACGATCAGCTACAAACATCCTCGCTGGTTCGTCTCGGCCAGCGGAACTCTGGTCAGCCGCCGCGATGACAGCGACTTCCTCGGCTACTCCGACCAGAACGGCGGAAACACCCTGCTTCTGCCCAATCGCAATCTCGATCCGGCGTATCAGCGCATCGATGTGACCGGAAGCTATCAGTTGAATCGTTCGGTGCAGATGTACTCGGCGATTCAGAACGTTCTATCGCAGCACTACGATGAGGCCTTCGGATATCCTGCTCTTCCGTTGACGTTCCGCGCCGGCATCAATTTTCACTGCGGCGGTGAGTCATGGAAGATTAAGTAGGATATCGCAACGCGCGTGCGTCCGGCGGCTCCGCCGGACGCACGCCGTTATTAGTCTTGGCGTTATTGCAATTTTTTCCGAGTTCGTTCGCTCCGCGATGGAAGACGTAAACGGGCTGCCCGTCGGTAGTGGAGAGCAATTCGGCGCGGATGCCGAATACCTTTTCCAGGCTGCGGGGGTCGAGTATCTGCTGGTCGCTGCCGCAATCGGTAAGATGGCCGGCCTGGATCAACACCACGCTGCTGGCATAGCGCGCAACCGCATTCAGATCGTGTGTGGCCAGCACAACCGACTGGCCGCCACGCGCAAGTACGCGGCAGAGTTCCAGAATTTCAAGCGAATGTTCCACATCCAGATTGGCGGTTGGCTCGTCGAGCAGAATAAATTGCGGTTCGACCGCCAGGCTGCGCGCGATGAGCACGCGTTGGTGCTCGCCTCCGGAAAGCGTGTTGACGGGCCTGCGGCGCAGATGAACGATGTCACACCGCTCTAAAGAGAGCTCGATGGCGCGGCGGTCCTGCTCGGTTTCACGCGAGAACCTTCCCCGGTGAGGGTAGCGTCCCATGGCGACAATTTGCTCGACGGTGAAGGCGAAATCCAGGGCGCTGCTCCTGCGGAACATAGCGCGATGCGGCGCGCGACCTCCTTGCGCGGATACTTGAGTGATCGGCTTGCCGTCCAGCCACACGGCTCCGGCGGCAACCGGCCAGATTCCAGCCAAGGCGCGTAACAGCGTGCTCTTGCCTCCTCCATTCGGCCCCACCACGGCCCGCAGCTCGCCGGGAACGAGCGAAACACTGGCCTGGTGCAGGATGATGCGCCCGCCGCGGTGTACGGAAATCTGCCGCGCCTCCAGGGCAGCTCATCGCGCGCTCACTTCCCATGGTCGCCGCAATAAGAGTGCAATGAAAAAAGGACCGCCGAACATCGCCGTCACCACTCCAAGGCGAATCTCGATCGGAGGATGAACGGTACGCGCCGCCAGATCGCACAGAATCAGAAATGCCGCACCAGCCGTGGCGCTGGCCGGAAGCAACGTGCGATTGGAGGGCCCCACCATCATCCGTACGGCATGCGGCACGACCAGACCGACAAAACCGATCATGCCAGCGACCGCCACGGCAGCACCGGTTAATAGCGCAGCGATAAACGTCAACATGCGTTTGGAGGCTTCGATCTCAACCCCGAGCGAAGCGGCCGTTTCTTCACCCTGTTGCAGCAGATCCAGATCCCTCGACTGGCTCATCGCGGCCACAAGTCCGAGCAAGACGAACGGAGCACAAAGCCAGACGTGGGTCCAGGTGCGCGCATCGAGTCCGCCCATCATCCAGAACACAATCTCCTGACCGATCTGCCAGTCGACAATGTTCAGCGAGAGCAGGAGACTGGAGACCGCGGTCAACAAAGAACCCACGGCGATTCCGGCCAGCAGGAGCGTTGCAACTGGGGTGATTCCTCCGCGGGTAGCCACGCCGTACACCAGAATGAGGGCCAGCAAAGCGCCAACAATGGCGGCAATGGGCAATAACACGACGGAATGCCCGCTCCAGCCGGCCACGAAGGCAATGACCGCGCCCAGCACCGCACCGGAGCCAGCCCCGACGAGCCCTGGCTCGGCAAGCGGATTGCGCAGCAGCGCCTGCATGATGACGCCGGCGGCGGAAAGCGCTGCTCCCACACAAGCCGCAACTACCACGCGAGGAACACGAATCAACCAGACGATGACGATGTCGGCCTGGTTCAAACCTGAGGCGTCGGTCCAACCCGATGGAAGCAGTTTCAACTCAAGTACCCGCAGGATGGTTCTCAAGCCAATGGGCGTGCTGCCAATCGCGATTCCCGCAAGTACACTGATTGCGAGCAACGGAAGCACCGTCCCGTAAAAGACCCCGACCCGCAGGCGAGGCCTGTGAAGTGACCTGGATGATACCGGACTGACCTCGACTTGAGTGCTCATGCGCCTCCTGCGGCTCCATGCGGGTTGCCGTATAGTTTTTCCGCCATGGCAGTGACGAGCGATAGGGTGAACGGTGACAGGGAGAAAAGAATGCGATTATCGAAGACCAGAATATGTCCCTGCCTGGCCGCTTGAGTAAGAGCAATCGCGGGATCTGCAAGCAGCAGCTCCCGCGCCTGTTCGCCTTGCCGGGATCAGCGGCGGTAACAATCCACTCCGGGTCCCAGTCGCAGGATGATTTCGCTGCCCAACGTTTTCGTAGCCCTTGACGCCGCCCTCGGCACCTACATTGACGCCGCCCAACTTCTCGACAATGTCATTGAACAGCGTATCGCGTCCGTAGCAGGCGCGCCCGCCCAAGCCGAGAATTCGCGGCCTAACCGGCGCCGGTGTGCGCATCGCCAGCGCGGTGGCAAGCCCGGAACGGAAACGAGCCTCCTCGTTCCTGGCGGCCTCGTCCTCGCCGGTAAGATAGCCGACGGCTCGAATGCTCTCCGCTACCTGATCTAGATTGGTGAACATCGTAAACATCCGATAGGTCGGCACGCCCGTGTTCCGCACCAAACTGGTGAAATCGGCTCGCGCCGTGCTGGAAACCAAGATCAGGTCAGGATCGAGGCGCAAGTATCCGCTCAGGATCGCTCGCAAGCAGAGGATGAAACTTTGAAACGTAGGAGTACACATTGCTGGAGCTTTGCTGGTAGGCACTCGCACTAACCGCCATGATGTTCTGCGGCGGAGCAATCGAATAGAGATACTCGTCCGTGGTGCGAGACTGTGAGACAATGCGGCGGGCTGGCCGGGGAACTTGTACGCGAAGGTCATCACTATCGACAGACTCGCGAGGATAGCTTGGCCCTTCGATACGAATCGACGAAGAACCATAATTGGTCGCGGGACGAGCTAGCTGCAATCCGCCGGCGGGCGAGGCCAGGCGATCCACCGCAGTCGCGATCGTGCCGATCAACGTCGCAAGCAGAATCGGTGGAAGAAAACTCCACAGGCGTGTGTGCGCTAGCATGTTACCAGCTCTCTATTCCGTTGCCGCCCACAGTGAAAAGACGAGGAAATGCCTGCCGCGGCATGCTCACCACGCCTTTGACCAGCGCGGACCGCTCTTCTCGTTTACCTTGCGCAGCGATCCATCGACGCCAGCATCGCGTTCCAGCTTTCGTCCAAAAAGCCAGAGCAGATCTGAGAGCCGGTTGAGATAGGCGACTACGTTGGGAGCAACGGTTTCGCCGGCTTCAATCAGCTTCACGGTGCAGCGTTCCGCGCGGCGGCAGACGGTCCTGGCAACGTCATAGGCAGCCCCCGCCGTGTGTTCACCCGGAAGCGACCAGTCGGAAAGCATTCCTTCCAGCGCCTCGATTTCATGAACTTGTGCGGTTAGCGCCTCGACCATCTCAGCCGTGACCGGCGCTGGACCTTTGCTGTTTTGAGGCGGGGTCGCCAAGGCCGCACCGACTCGAAAGAGCTCACGCTGGATCAGTTTGGTGCGCTCGCAGAGGTCTTTGTCTTCGCAGATCGAGCGGGCAAAGCCCATCGCGGAGTTCAGTTCATCGACGGTGCCGTAAGCCTCAACCCGAAGCGATGATTTGGAAACACGCGCGCCTCCGGCTAGGCTGGTTTGTCCGCCGTCACCCTTCTTTGTGGCGATGCTGCTCATAGTGTCCGTCCTTGTGCAAACGGACTTGCTGCGGATTCGCTTTGGAATCTTCCCGAACGACGGATAAGACGGCGATAAGGCGCATCCTTCCTGATCTCCGCAGAAAGTCAGTCATGACATCCTCGGGTAGGTCTCCTGGCTCAGAAGGCGGCAGATATCTTCTGCCAGCCGCTTCACCTTCCCCTGCAGATGCAGAGTGGCTACTAGAAGCGGCTGTTGTCCTTCATTTACAGTGGCGGGACCGCGCCGGTGTTTCACCGGACTTCCCTTTTACGCCCTTGCGGGCACCTGAGGTGTTACCAGATTAAACACCTACCCGAAGCCCGTCAACGCAGGGCCGACCGCAGGTGCTCGCCCCGTTCAACGCAAGGCGATCAGGTTCGCCATCGCAATTGCCACCGCAGCCAGTCCGGCGGCAATGACCAGGGTAGATGCTCGATGCATGTCTGGCTGGTCGCTGCCGGAGGATCGGCTGCTTCGCCCAACCAGACTTCGTTCACCAGCAACTGATTCTTCCAGATGGGACCGACCAGCCTGCGCTGAATCGCTCCTGCGATGGCAGCCTCGCTCCAGCCCGAATTCGGCCCCGGAACCAGCGCGTGCTGCCGCCATCCCACCTGCAACGCCTTCTTCGCCGAACAGCCCGCAATCGGCAGCGCCACACCCGCGATCAGCAGCCAGGTCAGGCGCGCGGGAAGCCAGTTCATCGCGTCATCCAGACGCGCGCCACACCAGCCAAAGCGCAGATAGCGCGGTGTCTTATAGCCCACCATCGAATCCATGGTGCTGACCACCTTAAACAGCACGATTCCAGGCAAGCCTCCCAGGACATACCAGAACAGCGCGCTGACAAATCCATCGGTAAGGTTTTCGCTGAGGCTTTCAATGGCGGCGCGACGGCAGGCAGCCAGATCCATCCGATCCGTATCCCGGCCCACCAGTTGTGAAACCGCCAGCCTAGCCGCTTCGAGGTCACCACGCCGCGCTGCCCTTCCACCGCCCAGCCATGACGCAAAAGGTCACGCAGGGCGATAAAGGAATAAAGCAGGAAAAGGTGAACGCCGAGCGCGAGGGGCCAGCTGGCTACTTAGCAAATCCGAGGGCCAGTGCGCTCAGACCTCCGCACCACAGACAGGCTAGGAGCAGGAACAACGCGATTCCTCCGCCGTAGCCGTCCCAGCCCAACTTTCGCAGTACGCGCTCAAAGCCAGAGAGACTAAGGCCGATCAGTCGCACCGGGTGGGCGCGGTACACTGGATCGCCAAGGAGCAGGTCGAGCGCGACCGCAGACGCCAGCAAGCCAAGGATCTGCTCGCAGGATCGCAGCCAGTCGTAAAGTCTCTGCCGGATGAAAGATCGCTAGCGCCACTTTGCAGACCAGCCTAGAGCGATCGCGGCCAGCACCACTCGCTCGGGACGCTCCACGTCCACCGCATCCAAACCGCGATAGAAATCGCTCCAAGCTTCCGGACGTGCGGCAAGACTAGCGGCAAGAGTTGCAGCTTGCTGCCGCAGGGCCTCTCGCGCAACGCCCTCGGGAAGTGTCCCATGCCGCAATCGATCCAAAACAGATGCAACGGCATACGCGGCAGCGGAAACCAGCGGCTCATACACGATGGCTTTATGGTTGCCCTTCAACAGCTCCAATTCACGGTCGTTGAGGTAGGGCCGGATGTCATTGCAAAAACTGTTCTCCCTAAGGCCGAAGCGCTCCAAGGCGTGGAAGATGCTGCGCGTATAGCTTGGTTCGAGCCCGTTCTGCCAGCGCAGCGCCTCAAGCGTGGCGTCGCGAACTGCCAATCCCAGCAGTTCGCCGAGCTTTACGCCTGTGCTGGTTGACTTAAACGGCCATCCTGCTGACACCGGAGCGGCGATGCAGTACTGATCGGTGCTGGTTCCGGTGGCGAAATCCAGTGAATATCGGCTCCGAATGGCCAGGCGCTGCAGCGCGGCGCTCTTTGCCTCGGTCATCGTGACAACGGCTCGCGCCAGCGCCCCGTCACTCACCGAGCGGCTGACGAGTAGCAGAGTATTGATTGTGCCCGCACATGCAGCTGTGTTCTGCCAACCGTGCTCGGTCTCCTGCCATGTGGTTGGATCGCCGGCGCAAGTCGCATTTCCGTGCACCCCGGCTGTAACCACCGCGGTCACCGTGACATCTTCCGCCTCGTGCTGCACAATACCGGCGTAGTTCATGTTCGCCGCGGTTCCCATCACCGCAACTTCATGGGGCGACAGGCAAAGCTCGTGACAGACGAAATCGTGGTATGCCTCCATTCCCAATTCAGTGATATGAAGGTGGCGCTCGTGATGGTCATTGGCTTCACAACTCTGATGATTGACGAGATAGCGGATGCCGTCGGACTGTCCCCCGTTCCTGGCGGACGTACTGAGGACACGATGCGGCTTCAATAACTCCGTAATCAAAAAGCGCCCACAACGCTGAAGGCGGAATTCTGCGGTCTCGCGTAACGTTTCCCGATGCATGGTCTCCCATGGTAAATCAATGCTTCTCAGTGCTGCCCCTGCATCTTGCCTTCCCTCGCAATGGCAGGCAAGGTGGATTCCGGTATTGACCTGCGTGCGCGATGCAGTGAGTAATTCGGTGTAGACAAAATAAAGGCCCCTCGAGGGGGCCTCTTAGCCATTGGATCTTCGCGATTCAATGGCGGATCGACGGGATTCGAACCGATCGCTCCATGCTGACTAAGAACTTCGCCGCGTTGATGTTGTTACTGAAGTGGGACGAGGCCGTAGCAGCCAAGATCGGTGGTTTGGGCTGCGCCGCCTGCCGCATCGTAGTAAATTACGCCAGTCGCAAGGCCGCAGAAGCTGCGCGTACCGGTTGTGCCGCGAGTCTGCGGTACTGCCGTTGACACAAAGCCGGTGTTGATGCCATTGACTACATCGCCGGGATCCACAACTACGTTCACAGTGTATCCGCTCTTGGTACCCCCCGCCAAAACGTTATCAATGATGCACGCACTCGTGGAAGACGGGGTGGCGCAAGGAGGCGCACCGCCCAAGTTCGCCAAGGTGCCTGTAAAGCCAGTGCTAGGATAAGTCGAGGCATAGGTGACTTCGGCGGTGTTCAGGGTGCGTACCGACCCGACGGCAGACGATTCGTTGGCGGCCATGCGTGAGCGCAGCAAGTTGGGGATGGCGATGGCGGCGATGATCAGGATGATCGCTACAACGATGAGAAGCTCAATCAGCGAGAAGCCCTTCTGTTTACGCATTTTGATGATCTCCGGCATTTCTGCTTGGTTGATATTGTGAATTGGATTCGTAAGACACAGACACACCCTCCGAGTGAGGCAATTGATGTGCCAAAGTCAGCCGCAGCAATGAACATATTTTGATTTTTAGAATCAATGGTTTATAAGACTACGTTACTGTTCTCAAGTGCTTTAATTCGGAGTATGACACTAAGTGTCACAGTGCGAATGACAGTATTTGTCAGTACTGAGTGTCTGAGGCACGTACATCTAGGAGCGGAGAATCGTTACTCCAAAGGCCAAGGGCTTTTGTGAAACGGGTAAAGCCACGGGTAAACCGTGCAAGAAAAACCGCCACCTAGATTCATGAGCTACTGAATCTAAATGGCGGGGTCGACGGGACTCGAACCCGCGGCCTCTGCCGTGACAGGGCAGCGTTCTAACCAACTGAACTACGACCCCGCGTCATTACGCGGATGATACCAGACCCGGACGGGCCGTTCGAGCGGTCCGAAAAGGCTTGAAGCAGTGGTGGGCAGTGAGGGACTCGAACCCCCGACATCCTGCTTGTAAGGCAGGCGCTCTAACCAACTGAGCTAACCGCCCTTACGGTGCTCCCTTCACCGGTTGTCACGCGGCTACGGGGGCGGCCTCTTGTGAAACCAACTCGCAGGTCGAGTATATGAAAGACTTGGGGCTCCGGTCAAACTGTACTGTGGAAATCGACGCCGTGCAGAAAGCCTGTGGCATCCCAACCGCGAGACACAGAAATGCATCCAACTTCATGGCTTCGCTGTCATATTCTACTAATCACAGGTGACAAAATGAAAGCGATTCTGTATGTGGACGATCACGAGGTGCTGGCACGCTTGGCCTGCGAAATTCTGCAAATGCAGGGCTACCGCGCCGAATGCGCCTACAAGGCAAGTGAGGCGCTGGCTAAGTTCGAGCGCGAGAAAGTTTGACATGCTGGTGACCGACTATCGCATGGAAGAGATGAATGGCCTGGAACTCGCCAGACTGATTCGACAGAAAGCGCCCGACATCCCGGTCATCATTGTGAGCGGATATCCTCCGGTGGAAGGCAGCGACGAGGTAGCTGGTTGGATTGAAAAGCAGGACATGTTCCCTGCTCTGCTCGACAAAGTCAAATTGTTCCTGGGCGAGGGCGAGCGCAACATGAGCGACGGGCGCCAGAGTCTGAAGAGCGCCTGACCCGCGGGTTGCACGTCGCCGCCGGATCGCAGTGGTGACCGGATCGCGGTAGCAACGAGATCGCGGCTGCGGCGCGATCCTGTCCACGGCCTGCTACACTTTTCCCATGAAGCGCCTGATCGTGAATGCCGATGATTTCGGCTTGACGCATGGAGTGAATCGCGCCATCGTCGCGTGCCACCAGCGCGGAATCGTATCCTCGGCGACCCTGATGGCGACAGGGGCTTGCTTCGATGAAGCCGTAGCCTTGGCGGCGCAGATGCCGCGAGCTCAGCGTTGGCTGCCACGTGGTGCTGGTGGATGGCGAACCGCTGCTGCCTGCGAGCGAAGTGCGCTCACTGCTGGCGCCGGGAACGAATCGCTTCTATCCACTCGATTGGCGAAGTGCTGCGGGCCGTGGCCGGCGGACGCTTCCGCGCCGAAGAGGTGGAAGCCGAGGCCGGGGCGCAGTTTGCGCGCCTGCAAGGCTCGAAGATCGAAGTGTCGCACTTTGACGCGCACAAACACACGCACATGTTTCCTTCGCTGCTGCGGCCTCTGTTGCGGGCGGCCTCGGCCCATGGCATCACGGCGGTTCGCAATCCATTTGAGGCACCGGGAGTGGTCGGCTTCCGCGATGCGCGAGCCAGTAAAACGCTGCTGGTGCGCAAGGCTGAGACGGCGCTGTTGCGCATATTGCTGTACCGGCGCTGGCTGCGGGCGGTGCGCGATCGCCGGCTTCGCCACTACCGATGGCAGCCTCGGCGTGGCCACCACGGGCACACTCGACGAGGCGCGACTGCGCGCCATGCTGAAGCGAGATGCCGCAGGGTACCTGGGAGCTGGTCTGCCATCCTGGATACAACGACGGCGACTTGGCCGCGGTTCGCACCAAGCTGCGCGAGTCGCGCGAGGTGGAGATGAGCGCGCTGCTCGCGATCACTCCTAGTGAACTGAGCGACGAGTACGGCGCGGAACTGGCTGCCGTTCCGTGCGAAATCCCGCGACCGGCTCGCATCGTGAACATCTAATACCCTGCTGCGCAAGAAAGAGAGCTGGGAGAGCCATGCGGATTGGTATTACCTGTTACCCCACCTATGGCGGCAGTGGAGTCGTGGCCACCGAACTTGGCATCGAGCTGGCCAATCGCGGACACGAGATCCACTTCATCTCCTATTCGCAGCCGATTCGGCTGACCGAACCGCATCCGCACATTCACTTTCACGAGGTGGAAGTCTCGCAATATCCGCTCTTCGAATATCCGCCCTACGACCTTGCGCTGGCGACGCGCATGGCCGAAGTAGCCGAGCTCTACGACCTGGACCTGCTGCACGTGCACTACGCCATTCCTCACTCGGTCTAGTGCGATGCTGGCGCGGCAGATGCTCTGCTCTGACCATACGCGGCAGCCCCGGCGCCTGCCCTACGTGACCACGCTGCACGGAACCGACATCACCCTGGTGGGCCTGGACCGCTCCTATCTGCCGATTACACGCTTCTCCATCGAGCAGAGCGACGCGGTTACGGCGATCTCCAACGACCTGAAGAAGTCCACGATCGAGAGCTTTGCGATCACCAAGCCGATTCACGTCATCCACAACTTTGTGAACTGCGATCTCTACCGTGCGCGATGAGCAGGCTCTGGCGCGGCGCATGGAATTCGCCAAGCCCGAGGAGCGCTTGCTGGTGCATCTATCGAACTTCCGGCCGGTGAAGCGGGTGACCGACGTGGTGGAGATATTCGATCGGGTGCAGAAGAAGATTCCGGCCCGGCTGATGATGATCGGCGACGGGCCGGACCGCCGCGCGGCCGAGCGCCTGGCCTGTGCAAAAGGCATTCATCAGCGGATTCACTTCCTCGGCAAGCAGGACATGATCCACGAAAAGCTGGCGATGGCCGACGTCATGCTGCTGCCGAGCGAGATGGAGTCGTTTGGCTTGGCGGCGCTGGAGGCGATGGCCTGCGAAGTTGTTCCCGTGGCCTCCCGCGTGGGCGGATTGCCGGAGGTGATCGAGGATGGCGTGGACGGCTTTCTGGCTCCCGCCGGAGACGTGGACGCGATGGCGGCATGCGCGCTGCAGGTGCTGAGCAACGATGAACTGCTGGCCACCATGGGCAAGTGCGCCCGGGCAACGGCGAAGGCACGGTTCTGCGCCACGAAGATCATCCCGCAGTACGAAGAGCTCTATCGTGGGCTGTTGGAGCGCAGGTCGTAATTGATGCCGTCCATCTCGCCGCTGTGCGGAATCGGCAACAGAATGCGCACAATGGTTCCGGCGCCGGTGCGGCTTTCCATCTCCACCCGCGCCGCATCGCTGTAGAGCACATTGAGCCTCTCGCGGACATTTGCCATGCCGATTCCGGTTCCGTGCTGTGGCGTGTTCCACTCGCTCACGTCGGAGCCAGGCTCGACGATGCCAACCCCGTCGTCCTCCACCTCGATCACCAGCGTGCCTTCCACAATCCGGCTGCGCAGATAAATCGTGCCTCCGCTGATTTTCGGCGAGAGGCCATGCTTAATTGAGTTCTCCACGATGGGCTGGATGAGCATGGTGGGAACGACGATCTCCAGGCTGGCTGCATCGAGTTCCTTCACCACCTTCAGCTTGTCGCGTCCAAAGCGGATGACTTCGATGTCCAGATAGTCGTCAATGAATTCGAGTTCTTCGCGCAACTCGACGAAAGAGTCGCCTTTCTTGAGCAGGCGGCGAAGAATCTTCGAGAGCTTCAGAATCATCTCGCGCGCCGTGTCGGGGTCAAAGCGCACCAGCGAGGCCACGGAGTTGAGCGTATTGAAGAGAAAGTGCGGATTGATCTGGCTCTGCAGGGCTTCCATGCGGGCCTGCAGCAGACAGGCGCTCCTGCTCTTCGAGCTTCATCTCAATGCGCGTGTTGTTCAGCACCTTGAGGGCAATCGCAACCGTCATCACGGTGGTGATGTAGATGGCGCAGCGCACCAGCCAGTTCGGGGAATCGAGCGCCCAGGTATAGCGCGGAAAAAACTCCCGGGTCTCCAGGCGCAGGAACTGCAGCCCGAGAATCATGAAGAAAAACGAGGTCTGCCAGTCGATGAAAGACTTGGCAATGGTGCGCCGTATCCAGCGGTAAATGCTCAGATCGAAGAGCGGGCTGAACGACCAGATGGCCTCGCGATCCTTGGCAAGCTCACGCAGAAATCCCGCGCTGAGTCCGGCAATCACATTCAGCGGCAGGTTCAGATACTGGTGCATGAACAGATACGGCAGCGAGACCAGAATTCCGCCGCAAACGCCCGCGGTTCGTCCGGCGATCACGCCGAGAAGAATTGCTGCCTCGAATGAGACGTCGGCGGCAAGAAAATTCTTGACCGTGCCGCGCACCAGCACGCCCAGCATGAAGGGTCCGCCAACGAAGAGGACCATCTCCAGCTTTTCCCAGATGTCGCGATCCTCGTGAAAGAGCAGGACGCGAAAACGCCGCGAACGCGCCAGCACGCTGCTGACGGCAGCCGAGACGCCAAGCTGAATCAGAAGCGTGATGAGAATGAGCGGCTGTTCGATCATCGCGAGATCATCCCTGGTCTCCGGATTGCGCCGCGGATTGAGCCTCGGACTCGCACGCCGGACTGCGCGCGGGCAGCTTGCGCGGCGCGTGCGATCAGCTCCGGAATCAGATCCGCCGAAGGCACTCCGCCCTGGGCCAGATCGCGCGTGCCGCCGCCGCGTCCACCGGCGGAGCTGACGATAGCCTTGAGCTCGTGCGCCCGCGTCAAAGGTGCCGCCGGGCGACTGCGCGAAGACCAGTGCGGGAGCTCCCTGCCCGGCGCCCACCAGCGCGATGACGTTCGCCTCGGCGGCCACCAGTTTCTGCGCATAGAGCTTCACGAACGTCGAGGTCGCGATCGGCAAAATACTCGGCGACAATCTTGCGCCCACCCTCAGTGGGAGTGCGCGCCAGCGCCTGCTGCGCGGTGAGTTCGGCAATCTCCGCCAGCAGCTTTTGCTGCTGCTTCTGCGCGGCTTTGCCGGAGTCGATCAGCTTCTGGCTCTGCGCCGGAACCTCCCAGAGATGCGAGGAATAGAGCGCCGCGGCTTCGGTGAGGACCTGGAAATCCTTGCGCGCAATGTGCAGCGCGCGAGCGCCGCAGACGAACTCGACGCGAATTCCCTGCTTAATCTTCTCCACCTTGCGGAGCTGAATGTTGCCGATCTGCCCAGTGGTTTTTACGTGCGTTCCGCCGCAGGCACACAGGTCCACGCCGCGGACTTCGATCAGGCGCAGAGTTTCATGCGCGGCATCGGGAATCTTGCGAACCCCGACCTTGCGCGCCTGCTCGGGCGTCACCTCATGCATCAGAACCTGGCGATCCTCCCAGACAATCTGGTTGGCGTGGCGCTCGGCCTGTTCGAGTTGCGCGGCGCTGAGGCTGGCAATCTCCAGGTCGATGGTGCAGCTTTCGTCGCCCATGTGGAAGCTGACCGTGGGCGCATCGAACAGCTTCAGAAAGGCCGCCGACAGTACGTGCTGTCCCGAGTGTTGCTGCATGTGATCCTGGCGGCGATCCACGTCGATGAATCCGCGCACGCGCAGCGGCAGTGCGAGCGGAGCCTCGAGAGTGCTCGACGACGTGCAGAATCGTGCCATCGGACTCGTCCTCGATGACCTCGGCGACGCGGAGCTTTGGAAGAGTAGCGCGAGGCAGGGTGCGAGCCCAGTCCTTCGCCATCCGCCGCGACGAACTCGACCCATCCGGTGTCGAAGGTCTGGCCGCCGCTGGTGGGATAAAACGCGGTGCGGTCCAGCACCAGCGCGCGCCGTCCATCGGCAAGTTCGCGCAGGGCCTCGACCGTCGGCGGTGAAGTCGAAGAGAAATGAGTTCTGGTAGTAAAGGCGCTCGGTCATATGCGTCAGATGGAATGATACCGCCAATGCGGGGTGGGATGAAACGGGAGCGAGCCAGACTCACGCAATGCCTCACTTCCGTGAACCCGCCCTGGGCCAGCGAGCAGAATGCCGAGCTTACAGCTTCCGCAGCAGGGCGGCGTTTCTGCGGAAGAGTTTGCGTTCGCGGCGGCGCTGGAAACCGGGCATCTGGGCGCGCTTGTCGCGGATGCGGATGGCCTGCTGCTTCGCCTCTTCGCGATGCCCGGTTTCGGCGAGGAATTCGGCGTAGTGGAGCTGCGTCTCGGTAAGGGTAGAGGTGCGCAGAACGTGCTCGAAGAGGCGCTGGGCGCGTTCGATGTCTCCGGTCTTCCAGTCGGCGATGGCGAGCAGTCCGGCGGCGCGCTGAAAGTCGTAGCCGGCGTCGGCGGTGACAACATGCTCCAGGTCGGCGCGGGCGGCGGCAAAATCACCAAGTTCGACCTCGGCGAGGCCGCGGCGGTAGAAAGGGTCGAGCGAATCGGTGCGCTGGTGCCAGGGCGCGGTCAAAGCAGGTGCGGGCACCGCTCCAGTCGCCTTTGTCGAGGCGCAACAGCCCAAGCTCTTCGTAATTGCCTGCCGAAGGGTTCTGCCGGATCGCGGCCTCTACCTCGCGTCGCCGCCGTCCGCGCTCCACGAAGCGGAATGCACCCGGATCGAAAAGTTCGGGGAGCCACTCAATCGCCAGATAGATCAGCGCGCCCAACGGCCCCAGAAAGATGATGAGATAGAGCCAGTAGAAACTGGGCTGGCGGCGGACGTAATGAACCAGCGCCATCACCATCAGCACGATGCCGAATATGCCCCAGGAAAAAAAGCGGGAGATCATCACCTGAATCCTAGCATTCAAAATCCCTAGCATCCTAAGTTGCTGCGCAGACGTTGTAAAATCAAGTGAATGTCATCCGTCCGGCTGATCGCAATCGATATTGATGGAACGTTGCTGGATTCCAACTTCCAGGTAAGCGCGCGCAACCTCGAAACGTTGCGCCGGGCCAACTCTCTCGGGATGGAGATCGCGCTGGCCACCGGACGCCGGCACAACTTTGCGCTTCCCGTGGCGCAGGCGCTGGGCTTTAATGTCACGCTCATCAGTTCCAATGGCGCCATTACCAAGGCCAGCGACGGAACGCTATTTCACCGCGACCCATTGCCGCTGTCTGCGGTCCTGGAACTGGTTGCGCATATGACGGACTTCCGGCGCAACCTGGTGATCACCTTCGACGGAGAGGACGAGGGTCGCTCATGTTGGAGACGCTGGACGAATTGAATGGCTCGATCAAGCAGATGGCTGGAGAAGAATGCGCAGTATCTCCGCTTCGTGCAGCCCATCGAGAGCGGGCTGAGCAGCGACCCGATTCAGGCGATGTTCTGCGGAACCGTGGAGCGGATGATGGCCGCGCAAGCGCAGCTCAAGAAGAATAAAGCCCTGCTGACCCGCATCACCGCCCTGAAAACGCAGTACGATGCCCGCGACCTGTGCATGGTGGACATCCTGAACAAGGGCTGCACCAAGGGCGCGGCGCTGAAGCGCTGGGCGGCATTCAAGGGCTACCATCCCGCGGAAATCATGGCCATCGGCGACAACTACAACGACATCGAAATGCTGGAGTTCGCCGGACACGCCTACATCATGGGCAATGCCACCGAGGAACTGCGCGAGCGTGGCTGGCAGACGACCTTCGGCAACAATGAAAATGGCGTCGCAATTGCCGTGGAATCGGCTCTGGAAGGACTAGAATAGTGAGGATGAGCGCGCCGCGCCTTTTCGCAGCCCTGCTGTTATTGTCGAGCACCGTGTTTGCGGCTGACATTGCAGAGTTGCGCAATGGATTCTCCATACGCCACCGCACTCGCGAGACGCGCGACGGGCTGGTGCGCCTCTACATTGACGACCAGAAGACTAGCTTTGTCGATGTGCCCGCCGCGGAGATCAAGAGCTACTTCAGCGAGCCTGATCCGGTTGAACCTGATCGGGTAGCTCCGGCGCCGAACACCGCGATCGCCAAGAGCACCAGCCAAATCGTCCATGAGGCCTCGACGAAGCACGGCGTGGACTCGGACTTCATCCGTAGCGTGATCAAGCAGGAGAGCGCAGGCAATGCCCGTGCGGTTTCGCCGGCAGGCGCGCGCGGGCTGATGCAGTTGATGCCCGGCACGGCCTCGCAGCTGGGAGTGAATGACAGCTTCAGTCCCGAGCAAAACGTGCACGGCGGTACGCGCTATCTGCGCGAACTGCTGGAACGTTACAACGGCGACGCGGTCAAGGCTCTGGCCGCATACAACGCTGGCCCCAAGGCGGTCGATCGCTATAAGGGCATGCCGCCCTACAGTGAGACGCGCCAGTACGTGCAGCGCGTCATACTGGACTACAACAAGAGCAAAACAGAGCAGCGCAAAGCTCGCAAACAAGCCCACGGAAAAAGCAAAGGTCGCCTCAAACGGCACTGCCGCTACCGCGGAACTGGCCGCGAAATAGCAAACGCGATAGAACCATCATGCTCGCAACCCGCTACACCGGCAGTTTAGTAGAATCAAAGAAGACATCCGAGGAACCACGCTCCATAGCAATATTCAGCTTCCATGGCCGCTGAGTTTGCCTTGGCGCGATCATCGAATCACAGTTCTTGGTTGAAAGGCATTGGCGAACTCCAGCTCCGGCTCGCTCTTCCACTATGAAGAAAAAGCAGATTGTTTCCCTCGTTATTGTTGCGGCAATTCTCGGAGCCCTGGTTTATTTCCAGTTTCGCTCCTGGCAGACATTCGATTGGGCAAAGTTCCGCCAATATACCGGTGGCGTGAGCCTGTGGCACATTGGCGCCGGAGTCGCGCTGATCTATCTGGCCTACGTGATGCGCGCCATCCGCTGGGCAATCTTTCTCAAGCCCACCGCCCCCACCAGCTTCCGGCGGCTGGTCGGGCCGCAGATTATCGGCTTTGCCGCCCTGGGATTCTTTGGCCGCGCTGGCGAGTTTGCCCGCCCGTACTTGATTGCGCGCAAGGAGAAACTCACTTTCACCTCGCAGCTCGCGGTATGGACGGTGGAGCGCTTCTTCGACGTCGGTTCGGTCGTCCTGTTGATGGTCGGTTTCTTTGCAATCAAGGGCGGAGCCCTCGCCCAGGTTCTGCTGCAGTCGCTGCGCAATGGAGTGCAGATGGCGGCACGCAATGCGAGCCACAAGCTCCCGCTGCGTATTGGTGGCCCTGGCTGTGCTGGCGCTTTTGTTTTTCGTTCTCAAGCGCGCCTCTGGAAGCGCGGCAATGGCGTTGCGTGCGCGCTTGTACGCCTTCAGGCAAGGCTTCAACACCATTCACAGCGTTAGTTCATTCATTCAACTGATGGTGGTTTCGGTGGTCATGTGGCTGATGATCGCCGGGGCCTACATTGAGGTTCTGCACTCCTATCCGCAGATCTCCGTGGCCGTCCCGGGAGATCCGGCCGGGGCACAGCGGGTGGCGCGCATGAATACCATGAAGCTCGATGATGTGCTGCTGGTGATGGGCTCCAGCATTTTGGGCTCGGTGGTGCAGTTGCCCGGAGGGGTCGGCGGTTCGCAGTTGGCGGTGATCGGCGTCCTGCAATCCAATCTGTTCAGCGGCGAGCCATATAACATTACGCGGGAGCTGGCGGTAAGCTGCGGCATCATGCTCTGGCTGGTGACCTTCATGTCGGTCATTCCAGCGGGAGTTCTGCTGGCGCGCTTCGAAAAGATTTCCTTCCTCCGCCTCTCCGAAGAAAGCTCGCAGGAAGAAGAAGAGGTCGAGGCGGAGGTAGCCGAACGCGTGAGAACAGCTTTGCTGCTGTTCAAACTGATACAATCGGAAGCGCAACAGGCGGCTGGCTGAGTCTGACAAGAAAGGCTGCGCGGCCGGACAGACGGCGGCAACAGCATCATGAAATGTCCCTTTTGCGGATTTGATCAGGATAAGGTGGTTGACTCGCGCGAGAGCAAGGAAGGCGAATCCATTCGCCGCCGCCGCGAGTGCCTGCGTTGCGAAAAGCGCTACACTACCTACGAGCGCATCGACGAAATCCCATACATGGTCGTGAAGAAGGACGGACGCCGGGAGAAATTCGAGCGCCAGAAGGTGCTCAGCGGATTGCTCCGCGCCTGCGAGAAACGCCCGGTTCCCATCAGCCAGCTCGAACAGATTGTCAACGATGCCGAAGCCTTCGTCATCGACAGTCCGGAGCGCGAGCGCAAGACCGGCGAGATCGGCGAACTCATCATGAATCGGCTGCGCAATCTGGACAAGGTGGCCTACGTGCGCTTTGCCAGCGTCTATCTGGACTTCAAGGACGTACACGAGTTCATGTCGGAACTGCAGGATCTGCTGCGCTCCAAAGACGTGCGCGAGGCCAAAGCTGCTCTGGCGGCGCCGAACGCGGCAAACGCGCTGCTAAAGAGTGATCCAGAAGTTGCGGTAAGAATTTAGATGGGGGTCGAATGGCACACAAAGTTACGTTGATTCCGGGTGACGGAATCGGTCCGGAAGTTGCAGCCGCGGCAGTCCGAGTTCTGGAAGCCACGGGCGTCAAGTTTGAGTGGGAGAGCTATGCGGCCGGGGCCGACGCCTTTGCCAAATTTCATGAGTACATCCCCAAAGATCTGGTCGACTCCATCGAGCGCACTCGTGTTGCGCTGAAGGGCCCGATCACCACGCCTATCGGGGGCGGATTCAGCAGCATTAACGTGCAACTGCGCAGGCAATTCGAGCTCTTCTGCAACTTCCGCCCAATCCGCAATCTTCCCGGCGTTACCACGCGCTATCCCGGCGTCGATCTGATCATCATCCGTGAGAACACCGAGGGACTGTACTCCGGCATCGAGCACGAGGTTGTTCCCGGCGTCGTCGAGAGCATCAAGATCATCACTGAAAAGGCCTCCACGCGCATATCACGCTGGGCCTTTGAGTATGCCCGCAAGTTCGGACGCAAGAAGATACACGCCATTCACAAGGCGAACATCATGAAGCTCTCCGACGGATTGTTCATCCGCTGTTCGCGCACCATCGCCAAGGAGTATCCGGAGATCTTCTACGGCGAGCACATCATCGACAATACCTGCATGCAGCTTGTCACCAATCCATACCAGTACGACATGCTGCTGCTGGAGAACTTCTACGGAGACATCATAAGCGATCTGTGCGCCGCCTTCGTCGGCGGCCTGGGACTGGTGCCGGGAGCAAACTTCGGCACCGAATGCGCCATCTTTGAAGCCGTGCACGGCTCGGCCCCGGACATCGCCGGACGAGGCATCGCCAACCCGACGGCGGTGCTCCGCTCCGGCATCCTTATGCTGCGCCATCTCGGCGAGCAGGACGCAGCCAACAAGGTGAAGTACGCGGTCCACTCCGTCTATCGCGAGGGTCAGCACATCACCCGCGACATGGGTGGCACATCCTCCACCAACGAGTTCGCCGATGCCGTGATCGAGGCCATGGAGAGCCCCGCCTGGCGCGAGCAGGCCGCCAAGGAAACCGCTCCGGTCTAAGTCACTTGAACCTATGGATGTTGTTTGACCTGCAAACGGCGCGCGCTTTTCTGTTTTCCTGAGCGCATTTCGGGAAAATATCGCCGGAACCAGCAATCGCGCTGCATCGTTGGCCCGTGGATTCTCATCTTCTCTCTAAGGCTGTAGAATGTTGCGTTCGCCGGAATGGTACTTCCGGCGAGCGCGAAGAATCCAGGCTGGTAGCCAATCGAGTTCTCTGGACCGCATGACGGAACTTTCAAAGGCGCAAAGCACTCCCTTATCATCGCGCGCACCATCGCTTCGCTGTCTTGGCGGCAGGCTGCGTCTTTCTGCTGATTATTGCCGGAGCCCTGGTGACCAGCAATGAAGCCGGACTTTCCGTGCCGGACTGGCCTACCTCGTTCGGCTCGCTCTACCGGATTCCGCCGCTGATCGGCGGAGTAAAGTTCGAACACGGTCACCGCATGTTGGCCGAATTTATCGGCCTGCTTACCATCGGCCTAGCCATCTGGACCCAGAAGGTTGACCAGCGCCGCTGGATGCGCATTCTCGGCTGGAGCGCCCTAGGCACGGTGATTGCCCAAGGCATGCTCGGCGGACTCACCGTGCTCTTCTATCTGCCGCCTGCGATCTCCACCGCGCACGCAACGCTAGGGCAGACGTTTTTCTGCATCATGGTCAGCATCGCGTTCTTTACCAGCAGGAGCTGGGTCGAGGCGCCCGTTGCGGTGATCCGTCCGGACGCGCGACCGCACCTCACAACGCTCTCCCTGCTGACCGTGGCCGCCGTCTGGCTGCAACTCATCCTGGGCGCGGCCTTCCGCCACTCGGGAATCCGCTTGCTCCCTCACATTATCGGAGCCGCTGTGGTCTTCTGCATGGTGAACTGGCTGGCGGTCTCGACCCTCAAGCGCCATCGCGAGACGCCGCAACTCGCCACGCCCGCAGCCGTACTGCTGGTTCTGCTCACCGTGCAGATCACCCTCGGACTGGCCAGCTACATCACCCGCGTTCTCTGGAGCCAGGCGGCCGCAGCGCCGCTGGCCAGCATGGTCGTCGCAACCGTGGCACACGTTGCCTGCGGCGCGCTGGTGCTGGTCACGACCGTCATCCTCGCCATTCAGATTCACCGTCATACTCGTGCCTGATTTTTCACCGGCGAAGCGGCGGCTGACTTGCCCACGTCGGGCTCCACGGTGCGCGCATGACCACCGCGCCAGTCGCAGCCCCTGGTCGTCGACCGCGCATGGCCCCATGGAACTGCTGCGCGACTATGCGCAACTCACCAAGATTCGCGTGACCACCCTGGTGGTGGTTACGGCGTGGTGCGGCTTCTTCTTCGGCCAGCACAAGTCCGGCCTGCCCGTGCTCACCATCAAACTGCTGTGGGCGTTGGCCGGAATCGGCATGGTCTCAGCCGGCACCGCGTGCATGAATGAGATCATCGAGCGCAAGAGCGACGCGCTGATGCGGCGCACCGCGCTGCGTCCGCTGGTAACGGGCTCCGTGGGCCTGGGCCACGCCATCGCCGTATGGGCAGTTCTCACCGCCACGGGCGCAACCCTGCTGGCCGTCAAGCTCAATCTCCTGACGGCGCTGCTCAGCCTGCTGACCGCCGTCTGCTATCTGCTGATATACACGCCGCTGAAGAAGATCAGCCCGCTGTGTACCTTCGTCGGAGCCTTCCCCGGCGCCATGCCCGGAGTGCTGGGCTGGACCGCCGCGCGCGGCCATCTGGAATACGAAGCCTTCGTGCTGTTTGCTATCGTCTTCTTCTGGCAGTTCCCGCACTTCCACGCCATCGCCCTGCTCTACCGCGATGACTACGCCAGGGCGGGCATTCGCATGTTGCCCGTAGTGGAGAGCGACGGGCGCTCCACCGCCCGCCAGATCCTGATGTACGGCGCCGCCCTGCTGCCCACCACGCTTGCGCCCACCTTGCTGGGCATGGCCGGGCTGCCGTATTTCATCGGAGCCTCGGCGCTGGGCCTGGGCCTGTTCTACTTCTGCGCCCGCATCTGGAGGGAATGCCTGCCGCCCTCCGAGCCACGCTCCAGAACCCTGGCGCGGGCTCTGCTCAAGGCCACCGTCACTTACCTGCCATTACTCTTTGCATTGATGATGCTTAACAGCGCGGCTTGATCCGCGCCCGCCGCAACCGAGGACTTATCGCATTGACCACCAGAACCCAAGAACGAGAGCTCGTCGCCTCCACCCACGCCGGACCAGACACGGTGATCCAGATCGATGGCCTGCGCCACCAATACGGCGATCGCACGGCGCTCAACGGCGTTTCTTTCACAGTGAATCGCGCCGAGATCTTCGGTCTGCTCGGTCCTAACGGCAGCGGCAAGACCACCATGTTCCGCATTCTTTCCACCTTGATGTTACCCTCCGCCGGACGCGCCTCGATTCTCGGCCACGACGTTGCGTTCGACCCCAGTGGTGTGCGTCGCCAGATCGGTGTGGTCTTCCAGTCGCGCAGCATTGACGTGAAGCTTTCCGCGGAAGAGAACCTTATCCACGTCGGCCATCTCTACGGAATTGTCGGCTCCACGCTCAAAAAACGCGTGGCTGAGATGCTGGAGCGTGTCTCGCTTACCGATCGTGCCAAGGACCGCGCCGAAACCTTCTCCGGCGGCATGCAGCGCCGTCTCGAACTCGCCAAAGGATTGCTCCATCACCCGCAGGTCCTGCTGCTCGATGAGCCGACCACCGGGCTTGATCCCGGCGCGCGCCGCGACCTCTGGCAATACCTTCAGATCCTCCGCGATCAGGAAGGCGTTAGCATCATCGTCACCACGCACCTGATGGAAGAGGCCGAAAAGTGCGACCGGCTCGCCATTCTGAGCCACGGCAAGCTTGTCGGTCTGGGCACACCGGCGCAGCTAAAGAGTGAGATTGGCGGCGACGTGATCCTGCTCGACGCCCACGACCCGCAGAAACTCGCCGCAGCCATCAACGCTCGATTTGCCGCCGATGCGGCCGTGCTCGACGACGGCCGAATCCGCATCGAGCGCGAGGCTGGCCACCGCTTCATTACCGAAGTGGTTGAAGCTTTCCCCGGCCAGATCGAATCGGTCAGCGTCAGTAAGCCAACGCTGGAGGATGTCTTCATCCGCCGCACCGGCCATCGCTTCTGGAACGAAGATGCCGAAGGGCTGCAACAGCGCGCCGCGCAAACCGCGAAGAAAAAGCACTAAACAGGATTGGGGCTGAATTTGGCAACGAACACAACAATGCATCGAGCAACTACCACGGGAACCACCTTCGGAGTCATGCCCGCGCTCTCGCTGTGGCGGCGCGAGGTGGTGCGCTTCTACCGCAACATCAGCCGCGTCGTCGGCATCGTCGCCTCGCCGCTGCTCTTCTGGGTGGTCATTGGCGCTGGCTTCGGCAACTCCTTCCGCAACCCCACCACCGGCAGCAGCCAGAACTATCTCAACTTCTTCTTCCCCGGCGCGCTCATGATGATCGTGCTCTTCACCTCGATCTTTGCCATGATGTCCCTGATCGAGGATCGCAACGAGGGCTTTCTGCTCTCGGTGCTGGTCGCCCCAGTGCATCGCTCTGTGATCGTGCTCGGCAAGGTCTTGGGCGGCACCACGCTGGCAACCCTGCAGGGCGTTCTCTTTCTCGTCATCGCCCCGCTGCTCGGAATTCACTTCGGCCTCGTGCAACTGCTCCTGGTGATTCTGGACATCTTTCTCGTGTCGTTCTCGCTCACTGCGCTTGGCTTCATCATCGCTTGGCCCATGGACTCCACCTCCGGCTTTCACGCCATCATCAACCTGTTCCTGATCCCGCTATGGCTGCTCTCCGGCTCGCTCTTCCCCGTCAGCTCCGCTGCGCCGTGGATGGCCTTCCTGATGAGAATCAACCCGCTGACCTACGGCACCGAGGCGTTGCGCAACCTGCTTTTTCCCGCCACGGCCTCACCGGAATTCCCGCTCCCAAAGTGTCTCGCAATACTCGTCGTTTTCACCATCATCATGTTCGGCTTGGCCTTTCTGGTGGCCAACCGGCGTAGCACCAAACCGGCAGCCTGAGGAGTAGCCTTGCAAGCACAAACGCTTTCCTACTTCCCTGCCATCAACGCCACCCTCAACGGCACCGCCGCGGTTCTGCTGGTCACGTCAAAACGCTTCATCGGCCGCAGGCAGATCGAGGCGCACAAGCGCACCATGATCGCGGCCTTCTCGACCTCGGTGGTTTTTCTCCTCTGCTATCTCTACTACCATGCCCATGCCGGGGTACTGCACTTTGCCGGACAGGGCTGGCGGCGTCCACTGTATTTCTCTCTGCTCGCCAGCCACACCGTGCTTGCCGTTGTCATCGTCCCGCTCATCCTGCTCAGCCTCAGGCGTGGCCTCAAGCGCCAGGACGCCAAGCATCTGAAGATCGCTCCGCTGACCTATTGGCTGTGGCTCTATGTTTCCGTAACCGGCGTGGTGATCTACTACCTGCTTTACCATCTCTGGCGCGGCTAGCCACTCATCGGGTAGGAGGCGGGGTTACCCCCGCCGTCCTCCCACACCACCGGACGTGCGGTTCCGCATCCGGCGGTTCATGAAACAGGCGAGAAGCGCCGCTGAGTTTCCAGCAGCGAAACTAGCCCCATGCGGTCGAACCAAGACTTCGGATAGGCTTCATTCATGTGCGAAGCACCGCTGTTCCACCACGGACCGTGTCCGTTGGTGGCCGATTGCCACGCACGTTGCTGTTGTAGCCCACGTCGCATCAGGTTCTTGGCTCGTGTGTGATTGCGCTTCCAGTGCCGCCAGAGCAATGCCCGCAGCTTGTGTCTGATCCAGCCATCGAGTTCCTCCAGCACACCTTTTACTTCGGTAAGCCGGAAGTACGAGGTCCATCCCCGTAGTTGGGGATTGAGCTGCTCGACCGCCTGTTTCAGGCTTTTGCCACGTGCCTCCTGTAGCGCCTTGCGGACCTTTTCCGCAAAGCGCTCACGGCTCTGTTGCGCGATCTTCAGCTTCGGTTTCTTGTGCCACGTCATGCTGTAGCCCAGAAACTTCCGCTGCCACGGACGCGCCACCGCGCTCTTGGCCGCATTGACCTTCAGCTTCAGTCTTTGCTCCAGAAACGCTGTGATCGCCGTCATCACTCGCTGTCCACTCCGCTTGCTTCCGACATAGATATTGCAGTCATCCGCATAACGGCAGAAGCGATGCCCGCGTCTCTCCAGTTCGCGATCCAGATCGGTCAGCAGGATGTTGGACAGCAGCGGCGACAGTGGTCCACCTTGCGGCGTGCCTTCCGTTCGCGCACTCACCACCCCGCCTTCCATCAGCCCCGCTTCCAGATAGCGCCGGATCAGCTTCAACACCCGTTCATCCTTCACCTTGCGCACCACCCGCGCCATCAGCACGTCGTGGTTCACCCGGTCGAAGAACTTCTCCAGATCGAGATCAACAGTCCAGCGCCTGCCTTCGGCAACGTAGCTCCGCGCGGCTTTGACCGCTTGGTGCGCGTTGCGTCCGGGACGAAAACCGTAGCTCGACTCAGAAAACTCGGGTTCGAATAGCGGTGGCATCACCTGATGCAGCGCCTGTTGAATCAGACGGTCCAACACCGTCGGGACGGTCACTGCAAACTGCACTGGACCGCAGTTCGAATTTGGGATGGGCGGAGATCCGTCATCCGTTTCATCCGCTTCGAGGCCAACGCTTTGAAGTACTCAAGAAACGGCGCATAGCGGGCGTCGATACGTTAATTCTCCGCGAGCGTAAGTGTGGCAGTTTCAGCATCGCGCGCGATTGGACGGACTGGGCCGATCCGTCTATGCATGACGCTCTCCGCTTGCCGCCCAGCCGGCTCGAGGCGGAGTCGTTACTCGATCTAGTTACGCTTGTGGAACAACTTACGCGGAGGGAGAAAAAATGTTGACAATGATCTGCCTGAGTGTTTTATTATCGGACCAGTGTTATACGTGGTCCGATGAACATACAGAAACAATCCGCTGCCGCACTTCGAAGACGCCGCAACGCTCTTGTGCGTCAACTGCCCCCGCTCGAGTCGATTCTGCGAGGCTCCCTCATCGAGCGCTACAAACGATGTGGAAAGCCGGGCTGCAAGTGCGCAGACGGGCCCGGACATGGCCCCAAGTACTATCTGTCAGTGAGCTATCCCGGCCAGCGACCGCAAATGGATTACGTGCCGCAGGAGGATTATGTGCAAACGACGGAGTTTCTCGCCAACTATCGCCGAAGCCGCGAGATTCTGGAAATGATCTGCGAGATCAACCGCGAGTTGCTGCGCCGCCGCGAGGCGCTGTAAGGAGTCGCCATGGGCGAATCACCGGCTGCCGTCCACGCCTTAGTCGATATGGAATTGGGCAGCGTGATTCTCGCCAATATGCTCGCAGGCTGGCTCGACGGCAACCGGGAGAGTTCATTCTCTGTGGAGGCAGCCGATGAATACCACGATCAGCGAGCAACACCTGAGCAAGAACGCCTATGTGTATGTGCGTCAGTCGACGCTGGCGCAAGTCCGCCACCATCAGGAGAGCACAGAGCGCCAGTATGCCCTGAGAGAGAAGGCTCTGGCACTGGGCTGGAGCAAGCCAGCAATACAGATTCTGGACCGGGATCTGGGCAAGTCAGGAGCACAGATGGCGGGGCGGGAAGATTTCAAGACTCTGGTAGCGGAAGTCTCGATGGGCCAGGTGGGCGCAGTCTTTGCCCTGGAAGTTTCGCGGCTGTCACGCTCGAATCTGGACTGGCATCGATTGCTGGAGCTTTGCGCACTCACCGATACGCTGGTGATCGACGAGGATGGTTGCTACAACCCAGCCGATTTCAACGACGGTCTGCTGCTGGGCTTAAAGGGGACAATGGCCCAGGCCGAACTTCATTTGTTGCGCGGGCGCCTCCTCGGTGGCAAGCTCAATAAAGCCCAGAAAGGGGAGCTGCGTTTTCCCCTGCCGGTTGGGTTTTGTTACGACGAAGAAAGCCGGATCGTCATGGACCCCGATGAAGAAGTGCAGGGGGCCGTGGCTTTGGTGTTTCGCTTTTTTCGCGAGACAGGTAGCGCCTATGCGGTGATGCACCAATTTGCGAAAAGCACGTTACGATTTCCCAAACGATCCTATGGCGGGGCATGGAATGGCAAGCTGATATGGAGTCGCCTGTCGCACAGCCGTGTGCTAAACATACTCAAGAACCCGTCCTATGCCGGGATGTACGTCTTTGGCCGTTACCAGTATCGCCGTCAGATCACCCCATCGGGTGAGGTGCATACACAGATGCACCCGGTTCCGATGGCGGACTGGCGCGTCAGCCTGCAAGAGCACCATGAAGGATACATCAGCTGGGAAGAGTACATGAAGAACCAGGAACGGCTGGAGAAGAACCGCACCAATGGCGGAGAGATGATACTGAGCGGTCCGGCACGCGAAGGTTTGGCCTTGCTTCAAGGGCTACTGGTGTGCGGCCAATGTGGCCGAGCACTCACCGTCCGCTACACCGGCAACGGTGGAATTTCTCCCCGCTATCTGTGCAGCCGGTTGCGTATCGAGGGTCTGGCCCGCAAAGACTGTTTAAGCCTTCCTTGCAATTTACTCGACGACGCCATCGCCGAGCAAGTTCTGCAGGCCCTTCAGCCAGCCGAACTCGAACTGGCGCTCGCGGCACTCGAGGAGTTGGAATCGCGCGATCACACCATCGGACGCCAGTGGCGGATGCGGCTCGAACGCGCCGACTATGAAGCTGCGCTCGCCGAGAGGCGCTATCAGGAAGTCGATCCGTCCCAGCGGCTGGTCGCAGCCACATTGGAACGACGCTGGAATGAGGCGTTGCTTCACTGCGAGGAACTCAAACAACAAGCCGCCGAATTTCAGCGTCAACAAGCGCGGGTCGCAACCCCTGAGCAGAAGGCGAAAGTCCTCGCCCTCGCCAAAGATCTGCCGCAGTTATGGCGCGCTTCTACCACCCAGGCCAAGGACCGCAAGCGGATGCTACGGATGCTCATCAAGGATATTACCGTCGAGAAGTCATCTGTCCCCAAGCAGCTTTTGGTCCACATCCGCTGGCAGGGGAATGCCTGTACCAACCTCCCTCTCCAGCTCCCGCCCAACATGGCTGATCGCATGCGCTATCCTGCCGCGATCGTCAACAGAGTTCGAGATATGGCTCAGCACTTGCGCGACGCCGAGATCGTGGACGAATTTCGCCGAGAGGGGCAGATCAGCATCACGGGAAAGCCCTACACAATGGACATAATCCGGTGGATCCGCTTCCGCTATCGGATTCCACCTCCCGTGCTCCAAAAGCCCGAAGAGCTAACCGTGAACCAGGTGGCACAACATTTTGGAGTTAGCGAAAACGTGGTCTACTACTGGATTCAGCATGCGATTCTGAAAGCACGTAAGCTCAACGCCGGATCCCCGTACTGGATCACGATCAACGAAGCAGACGAACAGAAGCTTCGAAACTGGGTGCGCAATTCAAGTAAGATTCACACCGCATCCTCAAAGCACGTGGAGCGAGGTGCATTATGAAACCACCGTCGGAATGCCCAACGTGCGAACCCCGCCTTGCGGCTTCGGTATCTCCACCTTGCGCACCGCCGACGGCACGTACTCGCCTGCCAGCAGCCCTTGTCTTACTCTCGGCCAGTGCGCCTGGAGCCATGGTTTGAATGCGGCCACCGTCAGTCCATCGACCCCCGGTGCGCCTTTATTCTTCACCACGCGCTCGTAGGCACACAGCATGTTGCTGCGTGCCACTGCGGCTTCCATCAGCCGCAGTGCTTCTGGTTTCGTTCGCCCAACAGCCGCCGTCCGAACCTCCGCGCCCGCGCCAGTTCCCGGCAGGTTCCGCCTGCCTTTGCCTGTGCTGGCCGTACTCGCGTACGCTTCTGCATCATCGGTTCGCATCGAGATCTGTTGTCCTACTCCCGTATTTCATGTTCGGCCCTTCGTCCCGCTTGCGCGGTACTACTATGGCCTCGGCTGACTTCTGGTGATCCTTCCCAACATCTCTCAATGCCGGTAGCACAAGGCAGACCACCAGATCTCCCCGGGTATTGCGCACCCACCTTCACGCTTATGCCTGTCGGATATACGTCACGGCGTTCCGTGCAAGAACTGGGCTTTGCGTCTAATGGCCCGCTTACCCCGCCGTGCCGCCTCTATCCGCTTCCTGTTCGTCAGGCCAGCGCTTTGCCTCCGGCTTCCTTCGGATCCCGCCTCGCGACGGACACCCTTGCCGTTCAGCTAACACTTCCCCTTGCCGGGTGTGTAGAGGACTTTCACCTCCAAGTGAGTGCGCCCTGCCGGGCGCACCATAAAAAAGCCCCGGTTGCCCGGGGCTCTGAATGGGTGCGCTCATAAGCACACTTGTTATTTTTGCGGCTACTTGGAAGCTAGGACCGCCTTGCCCAGTTCGATTGGACCTTCTGCCAAGTGCTTCAACCCGTAATCAAACCCGGCGTCGAATGCCTTCCGGTTCAATTCCCCAAATGCCGCAGGTACGGAATCCTCTACCGCCTTGCGCAAGGATTCACGCTTTAGCAGTCCGGAAATAGCACCGAAGAAGCCAACCATCACGATGTTTAGCACCATGCGTTTGCCTAGATCTTCTGCCATGCGGGTGGCGGGAATGGCATACACCTTCACGTCCGGCGCTGTGACTCCCTCCACTTTAACCAGATCCTGTTCGACGATCAATGTGCCACCGGGCTTGATGTCCTTGGCAAACTTTACGAATGCCTCGTGCGACATCAGCACCATCAGATCCGGCACCACAACGTAAGGGTAAAGGATGGGCGTCGGTGAAAGAATGAGCTGCGCCGAGCAAGCACCGCCACGCGCTTCCGGACCGAAGTTTTGGGTCATTGTGGCGTAGCCGTCCTCCACAATCGAAGCGGCCATGCCGATGACACTGGCGCACATGATGACGCCCTGTCCACCGAAGCCGGCGACACGAATGTCTGTTAGCTGCATGAAGGCACCTCCGCCGGAACGTATTTCTCGCCAAGTCGCTGTTGAAGATGCGCGTTCATCATCGTTGCGTAGTCTGGGCGCTCGCGGTCCACGAACTTGCCGACGATGATTTCGCCGCTCTTGGTGAGTCCCAC
Organism: uncultured Acidobacteriota bacterium; assembly: GCA_963759215.1. Classification (GTDB taxonomy): domain Bacteria; phylum Acidobacteriota; class Terriglobia; order Terriglobales; family Acidobacteriaceae; genus TOLSYN. The sequence continues at coordinate 72,401 of CAVWYG010000013.1, forward strand.
TTCGTTGGTTGGCGTTCCGTGTTTAATTTTCGAAACTTCCTTGTAGAACTTCATCGCGTCCAACCCATCGCCCATTTTGTTGCGGCGCTGATAAAGCGTCGGGCAGGGCGAGATGATTTCGATGAATCCGAAGCCCTTCTTCTTCATCATCTCCGCCATGGATTTTGCGAGCTGTTTCACATGGAAGGTAGTCCAACGCGCGACGTACACCGCGCCGGCCGCATCCATCAAAGAAGGCAGATTGAACGGCGGGTCGTAAGTTCCATAAGCCGCAGTTGCAGAGATCACATCGAGTGGCGTGGCAGGCCCGGTCTGTCCTCCGGTCATTGCATAAGTAAGGTTGTTCACGCAGATGACCTTGATATCCATGTTGCGGCGAGCGGCGTGAATGATGTGGTTGCCGCCGATGGCGAACAGGTCACCGTCGCCGCTGTAAACCACGACGTTCATTTCGGGATTCGCAAGCCTCAGTCCGGTTGCGAACGGAATGGCGCGGCCGTGGGTGGTGTGGAACGAGTCAAGGTTCAGATATCCTGCGACACGTCCGGTGCACCCGATGCCGCTGACAATGCTCAGTTTACTGAGATCTGTCTTGGAATCGAGCAGAGCGTTAGTGAAGCAGTTTACTGTGGTGCCAATGCCGCATCCAGGACACCAGATGTGCGGCATGCGCTCTGAACGTAAAAATTGTTCTACCGGGTTCGCCGGTATTCTTTCGCAAATCACGGGTGCACTCATCGTGCTGCCTCCTGGATGGCCTTCAGAATCGCTTCCGGCTTATGTACGGTGCCGCCTGCGTGGTCAACGTGAATCACGCGGCACTTTCCAGCGGCGCTGCGCTCTACCTCTCGCACCATCTGGCCGAGATTGATTTCAGGGACCACCAGTCCCTTCACCTTGGGGCGATGGCCCGGATGATGTGCTCAGGGAAAGGCCATGCCGTAATCAAGCGCAAGCTGCCAACCTTGAGTCCCTGGGCGCGTGCGGTTTCAACTGCGCGCTGCGCGACCCGCGAGGTGATTCCATAACTGACCACAACGACATCGGCACCTTCGATATCGTGCTGCTCAGTAAGCGAGATTTTTTCGGCGTTGTCGCGGATCTTGTTGGCCAGGCGCCTTACCAGGGTGTCCTGCATGGGTATCGTCATGTCGGGATAGCCGCGCTCGTCATGGGTCAAGCCCGTGACATGCAGCTTGTATCCGTCTCCGGCCTTTGCCATGTCCGGAACCAGGGTGTCACCGACCGGCTCGAAGAGGCTGAAGTTGCTCGGGTCCTTGGTGGTCAAGTGCCGCGGCTCGACTTCAATATCTTCGGCGCGCGGAATCACAACCTTCTCCGTCATGTGTCCGACACATTCGTCCATCATCACGAATACCGGCACGCGGTACTGCTCGGAGAGATTAAAGGCCTTGATTGTCAGGTCAAAGGATTCCTGCGGAGAATTCGGGCAGAGCGCGATAATTTCGTAGTCGCCATGCGATCCCCACTTCACCTGCATCATGTCGGCTTGAGCCGGCAGGGTGGGCAGTCCGGTCGAAGGGCCGCCGCGCTGCACATCGATAAACACGCAGGGCGTCTCGGTCATCGCCGCGAAGCCGATATGTTCCATCATCAGTGAAAAACCAGGGCCGGAAGTGACCGTGAAGGCCTTTACTCCGCCCCAGACCGCACCCAGAATCGTGATGGAGGCGGCCAGTTCATCTTCCATCTGAATGAAGGTCCCGCCTACCTTGGGTGCGCGCAGCGAAAAGCGCTCCACAACTTCGGTTGAAGGGGTAATCGGATAACCTGCGGCGAAACGTGCTCCGGCGGCGATTGCGCCCTCACAAGCAGCGTGGTCACCGTCCATAAAATGTGCGCCCGTAAGGACGCCTATTGGGTCAGCATGCATCGTCTGACTCCTTTTCCCGCTTTGGCCTTGTCTGTGCGGTATCCGTGGATGGCGAAGTCCGGGCAGAACATGCCGCAGAGATCACATCCGCTGCATTTTTCAGGTATGACAGATTGTGGTGGATGATAACCCTTGGAATTAAATGCGGATGAGAGCTCGAGTACCTTAGATCGGACAGAACTCGACACAGAATCCGCAGGCTTTACATCGTTCAACGACGATCGAAACTGCCCCGCGTGCCATATTTTCTCCTTGCGCGAGCATTTTGCCGCCAAGCAGCCAAAGTGAAGGTGATTTACGTCACACTACTCTGTGACAGGCATCATGCGCAAAAAAAATTCGTGCTTGCGTGGAACGCAGGAATCGGACGTTGGCTCGCCCGCAGCGTGGACAAACAGCGGCCGCCATCACTGGCGGCCTAAAAATGCCTCGTTGCTCACGAAAGCAAATTAGCAAAGCGCAAAAATATAGCTCGCCGATTGCGCCCGGCTTTCTCCCGGTGCTTCTTCATGAATCTTACTTCTCGATTACGCCGATTCCGCCCATCGGGCCATCGTGTACGGTCTGCTTGACGGCCACATTGCGCGCAAATTCCTCGACCATCTCTGCCTTCAGGCGCACTTCGGTCGGACGCCGCGCAATCGTCATCTGGTCAATCTTGTCCTGCAACTTCATCAATCCGTAAAACAGATTTTCTGGGCGCGGCGGGCAGCCGGCGATGTAGACATCAACCGGCACAATCTTATCGACGCCCTGCAGCACGGAGTACGTGTTAAACGGGCCGCCCACGGAGGCGCAGGCGCCCATGGCGATCACCCACTTCGGGTCCGGCATCTGCGCATAGAGGCGCTGCACTACCGGAGCCATCTTCAGGGTCACGGTTCCGGCCACAATCATCAGGTCGCTCTGACGAGGGCTGGGACGAAATACCTCTGAGCCAAAGCGCGAAATATCAAAGCGCGAGGTGGATGCTGCCATCATCTCGATGGCGCAACATGCAAGGCCAAAGGTCATCGGCCAGATGGCGGACTTGCGCGCCCAGTTAAAGACGTAGTCCACCGTGCTAATCATAAAATTCTGTTCAAAACGGTCTTCGATCCAGCTCATGCAGCCCCCAACAAGATACGCACGCAAGTTTTATTTACCTGCCGAGCATCGGTCGGTGATATGCGTCACAAATCTCTTCCAAAGGCATTGTACTCAGGATCAACCGAACACTTCGCTTCAGGTTTGCGCGCCACCAGCAACAGCGCGCCAATCCGCTTGAACTCGCGAAGTTCGTCCGCATTCGCAAACCAGGCTCCACCATACGGCTCGGGGGTCTCCGTCAGGTCAGGAATATGCGCGATCCGGACGTCGTTAAATCCCTGGGCACGCAGCATCGCCCCATATTCGGCCTCCGAGCGCACATGCACCGGAACCTTCAACGTCCTCCACCCAGCCCAGCGAATAAGGGTTTTCCTTGTACAGATTGATCAGGATAAACAGCGCTCCGCCGGGACCAGTACGCGATAAAGTTCGCGCAGCACCGCCTCCTGATCCGGGTAGTAGTAAAAACTTTCGATCGAGAGAACCTTCTCGAAGTATTCATCCCGCCATGGAATCTCTTCGGCCGGAGCCAATCGCGAAAAGTACGTTATCCACCTCGCGCGATGCCGCCCGCGCCCGGGCAATCATCTCCTCCGAGACGTCCACGCCCACGGCGATTCCCTGCCCGCCTTCCACCGCTTGCGCCAGCAACCGCGTGGCCCATCCCACGCCGCAGCTCAGATCCAGCACGCGTTCGCCCGCCTTCAGCGCCATGCGCTCCATCGTCTGCTCGCAATCGAGATGTGGTGACCCTCCATCTCTTCGCCGCGCCCCTGCTACCGCCCACTGATTGAACTCGGTTCTCAGCTTCTCATGCGCGTCCGCCATGGTTTTCCTCGCACTCCGTGGGTGGAATCAGCGCCCACGCGCTCCATGCTACATCTCTTCGCCCATGGCCGCCAGTTTGCGCTGTAATTCGAGCCTGCATGCTGCAGCTGCTCAAGTCCCCGATGCAAGTGCTGTTTCTGCGAACCAGCGGTGTGGCGCAGATCAACCGCATCGGAGCGGGCGAGCTGTCGCAGTGACTTGCTCAAAAGGATTTGTGACGCATATCACAGATCATACGGTGCCGCCTCACCCTATAATAAGAGTCCAGTCAACTTTACAGGTGTGAAGAGCAGGGAGCAAGCACTTGCTAGGCTTTAAACGGCTTAGGGGGCTCAACTATGCCACAAAACTACATCCCGATCTTCGTATTCCTGCTCGTCGGCTTCCTGGTAGCGGCCGGGACACTGGTGCTTGCCAACATCGTGCGTCCCAACAACCCCGAAAAGGTCAAGGGACTGCCCTACGAATGCGGTATTGTGCCGAGGAAAACGCCCGCCAGCGCTACACGGTTCGCTTCTACATCATCGCCATTCTTTTTGTAGTTTTCGACGTGGAAACAATTTTCTTGTTTCCATGGGCGGCGCAGTTCAAACGGCTCGGGGCATTCGGCTTTCTGGAAATGCTGGTCTTCCTCGGAATCCTGGTGCTCGGCTACGTGTGGGTTTGGAAGAAGGGCGCGCTGGAGTGGATCTAGCTCAGCCGTCCAGGTTTTGCCTGCAACCGCTACAACTGCTCGCGTGAGCGCTCCGGACTGCCGCAGCTACACTTTGAATACAACGTTCGAGTCGATATCTTCGAACGGGGAAACGTGGGGAAAAACGAATGTCCGAAGTACCAGAGGGGAATCCGCCAAGCCCTGCTTTGGAGAAGACTCCCGCAGCTCCTGCACCTGTCGCCGCATCGCCTAAACCTGCGCCGGTGCCGTGGGACTGCGCTGAGGTGCAGCAACTGAAGAGTGTGTACGGCCCGGGAATTTGCGAGGCCACAACCTTTGCTGGCCAGAACTATTTCGTGGTGGACCGCACTATCTGCCATGACGTGCTCCGCACTCTTGACGAGCAGATGGGCTATCACTGCCTGACCGACCTGACAGCCGTGCATTATCCCAAAGATGAGCTGCCGTTCGAGATGGTCTGGATTCTGTATTCGATGTCCGCCAATGAGCGTGTGCGCGTGAAAGCGCGCTTTGCCGAGGGCGAAGAGGTTCCGACCGCAACCGACCTCTGGGCCGCGGCCAACTGGATGGAGCGCGAAGATTTATGACATGTTCGGAGTACGCTTCGCCGGCCACCCCGACCTGCGGCGCATTCTGCTTCCCGAGGAATGGACCGGATATCCGCTGCGCAAGGATTATGACGTTCAGAAACAAGATACCGATTGGGTACAGAAGAACCTGGGAATTGAGAGTGGGCATATGAGCGATAAGAATTTTTATGAATCGCTCGATGAGGTTCAACCGGGCCACACATTCCTCGGCTCCAACGAACTCGTGCTTAACATGGGGCCGCAACACCCCTCCACACACGGAGTTTTGCGCGTCATTCTGAAGCTCGACGGCGAGAAGGTGAACGGTCTCGAATGCGTGCTCGGCTACCTGCACCGTGGTATCGAGAAGATCGCCGAAAACCGCACCTGGGCTCAGTTCGGCCCATTTGTCGATCGCTTGGATTACACTGCTGCCATTTCGAATAATCTGGGCTACTGCCTGGCAGTGGAGAAACTCCTCGGCGTAGAAGTGCCAAAGCGGGCGCAGTATCTCCGTGTCATTCTCACCGAGCTGTGCCGCTTAGCGAGTCACCAGATCTGGCTGGGTACGCACTTGCTCGACATTGGTGCCGTGACCCCGCTGTTTTACACATTCCGCGACCGCGAATACATCCTCAATGTCTTCGAGAAATACTGTGGCGCCCGGCTTACCAACCACGCCTTCCGCATTGGAGGCTGCCGCTGGGATGCATATGAAGGCTTCTCGCAGGAAATCTTGAAGCTCTGTGATGAGCTTGTGCCGCGGATCGATGAATACCGCAGCCTCATCACCGGGAACCGCATCTGGCTAGAGCGCACCAAGAACGTCGGCTACATCTCCGTTGAGGATTGCATATCGTACGCAATCACCGGACCTGTGCTGCGTGCCAGCGGTACCAAGTGGGATGTACGTAAGGCGCAGCCGTATTCGTCCTACGAAGATTTCGAGTTCGACATCCCGATCGGCACCGCAAGCGACACCTTTGACCGTTACGTGGTTCGCGTCGAAGAGATGCGGCAATCGATTCGCATCATCCGTCAGGCGGTGGAAGGCCTAGCCGAGGGACCAATTATTGCGAAGGTGCCCAAGGTGATCAAGCCTCCAGTGGGCGAGGTATACGTCAGCATTGAGGCTCCCAAGGGCGAACTGGGTTATTTCCTGGTTAGCGATGGCAGCGCGCAGCCCTATCGTGTGCGAGTCCGCCCCCCATCGTTCATTAATCTGCAAGCGCTGGAGAAGATGTCAAAAGGAAGTCTGGTGGCCGACGTGGTGGCAATTATAGGAACACTCGATATCGTGCTCGGAGAGGTGGACCGGTGATCAATAACATCCTCGGGTACCTGCATTCGAATCTGACGCCAGGCGAGGCTGGCAGCCTCTTCTGGGTGGTCGTCTACGTGTTGCTGGTTTTCACCGGCGTTGCGACCATCGTCATGTTCATGAACTGGTGGGAACGTAAAGCGATGGCGCACATGCAGGTGCGCCTCGGCCCCATGCGCGTTGGACCGCATGGCTTGCTGCAGCCGATCGCCGATGCACTCAAGCTCCTCCTCAAGGAAGACCTTGTGCCGGAGAAGGCCGACAAACTGGTCTTCTGGTTCGCGCCGGTCACAGTGGCGATGACTGCCTTCTGTGGATTCATCGTGGTCCCGTTTGGCCCCACTCATGCCATCACCGACATGAACATCGGCGTGCTCTTTATGCTCGGCGTTTCGTCTCTTAGCGTGCTGGGCGTCATCATGGGCGGCTGGGCCTCCAACTCGAACTATCCTTTGATGGGAAGCTTGCGCTCCGGTGCGCAAATGGTCTCCTACGAAGTCTCAATGGCTATGGCAGTCGTCTCCGCGGTGATGATGACGAGCATGGCCACAGGAACCGGAACCCTGAGCATGATTGGAATCGTCCAGGCCCAGATGCAACAGCATGTCTGGTTTGCCTTCTCGTTCTTCCCGGTCGGATTGGTCGCATTTGTGGTATTCGCCATCGCGATGGTGGCGGAAACCAATCGCGCCCCCTTCGATCTGCCGGAGGCTGAGAGCGAACTGGTTGCGGGCTTCTTGACTGAATACAGCGGCTTCCGTTGGTCCCTCTTTTTCCTTGGAGAATACGCGGCCATGATTGCCGTGAGCTCGGTTGCGACCACGCTCTGGCTAGGCGGCTGGCTCCGTCCGTTCCCCAACCTGCTGGCGGGCAAGGACTGGGATTTGGCTTTCTCTCTGGTCCCCGGGCTTAGCTTCATCGCGCTGGCTGGATTGTGTTTCTTCTTTTACACGCGCATGCCGCGCATCCGCGCCATGCGTGCGAACGCGATCGGACAGGCTGGCCTTGGCTGTTTTCTCTTTGTACTCGGCGTCGTCTTGATGTTGCCGGGCGTACATGAGCGGATACAGGACATTTATTGGTTCACTCTCAAGGTTCTCGGCTTCATGTATCTGTACATCTGGTACCGCGCGACATTCCCTCGCTATCGATTCGATCAGTTGATGAAAATCGGATGGAAAGTGCTGCTCCCCATCTCGATTGGAGTGGTGGTTCTTACGGCCTTGATAGGCGTGCGGCAAGAGTTGTTCGCACTGTTGTGGAGGTAGGTCGATGAAAGTTGTCGAATTGCTACGAAAGATTTTTCTGATCGATCTGTTTAAGGGCCTCGCGGTGACCTTCCGTCATCAGCACCCTGACGACTTGGTGACCGAGCAGTATCCGCTCGAGCGCCCCACGATCTCTGACCGCTTCCGCGGACAGCCACGCTTAAAGAGCGATGCCGACGGAAAAGCGCTTTGCACCGCGTGCGGAGCCTGCGCGCTCGCCTGTCCCGAGAAGCTCATCAAGATCGGCAGCCTGCGCGATCCAGAGACGAAGAAGAAAGTGCTCACCGAATTCGGTTTCGACATGGGCCGCTGCATGTTCTGCGGCTTGTGCGAAGAGGCGTGCCCCACCCACTGCCTTGAGCTGGGGAAAGACTACGAACTGGCGCTCTACACTCGCGAAGGCATGGAACTGGACCGGAACCAGTTAGAGAATGGATTTCCGCGAAAGGTTTACGAGAAATGACCCCGGTCGCAACTCCGTTTTTCTTTTATCTCATCTCTGGCATCGCGATTTTTTCCGCGATTGTCATGGTCACGAAGGTGAATCCCGTGCATTCGGCACTGGCGCTCATCATGTCGCTGCTGGCGGGCGCCGGACTTTACCTGATGCTCTATGCACCGTTCATGGCTGGCGTTCAGATCGTGCTCTACGCCGGCGGCATTCTCGTCATGTTCCTGTTTGTGATGATGCTGGTAAACATCGAGGAACTGTACGTAGAAAAGATGATGAACAAGCCAGTGGAAGGTCGGATTGGTCGCAACAGGCGTGCTCGCGCTGACGATGTTGGGAGCGCTGCTGCACGCCGCCAAGACCCTTCCGCAGCACATCGTCAACCTTTCCGAACAGAACAACGTGCAGGATATCGGGCATACTGCTCTACGGCCGCAAACATGGGCTATTACATGTTCCCATTTGAAATCGCCTCCATTCTCCTTCTGGTGGCGGTTATCGGCGCCGTCGTTATGGCGAAGCGGAGGGTGTAAGAATGCTGGAAATTGGAATTGTGCATTACTTGGTGGTTGCCGCCATACTCTTCCTTATCGGAATGGTGGGCGTCATTACTCGTCGCAACGTGATGATTATTTTCATGTCCATTGAGCTGATGTTGAGCTCAGTGAACCTGAACCTGGTTGCATTCTCCCGTCTGTACGGACTGCATGGACAAGTCTTCGCTCTTTTCATCGCAGCCGACGCTGCCGCGGAAGCGGCTGTCGGTTTAGGAATCCTGATCGCCTTCTTCCGCAACCGCGCGACGGTGAATATGGACGAAGTGGATCTGCTGAAGGGCTAAGCGGCACAACAAGCCGTAGGAATACTGAGAGCTGAAATGTTTTTTCTTGAGAACATCTGGATCGTACCGCTGATGCCGGCAGTAGGCGCGGCAATCATGCTGCTCTTTGGACGGCAGTTGGCGAAGAAGTTCGTTAACGTCTTCTGCGTGGGCGCAGTGGCGCTGTCGTTCGTGTGGACGGCGCTGGCCGTCTGGCAATTTACTCATAGCGGACTGCCTCGCTACGAACACGTGCTCTTCACCTGGCTCGGTAGCGGCGGCGGACACATGTTGTACACGCTCCACGGCGGCGGAACTGCGGAGTTCGTGGTCAACGCCGGTGTGTTGCTTGACCCGCTGAGCTGCGTATGGCTGCTGTTTGTGACCTTCGTCGGCACGCTCATCCACATCTACAGCACAGGTTACATGTCGCATGAGGGCGGCTACTACCGCTTCTTCGGATATCTGAACCTGTTCATGTTCTCCATGCTCACGCTGATCCTGGCGAACAACTACATGATGATGTTCGTGGGGTGGGAGGGCGTGGGCCTGTGCTCCTATCTGCTCATCGGCTTCTACTTCCATAAGCATTCAGCCTCCACCGCCGCAAACAAGGCATTCATCACCAATCGTATCGGCGACGCCGGAGTGATTCTCGGTTCGCTCACCATTTTCTGGCTCTTCGGAACCTTTGACTTCGTACGCGTCACCGAACTGGCGCGCGCACAGTCGGCAACGCTGATGGGCACCAGTATCATAACCATGGCAACGCTGGCGCTGTTCGTGGGAGCCTGCGGCAAGTCGGCACAGCTTCCGCTCTACGTCTGGCTGCCCGATGCCATGGAGGGCCCGACTCCGGTTTCCGCCCTCATCCATGCCGCGACCATGGTAACCGCTGGCGTCTACATGGTGGCGCGCTCCAACGCGGTCTTCGTGCTCGCACCGGAAACTATGAAGGTTGTCGCCATCGTCGGTGCGCTGACCGCGATCTTCGCCGCATCGATCGGCCTGGTGCAGAACGACATCAAGCGCGTTCTCGCCTACTCCACGGTTTCTCAGCTCGGCTACATGTTCCTGGCGCTCGGCGTCGGAGCGTTTACCGCCGGATGCTTCCACGTCTTCACCCATGCCTTCTTCAAGGCGCTACTCTTCCTCGGTTCCGGCTCTGTCATTCACGCCATGAGCGGTCAGCAGGATATGCGCGGCATGGGCAACCTGCGCAAAAAGATTCCAACCACTTACGCCACCATGCTCATTGGCACGCTGGCCATCGCCGGAATTCCCGGATTTGCGGGCTTCTTCTCCAAGGACGAGATTCTCTGGCAGGCGTGGTCGGCTCACAACGGGGCTTTCCGCCCATTGTGGTATATCGGCTACATCACCGCCCTCATGACCTCGTTCTACATGTTCAGGCTGATCTTCCTCACCTTCTTTGGCAGCTCGCGCATGTCGCATGAAACCGAACATCACGTCCACGAGTCGCCCAAGTCGATGACGGTGCCGCTCATAGTGCTGGCGACCTGCGCAATCTTCGCCGGTTATCTCGGCGTCGGCCCCAGCATTGCGCGCTTCGTTGGCCTTCACGGCGAAACCAACGTCTTCGAGCACTTTCCTGGCCCCGGTCTTCGACAATGGCACGGAGAAAACTTCCGCCGCTGAATCCGGGGCTCCGGCCGAAGGAAAAAGCGAGGAAGGCTCGCCCAGCGAGTACCTGCTGATGTTGGGCTCCATCGGAGCCGCCGCCGCCGGTTGGTTCTTCGCAAAGCGCTCCTACTCAGTGCAAGGTAAAGAGGTGCCGGAGCCGATTGCCGTGGCCGCGCCTCCCATCTACCGCACACTGCTGAACAAGTATTACGTGGACGAGCTCTACGACAAGCTATTCACCGGACGAAGCGAAATTGGCGGCGTCCGGCTCGGAGCCATCGGTGCCGGAGAGGCGCTTTGGAAGGTCGACTCGGGCGTGATTGATGGTGGCGTGAATGGAGCTGGCTGGTTCACGCGTTTCTCTGGCGTCGTCTCCTCCTGGTGGGATAAGTGGGTAATCGACTGGTTCTTCGTCAATGGCCCCGCCTATGTCACTCGCATGCTTTCCTATCCGGCTCGAATGGTGCAGTGGGGCCTGGTGCAGTGGTACGCGCTCGTCATGGTCTTCGGCGTTGCAGGATTGCTTTGGTATTACGTGCTCCGGTAGGGGCAAATGGTTGCGGAGAACTCCGCAGGAACGGATCAAATGTACAACCACATTCTCTCGATCATACTGTTCACGCCGCTGGTGGGTGCCTCGTGCTCTTGTTCATTCCCGGCGGGCAGAAGAACGCAATCCGCTGGGTTGCCAACATCTTCGCTTTCCTGGGCTTTGCGGTGTCTCTGCCGCTGGTGGGCTGGTTCTGGGCGGTGAAAGACCTTCCCGGCTTCAAGTTCGTGGAGGGCTCGCCGAACGCCTGGATTCCCACCATCGGCGCGGGATATTACCTGGGCATTGACGGCATTTCGTTCCTGCTCATCATGTTGACCACGTTTCTCGGCGCCATCGCAGTCCTGTCTTCCTGGACGGCGATTCAGGATCGCCCGAAGGAATACTATGCGTGGTTCATGGTGCTGCAGACTGGCATGCTCGGCGTCTTCATGTCGCTGGACTTCTTCCTGTTCTTTGTCTTCTGGGAAGCCATGCTGGTGCCGATGTACCTGCTGATCGGAATCTGGGGCGGACCGCGCCGGCTTTACGCGGCGATCAAGTTCTTCCTCTACACCCTGCTGGGCTCCGTGCTGATGCTGTTGAGCGTGCTGTTCCTTGTACTTCTTCCATCACGCACAAACCGGCGTCTACACCTTCAGCATCCAGGAGCTGTATCACACCGCGCCGCTGGTGCCGCAGGTTTACGGCACTACGACGGCGGTACTGCTGTTCTTCGGCTTCTTCCTCGCCTTCGCCATCAAGGTCCCCATGTTCCCCTTCCATACCTGGTTGCCGGATGCACACGTGGAAGCTCCGACGGCGGGTTCGGTCATCCTTGCCGGCGTTTTGCTGAAGATGGGAACTTACGGCCTGATACGCTTCTCGCTGCCGTTCTTCCCGGAAGTGGTGCATTACCCCAAGGTGCGCATGACGATGATTGCACTCTCTCTCATCGGCATCATCTACGGCGGGCTGGTTTCGCTGGTGCAGAAAGATATGAAGAAGCTGGTGGCGTACTCTTCCGTTAGCCACCTTGGCTTCTGTACTCTCGGCATCTTTGCCCTGAACGGCCCCGGTCTAAGCGGTTCGGTGCTGCAGCAGATCAACCACGGCATTTCGACCGGCGCACTGTTCTTGATCGTCGGCATCCTCTACGAACGCCGCCACACTCGTGACATTGCTGAGTACGGTGGCATTTCCACCATCATGCCGGTATACGCAACCATTGCGCTGATCATGTTCCTGTCGTCGATGGGACTGCCACTGCTCAACGGGTTTGTCGGAGAGTTTACAATTCTGCAGGCCGCATACATGGCGAACTGGGTTTGGGCCGCCTGGGCGGTGCCTGGAGTGGTGTTAGCCGCGGCCTACCTGCTATGGCTTTATCAGCGAGTGTTCTTCGGCAAGAATGAGAATCCAAAAAATCAGAAGCTCCTTGATCTGAGCCCACGCGAGCTGGCCACCTTCCTGCCACTGGTTGCGGTTGCGCTGTGGATCGGCCTTTACCCGAAGCCGTTCTTCCAGATTCTCGATCAGCCCGTGACTGCGCTGGTGGAGCAGATTAACCATCCGCAGGTCTACAACGTGCGACTGTTGCCGGGAGCAGAAGTGAAGGCTCAGGCCACCACCGCCATCACCACGCAGCAGACCGCCAAACTAACGTCGGGCGCTGCGGTTCCGGAAGCGGGGCGCTAGAACCATGACTTTAGCCGCCATGATCCTGACGTCCTTTGCCCCATTCACGGCCATGGACTACCGCTTGGGCGGGCCCGTGATCGTGCTCACGCTGTTTGCCCTAGGTATCCTCTGTTTCGACCTGGTGCTGCCTGCCTCAAAGAAGCAATACAGCGCAATTCCGGCTCTTATCGGGCTTGGCGTTGCGGCTTATGCCACGCGAGGAATCCAGCTCATGTTGCCCCTGAGCGGCGAACCGCTGCGCGGGTTCTTCGGCAACATCGTGATCGATCCGTTTTCCATTTACTTCTTCTATCTGTTCCTGGTGGGCGCTGCGGTAGCGGTGCTGATTTCCATCAAGTACCTCGAGATCGAGCGTGAGAACCACGGTGAGTTCTACGCGCTCGTGCTGTTCGCGGTCATTGGAATGATGTGCATGGCCGCCGGATACGACCTGGTGTTGCTCTTCATCGGCCTCGAGTTGATGGCGCTTTCAACTTACATCCTGGTCGGTTTTCTTCGCAGCAACAAGCGATCGAATGAAGCCGCGCTTAAGTATCTTCTGCTCGGCGCGTTCTCCTCGGCCATCCTTGCCTACGGTCTCTCGCTGTTTTACGGTCTTTCCGGCTCGACGAACCTTGGCGATATTGCTCATGCGCTCAGCCTGCGTGTAGCGGCGAATCCCAAAGATCCGATCGTGATCTTGGCGCTGCTCACGACCATGACCGGCATGCTCTTCAAGATTGCCGCCGCTCCGTTCCATATGTGGGCGCCGGACGTTTACGAAGGCGCGCCTACCAGCGTGACAGGATTCATGTCTGTGTCGGTGAAGGCAGCAGGTTGGGCTCTGATGCTCCGAATGCTTCTGTTCGGTCTGTATCCGTTGCGTTCGCTCTACGTGCCGCTGTTGGTTTTCACCGCAATCCTGACGTTGACCGCTGGAAATTTGGCGGCAATCACCCAGACGAACACGAAACGGCTGCTGGCCTATTCGTCGATTGCGCACGTGGGCTACATGCTGCTCGGCTTGGTGGCGAGCGACGGTCTGGCTAATCGCACAGGCATTAAGGGAATTCTCTTTTACCTTCTCGCTTACACCTTCATGAATCTGGGCGCCTTTGCCGTGCTGACCTCACTACGCCGCCGCAAGATTGTCGGAGATAACATCGATGACATCGCAGGACTCATTCACAAGGCGCCATTCGAAGCCGTGCTGATGCTCGTCTTCCTGCTCTCACTGGCGGGAATTCCGCCTTTCGCCGGCTTCTTTGGCAAGTACTTCATCTTCCTCAGCCTGATCGAGACTGGGCATTATGCGCTGGCAACCGTTGCCGTGCTTTTCGCAGTAGTGGCAATGTACTACTATCTGCGTATTGCGAATGCGATGTTCATGGGCAAGGCTGATACCGAAGAGCCGGTTTCATCCACCGGAGCCATGAAGCTTGCGCTGGGCGTTACCGCTGCGGCCACGGTGATCATCGGAGTCTTCCCGAATGTTTTCATCCAGGCTGTGAACTGGTCCGTTTCAGCCCTGAACCCTGGAGGAATTGCACTCCTGAAGTAGCGCCGCATACCAGCCAATGCCGGGCTGAGTAGGGAAGGTGGATGCGAATATCTCCGGATTTTCGCTGACAACTTCCCTGCTCTGCCCGGCAAGCTTATTTCTGCCTGACCTTTCTCCTCCTTCCAATAACGGACTCGCCGCGAGCGTCCAGCTCCGGTTCCCGGGCCTCGAAAACTTTCGACTTCCTGGCACCATCTAAGACCGTGGGCCGCGCTTCGCCTTATTGGAAAACGCGAAGGATGATCGGGAAAAGCCAAATGACCAAGAAGCTGTCGTTGATGATGCTCTGCGTTGTGGCGCTATTGGCGCCTGTAGTGCTGATCTCGGCCAGCCACCCGGAGGCCGGTTCACCCGCTCCGCAATTCACGCTCAAGTCGCAGGACGGAACACCGGTAAGCCTCAAGGATTTCCGCGGCAAATGGGTAGCACTCTACTTTTACCCCAAGGACTTCACCAGCGGTTGCACGTTGGAGGCGCACAATTTTCGGCGCGATTTGGCCGAGTACGAAAAGCGCAACGCCGTCGTCGTGGGGATTAGCGTGGATGATCCGGGATCTCACAAGCAGTTCTGCGTAACGGAAGGGCTCAGCTTCAAATTGTTGGCCGATACCGGTCACGACGTTTCGGAGGAGTACGGCACACTGACGCACATGGGATTCACTCATGCGGCGCGCAATACGTTTCTGATCACGCCGGACGGTAAGATTGCCCGCGTCTTCGACGATGTGAAGCCCGCCGAACACAGCTCGCAGGTTTTAGCCGCGCTGACGGAACTAGAGAAGAAGTAGACCGCCTGCTCACGAACTTCTCTTCATCTTCTCGGATGTTAGTTTCGTAATGCTGCGCACTTGGGCGCGACGCTCTGTCGGCAGCCAGATCGCAAAAACAGTACCTTTTCCCGTCTGGCTGCGCACCTGGATTCGTCCATCATTCTTCTTCACCAATTCACTGACGATCCATAACCCAAGTCCCGTGCCAATGGACGACTTCGTTGTGAAGAACGGCACAAATATCCGCTTCAGGTTGTTCGGAGTGATCCCGGTCCCGTTATCGGCGATGGTGAGCCGAACCATAGGACGCTGATCTGCCACGGGAAATGGACCAGCCGTGCGCACATGCAGGGTTCCCTTCTCCGGCAACGCATCAATCGCGTTCGTGACCAGGTTTGAAATCATTTGACGCAACTCGCCCTCCACCGCCTGAATTGCAACTCCGCAATCATACCTGCACTGTACGTGGATGGATTTGTTCCGCGCTCTTCGACTCATACAGGTCGAGAACGCCGTCGAGAAGCTCAGGAAGATGCACTACCACGGACTGACCTGATTCTTTGTAGAATCCGAGCGTCTGCTTAGTAATGTGGGCCACTCGCTTCAACTCTCGCTCTGCGATGCCAAGAATCTCTCTTGAAGATTCGGACAAGGCCGGGTCGGAACGCGCAAGATAAACCGCATTCATCGTGGCCGAAAGCGGACTGTTGATCTCGTGGGCGATGGTCGCCGCCATGCGTCCCACCGAGGCCAGTTTTTCATTCTGAATCAAGGCCTCCTCCGAACGTTTGCGATCGGTAATATCGACCTGGATTCCAACGAAGTGATTGATTTCCCCTTCTTCGGAGCAGACCGGAGCAATCGTCGTGTCCTGAATGTAGAGGCTCCCGTCTTTGCGCCGGTTGGTGAGTTCGCCGTGCCACACTCTGCCGGAAAGAATCGTGCTCCAAAGCTCCTGGTAAAGCAGGGCGCTGTTCACCCCGGACTTCAGCAGGCGAGGCGTGGCACCACCAGCTTCGTCTGCTGTGTAGCCGGTCAGTTCGGTGAAGGCCGGATTGACGAACTGGATGGTTCCCTGCCGATCGGTGATGACGATAGCATTGGCGGCTGCATTCATCGCTGTGGCAGCCAGCCGAAGCTGTTGCTCCGCAAGCTTTCGCTCGGAAATGTCCTCCAGGGTTTCCACTGCGCCGATGATGCTACCTTCCGGGTCTCTAATCGCCGCCGCTGTGAAATGTAGCCATTTGCCACGCTCGCCCATGGCCGGGAAGAAGTCCGTAGCTTCATAGGCTCCCTCTACCAGCTCCGATTTGCTGTATTTGCCCGCATACCAAAGCGGAATGTTTTCGATATCCTGGTCGATGATCAGGTCAGCCAGACAAGGTCGCTGCGTTGGATAGAAGGCACGCCACTGCTGGTTCGTGCCAACCACGGATTCCGCCCGGATCCCGGTATACCTTCTCAAGAGCTCCATTCCACGAGATGATGGCGTGGTCCACTCCCAGCACGAACTGCGGGATCGGAGAGCTATAGACGATGGCCCGGAGTCTCTGCTGGTTTTCACTGAGAGCCTGTTCGCTTTTGCGGCGTTCGGTGATATCCCGCGCCGCGAGAATGGAGTATGTGCTGTCGCCAACGCGCAAGATCTGAATGGCAATTTCCACCGGCACCTTGCGGCCAAGTTCGCCATTGGAGAGTTCCGCGTTTATAAAGGCGCTTCGTTTGGGCCCGTTGCTCAGTTCGTCAAATAGAACCAGCATCTGCTGCCAAGTCGCGTCCGGTACCAGGTCAGCGAAAGTAGCAGAAAGCAACGAAGCGCGGTCGATCGAAAGGTGCTCGCAGGCCGAGGCGCTGATATCCAGGATGCGCCCTGACGGGTTCTCCAAAACGAACAACAAGTCGCTGCTCAGATCCACTAAGGAGCGGAAGCGCTCAAGTTCGGTCAGGCGCTGCCTGAGGCTGGAATACTGGGTCTTGTGCATCGAAGTATCCCCTAGGCCCAGTATCTTGCGCCGCAGCTCCTCCCGATCCTCAGAGACATTCTTCATAGATAACCTCAATGTCACGACAACATGCAACACGAGGGTTGGTAACGATACAGAAGTCTAGCAGTGCGATTTCAGATAATTCCCGCACTTCAGTTCGATGGAGGCCGGAATCAGAGAGAGTGTTATGGACGCCCGCCATCTCACGAAAGTGCCGGAGATACCCGACAAGTTGACGCCGCAGGTCGCTGCCCGAAACTCCCTTCACCTCAAGTCCCATCGCGCCTGCGATTGCCCGATAACGATCCTCAGCCGCCGGAAAATTGAAATCCACGACGCGGTCGAACAGCAGCGCGTTGCACTCGCCATGCGGCAAGTCCATCACCCCACCGATGCTGTGAGCCATGGCGTGAACTGCGCCCAGGCTCGCATTGGAGAAGGCCAACCCAGCCTCCAAACTCCCCAACATCATGCCCGATCGGTACTCGATGTTGAGTGGCTCGGCAATGGACTTCAATAGATTTGAACTGATGAGACGCATCGCTTCCAGCGCGTGAATGTCAGTCAAAGGTGAATGTCCCGATGAGACAAATGCTTCGATGGCGTGGACCAGAGCATCAAGTCCAGTACAAGCAGTTAAGAATGGGTCCATGGTCGTCAGAGGGACCGGATCAATAAGAGAAATATCCGGCAATACCGCTTTGCTGAGAATCAAGAGCTTCCGCATCGATTGGCGACTCGTGATGACCGCGAACTGCGAGACGTCGGCGGCTGTTCCCGCCGTCGTTGGAATGCAGATGGTCGGCGGCATCGCTGCGTGCACATTATCAACTCCGATAAAGTCGAGAATGGTGCCGCCGTTGGATACCAACACTCCAATAGCCTTGGCACAATCGATTACGCTTCCGCCGCCAACCGCTACGATGATGTCACATGCGTTCTCAGCGAAAACATCTGCCCCGGCCACGGCTTCCTCGATGCGCGGATTCGGCGTGACCTGCTTGAACACGGTGAATTCCAGCCCAGCCTCATCCAGACTTACAAGCACAGGCTGCACCCAGCCAACCGCTTCCACCGTTGGATCGGAAACCACAAGAGCGTGGCGTCCACCGAGGTTGCGTGCATACTGTCCGGCCAGAGACAACGCTCCAGCGCCGAAAACGAACTCCGGCGCGAAGAACTTCCGCAGTTCCAGTGAGCTGCCTCCCCCAATCGGGAGGGTGCGGCGGGACTCTTCCCATTCCATAAGACACCAACTTGCGCACTTAAATATCTGCGCAGCCGCCTATGTTACTACGGTTGCCAGACTTCAGGTCGGTCCGGAGCTGGATCGGACAGTTAAGCAGCGGTGTGAGACAAAGCCGCAAGCAGAAGTGTAAACTTCACCCGAATCACTCTGTCGCGGTTCCCGCCATTATGAAGTGGAATTCTGAGCGCAAGGGAGCTCTGGTAGTTTAGGCTTTGATGAGATGAATCGAACCGATAAGAATGCGGAGACCAACTCGCCGGCAAATCTTCCGGAGCCAGCGTCGGGGCTGGTTGCGGAGGATAACCATCGGTCTTTAGAGGGGGTTCACGGGTCTGTTGTGGTGCCTCGCCATGACGCCAGTTTCTGGCAGCAGTGGCGGGCTTTCGTCGGTCCAGCGATTCTCATCAGCGTCGGCTACATGGACCCAGGAAACTGGGGAACCGATCTGCAAGCCGGCGCACAGTACAAGTACGGACTCTTGTGGGTAGTTGGCGTGGCCAGCCTGATGGCCATCTTCATGCAAGTGATCTCTGCCCGTTTAGGTGTGGTGACCGGCAAGGATCTCGCCCAATGCTGCCGTGACTGGTATCCCCGCTGGAGCCGTTGGCCAAACTGGTTGATGAGCGAGGTGGCGATTGGCGCCTGTGACCTGGCGGAGGTGCTGGGCAGTGCCGTAGCCCTTAACCTGCTCTTCCATATCCCGCTCCTATGGGCGGTCATCATCACCGCTCTGGACGTCCTGCTCCTTCTTGCTTTGCAACGCTATGGGATGCGAACCATCGAGGCCGTCGTGGTGCTTCTGGTAGCAACCATCGCCGTCTGCTATTTCATTGAGCTTTTCGTTCTCCCGCAGACCCAACCCAGCTTTTGGGAAATGGGGCGAGCGCTGATTTCGCCGCATTTTCGTCAAGCAGGGATGTTGTACATCGCCATCGGCATCATCGGCGCCACGGTGATGCCCCACAACCTCTATCTGCACTCGGCCCTGGTACAGAGCCGCCAATTGCAGAAGGACACGCCCTCCATCCGGAGCGCGATCCGGTTCAACACTATTGACTCCGTCGTGGCCCTGACCATCGCATTCTTCGTCAATGCGGCGATCCTGGTGCTTGCGGCGACGGTGTTCTTTGGCAAAGACAGCGTGGTTGTACCGGGCGGAAAGCTGGTCGCGTTCAGTCCCAACAGCGACTGGATTCGCGTCGCTTATCTGACCCTGGCGCCATTGCTGGGAACCACTTTTGCGAGCACGCTGTTTGCGGTGGCGCTCCTCGCCAGCGGCCAGAGCAGCACCATCACCGGTACCCTGGCCGGGCAAGTCGTGATGGAAGGGTTCATGCATTGGCGAATCCAGCCCTGGGTACGACGGCTTATCACCCGCACCCTGGCCATCCTCCCGGCGATCTTCATCATCGGCCTTCGCGGCGACAGCAGTGTTACCGATCTGCTGACGCTCAGCCAAGTGGTGTTGGCGTTGCAGCTTCCGTTCGCCATGTTTCCGCTCCTGCAGTTCACCAGTTCGCGCAAGCGGATGGGCGTATGGAAGAACGGCTGGTTCCTACTGGTTGCGGGTTGGGCCAGTGCTATTCTCATTACCGCAATGGACATCTACGGCCTGCCGGACTCACTCAAGTCCGCGTGGCAGGTCATCACCGGCGGATAACGGCGGGACGACAGAAACGGACTACCATGTACGACAAAATTCTCGTTACATTAGATTGCACCCCGACCGACCGCGCGATTATCGAGCACGTGAAACAGCTTGCTAAGCTGACGCACAGCCATCTGGTGTTGCTGCACGTTGCCGACGGATGGGCCGCTCGAACCTATGGCCAGGACGCGGTAGGCCCGGAAATCACGGAAGACACCGCGTACCTGGAAAAGGTTCGGGCAGAGTTTCAGTCCATGGACATTCCCGCCAAGGCCGAACTGGCCTACGGCGATCCAGTCAGGGAAATCGTCAATTGGGTTCAAAAGAATGGTTGCGACCTGGTAGCGATGAGCACCCATGGACACCGGTTGCTTGCGGACATAGTTCTCGGCACCACGGCCATCCGCGTGCAGCATAGTGTCAGCGTGCCCGTTCTCCTGCTTCGGGCAAAATGAAATCAACACCGTCCAGCGATGGCGTATCAAGCCTGGCGCGCCATCGCCGAACAGTGCCGACTTACCCTCGACATCTCCCCGCGCCAGCGTACTAGCTGATCAGTTCGAACTCTTCCTTCTTATGGCCGCAGACCGGGCAGCGGTCGAACTCGGCCTTGTCAGCGGTGAAGCCGCACACCGGGCACACGTAGTAGGTCGCCTTGCTGGAGAGCTTCTGGCACGATTGATCCACGCAGTGTTGAATGTGTTCCAGGGCTTTCGTAAAGAGCTGCGCGTGCTCTTTCTCCGCCTCGATGGCGAACTTGAAGGTGCGGCGGGCGGCCGCGTTCTTTTGCGCCTCGGCTTCCTGAATGAAGTCGGGGTACATGACGTCGACTTCATAGAGTTCGCCGGCGATGGCTTCTTGCAGGTTCTCCACCGTGCTCTTTACCACGGCGGGCTCGATCTTTGCCACAGCCGTGCCGCCGAGCTTTTTGATCACTTCAGAGTGGTTAGAGGCATGGATATGCTCGGCGCGCGAGGCCGCACGGAAAAGACTTCCCACCTTGAGATAGCCTTCCTCGTCGGCTTTGATTGCGAAGGCAGCGTAGCGGGCAGAAGCGTTGGACTCGCCGTTAAAGGCTGCAAGAAGATTTTTAAGCGTCTGTTCATGAGTTGGGACCGCAGATGTTGGCATGATTATTCCTCCGTGTACGAATATCTTTATTGTAAGTCCAATTTTGCAGGATTGACACAAGAGGTAATCGTTTTGACGAACGCAGTTTATCGATGAGTAAATCGTTTGAGAAAGTTTGCCGACTTCGAGAAGTTTATCGATTGGTAAATCGTTTGGCGAGAGTTCAGAACCATTGACTAAGCGATTACCAAGTAGCAATGATGCGATGCTCATTCAGTCAATGGTGGGATGGATGGCTGCCTTTTGCTGAAAGTTGTCGCCTCACGGCCGCTCCGGCCACGAGTGCCGGGGATAGCGTCGCATCAGTTCGCGGCGCACTTGCGGATAGAGCCGCTCCCAGAATCCCGCCAGGTCCGTCGTCGTCTGCACGGCGCGCTGATTCGGAGCGAGCAGGTGAAGCACTACAGGCGTGCTCTCTGCCCCAATCCGTGGCGTCTCGCGCATGCCAAAGAAGTCCTGCAGGCGGGATGCGATCCAAGGCGGCTTGCCGCGCTCGTAGTGAACCTTCGTCTGGCGCCCATTCTGCAAGCGGATGCGTGCAGGGGCGATCTCATTGAGCCGTCGCGTACCTATCTTTTGTTCGAGCAGAGGAATTAACTCCGCCGCCGCGCTTTTCAGTTCGGCAAAGCTTCGCAGTCCCGAACATAAGTCACGCAGCGCCTGCGGAACGTCCGGCGATTCAAAACCAGCGAACTCAACGCGCCCGATGAAGTCATCGAGAGCATCCATGTCAACGAAGCGCTCGACGCCAGCTTCCAGCGCCTTTTGCGCGAGCAGCTCCGCCGCGGCCTCTGCATTCGGAAGCGCGCCGCGCGATTCCTGAATCACCAGCTCGTCGTATAGCAGTGCGCTCACCGCCTCGACCCGTTCTGCCACACGATTCCACGTCACGCTGGATTGCTCCCGCACACGCTCGGGAAACAGATCGATCAGCCACTCCGGCTCGATGCGTGCTGTCATTCGAATCAGCGGCAGCGGCTTATCTTTGCGGTCCTCGGCATCCACCGCGATCATGAACTCATACCGGGGAGGCTCGCCCGCCACCTCCGCCGATGCGCCCGTCGACAGCAGCACCTGATTGCCGGCCCGCAGCCGCGCCACGCGATCCGGGAACCCCGCCAGTACCGACATGAGCAGCGCGTCATCATCATGTCGAGTCTGGTTATGCCGAGTCTGCGGGCCAGGACGCGCAATCCTGCGGAGTTGCTCGACGTGCTGCAGCAATCGGTGGTCCTGATCTGAATCGATGGCGGCAAGCAGGTCATTTTTTTCAACCTGCACACCCGAGCCAAGCAGCGCCGCGGCAACACAGCCGTCCTCACCCACGCCGCGCTCCACGGCCTCTACGAGAATTCGCGAGAGCCGCGGCGGCAGCGGATAACGCGCCAACCGTTGCGCCATAGGTTCTTTCAAGCATTCTTTCGCGCCATCTATAGCAGCGTCTCCGGTGACGCCGAGCCGATCGAGCAGCGACTCGGCCCTTTCCACGGCAGCCAGCGGCGGCGCATCCAGCCACTCTATGTCATTGACGTTGGCAATCCGCATGGCTCGCAAAGCGAGGCAAAGTTGAGACAGGTCGCTGCGCACGATCTCCGGCGCATCCTGCTCCGGGCGATGCAGGTAATCCTCCTCGGTGTAAAGGCGCAGCACGCGCCCCGGTCCGGTGCGCCCCGCCCGTCCGGCTCTTTGCTTCGCCGAAGCCTTGCTCACGCGGCCAACGTGCAGCGTCGGCAACCCGCTCCATGGGGAGTACGTTGCGAAGCGCGCCAGGCCACTGTCGATGACCGTGCTTACTCCCTCGACCGTCACTGAGCTTTCCGCAACATTCGTGGCCAGAATAAGTTTTCGCTGCGGAGCCGGCGAGAGCGCGCGGTCCTGCTCTTTCGGCGGCAGACTGCCATGCAAGGGAAGCACCAGCAACCCGCCCCGGCGCGCCACCGCCTCGCACTCGCGCATCGCGCGACGGATCTCCGCAGCCCCTGGCAGAAAAACCAGAATGTCGCCGGAGTGTTTCCCGCCGATCAGCAACTCCACTGCATCCCTCACCTGTGCTTCGACAGGCTTTGGCGAGTACGGCAGATGCTGAATCGAAAGTTCGAAGCGGGTTCCCTCGGAGCGCACGATTGGGCAATCGCCAAGATATTGCGCCACCGGAGTCAGCATCGAGGGTCGCCGACATGACCACGATTCGCAGATCGGGCCGCGTCCGCTGCAGGCGTTTCAGCAATGCCAGCGCGAGATCGCTTTCAAGATGGCGCTCATGGAACTCATCCAGCACCACGGCAGCCACGCCCTTGAGGTATGGATCGGAAAGCAGTCGCCGTGTCAGTATGCCCTCGGTGACAAACCGCAGGCGAGTGCGCGGCCCCACGGCTTCTTCAAACCGGACCTGGTAGCCGACAGTCTCGCCGGGCTGTTCGCCCATCTCCCACGCGACTCGGCGCGCCGCCATGCGTGCCGCAATCCGGCGCGGTTCCAGTACAACCACTTCACCGCTCACGATCCCAAGCAGCGCGGGCGGCACTCGGGTCGTCTTCCCCGCGCCCGGCGGGGCCTCGATCACCAGGTTCGGATTCCGATTAAGGAGTCGAGAATCTCCGGCAGAATTGCGTCAATCGGCAGAGAGAGTTTGCGGCTGAGCACTTCTCATCGAAACACGCGGTTCTAACCGGAGTCAATAAGAGCAGGGTTCAGTTATGATGTGAAAACATGCTCTGGGCAACTTCGCCCGATTGCGAAGCGCGTTTCGGAGCTAAAGATGATCCCTCTGAGGAGCTACGATGATTGAGAAGCCGCATGAGCCGATTCACCCAGTCCGAGCGCGGGTGATTGCGGCTCTCTCTCTGGTTGAGGACGTTATCTATTCAGGGCTTGGCATTCTGCTCGCGATCTACGCTCTCATGCTTCTGGTGAGAGGTTTCGGAGACTTCATCCATGTGGTCTCTGGGCCTGCCACCGCCGCACAATTCGTCAATCTACTGGATCAAGTTCTATTGATCCTGCTGGTTGTCGAATTGCTCTACACCGTGCAAGTTTCATTTCGCGAACACGGACTGGTCACCGAGCCTTTTCTCGTCGTGGCGCTCATTTCTGTTATCCGCAGGATACTGGTTCTAACCGCCCAGTTACCTGAACTTGCGCAAGCCGCTGAGAGCATCTTCCACCATGCAGTGGTGGAGTTGATCCTCCTAACGATTATGGTTATTGTGCTGGTGGGTTCGTTGCTTTTCGTGCAGAAACAAGCAAAAGCAACTGGCCACACTTTTGCGTCCCTGAACGACCCTGGTTTAGGGCCCGACGATCGAAGTTGAGCTCTGCTTGCGAGCAGCTCGGAATGTTTGCACTGTGCGACCTGGATCGTGATCCGCGCATCGAACAAGTGAATCTGGAATGCGCAGAGGTGCAATATGAGCAAGAACATTGGTGAGCGCGGCTACACCAGGGCCGATGTCCTGGTTTCCACGGAGTGGGTCGAGGAACACTTGAAAGATCCAAAGATTCGCATAGCCGAATCCAACGAAGACCCGCTTCTATATAGCTCCAATCACATTCCGGGTGCGGTCGAGATTGACTGGACAAGGGATCTGAACGATCCGATCCGGCGAGACTACCTGGGACGTTCGGCATTCGACAAGCTGATGCGCAGAATTGGAGCAACTCGGGATACCACCATTGTTCTTTATGGCGACAAAAATAACTGGTGGGCAACATACGCGTTCTGGTTACTGCAACTCTTCGGACACACGAACGCCAGGATCATGGACGGCGGGCGGCTAAAGTGGATTAAGGAGAATCGGCCAGTTTCTCGCGATGTACCAAAGTATCAGCCCAGCAACTATCAGGCACCCGAGCGCGACGATACTCATTTCCGCGCCTTCCGCGATCAAACACTTCAGCACCTGGAACGGAAGCTGCCGATGATCGATGTCCGCAGCCCCGAGGAATACCGGGGTGAGCGGTTGCATATGCCGGACTATCCCAACGAGGGAGCACTGCGCGGCGGGCACATACCAGGTGCGCTGAACATTCCGTGGGCTCGGGCGGTCAACCAGGAAGACGGCACATTTAAAGATGCTGCCGAGTTGCGGAAGATCTACACAGAAGAGAACAGGCTGCGTCCCGATGACGACATTATAGCCTACTGCCGAATCGGCGAACGGAGCAGCCACACATGGTTCGTTCTGAATTATCTGCTCGGCTTCTCCAAGGTGCGAAACTACGACGGCAGCTGGACGGAGTGGGGAAACCTCGTGAACGTGCCAGTGGAAAACCCAAGTGCGGAGGCACGGGATGAAGCGGCTGCCTGATCGGCTGGAAAGTCTGCTGGCCACGACTGGAGAGTCTCGACCGCAGTGATCGTATCGAGATGTTGATCGAGATGGCTGGGCAATTCAAGCCGGTACCGTCGCGGATCGCCCAACGACCTTTTCCCGTAGAGCGCCGCGTTCCCGGTTGTGAATCCGAGGCATACGTCTGGTCCGAGGACACTCCGAGGGAACTCTGACGTACTACTTTGCGGTGGAGAATCCGCAGGGAATCTCCGCCATGGCACTGGCAGCAATCTTGGCGGACTCACTTTCCGGTGCTCCGCCGGATGAAGTCGCCGCAGTGCCCGCCGGACGTGGTGTACCGCATCTTTGGCAATGAACTCTCCATGGGTAAGTCTCTCGGACTGATGGGGATGGTGAATATGGTTCGTGAAACAGCCCGCCAGCAGATGCAGGCTGCTGCGGCCAAGAATTGTAATTAACAATGTCTTGTCTGTTGCGGCAGCACAGGTTGGCTTGCTTATCTCGCAGATCTTCCCGGTTTCAAGATAGGCAGTGCAGGTGGACTCGGACTGAAATCCAAGTCAAGACCAAGCTGCAGCTTTGCGGCCTCGGACATGCGACTTGGGTCCCAGGGAGGATCAAAGACTACCTCGACGCTTACTTCCTTCACGCCTGGCAATCGCGAAAGCTTGCGCTCGACATCCGCCTTGAGGACGTCGGCCATTCCGCAGCCCGGTGCAGTCAAGCTCATCTTGATTTCGATCCTGTTGTCAGAATCCTGAAGCGGCGTAATCACGCAAGAGTAGATCAAGCCAAGGTCGGCAATGTTGACAGGAATCTCCGGATCGAAAACAGTCCGCAACTCAGCCCAGACCGCCTCCTCACTGAATTTTCCCTGCTGCGCTGCGGAAGCTGTTCCTGATCGACTGAAAGACCGAGAGCATCCGCATCCTTGCCTTCAATCCGATACATGTTGCCTTGCGCGGTTGTAACGGTATAACTGTCGCCGAGTGATTGGCTGATTCGCACCGCGGTACCCATCGGGAGCACATGGCGGGCTCCACTTGGAATTTCCAACACTTCACATGCGCGGCTCAGCGTAATTGGCTCGTTCATCCGAATTCACCTTCAGCTTCATTCTTGGCAAGAGTCCTGCCCAGTGTCGGTCGAGTTGCGAAGGGTATTCGCGATTCGGTGTACATAGCGGTTGACCAGGGTCTCGACATGTCGCGCGAACCGGGCCTTCCTTCATGCGCCCGAGACATTCACCGGCGAATGCGCGCAGCAAAAGATTTCGCGCCGACGCTTCGTCGATTCCGCGAGAGCGCAGGTAAAAAAGAGCTTCCTCGTCAATCTGCCCGATCGTTGCTCCATGCGTGCACTTCACGTCGTCCGCGTGTATCTCCAACTGAGGCTTGGTGTCGATTTGCGCGTCATCGGAGAGGAGCAGGTTGCGGTTGGTTTGTTTGGCATCGGTCTTCTGCGCGTCTTTGTGCACGATGATCCTGCCATGAAAGACGCCGTGAGCATGATCGTCGAGGATTCCGTTATAGAACTGACGGCTGCCGCAGTGCGGGCTTGCATGTTCGACCAGCATGTAATTGTCGATGTGTTGATGGTCGCTGCCGAGGAACAGTCCGTTGATCAGGCACTCGCCTCCCTCGCCAGCGAGAACCGGATGCACGTTGTTCCGCACCAATGCCCCACCGAGCAAGAACGGAATGCGAGGCAATGTTCGCGCTTCTTCCCTGTTGGATACGCAACGTCGAAATATTGAACGTTTCCGCTTGCTCGCGCTCAATCCTATAGTGCGAGAGCACGGCATTGTCGCCCGCGACAATCTCGGTGACCGCATTGCAAAATACGCTTCCGTCGCCGAGCGATACATACTCTTCAACGATAGTGGCTTGGCTGTCCTCATCGATCAAAATCAGATTTCTCGGATGGTTCATCACCGGCAACGTGCCGGCGTCGAGACAAAGAGCAGACAGATTGGCTCTTCGACGATCACGCCTCGGGGAACGTGAACGTAGGCGCCGTCTTCCGCAAAGGCCGTATTCAGAGCGGAGAAGCTGTCTCGATGCACATCAACGTAATGTCCCAAGTGCTGCTCGATCAACTGGAGTTACTGTTGATTTCATTTGCCAGGCCCGCAACCTTTACGTTTTCAGCAGTTTGTTTAGGAGCGATAACTCCGGTGCGAGACGCCCATTGAGGAAGACAAGTTGGCAACCGGCACCCTCCACCCGCCACGGCTCGAGCTTGCCGCGGCGAAACTCCGGATCGCTCATCCCGGCTGAAGCGAAACGCGGTTTTCGAAATTGCAGAGACGTCGGTAAATCGCCAGTCCTCATCGTGAGTCGTAGGAAAACCAACCTCGCAGAAGCGGGCGAAAGCTTCGCGGCGAAGTTCACGCAACCACAGAATGTTCCCGGCCAGCGGCAACCGCCTCAAATTCGCTGAAGCACTCGAGATAATTGTGCAGCGTTTGAGTCGTAGTGGTCACGGCGGTTTCTTCATCAATCTGTGACAATTCTCAGGCGACGGAGGTGTTGGTTTCCATGGAGCCGTAGCCCGTCTCTTCGAGTTCGAGCGCTAACTCAGGGCCGCCCGAGCGCACGATGCGTCCATCCATCAGCACGTGTACGTAGTCGGGTACGATGTATGTCAGCAGGCGCTGATAGTGTGTCACCACGATCATGGCTCTTTCCGCGCCGCGCATGGCGTTCACGCCTTTGGCCACAATTCGCAGGGCGTCAATGTCCAGGCCGGAATCAGTCTCGTCCAGGATTGCGAGTCTTGGTTCCAGCACCGCCATTTGCAAGATCTCATTCCGTTTCTTTTCGCCGCCAGAAAATCCTTCGTTGACCGAACGGTTCATCAACTTGTCATCCATCTCCAGCAATCTCGAGCTTCTCGCGAAACATCGGCAGAAATTCCGTCGGCCGTCATCTCATCCAGTCCGCGAGCCTTGCGAATGGCATTGAGCGCCGAGCGCAGAAAGTACACATTGCTGATGCCAGGAATCTCCACCGGGTATTGGAAGGCCATGAAAACGCCCTCCCAGGCGGCCTCCTCGGGCTTCATCGCCAGCAGGTCTTTGCCGTTAAATAACACTTCGCCAGAAGTGACTTCGTAGGTATCGCGCCGCGCTAACACCTGCGCAAGAGTACTCTTTCCGGAGCCGTTTGGCCCCATGATCGAATGCACTTCACCGGCATTAATTCGCAGATCAATGCCTTTGAGTATCTCGTGATGGTCCACGCTGACGTGGAGATCTTTGACTTCGAGCAGTGGGCTCATTCGTCTCTTTGCTCCTGCATTACTATGCTATGCAACCTGCGTTATCCAACACTGCCTTCCAGGCTGACGCTCAGCAGCTTCTGGGCTTCCAGCGCAAACTCCATCGGCAGCTCCCGGAATACACGCTTGCAAAAACCATTGACGATCATCGAGATTGCATCTTCGCCTTTGATTCCTCGCTGCCGCAGATAGAACATCTGGTCCTCCCCGATCTTTGAGGTAGAAGCCTCATGTTCCATGCGTGCAGTGGAATTCCTTACTTCGATGTAAGGGAAGGTATGCGCGCCGCACTTATCGCCAATCAACAGAGAGTCGCATTGCGTGTAGTTTCTCGCTCCGGTGGCACCCTTCATAATCTTCACCTGCCCGCGATAGGTATTCTGACCGTGTCCGGCCGAGATG
This sequence comes from uncultured Acidobacteriota bacterium, assembly GCA_963759215.1. Classification (GTDB taxonomy): domain Bacteria; phylum Acidobacteriota; class Terriglobia; order Terriglobales; family Acidobacteriaceae; genus TOLSYN. The sequence continues at coordinate 101,490 of CAVWYG010000013.1, forward strand.
CCCTTCGTGACAATCGTGCTCTTGGTGTTCTTTCCGATGTGAATCATCTTAGTGCCGGTGTCAGCCTGCTGATGGTTGTTGGTGAGAGCGACAGAATAGAACTCGCCCACCGAGTTATCTCCCAGCAGGATGCAGCTCGGATACTTCCAGGTGATCGCCGAACCGGTTTCCACCTGCGTCCAGGAAATTTTCGAATTCACTCCCTGGCATTTGCCACGCTTGGTGACGAAGTTGTAAATTCCGCCGCGACCTTCTTTGTCGCCTGGATACCAGTTCTGCACCGTGGAGTATTTGATCTGCGCATCATCGAGGGCGACCAGCTCAACCACAGCTGCGTGAAGTTGATGCTGATCGCGTATCGGCGCTGTGCAACCTTCCAGATAGCTGACATACGAGCCCGCGTCGGCAACAATCAGGGTACGCTCGAACTGCCCGGTTTCGGCCGCGTTAATCCGGAAGTAGGTGGAGAGTTCCATGGGACAGTGAACTCCCTTCGGCACATAAACGAATGAGCCGTCAGAGAACACTGCGGCATTCAGCGAGGCAAAGAAATTGTCGGTATACGGAACCACCGAACCTAAGTACTTGCGTACCAGCTCGGGGTGCTGCTGCACGGCCTCAGAAAACGAACAGAAGATAACACCAGCTTCGCGCAGCTTTTCCTTGAACGTCGTAACCACGGAGACGCTGTCGAAAACAGCATCGACCGCAACGTTGGCAAGCAGTTTCTGTTCTTCAAGCGGGATCCCCAACTTCTGATAGGTTCGCAAAAGCTCAGGGTCCAGCGACTCCAAGCTCGCTAGAGTCGGCTTCTGTTTGGGAGCGGAGTAATAGATGATGTCCTGGTAATCGATGGGACCATACTTGATGTTGGCCCACTTGGGTTCGGCCTGTGCTTTTTCAAGAGATGCCCAGTGGCGATAAGCCTTGAGTCTCCACTCAAGCATGAACTCTGGTTCGCGCTTCTTGGCTGAGATCAGACGAACAACATCTTCGTTCAAACCCTTGGGAACGCTCTCCGACTCCACGTCGGACACGAAACCCCACTTGTACTCCCGCTCGGCAAGGTCTCGAATTGTGTTTACGTCCGTGCCCATTCCATCCTCCATAGCGCAAGCTGAGGCTGATAAAACGCCGCTCATGGATTGAGGATCGTGGCAACTGCCGGTCGGCCCGGAATGCACAATGCACTCCGAGGCTTGATCCTGATTGGTACGCTACAGGATATTGGATGCTCCGACCGGGTACGCCGCACCAAGCAACGCTGGGTGCTGGGCGGGGGGCAGGGCAGCAGAGCTGGATTTTGCCCGATCCAGAGATGCGCGTTAGAAGTCCAACACCAGCCCGGTCGAGATCCGTATGTCGTTCTCCAGTGCATGGTGGAAGCGGGTCTGCAGCAGATCGCCTTGCACTCGCCACGCGATCCGTGAACGCAGGTGGTAATCGAGGCCACCGCCGAATGCATCAGCTTGGCTCGACTCACCGTACGCGAATTCTGACGCATCCTCATGGAGGTGTGCGACCCCGACCAGTGCTTGTGCAAACGGCCGGAACTTTCCCTTCGAAACCGATATGCGGGGACCGAACATTAAGCTCTCAACCCGCGTCGTTGAAGGGACAGAGCCCGGCTCCATGGTGAGGCGCTGGTTAGGCAGTTGCAGCGTGCCATACTGCACACCCCCGTCGGCAACGAGGCCAGCCCAGGGAGCGATCCTGCCCTCCACCGACGCCGCCCATCCATTCAGATTGCCGGTGTTGCTCCACCCGGTGCTGGCGCGATTGAAAGAATATCCAAGGAAGAAATCTCCCGATTTCGCACTCTGCGCGAATCCAGCGGCGCCCATCATCAGCAGCAGCGCCAATACTATTGCAATACGTTTTGGCAAAGTACTCTCCTTCTAAGCTTTCGAATCCAGTGACTGAAAAGGTTTCCGAAACCCCTCACACCAGAGTAGTACATAAGGTGGCGTTCCGGTAGGGTGCGAGGTTATGTATCTCGGGACGTCGTTGTGGTTCGTAAATTGGGCACGCCGGGGCAGGAAGAGTGGGCCATGGGCGCGATAGCCCCGGAATCATCGATGGTGAGAGCCGCATAGAGATCAGAGGTTCATTTGCGGGAGGACGCAGTCGCCGGACGGAGAAGGCACGGATAGGGTTCGAGCCGCCCCGGAGGTTGTCACTGAAAATCTGAGGGGATTGAAGAGCAAGTCAAAAGGGCGTGCGGCCAGACGCCGCACGCCCTTTCGATATCTGACTCTCGATAACAGCCGCGGAGTTCATCCGCGGGCTGTTGTCGCACGCACTACTTAGCCACAGCTTCTTTGGGCGCAGCGGCTATGCGGCCGCCTTCGGCAGCCCACTTCTCCAGCATCGCCGTGGTGACGGACTTCGGACGCTCGATGGCGTAGCCGAGACCGCGGTCCCAGGTGATGTTGGCCATGCAGCCAAGGGCGCGACCGACGCCAAACAGGACGGTGTAGAAGTCCCACTCGCGGAGGCCGAAGTACCACTGGATGACGCCAGACTGTGCATCGACGTTTGGCCAGGGATTCTTGGCCTTGCCCTGCTCGGTCAGAACGCCGGGAGCCACTTCAAAGATCATCGAAACAACTTTGAAGAGAGGATCATCTTTGAGTCCAGGAGTGTCGAGGCAGAACTCGCGCTGGGACATGTAGCGGGGATCGGTCTTGCGCAGAACGGCGTGACCGTAACCGGGGACAACCTGACCGGCATTGAGGGTATCCCAGAGGGCCTTGGTAATCAGCTCCTTGGTCGGCTCTACACCCTTGCAGTACTTTTCCTGGAATTTGATGGTCCAGTCGAGAACTTCCTGGTTTGCCAGGCCGTGCAGCGGGCCAGCCAGGCCGTTGAGGCCGGCAGAATAGGCATAGTAGGGATCCGAGAGGGCCGAGTGCACCAGGTGAGTGGTGTGGGCGGAGACGTTGCCGGACTCGTGGTCGGAGTGGAGGATGAAGTACATGCGAGCGACGTCCTTGTACGCTTCGCACTGGCCGATCATGTGGGCAAAGTTCGCGCCCATGTCGAGGCTCGGATCGATCGCGATCTGGACGTCATTGCGGTATTTCAGGTTGTAGATGAAAGCGGCAGATGATCGGGATACGGGCAACGAGATCGAAGGCGTCTTCATATACATATTCCCATGCGGTCTTCTTGTTGAACTTACCCGAGCTATAGAACGCAGCGAACTTCGAGTCCTTCTGCATGGCCAGGATCGCGGTGGAGAGCATCACCATCGGATGGCTGTCACGGGGCAGGGCGCGGATGACGTCCCACACATAGGATGGAACCACCTGGCGAACCTTGAATTCGGCAATCACTTCGTCGACTTGGGCCTGGGTAGGTACGTCGCCGGTGAGAAGGAAGTGCCAGAACGACTCGACGGTCGGATATTGCGAACCCTTTGCTTTGGGAAGCGCGGCGAAGGTCTCCGGGATGGTCATGCCGCGGAAGCGGATGCCTTCCTGTGGATCGAGGTAGGAGATGTCGGTCACGAGACTGCGAATATCACGGGCGCCGCCGATAGCACTGGTCGATGGTTACCTGGTCGATAACAACCCCGCCGAAATCCTTGACGAGTGTGGTGATACGGGGACGGAACTCCTCGATTTTATGGGTAAGTATTTCCTTTAAAGCCATGATTGTCCTTCTCCTTAGGTAGCCGCAGGCGTTCACCGCCGGCTTAAACTAGTATTGCGACAGCTACTGCAGTTACTCCACCGACAAAAGGGCTTGGTTCCGCCCGATGAATTCGACATGTTCCCAACAGCAGACAACTCAGATGCAGATCCGGCAACCAGCCCCATTCTGGTGAACTCTTCCCGGAGTGAAATCGTTGCGCACGTTACTTCATATTTGTCCCACAAATATGTGAGACAGCGCACACATGCCAGTGACATGCCGCCAAATGTTTTGGGCTAAACCGCTTCGCCACCCGGCGTCGCGCTCCCTGCAGGGAAGTTACCCCGGATGGAACGGTGGGAATGCCGACCGCTGGCTCACGATTTCTCGTACGCAAGGGCTGACGCAACTCTGGTCTTCAACCCCGGCCGGGAACGGTATAATTTGTATACAGTCAGTGCTCAAAAGGAAATTCCATTCAGAAGTTTCACGGTTTCGCAGGTCCTCAGCGTTGCGCAGCTTCCGTCCCTCCACGCAACGTGGGGCGTCTGGCCGCCGCGATAGAATGCCGCATATCTACGATTTGCCATAAGGAGAAGGCGAATGAAGACACGTATTGGTTTCTTGTTCCTGTTGATGGCGGTTCTTCTGGTTCAGGCGCGGCTGTGGGCACAGCCAGACACCACGCTGCTGGCCACGACCGACCTCGACTGCACGTGGAAGCTCGACGGCAAACCGCAAGGGAACCTCAAGGCAGACGACTCTGTGGTTACTCCGATATCGCTCGGCAAACACCTCATTCAGGCTACCTCGACCGACGGGCTGGATAAGTGGAGAACCGTTGTCACCGTCAAGCAGGCGGGACAGGAAATGGTGGACATCAAGCTCAAAGAAGCGCACGAGCGGCGGGTGGCCGCCACGGAGCCGGCAACGCAACCGAAAACGGAGCCAGTACCGCAACCGAAAACGGAGCCCGCGAAGCAGCAAACTGCACGGCCGACAACCCCGCCGACACAAGAGCCAACCTGGACCGACCCTGCGACTGGACTGATGTGGGCGGGAAAGGATAATGGCCGCAATTTGACATGGAATGAGGCGGACAGTTACTGCGGCAACCTGAAACTTGCAGGCTATTCGAAGTGGCGGTTACCGACAGTTGACGAGTTTACGGGTATCTACGACGAGACGCAAAACGTAAATGAATCGCACATCAAGGGTGGAATTCGCGTTACAGGGTGGGAATGGACCAACAGCGCTGCAAATTCTTCGGGGGCACATCGGCTCTTCACCTTCCGCAGTACGAAGAAGGACTCCGTGCTTTTCGTCTATGCCAAACGTGCGCTCTGTGTACGCCGTGCGGGAGAGTGATGTTGGTGCTTTGAAATTGGCTAGCAACTATAGGTGCCGCGAAGAAAGACGATCTGCTGATCTAATTCATTTTGTTTGAAGAACCCTTCAATTCTCGTAGAGGAAGTCATCTAGCGACAAGAGAGGAACTAAGGCGTCCGACAAGGCCCTTTGAAGTAAGCCGGCGATTGTGGAATGAGCGATCTTCAACATTCGTTTAGCTCTGCTGGCAACCCGCTCTCGTCCAGTAGCCTCTCTCTCTAGGGACACACTGCCCTGTCACACTGAAAAGGAAGGTGAGCTATGAATTCAGGTCTGGTAAAGGTGCTGATGATTGACCGCGACCCGGAGCGCCGAAAACAGCGCATCTCGGTTCTGCAGAAACACGGATACAAGGTATTCCCCGCCTTGGATATACAGCAAGCACGGAAGCGCTGCCGGCCCGGCGCCTTCGATCTTGTGGTTGTGAATTCCAGTGGGCAACCGGAATTGGCGATGGAATTCTGCGACTCGATCAACCTCATGGATCCCGCGCAAGCGATTCTGCTGATGGTTGACGAAGGCGTGCAACTACCGCGTCGCGATTATATGGTTCCGGATATTCCGGAACGGCTGTTTGAAAGAGTCAATTCTATGTTCGAACGCTCGGATATTGCCGTAAAAGCTGCGTGATAAAGCATTCAGAGACGACCCTCTCGCGGGGCAGAGGAAGAACAGAAAGATGTGGGAATTAGCTGATCGAGTAATTTGATGCGAACAAAGGCAAGCCGCCAGGCTTGCCTTTAGCCCCCAATACTTTCCCACGCTTATGCTGCTTTTTCTGAGGTAATGCGATGAATCGTGGATGTGTTCACGTCGTAGGTTTCAACCCTTGGCTCGCCATCGCAGAAATTTCGAATCATCTCAGTGATCTGAGAGAACTGCTCGCGATGGTAGCGTTCAGCGTCCTCGCGACTGTTCCAGAAACTTAGCGCGAGCACTCGGTTGGGATCGGTATTGGAGACGAGTACCATCTCGTCCTGAAAGCCTTGCTGTTTTTTCAGAATAGGCAGGATCTTTTCGTTTGCAGTGCTGGCCAATTCTTTTGTCTTTCCCTGCTTCGCTCTTAATTCGACCACTCTTGTGAACATAAAGCACTCCTTTGTTTGGATGGGCTTGTGAAGTGGGTAATTCGTGACGATATTGGGGAGCGCTCATACTGAAGCACGATAGCGGCTTCGGGTTGCACGACATGAGGTCGATGAACACCCAATTTAACGGAAAGCTGAGTCACGGCACTGCACGGCCCCAAGATGCCACAGCGCGGCAGCCAGTGGTCCTGGAGCTCAGATGAGCGGGAAGGAATCTACTGCGAGTCGTCTTCGATGCTGGGTCGTTGGCTGAATTGGAGGGGCGTACGAGGTATCAGCGGATGCATCCGTTCCACGTGGGTATGGAGTTCAGCGGTGGAACATGCCACGTATTCGCACGATGGACAATGGAATTTCTTTTCGCCGCAACGGGCGGAACTACTGCATTGCGATGGTGGTTCGGACTTGGGACGGAACGGGATGACATCAGCCATATCCAAGTATAAGCAGCCCGTCCAGATGCTGGCAATGGGGGTAATTACTCAGGTTTTGAACAGACTTGCAGGCGGGATTAAGGTGTGACCGGAACAGCCGCTCTGCATCGAAAGCCATCTGGGTACAACTGCTGTCACGTTCGGGTCATCTCTCACCGTGGCCGTGCGCCCGCCGTGTACGGCCAACGGAAAGCAGAAAGGAATTCCTATGGCCAACGAGACGGTTAAGCCTGGAGATGTGACTCAGCGCGTGGGAGTCGAAGTGATTCGCGCCCGCGGCGTTGACGTTGAAAAATTGATCAAAATGCTGGTAGCCAATGCCGCCGCGGAGTTTGCGAGCACCTATTATTACTACACGATCTTGCGCATGCACCTCGCAGGACATGAGGATTACAAGGAAATTTGCGAGGATGCACGACTGGAAGACAGGGCCCATTGGGAGCTGATCGTGCCCCGAATTTACGAGCTGGGCGGAAGTCTCCCCAACGATCTGCCGGCCTTTCACGATCAGGCAGGCTGCCGTGCGGCAAAGCTTCCCGATCCACCTACTACGGTAAACATTCTGACACTTCTACTGGAGTCCGAGCGTTGCGCGATCCGAAGCTGGATTGCCGTCTGCGACATGACATTCGGTAAGGACCCGCGCACTTACGACATGGCTTCCCGAATTCTGAACGAGGAGATAGAGCACGAAGCCTGGTTCATCGAGCTCCTGGCATTTGAACGGGACGGCAAGTCAGTACCCTCCGGCCACTTCCGTCGCGGCACACCGGGCGAAGCGCCGTACAGCAAGAATCGCGGCTTCTACAATCCGTAGGAAGGCTGATGCCAGAGCAGGAGCCAGGGCAGAGCTTTCAGGTGATTCTGGAGACTCCCGAGGGCGTGCGGCATTTGGTCTGCGGTAAAGATGAGTTCCTGTGGGATGCGGCCGCACGCCAAGGAGTGTTACTGCCTTCCATTTGCTTTCAGGGACGATGCCTTACGTGTGCCGGGAAACTGGTGGAAGGCAAGGTTGATCAATCGTCGGCGGATACCTATTTCAGAGAGGACGAGGAGGCGGGGTTTGTGCTGCTCTGCCGGGCCCGGCCGCGCAGTAACCTGCGCATTCGCACACACCAGGCTTTGGAGATGCGGGCGCACCGGCTCGCTCATGGTCTGCCTGCTCCGTACGCCTAAGATTTTTAACACGATCTGTGAGCCGAGCTGACAACCATTGCAGCTGAAAAACCATCTGCAATGGAGTTGCACTCGGACGCTCAGCAGCCTGCTGTTACGGTTCTGGGAGATCCCGAACCTCCTCTGTGGCCCGAGCCGATCCCCAACGAGTGTGGTAATCTTTCGCGTTGCGCCCGATGCGGTGGTATGCAATTCAATGGGCTGCACGGTGCGTAATTGCGAAGCTTGAAGCGAAACGTTGATATCAAACATTGGATATGAAACAAGGGCCAAGGAGCTCACACACATGATCCGTGAGGACATTCTGCAGAAATTCCCGGAGCTGTTCGGAACCAAGAAAGTGAACGGGCGGGACATCGATGTTGAAACCACCATTGCCACGCTCACACGAGAGCTGCGCCCCGATATCGCTACGGCCTTAACCGCCCGTCGAGTGTTGCTGGAATCCGCCGAACCGGCCACCGAAAAATATGCGTGGCCTAAGTGGGAGGAGACATTCACAGATCCAATCACGGGGAAGCCCTGGACTTATCGGCAGATTGTGCAGGGCCTGATCGATAACTTTCTTGGCCGGGAGAGCCCTTGGCGCTGGCGGCTCAATGACGAGGTGCCAATCCCTAAAGACGTACAGCCCTTGAGCAATCCCGGACTGGAACTCACCGGGCCGTGGTATCCGCTCGATATGGCATTCAACGCATTGAACAGCCCTGCACCGATGAACATGCCGGATTTTGAAGATGCCGCCCCGCCGCATTTCCAGCCGGATGGCACGCCAACGAATGCGCCGGTAGGGATTTTTGCGGCCCTGCAGAATTCCAAGGAGATCTTGGAGGGCAAGTGGAATGAACGTCCCTATGAGGTGACCAAGAAAGGAAAAACGCGCTCATACAGGATCACTACGCCACAAGGAAAGTGGCCGACGCGATTGGTTCGCCCACCCAGCATCCATGTTCACTACGACCATGTGACCGTGGACGGCCAGCCGGCTCCTGGTCTGATCGCTGTCGTGGTGCTATGGGCGGTGAATAACTACGAGTCTCTCAAACGTGCCGGTACGGGCGTGTACTTCTACATTCCGAAGTTGCAGACGCCTCAGGAAGCTTTGATCGTGGAGAAGCTTCTGGCCCGGGTGGAAGGCATGATTGGCGTCCCGGCGGGCACATTCAAAATCAAGATGCTGTATGAGGAAGGAAATGCAGGCCGGTCGCTGCCCGCAATCGCATGGGTGCTGCGTCGCCGCCTGCTGGGGACTAACGTGGGGCGCTGGGACTACCTGGGCAGCATGATTGAGATCTGGAAAAGCGACCCGAAGGGCATCTTCCCCGATCCACAGACGATCGGCATGGCGTCTCCAAACATGATCGCCTATCAGCGCTACAACGCGCTCATGATGCTGATGGCCGGGATGAAGAACGGCGAACTCAGCCAAGGCGCCCCCATCGGCGGCATGGCTGCGGTGATGATCTATCAAACAGGCGATCCCTACGGCCGCTCAAAATATAATCCGCTGGCCCTGCGCGCCATGGTGATCGACAAGCTGCGCGAGCGAGTGCTGGGGCTCATCTTTGTTCCCGACGCTCCGATGCCCGCAGGTCAACAGCCTACGCTGAAAGACATTCTTGAGAAACGAGTGAAGGGACGACTGTACGACGTTTACCGGCAGAGCTGGGTAGCCAGCCCGGAGCCGGCCTATGTGGCCGCCGGCAATCAACCTTTGCAAGTTCCGGTGGAGCAGGTTCAGGCGATCCTGGATGCGCCGCAGGAGACTACGGATGTGAAGGGGAAAACGGTGGCGAGCGTCGCCAGCGGTCTAACGGACCCCGAGCGAGCTCTGTTCCAGTCCCGCGGCTTGTTGAACTCGGAGGGCAAGATTACGCCCTTGGTCCTCACCAAAGACTCACTGGACACGCCGGAGAAGCTCTTCACCCAAAAGCTTTGGGATGACATTTACGGCGTGCCGAAAGGCGACGTCACCATTGAGCATATTCAACATGCGTTCTACATGGCGGCGAACTACGGCTTCCAAATTCTCAACGGCAACTTCGCAGCGGCGATCGATGACTACGAATTAAAGCTGCGGTTCATGAACGATCTGGCTACTTACCGGATCAATGTGTCATGGCTATGGGCGCTTGCCCATCATGAAGCCGCCATCACCAAGGATGGCCATCTGAAGCGTCAGGCGCTCACCGAGGATGGCGTTGAACTGACCGAGAACGCCGAGTCGATCGAGGCTGGGACCCGCTTCACGCGAGAGCTGTTCGAGAAGGTATGGAGTTATCACAACGAGTGGACGGCTGCGTTTTTCGCAGAACTGGATCGTCGAGGTGATCCGGGACGCTTCGACCGCACCAAAGCAACGGTGATTATGGAGTTGCTGAAACGGCAACTGCTTTCGCCGCGCTACATCCAGCATAGCGCTCGTGTTCTCTTTGTTGTGGGGAGCGCGAGTCCGCAGGAGCGCACCCAGATTCTGGATGCGATCTTCGATCTTTCCCGCGAGGAAACTCTGAAGCGTGTTGAATCCGGCGCCATGAACAAATCTGCCTTGGCTGCGTACGACTACGTCTATGACATTTTTTCTGCCAGCGACGAAGCGCCGCGACCGACGATTCAATCACGAGACAAGCCAGTAGCCACACTGTGAGCGGTACAACGCGGTAAAACGGGTGGCCACCGCTTTCGTCGCCTGTGTGAGCAATCTAAGGGGCACCGTGGAGTTTGCCAGAAGGCAAACTCCACGGCCGCCCACGAGTGAGATGGTCACGACCGGGGTTACGCTTCAATGTTACCCACGCATTCCCTCTTGCATGTAGAAGTTTCCAGATCCAGTTGTCGATTATTCCTTAGTTCTTCAACGAACGACGGCTCTCGAATTCCAGTGCATCTGCCGATTCCCACCCAAACGTATGCCCGTGCATGGCATCAGAACTGAACGCCACTTTGCTCGATCACAGAGCGGTCGTGAATGGTCGCGACCGATGACCAACTTAAGGGGAGAATCACAAATGCGGAAGCTTCTATTGATTGCGACACTTTCACTTGGTGCGGAATCCGAGCCATGGCGAACATGATTCCGACGTGATGGCGAACATCGTTCCGGGGTCATGGCGAACGGCATTCCGACACGATGTCGAACGTGATTCCGAGGTGATGTCGAGCAGCGTTCCGATCTGATGGTGGACAGAGAATGAGGTTGTCGGAACCGTGTTCGGCATGATGTCGGAATCCAAGGTTTAGGGGTAGAAGCACGCTGGACAAACCAGAGGCAGCAAAGGTTCCACTTACGGTGGAGGTTCCTACTTGCCTCAAGAAAGGTTGTCCATCGTGAAAATCAAGGAAGTTCTGCGGCTTCATTCGCTCGGTCTCAAGCAACGTCAGATTGCCCGTAGTTGTTCGATCTCACCCAGTACGGTCAGTGATTATCTTCAGGCTGCAGCCAAGGTCGAGCTGAGTTGGCCGGCAGTTGAGGGTTGGGACGACGACAAAGTCGAGCTCACCCTGTGGGGTGATCGGCCCAAGCCGATCCTTCGGCGTCAGCATCCAGCGCCGGACTTTGCGGTGATCCACCGGGAACTGCAAAGCCACTCACACGTTACCCTGCAACTGATTTGGGAGGAGTATCGCGTCGCCCACCCGGACGGTTATCGCTACAGTCGCTTCTGCGATCTCTATCGGGAGTGGTTGCACAAGCGCGACGTTGTGTTACGGCAACAGCATCGCGCTGGCGAGAAACTGTTTGTCGATTATGCCGGGGACACGATTGCCGTCTATGACGGCACCGCGGCAGAGCCTCGCCGCGCCGTCATCTTCGTCGCGGTTCTGGGTGCCAGCAACTACACCTATGCGGAAGCTACCTGGACGCAGAGCCTGAACGACTGGATTGGCTCCCACCTGCGGACCTTTGAATTTCTCGGGGGGCTGCCAGCTGTGATCGTGCCCGATAACTTACGTTCCGGGGTGAGCCGCGCCTGCCGCTACGAACCAGAACTGAACCGTACCTACCAAGAGATGGCGGCTCACTATGGCGTCGCGGTGACGCCAGCCCGGCCTTACAAACCCAGAGATAAATCAAAAGTAGAAGTTGGCGTGCAAGTCGTTGAGCGATGGATAGTAGCAGCTCTACGCAAGCAGAAGTTCTTCGACCTGGGGTCGCTGAATGAGGCGATTGCCGAGTTACTGGAACGCTTGAACCAGCGTCGCTTCCGCAAACGCGAAGGTAGCCGCCAGAGTCTGTTTGAGACGGTGGATCGGCCCGCTTTGCTTCCACTTCCGGAACAACGTTACGAGTTCGGAAGCTGGAAGACAGCCACCGCCAATATCGATTACCACGTAGAACTGGAGCACCACTACTACAGTGTTCCTTACACCTTGACCGGACAAACGGTCGAGATCCGCGCCACCGCTACAACCGTGGAGATCTTCCATCGCGGCCAGCGGGTAGCTTCGCATGTCCGCGGTTACGTCCCCTACCAGGCCACCACCATCAACGAACACCGGCCCAAGTCTCATCAACGTTATCTGGAGTGGACGCCCTCGCGGCTGATTGAATGGGCCCAAACCATCGGCCCAGCAACCGGCAAAGTGATCGAGCAGATCATGGCCACGCGACCGCACCCCGAGCAAGGGTATCGCTCTTGCCTCGGCATCCTGCGGCTCGCCGACAAGTACTCGCACGCGCGCCTGGAAGCCGCCGCCCAGCGGGCTTGTCTCCTGGACGTCTACTCCTACCGCAGCATCAAGTCCATTCTGGAGAAACAACTGGACCGCATGCCGGTGGAAACGTTGTCTTCGCCCCAACCGCCGGTCATACACCGAAACATCCGCGGCACCGAGTACTTCAGAACCCCCAAAAAACCAACCCTGCAGTGAGGAGACGAACATGTTGACACAACCAATGCTGGAGAAACTCGCGGCCCTGCGACTGCGCGGAATGATCGAGGCGTTTCAGCAGCAAGCCGGCGACCCACAGAGTCATCGGCTGAGCTTTGAAGAACGCTTTGGACTTATGGTGGATCGGCAGTGGAACTGGAAACAGAACTGCGCCTTGGAACGGCGCTTGCGGAGCGCCCGGCTGCAAGGCAATGCCTGCGTTGAGGACATCGACTTTCGTCCGGCACGCGGTCTGGAACGGCAAACAGTACGCTCCCTAGCGGCTGAGTCCGCCTGGGTACGTGATCATCTCAATTCACTCCTCACCGGTCCGACCGGAACCGGTAAGAGTTATCTGGCGCGGGCCTTCGCCCAGAAAGCTTGCCGCGATGGCTACACCGCTTGGTTCTTCAAAGCACCGCAACTGTTTCGCGAGCTGACAATGGCGCGGGCCGATGGCAGTCTAAGCAAACTGTTCTACCGGCTGGCCCGAGTCGATCTGCTGATCGTGGACGACTGGGCCATGGCGCCTCTGGTAGATGCCGAGAGGCGCGACTTCCTGGAGATATGCGACGAACGCTACCAAACCCGTTCGACGCTTCTCACAAGTCAACTTCCCGTCTCGGCTTGGCATGCCCAGATCGGCGAACCAACGGTCGCCGATAGCATCCTGGACCGGCTCGTGCACAACGCTCATCGGATTGAGCTGCAAGGCGAATCGATGCGCAAAGAACGTCCGGCCAAGGGGCAAGCTGAAAACTGAGGAGCCAGATCCACAGGCTCGTCTGCTCGTCATGGGTTGGGCCTACGCTTCGTCCCCAAAGCGCGCCGCCCCAAGGGGCGTCGCTGGGGACTTCGCTCCAGCCCAACCCATGACGACTCTTCTGTAGGTAAGAATGTTCAGAAAGCTTGTTGCAGAAATCGTAATCGCGGCAAACGAAAAGCAACTCTTTTCTTGACCGATGGCGAACACTCCGACAAGATAAACAACACCAGCGTCGCTTCGCTCCGAGACCGCTCGCCATCATCTCGGAATCGTGTTCGACATGAAATCGGAACGGCGTTCGACTTCAAATCGGAATGCTGTTCGACATCGTCGGAATCCGCACACTTGGAACATTGGCCTGGGCACAGGCGGCAGGTGAGGGCGCGGGCGCCTCCGGAAGCACCGTAGGCGGTACGGACGGCATGCAGCAAGGTTCCCAGCCAGAGGGCCAGGCCGGAACCGAGACCGGAACTCAGGGTCAAACTGGGGCCGGCGCCCAGAGCGGGAACCAGCAGGGGCAGGGCGCAGTCCAGGGTGGAAATAATGCAGGCTCAGAGCCGGGGAGCATGGGTGCGAACACGAGTTCGGGCGCTGCGAGCGGTGGCACTAGCAACCACGCCCGGTAACCAGGGCGACAATGGCCCCAACACGCAAAAGAACTTTCCTAGTAGCGAAGGAACCAGCAATGCGCCGTCGCCAAATGGGCAGTCAAATCCGTCCACGAACCCACGCTGACCACATGATTGGCATCGCTGCTTAGCGAAGCAGGCACTGAATGTGTGATTTATGCTCTGCTGGCCCGCGCCCACGCGGGCCAGTATTTTTGCCTCTGGCGCCTAGGGGTGGAGCAATTTGCAGTGTTATAGACTAAGCAAACATAACCGGAGCATTACTTATCTGCGCAGCGAATTCACCGAAGGTTGACCCAGGGGTGAGAATCAGTCTCGAGGCGCGGCTGAGCAGGAGCAAATCAACCAACGCTCCACGCGCTCCGGGGAGTGAACCGCGGACGCCTTCAAAATGGGAACATTTCTGTATAAGCGGCAAGACACGTCCCGCGAAGGCATCATAGATTTCTTGAAGCTCTTCCGCGGAAGCATCGCTCGTCAAGAATATATTGGTGCCATCCGACATTTCCGCTAGGGCGCGACGCATTGCCACGATATAACGAGACTGAGAGATGGCTTGGCCGGTATGGGTGACGAAGTCACCTCTGCGAACATGGACACCGAGTACATTCTGCGGCCAGGGTGCAACACACTGCTCCACAAAAGAGGCTATCTCGGCGCGAGGCTCGATCCACTTCTCGAAACTACCGCTAGTAGCCCTTCCTATAGGCGCCATAGTAGTAAGTGTTTGGGCCGGTCAAATCCATTGTATTAATGACCGTACCGAATAGCTTGATGTGAGATTGGCGGAGGACCTCAATCGCCCGCTTCAGGGCGGCACGACCGGTTTTTCCAGGCCGAATTACTATCACCGTTCCGTCCGATTGGGCTGCCACAATTACGGCATCCGTCACAGAGAGAACTGGTGGAGTGTCGACAATGACGTATTCGAATCGCTTGCGACATTCTTCCAATACCTGGCTCATCGCAGGCGATGCGAGAAGATCTGCAGGAAGGGGCGGCCCCTTGCCACGCGCCACGCAACTCAGCATAGGCTCTTCGGAGTCTTCGATGATGACGTCATCAAGGGTAGCGTTTCCAGACAGGCAAAGGCTAAGTCCCTTTTCGATGGGAGAATGAAGCAGCTGATGCAACCGACCCAAGCGCATGTCAGCGTCAATTAACAACGTTCGTTTCTTGCTCTGCGCTAACATGATCGCCAGATTCGTGCTCGTCGTTGTCTTTCCCTCGGCTGGCAATGTGCTTGTCACAGTAATGACGGTACAACCCCCACCCGCCTTGGCGAGTGTAATTGCCGTGCGCAAAGCACGAAAAGCTTCGGCACCTGCGGAGCGTGGTGACTCTCTCGCAACCAAGCTCTCGCTTGAAGCGCTTCTGACCTTCATGCTTGGGATGACTCCGAGCGTGGGCAGACCGGAGACTTTCTCCACTTGCTCCATCGAACTCACGGTGTCGTGGATATTGTGCCGAATGTATGCAAGAACAAGCCCGAAAAAGCAACCACCGAATATTCCGAAGGCCAGGGCTTTGCCGCGGTGTGGCTCGGAAGGCATGCTTGGGATCAGGGCATAGTCCACCACGTCGATGCCAGGGGCGCTCAGGCCAGCCACTACGCCAGCCTGATTCAGCTTCATGAAAAGCTGCTCGTATAACTCCCGGTTCGACATTGCTTCCCGTTCGAGAATAGTAATTGAACCGCATTCCGATTCTCTGCGAACGCACCTTGCTTCTCTAACTCCAGCTTTGCCTTGAGAGTGCTCTCTACAGACGCGGCCGCAAGATATTCGTCTCTCACTCGATCTCTGATCGCCTCGGCCTGCTTGCGAGTTGAGTTATCAACTGCGTCCATCTGCGCTTTGAGTTCCGCAACACGAGGGTGCCCTGAGCCATACTTGGCCGATGCCAGTGCGTACTGGGTCAGAAGTTGCACATGCTCAGCGTTCAACGCGGCCAAAGCCCCTTCAGGGAGCATGGCTGCGAGCAGAGCTGGATCGGCGGAACTCGCTAACTTGTAACGAGCCTGCTTCACAATCACGTCGGACTCGGCGTCCGCATAGGCCTTGAGTGTCCCAGCGAGCTGGATTTCGCTGAGGCTGGTCGGCGCACTCGATTCGCCTCCGGCACTACTTGCCGACGACTGCCCCTTCAGCAATATAAGACCGGTTTTTTCTTGATACTCTGTCAGCGCCTTCTCGGCCTTCTTCGTGTTCTCCCGAACTCCCGCAACTTGTTCCCCCAGCCAACCTGATGCTTTCATAGTGGCCTGGTACTTGACGCGGAAGCTTCGCTCAACATATCGATCCACAAGTGCATTCACGACCTTGGCGGCGAGCTCCGGGGAATGCGCCGTAAACATGACGTCGATCATGTCTGTTTTTTGTATGGGGGAAATGAGGAGCTTCGCGTGCCATAGACTGAGCAGGCCCGACTTACCACTGACCGAATTGATGTCCAACACTTTCTTGCCCTGCATGAAGTCCGGGTCTGAAGCCAGATGCAGCTGATCCATCACTTCAAGAGCAAGGGTGTCGCTCTCAAGTATCCTCTGCTCGGTGAGCGCACGGTCATGCAATTCTGCTGAAGGCGATGCGATGCCAAGTTCCTGCAGGCTGAGCGATGCGGAGCTTTGCGGTTCTAGATATTGGAGCTCCGCTCTGGCCGTGAATTTCGGCTTCGAGATCCATAGGTAACCGATGCTTCCCGCTATCGCCAACCCAATGACCCCCGCCAGTAACCAGCGTTGGCTATACAGCATTTGAAGCAGATCGGCGAGACGAACCCCACTCTCCTCGGCCAGATCCCGATCTCCGGAATCAAATGTTTCGAGACGCAGGGGCGCTGAAGGATAAGTAGGCTCTGTTGTATGGGGTGGCATTAGCTAGAAGTATGTCGTGACTCTGCTTCTATCGAACCATCTTCTTGTGAGCGCTCAGGAAAAAACCGCGACAAATTGAAGAATCGGCGGCGACTTTATGAGGTGTTAACCCTACTGAAGCAGTTGAGCCCGCGGGCATGGAAGTTTCACCGCGTTCTGAATAATATCTGGCTTATCTTCCAGCGTTGGCGCGATGTTCACGAGCCATCGGTCGGAAGCCAAGCCCGCTCGGACGCGGACACGTGGAGCGCGAAGACATGGTTATGCAATGCCCTGGCTTGCTCCGCGGGAAATCCGGACTTGCGTGTTCGGTCTTTTCTCGGGAGAGTGAACTGGAGCTTTTCTTGTCAAATCGGCAATTCGTGCGATGAGTTGCCCCGGAGTGTACTCAGATTTCTCGAAGAATGCGTCGGCCAGAACACTGCTCGGCACATCGGCGTCGCTGAATTCTCCGCTGATCACAATGACAGGCAGATTCGGGAACCGCTGCCGAACCACTGACAGAAATTCGAAGCCGTTCATGTTTGGCATGTGCAAATCAGAAATGATGAGATCAGGGTGCCATTCTTTTAGGGCGGCAAGTCCGTCCAATCCGTCTTTGGCGCACAGAACGTCATAACCCTGTGATTCCAAGATCGCCTTGGTCGTGATTCTTAGTCGCTCCTCATCGTCCACAAAAAGGATTCTGTACACGAAAGGCATAGCGCACGCTCTCAGGTTGCTCATGTCTCGGCGCGCACCTTACAGATTTGAAAAAACTGACAGCGGCGTCCGCCGTTATGAATGCACGCGCATCGTACTTCGTGCGGGGACTCGTCGCCGTGACGGAAACTACTCATAGCAGTGAGAGTAGTCACCCGCGAATGTGACCTCACCTTTTCAGTGCACTTCCCGCGAATCCAGCCTTTGCTTTGCCGAGTTGGCAGCAATCTTGAGATCTCATGCCCCTCCAAGAAGACTTCGAAATGCCATCTAAATCGCCGGCATCAGTTGTGAACAATATCGCTGTACCATGCGTGAACCTGGGTTAGATCCCGCAGTTTACCTTGCAACAGCGTCTCAGCCAGCTGGAAGCCTTTGTGAGGGAGAACGGCTTTAGTAGTTTTATTTTTAATTACTTAAGTAACTTTCCAAGCGAACCTCGCGGCAGCTTCTCACGATGGCTACACAATTGCCTGTGAAGCGGTACATGCCTTATTTTCTGTCGCGGGAGAAGCATCATTGCCAGGCATTATGGTTCAGGCCAACAGGAGACAGGTATGCTGAGCAGGAGGCACAAGATTCTAGTGGTTGATGACGAGAGAGCCATAGTCTCTCTACGCGCCACGATACTTGAGTCTCAAGGCTATGAGGCGGCCACCGCATTCAGCGGAGAGGAAGCAGTCCAAGTGGCCTGTTCATTTCAGCCCGATTGCATTGTGAGCGATGTAAACATGGGGAGGATGAACGGCATTGATGCGGCAATAGAGATTTTGGCCGGGCTACCCCAGTGTAAAGTGCTTTTCGTATCGGGTAACGCCTCTTGCGGGGACCTTATGGGAAAGGCGATTGCGAAAGGCTTCAAGTTCGAGGTTCTGACCAAGCCAGTTCCCCCGATGGAACTGCTGGATCGAATATCGCAGATTTTTTCGGACCAAGCAGAGCCAAATTGAAAGCCAACTCGTCGGCAACTTAGTGTATGACGATGGCGCTCAATTCGCCAAGCAGGACGGTGATGGCCGGATAATGTGCTGAATGCAATCAATTCTGCCGCCCAATGCAAAGCAAAGCTACCACGCAGTGCAGCCTAATACTGCCACCGGGTGCATGAGAATCCTGCCATGGTTAATCCGGAGGAATCACAGCATCATCCACGCCGCAGGCGTGCGAAAGGATTTACTAGTGTACTGCGTCAAACAGATGGGCTTGTTTCGTTTAGAAAGGGCACGACTTCAGTCGTGCCGCAAGTTCAATCGAATCAATGGGGCTTTAGCCCCTGAGGGACTGCTGGCAGAGTAGGCAAGCGATCAAAGCACAAGAAATAGCAGACGCTATTTCCGACGCACTACACTAGAATATGACTGGCTGCTTGTCATCCGCCCCGAACGCGGCGGCCAGGAGCTCAAAACAATTCCCATAAACGGATAGTGAGTGCCTGGGCGATTATCCGTCAGGAATCTTGAATGGGATCGGAAAGAGAGCAAAGAAAATACCACCCCAGGTACGTCAACTAGGAAGTACCCTGCTTGCGCTGCATTACCTTCTCAAGTAGCGTGATGCATCCAAACACGATGGCGAAATCCATACCACCCGCTCCCAAAAATGCACCATGCGGATACCTTTGGTTCGGCCAAGGAATAAGCAGAACCAAGGGAACGTGAAGACCGGCCAAGATACTAATCGCCACCCAGAACCACGCGCGCTGTTTTAAGTCCCAGAAGGCTCTAACAGCAGCCAGTATTGTTAAAGTGCAAACCCAGGCAGCTGCTCCTGTTCCGGGCTTTCCCAAATGGACAAATATCAAGAGCACCGGCGACGAGCAAAGCAGCGCCACTATGGCAAATTTAGTCGTCACTTTATTGATGCGTTGCTTCCAATCAATTTCTGTTGTTAAGTCGTCTGGTTCATGCACTGTAATCTCCGACAGTCTTATAGATCAGCCACGATTGATAGCAAAGGACCGCTGGTGGATGTTCCAGAGTAGCTAAGACCTTTCACATCTTCAACATAAATACGTTTGGGGGATGATTGTTGGCGCAAACAGGCCTATCATCCACCTATCCGCATTCGGGAATTCTCGCCCTCTGGCGCCGCCCTAGGAAGATACCACGACCCTAGATCCTGGCCACCTCGTTGCCAAGGCGAAAATTACTCACTAGTAAATGGTGCGGAGGTGGCAGACTTGTTTGCATCCGTTGGCAGTTGAACGTCCTACTCCAGACGCGCCCATGGCAGCATTTCGATGCAATGGGTGGCAGCATTAGATTGCATCCAGCAATAATGTGCCAATCGCTGCTGTCCTGCTCCCTTCCATACATTCCAATATTTTGTTCGCATCGCAACCTCTTAGTCGTAGGATAGTTGCGAAAGGACAACAGCCATGGACGTCTCTGCTGCAACCAAAGAATTACTTGAGGCAAAGCGCGGGAAGGGATTGACTTTTTCTGAGCTGGGCAAACTGATTGGGCGTGACGAAGTGTGGGTGGCAGCCCTGTTCTACGGTCAGGCTAGGGCAGATGAAGAGGAAGCCAAAAAACTCGTCTCGGCACTGGAACTTGGGAGTGACAGCGAGGACGCTCTCACCCAGTTCCCGAGCAAGGGAATTGGTCCGGTAGTTCCGACCGATCCGCTCATTTACCGCTTTTATGAAATTATGCAGGTGTATGGAATGCCGATGAAGGCGGTAATCCACGAGAAATTCGGAGACGGCATTATGAGCGCCATCGACTTCACTCTCCACATCGATAAAGAACCTGACCCGAAGGGGGACCGCGTCAAAGTGACAATGTCGGGAAAGTTTCTGCCCTACAAGAAGTTTTAAGACGGCAACCGCACTGCGTGGCGAAATGCTGAAATTGGGCCGATGAGTGGATGATCCGACGAGGTAGCGGACGGGGCTTTATGTCAGCCGTTCTTGGGGCAGTGTCCAGTGCGGCACGGGACTTTGCGGCATTGCAAGTCCCGTGCCGCACTGGACGGCGATCTGTGCCAGCTCTCGTTTTCGCTACAAGCGATTCTTTACCACGCGTCCTCAAAATGGCATCGGGGCACCGGGGGAAACCAAGGCCACCCGGTCGCCAGGCTTGATGCTCGCCGCCATGGGTTTGAAAAGTCTGTGGTTCACAAAGATCGCGGCAACTTGTTCCGCAGGAATTTCAAGCTGGGCAAGTAGTTCTCGTCCCGTCGTCTCTTGATCTACGTCGAACTGACACGGGTTCGTCCAATGTCTCTCCTTGAAAAGATCGGAGAGAAACATAAAGGCATGGAGTTCAATCGTTGCGGTCGCTTTGCTGATCGGGGTCAACTCAATCGGGGTGGTCATTTCAAGAGTTGCGGTCATGGTCGCCTCCTAAGAAACCCTTCAGGGGCGCGCTGCACTAGATCCTCAGCGTCGGCCCGTCTTGTACCCTGCATAAGGGCAGTTTGATTTCCACTCAGCGGGAAGCCTCTAGTTAAATAGAAGCTCTTTTGTTATCAGATGGATAGCTGACTCATCGACTCGCACTCCTGCCGAGAGCATACGGACAAGCGCAATCGATCCGCCCATACTTGGGCACTGTGATCAAACCTGGGCAGTTGACCTGCCAGACGCAGTTTCGTATCTTGCTCGTTTGGTGTATCAGCTCAAACGGAGTTCAGACGTGGAGCAGGAATTCGCAAAGGAATAAAACGAGCAGGCTCTGTTCCCGTAAAAGAGGCTCCGGCAAATCCATTGTTCGTTAAGGATTTGCCGGTTGCGATCTGAATCGCGAAGGCGACAACTTCGCCCACATCATCTAGCCCATTCCCAGGTACACACGCCGGTCTTTTCTATGTTCTCCACAAGAGCGTCCATCGCCGAATCATCGGAGATAAGGTGGACGCCGTGGCAACTGAGTTCGGCCAGGAGTTCCTTGCCTGCAGCATCGACAAAAGAAACATCCGCCAGTTCAACACAGACGTCCTTCGACAGCGGGCGCGAGAGCACATCATTGCAAACGTCCCTCAGTTCATTGACCCAAGCAGACGCGAGTTTTCCCTCCAGGATAATTCTGAGATCGGGTTGGTCTTGAACAGTGATCTTCAGCATGTTAGTGCCTCTCCTGGAAGAGACAGAAGCAGTTTGGTCTCCAATTCTGGTCCAGGCGCTGCGCTGCTCAAAATGGGCAAAAAAGTCGCCCGAAATCTCATTTCAGACCGTAAGGGTAGTCGCGGCTCGGCTTCCGTTGTGGCCGAGTTACCGCCCAAACCTGGGCATATTGACAGGTTTTGGGCAGCTCGTTGATGCATGTTCTTTTATTGTCGGGAAGTCGAAAAGGCTATTGGAAGGTGGGAGGAGGCACGGCATCACGAGACCGTCATAAGGAGCAGTGGGAGGGTTCGTTAGTCCTTTCCCTGATCCTGTACGTCTCGACGCGAGATCCCAAGCTTTCGCATCTTGCCTTGCAGAGTAGTTCGTTTCAGGCCTAGCTTTGCGGCAGCTCCATGCGGACCGGAAATCACCAACCCGGTCTCCCGCAGGGTCCGCACGATGTGATCGCGTTCGGCGGATTCCAGTGTTCCTTCTCCTTCGGACCCAGGCCTTGCGGGGTCTTTCAACTCTTTGACCGGAACATTCAATACAGGTCCCGGGGAGAGGATCACGGCCCTTTCGATAAAGTTCTCCATTTCCCGAATGTTCCCCGGCCAGGGCCACTGGCAAAGCGCGGTCCATCGCTTCCTCAGGAACCTTCTTGATCTTCTTTCCCATCTGGCGCGCATACTTCTGAGTGAAATGGTGTACGCAGAAGCGGGATATCGTGCTTGTCGTTCGCGAAGCGGAGGCACGAGGATTGGAAATACTCGTAAACGGTAGTACAGGTCACTGCGGAATTGGTTATCGGCAACCATTTGCGCAAGGTTACGATTGGTGGCAGCAACCAATCTCACATCCACATGAATCGTTCGAGAGCTTCCCAGCCTTTCGAATTCGCTTTCCTGGAGCACGCGTAGCAGTTTGGGTTGTAATCTCCAGCGGAATGTCCCCAACTTCGTCCAGAAATATCGTGCCCTTATTTGCCAATTCGAGCCTGCCGGTTTTCTGAGAGATTGCTCCGGTGAATGCGCCTTTCTCGTGTCCGAACAGTTCGCTTTCCAGTAACCCAGTCGGAATGGCAGAGCAGTTGATTTTCACCATGGAACCGCTTGAACGGCGGCTAAGCCGGTGAATCGCGCGAGCAATTAATTCTTTACCAGTGCCTGTTTCACCAAGGATCAGGACGGCGGCGTCGGTTGGCGCGACCGTCTGCACATGTTGTAGAACTTCTCTCAGCCCAGTGCTTTCCCCGATGATTTCATCGAAGTTCAAGATGGTGCGAATCTCGTCTTCAAGATACGACTTTTCTTCGGCGAGCTTTTCCTTGAGTTCGGCGATCTCGCGGAAAGCCAGAGCATTGTCAACGGCGATTGCCACCTGATTCGCAACCTGGCAAAGCAGATCCGTGTCGTCTATGCTGAACGCGCGTTCGCGGCTCGCAACCGTCAGCACGCCAACCGCGCGCCCCCGATTCAGCAATGGCAGGCAGCAAATGGACTTCAGCCCCTCAGCGAATAACATTCTGGTTACTTCTGCAGGGTATTGGGTAACATCCTGTCGGCTGACCAGAAGCGGCTTGCCGCTCTTGAGAGCCCGTCCTGCAAGTGAACCTTCCATGGGGAAAGGCAGATCTGGATGCACCAAACCTGAGCCTTCGGGGAAATCAACGGCATACAAGCGGAGTGTGTCGGCTCCATCGGGCAGGATCAGCGCGGCGTAATCGTGGCGCATGATCCTGCGTAAGGAAGCAGAAATCGTATTGAACAGTTCTTCCAACTCGAGGTTTCGTACAAGTGCGTTCGTGACATCAAGAAGCAGGAGAGTCCGGTCCCGCTCTTGTTTCAACTGTCTCTCGTAAGAAACTATTTCTTGAGAACGTAAGTGGTTGTCGACGGCCAGGGCGACCTCTGAAATTGCCTTTCGAAGCAATTGCAATTCAGCGTCTGAATAGGCGACATCAATTTTGCGCCCGAATGCGACGGCACCTAGCCTCCGCCCCGGGGTAGTGAGCGGGAGCAGGCATACACGTCGAATCTCGCTTTCCAGAAATACCCGAGTCGCAACTCGGAAACCGGGATTCGTCGGCAATACCGTCAAGCAGGACCGTTTGTTGAGTCTGCCAAGCGACTCCGGAAGGCGATTCGCTTATCGGAATTTCAAGCCCGACGGGAATCATCATTGGGCTAGTCGTCTCGACAAAGCTAACCCTCATCACGTCGCGAACCGGATCGTGAAGGCTCACATAAAGCGCATCGAAGGCGACGAGTCGGCGGAGGCGGCAGGCGAGGTCGTCAAAGAGTCCCTGTAGATCCGTGTGACAGCTGATGCAATCGAACACCTCGATAAGCGCTTGAAGTTGGCGCTCATCAGAGACAGCCCGTTCTGGCGATTCGAACTCCTTTGTTGTCAAAGGCATCTGCTCACTCCCAGGACGATGAGCCAACCCGGATCGATATCGGTTACACGCCTAGCTCGGCCATTATCAGTGGGGAGTGAGCGGGAAGTCTGTGACAGGTACCACGTCCGAAGGTGACGCCGAACGCCGCTGCCACAAATTCCAGGCAGGAGCCGGGGCCAGCGCAATCATGCACGTTCCGGCGGTTAAGCCGGCCCGAATTCATTGAGGGCTTTGCTCAGCGGCGAACGTGGAAGCAGCGAGATCGGGGACAGGCGGAGATGCGTCTCCAAGTGTTGTCTTTGAGCTCTCAGAACGTTAAAAGCAGGCCATCGGGGTCGATGGCCTGCCAGGTGGGACCGCGGTGACAATCCGCTAATTGCTCGTGGGTGACATATGGTTGACGATAGAATTTACCCCAACCGCCTTCACGTAGAACTTTGCACCGCTCGGAACGCCGGCAGAAGAGAGATTGGCCGAGGTTGCGGTGTTGGGGATGTTATCGGCTACCAGCGTCAGATTGCTCCCGTCGGTGGTGGCATACACCGCAAAATGATCGATTGTATCCACCGATGCCGACGAACTGCTCGGCACCATGCTCCAACTCACGGTTGAGCCGTTGACCGAGGGCTGGCTCACGCTCATGCAGTTGTCAATGCCTGTCTCGATCTCGGTGCCTTCTTCGTAGTCGTTCCAGGTAACGAGTTGCAGCGACTCCAACTGATTCGTCTGTGAGTAGAAGTTGTTGATTTCCTTAAAGGTGTTGATCCAGGTGCTTCCGCAGTTCTGATTGATGATGCGGTTCATGGTCCAGGCAGCCATCGTGTCGTTAAAACCCTTCTTGGTGGAAGCGAAGGTGTGCTCGGTCGGATGCGAGATCGCGGCGGCATAGAAACTGTCCAGATAGCTCTGGCCCCAGTCGTTGACATTATCAAACGGACCTACCCAGCTAAAGGCACCATTCGAATCGGCTTGGGTGAAGCCCGAGTTATTTTCAAAAACATAGATCGGATTGCCCGGAACCGATGCCTGCACCGTCGCCCAGTTCACCGCCAAAGTTTCTACGCCGAAGAAGGGATCCACCGGGCGCCCGCCTTTGCGCATATAAGCCGGGGAGGTTTGGTAATTCGTATAGACATAGTTGAGCGCCGACACCACCGAGGTCGTCGGATCGCCTGAAACGCCACCGGCGTCGAGCATGACCGCAACTTCAAAGCCGGGATGCTTCACGGCTTCCTGGAAGATCAACTGGGTCGCGGTGTTGAGGTTGGTATTGTTCGGTCCGTACCAATCGATGACCATGCCATTGATTCCGCGCGAGATCATGTCATTGACCTGCAGGGCAACCTGCGCGGCGCTCCAAGAGCTGTAGCCGATGTTCTTGTGCGAGCTGTCGCCAAACCATGGCATGAGATGCGCATAAACCTTGGCAGTAGTGCCCGCATACAACAGCTTGTGAACGTCCACTTTGCTGACGTTCGTGGGCGCGATATTGCCGTCGGTCCAGCCCGCGAAACTAGATGATCCGCTCGTGTTGTTGCCGGTCTCAGCAGCCAGTGTCGTCACGGTTGGCGTTGTGCTTTGTGAAACGGAGGAAACTGGAGCGGAGGAACCACTCGGAGTAGAGGGACTGGTTGAAGTCGAGGAACTGGTTGAAGTGGAGGGACCGGTTGACGTGGAGGGACTGGTTGCACTCGACTGCCCACTGACAACATTAGTTTTGCCGCTACCGCAAGCGACGCTGAGAGATAGAGCAAGCATGAGTGCGCCGAAGAGAAGTTTGTTCATTTGTATCCCAAGTGAAAATCTGGTCAGTGCGAGCTACGTCGTGTGCGCTGACATTTCCACTATGGGGGAGCATGGAAGAGAAGTGGATCGGCTGAAGTCCCTAAGTAATATAGGTTTTTCCCACTAGGTGATCCGCAGTGGAACTACTGTAAAGTGTCCTAAGTAGCCGGATGGTCGTCACGCGAACCGCTATCACGCGGAGGAAGAATAATGGGTTTAAAGGGCGTGAATCGCGGTCGCCGCGCGATCAGGTCGCTAACGACAAGTGGGTGAAGATCCAACAGGTTCGACGCCTTCGAGCCTGCGGAAGTAGGACTAGATACCAGCAGAACCCCTAGCCAATTGCTTGGCGAAGGCAGGACGCCAAGGCCCTATGTAGGAGAATTTCAATGCGAGGGAGGGCGCGGACTTCTCATTACATAAAGCAGCAGGAGAGCCATTGATGGCCCCCAAATCTCTATCAACGACTCATGAAACCAGGTGGTAATAGCCGTCTTGCTTGGTGATTTGAACAGGACATCCAAAGAGAGAGCCCAAGCGGTTCGTGGTCAGTAGTTGCGCTTTGGAGCCATCCCCGACAATACGGCCGTCGCGCATGAAGATGACACGCTCGATCTCCGGGACAACATCAGGCAGATGATGGGTGATTAACAGCAGGGCGATGCCGGATTGCGCCAGCTTGCTCATGATGCGCCGCAGTTCGGTTTGCGCGGAAACATCGAGGCTGTTGCTCGGCTCGTCAAATAGGAGAGCCTTCGGGTCGTGAACCAAGGCTCGAGCAATCATCACGCGCCGAACCTCGCCGGACGACATCTCACCGATCACCCTCTCGGCCAAATGCCCGATGTCCAGCCATGCCAGCAGTTCCCCGGTCTTCTCACGCATCTTGGGTTTAACGTTCTGATGCCGCGAAAGGCCAACGCTGCTAAAGAATCCGGAGAGAACAGCGTCGTGCCCGGTAATGGGGCGCGAGTAAAAAGCGGCGATGTCGTTGGTCACGATTCCGAGCATCGAGCGCAGTTCGAAAACATCCCAGGTTTCTTGTCCGAAAAGCTTGATCGATGAACCCTCGTTATAAAGCGGGTAAAGCTCACGCGTGATGGTCTTGATGAGCGTCGACTTACCCGAGCCGTTCGGGCCCATGATCGCGACGTGCTCGCCGGCTTCGATGCGCAAGTTCAGGTCATGCAAGACAACGCGGCCGTTGCGGACGATAGAGATATTGCGCAGTTCAATTAAAGGAGGAGTAGGTTTGGTCATCATTGAAGTCGGAGTTATGGGGTTCTCGTTTCCAGTTAACTGCACTTATTGTAATCGGGCGCTTTCCAGCAGTCCTACCATACTCGGCAGGCCGGGGTGTGAACCATGGGCGCGTCGGGCTTGCAGGAGAAAGCTTTCTGGAACTCCGGCAAGTTAGAGACAACGCCGTTGGTGCGATAGCGCTCAGGCGCATGAGCATCAGTGGCCGCCCTCATACGCTGAAGCTCCGGGCGCTGGTTGCTGCACCAGCCCTGCGCATAGGCCACGAAGAAGCGCTGCGCGGGAGTCAGCTGATCGATGGGTTTCAACATGGCGCCGCGCACGGCTTCTTCCCACGCGCTGTAAGCCAGCAAGAGTCCACCGAGGTCGGCAACGTTCTCGCCCAACGTCAGGTCGCCGTTGACCTTCACGTCGTCCACTACAGTGTAGGCGGAATACTGCTTGGCGATGCAAGCGGTACGCTGCTCGAATTCTTTGGCGTCGGCGGCGGTCCACCAATCGCGCAGATTGCCGTGGCCGTCGAACTGGCGCCCTTCGTCGTCGAAGCCATGCGTCAGCTCGTGGCCGATGGTGGCGCCGGTCTGCCCGAAGTTAGCCGCGTCGTCGGCTTGAGGATCGAATAGAGGCGGTTGCAGCACGCCGGCAGGAAAATTGATGTCGTTCATCTGAGCGTTGTAGTTGGCGTTGACTGAGGGCGGAGTGAGGTACCACTCGCCCCGCACCAGAGGCTTGCCGATCTTGGCGAGTTGGCGGTGGAACTCGAAGCTGTTGGAGCGCTCGCCGTTGCCGAGGGCGTCTCCGCGAACAATGGTAAGCCCGGAGTAGTCACGCCAGGTGTCGGGATAGCCGACTTTGTTGACCACGAGTTTGAGCTTGGCGAGGGCCTGCTGTTTCGTGGAGTCTGACATCCATGGTAACTGGCGTATGTCGCGGTCCATGGCGGCCTCAATGCTCTGCACCATTTTGAGCGCGCGCTGGCGGGCGTCACCGCTAAAGTAGTGCGCAACGTAGGCCTGTCCGACGGCCTCACCGAGAGCGCGATCCTCGAAGCGCACGCAGCGCTTCCATCGCGGCTGCAATTCGCGCGCTCCGGTAAGCTTGCGGCTATAGAAGTCGAAGTCCTCCTGCACGAAGGCGTCTGGCAGCCAGCGCGCCTGGGCGTGAAGCTGGTGCCAGCGCAGATAGGCCTTCCACGCGGGCAGCTTCTCAGCCTTCAGCAGAGCCTCCATCGCCTTGAAGAACTCCGGTGCGGCGACGTTGAGCGAGGCTACCTGTGACAGGCCGAGTCCCGCGAAGTAGTGGTCCCACGGAAACGAGGGCGCAAGAGCCGCCAGCTCTGCCCGAGACATGCGGTGATAGACGGCTGCGGGGTCGCGGCGCGCCATGATCGGCATCGAACCGTTGGCGAGAGCTGTCTCGATATGCAGCACGAGCTGCGCGTTGGCGGCGGCCGCCTGCGGCGTGTCGCCCAGCAGCTCGAACATCTTCTGCACATGGGCAGCGTAGTCCTTGCGCAACTCTTCGGAGCGTGCGTCGGTCTGAAGGTAATAGTCCCGGTCGGGGAGCCCAAGCCCACCCTGGTCCACGGCAGCAATGGTCTCCGTGGAGTGGATCGCGTCCTGTTCAGCATTCAGGGAGAACAGCGCCGATTGCCCGAAGTAAATGCTGAGGTCCTGGGGATGAAAGCGCGCAAGGTAGTCGGCCATGTCTTCCATCGAGGCGATGCTGTCAAGACGCTTGAGGTCGGCGCGAAGAGGCTCCAGGCCCGCGGCGTCGATTCCCTTCACATCCATGCACGAAGCGTAGTAGTCGCCGATTTTCTGATCGATAACGCTGCGGTTGGTATTGGGTACGGCGGCGGCTTCCAGTATCTGGCGGACTTTCGTGCGGTTCTGCTCTTGCAGTTTGGAGTACACACTCCAGGCGGCTTGATCTGCTGGAATGGGATTGCTCTTCATCCAGCCGCCGCAGGAGTAGGCATAGAAATCCGCGCAGGGATCGACGGACTTGTCCATGGAAGCGGGATCGATGACATGCCAGTTGGTGGCTGGTTGCGACTGTGCCAGCATCGCAGATGACACCAGTCCGATCACGCAGATCGCCGCAAGAGTACGCATAGGCTCCTTACCTGTAAAGCAATGACTACGATAAACGATAGAAGCGCACCTTTCAGCCCTGCCTCAATCGCATTGTACTGTTCGGGACCGGGTTTGCAAGACCACGTATTCGAAGGGGGCGGAACGATTCGCGCAAAGAGAGCTGTACACATGAGTGTTCCGCTGACAAGCTGAGCCGCTTCGTAAACTCCCGTAAGTCTTCTGACGATTCCCTGCTAACGAGATGGCTGGATCGCGCATCAGAATGCGGATTATGGATATTATCGGCAGCGAACAACGGGTGACTGTGCGCGCACGCGCGGACTACTTCACCGGAGCGGTTTGGCTGGATCAAATCGCAGTCACCGCACCACCAGCGCGGTTGCGCGCTTACCGTGTCTTCTTTGAACCCGGCGCTCGCACCGCCTGGCACACTCACCCCCTCGGCCAGGTGCTACATATTCTCTCTGGGGTTGGGCACGTGCAATGTCATGGCGGGCCGGTGTTGACGGTACATCCCGGCGAAACCATTCTGATCCAGCCGGGCGAGCGGCACTGGCACGGCGCCGCGCCCGACCACACCATGGTTCACCTTGCCATGCAGGAGACGGATGATAAGGGCGTCGATGTGGTATGGCTCGAGCAGGTTACGGATGCAGAGTACAACGGGTTGCAGGGACCTGCAGCGTGACTCCCAGGGGTGAGCCGCTAGCGGACAGGCAGTAATGATTGCGGCAATCGATGCGAGTCGAGCATCGAACTTAGCAGATGCAGGCGAAGACGGAAACTGCGATGAAGGTGGAGGGCGACGGGCTGCGGCTGCCTCCAGGGCCGGGCGTAAACCTGCTGAGGTCTGTGCTACAGCAGAAGAGATGGGTGGACCCGATTGCGCACTTCAGCCGGTTGGCGGCGAAATACGGCGACATTGCGCACTACAGACTGGGGCGCAGGCATATTGTGTTTGTAAACCACCCGGAATATCTGCGGCAAGTATTCGTGGTACAGCATGCAAACTTCGTAAAGGAGCGCACTCAGCAGCGGGCCAAGCTGCTGCTGGGGGAAGGCATGATCACGGCCGACGGAGCCCGTCACAGGCAACAGAGGCAGGCGGCGGCCCCGGCTTTCCACCGGCAGAGCATGGCGGCGCACGCGGAAAAGATTGTGCGCCGCGCATCTGGGTTGCGCGAGGAATGGAGCACGGGTGAGCTACATGACATTCATCGCGAGATGATGACGTTGGGATTGGGGATCATCGGGGAGACAGTCTTCCGCACGGAGTTGGGAGACGAGGTGCACGCGCTCAACGACGCCATGGCCGATATCATGGAGGTGTACAACGCGATTGTGCTGCTGCCCGGAATCCGACTGCTGCTGCAGATTCCATTT
This sequence comes from uncultured Acidobacteriota bacterium, assembly GCA_963759215.1. Lineage (GTDB taxonomy): Bacteria > Acidobacteriota > Terriglobia > Terriglobales > Acidobacteriaceae > TOLSYN. The sequence continues at coordinate 132,036 of CAVWYG010000013.1, forward strand.
ACGCCGCTGCGCAAGTTTGTGTACGCGCGGGCGAAGCTACACCGGGCGATGGAGTGCCTGATCGCCGAACACAGACGCCGGGGCGCGGACGCGAGCGGGACAGACCTGCTGACGATGCTGCTGGAGGCACAGAAGGCGCAGGGCTGGAGCGATGAATACGTGCGTGACCAGGTGATGACGGTGACGCTGGCAGGATATGAGACAACGGCGATTGCGCTGACTTGGACGTGGTATCTGCTTTCACAGAACGCAGAAGCAGAACGCAAAATGTTCGAGGAGGTTGACCGCGCGCTGCAAGGACGTTTGCCGGGCTACGAGGATCTGGCGCGACTGCGTTACACGGAGATGGTGCTGGCCGAGGCGCTACGACTGTATCCTCCGGCGTGGGCGATGGGCCGGATGGCGCTCCACGAATTCGAATTGGGCGAGTACCGACTGCCGGCGGGAACGACGGTGCTGGCCAGCCAATACGTTTTGCATCGCGATGCGCGCTTCTTTCCCGATCCGTTGCGCTTCGATCCGGAGCGACATACGCCGGAGGCGAAGGCAGCCCGTGTACGCGGCGCGTACTTCCCATTCGGGATGGGTCCGAGGCAGTGCATTGGTGAGGCCTTTGCGTGGATGGGGGGCGTGCTGGTGCTGGCAACCCTGGCGCAGCGCTGGCGGCTGCGGCACGATGAGCGGCACTCGGTAGTGGCCGAGCCGTTGTTTACACTGCGACCGCGAGGCGGGATGCCGATGAGAGTGGAGGCACGATAAGGCTCGATAGGCGGCGCGGAAACGTACAAATCCTTCAGGAGCGCTCCCGGGGTTATACTTGCATTGAAATTAAGGACGACAGATGACTTACGACTATTGTGTTATAGGCGGTGGAATCGTCGGCCTCGCCACAGCCATGGAGCTCATGGAGATGCAACCGGGCGCAAGCCTCTTGTTGCTCGAAAAAGAAGCCGGCTTGGCGAAGCATCAAACGGGACACAATAGCGGCGTTATCCACTCGGGCATCTATTATGCGCCGGGAAGTTTGAAAGCGGACCTTTGCCGACGCGGCTCGAAGGCCACAAAGGCATTCTGCGACAAATACGCCATCCCTTACGAGACGTGCGGGAAGCTGCTTGTCGCAACCAACGAGCTTGAGTTCGAGCGCATGAACAACCTCATCGAACGCGCTCGGCTTAATCAGATTGAAATCGAGCGGCTGGATGCTGCGGAACTGAAACGGCGAGAGCCCAACATCGATGGCATCGGCGCACTTCTTATCCCCGAAACCGGCATCGTGGATTACCGGCAAGTCTGCGAGAGCATGGCCTCTGTGATCCGAAATGCCGGGGCCGTCATCGAAATGAGTGTCAAGGTCAGTGCGATCGGAGAGACGCAGAGCAGCGTGATTATCGCGGCAGGCGAGCATGAGTGGCAGGCCAGAAAACTTATCGTTTGCGCTGGCTTGCAATCGGACCGGCTGGCAAGAATGGCGGGCATTGAAACGGATCATCAGATCGTCCCGTTTCGCGGCGAATATTACCGGCTGCCGCCATCGAAGAGCCACATCGTGCAGCATCTCATTTATCCGATCCCCGATCCGGACCTACCTTTTTTGGGCGTTCACTTGACACGAATGACGGATGGCAGCGTGACGGTTGGACCCAATGCGGTACTTGGCTTTGCTCGTGAGGGCTATCCGAAATTCTCCTTCAACCTTCGCGACGTCTCAGAATATGCGGCGTTTCCGGGCTTCTGGAAGACGATGGGCTGGAACCTCAAACATGGCATCAAGGAGATGAAGAACTCAATGTTCAAGGAGGGCTATCTGCAGGAGTGCCGCAAATATTGCCCGAGTCTCGAGTTTGAGGATCTCACACCCTCCGAGGCTGGGATTCGCGCCCAAGCTGTGATGAAGGACGGCACTCTCGTGCATGACTTTCTGTTTCTGGAAACACCTCGTATGCTTCACGTCTGTAACGCGCCTTCTCCCGCCGCTACGTCAGCCATTCCCATAGGCGAAATGATTGCAAAGAAACTCATCGGCGAAAGAATGGTGTCCGAGGCAAATACGTGATATGGGAGAGCCGGTAGTAACTCATCTCAATGATCGAAGGAAAACCTGTACCACATCAGAGACATCACGCTTCTCACCATCCACTGCGTAATTCATGCAACGCATGTCGTCGGTTGAAATTCGCCCATTCAGTTGCTCCAGCGCCGTTCTCATACCGTCAGTCTGTTGCAAAGCCTCTGACCTGACAATCGGAACCGCGTCATAGGGGGGAAAGTAATGTTTGTCGTCTTCCAGTACCCTTAAGCCGAGCGCGGCAATCATTCCGTCAGTGTTGGAGCCCGCAACAACATCCACCTGCTTTGCCTGAAGAACTCGATACAGCAGACCCAGATCCATTACGCTTGGCGGCGCGGCGAATTGTAGTCCATAGGTCTTCGCTAGTCCCACAAAACCATCGGGACGCTCAAGGAATTCATATCCAACACCCAGGCGCATCCGCCGTGAGTGTGCGGCTAGATCTGACAATTTAGTAACCCCTGCACTGGTGTCATCGTTGCGCATTACGATTGCAAAGGTGTTGTTGAATCCCATCGAAGGCAGGACGGTTAGATTGAAGCGGCGCTGATACTCATTCCTCACGATCTCAAAGACTGTTTTTGAATCTCGGATTACTGGTTGCCTGAGTATGGTGGCGAGAGCCGTGCCTGTGTATTCAACATAGACATCGATTCGTCCAGAAAGAATGGCCTGCTGGCAGATATAGGTCCCAGCCAAATAGAAGCGGCGCTCGACAGGAACCCTAACGCGGCTCTCCAGAACTTGAGCCAGGAGTTCTCCGAGCACGAGTTGTTCGGTAAAGTTCTTGGAGCCAACCGATACGCGGCGCTCAGGACGGTTGCAACCCACGAGGAAGAGCGTAGCGATCCCGGTTACAAACGCTCGACGATTCATGCTAGCGGCGTCGCCATCGTGCTCCCCTCTGTAACATTCCTATTGCTCCATCCGCGACGAGCGCCATTAGTGCGGCGGGGACAGCACCTGCCAGAATGACATTGTTGTCCACCATAGCCAAGCCACGAAAGATGAACTCGCCAAGACCGCCAGCTCCGATTGCCGCCGCGATGGTCGCTACCCCGATCGTTATGACGGTCGCGACTCGGACGCCACCGAGGATAACGGGGGAGGCCAGAGGAATCTCAACATGCCAAAGAATCTGACGTTCTGTCAGTCCCATGCCCGTTGCAACTTCGAGCACCGAGGGGTCTACCCCACTGATGCCAGTGTAGGTATTGCGAACAATCGGCAAAAGGGCATAGAGAGTTAGAGCTGTGATTGTCAAACGGTCCGCCCGAACGCCAAGCCAAGGGATCGGCAGTAGCAGTCCGAAGAGCGCTAAACTTGGTATGGTTTGAATCACGTTATTTGTTCCGAGTACAACCGCTCTTAATTTCGGACGCCTCGCCAAAAGCACGCCAAGCGGGATGCCGATCAGTAGGGAGAACATCATGGACCAGAGGACCAGGCGGATATGTTCCAGGGACAGCGTCATGATCTCAGTGCGATGTTTAACGACGAATTCGAGAAATGACATATAGGTCACTCGTTCGCTAGTTGGAAACTGGATCGATAGATCTCGACATAGGCTTTGACGGTTCCATTGGACGACCTGAGAAACTCTCCCGGCGTAAACACTCCAACGGATGCACCGCTCTCCATGAGAGCGATGCGATCACCAAGCAGGAGAGCCTCGGTTACATCATGCGTGACAAATACAACCGTGGTTCCGAGACGTTTCTGGAGCAGTTTGAACTCCCGTTGCAGTTCCGCGCGGCTTAATGGATCGAGCGCTCCGAAGGGCTCATCCATAAGCAGTATTGGCGGGTTCGCCGCGAGTGCGCGAGCTAGTCCCACTCGCTGCCGCTGACCGCCCGAAAGCGCATGAGGATAACAACGCGCAAACTGCTCGTAAGGCAATCCTACAAGCGAGAGTATCTCCCTTACTCGCCGTTCGATCCGGTTTCTATCCCAGCCTTCGACTTTTGGAATGAGCGCGACATTACCTTCAACCGTGTAATGGGGAAAAAGGCCGACATCCTGAACCGCATATCCCATCCTGCGGCGCAACTGAATGGGATCCCACTCATGCGTAGCACGACCCTCCACGCGCACTTCTCCGCGAGTGGGAGAAAGAAGCCGGTTTATCAGCTTGAGAGTTGTTGTCTTGCCGGAGCCGCTTCTACCCAGCAGGATCAGAATTTCATGGGAATGTATCGCAAGATTGAGGTCAGAAATGAGGGTGCGAGTTCGGTTATAGGTGTAATCGACGTGGACGAACTCGATAGCTATGTCTGATTGATCCTTCATTGCTTGTCGCCCGGCCACGCACTCGATGGAAGAAATCCCGCGAAACACGCGAGTGCGCGGGCATCAGCGTATCAGATGCATCAGAAGTAGAATTCTCCTGCCTGGGCGATCGCCAATTCACCAGGTTGTAGCCGTAAAGCCCCAGACAGAAGAGGTTCGCGGGGATAAACCCAATTTGTGCCGTTTTCAGGCCAATTGCGCAAATGATCACGCTGTTCGCCCCCGCCACGATCCAGCCTTGCCACAAGCGGCGACCAACCAGAATGGTGGATACCACCGTCAGAAGACACGAAATGTAGTCGAGGCGTAACATTCTGCTGCTTACATAAATATCCCGAGTAGCTGAATATTGGAATGGGCGAAAAACCGTAGCTGCGCAGCAACTCAGGCCACGATCTTCTAAGGCCTCCCTGATGCTCTGTTTGGATTGCCGGTTACGCCGCGCCTCCGCTGGCGAAAGCTGCTGCTCGCAACGCGACTTTCCGCATCTCTTGGGCAGCGCGCATTGGCAGTGCGCAACAAAATGGTCCGCGAGCCAACCCAACAACCTTCATGGTCACAACTATTTTCCTTGCATAAGATGCCAGGATAGGAGGCGAAGGCGCTTTCTCCGCGACCTTCCATTACTCGACCCAGTCGAATGTCCGTGTAACAGCCTTCTTCCAGAAGTGATACAAGGATGCTCGCTTCTCTTCTTCCATCGAGGGATTCCAGCGATGATCTTCCTCCCAGTTGGCGACCACGTCATCGGTGCTCTTCAGGAAGCCCGTGGCTAGGCCGGCCGCGTATGCAGCGCCCAGTGCGGTGGTTTCCTGTATAACCGGACGAACAACCGGTTTGTTCAGGATATCCGCCTGGAACTGCATCAGCAGATCGTTCTGCACCATGCCGCCATCCGTACGCAGGCTTGCCAGTTCGATGCCGGAATCTTTTTGCATGGCATCCACAACCTCGCGGACCTGAAACGCAGTCGCTTCCAAAACGGCGCGAGCGATATGGCCTTTATCGACGTAGCGGGTCAGGCCGGCGATGACACCGCGTGCATTGTCTTTCCAGTACGGCGCATAGAGTCCGGAGAACGCTGGAACGATGTAAACGCCACCATTGTCATTGACCGTACGAGCAAGCGGCTCAATGTCTGAGCTCTTCTCGATCATTCCCAGGTTGTCGCGAAGCCATTGCACCAGCGCCCCGGTAATCGCGATGCTGCCTTCCAGCGCGTACACCGCCGGCTTCTGGCCGATCTTGTAGCCGAGTGTGGTCAGCAAACCATTCTTAGAAGGAACAATCTTTTCTCCGGTGTTCATCAGCATGAAGCTGCCGGTGCCATAAGTGTTCTTGGCTTCGCCAGGCTTGAAGCATGCCTGACCGAACAGAGCCGCCTGCTGGTCACCGAGATCGCCTGCAATCGCAACGTCTTTGATCGGGCCGAGAACGGCATTGCCATAAACTTCCACGCTCGAGGCAATCTTCGGCAGCACCGGCGATGGAATGTCGAACTCTGCCAGGATGTCCTCGTCCCAGTTCAGGGTGTTCAAATTCATCAACTGGGTACGGCTTGCATTGGTCACGTCAGTGACATGTATGCCACCGTTAACGCCACCGGTCAGGTTCCAGATTAGAAATGAGTCGATATTTCCAAACAGCAACTCCCCTTCTTCGGCGGCGGCGCGGGCAGTCGCAACGTTGTTCAGAATCCAGCGCACCTTGAGGCCGCTGAAATACGCCGCCAGTGGCAGACCAGTTTTCGCGCGATAGCGATCCTGGCCGCCATGGACGGAAAACTTTGCGACCGTGTCGGCAACTCGGGTGTCTTGCCAGACGATGGCGTTGTAAACCGCCTTGCCGGTTTTCTTGTTCCACACCAACGTGGTTTCTCGCTGATTGGTGATGCCGATGCCTGACAGATCCGAGGGCTTCAGTCCCTTGGATTCCATCGCCTCCTTGATCACTTCTTCGACGCGTCGCCAAATTTCGGCAGGATTGTGTTCGACCCAGCCCGGTTTTGGATAGATCTGCTCATGTTCCTTCTGTGCAACGCTGATGATGCTTCCGGAACGGTCGAACACCATAAAACGTGAGCTGGTCGTTCCCTGGTCAATCGCTCCAATGTAGTTCGGCATGTATCTTCCCTGTCCTTATCTACTGCGTTGCGTGGAAATCCCCAACCCGCAATCTCGTCATTCACTATGACTCGATCCGGCGAAAAACGTGCAGCTAAAACAGCAAACCCTCAGCGCCAGTAGAATACCTCCTTGCATGCCGGTGCCCTATCCTCGTCGTATCGCATCAAATTTGGTGAGTCATGCCCCACCTAGTAAAAGGTTCCGCTGCGCTTCCACCCAGCAACTCGCGGGTGGCTAGTACATTCCGCGCGCTGCGTTATCGCAATTTCCAACTCTTTTTCTCCGGCCAATTGGTGTCACTAATTGGAACGTGGATGCAGAGCGTCGCCCAAGCGTGGCTTGTCTACCGATTGACTGGCTCTTCGGTTTTGCTGGGCTCGGTTGCCTTCGCATCGCAGTTTCCGGTGTTTCTTGTCGCGCCGCTGGGCGGAGCGATTGCGGACCGTCACAATCGCCATCACATCGTAGTCGCAACGCAGACAGCTTCGATGATTCTGGCGGCCATATTGGCTTGGCTTACGCTGACAAATCGAGTGCAGGTCTGGCACATTTTCGTACTGGCTGCGGGAATGGGCGTGGTGAATGCGTTTGACATTCCCGCGAGACAGTCTTTTATCGTCGAGATGGTTGGCCGGGAAGACCAGATGAACGTTATTGCGCTGAACTCCACTATGTTCAACGGGGCACGCATCGTGGGCCCGGCAATCGCCGGGGTACTGGTGGCCCGCATCGGCGAGGGCTGGTGTTTTATGGCGAATGCGATCAGCTACATCGCGGTAATTGGCGGGTTGCTGATGATGCGCGTGACCTCCAGACCAATTGAAGGTACCGGGATGTCTCCGTTTCAGCATATTAAGGAGGGCTTCAGCTGGGTAAAGCGGACGCGACCGATTCGTGCCTTGCTATTGCTGCTCGGGCTGGTAAGCCTGGTGGCCATGCCTTATGCGGTGTTAATGCCGATTTTTGCCGATCGCATTCTCCACGTCGGAGCGCGCGGCCTGGGCTTGCTAATGGGAGCGACCGGCGCGGGAGCAATGATGGCAGCGCTGACGCTCGCCGCAAAAAGGGGCTTGAAGGGATTGGGACGCTGGGTCGCGACCTCTTCTGCAGGCTTCGGAATCAGCATGATTCTGTTCTCGCAATCCAGGCGATTCTGGCTCTCGTTTGCGCTGCTCATTCCTCTCGGCTTCTCGATGATGTTGCAGATGTCCTCGTCGAATACGCTGATTCAATCCATGGTGCCGGATCGTCTGCGTGGGCGCGTGATGTCCGTATACTCAATGATGTTCATGGGTATGGCGCCATTCGGCGCATTGTTCGCCGGTGTGGTAGCGCATAGGTTGGGCGCACCATTGACGCTGGCGCTGGGTGGACTGGGCTGCCTGGCGGGATCTGCCATCTTCGGCGTGTACTTGCCCGGGCTCCGCACCGAAGCGCGCCAACTAATCATTGCGCAGCAGATGGCCGGCGGTGATCCAGCTCAGGAGATGACTGCTCCCGGTGGTGGCTGACCTGATGCGCAGGATCGCAAGGGAAAGTGACTTGCGCCGCACATCGCTACGTGGACGACTGAAGCTACTTCCAGGCTATGCAATTTCTGCTGGCTCTCTGGTTTCCGCTTCCCTTTTCGTCGAGAACCAAACCAGTGTCCCTTTGACAATAACGTACAGCACCGGAATAAAGAAAAGGTTGAGTACGGTGGAGAACAACATACCGCCGACGATCGCGGTGCCGACTGAGTGCCGGCCAAGTTTTCCGGCCCCGCTTGCGAAATAAAGGGGCAACACGCCGAGGATAAATGCAAACGACGTCATCAGGATTGGGCGCAGCCGCAACTCACCCGCTTCCATTGCGGCGTCTGTGATTGAACGGCCTCGTTCGATCAGTTGTTCGGCAAATTCGACGATCAGAATCGAGTTCTTCGCTGAAAGCCCGATCAGCATGACCAGTCCGATCTGTACGTAAACGTCATTCACCAAGCCGCGCGCAGAGATGAACAGCAACGCTCCGAGTACCGCGGTTGGAACCGCCAGCAGAATAATGAATGGCAACGCGAAGCTCTCGTACTGCGCGGAAAGAGTCAAATAAACAACCAGAATTCCAAGGCCAAAGATGAGAATCGCCTTGCCGCCGGCTTCTACTTCCTCCAAGGCCAGACCGGTCCATTGGAAGGACATGCCTTGGAGCATGTTCTGCTTCGCCACTTCCTCCATCGCCTTCAGTCCCTGGCTGGAACTGTAATCGGGTGCGGCCGCGCCATCAATTTCGGCGGAGCGGAACAGATTGTAGTGGTTGATGACCTGCGGCCCAGAGGTCTCCTTCATCGTGACGAGGTTTCCGAGCGGCACTAAGCCATTCGTGTCCGAGCGTACATAGTATTGCCGCAGGTCTCGCGCGGTCATACGGAACGGCTGATCGGCCTGGACGTAAACGCGGTACGAGCGATTATTAAAGTCGAAGTCGTTCACATACTGCGAGCCCATGTAGACACCCAGCGCCTGGGTAACCTGGCTGATCGGGACGCCCATGGTCTTGGCCTTCTCGCGATCGATCTGCACCAGTTGCTGCGGATCGTTCGCCGTAAAACTGGTGAACAGTCCAGTCAAGTCCGGACGCTGATGGCTGCCCGCAACAATTTTGTGCGCGACGGTGTCAACGTCCTGCAGAGTGTTGCGACCCAAATCCTGCAGTTCAAACTGGAATCCGCCAAAGCTGCCGATGCCGTTAATTGCGGGCGGTTCGAACGGCACAACGATCGCTCCCGCGACCACGAATAACTTGGGAGCGACCCGGGCCACAATGTCACTGGCGGCGTGCCCTTTCCCTTTCCGGTCGTCGATCGGCTTCAGAGGAGCGAAGATTAGGCCGTAATTCGAAGCACTTCCGCCTGAAAGCGAAAAGCCGGGAACCGCAAAGGTTCCGAAAATGTCCGGGTCCGCACGCAGGATCTGCTCGGCTTGATTCGCGATATGAGTGGTGTAGGACAGCGAGGCGCCTTGAGGCGCCTGGACCACGACGATGAAATAGTTCTGATCCTCCTGAGGTACAAAACCGGTGGGGACGTGCACGTACATATAACCAGTGGCGGCCAAACCGATGAGGAACAATACAACCATGGCATAGGGGTAGCTAAGCACCCATCCAATGGTTTTTCCGTACGCCGTTCCCAGGCCGTGGATCGCGTTGTCCACACCATGGGCGAACGTCCTGTATCCACGCGACAGCCAGCCGATCCGGGTCCAATCGAAGACTGAATATTTGTGTTCTTCGTTTCGCAGCAGAATGGCCGCGAGCGCGGGGGAGAGGGTAAGCGCGTTGAACAGAGAAATCGCAATCGAGAATGCAATAGTCAGCGAAAACTGCCGGTAGAGAATTCCCGTCGTACCCGGGAAAAACGACACCGGGACGAACACCGAAATCAGCACCAGTGACGTTGCCACTACTGCGCTCGAGACCTCCGCCATGGCGACGGAGGTCGCGCGATGCGGATCAGTTCCATCCAGGTTGATATGGCGCTGAGCGTTTTCTATGACGACGATTGCGTCATCGACCACTAGCCCCGTCGCCAAAGTAATCCCGAAGAGCGTGAGCGAATTGATCGAGAAATCGAAGAGCTTGATGAAAGCAAAGGTGCCGATGAGCGATACGGGAATTGTCACAGCTGGAATAATCGTGGCACGCCAATCCAGAAGAAAGAGAAAGATCACAATGATGACGATGAGAATCGCCTCTACGAGCGTCCTGACTACCTCACGCACCGAGTCGCCGACCACAGTCGTTGTATCGAAGGCGATCACGTACTTAATTCCTGGCGGGAACGACTTGGACAACTCCGCCAGTGCCGCGCGGGCAGCCTTATCGACCTCCAGAGCGTTGGCGTTCGAGAGCTGTTGAACGCCGATGCCGATCGCCTCGCGTCCACTGTATAAAAGGTTCGTGTCGTAACTCTCCGCACCGATCTCGGCGCGCCCGACATCCTTAAGCTGGACAATCCCGTCGCGAGTGTTCTTGAGGATGACGTTTCCGAATTCCCGGGGATCCGATAAGCGACCCACCACGCGTAGAGTCACCTGGAAAGTCTGATTTTGATCTGCCGGGGGGCGACCTAACTGGCCAGCAGGAATTTCGACATTCTGTTCCTGTAATGCCGAAACTACATCGGCCGCAGTCAATTGGCGTGCGGCCAGCTTCGTAGGGTCGAGCCAGATTCGCATGGCGTACTTGCGCTCGCCAAAGATCAATACATCGCCCACGCCGGGTATTCGCTTCAGTGCGTCCTTGACGTAGACGTCAAGATAATTCGAGATGTACTGGTTCGAAAGACTGTTGTCGGGCGAGTAGAATCCTGCGGCGAACACAAAGTTGGGATTCGCCTTCGTGATGGTTACGCCGGTGTTCTTGATTTCCTGCGGAAGGCGGCCCTGTGCAGTCGCCACACGGTTCTGTACGTCGACCGCTGCGATGTTCAAGTCATACCCGGTGCGGAAAGTTACATTGATACTGCTGGTGCCGTCGTTCGAACTGGTCGAGGTAATGTAATGCATGCCCTCAACCCCATTGATCTGCTGCTCTAGGGGAGTGGTGACCGCGGATTCCACCACCTGCGCATTCGCGCCAACATAGTTGCTAGTCACAGTGACCTGCGGGGGCGCCAAGTTGGGATAGAGCGAAATGGGCAGGCCGGGAATGCAGACCGCGCCTGCGAGAATAATCAGCAAGGCGCAGACTGTCGCAAAAATCGGCCGTTTAATGAAAAAGTCAACCAAACCTGCACCTCTCCTGCTTCAAACTGCGGCGACTCCGGGGCGGAAGCACAACTTGCACGAACAGGCTTATTTGATCGGCTGGACAGGCGCCCCGTCTATGAGGAACTGGATGCCGGACACGATCACTCTATCTCCGTTCTTCAGGCCACTTGTCACTGCATAGTCGTTCCCAACCGTGTCACCAAGGGCAACCGCGCGCTGCTTTGCGACCGTCCCTTTATCTGTCTCGGCTGCCACATAAACAAATGATTGCCCCCCAATGCGCGTAACCGCCAAAACCGGTACGGTGGGGGTAGGAGCCGTGCTCCAAACAACCCGGGCCTTCACTAGTTGGGCATTGCGAAACCTATCGAACGAGGCATGAACAGGCGCTTTCACCAATATGCCCTGGAGCGCATTGTCCACTTGCTGTGAGATGAAATCGATCTTCGTGCTCTCAATCAGTTCCCCGCTGCTTGTGACAATCTGCACTGGGAGACCAATGCGAATGTCGGCGGCCCTTTCGGTGGGAATGTAGACATAGGCTTCCAGTTCCGCATTTTCATCGATAGTCGTCAACAACGTCTGCGGAGCGACGTAGTCGCCGATATGCACCGGGATGTCGCCGACAATACCGGAGAACGGGGCGGTCAGGTTGTAATACCCCAACTCGCGCTGCTGCGTAACACGCGACGCGGTGGAGGCCTCCCAGTCGCCCTTGGAATTTTCGTACGCCTGCAGCGCAAGTTCATAGTCCCGTTTGCTACTCACACCCGACTCGTAGAGCTGGCGTTGTCGTTCCAATTCACTCTGGTTGTAAACCACCGTAGCTTTCTTTTGCGCTTCGGTGCTACGTTGCTGGTCCACCGTAGCCTGCTGCTTCAGCGGATCGATCGTCATCAAAACCTGTCCGGCGTGAACGTGATCACCGGACTTCACCAAGATCTGGGTCAGCGAGCCGTTGACCTGGGGCTGAATGCTGGCCGAACGGCGCGATTTTACCGTCGCCACGTACTCATCCGCTCGTGGCACAGGCGCGGGATTCACAATCGCCGTGGTCACCGGAAGCGGCCGCGGAGCGGGTGTCGTCGCTCCTGTTTTGGTGCACCCAGAAATTGTAAGCACAGCCACGCCCAACAACACAGGAAACACGACAACCGCAAGCTTTCTCCGTTCCACCATTCACTGCTCCCATTGTTCAACTAAAGATGCTTACCGCGCGAAGGGTGATTCAATATGTGTACCGATTGGTACGCAACTACGCTCCGTTCTCCTCTGACCCAATCTCCCCGGTCGCGCGGCATTCTGTTCGGCATAAATAAGCATCAGCGACTTACCACCCAAGAAATGTCGGAGGGCTGTCTCACAGCGGCAAGGTTCGCAACGCCATGTCGGCTATTCGTTGTAATTTATCACGGCTTGCACCGCTGGCTGCCTGGACTGACATTCCGTAGAGGATCGTCGCAACATAGCGGGCAAGATCCTCAGGCTCTGCATCGCTCGACAGATCACCCTCTGATTTCGCACGCTGGAGGCGTCTACGTATCGCCGCCTCGCCCGCGACGCGGTGCGCAGTCAGTTCCTGCCGGATGGAATCGGCCCCCTCGCCACAGGCGAGCGCACCTTGCACCATGAGGCATCCACTGGGATTCCGCCTGGCCGTGTTCGAACCGGCAGCTCCCCGCAACAATCGTTCGATCACAGCACGCGCGCTCGGCTCGTTCAGCGCTTGTTGAACGTACGCCGCCGGGCCATCCAAGTACCGGTCGAGCGCCTTGCGGAACAGGGCTTCTTTGTCTCCAAAGGCGGCATAGAGGCTCGGACGGCTGACTCCCACGGCCTTGGTGAGGTCAGATAAAGACGCGCCCTCAAAGCCTTTGCGCCAGAACACCAGCAGCACACGATCCAAAGCGCTATCGATATCGAAGGACCGGGGACGTCCCCTCAGCCCTGAGGATTTGTTCTGTTTCATATTCGCCTATGATGCGTGTTCCGTACCTATCGGTACAAATTTTCCGATTCCAGTCAAAGCGAGCGAAGAAGGGTTTTCGCTGGCAATCGCGGTCTGTGGGATTCTGCTTCGGAGCGATCTCCTGCTTCTCACCTTCGTGCTCTGCCGAAGAACTCTTCTCTATATACGCGAGTTCCGCCTTTCGCTCGGCAGCTGTTGTGAATACTTTGAGCCCACTCGGCGCCGTCGTCCTGATCTGGCCTGTGCAGCTGGTTTAGGCGGCAAAAGTGCCTCCTTCTCGCTTACTAAGGCATCCAACGTGCGCAAGGCACATACCGGCTGTCTCGATAACTGGACGGACTAGGATAGGCCCCCTCGCCGCCGCCGCAGCAAAAATTGGACTTTCGGGAGGCTCCCTTGAGGCTCAGTTACGAACCCCGCCGCGTTTTCCTGCTGGCCGGAGTCTTGTTTTGCGGAGCAGCGACATCGCTTGCGCAAACCGAGACGTCCACTAGTCCGAGCACGCCGGGCCAAGCCATACCTGGAACGCTCGGAGTGAGCCCGTTCGCGGGCAGCGTGCCGGCCAAGCTCGTTCCGGGGGTGCTGCCGCTTTCGTTGCAGGACGCCATCGACCGCGGATTGAAGCAGAATCTCGGACTGCTCCTTTCGAATGCGGACATCCGCTCGGCCCGCGGACAGCGCTGGGAGCAATTGAGCGCTCTCCTGCCGCACGTGACGGCGGCGCCTTACGTGGCGGCCTCGGAGATCAATCTTGCCGAGCTCGGCATTACCGGTGCTTCTGGACTTAAGCTCCCGCCGTCTGTGGGTCCCTTTTCTTATTTCGACGCGCGTGTAGCCGTGACGCAGTCGCTGTTTGACTGGAAAGCGATCAACGCCACGCGCGCGGCCGGCCAGAGCTTGAAATCCGCCGAATACACCTATAAAGACGCGCGCGATCTCGTCGTGCTCGCCGTCGGCTATACCTATTTGCAGGCCATCGCCGACGAGGCCCGCATCGAAACAGCGGAAGCGCAAGTCAAGACAGCGCAAGCGCTCTACGATCAAGCAACGGACCAGGTGACTGCGGGCACTTCGGCAGCCATCGACGGCCTGCGCGCCAAGGTAGAGTTCCAGACCCGGCAGCAACAGTTGATTCAAGCGAAGAACAACTTCGCCATCCAAAAGCTGACCGTAGCGCGCGTGATCGGATTGGCTCCCGGGCAGGAATTCGAATTGACGGACAAGTCGCTCTACCAGCCGTTTGAGGGCATCACTCTTGATGAAGCTCTGAAGCGCGCTTACGCTTCGCGTTCCGATTACCAGGCGGCCATGACCGACGTCCGCGCAGCGGAATTCTCCCGAAAGGCCGCGGTTGCCGGCTATTTGCCATCGCTTTCCTTTGACGCCGACTATGGCACGGGAGGAGCGCATCCTTCCACCGCAACGCAAGTATTCGACGTGCGTGGAACGCTGTCGATTCCGATCTTTCAGGGAGGCAGCGTTCATGGTGACCTTTTGCAGGCCGATGCGAGACTCGAGCAGAGCCAGGAGCGCCTGGACAATCTCCGTGCGCAGATCGACTCCGACGTTCGCACCGCGCTGCTGAATCTGCAGTCCTCGGCGGATCTGGTCAACGTGGCTCGCAGCAACATTGATTTGGCGGAGGAGACGCTGGCGCAGTCGCGCGACCGTTTCGGCGCGGGCGTCACCGATACGGTGGAAGTGGTGCAATCGCAAGAGACCGTAGCGAGCGCCCACGAGCAGTACATCTCCAGTCTCTACAGCTACAACTTTGCAAAAATTTCCCTGGTTCGCGCTCTGGGCATTGCTGAGGGGGGCGTCAAGGAATATTTCAAAGGAAAATGACCATGGCGGAAGAGAACCCACCCACTCGGTGCCGGCGGCAGACGATGAATCTCCGACCGATCCATCGCCCTTGACGGACACGAAGGATGCGCCGCAAGCGTACCGGCGTCCCAAGCGCCGCAGAAACATCGTGATTCTCATCGTCGTCTTGGTGGTGCTCGTCGGCGGCGTGTTTTTGTGGCGCTACTTCAGCAGCTATGAATCGACCGACGACGCCCAGGCGGATGTTCACCTGTATCCGGTCAGCGCGCGTATCTCCGGCTATGTGGTGCGGGTCAACGTGGACGACAACCAGTGGGTGCAGCAAGGCACCGTGCTGGTGGAGATCGACCCGACAGACTATCGAGGTTGCGGTTGCGCAGGCGCGAAGCCAATCTGGCCAACGCCGAAGCAACGGCTCAATCGCTGAATATCACCGTTCCCATTACTTCGGTGAACACTTCGAGCCAACTGAAGTTCACCGCGTCGGACATAGAAAATGCCAAGGCGGGAGTCATTGCCGCCGAGAAGCAACTCACCGCCGCCCATGCCCAACTGGAGCAGGCCGAGGCCAACGATGTGAGGGCGCAAGACGATCTCCAGCGCTACAAGCTGCTGGTGGACAAACAGGAAGTGGCCCAGCAGATTTACGATCAGGCATTGGCC
The DNA here is from genome assembly GCA_963759215.1 of uncultured Acidobacteriota bacterium. Lineage (GTDB taxonomy): Bacteria > Acidobacteriota > Terriglobia > Terriglobales > Acidobacteriaceae > TOLSYN. The sequence continues at coordinate 147,729 of CAVWYG010000013.1, forward strand.
ACGGCCAAATCCAGCACCGCGACGGTAGCGGCAGCCCGCGCCAGTGAATCCGCCGCGCAACAATTCGTGCAACAGGCCCAGAGCCGTCTGGTGCAAGCGGATGCGAACCACCAATCCGCGGAGACCGGACCGCAGCAGGTGTCCTCCACCCGGGCTCGCGTGCGTGCGGCGATCGCCGATGTGGAGCAAAAGCGCGCGCTGCTCGAGCAAGCCGAGCTGAACCTGCAATACACCAAAATCGTTGCGCCGGTCACCGGTGAAGTGAATAAGACAGTGGTCGTCGGGTTGAACGTTCAAGCCGGACAGCAACTCCTCACCGTCGTGCCTCTCGACGAAGTGTGGGTCACCGCCAATTTCAAAGAGACCCAACTCAAGCACATGCGAGTTGGACAGAAAGCGGAAATCCATGTGGATTCGACCGGCCGGACTCTGAAGGGCCAGGTGGATAGCATTGCCGGCGCGACGGGCCCTCTCTTCAGTTTGCTTCCGCCGGAGAATGCCACCGGCAACTACGTGAAAATTGTCCAGAGGATTCCGGTAAAGATCGTTCTTGAACCGGGCGAGAACCGCGATCGCCAGCTTCGGCCGGGCATGAACGTTGTGCCGGACGTGTACCTCCAATGAGTTCCGCTGCTCTCACAGTCGATCAGGACGTTTGGCGGCCCAAATACAATCCTTGGCTGATTGCTGTGGTTGTGGCGATGGCAGCCTTCATGGAGGTCCTCGACACCAGCATCGCCAACGTGGCTCTGCCGTACATGGCCGGGAATCTGGGCGCGAGCAACGACCAGAGCACCTGGGTCCTGACCTCGTATCTGGTCTCGAATGCCATCATTCTGCCGATCAGCGGCTGGCTCGCAGGCGCCTTCGGACGGAAGCGTTTTTTCATGGTCTGTTTGGGCGTCTTTACTGTGAGTTCTTTGCTCTGCGGTATGGCGCCGAGTCTCGGTGTTCTTCTTCTTTTCCGCGTGCTGCAAGGCGCGGGCGGCGGCGGGCTGCAGCCGATGGCGCAGGCCATTCTGGCGGACACCTTTCCGCCGCAACAGCGCGGCTTGGCGTTTGCGCTCTATGGCATCACGGCCATCATGGCGCCCACGATCGGGCCAACCCTGGGCGGGTGGATCACCTTCAACTATTCCTGGCGGTGGATTTTTTTCATCAACCTCCCGGTCGGAGTGCTCACGTGGCTTCTGGTGCGGCGCTTTGTCGAAGATCCTCCCTATTTAGGCCGGCTCAAGGCGGCTGGGGTCAAGTTGGATTACATTGGCATCGCTCTCCTGACCCTCGGTATCGGGGCGTTGCAGGTGCTGCTCGACAGAGGGCAGGAAGATGATTGGTTCGGGTCGCGCTTCATCACGACTTTGGTCGTCATCGCGACCGTATGCCTGATCTCGCTGGTTATCTGGGAGTGGTTTCAAAAGGCGCCGATCATCGACGTCCGCATGTTCAAGAACTTTAACTTCGCGAGTTCGAGCCTGATGATGTTCACCCTGGGAATCATGCTGTTCAGCAGCCTGGTCTTGATGCCGCAGTTTCTCCAGACGCTGATGGGGTACACCTCGGAGCTGGCCGGGCTTGCGCTTTCGGCTGGGGGCCTTGTCTTACTGATTGAGATGCCCATCATGGGCCAACTGACAACAAAGTTCCAGGCGCGCTACCTGATCGCCTTCGGCTGGCTCTGCCCTGGCCATCGCCATGTACTATTCCACCCAGCGGATTGACTTGCAGATTAGCTTCAGTGCCGCCGCGTGGCTGCGCATCGCCCAGGTGATTGGTTTGGGGTTCCTGTTCGTGCCGATTACGCTGGCGGCTTACATCGGAATTTCGCCGGAGAAGAACAACGCGGTCGCCGGAATCATCAATTTCATGCGCAACATGGGAAGCAGCGTGGGAACGTCCATGGTCACCACCTTGATTGCGCGGCGCTCGCAATTCCATCAGGCGAGGCTGGTGCAGAACGCCAGGATCGACAATCCCAATTTCCTGAATTCGGCCAACGGCCTGACCCAGAACTTGGCTCACTCCGGATTGGGCACGCATGAGGCGCAGATGCAGGCGTACGCCAGGATTTACCAGGGCCTGCAAGCGCAGGCCGCAAGCCTGGCATACATCGATACTTTCATGGTCCTCGCCGTGGGGGCGGCGATCATGTTCTGTCTGGCTTTTGTTCTGAAGAAGAATGAACCTGGTGGTGGCGGTGCAGAGGCAGTGGGTTGACGGAAGTGAAATGAACCGTACGATGCGCGCAGCACATTGCGGACGTCGGGGACCTCAATGATCAGAATCGTGACGATTGAACGGGAGTACGGAAGCGGCGGCGGCGAAATCGCTCAACAGCTGGCGACGCAGCTGGGCTGGAAGCTTTGGGATCAGTTGCTGACCGAGGAGATCGCGAGGCTGGCCAATTGTCCCAAGGCCGTCGTCGAGGATCGAGAGGAACGAACCGATCCACTCTACTACCGGCTCTTCAAATCGTTTTTGCGCGGGAGTTATGAAGGAAGCCTCAATGCGCACAAGCTCAACCTGGTCGACAGCGAAAGCATTTTGAAGATTACCGAACGTGTCGTTCAGCACGCGGCGAAAACCGGAAACTGCGTCATCGTCGGAAGAGGGGTCGCAGCATTTTCTCAGGGACCGCCCAGACACGTTGCGCGTGTTTCTTTACGCTCCGAGAGAAGATAAAGTGCGGCGCCTGTTGGCTCGCGGGAAGAGTGAGAAGGAAGCCCAACAACTCGTGGATACAGTTGATCGGGAGCGCGCCGATTTCATCCAGAAGTATTTCCACGTCGAATGGCCCAACCGCGCCATTTACCACACCATGATCAATACCGCGATCGGCGATGAGGCCGTCGTTCACATGATTCTGGATTTCATGAAAACCCTCGATGCAAAAGTCACTGCCTGAGCGACAAGCTCAATCGGCGTCACTGTGCCACCCTCGCAGGTGACGTTGGAGGAACCGAATCGTCCGTTGACCCGCATCAAGAAGCTGGAGACCGTTGAAGCCGTGTCCAGCCCCGGGATAAAGCTTCATCTCATAAGGAGTGCTGGTCCGCTCCAGCAATCGCTGCAGGCGTGTTGCCTCGGTTACGGGAACTACTTGATCCTCCTCGCCATGGAGGATCAGTACTGGTGGCATGCGTATAAAGCCATGCAACTCTTCAGGCATTCCGCCGAAGAATTCCACCACCACCTTCACGCGCGGTTCAACTGAGGCTACCGACAGCGCCAGGTACGCGCCAAGGGAGAACCCAAGCAGGCCGATGCGGCGCGCGTCAACCGAAGGGTGTTGCGCGGCAAAGGTAATGGCATCGCCCACAGTTTTCATCCAATCCGGGAAATTTGCGCGAGTGGTGTTATGGTCAGCCCAGATGGTGCCTGTTCGCTCAAAGTAGTGGACCACGAACACGGCATAGCCCTGGCCTGCCATAAGTCTGGCGGGTTGCTCGGCCCAGCCCTCACGGATGCCGCCGGAACCGTGGAGCGCAAGGATTGCAGGGTATCTGCCCGACACCTTGGGCAGGAATTGCTGGACTGTGATGGAGTGTCTTTCGCTCTCGAACGTTGCCCTGGTTATCTGAATATCAGCACCGAAAACATTCACACTCGATGGATGCTTCGCAGGAGCTAAAAGAATCAGGCCACGCTCGACTGCATTTTCTTATTCGCTTTGGCGCAAGTTTCTGCAGAGGATCTCCAGCAGCGGTTGCTGGCTCTTAAAGATGCGTTCTTTCGCTTCTGGTATTGAAAACCAGCCGCCCCGATCGACTTCGGCGATCTCAACCAGCCGCTTCGACCGGGGCGGCCATTCGATCTGGCATAGATTGCTTTTCAGGTGCTGGGGATCGCAGTCTCCCTCGAAGGCCCATGCGGTAACGGTCTTTCCGCCCGCTTGTTTGATCACGCCCAGTTCAAGAAATACCCCTTCGGCTGTGAATCCTGTCTCTTCATGGAATTCACGCCGCGCTGCGTCCAGAGCGTCTTCGCCATCTTCATACTCGCCCTTTGGGATAGACCAGGCACCGTTATCCTTCTTCGCCCAAAACGGACCGCCCGGGTGAACCAAGAATACTTCGAGGTCCGCATCGGGCCGTCTGTACATGAGTAAACCTGCGCTTCGCTTCGGCATCGTTGAACATCTTCACAAATAACTGAGGCGTACCTACACTCGGTGCAGCGTAGCCGTCTGCTCGTCATCGGCATCGATTATGCTTACAGTTCGAGGTTGTAGCAAATCTTTCATCTGGAAGAAGCTTAGCAGCCCGTGGTGCAAGTCTGGAGTGATAAGCAGAAAGTTCTGAACTATCCACAGGGTCTGTTTGTAGACTCGACATATGGCGATGGGCACGCGCAAGAGTCGGGAGAAACAAGAAGGTCTGTGGGTCGCGCACACGGAACTGGCGGTAGCGCCGGGGCATCCGTTTTACCAGCGGCTGAACGAGTTGCTGGACAGCGAAGGCTTCGATGCATTTGTTGAGGCACGATGCGCGAAGTTTTATGCGGAGCGCTACGGGCGGCCGTCGCTGACGCCCGGGATTTACTTTCGTTCGTTGCTGATCGGCTACTTTGAAGGCATCGAGGCTGAGCGCGGCATTGCTTGGCGGCTGGCGGATTCGCTGGCATTACGCCGTTTTGTTGGGATTGCCCTGGACGAGTACACGCCGGATCACTCGACGATTTCCCGCACGCGCCGATTGCTCGATCTGGAGACGCATCGCGAAGTCTTCAACTGGGTGTTGTGCATGCTCGCTGATCGCGGGCTGCTGAAGGGAAAGCGTATCGCGATTGACGCGACGACGCTGGAAGCCAACGCAGCGATGCGCTCGATTGTGCGGCGCGATACGGGTGCAAGTTACGATGAGTTTCTGCGCGGCTTGGCGAAAGCCTCCGGCATTGAGACGCCAGCGCGCGAGGACCTTGCGCGGCTCGATCGAAAGCGCAAGAAACGTACTTCCAACAAGGATTGGATGAGTCCGGCGGACCCTGATGCGCGGATCGCGAAAATGAAGGACGGATGCACGCATCTTGCGCATAAGGCCGAGCACGCCGTCGATCTGGACAGTGGCGCGGTGGTGGCCGTTACCCTGCAAGGCGCCGATAAGGGCGACACCACAACGTTTCACGAAACCCTGGTCGAGGCGGGCATGACCGTCGCCGATTTGGCCGTGCGGGACGTTCAGCTACATCCCAACGATGAGTCCAAGGTCAACGTCAACGGCATCGAAGAGATCGTCGCGGATAAGGGTTATCACAGTGGCCCGGTGTTGACGAGCGTCGAGGATCGTGAGGTGCGCAGTTATATTCCGGAAAAGAAGCAGAGGGGTCGGCGCCACTGGCAAGATAAAAACGAAGAGCAAAAAGCGGTGTATGCAAATCGCCGGCGGGTGCGCGGAGCTTACGGCAAGAGGTTATTGAAGCGTCGAGGTGAGTTCGTCGAGCGCAGTTTCGCTCATTGCTATGAAACCGGCGGCATGAGGCGCACACATCTGCGCGGGCACGGGAACATATTGAAGCGTCAACTGATCCATGTCGGTGCCTTCAATCTGAGCCTGGTGATGCGCAAACTGCTGGGAGCGGGCACGCCGCGTGAGCTTAGAAACCGCTTCGGAGCACGCCTGTTGCGCCATATTTTGCGCTTGGCGCCACCATTTCTGCGGTTTGCGTGCCGAGTAAGGCAGAATAGGTTTGCTCGGGACCGGAACTCCGTGCAGGCTGTCAGAAATGCGACAAGATCGCGTTCGCAACTGCGCGGCTTGTCTTACCGGAAATCAGCTACTTACACCACAGGCTGTTAGGAGCATCTACAAACTCATGGCAAATATTGCACTCGCTGCTGAACACCGGCTCCACGAACAGAAATTGGACCAACTGGCCGAGGTCGCTATACGGGTGGGACTTGGCCTCAAAGCCGGGCAAGAACTCGTGATGACGGCGTCAATCGATGCACTGCCGCTGGCACGACGTATTACAGAACACGCCTACCGTGCAGGCGCTTCACTGGTCACAACTCTCTACAGCGACGATTCAGCGGTACTGATGCGCTATCGTTTCGCCCCGAATGAAAGCTTCGACCGTGCTCCAAACTGGTTGTACGAGGGAATGGCCGCAGCATTCAAGAACGGCGCGGCACGACTGGCAATTACGGGGGCTGACCCATCGCTGCTCTCCAATGAAGATCCTGACAAGGTTGGTCGCTCAAATCGCGCTGTTTCCGTGGCTTATCGGCCAGCACTCGAATTGATTACCCGGCACGAGATCAACTGGACAATCGTCGCCAGCGCCACACCAGCCTGGGCTTCAGCGATGTTTCCGGACGACCCTTCGGATGTCGCTTTGGCCAAACTGTGGGACGCTATCTTTGAGACCTCGCGCATCAATCACGAGGATCCAGTCGCCGATTGGAAAGCTCATGATGCTCGCTTTGCATCGCCGGGCGGCGCATTTGAATGAGAAGCGATACGCGGCACTGCAGTACCGCGGGCCAGGAATCGACTTCCGGCTCGGGCTTGCCGATGACCATCTCTGGATTGGCGGCGGCACGACTGCGGGCAACGGAATCTATTGCATTCCCAACATACCCACCGAAGAAGTTTTCACCACACCCCACAAGGATCGCGCCGAAGGCACAGTGACGGCCAGTAAGCCTCTTTCGTTTCAGGGCACGATGATCGAAGGGATTCAGGTACGATTTGAACGCGGACATATCGCGGAGGCACATGCAACGAGAGGTCAGGAAGTGCTTGAAAGACTGATTGATACGGACGAAGGCGCGCGACGATTGGGCGAGGTTGCGCTGGTTCCGCATTCCTCTCCTATCGCCCACAGTGGACTAACTTTTCTGAATACTCTGTTCGATGAAAATGCCGCCTCTCACATTGCGTTGGGGCAAGCATACAGTAGCTGCCTGCGTGATGGAGACAAGCTAACTCCCGACCAGCTCGCAGCCAAGGGCGCAAACGACAGCCTCATCCACGTGGACTGGATGATTGGTTCAGACAAACTGGATATCGATGGCATCACTGCTTCCAATGTTGCCGAACCGCTAATGCGAAATGGAGAATGGGTCTAACCGGGAGCGGAGCTGCCAACTTGCTCCGGCGTGAGATTCGCGAACGTAGATTCGAGCATCGACATAGAAGCTAAAATCCTGGAGGCAGAATGAAGGCCATCGTTGTTCGTGAGTTCGGCGGTCCTGAGGTTTTACATCTTGAAGAGATTTCCACGCCAAAACCAGTCGCAGGACAAGTTCTTGTTCGAATCTACGCAGCAGGGGTAAATCCCTATGACACCTACATGCGCGCTGGGACCTATGCAATCAAGCCGCCGTTGCCGTACACCCCTGGTTCCGATGGCGCCGGCGTTGTGGAAGCCGTGGGGGAAGGTGTCACCAGTGTAAAGCCGGGCGACCGCGTTTATGTTGCGAAGACGCTGAGCGGCGCATACGCAGAATATGCGTTGGCCCTGGAAAGCCAGGTTCATCCGCTCCCGGCAAATATCACTTTTGCTCAAGGGGCATGCCTTTGGGTTCCGTATGGCACCGCATATCACGCGCTGCTGCAGTGCGCGGCAGCTCGTGCCGGCGAAACCGCACTCATCCACGGCGCCAGCGGCGGTGTGGGAATTGCGGCTGTACAGATCGCACGCGCAATGGGCCTGACGGTCATCGGCACCGCCGGCACAGAGAAAGGCCGGGAACTGGTCAAGCGCGAAGGCGCACATCACGTCTTCGATCACACCAAGGCCGGCCACGAGGAGCAGATTCTGGCGGCGACGAACGGGCGAGGCACCGGCGTCATCCTCGAAATGCTTGCCAACGTGAATCTCGGCCAGGACTTGAAGCTGCTCGCATCGCAGGGCCGCGTTGTTGTAATTGGCAGCCGAGGCGATGTCAGCATTTCACCTCGCGACCTTATGACACGTCGCGGCTCAATTCGCGCCTTTACTCTCTGGGCTGTTACCGAACTCGAGGAAAAAGAGATTCATGCTGGGCTCTTCGCCGGATTGGAGAATGGCACGCTGCGACCCGTCGTCGGCAAGGAATTGCCGCTTGCAGAGGCTGCCCGCGCACACAAAGAAGTATTGGAACCAGGAGCGTTCGGCAAAATTGTTCTAATCCCATAATGTTACTGTGCTAGGGAAGCTCTGAACAGGTAGCTGGGGCGAAGCGGTGGTCGGTGTTTTTCGGTTTACCGAGCAGGGTTTGAGGTTCTTGGGGGCTGAACGTTCGGTGACGAGGCTTCAAGCGGTGTCGCCGGGCAGTGTCCAGAGACACTACGCCGCAGAGGTGGACAACAATCTGCGGCGCGACACAAACAGGTTGCTCAAGGCGCACAGCGTAAACACCTGATTCGCGTTCTTCCTGATTCCCCGGTAGCGCACTTTCACGTAGCCGAACTTCCGCTTGATCACTCCGAAGACGTGCTCCACCTTCGACCGCACACGCGACTTGTTGCGGTTCTTCGCACGCTGCACTTCATCGATGCGATCTTTATAGCGATAGCGTTTGTTGGTCAGATCCTGCGCCAGAGGCGCGGCTTCGCGGATCGCTTTGGTCTGTCCGCGATACGCCTGATCGCCCCAGACCTTGGTCTCTTCGCCATGCAGCAACTCCGGTAACACCGGACAATCCGCGATGTTGGCTGCCTTCACCACCGCCGAGTGGACGATCTTCTGTTTACTGTCTACGCCGACATGCGCCTTCATCCCGAAGTGGCGAGTCGGCCGATGGAACTTCCCCCTCGGCCGCTCTCAGAACCGTACGTGACACTCTCGCGTCATACGGCTCCCGTTATCCAACCGCGTTTCCAATAACACGCCAGTGGAGAAACAACTGGGGATCAGCGTCCTTCATCTTGCGCATCCACTGCACGCTGCCCCGCTTTCGCCCTGATAGCGACTTGTACTTGCGTCTGGCCCATCGCTGGAGCGTGCGGTCAATGTGCTGGAAGATCTGGTGCATGGCCGTCTGATAGAACGCCCCATAGTAGTTCCACCATCCTTGTATCATCGGGTTATATTGCCTCGCCAGTTCGGCAAGCGTCACTTGGGTCTGACGATTCAGTTTCCACCCGCGCACGGTCTGCCGCATCCGCTTCTTGGCATCAGCGCTTACACCCGGCAAGAAACTGGTGAAGAACCGGTTCTGCTTGCTCTGTGCCTTCCTCGGTTGGAATGTAAAGCCGAGGAATGTGAAATTCACCTGCGGATACGACTCAGTGCGGTTACTGTCCTTGCAGTACACGATCTTCGACTTTTCCGGATGCATCGTCAGCCCACATTCCGCCAGCCGCAATGCGATGGATTGCATTACATCTTCCGCCTGCTTCTGGCTACGGCAGTGAACTACCGCATCATCGGCATAGCGGGCAAACGGACACAGTGGGTTGTTTCGCTTCATCCATGCGTCAAACGCATAATGCATGAACAGATTCATCAGGATTGGACTGACCACTCCGCCTTGCGGCGTGCCGCGTTCCCGCAGCAGTTGTTCACCTTCCGCAGTCTCGAACGGTGCAGTCAGCCACCGTTCGAGATACAGCAGAATCCAGTCGTCCTTGATGTGGGTGCGCACAGCCTTCAACAAGAGGCCATGATCGATTTGATCGAAGGCTGCTTTGATGTCAAATTCCACCACCCAGTCATATTGCCAGCACCGCTTTCTGGTGACGGCAATTGCCTGTTTTGCCGATCGTCCCGGCCGATATCCATATGAATCTGGATGAAACATCGGATCAAGTATCGGTTCGATGAGGAGCTTGACTACGGTCTGTGCAATTCGATCAGACACAGTGGGTATACCCAGCTTTCTCGTGCCACCCTTTGCCTTCGGAATTTCCACTTGCTTGACCGGCGGTGGGAGATACGACCCCGATGACATTCGGTTCCACAATTTGTACAAATTCTTCGACAGATCCTGTTCAAACATCGCGATGGTTTCTTCGTCGATGCCGGCAGCACCCCGGTTGGCCTTTACTTGCTGGTACGCTTCCCATACTGTGCGTTTTGCAATGAAATACGATTTTGTCGATGTCATGTCACTCATTCCCGCATGGCGGGTTGGCAACATTCGTCAACTGGATAACGCCGCCCCTTCGCTCCACCCTCATTGCAAGGGCTTCATCGCTACTGCGGACAGCTCCGCCCCTCGTCCCGGCATCGGTATTCTTCCTCATGGTGTTTGCCATTTGTCATTTCCCTTGCCATCCAGAACGAGGTTCTCACGTTCCATACCAAAGCCTGTATTGAGCTCATGCCGCCTATACACCGACTGCCATCGAGACCGTAAGCAGGTATCGTCTCGACTTATCTTGGAGCCAATGGTCAGCTCCAGTTTTGGCAGTATCTTGAGGCAATAACGATGCGTCATCGGACGGTTTGCTTTCGCTCATCTTCTCAATACTCACCTGACATCTTTCTTTCGATGCCTTTTCCTCGGTCGCTCACCACCACGCCTTTTGGACGCAGCAGCACCGGGCGGTTTGAAGCCTGCTCCTGCAAGCTGACTTCGGGAGGCCATCTCCCATCTTCAGTACAGCATCACGAGCTTGCGCTCATGTTCGTGACACACACCATTGCTTGCCTTTGCGCGTCTGATGCATCTCGGGGTCGCGTTGCTGTTCGCGGTTCTTGGTCGAACTCGGAGCGTGAATGATCGTGGCATCAACAATCGTGCCGGTCGTGATCTTGATGCCACGGCTCTGCAGGTGAACGTTCACTGCCTCCAGCATCGCGCCACCGAGGCTATGCTCCTCTAACAAATGGCGGAACTTGCACACCGTCGTCTCGTCCGGCACAGGCTCGTTGCCGAGATCGATCTGCGCGAACTGGCGCATCAGCGGCGAGTCGTACAGTGCTTCTTCCACCGCTGGGTCGGAGAGGTTGAACCACTGTTGCAAAAAGTAAATTCGCAGCATCCGCTCGATGCCCACCGGACGGCGTCCATTGCCAGCTTTGGGGTAGTGCGGCTCCACCAGTGAACACAACTCGCTCCACGGAACTACCTGCTCCATCTCTTCCAGAAATGCCGCACGCCGCGTCTTCTTGCTGTACCGCTCAAAGCCAGTTGTCATCGCCAGTGTCCGCTGTCTCATTGTCTTCAGAGTCTCTTGACTCAATCTACACAATGATTCTGTGGAAAGCAGAGAAAAACTTAATCAGAGATTCCCTAGCGGAAACTCCAAGCGGTAGCACGGATCGATAAGATGTAGATATTCAGGCAGTATCGCGCGCCTAGGGTCGCCTCCATGTCGCAGCATCTTAGAAATCGAGGTGCAGCCGAACGCCGGGCATAAGTATCGGCCCACGATCCCGGTTGTACGCTGGGTTGGTAATCCGCTGGACATCGGCAGTGAGAAAAATGCCACTCCAGCAGTGCAGGGTGTAATAGCCTTCAAACACCTTCTCGGTCGCATAGTTGAGTCGCCCGTCTCCGACCCACGTCCCAATACCGCCCAGGGCCAGGTAGTGGCTGTGATCTCCGGAAAGTGCATTGATAACGAAGGCGGCGCCTGCCTGGTCCTCATCGCGGTGCCAAGTACTGCTCTTCAGGTCTCCTCCGAACGAAGCCGTGCGATCGACTTCCGTGTAGCCCAGTGTTTGATAGCGTCCATCATTCCAACCACCGCGCACGAACAGGCGAAGATCGCCCAGATTCTGCTGGATATTCACGCCGGCTCCATACTTGTTCCCCATCACTTGATGTGCGGTGATCTGAGGAGCGACGCCGGTCCCACTGGACGCGAGGATGGCATCTCTGAAACTGCCCATCGAAGCGTGGTTATGATAAACAGCCAGGCGAATGACCGACTCAAATTTGTTTTCTATGACGGGATGGAGTTCTAATTCGGCGTTGTCGGAGTGGGCTCGTGACAGGTTGGCATCGAGTTGTTCACTCTTGGCGGCCTTTTGCATCAGCGCTTCGCCGAATCGCAGCGTCCAGCGCGGCGTAATCCACTGAATGACCGTGCCATCCGTGTAGCCGCGCGAATTCTCTGCGTAATCCCAGGCACCGTTCTGGTTGATGGTGAGATTCATGAATTGCAGGTCATTGTTCGAGCTGACATCGTTCTGATCAAAAAAATCGTTCAGGGCGAATTTTCCGCCAATGATCTCCAACCGGTGCGCGGAAGTTGAGAGATCGAACGGGGTTCTTCCGGACTCCGCCATCCCGCCTCCCAGCGGGATACTGTAACGCACCATCGCACGCGCCAGGTAAGGAGCCTGATTGAGGCCGAGATCGCGTGGCTTGTCCGGATAAGGGAAGGCGCCCAACCCAAACCCATTACTCACGATCTGTCCAACCGCTTGCTCCGCCTCGGCTAACGTCTGTAGGTTACGCGATAGCTTGTATCCGGTGAAGACGGTCATCACGCCTGAGGCCGCGAACTCCGGCTTCGACTGAAGGCTGTTTGCCCCGATGTAGGAAGATTGAAAAGCCTGGTGTCCCTGGCCGATAAAGTTCGCCGACCTTGAAATCCAGTAGCGGCAGCCCTCGTCGGAATGCTCGAACATCGTGCTGACTGCCGTATGATCTCCATCACTATACAAAGTAAGGTCGCAACCCGAGCCAGTTTTCTCGCCCAGCGCGTTTCCACCAATCAGCGCAAGCACAGCCAGTATCAGTATCGTCTTCGATCCTACGGGCGCGGCTTTTCGTAATAGCTGCTGATGCTTCTTTGGCCTCATTCGCGGTCTCCTGAGCCATTCCAATCAAGATTCGACCATGACCACTGTCGACATTTTCACGATCGGTCCTCGAACAGATGCGTTTGCAACGGCGTCTTGTGACCACCACCCGTGTTGCGTGTATCCCGGCGGGTCGAGAGAATTCGCAAAGGATTTCAGTACTCGATTGGAGACTCGATGATATTGGCCGCCTGGCTGGCTTCTCAGTGTCCAGAGTGCGGGAAGTTGACAAGCCGGAATGCCCAACATCTGAATCTGGTTTTCACGGCTCCTCCTCGGATCTGTTGCGTGTGGTCTGGTTGGATGGCGCGAGCGTCATGCGGGATTGAAGGAAAGCGAACAAAGTTCGATGAATTTATTTCATTGGAGTTATAGAGACTTTTGATTGCACTCTGGATCATCCCGTTCAACAGATTGGAAGTCAGGGATCAGTTACGGGCGTTCAATTCGAAGCCACGCCCTCTTTATCCCTGGCATGAACAACTCAGGCAGCCCACCGTCGCTCCAGTTCTGGGAGGAGCTTCCCAGCGGAGATCAGCCTGCTTCCAGACACGCTGACTTCAGTCAGGAGGGTCTGCGCCTTGGCTTGGTCCAGATCGAGAATTGCGTCCGTTTTGATTTACGAAATTGAGATCAGACTGGAAGAACCAGGCAAATGTGGGACAAAGGGTTGGGAGGTGATCTGTCTGCGGACAGCTGAGTCCCAGCGCCCGGGAATTGGTTTCCTGCACCTCGGGCAGCAGCCATCTGGGGTTAATCGATAGCCGGTGATCAGATAACCGTGACGTTCCACAAGGAGGTCGTGGCAATCGGGACAACGCGTGTTCTCAAGGTCACCCACTGAGCCAGGAAGATTGCCCGCATAGATGTAACGTAGGCCAGCTTTCTTGCCAATCTGCACCGCGCGCATGAGCGTCTCTGGGCTGGTGTTGTCTGGATCAGTCATCTTGTAGTCTTTGTGAAACGCAGTGACATGCCACGGAATATCCGGCGACACGCTGACCAGAAACTCCGCCAGGCGGGTGAGTTCATCGTCGGAGTCATTGAAGCCCGGGATGACCAAGGTAACAATTTCCAGCCAGAATTTCATCTCATAGAGCCGGCGAATGGTCTCCAGGATCGGTTGCAATCGGCCACCAAGCTGGTGATAGTGCTGCTCGTCGAAGCTCTTGAGGTCAACTTTGTACAGGTCCACCCACGGGCGCAGGTACTCGAGCACCTGTGGAGTGGCGTTGCCGTTCGAGACGAAAGCAGTTGCCAATCCGGCTGCTTTCGCTTCTTTGAGGATGGCCACTGCCCATTCCGCCGTAATCAGCGGCTCGTTGTATGTACTGACCAGGAGACGAGCACCTTGATGGAGTGCCTCCCGCACCAGCATCTCCGGGGTTACGCTTGTCGGCGAAACCACGGCATGAGGGTTTCGAATCGCCTGCGAGGTCACCCAGTTCTGACAGTACGAACAATGAAGGTCACAGCCAAGCATGCCAAAGCTGTAGGCGAGAGCACCACAATAGGCGTGAAAGAACGGCTTTTTTTCGACCGGATCACACTGCACGCCGCCAACATAGCCCCAGGGTGCGTAGAGCGTTCCGCCACGGTTGAAGCGGACTTTGCAGACCCCCGCTTGCCCATCGGGTATGGGGCAGCAATGTCCGCAGGAGTAGCAGCGCACCCGGTTGCGGTCCAGCTTTTCGAATAACTCGGGCGCGGCTTCACTGACGTTGTTATCGAGAATGTCCTTCAGTGTTGCCATAAATGACTCTTTTACGCTAACACTTTTCCTGAGTGGCTTCACGTGCAACCTGCGGTCGCGTTCCAGATGGGTGCGGGGCGTGCAAGAGCGCATTGCAGAGATGGATTGGAACAGATTGACCGCATCGATAACGGTGGTGCCGCGCCAAATGACAAACCCGCAGTGCGAGAGTCAACGGATGACATTGTCATCAGTCTGTGGCTCGTCAACGAGGCTGTCTCTCGTAAATTTCATAACATTCGTATTCCGATACTTGGCCCAGCCAAAATTGTGCTCCGCAAAATTCGTGCCTCCTTAGGAAGTGCCTCTTCGCGAGCTGCACTCTCGCGAACTCGGACTTTGCAAGCTTGGAAGCAGCCGCGCCACCAGAAGGAACCACAATAATTGCATCGCTGGGCGGGGACTCGTAGAGGATTCGATTTGATTCAGAAGCTCTTCGAGTTGACCAGGTCCAGAACGCCGTAGGCCAGTCGACGAAGATATTCCTGTCGTAATATGCCTGCACTCCTGTTCCATAGAAGTTCACGCTGTAGATAGGCCTGCGGCCCACGTAAGGACGAAGAAACTCAGCGGTAGCTCTTCCGCCAGAATATGGTCCTTGCACTTCAGCGCGCACTGTTTCCGCTGTCAATGGCAACTGGAAAAGCAGCAACACAGCCAGCGAGACTGCCATAAGTTGTGCTGGCGATTCAAATTCCGGCACATGCCCAGCAGGCCACGCTGCCCATACTGACACCAGAAATGCCGTCAGAGCCATTCCGTAATGCCACGGCTTAGACCAGACCAATCCCATGGCAAGCAAAGTAAAGATGAACGGAAGAGCACAAGCTGGCTGCTTTACCGCAAAAAACCAGGACAGCAGCAGAATCAGCAGGACCACGCCCGCACCGATTCCGAAAAAAGTGATATTACCGGTCCACATCTGGTACGCCAAAACCAAGGTAGCTATCAGTGGCAATACGACGGCACCCTTCTTTGCGGCAATTGCCCACATCGTGAAGATGACAAGCAGGCTTAGTCCCCAAGTCATATTTAAGCCGAGTGCTTTACTCAAACCTGGAAGGCCGCCCAGATCACGGGCGATGCTCCCCAACGCAGTTCCCTTTTGAAGTTGGATCGCAGCCCTGAAACTGCAGTCTGGAACTGGTTTTGCGAGAGACTTTGCAACTACCGCAGAGGCCAGGACGAAAATACCGGCTACGCTGGTCTGGAAAATCTGGGTCCGCGAAAAACGCCGTTTGTGAGAATCCTTATAGCACTCCCAGGCAAACGCGCAGGCAATTCCTCCAGCGATCATGAACCCGTGCATGTTCGTCTGTGCCAACAATGCGACGACTAACCCAAAGGAAATAACGCGAAGTGGCTTCGCTCTCCAGAGCGCAACAGCCGCAAAAGCGAGGAAAGTCGACAATGCGTAACTTCGAGCTACGACCGCATACTGGTATTGGTAATAAAAGGCGAATGGAACCAGCAAACGGACGGGCGCAGGAAGCGGGCTCCAGCGCAGCCAGATATACATTCCAGCCGCGACCAAAGCAAGTGACACGGCTCCTAACGCCGCATAGGGCAGGTGCAGGCGAATGAGTCCCCAGAGTAGAAGGTGCCAGAGCGGAGGGCTGCCCTCGTATCCCATCTGATGCAGAATTCCGCGAATGCCGAGGTCGCGCGCGATGAGCCAAGCTTGCGCCTCATCCGCCCAAGGTTCGTGAAACCAGACCGCCACGGCTGCAATCGTCGTAAATCCGAGCAATACCAGGAACTCAGCCAAAGACAGCCCAGCGAACCGGCGGCTCAGGGGCCTTGCGTTCAGTTGGGACTTCTTTTCCATCAACAATGCAGGGAGACCCCCAGGAATGCAGTTTGAGTGCACAAAGTTGCTAGAAACCAAAGCTAGCACATCGGAAACTATTGACGGAGTCGAGTTATAGGATGTTGAACCTTCTTTGGGTCAGCCCATTTCATCTGCGGCCGCGGTCTGGTTCGGTGCAGCGCACGGTGCGTGCGCAAAAGAATGCAGGCCGGAGGACAAGACGCTTGTCCACAATCGGCTGCCATAAAGCAGCACGCTCGACTGCACCGCGAGCCAGTCTGTTGCGGAGAGCGGTGAACCAAAAGTTGCCCAATTCCCCATCCAGCGTTGCAAAACATAACGTAGGAGGGTGAACTCTATCGATCTGCCTGGCCCCGCAATCTCATGTACGATGCCATCCAGGGTGAACAGCACCTTACGAAACATAAGGAGCGGCGCAGGAAACATAACCCCCTCAAGCGCAAGGCGGTCCACCAGACGGATGGCATCGGTTGCCTCAGGCAAGTGAGTGAATGGTAGTTGGTCAATAAACTCGGTTACACAGTCGCGGACAATCCGCTCCAGTCGACAATCGCCTCCAAAATCGACCTCGGACAAAGCCTGGATCGCGTTGCAAACACCCATTACGTCTCGTAGAGCGATCATGATGAACAGAAGCGCAAGATGCCTTCGTTGGTTATAGGTCAACTGTTCTGTCAGCGCCCAGTCGAGAATGACAACTTCTCCCGTGTGTTTGTCATATAGCAGATTGCCGGCATGGGGATCGGCATGGAACATGGCGTTGTTGTCCGACGCAAATATCGGAATGGCGATTAACGTTTCGATCAACTGCTCGGAGACGAACTCCCGACGCCACACGGGCATGCACGCGACCGCATCTGTAACTTTCACACCGGACTCCTCCGTCATCGCCGTAATTTGCTCACCACACAGCTGCGGAATCAGTCGAGGTATGCGAGCACCAGCCACTGATCGGTAGAGATCAAACGCTCTCAGCAAGGTGGCCTGTTCACGCGAAAAGTCCACCTCGTGCTGAAGGAGCGCCCCACTTCGCTGAAAGTATCGGAGAGGACGTGAGCTGCAATCCCATATTCGCGGTGCTTGGATTCCAGATGCATACCGAGTTGCTGCAGCAGGTCCAGGTCTTCTGCAAAGTATTCCGGCACATGGGGCTTTAAGACTTTGAATACGCCCCTTTCACGCTCGCCACTTTCCGGATTCCACCATGTGAATCGAACAACCGCACTGACACTGGCTTCCGATGCAATCTCTGGCTCGATCTCAACCGCGCAGGTCTGAAGCCGAACACCTAATTGCTCCATGATAATCGCGTGAATCTCCGCCGCGTTTACATCAGAGATGCTGTTCTCGAGTTGGCTGAGCGCCCTGCGCAAGGAGGGTTGCAAATGCTGCTTTCGTGCTAACACTTGCCCGAGCTTCTGGAGACCGGGCGTCTTCGCGATGAATCGCAGCAAACGGACTTCAGGTGGTGTACTCGATGGAAGATCCAATTGCTCTATGAGCTTGGGGGCGAGGCGGGCATCTGACAGCCGCAAGAGAATAAAACGCAGTGCCTCCTGAACTAGCGGGCGCCACTGCGCGTATATATCGGGAACCAAAGCTTCCGCGGGCATAATCCGGAGGGCCCACTGCCCCATTCGCTCCCGGAGCTGCGGCCCCGCGTTGCTCCGCAGTGCTGCTGTGACCGCACTAATGCGTTCCGTGACGGTTGCACCGCTACCGAGGAAAAGAGACAAGCCTTGTTCGAAATCTTCGAATACAAACCGGCGCGAGGATGTTTGCATTGGTGTCCGCCGCAAGATGCTGATCTAGGACGTTTGGGAGACTTCACTGGCGCTTGTTATTCGTCCCGAGTACTGACAGTCCGCTTGCCTGCGATCAGGTCGTTGTTCCAGAGCGCCAGCACGATATCCATTTGGCTATTGTGTGCCCTCTCAGCCCCGTCCGTTACTGCCCGCCACAATGCACTTGTGGACCAATGCTGAGCGCCTTCAGTTAGCAATGCCACGGCCCGGATTGCATAAGCTTTGTCGTCCTTTGACGCTGTATAGATGCCGGCCGGAATACCCATAACCAGACCCTCTTCGCAAAGACCTAGAAAAGCTCCACGCGGGCAGCCCTTCTTCCGCGCTGCCGTACTTGTGGGATATAGCTTCTCCATCGCGCTCTCCCACCGAGCTATTGGACTAATGTCGGCGGAAGACCCTTGCCGCGTCGCCATGAGTGCTGCTTCACCGTATCGATTCGCCATCGTGAACCCTCACATTGCACAGACTCTAATTCTACTAGAATCCCGCACCGAGGCTACAGTCAGGCGCGGACCGACCAGTTCATCCCACTCACATACGTTACGAAAGCGATTGTCTGGGTAACACTACTGGAGCGGGCTCGATGGTGGCCAAAAAAGGCGAGTCTCCGGCGATCCATAAACAGCTCGCGAAAGCGGCTCTCCATCGGACACGACAATAAAAACCTACATCTCATAGAAAGCGACAAATGATCTCGGGATACTGAACGCGTATGGGTAAGCTCCTGTCTCGCATTCGAAAACTCAGAGTCGAAGTTATTGTGGTGCTTGCGCCCTTGATGTGTGCCAGCGCGTTTGCGCAACAACAAACTGTGCTGACGAACGTAGCCACGCTCAGCGAGTCCGGTTAAGCACAGCATGTATGAGAGCAAGGTGAGGGAATGACATGGCGACAAGAAGAGAATTTCTAGAGTTGGCTGCGGCCTCTATCGTGGCGGCAGGACTGGTCCAACAATCGTCCGGAGCCGAGACCACTGGTGTCCCGTACCGCACACTCGGCCGCACTGGCGAGAAGGTCTCGATCGTGGGGATTGGCGGATACCATCTTGGCAAGCCGGATCTCAGCCCAGAAGACAGCATACGCATCGTGCATAAGGCCATTGATGAGGGCGTCCACTTCCTTGATAACTGCTGGGATTATAACGGCGGAGAAAGCGAAGTCCGCATGGGCAAAGCTCTTCATACTGGCGGCTATCGCAACAGAGCTTTCCTGATGACAAAGATCGACGGCCGTGACAAGACCACTGCGGAGAAACAAATCTCTGACTCTCTGACACGGCTACAGACCGATCACATTGATCTTTTGCAGTTTCACGAGGTGATTCGCGAGACTGATCCCGATCGCATCTTTGCTGCGGGTGGTGCGCTTGAGGCTGCGTTGGAAGCAAAGAAAGCCGGTAAAGTGCGCTACATCGGCTTCACCGGCCATAAGAGCCCGGACATACATCTGAAGATGCTATCGACTGCGGCCGCGCACCATTTCACATTTGACACTGTACAAATGCCGCTGAACGTAATGGATCACCACTTCAACAGCTTTGAAGCCAAGGTACTTCCGGTTTTGGTAGCGCAGCAAATCGGCGTTTTGGGAATGAAACCGATGGGAGATCACTACATTCTTCAGAGCAAGACGGCAACTCCGATCGAGTGTCTCCATTATTCGATGAACCTGCCAACCAGCGTCGTGATCACCGGCTGCGATTCACTTGAGATTCTCGACCAGGCTCTGAAGGCTGCTCGTACTTTCAAACCAATGAGCAAGGAAGAGGTCTCGGCACTGCTGGCGAAGACCGCTCCGGCTGCGCAGGACGGCAAGTATGAGTTATACAAGACGAGCCATCACTTCGACGGCACCTATAACAACCCGCAATGGCTGGGCTAACCGGACGCGATTTGCGGAGCAAGGCCGCTCGATTGCGTCACGTGACCGCGTGACGTTAACCAGTGCAGCCTACCCGTCCCGCTTCCACAACCGGAACCACGGATCACTCGCATACTTCTCATCGTGCTTTTGATTTGCGGCCTTCCAATCGCACATCCGGAGCGGCCTTTTGTCCTGCAGTTTCAGGATATGCTCCAGCATCTCGATTTCGGCGATGGTCTTTTCTGCGTCCATAGGGTCAAATCATTCTGGTGTTGGGTCAAGGAGAGAAAGCTTCTTCAACTCTCCACGCGCAACGTGTTCGACTAAGCAGCCTTAACCTTTCTGCATTCTTCGCGCAGCATTGAGCGCAACTGTTCGCGGAGTGCTGGCGTGTCCCGGTGTCGATGCTCTTGGACGGCGTGCCGTACGGCAACGTTCAGCAACTCTTCTTCGCCCAAAATAGCGATGTCGCAAGGTTCTTCGGCAAGAAACACGCGGTAATCGATGACCTTGCGTTTTGTGACCATGACTCACCCCTTCTGTTGACTTTGACGCACAGAATAGTCTTCTTCAGGGCACGTTTCAACGCTGCTGATTTTTCTCCGAGTGTCTGGACGCCAATCGAGGCGGTATCACAGCCCGCAGGAAATAGCGCACTTTCAGGATCGACAGTGGGAATTCCGGACAAGTCGATGGCAATCTGGAACTTTGGCTTCCGCAAAATTGGGAAGTCCAAGTTGTTGAACATGGAAGAAGCCTCTACCATTAAACCGGTTGCCGCTTCGCCCCGAGCCCTTCGTAGCGCAGAACCCCTGCCGCCTTGTGGAGGTGGAGCACGGAGGATATCGCCAACCCATAAGCGAATTCGTTCGGGGCAAGTTCGTTGTAGCGGTTCCAGAACAGGTTGTTATGACGAAGGATTGGAAAACCAGGCTGATTCAGACCGATGCGAAGGTACCTGAAGGCTTTGAGTCGCTCGCGTCGCCCGTCTATCGGGGCTCGACCGTCGTCTTTCCGGACACCTCTTCGATACACACGGAGTGGAACCAGGAGGAACTGGGCTATGCTTACGGCCTGCACGGCACGCCTACCACTCTGGAGTTGTCGGCACGCATCGCCGAACTGGAAGGCGGCACGCGTACTCTACTGACTCCGAGCGGGCTGGCAGCGATCGGCCTAGTGGATTTGGCTTTTCTTTCCGCCGGGAGCCACGTGCTTATTCCTGAGAACGTCTATAGCCCGAACCGTGTGCTGGCCGTTAAGCTGCTGCGCCGCTTCGGCATCGAGTCCTCGTTCTATCCGCCAGAGATCGGTGCTGGTATCGCGGAGCACTTTCGACCCAACACCCACCTGCTGTGGACCGAGAGTCCGGGCTCGATCACCATGGAGGTGCAGGACGTCCCAGCCGTTTGCGCCGCCGCCTGCAAGCGCGGCGTCCCGGTGGCGCTCGACAATACCTGGTCCGCGGGTGTGCTCTTCCCTGCCTTTGAGCACGGTGTGGATGTCTCCGTGCAAGCGGCGACGAAATACATCGGTGGGCACAGCGACCTGCTTTTGGGCTCGGTGACGGTGCGCAACGCCGACCACCTGGAAAGACTTGGCGAGGTGCGCGCACGACTTGGGCTGGCGGTCTCTCCCGATGACTGCAGCCTAGCGCTGCGCGGGATGACGACGCTGGCAGTGCGGCTGAAGCATGTGGAACAATCGGCACTGGAGATTGCACGCTGGCTGACCGGGAGAGGCGAGATCCAGGCGGTACTGCATCCGGCGCTTGAATCCTGCCCAGGACACGATATTTGGAAACGGGATTTCACCGGCTCGTCGGGACTGTTTTCGCTCGTGATGAAGCCGGAGTTCACGGGCGCGCAGGTGAGGGTCTTCGTAGATGCGCTGGAACTGTTTAAGATCGGTTATAGCTGGGGAGGCGTGGCCAGCCTGGCGGTGGCTTACGATACGCACCAAGTGCGTACTCGCACAGATTACGGCGACCGTATTGTGCGGCTGAACATCGGACTGGAGAGCACAGCGGACCTGATTACAGACCTCGCGAGGGGGCTGCGGACTATGCGGGGCTGAGGTCGACGAAGATGCCGCACGAGGTTCGCAACGCTTGCTCCACCCTCAACGCCGCAACGGGTCAAACGCATCTGATTGAAGTTTAGCTGCCTGCCTGCGCCGCCATTGCGAGCCCCCTACTGGGTTCCGGTACTTCCGTTGTCGCCTCTTGATCGCCAGAGATGCTCTCGCCCGTTCTGCTCTGCACTGTAAAGCGCTCTCCGATTACGATATCCATGCTATAGGCCAACTCGTCCGGCGTCGGCTGTGGTAGTACTTTCCTGACAGAACTGCTCGCAGCCGTGCTCCTCGGTGCTGCGACATGCTGCGGCCCGATGGCGATATCCATCTTGTACGCCAGTTCATCCGGTGACGGCTGGGATTGACTGCTGGAGTTGCTCGCGACCGTGCTCACATGCGACAAGGCATGAGGCGCAAGCACTGAGAGCCAGCTCCGTCGCATTTCCATGCAGAATCCAATGGCCTGAGCCGCCGCCTTGAAAAGCATGCCGACTGGCGAGAACCACGAAGCCTTCTTGTAGATACGGATTACGCCAGAATCCAAGCGGACGCCTGTGGGGAGCGAAGCTTTCTCAATCCCAATCGCCTGATCCATTCTGAGACTACACAGGTCTTGGAAATCAACGGTATTGGCCGAGAGCGCAGCATCGTCGGGGGATATGGTTCTGTTCTTCACGGCGCCTCCTTAGGGCAAAATGGGATAGGCCGCACCTGCTCGCTTACTTCTCATCAAGCGTTTGAGAGTGCCGTCTTCTTTCGCGACTTCAATTATAAATACAGATGCTCCCAGAGATTGTGACGGAGAACACGCCATACATATCAGGATGCCGTAAGCCTCCATGGTGCAAGATCGCTGGGTTGCAAGAAGCAACTGTGCCCCCCGTCCGGTTTCGCGGAATGCTGCGGCATTCCGACAATCTTGACAGGTCTATTCCTGATACTCCACTCTAGGTCCGCTTTATCGAAACTGTGTGCCTCAGTCTTTGCACATGCCGCCCCAGTTGTCCATCACGGGCATCACCCTAATAATCGAGACGGGACTGTAGCGGTCTTTGCCTTCATACCAGATGCCCCGCTTGGTGGAAATGATCAGCGAGCCGTTATCGCGGTTCGAAGGGCAATATTGGCCAAGGTGAGCGTCAAGATCCTTCATGGATGAGCCGACGTGCAATCCATCGGGGGTAGACCATTTGTCGCAGGTCACGTTGATTCCACGAAGCCCGTTTTCAATCTTAGGTTCGAGGCCGGAATCCTGCCAAGTGAAGGTGATGCACTCCTCTTTGTAGTAGTAATACACCTCATCCGAGGAATAGCCGGGGCCGCGAAATGTGCTGCGCCAGACTTTATCAGGGTTGCCGAGATGCTGCACAGCATCGCTGACACTGCCGCCCATTCGGACGGGTCCGATGCGTTCTCCGGCGATGATGAGGTGGTCGTAGTTCATGTCGCGCGCGCCGGTGAGATGGGGATCCGAGGCCTTTAAACCCTTGGCTCCCCCGCTGCGCGAACTGCTGTAGGCGCGGACGTGTCCGACGGTGATGAAGAGCGTTATGCAAAGGATAGCGAGACAGAGAGAACGCGCATAGCTGCGGATATTCATTGAACAACGACTCCTTGGTAACATCAAACTGAGCTCAATTCCAGCTTCGCCGAATGGTAGGCACCCGCGACAACCTCGTCAGGACTAAGCCTGCGGGAAAGGGTGCAAAACCCGCTAGTAACCGCCTAAAACTTTGTAGCCGGCGCACTGCTCTTAGTGCAGGTACTCGGCGTAGACTGGTTTGTCCTGCAAGTTCCCCGGTAACCGCCCGAGACAAAACAGGTTGTATCTGTTCCAGTCTTGGCACCTGTGGTGCGGTCAATGTGGCCATGTTCCGAACGAGTTGTGCCGTCTGGGTACGAATAGTTCCACTCCCAATCCATAGCTGTTTCATTGATGGTTGCTGGATGATTGTTAACAGTGTTGTTTGTCGTATCAACGGTGATATTCTCTTCGCCGCATTGAAGAAATATCGTCTCTGCCCGCGCTATCGGAGAACTAGCCATCAGCACCGCCAAAACGATACCGGCAATCCCGCTTTTGATTCTCATGCTGCGTGCCTCCTGAAAACTGGGAAACGCCGTGTGACGCGGTACTCAGAACTGCGCTGGCCAAGATGACAGATCCAGTGGAGTACGACGCTGTTGTTGTCTTTGTCGTCGACGT
Organism: uncultured Acidobacteriota bacterium; assembly: GCA_963759215.1. Classification (GTDB taxonomy): domain Bacteria; phylum Acidobacteriota; class Terriglobia; order Terriglobales; family Acidobacteriaceae; genus TOLSYN. The sequence continues at coordinate 171,950 of CAVWYG010000013.1, forward strand.
TTATTTGCATCGCGCATTATGTGCGGCGATGGCGGCCTGCACCTGCTGACGGCAAGTATCGGTCGTGCACCGGGCAAGTTGCGCCGCCAGTTGAGCTTGCTCTTGTTGGCACTGTTGCTGCTGTGCAGTGCTCGATTGAGCAACGACGGTATTTTCTGAAAAGGCAGCACAGACGAAGAGTACACAGGCGAAGGTGCGGCTACAACGCTTCATTGCTTGCTCCTGATTACTGCATGCATTTATCGTAGTTGACCTTGCACTGCTGGCTGCATGACGTCGCGCCATCACAACCCTTTATACATTGATTGTAGTTGTCCAGACACAGCTGGTCATGGCCGCCGAACGCAGGCGTGCTCCGCAATCTGGAGCTGTTGGCCAAGGCGGGCGTGGGCAGTAGCATGGAAGCGCCAAGCGCTAAGCTGGCGAGCGAGAGAACGCAAACAACGATAATCCCTTTCATGGTGGTGTCTCCTTTGAGGCAACGAAGGCATTTCGAAACCATGATCGCGAATCCTTCGTCCGTCCTCTCGCGGAAAGCCTGTACTTCAGGGACGGCTCCGTAATTCGTGCACGGATATTCTCACATTGACTCTGGCCAGACAAGCTCAGGATTAGTCTGAAGACACTCGCTAGCTGACTTAAGGGGTCCAGATCGGTCGCGGACAGCTTGCAACGGGCGTTCGCAAAGTCGTTTCCGGCGCGAGATGAGCCTGAGACAGGGGCCCGGGCGCAGACTCTATTGCGCTGACCGACACCTAATGTTCTATTTTGAGTTAAAACCTGAGCATGTGACGTGAGTCATATTTAATTCGGGAGCGTTCCCCCATAATGCTGACCGCCGAGATCTGAAATGCTGCAAGAACGGGCACATGTAGGCTGGTGTGGCAGAGCCCACTCTGAGCCGTCATGGACGCGCCAAATAGTCAGTGCCCGCGGACAATAAGGAAGCCGGCCGATGCCGAAAGAAGCAAACCGAGAGTCTACAAAACGCGCCATCCCCGCGCGCCGGTCATGCACGCTCATCATCACTCACCAGTGCAATCTTAACTGTGTCTATTGCTACGAATCGTACAAGTCCGACAAGTCGATGCCGATCCAGACAGCCAAGCAAGCGATCGAGTCAGAATTCGACTTTGTGGCTCGATCCCAGGAATTCGATGAACTGGCAATCGACTTCATGGGCGGCGAACCGTTGCTCCGCTTCGATCTCATTCGGGAAATTGCCGAATGGGTCTGGTCAGTTCCCCGCCCCGTCCCTTTCGTTCTGTTCTCCACCACAAACGGGACGCTGTTGGACGAACCGATGAAGCGATGGTTTCGGCAGCACAAGGAACGGTACTACCTCAGTCTGAGCCTCGATGGCACGCCCGAGATGCATAACACCAACCGGGGGCACAGCTTCGATCAGATCGACCTGGATTTCTTCCAGGAGAACTGGCCGGACCAGCCGGTTAAGATGACCGTTTCCCGCGAGTCGGTCGGCTCGCTGGCGGAAGGGATTATCTACCTGCAGGAAAGGGGATTCAGAGTTGGGGCGAGCGTGGGCCAGGGGGTGCCTTGGGATGAGGAGTCGGTTGCCGAGTACGGCCGACAACTGCACAATCTGGCGGAATATTACTTGGAACACGAGCAAGTGCCGCCCGTGTCGCTGCTGGAGGTGCCCATTCAGCGCGCGCTAAGTTGCCAGAGCGAGGGGCAAAAGAAATACTGCGGCACTGGGACGCACATGGTGACCTACGACGTGGACGGCGCGGCATATCCCTGCCACATGTTCTCGCCCCTGGTCCTGGGTGCATGCAAGAGCAACGAGTTGCAATCGATTGAGTTCCGGGAAGACGTAACCGTCACCGATCCGCGCTGCAACGACTGCGCTCTTCGCAGCATGTGCCCTACCTGCTACGGCCTCAACTACAAACACACCGGCGAGGTGTCATTCAGGGACCAGAGCCTGTGCCGGTTGTTCGAGGTGCAAGCTTTGGCTAATTGCTGGCTTCAGGCTCAGCTGATCAGACGCAAATCCAAGGAAGAGCCACTGTCGTTAGAAGACGCTCGCAAAGCCAAGGCCTGCCTGAAGATAATGACGCAATTGTCGGAGATGTCGGTTTAAAACAATTCGTTTTTCGAAAGGGGATTTGATATGAAACTTCGTTATTCAGACCCGGATATGGGATTCCTCCAACAGGTAGTCTCGGATTACGAGAGCAAGCACGGCGCTGTGCCTGCTGACGGCTACGCGCTGACCGCCGGTGGTGGTTGTAGCGATTGCTCTGGCACTTGCCAGGGAACCGGCTCCTGTGTTTGCGGCGGAAGTTGCTCAGGGACTTGCGTCGGCAATTGTTCGGGCAACAGGTAGCGAGGGGCTAGCCGAACTCGTTGCAGTCTGGCCGTCACTAAAAGGCCGAAGGGTGCAGTTCAGCTTCGGTGAATCACCGAAGCTGAACTGTGTAGCAACACGGGCCGATGTGCTGGCCCAGGGTTCGCGTGCGTAGAGGAGGTTCGCTTGGGCGCAGACGCCGCTCCATTGCGCTTCAAGGGTGCCTTGGTTATGGCATTACGGCGGGCTCTTCGCATGGTTTGGCAGGCCAGTCCGCGCCTGGCGATCGGCAATCTCGCGGTGGTCATCATTCAGGCCGCGTTGCCCTTACTGTCGTTATATCTGACCAAGTTGATTGTCGATGCAGTAGCGGGAGCAGTCCGCAACCCGACCCCAGATGCCGGCCGGCATCTGGTTTACTTGATTGTATTGGCGGGTGCCGCGGGGCTGGCCAACGCGCTGGTTTGGGAACTGGCAATCTGGGTTGGCGATGCCCAACAATGGATGGTTTCCGATCACGTCCATACCCTCCTGCACAAGAAGTCAACGGAAGTTGACTTGGAATTCTATGAAAACGGGCAATACCAAGACACTCTGCACCGGGCACAAGGAGAAGCTTCCCATCGTCCGGGTCAGGTTCTGGCCGACTTGCTGCGCTGCGTTCGAGGTGGAGTGTCGTTCCTCGCTATGGTGGGCCTGCTCGCAGCCTTCCATTGGACGTTTCCGATCCTTCTACTGGCCGCTGCCCTACCTGCGATCGCCGTTCGCCTCAAGTACGATCGAGCACGGTATCGAGTGGGCTTCGATTGGACGCCGCTGGAGCGAAAAGCATGGTATTTCGAGCGTTTACTGGTCGAAGGAACCTACGCCAAGGAGATCCGCCTCTTCCAGCTGGGTCGTTTTTTTCTGCGGCGCCATCGAGAATTGCGCAACCAATTGCGTCAAGAGCGGTTCGCCCTAGCCACCAAGCGCAGCGCAGCAATGTTGGCCGCCGAACTCATAGGAGTCTTTTCTAGCTACGGTTCATTGGCATTCGTCGCATATCGGGCCGTTTCCGGAGGTGTGACGGTTGGCGGTTTCGTAATGTTTTACCAGGCGTTCCAGCGGGGGCAGGAGTGCCTCCACGATCTGCTGAACGGCATCGGTAATCTTCATGAGCACGGCCTGTTTCTCTCGAGTTTCTACGAGTTTTTGGACCTCCCATGCCGGATCAGCGAGCCAGCGCAGCCGAAGGTTTTCGTAAGGCCGTTGCACGGCATCAACTTCGACCATGTAAGCTTTAAATATCGCAACAGCGGCCGGATGATACTGAACGACATTAGCTTGACTATTCCCGCGGGCCAAACCGTTGCCCTGGTCGGGGAAAACGGTGCTGGCAAGTCAACGCTAGTCAAACTGCTGTGCCGCCTTTATGACCCAACCCGCGGGGTCATCTCTATCGACGGCACGGATCTATGCGACTTCGACACGGGCTCGCTGCGGCAAAACATTGCGGTCGTGTTCCAGGATTATGTCCGTTACTGCGCAACAGTCCACGACAACATATGGTTCGGCAACGTGAACCTGCACCGGGAAGACGAGCGCGTTCGACAAGCGGCTCGTCCGGCCGGGGCCGAAGAATTCATTCAGTCTCTCGATCATGGCTACGAAACGAATCTTGGCACGATGTTCGATAGTGGGGTGGACCCAAGCGTCGGAGAATGGCAGAAGGTGGCGATTGCCAGGGCGTTTCTCCGCGACGCGACAATCTTGATCTTGGACGAGCCGACCAGCGCGTTGGACGCATACGCCGAACAGGAGGTCTTGCAGCGTTTTCGCCAAGCAGCACGTGGACGCACGACTATCCTGATCAGCCATCGCTTCTCTACCGTACAGTTTGCGGACTGCATCTACGTATTGGAAAGCGGAAGTATTATCGAGCAAGGCTCGCACGAACAGCTCATGCGGATAAATGGAACATACGCGCGCATGTTTGAGACCCAGGCGCAATACTACCGCTGACCGCCGCTGGCGTGGTGCTGAAAGCTATTACTTAACATTGCCTCAAAAAGACTGAGGAAACATTGTGGAGGAATGCGAAATGAGCTCAGCCCGATTTACCCTCCGAAACATCGAGTGGGGTCCATTGATCATTTTTGCAGTCGGTGGACTGCTGTTCCTGCTTGGCGCTGGGCGCTTCGTCGTTGCGCATCGATTCAGTCTCAGTGACGCACTCTATTGTTGTCTGGCAGTGATCCCGGTATGTTTGCTGCTTCTCGTTATTGCTTACGTCGTTCAACACGCAATCCTGGCATCGATAGTCCCTCTCGCCGCAGCCGGAGTGTTGGCCTTCTCGTCTCCTGTTTTTGATGTTGCGCTTGGATTGGCGCTGATGGGAGCAATCGCGGGACCGGCACTGAGTGAATGGAAAAATGAGAAGCGGACGCTGCGGTCAGCAATAGGGCATGAAGGCGAGGACAAAGATCGCCGATAGCAAGATGATGAGTAGCCATGGAATTCGCATGATTGCGGCCTGAGTGCTGCGGTTATTGTTTCCGCGCAAAAAAGAGTGCGAGCCGAGCACGCAAGCGCTCCCATCCAGAGGAGCATGCAGACCTCGATTCAGATGCAGAGGATTCGGGGTGAAGGTCGCGAGAACTGGCCAGTGCCTGATTGGCTTCCTCCGCTTCGGCTCTTTCCCGGGCGTCTGAGAGAATTTCCCACAAAGCTTTACCCCGGTCCTCCCAATCGGAGTGGCCGCATTTCGGGCACACGTATTCGCGAATGTCGCGTCCGGATGAGGTGTCTTTTTCCACTTGGTTCATGTCGGTGCCGCAACGCTGACAGTTCATAGGAATTCCATTTTCCAGCGCTAAGGTGCATCGTAGCATCGGCCTGCGCTAGGGGACAGACTCGGCTCCACTGCATTCAGCCAACTGTCATTTCTTGGGAGCCTCTGCCTGTGCGCACTTGAGAGAGCTCTTGTCGACCCAGGTGATCACATCCAACGGAATACCCTGCATGCAGGATGTGGGACCGTCGTGCGGCACACCTGTAAATTCAATCCCATCGCCCAACTGCGGACGCAATCCCTTGATTAGCACGTGATATAGCTTGCCGCTCTGACGATCCTTCACGATCAGGCAACCAGCCTCAACGCCCGGCTCTACACAACCTTCCGCGTGCACCTGTTTGGATTCCGGCGGCTGGCTCGGCTCGGCTGCAGGTGCTGACCACTCAGGGCGGTTCGCCTGACTGGTGGTAACTGCTCCGCCAGAAGGAGGCGCGTCCCAGGCATCCCTGGTCTGACGGCTGACCTTGCCAGGTTGAATTGCGCGAGGGGAATACCCAGCACTGCCTGCATTTGAACCGGGAGCACTCTGCATAACACCCGTGGATTGCGCCCTCTGCGTGGCGGAGTTGAGCCCTAGCTCCATTCGATCGCGCCGGGCGGAGGCCTGCTGGGCTTCTTCCTCGTCCTTTTGATCGCGTCGAGGGGCGGCGTGCGGGGCTTCTTCCGTGAGCTTGCGAGCTGAATTTCCCGGGGTTCCCACCGAATCAAATGCCGTCGATGGGAGAGACGAGGGGACCTCTTGCTGCGCCGGCTTACCCTGTCGATATGGCTTTGCTGCGGAGGTGCCATCTTTGGGGGCGGCGGCAGTGGGAGGGGGCGGTGGCGTAACCTCCGGAGTCTTTGTAGCCTTGGACGCGCTCTCGTTGCCGGATGGCATTGGGGCAGTACGTTGTTGTGCGATCTCACTATCCTGAGGTGTCGTTCGGGTGTGAAATTGCCCGTACCATGAAAAAGTTATTACCGCCAATACAACACCTGCCGACGCCGAAACCAGAAGTGGAAACCAGTTTCTCCGCCAGAACGGGCGTGGCTTCAGGTTAGAGGCTTGAGTATCAGGCGTGGGCTCAACCTGGTGAGCGAGGAAAACCACCTGCAGGCAACGCGAACACACTGCCAGATGGCTGAGCACACTCTCCTGCTCGTGTTGCGTAAGGCTATTCTCGGCAAAGCCGGCAAGAAGGTCGGCATCCGGATGCTGCTGCCGTGAGCGCTCGTCAGACATCGGATTCGCCTCCTTCCTTCAACTCCGCTACTTCCGTGCGTGCCGGAACGGTCAGTGCCCGCTGATCTTGGAACGCGGGAATCGTCTCACCTTGCAAAATCTTTCTAACCTGGATCTCAAGGTCGCGGACATCGACCTCCATGATTTCTTCCGCCTCTCTCCGGCTGATTCCCTTCCTTCTCAATTCTCCGACAATCTGCTTTCGCAAGGAGGCAGTCAACCGCGAGAGCATCCGGCTCACCGTGGATTCATGCACGCCCAGAAGGCTGGCGATTTGCTTCAGGGTTCTTCCATCCAGGTAATACGCGGAGAGAATAAAGCGCTGGTCGGAAGGCAATCGCACAAGCGTCATCTGAACTACCTGCTGAATCAGTGACGTCACGCGCTCAGGTGGAGCAGATGCTTCCGCCGTGGGCTGCGGGATGGCAGGCTCCGCCAGTTCATCCAGAGAGACTTCCCGGTGCGTCTTGCGGCGCAGATCCACAAAGCGCTGCGCCAGCACACTGCGCAGCCATCCAGCCAGCGAGCCTCGGCCATGATAGAGGAGCAACGGCGAGTAGCGCTCTCCCTCCCGTGGACGGAGGCCATACAAATCCGCATAGAGCGAATCCGCCAGCTCGCGTCCTACGGAATCCGATCCCGCGATCCCATACGCCGCGTGATAGATCGTCTCCCGGTAGAGGACGATGAACTTCTCCCACGCAGCCTCATCCCCGGCAGCACAGGCCCTGGCGAGTACCAGTTCCTCGGCGTGAAGGGAGCGAAGAAAGGCAACCTGCGCTTCAACGCCGAGAGACTTCGGCAGCGAACTGCCGAATTCATAACGCTTCGCAACCTGCAGCAGAAGTCGCGCGAACTCCTCATAAGCGATGCTGGCACCTTTGACGCGAATGGAGTGCCAGAGCTCACGCAGAAACCGTACGACCGGCTCCGGAGGCTGATACGCGCCGCTCTCGTCCGGGCTTTCAAATTGCTCTACCCGCACATCCGCGCCTCCGGTCCCGCAGCTAGAGCTTAGCCAGCAAAAATTATCTGTGCAAGAAGTTTCATCCCGGCCGTTCTCTGGATGTGAGCAAAACACCCGACTGAATAGGAGCCAACGTTATGACGAAGCTGAAGACGATGAGCAGATGGACTCTGTGCGGTCTCTTAACCTGGGCGCTGGCCTGGCAACTTGAAGCGATCGCTTTCGCCGGCATGGAGCCCCAATCGCACACGACATCCTACCGTGTGCTCGACCCGATTGAGTCGGGAAGCGTCACCTTGTATCCCATCGTCCGTGCCCATGCGGAAGAAAAAGCCGCGCACTGGCGTTACCTGACTCTGGATCAGGGATTAAAGAGCGGCGAAGTCGTGATCACAGAAGCGGGCAAGGCACGCGGCCTGGTGCGCTCACGCAACGGCGTCCACGGCAACGTCACGGAGAGCCTGGTGAATAGCGGTGACGAGGTGAACACTCTGGTACTTGTCAACAACTCGGGCCGCCCATTGGTGCTGTTAGCCGGTGAGATTGTGACCGGAGGCAAGCAGGATCGCGTAATTGCCAAGGATCGGATTGTGCCGCCTCACAGCCAGCCACTCGATTTGGGCGTCTTCTGCATTGAGCCTGGGCGCTGGGTAGAGCGCAGCCCCAAGTTTGACGTGGCCGGCAAGGGGGCGCACTCCAGCTTCATGGTCGAGCCCTCCGTGCGCAGAAAGGCGATGGCTGCACAAAATCAGCGCGAGGTCTGGGACGCCGTTGGCAGTTCGATTGGCAGAGGCGCAAGTGCGTCTTCCGGATCCACCACTCTCGAACCCACCTATCACGGTGTCGTGGTAGGCTCCTATGACAGCCCAGCCGCCAGCAGCTCCTACGCACAAGTCATGGCAGCCCCGGAGGCTCAAGCCGAGGTGGATGCTGTTGCCGCTCCCGTGCTCGGTGAAAACAATGAAGTGATTGAAAAGCTCCGGCACGAGCAGGTGATTGGTGTAGTTGCCGCCATCAACGGGCACATTGTCTGGGCCGATCTATTTGCCAGCCCTGATCTGCTCGCGGACTACTGGACCAAACTGGTGAGGTCGTACGCAGCCGAGGCGATTCACCGGGATACCCATGACGGCCCCACCGCCAGCAAGGAAGATGCATTGCAGTTCCTCGCGGATACTGCGAGTGGAGACGAGGCCAGCGAAGGCAAAACCGCCGTTTATCGCTATCGTGAACTGCAGGGCGCCAAGGAATCTCTGTTCATTCTGGAAGCACTACTTCCCGGCACCGGCTTTGAAGTTCACCGGACCAAACTGGTGCAGAGCCATGAGTTGAGTCGGAATACCGAGAAACGTGAGTTTCATATTTACTGAAAACAGACCAGTCGCAGGATGACCATACTGTTCAGCATCGTTGTAGCCTCTGGTGGGAATGCGTGACCCTACCAGGGGCGCGGGGAGTAGATGGAGTTCGCTAAACTATTCTGCCTTACGAAGTCAATCAAACCGTGCTATCGTCCACGGCACGCCCTGCCTGCTATCAGAAGGGGACAAGTGGCAGTTTTACCGAGGAGATGAGCTGATGCATTTGGGCGTTGCAGTGACGATAGCGTTGTTGTTCATCCAACAAAAGGAGAGACACTATGCCCAGCAGCATTAACGGATGTGGAACCAAGTATTACGGACAGAGAGATTTTCGCGCGGATGGCTCCCATGTCACAACCAACTTCTTTTGCCTGCTATTCCTGCCGCTGATTCCCATCCACTCGGTTCGTGTGATTCCAGATTCGAAGAACAGCTGGCTGCCGTTTTCAAAGAATTACTATCAAATTTTGGAACAGCGTTGGCCAAACCCGATGCAGGTTCTGTTCGTGTATCTCTGCGCAGCTGCGGTCGTTGGACAAGGTATTTTGTTTTTCATCTACGTTGATCCGTATCTGAAAACGCAGACTCCTTGGTTGGCGCATGACTGGATGGAGTATATTCTTTTCTGCCTCACCCTCATCCCTCTGTTCCTGGTGTCGCGTTGGTTACGCAATCAAGCGCAAAGGCGTGTGCTCTCCTGCAATGGAGAAACTCTGCCTTGACAACACCGCTGCGATCGCATATAAAGAGCGCTAACCAGCAGCATACGGAGGTCAAGGTGCAGACTGCAAAAACGCAAGTTCCGCCGCAACAAATCCCTGAGAAATATGAAAGTCCGGACGTCGTCAAGATGGGTAAGGTTGTAGACCTGACGCATGGAAATACTGGATCGTCGCAGGACAGTACGGGCCAGACCATCCCGGTTTCGAAATAGTCACTTCGGCTGGCGCGCCCTTCGTCCGCACTCCTCTTTTGTAATGCTTGGCTCATTGACATGCTTTCGGACATGCTTTCGGCAGGCGGTCGTCAGTCGAGCGTTGCTGTTGAGCGAGGGATGACGGAACCACGATGGACGCGCCTGCCGAAGATTCCGTGAACCCATGGGCCGAGGTCGCTCAGGCCCGATCTACTTTCCATATCCTTCGCCGTTTCGTGGTCTACCTGCGGCCCTACAAGCTCAACGCATTGGCCAACATCCTTTTTGCGGCGCTGGCTCTTGGCTGTTCTTTCGCATTTCCCCAGATCATGCAGTACATCATCGACGAGGTGATTGGCAGAGGCGCAATCGCGCGGCTACCTCATGCCATTCTCGCGCTCATTGTTGCGTACGCCCTGCGCGATCTTTTCACGTGGCTCCGTATCCGGGTGAGCAGCACCTTCGAGCAGAATGTAATCTTTGACATGCGCACGGATCTTTATGCGCGGCTGCAGCAGCTACAGGTTGGTTTCTTCGATGAGCGCGCGTCTGGCGACCTGATGTCACGCGTGATTGACGATATAGGCGCCGTCGAGCTCATCCTAATCGACGGCGCGGAGCAGGGTACGATCGCTGTCTTGAGCGTAGTGGTCGTCTTCGTCCTGCTTTGGTGGAAGAACACACAATTGGCAGTTCTTGCCTTGATCCCTCTTCCGATACTATGCTGCGGTGCGCTCTGGTACACGGTCACAGTCGTTCGGCGGTGTCGGATCATGAGGCAAGCATCGGGAGCGCTCAATGCTCTCCTCGCGGACAACCTCCAAGGCATCCGGCAGATCAAGGCTTTCAACCGTTTGAGCCATGAAAATACCCGATTCGCCGACTCAGCCAACAGAGTACGCAGCCAGACCCTCCGGGTTCTCCGGGTGTGGTCGGTCTATGTACCGTCGATGACTTTCCTCGGATCAATGGGCACGGTATTCGTGCTGTGGCGCGGCGGCGCGATGGTCTCGGCCGGAACTATGAAGCTCGGCGAGCTCGTCGGTTTTCTCTTCTATCTCGCTCTGTTTTATGAGCCAATCGGAAAGCTGCACGCTCTCAATCAAATGCTTCAATCAGCCCGCGCGGCAAGCGAGCGTGTGTTCGACGTTCTAGACGCGCCCGAGGAACGCTCAACGACGGGCGACGGGACATTTACGCTTCCGGTGCGCGGAGAAGTGCGCTTCGAGGAAGTAAGCTTCACTTACGCTCCAGGGCGGACTGCGCTAAAGAATATCTCCCTCCATGCCCGTCCGGGGGAAGTCATCGCGCTCGTCGGCCCGAGCGGCGCGGGAAAATCAACGCTCGCCAACCTCTTGTTGGGCTTCTACGTGCCAAGCACCGGGCGCATCGTAATCGACTCGATGGATATTGCCAATCTTCCGCTGGACGTGCTTCGCGCTCAGATCGCGGTCGTCAGCCAAGAGACGTTCCTTTTCAACGGGACAGTGGGTGACAACATTGCATACGGCAAGCTCGACGCAAGCGAGGCGGAGTTGCATGCTGCCGCGGAGGCGGCGAATTGCAATGAATTTATCGCCCGTCTGCCTGAGGGGTACAGTACTTTGGTCGGCGAGCGCGGAGTCAAACTCAGCGTGGGAGAAAAACAACGCATTGGCATCGCGCGGGCGATTCTGAAAAATGCCCCCATTCTCATACTGGACGAGGCGACGGCGAGCGTTGACACTGCCACAGAGTCCCTTATCCAGGAGGCGTTGCAGATATTGATGGCTGGTCGGACCAGCTTCGTGATTGCCCATCGCCTGGGCACGGTGCGGCAGGCGGATCGAATCCTGGTGTTGCGCGGAGGCGAGATCGCGGAACGCGGAACCCACGCGCAATTGCTCGGCGCGGGCGGTATTTATGCCAAGCTATTGCGTACGCCCGCCGCCGACCCTCTCTCTTTGGCCGCCACATTGTCGTAGAAGACCTAGATCTTTTCTCCGCCCTTGGAATCCGGCTGGGAAATTTTGGAGGAGTTGCTGGCATGAACAATGCGCCACAGAGTGACGTCAGTGATTCTCCGCTTTTCCGGGCCGCGGTTGAACGTCATCGAGCCGGCGACCTGGATGGGGCGGAAGCGGCCTACCGACAGGTTCTTTCGGCTGAGCCGACGCATACTGGGGCGCTTCATCTCCTCGGGGTTGTGAATGGTCAAAGAGGGGATCATTGGACGGCTCTCGATTTGATCCAACGGTCACTGCAATACGATCCACACTCGGCTGAGGCGCATTACAATCTCGGCTTCAATCTCGAAAACTTAGGTGACTTTGATCAAGCTAGCGCATGCTATCAGCGCGCCATAGACTTCAATCCGCATTATGTCGAAGCCATTCTGAGCCTTGGTAATGTTCTGACTGAGCTTGGTCGAGCGAGCGACGCGATCGAGCAGTACCATAGAGTACTCGCGCTGAAGCCGGGCTATGCCTCAGCCTACAATAATCTTGGGATTGCGCTCCTTAGTCAGCGACGAGTGGGCGATGCAGCGAAAGCCTATCGACGGGCGATAGAACTCAAGCCGGATCATTCGGATGCGCACAGCAATCTGCTGCTTGCGCTTAATTACGACCCACATGTGAGCGCAGAACAGTTGTTCGCCGAGCATCGCTCCTGGGCCGACGCGCACGCGCCGCAGCCGGACGGTGTGGTTCAGATATTCTCAAATCGGCGCAACCCTGAGCGCCGACTGCGCGTGGGATACGTGTCGGGCGACCTTTGGCGCCATGCGGTGAGTTCCTTCTTCGAGACGCTTGTGGATCAGCACGACAGGCATGATTTCGAGGTGTTCTGTTACTCGAATAGTCTGCGCAGCGACGAGGTTACGCAGCGTCTCAAGGAAAAATCGGACCACTGGATATCGATCGCAGGCCATTCGGATGCGGTAGCGGCCGCCCGGATCCGGCATGATGGGATCGATATTCTCGTGGACCTTTCCGGACATACCGCGCACAACCGCCTCAAGCTGTTTCGATTGAAGCCGGCACCGCTGCAGGTGACGTGGCTTGGCTATCCGAACACGACCGGTCTCAAGGCGATGGACTACCGGATTACGGACCAACTGGCCGATCCAAAAGGAGACGCGGACCTGTTTTATACCGAGCGCCTGGTCCCACTTGAGCGGTGTTTCCTGTGCTACTGGCCACCCGACGATGCGCCGCCTGTCGGACCGCTACCGGCGCGATCGGACAATCACGTTACGTTCGGCTCATTTAACACTCTGACGAAGGTGACGCAAGATGTGGTCCGAGTATGGTCACGTATCCTCATGGCGGTACCAGGATCAAAGCTTTATCTAAAAGCACGACAGTTGCGCGACAAGGAGACCTTGGAGCAGATCGTGTCGCAATTTGCGGCGGAGGGAATCCGGAGATCTTCGCTGGAGCTTGCTCCGGCTATGGTGGCGAAAGCAGATCATCTCGACGCATATGGCCGGGTGGATATCGCCCTCGATCCGTTCCCCTATAACGGGACAACCACTACGTGTGAGGCGCTGTGGATGGGGGTGCCGGTGGTGACGCTCCGCGACACGCGACACGCTGGCCGCGTGGGTACAAGCCTGCTGGCGGCGGTCGGCCTCAATGAACTGATTGCCACGGACGAAAACGAATACGTCGAACGCGCAGCAACCCTGGCAGCGAGCCGGGACCGGCTCGAGGAATTGCGCGTAGGTTTGCGCGAACGGATGCGACGATCGGAGCTTTGCGACGCCGCAGGGTTTGCGCGGTCGATGGAGGGTGCATACAGACGTATGTGGCAGGCTCGGTGCGCTGTTGAACCCTGCGCGACTGACGCCCCGTCGTGGTGATCTTGGCGTACGATTGGTGTAGCGCTCTAACACAATGAATTGCAGCGATCGGGGAGCACTGAATGTCGCAGAATTCGGCAGCGAAATTATATATTGCATCCCACATCCGTTACGTTTGGATTGATGACCGCGTGGTCATTCTTGACCTCCGATCCGAGTCGTATTTTGCTTTGGATCCGATCGCGTCATTGATGTGGCGTGAATTCACTCTTGGACACGATCGTGACGAGCGCCGCCAAAGCCTCCGAGACCAATTTCCAGACGACCTGACGCGACTTTACTCTGACCTTGATGGCATGGAAGATAAGTGCATTGAATCCGAGTGGCTGGTGCGAACTCCATCTGCACCAACGGAAGTAAAGCAGAACTTACCGACGGTAAAGCCAGCGGAGCGATTCTTGCCGTTGGGGGCTTGGCTGAGATTGTTTCGCGTAACTCGATCGCTTTCGTCGCGGGGCTTTTCGAGTACCTATAACGCTATATTGCGGGAAGTAGATGCCTACACAATTCGATCTGAGAATCAGGAGTTGACGTTGCTCGCAGCTGTCACGGCATTCGCTCAAGCGGAAGAGTTTTTTAATTTGAAAACGGCCCCCGCGGATTGTCTTCCTCGATCGCTGGCGCTGTTTCAGTTTCTGCGCAGAGTCGGCTTGCCGGCAGAGCACTGCATCGGCGTCCAACACTTTCCGTTCGCAGCCCACGCCTGGACGGAGTTTCGTGGACAGGTCGTGCACGACGATCCGGAAAATCAAGAAAGGTATACCGTGATTGCGAGAATACCGGCATGATGAGATTTGTTGCGCGGATTGAAGATGGTCGACTCGCGTGCAATCCTCCTGCCGAAAGATACGCGCACTGCCAACTACTATGGCGGGGTTTTATCTCGAATATTGACGATCTGGTGAAAGAAGCTAATCGGCGAGGCGTTCAGGTTGCTGCCGATTCGGTCGGCGAGCTATTTTCGTTAGCCTATCTGTGGTGGGGCGACGCGCTGCAGTCTCATGTGGTTGGCGAGTATTCGCTCGCCATCTTTGACCATGGCAAGTCGGAACTGCTTCTCACGCACGATTCATTCGGCCTTTTGCCGATGTTCTACAGAACGGTCCCCACAGGTGTGATTTTCGGATCGCATTTGGAGGACTTGGCGGTTGAAGCGGGCCTCGACGATTTAGATGAGGAATACATCGCCGATTATATCGCCGACTGTTTCTATTCGTCCGAACGGACTCCGTATCGCTCCATACGGCGTGTAGGCTTCGGACGGTCGATCATCTACAAGTCGAAGAACATCATCGAACGGCGTAGTTGGAGCTTCAGTAATACGGCGTCCGTGCTCGCGGACGACCGCGAGTATGAAGAGAAGTTCGTCTCGCTCCTAACTCAGGCTGTCGCCGGTACACTGAGCGGGCAGGAACCGGTATGGACCGAGCTTTCGGGTGGTCTTGATTCGTTAACTGTAGCCTGTTTCGCCGCGCGAACGGGCGCAAAAAACTTCGAAGCTGTTTCGCTCACCTACAATCGATACGCCAAAGCAGATGAATCGAAATGGATGCAATTGATGCTCGACCACTATCCGATGCCTTGGACAAAGGTGGACGGCGACAACATCCTCCCGTTCTGCGAGCTTCCCGACCGCTTCTTTGCGGAACCGGGGTTGCCCATGATTGACTGGGCGTGGCACCGGTCCCGCGAGAAGCTGGTCAGGAAGAGCGGCGCTGCCGCTGTTCTGACGGGCCAAGGCGGGGACTTTGTGCTCTTCGGCCTCGGTACGGAGCCCTATTATCTGGCCGATCTGGTCCGCACTCTCAAACTGCAGCGCCTGTATTCCGAGCTGGCAAGCTGGCGGTCGGCGGATCGCCAGAGGCGCTCGATTTTGTTTTTTCTCGTGAACTACGGAGTCAACCCGCTCATCAGGTACATGCGTAATCCTCCGCAGCGGCCCGGAAAGCGCGCGACAATGTCGCCTTGGATTGATTCGCGGTATGCCAACAAAATGCAGCTCACTGAGCGTATCGGGCGGATTTTCCCTGGCGATTATCAATCCGTCGAACAGTGCTGGTTCGTTAACACCCTATCTAAAATATGCGGACGGGTCGCGAATTTGAATCAACTGCCGGAATCGTTCGATTTCAGGCACCCGCTTCTAGATCGCCCGCTTGTTGAGTTCCTGCTCGCCCTCCCCTCGCACCAGAAGTTCAATCCCAAGATGAACCGATTCCTTCAGCGGCGTGCGCTCAAATCACTGCTGCCTGAACCGTTGAGGCTGCGGCAGGACAAGACTACATTCGATCAGCCGTTCTATGAGGGACTGCGCAAAGGAAAAGTATGGAGCGATCTTCTCACAGTTGCTCCGCGAATAGCCGAACGGGGCATCGTGGATGGCGCCCGGTGGATCGAAGCGGTAAGACAAGCCAAACTGGGTCGTACCCATTCGCTGGCGCAATTTCAAGCGGCCGTGACACTGGAAATATGGCTGCGGCAGTTGGAGAATCCACCGCCAAGCGGTGGCAGCCGAACGGCTCTTAGTCGGGTCGCACTGTCTTAATAAAAGAGAGCGAAGTACAGTCTGCGCAAGTGTGTCCGGCTGTCGCCTTCGCAAGAGTGCGCGGCGCCACGCATGAGATATTCTTATGCAGCTTTCCTTGGAGTAGCTCAGTGGTAGAGTGGCCGGCTCTTACCCGGCAGGGCGCAGGTTCGATTCCTGCCTCCAAGTCCCTAAGTTTTGCCTAGGAGTTGCAGCCATGCTGGACGACAACGATACCAAGTCATCAATCAATCCAGGATATGTGCTGGGTCAGCTTAGTCGAGCCCTAACGACGGCAGCAGAGCATCCGGATGTGGCCGTTCGGCAGCGTGCAGTTAAGCGAATCGCGAGCTGGGAACAAGTGTTTCTGGGAATGCTTAGTGGCGCGATCTCAATCGGGACGCAGGCTCCGGTGCAGGACGTCCCTGCATGGGTCACGCTAGAGGTCGTGCATGGAGGTTTTGCAACCGGGAACCTGCTGGCCGGCGGCGCCCCACAGCCTCATGAACTTGATCTGCTTGCACAGCCTCGATCGTCCCACTGACAACGCAGCGCGCGCCGCTCTCAACCTTTATTATCTGAGCGAATCGGGCCAAAAAGATCTGTGCGAGATGATGCAAACCGGACGGTACCGCATCAACGTTCCCGAAGAAGGAGCGCTCCTGGTGGTTGCCTGGTTGCTTTCTCACGATATGTCAGAGAAGGCGCACGAACTGATCGATTGCATCGCTCCGTTCTTCGGCCATCTTCGTTTCTATCCAGTGCGGGACCAGAATCCGATAGTCCCGAGTCCGACTGTGCATCGGTGCACCGTTGGTGAAACCGTTGCGGCGCTTCGGGCGGTACAACCGCAAGCTCAAGTCGAACGAATGATAGAGGCGCTGAAAGTGTGGCAGCCGTTGTATGACCGCACTGTGTCACTATTTCTTGAAACCGTTGAAGACGATTATCCTTGTCGACAATATCCCGATGAGTGGCGAAGCCGGGCACAAGCCATCCTGGAGGAATACACAAGGCGGCGGATAGTCTACGATTTGTGCCGCAAGCCTGACCGCTCGAAGGAAAACTTTTTCAGGCTCCGCGGGTACATGAAGATATGCGTCGAGAATCCCGCACAGTTGGCCTCGCGGGACATCAGCATGATACGGCACATTCTTCGTTGCTACGTAAACCGCCACGGCGATCCAAGTTCGGAGCAATTCGCGCAGCGCCGCGCGGAACAGGCGCGCCTCGCAAGCCTTCCGACCCGCGATGACCTTGCAGGGGTGCTGCAGACTCGGTTACAACAACTTCCGCAAGATGCGGGTATTGCAAACCTCGATGTGGTCATCTCACCGATTGCAGACCACGAGTCCCTTGAATGGATTCCTGCCGGATCGAAGATTCCTGAGGGCCTTGTTCTAAAGGTGCAAAGGGCCTGCGATAAACCCATCGAGCAACTGGTTGAACAAGGGGTCATTCCATCAGGGGATGTATTGGCGCAAGTGCTGCCACAGATCACATCCCAGGTACGAGCTGCGGGCATTGCCGACCGGGATCTTCGCCGACTGTATGGCGCAATCTACTCTGCCTTCCAGCGCCGCCGCTCACTCTTGCTGTTGAACCTGGAGCGTCAGATAAGATTCGAAGATCTTCCGTGGATTGCCGCTCTCGACAGTCTTCGACACGACAATCTCAACGCAAAGGAGCAGGCGCGGCAGACCCTTGAACAGGTCACCACAATTGCCATCGTGTCTTTCCCGCACGCAATTCTTCCGAACAAATTGCTAAAGGAGCTTCGGACACTTATTGCCGACGCCGGACTCTCAATTCCCATTGTGGATGAGATTGCTGCGGACATCTTCATGGGCACGTTTTCGGAGAAGTTCATGCGCGCCGCCCAGATTGCCGGCCAAATGTTGCGCGGTACTCTCTACGAACGTTATTTCGGGCTCTACTACGAAGGGGTTCAGCAATTGGACGACATTCGACAGAGTTATGGAGCCGACGTTTCACAGGGATTTGCGACACTATGTGAGGAATTAGCACATGTCGAAGCGAGCGAGGCTTGGTCAGTAAGCCGCAACGGGAAAATCATAGAACAGTCCCAGATTCTCACAACCCAAAACTTAGCGCCGTTGTTTGCCGTTCTCGATTCACGTAATACGCTGGCAGGGCGGCTGCCCGAGCTGTGCGAGCAATGCTTTCGCTGGATTTGTCGACGGCAAACGGCAAGCTCATGGAATGCCAATTTCCGGATGGAAAAGAACTCTGCCTACGCATGGAGGCAGATGGTGTTTTACCTTTCTCTCGTCAGTCCGGAGGCGGTTTCTGCGTTCCTCCTCTGGGCACGCAGCCACTTGGAACAACTGAAGAATACATCTCTTAGGCGGCGGATGGATCCGGCTCTCGCTGGACTCGAATGGATCGCCGCTGGAGGCACTTTTGACCAGCACGGAGTTGGGGGGATAGCTGGCGAGGGACGTCGGCTGCTCGGCTGGACCACCAAACAACGGGAGGGCTTTGTTTCAGAAGAGCGCGCAGCCAAACTGGTCAAGCTGCTGGAAGATCACTTTGCAGGTGAGCAAGCTTACAATGACATGTATGACGCGCACTCGTCGAGTGACGCCACCGCATTTTACAGTGAAGCCAAAGAGTACTTCTATGCCGCCATCGCCTTGGCGCGCGAGCTTGGCCTTGAGCAAGAGGTTGAAAAACTGGAGAAACGGTTGGCGCATATCGAGAGCGTCTTCCGTAGCAAGTTCAGCTAGATAATTTGTCTTGTCTTATGTAATCGCAGTAAAAGCGGTAGGAAGCAACTTTCACCACCGGGATCTCATTCCACACTTTTCCGTTTTTGACCTGCTCTGTCGCCAGATCAGCTCCTCCCGTATGCAAATCGCAATGTGGGGCATCTAGATTGAAAGCAAATTCCTTGCGGATGATGCGCAGCCTCTGGACCCTCGTAGAAGGAGCGCCGCAGGCACAGCAAAGTTTCGGCATATGACATTGTTCCGGAACTCGCGCGGCGAACGTCGGCAGCGTAACGACACGATCGGGCTCGAGTTCGCAGTATTCTCCTTTTACGACCTCGCCGTACGCCAGGCAATCGTCGCAACGATGGATTCCTCCCATTCTCTTCTGGGGTGAGCCGCACGCCGGACAAACGCCCATGTAGGAACGAGTCGTGGCGATTATCATGCACGCCAGGAAACAAATGAGAAAGATCAGCGCTCCCGCCGCGCCTTGCAATGTGCGGTTCACGCTCGCGAGGTAGCAGGCCAGTCCCAGCATTACCAGGGCGAAGAACAAGGCAATCAGTGTGCTCGTCCAGGACCGCGTGACTGGAGTGGAACGAAGGAACTGCATGGATGGCAATCCTATGACATGCGTTGCCTGTCTTTCAACAAGACAGTGTGGCTCATGGCTATTCAAATGCTTGGTGGGCCGTTCACGTCTTGAGCATAGACGCGCTTCCGGGCGTTGCTCCGCAGGATGCGCACAACAATGAATGGCGGAGCGATCACCAATAAGAATGGTAGAGGATCAATCCATGGTGACGAGAGCCATGGGTAGCGGCTCTTTAGATCTGGACCAATCTTGACGGTATCCAGCACTATCAACGCGATGACCATCAACTCAAACAGATAGACCGAGGCAACCTGCCACAGGTTGGGGGCGCGCTTTTCCGACACCAAATAATAGCTCTCCTGCATCTCATTCCATTCGATATTCTTGGGGTCGGGGATCACCCGCACGGTGTGGAGGGGAAAGATAGGAAAAAAGAGGAGGCAGAAGAAGGTCGTCGTCATATAGGAACCATCTTTCCGGTAGTCGCGCTCACCGCAGTACCGGGTGCCGAATCTGCCTTAGCTTCTAGGCATCCTCTTCCCTCTCTCGTTGTGCGTCCTTCCTAATCGACGAGTAAGATGTTCGACGTCCCCGCTGTCGTTGCGCTAAGCACGTTTAGTGCACCATGATGCGCTTCGGGAGCGCCTGCGCTCAGTTCGCGTCACTGACCGGGACGAGAGTGAATTGTGGGCCTGTTGCTTTCAACGTGCGGCGGAAACTCGACATTCGTCTAGCTGAACTGGCTGCGGAAAACAGCCTTGATGTGCGCCAACCGCTTCTCCAGTTTTTCAACCTCTTGCTCAATGCCAAGTTCGCGCGCCAAGGCGATGGCGGTGTAGAAGGACTCTTTCACATCACTGAAATAGGCAGTGGCATCGGTGGGATGGCGCGCCTTCTCGTACATGTCATCGTAGGCCTGCTCACCCGCCTGCTTGCAGATTTCCAGTTGCCGCAACTTGTTCGCGCGCTCTTCTGGAGACATCTCAGGCGGTTGCGCTTCCGTCCAGCACTCCATGCAGACGGCCTGGTTCTCTCCATGAGCCAGGATCATCGTGGTCGATGGAGCGACCAACACATCGGACTGGCAAATACTACACTTCTGAATGGCGCTGCCTGAAACGAATTGTTCCAGGTCAACGTCGGGCGGCACTCGAAGGCAAATGATTGCATCCTCACTGGAAATAATCTGTGATTCCGAGACTACCGTCGCCGGCAACGACTGTCGGCTTAAGGATTTCTCCGGATTATGCTCGATGTCGATGGATTCGGAGATGGCCTTTGTAATTCCTTCGGCAGTGACTTCGATCTCCACATCTTTGATCCGAATGTGCCGCACGTTCGCGCGCTCCAACTTGTCGTACAGCCAGCTTGAGAGCAAGTTGATCGCAACACCTAATCCCATCGTGACGATAATGGGAACAAGGGGCAGAGCGTTGCAGGTATGTTTCTTCAAGCCCCCGACCGTTAGAGTACCACCGCCCGGGACCGCGCGAGTCATTCCGGTAGAAACACTCTTCGCCTCGAATACTTCGAGTAGAGCGTTCGGCGGGATTTGTAATTCGACAGAGCTCATCGATGCCAAAAGCACTCCGCTTCTTATTGAATTGGCGCAGGTCATCGCAACACAACTACTCCACGAGAAATCCCCTTGCCCTGTTAGTCACCGTGACCGAAACAATTTGTCGCGAGCCGCCTGTCTCATCTCATTCTTCATCTTAGTTAGCATCGCCCACTCTAGGCCAAAGCACATGATCCCACAAAAGAACCCACCCAATTGATCTGCATCGCTGTGAAAGTTGAGAATGACGAGTCGAAAAATGCCGATTGCGGTAATAGCCCCAAAGCCTAGCCCCTGGAGTGTCGTTGAGACTCGGTCTGTGTCGCGGAAGACAGCAAAGGAAGCCAGGATAAAGATGCAGACTCCCACGAATAGGGGAAGGAGCCATCCGTTCACCTTTTGACTGACCTCGTCGGCTGACCACAGCGCCACGATCACAATTCCCCAAAAAGAAAAGAACGGCTCCATCTTCGCAGGCTCCCTTTTTGTGTGTCTTAACATGATTGCCGCAGCACTGAGACTGCAGCTTTGCAATGGCCTTGAAGCTGAGCAGGTACGGTTGCTTCAGGGGCACACGCCGGCGGAGGTTAAGCGTTGGTGGCGGTTCGAGGATCGGATCCAACCACCTAGGGGCTTTAACGGCTCTCCACCAAAGAGCGTGAATGATCCCCCTTCTTCCTGCACCGCCAGTTTCATTAATTCGACATCGCAGGAATTGCCGATATTGCCCGCCTGTCGTTGTGGACTCTGGTAGCAATACTTGCAGCTGAGGTTACAGACGACGCCAAGGGGACGAACTTGAATTGTCATCCCGTTGTGCCCTCCTAAAAGGTAGGCCAACCGTACCCCACAAATGGTCCGGGGGTCAATAGGGCGTTCTATCCGATTCCGGGGCAGGAGGATGCTTAACGTTCGACTGTGGGGTGCTGAAGTGGGTCGAGGTTCGACGCGCATTAAGCGCTGAAGACGCTCTGGACGCCGCACTGCGGTCGCTGCGTCAGCCGGCGCCGGCCCAGCCCTTATATCCGCCCTGATCAGCGACCCTCCTCGGCAGGACGGGACAGCTTCGTAGATAACACTTTCTAACGATCAGGTATTCACCGCAGGGCAACGCTGTTGCCGCGACGTGAATCGCAACCAACATTCACAGCGGCCAAGCGTTTGCGTCTCACGGGGCGCAAGAGCTCTGTCTCTCATGGAGCGCGCACCCCGCAACACGCTAACTTACTGGTCCAGTCAATGCCAGAAATCATTTTCGAGGTGGCGGGGGTAAAGACATGGCGAGGAGTGTTTCTCGCCCCATCAGGTAACAGTAAGAGGTCTCAACAGTTAGGAGGATTTATGTCAACGACAGTCGCAGTAGCAACAATGAAAGTGGCGCAGGTTTCCAGGCCTGGGGCAGAGTTCCAGATCGTCGAGCGCGAGATTCCCAATCCGGGTGCAGGACACGTGCGAATCAAGGTGCAGGCGTGTGGTGTATGCCACAGCGACGTGCTCACGAAAGAAGGCTCCTGGCCCGGAATTGAGTATCCCCGCGTTCCAGGACACGAGGTCGCAGGCATCGTCGATGAAGTGGGCGCCGGTGTTCCCGCGTGGAAGACGGGGCAGCGCGTCGGGGTCGGCTGGCACGGCGGCCAGGACAACACATGTCGCGAGTGCCGACGCGGAGATTTTCGGAATTGCCGAAATCTGAAAATTCCGGGCATCAGCTATGACGGCGGATACCAGGAATACATGGTCGCCCCCGTGGAAGCGCTGGTGGCGATACCTGAAGCTCTAAATGACACTGAAGCAGCACCGCTGCTCTGCGCCGGAATCACAACCTACAACGCGCTGCGGCACAGTGGAGCGTTCCCCGGCGACCTTGTTGCGGTGCAGGGCATCGGCGGTCTGGGTCACCTCGGGATTCAATTCGCAAACAAGTTTGGTTATAAGGTCGCGGCTATTGGGCGCGGCTCGGAAAACGCGGCACTCGCAAAGAAACTCGGAGCGAGCGTGTACATCGACAGTAAATCGATGAACGCGGCACAGGCACTGCAAGAACTGGGTGGCGCACGGGTGATCCTGGCGACGGCCCCGAGTTCGAAAGCAATGTCCGAACTGATCGACGGTCTGGGTCCGAACGGCAAACTCATTGTGATCGGAGCAACATTCGATCCCATTGAGGTCACACCGATACAGCTTATCAGTGGAAGTCGAACTATTCAGGGCTGGGCTGCCGGAACACCAGCCGATTCCGAAGACACACTGCGCTTCGCGGAACTAACCGGCGTGCGTCCCATGATTGAAACATATCCGCTCGAAAAAGCGTCGGAGGCTTATGCGCGAATGATGAGCGGCAAGGCAGAGTTCCGCGTCGTTCTGACGATGTAATGTTGAAAGCAACGAGAAATACTGCGCGCACTGGTTCGACGAGTTCGCATGCTGTGCGATGGGTCGTTTCACGTTGCCCCGTTGGACCCAGTGCTTGCAGGTTTGCTGCGTTGTCGTGATGGCATTTCTGTAATGCTCGAATCATTTCGATTGCTGCCCCAAGCGCGCGGAAAGGAACGTCCCCCGAGGCCCACTTTTTGTCGCACGTTACGGATCAATAGACTCTCCGTCTTCTACAGAGAGGCCGACCCGAATGACGCGCCGACGCTTCTGCTGCTGCACGGATTGCCGTCTTCGTCGCGAATGTTCGAGCCTCTCTTCGCCCGGCTTTCCGATCGTTATCACCTTGTCGCGCCCGATTACCTGGGCTCCAGACACAGCGATTGGCTAGACCCGAGCCTCCGGCCATCCAATGCGCTCAATCCCGCCCTCTAGAATCCGATCAAGCGATTCATTGGCCTCGAACCTTGATGTGCGACGAGCCACCATTGACGGTTAGGATGAGCGGATTAGCTGGTTTCATGAATGAGTCATTCGGCTGCACGCAATCCAAACGAGGCCAGCTTCGCGCAGGTGGACTTATAATCCGTGTGAAGAACGCTGCGAATCCCCATACCTTCCGCGATTTTGACGAACATCGGTGTGTTTTCGATGTAGAGCAGTTTCTGCGCCGGTGCTTGAGCAATGTCCAGCGCGAGCCGGAAGATGTCCGCATCGGGCTTACGGATATGGACAAAGCTGGAGGAGATGAAGGAATCTACAAACTCACTCAAGTTGAACTTGCGAATTCTATGCGAGTTAAGTTCCCGTGCTTCATTGCTGACCACGACAATCTTCAACCCATGCTGCGCCTTAAGCTGGCGAACCAACTCGATCATGTCAGGATATGGCTTCGATTGCGCGAACATGAAACGCCTAAACTGAGGCGAAGTAAAAGGCCTCTTCTCGTAGAACACAACTCGATCTAAGTACTCTTCCAGCGTGGTCTTTCCCTCCTCGTAGGTGTCGAAAGTCAGATGATGTCGAGCCTCCATCTCAGCTAAGTCAATCTTGAATTTCGCAGCCGCCCGCTCACGGGCGAGTCGATCCCATCCGTCGGTGAGCAGGACCCCACCGATGTCCAGAAATAATGTCGTGATCGGAATTGTGCGCTTCATTTGACCTCCGGCGAAAGGCATTTGTTTCTGTCGCCAGAAGTATGACGCTAGATCGAGGGCTCAAGTGGTATGTGGGTGCATCCTCGTAAAGTGGCTCCTCGCCCGCAGCAAACAGATCGTCCGGCGCGTAGCGCTACGTGCAGGACTGCCCGCTTCTCCGTGACGTTGATTCTGTCCCCCGGAACGTGGCGTCAATATGAGCTCTCAGACCAGATTCCTCAGCCGGTTGCAGCAGGAGTGAAAGTGTCTGATTGGTGATGAGGTTCTTGGAGTAGTCGAAGTAGATTCCGACGGCCTCGTCCGTCATGCTTTGGACTCGTCGGGGGTTATCGACAAAGAGCTCGCGGAGAGACAGCTCTTTCACTTTTATATAGTGGGCTTGGTGAGTTTTCCAAGCCGCGCGATCCATGAGCGGAGAGACACATGGTGTCATATTCATCCTTGCATCCGAATCGAAGCGTCACCGCTGCCAGAGGATTCTCGATACTTCCAGAGGGATCGCCACGCCTTCGTGGTGCGGCATCAGTCGTGCCGTGTAATCGGAGGCGGGGCGGGTAGCTGGAACATGCGCGCCATAGATGTGGCAGGCGGCCGACCCAGTTGGATTACTTATGCATTTCATCTCAAGGCAGACAGCGCCGTCTCCATTAACTCCATCGGCAAACAGTTCGACCCGTACCGCGTCCGGGGCAAGGTCGTCGAGGAATATGTGAACCTCAAAGACGTGCTGCCCGTGGTTTGTTTCCACCTTCTGCGCTCCGAAGCACAGTCGCCCCCATTCTTGTTCCAAGGCATGCTGCCATTCGACGACCTGCTTGCCGGCGGCTCCTTTGCTCTTCGCGCGTTCTCTGTAGGCGGTTGCCGCAGGAAGGTAGTGTTGTTCGGTGTATTCTCGCACCGCATGATCGGCTGAAAATGTAGGCGTCAGGCGAGCCATGCTTTCCCGCATCCGCTTGACCCATGCAATGGGAATGCCGTCCTTGTCTCGCTCGTAGAACTCTGGAACCACTTCTTTCTCCAGAATGTCGTATAGAGCTTCGGCCTCGGTTGCGTCCCACGCGGGGTCGTCGCCGTGCTCCTTGCCGTCTCCCAACGCCCACCCGACCTCAGGGGTGTATGCTTCGGCCCACCAGCCATCCAGTTCGGATAGATTGATGCCGCCATTGACGAGCACCTTCATGCCACTTGTTCCGCACGCCTCCCAGGGGCGCCGTGGCGTGTTGATCCAGACATCGACACCCTGTACCAGGTGTTCGGTCAGCAGCATGTCGTAGTCGCTCAGAAAAACGATGTGGGGCCTAGTCTCTGGTTGACGGATGAAGCTTATCCATTCATGGATCAAGGCCTGCCCCGCCTGGTCTTCCGGATGGGCTTTCCCGGCGATGATGAGTTGCACTGGGCGTGCAGGGTTGGTCAACAAACGAAGTAGCCGCCGTGGGTCGTGCAGTAACAAGTTCGGTCTTTTATAGGTCGCGAAGCGTCGCGCGAAGCCAAGTGTCAACGCGTTGTGATCAAAGAGATGCATTGCGGCTTCGACCGACTTGGCCGACGAGCCCGAGGCAGCCAATTGCCCGGACAATCGTTCACGAGCATATTCCACAAGAGATTTGCTCGCTTCGGAACGAAATTTCCAGAGCTCGGCGTCGGATATATGGCGAATGTCTGACTCAAGCGTTTCTCTTGTTCCAAGCCAGCGCTCTTTTCCACAACTTTCCGTCCAAAGATCGTCGGCGGGTGCCGAATCCCATGTTGGCATGTGGACTCCGTTGGTCACGTACCCGACCGGGACCTCGTCCTCCGGCCAGCGCGGAAACAAAGGCAAGAAGAGGTTCCGGCTGACCTTTCCGTGCAAGCGGCTTACCCCATTCACCGCCCCGCTGCCTCGGATTGCCAGATACGCCATGTTGAAAGGTTCCGATGCGTCATTCGGGTTCTGACGGCCCAACGCCATCAAATCATGAAGCGGTATGCCGAGCATCTTTTCAGCATAGCGACTAAGGTACTGTTCGATAAGTGCGGGGTCAAAGCGATCAAAGCCGGCGGCCACGGCCGTGTGAGTGGTAAAGAGATTACCGACTCGTGTGACGGCAAGTGCAACTTCGAAGGACAGCCCTGTCTCATCCATCAAATCTCGGGCACGCTCAAGGACCGCAAACGCCGCGTGTCCTTCATTTAGGTGGCAGACCTCCGGCTGCAGGCCTAACGCGCGCAGTAGCCTCCATCCGCCGATCCCGAGCAGCAGTTCCTGCTTGAGGCGCAGTTCCGGGCCGCCACCGTACAACTCGCTTGTAATCCCTCGATGAGCAGGAAAGTTCGCCGCGTCGTTGCTGTCCAGCAGGTAAAGCTTCACCCTGCCCACTTGGACCTGCCACGCTCGCAGCCAAACCGAGTATCCAGGCAACGCGATCTCCAAGCGTAGCCACTCACCATTTGGTTGGCGCAAAGGCGTAATTGGCAACTGCCCGGGATCGTTGTACGGGTAGAGGGCCTGTTGTTCTCCGTTTCTGTCGATCACCTGCCTGAAATAGCCCTGCTGATAGAGCAGTCCTACGCCGACGACCGGCACACCCAAATCGCTGGCGGCTTTGAGTTGATCTCCAGCCACATTACCAAGCCCGCCCGAGTAAATGGGCAGAGCTTCACTCAACATGAATTCCATACTGAAATATGCGACACAGGTCAGCAGTGACTCCGTGTGATTCCGCTGAAACCACACAGGTGCGTTGGTCGCCTGACGGCTGGCTTCGATCAAAGCATTCAACTTTTCCTTGAACACGGGATTAGCCAAAACCCGCTCGATCTGGTCGCGCGAGACCGTCTGCAGGACGACCCAGGGATTGTGCGTGATCTCCCATAGCTTGGGGTCAAGTTGCCGCCAAACTTCGTCGGTGGCATGGTTCCACGACCAGCGCATATCCAAGGCGAGCTCTGCCAGGGAGTCGAACCCCTCAATCTCAGTGGGAAAAAGGTTATAAATCGGGTCACTGACGCGGGATTGCTCGTTCATGATTTCTCCACTGGATCGGATATTGCCAAATAGCCTGCGTGATGGCCAGGATGTGCCATTCATTGAAGGAGATCTCGACGGAGGATCCCCTGTGTCCCGACGTGCCAAAGACGACCCGCTGCTCCGGAACACGAGGATCCGACCGGCCCTCATAGTAAGCGGTGATCAACTTTGGCACGTTGACTAGGTCAGAACAATCAGCCGGTTGCTCAGACCTGGCATTTATCTTCATTTTTATCGTCCTCCGCTCATCAGTGCTCTTTCGACTAGCTATCGCTGAACACGCTTCCGCGGGGATGTCCTTTGGCAAGCGGCGGCGGAGCACTCGGCTCGCTGAAATCAGCGGTCCAGTGCCAGTTCCTGATCTCCGGCATATCCTCCAGGTGTTGACGGATATAGTCGTGGTGTTCATACAGTTTCTGGTTAAACATGTCGATCAGGTCTGAAGCCTCCGAACGCAGACGAGAGATGTACTTCAGTGCATCGATAGCAAGGTGATATCGACTCATCTCGTTCATGACCACCATGTCGAATGGCGTGGTGGTTGTACCGCGATCCATAAATCCGCGCACATGAAAGCGGCTCTCATTGGAGCGTCCATGAACCATTGAGTGGATGAGCCAGCGATTGTTATGGAAGGCGAAGATCACATGCGCATCCTTTGTAAATAGCGCGTTGAAGGACATATTGTCCATGCCGTGCGGATGTGCATCCGGCAACATCAGAATGCTCAGGTCCACCACATTAACAACCCGCACCTTGATACTGGGAACATACTTCTGCAGCAGCCATGACGCCGCGCAGATCTCAATCGTCGGCACGTCGCCTGCGCAAGCCAGCACGATATCCGGCTCTCCGCCTCCATCATTGGTCGCAAACTTCCAGTTTGATGCGCCCTGGGAACAATGCGCGAGAGCCTCGTCCATGTTCAACCATTGCAACTGGGGTTGCTTGCCGCAGGTAACGATGTTGACGTAGTTACGGCTCCGCAGGCAGTGGTCAAAGACGCTGAGCAGACAATTGCTATCGGGCGGATAGTACACCCGAATCGTTTCGCTCCTGCGCGCCAGCGCATTATCAACAAACCCGGTCGCCTGATGGCTGAAACCATTGTGATCGTTTCGCCATGCATGACTTGTCAGCAGGACGTTTAAGGACGCTATCGGCTTGCGCCATGGAAAGTCGTGGCATTGCTCCAGCCACTTGGCGTGCTGCGTGAGCATGGAATCCACGACTTGCGCAAACGCTTCGTAGGAAGACCACATGCCGTGTCGGCCAGTCAGCAAGTATCCTTCGAGCCATCCCTCGCAGAGATGCTCACTCAACACTTCCATCACGCGACCATCGGGGCTGAGCTCGTCGTCGATCGAAACGGTCTCCGCCATAAAGCAACGCTGGGTTGACTCGAGGACCGAGTTCAATCGATTGGAGTTCGTCTCATCAGGACAGAACATGCGAAAATTCGTTGGATTCAGCTTGAAGATGTCCCTGAAAAAGTCCCCGAGCTTTCGTGGAGCCTCGGCCACCACTTGCCCGGGGCCTGGAATTTCCAGAGCGTAGTTCGTGAAGTCCGGTATATCGAGCGCGGTTAGCAGCCGTCCGCCATTCACATGAGGACTTCCTCCCATGCGGCGATTGCCTGCAGGCGCGAGTTTCGCCAATTCATCAATGAATCTTCCGTTCTCATCGAAGAGTTCCTGCGGCTTGTAGCTCCTCATCCAGGCTTCAAGAATCTTGAGATGTTCGGGGTTTTCGCGGACAGTTGCAAGGGGAACCTGGTGCGCGCGGAAAGTACCTTCAATCGGTATTCCATCCACTTCCTTGGGACAGGTCCATCCTTTAGGTGTGCGCAGCACGATCATGGGCCAGATCGGCTGCTTCTTGAATCCATTCTGGCGGGCCTCCTGCTGAATTGCTCGAATCTCGGCATAGCAGTCGTCCAGGATTCCGGCCAGGAGTTGATGCACAGTTTCCGGATCGTCGCCTTCGACAAAATGGGGCTTGTAACCACGTCCGATATAAAGAGCCTTCAAGTCTTCGTCACTCGTCCTTGCTTGAACCGTTGGCCCCGAAATCTTATAGCCGTTAAGGTGCAGGATTGGCAGTACCGCTCCATCTCTCACCGGGTTCAGGAAGTTCACCGACTTCCAACTTCCTTCCAGCGGACAGGTCTCGGATTCCCCATCGCCGATCACACAGGCAACCAGCAGATCTGGATTGTCGAAAGCCGCGCCGAAAGCATGAACCAGCGAATAGCCTAGCTCGCCGCCCTCGTGCATCGAATTTGGGACATGCGGTCCGCAATGGCTCGGAACTCCGCCCGGCGTCGAGAACTTGCGGAATAGCAGACGCATCCCGTTTTCATCCGGTGTGATTTCTGTGTGGACTTCGGTATAAGTGCCTTCCAGATAGGAGTTCGCATTGAGGGAGGGACCGCCATGTCCAGGACCGGCGATGTAAATGATGTTTGCATCTTGTTCTTTGATGATGCGGTTCAGATGAACATAGATCAGATTTTGTCCCGGCGAAGTTCCCCAGTGCCCGAGCAGCCTTGGCTTGATCTGTTCTGCTTTAAGAGGCTCTCTCAGGAGTGGATTTTTAAACAGATAGATCTGGCCGATACAGAGATAATTCGCAGCACGCCAGTAACGATTCATCTTGTCGAGCATCCCCGGCGTGAGTGGGCCATGGGGAACCGAAGCTGTCGCATCGCGTTCACCATTGGCGGCTACAGCGGTGGACAATGCAACATCGAAGGTGAATGTAGCAGGATTGCGGGCTTGGCCTTTGCTCTGTGATGTTGGGCCGCTTTCATGATCATGATGAATAGCTTTCTCTTTTGTAGACATAAAGACGATTCCCCTCTTGGGTGAATGACAGGAAGCCCAACACTGTTGTGCTTGACTATATCCCTGTCTTCGTGTGATGCAGATTGACACGGAAGTCGGCCCACGAAACGGACTGCACCCAGCGAGTGGGGACCAGAACCGATCGATTCTGGAGCCAGGCTCCACTTTTCACATCGAGGTAGCCGAGGTGCCAGCTGGCCTCGTCCATGACAAAGCCCTCAAGGATTCCAAGGTCGCCATCCGTGGCCCACACCTGGTAACCCAGCATATGCGAGGTGCTGCGCAGATGAGAGTCCTCCGCGGGATCTACCGGGTACTTCGCTCCAGATGGAATAGAGGACAGGAATATCTCGCTGTTCACCCAACATGCCAGCGGGCCCCAGTATTCACGCATTGCAATTTCCTGCTGACGAGAGACTGGCTTCTCAGTATCGACGACAGGGCTGTCGTGCATTTGCTCCCTGGTCAGATGAGCGCAACAGGTTTTGTTTGCCCAGTTGGGCTGTTCGAGCGCCGCAACGGGAAGAACCACATCGCGCCGCTTAAGCCAGCCTCCCACGTCTGCCACCAGGCAGGAAACATTCCAGGACTGATCATCGAAGAGAAACGTGCGGATGCTTCCCGTCTCGCCATCGGCCGCGATGACGGGAGATCCGATCAATGCCTTGAGTTCGTATAACATATTTCTCCTCCGATATCCGGCATAGTTAGGTCTTCCAAACCCTTTAGATTTCCCGCCGTCATTGCAATAATTCTTCAGCCTCGAACCGGAGTCGGAGCCACAGTCGGCGGCCACTTCGAGTGTCACGAGGACTTTCACGCAATCTTCACATTTCCCGATTGGTCTTTTCTAATCTCCCGCTCCGCCTCATGCCAGTCCTGATCCTGCTGGCTTTCACCGTGGACCCGCTCCTGATAGAGCTCATAGGCGCGTGCGGCAATCTGGGGGGTGAGATCGATTGGCTTCCTGCCCAACAATGGAGCTTTCGTTGGATCAAAGATTCGATAGGCGAGCAGTTTCACGCGGTCATTGACGAGGAACCAGGCTAGAGCGTAGACCCAAACAAACGCCGCCCAACCCCAACCAAGTGGAGACATGAATATTCCGAAAACCGCTATGAGGGTTGCGAGTATTTGCGTGCCGAGCACAGCTACCCACAAGATCCGCGCCGGACGTATGGACCAGAACGGGCCCCGCGTGCGCGTGAGGAAGATCGTCAAGTGTCCAGCCACAGACAACTTCAAGTACATCAGTGTTTGGATGTGGGCGCGGTCGAGGTGAAAGACGCGCTCGCCAAGATAAAACAGCCCAAACGCGGACACGACCCCGATAACACCCAGCATCGTTGAGACTCCCAGAACCATCCGCATGTTCCAAGACTCGGGTTTGTCCTTGTAATGCACATTGTCATAGGCGATGGACAGGATCGCCCCGTCATTGAGCAATGCCAACATCACAATCATCACCGCGGTGACTGGATAGAAGTTGAACACCAGAATCGCCAGCGTCATAAACAGGAGCACGCGCAGCGTCTCGGCGATGCGGTAGATGGCATAGCTGTTCATTCGCTGGAAGATGCGCCGGCTCTCCTTAATCGCGTCGATGATCACAGATAGCCCGGAGGTCAGAAGCACAATCGACGCCGCGGCGCGGGCCGCATCTGTCGCGCCGGAAACAGCGATGCCACAGTCGGCTTTCTTGAGCGCCGGGGCGTCATTCACTCCGTCGCCGGTCATGCCAACGATGTGCCCACGCTGCTGCAGGACATCGACAATGTGAAACTTGTGCTCCGGAAATACCTGGGCGAAGCCATCGGCTTTTTCGATAGCCTCCGCCGACTGCGCCGTCTCGTGATGTTTAGTGGCCCCCAATCCGCTGGCATCCAGGATGTTCGCGCCCATTCCGAGTTGCATGGCAGTTTCTCGGGCAATGGCCAATTGATCTCCCGTCACCATTTTGACGTCCACACCCATCTGCCGGGCGCTCGCGATGGTTGCTTTGGCCTGCTCGCGCGGCGGATCGAACAATGGCAATACGCCAGCAAACTGCCAGTTGCTTTCCTCATCTGCCCGCGCTATGCCTAAAGAGCGGAAGCCACGCCCAGCGAATTCTTTGACTGCTTTCTCGACGGCAGCCTTAACATCGTTGGCATTCTTCGCCATCTCAAGGATCACCTGTGGCGCTCCCTTGGCCACAAAAAATTGCTTTCCGTCTGATGACTTGACAGTGGCTTCCGTGCGCTTATGCACCGGGTCGAAGGGCTGGAAATGGACTACCTGATAGCCCTTCAGTGCTTGATCGTTTTTCACTCCGCCTATCACGGCCAGGTCGATGGTATCCTTGTCTTCCGCCCGCGAAGCGAGTGCGGCCCACAGAATCACCTGATCCGCAGGAATATTGTTCACGGTAAACGGATCGCCCAGTGTCAACTTGTTCTGAGTAAGGGTGCCGGTCTTGTCAGAGCACAGCACGTCCACCCCAGCGAGTTCCTCGATTGCCGATAGGCGTGTAACAATCGCTTCTTTCTTTGCCAGCAGACGTGCGCCGACGGCCATTGTCACGGACAGCACGGTGGGCATCGCCACCGGAATCGCGGCCACCAAAAGCACCAGACAGAATTCCAGAGTTGTGAGAACCTTGTCGCCACGGAAGAGCGCCACCGCCAATATCAATACGACCAGGGCCACGGCAAGAATGATTAGGTAATCTCCAATCTTCAGCACGGCACGCTGAAAATGGCTGACGGTGTGAGCTTCTTGCACTAGCTGCGCGGTCTTGCCGAAGTAGGTGTTTGCACCCGTGGCGTACACCATCGCGTCGATCTCGCCCTGACGGATAATCGATCCCGAAAACACCGCTCCGCCAGGTTTCGCTGTGATGGGCAAAGATTCGCCGGTCAATGCGGACTGATCGACTTCCACTGGATCGCCCGCCAACAAGCGCGCATCGGCGGGCACAATGTCGCCCAGTCGCAGACGGATGACGTCGCCGGGCACCAGTTCCGATGCCTTCGGGGCGGCCCACTTGCCATCACGTTTCACCTTGGCATTGATCGCCAACTTGGCCTTCAGGGCGGCGATGGCGTTTCCTGCCTGGTGTTCTTCCCAGAACCCAACCACTGCGTTGGAACAAAGCAGCAAAAGAATGATGAAGAAGTCGAGCCAGTGCCGGACAATTCCCGACAGAATGACGGCTGCTTCAATCATCCACGGAATAGGACCCCATAAGTAGGTAAGGAACTTTAGGAGTGCGTTGGTCTTCTCTTCCTTGATCTCATTAGGCCCATATTGCGCCAGCCGCTTCTGCGCTTCGGCCTGACTGAGACCGTCCGGAGATGAACCCAGTTTTTTCAGCAGATCCGGCATGGGAAGGGCTTTCAGATCATTCTTGGACTCGGGCTTGTTCCCCTGCTCCGGCTCGGGTTTCTCCGCGTTCGATTTCACGATGATCGTTTCCTGTTCTTGTTGCCCTACCTAATATCGGTTTATAAAAGCTTGGAAGATCGATAGGCAGCCAATTGTCGGAATCTTGGGTAAGGGCAGCAGATTCTCGACCGTCGTAGAAAGCATCAGCCTGCAAAGGTTTAAAAACTGTTCAATCTTGCACACAAATTCCCGTCGCTCATGGATTGAGATGCTGCGATTACATCTTGTGAACAATTCGCACCCTCATTCGGGTCCATACAGGTACGCAGCCTCGAAGCAACGCCACTGGGAAGTCCCAGGATGGCCCGACTTTGCTTTTTGCAACATGTCCACGGCGAGAAAGCGGAGTGTGTTGACACGCAATTCATCCATTGCGGGCAGAACGACCGTGGAACGTGTCATCGCGAGTGTCATGATTACCTCTCCCTCGATTCCTCAGTGATGAAAAATAAGACTCCTTAGAGCGTAGCTTCGTACGCACGATCGAAATTTGTGAATGGGACTCAACGGTTTAGTGCTCGCCCATGCATGGGCTCAGCGGCCATGGCTTATGCACTCTGGGATCGCTTGCTCAATTCAATCCGAGAGATCCCCTCTGGCCTGACCTGGACCGCTTTGTTCTCTCAGTTCGACATGGATGCGCGCTGTTATACGCTCTGCTTCATGTCGCTGGTTTTGATTTACCGCTGGAAGAACTAGAGAAATTCCGCCAATGGGGCGTCAGGTGGCGGAGAGCTTTGGTGAAGCAGCCAAGACTATGGGGTGGTCTCGCCGGAATTACAGCGCTGACCATGAAACTGAGCCAGGAACGTGCGAACGGGGAAAAGGAGAGTGCCTCCGCGCCTGCACCGGCCGTTGAACTTCCACAGGCAGCGTAGCCACGCGCTCGCAAGTTAGGTAGATCATCGATGACGTGAACACTCGGGAGCGGAGGCGGCGTGGGATCATCCATTGCCGCGAATCTTCCGATGAGCGCGCAACCTGGTCAAGGAATGCGATGATCCAACCCAAGGGAGTTTACGAACGAATGCGACCACGATCGACTAATTAGGCCTCATCTGAACTCCTGCAATCAGGAAACGGTTTAGCTCTCAACAGAAAGGAAACCACGTGGAACTGGGCATGACCAGCGGCGGGGCCTGGGGATCAGAGCGAGGCTGCTGCCTGATGATCGGCGGTGATGAAACCGTTGTCCGGCGCACCGACCCAGTCTTCGCGGCCCTGGCTCCAATCGTCGCGGAGGCGTCACGCACGCCGGGTCGGGAGAGGCGTGGCGGGACTGCAGAGCATGGCTACCTGGACTGTGGTCCGAGCGGCGCGGGCCAATTCGTAAAGATGGTCCACAACGGCATCGAATACGGCATCATGGCCTCCTGCGCGGAGGGATTGAACATCCTTCGCCATGCCAACGTCGGCAAAGGTCGGCACGCCGACGATGCTGAAACCACGCCGCTGCGAAACCCTGAGTATTACCCGTACGACCTGAACCTTGCTGATATTGCCGAAGTCTGGCGCAGTGGCGGTGTCATCGCTTCGTGGCTACTGGATCTGACAGCGACGGCGCTCCTCGATAGTTCAGTTTTGGCAAACTTTGCGGGCCGGGTGTCGGACTCAGGAGAGGGGCGCTGGACTATCGCAGCGGCCATCGACGAGTCGGTTCCGGCTCCCGTCCTCAGTGCCGCGCTATACGAACGCTTCAGTTCGCGCGGCGAGGGCGACTTCGCCGACAAGGTTCTGTCCGCTTTGCGCTACCAGTTCGGCGGTCATGAGGAGAAAGCTGCCGACACGAGGAAAGTTGCCTGATGACTGCCTCCCGCTCCGATGCACTGGTGCTCTTCGGTGTGACTGGTGATCTTGCCCACAAGATGATCTTCCCCGCGCTCTATGCAATGGTGAAACGAGGCTCACTTACCGTTCCGGTAATTGGCGTCGCTTTTCCCAAGTGGAGTCTAGTGCGCCTGCACAAACGCGTGACCGATAGCATAAAGCGATCTGGCGGGATTGATAACCCGCGTGCCCTCCAGCATCTTCTGTCCCTGTTCCAATACGTGAGTGGAGATTACAAAGACCCCGCCACGTTTGCGGCGATAGAAGAGGCATTGGGCAGTGCAAGGCGTCCGGCTCACTACCTCGCCATCCCGCCCTCGCTATTTGAGACCGTAATCGAAGGACTCGGCGCCGCAAAGCTCTCCGAAAATGCGCGAGTCATCGTCGAAAAACCATTCGGACGCGATCTGAAATCCGCGCGGGAGCTGAACCGCGTCGCTCACACCGTCTTCCCTGAGGACTCGATCTTTCGCATCGACCACTTTCTCGGGAAAGAGGCGATCATGAACATCCTCTATTTCCGCTTCGCTAACTCGTTTCTAGAGCCGATCTGGAACCGCAACTATGTTGCCAGCGTCCAGATCACTCTCTCCGAAGATTTCGGTATTGGGGACCGCGGCGCCTTCTACGAAACGGCCGGATGTCTGCGTGACGTGATCCAGAATCATCTCTTCCAGATCGTTGCGCTGCTTGCGATGGAACCGCTAGCCACCAGGGATTATGGGGCCATGCACGCCGAGAAGGCCAAGGTGTTCCAGTCCATGCGGCCACTGGAATCCGCCGACATGGTGCGCGGCCAGTATGCGGGTTACCGGAGGGAGCCCGATGTGGCGAAGAATTCGGACGTAGAAACTTTCTGTGCCTTGCGACTCTTCATTGACTCGTGGCGCTGGGCCGGCGTGCCTTGGTATCTGCGCTCCGGAAAATTCCTTGCCGATACTGCGACCGAAGTCCTGATAGAGCTAAAGCCACCGCCGCAGCAACTTTTCGCCGACTCAGCGCCAGCCATCAGCCGCGCCAATTACCTGCGCTTCAGAATCTCCCCCGGTGCAGCCATCGCCCTTGCCGCACGGGTCAAACTCGCGGGCAAGGAGTTCGTCGGCGAACAGCGGGAACTCTATCTCTGCGAAGAAAGCTCAGGAGAAGAATTGCCCTACGAACGCTTATTGGGGGCCGCGATGACCGGCGATGGAGCGCTCTTCACCCGTGAGGATGCGGTTGAGGCCGCCTGGGCCGTGGTCGATCCGGTTCTCAAGAAGCACCCTCGGACTCTGCCCTACAAGCGCGGTAGCTGGGGACCTAAAAAGGCCGATGCGATCATCCAAGCGGAAGGCGGTTGGCACAACCCCAGCCCCAGAAGCACATCCGAATGCTGAGTCCTGCATAACGCATCCTCACCTCTTCGGGCGGGGCGCCCGCGCCGAATCGCGGATTTGCTGGAAGGTTACCCGACCTTCCTTCACCGTAGCTACATCACCTTCAAACCTGGCTTTGTCAGCACGATTCCAGCCGCTGACTTAGCGACGTCTGTCGCTGTTGAACCGCAATTCCCATTTGTGATTGACAATGGATGGTTGAAAGGCTGCTGTCACTGTTCTTGAACTTGCGCGGGCAAAAGAATGTCACACGATCGTCATCGGCATGAGTCTCATTTCTGGTTTCGCGAGTTGACAGGTGGTCATTTGGCAGAGCACCTTCTTCGCCACACCAACGAAATTACGCTCTGGGTTGTGCAGTAAGCGCACGGAAACATAGCGTGGTGTTCCTACTCCCTTGCGTGAAAGTGGCCTGCCCAGTCCCTCTCCGATCTGATCAAAATCCGAGGTCAAGCAAACTGTTATTGTCATCCAACTAAATAATTAGTTACCTTTTGCCACTTCACACGTCTAAGTAACGGAAAGGAGAGCAGGGTGCCTCCAAAACAGTCCGTTACCTTGACAGAGGCTGAGCTCCGCATCATGGATGTGCTCTGGCGTAGAGGTTCCGGCACCGTCCAGCAGGTGCTGGATTGGCTTTCCTCCCCTTTGGCATATAACTCGGTTCTCACTACGATCCGCATCCTTGAAAGAAAGGGCTACGTGGAGCACGCAAAGGATGGACGCGCACACATATACACCCCAATCATCGGATGCGAGGAGGCTACGCGCTCCGAGATCCGGCATCTGGTCGGACGCTTCTTCCGAAACTCCCACGAGGCGCTTATCTTGAACATTCTGCAAGATGAGGATATCGACGCTGAGGAACTTAAGCGCTTGCGCAAGATGCTGGAACGGAGCAAGGCAAAATGAATGCCCCCGCCCTACTGCCCCTGGTGCAAGTCTTCTCTGAACGGATGCTGAATACTGCACCCGAGAGCATGGTTCTGGCTGGTCTTGTATGGGCGTTACTCCGCCTAGTCGGTTGTCAAAGCTCAGCAACCCGCTTTACCGTTTGGTTTTCGGCGCTTGCGGCTATCATCGCGCTTCCATTCCTGGCCGGGCCAAGCTTTGGAGACTCACATTCGCAGGCTTATATGTCCGCGAGCCTGCACCGAGAGGTCACTCTTTCAAGTTCATGGGCCATTTATATATTTGCTGCCTGGGCTGTTGGGGCGGGTTTGTTGCTCCTGCAGTTGAGCGTTGCGCTCTGGCGTGTTCGCCAGCTAAGGAGAAACTGTTCCGATCTTGTCATTGCTGATCTCGATCCAGCCGTTGCTCAGATCCTTCAAGACTTCGGGACCTCCCGTCGAGTGAAGCTGTGCGCTTCGAACGAACTGACGGTTCCAGCAGCTATCGGCTTCTTTCGCCCTGCTATAGTTTTCTCCGCATGGCTCTTGCCACAGCTCTCAGCCGAGGAGATCAAGGTAATTCTGCTCCATGAGCAAGCGCATCTTTACCGTTGGGATCAGTGGACCAACCTTGCACAGAAGATCGTGAAAGCTGTCTTCTTCTTTCATCCCGCCGTCTGGTGGATTGAAAACAGGCTGGCGCTAGAGCGTGAGATGGCCTGCGACGACATTGTTTTGGCACAGACCGCAAGCCCCAGAGCTTACGCGTCGTTTCTAATCTCGTTTGCGGAGAAATTGCAAAACGCACGAGGGCTGGCGCTGGCCCAAGCCTTAGTGAGTCGCTTGCGCCAGATGTCGGTGCGCGTCGAACAAATTCTCGATGTCAGAAGGCCTCGTCACACCGGGCTTTGGAAGCCGGTCCTTGGCGCGAGTGTTGGCTTGCTGATCGCCATTCTTGTAGCTGCTCCGTATGCACCCCGTCTAGTGGCGTTCGAGAATCTACCGAGCCTGAGGCAGTCGCCGCAGCTCCAAGTAAAAGGAACAGGGTCGGGACCGGCCGCCCTGGCAGCAAGCATCAACTTGAGCCGCGCATCAGCGGCGTCGGTTACCCGAAGTCTACCTCTTGCGCCACGGCCAAGGGCTATCCTTGCTGCATTCACCCCGCGCAGAACAGTGGTCCCATTGCGGTCTAATGCAACTTCACGCGGCAAGCCAGTTGTGAGGTGCGCGAAGGCCGAACCGAAAGCACTTCCCATCCAGGAGACTTTCGTCATTCTGCAAACCACGGAGTATGACTCTTCCGGTTCAGGGGTTTGGACTCTGTGCATTTGGAGAGTGAGAGAAGGAACTTCGGCCAACAGACATCTAGAGTCGGCCATTGTTCTTGCCATCTAAGCGCTTTTTTTTGTGCTTATCAACTAAACAATTAGTTATTCACGAAGGAGAGAACGAGCAACATGAAGAACCTGGTCAAGTATGGCAAGACAGCGTTCAACCGCCGCTTCTTTGTTGGATTGGCGTCAGTTGCGATGGTTATGTCGTTTGCAGCTTATGAACTTTCTACCCCAGCGAGGGCGGCGGTACGGACTGCTGCCGCAGCGCCTCTCGACGACAATAGCGTTAGCGCATTGCTTTCGCTCGACAACGCAATGGAAACACTGGCCGCACGCGTCACTCCAGCCATTGTCAACGTAACCGTCACCTCCAAGAAGTCCGAAGCCATCTCTAGCGGAGCCGAGCGTGGAGAGAGCGAGGGCGACAACGACTCCAACGGCCTGCAGCAGTTCGGTCCCATGTTCGGTTACGGTCAACATATACGGCCGCAACCGCGCGTCGAGCATGGTCTGGGCAGCGGCGTCATCATTTCGCCTGATGGCTACATCGTGACCAACAATCATGTCATCGACGGGGCGGTCGATATTCGCGTTACCATGACCGATCGGCGAATACTTCCCGCGAAACTCATCGGCGCCGATCCCCTTACGGATCTAGCCGTGATCAAGGTCGACGCAACCAACCTGCCGAGCGCGCCATTGGGAGACTCCACCAAACTCCATCCCGGCCAAACTGTACTCGCATTCGGCAATCCGCTTGGATTCCGCTTCACGGTAACGCGCGGCATCGTCAGCGCTCTGAACCGGCCCAATCCGTTCGCCGGTGACCGACGTTCGCCCGGCCAATTTATCCAGACTGACGCGGCCATCAACCCTGGCAACTCAGGCGGGCCGCTGGTCAACGCCCATGGCGAAGTCGTGGGAATCAACACTTTTCTGGTTTCTGAGACCGGCGGTTTCTCCGGCATGGGATTTGCCATCCCCACGCAGATTGTGCGGCCGACGGTCGACAGTCTCATTAAGTACGGAAAGGTGAACCATGGTTATATCGGCATTGGCATCAGCGACGTTACTCCCGATGAGGCCAAGTTCTTCCATGTGAACAACGCTTCGGGAGCTGTCGTCACTCAGGTCGAGCCAAATTCTGCCGGCGCAAAAGCAGGTCTGAAAGTCGGCGACGTCATCACCGAACTCAACGGAAAAGCCGTCAGCGACGCCGGTGAGTTGCAAGTCGAAGTCGGACAGAAGCAGCCCGGAACCACTCTCCACCTCAAAGCCCTGCGCGACGGCAAGTCCGTTGATCATGCCGGTCACGCTGGAGGCGATGGGAAAAGGTGAGCGCGACAGTGAAAGCGCCGATGCCAGCCATGGCAAGCCGCGCTGGGGGCTTGGCCTTGCCGACCTGACTCCTGACCTTCGGCAGCAATTGCAAGCCGGCGATGACGTTCACGGCGCCGTGATCGAACAAGTCACGCCCGGCAGTCCGGCGGATAACGCCGGTCTGCAACAAGGTGAGGTGATCACGGAAGTCAACCGCCATCCCGTGCATTCCGCCGCCGATGTGCAGAAGGCGCTTTCCAGCGTTCCAAAGGACAGCGATGCCCTGGTGCTGGTCTGGTCCAACGCTGGAAGCACATTCCGCGTGCTTCACCCCACGCAAGGCTAGCTACGCCGTCCTTTTTGAGGCGCGGGCATTCCGCTCGCGCCTCAGCCTTTTGGCTTCATCTAGCCACGGCAGAGAGAATATATTTGTTGGCCGAGCAGCTTCTTCGCCAAGCAGGCGAAATTACGCCTTGGGTTGTGCATTGTGCAGTAAACGAACTCGGGGCGGATGCCTCGGCGTCAGCCGGACCGGTGGGAGGTGAAGTTCCCGAGGACACCGATTGGAAGCTAAAAACAGGAATATTGACCTACTCTTACGCCAGAGGCGCCTCTGCTGGACTCACGCTGACCGGCGCTTCGATTCGTCCCGACAATGATTCAATGCGGGCTGTCTACGGGAGCCACGCCACTACTCGCAAATTTCGGGGTAGTTGGTCTGATAGAACCTGGAGATCTCGCCAGTGATGCTCTGCTGGGCGACATCGCGAGTGACGACGGCTTTACTGATCTGAGCGCCATGCGCCACACGAACCCAAATTGGTGTACTGCTGAAACCGATGACTACGCCCCGCTCTCATTACAGCAATTCGTGAACAACTGATCAAATGGGAAGTGCGAAAGCCACCCTGCACGCCGCCGCTATTGTATTCAACGAAGCCAGCTCCCGGAACCGATTCATGAAGCAGCTAACCCGCGAACGGGTTGTGCCGATCATTTCGGCTAGAGCGGTTCCTAAGTAGTTATATCCAGAAAAGAGGGATTGGAGTAAGTTGCAGGTGGCGATTTCTCCGTGAAGACACAAAGCGATGCCACGAGCATATTCGGATGATTTGCGGTGCAAGCTTCTGCAGGCATACGAAAGGGCCGGGATCGGCCTGGAGCAGTTGGCGGAGCAGTTTGGTGTCAGCTACGGTTTTACAAAGAAGATTCGACGGCAACAGTTGAGGTCGGGACAAATGGAGCGGCCTCTGCAACGGGTCCATGGGCCGGTGAGCCGGGTGACCGACGCAGTGAAACAGCACCTGCGGCAGCAGTTGCAGGATCAACCGGATCTCACGCTGGCCGAGTTGGGGCAACGGCTGGAGCAACATCTGCAGGTGAAGCTCAGCAAGACGCGACTCTGTCTTGAACTCCAGCGGTTGGGGTTGCGGCGTAAAAAAAACGTTGCACGCCAGTGAGCAGGACACGAAAGAAGGCCGGCAGCGACGGCAATCGTGGTGGGAGTTGATCGCTCGAATCGATCCGCAACGCTTGGTGTTTCTGGACGAAAGCGGCGTGACCACCGAGATGACCCGTCGCTACGGGCGCGGCGAACGCGGTGATCGTGTGTGCGAAGGTGCTCCTGGCGGGCACTGGCATACCGTGACTCTGTTGGGGGCGATTACGATGAACGGCCTGCTGGCCACCATGACGATCCCAGAACCCACCGACGGTGATGTCTTTCTGGCCTATCTGGAACAGGTCCTATGTCCGCGATTGCGTCCTGGACAGATTGTGATCATGGACAATCTGTCGGCACATAAGCATCGGCAGGTTCGCATATTGATTGAACAAGCCGGAGCCGAACTGCTCTATCTACCGCCTTACTCACCGGACTTCAATCCCATCGAGAAGTGCTGGTCAAAGATCAAACAACACTTACGAGCAAGCAAAGCTCGAATGCTCGACACCCTCGACCTCGCCATCACAGCCGCCATGGCAGCTATCACCGCACAAGATTCCGCGGCTTGGTTTCAATTCTGCGGCTATCGGATACAGACACCATGAAACCGCTCTAGAGTTTCCTGACTCATTTTTGCGACGAGCGGCATGGGCTTTGACTCCTAGCCAAAGTTGGCCATCAACAGAAGAAGCCGGGAGAGGCGCTTTTCGCTGGAGTTGAAAAGGTGATCCACAAGATCTGCCTCCGTGCGAACGTTCCGGAAAAGAAGATGGGCTCCGGCGGCTGCGGGTGATGGAGTTCAACCAAGTCGTCGTATTATCTCGTGAACGGAACCACGGGGCAGGTCAGAACGGACCCGGCGTATATTATTTGCGCGCTGCTCGTGCCATTGAGCGGCCGTTCCTGTTTGGGCGAGGTCCCACCCAGCAAGTGCACAGCCGAGAGTACAGCCGGAACGTAGTTGCGCGTTTCCAGCGGCAGCGTATGACCATTACTCATCGCTTCGAAGTCGCGCGTTCCGCGCCGCATCGCGCGTTGGACCGCATGTTCCCCAGCGTTGTAGGCTGCAAACGCCAGGTTCCATTC
The DNA here is from genome assembly GCA_963759215.1 of uncultured Acidobacteriota bacterium. Lineage (GTDB taxonomy): Bacteria > Acidobacteriota > Terriglobia > Terriglobales > Acidobacteriaceae > TOLSYN. Next base: position 214,908 of record CAVWYG010000013.1, read on the forward strand.
ACCAAACTGCGTGTGCAAGTCACGGAGATAGCGAGCGGCCGCGCGCGTGGATTTCACGACATTAACCCGTTCGTCCAGAGCGGGAGTAACGACCAAGCCATAGCGGCGCGCAGTCTCTGGCATGAACTGCCAGAGACCAAGCGCGCCCTTTGGGGAATGGGCCGTGGTGCGGCCGCCACTCTCGACGAGCACGAGAGCGGCGACATCGACGGGAATACCTTCCTCCTGCAGGATTGGTTCCAGCGTCGGCCTGAGCAGCGCAACCCGCTCAACCGCCCGCCGGACGTTTTCCTCTTGCCCGTCCCAATAGCGCTTGGCAAACTGGTGTAACACGCGATCATCCGTGCGTTGGCTGTTCACCCCCGCGCCCGAAGACTGCGATCCCGATGCGCTCTGAGCGGTGCCAGTCAAGAGACCGTCCGCAGCGCCGCTCAGCGCCGCGTGATAAGCCGAAAACGCATCTTCCACGGATGCAGCCGGCACCGAATAGCGTGCCGTCTGCGTCCACGCGGGCACCGCCAGAAGCAGTAGCAACAGCAAACTTCCGAGTTGTGGCTTCTGGCTATACATTCGCACCTCGTCCACGAGCACCGGTTGGAGCTGGGACGCGTTCTCTTTCTTCAGAGCAGGCTTCACCTCATAGTTCCACTTCCAGATGGCGAAGACCGGGGGATAGATGATCAGCTCCATCAGGAACGAGGTGAGGATGCCGCCGATCATTGGAGCAGCAATGCGCTTCATGACATCCCCGCCCGCGCCGACGGACCACATGATCGGCAGCAGGCCAAACAACATGCAGGCCACCGTCATCACCTTCGGGCGGAGGCGTTTCACCGCGCCCACGACGATGGCCTCGCGCAGATCGTCCCAGCTGCGCATCTGGCCCTTGCTTATCGCATCGTGATAGGCGAGATCCAGATAGAGCAGCATGAACACAGCGGTTTCCGCATCCACGCCGAGCAGTGCGATCAAGCCCACCCAGACGGCAATGCTCATGTTGTAGTGGAGCAGGTAGAGGAACCAGATGGCGCCGATGGCCGAGAACGGCACCGCCAGCAGGATGATCAGCGTCTTCACCACCGACTTCGTGTTGAAGTACAGCAGCAGGAAGACGATGAACAGCGTGATCGGCAGCACGATCTTCAGCCGCTCTTTCACGCGCTCCATCGATTCATACTGGCCGCTCCATACGAGCTGATAACCGGCGGGAATGCTGACCTTCTCGCGCACCGCCTTCTTTGCCGCCGCAACGTAGCTGCCTATGTCGCGTCCGCTGACATCGACGTACACATAACCGCTCAGCCGGCCGTTCTCGTCGCGAATCATGCCCGGGCCGGTCTTCAGCGGATATCGTGCGATCTGCGCCAGCGGAATCTGTGCGCCGCCCGGGCGTAGTGACCAGCACGCGCTCGAGTCTGTCGATGTCGCTGCGGTAATCGCGCAGGTAGCGGACGTTGACCGAATACCGCTCGCGGCCTTCGACCGTGGTCGTAACCTGCTCGCCACCGACGGCCGACATCAGCACGTCGTTTGCATCATCGATGGTCAGCCCGTAGCGGGCAAGCTGGTCGCGCTTCAGGTCGAAATCGAGGAAGTAGCCGCCGGTCGTGCGCTCGGCAAATACGCTGGTCGTTCCCGGAATATCCTTCAACGCCATCTCAATCTGCTCGCCGACCTTTTGAATCTCTCCAAGATCGGAGCCGAGCACCTTGACCCCGAGCGGCGTGCGGACACCGGTCGTGAGCATGTCGATGCGTGCCTTGATCGGCATGGTCCAGGCATTGGCGACGCCGGGCATCGTCAGAGCTTCATTCAGTCCGCCCGGGCCGTAGATCAACTCCTGTGTCGTCTTGTGGTCCGGCCAGAAGCGACCCAACGTACCCTGTAACCAACCGGGAGCCCACTTGGAGTACCAGCGCTCACGCCTTCGGCCACTCGTCTGCGGCTTCGAGAACGATGACCGTTTCCATCATCGAAAAGGGCGCCGGATCGGTCGAGCTCTCCACACGTCCGGCCTTGCCGAATACGCTCTCGACTTCCGGGAAAGCTCTTGATGATTTTGTCCTGCACCTGCAGCATGCGCGAGGCCTCGGTTACCGAAATACCCGGCAGTGTGGTCGGCATGTACAGCAGCGTGCCCTCATCCAGCGGCGGCATGAACTCCGAGCCGAGCTTGAAGAACACGGGCACGGTCAGCGCCATCGCAAGCAAGGCAGCGCCAATGGTCTTCCACTTGTGCTCAAGCACAAACTCAACCACCGGATGGTAGAGCTTCATCATCGGACGGCTGATGGGGTGGTTGTCTTCGCTGTGAATTTTGCCAACCAGCATGGCGTTCACGATCCGCGCCAGCCACCGCGGCCGGAACTTGTAGTTGTCCATGCGCGTGAACAGCAACCGCATGGCCGGATCGAGCGTGATGGCCAGCACCGCCGCGATGGCCATCGCGAAGTTCTTGGTGTACGCCAGTGGCTTGAACAGCCGGCCTTCCTGCGCTTCCAGGGTGAACACCGGCAGGAAGGCGACGGCGATCACCAGCAAAGCGAAGAAGCTGGGGCCGCCGACTTCCTTCACCGCCGAGATCACCACTTTGTGGTAGTCGCCCGGCCGGCCTTCGGCATTCCAATGCTCCAGCTTCTTGTGGGTCTGCTCGACCACCACCACCGCCGCATCCACCATGGCTCCGATGGCGACGGCGATTCCGCCCAGCGACATGATGTTGGCGGTCATGCCCGACATCTGGATGGGAATGAACGCCAGGATGATGGTGATCGGGATGGTGATGATCGGGATGATGGCGCTGGGGAAGTGCCACAGGAAGATCAGGATGACCAGGCTGACGATGATCAGCTCTTCGATCAGCGTGTGCTTCAGGTTGTCGACCGAGCGGTCGATCAGGTCGGAGCGGTCATAGGTGGTGACGATCTTCAGGCCCTTCGGCAGGGTCGGCTCAATGTCCTTGATCTTTGCCTTGACCCGCTCGATCACTTTCTGCGCGTTCTCGCCGAAGCGCATGATGACGACGCCGCCAACGGCTTCCCCTTGCCCATCAAGTTCGCCGACGCCGCGCCGCATGTCGGGGCCGAAGGTCACCGTGCGCGACGTCGCGGACCAGCACCGGCGTGCCGGTCTGCGGGTTTACGCGACAACGATGCTTGCCGATGTCGTCGAGCGATTTGATGTAGCCGCGCCCGCGCACCATGTATTCGCGGCCGGACAATTCGACCAGCCGCGCGCCGACATCGTTGTTCGACTTTCTGCATCGCGTCGCACCACCATGTTGATCGGGATCTTGTAGCCGAGCAGCTTGTTGGGATCGACGTTGACCTGGTACTGCCGCACAAATCCGCCGACCGGCGCAACCTCGGCAACCCCCGGCACCGACTGCAGCGCATAGCGCAGATACCAGTCCTGATAGCTCCGCATCTGCTCGAGGCTGTACTGCCCAGTGGTATCGACCAACGCGTACTGATAGATCCAGCCGACGGCGGTGGCATCTTTCGCCAACTCGACGTTGACGCCCTTGGGCAGTCGCGGAGTACCGAGTTCAGATACTCCAGCGTGCGCGAACGCGCCCAGTAGATATCCGTGCCTTCGTCGAAGATGATGTAGATATAGGAGTACCCGAAGTCGGAGAAGCCGCGGATGTCCTTCACCTTCGGCATGCCCAGCAGCGCCGAGGTGATGGGATAGGTCACCTGGTCTTCCATGATGTCCGGGCTGCGGTCCCACTTGCGAATAGACAATCACCTGCGTGTCCGACAGGTCGGGGATGGCATCCAGCTTCGTGTTCTTCATCGAATGCCAGCCAAGAGCACAGCGACGCCGATGAACAGGAACACCAGGAACTTGTTCTTCGCGCAGAACTCAATTATCCGATTAATCATTACTGGGTCTCCCTCACCAACTCGGCCAAGTCATGAATCACACCGCCGTTCTCCGCGACGAACGCTTCCGCGGATTTGCGGTCGCGAAGGCAAATGTGCCCGGCGAGCAGCGGTCAAACGACATTTGATCCATTTGCTTCATCTCACCCATCTTGGCCATGTCGTGCTCGCAGGCGACAATGCGGCTTCCGTCAACGTACCAGGCGCGCTGCGGGTCCAAGCTTTTGCCCGTGCGGTAATCAGTTACTTCGATAAACCGCACTGGCTTGTTCTCCTGCCGTCCTTCGGTCACAGCGCAATGCGCGCAGCACACAGTGCGACGCTTGCCTCCGATCTCGGCAACCACGCGCGCTTCGGACTTGATGTGACGCTGGCAGATGCTGCATAACTGTTCCGAGCGCTGGTGCATGAGCCAGTAACCGCCTGCATACAGTGCGCAAAACACCAGCACGGCGGCGGTTGCGTAAATGGAAGCTTTCTTGCCATAGTTCGCTCCTTAGTGCTGCATCCCGCTCATGGCACTCTTCAGCCGGCTCTCGGAGTCGATCAGGAAGTTGCCAGAGGTCACGATCGTTTCGCCCGCCTTCAGACCGGACAAGACAACGACTTTGCCGTCCAGCTTCGCTCCCATCTGAATGCTCCGCGGTTCAAACACTCCGCCATCATGGACGACAAATACGTACTGCTTATCGCCGGAATCCATCACCGCTTCCTGCGGAACCAGAATCTTGGTTCCATAGTTGATCTTCAACTCCACGTTTGCAAACATTTGCGGCTTCAGATCGAAATGCGGATTTGGGAACTCGATGCGAACCTTGACCGTGCGTGTCACCGGGTCGACCGTCGGGTTGATGTAGGTGATCTTTCCGGTATACGACTTACCGGCGTAATAACTCAGCTGCATCTCCACAGTCTGGCCGACCTTCACGAATGGCACTTCGTACTCATAGACGTCTGCGTTTACCCAGACTGTCGAGAGGTCGGTGATCTGATACAGATCCATATCAGGGGTAATCGCGGTCTGCGGGAACGCCTTGCGGTCCATCACGAAGCCATTGACTGGCGAGTAAAAAGTCAGGGTGCGGCTGACCTCACCGCTTTCGTCCAGCTTTTCGATTTGCTCGTCGCTGATGTCCCACAGCTTGAGGCGCTCTCGTGCGGAGCGCAGCAAGGCCTGCGCCCCTTGCGAGACTTCCTTGAACTCTGATGTGCCGAGGTTCCTCTCGCCCCGTTTGGCGATCAGGTATTCCTCCTCGGTTGCCACCAGATCTGGGCTATAGACGGTGAACAGTGGTTGCCCTTTTTTGACCAGTTGGCCGACGTAGTCAACGTAGACTTTGTCGATGTAGCCGCTGATCTTGACGTGAACATGCTCGATCTTGGTTTCATCGGCGGTGATTTGACCCGTGGTGCGCACAGAACGTACAAGTGGTTCGCGCTGTACCGTCGACGTCCGCACGCCGATAAGTTGCTGCCTGTCAGGTGCGATCTTCACGGTGCCGACGGCCATGGTCTTCGTGCCAGTGTCTTCGTCGGCGTACTTCGGGATCAGTTGCATGCCGCAGTCGGGTGCGATGCCCGGCTTATCCGACTTGTATGCTGGGTGCATCGGGTCGTACCAGAAAAGAATCTTGCGCTCGCCAGAAGAAGCTGGTTTGCTCATTTCGCCGCCCCGCCCAGCAACGGTTGTACTATCGTCCGCATATTGGGGTACTAGATCCATACCATCGGGGGCTTTGCCCGGCTTATCGTAGTGGTGTTGTGCGTTCATCGCGTCGTACCAAAACAAGACCTTGCGCTCCGCCAGTCCACCGCCGGAGTTGGCCGCCGCCGGCGAGCCTGCATTCTGTTGCCTGAAGTGGCCGACGACCTTGCTGCCGTAGATGACCCCTATGGCGATCACAACGATAATTGCGAGTATTCCTAAACTTTTGCGAAGCATAGTTCTTCACTCCTCGAGGCCGATGTGTTATCGGCGGCGACTTTATCCAACTTGCTGAAAATATCTTTGAGGGCTGCGATCCGTTTCATCATGGTTCCTTCTGAGGAGCGGGCATGTTTTCCTGCGTCTGAACTTGCGACGTCAGGTCGACCCCGACCATGCTTTCAATGCGCGCTAACGAGGTCTGGTAATTCGCCAGCTCGCGGTAGTAGTCGATTTCGTAGTTCAGCACCATTGAAAAATTTCCAATGACAGTCAGTAAATCCGCAGTGCCCACCTGGTAGGAAGACATCGAGGATTCCAGCGCGAGCGAGGACTGAGGGACTATGCCCTGTGAAAATAGCCGAAGCAGTTCGTCCGAGGCCTTCGCAGCCAGGTATTGCTGTTTCAACTCAAAGTTAAGTTCGGTCTGGCGATTGTCGCGGCTGTGCTCAGCGACGATCTGTTCCTCGGTCGCCTGCCTAACAGCCTCGTGTTGCTTCGTTTTGTAAAACACCGGGACATTCACGGTGAACGTGAATCCGTTCATGTCGGGCAGGGCCGGACGCTGCTGGTACATGTAGCCGACGCTGAGATCGGGGTAATAGTCCTTCTGTGCCAGATTGACTGCAAGCTGGTTGCGCTGAACCATCTGCTTTTCGCGCTGTAAACCGGTGTCGTTCTCCCGAGCCAGTTGGTACAGATCCGCCAGTGAGAATGTGAGCGACGCTTGCCGGAGGTTTGCGGCCGGTGGCAGTGGCGCATCCGGATCATGCGCCAGCAGTGTGTTGAGGCGAGCCTGCGATGTCTTACGCTGTTGTTCAAGCACCGTGAGACGCTGCATCAATAACGAGATCTCCACCTGCGATCGCAGAATGTCTTGCTGAATGCCTTTGCCGACTCGATAACGAGACTCGGAGATTTGCGACAACTTCTCCAGCAGTTCTCGGTTCTTCTGTGTGGTCTGGATGGCCTTGTCGTAAAACCAGTAGTCGTAGTAGGCAGCCTTCACCTCCGCCGTAACCCGCCGCCGCGCCGCCTCATAGTCCCACTGTGCCGCATCCGCCTCCTTCGACGCGATCTCGCCCCGAAGTTTCAGTTTCCCTGGGTAAAGCAACTGCTGTGTGGCGGTGATGCTGCGATAACTCGATGGGTCACCCTGCTGCACGCTGAACGGCGTGATGTTGCCCGCCCAACCAACGCCGACCATGGGATCGGGCAGTGTCTTGGCTGGCGAAACCCGCCTCCGCTGCGCCGCTACGGCGTGCAACGTGCTTTGTACGCCAGGGTTTTTCTGTAACGCCTCGCGAACAAGATCGTCCAAGGTGAGCACCCCTTGATCGCCTGGCAACTGCGGAGCCGCTAGCTGCGCTGCAGGGCCAGTTTGCGAACTTCGCGCGATTTCAGCGCTGACCTTGTTGTCCCCCGGCGCGTCCTGTGCGAACACGGACAGGGACAACATTCCCGCAAGGGTAAGTACCACTCTGTTTCTGATCATGAAGTCTCTCTTTTGCACGGCAAACAATTGGGCTGGTTAGCCAATACATGCCTATCGACACATGTCGGCTATGACGCATGTCGGCTTCAAGGATGGACCCAGATAAAAACTAGATGAGGAAGATGCAGAGTACCGATAGAGAGGGGGAACTTCTGTCCGGAGGTACTCCGGCGCGCAATTCAGTTTTAGGAATAAGAAGCGCAGACGCGAAGGGCTCTACAGCCGCAAGAAGATGTGCAACGAGCAAGCGTTTGCTCGGCGCTTGCAACGCGGATACAGGAATCGATTTCGGAGACGAGATGTTGCAGCAAGGGCTCCCGGCGGGCTTCGCCAGTAACTCAGAACCGGCGGCAGACCGCGCTTTCATCGTGTGGCAGAGAGGGCCGCAACACTTCGGCAGCGCTGCCGTTTCTCCGCGCAGACAAGCCCCGAATGCCGACAGTCCGCTTGCCAGGCAAATGAAAGCCAGTAGCGCGGCGACGAGTTTGAAATTCCGAGTCATTTGTTAAATACAAAAAAGGTGACGCTGCCCTATGTCTAAAAAGTAATGGCCCGCACGCACATTGGCTGTGACGCTGGTCACTTTTTTTGATCTAGTTTCTTCTCCGCTCAATATCTTCAGCAAACAGCATACCAAATTATTCATGAACATTGGTTTAGCCACACGCCGTACTCAACGGCAGAGCCCAGGTGCTCGGGTGCCTGGGAGCTTGATGATCGCCACCTCTGAAGCCCTTCGCAGTTGCTCTTATTCCGGTGATCCCAACCACCGCCTCCTTGTGTGTTGTGCTAACTTTCTCCCATGAGCAAGCCTCCCGTAGTGTGGACGATAGCCGGCTTCGATCCCTCCTCAGGCGCAGGCATAACCGCCGATCTCAAGACCATCTCCAGCTTTAGCTGCTATGGCGTCGCCTGCATCACTGCCCTCACCGTCCAGAACACCCTCGGCGTGCGCCGCGTCGAGTCCATCTCCCCCCAGACGGTCATTGAAACACTTCAAGCATTACTTGACGATCTTCCTCCCAACGCAATCAAAGTAGGCATGCTCGCCACCGTCGGCGTCGCGACCTCAGTGGCTGACTTCCTGGAAGGCCTGCACCAGCCCGGCTCTCCTCTGAGCTGCCCCATTGTGCTCGACCCCATCCTGCGCTCCTCCTCCGGAGCCGAACTTCTCGATGCCGCCGGAATCCACCTGCTGCTTGCGCGTCTCCTCCCTCTGGCGACCGTCGTCACCCCCAATCGCTGCGAGGCCGCACTCCTTACCGGGCTCGCCGATGCCGACGCCGAAACCATGGCCCGTTCCCTCCGCCGCCTCGGTGCCGCTGCCGCCGTGGTTACAGGTGGTGACGACACAGGTGGTGCCCCCGCAGGTGGTGCCCCCATCTCGGGACATCCCACCCGCGACCGCAACGCGGAGGACGTGCTTGCCTACGCCGCCGCCGGCATGGAGTTGGTCGAAACTCTCTCAGCGCCCCGCATCCCTTCCAGCGCAACCCACGGAACCGGTTGCGCCTTCTCCACGGCCATCGCCTGCGCACTCGCCCTCGGACAGAATGTCCCCAACGCGGTCACATCGGCCAAGGCGTTTGTCCGCCGCTCCATCGAGCGCGCACCCGGCCTTGGCCACGGCAAGGGTCCAATGGGCTTGGATCACAACTGAAAAGCCTGAGCGAGCCCGGGTCCGCCCAGTTTGCCCCCAACCTGAAAGCGCGTATCACGTCTAATCATTTATGGCAAGTGGAAAAGCAACTATATTTTATCCAGGGTTGACCTTGCCGCCCTAGATCCATAAAATTGATTCATCGCCTGGGTTTCGACCCGGGCGTAGCAGTTCAGGGGGAAAACCAACTTACGAGGTGTTTGATTGCGACGAGTACTGACCCATTCCGTCTTTGCGTTGCTTTTGCTAGGCGGTACCATGGGAGCGGCACCCGGCCATATAACATCGGCGACCCCAAGCGCGCCGTCCTTTCTGCCGATACCTTCCACCGAGCCTTATCAGGTGGGCAAGGCATCTTGGTACGGCGGCCTGTTTCAGGGTAAAGCCACTGCGAGCGGCGAAGACTACGATATGTACGACTTCACCGCCGCTCATCGCGAACTGCCTCTGGGCACGTTCGTGAAGGTCACAAACCTGAAGAATTTGAAGTCCGTTATCGTTCGAATTAACGATCGTGGCCCGGTCACTCCAGGACGCATCATCGATTTATCCTATAGCGCAGCCCGCAGCCTTGAAATGCACCAAAAAGGTTTGCAAAAGGTTCGGATCGACGTCGTCGAACCACGGGATGCGGAGATGGCGATGGCAAATCAGCCCGCCCTGCCGCGCTAGTACCGACCCACACACTTTGAACCCGGCCCGATGGCATACCCCCGCTGTCGGGCCTTTGCCTTTGGCCTCTGCTCTTGCCCCTAACTGTTACCTTTGCTCTTGCTCCTTCTTAAGGTGTCATCTTGAACGAAGTGAAAGACCCCAGCACCGCTCAAATCTCTCGCGCCGTTCCAAGCTTTTCAACCAGCAATCGATTTTCCGGTTAGCTTCCCCCTCCACCCTCCCTTCGCAATCGGTTATGCTGAACCCATGCAGAACGGCAGAGATCGTCTAATCGTTGCGCTCGACGTCCCCAACGCGGAGAAGGCTCGTACTTTGGTCGCGCAGCTTGGCGACTCCGTCAGCTACTATAAGGTAGGCAACGAGCTTTTCACCGCCGTTGGCCCCGCCCTCGTCCGCGACTTGGTGGCTAGCGGCAAGAAGGTCTTCCTCGATCTCAAGTTTCACGACATCCCAAACACCGTGGCCGGCGCCGTCCAAAGCGCAGCTGCGCTCGGAGTCTCGCTCCTCACCGTCCATGCCTCGGGCGGCTCCAAAATGCTGCAGGCCGCAGCCCAAGCTGCCGCGCAATCTGGAGCCAAGCCAACCGTCTTAGCCGTAACCGTTCTTACTTCGCTTGCCGCTGCCGACCTGGAGGAAATTGGCGTCACCGCCAGCGTCGAGGCCCAAGTCCTCCGCCTCGCCAACCTGGCTATTAACGCCGGATGCGGTGGCATCGTCGCCTCCGCCCAGGAAGCCGCCCATCTGCGCCAAACGCTAGGGGCCGGATTCACCTTAGTCACGCCCGGTATCCGACCCGCTGGAGCCGTCGCCGCCGACCAGGCCCGCGTCGTCACCCCTGAGGATGCCATACGCGCTGGAGCCAACCTCCTCGTCGTCGGCCGTCCCATCACCGCCGCCGACGATCCCCAGCACGCAGCCTCCGCCATCAATCAGCAGATTGAGCGCGCCCGATAAGTCGGCCACCGCCGCAAGCTCATGCAAACCAAGTGGATTGCTCCCAATCTCGATTCACCTCGACAAACAAGCTAAGGCCCCGGCATCAACCTTGCTCAACAGTTCATCTGATGTCGCAGCCGTTTGGGAAGATTTAGGGTTATTCTTTCCACTGCTATTAGGCAGTGCAAGTCGTGGGAGGCGCACGTGCAGCTACGACGTAAGAACGAACGCAAGGTGCTAAAGGCGGTCGCCGCTGGGATATTGGTTTGGATGCTGTCGTCCGCTGCCCAGCTGGCATTGTTGCCGATCGAGCGTTCCTTGATTGCCCGTCAGCTTGTTGCCAACTCCATCGGCGGCTTGGTTACGGTGGTCGTGACGTTGGCAATTCAGCTCAGGCATGAAGAAGTGCATTGTGAGGTGGCCATCGAACGTGCTGCGATTGTGGCCGAGCTGAATCATCACGTGCGCAACGCCGTTTTTCCCATGCACATCGCAGTGCAGACACTGGGGAATGCCGATGCAAAAAAGATTGCCGACGACGCCATGGAGAGGATCAACATCGCGCTAAAAGACGCCACGACAGATGCTTTGTCCGGCCGGGTTGACTATTCTTCCCCCAACGGAACGAGCGTGATGCAGGCATAAAGCTGGCGCAGCCCGCCGCATTGAGGGTACATGCCATTCACCGCTTTGTTAGTGGACGATGATACCGCAGTTCTTAGCACGCTCAAGGCCGTCTTTCAATCACGGGGTTTCGACGTCTCCACGGCGGTATCGGCCAGCGAAGCGATCAGCACGCTGGCAAAGCTCTCTTTTGATCTGGTCGTGACCGATATGCGGATGGAAACCGATATCTCAGGCTTCGAGGTTGTCCGCCATGCGAAATCAACGACCAGCAGTCCGGTGGTTGTCATACTCTCTGCCTATCCAATCCCTGCAACCGAATGGCACAACGCTGGCGCGGATGCCATGTTCGTGAAGGGCGGGGGTATATTCCGCATCCTTGATGACATCGAACAGCTTTTACATAAACAAGCCAACAATGGACCGGCCTCACGCTGAACAAATGTTCGCAGCAACTCCATCGTGACTCAATTGGCGCCAGCCCTGCGCAGCGATGCTCCCGCGTGCTGACTCTCTATATACCCGCGACTCCATATAGACTCTGTATATAATGGTGGAGCTTTGAAATCGCACTGGCTTCCGACTCTATTCTCGCTCTTGCTTCTGCTCCCGCTGATGGCCTTCGGCCAGGCAGCGCCGGGCACCCAAACCGTTCTCGTGCTTCCCTTTAACAACTCCACCCACCAGCCTGGTCTGGAGTGGATCGGCGAAGCCTTCCCTGAGGTTCTCGGCCAGCGGCTTGACACCCAGTCGCTGTATCTCATCAGCCGTGACGACCGCCAGTACGCCTTTGACCGCATGGGTATCCCCGTCAATCTCCATGCCTCGCGTGCCACCCTCTATCGGATTGCCGCCCAGCTCGATGCCGACTACATCATTCTCGGCAGCTACTCCTTCGACGGTCAGACCTTCGCCGCCCGCGCCCAGATTTTGGATATGAAGGCTCTTCGCCTCTCGCCTGACCAGGTTGAGAGCGGCCCCTTGAACGACCTCATCGGCATCCAGACCGCGCTCGCCTGGGACGTTCTTCACCAGATTCGTCCGGCCTCCTCCGAGCCCCGCCAAGCCTTCCTGCAACGCGCCCCCGCCATCCGTCTGGACGCATTTGAGAACTTCATCCGTGGCGTTGTGGCCAGTGGTGCCGCCGACAAGATTCGTTATCTCAAGGCCGCCGTCGCCATCAATCCCCAGTATGCGCAGCCCATTCTCCTCCTCGCCAAAACCTACTTCGCCGCGCACGAATATGAGCAAGCCGCGCTCTGGTTCGCCAAGGTTCCGTCCACCGACCCCGCCGCAGCCGAAGCCAATTTCCTCCTCGGCCTCTGTGAATATCATCTGGGGCATTTCGATAAGGCCTCCGTAGCCTTCAGAGCCACTGCCGAACGCGTACCCCTCACCGAGGTTCTCAACAACATCGGAGCCGCCGAAAACCGGCGCGGTCATCAGCGCGACGCCGCCGATTACTTCCAAAAAGCGGTCGCAGCCGATCCCTCCGATCCCGACTATCACTTCAACCTCGCCGTCGCTCTCTACCGCAAGGGAGACCTCACCGGAGCCCAGCGCCAGCTCCGCGAAACCCTGAACCGCCGCCCCAATGACACCGAGGCCCGCCAACTCCAGGAGTCGCTCGCTGCCAGCTCTTTCGCTAGCGCTGCCGCCAGCGCTACCGCCAGTTCAACGGCCAGCCCAACCGCCAGCTCCGCCGTTATTGCCCGTCCCATTCCGCCCATGCTCCCGCTTCCCCGCATCAAGCGCAATTACGACGAGAGCTCCTATCGCCAGCTCGCCGTCGAGTTGGAGAACGCCATCGAGGACTCAATCGGCAAAGCCAAGCCCTCTGACCGCGCTGCGCTCCACATTGAGCGGGCCCGCGAGTTCCTCGCCAACGGTGCCGCCGGTGAGGCCGAAAACCAGTTCCGCGAGGCCCTCAACCGAGGAGCCCGCAAATTCCAACGCCCTCGCCGGACTCGCCCACGCCCTGCTTCTCCAGAACAAATTCTCCCAGGCCCGCCATACTGCCGCTGCCGCGCTCGGCCTGCACCCCAGTGCCGAAGCCTTCCTCGTCATCGCCCGCGCCGACCTCCATGACAACAACAGCGACGCCGCCAGGCAGAATCTGCAAAAGGCGCTCGCTCTCGAACCCAACAGCGACGACGCAAAAGCTCTTGCGCAGGAGATCCAAAGCCGCACCAGCGAGAGCGATATTTCACGGTAGCTTTCATCGCGAACATCGCCTCATTGCGTCCTCGCCCTTTGACGCGGTAGATTGGTGCAGTCCAAGCTGGGCTGGAGGTTCGCCACGCGGAGGTTTTTCATGAAACGCTTTCGCCCGCTCCTCTCTGCGTTTCTGTTGCTCATCGCAACCCTCCCGGCCGCCGCGCAGATCCTCCGCCTCCACATCGATGGCACCATCCAGCCCATCGCCGCCGAAAGGGTCTCGCGCGCCGTCGATTTCGCTGCCTCGCGTCACGCCGCCGCTCTGCTCATCGAGATCAATACCCCTGGCGGCCTGCTCGACTCCACCCGCGAAATCGTCACCAAAATCGAAGCGTCCCCGGCCCCGGTCATCATCTTCGTAGCCCCTAGCGGCGCCCGTGCCGCCTCTGCCGGCTTCTTCATCCTTGAGTCTGCCGACGTTGCCGCCATGGCCAATGGCACCAATACCGGAGCCGCCCATCCCGTGACCCTCGGCGGCGGCCAACCGGATGAGACCATGAAGGCCAAGATCGAGAATGACACCGCAGCCTTCCTCCGCTCCTACGTCTCGCGCCGCGGACGCAACGCACAGGAAGCGGAAAAAGCGGTTCGCCAATCCATTTCATGGACCGAGAAGGAAGCTCTCGACCTCCATCTCATCGACCTCACCGCCCGCGACGAGGCCGACCTGCTCCACCAGCTCGATGGCCGCATCATCCACCGCTTCGACGGCTCGATCGAAACCCTGCACCTCGCCGGCCAGCCCGTCGAAGAGTTTCCCGCAACCCTGCGTGAGCGCGTTCTCGGCTGGCTCATGGACCCCAACGTCGCCTTCGTCGTCCTTGCTATCGGTGCCCTTTCCCTTTACGCCGAATTCAATCACCCCGGTGCCATCATCCCCGGCGTCGTCGGCGTGATCTTCATCCTCCTCACCCTATTTGCCCTCAACCTGCTGCCCACGCGCTACGCCTCGCTCTCGCTCATCGCGCTGGCGTTTATCCTCTTTGCGCTGGAGGCAAAGTTTCTTTCCCACGGCATCCTCACCATCGGAGGCATCGTCTCGCTCACCCTCGGAGGGCTGCTCCTCGTCGATGGCCCGATCCCCGAGATGCGTGTGAAACTGCTCACCTCACTTGCCGTCAGCGTTCCCTTCGGACTCATCACGGCCTTCCTCATGTCCATCGCCTGGCGCGCCCGCCGCAACAAAGTCGCCACCGGTTCTCAGGGAATCATCGGAGAACTCGGCGTCGCCTGCACCGACCTCACCCCCAGCGGAAAAGTCTTCGTCCATGGCGAGCTCTGGAACGCGCACTCCGCTCAACCTGTATGCTCCGGGGCCCAGGTCCGTGTCGTCGCCATCCGCCAACTCGAGCTCGAAGTCGAACCCGTCGCCTGATTTTGAGTGGTGTCATTCTGAACGAAGTGAAGAATCCCCGCTCTGCGCAGTAGCACCAGTGCCGCTCCAGGCTTTTCGACCAGCTATTTTGCTTTTGTTTGTAACGCGCCATTCTGAACTCAGCGAAGGGACCGCCACAAAAACACCGGCGCCGCTTCAAGCTCTTAACCGAAATTGCTCCCCAACACCCCTACCTTTCCGGCATAATGTCTGTTTTGATTTTCACCCGGCTATGGGAGCGCATCCAATTTTGAGTGCTGCTAACCGGGAACTCTGCTATCGTCCACTCGCGCTGAAAAGAAATCTGAGTAATCCATGAACCTTTTCGACTCACTTCAAATCCGCGACATCACCTTTCGCAATCGAATTGCCGTCTCCCCCATGTGCGAGTACTCCAGCGAAGACGGCTTCGCCAATGACTGGCATCTCGTCCACCTCGGCACTCGTGCCGTCGGCGGCGCAGGCGCGGTCCTCACCGAAGCCGCTGCCGTCGTCCCGGAAGGCCGCATCAGTCCCAGCGACCTCGGAATCTGGAAAGACGAGCACGTCGAGAACCTCGCCCGCATCGTCCACTTCATCCGCCAGCACGGAGCCGTTGCCGGAACCCAGCTTGCCCACGCCGGATTCAAAGCCTCCACCGATGTTCCCTGGCGCAATCATGGTCACCCCGTCTCCGTCGCCGAAGGCGGCTGGCGGCCCGTCTATTCCTCCACCTCCAAAGCCTTCACCCCGGAATCCATTCGGCCCGAAGCTCTCACCCCCGAGGCGATTGCGCGCATTGCCCTCGCCTACACCATGGCCGCTGGCCGCGCCCTCGAGGCCGGCTTCGAACTCCTTGAAATTCATGCCGCCCATGGCTATCTCATTCACCAGTTCCTCTCGCCGCTGGTCAACACCCGCACCGACCACTACGGCGGCTGCTTTGAGAACCGAACCCGACTTCTGCGCGAGATCATCGCAGCCGTCCGCTTCGCCTGGCCCGAGCGTCTTCCTTTGTGGCTGCGCATCTCCGCCTCGGATTGGACCGCGGGTGGCTGGACCATTGAGGATTCCGTCGCTCTCGCCCGCCAGGTCAAACCCCTCGGAGTCGATCTCATCGACTGCTCCTCGGGCGGTATCGTTCCGGCGGCAAAGATTCCTCTCGGCCCCGGCTATCAAACTCCCTTTGCCGAGCGTATCCGCCGCGACACCGGAATCCTTACCGGAGCCGTCGGCATGATCACCTCACCCGAGCAGGCCCAGCACATCCTCGCCACCGGGCAAGCCGACATCGTCCTGCTCGCCCGCGAACTCCTCCGCGACCCCTACTGGCCGCTCCGTGCCGCCCACATCCTCAAGCAGAACGTACAGTGGCCCAAGCAATACCTGCGCGCCCATTTCTAATGAAACGAATAGGGCAAACAAAATATGCTGCGGAAATTTCTGTTGTGGGATAGTGGATAGGGAGAGGCACAATCTTGAAGAAAGACGCGCGTCCTATATCAGCCAGACAAAAGGCAGGCCGCCAGGCCTGCCTCAACTTTGAAACCTCGAATCCTGCCTCTTCGCCTCACCAGGTGTTATAAGCAGTGCCGTCCGAGGAAATCGTACTACTGCCGCTGTGTACATCCACAATTCCGGGCGCCGTCTGGTCGATCGCCATCAGCGAGTCCTCCTGCTCCGGAACCCATGTGTCAGCTGCATTCGTCATCGGGTCCTTAGGCACCGTTTTGATGTAGCCCGCCGTCACCAGATCATCCAAAGACTGCGGCGCTTTCTGCTTATCCAGCGTGTACTGGTCGATGCTGCTGCGCAGGGTGAACAGGTCGTTGCGCAGCACCGCCTCGCGCGCGCGCCACACCGAGTGCTGGTAGTTCATCGCTGCAATCGACGCCAGAATGGCGATAATCGCGATCACGATGATCAGCTCGATCATCGTAAACCCCGCGAATCCTCGCCCGAATTTTCTTCGCCTCAAGTTCATTCGCATCGATTTACCAGTCTGCGTACTTCGTGCCATCCAGCCCAGTGCCTAGCGACTTTGTGTACACGTCGAACACCGATTGCCCGCCCCAGGATTCGGAAGTAGGATCGTCTTGCATCGAGCGCATCCCCCACTCCGTGTTGTGGGTCATCGGATCCAACGGAATATGCCGCAAAAAGCGTATCTTCTTGCCTTGTACGTCCACGCCCTTCACGAGTGTATCCAGGTCCGGAGGATATCCGTCGCTTCCCAGTTTGATCGGGAACGCGCCGCGATCCGCTAAATCCTTATAACGGTCGATGGCGTCGCGCATCTGTTGCAACTCGGCGCGCAATTCCTTTTCCCGCTCACGCTTCACCACCGTGCGGCTGATCGGCAGCACTGCGGTGGCAAGGATCGCCATAATCGCGATCGCCACTATCAGTTCGATCAGGGTCATGCCGGATTGCCGCTTCTGCTTCACGCTGCTCATCTCAACCTATCGCACCTGGATGCGGCCTGCGGGCCGCTGCCCGCCATCGCCACCATGCCGTCGCTACCATGTTGCAGGTGTCTTACCAGTCCGAGTACTTCGTGCCGTCCAGCCCCGTGCCCTGCGACTTTGTGTATACGTCGAACACCGATTGTCCGCCCCACGACTCCGAGGCAGGATCGTCCTGCATCGAACGCAAGCCCCACTCCGTGGTATGCGTCATCGGGTCCATCGGAATGTGCCGCAAAAAGCGTACCTTCTTGCCGCTCATATCCACGCCCTTCACCAGTGTATCCAAGTCCGGAGGATAACCCTCGCTTCCCAACTTGATCTGGGTCGGGGGGATTTTGCCCTGGTCCGCATAATCCTTGAAGCGGTCAATCGCGTCGCGCATCTGCCACAGCGCCACCCTCAGCTCTTTTTCCCGCTGGCGTTTCACCATCGTCCGTGTGATCGGCAGCACTCCGGTGGCAAGGATCGCCATAATTGCGATGGCCACCACCAGCTCGACCAGGGTCATGCCGGATTGCCGCTTCTGCCTTGTGCTGCCCATCTCCACCTACATCTATCGCACGTTAATGATCGCCTGCGATCCGCTGGCCTCGATCGCAGCATTATTCGGATCGCGCAATACTGCATGATCGACTGAGACCGTTCCCTGCCCCGGCGCCTTGGCCACAAACATCAGAGTAAACAGCGGCCCCGCGGGTGAGATGCCGCTCGAACCAGGCGGCCGAGTCAATGATACCGTCAGCACGCCTTTCCCGGTATCATCCCGATGCACCAGCGCCACCGCCGCTCCATCTCTGGAGAGCGCTCCGGCATTGGAAACATTCACCAGCCGCATCACATTCGGATCATAGTGGATCTGCACCGGCACGCTGAACACATTTTGCCCGCCATTCAGAATCACATTGATCGCAATCGTCCCTCCCGTCGCCTGGTTCACGATCGGCGGGTCCAGGCTCAGCACCGGGCCAAGCCCGCTGGCGCCGGTCTGGTTTGCTGAAGGCGCCGGTGGTGCCGTGTTCGCCGCCTGGTCCCCCGGCTGGGTTGTCGCCTGAGTCGTCGCCGAAGCCGAGGCTGGCGGAGTAACACTGGCGCTCCCACCTTGTGGTGTAGCTCCCTGAGAGCTCTGGCCCGGAGCCGCCGTGCCTGGCGCGCCGCTCGGAACCGTGGTTGCCGGCACTATCGTGGCGGAAACCTTCGAGATGTGCCGTACCTCGACTACGTTCTGGGTTCCAATGTCCACACCCCGGACGTTCATGTCGCTCAAATCCAGACGGCGCACAACGTGAGGCATCAGCGCGAACACCGTCTCGGTATCCGTCTTCGACTTCTGGCCCTGTCCAAACAGGTATTTCAGGCCCGGGATCTGCGAAACCCACGGCAGCCCGCTAAAGTTCTTCACGTCATCGTGCTCCATCATGCCGCCGATCAAGCTCACTTCCCCGTCGCGCATGCGGATTTCGTGATCGATCTTGCGCTGTCCGATCACCGGTTCGGTCAACCCGCCGATCGTCTGGTAGCTGTCAATGGCTGAAACCTCCAGCGATATCTTCAAGCTGACGTCGCCATTGGCATGAATGTGCGGTGTCATTTCGATGTTCACACCCACGTCCTGGTACTGGAACTGCGTCTGCGTCAGCGCTGTCGCCGTCAGGGTCGAGCTCGACGTGCCCACCGCAATCGGAACCCGTTCGCCGATCTTCATCGTGGCTTTCTGCCCATCCACCGAGCGCAGCTGCGGCCGCTGTATCACGTTCGTATCGCTGTCTTGCATCAGGAACGCCACGCTCATAGACGGAATCGAAATCGCAAAATCCGTCGCGTTCAGGTGGGCCAAACTGTTCAGCGTCAAACCAGAGCCGGTCGTCGTGGTGGGGGTAGTGGTGGTGCCGGTCGTGGTGCTGTTGGTAATGGTAGGGCTCTGAAACGTAACGGTGGGATTCGCTGTGCCGCCCTGAAATGGCATCTGAATGCCGAGCTGCTTCAGCTTCATCTTGCTCACTTCCATCACCACCACATCCACCACAACTTCAGACTTTGCCTTGTCTAGATTGTTGATCAGCAACTCCGCAAGTGCCACCTGGTCCGGCGTGCCGCGCATCACGATCACGTTCTGCGCCGGAAACTGCTGCACCCGCTCGACTCTCAGAATGGTGCGAATCAGGTTGGCCACGTCTTGCAGCTCGCTTACCGTGGAAAAATTGTTCAGGTAAAACGTGCGCAGTACCTGCTGTTCCACCTCGGTGCGCTTCTGCTGCGTGTCCTGCGCAATGTAGATGGTGTTCGGCGTCACCGGACGCCAGAAGGTGCGCGATTCCAGAGCCACCACACGAAGCGCTTGCTCCAGCGATACCCCGTTCAATTCAATGTGAATCCGCCGTGGCACGTAGTCGGGATCGAACAGTACGTTGATTCCCGCCAGGTTGCCGATCGCCTCGTAGACCTTCTTCGAATCCTCGTCCAGCTTCAGCGTCAGTGGCGTCTGTGAAATCGGGGCCAGTTGTACCGGCCCCGCAAGGTTCGCCCCCGATTCACCTTGCTGTTCGTTCGGCGCACGCGAGGTCGGAGCCGTCGCCGGCTGTTGCGCCTTCTCGATCAGCTTCTGCGTGCGATTGATCTCCTGCTGCGCAATTCCAAGTGACGAATCGATCATCGCCGCCGTTTGGAATTCCTTTAGCGCCTCACTCAACTGACCTTCGTCCCGCAGTAGCTGCCCCTGATGCACATGCGCGGACGCCGCAAGAAACTTCGTGCGCTCAAACGCGGCCCGGTAGGCGGCATTATCCGGATGTATGTCGTACGCCTGTTTGAAATCCTGGTAGGCCTCATCGTAATGCTGCCGGGCCTCTGCCTGTTGTCCTTTGGTGTAGAGCGCTTTTGAGTTGTCTTTTTCTTTCGCCTTGCCGGCAACTCCCGGAACCGCGGCAAAAAGGGCAATTAGCAGAACCAAGCAACCGCAGTGGAACCGTTTCATCGCAATCCTTTAAGACAGGAGATTTCCCCGCAGGCATGCCCTGAAGGCGCTCGCAGACGCGGGCGTGAACGGACTCATCAACAGCTTGGATTATAACATCGAGGCCCTAGGCCATTCCTTAGCGAACCCATCGCGCCGTGCTAGGATACAGAATTCGGAACAACGCGCAAGCGCACCATGAACTTCAACCATTTATTTTCTGTCGTAGGAACCCAGCATGGCCCGGAACCAGGTACAACTCACGCAGCCCAATAAGCCGAAGAACGTCAAGCGCGACCCGGTCGCCAGCGGCGAGCGGGATGCTTGCGTCAACCGCGCCGCCTCCCATGAATTTTTCCTTCTCGAACGCTACGAAGCCGGTATCGCCCTGCGAGGAACCGAGGTCAAATCCATCCGCGCCGGCCAAGCCAACCTCAAAGATTCCTATGGCCTCGTCAAGGATGGTGAACTCTTCCTCCTCAACGCCCACATCGGCGTGTATGCCCCCGGCGCGCAGTTCAACCATGACACCAAACGCACCCGCAAGCTCCTCGTACATCATGCGCAGATTCTCAAACTCCATGCCGCTATCCAGCAAAAGGGACTCACCATCATCCCCACGCGGATGTACTTTAAAAATGGCCGCGTCAAAGTAGAAGTCGCCGTCGCCAAAGGCAAGCAGCTCTGGGACAAGCGCGAGACCGAGCGCCGCCGCACCGCCGACAAGGAAGCTCGCGATGCCATCGCACGCAGCCGAAAATCCTGAGCCGCAGAACTTTCCTTGTGCCTCACATCTGCCCCCCACATCTGCCGCAGCTAGCCAATGTGGGTCGAACGCTCCGGTATAACATCTGTTATAGAAAGGTTCGCATTTCGCATGAAGATCGCCATTGACCAGTCTGCTCCCTCCACCATCGCAACCGCGTTGCTCGTCCTCCCCGTCATCGATAACGGAGACAAAACTCCCGCGCCTGAGCTGCTCACTTCAGATCCGGTTCTCAAGGCCTTGGCCGCGCCGCTCATTGCCGCCGCCGATCTCACCGGCAAGTTCGTCGAGCCCGTCTGGCTGCTCTCGCCCGCCGGAGTCTCCGCCCAGCGCATCCTCTTCCTCGGCGCCGGCAAACGCGACAAACTCTGCATCACCGAACTTCGCAAGCTCGCCGGAGCCGCTGCCCGTGCTGCCAAGTCCAAGAACATCAACTCCTTCGTCCTCGTCCTGCCCTCGCTCATCGAAGCGCCTGCCGCAGCCCAGGCCGCTACCGAAGGCGTCATTACAGGCGACTTTGACGTGGACACCTACCGCAGCGATCGCAAGGATCAGCAGCTCGCCGAGGTAACCCTCTCCGTTGCCCCCCAGGCCGATGCAGGTGCCGTCTATAAGGCCATCGCCGAGGGAGCCATCCTCGCCGAATCGCAGAACCTCACTCGCACCCTCGCCCTCGAGCCCAGCAATCTCATGACTCCCACCATCCTGGCCGAGCGTGCCCGCGCCATGTGCGAAGAAGTTGGCCTCGCCTGCGAGGTTTACGGTCCCGATAAGATCAAAGAGTTAAAAATGGGAGCATTCTGGAGCGTCTCCCAAGGCTCGGAAGAAGAGCCGCGCCTGGTCGTCATGCGCTACGAGCCCGCCACTGCGCCCGCCGCGCCCGTCCTCGGCCTAGTCGGCAAAGGCATCACCTTTGACTCCGGCGGAGTCAGCATCAAGCCCTCCGATGGCATGGAAAAGATGAAGTACGACATGTGCGGCGCCGCCACCATGATCGGAGCCATGCGCGCCATCGCCTTGCTCAAGCCCAACCTGCGCGTCATCTCCATCCTCTGCTGCAGTGAGAACATGCCCGACGCCAAAGCCCAGAAGCCCGGCGACGTCCAGTTCGCCATGAATGGCAAATCCATCGAGGTCATCAACACCGACGCCGAAGGCCGCCTCGTCCTCGCCGACGGTCTCTGCTACGCACGCCAGCTCGGAGCCACCCATCTCATCGACGCCGCAACCCTCACCGGTGCCGTTGTCGTCGCCCTTGGCTATCACAACGTAGGAGTCTTCACCAACGACGAGGAATTCGCCGAAGACTTCACCGCGTCCACCATCCGTACCGGCGAAAAAATGTGGCGCATGCCCGTCGATCCCGACTACTTTGACCACATCCGCTCTGAAATCGCCGACATCAAAAACACCGGCGGACGCTGGGGCGGAGCCATCACTGCCGCCATGTTCCTCAAGGAGTTCGTCGAAGACAAGCCCTGGATTCACCTCGATATCGCCGGAACCGCCTGGCTTGAAGAAGCCAAAGCCTGGATGCCCAAGGGTCCCAGCGGCGTAGCCGTCCGCTCGCTGGTCGACTTCGCCCGCCACATGCCAGCCACCCCGAAATAACATCGAAGATCCCGGGCGGCGGCATCGTGACTGATAGGATTTTTATCTAGATAGGCTCCGCCAATCTTTAAAATGCCAATCGACGAGCCGCCGCCCTACCAAGATCAAATTGCAACGTTTACAATCGTAGTCAAACTTTTACAGTGTTGTAACGGAGCTCTCCATTTGTCCGTCCCAAACGTCCAAACAAAATCTCCTAACGATCAAACGGGCGCGGTCCTTTGCGAATTTTGCGGCTTAAAAACCGCTTTCCGCTCTCACCGCAAACACGTCATCGAGTTCCTTCGCACCCGCCTCACCGGAAAAGTCCCCTTCCGATGCAACCGCTGTAAACGCCGCTTCTGGAGCCTCATCGACCCTAACGACATCTAGCCTTCACATCACCGCCGGAGCCGGAATTCCCAACACTCCCATCGTCGCCATCAACTCTTTCCGGACCACCGCCGCCGTCGCCAGCAGCAGAGCCTTCCGTCCCGCGTCTTCTTCAGTCAAGATGTGATGCTTGTGGTAAAAGTTGTTGAACTGTTGCGCCAGCTGGAACGCATGTTTCGTCAGCGCCGCCGGCTCGGTCGTGGCAATGCATTGCTCAATCACCTTCGCCGTCTGTCCTGCCGCCAGCCACAGTGACCACAAATCATCGTTACCTTCAAACGCATCTCCTGCAAGCTTCACCTGCAACGCCGCTTCCGTCTCAATCCCACCCTTGCGGAAGATATTTGTCGCCCGCACCACGGCGTATTGCACATATGGCCCGGTCTCACCCTCAAAGGACAGCGCCTCGCGGAAGTCAAAGGCAATCACCGACTGCTTCGTAAACTTCAGCATGAAATATCGCAGCGCCCCAATCGCAATCTGCGTGGCAATCTCGCGCCGTTCCTCTTCGCTCAACTCGGCGTGGCGCGCGTCCACCTCGCTCTTTGCCGCCTCAATCAACTTGTCCAGCAAATCGTCGGCCTTCACCCCAAACCCTTTGCGTCCGGAAACCTCTATGTAACTCCGCTGCTGGTCCTCTTCGGAGACCGCATACCCCATCTCCATTGCGCAACGTGGCGTCAGAGCCACCATCTCGTAGCTGAAGTGCGTATAGCGTGCCGCCTCGGCCTCATGGCCCATCAGCAGAATCGCCTGCTTCACCGTCTCCTGCGGATCGCTCTGCCGCGCGTCAATCACGTTATAGATCGCCCCCACGCCGCCAAAGTGCGGAGCCCCCGGCTCGCCGTTCTTGGGATCGCACGAGATCCACACCGCGCGCCCATCCGCATACTCATAAAACTTCCGGTAGCCAAAATCTAATCCCAGCAGCCCGAACTTCCACATGTGGTAGGCGATGTCCTTGCCCACATACCCCACCGTTCCGTTCGAACGCACAATGACTTTCGCATCTTCATCCGGCCCCTCGGCGGCGGACTCGTCCTTCACCGTCCGCACCCGCGTCATCACCCAGCAGCCTTTGTTTTTCCCTTCTGTCTCGTAGTAAAGAACCCCAGCCGCCTTCAGCAGCTCAAACGCCCTGGCCCAGAAGTGCAGGTGCAGAATGTCGCTCTCCTGCGGCAGAAAGTCATACTCAATATCCAGCCGCTGCATCGTCTCCAGATGCCGCCGCAGCACCGCCATCGAGATCATTTGCGCAATCTCGGACGTCGGGTTGCCGCCCACCTCCAGCGCGTGTAGCGTGTCGCGCCGCGCCTGCAAGTTCGCCTTGTCCTCCTCATACCACTGCGAAACCCGCGCATACAGATCCCAGCAGTAATAGTCGAAGCGCCCAGCGCTCCCTGCAATCAGTGCCTCAATCTCCGCCCGCGATTTCTTCGCCACCCACTCGAAACCCACCACCACGTCGGCCACCTGCACCCCGGTGTTGTCGATGTAGTTCTGCACGTCCACCTGGTAGCCTGCCGCCCGCAGCAGCCGCACCAGCGTGTCGCCCAATATCGAGTTCCGCAGATGTCCAATATGCGCCGCCTTGTTCGGATTGATCGACGTATGCTCCACCAGCACCTTGCCCCTGGCGCCCGCGACCGGAACGCCACGGTGCCCCACATCTGCCGTAGTTAGCAGATGTCGGGTTCTCCGCAACATGTCCCGCCACCAACTCCGCCGCCTTCGTCCGATCCAGCCGCACGTTGATGTACCCTGCTCCCGCCACCTCGAACTTGGCAAACCCTTCCGGCAGCCCCATCTCGGCCACAATCTCCTCGGCAATCTTCCTCGGAGCCTTTCTTAGCACCCGCGCCAGTTCAAACGAAACCGGCAGCGCAAATTCGCCCATCTCGATCTTCGGCGGCTGCTCTACCACAATATTGGCCAGTTCAATCTCGTATTTCTGCTTCAGGAAGGCGCGCACATGCGCAATCAGACGGTTCTGCAATAAAAGATACACAGTGGATTCCTTGCCTTAACGGCGGGATTCTCTTTTCCGCAAGCCCGCGCAATGATGGGTCAAACTACGATTGTAAGGGATGTGCGCCAGAGTTGCCTGTCCGCCCGCATCCAGAATTTCTCGCCATCCCGCGTTGACCACCAAAACTCTGTCAGCCGAATCCAGCAATTCTGCGTTCCCGATTTGGAATCAATCCTTGCCGCTCCTGTCTGGAACTCACTATTCCGTTGACTTGCTGAAATCGTGAGTTCACTATTGTTCGGCATTGCAAGAGGTGCCCCTATGCCCGTGCGCCATCCTGCCTTCAGAAGTCTTCCCGCCGCGTTGTTGAGCTTGGCTGCGACGCTCGCTCTGTCGATCGCCTTCTTCCTCGCTTGCGGTGGTAGCAGCGCCGCCAATCCATTGTCATCGGTGAGCGGCGCGCAGGGCTTCGCCGCAATCAGCAACGTTCCAGGCGCGCCCTATAGCTGGACTGACAGCAGCGGCAACACCTCCGGCGAACAAAGCTACGCTCGGAGCCGGACAGGTGCACAGCTCAACGACCTCTGGGAGTTCAAACCCACAACCGAACTTTGGTCATGGACGAACGGAAGCAGCACGCAAAACGAAATCTACCTCGCTGCCATGCCGGAGCTCAACCCCACGGCCAATGCTTGGACATGGGTAAGCGGAAGCAATGGCGCTGACACCAGTGTCGTCTACGCCATTGCGTCAGTCAGCAACATTCCTGGAGAGCGGTATGGCTGGACTGGCAATAGCGCTGACTTCGCCGTCGATCAGCTCTACGCTTCGAACGGGACAAGCAGTACAACTAGACAACTCGGCGATTCCCCGGAGTTCACCCCTGCAACCGAGACTTGGTCATGGGTGAGCGGGAGCAGCGCGCAACACGACATTTACCTCGCCTCCATGCACGAACTCAGCCCTTCGGCTAATACTTGGACGTGGGTGAGCGGAAGCAAGCCGGACGTCGTTGCGGCCAGCAACGTTCCCGCAGCCCGGTGCCATTCCGTTGTCTGGATCGAAAGTGCGGGCAATTCCGGGCTCGCCTGTGGAGATGATCTCCAAGCGAACGCCAGCCTCAATGACTTCTGGCGCTACGGGCCATAACCAATCCGATCTCGCGCTGATGCGGACGTGTGCCCCGTACCCACGTCCGCTTTCTGTTTGGCGGTCATTTAGCAATCCGGCGGCAGTTGCGCAGGTCTTCCCTCTTGCCAGTCCAGGCTTTGAAAGTGCGAAACCCTAAAACCTGCCCCCTAAGTTTGCCCCAATCCCTCGCGCCTCCTATACTTGAATTTCGGGCCAACGCCCATCGGACTCGTAATGCGCATTGCCTACCTGGATTGTTTCTCCGGAATCAGTGGCGACATGTTTCTCGGCGCAGCCGTAGACGCAGGCGTTCCTTTGGAGAAGCTTGAAATCGTCGCCCGCGCCCTCGGCCTCCAAGCCGAGCTGGCAGCCCTCGAGTAGAGCGCGCTGGCATCTGGCCGCCACCAAAATCGATGTCCTCATCAGGGGCCGCGCCGACCAGCCCGTCGGCAATGATGCCGCATACACGAGCATGGCCACGAGCACTCGCATGCGCACGAACATAAGCCCACCCGCATCCGCACTCGCAAGCTGAACCCGCTCACCCGCACTCGCCCGAGCACGATTCGACCCACGCTAACCAGACGACACACTCCCACATCAGGCTGAGCCCACGGCCGACGCGCATCCTCACGTCCATCGAGGACTCCCCGAAATCCGCGAGATCATCGCCCGCGCTCCCATCAGCGCCGCTGCCCAGGCCTTTGCCCTCACGGCCTTTGAACTCCTCGCCCATGCCGAGGCCAAAATTCACAATCGTCCGCCCGAGTCGATCCACTTTCACGAGGTCGGCTCCGAAGATGCCATCGTCGACATCATCTGCGCGGCTGTTGCCGTCGAAGCACATCGCCGCCGACCCTGGTACTGCTCCGCCCTCAACACCGGCAGCGGCACTGTCAAGTGCGCCCACGGCGTTCTGCCCGTCCCCGCCCCCGCCACGGTTGAGCTTCTTCGCGGCGCGCCCGTCTTTTCCTCCGGCATTCAAAAGGAGCTGCTCACCCCCACCGGTGCTGCCATCTTGCGCGCCCTTGATGTCCGCTTCGAAGCCGCTTCCCCCAATGACGCTTTCCGCCACCGGCTACGGCGCCGGAGCCCGCGACTTTCCCGGCTCGGCCAACGTCGTCCTGCGAACCTCATCCTCGGCCGCCAATCGCCACTCCTGGCGAAACGTGGGATGTTGACAATCAAACACCATCACCGTCCTCGAAGCCAATCTCGATGACATGAACCCCCAGCTCTTCTCCTACGTGCAGCAAAAGCTGCTTACGGCCGGTGCGCTCGATGCCTTCGGCGTCCCCGTGCAAATGAAGAAGGGCCGTCCCGGCATCATCTTCACCGTGCTGGCCTTACCCGCCCACGCCGAGTTGCTGGCCCGCATCCTGCTCACGGAAACCACCACTCTCGGCGTCCGCATGCGCCAGGAGCAGCGCCGCATCCTTGACCGTAAGCACGTCGCCGTCGAATCCCCATGGGGCCCAATCCGCGTCAAACTCGGCCGACTGCAGGGAGAAGTCGTAAACTGCGCGCCTGAGTTCGAGGACTGCCGCAAAATCGCTGAAGCCACCGGAGTGCCTCTTAAAACCGTTCTGCAAGAGGCAATGCGACTGTACCTTGCGTCGCCTGCGTCTTCCAACACCAAGGCCACTGCCACCAACGCCAATTCCGGCGACGCCTCTAAAAGTTTTTCGTCCTGATCGAGAGATTCGTATGAGTGAGCAACGCAAGAAGTTTTACATCACAACCCCGATCTACTACGTCAATGCGCGGCCTCACATCGGCCACACCTACACCACTGTCGTCTGCGATGCCATAGCCCGCCGCCAGCGCATGTTGGGGCATGACACGTATTTCCTTACCGGCACCGACGAGCACGGCCAGAAGATCGAGCGCTCGGCTGCCGCCGCTGGCACAAGCCCCCAGCAGTTCACCGACCAGGTCAGCGCCGAGTTCCGCTCGCTCTGGGATCGCATGGGCATCCGGTACGACAAATTCATTCGCACCACCAGCCCTGAGCACAAGCGCGGCGTGCAGGCCATGTTCACTCTGCTGCAGAAGCGTGGCTACATCTACAAAGGTTCCTACACCGGCCAGTATTGCGTCTTCGACGAGCTCTACGCTGACGACAACGCTCCCGGCACGCCCTGCCCCGTCTGCGGCCGCATCACCGAAACCGTGCAGGAGGAGAATTACTTCTTCAAGCTCTCCGAGATGGCCGGGCCGCTCCTCAAGCTCTACGAAGAAAATCCCGGACCTCATCTATCCTGATACGCGCCGCAACGAAGTCATCTCTTTCATCAAAGGCGGCCTGCGCGATCTCTCCATCTCGCGCACAACTTTTACCTGGGGCATTCCCGTCCCCGGCGATCCCGCGCACGTCATCTACGTCTGGCTCGACGCGCTTTGCAACTACATCACCGCCGTTGGCTTCGGTTCGCCCGACGTCCAGCCGATCAGCAGCGTTACCAGCATTACTGGCCCGCCGACGTGCACATGATCGGCAAAGAGATCGTGCGCTTCCACTGCGTCTATTGGCCGGCCTTCCTGCTCGCCGCCGGCCTGCCTCTGCCCCGCCAGATCATAGCCCACGGCTGGCTGCTCTTTGAAGAAAGCAAGATGTCCAAGTCGCGCGGCAACATCGTGCGCAGTGAGACCATCCTCGAAGTCCTCGGCGCCGACGCTCTGCGCTACTTCCTCTTCCGCGAGATCGTCTTCGGACAGGATGGCTCGTTCTCTTTCGATGCTCTCGTGCAGCGCTTCAACAGCGATCTCGCCAACGGCCTCGGCAATCTTGCCAGCCGCACCCTGTCGATGATCCAGCGTTACTTTGACGGGGAGGTTCCCTACCCCAGCGCCACCATCGCCTACACCCCGGCCGAAGCCGCCATTGCCAAGCTCGCCGGGGAAACCATCGCCCAGTACAACCGTCTCTTCGATGCGTACCAGTTCTCGCGCGCCCTGGAAACCATCTGGTTCTTGCTCAGCGCCGTCGATAAATACATCGTCGAAAATCAGCCATGGGCTATCGCCGAGAAAGAAGGCGACGACTCGCGCGCCCGCCTCGCCACCATCCTCTACACCTCTGCCGAGGCTCTGCGCATTATCACCGCGCTCGCCCACCCGATCATCCCTGACTCCACCGCAAAAATCTTCACCCAGCTCGGGCTCAGCGATATCTCGCAAACCGATCTCAACACCTTGCGCTGGGGACAGTTGAACGTAGGCACGCGCCTCGCCCGGATCGAAGCCGTTTTCCCACGCGCCGACAAGAGTGCGATTGAAAGGATGCAACAGATGGAAGAACAACGTAAGAGCGCTGCCGAGGCCGCAGCCCCAGCCGAAGCAGCAACTGCCGCAGCCACCGCGACCGAAGCCGTCGCCCGCGAAACGAAAGCCCCGTCGCCCGTTTCCCCGGTCACCACCGACGCCACCACATCCGTCGCCGCAACGCCGTCCGCCGCACCCTCCGTCCCTCTCATCACCATCGACGATTTCCTCAAGGTCGAGCTCCGCGTTGGCACCGTCCTCACCTCCGAAAAGGTTGAGAAGGCCGACAAACTCCTCCGCCTCACCGTAGACATCGGTACCGAAGTTCGCCAGATCGTCGCCGGAATCGCCAAAGCCTACGCTCCCGAAACGCTCATCGGACGCAAGGTCGTCATCGTCGCCAACCTCGCCCCGCGCAAACTGCGCGGCATCGAATCGCAAGGCATGATCGTTGCCGCCTCGCTCGGAGACGAAGGCCAGCCCGCCCTTGCCAGCTTCCTCGAAGACGTCCCCAACGGCGCCCGCCTCAAGTAACGCTTAAATGTGGTAAGCCTCAATCGCACACGCAGCTACCCAGTTCAACCTTCTTTGGTTGGGCGGGGTAGCTGCGTGTGCCCTTTTGTCCTTGCCTCCGCCGTTGTTGTGAGCAGCCCCGAATCGATGAGTCGTGGAGTATCAAGGCTTGCACGCGCCCATTCCCTTTGGATGCGCAGCCTGCTCGCCCAACGCTTGGAAAAGCGCACTGGTGCGCCCCGCCTCGTCCGCCGCGTTATTCGTAACCCCATCCGCAGCCCCGCTCTCCAGAATCACAAACTCCTCGCGATCAGCGCGATTCAAGCCCATCTGTAACGCCCCTGCGATTTGTGCGCGGCAATCACCCAGTTCACGATGACCTGATAGTCAAGCGCGTTCCTGAATCCAAACTTCACCGTGCGATCGGTCACGAACACCTGCGGCAGCACGCTGAACGGATGCCCTGCGCTCTGGAAGCCTTGCCACGATGGCTGCGCCGTCGCCATGCGGCTGGTCCTGGCAGCCCAGCACAACCGGCTTGCGGCCCGCGCTCTGCCTGCACAGCATTCAGCGCCGTGATGGTCGCCGCCTTGTGTCCTCCGTGGGTCTCCGGCGAGGGAAACAGCGTGAAGACAAAATCGTAATTGCCGGCCGCAATGCGGCGCTCTACCTCGCCCAGCACTACGCCCGGTTGCCAGTGTTCGCCCAGAACCTCGTCGATATCCTGCGTGTAGCGCACGGTCGCGCTGATCGAGAAAGAAGTGATTCGCAATGCCTAAAATGTGCCCCGCCTCCAGCAACTCGCGCTTGCGAATCTCCGGCAGCGCGGCGCGCCCGATGGCTTCATCGGTCAGCGCCACGCCGTAGAAAGATTCCGCCAGCAGCGAATAGCGATATCCGCCCTCGCCATTGGTGATCACCAACTGATCGACCGTGCCGCCCAGATTGTGCGTGATCTCGTAAACCGTGGCGGCAAAGCAGGACTCATCATCCGGATGCGCCACCACAATCAGCACGCGCGGCACCGGCGTCCGCGACCGCTGGACAGCATCTTGGCCCGTACCTGCCGCAGACGGCTGCGCAGCCGCGAAACTAGTCAGCAGAACGAAGATGATAACGTACGCGCGATGGTGGTACGCACGACGGCCGCAAGTGAATTGCTTCATGGTGCGCTCCGAAATGGTCAGATGAGACGCGAGTCTGAGTGTAGATGCAACCATGCCCGCAGAGGAAGAGCATCCTCTCCGGTTTGGTCCGTACCACCGCAGGTTATATATTCGAGAGGCAATGCAGACGAGCCCACAGCAAGGCGCGGCCGACCGCAAGCCCGCACTGGTTCGCGGACTGACCCTGTTGCCGGCCACGGCCCTGAACATGGTGGACATGATCGGCGTAGGCCCGTTCACCACCCTGCCGCTGATGGTCGCGGCCATGCACGGCCCGCAGGCAATTTATGGATGGATTGCGGGCGCCGTGCTTGCGCTCTCCGACGGTTTGATCTGGGCCGAACTCGGTGCGGCCATGCCCCGCGCCGGCGGCTCGTACGAGTACTTGAAGGAGATTTACGGCCCGCACAAGATGGGGCCGTCTGCTCTCCTTCCTCTTCGTCTTTCAACTCGTCTTCAGCGCGCCGGTCTCCATGGCCACGGGATGCATCGGACTGGCCGGTTATGCCGCTTACGTCGCACCTGCGCTTGGAGAAAGTCTTCTGGCGTTCGACCATTGCCTTCCCGCTGCTGGGAACCGTACGACTGAATGTCGAGATTTCCGGCGCGACTCTTCTGGCAATGCTTGCCGCCGCCTTCGCCACATTCCTCGTCTACCGGCGCATCGGCGGCATGGCGCGCATCTCAAAATATCTCTGGGTGGGCGTGCTCGCTACCTTCGCATTCGTAATCTACCTCGGGCTTTCGCACTTCCAGCGTGGCATTGCGTTTCCGCCCGGCTGGAGCGCGCTGCCCGCCTCCGGCTTCAGCGGAGCGCTTTGCCGCCGCGCTGCTCATCGCGCTCTACGATTACTGGGGCTACTACAACATCTGCTTCCTCGGCGAAGAGGTGGTCGAGCCGCACAAGACGATTCCGCGCTCCATGCTGCTCTCGATCGCCGCCGTCGCCTGCCTCTACATTGCCATGAATGTCAGCGTGCTTGGCGTGATGCCCGCGCGCGACATTGCCGCCATGGCCGGCAGCACGGCGCAGAACTTCGTGGTGGCAAGGGCCGCCGAACTTGTCTACGGACGCTGGGCTGGCACACTGGTTGCGCTGCTGGTGATCTGGACCGCTTTCGCCTCGGTCTTCTCCCTGCTGGCCGGCTACTCGCGAATTCCCTTTGCGGCCGCGCGCGACGGAAATTTCTTCGCCATCTTTCAGCGCGTACATCCGCGCGATCACTTTCCTACCGCCAGCGTTCTGCTGCTCGGAGGGCTCGCCTGCCTCTTCTGTGTCTTTCAGCTCCGCGACCTGTGTCATGCGCTTGTGGTGATTCGCATCCTCCTGCTCTTCCTCTTGCAGGCCGTGGGAGCGGTGGTCTGGCGCATCACCAATCCCGCGCAGCCGCGTCCTTTCCGCATGTGGCTGTATCCGTTGCCGGTGCTGATCACCGTGGCAGGCTTCGCCCTGGTACTGCTGTGACAAACTTCCTCTGTTGGGCCGTGGATTGATCTTTGCAGCTCTGGGCGTGGTGGCGTTTCTGCTGCTCTCGTTGCGTAAGCGGCAGTGGCCCTTCGCTCCGAATCAGACACAATAACAAAGGCCGCCACTCTCGCGAGCAGCGGCCTACTGTCACAACGCACTGCGACAACTCTTTACTGCCGTCTTACTCCGGCCTATTGCTGCGATGGTGTCCCGGTGTAATAGAACACCACATACGCCGCAACAGCACCGCCGCTTGTGGGCACCCCATAGGCTTTCACCAGGGTTCCACTCACCAGAGCATTCTGTACCGCGGCGAGGGTAGCCGAATTGGTCAGATCCTGCTGCGTGACCGTCACAATTCCTCTGGTGTTGTCCACCTGATATACCAGCGTTGCGCTGCCGGAAACCGTACTCATGTCAACCAACATCGACTGCGTTCCGCCAGCGACCGTCATGCCAAAGCCTATGCCATTGTTGATTGCTGACGCCGCACTGGAGACCGTCCCCAAAGGAAGTGGCGTCGGTTCAATCACCGCGAACTTCGCAAACCAATCCGTGCGATTCGTCGTAGTGCCGTCTCCCCAGTTCGCGTAGCTCACGCCCCAAACCTTCTGCTGACTGCGTTGTTGGCCACGCTTACAAAGTCAGGGACCGCATTGGCGCCCGTGTCAGCCTGGGTCGGAAAGGTGAAGTACCACCAGTCGAAGCCAGTAATTGCGTTGCCCGCCGAATCCGTCCCATTGGGCGTGGTGCCGGCGATGTAGGGTAGCGTTCCTGTGTAGTCGTCCTTCGCGGTAGCAAAAGTTCGTGCGTAGGTGAAGTTGCTCAGGGTGGCCCCCGAGATCGTACCGTCATACCGCGCAATTTCGATGTCCACGGTATCGGCAGTAAGAGTCGATGCCAGCGGGTCCACCGCACTGACGTGAACCTTGAAGCCGCGCGCCAAATTCGGCAGTCCGCCAGGAGTCGTCCCATCAAAGAACGATGTACCAATTCCAATCGGAATGGTTTCGGCAACCGCATTCTGTGGAGTGCGGAAGAAGAACTGAGTCTGTGTCCCAATAGTGACAGGAACCGCCTGACCGTCTTCGTTGGTGACACTCATTACGTTATTGGTAGTGTCAATGTGAACCACATGGCCTTCGGGGCTGAGCCATATCTTTTCGAAACTCGTGCTCGCCCAGATGCGTACCGCAACCAATGTTCCACCCGCCTGGTAGCGCGCCGCAATTCGCACGTACTTGCCCGTGCCACCGTTCACAAGCGATGCACCTACCACCGAGAAGTCCTTTATTGTTGTCTTGGTCTGCGCATCCACATCATAAAAGATCGTGCCGTTCGTGGCATCGGCCAGAATATTCAAGTTGATCCCGCTGGCGATGGGAACCTCTCCGGAAGTCGGTACCGGATAAGTCGCGAAATCCTTGGCAATCGTGATCGCACTGTTGTCTGGCGAGACCGCAGTAACTTGTCCGAGGGTATGTCGCAACAATAACCGCGTCAGGTCGTAATGTGGGTGATGGCGTACCGGGCCGTTGAAATTGACTGCCCAGAATGGTGTGCTGGAAGTGGCTGGCCAATGCTCCACAATGAACGCCGGGTGCTTCAGATCAAACTCAAGGTCGAGAGCGTTGGTGCTGTTTGCAGTAACTGTAAGGGGCTTTACTAATGCGAGCGTAAGAGGAACCGTAAGACTACCTGAGCTTCCGCTGGCTCCCTTAATTTGAATACTGGTGAAAGGAACGCTTGTGCCGGGCTTGAGAGCAAATCCAGCTTCGGGATCGGCGGAACTAACTAACATCACGTCGCCTGGGTTGGCGCTCAACGTAAGCTTCGCGCTTGAATAAGTCCCGGTGGGAATCGTAGCGTTACCAATAATTTCTCCGAGTTGATCCAGTTGCACAAGGTTGATAACAGGCGGAGTCGAAGGCGCGGTAAAAACAACTACCGGCGACCCTCCGTTCTGCGGAACCAGTGAGACGCTGAGCACCTTTATCCCGATGGTTGCCCAGTCTTCGGTTGCGTCATCGCTTACAACAACATGAACGTTTCCGGTGGTGCTGCTGGCAGAAGTGCCAGATTTACTGGACGAAGAGGAACCCCCGCCAGCGCAGCCAATCGAGAATAGCAGCGCGGCGAGTCCCAGTCCTCCAAGGATGCGAAGAGGCTTGCAGTTCATAGATGTGCTCCCTTTTGTATCCGCAGTTGCTTGTGCGACAAATTTTCCGACTATAGAAGATGCTGAACAGAAATGGGTGAGTGTGCGACGAACCGCCCCGCGTGCTTCGGTCCAAGTCGAATCAGACTTCCTGATTCCTGCAGTGGAAACACGGAGCTGCCGATAGAAGTTGCGAAAGTAAGATACTTTTTTCTGCGCTTGTATTCCTGACTTACCGTGCAGAGACCGAGCCGGCGTAGTTATCACCAGGATTCGCGTCCTCTCTTAAGCAGTTAACCTTAGACTAACGCCAACCGCGACGCTGACATCGACCGGTCGTCAGCGTGCACTTGCTGAACTCGGACTTGATGCAAGCGGAGTTGTTGGAATTGGCGATGCCGAAAACGACTGCGCTTTCCTAAGCGTATGTGGCTGTTCAGCGGCGGAGGCTAACGCGCAATTTCCCCCTTGGCACCGAGAAGCGCGGTCGAGATCTCCGGAAGCCTGATTGAGTTCGTGTGTGCCAGGCGAACATCGCACAGTTCACCGATCAGGGCTCCCACCCAGCGATAGACGAGACAAGGTTATCTCCAAGTCCGTCACGCTCCTTCACCCATTCCGGTCCAGGGTTGACTTGCCATTGGACGCAATTCCGCGCATAGATAAGGTGCTACAGAACACCCTTCAGCATCCTGGTCCGCGAAACAGTGTGCCCTTCTCCAGCATCCTCATTCACCGGGTCGAGAGAGCACAGGCGGGATCCGGTTCAGGTGTTTGTCCGCTCACGTGGTTCCAACCGGCTGTACCGAGACTTCGACTTCTACGCTGTGGGAGCCACCTCCGACTGCGATACCACTTACTGGTGTCACGTCGCCGTAGTCCCGGCCCCAAGCCAGAGTCACGTGGCCATCAGAAGGCATGATGTCGTTTGTGGGATCGAAACTCAACCATCCGTTACCTGGGACGAAAGCTGATACCCATGCATGGGAGGCCTCCGCCCCTTGGTTTCCGGGACTGCTGCGTAAATAGCCGCTAGTGTAGCGAGCCGCCAATCGCAACGAACGAAGCGCGCCAATCATTATGTGGGAGAAATCCTGACACACGCCCTGCCGGTTGCGCAGCACTTCGAGGAGAGGCATCTTGATCGAAGTTGACTTCGGCTGATAGCGGAATTCATCATGGATACGGTGAGAAAGTTCTTTCAGAGCATCTACCAATGGGCGACCAGGAGTAAAGGTAGGGCGCGCGAACTCCGCAAGCTCAGGATCGCAGGACACGAAGGGAGAATCGAATACGAATTCGATCGCCTCGAGACATTCGTCGTCGGGATGCGAGGCGATCCGATCGCGAACCTCTTCCCACGCCGTGGCAGAAACGGGCTCTAAGGATGGTGGCTGCACTTCCACAATACTCTTGGCTTTGATCACGAAGAGATCATGTGCTTCAAGGATCGCAACCGTAATAACGTCATTCCCGAAATAATCTTTCCTGCGATCCAAGGTTGCCGGTTCGGGTTGGATGCAGATATCAATCTCGCGGACTTGCTGGCCTGGGAGCGAGCGTGGAGTGAGGCGCAGCTCGTTGAGAGACTGAGAAACTGGCGATTGATAAATGTGGCGGGTGATATGGCTAGCAGAATAGAGCATACGGTTCTCACTGGGACGATACGAAGCGCGAGGAGACGACAGGACTCAGATAGTGAGCAGCCAGTGCATCGGAGAGATCATACATATTCCCTCTCAAGCGTTTGAGTAACCCAACCAATGCCCCGAGACGACCTTCGTCGTCCCTCCGTGACAGATCCGCCACCGGCGTGTCGAGCACCGCATGCAGGGCTTTGGATACTAACCCTTGCTCGAGATAACACACGCGGTTGTCATGCAGGGGCAATTTCATCAGGTGGTCGAGAAGAGCGGCGAGTTGAAAAGCAACTGAGCGGGGATTAGACGCGTCAAGGAGCAGAAGGTCAAGCACCAGTTCGGTGCGCAGAGCAGTGAGATAGCGAGTGCGGTAGGTGATAGAGCTGTCCGCAATTTGAAGCAATATCTGAAGGTATGGTTCGATTTCCTCCGGAGCTTCGGCCACTCCGGCTTGCAGCAGATCCGCCATATGCCGTGCGCGTTCTATGCGTCGCCCAATTTCAAGAAAATGCCATCCGTGCCCCCTGGTCGTGCTCTCCATCACCAGGCCGACAAAAGCAGAAAGTGTGACGATGACACCGTCGAGCAAGTTCATTTCGGATAGATAGCGTTGGTCAGGATTCGTGGGGATACTCTTCAAAAAATCTCCATCTATCTGCTGGAGCACTCGCCAGGTGTCGGTGGAGAGACGTTCTTTCAATTGCAAGGCTACCCGGCGCATCTGCTTGAGATTCCATCCTAAGCCGGTGGGCCCGCTCTCATCCCGAATCATTTCGGCCAACAAGCGCTGTACTCGCCACAGTTGTTCGCCAAGCGAGGCCTCGGAGACCTCAGGCGGCAGATACCCTAACCCAGTCAGCAGGCGCACAACCGTCTCAACAGAAGCGGCGCGTCCGAAATCCTCTTCGCCCGAGAGAGCAGGTAGGAGTGCCCGAAGAAGGCGTACTCTGCTCTCCAGTCGTTCAGCATAGCGGCCTAGCCAGAAGAGGTTGTCCGCAACCCTGCTGGGCAGATTCGTCCAGCTCGGATGGTCGGCTGACGGCCCTAATGCCGGACGCGAGACGACGAGTGGCTCCCCTGAGCCGCCGGGCACCCAAGTGTCCTTGCTTCCTGCTCCGCGCTGAATGGAGACTGCCTGTGAGGTTTTTTTTGTTGAAACCCGAGTCAGTCCTCCTGGCATCACGGTGTACGACTGTCCATCCCATGCGGCAAAAACCCTGAG
Organism: uncultured Acidobacteriota bacterium; assembly: GCA_963759215.1. Taxonomy (GTDB): domain Bacteria; phylum Acidobacteriota; class Terriglobia; order Terriglobales; family Acidobacteriaceae; genus TOLSYN. The sequence goes on from CAVWYG010000013.1 coordinate 252,378, forward strand.
CAAGACATGGCCGGAAGCAAGTCCGGTGTCGGTGTAAACCGGTGCCGTGGAGATCGCAAACTGCTCCTGAGCCGAAAATTGCTCCGGTTGCGTTTCGATTCTACCGATCAGTTTCTTGCGAGCTGCGGCGTTCATGGATGCAGGAAACTCTGGATGGCGGCCGAAGGCAGGAAAAGTGGGCATAATCACCAAGTCGTCGAGGTGTTCGAGCACGTAGCGCCTGGATTCCTCCTGCCCGCACCACCAAGTCGCCAAAGAAGGCATCAGCAGTTCCTCTCCTTGCAAATGGCGGCAGAGTCCGCCGAGGAACGCCATGAGTGCGGAGGTTTCCAACAATCCGCTACCGAGTGCGTTGTCGATTGCAACTGTGCCACTTCGCACGGCCTGCACCAGCCCTGGCACACCTAATGTTGAATCGCTGCGCAATTCAAGCGGATCGCAGAAGCTATCGTCAAGGCGGCGCACGATCAAATCCACAGGCTCAAGCCCAGTCAATGTTCTTAGATAGACGCGGTTGTTGCGTACTGCCAGATCGGCGCCTTCCACCAAAGCAAAGCCCCAATGGCCGGCGAGAAAAGAGTGCTCGAAATAAGTCTCGCTCTGAGGCCCAGGCGTCAGTAGCACAACACGGGGATTTGGCCGCACCGTCGCCGCCAGACTAAGCAGGGCATTCCTTCGGATGTCGAAGAAGCTAGCCAGTTGCCGAATGCGGCAAGCGCTGAACACGTTGCACAGAGTTCGAGCGCTCACCAACCTGTTTTCCAACGTGTAGCCCATGCCCGAGGGAGCTTGGGTTCGATCGGATGTCACCCACCAGCGTCCATCGGGCGAACGGGCCAGGTCAGCTGCGTACGAGTGCAGGTGCACGCCACCGCAGGGCCTGATGCCATGGCACGCCCGCAGAAAATGTGGGTTCGCAAACACCAGAGCCGGAGGAATCCAGCGTCGATGGAGGAGTTGCTGCTGCCCATAAAGGTCGGCCAGCACGGCGTTCAGCAAGGTGGCACGCTGAATAACGGCTCGTTCTATTTCAATCCATTCCTTTTCGGCGATAACCAGCGGAATGGGGTCCAGTGGCCAACGACGTTCGCTACCGCGCAGTTCGTCGCTTACGTTGTAGGAAGTGCCATTGGCTTGAATGAGTCGTTGACCGTTTTGCCAGGAGCGGCTAAGTGCGTCGGGGCCCAATCGCCCCATGGCCACCGCGAGATCCCTCCAGTGCCGGCGTGGAAGACCGGATGGCATCAACGCCTCGTCCCAATGCCCCTCGACGCAGGAATAGTTCCACTCGTTCTGGTGGGTCTCTGCCGATTTCAAGAATCTTCCCTTCACAGAACTGTTCGGCAGTGGATTCTACCTACTGCATGTCTCCTACATTGATGCGCGCCGCAGATCCAGCGTTACGGGAAACTCAGCATTCTGAATTAGCGGCGGCACAATCATTGGCCCTGGCGTATGCCCGAACGCAAAAAAACGAGCCATGCGCCGTGCTTCGGCCTCATTCGAGTTTACCGGAACCGTATCATAGTTTCGTCCTCCGGGGTGTGCTACGTGGTATGTGCATCCCCCGATGGAGCGTTCGGCCGCAAGATCGATCACATCGAAGACAAGCGGCGTGTGCACTGGAATCGTGGGATGCAGGCAGTGCGGTGGCTGCCACGCCCGGTACCGAACGCCACATACGAACTCACCATGTGTGCCGGTTGGATGGAGTGGCAGCCTCCGGTTGTTGCACGCAAGCGCAAAGCGCTCACCGACAAGACCTTGCACCCGCACCTGTATGCGTTCGAGCGACGAATCCACGTAACGAGCCGTCCCGTTGGCGCCAGGTTCCTCGCCCAGAACATACCAAGGTTCAATGGCTTGGCGGAGTTCGATTGCAATGCCTTCATAGCACACCCGCCCGAGGACGGGGAAGCGGAACTCCAAATGAGGTGCAAACCAAGCACCTTCGAACGGATAGCCGGCCTGCTGCAACTCCGCAATCACCCTGGTGAAATCCTGCTCAACGAAATACGGAAGCAAAAAGCGATCATGCAGACGAGTGCCCCAGCGGATCGGCTCTTCCTCGTACGGTTGGCGCCAGAAGCGCGCCACCAGCGCGCGAACCAACAATTGTTGCGCGAGGCTCATGCGCGCATGGGGGGGCATTTCAAAGGCTCGCAGTTCGAGAAGTCCCAATCTTCCTGTGATGCTGTCGGGAGAATAGAGCTTGTCAATACAGAACTCGGCACGATGAGTATTGCCGGTGACATCGACCAAAAGGTTGCGGAATAAACGGTCCACCAGCCAGAGGGGAAGCTCGCCAGATTTTGCGCGGCTAAGCTGGTTGAAAGCAATCTCCAGTTCATAGATCGAGTCGGCGCGGGTTTCATCCACTCTCGGAGCTTGACTGGTAGGGCCAACGAATACTCCGGAAAAAAGATAGGAGAGCGAGGGGTGATTCAGCCAGCACCCGATGAAGCTTTTCAAGAGATCAGGACGGCGCAGAAAAGGGCTATCGGCGGGGGTAGGGCCACCAAGCACCATGTGATTGCCGCCGCCGGTGCCGGTATGGCGGCCGTCAAGCATAAACTTTTCGGTGCCCAGGCGGCTTAGGCGAGCCTGTTCATAAAGCGTGACGGTATTGTCAACAAGCTGGCGCCAGCTGGCGGCAGGCTGCACGTTAACCTCGATGACACCCGGGTCAGGCGTAACTTTGAATACGCGCAATCGCACGTCGTTCGGAGGCGGGTAGCCTTCGATGGCTACGGGCATGTTGAGCTTCGCCGCAGTGTCCTCGATGGCGGTCACCAGTTCCACATAATCTTCCGCGGAACCCACCGGAGGGAGAAATACGCACAGACGCCCCTGCCGCACTTCAAAGGCCAGCGCAGTCCGCACCACGGGGCCCGAATACGTTCTGGAATCGGATGAGGGTGATTCCAGGCTGTGCTGCCGCCTGTCGGCCGCATTTTGCCGCACTCCTTCATGAAACAGACGATGCGGCACAGGCAGGGGAACGGTGGGAGCCATCGGGTCCAATGTCCATATCTGTTGCCTCTGCCCGGGCACTTCCCAGAGCAGCGATTCTAAGGGGAGCCGGAACCCCACCGGCGAATCACCTGGGACCAGAAACAAGTGCCGGGCGCGAAGCATCCACAAACTCGTCTGCCACTCTGGGCCGCTCTTGCCAGTGACACGTTTCAACGGCAGCACGAACCCGGCGGGCGCGCCGAGACCGCGCTCGAATACACGGCGAAGCCGTTCGCGTTCCTCGGGGTCGTCGAGCTTGTTGTTCAGGGGATCGACGTTTACTGGAAGCTGGCGCTCCTTAACCAGATAGGCAAGAGGGTCTTCGTAAGCCGCAATCACTGCCGCAGGATCTATCTCTAGCCCCAGAGCCAGTTCTTCGGCAAATTGCAGCGCCTCGCCGTTTCCGAATGCGAAATCGCGGGCCGGATCTGCCACCCACTGCGAATCGCGCCAGAGCGGCAAGCCGTCGGCTCGCCAGTAGCAGCCAAACGCCCAGCGAGGCAGGGATTCTCCGGGATACCATTTGCCTTGCCCGAAGTGCAGCAGACCTCCGGGCGCGAACTGGTCGCGTAAGCGGTGCAGCAACTCGCCGGCAAGACGAAGCTTGACAGGCCCCAGAGCAGCGGTGTTCCACTCGTCGCCGTCCATATCGTCGATGGAGACGAAGGTCGGCTCGCCACCCATGGTAAGACGGACGTCGTTGGCGGTAAGTTCACCGTCAATTCGCTCCCCGAGATCGCAGATGCATTGCCACTCCTCTTCCGTGTAGGGCTTGGAAACGCGCGGGTCTTCGTGGATTCGGGTGACGCGCATCTCGTGATGGAACTCCACCTCACAAGGGCTTACCAATCCGGTGATCGGCGCGGCAGATGCGGGATCGGGAGTTCCCGCCAAAGGAATGTGCCCCTCGCCTGCCAGCAGTCCCGAAGTTGGATCCAGACCGATCCAACCTGCTCCGGGCAGGTAGACTTCGGCCCAAGCATGTAGATCGGTGAAGTCCGCCTCCGGCCCGGCAGGGCCTTCCAGTGGTTTTACGTCCTGTTTCAGTTGGATCAGGTATCCAGAAACAAAACGCGCTGCCAGCCCGAGATGGCGCAGGGTCTGAACTAGCAGCCACGCCGAATCACGGCAGGAACCGCTTGCCAGTTCGAGCGTCTCTTCCGCGCTCTGCACTCCAGGCACCATCCGAACCAAGTAGCGAATCTCGCGGCTTAATCGGGAATTGAGGTTGACCAAAAAGTCGATGATCCGAGTCTCGCGCCGGTTGACGCCAGCCAGAAATGCTTCCAGATGCGGTCCGGCGGGCGGCACCTCAAGGAACAGCGCCAGTTCACGCCGCTCGCTGGATTCGTATTGAAAGGGAAACTTCTCGCACTCCGGTTCGAGGAAAAAATCGAATGGATTGATGACTGCCATCTCCGCCACCAGGTCCACTTCCAGTGAAAAGTGGCGCGTCGGGTTGGGAAAGACCAGCCGGGCTAGAAAATTGCCGTGCGGATCCTGCTGCCAGTTGATGAAGTGGTCTTCAGGCTCTATGTGCAGCGAGTAACTCGATACCAGAGTCCGGCTGTGCGGTGCGGGGCGAAGACGCACGACCTGCGGCGAAAGTATGACCGGACGATCGTATTCATAGATTGTCTTGTGATGAATTGCGACGCGAATTCCCATCAGCTCTCGCCTAGGGCCGAAACTTCGTTGGTTTGCAGGTGCCCGAAGAAGTCATGTAGAAGGCTGTTACCGATCGCATTCATTTTCACCTGTAAATCGTCAAGATACTCATGAAGACCGTCACTGATGATGCGATCTACAGAAGTAAAGTCCAGTTCAGCGTGGAGCAGGCCCATGAGTCGCTCGGAGGGATAATTGAAAGATCCTGTGCGAGTGCCGGTGATGGCGTGCAGGCATTTGTCTGCGCTATGAATGCAGTGGTGTATCGCGCCTGGAAAATCGTGGTCTAACACCAGGAAATCGACGATGTCGTGGGAAGAGATCCGCCCGTACTTTTTGCGATACATTTCAAAACCTGTGACAGACCTGAGCACTGCCGACCAATGAAGGTCGTCATAAGGTGTTCCGACGAAACTGGTCGAGGGCAGCAGAATAAAGTACTTCACATCCAAGATGCGCGAAATTTTTTCGGCTCGCTCGATATAGCCGCCGAGACGCAGGAAATGCCACGCTTCGTTGTGGCTCATGGTAGCGTCAGAAATTCCATAGAATAAATGGCAGCTAAATTGGAAATGACGCAAACGCTCAGCCAATCTTTGGGGTTCCCATAGCGATGGGAGCGGCTGGAAGTGGAGGTAAGTCCGATTGACTTGCTCCCACATCTCCGACGAAATCGTGTCGCGAATCGAACGGGCATTTTCCCGCGCTGCCCGAAGACAGGAGCAAATTGAGTTAGGGTTCGCTTCATCCACAGTTAAAAACCGAACGACATTTTCCTGTGTGGCCTCGCCATAACTCTTCCGGAACCCATCGATGTCTCCGCTGGTGTCAATCAGAGGCTGCCACTGGTGCTCGGGAATCAGTGGAAGATCCAGTTGTCGCTGAAGGTTGACCCCGATAAAGCGGGCCACGTTTTCAGCGCGCTCAATGTAGCGCGACATCCAGTAAACCGATTCTGCTACGCGGCTCAGCAAGGGCTGGGGTTCAACGATCATTCCGTTCCTTCCTGTTTCCAGGCGTTGCTGGACAAAAGGTTCAACGATCATTTCATTCCTCCTCTTGCGAGTCCGCCAGAACCCAAGTGTCCTTGCTGCCCCCGCCTTGTGACGAATTCACGACCAATGATCCCTTGCGCAACGCTACCCGGGTAAGACCTCCCGGCATAACATTAATCTCCTTGCCATACAGAACGTAAGGCCGGAGATCAACGTGGCGTCCTTCGAAGTGATCCTCGATCAGAGTTGGAACCCTCGATAGCGAAAGGGTGGGTTGAGCGATGTAATTGCGTGGATTGGCTTCAATCTTTACGGCAAATTCTGCGCGCTCCTTGGCGGTCGAGTGCGGCCCGACCAGCATCCCGTATCCGCCCGATTCATTTGCCGCCTTGACCACCAGCGTTTCCAAATTCTGAAGCACGTGATTCAAGTCCGGTTTCCGCCAGCACTGGAAGGTGGGCACATTGGGCAGAATGGCATCTTCTCCTTCGTAATAGCGGATGATCTGGGGAACGTAGGAGTAGACCACCTTGTCGTCAGCAACCCCGTTGCCCGGCGCGTTCGACAGCGCAACCCGCCCAGCCCGGTAAGCTTCCATCAGGCCGGGTACACCCAGCAGCGAATCCGGGCGGAACGCCGTTGGGTCCAGGAAGTCGTCATCGATGCGACGATAAATAACATCCACCTTGTGCAAGCCTTTGGTGGTGCGCATCCACACCACGCCCTGTTGCACCACCAGGTCACTTCCTTCCACCAATTGGATCCCCATCTGCCGCGCCAGAAAGCTGTGCTCAAAGTAGGCAGAGTTGTATATTCCCGGGGTGAGCAGCACCACATTTGGCTGATCTGAGGCGCCGGTTGGCGCAATGGCCTGCAAAGTCTCTAGCAGTTTGCTGGGATAATCATCCACCGGGCGCACCTGCAGCCCCTCGAAGACACGCGGAAAAGTGCGCTTCATGATGGCCCGGTTTTCCAACACATAAGACACCCCGGAAGGCACGCGAAGATTGTCCTCGAGCACATACATCTGGCCGTCGCTGTGGCGCACTAGATCCGAACCGGTGATGTGACACCAGACTCGCTGTGGGGGATTGATTCCGTGGCAATTGGGACGATAGAAAGCAGCCGAGCGGATAACTTCTTCAGGGATGATTCTGTCCTTCAGAATCTTCTGATCGTGATAGATGTCATCGATGAATTCGTTAAGCGCGTGGATGCGCTGCCTGAGCCCGCGCTCAATCCATGCCCATTCTTTCGCGCACACAATGCGCGGAATAAGGTCGAAAGGAAAAATTCGCTCTGTCCCGGCAGCTTGACCATAGACGTTGAAGGTGATGCCAAGTTCCAGGAGCAGGCGCTCCGCGGCCTTTTGGCAACCCAGAAATTGACCTTCTTCGAGCGACTCGATGGTATCCAACAACATGCGTGATTCGACGCGCGCTGCTCCATCGGCAGCGAACATCTCATCGTGAAAGCCCTCCACCTGATAGGAGTCGAATCGCACTTTGCACCTGTCTTTATCTTAGGCCATGCTCTTACAGTCTGCCGCGTGCCGCCCATTCAAAGAATTTATAGGTTACATAAACGAAGTTGCGCCTTGCTGCTTCGGCTGAGAGGCCGGGGTCGGGCGTTCTAGCCCTTCGTAGATCGATTGTCCGTGTTTGAAAATGCTACCGAGGGGCTTCCAGCACTTCGTCGGTCCAGACCTTGAAACTTTTTAGCGTGTTCAGGCCGAACGCATTGCTGATCGGAACATCCGCCGCATCGCGGCCTCGGGCCATCAACACCCGACCTCTGCGCGGTATGTTGTTCCGAGGATCAAACGTGTACCAGTGACCGCCCAGATACGCTTCGAACCAGCCGGCAAAATCCCCTGGGCCGTATGGCGGCGTCATCCCGATGTCACTCAGATAACCGGTGCAATATCGAGCCGGGATGTTCATGCACCGGCAGAAAGTGATTGCAAGATGTGCGTAGTCGCGGCAAACGCCCTGGCGTTGGTTGAATACCTCCCAGGCGGATTTCGTGGAATTGGCATACTCGTAGCCAAAAGCGACATGGCGATGGACGAAATCACAGATAGCCTGAACCCGCCCCCAGCCAGTCGGGGAACCACCGAAGAAGTTCCAGGCCACGTCAGAAAGCCGATCGGTTTCGCAATACCGGCTACCCATGAGAAACACCAGAACGTCGTTCGGTAACTCCTGTACTGGCTGCTGCTGTGCCCAATCGGCAACGACATCCGGGACGCCTGTATCCGCTAAGGTGCCATCCGCTGAAATTTGAATCTCACCGACCGGCGCGACGATTCGGCTGCACCGGTTACCGAAGGCGTCATCATAATATGCAATCGGAATCGCCGGAGTAGTCGTCAATCTGTCCGGCACAATGATGTCGGGAAAACGGGTACTGTGGATGTTCAACATCAGAATCATAGGTGTGGGCTGCGGACATTCATAGACCAATTCATAGCCAACGCGGAGAGTGCTCATAAATGTGGATTCCTTGGCCAGCACTAGTTCATTGCTTCAATAGATGCCGCGACGCCCTGCCTCGCGCCATGTCCCGGCGATAAAGCTGCCTGTTTCGATTAGCTCTGCGATTGTGTAAATGCGCGTCGAAGAGGGCTCTTAGCCGACGTTCCCTAGTCAAAGCTGGGGCCCATCGTAGTAGCTTCCTCCAACATCATACTGCATAGCATGACCCGCAATCTCGTATCAGTGGGCTCAGTCCGAACTCTGCGGGTAGGGAGTGTGGTGTATGTAATGAAATCTTCGTGGCTGGCAGCCGGAAAACGTCGGCTCATCGGTTGGAACGAGTACATCCAGCGGGTCTCCGTCGTTGGCATTAGTGCCGGTGAATATAACCGATGTCATAAGGAAAGGTCATCCCCTCTGGCATTACCTCCGACAACTTGAGCCTTCTGGTCTGCTCATTGTAATTATATTTATTCCGACATCCGCGAGGTATCTCCACAGCGACTCGTAGTGTGTTGCCGTTTTTTGATTTAGCGAGGTCGTTGGCGTTTCGTAGGCTGCTTTCTCATCCGTTATTTCCTCTTCACCTTCGGTTCACGACCTTACCCGGTCAGAAAAGATGCAGCCACTATCACCGGCGATTTCGGCACCAAAGCTATCGGCCGCTTCGAACGACCTCGCCGGCTCTTGCCTTCCTGTTCCAAATACTTTTGTCGCATCTGATTCGCGATTACTTTGCCTAAGCTTTCGACAAAGTCCGTGTCAGGCTATCGGTTAGTTCAAGAACGTAGCGTAGCTCTTTGACCTTCAATCGGAATGGGTGCAGGTTATTGGCATTCAGGCCCGGCCATTTTGCAATTCGCTTGAGAGTGCAGTGCGAGTGACATCGCATCTAGCGGCCAACCGTCCTGCTGGTTCGAGCTAGTCCGCTTCTTAATGTACCGTGAAGTTATTCTCAGTCGGGAGTTGATTGCAGGGCTATCCTGCCGTACTCTTCTGCCCAGTTTGCGCGCCAGCCCATAGTGTTTAGCTGGATGCGAAGGCGGTAAGTACATTCAGGTCCCGTACTTTGCCGGCCCTTCTGCGTAGGCGCGGATCTCGGCTTCGATACGTCGCGTACAGGGTGCGAAGGTCATACACGAGTTCTGGAGCAGGCTTGGTCGGAAGGCTGCCCAATATCTTCCGTAACTTGCTGAAAGGTTTCTGCAACTTGGCTGGGTCAATTGACATGTTTCGGTTGGATGACAATAGCGGGTGCACACTGCATAGCTCAAGAGAAATGCTTTGAGGAGATTAGCAGGCATAAAGAAGCTGTTGAGAGTAGGCCAAGAGGGTATGTTCCAGGCGTCCCTGCGACCGTTACAGTTTGGCTTCCATCAAACTAGAATAAGCGGTGATAGGCGACTTAGGTTATGTTTGTTATAGGCAGGGAGGAGTACAGCATTGCTATCGCGAGTTTATTGCGTGTTACTTACTTTGTTTCTTGTCACTGGTTTTTCTGCATTCGCGTACACCGACAGCTCGTTTGATCTTTCCGGACCACGAATGGAGCTGAACGTCACCCGAGCGGGCAAGACTCTGCCCATATCTGAGGTGCCCAATTTGCAAGCAGGCGACAAGCTCTGGATGCATCCCGCGTTCCCCGATGGCGAATCCGTACACTACCTACTGGTGGTTGCATTTCTTCGAGGTGCTACCAATCCGCCTCCCGATCACTGGTTCACAAAAGCCGAGACGTGGACGAGGCAAGTACGCGAGAAAGGCATTGTTGTTACGGTCCCCGAAAATGCGCAGCAGGCTCTCTTCTTTCTGGCTCCACAGACGGGAGGTGACTTCAGTACGCTGCGCTCGGCGGTTCAGGGAAAGCCTGGTGCCTTTGTACGCGCCGTTCAGGACTTGAACCTTGCAAGTCAGAGCCGGTTGCGGGTGGACACATACCTGAATGCGATTGGGGGTGCGAAAGATCCAAAGGCACTGCATGAGCGTTCCACGTTGCTGGCGCGCAGCTTGAAAGTAAAAGTTGATGAACAATGTTTCGACCGGCCCGCCGAGCAGCAGGCACCCTGCCTAATGCAGAACTCCGCGCAAATGGTCATGGATGACGGGCATGGACAATCCATGCTGGCTGCCGCCTCCATAGGGTCAGAGGTGGACCTTGTGGGAGCGGTGAGTGCGACAAAGCAGGGCGGCGGCGGCACTTATAGTCCTTACATTGGAGTGATCGTCAACATGGCAAGAGTGATGGACAATCTCCACACTGCTCAGTATCAATACATTCCGGCACTGGCATTGCCACAAAGGGAGCAGTTGAATCTGAAGCTTAACAATCCTCCATCGTTCCACAAGCCACAATCTGTGCTGGTCGTCGGTCTGCCGGCGGTGCAACGCGCTCCCCTGCCCGTCCTCGCCCCAGTTGATCCGAAGCAGGTGTACTGTCTGCAAAATCCTTTGCTGGCGTTAGCACTGGATGGAGCCCCGCTTGTCTTCGCGACTGAGATCGCGCACGATTTGACGCTCCACGTTGTTGGCAAGGCAGGCGAAATTATCGATTTTCCCGTAAGGCCAGACCCGACACGCGGCGGACTTGTATTGGATGGGTCACTTCCGAAGCTGGGTGATCTTAGCTCGGACGCAACCGGTACCTTACAGGGGAGTTGGGGATTTGAAACCTTTGAAGGGCCAACGTTCCAATTGAAGAACGCTCCCGCCGCTGCTCACTGGGGACTTACTACCGAGGACCGAAATGCTCTTATTATCGGCCGCGAAGACACCTTCCATTTGCATTCCGATATTGCCGCCTGCACTGAGGACATTACCGTCAAGGATCAGCATGACAAACCAACTAGGACGAGTTGGAAGTTGATTGCGCCTGATGACGTGGAAGTGAAGGTCTCACTGGATGGCGCCGAGCCGGGTACGGCGACGCTGGCGGTAAAGCAGTTCGGGCTGACGCGACCCACCGATGTACCGCTGCACACATATGCCGAGGTGGGCCATGTTGACCAATTCACCATCCATGCTGGTGATCAGCAAGGAGTGCTGAAGGGCGCCCGGCTCGACCAGGTTGCGAGCGTGGACCTCAATGGGACGCACTTTTTGCCTGCGAGTTTGAACCGCGCTGAAAAACTGGATGAGTTGAGCCTCTTGGCACAGAATGCACCGGCGACACATTTTCAGCCGGAACAAAGACTCACCAGCCAAGTGAACCTGAAGGATGGACGCGTGCTGGAACTTCAAACCACCGTTAAGCCAGAGCGCCCCAAGGTAACGCTTATGAGTAAGCGTATTCAGGCCGGGCAGTCTGCGATTCGGCTGGGCAGCCACGACGACGTGCCGCTGGATGGCCGAATCTCTCTTTTCGTGAGATCGGAAATACCCGCTACCTTTCCGCACGACGAGAAGATCGAAGTTGCCAGCGCGGATGGATTTTTCCACGCGATGCTGAGCCTGGCCGATAAGAATCTTTCCTTGCAGGACTCGCAGACAGCAGTAGCTGTGCTTGATCCACTTAAGAGCTTCGGCGACTCTGCTTTTGGATCGCTTCAGTTCAGGCCGGTAGCCGCCGACGGTACTGCGGGGGACTGGCAACCGCTCGCGCATCTTGTCCGAATTCCCAAGCTGAAGGAAGTGCACTGTCCAGATGACCCTGAAAAACAATGCACGCTAAGTGGTGATCTGTTCTATTTGATCGATTCCATTTCGTCGGATCAGGAGTTCTCACACGCAGTGTCCGTACCTTCGGGATTTGCAGACACGAGCCTCACGGTACCGCGCCCGAATGGAACTGTTCTGTACATCAAGCTTCGAGACGATCCGGCTGCGGTGAACATCACTGCGCTTCCGGTCCTGCCGGATCGACCATAATATCCGGAAGCATCCTGCAACCTGTACAGACGTATGATCATCTATTCACATTGCCCGGACTCTGCCATTACCAACAGAATCCGCCGACATCATTTTGGGGCGACGCACGTATGCCACAAATTAAGTCCATTCTTTGCCCCGTTGATTTTTCCGAGATTTCAATCTATGCCTACGAATACGCGCAGTCGATTGCATGGCACTACAAGGCCACATTGTTGTTAGAGTACGTCCTGCTCTCTCCGAAACCTCTCGGATTTTGGAATGTTTATCCACAATCTTATGAAGAGAGCCGCCGGAAAGAGCGCGCCGACATCGAGCGGCAGCTTCACGAATTCGCGAACCGCCACACCAGGACTGAGATTCGGCAGCAATGCTACGTGCAAGAGGCCGCGCAAGAAAGCTCGGCGACAGATTCCATTCTCTCTCTTGCTGAGGCACAGACAGTGAATTTGATCGTGATGGGAACTCACGGCTTACGCGGTTTTGACCGGCTGGTGCTTGGATCTGTCGCAGAGAAAGTGTTACGACGGGCCGGGTGCCCGGTGTTAACCGTACGAAAACCTGCTCATCACGTCACAAGGCAGGTGCATGATCCGGAGCCAGTGCACTTAAACAAAATGCTACTTTGCGCGGACTTCTCAGACTCTGCTCATCACGCTGCGAAGTATGCGTTCTCGATGGCCAAGGAGTACGGTGCGGAACTTACGCTGCTGCACGTACTGGAAGATATTCCTAACCCGAAAGATCTCCAAAGCGCAACCACCCAGGCAATGAAGCAGTTGGAAGAATATATTGCGCCTGAAACGCGCGGCGGACGCGACGTCAAGGTGCTGGTACGGAGCGGCAAGCCATACATTGAAATCACTCAGCTCGCCCTTGAAGCACAGACCGACCTGGTGATCATGGGCGTGCGTGGCCGCGGCTCGCTGCACACGGCGATCTTTGGGTCCACAACTCATCGGGTAATCCAGCTAGGAGCTGCTCCGGTGCTCGCTGTTCACGTTTGAGTGCTTCAGTTGAATCGCACTATCTCATCAAAGTCATATGCAGTAGTCCGAGATGATCTCCTGCTCTCGAAGATAGGCACATACGCGATCAATGGCGGAATGCGTCGCTTCCCCGTCGGGAATCTGTACGTGAGCATGGACGTCCTGGTAGTCGGCTGCACCTACAACGATGACCAGTATTTCGTTAGGCGCATTGAGCGTCTTTAGCCGCTCAATGTCGTGCACATCGACATCGGTAATGGTGGTGATGAAGATCTGGCCGCTGTCGGTGAGTATGCGCGCCAACTCGCCGAGACGCCGCACGCGTTCTTCACGCTGATCGAATGTATCGAGGACGTCGGTGTCCAATCCGCGGTCGATGTTGGCGATTCCTAGGTAATAGGCGATGTTGGACTGATCGAAGAGACGTCTTTCGAGCGCCTGAGCGATCGCCTTATTTGCGGCTTCCGATGCGCCGGTGACGACCACAAACTTGGAGCGATGCCCGTAGCGGCTGGCGCGAATCGTAGCCGAAATCGCGCTGGGCTCCCATCCAGCCTCACGTTGGCGAATGTGCTCCTGCAGACTGGAACTGGAGGCGGATGCATTTTCGGTGATGATTCCGCCGCCCGCGATCTCATAGTTATCAACCAGGACGAACCGCCCGGTAGCTTCTATATGTCGCGAAAGATCGAAGACAATCGGCTTCGCCGTTTCGAAGATGCAATCGGCGACCTCGTGCCTTTCTACCTCGTGCTTGCCGCGATCCGAAGATAAGTCTGATGCATCCAGTACATTGACGATTTCGATGAGGCGAACCGGGGCGCGCAAGGTTGCGAGCTTCAACTTGTACTTCTTGTTCTTAACCAGCGGAGCTTTGCCCATCCAGAAAACGTTTGCGCGGAAGCGCGAACTGGTCTGCGCCTGCTGGTCGCCATTCTTGCACATCACCTCGCCGGGCCGAACGTAAAGCTCATCGGTGAGGGTAAAACCGATTGCTTCACCGGCGTGAGCCTGCTCCCTCCCCTGCACGTTAAACCTCTCGATGGAGGCGATTCGCGATCGCTTCTGGGAAGGCAGAAATACGATCTCATCGCCGGCGTGAATGGAGCCTGTTTCAATGGTGCCCGCAAAGATGCGGCGGTCGTCGTTGTTCGCCGTGAACTTGTAAACGTCCTGCACAGGAAAACGAAATGGCTGCTCTTCGCGTTCGCTTTCCTTAACGAAAGCGTCGATATGCTCAAGGACGCTGCGTACCCCGGGGGCCCACGTTGCGTGTTGCGCGATGTTATCGCCATCGCGGGCGGAGATCGGAATAAAGTCGATGGGAGTTATTCCCACCTCCCGCAAAAAAGCCGAATACTCGTCGCGAATGCGAGCGAAGACGCTCAGGTCGTGGTTGACCAAATCCATCTTGTTCACCAGCACGACTACCTGGCGGATTCCTAACATGCCGAGCATGTAACCGTGCCGCCGCGAGTTTTCCTGAACACCCTCATGGGCATCGATTACGAGCAGCGCAGCCTCGGCACGAGCAGCGCCCGAGATCATGTTCTTGAGGAACTCGACATGACCGGGCGCGTCAATGATGATGTAATCGCGTTTCGCGGTCTTGAAGAAACAGCGGGCCGTATCGATCGTTATGCCCTGCGACTGCTCGTCCTTGAGCGCGTCAAGCAGGAAAGCATACTCGAAGGGGCGCGCGTTCTTGCGGCATGACGCCTTTACCAGTTCGAGTTTACCTTCCGGCAGCGAATGCGTGTCGGCCATCAGTTGACCGATGACGGTGCTCTTGCCATGGTCAACATGGCCAACTACAACGATGTTCATCTGCTCGCGTGCGGTCGATGTGGGAAGCAATGGCGCTCCTGATGAGTTGTTAATTGTCGAATTTGTTTGCATCACATATACCCATCTCTGCGCAGCGTCTCCAGACCGCCGCCGTCGTCCTTGTCTTGGGCTCTTCCGGAGCGTTCGGCGATATTGGCGAACTTTCCGCTACTCAGCTCCTGGATAATGTCCTCCACGTTTTTCGAGGTGGAGTCGACGGGAGTTGTGCAGGGCCAGCAACCAAGCGAGCGGTAGCGTTTCCCACTGCCCTGATTGAAGTAGAGCGAGACCACGGGAATGTTCTCACGGTGGATGTACTCCCAGATGTTCAGCTCCGTCCAGTCCAGCAGTGGGTGAATGCGCACATGGGTCCCGGGCGCGAAATCAGTCTTGAACTGGTTCCACAGTTCGGGGGGCTGATCGCCCACGTTCCACTCGTTGTATTGGTCGCGCGGCGAAAAGTAACGTTCTTTCGATCGGCTGCCTTCCTCATCGGCGCGCACGCCCACGATCACCCCCGTGTACGGTTCCTTGTTTTCATCAAGGACGTAGTGCCGGAGGGTGTGGTCCATGCGGTAGCGCGGCCAGTCACCGGAAAGAGTATGCTTCAGCGCATCTGACTTCAGGTTGCGGCAGCAGGTGAGACGGTCAACGTTACCGTCGGGGAATGTCTGCTTTTGTTCGAGTGCCTGGCGATTCTCGCCGTACACCATGTTCAGGTTCCAGTCGAGCGCAAGTTTGTCGCGATACTCAATCATCTCGGGAATCTTGAAATGGGTGTCGATATGAACGAGCGGAAGTGGCACGTGGCCAAAGAAAGCCTTGCGCGCAAGCCACACCAGCACGGTGCTGTCTTTTCCAATCGACCAGAGCATGCAGAGATTCTTGAAGTCGCGATATGCCTCGCGCAGAATGTACACGCCCTTGGCTTCGAGTTTGTCGAGGTGATCCATGGTTATTCCTGCTCCCTGAGGTTGCGGTGCGCCGGCGACCTATGCAGCCCGCACTCCTTATGTTCGGGCGACTCCCACCACCAGCGGCCTCCACGAATGTCTTCGCCTGGATGCACAGCGCGGGTGCAAGGGGCACAGCCGATGCTTGGGAAGCCGCGGTCGTGCAAGGCGTTGAAGGGGACATTGTTCTTCTTGATGTAATCCCAAACCTGCACCTCGCTCCAATCATAGAGCGGGCAAATCTTATAAATGCCAAACTCAGCATCCCAACTCACCAACTCCACCGCTGTGCGAGTAACACTCTGGTCGCGGCGCAGTCCGCATATCCAGGCATCAACCGTAGCAAGCGCCTTGCGCAGCGGCTTCAGTTTGCGAACCGCACAACATGCCTTGCGATTATCCACGCTTGAGTAGAAAAGATTCGGGCCATCCTTGGCGATCAGCGCCGCAATGTCGGCGGCTTCCGGGGCGTAAACCTCATACGAATTATGGTAGCGCTCAACCGAATGCTGCATCGTGTCATAGGTTTCCTGAAACATTCTGCCGGTATCGAGCGTAAAGATTCGCGCCGCAGGATTGGCTCGCAACAGCATGTCGGTCAACACCTGATCTTCTGCGCCAAAGCTGGACGCCAGCGCGATACGGGCCAGACCAAATCTCTCTAACGATTGTTGCAAAGCTTCTTCGGGGTTATGCGATAACAGCTGAAACTCACCCACTGCAATACTCCTTATGGCAGTTTACTAAATGGAATAGTCCTCCGCGAAAACTCTCAGTTTCCGCGGGCTTACAAAAACGACTTCACCTATTTTCAGGTCAAGTTCAGCGAACTGCGGGCGTCCGAGTTCGGCTTCCAGCAGAGTCCCTGTTTCCGTCGCCTGGAGTTCAATCTTCACAATCGGTCCCACTCCGTAAACGTGAAGCACCGTTGCACGGATCGCGGAGGGGTCTTGGCATTCGCGTGTGATATGCATTTCGTAAGGCCGTGCGTAACCCAACGCCGGACCATCCTCACCCGAAGCACTCTCGGGCAAATCCACATCCAGTGCGCCAATGCGAGCACGCCCGCTATCGATGCGTCCGTGAAAAAGGTTCACGTTCCCGAGGAAGTTATAGACGAAGGCGTTGGCGGGATTGTCGTAAACCTCCTGCGGAGTGCCGACCTGCTCCAATTTTCCATGGTTCATGACCGCCACGCGATCGGCGACCTCCAGGGCTTCTTCCTGATCGTGAGTTACAAAGACGCTGGCGATGTGAATTTCGTCATGCAAGCGCCTGAGCCAGCGGCGCAGTTCCTTGCGCACCTTGGCGTCGAGGGCGCCAAAAGGTTCGTCCAGAAGCAGCAACTTTGGTTCAACGGCCAGCGCGCGCGCCAGGGCCACGCGTTGTCTCTGCCCGCCGGAGAGTTGGTTGGGATAATGATCTGACAACCTCTCGAGTTGCACGAGGCTAAGCAGTTGCGAAACTTTATCGCGAATCTCAGCTTTCGAGGGACGCTCTTTTCTGGAGCGGACACGCAACCCGAACGCAACGTTATCAAAGATGGTCATGTGACGGAATAAAGCATAGTGCTGGAAGACGAACCCGACGCGGCGGCGTGCGGGGTCATGCTTCGTTGCGTCCTCCTCATTGAGCAGGATGGTTCCGCTGTCTGGAAATTCCAGACCGGCGATCATGCGCAGCAGTGTGGTCTTGCCCGAACCGGATGGCCCGAGCAGAGCAACCAACTCGCCTGCGCCGACCTGCAGGCTTACGTCATCGACAGCAGTAAAGTTGCCGAACTGCTTGCAGATGTTGCGAACCTCGATGCTCATGCTTTCACCCCGCGAATTGCGGCTTTCTCCTCGATGACTTTCTTCACCACGAGCGTCACTAAAGCCACCAGACTCAACAGCGAAGCCACAGAGAAAGCAGCGGCAAAGTTATATTCGTTGTAGAGAATTTCAACGTGAAGCGGAAGCGTGTTCGTCTCTCCTCGAATATGTCCGGAGACGACGGAAACCGCTCCAAACTCGCCCATCGCGCGTGCGCTGCAAAGAATTACACCGTAAAGCAGGCTCCAGCGGATGTTGGGCAGGGTGATGGAGACAAAAGTCTTCCATGGGCTGGCTCCCAAGACCAGAGCCGCTTCTTCTTCGTCACTGCCTTGCTGCTGCATGAAGGGAATGAGTTCGCGCGCGACAAATGGGAAGGTCACAAAGATGGTGGCCAGCACAACCCCCGGGATCGCGAAGAGGATGCGGATATTGTGATCGTCCAACCAGCTTCCGAACCAGCCGTGCAATCCGAACAGAAGCACGAAAATTAATCCGGAAACGACCGGAGAAACCGCCAGCGGCAGGTCGATAAGGCTGATCAGCAGGTTCTTGCCCTTGAAGGAGAAGCGTGAGATCGCCCATGCCGCCATCAGGCCAAAGAGCAGATTCAAGGTCACTGCGATGCCGGAAGCCACCAGCGTTAAGCGGATTGCAGAAAGTGCGTCCGGATCGCGAATGGAATCGAGGTACGTCTGCCAGCCCTTGGCGAATGCCTCGCCAAAAACAGCAGCCAGCGGCAGCACCAGGAAAATGATAAGGAACGAGAGTGCAACCGAAATCAAGGTCCAGCGAACCCATGCGGAGTCAGTGGGTCGAATCGGTTTAGAGGCGGGCGCAGTACTCATCGCGTCTCCTCAAAACTGCGTGCGCGATTCTGCAGCCCATTGATCACCATCAGCAATGCGAAAGAGGTGACAAGCATGACGGAGGCGATTGCGGTTGCTCCGGCGTAATCGTATTGCTCAAGCTTGCTGACAATCAGCAGAGAGGTGATCTCGGTGTGCATCGGCATGTTGCCGGAGATGAAAATGACTGAGCCATATTCGCCAAGGCCGCGGGCAAAGGCCAAGGTAAAGCCGGTGAGCAGCGCGGGAAAGACAGCCGGAAACAGCACGCGGCTAAAGGTCTGCCATGAGTTGGCACCCAGGCTGGCGGAGGCTTCCTCAACATCGCTGCCAAGATCCTGAATGACCGGCTGCACGCTGCGAACCACAAACGGCAGCCCTATGAATGTGAGCGCCACCACCACTCCAAGACGGGTGAACACGACATCGATGCCAAGTGGGTGAAGGTATCGGCCGATCCAACCGTTCGGTGCGTATAAAGAAGTTAGCGCGATGCCCGCAACTGCGGTCGGCAACGCAAATGGAAGATCAACCAGCGCGTCGGCGATTCGCTTGCCCGGAAAGCTGTAGCGCGCCAACACCCATGCAATGATGAATCCGAAGACGGCGTCGATTGCAGCTCCCAGAAAAGATGCTCCAAAGGTCAGCCGGTAGGAGGCCATCACGCGCGGCGAGGTTACGGTCTCGACAAAGCGCGCCCAGTGCATGGTCGCGGTTTTCAGAAAAATCGCACTCAGCGGAATCAGCACGATCAGACTTAGATACGTAACCGCAAAACCCAGCGAAATTCCGAAGCCCGGAAGTATCCCCGGCTTCTTGAAGCGAGGCCGACGACTTCTCACCGCAGGCGACGTGCCGGAGCTTAAGTCGCCAGCCGCTTCGCGCACAGGAATGGTTGAAGGTGCTCCCATGATCAGCTCTTATTTCCCATAGATCTGGTCAAAGATTCCGCCATCGGCGAAATGCGTTTTCTGCGCATTCTGCCAACCACCGAATACGTCGTTGATGGTGAAGAGATTCAATTTCGGAAATTGTGCGGCGTACTTGTTAGCGATCGTTTTTGAGCGCGGACGATAAAAGTGCTGGGCAGCGATCTCCTGCGCGGTGTCGGAATATAAATACTCCAGGTACGCTTTGGCCACTTCGGTGGTGCCGTGCTTGTTTGCAATTTTGTCCACCACTGAAACCGGCGGTTCGGCCAAAATGCTGTACGAGGGCACGACGACCTCCAGTTTGTCTTTGCCCAGTTCTTTCACCGCGAGGAATGCTTCATTTTCCCAAGCAATCAGCACGTCGCCAATGCCGCGCTGCACAAATGTTGTTGTTGAACCACGCGCTCCTGAATCGAGCACCGGAACATTCTTGTACAACTGCGTTACAAACTGTCGCGCTTTGGCTTGGTCATTCTTGTTCTGGTGCAACTCGTAGCCCCACGCAGCCAGATAATTCCAGCGCGCCCCACCGGAGGTCTTCGGATTCGGGGTGATGACTGACAGACCAGGCCGGACAAGGTCATTCCAATCTTTGATGTGCTGCGGGTTTCCCTTGCGAACAAGGAAGACAATCGTGGAAGTAAATGGAGTGCTGTTGTCGGGAAGGCGCGACTGCCAATTTCTGGCTATAAGGCCACCGTTCTCGCTGATGGCATCGATGTCGTAGGCCAACCCCAGCGTAACCACGTCGGCGGGAAGCCCATCGATGACAGCTCGTGCCTGCTTCCCAGACCCGCCGTGCGACTGTTTCACGATGACATCCTGGCCGGTCTTTGCCTTCCAGTAGCGCGCAAACGCTGCATTGTAGTCCTGATACAGCTCGCGAGTAGGATCGTACGATACGTTCATCAGGGTCACGCGCTGCTGCGCGGAGGCATCGGCAAACAGTGCCATCACACAGAGTCCGAGTACAACGAAGCGCAAGATGCTGACTTTCATACTTTCCTCATACAGCGTGTCAGAAGGCGTCGTTACGGACGCATTCTTTTTAACAGGCTACGTTTTAACAGGCTACCCAGGAGAATCAAGCCGTAGGTATAAAAGGCAGCGCAAAAAATAAAAAGCCCGCTCCATACGTCTGGTGAGCGGGCCGAAACCTTTGAGTCGGATTTAGGACTAACTTTTCTTCAATCCGATCTACTCTCCAGAACAGAAATGTGCTGAGGCGGAACAACACCGACACATCACGCACATCAGGCCCTGGATAAGCATCTTCATGTCCTTGAATGTATCTTGCGGTAATCAAAAAGTCAATATGGTTTCCTGGTGAAGCTCCCTTCGGTTTGAGATGGGAGTTGCCCCACGCGTGCTCTTTACGGTGTTTTTTTCAGCGGCAGAGCCGCGACAAGTTAGAGGTTTCGTGTATTCCTGGACAGAGAGGATCATCTCCGAATTGGGAGGATTACACTTTCCGCGGAGGATGTGAGTGGGATTGAGCACGTTCTAGTGTAGTGCGTCACACAGATGAGCTGTTATTGAGATAGGCCCTGGCGCGTTTGACCTTTTCGAGGATGTCATTGGCCTTAGCAGTCCAGATGAAAGGCTTGGGGCTGCGATTATGTTCTTCGATATAGGCGAGGATGCTTTGTTCGAGAACTTCAACGCTGGTGAAGACTCCGCGCCGGAGCTGATTTTCGGTCAAGTCGCGAAAGAATCGTTCGACCATGTTGAGCCAGCTGCTGCTGGTCGGCGTGAAGTGAAAATGAAAGCGCTTGTGGCGCTCTGCCCAGCGCTGCACCGCCGGATGCTTATGGGTGGCGTAGTTATCGACGATAAGGTGGAGCTGTTTGTCGGCGGGTGTTTGGCGATCGATGAGACGTAGGAACTTCAGCCACTCCTGATGACGATGACGTTCCATGCAGGTAGCCATCACGCTGCCATCAAGCGTGTTGAGAGCAGCAAACAACGTAGTGGTTCCATTCCGCTTGTAATCGTGGGTCATCGTCTGGGCGCGGCCCTTCTTCATGGGCAAGCCGGGCTGGGTACGGTCCAGAGCTTGGATCTGGCTCTTCTCGTCGAGCGAAAGCACCAGCGCGTGTTCGGGCGGATTCAGATAGAGTCCGACAATATCTTCCAGCTTCTCGGAAAAATGGGAATCGTTGCTCAGCTTAAAGGTTTCCATGCGGTGCGGTTTGAGGCCGTGACTGTGCCAGATGCGCCGCACGCTGGCCTCGCTAATACCGGCCGCGGCGGCCATGGTGCGCGTACTCCAGTGGGTTGCATGAGGAGGTTTTTCCTTCGTGGTTTTGGTAATCACCATGCGCACCAACTCCGGCGAGATGGAAGGCGTGCGGCCGGGCCGTGGCGCGTCGTGTTCCAGTCCGGCAATACCGTTGCGCAGAAAACGTGAGCGCCAGCGTGCGGCGGTGCGCGGCACGATCGAAAGCAGGCGGGCAATCTCGATGTCCTGCTTGCCTTCAGCGGCCAGCAACACGATCTTGGCCCGCAACACAAGCCGGGCCGGCATCCTGCGCCCGCGCGCATAGGTTTCCAACTTCGTCTTCTGGTCGATTGTCAGAACCACTTGAGGTGCGATTCTCATCCGCCGTGTCCCCTTGTATAAGAACCCGGCTGAAAGATAAACGTTTCTATATATGACGCATTATAATGTTCAGTCATGAGCAAACAGCAATCGATGGGAAAGTGTTATCTCTGCGGAGAGATAGTCACCAAGGCGTCCATGACACGGCATCTACTCGCGTGCGTCCATCTGGGATCTTCCGGACCATTGCCGGCTCCGAAGAAACCGACTGGCCAGAGCTTCCATTTACTTATCGAAGGGCGTGAGGCGAAGGCGTACTGGATGCATGTGGCGCTACCTATTGCGTCCCCGCTAAACAAACTCGATGATTTTCTCCGCCATACCTGGCTTGAATGCTGCGGTCACTTGAGTGCGTTTGAGATAGGCGGCAAACGCTATGCTTCAGAGCCCATGGATGAAGACGAACTCATGGATGAAGAAATGGACATGGGTACGCGGTTGAACCAGATGCTTGAGGTTGGAATGAGGTTCTTCTACGAGTATGACTACGGCTCCACAACCGCTCTTGCGCTAAAGGTTGTTGCTCTTCGTGAACGAGGTTCAGCGAAAGTGCAACTGTTGGCCAGAAACGAGGCACCGCAGGTAACCTGTCAGCGCTGCGGGAACAAACCAGCTACTCAGATCTGTACCGAATGCGCATGGAATGGGGAGGGCTGGCTTTGCAAATCGTGCGTCGTTGCACATGAGTGTGGCGACGAAATGTGCCTGCCGGTCGTCAACTCTCCTCGCGTTGGAGTGTGCGGATATACCGGGTAGGCACTCCCGTGCAATAACTGCTCTGACTTTCATCGCACTACACTAGGACAGGAAGCTAGACAGAAGCAGGCCCGTTGATGTGACCCAACCGCGATCTACTCAACCTCGCGAGCTGCTCGTTGTGGAAGTCTCAGCATGTCGTGAGCTGATTCGCTTTTTCCAATCTTCTTAAAGAGGAACCGGTTACGACCTTAAAGATAAAAAGATAAGAGGATGCCTAAATTGCAAACGGGCCCACGAGGGTCGATGGAGCTGATACTTCCATCGTTTACGGAGCGATCATTCCAGAAACTGGTGATCCATCGTTATCGTGACAGCACTGTTTTCACAAGATAAAGAAAACTGCAAGCAACCGGCGATCATCCGTGCTCGTCGAAACTGCTACACGGGGGGGCGCAAGAGCGGCAGGCAGCCTAAGCTGATTGATTGAGTTCCATTGTTATCGATTCTTTGTGCTACACTGCTTCGGTCCTTTCTCGCGGCCTCGAAATCGGCCGTGTGAGCGATTGCTTTGCAAAGGCGGGCGAGTTGCAAGGAAGGAACCTTAAAAAGGAACTGGATTGTAAATGCCTCGGAAGAACCTATAGTATTCAGAGTAGAAGTTTTTGGCTGTACTGCGGGAAGCGCATTGATGAGAGCTGCTCGTTATTCTATTGATACGAGATTGATACGAGGCAATTTTATGCTTATAGGGTCTTCGGCTTTGGCGGCAATCCCAATGTTTTTTCGGAACTGAAGTCCATGTAATCCCATGCGGAAAGCGCTGACGTTCGTGTGTTGCGACGCAAAACAACATAACGTTCGTGCGCAGTATTTTCAAGGTGAGGGAAAGCATGATTCGTCGGCTTAGGCTGTACCAGTTCTTCTTCCGGTTTTGCTGCTTCCTGCTGCCCGCTTTGTCCTTTCTGATCGCGGGCACTGGGTTGCGCAGTCTCCAGTTGGTTCATCCTCTATCCCAAGATTATTTCTACCTATGCGTAACGCTCTCGCTGGCGTGGATCGTTTGCGCGGAACATTTCGAAGTTACAGGCGTGGAAGCGCTGTTTCTTGAATCCAACGGTATGAGGAACTGCCTGAAGGCGCTCGCCTGGACCTATATGCTTGACTTTACCGGGCTGTTCTTTTATCGCGGCGCTTCCTATTCGCGGCTGCTGCTCAGCACCAGCGCGCTGATTCTATTGGCCGGGGTCTTGCTGTTGCGCGTGATCTTCCGGAATTTCGTGATCCGTGCCGGCAATCAAGGCGAACGCCTCCGTATCATTATTGTGGGCGCGGATGAATTTGCGCAGCGGACCTCGGAAGAACTGAAGAGAAGTGTTGTGGCTCCGTGCGAAACCGTGGCGTTTGTCCGCGTCCCCGGCCAGCAGGTGAGTGCGGCGGTCGGCGTTCCGGTGTTTGAGCTGGAACAGTTGATGAACCAGAACATCAAGCACTTTGCCAATGACATTGTGATTGCGGTCTCTCCCGAAATTCTGCCATTCATATCCAAGTTGATTGAACAACTGAGGGGCCTTGCGATTCCGATCCGCCTGATTTTGGATTTTGGCGAGGACCTGAAAGTGCGCGACCGGTTCTTCCGGATCGGAGGAACCAATTTGCTTGACGTTCACATTGCGCCCTCCGAGACAATCAGTTACGTCATCCTGAAACGAACCTTCGACGTAGTGTTCTCCCTGCTGGCTCTTACACTTAGCGCCATTCCTATGGCAGTAATCGCGATTGCGGTGAAACTCTCATCGCCTGGGCCTGTCTTTTTCGTGCAGGAGCGCGTGGGCATTAACGGACAGGATTTCAAAATGCTGAAGTTCCGCACCATGAAGGTGGCTCCGGTGGAGGAGAGCGATACGCGGTGGACGACTGTCGGGGATTCGCGCCGGACGGCCTTGGGATCATTTCTGCGCGCGAGTTGCTTGGACGAGTTACCGCAGTTTTTCAATGTGCTGCGCGGAGAGATGAGCGTGGTTGGCCCACGTCCTGAGCGCCGGCATTTTGTGGAGAAA
Organism: uncultured Acidobacteriota bacterium; assembly: GCA_963759215.1. GTDB lineage: Bacteria > Acidobacteriota > Terriglobia > Terriglobales > Acidobacteriaceae > TOLSYN. The sequence goes on from CAVWYG010000013.1 coordinate 277,118, forward strand.
TTCATCGACGAGATCGACGCTTACAACACACGGCATCATCTCAAGTCGGGCATCACGGGCTGGGCACAGGTAAACGGATTGCGCGGCGACACCGATATTGCGAAGCGGGTTGAACTGGATATCTATTACATTCAGAATTGGAGTTTTGCCTTTGACCTGCAAATCATTCTGATGACAATATTTTCCGGTATCTTTGCCCAGAATGCCTACTAAATAGCCCCGGTTGGCGGTCACTCGGAATATACTCAGATTACGCCAAAGCTGCTGTAACCCGGAAGTCGCGGGGAATCGTTTCCGGCACTCCGGACGAGATGCCTCCATTGCGGTTGGCCAAGCGGCGGGCGCGCCTTTTCTAGGCTTATATCGGAGACCAATCGTGCGGAGCTGGATTGCGAGTGTGTTGTTTGCGGGAATCAGTTTGTTCGTGCACGCACAATCGACACCGCCGCCAGTTGCGAGCGCCGACACGCCTGCGATGGCAGCAACCGAGGATAGTGCGCGCGGAATAGCTCTGAAATCATTTCCGCGGAATATTCTGCAGGATCAGCAAGCCCTGTTCACCATGCCGTTCCGTATGAGCGAGAGGCAGTGGACTGTTGCATTGCCGTTGAGCATGCTGGCAGTGGGATTGGTTGCTTCCGACACGGCCGTCGAGGGACACGTCACCAAGACTCCGTCCACGGTTTCGCGCGCCTCGACCTTCTCGAATGTAGGCCTAGCCGCGATGGCTGGAGCGGGTGGGGGGATGTATCTCTGGGGCGCGCTGGCAAAGAATGACCACCAGCGCGAGACTGGGTTCCTGGCCGGTGAAGCCGCAGTTGACGCCTTCCTTGATACCACCGCTATTAAGTATGTTGCGGGCCGCGAGCGTCCATTCACCGGAAATGGACGGGGCAGTTTTTTCAGTGGCGGCGATTCCTTCCCTTCGCAGCATTCGGCAGTGAGTTGGGCGATTGCGAGCGTGATAGCCCATGAGTATCCGGGGCCGGTGACCCAGTTTGTGAGCTACGGCCTGGCTGGTGCAGTGAGCGCGGCGCGGGTCGAGGGTCACGACCACTTTCTGAGTGACGCGGTGATCGGAAGCGCGATCGGCTGGTACCTGGGGCGGCAGGTCTATCGGGCTCGCTCCAGCGACGCGGATATCGACGTCCACAAGTGGGGCAAATTCGAACGGGACGAAAACAGCGAAGAGGCAAGCGCGACCAGTCAGATGGGCTCCGCCTACGTTCCGGTGGATAGCTGGGTGTACGGCGCGTTCGACCGGCTGGCGGCAATGGGATATCTGCCGGAGGCTTCCGCGACGATACGTCCGTGGGCGAGGCTGGAATGCGCTCGCCTGCTGCACGAAGCCCATGACAAGGCCGGGACTCCGGATGATCAGCAGGTCGCCGCTCCGCTGCTCACCGCGCTGGATGAGGAATTCGTGCACGAGACGGATTTGATGGAGGGTGGAAGTAACGTAGGCGCGCAGGTGGAAGAGATGTACGCGCGCTTTACTGGAATCTCCGGAACGCCGCTGCGCGATTCGTTCCACTTTGCGCAGACGCTGGTGGATGACTTCGGGCGTCCCTATGGCGAGGGCACAAACGGAATTGCGGGAATTTCTGAACGCGCCGAGGCAGGACCACTCGCCTTCTACATGCGGGGCGAGTACCAATATGCGTCGGAGATTCCGGCCTACAACGCCAACGCACAGCAGGCGATTGCCGCCTATGACGGATTGCCATTCGGATGGAATGACAGGTTGGGGACAACCAGCCGAGTGCGCCCGGTGGAAGCCTACGTTTCGCTGAATGCCTCAGACTGGCAATTCAGCTTCGGACAGCAAAGCCTATGGTGGGGGCCCGACAGGACCACGTCGATGATGCTCTCCAACAATGCCTCGGCCATGCCGATGCTGCGCATTGCCAGGGTGAAACCGCTGGCAGTGCCACTCTTGGGTCCGATGCACTTTAATTTCTTCCTTGCACGCGAGGGCGGAGTGCACTATGTAGGCGTTGGGACCCCGGCGACGCCAACGTTTTCTATTCACGGTACCGCCAGCCAGCCGCTGGATCCGCCACCTTATATATGGGGCGGCATGGTTTCGGTCAAACCCACGGAGAACTTCGAGCTTGGAATTGCGCGTCACCGCGATCTTTGCCGGGTATGGACGTCCACTGAATCTCAATACATTCCTCCATACCTTTTCACCAGTACGGCAACAACCAGGCGGTCGATCCTGGAAAGAGGACGACGGAGTTCAACTTCTCCTACCGCGTGCCCGGATTGCGAAAATAGCTGGTTGTTTATAGCGAGGGGTTCTCCTATGACGACCCTTTGCAGGGAAAGTTCCTTGCGCGTTATGGGATGGATCCCGGCATTTATTTGCCCCAGATTCCCGGAATGCGAAAACTGGACCTACGCGTGGAGGGAGTCAATACGAACCTGCCTGGCCTCAAGGACCAAGCCTACTTTTATGCGAATGCGCACTATCCCCAGGGGTACACGAATTACGGGCAGATCTTAGGCAGTTGGGTTGGAAAGCAAGGAAGCGGCGTAACGGCGACAAAGTACCTACTGGTTCACTGGCGCGTAACAAGGCAACGGTTAGCTATCGCAAAATGGTTGCGGATAAGTCATATTTGCAAGGCGGGAATCTGGAGGATTATTCCGGGAGCATTACCTGGCTTGTCCGGCCATGGATGCAAGCTCTCCGCTACGAGCCAGTATGAGAACTGGAACTTTCCATTACTGGCCGCCGGCACGCGCTCCAATGTCTCTACATCGTTCGGGGTCAATATATTTCCGAAGGCGCGATTCGGCTCAACCCCCAGTTCCATTAACAAACATCCATAGTTGCAGGATAAGATGGACGTAAAGAAGACAAAGATTCCGGAAGTACTCGTACTTCAGCCGAAGGTATTTGGCGACGAGCGTGGGTTCTTTCTGGAGAGCTATAACCAAAAGAGATTTGAAGAGATTGGGCTGGGGCGGAACTTCGTTCAGGACAATCACTCACGCTCGGCGCGGAATGTGCTACGCGGCCTGCACTACCAGCTTGGGCAGCCGCAGGGGAAGCTGGTTCGGGTGGTCGCCGGTGCGATCTGGGATGTTGCAGTCGATCTTCGCCGCAGCTCTCCAACATTTGGACAATGGGTTGCCGAGGAAATCTCAGCGGAAAACAAAAGGATGCTCTGGGTTCCCGAGGGATTCGCTCATGGCTTTGTTGTGATCTCGGAGTCGGCAGACGTGCTCTACAAGACTACCAATTTCTACGCGCCTTCGGCTGAGCGTTCGTTGCTGTGGAATGATCCTCAACTGGGGATAACCTGGCCGCTCAGTGGTGAGCCGTTGCTCTCGCAAAAGGATCGAGCCGGGGTCTTGTTACGACAGGCGGAAGTATTCGAATAGGACCTTCACTGTGCGAATTTTACTGACGGGGACCACCGGACAGTTAGGTAAGGACTTGCTTCCACTCCTGCAGGAGCAGGGGGAGGTGGCCGCAGCAAGCCGCGCCGACTGCGACCTCTCCTCGCCGGATGCGATCCGGAAGCTGGTCTCTGAGGTGAGGCCATCGGTGATCGTGAACCCCGCTGCCTACACCGCAGTCAATGACGCCGAAACGCAAAGCGAGCTGGCCTACGCCATCAACCGCACCGCTGCGGGAACGCTGGCGGAAGAGGCGCGAAAGTCGGGTGCGATGTTCGTACACTACTCCACCGACTATGTCTTCGACGGCGGCAAGCCCGGGGCTTACACGGAAGATGATGAGCCAGCGCCGCTGAATGTTTATGGCGCCAGCAAATTGGCTGGTGAGCGTGCGGTGGCCGCAGCCGGAGGGCGCTACCTGGTGCTTGCGCACAAGCTGGGTCTACGGTGCGAATGGAAACAACTTTCTGCTGACCATCCGCCGGCTAGCGCGCGAGCGAGAAGAGCTGAAGATTGTGAACGACCAGGTGGGCGGACCTAGCAGTTCGATGGAGATCGCGCGCGCTACGGCAAGGTTGGTGCGGCAGTACGCGGCGGTTGCTGAGGAGGCGTTCCCGGCAGGCCTGTATCACATGACGGCCGGCGGCAGTGTCTCCTGGTGCGGTTTTGCACGCGCCATTGTTGCGGCCATGGACGAGCGGGAGACGTTCCGGTTGCAACGGATTCTGGCCATCGGCTCCATCGAGTATCCGACGCCAGCGCGCCGTCCTCTGAATTCGGTTCTGTGCAACGACAAATTTGAGCGCACGTTTGGATTCAGACTGGGGAGTTGGCAGTCGGGACTTGCCGAAGTGGTTCGCGAAATCCATTCGCGCGAATCATAACGGGGCTCGAACGAAAGTGCTTAACCTCGCGCAATGCATTGTCTGGATACAACGTGTGCAGAAAGTTAAGCGTTGGTGAGACAATGATAGAAACTCATAACGAATTCGGATTCGAACGGACAACCATGTACGTGGGCAAACATTGTGACCCGACTTTTTCTTTCATTGCTGATAGCTGCGGCTTCCGTGGGCCTCTGCTCCGCACAGGAGTCGACTTTTACCGGTCGGCCATCGCAGGGGGACTGTTTGGCGGCCTCCAGTAGCGGTAGCCCTTTGCCCGAGGGCTGCTCTCCGAGCGACAGCAGCAGCGGAACATCACGGCCAGCAACAGGCTTCAGCGCCGACGCTGATTCAGTCGCCTCAGTTGACCGCCGGGCGTCCGGAGTCCCCCGAGAAAGAGACAGTGTCCCCGGTGAATCCGTCGCAGCTCAAGAAAGTCGAATTGCCATTGCATCCGGAGACTGAGTTCGAGCAGATTGTGGCGGACACGATTGGGCGCACGCTTCCGCTTTTCGGCCAGACGCTTTTTGCTCAGCCGCCCAGCACATTTGCTCCCACGGACCGCATGCAGGTTCCGAGCGATTACGTAATGGGGCCGGATGACGAGTTGCAAATCCGCATCTGGGGTCAGATCAATGCGGACCTGCGCGTGGTTGTGGATCGTTCTGGGCAAATTTACATTCCTCGCGTAGGCCAGATTTCGGTTGCAGGGATTCACTACAGCGATCTCGATCAGTACTTGAAGAACGAGATTCTCAAGGTGTTCCACAATTTCAGTCTCACGGTGATCCATCGGACGGATTCGCTCGATCCAGGTATTTGTGGTGGGCCAAGCGCGCTATCCCGGAACCTACACCATCAGTTCACTGAGCACGCTTGTCAATGCAGTCTTTGCTTCCGGCGGCCCCACTCCGCAGGGCTCACTGCGCGATGTGCAGGTACAGCGCGACGGCGAAGACCATCGCGCATCTGGATTTTTATGAACTTCTGGTCAAAGGCGATAAATCGAAGGACATTCGCCTGCAATCGGGCGATGTGTTGTATTTACCCGTCCAGTGGGTCCGCTTGTCGCGATAGCTGGTTCGGTGAACACACCCGCGATCTATGAAGTAAAGCACGGTTCGTCGCTCGCAGAACTTATCGAAATTGCGGGCGGCCTCAGCACCGTGGCTGATTCCAACAAGATCACTGTCGAACGCATTGGCGATCACGATCGCGTTCGGTGCTGGAGTTTCCGCTTGACGCGCAATCCCGCGCTTTGCCGCTCAACGGCGGCGATATTGTGCGTGTGTTATCCATTGTTCCCCGCTTCGAGAACGCCGTCACGCTGCGCGGCAATGTTGTCAACCCAGGACGCTACCCATGGAAGCCGGGGATGAGAGTGCGAGATCTGATTCCGAATGCGCAGGCATTGCTGACTCGACCCTATTGGCTGAGCCGCGCAGACATGACCAACGGCCGCAGCACAGAGTATCCCATCCGTCCCGTTGAATCCAGGAGCGAAGCAGCCAATTACAAGACTTTGAAGTCCGTTGATCTCCCTATCGGGGGTCAGTCAACCTCTGGCGACCAATCGCGGAATAATGCTCCTTCCCGGATCAGAGAGAGAAATCCGAACACCGAAACCCTCACCGGCGATCTGCATCGGGCGTCTCCGGAGATCAACTGGGACTACGCGATCATCCAGCGGGTGAATCCCGTGGATCTTTCCACCAAGTTGCTGTCCTTTGATTTGGGCAAAGCGGTGCTGGAGGGCGACGAGGCCAATAATCTTGCACTCGAGTCCGACGACATCATCACCATCTTTTCGCAGTCGGATGTTGCGGTCCCGCAGAGCGAGCGGGCACGCTACATCCGCCTGGAAGGCGAAGTGGTGCGGGCTGGAGTTTACAAGGCGGAAGAGGGTGAATTGCTTCGCGACGTGATTAAGCGCGCTGGAGGCGTGACGCCGCAGGCCTATATTTATGGCACCGAGTTGACGCGCGAGTCGGCACGCGTGCAGCAGCAGAAGAGCATCGACGAACTGGCGAACGAGATGGGTGTGGAGGTGCACCAGTCATCGGCTGCCGCCGCCAGCGGCGGTACTCCCGAGGACGCGGCGTTGGCTGCCCAGCAGCAAGAAGCGTCGGAGGCGCTGGTTCGACGCCTGCAAAATCTGAAGGCGACCGGCCGCGTGGTAATGAACCTGAAGCCGACGGCCAACTCGATCGACGACTATCCGAAGATCGCCGTGGAGGACAACGACCGCATCGTGATACCGCATATTCCTTCGACGGTATCGGTGGTGGGCAACGTCTACAACTCCGGGTCGTTTGTCTTCAACCCGCAGCGCAGAGTTGGTGACTACCTTAAGATGGCGGGCAAAGGCAAACCCCACGCCGACATGCGCCACGCCTTTGTGCTTCGCGCCGACGGCACGGTTGTCTCCAGCAAGTCGGTCAACGGCGTAATTGAGGGCGACAAATTTTCGTCACTGCGCCTGTATCCTGGGGACCAGATCGTGGTGCCGACCAAGATTCCAACCGGAAGCTTTCGTGCGCGGACTGCGCGACTGGAGCCAGATCTCCTCGCAGTTGGCCATGACGGGCGCAGCGTTGGCAGTGATTCACTAGGAGACTGAACACCATCGAATCGCCTCGATGAGCGGGGCGAAGTTGGGAAAGAAATCGGTAATAGGTATGGGAGAAGGGCCAGCATGAAGTCAGAAGCGATCAGCGAGCAAATAAGGGAGGTAAGACTCAGGACGCGTCCGCCCAAGACATTCATCTGCTGGACTTGCTGATTATCCTGTCGAAGCGCCGGAAATTCATCTTGCGCTTCACAGTTGGCGTGGCGATTCTGGCAGCGATCACTGGTGCTCTTGATTCCGAACCGGTACACGGCGGACACCGTTGTTCTGCCGCCCAGCCAGTCCTCCTCCATGAGTTCTGCCCTGCTGAGCCAGCTTGGCGGCTCGGCGGAGCCGGAGCCCTTGCCTCCCTTGCGGGCGGCAGTCTCGGTATCAAGAACTCCGGTGAGATGTATGTTTCCTTCTTTCGTAGCCGGACGGTCGAAGATGCCGTGATCCAGCGCTTCGGGCTCATGGCCAGGTATCACAAGAAGAGGATGACCGATGCCCGCATGGCATTTGAGAAGCATTCCACGGTGGTTCTTGGGGTTAAGGACGGACTGATCCGCATCACGCGTAGAGGATCGGGATCCGAAGCTGGCCGCCGAAATTGCCAATGGCTACGTCGATGAGTTCCGAAAGCTCTCCGCCAACCTGGCAGTCACCGAGGCATCGCAGCGCCGCTTATTCTTCCAGCAGCAGTTGCTGGAGGCAAAGGGAAACCTCACCGACGGCTGAAGAGGCGATGAAGACGCACGGAGCAATCCACGGGCGTTCTTCAAATCGACAGCCAGGCAAAGGCCCTGATTGAGTCCGCCGCAATGCTCCGCGGGCAGGCGGTGGCGAAGGAGGTTCAGATTCAGGCCATGCGCTCGTTTGCCACCGAGGACAATCCGGATCTGATCATCGCCAAGCGGCAACTTGCCGAGCTCCAGGCCCAGCTGAGCAAGCTCGCCGGACAGGACTCAGGCTCAGAGTTCATCGTACCCAAAGGCAAGGCTCCCGAAGCCGGCGATGGAGTACCTCCGCAAGCTCCGCGACGTGAAGTATAACGAGACAGTCTTCGAACTGATCGCCAAGCAGTTTGAATTGGCCAAGCTGGATGAGGCGCGCCAGGGCGCGGTTATTCAGGTGGCCGATGTGGCCGTGACTCCGGATAAGAAGTCATTTCCACCTCGCACCCTCATCGTCTTCCTGGGGACGCTTCTTGGCTTCTTTGCTGCCTGCGGATGGAGCGTCATCTCAGAAGGATTCCGGAAAATGAAGCAGAACCCAGCCGACCGCCAGCGCCTCGACGCCCTGCGGGCGGCCTTGAGAACGAAGACCGGAGCGACTCTGTAATGATCTATGCGGATCAGCGATGGATTGGAGACCATGGCATCGGCCGTTTTGCGCGGCGGGTGCTTGCAGGTCTCGATTATCGTCCGGTTTCGCTGGTGTCGCATCCGGCCTCGCCGCTGGACCCCTGGAGGCTAACGCGAGAGTTCGGCAAGCTGACTGCCAAAGACCTGTTTTTTTCACCGGGCTACAACGCGCCCCTCTTCTGCAACTCGCCTTTCGTATTCACGGTGCACGATCTGAATCACATCGACCGTCCAGAAAATAGCAATCCGCTCAAGCGCCTGTACTATGCGACGGTTCTGAAGCGGGCGTGTCATCGCGCTGCGCGCATTCTTACTGTCTCGGAATTTTCCCGGAGGCGGGTTGTTGAATGGTCTGGTGTTGCGCCGGAAAGGGTTTTCAACGTCGGATGCGGGGTGGACCCGGAGTATAACCCCGGAGTTAAACCCTACCACTTCCCTTTTCCTTACCTTCTTTGTGTCAGCAACCGCAAGCGGCACAAGAACGAGTTCCGGGTGGTAGAAGCTTTTGCGCGGGCCAGGCTCGCCGCCGACACTCGGCTCATCTTCACTGGCAAACCTACGGCCGAACTTGCCAACTGCGTTGAACGCTGCAAGATGACTGCACGCGTGCAGTTCGTTGGCGTGGTTCTGGACGCAAACTTACCGTCCTTGTATCGCAGCGCTGAGGCGCTGGTATTTCCTTCTCTTTACGAGGGGTTTGGTCTCCCGGTGCTAGAAGCGATGGCCTGCGGCACACCGGTTGTGACAGCCAACACGACCGCCCTGCCGGAAGTTGCCGGAGAAGCAGCCCTGCAGGTGGACCCAACTTCGGTAGAGCAGATCGCCGAAGCGATTGAGCGAATTGTAAACGACAATTCACTACGCGAGCAGCTTCGGGATAAGGGGCTGGCGCAAGCCGCGAAGTCCTCATGGGCAACCACGACTGCCAGAGTGCACGAACTACTTACCGGAGCCGTTGGGTACGTAGAGAGGCTCCAGTGATCAGTTGACTGATCGTGGGGTTCGAGAAGTTCAAGCATCTGTTTGACGACGATCCGCCGATTCTTGCGTTGAGGCAAATCGCGGAGCATCTGTTCTACGGTCTGAGGGACGCGGTGATGGCGTCAGAGCTAGGTGCACCTGGAGTACATCTCGGCCCAGGTTGCCGCGTAATGGGCGGACACCATATCGCCTTTGGGCGCGGCATGTACGCATATCGCAATCTTTGGTTGCAGGCGATCACATCTTATCGATCACAGCGTTTCAATCCGTCGATCAAGCTTGGCGATTACGTCTGCTTTTCCGACGGTGTACATATATCATCCATCGACAGCATTCTGATCGGTAACCACGTCCTTATGGGCAGTAAGATCTACATCTCTGATCACAATCATGGGATTTACAAAGGAGACCATCAGAGTTGTCCCGATGAACCTCCGTCTCACAGGATTTTGGGCGGGGGCGGACCAGTTACAATCGGCGACAACGTGTGGATTGGCGACAATTCGGTGATAGTTGGCCCGGCTTCGATTGGGAGCGGCGCGATCATCGGCGCAAATTCACTAGTTCGAGGGGTGGTTCCACCCAACTCAGTCGTAGCTGGCACGCCGGCAAAAGTTATCAAGTTATTCGAACCACAAAATGGTTCTTGGGGAAAAGTATGAGTCAGCCCCGCAGGCTTTTTTCGGTCTGCATTCCCGCTTATAACCGGGCCCACCATCTTGCTGCTCTTCTGGACTCGATTCTCGCGCAGAGCTTCCGCGATTTTGAAGTCGTCATCTGCGAAGACATGTCACGCGAACGCGAGCAGATTGCGGCCATTGTGCGTGACTTCCAGATACGCTTTCCCGGGATGTTGCGTTACTTCGAGAATGAAGCGAACCTGGGTTACGACGGCAACATCCGTAACCTGGTGGAGCATGCGTCCGGAGAGTTCTGTTTCTTCATGGGCAATGACGACCTCATGTGCGGAGATGCATTGCAGAACGCGGCCGATGTGATAAGCCGCCATCCGAACGTCGGACTTGTGTTGAAGAGCTATGCATGGTTTGACGAGGTGCCGGAGAAAGTGAACCAGGAAATTCGCTGGTTCAACGATGAAAGGGAATTCGCGGCCGGCCCTCCTGCAATACGTCTTGCATTTCGCCGATCTGGTGTGATCTCCGGATATATCGTTCATCGTGATACCGCACACGAGGCGGCAACCTCTAAGTTTGATGGAACTCTTTATTACCAAATGCACCTGACAGCGAGTGTCCTGGTGCACAAAACCGCCGTTTGTACGCCGAAGGTTCTAGTGCTATGCCGCAACGGCGAGCCGCCAGAGTTCGGGAACAGTGTTAAGGAAAAAGGAAAATACGTTCCAGGCAGGTACACTCCACAGGCTCGGCTCAACATGATTGCCGGGGCAATTTCAATTATTCGTGACCTGAAGGAGACACGGGGGATCGACGTGACGGAGGACGTGATTCGCGATTATGCGAATTATTTCTACCCGTATCTGAGAGATCAGCTACACCTTCCGATTCGAGAGTACTGGAAGCTTTACAGAGATTTCGGGAAGATGGGATTTTCTAAGTACCAAATGTTTCATTTCTATTTCATGATTGCGTACTTGTTGGGAGAAAAACGATTTGATGGCTTCACCAAAATCGTGCGAAGGGTTCTAGGCCGATCGCCGCACATCGGAGCCGTTTCTCGATGAAGCAAGTTGTGGGTAGCGCGATCATGGCAAAGAGACACGATTTGAGTATGTTATGCAAATAAAGTTACCGATATCGGGAATTAAAAGGCCATCTCATATTGCAGCGCTCACCGCGCTGATGAGTTTCGCCGCTTGGCTATTCCCAAGCTTCGGTGTGCTTGGAAAGGGCTTTACTGTCAGCGAACATCTTGAGCCATTTTCGATAGCTCTACTTATGGCTTGGTATTTACTAATTTGGTTAGGTTTTTATGCGGGTCAACAAGTTGGTTGTATCGTTTCGCGTGGCTACCAAATAAGGACTGACGTATTATCCCTTGATTCCAACACTGTCTACTATTTGTTTACTGTATTGAGCTGCATTGGTTGCATTGCAGCTTATCGTGAGATTCTTAAATCTTTACAACTTACTGAAGCGATGATTTATTTGTCATTAGGTCAGGGAAATGAGTTGAAGGAAGGATTGTACGAGAACTATAGCGTTGGCTTTGCTTCGCTTCGTTATCTTGTGGTCTATTCTGCATCTCTTTCACTATGGCGGCTAATACGCTATAAGAAACTTTCGCCGCTCATTATAATCAATCTCATATCATTGTTGCTGGTTGTCTTGTTGTCATCGCGGTTGATACTTATGGCAACCCTTCTCACGACATTCTTCATTCTCACCTCTGAGAAGAAGCTCATTTCTATCAACTTATCCAAATTTCTCATCTGTATTGCAGTGATATTTTCTTTGCTGTCTGTACTAAATTACTCCAGGAACGCTCGATTCTACCAGGGTGAAAACCAATCGTTTTGGGCTGCTGGTTGCTCGGAGATACTTAGATATCTCGGGTCTCCGTTCCAAGTTGAACTCGGAGCCGCAAAGGTCCTCGATCAAATCGCTGCGCAGGAACCCGAAACGTATAGGAAGTATGTGAACGTTGAACTCAATTTGAATACGAACTCTGCGTTTGTTGCGCTCCATGAACAGATGGGATACCTATCCTGGCTTTATATCGCCATGAATTGCTTTCTTATGGGAATGATCTTCTCTATATTATTTTCTTTCGGGAAGACAGTATTTCTTTTGCCATGCGCCACAATCCTTTACGCCGCTGCCGAGCTATGGCGATTGGATCTATTTACTCAAGGTATTTTTATCGTTTGGTTTGTGATTGGAATAGGCATTCCTATTTCTTTGCTCGTTTTGCGAAAAACCACGTTGAGGGCACTTGGCAGGATTTAACGTGGCCTATGCCTCCAGTTCTTGTACAACAAATCAGACGAATTACTTGAGAATCACATGATTGATCGAGAACTTAACTACGGTAGAAACGTGATAAACAGCTTTCTGCAAAAAGCCAGGCCGTTTACTTCTGTCCTCGATATCGGCGCGGGCAGAGGACATGACCTGCTTGCAGCCAGAGCAATCGAACCGCACGCGGCCCTGCACGCAATTGAGTGTTGGGGTCCGAATGCAGAACAGCTTCGTTCGGCTAAGATATGCACGTATGACGTAAACATCGAACGTGACGAGACACCGCTTCCGGCGGCAAGCATCGATGTTGTCATCTCTAATCAAACATTCGAACACTTGAAAGAGGTCTTTTGGGCTCTTCACGAGGCGAGTCGGGTGCTGAAAGTCGGTGGGACGCTTCTCATAGGCATCCCTAATCTAGCCTCTTTACACAACCGAATCTTGTTAGCGGTCGGTCGTCAGCCAACGTCAATTAAAAACAACTCAGCCCACATCCGCGGATATACTCGCGGTGATTTTGTTAATTTGCTGGGCTGCTTTCCCGCAGGGTATCAGCTCCGAATGTGGAGAGGGAGCAATTTCTATCCGCTACCGCCGGCGCTGGCACGGCCCGCGGCAAAGCTGTTCCCGTCGATGGCTTGGGCCGTGTTCATGCTTTTCAGGAAAACTCGTCCGTATGACCGTGAGTTTTTGGAATATCCCGAGACAATGCAGCTTGAGACCAACTTTTTCTTGGGCAATCGGAGGTAGGTTCGACTAAGGACTTGCTAAGGTCAATGCAAAACGTGAAATCATGCAGTTTTGTGAGACAATGATACAAATCTGCAATGAGCTCAGACTCGAACGGACAGCCATGTACGTTGGGACGTTCATGAGACGTTTTTGCTACTGATCGTCGCCGTTCTGCAGGCTTCTCCCTTGCGCTCGACTCGACGCCAGTTTACTTAGGGTTGCAAATACCGACCAGGTGCTATTCGCCTTCGCGAATGGGCAGAATGACACAAAGCAATGGGATATTCTGCTATTCTGCACCCCGGCTATGGGGCTTGCGATCGCTGGACTTGCTCGGATTGGTCCCGTATCCTGCGGAGTGAGAATCAGCATTTTATGGTCGAAGGATTAGTTAAGAATGCAGGCATCTCAGGATCGCAAAGCGAGCAGAGCGCGGCTATTCGATAATATTCTGTCCCTGTATCTCCTGCAGGGATTGAACTATATTATTCCGCTCGCTGTACTTCCATACCTGGTACGCGTGTTGGGAATGGAAACGTATGGCCTAATAGCGTTCGCCCAATCGTTCGCGCAATATTTTAACGTCCTTACCGATTACGGATTCAACTATTCAGCAACACGATTTATAGCACAAAACAAGCAGAGTTCTGTCGTTATATCTCGAACGTTCTGTCGGGTATATCTCGTTAAGGCCGCCCTTATGGGTCTTGGCATAGTCCTGTTATTGATCATATTGACCGCAATTCCGAGATTTCGCCATGACGCAGCTTTTTTCGTAATTGGTTTCCTGGCGGTTTTTGGCAATGTCCTATTTCCAACCTGGTATTTCCAAGGAATAGAGAAAATGCGCTACATCTCTCTTCTTACAGGAATTCCAAGGGTGCTCTCCGCAGTTCTGCTCTTTGTGTTTGTTCATAGTGCCAAAGATGGATTGCTTGCTATTACAATTCAGTCGATGGGTGTGGTGATAGCTGGTGCGCTAGGTTTTTGGTTCTCGCTGCGGGATATTCGAATTCAATTTGAAATGCCCTCATGGCTTGAATTGCGCACTACACTTGATGAAGGCTGGCATTTGTTCGTCTCGACTGCCGCTGTCAGCCTCTACACGAATACGAACGTGTTTCTGGTCGGCATGTTGGCGGGAAACGTACAAGCCGGTTACTTCAGCGCAGCCGAGAAACTGGTACGAGCGATGATCGGGGTGATCGGACCGATAACGCAAGCGTTGTTTCCCCATATAAACTCGCTGGCTAGTCATTCGAGCGAAGTAGCATTGGCATTCATTTCAAAGAGCTTAGCGTGGATGGCTGGCCTGACCATTGTCCCATCGTTGATGATGTTGTTGCTTGCGAAGCCTGTTACGCTGATGTGCTTCGGAGCATCGGGAGGGGGGAGCGTAGTCGTTGTGCGCTGGATCGCACTTCTGCCGTTCCTCATTGCTATCAGCAACGTTTTGGGAATACAGACGATGATTACTTTTGGACTGGACCGCCAGTTCAGCCGCATTCTGATTGCAGCTGGATTGCTAAATATTGCCATGGCAGTGCCCCTTATAAAACTGTTCGCGGCGCAGGGCGCGGGCGCCTCATTGCTTATTACTGAAACGGTGGTTACCTTGACCATGGTTTTTGTACTGCGGAATCATGACATCCATGTTTTTCGCTTTAGGAGTGCTGGCGCATGACAGTAGACGTCCTGGTGATTGGAGCCGGCTTCGCGGGATGTGTGATAGCCGAGCGCTTTGCTCGTAACGGCAAATCAGTATTGGTTATCGATAAACGCGGCCACATCGGGGGCAACGCCTACGACGAGAAGGATGCAGCAGGGGTGCTGATTCACCGTTACGGACCGCACATCTTTCACACGAATGCGCTCCATGTTGCCGAGTACCTCTCGCGATTTACAGACTGGCGCCCTTACGAACACAGAGTGCTGGCATCGGTGGAGGGTCGGTTGTACCCAATTCCCATCAATGGCACAACAATCAATTCGCTCTACGGCCTATCTCTGGACGAAGCCGGTGTGGTTGCTCATTTAGAGCGTGTCCGTGAAAGGCGCCAGCGGATCGAGACTAGCGAAGATCTCGTTTTGAATAGCGTAGGACGAGATCTGTGTGACAAGTTCTTTCGCGAGTACACCCGCAAACAGTGGAACCTTGATCTCTCGCAGTTGAGCCCTGGTGTCGCCGGGCGTATTCCGGTGCGCACGAACGACGACGACCGCTACTTTACGGATGAATTCCAGAAAATGCCTGCAGACGGGTTCACTGCAATGTTTGAGCGGATACTTGACCATCCTAGAATCCGAGTCGAACTCGGTGTGAGTTTCCAGGAGATGTGTTCGCGAGTTGCCGCAGGGACGGTATTCTACAGTGGTCCGGTCGACGAGTACTTTGGGTTCTGCCATGGAGCACTGCCGTATCGATCCTTACGGTTCGAACATCAGCATCTTGCAGGACTGGCCCAATATCAGCCGGTTGGCACTGTGAATTACCCAAATGACTTCCAGTTCACCAGGATCACCGAGTTCAAACACCTGACAAATCAGGTGCATACTGGTACCTCGATCGTACGGGAGTTTCCGCAAGCTGAGGGGGATCCGTACTACCCGATTTTAACGACGGGAAACCAGGAACTCTATCAGAAGTACAAAAAACTTGCGGAGGCGGAAACGGGCGTTCACTTCGTCGGACGCTTGGCTGAGTACCGCTACTACAATATGGATCAGGTGGTGGCCGCTGCGCTGAAGCTTGCCAACGATGTTCTTGGGATAATTCGCCCAGCCAACCAAGAACGGATATAAGCGGGGGAGTAGCTAAACAATGAAGATTCTCCATGTTGCGACCGGGTTTCAGTTATCCTACCCTGGTGGAATAACGAACTATGTACGATCACTTGTGAAGTCGCAGATCGCACTGGGCGATCAGGTTCATGTGCTGGCTCGACCTGAAAATTGTACTCCGGCAGATTCAATCGTAAAACCGTACATCCCTTTTAAAGTCGTTCCGTTCTCTCTGAGGACGGTGGACAGCGATGTGTGTGACTCCGCTCTTTGGAATGAGATTAACAGAGAGCGATATGATCTCGTGCACTTCCACATGGCACTTGACTTTCCAATGCGAACGCTTCGCACATTTGCGGGTTCAGCTCTGCCATATATTGTAAGTCTTCACGATTATTACTATATTTGCCCCCGTATATATATGGTCGATTCCGCAAATGAAGTGTGTCGAAGAATCGACGTGTCAAAGTGTTGCCGTTGTATAGGGGCATTCGATCAGGTCGATCTCCTGCGCAAAGCTTCGCGAAAGCTGAAGTTTCAGTTACCACGAGTTTCTTCCAAGGCCGCAGAGCTTCGACTAAGGGAGATGGAGACTTTTCTGGGCAATGCCAGGGTTCTCCTTCCTGTTTCAAATCGTACGGCAGAGATATACCGAGAGGTTGTTCCTAGGGGCCAATTCATCGTGGAACAGATCGGTAACGAGTCTGCCGATCACGAACCGATCACGAAGGTTAGTTCTGAACGAATACGATTGGTTTTCATTGGAACGTTGAGCCGCATCAAGGGTGGAACGGTCCTCGAAAAACTACTGACGCTTGTCCGTCGGCGGGACTTGGAGTTTCACTTCTATGGGCGAACCTGGGAAGGATTCGACAAACGCTTGCGCCCTCTCGGATTGATGTTCCACGGGAGCTACCAGCAAGAGGATCTTCCAGGAATTATGGCCAATGCTGACGTAGGCCTTGTGCTGCCGATATGGGAGGATAATGGTCCCCAAGTTGCCATGGAGTTTGTGAATCATAGGGTTCCGGTTGTCGGAACACGCCGAGGCGGCATACCAGACACTGTGCTATCAGAGAATGGTATTCTTTTTGACCCGGACAGTGACGCGGAGATTGATCGCGTCGTTCATTGGCTGGAAAACGTCAGCATCCAAGACTTGGAAACCATATCTGCGGGAATGAAGCGGCTCAAGACACCGGCGCAACATGCAGATCGCATTCGGGAGATTTACAATCTTGTATTGGAACGGCCTGCTGATCAGAGTGGATTATAAGCATTATACAAACTCACGCGTGCGACTGAGGTAATTTGCTTGAATTGCTATGATGGAGATGGAGGGCAACGCCGGTTGAATTCATTTTCCAGGGATCCGGAACTGTCCAAGCTTCGCGTAGCCATCGTCCATTATTGGTTTGTGACGTTGCCCTCAGCATTCCATCTGTTTTCAACTTCGGGTTGGCAGTTTGGGTTCCGCTAATGGACGTCCGATGCTGTAGTAATGAAAGCCGGCGTCGGCCATTTTGGTGAGGCTAAAAAGGTTTCGCCCGTCGATCACAACGGGATAACGCATGACCTGACGCAGACGTTCGAGGTCGAGATCGGCAAATTGCGGCCATTCCGTTACAACCAAAAGCGCGTGAGCGTCTTTAGCAGCTTCGAACTCATTGCAGACATAGCGCAGAGTGTCGTGGGGCGGCAAAATGGCGCGGGCTTTCTCCATAGCGGCCGGATCGTACGCGGAGACGATGCATCCTGCCGCAAGCAGACTCTTGACCATGCTCATGGACGGAGATTCGCGAATGTCATCGGTGCCGCCCTTGAAGGCGAGGCCGAGAACGCCGATGTGCTTCCCCTTGAGGGTCCAGAGCGCGCTGCGCAACTTCTTCATGAAGCACATCTGCTGATTCTCGTTGATCTTTTCGACCGATTTCAGTAGTTCGAAATCGTAGCCCACGGTCTCCGCAATTTTGTAGAAGGCGCGCACATCCTTGGGAAAGCAGGAACCGCCATAGCCGATTCCCGCGTTCAGGAAGCGCGAGCCGATGCGAGAATCCGCGCCAATGCCGTTGGCCACCTCTTGCACATCCGTTCCTACCAGTTCGCAGATGTTGGCTACGGCATTGATGAAGGAAATCTTCAGCGCCAGGAAAGCATTGGAGGCGTGCTTGATCAGTTCCGCGCTCTTGGCGCTGGTTTCCAGGTAGTGAACTCCGCCGCTAAGGTCGCGCGGACCGGGAACATGGTCAGGACGGGAGAAGTAGCTGCCGTCGATGAGCGGCTGGTAAACCCGGCGCAAAACTGCGCGCGCCCGCTCGGTATCGGCGCCGACCACGACCCGGTCAGGATAGAGGAAGTCCTCAATGGCCGTGCCCTCGCGAAGGAACTCAGGATTTGACACCACGTCAAAGTTCTCATCCTTTGCGCCATTGAAACGGAGAGTGCGGCTGATCCATTGATTAGTGAGCACAGGAACCGTGCTCTTTTCGACCACCACTTTATAGTCGTGGAGTTCGGAGGCGATTTCACGAACCGATGCCTCGACGAAGGAGAGGTCGGCCTCTCCGGTGGGCGACTGGGGCGTGCCCACGGCGATGAAGATGACCGACGCCTGACGCACCGCGGAGGGCAGATCGGTGGTAAAGGTCAGACGCTGCCCCCGGTGGCGGGACAACATTTCCGGTAGCCGCTCCTCATAGATAGGAATACCGCCGGATTGAAGTGCGGCCACCTTTTCCGTGTCATTGTCCACACAAACGACCGAATGACCGATTTCGGCGAAACAAACGGCGGCAATCAAACCAACATAGCCGGAACCGATGACCGCGATCTTCAGAGGAGCGTTCGTTTTTTGCTGAGATATCACAATAATCCCTTTCCCATTGAAAACCACAGCGCCAGCGCTGGATTCACGCAATCTAGCAATCTCTCATGGGGCAGCACAACGTCCCATTCCTCTAAGGATATCAGCCACCAAGCCTGCTTAGGACAGAGTTGCGGCAGAATAAATGGGCTGGCAGGACTTCGCTGGAGCGGCATACTCCGCCTGCCCAGGGGAAGCTGATATGCTTTTGCTTAGAGTTGGCAGCGAAAAATGCGAAGTAGGTCCATTCGAAGCTACACTAGCCACATGACCGGCACTGGAGAGGGATGTCTGAACGCCGGCGGCTGCTTGCAAACCGGCTTTGTTACATCTTTGTTACATTGAGAATTCCGAGGAATAAGGGTAGAACCGAATGAAGAAGGCTTTAATCACCGGGATCACGGGACAGGATGGGTCGTATCTTGCCGAGTTGCTTCTTTCAAAGGGATACGAAGTCCATGGAGTGAAACGCCGCACCTCCTTGTTTAACACGGATCGGATCGATCATCTCTACCAGGATCCTCACGACCGGGATCGCCGCTTCTTTTTGCACTACGGAGACATGACCGATACCAGCAGTCTGGTGCGCATCATCCAGGGCATACATCCGGACGAGATCTACAACCTGGCGGCGCAGAGCCATGTGGCCGTCTCGTTTGAGGAACCGGAATACACGGCGAACGCCGATGGTGTCGGTACCCTGCGCGTTCTGGAGGCGATCCGCATTTTGGGCCTGGAAAAAACGACGCGCTTTTATCAGGCCTCGACCTCGGAGATGTACGGCCTGGTGCAGGAAACTCCGCAGACGGAGACCACGCCGTTCTATCCGCGCTCTCCTTATGCGGCGGCCAAACTGTACGCCTTCTGGATTACAGTGAACTATCGCGAAGCCTACGGAATCTACGCCTGCAACGGTATCCTGTTCAACCACGAGTCGCCGGTACGGGGCGAGACCTTTGTAACGCGCAAGATTACCCGCGGGCTGGCGCGCATCAAAGCCGGGCTGCAGGAGTCGCTCTACATGGGCAACCTGGATTCGTTCCGCGACTGGGGACACGCCCGCGATTACGCAGAGATGCAATGGCTGATGCTGCAGCAGGAACAGCCCGAGGACTTCGTCATCGCCACAGGCGAGCAGCGCAGCGTGCGAGAGTTCATCAACATCGCCGCCGAAAAGCTGGAGATCAAGATTACCTGGAAGGGCGCGGGTGTGGAAGAGAAGGGCTACGACGAACAGGGCCGCTTGATCATCGCCATCGACCCGCGTTATTTCCGTCCGACCGAAGTCGAGACGTTGCTCGGAAATCCGGCGAAGGCGAAAGCTAAGCTGGGATGGGTGCCGAAAACCAGCTTCGATGAAATGGTGACGGAGATGGTGACCGCGGACTACGAACTTGCCAGGCGCGACGCTCTGGTGCACGAGAAGGGGTTCAAGATACTGCATCACCATGAGTAACTACATGCAGAAGGACGCTAAGATCTTTGTGGCCGGACATCGCGGCCTAGCCGGCTCCGCCATTGTGCGCAAGCTTGGCTCACTGGGCTACGAAAACATTTTGCTACGCACGCGCCTGGAGGTCGACCTCCAGGACGCGAATGCGGTGAGCAGGTTGTTCGAAGAACAGCGACCGGAGTTTGTATTTCTTGCTGCAGCCAAGGTGGGAGGCATTCTCGCCAATCGCGACTTCCCTGCCGACTTCATCGCCCAGAATCTACGCATACAGAGCAATGTGATCGAGAGCGCCTACTGCGCCGGAGTTAAGCGGTTGCTGTTCCTCGGGTCGAGCTGTATTTATCCCAAGTTGGCTCCGCAGCCTATCCCGGAAGATCAACTGCTTGCCGGGCCGCTGGAGTTTACCAACCGCTCCTATGCGGTGGCAAAGATTGCCGGCATCGAGCTGTGCTGGGCCTTTAACCGGCAGCATGGAACCGGTTTTCTGGCCGCGATGCCGACCAATCTTTACGGGCTGGGGGACAACTACAATCTGGAAAGTTCGCACGTTCTTCCCGCACTGATTCGCAAAGTGCATGAGGCCAAGCAGCGCGAGGAGCGGAGCGTCACCGTATGGGGCACGGGCAAACCATTGCGCGAATTCCTTTTCAGCGACGATATGGCCGACGCATGCGTGTTTCTGCTGAACCTGCCGGAGGATGAATTTCGCAAGTTGACCGGCAACCCTGAGGTGGCGCCGCTGGTGAATGTGGGCAGCGGCCGAGACCTGACGATTTGCGAATTGGCAAAGAAAGTCTGCGTGGCGCTCGAATTCACTGGCGAGATCGTCTTTGATACCGGTAAGCCGGATGGAACCCCACGGAAGTTGATGGACAGCTCAAAGTTGTTCAGCTACGGCTGGCGGCCCAAGGTTTCCATGGAAGAAGGAATCCGGATCGCATACGACGAGTTCCGCGGTAAAGCTGCAACAGACAAGGCATAAGCTACATCAGTCCTGCCACCCGAGGTTGAAGAATGATCGACATTCATTGCCATCTGCTGCCCGCGGTAGACGATGGCGCAAAGTCCTGGGAGGTCACGCTGGAAATGTGCCGGATGGCCGAACAGGATGGAGTCACCCACATTGTCGCGACTCCACATGCAAATTACGAGTACCGGTATGACCGCGCCCTCCACCTCGACCTGCTCGAAGAACTCCGTGCGCGTGCCCCCAAACTAAACTTTTCGCTGGGATGCGACTTTCACCTCTCCTATGAAAACATCCAGGACGCGATGCAGCACCCGGAGCGCTATACCATCGGCGATACGCGCTACCTGCTGGTGGAACTCTCCGACTACAGCGCATTCAATGTTTCACAAACACTCGAGCAATTGCAGACCGCTGGACTGGTTCCGATTCTCACGCATCCAGAGCGAAATGCGGTGATTCTTGGCAATCCGGAACTGCTCAACAAGTTCGCCGGGGTCGGTTGTTTGTTTCAGATCACGGCCAACTCGCTCACCGGCTTCTGGGGTAAACAAAAGCAACAGCTGTGCGAGGAGATGCTGCGGAGAAATATGGTCCACTTTATTGCCAGCGATGCCCATGGCGCGCAGAACCGTACTCCTATTCTTTCCGCTGCGCGCGACGCAGCCGCTAAGATTGTTGGAGCCGAGGCGGCGGAAAAACTGGTCAACGCAAATCCTGATGCAGTGTTGAGCAATCAGCCCCAATTGCAATGAACTCCCGAGGCTTTCGCAGCGAACTTTCGCCCGAAAGCCGGAATACTTGCTCAAACCGTATGCCGCTGGATTAAAATTGACGTGCGCGCCTGTAGCTCAACTGGATAGAGCACGAGTCTTCGAAACTCGGGGTTGCAGGTTCAAGTCCTGTCGGGCGCACCACTCCTGCCACCCCCTGAGCGGGTGAGCCCCCAAGGGCATGACAGATATGAGTCCCCAGAAACGACACCAAGGTTGCTCCTCGCACTCAGACACTCGGATCGTTGCGCTCACCCGGCGAGGACAAAAGATAGCCTTCCATTTTTTCTCTGTGTTGGAGATCATAATAATCTGAGTCTCGGTTCGTGAACTCAATGGGCCGCCCTGCTTGCCTGCTAAAACTTGTATCCAAGGGAAACAGTGCAGCCACAGAACGTTTCAGGAACTCTAATATCTCGTGCTCTCGTACTTATGACAAATCATTCCACAGTCAAATTAAGCCGAGCTGCCTCTTAGACTCTATCCTCCACTAACTACGGCGCTGGCGATTCTGCAAGCTATTTGCAAATTGTCGTGAGCTCGATCGACGCACACGAGCAGTTTGTAACGTGAAGTTGAGTAACACGGAATGGAGCAAAGGATGCAAAAGTTGCGTTGGCTGTGCCGCACTCTGGTCCTGTTGACCAGTGTTGGCGTTGTGGCCCAGACGCCATCACAGATGACGTGGGATGAGGTGCGCCACCGCTTCGAACAGAATAATCCAACCCTGCTGGCGGGCCAGTTAAATATTGATGAGTCCAAAGCGCAGGAGATCACAGCGGATCTTCGTCCCAACCCGCAATTCACTCAGTCGACGGATGGAACTCAAATCGCTCCTCACAATGGAGTGTGGCAGCCGTTCACCGGCACTTTGTTTGTAAGCAACTTCAGTTATCTGCACGAGCGGCAGCATAAGCGGGAGCTGCGACTGGAGAGCGCTCAGAAGGGTACGGCCATTTCCGTCTCTACTCAGGCCGACCTGCGAGAGATCGCTGCTCTTCAACCTGCGCAGTGCGTTTGTATCGACGCTGCAGGCCAAGGCGGTATTGCAGTTGGCGAAAGATAACCTGGCCTACTACGACCATGTGCTCGACATCAGCAGAATTCGTTTCAAGGCCGGCGACATCGCGCAGATCGATCTCGACCGGTTGGAGTTGCAGCGGGTGCAGTATGAGTCCGACCTGGAAACCGCCGACGTCAACCTGCGCACGGCGAAGATAGCACTGCTTACGCTGCTCAACGATCGCACTCCGATTGATAAGTACGATGTCAGCGGGACCTTTGATTTCAGCGAGCAAGTATGTCGCAGGACGAGTTCCGCAAGATTGCTCTGGATAACCGGCCTGACCTGAAGGCCGCCTTACAGGCCGTGGACAAGGCGCAAACCGACCACAAACTGGCGGTCTCGAACGGCTCAACCGATCCGACCTTCAGCTCCTGGTACACGTACAACGCCTCGACCAACAATCCGAATGCCCGCCAGACGCTTGGTGCCAGTGTCAGCATCCCACTGCGCGATCTTCGATCGCAATCAAGGCGAGAAACTGCGCACGCAGCTTGATATCACTCGCGAGAGAAGATTGCACGACGCCGCTGAAGCACAGGTATTCAGCGACGTGGACTCCGGCTACGCCACCCTGGACAGCACCGTGAAGTTGCTGGGGCCATACAAGGCCAAGTATCTGCAACAGTCGGTGCGGGTACGCGACACAATCTTGTTTTCCTATCGCAATGGCGGGGCATCCCTGCTTGATTTCTTGAATGCCGAGAGCGACTACCGGGCGGTGCAACTGGCTTACGTGAACCTGGTCGGCTCTTATTTAACGGCGGCAGCCCAACTGAATATGGCCGTGGGCCGAGAGGTGATCCAATGAAAAACAAATTTGCCGGCCTGATCCTGATTGCAACTCTTTGCCTGCTCCTTGAGTGCGCTCCTTGTTGGTTGCAAGGAAGGCAAGGCAGACCAGAAAGCCGAGGCTCCGCCGCAGGTCACCGTCGTACCGGACATGGATGCCAACCGCTTCAAGGTAGATCATCCGGAACAGTTTCCGCTGGCTACCGCGGTCGAGCACAAGGCGGCGCCGGAATTGAATGTGACCGGCGTGGTGCAGCCCGATATTTCCCGCGCCGTACCTGTGATTTCACTTGCCACAGGCAGGGTGGTGGAGATACACGCACGGCTGGGTGACACGGTGAAAAAAGGTCAGCTGTTGCTGAAGGTGCGGAGCAACGATGTCGCGGCGCCTATCAGATCTATCAGAAGGCCGAGAACGATGAGCGGCTGGCGCGGATACAACTGGAGCGCACGAAACTTCTCTACGACAACGGCGCCGCCGCCAAGAGCGCTCTTGAGCAGGCCGAAACCACGGCGCAGGACGCCAAGGTCGATCTGCAAACCGCGACCGAGCAGTTGCGCCTTCTCGGCGTGGATAAGGATCATCCGTCAGGGATCGTCGATGTTATCGCTCCGATATCGGGCGTCATTACCGACCAACAGGTCACCAACGCGGCGGGCGTACAGGGTCTGTCCGGCCCCAACCCGTTCACCATCTCTGATCTCTCCTACGTGTGGATTATCTGTGACGTGTACGAGAACGATCTCGACGCCGTGCACGTTGGCGAGACCGCGGACATTCATTTGAGCGCCTATCCCAACAAGGTCTTAAAGGCCCGGATCGATAACATCCTGCCGACTCTGGACCCTACAATTCGCACCGCAAAGGTGCGCTTGGAAGTGGCCAATCCCGGAATGCTGCGGATCGGGATGTTCACCACCGCGACCTTCTTCGGCAAACAGGCGGAGACCACGGGCGGCGGTTCCGGCGAGCGCGATTCTGCACATCCATGACCGCGACTGGGTCTTTGTGCCGCTACGGGAATGGAGCTTTCAAGCGGCTGGAAGTCACCGCAGGCGCGATGCTTCCCGGAAACATGCAGGAGATTGTCTCGGGCATCAACCCCGGAGCACAGGTAGTTGAGAATGCGCTGGTAATGCAGAACACGGTGGAGCAGTAGATGATTCGCCGAATTGTTGATTTTGCGCTTGACCAAAAGCTTCTGGTTCTTGCCTTCACTCTGCTGCTGATCGCAGCCGGAGCGGTCGCCTTCCACCGTCTTCCTGTGGATGCCTATCCCGACGTGGCGGACAACTATGTCGAGGTCATCACGCAGTGGCCGGGAATTTCAGCAGAGCAAGTTGAACAGCAGGTCACGGTGCCGCTGGAGACGGCATTGAACGGCATTCCGCACGTGGTGCATCTGCGTTCGTTCTCGATCTTCGGCCTCTCCGACATCAAGATGATCTTCGACGACGACTCCAGTCAACGACTGGAACCGCGAGCGGGTTCTTGAGCGGCTGACCCAAGCCACTCTGCCTGCCGGTGTTACGCCGCAGATGGGTACCGACTGGAGTCCGGCTGGCCAGATCTACTTCTTCACCCTGCACAGCACCAATCCGCAGTATGACGTGATGGAGCTGAAGTCGCTCGAAGACTGGGTGGTCGAGAAGAATCTTAAAAGCTGTTCCGGACATCGTCGACGTGAACACCTTCGGCGGGCCCACGCGCGAATACCAGGTTCGGGTTGATCCGAACAAACTGATCGCTTACGGCCTCAGCCTTGCGCAGGTGGAGCAGCAGCTCACCAACAACAACACGAATGCGGGCGGCAGCTTCGTGGAAGCCGGTCTGCAACAGATCAATGTCCGGGAAGTCGGCTTGGTCAGAAATGTCCACGATATCGAGAACACGGTCATCCTGACCAAGACCGGAACGCCGATACGCGTAAAAGACATCGCCGTGGTTGCGCAAGGTCCGAAGATCCGGCTCGGCCAGTTCGCCCGGGCGATTCGTCACGAGGATGGAACGATCGTCGATAACGACGATGTCGTATCAGGGATGGTGCCGATGCGGAAAGGCGCCGATGCCGAAACGGCGCTCAAAGGGCTTGAAGCAAAGGTGAAGGAGATGAACGACCATATTTTGCCTCCCGGGGTAAAGATCGTTCCGTTCATTGATCGCAGCACTCTGATTCACTTCACAACCCACACCGTCCTGCACAACCTTACCGAAGGCTTCATCCTGGTGACGCTTGTGCTGCTCCTGTTACTGGGCAACATTCGTGGCGCGTTGATCGTTGCCCTGACCATTCCATTCTCCCTGTTGTTTGCCTCGATTTGTCTGGATCTGAATCATATCCCGGCCAATCTGCTCTCGCTCGGAGCCCTCGATTTCGGAATGGTTGTAGACGGCACGGTGGTGATGGTGGAGAACATCATTCGCCACATCGGCCAGAACCATGAGAAAAGGCCCGTGGCAGAGCGGATACGCGCTGCCGCTCACGAAGTGCAGAGGCCGGTCTTTTACGCCATCACCATCATCATCACCGCCTATCTTCCGATCTTCACTCTGCAGCGGGTCGAAGGCAGATTGTTTCGTCCCATGGCTTGGACGGTCGCATTTGCCCTGCTCGGCGCGGTGATCTTCTCGATGACGATCGCGCCCGTGCTGGCGAGTCTTCTCTTCCGCAAGGAAGCCAAAGACTGGCATAACCCCGTGCTGGTTTGGCTAACCGAGCGTTACCGCCGGGCACTTTCCTGGATGGTCGATCATCGTTGGGCAATGATCTTGATTGCACTTGCAGCCATTGGCATCAGCGGGTATCTGGCGACGAGCGACACAATCGGTTCCGAATTCCTGCCCCATCTGGATGAGGGCGCGCTCTGGGTGCGTGGCACCCTTGCGCCCAGCACCGGACCGACCGAGGGGATACGTGTCATGAACCAGGCACGAATCATGCTTTGTTCCTTCCCCGAGGTCACCGAGTGTACCAGTCAGACCGGGCGTCCGGATGACGGAACCGATACCACCGGCTTTTTCAACACCGAATACTACGTCGGGCTGAAGCCAAAAGAGCAGTGGCGTCCTGTATTTCACGAAGATAAAGAGGAACTGATCGCGGCAATGCAACGCGAGTTGGACAAGATTCCGGGTGTGGTGTGGGGCTTCTCGCAGCCCATCGCCGATAACATGGAAGAGGCGGTCAGCGGCGTGAAAGGGCAGCTTGCGACAAAGATATATGGCGACGACCTGAAAACCCTGGAGGATAAAGCCGGCGAAATTACGGGGGTCATGCGCCAGGTCAACGGCATCGAGGACCTGGGAGTTTTTCGCGTGCTCGGCCAGCCAAATCTGAACGTCACCGTGGATCGCAAGCAGGCCGCCCGCTATCAGATCAACGTAGCCGACGTCCAGGATGCGATCCAGACCGCGGTAGGCGGGAACGCCCTCACTCAAGTCTTGCAGGGCGAGGCGCGATACGACCTGGTATTGCGCTATCAGCGACAGTTCAGGGACCAGAAAGAAGCGATCGAAAACATCCGCCTGCTTTCGCCAAGCGGCGAGCGCGTCTCGCTGGCACAGCTTTGCAAGATCGAAGAGCACGATGGCGCTTCCGAAATTTATCGCGAAGGCAACCAGCGCTATATCGCCATCAAATACAGCGTTCGCGGCCGCGACCTTGGTAGCGCCGTCGAAGAGTCGATCAAGAAGGTCAACGCGCAAGTTAAACTGCCGACCGGCTACCATATCGACTGGGAGGGCGAATACGAGAGCCAGAAGAGGTCACAGCGCAGGCTCATGATGATTGTTCCCATAACGGTCTTAATCATCTTCATGATCATTTACGGCGCTTTCGGCTCCTTCAAGTGGGCCCTGTTGAACCTGGTAAACGTCTTGGTAGCTCCTTTTGGCGGTCTTCTGGCGCTACTCTTCACGGGCACGCACTTCAGTGTCTCGTCGGGAGTTGGCTTCCTGGCGCTGTTCGGTGTCTGCTGTCCAGACCGGCGTGATCATGGTCGAGTACATCAACCAGTTGCGCACCCGAGGAATGCCGGTGAGAGCAGCCGCCATTGAAGGAGCGACGCGCAGGCTCCGCCCGATCATGATGACCATGCTGGTCGCCACGCTCGGCTTGTTGCCGGCCGCGACCTCCCATGCCATCGGGTCGGACTCGCAGCGGCCATTCGCCATCGTGATCGTGGGCGGATTGATCGCCGACCTGATGATCAGCATCTTTCTGCTGCCGACCTTCTACGTGTGGTGGGCGAGACCCACAGACCACCTGCCTACGCCCGAAGAGTCGAAGAGCGTGTATGAACAGTAGGGATTGCCACGGTAGATTGTCGCAGGGGCTCAGCCGCGAAAGGATAAACACTTGAACCGAGAAGAAATTCGAAAGCAGATTCGGGAGATTGGCTTGATCCCATCGATCCGTGTGGAATCGGCTGAGGCAGCGATCTTTGCCGCCGAGAATGTGGCGGCCGGCGGCATACCGATCGTAGAAATCACTGCCACCATCCCAAACTCAGCCCAGGTAATCCGCGACCTTACCGAACGGTTCCCATCCTCATCGTCGGTGCCGAGGTGGTCGCCGGATTAGAGCAGGCGCGCCGCTAACTAGACGCCGGAGCCATGTTTCTCACCGGGCCCGGTTTCGACCTGGAGGTCACAGGATATTGCGTCGAAAAAGAGATCGTCGTAATCCCTGGGGCACTGACACCGACCGAGATCATGCGCGCTTCATAAGGCGGGAGCCGATTTTGTAAAGGTCTTCCCCTGTTCCTATGTTGGCGGACACAACTATATTCGCGCTCTCAAAGCTCCGCTGCCGCATGTGCCCCTCATCGCAGCCGGCGGCGTTACGCAAAGCACCGCTGCACATTTCATTACCGCGGGAGCCGCTGCCCTTGGGGTTGGCGAAGACCTGATTCCGCGCCAGGCGGTCCGCTTCCGTGAGGGTGCGTGGATTCGAGAGCTCGCTGCCCGTTTCCTCAACTTTGTGCAACAGGCCCGCGCCGAGATGCAGTGACCGCCATGCGCCGTTGTTCGCCTGAGCCAATCGCTTAATTTTAAGACATCGGTGCCCAGATCATGGCAATAACATATTTCTATATCTCCCATAAAACTTTTCATAACAAGCGGGCCCAAGACTCGGTCACCTTGGGCGGTTATTTCGAAAACCCTGCAATTAGCACGTAAGTGCTTTACTCTCCAGCAGAAACCCACCTTTTTGTCTCGTGCGGCCGCTCGCGCATAAATATGCATTCCTCTGCATGTTCCATTCATCCCCGAATACCACCGTGTAAAAACCTTCTGTTATCGGTGCGATAAATAAAAGGAATTGGTCACGCGCAATAAGTACGGATACTCTCAGTTGATATTTGTTGACTATACATTTATTTATTTCATGCAATCTGATTGCAATCTGGAATCTTGAACTGATTAGAAACGGGAGAGAATTACATGCGCACGAAACGCCCCTACAAATTGTCGCTAGGATTATTCCTTGCGTGCACTTTGACTGTTGGACTTGCCGCCCAAACTTCAAGCACTGATACCGCCAAACCGCCGGAAAAAGCGGCCGAGACATCCCCCGCACCCGCACCTGCACCGAGCCCGCTTGCTGGAATCACCAGCGTTCTCGGCGGAGTGAATCTGACCGGATTGGCCGACGTTTATTATGGATACAATGCCAATCATCCTGCCGGTACCACGACCGGTAACACGGTTACAGAGCCATTCACGCCCTTCATTGACCAGTTCGGACTGAACCTCGTCGAACTGCAGCTGGACAAGCCTGTCGACAAGACTACTCCGCTCGGCTTCCGCGTTGCGCTTGGATTCGGCCAGGCAATGACTGCAATCAACAACGCGAGTTTTCATCCTGAACGATTCCAGCAACGCCTCGACGCAGTACCTGAAGGAAGGCTACCTGTCTTACATGGCTCCCATTGGCAAGGGCCTGGAGCTCGACTTCGGTAAGTATGTCACTCCGGCAGGCGCCGAGGTGATCGAGACCAACCAGAACTGGAACTACTCACGCAGCTTGCTCTTCTACTTTGCAATTCCGTACTACCACTTTGGAGCTCGCGCCAAGTACACCTTCAATGACAAGTGGTCGGTAAGCGGATATGCGAACAATGGCTGGAACAATGTTCTAGCCACCAACTCCGGCAAGACCGGCGGCTTCAGCCTGGCATGGAATGCAACCAAGAAGCTTACGCTCACCGAAAATTATCTGGCAGGCCCCGGAGGTCCCGGCTTCGCCGGGAACAACGGAAACTATAACAATCTCTCGGATACTGTGCTTGCTTACAATCCCAACGCAAAGCTGTCTTTGCTCGCGAATTTTGACTACGACCGCCAGGCAAAATTCATAGCCACGGGTAAGGCCGCGGACTACACCGGCATCGCCGCATACGCAAAGTACGCCTTCAACCCGAAGGTGGCCGTGGCGGGACGCTTCGAATACCTCAACGACCATGATGGCTTGGCCACCTTTGGCGTTTACGCGCCGGCCATCACCGCTCCGATTGTTCATAACCACATCAACGAGTTCACGGGAACCATCGAGCGCAGGTTCGCCGGTCATCTGATCTCCCGTCTTGAGTACCGGCACGACGATTCAAACCAGAATTTCTTCCAGCGCGGCGGTCCCTCATTCGTGAAGGGACAGACCACCGTCGATGCCGGCCTGGTGTTCGTGCTGGAACCGAATGACACCAAGTAAGAGATAGGCAGGCGGAGAACTCTGGACCGCCACTCCGTACAGATGAAGGTTAGGATCGGCCGGGAAACGTTCCGGCCGGTCCGAAGCCGCAGACCACAACCCTACGCAGACTACTTAAGAAGAGGAGATTCGGATGGCCGATCGAACGACTGTAGGATCCAACGTAGGATCCGCTGAAATGCAGAAAACTCTGGGGCTGACCGGCCTGACGATGAACGCCATGGCGCTCATCGCTCCCGGTGCGTTCCTGTGGCTCACCTTCTACATCCAGGCAACGACTGGCACAACAGCTCCGTCAATGTGGGCGGGTATTTTCCTTGCCTTGCTGCTGTGTCTGGCTACTGCGGTCTGTTATGCCGAGATGGCGAAACTTTATCCCGGCACGGGAAGTTCGTACTATTTTGCCGAGCAATCGTTCCTGAATCACGACAAAATGTGGAGATATGCGCGCCTCTCGAAGTTTATTGTCGGCTGGGGCTCGCACCTTTATTACTGGATCTACCCAGGTGTGATGGTCGGCGTGATGGGAATTTTGTGCGGATATCTTGTGGGCACAATCTGGCCGAACTTCATGAGTGCTTCCAATCCTGGACCTGCATTCATGATGCTCGTCGCAGTCATCTTCTCGTTCCTGGTCGCCTACATTGCCTACCGTGGCGTAAACGGCTCGACGGCAGTTAACATCGCGATCAACGTCATCCAGATCTCGGCGTTGATTGTGTTCGCGGTGATGGCTCTGGGCTATCGCGCCAGCCATCCGGCAGGAAGCCAGGGCTTGCAGTTCGATTCCACCTCGGGCGCGACTTACTCTTACGAATTTGCGACCACGAAGGCGAATGCCGCCGATGGCACGGTCACCGACACCATCGTGCGCGATGCCACCCAGGTGCCACAGCCGAAACTGGACGCGACTGGCAAGCCTGTGCCCTTCCTCGTCGCCTACCCGACCAACGATGCACAGGGCAATTTCCTCACGCATCCGAATGCCAAATCGGTCGTAGCTCCGCATAAGGTCAGCTGGGTGTTCCTGCAGGCCACGGTAGCGATTCTGATTCTGGTGGGATTTGAATCCGTAACCTCGATGGGCGGTGAAGCGAAGAACGCGAAGCGCGACATACCAATTGCGGTTATCGTCTCGCTGCTGGTGCAGGGATTGTTCTGCTATCTCTTTGAATATTTCGCGGCGAACTACTTCCTGAACAGCGGTTACACAATGCAAAATGCGTCGGGGTCGGCGGCTCCCATCGGCGACATGATGATCATCGTAGGCGACAACCTCTTTGGCGCTGGCCGAGGACGCATGTTCATGCTGGTGGAGGCCTTCACGGTTTTCCTTGCGCTGATCGGAACCACGCTGTCCTGCATGAACACCGGCGCGCGCGTCACTTACGCGATGGGCAAGGATCGTGAAGTCCCCGAGCACTTCGGTCTGCTGCACGGCGACAATCTGACTCCGCACCGCGCGATCTGGACACTGGCTGTGATCTCCGCCGTGGTCGGCTGCATCGCGGTGATTATGCCCTTCGGAAACGCCGGCGCTCCGGCCGACTCGGTAATTGCGGCTATACCGCATGGCTTCTGGTCGAGCTTTGGCTACACCACGCATGACAAGATGGCGGCGATGCCAAATTCCCTGCTGACGATCACGCTGGCCTCGAACTTCGGTACGTTTGTGCTCTACGCCCTGAGCTGCGTGACTTGCATGGTGGCCTACCACAATCATCCGAAGTTCAATCCCCTGCGCCATCTCTTCATCCCGGTCTTCGGACTGCTCGCTAACTTGGCCTGCATGCTGGCTTATCTGGTGGGTCCGTTCCTCGGTATCGGCACCAAGGCTGAGCCTCTGCTTGCACTGGGAATTGCGTTGGTCTGGGCGATTTATGGCGGGATCTACTTCATGACCTCCTCCCGCCGTACCGGAAGGACAACGCTGATCCAAAGCCGAAGCTAGTATCAGGCTGCAAATGTAACTCACGCGCAGGCGGGTTCGCAGCCCGCCTGCATCTTATTCAGAAGGAGGAAATATTGTGCCGCGTCATCGCGTGAACGCCGCAACCCCGCAGGAGCCGGAGCCGGGATCTGCACCGGCCATGCTGGACATTGAGTTCGCTGAGATCAGCGATTGCGGTCCCGTCCGTGAGCACAACGAGGATTTTATTGGACACGCAGTACCCTCAAATCCGGCACAAACCCGCAACCGCGGCTGGCTATTTACCCTTGCAGATGGCGTCGGCGGCCAGGACCGTGGCGAGGTTGCCTCGCAACTGACAGTGGAAACCGTGTTGGCCGAGCACGCCAAGGCACCTGCGGGGGAGAATCTCTCGGCACTGCTTGCGCGCGCGATTCAAGCGGCCAACCACCGTGTCTACGAGGCAGGGCATGGCGGGATTGCCACCACCCTGGTGGCATGTGCGTTGCGTTATGACCGCGCTACGATCGCCCATGTGGGCGATTCGCGCTGCTACCTGATCCGCAGAGGACATCCGCAGTTATTGACGCAGGATCACACGGTGGTCAATGAACAGCTTCGCCTGCGGATATTTTCCGAGCGGGAAGCGCGAGGGGCGGTAATGCGAAATGTCCTGAGCCGCTCGATCGGTATCAATCTTTTTGTTGCGCCGGAGATCAGCGAACATACCGTGAGGCCTGGAGATTTGCTGTTGCTCTGCTCCGACGGGCTGCACGGGGCGGTGCCCGACGAGACGATAGCGCGAATCGCGGCATCGGGCGCGAGCCTGAAAGAAGCTGCGCAGCAACTGATCACGATTGCCAACCAGAGCGATGGTGGAGATAATGTGAGCGTCCAGCTCATCCGGGTAAAAGATGTCGAAGCGGTTGGAATGTATCGCGGACGACCTTACCGGCTGCAGTGAAGAACAGGAACGCGAATCGCGCACGGGTGGCAATCTTCTACCAATGATCTCTGTCCACGCTGGCGAACAACTCGACCACTTCCAGATCGAACGCCTAGTTGCGCGTAGCGGCATGGCTTCAATCTTCCAGGGTACGGACCTCCGCACGGGCCAAACCGTCGCCATCAAGATTCCGCATCCGGAGATGGAATGCGACCCAATCTTCTTCGAGCGCTTTCAGCGCGAGGAAGAGATCGGAAAAAAGCTCAATCATCCGGGAGTGATGAAGGTGATCCCGAACGACGAGCGCCACGATCCCTACATCGTCATGGAATGGGTGCCTGGACGGCTGCTACGCGAGATCATTGCCGAAACCCACAAAATGCCGCCGGAACGCGCGATCAAGATCGTCCTGCAGATTTGCAAGGCGCTCGACCATATTCACAGCCACGGCGTAATTCATCGCGACCTGAAGCCGGAAAACATCATGGTCGACGAGCACGACAACATCAAGATCATCGATTTCGGCATTTCCGCCAACATCGGCGCAAGGCGCATCACCTTCGCAAAATTGACCGACACCATGGGCACCCCGGACTATATCTCGCCGGAGCAGGTAAAGGGTGGCCGCGGCGATGCGCGCAGCGACGTCTATGCCGTGGGGGTCATGCTCTACGAGATGTTGACGGGCCAAGTTCCCTTCACCGGCTCCAACGCGTTCGTCATCATGAACGACCGCCTGCTCAACGATCCGGTGCCGCCGCGCGAGCTGAACCCCGAGCTTTCGCCGCAACTGCAGGAGGTTTTGTATCGCGCACTGGAGCGCAATCCGCACAACCGCTATCGTAGCGCACGAGACTTTGCCAACGATCTGGAGCACCTGGATCAGGTGGGCGTGGAGGACCGGCCCGAACTGCACAATTGGAAGAAGCGCCGCTCTCCGTGGGCACGCAGGATCGCGATGTACGTTATGCTTGCGCTGATTCCAGTAATCATCTTCGGGCTGCTGCTCTACGTCGCGCGGCACACATAAGCAGCCTGGTATCGCTGGGCAAATTCTCTACTGGAAGACTTTCATGAAAGCTGCTGGGTTATTTCTGCTATTTGCGGGATTTGCGATCGTTCTGAGCGCATTTGTGCTGCTCTCCTCAAGCTCGCCCCGCAATCTGTTCGTCTGGGCCGGGATGGCGGTTCAACTGCTCGGGCTCGTACTCACCTTCCGCTCCCATATCACTCTCGACGAGGGACGATGATGCAGACACAGCCGGCAGCACTCACCGAGACGGCAACGGCCATCTGCATGATCAGCATCTTTCTGGTGCCGCTGGTGGGAGCGGGTCTCGCGCTGGTCAATACAGGGTTTGGGCGCGGGCGCAGCGCAGCCCACTCCATGTTGAGCGCGATGTGCGTCTTCGCCGTTGCGGTGCTGGTCTATTTCTTCATCGGATTTGGCTTCCAGGGCTACATCGGAGAACCGGCCCGGATGCTGAGTTTCGGCGGACGGCAATGGAACCTGCTGGGAGCCGAGCGGCTGATGATGCGCGGGGTGGCATTCAACGGCTCCGCGCTTTCGCTGGTGGCCTGCCTGCAACTGTTCAGCGTTGGACTTGCGGCCATGATTCCCCTCGGTGCTGGCTCAGATCGCTGGCGACTGAGCGCGAGTTGCGCATCGGCGGCGCTGCTGGCCGGCATCACTTACCCGATCTTTGCGCACTGGGTTTGGGGTGGAGGCTGGCTCGCACAACTGGGAGGTTTGGCAGGCTGTGGCAATGGCGCTATCGACGCCGGCGGTGCGGGGGTAATCCAGGCCGTTGGCGGAATCACGGCATTGTCCATCACCTGGATTCTGGGACCGCGCCACGGCAAGTATGAGACGAACGGAATGGCAATCCCCGGCCACAACATGGCATTCGTTTTGTTCGGCTGCATGTTGACTCTCATCGGATGGCTGGGACTGGACACTGCGGGAGCGATGCTTTTCGCGGGTGCCGCTATCAACAGCATGGCGCTGATTGCAGTGAACAACCTCATCGCGGCCAGTATCGCTCTGCTGACCGCGTTGATCGTAACCCGGCTGCGCTACGGTAAGCCGGACGCCTCCATTAGCGCAAACGGATTTGTAATCGGCTTGGTCTCCATCTCGGGCGCGTGCTCGCTGGTTTCACCGCCAGAGGCCGCGGCCATTGGACTGGTGGCGGGCATTCTGGTGCCGTTTTCGGTGGAATGGCTGGACCGGCTCGGATTCGACGACCCGAGCGGATCCATCTCCGTACACGCGGTGGGGGGATTGTGGGGCGTGATGGCCGCTGGAGCTTTTGTGCACGCTCGCCCCGCACAATGGCTGGCCCAGATGGCTATGGTTTCCGCACTGCTCGGTTTTGTTCTTCCGCTGACCTACTGCCTCAATCTGCTCTTGGACCGCATCTACCCGCAACGCATCCACAAGGATGGAGAGCGGCAGGGACTGGATATGTGTGAGCTCGGCGGGGGTGCCTATCCGGAACTCACGCCGGTCACCAAAGATTATCTCTACCGGTAATCAATTGAGCCGCAATAATGAGAGGGCACCATGTGCGGTGCCCTCTCTAATTACTTGGCAGCTGCTTTCTTCTAGTTAGTGGCGGTTGCGGAAAGCCGCGCCTGGTTATGCTCGGCGATAGTCTTGCGCGCGTTGTCGGCGAGTTCTTTGGCCTTGGGCATCAGTTCCAGTGCTTTGAGTACGTTGGGGTCGGACTCAGCCTGCACGCGCATTCCCTCCTGCTGACCGAAGGCGCCTACGAACAGTTCGCTCTTGATGCTGGAGCGAACCCACTCGTTGTTGTCCACCAAATCCTTTTCCGTATATGGCAGCTTGGCTTCGGTGAGGAAACTACGGAACTCCTGCATAGTGCCGTCTTCCACCTGGAAGTTCTTCTCGATCTTATGGCTGATCGAAGTAGTGCTTAGAGAAGTTGAAGAAGGCGTACTTGCGCAGCAACTCTTCCTGGAACTTATTCGCCTTGATGGGCGCAATCTTAACGTCTGGCGTGATCCCTCCGCCACCGTATACGGTGCGCCCGCTGTCGGTCAGTTTGACTTCGCGGTTGGCGTCGTCCTGCTTCACGCCATTGATGGAGTTATCGTCCGCATTGCGATTGTAGTAGTAGTCGTAAAGCGAAACACCGCTGTAGTCACGCTGAATCAGGCGTCCGCTCGGGGTGTAGTACTTGGCTGTGGTCAGCGCGAGGCCGGTGTTTTCGCTCAAACGATAAACTGTCTGCACCAGTCCCTTGCCGAAGGTGGTTTCTCCGGCAATCAGCCCGCGATCGTGATCCTGAATTGCACCCGAGACAATCTCGGCCGCCGAAGCCGTGCCGTGGTTCACCAGCACGACGATCGGGTAGTCCACTGTGCTGCCATGGGCCGCGCGATAGACCTTCTCCGGTGAATTCCGGCCATGATGGCTGACGATAACCTGCCCCTTCTTTGAGGAACTTGTCAGCTACTCCAACGCCTTCGCTGAGCAGGCCCCCGGGGTTGTTGCGCAGATCGAGAATCAGGCCCTTGAGGTCGCCCAACTCATCCAGCGCCGCCGTGGTCTCGGTTTCGGTGGTTTCCTGGAAGCCGCTGATATGCAAATAGCCAATGCCTGGGCGAATGAGGAAGTGCAGATCCACCGAGTAGCGCGGAATTTCATCGCGAACTACAGTAAAGTCCACTGACTTAGTGTTGCCTTCGCGCAGGATTGCGATGTGCACGGTGGTGCCCTTGGGCCCTTTGAGCAGATCAGCCACTTCGCTGGTGGTCATATTGTCGGTGGGCTTGCCATCGATGGCCACGATGATGTCGCCAGGACGGATTCCGGCCCGGTACGCGGGTGCCCCGGCGAACGGCGCAATCACAATGACCTTGTTGTTACGCGGGCCTACCTGCATACCTACGCCGTAGTAACGGCCGCGCTGCTCTTCTTGCAGAGCAGAGTACTGCTTTGGGTCGAAAAAGTTCGAGTGGGGATCGAGCACGCGCAACATGCCGGGAATGGCACCGTCGTAGATCGCCTTGTCGGCGTCCACTTTTTCCGCATAGTTCTGCTCGATGACGCTGTACACCTGCGCGAAAGTATGCACCGAATCGCGCATGTCGGTTTCACCGTCAGCCGGTGCCGCTCCGGTCCGCCCGAAGACAACTCCGAGAAAACCGCAAGTCAGAATTACGAAAAAAACTAATACCGGTGAGCGACGGGAACGTCCAGCCATTGATGCATCCTTCTCTTTTGCCCTGCGCCTGAGCGCTGCTTGAATGTTTGCTACGCCATGCCGTGGAGAATGGCGCAACCCTCGATTCCACAAGAGTATAGCAGTTTCGTGGGAAATGGGTGAGCGCGCCGACAGATGCTGAATTCGGAATTCCGCCGCGCCTGCGGTATACGGATCAGATGCTGAAAAGACCGTTTCGGCTTCGTAACTTCTTCAACTCCGCGTTTCAGGCCAAAGCGGATTCCAGATCGCCTTGTAAGGCATGTTTTTTCAGCTCTCAGGTCGCTTCCCTTCTTACCGGCGGACAGACTTGCCGTGTATGATATCAGCGTATGAGTGGCGAGATGATTTTCATCTTCTTCCTGGCCCTGATCCTATTTGGCCCGAAGAAGTTACCCGAGATTGGACGCGAAATCGGCAAGTTCATGGCCGAGTTCAAACGTGCGTCCAATAATTTCAAAGATCAGCTCCAGTCCGAAATTGAAAAGGCTGGAGTTGACGTCGGCCCGTTCTCTGGGACGGGATCGCAGCAGAGCTCTTCGTTTACGCAGACGTTGCTTCCGCCCGCGGTAAAATCGGCTCTTTCCGAGATCGATACCGCACACGAGCGGTTGATGCAGACCGCCCGAATGGCCTTTGACGCACAGAACTTCACGTTGCGTCCGCCCGATTCGCCAATGGTTGCCTCTTCGCCGGAAGAGCTTTCGGCTCCACTTCCCGAGAATCCTCCTGCCGAAGCTGGCGCGCCAGCGGCGCAAGCCAGCGCGCAGCACGGCACACCTCTTGGTACATCTCCGGTTGAAGCTGTGACCGATCAACCCACGCCTGATTCGGCGCCGGCCCAAAGTCACTCTGCTCCGCAGAGCAGCTAACCGGACGATCCAACAAAGGTTTTGATGGCAGAAACAGTTACTCCTACAGGCAGTTTGAAAGATAAGCAGGAACTGCCATCCATGGGCTTCCTCGACCACCTCGAGGAACTCCGCCGTCGCCTCATCTGGAGCATCCTCTCCGTAGCCGCCGGATTCTTTGTCTGCTACTGGTGGCATGACCAGATCTTCAGCTGGATGCAGAAGCCGATCGTCTTCGCGCTGAAGAACCACAACCTGCCTGTCAACCTGGTCTACACGAACCCCACCGACCCCTTCAATATGTATCTGAAGGTCAGCCTGATCGTAGGGGTCTTCGTGGCGTCGCCATTTGTGCTCTATCAGGTGTGGGCTTTCATCGCTCCCGGCCTTTACAAGAGTGAGCGCAAGTACGTCGGGCCGTTCATGATGAGCACTGTCGGATTGTTTGTAGCCGGCGGTTATTTCGCCTACAAGCTGGTCTACCCGGCGGCATTGGACTTCTTGATCGACTACAGCAAGCAGTTCACTCCGATGATCACGATCAACGAGTATACTTCGCTGTTTATGACGATCGTGTTGGGGCTGGGCGTGGTCTTTGAGATGCCAATCCTGGTCTTCTTCCTTGCGCTTTTCGGCATCGTTAGTCCGGGCTGGATGTGGCGGAATCTGCGCTACTCGATCCTGGTAATCTTCATCATCGCTGCCATTATTACGCCGACTACCGACATCATGAATATGTGCATCTTTGCCGCTCCCATGGTCGTTCTCTACCTCGCCAGCATCGGCGTTGCCTACTTGGTGCATCCCAAGCAACGCAAGAAGCGGGAGCTGAAAAACCAATGATGAGCGGGCACTGGGGCCTCCTGGAATACAGGAAGGGCGGCCCCAAGATTCTGGCGCTGGTGCTGGCGGCTTCAATCCTATTTGCCGGCGCTTGTCGCGATACCAAATCCGGCGGAGAAGTAGCTGCCGCACAGCCGCAGAAGGCCCAACAGCCGGAGTTGCGCGCGGCGGATTTCGATCCGAAGCCGGACGCGCCCGTGGCGCTGAAGATCAGCGGACAGAAGGCTTACCAGAATCTGAAGGATTTTGTGGCGCTCGGTCCGCGCTTCCTGGGCAGCAGCGGACACGCCGAGGCGGAGCAGTTCATTCTCGGCCGTCTCGACGGTGCCCAAATCGAGCAGGACAAATTCAATGTGCAGACCGCCGCGGGACCGTTTGCGATGAACAACATCGTCGCAAAGTTTCCGGGCAAAAAGGATGGAGTAATTGTCCTCGCCGGTCACTACGATACGAATTATCCCCTGAAGAACACGACCTTTGTGGGAGCCAACGATGGTGGCTCAAACGTGGGACTGATGCTGGAAGTTGCCAGTCAGCTTCGCAGTCATCCTCCTGAGGGCTACAGCATCTGGCTGGTGTTTACCGACGGCGAGGAAGCCACGGTGGAGTGGACCGACACCGACAGCGTCTACGGCAGCAAGCACTTGGCAAACAAGTGGTCTGCGGATGGCACGGCCGCAAAGATCAAGGCGTTTCTGCTGCTCGACATGATTGGCGACAAGGAACTGGATATCGATCAAGATGTGAATTCCACGCCGTGGCTGCTGGATGTGGTGTACCGCGCCGCCCAGAGGACAGGACAGCAGTCGCACTTTTTCGTGCGCAGCAGTTCGATCCAGGATGACCATCTCCCCTTCCGCGCGGTAGGTATTCCGGTGGCCGACATCATCGACCTGAACTACGGATTCGACAACATTTATCACCACACCACGCAGGACACACCGGACAAGTGCAGCGCAGCAAGCCTGCAGATCGTTGGCGACGTAGTGATGGAGACCGTTCGCGCCTTGAACACGCGATAGCGAGCCTTGCACGATCAAATCGGCGGGTGCGCTCCGCCATTTCTGTTTTCCGTATGCTCTGCACACCGTAATCTGAGTGTTAGGCTTAAGGTCAGACCGTCCCAAATATAGAGAACGCTGAATCATGCCAACTCCTCCCAACCTCCTGTCCTGGATCTTGTTTCTCGCCTTCATGCTCGTCATGCTGGCGCTGGACCTTGTAGTGTTCAATCGCAAGGCACGCGCAGTCACAGTGCGTGAGGCGCTGGCCTGGACCGCGATCTGGGTGGGGCTTGCAGCGGGTTTTGCCGTGTTGCTGTACTTCTACGGGCATCGCATGACCGGAGATCCGGCAAGCGCAAACCGTCAGCACTCGCTTGAATTCGTGACCGGCTACCTAGTGGAAGAAGCTCTCAGCGTGGACAATCTTTTTGTCATCCTGCTGATTTTCCGCTACTTCAAAGTTCCATCCGAATTACAGCGCAAGGTACTATTCTGGGGAATCGTCGGCGCGGTCGTGATGCGTGCCGTTTTTATCGGAGCTGGAGTCACGCTGCTGAACCGCTTCCATTGGGTCATGTATCTGTTCGGAGCCTTCCTGGTCTATGCGGCTATCAAACTGCTCTTCCAGGAAGACGAGCAGGGGAACCCGGGCGAAAACTTCATCACTCGTTTCGCACAGCGTCACCTCGGATTCATCGACGAGTACGTGGGGGAAGCATTCATAGCTGTGCGGGGCGGGGCGCGTTTGTTCACAAAACTGGCGCTGGTGCTCATCGTAATCGAAACCACCGACGTGATCTTTGCCGTCGATTCGATTCCCGCCGTGCTGGCCGTAACGCGACAGCCCTACATTGTGTTCACCTCGAACATTTTCGCCATCCTCGGCCTGCGCTCGATATACTTTGCTCTCGCAGGCTTAATGGAGATCTTTCATCTGCTCAATTATGGGCTGGCCATCATTCTGACGTTCATTGGAATCAAGATGCTTGGAGCAAATTACTTCGAGATTCCAACTGCGTACGCGCTTGGCGTGATCGTCGTGGTGCTGGCCGGCTCGGTCGCGCTCAGCATGATAATACGGCCGTCAGAGAGAGCAAAGGCAACGGAGTAAATGCGCTGCTCCATCCCGCGGTGAATCCACAGGAGCGCGGCAGCGTCTATACTGTATAAGTGAACACGATGTCGATACGAAAGATCGCCGAAGCCGATTTCCCTACCCGTTGGGGACATTTTCGGATTTTAGGCTTTGAAGGCTTTGTTCCCGGAACCCCCGCAACCGGCTCTCCTGACGGCACGGAACGCCGTAGGGAGGAGGCCGTTGTTCTTACGATGGGGGATATCCACTCTGAGGCGCCATTGGTTCGCATCCACTCGCAGTGCCTCACCGGAGATGTCTTTCATTCGATGCGCTGCGATTGCCGCCAGCAACTGGAACTTGCGCTTGCAAAAATCAGCGAACTTGGTAAGGGCCTACTGATCTACGAAGAACAAGAGGGGCGCGGCATTGGCCTGATGGCGAAACTGCAAGCCTATGAGCTACAGGACCAGGGCCTGGACACCGTGGAAGCAAACGTGAAGCTGGGCTATGAAATCGATTGCCGCGGCTATCACATGCCAGTGGAAATCCTGAAGGCTTTGGGCGTGCGCAAACTCCGCCTGTTATCGAACAACCCGGAAAAAGTGGAAGCCGTGCAGGCTGCTGGGATCGAGGTGGTCGAGCGTGTGCCAGCCGACGTGGAGGCTCACGAAAGCAATGAAAAGTACCTCCGCACCAAGCGTGAGAAGATGGGGCATTTATTCACCCCGTTCCAGTAACTCGGCATCAGTCCTTAACCGCTGGCTCTTGTGCCTCTCCGGTGCAGGAGCTTTTTCCTTTCCAGGAGCTTTTTCATCTCAACGCCTCGCTTCACTGGCAGCGCGCCGGTCGCATACTCCATCAACGCCCGATAGACGAGTGACTCAGGCGTATCTCCGAGCGACTCCAGATGCGAGGCAACGGTGCGAACATCGCCGCGAGCCAGAGGCCCGCTGAAGGACTTTCCTGCTCCGTTGCGCAAAACATTGCGTGCCGTGCGGAGCACGATCGGCTCCATGATGCGGCGCACATCCCGGGCTCGAATGCCGGCGCGCAGGCCAACCCTCTCCGCGGCTGCAAGTTCGGCCGCAAGCATAGGCGAGAGCATGGCGCCGAAAGCGTGATACAGGGGCTTCGCACCAGGCTCGATGGTAAAGCTCTTTGCACCCAACTTGCGGGCTATGGCACGCGATGCCCGCAGCGCCGCCGGAGTGCCCTCCATCGCAAACCACGCACCCTGCAAACTCGGGGGCTCGCCAGCAACAAAGGTCATCATGGGATGCGCGCTTCCGGTATGCACGCCGCGCTCTGCGAGCGCAGACATCGCGTGGCTGCTCAACGCACCGCTCGCGTGCAAGACAATGGGCGGAAGTTGCGCGTACCCGGCCAGCGTCCGCGAGACATCCTCGACCGCACCGTCCGGGACCGCCAGCCACAAGAGGTCACACGTAAGCTTGGCATTCCCGAGCGTGACTGCCGCCGCTCCCACCGAGCGCCCTAGTGCTCGGCCCTTGCGTCGCGATAGAGGTGAGGGGCGCGTAACAATCTCATCGATGATGAAGCCTTGCGCGCGGAGCAACTTCGCAAGGCCGCTGGCAAGCGCTCCCGCACCTACAAAGGAAATTGTTTTTACCTGCTTCACGAGAGCAGAGTAGCACGGTGCAGCATCGATTTGTGTATAGTGTCGGCATGGCAAACGCAAGCAAGAAGATTTCCCGCAAGAACTCCCCGGAAACCAAGAAGTCAGCAAAAACGAAAACAACAAAACGCGCGGAGCCCGCCGGCAAACAGAAGACGGTGCAGGTACTGTCTTCGAAGGTCGTATATCGAGCTCCGGTCTTCCAGGTAGCCAGCGATGAGGTCATCGAACCCTCCGGCGTGAAGGTGCGGCGCGACGTTATCCGTCATCCCGGCTCAGTGGTGATCCTGGCGATTGATGAGCGCAAGAGCGAGCCTTCGGTTCTGCTGATCCGGCAGTACCGCTATGCTGCGAACCAGGAGTTGTGGGAGCTGCCTGCAGGTCGCATCGACGAGGGAGAAGATGCACTGGCGGCAGCCAAGCGCGAATTGGCCGAGGAGACGGGCTACTCGGCATCGGAGTGGAAACTCGCTCTGTACTACTACGCAAGTCCCGGTTTTCTGGACGAGACAATGTCAATGTTCGCGGCTCGCGATTTGCGCAAAGGCAAAGCTTCTCCCGAGGAGGATGAAGTCATTACATGCAAACTCGTGCCTCTCGCCAAAGCCGTACGGTGGGTGATGAACGGGAAGGTGAACGACGGCAAAGCGATTGCGGGAGTTCTTTGGGCGGCACAGAAGTTTCACATATGCGGGAATAACAAATGAGCAAGGGAGCTGACTTGTCGTATGCAGCAGGAGCGCTGAAACCCTTATAGAATAAGGGTTTCCGGCTATGTACTATGTTGACAACCCAAAGGAAGTGAGGGACAATCTGACCGAATTAGGTCAACAGCTGGAGTGACCCAGTAGGTTCAGCAGGCACCCTGAACTCCGCGAGGTTTGCGCCGGTTGAGACCGTCGGCTGTCGTCGCCGATAGCAAGACGCTCGGAGGAACAGTAAGTGTCTCGTCTCAAGGGAACTGTGAAGTGGTTCAACAATGCAAAAGGATTTGGATTCATCGGACGTGAAGACGGCCCCGATGTGTTTGTACATTACAGCGCAATCACCAGCGAAGGCTATAAGAGCCTTCAGGAAGGCGATGAGGTAGAATTCGAAATCGTCGAAGGGCAAAAGGGACCACAAGCCGGAAATGTGATGAAGGTGGCCTGATGTTCTCGCGATAACTGCAGACCCGGCCTATTCGAGGCCGGGTTTCTGTCTGTGAGGCACGGTTGCTGGTTTCA
Source organism: uncultured Acidobacteriota bacterium (assembly GCA_963759215.1). Lineage (GTDB taxonomy): Bacteria > Acidobacteriota > Terriglobia > Terriglobales > Acidobacteriaceae > TOLSYN. The sequence continues at coordinate 321,167 of CAVWYG010000013.1, forward strand.
GAGCGATGCGAGCATCCCGTTGTACGCGACCTTACAGTGTTGACGGTGGACTACTGCGCGTTGAAATTTAGGGCCGGAAAAGACGCATCAAGCCCTTGCGGCTTGAGATCGGGAACGGCGAAGTGCCGAGCGTTTCCGGCAGCTTTGGAAAGAGCTTCTGCCGTGAGATATCCTGCCCGCACTGCGCCTTCCATGGTGGAAGGCCAGCCCGTCGCGGTCCAGTCGCCGCTGAAAAACAGGCGCGGCCATGGACTTGATGGCGTTAGCCGGAACTCATCGCTGAGAGGTGCCGGCGCAAAGGTCGCGTGAACTTCCTTGATCACCGTAGCCTTCAACAACTTTGCATCGCGCGCGGCGGGAAAAAATCCGCTAATTCTTTCATCGCGAGTTCAATGATTTCCGCGCGGCCCATCTCCAGCAGGTTTTTCGACGAACTCACCACCAGTTCCAGGTAGCTGCCGCTCGCGCTCTGCGCTGTTGCTGTGCTGCAGAGCGCGTGAGTATCTTCGATTTCTGAAACATCCACTGAATGTTCCGATCGAGCAGCGCAGCGTGCTCCAGCTCAGTGATCTCGCGATCAAACCAGAGATGGATTCCGGTGATCGGCACAGTCCGGAGATGACTTAGCTTTTGTTGCAGCTCTTCGCTCGCCGCGCGATTGCGGCAGGATGCGCCCGAGAGCATGAAACGGAATTGCGCTGATCGCGTAGTCAAAGGTGAAATCGCGATCATTGGAACGCAGCGTCACCCGCTTATCGCCGCAAACGAGACCGCATCGACTCCGCTGCGCAGCAGAACCTCGCCGCCCCGTGCACGAATGTATTCTGCGGCCACTCCATAGAGTTCGGAAAGCGGGGCCGTCGGCACGCCCATCTTTCCCGCCTCGGCGGACTTCAGAAAGGCGTCGCGAAATACCATCGCGGCATACTTGACCGAAGACTTGTCCAGGTCTTCATTCAAACTGCTGATGAGCACCGGGGCCCAGAAGCGGTCAATCGCAGCCTGCGTCTGCCCTTTGCGGCGCAGCCAGGAGAGAAAGTCGTCGCTGCTGTCTTCGGGCACTCCGGCGAGCAATGCCATCAAGGCGCGAGCAATCCCAAGCTTGTCCCGCGGCGAGAGCAGCTTGTACTGCAGAAACGAAACCGCGGAGTGGAAGGGAGCCGGCAGAGACGATGCTTCAATGAAGCTGGAGCGTCCACCGGGCTCAATGAACGTGATGCGCTTGTACCAGCGCACTTTGTCCTCGACGCCAAGCCGACGATAAAGATTGAGCAGATTGGTGCAGCAGCCCAGCAGCACATGCTGGCAGTTGTCCACCACCTCGCCGGTGCCGGGATGCTCATAGGAGGATGCGCGGCCGCCGAGAAACGCTCTGCGCTCAAAGAGCGTGACTTTGTAACCGGCATCGGCCAGCGCGCATGCGGCTGAGATTCCAGCGAGCCCGCCGCCAATAATGCCTACACTGGGACGTTTGGCTTCCGGCTTCACGCCGTGCAACCGTGGCGTTCACAAGAGTCTCTTCCCGAATCCTTTGGCCAGGATTTTGAGTTTATCGCCCAGAGAGAGGCGCACGCGCTCGGAATACACATCGAACCGCCTGAGCTCGATTCGGTCGAGGATGCCACGATAAATCTCCACCATCGCCCATAGCGCGGGTTGGCTGACCTCGTCGATAAGAGGAAGAAGGCGCTCGGCGAAAACGTAGAACTCGCGCGCTCGCGCAGCCTCAAACGCCAGCAGCGGACGCAGCTTCTCCAGCGGCATACCCGAGCCCAACTCTGCGGCAGTCACGCCGAAGCGCTCAAGATCCTGCTGCGGCAGATAGACGCGAGCCATCGCTGCGTCTTCTTTGACGTCGCGCAAAATATTGGTGAGCTGGAATGCGATGCCGAGGTGCTCGGCATACTGCTCGGCAACAGGGTCACGATAGCCGAAGATGCGGATGCAGACCAGGCCCACAACCGATGCAACGTGATAGCAGTAGTTGTACAGCTCATCGAAGCTGCTGGTAGACCACCCGCGGAGCATCGCTCTGCTCGCTACCTTCGCATACATCCATTCCCGTTCCTGCCACCAGTTGCTCGAGCAGTTCCATTGGAATGCTGTAGCGTTGCTGGGAGTCGCGCAGTGCGAGGAAGACCGGGTCATCGGTGCGGCCGCTCTCCAGCGCGCGGCGGTAGGACTCGATAAACTCAGCGAGCTTCAGTCTCCGCTCCTGCAACGTCATGCCCGGATCGTCGCTCAGATCGTCGGCATGACGCATGAACGCGTAAACAGCGCTGAGCGCGTTGCGCTTTCGTGCGGGCAGCAACATAAAGCCATAGTAGAAATTCTTCGCGGAGGAACGCGCGATATGCCGGCACACGCTGTATGCGGTGGTCAGTTGCAGGTTAGCGTGTTGTCTGGTGTCGCTCATTCCGCTCTTCCCGCCTCTTCCCCGCCTCTTTTCCTAAAGCCACCAGGCCGACCAGCGCGCGGAAGGCCAGCTCAGCTTTGCGAATGCTACTCAAGCTGGGACGTCGCACCAGCACGTTGAAATTCTGTTTTTCGATGGCCTGCAGGATCGCCAATCCTCCCCGGCTGAACAGTTCCAAATCCAGCGCAAGCGAGCGGTTCACCATCTTCACCAAGGGAAGTCCACGTTCGAACCACTGCCGCGCCCGCTCCACTTCAAAGCGCATCAGCTCACGAAATTGGCCGTTGAAAACGCCGTCGGCAATCTGAGATTCGCTCACGCCGAAGCGGCGGAGATCTTCAAGCGGCAGATAGACGCGTCCCTTCTTCCAGTCCACCGAAACGTCTTGCCAGAAATTTGCCAGTTGCAGGGCAGTGCAGGTGTAGTCGGAGAGCTGTTGCCGCTCTTCATCGCTGTATCCGCAAAGATAGAGCACGAGGTGGCCGACGGGGTTCGCGGAATTCTTGCAGTAACCAAGCAGCTCGTCGAATGTTTCATAACGCGTGACTGTCTGATCCTGACGAAATGCCGTGAGCAGGTCGCTGAACTCATGCCTGGGCATTGCGCAACTCTGAATCGTCTCGGCCAGCGCGACGAACACCGGATGCCGCACCCCTGCGGCTGGCAGCGCAGCGTTACCCAAAGCGCCGGCAGCAGCAATCACACTGTAGGTAGCGTCCAGTTCCTCTTCCCAGCGGTCGAGCAACGCGAGCGAGACACGGGTATCTCCAACTTCATCGCCCAAATCGTCGGAGATGCGGCAATAGGCATAAACATTGAAGAAATGCTGATGCAGATGCTTGGGCAAAAACCAGGTCGCAACCGAGAAGTTCTCGTAATGCGAAGTAGCCAGCCGCCGGCAGTAACTGCGCGCCTCATCGAGCGACGGCGCAATCGCGGGAATGGCGTACTCCGGCGGCAGGCTGGCCCATCCGCGAGCAAGCAGATCTTCAATGTCGCTGGAATTTTGATTTGCGCCGGAAGAGCCGGAGCCGTTCGAATGAGTGCTGGGCACAAATGACGTCAATCGTCTTTCCTTATCAGTGTCCAGGAATGATCGCGGTTTTGATCTCGCCGCCGCGTGTCAGCATTTCCCGCAACACGGATTGCAACTTGGAGAGAGGTGCTTCTCCCGGTGATGTAGTCCGCACCCTTGATCTTGCGCTCGGCAATCAGCGCGAAGGCACGGCGCACCGTATCAGGAGTGTGATGGAATGTGGCCTTCAGCGTGATCTCGGAGTAGTGCAGGCGCTCGGTGTTCAGTTGCACCCGCGTTCCCTTGGCGCATCCGCCGAACAGGTTGACGGTTCCGCCTTTGCGCACCATGTCGATCGCCCATTCCCAGGCTTCGGAACGGCCCACCGCTTCAATTACTACATCGGAGCCGCGGCGCTCCTGAGTCAGATCGCGGACAGCCTCAATGGGATTGGAAACCTTGGGGAACACCACCACCTTGCCGGCTCCGGCGTGTTTCGCCGTGAGAACCTGCTCGTCGTGTTTCACAACCGCAATCACGTCGCAGCCCATGATGTGGGCCACCTGCATAAACATCAATCCGATTGGCCCGGCTCCAATCACGGTGACCGTTTCGCCGATCTGCACCCCGGTTTCATGCAATCCGCGCAGCACGCACGCCAGCGGCTCGGTGAGGGCTGCGGTTTCAAAGCTGATCTCCTTGGGCACGACCAGCATGTTGTTTTCAACAATCCGCCGCGGAATGCGGATGAACTCCGCATAGGCGCCGTTGTTGAACAGTAGGTTCTCGCAGAGATTTTCTTGATGTTTCTTGCAGAAGAAGCACTGTCCGCAGGGAGCCGAGTTGAGCGCGACCACGCGCTGCCCCACCCTGAAATTTTTGACTTCCGGACCAACCTTCTCGATCACTCCCGCAAACTCATGGCCGAACAGCGCCGGTGGAACGATCATTTTGGCATGGTAGCCACGGCGATACACCTTTAGATCGGTGCCGCAGGTCAACGCAGCCTGAACACGAATCAGTACCTCACCGTTTTCCAGCTCTGGAATCGGTACCCGTTCGATCTTCACGTCCTCTTTGCCGTAGAGGATTGCTGCCGTCATTTGTCCGTTCACTCTGCTATCCTTCCCAGACGCTGCATGGCTGAATCGCGATTTTCATCGTGTCCGGCTGCGGATCTGCAGCTAATCTCAAAGCTTGCAGCGATTGAGCCAATGGGAACCGGTGACTGTAGAGCCCGGCCAGGTCCATCTCGCCGCTGAAGACAAATTGAGCCACTTCCTCGTTCAGTTCCACCGATGAGCTGTAGGAACCAAGCAACGTCTTTTCGTCCATGCAAACCGAGGCGGGATCGATCACGACCTCACCCCGAACCGTCTGCGCGAACAACAATACTCGCCCACCGAAACGCGCCGCATCTATGGCCGGCCGGATCAGTGAGCTGCCGCCTACGGCCAGGATCACCGCGTCCGCGCCACGGCCCTCGGTTCTTTCGCGAATGGCCTGCACAATGTCACACTGGGACGCGTCAATCCCCTGACTTAATCCGTAGCGCTCTCCAATTGTAAGCCGCTGCGGGAACAAATCGGAAGTAATTACGTCTGCACCTGACCGTTGGGCCAATTTGCCCAGCATCAACCCGATCGGCCCCTGTCCGATCACCAGTACGGTTTCGCCCTTCTGAACGGCCAGCGTCTCAATTCCCTTCCACACCGTATTTACTGGTTCGATATGGGAAGCCTGATCGAAACTCACAGAATCCGGAATCGCAATTACGCCCTTCTCGACAATCCAGTCCATCACCCGGATGTATTCGGCAAAGCCGCCGCCGGATGGTTCGCCAAAGCCCGCGGTGGTGCCCACCCGCTTGTACACCGGGCACTGCGAGTACACTTTGCGCTCGCAGTAGTAGCAGGTGCCACAAGGGATATGGTGGAAGACCATCACGCGGTCTCCCTCGGCAAACCTGGTCACGCCAGCGCCGCGAGCCACCACCACACCAGCCATCTCATGGCCAAAGACGCGCGGCGCCGAGTGCGACCCGGTTGAGATCTTCTTAAGGTCCGTGCCGCAAATGCCACAGCTATGAATGCGCACCAGCAGTTCGGCGGGCCCGATCCTCGGCACTGGAACCGTCTCAAGTCGCATATCGTTCTGTCCGTAATAGACGGCGGCCAGCATCCGGTCGGGAATTGAATCCAATGCCGGTAGAGCTGACCCTGTATTAGGAATAACTTCCATTCTTTTCAGCAACTCTCTTTCATCAAACTTCTGCGGCGGCGTCGCAGTGCTTCGCCGAAAAACTCCGCCAGTCATTCGTACATTCGCCGACCGCACTCGTCAGAACCGTGGCCGCGAGCTTGCTGTTTCGTTTCAGCCCCGCCACTAGCGGCCAAAGTTGAGGCCGCAATGCAATGTGCGCGATGAAACGTCCGCTCTCAAAGCCCTCTGGCTTCACAAAGCTGGAGAGGAACTCAAGGTCCTCACCCGCGCCGTCGGAAATTGCCTTGATCGCCGCGAACTCCCTGCCGTACTCGCTTGCGGCAGCGGCAACACCCGCTGCTTCCATATCCACGGCGAGGGCTCCAAAGCGTCCAAAGGCTTCCTGCTTCAGCGCTCTGCCAGCCACGCGATCCAGCGTGACCAGTCGCCCGCCGCCGAATGCACAACGGAAGCTTTTCCCGGTGGCCGCCTCCAACAACGTCGCTGGAACCACCACCGAACCGGGGCGCAGGTGGGGCACACACGACCCGGCAAACCCTATAGAAATTATCACCCTTGGCGAGCACTTCTCAATGAGAACCCTCGCAGCGGTGTACGCCCGGTCAACCCCGGTACCAGCGCAGATCAGCGCAGCGTTCTCTGAGGAGTAAATTCTTTGCAGCGGCGCGCGCGCGTTGGAGCGGTTCCAGCCCCGTACCAAACCGGAAACCTCTCTCTCCAGGGCCGCCACAAATCCGAACTCGATTGCACTCCTGCTCATGCGGTTGGACACATCGCCTCATACGCCGGCGCATAGCCCTTTGCCACAAACCAGCGGGCCGCGCGCGCCAGTGCCTCGCCCACCGCGCCGTGCGTGTATCCCAGCTCACGCTCGGCCTTGGCGGAATCCACCCACATAAACTTTTTTCCCATGCGAACCTCTTCGATAGTTGCTCTTGGCTCGCGATTCCTCAAGTATCCGTTGAAGGTTTGGTCAAAGGCTGCAAAGACCATCGCCACCGAGTGTGGAACCTTCATCGTGGGCGACGGCAAGCCCGTCAACTCCCCCAAAAGGTCGAGAATTTGCTTTAGCGTGAGGTTTTCTCCGCCCAGAATGTAGCGCTCGCCGCAACGTCCCTTCTCAAATGCCAGAAGATGGCCGCGCGCAACGTCGTGAACGTCCACCAGGTTCATCCCCGTTTCCATGTAGGCAGGAAAATTTCCCAGCAGAAAATCCAGCACGATGCGCCCGGTGGGGGTCGGTTTGATGTCCTGCTCTCCAACCGGCGTGCTGGGATTGACGATCACCACCTCGGCGCCCTTGGCCGCGAGCTCCACCGCCTTGCGCTCGGCCAAATACTTGGATCGTTTGTAGTGCCCGATCATCCCGTCCACGTCCACCGGAGTCTCTTCATTGACCGGCTTGCGGTCATAGCCAAATCCCAGCGTGGCCACCGAGGAGCAGTACACGGTTCGGCGCACCCCCGCGGCCTGCGCCGCCTCGATCACGGCTGCGGTGCCGTCCACGTTGGCCGCATACATCGGCCGCGGATCGCGAATCCACAAGCGATAATCGGCGGCCACGTGGAAGACGGCTTCGCAGCCCTCCATCCCTTTGCGCAGCGATGCCGGATCGGTCAGGTCGCCGGTGACGAGATCCGCGCGTAGTCCCTCGAGATTTTCCCGACGGCTTCCGGCCCTTACCAGAAGACGCAGGTCGGCTCCCTGCTCTGCCAGCAGGCGCGCCACGTGACTACCCACAAACCCCGTCGCTCCGGTTACAAAAGCTTTCAAAATCGCTCTCTCCGCTAGCGCCTGCGGCCGGAGCAGCATCCATTGCCGCGTACCCGGCTGCGAAGCCAAACATCAACGCAGCCCTTCCAGGCTGCGCTCAAGGACCTTGCAGAACTCGCCTCCGCGCTGCTCTAGCCTCCCTGGCTGCGAGCGTACTTCGCCAGCGCCATCAGCGGGAAATACCACGGATAGGAGTGATATTTCAGATAGAAGACCCGCGGGAATCCAGTGCCGGTGTAGGGCACTTCGCTCCAGCCGCCATCGGCTTGCTGGTCATCGAGCAGATAGGCAATTCCGCGCGCCAGCGAGTCCGAGCGGTAATCTCCGCCCGCCATCAATCCAAGCACCGCCCAGGCAGTCTGTGAACTGGTGCTCACGCCCAACGCCCTTCAGGTTTACGTCGTCGTAGGAGGCGATGCTCTCGCCCCAACCACCATCCGGGATTTTGCATCATCCGCAGCCACTCGGTTGCCTGCTGAACCATCGCATCGTGATTATCGAAGCCGATGGCTTCCAGTCCACGCAGCACGCACATGGTGCCGTAAACGTAGTTGACGCCCCAGCGCCCGAACCAGGAGCCGTCGGCTTCCTGCTCCTTGCGGATGAAATCGATGGCGCGCTTGACCGGCTTATCCTTGAGGGTAAAATTGTGCGCCGCCAGGCACTCCAGCACGCGCCCTGTAATATCGACCGTCGCCGGATCGAGCATGGCGTTGTGATCGGCAAAGGGAACGTATTGGAAGACCATGCGGTCGTTGTCTTTGTCGAATGACGCCCAGCCGCCATTCTTGCACTGCATGGCCAACACCCAATCAATTCCGCGTTGCACTGCCTCACTCTGGAAGCGTGCATCCTTGGTCTCGATGTGGTTCAGTGCGAGCAGCACTTGCGCGGTGTCATCCACGTCGGGATAAAACTCGTTGTTGTGTTCGAAATACCAGCCGCCAGGCTCTGCGTTGGGGACCTTCACCGACCAGTCGCCCTTGCGGCGATTCTGCTTCTTGAGCATCCACTCCGCAGCTTTCACCATGCGCGGGTCGGCCGATTCCACTCCGCTTTCGCCCAGGGCAAACAGCGCGTAGGCGGTGTCCCACACGGGTGAGACACAAGGCTGCATACGGAAGCGATCCCCTTCTTCGATACCCAATTTTTCGAATTCGTCCAGAGCGCGAATCACCTGCGGATCGTCGAGCGAGTAGCCAAGGCAGCGCATCGCAATGATCGAGTTCAGAATCGAGGGATAAATCGCTCCCAGTCCGTCGCTCATCTCGAAGCGCTCCAGCATCCACTTTTCCGCCGCCTTCAATGCAATCGAACGCAGCGGACGCACATGTACACGCTCGAAGGCATGAACCATACGATCCAGAACGAGGAAGAAGTTCCGCCAGCCAATCAACTTGCTCTCCCATTTGAGGCGCAACGAACTGCCATGCCGCCCATAGGGAAACAACTCATCGATATTCCACTCATCAGGAATCTTTTTGAACGGCTTTTTCGCGTAACAAATGGAAAGCGGAATCAGAATCGCGCGCGACCACGAAGAGATCTCGTAGATATTGAACCAGAACCAGTTGGGAAACAGCACAATCTCCGGCGGAATTGCCGGGACCGCGTCGTAATCATATTGTCCCAGAGCGCAGAGGTAGATCTTGCTGAAGGTATTGCAGGCGGGCACGCCGCCCTTGGCGAGGATGAACTCGCGGGCGCGCGCCATGCGCGGATCGTCGGGAGAATAGCCGCACATCTTCAGCGCGAAGTACGCCTTCACCGCAGCGGAGATGTTCGATGGGCCACCGTGATAAATCGGCCAGCCGCCATCCTCGTTCTGATGACGCAGAATTTCCTCCGCGCACTGCTGGAAGCGGCGCTCATCGCGAGTGCCGAGAACGGTGTGCAGAAAAATGTAATCGGATTCCAACGTGGTGTCGGCTTCCAATTCGCCGCACCACCAGCCATCTTCATGTTGCCTGGAAAACAGAAACTTCCGCGCCGCCTCAATCGAACTTGTGAGCCGCGCAGCCAGGTTTGAGATTTTTCCAAAGCGTATCGAAGTTGATTGCGCTGTGCTTGCTTCCATGGATTCTTACCCCACCCCTGGCGCGTCGGGAGCTGGTAGTTCTGGAGCGGCCCCGATCGCGGCAACGATCTCCGGAGGGAGCGCGAATCGTACATGCTCCGGCATCACTTCAACCTCGTGCATATTCGAGAAGCCTTTGCGCCCGAGCAAGGCAATCACTTCCTGAACCAGTATTTCCGGCGCCGAAGCACCCGCCGTCAGAGCTATAGTCTTGACGCCCTCCAACCATTTCTCGTCGATGTCCTGACATGTGTCAATTAGAAACGACTTGGTGCCAAGATTTCCGGCAACTTCGACAAGTCGGTTGGAGTTCGAGCTGTTCGGCGACCCAACCACCAGCACCAGATCGGCCTGCTCGGCCACATTCTTCACCGCCATCTGCCGGTTTTCCGTGGCATAGCAGATATCCTGCGCCTGAGGGCCGCGGATATTGGGAAACTTCGCTTTGAGTGCCTCGATGATGTACTTCGCCTCGTTGAGCGAAAGCGTGGTCTGGGTCAGATAAGCGACTCGATCCGGGTCCGGCACAACGATGCGCGCAACTTGCTCCGGGTTACTGACCACCTGGGTCACCTCGGGAGCCTCGCCCAGCGTGCCTACAATCTCATCGTGATTGAGGTGTCCGATCAGGATCAGCGAGTAGCCGTCCTTGGCAAAGCGGATCGCTTCCACGTGAACCTTGGTCACCAGGGGACAGGTCGCGTCAATCACGCGCAACTCTCGCAGCTTCGAGGCCTCCCGGACGGACGGCGCAACCCCGTGCGCGCTGTAAATCACGCGCTCGCCGGTGGGCACTTCTTCCACGTCGTCCACAAAGATGGCGCCTTTGCCCTTCAGGTCCTCGACCACATACTTGTTGTGTACGATTTCCTTGCGTACATAAATCGGCGGGCCGAAGGTTTCCAGGGCTATGCGCACGATGTCAATAGCGCGCACCACGCCCGCACAAAATCCACGGGGCTTGAGAAGAAGAAGAGTTTTGGTCTCGGTCATTCGCTTCGATTCAGATGTGGAGCCCGCCAGCACCTAGTTGCCCCCCACGGACCACCCATCAACTTCTTGTAAGTCTATGGCCCATCGCACTTCCCCACCATTACAAACCCATAGAAATGCGAAAACTGCCATTCAGCAGCCCAGAACCACGGGCGAATAGCGCCCAGGTTCGGAATACAGGCTGCGCCGTTGATCTCTCTTTATTTTAACAGCTGAGACGAGCTGCGGATAGCGCCGGGTTGCCTTTACGGTAAACAGAGTCAACTACTCAGGCGTTCGCCCGAAGCAGTTGGTCGGCGTTCTGCAGGCTGGCCTCGGTCACTTTGGCCCCACTTAGCATCCGGGCAATCTCGCTACGCCGCTCTTCGGGACTCAGCGGCCGGACCGTCGTCTTCGTGCGCCCCGCGCTCTCATGCTTCTCGATCAGGTAGTGCCGGTCCGCAAACGATGCGATCTGCGGCAGGTGAGTGATGCAGAGAACCTGCTTGCTCCGCGAGAGCGCCTTCAGCTTTTTGCCCACCGCATCGGCCGCGCGGCCACCGATGCCCGCATCGATTTCGTCAAATACCAGTGAACGCTGTGCATCCGAACTCTTGCTGTGGGAACGTCCGGCCTCGACGCTGGCCTTGAGCGCCAGCATCACCCGCGACAGCTCGCCGCCCGAAGCGATCTCTTCGATCGGCCCCATCGGCTCTCCGGGGTTGGTAGAGATCAGGTAGGCCACCTGGTCAAAGCCCGAAGCGCTCCAGTTGTCCGCTTCGTCGGAGCCGGAAACCTCAATCTTGAACTTCGCCTTCATCGCCAGGTCGTTGATTTCGCCTTCCACCGTTTTCTCAAGTTTCCGCGCTGTCTCGTAGCGCCGCTTACTCAAAAAGCGAGATTCGTCCAGATACTTGGCTGCCGTCGCGGCCAGTTCCTTGCGCAGGGCTGCCAGCAACTCGTCCTTGTTTTCAATGTCACTAAGCTTTCCCGCAATGTCCTGCTCAAAGGCCAGCACATCGTCCAAAGTCTTGCCGTACTTGCGGCGCAGTTTGTCGAGAATCGCAAGGCGGTCTTCCACCTCGGCGAGGCGCTCGGGCGAGGCATCCATGCGATCGGCAAAGTCGCGCAAGGTGGTGGCAACGTCCTCCACCGTGATGCGCGCACTTTCAAGCTGGCTTAGCACTTCCTTGAACGAGTCGTCGAAGCGCGATAACTCCTCCAGGTGCTTGGCCGCGGCACCCAGGCGCGCAATTGCCGATTCCTCCACCTCATACAGCACGTCAAACGCACCAATGGCCGCGCCGTACACACGCTCGGAATTCGCCAGTACGCGCTTTTCCGCTTCGAGCTTCTGATCTTCCCCTGCCGTGAGGTTGGCCTCGCTAATTTCCTTTAACTGAAACTTCCACAGATCGACGAGGCGCAGCTTCTCCTGCTCGCCCTTTTCTAGCTCCGCAATCCGCCGCGCAACCTCTTTCCACTTCGCGTAGGCCTCCGCAACTCCATGCAGGTTCAAGCCTGCGGCGGCATCCAGCAACGCCAAACGCTCCGGAGGGTCAAACATCAGGATGGCTTGATTCTGCGCGTGAACAATGGCCAGGCGAGGTGCCAGGGCCTTCAGTACGGCGACGGTTGCGGGCTGGTTGTTGATGAAGACGCGGCCTTTGCCGTTGACCGCAATATCGCGGCGCAGAATGATCTCCGTGCCCGCGCCGTCGATTCCGTTCTCCTCCAGCACTTGCGCGATGGCCGGATCGTCGCTTTCGTAGACGGCGGCAACCGTGGCCTTGTCCGCGCCATGGCGCACCACATCGCTGTAGGCCTTTTCGCCAAGCAGCAGCGCCAGGGCGTCAATCAGGATGGACTTGCCCGCGCCGGTCTCGCCGGTCAGCAGGTTCAGCCCAGCTCCAAACTCAACCACCACGTTGTCGATAACGGCGTAGTTTTCTACCCGCAATTCCCTCAGCACTCGGCACCCGTTTCGTTAGAGTTTTCCCGGCGAGAATACCACGACAGGGCTATCTGGCCCTATGCTAAAAAAACGCGCGCATCCGCCGCATCTACCAAACCTTGCATGCATTGGCGCGCACCATCGGCTGCCCCTTCTTGCAGCCAAAGGCCTGCTGGAACTCCGGCAAGTCGCTGACAATGCCGTTGATGCGGTACTTGCCCGGCGAGTGCGGATCGGTCATGGCATTCACCCTTAGCTCCTCGGGACGAACGTTTTCACAGGCCCACTGCGCAAAGCCGATGAAGAAACGCTGCTCGGGCGTGAACCCGTCCACCGGTTGCAGTTTCAAATCTCGGGCCGCTTCCCGCCATGCGATATACGCCAGCAAGGTTCCGCCCAGGTCGGCCACATCTTCGCCGCTGGTCAGCTTGCTGTTGATCTTGATGTCGTCCACCACCACGTAGCTGCCGAACTGGTCGCGCACACAGTTAATCTTTTCCTCGAACTTCTTTGCGTCCTCGGGAGTCCACCAGTCCTTCAGATTTCCCGCGGCATCGAACTGGCGGCCCTCGTCGTCAAAGCCATGGGTCAGTTCGTGGCCGATGGTGGAACCGGTGTTGCCATAGTTCGGCGCGTCGTCCATCTTCGGATCGTACAGTGGCGGCTGCAGAACTCCGGCGGGGAAGTTGATGTCGTTCATCTGCGGAGTTGTAATACGCATTGACGGTGGGTGGCGTCATCCCCCACTCGTTTTTGTCCACCGGTTTGCCAATCTTCTTCAGCCCGCGATGCACCTCAAATGTGGCCGCGCTCCGGTAATTTCCGAAAAAATCATGGGCAGTAATCTGAACCGTGCTGTAGTCGCGCCATTTGTCCGGATAGCCAACCTTATTGCGGAGACTGTGCAGCTTGATCAGCGCCTGTCCTTTCGTCTCCGAACTCATCCAATCCAGACCATTGATCTCCTGCGCCATCGCTTTCTCAATCAGCTCGGTCATATGTATGGTGTCCTGCTTGGTCTTTTCCGTGAAGGTTCGGCGCACGAACTCCTCTCCGAGCGCCTCGCCCAGCAGATTATCCACATCGCCCACGCAACGCTTCCAGCGCGCCTTCTGTTCGGCGATTCCGCGCAGATACTTGCGATTGAAGGCAAAATCCTCGTCCACGAAAGGTTTGGAGAGATACTGCGCGGCTCCGTTCACTACGTGCCAGCGGAAATAAGCCTTCCAGTTGTCGAGGCTTTCGTTCTGGAGCTGCGCTTCCACGGCCTGGAAGAACGCCGGCTCGGTAACGTTCAGAGTCTGCACTCCGCCCAGACCAGCAGTGTTGAGATAGCCATTCCAGTCAAAGCTCGGCGTGAGCTGTCCGAGTTCGGCGGGTGTCATCTTGTGATAGAGCTTGTACGGGTCTCGCTTATCCACCAGCGAGAGTGTTGCCTTCGCCAACGCGGTTTCCATGTCCATCACCGTGGCTGCCTCGCGCTGGGCCTGGGCATCGGATTCACCCAACAGAACCAGCATCTTCGCCACATGCTCCACGTACTTCTGCCGCTGCTCCACCGACTTCGCATCCGTCTTCAGGTAGTAATCGCGGTCGGGTAATCCGAGGCCGCCGCCTGTGGCATAAGCGATGACCTGCGTGGCGTCGCCGAAATCTTGATCGGAGCCGAAGCCAAATAGCAATCCCGCGTCTGCGCCTTCGGCGTGCTGAGCGGCCAGCCAGCGAGCAAACTCGGCCTTTGATTTCATCCCGGCAATCTGCTTCAGAACTGGCTGAATGGGCTCTGCGCCGCGCTTGTCAATCGCCGCCGTATCCATGCAGGAGGCAAAATAATCGCCAATCTTCTGCTGCGCCGGTGTACGCGAAATCGGCGCGCGTGAGGCCGGAGCTTTGGAAAGATCGTCGAGGATGCCCCAGAGGAACTGGAGATTTTCATCGGCGACTTTCTGGTAAACGGACCAGCGCGCCTGATCGTCTGGGATCGGATTGTTCTTCATCCAACCGCCGCAGGTGTACTGATAAAAATCCACACACGGGTCGGCGCTGCGATCCATCGACGGCACGTCGAGGCTCGGGGTATACGGCAGAGCTTGCAAAGGGCGTTCCACAGCCTTAGCCGGAGCGATGCTGGCCGGTGCGGTCTTCGCAACCGTTGCAGCAGAATTGTCCTGCGCGGTAACTGCCACGCTTGCAAACAACAAAGTGAGGATAAGGAGCCGGTTTGTCATCGTTGTTTTGTGATCATGGTTCGCTGATCAAGATTCGTGCCCAGAGTTATCCCAGGCTCAAAAAGTTTACACCGCCGTCCACACTTGCTTCCCATCGCCCTCAATCGTGCTCGTAAGGTGTTCATCTATATTCCGGTTTGCTCGATATCTGCAAACCCCTCCCACAAAGGCCTACAGAGCTGACTATAATGAGATTGGGTCGCATCATCGCCGCAGAGTTCGATTCGGCGGTGATGCGATTTCAGCGCCTGCTCCAATGAGAAAAGGATGCCGATTACAAAATTCTTTGCTTTCGCGCTTGGCGGAGAGGTATTGGACATGGTTTCCAATACCGGTTTGGTCGCCAAAATCGTGCTCTTCATTCTGCTTGCCTTCAGTCTTCTATCCTGGGCAATCATCCTCTCCAAATACGGCCTTTACCGCCGCGCCAGTGTGCAGAGCGGACGCTTTGTCCGCGTCTTCCGGAAGGCCAATCGCCTGCAGGAACTTGCCGCTGTCTCCGAGCAGTTCAAGCCCTCGCCCCTGGTGGCCGTCTTTGAAGGCGCAGTAGAAGAACTGAAACGCTGCGGCGCCAATCCCCGTACGCTCTCCGTGCAGCGTGCAACCCAGATCGCCGCCTCCGAAGAACTTACTCGTTTGGAGAGCCGCCTCACCTGGCTCGCCACCACCGGCTCCATCGCTCCCTTCATCGGACTCTTCGGCACCGTCTGGGGCATCATCGACGCCTTTCACGGCCTCGGCAACGCGGGAGCCGCGACGCTCCGCGCGGTTGCACCTGGCATCTCGGAGGCGCTAATTACCACCGCCGCTGGCCTCTTTGCTGCCGTTCCCGCCGTGATTGCATACAATTACTTTCTGCAGCAGATTCGCGACTTTGCTGCTCGCATGGACGACTTCAGCCTCGAGTTGCTCAACATCATCGACCGCAACGGCGACGGGCGATAGGAGACTTTGGTGGCGTTTACAAATAACAAGGGACGCACCCAATCCTCGCTCTCGGATATCAACATCACTCCCTTTGTGGACGTGGTCCTCGTGCTGCTGGTGATGTTCATGGTGACCGCGCCGATCCTTCAATCGGGCATTGAGGTTGAAGTGCCCAAGACGAAAACGGTGAAGGAAATCTCCGAGGAGCGGCTGGTTATCACCATTGACAAGGATCAGCGTGTCTTTCTCGGAAACGATCCCATTAACATCAACGAAATCGCCGATCGCTTGCACGAAAAGATTCGCGATCCGCAGGGGCAGAGCGTCTTCATTCGCTCCGACGAGAACGTGCCTTTCGGCGCCTTTGCCACCGTCATGGACGCCGTAAAGCAGACCGGCATCACCAACGTGAGCATCGTTACGCAACCCCTGATTACGAAAGCCAATGCCGCTGGACGCTGACATCTACGGTCATAAGGAAGCGATGGCGCCGTCGCTCGCCGCCTCTACCGCACTGCACGCTGCGCTGCTGGCCTGCATCGTCTTCCTTCCCGCTATCCTCTCTCATGGCGGAGAGAGTTGGGGCAACAACGGCAGCGGCGGCAGCCCCTGGAGGAGCCATCAGCGCTCACCTTGTCAGTGGAATTCCCTTGCCGCCCAAACCCTCAGGCCAAACCGGAAAACGTGCTGGCCAATGAGAGCAAGGGACTGTCGCAATCGATTCCTGCGCCAGCCGCAAAACAAAAAGAAGACGAGCAAGCCATCGCGATCCCCGATAAACAGAGCAAGCTCAAGCCGCCCAAACAGAAGACCGCCACCCCCGAGGCCACGGTGCCGGGCCGCGATCTCGCAAAACAGAAGCCGGCGCTCACAACCCCAAGCCGCGTGCAGCCGCGCGAAATGGCGACGGTCGAAAATAGAGTTCCATTCGGCGAAGGCGGCCCGGTTGCCGGCCCTTACACGACCTTTCAGAGCGGCAGCAGTACCGGAGGCATGAAGTTCGGCGAAGGCGGCACAGGCAGCTTTGGCAATCGCTTCGGATGGTACACGGACGTAGTCGCGCGAAAGGTTCACCAAGCATGGCAAAGTGAAGTAAACCCGACTGTCGATGCAGCAAAACGGGTTTATATAACTTTCGACATTTCGCATTCCGGGACGCCGTCCAACGTTCGCATCGAGCAGTCGTCAGGAATTCCGTCACTCGATCAGTCGGCGGTACGCGCCTTGCAACGCATTGATACCTTCGGCCCGCTGCCACAGGGTTATAGCGGCAATTATGTCTCGGTGGAGTTCTGGTTTGATTACCGGCGCTGACACCGCGCCATCGCATTTGGAGCCACGCATTTTGGAGCTACGCATTTCGGAGAAAGCTGAATGAAGCGATTTGCCATCCTGTCCGCTATTTGTTTCGCGCTCGTGCTGCCCGCCGTTTCGCAGGATTGGATTCGTACGGGCACCGGCGTCGGCGGTGAAAAGATTCGTCTGGCGGTGCCTGACTTCGCGATCGCAGGCGCGGACACGCAATCCGCAGCGCTCGATAAGACCTTCAATGCAGTACTGTTCAACGATCTGTTTCAAGCCGGCATCTTTGACATGGTTTCCAAGAGCTTCTATCCGCTCGGCGCAATCGGTGCTCCTGCCGATGCCCATCTCGACGTCTGGGGCGCCCCTCCGCCCAAGCGCCGCGATGCTCGCCTTCGGCAGCCTCGGCGTCAACGCCGGAACCCTTCAAGTGCAGGGCTGGCTCTATGACGTTAAGAACGCGCAGAATCCGCAGGTGCTGGCAAAGCAGTACCGCGAAAAAGCGACCGACGACAATGCCCGCCTGATCGCTCATCGTTTTGCCGACGAGATCATCTTCCGCCTCGGTGGCGGAATCTCCGGAATCGCCGAGACCAAGCTCTACTTTGTCGGCAACCGCACCGGCCACAAGGAAGTCTGGGCGATGGACTACGATGGCGCCGCGCAGCACGCGATTACCCAGCTCGGCTCCATCTCGCTTGAGCCCCGGATTTCGCCGGACAATTCGCGCATTGCCTTTGCTTCGTTCTTCAAAGGCGGTCCCAATATCGAGATGTGGTCGCTTGAACTCGGACGTCTGGTCAAGTTTCCCGCCTTCGGCGGCACCACCCTATCACCTGCCTGGAGCTCCGACGGAACCCGCATCGCTTTTTCTTCTTCGCGAACTGGCGATCCTGAGATTTATGTTTGCGATCAGAATGGAAACAACCTCAAGCGCCTGACGGCGTATCATGGTCCCGATGTCTCGCCGGTATGGAATCCCAAAACTAACGCGCAGATCGCCTGGGTCAGCGGACGCTCTGGCCTACCCCAGATCTACATCATGGACGCCGACGGTACCAACGTGCAGCGAGTCACCGACCAGGGCTATGCGGTTTCACCCTCATGGTCGCCCAATGGACAGTTCCTTGCGTTCGCCTGGGTGCGCCACTACGGCCCCGGAGCACCGGGAGCCTCCGACATTTACATCATGGATGTGGCCAGCCGACAATGGGTGCAGCTCACGCATGACGGGGGGCGCAATGATTTTCCGTCCTGGTCGCCGGATGGCCGCCACATCGTATATCAATCCACCCGCAGCGGCACGGAACAGATTTGGTCCATGCTGGCCGATGGCAGCCAGCAGACCCAGTTGACTTTTAGCGGCTCCAATTCGCAGCCTGATTGGAGCTGGAAGTAGTACGTGAGAGATCGCTTTCTCACAAGCAGTACCGGGTTTCAAGGATGTACCCTATTAAACCGTTCGGCGGTTTCTCTACGCCGGCAAATGCGAGCTCTCTCGCTTTGGAGGATGAATTGAAGCACAGCAAGATGAAGTGGACTCTTATGATTCTGGCCTTGGCTGCTATTGTTGTCGTCGGCGGCTGCAAAAAGAAGCAGGTTCCGCCGGCTCCGCCCGCTCCTCCTCCCCCGGCAGCACACCCGAATGCAACCCTGAGCATCAGCCCGGAGAGCATTGAACGTGGCGGCGCCGCAACTCTCACCTGGTCCACGACGGATGCCACGAGCGTTAGCATCGAAGGCATCGGAGGCGTGCAACCAAACGGTTCGCAGCAGGTTTCGCCGTCGGCCTCCACCACCTACCGCCTCACCGCGACCGGCCCCGGCGGTTCGACCGATGCAACTGCCCGCCTCACCGTGATTCAGCCTCCTCCGCCGCCGACAACGCCGCAAGCTGCGCCGCAGCCGGATGAAGCAACGCTATTCAGCCAGTCCATGAAGGACATCTACTTCAACTATGACAGCTATGATCTAACTTCCGACGATCAGGCCACCGTCAACGGCGATGCTGCGTTCCTCAAGGCCCACCCTGCAATCAAGTTCACCATCGAGGGACACTGCGATGAGCGCGGCTCTACGGACTACAACCTTGTGCTCGGCGATAACCGCGCCAACGCAGCCCGTGACGCTCTCGTCAAGGCCGGCGTCTCAGCTGCCCAGATCAAGGTCATCAGCTACGGCAAGGAAAAGCCGTTCTGCACACAGAGCAACGAAGAGTGCTGGCTGCAGAATCGTCGCGATCACTTCGTTTACGGCCAACGGTAAACTTTGCAACGGCAGCGGGGCGTCTTCGGGCGCCCCGCACTATCTCCACCTTGTGAATTCACTTGTATTAGACTGATTGTATTCGGCTACTCCCTCTTTTCGCCGCGAACGGAGTACGGCGCCGCGGCACCTGGAGATATAGATGAACTTGAGAAAACTAATCGTTCTGGCAATCCTGGCCCTGCTAGTGGCAGTCCCCGCAACCCCGGCCTTTGCCGTCTCCAAGGAAATCATTCAGCTCCAGACCCAGGTCCAGGACCTGACCGATCGCATGGCACAAATGCAGCAGGCCTTCGATGCGCGCATGGGAGTCATGCAGAGCCTGATTGAGCACAGTACCGACAATGTGAACAAGCTCACCGAGTCGATGCAGAACTTACAGAAGGATCTGCAGCAACAGAACACCGACTCCCAGAGCAAGATCGAGCAGGTCTCCGGGCAGATCCAGATCCTCAACGACTCGCTCGATGAGCTCAAGGCGCGTCTTGTCAAGACCAGCAAGCAGCTCGATGACATCCAGAATCAACAGCAGAACATCATGCAGCCCGCGCAGCCCGGCGCACCTGCTGGAGCCACCGCCCCGCCCGCCGCCTCCGTTCAGGCGCCGCCCGCTGACGTCCTCTACAACAACGCGCTGCGCGACTACAACTCTGCCCGCTACGATCTTGCGCGATCCCAGTTTCAGGATTACCTCAAGTACTATCCCACTACGGACCTGGCCGGCAACGCGCAGTTTTACATCGCCGACATGGAGTACCGCTCCGGAAACTATGAAGCCGCAGCCGCCGATTACGACAAAGTGCTCGAGCAGTTTCCCGGCGGCAACAAGGCAGCGGCATCCCAACTCAAGAAGGGCTACTCGCTCCTTGAACTCGGCCGTAAGGATGCAGGGGTCCGCGAGTTGAACGCCCTCATCCAGCGCTATCCACGCTCCATTGAAGCTACCCAGGCACGCGAGCGTCTAAAGAAACTGGGCGCGTCCACCTCGCGCCCAGCAACTCACAAAACCCAGTAAATCGGCGGCCGTCACATCAGCCGGCAACTCTCGCTGCCATCCTAAATTCTTGGTGCCGGTTCGTTTCCTGCAACTTCTCGCCCATCCTGCTCATCTCAATCCGCAAGTTTATTTATGTCGAGTTCCAGCTCCCACGATCTAGCCTTTTTTCGAGCCCTCTCCATGCTCACGCTGGCTCCGGCCCATGCCGCGCAAGTCTATCCCCAGCTTTGCGAGCTCACCGAAGACGAATTCGCGGAGCTAGTCTCGCTGGCTGACGCGAATCACGTTGTAGTGCGTGCTCTGGTGCCTCTTCAGCGTGTGGCTGAGGAATTCCGTGATGAAGCTCTCATCTCTCGCTGCCAGGCTCGCATCCAGCAGGAGCAGCTCCGCATTGCCAACGCAGTGCAGCAGCTCTTTGTCATCACCGGAGCCCTGGAAGCCGCAGGTTGCCCCACCACGGTCATGAAGTCGCTCGACCACTGGCCCGATCTCGGCAACGACCTCGACCTTTACACCACGGCCAGCGCCAAGCAGGTCTGCCATGTGATGACGACCCGCTTCGACGCGCACATGGAGCCGCAGAGCTGGGGAGACCGCCTCGCCAACAAGTGGAATTTCGCTGTAACGGGCCTTCCTGAAGCCGTCGAGGTGCATGCTCAACGCCTCGGCCAGACCGGTGAACACATTGCCATGGCGCAGCGCTTTGTCACCCGCCGTGTAAAGAAATCCGTGCTCGGCCTCGAATTCGGCGTGCCCGCGCCGGAGGAGCGCATTATCGTCGCTACGCTGCAGCGCATGTACCGGCATTTTTATTTCCGCATCTGCGACATCGTGAACATTGCCGCCCTGGTCGAATCCGGTGCCGTAGACTTCGTTGAGTTGCATCGCGCAGCCTCGATGGGAGGCATCTGGAAGGGCGTATGTTCTCTGCTTCGCATTGTCAGCGACTACGTGCTCAAGTATCGAGGCACGCCCGTTGTACTGCCTTCCGAAGTCCTCTCCGACGCCCTGTTCGGCGGCGAAAAGGTATATGTCAAGGATCGTTTCCTTCGCGTGCCGATCGTCCCGCAGTGTGTTGGGCTCTACACCGCGCAGGTCACCACCGCAGCCTTGCGCGGAGACCTCGCCGGAACCCTACGCCTCGCGCTGCTGCCTTATCTCGCATCGGCCGCCGCCATCAGCTACAAACTCACCGGCAGTGATAAAGGAATCTGGTAGCCAACTCTGTTACAGCAATCGAATGATCTCCGGACGCAGCTCCCCGTCCACGATCTCGATCCTGCCCACCGTAACCGGCAGAGAAAATCGGCGAGGCCCCGCGCTGCCCGGATTGAAGAACAGCACGCCGTCGCGCCACTCAATCGTGGGCTGGTGGGAATGCCCAAAGACTACGGCGGCAAACCCCGCCGACTGCGGCTTCAAATCCAGATCGGCGATCCGGTGCAGGATATAGAAGCTCTTGCCCGCCAACTCGGCCACCTCCACCCCATGCAACCCTTTCGCCCAGCTCTCCGCGTCCACGTTGCCGCGCACGGCCACCACCGGCGCAATGCGCTGCAAATCGCGCAGCACCTCTGCCGAACCTAGGTCTCCCGCGTGCAAAATCAGTTCACTGCCACGCAACGCTTCCCTGGCTTCCGTTCGGAGCAATCCATGCGTGTCGCTGATTACGCCTATCGCCATGCGCGCATTCTACCGGACGGAGTGCAAAGAAACCTCCGGGCGAGAATTAACTTAGACATGAAAGATGCAAAACATGCGAGGAAACACGCGAGACTTTGCTTATGGAGCGGGAGACCGGGATCGAACCGGCGACATCCAGCTTGGGAAGCCTTTTTCGCAATTAGACGGTCATACGCCAACACATCAAACCCAACAACGAAGAGAGTCTGCATTCTCAATCAAGGCTACATCGGAGCACGTTTTTGTTCCACTTTGGACACAGTTCGGGCACAGTTCGGACACAGCAATCATTGAGTTTTGCCACTCGCCGAACGCAGCTTAGAAGCCGCCACAACGTCGTCCAAGAACTCACGACGCTTACGCAGTGCGTCCCGCTTATCTTCCATGTCGATGATGTTGTAGCGTTTGAAAATTGAATCGGTTTCCATTCCGGCCATTTGCATGATGACGCTTGGGTGTACTCCAGACCGTCGCAAATTCCTTACAGCCGTGCGCCTGAAATCGTGAAAAAGGCAGCCCTGATAGACCGCATCGTCGGCAAACCCCTTTTTGCGATCCGTTCGCTTGCGGCCAATGCCCTTTGCGCTACAGGCGTCACACTTCCGCACAATCAACTGCTCTCCACAGTGCCGGCATACGAACTTGCCAAGCCCAGCCAACACCGCCGCCGTGCTCCAAGCTTTTGCAAAGCTGAAAATCTGCTTCCCTTCTCGGTGAAACACGAACGGGCACCCCTCAACCCGCACCGCCTTACGACGTTCAATGATCCCTGCAATCTCTTCATCTATCGGCACCGGGTAGGGTTTCCGGTTTTTCGATATTGGGCCACGCAAAAGAATCACATCATCCGAAACATCGGCCCATTCCAGCCTGGCGATTGCCCTTTTTCGCCAGCCAATGATGTAGCCGATGAGGGCATAGTCCTGCAAGTATTCCAGTAGGTTCAACACAATCTTATTGAACTCTTCTTCCCCGAAGAATCCCTGCCGGGCTCGCCCCTCCTCCGTAAGTTTGCGAATCTGCGGCCCCCTCGCCAACTCCCCGCGCTTGATTGCCAGCCTGTATGCCTGTCCAAGCAACTGGGTCTTGTGGTTGATCGTGGAGGGTGCTTTCCCCTTCTCCTGACACTCCGCGATGTACTCATCCACTAGCTCAGCAGTCAGGTCCACCGCACGATGGTGTCCAAAAACAGCACGCGCGATTTTCAGATCGCAGCGGAAATTGTAGGAATCTTTATGCCGCAACTTGTAATCGGTATGCAGCGCGTCAAGGAGATCGGATACCGTTTTCCGCGCCAATTTGGGCTCAATAAAAGGTCGGGCCCCAATCAGATCGGCTCCAACTTCCTTTTGCCTATTGCGAAGAAACTTGCGCGCTTTCTTCTCGTCGGTCTGTCCTGTTGACTCCCTAAACTTCTTACCGCGCAAATAGTATTGACACACCACACCGCGCTGCCCCTGCGTTGATAAACGCCCCCATCGCCCCGCATTACCGGCCTCCATTTCGCTTGATGTACGCCTGAACAGCAGAAATCAGGGTGGCAGGCCCACCGGCGTGCATCCTCTACCGCATCTCCTTCGCTGCCTTCACAACCAGAGCCTATAGAGGCTACAGCAATGGTTTGAGATGGTCACGTAACTTTTTTGGTACGGATATGCTTCTCAATCCCAGCCGATGAAAACAACAGTTTGCGCCCCATTCGAGTCGTGAACGAAAACTCCTGGTGATGCCGGTATAGATAATCCTCAGAGACACCCATCCGCTTTGCAGCCTCCCCAACCCCCAGCAACCGATCGACACTCGGCTGCATGATTACCGGAGCGGCCAGCCGCGCCATTGCGGTTACGCGGACCTGTTCCAACTCACCCAGCAACTCTGGCAGCTGTTCCGCATTCAAGTCGCGGGCGATCTTCAGAACAGTTTCAAGTTCCCGACGCATTACTCCCACACCTGCCAATCCGTTCTATCTCGCCTATGAGCGATTGATGCCCCCAGTTTGGCGGCAACGTCCACGCGGGTCGCTCTCCGCATGTTTCAACGAATACGCACCCCCTGGTTTCCGGGCAACAGTGAAATGCGGAAAGAATTGGAAGAATCTTGAAACATAGTGAATTGCATCAAAGCACTACACGAGGACCAGGAAGATGGCCAAGCGAACTCGTTGTCATCAGTTGTTGACGGCGGACGACGTTGTCCGGCACGCGCTACAGGCGCTTTGTTTTCAATTCACCCTGAGGTGGAAGGAAGCCTATGGTGCGGCACTGGCCCATTGTTTTAAGTGCAAAATGGAACAGCTCTATAACGAAGTGAACAATCGGATTAAAAAAACACGAACGACAGTGAAAGGGTCCCGATCTCGCCCGACTAAGATGCGCTCTGCATTGAACAACCTCATGAACTGTTCACATGAGGTGTTCGAAGCAGTTGAGGGAAAAAGGAGTATAGACGTGCAGTTTACAACTTTTCTGAGTTATTCAGGAGAGTTGCGGCACTACGTAAGGTCACCAAACATTAGGCGCGCTCGTGGAGGCGCAACAATGCAGTGCACGTTCATGCGCGCAAACTGGGACCTTTGGTTAGACACAGTACGGGATCTGATTAAAGAGTCGTTTGGCACAGCGTACAAGATTGAAATGGAACACTCGGCGTCCGCATCCGATGACCCGGCTTGTTGGGCGCAAGAGTTCATTCGCTCGCTAATTACTCAAGCATTGGCTGCATCGGACGGACTGCTTCCGGAGAGCTTCCTGCGCTGTTTCTTTGTCTGCCCTTTAAATTGCGGCCACGGCAATCGGGCATTAACTGTGGAACTCATGCAGCAGGAATTTCATGATTTAGTGAGATATGAAACAACAACGTTGTGGATGAGTGCGCAGATAGACCTGGGTCAGCGGGCTTGGACAGCAGTATCCCAGGACGTTAAGGAGGCAGCGGTACCGCCGGACATGAAGGAGCTTCAGACGCTAGTTCGCTATGACTCACGCAGTGCAGAAATGATAAGACGCTGGTCGTCGCTGCTAATCGTGGATCTCAGCCGCGCTCGAAGCTGCGGGCTCCCGCAAAATATTCCTTTCGAGAAATTCAAACAGCTCTACCCTGTACTGAGCCAAGTTAACCCAGCGGACGTTCAGGCCTATGTTTGCGGAGCACATAAAAGTGATGGGGAACGCGATGCAGCAATCGACATTATCTGGAATCAGTAGTGTCCGGCTAAAATTTCAGAGAGTTGCGTAAGTCTCTACGGGTCAGCAGGATGTGGCCGTTCGGCGCGAGAACGATTTGAAATCCAGAATGCGGCTTTCGGCCTGAGACGACGAGTTCCAGATCCGAAACAATAGTGGAATGAATGCTGGCCGCACTATCTTCTCTCAACTGATCGAGCACGCCCCGGGCAAGGAGTTTCAGAAATGTGTAGCTCGCTATCGCGGCGACTCCCACCTGCGAGGTTTCTCTTGTTGGGACCAGTATCTGGCGATGGCCTTCGCGCAATTGACTTACCGGGAAAGTCTGCGCGACATAGAAGCATGCCTTCGCGCGATGGGTGCCAAGTTATACCACATGGGCTTTCGTGGCAAGGTGACGCGCTCGACTTTAGCGGATGCGAACGAATCTCATGATTGGAGGATCTTCGCCGACTTCGCACAAATTCTGGTTGGCATGGCACGGCCTCTCTACGCCTGCGATCCGTTGGGCGTCAACCTGAACAACAGCCTCTATGCCTTGGACTCCACGACTATTGATCTCTGCCTTTCCTTGTTCCCATGGGCCAAGTTCCGTGAGCACAAAGCTGCTGTCAAAATGCACACTCTGCTGGATCTGCACGGCAACATTCCCACATTTATCCGCATTACTAACGGCAAAGTGCATGACGTAAACATCTTGGACGAGATCATGCCGGAACCCGGCGCGTTCTATGTGATGGACCGCGGCTACATCGATTTCCAACGTCTGTTTGTGTTCACGCTCAGCTCGGCTTTCTTCGTGGTGCGCACCAAGTCGAACGTTTCGATTCAGCGGCGCTACTCGCATCCGGTCGATAAGAGCACAGGCGTTCGCTCCGATCAGACCGTGCTTCTAACATCTCTGGAATCGGCTTCTGCGTATCCCGATCCACTGCGACGCGTGAGTTACTTCGATGCGGAGACCAATAAGCGGCTGAAGTTCCTGACCAACAACTTTGCGCTCCCGGCGTTGACGATCGCGCAAATCTACAAGCAGCGCTGGCAAGTTGAATTGTTTTTCAAATGGATCAAGCAGCACCTACGCATCAAGGCATTCTTCGGCACCAGCGAGAATGCCGTGAAGACTCAGATATGGATCGCAGTCTCGGTATACGTCCTGGTGGCAATCGTGCGCAAACGGTTGGAGCTGGACGCCAGCCTCTACCAGATTTTACAGATCCTCAGCCTCACGCTTTTCGAGAAAGCGCCCATTTTATGGGCACTTCACGCAGCTGCCTTCGATAACGACTTAGTCGATTCCGGTAACCAGTTCAATCTATTCGACTTTTAGCCGGACACTACTGATCTGGAATATTTGTAAGAAGTCTTTAAAGAGGGGGACGGTTGCCAAATACGCGCGTGCGTAACGGGTCTGCTATCCACTGCGTGACGCCTCATCGGTAGCATTTATTGCATTTGCACGCCAAAGACTCAGGCGCCATTCCACTTTCATCTCTTACTGCAGTGATAGTACTCGCTTAGCCAGAAGTTTTCACGGGTACCTCAAGAGCACGGACTACTTTCGGTTCCACTCCCAGGTCCGCGCGTCCCCGCAACTGTTTACAAATCCTTCCATCTGTTGAAGCAAAAAAGCCACGAGAGGTCACTTCAAAACCAGCCACGCGAAAGGTCCAAGACAGAAGCTCTCGCTTGGGTTCAGGTACCCTGAAACGATCGAGTTTGGGCTGGCGCAAGGCCGCAACGGGAGGGTATCTGGCATGACCTTGTCGACAGTTGCGGGTTTGCGGACGGCTATCAACGCGTGAAGCGTTTCATGCGGAGGCTGCGCGGGGGTGAGATCGCTGGAAGCGCGGATGGCATGCGAAAGGGCGCAGGTTGATTACGGCAGTGGCCTGATACTGCGCGACCCAGAATGGCAAGCACCGGGCGCACGCCGATGCCGGTACTGACGCTGGGCTATAGCCGCAAAATCGGTTCGTCTGCTGTCCGTTCGAGCACAAGTACCTGGGCCGAGTTGCATGAACAAGCCTTTCGACGGCTGGGTGGATCGATGCGAGTCGTGGTTCTGGACAACCTGAAAGAGGGTGTTCTGGTCCCCGACATTTACGATCCCAGCCTGAATCTCCTGTATCGATGTTCCGGCGCACTACCGCGTGGTAGCTCTGCCTTGCCGGATCAGAGATCCAGATCGGAAGGGTAAAGCCGAATCAGGCGTCGGCGATGCAACAAAAATAACACTGGGCCGACGCGCGCATCCGACCAAACGCCAAGTGGCGGCGATGTTCGCCGAAGAGAAGCCCCTCTTACAGCCGCTGCCGCTGGAACCGGGATTCAGAATGTTTGCACGTGAATACACGGTATGAGGATTGGCTTTAATCGCCTGCAGCCCGCACACGACCACTAGAAGAAGATCGTATCTCAGACCTCTCTGCTCGTTCTCTCCGCGAGCGACCGGCAGTGGAGTTGAGCCACTCCATCTCAGCAGTTCTCCACTAATTGTTATGCGCCTTGGCTGGCGGAGATGTGTGTCTCTGTCTTTTGCATAGGCGGTCACCGTCGCACTCCCCTGCGTTCACCTTAGATTTCCGATCGCATCCATTCTCTGCACCGAACGGAACCAGTCGGCAACATCCGGTACCAGCCGATTCTGAAGAAACTCAACTCACTTTTAAGTGCACACCTGCCGGCACAGAGCTACACGACAGATGCGTTGGATTTCTGAGTGATAGTGAGACATTCCAATTATGTTCGAGGCCTGCAAACCTCGGTAATGTGTTGCAAGCGAGGAAATGATTCACATTTCGAAAGCAAAAAAGACTGTGAACGGTACATGCGGCAATTAAGCGTGATGGATCGCGTTCGCCCCAACCAGGGGCTGAGTAAGAAAAGAGAGGAAACCAAAGATATGGGTACCAACAATGAAGATACAAAGCCGGTACAAGACGACTTCATGGCGATGTACATGATTCAGTTTTGCATCGACACGGAACTCGAGGTGACGCGCACGCATGCGGACTGCGGGCGCAAAACAGCTTTTACGATATCCCAGATTTCAAAGGAGCTGGAGCGCAGAATGGTTAGGAATCTTGCTTTTGCGATGAGCCGGAAAATTGAGGCACTGATTGCAACGATCAACGGTGATTGTGCGTCGCGGCAGGTTAACGGCGACACGGTGAGCATGAGCATCGATGATGCCGAGTTCTTACACGGATTTGGCCTGTGCGGAGGTGTTTGCGTATTCGGAGTTCCGCTTCTACACCAAAGCAGAATGGGAAGCGATGCAGAATGCCGTCATTGCGTTTAAAACCGGAGTGTATCCAGAATAAGTCAAAGAGCGGAGGAAACGAGCATAGGCCTCTGAGGTCGTGGCCGTGTATTCTCCACGAATTTCGAAGAAGCTGCCTGGGAATTTCTCGACAAACAGGCTTTTATCGTATCGGGCTTCGACATGGGCTCAAGTCCTAACCAGCGCTAGCGATGGCACTCTGGCCTGGTCAATAAAGCTCTGGCCGCTTTCCAAACACCATCGATGACCTGACCCGGCTACTTATGCTTCTTACTTGGTGGTTAGTGGCACGGGGCTTGAACCGGCAGCCGCAAGTAGGGGAATAAGTTTGCTGGCAATGGGGGAGCCGAGGCCGGTGCAGGCATCCCCTCCGGGGCCGGATCCAACTGCTGCTCCCGGTGCACGATAACGCATGCCGCGGGTATAGTCTCCTTCTACCGCTTCGATCATTGGAATGCGGCACGAACCGGAAGCATGGAGAAATCCATTGACCTCACCTACCGCAGCTGTACTCGGTGAAATCGGACTGCCAGCTCCTGTCCGCGAACTCGCCTCACATTCCTGGGACGTGATAGTGGCCGGTGCCGGGCACAATGGGCTGGCCTGCGCCGCCTATCTGGCACGCGCCGGCAAACGGGTGCTGGTGCTGGAGAGTCGGCTTCGGGTGGGTGGCGCATGCACAATTGAAGAACCGTTTCCAGGTGTGCACATGTCTCCATGCGCATACCTCGCAGGACTTTTGCACCCGCTCGTCATTTCGGAGCTCAACCTACCGGAGCGCGGCTTCCGATGGACTCCGGCGGTGAATGGGCTGTTTGTCCCGTTCCTCGACGGATCGAGCATTCAACTGTGGGATGACGATGAAGCCTGCGCAGCGGAGGTACGGAAATTCGCTCCGGGCGATGTAGACGGTTGGCGCGCTATGAGCGATGTCATCCGCCGACTCCGGGATAGGCTGCGGCCGGCGGGCGACGGCGACCTCTGGATTGGCGAGCCTCCTGCACAGGAGCAGATCGAAGCGCGGCTGGGCTCGGACGAAGAGGCAAAGCATCTGCTGTTTGATTGGTCGATGGCGGAATTTGTGGAACGCTATCTTCAGGATGAACGCCTGCAGACGGCCTACTTAGGTCAGGGCGTCATCGGGACAAATGCAAGTCCATTTGATGCCGGTACGGCTTCGATCCGGTTTCATCACTCCTCTGGGCGGCTGGGAGGGATGCCGGGGATGTGGGGCTATGTGCGGGGCGGCATGGGCATGGTCTCGTTCTACTTCTGCGACGCAGCACGGGAGGCCGGCGCGGTGATTGCGACAGGAGTCCCCATTGCGCAAATCATCCCGGGGGAAGGCGTGGTGCTGGAAGGCGGCGAGCGGATTGCCGCTCCGATAGTGGTGTCAAATGCCGACCCGAGGCGGACATTGAACATGCTCGGCGGTCACGCCGATGCCGGCTGGCGCGGACGAGTAGAGAGCGTTCCCATCGAAGGCTGCACGGTCAAACTCAACGTATTGTTGCGCGAGCTGCCGGACTTCAAAGCGCGACCGGGAACGAATGAGCCGCACCACTATGGGCAGATCAATGCTCCACTTACAAAGGATGAGTGGAAGGCAGGTTTCGCTCAGGCGAGGCGCGGCGAACTCCCTGAACATCTCTGGTGTGAGCTTTATTTCCAGAGCGCACACGACGCGACGGTGGCTCCAGAAGGCCAGCATACGATGAGCGTGTTTGCGCAGTATGTTCCCTATCGCTTTGCGCATGGCACATGGGATGAGCGGCGGGAGGAGGTTAAACGGCTGGCGCTGAAGTCGCTGAGCCACTTCTGTTCGAATATCGACACGGCAGTGATCGACGCGCAGGTGCTGGGACCGCCAGATATAGAGCAGAAAGTCGGCCTGACCGGCGGCCATATCTTTCAGGGAGAATGCCTGCCTCCTTATATGTGGTCGAAGCGGCTTTCGGTGCGGACCCCGATGCGGGGAGTGTACCTCTGCGGAGCCTGTACCCACCCAGGCGGCAGCGTCATCGGCATCAATGGCCGCAATGCCGCGATGGCGGTGTTGAGCGATATCGGCGAAGTTTAGCTTCTGCGGCAACATTCCGTGGCGTGAGGCTGCAACCAGGGGATGACTCAGCAGAACGAAGTAGTACCAAGTAGGTTTAATCACTGATTCTCCACTCGCTCAGCGGCAGCTACAATGAATTGTGAGAAAAATCATTATTGCCGTAATTGCTGTCGTCGTCTTGTTGCCGATTGCGCTTAAATTGGCTCTATCAGCGACGCCCGTTGTGGATTTGTCATCTCCAGTCACCACTCTCGGCCAGGCCACCCCCATTACCGTCCACGTGCGCGATCCGCATGGTGTCCGTAGGCTCGCAGCGTTTGTCGAGCAGAACGGCGCCCGCTATCGCGTCTGGGAGCTCGCGCAACCTTCGCGCGTGTCGGATAGCACATGGAACTTTACTGCCGGCATCAACACCACGCCGCAACTTCAGGATGGCAAGGCGAAGGTGATCATTGAAGCTACCTCGAACGACTTGCTTCGAAAGACAGCACGCTACGAGCGCGACGTGACGGTGGTCACGCGACCGCCAACCGTTAGTGCCGATTCCGATCAACACTACCTGTACCTGGGCATGGCGGATCTGGCTACCTTCAATGCCTCCGGTACTTGGACAGAAGCAGGCGTGCGTGTCGGCGATCAAACATTTCGAGCTTGGCCTATGCCCGGCGGCAAGCCCGGCTTCTTTTCGCTGTTTGCCTTTGCCTGGAATATGCCGTCCAACACTGTGCCGGTGGTTTACGCCTCCAATGGCGCGGGAAATGATGTGACCGGCCCGCTCGTATTCCAGTTTCCAAAGAAGGAGCAACCGAAGTACACCGCACATAATTTGCAGTTGGACGATCGGTTCATTCAGAAGGTAGTCAACGAACTTGATCCGAATGGCTCGGGCGATCCCGTGGCGCGCTTTGTAAAGATCAATAATGAAATGCGGCGCGCCAACAACAAGGTGCTCTCGGATCTGCGCTTCAAGACTGCGGACAGGTTCTTATGGTCTCAGCCCTTCGCGCGACAGTCTCACTCCCAGGCGGAAGCCAGCTTTGCGGACGTGCGGAGCTATATTTACAAGGGGAACAAGATCGATCAGCAGGTGCACCTTGGATACGATCTCGCGGTTACGCAGCACGTTGGCGTGGAGGCGTCCAATGATGGCCGGGTTGTATATGCGGCTCCGCTGGGCATCTACGGCAATTGCATCGTGGTCGACCATGGTTACGGGCTACAGACGATCTACGGCCACCTCAGCCAGATTAATGTGCACGAAGGCGACATGGTGAAACGAGGCCAGGTCATGGGCACGAGCGGTCAGACCGGAATGGCCGGAGGCGACCATATTCACTTCGCCATGCAGCTTGATGGCGTCCAGATTGACCCGAAGGAATGGTGGGACAGCCACTGGATTAAGGATCACATTGCAAGACGCATAGACTTGCCCGGTTTCCATGGCTGAAATAATGCCGCTTTGGTTTTTGGCGTACGAATAAGTAGGGCTGCTCCTGGCTCGGATTGGGGCGGTCGGGTCAGGCAGGCGTAAGAACCCTGCCAACTCGCCCACAGGAGACGCCTTAAGTGCTTGCGCTACTCGGGGCTCAGCGCGCACGAGCGAGAATCGAGAAGAGATGAAGTTGGAGGTTGTGTGCTACGCGGGAATGAAAGGCGACGAGAGGCTTGTCCGTCTCCGATTGGACGGACGTGAGTATCTGGTCGATGAGATCCTCGATCAGTGGTATGGCCCAGAGAAGGCCTTTTACAAAGTCCGTGCAGACGATGGGAACCTTTATATCCTCAGCAGAGAGACCTCAATGCCTGACGGACTTTGGGACCTCGAATCTTTCCGGCAATTGCCAGAACAGCGATAACCACAGTCCGAAAAACATTTTCCAGGTGAGTTGTGGACAAAATGCAACTTGACTGCGTCCAAATTGACCCGAAGGAATGGTGGGACAGCCGCTGCGAGGCGCGTCAACCTGCCTGAGTTCAACGACTAAAGGTTTCTGTCCTCCGCCGCATATCCCGATTAGCACACTCCGCTGGGACGAGACGGGATTCCGGATTCCTGAGTCGGGAGGGTTTGAGTGCCCGGCACGGTGTACGGTATCGTTCCCGCCAGGTTCGCGGCACATTGCAAGATTGCCTGCGGGTCGCCTGGAAGGGTGGACGGCAGATTCGGAACCGACTGATCAGGCTTTTTGAAATTGAGTGCACTGGTTAAATCCCCGACCGTTGCACGGCGCCATGCGCTCAGGTTGGGTACTTCAGCGCCGAATAGCGTTTCGAGGAATCGCAACACTGAAGTGTGATCAAAGAGGTCCGATGACACGAACCCGCCTCGGCTGAACGGCGAAATGATGAGCGTGGGGACGCGAAAGCCCAATCCAATTGGACCGGTAATCGCCGGACTGCCTGCTACGGTCGGGTCTGGTATCGCGGGAGCGGTCACATATTCGCCCGGCGTTCCGAGAGGCGCCGTCACCGGTGCAACATGATCGAAGAATCCGCCATTTTCATCGTAGGTGACGATCAAAACCGTTTTCCCCCACAGGGCTGGATTCAGAGTTAGGGCGCCGACAATAAGGGAGAGAACATTCTCACCAAAGAGCGAAGGAGCGGGCGGATGATCCGAAGTTAGAATTGACCCGACCAGCCAGGAGACTTGCGGTAGATTTCCCAAAGCCACATCGGCGAGGAAGTCGAGGGGAAACTGTGCACCGAAACCATTCTGATGCAGCACTGATGCAGGATCCTGAAAATTCTTGAAGTAGGAGAGAACATTGTCGGAGAGGACTCCACCGAGAATGGTCTCATCGGGTGACGAGTAAACCTTCCAGGAGATTCCGCGTGCCTGAAGCTGCTCGGGCATCGTCGTATATGTCAGCCGTCCGTAATAAACTGATCGGTTTGTTACGATGCTCTGCAGGATCGGCCCGCCATCTTTTCCATCTGGATCGAGCGATGCCGCCATCGTGTAGAGGCGATTGGGGTCGGTCGGCCCCATCACCGAACAGAAATAGTTGTCACAGATCGTGAAGGCATCAGCCAGGGCGTAGTAGTAGGGCAGGTCTGAGCGACTGTAGTAGCCCATGCTCAACACGGCGTCATTAGAATCAATCGGCAGACGCGAACTCACAAAACCGTTCATTGCTCCGCCGTTCCAGCTCTGATGTTGCGGCACCCAGTCGTGTGAAATGTCGTGGGTGCAGGACGCATCCGCTTTGGAGGTGTCAAGGTGGAATGGCAATAGCATTCCGACGGGGGAGCTCGTTGTGTTTGCCGCATCTGGTTGCTGGAACGCCGCACTTTGATCGGAGAATCCACGAACCCCACGGTAGCTTCCAAAGTAGTGATCGAACGACCGGTTTTCCTGAATCAGAATCACCACATGCTCGATGTCGGTTAATTTAGAGCATCCGGACGGGGTGGAAGGAAGCAACGACGACATGCCGCCGCATCCTGGCAAACCCAAAGACTCCGCAATAGCGGCGGCGGTTCCGAGTTTAAGTAGTTCTCGGCGCGTGAACTTCTGCATAGGCCTGAGTCTTGGATGCGCTCTCGCGAGCAACAGGGCGAGGTGAAGAATGAAACTTGCAACTGGAGAACAATAAGAATGACCACGGCCTGCTCGAACCAATGCGACCGTTACCACGCCTGTGCTTCACCCGGGAAGTGGCCGAAGTGGATGGGCTGGAGGGGTTCGAGCACACCACTTCGAACCCGTTGGTCTCGATGATTGCACAGGTACATTTCACTTTCGCACCCATCTGTTCGGAACGGAAGGCAGCAGACTGGACTGCGGGAACACTGTATTTCGTCGGTCGAGCCCAGGCTGCCGGGTAGTAGACTCAATGGCCATCAAACGTCTACTCGTCACATTCCGTCACACTGCACATGCGCCATCCAACAAGTGCCGCTGTTCGACTTCTACTAACTTTCCAGTGATCCCCCTGTAATCAAACCAGAAGAGTCGGCTCGATCGCCAAGCGCAAGAGACTACCGTCGGTCAGGCTGAAAGCGGTCTCCTGCCCCGGCGATGATGGCGAACCCGTGATGACGTTTGTATTCCCGGACCCGCATTGCCGGCGATGCGTTCAACAGAGGGATCAACCTGAGTTTTGGTTCTCCTAAACTGAAATTTCAGAATCCACTCGCTCGCAACGCTCTGACCGTCAATTTGCGGAGGGTGGAAACTCCAACCGCGCGAAGCCTCTAATGCCAGGTTGGCAAAATATCTGCTGGGGCCCGGGGAATCCAAGCTCGCCGCCAAAACCTCGCCTGCGGTGTTTACGGAGACTCGTACACGCACCTTTACTCTGCCATGAATTCTATTTCTCACGTTGATGGGAACATCAGGCAGAACCCGCTCATCAACCCTGCCTCGAACAACAACGCCCTTTGGCGTCCCGGTGGCGGCCTCCGCAGTGGGAGTTGGAGCCTGTTGCGGAGGACTGGTGGCGGGAGGAGGCACGGGAACTGCCAGCGCCAGTTGGGTCTGCGTACGATGGACATTCAGTCTCATGCCGGCAGACACCACGAGCACCATAAACCCCACTGCGATCGGCGCCATGATGTTGCGCACCAGATGCCGCTTCGTGGCTGCAGGTCCTGCGACCGATTGCAAAGGAGCAGAGGTGGGCCGGAGACGGGTGAGGATATTCCCAAGCGTGCACCGGACTCCGGGGTCGAGTCGGAGACATTCCCGCGCGATGCTACGAAAGGGTTCCGGAATGGACTCCGGCAGGGTCGCATCCCCCCGCCCCGCATTTTCAAAGGTTGGCGGATGCTGGGTCAGAGCCGTAATCAATGTGACGCCAAGTGACCATACGTCTGCTTCCGACAGCATCGTCCCAGTTGTGGCCTCGGGCGCGTTGTACACACTCGGCTCAAGTTCACCAATACTCAACTCGCCGGACGCATGGATACTGTCACAGGAGAGTTTCAACTGGTTACCCACGACCGTGACGTTGGATGGCTTGACGTGTCCGTGTACCAGCCCTTTTTCATGGAGATACGAGAGCACGTCAACGACCGGTGGGAGCATCTCCCCTGCTTCCTCAGGTGTGAGTGGCCGCAATGGAAGGACCTGAGAAAGTTCCTCATCGGCATATTCCATCACCACATACAACAACGGTGTCGCGGCGATCTCACATCGTCCCGTGTGAAACAGGCGAATCAGGTGGGGATGAGACAAACCCTTTGTCGCTTCCCAGCGTGAGATTCGGGATTCCGCATTCCCAACATCTGCCGGAATCAGTTTTATGACAGCCCTTAGCGGCTCTTCTAGCGGCCGTTCGCCACGTAGCTCCGTGAGGAATACGGCACTATGTTCAGAGCCGCCTAACCATTGAAGCATGGGAAAACGTTCGTCGATTGACTGGCCTTCCCAGCTTTTGCAATCCGCCGCAATATTCATCGTGCATCGCTCCCGAAATAAGTTAATAGTCAGGCCTCTGGCGGCAACTGGCTATATACAGCCAGTTGCCATGTACCCTCGGGCGGTTGATGTTTCCCGTCGGAGATAAAGATTGCCGTCATCGGCACGAACAATGTAAACGGCATCATGCGAGCCGTGCCACAGGCGAAATCGAATCGGCCTCTCCGCCACCTTCCGACCGGAATAGCAATCGACTTCATAGCGTATGTGAGTGTCGATGTAAGCTTCTGCACTCGGGTTGCTGCGGTGATGGCCGGAATATTGCAGACGTACCTCGTTCGCAAACATGGACTCCTACTCGCCGGATTGCTGGAGCCTGCTGGCCTCGATCTGGGCACGAGAGCCGCCATCAAAGAATCGATTCAAGTAGCCTTTGTATCCGGATTCCGAGCGGTGATCGTCGCCGGCGCTAAGCACAAGGGGCTGGCTTGTGCTGCCTACCTGGCGCCCACCGGAAAACGGATGCTGGTGCCGCTTCGATGTTAGGATCATGCAGCAATTCAACCTCTGCATCGGTATCGGCGGGCACAACGGCAATGACGTGGCGCGAATATCACGAAGCTACCAAGCACAGCGTTGAATCGCTGAGGCTAGCGCAGCACGTTCTCGACCGGGCGAACATGCCCGATCCGTTCCGTCATTACGAGGGTGTGCCTGTGCTCGACCTGCCAGCAGATCCGCCGGTCCCTCAGATGCCAGCACTCGAACTGCTTCAGGGCGCCTGCGGCACTACGCCGGCCACTGACGGTGCGACGTTCCTCTCACAACTACTGTTCTATTCCGCTGCGATTAGCGCCTCCAAACGCGTCCCGTCTACCGGAAACCGTTATGCACTGCGCGTGAATCCTTCCTCAGGAAATCTGCACCCAACGGAATTCCACTTCCTCACGCGGGGCCTGCAAGGGTGGCCCGATGGGCTGTATCATTACCGCCCGTCTGCGCACATGGCCGAGCAGCGAGCGCGCGACGATTTTGATTTGAAGCTGGCTGGCAGTTCTGCCCCTATCGTGTTTGTGTTGACCAGCATTGCATGGCGTGAGGCTTGGAAGTACCGTGACCGGGCATATCGATACTGCTTGCACGACATGGGACATGCCTGGCAAGCGATTGCTCTTGCCGCCGGAGCCATCGGATGCGATAGCTTCGCGGTCGGCCATTTCCCGGACGATGAAGTGGCGCAGCTCTGTCGTTTCAACCAGGACGAATGGCCGATGCTCATTATCACTCTGCACGGCAGCTCCATTCCTGTGCGCGAAGCCGACGCCAACGATTCCGTTTGGTTCGGCGGGCACGCGAATCAGCTCTCACAGGAAAGGATCTCTTACCCTCTCATTGACGGTATTCATGAGGTCACGAAACTCCGCGGTAGCGAGCACGTGGGCATCGCCGCTGCCGAGCCCACCCCTACTGGCACCGGCGAGATCAAGCTGCCGCCTCCTGCCTCATCCCCTCGCACCTTCGGTGAGGTCGCCCGAAAGCGACGGTCGGCACTCGACTTCGTGGGAGGAACACGATCCATATCACTGGCGCAGCTTACGGCAATCCTTGCGGTCACGGCCCAGCCCTTGGCTGCTGATTTTGCCAGCACGCGATTCATCCAGCTCTATCTGTACGTTCATCATGTTGATGGACTGGAATCAGGGGTGTACAGGTTCTGGCAGGAGCGTGCAGAGTTAGAGAAGATCAGAAGCGGCGATCAGCGGGTCGCGGCGGCGGGCCTCAGTCTCGGGCAGGACCTCGCTGGAAATGCATGCGTGGCGTTCTCAATGATCGGCGATCTCGAACGCGCTGTCCGCGCCCATGGCGACCGCGGTTATCGCTATGTGCATTTCGAAGCCGGCGCCGTCGGCCACCGCCTTTATCTCGCCGCGGAAGCGCTCGGCTTGGGGGCAACGGGAATCGGCGCGTTCTACGATGATGAAGTGCATCATTATCTTAAGCTGGTGCCCGGGCAGGGACAGGTGGTGTACCACTTCGCGATCGGTTATCCGGTTCCGGATCCGCGCGTCGAGGCATAGGGTCATTATGGTGGGCATTCTGGTGCATGGCGACAATCATTTTATCGTCCGCGGGCCGATGCCCAAACGAGACGTTGCACTAGCACTCATTCGACACTGGTCCCTTATTCAGATTGGCGTGAGAACGCCGCCCGCGCTCGATCAATGGCACATCAGCTCCCGAGAGTTGCGCGAGAACTTAGAGTGGGCAGTGGTCGTACCCGGAGACAGTGAGATATCTCCTTCTGTGACGCAATTGCTGGAGGAGTTGTCGTCGCGAGGAATTACCATCTACGACTCCCGCTATCGCTCTTGGTAGCCCAGATTGGATAGCGTCACGTGCTCGTGGAACGCGTGCTGTGAAGCTGAAGCACCCGCGTCGTACGCTGCCATGATGTACAGCGTTACCCGTCGAAGTGAATCCCCCCGACATTTCGATTAGGGCTACCACGTGGCGATCTGGAATACGTTGTAGCGGCCGCGGCGCCAAATGCGCCAGCTCCCGCGGCATACCCTGTGCAGCGCGGGCTCACCGCAGCGATGCGGGCGGATGCGCTCAAGGCCGCGATGTGCAGCGCATGCAAGCCTGGGCAGGGCAGTCCGCTAGTCTCGCCTCGGCGAGATCGGCTGGTGACGGCACCAGCCACGGATTTCCGGACATGAACGCCATCCACCCATCGGGTGTCTGCGATAACATCTAACGAATCGTAGCGTGCTTCGGAGGTGATTCCATGCCCTTGTTGAAATTCCACATCCTGCGCGGCCGCTCTGAGGCCGACATCAACGCCCTCCTCGATGCCGCTCATGAGGCCGTGCTGGAGGCTTTCCGAGTACCCGAACGTGATCGTTACCAGATTGTCTTCGAGCACGATGCAGACATGTTTCGAGCCCAGGACACCGGACTGGGCTTTAAGCGCACGGAGAAGTTCGTGCTGCTGAAAGTGGTCTCCCGCCCCCGCGCGAAAGAAGCCAAGCAGTTGTTCTACCGCCTGCTCTGTGAAAAGCTCCAGACCGCTTGCGGCATCCCCAGCTCGGACGTGATGGTCAGCTTTGTCATAAACGGCGACGATGACTGGTCCTTTGGTGGCGGCCAGGCGCAGTTCCTCACCGGCGAGCTGTCATAGTGGCGAATGGCACGATGTTCGAGCCGGTCGAAGTTGCCAGTTATACCCGCAAGACTAGAAACGATGGGACGCTTCGCTTCGACAGTTGAGTTTTATTCCCGTCACCGGGAACCCTATCCGCCTGCGTTCTTCAACAATGTCGCGGAGCAGATTGGCTTGCGTGGTGACGAAAGCCTACTTGATATTGGCTGTGGGCCCGGGCTGCTTGCCATTGGCTTCGCCCCCTTTGTGGACCACTGCACAGGGATCGATCCAGAAGCTGCCATGATCACGGCGGCAAAGGCTGCGGCTAAGGAAGCGGGAGTGGCACTCTCTTTAATTCAGGCACGGATCGAGGAGTTCTCATCCGCCCGCGCCTTCGACTTCATCACTATCGCAGGGCGCTTCACTGGATGGATCGTACCGCGGCCTTGCCGGTCCTGGAGCGAATTGTTTCCCATCGCGACCGCATCCTGATCTGTCGCGCCTCTGGCGTTGAATCGCCGTCATCCCGGATGAGGCCCTACAATGACGCGCGGCGCCGCTGGGGCGCAGTCAAGGAACTCGGAACGGGATTTCGGGTAACCGTAATAATGTACTCAGGGATACTTTGCTCTTATGTAAGTTGAGGCATGGGTACCTATCCGGATGAGACATTCGTGCGCAACGGCGTACATCAGAAATGGCGTATCGGACTACAGCGTTTTAGACCACACTACAATCAGCCAGCGGTACTGCCACCTAAGATACATCCTACCTACAAGCTATCCCCCCGCAGGTAGCTTGTTGTCTAAGAAAAGGTAGGCTACTATGGTTACAGAGGCTAGACTATGGCTATCAATGTAGAAGCAGAATTGAAGTCTCAACTAGATGCACTCGATGAGAAATTGGCTGGACTAGAGGAATTGAGGAAGCAGCGAGAACGTATTGCCAATGCTCTGGGTGTACTGACAGGCACGCTCAAGGTAGGTGGGCAGAAGGTTGCCAAAGTAGATGATGGTATTAAAAGTACCATGAGCGAATCGCATAAGATGAAGATTAAGCTTAGCAACCTAAAACGGCGTGCGGCAGAGCACCCGCAGGATAATGAATTACAGCGCAAGGTAAAGGACGTAGAAGCATCGATTGCAAGTTTGGGATAGTAGGGTAGTAGTCCGCGTAAGAAAGCCCCAATGGCGAGCCGTGGCTTCTGGTCAGCAGAACCCTTATGACCGAGCCTTGAAGGCTTAAATTAGATACTCACACCATAGCTTGCTTAAGGATTAAGCCAAGAGTTAAAGTGGAATAAATCATTCGAATCGCTTGCCAGTTACCCATATGTTGGCGCACTCTTGAATCTAGGAGTTGGGACTATGAAGTGGACGAATGCAGAGCTGAAATATTCAGAGTACATAATGCGGCGGTTGGATGATTGGAAACAATGGTCAGACGCTGAAATCGCCGCTGCTGTGAGCGGCTGCCCCGGCATTGACGATAAGGGTCGGGAGATACTGACGTGGATTTATCGGCAGTTACGGAATTTCGACAACCTGCAGCAGTACCAAAAAGAGAAGATGCTAAGTCTGATTTTTCTCGACAATGAAGGGCGGCTGACCCTGCATGACAAAAAAAACTAGAACCACGGAAGGTATAGTGAAGCAGTGGG
Organism: uncultured Acidobacteriota bacterium; assembly: GCA_963759215.1. Classification (GTDB taxonomy): domain Bacteria; phylum Acidobacteriota; class Terriglobia; order Terriglobales; family Acidobacteriaceae; genus TOLSYN. Next base: position 361,699 of record CAVWYG010000013.1, read on the forward strand.
AACGGGAGAATAACATGACCTTGACTGACATCACTTGCCACGCGGTGTTGCCCACTCGAAAAGACAATCAGACTGACGCCGAGATGTGGGAGGATTCTATTCTCGAAGCTTCCGAAGCTAAGGCTAAGTATGCTATCCACAGTATGTTCGGGTGTGCAACTGTGTATGAGGAGCCAGACGCTAGCTATTTTGTCTTGCCCGACTCTACTGTTCTGATGTTTCCAAAGGCTTTTGGGGAAATCTCCTCATGGACTAAGCAGGAGATGGTAGCAGCGAATACGGATGGCGGCTACACCACGGTCATCCAAGCTATCTGGGGTAGCTAGGGACTACCTTAGTCCCCGGTACAAGAACTCCCGGAGGGTAACCGAGAGACGGGGCTTGGTGATAGAATTGTTCTTAATGATCTCATGCTTATACTTGACGTTGAAGTCATGGTTGAACATTATCAAGGAACCTGCAGCCAGCCGGATGATCGGTAGAGTTTCATCTACCGCAGTGTTGGGCTTATCCGCGCCGGGTTCTTTGTGTAGGCAAAAACCCATCTCACGTTCGCCCGGACCAAACGAGATAGACACAATAGTAGTTGGGTTGTGCTTGTCGTGATGTACTCCAATCCCTACGCCACCATCTTGATACAGGTTGCACGCGCACTGAGAGTACTTGTGATGAGTAGTTTCCTCTGCCATCTGGCGTAGTTCGGAGATCGCCGGGGAAGCTTCCCACGGTAGCGCCTCTTTAGACAGAGGATTGAAGTGATACGGTTCCCCATACATTGCTGTCTCGCGCTCAATGGTCAAATCCCGCCCGTACATTTTTACCTGTTCCGGCGACAGCGCGAGTTCGGCGATCAGGCGCTCATACCAATCCGCTGGCGCAGTCCAAGTCTTAACGTAGGTTACCGCCAAACCCTCGCCGAAGCGGATGAGCTGTGCAGAGTCCATACTGGCACGATGAATGGCGCGGATGATGGCGGGTGCGCCGGGAACTATGATCGGCGACAACTGGATTATAGTCGAGTCTGGTTCCGGCTTGGATTCCGGTTCTGGCTGCTTGGGGTCAGCGGGAGTCGGCTGAAGGTGCGGAATGTCCACGCCTTGTTCGGGTGTGCAACCCACACTGGGAACATCAGGCTGAACTGGGTGTGGAACGTCCGCGCTTTTCTCGGGTGCGGATTCCACGCCTTGTTTGGGTGCGGATTCCAGGCCTGTTGGCGGTAACGAGCGAATGGGGCGTGGAACTTCCACGCCGTCTTCGGGTGTGGATTCCACCGGAAGGTATGGCATTTCCTCATCGTCATCAGGCGTGGATTCCTCGCCGTCTTCGGCTTGGGCTGGGAGCAAGCCAGCGGCGATGGCGTCCCTACGATCCTGTGCAAAGTCTTTCGCCTGATCGTGTAGGTGATGCCCAAGGGTGGCATGGATGATCAGGATTTCAGACTTTGGCAAGACGTTTCTCGCTTTGTTCAGCATAGAAAAAATGCCGATCACCGTCTTCAATCTTAATTCATCTGCTTTCCTAATTTGAGTGTTTTCCCGAGCTATCCGGCGCTCCTCAGCCGCTTCGGGAGCAGTGTTAACTGCTTTATTATTACGGCGATAACAAGTATCGCACAAGCCAGCCGTGCCGACTATCTCCCTCTCTTCGCCCTCGTGGAGGCAGTGGGGGTTGACGCATATACCATACCTATGCTGTCCCGGCATATGGGACTCCTTGCTCCACACCGCAATAACTGGGTATGAAACCACGTCAAATTATCATCGTACCAGTTACATGTCAAGGGGTACAATTAACTATCTAACTGTTAGCTGACGCTCTGGATTTGGCCTGTTATTTGACATCCGTATGTGTCAAGCGCATAGTTTTTGGAATCGGCTTGGCGCAAGCTGTGTAAGTATCGTGATGAGAGTTACTCTCGTTTTTACCACGCCATCGTTTAGGCTTTTTAGTCGCCCGGGCTATAGTCGGTGTGAGGTTAGGCTATAGTCAGAATGACTATAGGGCTATAGTAACGGTGATTAGGGGACTTAGTCGGAGGGACTACCGTGCGGCGAAATACTGGAAGGTGCCCACGCGGAGGTGGCTCGCTGCTACCCGGGTCAATACGGCTCCAGGCAAGGCTGATTCGCGGAGCACTTGTTCTCCCGTGGTCACCGCAGCCAAGGCCCGGGTAGTCGGTATGCCAAGGGCCGCCATGGCCTCGCTCACGATGTACTCGCGCAAGACAGGACCAAGCGCAGCTCTGCCGTCGCCACGGCGGGAGAAAGGGGTCGGACCGGAGCCTTTGAGCTGAATGTCGTACCGCGCACCGTCACGAGCCAACACTTCTCCCAGCAGGATGGCGCGTCCGTCGCCGAGTTGAGGCACGAAAGACCCGAACTGGTGTCCGGCATACGCTTGCGCCAGAGGCTCGGCTCCCTCGGCCACGCTGTTACCTGCCAGGATCTCCACGCCGCCTGCGCTCGCCAGGTCGTCCGGATCCAGCCCCAGGTTCCGGGCCAGTTCCACATTCAGCCTTATCAGACGCGGGGCTGCCACCGGTGTCGGATCCAGACGCGCGTAGAAGCGCTCCGGCAACCGCGCATAGGTGTTTTCGAAGCCGAACCGGACGGAGTGACGGTCTGGATCGGAAGTGGCGGAGTCGGAGGTTGCGGGCAATGCAGACAGGGATGCATCAGATGAACTCATGTCCATTGGATGTGGGGATATTTTTTTCGGTGCCACTCAGATTCAGCAACGTGGCATACAAAAGACGATATAACGAAGGACGGGGGCCAACTCATTCCTTGTGCGTACTAAACGTGGAGATTCAATGAGCGCAAACGAACGTACCGACGTGTCACGCGGCGCGCTCAACCGCGCGGAAATTCGAACCCTGAATATCTCCTGCACCACCACCAGCCCCGCCAGCGGTCGCCCTCATCATTGCGGTCGCCAGCGTCATGCTCGTTGCACCATCAGCTAGCGAGACCCGGGAAATCGATGCGGATCTAAGTTGCCTTACTATCGCCCTTACGGCATCATCTTCTCATGAAGCTAGTCCGGGTTTTGCCGTTGTTCCTGGTTGCCGTGATTGCCTGTGGGCAAGAGGTGCAAGTAACGCATGCTCCCGGAACTGCCGGCCAGTCCGCGAGCCCCACTTCTCGCGATGTTCTGGCGCGGGATGTTGCTGTGCGTGAACCAACACCTCGCTCCCTGCCCGATCCAGTTGAACTTGTTCGTCGCCTGAAAGCCAATCAAAAGCAGCTTGAGGAGCGGCGCAAGGATTACGTCTGTGATTTCACCGAGGAGACCCGTACCCTCGACAGCAAGGGCATGGCGAAGAAAACGGAGACGAAAGGCTACGAGTTGTTCTTCGACAGCGGCTACCCCATCGCTCGCCAAGTGAGCAAAGAGGGCAAAATGCTGGCCGAGCACGAAGCCCAGAAGGAAGGACGGCGCGTCGACGAAGAGATAAAGAAGGATCGAGAGCTCGCCGAAAAGCATGCCAGGGACAACGACGAGAACTCCGATGAGGTGCGCGTCGATCAGATCCTGCATGCCACGGTGATAAAAAACGGGCGCTACGAAACTTACCGGGGCCGCGAGGTGTTGGTCTATGACTTCGAGCCAAATCCTCAGTTTAAGCCGCACACCCGCGCCGAAAGTCTCGCCAACAAGTTGGGTGGAACCGTGTGGATCGATGCGCAGGACGTAGAGGTGGCGCGACTGGAAGCCCGTCTGGTCGACAATTACAGGGTCGCGGGTGGACTGTTGGGTTCCGTCAAGACGGGCTCAGACCTGATTGTTGAACAGGAGCGTGTGAACGGTGAGGTCTGGCTGCCGTCGTTTCTCGACTTCAGCCTGGACGCGCGCATCATGCTGGTCAAGTCCGTACACGAGCGCATCATCGATCATTTCTCAAGCTACCGCAAGTTTCGGGTAGAGACCACGATCAAACCGGCGGAGCAGCAGTGATTGCCCCGGAGCTGATGCAAAAAACCGTTGACGAGGGATGGGCGAGCACGATCCCGCCTACGACTTTGTTTATCATCTGATTGTGGCGAACTGATCATCAGCGGCCCGTGTCGAGAAGAGCCAGAGCTGAATTGCCGCGACCACGGCCTCGAACACGACCATCGTCGCGACAAGGCGGGAATAACAGATTGTCTCCGAGCCCGTGATCCTCCCGGAACAGTGCCAAGCCCTCGGGAAAACCTTGCCACATGCCGACTTCACATTACTAATCCGTTTCCTGCATTGCCATACACGCGTGATTGCGCCATTACGACAGATTGATACACCAATATGCCGAGGAAGAGACTCGCTTCGTCTTCCATTCCGTAAGCAGTGCACTTGCGCTGTTGGTCTAGTCGCTCTCTGCAATAGCACGGCATGTCCAGCCCCGGCCTCTCAGGCGGTAGCTTCCTTGGGCTGCGCCGTCTTTTTGCCGGCCCGCGCTGCCTTGCGGCGGGGCTTCTTGGCCGCAGGTTTCTGTTCGGCTGCGTATTCACGCTCGGCGATGAGGTCTTCCAAGGTTTCCTTTTGGCGAATGAGTTCCTCAAGAGTCATCGAACTGTAATCGTTCGCACTGCCTCCAGGAAGATGGATACCCTGGCTCTCCAGCCAGGCATCGACCTGCTTCTGATTCATCTTATAGAAATAGAAGAGTGCGGCAGCGCCCCCCAGCCCGACGACAAAACCCGTGACATGCTGCGAAGTGATCGGCATAAATCTGATGCTCCTTTCTGGTCTGTTGTACTTTTAGTGTTCCGCGGAGCCGTAGGTTGCGCTTCGGATGCGCAACGGGATGCCGCGCTGAAAACCACTGACACCCTCCAGAACCTGGTCGTGCATCTCCGCTACGCGCCGGATGTCCTCGATCATACTATGCTGTCCCAGCGTCCTGCCCGTGATCGCCTGGAACAACATAGTCGGTACCATCCCGAAGAATGTCATCTTATCCGGCGGTGTAGGGTCGGGAGCGACCACGACCTCGAAGTGCGGTGAATTGCCGTGGCGGCCGGTCTGGGCGGGGCGAACCTCGACCCCGGGAGTCGGCAGTCGGACCAGATGCCGGCCGAAGGTGCTGATCCACGTAAAGATCGCCGCCGGCAATGCATTGCCGCCTAGCAGTGCGGTCAGCAAATAGGTCACGCTGAGCACTTCCGGGTCGAAGTTCCCGCGCAGGCGATATTCCACCCACCCATGGTGCAGAGCAGCCCCCGCCGTGGTGAGGCCGGCAATCCGATCCAAAGCGGTAGTGGCGGCCTGGTTCTGTCCCACGAAGCGCAAAGCAAGCGCGGCAATTAGCACGACCCCCGAATAGAATGCCGAATCCGTCAGTTCGCGTGTTATAGGGCGCCTAAGAACTCGAATGCCTGCGTTGTCGTGTTCCAGTGATAGCCCCGTGGCGATGCGAATGACAATCTCTTCGGTCGAGATGTGTTTCGGCTCATACTGCACCAGCACGGAACGGCTGATAGCGGTATACCGAACCTCCGCGACGCCGGAATGCTCCTCCACCAGGCGCCGCATACGCTCGGGCTGTCTCAAGGCGTGCGACAGGCGAATGCGCAACCGGCCGGGAAGTTCGTGCTCGATTGTAACGGCTGGTTGTTGGTCGCCGTTCATCGGCTGTGCTCCATGTTGTGCAGCAGCAGGCGCAGGGAGTTCAACACGACCAGCACCGTTGTCGCGTTATGAATGGCGGCGCCCCACACCACCGGCATCCGGCCTAGCGAAGCCAGCACCAGGGCCGTCGTGTTCACCCCTATGGCGGTGGCAAAGTTCTGCTTGACGATGTTCATCGTCTTCTGCGAGAGGAGGATGGTAGCAGGAATCATGAGGGGATCGTCGCTGGAGATGGTAATGTCGGCGGCCTCCATCGCAATGTCAGTCCTCATACCTCCCATGGCGATACCCACATCCGCACACGCCAGCGCGGCAGCGTCATTGATCCCGTCGCCGACCATCACCACGCGCCTCCCTTTCTGCTGCAACCTCAGCACCACGTCCGATTTGCCCTCTGGCAATACCTGGGCTTGGTAACGGTCCATCGCCATTTTGGTGGCGATGAGCTCCGCATGCTGCTCCATGTCGCCGGTGAGCAGAACGATATCGTCCATGCCCAGCATGCGCAGGCGATTCAGCGACTTTTTCATGTCCTCGCGTAGAGTGTCTTGGATACCCATCACTCCAAGAATGGCACGGTCGCGGGCGACATAGATCACCTGCTCTCCGCGCCGAGCCAGCTCCCGTGCAGCCTCTTCTGCTCGGGAGAGGTCAATCCGCTGCTCGCGCATGAAGAGCGCATTGCCCACGCGTAGCGACGCACCGGCGATGGTGGTTTGCACCCCGCGCCCAACGCTGACGTGGGTTGGCCCGTGTCCTGGGATGGACCAGCCGTTGCGGCGCACCTTGTCCACAAACGCAATTGCGATGGGATGGGTCGAGGTTTCCTCGGCCGCAGCGGCCAGCTCGATCATCTCGCGCTCCCCGACGCCGGGTGCCACCGGGATGACCGAAATGACCTGCGGCCGGCCCTCGGTCACGGTCCCGGTCTTGTCCAGGACGAGGGTGTCGGCCTCGGCCAGCATTTCCAGATAATTGCTGCCTTTGATCAGGATGCCGTTGCGGGCCGCGGTGGCAATGGCAGCCGACAGCGCGGTGGCGGTGGAGAGCCGCACTCCGCATGAGTAGTCGATGATCAGCATGTTCAGCGCGCGCTCCGAGTTACGCGTGACGCCGTAGACGAGGCCGGCCAAGCCGAAGTTTACCGGAATGAAGCGGGCAGAGAAGCGGTCGGCAAAGGCTTGAATCGTTGCCTTGCGATGCGCTGCTTCCTCGACCAAATGGACAATTCGCGCCACGGCTGTATCGTCGCCGACCTTCTTCGCCATTATGGTCAAGTGCCCGGCCTTGACCACCGTGCCCGCAAAAACCGGGTCGCCGATTTGCTTGTGTATCGGCATGAACTCGCCGGTAATCGAAGCCTGGTCAACGGCCGCCTCGCCCGCCTCGATAGCCCCGTCCACGCTGATCTTTTCGCCGGTCTTCACAACAATGCGATCGCTAACGCGCACCTGCTCGACCGGAATCTGCACCTCCCGGCCGTCCTTCTCAAGCCGCCAGACGTAAGCCTCGCCCACGGCCAGCATGTCGCGAATAGCGCGCCGTGTCCGGTCCATCGTATAAACGGTGAGCAACTCGGCCAGATCCGCCAAACCGATGATGGTCAGGGCAGCATTGTCGCGCCCGGAGATCAGACTGGCGGCAATAGCCGTGGAACTGAGCGTATCGGCATTGGGCTGGCCGCTGACCATCAGCGAGCGCCAGCCGCTGCGCAGGATGGGCAGGGCCAGCGAGAGACTCGTCAAGGCGGGCATCGTCATGAAGCGGCCGAGAAGGGTGGCGGGCACTTTGCGAGTGGACATGGCGCTGAATCCCAACGTGACCGCGCTGGCGACTACGCGCGGCAGGATTTCGCCCACGGACTTCTCCTGAAGACGCCGTTCCTGTACCGCGGATTGTGCGGCCATAGCCCGTTCCGCTTTGAAGACGGTTAGGGAATACTCGTTGAGAGCCGACTGTGCGGCTGCGAGGATATCTTGGGTGCCGCTCTTTGCCTGATTGAAGTGAATCAGTACGTTTTCGGTGATCGGGCTCACCTGGGCCAAGCGGACTCCGGGCAGAGTCCCCAGCCTACCGGCGATCGCCACGGCCTCCTTGGGTAAGTGCCGGAGGCCGGGGCAGTAGATGCGCACTCGCCCAGGAAGCTCATGGACGATCAGGCAAGTCTTCGCTCGGTCGCGGTTAAGCCCAAACATCTTCGGAAATCTCAAGATTCTCGTCGAGCATAAGACGGTGGCGAGTCCCTGCGCGGATGGCGCGGACCAACCTCTGTAGCACATGGGGCAGTTCCGTGGGCGGAGTCGCAGCAAGCCGGTCCCAGTGCCGAAGCGCCAGACGATTCATGGCCCGCAGAAAGGCGAGCAACTCCGTTTCTGCAACCTGGTCCGCATGGTACCGGATCAAAACGCTTCCCGTTGTCAAGTTCACTTGGACCGTTTGGATCTCCGCCGGGCTGCCCAACAGGTCACGCCACACTAGCGCCCACTCCTGATGTGCATGATCGACATGCTTGAGCGCCGGAACGTAGAGTCGTAACCGTCCAGGTAGCCGATGAACGATCCGGGGGCGCAGAAGCCAGCTCTGCAATTCAATGACGAGGGCATCGGGTTTCATGGATGCCTCCGTTCTGACGGGAACATCGAGCGATACGCCCAATATAGCAGCGTCCAGCCATGCTGTCGGTTACCCGCAGCGATTTGCCGGATCCCGAACGCCACCAGCAGCAGGTCCAGAGATGTCCACAGATCGGTTATTCCACCGCTCTGTTGGTGGATGGCACGATTCAGGGATTCCCCGGCTTGGCGAATCTCCTCTCCGAGGTACGAGCGCGGCGGGCGCTGAATATCCTTCTCCAATCCCAGCAGGCGAATCGTCGCACCCAGCAGCATGTCAGGCTTGACGCGATCCGGTGAGAAGTGAATGAGTAAGCTTCCGGACAAAGCGTTGACCTCTACCGCGCGAATGCCGTCCAGCCGGGCGAGGCTTTGCTGAAGCTGGTCAGCCGCCCTGTGTTGTCCGATGAGCACCGGCGCACGGAGGCGCAAGCGTCCCGGGAGAACGTGCGTCGTCTCCATTACCCCTGCGAAGCTCGGGAGCCGATCCTGTCCAACATCCCGTTTGCGGCCGAGCAAGGCCGTCATTACGGCAGCGGTGATCAGGTGCATAAACCCTCATCTTACCTACAAACGTTCATAGCCGGGTTCACCTGCCCTTGAGAAGGTATATGGGCACGCTGATATATGGCGGACTTTCGTGGCCGTTGCCCGAAAAACCACGGCGACAACTGGTGGCCACGTCAGTTCATCCCAACTAAATCGCAGCTTTTGTCCGGCACCCACCAGACGATCTCCTTGGCCGGCTCACTGTCACACAATGGGAATGCCGACCGATTGAAATTCAACACGAGAGGCTCCTGCTATGTGCCGCATTAATACCGATAAGCTCGTTATGACGCAGAGACTTCGTACATGGATGCCTTCCATACCCCGGCGTCGCGAGACGGCCCCGGCCAGTTGCGAAGCCTCTACCATCCTTCTTGCGCCGCATCGGCCGGCTCTAGAGTCCGGCGAGATTGAACTTGCAAGGCAGACTGGGGTACCGAGAACGACATTCCTCCTCGCTATACCCTGTGGTGGATGAATCCTAGATATTTAGCTTCGGCCCATGCCGGATCGTCTCCGCTGGATTAGTCCAGGTAAACGCCGATCCGGCCGCGAATCAGGACCGACGAGGGCAGGTGGAAACTCGGACGCTGGCCGACCTCCGAGGACCGATCTGGCGGCTTTTCCCGCGACCCGTCATGCCATACACCGGAAGGGCTCAAGTCCAGGTAATCACGGCGCATCCGAAAGTTACCAGGAATAGACGAATGGGAGGTACCGGTTCGACAAAATGGCTGCGCCGTGTTGAGCGGCCGAGCTGGATTGGATCTGGACGTCAACCTGGCGCGTCGAGTAACTCATCGGATAAGCTACTGGTTCGGAAGACGAGTACACTGGTCGAAGCGTTGTCCGAAATTACGACGGGCGAGGTCTTGCGAATGGAACCATTAAGCCCAGAAGGACTGAGGATCGTTGAAGAACTTGCGCGTAAATACGATGTCAGCACGCAGGCAGTGACGGCTCTGTTACAAGCTCTCATTTCCGGACACGGCACCATGGCGCAGTTCAACCATCCTGAACTCGGCGGTCTTGGCCAGTGGGCGCAAGGCGGAATGACGATGATCGGAGATATGTTCAACAATGCGTTGAAAGCGAAGGTCGACGGACTTTGCACCGACCTGGCCAACCTGTTGCGGCAGGAACCGTCGCAGGCAACTACGTCCTCACAATCGCAAGGCCAGGGTGGAACAGGCGGCTCTGGCAACGTCAGTCTCTTTGTCCCCGCGGCAGGTGGACCTCCGGCCGCCTGGTGGGGTGCCGACCTAGGCGCCGCTAGCGCCACAGGTTCGCAAAACGATATCCGGTATGCATATTTTCCAGCATCGCGGCGCCTGACTATCGCCATCGGCGATCACGTCACCATCTACGATACGGCGGATCACGTGATCAGCGGTGTTTCACAGCAGCAGAGCGGGGACGCGTCGCTAAGCTTTGTCAGCCAGCGCGGGTTGGTGCGAGTCGCCGATTTGCGCGTCGTGTCCAAGAAGTAGAACACTGCCGCGTCACCAGCAAGGCGGGACAATCCTCGTTCGTCTCCTGAACACGCACATAGACAAGAGCAACGCAACTTTCGAGAGCAACGGGCACTCCTTCACAGTTCACAATTCCTGGCTAAGGCGTCAGGCAGATTTCCGCATCAGGTGGCGCAGCAAGGACCAAAAACTAAATGGACGTTCACTTGATTGACGGGACGTATGAATTGTTCCGGCACTTCTACGCCGTGCCCAGTGCGGTAAACACAAGTGGCCAGGAAATCGGCGCCGTCCGCGGAGTCCTAACATCAGTTTTGTCCATGATCGAACGCGGCGCAACCCACATCGGAGTGGCAACCGATCATGTCGTGGAGTCATTTCGTAACGAGCTCTATCCCGGATACAAGACCAGCGAAGGCGTATCTCGGGAGTTGCTCTCTCAATTTCCTAGGCTGGAGGAGGCGCTGGAGGCAATGGGAGTGGTTGTTTGGCCAATGGTCTACTACGAGGCGGACGATGCGCTGGCTTCTGCGGCCAACAAAGCGGCACAAGATGATCGAGTGAAGCAGGTGTTCATTTGTACACCGGATAAAGATCTCAGCCAGAGTGTCTCGGGCACACGAGTTGTTCAACTCGACCGCATGCGCAATGTCGTACGCGATGAAGCCGGTGTCCTAGCGAAGTTTGGAGTGATGCCATCATCGATCCCGGACTACCTGGCGGTGGTCGGGGACAGTGCCGATGGCTTCCCGGGATTGCCGGGCTGGGGAACCAAGTCCGCCGCTCTCATCTTATCGCAGTATCCTCATCTCGAAGACATTCCGAAGGACTGGCGAGCCTGGCATCCATCAATCCGAAAAGCCCGCTTACTGTCTGAATCGCTGCTGAACGGCTGGAGTGACGCCCTGCTGTTTCGCACGCTTGCGACGCTGCGACTGGATGTGCCTGTATTTGACTCGGTGGAGAATCTTCGTTGGCAAGGACCGCGCCCGAACTTCGCAGAACACTGCGAGCGCATGAAGTCTGCAGCTCTCTTTAATCGCGTCACGTCAACAACACCTAAGAAGTCAATGGATACGTAAACCGCTGGGGATTCGGCTTTCTCCCGCCTCGACGCTGAGGCTTTGGTCATACGCCTGCAGGCCCGCCGAGACGGCGAACTACTCCGGACACACGTGCCATGATCGTAGGCAAATCCGAAGCCAGGTAGGTGACGGAATGTGACAAAGTGAAGGTGATCTCTAGTAAAAGCCTTTATCTAAAAATAGGCTTATATATAGAGGAAATATACGGAATCATCTTCATCCTGTCACCTTCCGTCACACGGTGTGAGCAGTTTGCCCGCCGCCATGATCCGGCGGCAAGCGCCATCGTGGCTTCGAATTGCATTCTGGACGGAGCACAGGCGGCGCAAAAAGGCCGCTTGCATAAGGACTCCACATCGAGACGCTTTGAGACCTAAAGCAGTTCTGGTCCAATCGTGAGCCGGGTCGATTCACCTCGGTGTAAGCTAGCTGCATAAGGAGCCGCAATGACTCACAACAAAGCCGATGATCCTGGGAACCATCCGCAGCAGGTCAAGAGCGGGAGCAGTGCGGACGTGAACCCACTCGGTTCGGGGGCACTGCAGATATGTGGTCATCCTGGATTGAAGCCCTAACCAAGGCATCCGGGTTCGCCGGCAACAGCGCGCTCTGGCCGCAGGCCATGCCCGACGATGTGGCCGGCGGTCTGATGGCGGAGGGGCTGCAGAAATGGACTCAGGCTCTGGCGCAGGATCCGGTCCTGCATTCAATCGACGACATGTGGAACGCCAATCCATTGCGCGAGGTCGTTCCTGTCGATTGGGCAGAAATCGTGCGGTCGCTCCGCACAGTCTGGGTCAGATCACTGAGTGACCCGGAAAGAGCGGTCGCATCGTTCGGTGAGCTGAACGCGAGGCTTGTGCAATCGGCGATGGAGATTTGGGGCGAAGCCGCAAGAGACGTGGGCCGGTGTGGCCGGTGCTGATGCTTCCCGGGGCATGGCCTCCGCTGCTGGCGACAAGCGGTTTGCTGCTCCGGAATGGCAGGGCAATCCGGCCTACCGCACCCTCAAAGAGATCTACTTGCTGGCTTCGGACTGGCTGCTGAAGCAGGACGAGTTTGGCGATATGGATAAGGCGGAACAGCGCCGCCTGCAATTTCACCTTCGCCAGTTTGTCGACGCCATGAGCCCGACACTTCTGCTTATGTCCAATCCGGAAGTCCTGCGTCGAGCGATCGAGACCGGCGGAAGCAGTCTGGCAGATGGCGCACGCAACCTTGCGCAGGATCTGAAGCAAGGGCGCCTCAGCATGGCGGACACAACCGCATTTGCGCCTGGAGAAAACCTGGCAGTCACACCAGGGAACGTGGTTCACCGCAACCGGCTCATGGAATTGATTCAATACGAGCCGCAAACAACCACGGTTCACAAGGTCCCGTTGTTGATTCTCCCGCCCTGGATCAACAAGTACTACATCCTCGATCTGCAGCCGAAGAACAGTTTGATCCGCTACCTTGTCGAGCAGGGTTTCACCGTGTTCGTTATTTCCTGGAAGAACCCCGACGCGGCGATGGAGAACACCACCATCGAGGACTACATGGATCTTGGCCCGCTGGAGGCAAGCGATGTAATTCGCGACATTACCGGCTCCGGCACCGTGAATGTGATGGGGTATTGCATCGGAGGAACTCTCCTCGCCCTTGTATTAGCGTACCTGGCAGCCAAGCAGGATCGGCGGTTTGGCAGTGCCACCTTTATCGTCTCACTCCTGGATTTCAAAAATGTCGGCGATACGGCTGTTTTCATTGGAGACGAGTCCATCGACTTCATCGAGAAGCAGATGATGGAACGCGGTTATCTCGGCGGCCGCGAGATGTCAAACATGTTCAATCTGCTGCGTTCGAATGACCTGATCTGGGCGAACGTCGTCAACAACTACCTGCTGGGCCAGAAGCCGCCGGCGTTCGACCTGCTGTATTGGAACGCAGACAGCACTCGCATGGCCCGTGCCGCCCACAGTTGGTATTTGCGTAACACATATAAAGAGAACAACCTCATCCAACCCGGCAGGATCACGCTGAAGGGTGAAAAGATCGACCTCGGACGCATCGTGCAACCCGTCTATGCCGTTGGTGCGGAGAAGGACCATATCGTACCGTGGGACGCTGCGTGGCGCATCACGCAACTGCTGGGCGAAAATGTCCGATTCGTATTGGTTTCCAGCGGGCACATCGCTGGAATCATCAATCCTCCCGGGGGAAAGGGCACTTACTGGACCACGAAATCCAATAAAGAAGCCGTCTCTGCCGAGGAGTGGCGAAAAACAGCGACGCGCTATGACGGAAGCTGGTGGACGGACTGGGCCGCATGGCTCGCGGAGCACTCCGGCGCCAAACGGAAGCTACCCTTCCACGGCGGCGATAGCCATCCATCTTTGCAACGCGCTCCGGGCAGCTACGTATTGGAGAAATGAGGCACAGGCCAGAGGCAAAAGCCCCCCGCATCCAACCCAAACCATAATCTGGACGCGTTTCCTACCAGTACGGGTCGCGCAACTACAACGGCTGGCCGACATTGGTCATGCTGACATCTAGCGTGGGCCTTAATGAATGGGGCTGAGAAGAGCAACCAAATGGATATTGTCCTGGCGCTATGGAACAACAACCTGATCGTTGGCAAATTCTGAGCCGTGGTTGGTGACGGGAGGTGACAAGGTGAATGTGATATCAGGTAATGCAGAGCATTTTTAGGCAGCGCCGCGGCAGCGGAACCTGCGGGCGTGACGAAAGTTTAGAGGGCCGCGACGGTGTCTAAAAATCGGTTGGGCTGAACCGCAGGAGTGGGCTGGGCCTATGGGTATTTAATCGTGGGGATGGGTTGAACTGTGAGCCACGCCTGGTCGATAAATTCGTTTGAGTTGGGTTCCGGTGGGCCGCTGAAGATGTAAATCGGGGCTTCGCAGGATTGAAGAACGGTAGGTGTTTGCCTGCCGGGACGATCCACGCACAAATTGAGAACACTTCGCCGTTTGCTTGCCTTGATCGAGCTCGCAGAGAGATAAACAGGACCGCGATTCTCATGAAGCGTCCTTGCGCACTGAATATCTTCCAATTCGTTCCAGAATCCCGATAACGATCATGTGTCCCCGGTGACAAACGGGGCATTTCCGGAGAGAAATTCCGGTGAGTGTCTCGTATCGGTCGCGATAGTCTGTCGATTGTTCACAGCGAGTTGTCACGTCACTGGAAACCATGCCGAGAAGGAGACGGCACCGAACCAGTTTTTCCTGACGGTGACAATTGCCGAGGAAGCCGTAGTAGCGGATGCGGTGGAACCCGTTCGGTAGTACGTGCAACAGAAACCGGCGAATGAACTCGTCGGCTGGCAAGGTCATGGTTTTCTGTTGGTCATTGTTGCGATAGTCCTTGTAGCGGAATTGCACTTTGCCATCTTCGATGTCGAGAAGGCGGTTGTTGGAGATGGCGACGCGATGGGTATAGCGCCCCACATAGTCGAGTACCTGCTTCGGTCCAGCGAACGGAGCCTTGGCGTAGACCACCCATTCAGCTTTGCGCACCGGAGCCATGTGCCGGAGAAAGGTTGGGCGGTCCTGGAGGGGCAGGAGCGAAGAGAAGAATCGCAGCTGTCCGGAGTTGAACGCCTTTTCCAGATACTTGATAAACAAGCGGCGGAACAAGCGCGATAGCACACGCACCGGCAAGAAGAAACCGCGCCGGCAGAAAATCCAGCGTTGGCCGTCAGGCGAGAGTCCGCCCCCGGGCACGACGCAATGCGAATGAGGATGAAAAAGCAGGTTCTGTCCCCAGCTGTGAAGCACGGCGAAGAAGCCGATCTCGGCGCCCAGGTGTTTTGGGTCGGCCGCAATCGTTTGCAAAGTCTTGGCCATGGCCCTGAAGAGAATGCCATAAACCACTTGCTTGTTCTGGTAAGCAATGCCGGCAATCTCTTCGGGCACGGTGAAGACGACATGGAAGTACTCACAGTTGAGAAGCTCGGTTTGCCGATTCTCAATCCACTCCGCGCGGGCCAGGGCCTGGCACTTTGGGCAATGGCGATCCCGGCAGCTGTTGTAGAACATGCGCTGGTGGTCACAGCGATCGCACTCTTCGATATGGCCGCCAAGGGCTGCAGTGCGACACAGCTCGATTGCACTCATGACGCGCCGTTGTGCTGTTGACAACACATCATGATTCTTTTGGCGATATGCGTCGCCATAGCGATACAACACGTCGGCCACTTCCAGTTTCGGGCGATCCATCTGGGTGTCGCTCGGAAGTGCTAGGAGGTGGCAGGCTTCGAATTAGTGGCAACAGGATGCGGGAGCAGGTCAAGAGGACTGGTCGTGGAGCATACCTTGCTCGTCGCGATTCGCAGGTATCGAGCCGTCGTCGCCAGGCTGCGATGCCCGAGTAGAAGCTGGATTGTACGGACATCGGTTCCAGATTCGAGCAAGTGAACCGCAAACGCGTGCCTCATGGAATGGGGCGTGATCGCTTTGGGTATTCCGCTGAATCTCTGTCCTTTGTGGCATGCGTCCACTACGGAATTGGTTGTGATATGCCGGTCGACAGGGTAGCCCGAAAAAAGCCACGTCTCGGGCCTCTCTTGCCGCCACCAATCCCGCAGTATACGCAGCAGTTTTGCCGAAAGCATGACGTAGCGGTCTCTCTGCCCCTTGCCCAGTTCGACGCGAATGACCATCCGTTGGCTATCAATATGGGTAGACTTCAGACGGACAGCTTCGGAGATTCGTAAACCAGCCGCGTAGCAGCATGTGAGAATCGTTCGACATTTGTTGCTCGGCACGCACTCCAAAAAGTGGAGTACTTCCTCAGGGCTGAGAACGACAGGCAGCTTCTCCGGTTGCTTGGGAGAAGGGATCATCTCCTCGAAGATCCACTTCTTACGGAGCGTCACTTTGTAGAGAAAGCGGAGAGCGGAGACCGCTATGATGATGGTACTGGGAGCCAGTTTTCTTTCATTTGTCAGGTGGACCTGATAGGAGCGAATGTCCTCAGGGCCCAAGGCTTCCGGTGACTTACCGAAGTAGCGTGCAAACAGCGAGACGTGTTGTACGTAGGACCTTTGTGTGTTGGGCGAGAGGTTCCGCAGTTGCATGTCCTCGATCATGCGTTGCCGGAGTGATGTCATGGAGATCTCCTTTGCGGGATGGAGTTTTGCTGCAAGCAGCGGCACCATCCTTCCGCAAAAAGAGTTCACATGCAAAAAAGGAGTTCTTGGTGAGGGTCAACCCTGCCGCCAAATCAGCCACGATTCTGAACGTACGGCGCTACCGACTACCGCGGAGCGGTTTAGTCCAATTCTCTTTATCTAAAAATAGGTCTATATAGGAGAAATCACTGCTGTCCGGTTAAAAGTCGAACAGAATCAATTGGTTGCTGGAATTGTGTAAGTCAGTGCAGGAGTCGGATGCGTGAAGTGCCTGTAAAATGGGCGTTTTCTCGAAAAGGGTAAGGCTGAGAATCTGTAGAATCTGATACAGACTGGCCTCCAGTCCCAATCGCTTGCGCATGATGGCTACCAGCACATACACCGACACTGCGATCCAGATTTGAGTTTTCACGGCGTTCTCGCTGGTGCCGTAAAAGGCTTTGATCCGCAGGTGCTGCTTGATCCATTTGAAAAACAGCTCCACCTGCCAGCGTTGCTTGTAGATTTGCGCGACGGTCTGTGCCGGAAGCGCGAAATTGTTGGTCAGGAACTTCAGGCGCTTGCCAGTTTCAGCATCGAAGTAGCTCACGCGTCGAAGTGTATCGGGATACGCCGAAGCTGATCCAAAGGATGTGAGTACGACAGTCTGATCGGAGCGAACGCCGGTGCTCTTATCAACGGGATGTGAGTAGCGTCGCTGGAGCAACACGTTCGATTTGGTGCGCACCACGAAGAAGGCCGAGTTGAGCGTCAGCGCAAACAACCGCTCGAAATCGATGTATCCGCGATCCATGACATAGAATGCTCCGGCTTCCGGCAGAATCTCGTCGAGTATATTGACGTCATGCACCTTGCCATCCGTAATGCGGATAAACATTGGAATGTTGCCGCGAAGATCGAGCAATGTGTGCATCTTGACGGCGGCCTTGTGGGTGCGGAACTTAGCCCATGGAAACAATGACAGGCACAGATCGATGGTGGTTGAATCCAGAGCGTACAAGCTCTGATCCAGATCGACGCCCATTGGATCGCTGGCATAAAGCCTGCGAGCAGTAATAATCAGCCTTTGGGCGAAGTCGGCAAAGATGCGCCAGTCACGCGACTCGTTGGCGTCCGCCAGCGTCGAACGAGCGACCTTGCCTCTGAACCCCAAGTGATAGAGCTTGCCCTGCAACGAACCCAAGCAGGCTTCGATGTCGCGCAGGCTCTCGCGATAGGTCAACTGGGCAAACGCCATTGCCAGATACTGATTCCAGCAAGTGAAGTCTCGCAGTCGCAGGTCGCCACGATAACGCTCGACGCAACGACGAAACTCTCGGTCAGGCAGAAAGCTGATCAACTGCGAGAAAACCGTGCGGCCCTGATTCATAAGCCATTGTCAGCTCTCCTTCGCATTTCAAATCGCGGCAAGCCAGAAATGACTTCAACTTATTGCGCAGCAACTACTTGTAGCCAGCGGTTTCTGAGTTAACCGGACAGCAGTGAGGAGAAATATAGGGAAGGAACGAAGGCTTCGAAGACGCTCATCTCTGAGCGATGGACAGCCGCGGCCTTGATGTCTCAGCGGCGATGCTTGCCACCGTGACCGCCGGAGTGACCTCCTCCGCCGTGCGAGTGACCCCCGCCGAAATGCTTCCCGCCGCCGTAAGAACTCTTCGGCGCATGCCCGCCACCTCCCATGTGGAAGCCGCCTGATCCCCGGCTGCTAACGCTCTTGGGCTCGTGACTCCTGCCAAACAGATGGAATCCACCTGAGTGCGCTGGTTTTTCGGCAGATCCCGCAAAGTTCCTGCTGGCGAAAGCTCCGGAAGATCGTCCCTCGAATTCGCGGCGCTGAAAACCTGAGCTCGGCGCGCGATAGGCAGTGGTCGAACGGCCGTAGGCTGCGCCCTCCCTGCTACGGTAGCCTTCTCCGGTTCCCCGATTCAAGCCGGAGCCGTAACCACCGCGGTCGAACTGCTGCCTGCTTTCTGGTGTCTGCACATGGTTGTAAGCCTGTCGGGGCGTCCGGTAGTCGCCGCCTCCAAAGGCCTGAAGGCCGCGGTTGGAGTTTCCTCGCCAGTTCCCGGAATATTTGTCCGGCGGGCGTCCGAATCCCTGTCCGCGGTTCCCGTTGTATCCGCTGCCGAACCGGCCGTAACTGCCCGGCGTGCGCTCGTAGCTGTGCCCCGCTCCTGCGTAGGCATGCAGCCCATTGTGCCGAAATCCCCAATCAGCCACGGTGGTGCTGTGCGAATAATAGTCCGACTGGTGGAAGAGCACGGACTGGGCTAACCAGTTCAAACCCCACGCCAGCCAGCCCCAGGGCGTGCGGCTGAAGGCGCTCATCGCGATCCCGAGCCCATAGTTTATCGGCGACGAGCCGAGAAATGATTCCACTGCGCCAAGCAGCGAAAACCCGGGGTAGGGCGAAACCTGCTCCCCGTATACCGTCCACGGGTTATACGTCGGCACGTATACGACTTGCGGATTCACCGGCGTCAGCTGGATGTAACCCTGGTCGTAATGCACCGCTTCCTGAGGCGTGCTCTGCAGGGTTCCGGCTGCCTGAGCGCGCCAGCGCATTACCTGGACTGCCTCGAGTACGTCTTGCGGCTGGTTGTAGTAGGCATTGCCCAGATCGGTGGTCCATTGCAGATTGCGTTCCAGTAGCGCCAACACACGGGGAAACGCCGTCAACGCTTTTACGCTCGGGTCCCAGTTCTGCACGTCGGCGCCGGCCGCAATCTGGTCAGGGGAGGCATAGCCTTGCGTCTGCCGCCAGTGGTCGGCATCCGCAACCTGGCCCGGGTAAGTCGACGCGGCCAAAACTTGCGCCACCAGCGCGTCTGGATAAAGCGCGATTGGGGCCACGAGTTGTTCTAGATGTACCGCATTGAGCGGCTGAGCCTGAGCTGGCGCCTGGCCATAACCCTGCTGCGGATACGACTGACCGGAATCCGGATAAGACTGTAGCGCGTCAGGCTGCTGTCCATAGTCCGATTGCTGCTCTGATTGCTGAATTGGCGCGTATTGTCCGTTGTATCGATCATTCCGCGACCATCCCTGCTCGCTGGGCCACGCTTGCTGCGCGAAAAGTCTTCCTGGTTCCAGTAGAAGGAGGAGAACGACTAGAGCCAGCGCGAGCAAACCTCGGAGCTGCCGCGCCGCGTTTTTCGCGGTGCTCGTGGCGGCCACGGCACAGCGAGGTGAATTAAGCGGCAGACGAGGATACCTGGCAACGTGCCGTGCATACCAGTATATTCGGTATTTCATTCCAGTGTCGGACATAAAAACGCTCGCCCGAGGAGAACCCGATATTCCAATCCACCCCGCCGACTGGTTCCTTTGCGCGCGGGCAATGCTGCCGAAGAACGGCTCCTATCGATCTGAACCCGGACTTCGGCTGGTTGTCGCGGAGGAAATGAACTCGCTGCTTTTGCATCTAGTTCCAGTGAATCGATTCGGAAAGGCTGATAACCTTCGCCCTTGAGAATAATTGCGTTGTTGCTAAGAAATTACCGCTACGCTGATTGAGGCGATTTAGGGGAAAGAACCCCGCTACCCTCGACAGAGTCGCCGTGGGCAAGCGTCTTTATCTTTCTAGCGGGGTTCAATGTGATTTAGGGCCAAGGGGCTTTGTCCCGAGTGGCGTGAGTATAACGCAGCACTCCGTGTCCACGCGCGCAGCTCATCCATAAGCGACGACCAAGCCCAGGCTGCTATTCTGGATATGTGACTGCAACGCTACACACACGCTCCAAGACCCCGCTTCGGAAGGGTTCTCTCCGATCCTTTGTCCGATGGCTACTCATCGGCGCGTTGCTTCTTTGGTCGCTTGCCGTGCTGCTTCTTGTTGGCGCCCGGTGGATCGACCCACCGACCACCGCGGTGCACATCCAGCGCCGTGTGCAGGCATGGATTCATCGCACGTCGTATCAGGAGCGCTACAATTTCATTCCGCTCAGCCAGATCTCGCCCGATCTCCAGCACGCTGTCATTGCCGCGGAAGACGCCCGCTTCTACCAGCACCATGGCTTCGACTGGCACGCGATCCAACTCGCGGCCGAAGAAGATATGGAAGGCGGTCGCTTTCGCGGAGGTTCCACCCTTACGCAGCAACTCGTAAAAAACCTGTTCTTCGGAACAGGCCGATCTTTCCTTCGCAAAGGCGCGGAGGTCACGCTGGTACCGGTGGCCGAATTCGTCCTCGGCAAGCAGCGCATTCTGGAGCTTTACCTCAACGTGGTCGAATGGGGTCCTGGTATTTATGGTGCAGAGTCGGCGTGTCATTACTACGACAGAACCTCGGCCCGGAATATCGGCCGGCAACAGTCGACACGGCTTGCCGCGATTCTGCCAGCTCCCCTGAAGCGACGGCCCGAGCGCATGAATAACTATAGCGCGGCCATCCTTCGGCGAATGCGCCAAGTGAATTGGTAATCGTGAGCTCATACTGATCTCCAAGCATGCTTTCGCCGGCACCTGTCCGAGATGATGAATAGGATCGCTAAGGACTGAGAAACGTGAAAAGATCAGTTAGGGCCGCAGATGAACTCCCGTGAAAGCGGATGACCTACAGTGTTTGGTATCGGCGTTCATCCGCGTTCAATTGGGAACCCACTGGGAACAACTACGAGATGCGAAAAGGGTTTACGAGAAAACCACAAGGGAACGAGCCCGCGACGCACGGCAAGAACTACATAACGCCGAGCGGGCTGCAGCGCCTCAAAGATGAGCACCGGTTTCTGCTCACCAGGGAACGCCCGGCCGTCGTGGAGGTGGTGGCGTGGGCTGCCAGCAACGGCGATCGCAGTGAAAACGCAGACTATCAGTACGGCAAGCGGCGGCTGCGGCAGATCGATGGGCGGATTCGCTTTCTTACGAATCGAATCGAGGCCGCGGAAGTAGTGGACCCGGAAGGTTCAAGAGCGGGGCAGGCGAAAACGAGAGCATTCTTCGGAGCGACCGTGCGCTATGCCAATGCCGCGGGAGCGGAGCGAGTGGTGAGCATCGTGGGCGTCGACGAGGTCGATCTCAACCGCGACCACATCAGTTGGATGTCACCTCTGGGGCGCGCGTTGATGAAGTCGGCAGCGGACGACAGCGTAGTTCTCCAAGCGCCGGGCGGTACAGAATACCTGACCGTGCTGGAAGTTTGTTACGGGCCCATTTCTGTGGAACCGTTCCGTGAACCACCTGGATCCGAGGCCTCGGCAAAGGGACTTCCTCGCCGACGCTAATCCACCTTTGGCTCGGAGCAGCACCACTCGATGAATTCGTCGATCGCGTGCCGGTATCCACGCTGCGCGTCCGCCGAACTCAAGGTGTTTAGAACGGCTGATTTCGCTTGATCTAGGTCCGGAAGAGACACCGGACGCCTCTTGCGCTTTTTCGTCGATCCAGGCGCCATCGCAGGTTCAAACTTCCCACATTGAGACTTCGGGGCCGCGTCGCAGTTGAGATCGGCGTTTTGGAGGACCGATCGTTGTGATCGTCCTCAAATCGCGCCAAATTAGCGCCTAGCCCTATCGGCAAGAGTCCACATCCTGCTACTGGTCGCACATCGCAGGACCGGGGCTTTACCGCGGT
Organism: uncultured Acidobacteriota bacterium; assembly: GCA_963759215.1. GTDB lineage: Bacteria > Acidobacteriota > Terriglobia > Terriglobales > Acidobacteriaceae > TOLSYN. Next base: position 383,735 of record CAVWYG010000013.1, read on the forward strand.
ACTGATCCCGGGACATGCTGGCAACTCGGCCTCTCTAAACCTTTTCCAGCGTGAGATGAGTCGCGTAATCCGAAGCTTTGCGATTGGTTACGGAAAAGCCAAGCGCACGCAGATCCAGCCCCTCAAACAACAGTTCCCCTTGACCGAGCAAAACAGGCACCGACGCGAGATGCAGGGAGTCGATGAGTCCGGCCTTGAGATACTGCCGCACTGTCGAGACGCCTCCTCCAATCTTGACGTCTTTATGGCCTGCAACTTGCTTCGCGCGCTCGAGCGCTTCACCGATACCGCCGGTCACAAAGTAGAAAGTTGTCCCGCCTTCCATGACCAGAGGCTCACGCTCGTGATGTGTCAGAACGAAGGTTGGCGCATGATAAGGCGGATTGTCGCCCCACCAGCCCTTCCATGAGTCATCCAGCCACGGGCCGCGCACGGGACCGAACATGTTCCGACCGAGGATGAAGGCGCCGAAGTTGTCCATCGCCCGATGGGCAAATTCATCGTCGATGTCGGCGGCGGATCCGCCCTCTTGCCCGTGCATTGAGCAGAAGGTCCGCGTATGAAAGAACCACCGAAAGATCTCGGTTCCACGCTTACCAAGCGGATCGCTCAGGCTCTGCTCAACCCCAGCGCTGAAACCGTCGAGCGAAACGGCAAATCCCGCGACACGAATTTTTGACATCTGTGCTCTTTCCTCCTCGATTCTTGTGATGACTTTCTTGGCTATGGACGAAGGTGCATCTATCTTGCGGTCTGCTTTCGCCGCTGCTGCTCGCCAAGCTAGCAGACGGACCGCCTCCAGACAAGCGCACTGGCTTTTCCAAGACGCGCAATATGGCGGAAGCGCTCATCGACCGCAGATAGGGAACGAAAAGTCGGCCAGTGTCCGCCGAAACCTGCACCTGGGAAAATGCGACGTGAGGATCTGCGCGGGTGGTTGGCTACTCGGAAATGCGCCATCCACAGAGCGGTGCCGCGCGGTTTATTGTGCTGATCCCACCGATGGCCATAACCAAGCCGCTCCGCGCACGCCGCTGGAATCCCCGTGCATGGCTCGCACAATGGGTGTGCCGGCGTCAGCGGAAAAGGTGTAGGACTTGAGAAGAGCGGGCAGAGCCGGGTAGAGGGACATCGAATTGGAAAGTCCGCCGCCAAGCACAATCGCGTCAGGATCGAGCACGTTGATGATCGAAGCCAAACTCCGTGCCAGCCGGTCCTGATAGAGGTCGAAGCACTCCCTGGCGAGCGGATCGCCGGCCGCGGCGGCTTCGGCAATCGAAATGGCCGCCTGCCGCTGGCCGCCGCGTGCGCGGTAGTCGCGCATCACGCCGGACCCCGACAGGAAAGTTTCGATGCAGCCTCGCTTCCCGCAATAACAGACAGCTCCGGGAAGCTCGTCCGCACGGGCCCAAGGAAGCGGGTTGTGACCCCATTCGCCGGCGACCTCGTTGCGTCCGAGATGGAGCTGACGGTTAACCACGACGCCTCCGCCTACTCCTGTCCCGAGTATCACACCGAAGACGACGCAGGCGTTCGCAGCAGCGCCATCGACGGCCTCCGAAAGGGCGAGACAGTTCGCATCGTTCTCAATGCGGATTGGCCGCCCCAGCCGGGTCTCAAGGTCGCGGTCGAGGGGCTTGCCATTTAGGACGGTACTGTTCGAGTTCTTCAGCAGATGAGTCGAGGGCGAGATCGCTCCGGGGGTGGCGATGCCACCCGGTTCGTCAACTTGGCAACCACTCTGACACGACTAACTCGCGAAGGAAAGAGGACATTCCTATTCCGAAAACACGTGTTTCTGAAAAGTGGAGCCCGCCTTACACAGTCGATTCGTACAGATACTTCTGAAATCCCACGAACACCTTGCTGATCTCTTCAGGCCTGCCGAGGTCGGCAATGGCGTCCGCAATGGAGTTCAAATACTTCAGGCGGAGCAGCGGCGTCAGCTTCTCCTGGGCGAGTTCATCTACCCCAACACCTACATAGTGGGCCAACACGAAGTCCAGAAAGGCCTGCTGCTTGCTATTGAAGCGCGCATTAATGGCGACCTTCGCCCGACCGGCGCGTTCTTCGCGCGTGAGCGGCGGCAGAGCGTAGGCAATGTACGCGAGCACGTCGAAGAGATCGCTCTTCTCGGCGTCGATGATTTTCTGCATCTCGACCAGTTGTTCGTGGCCGAAGCCCTTCTCTGCGAGTCCATTCAGGAGCATCTTCCTCGTGTCAGGGGCGCTCCACAATGCACGCAGCTCGGCCTCATCCTTGAAGAACTCCGGCAGTTTGCCAAACAACATCTCCATGAACTGCTGGGCGGACATAGGCGTCCCATCCGGATGCCAGAACGTCGTACACATCATGTGCTGAATTGCGCGCTCTTTCCCGTCGGCCAGCTTCACCTTCGCCTTTTTCTTACACACGCATGGACGCTGGCCGCAAATCCGGCAAGGCTCTTTCTCGACACTCGCACGGAAGTTTCCCGCAGATGGGACATGGCTGCGCCGGTGGCTTAACACATTGACAGGGGTGGAAGCCGCACTTCTTGCAAGGTTCCGGTTCGAGCGGCTCGCCGTCCCATTCCGGATCGCTGAAATGGTGGTACGCCTTCACGAAGTCATAGATCGTGAAGTAGTCCTTGCCATCGTAAAGTCGTGTGCCGCGCCCAATGATCTGCTTGAACTCGATCATGGTGTTGATCGGCCGCATCAGAACGATGTTGCGGATGTTCCGGGCATCCACGCCGGTCGAGAGCTTTTGCGAAGTAGTCAGAATCGTCGGAATGGCCTTATCGTTGTCCTGAAAGTCCCGGAGATGTCGGTTGCCGAGCTCGCCATCGTTCGCCGTCACCCGCTGGCAATAGTTCGGGTCTGTGCTCGTTTTCATCTGGTTGATGAGGTCGCGCACGGCCAGCGCATGGTCCTGTGTAGCGCAGAAAACCAGCGTCTTTTCCTTCTGGTTGATCTGCTCCATGAACAACTTCACGCGGTGCGCTTCGCGCGCCTTGATCTCGATGATCTTATTGAAGTCGGTTTCCGTATAGCGTTTTCCGGTCTCAACTTCGCCCTCTATCACCTGGTCATCCGGCGTGTAGACATACTCGTCGAGCGTGGTGGCAATCTGCTTTACGCGGAACGGCGTGAGAAAGCCGTCATTGATGCCTTCTTTGAGCGAATAGATATAGGCCGGCTCACCGAAGTAGGCATACGTGTCTACGTTCTCCTTGCGCTTAGGCGTCGCCGTCAGCCCAAGCTGCACGGCGGGAGCAAAGTAATCCATGATGCCGCGCCAATTACCTTCATCATTTGCCCCGCCGCGATGGCACTCGTCGATGACGATGAAATCGAAGAAATCTGGCGGATAATCGCCGAAGTACGGCGAGGGCTTGCCATCCTTCGGCGGACCGCTCATAAAGGTTTGGAAGATGGTGAAGAACACGCTGGCATTCTTCGGAACCTTGCCCTTCTTGCGAATGTCCTCCGGCTTGATTCGGACCAGCGCGTCCTCTGGGAACGCGGAGAACGCAGTGAAGTCGTTGAAAGCCTGGTCGGCAAGGTTGTTGCGATCAGCAAGGAAGAGAATGCGCGGCCGACGCGTGGGCTCTGCGCCGCGCTTACACTCAGTCAGGTTCCAGCGCGCGGCGAACAGCTTCCAGGCGATCTGGAAGGCGATAGAGGTCTTCCCGGTGCCGGTAGCCAGGGTAAGGAGCACGCGGTCCCGACCATCTGCAATTGCCGCCAGCACGCGATTGACCGAGATCTCCTGGTAGAAGCGGATCAACCATGTGCCACTCTTATCCGGATATGGCACGGCGGCAAAGCGGTTACGCCACACGTTTGACTTGGCGAACGTCAGGTTCCAGAGTTCGTCCGGCGTGGGTACCGGCGTCTCGCCTTCCTTGCCGGTCTCCATGTCGATGCCGTAGATGCCCTGGCCGTTGGAGGAATAGGTGTAGCGAATCGCCACTTTCCGGCGTAGTTTTTGGCCTGGGCGACTCCCTCGGTCAGCTCTTCATCCCACGCTTTCGCCTCGACAACAGCGAGCTTGGTGTTGCGATACTCCAACACGTAATCTGCCGTGAGCGGTTTGCCGCGCCGTCCTTGGCCTTCAATGCGACCCGGAGAAATCGAATACTCGCGCCGGATTCGGCTGCCCTCGGCGACGCCCCAGCCCGCCGCCTTCAAAGCGGGATCGATATATTCGGCTCTGGTCTCGGCTTCGTTCATAGGTTCACGCTAGCACTTTTTTAACTCTGCAAGCAATTGTGCAGGCTCCTGTTCCCTGAGAAAAGGAGTCTTCATCGTTCTTGCCCAAAAGAAGTCGTGCCCCAAGACTTGCTTGATATTTGAGACGGTCATAAACTTGAGCTCCCTACTCCTTACTGGTTTTGGCGTTAGCCACCTCAAGTCGCGATACATTGTGTCCGGACCATCCTCTTTTACTTCACTCTTAACTTCTCCTGCTGCCACGATGCCGTGCCCCTTGTGAAACAGGAATGCAACGTCGCCCCTGTTGAATGAATGCACAATGCCTTTTATGTCGCCAAAGGCTGCGACACGGTTGCCCTCGCACATGTACCAGATGCTGTTCTCGTCATACCTAAGATTGGTGTCAAATATCACTCCCCTGGTGTCGCCGGGGTTCGAATGCTGGTCATATGGTAGAGAGAAAAACTCGAAATAATGTTCGCCTCCTATCTTGTAAACCCTGTAAGGGACGAATTCGATGGAGATTCCCTTCGACTTCCAGTAGTCCACATTACGAATCAGCTCTTCATCCCCGGCGCTGCCGACTATTACCAAGTGCTGTTTCCGGTTGAACGCCGAACGATCTAACGGATGCTCCAAGTTAAAGTTGGATTGGTGTTCCTGCTGAAGATCGACGGGCTTATTACTTGTATAGACCCTTAACATTTCTTCGAGCTTTTCGTATCCGGATCGTCCAGCTTTTTCGCAATATCGCAGCGCCTGGTGCACTGCGCCGCCGTCGGCGTGAGCGCGCTTCAGTTCGAAGATAACCAGGTCGCCCTGTTTGTTGATCGCGTAAATGTCTGCCTCGGGTTGCCATGAGCGTTCCTGCCGGATTGGCACCAACTGGCTGCCTTCGAACAGCACATCCCAGAGATTCTGAGCCAAAAGGTCTTCCAGTTCCTTCTCTAGGGGAAGGCCCGAAAATGGAAGCGGGTCCATGGAGTCAAATTTTCGTCCGGATTTTCCGAGTTTGTAGAGCATGACTAGAGTCCTCCAGTGAAGGCCCGGTGCAACAGTGACTTTTTCAATGCCTCCAGCGCGGCGAGCTTCTGCTGGTAGATGGAGCGTTGAGTTTCATCGCGTAATTCCTCGAATCTTGCCACCGCGCGACGCAATTCAGGCAGTGGCGGCAATGGAATCCTGAATCGAGCTAACACTTCGCCAGTGAAATGCTGAATACCTGTGCCGTTGAAGTGTTGCTTCAACTCTCCGCAAGCGTCCTGAGCGAAAAGATAATGGATAAACCACTTATTGTGCTCTGGTACATGAAACCGAACCCTATGAAGTGCTTTCTGGAAATAGACTGGATAATCTTCGTCCCAAATTGCAGCCCGGCCCGGATACCCGCCTTCGCAAATCAAAACGTCACCTTTGATCGCCGTGTATTTCTCCGCCTCACCCGGAAGAAATGGCATCTCAAGCAAGTCAGACAAGTCGAAAGTGAACCATCTGACATTGATATTTCGCAGGTATGCCTGAGGCACTCCCTTGTTTTTAGCTTTGTCCAACATTTTGCCGAGAGAATGTTTTGCAATCTCGCTGACCGTTCTAAGAACCCATCCCTCACCGCGCTGAATGAATACGGATTGGAGGTGACGTTCGAAGAGGGCGCGGGCGTTCTGGAGATTCTTTTCGGCGTTGGCTTTGGCGGTGGCAATGCCTTCAAATGCTTCGTCGAGGATGCCGACGAGACGCCGCTGTTCGGGCAGCGCAGGAAGTGGAATCGTTGCCAGCTTCACATCGCGGAGAATGATTCGCTTGATGGCCGCTCCGGACATTTTGCCTATTATGCTTTTGAAACCATCCGGACTTTGAAGGTAGTAACAAAGGAAAGCTGGATCGAGTGCAGCGGGCTTGGTTTTTATCAGGCACACGCTGGATAGAAGGCTGAACGGCTCGTCCAGGGTGTTTAGAGTAACGTTCCCGGTATTTGCACCGTCCTTGGTCAGCAAAACATCCCCGACTTGCGGCTGACAGCGTGGATAGATTTTGTCATGAAAATCACGCTCGACGTAAGACACATTGCCAAGATCAAGGTAGTTCGTGCGAATGTTCTTCGACGTTATATAAAGAAAGCGTCCTTCGCCCGGCGAATCAAACTGCTGTTTGGGGGACTCGTGTGCACCGTCTTGGATCGTCGTGCAGACGGCGCCTAGCGCCTCTATTTTCCACTCATTCTTCATAGAAGTGCCTTAATGTTTTCCAGCACTTCGGCACTCTCTGCATCCAGCGCGGCGATTTCGTCCATGATCTCCTGCGGGCTGCGGTGCTTCACTTTTTCACCACCGTTCGGATTCTTCACGGAGAGGTCGAAGGTCGTCTTGTCGATGCTCTTGGCATCCACGCTCCATGATCTGGGAGAGTCGGCGAAGGTCTTTTGCAGCTTCACAAACTCCGCCAAGTCATCGTCATTCAATGGGTTTGTCTTGCCGAGATTGCGGCCGGGGTCGAGCTGGTAGTACCAGATTTTGCGCGTGGGCGCGCCTTTCTCAAAGAAAAGCACCACGGTCTTCACTCCTGCCCCCTGGAAGGTGCCGCCGGGGCAATCCAGCACAGTGTGGAGATTGCAGCTCTCCAGCAGGAGCTTGCGCAGGCCCACTGCGGCGTTGTCGCCGTTCGACAGGAAGGTGTTCTTGATCACCACGCCGCCGCGCCCACCGGCCCGGATCATTTTGATGAAGTGCTGGAGGAACAGGAACGCCGTCTCGCCGGTACGGATGGGGAAGTTCTGCTGCACCTCCGCACGCTCCTTGCCGCCAAAGGGCGGATTGGCCATCACCACGTCGTAGCGGTCCTTCTCCTGCACGTCCGCAAGATTTTCCGTGAGCGTGTTGGTGTGGACGATGTTGGGCGCCTCGATGCCATGCAGGATCATGTTCATGATCGCGATGACGTACGCGAGCGACTTCTTTTCCTTCCCGTAGAAAGTGCGCTCCTGGAGCGTCTTGGCTTCCTTCGTCGTCAGCCTCGGCTTTGCGCTCAGGTAATCGAAGGCCTCGCAGAGGAATCCCGCCGAGCCGACCGCGCCGTCATAGATGCGCTCGCCGATGCGGGGCTAGCCTTCTGTTTGAGCCTGGAACGATTCGGAATGGCCGGGGAGAGCCGTATCGCGTATTCACGGCTTTCTGGAGGGCGTGCCTTGCCCGGTCCGTGGTATCGCCTTGTAAGAACTCTCCCGGAAAGCTGCTCCCGCCCCGCAAGTGGCCACGATCCCTGGCGCTTTCAGAGCTCAAACTGGAGCCCGCAATCGATTGGACAGCCCGGCTTGGTGAAAGCTGGCAGCCTGGAGAACGCGGAGCGAAGAAGCTGCTAATGCGCTTTGTGAAAGCAGCCTTACAGGATTATTCGGCAGGGCGCGACAGGCCTGGCGTTGTTGGCGCGTCGCGACTCTCACCGCACCTGCACTTCGGGGAGATCAGTCCCGCCGAGGTTTGGCGCACGGTCCAGAATGCGGCGAATGACGGAGTGGTCAGTGATCAGAGCGCGTGCGATGCCTATCTGCGGCAACTTGGCTGGCGCGAGTTTGCGTACCATCTGCTCTATCATTTTCCGGAGTCCGCTGAGCAGTGCCTTCGACCGGAGTTTGCAGCTTTCCCTTGGATGACCGATGCGAAAGCCTTGCGGGCATGGCAGCGAGGCAAGACGGGTTACCCGCTGGTCGATGCGGGAATGCGCGAGTTGCGTCAGACGGGGTGGATGCACAATCGGGTGCGGATGGTGGTAGCCTCATTTCTCGTGAAGCACCTTCTGATTGGCTGGCAGCGGGGCGCGGCCTGGTTCTGGGAGACGCTGGTGGATGCCGACCTGGCCAACAACAGCCTCGGGTGGCAATGGGTGGCAGGCTGCGGCGCGGACGCGGCTCCCTATTTCAGAATCTTCAATCCGGTGATTCAGGGAGAGAAGTTCGATGCTGCTGGCGAGTACGTCCGTCGCTGGGTGCCCGAGTTGGCGAGACTTCCAGACCGATGGATCCACAAGCCCTGGAAGGCACCGGCGTCGAAGCTGGCAGAGGCGGGCTTGAGGCTGGGAAGAGATTATCCTCTTCCGCTCATCGCTCACGAAGAGGCACGAAAACGCGCCCTGGCAGCGCTGAAAAGCACAAGAGGAAGATGAAATGACGATGCTGCGGGAGACTGCGATGTCGGCGATTCATCGTGAACAGTGGCTTCCGGTTTCGCTGCCGGCTGTATTCTCGTTTTTCGGCGACGCAGGCAATCTGGATAGGATCACACCGCCATGGCTTCGCTTCAAGGTCCTCGGACAAAGTGAACTCGTACTCAGCACTGGCACGCTGATTCATTACAGACTCGCGTGGTACGGCATTTCGATGAAGTGGACGAGCCGCATTGAAGAATGGTTCCCGCCGACGCGGTTTGTCGATGTTCAATTGAAGGGCCCTTACCGGCGCTGGCATCACACCCATATCTTCGAGTCCCGCGACGGCGGCACTCTGATCAGCGACACCGTGCACTACGAAGTGCCGATGGGAGCCGTGGGAAACTTCTTTGCTGGATGGATGGTGCGGCGCGATGTTGAACGAATCTTCGACTATCGCGCAGAGCAGATTTCCACGATATTTAGAGAGCCCGCGGCGCTCTAAGGCTGGAGCGGTTATGGATATTATCGAGCACTCTGACGATTCGGCTCTGATCCTGCTGACCGGCGGCACCGGATACGTCGGAGGCAGACTCCTGACGGCCCTGGAGGCTAGCGGGCGGCGAGTTCGCTGTCTTGCCCGGCGCCCGGAGGTTCTGCAAGCTCGAACACGGCCGGGAAGCGAGGTCGTAGCCGGTGACTGCCTGGATCGCACCACACTGCGCCTGGCCATGGCCGGTGTCCACACAGCATATTACCTGGTCCATTCCATGGGCTCGGCTGGGAAATTCGAAGAACAAGACCGCATTGCCGCCGAGAACTTCGCAGTGGCGGCCAGGGAATCCGGGATTCGGCGGATCATCTATCTGGGTGGGTTGGGTGAAGCCGATTCATCACTATCTGCACACTTACGTAGTCGCCATGAGGTTGGCGAGTTCCTCCGGCAATCGGGTATAGAGGTCATCGAATTTCGAGCTTCCATCGTAATCGGCTCAGGCAGCCTTTCGTTTGAGATGATTCGTGCACTGGTGCAGCGTCTACCTGTGATGATCTGTCCGCGCTGGGTCTCCGTCAAAGCACAACCCATCGCCATCGAGGATTTGGTGAAATACCTGGTGCATGCGCTGGATTTGCCACTCGAGGGAAATCGCGTTTTTGAAATTGGCGGCGCCGACCAGGTTTCCTACGGCGACATCATGCGCGAGTATGCGAGGCAGTGTGGATTGCGCCGCATCATGATTTCAGTTCCTGTCTTGACCCCGCGTCTCTCCAGCTTGTGGTTGGGGCTGGTGACTCCCATTTATGCGCGTGTGGGCCGCAAGCTGATCGACAGCCTGCGCAATCCGACGTTGGTGCGGAGCCCATTGGCGCTCGGAGTCTTTGATATCAGGCCCATGGGTTTGAGAAATGCCATTCAGAGAGCCCTGCTGAACGAAGACCAGGAATTTGCTGAGACACGCTGGTCTGACGCCCTTTCATCGGCTGGGAAAACCTCGACGTGGGGTGGTGTGCATTTCGGAACTAGGCTTGTGGACTCCCGTACGCTGCGCGTCTCGGCTTTACCGGCGGCAGCCTTTGCTCCTATCCGGCGAATTGGTGGAGAGAACGGCTGGTATTTTGCCAATGTTCTGTGGCGGATGCGCGGTTTTCTGGATCTTCTGGTAGGCGGCGTTGGAATGCGACGTGGCCGTCGAAATGCTGAGACTCTGGCTGTTGGGGATACGCTGGATTTCTGGCGTGTGTATGCCTTCGAGCCTGATCGCCGTCTGAGTCTTGTCGCCGAAATGAGGATCCCTGGGCGCGCCTGGCTAAACTTCGAGGTTGAGCCGGCCAGCGAAGCCCCAGACATTCAAGAATCTAATATCCGGCAGACCGCCATCTTTGACCCTGCGGGCCTGGGCGGCCTTGTCTACTGGTACGCCCTGTATCCCGTCCATCGATGGATGTTCGCTGGAATGCTTCGTGCAATTGCTACCCGAGCGAATCAGATTACGGTAGCTACAAAATGCCCGGACTAACCAACTCCCGCAATGTCGGCATTGCAACAGGAATCTCGCAGCGGCGTTTGGGCGTGATAATGGGCGGCGTGATCGGCGTTTCCCGATACTAATCCGCAACCGTTTTTCTCCCGCACTGGAGCGACAGCGAATCGGTCCGAGCAACTTCGCTAGAAAAAGCCAACCTGCAGGAAGCGCGTGGTCTGGACCCATGTCGAGACGAGTGCGCACATCTCAGGCTGAATGCGGTGTTCGCCCATGGCACATTCGCAACTCGGGAGAAACGCTCGAATGCAGTTTCCGCTTACCACGGGCGGACTTCGTCTACCATTACGGTAGACTGGTTTTCCGAAGGAAGCTCTTATGGCAGATGGCAGTGACTTGCGCCCGCAGCTTGATCCAGTTGGAGAAGCTGACCAAGGATTCCGAACACTCGTAGATGCGTTGCCCGACGCAATTCTTGTTCATAGCCAAGATCGCATTGTATTCGTCAATCCTTGCTGCATGAGGCTACTGGGCGCTGAACGGCCGGATCAACTCCTCGGTAGGGACGTTTACGAGATCATTCATCCCGACTTCCGGGCGAACATCGGGCGTCGAATCCAGGATTGCTACGATCGCAAGGCCACGAATCCACCGATGGAGAACATTCTCCTCAAGCTGGATGGTTCTTCCATTCCGACCGAAGCTTCCGCCATTTTCATCACCTGGCAGGGGTCGCCGGCCATCGAGGTTGTCCTGCGGGACATAAGCCAACGAAAGCGCGCGGAGGAAAGGCTGCGGGAATACGAAAGAGTAGTGGAAGGACTGGAAGACATGATCGTAGTTGTGGACCGAGAATACCGTTACGTCATCGCCAATCGTGCTTTCCTGAAGTATCGAGGCATGGAGAGTGAAGACGTCATCGGGCATTTGGTCTCAGACGTGTTGAATAAGGGCGTCTTTGAGACGGTTGTTAAAGAGAGATTGGACGAGTGCTTTAGGGGCAAGGTCGTCAAATACGAGCTGAGGTACGAATACCCCCAGCTTGGTCAGAGAGACCTGTTCCTGTCGTACTTTCCCATCGAGAGTGCCGGCGAGGTCATGGCAGCCGCCTGTGTTTTGCAAGACATCACCCAAAGTAAGCAAATGGCGGAGAGGGATCGGGAGTGGCACAAACGCCTGGAGTTAGCAGAACAGGCTGGGCTTGGGATCGGCCTCTGGGATTGGGACATTGCCTCCAACACGGTGATTTGGTCGGACGAGACCTGCCGCCAGTTCGGTTACACCCAGAATACGTTTTCCGGCCGCGTTGAAGATGCCTTCCAACGGATTCATCCGGAAGACCAGCCTAGGGTGGCGGAAGCGATACACAACGTGCTTGAGGGCAACGCAGAGTACGCAGCACAGTATCGAGTTGTGCGTCCGGACGGAAGCACGTGTTGGATCGATGCTCACGGCGTGGTTCTACGTGCCGGATCGACTCGCATGCTCGGGGTCGGAATCGATATCACGAGCCTGAAGAAAACTGAACATGCACTTAAGGAAAGCGAAGAGAAGTATCTGCTCCTGTTGAACTCCACTGCGGAAGCGATTTACGGCCTCGATCTGCAAGGCAACTGCACGTTCTGTAATCCCGCATGCCTGCGCCTGCTCGGCCATCCATCGCCCGAGGCTTTGCTTGGGAAAAACATGCACGAAGTGATGCATCACTCCCGCATTGACGGAACACCGTATCCGCAGCAGGAATGCAAGATTTATATAGCTTTCCGCCAAGGTTGACACAGCCACGTAACCGATGAGGTGTTGTGGCGCGCTGACGGGACCAATTTCCTCGCCGAGTACTGGTCGTATCCAATGCGCAAAGGAGACGAAACCGTCGGCTGTGTGGTGACCTTTTTGGATATTTCAGAACGGCAACGGACAGAACGAGCCCTGCGACAATCCGAGGAAAAGTACAGGGAACTATTCGAGAACGCCCCCTATGGCATCTTTCGATCGAGCTTCGATGGAACATTGTTGGATGTAAATCCGGCTTTCGTGGCGATGTTGGGGTACGGTTCAAAAACCGAATTGATGTCTTGCAATCTGGAAAACGACATCTACCTGGACCCAGCCGAACGGACGGCCATTATTGAAGAGTGCCGACTCAAAGGCCGAGTGGAGGGCGTGGAGGTTAAGTGGAAACGCGGAGACGGCAAGATCATTGATGTCCGCATGTGCGGCAGAATGATTGTCGGAGGGGCTGAGAACATCGGGAACATGGAAGTGATTGCGGATGACATCACGGTACGACGCATCTTGGAGCAAGAGCTTCGCCAGGCACAGAAAATGGAAGCCGTGGGACGACTTGCCGGCGGTGTTGCCCATGACTTTAACAATCTGCTCATGGTGATGCGAAGCTACACGGAAATGCTGCAAGACAAACTTCCAGCCGACGACGCTCTTCGAAAGAACACGCGAGAGATCATGAAGGCTGCGGATCGCGCAGCCAGCCTCACCGGCCAGATGTTGGCTTTCAGCCGCAAGCAAATTCTTTCGCCGGCCGTGCTCGACCTGAATGCGGCTATCGATGAGACTGCAAAAATGATGAGGCGGCTCATCGGTGAAGACATCGACTTCGAAGTGAACCTGGCGGAGCCACTCTGGGCCATTGAAGCTGACTCGGACCAGATCGTCCAGATTCTGATGAACCTTTGTGTGAATGCCCGCGATGCAATGCCGCAAGGTGGAACGCTCACGATCGCAACAGAGAATGTCACAGTCGAGGAAGGCAGGGGTGTCGGGCACTCTTATGTGTCGCCCGGCGATTACGTGAAGATGTCGGTCACTGACGCCGGTATGGGTATCAGCAAGGCACTACAGGAGCAGATCTTCGAACCCTTCTTCACAACAAAGGAAGTCGGCAAGGGGACCGGGCTGGGACTTGCGACGGTCTACGGCATTGTGAAACAAAGTGGCGGCTATGTGTGGGCCGAGAGCGAACTCGGACAGGGCACTTGTTTTACGGTCCTTCTGCCCAGGGTAACGGGGGCGGTCGTTCTCGATACGTCGGCAAACGCCGAAGCGCCGCTACGAGGCAAGGAAACTATATTGGTCGCCGAAGATGAAGAAGCACTTCGAGAGGCGATTTGTGACTTCCTGCGAAGCTTGGAATACACGATTCTGGCGGCCGGTTCAGGCCAACAGGCGCTTTCGATAGCAAGTCAGTATGAGGGTAACATTGACCTCCTAATCACGGATCTCGTGATGCCGAAAATGAGTGGCAGAGAGTTGGCGCAGAGGCTGGGAAGCCAACACTCCAGCCTGAAGACGATCTACATGTCCGGCTACACAGACGATACGGTATTTCGACATGGCACTCGGGATCTGGCTGCAGCATTCTTGCAAAAGCCCTTCAGCCTGAGTACCCTCTCGCGCAAAGTGCGCGAAACGCTTGGACCGATTGAAACAGTGCAATGACTGACGACGCTCTGGGGAGTTGCGCGCTATGGCGAGCCGGAAGTGACCACATTAAGTAACGACAAGTCGGCAAGTGTCCACAAATGCGGGAACGTTTCCAAGTGTCCACTGGCAACAAAGCATAGCTTCGTTCCTTGTCATCTGGCACCTGCATCGTGAGCGCATACTGCTACGGCAGAAAAACAGCGCAGCCCAGGATTCCTGCTGGTTGCCTCAGTGAGCCACTAGCGGACACGGACGCCCCCTACGCACCGCCTCTGATATTCTCCTGCTTCATCACCTTGCAAACCATAGCCCGGGAGATCCGATGTGCGCTCGCGACTTCACTCAGGGTTCGCCCGGCCCGACGATCCCGGACTATAGCTAAGCGGTCTACGTCAGCCGGTGGACGACCGATCCGAATTCCCTCAAGCTTGGCGCGCCGGAGCCCGGCACGCACCCGCTCGACGATCAGATTTCGCTCGAGCTCGGCGTAATGTAGTTCTCCGCATTACGCCGATTGGACTAAACCGCTGCGCGGTATTCGGTGGTGCCATCAGTCAGATCGAATCCCAAGCCTGACGATTGAGTTTCGACCTCTCACCCGTCTTTTCACCGGAGCTTTTTTGCGGAAGTATTGGAGCCGCTGCTTGCAGCAACTTCCAACTCGCAAAGGAGCTTTCCATGACATCCCTCCGACAACGCGTCACCGAGGACATGCAGGTGCGGAATCTCGCGCCGAACACGCAGCAGTCCTACGTGCAACAGATCTCGCTATTTGCCCGCCACTTCCGCAAGTCACCGGAGGTATTGGGTCCTGAGGACATTCGCGCCTATCAGGTCTATCTGACCAATGAAAAGAAACTGGCTCCTGGTTCCATCACCATTGCCGTAGCCGCTCTTCGCTTTCTCTATAGAATTACTCTCCACAAGAACTGGGTCTTCCAAGAGATCATCCCTGCTCCCAAGAAGCCGCAGAAACTACCGATTATTCTTAGCCCTGAAGAGGTCCTGCAGTTTCTTGGGAACGTCGTCAGTCCCAAACATCGCGTCATTTTAACCACCTGCTACGCAGCCGGCCTGCGCATCTCCGAAGCAGTGGTCCTCAAACCTCCCGCGATCGACAGCAAGCGGATGGTCTTACGAGTCGAACAAGGCAAAGGAAGAAAAGATCGCTACGTGATGCTCTCGCCAAAGTTGCTGATCACTCTGCGTGACTGGTGGCGTTTGGAAAAACCGCAGCACTGGCTTTTTCCAGGCGATAAGCCGGGCCGGCATATCACCAAAGACGCGGTGGAAGATGCGTGCAAGAAGGCTCGCCGACTCTGCGGCATTCCCAAACCCATCACACCCCATTCGCTAAGGCACGCCTTCGCAGTACATCTTCTAGAACAGGGCACCGACCTCCGTACCATTCAACTGCTGCTCGGCCATCGCAGCCTAGCGACCACTGCCCGCTATCTGCGCATCGCCACAAGTAAAGTTTGCTCCACCACCAGCCCGCTCGATCTACTCCCGGCGCCAATCCCCACCGAAACCAAACCGGCGATCCCGCAGTATTTCTGAGTACCGGCCCATGGATCGTCCCAAGCTGGAAGTAGCCGACGTATTGCGCCGATACGGCGAAGCCTATCGCGAACAGCATAGTGCTTCGTTGTCCACGGCACAGCGGCGTGTCATGAGTGCGATCGAGTTATGTCGGACTGCCGCTCTCGGCAGTCATCTGGAGCAGTGCGATCAATGTCGCTTCGAACGCATTGCGTACGACTCATGCCGAAATAGACATTGCCCAAAATGCCAGTCCATGGCACGTGCCCAATGGATCGAGAATCGTCAAGCCGAACTTCTCGAGACCCAATACTTCCACGTCGTCTTCACGCTACCGGAAGAGATTGCCGCCATCGCTTACCAAAACAAAGAAGTGGTGTACCGCATTCTCTTCCAGGCCACATCCGAGACCTTACGCACCATTGCTGCCGATCCCAAACATTTGGGCGCCGAGATCGGCTTCTTCGCCGTGCTTCACAGCTGGGGACAGAACTTGAATTTTCATCCCCACCTCCATTGTGTGGTTCCTGGCGGCGGGCTCTCTCCTGACGGTGATCGTTGGATCTCCTGCCGCCCCGGATTTTTCTTGCCCGTACGAGTGCTCTCGCGGCTGTTTCGCCGCCTATTCCTGGAGTTATTGGAGAAGGCCTTCGACAAACATAAGTTGCGGTTCTTTACCTCGCTCTGCGAACTTCAGCGGCGCCAAGACTTTCTCCGTTATCTCGCTCCGCTCCGCCAATCCGAATGGGTTGTCTACGCCAAGCCGCCCTTTGCCGGGTCCCAACAAGTACTCGACTATGTCGGACGCTACACTCACCGTGTCGCCATATCCAATAATCGCCTGCTCGACATCGAAGACGGTCAGGTGCAATTCCGTTATAAGGATTATCGTCACGACAGCCAGCAGAAGGTGATGACCCTGTCAGCTGATGAGTTCATTCGGCGCTTCCTGCTTCACGTACTCCCCAACGGCTTCCAGCGTATCCGCTACTACGGATTCCTCGGCAATCGTTTCCGCCAAGAAAAACTCCAACGCTGCCGCCGACTCCTGGGGATGGTCTCCGCCGATCAACCCCCTCCCGCCAAAGAACCGCCGAAGGACTACCGCGACCGCTACCAGGAACAGACCGGCGAATCCCTCCGTCTGTGCCCGGTCTGTCACCGAGGCCAGATGATTAGGATCGGAGCTCCTGCTTTCATTTGCTCATTCCCAACGGGGAAGGACTCTTCATGAAAATCTCCGATTCTCAACGATTGCCTCTGCAAACTTGCCTCACACAAGATCAAGGAGAAGTGTCGGCCGACGTCCCTCCAGAGAGACTTTCATCTTTCCCATCCGATGCAGCGGCCGGTGTATCTCTGCTCTTTGCTAACCTGACCCTCCGCAATGACTCGCCCCTGTGCCGCAAAATGGAAATCATGCAAGCAGCCTCACGATTCAAAACCCATAGCGCCAGCAGCATCGAGGCGGTTTAGTCCAATCCATTTTTAGCCCACCGTCGCGGCCTCGACCGCAACACCACGTGCAGGACTTCGTTTGCCGCGACGCTGACCTAAAAATGCTCTGCATTATGCCGCGCGCGGCATAAGAGACATACTTTCGCAACAAGGTCACTCCAGCAGTGTTCGACGCGACGTGACGCGGTCGCTCGGCACTTCGTCGCTCTCGCCACATACATGGGCCACACGGACATCGCCCATACTTACTGGTACCTCGAAGCTACCCCGGAGATGATGATCGACATCGCGGCATCGGCGGAAGCAGTGATTGCCAAGGAGGGCCTGTGACGCCGATTGCCCCATTGATCACGAGGTTCCTGCGCGAACACCTGACGGTCGAGCAGGGCTGCAGCCCACATACATGCCAGACTTACGCCCACGCCTTTCGGCTCTTATTCATTTTCGCCAGCAAGCGTCTTGCAATCAGGCCATCGCAGATATGTCTCGAGCAGATTGATGTCGCACTGGTTCTCGATTTCCTCATTCATATCGAGGAACAGCGCGGCAACTGCGCAGCTACACGCAACGGACGGCTGGCAGCAATCAAAGCATTCTTTCGCTACGTTGAGTTCTGCGTGCCGTCCGCACTGTCTCAAGCACAACAGATCCATGCCATACGAGGGAAACGCTATGATCAAACGCTGGTAAGGCACCTCACGATAGAAGAGGTGAAAGCCACCCTCAACGCGCCGAATCTCACAACGCGGTTGGGAATCCGCGATCGTGCAATGTTGCACCTCTGTTTTGCGGGTGCCCTGCGAGTCTCAGAACTGGTAGAACTCCCGATGGAAAACCTATCCCTTCAACGGATACCAAGCGTTCGCGTTCTCGGTAAGGGCCGAAGGGAGAGATGTCTTCCGCTCCTGAAGCAAACGGCTGCGGACCTTCGTGCCTGGTTAACGGTGCGCGGGGTAGTAGCCGCTCCCGAGTTATTCGTGAATGCCGAGGGCGCGCCCATGACAAGAGCAGGTTTCGAGTACATCCTTGACAAACACGTACGCGCAGCGGCGAAAAGGTGTGAATCTTTGCGCGGACGATCTGTGTCTCCCCACCAGCTACGACATAGCTGTGCCGTCATGATGCTGCAGGCCACACGGGACATCCGCAAGGTCGCCCTGTGGCTCGGACATGCAGACATCCGGACGACTGAGATCTACCTGCGGGTCGATCCATCCGAGAAGCTCGAGGCGGTGGAAGCAGTTAAACCGCTTGGTCTGCGTAATGGCCGATTCAAAATACCGGACAAGTTGATCGCTTCGTTATTCGAGCCGGTATTATGCGAAGTCCCGCATCACTGATGTGCAGGCCACAGGCCACTTCGGCGCTGTGGCTTTGCATAATCCCGCGCTCCGCATAATCCGCGATGGCGCCGATGATGACCACCATGGCGCGGCCGAGCGGTCCGCCGGTATCGACGTTCTCCCTGAACGATACGAACTCAATGTTGTGATGGTTCAGCTCGTCGAGAACCTCGAGGAAGTGACGAACTGACCTGGCGACCCGATCAAACGCCCAGACCATCACGACATCGAACTTGCCTCGGTGAGCATCGGCGAGAAGTCGGTCAAGCCCGGGGCGCTTCGCCTTTACTCCGCTGATTTTGTCGGTGTATTCGGCAACGATCTCGAGCCCACGCTGCCGTGCCATCTGCCTCAGATCGTGGAGCTGGGTCTCGGGGTGTTGATCCCCCGTCGAAACCCGAATATAGAGTGCGACTCGCTTCATTGGAGGTGCTCCTTCACGCTAGCGCATAACTCATCGCACGGGTCGATGACTGATCGCAGTTCGGCGATCTCCTTCAGTGCGAGATCGAAGCTGCGGTATCCGCACCGATGCATCCAAGCGGCAGCGAAGATCGGCGAGCGACTCACGCCGGAAGCGCAATGGAGTAACACCGTGCCTTTGTGAATTCCTTCGCCGATGCAAGCCATTATTGCCTTGAGCTTGCTTGCAGCAATGGGACGAGCGTCCGTCACCGGAATACGGAGGTAGTGGATACCTGTTCCTCTCGAGAACACTTGTTGGGAGCACAGAGAGACCACGGTAGTGATCTCGAACGGATTCGACCGGGCAATCTTCTCAGCATCGACCAAACTTCCGAGATACAGGCGCTCCCAAACCCTGGTGCTGTCGCTCATCATGCTCTCCTTTTTCGTGGACGCGTTGGTACGCACGCCGCTGCGAGACACGCTCGTATCTGCGGTTTGCCAACAACGCGATTCCAAAAAATGATTGCGACTACAAACTATGGGGAGGTGATTTCGCGGACAGGGGTCTTTCTTTTATATCCACTGACCCATCCTGCCAATTGATGGCGACGTGCTGGACTTCACTTACTCGCTGGACAGAGACGTTCGTTAAAACGTCAGGACAATGAGTTTCGATATAGTGGATGGCTTCGGCTTGAGTTTCCGCCATAACAACGGTGGATGTCGTCAATGCGGCAGAATTTGGGAAGTTCTTTGATTCCTGCCTCGACGCTGGAGAGTTTTAGCATCCATCTCTATTCTACCTAGCGCGCAGAAAAAATTACCGATTTTGGCCGATAAATTCTTTCTTTCATAAGTCGATGCGATTTTTCGTCGCTGCTTTGTATTATTACGGGTGGAGGGAAAGCACATGAGTCTTAATAAGGAGTACGTGCGCGATGGCAAGCGCCAAATCATCGGCTCCGTAACAACAGGTTTTGACGAAGGGCACGGCTCGGTCGTGCGCGATAACCACGGCAGTATTCTCGGGCGCACGTCAACGCGCAACGACCAGACTCGCGATTCATCCGGGCGGTTGGTTTCCAGCAACACGGCCGATCCAGGCTTGCTGATCAAAAAGTGAACGTGTTTTGAGTCTTTGGGGCACCTCAATGGTGCCCTTTTCTTAGGATTGGAAACACCGATGACCCGAGACGAAGTCATTCAGAAAACGCTCAGAGACCTGAACATGGTGTCGGAAGCAGGCGACCGAACATGCGACGAGGAGACGTACTCGCAGGTAGTTGGTCATCTCCGAGCCAGGCTGCCGGATGGAATTGATATAAAGACGTGCGAAGACTTCGCGCATCTTGGTGCGGAGTGCTGCGATACCTGCCATCACTTCTATTCTGAATATGAAATGGAGTTCATTGATCTACCTGATGGCGGCAAAGCTTGGGTCTGCGACCAGGTCGAGTGGGCTATTTATCCCGAACGCAAACGGGAACTTGAAGAGTGGTCTCGGGAGCAGGCCGAGCTGTTTGAAAAGCTATACGGCAAGAAGCCTTCGTTTTGATGTGGGTTTACTTCCGCCGCCTGGGGCTCGGCGGCACCTGGTCCGCCGGGGGCTCCTCGTAGATGCTCTCGTCCGGCCTCCGGCCAGCGTGGCCATTGACACTTCGAGCAATTGGCAGGATGCTGAGCCCGTACACTAGCCTCAATCCGGTGATCAGTTCGGCGAATTTCTGGCAGGATGCGCTTGGTTTTGTTGATAATAAAGATCTATGTCAACACGTGAATTTCAGACCGAAGTCAGTCAGCTGCTGCAACTGATCATCCACTCCCTCTATTCGCATCCTGAAATCTTCCTGCGCGAGCTCATTTCCAACTCATCCGACGCGCTTGATAAGCTCCGCCACCTGACCGTCACCGAGGATGTCTATCGGGCGCTCCCTTTTAATCCTCGGATCGATCTCGAACTCGACGAAGCGAACCAGACCCTCACGATCAGCGACACCGGAATCGGCATGAATGAGGAAGATCTGGTCTCGCACCTTGGCACCATCGCGCGCTCTGGCACCAAAGACTTCCTAACGCATCTTTCCGGGGACGCCAAGAAGGACTCAAATCTCATCGGTCAGTTTGGCGTCGGCTTCTACAGCGCCTTCATGGTCGCCGACCGCATTGAAGTGGTATCCCGCAAAGCAGGCGAGGAAAAAGCCTGGCGCTGGGTCAGCGACGGCAGCACTGGTTTCGACATCGAGCCCGCAGAGCGCCCAGTTGCCGGCACCACTGTACTTCTTCATTTCAACGAAGAAGGCAAGCAGTACGCTGATAGTTTGCGCTTGCGGCAAATCGTGAAGAAGTACTCCAACCACATTGCATTTCCGATCTTTCTCACCTACGACGAGAGCGAGTGGATCGAGGCTGAGAAGAAGTCGGCGAAGACCCGTACCACCGAACAGGTGAATGCCGCCAGCGCTCTCTGGCGTCGTCCCAAGAGTGAGATCACGGAAGAGGACTACAAGGAACTCTATAAATCCATCGCCGGCGATTGGACAGATCCTCTCTTCTGGTTCCATACCAAAGCAGAAGGGAGCCTTGAATACACCACGCTCTTCTACGTGCCATCGAAGGCTCCACTTGACCTCTACCAGGCGGAATACAAGGTCGGAGTGAAGCTCTATGTGAAACGCGTGTTCATCATGGACGACGCCAAAGAACTTCTGCCACAGTACCTGCGTTTCATTCGCGGTATCATCGATAGCGAGGATCTCCCCCTCAACGTCAGCCGCGAGCTCCTACAGCAGAATCGCGTGCTCGCCAGCATACGCACCGCCAGCGTCAAGAAGATTCTTTCCGAGCTGAAGAACATCGCGGCCAAGCAGCCCGAACAGTATCTGACTTTCATGACCGAGTACAACCGCCCGCTGAAAGAAGGTCTGTACGGCGACTTTGCGAATCGCGAAACGCTGCTCGATCTAGTCCGCTTCAAATCCACCAAAGTGGAAGGCCTCACCAGCCTTGCCGATGTGAAGTCGCGCATGAAGGAAGGACACAGGAGCATCTACTACATCACAGGTGGGGCAGAATCCCTGCTCCGCACGTCGCCTCTTCTCGAGATCTACAAAAGGAAGGATCTTGAAGTTCTCATCCTCGATGACGATGTCGATGAAATTGTCTTCTCCGGTATCGATAAATACGCGGACGTCGAACTCAAGGCAGTAAACAAAGCCTCAACCGCCGAAGACCTAAAGGACGAAGCTGAGCCCGACAAATCCGAAGCCCTCAATCCGCTGCTCGACAAGCTGAAGTCCATCCTCGGCGACCGCGTGAAAGATGTACGCGCTTCCGTGCGGCTTGCAGATAGCCCTTCCTGCATCGTCTCTGACGAAGAGGAACCCTCCATGAAAATGCAGCAAATGCTGCGTGCTATGGGCCAGAAGGATATCCCCGCACTTTTGCCCACGCTTGAGATTAATCCCGATCACGAGATCGTCAAGAAGTTGCTCGCACGTACCGACGATCCAATTCTTCAGGACGCGGCGTGGCTGCTGTTTGATCAAGCGCTTCTGATGGAAGGTGTGCCGCTCCAGGATCCCGCTACGTTTGTTCAACGTTTGAACCGTATCCTGAACCTTTCCATTTAGACACATACACGGTGCGGCTGCGTGTGCGCGCAGCCGCCGCTCTCTCCCCTGCAGTCTATGAGGGGATGCAGAGCTTCTTTTCTCAGCCACCCATTCGGAATCGCGACCGTCGTCTCATGAGAGGACATTTGCGATGAATAAAGTGTGCCACCTACACGAGTCCTCACGAGCTGCACCGCATTCAGTGCAGAGTGGAGAACACCGCATGAACACTGGCCCATTTCCACCTACCAATAGGTTCTCAACCGGCATTTCCACACTTATGTTGAAATGCCGGGGAGGGATGCACAGCCGACGAACACGTTCTGTCAATCCGGATCAGCCCAAATGAAACTATTCAAATTGGATTGACACCCCTCCCTGGCCGCTGCACTCGCTCCGTCTGAAAGTTTCCTACAGCTTGCATTGGTCCCAGAACATGGTCTTTCCTTAGTTCGCGAAATCAAGGAGAATAGCTGCAATGACCTCAATCGCTGCCCTTGCGGGGAGTGTGCTGGCCGATGCGGTTGCTTCTGTGCGACTGCCGGAGCAGTTGATCCAGCAACGCGTCCGCCGGATTCAACATGATCTGCTTGCTCATTCGCACTACCTGCGGGAGTCGGATTTTACAGCGATTCATCCGGGCGACCTTGAGTTTCTGTTCGACGCCTATGATAAGCACTTTTTCGATGGTCTGTGCCGCCAGGCCTTGACTGGACGGAGACTCAGTTTCCGCCTGGCGCCGCGTATGACACGCGCCGGCGGCAAGACCGTTCGCTTCACCACCAGGACCGGCGAGGTGCGCTACGAGATCGCTATTGCCAGCAGCATCCTATTCGACGGGTTCGGCGAGATGGACCGGAGCGTTAGTGTCTGCGGTCTGGAATGCGAGAACCGGCTAGAAGCACTGCAGCGGGTCTTCGAGCATGAAATGGTGCACCTGATTGAGCAGTTGTGTTGGCAAACCACCGATTGCGCGGCACCGCGGTTCCAGGAAATCGCCGCCAGGATTTTCCTGCATCGTGCCCAAACCCATGACCTCATCACGCGGCGCGAACGGGCCCTGGCATCCGGCATCAGAATCGGCTCACCCGTGACCTTTACCTTCGAAGGTCGGCGGCTGAGGGGTCGCGTGAACCGGATCACAAAACGAGCGACCGTGCTCGTTGAAGATCCCGAGGGCGTGAAATTCTCCGACGGGTTGCGGTACAGAACCTACTATGTGCCCATTGCTTGCTTGGAGCTCCTTGCTGGCCTGAGAAACGACGGGCGCGCAGCATCAACCTGATATCAAAGACGGGATTGGGCATTAAGGACAAGCAACAGACTCACATTACGAGATAAATCCTTCACCCGCCGTTCTCGCGCAGCACACGGCAGATATTCGTTCCGTACTTTTCCACGGTACTGGACCCGATTCCCGGGATGGCGAGCAGCTCCTGGGTTGTTACAGGGTGGCTGTTGGCTAAAGCCCTCAGTGTACGGTCGCTCAAGATTCGAAACGCTGGCACGCCACGCCGCCGGGCTTCACTTAGACGCCAGTCGCGCAAGGCCGCTTCGCGGCGGATGTCCATCTCGGCTTCAGCGTCCTTCGCTTTTGCCATTGGTCTTAGTCCCGCTGCGATTTCAGGCTTCGATGCCCGCTTCCGACTAGGAACGGTGGGCGCCTTCTTCCTTTTCCGCTTGCCAGATGGGGGCGCTGTATCCTTCATGACGAATGCGACCGGCGTCCTTTCGTCCACGGTCTGGCCGGTGCGCGTGAGACTGGCCTTACGGTACGGAATCTGTTTGCCATCTTTCTGGAAGGCCTCGTCCGAGAGTTGCAGGAGTCCCGCACGCGCGGTGGCGCCGAGCACTTCTTCAAATGCGTCGCGGCTCATCTCCTTGTTGGGACACAGTTCGCCGTACAGCTTGCCGGTCGATTTCGCGCCACCAGAGCGCAACGCGGCTACCACGCGCAAGAGCGTCTTGTGCTCCGCCTCCGTCGCGGTACGGAACCGTTGTGCGGCGCACTGCCCCGGAACGCAGAAATCGCATATCCCGCACGGCTTCTCGCCGTCAGCAAGATCGCCGAAGTGGCGCACCAGGGCGGCCATGCGGCACTGATTGCTCTCCGCGTAACGCATCATCTGGTCGATCTGCGCCCGCTTCTGCTCACCCTGGGCGACATAGGATTCGCGCCACTGGTCGTGGCCCCGGCTCACGTTCTCGGCGGAGTCCACCACGGCGCCGCCATGGATCCAGAGCTTCTCGAGGGCTTTGTCGAAAACCTCTTCATCCATCCGGAGCTTCGTCATTAAGGATGCCTTTTCATGTGGCTCGGCCCGGAGCCGAGTAAAGATCGCCTCCAGCACAGTCACATCCGGATAATCGCGCTCGAAAAAGAATTTGTGGGTGTAGCGATCAGCGTAGGAGTGCATCAAGATCGCGCGGCTGGACGCACCGTCACGCCCGGCGCGCCCGATTTCCTGGTAGTACGCTTCCAGGCTGCCCGGCAGGGCGGTGTGGATCACGGTGCGGACGTCAGCCTTGTCGATCCCCATGCCAAAGGCGATCGTCGCCACCATCACCTGGATCCGGCCTTTTTGGAACTCCTCTTGAACTTGCTGGCGGCGTCCAGCATCGATCCCAGCGTGATATGCAGCGGCGGGAAAGTTGGCCGCAAGTTCGGCCGCTAGGCTTTCGGCCTGCTTGCGCGTGGGTGTGTAGACGATTGCCGGCCTGCGCTCCGCCGCCCGCAACAGTTCACCGGCGAGCTCGGCCCGCTGCGAAGGCGCGGTCTCGACAACCTCAATTGCGAGGTTATCGCGGCGAAAGCCGTGAACGAAGCGGTTCGCCTGCGCCAGCCCCAACTGCTCGACAATGTCATTTTGAACGACAGGTGTTGCCGTAGCAGTCAGCGCTATCACCGGCGCCGGACGAAAGCGCGGCAGGTACTGGCCAAGCATGCGGTAATCCGGCCGGAAATCGTGCCCCCACTGCGAGATGCAGTGTGCCTCGTCAATGGCAATGAGGGACAGCGGTCGTTTGGCAAGTATGTCCGGGAAGCCGGCCACCCGCAACCGCTCGGGCGCGATGAAAAGGAACTGCGTCTTACCGCTGAGATAATCCACACAGGCCTGCCGCGACTCGGCACGCGGACGGCCAGAGTGGATGCGGTCAACGGCGTAACCTCGCTCCTTTAGCTTGGCAACCTGATCCTCCATTAAGGCAATCAGCGGGCTGATCACCAGCGTCGTGCCGCCGCGGACGATGCCCGGCAATTGATAGCACAGCGACTTGCCAGAGCCGGTCGGCATGACCAGCAACACGTCATGACCTTCGATAGCCGCCCGGCAGACGGCTTCCTGGTTTGGACGGAATGAGGAGAAACCAAATGCTTTGTGCAGGAGACCATTCAGGTCGCCCATGGGCAGCGACTCGCTAATGGATGTCTTCAGAGAGACGTGAACGTTTTCTAGATTTGGGGGCGCAACTTCCACCGATGCCTTAGCCGCGGACGGCGCCTGCCCAACCTTGCCCACCACTCCCGTTACGTAATCTTCAATGCCTTTCAGAAACAGTCCGAGTTGAGCCTCCCCACGCTGAATCCGCTTGAGATACGCTTCCCACTGACCCGTCATGGCGGGGCTCTTCACCTCAGGGTGGACCACCTCGATCAGCCGAATGCCTTTGTCAGTGGCTTCGAGAGCCTTTCCTTGCCGCACGATGTAATCCCGCTTGAGGAGAACCTCGATCATGGATGCACGAGTCGCTGGTGTTCCCAGACCGGTTTCTTTCATGGCATTCGCCAGTTCCTCTTCATCGAGGGTCTTGCCCGCCGTCTCCATGGCCGTGAGCAGGGTGCCATCCGTGTACCGCTTGGGTGCCCGGGTCTTCTTCGTCAAGGCTTTAACGTCGATGACCTCTTGTGGCTGGCCCTCCGCCAAACCTGGCGGCAGGACCTGTTCCCCCCGCTCTTCCTCTCCGCTTCCCTGCCCCCGCTTCGCCTTCTTCTCGACGACGATATCCAACACCTTCCAACCCGCCTGTTGCACAGCGGTTCCCGACGCATGATAGCGGTCGATGATATCGCCATTTGTAATCGCGGTGATCACGGTTGTAACCGACCAGATGTAGTCATCCTGCCAGGCGCTGAGCAGGCGCCGGCAGATCAGATCGTAGATCTTGCGCTCGTCATCCGACAGCCGGGCCTTCCCGAGAGATATTGCGGTGGGAATGATGGCATGGTGATCGGTCACCTTGGAGTCGTCAATGAACCGTCGCCCCAAGGCGCGCTCGCCCGTGCCCGGTGCCAGACGCTCACGATAGGGACCTTCGATGTTCTTAACGATCGGCTGTAGCGTCGACACTACATCCCGCGAGAGATGTCGGCTGTCAGTACGCGGATAGCTGATGAGTTTGTAAGTTTCATACAGCGCCTGCGCGACATCCAGCGTCTTCTGTGCGCTAAAGCCATACAGGCGGTTGGCGTGCCGCTGGAGTTCTGTAAGATCGTAAAAGAACGGCGGAGCCATGCGCTGCGTTTCCGATTGGATCGTGTCAATAGAGGCCCGACCGGCGTGCGCACGCTCGATAATACTCTTCGCTTCTTTTCCATCGGTGGGCAGCCGCATCGCCTTCTGCCGCGATTCCTTGTCTGCCCCCTCTCCCGCCCACGCGCGGAACCACGTACCCCGATAGAGATTCTGCTGAGCGTCGCCCGGGGGACACCCGTCACTTGGGCGAAAATCGGCCACGATTTCGAGGTACTCTTCGGGCACGAATTGGCGTATGGCAAGTTCACGCTCAACCACCATAGCCAGCGTGGGCGTCTGGACGCGCCCCACGGAAAGCTTTTCATTGTCAGCAAGAGAATAGGCACGCGATAGGTTCATGCCTACCAGCCAATCTGCCTGGCTGCGGCCACGCGCAGCATCCGCCAGCGAGTCGTAGTCGGCGCCCGGTCGCAGGGATGAGAACCCTTTGTGGATGGCCTCCGGCGTGAGGGAAGAGATCCAAAGCCGACTGACCGGCTTTTGGCACTGCGCTGACTCGTAGATATAGCGGAAGATCAATTCCCCTTCGCGGCCGGCATCAGTCGCACAAACGACGCGCGAAACCTTCGGCGAGTTCAGAATTCGCTTTACGATCTCGAATTGGTCCTTAGTTTTTTCGTAGACGACAAGCGGCCATTGGCTCGGCAGCATGGGGAGTAGGTCGCGGTGCCAGCGGCGCCATTCAGGGTTGATTTCGTGCGGCTGGGCAAGGCTTACGAGATGCCCCACCGCCCACGTCACAACGTAGCGGTTGCCGTGCAGATATCCATCGCCGCGGCTGGTCGCACCCAGCTCCCGGGCGATATCACGCGCCACCGAAGGTTTCTCCGCCAGCACGGCGATGGTACCGGATTCCAGATCCGCCATAATCCATGATAATCCTGCATGGCCGCGGAGGCCGCACCTGAGGATGAGAATGTTGGCTTGACGCGAACCATCCGTCCGAAGAAACTTTTGGAGCGCACAGGCAAAAGGGTCGCGAGCATACTGGTGGTTCGACCCCGAATAATAATCTGACCCGCCGACGGCTTACGCGCACCTGACTGGTGCCGA
>CAVWYG010000014.1:0-195840 GCA_963759215.1 uncultured Acidobacteriota bacterium
GAACTCTCTGATCTGTCCGACCGCTTGGTGGAGAATGCTCAATCATTTCGAACTCCGCAGAGTTCTGGCAGCTGTTCGTCAGTGACAAACTGAACCTGCATAATGGGCAGAGCCAAGTCATGAATGGCGGCAAAGATTTGTTCCCGAAGCCTGAGCGCCGGGTACCGCCACTCTTCGCCTGGCATCCAGACCAAAAGGTTCCCGGCTTCGAGCCGCAGATAGCGCAGTGGAACAAGCCGATCGAACGTGTGCGGATTGACGATCTGCCTGAGTGAACTCTTGATCTGCGTCCAGAAATTGTTGGCTGGAGCCGCATCGAGTTCTTCATGAATCGCCGCAGCGGCCGCCTGCTTACCAAACTCCACGGCGGCTGCACGCTCCTCCACCTCCCGTTGTTTCCGCCACTCGCTGAAGAGATCACCTTCAAAACAGCGAGGAACAACCTTCAGCAAGAAGCCGGTCGGGTTTTCGACCGAACTCGATGAGCGAACTACGCCTCCCTTTTCGCGCAGGAAGAAGATCAGCTCCTCCGTGGTCGAATCCGGAACTTGAGCTTGGCACGCCGCTATCATTGCGGCGAGAGCCCTTTGATCTGGGACCAGAGCGTAACGTGCGAATTCACGACGAACTTCAGCCGAATCCAACAACAACGCCTCTGTTGCTGTTGTTCTTTCCAACAACAGATCTTTGTCTTTAAACCGCATGTTCTCCTCGAACACAGTGCTCATGTCCGAACTGACCATGCTGAGTGTGGTCTCCTTGGAAGGAGTGTCCACGTCAGGGTTGACCACAGTGTTCACGTTAGAGCTGGCTACTGTGTCCACGTGAGGATTGACTACGGTATCCCCACCTGGCGAACCCAGCTTGTATTGGGCAGCTTGCAGAGGCCAGACGAACGAATGACCTGGCCCAATCTTCGCCTGGTAGAATCTGCCTTTTGACTGCTGCCTTTTCAGCGTGGCTTCGAAGCTGAAGACACTGAAGATAGTCGGGGTCCGCCGCAGAATGTCGGGAGCCTGCTTGATCGAGACAAAGTCCTTGTCCAGCAAACTCTGCCGCACCCTCCTAATTGTGCTTTGTGAGAGACCGGTCTTCCTCAAGTCGTTGTGTCCCGCTTGCACCAGCTTCTCCATTTCTCCGTCCATCAGGAGCGTTGGACCTTTCTCATATTTTCTCTTCTCTGCTTTTCGTTTTGATTCCTTCCAGAGAAGCTCATAGACAAGCGCCTCGTTCCCCGTCAGCATGTCCTTGGCATTGTCAATTCGCTGCACCCGCCCCTCGACGACCATCTCGCCCGCTTCTGTAACCCAGACTCCCACTCGCGCCGGTCCGCTTTTGCTTGGCCTCTGCGTGTGCACATGCAGGTCTCTGAATCTTTCGTCAGTCGATTCGGCTGCACTGACCGCACTCAGCTTCGGAGCGGCCACTGTGTCCATTCCAGACCTGAGCACTGTGTTCTCGTCTGGAGTGACCACGGTGTTCAGCGGTAAACGAGCTTTCTGAATTGGCTGATGCGTGCGACCCCGGCCTGAGCTTGATCATGGAAGGATTCCAGATCACCGGGACGTGGCAAGAAACAGCGAGGCTGCTACATCTCAGGTGCAAAGATCAGAAGTCGATACCGGAACGCCTTCGGAAACTTGGAAGAGTGCTTCTCAGTGGCGGCACTCCTGCGGCTTGGCAACGAGGAAACTCGTTCGAGGAGTGAGTAGCCGGAATCCGGTTCTTCCTGCCCTTGTTCCCCAATTGATCAATAGAGTGCGCTAAACATCACACTAATATTGAAAAACCGTAATAAGTGATATATAACTCACTTCATGCAGACTCTAGCGGAACTAGGCCAAGCGGTTTCGGAGCAGCGAAAATCCCTTAGGCTGAAACAGAGCGAAGTCGCCCTTCGTTCTGGCCTGACACGCGAATCCCTCTTCCGCTTCGAGCGCGGCCAGCTAACCGAGTTCGGTTCGCGTAAGCTGTTGGCGGTGCTGGCCGTGCTTGGTCTGGAGATGAGCTTCGCCAAGAGCGGAACCTCCGGCTCCCTTGATGAACTGCGGCGTGAGCGAGGTGGCGCTTGAAACTGAACGTCTACGTCCTCGGCCAAGCACGTCGCCGTCCTCGAACCTGTCGGCGATTTCAAGAGCGTGATGAGCTACGTCCCGGAAGCTGCATCGGAGAAGCTCGTCTCCCTCACCATGCCTGTACGCACGGAATCCTACGTGTGGGACGACCAACTTCACCCCATCTTCCAGATGAATCTGCCGGAAGGATATCTGTTGCAGGTTTTGCAGGAAGAGTTCGGGCCGCACATCGGCGCAAGCCCAATGGCACTTCTGTCCGTCATCGGTCGGAACATGGTGGGGAGGCTTCAAGTTGCTCCCCCCGGCGCGGCACTGGATGAACCCGCGAGTCCGATAGACGTCGCTGACCTCCTGAAGGGGGACAACTCGGAGGAGGCTTTCACCGCGCTGGTTCGTGAGCACGCGAGAAGTGGCGTCTCCGGTGTCCTGCCGAAGTTCTTGGACACGGAAGAAGAGAAGAAGCGGTCTCCCAAGGCTGGGCTCGGCAAGCATCAGAAGGCGACCCTGCTGACTCACCGGCACATCATCAAGGGCTCTTCGGCCAAGCTTCCATTCGCCACCGTGAACGAGCATCTGTGCATGCAGGTGGCGGCGAAGGTGGTCACCTGTGCCAAGACTGAATTGTCAGAGGACGGGAACGTGCTCGTCGTCCACCGTTTCGATGTGGACGAAACAGGAGAGCCGAGCCTCGCAATGGAGGACTTCTGTGCGCTCCTTGGTCTTCGTCCCTCAGCCAAGTACGAGACAACGTGGGAGCGAATCGCCAAGGCAGTCCGCGACCATGTGCCGGGCGGTCGGCAATATGAGACGTTTCAGACGATGGCGTCGATCTTGCTCCTGACGTACGCCCTGAGAAATGCCGACTGCCACTCGAAGAACTTGGCACTGCTCTACACATCGCCCACAGATGCCCGGCTCTCACCTGCGTACGATTTCCTCACGACCTCCGTCTATGCCGGATACCAGCACAATCCACCCGGCATTAGCTTCATGGGCAAGAAGACGTGGCTGCCGGGCAAGAACTTGGTCAAGTTCATCACGAGCACCTTCGGAATTCCCCAACGAGAGCAGAAGGAGATGGTGGAGCGCATCAGTGATGCGGTCTCGGAGACGGCTCCAGCGGTACGTGAAATGATGAACCAGTTGCCGGGGTTCCGGGACATTGGGAAGCGGATGCTGGCGACTTGGAGTGACGGAATCCAGCTACTGCGAGAACCTCGCGTCTATGCCATGAGCGCATGGAAATCGAGCGAAGCATTTGAAGGCATCTCTGACGCGCCGAAGCTGGAGAACCCGAGGACGGTCATCGGTAAGTCGCCGTTGTTGGCAAGTCGCAGCAAATCGGCAAAGCCGAAGCGATAGCCCCCAACCCTAGTGCTGACTCTTTAGCTGACTCATTGACGAATTTCCTGACCTGAGATTAGGACATTATCACCGGAGTTGTGCCTTCAAGAATTTCCCATTCTCTGCAAGAAGACTGGGGAATTAGCATGGAACGCTCTCAGTTGTGCCCCGCGATGTTCCCAGCACCCGAAGCCACTTGGGCACAACTGAGGGTGCTCAGAATTGACGATTTATCTACTTGTGCCCACAACCACACATCTGGGGAGTGCTCGATTCTGACGCGGGGTGCTCAAAACCGACGCGAGAGTGCTCAAAACTGACGATTTATCTACTTGTGCCCGCGAGGGAACAACTGCGCCTAAAACTGCCTACTTCTGCCCAATGAGCAGGTTGGAAAGTCGTTGAAACCATTGATTTTACATGACTTACCTGCTATCAGTAGGTTGTAGGTTCGATTCCTACCGCGCTCACCATCTTTTCAATAACTTACAAAATTGAGATTTAACGGTATGACGTAGCCGATTTTGGCTACGCACTTGGCGGCAACACCGCATGATTACTGTCGTTGAGCGCCGAGCGCACGATGCCAAGTTCGGGATGCTGATATTTCATCGCGGTCTTGACATCCACGTGCCCCGTCGCACTCATGACCAGCTTCAGATTGCCGGTATTCTTCAGAACTCGTGTTCCGTCATGCCGGCCACAATACAGCACCAGCTTTTTTGGCAGTCCAGCCTTCTCGCGTGCCTGGCGGAACTTTGCGGCCATCGTGGTCAGATGTCCGGACTCAGATCGCTTGGACGCGAACACCCAGCCCTTTTTCCTGGTCCCGCAAAGCGTCTTCAACACTGTAAAAACCCGGTCGCTCATCGGTACGTACCGGATGCCGTTCTCGGTCTTGCTGTCCACCACATGGATGAGCCGCTGGTCCCAGTAAAGGTCTTCAACGCGTAGCCGGTAGAGCTCTTTCTCATTGCGCATTCCGGTATCCCGCGCCAAGATCAAGACCTGAGTGAATCTTTCCAGGGTGCGCTTGCTCCTCCACTTGCAAAGAGCTGCACCTTCCAGCAGCTTCGCTTCAGCAACCTCATCCAAGCGCAAGCTGCGTGCCTGCTCATGGACGAGCTTGATCTTTGGCGCCGCGAATCAGCTTCCACTCCTCGGCCCGATGCAGCATCCTTCGGAGAGTGCGCAATGCGCAGTTGGTGTTGGCCGGCGATCCCCCAAAACGGAGAGTTCCGGCAACCTCGTTCGTCACCAAGTCCAGACGCAGTCCAGTGACGGGCGTAGCTGACAGGAGGCGCCATCCATCGTGGTAATACAGCTTCGACTTCTCGGCCAGCCGGGCACCATCCACCGATTCCAAGAAACGCTTGGACACCTCGAGCACGGTGGGAGCCTTCCTTGGAAGAGGATCTCCGTGCTCGCAAATCTCCGCGAACCAGGATCGAGACGTTTTGCGACCGCCTGCGACTTCGGACGGAAGCCGCTCAACCCGCCACCCCTGCCACGACGTTGGCCAGCCCCCGTGGAAGCGCGATCTCCGTAGCGTTGCTGATTTGCGTGTCGATGCCTATTCTGTATTGATGGATCTGCGTACGGAAGGCTGACTCCGCCTGCGCTACCGTTCCGGAGAACGTAATCAGGGTGCGCGATGGCGCCACGTTCTTCACCGTAAAGCCCTGAGACTCCAGCCAACCCGTCACCTGGGCGAGATCTGCCTCCGTCAGTCCAAAGCGCGCACCGAACTCCTCCTGGGTCAGCCACTGGTGATACTGGGACGACTTCGGATTCTGCTGCGCCTCCACGAGAGCATCCAGTTCCGCCTTCTCGGCGACACTCGGAGCAATGCTCAGCGTCATCGTCTCCAGAACTTGCCAGGGCAATGACTTTCTTGACGCCGAGAATTTTCGCGAGTTGCACCAGGTAAAGACCCACGCCGCCAGCCGCTGCTTGGATCAAGAGACTCTCGTTCGGCTGAGGTTTGGCAGCGAACTTCAGAAGAGCGTAGGCCGACACGCCGTGGACAGGGATCGTGGCCGCCTCAGCGAAAGAAATTCCATCAGGGATTGGAATGGCGAAGCCAGCATCCGCGGTGGCGTATTCGGCATACCCACCGATTGACACAATAGCCGTAATTGTGTCGCCCACTTTGACGTTCTTGGCTTGGGAGCCGGCTTCCACCACGATTCGATCTCGCTCACTGAATCAAAGAATTTTATCTTCGAATGTAACTTCCGTTGCCCCTTCGCGTCAGATGGGAACTACGAAGCATTTTCGCCGGCAATCACCGGTATCACAGCAACGCAACACAAGCCTTTTGAAAGGAAGTTCCCGATGACGAAAGCCACGATGAAGTCTCTGCTGATGACCGCCGCGATGAGCGGCCTGCTAACGGGTGCCAGCACTGCTGTTTCGGCCAGCACCAGCAGCAACACCAACACAAACTCCGGAAGTATTGCGCGCGCCCTGGGCCTGTCCGCTTCGTCCAGCTTCGACCTGCAGGACAAGGACAAGCATTCCTGTAAGGGCCAGAACTCCTGCAAGGGCAACGGCGGTTGCAAGTCGGGCGACAACGGATGCAAAGGCAAGAACTCCTGCAAGGGTAAGGGAGGATGCGCCACCGACGGCTCGAACAAGGCTGTGTAACCAGGTTTCAAAGTTTCAAGGTTTCACAGTTTCAACGTTAGAAGCAAAAGCAACCCGCGGGGACCGGCTTGGTCCGGTCCTCCCGATTTCTTAGCAAGAAGGTACGCTCATGCCGGCAACTCGATTTAACGGCTTCACCGAATACGGAATTGGAATTGGACTGCGAATTCCGCATTACCAGCACATTCTGGAAAAGAAGCCGGTGGTGGACTGGTTCGAAATCATCTCGGAAAACTACATGATCAACGGCGGGCGTCCGCTGGCGATCCTCGACCAGATACTCGAACAATATAAGGTCGTGCAGCACGGGGTTTCGATGTACTTCGGATCGAGCCAGCCGCCGAACCGCGAGCACCTGAAGCGGCTGAAGCAACTGGTGCGCCGCACCGGAACACCGTGGCTCTCCGACCATCTCTGCTGGGGCAGCGTCGATGGCCGCTACACTCATGACCTGCTTCCCCTGCCCTATACGTGGGAGGCCGCTAAGACTGCGGCGGACAACATCCGTCTCGTGCGGGACTACGTCGAAGTTCCCGTAGTGCTTGAAAATGTGAGCAGCTATGCCGAGTTCCACGATTCACAAATGACCGAATGGGAGTTTCTGACTGAAGTAGTGGAGCGCGCCGACTGCGGCATTCTGCTCGATGTCAACAACATTTACGTTAGCTCCATCAATCACGAGTTCGACCCCGCCGAGTACGTGGACTTCATCCCCGCCGAACGCGTCGCGCAGATGCACATTGCCGGACACTCGCGTTACGAGCGCTTCATCCTCGACACTCACGATCACCCGGTGATCGATCCGGTGTGGAAGCTTTACGAACGTGCGCTGGGGCGCACCGGACCGACGGCGACGCTGCTGGAGTGGGATGACCGCATCCCTCCCTTTGAAGAGGTGCACAACGAGGCTCAGAAGGCCAAGCAGTATCTGGACGCGGTGACAACCGCTGCGAGCGAGGCCGAAAAACTACAGCTAGTGGGAGCGCAATCATGACCGAGCTGCTGGAGTTCCAACGCACGCTGGCGAGGGCGGTGATGCAGCCGCTCTCTACGCGCGACAACATGAAGCGCGGTGTGGAAGATGGCGTCGCGCTGGTAAAACCGAATTCACGCCTGAGCAGCTTTGAACGCCTTGAGATCTATAACCGCTCCTACTGGTCTCGCGTACTGGATGCGTTCAGCGAGGATTTCCCGGGCGTTCGTGCGCTGCTTGGTGCAAAGCGCTTTGACCGCCTGCGTCGCAGGTACCTGGCCGACTGCCCATCCGAGTCTTTCACGATGCGCAACCTGGGAAAGAATCTTGCAGCGTGGATTGGGGAAAATCAAGTGCTGACCGGAGCGAATTACGCCATTGCGCTAGACATGGCAAGGCTGGAGTGGGCGGAGATCGAGTCGTTTGACTCAGCCGAATACGAGCGTCTTTCGCCTGACGATATCGCTGTGATTGATCCTGACCGCTCGTTGCAGATTCAGCCGCATCTCCGGCTGATTGAATCCGGGCACGACGTCGATACGCTTGTGCTGGAAATTCGCGAATCAGCCAAGCGCAATGGCGGGGTTCCGCGCGCAGTCTCCGCAAACAGAATTAAGCGCGCCAAGTCCGCGACCCCGGTCTATCTCGCGATTCATCGATTTGAACTGGTAGTGCATTACAAACGACTTGACGCGGAGATGTTCCGGCTGGTAAACACGCTCGCAAAAGGAGTATCAATCGCTGACGCCATAGAGGTTGCTTACTCGGAATCAACGCTCACTCCCGAACAATGCCAGCAACACATTCAAGACAACTTTGCGCTGTTTGCCGCCCTCGGCTGGTTCTGTAAGCCCGGCTCATCGGCGAATTAGGAGCCATCATGTTCTCGACGACATTAACACGCACATCCGCCAAAGCTTACGGCTGGCTTAGTTCGATAAGCTCCTGGACGCAATCACCGTTTCTTCTTTTCGTACGCCTCTATTGGGGCTGGCAATTCATGCAGACCGGATGGGGCAAGCTGCACAATCTGGCGCAGGTCACGCAATTCTTCACCACGCTTGGGATCCCCGCGCCTGGGCCGACGGCATTATTCGTTGGCTGCGTTGAGTTCTTTGGTGGGCTTCTGTTGATCCTGGGACTGGCCTCGCGGCTAACCGGGTTGGTGTTGACGGGAAATATGCTTGTCGCCTACCTAACGGCGGACCGGGAAGCGCTGCTGTCATTTTTCAGCAACCCCGGAAAATTCTACGGCGCCGATCCGTACACGTTTCTCTTCGCCGCCGTGCTGATCCTGATATTTGGTCCGGGACGGATTGCGCTGGATACCTGGATCGCGCGCAGCTATTCGGCACGGGGACCAGCGGGCGCAAAGGGACGCGACCAGATAGTCGGAGAGAAAAATCCTGCTTCGCACAGCGAATCTTTTGCGGGGCGCGCTCAATCTTGAGTATGCTACGCCAGAGGAAGACAGGCGGCCCTATGCGAATTGCTATTCTGGGATCGGGCGGTGTCGGCGGCTATTTTGGCGGTCGGTTGGCCGCTACCGACAGCGAGGTCACCTTCGTCGCGCGCGGCGCGCATCTGGAGGCGATTCGCCGACACGGACTGCGACTCACCAGTCCGCTTGGCGATGCTCATATCGTTCCGGCCAACGCCGTCGAGACGATTGCCGAAGTCGGCCAAGTTGATCTCGTGATCGTTGCGGTGAAACTCTGGGATACCGAGGAAATCGCCCCCACCTTGCGGCCTTTGGCCGACCGTGGTGCGGCGATCATTTCGTTCCAGAACGGCGTCCAGAAGGACGAACTGCTGCGGAAGTACGTCCCGTCGGACGCCATTATGGGCGGGGTATGCTACATCGCCGCAACTATCGCGGAGCCGGGCGTGATCCTCCATACCGGCACAATGCAGCGCCTCGTGTTCGGCGAGTATGGCGGCGGGAAATCGGGCCGCGGCGAGGCGTTCCTCGCGGCCTGTCTCCAGGCCGGAATCGATGCCGAGTTCACCGACGCGATCGAACAGCAGATTTGGGAGAAGTTCGTGTTTCTCGTCGGCCTGTCGGGCACGACGTCAATCGTGCACCAATCCATCGGGCCGATCCGCGAGAATCCCCAAACGCGTTCACTGCTGCTGGATGCGATGCGCGAGGTCGTCGAGGTCGGAAGGGCGAAGGGCGTGCCGCTCGCGGCAGACTTCGCGGAGAACCGCCTCGCTTTTTGCGACACGTTGCCTGCAACCATGACCTCATCCATGCAGACTGATCTGGAGCGCGGCAACCGGCTTGAAGTGCCCTGGCTGAGCGGTAGCGTAGTTGAATTGGGCGCGGCTCTCGGCGTTTCGACCCCGGTCAATCTAGCGATCTCGGACGCACTCGCGCTTTATGCGCAGGGAGGGCGCTAGCCACATGGTGCCCAACAGGCTCACGCTCCGGTCGCTCTCGGCGACGGCGGTGGCCGTGCCGATGGCCCGCCCACTCGGTACCAGTGCCCAGAGGATCGACATCGCGCCGCTCCTGCTCATCGATCTCGATACAGACGAAGGCGTCAGTGGGCGCGCCTATGCCTTCTGCTATCTTCAATCGATCGCACGATCGCTCGTGCCGGTTGTCGCGGAACTGAGCGCGGCGCTGGCCGGGTTGCCTCTTGTCCCGCTCGATCTCTCGCACCGCATTGCCCGTCATTTCAGACTGCCTGGGCTAGTCGGCCCATTGGCGATGGTTGCCTCGTCAGTCGATACAGCCATCTGGGACGCGCTCGCGACGGTTGCTGACATGCCGCTCGCGACCCTTCTGGGCGCCGATCCCCGGCCGATCCCGGCCTACAACAGCAACGGGCTCGGGTTGATGTCGCCTGAAGCCGCCGCCGACGAGGCGGAGGCCTTGCTCGAGGGTGGCTTCCAAGCGGTCAAGCTGCGGTTGGGCCGCACCGCTTTCGATCATGATCTCGCCACTGTCCGGGCGGTGCGCTGCCGTCTGCCGGAGCGAGTCCGGCTGATGGTCGATTTCAATCAGGCGCTGACCTTCGCCGAAGCAATGCGATATTGCCCAATACTCGACAGCGAAGGCGTCTATTGGATCGAGGAGCCGATCCGCCATGACGACTACCGCCACACAGCCCTACTCGCAAAAGCGGTCTTGACGCCTATCCAGATCGGTGAGAATTTTGCCGGTCTGCCACCGATGGCGGCCGCTCTCGCCTGCGATGCATCGGATTACGTGATGATCGATCTGGACCGCATCGGCGGTGTGACCGGCTGGCGGAACGCCGCAGGTCTAGCGACGGCCTACAACCGGGAAGTCTCGTCGCATCTGTTTCCCGAAGTTAGTACACATCTGCTCGCAGCCACCTCGGGCCGACACTGGCTCGAATATGTCGACTGGGCGGTGCCGATCCTCCAGGAACCGCTTCGGATCGTCGATGGCATGGCGATAGTTCCGTCCTGCCCCGGCAATGGGCTGCGCTGGGACGACGCGGCCGTCGCGAAGTTCCGGATGGACTGATGTGTGAACGACGCGGCGGGTGAACAGTGCCCAGACGCGAGCCCTCATTCACTTGCCTGGGAGAACCAAGCCTTACTATCCTTACAGGCTTATCAGGGGAGCTTTGCGCCTAGAATGTCGATCGGCTCGATTGCGGGCGGTTTGGCAAACAGCTCGGGCGCTTTCGCCATGAGAGCTTGGGCGATGGGACCATTCAGATGAGCTTGACGGCCGCTTTCGTGGGCGAACGCGTCGAACACACCAAAGGTCGACGGCCCTAGCCGTAGCGCGAACCATAGAGGAGTCGTCGCTTCCTGGTTGGCCAGAGCGAGTCCTGTCTCCAGAAACTTCGCGACGTCGTCTTCCTTCCCGACTTTGGCTTCTAAGCGCACGAACAGTGCAACTTTTAACATCTTGTTTCTCCTTATCAGGCTCGAACGTGATCAGGATAAAGCTCGTGTACAAACATAGGCTATTGGCAAGATCGCCATTTTTGATTCAGCCCAGAACGATATCCGGCAGCTCGGCTAAAGTGGCAATTTGCGCGTCAGGCGTCTCCGGGATTCGCTCTGGCACTTGGCCGAAGCGGTTGCACCACAGCACGCGGAGGCCAAACGCTTTGGCGGAGTAAGCATCCCAGCCGTTGGAGGACAGAAAGCAGATGCGGGCCGCAGCAACGTTGAGCCGCTCACAGGCCAGCCGGTAGACAGCAGCGTGCGGCTTGTAGACCTTCACTTCCTCCACCGACAGCACGGCATCGAGCAGGTCAGCGATGCCAGCGTTGGCGGCCGCCGCAGCGAGCATGGCCGGAGCCCCGTTGGACAAGATGGCAAGCTTCATGCCGGCTGCCTTCAAGCGCTTCAAGGTGTCGGGCACTTCCGGGTAGGCGCTCAGAACCAGGTACAGGTTCATGAGCCGCGCCCGTAGCGCCGGGTCTTCGAGTTGCAGCGTCGATAGGGCGAAGTCGAGTGCCTCGCCCGTCACCTGCCAAAAATCCGCGTGGCGTCCGCCGAGGCCGCGCAGCCATGTGTATTGCAACTGCTTTGCACGCCACAATTCGGCAAGCGGCTGCCACTTCTCTCCCAGCGAGTCCTGGGCCGCACATGCTGCACTGTTGACGTCGAACAGCGTGCCATAGGCGTCGAAGACGCAGGCCTCAATGCCGTAAAGCCTTGGTGTCATCATCGGGAATCTCCCTCTTCAGCGGTAGACTCAGCAAAGTGTTTCCTTTGTTGTGTGCAGGCGAAGCGCGTCTACTTGGTTCGCACTGAAGCAGACATCCCAATCCGCTGCGGAATAGTAATGCAGCCGGTCAGTATATTGAATTGCTCGTATGCTCCGATCGAACTCATCGGTAAGGCGGGAGATCGAGATCAGCCTCTTCTCCCGCTATCCCGGTTCACGACCGCCTGTCACCAATTGCTTGATGGGTTAGCGGCGCTTGGAAATGGCGACCCGCTGTCCGCGTCGTGTTCATCCGGTGACATCTGGTCGGCCGTGCTGCGTCCCAGTGATGGGTTGGAGGCGCTTGGAAATGGCGACCCGAGAGCGGGATTATCGGGCCGGTCCGCGGCCATGCTGCTTTGGTTGACGGCCATGGAGGATGGTAAGTCGGCATTCACTGAAGCTGACGACCCCCTGACCGTGCCGTTTGCCAGCGCTGGGTTGGCGGACTGTGGAAACGGCTCTTGATATTGCTGGCCGATGGCAAAGGTGGTTACGAGCAACAGCACTGCAAACACTCCAATCGTAGTCTTCATACAACGAACTCCTTCCGGGCTCTCCATCATTAACGTTTAGTTAGCACTTGCTACCTTGTAACGCCCATCTGACTCGTCCGGGAAAGGGAAGTTACAGCGGAAGCTGAAGTTTTTTCAGCATCTGCGGTGAGTAGGGTCGCAAAACCTTGTAACATCCTCGACGCCTCCGAGTCTCATCTCTAGACAGGGCCACTGACTGGCATCGAACGGAGTACGCGCATGGACGTTTTGTGGCGGCGTATCGCGATAGGGACCATCGCAGGAGCACTGGCAAGCGTGTCTCTGTTGGCCACGGTCGGACGTCCCTTTTTCAGTGTCGCTTTCGGCATCGTGATCGGTGCGATGTATTCGGCGAGCTTGCGCCCGACGCGTGGAGCCTATGTCGACAATTTGATGGCTGCCGCAGCGCTGGGTGTGCCGCTTTGGGCTCTGGTCAGTGTCACCGCGTTCCCGTTGTTTTCAGGCCAGATGCCAGAGTGGAGTGCCTCTCAGATGCGGCAACATTTCCCTGCGCTCGTCGGCTGGATTCTCTACGGCGCAGCGCTGGGCGTGATATCACAAGCGTTGAACGACGTCGTCGATCAAGTCCTCGGTCCGGAGCCGGTCTCCTCTTCGACAAGCGCAGTGGAGAAGAAACGGATCGCAGTTGTGGGCGGCGGATTTGCCGGCATGAGGGTGGCGCAATGTCTTGAGGAGAAACTTGGCGCTTCGGTCTCAATCACATTGATCAGCGAGACGAATGCACTGCTCTTCACTCCTATGCTCGCCGAAGTAGCTGGCAGCAGCCTCGAGCCCAGCCATATCACCACGCCTCTGCGCAGCAGCCTGCATTGCACTCGAGTTCATCCGCGGACGGGTCGTCGAAATCGATCTTGCGTCGCGGCGGGTCATTCTGGAAGGCGCTCCGGCGGGTACTGGCGAAAACGTCCGCCAGGACCTTGCGTACGACCATTTGGTGCTCGCGCTTGGCTCCGTCGCCAACTACCTCGGCATGCCTAATCTCGAAAAGTTTTCCTTCAATTTCAAGAGCCTGCTCGATGCGATCCGAGTCCGCAATCATGTGATCGAGATGTTCGAGCGAGCGGATCGCGAACCTGATCCCTCCGTACGCAAACCGATTCTGACCTTTGTAATCGCGGGCGGAGGATTTGCTGGCGTTGAACTCGCGGGCGCACTGAACGATTTTGCTCGTGGGATCCTTGCGGATTATCCGAATCTACGCCAGGAAGAATTGAGCGTCATACTGGTGCACTCGCGGGATCGCATTCTGCCGGAGCTGAGCGAATCGCTCGCCCACTATGCCCAAGGAAAAATGGAAGCGCGAGGCGTCACCTTCCGCCTGAACACCCGCCTGACCGATGCACAGCCGGAGGCTGTCATACTCAGCGACGGCCAAATCGCAGCGCAAACGCTGGTATGGACAGCGGGCACGGCACCGAACCCACTGCTGAAATTACTTCCCCTGGAGAAAGACAAGCGAGGCGCTCTGGTTGTGGATGATGCGCTCGCAGTGCCTGGCCATCCCGGTGTTTGGGCACTGGGTGACTGTGCCGCAGTACATGATGCCAAGACGGCCAAGCCGTGTCCTCCTACCGCACAGTTTGCGCTGCGCGAAGCGGAAGTACTCGCGAGGAATATCGAAGCTCAACTCAAGGGATTGCCGACGCGGAAGTTTCATTTCGACTCGCTCGGTTCACTTTGCGTGGTCGGACACCAGACAGCTTGCGCTGAGTTGACGATACCTTTCGCTCGCAACAAAACCATGCGCTTCTCTGGCCTGCTGGCTTGGTTCATGTGGCGGGGAATCTATCTTTCCAAGCTGCCAGGACTAGAGCGCAAAATTCGTGTACTCATGGACTGGACGATCGAACTCTTTTTTCCTCGCGACATTGTGCAGACGATCGATCTGAAGTAGGAGTGGCTCGATGGCGGAAATCGATATCTCCACGGCACCACAGATGGAAGACCCACAGATTCGGAAGAGCGGCATGGCCGGGTTCGGAATCGAGCCCCTGCTCGGGCTGGGCGTGGGCGTGTTGGGCGGGGCGTTGCAAAGCGCCCTGCTGGCGACTCCGCTGGCACAAGGCATCGTCTTCGGCGCGCTCTTCGGAGTTGTCTTCGGCGCCTTCTTTTCCCGACGGGCGACCAGTCCCGGTGCGGGATTGATCTGGGGCGTGGCCGCAGCTCTGCTTCTGTGGATGGTCGTTCCGGCGGGGATACTGCCGCTGCATCGCACGGGATCTTCCATGGCTATGTTGAGCAATGCTCGAGCGGATTTCCCCCAACTCGTCGCCCTCCTGATCTGCCTGGGGATGCCGGTTGGAGTCACGCTGGGAACGTGGGGCGAGTTTCACCCCAGAACGCCTCATCCGAGCTTCAGTTGGGGGCGCGCGATTATAGCTGGCGGACTCGCGGGAACATTTGCCGGCTTCATCTTCGGCCAGTGGGTCTCCTCGGGAAACTACTTTCCTCTTCTCGCGGGATACAGAGAATTGAGTTCGCGCGCCGCAACTGAGACGTTGCATTTTGTCGTCGCGCTCTTGATCGGGGCCACCTTCGGGGTGCTCTTCCAGCGCGATGTGCGCGGCTACGGCTCTTCCATGGCCTGGGGATTGGGTTACGGGATATTCTGGTGGTTCCTTGGGCCACTTACGCTTTCACCCTTAGCTGCCGGCTCGCCGCTGGACTGGTCGGCAGAACAGGGCAGCGAGTTGTTTGGCGCCTTGGTCGGTCACATTCTCTATGGTCTGATGCTGGGCGTCACCTACGCCGCCTTTGACCGCCTTTGGCTGCGACTCTTCATCCACTCCGATCCGCTCAACCGTGAAGCGGAGGGGCTCGGCCTCCGACTTGATTCGATCACTCGAATGGGGCGCTTTAGCCGGCTTGGCCGGAGGAGTTGTCTCCAGCCCAGTTCTGCTTGCCACGGGAATCCTGCCGAAGATTGCGGGAATCGACACGAGCTTCATTGGAGTGCGCGGTCTGCTGATCCATCTGTTGATCAGCGCGCTGATTGGCATGAGCTATGGACTGCTGTTCCGGGGTGAGGCCTCCAGCTTCGGACTGGGAGTGGCGTGGGGATGGTTGTTTGGCCTGATCTGGTGGTACTTGGGGCCCTTGACGCTGCTGCCACTGCTACTCACCGGACAAATTGACTGGCGTCCGGAAGCCGCATCCGCCTTGCTTCCGTTGCTGCCTGGACACCTGATTTACGGGGCTACCACGGCATTTGTCTTCCTTCTGTTCGAGCGCCGTTTCACCCGATGGCTGCTTCTCGACCCGCGAGCCGCCGCACGCGAACAACGCCGCGTTCGACCCGTCGGGACTCCGGCACCGGCTGTTTGGTTGTTTGCTTTGGGACTAGGAGTACTACTACCCATTCTGCTCGGATGACAAAGCGACAGTCCAGCGGCACTGGTGTAGTCCCGCCTTCATCACGGTTGAAGGCGCTCGTCGCCCGCTCCGGCGCAGGGTTGCCTGAGCGATTCAGATTTGTCCCAACCCGCCGTCTACGTTGATTTCCACACCCGTGATGTACGACGCATCTTGCGAAGCCAAGAACGCCACAGCAGCTGCCACTTCCTCGGGCTGTCCAAACCGCTTCATCGGAACCCTCTCGACTACTCCTTTTGCGAATTCATCGATGGCTTGCGGCGAAATCGTGTCGATGCGCGGCGTGACCCCCGCAACCGTCTCTCATCTGAAAATTCTGAGCGAAGCTCGTCTGATCGCTTGCCAACGAGAGGGGCAGTTCGTATATAGCCAAGCCGTCCCGGAAACCATCACAGCCTACACCGAGGCGTTGGCAAGAATCGCTCGCGGCAAGAAAGCAGCACGCCGCGCTGACTGACACACCATCGGGATTGAGCCCCATGTCTCGTTGAGACATGGGGCACCAACATCGTTGCTTCGCGACATTTGCTCTCGTTACTCTTTGAACAAGTGCGACGCGTGGGTGACCGCCGCGCCCGCGCGCATGGCAGCTGCGACTATTGCTGCTTCCGTCAGCATCGTGTCATTTGCGCCGGCCTGACGCGCTGCTTTCACATGCAACTCAATGCAGTAAGGACACTGCGTTGTCAGCGCAACGGCCACCGCCATCAACTGCTTGTGCAGGACATCGATGGCACCGGCTTTGAACGCCTCTTTATCAAAAGCCCAGAAGGCTTTCATCGTATCAGGTGCATTCTCATCGAGCTTCTTGAGCCGAGTGAGATTCTTCATATCAAACATGTGAGTGACTCCATTTTGGTTTTGGGTAAGGCGCTTCCGACGATGAGAGGTGTGGGAAGCGCGTTTGGTTACACGTCTCAGGGCTTCAATAGTGACTCCCCAAAACGCACGGGAATGGCAGAATTTGATCCGCCGAAGTCGCGTAGGAATATCTCCTTCTGAATGGCTTGCTCGGCGGCGCCGGAACAAGACGGGCCAGCCGCACGACCAGTGCCTCGGTGCGCCCTGCACCTGCCATGAAATTTGTCCCTTTAGGCGTCGCTATGCGGGACGTGAGCGTAACCGCGTACCCCAGGTATTCGAGCTGGTGGACAAGGTTGCGATTCACTTGCACCGGCTCTGTGGCTGTTTGCTTTAAGGCCGGGCGTACTATTACCCATTCTGCTCGGATGACGAAAGCGACAGTCCAGGGGCGCCGGTTTGGGCCCGCCTTCATCACGGTTGAAGGGCTTTGTCGAGCAGAGCGGAAACCTTGTTGCTTTCGACCTCGCCGGCTGAGTTGTAGATTGCACGCCCTGACTTGTCGAGCAACACGACGTGCGGGATCGAGCCCTGGTAATACTTCTTTACTAGTTTCTGCTGTGCTTCGGATCGCGGCATGTCCAGGTCGATGATGACAAAGGCGATTGT
The DNA here is from genome assembly GCA_963759215.1 of uncultured Acidobacteriota bacterium. Lineage (GTDB taxonomy): Bacteria > Acidobacteriota > Terriglobia > Terriglobales > Acidobacteriaceae > TOLSYN. The sequence goes on from CAVWYG010000014.1 coordinate 17,146, forward strand.
GTCCTTATACTTTTCGTAGAGCTCGACCGTTCGCTTTGCTTGCCGCTTGGAATTGAAGCAACCCTCCCCATAAATGATGATGTAGTTGGGACGGCCAGCCTGAGCTCCTGCATCGATGTTATCCCCGGTTATGAGTGGACCGTCCATGCTATCGCTCGAATAGTCGAGCCCTTGGTTCAGCCGCAAGTTATCTGCCGCAAAGGCGTTCGCTGCGACGACTAAAGCAAGTGCCAGAACTGTGAGTACCTTGCTCATTCGACTCCCTCCAGATTCAACTTGCCAACCGATGGGACACAGTGATTCGTACAAAGTTACAAGAGCACAGACTTTTGCGACGGCGGACTAACTAAGACGCAGGATGTGAACCTCGGGGAACAGTGATCTCCTGCAATCGAGCTACTTTCTGGTTCTGTAACTTTCTTGGTTTTCAGGCGTCTGAAGTTGAGGTGACGCGAACAAACCGGAGAAGTGAATGACTGCCGAATTGAGACGCCTTGAACAGTCCAACCAAAGGACCGCGCACTGGAAGCGCTGGGGACCATACGTGAGCGACCGTGCCTGGGGCACCGTGCGGGAGGACTACAGTGCATCTGGCGACGCGTGGGAGTACCTGCCACATGATCAGGCGCGTTCCAAAGCGTACCGGTGGAACGAAGACGGTATTGCGGGTATCTGCGATCGCCACCAGTACCTGTGTTTCTCGCTGGCACTCTGGAATGGCCGTGATCCGATCCTGAAGGAACGCCTTTTCGGGCTCAGCGGCAAGGAAGGCAATCACGGTGAAGATGTAAAGGAGTACTACTTTTACCTCGACAGCACGCCGACGCACTCCTATATGAAATTCCTCTACAAGTATCCGCAAGTGGAGTTTCCCTATTCGCGTCTGGTGGAGGAAAACAGGAAGCGCAGCAAGGCCGATCCGGAATTTGAGTTGATGGATACGGGAGTATTCAACGAAGACCGCTACTTTGACGTGGTGGTCGAGTACGCGAAGGCTACGCCGGAAGACATCCTTATTCGCGTCCAAGCGGCGAATCGTGGTCCAGAGCCCGCGCAACTGCACCTGCTCCCTACATTGTGGTTCCGCAATACATGGAGTTGGAAGACCGGGCACGCCGAAACCATCTCTAGCGCTAAGAGATTCAGGCGAGCACGCACTGGTGGAGGTCGGACACCCGCTGCTCGGCCAGCGGTGGTTATACTGCTGCGACCATCCCAACACACTCTTCTGCGACAACGAGACGAACACGCGGCGGTTGTTCGGTGACAGTCACGAGCCGAGATATCCGAAGGACGCCATCCACGAATGTGTCGTAAACGGCCATAAGGACGCTGTCAACCCGCAGCAGACTGGCACAAAAATGGCAGCGCAGTACTCGCCAACCATTGCGCCGGGCGAGACAGCGACGATCCGCTTGCGCCTCACCGATAAGGAGGCGGCAAATGTCGATCCCTTCAACGGAGACTTCGATCGCATCTTTGCCGTGCGCCAGCTCGAGGCGGATGAATTCTACGGCACGGTGATCCCGCAGGATCTCACGCCTGACGCACGCAACGTAATGCGACAAGCATTTGCCGGCATGTTGTGGTCAAAGCAGTTCTATCACTATGTACAGCAGGAATGGATGCACGGTGATCCCGGGTGTCCGGCTCCACCTGCCGAGCGCGAAGGCGTTCGAAACGCCGAGTGGCCGCACCTCTATAACGCGGACGTGATCTCGATGCCCGACAAATGGGAGTACCCGTGGTACGCAGCATGGGACCTGGCGTTTCATAGTGTGCCGCTTGCGCTAGTGGACCCAGACTTCGCAAAAGAGCAGCTGGTTCTATTGCTGCGCGAGTGGTATATGCACCCCAACGGCCAGATCCCCGCATACGAATGGAACTTCGGGGACGTGAATCCTCCGGTGCATGCGTGGGCTGCGTGGCGGGTCTACAAGATCGACAAGAAACGCCGGGGATTCGGCGATGTTGCGTTTCTCGAAAGGGTATTCCACAAGCTGCTCTTGAATTTCACCTGGTGGGTCAACCGCAAAGACACCGAAGGCATGAACGTGTTCCAGGGTGGCTTCCTCGGGCTGGACAACATCGGAGTGTTCAATCGCAGTGAATTGCCTACTGGCGGCCATCTCGAGCAATCCGACGGCACGGCCTGGATGGCGATGTACACGCTCAACCTATTTGCCATGGCCCTGGAACTGGCGCGCGAGGATCCGGTCTACGAGGACGTGGCCAGCAAGTTCTGGGAACACTTTCTCTATATTGCGCAAGCCATGTCGCACCGTGGACACGACGGCGTGGGCATGTGGGACGACGACGAGGGCTTCTTCTATGACGTTCTGCATATGCCAGATGACTCGTACTTCCCCCTGAAAGTGCGGTCGATGGTCGGCCTGATTCCGCTGTTCGCAGTGGAAACACTGGAACCGGAGATGCTCAACCGCATGCCCGGATTCCGTCGCCGCATGGAGTGGTTCATCGCCAACCGTCCTGACCTGACCGGCAATATTGCGTGCATGCGAACCACGGGCATGGCGGAGCGGCGGCTGCTGTCGATCCTGACTCCCGGCAACCTGCGTCGCTTGTTGCATTCCATGCTGGACGAAGATGAATTCCTGTCTCCGTATGGCATTCGTGCGTTGTCGAAGAAACACGCAGCAGCCCCGTATGTTCTCCACATTGATGGCGTGGAACACCGCGTGGAGTACCAGCCGGCGGAATCTGACTCGGGTCTCTTCGGTGGCAACGCGAACTGGCGCGGGCCTGTCTGGTTTCCGGTAAATTTCCTGCTGATTGAGTCGTTGCAGCGCTTCCATTACTATCTCGGCGACGAATTCAAGGTCGAGTTCCCCACAGGCTCAGGGAAGATGCTGACGCTCGCGGAAGTTGCCGCTGAGATCTCGCGCCGGCTGAACCGCATCTTCCTCCGCGACGCCACCGGCCGCCGGCCTCTCTTCGGGCAGATAGACAAGTTCCAGACCGATCCACACTGGCGCGACCTGGTTCTGTTCCACGAGTACTTCCACGGCGACAGTGGCGCCGGACTGGGCGCAAGCCACCAGACCGGCTGGACTGGACTCGTCGCCAAGCTGATCCAGCAGAGCGGGGAAAGTGATCAATCAAATGAATGCGAGTCGTGCATGGACGATCCGCACTGAGCGATCCGGGCGCAGATTGCGCAGTTCAGTGCTCGATGTGGAACCATGGGTGGGTGATGACCTCGCCGAGAATCAGCAACAGGGTGGCCACCGAAGTGCCCAGTTGTATCCACCGCGCGCGGCGTTGCCGGGAAGTGAGCGGCTGCAGGCGCCACTGCGCCGCCGGATTGCGGCGAATGCGATCCTCGTTCCAGAGCAGAAGCAGGTTGAGCGCCGAGAGGAGACCGGCAATCCACAAGATGGGGAGGCGCACCGCGTTGCTGTGAAATCCGTGTGCCGGTCCAGATGCACCGGCTGCCAGCAGTGACGTCATGCCGAGCAGCACGCGCACGCCGCTGAACGCCACCGCGGCGACGCAGAGCGACTCCACGGCCGCCATCGCCAGCGAGGCCCAGCCAATCCAGACGCCGCGCAATCTTCCCAAGCCCTCACTCTCCGGTCTCAAACTGTATCCCACTCTCAGCTCCGTAAGTATCCAGCAGCACAGAGTGTTGGCAACTAATACGACAGCATTCTACGTGACGCTATCGCTAGGACGCCACGTGTTCAACACAGCGCCCCGCTCTCAAGAGCGATAACTCCTCTTGCGAAATCGACTGGTGTCCACGACCTATTTCCCAGGCTCCATCGCATCCATCGTTTCCTGCAATCGCAGGTGCAGGCGCTCGCCGAAACTTACTGGAATCTCAAAGGTCCGCGCGTCGCCCAACAGCACCAGAATATTGTGCGTCGAATCCATCACCGCCGAGCAGTAGCGGCAATTTGCAAGGTGCCGTTCAATAGTATCGCGGACTTCCGGTGTCACCGATCCATCGATGTAATCGGAGACCTGCGCCCATACGTGCTTGCAATCGATTTTCATCTGCCACCAGCTTTTCGGGTTAGCCAGCCCATCAGTCCTCGCTGCTTTGGCGCTAACTGGGGTGCAAGCAGCTTCTGCATCGTCAATCTCGCGCGGAAGAGGCGAACCTTTACCAGTCCTTCGTTCGCGCCCGTCGCCGCCGCGGTTTCGGTAATGCTCATCCCCCTCACGTCGCGCATCATCAGAACTTCGCGGTACTCAGGCGAGAGTTGGGCTATCGCTCCCTGCAGCGCCTGCCGCAGTTCCTTGCGCTCCAGTTGCTCTGAGGGAATGTAGCGCCAGTCCGCCAGCACCGAGGGCGTGTAATCGCCCTGCGCTTCCTCGCGGTCGTCCAGAGAATCTAACTGATCGCCCTTCGTCTGCCGGTATCGGCTGCGCGCCTCATTCAATGCGATCGCCATCAGCCATGTGCTGAACTTCGCCTCGCCGCGGAAATGCTTCAGTCCCTTGTAGGCCTTGATCACCGCTTCCTGCGCAACGTCTTCGGCATCGGCCTCGTGCTGCACAATCGAGTAGGCGGCCACATACAGCCCGCGCTCGTAGGGGCGGATCAGTTCGTGAAACAGCTCGCGCTCTCCGGCCAGGATGCGGGCAATCATCTCAGCCTCACGTGCGATGGTCTCCGAAGCCGCCGCTTTCTTCCCGTCTTTTTCCGCCGCTGAGTTCACTCGCCTGCCTTGCACTGCCGGACACATTCTTCTGTGTTAACGAGAAGACCCCAAGCGCCCCTCTAAAGTTACACCCGCACGAAAATTAATCTTGAAAAAGAGTTTCACTTTGCCTGTAACTTTCCCGCCCCCGCTCTATCAAATGGGCGAAACCAAACAGTTTCCAGACGGCTTCCAGCAGTTTCACCAAAATCAAGCGAATCAGCATTTACGAAAGGAACACTCCCATGACCAAAGCTACCGTGAAGTCCCTCCTAATGACCGCCGCCATGTCCGGCCTGTTGACCGGTGCCACCACAACGCTTTCCGCCTCTACCCCCAGCACCAATACGGGCGCTACCAGCCTCACCCGCGCCCTCGGGCTCTCTTCCTCATCCAGCTATGACGACCCCAAGACCGACAAGAACGCTTGTAAAGGCCAGAACTCCTGCAAAGGCAAGGGCGGCTGCAAGTCCGGCGACAACGGATGCAAAGCGCAGAACTCCTGCCAGGGCAAGGGCGGCTGCGCTACCGGCGGCTCCAAGCTCAAGGCTGTTTAACCAACGCTCCACCCAGGCGAGGAATGAACTGCCAGGTCCTCGCCTGATTTACCTAACAGACTAACAGGGAGATACGTTCATGAACCGAATCCAAAGCCTATTCACCATTTCCAAACACGGACACAGCGCCGCAGCCCTGTTCGCGGTTGTCCTCGCATTCGCAGGATTTGCAAACGCAGCTGCGATGTCCTCAGCCCATTCGCACAAAGGAAAGAAAGGGAACTTGAAAATTACGGCTTCAACTGAAGTCGGTGGAATCATCCTGCAACCTGGAGACTACCAGGTCAGGGAGGTCACCTCTCCGAGTGGCCCCGTTGTCGAGTTCGTGCACCAGTTCCGCAACGAGCTCGCGTCCGAACTTGGCCAGGCCGATGAAGAGGAGGTCGTTGCCCGGGTGCAGTACACCGAGCAGGTGTTGAGTTCGACGCCGAAATACACTCGACTGATTCTCGCATCGAATGCTGCGGACGCTGCGAGTCTGGAAATCCGCGGTAACGCAGTCGGCTACGTGTTCGACCCATCGCAGACACCCGATAAATCAGACACACCGCTGTTCTGTACGAATGGTGGTCTGCACAACGAGGTCACTCACATCAAATGTTAAGAACAGTACGTTACGAGGGCGCGGAGGGTCGCAGGGCATGAGCTTCCAAGCCACTCGGTGACTTCAGCGATTAGTTAAGACCCTAGTAGGATCAGATGGGGCGCGATCCGGCCACGCACAAGCCAAGAAAAGCGCCACCTCCGTTTTTGCCGATCCAAACAACAGGAACGGGGGTGGCGTAATACCAAGTTGACAGCTCTCTTTTCCGCCGAGCTCAGGCCAGGTCGTAGCGGTCAAGGTTCATCACCTTGTTCCACGTAGCCACGAAGTCCTTCACAAATGCCTCCTTCGCGTCGCCACACGCATAGACTTCCGCGATTGCCCGGAGCTGGGAGTTCGAACCGAAGACCAGGTCGATCCGAGTGCCGGTCCACTTGAGTTCGCCCGTCGTGCGGTCGCTCCCCTCGTACACACCTTCGGATGTAGAGGAGGGCTGCCACTTCGTATTCATGTCGAGCAGGTTGACGAAGAAATCATTCGTCAGGATCTCGGGCCTCTTGGTGAAGACGCCGTGCTTCGACTGCCCGAAATTAGCGTTCAGAGCGCGCATGCCGCCGACGAGAACCGTCATCTCTGGGGCAGTCAGCGTCAGCAACAGCGCCCGATCCACCAGCATCTCCTCCGCCGGTCTTTGCTCTCCCTTCCGGCGGTAGTTGCGGAAGGCGTCTGCGGCCGGCTCCATTACGGCGAATGAGTGCACATCTGTCTGTTCCTGCGAAGCATCCGTGCGCCCCGGCGCAAAGGGAACCTTCACGTCGTGCCCGGCCTTTTTCGCAGCTTCCTCGACGGCGGCGTTGCCGGCGAGAACGATCAGGTCAGCGAGCGAGACCTTCTTTCCACCGGACTGCGAGCGGTTGAACTCCGTTTGGATCGTTTCCAGCTTCGGTAGTACCTTCGCCAGCACGGCCGGCTGGTTCACTTCCCAATCCTTTTGCGGCACCAGGCGAATGCGCGCCCCGTTGGCGCCACCACGTTTGTCGGAGCCGCGGAAGCTCGACGCCGACGCCCAGCCAGTCGTGACCAGTTCGGAGATCGACAGCCCGGAGGCGAGAATCTTGGACTTCAGAGCAGCAACGTCTTTCTCGTCAATTAGTTTGTGATCTACCGCGGGAACCGGGTCTTGCCACAGTTGCGGCTCCGCCGGAACGAGCGGGCCAAGGTACCGTGAGATAGGCCCCATATCGCGGTGCGTCAACTTGAACCACGCCTTGGCGAACGCATCGGCGAACTCCTGCGGATGCTCGTAGAAGCGCCGTGAAATCTTTTCGTAAGCAGGGTCAAACCGCAAGGAAAGGTCTGTGGTCAGCATGGATGGCGCGTGATGCTTGGATGGGTCGTGCGGATCCGGCACTGTACCGTCGCCCGCGTTATTCTTCGGTTTCCACTGATGCGCGCCGGCCGGACTCTTGGTCAGCTCCCATTCGTAGTCGAAGAGGTTCGCCAAGAAGTTGTTGCTCCACTTCGTTGGCGTCTGGGTCCAAATGACTTCCAGGCCGCTGCCGATCGTGTCATCCCCCTTGCCCGTGCCAAATTTGCACTTCCAGCCGAGGCCCTGCTCCTCGATGCTGGCGGCTTCCGGCTCTGGGCCCACCAGTGACGCATCACCGGCGCCGTGGGTTTTGCCGAAGGTGTGCCCGCCGGCAATGAGCGCACACGGTTTCCTCGTCATTCATCGCCATGCGGGCGAAAGTCTCGCGAATATCCCGTGCCGCGGCAATGGGATCCGGCTTTCCATTGGGCCCTTCCGGATTTACGTAAATCAGGCCCATCTGCACCGCGCCGAGAGGATTGTCGAGCTGACGATCGCCGCTGTAGCGCTCGTCCGCCAGCCACTTGCCCTCGGGGCCCCAGTAAATGTCCTCTTCGGGCTCCCACACGTCCTCGCGCCCGCCGCCGAAACCGAAGGTCTTGAATCCCATCGACTCCAATGCGACGTTACCAGCGAGAATCATGAGGTCGGCCCAGGAGATTTTCCGCCCATACTTCTGCTTGATCGGCCAGAGCAACCGGCGCGCCTTATCGAGGTTCACATTGTCCGGCCAGCTATTGAGGGGCGCAAAGCGTTGTGTGCCGGAGCCTGCCCCGCCGCGGCCGTCGCCGATGCGGTACGTACCCGCGCTGTGCCACGCCATACGAATGAAAAGTGGCCCATAATGGCCGAAGTCGGCCGGCCACCACTCCTGCGAGTCCGTCATCAAGGCATGCAGATCCTTGATCACGGCATTGAGGTCGAGGCTCTTGAATTCTTCCGCGTAATTGAACTCCTTGCCCATCGGATCGGACAGCGGAGAGTGCTGGTTCAGTATCCTCAGGTCAAGCTGATTCGGCCACCAGTCCGCGTTCGTCTGGTGTCTGCGAGCGCCGTGCGCTACCGGGCACTTGGTTTCGGTTGACATGTTTTGCTCCTGACTATCGGGGACAGGCGCCCCCGCTGCGGTGGTGAGATTTTTCTCCATATGTTCATCTTCCTTCGAACTAGTCAAAAAAGTGTGACAAACTACGAACCCATCCTGGCTTTCCCATTCGCGCAATCGCCGTCGGCCGCGCGCCATTCATCCGGTAGTCAAACGCCTGCGACACTCAACCGGAAGCGTGCGCGGAGTGCACTTTCGTGCAGAGCCCCCGGAAAATGAGTTCGCATTCGCGAGGAATCCGCTTACCGAGGGAGCCCGAGGCAGGGCGGATGCCTTAAACTCGTAATCACCAGCATTCCCCTTGCTTTAATCAACAAGGAGGTTAGTCCCGGTGGCCGAATCAGACCGTGATGGGGATCACATAAAGTTGTTTCACGCGATGCCTTTCAGATCGCGTCTCCTGCGCAGGTCCCGCGGATTCGTGCCGGTAAACGTCCGAGCGCTCAAAGAACGACTTTATTCCCCAATCGTCGGCTACTCATGAAGTCAGTAGTGTCCGGCTAAAATTTCAGAGAGTTGCGTAAGTCTCTACGGGTCAGCAGGATGTGGCCGTTCGGCGCGAGAACGATTTGAAATCCAGAATGCGGCTTTCGGCCTGAGACGACGAGTTCCAGATCCGAAACAATAGTGGAATGAATGCTGGCCGCACTATCTTCTCTCAACTGATCGAGCACGCCCCGGGCAAGGAGTTTCAGAAATGTGTAGCTCGCTATCGCGGCGACTCCCACCTGCGAGGTTTCTCTTGTTGGGACCAGTATCTGGCGATGGCCTTCGCGCAATTGACTTACCGGGAAAGTCTGCGCGACATAGAAGCATGCCTTCGCGCGATGGGTGCCAAGTTATACCACATGGGCTTTCGTGGCAAGGTGACGCGCTAGACTTTAGCGGATGCGAACGAATCTCATGATTGGAGGATCTTCGCCGACTTCGCACAAATTCTGGTTGGCATGGCACGGCCTCTCTACGCCTGCGATCCGTTGGGCGTTGACCTGAACAACAGCCTCTATGCCTTGGACTCCACGACTATTGATCTCTGCCTTTCCTTGTTCCCATGGGCCAAGTTCCGTGAGCACAAAGCTGCTGTCAAAATGCACACTCTGCTGGATCTGCACGGCAACATTCCCACATTTATCCGCATTACTAACGGCAAAGTGCATGACGTAAACATCTTGGACGAGATCATGCCGGAACCCGGCGCGTTCTATGTGATGGACCGCGGCTACATCGATTTCCAACGTCTGTTTGTGTTCACGCTCAGCTCGGCTTTCTTCGTGGTGCGCACCAAGTCGAACGTTTCGATTCAGCGGCGCTACTCGCATCCGGTCGATAAGAGCACAGGCGTTCGCTCCGATCAGACCGTGCTTCTAACATCTCTGGAATCGGCTTCTGCGTATCCCGATCCACTGCGACGCGTGAGTTACTTCGATGCGGAGACCAATAAGCGGCTGAAGTTCCTGACCAACAACTTTGCGCTCCCGGCGTTGACGATCGCGCAAATCTACAAGCAGCGCTGGCAAGTTGAATTGTTTTTCAAATGGATCAAGCAGCACCTACGCATCAAGGCATTCTTCGGCACCAGCGAGAATGCCGTGAAGACTCAGATATGGATCGCAGTCTCGGTATACGTCCTGGTGGCAATCGTGCGCAAACGGTTGGAGCTGGACGCCAGCCTCTACCAGATTTTACAGATCCTCAGCCTCACGCTTTTCGAGAAAGCGCCCATTTTATGGGCACTTCACGCAGCTGCCTTCGATAACGACTTAGTCGATTCCGGTAACCAGTTCAATCTATTCGACTTTTAGCCGGACACTACTGTCATGAAGTATTCCGGCCAGTGGCGGCGCAAACTTTCCAGCGCTCCCCATTCGTCGCCTTGCGCGGTCATCTCGCGCACGCGCTGTGCGCTCCCTGCGCCGCCCGTTTCGCCATCGACCATTGTCTTCATGTGCTATGTGACTCGGGGTTTCAAGATTTGTTACACGTCCGAGGTCGGAAAATCGTGAGCTGCTGCGTGTTCGCGCCAGAAAGAAACCGGCCCGCAAGCCGGGCCGGTAATTTGGTTGAACCGCCGATCAAGCGGCGGCGGCCATTTCCTGCGCCACTGCGATGATCGGGAGGTCCAATTCGTTTTGATCAACTTCGAGGAGGTTATCAATGAAGAACTTTTCTGCGATGGACGCGATGATCTCTGCGATCTCGCTCTCGTTGTGTCCCGCCTGGTGCGCTGCGTCAAACTGCAAGGCACTAAGTTCACTTACTTGCGTTTTGGTCACCCGCGTGTCAGCAATCGGGGCCGCCAGTCGCCGCGGCAGCCGCATGATGCGCTCCCACTGCCGCCAACAGTGATCGGCGAGCGAGAAAAACGGAGCGAGTAATTCGGCTGCTTTCTGCCACTCTACCGCTGCGGTAAAGGCAAAGCCGTTCTTCTCCTCTATCTGCGCGGCCCTGCAATACTTCATGGCGTGCGCCAGGCCGGCGGCGTCTTCGACTAACTGTCTTCTGATGATTGCGTCCATTGCGTTGCCTCCTTGTCTGGCTGCCAATTTCATGACAGTAATCCGATTCGCTATGCGCACATTTGTTACAACGTCGCAAGCGAAGTCTTATTCCCAAAAAGCAGTTGGTGCTACACTTTTGGCATCGCAACGCAAGAGGGTCTTAATGGACGATCTCTACACCATCAACTTGTTGAAGACCGAGATTCGTGAAGCCTACAACACAGGCGACCCTGAGCGGTTGCTCGCCGTCCTCGATGACGGCTTCGTTCACTATGCCGACGGGCGCAAGAGCGGTTATAAAGAGAGTGGCAGGAAGGCCTTAAGAGAGTATCTGACAGGGCTGTTCGCCAGGCACAACGCGCGATTGGTGCCAATTGTCATCGAAATAAAAACGCTGGGCGAGGTCGCCCTTGAATATGGCTGGCACGAATTGACGCTGACCCCCAAAGATGGCGGCGATCCGGCGTATACGCGCACGCGTTACCTGGACGTATGGCGGAAGGACAAGGCGGGCGGTTGGAAGCTGGCGATGTTTATGGATAATGCCGATGTACCCGACCGGATGGACCAGCCTGGATGAGAGCGGTTAAGAGTCGCGCTTCGGCAGCTTGTTGTAAAGCCGTGTGCTGAAGTCTGTCGGCACCTCGAACGTGTGGCCATCCCCAATGAGTCGAACCACATTGCGTGTGCCGTCGTGGACGGCGGCGCAGTGCTTGCAGGTCTTGAAGTGCGCTTCAATCCTGGCGCGCAGCTCTGGGCTGACATCTCCCTCGATATAGTTGGAGATCTCGCGCCAAACTTCTACGCAGCTGATTTCGATGATCACCACGCCCTCACCTTCTCGTAGCCCCGGCCCCTGGCCCAGCTTCCGTCGAAGCCGGGTGCCAGCGCGTCGCGCATCTGCAGCCGAGCACGCAATAGCCTGGTCTTCACATTCGCCTCGCTGATGCCCAACACTTTTGCCGTTTCGGCGATGTTCAACTGCTGAACATCTCGACAGATCAGCACTTGCCGGTAGATCTGGGAGAGCGCATTGAGTGCTTTACGCAGAGCCATGCGCAACTCCTTCGTTTCCAGCGCCTCTGACGGGATCTCGCGCCAATCGGCAAAATCCGTGGGCCAATAATCGCCTTCTTCATTTGTCCGTGGTTTGTCGAGCAATTGGTAGAGATGGCGGTGCTCTTTGCGCAGCCTCATGAGCGCTGTATTGATGGTGATCTGAACCAGCCAGGTGCTAAATTTCGATTCCGCGCGAAAGTCGCGAATATGAGTGAACGCCTTCAGGATGGCGTCTTGCGCCGCCTCTTCGGCATCGGCGTCGTTCTCCAGCACGGATCTGGCTGCGAAGAAGACCGCGCGCTCGTAGGGACGCACCAAGTCGTAGAATGCCTCCTGGTCGCCGTTGCAGACACGACCAATGAGTTCCCGCTCCCCCTCTGCCGACTCTGGCTGTAGCCCCTGGGATTTCATCGCCCTCGAACGCTCCGTGATGCGGTGACGCTGCACAGCACCATACCACAGGAAGTACGTCCCACACACGGGCTTCACACCTGCGACCTGTCGCCTCGCGCAGCAACTCTCATGATGTTGGGAGCGCGCCGGACAAGGTATATATAGATTCACCGCATCGTACTCCGCTATCTCATCGATCCGCCGCTTGGGGCTGTGTTCGTTTCCACCCTCGCTGGTTCGTGATTTCTGGTTGTGCCGAGGCGCCGCAGGAGATGGTCTCCCACTCTGATTGCATTTGCCATGATCGTCTGCGCAGGGTTCACCGCGCCGCTGGAGGGGAAAAAGCTTGCGTTGACCACGTACAGGTTGTGAACCTCGTGCGCCTTGCAGTCGTGATCGAGGGCTGAGGTTTTCGGTTCGTCGCCGAAGCGAATGGTGCCGTTCTGGTGCGCGACCGCTGCCAACGGCAATTGCTGCCCGATAAACAGATTTCGCGCAGACAGGCCCGGGTGACACTCATGGCCATGCGCATTGCAGTGCTGCTGTCTCAAGAACTCCTGCAGCTTGGCCTTCAACCGCTCATGGCCCTGAAGGTTGTTGGGCGTGTAACTCAAAACAATCTCGTCCTTGCGATTCAGGGTCACCCGATTGTCGGGGTCGGGAAGATCCTCCGAGGTCCTGCAGTTACGGATTTCTAGGGGGCAAGGTCCCTTTTTCGAAGGAGCATAGGCTTAGCGAAAACAATCACTTACGAGGATTTTCCGCTCAGGGGTTCGAGAAGGAATCGTGGCGACTTCGTAACGACTTCCCCGTATTGGGCGGTAACTTCCGGATTGCCGTTCTTAACCGGCCAATCTTCTGAATCACATCCCTAAGATCTGTAGGTGAGAAGCTGTATTCTCTTCCAGTTGGATTCTCTTCAGGAGGAGAGGGGGTTCCACTTCCGGCCGAGATCTTGGAGGGTCGACGCCGGGGCAGAACCCCTGGGAGTTACGATTCTCTTTATCCCACTTTCTGTCTCGCCGCACAAGCTCGAAACTGATTGGGCCGGAGACTGCGACCAGCTCATCCTGCCGCAATGTCCCGTTTGTGAACGTAGTTCGATCGTCGGCCACGGCCGCCGCCGCAAGCAGGCACACGATGAGTATCATGACTGGATTGAGATCCGTCGCGGTCGCTGCCCTGGTTGCGGAAAGACCTTCACTTTCCTGCCGCTGTTTTCTCTTCCGTATACGCATTACAGCTTGCTGGCGCGCTGTCAGGCATTGCGGCGGCGCTTTGTGGAGGACTATTCCTGGGAAGAGGCATTGCCTGATCTGAAAGACTCGAATCGCTTGCCCGATCCCTCCACCCTCCGCCGTTGGTCGAGCGGCCTGGACCTTTCTCAACTGGCCCTTTCCTTTGCCCGGCAATCCATCGCCCGCATAGCTCACTGGCTGACGCACGGCGATCAGACCAATCACGAAACTGGGCCGTTGTCCTGGCTGGCTCCGGTCCTACCAATCCTCTGGCCCTTGCGTCTTTAAGAAGATTTCTTCCACCTACCATCCTTGCCTGGGAATGCCGGCAGCCTTCTCCTACGCTCAGCTCCGGAGGCACCACAACGCCGTGGGCGAGGACGCCGAAAAACTCAAACAGCACTTGCCGCTACTGGATTACCTGCGGCAGCGGAACTGGACCGGTCAGCCTGCCGGTCGCAGTTCCGAGTTTGTCGGACTTTGCCCGCTGCACGCCGAAACCCGGCCTTCGTTCTATGTCAACGCCCGCAAAAATCTCTTCTACTGCCACGGCTGCGGACAGGGCGGCGATCTGATTCGCTTTGTCCAGTTGTCCAGTCATCTGTCCTTCCGCCAAAGCCTCGCCTACCTGGAGCAACAGACCACTCATCCAGACGACTCTGCCTCTGCCGTGCTCCAGCAGGCTGCCGATTTCTATCAACAGCAGCTCGATCACTACCCCGAGGCAATGCGTTATCTCAACCAGCGCGGACTGCACGATCCCGCCCTGATCGAAGAACTGCAGATCGGCTACGCTCCCGGCGGGAGCTTACGCCGTCATCTCACGGCGCAAGGCTATTCCTTCGATCTCCTGCGGCAGCTTGGCCTGCTTAACGCACAGGGCTCGGATGCTCTCTACCAGCGCATCGTCTTCCCATTGCGCCATGACGAACACATCGTCAACCTCTATGGCCGCAGTATCGGCAGCGCCTTTGCCCATCGCTTTCTCCCAGGCTCCAAGGGTGGCCTGTATGCCTGGGGACAGGTGCGGCAATGCTCCGAGGTGATTCTGGTGGAGGGACTGTTCGACTATGCCGTGTTGCGGCAGGCGGGGTTTCATAACCCCACCTGTTCGTTGGGCACCCATCTCAACGTGGATCAGTTGCGACAGCTGTGCGACCAGCCACGCACCGTTTATCTCACCTTCGATGTCGATGCCAACCACAGCGGACAACAAGCCGCGCAGCAGCTGGCTCATCGTCTTGGCTCACAAGGTATCGACGCCCGCCGCGTCTTCCTGCCCCCAGGACACGATCCCAACTCCTTCTTCGTCCAGGGTGGTGACGCGCAACAGTTCCAGTCTCTTATGGAGGCCGCTCAGTCATGAAGTTCCAAGTGATTTTCCAGAAGACAGCACCGAACACACACAGCCCGATTCAGGTGGTAGAGCAAACCACCGGCCGGGGAGTTGGTTGGGTTAATCGTTACCTGGACCGCGAGTATGTCCGTCGGCTGGCAAACACGAGTTTGCGCATCTACGCTTACAACCTGCTGCACTTTGTTCGCTGGTGGGAGAGCCTTCATCACACTGGCGACATCGTGGAGGCGGACCTCACCGAGTCGACTCTCCTGGATTACCTGCGCTTCCAGTCCAGCCTCCAACCACGGCCCTCTGCATCCACCATTAATGACCGCGTCGCTGACGCCGATCGAGCCATCCGCAACGAGTTCCCAGATGCTCCTTGTCAGGTCGCTCGCGGCTTTCAGCAGGCTTTTCTGCAGCGTAAGCCGATGGGCCTTGGCCGGCCACGGATCGCAATCAGCAGGCTCCGTGTGAAGGAGCCCAGGCTCAACATCGTGCCGCTCTCCGTCGATGAAGTGGCGCGCTTCTGGTCCAGTTTCCGCACCGCACGCGACTTGGCCATCGTGGGCTTGATGCTCTTGCATGGGCTTCGCTCCGCCGAGGTACTAGCCTTGAATCCGGAACACGTTCTGCTTTCCGAAGCACAGCTCCGCGTTCACGGCAAAGGCAACAAGCTGCGCTTCCTCCCGCTGGCGCCGGAAACCACTCAACTGCTCGATCACTATCTGCGGCTGGAACGGCCTAATCCCTGCTCCGCTGCGCTGTTCGTCGTGCTCAAAGGACCCGCACGCGGTACACGCATGACTCCCGCAGGGCTACGCTCCCTGTTCCGCTACCATCGTCAGACCACCGGCATCCATCTCGCCAACCCGCATCGCTTTCGACATACCTTTGCCTCCGATATGGTTCGCGCCGGTATGAGCCTGCCAGCGCTCATGCATCTGATGGGGCACACCGACATCGAAACCACCCTGCGCTATGTGCAGGTCACCCCGCAAGACGTCTACCTGCAGTATGCCCGCGCGGTAGCGCAGTGTATCCGCCCCATTCCCAGGAGCTCTTCGTGAACCGCCCGCGCCGCCCTCCGCTCCAACATCGGCTGGCTCCGGTCTTCGAGCATGCGGTCGATTCCATCGGAGCTGCACTTAGTCCTGATACCACTCGTCACTACCGCGGGACGGTGCGCAAGTTCCTCTGTTATCTCGGCTCCTATCATCCCGAGGTCAACCGCCTGGATCAACTGCGCCGCGATCCTCACATCCTCGGCTGGATGTCCCGACTGCGTTCGCAAACGCCGCCGCTGTTGACCGCTTCATGCATCAACCAGCTCATCGCTCTGCGATGCGTATTTAACGATCTGTCCTGGTCGAACAAACGTTCTAAACTCGCTCGCCTGATTCGCCGCGAGGACATTCCGCGCAAACCGCAGAGACTCCCACGTCCACTCACCGCTGAGCAGGACCAGGTCTTACAACAGGAGTTCTTTCGCCGTAACGATCTTGGCGGCAATGCCATGCTGTTGATCCGATACACCGGCATGCGCATTGGAGAGTGTACTGATCTGTCCTGCGATTGCCTTCGCTCCAACGGGCCCAATCAATGGGCGATTCATGTTCCGCTCGGCAAGCTCAAAACCGAACGCATGGTCCCCGTCGATGCTTCTACGTGTGAACTCGTTCAACGCCTTCGATTCTTTCGCTCCCTCGATCCTCTGCCTGCCGATGGACGGCTCCTGACGCGTCCAGGCAGCAAAGATGCGCTGGTTCGTCAACTTCGAGATTACCTGCATCAGGTCTGCTATTCGCTCAACCTCTCTGCCAGCATCGTTCCGCACCAGCTTCGACACAGCTATGCCACCGAGATGCTTCGGGCCGGCGTGAGCTTTCCTGTCCTCATGAAGTTGCTCGGCCACACCAATCCCGAGATGACCATGCGCTATGTCGATGTGGCGTTGACCGATCTCCAGCGCGAGTTCCAGCAAGCTAGGGCCCATCCAAAGCATCTGGTGCCGCAACCCAAGGCAGCATTACCCCAACTTCGCGCCGGCCTCGAAGGCGTCATCGATTCGCTGCTCGCCGCTCAACATGTGATGGAGATGTTCCGACGCCCGCTAACAAAGGGCCCTTCCCGCTCTTGCCTCGACCGGCTCTCCAACCGCCTCACCAAGATCCTCAGCCAAGCGCGCAAACTCAGCACACCCTGAAGAATGGGCAGAGATTGGCCGGTTAAGCCCGTGACTCGGGCGCAATCCATCTTCGGTGGCTCCGGCTGCATCCTTCGAATACCAAGGCGACGATGAAGTGAAGACGGTCGCACGGTTGTTCCAAACTGCTGCGCACAGAAAATGTGGTCCGCTCCTACAACTTCGGCATAACTCATGCGTTTCTTTGTTCTCTTTTCCTCGATCCTGTTTGCGTCGCTCGCGCCGGTGCGTTGCGAGACTCGCGATCAGTTCACTTCCATGATTGAAATCGGCGACTCACGTCTCGAAGTTGTCCAGGAGAACGGGCGACTTATCGTCTCTCACGAAGAGATACTCGCATGGGTTCGTTCCGCCGCCGAGTCCGTTACCAGCTACTACCAACGGTTTCCTGTCCCTCGAGTCCTGATTCGCGTCATTCCGTTCGAGGGAGACGGTATCCAAGGCGGCCAGACGTTCAGCGCTAGTGAAGGAGGGATGATTCGAATTCACGTCGGAAGCGAAACAACCACCTCCGACCTCGATAGGGACTGGATGATGACCCATGAAATGGTCCACCTGTCATTTCCGTCGGTTTCACGAAAACATCACTGGATCGAAGAAGGAATCGCCACGTATGTCGAGCCGATCGCTCGCACGAAGGCGGGACACATGCAAGCCTCGGAGATGTGGTATGAGCTGATGCGCGACCTACCCCAAGGACTGCCTAAGGCGGGCGACGCAGGACTCGACAACACCCACACCTGGGGGAGGACCTACTGGGGAGGAGCGCTTTTCTGCTTTCTCGCCGATCTGGAAATTCGCCGCCAGACGGGAAATCATAAGGGGTTGGAGGACGCACTGCGCGGCATTCTTGCGGCGGGCGGAGACATTCGTCAGGATTGGGACATCAACAAAGCCCTCAGCATTGGAGACCACACGACCGGCGTGGCCGTCTTGGTGCCACTCTACGAAAAGATGAAGGATAAGCCTTTCAATGTGGATTTGGGCGACCTATGGAAACAGCTCGGTCTGGAATTGCACGGCAAGAGCGTTCGTTTCAACAACGATGTTCCTCTTGCCACGATTCGTATCGCTATCACGGCTGGCGCGACCTCTGCCAAAACTCGTTGAGAGCAGCACAAGCAGAGTTCAAGGCGAAGGCCGCAGCACTCGCCCCGAAGTATCGAACGGAGTTGCTCGAACATGCTTGACGGGTTCCGGGTGTGTGGTCGGCTACTCTTCTCAGTTACTACGAAGATAACTTAGTGGCAGAACTCGATTGCGTCCAGTGAGGTTTGTCCCGTGCTGATTACCCGCCGCGTTTGGAGAACTCGCGGCGGGCTAATTCTAAGGACGGTCGATGCATCCAATGGGAAGCCCTTTCAGGTAGTCTTCTAGCGTCCAGACAGTGACGCTGAAACGGGCGGTAGCGGTTGGAATTGGTGGCCAACGGCGACTGTTGAGTTGAGTTCTGGGGTAGCGCCGCCTTAGTAAACACCATATAGAACTCGGTGCCTGCGGCCAGAGTGACCACAATTCGCTCGTTTGAGATCATCTTGGCAATCTGCGTGTCGGCGGTGTTGCCCATGTTTTGCGAGAGTTGCGCTCGCATCATGTCCTGCCCGCTCAACGCCGTACTTGTATTGTTTCCCAGCATCATCGCCGTGGTTTGGCCGATCCCGGACGGTGTGGCGACGAGCATGGCCTTGCCGCGGCTGCTTCCGGTCACCTGCCCCTTCAGCGAGCGCAGATTTGTATCGACCGCCACGGCGCTGATAGGCACGCTCGAACCGTTTGGCAGATCGACAGATTCAAACGCGATTGCCATATTGCCGTGTGCATCTGCACTGTTGATGCGCCCAATCGCACGGCTCCCCGCCGGCAGGACAATTTGCCCATTGCGCTCGTAGTTTTATTCGATCACGGCGGTGACTGGAGCCGCGACCGATGTGGTGGCCGAAGATTCAAGCCTGGCAGCCACGTGGAAACCGGGTTCCAAACCGAAGTTCGTGATCGCGGGGCCGAGATACTGTGTCGCATCGGCTGCAGTCTCTGCTGACGTTCAAAACGGAGTAGGACACCATCATAGTGTCGCCAACCTGCTCCGTGCGTCCAAGGGATGCGGCGATGGATCTGGTCGCGTTTGTGTTTGACTTGTCCAGCTTTACGAGATCATCGGCAGTGATCCAGTGGGGCGTTGCAAGCTCGGCCTCAGCCGCGAGCGCAGCGTCAATCACGGAAACAGGTTGCATGGTGCGCACAGAAGATCGCACCGGATAGCTTGTCACGCGCGGCGCTGAGAGCGCTGCCGCCGTCGCAGGATGCGGGATGCTGGACTCCGACGGACCTGCAAAAGCCAACAGAGACTTGTCCGACCGGTAGTCCTGCACAAAATCGACGTCATACTGTGCGGCGGAATTTCCCGACGAAATCAATTTCAGACTGATGGTTTCACCGCTGGTCAAGGCGACCAGCAGATTGCTCTCCGCAACGTCGTGAGTGAGTGGACTCACGTAAACCAACTTCGGCTCATTTTCGACGTGTTCGGCAGTGAACAACGTAGGAGCACCGACAGCAATCGAGGTGACCGCTTCAGGGAGATGGATGGTGCTGATGTAGAGTGGCCTGCAATGAACCTCGCCAACGATAGTGCTATCAACCGGGCGGCCTTCGATGCGAGCGTCGAATGAACGAGGCGGCTCGCTCGCCTGGATCTGCTGCTTCGCTGACGCGGCTGATGAAACTGGCCCCGGGGCTACGGACGTAGATATGTTCGCGGAACTACCTAGGGCAACAGGCGTAGTCGATTCAGCGGGAAGTTGAGGCTTAACGGTGTCAATACCCTGCTTGGAAAGGTAGTTGGCGTCGGATGGAGGCGCAATTGCGGGTGGAGTCGGTAATGTTGACTGAGCTGATACAGCCGCGGTGGATAAGGAAAGAGCTAAAGATAGGACAAGTAGTCGCCTCCAGGGACGAGGTTAGCTGTGGATTTGTGGAGAGAGAACTCCGCAAGGTATCCTGATGCTGCACGGTTCAGGAGAGCGCGGGATAGCTCGTGTAGCCGGCAGCGTCTCCTCCGTAGAAAGTCGTTGGGTCCGGTTCATTCAGAGCGGCTCCGAGTTGCAGCCGTCTTGGTAGATCTGGGTTGGCTAGAAAGGCTCGGCCGTATGCGACAGCGTCGGCACGCCCGGTCCGTAATGCTTCCTCGCCCCTGAGCCCGTCATATCCGCCATTCACAACGTAGAGACCTTTCCAAAGTGTTCTCAGGTGAGCCGACATGGCGAGATCCTCCTCGCTGCTTCCTTTGCTGTTCTGCGCCGTTTCAACGACATGAAGGTACCCGAGCTCATAGCTGTTGAGTCTCGCAACCGTGACGGAGAAGGTTTCGCGTGGGTTGTCGTCTGTCATATCGTTGAAACCACCCGTCGGAGAGATTCGCACACCCACGTGCGTGCTATCCCAGACTTCCAGGACGCGCTCAACTGTTTCAGTGAGAAAGCGGACTCGATTTGACGCAACACCTCCATATTCATCAGTTCGCCGATTCGATCCTGTTTTGAGAAACTGATCGATCAAGTATCCATTCGCCGCATGAATCTCGACCCCGTCAAATCCGGCTTCTTTTGCGTTGCTGGCTGCCCGCCGATAATCGTCCAAGGTCTCTTTGATCCCGCTAGCCGTCAAGGCAACCGGCTCCGAAACCTGTGCCAGACCCGTAGCAATTAGCGTCTGGCTATTGGCACGGATTGCGGAAGGAGCTACTGGCTGGGCATTGTTCGGCAACAAGGACGAATGAGAGATTCGGCCGACATGCCACAACTGAAGGAAGATTCGGCCCCCACTCTTATGAACGGATTCGACGATTCGGCTCCACGCCCGCACCTGTTCGGGGGAATGAATCCCTGGAGTATTGATGTAGCCTTTGCCCATGGGCGAGATTTGCGTCGCCTCGGTCACGATGAGTCCAGCCGAAGCGCGCTGTGAGTAATAAGTCGCCGCGAGTTCGCCCGGCACGCCATCTGCGTGTGCGCGGTTGCGCGTAAGGGGTGCCATAAAGACACGATTTGCCAGGACCAAAGACCCAAGCTGAACCGATTCGAAGAGATTCGCCATTTTTGTGCTCCTGCTGGTCAACGACGTGGTGGGCTGCTGGTGATGAATCCAACCCAGAAGGCGCTCGCTGTTTTCGCGTGCTGTCACCTGTGGTCCCTAAATCACTCGGTTCCTACGCCGCAGCCAACGCGGCGTAGGAACTGCCACTCAACAGACCGCCAGGCACGATGTCGTTTCGCATGTTCTTGAAGATTCCCCTGCACTCAGTTGCGGACAACTATGCAGCGTGATCCTGGTTTGTGAGCGGTTTCACGCCCATATCTCCGCCTATCAGCCTTTCTGTCCTTACTTACCCGTTCCTTGCTTCGGCTCCACCTTCGCACCTGGTTGGGGGAACGAGTCGGCAACTCGCTAAGCCTTCTCTGCTCGCAGCTGCTTCCAAACATCAAAAGCAGTGAGCAATCCGAGGAGGAGAACGATACCGGGAATCACAGGTGGTTTGATACCGAGAGGAAGAACGCTAGCAGGCACCCCAGGCTGCAGATGGACATAGATAGCCACGACCATCTGAGTAAAGAGGATGAAACATGCGATCAGCAGGATTTGATCTTTGCTTTTTGCGGTCAGCGATCTCCGAAGCCATGGCAGTAAGAAGAGGACGCCGGTAAGCATTTCCGTCAGCTTGCCCGCAAGAATCGCCTCGTGGGGTAGATGACTCTGTTGAATCTGGACATCAAACCACCCATGGAATGGCTGGAAGAATTTCAGAAAGCCGAACATGAACATCCAAACTCCCAGGAGCAGCGATAAAACCTTGCTTAGGCGGCTAGACATTTTCTTTCTCACTTTCGGAATTTTCGACTTCACAGCGCCAGCCCGCGGGCCATCTTTTGGAATTGGCGCTGATCTAGGGTTTAACTCTCGGACCGAAACGCAGGGGCCGATGCAGCTATCTCCTACACAGCCCGAAACCTTATTTCTTCCAAGACTTAGACTTGATCAAAATCCAAAAGATCATCAAATGTGAAATAAGTACCAAGGGAGCGTAAAACGTATAGATATACCAAGTGGTACCTAGGTTGAAGCTCGGCAAATTCACCCGCAAGACGGTGCGTAATACGTTTAGCGCGTCCAAGAATCCCCACATGTTGGCCACCCACACGAGAGGAACGGCAATACGCCAATTGCTCCGCAGAGCATAGATGGAAGCGAGGGCCAGCGCCGCTTCTAACAGATCACCGTAAGCACCACTGGAAAGGACTTCTCTGGGCAGTTTCGGATCGACCATACCCGTAACCAACAAAGTCATTCCCACATAGCGGGGCACATGCACCCAGAGCAGCGGAATAAGAGCAGAATCACGAGTAAGTTTGGTTAGGTACGGCCAAACGTACCATGCCACGATGATGCCAAAGACGAAAACACTCGTCAGAAGCTGCAACCAGAAAATAGTGACGTTATTCATCGCGAGTACCATGCGCGAAGTCATCTCCGCGCAAACCGCTAAGTGTGCCCATTATCCGGCTCCCTTTCATGAAGCTGATTACAGGACAGACATGTCTGTATGTTGTGTAACGACTTTCTTTGCGATGTCGAACACTTCCGAAGGCTCAGGACGATAACGATAATCAGGGTCCGCCTTCGCATCGCGAATAACACCGCTGCCGTCGATGACGAAACGGGCTGGGATCGGGAGTTGCCAGCCACTCGCCTCATTCACAGCCTGAATGTCCAACTTGAATACGTTGCGGTACACGTTCTTCAGGTCCTCAGGGAACGTGTAGGCCAACCCAAAGGCCTTGCCGATCTCGTTATCCTTGTCCACGAGCAAATTGAATTTCAGCTTCTCGGCCGTCGCCTGCTTTCGAGCTCTGTCAAGGCTTTGCGGAGAAAGCACGACGAGCTCTATGCCAGCCTGCCGAAACTGGTCATACACTTCGTTAAGAGCCCGTACCTCCGCCGCGCAAAAAGGGCACCAGCTACCGCGCGTGAAGCTTACGACAAGTGGACCCTGCTTGATCAAATCAACAGACGATATGTCCTCGCTGTGCTGGTTCTTCAGTGTGAATGCAGGCGCTTTCGCGCCAGGCTTGAGGATCTGGTCAACCGCTCCGTTATTGCGGAGGGATTCCATATGACCTTCCATAATGGCGCTGGCGCTGTCCGGAATGATTTTCGCGAACTTGTCCCGTAGTTCGGCAAGCGTTCGTTCGAGTTGCATAAACAATCTCCTTTGTGACGTTGTGTTGGTGCGTGACGCGCTAATTGGTCTGCGCAAGCATCGTCCGATTACAGAGCAGCAAGACCATCACTCGGACGTCGTGGATCTTCTCTGTCAATGGTGTTCAGCAAAGAACTTGGCAGCGCACGTCCGAGACCACCGATGGAGGCAATAGCCTATCGAGACTCGCGATCCAATGGCATTTGTCTCACAACGAAGCGCCGCCCCAAGGCCTTACTTCTCGGCCACCACCTGAAGCCGATGAATCTTAGGAGTCTCGGAAAATAGCTCCTCCGCATTCGCCGCAAGCTCCTTTGCAGCCTCGCCTTTCATATGGTCGTCGCGGCCAACTTCATCATTGAAGGTGTCGAAGATTACATATACTCCAGGCTCACCTTCGTCTTTCGCCGCGCACCACGACACCGTTCCATTGCTCTCCACTTGCCAGCGCGGCCTCCTTCTTTAGAAACGCCTCAATTTCCGATTCCTTTCCTGGTTTAGCCTTCAACTCGACAAGTAACGCGAACTTAGCCATTTGGACCCTTTCATTGAAGCGTAGCACAAGACAGACATGTCTGTCTTGTGCTACGCATAGACAGACACGTCTGTCGCCTGTCAAGATGATTTCGATGAAAACACAAAAAAAAACCGATCCGCGGGAGAGAATTCTGGAGGTTGCCGACCGCCTCTTCTATGCAGACGGGGTCCGCGCGACCGGCACCGAGAAGATCATGTCCGTCGCCGAGGTCGCAAAGGCGACCTTCTATCGGCACTTCGAAAGCAAAGATGCCCTCGTGCTCGCATACCTCGAAAACCGCGATCAAGCTCTTTGGGACTATCTCTCTCATCCCACTCCCCCAAAGGATCTGCGTGAGGCTCTGACCAAATTCGAACAAATGGCGAACTGGCCCGAAATAATCGGCTGCCCGTTCCTTCGTATCGCATCCGAATACCTGGATACTGCCCACCCGTACCATCGCCTGGCGATCGAACACCAAAACAAGATTCTTGACTATCTAACCGATCTGCTAAAGCCCTTCGCAATCGACAAAAGGGCGGCGGCGGCGGCGATACTTAGCATCATCGATGGCGCCTTCTCCATTCGAATGCTCTATGGGAATTCGAAGGAGATTCCGATTCTCTCGCCCGCCGAGGCAGTACTCAAGAGCTTTCAGCGCCCGCGAACTCAACGCCGCAGATGATTGGCTGTCATTATGGAAGCCTCATCCTTAGCACAATCAATACCGATGAACTGGACCTGCAGAGGCTTGATCGGGGTAAGCTGCTGCAGTATGCAGCGAAGTTCCCGGTCCCCGTAAAGCAACAAATTACGGAAGCAGTGGCCAACTTCAACACTGTTACGCCTGGCGTCCGGTAAGCCTTCGAGCGCTACTGCCGTGCCATAGCTTACACTCAAACTACATGCTCAACCGGGGCTATGCCTACACCACAATCATCAGCAGCAAATACCATGGACAAACCTTGCTCTCCCACTTGGCAAGCCTTTACCCCCACTCAACCCCACAAGCCTGGCAACAAAACCTGAACAACGGCGAAGTCACCCTCAACGGCGTCACCGCCACCGGAAGCGAATCTGTCACTTCAGGCCAAACCCTTGTCTGGAACCGTCCACCCTGGATCGAACCAGACTCCCCTCAGCACTTCGAAGTCCTGTTTAATGACTCCCATCTGTTGGCCGTAAACAAACCCAGCGGGCTGCCTACCCTCCCCGGCGGCGGCTTCATGGAAAACACCCTCCTGCGCTTGGTGCAAAAGCAAACCCCCAACGCAAACCCAGTCCACCGGCTGGGCCGAGCCACCACCGGCATCGTCCTCTTCGCCAAAACACCGCAGGCGGCCTCTAATCTATTCGCAAACTGGAACACACCCAGTATTCAAAAAATCTACCGGGCGCTGGCTCAAAACATTGCACAGCACGACGCCTACGAAATCCTCACACCCATCGGCCTCGTACCGCACCCGCGCATCGGTTCCGTGTGGGCCGCCAACCCAAGTGGCAAACCGTCAAAGTCATTGGCAAAGGTGATCTCACGCACCACAAGCACCACAACATTTGAGGTAAGCCTAAATTCGGGCCGCCCTCATCAAATCAGAATCCATCTGGCATCCATCGGCCATCCCCTGGTGGGCGATCCTCTGTACGGCTTAACCGGACAGCCTCTTGAAAATCTCCCCGGCCTCCCCGGCGATGGAGGATATTTCCTGCACGCCCAATTTCTGAAATTCCACCACCCCATCACCGGAGAACAAATCAATCTTGAGGCAGCTTTGCCGTCCGGATTCTCATTGCATCAGTAGGTTCACGGCGGGAATCAAATCAGGGTGGCCGTTGAAACCTGCGCGATCCCGCCATTCCGAATCCTAACGAAGCGAGTTTAATTACACTCCGATAATGGTGGTTATCATTGCGGCGAGAGCCCTTTGATCTGGAACCAACGCGTTGCGGGCGAATGCACGACGGATTTCAGCCGGTTCCAACAACAACGTTTCTGTTGCTGTTGTTCTTTCCAACAACAGTGCGCGTCTGCGTTCTCACGCCACCGTCCGGTGCGGTCAAGGCAAAGCTGAGTTTAGAGCCTTCTTCAACCTGCAAGCCTGAGGGGAGGAGAATCGCAGGAAATTTGCCGAGCCTTAGTGTGTGGGATGCAGGATCAAAACGAAAGTGCCGCGCATGAAGCTTGTGATAGCAGAGAGCGACGCCTCTGCGAGGTGTATATGAATCGCCCAACGAGCGAAGTATGAGAGAACATATCAAATTCCTCTTAAATCAGAACTGACCCGAGAGACAACGTGGCCATCTCGTCAGTTTACACGGGAAAAAACCGTGCTTTGAGGACTCGCGACGAGCTGCTGGACAAAGCCCCCCGGGGCGGTGTGCGCGGGGTTCGGCTCTGAGCGCTCTCGTAAATACGCACTTTATTACCAGGAATTCACAATCGATTAACGTTGCAGTAACAGATTGAAACAGATACTCGGAAGTGAGATTCCATTGCGAGCGTCACCTGCTGATTCCGCAGCCATTCAAGGAGGCGAGCAAGAGCAAGGTCCTGCATGACTTTCTGGTATGGACGCTGAGAGACGTTGAGCGCGGGAACTGCCGCGTTTGACTTATGCTCCGCTGCTGAAGGACGTAATCAAGAAGCTGCAGGGCACGACCCACGAACCGGGGCGGCAGGTGCGGTGATCTAATGACCGCGCACTCCGTGTGGCTCGCGCCTTGAACTCAATCAACCTATCACGATAAACGGATAGTGGATTTCAATGAAGACGATTAGTGGAAGGTTCTGCTGGTTCTTGTGGCGATTGGCATGGCCCCAGTGGGCTTCCACGAAGAATAAAGTCGCTTTCGTAGATCCATTGCCATTACTAACAATTTCTGGTGGGGCAAAGAGTAGTCAACTTGATACTTCCGACCCGCGAGACATTTACCTTACAATTATTCAGCTCTGCATATTAGGGAGTTCCTGCGTCCGGGCATATATAGCTCGGATCTGACCGGTTTCACATCTTTGTCCCGCATCCCTTCGGTCGTTATTTGGCGGCTGGGGAGCGGAATTTAGTCATACTTTGGAGCGACGAGAACAATGAAGAACTTTCAGAAAGCGATAGCTGTTATCGCTCTATCCGGAATGTGCCTGGCAGCACCAGCGCCATCGGCGGGCGAAGCACCTGCCAAGAAGGCCACAAAAAAACATCACGCTGCCGCGAAAGTCGAGGCCAAGAAGGATGAGACGGCCGAGCAGCTGCGCCAGTTGAAGGAATCAGTCGATCAGCAAGCGGCCGCAACGGCGCAATTGCAGCAGCAGTTGCAGCAGACTCAGCAGCAGCTGCAGCAAACGCAGCAGCAGCTTACATCGGCACAGCAGGAAGCGCAGAAGGCATCTGCCAAGGCCAGCGAGGTTGAGGCCAATAGCAATCTGCAGGTGCAGAAAGTTCAGTCCGACGTTTCCGACGTGAAGACGGCTTTGAACACCACCACGGTGGAAGTTCAGAAGAACGAGAAGAAAGTCGATTATCTGGAGCATCCGGCGAGCATCTCCTATAAGGGAGTCAAACTCACCCCGGGCGGCTTCCTGGCGGCTGAATCGGTGTGGCGTCAGCACGACGAGACCACCGACGTCCTCAGCTCCTTCAACGGAATTCCCTACACCTCTACTCCTACTGCGCACCTGACCGAGTGGCGCTTTACCGCGCGTCAGTCCCGTGCGACCTTACTGGCTGAAGGCCAGGCCGGCAAGGCAAAGCTGACTGGGTACTACGAAGTAGACTTCCTGGGCGCAGCTCCGACCGCGAACGAAAACCAGAGCAACAGCTTTAACCTTCGCCAGCGCCAACTGTTCGGAAAAGTTGCAGTGAGCGGATGGGCCGTGACGGCCGGTCAGACGTGGAGCTTGCTCTCCATGAACAGAAAAGCAGCTGATGCTCGCGCCGAGTGGGTCCCGGCGACGATCGACGCACAGTACGTCCCGGGCTTCACCTTTGCCCGCCTAGCCACCGCGCGTGTGTCGAAGAGCTTCGCCGACGACAAGGCGACGGTCGCGTTCTCGGTCGAAAATCCAGCCGTGCTGGTTGCCGGAGTTGCTCCCGCAGCTCCCGTGCCAACGCCGATCCTGAACGGTACCGGTACAGCATCGCTTGGCAACACCAACACTTACACCATCGCTCTTGCACCAGACCTTATCGCAAAGGTCGCGTTTGATCCCGGCTATGGCCACTTCGAAATCAAGGCTGTGGGCCGCTTCTTCCGTGACCGTATCAACGCAACCCCCACCACGCTTGGCAGCAACCAGCTCACTCTTGGTGGTGGACTCGGTGCGGGCGCCATCCTCCCCATCCTGCCCAAGAAGGTTGACTTCATCGCAGAGGGATTGGTGGGCCGCGGTACTGCCCGCTACGGCGACTCGTCGAATGCGGACGTGACTTACCGGCAAAATGGCTCGCTCTCCACGATCAAGAACC
This sequence comes from uncultured Acidobacteriota bacterium, assembly GCA_963759215.1. GTDB lineage: Bacteria > Acidobacteriota > Terriglobia > Terriglobales > Acidobacteriaceae > TOLSYN. The sequence goes on from CAVWYG010000014.1 coordinate 45,357, forward strand.
TGCAGGCCATCGCCGGCATCGAAGCACATCCTTCGCCGAAACTCGACGTGTATGTCTACGCTGGCGATGAGTATCTTGGCCGCAATGTTTACGGAACCGGAGCAACAGCAACTGGCTACGGAATTAACAGCGGCTCACGCGCCGTGAACAACACCAGCTGCTTCATTGCTAACAGCGGCACCTGCAATGCGATCATGAAGAGCGTGATGCAGGCCACTGGAGGCTTCTGGTACAACATCTATAAAGGCGCATACGGCTCGTTCCGCTACGGAATGCAGTATTCGTACACCTACAAGAACACCTGGGGTGGTTTGAATACGAATGCTGGAGCGACCACCACGGCCCCGAAGGCCAACGAGAGCATGGTGCTCACGTCGATCCGCTACTACCTGCCGTAACAACAAACAATCGAAGGGAGGCGCCGCTTAAACGGCGCCTCCTTTTTTTTGCCAACTGCTTACTTCGAGACAACCTCATCTTGCGAGAGATGTGTGTCTCCATTCACCCGAAGTAGCATCGCGGTGCCGCGCGGAATGCGGAGGTCGCCATTCCGGGAATCAAGCACGATCTTACCTGTCGTGCGGCCCGCGTGCGCGATGGTGAAGTCATACCCGTACACTCCACATGCGTCGTGTGAAAACACCCAGAGTGCCTGAGGGTTGTCGTTTCCAGCAATCGGACCACGACAAGGGCTGCCTGGGTCAGAGGAGACACGGGCCAAGACACCCCATGACGCTTCTCCGTAAACCGGTTTTCCAACAGTCTCCACACCGCTTGCCACCGGGCCGCCGCCGCGGTACACCACATCTCCGCCAATCTGGGTCGTCGTCCAGTCCCAAAGCGCGATCGAGCCGCGATCCGTTCCAGCAGTTGGTTCCTGAGCTGAACGTACCTCGTCAGGCGACGCGAGCGCACGAAGGTCGGTTGAGAGTGGCGTCGTCTGTCCGGCAATCTCGATCTGGTCAAAGCGAAGGGCAATCGTGGCTGGTTGAGAATTCTGCGCCGTGGTGACTTCCAGGATCTCTCCCATAACCCGAGTGCCTGCTTTTATTTTGGCGCCGCTGTACAACGGAACGTCCTGCGCAACCTTTGCAGTGACCTTCTGTCCTGGCTTGCAACTCTTCACATCCAATGAAGAGTTCAGCGTAACCGGAATGACGGTGCCCACGGGAATATTGGTCTGCGCGGCCAAGGCCGCCGATAGCGCAAACACACTGCACAAAAGCAACATTTTTCTCATGTACAAGCTCCTTTGCTCACACGCCCGACTTGCCGCGGACCATAGAAAATGTGATCGTTCATGTTTGAATTGGATGATTTTCTTTTTGCATTTGTCATCACTTTTTCCAGCGTCACACGTCTATAGAGAGATGAGCCTACCGGCCCGACGATACGCATGCGTCGCTGCACGCGGCCTATGAGCCTGCACCAGGCGGCACAGGCTCGACCGGGCCTCATAGCGGAGCAAGAACTCGATAACGCTTTTGCAGTAACCGCACCTCAGACGCGCAAATAGCTGCTGCCAAGTCCGCTCTTTCGGCGGCATTGCAGCAGCTACAGATTTCCGGGGCTGCGCACCAGCAAGTTACAGCCACGCAGGACTACTCGCATATCGTCGCACCCTTTGACGGGTCATTACCTTTCGCTAGGCGGATATCGGCGCGCTCATTCAGGCTGGAACCTCCGACGCTACCTCCATGCCCGTCGTCAACATCGCCGAGGTCAGCGTCCTGCTTCTCCGCATTTCCCGTTCCAGAGTCAATCGCCTCAGGTGTGCTCGGAGCAGCCTCACGCCGATTGGCGCGCGGGGCGCGCGACCATAAACCGGATGAGGCTTCGCTTACTTTGTGGCTGCGGGCGCAGCTGACGGATCATATGGGAGCACATTGTACTGCTGCTTGCGCGGCTGCCCTTTAGAACCGAGATAAACAACAGACAGGCCGTTCTTCTCTACTCGTGCCCGAAAGGATTCGCCGACTGGCAACGGAATGCAGTTCGACCATCTGCTCTCAATCGTGCACGCGATCGTGAACGTCCTTCCATCCTCGCTTTGTACAACCATCTTGTTCTGCACAAATTGATCGGCCGAGTGCATGCAACTGGCAGAATAATCAGTTTGGCTGCAGCCTTCGACAACCGTTGAGGAACTAGGTTGCAACGGGCCAGTTTGTGCCCGAAGCACTTTGATCATGACTGAATTGTTATCGGATGAATGAGTGCTCGCAAGTAAAGCAGCTGACAGAGGTAGTAAAGAAATTAAGAAAACGACGCTTCGCTTCACGGTCACCTCGCGCACAGTAGCCAATCAAATTCAAATGGCAATCAAAAGATATCAAAGATCTGGAATGGACGGCAATTGCGTCCGTCCATTCCAGTCTAGGCGTTAGTATTAGAAGGTGAAGATCGGTCCAAACTCTTCCCGACGATCTCTCCACCTTTCCTGCGGAACTCCAGCAACTGACGTAGCAGCGGTGAACTTTCCAGAAAGGTTCGGGAGAGCGTAGCTTTGGTACATTGACTCTTCGAACGCAAACTGGCACCACTGGTTGAATTTGTAGTACATGGTGGCTGCAGCCACAGTGCTTTTTTGTGGTCCTGCACTGTTGCTGGTAGCTGTGATGTCCTTGGCCTTGATGAAGTCAGACTTCTTTGCCTCGTCAAGTCCAGCATGCAGGAAAAGCTGCCATCCCGCGTTGTGGCCCGCTGGGTCCGCGTGGAACCAGCGCGACAGTGGAAAACCGAGGTTGGCAAAACCACCGTAGCCTCGTACCGAACGCTGCGGGGCAACGACGACGGTACCTGCGGCATTGGTGCCAAAGAACACCGTTGAAGAGCCGTCCACTGAAGGAACTCCGTGCAAGTTCGTCAACCCAGCGGTGTCGTTGTAGTTGGAGAGCAGCTGCCCACCGAAGAAGAATCTCAGGTCAGCTCCGCGGTATGCACTAACCGTCAAAGTGGCCCAGCGGGTTGGAAGGCTGCCGCCGACCTGTACGCCGTAGCCATCGCTGGCGTTCGTGGCTCCCCTAGGGAAGGCAGCCAAGTAGTTTGCAGGCAGCGCCGCGCTAGCTGCGGCTTCTGCAGAGTGCAGAACGATCGCTTCACGACGGGAGTCAAAGCCGGACACAATTAGCTGTGCTGGTGCAACCCCAGGCGCCTTGTCGAGTTGGAACTGCACGGCAAGTCTCGCTTCGTACTCGGGACGGTTTGAGTCCGCCCCCTGGCGCTCGCCATATCCCAATTGGCTGCCGAGTCCATTCACAAAAGTACACGACGTAGGAGTAGCAAGAGCAGCCACAGTACACGTGACACTGTCTGCCGGGAGGTTGCCCTCGCTCGGCATCATGATCGCGATTTCTGGGCTGATCGTGAACTTGCGCGAGCCACCCATTTTCTCTACAACACCCAACCTGAATTGGGGGCTACGTTCGTAGACATTGCCAAAGTAGACGCCGAGGCCGGTGGTTTCAAGAAGGGCGGGCAGCAGACTTGAGCCGAAGATGGACCAGTTCTGTCCTCCCTCGAAGAAGACGTCGGTGTTGTCGTTGACCGCGTAATCCAATCTCGCATAAGCCAACCGCAACTGGAATGCATTGCTCCGAATTGAAGATACGTTCCGGTTGTCAACCCGGCTGAAGTTGCCTTCGAAGTCGCCTTCGACCCGGCCCGTCAAGATTAACTTCCTCGACATATCAGGCCATTCGAAGTTGGTGCCAAGACGAGTGGAACGCCCCTTGACGTGGAATTCTGGATCCTTGGTTGGACCGGTATCTGCATTCAGAAATCCGGGAAGCGGGAAATCATCTCCGCGCGGCGAGCTTGAATCCTCCACTGCCGTCGCTTTGATGAACCCATACGGTGTCACCCGTATCGCACCAATCCTGAAGGCCGGAACCAAGCCGTCTCTCTTGGGCGCATCGACTGGAAGTACGCGTACCGGTGCGACAGCCTGAACCACTGTCGGTACCGGCAGATACTTCTCGGGATTCAGCAGTCTGTCCAGACGATTCTGACTCTCCTTGAGGCTTTGCGAAACCGTCGTGGTCTCCGACTTCACCTCGGTTACGCCTGAGTTTGCAGCCGCCGCGGACTCCTGAGCCGCAGTAGCTTTCTGGTCAGCTTGCCGGATCGCGTCCTGCATTTGTTGGGTTTGGCCCGATTGCTGTTGCAGTGTGGAATTGCTTGTCTGGAGCTGCTGTTGAAGATTTTGAATCTTGTCCTGCTGGTCCTTGATCTCGGTCTGCTGCTGATTCAGTTGATCCTGGAACTGCTTGAGTTGCTCTGCTAGTGCAGCGTTGGTCTCAGTTTTTTTGGACTCGTGCGCTTTCTTCCTCTTTTTCGATTCGCCTTCGGATCCCATGAGAAGACAGGACCCGAGCAGGGCGAAAATGAGGATTACTGCGAAAGTTCTGCACCGTCTAGGTCTATTCATCTCTTCCTCCTAAACACCATATGCTCTATTTTTCGCAAATCGTACAGCGGCCAAACGAGTGTCAATGTGTAGTGATCAATCCTTCGCATATCCCGACTTCGCCGGAAAACAGACAGTCAATGGACCGGAGGGTCGTTATATCTGCCCCGATCGCGCCGGATACAGCTGAATACATTGTTCTAAAAGCAGGCTAATGTCAAGCAGCATTGCCGTTTATCAAAAGGGTTCGGTGGCATCGAAGCCACGCAGATAGACGTAATAGAGCCGTACCGAAAATGATGGGGACAGTTAATCCAAATATCAGATTTGCCAAGCGCGGGTGGCATGGCTGCTCATCTCAAGGGTTATTCTTTCTCGGCACACATCATGCTCTGGTTGCCGATTGCGCCGACCATCCATTTAAGCAATCACTGCTCTTTTCGATTGCAGACGCAGCGCGCGTCGGACGCGGGCCCGTCACTGACGATGAACAGTGCAGCCCATCTTCACTACGTTTCTCAATTTGGAGGACCAGCCGGCCTTTCGGTGAAGCAGAACACGCGCTGACTTCTTGACTGGTATCCGCGCATACGCACCTTGGGCGGTTCAGGCCTTGGGGAGGATGGCGGGGCGCGATTCAAACCGGCCGCGTGGGGGCCTCAGAACCGGCCAGGGAAGTGGCATAAGACAGATTTTGGCTTACGATGCCGAAGTTAGTTTGCCAAACATCGGGCCGTTAATCGCCGACTCATGAAGGGCTTTGTGTTTCCAAGCCCAATTGTTTCGGGATTTATATCCCTTACTCGTACTCGCTTGTGTCCGCTTGCCCAGCACATAAGGCGTGCGGGGGTACAGCAGTCGAGCAACGTTTGTCGCGATCCTCCATTCAGAAAACCGCAAATAATGTCATCCGAAAGTTTTCACGAATAAGCTGGTCGGCGATCCCTGTCCACTTAGAATGCTCGAGCATCTATCGGCTTCGCATTCGGCTCGCGTCTTTGCTCCACACACCTTTAGGCCACGAGCGGTTTGGTTTTTGTCTAAAGGACTTCCAACCTTTAACTCACCAGAACGAACGCCAGGCGCTCCTGCCACTTTAAAACGAGTGAGACGATAGCAGCAGCATCTGAAATCCCTAAAATCGTCAAGGGAGGCGATTAGCCTCAGCCTCCCAGTCTTCATGTGTTACAGCGGTTCTAGTGTCTCCATTTGCAGCACTTGGAAATATTCCTGTTGCCCTTGGAGCTCTTCCTCGCGCTGCTTCTCCGTTGGCGCCGCCGCTGCCGGTGGTTGGTCCATAGGCCTGACCGTCGCCGCTACATGTTTCCCCATGTGTGACTTACAAACATCCTGATTGGCGATGTGCATGACTTTGCCTTGATCGTTGACCAAGACCGCCTCCCCGCTTTTGACGGTGCAACTTTTATCGCAGGTAGGAAGGTTATTGGCTTGCACTACGCACGAAGCGTCGCACACCGTGCCATTCAGTTTCTTAGTGTCGCTCGAGCTTTGGGCGTGCATTAATGTCAGAGAGCCCAGAACGAGCAGAAACAGCAAAGCGATTCGTTGCATCTTGTCTCCTCCTTTAAGGTGAATGGTTCGCTGGTGAGAGGCTACGATGCTAGAGTGACATTCTTTCGGTGTTTCCATGATCGCGGCCCCAAGGCGGCATTTCGGCCGCGGAGATTACCGTGAAATTCGCCACCAACCGATTGGTCTCATCTCAATTCTCCTGTGAGGTGAAAAGCTTCGGTTACTTCAGGACAGATGACCGGGCGTAAAATCCGGGTTTCGATCACCTGTAGCCTCTTTAGCTGGTCCGTCATATGGGATGTCTTTTTGGGAAAAGAGTTGTCCACAAATCGAGTGGCGCTCCTCCGGGGCCCCTGTCGCCGCCAGTATCTGCTCCGGTCTGTGTTGGCAATGACACCGCTCTCAAAGGATCAATGAAAAGCGCCTGGCAGAAGAGCCGAACCGAATCTCCTTTGGATTTTGGGTTGAGACCACGGAGATCCATAACGGAGATCCATAACGGAGATCCATAATAGACAGTCATTACTTGGGTTGGAGCGAGCTGACGTGCATACCCTGAGGTCAGAGCGACCTTGAGCGCGAAAAACGTATCCCTTAGCCGAGTGATTAAAATGTGACCGTGCGGTCTGGTCACGGACAGCCGTTCCCGCCTCGTGGACGCGTCCCGGTGAGACAAGGATGGATAGTTCTCGCCGGTCGCCTTCTCCATGGTACCCGCGTGCCGGCTTGGTAGTCTCGGATTGCCATTTTGCCCGTGCTCTACGATCAGCGCACAGACAAACAGTCAAAACTGGCAAGCAGTACAGCACCAAGCCGGACTCGGAACGCTAATAGCCCGAGTACTCGTACAGTTCCTCTATCCGGAGCTTGTCCTCGCGCTGCTTTTCCGTTGGCACGGCCTTTTCCGGTGGGGTGACCGTCGACGACGGCACGGCCATTGACGACGGGGTGGCTGTCTGATCTTCAATGTTTCGGACGTTGCCTTGATCGTCCACAAACACCGCCTGACCGCCTTTGTCGGTACAAAGTGGATCGCACGTGGAAAGATCAGGCGAGCTCGCTACCACGCATGTCGCCTGACAGACTGTACCGCCCAGTTTCATTGGAGCCGAGCTTTGGGCATACATTAACCCCGCTGAGCCCAAAACGAGCATTAACATCCAAACGATTCGTCTCATCTTGCCATCTCCTATAGGTGAAAAGCTTCAGTTAATACCAAGAAAGATGATGACCGAACCGAGTCTAAATTTATGAGATAAACTTGGATGGCTTTTACCGAGAAGGGTTTGTCCGGAAGTCTCCGCAATTTCAGAAGTCAATCACATTTTGCGATTTCTGAAGCCGTTCGACGCATTGCTGATGAGCCGATACGAGGTCCGCAGCCGGGTGAGTCTTGTGAAGAATGGGGATTCGGAGTGTTCGACGCCTGTCTGCAGATACCGCTGGCATATAGCGAATGATGAAGCTGCATGCAACCCACAACAATGAGCAACACTCAAACTGTTTAAACCCGGATACCTTGAGAATAGGTACTCCCTTTGCAAGGTGGTGTTGAAATGGCAGCAGACCAATCGGAGCGAAATCGTCTCTGGGACAGTGCCGAAAACGCGGTTCCAACGGGAGCCGACGTACAACTCAAGGGTGAGTTCGATGACTGGGCGAAGGACGGACGGGCCGAAAAACTGGAGTCCGACCATTTATATGTCACCGAAAAAACCATGCTCATGATGGAACTGAAGCCTGGTGAACGAGTGCTGGACTTGAGCTGCGGTTCAGGGTGGGCGACGCGTTTGTTGGCGCGGCGGGTCGCTCAGGGTGAGCGACCGGGTCAGGTGGTCGGCGTTGACATCTCCGCGGAGATGATTTCTCTCGCTCGAGAGTCCTCACGGGGTTTCGGCAATATCGAGTACGTTGAGGCATCTGCGGAATTCATTCCGCTGCAAGCAAATCGGTTTGACAAAATCTTGTCTGTGGAAGCGTTTTACTATTATCCCGACCAAGATCGTGCCCTCGAGGAAATGTATCGAGTGCTCGCACCAGGCGGACGGCTCTTCATTCTGATCAACATCTATCGAGATAGCCCCTCTTGGAAATACTGGACTACCCATCTGCCGGTAGATGCCCACTTCCGGTCGGCATCGGAATACGTGCAAATGTTGCAGGCGCATGGTTTCGCTGGGGCGTCCGCGATGCAGATCCCCAACAAATGGCAGCCGCCGGGGGGTTATGTTGGCGCCGCCACGCGGTTTCTCCAGCTGTTCCTGGCGCCCCCGCAGACCTGGGCAGCAAGGCTTTCGAACAAGTTTCGCGGAGCCAAACAGTTACATGACTGGAGACAGGCCGGCTCCCTACTGCTGACCGCAACCAAGCCCGGACCTACCTTGGTGTAGCCGGCGCTCCGGCCAATTTGGAAATGAAGCGCGCCTCAGGCGCCAGACGAACCAGGTCATCCACGACAACCAGCGGGCGCTTCTTCCCGCGGCACAGATCGCGGGTCGGTCGCTGCTCGATCTCGTCTTCCAACGCAAACAACTCGCCAGGCGCCTGATCAAAGCCTATGTCAATGTTTGCTCGGAGGTTTGCAGGGGCGCCGCGCTTTCCGTTGGCCGGCGGGACCGGGCCCCAAGAAAACCCCGCAGTTCCGGGTGGGTGCGCAGAATATTCAGGTAGTACGCGCCGAGCATCAGTCCCGCAGCGACGAGCACCACGATGTGCGGCACGGCAAAGTACTTCAAGATCAGGATGACGAGCGCCACCGGGATGAAGCACAGCAAATTGGTCGTGACTACCGGAAGTATCCTGCCCAGCGGCACCCCGGAGTGCTTCAGGATCACCCAGCAATAGTAGCCATACACGAGAATGGCGCAAAACACGAACAACGCTACCATCTTCAACGGATCACGCGTGAGCACGCCCACGAGCAATGCGGCCACGCGGGTCACAACGTTGAGCACGCTCAGGCGGAGGCGCAATGCCTGTTGCTCCAGTACGTCCAGGGCCATGCTGAGGGGCCCCGTGGCGAACCAGACGCAGAGCCACAGGCTGATGAGTTGCGCGTAGATGCCGGCTTGGGCCCAGCGCGCGCCGAAGAAAACCATGAACACGTCCTTGCCGACCAACGAAAGCGTCAAGCAGGGCAGCAGGCTGAGCGTAACGAGAGAGCAGAACGTACCCTCGGTGACCTCCGCTAGGGTGCCTTCATGCCGCGCCCTGGCAGCCCGCTGAAAGAACACAATGGCCACGTTGGTGCCGATAAGATTCATGGGCATGTGTAGCAGTTTGACGCCCAGCGCGTACTGTCCAACCGTTGCAGTGTAGAACGCGACCGACAAGAACCAGACCGGAAGCTGCCAGGAAATCGCATCGAGCAGCGCATTGGCGGCGCCATACTTTGGAAAACTTCGATAGCGTTTCAGAGCCGCAACCACGCGATGCGGACGCACGGCGTCGAGCAGCAGGCGCGAATGCTCACGCCAAGTGAGTAGCGCCAGCATCGACGTGGAGATGGCGGCGCCAAAAACGGCAGCAGCGATCAAATTTCCGCCGGTCACGCGGCCCGTAATTCCGAACGTGACCTGTGCGCTGACCGTACACACGGCACAGACGATCTGCGCCAGGGTCAGCCGCAGGAACTGCTTCTTACGCGAATTCCAACGGCTGAGGATGGCGGAGAAGCCGCCGAAGAAAACGCTGACCGGGACCAACCAGAGAGAGCGGTGCAATTCGGGCGCTTTCAGCAGATGGGAAAGCAATCCTCCGCCGGCCCACACCAGCGCCCCGACTACCATGGTGCTGAGCACAAGGAACACGAAGCTCACGCCAGCGGCATTTGCCGCTTCGTCGTCTTCTGCAGGCAGGACGATCGACAACTCGTATCGCATGCAGGCGACCATGATCGCGATGCCGGTGATGGATGCAAACAGCGCCGCCACCCCGAATGCGGACGGGGCGAAAAAGCGTGCGGTGAAGAACGCGCCCAGGATACCGAGAAGTTGAGCCGAAGTCGTACCCGATACCAGCTTGAGCACGTCCCTTACGAAGCTGCTCTTCTTTTGGATCTCAGTGCTAGTCACAAAGGCAGTCCCAGTCAGAGCAACCGTTCTACGGCGGTCATGGTTTGTATCAGGGGGTAGCTTTACCTCGATCAATGATGAACCTTTTTGTACGCCCACGGAGGGCGGCACGTAGCGGGTTGGACCATTTTGACAACAGTTCCTTCAGACCGTTGAAGACCGACTCGAAGAATCTGTTCCAGCACGGTCGCAGGTCATCGAGCGCGAAGACGCCGGCTTCTTCCACGTCGCGAAAGGAGCGCAGCCATTCGCGAATCGTGAGCTGACCCAGACGACGGTATTCAAGACAAGACTTGAAGTCCGCCACCTCGACCATCCACTTGCGACCCTGGTGCACGTTGGACTCGGGAACGGGCTGACCGGTGAGATCAAGATAGAACGCGCGGGCGACATCAAGACCGTTTTCTGCCTTAAACAGGCGGAAGGTGCAGCCGATGCGCGGGTTGATGTCCAGCACCTTGTACTGACCGTCGCGGGCGTCGTAGCGATAACCGATGTCCAGGATGCCGCGGTAGCCGAGCGCCTTCATGAAGCGCCGCGTGGTCTGGTCCACCACCTCATTTTTCAGGCAGATGCCGAGCGAGGTGTAGCCACGGCCAACGGGCTGCTGACGAATCTTCTTGCCGGTAACTCCATAGAGACAATCGGAGTTCTCGTTGAAGTAGCCATTGAACATCCAGATGGTGTTGTCGCCACCGGGAATGTACTCCTGCAACATAAAATTGGGCTCGGCGGGATCTTCCAATTCGTCGTAGTGCTTGAGCAGTTCGGCGGCGTCGTGAACGATCACCATGTTCTGGCCGGTGCGCCGCAGGGAGCGTGCGCCATCGATGGCTTTCAGCATCAGCGGGAAGGTTGCGTCCGCCGCATAGCGCAAAACGTCGTCACGGTCCTGCGGAAACACGGTCTCAGGCGTAGGAATGCCGTGCTTCTTCGCGAGGAAGTACATCTGTTTCTTGTCCGACAAGGTCCTTGGCAGCGCGGCGGGCTGCTCGGGGAAGTCAAACCATTGACGTAGCGTTGCCTGGTTCTCGACGACAAAGACCGCGGTATCATCCGACGTGGGCAGCAGGATAGCGCGCTGGCCGATTTCGGCGCTGACCTGCGCCAGCGTTTCCAGGGCACCCTCGGAGGAATGGGGGAAATCCCACCGCCAAAGGCGCTTCAAGTAGCGCGAATGCTGTGCCGTCTCGGAGCCGCGCGAATGTACTGCGTATACCGGAATTCCCAGCCGCCCGAGCGTGCGAATCACGCCCAAAGGGCCATGCGAGGTGAGGTTCACCACGACTACCGGAGTGGTTACATTGGGAACCCGCATGGGCAGAAGCGGCGTAGTCGGGATGGTTGCTGATTGGGTCATAAAGTTTGGTCCCGCTACGCGGCTTGACTTCCAGTTTTGAGATGCTTCGCGACTTCCACAGCGACCACTTCGTCGCCCTGAATGGCATAGGGCTCGTCCAGGTCGTCAACGCGGTCGAGGATGAACTCGAGGTCGCGAAGTTGGTGGGTGCGGCGTAGATAGGCCACGCTGTTGCTGATCACGCACGCCGAAGGCGAAGCGCCGCTCCAACGCCTGACGATCTCCATGGTGGCGGCATTTTCCGCGACATAGCCGGAGTTGATCAGTTGTTCCGCTATCCAGGCGCAGCACATCTGGTCCTCTTCGCGGAACTCTCCCCGGCTGCCGGCGCCGATGACAGCGATGCGGGAATGAAGTCCCGCTAGATGGCGCGCGACTGCCGTGAAGTTACGAAAACAAGCGAGATACGCGGCTTCCGCACAGCGGCTGGCATCGCACACTACCTGCGTACCGGAGGAAGAGAGCAGCACTAAGGGGCGATGCAGGTCGTCGCGCTCGGCTAGCTCCGCCGGGCTGTTGTTCATGTCAAAACCGGGAGGCACATCTCCGGCCAACTCGCCAGCCAACAGCGACTGAGAGAGGCGGGAGGCGATGGACTGCGCGGCGTCCACCGTATCGGCGACGAAGCAGCGCCGGCCCAGCGCGACTGCGGTAATCGCCATGGTCGTAGCGCGAATCACATCGACGGCGACGATGGCGTACCCGCGCTGGTAACGGGCCACACTGGACGGAAGGCAATCGATCACGACTGACGGTATCATCTATTTAGCTAGTCCTCACACTTGACGTCTCTAGGATGCGTCTCTTTAGGCACTGCGGCACGGAGCGAAACCAGGAACATGTCTCCGTGTGAATAGTCACTACTCACGCCACTTCGGGGTGGGCGGCCTCGATCTGTGGCCGCAGGTTCTCTTTTTCGAAAGCGTCAGAGTGCAGGCCTCGACGATAGATCTCAACGCGCAACAGTTCCTCCAGGCGCACATTGCAGAGATGCACGTTGCGGCCAAAGTGGTCCAACAGGGCAAATTGGCTGGGCTTGTTGGGTGCCTCGAAAATTACCTTTTCGAGGCCAAAGGGGTTAGCGAAGCGATCTGCAAAAGCAGCGTTGAAGTTGCCATCATCGTCGAAGAGGCCCACGCCTCTGGCACTCTCGCGAGCTTCGACTACAAGTTGGAGCGCGCCGGCCTCGAGCCAGCGCTTGCCCTGGTCGATCAGCGCCGTTACCACGTCTTCGGTGAAAGCGCCGGTATGCTTCTTGCCGAGTTCAAACTGCACATCCAGTCCACGTTGGCGCGCCAGCCTAATGACCTCGCCGGGCGGCAGCGGCATATCGGTGAAACCTTCTCCGGCCTCGATGCGCGTGATGCCCATATCGGCGACCAGATCGAGATAGAGCGGCAACTGGCCTTGCTGCACCGCGACTTCAAACGGACCGCCGCCGGTAACGGTGGGAACGTTGTGGCGCTGGGCCGCGGCCACCTTGCGCCGGGTGACGTTCTCGTTGGCTACCTGCCAGCAAGCCATTGAGATCTTCAGGGTCGACATCAGATGAGCACTCTGTTCGAGGTGCCCCTCAAACGTGTACGGGTCATAGCCAGGATCGAACGGACTGGTGGCGGGAACAATGTCTGGAACCCCGATCTTCTTCAGGTACTCCCATGTGTGCACCCGGCCAGCGGGGAAATCAGTGGAGGAGGCCTGAAAGCCTGAGCGTACGTACATGATGTTGCACCTCTCCGGCGTCGTGACGCTTAATACCAAACTTTCGACCGCGACTGGTCGACGAATGAGTGATTCGTATGACGCCGCCTTGGCCAACACGGGTTGCAAGCTGTTGGCCAGTATTTCTGAAAGCTTTACAGTCCTTTACAGTCTCTAAGGCCGAGAGGAATTCAACACGGGAAGCCCTTGATCTTAGCTTGATAACATGGAAGAGTAGACTGGAAAGAGTAGAGTGGCGCTCGTTGAGACGTTCAGCAACGCCAATTCATAGGAGGTAGTATGTCAATTTTTCCTGGCTCGCTGGTTCGCGAGTGTAGTCGGAGGATGAAGATCATGAAGACCAGGTTCGAGTTCTCCGGAAAGGCCGAAGACCTTCCCTCCAGCAAACTGAGCCACGAACATGTCGGCCACGAACAACAAAGCGCGTCGCGAATGGATGGCGAAGACTCGCACTTCGACCATCAACAACCCGTTCCGCGCCCAGCCCCAATCGGAATGCAGGTCGCGGGCGCGTCGAAGAGATAGCCGTTTTTTTGTGTGGGCTGGGCATTTGCATCTCGTTGTGGGATGGAACTCCGCAAAGTGAGATCGAAGCAGATGGGTCGCACGATCGGTTTGGCACTGCTGGCGATTGCGCTGTTCCAGCCGGCAGGCTTTGCCGCCGAACGCGCCGGAGCAGACGCAGCCACGCCGCTCGGGATTGCGCTCGAAGAGTATCCCTATGCATGGCCGGTTCATTTTTTGCCGCTTGCGATCGAGGGTCAGGACCTTCGAATGGCCTACATGGACGTGCCGCCGTCGGTCCGGCGAATGGCCGCGCTGTCGTGCTGATGCACGGCAAGAACTTCGGCGGATATTACTGGCGCGGCGTGGCTGAAGCGCTCGCCGCTGCGGGCTATCGCGTGATCGTCCCCGACCAAATCGGCTGGGGCAAATCCTCAAAGCCGGATATTCGCTACAGCTTTCAGCTTTTGGCAGCGAATACGGCGCATCTGCTCGATACCCTCGGAATAAAGCAGGTTTCGCTGGTCGGGCATTCGACCGGAGGGATGCTCGCGGTTCGTTTTGCGCTCATGTATCCGGAGCGAGTGGCGCAGCTTGTCCTTGAAGACCCGATTGGCCTTGAAGATTACCGGGTGAACATTCCTCCGCAGCCGGATGAGACGCTCTATCAGAGCCGAACTCGCAAATACGGATGCAGCCAAGATTCGCACGTTTTATTCACACTACTTCGCGCATCCGCAGCCGGAGATCTACGAACCGCTTGCGGAGGTGCAAATCCGCGTGACGCTGAGCGGCGAATACCCGCGCTGGGCAAAGGCTTCCGCCCTTGCGTATCAGATGATCTACCAGCAGCCGGTTCGATACGAGTACCGTCTGCTGCAGCCGCCGACCCTGCTGATCGTCGGCGAAAAGGACCACACGGTTCCGCTTGCGGGTTACGCCCTGCGGAGGCGCGAGCGAAGATGGGAGATTTCGTTGAGCTCGGACGCGCCGCGGTAAAAGAGATGCCGCACGGCACACTCATCGTAGTTTCGGACTGCGGGCACATCCCTCATCTTGAAAAGCCGCTCGAATTCCAGCAGGCGCTGATGGGTTTTCTGCGGTAGAGACGGGCAAATTCCGTCCAACCACCACTTCAGTCGAGAGTGACCCGGTTTCGTCCTGACATTTTACTTCTGTACATCAATTCATCTGCTCTCTTGATCGCCGACTGCTCGGAATCTCCAGATTTCATAAGGGTGCCGCCCAATAAAACAGTAATTCGCATGTACTCATCTTTCACTTGAATCGCCGACTCCGCAATCAGCATTCGGCATCGTTCGGCAAACGCCGCCAGAACCGTGCGGTTAACATCCGCCACTATGACAAGAAATTCCTCGCCACCCCAGCGTCCTACAATGTCGCCCGTCCGCAGACTGTGGGTGAGCGTGTTACACGCCGCTTTGAGTACATCATCGCCGATGCCATGTCCGTGGCTATCGTTGACCTGCTTGAAGTGGTCAACGTCAATCAATAGCAGACCAACATTTCTGCCAAACTGCTCGACTTCCTGGATCGCCTGTTTGACCTTAAGTTCGATATAGCGACGATTCGGCACCCCGGTAAGCGCATCGAGGAAGGCGAGGTTCTCCAACTCTCCGACCCTTCTCTCAATGTTCTTTTTCGCCGTGACGTCATTAAACACCTCGACCGCCCCGACGATGCAACCTGCGCTGTCGATGATAGGGGCCACGCGAATCGACACGGGAACGCGGTGCCCGAGTTTGTGGCGTAAATAAACTTCGGCCTCTCGTCGTTCGCCATCGGCCATCGTCTTGGCGAGTGGGCAACCCTCGATGCACAGCGAGCACCCTTCCTCATTCACGTGTACCAGAAGGTTATCGAAGCAACTTCTGCCAACCACTTCACTGGCCAGATATCCGGTCAGGTACTCTGCGCCTTTGTTCCAGTACGTGATTCGTCGCTCGCGATCGACGAAGTACACGCCATCGTGCAGGCTATCGAGCAGCTTTTCGTGGAAAGACGGGATGAAGTTAGTGGGCGAATTCGCTTCCGGGGGAACTGGTTTGGAAACTGAAGAGTCGGACATTTGAGCTCTCATGGTAAGACCCGGAATAACCAGCGTCGCGCAATGCTACATGAAAAAACAACTTTTCAGGTACTCACACCTGCTTCAGGCATACGATCTGGCCAGCCGTGTGCTTCTAAAATCCTAGGTCGCGACGCCCATTCGTACACGCCCCCGATCAGCCTAATTACATTCTTGTGAGCTTGCGATTCTCGGCGTATAGTCCGACCCAGTACACGTTTAGGATCGCTGAGCATCCGTTCAGCACCTAACACCGAGGGCGCTGCTGTTTACCGCAGTTATTGGCTGCTAAGAGAACTGTCTGCGTAGAAGTATTCCCAGCTTTATCCTGCCCCGATAAAAATCCTCGCCCGAGGTGTGTATGGAAGCTGCGTTGTGTAAGCCCACCCCTCCGGTTTGAGTCGTCGCATATTATCTTTTGTACGTTCCCATCAATTCCGCCTGTGCCAGCACGTGCCCCTTGATCGCGCGCTCCAGTTCACTTCTGCTGGCTCCGGGCTTTATGTCGAGTTTGGCATCGAGAGCATACAGCTTGAAAAAGTAGCGGTGTGGTTTGCCTGCCGGCGGACAGGGGCCACCATACCCAATGCGCTTGAAGTCGTTTCCACCTTGACGTGCGCCGTCCCCGGGTTCCTCAACCTTCGGCACGCCTTCGGGCAATGCCGTAGCCTTGGCAGGGATGTCCCAGAGAATCCAATGGGTCCAGGTTCCCACCGGCGCATCCGGGTCATCCGCGATCAGTGCAAAGGACTGCGCTCCGGTTGGGGCGTCATTCCAGTTCAATGCGGGTGAGACATCGGCGCCGTCGCACGTGTACTTTTTGGGAATTCCACCGCCGGCGTCAAATGCTGTTGTATGCAGCGCAAAAGACATGGCGCGCCCTCCTTGGAATTTATCGGCAGAGTGAGCGGGGAGAGCACTCCTGATCTGGCCGGAAGAGTTCGGTGGCGCAAAGCTGAATGAGATCAAGAGCACTGCAGTTGTGAGAATCAGCGACCTATGCGGGTGCTTGCTCATGATGCGGCTCCCTGATCGAAACAGTTCCCGTGAGGCTCCTCAGCTCGCCGAAGTGACTGCGCCTTCAGTTCCCCACCCGAGTTGCCTCGGGCTGAACCTTTGACGAGAACGTTGTCTGGAATTCACAAGACGCCGATGGCCTTGCCTGCTTGCTGCGGCAAATCCACACTGCTTTTGCCCATACCAACGCCGCCGACACCACGCCTGCGCTGGTATCCAGGGCCACATCCTCCAGCATCCGGTGCGGCTCGGAATGCTCATCTGGTGCAGCTCATCGGCTGCCGCCACCAGAAAGGTGAACAGCACGGCAAGTCCGGCCCATTCCGCCCGCCACCACAGGCGCCGCACCTGCATGCTGCCCTTCAAGGAGCGGATGTAGTCGTGCTGCAGCCAGTACGTGCCGCGCAGCAGCAGCAGCCAGCAGAAGCACAGCAGCCCATAGCCCAGCATGTGTCCGCTCTTGCGCAACACCAGGTTCAGCAGATCCAGTTGCCGCTCGCCCAGATGTATTCCGACCCATAGCAACAAATGCCGCAGATGGTTGGCCGGTGTGCGCGCCCGACATCATGTCGCGTGGATTCCAATGTGATCAGCGTCAGCATTACCAGCAGCGGCAGCCAGTAGTGCCAGAACAGCTCTCGTGAGTGCTTCAATCGTCCCTCGCTCATTCCTGCGCGAAGCCGCTCCGCTCGCCGCGCGTATTTCCAATGGTTCCCGCATGATCGAGCAGGAGCCATCGTCCCTGCTCTCACGAGTTCTGACGCGCGTTTCTATTCCACGCGGTAGTTCGGAGCTTCGCGCGTAATCGTCACGTCGTGGACGTGGCTTTCCTTCAATCCCGCGCCGCTGATGCGGATGAAGCGCGCCTTCTGCTGCATCTCTTCGATTGATGCCGCAGCCCACGTATCCCATGCCGCTGCGCAGTCCGCCCACCAGCTGGTAAACCATCATCGCGACCGTGCCCCGGTAGGGCACGCGTCCCTCGATGCCTTCCGGAACCAGTTTGCCAAGCCGGTTGCCTTCTTCCATGCCCGAGTCCAGCCCGCGCATGCGACTACCGCCGGATCGTCCAGGCTCTGGAAGTAGCGTTCGCTGGAGCCCTGCGCCATGGCTCCCAGCGAACCCATGCCGCGATACGCCTTGAAGGTGCGGCCCTGGTACAGAATCGTCTCGCCCGGACTCTCTTCGGTTCCCGCCAGCAGCGAGCCGACCATCACCACGCTGGCTCCGGCGGCAATGGCCTTGGAGATGTCGCCGGAATACTTCACGCCGCCGTCGGCGATGATCGGAACCCCGGCCTCGCGCGCCGCCCGCGCCGCCTCGGCGATCGCCGTAATCTGCGGAACGCCCGCGCCGGTCACGATGCGCGTGGTGCAGATCGAACCCGGCCCAATGCCCACCTTTACGCCGTCGGCGCCGCAGGAGATCAACTCCGCCGTGCCTTCATAGGTGGCAACGTTTCCGGCCAGCAGGCTGACGTTGGGCAGTGCATGCTTGACCGCCCTGATCGCGTCCATCACCCGCGTCGAATGCCCATGCGCGCTGTCGATGGCCAGCACATCGCACTTCAGTCGAACCATCTCCTGCGCCCGCTCCAGGAAATCGCCGGTGGCGCCGATGGCCGCGCCCACCCGCAAACGTCCCTGCTCGTCTTTCGCCGCGCCCGGATACTTCAACTTCTTCTGGATGTCCTTGACTGTGATCAGCCCTTTGAGCTCGTAGTTGTCATCCACCACCAGCAGTTTTTCCACCCGGTGCTGATGCAGAATCAGCTCGGCCTGCTCCAGCGTGGTGCCCACCGGAACCGTGATCAGATTCTCCTTGGTCATGATCTGCGCAGATAGGAATGTCGGTGCGGGTTTCAAATCGCAGGTCGCGATTGGTCAGAATTCCGACCAGCTTCTTGCCCTTTGTACACCGGCACGCCGCTGATGCGGTAGCGTCTCATCAAATCCAGCGCATCGCTGATCTTGCGCTCCGGTTCAATCGTGATCGGATCGACGATCATGCCGCTCTCCGAGCGCTTCACCTTGTCAATCTCGCCCGCCTGCTGCTCAATCGAAAGGTTCCGGTGCACAATGCCAAGTCCGCCCTGTTGCGCCAGAGCAATCGCCATCCGCGATTCGGTCACCGTATCCATCGCGGCGCTGATCAGGGGAATATTCAGGCGGATGTTGCGGGTTAGCTGAACCTGGGTGTTGGCTTCGGATGGAACAACATCTGATTTCGCTGGCAACAGCAGCACGTCGTCGAAGGTCAGTGCCTCTGGAACCGGAAAATTAATCATTGAGCTTACCCAAAAGGAAGGTCATACGGCATTGTATGAACTTGCGAGCAGGGCAGTGATGCAAACGAAGTCGAACGCATATCCGGCGTCATGCGCAAGATTCAATTTCCCTTCGAAGCTTCGGTTCCGACTGCAAGATTGGGCGGCCACGCTGACCTGTGCGTCTCTACCTTGGGTGGGATCTTTGTGGAACAGTCGCCGCGAGATGTCTGGCCAGAACTCCTGAAAGACGGCGCCAATCGAACCCTCGGCGGTCTGGATCATGCCGTTGGAAATGGTGAGGCCGATGCCCGAGTTGCTGCCCGGATAGTAAAGATTTGAAATCGCCCCCGAGGCGATATTTCCCATCACGTTGGAGTAGTTCGGCTCCCATTTTCCAGTGTTATCGTGCTTGCAGATGAAGGAGGTAGCTGCAGCGTACAACAGGCGGCGGGATGCGCTTCCATGGCCCATGCGAAAGAAGCGGGGGTCCTGGTGCAGCAGCGCAGGCAGTATGCCATTGCCGATCATGGTCCCGTCAAAGCTATCCAGATAGGCCGCCCCCGACCGCTCTGCGTAGCCGGTAATCCCCCAACGGAAGCCGGAGAGGTCGTTCAAGGCTTCGTGGTATCCGGCGGTGGCAAATGCCGCCCCAAAGGTGACCGGGTCGGTGGCGCTGTGGAAGGCAAGGCCCATCTTCTGCCCCCCGGTCAGCGAAACGGCGTCGCTGCGATAGCTGACGTTGAAGGACGGCAGAACACCCAGCACCCTCTGATGTTCCTGCTCCTTGATCTGCTGCTCGGCTTTATCGTGCAGATCTCGGCTCCGGCGCGACGCTCGGAACAACGGCCGGCGCAGCTTTCACCGAGTCCTCATCAGCTATGGCGGAGTTGGCTTTAGCCGTGTCGACGGCGTTGTCGTTCCGGTGCGGCTCTGGGGCGTTGGTCTCTTCCGCCCTCAAGGGCGCAGTCACTAGCATCGCCGCAAGAACCAGCAGCCCTATACTCACAGTTTTCACGAAAAGCTCCAGGAAGCCGGTACAAATCATCGGCGGGAGGATTGTCTTTTATTGTACCGTGGTATGCTCGCGTTTGCTGTTAAGCTTGGTTAAGCTCTGCTGATCGCCCTGAATCGTTTTTCTCTCCGCGAGGCTATCAAATCTTCAGAATCTGACAATCCTGAGTCGCCGAGCCCGTTCTGCCCGTCCTTGGTTGTATTCCCTCCCGTAGCGGCGCTATACTCTCAGGTGATAGCTGCGGAAGTGTTCCTCCCCAGCCGTGTCCTTGGGACGTTGCCCCGGACGAGAGCGGCATGCGGGCGTTGTGGTTCGCGTTTCTGATTCATTCCCTGTCCATTTGCGTCTTTGGCGAAGGCAGGCAGCCGTCAGGCCTGTTCGGGAAGCTACGGTCGTTGCAGCGGGAAGTAAGCGGCCTGGGTGCCGCGGAGTTCTGATTCAAGCATGGCATTTGCGCTCGATAAAGCTCGTGAGATTGCCGAAAGAGTTGCTCAATCCAGTGGCCTGATCCTCTGGGATATTGAGCTCAAGGGCAGCGGTGCAAGCCGCACTCTGCGCATCTATATTGACAAGCCCGAGGGAGTGACCCACGAAGACTGTTCGACGTATAGCCGTGAGGTCGCGACCATTTTCGACGTTGAGGATGCGGTTCCAGGCGCGGCCTATGTGCTGGAGATTTCCTCTCCCGGACTCGACCGCAAGCTGTTTAAGCCGGAGCATTTCGCGCAGTTCGCCGGCAGTCTGGTCAAGTTCAGCACTCGCGACCTGCTCAACGGCAACCGCCATTTCGAGGGCCGGCTGGTTAGCTTCTCCGAGGGCCAGCTTACGGTCGATCTCGACCAGGCAGCCAGCCGCAAAAAGGCCAAGGCTCAGGGAGCGGGCGTCATCGTAGTGCCTTTCTCGAATGTCGAGAAGGCCAGCCTGGTACCCGAGTTGTAGCTTCATCAGCGTTAGTTCAGCGCGGCTTTGCGCCGCGTGCAACATCGAACAAACTGGTTCCGGCGAGAGTACGGGGCAGGCAAGAATCCAATCGGGGCGCGGCCCCGCATAAGTGTAAGGTGGCAGGGAATATGGCAAGTGAACTTTATAACGTGATCGACGCATTGAGCCGCGAGAAAGGGATCAATCCCGACATCGTCGTCTCCGCCGTCGAAGACGCCATCGTCGTCGCCACGCGCAAGTTCTACAAGACGCAGGAGAGCCTGCGCGCCGTCCTCGATCGCGAAACCGGCGCAATCCGCGCCTACTCCGTCAGGGAGATCCTCCCCAGCGAGGATGACATCGAGGACCCTCAGATTCAGATCTCGCTCGAAGAGGCGCTCAAGATCAGCGAAGACGCCGTCGTCGGCGGTGAACTGCTGCAGGAAAAGTCCATTGAAGGACTGGGCCGCATTGCCGCCCAACTGGCCAAGCAGGTCATCTTCCAGAAGGTGCGCGAGGCCGAGCGCGACACCGTCTTCAACGAGTACCACGGACGCGTCAACGAGGTCGTCAACGCCACCGTCAAGCGCATTGAAGGCCCGGATTACATCTTCGATCTCGGCAAGGCCGAAGCGCGCATGCCTCGCAAGGAGCAGTCCAAGCTGGAGTCCTTCGCCGTCGGCGAGCGGGTTCGCGTCGTTATTACGCGCGTCGAGAAGGCCACCAAAGGGCCCGGCGTCATCGTCTCGCGCGCCGCGCCGGAGCTGGTTTCCAACCTCTTCCAGACCGAGGTTCCCGAGATCTATGACAACACCGTGGTCATCCGCGCCATCGCCCGTGAAGCCGGCGAGCGCACCAAGATCGCGGTCATGTCGCGCGATAAGGATGTGGATGCGGTCGGCGCTTGCGTCGGCATGAAGGGGATGCGGGTGCAGTCCATCATCCGTGAACTGCGCGGCGAAAAGATCGACATCATCGAATATCACGAGGATGCCGTGACCTTCGCGGAAAAGGCTCTGCAGCCCGCCAAGGTCTCCCGTGTCTCCATCGTGGACAGCCACGATAAGCATCTGGAAGTCGATCGTCGATGACACTCAGCTCTCGCTCGCCATCGGCAAGAAGGGGCAGAATGTCCGCCTTGCCGCCAAGCTCCTGGGCTGGAAGATCGACATCAAGAGCGAAGAGGAGAAGCGTCAGGAGGTCGAGCAGCAGATGAATTCGCTGGTCGGCAACTCGGCTACTTCGCTGGAGAACATTGCCGCCGAACTCGGCGACCCGGTGCTGGAGAAGCTCTCCGAAGCCGGCATCACCAGCGTCGAGTCACTGGCCGACATGACTCCCGAAGAACTCGAGGCCATTCCCGGCATCGATCCCGAGACGGTCGAGAAAATTTCCGTCGCGGTCAACAATTACTTCTCCAGCCTGGAGTCGGCGGAGCAGGGTGCGTCAGCCGAGTATGGTCGAGGTCGAGTATCCCTCCGACCCGCTGCTGGCCGCGGAGTCCGAGCTGGAGCCGGAAGCCGCTGCGCCGGAAGAGTCAACCGACGGCAGCCTCGACGAGGCGAAGCCGCGCAGGACGCCGACGCCGATGCCGGCAGCGAAGTCGAGAGTGCTCCGTCCGCGGGTGAGGACGAAGCCCACACCCACGATGAGCATCCGGGCGAGCAGGACGTCGACCCGGCGAACAAATAACGCGCGGGTGTGGCTTTGCGGCCACGCCCGCACCAGCTTCCAATATTCGGAAGCCAGTTTCTGGGCCGCCTCGGCGAATGCCCAGGCAAACGCAGCATGGATGTCTTCCTGATCGAAGACCTCTCCA
This sequence comes from uncultured Acidobacteriota bacterium, assembly GCA_963759215.1. GTDB lineage: Bacteria > Acidobacteriota > Terriglobia > Terriglobales > Acidobacteriaceae > TOLSYN. The sequence continues at coordinate 68,084 of CAVWYG010000014.1, forward strand.
GTAGAGCAATATCGCGCTCAGCGCAGCCGCACCGGTCCAGGCAGGTGGAGACGGTTCAGGCATAAGGAAATGAACGGCGGATGAAGATTCGAATTAACGATCTGGCTCGCGAGCTGGAAGTGAAAAGCAAACAGATCCTCGACGTGCTTATCAAGGTCGGCGTCACGGAGAAGAAGACCCACTCCAGCTCCGTCGAAGTCGATGAAGCCGAAAAGGTACGCAAGTATTTCCATGAGACGAGCGGCGCTCCCAAAGCCCACCGCTCCGGCGGCCGGCGGCGAAGAGTTCCGCCCCAAGATCGATCTCTCCAAGATCTCCAAGCCCGGCGACGCCCTCAAGGCCATCCTGGCGCGCAAGGAGCCGCCCGCGGAAACGGTCGCATCCGCTCGTCCGCCCGTGCCTCCGCCGCCCGCACCGCCCAAGGCCATCGTCAACAAGCCTGCTGCGCCCAGGCCTGCCGCCCCGGTCGTTGCCGAGCGCGCGCCGCGCTTCGTCACCCCGGAGTCGGTCGCCATGCGCTCTCAGGTCTCCACGGTCGAGATGCCCAAGCCGCCGCTGCTGCGTGCCGCCGCCTCGCAGTCGAGCCTCCGGCAGTCGCGCCACGCCGCTGCGCCGCTGTCGCTGCGCCGCCTGTCGAGAGCCCGGTAGCCGCTGCGACGCCGGAAACTGCCGTGCCGCGCCCGTTTCCAGCGCTGCCGCTTCCGATGCTCCGCAGGCCGCCGCCGCGCTGCCGCCAACGACTGAGGAAGCCGCGGCGACGCTCGGCCGCGCAAACTCCTGCCGGGCACTCCGCGACTGCGCCTGCCAAGCCCGCTGGCCACAAGCCGCCGCAAGCCGGTTCTGCGCCGTCCGCCGCGCCGGCCAAGCCGGCCGCTCCGCCAGCCCGCCGCATGATTGTGCCGCAGACTGGCCCGCGTCCGGTTTACACCGCTCCGCCGCCGCCACCGCCTCGTGCGCCGCAGCCGCCCTCGGCGATGGGCAATCGCCCCGGTTTGCCGGTGCGTGGGCAGCCAATCTTCCAGCGTCCGCGTCCCGGACAATACGCTCCCGCCGGTGCTCCTGGCGGCGTGCTGGCGCTCGCCGGTGCTCCCGGCGCGCGTCCGCCGTTCCGTCCTGGCGAGCGCCGTCCCATGCACCCCACCCGCACCGCTCCCACTCCGGGCGGACGTCCGCCGATGGGTGGTGCGGCACGCCCCGGCATGGGTACACGTCCCGGTGGTCCGCCGCGTCCGGGCGGTTTGCTCGGAGCCGCTGCCGGTGCTCCGCCTCCCGGTGCCGCTCCTCGTCCCGGCGCGCGCATAGGCGCGCCCTCTCGCCGTCCCGGCCAGCGTTATACCGGCCCGCGCGGCAAGCAGGAAGGGCCGATGAAGGGTTTCACGCCGCCGCCCCGGCTGTCGCTCAGCAATGAGCCGATGCCGATCACGCGCGCGATTACCATCTCGGAAGGCGTCAGCGTAAAGGATCTCGCCGAAAAGCTCGACATCCGCGCCAAGGATCTCATCGCGCGCCTGCTGGCTCGCGGCGTCTTTGCCACCATCAACCAGACCCTCAGCGAAGAACTCGCCCGCGACATGGCCCGCCACTTCGGAGCCGAGAGCTCGGTCATCAGCTTTGAGGATCAGATTCAGCAGGACTACGATGCGCAGGCCATCGAGCAGGAGAACGAAGCGGTCTTCAACACCGTCACCCGTCCTCCCGTGGTCACCATCATGGGCCACGTCGATCACGGCAAAACCAGCCTGCTCGACGCGATTCGCTCCACCAACGTAGCCGAAGGCGAAGCTGGCGGCATCACCCAGCACATCGGCGCCTACAAGGTGAAGATCACCGACACCAACTCGCCCGCCTATGGCCGCGAGATCGTCTTTCTGGATACGCCGGGTCACGAGGCCTTCACCCGCATGCGTGCCCGCGGCGCCAAGGTCACCGACATTGTTGTTCTCGTGGTTGCCGCCGATGACGGAGTCATGCCGCAGACCCTGGAGGCGATCGACCACGCCAAGGCCGCCAAGGTTCCGCTCATCATCGCCGTCAACAAGATCGACAAGCCAGAAGCGCAGCCCGACCGCGTCAAGAAGCAGCTTGCCGACCGTGGTCTGCTCCCCGAAGACTGGGGCGGCGACACCATCTATGTCGACGTTTCCGCCAAGAAGCACACCAATCTCAATCAGCTCATGGAAATGATCTGCCTGGTGGCGGACATGAAGGAGCTCAAGGCTACGCCCGAGCGCCTCGCCTCCGGTACCGTGCTGGAAGCCAAGCTCGATCGCGGACGCGGCCCCGTGGCCACCGTCCTCATCGACAATGGAACCCTGCACGCAGGCGAAAACTTTGTCGTCGGCAACATCTTCGGCAAGGTTCGCGCCATGTTTGACGATCGTGGCCGCGTTCTGGAAGAAGCTGGTCCTTCCACTCCAGTGGAGATTCTCGGACTCGAAGGTCTGCCCCAGGCAGGCGATCAGTTCGTGGTCGTCGCCGAGCGTGAAAAGGCCCGCGAAATCGCCGATTACCGCGAGGCCAAGGCCCGCGAAGCGATTCTCGCCAAGACCGCCCGCGTTTCGCTGGAAGGTCTCGCCCAGCAGATCAAGAACGAAGGCACCAAGCAGCTCGACATCATCCTCAAGGGCGATGTGCAGGGCTCGGTCGAAGTCATCAACGATCTGCTCAGCAAGCTTTCCGGCGAGCAGGTGCGCATCAAGGTGCTGCGTCACTCGGTCGGCGCCATCACCGAGAGCGACGTCCTTCTGGCGGCTGCCTCCAATGCCATCATCATCGGCTTCAACGTCCGTCCCGAGCGCAAAGCGCAGGAGATGGCCGAGCAGGAGAAGGTCGATATCCGTCTCCACTCCATCATCTACGAGTTGCAGGACGAGATGAAGAAGGCGATGACCGGACTGCTGGAACCAACCATCAAGGAGTCCTACATGGGACGCGCCGAAGTCCGCGACACCTTCCGCATCCCCAAGGTCGGAACCATTGCCGGATGCCAGGTGCTCGACGGCCTCATCAAGCGCGATTCCGAAGTCCGTCTGCTCCGCGACAACGTTGTGGTCTTCACCGGCAAGGTCTCTTCGCTCAGGCGCTTCAAGGACGATGCCAGCGAGGTCCGCACCGGAATGGAGTGCGGCATCGGCATTCACAACTACAACGACGTCAAGAAGGGCGACGTCATCGAGGCCTTCCTCACCGAGAAGGTCGCGACCCAACTGATTTAAGCTTTCGGGTTGAAAGTGCCGACGGGCCAGCGTCTCCGTCGGCACTTTTTTTCGCAGCGTTTTTGCGCACGCCAGAGTTCCCGGGGTGTACTGATTTCTCGATGCTTGAGACACACTGGGCAGATGCATTCACCGGCGTCGTCCGCTGGTCTAAGCACCCGTGTAAGTCGGCTTTGCATCTGCGCTACATTCTTCCTGCCCAGCGGCACGCTCATGCCCATCGCGCACCTCACCCTCGAACTCCGCATCGAAGGCGCGCAATCGCTCAAGGATCGCCGCCAGGTGCTGCGCAGCCTCAAGGACCGCCTGCGCTCTGGCTTCAACATCTCGGTGGCCGAGATCGACCCCACCGATCTCTGGCAGTCGGCGACTCTCGGCGTGGTGGCCATCTCCTCCTCGCGCGACTACCTGGATGGACTGATGAAGCAGGTTGAATCGGCAGCCACCCGCATCGCCAACAACCACGGAGCTGAGATCACGGACAGCTTCGTCGATTTCCTCGACTAGCGATTTTGCCCTGCTCACGTCCCTTTTTTGCTCCTCGCAGGCGACCGATGACCAGCTGCGCACATCTAATTACATAGCTGATGGCTGTATTCCGGACGCTCAGCAACTCGTCTTCCGATTCCTCCGCCCGTGCTTCTTTTGTTGACTCGCGGCGGCGAAACAAGGTACGCTCCTGCCCAATGGTTTCTGCCTCCATCCAGAAGCGTCCTTTTCAGCCGATCCCCTACTCCCGTGCCTTCTACTCAGTCTCAGACTCTTTCCATCGCGTCAGCGGTGTTCATCGGCGCACGCCGCGCCCGAGGTGAATACAAATCTCTCGATGAAGAAAAACGTCGAACTTCGTCCCAATCTCGAAACACTATTCGGTACGCGCGACGAAAACCTTCACCTGCTTGAGGATGGACTCAATGTCACGGTCGAACTCAAGCCCAACTCCATTCAGATCGACGGCTCTCCCGAGGACGTAGCCCGGGTCGAGCAGGTCTTCAACGACTTCGACTATCTGCGCGCTCACGGCCAGCAGGTCTTCAACGGCGAGTTGACCAGCATGCTGCGCGTCCTGGTCGCCGATCCGTCGGTCACCTTGCGCCAGCTCGCCGAAGCCGGCAAGCAGCGCTCGGTGGGCAACAAACGCCAGGTGCAGCCCAAGAGCGTCAATCAGCGCCAATATCTGGAAGCCATCGAGCAGAGCGACATGGTCTTCGGCATCGGCCCTGCCGGAACCGGCAAAACCTACCTTGCCGTAGCCATGGCGATCTCCGCGCTGGTTTCCAAGAAAGTTGCGCGCATCATTCTGGCGCGTCCCGCGGTCGAGGCTGGCGAGCGCCTCGGCTTCCTTCCCGGCACTCTGCAGGAAAAGGTCGATCCCTATCTGCGTCCGCTCTACGATGCGCTCTACGACCTGCTGGAGCCGGAGAAGGTGGACCGCCTGCTGGAGAAGAACGTGATTGAAATTGCCCCCATCGCCTTCATGCGCGGGCGCACCCTCAACGATTCGTTTGTCATTCTGGACGAAGCGCAGAACACCACCAGCGAGCAGATGAAGATGTTCGTCACCCGCCTCGGCTTCAACTCCAAGGCGGTCATCACCGGCGACATCACCCAGATCGATCTGCCCAACCCCAGCCGCAGCGGCCTCATCGAGGCCATGAATGTCCTGCAGGGAGTCGAGGGCATTCGCTTCCAGATGTTTACGGAGGTCGACGTGGTTCGCCACCATCTGGTGCAGCGCATCATTCGGGCCTATGAGGATTATCCGTGCCCGCGATGACCGCCAGCTCACCTTGCAGTTGGAGGGCGACGCCGGCCCGTCCGCCCGCCGGTCTGGAGTCGATTGCCGAAAAGGCCAAGGGGAGCACTGCCGTCCAGCAATAGCGCCATTTGTACGGTACAATAGAAGGGAGGGCCTTGCGCCCTCCCCTTTTCTCTTTCCAGTTGCACCCGGGCGTACCGGGAATCGAGACCAGTGATACTAGAACGACAGAAAAACGAAAGACCTCAGCCGCCTCGCCCTCGCGCGTTTTGCGAACAAGGCTCAGCGCGCCGCCGGGCTCTCCGGTGAGGTCAACATCCTGCTCACCGGCGACTCCGAGATTCAGCGCCTCAACCTGCAGTTCCGCCGCAAGGACAAGCCCACCGACGTGCTTTCCTTTCCCACGCTTCCTCCTCCAGCACTCCTTCCCACGCAAGAGACGCCCGGGGCGGCGACATCGCCATCTCCCTTCAGACGGCTCGCGCCCAGGCCGCCGGCATCGGCCACGACCTGCTCACGGAGGTAAAGGTTCTGATCCTTCACGGCATGTTGCACCTCGCCGGTCACGATCACGAATCCGATCGCGGCCAGATGCGCAAACTCGAGCAGAAGCTCCGCGCCGAACTCCACCTTCCCGCTGGTCTCATCGAGCGCATCGAACGCACTCGAAGCGCACCGCAGCGCAACTCGGGCAACGGCGGCTCCGGCGGCAGGCGGAGGCCGTAATGCTCCTCACCTTCGCCATTCTGCTGCTCATCGCGCTGCTCGTCATCAGCGCCTACGCCTCGCGCCTTTACACCGAGAGCGGCAAGTTTCTCTCCCGCGAGTTTCAGGAGAACATCGAGCTCTTCGAGCACCAGATCGAGCCGCGTCTCGGCTTCAATCACCAGCGCGCCGCTCTTTCCTTCGCTCTGCTGGAGCAGCTTCTCACCGCCTCGATCTGCTTTCTGCTCGCCTACTCGGTCTTTTCGCAGCGCGGCTGGATCGCCGAAGATGCCGTCCAAGCCGTCTTTTTCGGCCGTCATCGTCGTTCTCATTTTTGACCGCTTTCTGCCCTACCTGCTCTTCTCGCGCACCCGCGGAGGCTGGCTCGTCCGCTTCACGTTTCTCCTGCGGCTGCTGATCTGGTGCCGTCTTTCCGCTCACGCTCTTCCTCGGATTTCTCCAGTCCATCATCTCGCTCACCCGTCCGGAGAACGCCGACGAAGAGCCCGAGCATCCCTCCGAGGCCGTCGATGCACTGATCGAGGCCGGTCAGGACGAGGGCATTCTTGAGGAGAGCGATCGCGAACTCATTCACTCCGTCGTTGAGTTCGGCGATAAGACCGTGCGCGATGTCATGACCCCGCGCCCGGCCATCGTCGCCGTCTCGGCCGATACCACGGTCGAGCAGCTCACCCACCTGCTCTCGCAGCATCCGTTCTCGCGCGTTCCCGTCTATCGCGGCGATCTCGACCACATCGTCGGCATCGTCTCGGCGCGCGACCTTCTCCAGGTGGCCGATACCGACGCCTCCCGCCGCGTCGCCAGCAGCCTGATGAAGACCGACATTTATTTCGTTCCGGAGACCAAGCGCGCCAGCGAACTGCTCAATCAAATGCAGCGCGAAAATCGCCGCATGGCCATCGTCATCGACGAATACGGCGGCGTCGCCGGCCTGGTCACGGTCGAGGATCTCATCGAGGAAATTGTCGGCGAACTCAGCAACGAAGGCGAGCTGCGCAACGAGGCCATCCGCGAGAGCGACAACAGCTACATCGTCCTCGGAACCCTTGAAGCCGACCGCCTCGAAGAGCTCTTCGACTTCCACCTCTCCGAGGATTGGCACGCCACCACCGTCGGCGGCCTGGTCACCGAAATCGCCGGACACATCCCGCTCCCCGGCGAAGCCGTCGAGGAGGGCGGCCTCCGCTTCGAGGTCCTGGAGTCCACCGCCCGCCGCGTCGAAAAGATCCGCGTGCTCACCAAACAGTCCCAACCCCATTCCCAAGAACCCCGCAGTGGAATAGCATCGAAGTGTGCGCTCAGGATTCGTAACCATCATCGGCCGCCCCAATGCGGGCAAATCAACTTTGCTCAACTCGCTGGTCGGCGAAAAACTCGCCATCGTCACCCACAAAGCGCAAACCACGCGCAACCGCATCACCGGCATCGTCAACGTAAAGCGCAAGGCCAAGCGCCCCGCCGGGCAGGTCGTCTTCGTCGACACTCCCGGCGTACACAAGCCGGAGGACCAGCTCAACAAGCGCATGATGCAGGAGGTCTACGATTCGCTCGAAGGCTGCGACCTCATCCTGCTCATCGTGGATGTCACCCAGAAGTTCGGCACCGGAGACGAGTTCGTCCTCGAAATCGTCAAGCGTGCCAAGGTCAAAACCTTCCTGCTGCTGAACAAGATCGATCTCTTCGAGAAGACGAAACTGCTGCCCGCCATCGAAGCCTGGTCCCAGCGCCACGACTTTGCGCAGATCGTTCCCATCTCCGCCGAAAAAGAACTCGGCAAGGAAGAGCTGCTCAACGCCGTCGTCAACGCTCTGCCCGAAGGCCCCAAGTATTTTCCCGAGGACCAGATCACCGATCAGCCCGAGCGCTTCATCGTCGCCGAACTGATTCGCGAGCAGATCCTCATCAACACCGCGCAGGAGGTTCCCTACGCCAGCGGCGTGCGCATCGAGAAATTCGAGGAAGGCACAAAGCTCTCAAAAATCTCCGCCGTAATCTTCGTCGAGCGCGAAGGCCAGAAGGCCATCATCATCGGCAAGCAGGGAGCCATGCTCAAACACATCGGCACCCGCGCCCGCCAGCAGATCGAACGCATCCTCGGCGTCAAAGTCTTCCTCGAACTCTTCGTAAAAGTGCGCGAAGGCTGGCGCGACAATGCCCACGATGTCGATGAGGCCATCGACTGGCGCAAGCAGCTTGCAGTCGCTCAATACGCGCCTCTCCGATAAAGACGAGAAGCCCGAGAGCCGCAAAACACCCGCCAGGAAGCCGAAGGTCAGCAAGCCCAAGGTTCAGGAATAGTCCCTGAGTTAACTATCGACGCCGTCGTCGATAGTTAACTCACTCAATTATGTACAATGCTAAGCATGCGCATCAACGCCTTCCTCCATGAAAGCCCGATGTTCACGATCAATCGTGCGGCACGCCGCTTTGACTCGCTAGCTGCTCACGCTCTTGCCTCGGACGGACTTAGTTTTTTGGAAGGCCTCGTACTGGCGGCGATCTTCTTCGATGAGCAGGAGCTCACCAAGCCGTCTCAGCTGGCCGAAACCTTCGGCACCACACGAGGCAACATCAGCCACTGCGTTTCCTCCCTGGAAGCAAAGGGACTTCTGCAGAGAATGATCGATCCCATGGATGCCCGCTCCTATTTTCTTGCCTTGAAGCCGGCAGGCAAGAAGTGTGCCCTGCGCGTCATCCGCGCCTTTGACAAGTTGCAGGCGGAGTTCGAAAAAGAGATCGGAAAAACAGCTCTAAGCGACACTCTTAAAGTAATCCGTAAGCTCGAAGCGCTCGTTCCCGCCAAGATGCAAGGCAGCGCTCCCCAGAGTGCGCCGCCTGTCGCGCCTTGAATTCTGTCGCACGCAGCAAGTTACTTCTCTCCTAGCACTACTCTTTCACCGCAATGCCCAGGGTCTTCATCTTGCGGTACAGATGGCTACGTTCCGGGCCCTGCCAACGATCAATCGACGTGTAACTCACGAACTCATAACGGCCCTCGCTTGGCGGCTTGCCTAAGCGGGTAAACCGCGCTAGGGTTATAGGCGTATGAGCGATTTGCGCAATCAAATAGAAAATCTCTCCGCTTCGGAGAAGGCGGAATTGCTGGATGCGGTGTGGGAGAGCCTGGAAGCTGACGCGCTCTCATTGACAGATGCGCAGCGGGCAGAGCTTGATTACCGCATCGCTCGGCATCAGCAAAACCCGTCCGATGCGATCCCCTGGGAGCAAGTCAGGGCTGGCCTGTTCAAGAAATCGTGACACTCCCGGTCGTCTGGATTCCAGAAGCGAATGAGGATTTGCTGGAAGCGCGGGCATGGTACGGCAACATTCGCCCCGAACTTAGGGTGCGTTTCGCGCTAGCGGTCGAAGCGACAGTTGAGGCGATTGCGGAACATCCAACGCAATTCCCCGTCGTCTACCGGGACCGTCGCCAAGCCGGAGTGTGCCGCTTCCCCTACGGAATATTGTTCGAGGTTCAAGAGCACCGGATTGTAGTGATCGCGTGCTTCCACGGCCAGGCGCAATCCGAGACGCTGGGAGGCGCGTTAGGCCGGTAGGCATTTACCACTCGGCAGCGCAGTTTTGCTCTTTAACTTTGAAACTTTGAAACCTGCCCTTATTCTTTCACCGCAATGCCCAGGGTCTTCATCTTGCGGTACAGATGGCTTCGTTCCAGCCCCAGCACCTCTGCGGTGCGGCTCACGTTGCCGTTGTTTTCGTCCAGCTTCTTCAGGATGTAGTCGCGCTCATAGGCGGCGCGCGCCTGGTGCAGGGTCGTAAAGTCTCCCAGCGAGCGCCTGCTTCCCTCGCGATAGAGCACCGAGGGCAGATGCTTGCGCTCCAGCCGTTGCACCGTGGGATTCATAATCACGATCCGTTCGATCACGTTGCGCAACTCGCGCACGTTTCCCGGCCACGAGTAGCGCGTCAGAACCTCCAGCGCCTCGTCGGCAATCTCCTTGGTGCGGCGGCTGTACTGGCTGGAGAATTCCTTCAGAAAATGCCGCGCCAGCACCGGAATGTCTTCCTTGCGCTCGCGCAGCGGAGGCACCACGAACGGAACCACGTTCAGCCGGTAAAACAAATCCTCGCGGAAATTGCCGCGCCCAATCTCTTCTTCCAGATCCTTGTTGGTCGCCGCAATCACCCGCACATCCACCGTGACCGGCTCCTCCATTCCCACCGGAGCGAAGCGCCCCTCGTCCAGCATCCGCAGAACCTTCGACTGCGTCTTCAAACTCATGTCGCCCACTTCGTCCAGGAAAAGGGTTCCGCCATCGGCTTTGCGCAGCTTGCCTTCCTTCTCGCTGTCGGCTCCCGGAAACGCGCCCCTGCAGTAGCCAAACAGTTCGCTCTCGATCAGGTCTTCGGGAATCGCCGCGCAGTTTACTTCCACGAACATCTCGTCCTTGCGCAGGCTCTGGGCGTGGATGGCGCGCGCCACCAGCTCCTTGCCCGTGCCGCTCTCGCCGTAGATCAGCACCCGTCCATTGGTCGGAGCCATCAGCCCGATCTGCTGCCGCAAGCGCCTTCATCGGAATGCTGTTGCCCACGATTTCGGCGTGCGAAACCTGCCGCTTCAGCTCCTGGTTCTCCGAGCGCAGCCGCCGCGCCTCGGCGGCGTTCTTCACCACGATCAGGGTCTTGTCCAGCGACAGCGGTTTTTCCAGAAAGTCGTAGGCTCCCAGTTTGGTCGCCCGCACTGCGGTCTCCACCGTGCCGTGTCCGGAGATCATCACCACCTCGGGCCGGTCCTCCAGATCCTTCACCTGCTTGCAGCACCGCCAGCCCGTCCATCTGCGGCAGCCAAATGTCGAGCAGCACCACGTCAAAGTGCTGATCGCGCAGCAGGACCAGCCCGCTCTCGCCGTCTTCGGCGGGGGTCACGCGATAGCCCTCGTCCTCCAGAATTCCAGCCAGCGTCTCGCGAATGCTGGGCTCGTCGTCCACCACCAGGATGTGGATCATCTTTCGCCTTTCTTCTGCTTCAGGCTTCTTCGCGCGTCTCGGCCGACTGCGGCCGTGTCCCTGCTCGCCCGCCGCCGGCCACGGGCAACTCCACCAGAAAGCGCGTGCCCACCGGATGATTCTCCTCCACCCGCACCGTGCCGCCGTGATCTTCCAGAATTCGCGCCACAATCGCCAGTCCCAGTCCCGTTCCTCGCGCCTTGGTTGAGAAGTACGGCAGGAAGAGTTTCTCTTTCGTCTCCGCCGTCACTCCCTCGCCGGTGTCGCTGACCTCGATCTCCACCGCGTCGCGCGTCTCCAGCAGAGTGGTGCTGATGCGAATCTCGCGCACCACCGAATCCTTCAGGCTCTCGGCCGCGTTGTCCACCAGGTTGGCCACCACCCGCTTGATCGCCTCCGGATCGGCCATCACGCGCGGCAGGTCGTCGGCCAGCGCCAGTCTGCACGTTCACTCCCCCCAGCCGTCCTTCGAACAGCGCCATGGCAGAGAGAATAATCCGGTTCAGGTCCGACGGCTGCGGCTGCGACTGCGGGAAGCGCGCCAGGGTCGCAAACTCGTCCACCAGCCTGCGCACCGTCTCCACCGCGCCGCTGATGGTATCCGCGCAGCTCTCGATGATCGCCCGCGAGATGCTTTCGCCGCGCATTCCGCGCTCGATGTGCCGCTTGATGCGCTCGGCCGAGAGCGCAATCGGGGTCAGCGGATTCTTGATCTCGTGCGCAACCCGGCGCGCAACCTCGCGCCATGCCGCCTGCTTCTGCGCCTTCAGCAGATCGCTCAGGTCTTCAAAGACGATCACGTATCCCAGCCGCCGCTGCTGCGAGCCGGTCATCGAAGCCACCGTCACCCCCACCTCCAGCGCCGTCCCCCGGTTCGGAATCTCCATCTGCGAGGTAGTGGTGCCCATGCGGTCGGCCTTGCGCGTCAGCCGCCGTATCTCTTCGGCCACCTCCGGTGCGCTGCCGGCGGGGAACAGGTCGGTCAGCCGCAGCCCGGTCTGCGGCCCGGGCTGGGTTACTCCCGGCGGCTGGAACATCCGGATCAGCGCCGCGTTCACCCGCGTCACCTGTCCCGCCCCGTCCATCGAAAGCACGCCCGAGGGAATGCTCTCCAGGATCGTCTCCATCTGCAGCCTGCGCTCTTCCAGCCGGACGTTGGCCTCCTGCAACTGGCTGCGATTGCTCTCCAACTCGGCCGCCATGCTGTTGAACGAGCCTACCAGCTGTCCCAGTTCGTCGCCCGCGCTCACCTTCACGCGGTAGTCCAGCTTTCCCGCCGAAATCGCCTGCGTGCCTTCGGCCAGCGCCGTCACCGGACGCGTCACCATCTTGCTCAAGCGCCAGTGCCGACCAAGTGGTGCCGAACAGCACCAGCAGCGTGATCAGCAGCAGCGCCTGCATGTAGGTCTGCCGGATCAGCTTGTTATTGCGCCGCAGTTCCTGGTAGCGCCGTTCGCTCTGCTCCAGTTGATCTCAGCGCGTCGCTGTATTTTTCCGGCAGCGGCAGCGCCACCGCCATCGTGGCCCAGTTCTTCCACCGGGGCCGTTCCCAGCATGTATTCGCGATTGTTCAGCGTGAACTGGCGCGGCTTGCTCTGCACTGTCTCAATGCTCGGAACCGCCGTGCGCAGAACGCTCCAGGGCAGCGGAGCCCCATAACTGGCCTCGATCTGTCCCCTGTAAAACGCCAGCGCAAAGCCGCCCTGCAGCGTAATCTCATGCTCGCGGAACTCCTCCATCAGCGAGCCGAACTTGCCCGTGCGGTAGGCCTTCAGCGCCTCCGGATTGGCCGCAATCGCCCGCGCCTCGGCCAGCGCATTCTGTCCCGCATAGCTGCTCAGCAGGTCGGCCACCGCCGCGCTGCGCCCGTGTACTTCCTCAATCGGCTGCGAGAACCACTTGTCGATCGAGCGGTTCATCAGCCCGTAGGCGAACAGGAACATGGCGATCACCGGCCCGAACGAGAGCACCAGCGCGCCCAGCACCATCTTGCTCCGGAAGTGCGATCCCGCCGTCCCCGCCTGCCGCTCCAGGTAGAGCTTCAGCAGCGTGCGCAGCAGCACGAAGATCAGCGCCACCAGCGCCATGAAAATCAGCGCCGAAAGCGCCATCAAAACAAAGGTCTGCACCAGCGAATCCGGCCGCAGAAATTTCAGATTGAACGCCGCCTGCGAGAAGATCACGAAGACCAGCAGCGCGATTCCCACGCCCAGCAGGACGAGTTTGGCGGCGGCGTGAGCGGGTTGGAGCCGGTGTGTTCAATGCAAGTCCCACACCGATTCTAGTGCAGGCACCGATTTTAGTGCAGAAAAGACACAAAAATCCCGGCAATCGCCCCAATGCGCCCGCGATTCAAACAACAAGCGCGTCCCTTCCGCTCTGGGTTCGCGCTGCGTGTCTGCATTTGTTTGGTGCGTCGTGGCGATGATCGCGCTCGCCGTGGGTCCGTGTCTACCCAGCTCTCGTCCCATGCTGCGCGGCCGTGATGCTTCATCGCAGAAGGCTTGTACCGATTGCTCTGATGACACTGAAGTCCGAGGTTGAAGCGCTTCAGATCGAGCAGCAGGTTGCTGGTGTCCAGAAACAGCAGACGCTCTCGCACAAGGTCAAAGACCACCGCTCCAGGATCGCCGAATCCAGTCACCAGCATGGAGATATTGTAGCCGGCCGACAATCGTTGTAAGCCATGCTCACGGCTCGCTTCGATCGCGAAATTCACCGGCTCATCCGGCGCCTGGCGAATCCATGTGATTTGCGATCTCGCTCACGATCTTGGCCACGATAGCCGACTCGCTGCCTCATCGCTCATGTGGAATTGAGCCCAAGGCAGGGTCTGCCTTCATCTTCGCCAGCGTATTCTCTCGAATCTCATCCACCGTCTCGCGCAGACAGTTCCGAGAGCCGCATCGGCTGCACTGCGCAGCGCGGGCTGCCGGTTCCGCATCTTTTCCTGGATCAAGTTGACCAGATGCCGCGACCCTGGCAGGCTTGATGAGGTAATCATCCACCTGTCTCTGTATCGCCGCCAGCGCGCTTTCAAAGGCCGGGAAGCCGGTGAGAATGATGTTGATGCAATCCGGTTGCGTCCGCCGCATCGCGCTGACCACGGTGAAGCCGTCGCCGGCTTCCCCAATGTTGAGATCGGAGATCAGAATGTCGTAGGGATGGGTAGTAATTTCCGCGAGGGCTTGCGCAACCGTGGCTGCGGCGCAAACCTCGTAGCCGTGCATCCTCAGAATCTGCGGAATCGTAAGCCGAAGATTGTATTCATCATCTACGAATAAGATCCGATTGGCTGGCATCGCAATCTCCTATCCTTTTCTGACGGCAGGAGGTCGGGCTAATTCTAAGTAGTAGGATGAGATTGAAGGTCGATCTCGGTCGAGAGAATCGTAGAATAATCAGATAAGTTTATCCCGTTTTGAACGTATTGCCGTTTTGATCTCGACTACGTTAGGCAGAATCATCGAGATCGGTTGCCCGGCGGCAGCAGCGTCCGCAGCGGGCACTTCTCGCACCTCGGCGTCCCCTTCACGCAATAGTGTTTGGCCGTCTGCACGATCAGCGCGTGGAACTCGTTATAGCGCCGCGAAAGTTCGCTGCGCTCCATGGCGGAGGCACCGAGGGCACATGAGCTACCGGAGCCGCGGCGTAACCTCGCGCACCGTCCCCCTGCACATCTTCTTCCCGCTGTGCACCTTCCCCGTATCGATCGTTTGCCGGCTGCAGGGTCGCACCGTTTAGCTCGGCAGCGCCATCGGCGCCGTTGCTGGCCAGAGCCTGCTCCACCGCCAGCCGTATCTCGTCATAGTCCGCATCTGCCGACGCCAGTTCATGGCGTTCAAAGATGCGCCGCGTGTAGCTGTCCACGACAAACACTTCGCGGCTGGCCGCATAGAGCAGGATCGAGTCCGCCGTCTCCGGGCCAATTCCCGGCAGCCCCAGCAACTCCTCGCGCAGCGCCTCCGCCGGACGGGCGAACATCTCCTCAAGCGACCCTCCATGGCTTGCATCCAGATGCGCGACAAAGCGCTTCAGCCGCGCCGCCTTCTGCCGGAAGTACCCGGCCGGACGAACCAGTTGCTCCAGCTCTTCCAGCGGGGTATCTGCGGATTCCGGAAATTGACAGCACCCCCGCCCGGCGCAGATTTCCCATCGCGCGTTCCACATTCGTCCAGGCCGTGTTCTGGGTCAGATACGCCCCCACCACCACCTCGAATGCCGAACCCGCCGGCCACCAGTGCTGCGGTCCCATCGCGGCTTCCAGCGTACGGAAGAGATCCCGGATCTTCTTCGCCTTTGAGCCTGTTCCCCGCATGTCAGAAGTGTAGCGAACAACTCGCTCTCCCGCTCTTTCGGGTGTAGTCCCTTGGTCATGACTCTCCCGTTTCCACCTGATTGACAATTAATGTCAAACTGCTACTCTGCAAATATTGCTCCGGAAAGTTTGCGCTCCCGCCTTGTTCTCTGGGAGCGGCTTTCTCGGAGTGTGCCGAAGGTGGCGTGCGCAACCTCGGCGGCACACACCAATGAAATATTGAAGTGAGGAAAGATTTGTCAACTCCACCGAAGGGCTCTCAACTCGCGGCGTTTGATCCTGCAAACTATGTGATCGACCCAAAGATCGTCAAGCTGGTCTCGATCGAGATTGCGCGAAAGTACAAAGTTCTGGCGCTCGGACGGGTCGGCGCCTCACTCCAGGTCGCCATGGTGGACCCGACCAACTATCGCGCTCTCGACGACCTGAAGTTCATCACCGGCTTTGACATCGAGCCCCTCAAGGGCGACGAAGCCGCCATCCTGGAAGCCATCGAGTACGCCTACAACATCCCCGAACCGGGCTCATCCAACGGCGGCGAGGACTTAAACCAGGCGATGGCGGCCTTTGCCGACGATTTTGACGCCGAAGACGACGAAGATGGAGGCGGAGACGAAGAGGCTTCGCTCGCCGATCTGGAATCGGCTGCCGAAGAGCCAGCCCATCATCCGGCTGGTCAACGTGGTCCTGGCCGAAGCCGTCAAGGCCGGAGCCAGCGACGTTCATCTCGAGCCCTACGAAAAGGAATACCGCGTCCGCCTGCGCGTGGACGGCATTCTCCAGGAGCTGATGAAGCCTCCGCTCAAATTGCGCGACGCCATCATCTCCCGCATCAAGATTCTCGCCCGCCTCGATATCAGCGAAAAGCGTCTGCCGCAGGACGGCCGCATCATGATCCGCATGAGGATCAACGGACGACGCCGCCAGCTCGATTGGCGCGTCAGCACCCTGCCCACCCTCTGGGGCGAAAAGATCGTCATGCGCTTGCTCGATAAGGATAATCTCCGCCTGGACATGACCCAGCTCGGCTTCGAGCCCGAGTCGCTGGAAAAATTTCAGGCGGCCATCCTCAAGCCCTTCGGAATGGTGCTGGTCACCGGCCCCACCGGCTCGGGTAAAACCAACACCCTGTACTCGGCCATCTCTCTGCTGAATAAGCCCGACACCAACATCATGACCGCCGAAGACCCGGTCGAATTTCAGTTGCAGGGCGTCAACCAGGTTCAGATGAAGGAGCAGATCGGCCTCAATTTCGCCGCCGCCCTGCGCTCCTTTCTGCGCCAGGATCCCAACATCATTCTCGTCGGCGAAATCCGCGACTTTGAAACCGCCGAAATCGCCATCAAGGCCGCACTTACCGGCCACCTTGTGCTGAGCACGCTGCATACCAACGGCGCGCCGGAAACCGTTTCCCGCCTGATGAACATGGGCATTGAGCCCTTTCTGGTCGCAACCTCGGTCCATTTGATCGTGGCTCAGCGCCTTATCCGCCGGATCTGCACCGGCTGCATCCAGCCGGTCGAGGTTCCCGCCCAGGTGCTGCTCAAGGCCGGATTCACCCAGCAGGAGGCCCGCACCGTAAAAGTGATGAAGGGCCGCGGCTGCGAGAAGTGCAACAGCACCGGGTACAAAGGCCGTACCGCTTTGTACGAGGTCATGGAGATCGATGACACCCTCCGCGAGTTGATCCTGGTTGGAGCCTCATCGCTGGAATTGAAGAAGAAGGCGGTCGAGAATGGCATGATTACCCTGCGCCGCAGCGGCCTCCGCAAGATCATGCTCGGCCAGACGACAATGGAAGAAGTCCTGCGCGAGACTGTGAGCTAAAGCCACCGGCGGCGATGCTTTCGGCGCGCCTCGTTATGTAAGGAGATGGAATGGCGGTAACACTCAGCGATCTGTTGAAGAAGCTGCTCGAACTAAGCGGCAGCGACCTTCACATCACCACCAATTCTCCTCCGCAGGTCCGCGTCCACGGCCACCTGCAACCGCTGGATATGCCGCCCTTGGGACCGGCCGACACCAAGCAGTTGGCCTACTCGGTGATGGCCGATGCTCAGAAGCATCGCTTTGAAGAGGATCTCGAACTGGATTTTTCATTCGGGCTCAAGGGCCTGGCGCGCTTCCGCGCCAACATCTTCAATCAGCGCGGAGCCGTCGCAGCGGTCTTCCGCGTGATTCCGTTTGAGATCAAGAGCTTCGCCCAGCTCAATCTTCCCCCCGTGGTCTCCAAGTTGTGCGACCGTCCGCGCGGCCTGATCCTGGTCACCGGTCCCACCGGCTCGGGCAAGTCCACCACCCTGGCGGCCATGCTGGATAAGATCAACAGCGAGCGCCATGAGCACATCATCACCATCGAAGACCCCATCGAGTTCGTGCATCCGCACAAGAACTGCCTGGTCAACCAGCGTGAGATTCACCAGGACACCAAGAGCTTCAGCGGTGCCCTGCGCGCCGCTCTCCGCGAAGATCCCGATGTCGTGCTGATCGGCGAAATGCGCGATCTGGAGACGATCGAGTCCGCCCTGCGCATCGCCGAAACCGGCCACTTGACCTTCGGAACCCTGCACACCAATTCCGCTTCCTCCACCATCAACCGTGTCATCGACGTCTTTCCCGCCCATCAGCAGCCGCAGATTCGCGCGCAGTTGTCGCTCGTGCTCGAGGGAGTGCTCTGTCAGGCGCTGTTGCCCAAGGCCGGTGGTCAGGGCCGAGCCATGGCCATGGAGGTTCTTGTCCCCAATCCGGCCATTCGCAACCTGATCCGCGAGGACAAGATCCATCAGATCTACTCCTCGATGCAGTCCGGCCAGGATAAGTATGGAATGCAGACTTTCAATCAGTCATTGATGACGCTTTACCTGCAGAAGTCGATTACCATCGAGACGGCGCTGTTGCGCTCCTCCAACCCCGATGAACTACAGGAAATGATTAACCGCGCGCTGAGCAACGCCAAGTCGACCGGCCAGTTTGGCCGCGCGCAAGTAACTCCAGAGGCAGGCGAGCAGAGAGGTCACAATGCCGGTCTTTACATAGCAAGGAAACAACGCAGCAGGAGAAAAGGTACAGGGCGAGCGCGCCGCTGAAAATAAGCAGGTGCTCCGCGCTGCGCTGGCGCGCGAGCGAATTCAGGCAAACATAATCAAGGAGAAGGGCGCTGGACGCAGCTTCAACATCCAGATCGGCGGCTCGGTCAAGGCCAAGGAACTGGCCATTTTCTTCCGCCAGTTCTCGGTCATGATCGATGCCGGCCTTCCCCTGGTGCAGTGTCTGGAGATCCTCGCCAACAACCAGCAGAACCCATTCTTCAAAAAGTGTCTGCTCGGCGTCCGTACTTCGGTGGAAGGCGGCTCGACTCTGGCCAATGCCATGCGCGCCTATCCCAAGATCTTCGACGATCTCACCACCAACATGATCGAGGCTGGCGAAACCGGCGGTATTCTGGACCTCATTCTCCAGCGCATCTCCCAGTACGTCGAAAAAGCCGTAAAGATGAGGGCTGCCGTCAAATCCGCCCTGGTCTATCCGGTTTCCGTCATCGTCATTGCCTTGCTCGTGGTCGGCGCCTTGCTCAAGTTTGTCGTGCCCATCTTCGCTAATCTTTTTGTCGGCCTCGGTGTGGCTCTGCCTGCGTCCACCCAGTTTGTAATTAATCTCTCGGCTTTCGTCAGCAATTTCTGGTGGCTCATCTTTCTCACCGTTGGAGTGATCGTCGTCGGCCTCAAATTCATCCGTAAGACGCCGCAAGGCCTGTTCTATACCGACAAGATCCTGCTCGGGCTGCCCGTCTTTGGCCAGGTTCTACGCAAGATCGCCGTAGCCCGCTTCAGCCGCACCCTGGGAACCCTGATCTCCTCTGGCGTGCCGATTCTCGACGGCCTGTCGATCACTGCCCGAACCGCCGGCAATGCTGTGCTTGAGCGCGCCCTCATGGCCGTGCGCAAGTCCATCGAGGAAGGCCGAACCATCGTCGATCCCTTACGCGAGTGCGGCGTATTTCCCAACATGGTCACGCAGATGATCGGCGTCGGCGAAGCCACCGGCGCCATGGACAACATGCTCCAGAAGATCGCCGACTTCTACGAAGATGAAGTCGATGCCGCAACCAAGGACATGCTCGCTCTCATGGAGCCCGTGCTGATCAGCTTCCTCGGCGTCGCCGTCGGCGGAATCGTCATCTCGCTCTACATGCCGTTGTTCTCCATGATCTCCAAACTCTCGGGCTAGGAAGGAAAGTTGGATGGCTGCGGGAGTTATCGAGCGGGTCTGGTTGGAGTGGTTGGTCAAGGTCCGCGTTATCATCATCACGATCCTGCTCGCAATCGAGCTTGCGATCGTCAGTCTCACCGCCACCAACGTCAACCGGCGGCTGTTCGTGCTGGTCATCCTGGCCTGGTATGCGGTCGCCGCGCTCCATCTGTTTCTCTTCACCTACCGCGAAGCACGACTGGCGAACTGCAGTCCAAGGTGCAGGTGGTGGCCGATCTGTTTTTCGCCACCGCGTCATTTACATCACCGGCGGCATCGACACCTCGTTCAACTTCCTCTATCCCCTCATCATCATTGTCGCCAGTACCTTGCTGTCGGAAGCCTGGGCCTATCTCACCGCCGGAATGTCTTTCGTCCTGCTTGGCGGAATCCTTGAGCTCTCGTACTTCGATGTGATTCGCTCCTACTCCAGCACCCGTCCTGACCTTAAATCGTTGCAGGCGGTCATCTTCATCAACCTCTTCGCCTACCTTGCCGTCGCCTACCTTGCCAACAAGCTGGCGAACCGCATGCGCCAGGCCGACGTTGCCCTGAAGGACAAAACGTTCGAGTTGGAGAACCTTCAGTTCCTGCATGAGATCATCGTGCACTCCATCTCCAGCGGCCTCATCACCACCGATCTGGACGGTACCATCAAGCTGGTCAATCCTGCCGCCAAAAATTTGCTCGGCCGCGGCCCGGCAAGAGCTCGCCGGCCGCCGTGTGCAGGAGCTCTTCTCCGACATCCTCCCCAAGCGCCAACGCACCCCGCAACGAGGTGCGCGCGCACACTCCCAGCGGCGATGAAAAGCTGATCGGCGTCGGCTGCAGCGCCCTCCTCGGCCCCGGGCGGCGAAACCATCGGCTACATCTACACCTTTACCGACCTCACCGAGATTCGCCACCTCGAGCGCGAACTCCGTCTCCGCGACCGCCTCGCCGCCGTCGGACGCCTCGCCTCCGGCATCGCTCATGAGATTCGCAATCCGCTCTCGTCCATCGCCGGTTCGGTCAAGATGCTCTCCGGCATCGCCACTCTCACCGACGATCAGCGCGCCCTGCTTCGGCATTGTCACCCGCGAATCCGAGCGCCTCAACGCCATCATCTCGGACTTCCTTACCTACTCGCGAGACCGCAAGTTTCAGAGCACGCAGCGTCGATCTCTGCCAGCTTCTTTCCGACACTCTGACCCTGCTTGAAAACCGCCCGTCCGCCATCCGAATCGAGCACAGCTTCTCGCATCCTGTGGCCCTGACCGAAGGCGACGGCGATAAACTCAAGCAGGTTTTCTGGAATCTCTGCCAGCAACGCCATGCGCGCCATGGCCGGCGGCGGAGTGCTCACCGTCACCCTCGACCAGTTTGCAGGGCTAGTGGCGCATCCGTTTTCAAGACACCGGAGCCGGCATCTCGCCGCAGCTCATCGAAAAGATATTCGAGCCCTTTCAGTCCGGTTTTGAAGGTGGAACCGGACTCGGACTTGCCATCGTCTATCGCATCATCCAAGCCCACGGAGCTCGCATCACCGTCCGCTCCGTGCCCGGCAAGGGATGCGAATTCACATTGTTCTTCCGCCAGTCGATGCCTGAACATCGCCGCTGATTTTCCGGCTGCATCGCTGCCGGAAATTTCCAACTCTCGCGCGCCTCAACCACGGCGACGAAAGCAGGTAATCATGGGACACATCCTGGTCTGTGATGATGAGCGCTCCATCTGCCAGATGTTGCAGATTGCGCTCCAGAACCAGGGACACCGCGTGGAGACGGTGACCTCCGGCGAGCAAGCCTGCCGCAAAGTTGACTCCACCCTCTACGACGTTGTCGTAACCGACGTGCGCATGCCTCACGTCACCGGCATGGAGGTTCTCCAGCACTCGCGCCGGGTCTCGCCAGACACCATGGTCATCGTCATCACCGCCGTCGATGACAGCGAAATTCCCATCGAGGCCCTCAACACCGGGGCCTTCTACTACATCCGCAAGGGCTCCAAATTTCTCGAAGATGTCCTCAGCGCCATCGCCCTGGCCATGGACCGTACTCTGCTCCGCAAGCAAAACGCCGCCCTCAAGCGTGACGCCGCGCAGCACAACTCGCTCGACAATCTCATCGGCGAGAGCGAGCCCATGTGCCGGCTCAAGCAAACCATCCGCACCATCGCCACTACCAACAGCACTGTCATCGTCAGTGGCGAGAGCGGCACCGGCAAGGAGCTCGTCGCCCGCGCCATCCACACCTGCTCGCCGCGCTGCAACGAGCCCTTCGTCAGCATCAACTGCGGAGCCTTCCCGGAAACCCTCTGGAGAGCGAACTCTTCGGCTACGTTAAGGGAGCCTTCACCGGCGCCAGCGCCAACAAGCGCGGACTCTTCGAGCTCTCCAGCGGCGGCACCATCTTCCTCGACGAAATCGGTGAAACCACGCTCTCCATGCAGGTCAAGCTACTGCGCGTTTTGCAGGAGCGCTGCATCCGTCCGGTTGGCGGCGGCCAGGAAACCCCCGTCGATGTCCGCGTCATCGCCGCCACCAACAAGAATCTTCTACAGCACGTCCAGGATGGCCACTTTCGCGAAGACCTTTACTACCGCCTCAGCGTCATCCCCGTCGAGGTACCCCCGCTACGCGACCGTGGCGTCGACATCATCCTGCTGGCCAATCATTTCCTCAAAAAGTTTTCCGTGCAGATGGGCAAGAACGTCGTCCGCCTCTCACCCGAAAGCCTCCAGATTATGCAGGGCTACGATTGGCCCGGCAACGTGCGCGTCCTTGAAAACACCATCGA
This sequence comes from uncultured Acidobacteriota bacterium, assembly GCA_963759215.1. Lineage (GTDB taxonomy): Bacteria > Acidobacteriota > Terriglobia > Terriglobales > Acidobacteriaceae > TOLSYN. The sequence goes on from CAVWYG010000014.1 coordinate 90,095, forward strand.
GCGCGCCGTAGCCATGTCCTCCGGCGATGAACTCAATGTCGAGTTGCCCAACTCCCACCACAACGCCATCTCCGCCAACGTGGCCAACAATGGAGCACTCGGCGTAGTCCTTCCCGCCGACGGCATCGACCTTGAGCGCTACATCGCAGACGTGGAGAAGAGTCTGCTTCAGTCGGCCCTGCGACGCTCCAATGGCGTGCAAACCAGAGCCGCTGAAATCCTCAAGCTTAGCTACCGGAGCTTCCGCCACATGATGAAAAAGTACGACCTCTCCTGATTCCGAATGTTACTTCTTTTGTGCCGCCATCCTGGGAAGAACTGCCGTCAGCAGGGCAAGCAAGGTTCCGCGCACGCTTTCCCCAGTCCGCAATACTTCCTCGTGATTGATCTCACCCGCAGACAGTCCCGCAGCCATGTTGGTTACGCAAGAGATCGCTAGAACGCCGATTCCCATGTGGCGCGCCACGATCACCTCTGGCACTGTCGACATGCCGACCAGATCGGCGCCAATCGCGCGCAGGTAGCGAATCTCGGCGGGAGTCTCATAACTGGGACCAATCAGCGCAGCGTACACGCCTTCCTTTAGGTCAATGCCAAGCTCCCCTGCCGCATCCAGCGCCAGACGGCGAAAGCTGCTGGAGTAGACCTCGGTCATGTCCGGGAAGCGTGGGCCGAAGCGATCGTCGTTCGGCCCATTGAGCGGGTTGTTGCACTGCAGGTTAATATGATCGCTGAGCAGAACCAGCGCGCCCTTATCGTAGGCGGAGTTGATGCCTCCGGCCGCATTGGTCAGCACCAGGCTCTTTACTCCCAACCGGCCCAGCACGCGCACCGGAAAAGCAGCTTCGCGGCTGCTGTAACCCTCGTATTGATGAGCCCGCCCCTGCATGGCAGCAACCGTAAGGTCGCCGACTTTTCCAATCACCAGCCGCCCGGCATGGCCGATGGCCGTGGAGCGGGGATAATTCGGAATGTCGGCATACGGAATCGCAACCGAATCCTTCAGCTCCTCCGCAAAGGCGCCCAAACCGGAGCCCAGCACAACCGCGATTTCAGGCACTCCCAAGTACGGCTTCTGCGAAAGCTGCATGCGAATCACCATCGCCGCAGATTCGGCGCGGGTGAACTCATCCATTGCCATGTGCTTTACGTCTGCGTGTGAACTCATAACAGAACTCCCACAATGCAAGCCGACATTAGGTTCGCCATGGTTCCAGCGATCATAGCTTTAAAACCAAGCCGGGCAAGGTCGCCGCGGCGCGATGGGGCCAAAGCGCCCAGGCCGCCAATCTGAATTCCGATGGAAGCAAAATTGGCAAAGCCGCAAAGCGCAAATGTTGCAATGGTAAACGAGCGTGGATCGAGCGCGGCCTTCTGCCCGCCAAGCATCGTAAAAGCCACCAGCTCATTCAACACCATGCGCGTCCCCAACAGGTTCCCAATCGCGGCGCAATCATGCCACGGAACTCCAATGATAAAGGCGACTGGGGCGAAGAGTACGCCGAAAATCTTTTCCAGACTCGCCGGAAACCAGGATAAGCCGTGTTCCGCAAGAACATTATGTGTGCCGCCCAGCATGGAGTTGACGAGGAAGATGATTGAAAGGAATGAAATCAGCATGGCTGCCACGTTCAGCGCCAGTACCAAGCCGTCGCTGGTCCCCTTGGCCGCCGCCTCCAGCACGTTGCTGGCGCGCTCTTCCTTCGGCAATGTAGCTCCAGTCGCGGTCTCCGGCGCTTCGGTCTCTGGTACCAGCATCTTGGCAATCGTGAGGGTTCCGGGCGCGGTCATAATCACGGCAGCCAGCAGATGCTCCGGCGCCGCGCCGTTGGCAATATAGGCCGCCATCATGCCGCCGGAGACGTGCGCCATCCCTGCCGTCATCACCACCATGAGCTCGGATCGCGTCAACCGCGGAAGGTACGGACGAATCGTGAGTGGAGCTTCGGTCTGACCCATTACAATCGAGGCCGCCACGCTGAGCGACTCCGCGCCGCTGGCCCCCATCGTCCTCTCCATCACCCCGGCGACTATGCGAATCAGAAACTGCATCACGCCAAAGTAGTACAAAATAGCGAAAAAGGCTGCTATGAAGATGATGGCCGGCAACACCTGGAAGGCGAAGATGAAGCCGAAACTGGAGTGCTGTACCCCCGCCTCTCCAAAGACAAAGCGCGAGCCCGCGAAGGAGCATGCAAGCAACCGCCTGGCGCCTTCTCCGGCCTTTGCGATCGCCAACTGTCCCCACCGCACCTTGGTTACAAGGATGGCAAACAGCACCTGCAACGCGATTCCCGTGGCCACCATGCGCCAGCGGATGGCCTTGCGGTTGGTGGAAAAAAGCCACGCCCCCGCCAGCATCAACCCGAGCCCCAGCACTCCAGTGAATCGTCCCATCCCTTCCCTCTTTCAATCCCCACGGAGCCAACAAAAAGCATCTGAGGCCATTCCTTCGGATGAACTCAGGATGGCTGAGATTCACGGTTTAGAATTCATGACTGAGAGTTCAACAAAACGGGAATACTCCGCTGCTTTTACTTTGCACCCAGCTCTCTCACAATACCCACGCTCGCGCTGGCGCCCACGCGAGTGGCTCCGGCATCGATCATGCTCAGCAGCGTGGCGGCCGTGCGGATTCCGCCGGCCGCTTTCACCCCGATCTTGTGGCCCACCACGCCGCGCATCAGCGCCACATCTCCGACGGTGGCCCCAGCGCTGGAAAAGCCAGTCGAGGTCTTTACAAAATCTACCTCCGCTGCCGCCGCCAACTGGCAGACCAGAATCTTTTCTTCCGTGGTCAACAGCGCGGTTTCTATGATCGCCTTGAGCCGCGCACCACAGCGATGGCAGAGGCGCGCCAGCGACTGCATCTCCATCTGCACCAGGTTCCGGTCGCCGCTTTTCAGCGCGCCGATATTGATCACCATATCGAGCTCGGTGGCTCCCAACCGCAGTGAATCACTGGCTTCGGCCAGCTTGGACTTGCAGGTGCTCGCGCCCAGCGGAAACCCAATCACGGTACCGGTCACCACCGCGGTGCCGCGCAATTCAGCCTTGCACAGCGCAATGTTGGAAGGGTTCACCATCACCGCGTAGAAGCCGTATTCCGCAGCTTCATGGCAGAGCTTTGCTACCTGCCCGCGCGTGGCGTCCGGATTTAATAATGTATGGTCAAGGAGCTTCGCCGCCAGTCGCCAATCGTTGCGAATGGCTTCCGCGGCAGGATTCAAGTTGATCGTCTGCGACATCGAATTCCCTGCTTCGACCGCCCCGCGGCCTACCTGCAAAATTAAAATGGCGGACTCAGTGTAAGGCTAAGCCAGCCGCACCGCCACTACGGAATCACGCAAATATCAGGAAGGTTGCGGTAACGTTCGGCATAGTCCATCCCATATCCCACAACAAACTCATCCGGAATCTCATACCCCACATAGTCGGCCTCAATCGGCTGCTCGCGGCGGCACCTTTTGTCCAGCAGAGCTACAATCCTGAACGTCTTGGGATGATGTGCCATGATCATTTTCTTCAGGTAACACATGGTCAATCCGGTATCTAGAATATCCTCGATCAGGATGACGTTCTTGCCCTCCATCGACTGATCAACGTCCTTCAGCAATCTGACTTCCCCGCTGTTCTGCTTCTCGTTGCCATAACTGGAAACGGAGATGAAGTCGAAGGTAGAGTCCAGTTCGATCTGCCGCGCCAGATCGCTTAGAAAGATCGTCGCACCTTTGAGCACGCCCACCAGAACCACAGATTCTCCGGCAAAATCCTCTGAAATCTGCCGCCCCAGTTCAGCGACACGGGCGGCGATCTGTTCACGCGAGAAAAGTATTCTTAGCTCCGGCACAATGCGTCGCTCCAAGAATCCGCCTTACCGCCAACGAGAAAGGGGATAGTAGAGGGTATGGACAAAAGTTGCAAGCCGAAGCAGCCGGAATCCCTTCCAGCCCTCCGCCATAGAGCCCCAAGCATCATTTCACGATATGATTGCTGAGTTCCACTTACAAGGGCCACGTCCGCCCTGGAGGAGCTATGCGCCAGTGCCGCGCGGCAACGTCCATTTTCATTGTCGCTGTTCTTACCATCAGTGCCGCTGGATCACAGATCCAGACCTTCAAAAACTCTCCAGCACGCCCCGCCACCGCAGCGCAGCAAAATGCCAAGGAGCAACAACAACAGTCCGAAGTATCCCCGGAGGCGCGCACAGAAAAAGCTCTCAACGAGGCGCGCGGCAACTATGGCGAACTCTACGCCCTGCTCAAGCAGATGCCCAAGGGTGGCGACCTGCACAACCACATCACCGGCGCCGTTTACGCCGAAAGCCTGATTCAGTTAGCCGCAGAGTCCGGCTTGTGCGTCGATCGCGAATCGCTGGCGCTGGCGCAGCCCCCGTGCCAGCCCAGCCAGGCCGAGGCACGCCAGGCCTTAAGCGATCCCGAGCTATACCGCAATGTCATTGATGCCTGGTCGATGCGCGACCTCAAGCCTAAGAGCAACGGGCACGATCATTTCTTCGACACCTTCTCCAAGTTCGGCCCCGCCACCCAAGCCCATCTGCCGCAGATTCTCGCCGAAGTGACCCAGCGCGCCGCAGACGGTAACGTGCAGTACCTGGAGCTGATGATCTCTCCCGACCAGGGCCGCGCCTCGGCCCTCGGGGCCAAGTTGGGTCACGAATTGAGCTACGAACCCGACTTCCCCACCATGCGCCGCAAGCTTTTAGACGCTGACTTTACCATCGCCGTGGAGGAAGCGCGCAAGAACCTGGACGCCATGGAACGGGGCAAGAACGACCAGCTCCGCTGCGCCAGTGAGCCCGAAGTTCAAGCCGGAGCCTGCTCGGTGCATGTCCGCTACATCTATTCCGTGGCGCGCGCCGCAAAGCCGGCACAGGTCTTCGCCCAGCTCCTGATGGGCTTTGAGTTGGCCAGCCGCGATCCGCGCGTCGTCGCCGTCAACCTGGTTCAGCCCGAGGACTGGTACGTGCCCATGCACGACTTCCACCTCCACATGAGGATGCTGAACTACCTGAAGAGTGTGTACCCGGACGTACACATCGCGCTGCACGCCGGCGAACTCGCGCCCGGCATTGTGCCGCCCGACGGCCTGCGCTTCCACATCCGCGAGTCCATCGAGTTGGGCAAGGCCGAGCGCATCGGCCACGGCGTTGACGTGATGTACGAAGAGCGTCCGCACGAACTACTGGCGACCATGGCCCGCCGCAACATCATGGTCGAGATCTGCCTGACCTCCAACGAAGACATCCTCGGCGTGCGTGGACGCCAACACCCGCTGGCGATGTACTTGAAGGCAGGGGTTCCGGTGGCCTTGGCAACCGACGACGAGGGCGTCTCCCGCTCGGAGATGACGCGCGAATACGAGCGCGCCGTGGCGGACCAGGGACTCGACTACACGACGCTGAAGAAGATGGCGCGCACCAGCCTGGAGCACTCTTTTCTTCCCGGCGCCAGCCTCTGGACCGACACTCGCAAATTCACTCCCATGCACGAGTGCGCCGCCGAGCGCCCCACAACGGCTCCCAATCCCGCCTGCACCAAATTCCTCAACGGCAGTGAAAAGGCACGCGAACAATGGCGACTCGAGCGTCGCTTCGCCGACTTCGAAAGCAAATTCTAGAACAAGGTGCTAAACCGACGCGCGATTCTGCGCAAGCATCACGTTTATTGCCCGTGCCGGGGCTCTGGCTCCTTCGCCGAATCGATCCATGCCGTGTACCACAGGTTCAACAGCATCTGCGAGCCGCGGCCAAGTTGTTGACGGATGAACTCGCGCGACTCCCGCGTGCCTTCACCATCAAAGCCGCGCACCTTCTCCAGGACGTACGCCTGCTCCACCTTCGACTGCGACTCCCGCAGGTAGGCGATGTAGTCCTCGAAGGGGTGGTCCAGACGCTTGGGCGCACGCACCAGATCCGCGATAACAGTGACCTCCGGGTTGGCGTTCACAAACGCCGTCTCCATTCTCCAATGGATGTCATGCGAAGTGGTGTAGCCCTTGGGATTCGGCCCCACCCAGCCGTTGTATTGGATTGAGGTGTGCATCGGGTTGGAGCCGTCGGCGACGTAGTGGCCCAGCCAGCCCGCGTAGAAGATCGCATTGGCTTCGTCATCGCCGGTCGGACGCCCCTCGGCTCGGGCATGGCGATACTCACGAAACGCTACCTTCAGCCGGTCAAAGACCTCGACAGTTATGTAGGGCTGAAAGCCGATCTTCTCTGGCGGTGGTACGCCCGCCCCAGGATGCTGGGCGCGGTACTCATACACTGCCTGGATGAACCGGTAGCGGTCCGGCGGCAGCGGCCTGAGCCAGTCCACTTCCTCAAGGTTGATGTAATGATCCGGAGCTTGCGCATCACTCAGCGGCTTCTCCAGGTCGGAGCGCCAGCGATCCGGTTCTGGCCCCAGCCAGGCGATGCGCCCCGAGGCAGCTTTGAGAAACTGCGGCATGTCAGCTGGAATTTTTTCCGCCGCCGCCCGGTTGATGGCGATGTGCCCAACATCGCCCCAGCCCGGGGCAAGCGTCGGCAGCAGCACTGCCGCAATAATGATCGACAAAGCAAAAAGATGTTTGCGCATAGTTAGGAGGCACATGGCCTAGGAAGTGAACTCTAACACTGCGCGATGAAAATTCAATTACAACCCGCAACGGACTTTTTGGGGTATTGAGCAGCCGCCGACCTAAGGTCACTTATGTTTGACCGACGGCTGCGGTTCGAGTTGGCGGGCAACCGAATCAAGCACCCCGTTGATGAACTGCACTGACTCCGGCGTGGAGAAGCGGCGCGCGATCTCCAGCGCTTCATTGATGATGACCGGGCGTGGGGTCTTGGGAAAGCCAAGGAACTCGGCGACTCCGGCGCGCAGAATGTTGCGATCAACGGCCGCCATACGCTCCAGGCGCCAGTGCTCGGTGTGCCCTTCCAGCAGTTGGCCGATCTCGTCGTAGCGCTCCATGGCAACCCGGAAGATGTCATCGGCGAAGTTGCGGACGCTATCCTCCAGGTCGCGGCGCTCGGCCCAGAAAGTCTTCTTGACGTGCTCGATCGACTGTTTGCCCATGTCTGCCTGAAACAGCATCTGTAGCGCCAACTCACGTGATTTGCGTCGTGTGCCCATGTTTGTACCGATGATTCCTTTTTCTGCTCTCTACTTCTGTTGAAGCGTGCGTTTGAGTGCGGCCAGTTCCAATGCGGCGAGGGCGGCTTCGAATCCCTTGTTGCCCATCTTCAATCCGGCGCGGTCGATGGCCTGCTCTAAAGTCTCGCAGGTGAGCACGCCGAAGCCAATCGGAACACCGGTTTCGAGCGTTGCTTGTCCGATACCGCGGGTGACTTCATTGACGATGACATCGTAGTGCGCGGTGTCTCCGCGCAGCAGGCAACCGATCGCGACCAGTGCGTCGTACTTGCCGGTTTCTGCAAGCATTTTTGCCGCGGCAGGAAGCTCAAAAGCTCCTGGAACGCGGACGATCTCAATGTCGGCGGCGAGCGCTCCAGTGCGCCGCAGCGCATCGGTGGCTCCGGCGAGCAGGCGTTCCGTTATAAACGCGTTGAAGCGCGAGACCACGACCGCGAACTTCATCCCGGTCGAATCCAGTTCCGATTCCTTGGTGGGCTGGCGCCAGTTCTCGTTGTAGCTGAAGACGGCGAGATTGCCAAAGCCGGCGGGAATTTGCAGAACGAACAGACGCGCGCCCCAATCGCAATCGGCGATATCGGAGACAAAGGTGAAGCCCTTGGCGCGGGCCGCCTCGGCAACAATGTCGGCATTATCGACCTCAACCACCAGGTCGGCTGCGGGCATCCCCTCGCCGCTGGCGAGTTCGACGCCGGACTCGAAGGCCTCAAACTTCCGCCCCTTGGAGCGGCGGCCGCTCCAATTCTCGCCGGGAGCAAAGCCGAGTGCAGAAAAAAACTCCTCCAGCGAACGATAGTCTTCGTCGGAGGCAGGCAACATGAGGCGATGAAATGAGCGGATCACATCCTCTTTTGTACCACAGGTGGGAGGCTAAATCGGCGTCGAAGTCAGGCCAGTGGGCTCACTCGATCCCGCGAACAGGGGCAGTCCCGCTGCCCGGATACCGCTCAGCACCGCTCAGACCCCCTTGAACTGCGGGCCGCGCTTTTCCAGGAAGGCGTGGGTGCCCTCGTTTTTATCCGCCGTGGAAAAGCAGAGGCCAAACAGCGCAGCCTCATAGGCGAGCCCCGCTTCCAGCGTCATGCTGAGCCCGTGATTGACAGCGTCCAAACAGTAGCGCGCGGCTAGCGGTGCGTTGGCAATGATCTTCCTGGCGAGAGCTTCGGCGTGCGGCAGCAATTCGGGGGCAGGCAGCACCGCGTTGACCAAGCCGATGCGGAAGGCCTCCTCGGCGCCGATCATCTCGCCGGTGAGGAGCATCTGTAGAGCGCGGCCCTTGCCCACCAGGCGAGGCAGGCGTTGCGTGCCGCCAAAGCCGGGGATGAGTCCGAGTTTCATCTCCGGCTGGCCGAAGCGGGCATTCTCCGAGGCGATGCGTATCGCGCAGGCCAGGGCGAGTTCGCAGCCGCCGCCGAGGGCAAAGCCGTTGACCGCAGCAATGACGGGCTTGCCGCAGTTTTCAATTAGGGAAAAGATCGCCTGCGTGCGCTGCGATAGGGCCTCGGCTTCCACCGCGTCGAGAGCCACCAATTCGTTGATATCGGCTCCGGCCACGAAGGCCTTTTCGCCTTCGCCGGTAAGGATCGCTACACGCACGTCAATGTCATCCTGCACGGCCTGCATGGCGCGGCTGAGTTCCTGCACGCACTGGCCGTTGAGCGCATTGAGCACCGCCGGACGGGCAATGGTTATGAATGCAATTTGATCTCTCTTCTCATAACGAAGATTTTCAAATGCGGACATCGGTGCGTCTCCTGAACCGACCTGAGATTTCCCCGCGCTCACAATGGGCGCGAAGGGAGTCGATGCCGTTTCTACTCTTCCTGGCTCTGCGAGCGCAGCACTTCCCGGATCTGGCGATTGATCTTAGCCGCGTCGCGAGTCGCCTGATCGATGAGGTTTAGCCACTTCCGGTCCGCATCGTCGATCTTGACCTGATTGAGCAGGTACGTAGCCTGCATGATGGTCTCAATAGAATTGCTAAGGTCGTGGGCAAGCGTACGGAGTTCCTTGCTGATTGGCAAAGGAATCTTGGGCGCGCTATCGGAGAGTGGCTCGGCCATCTATCACCTCTGAATTTTTCGTACTCGACCTTTGATGGCGAGCGCACGAATGGACATTGCAGCAACTCAATTGAGCGTTTCTGCTACTGCAATGTTACGACCAACGTTGCAACCAAAGTTGCACCCGGGCGTAGAACAACATTTCCGCCGGTTGCAACGAATAGCAAGAATATAGTCCGCAACTCGATCTTTACGCAAAGATAGGAACGAAAATACCGTCAGCCAAACCTTTCAGTATCAGACGAGACAAAGATTTCCAGCACGGCGTAGCGCGTCTCCGTCGCCGACGATTCGACAAAGCAGACCTGTATGTTACAATCCATTTGCAGCAGTGAAAAGAGTATGACTGTAAGGTCATCGTGGCGTTCCGCGCCTCTTTTGCACAGTGCCGTAGTGGCGGAATTGGCAGACGCGCATGGTTCAGGTCCATGTACTCGCAAGGGTGTGGGGGTTCGAGTCCCCCCTTCGGCACCAAACGATTTCTATCCCTCCTGCAATGAGTAGCTTGCAGGAGGGGTTTTCGTTTTAGCGCGGTTTTAGCGCGGTTTTTTCCAGCACTCTTCCTCCGTGACGTTTCGCCGCTCCTAAACGCTGCGAAATCTTCGTTGTATCCGTAAAGCTTTGAGAGAGCGCTATGAGCCAAGGGCGCTTTGTGCAGGAAGCCAAATGGATAACGACCCCTCGGATTTCACAGATGTCGAAGAGATTGACAACGACCCCTGTCACCCAGAAACGTGGTCGAAAACGCCCTACGAACCCTGACAACGAAGCTGCGGTCTGATACTGCTTATGCGATGGAAGCGTGCTCGGAAAAGCTAGAGGACTTGCGAAACCGAACTGCGGAGGATGCCACCGATTCATCTCTCCGGTCCGTTTTGTGGGATCTCTGGGACAATCTGCTGGACTCGGTACAGGACCAAGTCAGAAGCAAATTCAAAGTTGTCTTCGAAATCGGCTCCCCAACCTGTAATCAACTCACAGACACGACGCGAAATACGCGAGGTATTGAAATCTCTGCTTCAACGGCGAGAAGAAGCCCGCGCAATAAAGACCACGCTCAGATTGACCTTATCAACCAGCCGTTACTAGTCCCGGCATGTCCGGGCAGATCAGAAAACGGCGGTTACTATTCGCCTCTAGAATGATCTCTGTTCTTGAGAGGTGGCCGGGACTGGTCCGCGCCGCGTGGTGGCGTTGGTCCAAGCCGAAGACAGTTCTACTTTAACAGTGTATTCACATGACGCTCTATTTGAGGCATTACCCTATTGCGACAGCCCCGACGAGGGCGCGTGCAGGCGGTCAAGCGTGTGCTGTCGGAAATGAGGGAGCAAGGAGGGTCCATGCAACGGGTCGTGAAACAGTTGTGCCTCGGGTTGCTCCTGATCGCAGCCACGGCACCTAGCGGTTTCGCTCAAAAGGCACTGACATGGCAAGAGCTTCGTGACAAATTCGAGGCGGCGAATCCCACGCTTCGAGCCGGACAAATCGGCGTCGATGAATCGCGGGCGCAGGAGATTACGGCATACTTGCGGCCAAACCCGAATCTCTCCCTGCTCGCCGATCAGATCGACCCATTCCCAGGAGGGCCTCCGCATGGCCCGTTCGCTTTTCTGTTGTCGTCTGCCACCATCTCGTACCTGCACGAGCGTTGGCACAAACGGGAATTACGCCTTGAGAGCGCGCAAGATGCGACAAGGATCGCCGTGTCCGATCAAGCGGATCTGGAACGAACCCTGGTTTTCAATCTGCGGATGGGGTTTGTCCAGACGCTTCAGCAAAAAGCGATTCTGAATCTGGCCAGGGAAAACCTGGCCTACTATGACCATGTACTTGATGTAAATCGTGACCGCTACAAAGCAGGTGCAATTGCCCAAGTGGATTTGAAACGCCTGGAGTTGCAGAGAGTCCAGTACCTATCTGACCTGCAAACTGCCGAAGTCAATCTCCGCACCGCGAAGATTCAGCTCCTTACATTCCTGGATGATCGCACGCCAGTCGATCAATTCGATGTCACCGGGCCCTTCGATTTCTCGGAGCAGGTTCCTCCCCTTAGCGAAGTCCGCCAGGCAGCTCTCGATATACGTCCAGACTTGAGATCCGCTATCCAATCCATCGAAAAAGCTAAGACCGATCACAGGCTCGCCGTCGCCAATGGATCGACCGATCCAACACTCGGCTTCGATGTCGGCCGCAACCCGCCCATCGACCAATACATCGGCGTTGGCGTGAGTATCCCGTTGCGAATTTTCGATCGCAATCAAGGCGAGAAGAAACGCACGCAGCTCGACATCGACCGCAACGATCGCCTCGCAGAGGCTGCAAGGTCGCAGGTTTTCAGCGACGTCGATTCGGCCTACGCCACGGTCAACAGCACTGTCATACTGCTCAAACCGTATAGGGAGCAGTACCTGGAAGAGGCTTCCAGTGTGCGGGATACAATTGCGTTTTCGTACCAGCACGGGGCGGCATCGCTTCTCGATTTTCTCAATGCTCAGGCCGACTATCGAACCGTGCAGGTCAACTATTTGAATCTGGTGGCTTCCTATTTGAATGCCACGAATCAAATGAATCTCGCCGTTGGACGTGAGGTGATCCCGTGAAGAGTAGGTTTACTGCCATCCTCGCGTTCTCGATGATCTTGTGCCTGTTTGGAGCAGGATGCAGTGGCGGCAAGAGTGATCCCCAGGCAGAAGCGCCGCCGCCTCTCAAGGTGCAACGCGTGGAGGACCGCAATCTGTTTCAGGTGGACCATCCTGAACGGTTCGGCTTGACGCGGGCGACAGAACACAGTGCTACGCCACAACTCAGAGTCACGGGGACGGTGATTCCAGACATTGCAAGAGCTGTTCCTGTCATCTCGTTGGCCGTGGGCCGCGTTGTGGAGATAGACGCGCGCCTCGGTGATACGGTCAAGAAGGGCCAACTATTGCTCAAGGTACAAAGCGCCGACATTTCCGGAGCTTTCTCGGACTACCAAAAGGCCACAGCCGATGAACAGCTGGCACACACGCAGTTGGAGCGCGCGAAGCTGCTTTACGACAAGGGAGCGATCTCCCAGAACGATCTTCAAATCGCGCAAAATATGGAAGACAAAGCCAAGGTAGACGTCGCGAATACTGCCGAAAAGCTTCGTGTTCTGGGTAGTCCATCGCTTGATCGTCCGAGCGGTTTGATCGAGATTCGTGCTCCGATTTCCGGAGTGATCACCGATCAGCAGGTTACGAATGCTTCCGGCGTGGCCGGGCTCTCCGCGCCGAGCCCCTTCACGATCTCTGACCTCAGTTACGTCTGGGTATTGTGCGATGTATACGAAAACGATCTGGCCAATGTGCGTCTCGGCGAAAGGGCCGAGATTCGTCTGAATGCCTATCCCGATCGGGTTCTCACTGGCATCATCAGCAACATCGGGCCTGTGCTGGACCCGAACATTCGCACTGTAAAAGTTCGAATCGAAATGCGAAATCCGGGCCTGATGCGACCTGGCATGTTCGTGAGCGCAACCTTCCACGGTCGGCAAGAACAGAAGCGAGCGGCCGTCCCGGCCACCGCGGTCTTGCACCTGCACGATCGTGATTGGGTCTACATTCCGGTGCAAGGCAATGAATTTCGACGGGCGGAAGTTGTGGGCGGCGACATGCTCCCGGGCGCATTGCAGGAGATTGTTTCCGGACTAGCGCCTGGCCAGCAAGTCGTGGCCAATGCGCTTGAATTCCAGAACTCGGCGGAGCAGCAATGATTCGCGCACTCGTCGATTTCGCATTGAATAACCGCTTTGTCATTCTGTCCATGGCGTTGCTTCTCTTTGTTTGGGGCATCATCTCGTTCCACAACCTACCGGTCGAAGCCTATCCAGACGTGGCCAATACGTGGGTGCAGGTAATTACGCAGTGGCCTGGGCGTGCCGCAGAGGAAGTCGAGCAGCAGGTCACCATTCCTGTCGAGATCCAGATGAATGGTATTCCTCACCTTCAGCACGTGCGGTCGGCGTCGTTAGCCGGACTGTCAGTTGTGAATCTCATCTTCGACGATAACTCCGACAACGATTGGGACCGCCAGAAAGTGCTGGAGCGGCTTTCGCAGGTCACACTTCCGCCCGGCGTCGCTGCAGGGGTCGGCCCCGATTTCAGTCCGATTGGCTCGGTCTATTGGTACACGCTGACGAGCACGAATCCTGCGTATGACTTGATGGAGCTGAAGTCGCTGCAGGACTGGGTTATCAGCAAGTACATTCGATCTGTCCCGGACGTTGTCGACGATTCCTCGTTCGGGGGCGTAACACGCGAATATCAGGTTCGAGTCGACCCGGAGAAGTTGATCTCGTATGGTCTGAGCCTGGCTCAGGTTGAACAACAGCTCTCAAACAGCAATGCGAACGTGGGTGGCAGTTTTATCGAACAAGGTTCGCAACAGATCAATGTGCGCGGCGTAGGTCTGGTCAACGATATCCGTGACATCGAAAAGACGGTGATCAAAGTTCAAAACGGCACTCCACTTCGGATAAAAGACATCGCCGTGGTTACACAAGGGCCGAAGATTCGCTTGGGCCAGATCGGAAGGGCTTACCATCGGACGGACGGGGTGGTTGACGATGATAGCGACGTAGTTGAGGGGATTGTCTTTCTCCGCAAAGGTGCGGACACTGCGACCATGCTGGAATCCCTCCATGCGATGGTCAAACGGCTCAATGATCACATATTGCCTCCCGGCGTGAGAATTGTCCCCTATCTCGACCGGGACGATCTGGTGCATTACACCACCCACACCGTTCTGCACAATCTGGCAGAGGGGATGATTCTGGTCGTCATCATCCTTTTCATCTTCCTTGGCAATGTCCGCGGCGCAATTATCGTTTCATTGACCATTCCGTTTGCGCTGCTCTTTGCCTCCATCTGTTTGAACCTGAGGCATATCTCCGCGAACTTGCTCTCCTTGGGTGCACTGGACTTCGGCATGGTCGTGGATGGGGCGGTGGTGATGGTGGAGAACGTCGTGCGCCATCTGAACCGTCCCGAGGAGGGTCCGCGTACTCTGGTCAACCGGATCCGGACGGCCGCCCATGAGGTGCAACGGCCTGTTTTCTATGCCATTGCCATTATCATTACGGCCTATCTTCCTATCTTCACTCTGCAACGCGTCGAAGGAAAGTTGTTCAAGCCGATGGCGTGGACGGTGGCCTTCGCCTTGCTCGGAGCATTGGTTTTCTCCATGTTGATTGCGCCGGTACTGGCGAGCCTGTTGTTCCGGCGTCACGCGAAACAATGGCAGAACCCGGTGATGATATTTCTGACGGCACGCTACAGGCGGAGCCTTCACTGGGCTATTCGCAACCATTGGGTGACAGCTGGCGGAGCAGTCCTTGCGCTTTTGCTTTCGGCATTCCTGGCCTTTAGCGGTGTGATCGGGTCCGAATTCCTGCCCCATCTGGATGAAGGTGCGATCTGGGTCCGAGGGACATTGGCTCCGAGCACGGGCCCGACGGAGAGCGCACTGGTCGCGGAAAGAGCGCGTGAAATCCTTTGCTCGTTCCCAGAGGTCCCACAGGTTGTCAACCAGATAGGCCGCCCGGACGACGGCACCGACACCACGGGATTTTTTGACACGGAATTCTTTGTCGATCTCTTGCCGAAGGAGAAGTGGCGTCCAGTCTTCCACCAGGACAAGGAGCGGCTCATTGCGGCCATGGACCGAGAACTGGAAAAGATTCCAGGAGTAACTTGGGGATTCTCGCAGCCGATTTCCGACAACCTGGAAGAAGCTGTGAGCGGCGTGAAGGGCGCGCTTGCGGTCAAAATCTACGGCGACGATCTGAAGACGCTAGAAGCGAAGGCAGATGAGGTTGCGGCGGTAATGCGACCCATCCGCGGGGTAGAGGATCTTGGCGTTTTCCGGGTTATTGGCCAGCCCAATCTCAACTTTAGCGTCGACCGCGATCAGGCTTCGCGCTACGGCATCAATGTTTCCGATGTGCAGGACGCAATTCAAACAGCGGTTGGAGGTAACGCCCTCAGCCAGGTGCTCATCGGAGAACAGCGATACGATCTTGTCTTGCGCTACTTGCCGCAATATCGGGATACGAAAGAGGCCATCGAGAAGGTGCGTTTATTGGCGCCATCGGGCGAACGGGTTTCCCTGGCACAACTGACAAAAGTCAGGGTGCTGGATGGCGGCTCAGAGATCTACCGC
The DNA here is from genome assembly GCA_963759215.1 of uncultured Acidobacteriota bacterium. Classification (GTDB taxonomy): domain Bacteria; phylum Acidobacteriota; class Terriglobia; order Terriglobales; family Acidobacteriaceae; genus TOLSYN. Next base: position 105,501 of record CAVWYG010000014.1, read on the forward strand.
GAAGAAAACTCCCGATACGTAGCTGTCAAGTTCAGCGTGCGTGGCAGAGACTTGGGAAGCACCGTGGACGAAGCAATCAGAAAGGTTGACGACTCGGTTAAGCTTCCCACGGGCTATACCTTCGATTGGGCAGGCGAATACGCGAGCGCGAAGCGCTCGCAGCGGCGGTTACTGCTCGTCTTGCCGCTGACAGTCCTCCTGATCTACATCATCATTTACACCATGTTCAAGTCTGTGAAATGGGCACTTCTGATCCTCACGAACATAGCCATGGCGCCGATCGGCGGCCTGCTTGCTCTCCTGGTCACAGGTACGAACTTCAGTGTGTCGTCAGGAGTAGGCTTTCTTGCACTGTTCGGAGTATCGGTGCAAATCGGCGTGATCATGGTGGAATATATCAATCAACTTCGAGCCCGGGGATATGACATTGAGGAAGCTGCCGTGGAAGGTGCTGTTCTCCGCCTTCGGCCAATCATGATGACGATGCTGGTCGCAACCATTGGACTGTTGCCCGCGGCGATCTCCCATGGCATTGGATCGGATTCACAGCGTCCTTTTGCCATCGTCATCGTTGGTGGCCTAATTGCGGACTTGGCCATCAGTATCATCTTGCTGCCGACCTTGTACGCCTGGTTCGCACGTAGCGACGATCGGCTACCAGAAGCTGACCCTAACGAAGCTGTGTAAATGTATGGCGCTAGTCTGAAAATGCACTGGAGGGATGACCAATGACAAAGGATGAAGTCTGCTCCCGAATTCGAGAGATAGCCATCATTCCAGCGATTAAAGTGTGCTCTGGCGACGATGCACACTTCGCAGCAGAAGCAGTCACGCGAGCTGGAATAGCAATCGTGGAAATTGCGATGGTCGTGCCCGGCGCGGTAGAGTTGATTTCCCACCTCGTGCGATTCGATCCGAAAATCCTGGTCGGCGCCGGCACCGTGCTCGATACAGACACGGCGCGGCGCTGCGTGGACGCGGGGGCAGGCTTTCTGACAGCTCCGTCATTCAATCCAACCATTGTCGGATTCGCTGCCAAGCATAACATCGCAGTCTTGCCCGGAGCGTTGACGCCAACTGAGGTGGTGACGGCATGGGAAGCCGGCGCTGACTTTGTCAAAGTGTTCCCTTGCGCCCAAGTCGGCGGGGCGAGTTACATTAAAGCCCTGAACGCATCTCTGCCGCAAATCCCATTGATTGCGGCAGGAGGCGTAAATCAGCAGACGGCAGCCAACTTCATTTTATCGGGAGCAACGGCCATCGGTGTCGGCACAGAATTGATTCCTACCGAGGCGATTCAAAGGCGACAATCCGAACGCATTCGAGAATTGGCCCGACGGTTCGTGAAACTTGTGAAAGATGCTCGGGAGCGAATTGAGGACTGGAAAAGAAGCACTATCGTCAAGGAATACACAGGAACGGAAAAGTGTGAAGAGTAGCAACGACAGGGTCCATCGCCGGCATTCGGAAGTCCCACGTTTGCCGGCGTACTGTTTGGACCGGGGCAACTGGTGGACGCTGGCAAGTATTACATTGGCTAGGCGTGGACCACCTCCGCCTGGTAAATGAGCATTTGCCGTTACCTCTGCGGGCGAGTGAGAATTCCCGCGGCACAGGAAATCGCTGTCGCAATAGAAAACGACGCCGCATCGGTTGAGCTTGCGGCGCCGTTTGACAACCTTAACTAAAACGTCGGCTACTTCTCGAGCACGATCAGTTCGAACGGGCCGGGCTTACCGTTGGCGTCAGCGGCGGCGTTCGCCACCGAGTAAACCACATGCTTGCTGCCATCGAGAGCCATCGTCTTGGCGCCCTTTTGCGTCTGGACATTGGCAAAGGTGGTGTACTTGTCGGGGCCGTCCTGTCGAATGACTGAGATGTTGCCTTCGCCGTTGGAGGTAAAGACGAACCCGGCGTTCTTGTCATAGGCGACAGCATCGACTCCGTTGCCAATGGCAAGCTTCTGCACGTTCCGGCCCGAGTCGGCGTCGACCACGACGAGCGCTCCGTTGTGGCAACCGGAGAACAGGCGGCGGTTGGCGGTGTCCATTGCGAGACCGGTCGGCTCTTCGCAGCCAATCAGCGGCCAGGTCGCCAGCACCTTACGCGCCGCGACGTCGATGACGGCGATCTGGTTTTTATCTTCCAGGTTGACGAAGACCTTGCCCTTACCGTCGGAGACGCCTGTCTCCGGCCTGCCGGGCAGCGCGATAGTCCCCACGGCTACAGCCTTTGCGGGATCGATCAATGTGGTGTCGTTGCTCTTGCCGTTGAAGGTGAGCACCAATCCATCGAACTTGTCAAAGAGGATTGCGTCGGGCTTGCTGCCGGTCTTTACCGTGGCGATGGGCGCAAGCGTCTTCAGGTCGAAGAGAGTCGCCGAGTCGTCTTTGCCGTTGCTTGTGATGCCACGTCCGAACTTGTGGGCCAGCGCCACGCCATGCACGCCGCTGGTGTTCGCGATCTCGCCCACCTGCTTGCCGCTGTCAACGTCGATCACCATCACCCGCGTGGCACGAGCGACGTAGAGGCGGCGCGCTTCGCCGTCAAAGGTCAGGTAATCCCATCCGCCATCGCCGCTGAGTGTGATGCGCCGGGACACCTTATAGCCGGAAGCGGGCTGTGCCTGGGCCAGCGCGCCAGCCAACATCAGCGTGAGAAGGGTAAGACACAAAGTGCGATAAAAGCGCATGCGTTCTCCTAGCTAGTTGAATGTATCGAACCCAGTGTGCCACATCCCACTCAGGATAGAGTTCATTCCCCGCCAAATTCATCGTATGTTCTCAACCGATACCCATCGGCTTGCTTGTCTTAAAGTATTCACAAAACCTTCATCCGGCTTTGACTTGACCTTATTCCAAAGCTGCTCAACTCATATCTGATCTACATCATTCAGCGGTCTGCTTCCTCGAAGAGGCGTGGTCCGTTTGAAGAGATTGCCCGCCACCCGGCGTGCGAATGGAGAAGCACAATATGCGTCGAACTTTGTCATCCTCACTCGTATCTCTGCTCTGCTTTTGCCTTCTTGGAACCTTTGCGTTGGCTCAATCGGACAAGGGATCGCTCAGCGGACGCGTTGCGGATACGGCAAACGCCGTACTGCAAGGCGCACAGGTCGAGCTACTGCCACGCGCCAGCACTGTGGCCACCGATGGACAGGGCGAATTCACCATCACCAATCTCGCTCCCGGCACCTACACCGTCAAGATCTCCTATGTGGGATTTGAGCCGTTCACGCAGGAAGTAACCATCATCGCCGGTAAGAACACGCAGATGAAGGCGGTCATCCAGATCCAGTCCAAGAGCGAAGAGGTCACCGTGATCTCGGGACGCCAGAGCGCTGAGGCCGAGGCTATTAATCGCACCCGCGCCGCAGATAACATCCTGCAGGTGCTGCCCGCCGAGGTGATCACCAGCCTTCCCAACGCAAACATCGCCGATGCCTTGGGCCGCATGCCCAGTGTCACGATTGAGCGCGACGAAGGTGAAGGCAAGTACGTGCAGATTCGTGGCACTGAGCCACGCTTGAGCAACGTCATGGTGGATGGCATTACCATCCCCTCGCCGGAATCCGGTGTGCGCCAGATCAAGCTGGATACCATCGCCAGCGACCTGGTGGAGTCAGTCGAGATCAACAAGACGCTGCAGGCCAACATCGACGCCGATGGCATCGGCGGATCGGTAAACCTGGTCACCAAAACCGCGAGCGAAGTGCCGACCATGAACATCTACGGACTCGGCGGCTATACCCCAATCTCGACCAATGGCCGTGGCGTGATGCAGACCGGAGGCACACTGGGCCAGCGCTTTGGCAAGCAGAAGAAGCTCGGCATCCTGATCGGCGGCACCTACGATTACAACGGCCGCGGCATCAATGACATTGAACCCGTGCCGACAGCCTCTAGCCTAACTCCGCACTATGACGGCATGGATATTCGCGACTACGTCTACGACCGTACACGCTGGGGCGCGACCGCCAGCGCGGACTACAAGCTAGGCGAAGGCTCGGGCCTTTACCTTCGCGGCCTCTTCTCCACCTTCCGCAACTGGGGCCACAAGTGGGACTGGACGATGAACGATTCCGGCGCGCCTGGATACAGCCAGGACTGGCGCCGACCGAACATGGCGATCGGCAACTTGGTGGCTGGCGGCAAGCACGTATTCTCTGGCTCATGGTTTGCATGGGACGCGGCGGTGGGCCGTTCACGCTCCGAAGGCGGCAGTGGCAGCGCCGACTATACTTGGACGGGCGACCCCGGTATCGCGAACAACTGTTTCAACGTGCCGGGTGTGAGCGTCAATCGCCCTGGCTGGAGCCCGGGTTGCTTCGGAACGGGCGCTGATAACTCTCTCGACCGCAACAACTATGGTCTGTCGTCCTTCAAATTGCCAACCAATGGCCTGAGCGCCCAACTCAATCTGACCGCTTCCGCCTCCTACGCGAAGAACTACCACGTTGGTACACACTTCGGGACCCTTGAATTTGGCGGCAAGATTCGCAATGCACACAAGTTCGACGACACGTGGACCCCGAGTTGGAAAGCACCGAAGGGCACTTCGATTGCAGTCTCCGCGCATCCAGAGTGGGATAGTAACTTCACTGATCCCAACTACTATAACGGGACCTACAAGATCGGCAACACGACTGACTACAACTCCGTGCGCAACTTTGCGCTTGCAAACTTGCCTCTTAGCGGTCCCGGAGTCAACTCCGCGAACTACGACTTTGTCGAGCGCATCTCGGCTGGGTACGTGATGAACACCATCGACCTGTCATCCCGGCTTCGCCTGGTGACGGGCCTTCGCTTTGAGGCCACGCACCTGAATACGCTCGGCTTCGACGCGACAACCAGCCTGGTGGACCAGAAGATTAACGGCGACTATCTCGACGTTTTGCCGAGCGCTTCGCTGCGCATCGCGCTGGCCAAGGATTCGGCGCTGCGCCTGGTGTACGGTCGCGGTCTTTCGCGTCCCGATCCACAGGACATCGCACAGGCATCTTCCGTCGTAGATACCTCGCAAACTCCGGCGGTGGTAACCATCTCAAATCCGAACTTGAAAGCCGAACACGCCAACAACTACGATGTGCTGTTCGAGCAATACCTGAAATCGGGCGGAATGTTCCAGGCAGGCTTTTTCTACAAGGACCTGACCGACCCGATCGTAAACGGCCAGTACATCGCCACCGCATGGCCGGGCGTTCCGGCGGGGACCAACACGCTCGTTTCTCAGGTTCAAAACGTCGGCAGCGCACACGTAATGGGTCTGGAAGTCGGATACCAGCAGCACCTATCCTTCCTGCCTGGGCCAATGCGCGGCCTGGGCCTCTCTGCCAATTACAGCTACACCAACTCGCAGGCCAATGGTTTGCAGAATCTGCTACGAACGGACAGCCCAGCGATGCTACGCCAGGCGCCGAACACCTGGAATATCAGCCCGACCTTCGACAACAAGCACTTCTCGCTGCGTGTCGGCATGACCTACAACGACGCGATGATCTACGCCTATCAGTATCAGAACCTGGCAGTGAACTCAGCAGGCGTGCTTGCACCGACGAATCCCGCCACGCAGCCGCTGGGCGCCAAAGGCCCTGGCGGCGACAACTACCTGTACGCGCATTACCAGTTGGACGCGCAAGGAACTTACAAGGCGACGCGCAACCTTCAGATATATGCCTACGGCTTGAACCTGAACAACGAAGTATTCGGCTTCTATAACGGCAGCCCGCAGTATGTGGTTCAGCGCGAGTACTACAAACCGACCTACGCGGGCGGTCTGCGTTACAACCTGAGCCGCGAACGGTAAAGGAACCTTCCGGTTGGGCAAACCATCCCATTCCGGAGCAACAGGAGCGGCGAGGCCCCGGGCTTCGCCGCTTTTCTTTTCTGCACACATTCCAATCCGCGACTGGATTCATTCCCTATTTATAAAGTGTTGCTACAGTTCTCGTAGTAGAGCACTGGCCATAACCGATCCTACACTTACGTTGCTCTCCGTTCTTTTGATGGAGACAGGAAGCAAGAGACCGATGACGAAGTTCGATGAATTTTCCCGCAGACAATTTCTTACCGGCGTTGCCGTCACCGCCGGAAGCGCACTCATTCCTCAGGAACTGCTCGCCGAACCACACCATGCACAACTGCCTCTGCAGCCAGAACTCGTTCCAGAGCGCATTATTCTGAGCCTGACGGCTGACCCAGCCCACAGCCTGGCTGTGACATGGCGAACCGAGAAAGTGCTCGATGCCGCACAAGCTCAAATCGCGCACGCATCGGCGAATCCAAACTTTGACAAGGCGGCAGTGACTGTAACCGCAACGCCGACCAAAGCCGAGGTCGCCAGTGGCAAAGTTGCCGGAATCTACGCAGCTCTCTTTGAAGGTCTGAAGCCGAATGAGCGCTACAGCTATCGCGTTGGCGATGGTACCACCTGGAGCGAGTGGAACTCATTCCGCACCGCCAATGATAAGCCTGAAGCATTCCGCTTCCTCTATCTTGGCGATGAGCAAAACAGCATAAAGTCTCTCTGGTCGCGCGCGATACGCGCGGCCTACAGCAAGGCGCCCGATGCACGTTTCATCGTTCATGCCGGGGATTTGGTCGAGGAGGGTTACGATGACCGGCTCTGGGGCGAGTGGTGCGATGCCATGGGCTTCATCAGCGCGGAAATACCAAGTTTCGCTACCCCAGGAAATCACGATCTGCATCGGTTTCCGGGGGACGCCTCACCCAAAGAGGTGCTCAGTGTTTCACCACTGTGGAGATACCACTTCGCGCTGCCGATGAATGGTCCGAAGGGCCTGGGCGAACTAAAGGAGCAGTCCTACTACATCGACTACCAGGGAGTGCGCTTCATATCGCTCGACGTGAACGTTTACTCCAACGAAGCATTTGCGGAAAGCGCAAAAGACCGTGTCGGCACAATGCAGTTGGCATGGTTAGAAAACCTCCTGAAAGATAATCCCAACCGCTGGACCATCGTGGTTCAACATCAGCCGATGTATGCCATTGCCAAGGGACGCGATTACGTGGAAATGCGCGCGGTGCTTCTTCCCTTATATGACAAATACCACGTCGATCTAGTCCTGCAAGGGCACGATCATACCTATTCGCGAACCCACAAGCTCGCTGGCGGGAAGGTTGTCTCTCCGTCGCAGTCTGGGACGATCTATGCGATTTCAGTAAGCGGCCCCAAAATGTACGAGGTTGACGACAGGTTTACGGCTCTCCGGGCCAAGACGATCGACCACACGCAAGCATTTCAGGTGATCAATGTGAACGGTGACGAGCTCACCTATCGCGCATACGCGACTGAAGGCGAGCAGATCGACTCTTTCCAACTTGTGAAACATGCCGACGGGACAAGCACCTACTCTCATGCGTAAGGCCTCTCCTACCCGCAGGTCACAGGAGCCAATTAGTTCGCACAGGGGGCTGCGTTTTCGTACGAAAACGCAGCCCCCTGTGGACGGTGCAACAGAGCGTTCCTAACCACTCGCACCGAATCTAGGAACGCACCGGCGAGCCTGAACTAATCTCAAACGGAAGAAAGACCGAGAAGCATGTCCCTGAACGGTGGGGCTGGGTGCAGCTTCGCAGCCGCATTGTCCCGTCATACTTTCGGAGAATGTCGGAGGCGATCCATAGGCCTAGTCCGGTTCCGCTCTCGCCCTTGGTGGTGAAGAAGGGCTCGAAGATTTTAGTCCGAACGCCAGCGGGTATGCCGGGGCCGTCGTCTGCAACCAGCACGCGGAGTCCGGGTCGGCCGCGCCGCCGATCCTGGGATTCGTATGCGCGCAGCGTAATTGTGCCGCGGCGGGTGCCCATTGCTTCTATGGCGTTGCCCACCAGGTTGGCGAAGATTTGCCGCAGCTCTCCCGGCAGCACGCGAATGTGGCCATCGAAATCAATTTGTTGTTCCAGACGGATGCCCGCCGACGCGATCTTTCTTTCGAACAGAGCGGTCACGCTCTCAAGAATCTCGCCGATCTTCACCGGCACCGGCGTGGCTGCTTCTCGCTGGAATACCAGCATTTGCCGCGTCATTTGGGTGACGCGTGCCAGCTCCTCGCTGGCCATAGCAACGTACTGCCGAGTGGTGTCATCTTGCGCATCCTGACCTAGTAGGAAAAGCAGGTTGCCGACCGCATCGAGCGGGTTGTGTATCTCGTGCGCGATGGTGGCGGCAAGTTTTCCGGTGGTCGCAAGGCGGTCGCTGTTCCGCAACGTCGCTTCGACCTTGCGTTGTTCCAGGACATCGTGGAAGACCAGCACTACCCCGTCCATCTGGCCCTTAGGGTCCCGGATGGGAGCAGCACTGTCTTCGATCGGGATTTCGGTGCCGTCACGATGGATGAGCACGGTATGGTTTGCCAAGCCGATCACCTTGCCGAGACGGATCACTTTGGCGACCGGATTTTCCGGCTTGATGCGCGTCACTTCCTGAACAATGTCGAAGACAGCACTCAGATCATGTCCCTTGGCCCCCGGCAACGTCCATCCGGTCAACTTCTCGGCCACCTCGTTCATGAATTCGATACTACCAGCGCCATCGGTTGAGATGACTGCGTCGCCGATGCTTTGCAAGGTGGTAGCCCAACGCTGCTCGTTTTTGCGCAGCGCTTCTTCGGCCTGCTTGCGCTCGGTGATGTCACTCGTGGAAACGAACGCGAGCATCTCGCCGCTGGTGCTGTGGATGAGCCAGCCGGAATACGCGAAAATCTTCTCCCAGCCCTGGTCGAGCCGGCGTAGCCGTACCTCCCAATCGCGCAGCACTTCGCCGCGCAACACGCGGCTCATCGGCCAGTTCACGACCGGCAACAGGCGATCGTCGTCGAGGGGCCGGACTTCAAACGTCTCGGCAAACTCGCCGAGTTTTCGCCGGCACTCCTCCATGCTCGCGTAGCCGAACATGGCCAGGGCCGCCGAGTTCCAGTAAAAGGTATGCCCCTTGCCGTCGGCGACAATAAGGCCCTCAGTGACGTTCTCCATTAACGCGGCCAGCCGCCCCTCGCTCACGCACAGTTCCTCTTCCGCGCGCTTACGTTCGGTGATGTCGCGGAGAATCACGGTGAAGAGCTTCTCCCCGTCCGCTTGTACCTGGGAGATCGTGGCTTCAATGGGAAACTCTTCGCCATTGGAACGGACGGCGGTCAGTATGCCCGGCGAGATCATGGAACGAGCGGTTACGCCCGCGCTCCCAAAGCTTTGAATGTGCTCGTGATGGACTTCACGCAAGCTTTTCGGAATAAAGCGGTCGAGGGTAGAGCCGACTGCTTCCGACGCCTCGCATTGAAAGACAGATTCCGCCGCTTGATTGAACACGACGATGCGCTGCTGCTCATTTACAGAGATGATCGCGTCCATAGCGGAGCCGACAATGCCTTGCAGTTTGGCTCGGCTGGACCGGAGGGCTTCTTCCGTCTTACGCTGCGCGCTGATGTCGGTATTGGTGCCGAACCAGCGGACGACCTTGCCTTCTGCGTCTTTGACAGGCATCACGCGGGTCAGGAACGGACGAAACACGCCGTCAGCGCCCCGCAGTGGGAAAACCATGTCGAACGGCTCTCCAGTCGCGATTGAACCTTTCCACTGCTCAAGGACTTTCGGCAACATCTCGGGATTGTGCACCGATCGCCAACCCCAACCTTCCATCTGTTCGGGAGTGCGGTGTATTCGTACCAGCGCTGGTTGTACCAAAAGATAAAGCCGTCAGGATTCGCCATCCATGCCAACTGCGGGATGCCATTCGCCAAAGTCCGGAACTGCTGCTCGCTTTCTTGCAGTGCCTCGGCACGCTTCTCAGCGGTATCCAGCGATTCCTGGAACTGTGCTCCCAGCAGGTGCATCCGACGGCGCGTAAAGACCGCCAGGAACCCGCCGATGATCACACTGAGCAGAACGCAGGCAACGATCAGCAGCTTCGCAGCTTTTTGGGAGGTCTTCACACGCTCATCCCGCAATCGCCTTTCGACTGCCCGAAAGGCACTATCCTGCTCACGAACCGAATCCATCAGATGTTTCCGTTGCAAGGCCGCAGCGTATCCGCCATCTGCGCTGCTGCGACGCAACTCAATCGCTCGCGCCGTTTCGGTGCGCCACTGGTCAAAGTGGCTGCGAACGGCCGCGAGCCGAGCCTGCTGGGATGGATTGTCAGCAACGAGCTGATTGAGAGCGTCGAACTTCGAATCGATGACTGATTCCGCTTCGTTGTAGGGCTGAAGAAATTCGTCGCCGCCGTATGCCAGATACCCGCGAACACCGGTCTCCATGTCTATGATCAGCTTGAGCAGCTCTTGGCTGTCGCCGATCACCTGGTCAGTGTGATCCACCCATTGCGAGGAGTTCCTCAGGGATTGGATTCCCCACAGCAGAGATGCCGCGAGAATCGCCAGCGCGACGACGGGGACGATTACCGTTTGGCGAAGCAAGCTCTTGAAGTGGTTTTGTTCTCTGGGATCAGACGGCTGCGAGACTGGCAATTCTGAGCTCCTGCAACATCAGGAAGAACGAGCAAACCGTACCTAATACCTAACGAGGTGTCTTAACAAGATAGTAGCCTTAACAAGATAGTAGTTGGTGAAGCTCTTCCAGAAAGGACGTTGGCGACACGCCCTTCACCGCTCTTCTATCCACCCACTTGAGAGCTTCCTCGGGGAGGTCAACGTAAGCGGAGAAAAGCAGAATCTTGACCTCGGGTTTCAACCGCTTCATCGCCGCCGCGACCAGGTCACCGTTCATCCCCGGCATCGCGTAGTCCAGCACAACGGCTTCAACCGGATGGGCCATGAGCAGCAGGAGCCCTTCTGGCCCACTCAAGGCCGTTATCACTTCATACCCCTGGCGCTCAAGCAGGGTCTTTCGCACCATGAGACCGGTTGGCTCGTCATCGACGCACAGAATCATGGGGTCCAGACTGCCAGAGAAGGTGAAGTAAGTCTCTGCTGTTCTGTCAGATACGCTCGCATGAGCGCAGTTATTCAGGCGGTGATGTGCGACCAGTACGCAAGTGACGTCTGTCACAAAGGGAGCGTCGACGAAGATACTTCTGGTTCGGACGGCTTCGCTGATGGCTGCCCATCGCTACATTGTTCGTCCTGCGTATTGCCGATACCTGCCACAGGGCCCTAAGAACTCAGCGGGAGGGGCTGCACTTTCTGCGCCAGCCAGCTTGGAAAAATATCACTCGAATGCGATGAGGCGCTAACAAGATATTCCATGAGGGTGTAGAGTGTCTGTCTGGCAACAGACATCCAAAGCAGGCCTAAGCGACGAAACTCTTTGCACACGGTTCCATAGCACTCGCAAGCGACATGCTCAAGGCCTTCGCGTTCCCTTGATGGTCACCTGCCCGTGGGAGACCAGGCCGTGCGTTACCTCGTGCCTCTAAGTTCAGCTTCCATTTGAATACTGCGAGGGAACAGGACGTCGTTCTCTAGATGAATGTGCTCCCGCAGATCCGCGTCAAATCCACGAAGTCCCTCAAAGAGTGCGCGGTGCGTAGGACACGCCCATTCCGGAGGTGTGAAGTTTCCTGTGGTCCAACGGATCTCTTCCATGATCCGATTTGCGGCTTCATGTTCCTGCACCATCATGAAGATTGGGTGGCTAACTGACCGGAAGCAGGCACGCGCCGGTGGATAGACAAGCGTGGATTCCTCCTCCATGTGAACGATGAAAGGAAAAAGCACTTCTTCCTCTTTTCGAATATGCGCCCACATATCCCGCCGGAGTTGTTCAACGAGTTTTTCTACTGCCTTAAACTCGTGGGATTGATCGCCAATTGTGTCCGTGAGTTTGCGCGCCTGCCTGGCCAAGCTCGGCAGATCGTGGCGTACACGTTGGTGATGAACGCGAACAATATGCTGAATCAGAAGCGCACAGGACAAAGTGAATGGATCGCTAGGACCAGCGCCCCTTTCACGATCACGGCACCCTTGCAGTTTTTCCAATACCTGATCGAGAGAAAGATGGAGGTCAGAACATGCCTCTTCCAGAGACTTGTCTGCCAGAGAGCAAACATCTATTTCAAATCGCTCGAATAGGGCAATGGCAGAAGGTTGATCGGCAGCGATGTCGCGAATGGATTGTGATGAGCTGAACATAAAGCACCCTCTACCACTTAACTTAGAGAACAACGGGAGGCAATGCAGTAACTTATGTCACTTGGTCGGTCTACTGTGAATCCACTTCCATAAATCCTTCGGCTGCAGCCGCTTGAAATTACGACAGATAAGCTCGCGAGCCGTACTGTCTTACCGAGGATGCCGAAACCGCTCTTGGCGCAGGCAAGGCGGCGTACCGTGTGAACCGGCTGAACACTAGCAGGCCCGCAACAATCTCCACCACACCCACGATGTGCATGAACGTTGTCCCCGAAATGTGAAGTAGCCGCGGAACCGGAGCCTCGTTCGCTAATTATCGACCCGCGGAGCACCCCATTACTTTGGTTGTTGACCCTCTAGCGAGATATGAATTCTGTTGTACTATCAATTGCAAGAACGTGTTGAACACACACGGATGGCACAGTGGTTCGCTAATTTTCCAGGAGGAGAGCGGGATGTACACGACAGTGCGACGCTATGATGGCGTAAGCAATTCAAATGAAGCGATGAAGCAGGTTCAGGAAGGTTTTGTGCCATTCATCTCAGGACTGCCCGGCTTCATCGAATACCATTGGGTTGACGTGGGCCAGGGAGCAATGCTCTCCATCAGTGTTTTCGATACGCTTCCGAATGCAATCGAAGGGAATCAAAAGGCGGTAGGCTGGGTTAGAAAAAACTTGGCTTCAGTTCTGACGCAAAACCCCCGGGTTGAGAGCGGAAAAATCGTAGCACATAAGAGCATGAGCCGGGCCAGTCTTCGATCTTGAGAACACCGCAACGCAAGCATCATCGCCCAAAGTGCAACAGTCAAAATGTGAACCGGGGCAGCGATATGCGGCCCCGAGACATTTGATTTGCAACCAACCGTGACGTTCTTTTCCGCCCATCCTCCTGGCCACTCACGAGGGCATAAGTTGTTGGATGCGTTCCGGCTCCTCACCCAACCAGGCCGGGTTCTGCGCAGTAGAGTCGAAGATCGAGGTTGTCTTGAACGGCTCGAATGCACCGCTCTTTGCAGCCTCCTCCGTCTTCGACAACAAGGCATTCACCTCCGCCGCGCTCAGTGGATGGTATGTGCGCCATGCCTCAAGGGCCTGTTCAAGAATCTCCATGCTATCGACGCCCGTTATTACAACTGAAGTTGGCAGGCTCAGTGCATAATGCAAACACTCGATCGGCTTCACCGTCTTCGATTTCAGGATAATCCAATTCGCCATGGACTTCATGCCGAGCACGCCCATCTTCTTCTTGACTAGTTCGGGGACGACCAACTTTTCGAAGCTACGGTAATGCCCGTCCATTACGTTCAGCGGCATTTGCGCCGTATCGAACCTGAACCCGTTCTCCTCGGCCACCTCGAGCATGTGTAGATGGACGCGGGGATCTTTGCGTCCGGTGAAGCCGATATAGCGAATCTTGCCCGCCTTCTGTGCCTCCACCAATGCCGCGTTAGCTCCTTCTGGGTCAAAGATGCGGTGCGGATCTTCAAACCGCAGAACCTCATGATGCTGCGCTAAATCAATGTGGTCCGTATCGAGCCGCTGCAATGATTCGTCCAGTTGCTTTGCCGCAGTCTTTTTCGAACGCCCATCGATTTTCGTCATCAGAAACACCCGCTCGCGGTAGCCATCACGCAATGCTTTACCCATACGGATTTCGCTGATGCCATTGTTATAGTCCCAGGAATTATCCATGAAGTTGATGCCGCGATCGATCGCCGTGCGAACAATGCGGCGGCTCAACTGCTCATCTACATGGGACAGGCCGAGATGCCATCCCCCGATACCGATCGCGGACACCTTCTCTCCCGTTCCACCAAGCACCCGATATTGCAGCCCCTCTGAACCTGCTTCCATAGACCCACACTCCAAACCGTTATGCGTAGTTATGGATGCATCCCGCGTCGTCCTGTTGCCCGTTTATGAATTGTCCGAGACACCTGTGGTCGTCGGTGCGATCACCTCATGAGCGGCGATGAGTTCCCGCCATTTCTGCGGAATCACAATTGAGCTTTTGGTTTCAAAGTTGAATGCGACCATCGTCGAATGACAGTGTGCGGCACGCTGTTTGGAAGTCTCGTTCCAAATCTCAGAGAGGAAATCGAACGACTTATTGCCGATCCGCGACACTCTGCAACCGATGGCAACATGTTCCCGATATTCGAGTGCGCGCTCGTAATCGACTTCGAGCTTCGCCAGAATAAAGCCGTTCGCCCCAGTCAGGGATTCCCCAAGCACCTCGTCGAAGTAAACACATCGGGCTGTCTCTGCCCATACCACATAGGCGGCGTTGTTCACGTGCTGCAACATGTCGATGTCGCAAAACGGAACACGAAAACGAGTGACGCTGCTAAATTCGTCGAGTGCCAATCTCTTGCTCCTCCGAGGTTCGTTATTCTTTGCCTACCACCCCAAGTGCACACAAAAATAAGGTTCATGAAGCAATGTGGGATCGTTATTCTTTTAACTTCAGCTTATCCTTATTCGCTTCCAAAAACTCGCGCAACTCCTGTGCTTTATCCAGTAGGCGTGTCCACTGCTCGTAGTACAAGGTAACCGGAAAGCGGCCCAGCCCGTAGACGCTGACGCCTCCTTTGTCACTCACCTTGAAGCTCATGGTGCCGCTGCGTTGCTCCTTCGCCTTGAGCGCGGCAAGCTGTGCTTTCAGTTCTTCGTAACTTGGTTCGGTCATTTTTGGCTCCCAGAGTTGACAGTCTAATCCTTATCGCGGAATTCAGCCCGTATGTTTCCGCCGCATGCCCGACAACTCGCCTCAATTGGGGAGCTCTTGAATTCGTGGGCGGCAGCTTCGCAGCTATCTTGCCGCGTGTTGACTTAACTTTTTCATCTTTATCATTTTACTAAGGTTGTTCTGAGCATCTGCATATCCCTGTTCGGCACCTCTGCGAAACCAGCGAACAGCTTCGGCGGCGTTTCTCGGGACACCTTTGCCGGTGGCATACGCCACGCCGAGATTGTTCTGAGCCTGTGCGTTTCCCTGCTCGGCGGCGTCGCGGTACCAGCGTGCAGCTTCGGCTTCATTCTTCTGAACACCTTCCCCATTCGTGTACATCATGCCAAGATGATTTTGAGCATCTGCGTCTCCCTGCTCGGCGGCCTGGCGGTACCAGCGAACGGCTTCGACTTCATTCTTTGAGACACCGAGACCAAACTGATACGTCAATCCAAGACTGAATTGCGCACCTGCATTCCCTTGCTCCGCGGCTTTGCCATACCAATAGACAGCTTGGGTGTCGTCCTTCTCGACACCTTTGCCGGTGGCATACATCACGCCAAGGATGAACTGAGCCTTTGCGTATCCCTGCTCGGAGGCTTTGCGATACCAACGCACGGCCTCTGCCTGATCCTTCGCGACACCTTGGCCACTGTCATACATCGCGCCAAGGTCGAACTGCGCGTCTGCATTCCCCTGTTCAGCGGACTCGCCGTACCAATGTAGAGCCTCTACATCATCCTTCGGAACACCTTGACCGCTGGCATACGCATTGCCAAGGTTGCACTGCGCACCTGCATTCCCCTGCTCAGCGGCTTTGCGGTACCAGCGAACCGCTTCGGCTTTATCCTTTGGGACTCCTCGACCACTCGCATAAATCCGCCCAAGTTCGCTCTGAGCGTTTGCGTATCCCTGCTCGGCGGCCCCGCGGTACCAACGTATCGCTTCTACTTCATCCTTTGGGACACCTTGGCCACTGTCATACATCGAGCCAAGAAAAAACTGAGCCGCGGCGTGCCCATGTTCGGCTGCCTGACGATACCAACGAACGGCTTCGGCTTCATTCTTCTGAACACCTTCGCCAGTGGCATACATCAGGCCGATGTAAACCTGAGCCTGTGCATCTCCTTGCTCGGCTTGCTTGATGAGTGCGGCAGCATCCACAGGAGAGGGCCGATTTATAGCTTGAGCCACCACCTGAGTGGCGGTCGAAAGAATCAACAGCACAGTCAAACACCACCAAAGAAAACGGCCAGAGAAACGCATCCCAAGCACCTCATGCGCACTGCAGGTCTGATGGTGTCACTCAACCAGTGATCCGGGGAATATTC
Source organism: uncultured Acidobacteriota bacterium (assembly GCA_963759215.1). Taxonomy (GTDB): domain Bacteria; phylum Acidobacteriota; class Terriglobia; order Terriglobales; family Acidobacteriaceae; genus TOLSYN. Next base: position 121,668 of record CAVWYG010000014.1, read on the forward strand.
ATCGTGATTCTCCCTGCGACGAATGCCACAGCATCCCACTCCGTCGCCTCAAAAACACATCCTGCTGCTATGGGTGTGAAACTCTGGATCGGCAAAAGCCGGAGTGTCCGGTTAAACGTGAACTTTTTTCGCGACGACCCAACATTTCTACCTCTTCGGCTTCATTGCATGAGGCCATACCTTTGGCACGGTTATTGCCCATGACACATCAAGCAAACATGGAGGAACATATGAGAAAAGCGCTTCGAGAGCTCTATCTCGTGATGTGCATGCTGCTACTCTCTGCTTTGTTTCTTCCCACCGCGTGTCGCGCCAGCAATGCTGTGCTGGGAGATATTCACTTTGAGGGAAAGTCGGACGTCGAGAGAACCTCTGGCGTGTGGGTTGACGGAGAGTACGTGGGGTACTTAAAAGAACTCACAGGGTCTAAGAAAGTAATGCTGTTACCGGGCACACACCTAATCGTGATCCGTCAGGATGGTTACAAGGACTTCACGGACGAAGTAACTGTCCAGCCGGGAGCGGAGCAGGTTGTAACCGTTTCCATGGAGAAGGCCATTACAGCACCGCTTCCACAGGTAACATCCACTGTCAAAATCTCGGCGAAGCCTTCGAGGGCTGCGGTATTTGTGGACGGCCTCTATGTCGGGCATGTGGGTGAGTTCCACGGCTGGGGCCGAGCCATGCTTATTCAACCCGGGGTACACCGGATCAGGATTGCCCTTCCAGGTTACGAATCGTTCGAGACGGACATCAATCCAGTGCCCAACCAAAAAGTGGAGATCAAGACAGAGCTACTGAAAAGCGGTGTACCTATCCCCGATCCACTGCTTGAACTCCAAGCAAGCGACACTGCGTCATCGCCTGCTCCTGGCCAGACGGGAGTTCGACCGGATGCCATTGCCTCGCCCACCGGGAGGTAAGGCAGAAAAGCGCGAGCTCGGAGACGGGCGCACAACTCAAGTGGTCGAGAGTTAGAAGTGTTTTATGGCGCAATCAGATCCAACGCTGGTTAGTTACCGATAGATGCGCGAGTACTGCATTACATAATTCTCTTCGAACCTCGACTACAACGGCTTGTGACTTCGGCGAATCCTAACATCTTCGGCGAGGAACCTATGAAACTTCCGTTCACGCTCGGGCGTCTGCTCTTTGGCGGATTCTTTGTTTACAACGGGATCAACCACTTCAAGCAGTACGAGATGCTAGCGCCGTATGCCGCAGCCAAAAATGTCCCGTTTCCGAAGGCTGCCGTCCTCGGCGCAGGCGCGTTGCTTACTGTGGGAGGTGCAAGCTTGCTGCTCGGCTTACGTCCGAAGTGGGGAGCCTTCGCGGTCATCGCGTTCCTGGCCGGAGTTTCTCCCGTCATGCACGATTTCTGGAATGACGAATCGCCGGAGGCGCGTCAGGTGAACGAAATCAACTTCATGAAAAACGCGGCACTGCTCGGAGCAGCCTTGGCGTTGGCGGCCGTCGAAGAACCCTGGCCCGCAAGCATCCCGATCGCGCGTCCAGAGAAGTACGACGAACCGTCTCGCATTGCCGCCTGAAGGGAGGCGACGAACGCAGTGGTTTGCTGCTATTCGAGGCTCTTGGCCAGGCGTTGCGCGGTGTGCTCTACCACGATGTTTGAGTCGCGCTTGTCGAGTCCGCCGCGTATCTGCATCACGCAACCGGGGCAGTCGATCAGCAACAGCGGCGCGCCCGCCTTTTCGATGTTCACCAGCTTGCGTTCGAGAATCGGTGCGGAAAGCTCCGGCAGTCGGAGCGTGTAGGAGCCGCCCATGCCGCAGCACATGTCGGACTCCTGCATCTCCACCAATTCGTATCCGGCCTGCTGCATCAGCCGCCGCGGCTCCCGTTCCGCTCGCAACGTGCGCTTCAGGTGGCAGGAGTCGTGATAAGTAAACTTCATCGGCTCGATGCCGGGCTTAAACTTCAGCCGGCCCTGCTCCAAAAGCTGGCGCGCGAGGGTGGAGAAGTCCACAACCTTTTCCGCAAGCCCTCGTGCGGCTGGCAACTCCGCATTGCGGCCTACAGCTTCAAGGTTGGCGATGAAATCCTGCTTCAGCGCAACGGTGCAAGTGGGGCAGGCGGAGACCACGTATTTCACATCTTCGGCGAGCAGCGCGCCAATGTTGTCTGCGGCATTCTGCGCCGCCACTTCATAGGCGCCGCTGTAGCGAGCGGGTGCTCCGCAACAGGTCTGCTCCTCGGGGAAGATCACCTCGATGCCTGCCTTATTGAGCACCTCGACGACCGACTCACCCATCTCCGGATAGGCGAAGTCCACTAGGCAGCCGCCGAAGAAGACAGCTTTTTCCACGCACTTCGGCTGTTTGATTTTCTTCACCCGATCGCGGAACGGCTCCTCGGCAATTGCGGGCAATGAGCGGAACTCGGTCATGCCGCTGAGGAACATCGGAAGGTGGCGGATGAAGCCCTTTTCGCAAAACGGCTTCTGCCCAATCGACGCAGCGCGCAACATGGTATGGAACATGCGCCGGTTATTGACCACCGAAAACATCGCCTTCTGCAGCATCGGCTGTCCCTGCTCAACCACAAGGCGGCGGCGCAGCTCCAGGATAAGATCCGGAATATCGATCTTGCCGGGGCAGACCTCCGTGCAGTTGCCGCACTGGATGCAGAGGCTTTGGATCTCATCGGATTCCTTCAGCGCATCAAACCACGCGGTGAGGATGGTGCCGATGCCGCCGGTATAGACCTTGCCGAAGACGTGTCCGCCGACTAGGCGGAAGACCGGGCAGACGTTAAGGCACGAGGCGCAACGTACGCACTGCAGTGCCTGCTTGAAACGGGGATCGTGCGCCATCTCATTGCGCCGGTTGTCCATCAGAATGATGTGCAACTCTTTCGGCGTGCCGTCGGTGTTGGGCACAGGGCCGCTGATGATGGAAACGTAGCTGGTAAGCAGTTGCCCAGTGGCACTCTTCGGTAGCGCCGTCAGGATGGGCGCGATGTCCTGAAATTGCTCGATCAGTTTTTCCAGACCGACAATCGCAACGTGAATTCGCGGCAGCGTTGTCACCAGCCGCGCATTGCCTTCATTGGTAATGATGACGATGCTGCCGGTATCAGCAACGGCAATGTTTGCGCCGGTAATGCCCATGTCGGCGTTGAGAAACTTCGGGCGCAGTTTGCCGCGGGCGAACTTCACGAGCTTCGGGATGTCGGGTTGCTGGCCTTGCTCGACATTCTCGCTGAAAACCTCGGCAACCTCCTCCTTGGTCATGTGAATGGCGGGCATCACCATGTGCGAGGGCCGCTGCCCGGCCAGTTGAATGATCCACTCACCCAGGTCGGTCTCGTTCACCTCAATGCCGGCCTTTTCCAAGTACTCATTGAGATGAATCTCTTCCGAGGCCATGGACTTCGACTTGACGATGCGGTTGACGCCGCGCTCCTGGGCGAGGCGGAGAATGTAGTCCTTCACCGCCTGCGGGTCGCTGGTGCGGAATACCTTGGTGCCGCGGGCCTCGGCAACGCTGGCAAACTTCTCCGCCAGTTCGTCAAAGTGCGAAGCCGCGGAAGACTTGATCTCAGCAATCTGGGTGCGCACGGCTTCGAAGTCAATGCCCTCATAGGCCTTGGCGCGGCTGCCTCGGTAGGCCTCGGAGAATCTGCCCAGCGCTCCGGAAAGATTCGGATTGGCGAGTGCGTCAAGAATGGACTGCTTGAATTCCTTGTTCACGCCGCCACCTCAAGATCGTCCACCACTACAATGATCAGTCGCTCGGGACCGTGTACGCCGATGGTCAGCACGCGTTCGATGTCGGCGGTGCGGCTGGGCCCGGTGATGAAAGAAAGATATGCGGACTTGCACGGATCAACGCGGCTGAGCAGCGCGGGTAGATCTGGCAAAATCGCCGCGCTGGAGACGAGGGCAATGTGCAACGGCGGCAGGGTGGAAACCAGGCGTTTGTCCACCGCGTCCGCCCGCTGTACCAGCGTGCCGGTGTTGGCAATCGCCCAATCCATCTGGCTGATGCCGACCTTGGCCTCAGCCGCGAGTTCGCGCGTAACCTTAAACGTCAGGCCCGGTACTGCGCTTTCCAGTTGCAGTTTCGCAACGTCGCCGATCATTGGACTTTCCGCCCATACGGCACGCGAGTTGGGCTTGTCTTCCACGCCCTCCTGATGCAGCAGGCGGACGATCAGTTCCATCGCCAACTCTTTCGTCGCAACTCTCTCGACCTGAGCACTGACGGCTTCAGCCCGCGCCTTAAAGGATTCAAAGCAGAAAGATTCAAAGCTTGCGGAAGTCTCTAGGATTGCGTTCATACTGCCCTCGTCTCGGCGGACGACCCGAGCCGTCCGCCGCACCACCTGCTGCTGCATCGCACCACAGCGAAACACCGCGGTATCCTCTTAGTGAACGACGAGCTGGGTGAAGGGATACACGTAGGCAATCATGAAGATGAAGGCGCCAACCAGCGCAGCCAGTGCTAGTGAGTGCCAGAAGACGTAGCGCAGAATATCGCCTTCATGTCCGTACCACTGCGTAGCGGTTGAAGCCACCACAATGCTTTGCGCGTCGATCATCTTGCCCATCACTCCACCCGCGCTGTTGGCCGAAGCCATCAGCACAGGAGAAACGTTGACCTGTTGCGCGGTGATCTTCTGCAAGCTGCCGAAGAGCACGTTGGAAGAAGTATCCGAACCTGTGAGCGCCACGCCCAGCCAGCCCAGCAGCGTGCCGAAGAACGGATAAAAATGTCCCGTGCGCGCAAACGCCAGTCCCATCGTGGCATCCAGGCCGGAGTAGCGTGTGAGCATGCCTATCCCCAGCATGGCCGCGATTGTCAGCAGCGAGAATCGTACTTTCACCAGGGTCTTGAGGAAGACTGAAAATATCTTTCCCAATCCCTGCCCCATAATCATTCCAGAGAGAATGGCAGCGATCAGAATTCCAGTTCCGGTTGCGCTCAGCCAGTTCAGCCCGAATACCGCAGGCTCCTTCGTCGGCTTCGGCACCACGGGTTGAACGCGCTCGACAAGGTTGTGCAGGGTTGTTACCGGAAACTGAGGGTTGGTGATCTTGCTCGGTTTCGTAGCCCAGCTTGCAGTGGAGGGGAAGACCTTCTCCGGCGTGTTCATCCACAATTTGCCGGTCTGCGTGCCCCACACAAATACGACGATGCTGAGGACTGCCCACGGAATCCACGCCTGGGTGATCTCCTTGCGCGTGTAGCTCTGCTTGATCTCACCGCGTGCGAGTTCAGCCTTCTCCTCGTCCTCTTGGCCTTCGAATTTCCAGATCTTCTTGGGATGCCAGATCAGCAGGAAACCAGTCAAGCAGATCATGGAGACGACCGACGCCACGACATTGACGACCCACGGGCCGTGCATATTCGAAACCAGGATTTGTGGAATCGTAAAGGAAATGCCGGCGACAAGAATCGCGGGCCAGACTTCAGCCATGCCGCTGAAGCCGGCAAAGGCCCAAATCAGCCAGAACGGAACCAGAATGCAGAACGGAGCCAGAATTCTTCCCGTCATCGCGGCAAGGATCGTCTCGCTCATGCCGGTGACCTTGGCGAGCGCGATGATCGGCGTACCCAACGCACCGAAGGCGACCGGCGCGGTGTTGGCGATCAGCGATAGCCCCGAGGCCTGCAGCGGCTTGAATCCGAGTCCGATCAGCAACGCGGCAGTCACTGCCACAGGAGTGCCGAAGCCAGCCGCACCTTCAAAGAACGCGCCAAAGCAGAAGGCGATGAGCAGCAACTGCAGGCGACGGTCCTTGGTGATGCCCGTGAGGCTGTGCTGCAGTACGGTGAAGCGGCCTGAGTCAACGGTCAGCTGGTACATGAAGATGACGTTGAGAACGATCCAGCCAATCGGAAACAGCCCGTAGCCAGCGCCATAGATGGCAGTGGAGGCCGCCAAACGCGCCGGCATGTGGAAACCAAAGATCGCGGTCAGCAACGCGGCCGCTAATCCGGCCAGCGCGGCATAGTGGGCCTTGACGTGGCCGAAAGCCAGCGTCCCCAGCAGCACGGCAACGGGAATTGCTGCGACCAGCGCTGAAAGAAGCCAATGTCCAGTCGGGTTGTAGTTTTGCTGCCAGGCTGTTGAGAGTAGCGGCAGCCTGAGGATGACGATTGCGGCGATCACACCGGCTACAACCACCAGCGCAGAGGCGAGGTAGTTGGGGCTAGGCTGAGAGGACGGTGTGGGGGTCTTGCTTGCAGGTGAGGTAACAGTGTGGGAACTCAAGTAGAACCTCCATCGCAGGCCATTTGGATAGGGGCGGGTCAGGTTTCAACCTTTTTCCCTTGCGCTGCGGTCGCGCGCGCACTCATTTGGCGTTTGAGTGGAGAAAACATTACTATAGGTCAGCTTGTCAGACAAGCTGATAATGCGATTGACCGAATGATTTTTCTTGCCTATCCTGATTCATTGAACAAAATTGTTGGATAGTCTCGATCCGGTGCCCCGAACTACTTTGAGCGAACAAGTGGCTAAGCGTCTTGCTGCCCGAATCACTGCGGGTGACTGGCGCCCTGGCGCGAAGCTCCCCTCCGAAGCAGAGCTCTGCAAAGCCTTCAGTGTCGGCCGTTCCAGCCTGCGCGAGGCGCTCACTTCCCTGGCATTCATTGGCTTGATTCGCGTGCGTGCGGGCGGCGGAAGCTATGTTGCCGAGCAGCCTTCGGCCTACTTCACCAGCCCCTGGCTAAATCAGAGGACTGCTCACCAGCGCAAAGGCCTTGGGCGAATTCGTCGAGGCTCGTCTGATCCTTGAGACCGAGCTTGCTGGTTTGTGCGCTGAACGCATTACCCAGAAAGAATTGAAGCAGATGGAAGCCATGGTGGACCGAATGAAGCAAGCGATCCATGACAACGGCGATGAGTTCTGGAAGCTTGATTTGTCCTTCCACCTCTCCATGGGAATTGCCGCAAAGAACGATGTCCTCAGCAACATTCTCAAGGGTGTGCGCGAGCAGATGATGGATCTGATCAGCAAGAGCCTGCTTTTGAGAGAAGGAATGGAGCAGGCGGTGATTCAGCACACCAAGGTTTTGGAAGCGATTCGACAACACAATCCCACCAAAGCGCGCGAGGCGATGCGAAATCACCTGCAATCCTTCCAGCGCGGCTACAAAGTTCTCTTCGAACAAAACCAGCTGAACGGACAGGATTGAGCTTTCTGGTTTGCGCCTCATTCCATTTCAAAGCCCCGTCAGAGCCCCGGGAGCTTTCGGATCGGTGCGACCCTAGTAGACCTTAATCCTCTATAGATTCCAGAACTGAACTAATCTGCGCGTTTTGTCCTATCGAAAAACCAAATCCAGCACTGCATAGTGAAGGTGCCACGACAAAGCCACTAACCAAGGCGCAGCCGCCACTTCTATGCATTCGACAAGACGTGAATTTCTGCGCTCGTGTTTGACCGGCGCCGCAGTTCTCTCGCTCAGCCAAAAAGAATTCGCTTCGATGCTTTCTCTTCATCGCGAAAGCCGCGACGGGGCAAGCGACGTGGTGCTGCTCGATGAGATGCAGCGCGCCTCGTTCGATTTTTTTTGGAATGAAGCCGACCCGACCAGCGGACTGGTGCGTGACCGGGCCAAGGCCAACGGCGGCGATGTCAACCGAATGAGCAGCATCGCGGCTACCGGTTTTGGCCTTACCGCAATGTGCATTGCGCATCGGCGCAAGTACATGCGACAGGACGAGATTGTAGAACGCGTGCGGCGGACCCTTCGCTTCCTCGCCTACGATGCTCCCCACGTCCACGGATTTCTCTATCACTACGCGGATCTGCGCGATGGCAAGCGCTTTATGGGATCGGAAATCTCTCCCATCGATATGGCCATCCTGCTCTGCGGTGTGCTGACCTGTCGCGAGTATTTCCAGGATGACGCAATTTCGAGGGATGCGACTCGCATATACGAGCGAGTCGAATGGCCATGGGCACTGGATGGCACTAATACCCTGGCATTGTCGTGGACGCCGGAATTCGGATTCACGCAGCTGCATTGGGACTCATTCAGCGAAGGCATATTGCTCTACCTACTGGCAATCGGATCTCCTACCTATCCCATTTCGCCTCTTTGCTGGCGCGCTCTGGATCGTCCTTCGCTCCAGTATCAGAACTATCGCTTCATCTCCTCTCCCGCGCCTTTGTTCGTGCACCAGTTTCCCCATGCGTGGTTCGATTTTCGGTATAAGAGGGATGAGTACCTCAACTATTTTGAGAATTCCGTGGCAGCGGTCCGGGCGCATCGGCAATTCTGCCTGGACCTGAAGCCGAAGTTCGGTTGCTACTCGGAGAATCTGTGGGGCATTACGGCCTCGGATTCCTGTGGCGGGTATGTCGCCTGGGGCGGTCCTCCGTTGCAAGGTCCCGTCGATGGCACTATTGTCCCTGCCGCGGCAGCGGGCTCGTTGCCATTTTTGTATCAGGAATCCATGGCCGTGCTACGGAACCTGCGTCACCAATACGGAGAACAGATTTGGAAGCGCTATGGTTTCGTCGACGCCTTCAATCCCCTGACCGGGTGGGTGGACAGCGATGTTGTCGGAATCGACGCTGGGATCAGCATGTTGATGGCAGAAAATGCGCAGAGCCAATTTGTATGGGAGACCTTCATGCGAAACCGCGAAGCTCATAGGGCTATGCAGAAGTGCGGATTCCACTCTCGTTTTCATTTGTAGTACCCGGAACAAAGAACTTGCAGCTAGACCGGAATCTTTGACACCCATCCTATGGCTTGCACGTATGCAGTGCTCAATTCGGCCTCGCCGAGGTTCAAACTTTTTGCAAGAGTTTCACATTCCTCCCACTCAGAACGCTCATAGCTGATCACCACTTCGAGGAGTTTATGAAGTCGCCCCTGCTTGCCTGCCAACGCGGCACTTACCGTAACAGGAATCTCAAGCCGGTTGGCAATCGAAGGCGAATCGAGAATCACTGCCATCAGCGATAACAGCCCTAACAGCCTGTGGTGTAAGTAGCTGATTTCCGGTAAGACAAGCCGCGCAGTTGCGAACGCGATCTTGTCGCATTTCTGACAGCCTGCACGGAGTTCCGGTCCCGAGCAAACCTATTCTGCCTTACTCGGCACGCAAACCGCAGAAATGGTGGCGCCAAGCGCAAAATATGGCGCAACAGGCGTGCTCCGAAGCGGTTTCTAAGCTCACGCGGCGTGCCCGCTCCCAGCAGTTTGCGCATCACCAGGCTCAGATTGAAGGCACCGACATGGATCAGTTGACGCTTCAATATGTTCCCGTGCCCGCGCAGATGTGTGCGCCTCATGCCGCCGGTTTCATAGCAATGAGCGAAACTGCGCTCGACGAACTCACCTCGACGCTTCAATAACCTCTTGCCGTAAGCTCCGCGCACCCGCCGGCGATTTGCATACACCGCTTTTTGCTCTTCGTTTTTATCTTGCCAGTGGCGCCGACCCCTCTGCTTCTTTTCCGGAATATAACTGCGCACCTCACGATCCTCGACGCTCGTCAACACCGGGCCACTGTGATAACCCTTATCCGCGACGATCTCTTCGATGCCGTTGACGTTGACCTTGGACTCATCGTTGGGATGTAGCTGAACGTCCCGCACGGCCAAATCGGCGACGGTCATGCCCGCCTCGACCAGGGTTTCGTGAAACGTTGTGGTGTCGCCCTTATCGGCGCCTTGCAGGGTAACGGCCACCACCGCGCCACTGTCCAGATCGACGGCGTGCTCGGCCTTATGCGCAAGATGCGTGCATCCGTCCTTCATTTTCGCGATCCGCGCATCAGGGTCCGCCGGACTCATCCAATCCTTGTTGGAAGTACGTTTCTTGCGCTTTCGATCGAGCCGCGCAAGGTCCTCGCGCGCTGGCGTCTCAATGCCGGAGGCTTTCGCCAAGCCGCGCAGAAACTCATCGTAACTTGCACCCGTATCGCGCCGCACAATCGAGCGCATCGCTGCGTTGGCTTCCAGCGTCGTCGCGTCAATCGCGATACGCTTTCCCTTCAGCAGCCCGCGATCAGCGAGCATGCACAACACCCAGTTGAAGACTTCGCGATGCGTCTCCAGATCGAGCAATCGGCGCGTGCGGGAAATCGTCGAGTGATCCGGCGTGTACTCGTCCAGGGCAATCCCAACAAAACGGCGTAATGCCAGCGAATCCGCCAGCCGCCAAGCAATGCCGCGCTCAGCCTCGATGCCTTCAAAGTAGCCGATCAGCAACGAACGAAAGTAAATCCCGGGCGTCAGCGACGGCCGCCCGTAGCGCTCCGCATAAAACTTCGCGCATCGTGCCTCAACAAATGCATCGAAGCCTTCGCTGTCCAGCAACTCGTTCAGCCGCTGGTAAAACGGATGCCCCGGCGCTACCGCCAGTTCCGTGTGCGCGACCCACAGACCTTCTTGTTTCTCCCGACTCTTGCGCGTGCCCATCGCCATATGTCGAGTCTACAAACAGACCCTGTGGATAGTTCAGAACTTTCTGCTTATCACTCCAGACTTGCACCACGGGCTGCTAAGAGAAAACCTTCGTATTCACTACATCCCGCGCATGGCGCAATCAGTTCCATCAGCTTTGCCCTCAACAGGGCACAACGAAGAAGTTCCCGTGGCTTGTCATCGGCCGACATCACTGTGCCTGTTAACAAAGCCCAACGGCGGGTGTTGCGCTCTCCCATCAGCGCAAACGCATGACGGATGGATTGAACGCTGGAGCGGAGGCAGAATTCTACCGAGTTGACAAATCTCAACAGCCGAAAACACAGAGCTGCGTCCTCCTTAATGATTGATTCCAGTTCGGAGTACTTGAGATCTTCGTTCACAGTCGCCTGCAGCAGACGAAGATTACTGATCCGGGAAGGGCTTAATTCCTTGGTTGCCATCAACTGTGGCTTGCAGAAATAGAATCCCTGAAAGAGTTCGAAGCCCAGTCCGCGCGCTATCTCAAATTCATCCCTGGTTTCAACGCGTTCCGCAAGCAGTTTTGTTCCAGGGCTAATTCGCTCCAGGATAAAGGCCACAAGCTCTGGAGTAATCGCGTCCATCTCAATCTTGACGATATCCGCTAAAGGGAGGAATGCATTGCAAGCTTCGCCGGGGACGAAGTCATCCAGCGCAATCAGATAGCCGGATGTTTTCAGCCTCGCGCAGGCTTTCAGTACATCCGGATCGGCTACAACCGTCTCAAGAATTTCCAGAACGGTACGTGCCGGATGGAGCACGTTGATGAAATCGCTGAGGAGCGTTTCACGCGTGCAATTCACAAATGCCTTCGAGTCCCCGCACAGAGCCTCGATGCCGAAAAGATAGGCGCTGTCAAATACCTGCATCGATGCCTGACCGGCATCCTCGAAGACTGCGCGCTCCTGATTGCCCGCATCACGGTACAGCAGTTCATAGCCGATGCACTGCGACTGACTGTCCAGGATTGCCTGTCTGGCGATAAATCGGTTGCTGAGTTCCAAAAGCTCCACAGCACTGCCCACGGTTGAAGATATCGGCAGGACGCTTGCATTCCATCAATAAGGAATTGCGCCCCAGCACTGTACAGTTCTGGAAACCCAACCCGCACGCTGAAGTTTCGCGCCGCTCTGGCCGATATTTTCCCAAGAACCATTCGACTTGAGGAACAAAACATGGCCCTATTGAACTGGAGCAGAGAATATTCGGTCGAGGTTCAATCGATCGACAAGGAGCATCAAAAATTGTTCGGCATGTTGAACGAACTGCACGATGCCATGAAGGTTGGCAAGGGGAGTGAGATCGCCCCGGCAGTCCTGAAGCGTCTTGTGGCGTACACATGCGAGCACTTTGCCAACGAGGAAGGCATGATGGTCCGGACTCGTTATCCGGATTACGCCAGGCACAAAGTCGAGCACGATAAGCTGACTAGCGAAGTCGTAAACATCGTGCATGATTTTGACGCGGGAAAAGTTGTATTGAGCATGAAGCTGCTGGATTTTCTGCGCGCCTGGCTTCAATCGCACATTCTTGGCTGCGATAAGAAATACAGCAGCCATTTACAAGCCGCAGGCATTCGCTAGGCATGGGCGGCAGGAAACCGCTTCCTTCGCAATGGAAGCCTTGACTCACTTCCCGGCCATAGCGGCCGGGAGTTTCCTCCGTCAGAAGAGTTAGGTTTCAGTTCACCCGTTGCGGCGACCGCGACGGCGCAGCCTTGTCCGCCGCCAGCATCGGGTCACTCGATATCGCAGCGGTCTCTACTGCCACCGTCGGGGCATTCTTTGAAAGCCGCACCGTAACCGTGTCTCCGGTGACTTCGACTTTTGGGTGCATCTCCTGAGCGCAACGGGCGCACAACCAAATGTACTCCGTCATTCGCTCCTTCCCGCCGGCCTTATTGCCGAGGTTGATATCTAAACGAAACATCTTCCCCCCATCGTCATGGCGGGTAGTGTGACACCAGTTATTGGCACATTTTGCGACCATGACCACATCCTGCTTCGTCGGCTTGATTCCTCCCACCCTAAAGCAATCGGTGCCCGGAAACTGTTCATTTCGACCAGATCATGAGTGAGCTGGCTCACAGCTAAGTTCCCCCTGGTAAGATATTCGACCGTCGCCATCGCCGGAACGAAACAGAACATCACGACATGTCAGCTTCATCTTGCTCACTGGAAAGGACGCCTTTATGCCGCAGAAGCTTTGCCAACCCTTCACGACGGGAGTTCTTTCAACAAACAGCCGCCACAACCTTTGCCGCCGCGCTTGCCGGTGCCACGGCAGACGCCCAGACCTCCGCCGAATCCAACGCCAACTTGACGATGATGACTATTTTCCTGAGGCATGACGAAACGAAAACACTAGACGAGATCAACGCGCATTTGGACAAGACGGGCTTTCAGCGGAACTTTCCACCTCAGGGCGTTGAGGTGGTTTCGTGGTACGTGATGATGGGGATTGGACAGGTCGTTACTTTGCGCTTTCCCCCTGCCAAGCTTCGCGACATCAATCTCCAGATCGAACACGGCGCCTGGGGCGCATTCCGGACTGAGTTCTATCCAACCTACGACTATAGGCCGGTGTGGGAGGCCTCAAAGAAGAATAGCCATTGACTGCCGGGACGATGGACAACTTGCTCCACAATCGCCTTGACTCAGGAAATGTTCCCTGGAGAAAATCCCTGGGAATAATCGCTAAGCTGCTGTCGCGGTTCTTGTCCTAGTCAGCGGTTCCCGATCAGCCCCGATCGCAACATCCATCGCGCTTTCTATCGAATCCACAGTTCCTCGGGTTTCGAAGTAACGGCGCTCAACCCGCAATGCCGGGAGATTCGCAGTTTTGCTCTGCTGCCCAATGGATACGAGGTAGACTGCGATTGATCGCTGCGTCAACTCCAAAGGAAAGACGCAGATCGCAGGGATGCCCCAAAACACATTCCGGTATGTCTTCAGAATTTCTGAGTTGTATTCCTGCACGATCCGCAGCCATGCCTCACACGACGCAACCATTGCCTCGACTACGGCATCGGACAGCAGCGCGAACTCACCCAGACGGTTCTGACGGTCAGCCTCGCCGTACCTAGCCTCACCGTACAAGGGCTGATCTGTTTCTTTATCATTTTCTTTATCATTGCGAACATGGCTCATCACGTTCACCTTATGAATGCGGGAGTTTCTCGGCATAACGTTTACCTCTTCTCGTTTTTGCACGGCTCGTTTCCGCCATGACTGCCAGAAATATCATGCAAGCCTTGCAGCCTCAAGTCGCAAAACGCATTAATTGAATGAATTCGAATTATGCCAATCATCAGTGTTTCTTATAGCTCACAGGGCAAGCAAATCCTGAGCATGGGGCCAAGCGAATCACTGCTCGCCCTTAACTCTGGACAAACAAGTACATGACTGACATAACCTTTTATTGCTGACGGGATTAGGGAGTGTCGCTCTCGCGTACCACCGCATGGGCAGAGCGGCATCGCTGTAAGTAGGTTGTAAGTACACGATGTAAGTAACGTAAGAAAAGCCCCGAAGACGAGTCTCCAGGGCAAAGGGTGAACGGGAACGTTAGTCGCTGGTGTAGTAGTCCACCGCGACGGGGCTTTCAAAGAGTGAGTAGTCGCGGGTGACGACGGTGATGCCGCTCTCGGTGACGAAGTATTTCTGGCGGTCGGCCTCCGTGTCGTAGCCGATGACCGTTCCTTCCGGGAGCTGAACATCTCGATCGATGATGGTTTTCCGGATGCGGCAGTGACGGCCAATACCGACGTGGCTGAACAGAATGCTGGAATCGACCTCGGCGTAGGAGTTCACCCGCACATCGGGAGAGAGCACACTAGTGCGCACCGAGCCGCCCGAGATGATGCATCCCTGGCTGATGACCGAGTCAACCGCAGTGCCGGTGCGGCCCGGCTCGGCGAAGACGAACTTTGCCGGCGGGTACTGCCGCTGATAGCCGCGAATCGGCCAGCTCTGGTCGTAGAGGTTGAAGACCGGGGAGACCGAGGCCACGTCCATGTTGGCTTCGTAGTAGGCCTCAAGGGTGCCCACATCGCGCCAGTACAGGGCTTCCTTGTGGTTTTCATCGACAAAGTTGAACGAGTACACCTTGTAGTCATCGACCATGCGGGGCAGGACGTTATAGCCGAAGTCGTGACGCGACTCCATGTCCTCGGCGTCCTTGAGCAGGGCGGGGATGAGCACGTCGGTGTTGAAGAGGTAGATGCCCATCGAGGCCGAAATCATCTTCGGGTTATAGGGCGAACGCAGGTCGGTCGTCTTGGGCTTTTCCTGAAATCCGGTGACCCGGCCATCGCGGGCCAACTCAACCACGCCGAACTGACGCGACTCGCTGGGGTCGATCAGAATGGTCGCAAGCGTAACGTCGGCGCCGGATTGCTGGTGCTGCTCGAGCATGAGCTCGTAGTTCATCTTGTAGATGTGGTCGCCGGAGAGAATAATCACGTACTTGGAACGCTCGCTGCCGATGGAGTAAATGTTCTGGTAGACGGCATCGGCGGTTCCCTTGTACCAGTCCTCGCTGACCCGCTTCATGGGCGGCAGAATTTCGACGAACTCTCCAAGTTCGCTGGCGACAATCTGCCAGGATTCGCGGATGTGGCGATTGAGCGAGAGCGCCTTGTACTGCGTCAGGATATAGACCTTGCGCAGATTGGAGTTGATGCAGTTGGAGAGGGTTACGTCAATAATGCGGTAGATGCCACCGAACGTGACGGCCGGTTTGGCGCGGTCGCGGGTGAGCGGGTAAAGCCGCTCGCCTGCACCGCCCGCTAGCAAGACTCCCAGAGTATCCTTCATCTTCTATCCTGAGTGAAGAGTTTTCAACTGAAGAGTGCACAAGTGCAGCACAAACCTGGGCTGCCGGACGGAGCAAAATCGCAAATTTTAAATGTTGCAAAATTTCATCGATGCGATCACAACAAAGAACAGAGGATGGTAGCACAGGAAGCCGCCAACGTCTGGGGCGCAAGCAGCCTCGCAGCTCAGGCGGCTTTCGAGCCGGGCTTTGGCTCGACGGAGATTCGGAGCGACTTAAGAAAACGCGCATCCTGGGCGCTGATGCGCAACTCGGGTTCGCCCTGGCGCGGGGCTGCGGCAACGGAGGGCTCGGCTTCTCGCTGATTGAAGCCGACAGTGGCCTCTAGGACCACGAAAATGTCATAGCCATCGCTCTTGATGCGCGCGATGACTTCCGCGATCTGCTCGGAGCCGGAGATGGAGTCATTGATGGCTTCGCCGAGTTGCTTCATCAGCCTTTCGAGTTTTTGGTCCACGATGATTCTCCAAAAGGAGCCTGAGCAGTTAGATGCCACACGGGGAGTGGGAGTTTTCGCCCCGCACTGTGAGGTGCAAAGAGCCAGGCGGATTTCTTTGCAATCTATACTACCTGTGCCGCGGTTAGCTGTCACAATGTACCGCAGCGCCAAAAAAGGCGGAGTTACAATAAAAGCCATGAGTAATACACGAGCGTCGCTGGGCGGAATGTTGGGCGCGGGCGCGGGAACCGCTTTCCGCAGATTACGCGGGGAACCAGGGCGCAACCAGCGAATCTTTCGCGGTCTCCGCTCCGGCTCGGCGGTCTTTTTCAGGACGGTGCTGGGCACGCTCCACGTATTGTTTCTGGAAGTCAGCGGATTGATCTTTCTTTGCTTTACCGTCACGATCATCAGCGCTTTTATCCGCGAATACAGGAAATATGCGCTGCACCAGGTTGGAGTGGAGCGGGTGATACTGGCGGGAGCGGTTAGCACGATGTTCTTGTACTTTGGGTTGAGTTCCTTCTGGCGGGCACGCCGGAAGCGATCAGGAGTCTAAACCAGAAGAGGCCCGCCAATGGCAGACAACGCAGGAGCGCCAAAGAAGTCCGAGAAAGTTTTCCAAACCACGTCTCACATCGTCATCAATCCGTTTTACACTCCCGCGGATCTCTCCGGCTTCAGCTACGAAAAAGAATTGAACGCCCCCGGAAGCTTTCCGTTTACCCGCGGCGTGCAGCCGACGATGTACCGCGGACGGCTGTGGACGATGCGGCAATATGCCGGAATGGGCGACGCGGAAGAGAGCAACAAGCGCTACCGCTTTCTGCTCAGCCAGGGCACCAAGGGGCTCTCGGTTGCCTTCGATCTGCCGACCCAGATCGGGTATGACAGCGACATGCCTTCGCGCTCGGCGAAGTCGGCAAGGTCGGCGTCGCCATCGACACCATCGAGGACATGCAGCGGCTCTTCGACAGCATCGACCTGGAGAAGGTTTCGACCTCGATGACCATCAACTCCTCGGCGGCGGTGCTGCTGTCGCTCTACATCGCCGTGGCCAAGCGCAACGGATTCGATCCGAAAAAGTTGAGCGGCACGATTCAGAACGACGTGCTGAAGGAGTACATCGCACGCGGCACCTACATCTATCCGCCCACCTCGGCGATGCGGCTGATCACCGATATTTTTGCCTATTGCAACCAAAACGTGCCGGAGTGGAACACGATCTCGATCAGCGGCTATCACATGCGCGAGGCGGGATCGACGGCGGTGCAGGAGGTGGCGTTCACCCTGGCCGACGGCATTACCTACGTGCAGGCGGCGGTGGATGCCGGACTGGACGTGAACGAGTTTGCTCCGCGGCTCTCCTTCTTCTTTGCCTGCCATAATAATTTTCTGGAAGAGGTTGCCAAGTTCCGCGCCGCCCGCCGGATGTGGGCCAAGATCATGCGCGACGACTTTCGGCGCTACGTCGCCCAAGGCGCTGATGCTGCGCTTCCACACCCAGACCGGCGGCTCGACGCTGACCGCACAGCAGCCGCAGAACAACATCGTGCGCACCGCCTTGCAGGCCATGGCGGCGGTGCTGGGCGGAACCCAGTCGCTGCACACCAACTCCTTCGACGAAGCGCTGGCGCTGCCCACCGAAGAGTCGGCGCGGATCGCCCTGCGCACGCAGCAGATCATCGGATACGAGAGCGGAGTGACGGCGGCCATCGATCCGCTGGCGGGCTCCTATTACGTGGAGACGCTGACCAACGAGATCGAAAAGCGCGCCACCGACTACCTCGGAAAGATCGACGCAATGGGCGGAATGCTGAAGGCCATCGAGCGCGGATTTGTGCAGCAGGAGATTCAGAACGCCGCCTACGAGTTCCAGAAATCGGTGGACAGCAAGGAACAGTTGCTGGTGGGCGTGAACGCCTTCCAGGTGGACCAGGAGAAGCCGGTTGCGCTGCAGAAGATCGACCCCGAGTTGGAACGCCGCCAGGTGGAGCGTCTGCGCGCCTTCCGCGCCAAGCGCGACCAGGAAAAGGCCGCCAGCGCCGTGCGCAAAGTGGAGAAACCGCGCGCAACGGCGGAAACCTGATGCCGGTCATCGTCGAAGCGGTGGAGAGCAATGCGACCGTCGGCGAAATCTGCGACTCGATGCGCACCGTCTTCGGCGAGTACAAGGAAGTGATGGTGATCTGAGCAATATATCTCGGTAAGAGAGTTAGGAGGGCGTCCAAAATGGGGCGCCCTTTTTCTAGTCGTAAGTCCGGTGAAACGGGCGAAGCTAGTCGCCGCTCCTCTGAATCCCGCATTCCTTGAATTTAACGGTAGGCCTCGTCCCCGTCGCAGGAGAATTCGATACCGGATTCCGTGTAGCAGCCGGAGGGGTAACGGCGGCTGGGCTGGTTCTCGCGCTCCCATCCTTTCTCCTCCTCCTTTTTCTCTTGCTCCGAACGCAGCGTCATGGAGAGCACGTCGCAGTGAATATCTTTTACCTCGCCGCTGGCTTGCAGCATGAGTTCGATTGCCGGCCAGTTTGATGGAGACCTCGCCGCCAACCAGAAGAAGAATCGCGCGGTGGGGATGGATGATATAGCTGACCTTGCCGGTGCGAAGTTCGTACTCGATACATTCACCAGCTATCGGGGCACCATTCGCCACAGAGCCCGCATCGGGGCCGGAGCTTACGGCGAGAATTTCCCCGTAGCCGGGGACCTGGGCCTCCACGCAGGGAACCTTTCGCATGGCATGGACGGTGGCTCTTTCCATGTCTGCCGCTAAGCGCAAGGGCCGGAATCGTCGAGCAGAGCAGGGCGAGGATGCAGCAGATCTTCACGCAGAGCAGGACAGGAATCCGGCAGATCTTCATACAATGAGTCTCCACTGGATCATCGGCAATCGGGAGGAGAACTCCAGTGAGGTGACGGGTACCGCGGCGGTCTCTGCGATTCGGACTTGACAAGGCACGGCGAAATCCTGTAAAAACACGACACGATGTTAAACGCGATCCTCATTACGGCCATGGCCATGTGCATGCACATGATGTGCATGCGTACCGCCGTGGGCGCGCTCGAGAGTTCGCGAAAAGCTTAGATAGACTAGCAAAGCGACATCAAGAGTTTCCAAACGACCCACGGCAGAGAGCCTGGGTCGTTTTTGTTTGTACACGATATTCATCAAAAAGGGAGCAGACGATGCCGGAAAACGAGAAGAAACAACACTTTGCCACACTGGCGGTTCACGGTGGCCAAAGCGTAGAGAAGACGACCAAGGCACGCGCCGTGCCCATCTACCAGACCACCAGCTATGTCTTTGACGATAGCGATCACGCCGGACGGCTCTTCGGCTTGCAGGAATTCGGCAATATTTATACCCGCATCATGAATCCCACCACCGACGTCTTCGAGAAGCGGATTGCGGCCCTGGAAGGCGGCGTGGCCGGACTGGCGACAGCCTCGGGACAGGCGGCCGAGACCCTGGTGATTACCACCCTGGCCGGGGCGGGCGATGAGATCGTCTCCACCACCTCGCTCTACGGCGGCACCTACAACCTCTTCCATTACACCCTGCCGCGGCTGGGCATCACGGTGAAGTTCGTCGATGCCGACGACTTCGACGGATTGCGCGCGGCCATCAACGAGAAGACCAAGGCGCTGTACACCGAGACTCTGGGCAATCCCAAGCTGGACGTGGCCGACATCGAGACCCTGGCAAAGATTGCGCACGAAGCCGGCATTCCGCTGGTGATCGACAACACTTCGGCCTCTCCGGCCTTGACTCGTCCTATCGAGTGGGGCGCCGACATCGTCGTGAATTCGGCGACCAAGTTCATCGGCGGGCACGGAACCACCATCGGCGGCATCATCGTGGACGCCGGGAAATTCGACTGGGCAGCCTCGCCGCGATTCAAGCGCGACTTTGTCGATCCCGACCCCAGCTACCACGGCATCAGCTACACCACGGCCTTCGGCAACCTGGCGTTTATTCTCAAGGCGCGCGTGCAGGGCCTGCGCGATACCGGCGCGGCGCTCTCGCCTTTCAACTCCTTCCTGCTGCTGCAGGGGGCCGAGACCCTGCATCTGCGCATGGAGCGCCACTCGGAGAACGCCCTGAAGGTTGCCAATTACCTGGAGACGCATCCCGGAGTGGAGTGGGTGAATTATCCCGGGCTGGAATCCAGCAAGTACTATGAGCGCGCCGAGAAGTACCTCCCCAACGGACGCGGTGCGCTGGTGACCTTCGGCATCAAGGGCGGCTATGAGGCCGGACGCAAGCTGATCGACTCGGTGAAACTGTTCAGCCACGTGGCCAACATCGGCGACGCAAAGTCGCTGATCATTCATCCCTCCTCCACCACTCACCAGCAACTGAGCGCATCGGAACAACTCGACACCGGCGTGACGCCGGAACTGGTGCGGCTCTCGGTGGGCATTGAAGACGTGCGCGACATCATTGGCGACCTTGCGCAGGCGATTGAGGCGGCGAATGGCACCACCCATACGCTGCCCGAGCCCGCAGGCCAGGGAGCAGGAAAATAGCCATGGCAACCAATCTCACATTCTCAACGCAAGGCACCGTTTCGATCACCAAACATGGTCCGTTCGAATTGGAGAGCGGACAAAACGCTGGAGAGCGTCAACCTGCGCTACGCCATTTACGGCGAGCCCAACGCGGAGTGCAGCAATGTGACGCCTGGTCTGCCATGCGCTCTCCGGCTCGGCGCGGGTGGACCAGTGGTGGCCGGACCTGCTGCCGAGTGTCTTCGACCTCGAGCGCGAGTGCGTCGTCTGTTTCAACGTAATCGGCGGCTGCTATGGCTCTACGAGCGCGGCCTCGCTCAATCCGGCGACCGGCAAGCCTTACGGCGCGAGCTTTCCGCAGGTCACAGTTCGCGACTGGGTGCGTTCGCAGAAGATTGCCCTGCAGGAGTTGGGTATCCGGCACATCAAGCTGGCAATCGGGCCTTCGATCGGCGGAATGCAGGCGATCCAGTGGGCGGTCGAGTATCCGGAGTTTGTGGATCGCGTGGTGGCCATGGGCGCCACACCGCTGAACGCACTTGGCCTGGGCATCAATCACCTGCAGCGCGAGGTCGTCCGGCTCGACCCGGAATGGCGCGGCGGAGACTACTACGACGGGCCAGGGCCGCGCACTGGCCTTGCGCAAGCCCGCGGAATCGCAATGTGTACCTACAAGTCGGCGGGACTCTTCCACGCACGCCACGGACGCAAGGCCGATCGCAAGGGCAAAGCTCCGTGGAAGTGCGGCGAGGGCAGGTTCGATATCGCCGGCTATCTCGACTACCAAGGCAAGCTGTTCTGGGAGCGCTTCGACGCCAACGCCTACCTGGCGATTACCCGCGCCATGGATCTCTTCGATCCGCAGCGCGACTGGAATGGAGGGGCCTGGGCGCGCGTTCGGGCCAAAGTGCTGCTCTTCGGAATCTCCAGCGACGTGCTCTTTCCAGAGAGCGATGTGCGCGAGTTTGCGGCAGAGATGCGCGCCGGGGGCGTGGATTGCACCTATGAGTGCATCGACTCCTCACACGGCCATGACTCGTTCCTGGCCGAGCCCGATAAGCTCGTGGGAATCCTGAGGGACTTCATTGCCACAGACGTTCCCGCGCCGGATTCCTTTCGCGCCGTCGGCATAGGAGAGCAGGGCGGCGACATCGCCTGAAGCGAGGCGCGCGCTGAGGTGAATCGCGGCTCCATGCTGCACGGTTAACGACTGACACGAAAGAGGCTGCAACGCACGCCCCCGGAACGAATCTGGGGGTTTTGCTTTTGGTGAGCCGTTCCGAACTCGCAAATGGTGTGCCATACATTGCCATATATAAATGTTGAAGTTGCTGGGCCACCCTAACGACGCCCAGGGGGCATCTAAGTACCAGCCTGCGCGGCGCCGCTCCGAGCGCCGCCATGACCGAAAGCGGTTGCATTTGTGGAGGCAAGCCATGACCACGAAGCCGAATCAATCCACTCCGACAAACAAACCAGGCAGCGCAGCCGAGTCCGGGCTGGCGCGTTTTGGGCTGGCGCTGGCCAACTGGAGCGAGCGCTGGTTCCCCGACCCCCTGATCTTCGCCTTTGCCGGCGTCATCATCGTTTTCATCTTCGGATTGCTCATCCATCAACCCGCCAGTAAGTTGGTCATCGCCGGGGGCAAGAGCTTCTGGACACTGGTGCCGTTCACCATGCAGATGGTGATGATCATCATCGGCGGATACGTGCTGGCAACCACGCCGCTGGTGCACCGCTTCATTCGTTGGCTGGCAACCCTCCCCAAAAACGGACGCACCGCGGTGGCGATGATCGCCCTATTCTCCATGCTCACCTCCATGATCTCCTGGGGACTCAGCCTGATCTTCAGCGGTCTGCTGACGCGAGAGATGGCGCGGCGCGTTCCGGCGATGGACTATCGCGCCGCCGGCGGCGCGGCCTACCTGGGCCTGGGCGCGACGTGGGCGCTCGGGCTCTCCTCTTCAGCGGCGATGCTGATGGCCACCAAGAGCGCAATTCCGCCCTCGCTGCTGGCCATCAGCGGATTGATCCCGCTCAGGCAATCCATCTTCCTCTGGCAGGGATCTGCTCACCGCGTTCATCCTGATCGTGGTCTCCGTTGCCGTTGCCTACCTCTCCGCGCCCTCGGCGGAGAACGCCCGCACGGCCGAGGACTACGGAATCCATTACGAGCCGACCGACCGACCGCTGGAGCCGCGCAACCAAGCCCGGCGAGTGGCTGGAATATAGCCCGTTGCTGAGCGTCCTGGTCTTCCTCTACCTGGGCTGGTATCTGGCCGACTTCTTCCGCAGCTCGCCCCAGGGTGCGTTGGCGGTGCTGGATCTGAACACCTACAACCTGCTCTTCCTCACCGTGGGACTTCTCCTGCACTGGCGTCCAAAGCGCTTTATGCGCGCGGTTTCCGAGTGCGTTCCGGCCACCGGCGGCGTGCTGATTCAGTTCCCCTTCTATGCCGTCATCTTTGGCATGATCGTGGGCACAGGAATGACCGACTGGCTGGCCAGCCTCTTTGCCCGCATCAGCACCCAGCAGACCTATCCCCTTCTGGTGGCGTTTTACTCCGCCCTGCTGGGCATCTTCGTGCCGTCGGGCGGCAGCAAGTGGGTCATCGAAGCGCCTTACATACTTCAGGCTGCCAACCTTCACCACGTCCACCTGGGATGGGTGGTGCAGATATACAACGCCGCCGAGGCGCTGCCCAACCTGATAAACCCATTCTGGATGCTGCCCTTGCTTGGGATCTTAAGCTGAAGGCGCGCGACATCGTCGGCTACGGCGTGCTGCAAATGATCGTGCACATCCCGATTGTGTTTTTCCTGTGCTGGTTCTTTGCCCGAACCATTCCCTACATTCCCCCGCTCCACTGAGGAAGCTTCGGATTGGGAACGTCATGTTGAGGGGTCATATCGCAGTTGTCACCGGCTCAACCAGCGGCATCGGGCTGGGCATCGCACGCGCCCTGGCCGGCGACGGCTGCAACATCATGATGAACGGCTTCGGCGACCCAGCCGAGATCGAAGAACTGCGCCGCGGCATCGAGAACGAGTTCAAGGTCAAAGCGCTGTTCAATGGCGCCGACCTCTCCAAGGCCGAGCAGTGTGCCGATCTCATCAAGGACGCCGACAAACGCTTCGGCAAAGTCGACGTCCTGGTCAACAACGCTGGCATTCAGCACGTTTCACCGATTGAGAGCTTTCCGATCGACCGTTGGGATGCGATTATTGCCATTAATCTCAGCTCCTCTTTCCATACCATACGCGCGGCGCTGCCCGGCATGAAGAGTGCCGGATGGGGACGCATCATCAACATCGCATCCGCCCACGGACTGGTGGCTTCGGCGAACAAGTCGGCTTACGTCGCCGCCAAGCACGGCATTATGGGCCTCACAAAAACGGTAGCGCTGGAGACGGCAGGCTCGGGCGTCACCTGCAATGCCATCTGCCCTGGATGGGTGCTCACGCCGCTGGTGAAAAAGCAAATTGAAGCCCGCGCCGAACGCGAGAAAATTCCCGTCGCGCAAGCCTCCGATGAACTGCTGCGCGAAAAGCAGCCATCGGGCAAGTTCACCATGGTCGAACAACTGGGCGCGCTCGCCGTCTTCCTGTGCGGCCCCGGAGCCGACAACATCACCGGAGCGCCCTTGCCTGTCGACGGCGGCTGGACGGCCCAATAGCCGTTCTGTCGTTGGCCTTATTGCGGGTTCAACGTTTCGGCGATGCGGATTTTCGCATCGCCCGCACGCTTCCTGCAAGCGTGCTCTGGAATGGTGCTACACTTCCGCTCGTCATGCCGCCAATCCTGATCGCCAGAGGGGATTCGGCGGTTACGAGGAGCAGGTGCCGCGAGTAGGTCTATTTATTCCATGCTACGTCGATCAGTTCTACCCGCACGTCGCTCTGGCCACGCTCCGCGTGCTAAGGCAGCTCGGTATTGATGTCGAGTTTCCCGAAGAGCAGACCTGCTGCGGCCAGCCCATGGCCAACTCCGGTTGCGCCGACGCAACCCGGCCGCTTGCCGAGAAGTTTCTCAAGATCTTCGGCAACTATGATCACGTCGTTGCACCCTCGGGAAGCTGTGTATCCATGGTGCGCAATCATTACTCGCAATGGCTGGACGGAAAGCCAGGCTTCGACCACCTGCGCGCCAACACCTTCGAGCTTTGCGAGTATCTGGTCGATATCGCCAAGGTCACCAAGGTTGAAGGCGACTTTCCTCTCAAAGTTGGGTTGCACATGAGCTGCCACGGTCTGCGCGAATTGCGGATGGCGCGCTCTTCCGAGCAGATGGTGCCGGCGTTCAACAAGGTCCGCCAACTCCTGGCTCAGCTCAAGGGGATCGAGCTGATCGAGCTCACCCGTCCGGACGAGTGTTGCGGATTCGGCGGCACGTTTGCGGTCGATGAAGAGGCCGTCTCATCCCTCATGGGCAGAGACCGCATCGCCGATCACATGCACGGAGGGGCCGAGGTCATTACCGGCTTCGACGTCTCCTGCCTGATGCACCTGGAAGGCATCATCCGCCGCGAAAAAACTCCCGTGCGCGTCATGCACGTGGCGGAAATCCTGGAAACTGCGAGGCTCTCATAACCACACACTCTGACAAAGCGGCGCTCTTCGTCCTCGATGATGAGCGGGTTCACTGGCACGATGAGTCGCTGTGGTTCGTCCGCCTCAAGCGCGACCGCCAAGCCGCGAGCATTCCCGAATGGGAGATGCTGCGCGACGCCGCCGCTGCCATCAAGATGCATACGCTCTCGCGCCTAGCCGACTATCTGGAGGAGTTTGAGCGCAACGCCGTCGCCAACGGAATCCAGGTCCACTGGGCGCGCGACGCCGCCGAGCACAATACCATCGTCCACCGCATCCTCTCCGATCGCGGCGTCACCCGCCTCGTGAAATCCAAGTCGATGTTGACCGAGGAGTGCCACATGAATTCCTACCTGGAGGAGCGTGGCATCGAGGTGACCGACACCGATCTTGGCGAACGCATCGTGCAGCTCCGCCACGAACCGCCCAGCCACATCGTGTTCCCCGCCATCCACCTCAAGAAGGAAGACATCGGCGAGCTCTTCCACGAGAAACTCGGAACCGAAAAGGGCGCATCCGACCCCAAGTACCTCACCGAGGCCGCGCGCGGCCATCTCCGCGAAAAGTTCATGGCCGCCCAGGCCGGACTCACCGGCGTCAACTTCGCCGTCGCCGAAACCGGCGGAGTCGTCGTCTGCACCAACGAAGGCAACGCCGACATGGGCACCAGCCTGCCCCCCATCCACATCGCCTGCATGGGCGTCGAAAAGCTCCTGCCCCGCGCACAAGATCTCGGCATCTTTCTCCGCCTCCTGGCGCGCAGTGCCACCGGCCAGCCAGTCACCACCTACAGCTCCCACTTCAACGGCCCCATGCGCGGCGGCGAATTGCACGTCGTCATCGTCGACAACGGACGCAGCGCCATCCTTGCGCAGCCCACCTTCCGGCGCTCGCTCAGTTGCATCCGTTGCGGCGCTTGCATGAACACATGCCCGGTCTTCCGCCGCTCCGGCGGATACAGCTATGGCTACACCGTTCCCGGCCCCATCGGCTCGCTGCTCGGCCCGCAGCGCGACCCGCAAAAGTATGGCGGCCTGCCCTTCGCCTCCAGCCTCTGCGGCTCCTGCTCCGACGTTTGCCCGGTGAAGATCGACCTCCATCACGAGCTGTATGCCTTCCGCCAAGAGCTTGTGCGCAAGAAGGTCGTGCCGCTCCGCAAGCGTTTCGGCATGGCAGTGCTGGCTTTCATCCTTGCCCGGCCATGGCTCTACCGCCTCGCCGGCAAAGTGATGCGCTGGCTCGTGCCGCGCCTGCCCCGTGCCGTCGTTTACGGCCCGTGGAACGCGTGGGGAATCCACCGCGAGCTGCCGCCCATGCCCCGCGAGAGCTTCCGCGAGCTCATCAAACGCGAACCGCCGGCCACCGCGCGAATCAGCGTTCGCGTACCCGTCGAGCTCAAATCTGCCGGGGTCGAATCAGACGTTGCGAAGCCTAACGGCGCCAAAGCAGACGAAGTTCCAAAGGGGACACCGTGAACAGCCGCGACGCCATCCTCACCGCTCTTCGCCGTAATGCGCCGCCGCCTTCGTCGCTGCCCGAACCACCCGCGCCCCTCACCTACGCCAACCTCGAGGCGCAGTTTACCGAAGCTTTCACCTCCGTCGGAGGCAAGCTTCTTCGTGTCGCAAGCCTTTCTGCGCTCGACACCGAGCTCCGCAATCTCAAACTCTATGCCCAGGCGCGCAAAATCGTCTCACTCGTCCCCGGCGCGGGCGACTCCGGCGTGGATGTGTCGGCCATGCAGCGCCCGCACGAACTCGAGGGCGTCGATCTTGCAATCCTCCCCGGCGAATTCGGTGTCGCCGAGAACGGTGCGGTGTGGGTGCCTGGAAGCACCTTGGGGCCGCATCGCGCCGTCTTCGTCATCGCCGAGCACCTGGTCCTGGTCGTCCCCGCAATTCAGCTCGTCCACACCATGCAGCACGCATACCAGCGCATTCGCTTCGAGCGCCCTGGCTTCGGCCTCTTCATCTCCGGCCCCTCAAAAACTGCCGACATCGAGCAGTCCCTCGTAATCGGTGCCCACGGTCCGCGTAGCTGCACGCTGTTCCTGGTCGGTTGATTATCGAGGCAACCGGTGAGCCAGCAACGCAGCGCCTGACTTGTCCGCCTTGTTTCCCCAAGTCTGGTACAGCCCCAGATAGCCGTAATTCTCTGTCTGCCCAATCACCGAATGTCCGTAGGCAAAGAGCAATTGAAGACCCTGTCCCTTCAGTTGGTAATACCCACCCACGTCCAACATCGTCGCCGACTGCGTCTGTGGCGTCGCAAAGCCCTCCTTCTGGTGAAAAAACATCTCGCTTGCCAGCGTCAGCTTTTTGCCGACACTCCGTTGCACCAGCCATCCCGTGTAGAAGAAGTTACGATACTGAGTCTGCGGCACCACCTGGTAGCCGGCGCCGCCGTAAGCCGTCCATTCTCCCCAACTCTTCTGAATCCACACCGGCAGCTTATACCAGACCTTCCCCACCCCCAGCCCTTTGCTATAGCTGCCCGTTGGCAACTCCAGCATGGTAAAGGTCCCAATCTGCGGCCTGTGCTTCGTCTCTTGCACAAACCTGTACTTCACGCCCACTTCCGTATCGAGCAACCCGTAGGCGCTCGGGCCCGCTCCGCCCGGCAGGTAGATCGGGTTGTTCGAAGGGATGATCCCGCCGAAAGGCAGAATCACATGAATCTGTACGTTGGGAACCGCGCCCCAATTGAATTCAAACGCGGGGCCGGTCGGGTCGGTCTCCACCGGAGTGCTCGACACTGTGCCGAACTGATAAAACTCGTAGTGCCGAAATTCCACCGGCTCCGGGTCGTCGGTCTGAAACGGAGGTCCGGCCCACAGTTCCGTCGCAGCCGTTAAAACCAGCAGTAACACAATCACCTTCGGGTAATTGCGAGCGGCGCTCATCCGTGCTCCTTGACCGCAATCTGACCTCGTCACCCGGCCGAATCTGTTCCTCCAAGTCTGTTCCTTAGATGCACCATGAAAAAACACGGGAAACGCACGACCAGAAAACAAGTGGGCTGTATAAAGAAAGTTTTCGGAATCTATAACTGGGTGGTTGAGTTATGCAGAAAGAAGAAGAGAAAGTTCATTCCTGCCGGAAGCCGGAACGGGCTTACAGGATTCGCGGAATCGTACCTGTCACTGTTCGGCTTGAGCGATGGCCAACTTTTCGTGCCGGCTTTCCTGAATCGGGGCAGAGCTCCCAGGCAACGGCACGGTGCGCCGCGTTGCTTTTCCTTCGGCATCGACGGTCATAGCCAAGGCGCCCTGGTCGTCGGGCGGCAATTCGCCCAGCGCGGCGTATTCGGCGGTGCCGTCCAGGTAAAGGTTGAGCTCCGGAACGTAGGCCACGGCGTGGTTGAACAACTGCACAGAGTACGCTTCCGGGTCCACGTCGCCCGCTGAACGAGTGCGCATCATCGCAAACTCAGCCGGCACGCCGACGGCGCGCAGCAGCGCCACAATCATCGCCGCCTTGTCCTTGCAATCGCCAAAGCCGCGCCGCGCCACCGTGGTCAGCGGATAAGGCTGGTAGCTATGCACGCCGAACTCGAAGGCAACGTACTTGGTGCCGCGCTGCACGCTCTCATACACCGCCTGCACTTTGCCCTGCGTGCTCAGGTCGCGCTGCAGAATCTGCGCCGCAATGGCCTGCAGTTTCTCGTCCAGCTTCAGTCCGGGCTCCAGCAGACTACTATACCAGCGGCCAAACTCCTCAATCGTGCCAATCGTGGAAACATGCAGGTAGGGCCCGCTGGCGCTGGCTCCCGGCGAAAGCGCCTCAAACGGCTGCGCGGCAAGGTCGCGCATCTCCCAGACGCGCGTGGTTTCCTCGCCCGTCTGCTGCACCGCGGCCGACGGCAGTCCATGCTCCACCGCAAACAGCTTCATCGAAGTCGGCGCGATCAGCACCCGCCGCCGCAGCCGCGTCGGAAACGAATCGCGGAACAGATCCATGTGCGCATAGTAGCCGCCCCACGGATTGACCGCTGCCGCCGGCAGCAGGCGATATTCAAGCTCGACCAGGTCGCCCGGCTGCAGTTGCGAAAAACGCAGATCGCGCGAGCGTGAGTCAAAGTACATCGCCGAGCCCCGCTCCTCGACCGGCTGGTCGGCGGAAACCGTGGCCGCGATCTCGCCGCCATTGCGCTTGAGCACCCGCGCCCGCACGATGCAGAGCGTCTCGCTCATGGCCGCATACATCACCGAATGGGTGGAGAAGTTTCTTGCGCCCTGCGCGCTGTTGATCCGCCAAATCTGCTGCACATGCGCCGAGGTCAGTCCGTCGCGCCCCAGGCTGTCTTTGCGCAGGCGATCGATGCGGATGTCGGCCAGGGCCTCGACGTCTCCGCTGGCGTGCTTTGCCGCCTGGGCCGCGCGCCGGGCGTCCACCAGAAACTCGGTGTCCTCGGGCAGAGCAGGCGCGCCTGCCAAGAGTCCGACGGGATGGGCGGCGGCGATCTGCATCAGCACTTCGGCCTGCTGGGCCGAGTCGGCCGCGGGCAGCATGGCGGAGACCGCCGCGTTGAGGGTGGCAGCGTCTTCGGCGGTGCTGCTCTTGGCCAGGGATTTCAGCTCGCTTACAAATTGCTTGCGCTGCTCTGGATTCTTGCTGGCGAGAAACGCTAGTTCGAGGCTTCCAAAATCGTTCGCATCGGATTTTGCGACTTCGGATTGCGTGATTTGGGACAGTGCGATTTGAGACGAAGAGCCTGGCGCCCCGGCGGCGAAGGCCGCTGCCGGCAAAAGAGAAAATAATAATCCGGCGAGTACGTGGCGGCGCGTCATGTTTCCTGCTGTGATGAATCCGTGCTCAAACAATGGATGGGAAGAACTTGGACAAACCTTAACATTGAACCGAACCCAGCTCTGTGCGCGGTGTCACACAAAATGCCTCATTTTATGTGCGTTGCGTCACACGAGTGTTTCACCTCAAAACGGAAACATCAGCATGCTTGCCCGGTGGCTGCCATCTAAACAAAAGCGGAACCGAATGCGCATATCATTGCGCGACCTACCGCAGGTGACTATGGAAGGTGAATATGGCTGAGAGATTCGCGTTTTCCGGTCTTCGCGAAATACTCGCCAAGGCAAACGAGGAAAAATCCGGCGATCAGTTGGCGGGAATAGCGGCGCGTTCTGAAGGCGAGCGCGTGGCAGCCAAGTGTGTGCTGGCCGACCTGCCACTGCGCGAAATCATCGATCAGCCACTCATCGCCGCCGATATCGACGAGGTTACGCGGCTCATTCATGACACTTGGGACGAAGCTGCCTTCCAGCCCGTTTCTGCTTTAACGGTCGGCGAGTTTCGTGAATATCTCCTCCATGAGGCGACGGACGAGGGCACGTTAAAGTCTCTGAAATGGGGAGTTACACCTGAGATGGCAGCCGCTGTTACCAAGCTCATGAGCAACCGCGACCTTGTCCTCGCTGCCTCCAAAATTCGCAACGTCACGCGATGCCGCAACACCATGGGCGAGCGCGGAGTGGTCGGCATACGGCTCCAACCGAATCATCCTGCTGACGATCTCGCCGGCATCTTGCTCTCTACCGTGGAAGGGTTGTTCTACGGCTGTGGAGATGCAGTCATCGGAGTCAATCCCGCGACTGACTCGGTCGAAACCGTCTCTTCGATTCTGAATGCGCTCGTGCGTCTAATCGAGAGCTATCAAATTCCAACTCAGGCGTGCTGCCTCGCCCACATCACCACGCAACTGGCAGCACTGGAGCGCGGAACTCCCGTCGATCTGCTGTTCCAGTCCATCGCCGGCACAGAACTCGCCAATCTAAGCTTTGGTATTTCACTGGCCACCTTGCGAGAGGGACGTGAGCGCGTGCTCGAACAGCACGCCAGCCGCAACGTGGCCTGGGCGGGAACACAGGTGATGTACTTCGAAACCGGTCAGGGCAGCGCGCTTTCGGCTGGGGCGCATCATGGGATCGACCAGCTCACGCTGGAGGCGCGCGCCTACGGTGTAGCTCGCGCATTCGATCCATTCCTGGTCAATACCGTCGTCGGCTTCATCGGGCCGGAATACCTCTACGACGAACGCCAGATCATCCGTGCCGGCCTGGAAGATCACTTCATGGGCAAACTGCTGGGCCTGCCCATGGGCTGCGACGTCTGCTACACCAACCACGCCAACGCAGACCAGAATTCCGCCGACAACCTCATGCTGCTTCTGACCGCCGCCGGCTGCAATTACTTCATGGGCGTTCCCTGCTCCGACGACGTCATGCTCAACTACCAATCCACCAGCTTCCATGACGCGCTCGCGATCCGGAAGCTCTTCAATCTACATCCCGCTCCAGAGTTTCTGGCATGGCTGCAGCAGATGGGAATCTACAGCGGCCTTGAGCCCGCAGCACAGACCGCGGCCATTCATCGACAATTCGTAAGCGGCATCGAGCTGGCGCTGAAAGGTGAGGTCCACGATGCC
The DNA here is from genome assembly GCA_963759215.1 of uncultured Acidobacteriota bacterium. Taxonomy (GTDB): domain Bacteria; phylum Acidobacteriota; class Terriglobia; order Terriglobales; family Acidobacteriaceae; genus TOLSYN. Next base: position 152,926 of record CAVWYG010000014.1, read on the forward strand.
CTCTGACCCCAACATTGTTCGCAAAAGCCTAGAATGGCAGGAGCTTGAGAACAGAATCCGCGAACGAACTCCCGCGCGACTGATGGAGGGCCGCTCCGGCGCCTCCTATCGCACGGCAACACAACTTCAGTTGCGGGCCGACCACGCCGCAGCGCGAGACGCGGTGCAAGCAGAACTCGACCTGAGTGCAAACCTTGGCCAGGAATTCATCGAGCGTTGGCGAATCTTCGAAGTTTCAACCAGAGCCAGCTCCAAGCCAGAGTATCTACTGCGTCCCGACCTGGGGCGGAGTTTCGACGAGACGGCGCGTTCCTCGATTCGAGAGCAATGCCCGCACTCCTGCGACCTGCAGATCGTCATTGGCGATGGACTTTCGGTGAGAGCGGTTTCTGCCCAGGTTCCAGGGTTGTTGCCGCTCCTACTCGAAGGCGCATGTGAACTCGGCTGGTCTTTGGGCCGCTGCTTCGCGATTCGCCACTGCCGTGTTGGTGTCATGAATGAGATCGGTGAACTGCTGGCTCCAGCAGCCGTAGTGCTGCTCATCGGGGAGCGTCCGGGCCTGGCGACGGCCGAGAGCCTCTCCGCCTACCTCGCTTACCGTCCGCGTCATGGACGCACCGACGCCGACCGCAATCTTATTTCCAATATTCATCAGAAAGGCGTGCCCATCGCCGAGGCCGCCGCGCGCATCCTCGATCTGGTCCACGCCATGTTGAAGGAGCACACCAGCGGCGTGCATCTGAAGGAAGTCTCCCGCAAGCCTCCCGCCCGATTCTCGATTAAGCCATCCTGCGGCAAGGGACAAAGTTAGAGTCTCTGCCTTCTCTCTGGATGAGCAATCCTGCTCAGACATACGCCCTGTGGAGTGCTAACGTCGCGGCATGAACCGGTGCATCTTCCCTATAAGCGCGCCGCTACATCCGCTTGTGAGTAGTTCGGAGGAGTCGTTGGGAGCGAGTCGGCTTCGGGGCGGAGCGGATATAACTAACTCTTACGATATCGCTCCGCTAGGGGGCCGCGCCGGAGTGAGCTATTTCTCCCCTAAGGTGTGGAATTTCCCGTTTTTTCGCCTTCGTGCTCAGGAAATTGCTCTCGCCACCGGATGGCCCTCGAGTTGCATCTTACCTTGGCAGGCTAACTGGGCCACGATTTCGATGAAGCGAAGTGTAGTAATTCGGGTCATTTCTTTCTCTCTGTTGGCTGCTTGCGGGGCCTTGGGCCAGAAAGCTCCTTCAACTGGCCTGCTTCCGGGATCGCAGTTTGACGGCTCCTCCTCCGAGATGCGTTCGTGGAATTCTCTTCCTGATGCTCCGTCGCGGGTACAGCCTCCACCTCAAGCACAGAGATTTCAGGCCTTCGTCAAGGAAGCAAGCTCGCCTTTGACCGTTGGCGCGGTTGGCGTCGGCGCAGGCGTAAGCCGCGAGACAGAACTGGGACACCTCACTTCGGGGCCGCAGACCAGCTTAGCCGCTTCTTATCAATCGGTGTCCGTTCCAAAAGAGTCTGCCGTTAGCGCCTTTTTGGGCAAGTATCTGTATTCGCCGTTACTCAAGCAGGAGTCACGTAATTGTCCTTCAACCAGCAGCAGTTTTGTGAACCGGGCCTACTCCGCAGCTTCGCGCATTTTCATCACCTGTGACGACTCCGGAAAGATGCGACTGAATGCTTCGTATCTCCTCAAGGCGCTGACTGTGGCCGCGGTCCACACTGCTTACCGTCCATATTGGGCGCGATCCGCGTCGGCGAACATTCGACAATTTTGGTTCTACGATTGGCAGCCACGCGGGGGTCAACGTCTTCCACGAATTTGAGCCTGGCATCCGGCAAGCGGTGAAGGCACCACAGCCGAAGATCGTGTCTAGGAATCGGAGAGCGCATCACCCATGGCCACACCCGAAGTGCCGTCGCCTCCGTCCCGCACGATAGCAATCTTCGCTCAAGTCCGACTCGCCGGCGATGCGTCTTGCGCAACAGCCACAGATTGCACTTGAAGATGAACGAACCGGTCGACGCCGTCAGGCACAATCGGCACCAGTTCGCGGCCCAACCAATCGGCAATCGACTGTTGCGTCTCTTCTCCGAATCAATAGCGTCGAGGGTATTGCTGCGGGTCAGCAGATAGGAGATAAACTCTTCGCGCGAAAACGGCACCAGATGGCTGAACGACGCGCGATGCGCAACCATAAATCCACCCTCGGCGGCCTTGCAGTTCATCGATATCTCTCATGCCGCGCCGGGGCGCGAGGAAATCGTTTTGCAAAGCGCGTACGCATCCAGCGCTTGCAGGCGGTCACATCCTGCATGTGTGCGGTGAAGTGGTCGTTGTAAACCGCCAGCACGCCCGCCGGGGCCAGCACTTTCTGGCACTGGGCAAAAAAGCGATCCTGATCAAACCAGTGCAGCGCCGATCCGGCCGAGACCAGATCGAATTCTCCCGCTCCGAAATCGAGTTGCTCGGCAAACCCGAGCTGATAGCGTGATATTCGGATGCGGTGGCGCGTGCTTCAACATGTCCTCTGAGGCGTCGATGGCGGTCACATGATCGGCGAACGGCGGCCAGCGCAATCGCGGACTGTCCCGTTCCGCAGCCTACATCGAGCGCCCTCTGGAAGCGCTCGACCCCGGCGAGGTTGCGGAGTCCGCTCCACCACCTCATCGTGGAAGAACGGGCGCGCCTTCGTATAGCGCGCCGCAACCTCAGCGCTGGTGAAATAGTTCGGAAGAGCCGCCGGCGAATGCGGCTTCGCGCCTGGCCGGCCTAGTGGGCGGAGCGGACATAACTAAGTCTTACCACATTGGGTTATCGCGACGGGGCAGCCACGGGGTGAGCCATATCTCTCCTGAGGTGCGGGATTTTCCTGTTTTCTCGCTTCTGCACTCCAGAAAGGCCTCTCGCCACCGTATCGGAAGCTGCTGATTGCAAACCAGTTGTCTCGGAGATTCCCAATCCAGCACAGATTGGCCCTCGGCTTGCACTTTAGCTTCTAGGCTAACTGGATCGTATTAAGGGGGGCTTGCAGAATGGATGATTCATGCGCGCCGAGCGCTGCTTCCGACGTCGAGGTTGCGACCTCAACCGAGTGCCGCAGGCACCAAAAAGAATTAAGATCGGGGCCGTGGCCCGGCATTTCGGCGTCTCCGTGGACCTGCTTCGTCTCTATGAGCGTGAGGGACTGCTGATTCCCTTGAAGTCGCCCAAGGGCACGCGATACTTCACCGAACTCGATTACCCCTGGATTGCCACCGTGCTGCGTCTGGTCCGCGAGGCGCGCCTGAACTTCGCCGGAATCCGCCATCTCCTGGCGCTGCTTCCCTGCTGGGAGATCCGCGGCTGCGGCGAAAGCCGCAAGCACGAATGCAACATCACCGCCGGCGCCTCCGCGCCTTGCTGGACGCTTCAAGCCTGCTGCGCCCCCGAGGATTGTTACGGCTGTCCGGTCTATCGCTCCGGCCTCCCAGTGCAAAAACCTCAAGGCATTCGTCGTCAACGGCCCACGCCTGAGCGCGCAGACAGGTCATCAAGATTGCGACTCTGAAAATGAATCACAAGGCCCCGAACTGGGGCCTTTGCTAGTCTCTCAAACTCAATGGCCGCGTGGGCGTCCGAGTCCGGCTCCTGACTAAAGCGCACGTTGTGCCGGACGTCGGCGCCGCTCACCCAGAAGATCACATCCTCGGCGATGTTGGTGGCATGATCGGCGATGCGTTCCAGGCTCCGGGTAATCAGCAGAACGTCCAGATAGGCGCGCACTTGATCCGGATTGTCTCTCATCTGCGCCAACCAGATTGACGAACGCCTCATCCTTCATGCGATCCACGATGTTATCCATCTCCAGCACCGCCTGGGCAACCTCGGCCTTGCCGGAGAGAAAGGATTCCAGCGCCCGCCGCACCATGGTGGAAACCGCCGTGGTCATGCGCGCGATATCGACCGGAACCTCGATCTCCGGCTCCTGGGTAAGATCCAGCGAGCGTTGCGCGATATTGACCGCCAGGTCGCCCACCCGCTCCAGGTCGGAATTGATCTTCAGAACCGCAAGCACGAATCGCAGATCGGTGGCCATCGGCTGCTGCATGGCCAGCAGATCGACCGCCATTTCATCGATGATCCGCTCGCTCTGGTTGATCGCCTTTTCCCGCTCGAAGACCTGCTGTGCCAGCCGAGCGTCGCGTTTGCGATAGGAGTCCGCCGCCAGTTCGATGGCGGCTTCGGCCATTCCGCCCATTTCGAGCAATCGTTCCTTCAGTTCGTCCAACCCGTGCTGAAAGCGGCTTCGCATTATCCAAACCTGCCCGTAATGTAGTCTTCCGTACGTTTGTCGGAAGGGGTGGTGAAGATCTTCTCCGTCTTGTCGTACTCGATCAGCTTGCCCATCAGGAAGAAGCCAGTATAATCGGCAACTCGCGCCGCCTGCTGCATATTATGAGTCACAATCACCACGGTGTACTGGGCTTTGAGCTGAAAGATCAGTTCCTCGATCTTTCCGGTCGCAATCGGATCCAGCGCGCTGCACGGCTCGTCCATCAAAAGCAACTCCGGCTGCACCGCCAAGGCGCGCGCAATGCACAGCCTCTGCTGCTGTCCGCCGGAGAGCGAGGAGCCGGATTTCTTCTTCAGCACGTCTTTCACTTCATCCCACAGTGCCGCCATGCGCAGCGAGTGTTCCACCGATGCGTCCAACTCGCGGCGCTTGTTGTAGCCGTTCAGCCTCAGCCCGGCGGCCACATTGTCATAGATCGACATGGTCGGAAACGGATTCGGCTTCTGAAAGACCATGCCGATGCGGCGGCGTACATCCACCGCATCCTGGCCGGTAGCGTAGACGTCCATGTCGCCGACCTGCACCGAACCGGTGAGGCGCGCTTCCGGCACGATTTCATGCATCCGGTTCAAACAGCGAATAAACGTGGACTTGCCGCAGCCCGACGGTCCGATCACGGCCGTCACTGCGTTGGCGCCCACCTTTATGTTGATTTCCTTCAGAACCTGCGCCTTTCCAAACCAGGCGTTCAGATCCTTCACTTCGATTCCAACACCCATCGGATGAAGGCTCTCCTTACAAGCTAGGCGTTGCTTTGCATGTTTCCGCGGCTGGTCACATACCGCACCGCGGAGACCGCAACAACGATCAAGACGATCAGTATTAAAGCTCCTGCCCAGGCCTGGCGATGCCATTCGGCAAACGGCGAAATGGCATACGCAAAAATCTGCAACGGCAGAGCTGCGGTGGGTTGGTTGGGGTTCAAATTCCAGAACTGATTTCCGAACGCGGTGAACAGCAGCGGAGCGGTTTCTCCCGCGACCCGCGCAAACGCCAGCATGGCTCCCGTAATTACGCCCTTGGACGCGGTGCGCAAAGTCACCTGCAACGTGGTGCGCCACTGCGGAATGCCAAGCCCAAGCGCGGCTTCGCGGATCGTGTTCGGCACCATCCGCAGCATCTCCTCGGTGGTGCGCGCAATCGTCGGAATCATCATGATGCCCAGCGCCACGCCGCCGGAAAGCGCGGAGAAATGCTGCTGCGGCAGCACCACCAGCGCATACACCGCAATGCCCACCACAATCGAGGGAACGCCGTTCAACACATCGGCCGTGAAGCGCACGAACGTGACATAGCGTCCGTGTCCGAACTCCGCCATGTAGACGCCTGCGCCAATCCCCAGCGGCACGCCGATCAGCGAGCCGAGGCCGAGAATCATCGTCGAACCAACGATGGCGTTGGCCATGCCGCCGCCCGCCTCGCCCACCGGGCGCGGGGTATTCGTCAGGAAGGCCCAGTTGATGGAGCCGATTCCCTTGTACACCAGGTAGCCGAAAATCAGTGCCAGCGGAGCCAGCACCAGGATCGAAGCCAGTCCGGCAAGACCGATGAAACACACATTGCTCAGGCGGCGCCGAAAGCTGAGCGGACGTGCGACGCTAGGCATTGGACCTCGCAGAGTGCCCGCGAGTGATGGACCAGACCAGCAGGCGGGCGCAGGCATTCACGACCACGGTCACAATCAGCAGAACCAGTCCGATCTCCACCAGCGCGCTCAGGTACAGATCGTCGGTGGCTTCGGAAAATTCGTTGGCAATCACCGACGCCATCGTATAGCCGGGCGCAAACAGCGACTTGGCGATCTCCGGGACGATTGCCGATCAGCATCGTCACCGCCATGGTTTCGCCAATCGCGCGGCCCAGGCCCAGGATGATGCCGCCCATAATGCCCACCCGCGCATTGCGCAACACCGCCATCCGCACCATCTCCCAGCGCGTCGCGCCCAGCGCCAGCACGGCTTCGCGCTGGCTCTGCGGCACCGCCACCAGCACCTCGCGCGTGATCGAGGCGATGATCGGAACAATCATGATGGCCAGGATGATTCCGGCGGCCAGCATGCCGATGCCGTAGGCTGGCCCGTCGAAGAAACCCGTCCAGCCCAGATACTTGCTCAGCCAGGGCTGCACATAATTGCGCAGGATCGGCGCCAGAACAAAGATTCCCCACAGGCCGTAGATCACCGAAGGGATCGCAGCCAGCAGTTCCACGGTGAACGAGATGATGCCGCGCAAAAATCGCGGGCACAGCTCGGTCACAAAGACCGCAACTCCCACCGCCAGCGGAACCGCCAGAACCAGCGCCACCAGCGAAGACACCAGCGTCCCAAAGACGAATGGCAGCGCGCCGAAGTTGCCGGCCACCGGATCCCAGGTAGCTCCCGGTAAAGAAACCAAAGCCGAATTTTGCGATCGAGAGCTTTGAGCGCGAAGTCAGCTCATAGAAAGAACAAAACCATTACCGCGAATGATGGAAAGCGAGCAGATCAGCAGTGCGTAGCGGAACACCACGTCCAGGTACTTGCTGATCTTGCTGGTGTGCAGTTCAATGCGCGGAGCCGCCGAGGCCGTCACCAGAGACTGGCCTCGCCTCGGTACCGGGCGCTCTGGAAGCCGGCAGTTCGGGAAGCGCAGCATAGGACGGAACTCTGGATTTGGACCGAGGCTCACCTACATGACGCTAACAGAGGATTGTTAACAGAAGATGAATACGGAGAAGTTGAGCGTTGGCGACTGCTCCGGCGTGTGCGCAAAAACCAGCGCGGAGCCCATTTTGGCTCGCGCTGGTCTCTGTCTTTGCCGAGCCCTCACTTTCTTAGCTAAGGAACTCGGTATGAATCGGTTGTTTTACTTTAGTGGATCGTGCTGACCGTGGCCTGCACCTTTTTGACTACTTCCTTCGGCAGCGGAGCATAGGTCAGCTCGGTGGTTTCGCGCTCGCCGTCTTTCAGCATCCAGACCAGGAAGTCATGCAGAACCTTCCCTTTGCTCGCATCCTTGGACTGCTGCGGAATCAGCAGCCAGGTGAAGCTCGCAATCGGGTAGGCGTTCTTGCCATCCGGGTTGGTGATCGAAACACGATAGTCGTTCGGCATATTGGCTGCGGCGGCCGCGGCGGCGGCGGTGGTCGAATCCAGCGATGCCTTCACGAAATTGCCGCTCTTGTTGCGAACCAAGCCGTAGCTGATATTGTTCTGCACGGCGTAGATCAGCTCGACGTAGCCGATCGAGCCTTCAATCTGGCTGATCGTTCCCGCGACGCCCTCATTGCCCTTGCCGCCAAGACCAACCGGCCACTTTACGCTGGTGCCCTTGCCGACCGAGGAGTTCCATTCCGGGCTCACCTTGGAGAGGTAGTCGGTGAAGACGTAGGTGGTACCCGAACCATCCGAGCGGTGGACAACTACGATGGCCTGGTTGGGAAACTTCACCCCGGATTGACCTTGGCAATCGCCGGGTCGCTCCAGTTGTTGATCTTGCCCAGAAAGATGCCGGCCAGAAGTTCCGGGGTAAACTTCAACTCCTGCTTCACGCCAGGGATGTTATAGGCCGGAACAACGGCGCCGAGCACGGTGGGAATGTGCAGAATCTTGCTCGGGCACTGGGCGAGCTGTTCATCCGTCATCGGACCATCAGAAGCACCGAAATCAACCGTGCCTGCGGTCATCTGGCGAATGCCGGCGCCGGAACCCAGCGACTGATAATTGATCTGCACGCCGGGATGAGCAGAGCTGTACTGCGTGAACCACTTCTGATAGATCGGATTCGGAAAGGTGGCGCCCGCGCCGTTCAACGACTGCGCGGAAGCGGTCAACGCACAATACAGCGCGCACACCATCAGCTTCAAAGTACGAGTCACAGTTTGATTCCTCCAAGGGTCTCGTTAATGAGTATCCGTTCTGGAACATTACTGCACCATTAAGGCAATGTGAATTTCCGGTAACAGAAACTGCTATGCGATTGGGAAACTCAGCGCCGGTCACGCGCGCCAGTTCGTAATCGTGGCCACACGCGGCTCAGAAGCCACGGTCATTCGCTTGTTCTTCACGTGGTCCAGAAAGAGTTGCTCCACCGGACGATCATAGGCGCGCAGCACATGACGAACCGTCCGTCCGCTGACCAGGTGACAAACTTCTTCCGCCATGTTTTTCACGTGGTCGCCGGCGCGCTCGATCTCCTGCGCCATAAACAGAATATGAAAGCTGTCGAATCGCCGCAGGCCCTCGGCCGGCTCAAGATGCCGGAAGGTAATGACATTGCGAAGCCGGTCGATTTCCGTGTCGGCCCGGAGCACATTCACGGCTTTGTCCAGCGAGCGGGTGCGGAAGGCGATTTCAATGTCGGCCAGCATTCGTTCCAACTGCGAGGTCATCACGGTCAGGTCGCGCACATCGTCGTGATTCATGTGAGCGGCAACGGCTTCGGCGCGATTGACAAAGCTCAACAGAAGATCGCCGATCCGCTCCAGGGAAATTCCGAACTTCATGCACGCCAGCAGCGTTCTGGCTTCATGCTCGGGAACTCGCGTGATGGTCGTGGTGACAAGGTCGTCGATATCGCGATCCAGCGAATCCAACTCGCGCTCACGCTCCCGAACCTCGGCGAGCAGCGCTTTGGAGGACGTGGCGATCCCTTCCGCGGCGGCCGTGGAAGCGCGATGCGCCACCCGAAATGCGTCGAGTGTGAGTTCCAGAAGATGCGATCCGGAACTTGGTAGCATGTTCGGCTCGCCCATGGCAGCAGCTCCTGCAGTAGGATGAATCGGAATATGGTGAGAGGCCGCCGTTGCAGTCCAGCTTCGAACCCTCCAGCGGCCTCTCAAGCCCCAAACGAATTAATCTAATCCTAGGGATGCTCGTTTTCAATCGGATGAGGCCCGCGTAAATATCTCGTAAAACCCCTGCAACGGAAAGCTAATCGGAGCTGATACGCGCCTCGGGAATGGAAAAAACGAAGGTGCAGCCGTGGTTCAGTTCACTTTCCGCGGTGATGATGCCGCCGTGAGCCAGGATAATGTGCTTGGCAATGGCCAGCCCAAGGCCAGTCCCCCCGCTCTCGCGAGAGCGCGCTTTGTCCACCCGGTAGAAGCGCTCAAATAGCCTCGGCAGATGCTCACTCGCAATTCCCGGACCGAAGTCCCGCACATAGAACTGCACGAATCCTTCCACGTCGTGCGCACCGATCAGCATTCGCTCGCCTTGTGAGGCGTACTTATTTGCATTTTCGATCAGGTTTGAAAATACTTGAAAGACAGCGTCACGATCGGCCGAAACCATCTTCAGCGCCTCATTCACCACGTCCAGCGTCATGCCAGAATCCGAGCTATGATCGCAAAAATATTCCGAGGCATCGTGCAGAAGTTCGGCGGCGGAGACCGGACGCAATTGCAGTTTCTTGTCGCCCGACTCCACACGTGCCAGCACCAGCAGGTCCTCGGTCAGCCGCGCCATGCGCGACGCATTTTTGCGGATGATCTCCAGAAAATCCCGCAGAGTCTCCTCCGAGTTCACCCCGTCCAGCAGGGTCTCGGCATATCCCTGGATGGAAGTCAGCGGCGTGCGTAGCTCGTGCGAGACATTCGCGATGAAATCGCGGCGCGTCTTCTCCGTGCTTTCCACTTCGGTCAGGTCATGCAGTACGGCGACCAACCCGCCCGAAGGCATAGGTGCAACCGTGGCCGCAAATATCCGTCCCGGGACAAAGTTGTTGACGCGCGCCGTGACCAGTTTGCGGTATTGCGCCGCCTCCTGCACCGTGGCCAGAAAGATCGGGTCGCGCACCGTCTGTACCACCGGTTGGCCCAGGCGGACGCCCGTGGGAGTAAGCAGCTCCATGCGCCGGTTCGCCCACTGCGCGTGGCCGTCTCGAGAGATCGCAATCACCGGCTCCTGCATACTGTTCAGCACGGCTTCCAATTCGCTGCGGCTGTCCTCCACATCCTGGAAGCTGGTTTGCAGTTTGCGCGCGGTGGAGTCCAGGGCGGTCGCCACCCGGCCGATCTCGTCATTCTGATACTCGGACAATCGGACCGAAAAGTCGCCTTCCGCCATCTTTCCAGCAAAAGCCAGAATTCGTTCCAGGCGTGCGCTTATGCTTCTCGATAACCACGCCGCCAGTAGAATCGCGATAAAACCGGAGAGCGCGGAGGCAAGCACCAGCGAACGCCATACTTTCTTGTTCGCCTCGGCTATAGAATTGAGCGGAACCGCGAGTCGGACCGCGCCGCCCGGAATCGGCCGCGCCAGGTAGAGCAAGTCCACGCCCAGGGTCCGGCTGCGCCTACTGTCAATTCCAATCTGCCCTGCCAGTGCAGACTGAAATTCCGGACGGCGCGCGTGGTTCTCCATGGTTTCTGGCGGCGCGCCGCTGTCGGCCAGCACTGTCCCCTGGCTGTCGATCACGGTGGCGCGGGCGCCCGATGCCTCGGCAATGCCCGCGGCAACTTTTTTCAGATCGTTCCCTGAAAGTGGAGCCGAGCTGATCCGCAACGCAAACATCGCGGTCTGCTGCCGGAGGTTCTTCTCGATCTGCTGCCGCAGAGAGCCTTGCCATGCACGGTTAACCGCAATGTCCAGAGTCAAAGTTGCTACGGCAATCACCATCGCAAAAATTAGAACTAGCTTGAAGAAAATCCGATTCCTCACTTCAAGGCCTCAAACCTATATCCCGCTCCGCGCACGGTGCGCAGATATTGCGGCTCCTCGGCATCCTTTTCGATCTTCTCCCGAATTCGCCGCACATAAACATCCACCGAGCGCGGGGTAACATAAGCAGTGTCGCGCCACACTGCGTCGAGCAGTTGGTCGCGCGTAAACACACGCCCCGGATGCCGCGCCATGTACTCCAACAACCGGAACTCGGTGGCCGTCGTCGCCACCTCCTTGCCGCGTACTTTCAACGTCATCGCGCCGCTATCGATCTCGATCTCACCCGTGATGATAATCTCAGGAGCCAGCGGCCGCTCGAAGCGGCGCAGCACCGCCTTGACGCGCGCAATCAGCTCTCGCGGACTGAACGGCTTGCCAACGTAGTCATCGGCGCCAAGTTCCAATCCCAGCACACGGTCGCTCTCACTGGTCTTGGCCGTCAGAAAAATGACCGGCGTCATGGCAATCGCCTGATGCTGCCGGATGCGGCGGCACAACTCGAAGCCGTCGCCCCCAGGGATCATAATGTCGAGCAGGAATAGTGCTGGCTTCTCGCGCTCCGCCTCCTGAAGTACAAGCGGGGCGGCGCCAAAGATACGAACGTTGAAGCCGGCAGCCTCCAGATGGTGCTTCACTAACCGGGCAATGTCAGCTTCATCTTCCACGACGAATATTAAAGGTTTCATCGCATTTCATTGTATTCAGGTATGGCAGCGGCAGGAACTGCGAGGGCTTTGTTTTCATCCCACTGTAACATTTCAGCTCATCAGCGAGAGAAATGCAAGGGAGCTGAATCTTTCCAATTTTCGGCAGCAGCAGCAAAGGGGAGAGCCTTGGCCCTCCCCCGCAGAAACAGCGCACGTCCTTAGCGAAAAGGGTTGACGTACGAGCTCCAGCCGCGGGTAAGGTAGTCGGAAAGTGAGAGCCCCGCCAGCAGCATCAGGAAGAAGAGGGCGGCAACCACCGCAACCTTCGTAAGCGCGGTCGAGCAGCGCAGTTCCATGAAGAACAACAGCACCAGCAACGCTTTCACGGTCGCAATCGTCAGCGCCACAACGGCATTGAATGGGCCTAGTTCCAGCGTCGAAGCGAACACCGTCAGCGCGGTCAGCACCAGCAGAGCGGCCCAGACGGCAATGAACGTCTTGACGCTGGTTTGTGCGTGCTCAGTCATTTCTTCTCTCTCCTACCCTCCGGGGTGGTGGTGACTTATCAGATAGAGCAGCGGGAAAAGGTAGATCCAGATGATGTCGACAAAATGCCAGTACAGCCCCACCACCTCCACCGGCGAGTTGTACTCCGCGCTGAAGCGTCCCATGGCATTTGCGATCAGCAGCCAACTCAGCAGGCCGACGCCAATTACCATGTGGAGCGCGTGCATTCCCGTCATCGCAAAGTACAGCGAGAAGAAGATCGCGACTTGGTGCGGATCGTAGTTGCCCTCATGCTCGAAGTGGAAGTTCGGCCCCGGAACCTCGTGATGAACCCAGTGCCCGTAGTACTCCACTCCCTTCACCCCGAGAAAGCCGATGCCCAGAACCAGCGTCAGCACAAGGAAAATCGCCGTCATCTTGCGGCTGCCCAGCTTCGCAGAGTGAACCGCCATCACCATGGTCAGCGATGAGCAGATGAGGACCGCTGTGTTTGCAGTGCCATAAACAATCTCCATCGTCTGGCTGCCCGCAACCCAGGCGTTGTAGTACATCAGCCGGTAAATCAGATACGAGGCGAACATGCCTCCAAAGAACATGACCTCCGTGACCAGGAAGACCCACATGCCAAACATCGAGGTCGCCTTCTGCTGCTCAAGGTCGGCAAAATGATGTCTCAGGTTGTGTACCGCAGTCTCGCTATCCGGCAACTTCAACCCCCTTGGGAAGCCCATGGTCGGGTGCGTCGATCTCGTCGTAGTTGTAAGCCTCCCAGGTCACAACCGGCGTTTGGTCAAAATTAAACGTGGTTGGCGGAGAAGCGGTCGTCCACTCCAGTCCAGCGGCGCGATAAGGATTTGGCCCTGCATCCTTGCCGTATTGCAGGCTCCACACGAAGTAAATCATCGGTAGAACGAATCCCACAGCCAGTATCGATGCACCCGCCGTTGACAGCACATTCAGCACCTGGAACTCCGGTGGATAGGCATGATAGCGGCGGGGCATTCCCAAGTAGCCCAGCAGAAACTGCGGAAAGAATGTGAGGTTGAAGCCAACAAAGACCAGAATTGCACTCAGCTTGGCGAAGGATTCGGGATACATCTTGCCGGTCATCTTCGGCCACCAGAAATGCAGTCCGCCCATGAATGCCGTGACCATGCCCCCCACCATAATGTAGTGGAAGTGTGCCACCACAAAGTAAGTATCGGTCACGTGCAGGTCGATTCCCACTGAGGCAAGAAAAAGTCCGGTTAGTCCACCAATGGTGAACAGGCCGATAAAGGCGAACGAATACAGAAGCGGGGTCTCAAACGTGATCGATCCCTTATAGAGCGTCGCCGTCCAGTTAAACACCTTCACTGCCGAAGGAATCGCAACGAAGAAACTCAGCAGCGAGAAGATCAGCGCGGCATACACCGAGATCCCGGCTACAAACATGTGGTGAGCCCACACCAGGAACCCCAGCACCGCTATCGCGACCGATGACATTGCGATGAACTCGTATCCAAATGGGCGCTTTCGGGAGAAGCACGGAATAATCTCGCTCACAACGCCCATCCCCGGCAGAATCATGATGTACACGGCAGGGTGCGAATAGAACCAGAACAGATGCTGGAAGAGCAGCGGGTCGCCGCCCAGGCGCGCATCGAAAATGCCGATATGAAAGACTCTCTCCAGCGCCACCAGCAACAGCGTGATCGCCAGCACCGGCGTACCCAGCACCATAATCACCGAAGTCGCGTACATGCTCCAGATAAACAGCGGCAGGCGCCGCCACGTCATCCCCGGTGCGCGCATACGGTGCACTGTCACAATGAAGTTCAATCCGGTAAAGATCGACGAGAATCCGACGATAAAAACTCCCAGCGCCGCCGTCACCACATTCGTGTTCGAGTAAGTGGTTGAGAACGGCGTATAGAAGGTCCAGCCCGTATCCACGCCTCCGGTCAGGATCGCATACAGAATGAAGCAAGCCCCCGTCATGTAGATGTACCAGCTCGCCAGGTTCAACCGTGGGAACGCCAAATCCTTGGCGCCGATCATCATCGGAACCAGGAAGTTACCCAGCACCGCCGGCACCGACGGGATCAGAAACAGAAAGACCATCACGATGCCGTGCATGGTGAACAGCTTGTTGTAGGTGTCGGCCAATACCAGATCGCCCGGCGGGGTCAGCAGTTCCAGGCGGATCAGCATCGCGAAGAATCCGCCCAGGAAGAAGAACGTCGTGATCGAGCCCAGGAACAGAAGCGCGATCCGCTTGTGGTCCGTGGTCAGCAACCACGATTTGACCCCGTATTCCGCGTTCAGGTAATTCGTCTTCGGTTGCGTGGCAAGGCTAGCTGTTTCCATAATTCGTCCTTTACTGCTTTGGCGCTGGCGGCTGCCCCGCGGGGGTTGGTTGCGTTGCTCTGCTCGCCGGAGGCGCGGTCTTGTCGCTCTTGGCCGCCGATGGTTCGGGTTTGGGGGCGACTGGATAGTTTCCCGAGTCCGGATCGCTGACCGGTATCGGCAGGTTTGCCGAACCATTCCCAAGGGCCTTGACGTATGAAACCAGTCCAATTACTTCCTCTTCGCTAAGAATGCCTTCGAAGGTCGGCATGATGTTCTTAAAGCCGCTTACGATCTTCACCCCTGGATTCAGAATCGACTCGCGCACATAACTTTCGTCGGCAGTGATCGTGCGTCCGTCATCCAGCAGCACCCGCCTGCCGAAAACACCGATCAGGTTTGGTCCGCGTCCGGCAACATCGGCGCGATGGCACATCGAGCAGCCGTATTGCTGAAAGCTTTTTTCGCCCGCCGAGGCAAGCGATCCGTCCACCCCGCCCGCGGCCCAGCGGTCGTAATCCGCCGGGTCCATCACAATCACCTCGCCCCCCATGCCGGAGTGCTGCGTGCCGCAATACTCCGCACAAAACAGGTGATAGCGCCCCGGTACCGTGGCATGGAACCAGGTCGAGGTATAGCGCCCCGGCAGCACATCCGCTTTGATGCGGAAGGCCGGAACGTAGAAGCTGTGAATCACGTCCTGCGAGGTCATGATCATGCGCACATCCCGGCCCGCTGGAACGTGCAGTTGATTGATCTCGCGCTGCCCGTCCGTGTGCTCGAACTTCCACATCCATTGCTTAGCGACGCAGTAAATCTCCATCGACCCCTTCGGCGGACGCGTCTGGATATAAAACAGTACCGCCGACCAAACGAAGATGATCATCACGATTCCCAGCGGGATACCCGTCCAGATCAACTCCAGCGGCGTCGAACCGTGAATCTGCGTCGCCTGCGGATTACGAGACTTGCGATAACGCACCGAAAAATACAGGATCAGCGCGGAGATTAAACAGGTGAAAAAGGCAGTAAGCGCCACCAGGGCGAAGTACAGCGCGTCAATGTGCCCGGACATGCTGCTGGCGCTCGGCGGAAATAGTGGCAGGTTAGACCACATGTCGATTTATGCCCGTCCTGTTCCAATAACTTGATCGTGCTTCTCTTTGCGAAACAGCAGTACGATAACGCCACCCAGCACAAGCACCGTAGCGGCTCCAGCAAGGCGAATGATATTGGTGATCGTCGCGCCATAGCGCCCGGTGCTCGGGTCGTAGTGATAGCAGTACAGCAACACTTGGTCGGCAAGCGACCCGATCTTGTTCTGCGAAGCCTCGACGATGCCCAGACGCATATCCTTCGCCGAATACTCCACGCCGTAGTAATACTGCGCGATCTTGCCCTCGGGCGTAATCAGCAGGATGCCGGCCGCGTGTGCAAACTGGTCCAGCTTGGGGTCGTAGCGATAGTGCCAGCCCACCGCGTTCGCCAACGCCGCAATCTGTGTCTGCTCGCCGGTCAGGAAGTGCCAGCCCTTGCCCGCCTCGGCATTGCCCAGCCTCTTCAGGTACATCTCTTTCTTATTGGCCGCCAGCTGCGGAGTCTCACGCGGATCGATGCTCAGGGTGACCACTTCAAATTGCTTGCCCGGCTCAAACCGGATCACCTTCAACGCCGAGGTCAGACCATTTAAAACCTCCGTGCAAAGCATTGGGCACTGGTAGTACACCAGGTTCAGAATCACCGGACGTCCGTCATGGAAGTAGTCGCCCAGCTTCACCGTCTTACCCTGCTCATCCTTGAACGTAAGATTCAGCGGCACCTGCTCATTCAACCGCTGGTCGATCCCCACACCCTCCAGCCCCGGAGGAGCAACCGTCTTGGTCTCCGGCGGAGTAAAGAGTTGCGCGCTGGCAACACCACACAGCGCCGCTGCCAGCGCCATGCTCGTCATCATTCCCCGAATTGTTCTCGGCCCCAACATCATCTTCCTTCCCCGATCCGCTCCTGTCCCGCGGCAGACTGAACGGCTGCGCCGGGCACGGCCTCGCTCTGCTCCACCGCGACGGGCGCCGTTGGATAGGAATACTCTTGTCCCGCGCCGGGGTAGTTCGGCAATGCCGCCACGCCCGCGCGTACCGGAAGCCGCGGCACTACCATTTTCATCGCCTGATCAATCGGCAGGTGTACGTTGCCTTCCGCGTCCTGCCACGGCTGGGCCGTCAGCGTTGTCGCTTCCTGCAACAAAAACTTCGACATCTCTCCCGCCGGGCCGCGGATATGAGTAAGCAGGCGCGGCTGCGGAAATTGCTCAATATTCACGTCCGCCGTATTCGTCAGGATCTCGGCCCGCGGCGTGACTGTCTTCGGTGCCAGCGGGCTCGTCTCCGGAGCGTGCTGGTCGGCAACCTTTGTCAATCCCACGTATAGCCCGAGAACGCCAAGATGGGCGGCCACGGCCGCCACCAGCAGCACGAGAAAGAAGATGAGAATGCCGCGTGCTCCAAGGTCGCTCTTGTCGTACTCGACGCTCGGATTCCGCGACTCGCCGCTATCGTGACCGTGATTAGTGCTCATGGCTTGGCTCCCACAGGCGTGCCAGCATCGGCTCGGTAACCACCAGTAAAGGACGCCCGCCCAACTGCCGGAAGAACATACCCAACCAGATGCTCACCAGGGCCAGCGGTGCTGCAAAATATTGCCAGTGATAAACAAGGTGGCGCGCTTCCCCACCCGATCCCGGAAATGGATTCGGCGCCACCAGCCAATACATATCGACATAGCGCATCACCAGCACCAGCAGCGCGACCGGAACCAGCTTTCGCGGATCACGCTTAAGATCACGCGACAGCAACAGCAGGAACGGCAGCGAAAATTGCGCGATCACCAGCATCAGCGCAACCGTCTGCCAGCCGCCGTGAATGCGATCCAGATACCAGGTGATCTCCTCGGGAAGATTGCCCGACCAGATGATCAGCCACTGCGAAAAGCTGAAGTACGCCCACACCATGGTGAAGGTCAGCATCAGATTGCCGTAATCGTGCACTCGATCCGGTCTCAGGATCTTGTCGTACGGAGGATACTCTCGCACGGAGCAGAGAATTACGATCAGCAGCGCCATCGCCGACAGCGCCTCGCTGATCATGAAAAACATGCCGAAGATGGTCGAGTACCACGTTGGGTCCAGTGACATGATCCAGTCCGTGCAAGCCAGCGTGATCGTCAGGGCATACACCAGAATCCCCGGTGCCGCCCATACCTTCAGCCTCTGCCATACTTGCGGCGAAGCATCCTCATCCTGCTTCAGCGAGCCTTTGCGCAGCGCCATCGCCCACAGGTTCCAGATCGCAAAGTAGATCACCGCGCGCATGGTCCAGAAATGGTCGTTCAAGTACCAGCCCTTCGCCGCCACCACGCCATGCCTCGCCACGTACGCCGGGTCCAGCCAAATGTACAGGCCATGGCGTCCCAACCAGATCGGCAGGAACAGAATCGTAAGCAGAGGAATGTTTCCCACCGCGGCTTCCATCACCCGCCGACCGATCATCCACCAGTTCCCGCCCGTTAAGTGCCCCAGCATCAGCAGCACCATCGAGCCCAGCGAAAAACCCAGCACCAGCATGTAGCCAATCAGGTAGCCGCGGAAAAATTGCTGGCCCGAAGCCAAGCCTCCGGCAATGGCCGCAATCGTCGCCGCCAGCCCAATCGCCAGCCATCGCATTGACAGCGATGCGAACGCCGCCGGCGGTTCAAAACGGTAGGAAGCGGGATGTATCGTCGTGCTCATCGTGTGCTACTTCGCCTCCGTGTTTTCGTCCTTATTTCCTGCGCCGCCACCAGCCTCATTTGCGTTACCTTGCTCCCGTTCAGACCTTACCAGTCGTCCCGCCGCAATGTCGCCCGGGTTGGCAGTCTGTGCCAGTTGCAGGGCGCGGATGTAGGCCGCGATGCGCCACCGGTCGGCCACTGGAACCTGCGCCGAGTAATCGCCCATCGCGCCCCAACCATTGGTCATCACATCGAAGAAGTGTCCCACCGGAGCCTTCAGCAGACGGGGGTCGGCGTACGAAGGAGGCTTCTTCAAGCCGCGCTGCACGATCATCCCGTTGCCGTCTCCCAACTGCGAATGACAGGGCGAGCAGAAGATATTGAACCGCTCACGGCCGCGCGCCATATCTTTTTCGGTGATCGGAAACGGAAATTCGTCGGCCTCCTTCCCGTTTACCTTTCCGGTGTAGAGCAGCGGATCGTCCTGCAGTTGTCCACGCGCGATCGTGCCCACAACCAGCGGACGCGCCGAGCGGTGATCGGCATAAAAATCGTTTTCGCGCAGCGGAATAAACTTGGGCTGCTGGTGCATGTCTTCTCTGCAGCCCGCCAGCAGCAGCATCCCGGCCGCCGACAGCAGCACAATCACAGCCCGCCGCACCGCCGCTTTGCCAATCATCGTTCGCTCCCTGGCTCTCCGCTCCATCGCCTCTTGTTTCATGAACTAGTCAGCGACCTCGGCGACATCGATCGCATCCGTCGCCTGCAAAAACCGCATAGTCTCTTCCAACTCAAACTGCGGATCGGCGGCCTCGATGCAGAGGAAGAACCGGTCGCGGCTGGCGGCGCAGAAACGCGGATGATTGAAGATCGGGTGATAGGGTTGCGGCAGGCCGTTCAAGGCCAACATCCCCACCACCGCCGTCACGCCGGCAAACAGAATTGTCAACTCAAACGTAATCACGATGAATGACGGCCACGAGTTCAGCGGACGTCCACCTACGTTGAGCGGGAAAGCGTAGACGTGAACCCAGTATTGCAGCCCGAATCCGCTCAGCCCGCCCAGAATGCCGCCGATCAACGTCAGCAGAGGCACCCGGGTCTTCTTGAAGCCGATGGCCTCGGCAGCCTCTTCCAGCGGAAACGGCGTGTAGGCGTCCATCCGGCGATATCCGGCATCGTGAGCCTTTCTGCAGGCCCTCACCAGTCCATCGGGGGTAGTGAACTCAGCGACCACTCCGTGCAGCGCCGCATCAGTCATGGGCGGCTACCTCCTCGCTGAGTTTTGCCTGCGGCAACAACATGCGCATTTCAAAAATGGTAATCATCGGCATCAGCCGCACAAACAAGAACATCGCGGAGAAGAACAGTCCCAGCGTTCCGGCAAACACCGCATAGTCCCAGCGCGTGGCCACGTACATGCCCCACGAGGAAGGCAGGAAGTCGCGGGAAAGGCTGATGACGATGATTACGAAGCGCTCCAGCCACATGCCGAACAGAACGATCAGCGACGTGGCGAACAGCATCACCGGATTCATTCGTACCTTGCGAATCCAGAGCACTTGCGGGGTCAAAACGTTGAACAGGATCAGGCACCAGTACGACCAAGCCATTGGCCCCAGCATGCGGTTCTTCGCCACATACATCTCGTACACGTTGCCCGAGTAATAGGCGTAAAACAGTTCCATCATGTACCCATAGGCGACGATCAATCCTGTCCCCAGCATGATCTTGGCCGCATTGTCCAGGTGGCGCAGCGTGATCATGTCCTCCACCCCGTAGAACCTGCGGATCGGAATCGCCAGCACCAGCACCATCGCAAAGCCCGAGTAGATTGCGCCGGCGACAAAATAGGGCGGGAAGACCGTGGTGTGCCATCCCGGCACAATCGAAACCGCAAAATCGAAGGACACTACCGTGTGCACCGAGAGCACCAGTGGAGTCGCCAGTCCGGCCAACAGCAGGTACGCACTCTCGTAGCGCTTCCAGTGCCGTGCCGAGCCGCGCCAGCCCATCGCCAGCAATCCGTAAATCGCCTTCGCCACCGGATCGGTCGCCGTGTCGCGGAAGGTCGCCAGATCGGGAATCAGCCCAACAAACCAGAACAGCGCCGAGATCGTCGCGTAGGTCGAAACCGCAAAGACGTCCCACAGCAGAGGACTGCGGAACTGCGGCCACACTCCCATCGTGTTGGGATAAGGAAACAGCCAGTACGCCAGCCATGGACGGCCCGTGTGCATGATTGGGAACAAACCGGCGCAGGCTACGGCGAACAGCGTCATCGCCTCGGCAAAGCGGTTGATCGAGTTGCGCCAGCCTTGCTTGAGCAGCAGCAGAATCGCCGAAATCAGGGTTCCCGCGTGGCCGATACCGATCCACCACACAAAGTTCACAATGGCGAAGCCCCAGCCTACCGGAATGTTGATGCCCCAGATGCCGACGCCGCGATAGAACAGGTACGCTGCGGCGAACAGCAGCACGTTCAACAGTCCGAAAAAGAGAGCGAAGCCTCCCAGCCAGCCCAGTGTAACCGGCCGCCGCAGCACCAGCGATACGATCTTATCGGTGACTGTTTCGAGCGTATGACCGGGTTTTAGAACCGGGGGCTGCCCCGGCAGTAGCCGCTCTTCAAGTCGTCGTCGAAGCGTTCGTTTCTGGAGGCTGTGCCATGATCCTTCTACGACTCCAACTCAGGATTCGGGTTCCGCACCGCGGCCAAGTACGTGGTCCGCGGACGCGTGTTGAGTTCTTCGAGCAATCCGTAGTTCCGCTGTGAGGCCTTCAGCTTCGCAACCCGGCTGCTCGGGTCATTCATATCGCCAAAGATGATCGCCTCCGCCGGACATGCCTGCTGGCAGGCGGTCATCACTTCGCCATCCCGCACCTTCCGGTTCTGCTCTTCGGCGTCGATTCTGCCGTGCGTGATGCGCTGAATGCAGTAGGTACACTTCTCCATCACGCCGCGGCTTCGCACCGTGACCTCGGGATTGCGCTGGAACTTCAACTGCGGCGTCTCGAAATCCGAGAACAGCAGGAAGTTGAAGCGCCGAACCTTGTAAGGACAGTTGTTCGAGCAATAGCGCGTGCCCACGCAGCGGTTGTACACCATGTCATTCAGGCCTTCGGAGGAGTGCACCGTCGCGGCCACCGGACAGACCAGCTCGCACGGAGCGTTCTCGCACTGCATGCATGGCACCGGCTGGAAGTACGTCTTCGGATTCTCCGGCGAGCCCTCATGGTAGTTATCGATGCGCAGCCAGTGCATAATGCGGCCACGCTTCACCTCGAGTCCTTGCCCACCACCGCAATATTGTTTTCCGCCTGGCAGGCCACCTCGCACGCCTTGCATCCCACGCAGGAATTCAAATCGATCGCCATCCCCCACTTGTGTTCCTTGTACTCGTAGGGCTCATAGAGCGTCAGCCCCGGCGGCGGAGCTTCCACCTTCTCATGCGCAAAGCCCGGATTCTTGATGAACTCCTCCAGGGTCGCCGCGCGCACAATCGCCCGGCCCTCCATCGCCTGGTGTCCCTGCGGAGCGGCCAGCCCGATAATGCCCGCCCGTCGCCCGCAACTGCAACCCCTCCGCAAACCACATGGCATTCGGAGGTGCGCAGTTGGTACGCGTTGAAGCCGAGCCCCGAGCCGACCCTGCCCGCGTTCTGGCGGCCATAGCCCAGGGTCACCGTAACCGCGTCGTCCGGATGCCCCGGCGTAAGCCAGATCGCGCCCTTCACCTTGCGGCCATTCAGCTCAAGCTCGACTTCGTCTTCGCTCTTCAGCTTCAGCTTCTTCCCCGTGGCCACGCTCATCAGCACGGGATTATCCCAGCAGATCTGAGTCATCGGCTTCGGAGTCTCTTGCAGCCAGCCGTTGTTGGCAAAGCGCCCGTCGTAAATCGTGGCGTCGCGGCGGAAGATAATCTCCAGCCCGCCTGCCTGCGCGACTGCCGCGTGCGGGCAGCGCAACCTTGGCGCTCACCGTCTTCGGCGCAAACGCCGAGCCCGCCACGAATCCATCGTGCAGCGAACGCTCCCACCAGCTCTTGAAGTCCGCGCCCGTATGCTGCGTCTGCCAGTAGCGCTGCGTCAGCTCATAGCTGGACGCCTCGTCTTCATTGGTCAGGAATTCGATCAGCTCGCTCTCGCTGTGCCCGCCGTAGAGAGGCGCAATCAGCGGCTGAATCAGACTCACCGTACCATCAAAGCAGCGCGTGTCGCCCCACTGCTCCAGGTAGTGAGTTGCCGTTCACGTGCCAATGGCAATACTTCGCGGTCTCGTCCTGGTAGAGCCCCAGATGCACCCGCAATCCAACCTTGTTGAACGCGTCCAAAAAACCAAAGTCCGGCGGTGCGTCGTACACCGGATTCGTGTTCAGCACCACCAGCATGTCCACCTTGCCGCTGCGCATCTCCGCCGTAAGCTGGCGAAGCTGCTCCACCTTCGCGGTCGCCGCAAAGGGATCAACCGGCTCGGTGTAGCTCACCGTCTTGCCAGCCGCGCCCAGCGCTGCGTTGATCGCGTGGGCCAGCGCGTGGGTCGCCGGAGTCTGCGCATCGCCCACCACCACCAGTGCCGCGCCCTTGTTCGCCTGCAGATCCTTCACCAGCGCGGCGGCAAATTTCTTCTGCGCTCCCGTAAACTCCCCGCCCGCCTGGTTTGCTCCCAACGCTGTCGCCAGCGCGCGGGCAAATCCCTCCACCTCGCTCGCCTTCATCGTGCAGCCGATGGTCGGCCTTGCCTCGCCGTGTTGGTCGGCGAGCTCTCCACGGCGTAGAAGCGCAGCATCTCCTCTTTCAGTTCAGGACGCCGCCGCCTGGAAAACTCCCGCGTGTACTTGTGGAATCCCGGGTAGCCCGACGACAGGAAATCGCAGTCCAGCGAGAGCAGAACCTTCGCCTTCGAGAAGTCGTAAATCGTCTCCACCGGCTGCCCAAAAGCAAGCTGCGCTCCCGCGTACACGTTGTCGCGGTTCACCGCCTCCCACTGGTACCACTTGGCCTGCGGATACGTCTTCAGCAACTCCTGCATCTGCGCCACAAACGATGGCGAAGAGGTCGCTCCGCTCAGCACTCGCAGCCCTGCGCCGCCCTTTGGCTTTTCCGCACGAACCGAGTCGCGCAAGCTCGACAGCACATCCGGCCAGGTGCGCGACTTCGCCGATGTAGGTATTGGTCTGCGAGCGGTCCGGGTCGTACATCGTCAGCACGCTCGCCTGGTTGAACACATCGGTTCCGCCCAGCGAAGAAGGATGCTGCGGGTTGCCCTCGATCTTGGTCGGGCGCCCTTCGTGACTCTCCACCAGCAAGCCCGTGCCATAGGCTCCCAGCGGCATCGCCGTCGCGTAGAACAGCGGCTTGCCGAGCACCATGTTGTTCGGCTGCCGCACGTAGGGCACAATCGCTTCCAGCGGCTGCTTGGTGCAGGCGCTCAGACCGGCCAGCGCCAGCGATGCGCCCATGATCTTCATGAAGTCGCGGCGCGAACTGTTGTCCGTCCACTCCGAGGCGTGCTTCGGAAACTCCCGATGCAGCATCTCCTCAAACTCAGGAGTCTGCGCCAGTTCATCCAGGGTGCGCCAGTACTTCGGCCCGCGAGCTTCGCTCAGCTTCTCGCGCACCTCGGCCAGCTCCAGCTTGTTTTTCTTGCTGGGACACACATCGCCATTGCCGGTCTTCTGCTCGTTATCCATTCGCTTCGATCCCACTCATCAGCATTCTCCGCACGTTCGGCGCCTCTTAGCGGTGGC
The DNA here is from genome assembly GCA_963759215.1 of uncultured Acidobacteriota bacterium. GTDB lineage: Bacteria > Acidobacteriota > Terriglobia > Terriglobales > Acidobacteriaceae > TOLSYN. The sequence continues at coordinate 176,888 of CAVWYG010000014.1, forward strand.
AGGTGTTGCAACTGGTAATGTCGCGCGGTGAGCGTACGTGGTTCGCCTTCACCAGATAGGTGCCCAGTCCGTCTGGCCCCGTCTGGCTGGTGAACGTCTTGTACGTATCACCCTCGCGAATCGTGACCGGATGCTCCGGCGAAGGCTCTTGGTAGCGCATGTTGAAAATCTGGTCGCCCATCGTCAAAGGCCGCTTCGGGTCCTCCTTCACATAGTGCGGACGCAGGTTCTTCTCCGGCGCGCGATGGCAGTTCAAACACCACTCCATCTGCAACGAAGCCTGGTTGTACATCAATGGCATCTCGTCCACGCGCCCGTGGCAGCTGTTGCAGCCAACGCCTTTGTTCAAGTGAATGCTGTGGTCGAAGTAGGCAAAGTCCGGCAGATCGTTGGTCCGCGTCCAGATCAGGCTGCGTCCGCTGAGATAGCTCTGGCGCACCGGTTCCAGCATCGGAGCCGCCGTCCATATCTGCGAATGGCAGTTCATGCACGTCTTGGTCGGCGGTATGCCGGCAAAGCCGGAGACCTCAACCGAGGTGTGGCAGTAGCGGCAGTCAATGCCCAGTCCCGCCACGTGATGCTCGTGAGGAAATGGAACCGGCTGCGGACGCGCAACCCCCGCATAGGTGAAGTAAGGAGAACGCTGCAACTGCAACGCCGCCCACAGAAGGCCAACCACCAGGATCACTCCGCCCAGGATGGATGCCTTTGCAATCGTGTTGGCACTGCGATGAAAGATCTGCGCCATGTCTTGGAATCTATCCGTTACATCCCTGTCGAGCTCTCTACGCATCAGTTGAGTGATGCACGTCACGAGAACTTCGCGATTATAGCAGTTCAGCATCGAAGCCTTTCGTCCCTCATCGCCGTGATGCGAAAAGTCGATTACGAACTGGTTCCGACCGCACGCTATGAAATTTTGGACTATAGCGAATGGTATCTGAATTCTCGGATCACTGGTTTTCGACGTTGCTATCACCGCACACCATCGATTCTCTCCCTTGCTGGAATCGACGTACCGCATCGCCGGAAATACCAGCGAGGCGCTAAGGGTCAGATGCAACTACAAGGGATTAGAGTGCAGATTTTTCACTGTGCAAAAGCAGCATTCCTGCGAGCTATCCCAATTCGAAACCGGCAGAGATGCAGTCGGAGAAAAACGCATCAGTGAAACACTGGCAAACACGCGCCAACAAAGTCCGCAATGACAAGCGGCGCGCCAGCCTAGGAAATCACCAGCAGCTTCGGCTCCGTCATCTCCTCAATCGCATAGCGAATGCCTTCGCGTCCGCTGCCGGAGTCCTTCACCCCTCCGTAGGGCATGTGGTCGATGCGGAAGGTCGGCACGTCGCCGGCGATGACCCCGCCGACCTCCAACTCATCGTAGGCCAGCATCAGCCGCTTGATGTCGCGGGTAAACACTCCTGCCTGCAGCCCGTACGGCGAGCGGTTCACCCGCGCAATGGCCTCGCCAAAATCGTCATAGGCTTCCACCGTGACCACCGGCGCAAAGATCTCCTGGCAGTTCACGCGTTGCGTCTCCGTCGTCCCGGTCAGCACCGTCGGAGCCAGCGTCGTGCCGTTGCGCTTGCCGCCGCAAACAACCTTTGCGCCCTGTGCCACGGCCTCGGCAATCCAGTTTTCGGCGCGCTCTGCATCAGCCAACCGGATCATCGGTCCAACATCGGTCGACTCCTCCGCCGGATCGCCGACTCTGAGCTTCTGCACCGCCGCCGCCAGCTTCCCGAGAAACTCCTCGAAGACCGTGCGCTCCACAAAGATCCGCTGCACGCTGATGCAGCTCTGTCCGGCAAAGGCAAAGCCGCCCGTCACGCAGCGCGCCACGGCGTGATCGATGTCGGCGTCGCAATGAACAATGCATCCGGCGTTGCCGCCCAGCTCCAGCGCGACCCTCTTCTTGCCCGCGCGCGCCTTCAGCGCCCAGCCCACGGCGGCCGAACCGGTAAAGGTGAACAGCTTGATGCGTTCGTCCTCAACCAGCGGCGCCGCCGTTTCCGCCCTCATCGGAAGAATGCTGACCGCCTCCTTCGGATAGCCCGAGCGCGCCACCACATCGGCCAGCATCAGCGCCACCATCGGAGTCTTGGTCGCCGGCTTCAGCACGATCGAGCAGCCAGCCGCCAGCGCGGGCGCAATCTTGTGCGCCACCAGATTTAACGGAAAATTAAAGGGCGTGATCCCCGACACCGGTCCCAGCGGAACCCGCCGCAGCAGCCCAAGCCGATTGGCGCCCGCCGGCATGCGCGTCCAAGCGGCAGCAGCTCGCCATTCAGCCGCGTCGTCTCTTCCGCCGCGTACTGGAAGCAGAATGCCGCGCGCTCCACCTCGCCGCGCGCGGTGCGGATCGGCTTGCCCGCCTCGGCCGAGATGCATTGCGCAAACTCTTCGGCGCGCCCGGTCAGCTCGCCTGCGATCTTGGCCAGTGCCTTCTGGCGCTCATACGCCGCCAGCTTGCGGGTCACCGCGAATGCCTTGTCGGCGGCCGCGATGGCCGCTTCCACATGCTCCGGCCCGGCCAGCGAAACCCGCCCAACCACCCGCTGATCGAAGGGCGAAGTTACATCCACGACCTGCGACGAGGTAAGCCATTGCCCGGCAAGATAGAACGAATAAATACCCGTGCTGGAGGCCGAGTGCGGTTCAACAGTGCTCATGTTGGATTGATGGCTCATCATGGCATGTAATGGTACACCAGCCCGGCGCCCGTCAGCAGAACTGGAGATTCAGATATCCGTACCTAGCGAAAGTGTTTACCTGTCCCATTTCGGGATGGTGATTGACTACTAGCCCTGCCAGCCAATCAAAATTATGGGTGGCTCGGCAATGTTTTAGCTACCGTGGCAGTTCGTCAACTACGTTTCCGACGGCATCGAGCATTTGCAGTTGCGGAGTTCCGTCAGGCGCAACTCGTATCACAATGCGATCACGGCCTTCCCTATCCTTGAGACGCAGAGCAGCTGTGCCGTCGGAAGCCCTGCCCAGCACCACGCGCGTGTGATCTCCTGGGTGCGCAGCAATAAACTTCGCCCACTCCGCCTCACGCTGTTCTTCGGGCAGTTTTGATATGTGGTGGCTTGCTTCAACGGATTCCAGGATTGAGTAGTCTCCGCGATCTTGCATGATCAACTCTGAGTGCTCTCGACGGTCGTCCCGCCCAGCATTGATTGCGAAGACCTGGTCCTGCATGTATTTGTCGAAGCTGAGATGGACATTGCTTCCAATCGTGTGGCCGCTTTGATCTTTCACAAGGCCGTAAATCAAGCCGCCATTCTCCGTGCCTTCATCGGCGAAAAAGAGCAGGCCCGCAGATTGGCGGGTGTCATGCGGATACTCCTTGTTCTTGATGTATACACCGGGCGCTCTTTCCTTGTTTGACAACACCATTCGGATCGTCCCGTCCGGTTCAATGATATTGATGCGATGGACCGTAATTTCATCGAAGCTCCTCAAATGCTTCTTTTCGGAAAAGCCGCACAAAACCGTAATCACGAAGATGAATGTAACGCAACCTGAGTAAATGGCAAGAAAACGCTGACTGGACAGCAAGCTGATCATGGAGCCTCCAAAAACAAGATCACAGCTCGGAAGACTGTTTTAGCGCAGAGACAAGATATCAGTACGAAATGCTGGCCAATGGTCACGTCGTCGGCTTAACGGAAATTTAATCGAATCAGACCAGATCTTGAACTTTTTTGGCGATACATCGCCTTCCCGCCAACAAACGTGATCCCGCATTCCCGCCCAACACAAATGCGCACCCGCAGGCGCGCATGATTGCGTGCGTCCGCCCCTCGGCCCGTAGGCTGGAGAGGCGGACGCGGAAAGGTGAAACTACGCCGTCGGCTCTTCGCCGCCACCTTCGCCGGTTTGGGCCTGGGATTCTTCCATCGCCTTACGCGTCTCTTCGGCGCGCTTGGCACGGAGTTCGGCACGCTTTTCGCGCTTCTCATCCACTACTTTCTCGCTGCCGAGAATCTCGATGAATGCCTTTGCCCCACCGTCGCCCTTGCGGAAGCCGGTGAGAATGATGCGCGTATAACCGCCGTTCCGGTCGCCGAAGCGCGGGCCGATGGTCGCGAACAACTTATCGACGGCCTCCGGAGTCATCAGGAACGATGCGGCCAGCCGGCGGTGTGCAACCCCGCCTTTTTTGCCGAGCGTAATCATCTTCTCGACGTGGGACTTCATGAACTTGGCCTTGGTGACGGTGGTCTCGATCCGCTCCTCGATGATCAGAGAGGTGACGAGATTCCTCAGCAAAGCGCGCCGGTGGGAGGTGTTCCGGCCTAGTTTCCAACCTGCTACACGATGACGCATGACTCAATCCTTGATATCGCCGGAGCCGCTGAAAATCCGGCTGAACTTGACTCCTCGGCGTTGCCGGGAGGATTGCGGGCGGCGTTTTCAGGCGCCACCCGCAGAAACCGAGCGCAGCGGCCGGAGCGTCGGCGTTTGCCGCATACCCGACCGCAATGCTCACTTAAAAGCTCGGGTTACCGTCTCCAGAGCCGTACGAAGATGGCATGGTGCTGCCCATCGTCGACTGGCTGGTGGCGACGGCGTTGCCGTGCTCGTCGATCTTCATGCCAAGGCCCAGCCCCATCGAGCCAAGGATTTCCTTGATCTCGTTGAGCGACTTCCGGCCAAAGTTCTTGGTCTTCAGCATCTCGGCTTCGGTCTTGCAAACCAGCTCGCCGATCGTCTGAATGTTGGCGTTCTTCAGGCAGTTGTAGCTGCGAACGCTCAACTCAAGCTCTTCCACCGAGCGGTTGAGATTCTCGTTGCGAATCTCCGGCTTGTTGTCGGCCGATACTCCGGTGGCTTCAACTTCTTCCTCAAAGTTGATGAAGATGTTCATGTGGTCTTTCAGCAGCTTGGCCGCCAGTCCGATCGCATCCGGAGGCGTCACCGAGCCGTTGGTCCACACTTCCAGGGCAAGCTTGTCATAGTCGGTGATCTGACCCAAGACGCGCCGCCTCCACCGAGTAGTTCACCTTGCGTACCGGCGAGTGAACCGAATCGATCGGAATGAATCCGAGCCCGAGATCCTCGTCGAAATTCTTGTCCGCCGAAACGTAGCCCCGGCCCTTTTTCAGGCGAAGCTCCATCTCCAGTTTGCCGCCTTCGCTCACCGTGGCAATGTAAACGTCCTTATCCAGAACTTCGACATCGCCATCGGCCTCGATCATGCCGCTGGTGATAACACCCGGCTGATCGGCGCGCAGGTAAATCATCTTCGGCGCGTCTCCGGAAAGCTTGAACGGGATCTGCTTCAGGTTAAGAATAATGTCGGTAGCATCCTCGACCACACCGGGGATCGATTGAAATTCGTGCAGCACGCCTTCGATCTTGACTGCGGTGATGGCCGCGCCCTCAATCGAGGAAAGCAGCACGCGCCGCAGCGCATTTCCGATCGTGGTGCCGAATCCGCGCTCGAACGGCTGCGCCCAGAAGTGACCATACTTGTCAGTCAGCGATTCAGAGTCCATCGCCAGGCGCTTAGGCTTTTGAAATCCCTTCCAGAGCATTCGTTTCTCCTCTTTCTTCGGCCGTTTGGCACTGCGGCAAAACGCCGCAGGCGGATCTGGTCCGAGACAGGGTGATGCGGCACGGGTTTCAGGGCCGTGCCGCTGTAAATAGTTGCTCGACAACGTCAGCAAATGCTTCCGGCAACCTCGGCTCCCGGAGAGCAATACAGAAAGCACACCGAAGCGGCGCGAACGCCCGCCCCGCTACTTGCTGTAAAGTTCGACGATGAGCTGCTCGTTGATCGGCAGGTTGATGTCTTCGCGACGGGGCAGCGCCAGAACCCGGCCCTTATAGTTCTCGCGATCGATCTCAAGCCAGTTCGGAGAAGTCTGATGCGAAGCAAAATCCTTCGCCGCTTCCAGAATCACCAGTTTACGGCTGCTCTCGCGAATCGCGATCTCCTCGCCCACATTCACTTGGAACGAAGGGATGTTCACCTTGCGGCCGTTCACCGCGATGTGGCCGTGGCGCACCAGTTGGCGGGCCTGACGGCGCGCAACCGCGAAACCAAGGCGGTAGACAACCGAATCGAGACGGCGCTCCAGTTGCTGCAGCAGAATTTCGCCGGTGACGCCCTTGGCGCGGGCGGCCTTCTCAAAGTAGTTGCGGAATTGGCTCTCCTGCGCAAAATACATGCGCTTGGCCTTCTGCTTTTCGCGGAGTTGGAGACCGTAACCGACGATCTTCGCCTTGCGATCCTTACCGTGCTGGCCAGGAGCGAAATTGCGCTTCTCCACCGGACACTTTTCCATAAAGCACTTTGCGCCCTTGAGGAAAAGCTTGGTTCCCTCCCGGCGGCAAAGGCGGCATACTGCATCTTTATAGCGAGCCAACTTATATCTCCTTCAGTCTGGGAGCGGTTTACAGGAGTTGGAATCCCTTCCATCCCGCTCGAATCTTTGTCAGCCGGCACTGGCCTTGTTAATGAGTGAATCCATGGAGCATCATGAGCAATCCATGCCGGGGCGCCGCCACAGTGGGGCGGCTACGGTGCTGCAATCAGACCCGGCGCTTCTTCGGCGGACGGCAGCCGTTGTGCGGAACCGGGGTTACGTCCTTGATCGTACGTACTTCGATTCCCGCCGCGGCGAGCGCGCGAATCGCCGATTCACGCCCCGAGCCAGGGCCCGAAACGCGAACATCCACGGAGCGTAGGCCATGATCGCGCGCCGTAGTGGCGGCGTTCATCGCGGCTTGCTGCGCGGCAAATGGCGTGCCCTTGCGCGAGCCGCGGAAACCCAGCGAGCCGGAGCTCTTCCAGGAAATCACGTTGCCCGACGGGTCGCTGATGGTGACGATGGTGTTGTTGAAAGAGGCGCTGATCATCACAAGCCCGTGAGGAACGTGCTTGCGCTCTTTCTTCTTGAACTTCTTGTTCTTATTTTTCTTATCCGCCCCGGAGGCGGCCGCTGCTTTTGCCATATTCCGTTCTCTATTCCTGTTCTGGGGTTACCAGTAAGCGCTTTCCATACCTGCCGACGGAGGCGGCTTGCGGAAAGACGCGACCTTGCGGCCCGGCGAAACTACTTAGTCGCCTTCTTCTTGCCGGCCACTGTGCCCTTGCGCGGACCCTTACGGGTACGGGCATTGGTATGCGTGCGCTGTCCGCGGACAGGCAGGCTGCGACGGTGACGGTTGCCGCGATAAGAGCCAATTTCAATGAGCCGCTTGATGTGAAGCGAGATCTCCTTGCGCAGGTCGCCTTCGACCTGGCCTTCGTTCTCGATCACCTGACGAATGCGATTCACTTCCTCTTCGCTCAGGTCCTGGATCTTCTTAAGCGGATCGACCGTGGCCGTGCCGAGAATCTTAATGGCGCGGGGCTGGCCAATTCCGTAAATGTAAGTGAGCGCGATGCGTGCCTGTTTGTTGCGGGGCAGATCGACGCCTGCAATACGTGCCATGTGGATGTCCTACTCTGGTTTCTACCTTGTTGAGCAGCCCGTGGAAATTAACCCTGGCGCTGCTTATGTTTCGAGTTTTCGCAAATCACCCGCACCACCCCATGGCGGTGAATGACCTTGCACTTATCACAGATCTTCTTGACCGAAGCTCGTACCTTCATTGTGCCACTTCCTTGTTCAACTCACCCGACGTTCCGGGCGCTTCAACATCCGGCGTGCAACTCATTCGCCCAACTCCCTCCGGCTCGCAAACATCGCGCCGCAGAAGGCCTCGAACCAGAGCCTTGCGGCCCTTTTCCTGCAAACACGCAAATGCCCGCTAGCCCCTTGGGACCATCGCGGGTTGCGCGATCTTTGCCGCTACTTGTAGCGGTACACAATGCGACCGCGATTCAGGTCGTAAGGGGACAGCTCCACGGCCACGCGGTCGCCTGGAAGAATTCGAATGAAGTTCTTGCGCATCTTTCCGGAAACGTGCGCAAGCACCTCGTGATCATTCTCAAGCTTAACCCTGAACATCGCATTGGGCAGTGGTTCGATCACCATCGCCATTACTTCAATCGCGTCTTCCTTACTCATCCAACCTCAATTTCAATTTCCAGCTTCCGGTCACAGGGCCTGAAATCTGGAACTATTCGGTCAGGATCACTGGACCGTCTTTTGTAATGGCAACACAGTGCTCAAAATGGGCGCTGGGTCTTCCGTCTTGGGTTACTGCCGTCCACTTGTCGTCCAACACCCGAACCGACGCGCCCCCGGCATTCACCATCGGCTCAATCGCGATCACCATGCCTTCGCGCAGCTTCAGTCCGTGGTCGCGCACCCCGTAGTTGGGCACCTGCGGGTCCTCGTGCAACTTGGTCCCAATGCCGTGCCCCACAAACTCGCGAACCACGCTGAATCCGGCGGCTTCCACAAGTTCCTGCACCGCCGCGCCGATATCGCCCAACCGGTTTCCTGCCCGCGCGGCTTCAATTCCCTTATGCAGCGATTGCTCGGTCACATCCACCAGGGTGCGCATTTCACTGCTGATCGCGCCCACTGGAACCGTCACCGCCGCATCGCCGTAATAGCCGTCCAGCACAACTCCGCAGTCAATGGAGACAATATCTCCCTCGGCCAGCTTGCGCGTCTCCGAGGGTATGCCGTGCACCACTTCCTGATTGATCGAGGTGCAAAGCACGCAAGGGTAATCGTAATATCCCTTGAACGCGGGCTTTGCTCCCAGATCGCGAATCTTCTTTTCTGCCGCCCGCTCCAAGTCCATCGTGCTCACGCCAGGAGCAACCATGGCTCGTACGGCATCCAACACCTGGCGAACAATACGGCCGCTACGCCGCATTTTTTCAATTTCGCCGGCAGACTTACAAACTATCGCCATCTTCGATTGCCTTGAACGTTTCAGCCGTGATCTGATCCACAGCTCCCCCACCATCGACTTCTCGCAGGCGATTCCGCTGCCTGTAGTAATTCACCAGCGGCAAGGTCTGCAACTTCGTAATTCTGCAAGCGCTCGATGATGACGTCGTCGCGATCATCCTTGCGCGTGACGAGAGTCGAGCCGTCTATATCGCAGACGCCTTCCTTCCGCGGTGGCTGAGTATGAACGTTGTAGATCCGCCCGCAGGTGGGACAAGTCCGGCGCCCGGTAAGCCTTCGCAATAGAAAATTATACTCCACCGTCAATTGGATCACAACCGGCTGCTTGTCGCCCTTTCTCTTTCAAAGAGATGATTCGCGGCCAGATGCTGATCGAGCCACTCGGCCTGCGCCACGGTTCGCGGAAAGCCGTCCAGAATAAAGCCACGTGCACAATCCGGTTGCGCCAGACGGTCCGCCACCATCTTGCAGACTAATTCGTCGGGAACCAGTTCACCGCGCTCCATCCGGCTCCGCGCTTCCTTGCCCAGCGCAGTGCCACGGCTGATGTTCTCCCGCAGCAGATCTCCCGTCGAGATCTGCGGAATCCCGTATCGCTCCGAGATTCGTTTGGCTTGCGTCCCCTTGCCGGCCCCGGGCGCTCCTAGAAGGATCACCGGGCCAACAAGCTGAACGTTTGACTTCGCTACAGGTATCTCGGAGATGGTCGCACTCTCCATGGCTCTAGCCTCCAACAGAGGGTTAAGTATAGGTACGGCGAACTACTTTACCACGCTCTGCGCCCTCGGATGCGGCCACTTTTCGGAGTAAATCCCTCATAGTGACGCATGATGAGCTGAGACTCGATCTGATTCACCGTATCCATCGCCACGCCCACCACAATCAGCAGCGAAGTTCCACCAAAGTAGAAGTTCACGTTCAGACCATGCAGAATCCAGTTCGGCAGGTGATCGAAGAGCGCTCCACCCATCCAGACCGGCAGATTGTTGAGGTGAATACCCGCAATCATCCACTCTGGAATCAGCGAAATGATAATCAGGTACAACGCGCCGACCAATGTGATCCGGGTCAGTACGTCATTGATGTAGTTGCTGGTGCGAACTCCCGGCCGGATGCCCGGAATAAATCCGCCATACTTCTGCATGTTGTCGCTTACGTCCTTCGGATTGAATACGATCGACACATAGAAGTAGGCAAAGAACAGGATGCCGACGGCATAGAGGAACGTATGCAGCGGCTCGCCCCAGCCCAAAGCCTTGCTCAATCCCGCAAAGAACGACCCGAAGTAGCGGTTATTCTGCATCGCATATCCAAGCGTCTGCGGCAGGGTCAGCACCGAACTGGCAAAGATGACCGGCATCACGCCGCCGGAGTTGACCCGCAGAGGAAGATGGGTGGACTGACCGCCCATCACCTTGCGTCCCACCACCCGCTTGGCATACTGCACCGGAATCCGCCGCTCCGAGCGCTCCACAAACACGATAAACGCAACCACCGCAATCATCGCCGCCAGCAGAAGAACGATGCCGATCGGATTAAGTGCGCCGCCGCTGCTCGCCTTCTGGAACAACTCCACCACCGCGCGCGGCAGTCCCACTACGATGCCGGTGAAGATGATCAGCGACATACCGTTGCCGATGCCGCGCTGGGTGATCTGCTCGCCCAGCCACATGATGAACGTCGTGCCGGTCGTCAGCGTCAAGATCGTCATCAGCACAAAGCTAATCCCCGGATTGCGCACCAGCTGCTCGCCGCCGACGCCACGCTGCAGCGTCATTGCAATGCCAAACGATTGCATGGCACTGAGGATGACCGTCAGATAACGGGTCCACTGCGTAATCTTTTTGCGGCCAAGCTCGCCTTCCTTTTGCAGCCGCGCCAGCGGTTCGTAAACCACTGTCAGCAACTGCAAAATAATGGAGGCAGTGATGTAGGGCATGATGCCCAGGGCGAAGATCGTCAACCGGCGCAGGTTGCCGCCGCTGAACAGATCGACGAAGCCGAGCAATCCACCGCTGGCATTGGCAAACAAGCGCGCCAGGGCCGCAGGATCAATGCCCGGCGTCGGAAGGTGGCCGCCGATGCGGTAGACGGCAAGCAGCCCAAGCGTGAACAGTACGCGCTTGCGCAGGTCCGGAATTCTAAAGATGTTCGCGAGCTTCTCGAACATGGTAAGAGGGCCTCGATGCCTATGCTGTTCGGGCCGCGATTCTGCAATCTACTGCAGAATCGGACCCAGCCCGCCTGTTCGCTGCAGGCGGGCTTCGGGTGATCTTACTTCTTGCCGCGCTTGATCGGCGCAGGCTGCTTGACTTCGATAACCTCAGCCTTGCCCCCGGCAGCGGTGATTTTCTGCTGTGCCGTCTCGCTGAACTTATGGGCGTATACGGTAATGGCCGTGGTCAGATCGCCCACGCCCAGCACCTTGATCAGTCCGCCCTTTTTGCCGATGACGCGCAGCTCATAGAGAACTTCCGGAGTCAACTCCGTCACGCCCAGCTCCGCCAGACGCGACAGGTTCACTACCTGGAATTCCTTCTTGAAGATGTTGACGAAGCCGCGCTTGGGCAAACGCCGGTGCAGCGGCATCTGGCCGCCCTCAAATCCACGCATGCTGCGCGAACCGGAGCGCGAGCGCTGCCCCTTGTGTCCGCGGGTCGAAGTCTTGCCCATGCCTGAGCCCATACCACGGCCCACCCGCTTGCGCTTCTCATTCGCCTTGGCCGGCTTGCGAATCGTTGTCAGATTCAACATTGTTCTTATCCCTGGGCATGGTGCCAATCATGCCGATGGGCTGTCTGTGTGACAGCCGAACCCTCCAAGATCGAAGCGTTCCCCGTAGCGAGCGGGCTGTTTCCTGGCGCCGCCTGGCTTCCGCCCAGCGACTCGGTTTGCAAGCATCCGCGACCGGAGCGGCGTCATTGCCGCCTACCCGCCGCGTCGATCCGGCCTATTCGCCGACGATCTGAATCAGGTGCGGCACCTTGGCCACCATGCCACGAATCGAGAGCGTATCCTCGCGCTCGATTACTTGGTTCAAGCGGGTGAAGCCCAGGCCCTTGATCACCAGCCGCTGATTGTTCGGCGTGCTGTTGCCCGAGATGACCCACTTCAGCTTCATCCGCGTGCCCGCCGCAGCCGGCACCTTCGGGGTCTTGCTACGTGTACGAGGCATGGCTTAGAGCTCCTCCACGGACTTGCCGCGATTGGCCGCCACTTCGGCACGGTCGCGCAGCTTCTTCAGCGCGTCAAACGTGGCCTTGATGACGTTATGCGGGTTGGTGGTGCCGATTGATTTGGTCAGCACATTCTGGATGCCCACCGAATTCATCACCGCGCGAACCGCGCCGCCAGCGATTACCCCGGTGCCTTCCGGTGCCGGCTTCAGCAGCACCCGCCCCGAGCCATACCGGCCCAGCGAGATGTGCGGAATCGAGGTGTGAGTCAGGTTCACCTTGATCAAGTTCTTCTTGGCCGATTCAATTCCCTTGCGAATCGCCTGCGGAACTTCCTTGGCTTTGCCGGAACCATACCCAACCACTCCAGTCGCCGGATCGCCGATCACGACCAGGGCCGCAAACGACATATTCTTGCCGCCCTTAACCACCTTGGTCACGCGATTGATGTTGACAACCTGATCTTTCAGGTTGTAATTCCCGGCATCGAGCTTTTTCTTGACGATTGCCATTTGCTATCGATTCTCCTGGAGACCGCGCCTGCGATCTCCGAAATCATGCGGACTAACGGTTTGCACCTCGCCCGCTCTCTGTCTAAAACTTCAGGCCGCCTTCACGGGCCGCATCCGCAATTGCCTTGATGCGTCCGTGGTACAGATAGCCGCCGCGGTCAAACACCACCGATTCAATCCCTTTGGCCTTGGCCCGGTCCGCAATCAACTTGCCGACCTGCTTGGCTGCGGCAACGTTGCCCCCGGCAATGTGCTTCTTGCCATCCTTGCCCTGTTCCAGCGAGCTGGCCGAGACGATCGTGGCATGCTTGGCGTCGTCGATAAGCTGCACATAAATGTGGTTGACCGAACGGTACACGTTCAGGCGTGGGCGTGCCGTGGTTCCGGCGAGCTTCTTGCGAATCCGGGTGTGAATCTTCTCGCGCGTCGCGTTCTTGGAGCTCTTGATCAGCATTCTTTGTGTCCTTCGCTCCGGCCTTCTTCCCGGGTTGCAGTGCCGGGGACCGGTCTGTCCCAGCGAACTCCTTCGCCGTGGTTGTGCGGACGCCCGTCGGATTCTCGTCCGGCGGGCACCTTGCATTTGGCGCGGGCCTTACGCCCGCACTGCGGAATCAGCGCCTCTCAGCCGCGCCTGATCCTGAAATCTACTTCGCGCCGGTCTTGCCGACCTTCTTCTTCAGCTTCTCGCCTTGGTACCGCACGCCCTTTTGCTTGTACGGGTCGGGCGGACGCAGCGAGCGCATTTCGGCGGCAACCTGGCCAAGCTTCTGGCGGTCAATGCCGCTGAGGCTCAACTTGGTCATCTTGGGATCGATTGCGACTTCGACCCCCGTAGGCAGCGGGTACTCGATCGGGTGCGAAAAGCCCAGGCTGAAAACCACAATGCCCTTGCCCTTCAACTCCGCGCGATAGCCGATGCCGACGATTTCCAACTCGCGAGTCCAGCCGGTGGTAACACCAACCACGGCGTTATTCACCAGGGCGCGCACCAAACCATGCACCGCAGCCTTGGAATCGTCCTCGCGCTTGACCAGCAGAACCCCATCTTCGGTGGTCAGTGTTACTCCGCCCGGAAGGTGATTGGTGACCGTCCCCTTCGGACCCTTCACCGTGATGAGGTTGCCTTCCACAGTGTACGTGACGCCCTTCGGCAACGGGATGGGCTTCTTTCCGATTCTTGACATTGATCTCTCCTGCACCGCCGTGAACCTTTGTTCCCGGTGGGCTTCCGGACCGGTCTTTCACCGGCCTCGTCTGCTCCAAGCGCCCGCGGCCGGAGCGGCATCTGTTACCGCGTACCCGGCTACGAACCTTGTGACCTTAGTAAACTTCGCAGATCACTTCGCCGCCCACGCCTTCTCTGCGGGCCTGCTTGCCACTGCGAACCCCCTTCGGGGTGGTCAGGATCGTGATCCCAAGACCGCCCAGTACGCGGGGAATCTCATTGCGGTTGACGTACACACGGCAACCGGGACGCGAAATGCGCGTGATGTTGGTGATCGCGGCAACATTGTCGGTGTTGTACTTGATGTACACCCGAACCACTTTCTTGCCGTCCTCCTCCGTCGCTTTGTAGTTCGCGATGTAGCCCTCTTCCTTCAGAACGCGGGCAATCTCCAGCTTTAGCTTGGAGGCCGGGGCATCGACCTTCTGGTGCCGGGCCTTGATGCCGTTGCGGATCCTGGTCAGGAAATCTGCCACTGGATCGGTAAAGCTCATCTTCTGTTCTCCTGAACTCGTTCGCCCGTTCTCTTTCTTGCGCGTGCTGGCCTTGCGCAATACTGCACCGGCTTGCACCGGCTGCTCTCCGCGTTCAAGAGCTGCAGTGGAAAGAACCTGCGGCGACGTTCTGTTCCCACTTGCGTGGGACGGTCCGGCGTGCGGACCACGTGCCAGCCATTGCGGGGTTCACCCCCGCGGGTCAGGGAAATACTTCCGGCGTCAGCGACGTACCGTCGTCAAGCCGTCGCCTACCAGGACGACTTCATTACCCCAGGGATCTCGCCGCGCAGTGCCAGTCCGCGGAAGCACAGCCTGCAAAGGCCGAACTTGCGCAGATAAGCGCGCGGGCGTCCGCACAGCTTGCAGCGATTGTGCTGACGCGAAGAGAACTTGGGCTTCTTATTATCCTTTGCGATGCTGGATGTTCTGGCCATCGTTTCCTTTTTGTCTCTCACACCTTCTCAAAGGTGCCTTGTACTTCTTTCATGTTTGTAACAACCGTACTCCCGCCGGCGTCGCCGCCGTTCGGGAAGCAGGAACTTTAGTTCGCGCCCGGAATCCGGAACGGCATGCCCATCGACTTCAGCAGCGCGCGCGCGTGTTCATCGCTCGTGGCCGTGGTGACGATGGTGATGTTCATACCCTTCTGGTGTTCCACCTTGGAGTAGTCAATCTCCGGAAAGATCAACTGATCGCGCAGGCCGAGCGTGTAATTGCCGCGTCCATCGAAGGACTTCGTAGGAACGCCGCGGAAGTCGCGAACCCGGGGCAGCGCCACATTCAGCAGGCGATCCACAAACTCATACATGCGGTCGCCGCGCAGCGTGACCATGCAGCCGATCGGCATCCCCTCGCGCACCTTGAAGGCGGCAATCGACTTCTTGGCGCGGGTCACAACCGGCTTCTGGCCCGTGATCTGGGCCAACTCCGCCACTGCCGGGTCCAACACCTTGGCGTTCTGCGTTGCTTCGCCCACGCCCATATTGATGACGACCTTTTCCAACCGCGGAACTGCCATGTGGTTCGTCAGTCCCAATTCCTTCTGCAGTGCAGGTCGCAACTCTTCAAAATACTTCGTGCGCAGCCGGGCCGAAGCGGTGTTATTCGCCTTCGGCCGGGCAGGCTTGGAACCCGGCTCGGGAGCCTCGGCTACTTCTGCCTTGGCCTTCTTGGGCTGCTGTTTCGCTTTCGCGTCTTTTACTTCTTTTGCTGCCATGTTTCCGTTCGCTTTCTCTCACGGTCCCGGAGTGGCTACCGTTACGTGAGGCGGTCAATTGAAGCAGCCGCAGCCGCTTCGTGTGGTGACTACTTCTCTTTGTCCAGCGCCGTGTCGCACTTGGCGCAGACGCGAACCTTCTTCACGCCGCGCACCTCGTGACGAACCCGCACCGGACCGCAACTGCCGCAGACCAGCATTACATTGCTGATCGCAATCGGCGCTTCCTGCTCGGCGATGCCGCCCTTGATCGCCTTCTGCGGATTCGGGCGCACGTTCTTCTTCACGATGCTGACGTGTTCGATCAGCACTTTGCCTGCTCCGGGGAGCACGCGAAGCACCCGGCCTTCCTTGCCCTTGTCCCGGCCGGCGATCACCTTCACGGTGTCGTTCTGGTGGATGTCAACGGTTGCCATGTCTTCCTCTCAAAACCTTTTCAGCGCTCTTGGGGCCGCTCCGCCATCGGAGCTCTCCCGCGGGCGGCCGCTGAAGCCGCCCAGGGAACTAGATAACTTCCGGGGCCAGGGAAACAATCTTCAAGAACTTCTTCTCACGAAGTTCGCGAGCAACGGGACCAAACACGCGGGTTCCAACCGGTTCGCCATCGGCGTTGATCAGCACCGCCGCGTTGGTGTCGAAACGGATGTAGGAGCCGTCGCGGCGGCGCGTCTCCTTGCGGGTCCGCACGATCACGCACTTCACAACCGTTCCCTTTTTCACGCTGCCGTCGGGCGAAGCTTCCTTAACCGCAGCCGTAACCACATCGCCGATCCGGGCGCGAACGCCGGTGGATCCGCCGATCGGCAGAATCATCTGCAGCTTGCGCGCTCCGCTGTTGTCGGCCACCTCGAGGATGGACCTCATAAACACTGCCATGGTGCAATCTCCTTCAGTCGTCTGTCATGGTCGTCGGCCTGGGCTGGGAGTTTACCCAGCCAGGGACTGACGACTGCGTCTAGCTGGCCTGCTCCGGTGCTTCTTTGGCAGCGGCAGCGGTCTCGGCGGCAATGGCGGCGGCGGCAAGTGCCGAACGCTTCACGATTTCCTTCAGCGTCCAGCGCTTCAGGCGAGATAGCGGGCGCGTCTCTTCGATCCGCACAAAATCACCGGTGCGCGCCGTCTGCTCTTCATCGTGGGCATAAAACTTCTTGGTGCGCTTGACCACGCGCCGGTAGAGAGGGTGTGCCTTCTGGCGATGCACCTCGACCACGATCGTCTTCGTCATCTTGGTCGAAACGACCTGGCCAACCAGAACCTTGCGCTGTCCGGCGGTCTTCTCGGTATTCGTCGCTTCTGCCATGGCTACTTCGTCTCCGTTCCGCTCTTCGCTGCGGCCAATTGCTTTTCGCGCTGAATCGTCAGCACGCGCGCGATGTCTTTCTTCAACCCGCGCATCTTCTTCAAGCTCTCCGTCTGTCCCATCTTCAATTGGAACTTCAGCTTGAAGAGCTCCTGGCTGAGTTCGGACTGTTGGTGAACCAACTCAGCGTCTGTAAGGTTACGAATCTTTTCCGAAGTCATTGCTCTCTTCTCTTCACCCCCGGCGGACTGCGCCGCCGGCGCCAGAATCCTGCATTCAGGAATCCCGGTATCAATGTAAAACGCTGCTCCGGCTCTTAGTGCGCCAGAACCTCGCGCTTCACGAACTTGGTAATCAAAGGTAGTTTGTGCGAAGCCAGGCGCATTGCTTCCTGCGCGTCGGCCACACTCACTCCCTCCATCTCAAACAGCAGCTTGCCAGGACGGACAACGGCAACCCAGTGATCCGGCGCGCCCTTGCCCTTACCCATACGGGTTTCGGCCGGCTTCTTGGTCACCGGCTTGTCGGGGAAGACGCGGATCCAGATCTTGCCGCCGCGCTTGATGAAACGAGTCATCGCAATGCGCGCCGCTTCAATCTGGCGGTCGGTGATCCAGCCCGGCTCCATAACCTTCAACCCAAAATCGCCAAACGACAGCTCGGAGCCGCGCCAGGCTTTGCCGCACATACGACCGCGTTGCTGCTTGCGGTACTTTACTTTCTTCGGCATCAACATAAGCAGTTTCCAATTGCCAGTTTCTAGTTCTGGCCGCCCAAGCTACGGGCGCGCCTGCCGGCTTCTGCGAATCCCCCTCCAGGAACTGGCGGCTGGAGGAGTGGGCCGGCTTGCTTGCTTAAAGTCCAGCTGTCGCCGTCTGCGGCTCGCGGCGTTTCTGGGGAAGGATTTCGCCTTTGTACACCCAGGTCTTCACCCCGATCAGCCCGTAGGTCGTGTGCGCCTCGGCAAAGCCGTAATCAATGTCGGCGCGTAGCGTATGCAGCGGCAGACGCCCCTGCAGATACCACTCCGAGCGCGCGATTTCGTTGCCGTTCAACCGCCCCGAAACCCGAACCTTGATCCCTTTGCAGCCAAAGCGCAGCGCGCTGTCCACGCTCTTACGCATTGCGCGGCGGAAGCCGACGCGCTTTTCCAGCTGCAGCGCAATCGACTCGGCTACCAGCTGCGCATCCAGTTCCGGCTTGTGGACTTCCAGAATATCGACGAAAACATCGCGGTTGGTCCGCTTCTGCAGATCAGCCTTCAGCTTGTCGATCTCGGCGCCCTTGCGGCCGATGATGATGCCCGGGCGGGCGGTGCGGATGATGATCCGCAGCTTGTTGCCCGGACGTTCGATCTCAATCGAGCTCACTCCCGCCGACTTGAGCTTGTCCTTCAGCTCTGTCTTCAGCTTGATGTCCTCGATCAGGAACTTGTCATAGTCGCGATCCATGTACCAGCGCGACTTCCACGGCTTGGTGTAGCCGAGGCGGAATCCGTAAGGATGGACTTTCTGTCCCATAGTTGCTTCGTCTCTCTGCCGGTGGCTTACTCGGGCCTAAACCCTGGCGCCGCCGCTGAATTGGATCTCGCTCGATCCCGTGAACCTGAACCCCGGCGTTGGCAACCGCCGTAGCCGATGGCTTACTTCTTCGCCTTCGGCGCCGCTTTCTTGGCCGCCGTTTTCTTGGCCGCCGTCTTAACCGCAGCCTTCTTCGCCGGAGCCTTCTTCACTGCCGGCTTGCGAACCGTCTTCTTCGCCGGTGCCGCTGCCGTAGTCTCGGCATCGGTCGAGGCCGCGACCTTGTGCTTCTCGGCCAGCTCGATTTCGATGTGCGCCATGCGACGCTGGTAGCGGTACGCGCGGCCCATCGGAGCCGGACGAATCCGCTTCATCCGCGGACCTTCGTTGGCGATGGCGTTCTTGACATATAGATTGTCCAGATCGACATCGAGCCCCTTTTCGGCGCTCAGGTAATTGGCGTTCTCCACGGCCGAGCGCAACAGCTTCAGGACCGCCGGCGCAATGCCTTTGTTGGTGAACGCCAGCGTATTCAGCGCCAATTCAACGCGCTTGCCCTTGATCAGGGCCAGTACCAGGCGCGCCTTCTGCGGAGACACCCGCATGTATCGGGCTTTCGCTGTGAATTCCATGTTCTCTTCCCTTCAGATCTCATTCGCGGACGCCCTCAGCG
>CAVWYG010000015.1:0-32106 GCA_963759215.1 uncultured Acidobacteriota bacterium
GCCCTGCATTCGCGGTGAAAACCATGTCCGGCCAACCGGGTTGCGGCTCCACAAGCATCACCCGTGCCACCTGGTTCAGCGCGTGACGCAGCTCTTCCCATTGCGCGGCCGCCTGCATGCGTGAGGCGCGACGGACGTTGCCTGCCATCCAGGGGTTGATGACGTAGTTCACGTCGTACAGCTTGGGAGAACACATCAGGAAAGTGGGTTCCTTGAAGACAGGTGCGCGCTCGCTTCGATTCGGGCTAGCGTCCGGCTGGCTCATGACGGTTCCCCCTCAGGGATGAGGTGCTTACCTCTAGAGAGATGCTTGTGGATTGTATTGGTCGCTATTCAATTTGCTGATGGGATTGATAACCCGGAGAGTTGCTGCGTGAGTAGACGGGGACACCCGCATATCCCTGAAACAACTATTGCTTGGCAAAGTTCCGGGTGGATCACGGCCTATTGCGTCAGTTACCACTTGTGTACTACCCGCACGGTTGCTGGCGCGAAGGCAGTGCTGGGCATCGCGACAGTGTTCGGTAGAACAAGAATCTGAATATCGGTAGTGCTTTCTGCTCGTTACAGTTTCTTCCCGGATTACTCCCCGGAAGTCGTCATGGCAACCTGAATCTCGTGACCAGCCTGCGATTGAAGATGGCCGGTGCAATCGCGTTTCCCGATACCTCAGCGCGTGCAAGTCGCAGCATGTCTGGCTCGCGCGATGAACTTAGGCGGGAGCGCGGTGAGCATGAAACTCTCGGTCTACGTGCTCGCTCGTGAAGTTGCGGTTTTGGAATCGGCCGGCGACTTTAAGAGCGCTCTTACTTTTTTGCCGAATACAGCCGCTGACGACTTGTCTCGCTGACAATGCCAGTGCGTACGGAGTCCTGAGTCTGGGATGACCAGCTTCCTCCCATATTCCAGATGCACCTGCCGGAAGGCTAGAAGAAGATTCCGGAAGCGCTTGATCAGAGAAGGGGTTCTGACCTGAGATCAACTCGCGATTGTGAAGGACGTAGCTCTTCCGTCGAACGAGCACACTTACGTCATCGCCTGCCGTAGTTAAGGCGAAGTCGGGGTAGAAGAGAACCTTACCGCCAATCTCAAGCGGCTACTCTTCCCCTGTTGAGTGCCGGTAGAAGAAGATTCAGAAGCGCTTGATCAGAGAACGGGTTCTGGCCTGAGATCAACTCGCGATCTTGAAGGACGTAGCTCTTCCATGGAGCGAGCACGCTAACGTCACCGGACGAAGCAAAGCTTCAGGACTATCTGAAATTCCGCGACAGCCTGACTGGGCTCAAAAATCCAACTCGTATCTCCGATGTCATCGCATCGGGCCTGGATCAATATGACGCTG
This sequence comes from uncultured Acidobacteriota bacterium, assembly GCA_963759215.1. Classification (GTDB taxonomy): domain Bacteria; phylum Acidobacteriota; class Terriglobia; order Terriglobales; family Acidobacteriaceae; genus TOLSYN. Next base: position 1,343 of record CAVWYG010000015.1, read on the forward strand.
TTTTCGTCCCCCGGCGGCCATGGCCCGACAACCGATGCATAAACGCCTCCCGGCTTGACCTTGGCGATCAGCTTCTCGGCGGTTCTTCCGCCCACCGTATCCGCCACGTCGTCCAGCGTGCGGTTCACCAAGCCATAGCGCTCGGCCGACGAAGACACGGATGCGGCCTGACTGATTGTCGCCCTGGATTTCTGAACTCGGCACCGACGTTCGACGTCCGCCAACGTTGGTAAATGCCCCCCAATGGGGACACAAGCAAATCGGAGGTCCCTCCAAATGTTGTAGGGAATTAAATGTTGAGATCCTTGAGGGCCATCTTGGCTGCATGAAATCCACACATTCCATGAACGCCTCCACCTGGGGGCGTTGATGCTCCGCAAAGATAGAGCCCCGAACGCGAGGTGCGATGCAACGACCGTGTAGGACGAAACAGTTGGCGGACATTCATTGCACCCCCAAGATATCGCCGCCGACTAGATTGGAATTCCAACTCTCCAGATCTTTGGGTGTAGCGACGGAACGGGACAGAATGCAATCGCGGAATTCGGGAGCGAAGCGTACGATTTGGCGCTCAATGGATTCGGTGTAGTCTTCGGTGCTGCCGTTAGGAAAGTGACTGTAGGCCCAAGCAGTATGTCGATCAGAGGGAGCTCGACTCAAGTCGAAGAGCGATGGCTGGCCAGCTGCGCACGGAAGCGCCCTGATTCCCAACATCATTCTCAAGCGTCGCTTCCCGCCTAATTCTTAGCCGGGCGCGGCATCGGCGTCACCCCGACCTGCTCCTCCGCCGTATACGGCGCTCCATAATACGGGAAATCCTTGCGAATGCGCCCGCGGTCGGGAGCAAGTCCATCGACAAGTGGTGTGTTGGCCGCCAACGTCAACATCACATCCAGCACATCGTCACCGAGCGCGCGTCCATTGAAGCTGGCCACCTCAAATGCGGCGGACGTTCCAAGCTCGTAAGGCAACGTGTTGGGACAAAGCCGTGCAGCGATCAGCTTCCCGTATTCACCCGGGTCCGCCGTCGAACCGGCATAGGTCGTCATCTTCTCCGCAAAATCCGCGATCGACTTCGCGAAGCGCTCTAGATCTTCAGACGGAACCGACGCATTGAATTGTTCTTTCACCTCTTGATCGCTCGGGTCGTTCAGAAAGAGATGCGTAACCATAGGCAGGCCCCAACGCGAAACTTGTACCTCCGGCGCATGGCCAAAGAGGGAGATCGTCGCCCACGCATTGATTTTTCCCTTCCCAATCAGTTCGCTCGGCACCTCCAGCACAATCGCCGTAACATTCCGCCTCGCAAAGGGATTCTGCTGATGCAGAAAGGCGTCCCCATCGTAGCGCTGGTCCTTATAGAAAGCAGTCATAAATGTGCGGAATCCAGCATTTGCCGCAAATAGCTCTGGAGCAATCCCAACATACGCACGAAGATCCGAATCAGTCGCGACCGAACCGGTTTCAGCCTCAACCAGACTCTCTCCGGCGTCACCACGAAGAGCATCGTCACCCGTCGCCTTCCGCACCACAAACGGCTGAATGTGAGTATGCTCACTGCCATCTCCGTGTCGTGGTTCACCAAACCTGAACTTGAACGTAACCTCTTCCCTCGCATCTCCGTTCAGGTCGAACCGGAACGCGTAGAGCCCTTCTGGATGAAGCGTATCCGGAGCCGATAATCCCACATCCGGATTCACCGTCATCGCCATCACTGTCCTGCCCGGTGGCCCGTCAAAGAGATAGAAATCGCAGAGGTTGAGGCTCGGATCTTCCTTCGCCAGTCTGGTATCGAAATGATGTGACATACAGAGTTCCCTTGAAAAGCAATTAGCTATCGGACCGCTCCCCCTAAGATGACCAACGGAGACCAAAGATTACTGAACTTTCCTAACTGGCCAACAGTTTTCACAACGTAGCGTGAATACCCACGCCTTGCCAATCGTCCGGCGGTTCGTCATTCGTAACTCTTCTCTACGGTCAGCCGCGAAGAATGGGAGCTCCGAAGGGAGCACCCGTGAGTCCGCCATCCACGATCAGCTCGACCGCGTTGATGTACGACGAATCGTCCGAGGCAAGAAAAAGCACAGCCTTGGCCAGATCTTCTGGCTCGCCCCAACGGCCAAGTGGAACCGTGGAAGAGAAGAAGTCGGAAAGTTTTGCGGATTCCTCTTGCGTGGCATTGGCGCCCGGCCCGCGCTTCCAGATGGGAGTTTTCGTCGCTCCAGGGGCCACCACGTTCACGCGAATCTTGTGCGGTGCAAGGTCTGCGGCGATGGATCGCGCCATCGAGACGAGTCCGCCTTTCGTGGCAGCGTAGGCAGCCAGGCCTGGTTGACCGAGATAATTCTGCACCGATCCGTTGAAGATGATGCTGCCGTTGTCATTCATGAGAGGAGCGGCTGAATTGACGGTAAAGAAAGCACCGTTGAGGTTGGTGTGGACTACCTTCTCGAAGATGGCTTCGTCGGTCGTGCCAGTCGGTGTCCTGTCAGAAATGCCTGCATTGGCGAAGACGATGTCAAGTCTGCCAAAGTCTTTGGCGAGTTCAGCGAAGAGCTTCTTGCGGTCCTCCGCAACAGTAACGTCGGCACGATAGCCGTGCGCTTTCGATCCTAGCTCGGCGACCGCTTCATCCAGTCTCTGTTGATCGCGACCCGTAATTGCGAGTTCAGCGCCTTCAGAGATGAAAAGGCGGGCTGTGGCCAAGCCGATGCCGCTGTTGCCTCCGGTAATGAGTGCCTTCTTGCCTGCAAGCTTCATGATTCCTCCCCGATGACCGACCAATACCCTGCGACGCTCCCGTGACGATTGCTGTTTTCTTGTTTGACATACGTACCGCTCCTAATCCTGTTCACCGAGAGTTTGGACGTACGATTTGCCATATGGATAGAAGAGTTCCTTGCGACCATGCTGCCAGGCGGCTTTGAGTTCCGGCGTTGTGATGTCCCAGTCTGGCCGGCATTTCTTGGTAACGGCGCGTAGGTCCTGGCGGAGATCTTCCAGTGTGGGGCGACCGAAAAACCAGTAGCCGTTGTAGATCTTGTAAACGACCAGACCGGGCAACATACACACGAAGATCCGAATCAGTCGCGACCGAACCGGTTTCACCCTCAACCAGACTCTCTCCGGCGTCACCACGAAGAGCATCGTCACCCGTCGCCTTCCGCACCACAAACGGCTGAATGTGAGTATGCTCACTGCCATCTCCGTGTCGTGGTTCACCAAACCTGAATTTGAACGTAACCTCTTCCCTCGCATCTCCGTTCAGGTCGAACCGGAACGCGTAGAGCCCTTCTGGATGAAGCGTATCCGGAGCCGATAATCCCACATCCGGATTCACGGTCATCCCCATCACCGTCTTGCCCGAGGGGCCGTCAAATAAATAAAAGTCGCAGAGGTTGAGGCTCGGATCTTCCTTCGCCAGTTTGGTATCGAAATGATGGGACATAGGTTTTCCTCTCTGCCAATGCGTTATTGATTATTCTGTCGGCCCCGAGGTTGTAGTAGCCAATGCCGAAATCAGGATCGAGTTCGACCGTGCTGCGGCTGGGATCAGCCTTCTGTGCGGCATGGATGACCTTTCTGCACTTTCGACTTCAAGGGATGTCTATTTGATCGAGCGGCGCGTTGATGATGGCGGAGAAGCTCGAATCGACGATGAGATACTCTTCCATTGGAACCGCGTCGTCCAACAGAATCAGCGGGCGAGTATCTGCCTGATCAGCGACCCTCTTCAGCAGTATGGGCCGGCTTCGTAAATTTACGCTTTGTTAGTGATTAGGTATCCATCACAGGGCAACGCCGTTGCTGCGCCGTGAATCGCAACCGACATTCGGCGCAAAGGCTTTATCTCTCGTGCAGCGCGCACCCCACGATGCGCCAATCTTAATCCAAGGCGCCCGCAGGAAATCAGTAGCCATGAAGTTCTCCGCCATCAAGCATTCGTTGTTGAACGAGGTTTGGGTCCGTCGCGCTCTGGGCGTGGCTGTGATGATAGGAGTCGTCGCTATCAAAATAGGCTCGGACACAAATTTGCTCGCCAAGCTTTCCTTGGTGAATACGGCGAAAGTCGAAGCCGCCACATCTCAGCCTGCCCTTTCCGACGAGGGGCCGATGCCTGACTTAGGCGGGGCCATCGGTTGGCTCAACTCGGCTCCTTTAGACCGTAAGTCGCTCCGCGGAAAGGTTGTACTGGTCGATATTTGGACGTATACCTGCATCAACTCCCTGCGACCACTGCCGTACGTGAAGAGCTGGGCGGCAAAATATAAGGATGCGGGCTTGGTTGTGATTGGGGCGCATACGCCCGAGTTTTCGTTCGAAAAAGAACGCGTGAACGTGGAAAACGCCGTGCGCGACTTAAAAGTTACCTACCCAGTCGCGATCGACAGCAATTACAGAATATGGGAGGCGCTCAACAACACAGCCTGGCCGGCGCAATACCTAATCGACGGAGAAGGACGAATTCGTTATCACCACTTCGGGGAGAGCGAATATGAGGAGATCGAGCGGGTCATTCAGGAACTTCTGAAGGAAAACGGAGCCACTGGCCTGAATGGGATCACAGCAACCATCTTCGCTGACGGATTCGAGGCAGCACCTAGCGGGGATGTGCAATCTCCTGAAACTTATATTGGCTATGGCCGTGCCGAGCGTTTCGCATCGCCCGAGAGATTGGCTCAAGATTCTCAAAAGAAATACAGCCCACCTGCAAGGCCTTCTTTGAATGAATGGGGATTGAGCGGACTGTGGAATGTCGGTGCGGAGAGCGCGGTGCTTCAGGCTGTGCCCGGCAACATTGTGTTCCGGTTCCACGCCCGCGACCTGCACTTGATAGTAGCTCCGATGAAGGACGGCAAGCCTGTCCGTTTCAAGGTGAAATTGGACGGCACCGCGCCATCTGACGATCATGGAACTGATTCCTCCCCTGACGGCGCCGGCGAGGTTCGAGAGCCGCGTCTCTATCAGCTCATCAGGCAAAAGGGAGCCGTGAAAGACAGAACATTCGAAATTGAATTCCTCGATCCAGGCGTGCAGGCGTTCGACTTCACTTTCGGCTGACGCCGGGTACGCAGATGCGTCTATGCACAGAACCCAGCCGAGGAGGGCGGCAAACAAGGCATTTCCATGGGAGGTCTTCAAAATCGCTAGTAAACCAATTTCAAGAGACAAGGAGTTCACTATGAAGCAGGCAGAATCGCTCAGCATGTCACGCCGTCGTTTTTGGCGATGGCCGGTCTTTGTGCTGGAGCAACGCTCACAGCTGCTAGTGTAGTGCGATGAAAGTCAGAGCAGTTATTGCACGGGAGTGCCTACCCGGTATATCCGCACACTCCAACGCGAGGAGAGTTGACGACCGGCAGGCACATTTCGTCGCCACACTCATGTGCAACGACGCACGATTTGCAAAGCCAGCCCTCCCCATTCCATGCGCATTCGGTACAGATCTGAGTAGCTGGTTTGTTCCCGCAGCGCTGACAGGTTACCTGCGGTGCCTCGTTTCTGGCCAACAGTTGCACTTTCGCTGAACCTCGTTCACGAAGAGCAACAACCTTTAGCGCAAGAGCGGTTGTGGAGCCGTAGTCATACTCGTAGAAGAACCTCATTCCAACCTCAAGCATCTGGTTCAACCGCGTACCCATGTCCATTTCTTCATCCATGAGTTCGTCTTCATCCATGGGCTCTGAAGCATAGCGTTTGCCGCCTATCTCAAACGCACTCAAGTGACCGCAGCATTCAAGCCAGGTATGGCGGAGAAAATCATCGAGTTTGTTTAGCGGGGACGCAATAGGTAGCGCCACATGCATCCAGTACGCCTTCGCCTCACGCCCTTCGATAAGTAAATGGAAGCTCTGGCCAGTCGGTTTCTTCGGAGCCGGCAATGGTCCGGAAGATCCCAGATGGACGCACGCGAGTAGATGCCGTGTCATGGACGCCTTGGTGACTATCTCTCCGCAGAGATAACACTTTCCCATCGATTGCTGTTTGCTCATGACTGAACATTATAATGCGTCATATATAGAAACGTTTATCTTTCAGCCGGGTTCTTATACAAGGGGACACGGCGGATGAGAATCGCACCTCAAGTGGTTCTGACAATCGACCAGAAGACGAAGTTGGAAACCTATGCGCGCGGGCGCAGGATGCCGGCCCGGCTTGTGTTGCGGGCCAAGATCGTGTTGCTGGCCGCTGAAGGCAAGCAGGACATCGAGATTGCCCGCCTGCTTTCGATCGTGCCGCGCACCGCCGCACGCTGGCGCTCACGTTTTCTGCGCAACGGTATTGCCGGACTGGAACACGACGCGCCACGGCCCGGCCGCACGCCTTCCATCTCGCCGGAGTTGGTGCGCATGGTGATTACCAAAACCACGAAGGAAAAACCTCCTCATGCAACCCACTGGAGTACGCGCACCATGGCCGCCGCGGCCGGTATTAGCGAGGCCAGCGTGCGGCGCATCTGGCACAGTCACGGCCTCAAACCGCACCGCATGGAAACCTTTAAGCTGAGCAACGATTCCCATTTTTCCGAGAAGCTGGAAGATATTGTCGGACTCTATCTGAATCCGCCCGAACACGCGCTGGTGCTTTCGCTCGACGAGAAGAGCCAGATCCAAGCTCTGGACCGTACCCAGCCCGGCTTGCCCATGAAGAAGGGCCGCGCCCAGACGATGACCCACGATTACAAGCGGAATGGAACCACTACGTTGTTTGCTGCTCTCAACACGCTTGATGGCAGCGTGATGGCTACCTGCATGGAACGTCATCGTCATCAGGAGTGGCTGAAGTTCCTACGTCTCATCGATCGCCAAACACCCGCCGACAAACAGCTCCACCTTATCGTCGATAACTACGCCACCCATAAGCATCCGGCGGTGCAGCGCTGGGCAGAGCGCCACAAGCGCTTTCATTTTCACTTCACGCCGACCAGCAGCAGCTGGCTCAACATGGTCGAACGATTCTTTCGCGACTTGACCGAAAATCAGCTCCGGCGCGGAGTCTTCACCAGCGTTGAAGTTCTCGAACAAAGCATCCTCGCCTATATCGAAGAACATAATCGCAGCCCCAAGCCTTTCATCTGGACTGCTAAGGCCAATGACATCCTCGAAAAGGTCAAACGCGCCAGGGCCTATCTCAATAACAGCTCATCTGTGTGACGCACTACACTAGCTGCGCCCATTTGGTTCAGGCCACCGATGCCCAGAATTCTGTCAGTAGCCTGCCTCTCGCGAAGCAGAACGTGGCCGAACAAGCTGCGGGCCCGCTAGGCCTTCTCGGTTTTTACAGGAGTTTCAAAGCTAACACTGAAGGTGCACAACAGAGGGGCAGCGATATGACCGATATCCGTCCGTTTCATATGAATGTTCCGGAAGCGGAACTTACCGAATTGCGCAGGCGCATAAACGCGACGCGCTGGCCAGACCGGGAAACGGTCACGGATGAATCGCAAGGCGTGCAGCTGGCAACGATGAAGGAGCTCGCGCGCGATTGGGGGACAGATTACGATTGGCGTAAGTGCGAGGCGAAGCTGAACGCCCTACCGCAATTCATGACCGAGATCGATGGGCTCGACATTTATTTTATTCACGTTCGTTCGAAACATGAGAATGCGTTGCCGCTCATCGTCACACATGGCTGGCCCGGCTCTATCATCGAGCAGCTGAAGATTATCGATCCACTTACCAATCCCACGGCACACGGCGCGAGCGCATCGGACGCTTTCCATCTGGTGATCCCGTCCTTGCCGGGCTTTGGGTTTTCAGGCAGACCTACTGCTACCGGTTGGGGTCCGGATCGCACCGCGCGTGCCTGGGTGGTGCTGATGAAGCGGCTTGGATACACGCAATTTGTATCGCAAGGCGGCGATTTGGGTGCGGGAGTCTGCACTTTGATGGCTAAGCAGGCGCATCCGGAATTGCTGGGCATTCACACCAACTTCCCTGGCACCATTCCACCCGACGTTGCAAAGGCGCTCCAGTGCGGCGATCCGCCGCCATCCGGTCTCTCAGCCGACGAAAGGCGCGCGTACGAGCAGCTGACCAGCTTATTTACGAAGAAACGCGCCTACGCGCTCATGATGGGAACGCGCCCGCAAACGCTATATGGATTGGCGGATTCGCCCGTCGGCCTGGCAGCCTGGCTCTTTGACCACGGTGACGGTTATGGCCAGCCGGCTGCGGCGATCACCTCGGCCGTGCTCGGGCGCACGATCAACGGACACCCCGCAGGCGACCTTACACGAGAGGACGTCCTCGACGACTTCACGCTCTACTGGTTGACGAACACGGCGATTTCTGCGGCTCGCTTCTATTGGGATTCCCACCTCAACCTATACAGTGCCGCCAACGTCTCCATCCCGGCTGCCGTGAGCGTCTTTCCTGGCGAGAACTATCAAGCCCCGCGGAGTTGGACAGAGCGGGCGTATCAGAAGCTCATTTATTACAACAAGGTGGACGAAGGCGGGCACTATGCGGCCTGGGAACAGCCGCAACTCTTCTCTGAGGAGCTCCGCGCGGCGTTTCGATCGCTCCGAAAGAAGAACTAAAAATGGAAGACAACACGTTGGTCAAGTCGAGCTTTTCAGCAACTATCAATGCATCCATTGAGTCGGAATACCAATCTTGCTCCCCAGCTCACTGCTCCGCTGGTGCCACCACGTCGCCGGAGGAATTCACAACCAAGCTGCGATTCTCTGATGCGGAAGCGAAGATGCACACACGAGCATATTCGAATGATTGGTGAACGAAGAGGAGGAAAGAAGATGGCAAATGTGAAGGATGAAATCCGTAGTAACGATGCCAAAGACGCGAGCGTCGCGAGCGTCGACATGAAACTCGAGGTAGTGGTCATCCCCGTCTCGGATGCCGGCCGCGCGAAGGAGTTCTACGGGAGACTCGGGTGGCGGCTCGATGCCGACTACGACAACGGTAACGATTACCGCGTGATCCAGTTCACGCCGCCTGGCTCCGGGTGCTCGGTGATCTTCGGAAAGAACGTCACCGCGGCGGCACCTGGCTCCGCTAAGGGCCTGTACCTGATCGTCACCGACATCGAGGCCGCGCGCGACGAGCTGCTCCGTCGCGGCGTCGAGATCAGCGAGGTGTTCCGCGACGACGATGGCGTGTACGCTGGCCCGGACGAGCCCTACCTGTTCGGGCGGCGGCGGGTCAGGGGCCGGGATCCGGAGCATCGCAGCTACCGCTCGTTCGCCTCGTTCAGTGATCCGGACGGCAACGGCTGGCTGTTCCAGGTGGTCACGACGCGGCTGCCCGGTCGCATCGACGCCGCGACGACGGCCTTCGCATCGGCGAACGATCTGGCGAGCGCCCTGCGGCGTGCGGAGGCCGCCCACGGCGAGCACGAGAAGCGCACCGGGCAGCGCGACGCGAACTGGCCCGACTGGTACGCCGCGTACATGGTGGCGGAGCAGGCCGGCAAAGAGTTGCCCCAATGAGCGGCTACGACGGTTGACGCACGCGTTCAACAAAGTCTGACTTTCGATTCAGGTGAACGCATGGGAGGAAAGAAGATGGCAAATCTGAAGGATGACAAAGAGATCACGGCACTTATCGTCATCGATCCGTACAACGATTTCATTTCCGAGGGAGGCAAACTATGGGATCGGTTGAAGATTGTTGCAGAAGCAAATGATTGTGTTCCTCACATGCTGCAAGTCCTGAACGCTGCGCGGAAGGCGGAGCTTCGCGTTTTCTATGCGCTGCATCATCGCTACCGTCAAGGCGACTACGAGACATGGAAATACATTGCGCCTATTCAGAAGGCAGCGTGGTCGCACAAGAGCTTCGAAGACGGCACGTGGGGTGGCAAGATTCGCAGTGAATTCGAGCCTGAGCCGGGCGATATCGTGGCCCAAGAGCATTGGTGTTCCAGTGGCTTTGCTAATACTGATTTGGATTTGCTGCTCAAAAAGCATGGCGTTCACAAGATCATCGTCATCGGGCTGATAGCACACACCTGCGTGGAGGCAACTGTTCGCTATGCCGCTGAGCTTGGCTACGAGGTCACGATGGTAAAAGACGCGACCGCGGATTACTCGGATGAAAATATGCACGCCGCGCTCGACGTCAATATTCCAAACTACGCCACCGCCGTTGTGACCACAAATGAAGTCCTCGAGGCCCTTTCATTCGACGTTCGGCTGCCGCGGAGCGCTTAGAGTGCGTGCCTGCGGGCGGAGAAGAGTGGTGCTCAAGATTTTAAGAGGAGAAACACTAGCTGGCGTCGATCGATTTTTTATGAATGGGAGCGGGACTCGGGACACCGTATTTGTAATGAGCACCGTATCGAAAGGAGCCATCGATGCCTCCGCGCGACGGGTTCAGCGTCGCACACTTTCTCACCGTGAAGGACATCGAGCGATCGGCTCGCTATTTCGAAAAGGTCTTCGGCGCTCGCATTCTGAGCTTGGGAGACGGCAATGCACCTGGGTATCTTCAGCTCGCGAATATCTGGATGATTATGAACGTGGGGGGCGGGCCGACCCCCGACAAGCCGACGGTAACGCTCAGCGTCCCCGACCCGAATCACATCAACAGCTTTATGAATTTCCGGGTTGCAGATATTCAAGCGTGCTATGAATCGTGGAAAAGTCGAGGAGCCGAATTCATCACGGAGCCGATACCCAAGTACGGCGAGATTCGCTGCTACATCCGCGATCCTGACGGTTATATTATCGAGGTCGGACAGAGCACCAATCTCACGTACGGTTAACGCTCGGCCCGATGAGATGCGGATTTAAACGCGCGATGCCATGTCCCCGGCCGCATTTGGAGTGGGAGTATCGACGCTGAAGAACTTGCGAATCATGGAGTCCAAACCTTCCGATGGTCCGACTGCCAGACTTACTCAGCAAGGATCTTGATGTAGTGTTTTGTGGGATCAATCCGGCGCTGAGCGCTGCCCGGGTGGGGCACCACTTCTCAAGCCGCAGCAACCGGTTTTGGCGGGTTCTCCACTTGGCAGGGTTTACGCCACACTTGATTCAGCCTGAAAGCGACTGCACAATTCTGCAATACGGATGCGGCTTGACGGCTGCAGTGGAACGACCGACTGTGAGAGCCAGCGAGCTTATGAGTCATGAATTTCACGCAGCTGCCGAGGAACTGGAACGAAAGCTCGATCGTTATCGCCCGCGCTACCTGGCTTTTCTCGGTAAGCCTGCCTTTGCTGCCATCTTTCGACAAAGAAGGGTCGACTGGGGACAACAGTCCATTAGGTTTGGCGGTGCGGAGGTCTGGGTCTTGCCCAACCCAAGTGGGCTAAATCGTGCATTCAGTCTCGATGCACTCGTATCCTGCTATCGGGATCTTCGGACTCACTCAGCGCTTCCAAGGCCGGATCAGGACTGATAAGTCGGCCAATGTCCAGAATCCTGCTGGTTGCGGTGGGCGAGAGCGAGGGGCGTTTTTCAGCACCTAATCGAGTCTGTCGTCGTAATCACATCGAACCTTTATTAGCGAACGGCGTTGACCACTTCCCAGATTTGCGCGAGATGATGATCATCGTGCTCGGCGGCAAAATGCAGATGGTCCACAAGCCGCATCGGAGTCTGCAAACGAGGGTGTGAAATGGCCCTTGTCAGTAGCGATGAGTCCAACTCAATCACGCGCTTCAGCAGGATCTCCCTTGCAGTGCGGAACTCACTCAGAATCTGTGCCAGTGGGCGCGCATTATGATTTGCTGCGTTGGTTTTCTGATTGCTCAAATCTGCTGCAGTGAGTTTGTCGCTGGCCGCTATGTAATCGACCACTCGCGCCAGCCACAGCGGCTCGATGTCCAATAGATGACCTGCGTGTTCCTGCGCCGACCAGCTTCCTCCTGCCCTGGCGATCAGGAGTGCGTGAGGACGGCCACCAAGCACCTCTTCAAGCCTGGCTGGCGTGCCGCGTAGCCGCGCGCACAGATTCGGAAGCAGTTCCACCGGGAATGAGAACTCAAACTTACGTTCAAACCAGAGCGGCACCTGACTCATGAACTCCTCCGATCACCTTCGAGATTCTACATATACCTCCGCGGTATCAGACGATGCCAGCCGATTAGTACTCGGAATGTATGGTCCGCCGCAGGACTGCAAGGGGAAGTTTGGTCGAGAAGACAAGTCTGCGCAAATGTATTCGGCCTTTGTGTGGAGATCAGCTCTCCTGGCCATGATGAGTTGCGCGCGTGTCTGTCCTTCTAAGTCGGTCGGTCGTTGAAGACCATTCTCAGTACCAGGCTGCGGACACGCCGTTGTGACTGTTCTTTCGTCCTTGCCGCTCCTATGCAGACTTCGGTGGGTAAAGATTAATTAGTAGTCGTAGTGCGGTAAAGTGGGAGCGCGTCAGCGCTTCCAAGCCGCAGGCGTCTTTTCCGCACTGCTTTATGCGGGAATCGCGTTCGCTGTCGGCCGGTAGTCTTCTCCACTTGACAGCACAGCCCATGCGATCCGCGCGAGTTTGTTCGCCATCGCGACTACAACGACGTTCTTGGGAGCTCTGGCGTCGAGTGCGTCAAGCCAGGCTCCGATAGGTGCTCGGTCGCGCTTGATGCGCTGCACGGCAGCCCGTGCACCGTGGATCAGTACCTTGCGGAGGTACACGTTGCCACGCTTGCTGATGCCGAGCAGCTTCGCCTTGCCTCCGGTCGAGTACTGGCGTGGCACAATCCCCAGCCACGCAGCGAAGTCCCGGCCCTTGCGGAATGCGGCGCCGTTGCCGATAGCCGCAACGATGGCAGTGGCTACTACTGGTCCGATCCCTGGGATCTGTCGTATCCGCGTGCATCCCGCGTCAGCGGCGGAGATCCTTTCCAGTTCCAGGTTGAGCTTTTCGATCTGCCGTTCAATGAGCATCCACTCATCCCACAGCATGTCGATCAGGTTCCGCATCTGCGGTGTCAGGTCGGCCTCCGCGTTCTCCAGGATGTCCGCCATGGCAGCCTTGAGCTTCGCTGGCCTCTGCGCAAATACCATACCGCGTTCGAGCAGAAATGCCCGAAGCTGGTTGATCACCGCCGTGCGCCGGGAGATCAGGCGATCACGGACCCGATGGATGCCCTGCAGGTCCAACTGATCATCAGTCTTGATCGGGACAAAGCGCATGTTCTTGCGTTCAACTGCTTCCGCGATGGCCTCGGCATCGACGAAGTCGTTCTTGTTCGACTTCACGAAGGGCTTTACAAACTGGGCTGCAATCAGCCGGACATCGTGGCCCTGCTTCCGCAGTGCACGTCCTAGAAAGTGCGCTCCAGAGCAGGCCTCCAGCCCAATCAGAGATGCCTGCATGTTCGCGGTGTAGGCCAGGAGGTGCTTCCGAGTGAACTTCTTCCTCGCAAGCACCTTGCCGGCCGCACCAAGTGCTACTAGGTGGAATGTCGTTTTGCCAAGATCGATGCCAACCGAATGTATCTGCATGTCGATGATCCTCCGTTTCAAAAGCTGCCATCACGATCAACCTGCGTTCACAGGTGAATCAAGCGGCGGACCATCTCATTAGTCGGCAAGTGTCCACAAAGGCAGGATCGCAGGATCGTCTGAGTTGCGGCGGTGGCCCCCCAGTCGGGAGAGCATACACCTACTCACCGTCCTTGATGTTTTTCATCACCTTGCACACCATAGCCCGGGAGATCCGGTGTGCGCTCGCGACTTCGCTCAGGCTGCGCCCTGCCCGACGATCACGGACGATAGCTAGGCGGTCTACATCAGCCGGCGGACGACCGATTCGAACTCCCTCAAGCTTGGCGCGCCGGAGCCCGGCACGCACCCGCTCGACGATCAGATTGCGCTCGAGCTCGGCGTAATGCGGAGAACTACATTAAGCCGATTGGACTAAACCGCTGCGCGGTATTCGGTGGTGCCATCAGTCAGATCGAATCCCAAGCCTGACGATTGAGTTTCGACCTCTCACCCGTCTTTTCACCGGAGCTTTTTTGCGGAAGTATTGGAGCCGCTGCTTGCAGCAACTTCCAACTCGCAAAGGAGCTTTCCATGACATCCCTCCGACAACGCGTCACCGAGGACATGCAGGTGCGGAATCTCGCGCCGAACACGCAGCAGTCCTACGTGCAACAGATCTCGCTATTTGCCCGCCACTTCCGCAAGTCACCGGAGGTATTGGGTCCTGAGGACATTCGCGCCTATCAGGTCTATCTGACCAATGAAAAGAAACTGGCTCCTGGTTCCATCACCATTGCCGTAGCCGCTCTTCGCTTTCTCTATAGAATTACTCTCCACAAGAACTGGGTCTTCCAAGAGATCATCCCTGCTCCCAAGAAGCCGCAGAAACTACCGATTATTCTTAGCCCTGAAGAGGTCCTGCAGTTTCTTGGGAACGTCGTCAGTCCCAAACATCGCGTCATTTTAACCACCTGCTACGCAGCCGGCCTGCGCATCTCCGAAGCAGTGGTCCTCAAACCTCCCGCGATCGACAGCAAGCGGATGGTCTTACGAGTCGAACAAGGCAAAGGAAGAAAAGATCGCTACGTGATGCTCTCGCCAAAGTTGCTGATCACTCTGCGTGACTGGTGGCGTTTGGAAAAACCGCAGCACTGGCTTTTTCCAGGCGATAAGCCGGGCCGGCATATCACCAAAGACGCGGTGGAAGATGCGTGCAAGAAGGCTCGCCGACTCTGCGGCATTCCCAAACCCATCACACCCCATTCGCTAAGGCACGCCTTCGCAGTACATCTTCTAGAACAGGGCACCGACCTCCGTACCATTCAACTGCTGCTCGGCCATCGCAGCCTAGCGACCACTGCCCGCTATCTGCGCATCGCCACAAGTAAAGTTTGCTCCACCACCAGCCCGCTCGATCTACTCCCGGCGCCAATCCCCACCGAAACCAAACCGGCGATCCCGCAGTATTTCTGAGTACCGGCCCATGGATCGTCCCAAGCTGGAAGTAGCCGACGTATTGCGCCGATACGGCGAAGCCTATCGCGAACAGCATAGTGCTTCGTTGTCCACGGCACAGCGGCGTGTCATGAGTGCGATCGAGTTATGTCGGACTGCCGCTCTCGGCAGTCATCTGGAGCAGTGCGATCAATGTCGCTTCGAACGCATTGCGTACGACTCATGCCGAAATAGACATTGCCCAAAATGCCAGTCCATGGCACGTGCCCAATGGATCGAGAATCGTCAAGCCGAACTTCTCGAGACCCAATACTTCCACGTCGTCTTCACGCTACCGGAAGAGATTGCCGCCATCGCTTACCAAAACAAAGAAGTGGTGTACCGCATTCTCTTCCAGGCCACATCCGAGACCTTACGCACCATTGCTGCCGATCCCAAACATTTGGGCGCCGAGATCGGCTTCTTCGCCGTGCTTCACAGCTGGGGACAGAACTTGAATTTTCATCCCCACCTCCATTGTGTGGTTCCTGGCGGCGGGCTCTCTCCTGACGGTGATCGTTGGATCTCCTGCCGCCCCGGATTTTTCTTGCCCGTACGAGTGCTCTCGCGGCTGTTTCGCCGCCTATTCCTGGAGTTATTGGAGAAGGCCTTCGACAAACATAAGTTGCGGTTCTTTACCTCGCTCTGCGAACTTCAGCGGCGCCAAGACTTTCTCCGTTATCTCGCTCCGCTCCGCCAATCCGAATGGGTTGTCTACGCCAAGCCGCCCTTTGCCGGGTCCCAACAAGTACTCGACTATGTCGGACGCTACACTCACCGTGTCGCCATATCCAATAATCGCCTGCTCGACATCGAAGACGGTCAGGTGCAATTCCGTTATAAGGATTATCGTCACGACAGCCAGCAGAAGGTGATGACCCTGTCAGCTGATGAGTTCATTCGGCGCTTCCTGCTTCACGTACTCCCCAACGGCTTCCAGCGTATCCGCTACTACGGATTCCTCGGCAATCGTTTCCGCCAAGAAAAACTCCAACGCTGCCGCCGACTCCTGGGGATGGTCTCCGCCGATCAACCCCCTCCCGCCAAAGAACCGCCGAAGGACTACCGCGACCGCTACCAGGAACAGACCGGCGAATCCCTCCGTCTGTGCCCGGTCTGTCACCGAGGCCAGATGATTAGGATCGGAGCTCCTGCTTTCATTTGCTCATTCCCAACGGGGAAGGACTCTTCATGAAAATCTCCGATTCTCAACGATTGCCTCTGCAAACTTGCCTCACACAAGATCAAGGAGAAGTGTCGGCCGACGTCCCTCCAGAGAGACTTTCATCTTTCCCATCCGATGCAGCGGCCGGTGTATCTCTGCTCTTTGCTAACCTGACCCTCCGCAATGACTCGCCCCTGTGCCGCAAAATGGAAATCATGCAAGCAGCCTCACGATTCAAAACCCATAGCGCCAGCAGCATCGAGGCGGTTTAGTCCAATCCATTTTTAGCCCACCGTCGCGGCCTCGACCGCAACACCACGTGCAGGACTTCGTTTGCCGCGACGCTGACCTAAAAATGCTCTGCATTATGCGGAGCGCGGGATTATGCAAAGCCACAGCGCCGAAGTGGCCTGTGGCCTGCACATCAGTGATGCGGGACTTCGCATAATACCGGCTCGAATAACGAAGCGATCAACTTGTCCGGTATTTTGAATCGGCCATTACGCAGACCAAGCGGTTTAACTGCTTCCACCGCCTCGAGCTTCTCGGATGGATCGACCCGCAGGTAGATCTCAGTCGTCCGGATGTCTGCATGTCCGAGCCACAGGGCGACCTTGCGGATGTCCCGTGTGGCCTGCAGCATCATGACGGCACAGCTATGTCGTAGCTGGTGGGGAGACACAGATCGTCCGCGCAAAGATTCACACCTTTTCGCCGCTGCGCGTACGTGTTTGTCAAGGATGTACTCGAAACCTGCTCTTGTCATGGGCGCGCCCTCGGCATTCACGAATAACTCGGGAGCGGCTACTACCCCGCGCACCGTTAACCAGGCACGAAGGTCCGCAGCCGTTTGCTTCAGGAGCGGAAGACATCTCTCCCTTCGGCCCTTACCGAGAACGCGAACGCTTGGTATCCGTTGAAGGGATAGGTTTTCCATCGGGAGTTCTACCAGTTCTGAGACTCGCAGGGCACCCGCAAAACAGAGGTGCAACATTGCACGATCGCGGATTCCCAACCGCGTTGTGAGATTCGGCGCGTTGAGGGTGGCTTTCACCTCTTCTATCGTGAGGTGCCTTACCAGCGTTTGATCATAGCGTTTCCCTCGTATGGCATGGATCTGTTGTGCTTGAGACAGTGCGGACGGCACGCAGAACTCAACGTAGCGAAAGAATGCTTTGATTGCTGCCAGCCGTCCGTTGCGTGTAGCTGCGCAGTTGCCGCGCTGTTCCTCGATATGAATGAGGAAATCGAGAACCAGTGCGACATCAATCTGCTCGAGACATATCTGCGATGGCCTGATTGCAAGACGCTTGCTGGCGAAAATGAATAAGAGCCGAAAGGCGTGGGCGTAAGTCTGGCATGTATGTGGGCTGCAGCCCTGCTCGACCGTCAGGTGTTCGCGCAGGAACCTCGTGATCAATGGGGCAATCGGCGTCACAGGCCCTCCTTGGCAATCACTGCTTCCGCCGATGCCGCGATGTCGATCATCATCTCCGGGGTAGCTTCGAGGTACCAGTAAGTATGGGCGATGTCCGTGTGGCCCATGTATGTGGCGAGAGCGACGAAGTGCCGAGCGACCGCGTCACGTCGCGTCGAACACTGCTGGAGTGACCTTGTTGCGAAAGTATGCCTAAGATCATGAATACGCGGTGGGCGTGATCGAAAAGGGGCAATGCCAGACAGCTGGCGTATCCGATTGAAGGAGTACTCCACCGTGCTGGAGGCGATCCGCCGATTGGAAGCAGACAAGAAAACATGGTCGTCCGGCACCGCAAGGCGTCGCCGTTGTTCGAGGTACCGGAAAAGAACCTGGAGCGACGTGGGATGCAGCGGAATCAAACGGCTCTTACCAAACTTAGTGTGGCGAATCTGTAGGACACCGTCGGGCAACACATCGGAGAGTCGGAGATCAAGCGCCTCTGATATGCGCATCCCCGTCGCAGCAATCAATCCGAGCAGTGTCCTATAGACTTCGCGTCGAAGCGGGTAGTACGGGCGAAGGCCACCGGTCGCATCCATAAGCTGGACAATCTCCTCCGGTGTGTAGATATAGGGCATGGGCCGACTCTGATACGCGCGAAACCGGTTGGATGGGACCTCGTGGCGCGCGTCTTCAACGTGTAAGAAGCGCGCCATTCGTGCGATGTTTCGCAACCGGATGTGGCGAGAGGAAGGAGAGGGAGCCTCAGCCGCCCACTCTTCCGCAAGTGAAGCGCAGACGTGCGTGGCACCCCGATTGAAAGAGAACCTGGCAAACGCACGAAGCTCTCGCGACGCATCGTGAAACTTATAGCCGAGTGCCTGACGAAGGGATATGTATCGTTCTACGTTTGCAATTAGCATGAGCGTTTCTCCGGCCATGGCTGAGCGATCTCCGACAGAAGACAAAAATCCACCTTGGCGTAATGAACCGTGGTCCTGGGGGAGCGGTGTCGCAGGACCGCACCGACGCCAGCGAGAGATACGCCCTGACGAAGCATGCTCGTGGCAGCGGAATGTCGCAAAACGTGAGCGCCGTTGATAGGCGACTTGACTCCCGCGCGACGCAATGCGCTTCGCACGATGTGGGTAACAGAGGCGCGATTCAAAACACGAGACGGAGGTCGAACCGAAGCGAACACCTCGGATCGCTGCAACGATGGCCTGCCCTGTTTCAGGTAGAGCAGAATAGCGTTGCCGACCTCTTGCGGCAGCGGCAGCGACTCCCGTCGGCGTCCCTTCCCGCAGACGGCAATGCTCCCGTTTCGCCAGTCAATATCGGTTATCTTGAGATGAGCAACCTCGCTGGCACGGAGTCCAAGCCGTGCCAGGAGCAGAATCACTGCGCGATCCCGCAGCTCGAACACGGAGCCGGCACAAGAGTCAATCACCCGCTCGACATCCTCTGCCGGAAGAAACCGCGGGACTGATGAAAGCTGCCACGATGCGAAGCCGGGAATAGCATGTTCCATACCAGGCGGACACTGGCCCGTCACACCGAGGTAGCGAAGGTACGAGCGGACCGCGACGACAATGGCCTTGGCCCGATGGATGCCGTGTGGGCGCGCTCGATCAAGGACAAAGGTACGGAGTGCCTCTGCCGAATAGGTGAGTGGATCGTCGCCCAGAGCGTCGAGAAGTCCGACAATGACACCCTCATAGAGGTTGAGTGTGTTCTCGGTCAGCCCACGATGTTTGCTCATCCAAGATCGGAACTCTCCGAGTGTAGGCCAGAGCTCGCAGTTAGACAGCGGCTTTGCAGGGAGTGGAAGCAAACCCTGATGCTGGAGAAATCGAATAAATACCGCAGCGGATGTCACTGAGTAGCGATTCGGACCGCGTTGATAACGAACGCGTTGCTTCTTCTCAACCATCAGCTTGCACTGTTCGTACCCGGCAGTAAAATCCTTCGCGGTCAACCCTCTAGCCGTCATCCAATCTGTCCATCCGGCGAGGGAACGCAGCAAGCAGATTATCGAGCTTCGCCTGTATCCCTGGGAATGAAGCCAATCGGCAAATGGGTCAATATGATCAGCGGCGGGGCCACTGCGAAGCCGCTTTCGAGCGACAGGTGAATCCATGTATGTTTCCAGCATGTTCTTGTCCTCACTTGGTTTAAATGAGGCTCAAGTATGGGCTGGCGCCAACCGATATCCGGAAACATAACTAAGAGAAAACAAAACGGGCTCGAGCCGGCCGCGGTATTATGCGAAGTCCCGCATCACTGATGTGCAAGCAACAGGCCACTTCGGCGCTGTGGCTTTGCATAATCCCGCGCTCCGCATAATCGGCGATGGCGCCGATGATGACCACCATGGCGCGGCCGAGCGGTCCGCCGGTATCTACGTTCTCCCTGAACGATACGAACTCAATGTTGTGATGGTTCAGCTCATCGAGAACCTCGAGGAAGTGACGGGTGGAGCGCGCGATTCGGTCGCACGCCCAGACCATCACGATGTCGAATTTGCCACGCTGGGCATCGGCCAGAAGTCGGTCAAGCCCAGGGCGCTTCGCCTTTGTCCCGCTGATCGTATCCGAGTATTCAGCCACGATTGCTAGGCCCCGCTGTTGAGCCATTTGCCTCAAATCGTGGAGCTGAGTTTCGGGATGTTGGTCCGCGGTCGAAACACGACTATAGAGGGCGACTCGCTTCATTGGAGGTGCTCCTGCAAACAATTCGCATTATTGGTCTTGCTGGCAACAAACATTTCTGGCAGTGAGGGAACTTGTAAATTCATCCGGATTGGCTTCGTCTCACAAAGTCGGACATGAGCTTGCGGCATACCTGCCAAAGCTGGTCGTCATTAGCCTCCATCGTGAAATCGTCCCGATGACCACGCTCCCGAATTGTCTATTCCGGAAACTCAATCTTGTGCTGGCCATCCTGCTGCAAAAGCAGGACGAACCAGCCTTCCGTCTTAAGCCGAAACTTCGTCCATGCACGGCTAATCATGTCCGCTATGGCTGCCGCCTCGGTACCCTTGACCTCGCTGATATCGATAAGCGAGAACTCCAGCACCGGAACGTCATACTTCAACTCCTGGGGCTGGTCGGTGACAAGCGTGCGACCCGGCAACCAGCAATCCTTTTGCGCTTGGTCGAGGGGAGCGTCTGGGAGAACGATAGGATGAAAATTCTTACGCCGCAGACTCGCAGCGAGGTCAGAGAGGTGGCTGGGAACGACCAGCACCGCACGCCACCTCCTACGCATTCGTAGAAAACCCGGCTTCATTCTTCCTCCGCGTGTTTTTCGGGTTTATCCTACCTCACCCTCGCACTGTCCTTCAACGCCTGCGGTGCGTCCGGGCAGTGCCGGGCGAAGTGCTGGTCTTCAGTTACGGCGGTGTAATCGACGTAGACATGATCGCACCACATGCACCATGCAACGACGTTTTCGGGATCAGCGTCGGCGCATCCGCACTCGCAGTGAGGAACGGGCGAAGGCGGCTCGTACTGTATTGTCACGGGCGCTTTCCGGCGCGATGTGCCCATACACTGCTGGTAGTCGTGCGTATTCATCGGAAGGCGGCAACCAAGACAGACATTGTCTAATGGGCATACCAACACTTGATCGGAGTTGTCATCGCTATTCTCTTGCACGGCACGAAGCTCCTCGTCCTTGTGCTCAGGACACGCCAGCAACTCAATCATGCACCCGCTGTGGTCGCCCTCCTCCATCGGAACTTGGCACGTATCGCACATGCATACGCTTGGCTCTGTATCCCCGGCCAGAGGGCGCAAGGCTGTACCCTCGCATTCCCAGAAGTGCCCGGTTACCTCGCAAAAATGCTTGTGGCTCATTAATCCCTCCTTGGCTTCAGCCTCGAAAACGTCGATTCCAAAACATGGTCACGTCGCCGACGATGGTCAGCACCAGCCGCAATAGTCCATAAGAGACTCGTGTACCCAAGCGAGCCCCTCTCCTCAGGATCGATGGCATTGTGAAGCTCTATTGCCGCATCAATCATGCGTGCAAATGCCGGGAGGCCAGGGAGTAGGGTCGCGGTTTCGCGAGTCACCAGGAACTTCTTACCGGCGGAGCGGATGGCTTCCAGCTTCATGAGGAATGCCCTTCGCTCAGGGCGCTGACGTTGGGTATTCATGCAGTAAGTTCTCCGGTGCGAAGCTTCCGGCCCCCAAATCGTTGCTTTGATGGCCGGAGAGGAGAAGTGAGGATTTTACGGAAGGAGCTTTCCGCCGATGATGTTTTCAACGGTGACTTTGCCTTGCGAATCGCGAACGGAGATGTTCTGCGTAATCACGCGACCATTGTCAGGGTTGTAATTTGTGTTGGTGGTTACGGTTTTTTCGTCGTTCGTGATGGCCGTATTCATTTCGTTGATGAGCCGACCGTGATTGTCATACGTCTTCATGCCTCCTCCTTCAAGCCGCCGTCTCCGGCAGCAGTGCGGTGTGAATCAGAAGGGGATGTCCGTCACTGGCATGGAACACCTCCACCACGACTTTGCGCCCCTGAGCCCGTGCCGCCACGACGAGCGTCTGCATTTCATCGGACTCACTCAGTCGTTGGAGGGCATCCGCCATTGCCCTGCTTGGTTGTCAACCTGGCGCACCGCTTGGATGTGAGAACTTAAACATCACATCACTGGTTGGCATCGATATCCTCCTGCGCCACACACTCCACGGCAGCTGCTACCTCATCCTGTCCGACCGGGAACCCGACTTCAACTGCGTGCCGAGAGCCAAACTCTTGCAGTTGGAGAAGCTGATTTGCATTGTCCTGCCCCTTGTCCCCAGTGGAAACCCTGCAGTAGATGGCCACGCGCATTTCTCTATTATATTCCGCGATACGTAGATACGTCCACCTTCGCGTTACGTACCAACGTATCTGCAGTGCATAATTACGTACGCACCGTAAGCGTCCCGTTGCTAGACCGGGAGGGCGGAGCGCTTAGGCTCCGTTCGGGGCGGACTGTTATGAGGTGAGGAGCCGCTCCGATGGCAGATTGGTGCTTTTCGGGAAGGGGGGCACTTCATCGGATGACCTCCTTACTGTCCGAACCCCTCGGAAGTGCCCCCGAAGAAGTCAGGCGAAAAGGGCATACGCGCTGGAGCACATCGACTACATCGAATACCGCACCTTGGTGTGCGCGACACGGCAGGACGCGAAAGCCGTGCGAAGGCGGACCGGAAAAGTTCGAATAGATCTTTCCTACCTAACCCTCGTCGAACTCCGTTTATCCTCTTTTTTACGGATTTAGCTTACGTAGGTACGCAAAAGGCGGGTATACTGCCGACAAATGAGGAATCACTACAATGGCTACCAGTAAATCCAGGCGGAGTACCGCTTCCACGAAGACGAAGACTGTCAAATCCCCCATTGTAGATCCGAAGCCAGTGGCCTTGACCGTGAAGGTGGATAGCGAAACTTACGTTCGCCTCTGCACGCTGGGTGCTATCCAGCGGCGCACGAATCAGGATATTCTCCGCGAAGCATTGGAACAGTACCTCGACCGGGTTGGAAGGTAATTCTCCACTAGCCAAATGTGTTAGTGTAGTGCGATGAAAGTCAGAGCAGTTATTACACGGGAGTGCCTACCCGGTATATCCACACACTCCAACGCGAGGAGAGTTGACGACCGGCAGGCACATTTCGTCGCCACACGTATGTGCAACGAGGCACGATTTGCAAAGCCAGCCCTCCCCATTCCATGCGCATTCGGTACAGATCTGAGTAGCTGGTTTGTTTCCGCAGCGCTGACAGGTTACCTGCGGTGCCTCGTTTCTGGCCAACAGTTGCACTTTCGTTGAACCTCGTTCACGAAGAGCAACAACCTTTAGCGCAAGAGCGGTTGTGGAGCCGTAGTCATACTCGTAGAAGAACCTCATTCCTACCTCAAGCACTTGGTTCAACCGCGTACCCATGTCCATTTCTTCATCCATGAGTTCGTCTTCATCCATGGGCTCTGAAGCATAGCGTTTGCCGCCTATCTCAAACGCACTCAAGTGACCGCAGCATTCAAGCCAGGTATGACGGAGAAAATCGTCGAGTTTGTTCAGCGGGGATGCAATAGGTAGCGCCACATGCATCCAGTACGCCTTCGCCTCACGCCCTTCGACAAGTAAATGGAAGCTCTGGCCAGTCGGTTTCTTCGGAGCCGGCAATGGTCCGGAAGATCCCAGATGGCCGCACGCGAGTAGATGCCGTGGCATGGACGCCTTGGCGACTATCTCTCCGCAGAGATAACACTTTCCCATCGATTGCGGTTTGCTCATGACTGAACATTATAATGCGTCATATATAGCAACATTTATCTTTCAGCCGGGTTCTTATACAAGGGGACACGGCGGATGAGAATCGCACCTCAAGTGGTTCTGACAATCGACCAGAGGACGAAGTTGGAAACCTATGCGCGCGGCCGCAGGATACCCGCCCGGCTTGTGTTGCGGGCCAAGATCGTGTTGCTGGCCGCAGAAGGCAAGCAGGACATCGAGATTGCCCGCCTGCTTTCGATCGTGCCGCGCACCGCTGCACGCTGGCGCTCACGTTTTCTGCGCAACGGTATTGCCGGACTGGAACACGACGCGCCAAGGCCCGGCCGCACGCCCTCCATCTCGCCGGAGTTGGTGCGCATGGTGATTACCAAAACCACGAAGGAAAAACCTCCTCATGCAACCCACTGGAGTACGCGCACCATGGCCGCCACAGCCGATATTAGCGAGGCCAGCGTACGGCGCATCTGGCACAGTCACGGCCTGAAACCGCACCGCATGGAAACCTTCAAGCTGAGCAACGATTCCCATTTTTCCGAGAAGCTGGAAGATATCGTCGGACTCTATTTGAATCCGCCCGAACACGCGCTGGTGCTTTCGCTCGACGAGAAGAGCCAGATCCAAGCTCTGGACCGTACCCAACCCGGCTTGCCCATGAAGAAGGGCCGCGCCCAGACGATGACCCACGATTACAAGCGGAATGGAACCACTACGTTGTTTGCTGCTCTCAACACACTTGATGGCAGCGTGATGGCTACTTGTATGGAACGTCATCGTCATCAGGAGTGGCTGAAGTTCCTACGTCTCATCGATCGCCAAACTCCCGCCCACAAACAGCTCCACCTCATCGTCGATAACTACGCCACCCATAAGCATCCGGCGGTGCAGCGCTGGGCAGAGCGCCACAAGCGCTTTCATTTTCACTTCACTCCGACGAGCAGCAGCTGGCTCAACATGGTCGAACGATTCTTTCGCGACTTGACCGAAAATCAGCTCCGGCGCGGAGTCTTCACCAGCGTTGAAGCTCTCGAACAAAGCATCCTCGACTATATCGAAGAACATAATCGCAGCCCCAAGCCCTTCATCTGGACTGCTAAGGCCAATGACATCCTCGAAAAGGTCAAACGCGCCAGGGCCTATCTCAATAACAGCTCATCTGTGTGACGCACTACATTAGCGTGTACTGAATTGAGACTCCGTTTGCCCCTCAAATAGGTCAATAAAGTGCTGGGTCGTTTTTCTCCCCTGCCACCTACGCGCCAACCACCGTAGATGAGAGACAATTCGCGGTCGGCAGGATCTTACAGTCGGGTACCAACTTTCCTGGAGTGAAGCTGAGCCTCGTTTTCGCGTTTGTTTTTGTTTGATAATAAATGTATGTCCAAACGTGAATTTCAGACCGAAGTCAGTCAGCTGCTGCAACTGATCATCCACTCCCTCTATTCGCATCCTGAAATCTTCCTGCGCGAGCTCATTTCCAACTCCTCCGACGCGCTTGATAAGCTCCGTCACCTGACCGTCACCGAGGATGTCTATCGGGCGCTTCCTTTCAACCCCCGAATCGATCTTGAGCTCGACGAAGAGAACAAAACCCTGACGATCAGCGACACCGGCATCGGCATGAATGAGGACGATCTGGTCTCGCACCTTGGCACCATCGCGCGCTCCGGCACTAAGGACTTCCTCTCAAAGCTCTCAGGGGATGCCAAGAAAGACTCAAATCTCATCGGCCAGTTTGGTGTCGGCTTCTACAGCGCCTTCATGGTCGCCGACCGCATTGAAGTTGTATCCCGCAAAGCTGGCGAGGAAAAAGCCTGGCGCTGGGTCAGCGATGGCAGCACTGGTTTTGATATCGAGCCCGCAGAGCGCCCGGTTGCCGGAACTACTGTGCTTCTTCACTTCAACGAGGAAGGCAAGCAGTACGCCGATAGTGGGCGCTTGCAGCAGATCGTAAGGAAGTACTCCAACCACATTGCCTTCCCGATTTTTCTTACCTACGACAAGAGCGAGTGGAGCGAAGCCGAAAAGAAGCTGGCGAAAACCCGCACCACAGAACAGGTCAATGCTGCCAGCGCTCTCTGGCGCCGTCCCAAGAGTGAGATCACAGAAGAGGACTACAAGGAACTCTATAAATCCATCGCGGGCGATTGGACTGATCCTCTCTTCTGGTTCCACACCAAAGCAGAAGGAAGCCTTGAATACACCACGCTCTTTTACGTGCCCTCGAAGGCTCCGCTTGATCTCTACCAGGCAGAATACAAGGTCGGAGTGAAGCTCTACGTGAAACGCGTCTTCATCATGGACGATGCCAAAGAGCTTCTGCCACAATACCTGCGTTTCATCCGCGGCATCATCGACAGCGAAGATCTTCCGCTCAACGTCAGCCGCGAACTCCTGCAACAGAATCGCATACTCGCCAGCATCCGTACCGCCAGCGTCAAGAAGATCCTTTCCGAGCTGAAGAACATCGCGGCCAAGCAGCCCGAACAGTATCTGACTTTCATCACCGAGTACAACCGCCCCTTGAAAGAGGGCCTGTACAGCGACTTTGCCTATCGCGAAACGCTGCTCGATCTCGTCCGCTTCAAATCCACCAAAGTGGAAGGCCTCACCAGCCTTGCCGATGTGAAGTCGCGCATGAAGGAAGGACAGAAGAGCATCTACTACCTCACCGGCGGTGCCGAATCCCTACTCCGCACGTCGCCTCTTCTCAAGATCTACAAAAGGAAGGATCTCGAAGTTCTCATCCTCGATGACGATGTCGATGAAATCGTCTTCTCGGGCATCGATAAATATGGTGACATCGACCTCAAGGCCGTTAACAAAGCCGCAACCAGCGAAGACCTGAAAGATGAGGCTGAGCCCGACAAGGCCGAAACGCTCAAGCCGCTGCTCGACAAACTGAAGGCCGCCCTCGGCGACCGCGTAAAAGATGTTCGCGCTTCCGTTCGGCTTGCAGATAGCCCTTCCTGCATCGTCTCCGACGAAGAGGAACCCTCCTTGAAAATGCAGCAGATGATGCGCGCGATGGGCCAGAAGGATATCCCCGCACTTTTGCCCACGCTTGAGATCAATCCTGATCACGAGATCGTCAAGAAGTTGCTCGCGCGTTCCGATGATCCGATTCTTCAGGACGCGGCGTGGCTGCTTTTTGACCAGGCTCTTCTTATGGAAGGTGTGCCGCTCCAAGATCCCGCTACGTTTGTTCAACGTTTGAACCGTATCCTGAACCTTTCCATTTAGACTCATACACGGTGCGGCTGCGTGGTGCGCGCTGCCGCCGCTCTCTCCCCTGCAGTCCATGAGGCGATGCAGAGCTTCTTTTTTTCCGTCACCCATTCGGAATCGCGACTGTCGCCTCATGAGAGTACACCTGCGATGAATAAAATGTGCCATCTACTCGAGTCCTCACGAGCTGCACCGCATTCAGTGCAGAGTGGAGAACATCGCATGAACGCTAGCCCATTCTCATCTACCAAAAGGTTCTCCACCGGCATTTCCACACTTGTGTTGAAATGCCGGGGAGGTTCGCCGCCGGCGAACACGTTCTGTCAATCCGGATCAGCCCAAATGAAAACTATTCAAATTGAATTGACATCCCGCTTTGGCCGCTGCACTCGCTCCGTCTGAGAGTTTCCTACAGCTTGCATCGCCCGGAGTCTTTCCTTAGTTCGCGAGATCAAGGAGAATAGCTGGAATGACCTCGATCGCCGTCCTTGCCGGAAGTGTGCTGGCCGATGCGGTTGCTTCTATGCGACTGCCTCAGGAGTTGATCCAGCAACGTGTCCGCCGGATTCAGCAGGATTTGCTTGCTCATTCGCGCTACCTGCGGGGGTCGGACTTTACAGCGATTCACCCGGGCGACCTAAAGTTTCTGTTCGACGCCTATGATGAGCAATTCTTCACCGGTCTCTGCCGTCCGCCCTTGGCTGGACGGAGACTCAGTTTCCGACTGGCGCCGCGGATGACACGAGCAGGCGGCAAGACCATCTGCGTCACCACCCATAACGGCGAGGTACACTACGAGATCGCTATTGCCAGCAGCATTCTATTCGACGGATTCGGCGAGATGGACCGGCGCGTCAGTGTCTGCGGTCTGGAGTGCGAGAGCCGGCTAGAAGCATTGCAGCGGGTCTTCGAGCATGAAATGGTGCACCTGATTGAGCAGTTGTGTTGGCAAACCACCGATTGCGCGGCACCGCGGTTCCAGGAAATCGCCGCCAGGTTTTTCCTGCATCGTGCCCACACCCATGACCTCATCACGCGGCGCGAACGGGCCCTGGCATCCGGCATCAGAATCGGCTCACCCGTGACCTTTACCTTCGAAGGTCGGCGGCTGAGGGGTCGCGTGAACCGGATCACAAAGCGAGCGACCGTGCTCGTTGAAGATCCCGAGGGCGTGAAATTCTCGGACGGGTTGCGGTACAGAACCTACTATGTGCCCATTGCCTGCTTGGAGCTCCTTGCTGGCCTGAGAAACGACGGGCGCGCAGCATCAACCTGATATCAAAGACGGGATTGGGCAATAAGGACAAGCGCCAGACTCACATTACGAGATAAATCCTTCACCCGCCGTTCTCGCGTAGCACACGGCGGATATTCGTTCCGTACTTTTCCACGGTACTGGACCCGATTCCCGGGATGGCGAGCAGCTCCTGGGTTGTTACAGGGTGGCTGTTGGCTAAAGCCCTCAGTGTACGGTCGCTCAAGATTCGAAACGCTGGCACGCCTCGCCGCCGGGCTTCACCTAGACGCCAGTCGCGCAAGGCCGCTTCGCGGCGGATGTCCATCTCGGCTTCAGCGTCCTTCGCTTTTGCCATTGGTCTTAGTCCCGCCGCGATTTCAGGCTTCGATGCCCGCTCCCGACTAGGAACGGTGGGCGCCTTCTTCCATTTCCGCTTGCCAGATGGGGGCGCCGTGTCCTTCATGACGAATGCGACCGGCGTGCTTTCATCCACAGTCTGGCCGGTGCGCGTGAGACTGGCCTTACGGTACGGGATCTGTTTGCCATCTTTCTGGAAGGCCTCGTCCGAGAGTTGCAGGAGTCCCGCACGCGCGGTGGCGCCGAGCACTTCTTCAAATGCGTCGCGGCTCATCTCCTTGTCGGGACACAGTTCGCCGTACAGCTTGCCGGTCGATTTCGCGCCACCAGAGCGCAACGCGGCTACCACACGCAAGAGCGTTTTGTGCTCCGCCTCCGTCGCGGTACGGAACCGTTGCGCGGCGCACCGCCCCGGAACGCAGAAATCGCATATCCCGCACGGCTTCTCGCCGTCAGCAAGATCGCCGAAGTGGCGCACCAGGGCGGCCATGCGGCACTGATTGCTCTCCGCGTAACGCATCATCTGGTCGATCTGCGCCCGCTTCTGCTCACCCTGGGCAACATAGGATTCGCGCCACTGGTCGTGGCCCCGGCTCACGTTCTCGGCGGAGTCCACCACGGCGCCGCCATGGATCCAGAGCTTCTCGAGGGCTTTGTCGAAAACCTCTTCATCCATCCGGAGCTTCGTCATTAAGGATGCCTTTTCATGTGGCTCGGCCCGGAGCCGAGTAAAGATCGCCACCAGCACAGTCACATCCGGATAATCGCGCTCGAAAAAGAATTTGTGGGTGTAGCGATCAGCGTAGGAGTGCATCAAGATCGCGCGGCTGGACGCACCGTCACGCCCGGCGCGCCCGATTTCCTGGTAGTACGCTTCCAGGCTGCCCGGCAGGGCGGTGTGGATCACGGTGCGGACGTCAGCCTTGTCGATCCCCATGCCAAATGCGATCGTCGCCACCATCACCTGGATCCGGCCTTTTTGGAATTCCTCTTGAACTTGCTGGCGGCGTCCAGCATCGATCCCAGCATGATATGCAGCGGCTGGAAAGTGGGCGGCAAGTTCGGCTGCTAGGCTTTCGGCCTGCTTGCGCGTGGGTGTGTAGACGATTGCCGGCCTGCGCTCCGCCGCCCGCAACAGTTCGCCGGCGAGCTCGGCCCGCTGGGAAGGCGCGATCTCGACAACCTCAATTGCGAGGTTATCGCGGCGAAAGCCGTGAACGAAGCGGTCCGTCTGCGTCAGCCCCAACTGTTCGACGATGTCATTTTGAACGATAGGTGTTGCGGTAGCGGTCAGCGCTATCACCGGCGCCGGACGAAAGCGGGGCAGGTACTGGCCCAGCATGCGGTAATCCGGCCGGAAATCGTGCCCCCACTGCGAGATGCAGTGCGCCTCGTCAATGGCAATGAGGGACAGCGGTCGTTTGGCTAGCATGTCCGGAAAACCGGCCACCCGCAACCGCTCCGGCGCGATGAAGAGGAACTGCGTCCTACCGCTGAGGTAATCCACACAAGCCTGTCGCGACTCGGCACGCGGACGGCCAGAGTGGATGCGGTCAACGGCGTAACCTCGCTCCTTTAGCTTGGCAACCTGATCCTCCATTAAGGCAATCAGCGGGCTGATCACCAGCGTCGTGCCGCCGCGGACGATGCCCGGCAATTGATAGCACAGCGACTTGCCGGAGCCGGTCGGCATGACCAGCAACACATCATGACCTTCGATAGCCGCCCGGCAGACGGATTCCTGGTTCGGACGGAATGAGGAGAAGCCGAATGCTTTGTGCAGGAAACCGTTCAGGTCGCCCATGGGCAGCGACTCGCTAATGGATGTCTTCAGGGAAACGTGAACGTTTTGTAGACTTGGGGGCGCAACTTCCACCGGTGCCTTAGCGGCTGGCGGCGCGTGCCCAACCTTGCCCACCACTCCCGCCACGTAATCTTCAATGCCTTTCAGAAACGGTCCGAGCTGAGCCTCCCCACGCTGAATCCGCTTGAGATACGCTTCCCACTGACCTGTCATGGCGGGGCTCTTCACCTCAGGGTGGACCACCTCGATCAGCCGAATGCCTTTGTCAGTGGCTTCGAGAGCCTTTCCTTGCCGCACGATGTAATCGCGCTTGAGTAGAACTTCGATCATGGATGCACGAGTCGCTGGTGTTCCCAGACCGGTTTCTTTCATG
>CAVWYG010000016.1:0-47226 GCA_963759215.1 uncultured Acidobacteriota bacterium
TGGTGAAGAATAAAGGCGCACCGGGGGTCGATGCACTGACGGTGGCCGCATTCAAACCATGGCTCCAGGCGCACTGGCCGAGAGTAAGACAAGGGCTGCTGGCAGGCGAGTACGTGCCGTCGGCGGTGCGCAAGGTGGAGATACCGAAGCCGCAAGGCGGGGTTCGCACGTTGGGCATTCCGACGGTGGTTTCATAATGCACCTCGCTCCACGTGCTTTGAGGATGCGGTGTGAATCTTACTTGAATTGCGCACCCAGTTTCGAAGCTTCTGTTCGTCTGCTTCGTTGATCGTGATCCAGTACGGGGATCCGGCGTTGAGCTTACGTGCTTTCAGAATCGCATGCTGAATCCAGTAGTAGACCACGTTTTCGCTAACTCCAAAATGTTGTGCCACCTGGTTCACGGTTAGCTCTTCGGGCTTTTGGAGCACGGGAGGTGGAATCCGATAGCGGAAGCGGATCCACCGGATTATGTCCATTGTGTAGGGCTTTCCCGTGATGCTGATCTGCCCCTCTCGGCGAAATTCGTCCACGATCTCGGCGTCGCGCAAGTGCTGAGCCATATCTCGAACTCTGTCCACGATCGCGGCAGGATAGCGCATGCGATCAGCCATGTTGGGCGGGAGCTGGAGAGGGAGGTTGGTACAGGCATTCCCCTGCCAGCGGATGTGGACCAAAAGCTGCTTGGGGACAGATGACTTCTCGACGGTAATATCCTTGATGAGCATCCGTAGCATCCGCTTGCGGTCCTTGGCCTGGGTGGTAGAAGCGCGCCATAACTGCGGCAGATCTTTGGCGAGGGCGAGGACTTTCGCCTTCTGCTCAGGGGTTGCGACCCGCGCTTGTTGACGCTGAAATTCGGCGGCTTGTTGTTTGAGTTCCTCGCAGTGAAGCAACGCCTCATTCCAGCGTCGTTCCAATGTGGCTGCGACCAGCCGCTGGGACGGATCGACTTCCTGATAGCGCCTCTCGGCGAGCGCAGCTTCATAGTCGGCGCGTTCGAGCCGCATCCGCCACTGGCGTCCGATGGTGTGATCGCGCGATTCCAACTCCTCGAGTGCCGCGAGCGCCAGTTCGAGTTCGGCTGGCTGAAGGGCCTGCAGAACTTGCTCGGCGATGGCGTCGTCGAGTAAATTGCAAGGAAGGCTTAAACAGTCTTTGCTGGCCAGACCCTCGATACGCAACCGGCTGCACAGATAGCGGGGAGAAATTCCACAGTTGCCGGTGTAGCGGACGGTGAGTGCTCGGCCACATTGGCCGCACACCAGTAGCCCTTGAAGCAAGGCCAAACCTTCGCGTGCCGGACCGCTCAGTATCATCTCTCCGCCATTGGTGCGGTTCTTCTCCAGCCGTTCCTGGTTCTTCATGTACTCTTCCCAGCTGATGTATCCTTCATGGTGCTCTTGCAGGCTGACGCGCCAGTCCGCCATCGGAACCGGGTGCATCTGTGTATGCACCTCACCCGATGGGGTGATCTGACGGCGATACTGGTAACGGCCAAAGACGTACATCCCGGCATAGGACGGGTTCTTGAGTATGTTTAGCACACGGCTGTGCGACAGGCGACTCCATATCAGCTTGCCATTCCATGCCCCGCCATAGGATCGTTTGGGAAATCGTAACGTGCTTTTCGCAAATTGGTGCATCACCGCATAGGCGCTACCTGTCTCGCGAAAAAAGCGAAACACCAAAGCCACGGCCCCCTGCACTTCTTCATCGGGGTCCATGACGATCCGGCTTTCTTCGTCGTAACAAAACCCAACCGGCAGGGGAAAACGCAGCTCCCCTTTCTGGGCTTTATTGAGCTTGCCACCGAGGAGGCGCCCGCGCAACAAATGAAGTTCGGCCTGGGCCATTGTCCCCTTTAAGCCCAGCAGCAGACCGTCGTTGAAATCGGCTGGGTTGTAGCAACCATCCTCGTCGATCACCAGCGTATCGGTGAGTGCGCAAAGCTCCAGCAATCGATGCCAGTCCAGATTCGAGCGTGACAGCCGCGAAACTTCCAGGGCAAAGACTGCGCCCACCTGGCCCATCGAGACTTCCGCTACCAGAGTCTTGAAATCTTCCCGCCCCGCCATCTGTGCTCCTGACTTGCCCAGATCCCGGTCCAGAATCTGTATTGCTGGCTTGCTCCAGCCCAGTGCCAGAGCCTTCTCTCTCAGGGCATACTGGCGCTCTGTGCTCTCCTGATGGTGGCGGACTTGCGCCAGCGTCGACTGACGCACATACACATAGGCGTTCTTGCTCAGGTGTTGCTCGCTGATCGTGGTATTCATCGGCTGCCTCCACAGAGAATGAACTCTCCCGGTTGCCGTCGAGCCAGCCTGCGAGCATATTGGCGAGAATCAGGCTG
This sequence comes from uncultured Acidobacteriota bacterium, assembly GCA_963759215.1. GTDB lineage: Bacteria > Acidobacteriota > Terriglobia > Terriglobales > Acidobacteriaceae > TOLSYN. The sequence continues at coordinate 2,354 of CAVWYG010000016.1, forward strand.
CCCAATTCCATATCGACTAAGGCGTGGACGGCAGCCGGTGATTCGCCCATGGCGACTCCTTACAGCGCCTCGCGGCGGCGCAGCAACTCGCGGTTGATCTCGCAGATCATTTCCAGAATCTCGCGGCTTCGGCGATAGTTGGCGAGAAACTCCGTCGTTTGCACATAATCCTCCTGCGGCACGTAATCCATTTGCGGTCGCTGGCCGGGATAGCTCACTGACAGATAGTACTTGGGGCCATGTCCGGGCCCGTCTGCGCACTTGCAGCCCGGCTTTCCACATCGTTTGTAGCGCTCGATGAGGGAGCCTCGCAGAATCGACTCGAGCGGGGGCAGTTGACGCACAAGAGCGTTGCGGCGTCTTCGAAGTGCGGCAGCGGATTGTTTCTGTATGTTCATCGGACCACGTATAACACTGGTCCGATAATAAAACACTCAGGCAGATCATTGTCAACATTTTTTCTCCCTCCGCGTAAGTTGTTCCACAAGCGTAACTAGATCGAGTAACGACTCCGCCTCGAGCCGGCTGGGCGGCAAGCGGAGAGCGTCATGCATAGACGGATCGGCCCAGTCCGTCCAATCGCGCGCGATGCTGAAACTGCCACACTTACGCTCGCGGAGAATTAACGTATCGACGCCCGCTATGCGCCGTTTCTTGAGTACTTCAAAGCGTTGGCCTCGAAGCGGATGAAACGGATGACGGATCTCCGCCCATCCCAAATTCGAACTGCGGTCCAGTGCAGTTTGCAGTGACCGTCCCGACGGTGTTGGACCGTCTGATTCAACAGGCGCTGCATCAGGTGATGCCACCGCTATTCGAACCCGAGTTTTCTGAGTCGAGCTACGGTTTTCGTCCCGGACGCAACGCGCACCAAGCGGTCAAAGCCGCGCGGAGCTACGTTGCCGAAGGCAGGCGCTGGACTGTTGATCTCGATCTGGAGAAGTTCTTCGACCGGGTGAACCACGACGTGCTGATGGCGCGGGTGGTGTGCAAGGTGAAGGATGAACGGGTGTTGAAGCTGATCCGGCGCTATCTGGAAGCGGGGCTGATGGAAGGCGGGGTGGTGAGTGCGCGAACGGAAGGCACGCCGCAAGGTGGACCACTGTCGCCGCTGCTGTCCAACATCCTGCTGACCGATCTGGATCGCGAACTGGAGAGACGCGGGCATCGCTTCTGCCGTTATGCGGATGACTGCAATATCTATGTCGGAAGCAAGCGGAGTGGACAGCGAGTGATGACGGCGATCACAGCGTTTCTGGAGCAAAGACTGAAGCTGAAGGTCAATGCGGCCAAGAGCGCGGTGGCGCGTCCGTGGCAGCGGAAGTTTCTGGGCTACAGCATGACGTGGCACAAGAAACCGAAGCTGAAGATCGCGCAACAGAGCCGTGAGCGCTTTGCGGAAAAGGTCCGCAAGGCGCTACAGGAGGCACGTGGCAAAAGCCTGAAACAGGCGGTCGAGCAGCTCCATCCCCAACTACGGGGATGGATCTCGTACTTCCGGCTTACCGAAGTAAAAGGTGTGCTGGAGGAACTCGATGGCTGGATCAGACACAGGCTGCGAGCGCTGCTCTGGCGGCAATGGAAGCGCAATCACACACGGGCCAAGAACCTAATGCGACGTGGACTACAACAGCAACGTGCGTGGCAATCGGCCACCAACGGACACGGTCCGTGGTGGAACAGCGGTGCCTCGCACATGAATGAAGCCTATCCGAAGTCTTGGTTCGACCGCATGGGGCTAGTTTCGCTGCTGGAAACTCAGCGGCGCTTCTCGCCTGTTTCATGAACCGCCGGATGCGGAACCGCACGTCCGGTGGTGTGGGAGGACGGCGGGGGTAACCCCGCCTCCTACCCGATAATGGGCAGGAAAGGCTAGTCGGCGACGCTCTCCGCGGCTTTGGCGGCCTGGGTGTTTGCATCGCGGACGCGGTTGCGCCAGTGGCTCTGCACGAAATAGACGATGGCGATGGCCAGTGCCAGCACGATGAGTGCGTCAAAGCGATGGAGCCAGTGCTTGAGGCGGGGATCGGTCTCCCAGCGCTCGCCGAGTTTGTAGCCGAAGTAGGCCAGCGCGTAGCACCAGGGCCAGGAGCCGACAAAGGTGTAGAGATGAAATTTGCCGCGCGGCATACGGGCGATTCCCGCAGGAAGCGCGATGAAGGTGCGAACCACGGGAAGCAGGCGGCCGATGAAAACGGTGATGCTGCCGTACTTCTGAAAGAAGCGGTCGGCGACATCCAGGTCATGGCGGTTCATCAAGATGTACTTACCGAAGCGCTCGATGAGCGGGCGGCCACCGTAAGCTCCGATTTCATAGGCCAACACCGAGCCGAGATTGCAACCGATAGCTCCGAGGGTTGCCACTATGGCGAGCGAAGAGAAGCGCCCGGCGTAGACCAGGTATCCGGCAAACGGCATGATGACTTCGGAAGGCAAGGGGATACAGGCCGACTCAATGCCCATCAGAAGCGCGATGCCAGGATAGCCGAGCGAGGAGATTACGGACTTTATAAATCCGGCTAGCAGCAGCAGAACATGTTCAATCATGAAACCTCAAAACTCTTGGTTGGAATCCTGGGTAAAGACGTACCCCGGCAGCAGCAGCCCCTGCGCAGTCTTAGAGACTTTGATGCGCCGGGTTTCGGCCGTGGGGGCCGAGACGTTGGCGGGGCGCAGCATGGCAAACTGCGAAAAAACTTCGTTGTAGACCTTGGTGACCAGGAAGCTTTGTCCACTGGCCTCCTCGCGCCAAACCTGACCGAGTTGTATCGCTTTGACCGCCATAAAGATTCCGTTTCCAGTTTAGCCCAGACGGGGTTACAGCTGGGTTAAATCAGCTAAGTGAATACCAAAGTGTCGTTACGGGCGCGCCGGTCGGCTTGGCGTGAGCGGCCGTGTCTTGGGCAGAGCCTTCGGAGTTTTACCTTCGAGCAGGGTGGACAATTCGCTGGCAGCGCAACGCAGGCCGACGACAAAGGTGCCGAAATTGGAGAAGACGCCGCTGACTTCGTCGAAGCGCATCTCGTAAATCAGTTTCTTGAAGACCACGGGATCATCGGCAAAGAGATCGACGCCCCACTCCCAGTCGTCAAAGCCTATGGAACCGCTGATGATCTGCTGCACCTGCCCGGCATAACGGCGGCCAATCTTTCCATGCAAATCCATCTGTCGCTGGCGCTCTTCGATGGGGAGGGTGTACCAGTTCTTCACTTCGCCGCGCTTGCGATCCATGGGATAGAAGCTGACATAACGGCCCTCGGGAATTTGCGGGAAGAGGCGTACGTGCATCGCCTGACGCTGGCGGGTCAGCGCCTCGTCGATGACCTCGTTCCATTCCGGGGAATGGGGCTCGACACCGCGCGCGACGAGGTCGCGGTAGAGCTTTATGGTGGACTCGTACAACCCAAGCTCAACTACCGAGACATAGGAAGAGGCCGGCTCAAGATACTGGTTGAGTTCGAGCTGGCTGAGCGCAAGCTGGGCTTGGTTGAGCGCTTCGAAGTCGTCGCGGAAGTGGATGAAGAGAACGTCAGCCTTGTGTCCGAAGATGGAGAACAGAGCCGAGCCCGTGCGCTCCATCTCAGCCAGGGCCTGCTGCGCCTCGGCGGTGATGCGGACGCGATCTTCATCGGCTTGGCCGCGCCACAGGTTCCAGCGGAAGCGGAACATCTGGTGGAGTACGGCGGAACCTTCGAGGGTCAAAGGAACTGCGGGCAGCTCAGAGGTTAGGGCGGTGACGTCTTGCTCGCTCGTGCTCATGATGTTTGGAGACCCCCGGTTTGCGGTGAATACGTCGTGCGTCCATTGTAACTCCGGGTTGCGTTCTCTGGCTTGGCGGCTTCGTTCGGACTCCCAGCCTCCCACCTCAGCCACGCGAAGAACGCGCGTCGAAGGTGGGGCACCGAGCTTTCCGCCCGAGGCGTTCGGGGGGCATCCGTACTCTCTGAGCGGAAGAGCATCGGGCTCTGTTACCATCTCTGGCATCCGATATGGCGATGCAGGCGAAGAAGAGTCCCGGAACGAAAGTGGCGAAGAAAACCGAGAAGAGGTCGGCAGGCGACCCGGCAGCGGTGAAATCGAGCGGGGGCAAGTTCAATCCGCTGGCGCCGGAACGGGTCTCGGCCATACTGGAAATATTGGAGCGAACCTATCCGGGGGTGCGCTGCGCACTGCATCACGAAAATGCATGGCAACTGCTGGTGGCGACCATTCTGTCGGCGCAGTGTACGGACGTGCGGGTGAATCTGGTGACCCCGGCGCTGTTCAAGAAATATCCAACTCCGGCGGCGCTGGCGAAGACGGAGCCTGAAGAGTTGGAGCCGATGATTCGCAGCACAGGATTTTTCCGCAACAAGGCGAAATCGCTGGTGGGGGCGGCGCGAAAGATTGTTCAGGATTTTCACGGGAAGGTTCCTGAGACGATGGAGGAGTTGCTCTCGCTTCCGGGTGTGGCGCGCAAGACCGCGAACGTGGTGCTGGGCTCGTGGTTCGGGCTGGGCGAAGGGATTGTGGTGGACACGCACGTACACCGCATTTCGCGACGGCTGGAACTTACTACCTCGGACGATGCTTCTCAGATCGAGCGGGATCTGATGAAGATAATTCCGCAATCCAAGTGGATCGACTTTGCACATGAGGTGATCCATCACGGGCGGGCGCTGTGCACGGCGCGGGCTCCGAAGTGCGTGGGGTGCCCGCTGGAGACGCTCTGCCACGCGGCGGATAAGACGTGGTCTACCGTCCCCCAGCACAAGCTGGCGAAGGCAAAGAAGAGTTAGGAAAGCTATTTACAAGATTTGGCTGGCTCCAAATGCGGCCTTCGATTTATACTTTTGCACCGGTGACTAATGCGCCTTTTACAGAACATTGCGGCAATCGCTAAAGGTATGAGCATCACCTTCATGGAGATGTTCCAGCCGACTACGGTCGAAAACTATCCCGATGGAAAAGGCCCGATGCGCGGCGCGGTTTTCCAGGAGCGCTTCCGCGGGCTGCACGTGTTGCAGCGCGATGAGAACGGGCTGGAGAAGTGCGTTGCATGCTTCCTGTGTGCGGCCGCCTGTCCGTCGAATTGCATCTACATCGAGGCGGCGGAGAACACGGCGGAGAACCGCATCTCCAGTGCCGAGCGCTATGCGAAGGTTTACAACATCGACTACAACCGCTGCATCTTCTGCGGCTACTGCGTGGAGGCCTGCCCGGTGGATGCGATCACGCACGGCCACGGATTTGAGCTGGCAACCTACAATGCGACCAGCCTCGTGTATCGCAAAGAGCAGTTGCTGGCGATCACTCCGGCGCACGAAGGCGACAACGCCCGCTTCAACGTGAGCGACGCAGAGAAGATGCGGATGATCGCGCGGTAAGGCAAAAGAGAGAGCAATTTGAATGATCTGGGCTGCCGCAAGGGTGGTCCAGAGTCCTGCCTTTATTTTCCCAACGAGCTAGGAGCTATCGCAAGGAGCGCGTGCGCATTGCAGCGGCATGAAGATGAAGGCCCCGCTCAGCCCCAGATGGAGAGAGGATCGCCGGATTCGTTTTCTTCCCCAGCGTCGTTCTTTGCGTCGTCAGCCTTTGCGTCATCGTTATTTGCGTCGTCGCTCTCTTCGGCATTGTTTTCTTTCGAGGCTTGGGGATTCTGGTTGTCGCTGCGATCGGAATCGTCTTCGTTGTCTTCGTCAGTCGCAGGAATCGGCTGACCTCCGGCTTCGTCTTCGACCTCAGATGCGTCGGAGAGAAGCTTTTTGCGCATCCCGGCGGCTCGTTTTTTGGCGGCAGTTTTCTCTGCCTCAACTGCGGCGTATGCGTCAGGGTTGAGATGGGCACCGTGGACATGCATGGTTCACCCCTGAAGGATTGTAGGCAACCATGGGGCCATTAAAGGCTGGGCGGATTAGACGAAATTCATTTTGCGCAAGTGGATGGTTCGATGGAAATTGAGGACTTCCACAGGGCTTAGGTGACGGCAGCGCGAAGATTTTGTTACACTCGCAATGCGAGCGCTCGCTCGTTCTGCACCGCGGAGAGGTGGCAGAGTGGTTGAATGCACCTGACTCGAAATCAGACGTGGGGGTAACTCCACCGGGGGTTCAAATCCCTCCCTCTCCGCCATTTCGTTATAATCAACAACTTTGGGAGTGCAGACCGAGGTGCGGGCAGGTGAAGAGCCCTCAGTGTGGGTATTTCACCGAACATCCGTACGGTCGGCTCGTCGCCATCGCCACTGGCTTGCCCGCCATCGATTCCTCAAGTGCAGCAGTCACGTAGTTGGTCGCCCCTGCGATGTCGGACTGCTCAGGGGTGGGCTTGTCGTCAATCGCACCCTCGTAGATCAGTTGGCCTTGCGGGTTGATCACGAACATCTGGGGCGTAGTCTTCGCGCCGTAGAGGTGCCCGAGATCACCCTTGGGGTCAAGGAGCACCGCCGTTGGAGCCGCACCCATACGCTTGACGTAGTCGTTTTCCTGCGCGGCGGTCACATAGCCCTGCTCGCCGGGAGCCGAGGAAATCACAGTGAACCAGACCACGCCTTTGCTCGTCCAAAGCTTCTGGAGTTTCTGCATGTTCCCGCTGTTGTAATGCTTCTGCGTGTACGGGCATCCTTGGTTATGCCATTCCAAGACGACGAACTTTCCTTTGTACTCAGCAAGGCTGTGCTGATGACCATACGAGTCGGTCGCCGTGAAGTTGGGCGCAGATTCGCCGACCCGGACGGCGGCGACAACTGGCATTATGAGCAGGAGTACGAGCGCGTACGTGAGCTTTGTTTTCATTTCTGGCGACTCCCTCTTTTCGTCGAACTGTGAATCGGTACATCGAGGAGATATGCATCCCGTTCATTCAGGACGAGTACCCCCCGCAGATGCTGCGGCTCTTGGCGGAGATATTCTGATTTCTTTAGCGTTAGGCTGACCTTGCCAGCATGGCTTGCCAATTCCTGCAGGGCTCCGTTGTCGATCTGCGCTTCATCAGTCGGGAAGAATTGAGCCCGCGTGATTGGCTCCCCTGAAAACAGCGTCAACCGAAACCTATTCGGCGAGTTTGCCGCTTCAGGTCGGTAGCGGGCGGGTAGCGGTGTGGGGAGACGTTCTGCAGCAGACTGGAGTAACTGGTGAGCCGACTCACTGATGCTGGTGGCGCTGGCGATGTGGACGGGCGCTACTATGTGCGTGCTTTGCGGAACACAGATATGGTGACAGACCAGCCAGCGTAGGTCGCCGCCAACGGTAATCATGCCGGGCAACTGAGTCTTTGCAACTTGCAGCGAGGAGAGCAGTACGGTTGTGCCCTGATAGCCATAGTCCGTGCCCGCGCTTGTGGTCAGGCGCATGGGCGTTGGCCATTCCAGTTCCCCGGCTGTTACCCCTGCGGGAAGCTGCCACTGAATTTGAGGCGGTTCGCCAGAATCACCGGGATTCCGCCAATAGATGTGCCATCCACTGTCCATTACAAATTGAATCCCGACATTCACTTGCGAACCCGGTGTGGCCGACGACTGCTCAATGACCAATGAGGCTTTCGAAGGCGCGGTCTGCTTCGGGGTGGAACGGGCACAACCCGACATGAGCACAAGGAGGCACGCGCAGCTAGCCAGCGATTGATACATAGAGCTAAGAAGGATTTAGATTCCCCGGCTCTGCCTATCGTTGCAGCCGCGCACGAATCGATATAGGCAAAACAATGGCGAATCAGAAGCTCGGCGGGATTAATAATTCCGCTGGCTTCGCCCGGTGATGTTCCCCCTACGGCGAGACCCTCGCGTCAATGCCACATTGGGGCGAGGAGGAGCTTCTGGACGGGGGTGTTCCAGCAAAACCGCACAGCGCGGAAAAGGCGATTGCCGCATGCACGGGGCGATAGAGTAAGGGCTGTTGAAATGGCCAGCCCCATTGTTCATGGTTGATTACGATTTACCACATCTTAAGTGTCGCCTGATCGACCCACTCGTGATATCCGGTGCCGCTGGCGTTGACATCGAGCTGCCACTGGACGCCAGCGTTGTCTGGCCAACCTAAGTATTTTGCGGGTTGGGTCTGGTTGAGAGTATAAGCCGCACCATCGACCACGAGCGTGTTGTAGGTATAGGTGTGGTTGCTGTGGTTCGTGGTCATGTACCACTGAATGTGGTGCCACGTTCCGGGTGCGAACTTCTGGCATGGGACGGTAGTGTGCAGCCAGCTTCCTGTGGCTTCATTCCATGTGTCCCATACTCCAACAGCGTAGTTACACTCGGTGCCGATCATGTAGTTGTAGCCGCCGACGAATTGAAAAGCGTCATATTCAAGAGCCTGTGCCGCACCTACAGAGGCGTCGTCCAGTTGCACGTAAAAGTCCCACAAGAAGTTCGTTGCGCTGTCGTCAGCACCCATTTTGTGATACCAAAGTGCGTTGCCCCAGCTACCATCGTGAAAAATCTCCATGCTGCGACCACTGAGCGAAGGCGATGACTGATCGAAAGCCTGCCAGAAAGTGCCTGCGCCACTGCCGCCAGCACACGCCGCCGTATTGCACGATGCCCATCCGCTGGTCATCTGTTCAATGTTGCTATAAACCTGTGCATTCGAGGGAGCGGTGGGTATTTGAGCGATGCAAAAAGATGCTAATAAGCAGAACGTACCGAGCAGGAGTTTTTTCACTAAAACCTCAACGATGGAAGTCCGCTAGCTTCGAAAACACATTCGTTAGCGAGTAGCGGTTGACTGCTCCACTATCGGGCAGCGCCGTCCACCTGCACATAGGGGCAAGACCCCACCGCTCTTAGGTAAAGTTACGTAGCGAAGCTAGGGTGACTTTGAATACAACTACTCTGGAGACATGTAGGTTGTTAGCCTGAGTTGATGATAGTTACCTAGCAGAGTTACTTAAATGGAAGGCGTGAGTAAGTTAACCACTTGTCTTTAGTTAGTTGGATAAATGCGCTGTTAGGGTCAGAGAAGCTGAAGGTGGTTCCTTCCTTAGGCGCCAATGACCTGTAAGGCCTTAGGGGAGCCTTAGCGGTTCGTGGGGTGCGAAATTGGATGCGAATGCGACAACTTCCATACAATTCACAAGCTTGTTCGTAGTATCTGAGGCATAGTAGGTGCGCGGCACTCGCCGAGAAACCCTGAATATGTCCGGCTACATAGATGACGCGGTGTTGCGGCACGGTATTCAAGATATGGATGCGACATTCCTACAAAAGCCGTTTAACCTGTCCATGCTCGCACGCAAAGTGCGCGAAACGCTGGGGCGAACTCAGACAGTGCAATGATTAATGATTGAGGACGTTCTGGAGGGGGCAGACGTTCCCCTTCCACCGTGCCACCTCATTCTTCGAGTGGCCAGCAGTGTTCCGCTACGACGAGGACGGGAGCCGTTTTTTCACGATCTCGTCAGCGCACAAATCATGTCTCTGTATTCCGGACACGCCACACTGAGCTGGTCGCGTGAACCGCTCTCATAATCGGCATACCCGAATCCAGGAGTGACGGTGCAGCTCAGCCACGACCACCTTCATTCTTCGGAGAGTCCTTGACGATGTGCGGAGGAGCACCGAATATAAATGTTAGAGAACGTGCTCTAATTTCAAAAGTACGTAGCGGAGGCAGTGATGGTTGTGTGCCCAAAGTGCAAGAGTGAAATTGATGTCGAAGAAGAGGAACTCGAAGAAGGCGAACTTCTATCATGTTTGGAGTGCGACGGTGATTTTGAAGTAGCGGGCGTTGAGCCTCTGAAACTGACGAGGGTCAGCGAGGAGGACGAAGCAGACGAGGAGGATGAATAAAGTTCCACTCCCACCGTGCCAACCGTGTTCTTCGAGGCCAGCGCTGGGCGTTGTGAGGCTTCTGGACGAACGTGGGCTGGTGAGCACGTACCGCGAGCATTTCGGTGAGCCTCAAGGTTGGGGAGTCTTCGGCGCACGTTGGATATGTTTCGCCATGAAGACAAGCCGTACCACATCGACTACGAATTGGGGATCCCGGCTCAAGACCGTCGAGGTAGGAGAGGAACTCTGCCGCGCATGATCCGCGCCCGTTCCTGATCCGCTGCCGTACAGGCGCGCAGCGGCTGTCCCACGCGCACGCAGTGTTTAGCTTCTTCCGCCGAATGCTCAGCCAGCCTCGCGATACACCCGCCGAGTTCGCAGCGGCTCATCCGAGCGCCTCGTCTGGTAGCGGCAGCTGGATAGCGCCACTCGCAGCAAAGCGCACGCACGCCGCTGACTGAAGGCATACTCCTGCTGAACCTGCTCGACGGCCGCCTTCATCGCTACGAACTCCATCCGTGTTTTTCTGACTACCGACTGCAACGCTTCCTTGTCCAGACTCAGAGCTTCTAACGGGAAGGCGCCGGGACTTCGTCGGGGATGACAGGGAGCAGAGGCGTCTCGTCCTGCGGTGCGGGTTGGGCGACGGGAAGCGGTTGAGCCATGGCGGGTGCACTCTGCACGGGCGGAGGTGCTCCCGATGCCACGGCCGCCGTTGGTGGCACTGGCGCCGCCGCTGTGGCGGTTGCTCCCGCTGCGACGCCTGGATGGTTACGGTTGGGGGGCTGCGTGCGCGAGGCTATTGCGGTGGCCCGCTCGGGCGGGGGATTGTCTTCGGCTACGATGCGCACCGGGGTCTCCGGTTCGGGACGCGGCGGGCGGGCGGGCTCGCGGACTGCAGCTTGGTCGCGGGTGCGCAGGGGGAGAGGCGAGCCACCCCGGGCTCGTCGAGCCGCGAGCTGTTGTTGCTCGGCGGCCTGGACGGTCAGATCGTTCTGATCGGCGACCGAGGCGAGCTTCATGCCCTCGGCAGATCTGCGGGTTGCGAGAGCGACGCGGGTTGAGCTGCGATTGGCGTCGCGCGCCTTGGCGTAATAGTAGCCCGCCGTTTCACGATCACCTTCTACTTCAGAGATGTATCCCATATTGTTTAAGGAGAAGGCATTGCCGGGATCGATGCGGTAAGCCTGCTGGAAGAACAGGCGGGCCTGGGTGAGCTGGTTGCGATTGAGGGCGGAGACTCCGCGCAGGTTGAGGCGGGCGACTTTGCTCTCAGAGGAACCAGCCTCGGCGGCAAGCTCGCGGCGGGCGGCTTGCGAGTTCAGGCTGGCAATCTCAGAAATGGGGCGACCTCGCCAATTTCGGTTGAGGGCAACGACGATCTTTTCGTGGGAGCCGCTGGCAGCGGCGAGATCGTAGTAATGCACGGCCTGCTCAAGCTCGCCCTCCTTCTCGAAGGCGAAGCCGAGGTTGTTGAGAGTGAATGGATTCTTCGGCTCCAGGAGTAGGGCCTTGTGGAGCGATATCTCGGCTTCGGGGGCACGATCCTTCGTCATCAAACCCATGGCTGCGACGTTGAGGCGGTTGACCTGCATGGCGGCGCTGACGGCGTTGCCAGCGACCTGGGAAACCTGTTTGCCCTTCAACTCTGGATTGCTGGATTGGGCGATCACCGCACCGGAAGAGTTGGCGGCAGCGAGATCGTAGAACTTCTGAGCCTTATCGATCTCACCGTCGAGTTCGGCGACATAGCCGAGGTTGTTGAGGGTGAATGGGTCATCGGGGTCGAGGAGATACGCGTGGTAGAAGGCGCGTTTGGCGTGGGCGGTGTCATTCTTCGCCAGGGCTTGTACACCTTCCTGATTGAGCTGCTGAACCGGCGTGGGTTTGGTGCGCTTGGGGACCTTGATGTGAAGATCGGCTGCCTGGGTGGAGGGGGCGAACAAGAGCAGAGCCAGCAGAGTACTGCCCACGAGCCGGGTTGGAAATCGGAGGAGAGTCAGCGCTGAAAACATTGCCACACACACCATGTCAGCCACAAGAACTGCACTGGGCCACATAGACCCCGTGCTGGCAGGTTGGATGGCAGCGGCTCGGATTCCGTTGCAGGCTCAAGCCGGATTCGAGAATTGCTTTTCGGCTTATAGAATGGCCTGCTTCGCGAGCCCTGTTCGGCATCTAAGAGGGGCAATAACTCTGCTGATGCGGGGAGACGTTGCGGGGAGACTATGAAGCTTATTTTGACTGCTGCAATTCTGCTGATGGGCGCGAGTTTTGGAATTGCGCAGGAGAGAACTGCGCCGGGTGGGACGGAGAACGTGGCGCAGAACGGGGTTGAGGAGAACGTGGCGCAGAACATTGCGCAGAGCGGGGTTGTGGAAAACGTTTCGACAAGCACGACCGCGACACACGAGACGAATGTGGCACCAAGCACGAAATTGCCGGCAATTCTGGAGCCGGAAGCCTCCGGGGAGCCGCACACGGAGATGCTGGACACGAGTGCGATCGAGCACGATCCGTTGCTGGAGCCCAAGCCGCTGCCTCGGGCCGATCTGTCACTGATTGGAGGAATTGCGCGGAAGGTGGACACCGTGCGCAACCGGGTGACGGTGCAGCCGTTCGGTGGAGGGGATAAGTACCTGATTTACTTTGACGAGCGCACGCACATATTGAGCGGGGGACGCGAGACGACCGCGCTGGGAATTCATCCGGGAGACCGGATTTACGTGGACACACAGGCGCTGGGATCGCAGGTGTTCGCGCGCACCATTGAGGTTCGCAGGGCGGGGGCATTGGCACAGGCGAGCGGGCGGATCGTCCTGGTTCTGGGCGGGCAGGTCCGTCTGCAGGACCGGTTGAGCGGAGAGACGATTCAGTTCGCCATCTCAGACAAGACGAAGGTGGATTTGCGCGGCGCGCCTTCGTCGACGGCAGAACTGCGTTCGGGATCGCTGATCGACGTAACGTTCATGCCGGACCAACGGAGCCGTGAGGCTCAGAGCATTACGATTAGTGCCGCACCTGGAGAATCCTACGTCTTTGCAGGGATACTGACCAATGTCGATCTGCGCGACGGCTTGCTGGCGTTGGACGACCGCGTGGACGGCAATAACTACGAGCTGTCCTTTGACCCGTTGAGCGAAAAGAGCGTGGGGCGGTTGGTGGCGGGGACTCCGGTTTGGGTGACCGCGAGCTTTGACGGCAAGCGCTACCGCGCGACTTCAATCAAAATACAGGGAACAGCGAGCAATCGTTAGTTGCTAAAATAAATCGGAGGCGATGGAGTTCGCCTTAACCGTTGCGCTTGCATGGCAAGTGCGGCTGATGACTCCTATCTTCAGAAGCCGAAGGGGAACTCCGGATCGTGCTTGCCTACCTGTGGATATCACTTGGTGCTATTGTCGGCGCCAGCGCCCGTTACTTTGTGAGCCGTTTTGTTTCCAAGGCCGTCACAGCCTCGTTTCCGTATGGCACGCTGCTGATCAACATCACCGGAAGCTTTATTCTGGGACTCTTCCTGGTGTGGAGCACGGAGCGGGTGCTGGCCGATCCGCGCTGGCGGCTGCTGATCGCCATCGGCTTCTGCGGCTCCTACACAACCTTTTCGAGTTATGCGTTTGAGAGCTTCTCGCTTTTTGAGCAGGGACATTACCTTTTGTTTGCGTGGAATGTCTTGGCGAATAACTTGCTATGCCTATTTGGAGTTGTGGCCGGCGCGGTGATTGCGCGCAGCATATAATGACCGGCGCAGCCCCACACATTCGCCCAACCGCGGGGGAATTGGGACCGTCAGAGCCAGGGGAGAACAACGATGGCTGTACAAGTCACGATGTACCTGCATGAAGAAGATCAGTGGCAGCACCGCTCCTTGCATCTGGAGGTATTGAAATACCTGCGCGAGGAAAACGTGGCCGGGGCTGTGGCGTATCACGCGGTGGCGGGCTTTATGGGGCGGATGAGGGTGAAGACCGCGACGTTGGTGGACGGAGGGGGAAAGCTTCCGGTGGTCGTCACCTTTGTCGATACCGACGAACATATCCAAAGGGTGCTGCCGAGGCTGAAGGAGATGGCCGCGCATCGGCTCATTGTGCGCGAAAACGTGGTGGTGGAGCAGGGCAGCTTCGACTGAAACTTGTAGGACGCCACGCCCTGGCAGGTACGCGGCAACGGACGCCGCTCCGGTGCTGGCGGCCTCGACTAGGTGGGTTCGAGAGGGTCGCGGCGCTCCTTGAGTTTGAGTCCCATGGAAGCGAGTTTTGCGGTGGTGGAGGCATAGTCCTTGTGATGGACGGCGCGGATGCCGAGAGACTGGGCGATCTGGACGAACATGAGGCGATCGTCAAGGTAGGCAACCTGCTCGGGCGGAACGTGGGCGATGTCGAGGGCGATTCGGTAGATGTCTTCGTCGGGCTTGCGCACGTGGACAAAGCAGGATGAGATGAAAAAGTCCACGAAAGAATTAAGCTTGAACTTCTCAATGCGATGTTGGTTGAGTTCGCGGCCTTCGTTGTTCACCACGGCAATTTTCAGTTTGTACTCCGCTTTGAGTGTCCGGATCAGATCGATCATCTCGGGAAAAGGCTTGGACTGCGCGAACATGAAGTCGCGAAAATCCTGCTCAGTGAAATTGCGCTTCTCGTAAAAGACGACGCGGCAGAGGTACTGCTCGAGGGTGAGCTTGCCCATTTCATAGGTGTCAAAGGTGAGGTGATGCCGTTCGTCCATCTCCTTGCGGTCGAGTTGGAAGGTCTCTGCTGCGAGCTCGCGCGCTTTACGATCCCAACCGTTGGTGAGCAGAACCCCGCCCAAATCGAGAAACAAAGTGGTAATCGCCATGGCGGAAAGCCTCCCGTGGAATTTGAGAACGCGCAGGTGCGGCGCCCTCAGAATGCCTTGCCATGATAGCGCGCTGGTGAGTGGCTGAGACAAGATTGCGCTCGGCGATCCGCCTTCTGCGCGGCAGGTGCGGATGGGCAGGGCGGACCGTTGTATGAACCACCAGTGCAGCGGCTCGAGTTTTTTGCCTGGATCTGGTGCCGCTCGTCAGCGAACGGTACGACTTGGTTCTGTCCAAAGAGGAGTTGAAATCGCATGTACAGGCTGTGCTTGAAACGCTCGCCCGCGCTTCTTTCAGGCATGAACCTGGAGAGTATTGGCCGCTATAACAATGAAGACGGCAGGAGATCGCTTATTGTGAATCGCGGAGGAGGGATGGTGATCCGCAAGAGCGCGTTTCGGCGCGGAAAGTTGGCCGTCATTTGCTTTGGCCTGCTTTTGACGGCCAACTTTCCGTAGGATCTTTGCCAATTCTCGGTCAGAGATTGCCTGAGAAACGTAATGCTTATTTACAAATCTAGTCGCAGGTATGCGTTAGAACGGGATATCGTCGTCGGTGATTTCGGTGCCACGGGCGGGAGCGGAGTCGAAGTCTCCGTTACCACTCTGGTCGAAGTCGCTGCCGCGAGAGGAGCGTCCGCCGCCGGATCCACCTTCTTCGCCGCCGCGTCCACCGCCGAGCAGAACGAGGTCGCTGGCGTTGACATAGGTCTGGTAGCGCTTCTGGCCACTCTGTTTGTCGTCCCAACTATCGGTACGCAGGCTGCCCTCGATGTACACAGTGCGGCCTTTCTTGAGGTACTCACTGGCGATCTCGGCGAGGCGCGCCCAGCAGGTAATGTTGTGCCACTCGGTGCGGTCCTGCCAATTGCCATCTTTGTCTTTGAATCGATCATTGGTGGCCAGAGTGAACTTAGCCACGGCGGTGCCGCCACTGGTATGTTTCAACTCCGGATCTTTGCCTAGATTTCCAATCAGAATTACCTTGTTTACGCTCTTCGCCATATCTCTTACACACACACATGTCCGCAGGTAATTTGGGCTGTCACGGTAATTCAGGTTGCACGCACCGGAAATTTGGTGTGTAGCCCTCGGTAATTTAGCGTGTCACCCTGAAAAGCCCTGCTGCGGATTCCTTTCGTCAGATTTCAGTCTCGTCAGCGAGTATAAACGGTTCTGGCGCGAGCATCTAGAGCGCTGGGAGCGAGGGGCCAGCGAACGCAGAATACGTTTTCGATGGACCGGTGGGCCTTCTCTTGAGACGAATCAGCGTGCCCGATGTGCCAGAACTCGCAGTCAATGCATTTGGATGAGATGACCAGTTCACCGAGCAGGCGGGAAACTTGCTCCGCGCGCTGATCGGCTACCGCCGCATCCGGGTACGGCTCTTGCTTTTCGCATCGACTGTGACGCACATTCGCGGCTCAGACGTGAAATCAGACGCAAGGTTTAGGGGAATCGTGTAAAGATTTGAGTGTTTCTGGGATGCTCTGAAACTTTAACGATTCTTTACACACCCACATCACGCCCGATGTTTCACAATTAGAAGCGTAATGGGTAGAAGCGTAACGAGCCCGATGGCACACCGAGAGTGGAGGCAAGTGTGAGCATTGCAGGCGAAGCCCTCCGCAATTCAAATTCGTGCCATCTCCGCACGACACTGCTTTGCGGAGGCGGTGCGGGGTGCAAACGTATTCTTAGCTATTTCCGTTTCATGTTCGCCGTGCAGGTTCTCGCATTTGCAACACCATTGTTCGCGCAAGCGAATAATGGCGTCATACGTGGCACGGTCGTCGATCCCACGGGCGCCGTGATTCCCAAAGCCACGGTCAAAATCACTAAGCCTGACGGACACGCGGTCACATCCGCAACCTCGGACGCTGCCGGCCTCTATCAGGCGCGCAATCTGCTCCCGGAACCTACATCGTGAACGCGAGCGCGCAAGGCTTTGCGCCGTTCGCTTCCAAAAGCCGTCACCCTCGAAGCAGGCCAGAGTAAACAGGTCGACGTCAAACTCCAAATTCAGGTGGAGAAGCAACAGGTGGAGGTGAACGCGGAGACCATGACGGTGGATACCAGTCCGGAAAACAACGCGAACGCCATCATAATCAAAGGCAAGGATCTGGATGCGCTCTCCGATGATCCCGACGAACTGCTAAGTGAGTTGCAGGCGCTGGCTGGTCCGGCAGCAGGTCCGAACGGAGGCGAAATTTATATCGACGGCTTCACCGGCGGACAGATTCCGCCGAAATCCTCAATCCGCGAAATCCGCATTAATCAGAACCCGTTTTCCGCCGAGTACGACCGCCTCGGCTACGGACGCATCGAGATATTCACCAAGCCCGGCACCGAGAAACTGCACGGGCAGATCTCGTCTCGCGGCAACGAATCGGTATTCAACTCCCAGAACCCAATCCTGAATGCGAATCTCAAACCAGGAGAGCCGCGGCTTCAGGAACCCGGTTACTACTCTTATAATTTCAACGGGAGCGTTGGCGGCCCGATCGACCAAGAGCAGCTCCTACTTCCTAAGCACCTTTGTCCGCAACAACCAGAACGAGAGCATTGTGGACGCGGTCAACCCGGCGAATATCGACGAAACGTCTCAACGAAGCGATCACCAATCCTAGTTCCCGTATCGACATCAGCCCGCGCTTCGACATCAAGCTTGGCGAGTCAAATACGCTCACCATCCGCGACGAATTCTATCGCGCCGTGCAGACCAATGCTGGCCTCAGCGCGCTCACCCTGCCCTCAGCAGGCCTACGACACGCACAGCTTGGAAAATACGCTGCAGGTCAGCGATAGCCTGGTGTTGAATAAGCACCTCGTCGACGATATCCGCTTCCAGTACCGCCGCATTCGCAACCAGCATCTGCCGCTATCCAGCTTGCCGGCGGTGACGGTGCAGGGTGCGTTTAGCAACGGCGGCAGCAACTCAGGCACGGTGGAGGACCATCAGGACGACTACGAACTGCAGAACTATTTTGCCGGCTCGCTGGGTAAACACTCGCTGAATTTCGGCGCGCGCCTGCGCGCATATCGCGACGCGAACTACACGGACGCAGGCTCAAACAGCGCTTACGTTTTCGATACCACGGCGAATTACCTGGCAGGTACGCCGCAGCAATACACCGTTACTCTCATCAACAAGTATGTGGCGCGGGCGATTCTTTTCGATGCCGCGCTCTTTTATCAGGATGACTGGAAGTTGAGCCCAGCGCTTTACCTTCAGCTATGGAGTGCGTTGGGAGTCGCAGAACCGGATTCAGCGACAAGGACGACTGGGCGCCACGCGTGACATTGGCCTATGCATTGGGCAAAACGAGTGGAAAACAGCGTCCAAAGACCGTGCTGCGCGCCGGCTACGGATGGTTCTATCAGCGATTTACAGTGCCCAACAGCTTCGGATCGACACAGGGGACGCCCTACATCATCCAGGCCATTCACAACAACTTTGTGCCGCTGGGCTCCTCTCAGATACCCGAATCAACAGGGCATCACCATCGACGATCCAAACTTCTACAATCCCAATCAGCCGGTGACGAACTTCTCCGGCTCCAGCCGCACCGCCGCGCCTACTGGTTACTCCGTTGACCCGCATTTCCACGCCGCCAACGATATGCAGGCCGCCGTGGGCATCGATCGGCAGTTGAGCAAAGTGATGACCGGCAACGTAACGTACCTGTACAGCCGCGGCGTTCACATGTATCTCACTAACAATGTCAGCGCGGCGGGAATTTTCCCGGAGGACAATATTCTGTCCAATACCTACCCGGCGTACCCTCGTACCCGCGCCTCCGGAAAACGACATGCAATATCAATCGGGCGGCGTCTACCGGCAGAACCAAATCATCGCTTCGATCACGGCCCGTTACTCCCATTTCAGCATCTTCAGCTTCTATACCTATAACAATGCCAGGGGAGACACGAGCGGCGTAGGCTACACGCCATCCATTGCCAGCAATCCTGGATTCGATTTCGGACGCGCCAGCTTCGACATACACCATCGCTTTGTCCTGCTGGGCAACATCATCGCGCCGTGGCAGCTATCGTTTGCGCCGTTTCTCTCCGTCAACTCCGGAACCCCCTACAACATCACCACGGGTAGAGATTTGACCGGCAATAATCAGTTCAACGCGCGCCCAACATTCGCGGCTAGTTGCAGCCAGGCGAATGCCGTCTCGACGCCCTACGGCTGTCTCGATCCGAACCCGCTGGCAAGCCCAACCGGTGCTGTCGAGAAGATCATCCCATACAATCTCGGCACGGGACCCAGCAATGTGAGCCTCAACCTGCGCATCAGCAAAGTATTCGGATTTGGGCAGCGCATCCAGGGTACTAGTGGTGACGGTGGTGGATCTCGGGGCGGATCGCGAGGCGGCGGCGGACTTGGCGGTCGCGGATTGAGCGGCAATCAAAGCGGCTCCGTGCGCACCAATGCAACTACGCCGCACAGATACAACTTGACGTTTGCCGTGTATGGTCAGAACATTTTTAACCATGAGAACCTTGGCACACCGAACGGCACCATAACCTCTCCTTTCTTTGGCAGGTCGCAATCACTTGCAGGCGGCTTCTTTGCACCTTCCACAGCCGGCAATCGAAGCATTTTTCTGTCAACCACCTTTACCTTTTAGGAACGAAACTCGTTTAGCGAATTCGGCGACCCTGGGTCGCCTTGGGGAGATCATATGAAATCTGAGAACCGGACGAGAACGCGGGCAGCATCGGTCGCAGGAGTCTGCCTGGCCGCGTTGTTCTTCACTTGTGGCGTTCAGGCGCAGGAAACCAAAGAGAGGGTGACGGTCTATGACGTGGACCGCACCTACATGGTGCGCCTGCCCAAGGGTTACGATCAAACGCAGAAGTATCCGGTTGTGATCCTGCTGCATGGCATGAATCAGGAGGCCGCTGACATGGAGGGGTTGACCCGTTTCGATGAGTTGGCCGACAAATCTTCCATCATTGCCGTGTACCCAAGTGCGCTGCACGGGCGCTGGAACGTGGGAGTGCGTGCGCCACAGAGACAGCCAATGCAGTCTCCGATGGGACGTGGCCGCCGCGGTGGCTTTGGATTTCCCGGCGGTTATCCGGGTGGCGGATATCCGGGCAGAGGTGGATATCCGGACAGAGGCCAGGGACAGGGACGCGGCGAAGAACAGAATCAAACTCCACAGGCGGATGACATCGCGTTCCTGAATCGAATGCTGGACCAGATGGCGACGAAGTATTCTGTGGACGCGGCGCGAATCTATGCCACGGGTCTGTCAGAGGGTGGGTTCATGGCGATCAAAGTCGGATGCTCTATGGCCGACCGGGTCGCGGCGATTGCGCCTGTAGGGGCAGCCATGCCAAAGACGATGGTCTGCTTACCCTCACGTCCGATGTCAGTGGTGATGATCAACGGCACCTCCGATCCTGTGGTTCCCCATGACGGCGGTACCGAACACAACCTTCAACTGCCGGTCGTCTCCGTGGAAGACAGCGCAAAAGCATGGGCCAGGATCGATCGCTGCGCGGAGAAACCAACCAAGACCAAATTGCCGGCGCAGGAGAAGGGTGGCACGGAGACGAAGCTGGAAACCTATGACGGCTGTCAGCAGGGCGCGCAAGTGGCTTCCTACAACGTAAAGGGCGGTGGCAACACCTGGCCCGGGGGACAACAGTACGAAGTCGAGAAGCAAGTGGGAAAAACCAGCCAGGACTTAAACGCCAACGAGACAATATGGACTTTTCTGGTGACTAAGAAGCTCGATGTAAAGAGCGGGGCAGGCAGCGTCGGAACAGATAACGGACCGAATATGAAATAGCTCTCTATGGGGTTGTCTAGTCATTGCCGGCGGTGAGAACTCCAGCTTTCAGTGGGCTGAGTTTTTCGGTGGCAGGTCCGACTATGCCGGCCGTTGGAGCTTTTTCGCGTCAAACAGCATCTCTCCTTTCAGACAAAACAGATGACCGACGCACAGTCGCGTCCTGAAGCTGGAAATTATTGATGCGTCTTCAGTTGACAGCTAGTCTGCCAAGTTACAACAGCTGACTTATGCAGAGTGGTCTGAGTGATCAGCTGCCTTATAGCGGTGCCTACCGTGTTTAAGTCGCGACCGCAGCCTGACGTGCTCTTCTCAGCCGGGGTGAAGAACGGCTGTGTTACTCATCGCTCTGGCGCTCAAAAAGGTCCACGATTGCAGGTTTGGTCACCTTGCCCATCGCATTTCGCGGAAGGGCGTCGACGATCAGGAGCCGCGAAGGGATTTTGTAGGATGCCAGGCGTTCTTTTCCCCAACTGCGAAGCTGCTCCAGGTTAAGATCTTCATTCGCGCGTAGCACGACAGCGGCAGCTACGCGTTGCCCCCACTCCGAGTCCGGGACACCGACGACCGCACATTCGGCGATGGCCGGGTGCTCGCGAAGCTGCTCTTCCACTTCAAGTGCCGACACCTTGTGGCCGCCTGTTTTGATAATGTCAATGTTCGTGCGCCCTAGAATGCGATAACGGCCGTTCTCGATTACCGCAACATCGCCGGTTTGAAACCAGCCATTGCGAAAGCTCTGCTGTGTCGCCTCCGGTTTGCCCCAGTACTCCTTGAAAACGCACGAGCCGCGAACTTCAATCTCCCCCGGGGTATCCGATGCGACCGCTTCTCCTTGCTCATCGAGCAGTTGCACCTCGACTCCTGGCAGCGGGGTGCCGACGCTGCCAGGCACTCGCTCGCCATGCAATGGGTTCGATAAAGCCATGCCGATCTCCGTCATGCCATAGCGCTCGAGCAACGTATGACCGGTGATCTCCTTCCAGCGATTCAGTGTGGAGACGGGCAGCGCCGCCGAGCCTGACACCATCAAGCGCAATCTGGTGCAAGATTGGCTAAGCACAGCCCGCCGCTGCGGTGAGGCAGCTTCCCAGGCGGAGATAAGTTTCACGTAGATGGTGGGAACCGCCATGAATAGCGTCAGACTGCCGCTGGCGATACGTTCCCAGACGGTATTAGCATCGAAGCGGGGCAGCATCTCGCAGAGCGCGCCCGACCACAGGGCACACGAAACCACATTCACGATTCCATGAACATGATGCAGCGGAAGGCAGAGCAGGATCCGGTCGTCAGCGGACCACCGCCAGGCGTCGACCAGCGTTGTAACCTGCGCCGTGACGTTCTCGTGGGTTGTCACGACGCCCTTCGGCCGACTGGTGGTGCCGCTGGTGTATAGAATCATGGCGCGTCGCTTGCGATCGACCTCGGGCAATGGCCCCGCTGTGCCAACCAGGGCCTCGTCGCACCGCAGCAGGCGCAGTCCGCGCCCGGCCGCAATCGGCGCGAGCACGGATTCCCCAGCAGCATCTACGACCAGCGCTACCGCCTGCGTATCGTCGACGAAATATTCGAGTTCAGCAGATGGAGAACCGAGAGGAAGCGGTACTGCGATGCCGCCCGCTCTCCAGATACCCCATTGAACCGCTACCCAAGGAAACCCCGGTGCAACCAGAAAGAGAACACGTTGTTCGTTGAGATCGCCGAGCCTGTCCAGTAAAGCCGATGCGACCCGGCGTGAGGCATCTAGCAGACGCGCATACGTATACCTTCCCTCGCCATCGATGATCGCGGTGCGCTCCGCATGAAT
Organism: uncultured Acidobacteriota bacterium; assembly: GCA_963759215.1. GTDB lineage: Bacteria > Acidobacteriota > Terriglobia > Terriglobales > Acidobacteriaceae > TOLSYN. The sequence continues at coordinate 24,555 of CAVWYG010000016.1, forward strand.
CTCGGCGTGTTCGATGAGTGACAGGTGAGCAGTAGGATCTTTCATCTTCCTCCACGGTCATGCCGATTTCTCCTTGGCGTGACCTTGGTTGGGGCTGCCAACTACGGAGCATAGCGTTGGCGGACGACAGGGCTGCCGCTGCTATACACGCATGGTAAATCAACGGGTAGTGAGGTACAAAAGCAAATGGCTTAGCAGTGAGCTAAGCCATTTAGAATCTATTTGGTGGACCTGGTCGGGATCGAACCGACCACCTCTTCCATGCCATGGAACTGAAATAGCAGCCGGCCATTGATTCTAAATGGGTTAAACACCGGTCAAGTGGCGAAAAACCGGTATAAACGGCGCTATTTGCTACCAAAATGCTACCAAGATCGACAAGTGGGAATATATGGGAGGACTGATACCGTGGGGGAGTCAGCCGTCCTTGGCTTTATAAACTGAATCCGAATACTCTACTGTGATTTTTACACGCCGCCAGAATGGCCGGATCAAGGCGTGTCCCCGGTTCTGCAGGCATGCTGGTGGAGATTAAGTTGCTCCAGGGGGAAGGGAACTGGCCTACCCGGACGCCAAAATCAGATACTCCTCAAACGCAAGTCCCAACACGCAGACATAGTCCGGCCTTATTTCGAGAAGATTTACGCCCGGGAACAGCTCTCCCGGCATCCCAAACTGGGCGGCAACCAGCGCCGCAGGAATCACGCCTTCCACCATGGCCTCCTTCGCAGTTTGCGGCGCACCAGTCCCTGGCTGCTCAATGAGATTCACCCATCCGCTCCTGAGCTTCAGACCATGTGAGAGCAGGAAGTCCAGCAGCTGGCGAGCCATCCCGTATCCTGCCTCTTCAATCGGGCTCTGCCCAGGGAGCAGTCCGAGCCAATCCGCCAGCTGGTAGGTGAAGCTACGTTTACAGAGGGAATCTTCAGTCGCTGGTCACCTCCCCTGAAGAGTAATCGTGACGACGCGCGGCCTGATCGTCGCCCACGAGCAGAAACTCGTGATTACCGGGAACAACGATCTTCACGGGATGGGGTAGCTCTCCAAGCCGGCATTGAAGTCGGCATACATCGCAGGACGCCGGCTGAAGAATGTGAAATCTCCGGCATGAATCAGAATGTCGCCGTCAGGAATATCGAGTTCGCGATGGAACTCGTGGGTATCGGAGATGCAGACGATACGAACTGACCTGGCCGGTCTCTGTACTTTAGCTTTCAGGCAATCACCCCCTGGTCTCTCAAGATGCGCTCCATCTCGATGATCCGAGAGACAACATCTTCATGGTTGAGAGCGGCAGCGACGATATGCGACAAAGCTTCCTTGTGCTTGTCCGTGTCATGAGTCAGCCAAGGCAGGTCATACGCCAGGGCCAGCTGCGGCCAGTTGGTGGTTCGTCCGCTGATGACCTCGTCCAGCGAAGAATAGAGGGCAAGCCGGTGGTTCATCCTTTGCGACAATGCCACGCCTAGGTTGGCGAACTGATACAGGTCACGTGAAGATCGCCGCGCCCGCTCTCCTGCAGTTTGGCCGCCACCAGTCCGCCCAGGCTGACGCCGATTACCGCGGAGCCGCTGGGAATTTCGAGATTGCGAAGACGTTCAAGGGAAGCCTCGGCGGTGACCTCTGGATCACCATGGAGGAGCGCAGGCCGAACAAACCGACTCCTTACCCGAGCCGTATCACCCGTAGCCGTTCGCGAATCCCGCACGGGCGTTTGTGACCAGCATTGCGTGATGGTCTGGAGGGGGTATCAGGGTGAGCCGCGGACGAACTTTCGGTTCGCCCTGGACCTGGTTGATCAGTCGATATCTGCAGATCATCGGCCACTACGCTGCCCAGGTAGGAGCGATAGCCCATCTCCGGATGGGGCTTCTCGTCGAGGATTCTCTGGAACAACTCCGCCGTGTGCGGGCCAATGCTGCGTGCCCAGTTCAGCCGCACCAGCAGCTCGCGGATTGCCTGGTTAAGTTCTGGCAGACTGAAGAACTTCTGGTTGCGTAACGCCGCTATGATTCAGCGTTCCGCTACTTGTACCACTTTCTACTTTGGCCTTATCCCTCGGCTTGTACGGCCGGGCGGGCACCACTCCTATCCCATAACGCACCGCAAACTCTTGGTAGGTTGGATTCAGATCAGGGTCGTAGCGGCAGGCTCGGGTGATGGCCGTCTTGGTGTTGTCCGGCACCACCAAGGTCGGCGCTCCGCCGAAAAACTCAAGCGCGTGGATATGCGCATGGATCCACGCGACCAGTTGCTGATCGCGAGTCGCTTCGACGTAGGTATAGGAACTGGTTCCCAGTACAGAAACAAACAACGATGCTGCGGCGTGACGAGCGATCAGGGCATCGATTTCTACTCTTGGCATGGCAGAGATGAACTCGGATCTTTCCAAAAAGCTTGACGTGCTGAACCATTTTACTTTTTTGGGGGCTGGGCAATAATAGCTAGTATGGGGTCTTGATCGCGCCGAAGGCTAACAGACGGCCATCGCAATCGCGTGCATCGCTGAAAAACCCAAGAAAAACACAAGTTTACGAAGCGCGAAAAAATCGACTATGGGGAAAAATTCGGGGACTCCGCGCATCGGTAGAATTCTTAGCTAGTGTAGTGCGATGAAAGTCAGAGCAGTTATTACACGGGAGTGCCTACCCGGTATATCCACACACTCCAACGCGAGGAGAGTTGACGACCGGCAGGCACATTTCGTCGCCACACGTATGTGCAACGAGGCACGATTTGCAAAGCCAGCCCTCCCCATTCCATGCGCATTCGGTACAGATCTGAGTAGCTGGTTTGTTTCCGCAGCGCTGACAGGTTACCTGCGGTGCCTCGTTTCTGGCCAACAGTTGCACTTTCGTTGAACCTCGTTCACGAAGAGCAACAACCTTTAGCGCAAGAGCGGTTGTGGAGCCGTAGTCATACTCGTAGAAGAACCTCATTCCTACCTCAAGCACTTGGTTCAACCGCGTACCCATGTCCATTTCTTCATCCATGAGTTCGTCTTCATCCATGGGCTCTGAAGCATAGCGTTTGCCGCCTATCTCAAACGCACTCAAGTGACCGCAGCATTCAAGCCAGGTATGACGGAGAAAATCGTCGAGTTTGTTCAGCGGGGATGCAATAGGTAGCGCCACATGCATCCAGTACGCCTTCGCCTCACGCCCTTCGACAAGTAAATGGAAGCTCTGGCCAGTCGGTTTCTTCGGAGCCGGCAATGGTCCGGAAGATCCCAGATGGCCGCACGCGAGTAGATGCCGTGGCATGGACGCCTTGGCGACTATCTCTCCGCAGAGATAACACTTTCCCATCGATTGCGGTTTGCTCATGACTGAACATTATAATGCGTCATATATAGCAACATTTATCTTTCAGCCGGGTTCTTATACAAGGGGACACGGCGGATGAGAATCGCACCTCAAGTGGTTCTGACAATCGACCAGAGGACGAAGTTGGAAACCTATGCGCGCGGCCGCAGGATACCCGCCCGGCTTGTGTTGCGGGCCAAGATCGTGTTGCTGGCCGCAGAAGGCAAGCAGGACATCGAGATTGCCCGCCTGCTTTCGATCGTGCCGCGCACCGCTGCACGCTGGCGCTCACGTTTTCTGCGCAACGGTATTGCCGGACTGGAACACGACGCGCCAAGGCCCGGCCGCACGCCCTCCATCTCGCCGGAGTTGGTGCGCATGGTGATTACCAAAACCACGAAGGAAAAACCTCCTCATGCAACCCACTGGAGTACGCGCACCATGGCCGCCACAGCCGATATTAGCGAGGCCAGCGTACGGCGCATCTGGCACAGTCACGGCCTGAAACCGCACCGCATGGAAACCTTCAAGCTGAGCAACGATTCCCATTTTTCCGAGAAGCTGGAAGATATCGTCGGACTCTATTTGAATCCGCCCGAACACGCGCTGGTGCTTTCGCTCGACGAGAAGAGCCAGATCCAAGCTCTGGACCGTACCCAACCCGGCTTGCCCATGAAGAAGGGCCGCGCCCAGACGATGACCCACGATTACAAGCGGAATGGAACCACTACGTTGTTTGCTGCTCTCAACACACTTGATGGCAGCGTGATGGCTACTTGTATGGAACGTCATCGTCATCAGGAGTGGCTGAAGTTCCTACGTCTCATCGATCGCCAAACTCCCGCCCACAAACAGCTCCACCTCATCGTCGATAATACGCCACCCATAAGCATCCGGCGGTGCAGCGCTGGGCAGAGCGCCACAAGCGCTTTCATTTTCACTTCACTCCGACGAGCAGCAGCTGGCTCAACATGGTCGAACGATTCTTTCGCGACTTGACCGAAAATCAGCTCCGGCGCGGAGTCTTCACCAGCGTTGAAGCTCTCGAACAAAGCATCCTCGACTATATCGAAGAACATAATCGCAGCCCCAAGCCCTTCATCTGGACTGCTAAGGCCAATGACATCCTCGAAAAGGTCAAACGCGCCAGGGCCTATCTCAATAACAGCTCATCTGTGTGACGCACTACACTAGGTAACTCACATTCAAACCCACGCCTTGGATTGGTCCACCATCCACCAGCGCCCAAAATTGGCGTGTCGCGGGGGTTGACAACACGGGTGCATCGGGTTTATGGTCATGAGTTAGTTACATAACTAACTCTTCCGGATCGGGAGAATATGCGAACGGCACAACCGGACAAGCGAACGCGGCTGATTGAGACTGCGACGAAGCTGGCGTATGGACGCGGTTTCCGAGAGACGAGTCTGGCGGACATCGCCGAGGCGGCTCGCGTGCCGGTAGGCAATGTCTACTACTACTTCAAAACCAAGGAAGAACTCGCCGAAGCCGTGATAGAGCGGCGCCTCGAGGAGTTTCGCGCAGCCCGGGCGGAGTGGGACCGCTTGAGTTCTCCGAAGGAGCGGCTGTTAGCTTTCGTGGGTAGCATCCAAGCGAACCGGGAGCAACTTGCGCGCGGAGGATGCCCTCTTGGCGGGCTGTGCACGGAGTTGCACAAGGAGGGCGGCGCTCTCGCGAAGAAATCCGCGGCGCTCTTCAATGAGCCCATGCGTTGGCTTGAGGAGCAGTTCCGGGCCGTTGGCCATGAAAAGGATTCACGAGAACTCGCGGTCCATTTCTTCTCCACCTTTCAGGGTATGGCGGCTGTTGCGCTCGGCACCAACGACCGCGAGGTGGTGGTGATGGAGGCAAAGAGGCTTAAAGACTGGTGTCGCGCTGTACCTAAGCTGTAGACAGTCAACCCTGTGTTTAACGACTTGCCTACTGCAGTAAACCTGTAGACACGGCACTTAACTTGTAGACTGCTGCACTTGACCTGTAGACATAGTCACGCCGATTATTCTGCACTTTACCACTAGACTGCGGGGTCTGTCGCAGAGGCTTTTGCGGCCCCACGAGGCGTTCGGATGAAGGAAAGTAAGCACTTGGAGCTGCCGACGTTGTCTACAAGTTAAGTGCCGTAAATTGCACTTGTCTACAGGTAACGTACAGCGCGACACCAAGGGAGCGAGCCAATTTTGTGCTAACAGGGAATGCTCAATTAGGGTCACTCTTCAGCCTAATCTGCACATTTAAAAAAGACTGGCTGGTGATCATTGACCACAGAGGCTAATCTCGTTGTCTTTGTCGTCGACGATGAGCACTCGACTGCCGAGATGATGGGGTTTGTGCTCGAGCGCGAGGGTTTTCAGGTCAGCACGTTTTACAGCCCCGTTCCTGCCATGCAACAAGCCGCCGCAACTCCTCCAGATGTAGTCGTCACCGACTTCGAGATGCCAGAGGTCAACGGCCTCGAATTCGCAGCCTGGCTGGAGAAATTCTTCCCTACCTGCCGCATCATCATGGTCACCGGCCACGTCGATACGTTGCAAGAGAGGGTGGACCGCGGACCACACTTCATCCTGCTAGCGAAACCGCTAGGTCCCATCCAGTTGATTGCCGCAGTTAGGGGTACGTGAACCTAAGCTTATGAGAGCGGAAGAAACCGGGGGGTGTGGTTGGGTGGTTTCTCGGCAATGTCCGAGTCCGGTAAGCTGCTCGAATGGCAGAACTTTATCAACTTCGCGTAGTGCTTCGGGATGTCAGTCCCTTGATCTGGCGGCGCCTCTTGATCCCTGCCGACACCAGCATCGCTTAACTTCATGAAGTTCTCCAACTGGCCTTCGACTGGAGCGGTGAACATCTCCACCTCTAATGGACGGGACTATGGGTCTGCAAATGAACGTTCACTGTCTCCAACATCGCGCCACCACGGTTGTGCTGTTCTAATAAATGACGGAACTTGCAGACTGTCGTCTCGTCTGGCACCGGTTCGCGAAGTGGGCGCATCAGCGGAGAGTCGTACAGTGCTTCTTCCACCGCTGGGTCAGAGAGATTGAAGCACTGCTGCAGAAAGTAAATCCGCAGCAGCATCCGCTCGTTGCCCACGGGACGGCGTCCATTGCCAGCTCTGGGATAGTGCGGTTCCACCAGCGAACACAACTCGCTCCACGGAACCACCTGCTCCATCGCTTCCAGAAATGCCGCACGCCGCGTCTTCTTGCTGTACCGCTCAAACCCAGTTGTCATCGCCAGTGTCCGCTGTCTCATGTCTTCAGAGTCTCTCGATTCAATCTACACAATGACTCTGTGGAAAGCAGAGAAGAACTTAATCAGAGTTTCCCTAGATCTGCGCCATACCGCCATCGACGCAAATTTCGCTGCCGTTCACGAAGGTGGAGTCGTCGGAGGCGAGAAATAGAGCCACCGCCGCGATCTCTTCTGAGCGCCCCAGCTCCTTGCGAGGAATTCCTGACCGGAAGTACTCCTTTGCTTCTGTGGGAAGATTTGCAAGAGCGTTGGTAGCGATCGGCCCCGGGCTGAGTACGTTCACGCGAATCCTGCGCTCTGCGAGTTCCACTACCCACGATCGCGCGAACGACCGAAGCGCCGCCTTGCTTCCGGCATAAACGCTCAGCCCTGGCATGCCCTTGAGGTGAGCTATCGATCCATTCATGATGATCGATCCGCCGTCGCGCATCATCGGCAGCGCCTTCTGCACTGTAAAGAGTGTGCCGCGGGTATTCAAAGAGAAGATGGTGTCGAACTGCTCTTCCGTGATCGCCCCTAACGGAGCGCGGCCGCCCTGACCGGCGCTGGCAAACACTATATCCACATAACCCTTCTCCCCCTTGACCGTCTCGTAGAGCCGGTCGAGATCAGCCAGCTTCGTCGAATCGCTCTGCACTCCGGTCGCATTCCGCCCAATCGCCTTGACCGCTTCGTCCAGATTCTCCTGCCTCCGGCCCGTGATGAACACGTACGCTCCCTCTTCGACGAACAGCTTGGCCGACGCCAGCGCCATTCCGGAGGTTGCTCCGGTGATCACCGCCACTTTACCGTCCAATTTGCCCATGACTACGCTCTTCGGAAATTCGGAAATATTGAAAGCTGACTCGCTCATCGAGCGAGCGGTCGATGCGAACGACCGTCGCATACGCGATGAGTCGCTGCAATCGGACGCCCGGATCCGCGAAAGGTTACAAAATGTTGCGGAGAAACAGTACTTCTTTACCGGCTCGCGGTGCCCATGTTCTAGAAGGCCCCCTGCCTGCTTGGTCCGTATACGGGTTCGGCGTTGCGCTGCCGGTCCTTGAAACGCTCATCGCGGCTGCCGTGGCAGTGGGGTTTCGGACCCGAGCCCCGCTCTTTGCCGGAGCACTTCTCATGCCGGTCCTGACTTTTGGCTCTGCGCTCCGTCAGGACTGGCCCACCGTCGGGATCCAGCTGACCTATTCTTTCGTTTACTGCGTTTTTAGTCGCCGGAGCGCAATTCGGCGGTTATTGCCTGGATCGCGTGCTGGATCGTCGTGTGTAAAACCGCGTTGTAACTTTTCTCCGACGTATTTGTCTTATGGTAAGTCCGTATCAAGGAGAGTCCTGTCTATGCATGTCTCTGGTTTGGCCTCCCGCCGATGCGTCAGGTCGGGTCAAGTCCGCCCTGGTCAAATCGTGAGCGTCGCCCTCATCCTTCTGAGTACCCTGTTTTTCGGAGTACCGGCATTTGCGGAGACCCCAGCCGTCGGCGCTAAAGCCCCCGATTTCACTCTGTCCACCCCTACCGGGAAAGCCGTTCGCATGTCAAAAGAGCAGCGAGGCCATGAGCTCGTTCTGGTTGTGCTGCGCGGCTTCCCAGGGTACCAGTGCCCATATTGTGTCAAACAGGTCCATGACTTCATCGACGACGCATCGGATTTTGCGGCAAAAAACACTAGGGTGCTCCTCGTCTATCCAGGACCTCCAGCAAGTCTCGATCAACATGCCAAAGAGTTCCTCGAGAAACAGGTTGAGCTACCCTCGAACATCGTACTTGTCACGGATCCGGATTACGTAGTGGCGAATATGTACGGGTTGCGATGGGATGCCCCTCACGAAACAGCATATCCATCGACCTTCGTTCTCGACAAGAAGGGCATGATCGTCTTCGAGAAAATCAGCCACACTCACGGTGACCGCTTTTCCGCGCAGGACGCTCTCGACCACATTTCGGCAAACTAGCAGTTCATGACGCCGCGCCCGGAACCTTCGGGCGCAGCTTTTCGATCGAACGGGCAGGGACAACTAATGAAACGCTTCCAGCAGCGCCTGCTGTTTTTCGCGTTCGCGGACGACGCATATGGGATGTTCTGGCCGGCCTCGTTCCTGAGCAGTTTCAGGAATGAGGCGTCTTGCTGGCCAGAATCGCGCCCTGATCGATCTGGGGTGGCGCGGAGAAGAGTTCCTCGGCCTTCGCAAAGAGCGCGCGGGCAATTTCTCCCTTCAGATGAGCGTCTCGACCTGCCTCGTCGGAGAACGTGTCAAAAATGGCGAATCGTGCAGGCCCGAGTCTGACCGCAAACCAACTGAGCGTGCCTGTTTCCCGGAGCACCAGGGGCCGAGCAGATTTGAGGAATTCCTCGACGTCGCTCTCTTTTCCAGGCTTGGCCTGCAAAATCGCCAAAATTGCGAACTGATCCATGGAAATTCCCTCCTGTGGCATTTGAGACCCGAGACACGAAAAAGTTACAACAATGTAGTGTCACGGTGTGCGAGCCGCTCGAGACGGTCCCGTTAGAATTGCCGCTGACCATCGAACCGTTTATGGTTGCAACAGCGAAGAAATAACACGTCCTGCGTCGCTCGGGCACACGTCAGGAGAGAAGCCGAGTGTTACGGGCAGCTTGCGGGTTTTGCTTCGGGGGGTCATCAGCACCGCCTCCTGCGCGGCGTCTTCTGCGTCTGCGTCGTTCTCGAGCACCGACCTCGCTGCGAAATAGATAGACCGCTCGTACGGACGAACCAGCTCGTAAAAGGCTTCTCGGTCGCCGTCGCAGACACGGCGAATCAGCACCTCCTCCGCCGGTTGCAGCTTCGTCCCTACAATGCTTTCCCATTCGCTTGCCCAGAGCTGCACGCATACAGCACATGCAGGGGAAGCAATACACTGTGAGATGCGCGGCGAAAAGAGCTACAAGACCAGAGATGCCTGCCCATCGAGGAGGCTAGAAAGTAGCTCGCTCGCAGCAGATCCGCCATCCTGAACATCCCGTGCACAAACCCAGACCGCAGGAGACAAATTGACCAGAACGAAAAAAGCCAGGATGATTATTGGCGCAAATCCCGCCGCATCCCTTCGTTCCAAACCTATAGAGGCGCAGCAAAGCTTCCATGTACTTGCTCCGTCCAAGGCTAAACAGTGTCCTTACCAGCGGGTGAGGTTTGGAGGCGGCGAAAAACTTTGATGGCCTGCGGCCGGGGGTAGATCCTGGGCCGCGACAGCGAACACCTGGACCTTCAGTTTCTGGGTTGCGTGACGGGACTGCCCTGTGCGCCGGTCCCATCGCCAACAGAACTGGAAGAGGTTATTCCATCTGTGATTGCAATACGAGTCTTGGCAAGGATTGCATTGTCGTTGAAACGAATACTCTTAGCGTCCACTTCAAGCCCGAGCTGTTTCCATAAATTTTCTAAATCCACATGGACTGGCGTATCCCTCATCCGTTCATAGAGCGGCACCAAGACGGCCACTCCGGTCGCGCGGTCTCCAATAGCGAGCGCTTTGTCCAAGTCCCAGTCCTGCCGGATGTCTCCGCCCACTGCAAGGATGCCACGCAGTGCGTCCTCCAGACCCTTATGGTTGTGGGTTTGACGGTGAATTTCTAGATCGGCGAGAAAGCAGAAAAGCGCTCCTCCCCAATAAGTCCTTCCCCAGGTGTGGGTGTTGTCGAGTCCCTCGTCACCTGCTTTGGGTAGACCTTGAGGCAGATCGCGCATTAGCTCGTACCACATCTCTGACGCTTGCAGATGCCCCGCTCTAACGCGAGCAACCGGCTCGACGTACGTAGCAATGCCTTCCTCGATCCAGTGATGTCGTTCTGCCACTGACGGAAAAGCCAAGTGGACCATTTCGTGCGTCATCAACCAGTCCGTGTCGAGATCGGAGGAAGTCGTTTCGCTTCCGACCCGAATCCGAATCATGCCCCCTCGATCATCGCTGAAGGTTCTGCCGTTGCGGATACCTTTACCCTCAAACGGAATTATGTGAATCAAAACATGCGGGACCGGATACCGATGGTAGTAGGTGTACACGGACTCGGCAGCAGAACGAACCCATGCGAGTACCTCTTCGTGAGAAACGGTGAGTCGACCGTTCACCTGGGCGATCTCGATCTGCGAGTTGCCGATTTTAATTGTGGAGGTGGCCGGTTCACGAGATGCGCAACGCAGCGGGAGCAAGGATACCAACAGCACCTCAGACAAGAGAACAACAAAACGCATAGGTCACCTCTGGCGAAGACTGGCAAGAACAGATACGACACTCATACAAGGCCCTGGAGGAAGCGGAGTGCCTGCGAATTCGCTTGCGGTCTTTGCGGCAAATGCCATGCCCCACAGTCCCAAGATGCGACTTAAGCCGTGAATAAGAATGTTCACTCCCAATAGGGCGGATTACGCCGTAAGCTAGCTTGCGATCTACGAGTGACAAATTTGCAGCCGTACTCATCGGACCTCCTTGCGATCGTTCGTCCATGGCCTTTATTCCCGAGTCGTTTGGCGTCAGACATTTCGTGCATCCTCAGGAGCGACACAGGAGATCTAACCTTTCAGCCATTGTTTGTCACACTTCGTCGCTTTTGATGGAACGTCAGCGTGAGAATTGACTCAGTACCCGGTTCGCACCCGGAGTGGAACACATCTCTGGATTCGCGCTGCAGATCTTAGTCAATCGCGCAATCATTTCACGGCATGACTGACAAAGGATTGCAGTCCGTTCGCGCTGGCAGCTACAAATATCGCACTTCATAACACACCTCTCTCATTTCATCTTTGCGTCCCTGCTCTTTCGAGCCTCTGATCGCAACTGCCAATTCGATGCACGACAGGTTGTGATGTGACATAAAGTCCGTCTCGCCGCAGACGCATTCCGCCGGCGTTGACCATGTGTCACAAGGAAGTAGTGACTCCGGCGATCTCAAACAGCCGGTCGAAGGGCGCATTGCGTTCACAATCACTTCGTCAATCGTTCTAACTTCCGCTAATCATTCGTCGAGGCTGTCCTTGGCTCAGTGCGCGTCGGCCATGCACGGCTCACACTCGTTTGACCGATTACTTTCTCCGCTCTGTTGGATTAGCTTGGCGACGAGTCCGGTCCATCCAGTCTGATGGCTTGCACCCAGTCCGACGCCGGTATCGCCATGGAAGTACTCGTGAAACAGAACCAAATCGCGCCAGTGTGGATCGGTATGGAACTTTTCGACCTGCCCGAAGGCGGGCCGGCGGCCATTGGCGTCGCGGAGAAAGATGCGGTTCAGTCGGCGCGAGATCTCAGTTGCAACTTCCGCGAGCGTCAGCATCTTTCCTGAACCTGTGGGGAATTCGACCTTGTATTCGTCGCCGAGATAGTGATGAAAGCGCTGCAACGACTCGATCAGCAGGAAGTTTACGGGAAACCAGACAGGCCCGCGCCAGTTGGCGTTGCCACCGAAGAGGCCCGAGTCAGATTCCGCCGGCTGGTACTCCACGCGGTGTTCGACGCCATTGACGCGCAGAACGTATGGGGCCGATGCGTGTTTCTTCGAAAGCGCACGAATGCCATAAGGAGAGAGGAATTCCTCTTCGTCCAGCATGGAATGTAGTACGCGACGCAGGTTGTCGGGAGTCAGGATCGACAGCAGCCGCCGCTCCCCCATGCCTGTAGTCCGCATACATGCAATATTGCCGATCAGGTCAGGGCGGTTGGCGATAAACCACTCCATGCGGCGACGGAATCCGGGCATGTGGTTGAGCATCTCCGGCTCGAGTGTTTCCACTGCAAACAGAGGAATCAGCCCGACCATCGACCGCACTTTCAGGGAGAAGTACGAGTTATCAGGCAGGTGCAGAACGTCGTAAAAGAAGCCCTCTTCTTCGTCCCACATGCCCACGCCGTCGCGTCCGCCGTCGGACTGTTCGAGATGTCCGCCAGTAGGCAACTCACTGCGATTGAAGACTCCGATGTTGTCCAGCCCGAGGAACCCACCCTGGAACACGTTCATGCCTTCGGTGTCTTTGCGGTTGACCCACCAGGTGAAATTCAAGAGCAGCTTGTGAAATACTTTTTCAAGAAACGGCAAATCGCCGCATCCCCGGCGTTTTTTGTCGATCTTGTAAATTCGCCACGCAGCCCACGCATGCACTGGAGGATTCACGTCCCCGAAGTTCCACTCGTATGCGGGGAGCTGGCCGTTGGGATGCATATACCACTCGCGCAGCAAAAGAACGAGCTGCTCTTTGGCAAAGTCAGGGTCCACCAGTGCAAGCGGCACGCAATGGAACGCCAGGTCCCAGGCCGCATACCACGGGTACTCCCATTTGTCGGGCATCGAGATCACGTCGGCATTGTAGAGGTGCGGCCACTCGGCGTTGCGGATGCCCTGGCGCTCGGCCGGCGGAGCTGGGAATCGGGGATCACCGGCATCCATTCCTGCTGTACGTAGTGATAGAACTGCTTGGACCACAACATGCCGGCAAATGCTTGCCGCATGACATTGCGTGCGTCAGGCGCGAGAGCTTGAGGGATCACCGCGCCGTAGAATTCATCCGCTTCGAGCTGGCGCACGGCAAAGATGCGATCAAACTCTCCGTTGAACGGATCGACATTCGCCGCCGCCGTATCGGTGAGGCGCAAGCGGATCGTCACTGTCTCGCCCGGCGCAATGCTTGGCGAATACTGCGCTGCCATTTTTGTGCCAGTCTGCTGTGTGTTGACAGCGTCCTTATGGCCGTTTACGACATATTCGTTGATGGCGTCCTTCGGATATATCGGTCCGTGACTGTCACCGAACAACCGCCGCGTGTTCGTCTCGTTGTCGCAGAAGAGTGTGTTGGGATGGTAGCAGCAGTAAAACCAGCGCTGGCCGAGCACCGGGTGCCTAACATCCACCAGCGCGTTTCTGGCTGACCCGCTTAGAGCCAGAGATGGCTTCGGCGCGTCTGGCTTCCAACTCCATGTGTTGCGGAACCACAATGTTGGGAGCAAGTGTAATTGCGCCCGCTGCGGGCCTCGGTTGGCTGCCGTGATGCGGACGAGGATGTCTTCCGGCGAAGCCTTCGCATATTCGACCACTACGTCAAAGTAGCGGTCCTCGTTGAACACTCCCGTATCCATCAACTCATATTCCGGATTGGCCTTGCTGCGCCGCTTGTTTTCCTCCACCAGACGCGAGTAGGGAAACTCCGCTTGCGGATACTTGTAGAGGAACTTCATATAGGAGTGCGTCGGCGTGCTGTCGAGGTAAAAATAGTACTCCTTTACATCTTCGCCGTGATTACCTTCCTTGCCGCTGAGTCCGAAAAGGCGCTCTTTCAGGATCGGATCACGGCCATTCCAGAGTGCCAGCGAGAAACACAGGTACTGGTGGCGATCGCAGATACCCGCAATACCGTCTTCGTTCCACCGGTATGCTTTCGAGCGTGCCTGATCATGTGTCAGGTACTCCCAAGCCTCACCAGACGCACTGTAGTCCTCCCGCACCGTACCCCAGGCACGGTCGCTCACGTACGGTCCCCAGCGCTTCCAGTGCGCTGTCCGCTGGTTGGACTCTTCGAGGCGTCTCAATTCGGCAGGCATTGACTTCTCCGGTTTGCTCGTCGTCATCTCATTGTCAGACGCCTGAAAACCCAAGAAAGTTACAGAATCAGCGCGTAGCTAGGTCGCAGGTGCCCCCTCGCCCTTGATGTTCAGCTCCCGCACCATAATCCGCTCATCGCAAATTCTGTGCGGCTTGTAACTTTTTTCCAGCCGCTGCGTCCCATCTGCCGTGAAGCACAAGGAAGGAGTTCATCGTATGAAGATTGCAAGTGGGGTGTTTGCAGTGCTGTTGCTCGTAACCGCAGTGGCCGTGGGCCAGCAACATCAATCCTATGCCGAGCCGTTTCCACAGTCCGCCAACCCAGCTTTGGCGAACGGCACGGCCGATGAGTCATCACCAACAGTAAGTGCCGACGTGCCACCCTCCATGGCCACCCACCAGAGCGGCACGTATGCGGGGCGGGATAAGGCCGATCTCGGGTCGCCGTTTCCACAGGCCGCCAACCCATCACTGGGACGCAAGAGCGAGGGACTGTTACCGGACAACAACATCAACCTGGGGTCGCCATTTCCAAGCGCCGCCAACCCATCAAGCAATCAGTGATACGCGGTCGTGAAGCAGGATGCGGGAGAAGGCTGAACTTGATCTTCCGCATTACCGACATTGTCAATCCCGCGCGCAAGTTGTTGCGGAGGGTCATGGAAGGCCACTGTCATGAAGTTGCGACCGCAAACCGATTTCATAGTGGGAGTCCTGCTGGCGGCCTCCACGCTCGGGTTCAGCCAGGACTTCAATCACCTTCGCGGACAGAGTTCGCTGTACCTTAGCCGAGCCGCCAGGCAGGCTGTGGACTGGCGTCCTTTTGGCAAGCAGGCATTTGAGGAAGCCCGGCGAATGCATCGTCCTATTCTGCTCGACGTCGGAGCAGTCTGGTGTCCATGGTGTGAACTCATGGACCGGGAGAGCTACACCCTTCCCGAGAATGCTGTATTCATCAACCAGAATTTCATCGCCGTAAAGGTTGACTATGATACGTCCGGTCCACTCGTCGTTCAGCTCGAGCGTGCGCAAGCCGTCCTCAATCTGCCAGCTGGGCTACCGCTCACCTCGTTCCTAACCCCTGCTGGAGAGCTTTACTATGGCGCTGGCTACTTACCGCCTGCTCATCGCAATGACCAGATCTCTTTTAGGGAGGCCTTGGCTGAGGCGCTCCGCAGATTCATGAATCAAAACAATACTCATCAAGACAGTTTCAAGCTGAATCTGGAGGGAGTCGAATGAGAAAGATCCTAACAGTTCTGGCATTTGCTTTTGTCGTCGCGGTCAATGCCTTCGCGGCGGATAACCTGCGGCTGAACCAAAGGCTCGACTATACGAGCGATAGCGAGGATGGCCCGCTCATAACCGGGGACCACTTCGATGCAGGAGCTCAGCCCGGCGTGCCCAACTACATCATCATCTACGGGGAGGGCTGTTTCAACTCCAAGCGGCAAGCGCAGCGAACGGTCGAGCTTTATGAAAAGTACAAAGACAGAGTCGCCTTTGTGATTATCGACCTGGACAAACCGCGATCCGGAGCACAGCAGAATCTAGTGAAGATGTATTACCAGGGCTCGATCCCGCACGTCGTGTTGCTCGACAAGTCAGGCCGTGCAATCTATAACTCAGCCGGCGAGGTTGGGAGCGACCAGATGTCTGCTCGCCTGGATGGAGCCCTTCAACAGTAAGAAGGTGGTTTTACCGGAGGCTCGCCGCGTGCTGGTGTTTCGCCCGACAAAAACCGTGGTTTGTTCCAAAAAAAGCTATTACGAAAGGATTACAGGTAATTCGCATGCAACTTCACCGATCTAGGGTTCTCTTGAACATCTTTCGCAGCACAACTTTAGCATTCGGGGTCCTCGCCTCAATTGGAATCGGACACGGGACATTGAATGCCCAAAGCCTACCTGTGTTGCCAAAAGCCATCCTGCCTCTACAGGTTGGTTTCTTCAATGGCGCGCAGGCGTTGTACATCACACCTGAAGTTGGCGTTGACCCGAACGCTCCGGCAGCGATCATTGCCACTGCACACCAGATCGCTGTGGGATTCAACTCCAATTTCATTCCGACGAACTTCGGAACGCTCCCGAACTCTCCAGCGGTGGACGACATCTTCGTGTTCACGAACTTTACCCAAGGAAACGTGTTAGCTTCCGCACCGCATCCGGCGGGTCCCGCTAACACTGATACCAACTACTCCCCGTTGTGGCAAATCAGCTTGGTTGCATGGAATCCCGGATCCCAGGGCCGCGTGCTGAAGTCGCAGGCCGAGATCGAGGATGCCGCCAACGCCGGTGAGGTAACGATCACGAAGACGCCCATTATCGTGGAGTGCTCCGTGATTTTCACGCCGGGGGGCGGACTGCTTCCCGGAGCCAAAATCTTAGGGAACAACGATCAACGGAACGACTCAAGCGGCGACAGATAAACAGCAGAAGAGTCCCACCCTGGCCGGTTCGCCGACCGCGGTGGGGCTCCCAGGCTAACTCCTACTTGATCAAACTCTTACGAGCGCCAGTAGCGGCGCGTTCGCCCTCGGAAAACTGCTCTTGCGGGAAAGCCTATTGTGTTTTCGTGCTAATGAATCTTCTCGACCACAACGGAGCACTGTTTTATCGATAAAACCATTCACGCCACGAATTGTGGAGCCCCCAGGAGATTTTGGATGGAGAAGGTCACGACAGGCAACAGGGTGCGATCCGAGAGCAGGAAGTCTAACTTTGCTTTGTATAGCAAGACGATCCTGAGGAGGAGCACACTCATATCTGCTCTCGCCCTCACGACGATGGCGGTCCACCCCAGCGCAATGGCGCAAGATAAGAATGAAGTGGGACTTGTGATCGGCGCAACGATTACCCCCAGCCAGACGCTCGCTCCAGGTGGGAGCCTCATCGGCCCGACCGGCGCGTTGCTTCCCAACAACGAGTTGAAATTCAACTCAAGCCTGGCGCTGGGAGCGGAATACGACCGCCGGATAATCACCGGAAAACAGGTTGCAATCTTTGGGGGCGTTGACTTTGTGGCTTCGCCGTTTGACGTGAAGTTAAGCCAACGGCCACAGGACGTTATTCCTCAGTATGCCTATGTCTTCCTCACGCCGCATGTGCGAGCGAAATTCCATCCCGACGGAATTATCTCTCCTTGGCTGTCATTCGGTGGCGGATACGCCCGCTTCCGCGAGTCAGCTCCATCGACCGGACCCTTGTTAAGGCAAGGAACGAATACAGACACTTTTGAGTTTGGCGGCGGCATCGATACGCGAACGTTTCGTCGCATTCTGAAGATTCCGATTGGGTTCCGGCTCGAGGTGCGCGACTTTTACTCTGGACTCCCGAACTACAATCAAAAGCTCACCAATGATCGCCAACATAACGTGGTGTTCACAGGCGGCTTATTGATCAGGTTCCGATGAGGCGCCTGTGATGGCGATGTCTCTGTTCAAACAAGGTGTTCTCTGCCTGCTGTTGCTTGCCTCGTGCTCAACCTTTGCGGATTGTCATCAGGCGAAGGGAGGCGAGGAACTGGACCGCGGATACAATTCACTCTACGATCTGCAGTTTCAGGATGCTCAACGGCATTTTTCACTGTGGCGAATGGATCATCCGGACGACCCTCTTGGCCCAGTGTCGTCAGCCAGCAGCTATCTCTTTCAGGAATTCCACCGCCTCGGCGTGCTGGAGAGCGAACTCTTCACGAATGATGAGCGGTTCAATGCACGGCGCAAGCTCTCGCCGGATGCGCACCTGAAGAAATTATTCGACCAGGAACAGAGCGAAGCAGAACGTCTTGCGGGAGCTGCCCTGGCTCGGAATCCGCGAGACGTAAACGCTCTGCTTTCCAAGACTCTGATGTACGGCTTATCGGCTGACTATGCGGCGCTAATCGAGAAGCGAAACCGTCCCGCTCTCTCCTACACGAAGCAAGGCCGAATGTGGGCTGAAAAGCTGCTGGCCGCCGATTCCAGGTGCTACGACGCCTATCTTGCTCTCGGCGCCGAGAACTACCTTCTTGGTATTAAACCCATCGTTGCTCGCTGGGTGCTGGCCCTCGGCGGCGCCCGCACCAATTCCCAGGAGGGCGTGCGGCAGCTTCGCATTACGGCTGAGAAGGGCCACTACCTGAAACCGTTTGCGAAGCTATTGCTCGCTGTGGCCGCCCTGCGGAATTACCACCCATCTACCGCCAGGATGCTGCTGACAGAGCTGCGGCAGGAGTTTCCAGACAATCCGCTCTATTCGTATGAGCTGTCGAAATTATTGTAGGCGACGGTGACGGTAGGAAATGAGGGAATGCAAATGCGCCGAGTCGCGTTATTTGCCGCATTCTTGCTGTGGTTGTTATCGAGCTGTCTAACCGCAACGGCGGCAGTCCAGCAAATCGATACCGAGCGAAGCATGTTCACCATCCATGTCAGGAAGGCCGGATTGTTTTCCGCGGCGGGCCATGAACATGAAGTCCGGGCCCGCTTTGCACGCGGCAGTATGGATGCGGGTAGCTCGCCTCATATAGAGTTCGTAGTGGATGCGCGCACGCTCACAGTCATGCCGGATGCGGACCTGGGTCCCGACAAGCAGGCAGAGGTGCAGCAAACTATGCATGCCAAGGTTCTGGAAAGCGAGAAATATCCGGAGATCAGCTTTCGGTCCACCAGCATAAGGCCCGTCGGCGAGAACAAGTGGGCCGTTGTCGGATATCTCACACTGCACAACCAGACCAGGCTAATTCGCGTGGAGGCGCAAGAATCGAATGGGCGCTTTAAGGGAACTTCCGGGATCAAACAGACGGACTTCGGAATCGAGCCGGTCACCGTGGGGGGCGGTCTGGTCAAGGTGAAAGACGAATTGAAGATAGAGTTCCTGGTGATCCCCGTCGGGGCTTCCCCTGTTTCGCGGGCGCGGTAAATCCGACGCTAAACTCCGTCATCCGAGCAGAATGGGTAACAGTACGCCCAGTCCTAATGCAAAAAGCCACACAGCCGGCGCCGGAGTCCCAACGGGTCGAACGCGGCGTTGTTCGCGCGCGGCGGCTCGCGGGTCGAGAAGCAGCCACCGGGTGAAGCGGCGCTCGAACAGAAGGAACACAAAAGCCGTGGTGGCTCCATAGATCAGGTGTCCTGGCAGCAAGGGAAGCAAGGCAGACGCGGCCTCTGGACGCCAATCGATTTGTCCCGTGAGTAGCATTGGCAGGAACGTCAGGGGCCCCAGGTACCACCAGATCAGGCCGAACAGCCATCCCCATGCCACTCCTAGTCCGAGGCTCGGGGCCTCACCCCTGAACAGTAGCCCATAGCTCATGCCAATGAGCGCGCTGATCAGCAGATGGATCAGCAGACCGCGCGCTCCAATCAAACTCGTGTCGAGTCCCGCAATCTTTGGCAGGATGCCCGTGGCAAGGAGAACCGGGCTGGAGACAATTCCTCCGGCCAAGCCGGCTAAAGCGCCCCATTTGAGCGATCGAATCAATCGGAGGCCAAGCCCCTCCGCTTCGCGGTTCAGCGGATCGGAGTGGATAAAGAGCCGCAACCAGAGGCGGTCAAAGGCAGCATAGGTAACGCCCAGCATCAGGCCATAGAGAATGTGGCCGACCAGGGAGCCAAACAAATTGCTGCCCTGTTCTGCCGACCAGTCCAGCGGCGAGCCGGCGGCCCAGGGCAAAATCGTAAGTGGCCCGAGGAACCACCAGAATATCCCGTAGCCCAATCCCCAGGCCATGGAAGAGCCGTAGCCGCGCACATCGCGCTGGAAGAGCACTCCGAAGGTGGCCCCGATCAAAAGCGCGACGACAAAATGCGCAGTCTCGGTCGAGGCGCGCGAACTCAGTTCTCTATAGCCCGCGAGAAGAGGATAGTAGTTTCCCGATGAGACCCACTGGCCGAAGACAAAACCGGCAAGCGTTCCCGCAAGACCACCCGCCACAATCGCGCGTCCCCAGCTGAACCTCGGCTGACGCGTTCTGGAATGAAACTCGCCCCACGTTCCCAGCGTGACGCCAACCGGCATCCCAAGGCAGATCAGAAAGGAGACGAGCTGTGGGAAATCCGCGCGGGCATCGCTAAGCATAGCCATCGAAGGCCCCGAGCGGCGCAGCGACAGAATCCCCGCCGGAACGACCATCCACAGAAGTAGAGCTGCAGCCACACCCCAGATCAATCCCGCGCCGGGACTGGTAGCCCGTCTGGAAAAGAAGGCGCCGAAGACGGCTCCGAAGAGCGCGCCGAAGATGATGCCGTGTGCCAGCGAAGTCGCAAGCAAGACGCTTTGCAACGCACCGCCCAACGCGCCCACGCCCAGTCCAAGCAGCGACTCGAATTTGAACCAAGCCATGCCGCTCTTCCGACTTTGTGGGGCCGTGGAGATTTCCATTTCGGCCATCGAGCTACTCCTACTTCAGATCGATCGTCTGCACAATGTCGCGAGGAAAGAAGAGTTCGATTGTCCAGTCCATGAGTACACGAATCTTGCGCTCCAGCCCTGGCAGCTTTGAAAGATAGATTCCCCGCCACATGAACCAAGCCAGCAAGCCTGAGAAGCGCATAGTCTTGTTGCGAGCGAAAGGTATCGTCAATTCAGCACAAGCTGTCTGGTGTCCGACCACGCAGAGCGCGCCGAGCGAGTCGAAATGAAACTTTCGCGCCGGCAATCCCTTCAGTTGAGCTTCGATATTCCTCGCGAGAACTTCCGCTTCACGAAGTGCGAACTGGGCGGTGGGAGGACACGGCTTGGCTGTCTTGGCGTCGTGTACTGCGGCACAATCACCAAGCGCCCAAACACCGGGATGGCCGGGAACGGCGAGCGAATCATCCACGACCAGAGCACCTCGCTTGTCTTTCTCCAGAGGCAGCAATTTCAGTAGTGGATTTGGTGCAGTGCCCGCGGTCCAGATCAGCGTCTGCGCTGCGATTTGGCCGTCGCTGAGTATGACCGCCTCCGGCTGTGCGTCGGTCAGGCGGGTGTTCAAGCGGAAGGTGACGCCTCGCTCCTCCATTTTTTCCTGGGCGTACTGGGCGAGCGATTCGCTCAGCTCCGGCAAAATGCGATCCCGCGAGTGCACCAGTATGACGCTCAATTCTTCTTGGCGCAGATTCGGATAATCCGCAAGGATCCCACGAGCAAAATCGTTCAATGCGCCCTCCAATTCAACACCGGCAAATCCTCCGCCCGCGATTACAAAGGTCAGAATCGGTTTACGTATCGAGGGATCGGGCTCACGGTCCGCGCTCTCGAACATCTCGATCACGTGATTACGCACTCGGATCGCATCGAGCAAGCTTTTGAAGTTGAAGGAGAACTTTTCGAGATTGATCATGCCGAGGTAGTTGGCGACGGAGCCAAGCGCGAGCACTACGTGGTCGTACACAAGCTCCCGGCGGCCGTTTTCACCAGTACTGGCTGGTTCGCCTTCCAGAATGACCCGTCGCGACACAGGATCGATTCCGGCCACCCGTCCCCGGATGAACTGAGTGCAACGCAGGCTGCTGCGCAGAGGCGTGGTGATATGACTGGGCTCGAGGCTGCTGCCGGCTACTTCGGCGAGCATAGGAGTGAAGAGCAGTGCATTCGTCTCGCTGATCAATGTGATTGACACCGAAGCGCCAAGTTGCGCCTCAAGACATTGCGCCACCCTCATGCCGGCAAATCCGCCCCCGACAACTGCGATCCGTTTTTTCTCTGATGCGTTTGGCGAAGAGGAGACCGGCTCCGGGCCGAGGACTTGTCCGACGGCGTCGTTCAATGCTTGTGTGATCACGCCCAGCGCTGCGCCATAGAGAATCCAGCCGACGAGCGCAGGGAAATGCTGCCGCATCTGCGCGGCACTCCACTCCGGCATCTGTCCTGAAAACAATGGGAACGCGATGACACTGACCAGAGCCCAGAGCGGCACACCCAGCGCTGCGGCAGCCATCAAATTGTCAACATAGGTTCCCCGTGTCGGGCGCAAGCTTGCCGAATACGCCGCACCGATCGCAATGCCCAGAGCAATGCTGAAAAATGGACGTCCGACCGTGACCACCAGCGCTGCGCTTGCGAGCGCTCCTGCGACGCTCCCGATAACGATACGCCGCCACAATATGTCCATGCGCGCACTCCGTCCAATGCTAGGCAGTGGCCTTGCCTTGAGATGAGACTCGGAGGCTTCGAGGAAGTTACAAAGTCTGCCTCGAACGCACCCCGCGCGTTTCCGCTTGAGGAGATTCGTCGTATGGTGCTGGCGGAATCGGGCGCTCGGCAGTGTTCCGGAATCGCCGTTAGTAGCCAGCGGGGGTGCATGAGATCGAAAGCTGTAGTCGCAAATTGGAGAGCACGGGATCCTTTCAGACTACATGCCGCCGACCAGTTGGAACGAAGCCAATCCGAACGAATATGGCTTCTAGTCGAACGTAAATCCGCAGGTGGATCACCCTCGTTGGAGCCAGGCGAGAGAGCGCCGCATCGGCGAGATATTCAAGCGCGACACGCTGATGTTCAACGGCTATGGAGACTTTGTCGCGGAGATGTACAAGGGAATGAATCTGAAGAGAGATTTCTAACTTTGCCAAATGCAATGAAACGGGTCGTGCAG
>CAVWYG010000017.1:0-33709 GCA_963759215.1 uncultured Acidobacteriota bacterium
CAATCCTTGCGAATGCGACTCCCATCTTCCTTGAAAACCACATCCAAGACCCAATGGCATTCATTCTCGATACCCCAGTGGCGGCGGATTGCTTGGGCAAACGTGGCGGCGTCCGCCTTGCGGCTGCTGATGTAATAACGAAGCTCACTGCTACTCTTGTCGCCGACCCTTCGTTCCGTCACCACCACTATGACACTTTGCAAATCTTTCCACGCTTGCCGATCACGAATTCCTTCCAACTCGTGAAGTACCCAGCACAGACGCTTTTCCTCACGACCGCGATTGGTCTCGTCCTGAGCGTGACAAGCCCACTGCTTCTCCAAGGTCTCCTGCTCCAAAGCTTCCCGAAAAAGACGTTCGATGTCCTCGTATAGATGGGGCTGGTTCTCTTTGACCGCCAATACGTAATCGGCCTGCTGACGGCGGATGGTCGTGGCAATCTCTTTCTGGCAGCCCATGGCGTCGATCGTCACCAAAGCACCGGCGATTTCCAGCATTTCCAGCAATTTCGGGATGGCCGTGATCTCGTTGGATTTGTCGTCTACGGCTACTTGTCCGAGCGTCAAGCGGACGTCGCTGGCCCAGGCGCTGACCAGGTGAAGCGCCTGGACGCCCACCCCCGCATCCTGGGAGCCAGCCAAGCGTTTGCCATCGATGGCCACGTGGCGGATGCCCAGACCGTGGCAGACGCTGGCGATGAATTACTACGTCAGGCTAGCCCGGAAAATTCGTGAAGATCAGAGAAACGGGAAGCCTGTTGTGCTACAAACATGTTGTCTAGACAGTGTTTGAAGCAGCAAGAAAGGCTTCCCGCGTGTTTGAAGATAGCACAACACAGTGTCTGTTATTCCCCGAGATTTTCACCAAGCCAATTATTGCCGTTTGATCAAACGAATGGCAGTTCTGATGGCGGAGCCATCCTGCTGAAGGCTGCTGACCGCCGTTACGGATTGGTCCAAGCTCTGGCCGGATGTCTGCGAGACAAGCGGCAAGTCAGCAAGGTCGATCACTCTTTGCGTGAATTGTTGGCACAACGTGTGTTCTCGATTGCTTGCGGTTATCCGGACGCAAACGACTCGGCCCGCCTGTCTGCCGACCCCATTCACAAGATGTTGCTGGATCGCGATCCAATCAGGGGCCGCAATCTGGCTTCGCAGCCAACTTTGTCGCGCTTTGAAAACTCCATCCGACCAAGAGAGCTCTACCGTCTGGGCGAAGCACTGGCGGACAGCGTGATCGACCGTCACGCCAAGCGGCTACATGGACGCGCTCGCCTCGTCACCATCGACCTGGATCCGACCGACGACCCTACCCACGGCGCACAACAGTTATCGTTTTTCAACGGACATTACGACAGCTGGTGCTACCTGCCGGTAATGGGCTTTGTGAGCTTCAATGACGAAGCGGAACAGTATCTGTGCGCGGCCGTGTTGCGTCCCGGCAACGTGACCGCTGCGGTAGGCGCGAAGGGGATTCTCCGTCGTCTGATCAATATGATCTCTTACAGCTTTCCCGGTGTGCGGATCCGCGTTCGGCTTGACGGCGGCTTCGCGCATCCCGATCTGCTCGACTTCCTGGAGGGAGAGTCCAATCTTGAGTACGTCATCGCGATGGCCAAAAACGCAGTGTTGAAACGCAAAGCCAAACCCGCTATGCGACAGGCCCGCAGGCTTTCGCGTCAGAGCTGGGAAGACCGAACACGTCTATAGCGAAGCCAACTATGCGGCCCGGACGTGGCCGCAACCACGCCGCATCATCATCAAGGCCGAGGTGGTTCGTGCCGAGGGGAAGAAGCCGAAGGACAATCCGCGCTTCGTCATCACCAATATGAAGCAGAGTCCCCAGTGGCTCTATGAAGAGGTGTACTGCCAGAGGGGCGAGATCGAGAATCGGATCAAAGAACTGCACGATCTTCAGATCGATCGCACCAGTTGCAGCGACTTCTGGGCCAACCAACTCCGCGTCCTGCTGACCGCCGCAGCATATGTCTTGATGCAGGAGCTACGACTGAAGGCTGCGCACACCAACTGTGCGCGAGCTCAGGTCTGGACTCTTCGTGAACGGTTGCTCAAACTGGGCGCCCGTCTGCTGGTTTCGGTTCGCCGCGTGGTCGTGCACCTGCCCGCGTCGTTCCCGTTCCTGCCCACCTTCCGACAAGTAGCGCTGGCCCTCGGAGCCTCGCCGGGATAGCACTGACGCGGTCTACCCAAAACATAATTTTCGGAATTAATGCAGACGGCAGTCGGGGAAGCACTGTGTCCGAAAACCTCCAGGCTAGCCAGTTCCGACAAACCGGCGAACTCCACAACTCATCGCACTGGACGATTCACGTTGCCATCAACACCATCGCCGCAATCTCGCCTTTCGAAGACCACCTCGGCGGCCTTCATGCATAAAGCAGGCTAGTAGATTTGAATGACAAGCCTCTGATCCTAAAACCTTTCGAAACGTATCAAAAGCGGTTCGGCCCAATCGAGTTCTATGCGGCAAGCAGTAGGCGAATCGGTCTCAACGACCTACTCAGTAATCCAAAAGTCGCAAAAAGGCTTTTTCTTTCGACCTCAGATGGCAAGTACAAATCCCGTCAACATTACATCGATGGGATCCTGCCGTTGAGTTCTTTGATAATTACATGACAGCCATAGTTCGGCCGATTCGTTCGATATACAAGGACAGGGACATGGGCGCGAATGTGGCTTATGTGGTGGAGATTGCCGTCGAAGACGGCGAGCCGCAGATTATTCCAATAGAGAAGACTGATCACCAATACAGAATATTCCGCGATTTTCGACTTACGCCTGATTCCCTTGCAAGCAAAGATGCGCTCGATGAGTTTCTACGGCTACAAATGCAGGACGGCAAACTCTCTTGCAAAGGATTTGAGGTGCTGGACGTACAGAAGTGGAGGGAAACGGCGCACGAATTCTACTCAGGGGAGCATATCCGCGCCGAGTACTTCGGAGCGTTCCGATATTATGTGCTGGGCAGACTTCACACGATGTTCGTTAACTGGCACACGAAGCGCGAAAACGCAAAGCTCTTCGCTCAACGTCATGTCAAGGGTGCAGTGCAGCTTTCACCTCAAGCGGATAACAAGCCAACGCATACTGAGTAGCGTAACGCGGCAGATCACGGATGTCTCTCGATCAGACAAGTGCTGATCGGGAATCCCGAAACCGACCCGGTACCGCGGAATAAGCTCTTGACACTCGCCCTCCAAACCATATATCTCTAAGGGCTTTCCTTCCGCTCGTCCGGCGCGGGAAGCGCAGCGACACGCGACTCTCTTGAAAGGGAACCATTGATCATCAAGGTTTTTTATCACGACAAATGTTTTGACGGAGCCTGCTCGGCCTCGCTGTTTACGCGCTTCTACCGCGAGCGCATTCGCCGCCACGCGGAGTTCCAATACCAGGGACTGCTGCATCGCGCCGGAGCGCTCTTCAACCTTGACGACTTCACCGGCGACGAAAATGCCATCGTCGATTTCAAGTATCTCGCCTCGGACAAACTGACCTGGTGGTTCGACCATCACCAGAGCGCGTTTCTCACCGAAGAGGATCCGGAGCACTTCGAGCGTCAGCAGAGCAACACCAAGTTCTTCGATCCCGACTTCAAGTCCTGCACCAAGTTTCTGGCGACGGTTGCGCAGAGCCGCTTCGGCTTTGATACAGAGCCCGTGGCCGAACTCGTCGAGTGGGCAGACATCGTGGACGGAGCATCGTATGAGAGCGCCGAAGTCGCGGTCGGAATGAAGGAAGCGGCGATGCGCATCACCATGGCCCTCGAATCCAACCAGGACCCGACATTCATTCCGCGGCTGATTGAACTGCTCGCCTATCGGCCGCTGGAGGAGATCGTCGCCACGCCGTTTGTCGCCGCGCAGATTCCGCCGCTGCTGGAGCGGCACCAGCGCTCCATCGAGATCATCCGCAAACACAGCGAGTGCATCGACCGCACGATCTTCTTCGACGTGACCGGGTACGATCTGGAGGGCTACAACAAGTTCATCCCCTACTATCTGCATCCGGAGAGCGTGTACAGCGTGGGGCTGAGCAAGAGCAGCTTCCGGGTGAAGATCTCGGTGGGTTCGAATCCCTGGACCGATGCGGCGAATATGACGAACCTGGCGAAGATCTGCGAGCGCTATGGCGGCGGCGGACATGCGCGGGTGGGGGCGATCAGCTTTCCTCCGGGCGACTTCGAGCGCGCCACCAAGCCGCGCAGGAGATCGTTCGGGAGTTGCGCGCGCACGCCCGCAAGCATCACGCTTAGGCACTGCAAAGGCACAAGGCGAGCCATCGCGAGGTGGAGTGCAATGGTTCCGACCTTAGCCGCGCAAGTGCGCGACGCCGAAGGTGGCACCCGTTGCACTGTAATTCGGTGCATCGGAAGCGGCATAAGCTATTGCCGTGAAAGGCAATCGTTAGAAAGCGAAACTGTACCGTATGGTTAATCTTGCGCCGAAAGCGAGAGATTGACACGATAGATACGAGCGTGCCGTAACGGTGTGTTGGCGACAGACGAGCAATTCGATTGTTTGAGCAGATCCCTGAGATGGCGGTGCTGCTGGCGGTGGCGGCGCAGCAGCGACTCAGGCGATCTTTTCGAGAGCGGCACCGGCAGCGGCGACGCGCAGACCGGAGCGTGGCTTCAGCGAGCTCCGGCGGTGCGTTCGGCTGGAGCAGATAGCACCTTCATCTGATCCCAGTCGTACGGAAACTCCTTCCCACAATCGAGGCAGACAACATAGGTTCCCGTGAGGTCGGCAGCGTGGCGAGTGATTGCTAGTTCCTTTCTTGGCGGTAATGGGGAAGCTGTAGTTCTTGTGCCAACAGCCGAAGAGCATGTCGAAGACATCGGCCAACATCGATATACCTCCTGGTCCGGATTCGGTTTCGGATGCAGGGTACTAAGGCCACACGTACTTAGATTCCCGGTTGGGAAGAAAGGTTCGACAGAGGGTCGAAACTCGAATTTGCTGCGAAATGAGCAGCTTAGGATCTGGAGGTAGATTAGTTTCGGACATGGGCCGCGCTGAAAACTGCTTTGCCGCCGGTTGACGGGCAGCGCTTTGGAAGGACGGAGCTGGAGTTGGCCGGTTTTCCTCATCGCGGCTTCCGGCTGCGGGTTACAATCGGCATTAGCTATGTCTTCTGATTTTGTTCATCTGCATCTTCATACCGATTACTCCATGCTGGACGGCGCATGCGACACCAAGGTGCTGTGCAAGCGCGCCAAGGAGTTGAATATGCCGGCCGTCGCCATGACGGATCACGGCAACATCTTCGGCGCGGTGCATTTTTTCAACGATGCCAAGGCCGCCGGGATCAAGCCGATTCTGGGCTGCGAACTCTACGTCTGCAAGAAGGAAGACCATCGCGCGGAGCCGCAAGGCGACAGCTACAACCATCTGATCGTTCTGGCGGAGAACGAGGCGGGTTACAAGAACCTGACGAAGATATGTTCGGAAGCTTCGCTGCACGGGTTTTATTACAAGCCGCGGGTGAGCAAGCGTTACCTGGCCGAACATTCCGAAGGACTGATCGGATTGTCGGCGTGCCTGAAGGGCGAAGTGGCCGAGC
Source organism: uncultured Acidobacteriota bacterium (assembly GCA_963759215.1). Lineage (GTDB taxonomy): Bacteria > Acidobacteriota > Terriglobia > Terriglobales > Acidobacteriaceae > TOLSYN. Next base: position 5,586 of record CAVWYG010000017.1, read on the forward strand.
GGCTGACCGAAGGCAAGTACGAGGCCGCACGTACGGCGGCAAAGACTCTGGAGGACATCTTCGGACGAGGCAATTTTTTTCTGGAGATACAGGACCAGGGACTCGCCGGAAGAGAAGCGGATTCACAAAGACCTGTTCCGGCTGGAGAAGGACCTCGACATTCCGATGGTCGCCACCAACGACAGCCACTACATCTGCGAGGACGATTCGCTGGCGCAGGACGCGATGATCTGCATCCAGACGGGCAAGTCGATTGCCGATCCGAACCGGATGAAGTTCCAGACCAACCAGTTCTATGTGAAGAGCGCCGAGGAGATGGGCAAGGTCTTCAATGGATACGAGCATCTGCTGAGCCGTACCGTGGGAATTGCCGAGCGCTGCAACCTTAAGCTGGCGAAGGTCGAGAATCCGTTTCCGAAGTTCGACGTGCCGGAAGGCGAGACGATCGACAGCTACTTCGAACGGATTGCGCGCGAGGGCATGGTGCGGCGGATGAACTCTGCTGCAAGCGTTGAAGGACCGGGGCAAGCTGAGGCACCGGTTCAGCGATTATGAAGAGCGTTTGAGCCGCGAGATCGGCATCATCAAACAGATGAAGTTTCCGGGCTATTTCCTTATTGTTTGGGACTTTATTCGCTACGCCAAGGACAACGGGATTCCCGTGGGGCCGGGGCGTGGCTCCGCCGCGGGCTCGCTGGTGGGCTATGCGATGGGGATCACCGACATCGATCCGATCCAGAACGAGTTGCTGTTTGAGCGCTTCCTGAATCCTGAGCGCGTCTCCATGCCCGATATTGACGTGGACTTCTGCATGAACCGTCGCGGCGAGGTCATCAACTATGTCACCAACAAGTACGGACGCGAGCAGGTGGCGCAGATTATTACCTTCGGAACGCTGGCCGCCAAGGCTGCGATCAAGGACACCGGGCGCGTGCTCGACATGCCCTACAACGAAGTGGACCGCATCGCCAAGATGATTCCAGGCACGCCGGGCATGACCATCGACAAGGCGATGGCGGACGTTTTGGCGTTCAGCGACGCATACACCAATGATCCGGCGATTCGCAACCTGGTGGACACGGCAAAGAAGCTGGAGGGCATGGTGCGCAACTCGGGCGTACACGCCAGCGCCGTGGTGATTGCGCCGGTACCGCTGGATGAGCTGGTGCCGCTCTACAAGACGAAGAACGACGAAATCGTGACCGCCTATGACATGACGGCAGTGGAGAAGATGGGCCTGCTGAAGATGGACTTTCTCGGGCTCACCACGCTGACCATCATCGACGACTGCCTGAAGCTGATTCAGATGACACGAGGCGAGACGGTGGTGATGGAAACGATCCCGCTGGAGGATCCGGAGACCTACGAGAAGGTCTTCCACAAGGGGCAGACCTCGGGCGTATTCCAGTTTGAATCCGACGGCATGCGCGACGTGCTGCGCCGCTACCAGCCAACGACCGTGGAAGACCTGACGGCGTTGAACGCGCTCTATCGCCCCGGCCCAATCCAGGGCGGGATGATCGACGACTTCATCGAGCGCAAGTGGGGACGCAGGAAAATCGATTACATGCTGCCGGAGCTGGAGCGGCTGCTGAAGGAGACGCTCGGCGTCATCGTCTACCAGGAACAGGTGATGCAGATCGCCAACGTGATCGCCGGCTATTCGCTGGGCGAAGCCGACCTGCTGCGCCGCGCCATGGGCAAGAAAGACGAGAAGGAGATGGGCCTGCAGCGCGAGCGCTTCATGCAGGGCGCGGCGGAGCGCAAGTTTTCCAAAGACAAAGCTGGACACATCTTTGACTTGATGGCCCAGTTTGCCGGATACGGCTTTAATAAATCGCATTCGGCGGCCTACGCGCTGGTGGCCTATCACACCGCGTACTTGAAGACCCACTATCCGGTGGAGTTCATGGCGGCGCTGCTGACCTCGGTGACGAGCAAGACCGAGGACGTGGTGAAGTACATCGCGGAGTCGCGCGAGATGGGGATCGAGGTGCTGGCGCCGGACGTTCACGAATCGGCCTCGAACTTCACGCCGATCATTACTCCTGAGGGCTACAAGATCCGCTTTGGCCTCTCGGCGGTAAAGAACGTGGGCGGCAATGCGATCAACTCGATTATCGAGGCGCGCAAGGCGGAGCACTTCAAGGGAATTTTCGACCTCTGCGAAAGGGTTGATTTACGCTTGCTCAACAAGCGCGTGTTGGAGTCGCTGATCAAGAGCGGCGCGATGGATTCGCTGGGACGGCGCGCGCAATTGATGGAGGTGCTGGACAAGGCGATGGAGCAGGCGCAGAAGGCGGCGCGGGATCGCGACGCGGGACAGCACGGATTGTTCGGCATCTTTGAAGAAGCCAGCCCGGGGGCGAGCGCGGCCGACCGGCTGCCGAATGTTCCGGATTGGGAAGAGTCAATTCGGCTGGCGAACGAGAAAGAAGTTCTCGGTTTCTGGATCAGCGGGCATCCGTTGGAGAAATACCAGGATAAGATCGAGGACCTGCACGCGATCAAGACTAGCGACGTGCTTGCAATGAAGAGTTCGACGCAAAAGAACGAGGACATTCTGGTTGGTGGACTGATCACCGGTGTGCGTATCGCCAAGACTCGCAAGGGCGATTTGATGGCCGGACTGGTGATTGAAGACATGCACGGGCGGGTGGAAGCAGCCGTCTTTCCTGAGGCCTACAAGCGCTTGCAAGAGAAGGTGAAGTTGGAAATAGCGGTGCTGGTGAGGGCTGCGGTGAAGGTCGAGGAAGACGCCGCGCCCAAGCTGTTCATCAATGAAATCACTCCGCTCGATGAGGCCAAAGTGAAACTGCCGCGCTCGCTACGGATTGCGGTTAAACTGCCGGAGGCTTTGCCGGAGACCGTAGATGCCCTGCACGGGATCTTCACGCGCTGCAAAGGGGATGCTAAAGTATTGTTCGACTTCGTGCGACCGGGGGAATACGTCGTGGTGATGGAAGCCGAAGGCTATAATGTTTGTGCAGACCGCGCTTTCATCCGAAGCGTGGAGCAGTTGTGTGGCCCTGACTCAGTAAAAATCATCGATTAAGACTAGAAGGTAAGCATGAAAGCTGCAATCGACGCCGACCAGGAACTGAAGAAGATTGAGACCCAGATTGAACAACTGGAATTAGTCACAGGCCGCAATCATGAGGCGCAGAAGTATATCCGGGCACTGCAAGAGCGGGTAGTGGTTCTGCGCAAGCAGGTGAGCCCACGTTATGTGGCATGGCAGCGCACGCAATTGGCGCGTCACCCGCAGCGTCCCTACTTCCTGGATTACGTCGAGCACATGTTCACCGATTTCTCGGAGATTCATGGCGACCGCGGCTTCTCCGACGATGCGGCCCTGATCTGCGGCATGGCTCGCTTCCACGGCGAGGAAGTGCTGGTGCTGGGCACGCAAAAAGGACGCGACACCAAGCAGAAGGTTCACCGCAACTTCGGGATGCCGAATCCCGATGGCTACCGCAAGGCGATTCGCGTTATGCAGCTGGCGGAGAAGTTTGGACGGCCGATATTTTCGTTTATCGATACGCCGGGAGCCTACCCGGGACTGGGCGCCGAGGAGCGCGGGCAGGGCGAGGCAATTGCCTACAACCTTCGCGAGATGTCGCGGCTAAAGGTTCCCATCCTGGTGACGGTTACAGGCGAGGGCGGCTCCGGCGGAGCACTGGCGATTGCCGTCGGCGATCGGGTTTTCATGATGGAAAACAGCGTCTATTCGGTGATCTCGCCTGAGGGCTGCGCCTCTATCATGTGGCGTGACGCTACCAAACGCGAACTGGCGGCCGAGGCCATGCACATCACCGCGCCAGATCTGCTTGGCTTCGGGATCATCGACGCGATTGTCCCTGAACCGGGCGAGGGCGCGCACACGGATTACGTGCAGACGGCGGAGAATCTCGACAAGGTGCTGGCAGAGAGCCTGGCCGAGTTGAAGAAGCTGAGCATCGCAGAGTTGCTCGATGGCCGCTACGCGAAATTCAGAAACATGGCACAGTACTTCAAGGAAGAGTAGGCAGAGAGTAGATTGAGAAACACAGGACTTGGGGGGAATCGATTCCTCCCATTTTCTTTTGGGCTTCTTTGGCCCAATTCTCTTCAATACGGAGTAGCTGGACAGCTCTGTTCGAGCGGTACGCAGGGCCTCGGGGCGGAGTTGACGGCAGACGTATAATACTCTGGGGACAGTAGCACGCCCCCATGGCCCGCAACCCTGCCGGGTTCTGTGAAGCGTGCCCGTCGAAGGATGGCTTTTCAATGGTAAGTACCGGCCTTGTCGTGGGTCAGAGCGCTGACATCAGCCACGATCGCGAGCCCGTTGTAAATAATTTCAGTATCCAAGTCGCCACCGTGAATGGCTCCGGCTCACAGTCGGCAAATTCCGTTCTCATGCGCGCCATCTTCCAAATGGGCGTTCCAGTGAGCGGCAAGAACCTGTTTCCGTCGAACATTGCCGGGCTTCCAACCTGGTTCACGATTCGGGTCAGCAAAGACGGCTATGTGGCTCGCAAGCGCACCTCGGAGTTGCTGATCGCAATGAATCCGGAGTCTGCCGCCGACGATGTTCGCGCCCTGAATCCGGGTGCCGTGGTGGTGTTCGACGAGCCGCTCAAACTGGAGTCTCTGCGCGACGATCTGGCCTTCTACTCCGTTCCTTTTGACAAACTGGTGGGGCCGTTGGCTCCTGAACCGAAGCTGAAGAAACTGCTGCGCAACATGATTTATGTCGGCGTTATGGCGCACCTGCTTTCGCTGGAGATGGCCGCGGTGGAAGAGGCGATCAGCAAGCAATTCAGCGGCAAAAAGCGTGCTACCGAGGTGAACGTGGCCGCCGCGCGCGCTGGATACGAGTTCGCCAGCGCCAATCTTTCGCGCTCGCGCTTCCGGGTTGAGCGCATGAACGAGAACGCGAAGAAGATCATCATCGACGGCAACGCTGCTGCTGCGCTGGGCGCGCTGTTCGCCGGAGTCACGGTGGTGTCCTGGTATCCGATTACGCCGTCATCCTCCCTGATCGAGAGCTTGACGGAGTATCTGAAGAAGTATCGCGTGAACGCCGACGGCAAAGCTACCTTCGCCGTGGTGCAGGCAGAGGATGAACTTGCCGCCATGGGTATGGTGCTTGGCGCCTCCTGGGCAGGAGCGCGGGCGATGACTTCCACCTCCGGGCCGGGAATCTCTTTGATGTCCGAGATGACGGGACTGGGCTACTATGTCGAGATTCCAGCCGTGATATGGGACGTGCAGAGGGTCGGACCATCGACCGGTTTGCCGACGCGCACGGCGCAGGCGGATCTGCTCTCGACGGCATTCCTCTCGCACGGCGATACGCGGCATCCGATGCTGCTTCCGGCGTCGGTCGCTGATTGCTTTGAGTTCGCCATGGCAGCATTCGATTTGGCGGAGCGGCTGCAGACGCCGGTGTTTGTGCTTAGCGATCTGGATATCGGCATGAACCACTGGGTCAGCGATCCGTTCCCGTACCCGGCAGCGCCGCTGGATCGCGGTAAGGTTCTGAGCAAGCAGGATCTGGAACGCCTCGGCAGCTTTGCGCGCTACAAGGACGTGGACGGCGACGGCATCGGCTATCGCACCCTGCCCGGCACCGCGCATCCCAATGCAGCATGGTTTGCGCGCGGCAGCGGACACAACGAAAATGCGCAGTACTCCGAGCGTCCGGAAGATTACGTCAAGAACCTGGACCGCCTGAGCCGCAAGTGGGAGACGGCGCGCAGCCTCGTACCGGCTCCGGTTCTTGAGCGCAGAGCGTCGCCTGTAGAACCGGGCGCAAAGGTCGGCATCATCGCATTTGGTTCGTCGCACTGGGCCGTGCTGGAGAGCCTGGATCAACTGGCGAACCGACCAGCGGCCGAGGCAATCGCCGCCGATTATCTGCGCCTGCGCGCCTATCCGTTCTCCGCGGCGGTCAACGATTTCATCGCGGCGCACGAGCGCGTCTATGTCATTGAGCAAAACCGCGACGCACAGATGCTGCAACTGATCAAGATGGACATAGCGCCGGCAGACGTGGTGAAACTGCGCAGCGTTTGCTACTACACTGGACATCCGCTCGACGCACGGTTCGTCACCGACAGCATTGCTTCGCAGGAAGCCATGCAGGAGCAGAAGTAATGGCCACGACACCGAATCCTCCAGTTAAGTCCAACCGCATCGGACTCTCCGTGATCGATTATCGCGGCAGCAAGTCGACGCTTTGCGCCGGTTGCGGACACAACGCAATCTCGGAGCGCATCATCGACGCATTTTACGAAATGGGCATTGAGCCCGAGCATGTTGCCAAGTTGAGCGGCATCGGCTGCTCGTCGAAGAGCCCGGCTTATTTCCTGGGCCGTTCGCACAGCTTCAACAGCGTACACGGACGCATGCCCTCGATTGCGACCGGCGCGGTGGTTGCCAATCACAAGATGCTCTACATCGGCGTCAGCGGCGATGGCGACACGGCCTCGATTGGCATCGGCCAGTTCGCACACCTCATGCGCCGCAATCTGCCGTTGATTTACATCATCGAAGACAACGGCGTGTACGGACTGACCAAGGGGCAGTTCTCGGCAACCGCCGATGTCGGCTCGAAGCTGAAGACCGGAATCGTCAACGAACTGCCGGCCATCGACACCTGCGCACTGGCCATCGAACTGGGCGCGACCTTTGTTGCGCGCAGCTTCTCCGGCGATAAAAAGCAGTTGCTGGCGCTGCTGAAGGCGGCGATTGCGCACAACGGAACCGTGATGCTGGACGTGATCTCGCCATGCGTGACCTTCAACGATCATGAGGGCTCGACCAAGAGCTACAAGTTTATGAAGGACCACGAAGAGCCGCTGCAGGATATCAACTTCGTTCCGGCCTTCGAGGAAATTGACGTAGAGTATGAGCCGGGCAGCGCGACTGAAATCACACTGCACGATGGCTCGAAGATGCGCCTTACCAAACTGGAAGAAGACTACAATCCGACCCATCGCATTGAGGCGTTGACCCGGCTTGCCGAGGCTCGCGAGAACAACGAGGTGCTGACCGGACTGTTTTACCTGAGCCCCGAGCAGCCGAGCTTTACCGACCTGCTGAACCTGGTGGACCAGCCGCTCGGAACGCTACCGCAGGAGACCACGCGGCCCGCGAAGAGCGTGCTGGACGAGGTTATGAGCGAGTACCGATGAAAAGGACTGTATAGCAATATTTGCTACAAACTGTTATCTGCGATACTATCTTGCCCATGAATGTCTCACTTACCCCACAATTGGAAAAGTTTGTAGAACGCAAGGTGAAGCAGGGCTCGTACCAGACTTCTAGCGAGGTGGTTCGCGCCGCTCTGCGAATGCTGGCGGACTATGATGAGCGGCGCAAGTTGGAGTTGGACCGCCTTCGCCGTGAGGTCAAATTGGGCGTTGACCAAATCGAGGCGGGATTGGTGACCAAGTTCGATGCAAAAACGATCAAGGCTGAAGGTCGGAGGAGAATGGCTGAGCGGAAGATGAAGAGTGCCGGCTGAAATCGAACTTTCTGTTTTGGCGAAGAGCGATCTGGATTGTATCTGGGACTATATCGCAGCTGATAGTCCGATCGCGGCTGACCGTCTTATTGACCGCATTGAGGACATGATCGAGATGCTGGCGCGGCATCCACTACTGGGAAGGCCGCGTTCTGAACTGTCGTCCGGCCTACGTAGCTTCGCGGTAGGCGAGTATCTTATCTTCTATTTTGCCCGGCGGCATAAGTTACTCGTCGCTCGCGTACTGAGCGGACACCGAAACCTCGATTGGTTCTTCGAAGACCTCCCTTTATAATCGCCTGTCACTCTTTCAAATTGAGGAGTCCTTGTGGCCTACGACGATTTGCGTGAATGGATAAAGGCGCTGGATAAAGCCGGCGAACTCAAGCGCATCAAAGCCGAAGTCGATCCTGTTCTGGAAGTGACCGAGATTACCGACCGCGTCTCCAAGTGGGGCGCGAAGAACGGCCGCGGGCCGGGCGGTCCGGCGCTGCTGTTTGAGAATGTGAAGGGGCATCCGGGGCACAAGATTTTCATCAACCAGTTTGGCTCGGAGCGGCGGATGAATCTTGCGCTGGGGTCGAACTCGCTGGATGAGATTGCGGAGCGGATTCACCAGATGATGGACGTGAAGACGCCGCAGGGGTTGCTGGAAAAGATCAAGATGCTGCCGATGCTGGCGGAGCTGGGGAATCTGTTTCCGAAGCGAGTGAAGACAGGGCCATGCAAGGAAGTGATCAAGCGCGACAACTTTTCGCTGCTGGATTTTCCGATTCTGCAGTGCTGGCCGCAGGACGGAGGACGCTTCATCACGCTTGCCGTGCGTGATGACGCGCGATCCGCGCACCGGCAAGCGCAACATCGGGATGTATCGCATGCACGTGTATGACGCGACAACCACGGGGATGCACTGGCAGCGGCACAAGAACGCCGCCGAACATCAGCGCGAGTTGATGCGCGCGGCGGTGGCGAATGGGCCGACCCTGGGCCAGACCTCTTCGGTGGACATTATGGCGCGCAGCGGCGGCGGCAGCATCGCCATCCAGGGCAAGCCGGTGAAGGGCAGAATGGACGTTGCGGTGGCAATTGGCACCGATCCGGCGCTGACGTTTTCGGCCATCGTTCCGGCGCCGCCGGAGATCGAGGAGTACATGATTGCCGGATTCCTGCGCGGCAAGCCGGTGGAGGTGGTGAAGTGCGAGACGAGCGATCTGGAGGTTCCGGCAAATGCGGAGATCGTGCTCGAAGGGTATGTGGATATTGGCGAGATGAAGGTGGAGGGGCCGTTCGGCGATCACACTGGATTCTACTCGCTGGAGGACCTGTACCCGGTGTTTCACGTCGAGTGCATTACGCATCGCAAGAATCCGATTTACGCGGCGACGATTGTGGGCAAGCCTCCGCAAGAGGACGCATGGATGGCGCTGGCGGTGGAGCGCATCTTTCTTCCGGCGGCGAAGATGATGATTCCGGAGCTGGTGGACTTTCATCTGCCGCCCGAGGGCGTGGCGCATAACCTGATGATTATTTCGATTCGCAAGTCGTATCCGGGACAGGCGCGCAAGGTGATGAATGCGATCTGGTCGCTGGGGCAGGCAATGTTTACCAAGTGCATTGTGGTGGTGGACGAGGATTGCGACGTGAAGGATCTGCGCGAGGTCACATTGCGCGCATTGAACAACATCGATCCGGAGCGCGATATTCAGTTCATGCTGGGGCCGGTGGATTCGCTCGACCATGCCTCGCGGCTGCCGAATTTCGGCAGCAAGATGGGCATCGATGCGACCCGCAAGTGGTCTACCGAAGGGTTTGACCGGCCCTGGCCGGATGAGGTTGAAATGTCGGACGAGGTGAAGCAGCGGATCACAAAGCGCTGGAAGGAATTTGGACTGGAGTAAAGGCAGAGAGCGAACGGGCAGGAATGCGCCTTGGAGTGGTTACATCGTGGACCTAGGGAACTGACTCTAGCGAAGACGGAACAGGGCGTAAATCAGAACGCCCCAAAAAAATATAGAGAGTATCACAGCCAGGAATAAACCCTGGAAAGCCGCCAGCGTGGAGCGTGCGCGAGAGTCGCCAATCTGGTGGCTACGGGGCGCGATTTCCCGGTCATAATGCGCAGTGCTGAAGCAGTCGCTCATGCGCTTCAAATGATTCACAAGCGCTCCTCCGAAAAAAACCTTAGGGCGAATTAGTGGGATCACTTTAGCAGCTTAGGAAAAGAAGTCCATCGTTACTTTTGTTAAGTTATTTTACGTTTCACGTCGGATAAGCCTTAGTCGCGGGCTTATGGTTCGGAATTCGCGCCGTTCGAGAGGGCGAAATCGGATTCGCTGCGCGATTGGCGGGTGCGAATAGCTCCAGAAGACGAGAAAGCGCGAGGGATTGGGGTAGGAGTAGGACTTCTCGCCAAGCACTTGAAAAGCTTGGGCCGCGACTTGGCCAGCAGTCCTTCGTAACGGGCTTGGTGACCTTCAATCCGTAGATATCGGCTTGATGCTCCTCCCAGCGGCTGAAGGTGTTGGCCAGCGGTTCACCGAAAAACGACAGCAGGGAAGCCAGCACAATCAGCAGCGGCAGCGAGGACCAGTCGCCGATGGCCCGAATCTGCCAGCGCCGCCCGCAGCGGGCGAGCGCGGCTTCGGCGAGGCGCTGGGTCAACCAGAATCCTGCAAACAGCAGCAGCGCGGTGTAGGCAAGGCCGAGGTAGATGTGATGGAGGACGTAGTGTCCCATCTCATGGCCGAAGATGAAGAGGATCTGCGGGCGGGTGAGGTCGCGCGCGGTGGTGTCCCACACCACGATGCGCTTGGTTGCGCCAAAGCCGGTGACATAGGCGTTGTAGGTGGTCACCTTATCGCTGGCATGCATGAGGAAGATGCGCGACTCGGGAATTTCCAGTCCCGCCGAGTGGGCCAGGCTGCGGAGCTGAACGGTCAGCTCGGGATTGGTCTTTGCAAGCGGCTCGAAGCGGTTGAAAAGCGGGTCGATGATCACGGGCGCGGCAAAGACCATGGCCGCCATGATCGGCAAGGTGAACAGCCATGCGTAGAACCACCAGTGCCTGGGGGCGCGTCGAATGCCGGCGTAAAGGCCCCACAGCATGAGCGTGGCAAAGACCAGGATGAGCAACTCGGCTTTGGCCCAGTCCGCCAGCCATGAGCCCCAGCCCTGCACGCTGAGTCCGTAAGCGAGCGAGATGTGGTGGCCGTAGACTTGCAGCGGCAGCTCGAAGCAGCGAGAGCGTGAGCAGCAGCACGGGAACGAAGATGAGCGCCTGCAGAAAACGCTTCTTTGAGGCGGATGCCGAGATGGACTCCGCCACGCGCTGCAGCTTGGGCCCAAAGCGCACATGGCATGAGCGCCGCCAGCACGGCCAATCCGAAGACGGTTGAGGCGAGCGAGAGCACGACGCCGGTGCGGTGCAGCCCCTCGGACTTGCGAAGCTGCTCGGGGGTGAGCGTGTAGGCGGTGATGGTGCGCTGCGCGACGGCTTCTCCGGGAGAGAGTGGGGCAGGGGTGGTTGCGGCGGTCGGGGCCGGTCCAAATCCGCCCCCAGAGCCGGTGATTACCGTTAAATGCTCATTCATAGCCGTTCCCTGTGGAAAAGCGCATCACAACCCGCATTGCACGCCATTCGATTGGCTGGTTGCCCCACATACTACAACATGTTTGCCAAAGCAGGGTTACAGGGGAGAGCATAAGTTGTTTGCAATACTGTTGGCAACTCCTAAGGGAGCTGGTTCATAACACAGATGGCGACAGGGCAGAAGGATACTGCAACGGAAATTACAGCAGCCAAAGGAAAACTTGGAATATTGATCGTCGGACTGGGCGCGGTGGCTACCACGTTCGTGGCCGGCGTGGAGGCGGTACGCAAAGGGATCGCCGTCCCAATCGGTTCATTGACGCAGATGGGGACCATCCGTCTGGGCAAGCGTACGGATGGACGTACTCCGCTGATAAAGGATTTTGTTCCGTCTGGCTGGACTTGACGACCTTGTTTTCGGCGGCTGGGACATTTTTACCGACAGCGCCTATGAAGCGGCTGCCCATGCCCAGGTTCTCGAGAAGGATCTGCTGCTCCAGCTCAAGCCGTTCCTGGACACCATCAAGCCGATGCCGGCGGTCTTCGACCACGAATACGTCAAGCTGATCGACGGGCCGAACGTAAAGAAGGGCAAGAACAAGCTGGATCTGGCCGAGCAGCTTCGCGCCGATATCCGCAACTTCAAGAAGGAAAACGACTGCGATCGCCTGGTGATGATCTGGTGCGCGTCGACCGAGAGCTTCCAGAAAGCAAGCGAAGTTCACGCCTCGGTTGCAGCCTTTGAGAAGGGGATGGTGGCAAACGATCCCAACATCTCGCCCTCGCAGATTTATGCTTATGCGGCGCTGCAGGAGAGCGTGCCTTTCGCCAACGGCGCACCCAATCTTTCGGTCGATCTGCCTGTAATGCAGGAGCTTTCGCGCAAACACAACGCGCCGATCGCGGGCAAGGACTTCAAGACCGGGCAGACGCTGATGAAGACCATTCTGGCGCCCGGCTTCAAGGCCCGTATGCTGGGAGTCGCCGGCTGGTTCTCGACCAACATCCTGGGCAATCGCGACGGTGAAGTGCTGGAAGATCCGGGCTCGTTCAAGACCAAGGAAGAGTCCAAGCTCAGCGTGCTGGATGAGATCCTGCAGCCCAAGCTCTATCCCGAACTGTACGGCAATATCTTCCACAAGGTCCGGATCAACTATTACCCGCCGCGCGGCGACAACAAGGAAGGCTGGGACAACATCGACATCTTCGGCTGGCTCGGCTATCCGATGCAGATCAAGGTCGATTTCCTCTGCCGCGACTCGATTCTGGCGGCGCCGCTGGCGCTGGATATCGTTCTCTTTCTCGATTTGGCGGCGCGCTGCAGCGAGTTGAAGGGAATCGGGATTCAGGAGTGGATGAGCTTCTACTTCAAATCTCCGATGACCGCGCCGGGACTCTATCCCGAACACGATCTGTTCATCCAGATGATGAAGATGAAGAACACTCTGCGCCACATCAAGGGCGAGGAGCTGATCACCCACCTCGGGCTGGAGTACTACGACTAAGCTCCGCGCGCTGTTTGTGGGCGGGAAGGCAGGGGCTTTGGCTCCTGCCTTTTTCATGGTGCGCCCGGCAGGGCGCACTCACTTGGAGGTGAAAGTCCTCTACACACCCGGCAAGGGGAAGTGTTAGCTGAACGGCAAGGGTGTCCGTCGCGAGGCGGGATCCGAAGGAAGCCGGAGGCAAAGCGCTGGCCTGACGAACAGGAAGCGGATAGAGGCGGCACGGCGGGGTAAGCGGGCCATTAGACGCAAAGCCCAGTTCTTGCACGGAACGCCGTGACGTATATCCGACAGGCATAAGCGTGAAGGTGGGTGCGCAATACCCGGGGAGATCTGGTGGTCTGCCTTGTGCTACCGGCATTGAGAGATGTTGGGAAGGATCACCAGAAGTCAGCCGAGGCCATAGTAGTACCGCGCAAGCGGGACGAAGGGCCGAACATGAAATACGGGAGTAGGACAACAGATCTCGATGCGAACCGATGATGCAGAAGCGTACGCGAGTACGGCCAGCACAGGCAAAGGCAGGCGGAACCTGCCGGGAACTGGCGCGGGCGCGGAGGTTCGGACGGCGGCTGTTGGGCGAACGAAACCAGAAGCACTGCGGCTGATGGAAGCCGCAGTGGCACGCAGCAACATGCTGTGTGCCTACGAGCGCGTGGTGAAGAATAAAGGCGCACCGGGGGTCGATGGACTGACGGTGGCCGCATTCAAACCATGGCTCCAGGCGCACTGGCCGAGAGTAAGACAAGGGCTGCTGGCAGGCGAGTACGTGCCGTCGGCGGTGCGCAAGGTGGAGATACCGAAGCCGCAAGGCGGGGTTCGCACGTTGGGCATTCCGACGGTGTTGGACCGTCTGATTCAACAGGCGCTGCATCAGGTGATGCAACCGCTATTCGAACCCGAGTTTTCTGAGTCGAGCTACGGTTTTCGTCCCGGACGCAACGCGCACCAAGCGGTCAAAGCCGCGCGGAGCTACGTTGCCGAAGGCAGGCGCTGGACTGTTGATCTCGATCTGGAGAAGTTCTTCGACCGGGTGAACCACGACGTGCTGATGGCGCGGGTGGTGTGCAAGGTGAAGGATGAACGGGTGTTGAAGCTGATCCGGCGCTATCTGGAAGCGGGGCTGATGGAAGGCGGGGTGGTGAGTGCGCGAACGGAAGGCACGCCGCAAGGTGGACCACTGTCGCCGCTGCTGTCCAACATCCTGCTGACCGATCTGGATCGCGAACTGGAGAGACGCGGGCATCGCTTCTGCCGTTATGCGGATGACTGCAATATCTATGTCGGAAGCAAGCGGAGTGGACAGCGAGTGATGACGGCGATCACAGCGTTTCTGGAGCAAAGACTGAAGCTGAAGGTCAATGCGGCCAAGAGCGCGGTGGCGCGTCCGTGGCAGCGGAAGTTTCTGGGCTACAGCATGACGTGGCACAAGAAACCGAAGCTGAAGATCGCGCAACAGAGCCGTGAGCGCTTTGCGGAAAAGGTCCGCAAGGCGCTACAGGAGGCACGTGGCAAAAGCCTGAAACAGGCGGTCGAGCAGCTCCATCCCCAACTACGGGGATGGATCTCGTACTTCCGGCTTACCGAAGTAAAAGGTGTGCTGGAGGAACTCGATGGCTGGATCAGACACAGGCTGCGAGCGCTGCTCTGGCGGCAATGGAAGCGCAATCACACACGGGCCAAGAACCTAATGCGACGTGGACTACAACAGCAACGTGCGTGGCAATCGGCCACCAACGGACACGGTCCGTGGTGGAACAGCGGTGCCTCGCACATGAATGAAGCCTATCCGAAGTCTTGGTTCGACCGCATGGGGCTAGTTTCGCTGCTGGAAACTCAGCAGCGCTTCTCGCCTGTTTCATGAACCGCCGGATGCGGAACCGCACGTCCGGTGGTGTGGGAGGACGGCGGGGGTAACCCCGCCTCCTACCCGATGCCGCAGAGTCAAAGCGGAAAACAACAACGTAGGATTTTCGGCGACCCCGCACCTTGAATAAGCATCGAACTACGCATGAAACGGCTAGGGTTGCTTTCGCTGATTGCGGTTTTGATGCTGGCCTCGGGATTATGGGCCGAAACGCAAGGAACCTTTCGCGGCGAAGTGGTGCGCCCGCCGCGCGGAGAGCGGCTGCCCGGCCTGCTCTACCTGAAAGGACTGGATGGTAATGTGCGCCGCGTAATCGTAGCGCGGGCCGCAATCGTCTATGACGCCGCTGTGCCAGCCGTCGACCGCCGGCAACCCGCAGGGAGAGCCCTGGTTCCCGGCGCTGAGGTTCGGGTTACTGCCTTGGTGGACGCCGTCAGCGGTGAGTGGACCGCCTCGCGCGTGGAAGTCATCACCAACCATGCCGGCAAGTTCGAGGACGACTACGGCGACGACGGCAGCAACTCACCGGATCAGGTCACCACTCCCCAGGACGCGATGATCGGCGCGCGCACCATCTAATGCGTGCTTGGGTGGCGCGGCCTGTGCATGCGCTGAATGTCCCCGTATTCCTGCTTCAAGCGCTAGGCATAGAGCGCAATGTAATAGTTCGCTTCGCTTCCGTTCCCGCAGACAGAGACTCCGCAAGATTGCTACAATGCCTCGTGTAGGTGTGCCGCCCGGCATACCGTTCGCTGTTCAGCGTGGCCCCGTAGCTCAGATGGATAGAGCAGCGGTTTCCTAAACCGGAGGTCGGCAGTTCGAATCTGCCCGGGGCTACCATCTCTCACCGTCTCGCGACAACCCAGGCGAGACAACCCAGACGCTACGATAAGCAGAAAAACGTAACTAGTCCATATTGGTCCTTTGGTTAGTCATGCACGGGAGCGATGCGGTCCGGCGGCTTCCAGCTTGGGTTATAATCGTAAGGTGACTAAATACTCAATAGTCGTTCCCTTCCACAACGAGCAGGAGAGCGTCACCGAACTCTATGACCGGCTGAAAGCCGTGATGGAGCAGATTGGCGAGAGTTTCGAGCTGGTATTCGTCGACGACGGTTCGCGCGATGCCACGTTCAAACTGCTGGGGCAGGTTGCCGCCGTCGATAGCCGGGTGGTGGTGGTGAAGTTGCGCCGCAACTTCGGACAGACCTCGGCTTTGGCCGCAGGTTTCGATCATGCGCAAGGCGAGTTCATTATCGCCATGGATGGCGACCTGCAGCACGATCCGGCGGAGATTCCGAAGTTTGTCGCCAAGCTCAACGAAGGATATGACATCGTCAGCGGATGGCGCGAGAAGCGCATCGACAATCTGTGGCTGCGGCGTATTCCCTCGCGCTGCGCCAACTGGACGATGTCCAAGCTCAGCGGTGTGGATCTGCACGACTTCGGCACCACGTACAAGGCGTACACGCGCGAGTTGATCGATGACATTCCGCTTTACGGCGAGGGCTTGCACCGCTTCATCCCGGCGCTTGCCTCCTGGTACGGCGCCAAGATTTGCGAGGTGCCCATCGTCAACATCGACCGCCCGGGCGGCACGTCGCACTACGGAATTTCACGCACAATTCGCGTCTTTTTCGATCTGATCACAATTCGCTTTCTGCTGAAGTACATGATGCGCCCGCTGCATTTCTTTGGCGGCATTGGAATGAGCGGAATCAGCACAGGGCTGCTGGTGGCGCTCTGGATGGTCTTTGAGAAGGTGGTTCGCAACGTGAACGTGATGGACGCGCACGGACCGCTGCTGGTGTTTGGCGCGGTGATGCTGGTGGCAGGGGTGCAGATGCTGGCGCTGGGATTGCTTGGTGAATTGCAGGTACGCCACTTCCACGAGCCCCACTCGGGGCAGCCTTATCGTGTGGCCAAGGTCATCCGCAGCGAAACCGGCGAAGAGAGCGAAATTCACGGTTAGTCAAACGTTTTGTATCCCGAGCCTGCCCCCGTGGCAGGCTTTGTTTCTATCGCTGATCGCAGTATTCCGCGATCTTTTTTCTTGCGCTGAATCCCGGCAGAGTGTCCTCCGCCGGGATCGTATCTAGGCTGCGCGAGTGGTGGATCGGGATGCGAAATCGAACATTGTTGGTTCAACCAGCCTCTCAAAATCGCTGTAGGCAAGTTTGATGAGTTCGAGATGCGAGCCGGCGTTGAAGGTGATCTCCTTGTCGCGGGCCAGCGACGTGTCCGCAAACACCGGGACGGCATAGAGGTTTCCGAATGGCGGCATTGCTCCGACTTCGCAATCCGGGAAGCGGTCTTTGAAGTCGCGCTCACTTGCAAGACAAACCTCTCTGCTGTCGGTGAGCTGCGCGAACGCTGCAAGGTCTACGAGTCTTGATGCAGGCAGAACGGCCATGCAAAGTTCGCTATCTTTCTTCAGCATGACGGTTTTAGCCAGTTCATTCCCTGAAACATGAGCAGTCGCGGCGATACCCTGAGAGGTATACGCCTTGCTATGGGTAATCACGATGTACTTGACGTCATTCTCGTCAAGAAACTGTCTGAGCTTCTGGATGGGCATACAACCTCCTGCCGTGCGCAGTTGTGGGTTGCGCGACCCGTTATTCGTGAAGGTATGGCGATTAGTGGCTAGGCCGCAAGACTCGGCCAAAGATGGTGCCGAGTTGTGTGATGTTCCTAGTGACCTCGGCGTTGCTGTCGTAGATGGAATGTCTGGCAGCATTGCAAAGGGATAAGTAAGATGATCCAAAGCGTCGGCAGCGAAAGAAAGGGAAACGAACGTGACAGAGAAAAAGTTCCGGGTGTTTGCAACGTGCGACATTGGTCCCAGCATGGAACTGCTGCGCAGCCGTGGATACGAATTGGAGGTCTATCCCGCGTCTGATGCCCCGGGACGCGAACTGCTGCTGGCGAAAGTCCGCAGCGGCATCGACGGCCTTATTACGACTCTGCGCGACAAGATCGATGCAGAGGTCTTCGAGGCAGGGAAGGGAACGCTGAAAGGCATCGCACAACTCGCCGTCGGCGTAGACAACATCAACCGCGCCGACGCCAACCGCTATAAGGTTCCGTTCAGCAATACCGCCGACGTGCTTACCGACGCCACTGCGGAGTTTGCATTCGCAATCCTGATGGATGTTTCGCGCAAACTCTGGTCCAGCGAGCGGCTGGTACGTGAGAATCGCTGGGGCTCCTGGCATCCCTTTCTGCCCTTTCTCGGCGACGAGGTTACGGGCAAGACGATTGCCGTCATCGGAACCGGACGCATCGGCCAGGCGATGATTGCCAAGTGCTGCGGATTTGAGATGAACGTGCTCTGCTATAACGCTGGGGGCGTCGATGAAAAGTTTGCCGCCTCGATGCAGGAGCTCATGGATCTGAAGCATGAGCTTGGCATTTCGCGCCGCAGGAACTTGATTCGTTACGCAGAGCTTGACCAGTGCCTGCGTGAGGCCGACTATGTCAGCTTGCACGTTCCGCTGCTGCGCGAGGGCGAATCGAAGCTGCCCACCTGGCACCTGATCAACGAGCACACCCTGAAGCAGATGAAGAAGAGCGCGTATCTGATCAACACCTCACGCGGCCCGGTGGTGGATGAGGACGCCCTGGCCAAGGCTCTGCGCGAGGGCTGGATAGCGGGTGCGGCGCTGGATGTGTTCGAGCGCGAACCGCTTCCGGCGGACTCACCTTTGCGCGATCCGGCAATCGAGGACCGCTGCCGGCTCTTTCATCACTTCGCCAGCGGAGGCGTGGCTACGCGCCTCTCGGCAGATCCCAACGTGGGCATGGCCGGCCGCTGCGTGCAGGGATTGATCGATATGCTGGAGGGCAGCCACTACGCGAAGATGCCGTACGTTGTGAATAAGGAAGCGTTTGTGAAGTAGGGCTTACGCGCCGAGCAGGGCGAATGCGACGATGGTCCTGCCGCCACCGGCAGCCCGCTCCATGTCACTGTTCAGTTTGGCTTCGAGCGCGTCGCCATCCAGCGGAACTTCTGCGGCCGCAATCTCTTCCGGAGTGGCCTTGGTGAAGCATAGTTCGCAGACTCCCAGGCCACCGTCGGTACGCACCGGAGGCCCGTAGACGCGGCAGGTCATGGGGCGATGCGCGTATAGATCGCAGGTCAGGGTCACAGGGTCGAGAGCAGGGCAGGGTTCGTCGTTGGCAAACTCTTCAAAGATCTCCTCTGCTTCAGCCGAGTCATCGAGAATTCCACTCTCCGGGTCGCCAGGGAACTCGTCCACGGTGCGCTCCAGCGACTCCGCCGCGCGCCGCAAGACTCGCTGTGCGCGTTCCAGGTCGCGGTCGGCCAGCTCGTTCATTCCTTGCTGCAGACGCAGGGCGTCCAGTCGGTTGATGGCAAAGGCTCCGACGCAACACTGGGCGCAGCCGGGCCGACAGGTGATGTGTTCGCCGCCGCGGTCATTGGCGCGCTGCAACCAGTTGTCGAGTATGTGCAGCAACTCGCCGTCGCGCTGGCGGAACTGTGCTTCAGTGAGCTTCGCTGGGGTTGGCTTCGCGGACTTGCCGGGTTGTGGGCGTCGAGTCTTCATAGAACACTATTGCTGCAAAGCCGCGCTCTGAACCAGCGAGCGCAGCAACTTCAACCCGTCCTTCATGCCGAGAACGTCTTCGCTGGCGCGCTCGGGATGCGGCATCATGCCCAACACGTTACGCCCTTCGTTGCAGATGCCTGCGATGTTTTCCAGCGACCCGTTCGGATTCGCCGCTTCCGTGATCTCGCCTTGAGGGGTGGCATAGCGGAAGATCACCTGATCGCGCTCGTGCAACTGTTGCAAGCGTAGGCTCATCGCAAAAGTAATTGCCTTCGCCATGCCCGATGGGAATCTCCAGCACCTCTCCCGGCGTGAGTGCCTGGGTGAACGGAGTCTTGCTGCTTTCCACACGCAGGTGAACCGGCTTGCAGATGTACTTCAGGCTCTTGTTGCGGAGCAGAACGCCGGGTAGCAGGTGGGCTTCGCAGAGAATCTGAAAGCCATTGCAGATGCCCAAGACCAGCCCGCCCGACGCGGCAAAACGCTTCACCGATTGCATAATCGGAGAGAAGCGCGCAATCGCTCCCGTGCGTAGGTAATCGCCGTAGGAAAAGCCGCCCGGCACAACGATGACGTCGGAGTTCTCCAGATCTTGCGAGTCATGCCAGAGCAGCGTTGCAGGCTGGCCGCAAACTTCCTTGAAAGCCCAATAGGCATCGTGGTCGCAATTGCTTCCGGGGAAAATGATGACGCCAAACTTCATCTCACGCTCTCGAATCCGGCAGGATTAGTCACAGTGTAGCATTGCTTTGTGTAAGGATTGAGCGAAGGAATATGCAGTTTCAGCATCACGCGAACCTCACTTTCGAAGCACTCCGCCGCTGGCTGATCGCACAGTGCTATGACTCGCTTTTAGTCGGCGGACTTTGGCTGGCGGCATTGCTCTGGCTCCGGGTTCCGTGGGCTCCGTTCTGGGCGATACTAGCCGCGGGCTTGCAGTTTATTCCGCACTTCGGCCCACCGCTCTCGTTGGCCGGGCCTGCCATGGCCATGCTGTTCAGCGGTGCGCCACTGGAGCGATGGTTCTGGTTGCTGGGCGCCTTCGCGGCGATCGCCATCATCGATGGCCTTCTGCTCCAACCATTCCTGATGCACCGGCAGAATCGCGTGCCCTTCTGGGCCTCCCTGCTCACTCCGATTGTGCTAGGCATTGTCTTCCCATTCTGGGGAGTGTTGCTTGCCGGACCGTTGCTTGCCGTCATCTATGCCCATCGCGGCACTCCGAAACAGAAAGCACCAATGCAGGAGCAGCAGTTTTCTAGCCCGCCCGAAGGCATCATTCTTCCACCTGAAAATGATCGCCACAGGCCTTCCTGAAGCTGGGCGTATGGTGGGCCATCTCAGCGTACAAAGCTGCGAGACCTGCCGCAAGTGAAAGGCCCTGGCATCGAGCCAGGGCCTTCCTATCTCTGCAACTCCTCTGCAAACCAGTTTAGAACTGGTTCCACAGGTACTGGTTGTAAACCGCGTGGTGGTACTGGATTTCCGCAGGCTTGATGAGCGAACCCAGCAGACGTGGGCAGCGGTCAGCTGAATTCTGTTTCAATTCAGCGTAGCGCTCCTTCACGTCGTCACCCAGCAGCTTGCCCGTCCACTCCGAGCCGCGGAACAGGTCGAGTGCGGAGTAGATGTTGTCCGGCAGGTAGCGATGCGCCTGGCGCAGATTTTCAATCTTGGCGATCTCGCCGTCGATGCCGGTCTTGAAGACCGAGTGCAGAACCAAGTATGGATTCGCATCCGGCGCTACGGCGCGGACTTCGATACGCGCGCTGCGCTCGTTGCCGATCGGAATGCGGACCATCGAACCGCGATCGATGGCCGAGGCCTTCAGCTGGTTCGGCGCTTCAAAGTGCGGGTCGAGTCTGCGATAGGCATTTACGCTGGGGTTGAGCAGCAGGCAGATGTCATTGCCTGCGGTCAGGATGCGATCGACAAACTCCCACGCGAACGAGCTGACCTTCTCCAGGCCTTTGGGGTCCCAGAACAGGTTCTTGCCGTCATTGCTGACCGAAACGTTGGTGTGCATGCCGCTGCCGTTGACGCCGACCACCGGCTTGGGCAGGAAGCTTGCGGTGTATCCCATGTTGTTGGCCACCTGACGGCAGATCAGCTTGTAGAGCTGGATCTGGTCGGCTGCGCCAACCGCATCGCCGTAGTTGTAGTTGATTTCAAACTGCGAAGGCGCAACTTCAGGGTGATCCTTCTCGTTCTGGAAGCCCATGGCGCGCTGTACTTCCGCGGCCGTGTCGATGAAGGTGCGCAGCGGATCGCCGGGCAGCGAGTGGTAATAGCCGCCGCCGTCCACGTATTCGAACTTTCCGGTTTTGTAGTAGTCCTGCTCGGCTTCCCTGCCATTGAACAAGAAGCCTTCAATTTCGTTGGCTGCGTTCAGGGTGTAGCCGTTGGACTTGAACTGTTCCTCGGCATAGCTCTTCAGCACGCCGCGAATGTCGCCAGTGAATGCCTTGCCGTGCTTGTCGATGACTTCGCCGAAGACCATGACTTTGCCGGTGCCGAAGACATCGGAGGGCACCCAGTAGAATGCGGACCAGTCAATGCCAAGGCGCAGATCGCTCTCGTGCTGTGCGGTAAAGCCGCGAATCGAAGAGCCATCGAAGGTGAGGTTGTCATAGCTGCTCACTCAGAAACTTCTTATCGTAATCAAGCAGGTGCAGGCGGCCTTCCAGGTCGCTGAACAGCACGGTTACAGCCTTGATGCGCTTTTCGTCGGTGAGGTACTTCAGCCGCTCTTCCTGAATCTTGTGAGCGGCAACGCGGTTCTTCCGCTGTTCCTTGGCATTCAGATTGAGTTCTTCAAGTTCGTCGTAGCAAAGCGTCAAAAAGTTGCGCAGTTCGGTTGGCATGAATCTCCTCGGAAAGGGTTGGGACGAGGCTCGAGTTTGTGTTTGCGATACAGCTAATAGGTTAATGGCAGATGGCAGCAGCGACAAATCAAAATAAATCCAGAGTTATTAAAAGTTTTGATAGGAGACATAAGCGAAACGCGTAGGCGATGCCCGAAAAGGACCCGGATGGGCGAAGCGATTGGTCTACCAATCCCGCGTGATCCGCGTCTCGAAGCGAAACCGCCGTTCTGGTCGCGCGTCCCGCTGTAGGAAACCTTCGGCGTGGCCTGGTATTCAAGCTGGATCACCTCCTGCTGTGTGCTGGTCACGTCGGTCTGGAAGGTGACGAAGATCTTGCTGGTCACCCTTTTTTGCACCGTGATGATGGCTCCGGCGTTCTGCTGGTGTTGCCCAGCGTGGGGTCCACCGAGAGATGGGAGAGCCCGGCGAAGTTCTGCACCCGGCTGGTTACCTGGCCGCTTACCGCCGAGGCGATACTCTGCTCGGCCGTCTGGTTGGCAGAGGTGTTGCCGCATTCGGCGGCCTCCTGCGTCTTGCCGAAGGCGATCAGGTTAATGATGTCGGCCGGAGGCAGCGCCGGGTCCGATGAGTAGGTGGTGCGCAGCCGGTCCGGCGTCCCCTCAATGCGCATTCCGATGTTGTACTGCTGAATGGTCGTGGTCAGCGAGAGGTTCACGTTGGGCTCGGTCCGCGAGGGATTCACAAAGTCGATCACTCCGCCCTGCAATACATACCGGTTCCCTTGAAAGACCAGATCGCCTCCGCGTCAGGGTGGCGCGTCCCAGCACCACCGGCTCGGCCGCGGTTCCGGTGACGCGCAGGTTGGCCGCGCCGCTAACGCTCAGCGTCCGGCTCACCAGGTTCACGGTCTGGGTCGGAGCGCAGCAGCGACGTTTAACCGCAGATTGTTGGCAAAGCCCCGCGACGGCGGTTCCTCCACTCCGTTGCCGAACGCAGCCAGCTGGACAGATCAAAGTCCGGCGCGAACGACAGTTGATCCACGTTCACCTGTCCCCGCATCACCGCCTGCTCGGCGTTCCCGTCAGCGTAAGATTGGCGCTCAATGTCCTCGCGCACTCCCTCGGGATAAAGCATCCGAACTCCTTGCGCGCTCATCGCCACGTCCAACTGCAGCGACGGACGGTAGACCACGCCTCCGCGCGCGGTAACTTTTCCGCCGCCCATGGTGCCTTCGAAGCTCGTGATGTTCAACCGGTCGCGAGTCAGTGCGAGCACGCCATTTCCATTCGACAGACCAAGCGGCGCGTCGGCCAACACAAAGCTTGCATTGACGATCTGCACCGTCGCCCTCGACGTTCGGATCGCTCAGCGCTCCATACGAATTGATGTTGAAGCGCAGCTGCCCCGAACTTGTTACGTCGGGATCGAACAGTTGCGCCAGCCGCAGATTCAGCGACCCAAGCAGCAACAGCGACACCGGCTTGGTGCGATCCAGCAACGGCAGCGAGCCCTGGAATTGCAGATCCGTACCCGTGCCCTTGAAGCCCGGAGCGCTCCATGATTGAGCACGCCGTTCACATAGTCAGCATGGATCGGCCCCGAGGCCGCCAGCTCAATCGACTTCTGATAGTGCAAGTTCAACTCCGGGACGATCACGTGGGCTTCGATGCGCTCCGGATGTTTCAGCGGCCCGCGCAGGGTCGCGTGCAACTCGGTCTGTCCGGTGATGTTCGCCGCCTCGTCGGGCGCATACGTGGCCAGCAGCGGTTGCAGCGGAATCGGCTGCGTATCCAGCGCCGCTTCGGCAAGGTAGTCGCCCGTGAGCTGGACCGTGGCGTGCCCGCGAATGTTCGCGTTCACCGCGCGGGTGTCCAGCGTAATATTCGCCACGTGCTGCGCAACATTCGCCGCCAGCGCAAGATGATCGATGGTCTGCTGCTGCGCCCGCAGTTGCGGAATCTCCAGGCTGGCGGTGAGTTGCGGATCGTCCAGAGTGCCGCGCCCGCTGGCGGTCAAGTTCAGCGCGCCGGCGATGGAGAGATTGCGCGCCTTCACCGCCTGCAATTGGTCGAGCTTGAAGTCATTGCGCGTCCAGTTGCACCTCATACCCGCGCTGCTTGGGGTAGTAGGTGAGCTCTCCGCGTAGCGGCGCCCGCGGGCATGGCGATGTTCAAGTGGGCGTGGAGCTGCGTTGCCATCTCCATTGAACTGCGCCGCGGCGGATTGAATCGGCTCACCGCCGACGGAGGCGTGCAACAACTCCAGCCGTCCCTGCCCAAGCGGGTTCAGCTCCGTTCCGTGCGCCTGCACGGTTGCGTTCAGCGTGCCGCTCACGGCAGTGGTCAGCCCTGCGAGCCGCGCCAGCTGTCCCGCGTCCAGCCTCTGCGCGTTCAGCGTCACATGGAAGGAGTGGCGGGCGTCAGGCGCCAATGCTGCAAGCGCGCTGCCGCCGCTGAAGGTGATGTTCCCCTGGGGCGCACCTTTGGCGGCCGCAGGCTCAAGTTGCCCGCCCTGTATCTCCACCGCGTTCGGGCTTGCGTCCAGATGCGCTCGCAGCAGCTTCCAATCGGTTCCGTGCAGGCGCAGATTCGTAGCGTTCAGCTCGCCTGTCAGTCGCGGCGCTAAGGTCGGCCCGGAGAGCGTGCCGGTAAACATCGCGCTGCCGTAAAGACCGAGCGGCTGCGCCGGTTTGCTGAAGATTCCAGCGATGGTCTCCAACTCGTGCAGGTCTGCGGCGTTGAGCGCAAGGTTCATCTGCGAGCGCCGGCCCCGGCCATCCAGGGTTCCGTCGAATGTCAGCGTGGTCTGCGGGGTGCGAAAATAACTCTGCGCAAGCGTAAGCTGCTGATCGCGGTTGCGGAAGCTGGCGTGTAACTCGCCCGCAATCGGAACAGTGCCCGCCGAGCTGCGTTGAGCCCGCTGTCGCATCGATCGTTACATCGGCAGTTGCTTGCAGGTTGTTCGGCGAACCCTTCCATGACGCGTCGCTTGTTGCCTGCAGCGTCCCCGCCACCGTGACGTTGTCCGCGGGGCCGTTCGCAGCGCCGTTTGCCGCGCTCGCATTGGCGAGTTGTTTCAGCTCGGCCAGTGAGATTCCATCCAGCTTCACATGCGCCGCGCCCACTTGCTCTCCCGCCAGGTTTCGTACCGTTGCCCGCGCCCCAGCGTCCCGCCCAGCAGGGAAGCGGTGAGCGAGCGCAACTCCAGCGTCTCCGTTCGTCAGCGCATAGGTGGCCCGAATCGCGCGCGCCTCGATTCGCATGGTTTGCGATGCGCCTTGCGATCGGATGCCGCGGGAACGTGCGCCTTGCGATGAACCGCCCTGCTCCCGGAACTCCAGCCGCTCGCTGCGCAGCGTGCCCACCAGCGTAGCGCCGTTCAGCGTCGGCTGGCTGGGCTTTGCCGCATAGGTTGCGTGCCCGTCCAGTTGCAGCATTCCCAATCGGCAGTTGCGCGTTGTGCAGAATCCGCCGCAAGTCCGTCTGCATCCACCTTCGCGTGATACTCCACTTTCAGCCGCGGATTGTTGAAATCCTCCAGCGTCGCGGTAAAGCCAATCGTCGACGCTCCACTGCGCAGCTCTGCCTTGCGCAAATCCAGGCGCGTCGGAGTCAACTCAAACTCCGCACTCAGCGCATGTGGAATGGGCTCGTATCCCTCGCTCTTGAGATGTCCATCCGAATACGCAATCTGCCCGGAATAGACATTGCGTGAACTGCTGGAAGGTCCGAGTTCAGCGTTACATCGTGAAGATCGGCGTCAAGCGCGCTCTTGCGGTCGTTGTAATAGATCTCGCCGCGCTCAAGCACCGCGTGGCGGATCGCCAGGTCGAAGAGCGTCTGAACCCCGTTCTTTGAAGAAGAGCTCTGCTGCGGCTTCGGTAGATTGTTGTTGCCATTCGCATCCACGCGAATCTGCGCCACCGCATGGTGGATCGTAATTTCGCTGAAGTACCATTTCTTCCGCAGCAATGAAATCACTCGCACGCCAATCCGCGCGTGCTCCACCTGTAGCAGCGAAGGATCGGTGAAGGGCTGCCGCTCCATGCACCACCAAGCCGTAGAGATCGGCCGTCGGACTGATGCCACTGAAGTGCAACGCGAAATTCTGCACCTCCACCGGAACGCCCAGCGATTCGCTCGCACTCTGCCGTGCCTCGGCAAGCAGGTAATCATGGAAGCGTTGGCTGTGCAGCAGCACTGCCACCCCGGCCACGACGATCACCATCAAGCCCAGCAGCAAGGCCATCGTCCACAGCACGATGCGCTTCCAGCGTGCTCGGCCTTCCCGGCTCACCAGGTCCGGCTCTTCGTTATCGGGAGGAAGATTCTCAGCTGTGCTCAAAATGCCTGCCCGAGGGTGACGAAAAATTGTGTAGCGCTGATGCCAGGCGGTGAATTCAGGTTATGGCCTATGTCAAACCTGATCGGCCCCACCGGAGTCGCATAGCGCAGTCCTCCGCCAAGCGTGTTGGTGTACTCGCCATGGAATCCAATCGCCGTGAATACGTTGCCTCCATCGTAGAAGGCGACCCAGCCCAGACTTTTGTTAATGGGAAGCGGAAGCCGAAATTCTGAGTTCAAGATGAACAGCTGACGCCCGCCGTCGGGCACTGTGATCGTCTGGCAGCCCGAGAGGGGATTCGTACTCTCGCACGCCAGAACATTGCGTTGCGGTCCCGCTCCATCCAGCGGAAAGCCGCGCAGCGTGCTGCCGCCGCCGGAGAAGAACAACTGCGACAGCGGTACCTGGCTCCCGGCAAATGCCGGGGCCACGCCAAGGCGGACGCTATTGGCCCAGATGACCTGGTTCGGCAATTTCTTGTAGTAGGCGATCTGCGACAGCAACTTTAGAAAGCTCGCGCTTGAGCCCAGCACCGCCGGATTCACGTCAATCTCCACACTCTGATAGATGCCGCGGGTTGCATTGAGTTGGTTATCGCGGGTATCCCGTGAGTAGGTTGCCGAAAGGGTGGACAGACGCACGTTCTGTTGGCCGGGGGGCACCAGGTCGGGAATGAGGGGGGCGCTGATTTGCGACTCGCTGAAGCTGTAGCGCAGCAGCAGATGCAGAGTTCTCTTGTGGTTCAGCGGCTTCTGCAGCTGGAATCCGACTCCCTCAATCGTGTCGGAAAAGATCGGGTTTTCGCTGTTGTGCTCAAAGCTTGAGTTCAAGTTGCTGGTAAAGCTCGTGCCGAAAAAGCTCGGGTTCTGGAAATTTGCCGTGACTCTTTGGACCAGCCGGGCTGCCAGCCCTCCGACGGAAAAGCGTCTCGGCCATGCCGAGGATATTCTTCCGCGTGTACTCGACCGAACCGCGTGGCCCCCAGAAGGTCGTCTGGCTGGTCTATGAAGGTGGAACTCACATCCCACCGGGGGCAGTCCCGGAACGGCGACGGTTCCGCTCGGCAAAGTTCCGCCACGATTAATCACCTCAAAGCCGAAGCCATAGGTCAGAGTGTTGCGCTGCGCCTCGTGAACTTTCACCAGCACGCTCCGATGTAGTCTGGGTCGTGATCTGGCGTTGCGGGCTCACCTCGGCCCAACTGAAGACTCCTGACGTGTAGAGCCGCGATTCCGCGCTCAGCATATTGCCGGTTGTAAGCGGCGCATGAGGCGTGAGCTTCACCGAGCGATCGATGAAGAGCTGCCGGGTCTGGACCCGCCCCAGCGTAACCACGTTGGAAATCGTCACCCGCGGTCCTTCCTGTATCTCATAGGTGACAATCAAGCTATGCGGGTCGTTCTTCTCGCTCTTCACTGTCTGGCGGACCGATGATGTCAGATAGCCGCTCTCAAGGTATTTCACCGTCGATGGCAGTGCGATCCCCATTCGCTTTGGTCTGCGAGTATGGCTGCCCGGCAACCAATTTCAAGCCCTGGGGCACAAGTTGCGCAACTGTCATTGTGTTATCGCCCATGATCTTCAACTCACGCACGATGTCGCGTGGCCCCTCGTTCAACGCAAAGGTCACGTCAAGGTTGCCGCCCCGGCCTTCGACCTTTGGCGTCACCTTCACATTGCTGAATCCCTCTGCGCGGTAAGTGGCTTCCAGATTCTTCGTGCTTGCGCGCAGCAGCTTCTCGCTGAACTTGCCATGCGAGAACAGGTGCCCCTTTTTGACGCTCACATGGGCGAGCAACTGTTTATCGCCAAGCGTCTGATTGCCCTCGATGGAGACGCTTGAAACGGTGTGTTTCGGTCCCTTCTTGATTTTGTACAGAATGGTTTCGCCATTGTCCTGCTTGA